>NZ_JACIBV010000001.1:0-4800000 GCF_014195505.1 Nonomuraea dietziae | reverse complement strand
CGGTGCCGTCATCGGCGCGATCGGTCGTCTTCTGCTTCCCGGCAGGCAGGCCATCGGCTGGATCCTGACCATCGTGGTCGGCATCGTGGCGGCACTGATCGGCACCGCTCTCGCCCAGGTCCTGGGCGTACAGACGACGCCTGGCATCGACTGGATCGAACTGGTGATGCAGGTCGTCCTGGCCGTTGTCGGCGTCGGCATCGTGGCGGGTCTCCGTCGCGGCACGAGCGTTTAGGCGGCAGGAGGCTCCTCTCAGCCTCGCCGAACCTCGGGGAGTGAGGCGTTCGCGCGCTGAGACGGAGGCTGCCGCCGTCCCGTAGGACGGGTCTGTCTCCCGTTCCCTCTTCAGCAGCATCCCTCAGGGAGACCGACCTCTAGGCCATCAGATCGCCGGTGCGCTCAGCGCACCGGCGATCGTGGCTTGCCGGCGGTGTTCGGGGGGCAGGGGAGCGTCTCGTACGGCAGCCGCCCACCGCGGCCCCTCTCCGCCGCCCACCACGCCCCTCCCGGCCGCCCACTGCGGCCCTCTTCCTGCCGCCCACTGCGGCCCTCGCTGCGGCCCCCTCTTCTGCCGCCCGCTGCGGCTCCCTCTCGGCCGCTCGCCTGGCGCTCACCTGGCGCTCACCTGGCGCGGCTGACTCTCCCGCTTGGGGCCGCCCGACTTGCTCTCCTGAGCCGCTTCGGTCGCCTGGGCTTGATAGAGCCTCCTGGCCTGAACCACTCGCGGCTCGAGGGCCACTCCGTCGCCGGGGCGGGCTCGAGGGTTACTCCTCGGGTGGGCGTGGGGTGCTGCGTCGGCGTCCTGAGGGGGCGTCGGCGTACGGCGCGTCGTGCTCGCCCGTGGAGTCCCCGGTGGACGGAGCGGAGGGGTCCGCGGCACGGTCCGGTGCCGGAGGCTCGCCGGGGTCCTGCGGCGCTGTGGCATCTCCGGTGGGATGCGGGCCGGCTTGGGCGGGGCCGTGCGTGGGCTCGGTCTCGTCGGCCGCCTCGGGGCCGTGGCCAGGGTCGGGGCCGTCGGCCACGGCGAACGTCTTCTGAGGGTTCGGGGTGTGGTCGGTGATGACGCGGACGGGCTGGGTGTCGGCGTCGCGGTTGGCGTCGGGGCGGGGGTGGACGAGCACGTCGGCGGGCGGGGTCCTGCGCAGATCCCCCCAGCGAACGGGCCGCCGCCGCTCGGGCGCGGGCTCGGGCTCAGGCACGGGCTCAGGAGCGGGCGCGGCTTCGTGGGCGGGCTCGACTTCGGCGGCTCGGGGGGCTGCCGATGGCTCCTGGGTTTCTGAATGCGCGGCCGCCGAGGGGATGTGGTGCGGCGCCGTGTCATCCGACGAGGGGAGGTGATGTGGGGCCGTGTCGTCCTGCGAGAGAGGGTGGTGCGGCGCGGTGGCGTCCTCCGGGGCCTCCCAGGTCACCGGCGCGCTCTCCTCCAGCCGCATCTCCTCCCTGCGAGCCTCCTCCTGCAGTCGAGCCTCCTCCAGGGCGACCTCCCGCAGGCGAGCCTCCTCAGCTTCTGCCCGGAGAGCCTCTGCCCGGAGAGCCTCTGCCCGGAGAGCTTCCGCGCGGATCTCCTCAGCGCGAGCCTCCGCCTGAGCCTTGGCGCTGCGAGCGTCCTCCGCGCGAGCCTCCTCGGCGGCGCGAGCCGCCTCTACGGCGTCATCCGCTCGGACGGGCTCCTCCGCGGCGGCGTCCGCTGAGCGGGCCTCCGCCGGGTGACCGTCCGTTGGGCGGGCCTCCGTCGGGTGGCCGTCCGTTGGGTGGCCGGCCGGGTGGGTCTCCGCCGTGCCGGGAGCGCCTGCGGGCGCCTGGCCCGAGGGGTCGGGGTCCGGGCGTGGCTCCAGATCCAGGGGGTCGGGGTCCAGGCGTGGCTCGGGTACGGCGCGCCGTTCCGCCTCGACCCTCCTGTGCGACTCGGCCTCCCATCGGGCGACACGCTCCGACACCGGGATGGAGGGCTCGGGGATCGAGGGGAGCTGCGACACCGGCGGCGTCTCCGGAGCAGCGGTGGGCCCGATCACCGGGGTCGGCTCGGGCTCCTGCTCGGCCGAGCCGGTCAGGGGAGGCGCCTCACGATGTCCGCGGAAGGGCAGGATGTCGGGCTCCGCCGTACCGCCTGGCTCGTCGGGGGTCGCGCGGCGCGTCTGCACGTGTTTGATCAGCACCAGCCACAGCCACAGCGCCACCGCCAGCAGCACCCACGGCGTGACCGCGACGCCCACCGCCACCGGCTGGGCGGGCAGGCGGCCGAGACCGCCGACCGCGGCGAGCACGTTGACGGTGGCGGCGGCCACGATGAGCAGGACCAGCACGACGGCCGCCTGGGCGCGCACGAGCAGTCGCCCCGAGCGCAGCAGCAGCACGCTGATCAGCGCGACCACCAGCAGGGCGTCGAAGCCCGCGGGGTAAAGATAGGCGAGGTCGGCGCGGGCCGTACCGAGAACGGCGAGGGCGCGCAGGTCGTCGAAGGAGAGGACACAGGCGGCGGCGGTCAGGCCCGCGACGGCGAGCCCGGCGAGCGCGATGCCGATGCGGCGCAGAGCGGAGGGGGGAGTCACATCCATGGCGGGTTCGAGCCTACAGAACAATGGTGTTCATGAACGAGGACGTACGTAAGCTGTTCGACGCCGCCAACTACGCCACAGTGACGAGCATCAACCCCGACGGCGGACCGCAGTCGAGCGTGGTCTGGGTGCGGACCGATGGGGACGACATCCTGTTCTCCACGGTGAAGGGACGGCGCAAGCCGCGTAATTTCGCGCGCGAGCCCAGGGCCAGCATCCTCGTCATCGATCCCGCCAACCCGTTCCGGTACGCCGAGGTGCGGGGCCGCGTGGTCATGGAGGACGACCCCACCGGCGAGCTGATCCAGGAGCTCTCGCACAAGTACACGGGCAAGCCGTGGGAGGACACGCCCGGCAACGAGCGCCTGATCGTACGCATCCGTGCCGAGAAGGTGACTCTCAGGGGCTGATTCTTCGGCCTGTGAGGCGGGGTGAGGCGTTAGCCTTGCGTTCGTGAGCCTGCACCTATACGACACCAGTACGCGCGCCATCCGTGAATTCGTTCCGGTCGAAGCCGGCCGGGCGTCGATTTACCTGTGTGGGGCCACCGTGCAGGCGCCTCCGCACATCGGGCACATCCGCTCCGGTGTGAACTTCGACGTGCTCAGGCGCTGGATGACGCGTTCCGGCTACGACGTGACGTTCTGCCGGAACGTGACCGACATCGACGACAAGATCATTCGGGTGGCCGCGGCCGAGGGCGTGCCGTGGTTCGTCGTCGCCGAGCGCAATCAGCGCGCCTTCGCCTGGGCCTACGACACGCTGGGCTGCCTGCCGCCGACCGTCGAGCCGCGAGCGACCGGGCACGTGCCCGAGATGGTCACGCTCATGCAGCGCCTCATCGAGCGCGGCCACGCCTACGCCTCGGGCGGCGACGTCTACTTCAACGTCCAGTCCTACGCCTCCGAGTACGGCAAGCTGTCCAACCAGAAGCTCGAGAACATGCGCGCCGCCGGCGACACCGACGACGAGTCGTGCAAGCGCGACCCGCGCGACTTCGCGCTGTGGAAGGGCGAGAAGCCCGGCGAGCCGATCTGGCCCACGCCGTGGGGGCCTGGCCGTCCCGGCTGGCACCTGGAGTGCTCGGCCATGGCCACCAAGTACCTCGGCTCCACCTTCGACATCCACGGCGGCGGGATCGACCTGATCTTCCCGCACCACGAGAACGAGATCGCGCAGTCGCAGGCCGCCGGCGACGGGTTCGCCCGCTACTGGATGCACAACGGCATGCTCAAGATCGGCGCCGAGAAGATGAGCAAGTCGCTCGGCAACTCGCTGCTGATCCCCGACCTGCTGGAGCGGGTCAGGCCGGTGGAGCTGCGCTACTACCTGGCGGCGCCGCACTACCGCTCCTCGATCGACTACTCCGAGGAGGCGCTGCTCGAGGCGGCCGCCGCCTACCAGCGCATCGAGGGATTCGTCACACGGGCGGCCGAGGTCATCCACGACGTCGACGCCGACGCGCCCCTGCCCCAGGCCTTCGTCGACGCCCTCGACGACGACCTGGGCACGCCCCAGGCCCTCGCGGTCATCCACGAGGTGGTGCGCGAGGGCAACGTGGCGCTGGCGCGCGGCGACAAGGAGGCCGTGGCCAGGCTGCTGGCCGAAACCCAGACCATGCTCGACGTCCTGGGCCTCGACCCGCGTTCGCCGCAGTGGCGCACGGGCGACTCCGGCCTTCGTCCGGTGGTCGACGCGCTCGTCAAGGTGGCCCTCGACCAGCGCGCCCTGGCCAGGGCGCGCAAGGACTTCGCGGCCGCCGACGCGATCAGGGACGGGCTCACCGCGGCGGGCGTCACGGTCGAGGACACTCCGCACGGGGCGCGATGGGAGTTGTCCCGCTAGTACCCTTGGTTGCATGGCAGCAGGTGGAAGAGCGTCGGGCAGGCCCTCCAAGAAGAAGGGACCGGCCAAGGGCACAGGTGGCAACGTACGCCGGTCCCTGGAAGGCAAGGGCGCGACTCCGCCTGCGCACATGAGGCACTGGTACAAGGACAAGGCGCGCGGTGAGCGCATCGCCCGCGAGGATCGGGGTGGGGCCTCCTCCAAGGCTCCGGTACGGCAGAAGCGCTCCGAGGACGCGCCCGAGTACATCGGCGGGCGCAACCCGGTCCTCGAGGCGCTTGTGGCGGGCGTCCCGGCCAACGCGCTCTACGTCGCCCAGCGCATCGACAACGACGACCGCGTCCGCGAGGCCATCAAGGTCGCCGCGGACAACGGTGTCGCGCTGCTCGAGGTCAGCCGCGACAAGCTCGACCGGCTCACCGAGGGCGCCGTCCACCAGGGCGTCGCCCTGCAGATCCCGGCCTACTCCTACGCGCACCCCTCCGAGCTCCTCGAGATCGCCCACGACGCCGCCGAGGTCCCGCTGATCGTCGCGCTCGACGGCGTCACCGACCCGCGCAACCTGGGCGCCATCGCCCGCTCGGCCACGGCCTTCGGCGCGCACGGAATGCTCATCCCCTCACGTAGGGCGGCCGGCGTCACCGGCGGCGCATGGAAGACCTCGGCGGGCGCCCTCGCCAACCTCCGCGTCGCCCGCGCGTCCAACCTGACGGCCGCGCTGCGCGAGTACCGCGAGGCGGGCCTGTTCGTGGTGGGCCTGGACGGCGCGGGCCGTGTCGACATCGACGAGGTGGAGCTCCTTCAGGAGCCTCTCGTCGTGGTGGTCGGGTCCGAGGGGAAGGGGTTGTCGCGGTTGGTGAGCGAACAGTGCGACGTGGTGGCCCGCATCCCGATGCATGCGGCGGCGGAGTCGCTCAACGCAGGGGTGGCGGCTGGGGTGACGTTGTACGAGGTCGCTCGTCATCGGCGGCGGTAGCGTCTAGACTGTTGGGCCGTGCCGACGTAGCTCAATCGGCAGAGCATCTGTCTTGTAAACAGAAGGTTTGGGGTTCGATTCCCCACGTCGGCTCTGCAAACGACAAGGCCCCTGAACAGGCATTACGCCATCAGGGGCCTTGTCGTTTCGGTGCTTCATCCGGTGTCTTCCTTGTCGTTGGGAGCCACCGGAGACTGTTTCCCCAGGAGGGCGGTCGAAATGGCCTCCGTTGCCGCGCGCCTCTCGCCCTCCAGCAGATGCCCGTAGACATCCTTCGTGATCGCGATGCTGGCGTGGCGGAGCACTTCGGAGACGACGTGCAGCGGAGTGCCTTGGGCGAGCATGAGCGAGGCGCCGGAGTGGCGCAGCTCGTGCGGATGCCAGTGACCGAGGCCCGCCTTCCTGGCCAACCTGGAGAACAGGTGCGAGAAGGTGTCCGGGTCGGACGGGTTGCCGAAAGAAGTTGGGAACATCAGCCCATGCTCAGTCCAGGACTCGCCGGCCTGGAGCCGCTCCTGATGATGAGCGGACCTGTGACGCCTGATCACCTCGATCAGCTCTGGTGTGAGGCAGAGGGTACGGCGGGAGCGTTTGGTCTTGAGCTCACTGATCACGATTCTCGTCCGTGTCGTGGCGTTGGGGGAGCGGTTCTTGATCCGCTTGACCGCGTGGGTCACGCGAAGTGTGCGGGCGTCCGCGTCGAAGGAGCTCCACATCAGCCCGAGCGCTTCCCCACGACGCAGGCCGAAGAGGAGGGCCAGGAGGACGAGAACGCCCATACGGTGATCGGCCACGCCGCCACGCGGCCCGAGCTTGTGACCCGCACGCTACGCGTGCGGGTCTGGGGGCCGTTATCGCGCGCGCCCGCCACTCGGGCTGCGCAGAGGCACGAACTCATCAGGTTCACTGATCTCAACAGCACAGCAACGGGGATGACTTTCCGCCGTGGCGCCGCCGGCCGAACTCGCCTGCGCTCGCCCTTCGGGTGCCTACGGCATTCCGCCGGCCGCGCCACTCCGAACGGGTCTTTGGCTAGGCCTGTGGGTGCTCCACCTTGACCAGTTCCTCAGAGCCCTTCGTGATTCCTCTTGGTACTGTCGCTGGCCATGCGGATTCTTGTTCTTGGCGGTACATCTTTTGTGGGTCGCGCCATCGTAGAGGATGCCTGCGCGCCGATGCCGAGGTGACCCTGTTCGGCCGAGGCAAGACCGGGACCGACTTGTTCCCCCAGCTGACCCGACTCATCGGCGACCGCGACATCGGCGACTACGCAGCACTGCACGATGGCACATGGGACGCGGTCGTGGACGTCAGCGGCTACGTGCCGCGCCACGTCGCGCAGTCGATGGACGCGCTCCGGGACCGGGTTGGCCGATACCTGTTCATCTCAAGCCACGCGGTGTATCAGCGCACTGGCGTGGGGCCGGGTTCGGACGAGGACGCTCCGCGTCGGCCGCAGGTGCGCGACACCGAGGAGCTCGACGACGACACCTACGGTCCGCTCAAGGTGGCATGTGAAGACGATGTGATGGCCCGGTACGGCTCGCGAGCGACGATCGTGCGGCCGGGAAAGGTGGCCGGGCCACACGACCCATCGGACATGTTCACGTACTGGGTGCGACGTGCCTCGCACGGCGGGCCGGTGGCGCTGCCCGCAGACCCCAAGCAGCCGGTGCAGATCATCGACTCGCGCGACTTGGCTCGCCTGGTGGTGCGGTTGCTCATTGACGAGCGCCCCGGCGCGTTCAACGCGGTGGGTCCTGCTGAGCCGACCACGCTCGTGGCACTCATCGAGACCTGTGCGCGGGTGGCGGGCACTGAAGTCGAGATCGTGCCGGTGTCACCCGACGCGGTGCCACCGCTGTTCCCGCTGGTGCGGACGAACTGGCCAACGCAGCAGCGCAGCTCGGCGCGGGGCCCGTGCGGCGGGCATGCCCGCGACCCCGCTGGAGGTGACGGCGGCCGACGTATTGGCCTGGGATCGCGAGCGCGGTGAACCACCCCTGCGGAATGGTTTCTCTCCAACGGAGGAGCGAGCCCTACTGGCGCAGCAGGGGCGGTAGCGACCCGATCTGCATGGGACTTATGGGAGTTCGAGAGACTCCTACCAGCGGCGTTGGATTTCATCGATTACTACCCGGACCCTGTTATGCCTCCGGCGGGGGCCTCGGGATCAAGGATGATCTCGACGAACACCAGGCGGTCAGTGGTTGAGGTGGAAGCCTGATCGTCCCGTCACCATCGCCCCAGGACAAGCCCAGCAGACCAGGGGCCAGAGGCGAAGGTGGTGCTTCCAGTGGGGAGCTCCACCTTCACCTCTGGCCGATGTGGCTGCCTGGTTGGGAGCGGTGGCCGCAGGTGCAGGCGGTCCTTCCCTGTTTCGATTGGGAGAGGGGGAAAGCTGGCGGGCTGCCGCTCTGACGGCCATCGAGCTCGCCACCGGAGTGAGGCTGAGCGAGGAGTGGGTTGGCGAAGCGCCGTCCTTCCTGACGGGCTGAATTGCGTCGCTGCTGTTCGGCCACCGCGTCACTGAGCAGACATGAAGCAGGACGCCTCATGGTCATGCGAGGCCCTGCTCCTTCAGCGATGTCAGCCTTCGAGGCTCTGGTGACTTGTCGTGGGACCTTGCGGGTCTCTTGGGATCTCACTGAGATTTGAGATTGGCAGAGGATGCGCATCGCCACACGCAGGAAATCGAACAGGATGCGCCTCATGGTGACCCGTGCATTCAAGACCAGCTCACTATGGCTGCCTGGTCGGGCAGATGTCGCGGTAGGGCACGTCCTTGAGGAAGGCAGCCCAGTCGGCCGGGGAGAGCGTGTGCCCGGCACGGCGGCACACGTCCTGGACGATCCGCTCGGCACCGATCGGGATCTTGTAGACGGAACCCCAGTCGGCGGCGTAGAGGGTGGAGTCGTCCGGGCTGAAGGCGAGCGAGGTGATCTGGGAGCCGTGCAGGTTGAACGCGCCGCCGAGCCGCCGCATGGCGTTGACGTCCCAGATTTGGAGGATGCCCTCCATGGTCACGCTGGCGAGCAGGTCGCCCTTCGGGGAGAAGGCCAGTTCTGCGATCTCACCCGTCGTCCCGCGCAGGACCGGCGTGATCTGGGCCGGCCCCTGGACCGTCCACATCGCGATGCGGCCGGCCGGACCGGCGCTGAACGCCAGCCGCCCCTGGTCGCTGACGGCCACTGCCGAGGCGCCGCGTACGACATCGAAGGCCGCGTCGACCGGCTTGCCGGTGGTGAGGTCGATGAACCTTCCGAAAGTCGAGGCGAGGCGCCCGTCCGGCGTGTACGGCCCGCCGCCGATCTGCGAGCTGAACGTGCGCAGGACGCGCCCATCGGCGGTATCCACCTCGAGTAGCCGGAAGCTGCCCTCCTGGGAGGATGGCTGGAGCGTGAGCGCGATCGTCTTGCCGTCCCGGCTGAAGTCGACACGTTCGGGGTTGTTCGTGTTCGTGTGGGGCGTGGAGATCTGCCAGAGCTTCTTGCGTGTCGCGAGGTCGATCAGCCGCACGCTCGTGATGTCGGCGATGAGCATACGTGTGCCGGTTCGGTCGAATCCCCATGCCCCGAATTCGCGGAGCGGGAACGTCGCCACCTCCTTGCGGCCGCGCAGGTCCCAAAGGCCGAGGCGGTTTTGATCGGGATCCTCCATCGCCACCCACCGTCCTCCGGGGCTGAGTTTCGCCACTCCCTTCCTGACATGGGTGGCGCCGGCTCTCGGGGACAGGTCGAGGCTGATGACCATGTTGTCGTAGAGGTAGCGCAGGGTCCTGCCGTCGGGGTCGAACCGAAGGTCGGTCAGCTCGTCCTCGGCCCGGTAGCTGAGGATCTGCTTCCGGTCGGCGACCTTCCACACGCGCAGCTCGCGTGCAGCGAAGGCGGCCAGGTAGTCGCCGTCCTGGCTGAAGCGCAGCTGGGCCCCGGGTTTCGTGCAGATGTCGCAGGCCCAGTCGTCATCGCCCAGTTTGTGCTCACGACCGGTCGCCGCGTCGACGAGCGCGATCGTGGCGGCCGCGCAGGCGATGGTCTTGCCGTCCGGGGTGAAAGCCGCCACGTCCACGTGAGTGCGGCAGGGCGCTAGGCGCCGCTCCGGGGTCCAGTCCGGCAGCGCCAGCTCGTCGAAGCGCCCACCCGTCAGCAGCAGGTGTTGCCTGTCGGATCGACGAGCGGAGGCTGCCACGGCACCGTGCCGCCGTCCGTGTAGAGAGCCTTGCCGAACTGCTTGCCGGTCGCCACGTCCAACAGGTAGACGATGTCACCTTGGTACATCACGGTGAGGATCGACTCGTGCTCACCCCAGATCGCGCTGAACCCGCCGCGTTCCGACAGGGACCGCCGCACCAGTTGCTTGCCCGAGGTGAGGTCCCAGACTCCGAGCTCTGAACCGATCGTCAGGGCGAGCAGGCGGCCGCTCTTGTTGAGCGCCGGCTCCTGAGGAGTTCCGTCCTTCAGCCTCAGCCCGGCCCAGCCACCGGTGCGCTTGCGGGTGCGGACGTCGTAGACGTTCACGCCGGCCTCGCTGACGCTGACGAGTGTGCGGCCGTCATGACTGAGGGCGCGGTGGGCAAGGCCCTTGACCAGGGGATCGCGGAAGACCGCCGTCTCCTGCTGCTGCAGGGAGGCGATGAGACTGGATCGGGCCTCCAACTGCGGTGAGACCCGCCAGGCGGCCACGCTCAGCAGCATCGCCTTGACCGGGTCGGTCGTGCGCATCCGGTCGGCCTCCGTCGCCACCTGTTTGGCGGTGAGGATGTCGCGCTGTTCGGTGGCCTGCTGCCGCTGATAGACGGCCAGCCCTCCGGCGACCATGGCCACGACCAGCAGCCCGGCCAGCGCGATCGTGGTCAACGTCCTGCGGCGGGTCCGTTTCCTGGTCAGCTCGGTGCCTGCCCGCAGGAAGTCCCTCTCGGCGGGGGTGAGCGTCACGTGACGGCGACCGGTCGCCGCCCAGTTGAGCGCCTGCTCGAGGCGGCTGCCCTGGAGCAGGTCGCCGTCCCGCCTGCCGTTGTCGGACCAGCGCCCTGCCGCCGCGGAGATCTGGCCCAGTACGGCCAGGCCATCGCGGTCGGCGTCCACCCACATGCGCAGCCGCGGCCAGGCCCTCAGCAGCGCGGGCCTGGACAGGGCGACCGAGGTGTCCTTCGTGGTCACCACGTACGAGAACGCCCGCAGGATCCGCTCGACCGCCGCCGCCTCGCGCTCTGGGCGCCCGCCGTACAGCTCCTCGCGCGAGGCCCACCGTCCGCTCTCGTACCCGTCCTCGTCCACGGTCACCATCCGCAGGAACACCTCGGCGGCCAGGTCGCGCTCCTCTGGCGCGAGTGCCGCGTAGGCGTCCTCCGCGATCGTGCCGAGCGCCGGATCACCCTGGTCGGACCCGTGCACGCCCTGCGCCGAGCGGCTGCCCGCGGCCAGCAGGCCCCTGGTGTCGGCGGCGTTGCCGCTGACCAGCGCGAGCAGCAGGTCGCGTGCCGCGGGCCTGGCGGCGGGATCCTTCGCCATCGCCGCCGCCACCAGCCGGGCCAGCCGCGGCGGCAACGCCCTCAGGTCCGGTGCGGAGGACAGCACCTGGTGCATCACGCCGCCCAGGTTGTCCGCCTTGAACGGATCCTGCCCCGTGGCGGCGAACACAACGACGGCACCCCACGCGAACACGTCGGCGGGCGCTCCCGCGCGCTGCCCGATGAACACCTCGGGCGCCATGTAGCTGGGCGTGCCCGAGATCTCGCCCGTCCTCGTCAGCGACATGTCCAGGGTACGGGCGATGCCGAAGTCGATCACGCGCGGACCGTCCGGGCCGAGCAGCACGTTGTCCGGCTTCAGGTCGCGGTGGATGACGCCCGCATCGTGGATCGCGGTCAACGCGGTGGCGATCGCCGTCGCCAGCCGGTGGAGGTCGTCCTCGGCGAACCTGCGGCCCTCGTTCACGGCCTTGCGCAAGCTCGGCCCTGCCACGTACTCCGAGACGATGTACGGCTTGCTTCCCTCCAGGTCGGTGGCGAGCACCCGGGCCGTGCAGAACGAGGCCACCCGGCCGGCCGCAGTCGCCTCCTTGACGAAGCGGTCACGGCTGCCGCCGTCGTCCGACGCGTGCAGCACCTTGATGGCGACCCTGTGTCCTTCGGGGTCGTAGGCCTCGTACACGACTCCCTGTCCGCCCGAACCAAGGCGTCCAGCCAGCCAGTAATCCCCGATGTGCTGCGGATCCCCCGCGCTCAATGCGTCCACGGCGCGTTAGATGAAGATTCTTCGTCCAAAGTTGTCACATCCGACCGCCTTGTCCCGTCTTGTCGGCGTAGCCTGGAACCGCGGAGGGTCCGATGACCCAGCGGCTCAGCATCGCGGAGCTCGCGACATCGACCGCAGATCGCTGAACGACTTCGTCAACAGGTCCGGAGATCTCGACCGCGTCCTTCGTCAGCGCTACCGGCGCGAGTCGCCAAGGAATTTCACGAGCGGTTCGTGACAGCTCGCCGCGTCCTCAACAACCGACGTCCGGACCTGCTGGACTGAGCCGTGATTCTGTTGCTCTGAGTTAGCAGCGCTTGCAGGTGTTCCTGGCAGCACACCAAGAGCCGAAGACCGGGTCCTGTGCGCCCTCGTCATCCAGCACATCAGGAACCGCGCACAAATGCTCACCGAGCTACACCGCGTTCTGCGACCCGGTGGATGGCTCCTGATTTCCACCTGCCACCCCACCGCCGACTGGCGGCACTTCGGCGGCTCCTACTACAGCCACGAGTGGAGCGACCTGTCCGTGGCGAACGGCAGGATGTCAATTCACTGCCAGCGCATGCCCCTGGAGACATTCCTCGGCGAACTACTGGCCGCGGGATGGGGAGGATCACGGCGTACAGGTGGGATCTGGCCCAGCGCGGCACTGCGATGAGCGCCTGTTGGAGTCGCCGGCGGGGCTCGTCTCCACAGCACTCAGGACACATGCAGGTCGGCGCGATCCGGTCGAGGGTGCAGGGGATGACCGCCTGCGTCCAGGCCAGTAACGCCGCAGCCACCTCACCCGGGCCGCATGCGAGTGTGTTCCAGGGCGACCACTGCCGCCATGGCCTGGCGCCCGAGCCCGGGAACATCATGGATCGAAGCTCTGGGGGGTTCGCACACCGATTCCCGCGTGCGGACCGCCGAAGGGCGCCTACGCGGCATGGCCCTTTCTGATCGACGTCATAGCTTCATGATCGCATCTTCGGAGAAAGTGGCCGCATGGATCACGCGGAGATCATCATCGGTCGGGACGAGCAGTCCGATCATGTACGGATCCAGGTCCTCGACCGCATGCATCCGGGCTGTACCGACTTCTGGGACGGCAACTGGCTGACCTCGCCCATCTATGTACACATCGGCGGGTTCACCGCCACGATCGACGCAGGGCTTCGAGTCGATGAACTCCGCGACTTCCGAGTGGCTTTGGAGCGCCTCTACGCACAGGTCGGGGGGAGCGCCACGCTTTCCTCCACCGAACATTGGATAGAGCTCACCGTCGAATGTCATCCCACAGGCTCGCTGTCGGTCTCCGGGATCGTGGCCGATGATCCGGGGATGCGGAACACCCTTCACTTCGTGGTCGAGGGCTTGGACCAAACAGACCTCCCGCCGCTTGTGGAAGCGCTCGTTGCGGTGGAGGAGCGATTCCCCGTCCTGGGACGCCGATGAGTGCTTCCCCGGAGCCACCTTGGGAGCCACCCGAACGGACGATCACGAACTGGGCCGGACGGATCTGAACGGCCGGAGTTCCGGCGAACAGCAGGGCGAACGGCTCTGAATGATCCTGGAGGCCGTTTTTGGACCTTGTAAACAGAAGGTCAGGGGTTCGATTCCCCTCGTCGGCTCGCATGTAAAAGGCCTCTTCCTTGATCGGGAAGAGGCCTTTTCGATCTTGTACAGCAGCGAACTACAGCTACGGGGTCTGATGACAGAGACGCGGATGCTCTCGTTCGCAGCATGGCGTGACGGCCATTACCCGGGGCTCGGGGAGCTGCTCGCCACTCTGGGCCCTCTTGTTGCGGGATATGAGTGGCGGATGATCATTGACTGGTCGAATCCCTCGGTCGAGGTTTCTGCGGATGCGTGGCTGAGTTCCGCTGAGGTCCTCCGCCGATTCGACGCTCGTGTTCAGCTTATAGACGGAGAAGCGATAGGACGCGGGGTTAGTTCGTCGGTGTCGGATGTTCGCCTTCGCGCCTTCGACAGCAGTTCGTGGGATGTGTGGACGACGAGGCCGGACGCTGCGTGGAGGGTCAGCCAGCTGTACCCGGATGCGGCCGAGCTCGAAGAATGGTGAAGGCGCTCCAGGCTGGTGCCTGTTTGGGAACCCCTCTATTGTCATGCTCCCCGCCGAACGCACCGCGGTGTTCGGCGTCTCGGCGGGTGGAGAACTGGCGCTCGCGATGGCGCTTGGGCATCCTGACATCTACGATGCGGTCTTCTGCGCCTCACCGGGCGCGGGGTTCCGGCCACCTCACGTGATGCCTCGTACGGTTCCGTGCGTGTACCTCGTCGCTGGGACGCTGGAGCCGTTCTTTCTGGAGAACGCGGCCCGGTGGGCGGTCGCGCGCGCGATGCGGGCGCGGACGTTGTCATGACGGAGCGGGTCGGGTCGCACGGCGGTGCGTTCTGGCAGGAGGAGTTCCCGGTGATGGTGTCGTGGGCGTTCGGCCCGTGATCACCTGGGTCGCCACCAGCCCGGTTCGCCCGTGGGCCCGGGGCCTGACCATCCGGCTTCAGCGGTCTCGCTCCGGCAGGCGCACCCACAGATCCGGCGGGCCGATGATGGCCCGGGCGTCGGGCAGTCGCAGCCCTGCCTTGGCGCACACATATGCCACGGCCTCGCCCTGGTAGAGGTATTCGGCCAGAATCTCGTCGGCCGTCAGGTGTCCGCCCGCGTCGCCGCCGCCGGGAAGTGTGTCGGAGTCCTCGATCGCTCCATCGCGGCTGACAAGTCCTTGGTCGCCGCTCTTGGGGTTGGCGAACAGGCTGTAGCAAACCGTTCCCTCGGACAACGGCAAGGTCACTTCGGGAGTGGAGGGGACGTACCCCCAGGGTTGGGTGACGACGCATCCACCGGGGACGTCGGTGATTCCGACGATT
This sequence comes from Nonomuraea dietziae, assembly GCF_014195505.1. Classification (GTDB taxonomy): domain Bacteria; phylum Actinomycetota; class Actinomycetes; order Streptosporangiales; family Streptosporangiaceae; genus Nonomuraea; species Nonomuraea roseola. The sequence continues at coordinate 4,785,514 of NZ_JACIBV010000001.1, read as the reverse complement.
CCCAGATGGGCGTCGGGATCGGCCCAAGGATCTTCCAGGACCGGCTCCATAGTGGTGTCGTCCACCGGTCGGGCTTCCAGACGCCGCGCAGCCTCAGTCGTGGTGAGATCCGCCACGCAGGCCACACCCATGTAGTCGTCGATGTCGGCCAGCGCGGCGATCAGCCGGTGCGCCTCCGCGGCCGTCGCGGCCTCGTCGGGGGTCAGGCCGGGGTGCCCGGCGGGAACCGGGAACAGGTCCGGGGTCGGACCGGCGAGGGCGAGCCGTCCAGGAGACCATCCGGCCATCATGGGCCGCCAGGGGTCCGCACCGGCGGCGACCAGGGTGCGGGCGTTGTCCAGGCGATGGGCGAACACCGCCGTCCACAGGGCGGTCCGGTCGTCGAACTCGGCATCGACGTCGTCGACGCGACGGGCCAGCTCGGCCACCGTCTCAGGAGTCCCCCATTCGGCCGCGAAGTGCAGGGGCCTTCCCTCGTAACCGCCGAAGGCGTAGACGCCCGAGTCGGGGTCGGCGCCCGCTTCCAGCCTGGCGCGGATCGCCGCGAGGTCAGCCCATCCATGCCCATCGATTCCGGACCATCCCGCCGGTAGAGGCTCGGTCATGACGCTCCCTCGGATCGGCATGTCATGGACGGGGACGATTATTCCGTATCAGAACGGGCGGCGAACCGCCTCGGCCCTCTGCCGAGTGACAGAGGGCCGAGGTCCGGTTCAGCTTCTGGTTCTCACCAAGAAGGGGTCCTTGTCGGCGAGTCTATTTCTCGAATAGAAGGTTCTGAGCCAGGTCCATCCATGGTTCCTGTTCTGCAGGCCATTGATGGGTCTGACGGAGTAGTCGTTCCCCACTTTTCCTTGGTACGTGCTGGCGAAGGGGAACTCATCGCACTGCAGACCGGCCTGGGTGTAGTGCTGTACCCACTTCAGGCTCGGGTTCAGCTCCCAGTAGTACAGGTCGCATTCGCCCTTCGTCAGATGGCCGTTCACCTGCCTTTCCCAGTTGAACTTCTTCCGATTCTCATCCGCGTTCTTCTTGCCCAGGAGGCGGGTCAGTGGATTCGATCCCGGGACGTCGGCGTTGCCCGGGATGGTCTTGACCTGGCGCACGTTGTTCACCAGTTTGTAGGGCCAGGTGTTCTTGTTGTCCGGTGTCTTCAGGGCGTCGGCGATATGGTCGATGACCGCGTCCATGGGTTTCCCGGCCGCTGTCGCCGCGCTCTTCGACATCGTGAAGACGGGGGTGACGGTGAAGATGCAGGCGCCGGTGTGCACGCCATAGGTGTTGTTCGCCGCCGCTCTCACCGTGCTCGGGGGGTCCTCGTCCTCTTGTCCGAGGGTGAGTTCGTCACAACGGGTGGTCGGGGCGTACGCGTGGCTGGGGCCACCGCAGACGCGTGTGGTTCCGATGACCTTGCCCACGTCCAAGCCCTTGTCGTCGAAGCAGCCGGTGTTCCACAGCGGGATCGCCTGCTTGTCCCAGGTTTCGTCGACCTCGCCGTCCGAGTCCCACTCGTCCAGGGTGTTGTACAGCCGGGGACGAAGCGTGCAGGTGCTGACACGGTCGCTGTCGGGGTCGGAGTAGAAGCGGAAGAAGGTGTCACCGCTGGCCTTGAACTTGGCGATGCTGTCCCGGAACGTGTAGATGCCGTCCGCGTACTCCTGCCAGCCCTTGGCTTTCATCTGGCTGAGGACGGCGGGAGTGAGGTTACACGTGGAGCCGCTTTCGCCCTTCGAGCTGATCACCAGGCCGATCCGGTACTCGTCGAGTTTGTCGGCCGGGATCTCCTTGCCGTCGAGGTACGCCACGATGTTGCCCAGCCGGGTCCACATCGAGATCGTCTGCGGAGTCAGGCCCGTTCCGCCGATCACCCCCGCGCCGTCGGCGGTCCCCAGGTAGGTGTGGTAGACGGTCGTGGCCTCCACGAGATAGCCGTCCTCCACCTGCGGCCGGACGTACTCTCCCTTCTTGATGTAGTCGCCGACGCCGATGAGCTTGCTCCAGCAGGCGTTGTAGCGGGAGGACTTCTGCCAGCCGAAGCTGGCATTCGGCTGCGGCGCGTTCCGGCGGCCCTCCGAGCACATTTCAAGGCTCATGTGCTCATAGTCGAAATCGGCGTTCTGTACGGCGGTGGCCTCCGCCTTCTTCGGAGTGCTTGCCTGGCCGGAGTCACCGAGATCGATCTTGACCGACTGCCATTCCGTCCACGAGGACACCGCGGCGGCCGATGTGGCGCGGGCACGCCATCGCACCTGCCACCCGTCCTTCAGCTTCCCGCCGGGCACCCGAGCGATTCCCACAGATCCAGCGGCGATCTCTGCGCTTCCGGACCAGATTCTGCCCTTGCCCTGCGACCGGGCGCCGGGGTCGTGCTCGACCTCGACTTCCACGGTGGAGTGTCGCGTCAACCGGCCGGACACCTTGACCATGAGCTCCGGAGCCGTGGTCGGTACGACGGCCTCCTCAGCCTTCGAGGAGCGGGTCCACAACCTGTCGATGGACAACGGGGCCTTGGCCGTAGCGCGTAGTTGCCGTGGTTCCGCCGAGCCGGCCAGGAAAGTCCACCCGTAGGGCTCCTCGATGGCGTTGCCCGCGGTGTCCGAGGCCGCGGTGATCTCAGCCCGGTAGTAGAAGTCCAGCGGTTCGTCCGGCGTGAACGTCAACACCGTGTTACGGGCGCTCATCGTGACGCTGCCGGGAACCTCCTCGTCGTCGATGTCGGTCAGGACGAAGTTCACGTTGGTCACCGGCTCGCTGAAGGTGACCTTCACCGTGGCGTCGGCCGGCACGTTTTCGGCTCCGTCGGCCGGTTCCACCGCGAGGATCGTCGGCGGTGTCGTGTCCGAACCGGGGGGAGGTGTCGTGGGAGTCGGGCTGGGACCGGCGTTGTCGGTGTAGGTCACCTTCAACGTCGGCGGATGGGCCTCGGCCTCCTCGGTTTCCGACGCGTGGAAGCCGCGGTCGTACTGGGGGGCGCTGCTGGATTCGTCAACCCCGCGCACCAGCAGGCCGTGGTTGTCCTGGCCCGATGCCCAGCGCCGCACGATGTCGGTTACCGGCCAGGTCCACGCGACATCGCTCGGCGGCGAATCGCCGATGCATCCGCCGGGGTCCTTGGCGAGCGCCTCGCCGTTGGTGGTGGTCTGCGGCTGATTGCGCCAACTCAGGGTTTCGGCACTCCACGCCCCGGTGACCTGCTGCGCTTTGAGACCCGAGTCGGCGGCGCCACAACCGAAGGAAGCCGAATTCCACAGCTCCAGCTTGGCCTCGGTGATCGCCTTACCCGCCAGCGCCGAGGTGTCGAACTTCAGGTAGGTCCGCTCGATGGCCCTCGGAGCGCTACTGCCGTACGCACCCGCCCACACAGTGGGGCCATTAGGGCCGACCGTCCCTTGGTCATCGAGCCAGGTGTCGGTCTGCACCGGCAACGCGATCGTCTTCGGAGCCGATGGCGCCTGTACCGTCGTGAAGGACCAGACATGCGGGGTGGCCATGATGTTGCCCGCGGTGTCTTTGGCTTTGCTCGCTTCGGCGGTGTAGGTGGCGCTGTGGGCCAGGGGTTGTTGTGGGGTGAAGGTCAGGATCTTGTTGGTGCTGTCCATCGCCGCGGTGCCGGTGATGGCGGTGCCCTGCGCGTCCTTGAGGATGATCTCCGCTTCGGACACCGGCTCGCTGAAGGTGGCCCGCACTGGTGTGGCGACCGGTACGTCGGTGGCGTCCTTGGCCGGGTCGGTCCCGCTCACCGTCGGCGCGGTCGTGTCAGGCGCCGCCGTGGTGAAGGACCAGACATGCGGGGTGGCCATGATGTTGCCCGCGGTGTCTTTGGCTTTGCTCGCTTCGGCGGTGTAGGTGGCGCTGTGGGCCAGGGGTTGTTGTGGGGTGAAGGTCAGGATCTTGTTGGTGCTGTCCATCGCCGCGGTGCCGGTGATGGCGGTGCCCTGCGCGTCCTTGAGGATGATCTCCGCTTCGGACACCGGCTCGCTGAAGGTGGCCCGCACTGGTGTGGCGACCGGTACGTCGGTGGCGTCCTTGGCCGGGTCGGTCCCGCTCACCGTCGGCGCGGTCGTGTCAGGTCCCGTCGTGGTGAAGAACCAGGAATGCGGAGACATGACGTTGTCCCACAGGTCCGTCGCGCCGCTGACGGTCGCGGTGTAAACGGTGCCGGACTTCAGCGGCTGACCGGGTGTGAAGGTGACGGTGGCGTTGCCGTACTCACCGGTTTCGCCCGTCGTGGTGGCCACGACGCCGCCGTCGGCGTCCTTCAGGACGAGGTCGGCGCCGCGTACGTCCTCACTGAAGGTGACGGTGACGCCGGTGTCGGTCGGTACGTCGCTCGCGCCATCAGCCGGCGTCGTTTCGATGACGGACGGCGGAGCCGAGTCACCGACGTCAGGATTGGTGGGAGACTCGTCACTCTCCCCCTCCAGCGGCTGCAGCTCGGGGATGGTGCTGTCGGTCTCCGCGTAACGCTGGGTCTCGATCGCCCTGATCTGTTCGGTGCTGAGGACGCTGGTGTCGGGGGTGGCGAGCAGGACCTCCTCCATCGCCAGAGCCTCGCCGTAGGTGGGGAAGGACGTCAGATCCCCGCTGGAGTTGAACACCACCCTGACGCGGTCCGCGGGCGTGTAGTCGATGAACAGCACCGGGCCGCGTCCGTCCGCGCCGGTGTACTGGTCGGAGCGGTATTGGCGCCAGTTGGCTCCGGCGGCGCCCTCGGTGGCGGCGCGGATCATCAGCCCATAGTCCGACGTCCCGTCGGCCCACTGCTGCACGATGTCCTGGATCGAGTAGTACAGCTCGCCGCTACCCGAGCAGCCTGCCAGCGTGGCGCTGTAGCCGCCGGTGTTGACCACCGCGTTGGTGCCGGTGCTGGAGGGCTGGTTGGCCCAGGTCAAGGTGGAGTAGTGATAGGCCGAGGTGAGCCGGCGCGCGACGATGCCCACGCCTACACTGGTGCCGCACCCGTTGGCGTGGTAGTTCCACAACCGCAGGTCGGCGTCGTGGATGGTGGCGAAGTCCAGGTGGGTGCCATTGATCACGTAACGCAGGTAGGTGCGCCACAACTCCCCATCGGCCGACTTTCCCGCCCGAAGCCAGGTGGAGAGGGTCGCCGAGTTGGGGTACTGCACGCTGGAGACGAAGGTGTCGGAGGAGTCTCCCGCGCCGATCCACTCCCCGCTCATCGGCACGATCACCGGGTAGGCCACCGACGGATCGGCCAGGAAGGCAGCGTCGGGGGTCAGCACCAGCGAGGTGTTGCCGGAGGCGTCGGTGGTCACCGAGGTGTCCACCTTGCCGATCTTGCCCTGTTCTGGCGACTCGATGGCCTTGGCGTCAACCGCCTGCGCCGCCAGTGGCCTGCTCTCCGCCGCGCCCTGCGCCGACATGAGCTGGGGCTTGCCGTCACGGGTGCCGTACGTCTTGCCCTCGGGCAGGGTGACGGACAGGGAAATCTTTATCGGGCTCTTCGGACGCGTACGCAGCACGACGTCCTGAGCGAACCCGTTCGGGAGGGCGGTGAGCACCAGGTCGGCGCCCTCTGCCACCACATCCCGATAAGTGATCTTGTTTCCGTCCACGGTCGGCTTGGGCAGCTTGTTGTTCCAGCCGATGGCGACGGTTCCGTCCTTGTCCTTGGCGGTAACCAGGGTCTTGTCACCCTCGCCGCCGAAGGTCAGCGGAGTCTTGACCAGCTTGGCCGCCAGCGCGCCGTCGGACTTGGTCACGATCGAGGTGTCGACCGGCTGCCAGGACTTCTTGCCGTCCTTGCTGGACACTTTGAGCTGCACCGGTTCGGTGCTCAGCTCAGCGTGCAGCGTCTTGCCGTCGGTGTTGGCCCACACCTTCATGGTCTCGGTGTAGTGCGAGGGTAAGGCGACCCGTTTGCCGGTCTTGACGGCTTTCGCCTTGGCCGCCACCACCTTCTCGTCCACCACGGGACTGCCGCCCTGCGGCTTCGAAGGCGCCGAACTCGGCGCAGGTGCCGGCTCGGTGTGCTGCTCCGCCCAGGACGGAGCTGAGGCCAAGCTCAGGGCCATCGTCGCAGCCACGGCAGCGGCGGCGGCCCTCGCCAGGCGTCTGCTCCGATGCCTGGGACCGGGTAAGTGCGGTGCTGTCTCCCCGTTTCGCACCAGCAGTGTCACGTAACACTCCTCTGCACACAGCAGAGTGGCCATGTCGCCATGGCCACTCGAACGGATGTTCCAGACACAGAGGTATCATCCAGATCAACGCAAACACAGTCTTTGATCAAGCTGCCTTTCGTGATAGCCCCCATGGGCAGTGTCGAAGAGGGTGCACCCGGTCGGTAGTCTTGCCCCGGTTTGGTGGACACCTGATCTCTGAGGAACTATCTCGAGATTGGCGCTCGCACGAAGGTGTGCAGGTGCGGGCAGCCGTTCTCCCTGTCGCCGTGGAGCTTTGCGGGCCTGTGGCGGCGTGACCGGTGGTGGGACGGTCCAGTTCTCACTTGTGATGAAGTGCTCTGGGCGCAGATGCCGCCCCGGGCGGGGGATCTGCGTCGGTGTGCTCTTAAGGCCCCAGGCTCCAAACTCGCAGCGCCGTACAGTAATGCCGCCTCGCGCGATCACGTGGCATCAATCCGTACCCACTGCTTCAGCAGGGGTGGAGGCCGCTGACGAGGCGCCTGCCCTTTCCTGCGGATCTAGAAGGTCAGAGGCTCGTGTCCTCTCATGCGAAAGGCCCGCTACCAGGGGTTCGGCGGATTCATGGGGGCGGGCCTTGGCGTTTGTCGGGCAACCTCGAGATTTGCAACACACGGCTCCGGTCATGCTCAACCGACGCGCTCCCGGCTTCGTCTGGTCTCACAGTTCGATGAAGGTCGGCGGGAGGCTCCTGGCCTTGCCCGCTCTGCTTGAGGCGGCAGTCCGAAATGCCTTCGTGCCGATGGTTTCCGGGCCGCCCGGAGCCCGGACCGGCGGACCGGTCCATTGGACTATGGTCTCCAGTGACAGCAACGTCTCCCGGCGGGGCATCAACGATCATCGTGCCAGGGCATGAATGGCTGGCTTCCGGAACTTGTGGCCCTCAGTGGATCGGCGTGATCGGGACCGCGATCGGTGCCGAACGCGCAAGGTTGGTCGCGATCGTCAGCCCGCCGGCAGTGCGAGCTTCTTCTCGTACCCGGCTCAGGTCGGTCATCGGCGGACCCGGTAGCGCAGGTGGAGCACTCGGTTGCCCTGGATCACCACGTGCGGATCCTCCAACAGGTGTTGTGCGGCGACCGACCCGAAGTAGCGCTTGCCGGACCCGAACACCACGGGCGTGACGTCCATGGCGACCTCGTCGACGAGCCCTGCGGCCAGCACCTGGCCGCCGACGTCGCCGGCGGCGATCTCGACCGTTCGGTCGCCCGCGAGCTTCTGCGCCTTCGCCATGGCGGCCTCGACGCCGTCGACGAAGTGGAACGGCGTCTCGGGGTCCCAGCTTTCGGGCATCGGCCGGTGCGACACGACGACCACGTGGTCGATCCCGCCCGGTGGCTTGCCGCCCCAGCCGTCCGTCATGTCGAAGAGGTGGCGGCCGACGACTGTCACCCCGATCTGGTCCCAGTACGGCCGGGTGTAGTCGTAGGACGCCTGCGACACCTTCACCTCCCCCGTCTCGTCCAACGGGATGTCACCGCTGGACAACCAGTCGAACAGCGGTCCGACCTGATCGTTCTCGTCCGCGATGAAGCCGTCCACCGACACCGTGCTGTACATGACCACCTTGCCCATGGGCTCTCTCCTCTGCTCGGGATGTGCCCATACTGGCGTCTCGGGCGTTGCCGGCTCTTGTAAGAAATCAATCGGCTGGCAGCGGCCCGACGTCGAGCGCATGGCTGGGATGTTCGCGCAGGAACCGCCGCCGGCGGTCGAGGTACCGGGTCGGTGTAAGCCCTGTGAACGTCCGGAACTCGTGGCCGAAGTGGGCCTGGTCGAAGTAGCTGGCGCGACCGGCGAGGTCGGCCCAGTCGACCGGTCCGGCGGGGTCGATCGCGAGCACGGTGGCGGCGAAGCGGTAGGTGCGGGCGAGCCGCTTCGGCGTGACGCCGATGAGCTCCTTGAACCGCTGTGCCAGATGGGTGCTGCTGACGCCGGCCGCCGCGCTCAGGTCGCCGATCGCCACCGCTCCGGTGGCCGCCGCGATGACGCTGCTCGTGTGGCGGACCAGCCCCAAGCCGGCGGTCTCGCGGAGCCGTCGCATCAGCTCCTCCTCGAGCAGCGTCAGCATCTCGTGCGGTCCTGCCGCCGTGGCCAGCCGGTCTTGCAGCTCAGCGGTGGTGGGGCGGCCCCAGATCTGCTCCACCGTCACCGGCTGGTCGCACAGCTCGGCCGCGGGCATCGGCAGGAACGGCGCCAGCCCCCACGGCTTGAAGTGCACGCCGACCGACCGGGTCCCCGGTGGGTAGCCGAACTCGAAGGCGCGGGTGGGCGTGGTGACCACGCAGCCGTCGGTGTACTCGGCCGCCTCGATGTCGGTGCCGGCGCGGATGCGGAGCGGAGCCCCGAGGTTGAGGATGAGCACCGCCGACGGCATCGGCGGCAGCGTCAGCCGGGGGTACGGCGGCGCGCCCTCCAGGTAGTAGAGGTCGTCGATCAACCCATCCAGCGGCGGTCGCGGCACTCTGGACACGTACTCCACGCGTCACAGCATCGCCGATGCACGGGTGGGCCGCCAGCTCGTCGCACGCTGTCGGTCGCGGAACTGCGGGCGCTCTTCCGGGGCTGCCAGATTGGCAGCGGTGGCCGCAGGTGCAGGCGGTCCTTTCCCGATTTCGATTGGAAGAAGGGGGAAAGCTGGCAGGCTGCCGCTCTGACGGCCATCGAGCTCGCCACAGGAGTGAGGCGGAGCGAGGAGTGGGTTGGCGAAGCGCCGTCTTTCCTGACGGGCTGATGGAACGTGCATCAGGCGGTCCGGCTGCTGCGTGACGAGGGCTGGCCGTCTCGCGGCAGGGGCCAGGTGCCGGCAATGGACCCTGCCGCGGTGTGCCGAGCCGCCCCGCACACCGCAGCAGGACTCGGAGCTCTACGCCCCGCACTCCCAAGCGAGCGCGATGGCCCCCGCTCTCCCAAGCGAGCGCGATGGCCCCCGCTCTCCCAAGCGAGCGCGATGGCGATCGTCGAGATGGAAAGCGGCGCGTCATTGGATGTGGAATGGCTCGCGGACGGTCAGGCGGCGGTCATTCTTGGTCGCGGTGCATGAGCCGGTCGTCCGCTTGCGGCGCGCGGGAGGCGGAGGCGGTCGCGGATGTAACGCTCGCTCTTGATTGACTTCCACGATCTTCCGTCCGCGCGAATACGGCGCCCATTCTCGCTGTCATGGTCTGCGGCCGATCGCCGGGCTTGCCTAGAGCCCCTGGATCCCTGACAAAGATTTCCCGATATGCCAGTATCTGTCGGGTGACACTGGGGGATCTTCGGGACCACATTCCCGGTTACCGGCTCATCGAACCTGTGGGCCAGGGTGGTTTCGCCGTGGTTTACCGCGCCCTGCACGAGCGGGTCGGTCGCGTGGTCGCCGTGAAGATTCTTTCGGTGGCGGACCTGGACGAGCGGGCGCTGCGCAACTTCCGGCGGGAACTGGAGGTCATGGGTCGGCTGAGCGACCACCCCAACATCGTGGCCGCGCTGGACACCGGCACGACCCCCAACGGCCGGCCGTACATCGTCATGGACTTTCACGAAGGTGGGAGTCTCCACACTCAGCTGCGCGCGGCGGGAGCGCTCCCAGCGAACGAGGTGCTGCGGATCGGCGTGAAGGTCGCCGCCGCCCTGGCGGCCGTGCACGATGCCGGTGTCTTCCACGGCGACATCAAGCCGCAGAACATCCTCGTGTCCAAGTACGGCGAGCCGGCGCTGGCCGACTTCGGTGTGGCACGCATGCTGGACGTCGGGCAGCTGTCGTCCAACACGCTCATCTTCACTCCGCACCACGCCGCTCCTGAGGTGCTCAACGGCTTACCCCAGAACGTCGTCTCCGACGTCTACGCGCTCGGGTCGACTCTCTACCAGTTGCTGGCCGGACGTCCCGCCTACTATGACGCCGCCGATGTCGGGGTCGCCCCGCTGCTGCTCAGGGTGCTCAGGCAGCCGCTGCCTCCGCTGCCCGGAGCCCGGCGTCCCCGCTCCGCTGCGCGCCCTCGTCGAGCGGGCGATGTCCAAGGAGCCTGACGCGCGGCCGCAGACCGCCTGGGCCTTCGTCGAGGAGCTGCAGAAGGTGCAGCGGGCGCTCGGGCTCCCGGTGACCGAGCCGGCGACCGCCATTCCGGCGCCACTTCCCGCCGCCGTCACACCCCCCGCACCGGTAGCGGCCCCTCCCCTTCGCGCTGGGCCTGCCGTAACGGCGCCCACGAGCGCACGCCGCAGGTCCCGCCGATGGATTCTCGCGACGGCCGCGGCGCTCACCGCGGTGGTCGCCACCGTGGCCGCGGTCAACCTGACCGGCGGACCGGCCGCGAAGGCGGTGCTCGCCACCACTTCTTCCCCGCAGCCTGTGGCCACCGGGCGCGAGCCTGTCACCCCTTCGCCGAGTTCGGCTGAACCCTCGGCGAGGTCCAAGAAGCCCACCCTCACCAAGGTGTTCGTGACAACGGACGCGAAAGCCCAGACTCCTGGTCAGACTCTCCAACTGAAGGTGACCGGCCGTCTGTCCAACGGGCGCGCGGCCAGTCTGTCGAAAGCCACCTTCGACTTTCACAGCGCCGATCCCCGCGTGGCCACCGTCAGCCCCGACGGCCAGGTCACCGTGCTCGCCGCCGGCCGGGTCCGCATCACCGTCAAGGTGACCATGAACGGCGCGTCGAGGGTCGCCGCCCTCCCTCTCAGCATCGCGGCCTCGGCGACGCCCACCCCTTCCGCCTCGCCGAAGGCGGGTCCCCGGAGGCTGCGCGTGCCCGCCACCATGACCAACATGGTCCGGGCAGGCGGCTACTCCGGCGACGCGTACGCCGCCTGCATGAAATGCAAGGTCAAGACCGGTAACCCGGGCTACTACCGCGAGACGTACTTCCGCTTCGACCTCGGCGCCGTCAAGGTCGAGCCTGCCCGGATCGCCAAAATCGTGCTGCACGCCCACATGCACGTCGACGACAGCGGTGACGTCCAGGGAAGGGCTGTCGCGTACGCCATGGGGAACGACTGGACCTCCGGGGTCACCTTCGACACCCGCCCGCCTCTGAGCAACAAACTCGGCGAGTTCCCGCCGGTGGATGAGTCCGGCAGTTGGGTGAAGCTGAATCTCACCGGCTACCTCAAGCCGAAGCTGGGCGGACCGGCCAGCGTCGGGTTGGCCGAGAGTGCTGGAGTAGGCGTGGCTGTCGGCGGCCTCTCCTCCAAGACCGTCCCCTATCTCGAGATCACCACTCGCTGACGCCTCGAGCCCGGGCGGTCAGGGCGCGGTCGATGAACGATGTGACGTCGTCCAGGACCTCGTCCTTGTTGGTCTCGTTGAACCCCTCGTGCCTGCCGCCCGGGTAGATCCGCTCGGACAGGTCGGTCCCCCGCACGGTGTCGATCCCGCCCCTGCTGGGCCCGAGCGGCACGAGCGGGTCGTCTTCGCCGTGCACCCACAACGTCGGCAGCGCCCCGAACGTGCCGCCCTCGGCGAGCGTGGTCAGCGCCGCGGTGAACGCCTCCAGCGTGGGTCGCTTGAACGGCCCGTGCCACACCAGCGGCTCGGCGGCGGCCGCCGCTCCCACGGACGGATCGCGGGACAGCATGGCCGGGTCGAGGGGGATGCCGGGGATCTCGTCGAGGGCGAGCAACGTGGACACGACCTCCCACTCGCCGATCACGGGCGCGGACAGCACGAGCGCGGCCAGGCCGGTCCCGTGAAGCTGGGCGTAGCGGGCGGCGATCATGCCGCCCATCGAGTGGCCGATCACCACCAGGGGCACGCCGGGATGGTCCCTCCGGGCGCGTTCCTCGACCGTGCGCACGTCGGTGACCACGTCCTCGAAGTCCTCGATCAGCGCCCGATCGCCCTCCGACTTGCCGTGGCCGACGTGGTCCATGCCGTAGACGGCGGCGCCGTGCCGGACGAGGCGGTCGGCCACGTGCTCGTGGCGGCCGATGTGCTCGCCGTAGCCGTGGATCAGGATGACCACGTAGCGCGGCCGGTCGTGGGGCCATTCACGGACGGTGTTGACCCCTCGGACACCGGCGAAGGTGTGCTCTCGTGACTCGGCCATGCTCACTCCTCGATCGAGATCTCAGGGACGCGGAAGGGCTCCCCAGTAAGGAGATGCGCCTGATGACGATTTCTGATCGGGGATCACAGAGGCGACCTCTCGGCAGCGGAGCAGTCCACCGTCCCGTTGTGGCGACGGTGGGGAGGTCCTGTGCGGGTCGCGTGCAAACGGTCGCAAGGGTGCGTCCTCGCTCCTATCGTCGCAGGATATGCAGACAGTGGATGTACTGGTCGTGGGGGCGGGACTGGCCGGTCTGCGCACAGCCCACCTGCTCGCGCGACGGCACCTGAAAGTGATGGTGGTCGACCGCCGCAGGTCGCTGTCGGCGGGCATCCGCACCACCGGGATCTTCGTGCGTCGCACCTTGGACGACTTCGACCTGCCCGACCATCTGCTCGGGCCTGGTGTGCGGGACGTGCTGCTGTATCCGCCGTCGCGGCGGGCGCCGATCCGGCTCACCAGCGACAGGGACGAGTACCGCGTGGCCGACATGGCGGCCGTGTACGAGCACGCACGCCACGCGGCGGAGTCGGCCGGGGCGCAGGTCCTCCTGGGCGTACGGTACGTCGACGCGTCGATGGGCTGTGTACGGTTCGCGGGTGCGGAACCGGTGAAGGCCCGGTTCATCGTCGGCGCGGACGGCGCCCGCTCCAGGGTGGCCCGCGATCTCGGTCTCGATGTCAACCGGCGCTTCCTCGTCGGTGCCGAGCTCGTCCATCCCATCGCGTCGGGCACGACCACCCCGGCGTTCCACTGCGTGCTGGACCCCCGGGTCGCTCCTGGGTACCTCGGGTGGGTCATCGACGACGGCCGGCATGCGCATGTCGGCGTCGCGGGCTACCCGGACGCGATGCGCGCCGGCATCCGTCACCTGCTGGACGCTTTCGCCGCGGACGCGCCAGGCCGCGCGGCGCCGGCAGGTCCGGTCGAACGTCGAGGCGGTCCTATCCCGGTCGGCGGTGTGCTGCGACGGTTGGCCTGCCCCGCAGGGCTGCTCGTCGGAGACGCGGCGGGCGCGGTGTCGCCGCTGACGGCCGGTGGGCTGGACCCCTGCTTCCGCATGTCGGAATGGGCCGCGGCGGTCGCCGCCGGCTACCTGCGGACCGGCGACCCGCGCATGTTGAGCCGGTACGACGGGAACGCGTTGCGGAGCCGGTTCCGAGGCCGGCTGGTGCTGCGCCGCGTGTTCGCCGGCATCCGATCACCCGCCTTGGCAGAGGCGGCGGTGACCATGCTGCGCGGCCGTGCCGGTCGGGCCCTGGCGGCGCGGGTCCTGTTCGGCGACGGCTCGTTTCCTTCTGTCCATCCACAGCTCGCGGACCCGGCGATCGACCATCTACGCCAGTGACCTCGCTCACCGACGTGATCCCGGCACAGAGCGAACCGGGACGACGGAGGACGACCGGCTGTTCACCGTCCGGCACCGCACCGGCGGCCATCGAGATCTTCGCGCGGACGTTCTTCAGGCACCGGCCAGGTGAGACAGCCGTTCGGCCAGGATACGGGCGCGGGCGAGCTGGACCTTGCGCGCCTGGCCTGCGGCGAACCCGGCCAGGAGCCACGGTGCCGTCAGGTCGAGCCTGTCGCTCACCCGTGTGCCGGTGCCGTCATGCTCGAGGTCGAAGCGGTAGGCCATGCGGATGCGTCCGGGGCTTCGCACCTCGCCGTGGACGGACAGACCGTCGGTGTGGAGGGCCACGGTGATCGGGTTGTCGTGCGTGAAGATCCGGAGGAATCGGAAGCGCTCGACGGCCGTGTACCGGATCACACCGGGCTCCGAGCGGTCCACCTCTCTGACGGCGACCACGAGAGGAGACAGGCCGATGTAACTCTCCGGAGCGGTGAGGTGCTCGAACACCTTCTCCGGGGCGACGTCCACGTGAAACACGTGGGTCAGCACCCTGTTCGACACCCCGGCCTCCCGTCTCCGCGCGTTCTGTCGCGGAATTGTCGCAAGGTTCCTTGTCACCGGGAAGCGCAGAGTGATCACGAAAGCAAAGGGCTCGGATGACTGTGTCGTTGACGCCAGGTTTGGTTGAGGGTGGGTCCCGTGAGCTGAAATGATCACATTTGTCCCTGTCGCCCCTCTGTATCTATCGCAGGAGCACCCTTGTTCAAGCGTCGTGCTTTCACCTTGTCCGCAGCCCTCACCGCCCTGTTGGTCTGCGTCGCCGTTCCCGGTGCGGCGGCGGGCGAGGAGCTGGATGATCCGACAGCCCCTGGACCGGTCTACCGCACGGTGACGGACAAGAGCGGGCTGCTGTCGTTGCAGACCAACGGGCGTCCTGACGGGCGGGACATGGTCTTCAGGATCTCGGGAGCCGTCTACGCCAACATCGAGGGCAACGCTCACGACCCGCAGCTGCGCCATGGCCAGAAGCTGTTCAACATCGAGGGCTACAACATCCGGCGGCTGTACCGGGTACCCGGCACCACGCAGCTCTACCAGCTCTCCCGCGAGATCGTCTTCTACACCGACCCCGCCGACCCCACGAAGATCGTGCGGGAGTGGACGAACCCGATCGACCTCCGGACCTATCCCGTCGTGCCCATCAACAACGACACGGTGAACTTCGGCCCGTTCAACGTCACCCCCTCCTACGCGGGCCCGCCCCTGCGGCAGATGCACGACGAGACCGTGTGGACCAGCGACATCCCGGTTCGCACCAACTTCGGGCTCACGCTGGGCGAGTCGTTCGGCCTGGTGAACGGCGTCTACGCGGCCCAGGAGATGTTCGACTTCTACGTCGACGACCGCGAGGTCGCGGCCCGCACGGTCGCGGGCACCGTCCCCAGGGGCGCGATGAAGACCAAGATCAGCTGGTCCAGGACGAGCCCGTGGGCGCCGTTCATGTGCCTGCCGGAGACCGGCGTCCGCGGGCAGCTCACCTACCACGCCCGCAGCTGGTCGCTGCCGTCCTACCTCGACATCGAGCCGTGGCTGCGCGCGGAGGTCGACGCCGCCCACCCGCTCTACAAGGCCGCTCCCACCGAGCCGGGCCCGAGCGAGAACTCCTGGACCTCCTTCTACAACAAGCAGCTGGGCAAGGGCGCCACCACGTGGGCCGACTGGTGCGCGGCCAACGGCAGGGCATGACGACCCGCTCCCCGGAGGGACGCGGGGACTGCTAGGCCTCGACGCGGTAGCCGCTGGCCTGGGTTTCGAACAGATGGGCGTAGCCGCCGCGCGCGGCGATGAGGTCGTCGTGGGTGCCCTGCTCGACGATCCTCCCCTCGCCGAGCACCACGATGAGGTCGGCGTCCCTGACCGCGCCGAGCCGGTGCGAGACGAGCAGGCTGGTGCGTCCCGACCGGTGCTCGCGCAGCCGCCGGTGCACCTCGTACTCGGCCTCCGCGTCGAGCCCCGAGCTGGGTTCGTCGAGGATGAGCAGGTCGCGTCGCTCGCGCACCAGCGCGCGGGCCAGGGCCAGCCGCTGCCACTGACCGCCGGAGAGCACCACTCCGGCGTCGTCCTCCGGTCCGAAGAAGATCCGGCTCAGCATCGTGTCGTACCCCTGGGGCAGCGCCCGCACGATCTGGTCGGCTCCGGACATCTCGGCGGCGGCCTGGATCCTGGCCCGGTCGGACATCGCCTCGAGTTCGCCGACGCCGATGTTCTCCGCCGCGGTGAGGTCGTAGCTCATGTAGTCCTGGAAGAGCACGCCCATCCTGGCGCGCAGCTCGGCCGGCGGGACGTCGCGGATGTCCACGCCGTCCCAGAGGATCGCCCCGCGGGACGGATCGTAGAAGCGGCACAGCAGTTTGATCAGCGTGCTCTTGCCGGCTCCGTTGAGCCCCACGAGCGCGACCGACGCGCCGTGGGGGATCGTCAGGTCGACGCCGCTCAGCACCCAGGGGTGGCTCTCGTCGTACCGGAACCACACGTCCCGCAGTTCGATGCCGCGCCGGAGAGCCGGCAGCAGGGCCGGCCTGCGCGGTGGTGAGAGGTCGTCGGAGAGCGACATCACCCGCTCGTGGTGGTCGAACAGGAGCAGCGCGTGGCTCGCGTTGGCCGCGTTCTCCACGGTCGCGATCAGGGCGGCCTGGGTGCCCGCCACGGCGGCGGCGAAGGCCGTGACGTCGCCCAGGGTCAGCCGCCCTGCCAGGGCGGCGTACACCGCCCAGACCAACCCCGCGCCGCTGACCACGGCGGACAGGCCGGCCAGCGCCGACTGAGTGAGCGCCTCCCGCCGGTCCAGCCGCCGCTCGGCCGCCTGCATCGTGCCGAGCTCGCCGATGACCCTGCGCCTGAGGAAGTCGCCGAGCCCGAAGAGCCGTACCTCCTTGGCGGCCTCCACGTCGGTGATCAGCGAGGAGTAGAAGATCTGCCGCCTGGCCGCCGTCGACTGCCCGGCGATCATCCTGGTCCGCCGCTTCTCCAGGGACATCCTGGCGGCGAGGGTGGGCAGCGCCGCGACGGCCACCAGCCCGGCCATCAGAGGGCTCAGTACGGCCAGCGCGCCGAGGAGCCCGGCCAGGGTGATGACGTTGCGGCAGAGGTCGAACAGGCCCGAGGTGATCGGGCCCATCGCGCCGCCCGTGGCCTGCGTGGCCATCCGCAGCTCGTCGAGGAAGGCCGGGTCCTCGAACCTGGACAGCCCCTGGAACCCGTTCACCCTCGTGTAGAGGCGGTCCTGCAGCAGCAGGTCGAGCCTGCGGTCAGACTCCGCCCGCAGATATCCCGTGACGTGGGGCAGCACCCCCGCGGCCAGCCCGAGGGCGACGAGTCCGACGACCGGCCCCAGCACCCGGTCCACGAGACCCGCCGCCAGCCCGTCGATGAGCAGCTTCGTCACCCACACGGTGCCCGTGGGCAGCAGCCCGGCCACGACGGTGACCACCAGTTGGGACACCGCCAGCACAGGCCCGGCCCGCCAGCACAGCAGCCCCAGGGTGGCGGCCCGTCGCAGGCGGTCGGAGGTCATCTGGCCGTCGCCACGACGGGCAGTTCGGACAGTTCCGTGTGCGCGGCGGCGACCGTGCCCTCCTGGTCGGCCAAGAGGAAGGTGGGGAACGCCTCCACGCCGAGGTCGTGCGTGAGACGCGCGGCCTCCTCGCCCGTGATCACGCGCGACACGCCGCCGACCATGGCGACGAGGTCGTCGACCTTCGCGCCGTCGCCGGTGACGACCGCGAGGGCGGGCTGCTTCCCTGCCGCCTCGGCGAACTGCGGTGCGCGCTCGTGACACGTGCTGCAGCCGACGTCGAAGAAGCCCACCAGCCGCGCACCCGCCGCGGCCTCGGGCAGCGCGCGACCGACCAGCACGGCGGGGTCGTACGGCATGAACATCGAGCGTTCGTTGAGGCGCGCGAGCTCAGCGGTGTGCTCGCGCAGCCGGCGCAGCACCCCGAGACCGAGCACCAGGTTGAACAGGCACAGGAGGCCGACGAACACGACAGCGGCAACCAGGAAGGGCATCAGGCAACCTCACTTCAGACGGTGAACAGCTCCATCAGGTCGTCGAGGCGCACCACGAGCAGGGCGCCCACGCCGGCCGCGACGAGTGCGAGGGCGACACCGGCCGGATGTGGCGTGGACGCGCCGGCGGTGATCCAGGCGACGAGCCCGACGCCGCCGAGGGTGGCGAGGACGAGGTTGCGCACCACGTGCACCCGGCCGAGCGGTGTGACGGAAGCGCCGAAGCACCGGCACGGCGCCTGCCGCCCTCGGCGCAGGGCAGCCAGGATGCCGCCGGTCAGGACGGCGAGCGTCCCCACAGCGGCCACGAACCCCAGCGGTACGGTCCACGGCAGCGCCAGCAGCAGGACCGCCGCGGCCTCGGCGGCCAGCAGCGCGTGCGCGGCCGCCACGGACACGCGCCGGGGGAGGACCTCGAGAACCACGATGGAGGACACGAACTCGTCGAACGCCGCGCGGCCACGGACCTTCCCCGCGAACGCGATCGCGAAGACGGCGGCCAGCAGGAATCGACACGCGATCATGAGATACAGCACAGTCTTCACCTCGCGCCGGGTCTGGCGGCGGGCACCGCCGCCAGACCTCGTGCCTACCTAGCCACCGCAGATTCTGAACGCGTAGCAAGACCCACAGCGGGTCACGCCACCGGCGGTGGTGCAGATCTTTCGGAAGTCGGAGCGCTCCCTGCAGTAGCAGTGGACGTACCACTCGGCGGCCGCCTTCGCGGACGCCTTGGGCACCAGCTTGTCGAGAATCCGGTCGCCGAGCCTGCCAAGAACAGCAGTCATGGATTCGCTCCTTTCGTTGCGATGCGGTCAGCCGAAACCTATGCGGGGGGCATACAGCGCCTCATACAGCCGCGCTACAGCCGGGTGGTGAGCAGCCTTTCCAGCACCGGATCGCGCCGCGTCGCGAGATCGGCGAAGAGCTGCTCGGCCTTGCCGGCGTCCGCCGCGGCGCGCGGATCGCCGAGGGCCGCCCTTGCCCTGGCGAGCTGGCGGATGCCGGCGGCGTGGCCGTACGCGTCGCCGATCTTGGCGGTCAGCTCCAGGACGCGGGCCAGGTCGGCCGCGGCGGCGGCCGGATCACCCTGCCGCAGACGGATCTCGGACCTGCTCAGCAGAACCTCCCACTGATCCTCCCTGTTGCCGGTCTCCTCGCAGCGGGCCAGCGCCTCCTCCAGCACCACCAGCGCCTTCTCCCGCTGGTCGAGCAGGCAGTGGGCGCGGCCGAGCGCGGCCAGCGTGATGCTCTCGCCGTACAGGTCGCGATCGGCCCGCCGAATGGACAGGCACCGTTCGAAGCGGTCCACCGCGTCGGTGTACCGGCCCAGCCGGAGCAGGACTTCTCCCAGGTTGTGCGCGACCAGCCCGACGCGGTTCGACCCGTGCGCCTCGAGCAGCAGCAGGCCCGCGCTGATGTGGTCGAGGGCCGCGTCGAGATCTCCCGACTGCATGCACAGCCAGCCGAGGTTGTGCAGCGCCAGCCCTTCCTCCCCGCGATCGCCCACGTCACGCCAGAGATCGAGCGCCCGGCGCAGGAGGTCGTGCGCCGCCTCGGCCTGGCCGGACTTCCACTCCACCAGCCCCAGCGTCGCCAGCGTGGACGCCTCCACGGTGCGGTCGCCGTCGCGCCGCGCGACCTCGATGGCGAGCCGCGCGATGGTCTCGAGCTCCCGCCAGTAGCCGTTCTTCATCGCGATGGCCTTGATCAGGGCCATCAGCTCGATGGCGAAGCCGCCCTGTCTCCCTTTCGCCGCCTGTACGGCCGCCGCCACCAGGCACGGCAGCTCCGTTTCCAGCCACCGCACCGCCGTCGGGAGATCGCGCAGGTCCACACCGGTCGCGCGGGCGCCCCCGCTGACGGGCACCAGGTGCGGCTGCAACAGAGCCTGCAGCCGGCGGCAGTGGTCCAGGTACCAGTCCAGGGCCCGCCCGACCGCCCGCGCGCGCTCCTCCGGCGCATGATGGGTGACGGCCCGCTCGGCGGCGAAGAGGCGCAACAGGTCGTGCATGCGGAACCGGCCGTCGCCGACCGGCTCGAGCAGCCGTGCCTCGGTCAGCTCGTCGAGCGCGGCCTCCGCCGTCGTCGGGTCGAGGTCGGCCAGCTCGGCGGCGAGCTCGACGCCGACCTCTGGCACCTCCAGCACGCCGAACGCGCGGAAGGCGGCCTTCGCGGTGCTCGTCAGCGTTCCGTACCCGACCTCGAAGCAGGTGCGCACCCGCAGGTCGGCCGCCTGGAGCTCGTCCAGCCTCCGCTGCTGGTCGCCCAGCCGCAGGCCGAACCTGGCGAGTGACCAGTCGGGCCTGCCCGCCAGCCGAGCCCCGGCGATGCGCAGCGCCAGCGGATGGTAGCCGCACCAGCGCGCGATCTCCGCGGCCGCCTCCACCTCGGCGCTCACCCGCTCCTGGCTGGCCAGCAACGCCAGCAGGCGCACCGAATCCGCCTCGTCGAGCATGCCGACGGCGATGGGCACGGCGTCCACGGTGGTCAGCGCGGCACGGCTGGTGACCAGCGCCGCGCAGCCGCCTCCCGCCGGCAGCAACGGCCCCACCTGGGCGGCGCCGACGGCGTTGTCGAGGACGACCAGGACACGCCGGTCGGCCAGCAACGACTGGTAGTGGGTGGCCGCCTCCGCCGGTGCCGCAGGGACCTCGCCGGGCGGCACGCCCAGCGCGCGCAGGAACCGGCCGAGTACCTCGGCCGGTCGCAACGGCGGCAGGCCGGGCGTGGACCCCTGGAGATCGACGTAGAGCTGACCGTCGGGATAGCGGTCGGCCACGCCGTGTGCCGCCTTCAGGGCGAGCGCCGACTTGCCCGCACCGCCGGGGCCGTGCAGCGCGACCACGGAGGGGCCTGGCCCGCCGTACAGGACGGTGTGCAGGCCGGCCAGCTCGGCGGACCGGCCCACGAACACCATGGGAGCCCGCGGAAGCAGACGCGGACGCGGACGCCCGTCATCGACAGGCACGGCGGGGACGTCACGGTCGGGGGTCAGCAGAGCGGTGTCCCTGCGCAGGATCGCCTGCTGCAGCCGGCGCAGGTCAGGTCCTGGGTCGATGCCCAGTTCGTCGGCCAGGATCCGGCGGGCGGCCCCGAACGCGTCCAGCGCGCCGACCACGTCGCCACTGCGGTACAGGGCCACCATGAGCTGGGCGTGCAGCCGCTCGCGCAGCGGGTACTGCCCGATCACCTCGCGCAGCCGCGTGGCCGCCGTCGCGTTCTTGCCGAGAGCGAGCTGGACGTCCGCGTGCTCCTCCACCACGCCCAGATAGTGCTCGGTGAGGCGGGCGACCACCTCGCGCAGGGTGGGGCCGAGCGGCACGTCCTCCGCCGCGGTCCCGTCCCACAGCGCCAGGGCCCGGGTGAAGGCCTCCTCGGCGGCGCCCAGATCCCGCCTGGCCAGCGCCTGGCGGCCGCGCGCGGACAGCGCCTCGAACTCGAAGAGGTCGAACTCCTCAGGCCCGACCCTCAGCAGGTAGCCGACGTCCGAGGTGACCAGCCACTCCTCGTCCGGCAGCAGCTTGCGCAGCTGCATGAGGTAGGTGCGCAGGTTCGCCACAGCGGAGCGGGGTGGCCGCTCGTCCCACACCTCCGACACCAACGACCTGATCGGGACGACGTGGCCGGCCCGGGCCAGCAGCATGGCCAGGACGGTCCGTTGCTTGGGCGCCGTGACCTTGACCGGCGACCCGTTGACCTGGATCCGCATCGGGCCGAGAAGTCGGAAACGCACGATGTACCGGCTTACAGCCGTGGTCCGCCCAACCGGCGCAGGGCGACGCCGAGCAGGCGGTCGGCATCGAAGAACCCGCGCTGCCGGGAGTCGACGCTGTCGGTGTTGTCACCCAGGACGACCAGTGCGCCGGGGGGCACCAGGGTCACGCTGTCGTCGATGCCGGGCGGCACCGGGTCTCCGGGTAACGCGACGGCGCGCTTGATGTTCCACTGCCGGCCGTCCTGTCCGGGCGGTCCGATCTCCGCGGGAGTGAGCGGCGGCTCGAGCACGACCACATCGCCTGTGCTGACCTGGTCGATGCGGCGTCTGCGCACCAGGACCCGATCGCCGTCGGACAGCGTCGGGGCCATGCTGGTCCCCTCGACCGTGACCACCACGTAGCGCCTTCGCGCCCACAGCGCGCCCGCCATCGCCGCCAGTACGAACCCACCGAAGATCAGCTTCATGGCGCTCTTCCCCGTCGATCCCCTGGAGGGGGGAGTCCTCCGCGAAACGATCTCCGTTGGGACGCGACCCTGTCAAGGCACCGCTCTCCGGGGGGACCGGGCGCAGACTTGGGCGGATCCTCGCCCGCACAAGGGCTTCATGCGGGAAGGAAGAGAGTGTCCTCTGCCAAGGAGTCCTGCCGCCGTGGACTGGAGCCTTCGCGCCTGTAGCAGGCGCGGTCACGTCACGTACGCCCCCGACGAGCCTCACCTGCGGCGACGGCTGCGCGCCGACACCGCGCTCGGTGAGGCGTGGCGCTGTCTGCGCTGCGGTGACTTCACCCTCGGCCCGCCGTACGGCGAGGGCCCGGCCGACGAGGCGCCGCTCGTCCTGCGCGGCAGGGCCCTGCGCGACGCCGCCGTCCTCAGGCTTCTCGCGCTCGAACGGTGCGCCAGAGGGCTGCTGCTGTTCCTTGCCGCCTACGGCGTCTGGCGTTTCAAGGGTGGCAGGGAGGCCGTCGACAGAGCCTTCGAGGAGTACCTCCCCCTGCTCGCGCCGCTGGCCGACAGGCTCGGCTGGCGCCTGGCCGACTCCAAGCTCGTCCACACCCTGCACCAGCTGCTGGCGACCGGCACGGGGACGCTGACCTGGCTGGCGATCGGCCTCACCGCGTACGGCCTGCTCCAGGTCACCGAGGGCATCGGGCTGTGGCTGCTCAGGAGGTGGGGCGAGTACTTCGCCGTGATCGCGACGTCGGTGTTCATCCCGCTGGAGATCTACGAGCTGAGCCACAGGGTCACCTGGGTGCGCGTCTCCCTCCTGGCGCTGAACCTCGCGGCGGTCGCCTACATCGTGTACGGCAAGCGCCTGTTCGGCGTGCGCGGCGGCCACGCGGCCTACCAGGCCGAACGGCACGAGGCCAGCCTTCTCGAGGTCCGGGCGGCCGGAGCCGGCTCAGGCGGGAGCGCAGGGCCTCCGGACTGAGGACGTCCAGGCCGGCCGGAGCGGGCCGGCCTGGACGTCATGATCAGACGAGGTCGAACCGGTCGAGGTTCATGACCTTGTCCCACGCCGCCACGAAGTCGTGCACGAACTTCTCCTTCGCGTCGTCGCTCGCGTAGACCTCCGCGAGCGCACGCAGCTCGGAGTTCGACCCGAAGACGAGGTCGGCACGGGTGCCGGTCCACTTGATCGCGCCCGTGGCGCTGTCGCGACCCTCGAAGGTGTTCGCGTCCTCGGACGTCGCCTTCCACGTCGTGCCCAGGTCGAGCAGGTTGACGAAGAAGTCGTTGGTCAGAGAACCGGGGGTCGTGGTGAGGACGCCGAGCGACGACTGCTGGTGGTTCGCGCCCAGGACGCGAAGGCCACCGACGAGGACCGTCATCTCGGGGGCGCTCAGGGTCAGCAGGTTCGCCCGGTCGAGCAGCAGGTACTCGGCCGGCAGCCGGTGGCCCTTGCCGAGGTAGTTGCGGAACCCGTCGGCGGTCGGCTCGAGCGCGGCGAACGACTCGACGTCGGTCTGCTCCTGCGACGCGTCCACGCGGCCAGGCGTGAAGGGGACCTCGACCTCGAAGCCGGCGTCCTTGGCGGCCCGCTCGACCGCCGCACCGCCGGCGAGCACGATCAGGTCGGCGAGCGAGACCTGCTTGCCGCCGGTCTGGGCGGCGTTGAAGGACTGCTGGATGCCCTCCAGGGTGCGCAGCACCGTCGCCAGCTGGTCGGGGTCGTTGACCTCCCACCCGCTCTGCGGCTCGAGGCGGATGCGCGCCCCGTTGGCGCCACCGCGCTTGTCGCTGCCGCGGAAGGACGAGGCAGACGCCCACGCGGTGGACACGAGCTGGGACACCGACAGGCCCGAGGCGAGAACCTGGCCCTTGAGCGCGGCGACGTCGGCGGCGTCGATGAGCTCGTGCGTCACGGCGGGCAGGGGGTCCTGCCACAGCAGCGTCTCCGCCGGGACCTCAGGGCCGAGGTAGCGCACGACCGGGCCCATGTCGCGATGGGTCAGCTTGAACCACGCCTTGGCGAAGGCGTCCGCGAGCTCGTCGGGGTTCTCGAGCCAGCGCCGGGTGATCTGCTCGTAGATCGGGTCGACGCGGAGCGCGAGGTCGGTGGTCAGCATCGTGGGAGCGTGGCTCTTCGACGGGTCGTGGGCGTCGGGCACGGTGCCCGCCCCCGCGCCGTCCTTCG
This sequence comes from Nonomuraea dietziae, assembly GCF_014195505.1. GTDB lineage: Bacteria > Actinomycetota > Actinomycetes > Streptosporangiales > Streptosporangiaceae > Nonomuraea > Nonomuraea roseola. The sequence continues at coordinate 4,761,550 of NZ_JACIBV010000001.1, read as the reverse complement.
GTCGCCATTGGTGCGCGCCCGCGGGGCTCTTGAACAGCTCCCACTCGTAGCCGTAGAGGATCTCGAGGAAGCTGTTGTCCCAGGTGATCGGGGTGTTCGTCCAGATACCCTCGAGACCGCTGGTGATCGTGTCGCCGCCCTTGCCGGTGCCGAAGGAGTTCCTCCAGCCGAGGCCCATCTCCTCGATCGAGGCGGCCTCGGGGTCGGCGCCGACGTGGTCGGCCGGGCCGGCGCCGTGGGTCTTGCCGAAGGTGTGTCCGCCCACGATCAGGGCGGCCGTCTCCTCGTCGTTCATCGCCATCCGGCGGAAGGTCTCACGGATGTCGCGGGCCGCGGCGAGCGGGTCCGGGTTGCCGTTCGGGCCCTCGGGGTTGACGTAGATGAGGCCCATCTGGACCGCGGCGAGAGGGGTCTCGAGCTCCCTGTCGCCGGTGTAGCGCTCGTCGCCGAGCCAGGTGGACTCGGGGCCCCAGTAGACGTCCTCGTCAGGCTCCCAGACGTCCGCGCGACCGCCGCCGAAGCCGAAGGTCTTGAAGCCCATCGACTCCAGGGCGACGTTGCCGGTGAGGATCATGAGGTCGGCCCACGAGATCTTCTGGCCGTACTTCTTCTTGACCGGCCACAGCAGGCGGCGCGCCTTGTCGAGGTTGCCGTTGTCCGGCCAGCTGTTGAGGGGGGCGAAGCGCTGCTGGCCGGCCCCCGCGCCGCCGCGGGCCGTCGCTGATCCGGTAGGTGCCCGCGCTGTGCCAGGCCATCCGGATCATGAACGGGCCGTAGTGGCCGAAGTCGGCGGGCCACCAGTCCTGCGAGGTGGTCAGCACCTCCAGGATGTCCTGCTTGACGGCCGCGAGGTCGAGGGTCTTGAACGCCTCGGCGTAGTCGAACTCCTCGCCGAGGGGGTTGGCCACGGCCGGGTTCTTGGCCAGGATCCTCAGGTTGAGCCGATCCGGCCACCACCGGTGGTTTCCGCCACCCTGAGTCGGGTGGGGGGCGCGCTCGTGCGCGACCGGGCAGCCACCTCCGCCCTCCGTCTTCGGGTCTGTGACGATCGCGTCGTGATTCTCTGACATGGGAATCCTTCCGGACTGGCAGATCAGGGTGCTCAGGAACTGCGGGTGTTGGAACAGCCGGGGCACAGGCCCCAGTAGATGACCTCGGCCTCGTCGATCGAGAAGCCGTGGTCGTCGGAGGCGGTCAGGCAGGGCGCGTGGCCGACCGCGCAGTCGACGTCAGCGACGGCGCCGCACGACCGGCACACGAGGTGGTGATGGTTGTCCCCGACGCGCCCCTCGTACAGGGCGGGGCTGCCGGGTGGCTCGAGGCGGCGTACGAGCCCCGCGGCGTCGAGCGCGTGGAGGGCCTCGTACACGGCTTGCAGAGAGATATGACCTACGCGATCACGCACCCCGGAGGCGATCGCCTCGACGCCGAGATGGTCACCGTCCCGGACGGTCTCGAGCAGCGCGACGCGGGCGGCCGTCACCCGCAGGCCGGCACCGCGCAGCTCCTCGGCGATGGTCGGAGTCCCGGAAGCGGTCATGTCGCCAAACCTACCGTCATAAACACGAACGATACAAGAGAGCGAATTATCCAAGTTTAGTGCCGCCCCCTTCAGGGGCGTACCATACGGAATGGTATGGTCACCGTTCCGGATGATCGGAGATCTTTGAGGAGGGCGAGCATGGCGCCGGCACCGCTACCACTCGAATACGACTGGCCAGGACTGGACGCGGAACGAGACGGCGTCGTCTACGACGAACGAGCGATCGCGAGATCGGCTCAGGCGCTGAGAGACGTGCTCGGCCGCCTGACCGGCGAAGGCGAGGGCGGCGAGGAGAGCGGCCTGACCGCAGGCCAGGGCTCCATCGACGATCTGACCCGCTACACCACGCTCGCGCAGCTCAAGTCGCAGCTGCAGAGCATCGACAGGTGGGAGGGCGGTCTCACCTTCGCCCAGATGCTGGAGACCAGCCACCAGGAGTTCGTCACGGTCTACCGGGAGGTCCAGAAGGCGCTGGACGCCGCCATCGCGCTCGTCGACGCCGGGGGCCGGCAACTACAAGGCCGTGAGCGGCACGAAGCTGGGCGGTGTGTAGGGCCATGGCCGAGAGCATCAAGAAGACCCATTGGCTCAAGCCCTCACGCGGTGAATGGACGGTCGACCACGACGATCGGAGCGTGGAGGAGGTCAAGGGCCTCATCACGGGCATCAGGGTCAAGGAGATCGAGGATGCCGGAGCTGCCTACATAGACGCGTATGCGGTCGTCGACGACGTCCAGTGGGCGCTGGGTCAGGAGGCCCAGGCGCTCGCCAAGGTCTGGGAGGGGAAAGCCTCCGTAGCGGCGCAGAAGGCCCTGAGAACCCTGTACCTGGCGCTCGGCGAACTCGCCAGGAAGCTGCTCGAGATGGGCCACCCGCTCGTGACCCTGGCCGACGTGGTGCGCCAGCACCAGGCGTACCTCGACGGCGACCTTCGGGGCGCGATGAAGGACGATCAGCGCCTCAACCCCTGGACCGAAGAAGACTGGCTCGGCGCCTACGTCATCTTCGACGGAGTCCTGCAGTCAGGCAAGGACAGCCTGGCCCCGGCCTTTGGCACGTCCAGGGACGAGATGGCGGGACGGCATCTCGAGACGTTCAGCAAGGACCTCGAGGCGATCTACGACCGCCTTCCCGACAGGGTGGAGAAGGAACTGCCCGCCCTGGCCCATCCGGTGGAGCCGCTCGCGGAGCGCAAGATGCTCGACGTGCCCTTCGGGAGGCCGCCGTTCCCCGGCATCTCGAGCACCTCCGCCTCCGAAGCGGGCCCTGCCCCCACCGGCCTCTCGGGTGGCAGAGCTGCCGGTGAGGGTCCGGCCTTGCCCGGCCTCCCGCATGACGAACGCCCCCACCTTCCTGGTCATCCGGACGGCCGGAGCGGTCCGGATCCCGGTCGAGAGCCCGGCCTCCCCTCGCCCGGCGCCGACCCAGGCATGCCGTCCCCCGACGCCGGCCCTGGCGCCAAGAAGCCGGACGGTGACGCCCCTTCGCCCAGCCACTCCACCCGCGGCCCGATCGATCCGGCGAACGGTCCGGACGGTCCTACACGTGCCTTCGGCCGGCCCGCCGCCCCGCCTACCGAGCTCGCGGACTTCCAGCGTCCCGTCGACTCGCACGGCACCCCGCTCCACTCGACCCCGGCGAGCCCGCTCTCGACCCCGGTGAGCCCGCTCTCGACCCCGGCGGGCCCGAACCACTCCCCGGCCACCACCTTCGGCGTCCCCGGCGCCGGCACGGACCTCGGATCAGTCCCGGTCAACGGCCGGGCCGCCGCCTCGCACGGCATGGGCTCGCCCTTCATGCCGATGAGCGGGACGGGCGGTGCGGGCGGTCAGGAGGAGCAGGATCGCGAAACCGGCACCTGGCTGCACGAGGACGACGACATCTGGAGCGGCGACGTGGGCGGTGTGGTCGACAGCAGGATCGGCTGACCCGGGCGCGGGCCGTTCATCGCGGCGGTTCCCGCAGGACGCCGGCGATGACCATGGTCACGACCTTGTGGACGGCCTCGGCCTCCGGTCGGGTGACCTCGCGGTCGGCGAAGAGCAGGTGCCCGGCCCCGATCAGGGTGGGAGCGAGCGTGTCGACGTCGGCGTCGGCGGCGATGCGGCCCAGGTCGCGCTCGACGGCGAGATAGGAGGCGATCATGGCCGTGGCTTCGGTGAGTACCGGGACGCCGGTCGGGGTGGCCTGGCGAAGCCGGGCGCGCAGGTCGTCCCTGAAGGTGATGAGGCCGACGATCGCCACGGCGACCGACCCGAACAGCTCCATCAGCGCGCCGGTGAGGTTGCCGGCGACGGTGCCGGTGCCGGCCGACGCGCGCAGCGAGGTGGCCTGGCTGCCGATCCAGCTGATGCGGTCCTGGACGAGTTCGGCGAGGAAGGCGTCGAAGTCGGCGAAGTGCCGGTGCAGGACGCCCTTGGCGCAGCCCGCCTCCGTGGTGACCGCCCGGCTGGTCAGCGCGCTCGGCCCGTCCCTGAGCAGGATGCGCTCGGCGGCGTCGAAGAGCTGGGCGCGCGCGTCGTGGATGGCCACCCCTGTAGGCACCGTGCATCGCTCCTTCGCTCGCGGGGCCCGCCCGGTTGACGAGTGGGCGAGCGCCCATTCATAGTGGGCGCATGCCCACTATACCGCCGGAGCGAGCGCGTCTCGCCGAGAACGAGCGTCATCCGGAGCGAGCGCGCGAGAACGAGCCTCGTCCGGAGCGAGCGCGTGTTGCCGAGAACGAGCGTCATCCGGAGCGAGCGCGTGTCACCGAGAACGAGCGTCATCTGGAGCCGGCGCGTCCTGCCGAGAACGAGCCGCATCGATACCGACAGGCGGCGGAGTCGTTCGGGTCGGACGCCGAACGCTACGACCGTGCCAGGCCCCGCTACCCCGAAGCCATGGTGGACCGGATCATGGCCGCCAGCCCGGGACCCGACGTCCTCGACGTCGGCATCGGCACCGGGATAGAGGCCCGGCAGTTCCAGGCCGCCGGCTGCAAAGTGCTCGGGGTCGAACCCGACGCGCGGATGGCCGACTTCGCGCGGCGCGGCGGGGTCGAGGTCGAGGTGGCGACGTTCGAGGACTGGGACCCGGCCGGCCGCCACTTCGACGCGGTCATCGCCGGGCAGGCCTGGCACTGGGTCGACCCGGTCGTGGGAGCGGCGAAGGCGGCGCGGGTGCTGCGGCCAGGCGGACGGCTGGCGGCGTTCTGGAACGTGGGCCAGCCCCCGCCCGAAGCGACGGAGGCCTTCGCCGCGGTCTACGACCGGGTGGTGCCCGACTCGCTGGCCGCGCGGGGCTACCGGAAGGCGATGTCCGCCCTGGATGGCTACGCGATGCTGTTCGGCAGGGCGGCCGACGGGATGGAGCAGGCGGGCGCGTTCGGCGACCCGGAGCAGTGGCGATTCGACTGGGAGCAGGACTACACCACGGACGAGTGGCTGGACCAGCTGCCTACTCAGGGCGGCCTCAGCCAGGTCCCACCGGCGAAGCTGGCGGAGGTGCTGGCGGGCATCGGGGCCGCTGTCGACGCCATGGGCGGCGGCTTCACGATGCACTACACAGCCGTCGTGGTCACCGCGACGCAAGCCGGCCCCGCCTGAACCAGCCCGTCTGAGCCGGCCCGTCTGAATCGGCGCCGCCTGAACCGGGAGCGACGATTCCGGTCGTTGCAGGCAGGAGAGCGGCCGGATCTAGGGGTGGTCGTCCACGATCCTGGCCAGGGCGCGCAGTCCTTCGAGCATCTCGGCCGTGGTCGGCGGGTGGTCCGGATCGCCCAGGAACTGGATCATCATTCCTGACATCAACGCCATCTGGACCATGCCGACCGTGCGGGCGGAGCGTTCCGAGACGGCCTCCTCCGGCACGCTCTCCAGGATCGCGGCCATGCCGCGCCGCCCCTCGGTGAGGCCGTCGGCCAGCCGGGTACGCAGCTGGGGCTGCCGCTGGGCCTGCATGAACAGTTCGAGTGTGGCCAGCCAGAGATCGGGATGCGCGCCGAACTGTTGGAAGAGCCCGTCCCACATGTGCTCGAGGGCGCGCGCGGCGGAGTCGTCGGGCTTGGGGGCCAGCGCGCGGCCCATGCTGTCGCCCCACTCGTCGAGCAGGGCGAACAGCGCCTGAGTGAGCAGCGCCTCCCTGGATCCGTAGTGGTAGCCGATGGCGGCCATGCTGACCCCCGCCGCGGTGGCGATGTCACGCACGCTGGTGCGGTCATATCCCTGCTCGCGCAGGCATCGCTTGGCTCCGGCCAGCAGGTCTTCACGATTGCCCATGGCAGGACCCTACCAAAGAATTGGATCGAACGCCTTAGGCGTACGCATTGAACGATCGACTTGCGCGATCGCCTAAATTTTCCCTATGGTTCTGCCCATTAGGTGATCGATAGGAGAAACGCGATGAAGACCGCCTTCTTGGGCATGGCCGTGGGGCTTGCGCTGACCGGAACGCCCGCATCTCCGGCCGCCGTCACTCCGGCCGCCGTCACCCCTGCCACCGGAACCCCGGCCGCAGGGGCCGACTCGGTGGTCCTCACCTCGCACGGCGCGGTGCGCGGCACGGTCGGTGCTCGGGTGCGGTCCTTCCAGGGGATTCCCTACGCCGAGGCCGAGCGGTGGGCCGCGCCGCGGCCGGCCGCCGCGTGGACGGGAGTGCGCGAGGCCACCGCCCCCGGCAAGCCGTGCGCCCAGCCCGAGCGACCCCCCATCGGCGTGGCCAGTCAGGCCGAGGACTGCCTGGTCCTCAACGTGACCACCCCGGCCTCCAGGTCCGGCGAACTGCCGGTGATCGTGTGGATCCACGGCGGCAGCCTGATGTACGGCACCGGCGACATGTACGGGCCCGATCGGCTCGCCGCCGCCGGCGCCGTTGTGGTGTCGATGAACTACCGGCTCGGGGTGATGAGCTTCCTGACCCATCCCTCGCTGCCCGAATCGGGCAGCCTGGCCGTACAGGACCAGCAGGCGGCGCTGCGCTGGGTACGCGCCAACATCGCGGCCTTCGGCGGCGATGCGCGCAACGTGACGATCATGGGTGAGTCCGGCGGCGGCTTCGCCGTCTGCGGCCACCTGGCGTCCCCCAAGTCAGCGGGGCTGTTCGACCGGGCGATCATCCAGAGCGCCCCCTGTGCCACCGGCGGCTCGCGCACCCGTGCCGAGGCCGAGGCCGACAGCGCCCGGACGATCGAGAAGGCAGGCTGCGCGGACGCCGTCGACGTGGCCGCCTGCCTGCGCAAGGTCCCGGTGTCCACGCTGCTGGCCGCCTACGCCGGCAAGGAGCCGAGCCCGATCAGCGGCACGACGCTGCTGCCCCTGCCGCCCGGCGAGGCGCTGCGCACCGGACGGTTCAACCGGGTCCCCGTCCTGATCGGCGTCAACCACGACGAGGAGAACGGCATGGTCATCGGCCAGGAGCTGTTCACCGGCAAGCCCCTGTCCGCGGCCGAGTACGCGCCCGCCGTGCGGCGGCAGTTCGGCTCCGACGCCGACGCGGTGCTCAGGCGCTACCCGCTCGACCGCGGCCCGGCCGGTCTGTCGCCCGGCCAGGCCCTGGCCCGCGTCAAGACGGACGCCGTCTGGTCGGTGCCGACACTGAACACCGCCCGCGCCCTGTCGAGGTGGACGCCCACCCGCATGTACGAGTTCGCCGAGCGCGACACCCCCTGGTTCGCCGGCTACCCCGTCCCCAGCTTCCCCGCCCACGCCCAGCACATGGCCGAGCTGCCCTACCTGTTCGACCTGGCCATGTTCGGCACGCCGTCCAGGAAGCAGGCCGCGCTCGGTGAGCGCATGATCGCGGCATGGGTGCGCTTCGCGGCCACCGGCGACCCCCACGGCGCGGGCGAGACCGCCTGGCCCCGCCTGCGCGACACCGGCCACGCCGGCTGGCACGTGCACTCCCTGACCTCGGGCGCCTGGAAGCGCGCACGCTTCACCGCCGACCACGACTACCGTTTCTGGAACGCCCTCTGACGCCTGCCGGGCAGGACGTCCGAGTCGTGTGAGGTCCATTCGCTCGTGCCAGGAGTTTCCATGGTCCTACGGCAGAGGCCCCGGGCCTCGCGCGCCCGCCTCTGGATGACGGTCCTCGACAGAGCGCCGCTGCCACCTTGATCGGGCTCGCGATCGCCATCGGCTACGGCGATATGACCGAGCTCGAGCTCTACAGGGACGACCTGAGGATCCTCAGCAACGTCGCGTTCGTGGCCGCACTTCTCCTCAAGGGGCTGCACACCGCGGTGGTGCGGCGCAGCGGCAGGACGGGAAGCGAACCGGGTTCGTAGGAGCCGTCGCCCGATCTCGCCCCGGGTCCCCGACGGTACGCGCTCCCATGCGCAGGGGCGGGTGTGGGTACATACGTGATGGTGCGCTGTTCATCGCGACGGGGCTTGAGGAGGGGTGGGATGAAGGATGTGGCGGTGACCCTCTTCGATCTGAGTGAGCCTTTCGTGCGCGAACACGTGGTGCGGTGTGAAGCGTGCAAGCACACCCTTCGTACCCCCGAGTCGCGGGCCGCGGGGATCGGGCCCGAGTGCGCGGCCAGGTTGGGGCTGGCGCCTCGGAAGCCGCTGAGGATCACCGGAGTGCCGCGAGGCTGGAACTGCGAAGGGCAGATCGACCTGCTGGAGGAGGAAGGGTGACGCGGCGGCGGGTCGCGTTCGAGCCGGTGGCGTGAGGAGCCCGCCCGCGCGCCATGGCTTCCTTGAGCGAGAAGACGCGAAGACTGCTCGCGTAGCGTCCTGACGTGGGACAGTAGACGTACTGTGATCTCATCCCCCTCGCTACCACTCGACCTGGTCGCCCTTCCGAACGGCGACGTCCTCGTGCTGCCTGCGGTGTGGCCGGTACGGCTCACGCCGGAGCAGAGGCGGCAGTTCGGCGAGCTCCTCCTCGACTCGGACACCCGAGGGCTGAGCGTGCAGATCGCGGAGAGGTCCTCCGACACGCAGGAATAGGGCGGCGCCCTCGCTCCCTAGGAACGCGGGATCGACCGAGGACCCCGGTACCCACCTCCGCTGAGGCCAGGCATCGGCCTGACGACAAGGCGAGGCCATGTCCTCGCCGGCTGCTGGTATGCCCCAGGAAAGCCTCGCCCCCGAACCGCTGGCCGACCTGTGGGGCCGGCCGGCCAGCGTGTCTTGCGAGCGTCATGCGAGAACCGCTGGCCGACCTGCGGGCCGTCCGGCCAGTGTGTCTTGCGGGCGTCATGCGAGAACCGCTGGGCGACCTGTGGGCCGGCCGGCCAGTGTGTCTTGCGGAGGCCATGGGGACAGTCGATGAAGCGGTGCTCGGCCCGGGCACGATGAGCGGAGCGGTGAAGAGCCGGGATCCGGAGAGGATCCCCGTGACCAGCAGTGGCGAAGCGGGTCGACATCCCCGTCAGGCGGCGTCGAGGGCTTCGGTGATCTTGCGGATCATCTCGGCCATGGTGGGGCTGGGCCGGCCCTGGTGGGTCTGGGCGGCGGCTTCGATGGCGACGATGACGGTGCGGCGGAAGTTGTCGGCCTCGGACGGGGCCTGCTGCTTGAGCAGGCTCATGGCTTCCGTCAGGGCCGGCAGCACCTGGTCGGCGAGTTCGGCCACGGACTTGCCGTACTTCACGCCCTTGGGCGCCTTGGTGAGCACGTGCCCTGCCAGGCCGGTCGCGGAGGTCAGGGCGATGGAGCCGTGGGTGGCGGCCTTGTGGGGTGAGCCGGCGGCGCCGGCGGCGGCCATCAGGGAGATGGCGCCCCACGCGGCGGTCCGCAGGGTGAGCTTGTCCTGGTCGGTGAGGGTGACGGACATGGTGGTGTGCTCCTTCGGATCCGAGAATTCAGGTGAACGGACGGCTCGCGGAATGGGGGTCCTGTCGGCGCCCGAGTGGATCTCGCGCGGTCGCCCTGAGGGCTCAGTCGCTGAACCGTTCATGGCGTCAACTTTCGCCGACCGCTCTGATACCGGGCCGTCGCCGTCCTGACACGACCGCTGACGCGACACCGCATGGTCGACGAGGAGCGCGAACGCCGTCCGTGAGTGGTTCGGTGGCAGGGGGCCGACGAAAGGGGCGCGCGTCTCTGGGCTTGCGTACGCCACGGCGTTGTGCGTACAGTGTTCGCATAGAGGGAACGTCGTACGCAGGATGTGAAGGAGAGGCCATGTCGACCACCGCCACCTGGGACACGCAGGGCAACTGGGCGATGAAGGACAACAACAAGGGGCTGTCGGAGGCGGGGCTGCGCCGGATGCGTGAGGTGCTGGCCCGGCACATGGAGTCCGGCGGAATCCCCGGACTGGTCGCCCTGGTCGGCCGGGGCGAGGACACGCACGTGGAGGCCATGGGCACGCTGCACGAAGGCGGGGGCGCGCCGATGCGCAGGGACACGATCTTCCGGTTGGCGTCGCTGAGCAAGCCGATCACCGCCGCCGCCGTGATGCTCCTGGTCGAGGAGTGCCGCCTGCGGCTGGACGACCCGGTCGACGAGTGGCTGCCCGAGCTGGCCGACCGCCAGGTGCTGAGGAGCATCGACTCCCCGCTGGAGGACACGGTGCCGGCGCTGCGGCCGATCACCGTACGGGACCTGCTGACCTTCACCTTCGGTTTCGGTGCGGTGCTGGCGGCTCCTGACACCTACCCCATCCAGGTCGCCATGCGCGAGCTGGGCCTGGACGGCTCCGCGCCGGAGGCGGGGCCCGACGAATGGCTCGGCCGGCTGGGCCGGCTCCCGCTGATGCACCAGCCGGGGACGCTGTGGCAGTACCACACGGGATCCGACGTGCTCGGCGTGCTCGTCCAGCGGGTGGCGGGGCAGTCGTTCGGAACGTTCCTGCGCGAGCGGCTCTTCGGCCCGCTCGGGATGAAGGACTCCGGGTTCCACGTGCCCGCCGACAAGATCGACAGGCTGCCGACCAGCTACGCCCACAACCCGCAGACCGGCGGGCTGGTCGTGTGGGACGAGGCGGCAGGCGGCAAGTACAGCTCGCCGCCGGTCTTCGAGAGGGGCGGCGACGGGCTGGTCTCGACCGTGGACGACTACCACGCCTTCTACCGGATGCTGCTGAACAAGGGCGCGCACCGCGGCGAGCGCATCCTGTCCCGCGCGTCGGTCGAGCTGATGACGACGGACCACCTGACTCCGGAGCAGAAGGTCGAGAAGGACGCCTTCGGCGACCACTTCGGCAGGCACGGCGGTTACGGCTTCGGGATGGCCGTCCGTACGCACCGGCGCGACCTGGCGTCGGTGGGTCAGTTCGGCTGGGACGGCGGCCTGGGCACCACGGCGTACGCCGATCCGGTCGAGGGGCTGACCGGCATCCTGTTCACCCAGGCGGCCATGGACTCCCTGGACACACCCCGCCTCCACAAGGACTTCTGGACCACCGCCTACCAGGCCATCGCCGACTGACCCTCAGGGCGCGGGCCCGACGCGGTCACTCTCGTTCCAGGCGCTCCTTCGCCCCGCGGATCTCCCTTTCCACGTCCGCGGGAAGGTGGCGGCGCAGGATCGGTTCGAGGAGCCAGCCGATCCAGGGGGCGAAGTCGATCGAGATCGTCCTGGTCACCTTGGTGCCCTCGGCGGCGGGCTCGGCGACGAAGCTGGCCGCGAACCTCGACAGCCGGTGGTTGAGCCGGTTCTGCGGCAGCGGCGCGTACCTGACGTCGACGCGCTCGCCCGGAGTGAGCCGCATCTGGGAGACCAGCTTGGGTGCGGGGCCAGGGATGCCAGGGAGGGCGGGGCGGAATTTGAACTCGGTGACGTCGCCGGTGCGGCGCACCCAGTCGATGGCTCCGATCTTGTCGTCGATGTCCGCGTACCTCTCCGCGTCCATGACGAACGCGAGGAACCGTTCCGGAGTGCAGCGGATGACCTGTTCCACTGTTACTTGGACCATGGAAAGAGAGTAATCTCTTTCCATGGCGAGAACCACCCCCGGCGTGACGCGCGACCGGCTGCTCACCGAGGCCGTACGGCTGTTCGCGAGCAAGGGATACGACGCGACCTCGGTGGCCGACATCCAGGTCGCCTGCGGGCTGACCGCCGGCTCGGGCGCCCTCTACAAGCACTTCCCCTCCAAGGGGGCGCTGCTGGAGGCGGCCGTCCAGCGCAATCTGGAACTCATGACCCTGCGCAACAGGGAGACGGTCGCCGAGGCGCCTGCCGACCCGCGTGAGGCCCTCCGGCTGATGGCGAGCGTCGTCTGGTCGGTGATCGAGGGCGACAGGGATCTGATCCGGATCATGCTGCGGGAGTACCACGGCTTCTCCGAGCTCTTCGAGCGCATGTGGCAGAGCGTCATCGCGACCCTCTACCGCGAGGCCGCCCAGTGGATCAGGGCGCAGGGCGCCGACGTGGCCGACCCCGAGGCGACGGCGGCCGTGCTGATCTCGTCGCTGACCTACTATCCGCTGCTGAACATCCTCATCGGGCACACACCTGGCGATCTCGAGGCGGACCGGTTCCTGGACGCCTGGGTCGAGCACGCCGCCAGGTCCCTCGAGGCCGGTTCTGCCCGATGACAAATCGGTTGTTCGCCGAAGCGGCCGTCTGATCTACTCGAGAGGACCGCCCGCCGATCAAGGAGACAGAAATGCGCACGGCTTACATGTCCACCCAAAAGGTAAATGCCACCTATCTTGAGGACATGTCGCTCCGTGAGCACGTTGAACTTGGGGATTCTGGCGCATGTAGACGCCGGTAAGACGAGCCTGACCGAGCGGCTGCTCCACGCCGCCGGTGTCATCGACGAAGTCGGCAACGTCGATGAGGGCAACACACAGACCGACTCCCTCGCGCTCGAACGACAGCGCGGGATCACCATCAAGTCCGCCGTCGTGTCGTTCGAGATCGGCGGCGTCACCGTCAACCTGATCGACACCCCCGGCCACCCCGACTTCATCGCCGAGGTGGAGCGGGTGCTCAGCGTGCTCGACGGCGCGGTGCTGGTCGTCTCCGCCGTCGAGGGCGTGCAGGCGCAGACCCGGGTGCTCATGCGGACCTTGCGACGGCTGCGCATCCCCACGCTGATCTTCGTGAACAAGATCGACCGTGGCGGCGCGCAGGACGAGCGCGTGCTGCGGACGATCTCCGAGAAACTCACCCCTGCCGTGATCGCGATGGGATCGGTGCGCGAGGTGGGCACGCCGCACTCCGATTTCCGTCCTTATGGCGCCGCCGACGCGGCGTTCACGGCGAGGCTCGCGGAGGTGCTCGCCGAGGGTGATGACGCGCTTCTCGCCGCCTTCGTCGACGACGCGGCGCGGATGCCGTACGGCGTGCTCCGCAAGGAGCTGGCGGCGCAGACCCGACGGGCGCTGGTGCACCCGGTCTCCTTCGGCTCGGCGGTGACAGGGGCCGGCGTGGACTCGCTGATCTCCGGCATCGGGGAGCTGCTGCCCGCGATCGAGGGCGACGTGGACGGCCCCGTCTCGGGCACCGTCTTCAAGGTCGAGCGCGGTCCCGCGGGGGAGAAGATCGCCTACGTGCGGATGTTCTCCGGCGCCCTCCCCGTCAGGGAGCAGACGGACGCAGGAAGGGTCACCGCGATCAGCGTGTTCGAGCGTGGCTCCGCCGTCCAGCGCGGGCAGGTCGCCGCCGGGCGGATCGCAAAGGTGCGTGGCCTGACCGACGTCCGCATCGGCGACACGATCGGCACCCCCGTGAAGGAGGCGGAGACTCATCACTTCGCCCCTCCCACGCTGGAGACCGTGGTCGTCCCCGCGCGGCCCGAGGACAGGGGCGCGCTGCACCTGGCTCTCGCCCACCTCGCCGAGCAGGACCCGCTGATCAACGTGCGCCAGGACGAGATCAGGCGGGAGGTGTCGGTCTCCCTCTACGGCGAGGTGCAGAAGGAGGTCATCCAGGCCACGCTGGCCGAGGACTTCCACGTGGACGTCACCTTCCGCGAGACGACGACCATCTGCGTCGAACGGCTCAGCGGCACGGGCGCGGCCGTCGAGATCATGCACGAGGAGGACAACCCGTTCCTCGCGACCGTCGGGCTGCGTGTCGAGCCCGCTCCGGCCGGCACAGGGGTGGAGTTCGGGCTGGAGGTCGAGCCAGGGTCGATGCCGCCCACGTTCTTCAAGGCAGTCGAGGACACCGTGCGCCTGACCCTGCTGCAGGGCATCCACGGGTGGGAGATCTCCGACTGCACGGTCACCATGACGCACTCCGGCTACGCGGCGCGGCAGAGCCACTCCCATGCCGTCTTCGACAAGAGCATGTCGAGCACCGCGGGCGACTTCCGCAACCTGACGCCGCTGGTGCTGATGAGCGCGCTCAGGCAGGCGGGCACCAGGGTGTACGAGCCGATGCACCGCTTCAGGCTGGAGATCCCTGCCGACACGTTCGGCCAGGTGGTCGCCGCGCTGGCGCGGCTGCGGGCCGTACCGCAGAGCTCGGAGAGCAGGGGCTCGGCGTACGTGCTTGAAGGAGAGGTCCCCGCGGCCATGGTGCACGGGCTGCAGCGGCAGCTGCCCGCGCTGACGCGCGGGGAGGGTGAGCTGGAGTGCGCCTTCGACCGCTACCAGCCGGTCTCCGGGCCGGTGCGGAGCAGGCGGAGGACCGACCACAACCCGCTCAACCGCAAGGAGTACCTGCTGCGCGTGAAGCGGCGGGTCTAGCCGATGGCCGCCTCCGCAGGCGACGTCCTGCGCCACCTCCGCCCCGGCCCCCGCTCCGCCGCCGCGCTCACCGCGGCCGTCGTCGCCGCGACCGCGCTGCCGCTGGCCGCGCCGCAGCTCACGCGCGGCTTCGTCGACGACGCGATCGGCGGAGCGAGCACCCGTCATCTGACGTTGCTCGCGCTCGGCTACCTGGCTCTCGCCGTGGCGGGCCAGGTCGCCAGGCTCCTCACCGCCTGGCTCGCGAGCAGGCTCGCGTGGGACGGCACGAACCGCCTCAGGGAGCGGCTCGCCGAGCACGCGCTCGGCCTCGACATGGCCTTCCACGGCAGGCACACGCCCGGCGAGATGATCGAGAGGGTGGACGGCGACGTGGTGGCCGTCGCCGACTTCGTCGTCGCCTTCCTGATGGACGTCGTGGCAGGCCTGCTGCTCCTAGCCGGCGTGATCGTGATGGTGCTCACCATCGACGTGCGCCTCGGCGCCGTCCTGCTGGTCTACTGCCTGCTCATCGGGTACGGCATGGCCCGCGCGCAGCGGCTGGCCGTACCGTCGGCCGCTCGGTCACGGGCGGCCGGCGCGGCGCTCTTCGGCAACCTCGAGGAACGGCTGGCGGGTGCGGAGGATCTCAGGGCCAACGGCGCGGGAGAGCACGCCGTGAACCGCTTCCACCAGGCGAGCGCCGCCCTGTTCCACGCCGAGAACAGGGACGCGCGGATCGGGACCACGCTGCTCGCGGGCACCTCGGTGGCGTTCGCGGCCGGTACGGCGATCGTCCTCGGGCTGGCGGCGTGGACGCGGCAGTCAGGGACGCTCACGGTCGGCACGGCCGTCCTGCTCTTCCAGTACACGCTCATGGTGCGGGCGCCGTTCGAGCGCCTGATCGACCAGCTGAGGCAGTACCAGACGGCGCTGGCCGGTCTGACTCGCATCGGCGAGCTGCTGGCCGAGCGGCGCACCCTTCCCCCGCCCGCCGACCCCAGGCCACTGCCCCCGAAGGGCCCGCTCAGCCTGGAGCTGGACGGCGTGGGTTTCGCCTACGCCGACGACGTCACACGGGTGCTCTCGGACGTCACGATCACGCTGGCGCCCGGCGAGACGCTGGGACTGGTGGGCCGTACGGGCAGCGGCAAGACCACCATCGCCAGGATGGTGCTGCGCCTCTACGACCCGACGGAGGGCGCCGTCAGGATCGGCGGGCTCGACCTGCGCGACGCTGACCCCGCGTCGGTGCGCGCGCGGACGTGCGTCGTCACGCAGGACGTGCAGCTCTTCGCCGCCAGCGTCAGGGACAATCTCACGCTCTTCAGGCCGCTGGACGACGACCACCGCCTGCGCGCCGTCCTCGCCGACGTCGGTCTCGGCGAGTGGCTGGCGACGCTGCCCGACGGGCTCGACACCGAGCTGCGCGGCGTCTCGGCGGGCGAGGCGCAGCTGCTGGCCTTCGCCCGCGCCTTCCTCACCGACCCGGGGCTGGTCGTGCTCGACGAGGCGTCCAGCCGCCTCGACCCCGCCACGGAGCGGCGCATCGAGCAGAGCGTCGACCGGCTGCTCAAGGACAGGACAGGCGTGCTCATCGCGCACAGGCTCTCGTCGCTGTCCAGGGTGGACAAGATCGCCGTCGTCGACGGCGGAAGGATCGTCGAGTACGGCTACCGCCACGAGCTCGCCGCGGACCCTGACAGCAGGTTCTCCCGCATGCTGGACATGGGGCAGGTGCGCCGATGAAGCCCGTGATGCTGGTGGCCACCCGGCTGGCCCGGTTCGACCTGCGCCGCTATCTCGTCGGCGCGCTCCTGTGGATGCCGGTCAGCGTCATCCCGCTCGCGGGAGGGCTGGTGCTCCAGCAGCTCTTCGACCACATCGGCGGGCACCGCCCCGCGGCACTGGAGCAGGCGCTGTGGCTGTGCGCGGCCTTCGTCGGCGTGGAGGTGGTCCGCGGTGTGGTGATCGTCGTCGCCTGGACCTACGGCGTCTACTGGTGGGCCGCGGCCGCGACCCTCCTGCGGTCGAACGCCCTGCGCTCGATCCTGACCGCGAGGGGAGCGGCCGCGACCAGGCTGCCGCACTCGTCGGGGGAGTCGGTCGCGCGCTTCCGCGACGACGTGAGTGACGTCGTCGAGTTCGTCGACGAGTCCGTGGCGCTGGCGGGCGCGGCGCTCTTCGGCGGCGCCGCACTGGCGATCATGGCCTCCATCGATCCCGTCATCACGCTGGTGCTGGCGCTGCCGATGGTCGCGATCGGCGTGCTCAGCCGCCTCATGAACGCCGTGATCAGAAGGCTGCACCGGCGGGCCAGGGAGCTCGGCGCGGCCGTCACGGCCGTCCTCGGGGAGACCTTCGGCGGCGTGCTGACGATCAAGACCGCGGGCGCGGAGGAGGCCGTCATGCGGCGCCTGCGCGAGCACAACGGCAGGCGCAGGAACGCGGCGGTCAAGGACCGGCTGGCCACCGACCTGCTGGGCACCGCGACGGGCGCGACGGTCGAGATCAGCGTCGGACTCGTGCTGCTCCTGTCCGCGACGGCCATGCGGCGTGGCGACTTCACCGTGGGCGATCTGGCGCTGTTCACCAGCTACGTCGGCTGGCTGACGGCGCTGCCGCGCACCATCGGGGTGATCCTCTACCGCCTGCCCCAGGCCGAGGTCTCGACCGAGAGGCTCACCAGACTGATGGCGCCGCACGAGGACGCGGGCGACCTGTCGAGGAACACCGGTGTCTGGTTCCACAGGCAGCGGCCCGCCGTCCCCCCGCCGCCGGATCGGGACGACGCGCTCGAGGTCGTCGAGGCGCGCGGGCTGACCGTCCGCCACGACGCGAGCGGGCGTGGCGTGCACGAGGTCGACCTGCGGGTCAGGCGGGGCTCGTTCACGGTGATCACGGGGGCCGTCGGCGCGGGCAAGACGACGCTGGTGCGTGCCCTGCTCGGTCTGCTGCCCGCGGACGAGGGGGCGATCCTGTGGAACGGCGTGCGCGTCGACGATCCAGGGACGTTCATGGTTCCTGGCCGCGTGGCGTACGCGAGCCAGGTCCCGCGGCTGTTCTCCGAGTCGCTGAGGGAGAACCTGCTGCTCGGCAGGCGGGCGGGCGACGACGAGATCGAGCGCGCGCTGTTGCTGGCGGCCTTCGAGGACGACCTCGCGGCGATGCCCGAGGGCATGGACACGGTCGTCGGGCCCCGTGGCGTACGGCTGTCAGGAGGGCAGCTGCAGCGGGCGACGGCCGCGCGGGCGCTGGTCAGGCGGCCCGACCTGCTGGTCGTGGACGACCTGTCGTCCGCGCTCGACGTGGAGACGGAGAGGTTGCTGTGGGACAGGATCGCCCACGCGGCCCGCGAGGGGAGCGGGCCTGAGACGCTGCTCGTGGTCTCGCACAGGAAGGCGGCGCTCGAACGGGCCGACCAGGTCGTCGTGCTCGACCGCGGCAGGGTCGTCGGCCGCGGCCCGCTCGACGAGCTGCTGGACGGCTGCGCGGAGATGCGCAGGCTGTGGAGCGAGGAGCTCGTCACCGAGGCGGAGGAGTCGAGCTGAGGTCGCCATCATGGATCACCCCGCGCGGGCCGGGGCCGTGTCATGCGAGCAGGGCGGCGGCATCGGGAATCGGGTCGATGCCGCCGCCCTGCTCGGATCGGGGGTCAGGAGGTGGACAGCGCCACCGTGGGTGACAGGCGAGCCGCGCGCATGGCCGGGTACAGCCCCGCCACCGTGCCGATGACCAGGGTGGCGCCGACCGCGCCGCCGATCGACCACGGCGGGACGACGGGTGGCCAGCCCTGCGACAGCGCGTACCCGATGGTGGCCAGAGCGCCCAGGATGGCGCCCGCCACCCCGCCCAGCGCCGACAGCAGCAGCGACTCGGAGAGGAACTGGACCCGCACCTGCCCTCGCGTGGCGCCGAGCGAGCGCCGCAGCCCGATCTCCTTCCTGCGCTCCAGCACCGAGATGACCATGGTGTTGGCCACGCCCACCCCGCCGACCAGCAGCGCCACGGCGCCGAGGCCCAGCAGCAGGTTGGTGAAGGCGCCCGAGGCCGCGGCCTTGGCCGCCAGCGCGTCGGACGGGCGGCTGACCTCGACCTCGGAGGGGTTCTCCGGGTTGACCGTACGGGGCAGGACCTCTCGCACCCCCTCCACCGCCTCCTCGGCGGACCGCTCGTAGAGCGTCGTCGGGTGCCCGTCGAAGCCGAGCTCCTCCTCGGCGACGGGGAAGCCGACGAGCGCCGAGCGTTCGATCTCGGGGGCCAGCGGCATGGGGCCGAGGATCCCGATCACGGTGAACCACCGGCCGCCCATCCAGACGCGCACCCCGGTACGGGTGATCCCCAGCCGCTCGGCGGCCCTGGCGCCGAGGACGACGGCGGGCTGGCGGGAGGTGGCGTCGTTCAGCCAGGTCCCCTTCGCCACGCCCCCCTCCAGTGTGGTGAGCAGGGAGGTGGTCGCGGCCTGGACGGTGATGCCCCCGGTGACCGCCTCGTCGATGTGAGCGGTCCTCCGCACGGTGGTCGAGACGGTTCCCGTCGCGGCGGCGGAGGTGACGGGGGCGATGCGGGAGACCATGTCGACCGCGCCGACGGGCAGCTTGGACGGCTCGCCGAAGACGGTGTTGCCCGCCGAGACCGTCAGCATGTTGGTGCCGAGCTTGTCGAGCTGGCGCAGCAGCTCCTCGCGTGACGACGACGAGATGCCGATCACCGCGATCATCGTGGCGATGCCGATCGCGATCCCGAGCGCCGAGAGGATCACCCTGGTCGGACGGGCGTGCAGCCCTGACGCGCCCACCCTGAAGACGTCGGACAGGCTCAGCCTCGCCGGCTTCATGACAGCACCAGCCCGTCCCTGACCCGTACCTGCCGGGGACACCATTCGGCGATCTCGTTGTCGTGCGTGATGATCGCGATCGTGGTGCCTCCCTCGTGGAGCTCCTTGATGATCTTCAGGACCTCCGCGCCCGCCGCCGAGTCGAGGTTGCCCGTCGGCTCGTCGGCCAGCAGCAGCGGAGGATCGCCGACCACGGCCCTGGCCACGGCGACGCGCTGCTGCTCGCCGCCCGACATCTGGTTCGGCTTGTGGTCGAGCCGATGTCCGAGCCCCACGCGCTCCAGCGCCGACGCGGCCCGCTCGCGGCGGGTGCGCAGCGGGGTGCCGGTGTAGAGGAGCCCGTCGGCCACGTTGTCCAGGGCGCTCACCCCCGGCGAGAGATGGAACTGCTGGAAGACGAAGCCGAGGTGGCGGGCTCGCAACGCGGACAGCTGCCGATCGGTCAGGTCAAGGACGGAGTGCCCCGCGATCCGCACGGACCCCGTGGTCGGCCGGTCGAGGGTGCCGATCATGTGGAGCATCGTGGACTTGCCCGACCCTGAGGGGCCGATGATCGCCAGCAGCTCCCCCGTGGAGACGGTCAGGTCCACCCCGCGCAGCGCGTGGACGTGCCCGTTGTAGGTCTTGGTGACCCCGCGCAGCTCGACGATGTTCATTCCGACGGCACCCCGACCTTCATGCCCTCGGTCAGGCCCTCGCCGGTGATCTCGACCATGCCGCCGCCGAACGCGCCGACCTTGACCGGGACCAGCCGGGTGCGCGCGCCCTCCACGACCTCGACGCCGAAGCCGCCCTCGCGCAGCGCGAGCAGCGCCTCCACCGGTACGGCGAGCACGTCCTCGCTGCGCTCGCTGATCAGTTCGACCTCGACGGGGGCCTGGTCGAGCCTGGTCTTCGGGGTCTTCGCCAGCGTGATGTCGACGTCGATGGTCGTGCCGTCCTGGGCGCTCTTGGCCACGGTGCCGACCGAGGTGATCTTCCCCGCCATCGTCTCGCCGCCGGGCAGCTCGACCTCGACCTTGGCGCCCTTCCTGGCCAGCGACTGGTCGCCGGTGTCGAGGTCCACGTGGACGAGTCGCCGCAGGCCGCTGACGGTCAGGGCCTGCTGGCCCGGAGCGGTTCTGGCGCCGACGGCGGCCTTGGCCTCGGTCACCCTCACCGCCGAGGGAAGGAACACCACCTGGGAGGCGTCCACCCGCCCCGTCTCCGGCAGGCCCCTGTCCTCCTGCCATTCGAGGACGGCCAGGTAGGTGGCGTAGGAGAAGTGGTCATCGACGGTGAAGTCGTCGTAGCCGAGCGCTCTCAGGTTGCGCTCCAGCTGCTCGACGTCGGGGCCGTCGTCGATGCCCTGCTCCAGGGGCCTGTAGAGGGGCAGCTTGCCGTACATCAGGACGACGGGCTCGCGGTCGATCTTGAGCAGCGAGCGGCCGCGCTTGATGATCGAGCCCTCCTCGGGAACCCAGGTGACGGTGCCCGCCTTGCCCGAGGCGACCTGGCGCTCGCCCGAGTAGGTGAGCGAGCCCTCCACGGTCTTGGTGTCCACCAGGTCCTGCTTGGTGATGGGCGCGGTGGCGGGCACCAGCGCGGCGCTCTGTGCGGCCACGCCGGTGCTGCCGCCCTCGGTGAGGACGACCAGCGCCGTCCCCGCCGCCGCGACCGCGAGAAGGCAGGCGCCCGCGAGAACGCCTTTTCTCACGATCCGCCCCCAGCCATGCCGGGCGCGAGCTCCTTGCACGCCTCCTGGGCGGCCTTGACCGTCGCCTCGCTGGTGCCCTCGGGCACGGTCATCTTCACCATGCCGTCGGCGCTGGGGTCGGGCATGTCGACGCCGTGCTCGCGCATGCACTGGGCGAACTTGAGCATCTGGTCGCGACGCTTGGGATCCTGGGCGGCCTTGTCGCCGACCGCGCCGTCGAGGTGCTCCTTGCAGACCTTCATGGCCTTGTCCATGGCGCCCTGGTCGGGGCCGCCCTTCTTGGCCTCGATGCGGATGCCGCCGTTGGGGTCGGGGTCGGCCATGTCGACGCCGTTCTCACGCATGCACTGCGCGAACTTGAGCTGGGCCTCGGCCCTGTCGACCGTGGCGGATGGGCTGGGCTTGGCGCTGCCGGTCTTCGCCGTGCCGTCGGCGCTCGCCACCTCGGCGGTGGTGGGGGCGCTGCCGCAGGCGGTGAGGAGGAGCAGTGGCAGGGAGGCCAGCACTAGTCGTGTTCTCATGCGGCACACTTCACCGAACGGGGCGCTAAAGCCGGATAAGGCGCTTACTCGCGACTAACAGCCGGTGCTGCACTCTCTGAGACATGCGGGTGCTGATCGTCGAAGACGAGGAACAACTGGCCGACGCCGTCGCGAGGGGCCTCAGGCTGCACGCGATGGCCGTCGACGTGGCCTACGACGGCCAGGAGGCGCTGGAGCGGGCCTCCTACATCGACTACGACGTCGTCGTCCTCGACCGTGACCTGCCGGAGGTGCACGGCGACGACGTCTGCGGGGAGCTGACGAGCAAGAGCAGGATCCTCATGCTGACCGCGGCGGGGCAGGTGCGCGACCGGGTCGACGGGCTGTCGCTCGGCGCGGACGACTACCTGGTCAAGCCGTTCGCCTTCGCCGAGCTGGTGGCCAGGATCAGGACGCTGGCCCGTCGTACCTCCACGGTGGCCCAGCCGGTGCTGGAGCGGGCGGGGATCAGGCTCGACCCCGCCCGCCGTACAGTCACCAGGGACGGGCGCGAGGTCGCGCTGAGCCGCAAGGAGTTCGACCTGCTGCGGGAGCTGATGCGCGCCGAAGGCCGGCTGGTCAGCTCGGCCCAGCTGCGCAGGGAGGTGTGGGACGAGTTCGCCGAGGGCGACACCAGCGTCCTGCGCGTCACCATGACCGCGCTGCGCAGGAAGCTGGGCGCGCCTCCGGTCCTGGAGAACGTGCCGGGCAAGGGATACCGGCTGTGAGGCTCGGGCTGAGGGCACGCCTCACCGTGCTGTACGGCGCGCTGTTCTTCGTGGCCGGCTCGGTGCTGCTCTGGTTCACCTACATCCTGACGGCCAACGCCCTGGGCAAGCAGATGGTCATGGCGTACACGAAGACCAGCCCCGGCGCGGCGTTGCCGTCCAAGGATCAGATCGGCGTGGAGGTCAAGCGGGCGGTCGGCGCCAGGGCGGCCGACGTGCTGGAGGAGATGCTGCGCTCATCTCTGATGATCATGGTGCTCATCGGGATCACCGCGGTCGTGGTCGCCTACCTGGTGGCCGACCGCGCGCTGCGACCGCTCGACAGGGTCACCGAGACCGCGGAGCGGCTGTCGGAGAGCAACCTGCACGAGCGCATCGCTCTGGTGGGGCCGAAAGACGAGGTCAAACGGCTGGCCGACACCTTCGACGCGATGCTCGACCGGCTCCACAGGGTCTTCGACGCGCAGCGCAGGTTCATCGCCAACGCCTCGCACGAGTTGCGCACCCCGCTGGCGGTCAACCGTACGGTGCTGGAGGTGTCGCTGGAGGAGCCCGAGGCCTCGCCCGACCTCAAGGCGCTGGCCAGGGCGCTGCTCGGGACCAACTCCCGCCACGAGCGGCTGATCGAGGGTCTGCTCCTGCTCGCCCAGTCGGAGCAGGAGCTGTCGGCCCGCAAGCTCGTCGAGCTGCGTCACGTGGTGGCGACCGCGATGGAGCAGGCCGACCTGCACCCCCGCAGGCGGCGTGTCACGATCCACCAGGACCTCGGCTCAGCGATGACGGAGGGGGACCCGCTCTTCCTGGAGAGGTGCGTCTTCAACCTCCTCGAGAACGCGATCAAGTACAACGTGCGCGACGGAGAGATCTGGGTCAGGGTCTCCAGCGAGAACGAGTCGGCGGTGATCACCGTGGAGAACACCGGGCCAGTGGTGCCTCCGTACGACGTGGACGACCTGTTCGAGCCCTTCAGACGGCTGTCGGGCGACAGGGTGAGGTCCGAACGCGGCTCGGGGCTCGGGCTGTCCATCGTCAGGGCCATCGTCGACGCGCACGGCGGCACCGTCACCGCGCTTCCCCGCCCCGAGGGCGGGCTGGTCGTCACCGTGGGCCTGCCCCGCCGCGCGGGGACCGCGGCGAGGGCGGCCAGGGTGCAACGCCCCGTCTAGCAGGTGAAGTGGACGCCGGAGAAGCCCGCGCGCCAGGCCGTCACCTCGGGGGCCACCGACGCCGGATCCGTCGAAGGGTCGAGACCGCGGGCGATGAACGAGGCCAGGACCGGCATGTCGTCCTCCTTCATGCCGAGCCTCGCCACCTCGGGCGTGCCCAGGCGCAGCCCGTTCACGTCGCCCGCCACAGGGGCGACGGGCAGGCCGATCCCGCAGGCCAGCAGGTTCGCCTGACGCAGTCTGCGGGCCGCGGCCTGGCCGCCGCCAGGGGCCGGCAGGGCGAACTGGTGGGAGTTGGTGCCGCCGCCGAAGACCGGCAGGCCGAGCTCGGCCAGGCTGGTGGCCAGCTGGTGGGCGGTGCCCACCATCATCTCCGCGTACGCCTTGCCCGCGACCTTCCAGTCGAGCAGCGCCACGGCCAGCGCCGCCGTACGGCCCGCGTCGAAGTTGGCCGTCAGGCCCGGGTAGGCGATGGCGTCGAGCCGCTCGGCCAGGTCGGCCGAGTCGGTGACGACCAGGCCGCCCGCAGGACCGCCGAGGCTCTTGTAGGTGCTCATCGTCATCAGGTGGGCGCCCGAGGCGAGCGGGTTGGGCCAGACGCCTCCCGCGATCATCCCGCACGCGTGGGCGGCGTCGAAGAGCACCCGCGCCCCCACCTCGTCGGCGACCTCGCGCACGGCGGCCACCGGGTGGGGGAAGGGGTTGAGGCTGCCGCCGATGGTGATCAGCTTGGGCCTGACCCGCACGGCCAGCTCGCGCAGCGCCGCGACGTCCACGGTGTAGCCGTCGGCGGCGACGGGCGCGTCCACCGTGGTCAGGCCGTAGAGACCGGCCGCTCCCGCCGCGTGGTGGGTGACGTGGCCGCCGATGGAGGGCGGAGGGGCGATGATCGTGTCGCCTGGACGGCACGTCGCCATGAAGGCGTAGAGGTTGGCCAGCGCGCCGGAGCCGACACGGACCTCGGCGTAGCGGGCGGAGAAGACCTCGGCGGCCAGCGCGGCGGCGATGATCTCGATCTGCTCGATCGCCTCGAGGCCCATCTCGTACTTGTCGCCCGGATAGCCGAGCGACGGGCGCGAGCCGAGGTTCGCCGACAGCAGCGCCTCCGCGCGCGGGTTCATGATGTTGGCCGCGGGGTTGAGGTTGACGCACTCGACGTCGTGGATCTCGTGGTTGCGGGCGGCGAGCCTGTCGATCTCGGCCAGCGTGGACAGCGGGTTCTGGGCGGCGACCTCGGCCGCGCCGCGTCGGACGAGGTCCTCGGAGGCGGCGGGTACCCAGGAGCGAGGGGCGAGCATGGGGTCAGGTTAGGCAGGCTCTTCGCGCCGGCGCATGGTGTGGATGAAGGGACCCGCTCCTACACTTGTCGGATGCAGGCAAGGCTCGACGCGCTCGCGGCGGTCATCGAGCGCAGCGTCTCGGTCGACGACCCCGACGGCCACCTGCTCGCCTACAGCTCCATGCACGCCGACGCCGATCCCGTGCGCGTGGCCGCGATCCTGTCCAGGCAGATCGCTCCCGAGGTCAGCAGGTGGCAGGACAGGCACGGCATCGCCACCGCCACCTCCCCCGTGCGCCTGCCCGCCAACCCCGAGCTCGGGATGGGCGCGCGGGTCTGCGTGCCCATCAGGCACGGCGGGCGCTGCCTCGGCTACCTGTGGCTGCTCGACCCCGGCCAGTCGCTCGACGACGAGGCGCTGGCCCTGGCGGAGGAGGCCGCTCGCGATCTGGCGGCCGACTGGCGGGAGGACCCCGACACGCTGGTCCGCCGTCTGCTCACCACAGGACAGGGCTGGGAGAGGATGCCGCCCCAGCTCGTCCAGGTGTGCGTCGTCATCCCCGCCTCGGCGCGGAGGGAGCGTCACGCCATCGGCGGGTTCGTGACCGACACCCACGCGGCCTACCTGCTGCGCCATCCCGCGGAGAGCGCTCCGCTCGAAGAGGGCGTCACCCGCGGCTACAGCGACCCCGCCGGGCTCGACACGGCTCCGGAGAGCTACCGGCAGGCGCTGGTCGCCGCGCATCTCGCCGCGGCCGACCCCGCCCTGCCCGCGCACGTCTCGTGGTCGGAGCTGGGGGTCTACCGCGTGCTGCTCGGCGCGGCCGACGACCCGCTGGCCCCGCTGGACGGCGAGCAGGCCCACACCCTGGAGACCTATCTCGACCTCGGCGGCAACGCCCAGCGCACGGCGGCCCGCCTGCACCTGCACAGGACCACGCTCTACTACCGGCTCGGCCGCATCGCCGGCGCGCTCGGCGCCGATCTCGACGACGGCCTGACCAGGCTCCACCTGCACCTGGCCCTGAAGAGGCGGCGGCTGCCGCCCGACCTGCGTTGAGCCCCCTGCTCCAGCTCCCCGGCCCCGGCCGGGGAGCTGGAGCCCGTTCACTCGGCGGCCAGCCGATCGGCCTCCTCATGCAGCGCGCTGACCAGCAGAAGCTCAAGCCTGAGCTCGGTCAGGTCGGTCGCCGCGAGGCCATCGAGAACCTGCATGGTGGGCCTCCCTGATCATGAGACGCCCCACTGACCACACCGGTTTACCTGAAGCGCTCCCAGGCCGACTGCCTGGTCATGTTGAGCGAGGCGCCGATGCGCTCCCAGCTCACGTCGCGGGTGCGCAGGTGGCGCACCCAGTCGTGGAGGTTGTCGTCGATCTGCACCTGTACGGCGGCGATCTTGGGGAGGTGGCCGAGGATCTGCTCGACGCTCATCTCCTCCCACATGGGGAGCCTGGGTTCGGGCGAGGCGTCGAGCCGCTCGGCCTCGAGGATCTCGTTGCACAGACCGATGCACTGGTCACAGATGTGGACGCCAGGCCCCGCCACGAGCTTGGCGACCTCGGTGCTCTTCTTGTGACAGAACGAGCAGCGGAGTCTGTCCTTCCATGTGTCAGGCATATCCTGACGGTACGCCTGTCAGGCGACGCCTGACAATCCCTCGTTCATGGCGGTCCTGGTCTCCTCGACCTGCGCCATGATGATGGCGCTCCGCTCCTCGGCGATCTTCCTGCAGATCGTGGTGTAGGCCTGGAGAATTCTGCGGTAGGCCGCACGTGCCTCCTCGAGTTGGGCGTTGAGCGCGAGCACGCGGATGGGGTCACCGTAGTGTTCGGCCTCCGCGAGCAGGGCCCGTGCCTCGTTCACGATCTCCTCGGCGCGCTGCCGTGTGCGGCGCAACAGCGCCGAGCACTCGTACAGCTCGCCCAGTCGTGCGGAGGAGACGATGCGCTCGGCAGAGCGCACGGCTGGATCCTCGGTCGTCTGACGGCTGAGTTCCGTTCCCATTCCTGCCACCTCCCCGGTCAAGGTTGCCTGAGTGTAGACGCGCGATCCGTACTTCCGGATCACGCGGGAGGGCCGGGGGTAGGGCACTGTTCCCTGCGGGGATGATTCTCTACGCCCAGGAGGAATTCAGCGCTCCCGCGACCCCCCTTTTAATCTGCAAATACGCAGCTCTGAGGCATATGTCTGCTGGCCTAAAAGGACGGGCATGAACACGCCCGATCGGCCACGCCACGCCCTTCCCTAGTCACATACTGAAACGGGATGCAAGCGGAACGTGACGGCTGAGGGGCACGGCTGTGGCTGAACAACCAACGGGGTCCGACGACGGGAGTGTCGACGTCAGCGTCATCATCCCTGTGCACAACTGCAGGGACTTTCTCGATCGCAGCCTGACCTCCGCTCTCGTGCAGCGGGTGAACAAGGAGATCGTCGTGGTCGACGACGGCTCCACCGACGGCAGTGCCGACCTGCTCGACCTCTACGCCCACTACCACCGGGGCGTGATCAGGGTGGTGCGCGCCGAGCACTCCGGCGGCGCGGGCGGCCCGCGCAACACCGGCCTCGAGCACGCCAGGGGCCGCTACGTCTTCTTCTGCGACGCCGACGACCATCTCGGGCCCGAGGCCATGGAGCGCATGCTCGCCGTCGCCGACCGCAACGGCTCCGACATCGTCCTCGGCAAGATCGTCGGCCACGGCCGCAGGGCGCCGGTCTCGATGTTCCAGGCCAGCGCCGACCGGGCCGAGCTGGGCACCAGCGCCGTCTACAACAGCCTGAGCTGCTTCAAGCTCTTCCGCAGGGAACTGCTCGACAGGCACCGCATCAGGTTCGCCGAGGGCCAGCTGGTCGGCGAGGACATCTATTTCAGCGTCCACGCCTACTGCCACGCCAAGGTCATCTCCGTCGTGGCCGACTACGACTGCTACCACCTGGTCGCCAGGCCCGACGGCAGCAGCATCATGCAGCAGCCCTCCAGCCGCGACCCGCTCGGCTGGCTCGCCATGATCAGGAGACCGATCGCGCTGATGGCCCAGCACGTCGAGCCGGGCCCGCTGCGCGACCACCTGCTGCGCCGCCACTTCAGGCTCGACATCTTCGCCCAGCTCGGCGCGCCCTTCCTGGCGGCCGACGAGGTGCGGCGCAAGGAGATCGCGCACGAGGTCGCCGCGCTGTGCGACGAGTGGATGACCCCTGGCGTCATGGCCAGGCTGACCACGACCGACAGGCAGCGCCTGTCGGCTCTCGGCGACATCGACAGGCTCGTACGGCTGGCCGACATCGAGGCGGCGACCGTGTGGCGCCGCCTGACCGGGCTGCGGTGGGAGGGCGACAGGCTGGTGGTGGAGGGCGAGGCCACCCTCGACGGCCTGGACGGCCTGGACGGCCAGGGCGGCGTCGCGCTGGTGCTGCGGTCGAGGAACGAGGAGGCGGGCGAGGTGGCCGTGCCCGCCGAGACCGACGGGCACGCCTTCTCCGCCAGGATCGACCTGGCCGAGCTGACCTCAGGCGTGTGGGACCTGCACGTCGCCGTCGAGTGCGAGGGCGTGGTCCGCCTGGGCAGGCTGGGCGCCGACAGGGAGAGCGGCATCACCAGACCCGCGCCCCGGCTGGTCGGCAACGTGGTCGCGCTGCCGTACTTCACCAGGTCCAACGGCAACCTGAGCCTCGACGTCGGCGGGCACGTGCTCACCGTGCCGGGCTCGGTGCGGCTCACCCGCACGAGGTGGGCGCTCGGGCACCGGCTGGTGATCGACGGGGCCATCACGGTCGGGGAAGACGGCATCCCCGAGGCGGGGGCCGTGCGCCAGCTGGTCTGGCGCGAGCGGCACACCGGCAGGGAGCGCACCGAACGGGTGGTGTCGCTGCCCGGCGGGATGTTCGCCTCCAGGCCCGCGGTGGGCAGGTTCGCGCCCGGCACCTGGGACGCCTACCTGGAGCTGGAGCTCGGCGGCCCGCCCGCGCGCTTCAGGATCGAGGCCGACGCGGACACGGTGGCCGAGCCGCGCAGCTGGTGGCGCGGCCCCGTGCGCAGCAGCGTCAGGCCCTACGCGACCGCGGGCAAGGGCAGGTTGAGCACCGTCGTGCGCAAGATCACACCCCGCGCCCTCCTTCGGAAGTTCCTCGACTAATTGCCACATATATGCAGGTGCAAAGCCATCACTTAAAGTAGGGACGTTTGATCCCCCTCCATGGAGGCTTGGCTGTGCACGTACCCGATGGCTTCTTCAACGCCGCTACCTCCGTCTCCGCCGGTGTCGTCGCGGCGGCGGGCGTGGCGGTCTGCCTGCGTGGCGCGAAGAGAGAGCTCGACGACCGCACCGCGCCCATGGCCGGTCTGGTCGCCGCCTTCATCTTCGCCGTCCAGATGCTCAACTTCCCCGTCGCGGCGGGCACCAGCGGACACCTGCTCGGCGGCGCGCTGGCCGCGATACTCGTCGGGCCCTACACAGGGGTGCTGTGCATGGCCGTGGTGCTGCTCGTGCAGTGCGTCTTCTTCGCCGACGGCGGCGTCACCGCGCTGGGCATCAACGTGCTGATCATGGGCGTGGTCACCGTCCTGGTCGGCTGGGGTGTCTTCCGCCTGGTCACCAGGGCCGTCAGGAGCAGGGCGGGGGTGAGCACCGGCGCCTTCCTCGCCGCGCTGGTCTCGGTGCCGGTCTCCGCGCTGGTCTTCTCCGCGCTGTTCGCGGTCGGCGGCACCGCGCCGGTCGACGCCGCCGCCGTGGCGGCCGCCATGGGCGGCGTCCACGTGCTCATCGGCATCGGAGAGGCGCTCATCACCACCGCCACCGTCGGCGCGGTGCTGGCCGTACGGCCCGACCTGGTGTACGGCGCGCGCGGCCTGAGCGCGCCGCTCGTGCTGAAGGGCGCGGACGGCGCGACCTCCACCGTCGCGGCGCCCGCCGCCGCCGACAGGCAGGCCGCGGGCGGCGTCAGGCCGTTCCTGATCGGGGGGATCGGCGTGACGCTCCTGCTCGCGGGGGTGGTCTCCTTCTTCGCCTCCTCCGACCCCGACGGTCTCGAGGCGGTCGCCGAGGACAAGGGCTTCCTCGGCCAGGCCACCGACCACCCGCTCGGCTCGTGGGCGCTGGCCGACTACGGCGACGTGGGCGGGGTCCCCGTCGGCGTCGCGGGGCCTCGTCGGCGTGGGCATCACGCTGGTGGTGGCGGCGGCCATCGCCTACGCCGCGCGCCGCAGGGGTAGCAGGACCGAGGTCTGAGCATGGGCGCGGGACACCACCACCAGCTCTACCGTCAGGGCGACTCGCCGGTCCACCGGCTGCCGCCGCACTGCAAGCTGGTGGCGGTGCTCGCGTTCGCGGTCGTCGTCGTGGCCACGCCGCGGGAGTCCTTCTGGGCGTTCGGCTGCTACGCGCTGCTGCTGGCCGCCGTGGCGGTGGTGGCCCGCGTGCCGCTCGGCCACGTCGCGCGGCGGATGGTGATCGAGGTGCCGTTCGTGGCGTTCGCGGTGGCGATCCCCTTCATCGGGATGGGGGAGAGGACCGAGGTGCTCGGCCTCTCGCTGAGCGTGCAGGGGCTGTGGGCGGCGTGGAACATCCTGGCCAAGGCCTCGCTCGGCGTCGTGGCCTCCATCCTGCTGGCGGCCACGACCGAGCCCCGGATGATCCTTCTGGGCGCGCAGCGGTTGAGGCTGCCCTCGCTGCTGGTGCAGATCGCGATGTTCATGCTCCGCTACCTGGACGTGATCGTGGAGGAGATGCGGCGGATGCGGGTGGCCAGGGAGTCGCGCGGCTTCGTGGCGCGTGACGTGCGGCAGATCCCGGTGATCGCGCGCTCGGCGGGAGCGCTGTTCATCCGCTCCTACGAGCGGGGTGAGCGGGTCCACCTGGCTATGCTCAGCAGGGGATACAACGGATCCCTCCCCGTCATTCACGAAATTTCGGGATCAGGGCGGCAGTGGGTGGTCGCGCTGGCCCTGCCGGTCACCGCACTGGCCGTCCTTGGAGCGTCATGGTGGTGAATTCCCTGGAGGTGCGCGAGCTCGCCTACGCCTACCCGGACGGCACGCAGGCGCTGTTCGGCGTCGACCTGACGATCGGCAGGGGCGAGCGCGTCGCGCTGCTCGGGCCGAACGGCGCGGGCAAGACCACGCTCGTCATGCACCTCAACGGCATCCTCACCGCCGGCCACGGCCTGGTCAGGGTGGCGGGCACGGAGGTGCGCCCCGGCACGCTGAAGGAGATCAGGCAGCGGGTCGGGCTGGTCTTCCAGGACCCCGACGACCAGCTGTTCATGCCGACCGTCCGCGACGACGTGGCCTTCGGCCCCGCCAACATGGGCGTCAAGGGCGAGGAGTTGGAGCGCAGGGTCAAGAACGCCCTCGACAGGGTGGGCATGGCCGACCGCGCCGACAGGCCGCCGCACCACCTGTCCTTCGGGCAGCGGCGGCGGGTGGCGGTGGCCACCGTGCTCGTCATGGAGCCCGAGATCCTCGTGCTGGACGAGCCCTCGTCCAACCTCGACCCCGCCGCCCGCAGGGAGTTGGCCGAGATCCTCCGCTCGCTCGACGTGACCGTGCTGATGGTCACCCACGACCTGCCGTACGCGCTGGAGCTGTGCGAGCGCTCGCTGATCCTGTCAGGAGGGGTGATCGCCGCCGACGGGCCCACCCGTTCGCTGCTGGCCGACCCCGCGCTGCTGGCCGCCCACCGCCTCGAGCTGCCGTACGGCTTCGCTATTCCTGAGGGGCGTTGACGACCAGCACGCGGTCGCCCTCCATGATCGAGGAGACCTCCTGGTCGGCGTAGGTCATGATCCTTCCATCGCGCACGACCGCGACGACCACGCCGTCGCACTGGGAGGGCGACCTGCCGATCTCGTGCGGCTTGACGGGGCGCTCCGCCAGGTCGAGGCCCTTGCCGTAGGCCAGGAAGTCCTCGATCAGCGCGCTGACGGCGGGGCTCTGGGTGGCCACGCCGAGCATCCTGCCCGCCGCCTCGGAGGAGGTGATGACGACGTCGGCGCCGCTCTGCCGTATGAGGGGGTCGTTCTCCGCCTCGCGCACCGCGGCCACGATCGTGGCGCGCTTGTTGAGCTGGCGCGCGGTCAGCGTGACGAGCGCCGTGGTGTCGTCGCGCTGGGTGGCGACGATGATCTCCTTGGCTCTGCTGACGCCCGCCCTGTTCTGCACGTCGCTGCGGGTGGCGTCGCCGACCACGCCGGCGAAGCCGTCGCCGTTGGCCTCCTCGATCGCGTCGCCGCGCGGGTCGATGACCACGATCGACTCCTTGGCCCGCTCGTTCTCGAGCAGCGTGCGGATCGCGGCCCTGCCCTTGGTGCCGTAGCCGACGATCACGGTGTGGTCACGCAACCTGGACCTCCAGCGGTCGATCAGGAAGTTGTCGCGGGTGCGCTGGGTGAGGACCTCGAGCGTCGTGCCCACGAGGATGACGAGGAAGACGATGCGCAGCGGGGTGACGGCCACGATGTTCACTGTCCTGGCGAGGGGCGTCACAGGGGTGATGTCCCCGTACCCTGTGGTCGACACCGTCACCGTCGCGTAGTAGAGCGCGTCGAGCAGCGAGACCTTGCCGTCGTAGCTGTCCTTGTACCCGTCCAGATCCAGCGCTACCAGCAGGAATACCACGCCCAGAGCGGCACAGGCATAGGCGATCCTCCGCAGAACAGCCCGGATCGGGCTGATCGCGAGGGCCGGCAGGCGTACGCGGGTTCCTGAAAGGTCGTCCTGCATAGTGGTGATCGTAGTTTGTCCATGAGGCCCCCCTGGGGATGTGGAAGTACAGTGGCTCATCGAGGAGGGCAGATGAAGCTGCGGCTGGCGCGTCATGCCATGGGCGATGCCGTGGTGGTGGCCGTGGAGGGAGAGCTCGACCTCTTCACCGCACCCTTCCTGCGCGACGAGGTGCGCGACGCCATCAAACAGGACGGCGCGCGGCTCGTCCTCGATCTCCAGGCGCTGTCGTTCATGGACTCCAGCGGGCTGTCGGTGCTCATCGAGGCCTGGCGGCTGGCCACGGGCGAAGGCGGCGGCGTCTCGCTGGCCGCGCCCCAGGCTCCGGTCGCCCGCATCCTGCGCACCACCGGCCTCGACCGGCGGATAAAGGTCTATTCGGACGTCGACACGGCCGTGGGCGAGATCTGAAGAGAAACTGGGGCACCCCGAGTAGAACTTCATTCGGTTCTCGCGTTAGGGTCCGTGGCATGGACGTCAACGGAGCAGTAGCAATCATCTCGGGCGGGGCCAGCGGGCTGGGCGAGGCCACGGCCCGCGAGCTCGCCCGCCAGGGCGCGACCGTGGTCATCGCCGACCTCAACGAGGAGCGCGGCAAGTCGATCGCCGACGAACTCGGCGGAGTCTTCGTCAGGACGGACGTATCGGACGAGGGCGACGTGCAGGCGGCCGTCGACGCGGCCGTGGCCACGGGCAAGCCGGTTCGCGTGATCGTCAACAGCGCGGGCATCGGCTGGGCCGAGCGGACCGTCAACCGCGAGGGCGCTCCGCACAACCTCGCCAGCTACCGCAAGGTCATCGAGGTCAACCTGATCGGCACCTTCAACCTCATGCGCATCGGCGCGGGCCGCCATCGCCAAGACCGACCCGGTCTCCGAGGACGGGCACCGCGGCGTGGTCGTCAACACCGCCTCCGTGGCCGCGCTCGAGGGACAGACGGGGCAACTGGCCTACTCCGCGTCCAAGGGCGGCATCGTGGGCATGACCGTGCCCGCGGCCCGCGACCTGGCCGCGATCGGCGTGCGCGTCAACACGATCTGCCCCGGCATCATCGACACGCCCATCTACGGCTTCTCGGGCAACGCCGACGAGTTCAAGGCCAAGCTCGTCGCCCCCGTCGTCTTCCCCAAGCGCATGGGTCGCGCCGACGAGTTCGCCCACCTGGTGCGCTCCCTCGTCGAGAACGACTACATGAACGCCGAGGTCATCCGCTTCGACGGCGGCATCCGCTTCCAGCCCAAGTAGTGAGGTGCGCGTGTCCGCAGAAGAGGTTCTGATCGAGGAGTCCGACGGCGTCGCGGTGATCACGATCAACCGCCCGTCGGCTCGCAACGCCGTCAACGGCGCCGTCGCGCGAGGCATCGTCGCGGCGCTGGACTCCCTGGACTCCCGCACCGACGTGTCGGCCTACGTCCTGACAGGGGCCGGCGGCACGTTCTCCGCCGGCATGGACCTGAAGGCCTTCCTCGCGGGCGACTTCCCCGTCATCGAGGGCAGGGGCTTCGGCGGCATCGCGGAGGCCCCGCCCAAGAAGCCGCTGATCGCGGCGGTGGAGGGCTACGCGCTCGCGGGCGGCTTCGAGCTGGCGCTGTCGTGCGACCTGATCGTGGCGTCGTCGGAGTCGAAGTTCGGCCTTCCCGAGCCCAAGCGCGGCCTGGTGGCGGGGGCGGGCGGCATCATGCGCCTGCCGCGCAGGATCCCCTACCACGTGGCCATGGAGATCGCCCTGACCGGTGACCACTACCCGGCCTCCAGACTGTACGAGCTGGGCCTGGTCAACCGGATCACCGAACCGGGCGGGGCGCTCGAGGGCGCGCTCGAACTGGCCAGGAAGATCGCGGCCAACGCCCCCCTGGCGCTCGCGGCGACCAAGAAGGTGATCATCGAGTCCGCCGACTGGTCGATCGAGGAGATGTTCAAGAAGCAGGGGCCGATCATCAACCCCGTCTTCGGCTCCAAGGACGCGATGGAGGGCGCGGCGGCCTTCGCGGAGAAGCGCGCCCCGCAGTGGAGGGGCGAGTAGCCCTGCTTGTCAGGCTCCTCCCGTTCTCGGGAGGAGCCTGTTTCTTTATGCCGATGAGGGGAAACCCCGCATTACCGTAAAGGGAGAGGATCCACCTTCGGCGGCAGGAGAGCGCATGAGTTCCCCCTACGAGTCGGTCAAGCGTGGCGCGGGCGGCCTGCTGCAGGGTGCGCTCGGCGCGCTGCTCCTGGTGGGGGGCATGGTGGTCGTCATGTGGGCGGTCGAGATCTTCGACTACGTCACACCCGGCGACCTCGACGCCGAACTCGGCATCATCGCCTGGTCGCCGGACGGGCTGATCGGGGTCCTGTTCGCGCCCTTTCTGCACGTCGGTTTCGCGCACCTGATGGCCAACTCGCTGCCGCTGCTGGTCCTCGGCTTCCTCGCCGCCTTCCGTGGGCTCGGCAAGTTCCTGTGGGCAACCCTGATCATCATGGTGGTCGGCGGCGTCGGCACCTGGGTCGCCACGCCTCCCGGCGTCGCCACCGTGGGCGCGAGCGGCCTCGTCTTCGGCTACTTCGGGTTCGTGGTCGCACGGGGGCTCTTCGACAGGCGCGCCCTCGACATCCTCGTGGGCATCGGGGTGGCCGTGGCCTACTACTCGCTGGTGTGGGGCCTGGACCCCACCCAGGTGGGCGTCTCGTGGCAGGGCCACCTGTTCGGCCTCGTCGGCGGGGTGGCGGCCGCCTGGGTGCTGCGCCGCAAGCGGCTGGCCACGCCGACGTACCCGGCCTACTGAGCCTCCGGGTCGCGTCCGGGCCCGCAGGCCCTCAGCGGACGGCTCAGCGGCGCGCAGGGGTCAGTGGAGTGGGCGGCCCGGACACGCGACGAGCGCGTCACCCAGCTGATGCTCGAGGCGCTCGCAGCCGGCACCGACAGGCTGCCGGTGCCGGCCGGGTTCGCGCGGAGCGTCGGGGCCGGAGGACGCGCTCGCGTTGCCCGACGAGCTGTCCCGCCGGGCGAAGGACGGCTAGAGGCGCTCGACCACGTAGTCGATGCAGGTGGTCAGGGCCTCGATGTCGGAGGGCTCGATCGCGGGGAACATCGCGACGCGCAGCTGGTTGCGGCCGAGCTTGCGGTAGGGCTCGGTGTCGACGATGCCGTTGGCGCGCAGCACCTTGGCCACCGCCGCCGCGTCGACGGAGTCGCTGAAGTCGATCGTGCCGACCACCTGCGAGCGGAACTCGGGGGCGGCGAACGGCGTGGCGAACGACGACTTGTCCGCCCACGTGTAGAGGCGCTGGGAGGAGTCGGCGGTGCGCGAGGTCGTCCAGGCCAGGCCGCCGTTGCCGTTCATCCAGTCGAGCTGCTCGGCCAGCAGGAACAGCGTCGCCACCGACGGGGTGTTGTAGGTCTGGTCCTTGCCCGAGTTGTCGATCGCGACGGGCAGGCTGAAGAACTCGGGCACGTAACGGCCTGAGGCGGCGATCTCCTCGACGCGGGCCAGCGCGCGCGGCGACATGATCGCGATCCAGAGCCCGCCGTCGGAGGCGAAGCTCTTCTGCGGCGCGAAGTAGTAGACGTCGGTCTCGGAGATGTCGACGGGCAGGCCGCCCGCGCCCGAGGTCGCGTCGACCAGGACCAGGGCGTCGTCGCCGCCGACCCGCCTGATCGGCATCGCGACACCGGTGGAGGTCTCGTTGTGGGTGAGGGCGTAGACGTCGACGCCCTCCTCGGCCACGGCCTCGGGGTGGGTGCCGACCTCCGACTTGATGATCGTCGGCTCGCCGAGCCACGGCGCCTTGCTGACGACCGCGCCGAACTTGGAGGAGAACTCGCCGAAGGACAGGTGCTGCGACTTCTCGCGCACCAGCCCGAAGGCGGCGATGTCCCAGAAGGCGGTGGTGCCGCCGTTGCCGAGCACCACCTGGTAGCCCTCGGGCAGCGAGAACAGGTCGGCCAGGCCGGAGCGGACTCTGCCGACCAGGTTCTTGACCGGCTTCTGTCGATGGGAGGTGCCCATCACGCTCGCGCCTGAGGAGGCGAGCGCGGACAGCTGCTCAGGTCGGACCTTCGAGGGCCCGCAGCCGAAGCGGCCGTCGGCGGGCTTGATGTCAGCGGGAATCACGATGTCAGCCACCTGCCCAAGCCTACTGAGCCGTCTCGCATGGCTTGTCCTGGGTCCGGGATATGAGATTCGCACCCTCTTGGGGGGAAACGAGAAACGGCCCGCTGGAGGAATCAGCGGGCCGTTACCGAGGAAGAGGTGTCAGATGATGCCGACGACCTCGTCGGCGCCCGGCACGTCGCTCAGCGGACGCGTGGCGGGGCCCACGTAGTTCGCGCTTGGGCGGACCAGCCTGCCCGTGCGCTTCTGCTCCAGGATGTGCGCGGCCCAGCCGGCCGTGCGGGCGCAGGTGAACATCGAGGTGAACATGTGGGAGGGAACCTCGGCGAAGTCGAGGACCACGGCGGCCCAGTACTCCACGTTGGTGGCCAGCACGCGGTCGGGCTTGCGCGCGTGCAGCTCCTCGAGAGCGGCCTTCTCCAGCGCTGCGGCCACCTCGTACCGAGGAGCGTCGAGCTCCTTGGCGGTGCGGCGCAGCACGCGGGCGCGCGGGTCCTCGGCGCGGTAGACGCGGTGGCCGAACCCCATGAGGCGGTTACCGGCGTCGAGCTCGCTCTGGACGTACTTCTTGGCGTCGCCCAGCTTCTCGACGCCCTCGATCATGTGCAGCACGCGGGCGGGGGCGCCACCGTGCAGCGGGCCGGACATCGCACCGACCGCACCCGACAGCGCGGCGGCCACGTCGGCGCCGGTGGAGGCGATGACGCGGGCGGTGAACGTGGAGGCGTTCATGCCGTGCTCGGCGGCGGAGGTCCAGTAGGCGTCGATGGCCTTGACGTGCTTGGGGTCGGGCTCGCCGCGCCAGCGGACCATGAACCGCTCGGTGATGGTCGCCGCCTCGTCGACCCTGCTCTGCGGCACCATCGGCAGGCCGAGGCCGCGCGCGGACTGCGCCACGAACGACAGGGCCATGACCGACGCGCGCGCGAGGTCGTCGCGAGCCTGCGCGTCGTCGATGTCGAGCAGAGCCTTGAAGCCATAGGCCGGAGCCAGCATGGCCAGCGCGCTCTGCACGTCTACGCGGATGTCACCGGAGTGGACAGGGATGGGGTACGGCTCAGCCGGCGGAAGGCCGGGCTGGAACTTGTTGTCGACCAGCAGACCCCAGACGTGCCCGAACGGGACACGGCCGACCAGATCTTCGATGTCGACGCCCCGGTAGCGAAGGGCGCCCCCCTCTTTGTCCGGTTCCGCGATCTCGGTCTCGAAAGCCACAACGCCTTCGAGGCCGGGTTTGAAGTCGGACATTCTCGGCCGCCTCCCTTTCTTGCCGTGTGGGCAATCCGTACTCATGGTCGCGGCCCGCTTCGGAGTGTGTTCGCATCCCCGGAGCCCGTCCGCTTCTGTTGATGTCGAGATACCGGCGGGTCAATTTAACCCCCTACGTGAGCGTGCTTCGTCTTCGGGCACGCCGAAACCTCATCACTGCTGGTAGGGGGCAATGCGTGGGATCGCCACCAAGCGCGCAAGAATACCTTCTCGTGGATGCCACTTCGCTGGCGGGGCTCCGCCGTACCTATGAGGGCAGGCCGTTGCTCGAAACCGACGTAGCGGCCGATCCGATCACGCAATTCACCCGTTGGTTCGAGGAGGCGCTGGAGGCTGGACTGCCGGAACCGAACGCGATGGTGGTCGCCACCGCCTCGGCGGGCGGCAGGCCGAGTGCGCGCACCGTGCTGCTCAAGGGCTACGACGAGCACGGGTTCGTCTTCTTCACCAACTACGAGTCCCGCAAGGGCCGCGACCTGGCCGAGAACGCCCGCGCCTCGCTGCTTTTCCCCTGGCATCCGATCCGCCGTCAGGTCCGTGTCGAGGGCAGCGTGGCCCGCCTCGCCCACGAGGAGTCGGCCGCCTACTTCAACTCCAGGCCGTACGGCTCCCGCATCGCCGCGTGGGCCTCACGCCAGTCGGCGGTCGTCCGGTCGAGGGAGGAGCTCGACGCGCGCTACGCCGAGCTGGCCGCGCGCTGGCCGGAGGAGCCGCCCGTTCCCGACTTCTGGGGCGGCTTCCGCGTGGTGCCCACGGAGGTGGAGTTCTGGCAGGGCCAGCTGGAGCGGATGCACGACAGGTTGCGCTACCGGCGGGTTCACCCTGGTTGGGTCCTGGAGCGGCTCGCCCCCTAATGTGCCGTGAATGGCTTTCGGGGATTTCGTCGTCGACACGCGACCGCTCCGCGTGCCGGCCTACCGGCGCCTGTGGGCGGGACAGGCCGTCTCGCACGTAGGCGTCGCGGTGACCGTGGTAGCGGTCAGCCAGCAGGTGTGGGAGCTCACCCACTCCTCGTTCTGGGTGGGCATGCTCGGCCTGTCCAACCTGATCCCGCTGGTGGTCTTCGGGCTGTGGGGCGGCGCGGTCGCCGACGCCATGGACAGGCGCAAGCTGCTGATCATCGGCTGCGTGGTCGCGTGGGCGAGCACCATCCTCCTCGTGGCCCAGGCGATGCTCGGGCTCGGCAACGTCCACGTGCTCCTGGTCGCCGTCGCGCTGGGCGCAGCGGGGTTCGCGATCAGCTCCTCCACCAGAGGGGCGATCATCCCCAGGCTGCTCCCTCCTGACCTGGTGCCCGCCGCCAACGCGCTCAACTCGCTGGTCTTCAGCCTCGGCGCGGTCTTCGGCCCGATGATCGGCGGCGTCGTGCTCGCCACCGGCGGCTTCGGCGCCGCCTACGCCATCGACGCGGTGCTCTTCAGCGCGAGCCTCTACGCCGCGCTGCGGCTGCCGGCCCTCCAGCCGCTCGGCGAGGTGGTCCGCCCGGGAGCGAAGGCCGTGCTGGAGGGGCTGCGCTTCATCATGGGCAGCCCCGTCCTGCTGATGTCGTTCGTCGTGGACATCATCGCCATGGTCTTCGCGCTGCCGAGGGCGCTCTTCCCCGAGCTGGTCGCCGAGCGCTTCGGCGGCTCGATGATCGCCCTGGGCTGGCTGACGTCCGCGATGGCGATCGGGTCGGTGGCGGGCGCGCTGTTCTCCGGATGGGTCGGCAGGGTCAGGCGGCAGGGCGTCGCGCTGGTGATCGTCATCGCGGTGTGGGGTCTGGCCGTGGCCGCCGCGGGAATGGTACACGAGCTGTGGCTGGTGGTGGCGTTCATGGCCGTCGGCGGCGTGGCCGACGTGGTCTCCTCGGTGTGGCGGCAGTCGATCCTCCAGCTGCACGCGCCCGACGAGATGCGGGGCCGTATGCAGGGCGTCTTCATGGTGGTGGTCGCCGGCGGGCCGCGCCTCGGCGACCTGCGGGCGGGGGCCACCGCCACGGCCGTCGGGATGACGGGCGCGTGGGTGGGCGGCGGTCTCGCCTGCGCGGTCGCCGTCCTGCTGGTGGGTCTCGCCGTACCGGCCTTCAGGAACTACAGGAGCGGCGAGCGAGCCTGAGGTCCGACAGGAACCCCTGGTAGGCCTCGTCGCGGTCGGGGGCGCGCAGGACCGCCGACGGGTGGATGGTCGCCACGGCCAGCGCCTCGCCCAGCTCCAGCACCTCGCCCCGGTGCTGGGTGACCCTGAAGGCCGCGCCCAGCAGGGCTCGCGCCGCCGTCGCCCCGAGCACCACGACCATCTCCGGCTTCAGCAGGGCGAGCTCGGCGTTCAGCCACGGCTGGCAGGCCTCGATCTCGGCGACGGTCGGCTTCTGGTGGATCCTGCGCTTGCCCTTGAGCGTGAAGGAGAAGTGCTTCACCGCGTTGGTGACGTAGACCTCCTCCCTGTCGATGCCGGCCTCCTCGAGCCCCTTGTCCAGGATGCGGCCGGCGGGCCCCACGAACGGGGCGCCCTTGCGGTCCTCCTGGTCGCCGGGCTGCTCCCCGACGATCAGGAAGCGGGCGTCAGGCGGGCCCTCGCCGAACACGGTCTGGGTGGCGTCGCGATGGAGATCGCAACCCTCGCAGTGAGCCGCGGCGCGCCGCAGCTCGGGCAGGGTGAGCCGCTCGGGAAGGAACCGGGCCGCTCCGGTGTTTCCGTCCAATGCCATCGTCGGTCGTTCTCCCACTAGGGTTTCTGTGGCTTCTGTGCCCCATGACCGACGTAGCATTCAGGACGGGAGGAGCCTTGACCGCACACGGCTTGATCGACACGACGGAGATGTATCTCCGTACGATCTACGAACTCGAGGAAGAGGGGATCGTTCCCCTTCGTGCGCGCATCGCGGAGCGGCTCCAGCAAAGTGGTCCCACCGTCAGCCAGACCGTGGCGCGCATGGAGCGCGACGGGCTGGTCAGGGTGGAGGGCGACCGCCATCTGGCCATGACCGACCTCGGCCGCACCCTCGCCACGCGCGTCATGCGCAAACATCGCCTCGCCGAGTGCCTGCTGACCCAGGTCATCGGCCTGCCGTGGGAGGAGGTGCACATCGAGGCCTGCCGCTGGGAGCACGTGATGTCGGAGTCGGTCGAGGAGCGGCTGGTGAAGCTGCTCGACAATCCGACGGTCGACCCCCACGGCAACCCCATCCCAGGTCTGGAGGAGCTCGGCGCGCAGGGGCCACAGGGCGACGCGTGGCAGACCTTCCCTTGCATGGCTGACCTCGCAGGACCCAGAGAAGTACCCGTAGTCGTGCGTCGAATTAGCGAACAAGTGCAAAGCGATCCCGCTGTGATGCTTAAACTCAAGCAAGTTGGGATACAACCCGGACGCGAGGTGACGCTCGCGGCGAGCGACGACGGTGTGCGGGTGACAGGTGATAACGACGCGACAGAGACTCCCGCGGAGCTTCCGCGTGAGATCGCCGCGCACGTATTCGTCTCGATGCGCTGACGACGGCGCTGCTGCTTGGTTGAATCCCAGATGGGAGTCCCTCCACTCCCCGGACACGACTGTTGCAGGAGCGCCCGTGGTTCGCTTTGCGCACATGCCTCCCCGAGGAGTGGTCTCCGGATGAAACGCTGGGGGGATTTGTCTCAGGAAGCGGTCGACTTCTTGTCGGCGTCAGCGGTCCTCGACCACGCGGAGATGGCCGTCGTGGTGACGGATCGTTTCAGCAACCTCCTGTACTGGAATCCGTTCGCGGAGAAGTTGTTCGGGCGCCAGGGCAAGGGGTCGGTGCGGGAGGGCTCCGTCCTCTCGCTCGGCATCATGGAGAAGGATCACCCGCTCGCCGTCGAGCTCGCCAAGCACGTGCTCAAGGGCGGCGTGTGGGAGGGCACCTTCGACGTCAAGCGCGGCGACGGCACCATGATCTACGTCAGAGCCCAGGCGGTGCCGCTGCGTCACGACTCCGGGTCGGTGACGGGCATCGTGATCACCGCCCGCGAGGCCATGCGCAGCAACGAGCGCGAGAAGGACCGCTTCGGCCTGCTCGAACGCATCGGTGAGCGGCTGGCGGGCTCCCTCTACGTCGAGGAGACGCTCAAGCGGGTCGCCGAGATGCTGGTGCCGCAGTTCGCCGACCACTGCTTCATCGAA
Organism: Nonomuraea dietziae; assembly: GCF_014195505.1. Classification (GTDB taxonomy): domain Bacteria; phylum Actinomycetota; class Actinomycetes; order Streptosporangiales; family Streptosporangiaceae; genus Nonomuraea; species Nonomuraea roseola. Next base: position 4,720,021 of record NZ_JACIBV010000001.1, on the reverse strand, counting down.
CTGATGGAGGGTGAGCGGCTGGTGCGCAGGGTCTCCCAGCACGTGCAGGGCTGGAACCCGCCGCCCGACACCTGGAAGTCGGTGGGCTCGGAGATCCGCTATCCGGCGGGCCACTACGCCGACACCGCGATGCGCCGCCAGGAGACGATCCTGGTCGAAGACTTCGCCTCCAGCAATTTCCCCAGCCCCCACGAGGGCAGCGCCCGGCTGTGCGGCGAGATCGGCATGACCTCCGCGGTGGTCGCCCCGCTGTGCGTGCGCGGCGAGACGCTCGGCCTGATGTACCTCGGCCTGTCCAACCTCACCGACCGGCGCAGCCCCCACTACGACGCCTTCGACCGTGACTTCGTCGGCGCCATCGCCACCCGCGTCGCGCTCGCCGTCGACAACGCGCTGCTGTTCGAGGAGGAGCGGCACACCGCCGAGTCCTTCCAGAAGCACCTGCTGCCCAGGGCCCTGCCCGCGCTCGACGGCCTCGACATAGCCGTCCGCTACTACCCGGCGGCCCCGCTCGCCTCTCACGGCCAGGGCATCCAGACCCAGGTCGGCGGCGACTGGTACGACGTGATCCCGCTGTCGGCCGGCAGGGTCGGCATCGTCATCGGCGACGTGGAGGGCCGCGGCGCCAAGGCGGCGGCCATCATGGGCCAGCTGCGCGCCGCTCTGCGCGCCTTCGCCCAGGACGACAAGCCGCCCGCCGACATCCTGGCCAGGCTCGACGAGTGGACCCGCATCATCGCCACCCCCGAGCAGGACGAGTCGGGCGCCGACATCAGCGTGCCGCCCATCGTCACCTGCCAGTACCTCGTCTACGACGCCTGGTCGCGCCAGCTGTCCTTCGCCAACGCGGGCCACGCGCCCCCCCTGCTGCTGCACGACGGCCAGTGCCTGGAGATGAGCATCGAGGAGGTCGGCCAGCCCCTCGGCGTGCGTGCCAAGGGCATGCACGCCGATCTGGTCTACAAGGAGGAGACCCGCACGTTGCCGCCGGGCGCCGCGCTGGTCCTCTACACCGACGGCCTCGTCGACCGGCGTCCCGGTCGCGACTTCGGCGGCAGGATGCCCTCCGACGAGGAGACCCTGGGCATCCTGCAGGAGAAGCTCGCCGCCTGCACCAAGGAGAACGTCGAGCGCATCGCCGACACCGCCACCCGCGCGGTGCCAGGCGAGATCGACGACGACATGGCCATCCTCGTGCTGCGCGCCAGCCCCGTCGACCTCGACGTCGAGGAGCGCACCTTCCCCGCCCAGCCGATCATGGTCGGCGAGGCCAGGCGCATGGCGGCCGAGGCCTTCTCCGGGTGGAACGTGCCCGACGAACGCGCCGAGCTGGCCTGCCTGCTGGTCTCCGAGGTGGTCACCAACGTCGTCCTGCACGCCGCCACCGCGAGCATCCCGCGCAGGGAGCTGGTGGTCGAGGGGCCGCCGCTGCCGTTCGAGGAGTCATGGGACGTGCCGGGCTTCGAGGAGGAGCTCGTCAGCGACAAGGAGTTCACCCTCAGGCTGCGCAGGGGCGAGGAGTCGGTGTGGGTCGAGGTCTTCGACCAGGACCTGCGCCTGCCGCGCATCCGCAGCGCCGGCGAGAACGACGAGGGCGGCCGAGGGCTCTACCTGGTCGACCAGCTCGCCAAGCGCTGGGGCTCCAGACCCACCAAGGAAGGCAAAGCGGTCTGGTTCGAGATTCCCACGCGTAGCAGGTAGTGATTGACTCGTTGCCATGGAGCTGGCCTTCGAGCGGCGCGGTCACGGCCCGCCGCTGATCCTCGTCCACGGCATCGGCCACCACTGGCAGGCGTGGCTTCCGGTCATGGACCGCCTCGCCGCCTCGCGTGATGTGATCGCGGTGGACCTGCCGGGGTTCGGGAGGTCTCAGGGGCTGCCGCCCGGCACGCCGTACACGGCCGAGTCGCTGGCCGACGCGGTGGAGTCGTTCTGCGCGATGCTCGACGTGCGCGAGCCGCACGTGGCGGGCAACTCCCTCGGCGGCTACATCGCGCTGGAGCTGGCCTCCCGCGGAGTGGTCCGCACCGCCACCGCGATCTCCCCTGCCGGGTTCTGGTCGAGGGCGGAGCTGCTGTGGTGCCAGAGCGTGCTGCGCGCCATGCGAGCCTCGGCGGAGGGCGGCGCCGCTGAAGGGGCCGAGGCTCCGGGCTCTGGGGCGCTGTCGCGGCTGCTGGGCTCCGAGCCGCTGGGTTTCCTCGGCGCGGGCCTGCTCGTCGCCCATCCCTCGCGGCTCGGACGCGTCGCCCTGGCCGCCGCCACCGAGGCGCTCGCCTCGGCTCCAGGCTTCAACGAGACGCTCGACTCCTTCACGGGCATGATGCCGCCCGCGCCGCCGAAGTCGCCGATCACGATCGCGTGGGGTGAGCACGACCGGCTGCTGCTCCGGCGGCAGGCCGTACGGGCGGCCCGCTGGTCGAACCAGCGGGTGAAGCTGCTCAAGGGCTGCGGGCACGTGCCGATGAGCGACGACCCCGAGCTGGTCGCCAGGGTCATCCTCGAAGCGTCTGACCCCAGATCGCCAGCATGACGATGACGAAGACGACGACCACGCCGACGTAGCCGACGGGGCCGAGGCGCAGCGCTCTGCGCACGCGGTTGAGCGCCCAGGCGAACAGCAACGCCAGGAAGACCAGGAGGATCAGGCCGCCGTCCATATGAACCAGTATGGTCTAGAAGCCGAAGGAGCGGCCGATAATCTCCTTCATGATCTCCGTGGTTCCGCCGTAGATCGTCTGCACCCTGCTGTCCACCCAGGCCTTGGCGACCGGGTACTCCATCATGTAGCCGTAGCCGCCGTGCAGCTGCAGGCAGCGGTCGATCACCTTGTTCTGCAGCTCCGTGGTCCACCACTTCGCCTTGGCCGCGTCGACGGCCGACAGCTGCCCCGCGTTGAGCGCGACGACGCACTTGTCGACGAAGTGGCGGGCGATCTCGGTCTCGGTGGCGAGCTCGGCGAGCACGAACCTGGTGTTCTGGAAGCTGCCGATAGTGCGGCCGAAGGCCTGCCGGGTCTTGCAGTACTCGATCGTCTGCTCCAGCACCGCCTCCGCCGCCGCCACGGCCGCGACGGCGATCGACATGCGCTCCTGTGGCAGGTTGTTCATGAGCTGGAAGAAGCCCTGGCCGTCCTCCTCACCCAGCCGGTTGGCCACGGGCACCCGCACGTTCTCGAAGAACAGCTCGGCGGTGTCCTGCGCCTTCATGCCGATCTTGTCGAGGTTCCTGCCTCGGCCGAAGCCCTCCATGCCGCGCTCGACGACGAGCAGCGTCGTGCCCCTCGCCCCCGCCGAGGGATCGGTCTTGGCCACCAGCACGACGAGGTCGGCGTTGATGCCGTTGGTGATGAACGTCTTCTGTCCGTTGACCACGTAGTGGTCGCCCTCGCGCACCGCCGTGGTCCTGATGCCCTGCAGGTCGCTGCCCGCTCCGGGCTCGGTCATCGCGATCGCGGTGATCAGCTCACCGGAGACGAACCCGGGCAGCCAGCGCTGCTTCTGCTCGTCGTTGGTGAGGTCGACCAGGTAGGGGGCCATCACGTCGTTGTGCAAGGAGAAGCCCAGGCCGGACGCGCCGGTCCTGATGATCTCCTCGACGATCACCGCGTTGTAGCGGAAGTCGGTGATGCCCGCGCCGCCGTACTCCTCGGGCACGGAGAAACCGAACATGCCGAGCTCGCCGGCCTTCTTCCAGACCTCCCTCGGCACGATGCCGTCTTTCTCCCACTGGGCGTGGTGGGGGAGGACCTCGCGGGCCATGAACTCTCGGACGGTCTCCTGGAAGAGCAGGTGCTCCTCCTCGAAGAGGTCTCGCTGCATCAGTCGCCTCCATGCTGGGGTACGGCAACAGAATACAATTCTGGTCATTCGTACGGCAGGCGGAAACTGTCGGAGCGGCTCCCTAGAGTGGGCCACCCCCCGACAAGGAGCAGACGTTGAGCCCTTCCTCCGACGGCCGTCACGACTTCGACTTCATCTTCGGCGACTGGCGGGTGCGCAACCGCAAACTCGTCGACGTCACCGACCCCGCCTGCTCCGAGTGGGTGGAGTTCGAGGCCACCGCGCACGCCGAGCCCATCCTCGGCGGCCTCGGGCACATCGACCGCTTCCACGCCGACACCTTCGAGGGGTTCACCCTCCGCCAGTTCGATCCGGAGGCCGGTGTGTGGCGCATCTGGTGGGCCTCCACCCGCCAGCCGGGGCAGCTCGACCCGCCGGTGGAAGGAGCCTGGCGCGACGGGCGCGGCGAGTTCGTCTGCGACGACGTGCTCGGAGGGCTGCCGGTGAAGGTCCGCTTCGAGTGGACCCGCCCGACACCCGAGACCGCCCGCTGGGAGCAGTCGTTCTCCTACGACGAAGGGGCGAGCTGGCGCGCCAACTGGACCATGGACCTGTCCCGCCCCGCCTAGCCTGAGTACAGCTCCTCCAGGCCGAAGGTCCGTGCGCCGGTCAGACCCTGGTCGAATCCGGCCCCGCCGTACAGGGTGAGGGCGGTGTCCCGCACGTCGTATCCCTTCGCGGCGAGCAGGTCCCGCGCCCGCCCGAGCCGATCGACGTGACCGCTTCCCATGCGGGTGCCCCACTTCACTTCCCCGAGCGAGAGAATCCTGCGCGGCTCTCCTGCCTCGGTCGCGGCGAAGACGGCGACATCCACCTCTATCTGGCTACGGCGGGCTGTGTCGGCCACCACCCCAGCGCCGACCTCGCCCGGCAGCTCGCCGAAGAGCGACTCCGTTCGCGCGAAGGAGCGGCACATGTCCTCGAAGTGAGGACCGACCACCTGAGCGGTGAACCGGGCGCGCGCATCCCGCCACACGGCCCCCGCTCGGCCGCTCTCCAGCAGGGACCACCGGGGGCGCATGACGACCTGGTAGAAGCTGATCAGCGGCTCGCAGACACGGTAGACGGAACGGCCGGGGCGGAAGACGTCGATCTCGCGACGCAGCAGACAGCTGTCCTCGAGGACGTTGAGGTGGTGGCCGATGTCGGCGGCCTTGCGACCGATGTAGCCGGCTATCCCACCTCGGGTCGCGTTGCCGTTGGCGACAGCGGCGAGCACGGAGTGGTAGAGGGCGGTGTCCCGTACATCCGCCTCCTCCTCCATGAGATAGCGGGCTTCGCGGAACAGGGGCGTGCCAGGATCCAACACGGTGCTTTGCACCCAGTCGTCGAAGTCTCCCAGCTCCGAAGGGGTCTCGTCGTTGACGAAGCGCAGATAGGCAGGTGTTCCGCCGACCACCGTGTGAACGAGCACGGCGAGCCGGGGATCGTCGAGGCGCCAGTATCGAGCCGCAAGCCGGTAATCGAAGGGACGCACGACCAGTTCCATCGAAGCACGGCCACGAAGAGGAGCGCTTCCCGAGAGCAGGCCGCCCATGACCGACATCGCCGAGCCGCACAGGAGTAGGGAGACAGGAGTCTCTCTCGAGACGGCACGGTCGATCTCGCGCTGGATGATCGAGGGCAGTGCGGGCGAGACCTTGCTCAGATAGGGGAACTCGTCGATCACGATCAGGGCGCGTCTCTCGGCACCGATCGCGAAAAGCTGCCTGATCGCCTCATCCCAGTCGGCGAACCGGTAGGGAACCGCAGCTTGTGTGTAGTCCGCCAGTGCTTGGGAGAACAGGCGAAGGGACTCCGTCTCTGTCGCCTCTGTCGCGCCGAAATAGAGCCCTCCGACCTCTCTGGCGAGCGCCTCGATCAGGAACGTCTTTCCCTGTCGCCGACGCCCGCTCACGACACCCAGTTGGGGCTTCGACGCTGTCCGCTCTGCGAAGGCCGACAGATGGCGCCACTCGAAGTCCCGTGCGAAGACACGCTTCGGCTTGGGGATCATGCCGCTCCTTAAAGATAGGAGTACACTTCGCCGAACTATACTCCTATCTCTCCGAGGTGGCCGGAGGCGTGCGCCAGCGTGATCGATCTGAGGGACCGAGCGGGGCCAGCCAGTCCCGAGCACAAGGTCGGACACGGGTTCATCACAAGTGTCGCCGGATGCCGGTTTTCTCCTGTGTAGCAGGTGATTGAAACCTTAAGATCTGCTCTTGGTTTCTGGGAGATCGGAGTGTGCCGTGGCTCGGTGGCGCAGCGCTTTAGCAGCCGGATCGGTGGGGCTTACCGCAGCCGCCTGCGTGCTGTTGCCGACGGCCCCCGCCTCGGCGGCCCCCGCGGATCTGGTCATCGACTACGAGTGCTCGGGTACCGGCCCGTCCAGCATCGCGAAGTACGCGCCCGTCCGGCTCAGGACCAGGTTGACGTTCGCGACCGACCTCGTCGTCGGCGGGGCGCTCGACCTCAAGTGGTCGCTCGCCTACAAGGACGCCAGCCGTTTCACCTCGCCCGGCTACTACGCCGGCGGCTCGGTGATGAACATCATGGGCAACGTCCAGATCGCCGGTGCCTGGCAGAACATCCTGCAGCCAACGGGTGCGACCACGATCGCGCAGGGACTCCAGTACGACAAGGAGCTGCCGCTGCCCGCGGGGATCTCCGACCCGGGGCTGCTCAACAAGCCGGGCGTGATCAAGATCGAGCCCAAGGACATCGTCGTCGACTTCGCGCCGCCGAACGGTGAGGCGAACGTCAACGACGGCAACGACATCGACAACCCGCGCGGCCACGTGATCACCTACGGGCCCGGCTGGACGCCGTTCGACGACCGTCCGAGGTCGGAGAATCACATCCACAACGACTACCACGAGACCTCCAGCCAGTACGCCTGGGCAGAGCTCAAGTTCGTCGGCACGGGTGTGCAGTACGTGGGGCCTCGAGACCACGAGGGCGGTCCGGTCGAGATCGAGCTCGACGGCGGGGTGCGGGGGTCCGTGGACCCCTCGAAGAACGCCATCGGCGACCCGGTCAACGAGGTGCACAACGGCGGGCACACGTTGTGGGAGCTGAACGGGCTCCCGTACGGCGAGCACAAGATCAAGATCACGAACGCGTCGACGAGGAAGGCGTGGCTCGACGCCTTCCGGGTGATCACGAACAAGGACGCGGTGCCCACGGACTTCCACCGGGCCACCTGCAAGATCGTGAGCGGCCCGGTGTCGATCGACGTGACGGTCAAGGACAGACCAGGTCCGTCGCCGACGGACACGCCCACCACGGGGCAGCCCTCGCCGTCGGTCACGCCCAGCAAGTCACCGACTTCCACGCCGACGACCACGCCACCCGGTCAGAACAACAACAACGGCAACAACAACCACCACGACGACAGGACCGTGGCCGACAGACTCGTCACGGTTCACGGCAACGTGGCCACCACCACCCCCACCGCCACGCCCAAGCCGTCTTCGGGGCCGACCGCGACCAACTACGTCGCGGCCCAGGTGAAGAAGACGCCCTTCGGCGGTGTGCCGTCCGGGGAAGCGCCCGTGGCCTTGCAGCAGCCGTACGCCCTGCTGGCAGGCGGGTCCGTGCTGCTCCTCGGGAGCGCGGCGGGCGGGGTCGTGATGAGACGGCGGCGCGCCGCGCACGCCGGGAACCGGCGTTAGAGGGAGGGGCGGATCATGACCGAGCAGAAGTCGCTGCTGAACAGGGCCCTTCCCGGGCTGCTGATCGCCGGGTCGCTTGGCGGCGTGGCGACCATCATGGCCGGCCTGCTGGCTTTCATCACCCCGGTGGACGACGGCTCCGACGGCGCCGTGCCGATGGCCCAATCCGGCCAGGGCGGCGAGACCGTCGGCATGTACAACGTGGCCAACGCGTTCGTCCTGCCGAGCGTCGGTCCTGGCGGGCCGAACAAGCCGCTGGCCCCCGCCGTGCTGAGCGCGCCCCCGCCCGCCCCTGCCGGTGCGGTCGTGGCGCCGATCAAGCCCACCGCCAAGAAGGCGAAGCCGACCCGCATCCGCATCCCCAAGATCCAGGTGAACGCGCCGATCGGCGGGGTCACCGTCGACTCCAAGGGCGAGCTCCAGGCCCCGCCGACGAGCAAGCCGAACCTGACCGGCTGGTACCGCTTCAGCCCGGTCCCCGGCGAGAAGGGCCCGGCGATCATCAACGGGCACGTCACCACCAAGAGCGGCGCCGCGGTGTTCAGGCGGCTGAAGGAGCTCGCGAAGGGCGACTTCATCTACGTCTACAGGTCCGACGGCAAGGTCACCCGCTTCACGGTGAGCGGGATCGAGCAGGTCAAGAAGTCGGCCTTCCCGACCAAGCGCGTCTACGGCAACGTCACCAACTCCCAGCTGCGGCTGATCACCTGCGGCGGGATGGTCGGCGCGAACGGCCACTACGACGACAACGTCATCGTCTACGCCACCCTGTCCAAGAAGAAGGGATAACGGGCAGGGAAATTTGGGCGGATATTGGAAGTTTGATGACGATTCACAGGGAGAGTTCGTAGGATCTCTACCGAACCGTGACCAAGGACTGGGATCCTGTTACGCCAGTTGCAGTCGGTCACTAGCTGTGTTTGGAACGGAGAGAGACAGTGCAGAAGTCAAAGGCGCGGCGCCGCCTCGCCCTGAAGACCTCCGCCCTGGGCCTCGCGGGAACGCTGGCTCTCTTCGTCGGGTCGATAGTCGGTCTGGCCTCGCCCGCCGAGGCAGCGGCTGAGGTCGCTGCGGCACCGTCGATGACGGTCACGTTCAACTGCGTAGACGGACCGTTCGGTGGCAATCCAGTGACAGCGACCATCAGCGGGCCCGAGTCCGTGGCACCGGGTGGATCCGTCGAGCTCAAGTGGGCCTTTACGGTCAAGCCCAAGGCGGGGCGGACAGTGACTGCTGGCACGATGACCATCGAGGGCGATGTCAACGTGGCGACCATCGCCTCTCCGACAGTGACTGCGCAGAAGACGGCTGTTCCTGTGCCCGCCCTCAATAAGGACCAAGAGTTCTCGACCGTTCCAGAGCTTCTGGGCACGTTCACCGCTCCCACGACGGCCGGCCAGTTGACGGTGACTCCGGTGCCGGTCGCTACTGGCGGCAGCCTCTTCTTCACGCTGTCGACATCGGATGAGACGGAATGCACGTATGTTCCGCCTACGACGGGAACTGCACCGAGCATGGTGATCCCGGTCAACACCGGTGGGGGCGGAGGCACGGGCGGCGACACAGTCTCCTACAAGTGCGCCACGCAGAGCAGTGGGGACCCGAAGGACGCCACTATCACTGTGGCCATGACCCTGCCGACAGCGGCCAAGGCCAACGAGGAGCAGACCGTCCCCGCCACCTACACGGGTGGGCAGTTGACGGTGCCCACGGGCGGGTTCACCACAGGAGCGAAGTTCATCGCCACCGCCTCTGTGAGCGGGGCAGGCGTCTCCGGCACCTCGGTGACCGCGGAGGCGGCGCTCACCACTCTCACCGCCGGCTCGCCGATCACCTTCCCCTCGGTCAGCTTCAAGGTGAAGCCGACCACGGCCGGCACGGTGACGTTGAAGGCTTCGGACATTTACTTCGGAACGTCGACCTCCGTGTACCAGTACAAGTGCACGGTCCAGGCCAGCCCGGTACCGAAAAGTCACACCTTCACCGTGACCGCTGCGAGCACCTCTCCTTCGCCCTCGCCTTCGCCCTCTGCGAGCACCAGCGCCAGTGTCAAGCCCACTCGTACCGTCACCGCGACCGTTACCCAGACCCCCGTCGGTGGGGGGAACGGAAAGGTGACCAAGACGCCCAAGGGTGCCGCCGAGACCGGTGGTGGTGGGGACATGGGGCCTGACGGGCGGATGTTCGTGCTCACCGGGTCGCTGGTCGTGCTGGCCGCCGCGGCGGGCGGGCTGGTCCTGCGTCGCCGCTCCGTCTCCAGGGGTTGACCCCCGTGGCGCCGCACTACCCCGAGCCCTATGACGATCGCGGCAGCAGAATCCTGCGGTCCACGCTGATCCTCGCCGCGGTGGCGGGCGTGTTGACCGTGGTCGTGGGGTTGGTGTTCATGCTGCTCAACCCCGAGGAGTACGGCCTGTCGGAGGGGCGGCAGTCGCTGTCGCTGTCGAGCCAGCCCGACGCGATCACCTCGGGGCAGCCGAGGCAGGCGCTGTTCGAGGCGCCCCCGACGGCCCCGCCGCCGCTGCCCCAGGTGGTGCCCGCACCGCCCATGCAGCCCTCGAACCCGCTCAGGGTGGTCATCAAGCGGCTCGGCATCAACGCGCCGGTCTCGTCGGTCGGCGTGGACAGGAAGGGCGCGATCCAGACCCCGCCGATCGACAATCCGAACCTGGTCGGCTGGTACCGGCACGGCTCCACGGCGGGTGAGGCGGGCCCCGCGGTGATGCTGGGGCACAAGGACACCAGGACCAGAAGCGCGGTGTTCAGCAGGCTCGGCGAGATCCGCAACGGCGACGTCATCGAGGTGAAGCGACGCGACGGCACGACCGCGGTGTTCACCGTGGGCGGGGTCGAGCAGACAGGCAAGGCGACCTTCCCGACCCAGCGCGTCTACGGGGACCAGGACAACGCGCAGCTGCACCTGATCACGTGTGGCGGCGCCTACAACCGCAGCACGGGGCACTACACCGACAACATCATCGTCTACGCGACGATGACCGGTTCTCACCGCTCCTGATCCGCCGCGCCGCGGCCCGGATCCTGCCCGTACGGCAGGCCCACCCCAGCCCACCGCCGTCACCCCTGACCGCCCGTCCATCACGCCGCTCCAGCACGACTCCGGCCGGGCGCCGTCACGTCGCCCGGATCCAGGTGCGACGTGACGGCGGGAACCGAAGTCGGGCTGGAGGACGCGTGATGGACGGGCGGCAACCGGCATCCCACGGTGGCCTTCACCCGGCGGGAGCCGTACGGGAAGGTGGTTGGAGCCGGAGAGCGGACAGGGAGAGCCCCGCGGAGACGCTGGGGTGAGGCGACTCTCACAGGCACAGAGCAACATTCTGTTGTAACCTCTCACTGACCGAATGTTGCTCGGTTTTGACCCGGGAGGCACTGTGGCAGAGGCATACATCGTCGGGGCGGTCCGCACCCCCGTCGGTAAGAAGAAGGGCGGCCTTTCCACCGTCCACCCCACCGACCTGGCCGCGCGCACGCTGAAGGCGCTCATGGACAGGACCGGCGTGGACCCGGCGGCCGTCGAGGACGTCATCATGGGCTGCGTCATGCAGTTCGGCCCGCAGAGCATGGACATCGCCCGCAACGCCTGGCTGAGCGCGGGGCTGCCCGAGACGACCGCGGGCGTCACCATCGACCGCCAGTGCGGCTCGTCCCAGCAGTCCATCCACTTCGCCGCGCAGGGCGTGCTGTCCGGCACGCAGGATCTGGTCGTGGCGGCGGGCGTCGAGTCGATGAGCATCGTCCCGATGGGCTCGTCGATCACCGCGGCCCTGGAGAAGGGCATGCCCTTCCCATTCGGCGAGATGTGGGTCGAGCGGTACGGCAAGCAGGAGATCTCCCAGTTCCGCGGCGCGGAGCTGATGTGCCAGAAGTGGGGCCTGACCCGCGAAGAGCTGGAGAAGTTCGCCTTCGAGTCGCACCAGAGGGCGGCCAAGGCGATCGCGAACGGCTACTTCAGGGACCAGATCGTCCCGGTCAACGGCGTGGAGGACGACGAGGGTCCGCGCCCCGACACCACCCTGGAGAAGATGGCGAGCCTCAAGACGCTGAAGGAGGACGGCGTCATCACCGCGGCCACGTCGTCGCAGATCTCCGACGGCTCTGGCGCGCTGCTCATCGCCTCCGAGCAGGCGGTCCGCGACCACGGGCTCACCCCGCGCGCCCGCATCCACCAGCTCGCCCTCACCGGCGACGACCCCGTCTACATGCTCACGGCGCCCATCCCCGCGACCCAGAAGGCGCTGAAGAAGGCCGGGCTGTCGATCGACGACATCGACGTCACGGAGATCAACGAGGCGTTCGCGCCCGTGCCGCTGGCGTGGATCCGCGAGCTCGGGGCCGACCCGGCCAAGGTCAACCCGAACGGCGGCGCGATCGCCCTCGGCCACCCGCTGGGCGGCACCGGCGCGATCCTGATGACCAAGCTGCTGAACGAGCTCGAGCGCACCGGCGGCCGCTACGGCCTGCAGACGATGTGCGAGGGCGGCGGCCAGGCCAACGTCACGATCATCGAGCGCCTCTGACTCGACGTTCGCCCGGGCCGGCCGACGCCGGTCCGGGCTAGTATTCGATCATGAACGAGGACCCCCGTCTCGTCGAGAGAATGCGACAGGAGGTCGCCGCCTGGGCGCGTTCGGCGGGTGAATCCCTCCAGCTGGGCGTCGTCGGGGTCAGGCTCGCGGCCGACGGGGCGAAGCGCCGCGCGCCGTACGTGACGCTGGCGACGCTCGCCGCCAGCGCCGTCGCGCCACTGGCGCTGACGGCGGTCACGGGGACGACCGTCGCGGCGGCGGCGATCGCCGCGGTCTCAGGGGTCGGCACCAACGTCCTGAGCGAGCTGATCGTCAGGGGCGCCGACACCTGGCGTGACAAGGTGACCGCCGACGAGCGGCAGGCCATGCAGGCCATCCGGGGAGACCTGTCCGGCTCGATCGAGCGGATCCTGGAGGAGGGCGGCGCCAGGGCCGCCGAGCTCCGCGCGGAGATCGCCGGTGTGCTCCACAGGATCGACGCCATGGACGCGGCGTTGCGGGAGGCCGAGGCGCGCGACGACGTGCGGCTGCAGGAGTTCGTCAGCGACCTGTTCATGGAGCTGGGTCGCAGGTTCGCGGAGTTCGCCGCGCTCGCCAAGGACGTCACGGCGGCGATCGAGCGGCTCGAGGCCCAGGCGGCCAGACGGGAGGCGGTGGAGCGCGTCCAGCACGGCAAGACCCACGATCTCCTGGTCAGGCTGATCCACTCCAGTCAGTCCGCCCCAGCCGAGCGCCCCGCCGCCGACGGTCTCGAGCCGCTGTGAAGGATCGGCTCGATTTTCCTGAGCCCTGACGGCAGGCAACTGGCCACGGCCACCATGGACGGTGTGACCAGGGTGTGGGACGTCGCGACGGGCCGCCTGGTGCGCGGTTTCGGCGAGCGCATGGTCGCCTTCAGCGACGACTGGAAGACCGTCGCCACCTGGAGGAACGGCGAACCTGTCCGCAGGATGGCGCTGTCCTCCGCCGCGGAGTACCCGCCGATCCCCGGGGACACAGGTGACTACCGCGTCCGGTTCGGTCCCGACGGCAGGACGCTGGCCGTCGTCGGTGAGAAGCGGATCCGGATCTGGCCCTCGGGCAGGACGATCTCCGTCAACGCCACCGGCATCGCCTTCAGCCCTGACGGCAGGACGCTGGCGGTCACAGGCGAGGACAGGAGGATCAGGATCTGGGAGCTGTCCTCAGGACAGCAGCTGGGAGCTCCCTTCACCGGCCACACCGCCACCATCCAGTCGATCGCCTTCAGCTCGGACGGCAGGACACTGCTCAGCAGAGGCAGCGACGCGGCCATGATGTGGCGCGTGTCGACCTTCAGGCAGCTCGACAGGCTCGAGGGCACCGGCTTCGACACTCTCGCGATCAGCCCCGACGGGCACACCCTGGCCGCGGCCGACGCCGAGCGCGTCAGGCTCTGGGACCTGCGTACCAGACGGCCCATCCGCGACCTCCCGGCAGGAGCGGGCGCGATGCTCTTCACCGCCGACGGCAGGAGGCTGGTCCTCAATACCGGGGAGGGCGTGGTGCTGTGGGACGGCCGTACTCTCAGCGAGCCGCTCGCGGGCACGAGCGGAATCTCAGGCCTGGCGGCGAGCCCTGACGGCAGGTGGCTGGCGACCTCGCACGGAGACCAGCGCGTGCGACTGTGGGACCTGCGCACCCTTGGGCCGGCAGGCGTGATCGAGACCGCCCACGGCGTGGAGAAGCCGCAGGTGGACGATCCTGACGGGACGCTGATCGTGCCACCCGTCACCGGCATCGACTCCGTCGCCTTCAGCCCTGACGGGAGGACACTGGCCACGACGGGAAACGACGGCGAGGCCGCGCTGTGGGATCTGACGACGCGCCGCCGCCTGGGCCGGCCGCTCACCGACGGGCACAGCGACCTGGACATGGCGGCCTTCAGCCCCGACGGCAAGGTGCTGGCCACGGTGGCGGCGGATCCGACGAAGAGTCCTTCCGAACTCGTCCAGCTGTGGGACGCCGCCACCGGAAGTCCGCACGGCGCCCCGTTCGCGGGAGACGGCAGCGCGATCCAGGCGATCGCCTTCAGCCCCGACGGCGCCACGTTGGCCACCGTGGGTAGCGGCGGAGCCATCAGGCTGTGGGACGTCGCCACCCACCGGGCTGTCGGCGAGCCCCTCATGGGCCACGGTCGAGAGGTCTACGACGTCGCGTTCGCCCCGGACGGGAAGACGCTGGCCACGACGGGCAGGGACGGCCTGGTACGCCTGTGGGACGTCGCTCTTCCCTCCGACCCGCTACCGGCGGTCTGCGCGGTAGCGGGCGACTCCTTCATCAGGAGGGAGTGGCAGCGGCACCTGCCGAGAGAGCCGTATGAATCGATCTGCCCGTAGATCAGCGGCCCTTGGGCGGGATGCGGCGCGGCGGGGCGATGGGCCGCTGCGGCATCTTGGGCATCTGGCGGGGAAGCTGCGGTGCCTGCCTGCCGGGCAGGTTGGTGCCGTGCTTCTTCTTGCCTGAACGAACTCGCATGAGAGTGCTCCTTTACGCAACTTGCGACGCGGCCGCATCGAAGATGGCCGGTCGGGCAAGCTCAGCTGCCGCGTCTGGACGGACGGGTCTCAAGTGCTGAGTGGCGGGTGGCTGATCTGGTCAGCCCCGCGCATTACAGGTAAAGGCGCATGGCTCAGACATTAAGGCAGGGCGAGCGCGGCACGCAACGGATTATTGTCGGCGGAGAGGGAGCCGCCCGTGACGGGACAGGAGCCCTCCGAGATCGTCGACGCCGATCTCGGAGGACACCACCGAGATCGGCGCTACTTGATCGAACCGGCTGTCAGACCGCCGACGACCTTGCGCTCGATCAGGGCGAACAGGATGATCACCGGGAGGGTGGCGATCACCGAACCGGCGAACAGGTTCTGCCAGTCGACCGAGTACTGACCGATGAAGGAGTTCAGGGCCACTGTCAGCGGCTGGTTCTCCGGGCTGGTCGTCAGGGTCAGGGCGACCACGAACTCGTTCCACGCCGCGATGAAGGTGAAGATCAGCGCGGTGATGACACCGGGCATGGCCAGCGGCAGCGTGATCCTGAACAGCGCGCCGAAGCGGCCGTTGCCGTCCATGAAGGCCGCCTCCTCCAGCTCCCTGGGGATGGAGGCGAAGTAGGCGTTGAGGATCCACACCGCGAAGGCCAGGTTGAACCCGCCGTTGACGAGGATCAGCGACCACGTCGAGTCGACCAGGCCGAACTGGTAGAACTCGCGGTAGATGCCCACCAGCATCGCGGTCGGCTGGAACATCTGGGTGATCAGGACCAGGATCAGGAAGGCCGTGCGCCCCCTGAAGTTGTGCCTGGCCGAGTAGTAGGCCGCGGGCAGCGCGACCAGCAGCACCAGCAGCGTCGAGCCCGCCGCGACCTTCAGCGTCACGAGGAGGTTGTCGGCCAGGCCGCCCGTCCAGAAGTTCAGTAGGTTCGACCACTCGAAGGACGAGGGGAAGTACTCCGCCTCCCGCAGGCTGCTCTGCGGGCGCAGGGCGGTGAGCAGCATGACCAGGTAGGGGAAGAGGAAGATGAACGCGATCACGTAGGCCGAGCCCGCGATGACCACCTTCTTGACCGACGGCATCGCGCCGCCCGCCACGGGACGGGAGTGGGCCATCACGCCACCTCCTGCTTCCACTTGGAGATCTTGAGGAAGATGGCGGTGAGGACGATCACCATGCCGAAGTTCACGACCGACATGGCCGCCGACTCACCGATGTTCGAGCCCTTCAGAATGAACATGAAGATGGTCGAGGTCGCGGTGGAGTAGCCCGGCTGGCCGTGGGTCATGGACCAGATGATCGGGAAGCTGTTGAAGACGTTCATCACGTTGATCAGCGCGGCGACGGTCAGCGCGGGCCGCAGCAGCGGCAGCGTGATCGACCAGTACGTCCTGAACTTGGAGGCGCCGTCCATCTTGGCCGCCTCGTAGACGTCCGAGGGGATCGTCGCCAGGCCCGCGAGCAGCGCGTACGTGGTGAACGGCACGGACACGAACACCGCGACGAAGATCAGCCAGGGGAACGCGGTGGCGGCCTGGCCGAGCTGGTCGGCGTCGGCGCCGCCCATCGCGGGGATCAGCCCGAGATCGCGCCTGATGAGGTTGATGATGCCGACCTCGGGGTCGAGCATCCACTTGAAGATGATCGACGTCATGAGCACCGAGGCGGCCCAGGGGGCGATGAGCGCCCAACGGGCGATCTTGCGCCCGGGGAAGCGCTGGTTGAACAGCTGGGCCAGCGCCAGCGAGATCAGCACGGTGAAGCCGACGACCGCGACCACCCAGATGAGGCTGCGCAGCATCACCGGCCAGAAGTCGGTCTCGGCGAAGAGCTTGTCGTAGTTCTCGGTGCCGTTCCAGCCGCGGACCACGCCGAACCGGCTGACCTCGAGGAACGACGTCCGAACCATCTCGATGACCGGCCACAGGACGACCAGGGCGATCAGCACCACCGCCGGCCCCACCCAGGCCAGGGGTTCCAGAACGCGCAACCTTTTCATGAAGAACCTTCCATGGGAGTACGGCCGGCGCTGGGGGCAGCGCCGGCCGTACCGACTCCGAGGATCAGCTGCCCTCGGCGACCTTCTGCAGGTCGCCGAGCACCTTCGCCGGGTCGTCCTTGACGGCCCCGCCGATGGTCTGCTTGATCGCGGTGTTCACCTCGGACCACTTGGGGTCCTTGAAGGGGTAGAAGCTCGCGTTGGGCAGCGCGTCGAGGAACGGCTTGAGCTTCTCGTCGCCCGACAGCTTCTCGATGCCGCCGTTGGTGACGGGCAGCAGCTTGTAGTTGTCGACGATCTTCTGGGTGGCGTCGCCGGTGTAGAAGTAGTCGAAGAACTTCTTGATCTCGGCGGCGTGGCCGTTCTTGTTGAACGCCATGATCCAGTCCATGACGCCCAGCGTGGTGTCGAGAGGACCGGTCTTGCCGGCGATCGGGGCCACGGCGTACTTGCCGTTCACGGCGCCCTTGTCGAAGATCGGAATCGACATGGGGCCGCCGTTGACCATGCCGACCTTGCCCGCGGCGAAGTCCTCCCAGACCGTCTTGCGGTCCTTGGTGCCGGGGTTCGGGGTGGTCAGGCCGGCGTCGACCAGGCCCTTCACGTACTGGAAGGCCTCGACGTTGGCGGGGGAGTTGATCGTCCACTTGCCTGAGGCGTCGGTGTAGCCGCCGCCGTTGCCGAGCATCCACAGGAAGGACTCGGCCTGGGCCTCCTCCTGGCCGAGCGGGAGACCGAACGGCTGGCTGACGCCCGCGGCCTTCAGCTTCTCCGCGGCGGCCTTGAGCTCGTCCCACGTCTTGGGCGGCTCAGTGATCTTGGCCTTCTCGAACAGCTCCTTGTTGTAGAAGAGCGCGCGGGCCGAGGAGACGAACGGGATGCCGTACGCGGTGCCGTCGACCTTGCCGAAGTCGGCGAACTTCGTGAGCATGTCCTTCGAGACCTCGGGGGAGAGGACCTCGTCGGTCTTGTAGAGCAGGCCGTCCTTGACGAAGCCCGAGTAGTCGCCCGTCTGCAGGATGTCGGGCACCTGGCCGTTCTGGACCATGGTGGCGACCTGCTTGTCGATGTCGTTCCAGGAGATGACCTGGACCTCCACCTTGATGTTCGGGTTGGCCGCCTGGAAGCCGTCCACCACGGACTTCCAGAACTTCGTGCCGGCGTTGTCGGCCGTGGGGTTGTCGCCGTAGTCGGCGGCCACCATCTTCAGCGTGACCTGCTCGCCGCCGGCCGCCGCCCCCGTCGAACCGCCCTCGGCGGGCGTGCCGGCGTCGCCGCCGCCACAGCTGGACAGGACCAGCATGGTGGCGAGGCCGAGAGCGGCGCCGCCCACAAGCTTGATGTTCACCGTAGATACCGCCTTCTCGTCGGACGGGCCGTTGGTCCATACCAGCCGGCGGAACCCGCCCAGGGATGAGATGCGCGGGCCTGTCAGCACCACGCGTTTGCGTCAGGGTAGGGCGGGATTCATCACCTGGTCTATACCGGCGCATATCGGTTTGAAAACAACGCGGCGAAGCCGGTCTAGACCGGATGAGTCAAAGTTTGTTGGAAGGTGACGGTAATCCGGGTATTTCAAGCAAGTCCAAACTTTGTGGGAGCGTGGAGCTTTCGCATCACCGCAGGCCGTCCGCGTCCTGTTCGGCCTCCGAGGCCTCGGCGATGATCGAAGGCGTGTCGCGGCGTCTCCATCGACCGTCTGGGGGGTCGCCGGGCCCTTGCGGTGGCTCCGTGCCGCGACGGAGCCACTGAAGGCCCGGCGGCTTGGCCTGCTGGTGACCCAGGATGAGAGGTCAGGCCGAGGTGGCCCGAACCGCCTCGCGGATCACGTCGGAGACCTCCTTCGGGCGGGACAGCGCGACGGCGTGCGAAGCGCCCGCGACCTCGACGCCGGCCGCTCCCGCCCGCTTGGCCCCGAACCGCTGGACGTCGGGGTTGATCGCCTGGTCGGCGCCGGCGATGACCGCCATGAGGGCTTCGTCTTCCAGGCCGCCGTGCTCGCGGTCTCGGTGAACGCCTGGGCGGCGAGCGGCCGCTGCGCCAGCGCCAGAACCTTGGTGACCTCGCCGGGCACGTCCGCGCCGAGCTGTCGTCCGCTGCCGTGCCGCCGCTAGCGGACGTGCCGGTGGACGTTCTCGCCGTCCGCGGGAGCGGCGATCCACGGGCCCTCGACGGAGGGGTCGAGGATCCCCTCCTCCACGAAGGTGTAGCGGCCGTCGAGGACGTATCCCGCCACCCTCGCGTCATGGGCGTCGCTGTTGTCCCACAACCTGTCGAACAGCGTGTCCACCCTGATCCTGGCCTGGCGACAGAAGACGTCGGCCAGCTCCATGGGACGCCGTCCGAGGTCGCGGGAGTCCTCGTCGGCTCGCACGCAGACCGCGGTCATCGCGAACAGCTCGGAGCCGATGTCGACGATCCTGCCCAGGAAGGCCTGCCTGTGCTCCAGGCCGCCCTGCCACCTCGACATGGCGTAGAAGGTGGACCTGGCCAGCTTGCGGCTGGTCCGCTCCACGTGCCGCAGATGATGGGCCAGCGGGCCGAAGGCGCCGTAGGCGACGGGGAGCGTGCCCTCGCCGACGACCAGCCCCGGCAGCCACCTGGCGTAGAAGGCGCCGGCCCGCCTGAGCGCTCTGGCTCGGTCCTGCCTGGAGGCGTCAGGGGCGATCAGCTCGCCGGCGACGGACAGGTGCGCGTCCACCGCCTCCCTCGCGATCAGCAGCCGCATGATCTCCGAGGAGCCCTCGAAGATCCGGTTGATGCGCAGGTCGCGCAGGATCTGCTCGGCGGGCACGCCGCGCTCGCCGCGCGCGGCAAGCGACTCGGCCGTCTCGTAGCCGCGCCCGCCTCTGATCTGGACCAGCTCGTCGCCCACCCGCCAGGCCATCTCGCTGGCGAACAGCTTGGCGAGCGCGGCCTCGATCCTGATGTCGTTGGACTCGTCGTCGGCCAGCCTGCTCGACAGGTCGCACACCGCCTCCAGCGCGTAGGCGGTGGCCGCGATGAACGCGACCTTGGTGGCCACCGCCTCGTGCTCGCCGACCCTGTGCCCCCACTGCACACGCGCGTTGCACCACTCGCGGGCGATCTTCACCGCCCACTTGGCGTTGCCCGCGCACGTGGCGGGCAGTGACAGCCGGCCGGTGTTCAGCGTGGTGAGCGCGATCTTCAGACCGTCGCCTTCGCGGCCGATCCTGTTGCGGGCGGGGACGCGGACCCCCTCGAACCGCGTCACCCCGTTCTCGATCCCGCGCAGGCCCATGAAGGAGTTGCGCCGCTGGACGGTGATGCCGGGCGAGTCCGCCTCGACCACGAAGGCGCTGATCTTCCTGCCGGTCCTGGCCATCACCACCAGCAGGTCGGCGACCACGCCGTTGGTCGTCCACAGCTTGACGCCGTCGAGCACGTAGTCGTCCCCGTCGAGGGTCGCGGTCGTGGACAGGCGCGCGGGGTCGGAGCCGACGTCGGGCTCGGTCAGCAGGAACGCCGAGATCTCCCCTCGGGCGCAGCGCGGCAGGAACTCGCGCTTCTGCTCCTCGGTGCCGAACAGCCGCAACGGCTGCGGCACCCCGATCGACTGGTGCGCCGACAGCAGCGCCGACAGCGCGGGGCAGTAGGAGCCGACCAGCATGAGCGCCCTGCTGTAGTACAGGTGGGACAGGCCAAGGCCGCCGTACTCCTCCTCGATCGTGATGCCGAAGGCGCCGAGGCCGGCCAGGCCCCTGACCACCTCGTCGGGCACCGTCGCGGTCCGCTCGATCTGCGCGGGATCCACCCGCGAGTCGAGGAACCTGCGCAGGGCCCTGACGAACTCCTCGCCCTTCTTGGCGGCCGACTCGTCGAGGGTGGGGATCGGGTGGACGAGATCGAGCCGGAAGTCACCGAGGAAGAGCTGCCTGCCGAAGCTCGGCCGCTCCCACTCGGCCTGCCTGGCCTGCTCGGCGACCTCTCGCGCCCGCGCGTACTCGGTCATAACGGCCTCCGCTCGCGTTCCTCCGATTCTGTCCTTCCCCTCGCCTGCCGTCGACACCCGATTCCATGATCATCCCGTACGGCCGGGCCGGGTCATGCCCACCCTCGGCACGTGGCCAGGGTCTGTCCAGGGGGACGGCCATCGAGCACGCGTGGCCGGGGTCGCGTGACGGCGGGGTCGCCGGCGTGGCGGCTTCGGGGTCGGGCGGGCGCGAGAGCTCGCCGGCTCGCACGGCCCGCGGGCACGAGAGGTCACCGGCTCGCGGGAGGCACAGGTGCGGGGTCACCGGCTCGGGGGTTCACGGGCGACGTTGCGGTGATCGGCCGGAGTCCTGCTGGAGCATGCGTGAAAGACCGACGGCCACCGGGTGACTCCGGTGGCCGTGGGGTGGCTTCGCCGTACAGGGTCTTGAAGAGGCGGGCTCGGAGAGCGGCGGGAAAGCGCCGCGCGAGCTACCGAGCGGATGGGGTCAGGAAGGCACGCGGGCGACGCAGAAGACGGTCTGGCCGAACGGGGGGCGGATGAAGCGCTCGATCAGGCGCGTCGCCGGCACCACCGTGCGGTCGTAGATCTTGACCAGGCGCGGGTCGGGGTAGCCGACCCCGCCGCGGCGGACCGCGGCCCACCAGGCGATGCCGCCCAGGAAGTTGATCGGCTTGATGACGTCGATGTCGAGCCCCGCCTTCGCCACTGAGCTGCTCAGCGTCTTGGGCGTGTAGCGCTGGACGTGGCCGACCTTCTTGTCGAAGTCCCCGTAGAGCTGCATGTAGCCGGGCACCCAGATGATGATCCTGCCGCCGGGCGTCACGACGCGGGCCAGCGAGCGCAGCGCCCCCGCGTCGTCCTCGATGTGCTCGAGGACGTTCATCATGACGACGGTGTCGACCTTCTCCTCCATCGGAACCGCGTCGGGGAGGGCGAAGTGCAGCACGTCGATGTCGGAGCGGTCGGCGAAGCGCTTGCGCAGCTGCTCGACGCAGTAGGGGTCGAAGTCGCTGACCACGAGCCGGTCGAGGCGGGGCAGGAACTGCTCGGCGAAGTGCCCGAGGCCCGAGCCGATCTCCAGCATGGAGCGGCCGACGTGGGGCGCCACCATGTCGAACTCGTACTGCCGGTAGTTCTTGGCCTCGTCGCCGCCGAGGTGGTTTTCCAGAGCCTCGTCGCCGGCCGCCGGTTGGACCACGCGGTCGTACCCAGATGACATGAGAGCTGTTCCTCCAAGAATGCGGTGCCGCAGAGTCTAGTGCCCGCTCGGATCTCCGGGTCACTTCATCCGCCGAACTCGCGAACGGACACTCCGGGGCGCATTCGGCGCGTTACTATGCGCTAACCCGTGAATCCCCACACACGAGGCAGTGATGGAGAGAGGCAACCTCCCTGCCGACGTCACCGGTTTCGTCGGCAGGCGGGCAGAGCTGAAGGAAGTCAGGCGTCTGCTCGGCAGGGCGCGGCTCGTCACGCTCACCGGCGTCGCCGGCGTAGGGAAAACGCGGCTGGCCATGCGAGCGGCCTACTCCGCGCGCAGGGCCTTCGACGACGGTGTGTTCTTCGTCGACCTGAGCACCCTGCACGATCCCGGCCTGATCGAGACGGCGATCGCCGACGCGATGCGACTGACCGACCAGACCGCCAGGACCGACGAGGAGGTCCTCACCGCCCACCTGGCCGGCAAGCGCCTGCTCCTCGTTCTCGACGGGACCGAGCACCTGGTCGGGCGCTGCGCCCAGCTGGCGGAGCTGCTGCTCAGAAGGTCGCCTGGGCTCAAGATCCTGGTGGCGGGAAGGCAGGCACTCGAGATCGAGGGCGAGCACCTGCTGCCGGTGCCCTCGCTCACGCTCTCCGACGCGGTCGCCCTGCTCGCCGACAGGGCCCTGGCCGCGACCGGCGCCTTCGCCGTCACGGCGGAGAACGAGGCGCTGGTCAGGAAGCTGTGCCTCAGGCTCGACCGGATCCCGCTGGCGATCGAGCTGGCGGCGGTCCGCCTGCGCGCGCTGTCGGTCGAGGAGGTCGTCGAGGGTCTCGACCACCGTTTCAAGCTGCTCGACCTTGGCAGCAGGGCGGGCGGCCCCCGGCACCAGACACTGAGGGCGGCGATCGGCTGGAGCCACGAGCTGAGCACGCCTGACGAGCGGCTGCTGTGGGCGCGGCTGTCGGTCTTCAGCGGCGGCTTCGGCCTGGTGGCGGCCGAGTCGGTCTGCTCCGGCGGGCGCCTGTCGCGCGCGGCGATCGTCGACCTGGTCGGCGCCCTGGTCGACAAGTCGATCCTGATCAGGGAGGAGCGGGAGGAAGGCGTCCGCTACTCCCTGATCGACTCCGTCAGGGAGTACGGCGCCGAGTGGCTGGGAAGGCTCGGCGCCGCGGAAGCCGACGCGTTGCGCGCCCGCCACACCGACTTCTACCTCAGGCTCGCCCGCGCCAACGAGGCCGACTGGTTCGGCCCCCGCCAGCAGGCCATCTTCTCCAGCACCCGCGCCGAGCTCGGCAACCTGCGAGCCGCCTTCGAGCGCTGCCTCGACGCCCACGAGCAGGCGCTCGACATGGCCGCGACCCTCTGGTTCTACTGGGTCGGCTGCGGGCAGCTGCGCGAGGGCCGCCACTGGCTCGGCCGCGCGCTGTCGGCCGCGCCCGAGCCGACCTCCGCGCGGATGAGGGCGCTGTGGGTGGCGGGCTACGTCTGCGTCCTCATCGGCGAGAGCGACTCGGGCACGCGCTTCCTCGAGGAGTGCAGGGACCACGGGGACCAGCGGGCCGTCGCCTACGCCGTCCATCGTCTGGGGTGCGCGGCGCTGATCGCCGACGAGCACGACCGTGCCGTCCCGCTCTTCACCGAGGCCGTCGAGAGGTACGCGAAGCTCGGCGTGCTCGAGTGCAACGTCCTCATGGCCTGCGTCGAACTGGCGATCGTGCTGGCCTTCCGCGGTGAGCTCGACTCCTGCGCCGAGCTGTGCGACCAGGTGCGCGACCGTTGCGAGCGCGTGGGGGAGCAGTGGGTGCTGTCCTACGTCGACTACGTGGAGGCGTACGCGGCCTGGGCGAAGGGGGCGAGGGGGCGGGCGCTGTCGCTCGCGCTGCGCAGCCTGCGCGTCAGCCACCGCTTCCACGACCTGGTCGGCATCGTGCTGTCGGTCGAACTGGTCGCCCTGCTCAGGGCCGAGGCGGGCGAGCCGGAGGTGGCGGCGGTGCTGCAGGGCGCCGCGGGCACGATCTGGCGCTCGGTCGGGCCGCTGCTGTTCGACTCCAGGCATTTCAACAGGCCCCACCTCATCTGCGCCGAGCGGGCCGAGCGAGAGCTGGGCGGCAGGGTCTACGCCGCGGCCTACGCCAGGGGCCGGCGGCTGGGCCTCGACGAGGCGGTCTCCGCGGCGGCGGGCGGCAGGGAGCCGCGCGCCGAGCTCCCGCTCACCCGCCGCGAGTGGGAGGTCGCCCAGCTGGTCGCCGGGGGGCTGTCGAACAGGGAGATGGCCGAGCAGCTGGTGCTGTCCAAACGGACGGTGGACGCGCACGTGGAGCACATCCTCGACAAACTCGGCTTCTCGTCCAGAGCGCAGATCGCGGCATGGGTGACCTCCCTGCCGAGCTGACCATGTCCGTGGGGCGCGCCTGACGCCGCTCGCCGCGGCCGGACGGAGGCGGCGCCGCTGTTCGGCTGCCCTGCCGACCTCCACCTCGCCACGAGAAATAGGTATGCGCGTGGGCCGATCTACGGATGTGACGATACGTGAGGACGTGAAGACTGTTCGCAGCCGTTCGACGACCGGGGGTGTCGGTCGGCGAAGGCGGTGAGGTGGAGGAGGGGCCGTCTCACCGCCTTTCTTTTCTCGCTTTCCTCTTTCGCGCGAGCCCCCGCATGGGATGGAATCTGACTCGCCCATGGATGACGACGAGGCGATAGCCCGCGCGCTCGACGGTGACCTGTCCGCCTACGAGGCGCTCGTCGCCCGCTACAGCGCGCTCGCCCACCGCACCGCCGCCATGCTCGGCGCGGGCGACGAGGCGCAGGACGTGGTGCAGGAAGCGTTCGTCAAGGCGTTCAGGCACCTGGGCGGCTTCAGGAGGGACGCGCCCTTCCGTCCGTGGCTGCTGCGGATCGTCGCCAACGAGACCCACAACCTCACCAGGTCGCGAGGGCGAAGGTCGGAGCTGGCGCTGAAGCTCGGCGCGATGGCCGCCACGCAGGCCTCCGACGACCCCGAGGGCACGGCCGTCGCGGGCGACCGCAGGGAGCGCCTGCTGGCCGCCGTGCGCAGGCTGCCTGATCGGGAACGGGAGGCCGTGGTCTGCAGGTACTTCTTGCAGCTGTCGGAGCAGGAGACCGCCCAGGTGCTCGACTGGCCGGTCGGCACGGTCAAGTCCAGGACGCATCGCGGACTGGCCAGACTGAGGGAGGAGGTGGGACGTGACCTCGCCTGACGACGACCTCGAGGCGGAGCTCATGGCGCTCGCCGACTTCGTCGACCTGCCGGCCGCCCCGCCGCCCGCCGAGGTGGCGGCGGCCGTACGGGCCCGCATCGAGGAGCCCTCGCCCGAGCCCGCGCCACCGGCGAGAAGGCGGCCCAGGTGGCGGCTCGTCGCGGCCATCGCGGTCGTGATCGTGGCGCTGACCGCCGCCACCCCGCAGGGCAGGGCCGCCGTCGTGCACATCCTGCGCCTTGCGGGCATCGAGGTGCGCGTCGGCGAGCAGGGCGCGCCGCCCGCGACACCCGTGCCGCTGCCGGGCGAGCGCGAGGTCGACCTGGCCGAGGCGCGGCGGCTCACGGGGTTCCCCGTCAAGGTGCCCGCCGCGCTGGGCGAGCCCGAGCGCGTCACGGTCAGCGACGGCGACAGGATCGTCTCGCTGTTCTGGGCGGACGGCGTGCGGCTCGACCAGTTCGAGGGCCTGACCCCCTACTTCGTGAAGCAGTTGCGCGAGCCGTGGCCGGAGCACGTCGGCGGCGACGGCTGGTGGCTGGCCAAGGAGCACACGCTCAGCCGCCTCGACAGGCAGGACGGCAGCCGGCTCCCGCTGCGACTGGCGGGACCCACTCTCATCTGGTTCGACGGCGACCTCGCCCACCGCCTCGAAGGCGTCACCTCCAAGGAGCGGGCGGTGGAGATCGCCTCCTCACTCCGCTGAGGGCGCGGTGAGCCAGTCGTCCACGCCCTTCATCAGCTCCTTGCGCACCGACTCGGGCGCGGCCGACGACCTGATCGACTGCCGCGCCAGCTCGGCCAGCGCCCTGTCGTCGAAGCCGTAGAGGTCGCGCGCCAGCTCGTACTGCGGCAGCAGCCTGGCCCCGAACAGCAGCGGGTCGTCGGCACCCAGCGCGATCGGCACCCCCGCGTCGAACAGCCTGCGCAGCGGCACGTCCTCGGGCCCCGCGACCACGCCGAGCCCCACGTTGGAGGTCGGGCACACCTCGCAGCAGATCTGCCTGTCGGCCAGCCGCTCCATCAGCCGCTCGGACTCGGCCGCCCGCACGCCGTGCCCCACCCTGTCGGCGTCGAGGTCGTCGACGCACTCGGCGACGCTCTCGGGGCCGAGCAGCTCACCCCCATGAGGGACGGCCAGCAGCCCCGCCCGCCTGGCGATCCTGAAGGCGTGCTCGAAGTCGCGCGCCCTTCCCCTCCGCTCGTCGTTGGACAGCCCGAACCCGACCACGCCCCTGCCGGCGTACTGCGTGGCGAGCCTGGCCAGCGTCCTGGCGTCGAGCGGATGCCTGGTCCTGTTCGCCGCCACGACCGTCGCGATCCCGATGTCGGCCGCCCTGGCGGCCCGTTCGGCGGCGTCGAGCATCAGCTCCAGCGTCGCGGTCAGCCCGCCGAAGCGTGAGGCGAACCCCGACGGGTCCACCTGGATCTCCAGCCAGCGCGAGCCCTCGGCCGCCTCGTCCTCCGCCGCCTCGCGCACCAGCCGGTAGATGTCCTCCTCGCGCCTCAGCACCGACCTGGCGATGTCGTACAGGCGCTGGAACCTGAACCAGCCCCGCTCGTCGGTGGCGTGGAGCTGCGGCGGCCAGTCCTCCTCGAGCGCGTCGGGCAGGTGCAGGCCCTGCTCCCTGGCCAGTTCGATCAGCGTCGAGTGCCGCATGGAGCCGGTGAAGTGCAGGTGCAGATGAGCCTTGGGCAGCTCGGCCAGGGGACGTGGCATTTCCATATGGTGCCACTCAACCTCGCGGTGGGTTGACGCGTTGGGAGGGGCGAAAGGGGACCTCGCTGATGACGGAAGAACATGAGGCGGCCTTCGACCAGTTCCTGGCCGCCCGAAGCACGTCACTGCTACGCACCGCGATCCTGGTATGCGGGGCGTCGCAGCACGACGCCGAGGACCTCGTCCAGCACGCGCTGGAGAAGGTCTACCGGCACTGGCCGAGGATCGGGCACGACAACCCCGACGCCTACGCGCGCAGGATCGTCGTGAACGCGGCCATCTCGGCGGCCCGCCGCCGAAAGATCATTCAGGAGATCACGTTCGCCAGGCCGCCGGAGACCGAGGCGGCGGCGCCCGACCTCGATCTGCGCGACGCGCTCATGGCCGAGCTGCGCAGGCTGCCCGCACGGATGCGGGCCGTCCTGGTCCTGCGCTACTGGGAGGACCTGTCGGAGTCGGCCACGGCGGCGGCGCTCGGCTGCTCGCTCGGCACGGTCAAGAGTCAGGCGGCGCGGGGGCTCGCCAGAATCCGGGAGAACATGAAGGAAGGAGCGCTCGTATGAAGGTCGAAGAGGGCCTCGCCGAGGCGATGGCCGCCCGGGTGGCCGACGTGCAAGCGCCGTCCACGATGGGCGGGAGCGTGCGCAGGAGGCACCGCAGGCACGTGATCAGGTTCAGGGTGGCGGGGGCCGCCCTCGTGACCGCCGCCCTGGCGGCGGGGGGTCCCGTGGTCCTGTCGATGAGCTCGGGCTCCTCGGACGCGGCGCAGGCGCCCACGACCGCGAAGATCGTGACCGAGGTGACGGTGCCCGACCTGACCGACATGACGCTGGCCGAGGCCCAGGCGGCGCTGCGGGCGGTAGGTCTCGTCGGCGAGAAGCTGACAGGACACGAGCACGTCTTCGACCAGGAGCCGAAGCCGGGCACGGAGGTGTCTACGAGCTCGACCGTCAAGCTCTACCTGGTGGAGGAGAGGCCCCAGACGCTCGGCGATCTGGGCGACGGCCGCACGTTCGGCGGCATCACGCTCGGCTACCTGCCCGAAGGGCTGGTGTGGAGCAAGTGGTCGAACAAGTGGTCCGGCAAGAAGGCACGGGGCGGCACCAGCTACACCACCAGCTACGACACTCCTGACGGCCGCCCCGGCAGGTACGGCATCCAGGTCATGGTGCACGAGGGCAAGGCGGGCAGGCAGGTCGAGGCCCGCCTGAAGCGCGACGGTGTCGAACTCGTCGACCTCGGCGGCAGACAGGCGTACGTGGCCAACGTCGGCGAGGGGGGCGAGGTCGGAAAGCCCGGCACGCAGCAGGGCAGGGAGCCGAGCACTCCCACCATCGGCTTCAAGCTGCGCGACGACCTCGCGGTCGAGGTGATGATGAGCCCTGACAGGGCCGAGAAGCTCGGCGTCGAGGCGGTCTCCACCGAGCTGCAGAAGATCGCGCAAGGGATCCGCCCCGCGGAGTGATCAGAGCGGGGAAGGCGGGCATCTAAGGGGGTATGGCGCCTGACGGGTTGGTCACCGCCCACGGCGGGCGATGGCGGGCCGCGCTCGCCCTCGCCGCCCTGGCGGTGACCGTCCTCACGATCATCGCCATCTTCTCCTCGGGATTCGGCAGGACCTCACCGGTCACCGTCGTCCCGACCCTTGCCCCCACGCCTCCATCGACCCCCACCGCCACCTCACCCGCCATCACGGTGGTGGCCGACAACTTCTGGCTCACCTACCTGCCCGCCGGGCTCAGCCGCACAGGAGGCGGCTCCATCGCGCCCGAGCCCGGCGTCGAGGGCGGATGGGCCCGCTACGCCGCCGGGTCGAGCTTCGTCGAGGTGCAGGTGGAGCACGGCACCGTCGCGGCCGACTGGGAGACCTACCGCAAGCGCGCCGTTCTCGCCTCGCCGCGCGAGACCACCGTCCGCGGCAAACCCGCCCTGGTCGGCAGGCATCCGAGCGGCGGGATGATGATCGCCTGGCTCGAACGCACGGGCACCGGCGCATGGATCCGCGTCAGCGACACCCTCTCCGCCGACCTGCTGCCCCTGGCGGCCTCCGTCCAGGCGCCCTCCTGACCAGGACAAGGGCGCACCGGGTGAATCAGACGGCTTCGGACAGCAGCTTCTGGAGGCGGCTGACGCCCTCGACCAGGTCGTCGTCGCCCAGCGCGTAGGACAGGCGGAAGTAGCCCGGCGTGCCGAAGGCCTCACCGGGGACGACCGCCACCTCGGCCTCCTCCAGGATCAGCTCCGCCAGCTCGGCCGAGGTCTGCGGACGCCTGCCGCGCAGCTCCTTGCCCAGCAGCGCCTTCACCGACGGGTAGACGTAGAAGGCGCCCTGCGGCTCAGGGCAGAGCACTCCTGGGATCTCGTTGAGCATCCTGACCATGGTCTTCCTGCGACGGTCGAACGCCTCGCGCATCCGCTCCACCGCCGACAGGTCACCCTTCACCGCGGCCAGCGCCGCGACCTGGGCGACGTTGGAGACGTTGGAGGTGGCGTGCGACTGCAGGTTGGTCGCGGCCTTCACCACGTCGGAGGGGCCGATGAGCCAGCCGACCCGCCAGCCGGTCATGGCGTAGGTCTTGGCGACGCCGTTGAGGATGACGACCCTGTCGCCGAGCTCCGGCACGGCGGTGGCGATGCTGGTGAACTCCGCGCCGCCGTACACGAGGTGCTCGTAGATCTCGTCGGTGACCACCCAGAGGCCGTGCTCGGCCGCCCAGCGGCCGATCGCCTCGACCTGCTCGCGCGGGTGGACCGCGCCCGTCGGGTTGGACGGCGAGACGAACAGCAGCACCTTGGTCCGCTCGGTGCGGGCCGCCTCCAGCTGCTCGACGGAGACGAGGTAGCCGGTGGTCTCGTCGGTGACGACGTCGACCTGCACCCCGCCGGCCAGCTTGATCGCCTCGGGGTAGGTCGTCCAGTAGGGAGCGACCACCAGGACCTCGTCACCGGGATCGAGCAGAGTGGCGAACGCCTGGTAGACGGCCTGCTTGCCGCCGTTGGTCACCAGCACCCTCGAGGCGTCGACCCGGTAGCCGGAGTCGCGCAGGGTCTTGTCGGCGATCGCCTGCCTCAGCTCGGGCAGGCCGCCCGCCGGCGTGTACTTGTGGAAACGCGGCTCGCGCGCCGCCTCGACCGCAGCCTCGACGATGTAGCCGGGGGTCGGGAAGTCGGGCTCGCCCGCGCCGAAGCCGATGACGGGACGGCCCGCGGCCTTCATGGCCTTCGCCTTGGCGTCGACGGCCAGAGTGGCGGACTCGGAGATCGCGGAGATGCGTGCGGAGATGCGGCTGGACATATTCACATGGTGACAGACGGCGACACGCCCATGCGGGCAAGTGGCTTGTGACCAGGGCGATCTCGTTCTGGTTCGACGTAGCCGTCATTCTTCCGTACACTTTCGCCTGGTCCTGCCGCCGCATGTCGATGCGGCGATCGGCCCGGGCAGTAAGTCAATCCATGTAGTGTGGTTGACGACATAGGGCACTAGCGCAATTGGTAGCGCACCGGTCTCCAAAACCGGCGGTTGGGGGTTCGAGTCCCTCGTGCCCTGCTGAGTGCGGTCCGCGCAGCAAGGCGTGTAAGCGCGCCGCGCAACTGCGTTGGATACGACAGATCAGGTGAGGACTGTGGCGATCGACACGCACAGCGAGACCGCAGGCAAGCCGAGCGGCGAGAAGAAGCAGAAGCGCACTTCTCCTGCCCTTTTCTATCGGCAGGTCGTCAATGAACTGCGCAAGGTCATCTGGCCGACGCGCAAGGATCTCATCACCTACACCACGGTCGTTCTGGTATTCGTTCTGATCATGGTTGCGATCGTGTCGGGGCTTGACGCCCTGTTCACGGAGGGCGTCCTGCGGATCTTCGGCGGCAGCTGATCCCATGCCGGCGGGTGACGCCCGACGGGCCACCATTCGATTCGACGAAAGAGGAAAAGTCACCGTGTCCGAGACTTCAGACACCCCTCGCGAGGAGTGGGACGACGACGTCGCCGCTGAGGAGTCCATCGACGAGGTCGAGGAGACCGACGTCGAGGAGCCCGAGGCCGAAGACGCCGACGACGTCGAGGAGTCCGACGAGGCTCCGGTGGCCGTCGTCGAGGAAGAGGGAGACGACGAGGTCGAGGAGATCGACCCCGTCGAGGAGTTCAAGCGCTCCCTGCGCGGCCAGCTCGGCGAGTGGTACGTCATTCACTCCTACGCCGGCTACGAGAACCGCGTGAAGTCCAACATCGAGAGCCGCAACGTGTCGCTCAACATGGAGGACTACATCTTCCAGGTCGAGGTGCCCACGCACACCGTCCAGGAGTTCAAGAGCGGCAAGAAGGTTCCGGTCAAGGAGCGCGTGCTGCCCGGCTACGTGCTGGTGCGCATGGACCTCACCGACGAGTCCTGGGCCGCGGTGCGTAACACGCCCGGCGTGACCGGCTTCGTCGGCCTCTCCAACAAGCCGAGCCCGCTCAGCATCGACGAGGTCGCCAAGCTGCTGGCGCCCGAGCCGACCGAGGAGGCCAAGAAGGCCACCGCCAAGGCCTCCACGGGCCCCGCGGTCGAGTTCGAGATCGGCGAGTCGGTCACCGTCATGGACGGTCCGTTCGCCACGCTGCCCGCCTCGGTCAGCGAGATCAGCCCCGAGTCGCAGAAGCTCAAGGTGCTGGTGTCGATCTTCGGTCGTGAGACCCCGGTCGAGCTGTCGTTCAACCAGGTCTCCAAGATCTGACAGCCTCGCATACACTCGATGGGGAACGTGTGACTCCGCGCGCGCTCTAGCCGCCGGAGTCCCCCGCACGTCTCTGTCGTCACAGACGTTGGGCAGGCCGTCCCTCGCGAAGGGCGGCCTTCCGACATGTCCGCCCGCACCCGCGGGTGGACGGCACCGCAATCAGGACCCGGAGAAGGACACATGCCTCCGAAGAAGAAGATCGCGGCACTGGTCAAGGTCCAGCTTCCCGCTGGCCAGGCCACGCCCGCCCCGCCGGTCGGTACCGCCCTCGGTCCGCACGGCGTCAACATCATGGACTTCGTGAAGCAGTACAACGCTGCCACGGAGGCCCAGCGGGGCAACATCATCCCCGTTGAGATCACCATTTTCGAGGACCGCAGCTTCACCTTCATCACGAAGACGCCCCCGGCGCCTGAGCTGATCAAGAAGGCGCTCGGCCTCGACAAGGGCTCTGCGGTTCCCCACAAGGACAAGGTCGGCAAGCTGAGCCGCGAGCAGCTGCGCAGCATCGCCGAGACGAAGATGCCCGACCTCAACGCCAACGACGTCGAGGCCGCCGAGAAGATCATCGCCGGCACCGCCCGGTCGATGGGCATCACCGTCGCTGACTAAGACCTTTCCGTTCGTTCCGTGGGAGGGCCACGCGCTGGCCCGCGACCACAGACTCCACCGAGGAGACAGAAGTGAAGCGCAGCAAGGCGCACAAGAACGCGTCGACGCAGGTCGACCGCGACAAGCTCTACACCCCCGCCGAGGCCGCGAAGCTGGCCAAGGCGACCTCCACCACCAAGTTCGACGCCACCGTTGAGGTGGCGCTGCGGCTGGGTGTCGACCCTCGCAAGGCCGACCAGATCGTGCGCGGCACGGTCAACCTCCCGCACGGCACCGGTAAGACCGCCCGGGTCCTGGTCTTCGCGACCGGTGACCGTGCCGAGGCTGCCCGCGAGGCCGGCGCCGACATCATCGGCGCCGACGAGCTCATCGACGACATCGCCAAGGGCAACAGGCTCAACGAGTTCGACGCCGTCGTCGCCACCCCTGACCTGATGGGCAAGGTCGGCCGTCTGGGCCGCGTCCTCGGCCCGCGTGGTCTCATGCCGAACCCGAAGACCGGCACCGTGACCCCGGACGTGGCCAAGGCCGTGACCGAGATCAAGGGCGGCAAGATCGAGTTCCGCACCGACCGTCAGGCGAACCTGCACTTCATCATCGGCAAGACGTCGTTCGGCGAGCGCCAGCTCATCGAGAACTACGCCGCCGCCCTTGACGAGGTGCTGCGTCTCAAGCCGTCCGCGGCCAAGGGGCGTTACGTCAAGAAGGTCACCTTCTCCACCACGATGGGCCCGGGCGTCCCGGTCGACCCCAACGTGACCCGCGCGATGACCGCCGAGCTCGACGGCTGATCCCGCTCTTCTCGTCAGACCCCCGCAGGGATCTCCTGCGGGGGTCTTTCGTTTCCGGCGATCCGCCGCGCTGAACGGGATTCAAGACGCATTTGGGGATGAAGCAGACTCAGGGTTATCTCCGGGTCATCCCTGTGCGCCTGAGGCGGCCTCGCGACGTAGTGTCGGAGCATGCTGAAGCGCAGGATTACTCTCGCCGCCGTCGCGACGGGCGCCGCCGCCCTGGTCGCGGTCGCCGGTTGTGGATCGACAGGAGCGACCGCGTCCGGGGCGGTGCCCATCCAGGTGAATCTGGCCGCCGCCGAGGTCCTGGAGCAGGCCGCGCAGAAGACGCAGGACGTCACCAGCTACACCGTGGACGCCGTCGTGGACGTGACGGACCCGCAGGAGGGTTCGGGCAAGGTCCAGGGGCGGATGGTCTACCAGAGCAAGCCCCAGCTCGCCGCCGACCTGACGCTCGACAGCGCCGACTTCGGCGGGAAGAGCCTTCCGGGCGGTGCTCGCGCCGTCCTGCAGGGAGACACCGTCTACCTGCGCGTCGAGGCGCTGAACAAGATGCTCGGCGCGACCAAGCCGTGGATCAAGGTTCCGCTGAACGAGGCGGCAGGCGGTGACGCGAGCAAGTACCTCGACCAGGTCCAGCAGTTCGACCTGGCCAACGTCACCAAGCTCGTGACCGCCTCGCAGAACGTCAAGCAGGTCGGCACCGAGGCCGTGGGCGGCGTCGACACCACCCACTACAGCGGCACGTTCCCCGTGGACGCCGCGGTGCAGCAGCTGCCCGCGGACAAGCAGGAGCAGGCCAAGCAGCACATGAGCGAGCTCAAGAACGTCACGTTCGACATCTGGGTCGGCGCGGACGGCCTGCCCCGCAAGCTGGCGATGACCGGCGCGGAGAAGGGCGCCACGTTCAACGCCAACCTGTTCTTCAAGGGCTTCAACGAGCCGGTCTCCATCGTCGCGCCGCCCGCCGAGCAGGTGGGCGAGCTGCCGAAGCACACCGGTAACTGACCCCAGCGGGGGGCGATTTGGCATCTTGACTAATCGCCCCCTATTCTGGTGCTTGCCAAAGACCGCCGGTCGTCGCTGGGTGCCTCAAGGCCTGGTGACCGAAGGATCCACATCGTGGACGGCCCGCGTAGGTGAGATGCGAAGTTCTTCTGTGTGGATTCCACATGGTGAGCCCCGTGCGCCTGCGCCGGGGCTTGTTTCATGTTCGGAGGCCTTCGCCGGCGGCACATCTGGAAGGAGGCCCATGGCGAGGGCGGATAAGGCGACAGCGGTTGCCGAGCTCAAGAACGAGTTCGAGGGCAGCAGCGCCGCCGTTCTGACCGAGTACCGCGGTCTCACCGTCGCACAGCTCAAGCAGCTGCGTGTTGCGCTCGGTGGGAACGCGAAGTTCGCCGTGGCGAAGAACACCCTGACCAAGATCGCGGCCAACGAGGCCGGCGTGACCGGTCTCGATGACCTGCTGGTCGGCCCGACTGCCGTTGCCTTCGTCACGGGCGACGTCGTCGAGGCCGCGAAGGGTCTGCGTGACTTCGCCAAGGCCAATCCCCTTCTGGTGATCAAGGGCGGCTTCATGGAGGGCAAGGCCCTCGACGCCGCTGAGATCACCAAGCTCGCTGACCTCGAGTCCCGTGAGGTTCTCCTCGCGAAGCTGGCCGGTGCGATGAAGGCGAAGCAGTCCGCTGCTGCCGCCGTGTTCGCCGCGCTGCCCACCAACATGGCTCAGCTGGCCGAAGCCCTTCGCGCCAAGCGCGAAGAGGCTGGCGAGTAAGACCGGGGATTGCCGCAACTTCACCGCGGTCCCGTTACACCATTTAGCAAGATCCATACGGAGGAAACATCATGGCGAA
Organism: Nonomuraea dietziae; assembly: GCF_014195505.1. GTDB lineage: Bacteria > Actinomycetota > Actinomycetes > Streptosporangiales > Streptosporangiaceae > Nonomuraea > Nonomuraea roseola. Next base: position 4,685,388 of record NZ_JACIBV010000001.1, on the reverse strand, counting down.
GCTCAGCACCGACGAGCTGCTCGACGCGTTCAAGGAGATGACCCTCCTCGAGCTGTCCGAGTTCGTGAAGCTCTTCGAGGACACCTTCGACGTCAAGGCTGCCGCCCCGGTCGCCGTTGCCGCCGCCGGCCCGGTCGGCGCCGCTCCGGCTGAAGAGGCTGCGGAGCAGGACGAGTTCGACGTCATCCTCGAGGCTGCCGGCGACAAGAAGATCCAGGTCATCAAGGAGATCCGCGCGCTGACCTCCCTCGGCCTGAAGGAGGCCAAGGACCTGGTCGACGGCGCTCCGAAGCCCGTCTTCGACGCCAAGGTCAACAAGGAGCAGGCGGAGAAGGCCAAGGCTGCCCTCGAGGGCGCCGGCGCCACCGTCACCGTCAAGTAAGACGGCACGTCTCTTCGGAAAGAGCGGAACATCACCCTGGTGCCGGGTGGGTTCCGCTCTTTTTGTATGTCAGGACGCCCGTATGCGAACTTCAGCCGGATCTCACCCTGATCTCAGAGAGCGTTCCTGGCGTCGGAGCATGAACTCGATCGGGCGAGGGCGGAAGCGGACCGCGCCGGCGGGGCTGCTGCTCGCGACGGCGGTGCTCTACCTCTGGGGGCTGAGCGCGTCGGGCTGGGCCAACTCCTTCTACTCGGCCGCGGCGCAGGCGGGCAGTCAGAGCTGGAAGGCGTTCTTCTTCGGCTCCTCCGACGCGGCCAACGCCATCACCGTGGATAAGACGCCCGCGCGGTGCTGCCCGGCTTCGCGCTGGTCCTCCTGCTGACCACGCTGACGACGATCGGACGGCGGGTGTGGCAGTTCGTGTCGGGGAGCGGCGCCGGGCGCCTTCGCGCTGTGGGGGAGCTGGCTGGTGGTCACCGGGCTGGTCTTCAGCCTCGTGCAGGGGATCTTCCACGCCTACTACACCGTGGCGCTGGCGCCTGCGATCGCGGCTCTGGCCGGCATGGGCACGGCCGAGCTGTGGGTGCGCAGGCGCGCGCCACTGGCGGCATGGGCACTCGCCGGCGGTCGTGGCGGTGTCGGGCGTGTGGTCGTGGACGCTGCTGTCGCGCAGCCAGGACTGGAACGGCTGGCTCGGGCCGGTGGTGGTGGCCGGTGGGCTGGTCGCGGCGTCCGCGCTGGTGGCTGCCTCCGGGATGCGGATGGTGGGCGTGGCGGCGGCCGTGGCGGTGGTGGTGTGCCTGGCGGGGCCGGCGGCGTACGCGGTGGAGACGGCCGCCTCGGGGCACACGGCGGCGATCCCGACGGCGGGCCCGCCCACGGGAGGCGGGTTCGGCGGGCCGAACGGCCCGAGGAGAGCTCAGCCGCAGGCCGCCCCCGCGCCCGGTGGCGGGGTCCAGGACGGCTCTCAGGACGGCGTCCAGGGCGGTGGGCGGCGGGAGGGGTTCGTGCGGGGCGGTTCCGGCGGCGGTGGCGGAGACGGCCTGCTGAACGCCTCGACGCCGAGCGCCGAGGTCGTGGCGGTGCTGAAGGCGGGCGCGAGGTCACTCTGTACGACCTGGGCGCAGGCTGGCCACCGCGCTGTGTGCCCTCACATAACCGGCAAGTAACAATCCCGTCCGATTATTGGAATGGAGTCCAATTCGCGGGAAGCTCCCTACGACGATCGTGCGCGTCGGTAAAGTGTGTTCGTCTCGTTACCACCTGCGACGGGAAGGTGACCTGTGGGCGTCGAGGTCGTGGTCGACGGCTTGACCAAGTCGTTCGGTAGGCAGGTCATCTGGGAGGACGTCTCGCTGACGCTCCCCGCCGGCGAGATCTCGGTGCTGCTCGGCCCTTCGGGCACAGGCAAGTCCGTCTTCCTCAAGACCCTCGTGGGCCTGCTGCGCCCCGAGCGCGGCCACATCTGGATCGACGGCTACGACCTGGCCAACTGCAGCGAGAACAAGCTCTACGAGCTGCGCAGGCTGTTCGGGGTGCTCTTCCAGGACGGCGCGCTGTTCGGCTCGCTGAGCCTCTACGACAACATCGCCTTCCCGCTGCGCGAGCACACCAAGAAGAGCGAGTCGCAGATCCGCCAGATCGTCATGGAGAAGATGGAGCTGGTCGGCCTGGTCGGCGCCGAGGGCAAGCTGCCTGGCGAGATCTCCGGCGGCATGCGCAAGCGGGCTGGCCTGGCCAGGGCGCTCGTGCTCGACCCCGAGATCATCCTGTTCGACGAGCCCGACTCGGGCCTCGACCCGGTCCGCACCTCCTACCTCAACCAGCTGATCGTCGACCTCAACGCCGAGATCGAGGCGACCTTCCTCATCGTCACCCACGACATCAACACCGCCCGCACCGTCCCCGACGACATCGGGCTGCTGTTCAGGCGCGAGCTGGTGATGTTCGGGCCGCGCGAGATGCTGCTGTCCAGCGACGAGCCCGTGGTCAGGCAGTTCCTCAACGCCCGCAGGCACGGTCCCATCGGCATGTCGGAGGAGAAGGACATCTCCGAGCTGGAGGCCGAGGCGCAGCAGGGCCACGACCCCGGCACGCTGCCGCCGATCCCGCCGCAGCTGATGCCCAGCGGCAACGGCATCCGCCGCACCCAGAAGCCGCCCGGCGCGTGGCTGGCCGCCAACGGGGTGATCCCGCCCCAGGGCTCCTTCGTCGACGAGCGCGGCCGCAACTGGCTGGAGGAGTACCCCCGGCTCGTCAACGCACACATGAACGGCGTGCACTGATGCATGCCGATCGGGCGCGACCTGTCCGAACTCGCTGATCTCACCGAGCTGATCCGATGACCAACACCCTCGGCGCGGGGCTGAAGCTCGCGCTGTTCGCCCTGCTGACCACCGCGTGCGCGGCCATGCTGGCCCTGATGATCTCCGGCGCCACGGTCGCCCCCGCGCAGGTCTACAGGGGCCTCTTCACCGACGCCACCGGCCTGCGGCCTGGCGACGACGTGCGCGTGGCGGGCGTCCGCGTCGGCCGCGTGGAGGAGATCTCCCTGTACGGCACGCAGGCCGAGGTCGCCTTCTCCGTCAGGCGGAGCACCCCGCTGCCGCGTGGCGTCGTCGCGGCGATCCGCTGGCGCAACCTGGCCGGCCGGCGCTACCTCGCCCTGACCCCCGGCAGCGACGCCACCGGCTACCTGAAGCCGGGAGAGCGCGTGGCCACCACCCGCCCCGCGCTCGACGTGACCGCGCTGTCGCACGGCTTCAGGCCGCTGCTGAAGGCGATCCGCCCCGAGGACGGCGACACCCTGAGCCGGCAGATCGTGCAGGTGCTGCAGGGCGAGGAGGGCACGGTCGAAAGCCTGCTCGGCCACATCTCCTCCGTCACCGGCCCGCTCGCCGACCGCGAAGAGGTGATCGGCAGCGTGGTCGACAACCTCACCGTCGTGCTCGCCGATATCGCAGGACGCGACGACGCGTACGGCAGCCTGATCGACAACCTGCATGCCCTGGTCAAGGGCCTGTCAGCCGAGAGTGAGGCGATCGGCGACTCCCCGCGCACGCCCGAGCACCTCGCCGGCGCCGCCGGTCCGCGCGAAGATCGCCGCTGAGCGCCGGCGGTGCCGTGATACCGCTCCGCTGCCGGCCCGGCCATTCGGCGCCTGAAGGAATGAACCGGGCGTTATGATCCCGCGATATGGCAGGCACAGCTGGCTCCTCCAGGTCGGTGACCGTGCTGCGCAGGCTGACCGTCGCGCTGGCGGCGGCCCTGCTGCTGGTGGCGGGGTCGGCCGTCTGGCTGAGCGCGCAGGTGCGCGACGAGGAGGCGGCGGCGGCCGACAGACGGGCGGCGCTCGCGGCGGCCTCGGCCCACGCGGTGAACCTGCTCTCGCTCAACTACCAGAGCGCCGACGCCAGCATCCAGAAGATCCTCGCCACCTCCACAGGGACCGCCTTCGCCGAGTACTCGGCGGGCGCGCCCAAGCTCAAGGAGACCACCATCGCCAACAAGGTCGTCCAGACCGGCGCCGTGAAGGCCGCGGGGGTGGTGTCCATGGGCGAAGGCACGGCCAAGGTGCTGGTCGTCGCCGACTCCCATATCAACTGGGTCGGATCGGGCACGCCCGACCAGGACCGCTACTTCAGGTGGTCCATGGACCTGGCCAAGGTCAAGGGCGTCTGGCTGGTCTCGAAAGCGGAGCAGGTGCTGTGAGGGTCGCGATGGCGGCGGTGCTGGCCCTGGCGGTGGCCTTCGTGGGCTGGACCGCGGTGCGGATGCTGGGCGAGCTGAACGACCTGCGCGGCGGCAGGGAGTCGGGGGAGCAGGCCATGGCCGCCGCCCGCGCGATGGCGCCCGACCTGCTGTCCTACAACCACGCGACGATCGAGGAGGACCTGAAGCGGGCCGAGGCGCTCACCACGGGCGCGCTGACGGCGCGCTACCGTGAGCTGCGCGCCTCGCTGGTGCCCAGGGTCACCGAGCAGCGGACCGTGCAGGAGGTCTCGGTGGCGGGGGCCGCCGTCGAGAGCGCCACGCCCGACCGGGTGACCGTGCTGCTGTTCGTGAACATGGGGACGGTCAAGCAGGCGCAGGGCAGCGCCGAGCCGAGGCACCAGGTGATCCAGAACCGGGTCAGGTTCGTCATGGTGAAGACTGGTTCGAGATGGCTGGTCGGCGATCTGTCCACGCTGCTCGGTAGCGCATGATGTCCGGGCATGTCCCGACTTTCAATTGTTATCAAAATCCAGGTTTGGCGAAGCTCTCGGCGCGGGTACTTCAGTCACAGTTCCACCGCACGGCAGCATGGGTTCGGCCTCCGGTGTGACAGAGCGTTAGCGGCCCCGGCTCGCGGGTATCGTCTTGGGGCTGTCGGCTAGTGAGCTGTCACCTTGGGGAGAAATCCCAGCGTCCAGGCTTTGAGTTGGCCGAAAGTCCGGCTCGCGGGCTTGACGTTTCCGCTCGGACGGGCGATGCTGCGGTCAACGTGGAGCATGCAGCGAGAGCGAAGTGGACAGGCGTGTGCCGTTCGGCTACACTGCCCCTTTGCGCTGCCCTTTGACGACCCGCTTCCTTTGCTCACGTTGCGAGGTTGTCTGGCGTGCGTGTAGTCAGTCCGCCGCGAGCCCTCGGAAGGACATCTGTTGGCAGCCTCGCGCAACGCCTCCGCCGTACCCGCCGGTCCCCGTCGCGTCTCTTTTTCGCGTATCCAGGAGCCCCTCGAAGTTCCTGACCTTCTCGCTCTGCAGACCGAGTCCTTCGACTGGTTGCTTGGCAACGAGAAGTGGAAGGCCCGGGTAGAGGCGGCTCGTCAGGCCGGGCGCAAGGACGTCCCGACCCAGTCGGGCCTCGAAGAGATCTTCGAAGAGATCAGTCCCATTGAGGACTTCTCGGGGACCATGTCCTTGTCGTTCCGCGACCATCGGTTCGAGCCGCCCAAGTACTCAGTCGATGAGTGCAAAGACAAGGACATGACCTTCTCCGCCCCCATGTTCGTGACGGCGGAGTTCATCAATAACACCACTGGTGAGATCAAGAGCCAGACGGTGTTCATGGGCGATTTCCCGCTCATGACGCCGAAGGGCACCTTCATCATCAACGGCACCGAGCGTGTCGTGGTCTCGCAGCTGGTCAGGTCCCCCGGTGTCTACTTCGACCGCAGCGTCGACAAGACCTCCGACAAGGACCTCTACGGCTGCAGGGTCATCCCGTCCAGGGGTGCCTGGCTCGAGTTCGAGATCGACAAGCGCGACAGCGTCGGTGTGCGCATCGACCGTAAGCGCAAGCAGGCCGTCACCGTGCTTCTCAAGGCGCTGGGATGGACCAACGACCAGATCCTCGAGCGCTTCGGCCAGTACGAGTCCATGCGGGCCACCCTGGAGAAGGACCACACGGCCGGCCAGGATGACGCCCTGCTCGACATCTACCGCAAGCTCCGTCCGGGCGAGCCGCCGACCAAGGAGTCGGCGCAGACCCTGCTGGAGAACCTCTACTTCAACCCCAAGCGTTACGACCTGGCCAAGGTTGGTCGCTACAAGATCAACAAGAAGCTGGGTATCGACGCCGAGATCACCCAGGGCACGCTGACCGAAGAGGACATCGTCGCCACCATTGAGTACATCGTCAGGCTGCACGCCGGCGAGGACGCGATGCCCGGCGCCGAGGGCCGTGAGGTCATCGTCGAGACCGACGACATCGACCACTTCGGCAACCGTCGCCTGCGCAGCGTCGGCGAGCTCATCCAGAACCAGGTCCGCCTGGGCCTGGCCCGCATGGAGCGCGTCGTCCGTGAGCGCATGACCACGCAGGACGTCGAGGCGATCACGCCGCAGACCCTGATCAACATTCGCCCGGTCGTGGCGTCGATCAAGGAGTTCTTCGGCACGTCGCAGCTGTCGCAGTTCATGGACCAGACCAACCCGCTGGCCGGCCTGACGCACAAGCGGCGTCTGTCCGCGCTGGGCCCCGGTGGTCTGTCACGTGAGCGGGCGGGCTTCGAGGTTCGAGACGTGCACCCGTCCCACTACGGCCGGATGTGCCCGATCGAGACCCCCGAAGGTCCCAACATCGGCCTGATCGGTTCGCTGGCCTCCTACGGGCGCATCAACGCGTTCGGCTTCGTCGAGACGCCTTACCGCAAGGTCGTCGACGGCAAGGTGACCGAGCAGATCGACTACCTCACGGCCGACGAGGAAGACCGCTACGTCAAGGCTCAGGCCAACACGCAGCTCAACCCCGACGGCTCCTTCGCCGAGCCTCGCGTCCTGGTTCGCACCAAGGGCGGTGAGACCGAGCTCGCGCGCGCCGAGGAGGTCGACTACGTCGACGTCTCCGCTCGCCAGATGGTCTCCGTCGCCACCGCGATGATCCCCTTCCTGGAGCACGACGACGCCAACCGCGCGCTCATGGGCTCCAACATGCAGAGGCAGTCCGTGCCCCTGCTGAAGAGCGAGGCGCCCCTGGTCGGCACCGGCATGGAGTACCGTGCCGCGACCGACGCGGGCGACGTCATCAGCGCCGAGAAGGCCGGCGTGGTCGAGGAGGTCTCCGCCGACTACGTCACCGTCATGAACGACGACGGCACGCGCACCACCTACCGTGTCGCCAAGTTCAAGCGCTCCAACCAGGGCACCTCCTTCAACCAGAAGCCCATCGTCGCCGAGGGCGACAGGGTCGAGGTCAACCAGGTCATCGCCGACGGTCCCTGCACCGACCAGGGCGAGATGGCGCTCGGCAAGAACCTGCTCGTGGCGTTCATGCCGTGGGAGGGTCACAACTACGAAGACGCGATCATCCTGTCCCAGCGGCTGGTCCAGGACGACGTCCTCTCCTCGATCCACATCGAGGAGCACGAGGTCGACGCCCGTGACACCAAGCTGGGCCCCGAGGAGATCACCAGGGACATCCCCAACGTCTCCGAGGAGGTCCTGGCCGACCTCGACGAGCGCGGCATCATCCGCATCGGCGCCGAGGTCGTCCCCGGCGACATCCTGGTCGGCAAGGTCACGCCCAAGGGTGAGACCGAGCTGACCCCGGAGGAGCGGCTGCTGCGCGCGATCTTCGGTGAGAAGGCGCGTGAGGTCCGCGACACCTCGCTGAAGGTGCCGCACGGCGAGTCCGGCAAGGTCATCGGTGTGCGCGTGTTCTCCCGCGAGGAGGGCGACGAGCTTCCTCCGGGCGTCAACGAGCTGGTCCGCGTCTACGTGGCCCAGAAGCGTAAGATCACCGACGGCGACAAGCTCGCCGGCCGTCACGGCAACAAGGGTGTCATCTCCAAGATCCTCCCGGTCGAGGACATGCCCTTCCTCGAGGACGGCACGCCTGTCGACATCATCCTCAACCCGCTGGGCGTGCCCGGCCGAATGAACGTCGGCCAGGTGCTCGAGACCCACCTCGGGTGGATCGCGGCCAGGGGCTGGGACATCACCGGTGTCCAGGAGGCCTGGGCCGAGCGGCTGCGCGACAAGGGCTTCGGCCAGGTCGCGCCGCGCACCAACGTCGCCACCCCGGTGTTCGACGGCGCGCACGAAGAGGAGATCGTCGGCCTGCTCAGCAGCACCATCGCCAACCGCGACGGTGACCGCATGGTGCAGGAGACCGGCAAGGCCAGGCTGTTCGACGGCCGCTCAGGCGAGCCGTTCCCGTACCCGATCTCGGTCGGCTACATCTACATCCTGAAGCTGCTGCACCTGGTCGACGACAAGATCCACGCACGGTCGACCGGTCCGTACTCGATGATCACTCAGCAGCCGCTGGGTGGTAAGGCGCAGTTCGGTGGCCAGCGCTTCGGCGAGATGGAGGTGTGGGCCCTCGAGGCCTACGGCGCCGCCTACGCCCTGCAGGAGCTGCTCACCATCAAGTCCGACGACGTCCTCGGCCGAGTCAAGGTCTACGAGGCCATCGTCAAGGGCGAGAACATCCCCGAGCCCGGCATCCCCGAGTCCTTCAAGGTCCTCATCAAGGAAATGCAGTCGCTGTGCCTGAACGTCGAGGTGCTCTCCAGCGACGGCATGTCCATCGAGATGCGTGACACCGACGAGGACGTCTTCAGGGCCGCCGAGGAGCTCGGTATCGACCTGTCCCGGCGCGAGCCGAGCAGCGTGGAAGAAGTCTGAGGGGGAGATCGCACATGCTGGACGTCAACTTCTTCGACGAGCTCCGGATCGGCCTCGCAACCGCTGACGACATCCGTCAGTGGTCGCACGGCGAGGTGAAGAAGCCCGAGACCATCAACTACCGGACTCTCAAGCCGGAAAAGGACGGACTCTTCTGCGAGAAGATCTTCGGCCCGACCCGCGACTGGGAGTGCTACTGCGGTAAGTACAAGCGCGTCCGTTTCAAGGGCATCATCTGTGAGCGCTGCGGCGTCGAGGTCACTCGCGCCAAGGTGCGTCGTGAGCGGATGGGCCACATCGAGCTGGCCGCGCCTGTCACGCACATCTGGTACTTCAAGGGCGTTCCTTCGCGCCTTGGGTACCTGCTCGACCTGGCCCCGAAGGACCTCGAGAAGGTCATCTACTTCGCGGCCTACATGATCACGCATGTCGAGACCGAACTGCGTGAGCGTGACCTGCCCTCGCTCGAGGCGAAGATCTCCGTCGAGCGGCAGCACATCGAGCAGCGTCGTGACGCCGACATCGAGGCCAGGCAGAAGAAGCTCGAGGGCGACCTGGCCGAGCTCGAGGCGGCCGGCGCCAAGGGTGACCAGCGCCGCAAGGTTCGCGAGGGTGCCGAGCGCGAGATGCGTCAGCTTCGCGACAGGGCGCAGCGCGAGCTCGACAGGCTCGACGAGGTGTGGAGCCGCTTCAAGAACCTCAAGGTCCAGGACCTCGAGGGCGACGAGATGCTCTACCGCGAGATGCGCGACCGCTTCGGCCGCTACTTCAAGGGCGGCATGGGCGCTCAGGCGATCCAGGAGCGGCTGATCAGCTTCGACCTCGACGCCGAGGCCGAGAACCTGCGCGAGACGATCCGCAGCGGCAAGGGCCAGAAGAAGGCCCGCGCCCTCAAGCGGCTCAAGGTCGTGTCGGCGTTCCTCAACACGACCAACTCGCCTCGCGGCATGGTGCTCGACTGCATCCCTGTCATCCCGCCGGACCTGCGCCCGATGGTGCAGCTCGACGGTGGCAGGTTCGCGACCTCCGACCTGAACGACCTGTACCGCAGGGTCATCAACAGGAACAACCGCCTCAAGCGACTTCTCGACCTCGGCGCGCCCGAGATCATCGTGAACAACGAGAAGCGGATGCTTCAGGAGGCCGTCGACTCGCTGTTCGACAACGGCCGTCGCGGCCGTCCCGTCACGGGTCCCGGCAACAGGCCCCTGAAGTCCCTCAGCGACATGCTGAAGGGCAAGCAGGGTCGTTTCCGTCAGAACCTGCTGGGCAAGCGAGTCGACTACTCCGGCCGTTCGGTCATCGTCGTCGGCCCGCAGCTGAAGCTGCACCAGTGCGGTCTGCCCAAGCAGATGGCGCTGGAGCTGTTCAAGCCGTTCGTGATGAAGCGCCTGGTCGACCTGAACCACGCGCAGAACATCAAGTCGGCCAAGCGCATGGTCGAGCGCGCCCGCCCTGTGGTGTGGGACGTGCTCGAAGAGGTCATCACCGAGCACCCCGTGCTGCTCAACCGCGCGCCCACGCTGCACCGTCTGGGCATCCAGGCGTTCGAGCCGCAGCTGGTCGAGGGCAAGGCCATTCAGATCCACCCGCTCGTCTGCACCGCGTTCAACGCGGACTTCGACGGCGACCAGATGGCCGTGCACCTGCCCCTGTCGGCTGAGGCCCAGGCCGAGGCGCGCATCCTGATGCTCTCGACCAACAACATCCTCAAGCCGGCCGACGGCAAGCCCGTGACGATGCCCACCCAGGACATGGTCATCGGCCTCTACTGGCTGACCACGCAGAAGGACGGCGCGATCGGCGAGGGCAGGGTGTTCGGCTCGGTGGCCGAGGCCCAGATGGCCTTCGACCGTCGCGAGCTGGAGATCCAGGCCAAGATCCAGATCCGGCTCGCCGGTGACGTCCAGCCGCCGCGCGGCTGGGCCGCTCCCGAGGGCTGGGAGGCCGGTGACTCCATCCGCCTGGAGACGACGTTCGGCCGCTGCCTGTTCAACCAGACGCTGCCGAGCAACTACCCGTTCGTCAACTTCCAGGTCGGCAAGAAGCAGCTGTCCGCGATCGTCAACGAGCTGGCCGAGACCTACCCCAAGGTCGACGTCGCCACCTCGCTCGACGCGCTCAAGGACGCCGGCTTCCGCTGGGCGACCCGCTCCGGCGTCACGATCTCGATCGACGACGTCGTCGCGCCGCCCAACAAGGCCGACATCATGGAGAGCTACGAGCGCAGGGCCGACAAGGTCCAGCGTGAGTACGAGCGCGGTCTGATCACCGACGAGGAGCGCCGTCAGGAGCTCATCGAGATCTGGACCCACGCCACGGCGGACGTCGAGACCGACATGGTCAACGCGTTCCCCGCGACGAACCCGGTCTGGATGATGGTCAACTCCGGCGCCCGCGGTAACAAGATGCAGGTGCGTCAGATCGCCGGTATCCGTGGCCTGGTGTCCAACACCAAGGGTGAGACGATCCCGCGGCCGATCAAGGCCTCCTTCCGTGAGGGCCTGTCGGTGCTGGAGTACTTCATCTCCACCCACGGTCAGCGAAAGGGTCTGGCCGACACCGCGCTCCGTACCGCCGACTCGGGTTACCTGACCCGTCGTCTGGTGGACGTGGCGCAGGACGTCATCGTGCGTGAGATCGACTGCGGCACCGACCGCGCGGTCCCGCTGCACGTCGGTGAGCGCGACTCGTCGGGCAACCTGGTCAAGGCCGAGAACGCCGAGTCGAACGTGCACGGCCGCATCCTGGCCGAGGACGTCGAGGTCGACGGCAAGGTCATCGCCTCGGCGGGTGTCGACATCAACGACATCCACGTCACGGCGCTGGTCGAGGCCGGCATCGAGACGGTCCGCACCCGCAGCGCGCTCGTCTGCGAGGCCAAGATCGGTGTCTGCGCGACCTGCTACGGCCGCTCGCTGGCCACCGGCAAGCTCGTGGACGTCGGCGAGGCGGTCGGCATCATCGCCGCCCAGTCGATCGGTGAGCCCGGCACCCAGCTGACGATGCGTACCTTCCACACCGGTGGTGTGGCGGGCGCGGACATCACCCACGGTCTGCCCCGTGTCCAGGAGCTCTTCGAGGCGCGCATCCCCAAGGGTGTCGCCCCGATCTCCGAGGCCGAGGGCCGGGCTCGCATCGACGAGACCGACAAGACCCGCAAGATCGTGATCACCCCCGACGACGGTTCGGAGGAGATCGCCTACCCGGTCTCGATGCGCTCGCGCCTGCTCATCCAGGACGGCCAGCGTGTCTCGGTGGGCACCCAGCTCATCGCCGGTGCGGTCAACCCGAACGAGGTCCTGCGCATCCTCGGCCCGCGTGCGGTGCAGCTGCACCTGGTCGCCGAGGTCCAGCAGGTCTACCGCTCGCAGGGTGTGTCGATCCACGACAAGCACATCGAGATCATCGTTCGGCAGATGCTCAAGCGCGTCAACGTGCTCGAGTCCGGTGAGACCGACCTGCTGCCCGGTGAGCTCGTCGAGCGTCCGCGCTTCGAGCTGATGAACCGCGAGACCGTCGCCGAGGGTGGCACGCCCGCCTCCGGCCGTCCGGTCCTCATGGGCATCACGAAGGCGTCGCTGGCCACCGAGTCGTGGCTGTCGGCGGCCTCCTTCCAGGAGACCACCAGGGTCCTGACGGACGCGGCGATCCACGCCAAGTCCGACTCGCTCCTGGGCCTGAAGGAGAACGTCATCATCGGAAAGCTGATCCCGGCCGGCACTGGCATGCCCCAGTACCGCAACATCCGGGTGGAGCCGACCGAGGAGGCCAAGGCCGCGATGTACACGGTCGGCGGCTACGACGGTTCGGCCGCGGACTACACCTTCGGCACCGGCAGCGGCGAGGCCGTGCCGCTGGAGGAGTACGACTTCGGTCAGTACAACCGCTGAGCGATCGGTTGCGCGGAACGCCCCGCGCCTTGCTCCGGCAAGGCACGGGGCGTTCCCCTTTTCAGGGCGGCGGGCCGCTGTCCTGACCTGACGCGCGGCACGCGCCTGCGCCCGCCGACACGCCGTGGCCCCCTGAGGCCCTGAGGGGCCCGTCACGCTCCCGCGGACGCGGCACGCCTGCCCGTGTGGCGGTGACTCGCACAGGTGAGCGGGCAGGTGAGCACGTCGAGCGGCACGGCCGCGACGGACGGAGAAGCCGCCGCGAAACGCGTGTGGAGAAGGGCCAGACAACTCGAGAGATGCGGGTAAGCTAGACGAGGGTCTGATAAGGCCACGGCACGAATGTACGGTCGCATCGACAGCGGCCGATCGCAGTCGTTTTGACGTGCTGCGCTGGGCTGGGTAGTCTTGCCCTTCGTGCCCGTGGGTTCATGGGCCCTCATGCATGCGCTCCGACAGGCTGCGCGGCATGGTCTCTCTCCAGCGTTCGATTACGCCGGGTAGTGGCTCGACAGAGCGCGACACGCCCGACCGCGTGGGTCGGCGCAAGAGGAAAACCAGCAGGTCATGACACCGGCAGTACCTGCGAAAAGCACGACTTGACGTATTACCGGCCAAGGCACGAACGGAGTGGCAGTGCCCACTATTCAGCAGTTGGTCCGCAAGGGCCGGCAGGACAAGGTCACCAAGACCAAGACTCCTGCCCTCAAGGGGAGCCCGCAGCGTCGCGGCACCTGCCAGCGCGTCTACACCACGACGCCCAAGAAGCCCAACTCGGCCCTCCGCAAGGTCGCCCGTGTTCGGCTCACCAACGGCATCGAGGTCACGGCTTACATCCCCGGTGTGGGCCACAACCTGCAGGAGCACTCCATCGTGCTCGTGCGTGGCGGTCGTGTGAAGGACCTGCCGGGTGTTCGCTACAAGATCATCCGTGGCTCCCTCGACACGCAGGGCGTCCGTAACCGCAAGCAGGCCCGCAGCCGCTACGGCACGAAGAGGGAGAAGTAACCATGCCTCGCAAGGGTTCTCCTGGCCGTCGTCAGCTCATGTCTGACCCGGTTTACAGCTCGCCGCTGGTGACCGCTCTGATCAACAAGGTGCTCCTTGACGGCAAGCGCTCCATCGCGCAGTCGATCGTCTACGGGGCGCTCGAGGGCTGCAAGGACAAGACCGGCAACGACCCGGTCGTCACGCTGAAGCGCGCCCTCGACAACGTCAAGCCCACCCTCGAGGTCCGCAGCCGCCGTGTCGGTGGCGCGACCTACCAGGTCCCGGTCGAGGTGCGCGCCGCGCGCAGCACCACCCTGGCCCTGCGTTGGCTGGTGCAGTACTCCCGCGCCCGCCGCGAGAAGACCATGACCGAGCGCCTCATGAACGAGCTCCTCGACGCCAGCAACGGCCTCGGGGCGAGCGTCAAGAAGCGCGAGGACACCCACAAGATGGCCGAGTCCAACAAGGCCTTCGCCCACTACCGCTGGTAACAGCGGGTTCGACGAGACGACGAGGACGCGAGAGAAGTGGCCACCACGACCGCTCTTGACCTGGCCAAGATCCGCAACATCGGGATCATGGCCCACATCGACGCGGGCAAGACCACCACGACCGAGCGCATCCTGTTCTACACCGGCATCAACTACAAGATCGGTGAAGTCCACGAGGGCGCTGCCACCATGGACTGGATGGAGCAGGAGCAGGAGCGCGGCATCACGATCACGTCTGCCGCGACGACCTGTGAGTGGCTCGACCACACCATCAACATCATCGACACTCCCGGTCACGTCGACTTCACCATCGAGGTGGAGCGCTCGCTCCGCGTCCTCGACGGCGCCGTCGCGGTGTTCGACGGTGTCGCGGGTGTCGAGCCGCAGTCGGAGACGGTGTGGCGCCAGGCTGACCGCTATGGCGTGCCGCGCATCTGCTTCGTGAACAAGATGGACCGCGTCGGCGCGGAGTTCCACCGCTGCGTCGACATGATGATCAGCCGTCTGGCGGCGACGCCGGCTGTCATCCAGCTTCCCTGGGGCGTCGAGTCCGGTTTCAAGGGCGTCATCGACCTGGTGAAGATGAAGGGTCTGCTCTGGAGCGAAGAGGCCGCCAAGGGCGAGATGTACGACACCGTCGACATCCCGGCCGAGTACGCCGACACGGCTCGTGAGTGGCGCGAGAAGCTGGTCGAGACCGTCTCCGAGAACGACGACGAGCTGATGGAGCTCTTCCTCGAGGGCACTGAGCCCACCGAGGAGCAGCTGGTCGCGGCCATTCGCCGCGCCACGCTGGCCAGCGCCATCAACCCGGTTCTCACCGGCACCGCGTTCAAGAACAAGGGCGTTCAGCCCCTGCTCGACGCGATCGTGGCCTACCTGCCCGCGCCGACCGACATCCCCGCCTTCAAGGGGCACGCGGTCGGCAAGGAGGACGAGGTCGTCGAGCGTCACGCGGACGTGACCGAGCCCTTCTCCGCGCTGGCCTTCAAGATCATGAGTGACCAGCACCTGGGTCGTCTCACCTACATCCGCATCTACTCGGGCACGCTCGAGACCGGCACCGGGGTCATCAACTCGGTGAAGGGCAAGAAGGAGCGGATCGGCAAGATCTACCAGATGCACGCGAACAAGCGCGAGGAGCGCCCGTCCGCGCACGCTGGTCAGATCGTCGCCGTGATGGGTCTGAAGGACACCACCACGGGTGACACGCTCTCCGACCCGTCGAACCAGGTCGTGCTCGAGTCGATGACGTTCCCGGCTCCGGTCATCAACGTCGCCATCGAGCCCAAGACCAAGGGCGACCAGGAGAAGCTCGGCACCGCCATCCAGCGTCTGGCCGAGGAGGACCCGTCCTTCCAGGTCCGTCGCGACGAGGAGACCGGTCAGACGGTCATCTGGGGCATGGGCGAGCTTCACCTCGAGATCCTCGTCGACCGTATGCGTCGCGAGTTCAAGGTCGAGGCCAACGTCGGTCGCCCGCAGGTCGCCTACCGCGAGACCATCCGCCGCAAGGTGGAGAAGGTTGACTACACCCACAAGAAGCAGACCGGTGGTTCCGGTCAGTTCGCGCGGGTCATCATCAACCTGGAGCCGCTGGGCGAGGGCAACGACGGCTACGAGTTCGAGAACAAGGTTTCGGGTGGTCGTGTCCCGAGGGAGTACATCCCCTCGGTCGACGCGGGCGCCCAGGAGGCCGCCGAGTTCGGCGTGCTGGCCGGTTACCCGATGGTCGGCGTGAAGGTGACGCTGACCGACGGTGCGGCGCACGACGTCGACTCCTCGGAAATGGCCTTCAAGATCGCCGGCTCGATGGCCTTCAAGGAGGCCGCTCGCAAGGCCGACGCTGTGCTCCTCGAGCCGATGATGGCCGTTGAGGTCACCACGCCCGAGGACTACATGGGTGACGTCATCGGTGACCTCAACGGTCGCCGCGGGCAGATCCAGTCGATGGACGAGCGCGCTGGCGCCCGTGTCATCGCGGCGCTCGTTCCGCTGTCGGAGATGTTCGGCTACGTGGGTGACCTGCGCAGCCGCACTCAGGGCAGGGCGAGCTACAGCATGCAGTTCGACTCCTACGCGGAGGTGCCCCCGGGCATCGCCAAGGAGATCGTCGCGAAGGCCCGGGGCGAATAGTTCCTGGTCCCGCCGGTCCGGGGCGAGTGCCCCGGACCTTTCGGGATCAGGGCGACCAGCCCAGGTCCCTGGTGGGGCGATGAGATGTCGCCCCGCTGTTCAGGGGTTCGGGGTCACCCGGGCCCGAGTGTGAAGTAAGTCAGTCAGATTCTCTAAGGAGAGAACCAGTGGCTAAGGCCAAGTTCGAGCGGACTAAGCCGCACGTGAACATCGGCACCATTGGGCACATCGACCACGGCAAGACCACTCTGACCGCGGCGATCACCAAGGTGCTTCACGAGCGTTTCCCTGAGCTTAACGAGGCGACCCCGTTCGACAAGATCGACAAGGCGCCCGAGGAGAAGGCTCGTGGCATCACGATCTCCATCGCGCACGTCGAGTACCAGACCGAGAAGCGCCACTACGCTCACGTGGACTGCCCCGGTCACGCCGACTACGTGAAGAACATGATCACCGGTGCGGCTCAGATGGACGGCGCGATCCTCGTGGTCGCGGCGACCGACGGCCCGATGCCGCAGACGAAGGAGCACGTCCTCCTGGCCCGCCAGGTCGGCGTCCCCTACATCGTCGTGGCGCTCAACAAGGCCGACATGGTCGACGACGAGGAGATCCTGGAGCTCGTCGAGCTCGAGGTTCGTGAGCTCCTGTCCGCTCAGGAGTTCCCCGGCGACGACCTGCCCGTCGTGCGCGTCTCCGCTCTGAAGGCCCTCGAGGGCGACCAGAAGTGGGGCGACAGCATCATCGAGCTGATGACCGCTGTCGACGAGAGCGTGCCGGAGCCCACCCGCGCCATCGACAAGCCCTTCCTGATGCCGATCGAGGACGTCTTCTCGATCACCGGCCGCGGCACCGTCGTGACCGGTCGTATCGAGCGCGGCATCGTCAAGGTCAACGAGACCGTCGACATCATCGGCATCAAGACCGAGAAGACCACCACCACGGTCACCGGTGTCGAGATGTTCCGCAAGCTGCTCGACGAGGGCCAGGCCGGTGACAACGTCGGTCTGCTCCTCCGCGGCATCAAGCGCGAGGACGTCGAGCGCGGCCAGTGCATCATCAAGCCGGGCACGACCACCCCGCACACCGAGTTCGAGGCCCAGGTCTACATCCTGAGCAAGGACGAGGGCGGCCGTCACACGCCGTTCTTCAACAACTACCGTCCTCAGTTCTACTTCCGTACGACTGACGTGACCGGTGTGGTGCACCTCCCCGAGGGCACCGAGATGGTCATGCCGGGCGACAACACCGAGATGCGCGTTGAGCTGATCCAGCCCATCGCCATGGAGGACGGCCTCAAGTTCGCCATTCGTGAGGGTGGCCGCACCGTCGGCGCCGGCAACGTGGTGAAGATCCTCAAGTAGTACCACCACTGGGGCGGCGGCCGGTTCTCGCACAGGGAACCGGCCGCCCAACCGGGCAACGGGAGCCTCCCGGCTCCCGCCACGGCTCCACGGCTAGGCCGTGATCTCGCAGTCGCTTCGGAATCGTGACCGAAGTAACTGCCGGATCACGGAAGAAACAGCAGATCGAATACGTCTGCTACGTGGGGTCAGCGGGCGGTCTCCGCCCGTACTACAGCGGCAACAGGCCGCACGATACTTTTTCAGACGACAGCGAAGGACACCGAGGCCATTATGGCGGGACAGAAGATCCGCATCCGGCTTAAGGCCTATGACCACGAGGTCATCGATAGCTCGGCCAAGAAGATCGTCGAGACGGTGACGCGGACTGGCGCGAAGGTCGCGGGCCCGGTGCCGCTGCCGACCGAGAAGAACGTGTACTGCGTCATCCGCTCGCCGCACAAGTACAAGGACAGCCGCGAGCACTTCGAGATGCGCACGCACAAGCGGCTGATTGACATCATCGACCCGACGCCGAAGACGGTCGACTCGCTCATGCGACTCGACCTCCCCGCCGGCGTCGACATTTCGATCAAGCTCTGAGGGAACGCACTGACATGGCTAAGACGATCAAGGGCGTCCTGGGCAAGAAGCTCGGCATGACCCAGGTCTTCGACGCGGACAACCGGATGGTTCCGGTGACCGTGGTCGAGGCCGGTCCGTGCGTGGTGACCAGGGTCCGGACCGCAGACAAGGACGGCTACACCGCCGTTCAGCTCGGCTACGGACAGGTCGACCCCCGGAAGGTCAACAAGCCGCTCGGCGACTACCTGCGTAAGCACGACATCACCCCGCGCCGTTACTTTGCGGAGATCCGCACGGACGACGCGAGCGACTACACCCTCGGCCAGGAGCTCCTGGCTGACACCTTCGAGGCCGGCCAGTACGTCGACGTCACTGGCAAGTCCAAGGGCAAGGGGTTCGCCGGTGTCATGAAGCGTCACGGCTTCAAGGGCCTGGGCGCGTCGCACGGTACGCAGCGCAAGCACCGGTCGCCGGGTTCCATCGGTGGCTGCGCCACCCCTGGCCGCGTATTCAAGGGTCTCCGCATGGCCGGTCGGATGGGTAACGTCCGCACCACCGTGCAGAGCCTCAAGGTTCACGCCGTGGACGCCGAGAACGGTCTCATCCTGATCAAGGGTGCGATCCCCGGCGCCAACGGCAGCCTGGTCCTCGTCCGCACCGCTGCAAAGAAGGGGGCTGCCAAGTGACCAGCATTGACGTCCTCGACGCCAGCGGCGCGAAGACCGGCTCCGTCGACCTGCCCGAAGACATCTTCGGCGCGAAGGTCAATGTTCCGCTGATCCACCAGGTCGTCGTGGCCCAGCTCGCCGCTCGCCGGCAGGGCACCCACAAGGCCAAGACCCGTGGTGAGGTCAGGGGCGGTGGCAAGAAGCCGTACCGCCAGAAGGGCACCGGTCGCGCCCGTCAGGGCTCGACCCGCGCGCCGCAGTTCGCCGGTGGTGGCACCGTTCACGGTCCCCTCCCGCGCGACTACTCGCAGAAGACGCCCAAGAAGATGAAGGCCGCCGCGCTGCGCGGCGCCCTGTCCGACAGGGCGACCGGCGGTCGCGTGCACGTCGTGAGCAGCCTGGTCACCGGGGAGACCCCCAAGACCAAGGCGGCCCTCGAGGCCCTGCGCAAGATCACCGACGCCAGGACCGTTCTGGTCGTGGTCGAGGAGACCGACGAGCTCACCTGGCTGAGCCTGCGCAACGCTCCGGAGGTCCACCTGCTGGACGCCGGGCAGCTGAACACCTACGACGTGCTCGTCCACGACGACGTGGTCTTCACGCAGGAAGCGTACGACCAGGTCGTGGCGCGGCTGAGCAAGAGCGGGAAGGAAGACGCCTGATGGAGAACATCACCGACCCGCAGGCTGTCGCCTCCGAGAAGCCCAAGGGCCGACTGGAGAGGGTCTCCGACCCGCGCGACATCATCATCAAGCCCGTTGTCTCCGAGAAGAGCTACGGCCTGATCGATGAGAACAACAAGTACACGTTCATGGTGAAGAAGACCGCGAACAAGACCCAGGTCAAGATCGCGGTTGAGCAGATCTTCGGTGTCAAGGTCACCAGCGTGAACACCATCAACCGGCAGGGCAAGCGCAAGCGCACCCGCGCCGGGTTCGGCAAGCGGCCCGACACCAAGCGCGCGATCGTGAGCTTGGCCGAGGGCGACCGGATCGACATCTTCGGTCAGATCGGTTAGCCGACACGTAAGCAAGCGCAAGCCGTACGGCTTGCGGGGGATGAGACCGCCTCGCGAAAGCGTGGCGGGCTCACCCATGTAACCGACGAAGGATGAACGAAAAAGATGGGCATCCGTAAGTACAAGCCGACGACTCCTGGTCGCCGCGGCTCGAGTGTCTCGGACTTCTCCGAGATCACCCGCAGCACGCCGGAGAAGTCGCTGCTTGCTCCCCTTCACAGCAAGGGTGGCCGTAACGTCCACGGCCGGGTCACCGCTCGCCACCAGGGTGGCGGTCACAAGCGCGCCTACCGGATCATCGACTTCCGCAGGCATGACAAGGATGGCATTCCGGCGAAGGTCGCTCACATCGAGTACGACCCCAACCGCACCGCCAACATTGCCCTGCTGCACTACGCCGACGGCGAGAAGCGCTACATCATCGCGCCGACCGGCCTCAAGCAGGGCGACAGGATCGAGAACGGCCCCGGGGCCGACATCAAGCCGGGCAACTGCCTGCCGCTGCGCAACATCCCGACCGGTACCTTCATCCACGCGGTGGAGCTCCGTCCGGGCGGCGGCGCCAAGCTCGGCCGTTCCGCCGGCGCGCAGATCCAGCTGCTCGCCAAGGAGGGCCAGTACGCCACGCTGCGTATGCCCTCCGGCGAAATGCGCATGGTCGACGTGCGCTGCCGCGCGAGTGTCGGTCAGGTCGGCAACGCCGAGCAGGCCAACATCAACTGGGGTAAGGCCGGCCGTATGCGGTGGAAGGGCAAGCGCCCGACCGTCCGTGGTGTGGCCATGAACCCCGTCGACCACCCGCACGGTGGTGGTGAGGGTAAGACCTCCGGTGGTCGCCACCCGGTCAACCCCAAGGGCAAGCCCGAGGGCCGTACCCGTCAGGCGAACAAGGCCAGCGACAGGCTGATCATCCGCCGTCGGTCCAAGAGGAAGAAGCGGTAGGAGCAGCCGAAATGCCACGTAGCCTTAAGAAGGGCCCCTTCGTGGACGACCACCTTCAGAAGAAGGTCGACGTCCAGAACGAGAAGGGCACCAAGAACGTCATCAAGACGTGGTCGCGGCGTTCCATGATCGTGCCCGACATGCTCGGTCACACGATCGCCGTTCACGACGGCCGCAAGCACGTCCCGGTGTTCGTCACCGAGTCGATGATCGGTCACAAGCTCGGCGAGTTCGCTCCCACGCGGACCTTCCGTAGCCACGTCAAGGAAGACCGCCGCAGCCGGCGGTAAGCGCCTTCAGAAGCATCAGAGGAGTAAGCGATGGAAGCCAGGGCTCAGGCGCGGTTCGTCCGTGTCACGCCCCAGAAGGCCCGCCGCGTGGTGGACCTTATTCGCGGGCTGCCCGCTTCGGAGGCGCAGGCCGTGCTGCAGTTCGCTGCTCAGGCAGCGAGCGAGCCGATTTACAAGGTGCTCTCGAGCGCGATGGCGAACGCTGAGCACAACTTCAAGCTCGACCCGCAGACGCTCGTCGTGAGCCGCGCGTGGGTCGACGAGGGCCCGACGCTGAAGCGGTTCCGTCCGCGTGCCCAGGGTCGCGCCTATCGGATCAACAAGCGGACGAGCCACATCACCGTGATCGTGGAGTCCCGCGAGCCGAAGGGAAGGACCCGATAGTGGGCCAGAAGGTTAACCCGCACGGGTTCCGCCTCGGCATCACGACCGACTTCAAGAGCCGGTGGTACGCCGACAAGCTGTACAAGTCGTACGTCGCTGAGGACGTCGCGATCCGTCGCATGCTGCAGAAGGGCATGGAGCGGGCCGGCATCTCCAAGGTCGAGATCGAGCGTACGACCGACCGCGTCCAGGTCGACATCCACACCGCGCGTCCCGGCATCGTCATCGGCCGCCGCGGCGCCGAGGCCGACCGCATCCGCGGCGACCTGGAGAAGCTGACCAAGAAGCAGGTTCAGCTCAACATCCTCGAGGTCAAGAACCCCGAGATCGACGCTCAGCTGGTCGCGCAGGGCGTGGCCGAGCAGCTCTCCAGCCGTGTCTCGTTCCGTCGCGCCATGCGCAAGGCGATGCAGTCGGCCATGAAGAGCGGCGCCAAGGGCATCCGGGTCGCGTGCTCGGGTCGTCTGGGCGGCGCCGAGATGTCGAGGTCGGAGTTCTACCGCGAGGGTCGTGTGCCGCTGCACACGCTTCGCGCGGACATCGACTACGGCTTCTACGAGGCCCGTACCACCTTCGGCCGTATCGGCGTGAAGGTGTGGATCTACAAGGGTGAGGCTCCGACGAGCCGCGCCGAGCGTGAGGCGGCTGCCGCCGGCGCTCGTGCCGGCCAGCGTCGTGACCGCGACGACCGTCGTGGTGGCGGCGCCGGTGGCGACCGTCCCCGTCGTGGTGGTGGCGCCGGTGGCGCCCGCCGCGGTGGCGGCGCCGGTCGTGGAGACCGAGCCCCCAGGACTGAGGCGGCCGCGCAGGCTGCCCCCGAGACCGGCCCGGCTGCGCAGCCGGGTGCTGAAGGGAGCTGACCATGCTGATCCCTCGCAGGGTCAAGCACCGCAAGCAGCACCGGCCCGACCGCAGTGGCGCCGCCAAGGGCGGCACCAGGGTTGTGTTCGGCGAGTTCGGCATTCAGGCGATTGAGCACTCCTACGTGACCAACCGCCAGATCGAGTCGGCTCGTATCGCCATGACCCGCCACATCAAGCGTGGTGGCAAGGTGTGGATCAACATCTACCCCGACCGTCCGCTCACCAAGAAGCCCGCCGAGACCCGCATGGGTTCCGGTAAGGGTTCGCCGGAGTGGTGGATCGCCAACGTCAAGCCTGGGCGCGTGATGTTCGAGCTGTCCGGCGTCGCCGAGCCCATCGCTCGCGAGGCGCTGACGCGCGCGATCCACAAGCTTCCGATGAAGTGCAAGATTGTTAAGCGTGAAGTGGGTGAGGCGTGATGGCTAAGGGCCTGACCGCCGGAGAGCTGCGGCTCGAGGACCAGGACGCCCTGGTTCAGAAGCTGAAGGAGGCGAAGGAGGAGCTGTTCAACCTCCGCTTCCAGGCGGCGACCGGTCAGCTGGAGAGCCACGGGCGGCTGCGTGCCGTCCGCCGCGAGATCGCCCGTATCTACACCGTGATGCGCGAGCGGGAGCTCGGCATCGTCACGGTCGAGAAGGAGACGAGCGATGTCTGAGGCAACCGAGAAGACCACGCGGCACTACCGCAAGACCCGTGAGGGCCTGGTCGTCAGCGACAAGATGGACAAGACCGTCGTCGTCGCCGTCGAGGACCGCGTGAAGCACCCGCTGTACGGCAAGGTCATCCGCCGTACGACCAAGTACAAGGCGCACGACGAGGCCAACACGTGTGGTGTCGGCGACCGCGTTCTCCTCATGGAGACCAGGCCGCTGTCCGCCACCAAGCGCTGGCGTGTCGTCGAGGTGCTTGAGAAGGCCAAGTAAGGTCTTCCGCATAGATGCGCGCCTCGTGGGGGGTGGAGACACCCCCCATGACGGTGTCCAAGGACGCGAGGGCGCGAGCCCTCGCGTCGCCTGCGGTGCGGCCCCTTCGTGGGTTGTGGCCGGGGGAACAAGACAACACACAGTTCCGCCAGGCTCAGCGATGAGAACCGGCGGAGACCAACAGGAGTTGACGTGATCCAGCAGGAGTCGCGACTCAAGGTCGCCGACAACACGGGTGCCAAGGAGATTCTCTGCATCCGCGTTCTCGGTGGCTCGGGTCGGCGCTACGCGGGAATCGGCGACGTCATCGTCGCCACCGTGAAGGACGCACTTCCCGGCAGCACTGGTGTGAAGAAGGGCGACGTGGTCAAGGCCGTCGTCGTCCGTACGGTGAAGGAGCGCCGCCGTCCCGACGGCTCCTACATCCGCTTCGACGAGAACGCCGCCGTCATCATCAAGGACAGCGGTGACCCTCGTGGCACCCGCATCTTCGGCCCGGTGGGCCGTGAGCTGCGTGACAAGAAGTTCATGCGCATCATCTCGCTCGCGCCGGAGGTGCTGTGATGACGAAGCTGCACGTGAAGAAGGGTGACCTGGTTCAGGTCATCGCCGGCAAGGACAAGGGTGCCAAGGGTCGTGTGATCTCGACGAACCCGCGCGAGGACCGCGTGATCGTCGAGGGCGTCAACATGATCAAGAAGCACTCGAAGGAGAACCTCAACGGTCCTCGCGGCGCCAAGCAGGGCGGCGTCGAGACCATGGAGGCTCCCATCCACGTGAGCAACGTCAAGAAGCTCAAGGATGAAGAGAAGCCTGCCAAGAAGGCCGACAAGAAGGCCGACGAGTCGGGTGAGGACAACTGATGACTGCGACGACCACTGAGACCGAGCGTCCGACGCCGCGCCTCAAGACGAAGTACCGCGAGGAGATCATCGCGAAGCTTCGTGAGGAGTTCGGCATCGAGAACATCATGCTGGTGCCCGGCCTGACCAAGATCAAGGTCAACATGGGTGTCGGCGAGGCTGCTCGCGACTCGAAGCTCATCGAGGGCGCTGTCCGTGACCTCACCACGATCACCGGCCAGAAGCCGGCGGTCGTCAGGGCCCGCAAGTCCATCGCGCAGTTCAAGCTGCGTGAGGGCATGCCGATCGGCGCGCACGTCACGCTGCGCGGCGACCGCATGTGGGAGTTCCTCGACCGTCTGCTCTCGCTGGCGCTTCCCCGCATCAGGGACTTCCGCGGCCTGTCGCCCAAGCAGTTCGACGGCAACGGAAACTACACCTTCGGTCTCACCGAGCAGGTCATGTTCCACGAGATCGACCCGGACAAGGTCGACCGGCCGCGAGGCATGGACATCACGGTCGTGACCACGGCGAAGAACGACGATGAGGGCCGGGCGCTGCTGAAGCTTCTCGGTTTCCCGTTCAAGGAGGCCTGAGCATGGCTAAGACGTCTCTGAAGGTGAAGGCGGCGCGCAAGCCGAAGTTCGCGGTTCGCGCCTACACCCGCTGCTCGCGCTGCGGGCGTGCGCACGCTGTCTACAGGAAGTTCGGCCTGTGCCGGATCTGCTTCCGTGAGATGGCGCACCGCGGCGAGCTGCCCGGCATCACCAAGTCGAGCTGGTAGGTACTGTGAGGGGCGGCTCCTCGCGGACCGCCCCTCGGCACTGCCTGCCGTACGAAGAACTATCAACCGGGCGCTGTTGCAGGCGCCCATGACCGCGCCGAAGGTCCACCGGTAGAGCACCGCTTCACCGACTGGAAACCGCGGCGAGGAAGGCCGTTGGCCATGACGATGACCGACCCGATCGCAGACATGTTGACACGTCTGCGCAACGCGAACTCGGCATACCACGAGAGCGTGGCGATGCCGTATTCGAAGATCAAGGCGCACATCGCCGAGATCCTCCAGCAGGAGGGCTACATCCAGTCCTGGGCCGTCGAAGACGCCAAGGTCGGAAAGAGCCTCGTGGTGGAGCTCAAGTTCGGGCCGAGCCGTGAGCGTTCGCTCGCGGGGCTGCGCCGGGTTTCCAAGCCCGGGCTGCGTGTTTACGCGAAGAAGGACAATCTGCCTCGAGTTCTGGGCGGGCTGGGTGTCGCGATCATCTCGACGTCCGCCGGTCTCATGACCGACAAGCAGGCTGGCAAGCGTGGAGTGGGCGGGGAAGTCCTCGCCTACGTCTGGTAGCGGGGGGAGGAACACAGCATGTCGCGAATCGGACGGCTGCCCATCCCTGTACCGAGCGGCGTCGACATCACGATCGACGGCCAGGATGTCCAGGTCAAGGGCCCGAAGGGCACGCTTTCACACACGGTCGCTGAGCCCATCACGGTGGCTCGCGACGAGGACGGCACCATCGCCGTCTCCCGGCCCAACGACGAGCAGAAGGTCCGCGCTCTGCACGGCCTCTCTCGGACGCTGATCGCCAACATGGTGGCCGGTGTCACCCAGGGGTACTCCAAGACCCTGGAGATCGTCGGTGTCGGTTACCGCGTCGCGGCCAAGGGCCCGACGCAGCTGGAGTTCGCTCTGGGCTTCAGCCACCCGGTGATCGTGGACGCCCCCGAGGGCGTCTCCTTCCGCGTCGACAAGCCGACCCTGTTCCACGTGGACGGCATCGACAAGCAGAAGGTCGGCGAGGTCGCCGCCAACATCCGCAAGTTGCGCAAGCCCGACCCCTACAAGGGCAAGGGTGTGCGTTACCAGGGCGAAGTTATCCGCCGCAAGGTCGGAAAGGCTGGTAAGTAGGCATGGCTCCCAAGACTGCGTACAGCAAGCACACGGCTGCTCGCACCGTCTCGCGGGCCCGCCGTCACGGCCGCGTCCGCAAGAAGGTTGTCGGTACGGCCGCGCGTCCGCGCCTGGTCGTCAACCGCTCGACCCGTCACCTGTTCGTGCAGATCGTGGACGACACCGTCGGCCACACGCTGGTCAGCGCCTCCACCATGGACGCCAGCCTGCGCACTGCCGAGGGCGACAAGACCGAGAAGGCCAAGAAGGTCGGCGAGCTCCTCGCTCAGCGGGCCAAGGAAGCCGGGATCACCGCTGTCGTCTTCGACCGTGGTGGTAACCGCTACGCGGGTCGCATCGCGGCTCTCGCGGACAGCGCTCGCGAAGGCGGGCTCGAGTTCTAATGGCTACTGAGAAGAGGAACCACTGATGGCTGCAGCTCCGCGTCGCGGTGGCGGCACCGGTGGCGAGCGGCGTGACCGTCGTGACGATCGCCGCGGTGGCGCCGCTGACAAGGGCGTCTCGTACATCGAGCGTGTAGTGAAGATCAACCGAGTGGCCAAGGTCGTGAAGGGTGGTCGTCGCTTCAGCTTCACCGCCCTGGTTGTCGTCGGTGACGGCAACGGCCTGGTCGGCGTCGGCTACGGCAAGGCCAAGGAAGTCCCCGCGGCCATCGCCAAGGGTGTCGAGGAGGCGAAGAAGCACTTCTTCCGCGTCCCCCGCATCCAGGGCACCATCCCGCACACCGTGCAGGGTGAGGAGGCGGCCGGCGTCGTCTTCCTGCGTCCGGCCTCCGCCGGTACCGGTGTCATCGCCGGTGGTCCGGTGCGCGCCGTTCTGGAGTGCGCCGGTATCCACGACGTTCTGTCCAAGTCGCTCGGCTCGGACAACCCCATCAACATCGTGCACGCCACGGTGGCTGCGCTGAAGGGCCTCTCCACGCCCGAGGCGATCGCCGCGCGTCGTGGTCTGGCGATCGAGGACGTCGCTCCGGCGAGGATGCTCAAGGCTCGCGCCGAGGGCCTGGCCGAGGCTGCTGCGGCGGCTAAGGCGGTGAGCTAGTCATGGCACGCCTGAAGATCACTCAGGTTCGCTCGAAGATCGGTGGCAAGCAGAACCAGCGTGACTCGCTGCGTTCGCTTGGCCTGAAGCGAATCGGCGATGTCGTCGTCAAGGAGGACCGTCCCGAGATTCGTGGGATGGTCTCCGTGGTGACGCACCTCGTCGAGGTGGAAGAGGTCGACTAGTCATGACTGACAAGGCTCCGCTGAAGATTCACGACCTGCGTCCCGCCAAGGGCGCCAACAAGGCCAAGGTCCGCAAGGGTCGTGGCGAGGCGTCCAAGGGCAAGACGGCCGGTCGCGGTACCAAGGGCACGAGGTCCAGGACCACGGTTCCCCTCGGTTTCGAGGGTGGCCAGGTTCCGCTGCAGCGTCGTCTGCCGAAGCTCAAGGGCTTCTCCAACGCGCTGTTCAAGACGACCTACCAGGTCGTCAACCTGGACAAGATCGGTGAGCTGTTCCCCGAGGGTGGCGATGTCACCGTCGAGACGCTGATCTCCAAGGGCGCTGTTCGCAAGAACCAGCCGGTGAAGGTCCTCGGCACTGGCGAGATCTCCGTCGCGGTGAACGTGCAGGCTCACGCCTTCTCGGGTTCCGCCAAGGAGAAGATCGCTGCTGCCGGTGGGTCCGTTACCGAGCTGTAAGTGGCATTACTCGGCACGGGGGTTCTGATAATGGGCCCCCGTGCCTGTAGTGCGTTAGAGTTCGCGAGACGGCAGGGTTCTGTCCTGCTCGCCTGACCTTGAGACTTCAGATGGCTGATCCCCGCACCATCGCAGACCCATACCGCCATCATGGCGTGCTGGAGGGACCGTGCTGACCGCGTTTACCCGGGCGTTCCGGACGCCGGACCTGCGCAAGAAGTTGCTCTTCACACTGGGCATCATCGCGCTGTTCCGCCTCGGCTCGGTTCTTCCGACTCCGGGTGTTCACACCGAGAACATTCGCGCCTGTCTCACCCAGGCCCAGGCCGGCAGTTCCGGCAACCTCTACGGCATGGTGCAGCTGTTCAGCGGCGGCGCTCTGCTCAAGTTGTCGGTTTTCGCCCTGGGCATCATGCCCTACATCACGGCGAGCATCATTCTCCAACTGCTCGTCGTCGTCATTCCACGCCTTGAGGCCCTGAAGAAGGAGGGGCAGGCAGGCCAGACGAAGATCACGCAGTACACGCGCTATCTGACGATCGGTCTCGCCGTCCTCCAGTCGACCGCCTTCATCGCGCTGGCGCGCTCGGGACAGCTGTTCCCTGAGTGCAACCAGCAGGTGCTGCTCGACCCTGACAACATCTTCAGCATCGTGACGATGGTCGTCATCATGACGGCAGGCACCTCGGTCATCATGTGGCTGGGAGAGCTCGTCACCGACCGCGGCGTCGGCAACGGCATGTCGATCCTCATCTTCACGCAGGTCGTCGCGGTCTTCCCGTCGGAGCTGCTGAACATCTACCGCGTGAACCCGTTCACCTTCGCGATCGTCATGGTCGTCGGCATCTTCATGATCGCCGCGGTGGTCTTCGTCGAGCAGGCCCAGCGCCGCATCCCCGTGCAGTACGCCAAGCGGATGGTCGGCAGGCGCATGTACGGCGGCACCTCGACCTACATCCCGCTGAAGGTGAACCAGGCCGGCATCATCCCGGTCATCTTCGCCTCCTCGCTGCTCTATCTCCCACAGCTGCTGGTCTCTCTGTTCGCCAACGCGACCGCGGAGAACATCAACCCGGTGGTCGAGTGGATCTCCCAGAACCTGGTCACGGGCGACACACCCGTCTACATGGCCACGTTCTTCCTGCTCATCGTGTTCTTCACCTACTTCTACGTGTCGATTACCTTCAACCCCGCTGAAGTCGCCGACAACATGAAGAAGTACGGTGGGTTCATCCCGGGCATCCGTCCGGGTCGGCCCACGGCCGAGTACCTGAACTTCGTTCTGACCCGTCTCACCGCTCCCGGCGCGCTCTACCTCGGCCTCATCTCGATGGTGCCGATCATCGCGCTGGCGGTCGCGGGGGCAAGCCAGAACTTCCCGTTCGGAGGGACGAGCATCCTGATCATGGTTGGTGTCGGCCTTGACACGGTGAAGCAGATCGAGAGCCAGCTTCAGCAGCGCAACTACGAAGGTTTCCTGCGGTAGTGCGTCTCGTTCTGGTCGGGCCCCCCGGAGCGGGTAAGGGGACACAGGCCCAGTTCATCGCATCGAACCTGTCCATCCCGAAGATCTCGACAGGTGACATCTTCCGTGCCAACGTCTCGGGCGGCACGGAGCTCGGCAAGCTCGCCAAGACATATATGGACCGCGGCGACCTCGTGCCCGACGAGGTGACCATCGCCATGGTCCGCGATCGCCTGTCGGAGGACGACGCGCAGGATGGTTTCCTGCTCGACGGGTTCCCCCGTAACGTCCCTCAGGCCGAGATCCTTCGCGACATGCTCAAGGAGTGGGATCAGAAGCTCGACCTGGTCCTGGAGCTCGTGGTCGACGACGAGGAGGTCGTCCGGCGTCTGGCCGGGCGGCGCACCTGCAGTCAGTGCGGCCGCATCTGGCACGTCGAGTTCGACGACAAGAAGGACGACGTCTGCGACGCCTGCGGCGGCACGCTCTTCCAGCGTGACGACGACAAGGAAGACACCGTCAGGCACCGCCTGGAGGTCTACCAGCAGCAGACCGCGCCGCTGATCCGTTTCTACGCCGACGAGGGCATCCTGGTCGGGGTCGACGCGACAGGGCCTGTCGAGGAAGTCACCCAGCGTGCGATGAAGGAAATCCGCCCGTACGCCGGCTAGCGAGAAGCGACGACGCCGACCCCGATGATCGGGGTCGGCGTTGTTGCGTGATCAGCCCCTCTATGGGGGAATTGGGCTCCGGTGTTCGCCCGTTGAACCACCCTGGGGGGTGTCGAACTTGTTCAAGAAGAACAGGCATGGAATCCAGATCAAGTCGCCCGAGCAGCTGGAGAAGATGCGCGCGGCCGGTCTGGTGGTCGGGCGCACGCTGGAACTGCTGAGGCGTTCGGTCGAGCCGGGCATGACGCCGCTCGACCTCGACGCGATCGCGGAGAAGGCGATCAGGAGCGAGGGGGCGATCCCCTCCTTCAAGGGCTACCAGGGCTTCCCCGCGACCATCTGCGCCTCGGTCAACCACGAGGTCGTGCACGGCATCCCCTCCAACGAGCGCAAGCTGCGCGAGGGCGACATCATCTCCATCGACTGCGGGGCGATCCTCGAGGGGTGGCACGGGGACTCGGCGGTGACCGTCCCTGTGGGTGAGGTCTCGCCGGCGCTCACCGAGCTGATGCGGGTGACGGAGGAGTCGATGTGGCGCGGCATCGCAGCGCTGACCGTCGGGCGCCACCTGTCCGACATCGGCTACGAGGTCGAGAAGTACGTCCGCTCGCAGGGACGCTACGGCATCCCCCAGGAGTACGGCGGGCACGGCATCGGCACCGAGATGCACATGGACCCCTGGGTGGCCAACCACGGCAAGCCCGGCCGAGGCCCCGTGCTGGAGGCGGGCATGTGCCTCGCGATCGAGCCCATGGTCAACCTCGGCACGCAGCGCACGCGCGTGCTGGACGACGACTGGACCGTTGTGACGATCGACGGTAAGGCCTCCGCGCACTTCGAGCACAGCGTCGCCGTGACACATAATGGTCCTTGGGTGCTAACCGCCCTCGATGGGGGCGAAGAGCGCCTGTCGCAGCTGAACTGACGGCGGGAGTGATGGGGATGGCGCAGAGCCCCGAAATGCGTGCATCGGACGTCGACCGCGACCGGGTGGCCGCCATCCTCCGCGAGCACACGGCGCAGGGACGCATCACGGTCGACGAGTTCAACGAACGGCTGGAACAGGTCTACGCGAGCAAGACCTACGGCGAACTGGCCAGGGTGACGGCCGACCTGCCCGAGGTCGACCTGCGCGCCCAGCCCGCTCGGATACCCGCCCCGAGCCCCGCCCCCGCGGGCCTGCACCCGGGGATGAAGGGCGCATGGGGGGCGTGGGCCTCCGCCGTCGCGGTGACGTCGGTGATCTGGCTGCTGACCGACTTCGGCGGCTACTTCTGGCCGATGTGGGTGGCGGGGCCGTGGGGCGCGCTGTTGCTGGTGAGCACCATCTTCGGGGGCAAGAAATAGGGCCATCTGTGCAGTAGTGCACTGTGTGGATTTGTGCGCGGAAGGCCTGGCGCGATCTCCCTAACGTGAGTCGTACATCGCTCACAGGAGGAAGAAATGCGCAAGTTTCTCGTAGCAGCCGCCCTCGCGGGCTCGGTCGCCACCGGCCTGGCCGTCGCCCCCGCCGCACAGGCCGCCACCGTCGAGGCGAGCGCCTCGACCGGCGGGTGGGGCAAGTACTTCTCCAGCGACGGCAAGGCCTACACCTTCGGCAAGACCTTCAAATCGCACGGCAAGGTCTACACGCAGTGGCACGGCGTGGACAAGTTCGGCGGCAAGCGCGGCTACGTCTGGTTCGAGTACTACAAGGGCGGCCACTGGAACAAGTTCAGCCAGGGCTGGGACGGCAAGCACAGCGGCTCGTGGAACGGCAAGGGGATCAAGAAGATCTACACCTACACCTGCTGGGGCTCCTCCAAGTTCGACAACTGCGGCAAGAAGTTCCGCATCTACTAAACCCCTGGGGCGTTTTAGGGGGGCTCTGACACAGAAGGCCCGCCGGTGACCTGGTCACCGGCGGGCTTCGCTGTTCCTCTGTCCTGGTACGACAGGCAATAGACGCAGTCTTTACCGCTGGTGGTAGTTGGCGGCAATCGGGCCGGGTAGGTGATCTTTGACGAGGGAAACCGTCGCATTGGGGGGACGATGGGCCTGGGGCGGTACTCCGGTCTGCTGGCGCGGGTCACGCTTACGGCGGTGGCGACCGGAGCGCTGACAGCCGGCTCTCCTCCGCAGGACCAGGCGGGCAAGGACGAGGAGTACGTCACCATGACGCCGAACCCGGCCCAGCCCGGCAGTCAGGTGACGATCACCACCAACGCCTGCGCGAAGTCGGCCAACGTGACGGCGGTGTCCAGGGCCTTCCCCGGATACAGCGTGCCCCTCTCGCTCAGGAACGGCCGGATGCTCGGCACGACCACGCTGCCCAGCGGCGTGTACCCGAGCCAGTACGCGGTGGCGGTGCGCTGCGCGAACGAGGACGCGACGGGCTACTTCAGGGTGGTCCAGCGCGCCTCCCGGCACCCGACCTCCGGGCCCGACACCGGCGGCGGAGGTCTCGCCATGGGCGCGGAGCCGGCGCGGCAGGCCGGCGCGTCCTCGTCTCGCGCGCCGTGGCTGGCGGGCGCGCTCGCCGTCCTCATGGCGGTGGCGGGCACCGCCGCGGCCCTCGTCAGGAGAAGGCGTCGTCCCGGACGAGACGGCGCCCCATGAACACGTGTCCACCCGGCCCCGCGTGTCGGCGGCCGATGGGGCCGGGTGGACACGTCATCGTCGCGCTCACGCTGCTGGCCTCGGCGGGCTGCATGCCCGTCGAGGCGTCGCCGCGCCCCGTGGCACGGGCGCCGGTGCCGAGCGCGTCCACGGCACGCGACCCCTGGCCCACCCCGCTGGCGGGGGAGCCGAGGAGAGCCGAGCCGACGCACGTCCTCATCCCGCGGCTCGGGGTCAAGGCTCCGCTCGTGGTGCTGGGAGTGGCCGACGACGGGCGGCTCGCCGTGCCTCCGCTCGACCACGCCAACATCGCCGGCTGGTACGGCGGCGGCCCCACGCCGGGCGAGAGAGGCTCGGCGGTCATCGTGGGCCACCTCGACACCACGACGGGGCCCGCGGTCTTCGCGAGGCTGTCGGAGCTGCGCACGGGCGACACGGTCGCCGCGGTCAGGGCGGACGGTACTGTGGCGGTGTTCTCCGTCGAGCGGCTTCAGCGCACTCCCAAGTCGCGCTTCCCCGCCGACGAGGTCTACGGGGCGACACGCGAGCGCAAGCTGGTGCTGGTGACCTGTGGCGGGGCCTTTGACCGGATTCACGGGTCGTACACCGACAACCTCATCGTGCACGCGGTCTACCGGGCGGCGTACGCAGTGTCGGACCTGAGGTAGCCTGGAGCATGGTTGTGTCAGGACACCTGGCATGCGTTTCGCATTTTGTGCCCGGGTGTCGTACACTCCTTAGTCGGCTCACTATGGCCATCCTGTGTTGGCGGTCCTGCAGACCGCCGCTCTCATTCGATGCGGATGGCCGCGGCTGCTTAGTGAACCGAAACCTCAGACGACCGATCAGTGAAACGCGAGGGACATGGCCAAGAAAGACGGCGCCATCGAGATCGAGGGCACTGTGGTTGAGTCGCTCCCGAACGCGATGTTCAGGGTGCAACTCGACAACGGCCATAAGGTCCTGGCCCACATCAGCGGACGGATGCGGATGCACTACATCCGAATCCTGCCGGACGACCGGGTAGTCGTGGAACTGAGCCCTTACGACCTCAGTCGTGGGCGGATCGTCTACCGATACAAGTAAAACGTCTGAGGAATCACGAAGGACTATGAAGGTTAAGCCGAGCGTTAAGAAGATCTGCGACAAGTGCAAGGTGATCCGCCGGCACGGTCGTGTCATGGTGATCTGCGACAACCTGCGCCACAAGCAGCGTCAGGGCTAGGTCGCGAAGGCTTTTCCGAGTCCGCCCCTCGATGGTGCGGGCTCGACGCATGACAAGCCTGAATCAGTAATCGCGTTTCACACCCGCCTTCGGGCGGGACACCCTCGGTCGGAGGCCGAGGCCCTCACCCCGGGCATGGGGAGGGGAGTGAGGCGCAAGACCTCCGCCACAGTGAAGGAGAATGCCCGACCATGGCTCGCCTGGTTGGCGTCGACCTCCCCCGCGAAAAGCGGCTGGAGATCGCTCTCACCTACATTTACGGAATCGGCCGCACCCGCGCTCTGGAGATCCTCCAGGCCACCGGCGTCAGCGGTGACCTTCGCGTTCACCAGCTGAGCGACGCTGAGCTCGTCCCGATGCGTGACTACATCGAGGCGAACTACAAGATCGAGGGTGACCTGCGCCGCGAGGTTCAGGCCGACATCCGCCGCAAGATCGAAATCGGTTGCTACCAGGGCATCAGGCACCGGAAGGGTCTTCCCGTCCACGGCCAGCGCACCCAGACCAACGCGCGTACCCGTAAGGGCAAGAAGAAGACCGTCGCCGGCAAGAAGAAGCCCGGTAAGAAGTAGTCCTCGCAGCCGCGGGACCGATGAACTCAGGAGTGAAGGCAAAGAATGCCTCCTAAGAGCCGCCAGGGTGCGCCCAAGAAGGTGCGCCGCAAGGAAAAGAAGAACGTCGCTCACGGGCACGCCCACATCAAGAGCACGTTCAACAACACGATCGTTTCGATCACCGACCCGAACGGGAACGTGATCTCCTGGGCCAGCGCGGGCCACGTGGGTTTCAAGGGCTCCCGTAAGTCCACCCCGTTCGCCGCGCAGATGGCTGCGGAGAACGCCGCCCGCCGCGCCATGGAGCACGGCATGCGCAAGGTCGACGTCTTCGTGAAGGGCCCCGGCTCCGGCCGTGAGACCGCGATCCGTTCGCTGCAGGCGACGGGCCTCGAGGTCGGCTCCATCCAGGACGTGACCCCGGTTCCGCACAACGGCTGCCGTCCGCCGAAGCGCCGCCGCGTCTGACACCCAGGAGATATTGAGAAATGGCTCGTTACACGGGTGCGGACTGCAAGCTCTGCCGTCGCGAGAAGACCAAGCTCTTCCTCAAGGGCAGCAAGTGTGAGTCCGCGAAGTGCCCCATCGAAATCCGTCCTTACCCCCCGGGTGAGCACGGTCGCGGTCGTCCCAAGGAGTCTGAGTACCAGCTCCAGCTTCGTGAGAAGCAGAAGACCCGCCGCATCTACGGCGTCCTCGAGAAGCAGTTCCGCAACTACTACGAGGAAGCCAACAAGAAGGGCGGCAAGACCGGCGAGAACCTTCTCCAGATCCTGGAGAGCCGTCTCGACAACGTGGTCTACCGCGCCGGTTTCGCCCAGTCGCGCGACGCCGCTCGCCAGCAGGTCCGTCACGGACACATCCTGGTGAACGGCAAGAAGGTCGACATCCCGTCGTACCGCGTGCGCGAGCACGACATCGTCGAGGTCCGCGAGAAGGCCGCCAACCTGCTGCCCTACGAGGTCGCCAAGGCGACCGCGGGCGACAAGACGGTCCCGGCCTGGCTGGGCGTCGTGCCGGAGAAGCTCCGCGTCCTGGTTCACCAGCTGCCGGTTCGCCAGCAGATCGACACCCAGGTCCAGGAGCAGCTGATCGTCGAGCTCTACTCCAAGTAGGAGCTCGCTGCGAGCGCCCGGTTCGCCGGGCCTCGCGAGACCTGCCCCCGGCCGTTCAGGTCCGGGGAGCTGCCTCGAAGGCCAGGGTTTCCTGGCCCCGAGAGGGCACATATGGGGTACGGCATGCCGTACCCCATTTAGGCTGTATATCGGAGTGGCGTCATATAGCGGGCGCCGCACGACAAGGGGAGACCCGAAGAAATGCTGATCGCTCAGCGTCCGACTCTTCTCGAAGAGTCGATCGACGAGACCCGGTCCAAGTTCATCATCGAGCCGCTGGAGCCGGGCTTCGGCTACACCATCGGCAACTCGCTGCGTCGCACGCTGCTGTCGTCCATTCCCGGCGCGGCCGTGACGAGCATCCGCATCGAGGGCGTGCTGCACGAGTTCTCGACCGTTCCCGGTGTGAAGGAAGACGTCACCGACATCATCCTGAACCTCAAGGAGCTGGTCGTCTCCTCCGAGCACGACGAGCCGGTCGTGATGTACCTGCGCAAGCAGGGCCCGGGTGAGGTCACCGCCGCCGACATCGCGCCGCCTGCCGGTGTCGAGGTGCACAACCCCGAGCTGCGCATCGCCACGCTGAACGGCAAGGCGAAGCTGGAGATGGAGCTGACCGTCGAGCGCGGTCGCGGCTACGTCTCCGCCGCGCAGAACAAGCAGCCTGGCCAGGAGATCGGCCGCATCCCGATCGACTCGATCTACTCGCCGGTGCTCAAGGTCACCTACAAGGTCGAGGCGACCCGTGTCGAGCAGCGCACCGACTTCGACAGGCTGATCCTCGACGTCGAGACCAAGGCCGCCATGAAGCCCCGCGACGCGGTGGCCTCGGCGGGCAAGACCCTCGTCGAGCTGTTCGGCCTGGCCCGCGAGCTCAACGTCGAGGCCGAGGGCATCGACATCGGCCCGTCGCCGACGGACGCGGCCCTGGCCGCCGACCTGGCGCTGCCGATCGAGGAGCTCAACCTCACGGTCCGTTCCTACAACTGCCTCAAGCGCGAGGGCATCCACACCGTGGGTGAGCTCGTGGCCCGCAGCGAGCAGGACCTGCTCGATATAAGGAATTTCGGCGCCAAGTCGATCGAAGAGGTCAAGCAGAAGCTGCACGAGATGTCGCTGGCGCTCAAGGACTCCCCGCCCGGGTTCGACCCGAGCGCGGTGGCCGGCGGCGGCTACGACGACGACGACAGCGCGTACGTCGAGACCGAGCAGTACTAGAAGATCATCGCGGGCCTCCTCACGGGGGCCTGGCGGCCCGACTCCGGTACCTGACACGGCCGGGGCGGGTTCACTCTCAAGGAGAACGCAATGCCCAAGCCCACCAAGGGTGCACGTCTTGGCGGCAGCCCGGCTCACGAGCGGCTGATCCTGGCGAACCTCGCCACGGACCTGTTCCGCCACGGCCGCATCACCACCACCGTGACCAAGGCCAAGCGCGTCCGCCCGCTGGCGGAGCGCCTGATCACCAAGGCCAAGAAGGGCGACATCCACAACCGTCGCCAGGTGCTGACCGTCGTCAAGGACAAGGGCGTCGTCCACCACCTCTTCACCGAGATCGCGGTGACCTTCGCCGAGCGTCCCGGTGGCTACACCCGCATCACCAAGATCGGCAACCGTAAGGGCGACAACGCGCCCATGGCGGTCATCGAGCTGGTGACCGAGGCTCTGAACCAGGTCAGCGTCGCGCGCACGGCTCCGGCCGCCGCCGCTCCCGCCGAGGCCAAGGACGAGGTCGTCGAGGAGACGACCGAGGCTCCCGCCGAGGCCGAGACCGAGGAGTCCGCCGAGAAGGCGGAGGCCACCGAGGCCCCCGCCGAGGCGAAGAAGGACGAGGCCTGATCCTTCAGGCCCATGGGCCCGGCACCCCTCGGGGTGCCGGGCCTTCCCCGTTTCCAGGAGGGTGATCGTGGTACGGCTCCGCCTCGACCTCGGCTACGACGGCGCGGACTTCTCAGGATGGGCGCGCCAGCCGGGACGGCGCACGGTGCAGGGCGAGTTGGAAGACGCGCTGGGCACGATCCTGCGGCTCGGTGACGCGGTCTCGCTCACCGTGGCCGGCAGGACGGACGCGGGCGTCCACGCGCGAGGGCAGGTCGCCCACGTCGACCTGCCCGAGGCGTCGTTCGACGAGCTGGTCCGCGACCCGCGACCCGCGAGCGTCGATGAGCGGCTCCCTGCGCTCCTGCGGAGACTGGCGGGCGTCCTGCCGCCGGATGTGCGGGTCCATCGCGTCAGCGTGGCTCCTGAGGGCTTCGACGCCCGCTTCTCCGCGCTCTCGAGGCGCTACGTCTACCGCGTGCAGGACGCGCCCGGCGGCGTCGATCCGCTGCGGCGCGGGGAGATCGTGTGGCACCTGCGCCCCCTCGACCTCGACGCGATGATCGCCGGAGCCGCGCACCTGCTCGGCGAGCACGACTTCGCCGCCTTCTGCAAGAAGCGCGAGGGCGCCACCACGATCAGGGAGCTGCAGCGGCTCGACTGGGTGCGGACGGCCGAAGGCGTCCTCGAGGCGACCGTGGTGGCCGACGCGTTCTGCCACTCGATGGTCAGGGCGCTGGTGGGGTGCCTGCTGGCCGTGGGCGACGGCAGGCGGCCACGCGAGTGGCCCGCGCGGGTGCTGGCGGGAGCCGTACGGGACTCGGGGGTGCACGTGGCGCCCGCGCACGGCCTGTGCCTGGAGGAGGTCGGCTACCCGCCGCCCGCGGAGCTGGCCGCCAGGGCGGCCGCGACGCGGCGGGTCCGCACGCTCACTCAGTGATCCTGCGCTCCAGCACCAGTGAGGTGTGGTCGCGGAAGGCGCCGCTGACGGTGTCCAGCCCCTTCTCCTTGGCGGTCGGCGTGTGCCCGTCGGCGTAGGTGGCGTAGCTGAAGACGATGTAGCGCCCCCACAGCAGCCCCGCCGCGTAGCCGCCCGCGATGTGCACGCGGTCGGCGCCGCTGGAGGCCGAGCCCGGCAGCGGACGGAACCAGAGGTTCTTGCCGAGGTCCTTCGCCTGGTCGGCCTCCGCCGCCGCCTCCTTGGTGGGCAGGACGGCGATGCCCGTGGTGACCGCGTAGCGCTTCTTGCTGTCGACGTAGGTGGCTCTCAGCACGCGGCTGCACTTCTTGTCCTGCAGCGCGGTGGCGAAGGGCCCGGTGGCCGCCGCCTTGCAGTCGTCGGCCATGTCGACCTTGACGCGCGTGTAGACGCGCCCGCCCACCTCGATCTTCTTGTCGGGGAAGGCCTCGTTGACCGACATCTTCTCCGGGTCGCTGCCCTCGGAGTCGAGCAGCGAGCTGCTCCCCGCGGCGTCACCGGGGGCGGCCGACACGGACGGCTGGGCGGTGGGGCCCACGCTCGCGTCGGCGGGCCTGTCGGCGCTCATCGACCTGTAGGCGAAGAAGCCGCCGGTGGCCACCCCCGCCACGATCAGCACGCCGAGGGTGGCGAACAGGGCCTTCTTGCCGTTGCCCGCCTTGACAGGGGGCTCGGGCTGCGGAAGGAGACCGCCGGGGGGCATCGGCGAGAAGGGGTCGAAGGGCGCCATCGGCGCGCCGTGCGGCGGCGTCGGCAGTTCGGCCACGGGCGTGCCGGGCGAGCCTGCCGGCCCTGATGGGCCGCCACCCATGGGCGGCCCCGTGGGCGGCCCGGCGGGCGGCCCCTGCTGCGGCCCGGACGGCGGCCCTGCGAGCGCGTCCTGAGCGGGTGATCCCTGCGCGGGCGGCTCCTGCCCGGGGCTGACGTGCGCCGGAGGTTGCGCGCCCGGCGTGGGGCCGGCCTGCGGGGCGAACGCGCCGTCGGGAGGGGGCGCAGCGCCCTCGCCGGGGGGCAGCGGGATGGCTCCGTGGGAGCGGGCGGGGCCTTCGGCCTCGGGCCGCGGGCCGGGGTCCTTCGCGTCTGAAGGGAAGACGTTCTCCTCGCCGGTGACGGGCGGAGCCGGAACGTCGTCGAGGACGTCGGCGGGGGTGTCGCTGTCCTTGGGCCGTCCCCATGTCGAGCTGTCGAACGGCAGGTCGGGGATGCGGTCGTCGGACTCCTCTCCCGGGGGCAGCGGAGGCCAGACGGGGATGTCGCCAGGCTCGGCGCTGTGCGCGAAGGGGACCGTCATGGACGGGTCGAGCGGCTCGTCGTCGCCGTTGGCGTCGTCGATGGGCTCACCGGTGGCGGCGGGCCACGGCGGGATGGCGGGGCCGTCGTCGGAGGGCGAGGGCCAGACCTTCATCCCCGCGGCGGCGGCGGTGAAGCCCGGAGGGGGCTGCCAGGGCGGCGCGCCCGGCACGACCGGCTCGACGCCCTGCTGCCACGCCGCGGGTGAGGGGGCCCATGGCGAGGCGTCCCGCGGGCCCTCGGCGGGGCCGCCCCACTGCCCGTTCGGCTGATGCGGCGCCTGCTGGGCGGGCTGTGGCGAAGCGGGCTGTTGCGACGAAGGCTGTTGCGACGAAGGCTGCTGCGGCGCGGCCTGCTGGGGCGCGGGCTGCCGGGAGACGGGCTGCTGGGGGTCGGGCCACGACGGGTCGGCGTCGGGCTCGGGATCGGCGAACCAGTCGTACGGCCGGGCGTCGTCCGTGCCGTGCTCCCACGGCTGCGCGGACTTCGACCACGACTCGGCGGGCACCCCTGGGAAGGCCGGCAGCGGCCTGGCGTTCAGCGGCAGACCCTGCCGCGCGTGCTCGGCCGTGGCGTCGTCTCCGCTCGGGGGGAACCCGCCCGCCTGCGAAGGGTCGGCTCCCGGCGGAGGGAAGTCGGGGATGGGCTCCGGTGAGGGAAGGTCGGGCGGCGGCCCCTGGTAGACGGGGATGGGCGGCCTCGCGCCCGCCGCGCCGGGGTCGGCGACCTGGCCGGAGAAGTCGGCGAAAGGGGGCTCGGCCAGCGCGTCGCCGTGCGACGGGTGGTGGGAGCCCCCGGGGTAGGGCGGGGAGACGTTCGGCTCGGTCCGCACCGCCGGCCTGCCGAAACTCGGCGGTGGCGTCGCCGGTGCGGCCGAGCCGTCCGTCTCGCGCTCGTGCTCAGACCCAGATTCCTGGCCACGCATAGGGGGAGCCTAACCATAGTCAGGAGATCGGCATGCCCGTATGGGCGTTCTCGCCCTGATCTGCGGGGTGCTTTGTCGGCCTTAGGTGACGACTGACCGGTTTCAGCTCGCCCTGCGGCCGCTGAGCGAACGTGAGTCGAGCGCGCGATAGACGGTCGCCTGGGTCACGTCGGCACTGGCCTGCGAGAGCAGCTTGGCGTCCTTCTTGGTGGGCTTGTGGCCGTCCTTGAACTGGACGTACAGCATGACCGCGTAGTGGCCGTGGGTGGCCACGTGGACGCTGGCCTCGCCCGCGCCGATGAACTTGGTGACGGTGTCGGTGCCGGCCAGCGGCTTCACGAAGAGCTTGCTCTCACCCTTGGTGCGCACGGAGGCGGCCACCTTGCCCGCGGCCTTGCTGTCGACGAGGTTGGCGACGCCGACCGTGCCGACGACCTTGCCGGTCTTGTCCTTGAAGGTGGCCCGCACGAGCTGCGTGCACTTACCGGACTTGAGCGCCTTGTCGAGCTTGTCGCCCTCGGCCGCGTCGGCGCACTTCTTGTCCGTCTTGAGGATGGTGATCTCGTACGAGCGCCCCTCGGCCGTGAACTTCTTCTTCGGGAAGAGCTCCTTCTGCGTGAGCGACTGCGGGTCGGTCTCGCGGGCGGAGGCGTAGCCGTACTTGTCGGCGGGCACGACGGGCGCCGCCACCGGGGGCGTGCTCGCGCGCTGCGCGGGGTCGGC
Source organism: Nonomuraea dietziae (assembly GCF_014195505.1). Classification (GTDB taxonomy): domain Bacteria; phylum Actinomycetota; class Actinomycetes; order Streptosporangiales; family Streptosporangiaceae; genus Nonomuraea; species Nonomuraea roseola. Next base: position 4,644,571 of record NZ_JACIBV010000001.1, on the reverse strand, counting down.
CGTGGGATCGGGGCCCTTCGTGTTCCACATCATCACGAGACCGGCCACCAGCGCCGCGAGGACGGCGAGGCCACCGAGGGCGAACCACAGCGGCGTCCTTGAGCGGGGGCCCTCGTCATAGGGGCTCCACATCGCCCTGCGCGGCTGGGAGGGGGTTTCTTCGGTCTTCTTGGCGGAACCCATGCGCCGAGATTAGCCGGGCTTGACCGTGGGCGAGGTCACGAGAAGCCGAAGTCCTGTGTCCACCAGGGGCCTCCTGGTCCCGCCACGACGCCGACCCCGATCGCCCGGTAGCCGCAGTGCAGGAGGTTGCGGCGGTGCTCGGGGCTGGCCATCCAGCCGCTCACCGCCTCTCTGGCGCTGACGTAGCCGCGGCCGATGTTCTCGGCGGCGCCGTCGCGGTATCCGGCGCGCTCCATGCGGTTCCACGGGGAGGCGCCGTCGGGGGAGTCGTGGGAGAAGACGCCTGACCGGGCCATCTCCAGGGAGTGGGCGCGCGCCGAGCTGGTCAGCCGCCTGTCGACCCGCAGCGGACGGCAGCCCTTGCGGGCGCGGGCGGCGTTGGTGAGCGTGACGACCTGCGTGGCCATCGAGGAGGAGACCTCGATCAGCGGTGAACCGAGCACCTGGGTGGGGTCGCCTGGAAGCTCTCCTGGAACCTCTGTCAGCTTCGAGGCCGTCGTGGAGGGCTTGGCCGGCGGCTTGGCGGTGCGGCGCGCGCGGCTCTCGACGTGGGCGCGGGGCCGCTTGGCCGAGGGCGAGGCGGAGGGCGTGGGAGAGGCGACCGGCGTGCTCGCCGACGGCGGCGCGGTGTTGTTCAGGTAGATCTGGTCGGACGCGTCGAGGGGGCTGACCGAGAGCCTGCCGATGAGCACGCCCGCGAACAGGACGGCAAGCAGGCAGCCCAGCAGCCCCAGGAGGTTCCGGCGCCGGGAGCTGGGCTGGGTGTGCCGGGTGTGAGGGGTCTGCCACATACCGCAGTCAACGATAGGGACGTCAGATATTCCTGGAGAAGGGGATGCCGCGAACCGAAACAGAACCGTGCCGCGGGTAGACTGTGCCGAGGTGGCCCCCGCTCGTTTTGACCCATGTCATGAAGTAGCGGTAACCTAAGCGTTCGTTGTATGCGAGTCGGTCCGTCAGTGACCGATGCGCGGCGCGTCCGGCGTCATCTCCCATCTGCTGGAGACGGAAGGTCCGGGCTGTCGTGCGCCCGCACCGACCGACCATAGAGCTGTCGCATCCGACAGCGCCGAAGACGCTATTAAAGAAGGCTACGACCGTGCGCACGTACACACCGAAGCCCGCCGACGTCCAGCGTCAGTGGTACGTCATCGACGCTACCGACGTGGTGCTGGGCCGGCTGGCCAGCCACGTCGCGACCCTGCTCCGCGGTAAGCACAAGCCGATCTTCGCAAACCACGTCGACACCGGTGACTTCGTCATCGTCATCAACGCCGACAAGATTGCGCTGAGCGGCAACAAGCTCGAGCAGAAGAAGGCCTACCGCCACTCGGGCTACCCGGGCGGTCTGCGTTCCGTGACCTACGGCGAGCTGATGGAGAAGCGGCCCGACCGCGCCGTCGAGAAGGCCGTCAAGGGCATGCTCCCCAAGAACGCTCTTGGCCGGAAGATGGCCAAGAAGCTGAAGGTCTACGCCGGGTCCGAGCACCCGCACTCGGCCCAGCAGCCCGTGCCGTTCGAGATCACCCAGATCGCCCAGTAGTAGTTCGCGAAAGATTTAGAGGAGAACCGTGGCTGAGCCCACCGGTGTCGAGACGGCCGTGATCGAGGCCGAGCAGGAGGACTTCTCCCCTGAGGAGTTCCCGTCCGAGTACACCACCGAGTCCGCTGCCAGCGCTGACGCTCCCGTGCGCAAGCCCGTCACCACGGGCAACTCGTACGGCACCGGCCGCCGCAAGGAGGCGATCGCCCGCGTGCGCATCGTCCCCGGCACCGGCAAGTGGACGATCAACGGTCGTTCGCTTGACACCTACTTCCCGAACAAGGTCCACCAGCAGATCGTCAACGAGCCCTTCGTGGTGCTCGGTGCCGAGGAGGCCTTCGACGTCATCGCCCGCATCGACGGCGGCGGCGTCACCGGTCAGGCCGGTGCCCTGCGCATGGGCCTGTCCCGCGCGCTGGCCGTTCTCGATGTCGAGAACAACCGTCCGCCGCTGAAGAAGGCCGGCTTCCTCACCCGTGACGCCCGCGCCACGGAGCGGAAGAAGTACGGCCTCAAGAAGGCCCGCAAGGCTCCGCAGTACAGCAAGCGCTAAATTGGGGCGCCTTTTCGGCACCGACGGGGTACGTGGGGTCGCTGGTCGCGACCTCACGGCCGAGCTCGCCATGGACCTTTCGGTCGCGGCGGCTCATGTCCTCGGCGATGCAGGCGCTTTCACCGCCACAGGCCACAAGAGGCCTGTGGCGGTCGTAGGCCGGGACCCCCGCGCTTCAGGTGAATTCCTGGAGGCCGCGGTGGTCGCCGGCCTCGCGTCGTCCGGGGTGGATGTGCTGCGCCTCGGCGTGCTGCCCACCCCCGCCGTCGCCCATCTCACGGCCGCGCTCGGCGCCGATCTCGGCGTCATGCTGTCGGCCTCCCACAACCCCGCGCCCGACAACGGCATCAAGTTCCTGGCCCGCGGCGGCTTCAAGCTGTCCGACACGGTCGAGGACGAGATCGAGCGCAGGCTCGGCGAGCGGTGGGAGCGTCCCGTCGGTTCGGGGGTCGGCCGGGTGCGCGAGGCGTACGGCGAGGCCGACCGCTACATCTCGCACCTGCTCGACACCGTCGACGGCAGGCTCGACGGGCTCAACATCGTCGTCGACTGCGCCAACGGCGCGGCCAGCGTGGTGGCGCCCGAGGCGCTGCTGCGCGCGGGCGCGCAGGTCGAGGCCATCGGCGCGCGTCCCGACGGGCTCAACATCAACGCGGGCTGCGGCTCCACCCACCTGGACAAGCTGCAGCAGGTCGTCATCTCGCGCGGCGCCGACCTCGGCATCGCCTACGACGGCGACGCCGACCGCTGCCTCGCGGTCGACCACAAGGGCGCGGTGATCGACGGCGACCAGATCATGGCCATCCTGGCGCTGGCCATGCACGCCGAAGGTCGCCTGACCCGCGACACCGTGGTCGCGACCGTGATGTCGAACCTGGGCTTCAAGCTGGCCATGCGTGAGGCCGGCATCAACGTCATCCAGACCGCGGTCGGCGACCGCTACGTGCTGGAGGCGATGAAGGCCGAGGGTTACAACCTGGGTGGCGAGCAGTCGGGTCACGTGATCCTGCTCGACCACGCGACCACGGGCGACGGCCTGCTGACCTCGCTGCACCTGCTGTCGGTGGTGGCGAGGACGGGCAGGTCGCTGCGCGATCTCGCCTCGGTGATGACGGCGTTGCCGCAGATCCTGATCAACGTCAAGGACGTCGACAGGGGCAAGGCGGCGGCTCCGCAGCTGTCCGAGGCCGTCGCCGCGGCCGAGGCGGAGCTGGGCGAGACGGGCCGCGTGCTCATCAGGCCCAGCGGCACCGAGCCGATGATCAGGGTGATGGTCGAGGCCTCGTCGGAGGAGCAGGCCAGCAGGGTCGCCGGTCAGCTCGCCGACGTGGTCCGCACGGCCTGCGTCTGAGAGTTCCGCACGACAGAAGAGAGGTACGGCACGCCGGTGCCGTACCTCTCTTCTTTTTCCGGTTCTTCTCTTTCCGGTCAGGCGGCCTATTCGTCGCCGGTCAGGGAGTAGGCGCGCAGGCGCTGCCCCGCCCACAGCACCCCGCCGACCGTGACGACGATCAGCGCGGGCACGGCGAAGCTCAGCTTCACGTCGGTCGCCAGGAACGGCGAGGAGCTGAGCTGGTCGGCGATCGAGCGTGCCCACTGCTGGACGGAGAACTGCCTGGCTCCCGGCACGAAGTTGCCGATCAGGCCCTCCCACACCAGCGCGTAGATGATCCCGATGGTGACCGCGTGCCTGGTGACGACGCCCAGCAGCAGGAAGAGCGCGGCATAGGCGATCCCTCCGCACAGCGCGCCGACGGTGAAGCCGGTGGCGATGCCCGACTCCCCTCCGACCAGCAGCCAGGCCGCCACGAAGGTCGGCAGGGCGGCGAAGAGGGCCAGCAGCGAGGCGGCGACCGCGAACTTGGTCTGGGCGATGACGGGCCGCGAGATCGGCTTGGACAGCAGGTGCAGCACGGTGCCGTCGTCGATCTCCGGCGCGATCACGCCGGTGCCCGCGATCAGTCCGAGCAACGGCAGCATGGTGCCGATGGCGAAGCTCTGCATGAGCGTGACGGCCGAGCGCTCGTCCGCGCTGCCGACCAGCCGCAGCAGCACCGCCAGGCCCACGAGGCCGAGCGGGAGCAGGATGAGCAGCAGGATGCGGCGGCGGCCGAGGACTGCGCGGTAGGTGATGCCCGCTACGACGCCGTTCACTACGAGCTCCTCGTGATCAGGTAGGCGAAGACGCTCTCCAGGTCCTCGTCGGCGGGGGAGACCTGGTGCAGGTGGACGCCCTCGTGACGGGCGACGCGCGGCAGCAGCCAGGCGAAGCGGCGGAACTCCGTCGCCTGGACCTCCAGGCCGTTCGACGTGAGGGTGACGCCGCCCGCCGACCGGTCCACGATCAGCGCGGCGGCCAGCTTCCTGTCGTCGCTGGAGCGGATCCTGAACAGGTGCGGCCTGTCGGTCATCAGGCGGCGGATCTCGCGGAAGTCGCCGGAGGCGGCGTGCCGTCCCGCCACCACGACCTCGATGTGCTGGGCGACGCGCTCCACCTCCTCCAGGATGTGCGAGCTGAACAGGATGGTCTTGCCCGCGGTGCCCATGGCCTTGATGAGGTCCATGAGGTGCATCCGCTGGCGTGGGTCCATGCCGTTGAAGGGCTCGTCGAGCAGGAGCACCTGGGGGTCGTGGACGAGGGCGGCGGCCACCTTGACGCGCTGCTTCATGCCCTTGGAGTAGGTCTCGACGCGGCGGTCGCGCGCGGGCTCCATCTCGACCATGGCCAGCGCCTTGGTGGCGGCGTCCTCGGGCGAGGGCAGGCCGTGGAGCTTGGCCGCCGACAGCACGAACTGCCAGCCGGTCAGGAATCCGTAGACGCCCTCGCGCTCGGGCACCAGCCCGATGTGGCGGTAGATCTGGTGGTTCTTCCAGGTCGGCGTGCCGTCGAGGGTGACCGTGCCGCCCGAAGCGGCCAGGAAGCCCGCCATCATGTGCAGCAGCGTCGACTTGCCCGCGCCGTTGGGCCCGAGCAGCCCTGTGACGCCTGGGCCGATGGTCATGGAGACGTCGTTGACGGCCACGACGTTGCCGTACCAGCGTGAGACCTGGGATAGCTCGATCTTCACCGGGAGGCCGCCTTCCGGTAGCGGAGGATGAACGCCGTCAGGCTCAGGCCGAGCAGCGCGGCGAGCAGGAGCGCGGAGAAGACGCCCGCCGGGTAGGTGTAGCCGTTGGCGGGGGTGGTGCCGAACAGCCACGACTGCACCGAGTCGACCAGGAAGAACGGGTTGACCAGCCACGCCCACTGGGCCACGTCGGCGCGTCCCATCGACTCGAAGGTCGCGAACAGCACGGTCGAGACGGCGGAGGCGAGCAGGTAGACCGCGATGACCGAGGCGACGCCCAGCCCGCGGCGCGGGGTGAAGGAGGCCAGCGCGAGGCCGAAGGTCGACAGCAGCAGGGCCAGCAGCAGCGCGGTGACGAGCCCCGCGACGTACTCCTTGGTGTGCGGAGGGCCCGGCGGGTCGACCAGCAGCTCGCCCGCGTACATCACCGTCAGCGGCAGGGCGACCAGCGCGAACAGCGCGGTGGCCATGGCCACCACCTTGGCGGCGACGTAGTCGAGCGTCGAGACCGGCCGCGACAGGTACAGCGGGAGCACCTTGAAGCGCAGGTCGGGCGCGGTGATCGTGGGCGACTGCGACGCCAGGAAGATCGCGATCACGGCCTGCATGATGACCGGGTAGTTGGTGTAGCCGATGTCGTTGCGCCCGAGCATCGCCATCATCGCGATCGACACGACGGGCAGCAGCAGCATGGAGGCGGCCAGCAGGAACGGCATGAGCTTGCTGCGGGCCCTGCGGCCCAGGCCGAAGATGCTGCGCAGGTTCTGGGTGATCAGCGCGCGCACGGCGTGGGCGCGGCCGAGCCGGGGTCCCTCGTAGTGGCGGTAGCCGATGTCGTAGATCTCAGACACGGAACACGTCCTCGATTCGCTGCCTGCCCTGCTCGAGGCGGATGAGGCACAGGTCCAGGTCGCACACGGCGTCGCGGATGGTGTCGTAGGTCTCGGGGCCGTCGACCTGCACGAGCAGGCCGCGGCCGTGGGCGGTGACGGACTGCCCGAGCTCGGTCAGCCTGGCCGCCAGCGGCTCGGCGCCCTCCTCGACCTCGACGGTGAGGATCTGGGTGCTCTGGGTGAACTCGGTGATGGCGCTGGAGCGCAGCAGGCGGCCGCCGTCGATGACGATGACGTGGTCGCAGACGCGTTCGAGCTCACCGAGCAGGTGCGAGGTGACCAGGACGCTGATGCCGAACTCGGTGCCGATGCGCCTGATCAGCGTGAGCATCTCGTCGCGGCCCTGCGGGTCGAGGCCGTTGGTCGGCTCGTCGAGGAAGACCAGCTGCGGGTCGTGGACGAGCGCCTGCGCGAGCTTGACGCGCTGCTTCATGCCGGTGGAGTAGCCGCCGATGGCGCGGTAGCGCTCCTCGTACAGGCCGACGTGGCGCAGCACGTCGGCGGCGCGCTCGCGGGCGGCGGTGCGCGGCAGTCCGGAGATCTGCGCGAGGTGGACGACCAGCTCGGTCGCGGAAACGTCGGGCGGCAGGCAGTCGTGCTCGGGCATGTAGCCGACGAGGGCGCGGATCTGCGGGCCATGGGTGACGACGTCGAGGCCGAGCACCTCGGCCCGGCCCGCCGTCTGGGGCAGGAGGCCGAGCAGGATCTTGATCAGCGTGGACTTGCCCGCTCCGTTGGCGCCCACGAGGCCGGTGACGCCCGCTTCGACCGTGACGGAGAGCTGGTCCAGCGCGGTCACCGTGGGGAAGCGTTGGGTCAGCCCCTCGGTCGCGAGGATGTGCATGATCCGGACACTACCCGCGAAGCCCGCCCTGCGGCCTCGTTCGAGCGGACGAACCGCGGCTCATCCCCTGGGGCCAGATCGTGCGCTGGAGGTACAGCACGGCCGTGCCGGAGATGACCATGCCCGCGATGTTGACGAACAGTTGCAGCGCCGACCCGCCCACCTCGGGCCAGTCGCCGAGGGCCATCGCGACGGCGGCGTATCCGGCGGCGGGGATGGTGGTGACCGAGATGAAGACGCCGACCAGGGCGGAGGACTTGCCCGCGGTGACGGACAGCACGCCGGCCGCCCCCGCGAGCAGCGCGACGATGAAGGACCACCTGTCGGGCTTGACGATGAACTGGACCTCTTCGTGGCCGATGTCGAGGGAGTCGTGGTCGATCCAGCCGAGGCCCCTGGAGACCAGCGCGCACGCGAAGGTGATCGCGATCCCCACGGCGAACCCGATCGCGAGGATCCTGAGCGCCCTGCCGACCAGACGGAGGCGGCCGGTCAGCAGGCCGAAGCAGGCGGCCGCGATCGCGCCGAACTCGGGCCCGAGGACCATCGCGCCCACGATGACCACCAGGGAGTTGGTGACGACGCCGATGCCGGCGAGCTGGGTGGCGATGGCGATGAAGGCCAGGTAGGCCCAGGTGAGGCGCAGGTCGTCGTCGACGCGCTGGGCCAGCTCGGCCCACACCACGGCGTCGTCGCCGTCGCCGGGGGCCTGCTCCTCCGCCTCGGCGGCGGCGTGCGAGATCGACAGGTCGACGTGCTCGACCGCGATCGAGCCCTCGTGCTCCAGCCACCTGACCTTGTCGATGACCTCGTTGGCGGCCTCGCGCGCCACGTCGCAGAAGATCAGGTCGCCGCGTGGCTCGCGCGCCGCGCCCTCGACGACGGCGATGTTGGTCACGCCCGTGCAGTCCTCGAGGACACTGACGACTTCGTCCGTGCGGGCGGAGGGACTGATGAGTCGCAGATGAAGCACGCCGCCCATTGTCGTCGATTCGTTTGTGACCGCGCGTTGACGGGGCTCCCGCAGGCTGCCCTCCATGACGATCTGCTGTCACGAGGAGGGCGAGCCGTGCTGGTTCGCCGATATCGACGATTTCGGGTGCCACGGCCGGTTCGCGGCCTTCGTGGCGGAGGAGCTGGAGTTGGTCAGGTACGGCGCAGCCGTACCCGCCTGATGGCGTGGTCGGGGCCCTTCTGCAGCACGAGGCCGGCGCGTCCCCTGGTGGGCAGGATGTTGTCGACGAGGTTGCGCTCGTTGATGTCGCGCCAGACGTTCTTGGCGAAGGCGGTGGCCTGCTCCTCAGAGAGCTCGGCGATGTGCCTGAAGTACGACTTGGGGTCCTCGAAGGCGGTACGGCGCAGCTGGTGGAAGCGGTGGACGTACCAGTTGCGGATGTCCTCCACCTTGGCGTCCACGTAGATGGAGAAGTCGAAGTAGTCGTTGACCGCGAGGGCGGTGGGCGGGGCGGGCTGCAGGACGTTCAGCCCCTCGATGATGAGGATGTCGGGCTTCTTCACGACCTGGGTCGCGCCGGGGACGATGTCGTACTCCAGGTGGGAGTAGACGGGCGCGTGCACCTCGGCGCCGCCCGCCTTGACCTCGGCCACGAAGCGCACCAGCGCCCGCCTGTCGTAGCTCTCGGGGAAGCCCTTGCGGTGCATGATGCCCTTGGCCTCCAGCACCTCGTTGGGGTAGAGGAAGCTGTCGGTGGTGATCAGCGCGACGTTCGGGTGCTCGGGCCACCTGGTCAACAGGGTCCTGAGCAGCCGCGCCGTGGTCGACTTGCCGACCGCGACGCTGCCGGCGATGCCCAGGATGTACGGCACGCGCTCCCCGTCGTTGCCGAGGAAGGCGCTCAGCACGCTGCTGCGCTGCTTGGACCCGGTGAAGTGGAGGTTCAGCAACCGGGTCAACGGGAGGTAGATGTCGGTGACCTCGGCCAGGTCGATCGGATCGTCGACGCCACGGAGGTCTTCCAGCTCGTCTGCGGTGAGAGTCAAGGGCGTGTTCTTGCGGAGCTCGCTCCACTGCTCCCTGCTCAGTTCCACGTAGCCGTTGTTCACCCTGAAAGCCTATTGACCGCGCAACAGTGCATGGAGGCGGGGCATGCCCTCGGCCATGACCCGGTCATGCACAGCCTGTGGATAAACACATGGGATTACCGATGCGAGGAAGTGGGTAGCCCTCTGGGTCCTCCCGCCTTGGCGATTTCTGACATATGGCCATTTGGTGGCATGGGATTAACGTGACGTGAACGTCGCCAGGGAGGGCTGATGGATCGTCGCCGTTTTCTCGCAGGAGCCGTTGCCGCAGGCGTGGCGGGGCCGTTCACCGGGGCCGCCAGCGCCGCGGTCAACGGAGGACCGCGACCGGGGGCGGGCTACGGCCCGCTCAAGCCGGTGCAGGACCTCAGGGACGGACAGGTCAGGCTCCACCTGCCCGACGGGTTCGGCTACCGCTCGTTCAACCCGGCGGGAGAGGCGTTCACCGACGGATCGCCGACGCCGGGACGCCACGACGGGATGGCCGCCTTCCGCGGTCCGAGGGGGACGACCATCCTGGTGCGCAACCACGAGGTCAACGGGCCCGTGGGGGCGTTCGGCGACCTCTCCACGGCCTACGATCCCGCGGCGGGGGGCGGTACGGCGACGCTCCAGGTCACCAGGGACGGCCGGGTGCTGCGCAGCGGCCCCTCGCTCAACGGCACGCAGATGAACTGCTCGGGCGGCCCGATGCCGTGGGGTTCATGGGTGACGTGCGAGGAGACCGTGAACGGGCCCGACGTGGGCAACGACTTCTCCGGCGGGGACAACACCAAGCTGCGCGAGAAGCACGGCTACATCTTCGAGGTCCCGATCGACGCGGCCGCGAGCGCGCGTCCCATCAGGTCGGCGGGCAGGTTCGCGCACGAGTCGGCGGCCTTCGACCCGCTGAGCGGGGCCATCTACCTGACCGAGGACAACTTCGCGTTCGCGTCGGGCTTCTACAGGTACCTGCCGCCGAGCAACCCGCTCAAAAGCGGCAGGATCGACGACGGCGGGCGGCTGCAGATGCTGGCGGTCAGGGGAGCGCCGAACAAGGACCTGTCGGCCGGCCAGCCCGCAGGAGCCTCGTACGACGTGACGTGGGTGGACATCGACGACCCCGATCCCGCCTTCTCCGGCACGCCCTCCAACGACGTGGCCATCCAGGCCGTCGGCAAGCAGGGGCGCGACCAGGGAGCGGCGCTCTTCTCCAGGCTGGAGGGCGCGGTTCACCACCACGGGGTGATCTACTTCGTCTCCACCCAGGGCGGGGCCACGGCCACGGGGGACACCCCGCCGTCGGGGTTCGGCAAGGGCCGCGGGCAGGTGTGGGCGTACGAGACGTGGAGCAAGCGGCTGCGGCTGGTCTACGAGTCGCCTGGCTCGATGGTGCTCGACCTGCCCGACAACATCACCACCAGCCCGAAGGGCGCGCTGGTGCTGTGCGAGGACGGCGGAGACGGCAACTACCTGCGCGGGCTGACCAGGCGGGGGGAGATCTTCGACTTCGCGCGGCTCGAACCGGTGGCGGGCGACTCGGGCGCGGAGTTCGCGGGCTCCACCTTCGGCCCCGGCGGGCGCACCCTGTACGTCAACATCCAGTCCGGCAAGGGCCTGTCGTTCGCCATCTGGGGGCCGTGGCACCGAGGCGGCTTCTAACCCTGGCTACGCTGGGTGGATGATTCTGGGCATCGGGGTGGACGTGGTCGATGTGGCCAGGTTCGAGGCGACCATGGAGCGCACGCCGGGGCTCCGCTCGCGGCTGTTCACCGAGGGCGAGCGGACGCTCGGTACCCAGTCGCTCGCGGCCAGGTTCGCGGCCAAGGAGGCGGTCGCCAAGGCGCTCGGCGCGCCGCCCGGTCTCAGCCACCTCGACGCCGAGGTCCGCACGGGCGAGCACGGCAAACCCGAGCTGCACATCAGCGGCCAGGCCGCCGAGGTGGCCTACGGGCTCGGGGTGAAGCGCTGGCACCTCTCGCTCAGCCACGACGGGGGCATCGCGCTGGCCTACGTGATCGCCGAAGGTTAGTTTCGGATCATGCGCACCGCCTACACCGCCGACCAGATCAGGGCCGCAGAGCTGACGCTGATGGCCACGCTGCCCGAGGGCGCGCTCATGCAGCGCGCCGCCACCGGCCTGGCCGTCGTCTGCGCGGGCCTGCTCGGCAGGGTGTACGGCTCACGCGTGCTCGTCCTCGTCGGCAGCGGCGACAACGGCGGCGACGCCCTCCACGCGGGCGCATGGCTGGCAAGGAGGGGCGCGCGCGTCGAGGCGCTGCTCGCGGGCTCCAAGACGCACGAGGAGGGCCTGGCGGCCTTCCTGCGGGCGGGAGGGCGCGTCGCCGAGGACATGGGCGAGGCCGACCTCATCGTCGACGGGCTGGTGGGCATCGGCGCCACGGGGGCGCTACGGGAGCCGTACGCGTCGCTGGCGAACAGGGCGAACGCCGCGCAGGCGCTGGTCGTCGCGGTGGACGTGCCCAGCGGCGTGGACGCGAGCACGGGCCGCGTCGCGGGGACGGCCGTGCGGGCCCATCTGACGGTGACGATGGGCGCGGTCAAGACCGGCCTGCTCGTCGATCCAGGCGCCTCGTACGTCGGCGCGCTCGAACTCGTCGACATCGGCCTCGGCCCCCACCTGCCCGACCCCGACGTGGCGGCGATGACCGCCGAGGACGTCGACGACCTGCTGCCGCGGCCAGGCGCGGAGTCGGACAAGTACCGCAGGGGCGTGGTCGGCGTCGCGGCGGGCAGCGACCGCTACACCGGCGCGGCCGTCCTCGCGGTCGGCGGAGCGCTGCGGGCGGGCGCGGGGATGGTCCGCTACGTGGGTACGGCGCCGCCCGTGCACCAGGTGCGGGCCAGCTGGCCCGAGGCGGTGATCACGCAGCTGGAGACCCCCTCGCTCGAGAGCGTCGGACGGGTCCAGGCGTGGGTGGTCGGTCCGGGGCTCGGCACCGACGACTGGGCGCACGAGCTGGTCGCCAGGGTGCTGGCCACCGACGTGCCCGTGCTGGTGGACGCCGACGCGCTGACGATCGTGGCGAGGGAGAAGGGGCTGCTGCGCCGTACCGCGCCGGTGCTGATCACCCCGCACGCGGGCGAGCTGTCGCGGCTGCTCGGGGTGCCCGCCGACAGGGTGGCGGGGGCGCGGCTCGAGCACGCCCGCAGGGCCGTGGCGGAGCTGGGCGTGACGGTGCTGCTCAAGGGGTCGACGACGGTGGTCGCCGAGCAGGACAGGCCGGTCAGGGTCAACCCGACGGGCACCCCGTGGCTGGCCACGGGCGGCACGGGCGACGTGCTGTCGGGCGTGGGAGGAACGCTGCTGGCGGGAGGGCTCGGCGCCTGTGACGCCGGGGCCTGCGCCGCCTTCCTGCACGGACTGGCGGGCCGCATGGCGGCCGACGGCGCGCCGCTGACCGCCGCCGACGTCGCGGCCGCGATCCCCCTCGCGATGCGGTCACTGAGAGGCGAATCACGCTCAGGCGGTCGGCGGAGCTGACAAACTGGAAACATGAGCTTCCGTGAGGCGACGCCCGCGCAGGCGCGGGTCGACCTGACCGCCATCAGGCACAACGTCAGGCTGCTCAAGGAATGGGCGGACGGCGCCGAGCTGATGGGCGCGGTCAAGGCCGACGCCTACGGACACGGCCTGGTCGCCACCTCCATGGCGGTCGTGCAGGGCGGGGCGAGCAGGCTCGGCACCGCCTACATCAGGGAAGGGCTGGCGCTGCGGGCGGCGGGCGTGACCGTCCCGATCCTGTCGTGGATCCTGACGCCGGGCGAGCCGCTCGACGAGGCGCTCGAGGCGGACATCGAGCTGTCGGCCTCCGACGAGGGCAGGCTGGTGGAGATCGCCGCCGCGGCCCGCCGTACGGGCACGACGGCCATGGTCCACCTCGAGGCCGACACGGGCATGAGCAGGGGCGGCGCGCCCCTGGCCGCATGGCCTGGGCTGCTGCGCGAGGCGGCGCGGCTGCAGGCCGAGGGCGCGGTCGAGGTCGTCGGCCTGTGGTCCCATCTCGCCTGCGCGGACCTGCCCGGGCACACCTCCATCGACCTGCAGATCGACGCCTACGAGAGCGCGCTGAAGCTGGCCGAGCAGGCGGGAGTCGCGGGCTCCCAGGTGATCAGGCACCTCGCCAACTCCGCGGCGATCCTGACTCTGCCGCGCACCCACTACGACCTCGTACGGCCAGGCATCGCCATGTACGGCCTGAGCCCCATCCCCGAGCAGGGCGACTTCGGCCTGCGCCCCGCGATGACGCTGGCCGCCAGGGTCGCGCTGGCCAAGCGGGTGCCCGAGGGAGTGGGGGTCTCCTACGGCCACCTCTACACCACGACGGAGGAGACCACGCTCGGCCTGGTCCCTCTCGGCTACGCCGACGGCATCCTCAGGAGCGCCACTGGGCGGGTCGAGGTCATGGCCGGAGGCACGCGCCGACCCGTCGTCGGCAGGATCTGCATGGACCAGTTCATGATCGACGTGGGTGGCGCCCCCCTGGCCGACGGCGACGAGGTCGTCCTGTTCGGCCCTGGAACGGACGGCGAACCGACCTGTCAGGAATGGGCCGACATCCTCGGCACCATCACGCATGAGATCGTGACGAGGCTCGGCGCGCGTGTGCCGAGGGTGTACCAGGGGGTGGAGGCATGACGACCACGACACGGCGGAAGGTCGGCATCGCGAGCGCGATCGTCGGCGCCGCCTCGGCGGGTGTCGCGGCGGCCGCGCTGGCCAAGCGCTACGCGGTCGGCCGCATCAGGCTGCGGCCCGACCCCGAGGCCGACGAGCCCTTCGGCGAGCTGAGGGGCAGGGAGCGCACGCTGATCACCTCCGACGAGGTGGCGCTGCACATCGAGATCGACGGCCCCGAAGACGCCCCCGTCACGATCGTCTTCTGCCACGGCTACACGCACACCCTCGACTCCTGGCACTACCAGCGGCGCGACCTGCGCGAGGACTACCGCATCCTGCTGTGGGACCAGCGCTCCCACGGCCTCTCGCAGCGCGGAGGCGAGCAGGACAGCTCGATAGAACGGCTGGGCGAGGACCTCTACGAGGTGCTGGAGACCTTCGTGCAGGGTCCGTGCGTGCTGGTCGGCCACTCGATGGGCGGCATGACGATCATGGCGCTGGCCGACAGCCATCCCGAGCTGTTCGGCGACAGGATCCGCGGCGTCGCGCTCATCGCGACCAGCGCGGGCAAGCTCGCCGAGATCACCCTCGGCCTGCCCGCGCTGGTGGCCAAGGGGCTGCACAAGGTGGCCCCCGCCACGGTCTCCGTGCTCGGCAGGGGCGGCTCCCTGGTCGACAAGACCCGCCACGTGGGCAACGACGTGGCCTTCCTGGTGCTGCGCCACTTCGGCTTCGGCGACTCCAAGAACGTCAGCCCGACCGTGGTCGACTTCGTGGAGTCCATGATCCGCTCCACGCCGACCGAGGTGATCGCCGACTTCTACCCCGCGCTGATGAACCACGACAAGCTGTCCGCGCTCGGGGTCCTCGACGGGGTGCCGACCGCGATCATGGTCGGGGAGAAAGACTGGCTGACGCCGCCTGAGCACAGCAGGGCGATCGCGGCGGCGCTGCCGAAGGCTCAACTCACCGAGGTGCCCGAGACCTCGCACCTCATCCAGCTCGAACGTCCAGGCGTGGTCAACGAGGCCCTGCGCGACCTGGTGAAGAGGGTGGAACTGTGACTGCCGCCGCCACGACCGAGGACATGCGCGCGCTGGGCGTACGGCTGGCCGCCCGGCTCAGGGGCGGCGACCTGGTCATCCTGTCGGGCCCGCTGGGCGCGGGGAAGACCACGCTGGTCCAAGGCATCGCCGAGGGGCTCAAGGTGCGGGGCCCCATCACCTCGCCCACCTTCGTCATCGCCCGCGTCCACCCGTCGCTGGTCGACGGGCCTCCGCTGGTGCACGTCGACGCCTACCGACTCGGCGGCGACCTCGAGGTCGACGATCTCGACCTCGACGCCTCGCTGGAGGAGTCGGTGACCGTCGTCGAGTGGGGCGAGGGTCTGGTGGAGGGCCTGTCGGACGAAAGACTCGAGATTCACATCACCCGGTCGGGCGGCGACGACGACGAGGCGCGCTCGGTCACCCTGCGCGGAGTGGGTCCTCGCTGGGCCGACACGCCGTCTGATCCCGTCTAACGCCAAAACTCCGGCAACCCCAGCACAAGACTGAGATCATTTGGTCATGGGTTCACCCAGATTTTCTGGGTATCAGGTGGGGTGCAGCATCCAATTCGGGTGGATGCTGATGGATATCGGCGAAGTGGGGTGCGGCGGTGCTCACGGTCAGGCGAGTCGCGTACGCGGGGGCCTTCCTCTTGTTAGGAGTGGCGGGGTGCTCGGCGCAGGCGCAGACCGGCACGCCGTCCGGCACAGCGACCACGACGACGACGGCGACGGCGACGGGCACGGCGACGGCCACCGCGACGGCGACGGCGACCGCTACGACGACGACCAGGCAGAACATCGATGTCAGGCTCAACCCCGACAGGGTGACGGCCGGCGACAACTCCACGGTGTGGATCCTGGCCAACTGCCCCGTGCCGACCGGTGGCCCCGAGCACAGCGGCACCGCCACCTCCAAGGCCTTCCTCGCGGCGGTCACGCTGGACCCCGTGCCGCCGCCCACCCCGACCGCCACCCCCACCACGACCGCCACGCCGGCCCCCGTTCCATGGGTGCGCGGTGACGCCCAGGTCTCCAGCACCATGAAGCGCGGCAACTACGCGGTGAGCGTCAAGTGCGACGGCACCAACGACACCGGCAGGGCCACCCTGCGCGTCGTCGCCGCTGGGCCCACGGCCACGCCCACCTCGACCAGGACCGTCGTGCCCACCAAGGCGCCGGGAGCCGGCGGCGGTGGCACGTTCGCCAAGGGCGCCGAGGACGAGTCGGGCGTTCCGTTCGGCCCCGCGGGGGTGCTGCTGGGCCTGGCCCTGGCCGGGGGGATCGGCCTGGCGCTCCGGCGCCGCCGTAGCTAGACATGGCTCGGATGTCACGGGTGGTCCTCGCGGGGGCCGCCACAGGTCTCGTGCTGGTCGCCTTCGGCAGGACGCTGCAGGTGCGGGAGGAGGCCACACCGGCCTCCGTCGTGCCGGAGAGCATCGACATCCCCGCCATCGACCTCGACGCGCCGCTGATGAAGCTCGGGCTGACCAAGAACGGGGAGGTGGAGCTCCCGCCGTACGAGAAGCCCAAGCTGGCCGGGTGGTTCAAGCACAGCGCGGTGCCGGGGGACAAGGGCGCCTCGGTGATCATCGGTCACGTCGACACCAAGACGGAGCCCGCGGTCTTCTACAAGCTGAGGCAGCTGCGCAGGGGACAGGTCGTCAAGGTGACGCGCAGCGACGGCAAGGTGGCCGAGTACCGGGTCGAGTCGGTGGAGCAGGTCAACAAGGAGCGCTTCCCCGCCCAGCGGGTCTACACCGAGTCGGGGCTGCGGCTCGTGACCTGCGGAGGGATCTTCGACTACGCCAGGCACGAGTACCAGGACAACGTCATCGTCTACGCGTCGCCTGTCAAGCTGGCCTGAGAGTCGCGATGATGGGCGGATGGACGACGAGATCAATCCGCCCGCCGCCGGGGTACGCCTCCCCTGGCAGGACGTGCCTGAGGCCCTGCGCCTCCGGATCGCCGGCTTCCTCGGCGGTCGCGTGGTGGAGGCGGTCACCCAGACGGGCGGCTTCTCTCCCGCGGCGGCCGTCCGGCTGCGCACCGAGCACGGCAGACGCGCCTTCGTGAAGGCGTGCGGCAGCTCGCCTAACCCCGACTCCATCAGGGTCTACCGGTGGGAGGCCGCGATCGCCGCGAGCCTGCCCGCCGACGTGCCCGCGCCGAGGCTGCTCACCTCCTTCGACACCGGCGACTGGGTGGCGCTGGTCTTCGAGGACATCGAGGGGCGTCCGCCCGCGATGCCGTGGCGCGACGAGGAGCTGCGACGCGTCCTCGACGCGGTCGGCAAGCTGTCGGCCAGGCTCACCCCCTCGCCCGTCGAGGCGCCGACGTTCGCCGAGAGGTACAAGGACACCTTCACCGGATGGCGGCGGCTGCTGGAGGAGGACACGACCGGCCTCGACCCGTGGGCGCTGCGTCACCTGGACGCGCTGGCCGAGCTGGAGTCGGGCTGGGCGGAGGCGGCCGAGGGCGACACGCTCGTGCACGCCGACCTCAGGGCCGACAACCTCCTGCTCACCGAGGACCAGGTGTACGTCGTGGACTGGCCGTGGGCGTGCGTCGGAGCCCCGTGGATCGACATCCTGGCCATGCTGCCCTCGGTGCGCATGCAGGGAGGGCCGCCGCCGCAGGACCTCTTCGACTCTCCCGACCCCGCCGTGACCGCCGTGCTCGCCGGGCTGACCGGCTTCTTCGTCTGGAACGGCCGTCAGCCCGACCCGCCGGGACTGCCCACGGTCAGGGCCTTCCAGCGGGCGCAGGGCGTGGTGGCGCTGGAGTGGCTGCGCCACCGAACAGGTTGGTCGTAGTCGGGCAGCACCTGCCGCGACGCACTAGGCTAGATATTCGTGCTGGTCCTGGCCTTTGATACCGCAACCCCCGCCGTCACCGCCGCGCTGCACGACGGCGCCTCGGTGCTCGCAGAGTCCACGGTGCTCGACGCCCGCCGTCACGGTGAGCTGCTCGTTCCCACCATCGAGAAGGTCCTGAGCGAGGCGGGCGCCGCGCTGCGCGACGTCACCGCGATCGTGGCCGGCTCAGGCCCCGGTCCCTACACGGGGCTGCGGGTCGGCCTGATGACCGCGCAGGCGCTGTCGACCGCCGTGGGCGTGCCCGCGTACGGCATCTGCAGTCTCGACGCCGTTGCCTACGGCAGCGGGCTCACGCAGGAGTTCCTCGTGGCCACCGACGCCAGGCGCAAGGAGGTCTTCTGGGCCCGCTACGCCGACCTGCGCAACAGGCTGGCCGGGCCGTTCGTCGACAGGCCCGCCGACGTGCCCGTGGAGGGGCTGCCGGTCGTCGGGGCGGGGGCGGGGCTCTACCCCGACTTCCTCGGCCGGACGGACGCGCCGCCGTACCCCTATGGCGGGTTCATGGCCGCGTTGGCCGCCGAGCGGCTGGCGGCGGGCGTCGCGCTGGACGAGCCCAGGCCGATCTACCTGCGCAGGCCCGACGCGGTGGTGCCCAAGCCACCGAAAAAGGTGACGGCGTGAAGCTCAGGCAGATGACCGAGGCCGACCTGCCCGCGGTCATGGCGATCGAACGGGCGACCTTCCCCCTCGACGCGTGGAGCGAGGGCATGCTCCGCGGAGAGCTGGCCGACCAGCCGCGCACCAGGCACTACGTCGTCGCGGTCGAGGACGAGCAGATCATCGGCTACGCGGGGCTGGCCGTGGCCGCCGACCAGGCCGACGTGCAGACGATCGCGGTGCTGGCCGATCGCCAGAGCAAGGGCACCGGCAGCGCGTTGCTCACCGAACTGCTGGCGGAGGCGCGAAGGAGGGGAGCCGTGGAGATCTTCCTCGAGGTCCGCTCCGACAACCCGCGGGCCAGGTCGGTCTACGAACGGTTCGGATTCGAGGAGATCGGGGTGCGCCGCCGCTACTACGACGACGGCACCGACGCGATCATGATGAAGAGGAAGCTGGATGGCTGACGAACCCCTGGTCCTTGGCATCGAGACGTCCTGCGACGAGACCGGCATCGGCATCGTCAGAGGCCACACGCTGCTGGCCAACACCATCGCCTCCAGCATGGAAGAGCACGCCAGGTTCGGCGGCGTGGTCCCCGAGGTGGCCTCGAGGGCGCACCTCGAGGCGATGACGCCGACCATCGAGGCCGCGCTGGCCGGCGCGGGGGTGAAGTTCTCCGACATCGACGCGATCGCCGTCACCGCGGGCCCAGGCCTGGCGGGCGCGCTGCTGGTGGGCGTCGCCGCGGCGAAGGCCTACTCGCTCGGGCTCGGGGTGCCGCTCTACGGCGTCAACCACCTGGCCGCGCACGTCGCCGTCGACCAGCTCGAACACGGCCCGCTGCCCCGGCCCTGCATCGCGCTGCTGGTCTCGGGCGGTCACTCCTCGCTGCTGCTGGTGCCCGACGTGGCCGAGGAGGTCATCTCGCTCGGCTCCACGGTCGACGACGCGGCGGGCGAGGCCTTCGACAAGGTGGCCAGGGTCCTCGGGCTGCCCTTCCCCGGCGGCCCGTACATCGACAAAGCCGCCGTCTCCGGCAACGGCACGGCGATCGCCTTCCCGCGCGGCAAGATCGACGACGGCACCTTCGACTTCTCCTTCTCCGGGCTCAAGACGGCCGTGGCGCGCTGGGTGGAGGCGCGGGAGGCGTCGGGCGAGTCGATCCACGTCCCCGACGTCGCCGCCTCCTTCCAGGAGGCCGTCGTGGACGTCCTGACCCGCAAGGCGCTGCAGGCGTGCAAGCGATACGACGTGCACGACCTGCTCATCGGCGGAGGCGTGGCGGCAAACTCGCGGCTGCGGGCGCTGGCGCAGGAGCGCTGTGACAAGGCGGGGGTACGGCTGCGCGTGCCGCGCCCGGGGCTGTGCACCGACAACGGCGCGATGGTGGCGACGCTCGGCTCCGACCTGGTCGCGGCGGGCGTGGCCCCCTCGTCACTGGAGATCCCCGCCGACTCCTCGCTGCCCATCACCACGGTGCACGTCTGAGGCGGCTCACCAGACGGCGTTGGGCGACAGGTCCTCACCCGGGTGGGCGCCGACCTCGATGGGCAGTGACGTCGTCGACCCGTCCTGGAGGTCCACCCGGTAGAAGCGCCTGCCGTGGGTGTGGAGCAGGTACCTCCCGGTGCCGTCGAGACTGAACCGGAGGCTCAGCGACGCGTCGGGAGGCAGCGCGACCCTCGCCAGGACCTCCGGGGCGGCCCCTTCGCGGAGGGCGAGGCGTTCGACGGTGTGACCGACCGAGTACACCAGGGCGGCGCCGTCAGGGGTGTAGGCCACGGACTGGGGCAGCCACAGGCCCTTGCCCGGCTTGACCGGGCGTGCGGCGGCGAGCAGGTCGGAGCCTGGCACGGCAGGGTCGAGGACGCCCAGCCCCCAGCCACTCCCCACGAGCGCCAGACGCTGCCCGTCAGGTGCCCAGGCCAGCCCGGGCACCATGGAGAAGGCGCGCGTGGCCCAGTCGCGGCGCGCTCCGGTGGCGAGCTCGGCCACCGTCACCTTCGCTCCTCCTCCCAGGACGGGCGTGGCATAGGCGAGCCGGGTGCCGTCGGGGCTCAGGGCGAGGGCGGTGCCGGGGTTGTTCCCCTCGCCCTCGAAGCCGGGCACGAGCTCGGGCTGCCCGGGCCGTCCGTCCTCGGACAGATGGACGCGGAAGAACCGGAGAGCGGAGTACGGGCCGGTCCATCCCGAGAGCAGGAAGGTGCGGTTGTCGGGCGCGGCCGCCACGAGCTGCCACGAACCGCGCACGCCCTGCGGCAGCCGGATGTCGGCGATGAAGGCCCCGGTCGTGGCGTCGTGGACGACGGGCGGCACCGGGGTCTGGATCGCAGTCTTGGAGTTCTCTGGGAAGTAGGTGATCGGCACCCGAGCCGTCACGACGAAGCGGGGCGGGCCCGTCGGGGCCAGCGCGGGATGTGTCGTCATGGGCTGCGGCGCCGGGAGATCCGCAGGCGAGGAAACGGTCAAGTCGAGCGCGACCCGCTCGACAGAGGGCTGGTCGCCGCAGGCGCTGAGGAGCATGAGGGCGATCAGCGAGGCCGCGGCGACGGCTGGGCGCGTGGGCACATCGTCGATGATCAGGGGCGGCGACATCAGGGTCAATGTCACAGGAGAGGCATGGCGTTGCCCAGCGCCATCGGGGGTGCTTAACGTGGTGTTGATGTGCGTGACGCTCGGCTGCACGTCCAGGGGGAAGGTGAGCGCTACCGTCACGCGCTCGTGCCCGGCGCGACGATCGGCGTGACCCGCTGACGCGGGGCTCCTGTCCGGGGCGGTGGCGCTCTAGAGGGTGACCACCGTGCCTGACAGGCGGGCACGCTCAGCGGCCCAGACGACGCGATGCGTGGCCAGGCTCGCCGCGGCGTCGGAGCGCAGCAGGCTCGGGTCGCCGGTGGAGACGGCGGCGAGGAAGGCGTCGGTGAGACCCGCGTCGCCGCCGCCGTGCCCCTCGGCCGCCGAGGGGCCGGCGGCCACGTGCGTGTCGACGAGTTCCTCGCTGCCGTCTCTGAAGTCGACCACACGCAGGACGCGGCCGTCTCCCTCGATGTGCCCGTGCGTGCCGAACAGGCGGGTCCTGCGGTGGTCCATGGGGGTGAACGCGCTCATCGTGAACGAGCAGGTCGCGCCGTCCGCGAACTCCATCGTGACCTCCTGGTGGTCGACGACGTCGTTGTCGGTGGCGTAGACGCAGCGTCCGTAGGGCCCGGTGCGCAGCGCCTCCAGGACCTCCTCTTCGGTACGGCCCGCAGTGACCGCCGACAGCGGCCAGAACTCCCGAGCGGGATCACCCAGGCAGCCGAGATAGAGGCGGGGAGCCGAGTACGGGCAGCTGGGCTCGAGCGGGCAGTCGAGGCAGCGGTCCGCCGCGTGCTCGGGCCTCTCCTCGGCCCTGAAATGGCTGAGGCCGCCGAAGGAGGCGACCCTGGAGGGGCCTGCGCCGAAGAGATAGATCAGCCAGTCGATGTCGTGGCACGACTTGGCCAGCAGCATCGGCGCCGAGGTGTCCTCGCGCCGCCAGTTGCCGCGCACGAAGGAGTGGGCCTGGTGCCACCAGCCGACGGGCTCGAGGTGCTGGACGTTGACCAGCCGCCCGATGCGCCCCTCGTCGAGGAGGCCCTTCAGCGCCTGCGTATAGGGCGTATAGCGCAGGACGTGGCAGACGGCCAGCATGATCCCGTTGCGGGCGGCGGCGTCGGCGATCATGACGGACTCGCGCTCGCTGGTCGCCATCGGCTTCTCCAGGAGAACATGATAACCCTGGTCCGCCAGCGCCACGGCGGGCTCGGCGTGCAGCTGGTCCTGGGTCGTGATGAAGGCCGCGTCGGCGAGCCTCCCCGCGGCCGCCAGGTCCTTCCAGTCGGCGTGGACGAGGTCGGGAGAGATCCCGAACTCCGCCGCGAAGGCGGCCCTGCGCTGTGGATCCGGCTCGGCCACCGTCACCACGCGCCCCGCGCCCGTGGCGTGCGCCCTGCGGGCGTAGGTGAGCCCTCGCAGGCCCGCGCCGACGACGGCGAGCGTCACTCCAGCCATGTGACCTTCCCCTGGACTGATGATCACGGAACCCATCATTGTTCTGCGAGGAGGCGGAGGCAAGATGGATCTGCTGCGCCTGCGCCGGCACAACGCTCTCGTCGTGATCGGCGTGCCGCGCGGTGAGCAGCCGCTCACGCTCACCGACGTGGCAGGGCGGACCAGCCTGTCGAGGGCGTCCGCCGAGGACGTCGTACGGGAGCTGATGGGCAAGGGATGGGTGGCCGAGGCCGCGCCCGTCGCGGGGGGCGTCGGCAGACCGGCGCGCGGCTACAGGTTCAGGGCCGACGCGGGGCAGGGTCGTGGGTGTCGACATTGGTGGTCACAAGGTGCTCGCGATCCTCGCCGACCTCGACGGGAGCGTGCAGCGCCGGGTCAGGGTCTCCGTCACGCCGGAGATGGGCAGGACCGAGCGCCTGGCCGCCGTGAGAGGCGATCACGGCCTGCCTCCAGGGCGCGCCCGAGGTGTGGGCCGCGGGCGTGGCCACCACCGGCCTGGTCGACGGCGCGGGACGGGTCATGTTCACCGACGCGCTGCCCGAGTGGACGGGGGCTCGACCTGGCCGCGCTCGGCCGACGTGCTGGTCGAGCCGTTGCGCAGGGAGCTCGACAGATGGTGCCTGCGGACCCCCGAGGTCAGGATGTCGACGCTGGACGACGAGGGCGTGGCCCTCGGGGCGGTACGGCTGGCCCTCGATCACGTGGAGGAGCGCGTGCTCGACGTGCGCGGCTCCCTGGCCGGCGCAGGACGCTCGGTGGGGTCGGCGTAGTGACCCCGCCGGGCGTCGCCGCTAGTCCTTCGTGTTGCGGCTCGGGCGCAGGAGCGCCTCGGCCAGGGCGAGCATGGTCTCCTCCAGCGCGCCGAGGCGCTTGGTGAGGTCGGTGGTGGCGGGCTCGACGATGCCGGTGACGCTCTCGGCCAGCTCGGCGCGGTCGGGCCGGGCCGTGACGGCGTCGGTGAGCGCGGCCGCCGCGGCGGTCAGCCGCTCGTCGATGGCGTCGAGGCGCTTGACGTGCTCGATCGTCTGGGTGTCGAGCAGCTCTCCGACGCGCTCGCTGATGCTCAGCGTGACGGGCAGCTGGCCGACGCGCTGGTTGACGGCCTCCACTCGGTCGTCGATGGCCTCGAGGTGCTCGCTGGCCTTGTCAGCGGTGGTGGACATGCCGGTGAGCGTGGCGTCGAGGCCGTCGAAACGGGTGACGACGCGCTCCTCGACCTCCGACAGGCGCTCGTCGATCGTGTCGAGGTGGATGCCCAGGTCGTTGAAGCGGCCCTCGACCCTGGTGGCGGTCTCGCCGAGCTGGTTGCCCGTGCCGGCCATGCGCTCGTCGAGCGCGGTGAAGCGGCCGTCGATGCGCCCGTCGAGCCCGTCGAAGCGGTCGTCGTGCCGGCCGAGGTGGCCGTCGACGGCGCCGAGCCGCTGGTCGACGCCTGCCAGGCGGGAGTCGAGCCCGCCGAGGCGGCCGTCGACGCCGTCGAGACGGGTGTCGATGTCGGCCAGGCACCCGTCGGCCGTCTCGATGCGGCCGTCGACGCTGGTGAGCCTGGTCTCGACGGCGACGAGGCGGCCTTCGACCCTGTCGGCCCTGCCGTCGAGGCCGTCGAGCCTGCCCGCCAGGCGGCTCTCGGCGTCGTCGACCTTGGCGCCGACCTCCTCGATCGAGGCCGACAGCAGCTCGGTGGAGGCGGTCATGGCCTCGTCGACCGTCTTGAACTTGGCCTCGACGGCACCGGGCAGGGCGCTCAGCCCTGCCTCGATGCGCTCGGTGCGCGTGGTGAGGTCGGCCATCGACTTGTCGAGCCTGGTGAAGCGGTTGGCTGCGGCCTCCATGCTGGCGTTGAGCTGGCCGAGCCTGCCCGCGAAGTCGCCCAGGCGCTGGGAGATGCCCTCGCTGCTGTCGACGACCGACTGAAGGCGGCTGAGCGCCTCGTCAAGGCTCTCACTCACGGCGCCGACGTCGGCCCACAGGCTCGGCAGCTCGATCACCGGCTTGACCCGCTCGCTGACCGACTCGACGCGCGCGTCGACGTTGCCGACCTGCTCGCCGACGGCGTCGACGTGGTCGCGCACCGCCTCGACGTGCTGGGCCAGCCCCTCGGCCCATGACGGCGGCCTGGTCGTGATGTCGTCCAGGCGGCCGCTCACGGTCTCGAGCGCGCCGCTGAGGCCGCCGAGCTCCCGCTCGCGCACCTCGCGCAGCAGCCACTCCATGCCCTCAAGCCGCTGCCGGATCTCGTCGAGCACGGCGCCCTGGGTGCGCTGTTCGTAGACGTGGTCCTGGGCGGCGCGCGCTAGCAGCTCGCGCATCCTGTCGGAGATGGCGGTCTGGCTGCCTGCCTGGAGAAGGGTGGTGTGGTTGGAGTGATCCACCGAAAGCTCCTTCACTCGCCGACGGT
This sequence comes from Nonomuraea dietziae, assembly GCF_014195505.1. Lineage (GTDB taxonomy): Bacteria > Actinomycetota > Actinomycetes > Streptosporangiales > Streptosporangiaceae > Nonomuraea > Nonomuraea roseola. The sequence continues at coordinate 4,619,866 of NZ_JACIBV010000001.1, read as the reverse complement.
ATGCCGCGCAGCGGTGTGGTTTTCAGATTCGTTAGGGGAGAACTCCCGCCCGGCCACCCTAGTAGCTGGATCAAGATCCTTCGGGGCTGACTTTAAAAGATCGCGATTATCAATGTATCGCCCCGATTTGTCATTTACGCAGGTCGAGAGGGGGTACAGATGAGCGCCGAAGGGCGGTCCATAATCCTGGTCAGAATGACGACCGCGGATTTGTCGCCGGAAAGGCGCAGGTCGCGCCGCAAACGCTCGATGTCGACCGCCGACGCGCGTTTCTTGATAGTCGCATTTCCGACCTGGCGTGCGCGGAGGGCGGCTCGCAGGCGTTTGACGGAAAACGGCATGGCTTCGTGCACCTCGTACCTGGAAGCCCATTCGGTGTCGACCGGATCGTCGCCGGTGATGTAGGCGATCATCGGGTCGGCGAGGCGGCCGCCGACCCTTCCTGCCACCTCGGCCACCAGGTGCGCGCGGATGGCCGCGCCGTCCGGCTCGTAGACGAAGCGCCCCATCGGACCGACCTCGGCCTCGGCGCCGGTGGCGGTGAGCGTGCTCCCTCCGGGCAGCAGCGTCGCCCTCCTGACGCCCGCGCCGCCCGAGAGGCGGCCGGTCCAGAGGACGGCCTCCTTGACCTCGCCCCTGTGCGAGACCCACTCCGCCTCCGCCCCCTCGGGGACGAACTCGTAAGGGATGCCGGGCGCCACCTTCAGGCAGGCGGCGGGCGCCCTGCCGAGCAGGTCGAGGACCACGGGCCACGGCGGCGAGTAGGCGTGGGGGTCGAAGGTCCTGCCCCTGGCCGTACGGCGGGCGGGGTCGGCGAACAGCACGTCGTAGCCGGAGGGGTCCACGGTCGCGGCGTCGGCCGTACGGACCGTGGCCAGCTCCGACAGTCCGAGCGCGTCGATGTTGGCGCGGGCGACGGCCACGGTCAGCGGGTCGGTGTCGACGGCGTCGACCTCGCAGCCGGCTCTGGCCAGCGCGATCAGGTCGCCGCCGATGCCGCAGCACACGTCGACGACGCGCTGCCCTGGACGGAAGCGGGCGGCGCGGTGCTCGGCGACCTCGCGGCGGGTGGCCTGCTCGACGCCGTGAGGGGTGAAGTACATCGACGCCGCGTCGTCGCCGAACTTCGCCACGGCCCGTTGGCGGAGGGTGGCCTGGGTGAGGGCGGCCGAGGTGAGGTCGGCGTCGTGGGTCCTGCGCATCCTGGTGGCGGCCACGACGGGATCGGCGCCCATCAGTTCGACGGCTTCGGCGAGTGCTCGCTGCCCGCGAGGCGTCAGAAGGGAGAGGAAGGCGTCGTGGTCCACGCCGTACGACGTTAGTGCAGGCACCCGGGGACGAGGCCGAGGGGCAAGGTGCGAGATGTCGCCCGATGGGTGATTCGGGAGGCGGCGGAATCACGCTCTAAGCGGAGCGGGGCGGTTCGTGTTGACGGGCAGAGCCTGCTTGCATATGTTTCGTGTTGGCACTCTCATACCGAGAGTGCCAACGTGCGACGAGGCAGGTCTGACACCCGCGACGGCAGGCCCAGCTGGTCGCCTCTTCTAGATCATTCAAATCTGAAGGGGAGGTCCGATCGTGACGACCGCCACTAAGGTTCCCGTTAAGCCGCTCGGCGACCGCATTGTGGTCCAGCCGCTTGAGGCCGAGCAGACCACCGCTTCCGGCCTGGTCATCCCGGACACCGCCAAGGAGAAGCCGCAGGAGGGCAAGGTTCTTGCGGTGGGCCCCGGCAACTGGGACGAGGACGGCGACAAGCGGATTCCGCTCGACGTCAGCGAGGGCGACATCGTCCTCTACAGCAAGTACGGCGGCACCGAGGTCAAGTACGGCGGCGAGGAGTACCTCGTGCTCTCCGCCCGTGACGTTCTCGCCATCATCGAGAAGTAAGCCGTGAGAAAGCCCCGGGCCCGCAAGTGCCCGGGGCTTTCTACGCTGAGAGGACTTTTCCCATGCCGAAGATCCTGGAGTTCGAAGAGGACGCACGGCGCGCTCTCGAGCGTGGCGTCAACGCCCTCGCGGACGCAGTCAAGGTGACCCTGGGCCCGCGCGGCCGCAACGTGGTCATCGACAAGAAGTTCGGTGCGCCGACGATCACCAACGACGGTGTCACCATCGCCCGTGAGGTCGAGCTCGAGGCGCCTTACGAGAACCTCGGCGCCCAGCTCGCCAAGGAAGTGGCGACCAAGACCAACGACATCGCGGGTGACGGCACCACCACCGCGACCGTCCTGGCCCAGGCCATGGTCCGCGAGGGCCTGCGCAACGTGGCGGCGGGCGCCTCCCCGCTGTCGCTCAAGCGCGGCATCGACCTGGCCGCCAAGGCCGTCAGCGAGAAGCTGCTGGCCACCGCGAGGCCGGTCGAGGACAAGAAGGAGATCGCCAATGTCGCGACGATCTCCGCTCAGGACGCCAAGATCGGCGAGCTGATCGCCGAGGCGTTCGACAAGGTGGGCAAGGACGGTGTCATCACCGTCGAAGAGTCCAACGCCATGGGCATGGAGCTCGAGTTCACCGAGGGCCTGCAGTTCGACAAGGGTTACCTGTCGGCCTACATGGTCACCGACCCCGAGAGGATGGAGTCGGTCCTCGAGGACCCCTACATCCTGATCCACCAGGGCAAGATCGCCTCCATCGCCGACTTCCTGCCGCTGCTCGAGAAGGTCGCCCAGACCAAGAAGCAGCTGCTGGTCATCGCCGAGGACGTCGAGGGCGAGGCCCTGGCCGTCCTGGTGACCAACAAGATCCGCGGCACCTTCACCTCCGTCGCCGTCAAGGCGCCCGGCTTCGGTGACCGCCGCAAGGCCATGCTGCAGGACATCGCGATCCTGACCAACGGCCAGGTCGTCAGCGAGGAGATCGGCCTCAAGCTCGACCAGGTCGGCCTCGAGGTGCTCGGCAGCGCCCGCCGCGTCGTCGTCACCAAGGACGCCACCACGATCGTGGACGGCGCCGGTGAGGCGCAGGCGATCGAGGACCGCGTCAAGGAGATCAAGCTCGCCATCGAGCAGTCCGACTCCGACTGGGACCGCGAGAAGCTCCAGGAGCGTCTGGCGAAGCTGTCGGGCGGCGTCTGCGTGCTGCGCGTCGGCGCGGCCACCGAGGTGGAGCTCAAGGAGAAGAAGCACCGCCTCGAGGACGCGATCTCCGCGACCCGCGCCGCGATCGAGGAGGGCATCGTCTCCGGCGGTGGCTCCGCGCTGATCCACGTCTCCAAGGACCTCGACGACCTCGGTCTGTCCGGCGACGAGGCCACTGGCGTGGGCGTCGTCCGCCGCGCGCTGGCCGAGCCCGCCCGCTGGATCGCCGAGAACGCCGGCCTCGAGGGCTACGTCGTCACCCACAAGGTCTCCGAGCTGCCCGTCGGTCACGGCCTCAACGCCGCGACCGGTGAGTACGGCGACCTGGTGGCGCAGGGCGTCATCGACCCGGTCAAGGTCACCCGCTCGGCCGTGCAGAACGCCGCGTCCATCGCCGGCATGCTGCTCACGACCGAGGTGCTCGTGGTGGACAAGCCCGAGGAAGAGGCCCCGGCCGCCGGTGGTCACGGCCACGGTCACGGCCACGGTCACTAGATCGGTCTGTGGAAGGGCCCGCGCCTTGGCGCGCGGGCCCTTTCGCTTTGCCCGGGTCTGCTGTGTCCGGGCCTGCTCTGTCTGGGTCGCTCTGTCCCGGCCCGCTTCGTCTCGGCTGGCGCTGCCCGGGTTGGCTCTGCCGTGGCAAGGCGGCTCGTTCCGTCGGGGCGGGCGGGCTCCCGCCACGACGGGGTCACGAGAGCGAGGTCCTGAACCGGGCGCGGTAGGCCGAGGGGGTGACCCCCAGGTGGCGGAGGAAGGCCCTGCGCAGGGACTCGTCGCTGCCCATCCCCGAACGCGCGGCGGCACCTGTGACCGTCTCGCCCGAGTCGAGGAGCGACTGGGCCGCCTCCAGCCGTACGGACTCCACGTAGGCGGCGGGCGTGCGGCCGACGCGCTCGTGGAACAACCGCGTCAGGTGGCGGACGCTGACGCCCGCCCTCGCGGCCATCGCCTGCAGCGAGTGGTCGGCGCCGGGGTCGGCGGCCACCTGGTCCAGCAGCCCGCGCAGCGGGTCGTGCCTGGGGCGCGGCGTGCGCGAGGCCACCGAGAACTGCGACTGCCCACCGGGCCGTTGCAGGAACACCACCAGATCGCGGGCCACCTCCCTGGCCAGGCCGGCGCCCATGTCCTGCTCGACCATCGCCAGCGACAGGTCGATGCCCGCGCTCACCCCCGCCGAGGTGAGCACCTCGCCCGACCGCACGTAGATCGCGTCGGGCTCCACCTCGATCGCGGGATAGCGGGAGGCCAGCGTCGCGGCGTGCCGCCAGTGGGTGGTGGCCCGCCTGCCGTCCAGGAGCCCCGCCTCCGCCAGCACGAACGCGCCCGTGCACACGGAGGCCACCCGTCGCGCGCTGACCGCTGAGACCGCCTCCAGCAGCTCCCCGCTGACGCCGTGGGCCGGCAGGCCGGGCTAGCCCGGCACCACCAGCGTGTGGGCGCTCGTCACGGGCGGCTCGGTCAGCAGACTGACGCCGGTTGAGGTGATCACGGGCCCGCCCGCCGGCGAGCAGAGCCGCACCCTGTACGGCGCGCCGAACCCGGCCGCGGTGCCGAACACCTCCAGCGGCGCGGTCACGTCCATCAACCGGACGCCGGGGTAGGCCAGGATCACGATGTCCATATCTGAGGGATTCTAGTCACGATGGACATGGCAACTGCATGGCCACCGCTGGAAGCCTGGACACATGACAGGGCGCGCCCGTGCCCTTCTTGGCTGGAGGTTTGTCATGTCCCGTCCGCCTGTTCCGCCTTTCACGGAGACCGACGCGCTGGCCAAGGTCCAGGCCGCCGAAGACGCGTGGAACACCCGCGACCCCGCGCGGGTCGCCCTGGCCTACACGCCCGACTCCGTCTGGCGCAACCGCGACGTCTTCCTCACGGGCAGGGAGGAGATCGAGAGGTTCCTGGCGGGGAAGTGGGCCAGGGAGCTGGACTACGCCCTGCGCAAGGAGCTCTGGGCCTTCGGCGACGACAGGATCGCGGTGCGCTTCCAGTACGAGTGGCGCGACGCCTCGGGGCGGTGGTGGCGCAGCTACGGTAACGAGCTGTGGGAGTTCGACGCCGAGGGGTTGATGAGGCGGCGCGAGGCCAGCATCAACGACGTGTCGATCACGGAGGGGGAGCGGCGCATCCACGGCGCCAGGCCGGAGGCGGAGCGCGGGGTGCCCTTCCCTCTCGCCTAGCCGTGATGCGCATGAGTCGCAAAGAAGAGCGAGTTGCCCGAAAGTGACCCTTATTCCGGTAAACCGAACGCGTTCGTAAAGCGTCCACGAGTCTGACAAGTGTCGTGCATTTCCGCTAATCGCGTGAAATATTGTCTCACACTGAAAGGCTTAGTGTCGTCACTCGATTACGGCCCGTTATCGTCGCCTCAATGTGACCAATCCGTAGCCGTTCGCTATGACGACAGGCAGGATGAGTGCGGGCATCATGCCTAACGTGAGCGAGGGAAGCGTCGCCGACGCCAAAATTGGGGTAAGGCTAGCGTCGAGACTTCCGGCACGATCGGATGAGTCCGACCTTCGGGAACTGACGAGCCTCGCCGTCCAGGGGGATCGCAGTGCGATCGAATCTCTGCTCGGGGAGCTCCGCCCGATGGTGGTGCGCTATTGCCGGGCGCGCCTTGGAAGGGTTTCAGGGCAATATCACATTGCAGATGATGTGGCGCAGGAAGTGTGCATCGCCGTTCTGTCCGCACTGCCGCGCTACCGCGACATGGGGCGTCCGTTCGCCTCGTTCGTCTTCGGGATCGCCTCGCACAAGGTGGCCGACGCACTGCGCAGTTGGGTGCGCTCGGCCGTCCCGACCCAGGACCTGCCCGACGGTCCCGACGAGGGTCCCGGGCCCGAGGAGACGGTGGTCCGCTACATCGAGGTCGAGCAGGCCCGCAGGCTGCTGTCCAGGCTGCCCGACAACCAGCGCGAGTTGCTGCTGCTACGGGTGGTGTCAGGGCTGTCTGCCGAGGAGACCGGTAATGTACTCGGCATGTCACCAGGAGCGGTTCGGGTCGCCCAGCACAGGGCGCTGGCCCGGTTGCGGCAGATGGCCGAGCTGGAGTCGATCGCTTGACCGAGGAGGAGAGCGACGCGCTTCTCGACGCGTTGTCGCGGGGTGAGCCGCCGCCCGGGTGGGATCAGGCTGCCAGGCTGCTGGCGGCGCTGGTCGAGGACGTCGGTCAGTGCCGTTCCTCGGTGTCGATGACGCCGTCGACGTAGCCCCTGGCGTACTCCCAGCTCACGTAGTCGGACGGGTCGGGGTGGAAGGCGGGCTCGTGCACCTGCGGCTGGCCGTTCTCGATCATCTGGCGGAGGTTGCCGCGCAGCAGCTCCCAGTCGAAGAAGTGCTGCTCGGAGCATTCGGGACAGTCGAGGACGAGGCCGAGCACCCCCTGCGGCTCGAGCAGCGAGCGGAAGACCTCGACGTCGGCGAGGTCGGTGATGGCCTCGTCGCGTTCGGCCGCGGTCAGCGGCTCGGCGTCGTCGAGGTCGCCCAACGCCGAGCTTGGATCGTTCGGGTCGTCCGCGAACGGATCCGGTGGCACGTCTTCCAGCACCTTCCCACCATATGACTGATGGGCGGCTCTACGTGAGCCATCCTCTGCGCGCGGCCTCGACGCCCGCGTGGAAGCGCGACTGGGCCCCGAGTTCGGCCATGGCGTCGGCGAACCTGGCGCGGACCGTGCGCACCGACACCCCGAGATGGCGCGCGATGGAGTCGTCGCACATGCCCTGCGCGGCCAGCCTGAGCACCTGCACGACGCCGTCGGCCTTGCGGCCCCACGGCAGCGGCATCGCCCTCGCCCACAGCTCCTCGAACAGCGAGCGCAGCACGCCGACCACGATCGGCGCCCGTACGACGTAGAAGTTGTAGGCATGGTCGGGCAGGTTGCCTCCCCAGGTGGCGGGCAGGCCGGCCACGCCCGCGCCGGCGGTCATGAACCAGCTCGGCACCCTGTCGAGGGTGCGCACCTGCCCGCCGGTCTCGATCAGGCGGCCGAGCTGGTCGCGTACGCCGGGCAGCGGAAGCGTCGCCACGGGGATGATCGCGCGCAGCCTCAGCAGGCCGCGCCGCTGCGCGTCGACCCACGGGTCGGCGAACTTCCTCGCGAAATCGATCATCGTTCGCTCGTCGGGGATGGCGGTGAGGAGCTCCATGGGCGTGGGGGACTGGACGGCGATGCCGACGACGCTCTCGTAGAGGATGTCGGCGCCGCTGACCTGCTCGACGGTGAAGGGGCCGCTCTGGTAGTCGCGCCCGGCGTCGTAGTCGCGGATCAGGTGGCGGATGGAGCCGAGCGCGGAGTCGATGCGGCGGCTCTCCTCGGCCAGCAGGTCGAGGCGCTCGGCGATCAGCCTGCCGAGCGCGGCGGCGGGGTGGCGGGCGAGGTAGTGACCGGACTGCTCGTCGATGACGCCCAGCCGCACGAGATCGTTCAGTTGCCTCCCCACGGTCTCGACGGGGCCGTCCATGGCTGCGGCGAGCTCGCTCAAGGTGGCCCTGTGCAGTCTCAGCACCGCCGTGTACAGCGCGGTTTGTGCCGGATCGAGCCCTAGGGTCTCGAGCGGGTCGGGCATGGTGCTGGAGTCATTGCGCATGTGCTGTGCTCCGTAGAGGGGACACGGGCGTGCCGCGAGGATAACCCGGAGACAGGGCCCTGTCCCGACCTTGCGACGACTCCTCCACGACAGGTGCAACTTCGTGCAATTGCACGTTTGCACATTGCGGTGTGCCACGGCGTCACGCAGCATTAACCCAGCGTCGGCACCCTGACAGCGAGCAGCGCCGCCACTTGGACGCGGAGGGGGGTTCGGTGGCACCCAGCGCCTCGCCTGAGGCTGCCGGTGGCCGGGGAACCGGGACGGATCACCGACCGTCCCGGTTCCTCGGCACTTCGATGCTTGGAGGACGACGGACCGTGGGGGTCATCGTCCTCCAGACCCGCCCAGATCCTTTTGGCCGCACCCACTAAACTTGCTGCGTACAAGCAGGGATGGCGGCTGGAGGGGTCACGGCATGTCCAAATTCACTGAAACGGGGCTCACGTTCGACGACGTGTTGCTCGTTCCCGCATATTCGGACATGGCGCCGGGAGACGCGAACACCACCACCAGGCTCTCGCGTGGCATCAGCCTGTCCATCCCGCTGGTCTCCGCCGCGATGGACACCGTGACCGAGGCCCGCATGGCGGTGGCGATGGCCCGTCAGGGCGGCATCGGGATCCTGCACCGCAACCTGTCCATCGAGGAGCAGGCCCAGCAGGCCGACCTGGTCAAGCGCTCCGAGGCGGGGATGGTCACCAACCCGGTGACCTGCTCGCCCGACGACACCCTCGCCGACGTCGAGCGGCTGTGCGCCACCTACCGCATCTCCGGAGCCCCCGTCACCGACGACGCCGGTGTGCTCGTCGGCATCGTCACCAACCGCGACATGCGCTACGAGAGCGACCAGAGCCGCACGGTGCGCGAGGTCATGACCGCGATGCCGCTGGTCACCGCGCCGGTCGGGGTCTCGCGCGACGAGGCGTTCTCGCTGCTCAAGACCAACAAGATCGAGAAGCTGCCGCTCGTCGACGGTCAGGGCAGGCTGCGCGGCCTCATCACCATCAAGGACTTCACCAAGAGCGAGCAGTACCCGCTCTCCACCAAGGACGCCGACGGCCGCCTCGTGGTCGGCGCGGCGATCGGTGTCGCGGGCGACGCGGAGCAGCGCGCGCAGGCCCTGCTCGACGCGGGGATCGACGTCATCATCGTCGACACCGCCCACGGCGACTCCAAGGGCGTCGGGGACATGATCGCCAAGGTCAAGGCCAACAGCCACGGCATCGACGTGATCGGCGGCAACGTCGCCACCCGCGCGGGCGCGCAGCTGCTGATCGACGCGGGCGCCGACGCCGTCAAGGTCGGGGTCGGCCCCGGCTCCATCTGCACCACCCGCGTGGTCGCGGGTGTGGGCGCTCCGCAGATCACCGCCATCCACCAGGCGGCGCTGGCCTGCGGCCCCGCCGGCGTCCCGCTGATCGGCGACGGCGGCCTGCAGTACTCGGGCGACATCGTCAAGGCGATCGCGGCGGGGGCCGACACGGTCATGCTCGGCTCGCTGCTGGCCGGCTGCGAGGAGTCGCCCGGCGACCTGATCTTCATCAACGGCAAGCAGTTCAAGTCCTACAGGGGCATGGGCTCGCTCGGCGCGGTCCGCAACCGCGAGCGCGGCGGAACCTCCTTCAGCAAGGACCGCTACGGTCAGGACGAGGTCAGCTCCGAGGACAAGTACATCCCCGAGGGCATCGAGGGACAGGTCCCCTACCGCGGCCCCGTCTCCGCCGTCACCTACCAGCTCGTCGGCGGCCTCCACCAGGGCATGTGGTACGCCGGATGCCGCACGATCCCCGAAATGCACGAGCGCAGCCAGCTCATGCCGATCACGTCGGCCGGCCTCAAGGAAAGCCACCCGCACGACATCCAGATGACGGTCGAAGCTCCGAACTATCACAGAAGGTAATTTTTTTGATGACTCAGGTGGAGATCGGCCGCGGCAAGACCGGCCGCCGTGCCTACGCGCTCGACGAGATCGGCCTGGTGCCGTCGAGGCGCACCCGCGACCCGGAGGAGGTCTCGATCGCCTGGCAGATCGACGCCTACCGGTTCGAGCTGCCCGTCGTGGTCGCGCCCATGGACAGCGTGGTCTCGCCCGCCACGGCGATCGCGATCGGCAGGCTCGGCGGTCTCGCGCCGCTCGACCTGGAGGGCCTCTGGACGCGCTACGAGGACCCCAGCCCGCTGCTTGAGGAGTGCGCCTCCCTCGACATCGAGGCGGCCACGCGCAGGCTCCAGGAGATCTACACGGCTCCGATCAAGGAGGAGCTGATCGGGCGCAGGATCCAGGAGATCCGCGACGCGGGCGTGACCACCGCGGTCCGGCTGTCGCCCCAGCGCACCGTGCAGTTCCACAAGACGGTCATCGACGCGGGCGTCGACATCTTCGTCATCCGCGGCACGACGGTCTCGGCCGAGCACGTGTCGAGCAAGGCCGAGCCGCTCAACCTCAAGCAGTTCATCTACGAGCTCGACGTGCCGGTGATCGTCGGCGGGTGCGCCACCTACACGGCCGCGCTGCACCTGATGCGCACGGGCGCGGCGGGCGTGCTGGTCGGCTTCGGCGGCGGGGCCTCGCACACCACGCGCAACGTGCTCGGCGTCGCCGTGCCGATGGCCACGGCGATCTCCGACGTGGCGGCGGCGCGCCGCGACTACCTCGACGAGTCGGGCGGCCGCTACGTCCACGTGATCGCCGACGGCGGCATGGGCACCTCGGGCGACATCGCCAAGGCCATCGCCTGCGGCGCCGACGCGGTGATGGTGGGCTCGCCGCTGGCCAGGGCCTCCGAGGCCCCCGGCCACGGCTTCCACTGGGGTTCGGAGGCGCACCACCCCGACCTGCCGCGCGGGCGCCGCGTGGAGTTCGGCACGGTCGGCACCCTGGAGCAGATCCTGCACGGGCCCTCCAGCGTGGCCGACGGCTCGATGAACCTCATGGGCGCGCTCAAGCGGACCATGGCCTCCACGGGCTACTCCGACATCAAGGAGTTCCAGCGCGTCGAGGTGGTCGTGGCGCCCGTCCAGCGCTGACCCGCCCGAACCCAGCGAGACCCGCACCGCCGTACGCGGTGCGGGTCTCGTCGTCTGAGGGGAGGATGCGCCGTCGTCCCAGGACGGCCTCCTCCATGCCGTTCGCGCCGTGGCACCTAGAATCCCCCGCCATGGATCTTCGGAACACGCATGCGGTCTCGGTGGTGGGCGAGGTGGTCACCAAGCGGTTCACCGACGGGGCGCAGGGCGCGGCGGAGCGAGAGTGGCTGGCGCTGACCCTGCTGGCCGAACACGCGCCGGGCCTCGCGCCCGAGCCGATCGCCCTGGAGCCCGGCGTGGTGGTGATGTCGAGGCTGGAAGGGACGCCGTTGCGGGGCCTGACGCTCGGACAGGCGCACCTGAAGGGTCTGGCAGAGGCCGTCGGGGCGATGCACGAGGCGGTGCCCGCCAGGGTCCTCGACGGCGTGCCCGAGCGGCCATGGCAGGTGGTTCAGCTGGCCGCGCGGGTGCGTGAGTGGTGCGCCCGGTGGCGGCCCAGGGGCTCGCGGGCCGATCTGGCGGTCAGCGAGGGCGCCCGCTGGCTGGACGGCTGGCGGCCAGGCCCCGCGGGCGCGCGACCCGCCTTCGGCGCGGGAGACGGCAACCTGGCCAACTTCCTCTGGGACGGCACGCGCGTGCGGATCGTGGACTTCGAGGACTCAGGCAGGAGCGACAGGGCCTTCGAGCTGGCGGAGCTGGCCGAGCACGTGTCGGCGTGGGTCGACGGCGAGGTGGACGTCCTGGCCTGCGTCGAGCTCGACCGCGAGGAGGCGGCACGGGTGCGCGAGTGCCGCAGGCTGCAGGCGTTGATGTGGCTGTTCCTGCTGTCGGGCGAGGGCCCGCGCAACCCGCCGGGCACGTTCGGACGGCAGGTCGAGCGGGTGCTGCGAGCGCTGGACTCCTGACAGGGCGCAGGTCAGCGGGTGCGCCTACGCCTCGCCGTCAGTCTCGCCGAGAGCCACGACACCGCCGCGGCCCCCGCCAGCAGGGCCGCGCCGCCCATGACCGGCCCCCAGACCTGGCCGCCCTCCCGCCCGGTCTCCGCCGCCGCCGGAGACACCGCCGGAGACGCGGCCGGAGACGCGGCCGGAGCCATCGCGGGAGACGCGGCCGGAGACGCCGTGGGAGACGCCGTGGGAGACGATGCGGGGGGCTCGCTGGGTGACCCAGCGGGCGCCGGGCGGCCGAGGACGGTGAGCAGCTCCTTCGTGAGGGACCGCCCCGAGCCCTCCGGCGACGCGGCCTCGTCGCCCCTGCGCAGGGGGCCGCTCCCCGGCCTGAGCGCCACGTTCCCCGAGCAGAGCGAGGAGTACAGCCCGGTGCCCGGATCCGTCGAGAACAGCCCGCTGCCCATCGGCCCGTCGGAGGCGAACACGAGGTAGCGCGCCCCCCGCGTGAACCGGTAGCCGCAGGAGGCCGAGTCGGCGTTGGTCGCCACCTCGACCGTGGCCTGCCGCTCGCCCCTGTAGACCTGGTCCACCGAGAACGTCACCACGAAGGGCGGCGTCGGCCCGAGCGGCGAGCCGGGGAGCTGCCGCAGGCCGGTGACCGTCCCCGTGAACACCGAGGTAGCGTCGCCCACCGCCGTGCGGGGCTCGAAGGGCGCGCAGCTGCAGGCGCAGGCCGCACGCGCGGGGACCAGGAGGAACGCGGCGAGGACGGCCAGGAAGGCGAGCAGGCGCATGCCCCTTCACACGTACGCCGCCGCCTGCGGGTTCAGCCCAGCACGCCGAGCAGGTGGGTGACCTCGCGGGTCACGGCGTCGCGCCCGGCCTTGAGGTACTTGCGGGAGTCGACCACCTTGGGGTCGCCGGCCAGGTACTCGCGGACCGCTCCGGTGAACGCCTTATTGAGGTGCGTGGCGATGTTGATCTTCTTCATGCCGTGCCGTACGGCGTCGCGCAGGTTGTCGTCGGAGACGCCCGAGGAGCCGTGCAGCACCAGCGGCACCGGCACCGCGGCGGCCAGCTCCGCGATCAGCGCGAGGTCGAGCACGGCGTCCTTGGTGGTCATCGCGTGCGAGGTGCCGACGGCGACCGCCAGGGCGTCCACGCCGGTGCGGGCGACGTAGTCGACGGCCTCGTGCGGCTTGGTGCGGGCCCCCGGGGCGTGCACGCCGTCCTTGCCGCCGACCTCGCCCAGCTCGGCCTCCACCCAGACCCCGTGCGCGTGGCAGTGGGCGACGACCTCGGCCGTGGCCGCGACGTTCTCCTCGTCGGGCAGCGCGGAGGCGTCGAACATCACCGAGCCGAGGCCCAGCGAGACGGCCTCCTCGACCAGCGCCCTGTCGGTGGCGTGGTCGAGGTGGACGGCCACGGGCACGGCCGCGCGCCTGGCCACGGCGAGCGAGGCCAGCGCGACGGGCTCGAGGGCGCCGTGGTAGCGGACGGCGTTCTCGCTGATCTGGAGCACCACGGGCGCCCCGGCCGCCTCGGCGCCCGCGACGATGGCGGTGGCGTGCTCCAGCTGGATCACGTTGAACGCGCCGACTCCTGCCTTCGCGTGGTGGACGATCTCGGCGATGCCGACGAGAGGCATGGTGCTCCTTAAGCGATGACGATCTGCGGGTGGATGGCGTCGAACACGTCGCGGTCGAACTCGCCCGCCACCGGCGCGGCGACGGCGGCGGCGCCCAGCGCCGCGGCCCTGCGCAGCCGTTCGGGCCAGGGCGAGCCGTCGGCCAGGCCCAGCGCGAGCCCCGCCACCAGCGCGTCGCCCGCGCCGGTCGGGTTGCCCTCGACCCTGTACGGCATGCGCGCCCTGAACGTCCCCTCGGGGGTGATGGCGTGCAGGCCGTCCTCGCCCATGGAGACCACGACCGAGCCCGCGCCCCGGGCGATGAGCGCCTGCGCGCCGCCCTCGGGGAAGGCGCGAGCCAGCTCGTCCTTGTTGGGCTTGACGATCGTGGGGCGGCCCTTCGGCGCGTGACGCAGCGGCTCGCCGTCGGCGTCGACGATCGTGGGGACCTCGGACAGGTCGGCGAGGGTGGCGTAGAAGTCGGAGGGGACGCCTCTCGGCAGGCTGCCGGAGACCACGACGACCTCGGCGCGCTTCGCCAGCTCGAGGAAGTCGGCCAGGAAGCGGTCGAGCTCGGCGGGGGTGACCTCGGGGCCAGGCTCGTTGAACAGGGCCGTGGTGCCCGAGTGGACCACCAGCGTGGTGCGGGAGTCGCCGCCGATGGGGGTGAGCGCGGACGGCAGGCCCGCCGCGTCGAGGTCGGCCCTGATGGCCTGGCCCGTGGGACCGCCCGCGAGGCCCGCCACCACGACCTCGCGGCCGAGGGCGGCGAGCACCCGCGCGACGTTGACGCCCTTGCCACCGGCACGCCTGTGCACCGCTGAGACGCGGTTCACCCCGTCCCAGTCGGCGTCGGGCACCTGGTAGGTGACGTCGAGGGCGGCGTTCAGCGTGACGGTGAGGATCATCAGGGCTCCGTGATCCAGGCGCCGCGCCGCATGACGCCGGCGACCTCGAGAGAGTCGTTCATGACGACCAGGTCGGCCGCCTTGCCCACGGCGATCGAGCCGATCGTGTCGTCGAGCCCGAGCACGCGGGCGGGCGTGAGCGAGGAGACCTCGACCGCCTCGGCCAGCGAGAGGCCGACCTTCTGGACGGCGCGGCGGAAGGCGACGTCCATGGTGAGCGTGCTACCGGCGATCGAGCCGCCCTCGACCAGGCGGGCGACGCCGTTCTTGACGCTCACCTCCATCGAGCCGAGCACGTACGTGCCGTCGCCCATGCCGGTGGCCGCCATCGCGTCGGTGATCAGCACCGTGCGCTCGGGGCCTGCCACGGTGTAGGCCAGGCGGAGCATGGCGGGGTGGACGTGCACGCCGTCGTTGATCAGCTCGATGGTGACGCGCTCGTCCTCGAGCAGCGCCGCGATGGGGCCGGGCGTGCGGTGGCCGAGCGGGGGCAGCGCGTTGTAGAGGTGGGTGGCCACCCGCGCGCCCGCGTCGATGCCGGCGATCGTCTGCTCGTAGGTGGCGTCGCTGTGACCGAGCGCGGCGATGACGCCTTCGGCCGCCGCCGTACGGATGGTGTCGAGCGCGCCCGGCAGCTCGGCGGCGATGGTCAGCATGCGCACGTGTCCGCGCCCCGCCTTGACCAGCTCGCCGAACTCCCCGGGGTCGGGACGGCGCAGCAGCGTGGGGTCGTGGGCGCCGCAGCGCGCCTTGGAGATGTAGGGGCCCTCGAAGTGGATGCCCGCGAGGATCCCGTCGTCGCACAGGTCGGCGAGGGAGGAGGTGGCCGAGGCGATGTCCTCGACCGCCCCCGTCACCAGGCTGGCGACCATCGTGGTGGTGCCGTGTCTCTCGTGGAGCGCGACAGCGTCACGCGCCTTGTCCTGCTCGCCAGTCGGAAAGGACCCGCCCGCGCCGCCATGGTTGTGGATGTCGACGAAGCCGGGGACGACGAGTCGTCCCGCCAGGCTGTGGCCCGTTCGGGGGGCGGGTCCGTGGCCCACATGCGTGATGCGGCCGTCTTCGATGGTCAGCCACCCGTCGTGGACTCCCTCAGGGGTCGCGATACGGGCGTCGGCGAGAGTAAGGCTCATGAAGAAAGAATCACAGATCGCGTGAGGTGCATCGGCTCGTCGGGGTCGAGTCCGCGGGCGAAGGCGCGCGCGACGGCCACCCGCTGGGCGCGGATCAGCTCGGCCATCGGGTCGAGCGAGGTCTCGAAGAACGTGCCGCCGGTGGCCTCGACCTGCTGGCGCAGGCCCTCGGGCGCGGTGCCGAGCATCCAGGTGACGCGGCCGGGGCCCGCGATGCTGATCGGGCCGTGGCGGTACTCCATCGCGGGATAGGCCTCGGTCCACGACCTGGAGGCTTCGCGCATCTTCAGCGCGGCCTCCTGGGCCAGGCCGACGGACCAGCCGGCGCCGAGGAAGCTGAACTGCTCGGCCTCGACCAGCTCGGCGGCCAGCGGCGCGGCGACGGCCTCGGAGGCGTCGGCGATGGCCCTGGTGAGGTCCTCGCCGAGGCTGGCGCGCAGCAGCGCGAGCTGGGTGGTGGCGAAGCGGGTCTGCACGACCGACCGCTCGTCGGCGTAGTCGAGCACGATGACCTGGTCGGCCAGCGTCATGACGGGGGTGTTCGGGTCCGCGGTGATGGCCGTGGTCCTGGCGTCGACCCTGCCGAGCAGGTCGAGGACCTCGGTGGTCGTGCCCGAGCGCGTCAGCGCGAGCACCCTGTCGTAGGAACGGCCCAGCGGCGCCTCCGACGCGGCGAAGGCGTCGGTCTCGCCCAGCCCCGCCTGCTCGCGCAGCGTGGCGTAGGCCATCGCGATGAACCAGGAGGTGCCACAGCCGACGACGGCGACCCGCTCGCCCGGCTGGGGCAGGGCGTCGGCCGGGATGTTCTCGACGGCGCGCTGCCAGCAGCTGGGCTGGGACGCGATCTCGGCCTCCGTGTGGGTGGTCAAGGCATTCCTCCCGATTGTGTTTGTTTCTGCTCTTTTTATATCAGAACAGAGCACGACTGTGCAGTGCTGGTCGTGCGGTCCTCGGTTGTGCCACGCTTGCCTTCATGAGCCGTTATGACCGATGGAACTCGATTCTCGAACTGCTCGCGCAGGAGGGACGGCTCTCGGTCGAGGACGCTGCCGAAGCGCTCGACGTCTCCACGGCCACGATCCGCCGCGACTTCGATCAACTGGCCCAGCAGCAGATGCTCATGCGCACGCGCGGGGGCGCGGTCGCGCAGAGTGTCAGCTACGACCTGCCGCTGCGCTACAAGACAGCGAGGCACGCCGACGAGAAGCACCGCATCGCCGCCGCGGCGGCCGAGCTGGTCTCTCCCGGCGCCGTGATCGGCATGAACGGCGGCACCACCACCTCCGAGCTCGCGCGCTCCCTCGCCACCCGCTCCACGCTGGAGGCCGGGTTCACGATCGTCACCAACGCGCTCAACATCGCCTCCGAGCTCACCGTCCGCCAGCACGTGAAGATCGTCGTGACCGGCGGGGTGGCCAGGCCGCAGTCCTACGAGCTCATCGGGCCGCTGGCCGGAGGCGTGCTCGAGCAGGTGACGCTCGACGTGGCCTTCCTCGGCGTCGACGCGATCGATGTCGAGCTCGGCGCCTCCGCGCACCACGAGGGTGAGGCCTCGGTCAACAACCTGCTCATCAGCAGGGGCCGCCCAGGTCGTCGTCGTGGCCGACTCCTCCAAGGTCGGCAGGCGCGCCTTCGCCAGGATCTGCCCGATCGACAGGATCGACACCCTCGTGACCGACGAACGGCTCCCGGACGAGCACGTCGGCCGGCTCAGCGAGGCGGGCGTGAAGGTGATCCGCGCGTGAGGCGTGCCGTCCGAAAGCGGGTACGTTCGAAGTCATGACGGCGAACATCGGATCCGCCCGGCTCGGCCCCGCCGAGAGATCGGCCGCGCTGGCCGCGATGGCGGAACGAGAGCTGGACGTGGTCGTCGTGGGCGGCGGCGTGGTCGGCGCGGGAGTCGCGCTCGACGCGGTCACCCGCGGCCTGTCCGTCGGGCTGGTCGAGGCGCGCGACTTCGCCTCGGGCACCTCCTCTCGCTCGTCCAAGCTGATCCACGGCGGCCTGCGCTACCTGGAACAGCTCAACTTCGAACTCGTCAGGGAGGCGTTGCAGGAGCGCGCGCTGCTGCTGCAGCGGATCGCTCCCCACCTCGTACGGCCGGTGCCGTTCCTCTTCCCGATGACGCACTTCGGCTGGGAGCGTCCCTATGTCGGGGCAGGGGTGGCGCTCTACGACACGCTCGCCTTCGCCTCGGGGATGTCCAGAGGGGTGCCGGGGCACCGCCACCTGTCGAGGAGCAGGGCGCTGCGCCTGGCCCCCGCGCTGAAGCGCACCGCCTTCACCGGCGCCGTGCAGTACTGGGACGCGCAGGTCGACGACGCCCGCTACGTGATGACCATGCTCCGCACCGCGGCGGCCTACGGCGCCTTCGTGGCGCCGCGCGCCCAGGTGGTCGGCTTCCTGCGCGAGGGCGAGCGGGTCACCGGGGTGCGCGTGCGCGACCTGGAGAACTCCACCGAGGTCGAGATCAGGGCCAGGCAGGTCGTCAACGCCACGGGGGTGTGGACCGACGACATCCAGGAGCTGGTCGGCGGGCGGGGGCAGATCCACGTCCGCGCCTCCAAGGGCATCCATCTGGTGGTGCCGCGCGACCGCATCCACTCGCTCACCGGCATCATCCTGCGCACGGAGAAGTCCGTGCTGTTCGTCATCCCGTGGGGCAGGCACTGGATCATCGGCACCACCGACACCGAGTGGACCCTCGACAAGGCCCATCCCGCCGCCTCCAAGGTAGACATCGACTACCTGCTCGACCACGTGAACGCGGTGCTCTCGGTGCCGCTGACCAGGGACGACGTCGAGGGCGTCTACGCGGGCCTGCGTCCCCTGCTGTCAGGAGAGTCCGAGGAGACCTCCAAGCTGTCGCGCGAGCACGTGGTGGCCCACCCCGTGCCGGGCCTGGTGATGATCGCCGGTGGCAAGTACACGACCTACAGGGTGATGGCCAGGGACGCCGTCGACGCCGTGGCGCACGGGCTGGACCAGCGCGTGCCCCGCTCCTGCACCGACAGGATCCCGCTGGCGGGGGCCGAGGGCTACCAGGCGCTGTGGAACGCCCGTCACCGGCTCGCGCACAACTCGGGGCTGCACGTGGCCCGCATCGAGCACCTGCTCCAGCGCTACGGCTCGCTCATCGAGGAGGTGCTCGAGCTGGTCGAGCACGACCGCTCGCTGGCCCGCCCGCTCAACGGGGCCGACGACTACCTCCGCGCGGAGATCGTCTACGCCGCCAGCCACGAGGGGGCGCGCCACCTCAACGACGTGCTGACCAGGCGCACGCACATCTCCATCGAAACCTTCCACCGCGGGCTCGCCGTGGCGCAGGAGGCCGCCGAACTGCTGGCAGGGCCGCTGGAGTGGGACGGCGACCAGGTGAAGAGGGAGGTCGAGTACTTCACCAAGCGGGTGGAGGCCGAGCGGCTGTCCCAGGAGCAGGACACCGATCACGAGGCCGACGCGATCCGCCTGGGCGCCCCCGAGATCGTGCCCGTCGCGCTGCCGACCTGAGGGTCACGCGTACTGCAGGTCCGCCTTGACGATCCTGCCGTTCGCCCAGGTGAAGTCGTAGTGGGCGCGCCAGCCGTCCGAACCGCCCGGCGCCCACCGCACCAGTAGCCTCTGACCGTCCTGGCGCTGCTGTGCGATCGACAGCACGGTGAGCCTGCCGCCGATGACCTCGTTCGAGGCCCACTCCCTGATGGCCGCGCGGCCGCGGATGCTGCGCGAGACGTCCACGATCTCCGCGTCCTCGGCGAAGGAGGCCACGAGCGCGTCGAGGTCGCCGCCGTTGACCGCGTCGACGTAGGCCATGGCCTCCCGCCCGACACCCTGGACGGCCTGCGGCGAGGCGGCGGCGCTCGGCGTGGCCGCGCTTCCCGCGCTCTCCCGCGCGCTGGAGCAGCCGGTGAGAAGGAGTAGCGAGGCGAGGACGATCGCGCCGAGCCCGGCGGGGGAAGAGGTCATGGACAGCATCATGGGAAGCGCGCCCCGATGCTGTCCAAGACCTGCTGTCATAACCTCTGGTTATGATCAGCTGAGCGGGATCCAGGACTGCTCGTCCAGCGTGTTCAGGTCGTTGACCTTGATGCCCGCCTGCGAGAGCGTCCACAGCGAGTCGCCGATCACCATCGAGCGCTGGATACCGGGCTGGAAGCTGTGGTCGCCCTCCTTGATCTTCGGGTGCGTGATGGTGCCGACCTTGGTGACCTCGGTGTCGGAGATCTTCAGCACCATCGCCCCCGAGTCGGTCTGGTTCTCGCGGTAGCTGCTCACCGGGATGACGGCGGCGCCGGTCTTGGGCCAGTACAGGAACGCGTGCGGGTCCCATTCGGCCTCGGAGCCCGAGTCCTTCTGGAACAGCTGCGACAGCCTCCGGGGCGCGGCCGGGTCGCTGACGTCGAACAGCGAGACCTGGGTGCCGAGCGTCCTGCCCTTCTCGCTGGCCTCCTGCCCGAGCCCGATGAGACGGCCGTCGCCGGCGGGGTGGAGGTAGGCCGAGTACCCGGTGATCTTGAGCTCGCCCGTGACCTTGGGGGCGGCAGGGTCGCGCAGGTCGAGGGTGTAGAGGGGGTCCACCTGCCTGAAGGTCACGACATAGCCGACAGGGCCGATGAAGCGGACGGAGTAGATGCGCTCGTCCTTGCCGAGCCCGCCGACCTCGCCGAGCTTGGCCAGGGTGTCGGCGCGCAGCACGTAGACGGCGCTCGAGCTGGTCTTCTGGTCGGCCAGGGTGGTGGCGATGCGCAGGTTGCCCTCGTGCTCCGACATCGAGTACTGGTTCAGCAGCCTGCCGGGCACCTTGCCGGAGGCGACGTACTTCGGCGCGCCGGGCCGGCTGATGTCGAAGCGGTGGACCTCGGTCTCCTCCGGCGGGATGACGGGGGAGCTGGAGGGCGCCACCGGCTCCGTGGGCGGGACGGCGGGCGAGGGGTCGGACGAGGTCGGCTCCTCGGCGGGCGCCAGACCGGAGCCCGAGGAGGTGCCGGAGGTGGAGGCGGGAGGGGCCGAGGCGGTCGCCGAGGGCGCGGGCTCCACGGGGGTGTCCATCACCGGGGGGTCGACGGGGACGGGGAACCACCAGCGGGGGTTGCTGGTCACGTACAGGCTGGTGCCGGTGCCGTAGACGGTGTCGCCGTCGGCCGCGACGCTGATCGGGTTGGCCGCCGAGGCCGCCAGGTCCTGCGTCAGGTCGATCGAGTGGACGGTCAGCAGCGACGTCCCCGTGTAGTTCTCCGGGTGACTCACCCGCTCGCACGGCACCGTTTCCTCGCGGGACGGGCCCGCCACGCCGGTGATCGTGAACTTCGGCAGCCACGCGGTGATGGGGGCTCGCCGGACGACGTCCTGGTTGACCTTGAGCCGCTCGGCGCTCGACACGTCCTCGCGGGCCTGGGGGAAGACGATGTCGGGCTGGCTGCGCACGACCAGCCGTACCGTCGAGCCCACCAGGCGGGCGTCCACGTGCATGCCGTTCGGCTCGATGGTGCCGAGCAGCTTGGGCTGCTCGGCGGAGAGGTCCACGAGCGCGTACTGCGGGCCGCCCTGGGGCGCGAAGGCGCGCTTGGCGACCGCGCCGAAGGGGATGCCGCCGCCGTTGAACAGCACCAGCGCCCGGTCGCCCGACACCAGGAGGTCGCCCGCGACCCACTTCTCCTTGGCCAGTTCGAGCGTGCCCGTGACCTTCCTGGTCGCGGCGTCGATGACGCGCAGCTTGCCGTTGCTGACCGTGATGACCCTCTTGCCGTCGGTCTTGACCAGGTCGGGCTCGTCGACGCCCTGCTCGTGCACGTTCGTCGTCGAGTGCTCGGCCGCGCCCGCGTTGTCCCGCGTCGCCTCGGGGACGGCCTTGCCCGCCGTGTCCGCGCGCTCCATGTACATGATCTGGGGGCCGCCGAGCCCCCACTCCGTGACGCTCTTGGCGGTGTTCTCGCGCAACCCGGAGAGCATGTCGTCGCAGCCGTTGTAGGAGACCAGCTTCACGTCGCTCAGGTCGAGCGGAGCGGCCGCCGGTGGCGCGGTGACGGATGAGGAGCAGGCGGCGGTCGCCGTCGCGAGGGCCGCGGCGGTCAGTGCCGTCCGGATCAACGTCTTCATGCTCCCTACACGCGTGCCCGCTCCGAACGGTTCACGGGGTTCTCGTGAAGGTCGGGCTGTATCCGACGCCGTCGGGGATGTCGACCAGCGTGCGGATCTCCTTTCCCGTGAAGTCGATGACCTCGATCCTGTCCTTGGCGGCGTTGTCGAGCTCCCAGCAGTAGAGGTGGGTCTCGTCGTACCAGCCGAGGAGCTTGTCGCAGGAGGTGGAGATCATGCGCAGCCGCTCGCCCGTGCGGCTGTCCCACACGCACAGCTCGCCGTCGGGGCACTCCGTGGCGAAGCTCGCGCCCGAGGGGGAGAAGATGTCCAGGGTCCCGGCCGGCAGGTCGCCGATGTCGCGCACGTCGCGCAGCCTCCTGCCCGAGGCGTCGAAGAACCTGAGGTCCGAGCCGTACTGGTTGACCACGCCCTCGCCGCGGCCGTCCCAGCCGAAGGAGTTCTCCGTGGTGCCAGGGACGTCGGCCATGGCGAGCTTGCCCGTGGCCACGTCGACGATGGCGAAGCCAGGGTAGAGCCACTCGTCGCCCTTGGAGCGCTCGATGTTGAGCAGGATCTTGGAGCCGTCGTTCGACCACGCCCGGATGCTGCTGATCAGCGGCTCCTTCACGGTCTTGACGGTCGTCTTCCTGCCGGTCCGCCTGTCGGTGATGAAGATGGCGTCGTACTTGTCGGAGGTGTAGTCCTTGCCGCGCTCGGCGAGCAGGCGCCCGTCGGGGGAGAGCAGGGTCTCCCAGTTGTCCTCGTAGCGGGAGAAGCTTCCGGTCAGCCCCTTCCTGGCGTAGTTCACCCACTCCTTGGCCTTCTTGTCGTAGACCTCGTAGCTGGTGAGCCTGATCGGGTCGCCAGGTCGCTCGTAGACGGTGGCCTGCGTGCCGAGCAGCCGCTGCCTGGACGGGCTGGCCGTGGGGCTTGGCGTGATCCGGGCGCTCTTCGTGGGGGAGGGCGTGCGCTCACCGGTCCTTACCGTCGGCGAGTCCGCCGCGAGGTCGACCAGGCGCCCCCACGGCACCACCACGGCGGCCACCACGACCAGCAGCGCGGCGGCCCCCGCGGACAGCCCGACCACCAGCCCCGTCCTCTTCCGCCGCGGCGGCGGGTGGATCGTGGAGCGGAACTCCGGGGCATGGAACGGCCCCTGCGGCGCTCCGTGATGGCCGGGCTGCTGCCGCAGCAGCCGCATGATGGCCTGCTCGGCCGTGGGACGCAGCGAGGGATCCTTCGACAGGCACGCGTGCACCACCTCGCGCAGCGGCTCGTCGAGCTCCGAGACGTCGGGCGGCGCGTTCAGCACCCTGTTGATCACCGCGGGCATCGTGTCGCTGCCGAAAGGGGGACGCCCCGAGGCCGCGTAGGCGATCGTGCACGCCCAGGTGAACATGTCGGCGGCAGGGCCCACCTGATGCCCGAGCAACTGCTCGGGAGCCATGAACGACGGCGTGCCCACGGGCGAGGAGGTGATCGTCGACGTGGCGTTCAGCGCCCTGGCGATGCCGAAGTCGATCACTCGGGGGCCGTCGGGCGCGATGATCACGTTGGCCGGCTTGAAGTCGCGGTGCACGATCCCCGCCTGGTGGATCGCGGCCAGAGCGGTGGCGGTCGCGATGGCCAGGCGGTGCAGCGCGGGGCCGGAGCGCGGGCCCTGCTCCTGGACGACCCGCTGCAGGGTGGGGCCCTCGATGTACTCGCTGACGATGTAGGGCCTGTCGAGCTCGGAGCCCGTCGCCAGGACCTGCGCCGTGCAGAAGGCGGCCACCCGCCTGGCCACCTCGACCTCGCGAAGGAACCGCTCGGTGCTGACGGCGTCGCCTGGACGCAGCCACTTGATCGCCACGTGGGCGCCCGCCGGGTCGGTGGCGAGGTAGACGACGCCCTGGCCGCCCTCGCCCAGCCTGCCCACGAGCGAGTAACCGCCGAGCCGTGCGGGGTCTCCTGATCTGAGCGGATTGAAGGGCGCCATGACCGAATTCTCCAGGGCCGCGATAACGGTTGAGCCACCGAATATTCTTCGAGGTATGCCGCACAGCCTGAGCCACGTCGTCTCCAGCGGGAGAACCCAGGAGATCATCGATCCCTTCACCGGCGAACCCATGGCCGCGATGCCGGTCTCCACGGCCGACGACGTGCGCGCGGCGCACGAGCGGGCGCGCGCCGCGCAGGAGGCGTGGGCCGCGCTGCCCGCCGCCGAGCGCGCCAGGCCGTTCCTGCGCCTGCACGACGCGATCCTCGACCGGCGCGCGGAGATCCTCGACATCGTCCAGCACGAGACGGGCAAGGCCCGCAGGCACGCCTTCGAGGAGGTGCTCGACGTCGCGGGCTGCGCGCTCTACTACGCCCGCCGCGCCGCCGGGCTGCTGGCGCCCAAGGCGCGCAAGGGCATCTTCCCCGTGGCCACGAGGGTGGTCGAGCTGCGCCACCCCAAGGGCGTGGTCGCGCTGATCTCGCCGTGGAACTACCCGCTCTCGCTGGGCGTGAGCGACGTCGTCCCCGCGCTGCTGGCGGGCAACGCGGTCGTCCACAAGCCCGACACCCAGACCTCCCAGTCCACGCTGTGGACCATCGACCTGCTGGTCGAGCTCGGGATGCCGCGCGAGATCTGGCAGGTCGTGCTCGGCGAGCCCGCCGACATCAGCGACGCCCTCATGGACGGCGCCGACTACGTCGCCTTCACCGGCTCCACCAAGGCCGGACGCAAGATCGCGGAGGAGGCGGCCAAGCGGCTCATCGGCTGCTCGCTCGAGCTCGGCGGCAAGAACCCGATGATCGTGCTGGACGACGCCGACCTCGACGTGGCCGCCCAGGGCGCCATCCGCGCCTGCTTCACCAACGCGGGCCAGCTGTGCATCTCCATCGAACGGCTCTACGTGCACGAGTCGATCTTCGACGCCTTCGCCGACCGCCTGGTTCGCCAGGTCGAGGCGATGAAGCTCGGCGCCGGGCGCGACTGGTCGGTCCAGATGGGCTCGCTGACCTCGAAGCGCCAACTCGACGGCGTGGTCGCGCACGTCACCGAGGCGGTGGACAAGGGCGCGAAGGTACTGGCGGGCGGCAGGGCCCGTCCCGACCTCGGCCCGCTGTTCTACGAGCCGACCGTGCTGACCGGCGTCACCGACGACATGGCGCTGTGCCGCAACGAGACCTTCGGCCCCGTGGTCAGCCTCTACCCCTACACCACGGAGGAGGAGGTCGTCGCGCTGGCCAACGACACCATCTACGGGCTCAACGCCTCGGTGTGGACGGGAGACCCGGCGCGGGGCCGGGCGCTCGCCGCGCGCGTCAAGGCGGGCACCGTCAACATCAACGAGGGGTACGGCGCGGCCTACGCCTCCTACGACGCGCCCATGGGCGGCATGAAGGCCTCGGGCCTCGGCCGCAGGCACGGCGTCGAGGGCCTGCTCAAGTTCACCGAGGTGCAGAACATCGCCACCCAGGCGTCATGGCTGGGCTTCGACCCGCCGATGGGCATGCCGTACGAGAAGTACGCCGACGTGCTGGCGGGGCTGCTCAAGACGATGAAGAAGCTGCGGCTCAAGTGAGCTTCGACGTCCTGGTCGTCGGCTCGGGCTTCGGCGGCAGCGTCTCCGCCCTGCGGCTGGCGGAGAAGGGGTACAGGGTCGGCGTCCTGGAGGCAGGCCGCAGGTTCGACGAGTCGACGCTGCCGAAGACGTCGTGGCGGGCGCGCGACTTCCTGTGGGCGCCGTGGCTCGGGCTCAAGGGCATCCAGCGCATCCACGTGCTGGGCGGCCCGAAGGGCACCAGGGTCATGGTTCTGGCTGGAGCGGGCGTGGGCGGCGGCTCGCTCGTCTACGCCAACACGCTCTACGAGCCGCTCGAGCCGTTCTTCCTCGACCCGCAGTGGGCGGGCATCACCGACTGGAAGGCCGAGCTCGCGCCCTACTACGACCAGGCCAGGCGCATGCTCGGCGTGGTCGTGAACCCGACGTTGACCCGGGCGGACGAGGTCATGAAGAAGGTCGCCGCGCGCATGGGCGTCGCCGGCACCTTCAGGCCCGCGCCCGTCGGCGTCTACTTCGGCAAGGGCGGCGAGGACCCGTACTTCGGCGGAGCGGGCCCGCTGCGCGACGGCTGCGTCGAGTGCGGCGAGTGCATGACGGGCTGCCGCCACAACGCCAAGAACATGCTGACGAAGAACTACCTCCACCTCGCCGAGCGGGCGGGGGCGAAGGTCTATCCCGAGTGCACGGTCGTCTCGGTCAGGCCCGACGGCGACGGCTACCTGGTCACGGCGCACCGCACGGGGGCGCCGTGGCGGCGCCGTACGTTCAGGGCCGGGCAGGTGGTCTTCGCGGCGGGCACGTACGGCACCCAGCGCCTGCTGCACCGGCTGAAGGCGACCACCCTGCCCGGCCTCTCACCGCGGCTGGGCGCGATGACCCGCACCAACTCCGAGGCGCTGCTCGGCTTCGAGCGGCTCTCCGCCGAAGGGGACAAGCTCAACCACGGCGTCGCGATCACCTCCTCGATCCACCCCGACGCGCGGACCCACATCGAGCCCGTCCGCTACGGCGACGGCTCCAACGCCATGGGCCTGCTGCGCACGCTGCTGGTCGACGGCGACGGCTCGCGCCTGCGCGGCTTCGCCCGCCAGGTGGCCCGCGACCCGCTAACCGCGCTGCGCCTGCTGAACCTGCGCCGCTGGTCGGAGCGGACGCTCATCGCCCTGGTCATGCAGGCCAACGGCGACGCCATCACCACCAGGAGATCGCTGTTCGGCCTGCGCAGCGAGGGCGGGACGAACCCGACCTGGATCCCCGCGGGCCACCAGGCCGTACGGCACGCGGCCGAGGAGATCGGCGGAGTGCCCGGCGGGTCGTGGCTCGACCTGTTCGACACCCCCGCCACCGCGCACTTCCTCGGCGGCTGCGCCATCGGCGACTCCCCTGACAGCGGCGTCATCGACCCCTACCACCGGATGTACGGCTACGACGGCCTGCACGTCGTGGACGGCTCGGCGGTCTCGGCCAACCTCGGCGTCAACCCCTCGCTCACCATCACCGCGCTGGCCGAGCGGGCGATGTCGTTCTGGCCGAACGCGGGCGAGCCCGATCCCAGGCCCGCACCCGGCTCGCCGTACGTGACGCTCTCGCCGGTCGCGCCGGTGCGGCCGGCCGTTCCCGAGGCGGCTCCAGGGGCGCTCAGGCTGAAGGTGCTGTCATGAGCTGGAAGGCATGGGCGCTGGCCCTGCTGGAGGAGCAGGAGGAGCCGACCCCGCTGGTGGAGTTCCCCGCGGGCGGGCCCGTCACGGTGCTGATGAAGGACGAGTCAGCCCATCCCACGGGCACCATGCGTCACAGGCACGCCAGGGCGCTGTTCCGCCAGGCGATCGCCGAAGGGCTGGTCACCGAGGGGACGACCGTGGTCGAGGCGACCGGAGGCAACGCCGCGGTGGCGCAGGCGTGGTTCGCCAGGCGGCTCGGCCTGCCGTACGTCGTGGTGATGCCGGGACAGCGCAGTGAGGAGCGGGCGCGCAGGGTGGAGGAGCTGGGCGGGGAGTGCAGGTTCGTCACGCCGCCGCTGGCGATCTACGAGGCGGCGCGCGAGATCGAGGGGCACTTCCTCGACCAGTTCGGCCGCGCGGCCGAGCACGATCTCGCCGACGAACTGCTGGCGCAGGTCGAGCCCGACTGGGTGGTGGTCGGCGCGAACACCGGCGCCACCTCGGCCACGCTCGGCAGGCGCACCAGGGTGGCCGTGGCCGACCCCGAGAACTCCGCGTACTTCCCCGGCTGGACCCTCGACGCCGCCGACTACGCGACGGGGATGCCGTCGCGGATCGAGGGGATCGGCAGGCCGCGGGTCGAGCCGGGCTTCAGGGGCGAGCTGGTCGACAGGGTGATCCCGGTGCCCGACGAGGAGAGCAGGGCGGCGGCGCGCACGATCGCCGAGGTGACGGGGCATCCGGTGGGCGACGCCTCGGGCACCGCTCTGGTCGCGGGGCTCAGGCTGGCCGAGCGCATGAAGGGCGGGCTGATCGTGACCGTGATCGGCGGAATACCCGCGAGCCGGTGAATGCCGTAGCACGGCCCCCGTCGATCTCACGCTGTCGAGCGAGGCGGCCGCCGAGGCCGCGCGGATCCTCGCGCAGATCACAGTGGGTGGCTGACCCACACGTTCGGCTCCACGTAGACGGCGTGGTCCTGGGCGACGTCGCA
The DNA here is from genome assembly GCF_014195505.1 of Nonomuraea dietziae. Lineage (GTDB taxonomy): Bacteria > Actinomycetota > Actinomycetes > Streptosporangiales > Streptosporangiaceae > Nonomuraea > Nonomuraea roseola. Next base: position 4,592,334 of record NZ_JACIBV010000001.1, on the reverse strand, counting down.
GTGGACGGCCACCAGGGCGCCGGGCACCTCGACCTGGCCTGAGACGTCGAAGGGCAGGCCGGTCCACTGCCGCCACTCGGCCAGCGTGCCCGGCACCACCATCGACCTCGGCGCCACCTTGATGATCTTCCCTCCCGCCCGCACGTGCACCCGCAACCAGGCGTCGTACGGCAGGCCGTCGTCGCGCGTCCTGAAGGCGTACTCCGCCATCGGGACGCGCGGCTCCAGATGCTTCTGGTTCGGTCGCACGGGCGCGAGCAGCTCGCTGAAGCCGAGTCTCGCGGCGTTGTCCCGCATCGCGGCGAGCATCCTGCCCGACATCCCGCCGCCCAGCAGGTCGGTCCTGATGGTGATGTCGAGCGCCGAGATCGCGGTGGAGCGGGCGCCCCTCCTGCGGGTGTCCGCGCCCCACCGCACCACCGCGTCCCATCCGTCGTCGGGCAGTTCGCCTTCGGGCCGCTCGAAGGGGATGGAGAACGCCCTGGCCACGAGGGCCCCCTCCTCGTCCACCGCCACCACCAGGTACTCGGCGAGGTCGGTGGTGAGGGAGCGGTTGAAGTAGAGCCCAGCGATGGGGTCGTTGAGCATGAACTCCGGCCACGAGTGGGGCATCTGCCACAGGGAATCTGCCAGGTCGGGCCGCTCGGCCAGGGTGGTGATGCGGATCGTCATAGGTCTAGATATATCCGTCGAGTCCGCTCAGGAAGTCGTCGAACAGGTGGCGGTGGATGGTGTGCTCGGCGCCCTTCACGATCCGGACCTCGAAGCCCCGCTCCCGCAACTCCTCGGCGAAGGCGGGGGCGACGAGAAAGCTCGGGTCCGCGATCTGCACAAGAGACGGCACCACGGGCGCGGGCGTGAAGTCGATCCCGACCACCTTGCCCAGGGCGAGCGCGGTCTGCGGGTCCCAGCCCTTGAGCATCTCCACCTCGACCGCCACCTCCTCGGCGGAGAAGCCCGGGTGCATGGCCGCGATCTGCTCGGCCGTCCAGTCCTTGGCCGCCGCGAAGCCGTCGGTCACCGCCACGCCGCCCTCCAGCACGGGCATCCTGAAGGCGGGGTCGGAGTAGACGGCCTTCTCCGGCAGGAGCCTGTCGACGGCGGCCGCCAGCGTGAGGCCGCCGAGGGAGTGGCCGATCGCCAGCGCGGGCGCGGACGGCACCGACTCGAGCACCGACGAGGCCATGAGCTCCACCGGATAGCTCTCCGCCCTGGGCGAGGCGCCGTGTCCTGGCAGGTCGACGGCGATCACCCGGTAGCCGCGCTCGGCGAGCGCGGGCCCGACCCGCCACCAGCACTCCGAGCTGGCCATGATGCCGTGGATCAGCACCGCGACCCGGTCGCCTGTGCCCCATTCGCGCGTGTGCAGCTGCATTTACCTGACTCCCTTGACCGGCAGGACGGCGACCGCCCCTATGAGTGAGATGACCATGGCCACGAGCCAGAGCGAGGCGTACCCGCCGAGCCCGATGATGGCCGAGGCGATGAACGGGGCGATCATCTGTGGCCCCACGTTCGCGATGTTGAGGATGCCCATGTCGCGGGCGGCGTCGTCCTTGCTGGGCAGGACGAGGGTCACGATGGCGATGTCCACGGCCCCGTAGGCGCCGAAGGCCGCGCCGTGGATGGCGCTGTAGATCAGCATCGAGGTCCAGCTCGGCCACAGCAGCGGCAGCGCCATCGACACGGCGGTGACGACGCCCGCGACGGTGACGAAGAGCTTGCGCCTGTCGAGCCGGTCCGACAGCGGACCGCACACCACGGTCGCCAGCACGGCGCAGACCGTCGAGACCAGTGTCGCGGTGGCGACGGCCTGTGGCGCCTCGTCCTTCGGGATGCCGATGTGGTCCTGGAAGATGAAGAGCATGAACATCAGGACCATGAAGTAGCCGAGCACCATCAGGCTGCGCCCGATGAAGACCCACAGGAAGTCGCGGTGCCCCAGCGCGGACAGGAAGTCGGCGATCGACCGCTTGGGCTTGACCGCCACCTCGTACTCGCCGGGGCGGGGGTCGTGGGTGAGGGAGACCACCAGGAGGGCGCCGAGCACGACCGCCGAGCCGTACACCAGGTAGCCGAGCGAGACGTCGCCGACGAAGAAGACGGCGACCTGGGTGCCGAAGACGATCCCGACGGAGGTGGCGACGCCGAGGACGGCGGAGGCGGTGCCCCTGCGCTGCTCGGGGACGCGGTCGGGGATGATCGCGGTGAGCGCGGCCTGGTAGAGGTTCATCATGGCCTGCGCCAGTGACCAGCCGAGCAGGATCATCGGGACGGTCGAGACCTGGCTCATCAGCAGCATCGTGGCCAGCGCGGCGATCGCGCCGCCGAGGATCCAGGGGTTGCGCCTGCCCCAGCGTGAGCGGGTGGTCCGGTCGGAGAGCGTGCCGCCGATCGGGTTGAAGACCGTCGCGAAGACGGCGCTGACCCCGGCGACCAGGCCCACGTTGGCGACCTTGTTGGCGGGGTCGATGTCGGCGATCTGAGTCTGCACGAGCAGGCCGCCGACGCCCATGTAGAGCGCGTACATGACGGCGTTGCTCGCGCCGAGGACGGTGAGCAGCTTCGGCATGCCGTCCCGGCGGACGCCAGTGGCGGGGACCATGGCGACTCCTGACTTGATGGGGGGGTGGTTATACGTATAAGCACTGGATAGCATCGAGTGACCGCAGCTGACAAGAGGAATGTTCTGGATGTGATGAGCGGCAACAGGCCCGCCACGAGCATGGACGTCGCCCGAGCGGCGGGCGTCTCCCAGGCCACCGTCTCCTACGTGCTCAACGACCGGCCGGGCAGCCGGATCAGCGAGGAGACCAGGTCACGCGTCCGCGACGCGGCCGAACGGCTCGGGTACGTCCCGCACGCGGGAGCGCGCACGCTGCGCACGGGCAGCAGCGGCGTGGTGCTGGTCGCCGTGCCGGACATCCCGCAGGGGCCGCTGGCCACCGGCCTGCTGGAGGAGCTCGACAAGGAGCTGGGCGGGCGCGGCTACACCGTGGTCCAGTACGGCGCCCGCCGCACGAAGGGCGTCGCGGCGGCCAAGGCGTGGGCCGAGCTCAGGCCCACCGCCGTGGTGGCCGACGCCAGCAGGCTGACCAGAGCGGGCATCGAGGTGCTCAGGGCGGCGGGGGTCAAGGCGATCATCGGCATGGGACACGCGCCGATGGACGACGTCCCTTCGCTGCTCACCGACCACGAGGGGGTGGGCGCGCTGGCCGTACGGCATCTGGTGGAGCGGGGCCGCGACCCGGTCGTGGCGGTGGTTCCCCGCGAGGAGGGCCTCAGGGAGATGGGGCTGGCCAGGCTACGTGGAGCGCGATCGGCCGGCGTCCCCGTCACGGCGGTCGACCTGGCCTTCGACGAGGCCGAGGCGGCTGCCTTCGTGGCGGGCCTCAAGGGCGGCGAGGGCGTGTTCGCCTACAACGACGAGTACGCGATGCTGCTGCTGGCCGCTCTCCACGACGCGGGGCTGCGCGTGCCGGGCGACGTGGCGGTGATCGGCTGCGACGACCTGCCCCTCGCCCGGCTGACCCGGCCGAGGCTGAGCACGGTCAGGCCCGATCTGTCGGCGGCGCCTGCCAGGATGGCCACACTGATCGACCGGCTCGTTCGCGGCACGGCCTGCGGCGACGTAGACGTCTGGACACTCCAGCTCATCGAAAGGGACTCCACTTGACCTCCTCCCCTCCCTGATGTCTGCGGGGAGAGGATTCCTCCGGTCGCCCGAAGGAGTTCCCGGTTCACAGCCGACCGCCCGCCGGAGATGACAGTCTTCCGGGTCTTACGTCAGCTCCACAGGCGTTTCGTCTCTCCGCCAGCCCGGCGGCGAGGATGTTCTTGGCCGCGTTCACGTCCCGATCGTGACGAGCGCCGCAGGCACACCGCCACGTCCGGACGTTCAATGGCAGGGTGTTCCGCCTGGCTCCGCATGCGGAGCACGACGCGGATGAGGGGAAGAGCCGGTCCGGACGCATCCGAACGTCCGGGCAAGGCTCTCGCGCTGGTCGCGGGTCGGGTAGAACCGGTATTTGTACGCTCGCTTCACGCGCTGCGGCACGGCTCGATGTTACGGCACAATGCATTGAATCGCTCAGGTGTTCTACAGAATCCGGCTGAGCGCCGGAGTCTCCATTCAAGGAGCTGCGATGACCGACCTCGACGCCAGGTTGCGGGCCGTGCTCGACCTCAACCAGGCCGACGCGAGAGAGAGCGGCGGCAGGCACGAGTACGACGGCAGGGTCCAGGACCTCTCGCCCGAGGGCGTGGCCGCGGCTCTCGCGCGGGTCGGCGAGGGCCCCGCGCCCGCCGACCCCTACGACGCCGCTCACCTGGAGGTCTTCGAGGGCGCGGCGAAGGTCGTGTTCGGCGAACTCCAGCTGCACAGGCGCAACCCGCTCTTCCACCTGTCCAACCTCGACCTGGCCTGCTACGACCGCGACTACGCGCCCGCGCCCGAGCGCGAGGCGGCCAAGACGGCGCACCTGGCCCGGTGGCCCGAGGCGGTCGAGCACGCGATCAGCTCGCTCGACGCCGTGGCGGCGCCCGTAGCCACCTCGCTGCTCGGCGCGGTGAAGGGTCTGGCCGCGGGCGTCACCGACGACGACGCGCTGAAGGCCCACGCGCGGCTGGTCGCGCACGTCGAGCGGGCCGCCGCGGTCGGCGACCCCGACGCGGCGCTCGGCGGCGAGGCGCTGGCCAGGCTGATGGGCGCCTCGGAGGGGCTGCCCGTCGATCTCGGCAGGCTCGCCGAGCGCGCCGACGCCGAGCGCGACCGCCTCCACTCGCTGCTGGCGCAGGCGTGCGCGAAGCTGGGTGAGGAGGGCAGGCCGCCGCTCGAGGTGGCCCGCGAGCTGGTCAAGCGCCACCCCGACGCCGACGGCGTCATCGAGGCGGCCAGGCTCGGCACGGAGAAGGCCATCGCGTTCACCCGCGAGAAGGACCTCGTGCCCTACCACGACGGCGAGTGCCTGGTCGGGCTGGCGCCCGAGTCGCGGCGCTGGGCCATGGCGATGATGGCGTGGAACGCGCCCGGCGAGCCCGAGGGGCCCTCCTGGTACTACATCACCCCGCCGGACTCCTCGTGGCCCGCTCCAGAGCAGGAGGAGTGGCTCGAGGTCTTCAGCGACACCACGCTGCCCGCCATCAACGTGCACGAGGTGGCTCCCGGGCACTTCTCCCACGGCCGCGCGCTGCGTCACGTGAGCTCCGACGTCAGGCGGCTGCTGCTGTCGATGTCGTTCGTCGAGGGCTGGGCCCACTACGGCGAGGAGCTGTGCGTCGAGGAGGGCTTCGAGGCCCACGACCCGCGCTTCGAGATCGGCGTGTGGCTCGAGGCGCTGATCAGGGTCACCAGGCTGGCCTGCGCGATCGGCGTGCACACCGGGCAGATGACGGTCGAGGAGGGCGCGCGCCGCTTCGAGAGCGACACCCATCTGGCGGGGCCCGCGGCGCTGTCCGAGGCGCGCAGGGCCACCTTCGACCCCACCTACGGCCGTTACACCTGGGGCAAGCTGCTCATCCAGGATCTGCGCGAGGAGGCGCGCTCGCAGTGGGGAGCGGGATTCTCCCTGCGCCGCTTCCACCAGGCGATGCTCGACCTCGGCTCGCCGCCGCTCGGCCTGCTCTCCCGCGCGCTGGGCTAGCGGTCGACGGCGGTGGCGCCGCCGTCGACCACCAGGTGGGTGCCGGTGATGAAGGAGGCCTCCTCGCTCATCAGGAAGCGCACCGCTGCGGCCACCTCCTCCGGCCTGCCGAGCCTGTTGGTCAGGGCCCTGCCCTTGAACGTCTCGACGAGCCCCCCTGCCGCCCCGGCGAGCAGGGGAGTGTCGATGTATCCGGGGCAGACCGCGTTCACCCTGATCGGGGCGAGCTCGTGCGCCATCGACCTGGTCAGGCCGAGCAGCCCCGCCTTCGAGGCGCAGTAGGCGGGGATGAACGCCTGTCCCACCAGGCCCTCGATCGAGGAGATCCCGACGATCGCGGCCGCCTCCACCTCGCGCAGCCGGGGGAGCAGCGCCTTGGTCAGCAGCGCCTGGGCGCGCAGGTTGACGTCGAGCACGAAGTCCCACGCCTGCTCGGTGAGGTCGGACACGGCCATCGGGTGGGCGACGCCCGCCGCGTGGACGAGCCCGCCGATCGGGCCGAGCGCGTCGCGGGTGGCCGCGATCGCCTGGTCGAAGGCGGAGGAGTCGGTGACGTCGACCCGAAGCCCGAGGGCCGTGGAGGCCGCCTCGTCGGCGACCTTCCCTGCCGCGGGGCCGTCGAGATCCCAGATCGCCACCGGGCGGCCGGCCTCCGCCAGCGCGAGCGCGCACGCCCTGCCGATGCCCGAGGCGCCGCCGGTAACGATTACCGCGCTCATTCGTGTCCTTTCCACGCGACGCGGATCACGCTAACGTCAGATTCAAGCGAGCGCTAGGGAGGGGCGGGTGCGAGAGCTCTCCGGCAGGGTCGCGGTGGTGACGGGCGCGGCGAGTGGCATCGGCAGGGCGCTGGCGGTGCGGTTCGCCGCGGAGGGCATGTCGTTGATGCTCGCCGACGTCGATCCGCGCGGCCTGTCCCAGACGGCCGCGATGATCTCGGGGGTCAAGGTGCTCACCCAGATCACCGACGTCTCCGACGCGCCCGCCGTCCAGCATCTGGCCCACAGGGCCTTCGGCGAACTCGGCGCGGTGCACGTGCTGTGCAACAACGCGGGGGTCTTCCAGGGTGGCAGGATCTGGACCCGCACGGAGGAGGACGTCGCCTGGCTGCTCGGCGTCAACCTCTGGGGCGTGCTGCACGGCATCCGCGAGTTCGTGCCGCGCATGATCGAGCAGGGCACCGAGGGGCACATCGTCAACACCGTCTCCGTGGCGGGGCTGTTCGCGGGCGCCAACACCGGCGGTCACGCGGTCACCAAGTACGCCGCACTCGCCGCCTCGCAGTCCCTCGCCCTCGACCTGGCGCAGATCGGCTCCAAGCTGCGCGTCACCGCGCTGTGCCCGGGAGGGGTCCGCACCGGCATCAGCCGCTCCGAGCGCGTCAGGCCGGCCGACCTGGTCGTGGCCCGCACCCGCGACGACCTCACCTCCCAGGAGTGGCTCGACGGGATGCTGGAGAAGGGCATGGAGCCGGCCGAGGTGGCCGACGCCACCGTCGAGGCCATCAGGCAGGAGCACTTCCTCGTCCTCACCCACCCCGGCTACGACGACAGCCTGCGCGAGCAGACGACGGCCCTGCTGGCGGGCCTGCTTCCCGAGCCGCCCGACGGCGAGCCTCGCCCCTAGCGGTCCGGATACACTGGGAGCACCGCATTCACCTGCTTGGGGGTTTTCTCGGTGTCTGAATTCGACACAGTGCTCGTGGTCGACTTCGGTGCGCAATACGCACAGCTCATCGCCAGGCGAGTGCGCGAGTGCCACGTCTACTCCGAGATCGTCCCCTCGACGATGCCGGTCGAGGAGATGCTGGCCAAGAAGCCGAAGGCGATCATCCTGTCCGGCGGCCCCTCCTCCGTCTACTCCGAGGGGGCGCCCGCCGTTCCTGTCGGCCTGTTCGAGACCGGGGTGCCGACCTTCGGCATCTGCTACGGCTTCCAGGCCATGGCCCAGACTCTGGGCGGCGAGGTGGCCCGCACCGGCATCGCCGAGTACGGCGGCACCGAGCTGCGGGTCGGCATGGAGGGCGTGCTCTTCTCGGGTCTGCCCGCCAAGCAGACCGTCTGGATGTCCCACGGCGACAGCGTCGCCGCGGCGCCCGAGGGCTTCACCGTCACCGCCGCCACCGACGAGACGCCCGTGGCCGCCTTCGAACACCCGGGCAAGGGCCTGTACGGCGTGCAGTTCCACCCCGAGGTGCTCCACTCCGACCACGGCCAGGCCGTGCTGAAGCACTTCCTCGACGCGGCGGGCTGCCGTCCCTCGTGGACGATGCTCAACATCGTCGAGGACGCCGTGGCCGCCGTCCAGCAGCAGATCGGCCCCGAGGGCCGCGCCATCTGCGCCCTGTCGGGAGGCGTCGACTCGGCGGTGGCCGCCGCGATCGTCCAGCGCGCCATCGGCGACCGGCTGACCTGCGTCTTCGTCGACCACGGCCTGCTGCGCAAGGGCGAGGCCGAGCAGGTCGAGCGCGACTTCGTCGCCGTCACGGGGGTCAAGCTCCGCGTCGTCGACGCCGCCGACCGCTTCCTCAAGGCGCTCGACGGGGTCACCGACCCCGAGGAGAAGCGCAAGATCATCGGTCGCGAGTTCATCCGCGTCTTCGAGGACGAGCAGCGCGCCATCATGTCCGAGGGCCCCGTCGACTTCCTCGTCCAGGGCACCCTCTACCCCGACGTGGTCGAGTCGGGCGGCGGCACGGGCACCGCCAACATCAAGTCGCACCACAACGTCGGCGGCTTGCCGGAGGACCTGCAGTTCTCGCTGGTCGAGCCGTTGCGCACGCTGTTCAAGGACGAGGTGCGCAGGGCGGGAGAGGAGCTCGGCCTGCCGGCGGCGATGGTCTGGCGTCAGCCGTTCCCCGGGCCGGGGCTCGGCATCCGCATCATCGGCTCCGTCACCCAGGACCGCCTCGACATCCTGCGCGAGGCCGACGCCATCGCTCGTGAGGAGCTGTCCAGGGCGGGGCTCGACCGCGAGATCTGGCAGTGCCCCGTGGTGCTGCTGGCCGACGTCCGCTCGGTGGGCGTCCAGGGCGACGGCCGCACCTACGGTCACCCGGTGGTGCTGCGCCCGGTGACCTCGGAGGACGCGATGACGGCGGACTGGGCGCGGGTGCCCTACGACGTCCTGTCGCGCATCTCGACCCGCATCACCAACGAGGTGCGAGAGGTCAACAGGGTGGTGGTCGACGTGACCAGCAAGCCGCCCGGCACGATCGAGTGGGAGTAGCGGTCACGAAAGGGGAGAGCCGCGGAATCGCATTCCGCGGCTCTCCCCTTTCGCGTCTCTGCCGGCCGCCCGCCTACTAGGCCGTCCCCGCCGCCACGTTGCGCCAGCCGAAGATGACGGCCCCGGACAGGAGCACGGCGCCGGACAGCAGGCCGCTGACGATCGGCACCCACGACACGGCAGCCGTCGACGCGAGCACGAGCCCGACGCCGCCGAGCAGCGTCGACGGGGATGCCGCGTAGCTCGCCCACCACCTCTTCCAGCCGATGGGCAAGCTGGGCCAACCACACGCCTCCTTCGCCGACCGCGCCCGCCGCACCGGCGGCGGGATCATGCGTGCCCATTCTGACCTGTCTGATTCGTCCCCTGCCGGCCGCAACGGCCCTGATCGATGCTCACCGACTGGTCACGACGACACAGTGCGTGTGTCGCGCGGTCGGGAGAGCTCTCCGACGCCACCCGCTGACCTGCTGACCAGCCGCCTGCCGTACCGCTGGGCGGGCAGTTCGACGAAGCGGTAGGTGAGCCAGCTCGCGCCGAGGATCAGCGCGAACAGCGTGAGGGCGAGGGCGAGCTGGACGGGCCACGGCAGCAGCCTGGTGTCGCCGAGCACCAGCAGCGCCAGCTTGAGCAGCGGCACGTGCACGAGGTAGACCGAGTAGCTGACCAGGCCGAGCCAGGCGAGCACGCGCGGCAGGGCTCGCTCGCGCAGGGCGAAGAAGAGCGCGAACGTGGCCGCGGCCAGCCCCATCGTGGCCAGGTTCGTGAGGCCGTTGAAGGTCACCGGCTTGAGGAACGGCACCACCACGATCAGCGTCGCCACCCCCGCCACCGGCCACAGGCCCGAGCTCTGGCCGTGCTGCCAGCGGTAGATCGCGGTGCCGGTGAACATCACCGAGAGGATCATCGCGCCCTGCCAGGTCTCCCTGCTGCCGATCCAGATGAGCGCGACGGCCAGGACGGCCAGCGCCACCCCGCCTGCCGTACGCAGGGAGCGGGAGCCGTACAGGACGCAGCCGAGGCCGGCCGCGACCACGGCCAGCACCACCAGGGGCGCCCAGGGGCCGTCGAGCAGGTGGCCCTCGCGCGGCATCGTGAAGGCGACCAGGCTCGCCAGTGCCGCGAACGCCAGCGCGAACAGTCCGCTGCGCCGGTGCACCCCCGCCACGAACAGGCCCGTGACCAGCAGGTAGAAGACCATCTCGTAGGAGAGCGTCCACATCGGCTCGACCAGGCCCGCCGAGCCCGTGACCTCCATGAGCATCGTGAGGTGGGCGAAGAAGTCGGCGTCGCCGCGCAACGGCAGCAGCGGCGCCAGCGCCAGTGTGATCACGATGACCAGCAGGTAGAGGGGGTAGAGGCGGAACAGCCTGCTGATCCAGAACGCCTTCACCTCGCCCCTGCGCTCCAGCGAGGCGGGGATGATGTAGCCGCTGACGAGGAAGAACACCAGGACCCCGTAGATCCCGAGGTTCATCCAGCGGGGCCGCAGCCCGTCGAGGAAGTGGTAGTTGAGATGCTCGACGAGGACGGCCGTCGCGCCCACGCCACGAAGGGCGTCGAGCCACGCCAGCCGTCTTGTCATTCCGCGCAGTTTACCCGCGTCCCGCGCGCCAGAAGCGGACGAGCAGGGGAAGCATGAGGAAGCCGATGAAGATGGGCGAGGCCATGTAGCGGAAGTCCTGGGCGGAGATGTTGGCGAGGACCGCCGTCTGCTGGCCGATCATCGCGGCCGCGATCCCGAACACCCACCGGTTGCCCCGCAGCCAGGCCGCGACCGCCAGCGCCAGGTAGGAGGCGTAGCACCAGATCGGCCCCCGCCACACCAGCCAGTCGAGGTCGGGCTCGTAGGAGGCCCACAGCCACCGGGTGGCGAGGTCGTTGAGCGGCGCCGACAGCGGGCTCAGGTTGAAGCTCTCCAGCTCGGGGTGGCGTTCGATCGCGTAGGGGCCGACGTACTCCCACGTGAACCACCGGTGTGAGAAGTGGTAGGTCTCGCCGCCCTCCGACCACCGGTCGGCCCCCGGACGCCAGGCGATCGCCCCTCTGCACAGCCGCGTCTTGATCACCTGGTCGGGCGCCTCCATCAGGATGCGCTGCCACAGCGCCATCACCTGCGGGGCCAGTTCGTCGGAGCGCCGCCAGTCGAAGTCCTCGCGCCAGATCAGCGGGTTGATCGTGTTGCAGTTGGCCCCCCTCCACCAGCGCTCCAGGGGGGCGATCTCGGCCATCAGCGCCACGTCCTGCGTGGTGAACAGGTCCGTGCGCTCCTTCCACGCGACCGCGATGTCGCCGTAGGCGGTGTGGTAGACGAACGTGCGCGACGGCGGCACGATGCCCACCTGCGGAAGGACCAGGTGGGTCAGCAGCACGGGCACGCCGGCCGCGACCAGGCCTGTCGCGGCCAGCCGCGCCCTCGCGCCCTTCCCGATGACCAGCAGCACCACGACCATGATCGCCACCACCAGGAACCCGTTTGCCCTGAACAGCCCGGCGCCCAGCATGGCCGCGCCGAGGCCGACCAGCGTCGCTCTGGTCGGCCCTCTGTCCTTGGCGATGCGCGCGGTGACGGCGGTGATGGCGATGACGCAGGCGGTGAACGGCACGTCCTTCCAGAACGTCACCGCGAACGCTCCGAACGGCGGCGCGAAGGGCAGCAGCACGGCGGCGATCGTCGTCGGCAGGCGCGGCGCTCCGAGGCGCTTGAGCTCCTGGGCGAGGAAGGCGATGGCCGCGGCCATGGCGGTCGTCTGGAGGAACGTCACGACGCCGACCTCGCCCGTGGCCTTCACACTCAGCCACAACAGCGCGTCGTAGAGGACCGAGTGGTCGCTGACCCACGGCCCTTCGAGGGTGTGGGTCAGGTAGAGCGCGGAGTCGCGGCTGAACAGGCCAGGGTAGAAGGCGGCCCACCACAGGAGGAGCACGATCTGGATGAAGAGGAATGTCCTCGCCGTGGAACGTTCGACCGTCACACGCGATATTGTCCAGGGATCTACGGGTAAGTCGTGCCAGGGGCGAGCTTACGCCCCTTGAGCAGGGTCGACACCGTCACCAAGTGGTAGCCGCGCTTCTTCAGCTCCTTGATCAGCGAGGGCATCACCTGGACGGTCTGCGGCACCACGTCGTGCATGAGGATGACGCCGTCGCGCTTGGCCAGCCGGAGAACCGCCGACCTGATCTTCTTCTGGTCACGCAGCTTCCAGTCGAGCGTGGTGCCGGTCCACAGCACCTGCGCCATCCCCTCGTCTCCCGCCAGCTCCCGCACCCTGTCGTCGGTGTTCCCGTACGGCGGGCGGAACATCCGGGGCGTCCTGCCGGTGAGCGAGGAGATCGCATCCTGGGTGGCCCTCAGCTCCTGGGTGATCTCCTCGTCGAAGAGCGTGGGGAGGCTGGGGTGGGACCAGGTGTGGTTGCCGATCTCGTGGCCTTCGCGGGCCATGCGCTTCACGAGCGCGGGCCGCAGCTCCACGTGCTTGCCCATGAGGAAGAAGGTGGCCTTGGCCTTGTTCTTCCTGAGCGTCGACAGGAGCGTTCCAGTGGCAGGGCCTGGGCCGTCGTCGAAGGTGAGGGCCAGGCACTTCACCTTCGCGCAGTCGACTCTGGGGGCGGCCTGCGCGGGGAGCGCCGGCAGCAGCGCCACGATCGCTCCAGCGAGGACGAGTCCACGTACCAACATCCGGCGCCTCCAGCGACGAGGGGAATCACATCTCGTCCATGGTGCCGCATTCCGGACGGCTCCGGGTCGGCGGACGGCTGCCTCGGGGGCGGGGGAGCGAGCTTCGACTAGCCTGAATTCCGGCAAGAACCGGCACGGGAGAAATGGCGGCCCATGGACAACAGAATCGCCGCTACCGCCCAGGTGGACGAAAGCGCGCAGATCGGGTCTGGGGTCAGGGTGTGGGATCTCGCCCAGGTGCGAGAGAACGCGCGTCTTGGCGACGGCTGCGTTCTGGGACGGGGCGCTTATGTCGGGCCAGGGGTGCGACTCGGAAACAACGTGAAAATCCAGAATTACGCGCTCGTCTATGAACCGGCCGCGCTGGCCGACGGTGTTTTCGTCGGGCCCGCCGCCGTCCTCACCAATGACCGCAATCCGCGCTCGGTCAGCGCCGACGGCCAGGTGAAGGGCGGCGACGACTGGACGGCCGTCGGTGTCGTCGTCGAGGAGGGCGCGTCGCTGGGAGCGAGGTCCGTCTGCGTGGCGCCGGTGCGAGTGGGCCGCTGGGCCATGGTCGCCGCAGGGGCCGTCGTGACCAGGGACGTGCCCGACTACGCCCTGGTGGCGGGGGTCCCGGCGAAGAGGATCGGCTGGGTGGGCAGGGCGGGCGTCCGCCTGGAGGCCAAGGACGGCGAGGCGGACGTGTGGGTCTGCCCCGAGACGGGGCTGACCTACGTCCGCGACTGCGCCGACCGGCTCAGCGAACGCCCCTGAGACTAGGCGCCGATCACCAGGCGCCGCACTCCCCGCCACCGCTCGGGCGCGGTCACCCGCCGCCCGTCGACCAGCACCCGCACGCCGGGCAGGTCCTCCGCGCCGAGCATGCGGTACTCCAGGTGGTCGGCCTGCACGATCGCCGCGGTGACGGGCTCGCCCTGCCACGGTTTCAGCCCCATGGCCGCGATCTCCCCGGTGGAGAACAGCGGGTCGGCGACGTACGCCGTGGCCCCGAGCTCCCGTAGCCTCGCCACGGTGGGGAACACGCCGGAGAAGGCGCTCTCCTTCACCCCACCGCGGTAGGCCACGCCGAGGACGAGCACGTGCGCGCCCGACAGCTCGCCGTAGGCCGCCTCCAGCATGCCGACGACGTAGGCGGGCATCGCGGCGTTGGCCTCCCTCGCGGCGCGCACCACGCTCGCATCGGGGTCGCCCCACAGGTAGATCTGCGGATACACCGGGATGCAGTGCCCTCCGACGGCGATGCCGGGCTGGTGGATCTGGCTGTAGGGCTGGGTGTTGCACGCCTCGATGACGCGCGCCACGTCGATGCCCCGGCGCGCGGCGAACCTCGCGAACTGGTTGGCCAGTGCGATGTTGACGTCCCTGTAGGTGGTCTCGGCCAGCTTGGCCAGCTCGGCGGCCTCCGTGGAGCCGAGATCCCAGACCCCGTTGGGCTTCTTGAGCATGGGACGGGTGTCGAAGTCGAGAGCGGACTCGTAGAAGGCCACCCCGTGCTCGGCCGACCGCTCGCAGATCCCGCCCACGAGTTTGGGGTAGCGCCGCAGGTCGGCGAAGACCCTGCCGGTCAGCACCCGCTCGGGGCTGAAGACCAGGTGGAAGTCGAGGCCGGCCGTCAGCCCCGAACCCGACTCCAGCATGGGACCCCATCGGTTCCTGGTGGTGCCGACGGGATGAGTCGTCTCGTAGCTGACCAGCGTGCCGGGGCGCAGGCCCCTCGCGACCGCCTGGGTGGCGGCGTCCATCGACGCGAAGTCGGGCGCGCCCTCGGCGTCCACGTAGAGCGGCACCACCACGACGACCACGTCACTGCCGGCGACGGCCGCCGTCGTGTCGCGGGTGGCGGACAGCAGGCCGCTGTGCACCGCCTCCTTCAGCCTGACGTCCAGGTCCTTCTCGCCGGGGAACGGCTCCTCGCCGGCGTTGACCAGGTCGACGACGCGCTCGTCCACGTCCGCACCGACGACCCGGTGGCCCTTGCCGCAGAACTGCACCGCGAGCGGGAGGCCGATCTTCCCGAGACCGACGACGCACACGTTCATGAGTGCTTCCTTCTCCGCATGCGGCGCAGCGCCCGCCTTAGCGCCTTGAGCCGCGACATCCTGCTGACGTAGATCTTCAGATTTCCCTGCGAGTCGTCGCCGAGCGTGATCCGGAAGGCCTTTCCTCCGCGCCACCGGACGACAGAGGTCGACGGCCCTGGAAGCTGCGGAAGGGGGAGCTGGTAGGTCACGTTCGCGACCCTGACGTACAGCCGGGGGACGAAGATCTTCGCGCGGTCGGCCCTGCGCTTCGTCAGCGACGCGTACGGGACGTGGACTTTGATCGCGAGGTGGTCGTCGTGCTGCTCGGCCGAGACCGGCTCGGCGAACGGCGGCACGTGGCCCTCGGCGAGCTTGTAGCAGCCGGTGATGTCCTCGTCCTGGCTCCTGCCCTTGCGCACGGGAAGGAAGGCCACACGCACCGGGGACGCGCCGACCAGCGGGAGGCGCCCGGTCAGGATGCCGTCCTCGTCGCGGACGACGTCGTCGACCCGCATGAGCCCTGCCGCGCTGCCCGTCAGCGCGAAGTGGTGATTCGGCAGGGTGCCGAATCCGGGCAGCGCCTCGTAGACGCCGTCTCCCGTGACGACCACCGCCGACCCGACGCCGTCCCGCTCGCGGCGGATGAGCTCCCTCAGCTCGTCGGCGAGTCCCACCTGTGCCAGCAGGAGCTTCACCCTGCGCGTGCGGTCGAGCTTGGCGACGATGCCAGGGGTGAGGTAGGCCTCGGCCAGAGCGCCCACGCCCGCGCACACGTCGTCCTGCCGCTCCCGCTCCAGGGTGAGGAAGTCCTGGTCGAGCAGCTTGGACAGCTCCCACGTGAAGTGCCGCCTCAGCACGGTGTCCCTGCCCGTCCCCCGCTCGAGCAGCGACGCCGCCGACTTCATGACCTCCGCCGTGCACCGCAGCCTGGTCAGGTGCGAGGTCCTGGAGCCGACGTCGCTCGCGTCATCCCTGCGCACGGCGTAGTAGTAGTCGTAGTCGGCCAGGACGCTGATCCGCCGGGCGCGGACACAGGCCTCGAGGGTGAACGGCTGGTCGCTCCAGACCGGCATGTGCTCGGGGAAGCGCAGCCCGTGCCGTTCGACGAGCTCCCTGCGGAACAGCTTGTTGTTGGACAGCGCCCACGCCAGCGGCGAGTCGTCGAGCGTGATCTCCGGCCTGGTGCTCTCGTAGACGGCCCGGCTGACGTTCCTGCCGTTCACCCCGATGGTACGGCCGAGCACCACGTCCGAGTCGTAGGTGTCGGCGGCCGACACCAGCCGCTCGAGCGCCTCGGGGCCGAGGTGGTCGCCGGCTCCGAGGAAGAAGACGTACCTGCCGGTGGCCATGGACAGCGCCCTGTTGCTCGGCTGGGCCTGGCCGCCCGAGTGCTCCTGCGTGAGCACGGTGAACAACCCCGGGTACAGCTCGGCGAAGCGTTGGAGCTCCTTGTCGCCGCCGTCGGTGGAGCCGTCGTCCACGGCGATGACCTGCATCCGGTCGGGCCCGATGGTCTGCGAGACGACCGAGTCCAGGCATTCCGTCAGGTACGGCATGGTGTTGTAGACGGCGATGATCACGCTGACGTCCGCTTGCATGTTGCGCTACTCTCCGGAGTTAAATGGTGGCACTTCGTTGCTGATGTGATCTTTTGCCGGCGTCGGCGTGGTCGGCGCACGGCCGCGACGCGTCGCACCTGACCGGCCACGCGGCCGGCCTGGTGCTCGCGCCGACCCGGCGGGCCGTGGCGCACCTGGCCCACGAGGGCCTGGCCGAACGCGCGGCCCTCGTGGGAGCTGTGATGGTCACCGCAGGAACCCGGCCAGGGCCCTGACGGTCTGGGTGCCGTCGTGGTAGGCGCGGGCGAAGGCCGCGGACTCGACCCCGATCCGCGCCGTGGCGTCCCTGTCGTCCAGCAGGCGCTCCATGGCGGGGCCGATCGTGTCCACGGTGGCGTTGACGATGGGCGGCACGGGCACGCCGCTGCCGTAGGCGCTCTCCGACAGGTAGGCCATCACGGGCTTGCCCGCTGCCATACCCTCGCAGGCGAAGGTGCCGTAGCTGCCGATGGCGAACTGGTCGACCACGATGTCGGCCTCCCGCACCAGCGCGCGCATCTGCGACCAGGAGACGTTCTCGGCCAGCTGGAAGTCGATGACGCCACGCTCGTGCAGACCGGTGAGCGCGGGAAGGATGCGCGCGGTCCCCTTCGTCCACCGCTTGGACGGCGCGTGGAGCACCTTGGGCCTGCTCCTGCGCATCACGGGCGCGTCGCAGGCCCAGGCGTTCACGTCCACGACCAGCGGCGCCCATATTGCCTGTGGCAGGTCGTCCAGGAGATCGGGTGTGGTCACGAAGACGGGCAGCCCGCACTCCCTCGCGATCCTGTGGTTGTGCTCGGTGACCGCGGTGAGTCGCCTCACCACCTCCTCGGGGGCGTCGTGGAACAGCGAGTGCTCGTGCCGTTCCATGTGCCGCAGGGGATGGCGGACCTCGCTGCCGTGGGCGAGGAGCGCGACCTTGATGCCCGCCCTGAGCAGCGCGGGCAGGTCGCCGTCCACGTGCTCGCCGTTGAGCCTGCCCAGGATCGGCAGGAAGGCGTCGGCCAGCAGGTGCGTGTAGCGGCCGAGGGTCCGCTGGATCTGCGCGATCTGCGTCTCCCTGCGCCCGAAGGCCGCGGGGTCGAGGTAGTGGTCGGCGGGATAGTCGAGGGGAGAGCCGGGACGCTTCAGCATCACGACCTCCATCGAGACGTCGCCGCGCTCCCTGCTGATGGCCTGCGCGAAGGCGGCCAGCTGGCCCGAGTGGTTGGCGGGGCCGAGGCCGAGCCTGATCGGGGTGGCGCGGAGCGGGGTCCAGCCGCCGTCCGTCACGCTCCCCATCCGCTCACGCGCGTCCCACGGCACGACCGAGGAGGGCGGGGGCGGGGTGAGACCCGACAGCTCGCGGTAGAGCTGCAGCAGGATCGAGCACTGGTACTCCCACGACAGCTCCTTGAGTATGGCCTCGGAGATGTTCTCGGCCAGCTCCTTCTTCCTCGACAGGCCACGCCGTACGGCGGCGGCGAAGGCGGGCACGTCTCCTGAGGAGAAGACCTCGCCCACCCCGTGGGCGTTGACGTAGGTGGCGACGGTGCGCACGTCGCTGACCACCAGCGCGAGCCCCGCGTGCAGGTACTCCGCCAGCTTGGTCGGCAGCGACATCTCGTGGTTCGGCAGCCGCTTCGAGCAGATCAGACCCAGGTCGGCGGTGGAGAGGTAGTCGGCGACGTCGGCCTGCGGCACGTAGGGGACCACGTGGACGCGATCGCTGACGCCGATCCGCTCGGCCAGCTCCAGCAGCTCCCTGAGCACCGCGTTCTTCCGCCCCGACACGATCGCCAGATGGACGTGGGGCAGCGAGGTCAGCGAGGCGACGGCCGTGTCGACGCTGCGGTCCCTGTCCATCCAGCCCGAGTAGACGAGCAGGGGCGTGTCCGGGCCGAGACCGCAGGCGGCGCGGACGCTGGCGGAGCTCTCACCACGGCCGACGGCCTCTCTGATCGGCGTGTTGCGCACGACCAGCGGCGTGGAGGGCAGGTGATACTGCCGCCGCAGCACCTCGGCGATCTCGGGAGAGACCGTGACGACGGCGTCCGCCCTGCCGATGAACTGCCGCTCCAGGTCGTGATAGGCGCTCGTCCTGAGTTCCGTGTGCCAGTCCGCGCCCCTGACGTACTCGTGGGCGTCGTAGAGCCACCGGCAGGTGAACCCGCGCGAGCGCAGCCGCGCGGCGCTCTGGGCGGCCACGCCGATCATCGTGATGTCGTTGGCGTGGATCACATGGGGCCGCAGGTCGTCGAGGACCGCCCCGAAGGCCAGCTCGAGGTCGATGAGCTCGGGCATGTCCCTGCGCCACTCGCCGACCGGCGTGTGCTTCCTGCGGCTGCGCCTGCGCTCCCACCTGAAGGCGCGGACGCGCGCCTGGTGGACGTGCCTGCCCAGGCGGATCCACAGCCGCCTGGTGTGGCGGGACAGGGCGCCGCTCGCTCCCGCGCTGTAGGTCCAGCCGATGTGGGCGCGCTGCTCCCTGACCCACACCCGGTGCGCCGTCCGGTAGCGGGCCAAAGCCCTCTCGTCGGGCAGGCCCCACTGCGTGATTCTGGCGCGCAGGCCCCGCCGCTGGCGCTTCACCCACGCGTGCTTACGCATGACGTCGTCGACGGCGACTCTGATGACCCGTACGGGACCGAACGACGAGTATTCGGTCTCACCACCGGCGGCCCGCCCGACGAGCGTGACCTCCCACCCGTCGCGGGCCGCGGCGAGGGCGGTCTTCTGGACTCTGGAGTCACCGGTGATGGCGTTGCCCACGATGACGGCGAGCCGGGGCCGGGCGGCAGGTGATGACATGTCAGTGCGCTTTCTGTGTCTCGAGGCGGTGGTGGTCGCTCAGGTGCACGGTCACGCCCTCGTGGGCGGAGCGCAGCACCGCGACGGACACCGCCACCGTGCGAAGGCCGTGGTCGAGCGGCACGATGTCGGCGGGCAGGCCGAGCACCGCGTCGCGGAACCGCTCGTGCTCGACCTGGAGGGGCTCCCGCTTGAGGATCGCGTAGCGGATCAGGGCTCCCTCGGAGACGCCCCTGAAGGCGCTCAGCGCCTCCCACTCGGTGTGACCGGCGCCGTTGGAGTAGAAGGTGAGGTCGGCGGTGAGGGTGTCGGCCACGAAACACCCGAGGTCGCCCGTGACGATCGTGGAGCGCTCCTTCAGCGGGCTCAGCCAGTTGACCAGGTGGTTGGCGACGGCCGACCGTTCGAGCTGGCCGACGACGGCAACCATGTCCTCGTAGGCCCGCCCGCTCCTGGAGATCGTGCGGGCCGACACCGACAGGTAGTCCTGTCCCGTCACCCAGCTCGTGAGGTCGATGTCGTGGGTGGCCAGGTCCTTGACCACGCCGACGTCGGTGATCCGGTTGGGGAAGGGGCCCTGGCGGCGGGTGGCGACCTGGAACACCTCGCCGAGCTCTCCGGCCTCCAGCCTGTCGCGGAGGCTGAGCAGCGCGGGGTTGAAGCGCTCGATGTGACCCACCGCGGCCACCAGCCCGCGTGAACGGAAGGCCGTCACGAGCCGGTGCGCGGCGTCGACCGTGTGCGCCAGCGGCTTCTCGATCAGGGCGCAGACGCCGGCGGCGGCCAGGCGCAGGCCGACCTCCTCGTGCGTGGCCGTGGGGGTGGCCACCACGGCGTAGTCGATGCCGAGGGTGAGCAGGTCGTCGAGGTCGTTGAGGAGGGGGACGCCGTGGAAGGGCGCGATTTTCGAGGCCAGCGGGTCGCTGACGCCGGCCAGGCACACCCCTTCCAGCCCCGACAGCACGCGGGCGTGGTGGCGCCCCATCGCGCCGAGCCCTATCAGCCCGGCGCGCAGCGTCCTTCCTCGGCTCACAGCAGGCTCCCCGCCTCGTTGACCGCCTCGGCGACGCGGTCGAGCTGGGCGGGCGTGAGCGACGGGTGCACCGGCAGCGACACCACCTCGGCGACCGCGCACTCGGTCTCGGGGAGCGCCAGGTGCCCGTGCTCGGGCAGGTACGGCCTCAGCCGGTGGACGGGGGTCAGGTAGTAGACCGCGCTGCCCACGCCCAGCTCCGACAGCCGCCGCTGGAAGCGGTCGCGCTCGCCGGGCGCCCGAAGCGTGTACTGGTGGTAGACGTGCGTCGCGCCGTCGGCCACGAAGGGCGCCGGCAGCGCGGTGATGCGCGCGTCGAGACTCTTGGCGTTCCTGACGCGCTGCTCGGTCCATCCGGGCAGCTGCTCGAGTTGCACCCTGCCGATGGCGGCGGCCACGTCGGTCATGCGCAGGTTCGCGCCGACGATCTCGTTGGCGTAGCGCGCCTCCATGCCCTGGTTGCGCAGGAGACGGAGCCTGCGGGCCAGGTTCGCGTCGGCGGTGGCGATCATGCCGCCCTCCAGGGCGTGCATGTTCTTGGTCGGGTAGAAGCTGAAGCAGCCTGCCGCGCCGAAGGACCCTGCGGGCTTGCCGTCCAGCGCCGCGCCGTGGGCCTGGCACGCGTCCTCGACGATGGCCAGGCCGTGCCGGTCGGCGAGGGCCTGGAGGTCGTCCATGGGGGCGGGGTGGCCGTACAGGTGGACGGGCATGATGGCCGCGGTGCGCGGGCTGATCGCCGCCGCGACCGCGTCGGGCGCCAGGCAGTAGGTGGCAGGGTCGATGTCGGCGAAGACCGGATCGGCGCCGACGAGCCGCACCGCGTTGGCGGTGGCGGCGAAGGTGAACGAGGGCACGATGACCTCGTCGGCAGGGCCGATGCCCAGCGCCATGAGGGTCAGGTGAAGTGCCGAGGTGCCCGAGTTGACGGCGACGCAGTGCCTGTCCGCGACCATGGAGGAGAACTCGTGCTCGAAGGCGGCCACCTCTGGGCCCTGGACGACCCGGCCGCTGCGTAGCACGCGCACGGCCGCCGCTATTTCCGCCTCGCCGATCACAGGCTGTGCAAGTGGAATTGGCGCCGTTTGCCGATTATGCACAGGGGCACTCCCCGTCCGAGCGGATAAATGGCTTGGAACCAGAGAGCGACTGTAAACCCAGCGCTCGCCCCGGTCGGTGCCGTTGCCTTTCGGTGGACAGAAATTTGCCCGGTGTTGACTCCCTTCGCCGATGGCCGATCCCGCCAGGTAAAGAACTGCCAGGGCTGATTCCTGCTGCTGTTCAACGAGACGTCCGCAGCCGGTGACGCGACCAGAATGCCGAGGACGAGAAGCGGCTACAGGGAGTAAAGATGGATGCCGTCGAAATCGACCGGGCGATGCGTCTCGAAGACCGCAACTGGTGGCACCGCGAGCGACGGGCCCTCCTCGCCCGGCGGTTGCGCCGCCTCGGCACACCGGGTCGTGCGGTGGATCTCGGGGCGGCGGGCGGCGGCAACACGCGGGTTCTCGTCGATCACGGATGGCAGGCCCTCGCCGTCGACTGCTCGGAGGCGGCGGTCGACCACGCCCGGTCCAGGGGCGTGGACGCGATGTGGGGTGACATCAGGAACCTGCCCCTGCCCTCGGACGAGTTCGACCTGGTCGTCGCCTTCGACGTGCTCGAGCACATCGACGACGACGCGGCGGCGGCCACCGAGATCAACAGGCTGCTGAGGTCCGGAGGGACCGCGCTGATCGCCGTGCCGTGCGACATGCGCCTGTGGTCGGCGCGCGACGTCGCCCTCGGCCGTGAGCGCCGCTACACCAGGGACTCCCTGTCCATGCTCCTGCTCGACGCCGGACTCACGATCGAGCGGATGTGGAGCTGGAACGTGCTGCTGCGGCCGGCCCTCCGGTGGCGCGGGCGCAGGGGCGCCTGTCGCGGCCTGGAGGAGCCGTCTCCTCTGGTGAACGGCGTGCTCGGCGCGGTCGTGTGGTCGGAGCGTTTTCTCCCTGTCGGCCGCCTGCCGGGAATCTCCCTGATGGCCGAAGCGCGCTCGCATTGACGCCGCGAAAGGGAGGACCACGGATGAACATGGCTTCCCCTGCCCATGCCGCCGGGCCGGCCCGTCCATTCGCGGAGCCGGTCACCGTGAATGCCGTCGTTCAGCTCGCCGATAATGAGCCGGCGCTTTCCTGCCGCCTTCTGTCCCGCCATTCTTTTCCGTATTTTCTTTTCGCGTCCGGATGGCGTAGCACGACTGCCCGCGACGGCAGCCCCGAATCCGCCGTAGTAGTCATGTCATTTCCCTGAGGAGTGTCCGCATGTCCGCGATCTTGAGCATCGTTGTGCCCTTCTGCAACGTGGAGCACTATCTCGACGAATGTCTGGAATCCATTGCCACGCAGACGCTTTCCGACATCGAGGTCTTCCTGGTCGATGACGGCTCCACCGACAACAGCGCCGTCATCGCGAAGGCCAGGGTGGCGAGGGACAGCAGGTTCCAGCTGATCCAGCAGGAGAACCGCGGTCCTGGCCTGGCCCGCAACGCGGGGCTCGACCGGGTCGCAGGCAGGTACCTGACCTTCGCCGACGGCGACGACATCGTGCCGGCCGGCGCCTACGAGGCGCTGGTCGGGTCCCTGGAGAGCACGGGCTCCGACCTCGCCTGCGGTGCCGTGCGCCGCCTGTCGGCGGGCAAGGAGGTGCCCTCGTGGCTGCACGACAAGGCCCTGCCTCCTGCGGTACGGCGCACGCACGTGCGCCACCACCCTCAACTGCTGCGCGACCGCACGGTGTGGAACAAGGTGTACCGGCGCTCGTTCTGGGAGTCCAGGGGCTTCCGCTTCCCCGCCGGCATCTACGAGGACGTCGCGCTCGCCGTGGCCGCCCACGTGCACGCGGAGACGGTCGACGTCCTCGACGACGTCGTCTACCTGTGGCGCAGGCGCGACCGCGGAGAGCTGTCCACGACACAGAACCGCGCGGAGCTCGGCAACCTGCGGGCCCGTTTCGACGCGCTGGAGGAGCTGCGGGCGGTCGTGGCCGCCCACCTGCCCGAACTCCTGCCCGGGCTCGACACGCAGATACTCGAGGCGGACGTGATGATCGCCGTCGAGGCGGTCACCTCGATGCAGCAGGACGAGCGCGAGGCGGCGCTCGACCGGGTGCGGCCCTTCCTCGCCGCCGCCGGCGTGGACCAGCTCATGGCGCTGCCCGTCGCGGACCGGGTCAAGCTGTATCTGGCGCGCCACCACAGGGTCGACGCGCTGCGCGAGGTCTTCGGCCTCGAACGCGAGGGCCTGCCCACGGTGAAGGGGGTGCGCAAGGGCGTCTTCCGTCCGAAGCTGTACCTGACCTATCCCTTCTTCGGCGACCGCAAGGTGAAGGTGCCGGCCAGGCTGTACGAGGTCGACGAGGAGCTGGAGCTCCACACCAGGGTCGACAGGGCCTGCTGGGAGGAGGGCGGCCTGGTGATCGAGGGGTTCGCCTACATCGACCGGCTGGAGATGACCGACCCTGGCTCGTCTGAGCTGCGGCTGGAGCTGCGCAACGCGAAGACCGCCGACGTGATCGAGCTGACGAGCGAGCGGATCGCCCGCCCCGACGTGACGGCCAGAGCAGGGCACGCCGCGGTCTGCTACGACTGGTCGGGTTTCAGGGCGCGGAGCAGCTTCGGCGATCGGCTCCTGCGCAGACCGGGGAACTGGGAGCTCTGGGTCACGGTGGAGTCGCACGGGCTCCAGCGGTCGAGCAGGGTCTCCGGCCCCGTCCACGGCCATGTCGACGTGTGGCTCGACAGCGACCTGCGCATGCGCGTCCCGCCGAGGACGAGGGGGCAGCGCTTCCAGATCAGGATGAGCACCCCTGTGGCCGTGGTGGACCGGGCCGTGGCGGGCGCGTCGGGATTCGAGCTGAGCTGCAGGATCGGCTCGCGTTCGGGCGGCGCGGCCGAGGTCGTCCTGAGCGGCGCCGGCGATCTGTCCATCCCCGTCGAGCTGGACGCCGAGGGCGCCTTCGACGTCGTGATCCCCTACGAGTCGCTGCTGCGGGACCCGCACGGCGACGATCCGCGCTGGGAGATCGTCGTGGCCGCGGGCGGCGCGTCCTCGCGCCTGGCGAGCCCTGACGGGGTGGCGGCGCGGTGGATCACGCCGTCGGGCGCCGAGCTGGCGGTGGAGGTGACCAGGTACGGATTCCTCGTCGCCACCTGGCGTGAGACGCGCCCGATCGTCGACACGCTCGAATGGGACGCCGAGGGCCGTCTCGTCCTGTCCGGCGAGCACGTCCAGGACGCGCGACCCGAGAGGCTGCTGGTGTGCCGCCGCCGTTCGACGGAGAGCAGGACGGTGCCGCTCGAGTGGGAGGGGGCTCGCTTCCGCGCGCGGCTGGCGGTGGCGCAGCTGCCGTCGCAGGGCGGCGAGCTCCCGCTGGCGAGCGGGTTGTGGGATCTCCTCATGGAGGTCGAGGACGGGGTGGTCCCCCTCAGGGTGGGGCCCACGACGATCGGCTCGCTGTCGGAGTACCACGTCGCGGGAACGCACGACTTCTGCGTGACCTCGCAGGAGGGGGAGGCGCTCGCGCTGCGCTCACGCGTGGCGCTGGGCCCCGACGAGCGCGGCAGGTACGCCCAGCGGCTGCTGCGGGAGAGGACGGGCTCCCTGCCGTTGAAGCGCGACCTCGTGCTCTTCGACAGTTACGAGGGCAGGCAGTTCTCCTGCAACCCCAGGGCCGTCTTCGAGGAGTTGCGCCGCCGTGACGTCGGCGCGGAGCTGGTGTGGGTCTCCAGGGACGGCCAGTTCGCCACGCCCGAGGGCGCCGAGGTGGTCATGAAGGGCTCCCGCCGCCACCACGAGGTCCGCAGCTCCGCCGGGCTCGTCGTCAGCAACTGGTCGCAGCGGGAGATCCCGGGCAAGCCCGCGGGCCAGCTGTACATGCAGACCTGGCACGGCACCCCGCTCAAGAGGCTCGGCTACGACCTGAAGGTCACGCCGTTCAGGCGGGCGGAGACCTTCAAGTGGATCAAGGAGGACGTGCCGCTGTGGGACTTCCTGGTCTCGCCCAGCGCCTTCGCCACCACCATCATGCGCCGCGCCTACGACTACGGAGGCGAGGTCCTGGAGGTGGGCTACCCTCGCAACGACCTGCTGAAGGCGGCCGACCGCGAGGAGCGCGCGCAGACCGTGCGCAGGCGTCTCGGCATCGAGCCGGGCAAGAAGGTGGTGCTGTACGCGCCCACCTGGCGTGACGACCAGCACGTGGGGGTGGGCAAGCGGCTCTTCCACCTGGAGCTCGACCTCGAGCGCGCCAGGAAGGCGCTGGGGGACGACCACGTCTTCCTCGTGCGCGCCCATTACCTGGTGACCGACAGGCCCGCCTTTCCCGAGGGGAACTTCGCGATCGACGTCACCCACTATCCCGACATCGCCGAGCTGTACCTGATCTCCGACGTGCTGGTCACCGACTACTCCTCGGCGATGTTCGACTACTGCAACACGGGTCGGCCGATGATCTTCTTCGCCTACGACCTCGCGAACTACAGGGACGAGGCGCGCGGCTTCTACTTCGACTTCGAGGCCGAGGCCCCTGGGCCGATCGTGGGGGAGTCGGACCAGGTGATCGAGGCGATAGCGGGTCTCAGGGACGTCGAGGACGCGTTCGCGGGCAAGTACAGGTCCTTCGTGGACGCCTACTGCCCGCACGACGACGGCAGGGCCTCCGAGAGAGTGGTGGACCGCATCATCTCGACCGGAATCTTCGGATAGACGGCGCCCGCCGCGATCTACCTAGGCAATGCCAGGTGGGGAGAGAGTCAAGAAGCGGCATGGACATTCTCCAATAGTTCCAGAGAGTAATCGAAGAGCAACACCGCGTCGCCATGCTGGAATCCATGAGGACCTATTCGCTCGATGACGTCTACGCGACACGTAAGCGGAGAGACTCCTGGTGGACCGTGTACCTCGTGGACCCGGCCGCCTGCCGGGTCGCGATGCTCGTGGCCAACCACACAGAGATCACGCCCAACGCGCTCACGGTCTTCTCGCTGATCCTGGGCATGGGGTCGGCGGCGTGCCTGGCGGCCGGCCAGCTCGCCGCGGGGGCGGTGCTGTTCTACCTGAGCTTCATGATCGACTGCGTCGACGGCAAGATCGCCAGGTTGAAGGGCACGGGGACTCCGTTCGGTCTATGGCTCGACTACGTGGGCGACAGGATCAGGGTGGTCTGCTGCGCCGCGGGACTGGCCTACGGCCAGTACGCGGCCACGGGAAGCGTGGACTTCATCCTGCTGGGCGCGACGGTGGCCGTCCTCGATCTGTTCAGGTACGTCAACGCACCGCAGATGAAGCGGGTCAGGGAGACGATCAGGGAAGGGCTCGCGCCCAGGTTGACGGAGGTGCCGCAGGCGCCGCGCGTGCCGGGGCCGAAGCGGTCGAGGGGCCTGCTGCGGCGGTTCAATCGGTCCCTGGCCCGCCGCAGGGTCAGGTCTCACCTGATCAGCGGTATCGAGTTCCACGCGGCGGTCTTCGTGGTGGCGCCGCTGATCGGGCAGGCGGCGCTGATCCCCGTGACCGCGGTCGCCAGCATCCTGCTCCTGGCCAACGAGATCTTCCTTGTCTATCGGATGTGGCTCTTCACTCGCCGAAACACCGCGGTGCCCAAGCCGCAGGAGAGTCGAGAGCACGCGCTAATCGGGGGTTCACCAAATGTCTGACAGGCCGGTATTCGTCATTGGCTGTCCACGCTCGGGCACCACGATGCTGCAGCTCATGCTGAGCTCGCATCCCAGGCTCGCGGTGCCGCCGGAGACCAGGTTCCTGGTCCCCGTCTACTACAAGCGCCGCACGTTCGGCGACATGCGGATCGCCGAGCGGCGCCGCGCGCTCGCGGAGTACATCGCCGGCGACCGCAGCACGAAGTTCCGCGAGCTCGGCATCGACAAGGACGACTACATCCGGCAGGTCGTCGAGGGCCCCGGCTCGCTCGGCTCGGTGATCGGCACCACCTTCAAAATGTACTCCGACCGCTTCGGCAAGCCCAGGTGGGGCGACAAGCGTCCGAGCTACGTCAAGCAGGTGGACATGCTGACCAGGCTCTTCCCCGACGCGCAGTTCATCCACCTCATCAGGGACGGCCGCGACTGCGTCGCCTCCCTGAAGGAGATGCCCTGGTACACGCTCAACTCCTTCCACGCCATCTCCACGTGGGCCGAGGCGATCGACGCGGGCAAGAGGCTGCGCAGGACCATGTCCGAGGACAGCTACTACGAGCTGCGCTACGAGGACCTGACCGACGACCCGTCGACGGAGCTGAAGAAGCTCTGCCACTTCCTCGAAGAGGACTACGACCCCGCGATGTGCTCGCCGCGTGAGGCCGCCAGCCACGCGGTGCCCGTCCACAAGGTGTGGCACAGCAACACGCACGGCGAGGTCACCAGAGCGCGGGTGGGCAGCTGGGCCAAGCGCCTGGACAGCTGGGAGATCAGGCTGGCCGAGCAGGCGCTCGGTGACAGGCTCGAGGACCACGGCTACGAGCTGTCGGGCGCGCCGAAGGCCGCCAAGGAGCACATGCTGAAGTTCCAGAAGACCATGCAGAAGCGGCGTGGCGCGCGCATGCGCAAGCTCATGCGCGACCGCATCAACAGGCTGCGCGAGCAGGGCCCCGTTCCCGCGCTGCTGACCTCGGGACAGCTCGCGCTGGCCGGGCTTCCGCAGCAGCGCGCCGAGTCGGAGCTGCCTCAGCGCGTCATGTGAGCGAAGAGCTGTTCCCAGCGGTCGAGGACGCGTTCGAGTCCGAACGTCTCGGCCCTGGCCCGAGCGGCGGCGCCGAGGTGCCGCCGCTCGTCGTATGAGCGCATCAGCGTGCCGAGCCTGTCGGCGAAGGCGGCCACGTCACCTGGAGGGGCCAGGAGCCCGCCGGTGGAGCGCACGCCGCCCGAGACGTCGAAGGCGACCGAGGGCACCCCGTGCGCGGCCGACTCCAGCATCACCAGAGGCAGTCCCTCGTGCTCGCTCGACAGCGCGACGATCGAGGCGGCCAGGTACTCCCGCGACATGCCGGAGGCCGGCAGGCGCCCTCTGAACACCACCCTGTCCTCGACGCCCTCGCGGCGGGCGTGCGCGCGCAGCCGCTCCTCCTCGGGGCCGTCGCCGATCAGGTGGAGCTCCCACGGTGGCGCCGAGGCCATGGCGAAGGCGCTGATCAGCCGGTCGAACCGCTTGACGCCCGCCAGCCTTCCCACACCCAGCACCCTGGGCGCCTCCAGCGAGGAGAGCGAGCCGGGCCAGATCGTCAGCGGGTTGGGCAGCGACCACGTGTTGGGCAGCAGCGCGTGCTCGGAGAACAGCCACGCGTCGTCCTCGCTGAGGAAGACCGCCTGGTCGAGCTCCCCGTAGTGCCGCCTGATGGCGCCCAGGTGCGAGCAGATGCGCGCGTGGGCGTAGGAGCCGTGGTACTGCCCGATCAGCCGCATCCTGGCGGGCAGCCGTCCTGACAGGCGCGACACCACCCCTGGCGAGGTGAGGACGGCGAAGCCCGGCCCGATCTGCCCGAGCACCCTGTCCAGCCTGCGCCTCTCGAAGCGGGAGGGCCGCGACGACCTGTTGATCACGTGCTGCCGGTAGAGCGGCCTCGAGACGTAGCGGAACGGGTCGGCCGCCCTGTGCAGGCCGATCACGTGCACGTCGTAGCCGCGGCCCGCCAGTCCCTGGGCGAGGGTGTGGGTGACCTGCTGGATCCCGCCGAGCGTGTCGGCGTCCATGCACGCGAAGACCAGTGATCTGTTCACCGCGCCCCCCGCAGGAAGGGCCGCGAGGCAACCCTCGGGGTCGGCGGCGCCGAGAAGAACGTTTCCACCACCCTGGCCGAGGCGTCGCCGCGCTCGTCCTCGCACCACAACCGGTGGAAGGCGGCGTACTTGTCGGAGAAGGAGGCGTGGACGGCGGGCAGGTTCCGCAGGCACTCGATCAGCTCGGCGTCGGTGGTGACGCACGGCCCCGGCGCGATGGCGGGCAGGTCGGTGTTGACGCCGCGCTCGGTCAGCCGGTACTCGTCCCAGTCGTCGATGAAGAACAGCATCGGCTTGCCCGTCACCGCGTAGTCGCACATCACGGAGGAGTAGTCCGTCAGCAGCGCGTCGGACAGCAGCATCAGGTCGTTGATCTCCGAGTACGACCCCACGGGCCTGACGAAGTGGCGCACGTGCTGGGGCACCCTGAAGCGTTCGACCGGGTGCGTGCGCAGCAGCAGCACCCACTCCTCGGCCAGCGCGTCGGCCAGCGCCTCCAGGTCGACCCTGACCGAGATGCCCGAGCTCTTCGCGCCGTCGCGGTAGGTGGGCGCGTAGAGCAGGATCTTGCGGTCGGGCGGGATCTCCAGGCGCTCGCGCAGCCCGGCGGGGACCCTGCCGTGCACCAGGGCGTCGCAGCGCGGCGAGCCGTAGCGCAGGACGGGGCCCGAGTAGCCGAGAGCGGGCACGAAGTAGCGGGAGAACTCGGCGCTGGGGGAGATGAGCGCGTCCCACCTGGCGACGGCCCTGCGCCACTGCTCGCGCGGTCCGGGGAAGTCGGCGCGCAGGTCAGGGGCGTCGAAGCCGATCGACTTGATGCCCTGACCGTGCCAGGTCTGCAGGTAGCGGGTGCCGCGCGGCTTGGGGTAGTCGAGGGGGAAGCCGTGGCTGTCGACCCAGATGCCCGCACGGGCCATGGTCCAGACGTAGCGCCAGCTGCCGCGCCGTACCAGGGCGGCGTCTCGCGGGAAGGAGACGCGTCCGCGGGCGACCGACCAGACCGCGCTCACCGGCAGCCCGCGGCGCCGTACCTCCTCATAGACGGCGCGCGGGCTGCCGGTGTATCCCTTACCGCAGTCGGCCTCGAACAGCGCGAGATCCCTACGCGGCGGGACTACCCTGATCAGCGCCTTGTACACCTTCAGTTTGATCTTCGGGTTGCTCAGCTTCCTGAGGACGGAGCGCTTCACCCTGGCCAGCGCCACACGTGGGGTGCGTTTCGGACTCAGGCGCAGCAGCCCGGCGGGGCCCTCGGCCGTGACCCGCACGTGGCCGAGGTCGATCGCCTCCATGGTGGGGTCGGCCATCAGCCGGTCGGAGGTGGTCAGCCCGTCGGGCCTGGTGAAGGCGATGCGCGGGTCGCAGCGCCCGCGCAGCTTCGCCAGGTCGACGGTGACCTCGCTCTCGTAGCCGCCCTCGGCCGACGGGCGCACCTCCATCGGCACCGTGATGCCTGCGCACCTGAGGGAGGCCGTCCAGTCGCGCAGCACGCCGAAGGGGTCGTAGGTGCGGACGGACAGCCGCAGCCGCGTGCCCTGACCCACGGCCTCGACCACCTCGTGCCGCAGCCTGGAGGCGGTGTAGGGCAGCTCGGCCATGCGCAACCTGGTGATGTCCAGGCCGGGGGAGGGCGTGGGGCCCCAGTAGGTGCGCCCGTCGCGCACGGTCGCCACGCGCGGCGGAGCCATGGGGCCGTTCAGCGACCTCGCCGCGACCCTCAGCTCCTCGATCCGGTCGGAGAGGATCAGATGGCAGCAGACCTTGACCATCGGGTCGATCCGCTCCATCACCTCCTCCGGCACCTGCTCCAGGTACGGCCTGACGACCGAGGCGAACTCCTTGGCCCAGAGCAGGTCGCGCGAGGGCAGCGGGTTGAGGTAGACCCGCAGGTCCTGGCGCAGGAAGCGGCG
Organism: Nonomuraea dietziae; assembly: GCF_014195505.1. Lineage (GTDB taxonomy): Bacteria > Actinomycetota > Actinomycetes > Streptosporangiales > Streptosporangiaceae > Nonomuraea > Nonomuraea roseola. Next base: position 4,561,663 of record NZ_JACIBV010000001.1, on the reverse strand, counting down.
CTGCCTGTCGGGGACGAGGTCGTCGCACCCGTGCTCGCGCAGGATGGCGTCGCTGCGCCTGGCGGCCTCCATCCTGTGGCGGACGTTGTCCATCTCCTTGATGCTCAGCGAGATGGAGCCGGTCGCCGGCGCCCTGTGCCAGTGGTAGACCACCCACGGCACCACCGCGAATCTTCGCGCCACGGCGTACATCTCGGCGCCGAAGACGTGGTCCTCGTAGTGGATGTCCTCGGGGAAGCGCAGCGCGTTGCGGCGCAGGAACTCCACGTCGAAGAGCTTGTTGGTGCAGAAGCAGTCGAGGAAGAGCTCCGGCTCCTCGCGGATCCCCTCGACGACTCTCCGCTTCCTGAACAGGTAGGGGTAGTACCGCTGCCGCCGCCCGCCAGGCTCGAACACCCTGGAGATCTGCCCCGAGACGAAGTCGGCCCCCGTCCGCTCGATCTCGGTCAGCAGGCTCTTGCACGCGTGCCTGGGCAGGGTGTCGTCACTGTCCAGGAACAGGACGTACGGCGACAGCGCAGCGTCGAGCCCCTCGTTGCGCGGCGCGCCGCAGCCGCCCGAGTTGACCGCCCGCCGCACGTAGCGCACGCGGGGGTCGGCGCGCATGAGCTCGGCGGCGACCCTCGGCGTGTCGTCGGTGCTCGCGTCGTCGGAGATGACTACTTCGAGGTCGTGGAGGGTCTGGTCGAGCACGGAACGCACGGCCCTCGGCAGGCGGTCGGCGTCGTTGTAGGCGATCACGACAACGGTGCACTCCGGCATGCCTGTTCTCCCCCGAGATCTCGATGCTCGAGGTCAGACATTCCCTCAGGACCGGTGGTGTGTCCCTACTTGAGTTGGTTTTTACCGGACAATACGCCTGATCAGCCATACAAGGAACAGAAGACCAGCAATCGCTCCGGCGACCGGGGCCACCCGCTTGAGCAGCGGTGTACCCGCGATCTCGAGCAGGTCGAGCGCCTCCTCGTCGGGCGTGAGCGAGGTGCGCAGGGTGCCGCTCGGCCTGGCGTCCTCCTCGTCGAGTTCGGGCACCGCGGCGAGGTGGCGCTCCTCGGACTGGCTCTCGCCCAGCAGCTCGGCCAGGTTCTCCGCGAACCTGTCGATCAGCTTGCCGCCCACCTCCGCCATGACGCCTCTGCCGAACTGCGCGGGCCTGCCCGTGACGTTGAACGAGCTCTCCACCCGGACCGAGGTCGCGTCGCCCGCGGGGGTCAGGCGCGCGGTGACCGACGCGCTGGCGGTGCCGGAACCGCGCGCCTCCTTGCCCGAGGCCTGGAGCGTGAGGGTGTAGGCGTCCTTGTCGACGTCCTCGAAGCGGGCGGTGCCCCTGTAGGTGACGGTGATGGGGCCGACCTTCACCTTCATCCTGCCGGTGAACTCCTCGCCTTCGACGATGTCGAGCGTGGCCCCCGGCAGGCACGGGGCCACCCGCTCGACGTCGAGCAGCGCCGCCCACGCCTGCTCGATCGGGACAGGGACCGTGAACTCGTGCTCGAACCGCATCGCCATTGATCCGCTCCTTCCGCCTGTCTGTGGTCCCAGACTCGCGCCTGGGGCCTCCGCTGACCACCCCGTGGGTTGTGGGCGTCCCCTGAGGGACGCCCACGCGACGTCAGGGCCTGCCCGCGGCCGCGTTCACCGCCCTGTGAGTCAGCACCTGGGCCAGGTGCCTTCGGTAGTCGGCCTGGGCGTGCAGGTCGGAGGTGGGCGAGGTGCCCTCGGCCGCCTCCGCGCACGCCTGCCGTACGGCCTCGCCCAGCTCGACGCCCTGCAGCGCGCTCTCGACCGCGCGGGCGCGCACGGGAGTGGGGCCCATGTTGGTCAGCCCGATCCTGGCCTCCTGGATCGAGCCGTTGGCCCGGCGGACCGCCGCGGCCACGCCGACGATCGCCCAGGCCTGGGCGGTGCGGTGGAACTTCTCGTAGTGGAAGCCCCAGCCGGGACCGAGCTTGGGCACCTTCACCCCGACCAGGATCTCGCCAGGCTCCAGCGCCGGCTCCAGGTAGTCGAGGAAGAAGTCGGCCGCGGGGATCTGCCTGGTGGAGGTGACCATCACGCACTCCAGCGCGAGGGCCACGGCCGGCAGGTCTCCGGCGGGGTCGGCGTGGGCGAGCGAGCCGCCGAAGGTGCCGCGGTGCCGTACGGCGGGGTCGGCGACGGTGGCGGCGGCCAGCGCCACGAGCGGGCAGCCCGCGATGACGGCGGGCGAGCGCAGCACCTCGTCATGCGTGGCCATCGCGCCGATGAAGACGTGGTCGCGCTCGTCGAGGATGCCGGTCAGCTCCTCCAGGCGGCTGACGTCGACCAGCAGCGAGGGGTAGGCCAGGCGCAGGCGCAGCAGCGGCAGCAGTGACTGGCCGCCCGCCAGCACCTTCGCCTCCTCGTCCGAGGCCAGCGCCTCGCTCGCCTCCTGCAGCGAGCCTGGCCTGAGGTAGTCGAACTGGGCCGGGATCATCGGATGGCCCTCCAGATCCGTTCGGGCGTGCAGGGCATCTGGATGTCGTGCACGCCGTGCGGGCGCAGGGCGTCCACGACGGCGTTGACGACGGCGGGCGTGGAGGCGATGGTGCCCGCCTCCCCGACGCCCTTGACGCCGAGCGGGTTGGAGGTCGCCGGCGACTCGGTCCTGTCGGTGACGAAGTCGGGCAGGTCCGCGGCCGTGGGGATCAGGTAGTCGGCCATCGTCGTGGTGAGCAGGTTGCCTTCCGCGTCGTGGACGGCCTCCTCGTACAGCGCCTGCGCGATGCCCTGGGCGAGACCGCCGTGCACCTGACCCTCGACGATCAGCGGGTTGATGACGTGACCGACGTCGTCCACCGCCACGTACTTGCGGATCCTGGCCATGCCCGTCTCGGTGTCGACCTCGATCGCGCACAGGTGGGTGCCGTGCGGGAAGGAGAAGTTCTCGGGATCGAACGTGGCGTCGGCGTCGAGCCTGGGCTCCACCCCCTCGGGCAGGTCGTGCGCGGCGAAGGCGGCCAGCGCGAGCTCCTGGATCGTCTTGCTCGACTCCGTCCCCTTGACCTTGAACGCGCCCTGGGAGAACTCGAGGTCGTCGGGCGAGCACTCCAGCGTGTGCGCGGCCAGCCTCCTCGCCTTCTCCTTCACCTTCTCGCACGCCCGCAGGACGGCCATGCCGCCGACGACCAGCGAGCGCGAGCCGTAGGTGTCCATGCCCTTGTGCGAGATCGCGGTGTCGCCGTGGACGACCGCGATGTCGTCGAACGGCACGCCCAGCGAGTCGGCCACGATCTGGCTCCAGGCGGTCTCGTGGCCCTGCCCGTGCGGCGAGGTGCCGGTGACGACCTCGACCTTGCCCGTGGGCAGCATGCGCACCGAGCCGTGCTCCCATCCCCCCGCGCCGTAGCTGAGCGAGCCGAGCACCCTGCTGGGCGCCAGGCCGCACATCTCGGTGTAGGTGCTGACGCCGATGCCGAGCTGGACGGGGTCGCCCCTGTCGCGCCTGTCGGACTGCTCGGCGCGCAGCTTGTCGTAGCCGAACAGCGACAGCGCCTTCTCGGTGGCCGCCTCGTAGTTGCCGGAGTCGTAGGTGAGCCCGGCGATCGTGGTGTACGGGAACTCCTCGTGCCTGATCCAGTTGCGCCTGCGCACCTCGATGGGGTCGAGGTTCAGCTCGGCCGCCAGCTCGTCCATGACCCGCTCGATGGCGTAGGTCGCCTCTGGACGGCCGGCGCCCCTGTAGGCGTCGGTCGGCATCTTGGTGGTGAAGACGCCCGTGCAGTCGAAGCTGTAGGCGTCCATCTTGTAGATGCCGTTGAACATGAAGGCCCCGAGCAGCGGCACGCCCGGCGTGACCAGCATGAGGTAGGCGCCCATGTCGGCGAGCAGCTCGACCTTCACGCCCCTGACGCGCCCGTCGGCCTCGGCGGCCAGCGCGATGTGCTGGACCTGGTCGCGGCCGTGGTGCACGGTCAGGTTGCCCTCCGAGCGCGACTCGGTCCACTTGACCGGCTTGCCGAGCCTCCTGGTGAGCAGCAGGCAGAGCACCTCCTCCGCGGTGACCTGCAGCTTGGAGCCGAACCCCCCGCCCACGTCGGGGGCGACCACGCGCAGCCTGTGCTCGGGGATGCCGGTGGTCAGCGCCAGCATCACGCGCAGCACGTGCGGGATCTGGGTCGAGGACCACAGCGTGAAGGACTCGCCGTCGGTGGTGGCGGCGACCGCCCTCGGCTCCATCGCCGTGGGGATCAGCCGCTGCTGGACGTAGGTGCGGTCGATGAGCACCGGCGCGTCCCTGAAGGCGGCGTCGATGTCACCCTGGGCGAAGGTCCAGGTGAAGGCGCGGTTGCCGCTCTCGTGCACCTTCGGGCTCGCCTCGGTGAGCGCCTCGGCCATGTCGAGGACGGGAGGCAGCGGCTCGTAGTCGACGTCGATCGCGTCCAGCGCGTCGGCCGCCAGGTAGCGGTCGGTGGCCACCACGCAGGCGACGGCCTCGCCCGGGTAGCGGACCTCCCGCACGGCCATCGGCGGGTGGTCGGGGATGACGATGTCCTCGGTCACCGGCCACGCGCACGGCAGGCTGCCCTGCTCGTCGGCGACGTCCTGACCGCTGAAGACGGCGACCACGCCCGGCATGTCGCGCGCGGCGGAGACGTCGACGCCCACGATGCGCGCATGGGCCATGGGGCTGCGCTTGAAGGCGACGTGCAGCAGCCCGGGAAGCTGGATGTTGTCGGTCCAGGTGGTGCGCCCGGCCAGCAGCCTGGCGTCCTCCTTGCGCCTGCGCGCCTTGCCGACCTCGCGGGTGCTGTCGGGTTCGGACAGCTGCCCGCTCTCGGCGATCTGCTGGGCGACCACGCCCGCGTCGAGCTCTTCGGTCATGGCGTCGTCACCGCCTGCCCCATGCTCTGGGCGCCCCGCCGTACCGCTCTGACGATGTTGCAGTAGCCCGTGCACCTGCAGAGGTTGCCCTCCAGGCCGTGCCTGATGGTCTCCTCCGACGGGTCGGGGTCCTCCCTGAGCAGGTCGATCGCGGCCATGACCATGCCAGGCGTGCAGTAGCCGCACTGGAGCGCGTGCTCCTCGTGGAAGGCCCGCTGCATGGGGTGCATGGTCCCCGCGGTCGCGAGGCCCTCGATCGTGACGACGTCGCTGCCGTCGGCCTGTACGGCCAGCACCGAGCAGCTCTTCACGCTCTTCCCGTCGAGCATGACCGTGCAGGCGCCGCAGTTGCTGGTGTCGCACCCGACGGGGGTGCCGGTCTTGCCCAGCCGGTCTCGGAGAAGGTGCACGAGGAGGAGCCTGGGCTCCACGTCCTCCTCGTATCGGATTCCGTCGACGGTGACAGCGATTCGAGGCATACGTCCTCCCTCAATAGCGGGGGTGATTCGAACGTACGCCTATGAATCGATCGGTCACAAGCGCCTGACGGACCTCGCGACGATGGCTATCACCCCTGCGAACCCCAGGCCGCCGACGAGCAGCGCCCAGAGCAGCAGCGCGTCACTGATCACACCGCTCACCAGCAGGATGCCGAGGACCACGAACAGGATGCCGCTGAGCAGGGCCATCCAGTCGGTCCTGTGCAGCAGCCGCTGCCGCTCCGGGCTCGTCTCACGCGCCAACGCGCACCTCCAGGTCGCCGACGCCGCCCTTGAGGTTCAGCACGATCGTCGGCACCGCGCCCTCGGGTCTCACCTCGGGTTCGAGCACCCTGTTCACCTTGAGGTCGGTGCCGCCCTCGACGGACTGGCCGATGGAGATGTCGCCCACCCTGGAGGTCGCGTGCACCTCCACCCGAGCCGTCGGCGGCACGATGACGACGAGCTCGCCGACCGACAGCGTGGCCCTGAAGGTGGTCTTGGCCCCCGGAGGGAGCTCCAGCTCGGTCAGGTCGAGCGTGCCGTCGCCGATGCCCACCTCGTAGACACGGCCCGACTCGGCCACGCTCGTCGGGCTCCACGTGGCGCTGCCGATCTTCCTCGGCAGATGGCCGAACATCAGGCCCGCCCCGATGACCAGGGCCAGGACGGTGCCCAGCGCGACGAGCCCGGCGCCACGGCCGAACCAGGTGGCCACCAGCAGCCCTGCGCCGACGGTGATGAGCATGGCACCACCCACGGCGGTGAGGCTGGGGGTGGCGGATCCAGAGGTGGCTTGGGCCGCCACGACGATCCCTCCAACGATCATTGCGAGCAGGACGGTGACCGCGCCGGTGAACGATCTGCGTCGCCTGGGGCGGGGGGTGGGGACCTGCTCGCCGTAGTGGCTCAGGTCATAGGGCGAGTAGCCGGCCCGCCTGCGGGGATCGAGCGGCTGGTAGGGGCCGCGCGGCGCGAACGGCTCGCCGTAGGAGGGCAGAGGGGGCAGCGGCGCCACCGGCGCCTGGTTCACCCTGGTGGGGGTCTCGGGCGCCTGGCTCACCCTGGTGGGGGTCTCAGGCGCCTCGTTCCCCCTGACGGGGCTCTCGGGCACCTCGTTCACCCTGGTGGGCGCCTCGGCCTCCGGCGCGGAAGGCGCGGAGGCGTTGAAGGCCGCGCTCTCCATGGAGGGCATGGCCTCGGGGCGAGGCTCGTGGTGGACGGCGGGCGGCTCGTGCCGCATGGGAGCCGGCTCCCTGCGGACGGCGGGCGGCTGCGGCCGTACCGGCATCGGCTCGGGGACGACGGGCTCGGGCGCGATCGGCTCGGTCCTGCGGTTGAGCCGCTCGGGCAGCGAGCGGGCCAGCGCGGGCAGGTCGAGGCCTCGGGCGTGCGCGGTCAGCAGCGTGATCGCCATCAGCGTGGCGACCACCAGCGTGCCGGTGCCCAGCCACACCGTGGCGATGTTGATGATGAGGCCGAACCCCGCGACGCCGGTCAGCAGCGCGAACACGGTCTCGGCGTCGAAGTCGCGTCTGGTCCACGTCTCGACGTGGCCGGGACGGCCGTTGGACTCCTTCATCAGCAGGAAGGCCGCGATGTAGAGGAACAACCCGATGCCGGAGCCGAGCACCAGCATGGCGAAACCGACCCGGTAGACCACCGGATCGATGCGCGTGTAGCGGCCGAGCCCCGCGCACACGCCAGTGATCATCCGGCCCTCACCGCTGCGCTTGAGCACGCGGGGTGGGGCTGCCTGGTCGGTGGGCGGTGCTTCGGTCATGGCACCATCGTGGCGCGGAAGGCCAGGATGCGCATCCGGGACTCCCCTGAGGAGACCCTGGGGCTGCTCCCTGATGTCCGGCACGTCCGCGACGTGTGACTATGGCCATGTTATGGCTGACCAACAGACTCTGCGCGAGACAGACGACGCGCCCTTTCCCCGGCTGACCCGTTCCATGGAGGGCCGGCTGGTAGGCGGCATCGCCCAGGGGCTCGCCGCCCAGCTCAAGCTGGATCCGATCGTGATCCGGCTGAGCTTCGTGCTGCTCAGCGTCGTGGACGGCGTGGGCATCGCCGCCTACGCCGTGCTGTGGATGATCACGCCGCGCAGACAGGCGGAGGGTCCGCCGCCGGCCCGCGACTGGAGCCAGCTGGCCGCCTTCACGGCGATCGGCGTGGCGCTGGCCGCCTTCGGCTGGATCACCGGCGCCGCCCAGGGAGGCATCGGCATGCTGCCGTTCGCCGTCGGCGGCATCGGCGCGCTCATCCTCTGGCAGCAGGCCGATCCCGAACGGCGCAAGACATGGGTCAGCGGCGCCACCAAGGGCATGCGGAAGAACCGCGTGCGCACGTTGCTCGGCGTCGTGCTCGTGGTCATCGGCGCGATCGGCTTCCTCGTCGCGGAGGGCCAGTTGCAGGCGGCCAGGCCGGGGCTGCTCTTCACCGCGGTGGTGGTCGGCGGCATCGCGGTCATCGCGGCGCCATGGCTGGCGGGTCTGTCGAAGGAGCTGCAGCTCGAACGGCGCGAGCGCATCAGGCAGGAGGAGCGGGCCGAGGTCGCCGCGATGGTGCACGACTCCGTGCTGCACACCCTCACGCTGATCCAGCGGGTCTCGCACGACCCGCGCGAGGTCACCAGGCTGGCCCGCGCGCAGGAGCGGGAGCTGCGCAACTGGCTCTACCAGCCCGCGCAGGACGCCGACGCCACGCTCGCCGCCGCCGTACGGCGCATCGCGGCCGAGGAGGAGGACTCGCACGGCGTGCCCATCGAGGTCGTGTGCGTGGGCGACACCGAGCTCGACCCGGGCGGCAGGCTCGGCGCGATGCTCAACGCCTCTCGCCAGGCGATGGTCAACGCGGCCAAATACTCCGAGAGCCCGGTCATCTCCGTTTATGCGGAGGTGGAGGGTGAAGAAGTCACCATTTTCGTGAAGGATCGGGGCAAGGGCTTCGATCTGGACGAGGTACCCCTGGACCGCATGGGGATCAGGGAGTCCATCATCGGAAGGATGGAACGCCACGGCGGCAACGCCAGGGTGCGTACCGAGCCCGGTGAGGGCACGGAAGTGATGTTGACGATGAAGGTGGAGAAATGATTCGCGTGCTGATCGTCGATGACCATCGGCTGTTCCGATCGGGCGTGCGCGCCGAGCTGGGCGACTCGATCCAGGTCGTGGGCGAGGCCGAGGACGTCGAGTCGGCGGTGAAGGCGATCGCCACGCTCGAACCCGACGTCGTGCTGCTCGACGTCCACATGCCGGGCGGTGGCGGCCAGGAGGTGCTGCGCCGCGTGCTCGGCTCCGGCTCGCAGGTCCGCTTCCTCGCGCTGTCGGTCTCCGACGCCGCCGAGGACGTGATCGGCGTGATCAGAGGCGGCGCCAGAGGCTACGTCACCAAGAACATCAGCGGGCGCGAGCTGACCGACGCGATCCGCAGGGTGGCCGACGGCGACGCGGTGTTCTCCCCCCGGCTGGCCGGGTTCGTGCTCGACGCCTTCGCCTCCAGCGAGGCGCCCTCCATCGACCCCGAGCTCGACTCCCTGACCCAGCGCGAGCGCGAGGTGCTGCGCCTCATCGCGCGCGGCTACGCCTACAAGGAGATCGCCAAGGAGCTGTTCATCTCGGTCAAGACCGTGGAGACGCACGTGTCGTCGGTGCTGCGCAAGCTCCAGCTGTCGAACAGGCACGAGCTGTCGCGCTGGGCCACCGCCCGCCGTCTGGTGTGACCTGCCGGTCAGCGACCGGTGCGTGGGCGGTGCGCGCCCACGGCCAGTCTGCCTGACATGAACATTCTGATTTCCGGCGCGAGCATCGGCGGACCCGCTCTGGCCTACTGGCTCACGCGTCACGGCTTCGACGTCACGATCGTGGAGCGCTCGAACGGCCTCAGGCCAGGAGGCCAGGCGATCGACGTGCGCGGGCCCGCCCTCGACGTGGCGGCGCGCATGGGCCTGCTGGAGGAGATCCGCGCGCACCGCGTCGAGATGCGCGGCATGTCCATGGTGGACGGCGAGGGCAACGAGGTCTACCGCTCGGAGGAGCACACGTTCACCGGCGGTGAGCTGGCCGGCCCCGACATCGAGATCCTGCGCGACGACCTCAGCCAGATCCTCGCCAAGGCGGCGGGCGAGGTCGGCTACCTCTTCGGCGACTCCATCAAGGAGATCGTGCAGGACGGGAGGGGAGCGCACGTCACCTTCGACAGCGGGCTGCGCCGTACCTTCGACGTGGTGGTGGGCACGGACGGGCTGCACTCCAACACCCGCGGGCTGGTCTTCGGCCCCGAGAGCCGCTTCATCCGCCACCTGGGCACCTACCTGTCGGTGTGGACCGCGCCCAACATCCTCGGCCTCGACCGCTGGCAGGTCTTCCACCAGATGCCCGGCACCGGCTGGGGCGGCGGGGTGATGAGCGTGCGCGGCAACAGCGAGGCGCGGGTCTACATGGGCTTCGAGTCCGAGCCGATCGCCTTCGACCACCGCGACGTCGAGGCGCAGAAGCGCATCCTGCGGGACAGGATGGGCGGCGCGGGATGGGTCTTTCCCGAGCTGCTCGAGCACATGGGGCAGGCCGAGGACTTCCACCTCGACGCGATGGCCCAGATCCACATGGACAGCTGGTCCAGCGGCAGGGTCGTGCTGCTCGGCGACGCGGGCTACTGCGGTTCGCCGCTGTCGGGGCAGGGCACCAGCATGGCCATGGTGGGCGCGTACGTGCTGGCAGGCGAGCTCGCCGCGGCCCGTGGCGACCACACCGCCGCCTTCGCCGCCTACGAGCGGGAGCTGCGCGACTACGTCAGGGGCAACCAGGAGCTCGCCCTCACCAACAAGGCGCGCGTGGAGGCCCAGCAGGCCGGTGAGGAGTATCGGGGGGAGGATTTTGGCGAGGTCGTGGGAAGCCTGTCCTTGAAGGACTACTAGTCCCGTGCGACATTCCCAGGTATGGGCAAAGACGTGCCGGTCGTCGTGTTCAGCAGGGAAGACCGCCGTAACTATCGGGAGAAGGTGCGGCGCAATCTGGACGTCTTCGCTCAGATGCTGCGGGAGTCGCGTTTCGAGTTCGACCGGCCACTGGCCGGGCTGGAGATCGAGCTCAACCTGGTCGACTCGCGGGGCGACCCCGCCATGCGCAACGCCGAGGTGCTGGCGGCCATCGCCCAGCCCGACTGGGCGACCGAGCTCGGCCAGTTCAACGTCGAGATCAACATCGCCCCCCAGGGCCTGGACGGCGACGGCGCGCTCCGCCTGGAGGAGTCGGTGCGCGCCAGGCTCAACCACGCCGAGGAGCGCGCCCGCTCCGAGGGCGGCCACCTGGTCCTGATCGGCATCCTGCCGACGCTCAGGCAGGAGGACACCCACGAGGGCACGCTGTCGGCCAATCCCCGCTACAAGCTGCTCAACGAGCAGATCTTCGCCGCCAGGGGCGAGGACCTGCACCTGTGCATCGAGGGCGTCGAACGCCTCGACACCTACGCCGACAGCATCACCCCCGAGGCCGCCTGCACCAGCGTGCAGCTGCACCTGCAGGTCAGCCCCGAGGCGTTCGCCGCCCACTGGAACGCCGCGCAGGCCATCGCGGGCCCCCAGGTCGCCATCGCGGCCAACTCGCCCTACCTGTTCGGCAGGGAGCTGCACAGGGAGACCAGGATCGCCCTGTTCGAGCAGGCCACCGACACCCGCCCGAAGGAGCTCAAGTCGCAGGGCGTACGGCCGCGCGTGTGGTTCGGCGAGCGCTGGATCACCAGCGTCTTCGACCTGTTCGAGGAGAACGTCCGTTACTTCCCCGCGCTGCTGCCGCTGTGCTCGGAGGAGGACCCCACGGCCGAGCTCGCGGCGGGACGGATCCCCTCGCTGGACGAGCTCACCCTGCACAACGGCACCGTCTACCGGTGGAACAGGCCGGTCTACGCGGTCGTGGACGGCACGCCGCACCTGCGCGTGGAGAACAGGGTCCTGCCCGCGGGGCCCTCCGTGCTGGACGTCGCGGCCAACGCGGCCTTCTACTACGGCCTCATGAAGGTGCTGCCCCACGCCGAGCGCCCCGTGTGGAGCCAGATGGCCTTCAGCACCGCCGAGGAGAACCTGGCGAGCGCGGCCAGGCACGGGCTGGACGCCAGGCTCTACTGGCCAGGGCTCGGCGAGGTGCCCGCGGCCGAGCTGGTGCTGCGCAGGCTGCTGCCGATGGCGGCCGAGGGGCTGTCGCGGTGGGGCGTCGACAGAAGCGTCGCCGACCGGCTGCTCGGGGTGATCGAGGGCCGCTGCCTGACCGGCAGGACGGGCTCCACCTGGCAGGTGGAGGCCGTCGCGGCCTTCGGGGGCGACGGGCCCGAGGGCAGACAGGAGGCGCTGCGCAGGATGACGCTGGCCTACATCGAGCGCATGCACGCCAACGAGCCCGTCCACGCCTGGGACGTCTGACGGAGGTCAGCCGAGTCCGGCCTCGCGGGCCCTGATGATGGCCTGGGCGCGGTCGGCCACGTGCAGCTTCATGAAGATGTTCGACACGTGGTTCCTGATGGTCTTGGCGCTGAGGAACAGCAGCGAGGCGATCTCGGTGTTGTTGCGGCCCTGCGCGATCAGCTCGAGGACCTCCCGCTCCCGCTCGGTCAGCTCGGGGAAGGCCGCGCGCGACGGCTCGGCCATGCCCGCGAAGAAGCCGAGCACCCGCTTGGCGATCCCGGGGCCGTAGATCGCCTCTCCCGCCGCGACCGCCTGCACGGCGCGGGAGATCTCCTCCACGCCCGCCTCCTTCAGCAGGTAGCCCCTGGCCCCGGCCCTGATCGCGGCGAACACCGAGTCGTCGTCGTGGAACATGGTCAGCACCAGCACCCCGATCCCCGGGCTCACCCTGGTGATCGTGCGCGTGGCGTCGACGCCGTTGCCGCCCGGCATGTGCAGGTCCATGACCACGACGTCCGGCTGGAGCTCGGCCGCCAGCCGTACGGCCTCGGCGCCGTCCCTCGCCTCGCCGACGACCTCGATGTCGAGCGCGGCCAGCAGGCCGCGCAGTCCTGAGCGGAAGACCGGATGGTCGTCCGCGATGAGAACCCTGATCATGCGCCGATCGTCCCACCGGCCCCCGGTCCCCGTCTCGGGGCGTGTGTTCCCTGCCTCCCGGGCAAAATGGAGGAATGACCCTCCGCAGATCGCTCGCCGCGCTGCTGGTCCTCCTGCTGACCGCGTGCGGTGGGCCCGCCGCCTCCACCCGCGGCCGCGAAGGCGACACCTTCGAGGAGGACGTACGGCTCGCGCGCGTGCACACCGAGGCGTTCTGGAAGGCGCAGTTCGAGGCGCTCGGCCGCACCTACGAGCCGGTCACGGACTTCGTCGCCTACAGGGGTGAGGGCGGTCCTTCGTGCGGGGGACAGCCCGCCGTGCCCAACAACGCCTTCTACTGCCAGGACGGGCACTTCATCGCCTACGACGTCGACTGGATGGCGGCCTTCTGGAACGAGATGGGCGACGGCTCGACCTATCTGATCATCCCGCACGAGATCGGGCATGCCGTACAGGCGCAGCTGGGCACCGAGTTCGCGCTCAACGTGCAGAGAGAGCTCCAGGCGGACTGCTACGCGGGAGGGGCGCTGGCGGGGCTGGTGCGCGCGGGCGTGCTGGAGGCCGAGGAGGGCGACGACACCGAGCTCCTGCTCAACCTCGAGGCCGCGGGCGACCCGACCGACGACTGGTTCAGGCCCGACGCGCACGGCACCGCCGCCCAGCGGCAGCGCTCGTTCGCGACGGGGTACAACAACGGTGTAGGCGCATGTACGTCGCAAGGGTGATGCGGGCCCCCGGCTTCGCGGTCTAGCTTGGGCGCATGCCATTGGGGAACGTCAGAGAGATCAGCTGGCTGCGGCGGGGAGCCTGCAGGACCAGCGACCCCGACCTCTTCTTTCCTCCCGCGCCGTCTCCTGTCCAAGAGGCGCGGGCCAAGGCGGTCTGCTCGGGCTGCCAGGTGCTCGACGACTGCAGGGCCTACGCGGTGCGGTCGGGGGAGACCGAGGGGATCTGGGGAGGGCTCACCCCCCAGGAACGCAGACGGCTGCGCTTTCCCGCCGGATGGCGGCAGCGCAGCGCATAGCCTCGAGGGGTGCTGCTTCGCTCCCTCGCCGTGCTCGTCGCGGCCAACGTCGTCAACAATCGTGTCGCCCCCAGACTCGCGCCGCTGACCTCGGCCGTCGCCACCGGCGCGCTCGTCGCGATGGCCCGGCGCTCGGGCCTGTCGTGGGAGGAGATCGGCTTCACCCGTGGGCTGAAGGGCGCCAGGACAGGCGCCGCGCTGGCCGCGATCGTGGCCGCGGGCTACACCGCGGGCATCGCCATCCCGCGCACCCGCCCGCTCTTCCACGACGAGCGGGCGCTGTCGCTGTCCAGGGCCGAGCTGCTGGAGGCGGCGCTGCTCCAGGTGCCGGTGGGCACGGTCCTGCTGGAGGAGGTCGGCTTCAGGGGCGCCCTGTACGGCATGCTGCGCCGCGGCCACGGCACCGCCGCGGCCACGGCGCTCTCCTCGGCGCTGTTCGGCCTCTGGCACATCCTGCCCGCGATGGAGCTGGCCCGCGCCAACCCCGCTCTCGGCGAGCTGGCCTCGGGGAGCACGGACGTCACCAAGGTCGTGGTGGGCGGGGTGCTCTCCACGACCGCGGCCGGCGTGCTGTTCTGCGAGCTGCGCCGCAGGGGCGGCCTGCTGGCCCCCTCGATGCTGCACCTGGCGACTAACTCGCTGGGATACCTGTTCGCCCGAATCGCCCCCGCGCCACCAGCTCGACCGTGACGAGCACCGCGATCGCCTCGGCGGCCAGCAACCCCACGAGCACCACCAGCTGAACGACGCCCGCCTCGAGTGGCTGCGCGCCGCCCAGCAGCATGCCGACGAACGCGCCGGGCAGCGTGACCAGGCCGACGGTCCTGGTCTGGTCGAGCGCGGGCACCAGCGCCTGGGCGGCGGCGGGGCGGCAGATCTCCAGGTTGGCGTCCCTGTCGAGCAGGCCGAGGGCGAGCGCGGCCTCGACCTCGCCCCTGCGCTGACGCAGCTCGTCGACGGCGCGCCTGCCTGCCAGGGCGGTGGCGGTCAGGCAGCCGCCGAGCAGGATGCCCGCGATCGGGATGAGCGTGATGCCCCGCATGGGGGCCACGCCGGTGCCGAAGAGCGCGATCAGCACGGGCAACGTGCCCGCAGCGATGGGCAGGGCGGCGGGCCAGGGGCGCTCCTTGGCGATCCTGCGGCCGGCGGTGACGGTGGCGACGCCGTACATGAGCAGCAGGAAGGCGGCGACGCCCGGTGGCGCGCCGACGACCCACGCGATCACCAGCGAGACGGCGCCCAGCTGGACCGCCGCCCGCAGGCAGGCGGTCAGGACGGCGCGGGCGTGCCCCAGCCCGCCCAGCCCCGCCACGACCGCGCCCGCGACGGCGAGCAGGACGACGACGGCGACGAGCGCGGGGGTGAGCGTGAGTCCCATGCGGAAGGTTCTACAGGGGAGACGATCCGAGGGGCAGGAGCGGCGGTCCTGGAGCGGCGGGTCGGGCGGTCGGCCAGGCAGGTCAGGCGCTGGTCAGGCGGTGGGAACGACCTGGAAGGCCTCGGCGTAGCGGCCCTCGCCGAGGCCCGCCTTCAGCGCGATGCCCGACCAGCGCTCGCGGACGAACTCCTCGAAGCCCTCACGGTGCCCGACCTGGCTCGCGTGGGCGGTGAGCGCGGTGATCTTGCGGTCGATCGTGTCGGTGATGTCCACGAAGTGGTTGGGGCTCGTGCCGCCGAGCAGCCAGACCTCGCCGACCGTCCACGCCTCCAGATCGGCCAGCTCGGCATAGGCGTAGGGGTTGCGCGCGTCGGGGTAGACGGCGTCGAGCGTGGCGCCGCCGACGGCGCGGTGGTCGGGGTGGCCGGGGCCGATGAACTGGTAGTTGCGCTCGGGGGTGCTGGTTATCACCAGCTCGGGGCGCACCTGGCGGATCACCCTGGCGATGTCGCGCCGCAACTCGATCGTGGGCTCCACCCTGCCGTCGCGGTAGCCGGACAGGAACCGCACGTCGGTGACGCCGACCGCCTTGGCGGCCTCGGCCTGCTCGGCCCTGCGCAGCTCGGCCATGCCCGCGCCGTCGACCTCGCGCTCGTTGCCTCCCGCGTCACCCGAGGTGACGAGCAGGTAGGTCACCTCGACGCCCTTGTCGACGAACTGCGCGATCGTGCCCGCGGCGCCGAAGTCGACGTCGTCGGGGTGCGCGGTCACCACCAGGACTCGGGTGATCTCCATGTTCTCTCCTTACGAAGGGGGTTTCGTTCTCGGAACCTGGAAGGGCCGCGAGGCATTCCTGGACGCGTTTGTCGGTGGCGCGCTTTACCCTAGGTCCGTGCCCACCCAAGTCTCTGTTGACCACCCCTTGCTCGACGGCCTCAACCCGCAGCAGCGCGAGGCCGTGATCCATCACGGCAGCCCCCTGCTCATCGTCGCGGGGGCGGGTTCAGGCAAGACTCGGGTGCTCACCCACCGCATCGCCTACCTCCTGGCCGAGCGCGAGGTCCACCCGGGTGAGATCCTCGCGATCACCTTCACCAACAAGGCCGCCAAGGAGATGAAGGAGCGCATCGACAGGCTGATCGGCCCCCGCTCCAAGGCCATGTGGGTGATGACCTTCCACAGCGCCTGCATGCGCATCCTGCGCAAGGAGGCCAAGAGGCTCGGCTACCCCTCCAGCTTCTCCATCTACGACCAGGCCGACTCCCAGCGGCTCATGGCGATGGTCTGCCGCGAGATGGACCTCGACCCCAAGCGCTACCCGCCGCGCTCGTTCTCCGCCCAGGTCAGCAACTTCAAGAACGAGCTGATCGACTACGAGAGCGCGATCGACAGGGCAGGCTCGCACCTGGAGAAGACGCTCGCGCAGGCCTACAAGGCCTACCAGCTCAAGCTGACCGAGTCCGGCGCGATGGACTTCGACGACATCATCATGAACACCGTGGTGCTGTTCCAGCTCTTCCCCGAGGTGGCCGAGCACTACCGCATGCGCTTCAGGCACGTGATGGTCGACGAGTACCAGGACACCAACCACGCCCAGTACATCCTGATCAGGGAGCTGGTCGGGCGGCCCCAGCTGACCACCGTCGACGGCGAGCCGGTGCGGTCGGGGGCCGACCAGTCGGAGCTGTGCGTGGTCGGCGACGCCGACCAGTCGATCTACGCCTTCCGCGGCGCGACGATCCGCAACATCCTGGAGTTCGAGCGCGACTACCCCGACGCGCGCACGATCCTGCTCGAACAGAACTACCGCTCCACCCAGAACATCCTGGCCGCCGCCAACTCGGTCATCTCGCGCAACGAGTCGCGCAAGCCGAAGAACCTGTGGTCCGACCAGGGCGACGGGCCGAAGATCGTCGGTTACGTCGCCGACAACGAGCACGACGAGGCGATGTTCGTCGCCCAGGAGGTCGACAAGCTCACCGACGAGGAGGGCGTGCGCCCTGGCGACGTCGCGGTCTTCTACCGCACCAACGCCGCCTCCCGCGTGTTCGAGGAGATCTTCATCCGCACCGGCCTGCCGTACAAGGTGGTCGGGGGCGTGCGCTTCTACGAGCGCAAGGAGGTCAAGGACCTGCTGGCCTACCTGCGGGTGCTGGCCAACCCCAACGACGTGGTCTCCCTGCGGCGCATTCTCAACGTGCCCAAGCGCGGCATCGGCGACCGCGCCGAGGCGATGGTCGAGGCGCTGTCCTCGCGTGAGCGCATCTCCTTCTGGGAGGCGCTGCGCAGGGCGGAGGAGGCGTACGGCATGGCGACCAGGTCGCTCAACGCCATCCGCGAGTTCGTCGCGATGATCGACGACCTGATCGGCAAGGCCGAGGGCATGCCGCCCTCGGCGCTGGCCGAGGAGATCCTCGTGTCGACCGGCTACCGGGCCGAGCTGGAGGCCTCCGAGGACCCGCAGGACGAGTCGCGCCTCGAGAACCTCAACGAGCTGATCTCCGTCGCCTCCGAGTTCGAGGAGGCCAACCCCGAGGGCACGCTCGTGGAGTTCCTCGAGCAGGTCTCCCTGGTGGCCGACGCCGACCAGATCCCCGAGGGCGACGGCGGCCAGGGCGTGGTCACACTGATGACCCTCCACACCGCCAAGGGCCTGGAGTTCCCCGTGGTCTTCCTCACCGCGATGGAGGACGGCGTCTTCCCGCACATCCGCTCCCTGGGCGAGCCGAAGGAGCTGGAGGAGGAGCGCCGCCTGGCCTACGTCGGCATCACCCGCGCGGAGAAGCGCCTCTACATCACCAGGGCGGCGGTGCGCAGCTCGTGGGGCTCCCCGTCGTTCAACCCCGCCTCGCGCTTCGTCAACGAGGTGCCTGCCAAGCTCATCGAGTGGCGCACCGACCCCGAGAAGTCGGCGTGGAGCGCGGCCACGTCCCGCAAGGAGAGCCCGGCACCGGCTCGCAAGCCCGGCGGCAAGCAGCTGCCGTCGCTGAATCCCGGCGACAGGGTCACCCACGACGCGTTCGGCCTCGGCACCGTCGTGTCGGTCGACGGCGTGGCGGAGAAGACCAAGGTGAAGATCGACTTCGGGAGTGGCGGCGAGAAGACCCTGCTCCTCGCCTACGCACCGCTGGAGAAGCTCTGACAGGCCCGTCCTGAGCACGGGCGGCGGCGTCACGGCGACGACGCCGCCCAGATCCTGGAAGGGCGGCCACGGCGCTCAGACCTTTTCCAGGACGACAATCGGGATCTCCTGCCTGGCGGTGGCCGCGTACCGGTGGTACAGCGGCGCCAAGGTGGTCATGAGCCGCCACAGCCTGTCGCGTTCGGCGCCCGTCGCGGGGTGGGCGCGCACGGCGAACCGCTCGGCGCGCACCTGCACCTCGGCCTCGGGGTTGGCGAGCAGGTTGAGATACCAGTTGGGCAGCGTGGGGGCGCCGAGCGCGCTGCCGGACGCGACCAGCACGAGGCGCTCGCCGTCCTGGCCGAAGAACACCCCGGTACGGCGGCGCGTGCCGCTCTTCCTGCCCACGGTCGTGAGGATGAGGTTGGTCACGCCGCCTTCGAGGAATCCGTCCTCGCCGTCGGTGTCGAGATAGCGGCGCACATGCTCGGCGACCGAACGGTCGGGGCTGTCGGTGACGTCTGCGTTCATGGCGTCATCGTGCAGCCCCGGACTTCAGTTCTCCTCAGGAAGAGCTTCGGCGAGCTTCATGGCCGCCTCACCCGGGAGTTCGAGCTCGGGAAGGTCGTCCGCCTCCATGACCAGGTCGGCGGGCGGCGGCTCGACGGTGACCTCGGCACCCCACCCGGTGAAGCGCAGGTCGGAGGTGATGCCCAGCTCGTGGTCGTTCGTCTGCTCCGAGATCCTGGTGGTCATGCGGGTGACCCTGCCCTCGGCGTCGAACCAGAGGGCCCACGCCACCTTCTCGCGGCTCAGCCGGGATCCGCCCAGGGGCCGTCCGGGGATCTTGGCGGCGTGGATGAAGCCCTTGGCGGTGCTGGAGGTGCGGGAGGTGGCGGTGGCGAGCAGCGCCCGCAGCGTGCCGGGCCGGAAGAGGTCGACCGTGACATCCGCGAGATTCCTCTCGGGGTAGTGGTGGCGCACCCACTTCCTGTCCAGCGGAAGATGGCCGATCAGGCGGCCGCCCGAGGTGTAGCTCTTGCCCTTGGCCCTGATGAGCAGCGTGGGGAAGCGGAACTCGTCGTCCATGCGCTCGTTCCCGAGCGGCGAGTACATCGTGGTCGAGTCGTCGACGTCGACGGACCCGCCCTTGCGGAACCCGGCGACCCTGGTGGTCCTGGCGGTCAGGTAGTGCCTGCCGTCGGTCCTGACACGGGTGACGACGGAGATGGTGACGCCCCTGCCAGGCTCGATCTGATCGTCGAGCACCTTGACAGGGTCGGGCTTCGGGGCGGGCTGGGCGGGGACGGCGGTGGCGAGCGCGAGGGCGATGAGGAGTGGCTTCATGGGGGGTCCTGAAGGTACGGAGTGAGCGAGGGGAGCCGATGACCTTGCGGCTGTGGTGAAGCGTCGAACGGGCGGCCATGACCGGTCGCCCGTTCGACGCGCACAGGTCCTACTTGTTCGCTTCGGCGATCGGGTCCGGGATGGGGACCGACTCACCGAGGGCGTCGGCGTCGAACACCTGGTCGCCGGGCGGAGGGGAGACGGTGACCGAACCCCATCGGCTGACCCGCGTCTCGGTCTTGATCGAGACGCCGCCGACGGAGGGCAGGGTGGCGCTGAAGCGCTTGACCAGGCCCTTGGCGTCGAACTGGAGCGTCCAGGACACGTTGCCCTTCGTGGCGAAGGTCCGCAGCCTGGGCGCCACCGAGCGCAGCTTGGCGACCGAGATCGTGCCCTTGGCCACGCCGCCCTTGGGAGCGGCGCCGGCGAGCAGCGTCTTGAGCGTGCCGGTGGCCAGGATGTCGATCGGCGGTGCGCCGGGAGAGTCGACGGGCTTGTCGAAGCGCAGCCAGGTCATCCCGGTGGGCAGCGCGTCGCGGACGAGGCCGCCGGAGACGTAGCTCTCCTTGCCGACCGTGATCACCCGTGAGGTGTCGGTCAGCGCCGAGATCAGGTAGAAGTCCTCGGGGGCCATGGCACCGTAGATGGCGGGGCCGAGATCGCCCTTGAAGGTCAGGTCGCTGCCCTTGCCGAGCTGGACCTTGCCCTTCTCCTTGAAGCTGATCATCAGCTTGCCGTCGACGCTCATGGAGGTGGTGGAGGCCACCTCCGCGCCCTTCTTGGCGGAGAGCTGGGCCTTCATCACCTTCACCGGATCCGGGCCTGCCGCGGCCTGGGCCGGAAGCGCGGTGACGAGGACCACGCCGGTGGTGAGAGCGAGGCCGACGAGAGCGCGCCTCACCCGGCGGCCTCGGTCAGCGCGTCGGGCATGCCGGGCACGTCGGGCAGCTCCTCGTCGAGGTCCTTGGAGTCGATCCAGTCAGCGGCGGGCGGCGCGGTGACGGTGACCTTGGAGCCCCAGCCGGTGAACCTCTCGTCGGCGGTGAAGTCCATCGTCTCGCCCCTGCCCACGGGCACGGAGAGCTTGGTGGCGAACCGGCTCACGAGGCCCTTGGCGTCGATCCACAGCGTCCAGCTGACCTTCTGGCCCGCCTTGGCGCCGAAGGGCCTGCCCGGCAGCTGGGAGATCTTGATGGTGCCCTTGGCCACGCCGTTCCTGTAGGAGGAGGCGTTGGCGAGCAGGGTCTTGAGGGTGCCGGAGGCGAAGAGGTCGACCTTCGGGCCGCCGAGGCTGTCGCCCGCGTTGGGCGTGCGCACCCAGGTCTTGCCCTCGGGCAGCGTGCTCGCCACCAGGCCGCCGGACATGTAGCTCCACTGCTTGACGCTGATCACCCTGGTGGGGGTGCGTACCAGGTCCTTGAGCGACTGGCCGTCCTCCTCGTCCTCGAGCGCCGCGACGATGACCGGGTCGAGGTGGAACTTGGTCGTGCGGTCGCTGGCGGCCACGCCCGACTTGCCGAACGCCGTGACGCCGCTCTCGCGGGCGGTGATGACCGGGTCGCCGGAGATCGACATCCGGATGGTGGAAGAGGTCTTGACGCCCTTGCCTGGCACGTACTGCGCCTTGAGCGACTTGACCGGGTCGGCCTTCGGCGCCGCCTGCGCCGCGGGGGCGGCGATGAGCGCCACACCCGTCGTGAGGGCGAGGCCGACGAGAATTTTTCTCATGCAGGTTTCCTTCAACGTCTGGAGGGGGAGGACGATCTTTTCAATCGAAGATCACAAGGGCGTCTCGGAGACGAGTCGGGCTCGTATGGGCGCGAGCCTGCCGACCACAGATCACGAAAGCCGGGAGATCACGCGCACGCTTCGTGAACTTTTCGTGCAGAGCCCCCCCGCCGCCGTCAGCCGGTCGTTCCTGCGGGGTTGTGGGCGCAGCCTGACGGCCCGGCGGTCCCGTCGGGGGCGCCGGGCCGTTCAGGGGGTGTTACTGCGCGGCCTCGGTGAGGACGCTGGGGAGGTCGGGGACCTCGCTGTCGAGGTCGGCGGCGTCGATCACCTCGGCCTCGGGTGGGGCGACGATGGAGACCTTGCTGCCCCATGCCGTGAAGCGGGTGTCCGCGGTCATGCTCATGACGCCCAGCAGGCCGAAGTCCATCTTGGCCTCGCTGGTCACCCTGGTGACGAGCTGCTTGGCGTTCAGGGTCACCGCGTAGGCGATCTTGATCTTGCCGAACTTGCCCTTCACCGCCGAGCCGCCGGAGGCCTTGCTCAGGTCGCTCAGCGTGATCGCGCCCTTGTAGACACCGCCGTGCACGCTCTTGGCGCCCTTGAGGACGGTCTTGAGCACCGTGGTGTCGAAGATGTTGATCATCTGGCTGCCGGACAGGGTGGCCTCGGGCGTGCCGGGGACGCGCACCCACTTCTTGCCCTCGGGCAGGTCGGTGGCGTAGATGCCGCCCTTGGCGTACGTCTGGCCCTTGACGCTGACGTACCGGGTGGGGCTGAACAGGGCGGCGAACTCGTCGTCGGGCTTGACGGTGACGCCCTTGCTGCGCCGGGTGAGGTCGGAGGAGACGACGCCTGACTTGCCGAACTCCAGCACGCCGGTCATCCGGCCGACGGGTCCCGAGGACTTGCCGTCGGTGGTCATGGTGGAGGTCTCGGAGATCCTGACGCCGTGACCGGCGACGAACTGCTTCTTGAGCGCCTCGACCGGATTCTTCGGCGCCGCGGAGGCGGGGGCCGTGTGTGCGAAAGCGGGGGTGGCGACCGCGACCACGGATACCGTGAGCGCGGCGGCGGCGATCAAACGCCTCATGTCGGTGTGTGCCCCTTCGGTCAGATGTGCGGGACATCCTAGATCCAGAAGGGGACAATCGGGCGATTTACCGCACACTGGTGTAGCAGGCAAGAGATATCTGCGACCCGATGACCTGGGCAGCTCAAGCTTGGGACTAGGCTTCCTTGGCGGAAACGCCCGGCACACGGGGTGGGCCCGGGCCGTCGTACATCAGTCGAACAAGCAAGGACGGACCCTCGTGGACCTGTTCGAACATCAGGCGAAGGAGCTCTTCGCGGACTACGGCATCCCGGTGCCGCGCGGCATCGTCGCGCACACCGTGGAGGAGGTGCGTGCGGCTGCCGAGCAGCTGACGGGCCGCGTTGTCGTCAAGGCCCAGGTCAAGACCGGGGGCCGCGGCAAGGCCGGTGGCGTCAAGGTCGCCGACGACGCCGCCGACGCCGTAGCGAAGGCCACAGACATCCTCGGCATGGACATCAAGGGCCACACGGTCCACAAGGTGCTCGTGGAGGAGGCGAGCGCGATCGCGGAGGAGTACTACTTCTCCTTCCTGCTCGACCGCGCGAACCGTACCTTCCTCGCCATCTGCTCCGCCGCCGGCGGCATGGACATCGAAGAGGTCGCGCACAACACACCGGAGAAGGTCGCCAAGGTGCCGGTCTCGGCGCTGACGGGCATCGACCGCGCCAAGGCGCGCGAGATCGCCGTCGCCGGCGGTCTTCCCGAGAAGTCCCTGGACGGCGCGGCCGAGCTCATCGAGAAGCTGTGGTGCTGCTTCGTCGACGAGGACGCCTCGCTCGTCGAGGTCAACCCGATGATCCTGTCGGCCGACGGCCAGGTCAAGGCGCTCGACGGCAAGGTCACGCTGGACGAGAACGCCACGTTCCGCCAGTCCGACCACGCCGCGTTCGAGGACAAGGCGGCGGAGGACCCCCTCGAGGCCAAGGCCAAGGAGAAGGACCTCAACTACGTCAAGCTCGAGGGCAACGTCGGCATCATCGGCAACGGCGCGGGCCTGGTCATGTCCACGCTCGACGTCGTCGCCTACGCGGGCGAGGCCTTCCCCGGCAAGCCCAAGCCGGCCAACTTCCTCGACATCGGCGGCGGCGCCAGCGCCGAGGTCATGGCCGCGGGCCTGGAGATCATCATCTCCGACCCCGCGGTGAAGTCGATTTTCGTGAACGTCTTCGGCGGCATCACCGCCTGCGACGCCGTCGCCAACGGCATCGTCTCGGCGTTCAAGCTGCTGGAGGAGCGCGGCGAGGCCGTGACCCGCCCGCTGGTCGTCCGCCTCGACGGCAACAACGCCCTGCTGGGGCGCCAGATCCTGCACGACGCAGCGCTGAAGGGCGTCGAGCTGGTTGACACGATGGACGACGCGGCCAAGCGCGCCGCCGAGCTCGCTGCGGTAGGTGCGTAATGGCTATCTGGCTGACCGAGAACAGCAAGATCATTGTTCAGGGCATGACCGGCGGTGAGGGCACCAAGCACACCCGCCGCATGCTCGCCTCCGGCGCCCGCGTCGTGGGCGGCGTCAACGCCCGCAAGGCGGGCACGGTGCACGAGGGCCTGCCGGTCTTCGGCACCGTCAAGGAGGCCATGGAGCAGACCGGGGCCGACGTCTCCGTCGTCTTCGTGCCTCCCGCCTTCACCAAGGACGCGGTCATCGAGGCGATCGACGCGGGCATCCCGCTCTGCGTGGTCATCACCGAGGGCGTTCCCGTCCACGACACGACCGCCTTCTGGGCCTACGCGGTCTCCAAGGGCAACAAGACCCGCATCATCGGTCCGAACTGCCCCGGCATCGCCTCGCCCGGCGCCTCCAACGCCGGCATCATCCCGGCCGACATCACCACCGCGGGCCGTATCGGCCTGGTGTCGAAGTCGGGCACGCTGACCTACCAGCTCATGTACGAGCTGCGTGACTTCGGCTTCTCCACGGCCGTGGGCATCGGCGGCGACCCTGTCATCGGCACCACGCACATCGACGCGCTCCAGGCCTTCCAGGAGGACCCGGGCACCGACGCGATCGTGATGATCGGTGAGATCGGCGGCGACGCGGAGGAGCGGGCCGCGGCCTACATCGAGCAGCACGTGACCAAGCCGGTCGTCGCCTACGTGGCGGGCTTCACCGCTCCCGAGGGCAAGACGATGGGTCACGCGGGCGCGATCGTGTCCGGCTCCGCGGGCACGGCGCAGGCGAAGAAGGAGGCACTGGAGAAGGTCGGCGTCCGCGTCGGCAAGACCCCCTCCGAGACCGCCCGCCTGATGCGCGAGATCATGCAGTCCCGCTAGATCTGTGTCTGCCCGTACGGCACAGCACGGAACGGCCACCGGGGTCACCTGGTGGCCGTTCCGTCTTCCACGCCACCGCGGCCGACTCCGCCGCCCGCCGTCACGTCAGGGTCGTCAGCCGATCTCTTCGAGTCCTGGGGGCGCTGTTCTCCCGGCCCTGACTGGGGGCAGGGCGCGGGCAGCCGTACAGGATCATGGTGAAGATCCGGCGCGGCTGCGGGGTTCTTGACTGAAAACTTGAGAACATCGAGCACTGTGACGGCCCTTCTCGACCAACTCCGGACAGCCCCCCGAACTGTGCTCAGCAAGATCTCCGGGGACGACGACGAGACGAGGCGGCCCCTGCCCGTCTCCGGGATGCTCGCCGCGGCCGCCACTCTGGGCGTCGGGCTGGCCGTCCTCATCACGCTCACGCTGGTCGGATGGATCGCGGCGCCCAGGGGAGCGCTCGGAACGGGCCTGCCTGGGGTGTTCCGCACGGCGGCGCAGATCTGGCTGGCGGCCCACCACGCCGGCTTCTCCTGGCCTGGAGGCCAGCTCGGGCTGCTGCCGCTGGGCCTCATGGTGTTGCCCTCCGTGCTGCTCTACAGGGCGGCGCGGTGGATGGCGCGCGATGCCGACCTCAGGCTGAGGCTGCCGGCCAGGCTGCCGAAGAACAGCCCCAAGGAGCAGGCCAATGCGCGCCGCAGGGCGCAGCTGGTGCTGGTGGCGCAGGCGGGGATCTCGCTGGCCGCGCCGTACGCGCTGCTGGCCGGGCTGATCGCGCTGGTGGCCAGGAACGAGATCACCCAGCCGTTCATCGGCGAGGCGCTGCTCAGCCACTTCGTGCTGGCGTTCCTGGCGGGCGTGCTGGCCACCGCGCGGACCATCGGGTCGTGGCGCTCGATGCTGCGGCTGCTGCCCGAGCGGGTGCGGGCGGTCACGGTGGGCACGGCGGTCGCGGTCGCGCTGCTGCTGGTGGCGGGCCTGCTGCTGGTGCTGGTCGCCGTCGTGGTCAACTTCGGGCAGGTGCGCGAGCTGACCGAGGGCCTGGCCCCCGGCTTCGTCGGCGGGCTGCTGCTCCTGCTGGTTCAGGGGCTCTACCTGCTCAACGCCGTCATCTGGGGCATGTCCTACATCGCGGGGCCGGGCTTCGCGGTGGGCACGGGCACGCTCGTCGCGCCCACCGGCGTGCAGCTCGGCTACGTGCCGACGCTGCCGCTGCTCGGCGCGCTGCCCGACAGCGGTCCCGTGCCCGCGCTGATGATGGCGGTCATCGCGCTGCCGTTCGCGGCGGGTGCCGCGGCGGGTGTGGTGGTCGTCAGGATCGCGCCCTCTCCGTCGTACGAGGCCGCGCCGCTGTGGGGGTTCGTCACCGGCGTCACCACCGGGCTCGCGGCGGGGCTGCTCGCGGCGCTGTCGGGCGGGCCGATCGGCGGGGCCAGGCTGGCGGCCGTCGGCCCTTCGCCCTGGGAGGTGGCGCTGTCGGTCTGCCTGGAGGTGGGCGTCGCCGCCGGCATCTCGGCGGGCCTGGCGAACTGGTGGCTGCTCTACCAGGGCGCGCGAGGGCGCGGCCCGATCGCGCGCAAGCTGAACACCGCCCGCAAGGCGGGCGCGGTGATCGCCAAGGCGGCGAGCAAGGTCGGCCTCGCCGAGTCCGAGGGCAAGGCGCTGCCGGGCCACTGGATGGACGCCACGGAGGCCGACACCCAGCCGATCCCGGTGATCCGCGACGACTGGCAGGACGAGCACGCCTCAGCGGCGGCCGAGGCGCTCTCGCCCGCGTCGGGCCCACAGCGCCCTGACGCGCCCAGGCAGCCGCGCCGCGACATCGTCGACGAGTCGGACGACCGCGGAGGCCACGTCATCTACCTCGACCCCTACGCGTGGGACCGGGACGACTAGGGCTGTACCGAACCCAGGACGTCGATCACGCCGGGCGGCAGCTTTGCCGCGGCGGCGTCCCTGAACTGCGAGAAGCAGGCCTCCTTGGCGGCCACCGTGCCCGCGCCCCTCATGCACTCCTGGTAGACGGAGTATTCGTCCATGAGGTAGAGCTGCATGGCCGTCGCGCCCGCCGAGAGCATCAACGAGAGCGTGGAGACGACGATGCCGCCCACCGCCACGCCCGTCGACCTGCCGGCTCCGCGCAGGATCGGCAGTGCCCTGATCCCCGCGATGAGCGCGAAGACCGCCATGACCAGCCCCGCGAGCGGGAGCATGAACGTCATGGCCAGCGCCGCGACGGACAGCCATATCGCCCTGCGGCCCGCTGACTCCGCGAGCTGCTGACCGCCCGGTGCCTGCACCGGTGTCGTCACCTGACCTCCTCTGCGTTGCCGGACGAGGAACAGATACCCTGGCAGCCCCACCCAAGCATGTGAATGGAGTGCGCCTGTGTCCCAGGCAGGTCGGCTTGTGGTTCTCGTCTCCGGCTCTGGAACCAACCTACAGGCCCTTCTGGATGCCGTTGCAGATCCGTCGTACGGAGCCGCGATCGTGGCGGTCGGCGCCGACCGCGACGGCATCGAGGGGCTGGCCAGAGCCGAGCGGGCGGGCGTGCCGACCTTCGTGGAGAAACTCTCCTCGTACGGCTCCCGCGCCGACTGGGACACAGCCCTCGCCGCGCGGATCGCCGCGTACAAGCCCGACCTGGTGGTGGCGGCCGGATTCATGAAGATCCTCGGGGCGCCCACCCTCGAATCCTTCCCCGTGCTCAACACCCATCCCGCGCTGCTGCCCTCCTTCCCAGGCGCGCACGGCGTGCGTGACGCCATGGCCCACGGCGTCAAGGTCACCGGCTGCACGGTCATGCTGGCCGACGCGGGCGTCGACACCGGGCCCATCGTCGCTCAGGAGGCGGTGCGCGTCTTCGACGGAGACGACGAGCACCTGCTGCACGAGCGCATCAAGACCGTCGAACGAGGGCTGCTCGTCGACACTGTCGGCCGGATGGTCCGTGAGGGCTGGACCGTGACCGGCCGTACCGTCCGCCTCGGATCTGGAGGAATGAAGAAGTGAGCCGCATTGCCATCCGGCGCGCGTTGATCGCGGTGTACGACAAGTCCGGGCTGGAGGAGCTGGCCCGTGCGCTCGACACCGCGGGGGTGGAGATCGTCTCGACCGGCGGCACCGCGGCGGCCATCGCCTCGTACGGCGTGCCCGTCACCAAGGTCGAGCAGCTGACCGGCTTCCCCGAGTGTCTCGACGGCAGGGTCAAGACGCTCCACCCGCGCGTCCACGCGGGACTGCTGGCCGACCTCACCAAGCCGCACCACGTCGCCCAGCTCGAGGAGCTGGAGATCGACCCGTTCCAGCTCGTGGTCGTCAACCTCTACCCGTTCCAGGAGACCGTGGCCTCGGGCGCCTCCGACGCCGAGTGCGTCGAGCAGATCGACATCGGCGGGCCCGCGATGATCCGCGGCGCCGCCAAGAACCACGCCACCTGCGCCGTCGTCGTCGACACCGCCTCCTACGGCGAGATCTACCAGGCGCTGGAGCAGGGCGGGTTCACTCTCGAGGAGCGCAGGCGCATGGCGGGGCGCGCCTACGCGCACACCGCCGCCTACGACGTGGCCGTGGCCAACTGGTTCTCCTCGACCTACACCGGCGACAACGTCTTCAGCGGGGCGGCAGGGCAGCTCAAGAGTGTCCTGCGCTACGGCGAGAACCCGCACCAGCAGGCCGCGCTCCTCGTCTCGGAGAGCGGCGGCCTCGCCAACGCCGAGCAGCTGCACGGCAAGGAGATGTCCTACAACAACTACCTCGACGCCGACGCCGCGTGGCGGGCCGCGTGGGACTTCGAAGACCCGTGCGTCGCGATCATCAAGCACCAGAACCCCTGCGGCATCGCGGTCGGCTCCGACGTCGCCGAGGCGCATCGCAAGGCCCACGCCTGCGACCCCGTGTCGGCCTACGGAGGCGTCATCGCGGTCAACGGTGAGGTGAGCGTCGAGCTGGCCAAGCAGATCGCCGAGGTGTTCACCGAGGTCGTGGTGGCTCCCGCGTTCGCCGACGAGGCGCTGGCCGTCCTCACCCAGAAGAAGAACCTGCGCCTGCTGCGCTGCCCGGACCGGCCGTCCAACACCACCGAGTTCCGCAGGATCGACGGCGGCCTGCTGGTGCAGACCGCCGACAGGATCGACGCGCCGGGCGACGCCCCTGCCGCGTGGGAGCTCAAGACGGGCGAGCCGGCCTCGCCCGAACTGCTGGAGGAGCTCGACTTCGCCTGGAGGGCCTGCCGTTCGGTGAAGTCCAACGCGATCGTGCTGGCCTCGGCCGGGGCGACGGTCGGCGTCGGCATGGGTCAGGTCAACCGCGTCGACTCCTGCCGCCTCGCGGTCACCCGCGCGGGCGAGCGGGCGGCGGGCTCCGTGGCCGCCTCCGACGCCTTCTTCCCCTTCGCTGACGGGCCCGAGGTGCTCATCGAGGCGGGCGTGAAGGCCATCGTCGAGCCGGGCGGCTCGATCAGGGACGACGAGGTCGTCGCGGCCTGCGAGAAGGCCGGGGTGACCCTCTACTTCACCGGCACCCGCCACTTCTTCCACTGATCCAGAGGAGGGCACGGCCGCCGCTCGGACGCGGAGCGGTGGCCGTGGAGTCGAAAGGGCCACCGCTCCAGCACGGAGCGGCGGCCGTGACATGGCGGTGAGATCCGAGGCGGGAGGACGGCCCGCTTTCGCGGCCACCGCTTCTGCACACAGCGGTGGCCGTGACAAGGGGACAGGACAGTGGCGGAAGGGGGAGGTGTAAAGCGCTCCGAGCATCCTGAGACGCCGGTTAAGGTGAGTGCTTTCCCGCCTGATTCTTCCCCCGGAGTCCGCATATGCCGCTGTTCGATGCGATGCTGCAGGTTTTCGTGACCCTGAACGGGTTCTCCACGAGCCCCTTCGTTCTCATCCTGCTCGCGTTCGCGGGTGCCTTCCTCGGGGCGAAGGTCGTGGAAGTCATCCCCTACACCCGGCGGATCATCGAGCGTCGTGAGGCCCAGGCGGCGGAGCGGCAGTAGCCACTCCGCTCGACCACGCCAGCTTGGCAGCCCCCGCCAGAGCGGCCTGCACTCCCAGCTTCGAGCGGCGGATCTCGACGGCTCTGACGAAGGCGAAGCCCGCCAGCTCGTCCATCGCCCGCTCCAGCGGGTCGAACAGCACGGGGCCCGCGTTGGCGACGCCGCCGCCGATCACCACATGCGTGACCTCGATGGCGGCCGCCGTCGAGACGATCATCGCAGCCAGCGCGCGGGCGCCTCTCTCGAAGGTGGCCCGCGCCACGGGGTGCCCCGAGGCCGCGTCCCTGGCCAGCATCGCGCCGTCCGGTGATGGGCCCGCCGTCCAGCCGTTGGCCAGGGCCCATCGGACCAGGTTGGGCCCGCTGGCGTAGCTCTCCACGCACCCTCTGCTGCCGCAGGGGCACGGGTCGCCGTCGGGATTGACGGTCATGTGACCGACATGTCCGGCGTTGCCCGTGGGGCCGAGGAGCGGCGCGCCGCCGATCACCAGGCCGCCGCCGATGCCGGTGGACACCACGATGCCCAGCATGGACGCGCTCTCGCCGCCCATGCCCAGCCAGTGCTCGCCCAGCGCGAAGCACTGGGCGTCGCCCGCGAGCACAGTGGGCAGGCCGGTCAGCTCCCGCACCCGCTCACGCAGCGGGAACTCCCGCCAGCTGGTGATGTTGACGGGGCTCACCGTGCCGGAGGCGAGGTTGAGCGGGCCCGCGCAGCCGATGCCGACCGCGACGGGAGCAGGGCCGTCGGCGATGACCTCGGTGATGAGCAGGGTGAGGGCGCCGAAGACGTCCTCGCGCGGGGTGGGCACGGTGGAGGAGCGCAGGACGGCGCCCGAGCGGTCGACGAGGGCCGCGGCGAGCTTGGTGCCGCCGATGTCAATGGCGAGTACGTGAGTCATCAGTGCTTGTGGTGGTTGTCGGGCTGGCGGGGGTCGCCAGGATGTTCGAGGCCGTGGACGAGCCGCACGCGGGTGGCGCGCTGCACGTCGAGCCATTGGACGAAGGCCCGCCTCCTGGCGGCGGCCACGAGGGCGGCGGACGCCGGGGCCGTGGGCTCCGAAGCAGAGGACCGCGGAGCAGAGGACCGCGGAGCAGAGGACCGCGGAGCAGAGGACCGCGGAGCGGCGGACTGCGGTGCGGCGGACTGCGGTGCGGCGGACTGCGGAGCGGCGGGCCCAAGGGCGGTGGGCTCCGGGGCGGGGGCCGCGGGTTCGGCGAGGGCGACGTGCCAGCCGAGTGCGTCGCGGACGGGTCCTGCGAGCGTGCCGTACGGCGTGCCGCGCACCGCCTGCGCGATCGCGGACGGCAGCGAGCCGAGCGGGATCGCGCCGAGCGGCTCCAGGTCGGCCGGTGTCGCGGCCGCCGCCTCCGCCGGGTCGGCGAAGAGGGCGTGCCGTACCCGGTGGAGCGTTGGGGCGGGCGGAGGTGGGGCGGACGACCAGGCGGAGGGCACCTCGGCCGAGGCGGTCACGGCCTGGTGGACGGCCCGCACCCATGGGCTGCCGTTGTAGGCGGCGGCGTTGATGGAGCCGAGCTCGACGGCGGCGAGCCGGTCGAGCGGCGGACCCTCCAGCGGCGCGAGCCCTCTGGACAGCGCCTCCCGCTCGCACAGCACCTCGGTCAGGATCACCTGGGTGACCCAGCGGGCCATCTGGCGCTCCTCCGAACTGCCGGGGACGGGCAGGGCGGCGTGAAGCGGGCCCCGCCTCAGGTCGCGGAGCCGGGTGTCCAGGACGTCGCGGGGGACGGCCTGGCCGTCGACGAGCCCGATCATCGGGTGACCTCCAGGGGGACGGCGGGAGCGTACTGGCAGCGGCCGAACCACATGACCTTGGCCAGCGCCCACGAGCGGAGTTCGGCGGCGTCGGCGGGGACCGTGACGGGGAAGCGGACCTCCGCCTCGGAGCCGGGCGCGACGGTGAACGCCTGGATGACCGAGGGGAGCAGCTCCCACGTCCCGTACGGCGAGGCCAGCTGCGCCTCGCCCCTGATGGCCCCTGCCGTGGTGTTCGCCAGCCGTACGACCAGGGTGGTCGTGTCGCCGGGACGCAGGGAGAGCGACTCGGTGACGGGGGTGACGGTCAGCCCCGTGGGCAGGGCCTGCGCGCTCTCGGCGCCCTGGGCGGCCACGCCGTCCTCGGGGACGGTCGCGATCGGCGCGGGCAGCTCGGGGGCGTCGCCGGGGGCGACCGTGACGACGTCTTCCACGAGCTGCCCGTCCGTGTCGGTGCGGACGGCGATGAACTGGAGGCCGTCTCCCGCTCCTGGGCCGGGCGTGACGGTGACGGGGAAGCGGACGTGGCCCCCCGGTTCGAGGCGGAAGACGCGCCGCGCGGGGGAGGCGCTCCAGCCGTCGGGCAGGTCCACGGTGACCACGCCCTCGTGGGCGGTGTCGACCAGGTGGGAGGAGAGCACGACGTCCAGCTCGAACGGCTCGCGCGAGGTGACCAGGCCGGGGGAGGCGGCGATGCTCACGGGCAGGTAGCCGAGCGGCGCGGGGCCCTTGTTGTGCAGCCAGTAGCGGCTGTGAACGGGCTGGGCGAGCTCGGCGGTCATGCCCAGTTCCTCGCCTTCCGCGTGGAGCGGCGCGGGCGTCAGGAAGGTGGCGACCTCGGAGCCCGCGAGCCGCAGCTCTCCAGGGTCGGCGGGCTCGCCGGGGGTCTCGAGCAGGTCCGACGTGGTCAGGCCGCCTAGGTCGAGCACGGGCGAGTGCAGCGCGGCGCTCGTGCCCAGCCCCGTGGACTCGGCGAGCCTGATCGTCACGCCGTCCCCGGAGGCCGTCGTACCGTGCGCCAGCGGGTTGCCCGTGGCCTTGACCGTGCTGAACAGCACCTCACGAGGCGGGTCCGCGCGCAGCAGCGAGTGCGAGGGTGGCAGGTCGCCGTCCTGCGCGGAGACCACGCGCGGCAGCAGCGGGGTGATGAACTCCTGCCCCGCCGAGGGGAGCGCGAGCGCGCGCCAGTCACCGTCGCCTGCCGCCAGCGCGTAGGAGAACTCGTGCGTCCAGTGCTGGAGCTGGAAGCCCGACCCGTCAGGCGTCGTACGGCGCGGCGGGTCCACCCACACCCCCGAGGGCCACCCCGTGCACGACCGCATCAGCGACAGGTGCAGCGCCCCCGAGGGATCGACGGCGAAGCCCGGCAGGCCGTAGGTGAGCAGCGCGACCGTCCTGTCCTCCAGCACCTCCTCGCCCAGCGGGCAGGTGGCGTGGATGACCGCGCCGTCCAGCAGCGGGTCGCCGGGGTCGGCCACGATCAGCGCGGGCAGCGCGCGCACGTCGCGCAGGTCGGCGCTGGGCCGCCACACCTCGGCCAGCGGACGCTCCGCGGGCACCCACACCCTGCTCGCGCCCGATTTCAGCGCGTCGAGGTAGGCGGGGTCGCTGCGCGCGAGCAGCTCGGCGGCCAGCGGGTTCACGTCGGGCCCGCCCAGGACGATCCGGACGTCGGGCAGGTTGGAGTCGACGGCGAGCCAGCCGTACCTGCTGCCCGAGGCCGTCGAGGTGGTCGCGGTGACGCCGACCCTGGCCAGCGCCACGACCAGGTCGCGGGCCTCGGGAGCCGCGGCTTCGGAGGCGGCGACGATCTCGGCCACGCCGATCGCGCGCGCTCCCGCGCCGCCGAGATCCACCCTGGCGGTGGAGGAGAGGCCGAACCACGTGTTGGCCGGGTTGTCCAGTGTCCAGGGATGCTCGGCCGCGTCGGTGTCGGGCAGCGCGAAGCCCCTGCCCACGACCGCGCCGGCCACGTCGGAGACGGGAAGCGCGCCGGGGACGTGGGCGGGGAAGCGCACGCGCAGCAGCCGGTCGGCGCCCGAGTAGTCGAGGACGCGGGTGGCGAACTCGACCCTGTCGGCGACGAGCGTGACGGTCTGCTCGTAGGTGAGCTCGCCGAGCGCGCCGGTGACGATCAGGCGAGCGCCGAGCGGGCTGGTCTGCGCCCTGACCTCGGCGGTGGTGTCGCCCGAGGCGGTGACGCGGCCGGTGGGCATCAGGTGCCATGGGCCCTCGCCCATGTCGGGGTGCTGGGGGTACTCGTCGTACAGGCGCAGCTCGTTGCCGAGCCCGGTGAGGAGCTCGCGCCCTTCGCGCAGGACGGAGGTGAGGGCGCCGCCGCGCGCGGGGTCGGCGGTGAGGCGCCACAGGTCGTTCTCGATGGTGTGGCCCTCGACGGAGGTCCAGCCCTCGGCCTCGCCCTCGACGACAGGGAAGCTCCTCCAGCCCATGGACGGCACGTCCTTCGCCAGGAAGACCTGCGTGCCGTCCTCGGCGACCGAAGGGGCGTCGACGCGCAGCCCCGGCTCCAGCCGCACGCGGACCACGCCGTCTCGGGCGAAGGAGAGCGTGTTGGCGACCACCACGGCGCGGCCGTCGGCCTCCACCCGGGCCGCGAGCGCGTCGAGGGCCCTGTCGCGGGCGTCCGCGGCCAGGTCGTAGGCCTCGCGCCAGCCGGTGAGCAGGTCGAGGTAGACCTGGTCGGACTCCGAACCGGTGATCGCGTCGTGGTGCGCGCCGTAGGCCAGCTGGCGCCACACCTTGTCCATCGCCACGTGCGGGTAGCGGCCAAGGCCGAGCAGCGACGCGAAGGCGGCCAGCCGCTCGGCGTCGAGCGCGGCCACCTCGGCGGCGCGCTGGGCCTGCTTGGTGTCGATGTAGGAGACGTCCTTGCCGGTGTAGACCGGGTTCATGTCGCGCGTCTGGGGGCTGAAGGCGCTGGTCTCGGCGTGGACCGCGGCGAAGAAGTCGTGCGGCACCGCGCACACGAACCGCGGCCAGACGTAGCGCTCGGCCCATGACCGGTGGATCTCGGTGACCCACTTGTTCGGCGGGGTGTAGTCGGTGCCGACGGGCAGCAGGACGTTCCTGGTCGCCGCGACCGGCTTCAGCGCCCTGAACAGCTCGTGGACCGCCCGGCTCGCCTCCTCAAGCGTCGCGGAGGAGTCCATCCACCAGCCCGCCGAGTAGTGGGCGGGCATGTAGTGCGTCACGACGCCGAGCCCCGAGGGGGAGATCCACTCGAACTCGCTGGGGAACTGCATGAGCGTGGCGTCGTCGTGCGCCTGCCCGAAGTTCTTGTTGATCGGGCCCCACTGGTGGAAGGGGCCGCGCGCCCACGCGCTGCCGGTCAGTCCGGCCGCCGCGAGGTAGCCGGGGAACTGCGGGTCGTGGCCGAACGAGTCGAGCTGCCAGGCGGTGCGCGGCACGCCGCCGAGGATGTCGCGCTGGTAGCCGATGCCGTAGACGATGTTGCGGATCGTGGTCTCGGCGCCGGTCAGGTTGGTGTTGGGCTCGTTGTAGGTGCCGCCCATCAGCTCGACCCTGCCCTCGGCCATGAGGCGGCGCAGCTGTGTCCTGCGCTCGGGGTGGAGGTCGAAGAACGGCTTGAGGTAGTCGATCTCGGCGAGCACGAACTTGTAGTCGGGGTCGCGCTCGGCCAGCGCCAGGTGCGCCTCGACCAGCGCGAAAGCGTTGCCCTCCCACAGCGGCCTGGTGGTGGCGTCGCCGGAGAGGAACTCCCACGGGCTGGTGTAGGCCGCCTGCGTGTTCCACCACACGGGGTCGTAGTGGAAGTGCGACACCATGTGCATCGTCCAGCCGGGCTCCTCGACCGTGACGTCCACGGTGAGAGTGTTGTCACCCGCGGAGACGGCGCACGGCACCGTCGAGCCCGGGGGGGCGCTCACCGCCAGCGGGACCTCGACGACGACGGTCGCGTTCCCGCCCGGCACCACCGCGCGGCCCGCCACGGCCACCCCGTCGCCGCGCACCACCACCTCGGCCTCGCGCTCGCCCTGCTCGGCGGTGACGCGCAACACCTGATGGGGCTGTGCCTCCGTCCCCACGAACAGGTCGGTCGACTCGGCTGACAACAGACGTGCGGGCACTGACTCTCCCTTGGGGGCGGGGCTCTGTCGCCGTCACCCTAGGTCTTCGAAAGATCAATGGCAACGTTGTCATAAGCGCCGTCGATGTTGACGAGATCCGGAGGAAGAGATACGTTCCGGGAGATTTCGCGGCGAATCAGGGGAAATCCGGTGAGATGCCGGTGCGGACGCGCCACTGTATCCGGGGCCACAACCTCGGGAGCCAGGTCACCTGACCGCTGCGACCTCACCTAGCGGGACGCGTCATCCCTGAGGAGGCTCTACATGAGTGGTCTGTCCACGTCTGCGAACCCGATTCCGCTCCACCGTCTTGCGCGCTGGCTGCTGGCCGTGCCCGTTCTGATGCTGCTCGCCTACCTCGTCCTGATGGACAACGGCGCGATCTCGCAGACCGGTACGTTCCTGCACGAGCTGATGCACGACGGGCGTCACCTGCTCGGCGTGCCGTGCCACTGAGGCCCGGCCGTGATCAGAACCCTGCTGGTCAGGGGGCTGCTCGTCGGGCTGCTCGCGGGACTCGTCGCCGGAGGCTTCGCCTTCCTAGCCGGTGAGCCGCACATCGACAGCGCCATCGCGCTGGAGGAGGCCGCAGCGGCGGCCGCCTCCGGCGACGGCGCGTCGGCCCCGCACTCGCACGACGCGGGGGCGCCGGCGGAGCATCACCACGGCGAGGGAGCCGTGGTCGGCAGGCCGGTGCAGCGCGCCGGGCTCTTCCTCGCGACCGGCCTGTACGGCGTGGCGGTGGGCGGCGTGTTCGCCCTCGCCTTCGCCGGGCTGCGCGGTCGCGTGGGACCCCGCTCCGAGCCCCTGCTGGCGATCGCCGCCGCCGCGACCGCCTTCGGCGCCATCGTCCTCATCCCCTTCCTGAAATATCCGGCCAACCCGCCCGCGGTGGGCGACCCGGAGACCATCACCGCCAGGACCCTGCTCTACGTGGTGATGGTCGCCGTCGGGCTCGCCTCCGTCGCGATCGGCGTCGCGGCCGCCCGCAGGGTCACCGTCCAGGAGGTGTGGGCGCGCGGCCTGGTCGGCGGCGTGTGCTTCCTGGTCCCCGTGGTGGCCGCGTGGGTGCTGCTGCCCACCGTGGACGAGGTGCCCTCGGGCTTTCCCGCCTCGTTGCTCTGGGACTTCAGGGTCGCCTCCCTCGGCACCCAGCTGGTCTTCTGGGCGGCCTTCGGCGCGCTGTTCGCGCTGGCGGGCGAGCGCGCGAAGGCACGGGTCGGCTGACCGGCGTGCTGTTCGTCCGGCACGCTTCCACGCCAGGGATGCGCGGCGCGCGCTTCCCTTCGGGGCGTGAGGGCGCCGACCCCTCGAGCCTGGAGGCGGCGGCGCGCCTCACGGCCTCACTCGGGTCCTTCGAGACGGGGCCGGCGTTCGTGTCGCCCGCACGGGCGGCGTGGGAGACGGCGGTGGCGATGGGCTTGGAGCCCGTGGTCGTGGCGGCGCTGGCCGAGCAGGACCACGGCAGGTGGTCCGGCCTGCCGTACGAGGAGGTGGCGGTGCGGGAGCCCGAGTCCTTCGCCCGCTGGCTGGCCGACAGGGACGCCGCGCCGCACGGCGGCGAGTCGCGTTCGGCGGCGGCGGAGAGGGTCGCGCGCTGGCTGGACGAGCGGCACGAGCAGGAAGGCGACAGCGGCGCCGGCCGAAGCGGGAGCGGCGGCGGGGGGAGGGCGGTCGTCGTCTGTGACGTGGGCGCCATCAGGGCCGCGCTCGGTCACGCGCTCGGGGCCGATCCTGCCCCCTTCGACCTCGCACCGCTCTCCCTCACACAGTTGTCCGCCGCCCGCGAGGGGTGGCGGATCGGGTACGTCAACCGAAAGGCCGCCTCGTGACCTATCCCTTCAGCGCCGTCGTCGGGCTCGACGATCTCAAGCTGGCGCTGGTGCTCAACGCCGTCTCGCCCCGCGTGGGCGGCGTGCTCGTGAGGGGCGAGAAGGGCACGGCCAAGTCGACCATCGTCAGGGCGCTCGCCGCCCAGCTGCCCGCCGTGGACGTGCTGGCGGGCTGCCGCTTCGCCTGCGACCCGCTGCAGCCCGACCCGCAGTGCCCCGACGGGCCGCACGAGCCAGGCGAGCAGGTCGTCACCAGGGCGGCCTCGCTGGTGGAGCTGCCGGTGGGCGCGTCGGAGGATCGCCTGGTCGGCTCGCTCGACCTGGAGCGGGCGCTGACCGAGGGCGTCAAGGCGTTCGAGCCAGGACTGCTGGCGGCCGCCCACAGGGGCGTCCTCTACGTGGACGAGGTCAACCTCCTGCACGACCACCTCGTGGACCTGCTGCTCGACGCGGCGGCCCTGGGCACCTGCTACGTGGAACGCGAGGCCGTCTCGGTCCGGCACGCGGCCAGGTTCCTGCTGGTCGGCACCATGAACCCGGAGGAGGGCGAGCTGCGTCCCCAGCTCCTCGACCGCTTCGGGCTCACCGTCGAGGTGCGGGCCTCGCGCGACCCCGCCGAGCGGGCCGAGGTGGTACGGCGGCGCATGGCCCACGACGCCGACCCCGACGGCTTCGCCGCCGGATGGAGCGCGCAGGAGGCGGCGCTGGCCGAGGGGATCGCGGCGGCGAGGGAGCGGCTGGCCTCGGTGGAGCTGCCCGACGCGAGGCTGCGCCAGATCGCCGAGGTGTGCGCGGCCTTCGAGGTGGACGGGCTGAGGGCCGACCTGGTCACCGCGCACGCGGCGGTGGCGCACGCGGCGTGGCGGGGCTCACCGGTGGTGACCACGGAGGACGTGCGGGTGGCGGCCAGGCTGTCGCTCCCGCACCGGCGCAGGCGCGACCCCTTCGACGCGCCGGGACTGGACGAGCAGCTGCTGGAGGACCTGCTGGCCAGGACCTCCGGCGACGAGAGTCCTGACGACGAGAACCCTGACGACGACGGCCCAGGGGGCTCCCGTCCTTCCGGAGACCCCGACGGCGCCCACGGCCCCGACGACTCCCGGGCCGCTGAGGGCTCCGAGGGGCCCGAGGGCTCGGACGGTTCCGACGGGTCGGGCGGGCGCGACGGCTCCGGTGACCGGGGTGGCGCCGACGCCGTCGGGTCCGGCGGCGAGGAGGCGCCTTCCCGCGACCGAACCTCCCGTCAGGAAGCCTCCCGAGGGGAGGTCTCCGAGGAGAGGGGTGGGGAAGTGGCGGGCGTGGCGGCGCCGTACCGGGTGCCGTGGCTGAAGGTGCCCGGCCTCGGCGACGGCGCCTCGGGGCGGCGGTCGAGGGCGCGCACCCCGCACGGCCGCACCACCGGCGCGCGCGTTCCCGAGGGCCCGCTCCGCTCGCTCCACCTCACCGCCACGATCGCCGCCGCCGCGCCGTACCAGCGCGAGCGCGGACGCACCGGGCCCGGCCTGCTCGTCCGAGGAGAGGACCTGCGCGAGGCGGTGAAGGAGGGCAGGGAGGGCAACCTCGTGCTCTTCGTCGTCGACGCCAGCGGCTCCATGGCCGCCCGCAGGCGGATGACCACCGTCAAGACCGCCGTCATGAGCCTGCTGCTGGACGCCTACCAGCGGCGCGACAAGGTCGGCCTGGTCACCTTCAGGGGCGCCGCCGCCGAGGTGGCGCTCCCTCCGACCTCGTCGGTCGAGGCGGGCGCGGCGCGGCTGCGCGCGCTGCCCACGGGCGGGCGCACCCCACTGGCGGCGGGCCTGGCCCGCGCGGCCGAGGTGCTGAGGGTGGAGCGGCTGCGCGACCCCGACCGCAGACCGCTGCTCGTGGTGGTGACCGACGGGCGCGCCACCTCGGGAGGCGACGTGGGCCGCGCCGCGGCCCTGCTCACCGGTACGGCCGCCGTCGTCGTCGACTGCGAGAGCGGCCCCGTACGGCTGGGCCTGGCAGGACGCCTCGCGGCGAGACTGCGCGCCCACCTCGTCCCGCTCGACGGGATGGATGACCTCATCCGCGACTACAGGAAGGCCGGTTGACATGCCGCAGGGCAAGCCGGAGATCGTCCCCGACGACGGGCTCACCACCCGCCAGCGCAGGAACAGGCCGCTGCTGATCGTCCACACGGGCCCTGGCAAGGGCAAGTCGACGGCCGCGTTCGGGATGGCGCTGCGCGCGTGGAACCAGGGCTGGCCGATCGGGGTGTTCCAGTTCGTGAAGTCGGCCAAGTGGCGCATCGGCGAGGAGCGGGCGCTGCGCGTGCTCGGCGACTCGGCCGAGGGCGGCGCCGTCACCTGGCACAAGATGGGCGAGGGCTGGTCGTGGATCCAGCGTCCTGGCACCGAGGACGACCACGCCGCCGACGCCCGCGAGGGCTGGGAGCAGATCAAGCGCGACCTGGCAGGGGAGACCTACAGGTTCTACGTGCTCGACGAGTTCACCTACCCGCTCAAGTGGGGCTGGCTGGACCTGGACGAGGTGGTGGAGACGCTCGCGGGCCGTCCCGGCGGCCAGCACGTCGTGATCACCGGCAGGGACGCGCCGGAGAAACTGCTCGCGGTGGCCGACCTGGTGACGGAGATGGGCAAGGTCAAGCACCCCATGGACGCGGGCCAGAAGGGACAGAAGGGCATCGAGTGGTAGTGCCGCGCCTGGTGATCGCCGCGCCCGCCTCGGGCAGCGGCAAGACGACCGTGGCGACGGGGCTCATGGCGGCGCTGCGGGCGCGCGGGCTGCGGGTCTCGCCGCACAAGGTGGGCCCCGACTACATCGACCCCGGCTACCACGCGCTGGCCACCGGACGGCCTGGCCGCAACCTCGACCCGTGGCTGACCGGCGAGTCGACGGTGCGGCCGCTGTTCCTGCACGGCGCCCGCGGCGCGGACCTCGCCGTGGTCGAGGGCGTGATGGGGCTGTTCGACGGCAGGGGCGACACCGATGTCGCCTCGACCGCGCACGTCGCCAGGCTGCTGGACGCCCCTGTCGTCCTCGTGGTGGACGCCGCCCGTCAGAGCAGGTCGGTGGCGGCCGTCGTGCACGGGTTCGCCACCTTCGACCCCCGCGTGCGGGTGGGCGGCGTCATCCTCAACAGGGTGGGCTCCGACCGGCACGAGGAGCTGTGCCGGTCGGCGCTGGCCGCGGCGGGGGTGCGGGTCATGGGCGCGCTGCGACGCGACGACGCCGTCTCCACGCCCTCGCGCCATCTGGGCCTGATCCCCGCCGCCGAGCGTGAGGCCGAGGCGGTGGCGGCGGTGGAGAGGCTGGGCGAACTGGTGGCCCGCTCGTGCGACCTGGAGGCGCTGGTACGACTCGCGCGGACGGCTCCCGCGCTGCCCGGACGGCCGTGGAGCCCCCGCGAGGCGCTGGCCACTCCTGCGGGGCGCGTGCCCGAGGCCGCGGGGGGCGTGCCCGAGGCTGTGGGGCGCATGCCTGAGACTGCGCGGCGCGTGCCCGGGGGCAGCCGGGCGGAGACCTCGGCCGGTGCGCCGCGAGGCGGTCGCGGCAGCGGGCCGGTGGTCGCGGTGGCCGGGGGCGCGGCGTTCACCTTCGGGTACGCCGAGCACGCCGAGTTGCTCCAGGCGGCAGGGGCCGAGGTGGCGACCTTCGATCCGCTGCGCGACGAGGCGTTGCCGGAGGGGACGGCGGGCGTCGTGATCGGTGGCGGCTTCCCCGAGATGTACGCCGCCGACCTGGCCGCCAACGAGCCGCTCAAGCGGCGGATCGCCG
Source organism: Nonomuraea dietziae (assembly GCF_014195505.1). GTDB lineage: Bacteria > Actinomycetota > Actinomycetes > Streptosporangiales > Streptosporangiaceae > Nonomuraea > Nonomuraea roseola. Next base: position 4,520,854 of record NZ_JACIBV010000001.1, on the reverse strand, counting down.
CCTTCCCCGGCCCTGTCGCGGCCGAGTGCGCGGGGCTGCTGTACCTGTGCGAGAGCCTTGACGACCACACCATGTGCGGAAAAATCGCGGCGAAGGCGGAAATGACGCCCAGGCTCACCCTTGGCTACCGCGACGCCGTCGCCACCCGCGACTCGTTGCTCACCCGCGCGGGCGAACCGTACAGGGGGCACGAGTTCCACCGGACGGCCGTGACCACGGATGGCGAGCCGCTCTTCCGGTGGGAGGGCGGTGGAGACGGCCACGGCGACCCGCTCCTGACCGCCTCCTACCTGCACTTGCACTGGGCCGGCACGCCGAGCGCCGCTCAGCGGCTGGTGTCGTCCTCCAGGTCGCCCTCCGCCTTGAGGTAGGCCTCCTGCAGGTCGCGCAGCACGTCGGGGTCGGGGTGCTCCCACATCCCCCGTTCGGCGGCCTCCAGCAGGCGCTCGGCGATCCCGTGTAGCGCCCACGGGTTCGACCGCTCCATGAACTCCCTGTTCTCGGGGTCGAGCACGTACGCCTCGGTGAGCTTGTCGTACATCCAGTCGGCGATGACGCCGGTGGTGGCGTCGTAGCCGAACAGGTAGTCGACGGTCGCGGCCAGTTCGAAGGCGCCCTTGTAGCCGTGGCGGCGCATCGCGGCCAGCCAGTTCGGGTTCACCACCCGCGCCCTGAAGATCCGCGAGGTCTCCTCCGACAGCGTGCGCGTCCGCACGGCGTCGGGGCGGGTGCTGTCGCCCACGTAGGCCGCGGGCGCGCGTCCCGTCAGCGCCCGTACGGTCGCCACCATCCCGCCGTGGTACTGGAAGTAGTCGTCGGAGTCGGCGATGTCGTGCTCGCGGGTGTCGATGTTCTTCGCCGCGACCGCGATACGGCGGTAGGCGCTCTCCATGTCCTGGCGGGCGGGCACGCCGTCCAGGTCGCGGCCGTAGGCGAAGCCGCCCCACACCGCGTACACCTCGGCCAGGTCGGCGTCGTCGCGCCAGTTGCGGCTGTCGATGAGGGGGAGCAGGCCCGCGCCGTACGCGCCGGGGCGCGAGCCGAAGACGCGCATCGTGGCCCTGCGCTCGTCGCCGTGTCCCGCCAGGTCGGCGGCGACGTGGGCGCGCACGTGGTTGTCCTCGGCGGGCTCCTCCAGGGCGGCCACCATGCGCACCGCGTCGTCCAGCATGGCCACCACGTGCGGGAAGGCGTCGCGGAAGAAGCCGCTGATGCGGACCGTCACGTCGATGCGCGGACGGCCGAGCTCCTCCAGCGGCACGGGTTCGAGCCTGGTGACCCGCCTGGACGCCTCGTCCCACACCGGGCGCACGCCGAGCAGCGAGAGCACCTCCGCCACGTCGTCGCCTGCCGTGCGCATCGCGCTGGTGCCCCATACCGACAGCCCCACCGAGCTCGGCCACTCGCCGGTCTCGGCGCGGTAGCGGGCCAGCAGCGACTCCGCCATCGCCTGGCCCGTCTCCCACGCCAGCCTGCTCGGCACCGCCCTCGGATCGACCGAGTAGAAGTTCCTGCCGGTCGGAAGGACGTTGATCAGGCCGCGCAGCGGGGAGCCGCTGGGCCCTGCCGGGACGTAGCCGCCGTCGAGCGCGTGCAGGAGGTGGTCGATCTCGTCGGTCGTCCTGGCCAGCCTGGGGACGACCTCGGTGGCGGCGAACTCCAGGATCCGCGTCACCGTCTCCCGCCCCGCCCCCGGCTTTCCTCCGAGCGCGGGATCCCGGTCGGAGCGGCCGGCAGGCCCTGTCGTGCCGAGGATCGACTCGGTCACCTCGGAGGCGGCGGCGGGGTCCCAGCCCCTGGCCTCCATGCCCTCGACCAGCGCCCTGGCGCTCTCCTCGGCGGCGTCCACGTCGCCCAGGCCCGCGCTGCCGTCCTCGGCCAGGCCCAGAGCCTCCCTGAGCCCCGGCAGTGTCTGCGCGCCCGCCCACATCTGGCGGGCGCGCAGCATGGCCAGCACCAGGCTCACCCGCGCCGCGCCCTCGGGGGCGGCGCCGAGCACGTGCAGGCCGTCGCGGATCTGCGCGTCCTTCACCTCGCACAGCCAGCCGTCCACGTGCAGCAGGAAGTCGTCGAACTCCGCGTCGTGCGGGCGATCGGCCAGCCCCAGATCGTGGTCGAGCCTGGCGGCCTGGATCAGCGTCCAGATCTGCGCCCTGATCGCGGGCAGCTTGGCCGGGTCCATCGCGGCGATCGAGGCGTGCTCGTCGAGGAGCTGCTCCAGCCTGGCGATGTCCCCGTACGTCTCCGCGCGGGCCATCGGCGGCACCATGTGGTCCACCAGGACGGCATGCGCCCTCCGCTTGGCCTGCGTCCCCTCGCCGGGGTCGTTCACCAGGAACGGGTAGACCAGCGGCAGATCGCCCAGCGCCGCGTCAGGACCGCACGCCGCCGACAGCCCCGCCGACTTGCCCGGCAGCCACTCCAGGTTGCCGTGCTTGCCGACGTGCACCATCGCGTGCGCCCCGAACTCCGCCGACAGCCACCGGTAGGCGGCCAGGTAGTGGTGGCTGGGCGGCAGGTCGGGGTCGTGGTAGATCGCGATCGGGTTCTCGCCGAAACCCCGGGGCGGCTGCACCATCACCACGACGTTGCCCGCCCTGAGCGCGGCCAGGACGATGTCGCCCTCGTGCGTGAACAGCTCGCCGGGCGGCGGGCCCCAGTGCCGCTCCATCGCCTCGCGCAGCTCCTCGGGGAGCGTGCCGTACCACTCGAGGTAGGTGGCGGAGGGGATGCGCACGGGGTTGGCGGCCAGCTGCTCCTCCGTCAGCCAGTCCTGGTCCTGCCCGCCCGCCGCGATGAGGGCGTGGATCAGCGCGTCGCCGTCCTGTCCTGCCACGCCGGGCAGGCCCTCGCCCAGGTCGTAGCCCGCCTCCGCCAGCCTGGCCAGCAGCTTCACGGTGCTCGCGGGGGTGTCGAGGCCGACCGCGTTGCCGATCCTCGCGTGCTTGGTCGGGTAGGCCGACAGCATCACCACGAGTCTCTTGTCGGCGTTCGGGACGTGCCTGAGCCTCGCATGCCGTACGGCGGTGCCCGCCACGCGGGCCGCGCGCTCGGGATCGGCCACGTAGACGGTCAGGCCGTCCTCGTCCACCTCCTTGAACGAGAACGGCACCGTGATGATCCGGCCGTCGAACTCGGGGATGGCCACCTGCGAGGCGGCGTCCAGCGGGGACAGGCCGTCGTCGTTCTCCTCCCACGCCTGTCTGCTCGTGGTCAGGCACAGGCCCTGCAGGATGGGGATGTCCAGCTCGGCCAGCGCGCCGACGTCCCACGCCGCGTCGTCGCCACCGGCTCCCGCGGTCGCCGGCCTGCTGCCCCCTGCCGCCAGCACGGTCACCACCAGCGCGTCGGCCTGTCCCAGCACGGACAGCAGCTCGGGCTCCGCCGTACGCAGCGAGGAACAGAAGACGGGCAGCGCGCGCCCGCCCGCCTCCTCGATCGCCTCGCAGAGAGCGCGGACGAACGCGGTGTTCCCTGCCAGATGATGCGCCCGGTAGTAGAGCACCCCCACCACGGGCCGCTCCGCACCGCCCCCCTCGCGGAGGCGGGCGGCCGGCCCGCGCTCGTCGCCGGGGTCGGCGGCGGATCGGGGCTCTTCGTCGAGCAGGCCCCATGTCGGCGTCGGTTCGGGGGCGGCGAACCCGTGCCCGGTCAGCAGCACCGTGTCCGACAGGAAGGCGTGCAGCTCGGCCAGGTTGCCGGGGCCGCCGTGGGCGAGGTAGGCGTGCGCCTCGGCACACGTGCCGCCGCTGACCGTGGACAGCTCCATCAGCTCGGCGTCAGGCGCCTGCTCCCCGCCCAGCACCACCACCGGCCTGGGGCCGGCGAGCAGCCGGTCGAGGCCCTCCTCCCACGCCCTGCGCCCGCCGAGCAGCCGCACCACCACCAGGTCGACGCCCTCGACGAGCGCGGGCAGCTCCTCGGGTGTCAGCCGTGCGGGGTTCCCCAGCCGGTACGCGGCGCCACTCGCCCTGGCGCTCAGCAGGTCGGTGTCGGAGGTGGAGAGCAACAGCACCAGGGTCTGGGCGTCGGGGGTCGCCTGTGACGGGGTTTCGGGGGTCGCCTCGGACACGGCGGAACTCCTCCCTCGGGGTCCTCGCCCCGGTCGCGGGTGTCACGAGAGCGGGAGTCTCCTGGCTTCCGGATCGACGCTCACCCCGGCCTTCCCGTCCGTCGCCGGACAGTGGCCTTCGGTGGGGTTCGCTCCCCGGTTACAGTGGCGGGACCGCGCCGGCATCGCACCGGCTTCCTCCGTTCGCCCTCGTCTGCGATCAGCCTAGAGGGTTTTGGACGGGTTACCATCCTCCCCGTGGACATAGCCGACTTTTACGGACATGTGCGCCCTGACGCCTGTCCGGGGGCGCTACAGGTCCACACCGCCGCGGACGGCGCCCTCGCCCGCATCCGCATCCCGGGCGGCGCGCTGTCCGCGACCCAGCTGCGAGAGGTGGCCGCCTGCTCCGCCGAGCTGGGCTCGGGCGTCATCGAACTGACCTCCCGCGCCAACCTCCAGCTCAGAGGCCTTCCCTCCGCCGACGCTCCATCGGCGACGGAGGCGGGGGCGTTCGCCGCTCGGATCGCCGCAGTGGGGCTGCTGCCGTCGGAGACGCACGAGCGCGTGCGCAACATCCTCGCCTCGCCGCTGGCCGGGCGGGTGGAGGCGTCTCTGGTGGACGTGCGTCCGCTGGTCACGGCCCTGGACCGGGGGCTGTGCGCGAGCCCTGAGCTGACCGGGCTGTCGGGCCGGTTCCTCTTCGCCCTTGACGACGGCACGGGCGACCTGCTCTCCATCGGCGCCGACGTGACCTTCCTGGCCACCTCGTCCTCCGGCGGCCTCCTCCGCCTCGGCGGGGCGACGGCCGGGATCCCGGTGCTCGTGGACGAGGTGGTGCCGTCGATGCTCGCGGCCGCCTCGGCCTTCCTCGAGCTGTCCGATGGCACGGCCTGGCGCGTCGGTGACCTCCCCGACGGCCCCGCCCTGCTCGCTTCCCGCCTGCTCCACGGCGGGCCGGTCGCGTCGAGGGACCTGGGCGGGGCACCGGGCGGTCCCTGCCGAGAGATCGCGAGCTTACGGGCGCCGGACGCGCGGGTGGTCCCGCAGCGGGACGGCCGGGTCGCGTTGGAGGTGGTGGTCCCGCTCGGACGGCTCTCCGCGGACCAGGCCAGGGCGCTGGCCGACGTGGCCGACGAGGTGCGGGTCACGCCCTGGCGGACGGCCGTCCTTCCCGACCTCCGTCCCGAGGACGTCGAGCGGGTCGCCGACGAGCTCACCACAGTGGGGCTGGTCACCGGCTCCGGCACTGCCTGGGCGGGGCTCAGCGCCTGCACAGGGAGTCCCGGGTGCGCCAAGTCGCTCGCCGACGTCCAAGGTGATGCCAGGCGGTGGGCCATGGGCACACGAGAGCCGTCCACGCCGGCCGTCCCCGACGGTGTCCTCGTGCACTGGGCCGGGTGTGAGCGGCGGTGCGGGCGCCCGAAGGGGGAGGTCGTCGACGTGGTCGCCACCCCGACCGGCTACCTGGTCGGGCACGGCAGGAAGACAGAGAAGACCGAGAAGACAGAGACCAGAGGGGACATGTGAGCGACTACATCCGTGACGGCGCCGAGATCTACCGGCGCTCGTTCGCCACCATCCGTGCGGAGTCCGATCTGAGCGGTCTGCCGCAGGACGTCGCGCAGGTGGCCGTTCGCATGATCCACGCCTGCGGCATGACCGACCTGGTGACCGACCTCGGCTACTCGGAGAAGGTCGTCGCCGACGCCAGGCGGGCGCTGCGGGACGGCGCGCCCATCCTCTGCGACGCGATGATGGTCGCCTCCGGCGTGACCAGGAGCCGCCTGCCGCGCGACAACGAGGTGGTCTGCACGCTCGGCGATCCGAGCGTCCCCGCGCTGGCCGAGAGCATGGGGACCACGCGCAGCGCGGCGGCGCTGGAGCTGTGGCGCGACAGGCTCGACGGCGCGGTGGTCGCGGTGGGCAACGCGCCGACGGCCCTGTTCAGGCTGCTCGAACTGGTCGAGGAGGGCGCGGGACGGCCTGCGGCGGTGCTCGGCATCCCCGTGGGCTTCATCGGCGCGGCCGAGTCCAAGCAGGCCCTGGCGAGCAGCGGCCTGGAGTATCTGGTGGTGCACGGCCGCAGGGGCGGCAGTGCGATGGCGGCGGCCGCGGTCAACGCGATCGCCAGTGAGCGGGAGTGAACACGGTGGCGGGACGGCTGTACGGCGTGGGCCTGGGGCCTGGCGATCCCGAGCTGGTGACGGTGAAGGCGGCCAGGCTGGTCGGCCAGGCCGACGTGATCGCCTATCACAGCGCCAGGCACGGCAGGAGCATCGCGCGCTCGATCGCGCTGCCGTACATGCGGGAGGGGCAGGCCGAGGAGCTGCTGAAGTATCCGCTGACCACGGAGAGCACCGACCATCCCGGCGGCTACCAGGGCGCGCTCGACGACTTCTACGCCGAGTGCGCCGACCGGCTGGCGGCCCACCTCGACGCGGGCAGGGACGTGGTGGTGCTGTGCGAGGGCGATCCGCTCTTCTACGGCTCCTACATGCACATGCACAAGCGGCTGGCCCATCGCTACGAGACCGAGGTGGTGCCGGGGGTCACGTCGGTGGCGGGGGCCGCCGCGGTGCTGGGGCGTCCGCTGGTGGAGCACGAGGAGACGCTGACCGTCCTGCCCGGCACGCTTCCCGCCGAGGTGATCGCCGAGAAGCTGAGGAGCGCGGACTCGGTGGCGGTGCTCAAGCTGGGGCGGACGTTCGAGAAGGTCAGGGACGCACTGGCGGAGGCCGGGCGGCTCGACGAGGCCTGGTACGTCGAGCGGGCGACCACGGCGAACCAGCGGATCGAGCGCCTCAAGGACGTGGATCCCGCGAGCGTTCCCTACTTCTCCCTGGCGATGCTGCCCAGCGGCAGCAGGCGCGCCGACCTGCCGGCGCTCTCCGCGGACGGCACCCGCGACGAGCCGCGGCTGTCCGCAGGCCGCGACGAAACGTCGGGGCTCTCCGCAGGTCGGGACGGAACGTCGGGGCTCTCCGCGGGCCGCGACGAAACGTCGGGGCTCTCCGCAGGTCGCGACGAAACGTCAGGGCTTTCCACAGGTCGCGACGAGGGGCGTGGCGAGGGGGACTGGGCGGGGGTGGCCGTGGTCGGGCTGGGGCCCGCCGGCGAGCAGTGGCTCACCCCCGAGGCCCGCCAGGTACTGGCCGAGGCGACCGACCTGGTCGGTTACGGCCCCTACGTGGACAGGGTGCCGCAGCGGCCGGGCCAGATCCGGCACCGCACCGACAACAGGGTCGAGGCCGAGCGCGCCGCGCACGCCCTGTCGCTGGCCCGCGAAGGCCGCAGGGTGGCTGTCGTCTCCTCGGGCGACCCCGGCGTGTTCGCGATGGCGAGCGCCGTGCTGGAGGCGGCGGAGGACTTTCCCGGCGTCCCCGTGCGGATCGTCCCCGGGCTGACGGCCGCGCACGCCGTGGCGAGCAGGGCGGGGGCGCCGCTCGGGCACGACTACTGCGTGGTCTCCCTGTCGGACCTGCTCAAGCCGTGGGAGGTGGTGGCCGACCGGCTGCGGGCCGCGGCGAGGGCCGACCTGGTGCTGGCGATCTACAACCCCGCCTCGCGCAGCCGTACCTGGCAGGTGGGGGCCGCCCGCGACCTCGTCATGGAGCACCGCGACCCGGCCACCCCCGTGGTGATCGGCCGCGACGTCGGGGGCCCGCAGGAGACGATCACCGTCACCACGCTCGGCGAGCTGGACCCCTCGCAGGTGGACATGCGCTGCCTGCTCATCATCGGCTCCTCCACCACCCGTGCGACGGACGGCGGCACCGTCTACACCCCGCGCCGCTACCCGGCGTGAACCCCCGGAACCTGCTACACCGCGTGGACCCACGCCGCGGCGGCCGCCACGGATTCCACGGCCACCAGGCCTTCGGGGAGCGGCGGTCTGCGGACCACGACCACCGGCAGTCCCGCTTCCTCGAAGGCGTCGAGCTTGGCGACCGTCAGGGCGCCGCCGCTGTCCTTGGTGACCAGCACGTCGAGCCCGTGAGCGCGGATCAGCTCCCGCTCACCCTCGACCGTGTACGGCCCGCGCGCCAGCAGTATCAGGAAATTTACGGGAATGGGTGGCTCGGGGGGATCGACCGATCTGGCCAGGAACCACAGGTCGGTCAGCCCGGCGAACACCGGCATGCTCCGCCGTCCCGTCGTCAGGAACACCCTGCTGCCCACCGAGGGCAGCAGGCGTGCGGCCTCCTCCAGGGAGCCGGCCTGCCGCCATCCCGGCCTGTGCGCCCATCCCGGCCGCCGCAGCACCAGCAAGGGCGTCCCGGTGGTACGGCAGGCTTCCACGGCCGAGGCGGTCATCCTGGCCGCGAAGGGATGCGTGGCGTCCACGACCGCGTCGATCCGCCCGGCGGACAGCCACGCCGCCAGCCCCTCGGCCCCGCCGAACCCGCCGACATGGACCTCGCCCACCGGCAGCCTGGGATCGCGCACCCGTCCCGCCAGGGACGACACCACGTGGACCCGTCCGGAGAGCTCCGCCGCGAGGGCGCGCGCCTCCGCCGTTCCGCCCAGGATCAGAACCCTCCGCATGCGTCCCCCATCCTCGAAGCATGACCACGCCACTGCGTCACGGCTGGACGACCGGCGCCTGCGCGACCGCCGCGACGGCGGCCGCCTACATGGCGCTGCTCACCGGCGACTTCCCCGACCCTGTGACGATCACCCTGCCCAAGGGGCAGCGTCCGGCGTTCGCGCTGGCCAGGGAGTCGCTCGGCGACGGCTTCGCCTCGGCCTCGGTGGTCAAGGACGCGGGCGACGACCCCGACGTGACGCACGGCGCGCTGATCACCTCGACCGTACGGCAGGCCGCCCCCGGCACCGGCGTCACGTTCGCGGCGGGCCGGGGCGTGGGCACGGTCACCAAGCCGGGCCTGCCCCTGGAAGTGGGGGAACCCGCCATCAACCCGGTGCCCCGCCGCATGATGGCCGAGCACATCGCGGCCATCGGCGGCCACGGCGACGTCGTCGTGGAGATCTCCGTCGAGCACGGTGAGGAGTTGGCCAGGCGCACCTGGAATCCCAGGCTCGGCATCCTGGGCGGGCTGTCGATCCTCGGGACGACGGGCATCGTCGTGCCGTACTCGTGCTCGGCCTGGATCGACAGCATCCGCAGGGGCGTGGACGTGGCCGTCGCCGCAGGCCGTACGCACGTGGCGGGGTGCACGGGCAGCACCTCCGAGCGCGTGGCGGCCGAGCTGTACGGCCTGCCCGACGACGCGCTGCTCGACATGGGCGACTTCGCGGGGGCGGTGCTGAAGTACCTGCGCCGCCACCCCGTGCCCAGGCTGACGATCGCGGGCGGCGTGGGCAAGCTGTCCAAGCTCGCCGACGGCCACCTCGACCTGCACTCGGGCCGCTCGCAGGTGAACCTGGGCCTGCTGGCGGGGCTGGTCGCCGCGCCGGAGCTGGCCGAGCGCATCAGGGGCGCCAACACCGCCCTGCACGCGCTGCGCCTGGCCGAGGAGGCGGGCGAGCCGCTGGGTGACCTGGTGGCCGAGCGGGCCCACGCCACCGCGGCGGGCGTGCTGCGCGGCGCGCCCGTCGAGGTGGACGTCGTGGTGATCGACAGAGCGGGGGCGATCGTGGGCCGTCACGGCTGACGGCATCGCTCGGCGGAGTAGAGGTGGCTGTCGGGGAAGTGCGTGGCGGTCAGCACCCTGCCCACGACGATCACCGCGGTCCTGACCACGCCCGCCTCGCTCACCTTGGCGGCGATGTCGGCGAGCGTGCCCCTGATAACCAGTTCGTCCTCGCGGCTGGCCCTGGCCACGACCGCCACGGGACACTCGGCCCCGTAACCGGGCACGAGTTCCTGCGCCACCTGCGCGATCCGCTGGACGGCCAGGTGCAGCACCATCGTGGCGCCGCTCGCCGAGAGCGTCGTCAGGTCCTCTCCCGGCGGCATCGGGGTGGCGCGTGCCGACGTGCGGGTCAGGATGATCGTCTGCCCGACGCCTGGCACGGTCAGCTCCCTGCCCAGCGTCGCCGCGGCGGCGGCGAACGCGGGCACCCCTGGCACCACCTCGTACGGCACGCCGATCGCGTCCAGCCGCCGCATCTGCTCGGCCATCGCGCTGAACACCGAAGGGTCGCCGGAGTGCAGCCTGGCCACGTCCAGCCCCTGGGCATGGGCGGCGGCGAGCTCGGCGACGATCTCGTCGAGCGTGAGGTTCGCCGTGTCCACCAGGCGGGCGCCCCGGGGGCACGACTCCAGCAGCTCGCCCGTCACCAGCGAACCCGCGTACAGGCACACGGGCGAGGACTCGATCAGCCGCAGGCCGCGCAGCGTGATCAGGTCGGCCGCGCCGGGGCCCGCGCCGATGAAGTGGACGGTCACGTGCGGCTCTCCTTGGTCGCTGTCCAGATGGTCACCGGCATCATGCTCCGCCAGCCCGTGAAGCCGCCCACGGGGGCGGCCCTGCTGACCGACAGGCGGACCAGGTCGCCGCCGTGCCTGCCGTACCAGCCGGTCAGGACGGACTCCGACTCCAGCGTGACGGCGTTGGCCACCAGCCTGCCGCCCCGCGGCAGGGCGGCCCAGCAGGTCTCGAGAAGTCCGGGGACGGTCGCGCCCCCGCCGACGAACACCGCCGAGGGCGTCGGCAGTCCCTCCAGCGCCTCGGGCGCCCTGCCCGTGACCACCCGCAGGCCGGGCACGCCGAGCGCGGCGGCGTTGCGCGCGATCCTGGCCGCGCGATCCTGGCGACTCTCCACCGCGACCGCCCTGCACGACGGATGGGTGCGCATCCACTCGATCGCGACGCTGCCCGCGCCCGCGCCGACGTCCCACAGCGACTGGCCGGGCAGCGGCGCGAGACGCGCCAGGCTGACCGCGCGCACCTCGCGCTTGGTGAGCTGCCCGTCGTGCTCGAAGGCGTCGTCGGGCAGCCCCGGCACCAGCGGCAGCGGCACGGTCCCCTGGTCGGCCACGCACTCGACGGCGACCACGTTCAGCTCCTCGCCCTTGGCCTCCCACGCGGCGGCGAGGCCCGTCACCCGTGACTCCTCCGCCGAGCCGAGCCGTGACAGCACGTGCAGGACGCTCGCGCCGTAGCCGTGCTCTCTCAGCAGCTCCGCCACCTGGACGGGGCCCTGTCCGTCGGCCGTGAGCACCAGCAGCCTGCGCCCCGGCAGCACGGCTGCGCGCAGCGCGTCGAGTGGACGGCCGACGAGGCTGACGACGGGCGTGTCCTCGACGGGCCACGCCAGCCGCGCGCAGGCCAGCGAGAGGCTGGAGGGATGCGGCAGGATGCGCAGGTTCTCCGGGCCGACCGTCCTGGCCAGCGTCGCGCCGATGCCGAAGAACATCGGATCGCCGCTGGCCAGCACGCAGGTGCCGGGCTCGGAGACGAGGCCGGGCAGCGAAGGCAGCAGCGGCGAGGGCCAGCGCACCTTCCTGGCGCCGGTGCCTGGCACGAGGTCGAGCTGGCGGGCCGAGCCGACCAGCACGGCCGCCTCGGAGATCGCCTGCCTCGCGGCGGGTGGGAGGCCGTCCCAGCCGTCGGCGCCCACGCCGACGACGGTGATCACACGTTGCCCAGGGTGTTCGTGATCGTGATCTCGATCACCACGCGGTCGGGGTTGGGACGCGGCGGCTTGTAGCGGGCGGTGTAGCGGGCCTCGGCGTCGGCGACCTGGTCGGGCTCGGTGCGCAGCACGGCCGTCCCCTCGAGGGTGGACCAGCGCCGCCCGTCGACCTGGCAGAGCGCGACCAGGGCGCCGCCGGCGACCAGGCGGGCCTTGTGGGAGTGACCCGACGTGATGACCCTGGCGATCCCCGCCTCCAGGTCGAGCGTCGCGCCCACCGGCACCACATGGGGCGTGCCGTCGGGGCGGACCGTGGTCAGCGTGCACAGGTGCCGCTCCCGCCAGAATGCGGCGAACTCCGCTCCCCGCGCGGCCAGATCCACCTTCGCCCCTTCCGTCCGTTTCTCGTGCACGGCCAGCGTAGCGACCGGCCCACGGGGACGTTCTGGAAGGATGGGGGACATGAGCGCAGTGAAACTCGACGGCAAGGCCACCGCGGCCAAGATCAAGGCGGACCTCACCACGCGGGTGGCCGCGCTCAAGGAGCGTGGCGTCGTCCCGGGGCTCGGCACCGTGCTGGTCGGCGACGACCCCGGCAGCCAGATCTACGTGGCGGGCAAGCACCGCGACTGCGCGGAGGTCGGCATCGCCTCCATCCGCGTCGACCTGCCGGAGAGCGCCTCCCAGGCCGACGTCGAGGACGCTCTCGACGAGCTCAACGCCTCACCCTCGTGCACCGGCTACATCGTCCAGCTCCCGCTGCCCAGGCACCTCGACACCATGGCCCTGCTCGAGCGCATGGACCCCGCCAAGGACGCCGACGGCCTGCACCCGGTCAACCTCGGCCGCCTCGTGCACATGGTCGACGCGCCGCTGCCGTGCACGCCGCACGGCATCGTGCTGCTGCTCCAGGAGTACGGCGTGCCGCTGAAGGGCGCCGACGTCGTGGTCGTCGGGCGCGGCATCACGGTGGGGCGCTCGCTCGGCCTGCTGCTGACCCGCCGCAGCGAGAACGCCACCGTGACCCTCTGCCACACGGGCACCGCCGACCTGGCCTCGCACGTGCGCCGCGCCGACGTCGTGGTGGCGGCGGCAGGCGTTCCAGGGCTCATCACCGCCGACATGGTCAAGCCGGGCGCCGCGGTGCTCGACGTGGGCGTGTCGCGGGTCGACGGCAAGATCGCCGGTGACGTGGCGGCGGACGTGGCCGAGGTCGCGGGCTTCCTCACCCCGAACCCCGGCGGCGTGGGCCCGATGACCCGCGCCCTGCTGCTGTCCAACGTGGTGGAGGCGGCCGAGCGCTCCCTCGTCTAGCCGTACGGGATCAGCTCGCCTAGCCGTACGGGATCAGAAGGAGCGCAGCGCCTCGCGGAGGTTGCCCGACGTGCGGGCGAGGGCCTCGCGGGCCTGGTCGGGGTCGGCGCCGGTCAGCAGCATGATGACCGCCGTCGGCACCGAGCCCTCCGCCGCCTGCAGCGCGGGTTCGACCTCCGCGTCCGGCAGCCCCGTGATCGAGGAGACCAGGTCGTGCGCGCGCGCCCACAGCTTCTCGTTCGAGGCCACCAGGTGCGTCATCAGGTTGCCGTGCGTGCGTCCGAGCCTGACCATCGTCAACGTCGAGATCATGTTGCAGACCAGCTTCTGCGCCGTTCCCGACTTGAGCCTGGTCGAGCCGGTCAGGAACTCGGGCCCCACCACCACCTCGATGGCGATCTCCGCGGCCTCGCCGAGCGGGGAGCCCTCGTTGCAGGCCACCCCGACGGTCATCGCGCCCATGGCCCTGGCGTGTCGCACGCCGCCCACCGCGTACGGCGTGCGTCCGCTGGCCGAGATGCCCACCACCGCGTCGGCGGCCGACAGCGAGACCTCCGTCAGGTCGGAGACGGCGAGCGCGGCGGAGTCCTCCGCCCCCTCCACGGCCACCGCGAAGGCCGAGGGGCCACCGGCGATCAGCGCGAACACCTCCTCGGGCGTCGTGCCGAAGGTGGGGCCGCACTCGCTGGCGTCCAGCATGCCGATGCGCCCCGCCGTGCCCGCTCCGAGGTAGATCAGCCTGCCGCCCTCCCGCATCCGCGCGGAGACGGCGTCCACGGCGGCGGCGATCCGCGCCGACTGTCCCGCCACCGCGGTGGGGACCAGCGCGTCCTGTTCGCCCATGCGCCTGACCAGGTCGAGTGTGCTGAGCCCGTCGAGATCGTCGAGGCCGGGCAGCTGCTGCTCGGTGACGAGATCGCGCAACATGATTCCCCCGTGGAATGGCGAAAATCTAACCAGCAATGACTATAGATGAAAATTTCCTTCATCGGGTCCTGAAAACCTTGAGCGCCTCCCTGGTCGCCCGCAGAGCCGTCTCGGAGCTGTCGAAGGTGCGCTGGGCGAGCCCGACGAAGATGCAGTCCACGATCAGCAGCTGGCTGATCCTGCTGGCCAGCGCCCCAGGACGGAAGGCGGTCTCCCGCCCCGCCGACACCAGCACGTGGTCGGCCACCTGGGCAAGCGACGAGCGGGGGTTGTTGGTGATGGCCACCGCAAGCGCGCCGGACTCCTTCGCCGTCCTGGTCGGCACGATCACGTCCGTGGTCTCGCCCGAGCAGCTCACCGCCACCACGACATCGCCTTCGCGCAGCAGCGCGGCGCTGGTCAGCGCGAGGTGCGCGTCGCTGAAGGGATGGCTGGACAGGCCGATGCGCATGAGCTTGTGCGCCAGGTCGGCGGCGACCAGGCCCGACGCGCCGACGCCGTAGACGTTGATCCTGCGCGCGGCGGCGATCGCCGCCACCACCTCGCCGAGCTGTTCGGGCACCAGCTGCTCGGCGGTGTCGGACAGCGCGTCGACCTCCGCCCTGGTCACCTTGGCGATCACGTCGGTGAGCGGGTCGTCGGGGCCGAGGTCGCCCGGCACCAGCCGCTCGGGCGTCTCCCTGGCCACCGCTCCCGCCAGCGCGAAGCGGAGCTGGGAGTAGCCGGAGTAGCCGAGCGCGCGGGCGGTGCGCACGATCGTCGCCTCGCTCGTGCCGGAGACGGCGCTGAACTCCGTGATCGTGCTGCGCACGACCACGCCGGGGTCATCCAGGATGATCTTGGCGATGGCCTGGGCAGCGGGGGTGAGCGAAGGGAGCACCGCCCGCACCTGCAGGACCGGGTTCACGGGCTCGTTCACCGGGTCAGCCACTGGGCCGCCGCCTTGGCCGAGACCTTGGAGATGCCGTTCGTGGCGATGTAGGCGGCGCCCGCGGGCTCGGCGGGGATGCCCGTCTCCACGACGATCACGTCGGGGCGGCGCCGTACGGCCTCCGCCACCGTCTCCCGCACCCACGGGTGGCGCGCCGCGTCGTGGATGACCAGCACCACAGGCTGGTCGCCCAGCTCGGAGGGGAGCCTGCCGACGCGCGTGGTGCCGGGCAGCAGCTCGCCGAGCGCGGCGGCGAGCCCGGTGGGCGTGTCGGGGTCGATGGCCTGGTTGTGCCTGGTGTTGACCTCCACGACGAGCGGCGCGGTGGTCAGCCTTGCCTCGCCCGTGATGGTGAGCGCCCTGCGCGCCGCCTCGAGCCCCGCCCCGTCGTCGGCCTCCACCTCGGACCGCTGCGCGCGGTGCCACTCCGAGAGGGCCAGGACCCTGCCCGCGGCCTCGGCCAGACGCTCCTCCCGCAGCGAGCCGTCCCTGACGGCCGCCACGATCGCGTCGCGGATCTCGTACAGACCCTCCGCGGTGACCAGGCCCGCGCAGATCGCGTCGACGCCCGCGTTGAGCGCGCGCACCGCGATCTCACCGGGGGGATACATCGCCGCGACGGCCTTCATCTCGATCGCGTCGGTGACCACCATCCCGTCGAAGCCCAGCTCCTCACGCAGCAGCCCGGTCAGGATGGTACGGCTGAGCGTCGCGGGCCCCTTCGGATCGAGCGCGGGGATCAGCAGGTGCGCCGACATCACGGAGCGCACCCCCGCCCTGATCGCCGCCTCGAAGGGCGGCAGGTCGCGGGCGCGGAGCTGGTCGAGCGAGGCGTGCACGGTCGGCAGCTCCAGGTGGGAGTCGGCGACGGTGTCGCCGTGCCCTGGGAAGTGCTTGGCGCAGGCGGCCACGCCCGCCGCCTGCACGCCCTTGACGTAGGCCACGGAGTGGCGCGCGACCAGCTCGGGGGTCGGGCCGAAGGAGCGGATGCCGATCACCGGGTTGGCCGGGTTGGCGTTGACGTCCACCGAGGGGGCGTAATTGAGCGTGATGCCCGTCTCGGCGAGCAGCCGTCCGATCTGCCGGCCCACCCGCTCCGTCAGTGCCACGTCGTCGACCACGCCGAGCGCCCTGTTGCCGGGGAAGGAGCTGCCCTCGCGGGCCTCCAACCTGGTGACGACCCCGCCCTCCTCGTCGATGGCGACCACCACCGCGGGGTTCTCCGCCCGCAGCTCGGCCACCAGTCCCGCGGTGCCGGGGGAGACGTTGCGGGCGAAGAGCACGGCCCCGCCGAGCCCGTCGGAAAGCGCCTTCTTCAGCCAGTCGGGGGCGGTGGTCCCCTCGAAGCCTGGCTGGAGTACCGCCATGGCGAGTCGATACAGGTCAGTCACGAGACCTCCTTCATGGGCCTCATGACCAAACAGTGGTGTCTGCTCATGGCGGCATTTTCCTTCATGATTATTGATCTGAAGGTAATTTTCTGCCATCGTCGCCCTCGAACACAACCACCTCCCCCCGAGAGGCGCCCCCCATGCCCACGAGAAGGACCGTCCTGAAGGGTCTCGCTCTCGCCGCGGCCGCTTCGGTCGTCCCGCTGCCCGCCTTCGCCGAGCCCGACTACGTGCCGCCGCTGCGACAGATGCGCGGCATGTGGATCGCCTCCGTCGTCAACATCAACTGGCCGTCGAAGCCGGGGCTGAGCGCCGAGCAGCAGAAGGCGGAGTACCTGGCGTGGCTCGACCTGGCGGTCTCGCGCAAGCTCAACTCGGTGTTCGTGCAGATCAGGCCGACGGCTGACGCCTTCTGGCCGTCGCCGTACGAGCCGTGGTCGCAGTATCTGACCGGCGTGCAGGGGCAGGACCCCGGTTACGACCCGCTCGGTTTCGCCGTGGAGGAGACGCACAAGCGGGGGCTCACCTTCCACGCGTGGTTCAACCCCTACCGGGTCTCCATGCAGGCCGACCCCTCCAAGCTGCACCCCTCCCACCCGGGCAGGCAGCACCCCGAGTGGATCCTGCCCTTCGGCGGCAAGCTCTACTACAACCCGGGCATCCCGGAGGTCCGGAAGTTCTGCCAGGACGCGATGCTCGACGCGCTGACCCGCTACGACATCGACGGCCTGCACTTCGACGACTACTTCTACCCGACGAACACCACCGCCTTCGACGACGCGGCCACCTTCGCCACGTACGGCGCGGGCTTCCCCGACCTGGCCACGTGGCGCAGGAACAATGTCGACCTGATGGTCTCGGAGATGCAGCAGCGGGTGCGCGAGGCCAAGCCCGAGGTGGCGTGGGGCATCAGCCCCTCCGGCATCTGGCGCAACAAGGCCAGCGACCCCCTCGGCTCGGAGACCAACGGCGGCCAGTCCTACGACAACCTGCACGCCGACACCCGCGGCTGGGTCAAGAAGGGCTGGCTCGACTACATCGCGCCCCAGCTCTACTGGTACATCGGCCAGCCGCCCGCCGACTACTCCAAGCTCGTCCCGTGGTGGTCGAACGTGGCCGACGGCACCGGCACGATGCTCTGGATCGGCCAGGCCGCCTACAAGGCGGGCGACCCCGCGCAGGCGCCGCAGTGGCAGGACCCCGCCGAGCTGTCCAAGCACCTGACCCTCAACAGGTCGCACCCGCAGATCGGCGGCGACATCTGGTACAACGCCAACGACCTGCGCGCCGACCGCCTCGGCTCGATCAGCACCGCGGTGCGCGACCACTACCAGCGGCCCGCTCTCCCGCCCCTGCTGCCCAGGCTGGCCGACGGCGAGAAGCCCCATCGGCCGGTGATCGCCCACGTGCGCAGGGTCCAGGGCGGTGTGGAACTGCACCTGGTCGCGACGGGCAGGCACGAGCCCTTCCTGTTCGCGATCTTCAGGTCCGCCGACGAGATCGACGCCTTCGACGACGCCCGTCATCTCGTGGCGGTCGTCCCCGGCGACAGGCTCGTGCGCTGGACCGACGCCGAGGGTAAGAAGGGTGACCACTACTACGCCGTGGCGGTCGACAGGGTCAGCAGGACCAGCCGCCCCAGCCGCGGACGACAGGTCAGGTAGGTCCGTATGCGGGTTCTCGGCCTCATGTCAGGCACCTCCCACGACGGCATCGACAGCGCGATCGTCGACTGGTCGATGGAGGACGGCACGCTCACCGGAGTGATCACCCACACCGGCGAGAGGCCGTACCCGGCCGAGCTGAGAGCCCGCGTCAAGGCCGCACTCCCGCCGGCGACGGTGTCGATGGGCGAGGTGTGCGCGCTCGACACGCTCATCGGCCAGGCCTTCGCCGAGGCGGCGCTCTCGGCGGGCCCGGCCGACCTGGTCTGCTCGCATGGCCAGACCCTCTTCCACTGGGTCTCCGACGGACGGGTGCACGGCACGCTGCAGCTCGGCCAGCCCGCCTGGATCGCCGAGCGGACCGGCCTGCCCGTGGTGTCGGACCTGCGCGTGCGCGACGTGGCGGCAGGAGGGCAGGGCGCGCCCCTCGTCTCCTACCTCGACCAGCTCCTCATCAAGGGACTGCGGGGCAGGGGCGGGGCGCTCAACCTGGGCGGCATCGCGAACCTCACCACGCCGGAGATCGCCTACGACACCGGCC
The DNA here is from genome assembly GCF_014195505.1 of Nonomuraea dietziae. GTDB lineage: Bacteria > Actinomycetota > Actinomycetes > Streptosporangiales > Streptosporangiaceae > Nonomuraea > Nonomuraea roseola. The sequence continues at coordinate 4,502,490 of NZ_JACIBV010000001.1, read as the reverse complement.
CCGCGTGCGCGCTGATCGACGCGGCGGCCCCGCCGTACGACAGGGACGGCGCGCTGGCGGAGGCGGGCACGGTCGACGAGCGGCTGCTCGCCGAGCTGCTGGCCGAGCCGTACTACCGGCAGGACCCGCCCAAGACCACGGGCAAGGAGCTGTTCACCCCCGGCTACGTCACCTCGGACCTGCCGCAGGCCGACCTCGTGGCGACGCTGACCGCGCTGACCGCCAGGACGGTCACCGCCGAGATCGACAGGCACGCGCTCGACACCGTCATCGTGTCGGGCGGCGGCGTGCGCAACCCGGCGCTGATGCGGATGCTCGCCGCCATGACGAAGGCGCGGCTGGTGCCGAGCGACGCCCTCGGCATCCCTTCGGACGCCAAGGAGGCCATCGCCTTCTCCCTGTTCGGCTGGCTGACCGCGCACGGTCTCGCGGCCACGGTGCCGAGCTGCACGGGCGCGTCGGGCCCGCGCGTGCTCGGCACCATCACTCCGGGATCCGGACCACTCAGGCTGCCGGAACCCCTCGCCGAAGCACCGGTCGCCGTTCGGGTCAGGAGGCTCGGCGACCCGCGGGCTGGCTCTCCTGGGACGTTCCAGAACGCTGGGGCGGCACCACCGGCGTCGGCCTGACCAGCCCGAGCGCCACCACCTCGTTGGCCAGCCGCGTGCGGCGGTTGGTGCCCTCAGGGATTCTGAACTTCTGGTAAAGCCTGAGCAGGTGCTGTTTCACCGCGGCCTCGGTCACCACCAGGTCGTCGGCGATCTCGCGCGCCGTGGCGGGGGCGACGAACGCCTCGTCCGACAGGGCCGGCCTGCACAGCGACGTGAGCACGTCGACCTCTCGCCTGGTCAGCTCGGGCGCGGCAGCCCTGCGGAGCTCGACCTCCGGTGTGAAGTCCTCTCGCGGCACTCCTCCGATGCGCCCGCGCGCCGCGCCGAAGGAGACGACGTCGCCGTCGTCAAGGACCCTCCGGGCGATCGGCCTCCCGTTCACCCGCGTGCCGTTGCGGGACAGGCCCAGATCAACGACATACAGGTACGGCCCGCGCCGTACGAACTCAGCGTGGAGCCGAGACACGCTTGGATCGGTCAGCCGGATGTCGACGCCCCGGCCCCTCCCCACGGTCGTGATCTCGGGACGCAACGGGACCACCTCGCCAGTGTCCTCGATGCGTATGAAGGGCCCCTCCACGGCAGTTCCTCCCCAGGTAGCCCGCCGTTACTGTAACTACAGCTCCGGCTTACCCAAACGAAGGGATGCGGAATCGCCTTTGCCATAAGGAGAATCCGGCGTGAAATTGGTCTGGACCTCTGCGGACGGTTTTACCTGCTCACGGGTAGACTTCGGACGAAGATAAGCGGAGGAAACACACATGGCGGACAAGCCCACAAAAGGCCTGGCCGATGTCGTAGCCGCGTCCACAGCGCTGAGTGACATCGACGGCAAGGCCGGTCGCCTCTTCTACCGTGGATACGACATCCATGACCTGGCGGGCCGCGCGACGTTCGAAGAGACCGCCTACCTGTTGCAGCGGGGAAAGCTGCCCACCCGTGACGAGCTGGCCGCCTACGGCGCCGAGCTCGTCAGGGGTCGCGAGCTGGGCGCTCTGGTCTCGGCCAACATCTCCGAGGTGGCCGAGAAGCAGAAACCGATGGAGGCGCTGCGCACGCTCGTCTCCCTCGCCAGCGCCGACGACCCCGACCGCGACTCCATCGAGGCCGAGGCCGACCTGCGCAAGGCCGCCCGCCTGACCGCCCAGCAGCCGCTCCTTGTCGCGCGCTACCACGCCGCGCGCTCGGGCGGGAGCCTTCCCGACCCCGATCCCGACCTGAGCATCGCGGGCAACTTCCTGCTGCAGGTCACGGGGGAGCGGCCCACCGCGCGCCAGGTAGAGATCTTCGACGCCTGCCTGGTCCTGCACGCCGACCACACGATGAACGCCTCCACGTTCGCCGCCCGCGTCTGCGCCGCGACCCTCTCGGACATGCACTCGGCCATCGTCGCCGCGATCGGCACCCTGAAGGGCCCGCTGCACGGCGGCGCGAACGAGCAGGTCATGAAGACGCTGGAGTCGCTCGACCCGTCCCAGGTGGCCCAGTCGGTGCGCGACAAGCTGGCGGCGGGCGAGAAGATCATGGGCTTCGGCCACCGCGTGTACAAGACCGAGGACCCCCGCGCCACGCACCTGCGCAAGATGTCCGAGGAGCTGGCCGCCGGGTCGGGCGACGACACGTACTACCGGATGTCGAAGGAGATGGAGGAGGTCGTCTTCGAGACCAAGAGCCTCTATCCCAACGTCGACTTCTACGCCGCCACCGTCTACCACTACCTTGGCATCCCGACCGACCTGTTCACGCCGGTCTTCTCGATCAGCCGCATGTCCGGATGGACCGCGCACGTGATCGAGCAGCACGCGGACAACCGTTTGATCCGGCCGGACAGCGAGTACATCGGAGAGCGTGAACAGAAGTGGAAGCCTATTGACGAGCGATGAACCGAACCGCTGAGCGTTGGGGGCCGTACCCGCTGGTGATGGCGGGTGCGGTTCTTGGCGTGCTCGCGATCTTCCTGGTCGACGCCGAGTGGGGCGGGTTCGCGCTGGGAGCGGTGCTCCTGGTGGCGGCCGCCGTTCGTTTCGCAGGGTACGGCGGGGCGCTTGCCGTACGCACGAAGAACGTTGACGCTCCCACGGTGGCGGTGCTCGGAGCGGCGCTGGTCGTCACCGCGCTCTTCCTCGAGTACCCCGACCTGAAGGCGCAACTCCTGGCCCTTTTCGGCCGGTGACCACGCCTCAGATAACCTCAACCCATATTTTCACGAAGGGGAACCATACGCATGCCCAAGATCAAGGTAGAGGGCCCCGTCGTCGAGCTTGACGGCGACGAGATGACCCGGATCATCTGGCAGTTCATCAAGGACCAGTTGATCCTTCCCTACCTCGACGTCGATCTGAAGTACTACGACCTCGGCATCGAGCACCGTGACGCCACCGATGACCAGGTCACCATCGACGCCGCCAACGCCATCAAGAAGTACGGGGTGGGCGTCAAGTGCGCGACCATCACTCCCGACGAGGCCAGGGTGGAGGAGTTCGGCCTCAAGAAGATGTGGAAGTCTCCGAACGGGACCATCCGTAACATCCTCGGCGGTGTCATCTTCCGCGAGCCGATCATCATGTCGAACGTGCCGCGCCTGGTGCCGGGCTGGACCAAGCCGATCGTCGTCGGCCGTCACGCCTTCGGCGACCAGTACCGCGCCACCGACCTGAAGATCCCCGGCGAGGGCACCCTCACCCTCACCTACACGCCGAAGGACGGCTCCGAGCCGATCGAGATCGACGTGTACGACTTCCCCGGCCCCGGCATCGCCATGGCGATGTACAACCTGGACGAGTCGATCCGCGACTTCGCCCGCGCGTCCATGCGCTACGGCCTCAACCGCGGCTACCCCGTCTACCTGTCCACGAAGAACACGATCCTGAAGGCCTACGACGGCCGCTTCAAGGACATCTTCGCCGAGGTCTTCGAGACCGAGTTCAAGGCCGACTTCGACGCCGCCGGGCTCACCTACGAGCACCGCCTCATCGACGACATGGTCGCCGCGGCCATGAAGTGGGAGGGCGGCTACGTCTGGGCGGCCAAGAACTACGACGGCGACGTCCAGTCCGACACCGTCGCGCAGGGCTTCGGCTCGCTCGGCCTCATGACCTCCGTCCTCATGACCCCCGACGGCCAGACCGTCGAGGCCGAGGCCGCTCACGGCACGGTGACCCGTCACTACCGTGAGCACCAGAAGGGCAACCCCACCTCCACGAACCCGATCGCGTCGATCTTCGCGTGGACCCGTGGCCTGCAGCACCGCGGCAAGCTCGACAACACCCCCGCGGTGATCGACTTCGCCGAGAAGCTGGAGGAGGTCTGCGTCGAGACCGTCGAGAGCGGTCAGATGACCAAGGACCTGGCCCTGCTGGTCGGCGGCGACGCCAAGTGGCTCACCACCCAGGACTTCCTGGCGGCGCTGGACGAGAACCTCAAGAAGAAGATGTCTCTCTAGTCGAACACGGCCCCTACCCGCGGTCTCTCCGCGAGGTAGGGGCCGTTTCGCATGTCCGAGGCCGTCTCAGGGCCTCTTGCGGTCAGTTCGCGGACCGGCGGGCCTCGGTCACCTCGCGGAGGGTCGCCCAGGCGTCCCCCACCGGGCCCAGGTGGCCGAGCTTGTCGGGGTTGTTCACCGTGCGGATCGTCTGGATCCGCCCGTCGAGGATGTCGAGCGCCCAGGTGTTGAGGACCCTGCCGTCGCGGTCGCGGAAGATCCCGCCCGGCTGGCCGTTCACCTCGTGCAGCTCCATCATGCCGCCGGTTTTGGCGAGCATCGGGATGAACGCGGCGAGCATCCGGGTCACCTTCTCGAGGCCGATGACGGGGTGGGCCAGCTGCGGGGCCTTTCCGCCGCTGTCGCCGACCATGTGCACGTCGGCGGCCAGCAGTTCCTGCAGCCCGTCGACGTCCCCTTCCCTCATGGCGTCGAAGAAGCGCACGGCGAGTCTGTCGCGCTCGCGCCGGTCGGCCTCGAAGCGGGGCCTGCCCTCGTCCATGTGGCGGCGCGCCTGCACCGCGAGCTGGCGGCAGGCCGCCTCCGACCGCTCCACCGCCGAGGCGATGTCCCGGAAGCTGAAGGCGAACACCTCCCGCAGCACGAAGACCGCCCGCTCCAGCGGGCTGAGCCGCTCGAGCAGCAACAGGGCCGCCATCGACACCGAGTCGGCCAGCTCCGCCGACCGCTCAGGATCCTCGTAAGGGTCGGCCAGCAGCGGCTCGGGAAACCACGGGCCGACATACTCCTCCCGCCGGACGCGGGCCGAGCGCAGCACGTCGATCGAGATCCGGGACACCGTGGCCGACAGGAACGCCTTGGCGGACCTGGGCTCGGCGGGGGAGCCCTCGTAGCGCAGCCAGGTCTCCTGGACCGCGTCCTCTGCCTCGCTCACGCTGCCCAGGATCCGGTAGGCGATCGAGAACAGCAGCGGGCGCAGCTCCTGGAACTCCTCGGTGCGGGTCACGCCGGCTCCTCCTTGAACCCCTGCAGCCACGAAAGGTGGCGCGGCTGCCGGCCGAGCTTCCGCTCGACCCTGACGTTGGACAATCCACGCCTTCCGGTCATCCCTATCATTGCCGCTTCCCCGGCGGGCAGCCCGGCCGGCGCCTGAGGACCCGCATCGGCGTGTCTCCACCACCCGAGACGAGACAGACCAGCCGTCCGTGACATCGACGGCCATGCCAGGAACGCGGGGGAGACACAGGTCACACTCGGCGGGGCTCACATCTTCGCCGGGCTGTCTCGTCTAGGGGGTGTGTCAGCCGAACACGGCGACGAGGGAAACCGCCACCGCAGAAAGAACGGGAAGACATCATGAGCAAGGTGTGGTTCATCACCGGTTCGTCCCGCGGCCTCGGCCGTAACTTCGTCGAGGCCGCCCTGTCCCGCGGCGACCAGGTGGCCGCGACCGCCAGGAACGCCCGAAGCCTCGACGACCTGGTCGCCGCCCATGGCGACGCGGTGCTCCCGCTGGAGATGGACGTGACCGACAAGGCCGCCGTCTTCGACAGCGTCAAGCGGGCCAAGGAACACTTCGGCCGTCTCGACGTCGTCGTGAACAACGCCGGCTACGCCCAGATCGGCGCGATCGAGGAGCTGACCGAGCAGCAACTGCGCGACCAGATGGAGACCAACCTGTTCGGCGCGGTGTGGGTGATCCAGGCCGCGCTGCCCCACCTGCGCGAGCAGGGCGCGGGACACATCATCCAGCTGTCCTCGGCGGCCGGCCTCTTCTCGATGCCGCTCGGCGGCGCCTACCACGCCTCCAAGTGGGCCCTGGAAGGCCTGAACGACGCCCTCGCCCAAGAGGTCGCCGACTTCGGCATCAAGGTGACCGTCATCGAGCCAGGCGGCTTCGCCACCAGGTCCGGCAAGAACCCCGATGTACTCAACAACGGCCACCTGGCCGAGACCAACCCGATCTACGACGGCCTCCGTCAGCGCCTCGCGGGGTTCGCGGGCAAGCAGCCCGCCGGCGACCCGGTCGCCGCGGCCCAGGCGCTGCTCAAGATCGTCGACTCCGACAACCCGCCCCTGCGGGTGCTCTTCGGGCTGGGCTTCTACCCGATGCTCCAGCAGGTCTACGCCGACCGGCTCAAGACCTGGGCCGACTGGCAGGACCTTTCGGCCGAGGCCCACGGCAACCTCGATCAAGAAGATCGGTGACCCCCGGTCCGAGCTTCTCGAGCCCTGAGCCTCGTCGCTCCTCCCTGCGCGATGCGCGCCCCCGGCCGTGGCTTGGGCTCCCCCTGCTCGTGGTCGTGAGTGCGTGAGCTGTACCGGCCGGCGCCGGCCGTACGGCTCATGACCGTCTTGCCTTCCCCGAGGGCCGTCCAAGGGCGGCCCTTTCGCATGTCATGAGAGCCTGACGGATTTCATACCGACGCAAGAGCCGTTCACATGGTGTATCGGGGTAAGAGCACTCCGTAGTCGATCTCCGGGGGTTCTCATGCGGGTGCTAGGTGCAGGGTTGGTAGTGATCGGCGCGTTGGCCGCCGGTTGTGGCGGTGCGGGGACCGACACCACGGTCGCCAAGCCGAAGGTGGACACCGCGGCGGCGACGCGGCAGGCCAAGGCCGCCAAGGTGGCGGCGGCGGCCAAGGTGAAGGCCAACGAGCTCGGCCAGATCCCCGTGATCATGTTCCACCGGGTGGTCGACAAGCCCACCACCCAGGACGACCGCACCCCCGCGCAGTTCAGGGCCGATCTCGAACGCCTGGCCAAGGACGGGTACGTGCCCGTCAGCGCCGCCGAGTACACCACCGGCAAGATCGACATTCCGGCGGGCAAGCACGCCGTCGTCCTGACCTTCGACGACTCCTCGCCCTCGCAGCTCACGCTGGACGAGCTCGGCCAGCCCAAGCAGGGCACCGCCGTCCAGATCCTGCAGGACGTCGCCAAGCGCAACCCCGGATTCCGTGCCGCGGCCACCTTCTACGTGACCGGCGACATGTTCGGCAAGACCGCGCCCGAGGAGCAGGCGCAGATGATGCTGTGGCTGAAGCAGAACGGCTTCGACATCGGCAATCACACCCGCGACCACCACAGCCTGTCGGGCAAGCCGCAGAAGGCTGTGGCCGACGAGATCGCGGCGGGCCAGAAGCTGGTCACGGAGCTCGACGGCGCGCCGCCCGTCACGCTCGCCCTGCCGTACGGCAACCAGCCGCGCAAGAAGGACTGGGCCCGCAGCGGCAAGAGCGGCGACGTCGCCTACAACCACGCGGGAGTCTTCCTCGCCGGGTACACGCCGGCGCCCGCGCCGTTCAACAAGAACTTCGACCCGCTCGGCATCCCGAGGATCAGGGCCATGGACAAGAAGGGTGACTGCGCGCAGTTCTGCTCGACGGCGTGGCTCGACTGGCTGAACCAGAACGCCGACCAGCGCTACACCTCCGACGGCGATCCCACGACGGTCGCCTACCCCAAGTTCAAGGCGCCCTTCCTGCGCAAGGACTTCGCCGCGCGGGCCCTGCCGTACTAGAGGCGGGCCATCCGGGTTCAGGCCCGGAGGGTGGTGAAGGAGATGCCCGCGCGGTGGAGGCGGTCGATGAGCGGTCTGCCCATGGCGACGGCGGTCGTGAGCTGCCCCGCGACCTCGGGCACGTCGTCGAAGGCCAGGCAGAGCGCCGACTCGGCGAGCATCTTGGCCGTCTCGCCGTAGCCGGGGTCTCCACCCGAGACCTCGGTGACCACCCGCGCGCCGCCTCCCTCTCCGAGGAAGGTCACCTTGAACCAGCTCCTGGCGCGCTGCTCGGCCATCGGACCCTCGCCCGCGTCGATCCTGCCGATCAGCCAGTCGCGGGCAGGGGGGATCTGGGCGAGTACGGCCAGCGCGCCCGCCCCCGCGGCCAGTGCCAACGCGGTGGACAGCCGCCTGACCGCGAAGTGCTGGCGGTAGGCGAAGTCGGGCCCGTAGCGATCGAGCGCGCGGGCCGAGCGGGCGACGATCTGGTGGTCGATGGTGGGCATGGGCAGCGCCCATCCGCCGACGTAGCGCAGCCCGCCCGGCAGGGAGCTGACCCTGCGGTCCTTCGGGCGGATCTCGGCCGACCGGCGCTGCGTGCCCGCCTCGGCCATCTGCCTGACCCTGGACATCGCCGTCACCGCGGAGTGGACGGTGCCCCCCGAGGCCCTGCCGTTGCTCCTGACGAAGCCGCTGACCTTGAGCGGGACGCCGCTGGGCAGCTGGTCGACGGTGTGGAGGACCCCGAGGTCGTAGGGGATGGAGTCGAAGCCGCACGCGTGCACGATCTTGGCGCCGGTGCTCCTGGCCATGCCGTCGTAGCGGACGAACATCCTGTCGACGAACTCGGGCTCGCCCGTCAGGTCGACGTAGTGCGTGCCGGCCCGCGCGCACGCCTTGACGAGCGGCTCGCCGTACCTGATGTAGGGGCCGACGGTGGTGGCGACCACGCGCGCCTGCTCGGCGAGGGCGGCGAGGGAGGCGGGGTCGTTGACGTCGGCGTGCAGGAGGGGGACGTCGTGGCCGAGCGCCTCCAGCTTGGCGCGGTCGCGCCCGGCCAGCGCCCACCGGCAACCGGGCGGCACGGCTTCGGCGAGATACTCCGCGGTGAGCGCGCCGGTGAACCCGCTCGCTCCGAACAGCACGATGTCGTACATGCGCTCCAGAATGTCATTCTGTGACTCTCGTGACGAGAGCCGCGCGGCACGCGTGCCGATTGACGCGGGCGATGACTCCGAGGCCTACGAGGTGTGATGAAACGCCTTTGCCGTGGGGCTGTGTCGTGACCAACTGTGACGTCACGAACGGTTAACGGTTCCCTGGGAGGTTCCTGAGCGTCGTAAAGTTTGCGTCGTCAGGCAGAAGCCAACGTGGGGATGACGCATGCCGCAGATCGCGCCGTTGATGGCGGGCGACCCCAGCCAGCTGGGCTCGTTCACGCTGTCCGGGCGCATCGGGGAGGGCGGTCAGGGGATCGTCTACCTCGGGACCAACAGCCAGGGGGAGCGTGCGGCGATCAAGCTGCTGCACGTGAAGTTCAGCGGCGACACGATCGCCAGGTCACGCTTCGCGAGGGAGCTCAAGGCCGCCGAGCGGGTGGCCTCGTTCTGCACGGCCCGCGTGGTCGAGGCCGATCTCGAGGGCAACACGCCGTACATCGCCAGCGAGTACATCGACGGCCTCTCGCTCAGGGACGTCGTCGAGAGCGACGGGCCGCTGTCGGGGCAGGCGCTCGAGCGGCTGGCGATCGGCACCGCGACCGCGTTGACCGCGATCCACCAGGCCTCGATCGTCCACCGCGACTTCAAGCCCGACAACGTGCTCATCGCGGCCGACGGGCCGAGGGTGGTCGACTTCGGCATCGCGCGGATCATCGACTCCACGGGCACGATCACCAGCAGGGCCATCGGCACGCCCGCCTACATGGCGCCCGAGCAGATCGCGGGCGACGACATCGGGCCCTACACCGACGTGTTCGCCTGGGGGGCGACGATCGCCTACGCGGCGACGGGTGTGACGGTCTTCGAGGGCAACTCGATCGCGGTGGTGCTCAACCGCATCCTCAACCACGAGGTCGACGTCAGCGCGCTGCCCGAGCCGCTGCGCGGGGTGGCCGCCGCCGCGCTGGCCAAGGACCCCCGAGAGCGGCCCTCGGCCGACGAGATCCTGCTGCGCCTGCTCGGTCACCCGGCCCGTACGGCGAGCGCCTCCACGGCCGTCCTCAGCGAGGGCGTGAAGATCGCCAGCGACGACACCACGCCGATGACGCGCCTCCCCGCGACCGCGGCTCAGCCGTCCGGGGCGCATGCGCCGACGGGCCCGCCCGCCCAGCGCCCCGCCCAGGCGCTGCGGCCCGTGCCCAACCAGCACGCGCCGGCCGGCCCGCACCCGGCAGCCAACCAGCACGCGCCGGCCGGCCCGCACCCGGCTGCCAACCAGCACGCGCCGGCCGGCCCGCACCCGGCTGCCCACCCGCACCCGGCGTCCGGTCAGCACGCCGTGCCCAGCCGGCACTCCATGCCCGACCAGTACCCGGCGTCCGGCGGGCAGCCGGGGCCCGTGCAGCAGCCCATGAGCGAGCAGCGGTACCTGAGCCAGCCGCCGACCGCCGTCCCCCCTGCCAGGCGCCGCAGACCCGTGACGCCGTGGGTGGCGCTGATCCTCGCCCTGCTGCTGGTCGCCGCGCTCGCGGTGGCAGCCGTGCAGTACGGCTGGCCGATCGCGCTGGGCAGCCAGCGCAGCCCCGACCCGACGCCCATCGGCGACTCGGTCGCCGACAGGGCGGCGGCCACCGGCAAGATCACGATCGGGGTCAGGGGCGACGTCCCCGGCGTCGGCTACGAGATGGCCGACGGGTCGTTCTCCGGCTTCGACATCGACGTGGCCAAGCGCGTGGCCAAGGCGCTCGGCGTCGAGGAGCGCGGCATCACCTTCGTGGTCCTGCCCAGGGACGAAAGGGCCGACGCGCTGGCCGACGGGCGGGTCGACCTCGTGGTGGCGACCTACTCCATCGACGACAGCGACCTGCTGTTCGCGGGGCCGTACATCGTGGCCCATCAGGCGGTGCTCGTGCGCGACGGCGACAGCAAGATCCTCAAGCCCGCCGACCTCAAGGGCCGCAAGCTGTGCGACCAGCGCAGCACCGCTGTCGGCAAGGTGCAGAAGATGGTCGACATGGTCACCGTCACCGCGGAGAACTACGCCGACTGCATCAGGCTGCTCGCCGCGGGCAAGGTCGACGCGGTCTCGGGCGACGACCTGCTGCTGGCGGGGTTCGCCAACAGGGAGAACGCCCGCTACCGGATCCTGCGCGCCACGCTGAGCGACGAGCGCTACGCCGTCGGCATCAAGCAGGGCGACGTGCGCACCTGTGAGGCCGTCAAGGGCGCGATCTCCGAGCTCATCACGAACAATGTGATCGGCCAGCTCGTCGCCACCCATTTCAGCAATGTCGACTTCAGGGCGGACCTGAGGGTACCCGTGATGGAACCCTGTGGATGACGAGCGAGTAACATCCAGACGTCACGATTCGATTCTTCTGAGTTAGGGGAAGGCCATGGCCGCGCCCGTCAAGGTAACCGTCACCGGAGCCGCCGGACAGATCGGTTATGCCCTGCTGTTCCGCATCGCCTCGGGCCAGCTGCTGGGCGCCGACGTCCCGGTCAAGCTGAGCCTGCTGGAGATCCCGCAGGCGGTGAAGGCGGCCGAGGGCACCGCGATGGAGCTCGACGACTGCGCCTTCCCGCTGCTGTCCGGCATCGAGATCACCGACGACCCCAACGTCGCCTTCGCGGGCGCGAACGTCGCCCTGCTGGTCGGCGCCATGCCGCGCAAGGCCGGCATGGAGCGCGGCGACCTGCTCGGCGCCAACGGCGGCATCTTCGGCCCCCAGGGCAAGGCGATCAACGACCACGCCGCCGACGACATCAGGGTCCTGGTGGTCGGCAACCCGGCCAACACCAACGCGCTCATCGCCCAGCAGAACGCGCCCGACGTCCCGGCCGAGCGCTTCACCGCCATGACCCGCCTCGACCACAACCGCGCGCTGTCGCAGCTGGCCGCCAAGCTCCAGGTGCCGGTCACCGAGATCAGGAACATGACCATCTGGGGCAACCACTCGGCCACCCAGTACCCTGACCTGTTCCACGCCGAGGTCGGCGGGAAGGTCGCCGCCGAGCAGGTCGACCCCGAGTGGCTGCGCGAGACCTTCATCCCGACCGTCGCCAAGCGCGGCGCCGCGATCATCGAGGCCCGTGGCGCCTCCTCGGCCGCCTCCGCGGCGAACGCGGCCATCGACCACGTCCACGACTGGGTCAACGGCACCGACTGGACCTCCGCGGCGATCCCGTCCGACGGCTCGTACGGCGTGCCCGAGGGCATCATCTCCTCCTTCCCCGTCCGTTCGGTCGGCGGCAGGTGGGAGATCATCCAGGGCCTGGAGATCGACGCGTTCTCCCGCGAGCGCATCGACGCCTCGGTGGCCGAGCTGATCGAGGAGCGCGACGCGGTGCGCGAGCTCGGTCTGATCTGACTCACTCTCCTACGGCGAAGGCGGGGCCCATGACCGGGCCCCGCCTTCGTGCGTTGAGCGCGGCCGGAGAGCCCGCAAGCCTCGCCCGGGTACGTCGAGGACGTCCCGCTGGGCCCCGACGTCGTCCAGGGGCCGCCACGAAGATCGCCCGGTTCGGGACCGTGCGTGTCGGTGGAGCTGTTTGCCCAGGTCAGGACGGAAGAATGGGCGGCCGGAACCGAGGCTACGGGGGACTGGTGGGCATGGGACGCGTACCGGCGAGGGTACTCGCCGGCATGGTCGGTGTGGCGGTGCTGGCAGGCCAGGCAGCAGCGCGAGCCGACGAGGAATGGGGCAGGGCCGACCTGTCCGTGACGGTGTCGGCCAGCCCGTCCGTCGCCCAGCCAGGACAGCTGATCACCTACAGGGTCCAGGTGCGCAACGACGGCCCCGGCGACGCCGTGCTTCCCGTGCTGAGGGTGAACGTGCCCCCGGAGGTGGACGTCTTGGGCGTCGACGTGGCGACGTGCCGCCCTGGCCGTACGGTCAGCGAGGTGATCTGCCCCTCGGAGACGGACGTGATCGTGGGAGCGAACGGAGGGGTGACGATCCACGGGATCGTCAGGTCGGGCGCGCGAGGTCCGCTGCGCCTGACCGCGCACATCTCCTCCGCGGTCGAGGACGGCGACCCGCTGGACAACGACGTGACGCTCGGCACGCGCGTGGACCCGGGAGCGGATCTGGGAGTGCGGCTCACGAGCGGTCCCAAGCGGGGACGGCGCCTGTCCATGGCGGCCACGGTCCGCAACCGCGGCCCTCGGGCGGTGCGCGACGCCCAGGTCTCCTTCACGACGGGCGGCGCGCGGATGGTGGCGGCCGAGGGCGCGAGATGCGGCGGTGGCGCGGGTCAGGTGGTGTGCGCGCTGGACCGCGTGGCGTCGGGGCGGAAGGTGCGCTTCACCCTCGCCTTCCGCGCTCCGCGCAGGCCGCTGGAGACCACGGCCGTCGTGCGCTCGTCACGGCTGGGCGACCGCCGTCCCGCCGACAACCAGGCCAGGATGCGCATCGCCGTGCGCTGACGGAACAGGACGACGCTGACGGTGACGAACAGTCCGCGGCCGAGGCGCGCAGGAGGGGGCGAGAGACCTGCCAGGGCCCGCGTCAGGGCAGGAGCACGCTTTCAGCTGGCTTTGGGCGCGCACGTGGGCGCCTGCCTGGTCGCCGAGGTGGGCTCCGTCGTGGCGAACACCACCCCGGCGGCGGTCAGGCTGCAGCCGAGCACGATCGCGAGAGCGAACAGCACCTTCTGTGAAAAGGTCCTCACATTTCGCTATCTCAGCATATTTTGGCTCATCGGGTGAGCGCATTCCAGGCATCCGCCACGATGTCCCGGATCGAGGCGCGCTCGGCCTTCCAGCCCAGCTCCTGCTGGATCTTGTCGGAGGAGGCGACCAGCACGGCGGGGTCGCCCGCGCGGCGGGGACCGACCACCGCGGGGACGGGATGCCCGGTGACCTCACGGCAGACCTCGATCACCTCCTGGACGGAGAAGCCGGTGCCGCTCCCCAGGTTGTAGATCTTGTGCTCGCCCTGGGCGCAGGCGGACAGCGCGAGCAGGTGCGCCCTGGCGAGGTCGGCGACGTGGATGTAGTCACGCACGCAGGTGCCGTCGGCCGTCGGGTAGTCGGTGCCGAAGACGCTGACCGACTCGCGCTCGCCGGTGGCGACCTTGAGGACGTTGGGGATGAGGTGCGTCTCGACGGTGTGGCGCTCGCGGAGGACGCGGCCGTCGGCGGCGGTGTAGGCGCCCGCGACGTTGAAGTAGCGCAGGCTCACCGCGCCGAGGCCGTGCAGCCCGGCGTAGGCGGTCAGCGCGGTGTCGACCGCGAGCTTGGAGGCGCCGTAGGGGTTGGTCGGGCGGGTCGGGTCGCTCTCCAGGATGGGCGAGCGCTCGGGCTCGCCGTACGTCGCGGCGGTGGAGGAGAAGACGATGCGCGACACGCCGTGCGAGCGCATGGCGTCCAGCAGCGCCAGCGTGCCGCCGAGGTTGTGCGCCCAGTAGAGCCCCGGCTTCTCCACCGACTCGCCGACCAGCGACTTGGCCGCGAAGTGGAGGACGCCCTCCACGCCGTCGAGCGCGTCGCCGACGTCGGTGATGGACCTGTGCACGAACCGGGCGCCGGCGGGCACGGCGTCGGCGTGCCCGGTGGACAGGTCGTCAAGGACGGTCACCTCGTGCCCCGCCTCGACGAGTTGCGCGGCGACGACGCTGCCGATGTACCCGGCGCCTCCCGTGACGAGAAGCTTCATGTTCACCTCTGTTTGTTCATGTTTGATTTTGTACGGCTTCAGCATACTCGGCCTGACTGGTTGGAGCCGGGTACGCTGGCAGATCACTACGTCGAAAGCACTTCGTTGAACAGCGTTGCGGCCAATAGCGCCATCGTCCTGCTCTTCATCCTGATCGGCGGCTTCTTCGCGGCGGCGGAGATGGCCCTGGTCTCCCTGCGGGAGAGCCAGATCCGAAAGCTCGAACAGCGAGGACGCAGGGGCGCCAGGGTCGCGAAGCTGGCCCAGGACCCCAATCGTTTCCTGTCGGCCGTGCAGATCGGCGTCACGGTGGCCACCATGCTGTCGGCCGCCTTCGGCGCCGACAGGCTGGCCGGCGAGCTCGAACCTACCCTCGTGAGCTGGGGGCTACCCCGAGGACTCGCCCAGCCCGTCGCGCTGGTCCTGGTGACACTGGCCATCTCCTACCTGTCGCTGGTGCTCGGCGAGCTCGCGCCCAAACGCCTGGCCAGGCAGCGGGCCGAGGGGCTGTCCCTGGTCGTCGCGCCCTTCCTTGACCGGTTGGCCAGTCTGTCCAGGCCCGTCATCTGGGCCCTGTCGAAGTCCACCGACGGCGTCGTCAAGCTGCTCGGCGGCAACCCCCACGCCGACAGGGAGGAGATGACGACCGAGGAGCTGCGCGACATGGTCGTCGGCCACACCGACCTGACGGCCGACGAACGGCACCTCATCGCCGAGGTGTTCTCCGCCGGCAAGCGCCAGCTGCGCGAGGTGATGCTGCCCCGCACCGAGGTGGAGTTCATGGAGGCCGACACGCCGCTGGCCGAGGCCGCCGTGCTGGCCGCGACGCTGCCGCACTCCCGCTTTCCCGTCTACCGCGGCTCCTACGACGAGATCGCGGGCTTCGTCCACGTCAGGGACCTGCTCGACCCCGTGCTCACCGGGCAGATCGAGCCGATCAGCCGGCTCGTGCCCATCCGTCCGGTCAAGTTCGTTCCCGCCTCCAAGCGCCTGCTCACCACGCTGTCGGAGATGCGCGACGAGGGACACCACCTGGCCATCGTCGTCGACGAGTACGGCGGCACCGCGGGGATCGTCACCCTGGAGGACCTGGTCGAGGAGCTGATCGGCGACATCAGGGACGAGTACGACATCGAGGAGCCGCCCGTCCCGCTGCCCGCGGGCGAGGTCGAGCTCGACGGCCTGACCAACCTCAACGACTTCGCCGCCCAGACCGGCATCAATTTGCCCAACGGCCCCTACGAGACGCTGGGCGGCTTCGTGCTGGCTGGCCTCGGGCACCTGGCCGCCGTCGGGGAGAAGGTCGAGATCCCCGGCTTCGACCTGACCGTCACCGAGCTCGACGGGCGCAGGATCTCCAGAGTGAGAGTGAAACGCCGGACGCTGATCGAGTCGCCGCCTGAGCCGGATTCCTGACACAATTACGGGCTATGGCCAGACCTCGCGTACTCTCCGGCATCCAGCCCACCGCGGACTCCTTCCACCTGGGCAACTACCTGGGTGCGGTCCGTCAGTGGGTCACGCTGCAGGAGACGCACGACGCTTTCTACTGCGTGGTCGACCTGCACGCGATCACTGTGCCCACCGACCCCGCCGACCTGCGCCGCCGCACCCGCGTGGCCGCCGCGCAGCTGTTCGCCGCCGGGCTCGACCCCGAGCGCGCCACCGTCTTCGTGCAGTCGCACGTGCGCGAGCACACCGAGCTGGCCTGGGTGCTGATCTGCCTGTCCGGCATGGGCGAGGCCGCCCGCATGACCCAGTTCAAGGACAAGTCGGCCAAGTACGGCGAGAACGCGGCCAGCGTCGGGCTGTTCACCTACCCGATCCTGCAGGCCGCCGACATCCTGCTCTACCAGGCCAACAGCGTGCCCGTGGGCGGTGACCAGAAGCAGCACCTCGAGCTCACCCGCGACCTCGCCCAGCGCTTCAACCACCGCTTCGGCGACACCTTCACCCTGCCGGAGCCGTACATCCTCAAGGAGGTCGAGAAGATCACCGACCTCCAGGACCCGACGGCGAAGATGTCCAAGTCCTCCTCCTCGCCCGCCGGCATCCTCGACGTGCTCGAGCAGCCGGGGCCGCTGCGCAAGAAGGTCATGCGCGCGGTCACCGACACGGGCTCGGAGGTGCTGTTCGACGAGGAGAACAAGCCGGGCATCTCCAACCTGCTGCGCATCCAGTCCGCGCTGAGCGGCACTCCGATCGCCGAGCTGGTCGCGCGCTACGAGGGCCAGGGTTACGGCACCTTCAAGAAGGACGTCGCCGAGGTCGTCGTCGAGTCGTTCACGCCGATCAGGGAGCGCACGGAGAAGCTGCTCGCCGACGAGGCCGAGCTCGACAGGCTCCTGGCCATCGGCGCCGAGCGCGCGGGCGCGGTGGCCCGCGAGACCATGGCGCAGGTCCGCGACCGCGTGGGCTTCCTGCCGCGCGCCTTCTGATCCACCCCCGGCCGCTCCGATGACGCGCCGCCCACAGCAGGCGCGTCATCCGTCGACTCGCTCACCGGACCCTGGGCAGGGCCGCGGGCCCTGGATGGTCAGCGGACTCGGCGGCCCAGGGCCAGGGTGAGTTCGCGCAGGGCGTCGGCCGCGTGCCGGAGGGTCGACTCGGGAACTCCGGCCATCGCCTCGGTGTGGGCGCGGCTGGAGCCCTCGAGAGCCAGGTGCGCCACGCGCAGGCCCTCGGCGGTGAGCTGGACCCAGCGGCTGCGGGCGTCGCCCTTGTCGTCCTCGCGTTCGACGTAGCCCGCGGCCGCCAGGCGTTGCAGCACGTTGCTCGTGCCGCCCGAGGTCAGGAAGAGCGCGCGGGCCAGCTCGCTCGGCTTCAGCCGGTGTGGCGGCCCTGTGCGGGCGAGCGCCGCGAGCACGTCGAACTCCGCGTAGGTCAGCCCGAGCTCGGCCAGCTCGGCCTTCACCGCCTGCTCGAACAGCCCGTTGACGCGGGACATCCGCTTGCTCAGCTCCAGGCTGGCGATGAGCGACGGCGCGAGCCCTGCCTCCCGCCAGCGGGGCACCAGCCCATCGACCTCGTCCTGGTTCACGTTCCGAGGATACCCGCATCCATATTGCTTTCTGAAAAGCTTTTTTCTAAGCTTTTAGAATGAACAACTCATGGATCGTCAAGAACGGCCTCGTCATCGACACCGAGCCGCAGCCCGTCGTGCTCGGCGAGGTCGACGTGCTCGTCACGGCGGGAAGGATCGCCGCGGTCGGGCCCGACCTGGGCGCGGAGGGGATCGAGGTGATCGATGCGACCGGCATGATCGTGTTGCCGGGGTTCGTGGACAGCCACCGGCACACCTGGCAGGCGGCGATCAGGGCTGTCGCCCCCGACACCACGCTCGGTGACTACGTGGCCCACGTGCTCGGCGAGCTGGCGCCGCGCCTCACCCCCGACGACGTCCACGCGGGGATCGCGGCGGGCGTGCGCGAGTGCCTGCACGGCGGGATCACGACCCTGCTCGACTGGTCACACGTGCAGTTCACGCCCGAGCACACCGACGCCGCCGTCGACGCGCTCACCGCCTCCGGCGTCAGGGCCGTCTTCGGCTTCTGTCACGGTGGAGCGGACAAGAGCCTGATGGCGCCCGAGGGACGCCGCATCCGGGAGGCGCTCTCCGGAGACCTCGTGAGCATGGCGGTCGCCGCGTTCGGCCCCGAGTTCGGCGACCTCGAGCGGGCGGCCGGCGAATGGCGGCTGGCCAAGGAGCTCGACGTCTCTGTGAGCGTCCACATGGGGGGTCACGGCGTCGAGAGCGCCGGGCGCGGCCTGGACTTCCTCGACGCGCACGGCTTCCTCGGCGGCCCCCGTACCACCTACATCCACGCCAACCACTACACCGACGAGCACCTCCAGCGGATCGCGGACAGCGGCGGCAGCGTGTCGGTCTCGCCGTTCAGCGAGATGGCCCTGGCGATCGGGTATCCCGTCACCGGCAGGGCGAGGGCGGCCGGCGTTCCGGCCTCGCTCAGCGCCGACGCGGTGACCAGCGGTCCAGGCGACATGTTCGCGATGATGCGGGCCGTCCATGCGTTGGAGCGGGGCAGGGCCGACGCGGCGGGGCTGGGCTTCACCACCCGCGACGCGCTGCGGATGGCGACGATCGAGGGGGCCGAGGTGGTGGGTCTGGCGGAGGTCACCGGATCGCTGCGCGTCGGCAAGCAGGCCGACCTGCAGCTCCTGCGGGCCTCCTCACCCTCGATGGCCGGTGCGCAGGACCTGATCGGCGCGGTGGTGCTCAACGCGGACACCAGCGCGGTCGACACGGTGCTGGTGGCGGGCCGGGTCCTGAAGCGGGACGGCGTGCTGGTCGCCGGGTGAGGCCGCCGCCGTGCGGCGGCAGGCCGGGCGGGGCCGGAGCGCGCGCGGGACGGATGGATTCGCCACGACAGGGCCCTGCCGCCTGCCGTATCCGGGCGGGATCGGGTAGAAGCTTTCGTCATGAGCACATGGGTCGACCGGGTCAGCGCGGTCAAGGAACGGGTGCGCCGGACGACCGAACGGTCGAGGGTGCGCTGGCACCCGGTCGATCACGTGATCAGGACCGTCCAGCGCTACCAGCTGCAGAACGGTGACAGGCTCGCGGGGGCCGTGACGTACTTCGCGTTCCTGTCGCTCTTCCCGATCATCGCGCTGGCCTTCGCGGTGTTCGGCTACGTCCTGACCGAGCGCCCCGAGATCTCGGAGGCGCTCAGGAAGTCCATCGCCGAGCAGCTGCCCGGCCTGGTCGACCAGCTCAACCTCGACCAGATCGCCCAGGCGAGGACGAGCGCGGGCCTGATCGGCCTGATCGGCCTGCTGTACGCGGGGCTGGGCGCGATCGACGCGCTGCGCGGCGCGCTGCGCGAGATCTCGATGACGACCACGCCGCCGCTCAACTTCGTCCTGGGCAAGCTGCGCGACCTGGCCACGCTGATCATGCTGGGCCTGACCATGATCGTCTCGGCGCTGGTCGGCGGCTTCGCCACCCAGGCCACGACGACCGTGGCGACCTTCCTCGGCGTCGAGACCTCGCTGGGCGCCAAGCTCACGCTCGCGGGGGTCGGCCTGCTGGGCAGCGTCGGCGCCGACTGGGTGATGTTCCTCATCGTGCTGGGCTGGGTGGCCAGGCCCGCCCGCCCGTTCAGGACGCTGGCCAAGGGGGCGCTGCTCGGAGCCGTGGGGTTCGGGGTGCTGAAGCAGGTGGCCACGCTGCTGCTGTCGACCACGCTGAGCAACCCCGTCTACGGCACGTTCGCCGTGACGGCGGGGTTGCTGCTGTGGATCAACTTCTCCGCGCGGCTCACGCTCTACGTGGCCGCGTGGACCACCACCTCAGGGCTCACCCCGCCGCCCTCTCCGACGCCGCTGCCGTCCGACGGGAGCTACTGATCGGCCTCGGCGTCCGCCCGCCTGGTCGCCCTGCGCCTGCGGACGCCGTACAGGAGCCAGCCGAGGCCGCCCAGCAGGCCCGCGCCGACGACCACGGAGCCGACCATGCGGCTGGTGCCGGTCTGGGACGAGGCCGCGGCGTCGAGCACGGGCGCGCCGCGCGTGGACGCCGCGGGCGACGGCGTCGCCGTGGTGTTCACCTGCTCGGTGGCGGGCTGTACGGGCAGCGGATCCACGAGCCTGCCCACGGGACGGCCCTTGGCCCGCGCCGCGAACCCCCAGTCGAGCAGGTCCTCGACCTCCTCCCAGAAGTAGCCCTCGTGCCGCATGATCGTCACGATGATCGTGTGACCGTCGCGCGTGGCCGCGCCCACGAAGCTGCCGAGCGCCTTGGACGTCCAGCCGTTCTTGACGCCGACCATGCCCTTGTAGCGCCACAGCAGCTTGTTGTGGTTGCCGATCTCGTAGTAGCCCTTCGGCGCGGGGAAGCGCGAGGACTTGAGGCTGACGTACCTGCGGAAGTCGGGGTTGGCCAGGCCCGCTCGGGCGATGAGCGCCAGGTCGTAGGCCGAGCTGCTCTGCCCGGGCTTGTCCAGGCCGCTCGGTGTCTTGGCCACCGTGTCGTTGGCCTGCAGCCGCTTGGCCTCGGCGTTCATGTCGGCGAGCGTCGTGCCCAGCCCGCCGTTCGCCTCGGCCAGCGCCATCGCCGCGTCGTTGCCCGAGCTCAGCATGAGCGCCTTGAACAGGTCGTCGACCGTGTAGGTGGTCTTGACCGAGAGCCCGACCGCGCTGCCCTCCTGGTTGACGGCCGTCCTGCTGGGTTTGATCTTGAGGTTCTTGTCGAGCTTGGGGATGAGGCTGAGCGCGGTGAGCGCCTTCAGCGTGCTGGCGGGCAGGAAGCGGCCGTGCGGGTTCCTGGCCGCGAGCACCTGCCCGGTCTCGGCGTCGGCGACGACGAAGGACGTCGCCTTCGTCTTCGGCGGCGCCTTCACCCCCTCTGGCGCCACCAGACCCTTGCTCGCCAGCTGATCACCCCCCAGCACCGGTACGGCGGGCGGGTCGGCGAAGGCGGGCCCTGCCAGGGCGACCGCGGCGAGAAGTGCCACGACCGGCACCAGTTTCGTCCCCATAGCGACCTCAGCGTAGCTTCGTCACATAGCGCATGAGGCGTCACTACCCGCCCGGAAACTGAGAGATGAGCATGTCGAGAAAGATCGCCGGATTCTTGATCATCGTTGGCGCGTTCATGATGTTCGAGTGGATCAACCTTGGGTTCAACCTCGCCGACGGGCATTCGACGGGCTTCTACGTGGTCCACGGCATACTGATCGCGGTCAACCTGGTGCTGGGGGTGGCGCTGGCGCTGATCGGCTGGCGAGGCCTCAGCCGCCGCAGAGCGCGCGGCGAGTGATGCCGTGCAGCTCGTCGGCCTCCTCCCTGGAGTCGCCGATCGTGGTGAAGCCCAGCTTGCCGTGCTCGGGGATGGCGCCGAGCAGGTGCAGGACGTTGCCGGTCCTGCGCACGGGGTCGAAGCCGAGGCCGAGCCCCTCGACCATCTTCACCACCTCCCCGGGCGTACGGCCGGCCAGGCACCCCGCCGAGCAGTTGTCCGTGGCCGTGTAGTACTTCGGCTGCGCCCCGCGCATCAGCAGCCCCGTCGAGGGGTCGTACGTGGCGTCCGTGGTGAGCAGCGCGGCCCCGAAGGGATGCGTGGTGCCGCCGATGCGCAGGTTCACCTCGCACAGCAGCGCCGCGTAGCCCGCGTCCGTCTTCATCGCGAAGAAGTCCATGCCGAACAGGCCGACCACGCCGCGCCCTGCGAGCAGTCCAGCGATCTTCTCGGCCGACGCGCTGACCTCTGCGCGGTACTCCGGCCTGGCGGGGAAGGTGCAGCCCTGGTAGACGGGGCCGTCCAGGACCTGGTCGTGGGTGGCGACGACGTCGTAGTGGCCGCCTGGGGTGATCCTGGCCAGCGCGCTGGGGTAGTAGAGCGGGCGGTGCTCGATGAACTCCTCGACCACCCCTCCCCGCTCGGCCAGCTTGGCGGCGAAGCCGGTCCAGGTCTCGTCGGCGCCCGCCGAGAACTCCGTGCGGCTCCAGTCGTGCTTGGGCACGATCGCGTTGCCCAGCCCCGAGTAGCCGTCGTTCAGCTTGACCATGACGCGCTCGCCCGGCAGCGACAGCACCGCGTCCTCGATCTGGGCCATCGTGTAGAGGTCGCCGAATCCGCGCGCCATCGGCACCGCGGCCTCGGTGCCGATCTCGCGGGCCCCGCTCTTGGAGCCGTAGTAGGCCAGCGACATGGCCGGACCGTAGATGGGGACGTTGAGTGACGCTGCGAGCTCCTCCTCCAGGTCGCTCATCACGAACGGCACCAGCCACGCGTCGTCGCCGATGACGCCGCGTATCCGCTCGACCACGTCGGGTCGGTCCAGCACGCTCCTGGTGAGGGGCTGGCTGTGCGGGTCGTCGACGGTGATGAGGTGCAGCCGCCTGGCCGCGTCGTCCGGGTCGGGCAGGAAGCCGAAGTAGTAGTCGACGATCTCCTGATGGATCGGCACGGAGGAGAGGTAGACCACCGAGATCCCCGGCTCCCGCAGGGTCAGCAGGAGGAAGAGCAGACGCTCCTCGTAGCACCTTGCTGCCTTGATGCGGCGGAGTTCATCCTGCGGCAGGGAGAGCGAGGGTACGACCACCAGGGTCCCCTCGCTCGGCTCGAAGATGCTCAACCGTGCATGCTTCTCCCCGAACGGGATATTAGTGATCATATAGTGAGTGAAACACGCATTCTTCTCACTTGCATGCATCGCGGCAGTGTGATGACCAGGACCGGAGGTAACAGGATTTGGAACGGGGTCAACGTTTGGGGGTAGCGACATCGGGTCACAATTTAATGATCCGTTGTGACTATTTCCGGACCACGTAACCGCTCACGTACTGTGACGACCTGCGGTTACGGGCATGCCCCAGCCCAACTTTTGGTGTAGTTGTCCGCGAGAGGGGCGGCAGGGGAGATACAGTCGATGGCATCGCCATCGGGCTTATGGCCAACCCCGCTGATCTCTGACACCGGTGCACGCGGGTGTGTGGCATTCGCTTCACCGGGCAGCTTCCCCGACCGGGCAGCTGAATCGCGTGATCGCACAGGGAAAGACGGCGCAATGAGCCGTGCGACGGCGTTGTCGCACGTGACGGGACGGTGAGCAATGCGGGGACGTGAGCTGCGGGGGGAACTCGACGCGTTCCTGGCGGAGAACGAGCAGGAACTGGTGGCGTTCCGCCGCGACCTGCACATGCATCCTGAGCTCGCCTTCGCCGAGTACCGTACGACCCAGAAGATCGCCGACCGCCTCACCGCGGCCGGTCTGCACTCTTCCGTGCTCCCGCGCGGCACCGGCCTCATCTGCGAGGTCGGCAGCGGCGACGGCCCGACGATCGCGCTGCGCGCCGACATCGACGCCCTCGCCCTGCCCGACGAGAAGGACGTGCCCTACCGCTCGACCGTGCAGGGCGTCTGCCACGCCTGCGGTCACGACGTGCACACCACGATCCTGCTCGGCACCTCGATGTTCCTTGCCAAGCAGGCCCGCGAGGGCCTGCTGCCAGGCCGGGTGCGCCTGCTCTTCCAGCCCGCCGAGGAGTTGCCCGGCGGG
Organism: Nonomuraea dietziae; assembly: GCF_014195505.1. Taxonomy (GTDB): domain Bacteria; phylum Actinomycetota; class Actinomycetes; order Streptosporangiales; family Streptosporangiaceae; genus Nonomuraea; species Nonomuraea roseola. The sequence goes on along the minus strand of NZ_JACIBV010000001.1, from coordinate 4,479,089 downwards.
GCTCTCGAGGTCATGGCCCACGGCGGCATCAGCGGCGTCGACCGCATCTTCGGCCTGCACTGCGACCCCAGGGTCGACGTCGGCCAGGTCGGGCTCAAGGCCGGCCCCATCACCTCGGCCTGCGACAAGCTCGCCATCAGGGTCAGCGGGCCCGGCGGCCACACGGCCCGCCCGCACCTGACCGCCGACCTCGTCTTCGCCCTCGCCAAGATCCTCACCGAACTGCCCGCCGCGCTCTCGCGCAGGGTCGACCCCCGCTCCTCGCTGTCGCTGGTGTGGGGGCGCGTGGAGGCGGGCTCGGCCGCCAACGCCATCCCCGACGACGGCATCGCCGAGGGCACCGTCCGCTGCCTGGACGAGGCGGCCTGGCACGCGGCCCCCGACCTCATCAAGGCGCTGCTGGAGTCCGTCGCGAGCGCGTACGGCGTCGAGGCCACCATGGACTACTCCCGAGGCGTCCCGCCGGTCGTCAACGACGAGGAGAGCGTCCAGATGCTCGCCGAGGCCGCCGAGCGCGCCCTCGGCGCTGGCGCCGTGGTCCCCACGCAGCAGTCGCTGGGCGGAGAGGACTTCGCCTGGTACCTGGAGTCGATCCCCGGAGCCTTCGCCCGCCTGGGCACCAGGTCGCCGGGCGGCCTCGACCACGACATCCACCAGGGCACGTTCGACGTGGACGAGAGCGCCATCGGGCACGGCGTGCGCTTCATGGCGGCCACGGCGCTGACGGCCCTGTGGGAGGGTCACCGTCCGGGCCAGGTCGCCGAACCGCTGGCCGAGCTCATCTGACGGGCAGGGGCCTCGCCTGGCGCGCTTCGCGCGCCGGGGGCTCGGACTCCCCAGATGGGGAGCCAGGCTCCCCAAGCCTCCTGTCAGGGAGACTTCCGTCCCCCTGACCCCCGGTCGTCGCGCCCGTCGGGGTGGATCGGAATGCCTGGCCGAGGAGTATCTCGGGTTCGACCACGAGACAGCCGCAATGCGGCGGAACCGCGACCGCCCTGACGGCCGGGGCAGGAAGGTCGCTCGGACTCCCCCGTGAGGGAGTCCGAGCCCTTCAGCGCGAAGCCGCGCCCGTGAGCGGGGGAGCCGTCAGGAGAGGCGGCCGAAGACGACAGGCAGCTCCAGGGACGACAGGCCGGGGGTGACCTCGACCTTGGTTCCCTCCGGGTAGCGCAGCGTGTAGTCGTGGTCCGTCGAGATCAGCACCAGGCCGATCTTGTGTCCCTTCTTGAAGACGTAGTCCTGCGCCTGGAAGTCCCAGCGGAACGTGTACGCCCTGCCCGGCTTGATCGGTTGGGTGTTGTCGGCCTTGTGCCTGTTGCGCACGTCGATCCAGCCACGCGAGACGATCTTGTAAGGCGCCGACGCCGTGCCGTGCCGGTACAGCGACGTGCAGCCGCTCTCACCCGGCACCGCCTGTCCGTAGCAGTAGGTCTGACCGGTGTTCACCAGGCGTCCGTTGGCCCTGGTGTCGGTGCCGTAGTCCACCAGCAGCGCCGTCAGGTACGGCGAGGCGCCGTCCTTCAGCGAGGCCCGCACGGAGACGCTGGGCGTGCCGGAGATCCGGACGTCGGTCGGCAGCGCGGAGGTCAGGTACGCCAGGCGGTTCGGGTCGGGGGAGGGAGCCGACTCGACCAGTTGCTCGGCCGTGCGGGTCTTCTGGTCGACGAACGACTCGCGGGAGGAGAGCGGCCTCGGCAGCACGCCCAGGCGGGAGGACGAGCCCAGCCAGAGCTTCACGGGGTGGGCGCCGGGCAGCGGCCACGAGGCGTGCTGGCCCCACTGTCCAGGACCGATCTCCACGTCGGCCCGCGGCTCGTTCATGATGCCCGTGTCGATGCCGTGGAGCCAGTGGTCGAACCAGAGGTGCAGCTGGCGCAGCCACTCCACGGTCCTGACGTTGAACGGGTCGGCGTGCCCGCCCTGGTGCAGCCAGATCTTGCGAGGGACGTCGCGACGGCTGAGCGCCTCCCACCACTGGGCGGCCTGCTTGGTCTTGACGTTCCAGTCGTTGAGGCCGTGGACGAGGAAGACGCTCGCCTTGACCTTGTCGGCGTTGTGGAGGAAGTCGCGGGCGGCCCAGAAGTCGCTGTAGTCGCCGCTGATCCGGTCCTGCGTGGCGGTGAACTCGTCCATCACCGGAGCGCAGATCTCCTTGCCCGCTCTGGTGAGGACGGCCTTCGCCATGACGTCGACGTCCTCGCCCTGGTACCCGCCGGGCGCCAGGACGCCGCCGTTGGCGCGGTAGTAGTCGTACCAGGAGGAGATCGCCGCGATGGGGACGATCGTCTTGAGTCCTTCGACGCCGGTGGCGGCCACCTGGTTGGGAAGCGTGCCGTTGTAGGAGACGCCGATCATGCCGACGCTGCCGGTGGACCACGGGGCGCTGACCGGGTTGCCCGCCGCGTCGAAGCCCTTGGCTCTGCCGTTCAGCCAGTCGATGACGGCCTTCGGGCCCGCGCTCTCCTGCGCGTCGCCGACGGTCGGGCAGCCGGTGGACCTGCCGCTGCCCAGGCTCTCGACCCTGGCCACGGCGTAGCCGCGGGGCACGAAGTAGTTGTCGTAGTAGCCGGGGAAGGTCTCCACCGCGGTCTTGGTCTCGGCGGCGAGCACCCCCGGGAGCGGGTTGCCGTTCTCGTCGACGTCGACCTTGTGGTTGGGGATGGTGCCGTCGATGCCCGCGTAGTAGGGGCTCGACTCCATGATGATCGGGACCTTGAGCCCTGTCTCGGTCTCCTTGGGCCGCAGGAAGTCGGCGGCCACCCTGTCGTTCTTGCCGTCGCGGTCGCTGTCGACCCCCTCGACCTCGACGAAGACGGTCTGCTTGATCGCATCGGCGCGGGAGTAGATGGGCTGGGTCGGGCCCGTGGCGGTGGTGGACAAGGCGGGCCCGGCGCCCGCTGCCGCGAGTAACGCGGCGGTGAGCGGGATGACGATCATGCGCATGGGGGGCGCTCCAGGTGGTATACGAAATTTCTAGCCATACAACGAAATCTTCGGCTTGACGGCAAGATCTTGACTTGGGGCAAACTTCGGTAAAGGTGTGTTGAGGCGGGTTATGCGAGCACATAAGCTGCAGGTCAGGCCACCTCGACGCCGCTCCCAGGTCACAGACGCGACTGATGTCGATAACGGAGCGGTTGCGGACCTGTGTGCCGGTTTGGTCTGTCCTGGCCAAACAACTATCTTCCGTGCAGGGTTGCCGTGCGTTTCTTCGCGCGTGCGATGAAGGTTGGACGGCGGGGAAATGGAAGGAGTCGACTTGCTCAGCAAGCGATTCGGCAGGATTGCGGTCGGCACCGTCGCTGGTGCCATGCTCATGGCGGCCGCGGCATGTGGTGGTGGCGGAAACACGTCCGCGGGCAACTCCGCGGCTCCGAGCACGGGTGCCGCCAGCGAGCCGGCGAAGGCCAGCGGGCTGAAGGTCGGACTCGCCTTCGACGTCGGCGGTCGCGGCGACAAGTCCTTCAACGACGCCGCCTACGCGGGTCTGGAGCAGGCTCAGAAGGAGCTCGGCGCCGAGATCAAGGACCTCAGCCCCGCGGGTGACGGCTCCAACCGCGGCGAGCTGCTGCGCCAGCTGGCCGAGGCGGGTTACAACCCCATCATCGGTGTCGGCTTCGCCTACGGCGAGGACATCAAGAAGGCGGCGCAGGAGTACCCGGACATCGAGTTCGCGGTCGTCGACTCCGCCTCGAACGCCCCGAACGTGACGGGTCTGCTGTTCGCCGAGGAGCAGGGTTCCTACCTGGCGGGCGTCGCGGCCGCGCTGAAGAGCAAGGCCGGCCACGTCGGCTTCGTCGGCGGCGTCGAGAACGACCTGATCAAGAAGTTCGAGGCGGGCTTCTCCGCCGGTGTCAAGGCGACCAAGCCCGACACCAAGGTCGACGTCAAGTACCTCACCCCCGACGGTGACTTCAGCGGCTTCAAGGCCCCCGACAAGGGCAAGATCGCGGCCGAGAAGATGTACCAGGACGGCGCGGACATCGTCTACCAGGCCGCGGGCGACTCCGGCACCGGCGTCTTCCAGGCCGCCGCCGCGGCCAAGAAGCAGGCCATCGGCGTCGACTCCGACCAGCGGCTGACGGTCAAGGAGGCCGACCTCCAGGCGGTCATCATGACCTCGATGATCAAGCGCGTCGACGTCGGCGTGTTCCAGTTCATCAAGGCCTTCCAGGGTGGCGCCAAGGGCGGCAAGAACGACGTCTACGACCTCAAGGTCGACGGCGTGGGCCTGTCCACCACCGGTGGCGAGATCGACGACATCAAGGAGCAGGTCGACGCCGCCAAGAAGAAGATCGTGGACGGCGAGATCACCGTTCCGAGCAAGCCGTAGTCTGGGACAACACCCAAGAGGACATTGAGGGCCCGGGGGCGCTCCCCCCGGGCCTTCGCTCTATCCCGGCTCTCCAGGAGACCGTATGAGCTCGGACACCCTCGCCCCGGCGAAACCCGCCGTCGAGCTGGAGGGCATTACCAAGCGCTTTCCCGGCGTCGTCGCCAACCATGACATCCGCATCACCATCGAGGCAGGCACCGTCCACGCCATCTGCGGTGAGAACGGCGCCGGCAAGTCCACCCTAATGAAGATCCTGTACGGCATGCAGAAGCCGGACGAGGGCCAGATCAGGGTGAACGGCCAGGACGTCAGCTTCCGCACGCCGAGCGACGCGATCGCGGCCGGCATCGGCATGGTCCACCAGCACTTCATGCTGGCCGACAACCTGACCGTGCTCGAGAACATCGTTCTCGGAGCGGAGCCCACGACCGCCGGCTTCCTCGACGCGGCGGGCGCGCGCAGGCGCATCAGGGAGCTGGCCGAGGCCCACGGCCTGCGCGTCGACCCCGACCGCCTGGTCGAGGATCTCGGCGTCGGCGACCGCCAGCGTGTGGAGATCCTCAAGGTCCTCTACAGGGGCGCCCGCATCCTCATCCTCGACGAGCCGACCGCGGTGCTCGTGCCGCAGGAGGTCGACGAGCTCTTCGAGAACCTGCGCGAGCTCAAGGCCGAGGGCCTGACGGTCCTGTTCATCTCCCACAAGCTCGACGAGGTGCTCAGCATCGCCGACGAGATCACCGTGATCCGCAGGGGCACCACGGTCGCGACCGTACCCCGCAGCCAGGTCGGCAGCGCCCGCGAGCTCGCGGAGATGATGGTGGGCAGCGAGCTGCCCACCCCCGAGACCCGCGAGTCCACGGTCACCGACACGGTCGAGCTCCGCGTCGAGGGGCTCACCATGGAGGCCGAAGGCTTCCGCCCGCTGCCCCGCGGGGCAGACCTGCGCGAGTTCCTGCACGGCAAGCGCCTCCTGCTCGACGACGTCTCCTTCCAGATCCGCAAGGGCGAGATCGTCGGCATCGCGGGCGTCGAGGGCAACGGCCAGTCCGAGCTGATCGAGGCGATCATGGGCATGCGCCAGGCGCACGGCCGGATCACGCTCGGCGCCGAGGACATCAGCGCCTGGACCACCCTCAGGCGCCGCGAGGCGGGCATCGGCTACATCCCCGAGGACCGGCACCGTCAGGGCCTGCTCCTGGAGGCCTCGCTCTGGGAGAACAGAGTGCTCGGCCACCAGACCAGGAAGCCCGCCCGCAAGGGCATCTGGATCGACAGGAAGGCCTCCAAGGCCGACACCGAGCGCATCGTCAAGGACTATGACGTGCGCACGCCGAGCGTCGAGACGCTGGCGCTGGCCCTGTCGGGCGGCAACCAGCAGAAGCTGATCGTCGGCAGGGAGATGAGCGGCGAGCCGTCGTTCCTCATCGCCGCCCACCCGACCAGAGGCGTGGACGTCGGCGCTCAGGCGGCCATCTGGGACCACCTGCGCCGGGCCAGGGCCGCAGGGCTTGCCGTCCTGCTGATCTCGGCCGACCTCGACGAGCTGATCGGTCTCTCCGACACGGTCCAGGTGATCTTCAGGGGCCGTCTGGTCGCCGAGCTCGATCCCGCGGACATCACCCCAGAGCAGCTCGGCGGCTACATGACAGGCGCCATCACCGAGGAAGGGTCATGATGCCCGCAGGGCTCAATCGCCTGCTGCTGACGGTGGGCGGCGCGGTCGTCGCCATCGTGCTGGCGCTGGCGATCTCCAGCGTGGCGATTCTCGCCGCGGGAGCCGATCCCGTCGCCGCCTTCGGCGCGTTCTTCGACTTCGGCTCGACCTCCACCTCCGTGGTCAGCGGCATCGCCACCGTGATCAACAGGGCGGTGCCCCTGTTCATCGCGGGTCTCGCGGTGGCCGTCGGCTTCCGGATGAACCTCTTCAACATCGGCGTCGAGGGTCAGTACCGCATCGCGGCCATCTGCGCCGCCTACGTGGGCGCGACCTTCACCGCTCCCGCGCCGATCCAGATCGCGGTCATCATCGTGGTGGCGGCGGCCGTCGGCGGCCTCTACGCGCTGATCCCCGCCCTCATGAAGGTCGGCAGGGGCGTCAACGAGGTCATCGCGACCATCATGCTGAACTACATCGCGATCAACCTCTCCGCGTTCCTGCTGCGCGGCCCGTTCCAGGGCCCTCGCCCCGAGGGGCAGCTGACGGTCACGACCGCCGACATCCCCGAGTCGGGCTGGTTCCCCAACTTCAACTTCCTGTTCACGATGTTCGGCCTGCCCGCGCCCAGGGGCGCGGGGCTGTGGGGCTTCCTCGGCGTGGCGATCGTGCTCGGCATCGTGCTGTGGGTGGTGCTGGAGCGCACCCGCTTCGGCTTCGACGTCAAGGCCAGCGGCCTCAACTCCATCGCCGCCCTCGCCTCGGGCGTCAGGCCGAAGAAGATGGTCATCTCCGCGATGGTGCTCTCGGGCGCGATCGCGGGCCTGATCGGCCTGCCGGAGATCCTGGGCCGCACCCACAACTTCGGCACGAGCTTCACGGCGGGCCTCGGCTTCCTCGGCATCGCGGTGGCGCTGCTCGGCCGTAACAAGCCGGTCGGCATCGCGGTCGCGGCGCTGCTGTTCGGCTTCCTCGACAGGGCGCAGGGGCCGCTGCAGTTCGCCGACGTCCCGCCCTCGGTCATCATGATCATGCAGGGCACGATCGTGCTGCTGGTGGTCATCGCCAACGAGATCACCAGCAGGATGGCGCTGCGCCAGGAGGAACGTCGTGCCGCGCGTCAGCTCGCCACGACCAACCGCGTAGAGGTGACCGCATGAGCGTGCTCGATGCTCCCAGGGTCAGGAAGTACCACCTGACGCTCATCGCCGTCGCGGTGCTGATCCTGGTGCTGGCCCTGGTCAGGGTCGTCACGGGGAAGGTCGACATCACCTCCTCCGGCATCTTCCAGGCGGCGCTGGTGCTGGCCGTACCCATCGGACTGGCCGGTCTGGGCGGTCTGTGGGCGGAGCGGGCCGGTGTGGTCAACATCGGTCTGGAAGGCATGATGGTGCTCGGCACCTGGTTCGCCGGCTGGGCCGGCTACCAGTGGGGCTGGCAGGCCGCGCTGGTGGCGGGGCTGGCCGCGGGCGCGATCGGCGGGCTGCTGCACGCCATCGCCACCGTCGGCTTCGGCGTCGACCACATCATCAGCGGCGTCGCGATCAACCTGCTGGGGCCCGGGGTCACCAGGTTCCTGTCGGAGGTCCTGTACGCCGAGGGCACCCCGGCCGCCGAGGCGGGAGCGGGCATCACCACCTCGCCCGCGCTGGCCTCCAGGCCGCCCGAGGTGAGCCTGCCGCTGTTCTCCTCCGGGCCCGACGTGCTCGGCGCACTGGAGAACACGCACTGGTTCCTCGTCTCTGACGTCGCCGGCATCCTGCGCGGGCTCACCCACAACGTGGGCCTCCTGGTCATCGTGGCCGTCGCGTTGATCCCGCTGACCTACTTCGTGCTCTGGCGGACGGCGTTCGGCCTCAGGCTGCGCTCGGCGGGCGAGAATCCGTGGGCGGCCGAGTCGCTCGGCGTGAACGTCTACCTCACCAAGTACATCGCGACCGTCATCTCGGGCGCGCTGGCCGGGCTCGGCGGCGTGTTCCTGGTCTTCTTCACCACCAAGTACGTCGAGGGCCAGACCGGCGGACGAGGCTTCATCGGCCTCGCCGCCATGATCTTCGGCAACTGGCGTCCAGGCGGCCTCGCCGCGGGAGCCTCGCTGTTCGGCTACGCCGACGGCCTCCAGCTGCGCAGCTCGGCCGCCGTGACCAGCTTCTTCCTGTTCGGCGCCATCCTGCTGCTGCTCTACGTCGGCAACAGGATCAGGCAGTTGCTGTCGTCGTCGCGTGAGACGGCCGCCGCCGCCGTGGCCGGGGCCAGGGACTACACCGTCATGGCGTTCGCCGCCATGGGCGTGGTCGTCCTGATGTGGCTGTGGATGACCGTCGACAGGCTGCCGAACGAGTTCGTCTTCATCACCCCGCACGTCCTGACGCTCCTGGTCCTCCTGGTCGCCTCCCAGCGCCTGCGGATGCCCAAGGCCGACGGCGTGCGCTACCGCCGCGGGGAGCAGCATTGAGCATCGACTGGGACGCCCTTCGCGACCAGGCCGCGCAGGCCATGCAGAACGCCTACGCGCCCTACTCCAAGTTCCCCGTGGGCGCCGCGGCGCTGGTCGACGACGGGCGCGTCGTCACCGGCTGCAACGTCGAGAACGCCTCCTACGGCCTCGGCCTGTGCGCGGAGTGCGGCCTGGTCTCGGCGCTGCACGCCTCGGGCGGCGGGCGCCTGGTCGCCTTCACCTGCGTCGACGGCCACGGCGAGCTGCTCATGCCGTGCGGACGCTGCCGCCAGCTGCTCTACGAGTTCGGCGGCGAGGAGTTGCTGGTCGAGACGCCCGACGGGCCCAGGCGGATGGGCGACGTCCTGCCGTACGCCTTCGGTCCCGACGACCTGTCCAGGGGGGCCTGAGCATGGACGTCATCGAGGTCATCGTCACCAAGCGCGACCAGGGCGCGCTCAGCACCGAGCAGATCGACTGGGTGATCGGCGCCTACACCCGCGGGGAGGTCGCCGACGAGCAGATGTCCTCGCTGGCCATGGCGATCCTGCTGAACGGCATGGACAGGCGCGAGATCGCCGACTGGACCCAGGCGATGATCCGCACGGGCGAGCGCATGGACTGGTCGATGCTCGACAGGCCCACCGCGGACAAGCACTCCACGGGCGGCGTCGGAGACAAGATCACGCTTCCGCTCGCCCCGCTGGTGGCGGCCTGCGGCGCGTACGTCCCCCAGCTGTCGGGGCGCGGCCTCGGTCACACCGGCGGCACGCTGGACAAGCTGGAGTCCATCCCAGGATGGCGGGCCTCGCTGTCCAACGAGGAGATGCTCTCGGTCCTGCGGAGCGCGGGCGCCGTCGTCTGCGCGGCGGGCTCGGGCCTCGCGCCGGCCGACAAGAAGCTGTACGCGCTGCGCGACGTGACGGGCACGGTCGAGTCGATCCCGCTGATCGCCTCCTCGATCATGTCCAAGAAGATCGCCGAGGGGACCGGCTCGCTGGTCCTCGACGTGAAGGTCGGCTCGGGCGCGTTCATGAAGGACGTCGCGCACGCGAGGGAGCTGGCCACCACGATGGTGGCGCTCGGCACCGACGCGGGCGTGCGCACCGTCGCGCTGCTGACGGCGATGGACAGGCCGCTGGGCCTCGCGGTGGGCAACGCGCTCGAGGTCGCCGAGTCGGTCGAGGTGCTCGCCGGCGGCGGACCCTCCGACGTGGTGGAGCTGACGGTACGGCTGGCGAGGGAGATGCTCGACGCCGCCGGCGTCTCGGGCAGGGATCCCGCCGAGGCGTTGAAGGACGGCTCGGCCATGGACGCATGGCGCAGGATGATCTCCGCCCAGGGCGGCGACCCCGACGGCGTCCTGCCCAGGGCGGCGGAGACGATGACCATCTCGTGTCCCGCCTCAGGGGTGCTCACCCGGCTGGACGCCTACGGCGTGGGGCTCGCGGCCTGGCGTCTGGGCGCCGGCAGGGCGCGCAAGGAGGACCCGGTGTCGTTCGGCGCGGGCGTCATGCTGCACGCCAAGCCGGGAGACCTGGTGCGGGAGGGGCAGCCGCTGATGACGCTGCACGCCGACGAGACCGCGCGCTTCGACAGGGCTCTGGCGGCGCTGGAAGGCGCCTACGAGGTCGGCCCCGCGAGCGACCCCGCCCTGCTGCCCCTGGTGATCGAGCGCGTCACGGCCTGATCGGCGCGGCGCTGACGTCCGTCCGTCCCCGACGGCAGGCGGACGTCAGCGTGCGAGGCAGGGCGCCTGCCCGCGTCAGTCGAGGAGGCGGACCTGATCGCCTGATGTGATCCGGCCGGGGCGCAGCACCTCCGCGTAGACGCCGACGCACGGGCGCGGTCCGTAGCCCGGCAGCGGCTCGACCAGGTTGTGCGCGGCGGGCGTGCGCAGGGCCGAGGTGTCGCGGGGCAGCGCGCCGTGCTCCAGCGTCGGAACCGCGCAGCGCGGCGTCGGCACGGTCACCCGCAGCACGACCTCCTCGCCCACCGCGACCTCCGCGCCCGCCCACCCGTTCTCGACGTAGCCTTCGCCTGCCGTACGGATGACGAGGTTGGGGCGGTAGCGCACCGCCTCCACGCCCGTGGCGGCGATGGCCGAGGTCGTCACCAGATGCAGCGGCGCGTAGTCGAAGAACGTGCCGGGAGGCGAGCCCGCGCCCAGCACGCTCTCCTGGACGGTCACCCGTGCCGTCACACCCTCGCTGAGCACCTCCTCGGGCACCGCCCGCTCCAGCGCCGCCTTCTCGGGGGGTGTCGAGGTGAGCGTCACCCTCCTGCCGAGGGCGCGCGAGAGCACCTCGTCCACGTGCGGATCGCCGGCCCGGACGCTCCCGCCGTCCGGCAGGCTCACGCGGACCCCGCCTGAGTCGATGGCGGCGGACAGGGCGAGCATGCCGCGCCAAACGCGCGGGTTCTTGGGGCTGGCGACCTTGCCGGTCTCGGCGTCGACCAGGGCGAGGCCCCGATCGCCCGTGAGACCGGTCGCCGCGACGTCGCCGCCGGCGATCTCCTCGCCGAGCAGACCCTTCACGGGGTACCTGCGCAGCACCTCCACGGTGCCCAGCATCTCGCCCATCCGTCCTCCTCGCGTCAGCGTGTCATGACCATTCTGGAGGAACGGGCCTGTCCTGTGGCGCTCGGACAGGTGTTCTCCCGGGCCACGGCGCGACGCCTGTGAGGTGTCAGGCCGGCGCGAAGACGGCGCTCAGGACGGCGCGATGCGCCGGCAGGGCGGCAGCGTGACGGGCGCGGCCCTCGTCGGTGATGCAGACGAACACGCCCCTGCGGTCCATGTCGCACACCCCGCGCGTGACCAGGCCGCCCTTCTCCAGGCGGGCGACGACGCGAGACAGGGCGCTCTGGCTCAGGTGCACCTCGTCGGCGAGCTCCTGCACGCGGAACTTCCTGCACTCGTTGGAGACGATGCGGTCGAGCACCTCGAACTCGCTGACCCCCAGGTCGTACTTGTCGCCGAGCTCGCGCTCGAGCGCGCACAGGGTCTTCGCGTGTTTGGCCAGGACGTCGTGCCAGGCAGCGACCACGGCCTCGTCGTTCATGTCGCGGAGAATACCATCCGGTTAACTCCTATGCAACTGCATTAAATTCTGTTGCATTAGATGCAGATGCATGTAGTCTCTGTCTTCATGTCCTCCACTTCTGCTCGATGGGGCGCGCTCGTCGTGCTCTCAGCTGTGATGTTCCTTGACGCCCTGGACGTGTCGATGGTCGGTGTCGCGCTGCCCTCCATCCAGGCGGACCTGGGCCTTTCTCCTTCTTCTCTGCAATGGGTTGTCAGCGGTTACGTGCTGGGGTACGGCGGTCTTCTGCTACTCGGGGGCAGGACCGCCGACCTTCTCGGCCGGCGCAGGGTGTTCCTGGCCGCGCTGGCGGTCTTCGCGGCAGCCTCCCTGATCGGCGGTATCGTCGACGACGGCGCGCTGCTGATCGCCGCCCGTTTCGTGAAGGGCATGGCCGCGGCCTTCACCGCGCCGGCCGCCTTGTCGATCATCACGACGACCTTCCCTGAAGGACCCGCCCGCAACAAGGCGCTGAGCATCTTCACCGCCTCGGGGGCCAGTGGTTTCTCGCTCGGGCTGGTGCTGTCGGGCCTGCTGACCGAGCTGGGCTGGCGCTGGACCTTCCTGATGCCGGTGCCCGTCGCGATCATCGCGCTGGTCGCCGCGCTCAAGGTGCTGCCGAAGGTGAAGGAGGAGCGGGCAGGAGGCGGCTACGACCTGGTCGGCGCGGTCCTCATCACCGCCTCGATGCTGCTGCTGGTCTTCACGGTCGTGCAGGCGCCCGAGGTCGGATGGCTGTCGGTGCGCACGATCGGCTCCCTGGTGCTCTCCTTCGCGCTGCTCGGCCTGTTCGTCTTCACCGAGCTGAGGGTCAAGCACCCGCTCGTACGGCTCGGCCTGCTGCGCTCGGCCCCGATCGTCAGGGCCAACCTGGGACTGGTCATCCTGATGGGCTCCTACATCGGCTTCCAGTTCGCCGCCATGCAGTACTTCCAGAACCTGCTGCACTGGTCGGCGCTGCAGACCGCGCTCGCCTTCCTGCCCGCCGGCCTGCTGGTGGCGATCACCTCCACCAAGATGGGTGACCTCGCCGACAGGTTCGGCACCGCCAGGCTCATCGTGATCGGCGCCGCCGCGCTGGCCGGAGGCTACGCCTTCTTCCTCGGCATCGACGAGAACCCGAGCATGGGCGGGCTGGTCCTGCCCGGCATGGTGCTGCTGGGCATCGCGTTCGCGCTGTCCTTCCCCTCGCTCAACATCCAGGCCACCAACGGGGTCCACGACGACGAGCAGGGTCTGGCCTCGGGCATGCTCAACACCTCGGGTCAGGTCGGCGGGGCCGTCGTGCTGGCCGTGGTCACCGCGGTGCTGACCTCGGGCGCGGACGGCGCCGTCACCATCGACTCGCTCAAGAGCTCGATCATGGTGCCGCTGATCCTGGCGGTGGTCGGGCTGCTGGTCTCGGCCACGGGGCTGAACTTCCGCAGGGTTGCCGCGGTCGAGCGCGACCAGGACAAGGTCCTCGAGACGGTCTGATTCGCCGCGGGGCGCCGGTCTCCCTTCCGAGGGGGCCCGGCGCCTTCGCGCGCGTGGCCGGTCACAGGCCTGTTCGGCATGGCTCGGCGGCCAGGCGCATGAGCCCTCCACGAGCAGGGAACCTACGAGATATGCGGCTTTCGCGCGTCGGCGCTCTCGTGAGCTGCCTCGCCGTCCTGGTGGCCTGCGGGCCGAACCAGGCGCCAGGTGGGGCGGGCTCGTCGTCCAGCGGCGCCGGCACGACCGGCGCGGCCCATCCCGGCGTGACCGGGCCGAGCCCCAGCCCGGGCGGCGCCTCCTCGGCCCCCGGGCAGGCGGGCACGGCGCTCCCCGTGCCCACCAGCACCAGGGACGTCGAGGTCGAGGGGGATCCGGGCGAGCCCGTCCTGGTCAAGACGGTCAGGTTCGCCGACCACGGTCCGCTCGACAGGGTGGTGATCGACCTCGACGGCGACGTCACGAGCTACAGCGTCAGGTGGGTGGACGAACTGGTCCAGGACGGCTCGGGCGAGCCGATCGACGTGCGGGGCGGCGCCTACCTCCAGGTCACGCTCAAGCCCGCCAACGCCCACACCGACGAGGGGAAGCCCACCTGGACCGGCGGCCCGATCTTCCAGGCGAGCCTCGGCAACGTACAGAACGTGGTGAAGACCGGCGACTTCGAAGGCGTGGTCGGCGTCGGGCTCGTGCTCGACCACCGCGCGCCGTTCTCGGTGACCGAGCTGACCTCTCCTCACCGCCTCGTGGTCGACGTGGCACACTGAGCACGTGGTGAGAAAGATCGAGGGAGTGACCCGGATCCCGGTACCGGGCGGCAAGGTCATCGACGAGCACATCGGCCGCGTGAACAGCGGTGACGAGGCGGTCTCCATCGCGCACATGACGGCGCCTCCCGGCTGGGAGGAGCCCGCGCAGACGCCCGAGTTCACCGAGTACACGGTGGTGCTGCGCGGGAGCGTCGTGATCGAGCACGCCGAGGGGACGACCGAGGTCTCGGCGGGTCAGTCGTTCGTGTCCGAGCCCGGCGAGAAGATCCGCTACAGCGTCGGCGCCGAGGGCGCCGAGTACGTCGCGGTCTGCCTTCCGGCGTTCTCCCCCGACACCGCCAACCGCGACCCCGACGAGTAACCCCGAGCGAGCCAGGCCCCGATCGCCAAGGGGGTCCCATGTCCCGGTGCGGAACCCGTGACCTCCAGGCGACGGATCCCCAGGGGCGACGAGATTAGCGGGGTTTTCTGGCAGCCTTTGCAAGATCGGTGTTTTTGCTGGTGGCGGTAGGATGACGAGATGAGCCAGCGACCCACCCCTGACGAGATCCGCCGGGCGCCGAAGGTGCTGCTCCACGACCATCTCGACGGTGGTCTGCGGGCGGAGACGATCGTCGATCTGGCCCGCGAGACGGGCTACGACCGGCTGCCCACCACCGACCCCGACAACCTCAGGCAGTGGTTCGAAGAGGCCTCCGACTCAGGGTCGCTCGTGCGCTACCTCGAGACCTTCGACCACACCGTCGGCGTCATGCAGACCCGCGAGTCGCTGGTCAGGGTGGCCGCCGAGTGCGCCGAGGACCTGGCGGCCGACGGCGTCGTCTACGCCGAGGTCCGCTACGCCCCCGAGCAGCACACCACCACGGGCCTCAGCCTCGACCAGGTCGTGGAAGCGGTCCTGGAGGGGTTCGGGCAGGTCCCCGGCATCAAGGTGGGCACGCTGCTCACCGCCATGCGGCACCAGGCGCGCTCCATGGAGATCGCCGAGCTGGCCGTGCGCTACAGGGACGTCGGCGTGGTCGGGTTCGACATCGCGGGAGCCGAGGCGGGCTACCCTCCCACCAGGCACCTCGACGCGTTCGAGTACCTCCAGAGGGAGAACGCGCACTTCACCATCCACGCGGGCGAGGCGTTCGGGCTGCCGTCGATCTGGCAGGCCATCCAGTGGTGCGGCGCCGACAGGCTCGGCCACGGCGTGCGCATCATCGACGACATCTCCGCCTCCGAGGACGGCACCGCCAAGCTCGGCAGGCTCGCGGCCCTACGTCCGTGACAAGCGCATCCCGCTGGAGATGTGCCCGACCTCCAACCTGCAGACGGGGGCCGCGCCCTCGATCGCCGAGCACCCGATCGGGCTCCTGCGTCGCCTGCACTTCAGGGTGACCGTCAACACCGACAACAGGCTCATGAGCTCCACGAGCGTGTCGGAGGAGTTCGCCAAGCTGGTCGAGGCCTTCGACTACGGCTGGGACGACCTGCAGTGGTTCACCGTGAACGCGATGAAGTCGGCCTTCCTGCCCTTCGACGAGCGGCTCGCGCTCATCAACGGCGTGATCAAACCGGGGTTCGCACAGCTCAAGTGGCAAGCATGAAGCAGACCTTCCGTGGGTCGACCGCCTTCGTGCTCGGCTGGATCTGGGTGGCCTTCGTCCTGTTCAACGCCTTCGACCTGACCCTGCGCTACAGCGGCAAGTCGTCGCTGGTGGCGGGGGCGATCCTGGGCGTGCTGACCGCGCTCGTCTACCTCACCGCGCTGCGCCCCGCCACCGTGGTGGCCGACGACGGGCTGCGGGTGCGCAACCCGCTGCGGACCACGTTCCTGCCGTGGGCGTCGGTCGACGACGTGCAGGTGTCGCACACGATCAACATCTCGCACGGTGACAAGGTCCTGCACGCCTGGACCCCGCAGGCCTCGGCGCGCGAACGCGCCAGGGCGAACCGCCGAGGCCATCCCCGAGCCCAGCGCGGGCGCTACCAGACCGAGCCCGTGCTCTCCAAGGGAGAGCGGGCGGCGCAGGAGGCGATGGCGGGCAAGACACACGCCGACTGGGTCGCCGAGCAGATCGCCGAACGGGCCGAGAACGCCAAGCGCCGCCGCGAGCAGCCCGGTGACGTCCGCGTCGTCTGGGCCCCCGACGCCCTCGCGGCCTGCGCCGCGGCCCTGGTCCTCGTGGCCGTCGCCGTCCTCGCCTGACCGCCTCACGCCGGGGGCGTTGACCCTGACACCGTGTGAGGCCGTAGACCTGGGGGAGTCATGTTCAGCATCGGAGACTTCGCCAGGCTGGGCCTCGTGTCGGTGCGCATGTTGCGCCACTACGACGCCATCGGCCTGCTACGCCCCGCGCACGTCGACCCCGTCACCGGCTACCGCTCCTACCAGGCGGGACAGCTGGCCAGGCTCAACCGCGTCGTCGCGCTCAAGGATCTCGGCTTCACCCTCGACCAGGTGAGCGCGATCCTCGACGACAAGGTCAGCGCCGAGGAACTGCACGGCATGGTACGGCTGCGCCGCGCCCAGTTGGAGGCGCGGATCAACGCCGACCTCACCAGGTTGCGAGGGGTGGAGGCGAGGCTCAGGACGATCGAAAGAGAGGGTGTCATGGGGACCGACGAGGTCATCGTGAAGAAGGTCGCCCCGGTCAGGGTGGCCCAGCTCAGCGCGAGGGCGGCCAGCTACGACACCGAGGACATCGGCCCCGTCATCCAGCCGCTCTACCGGCAGATCTGCGAGAGGCTGGAGGCGGCGCGCGTGCCGATGCAGGGGCCCGGCATCGCCTACTACCTGCCGGAGGACGACGGCACGGTGCTGGTGCACGCCACCTTCCCCGTCAACCTCGACATCGACGACGGCAAGGCCCACGACTTCGACGTCATGGACCTGCCCCCCATCGAGGCCGCGGCCACCATCATCCACCGAGGGCCGATGGAGAGCGTCGGCCCCACCTTCCAGACGCTCGCCCACTGGATCGAGGAGAACGGCTACCAGGCGCTCGGCCTGGCCCGCGAGGTGTCCCTGCACTGCCCGCCCGACCTGGACGAGTGGGTGCACGAGCTGCAGATAGAGATCGCGAAGCCCTGACGCGTCAGAGGCCGAGGGCCGCCCCGAGATCCGCCTTGAGAGCGTCGAGCTCGGCCGCCGCGGCGGCGCGCGCCCCCGCCACCTCGCCCGTCACAGGGACGACGACCTCCAGGTAGCACTTGAGCTTGGGCTCGGTGCCTGAAGGACGCACCACCACCCGCGCGCCGCCCGCCAGGCGGTAGCGCAGGCCGTCGGTCGGGGGCAGCCCGCCCACTCCCACGGCCAGGTCGTCGCGCGCCTCGACGGCCCTGCCGCCCAGGGTCGCGAGGGGCGCGGCCCTCAACCTCGCCATGGCGTCGGAGATCAGACTGAGGTCCGCCACCCGGAAGGACAGCTGCGAGGTGGCGTGCAGTCCGTAGCGTCTGGCCTGGTCGTCGAGGAGGTCGAGGAGCGTGCGGCCGACGAGCTTGGCCGTCGCCGCGATGCCCGCCACGGTGAGGGCCGCGCCGATGCCGTCCTTGTCGTGGACGGGCAGGCCGTGCGCGCCGCCGACGCTGTAGCCGAGCGCCTCCTCGTAGCCGTAGATCAGGCCCTCGCCCGCCCGCATGATCCACTTGAAGCCGGTGAGGGTCTCGGTGTGCCGCACGCCGTACGCATGGGCGATGCGGCCGAGCAGGGACGAGGAGACGATCGTGGTGGCCACCAGCCGGTCGCCGGAGGTGTGGGCGATCACGTGCTCGCCGAGCAGCCCACCGACCTCGTCTCCGGTCAGCATCCTGAAGGTGCCGTCGCCCAGCGGGACGCCCACCGCGCACCGGTCGGCGTCGGGGTCGTTGGCCAGCACGAGGTCGGCCTCCACCTTGGCCGCCAGGGCCAGCGCGAGGTCCATCGCGCCGGGCTCCTCGGGGTTGGGGAAGGCCACCGTCGGGAAGTCGGGATCGGGCTCGCGCTGCTCCTCGACCATGACGGGGGCGTGGAAGCCCGCATTCCGCATGGCCGCGCCGAAGACCGTCGCCCCGACGCCGTGCAGCGGGGTGTAGACGACGCGCAGGTCGCGCTCCTCGCCCAGCGGCAGCCGGGTGACGGCCTCCAGGTAGGCCGAGACGATGTCGGGGCCGAGCACGTCGAAGGAGCCGAGGGGGAGCTGGTCGACAGGTCCTGCCGCGTCGATCGCGGCCGAGATCTGGCTGTCGACAGGGGGCACGATCTGCGAGCCTTCGCGCCAGTAGACCTTGTAGCCGTTGTCGCGGGGCGGGTTGTGGCTGGCGGTCACCGTGACGCCCGCGTCGGCCCCGAGGTGCCTGACGGCGAACGCGAGCACCGGCGTCGGGAGCGGTCCCGGCAGGATCGAGGCGCGCAGCCCCGCGCCCGTGAGCACGGCGGCGGTGTCGCGGGCGAACACGTCGGACTTGTGCCTGGCGTCGTAGCCGATCACCACGTGCCTGCCGGGCCCGAGCACCGTGGCCAGGCCCGCCGCCGCCCGCATGACGGTGACGCGGTTCATCCGGTTGGGGCCGGCCCCGAGCTCGCCGCGCAGGCCTGCCGTGCCGAACTCCAGCTTGGCCCCGAAGCGCTCCTGGAGCGCATCGGGGTCGTCGAGGAGCGCGGAGAGCTCCGCCCTGGTGTCGGGGTCGGGGTCCTGGGCCAGCCAGGCCAGCGCGAGCTCTCTCGCGCTCGTGTTCATGGTCGCGCCCGCTTCGCCGCTCACAGCCTGTCGACCACCTTGGCCAGCAGCGCGCCCATCCTGGTGGCGGTCGCGCGGCCGACCTCGAGGACCTCCTCGTGGTTGAGCGGCTCACCGACCAGCCCCGCGCCGGGGTTGGTGACCAGCGAGATGCCGAGCACCTCGGCGCCGCCCGCGCGGGCCGCGATGGCCTCGAGGACCGTAGACATGCCGACCATGTCGCCGCCGAGCGTGCGCAGCATGCGGATCTCGGCGGGCGTCTCGTAGGTCGGGCCGCGGAAGGCCACGTAGACACCCTCGGCCAGCGAGGGGTCCACCTGGGTCGCCAGGGCGCGCAGGCGCTTGGAGTAGACCTCGGTGAGGTCGATGAAGGTCGCGCCGGTCAGCGGGTTGGCGCCGGTCAGGTTGATGTGGTCGCTGATCAGCACGGGGTCGCCGACGTTCTGCGTCTCGGGGCGCAGACCGCCGGCCGCGTTGGTCAGCACGACCGTGCGCACGCCGGCCGCCAGGGCGGTGCGCACGCCGTGGACGACGGGGTCGACGCCGAGCCCCTCGTACAGGTGGGTGCGGCCCAGGAAGATCAGCGCGTGCCGTCCCGAGGGGGTGCGCACGACGCGGACCCTTCCCGCGTGGCCGGCCACCGCCGGAGGGTTGAAGCCCGGAAGGTCCGTAACCGGCAGCTCGACGAGCGTGTCGCCGATCGCGTCGGCCGCGGGCACCCAGCCCGACCCCATCACGAGCGCCACGTCGAAGACGTCGAGCTCGGTGGCCTTCCTCAGGGCGGCGGCGGCCTCCTGGGCCTGAACATAGGTCATCTCAGTAGTTTAGGAGCAGCCTGTCGAGGACCCGCACGCCGAACTGCAGCGCCTCGACGGGGACCCGCTCGTCCACGCCGTGGAACATGCCGGCGAAGTCCATGTCCTTGGGCAGGCGCAGCGGCACGAACCCGAACCCGCGCACACCGAGGTCGGCGAAGAAGGTCTTGTTGTCGGTGCCGCCCGACATGCAGTACGGCACCGCCCGCGCGGTCGGGTCCTCCGCCTTCAGCGCCGCGATCATCGACTCGACCAGCGCGCCGTCGAACGTCGTCTCCAGCGCGATGTCGTGCTGCACGAACTCGCGGCGCACGTTCGGGCCGAGCAGCTCGTCGACGGTCTTGAAGAAGTCGTCCTCGTAGCCGGGCAGGAAGCGCCCGTCCACGACCGCCTCGGCCTGTCCGGGGATGACGTTGGCCTTGTACCCGGCGCTCAGCATGGTCGGGTTGGTGGTGTGGCTCAGCGTCGCGCCGACGAAGCGGACCAGCGGGCCCAGCTTGTCCAGCACGGGGGTCGGGTTCTCGGGGTCGAAGGGCAGGCCGAAGGCGTCCGACACCTCGGTGAGGAACTGCCGCACGGTGGGCGTGAGCGTCAGCGGCCACTCGTGGGAGCCCAGGCGGGCCACGGCCTTGGCCACCTCGGTCACGGCGTTGCTGGAGTTGAGCATCGAGCCGTGGCCCGCCGTGCCGTCGGCGACCAGGCGCATCCAGGACAGGCCCTTCTGCGCGGTCTCGATGAGGTAGAGGCGCAGGTCGGGGTCGACCTCGAGGGAGTAGCCCCCGACCTCGCTGATCGACTCGGTGACGCCGTCGAACAGCTCACGGTGGTTGGCGGTGAGGTACTTGGCGCCGTAGACGCCGCCGGCCTCCTCGTCGGCGACCCACGCGAACACGATGTCCCTGCGAGGACGCCTGCCCTCGCTGACCATCTGGCGCAGGACCGCGAGCATCATCGCGTCCATGTCCTTCATGTCGACCGCGCCGCGGCCCCAGATGTAGCCGTCGCGGATCTCACCGGCGAACGGGTCCACGCTCCAGTCGGCCGCGTTGGCGGGCACCACGTCCAGGTGGCCGTGGACCAGCAGCGCGGGCAGCGAGGGGTCGCTGCCCTCGATCCTGGTCACGACGTTGCCCCTGCCTGGGGCGCTCTCGCTGTAGTGCGCCTCGACGCCGACCTCGGACAGCCGCGCCATGACGACCTCGGCGGCGGCGCGCTCGCCTGGGCCGCTCCCGTCGCCGTAGTTGCTGCTGTCCACCCGGATCAGCTCGGCGCAGAGCTCGGCGACTTCCAGTTCGGCGGGGGTCATGAGTGCTCCTTGCGTAGGAACCCGCGCTTGTAGGCCCGGGTGATGAGGGTGACGTTGACGTCGGTCACGTCGTCCAGGGGACCGACGACCTCCGTCAGAAAGCGGTAGAGGTCGGCCTCGTGAGCCACCGCCACCTGGACGAGCATGGTGTAGGTGCCCGAGGTGGCCGCGCAGTAGCGGACCCCCGGGTGTCTCTTCAGCGTCTCGCCGACCTGGTCGAGGCCGTGGGGGCGCACCCGCAGCCACAGCTGCGCCTCGACCTCCAGGCCGAGCAGCGAGGGCTCGACCTCGGCCCGCAGCAGCAGCACCCGCCGCTCCAGCAGCGAGGCGACCCTGCGCCTGGCGGTGGGCACCGAGATGCCGGTCCTCTCGGCGATCGAGGTGAAGGCGATCCTGCCGTCGGCGACGAGCAGCTCGGCCACCTCGCTCTCCAGCGGCGACAGGCCGTCCTGGTCGGGCAGGACGACGTCGGGCAGCGGCGGGCGCAGCAGCTCGATCTCCTCGTCGGTGAGGTACGGCGCGTGCCACTCGGCCACCGTGCGGAAGGTGTGCAGCACCACCTGCGTCTGCGTGCCCGCGACACCGTCGATGCCGTGCACCTCGACGTTGAGGATCTCGTGCAGCGCGGCCCTGCTGGGCGCCACCAGCTCGGCGCCGATGTCGGCCGCGCCGGTCACCGAGTAGACCGAGCGGGTGTCGGGCCTGGAGGCCAGCGCGTCGGCCACCATGGCCGACATGCCCGCCCTGACCTGGACGTGCAGGTGGACGGGTCGGCCGTGCCCCGAGCGCAGGTCGTCGTAGATGGCGGTGACCTGGACCGCGCCGTCGGTGATCAGCCGCTGGAGCCGCCTGGCGACCGTGCGCTCGTGCTCACCCACCGCCCTGCCGATCTCGCCCCAGGACGCGCGCGGGCTGACCTGCAGAGCGGCGACAAGCCGCCGGTCGAGAACATCCACCTCGAGCTGACTCCATGTCGGATTTGTAAATATGTGAATAGATATTTGACTGTTTCGGTCGTCCGGATGCACAGTAAGCCATCACCGCACCCGAAGCAAAGGAGCCCCCTGGTGACCATCACCAGCTCGCCGCTCGGCATCCCCCGGAGTCGGGGCCGTCAGCTTTTGGCAGCAAGCGTCGGCAACGTCGTCGAATGGTACGACTGGTACGCGTACTCGTTCCTGGCCGTCTACTTCTCCAGCCAGGTCTTCCCCGAGAACGACAACCCCCTCGTCCCCGTGCTGAGCGCCTTCGCGATCTTCGCGGTGGGATTCTTCATGCGACCGCTCGGCGGGCTCCTGGTCGGCTCCTTCGCCGACAGGTTCGGCCGCAAGGCCGCCATGACCTTCACCATCATCCTCATGGGCGCGGGCTCGCTGCTGCTGGCCGTCACCCCGACCTACGCGGCGGCCGGCGTGCTGGCCCCGATCATCCTGACGCTCGCCAGGCTCATCCAGGGCCTGTCGGTCGGCGGCGAGTTCGCCGCCGCCACCACCTTCCTGGTGGAGTCGGCCCCTCCAGGCCGCCGTGGCCTGTTCTCGAGCTTCCAGTACGTCAGCACGACCATCGGCCAGCTCCTCGCCTCGGGCCTGGCCGCCCTGCTGGCCACGATGCTGTCCAAGGCCGACATGAGCTCCTACGGCTGGCGCATCCCGTTCGTCATCGGCGCGGTGATCAGCCTCGTCGGCCTGTGGATCCGCAAGGGCGCCGACGAGACCTCGGCCGTGTCGCAGGAGATCCAGGAGGGCAGGGCCGAACGGCCGAAACTCTTCGAGTTCCTGGTCCGCTACCCGACCAAGGCCGCCATGATCGTCGGCATCACCGTGGCCGGCACCGTCGCCTACTACACGTGGACGACCTTCCTGCCGACCTACGCCCAGCAGAACGTGGGCTTCGACCCCGCCATGTCGCTGCAGGTCGGCACCATCTCCCTGCTCTTCTTCATGGTGCTGCAGCCGCTGCTCGGCATGCTGTCGGACAGGATCGGCCGCAGGCCCATGCTGATCGCCTTCGGCCTGGCCTTCACGCTGCTGCCGGTGCCGATGCTCGGCGCGCTGTCCAACTCCTTCGGCAGCCTGCTGACCATCCAGCTCATCGGCATGGTCTTCCTCGGCTGCTTCACCTCGATCTCGGCGGCGGTGAACTCCGAGCTCTTCCCGACCAGGGTGCGGGCGTCGGGCGCGGGCTTCCCCTACTCGCTGACCGTCGCGATCTTCGGTGGCACCGCGCCGCTGATCGGCACCGCGCTCAAGGACGCGGGAAACTCGGGGCTCTTCCCCTGGTACATGTCGGCCCTGGCGCTGGTCTCCACGCTGGTCTACGTCTTCGCGCTGAAGGAGACCAAGGACCAGCCGCTGAGCTGACCGACGCGCGGCTGATCATGCGGTGCGCCCGGTCACGGCCGGGCGCACCGTGGCGCGCGACGTCAGCTGCCCAGCGACTTGCAGGGACGGCCGCGCAGGCCCTTGACATAGTCGTCGGGAGCGCCCGCCACCTCCGCCGCGTCGGCCAGGATGCCGAGATAGCGCGCCGAGGGCAGGCCGCCCTCGTAGCTGTCGAGCACGTAGAACCAGGCGAGGACGTCGCCGTCGAGCGTGTGAACGCGCAGCCGCACCTTGTGGTAGAGACCGCGGCTGGCGCCCTCCCACTGGTCGAGAGACGACTCGTCCCACTCGGGCACGTCGTACAGAACGACGAAGACATGCTCGTCGGGGTCCTCCACGATCGAGGCCAGGGCGCCCTCCCAGCGAGCGTCCTCACCGCAGAACGTCAGGCGCCAGCCCTGCAGCCAGCCCACGCCCCGCACGGGGGAGTGGGGGGCTCTCATGGCCATCTGTTTGGGATCCATGTTCGAGCCATAGGCCGCGTAGAGCCTGGTTCCGCCCGTATTCTGCGGCGAATCAGGAAGTCGTCCCATTTCACACTCCTCGCCAAGTGGTGCTCACCACCGCGCCATCCTGCCACGCCTGGGAGCGCCGACGTCGTTCCGATCGCCATGGGCGGGGACCGGTTCGTTGTCGCCTCTCCATATGCGGGACAATGGGACACGTGACTAGGATCGTGATCATCGGTGGCGGACCAGGCGGCTACGAGGCGGCTCTGGTGGCCGCGCAACTGGGTGCGCAGGTCACGATGGTCGAAGAGGACGGCCCAGGCGGCGCGTGCGTCCTGACCGACTGCGTGCCGTCCAAGACGATGATCGCGACCTCCGTCCGTAAGCAGGCGCTGCTCGACGCGCCCTCGCTGGGCGTGCACTACTCGGGCGGGGCCGACGGCGACGCGGGCTCGGCCGAGGTCGACATGCCGCTGGTCAACAAGCGGGTGAAGGAGCTGGCCCAGGCGCAGTCCGCCGACATCGGCGCGCGGGTCGCCGCCGAGGGCGTCGAGATCATCAAGGCCCGTGGCCGGCTGGTCGACCCGCAGGTGGTCAGGGCGGGTGACCGTACGATCAGGGCCGACGTCGTGATCGTCGCCACCGGCGCCACGCCGCGCATCCTGCCGGGCGCCGAGCCCGACGGCGAGCGCATCCTCACCTGGCGCCACCTCTACGACCTCGACGAGCTGCCCGAGCACCTCATCGTGGTCGGCTCCGGTGTCACGGGGGCCGAGTTCGCCGGCGCCTACCGCTCGCTCGGCTCCGAGGTCACGCTGGTCTCCTCCCGCGACCGCATGATGCCCAACGAGGACGCCGACGCGGCGGAGGTGCTCGAAGAGGTCTACCGGCGGCGCGGCATGAACGTCATGGGCCGCTCGCGCGCCTCGTCGGTCAAGCGCACCGCGGACGGGGTCGTGGTGACCCTGGAGGACGGGCGCACCGCCGAGGGCTCCCACGCGCTGATGACGGTCGGCATGGTCCCCAACACCTCGGGCCTCGGGCTGCAGGAGGCGGGGGTGACCCTCGACAGGGGCGGGTTCGTCCAGGTCGACAAGGTGTCACGCACCTCCGCCCCCGGCGTCTACGCCGCCGGCGACTGCACGGGCGTGCTCATGCTCGCCTCCGTCGCCGCGATGCAGGGCCGCATCGCGGTCTGGCACGCGCTCGGCGAGGCGGTGCAGCCGCTGCGCCTCGCCACCGTCGCCTCCAACATCTTCACCGACCCCGAGATCGCCTCCGTCGGCGTGTCGCAGAAGCAGATCGAGGCAGGCGAGATCGAGGCGAACGTCGTCAAGCTGCCGCTGTCGACCAACGCCAGGGCCAAGATGCAGGGGTTCAACGACGGCTTCATCAAGCTGTTCTGCCGCCCGCACACCGGCATCGTGCTCGGTGGCGTCGTGGTGGCTCCCAGGGCCTCCGAGCTGATCCTCGCGGTGTCGGTCGCCGTGCAGCAGCGGCTCACCGTCGACCAGCTGGCCCACACCTTCGCGGTCTACCCGTCGCTGTCCGGCTCCATCACCGAGGCGGCGCGCCGCCTGATGCAGCCGACCGCCGCCATCGGCATCTGACGCCACGCTCAGGCGCGGTAGGGCGGAGGACGGCGGGCCGCCGCGGCCCACAGGGTGAGGGTGACCAGCAGCCCGACCGAGCCGACGACCACCAGGAGCAACCCCAGCGAGATCGTGGGAAGCCCCGACCGCGTGGACGGAGGGTCGAAGGCGGCGGGCCACTCAGCCGTCGCGCCACGTGAAGGCGAGGGCGAGGCCGAGGCGAGGCCCTTCGCGTCGTCGGGGACGTTCTTCGGCGTGCCGCGGGCGCCGGTCAGATCGAGGTCGTCGGCGAAGGTGAAGTCGGCGTCCTGGACGTCGGCCCCGATCAGGACGGCCCCGTCCATCTTCGCGGAGCTGAAGCGCACCTCCCGCAGGTCCGCGTCGCGGAAGACGGCGTTGGGCGCCTCGATCGAGATCATCTGAGCCTCGTGCAGCTTCGCCCTGGTGAAGTCGGCCCTGCGAGCCTTGGCCTGGCCGAGCTCGGCATCCACGAGGTCGGCGTCGACGAGCTTGGCGAGCGTGAGGTCGGCCTGGCCGAGATAAGCCCTGGTGAGCTTGGCGCCGCTCAGGTCGGCCCTGGGAAAGCGCACCTGCGTCGCGCCCACGTCGATGAGGTTGGCGCCACGCAGGTCGGCGTAGTCGCCGTGCATCTGGACGAGGTCGGCTCCGCGCAGGTCGGCCTGCCTGAAGTCGACGTACTTCGCGGTGACCTGCCCGAGGTCGGTCTGCTTCATGGAGGCCTTGCGCAGAATGGCCCCCGTCAGGTCCTTCTGGGTGAGGTCGACGCCGTCGAGCTTCGCGCCCGTGAGGTCGGCGCAGCGAAACGAGGCGGGGAACCTGCGGCCGTTGGTGAAGTCGGCCCCGCGCAGGTTCACCCTGTCGGCCGCCCTGCAGGGCCCCGCCTGGGCCTGCGCGGCCGGCGCGGTCACGACCACGGACACCAGCGCGGGCAGCGCCGTGAGGACGGCGATGAGCGTGAGGGGGATCAGACGGCGCACAGGGCCTCCTTGACGCTGGCCCATGGGTCCGCCAGACGGGATCTTTGCCCTCAGCTTACAAACGCGGGGGCGCGCCGCGCTGCCCGGGAGCCGTGGACGACGAAAGGGTCCCGGTGAACTCACCGGGACCCTTTCGGTCAGGACAGGAGGCGGGGGTGGCTACCAGTCACCGCCACCGAAGTCGCCACCGCCGAAGTCACCGCCGCCGCCCATGTCGCTCCAGCCGCCGCCGCCCATGTCGCCGCCGAAGTCACCGGCGCCCGCGTCGGCGTAGCCGCCGCCGTAGCCGCCCATGCCGAAGCCGCCGCCGAGCATGCTGCCCATCATGGTGCCGACGAACATCATGGTCATGACGTCGCCGAAGCCGCCGTAGTAGCCGTAGGCGTAGGGCTGGTAGGCAGGCCCGGCGTCGTAGTAGGGACGGTACTGGCCGTTGACCATGACCTGGCGGGTCTGCGGGTCGTAACCGCCCTCCACCGCCATGGCGTCGGCCGCGCAGGCGGGCACCTCGCGGGGCGCGCCGCCAGCAGGGGCCCAGCGCACGTCGCGGACCGAGGGGCCGTGCTGCGGGTTGAAGAAGCAGGGCGCCCTCCGCTCGGGGACGGGCTGGTTGTTGACCCTGGCCTTCACCACGGCCAGCGCGTAGCGGCCGTCCTCGAGCGTCGTGGTGACGTCGCGGACCTGGTCGGCCTGCTGCACGGAGGCCAGCTGTGCCTTGGCCTTCTCGTAGGAGTCGAGGGCGGTCTGCCACTCGGTGATGTTCTGGCCGCCCGCGCCGGCCAGCCTGACGTCGCTGTCGAGCTCGGTGATCTCCTCACCGAACTTCGTGACGTCCTCCTCCACCGTGGTCTTGACCGCGGCGAGCTCGGCCTGGCGCCTGGCCTCGAGCTTCTTCTTCTTGTTCTTGGAGTAGAGGAAGTAACCGCCACCGCCGACCAGGGCCAGAGCGCCGAGGCCGACCAGCGCGCCGGTGCCGGAGCCTTCGCTCCCCGCGCTGCTGCCGGAGTTGAGCGCCGAGCGCTTGCCCGCGACGGCGAGGTCGATGCGGTTGGTGAAGTCCTCCATGCCCGCCACGACGTCGCCGGGGTTGGCGTTGACCGAGAGCTTGGCGATCTGGGTGACATAGTTCTGCTTCACCTGGCTGGAGGAGGCGAAGAGGGTCTTGCCGTCGAGCACCGCGATGGTGGCGAGCGGGCGGCCGGCCTCGTCAAGGGCCTTGCCCAGCGAGGTGAAATAGGCGCCCAGCTCGGACTCCTGCACCGTGTTGTCGGGCAGGGCCACGGCGTAGACCTTGTTGTCGGCACCCTTGAGCGCGTCGCGGATCCCCGACTGCTCGTCGGAGCTGAGCGGCGAACCTGACTGCACGAAGAGGGGGTCCCCGCCCTTCCAGGTGGAGATCACTGAGGCGGCGTCGGGTGGGGCCGCGGCGTACGCGGCCGGCGAGAGCGCGAAAACGGCGAACAGACCGGCGATCAGTGCCGCGATCGCGGCCGTCGTCCGGCGCAGCGGATGGGTCATTGGCAGCAAGCCTCCTTCGTCCTTAAGGACGAATGAGCGGACAGCGAAGTTCCTCTCCTCCGAACCTACCCGCTACGTGCCCTTGATCTCGCAGATGGCCGCCCCCGAGGTGACGGTCTGCCCGACGGTCGCGGCCAGCCCCGTGACGGTGCCCGACTTGTGCGCCGTCAGCGGCTGCTCCATCTTCATCGCCTCGAGCACGACGATGGTGTCGCCTTCGGCCACGGTGTCGCCGTCGGCGACCACGACCTTGACGATCGTGCCCTGCATCGGGCTGACCAGCGTGTCGCCTCCGGCCGCCGCCTTCTTGGCGCCGCCCGCCCTCCTGCGCGACGGCCTGCCCGCCGTGGGCCTGGGCGCCGACGCGGCGAACCCCGCGGGCAGCACCACCTCGAGCCTCTTGCCGCCGACCTCGACGGTCACGCTCTCCCTCGCCGCGGGCTCGGCGCTCTCGACGGCCCCCGAGTACGGCGCCACGCCACCGCCCCACTCCGTCTCGATCCACCGCGTGTGGACGGAGAACGGCTCGGAGGTGAAGGCGGGGTCGGCCACCACGGCCCTGTGGAAGGGCAGGACCGTCGGCATGCCGTCGATCTCGAACTCGGCCAGCGCCCTGCGGGAGCGCTCGAGCGCCTCGGTGCGGGTGCGCCCCGTCACGATGAGCTTGGCGATGAGCGAGTCGAAGGTCTGGGGGACGGTCATCCCCGCCTCGTAGCCGGAGTCGAGCCGTACGCCGGGGCCCGAGGGGGCGCGCATCGCGGTGAGGGTGCCGGGAGCGGGAAGGAAGTTCCTGCCCGCGTCCTCCGCGTTGATCCTGAACTCGATGGAGTGACCGCGCAGCGGCGGGTCGTCGTAGCCCAGCGGCTCGCCGTCGGCGACGCGGAACATCTCGCGCACCATGTCGACGCCCGCGACCTCCTCGGTGACGGGGTGCTCGACCTGCAGGCGGGTGTTGACCTCGAGGAAGGAGATCGTGCCGTCCTGGCCGACGAGGAACTCGCAGGTGCCCGCGCCGACGTAACCGGCCTCGCGCAGGATGGCCTTGGAGCTGGTGTAGAGGGTCTCGACCTGCTCGGGGGTCAGGAAGGGGGCGGGAGCCTCCTCCACGAGCTTCTGGTGGCGACGCTGCAGGGAGCAGTCGCGGGTGCTGACCACGACGACGTTGCCGTGCGTGTCGGCCAGGCACTGGGTCTCGACGTGGCGGGGGCGGTCGAGGTAGCGCTCGACGAAGCACTCGCCGCGGCCGAAGGAGGTGACGGCCTCGCGCACCGCCGACTCGTAGAGGTCGGGGATCTCCTCGAGCGTCCTGGCGACCTTGATGCCGCGGCCGCCGCCGCCGTACGCGGCCTTGATCGCGATGGGCAGGCCGTGCTCGCTCGCGAACGCGAGCACCTCCTCGACCCCCGCGACCGGGTCCTTGGTGCCCGCGACCAGGGGTGCGCCGACCTTCTGCGCGATGTGCCTGGCCTGGACCTTGTCGCCGAGCGCGGCGATGGCGGAGGGCGGGGGGCCGATCCAGGTCAGGCCCGCGTCGATGACGGCCTGCGCGAAGCCGGCGTTCTCGGCGAGGAAGCCGTAACCGGGGTGGACGGCGTCCGCCCCCGTCTCGGCGGCGATGCGCAGCAGCTTGGCGATGTCGAGGTAGGTCTCGGCCGGCGACCGGCCGCCGAGCGCGTGAGCCTCGCCTGCGACCCTGACGTGGAGCGCGTCGAGGTCCTGCTCGGCGTAGACGGCGACGCTGGCGAGCCCGGCGTCCTCGCACGCCCTGGCGATCCGCACGGCGATCTCGCCACGATTGGCGATCAGAACTTTCCGCACCGACGTCTTTCCCTTCTCGACCAGGTCTGCAAAGGAGTCTAGGGGCGGCTACCTGCCGAGGTAGGCGCCGCCGTTCACGTGGAGGACCTGCCCCGTGAGATGGCCCGCACCCGGGGAGGCCAGAAACACGACGGTTTCGGCGATGTCGTCCGGTGTGCCCGCGCGGCCGTTGCGGGTGCTCTCGACGCGGTGCCTGACACCCTCGGGCGTGAGGCGCCCGCGGAAGAACTCGGTGTCGACGACGAGGCCCGGCGCGACGACGTTGGCGGTCGCCTTGGAGCCGAGCTCGGCCGCCAGGTCGGCGGTCCACGACTCCATGGCGGCCTTGGCCGCGCCGTACGAGCCGGAACCGGTGCCGCGGGCGGCGATGGAGCCGATGGAGACGATCCTGCCGCCCTTGGACAGGCGGGGGAGCAGCGCGGTGGTGACCAGGACCGCCGACATCAGGTTGGCGTTGAGGTTCGCCCACCAGGCCTCGGCCAGGTCCATCAGGTCGTTCTCGATCTTCTGCCGGTCGAGGTTGGTGTTGCCGCCCGCGTTGTTGACCAGCACGTCGACCGTCGCGGGCAGGTGGGCGAGCGCCTCCTGCACGGCGACGGGGCTGGCGGCGTCGAAGACGGCGTACGACGCGCCCAGCTTGTCGGCGGCCTCTCTCAGGACCTGCTCGCGCCGGCCGGTGATGGTGACCTTGTCGCCCTGCCCGGCGAACGCGGCGGCGATGGCGAAGCCGATGCCGGTTCCTCCGCCGGTGACCACAACCTCGCGCATGGTTGTCCCCCTTTATCCGAACAATCCTCTGGGCGACCATAGCCGCTCGGCATAACCCGGGGCGATGCCGGGGTTGCCTGCCTATCGTGAGGGCGCCCGTCGGTCGAATCTGGAGGAGCGCATGACGCACAACTTGCTCGGTGGCAACCCTGCGGAGATGCAGCAGATGGCCACCCAGTTCACCCAGCAGGCCGAGGCGGTGCGCAGCACCATGGCGGCGCTGGACCGCGAGGCGGCCAAGGTCGGCACCGCGTGGACGGGGCCTGGGGCCGACAGGTTCGGCGGCGCGTGGCAGAGCTACAGGGCCGCCTTCCAGCGGATGTCGGAGGAGCTGCAGGAGGCGGCCCGGGTGATCAACACCTATCGCGGCAACATCGAGTCGGCCACCCGCTGACACCCTCCTTCGTCCGGCCCGGCTCCCTCGGTGGGGGCCGGGCCGGGAACTTCCGGACCATGCTGACGCCGGGCGAGCTTCGAGGGAACGGACTTTGGTCTGATATCGGGACAAGCTAGGCTCTGGCGCCATGATCGGAAGGGTCTTTGTCGCCGTCAACTTGGCGATGACAATCACACTCGTGCCGCTCGCCGCCGAAGCCGCCCCCGCCAGATGCGATCCCGAGCCCGAACCGGGCCTGACGGAGATCTCCACACCGTGGGCCCAGACCCGCATGGACGCGCGGAGGGTGTGGCCGCTCACCAGGGGCGAAGGCGTCACCGTGGCGGTGATCGACAGCGGTGTCGACTCGAAGCATCCGCTGATCCCGCTCCGCAAGGAGATCGACTACAGCTTCACGGGCAACGGCGACTGCGTGGGCCACGGCACCGCTGTGGCGGGCATCATCGCGGGCAGGTACCGCAGCGACTTTCCCTTCCATGGCGTCGCCCCCGCCGTCACGCTCGTGTCACTCAAGCAGACGAACAAGACGACGGGCGACGTCGCCATCCTCGTGAAGGCCATCACCGCAGCGGCCGACATGAATGTCGACGTGATCAATATCTCCACCCAGACCACCGACCAGCCGGATCTGAGGGCGGCCGTCAACTACGCCCTGTCCAAGGACATCGTGATCGTCGCGGCCGCGGGCAACTCCGCTCCCAGCGACAAGGAGAAGAAGGAGTTCCCCGCCGCGTACGAGGGTGTGCTCTCGGTGGGCTCGGTGGGGCCCGAGGGCCAGCGCTCGGAGTTCTCCAACACCAAGTCCAACGTGGCCGTCATGGCGCCGGGCCAGGACATCACCAGCACGTGGCCGGGTGGGCTGTTCATGGACGAGCTGAAAGGGACGAGCTTCGCCGCGCCGTACGTGGCGGGGGTGGTCGCGCTGGTTCGCTCTCGCTATCCCAAGCTCAACCAGGAGCAGGTAAGGCGGCGCGTCGAGGTGACCGCCGACGGCGCGCTAGGCAACGGCACGGGTGCGGGCGTCGTCAACCCGTTGCTCGCGGTCACCGCGGTGCTGCCGTCCCAGCAGGTGGAGCTGGCTCCTCCGCTACCGCCCCCGCTGCCGGAGAGCGCCATCGCCAAGACGCCGGCCGTCGACTGGCGGGCGATCACCGTGGCGGGGATGGTGGCGTCCTGCGCGCTGGTGCTCGCGGGCGTGATCCTGGCCGCGCGGCTGGTCGTGCCGTTGGGCAGGCGCAGGGGATGGCGCCCCGGACGCCCTAATTGATTACGACTTGACGGTGAACTGTAAGGATCTGTCCCGAAACTCTCGTGACGCATGGGGCGGATTTGGTTCAATGTGCTCTGATCATCATTTGTCGTTGAAAGGTGGGTCATGGACGCCGTGTCGCCAGGAGACCCTGAGCGCTTTGATGACTACGCCATCGTTGGACGCCTGGGCGAGGGCCCGCGCGGCGTGGCGTACCTGGGGCGCGACTCCGATGACGGAGAACTGCGTGTCATCAAGCCGCTGACGGGCGAGTCCGCGGATGACAGCGAGACCCTGGACCGGCTGCGCAGCGTCAAGCGCGTCTCCAGTTCCTATGTGGCCCGCGTGTACGACGTGGGCGTCGTGGACGGCCGGCCTTACGTGGTGCGCGAGCACGTCGAGGGCCGCAGCCTGGCCGAGACCGTCGAGGCTGAAGGCCCGCTCAGCGGTGACGCGCTGGAGCGGGTGGCCGTCGGTGTGCTCACCGCGCTGACCTCCGCGCACCTGGCGGGTGTGACCCACAGGGCACTCACTCCGCACAACGTGATCCTCGGCCCGGACGGCCCGAGGGTGACCGACGCGGCGATCGGCGAGCCCGCGGGCGAGCTCGGCTACCGCTCGCCCGAGCAGCTGAAGGAACTGCGGTACGGCCCGCCCTCGGACGTCTTCTCGTGGGCGGCGACCGTGGTGTACGCCGCCACGGGACGCGCTCCCTTCGAGCACGAGACGCAGGCCGTACTCAACGAGAAGCCCGATGTCGGCCCGCTGCCTCAGCCTCTGCGCAGGGTCGTGGTGGCGGCGCTGTCGAAGGAGGTGGCGACGCGGCCGACCACCTATACCGCGTTGCTGCAGCTCCTTGGCGACAAGAACTCCGACAAGCTGGTCGCCGGCACGCCCGCGGTGATCGTTCCTGACCCTTCGCCGCCGTTGGAGGGCACGCTCAGGCTGCCGATGTACCGGACCCCCGAGCCCGATCCCGTCGAGACGGCGCCCGTGCAGGCCGCGGCCCCGGCATGGGGCCCGCCGCCGGTCGAGGCTCCGCAGGAGCCGTCGCACGGCCCTCACCCGATCGTCTCGGTACCCGCGCAGGGACCGCCGCCTGCCCGCAGGCCGTTCCCCATCGGCCTGGTCGCCGCGCTGGCGGCGGTCGTGCTGATCTCCGCGCTCGGCCTGTGGGGCGCGAACCGCTATGCGAGCACGACCCTGAACACGGTCGCGGCCGAGGGCAAGCAGCTCGCCGAGTCCGTGCCGAGCCCCAAGGGCGACGTGCCGGCCACGGACACGGGCAGCGGTGTCTCACAGCCGCAGCCCCCGGGCACACAGCAGGGCCAGGCCAAGGTGACGGTCCCGTGGGCCAAGACGCCAGGACCTGAGTCGACCGACGTCATGCCGTTCGAGCTGCCGACCGACGACCCGAACAGCCTGCTGCCCCAGCCCGAGCTGACTTCGGTCCCTTCGCCGGTGCCGGTGCCGACCCAGAACATCGCCGTGCCGCCCACGACGGTCGCGCCGGTGCCCTCGTCGGCACCCACCGTCACGGTGACGGCCGAGCCGACGCCCAAGCCGGAGGCGAAGCCCAGTAAGACGAGGGAGGGCGAGCCCGAATCTCCGCCGGAGAAGAAGCCGACTCAGGAGCCGGAGAAGAAGCCCACTGAGGAGCCGGAGAAGAAGCCGACTCCGGAGCCGGAGCCCACGCCGACCCCGACCCCGACGCCGACTCCCACGCCGACTCCCACGCCGACTCCCAAGCCCGAACAGCCCACCGTGGCGCCCTCGACGACGAAGCCGGCCGACCCCAAGCCGACCAAGAGTGTGGAGCCGACCAAGCCCGCCGAGCCCAAGCCGACGCCGACGCGGACCGCGGTTCCGACTCCGACGAAGCCTTCGGAGCCGCCCGCTGAGAAGACCAACCCCTACACGCCGGCCCAGGCGTGCGGTGGTGGGTTCTACGTGCAGCGTCAGCAGGCCTTCGCCGGTGGCACGACCTACCAGCTGTACAACACCAGCACCGGCTACAACTGCGTGGTCACGATGAAGAGCGCCAACATCGGGCAGTTGACCCGTGTCAGCGCGACCCTCGAGGTTCAGGGCAAGGGTGCTACCACCGACAGCGGCGACTACAAGTACTACGCGGTCGTCAAGGCGTACGGGAAGGGCAGCTGCGTGAAGTTCTCCGGCAGCACGGCTCAGGGCAGCACCAGCTCTGGCTTTGACAACTGCGGATGACCTGATACGCGGAAGTAACCACAGATAACTTCGGTGAAATGAATCGGGCGGATCATGACCGAAAGGCGTGATCCGCCCGATTCATTTCGCAGGAGACTCTGTGCGCGAACAGCCATCTTTGGACCTCGACTTAGCCCACCTCCACACCGTCGCCGCCGCGGCCTTCAGGGACATCGGCGTCGACCTCCGCGCCGCGGTGGCGCAGGCGGTCAGAGAGCTGGAAGAGCTCGGGCACTGGCCGATCGGGGAGGAGACGGACAAGCAGTTCGTCGCGTGGTACCGGCCCAAGCAGGCCGAGACGCTCGGGCTGCTCGGCCAGTTCGGGGAGGCCTACGATGACGTCGGCGAGAAGCTGACCACCATGCGGGACAACGTGGCGGTGGCCGACTGGGCCAGCGCCGACGATCTGACAGTCAAGGACATTCCCGTCTACGGGCCGAAGGATCTTGAGGACCTCACGCCGAAGGGCCCCCTGCCGTGATCGCCGCCGCCCTCCCCGTCAACCGGCTGATGATGGCGTTCATGGCAGGCACGGCCGGCACGCTGGTGGGTCTGCGCGTGTGGGCCGGGGTGGTCGCCCCCGAGATCTCGCCGGAGAAGCTGCGCAGCGCCGCGCGGTCCCTCAACAAGCTCGCCGACGCGCTCGACGGCGGCGAGGACCCGAGGAACGGGCTCGCCCACCGTGCCGACCAGGCCTACGCCTCGGTCGTCAAGAACAACGCCGGAGCGGGGATCGACTCCTTCGCCACCGTCTACAACACCAACATCAGACCGCTGCCCGCCGCCTTCGTGGCCGACCTGCGGGTCGTCGCCTGCGTGTGCACGGCCTACGCCAAGCTCGTCGACGACGTGCGCCGCCGATTCGCCGAGGTCGAGAACGAGCTGCTGCAGCTGGTGTGGATGGTCATGTTCCAGCCGATGACGACGTGGTTGTACGCCGTGGCCACGGTCAGGATCGTCAAACTGATCAAAACGGCGCGGCTGCTCAAGGCCCTCTTCGGGGCGAACGCGACCAGGATCTTCAGTGCGGGGTTTCCCGCCTACGCACTGTCCACGCTCGTCTACGCGACGGTGGACGGCATCGCCTACGCGAGCGGCTCCGTCGGCATCAAGGCCATGGTCAACCTCTCCCACGGTCAGCCGGTCGGCCCGGCGAAGGAGAACGCCGCCGAGTTCCTGCGGATCTGGACCGGCAACACCGGTTACGTCCTGGGCTACGATGCGGCCAAGTTCCCGATGCGGAACCTGCCGTCCAGCCGTGTCACGGAGTTGTTCGCCCGACTGGCGGGTTCGGGGCTCGGCTACACGCCCGCCTACAACCTGTCCGACGGCGTCGACGGCCAGATCGCCACCACTCCCGAGGAGTGGGAGGGAAAGCTCGAGGGACACGGCCTGCGGGCGCTGATCTTCCCGCCTGGATGGCTGCCTGGCCGCTAGTAGGGCCGGTATCCGCCGCCGCGCTCCAGGGAGGCGATGCCTGGGTGATGTGCCAGGTCACCGTATCTCTTGTAGGTGTAGAGCACGCCGGCGATGATGTTGTCGACCGGCTCGAGGATCTGCTTGTGCCCCGGCAGGCTGTGGGTGTTGAAGGTGGGCGGGATCGTCTGCATGAGCCCCTGTGACGGCACGCCGTTCTTGGCGTTGATGTCCCAGTTGTTGATCGCGCTGGGGTTGCCGCCTGACTCGTGATGGATGATCGTCCAGATCCGCTCGATGTCCTTGGGATCGTTGGGGTCGAGGTCGCTCACGTCGATGCCGCGCGAGCGCATGACCCCGGCCATCTCCGGCGATCTGATGACCTTCAGCGCTTCCTTGATCCACTCGACCACCTGGGCGCGGGGGGCGGGCACGTCACCCGCTGAGGAGACGCCTCCGCCTCCGCCGTAGCCTCCGCTTGCGCCGTGCCCCGCTCCTCCACCGCCGCCCCCGCCGGTCGGATTCGCCCCGGCCAACTCGGTGGACCTGGTGAGATCTGTGGGCCGCCACTGCAACGTGGTGCGGTTGTCGGTGGGAACGAAATCACGCAGGAGAGGATCTCCGATGCTCTCGTATGTGACCGTCCTCAGCTTCAGCGCGTCTGTGAGGGCCGTCTTGGCCTCGCTGAGAGCGGTGTTCGCCTTGGAGACCCAGCCCTCGGCGTCGGAGACGGCCTTCTTGCCCATCTCCTCCAGTCCCTTGTTGACTCCTTGCGGGTCGTCGGGGTTCAGCTTGGCCCACTCATCCCGATACCGTCCCGCCCGCGTGATGAGGTCTTCGCGGATCCACCTG
This sequence comes from Nonomuraea dietziae, assembly GCF_014195505.1. Taxonomy (GTDB): domain Bacteria; phylum Actinomycetota; class Actinomycetes; order Streptosporangiales; family Streptosporangiaceae; genus Nonomuraea; species Nonomuraea roseola. The sequence goes on along the minus strand of NZ_JACIBV010000001.1, from coordinate 4,442,845 downwards.
ACCTTGCCTTCGGCGGTTTCCAGGGTCCCCGCCAGCGTCTCCACCGCGTTCGCGCAGCCCGCCAACGCGTCATGCAGGCCGTCACCCGCCTTGCCGTAGTTCTGCATGTAGCTCTGGAAGGAGTTGGCCGAGTCGCCGTGCCAGGTCCTGTCCACCTCGGTGACGGCCTTGCCGAGCTTGCCCGTCTCATCGAGGACCTCGCTCGCGATCGCGCGCCACTGTTGGGCCATCGTGCGGATGGCCGCCGGATCGCAGTTCACCTTGTGGATGAGCGCGTCCAGCTTGTCGACGCCCGGCGTCGCGCCGCTCACGGCTTGTCCGCCGCGCGGATGTTCGTCTCGACCTTGTCGAGCGCTCGCTCGACGCCTCCCAGTTTGCTTCTGGCCAGCCCGAGATCCGTCCCGAGGACATCACGCCAGATCTTGTCGATGTCGATCGCCAGGCTCTGGGAGTTGTCGAGCCTGCCGAAGACGGTGGAGTCGGTCAGTTTGCCCGGCAGCGGTGGCAGCTTCCTGGGCGACATCATGTCGCCGGGCACGAGCGCCTTGCTCGCGTTCTTCGCCGCCCTCGCGCACTCGTCCAGTGCTTGGAAGTGGACATCAAGACCAGCCACCGGCCACGCCTCCCGGAGATGCTCAAACGGACAAGATCGAGCATAGCGGCCAGGTAGTTTGTCGCGCTTGCGGTGACGGGTCGACGAGCCGTCTCCCGCCCTACCCGAGCAGCTGGTCGAGGAGCGGGCCAGGCAGGACGGCGACGTGCGCACACGTTCACCGCCCCGCCGGCTCGCGATCATGGCAGGTAGGCGGTCTGCGTCAGTCGCGCGCCCGCCTTCCTGTCGACGTAGAAGCCTCGGCCGACCGGCAGCGGCTGCGGGCGGATGTTTCCGAAGACATAGCCCTCGTCTCTGTTGCCCGACATGACCAACGCCGGGCTGGCCATGTCCTTGATCTTGGTGATGATCGGGTCGAACATCGCTCTGCCGACGCCGCCCATCTGTCGGGACATGATCAGGTGCAGGCCGATGTCGCGGGCCTGCGGGAGTAGGTCGGCCAGTGGCGCGAGGGGGTTGTTCGAGGTGGCGACCAGATCGTAGTCGTCGACCACGATGTAGAGGTCGGACCCCTGCCACCAGCTGCGCGATCGCAGTTGCTCGGATGTCAGGTTGGCGGGTGGCAGGCGCTTCAGCAGCGCCTGGCGGGCGTCGTTGATCAGCTCCGCGGCGGCGGTGCTCGACGCCGCGTAGCCGATTCTGTGCTCGGTGGCCGCCGAGTCGAGCAGCGACCTGCGGTAGTCGATCACGATCATCATCGCCTCGCGCGGAGTCTGCCGGGCCACCACGCTCTCGGCGATGAGGCGCAGGAGATTCGACTTGCCGCTCTCCGTGTCGCCGACGACGATGAAGTGCGGGTCGGACTCCAGGTCGAGCAGCACGGGCGCGAGCGTGGCCTCGTCGATGCCGACCGGGATGACCTTCCGTCCCGTCTCGTCGGGGCCGGGCAGCAGCTCGGCGGGCAGCACCGAGGGGAGCAGCCGCACCTCGGGCGCAGGAGGGCCCTGCCACGCCTCCCTGACCGCCTGCACGAGCGCGCGCAGGCCCACCGAGACGTCCTCGGCGTTCTGCACGCCGTCGAGTCTGGGCAGCGCGGACAGGAAGTGCATGCCTTCCTTGGTGAGGCCGCGTCCGGGAGCCCCCTCCGGTACGGCGAGCGCCGACTTGCGGTTGATCTCCGACTCGTAGGCGTCGCCCAGCTTGAGCTCGATCCTGGTGCCGAACAGGTCGCGGATGCCGGGCCTGAACTCCGACCACTTGTTGGTGGCGGCCACGATGTGGATGCCATAACCGAGGCCCCGCGCGGCCAGGTCGGTGATCGTCGGCTCCAGCGATTCGAACTCCTGCCTGACGGTCAGCCAGCCGTCCACGATGAGGAACACGTCGCCCCAGCCGTCGCCCTCGATCTCGCCCTCGGCCATCATCCTGCGGTAGGAGGCGATCGAGTCGATGCCGTTGTCGCCGAACATCCGCTCCCGCTGTTGGAGCAGGGAGGCGATCTCGGCGACCGTACGGCGGACCCTGTCGGCGTCCAGGCGGCTGGCGACGCCGCCCACGTGCGGGAGCCCGTCGAGGCTCGCGAGTGCCCCTCCACCGAAGTCGAGGCAGTAGAACTGCACCTCGCGCGGGGTGTGGGTGAGTGCCATGCTGGCGATCATCGTGCGGAGCACCGTGCTCTTGCCGCTCTGCGTGCCGCCTGCCACGCCGACGTGTCCCGACGAGCCGGACAGGTCCAGCCAGAACGGGTCGCGCCGCTGCTCGAAGGGCTTGTCGATGATGCCGATGACGGAGTGGAGCCTGCCGCGCCCCGCCCAGCCGGTGGTCGTCAGGCCAAGATCGGGCGTGACCGACAGCGGCGGCAGCAGCTGCGCCAACGTCGGCGGCTGGCCGAGCGGCGGCAGCCAGATGCGGTGGGCGGCGGGGCCGCGATCGCGCAGCCGGTCCACCATGATGTCGAGCAGGCTGGTCTGCGACGTCTTGTCCTCCGACGGCTCCAGCTCCTTCGACGGCTTCTCCACCACGGGGATGGGGACGAAGGCGGGGCTGTACTCCACGACCTCGCGGACGGGGCCACCGCCCGAGGAGGTGGCCGCCTGGTAGGGGTCAGCGGTGTAGGGGCCCGAGACGTAGGCGGCCTTGAACCGCGTCATGCCGGTGGTGTCGAACTTGAGATAACCGTTGCCGGGCGCGGACGGCAGCTCGTAGGCGTCGGCGACGCCCAGCACGACCCTGCTCTCCATGGCGGAGAAGGTGCGCAGGCCGATCCGGTAGGACAGATGGGTGTCCAGGCCGCGCAGCCGCCCCTCCTCCAAACGCTGCGAGGCGAGCAACAGGTGGACTCCGAGCGAACGGCCAAGCCTTCCGATCATCACGAACAGGTCGATGAACTCGGGCTTGGCCGACAGCAGCTCGCTGAACTCGTCGAGCACGACGAAGAGCGTGGGCAGCGGCGCCAGGTCCGCGCCCTGCTCCCTGGCCCGCTCGTAGTCGCGTAGCGAGGCGTAGTTCCCCGCCGAGCGCAACAGCTCCTGGCGGCGGACCATCTCGCCGTGCAGGGCGTCGTGCATGCGGTCGACCAGCGGCAGCTCGTCTTCGAGGTTGGTGATGACCGCGGAGACGTGCGAGAGCGACTCGAGGCCGAGGAAGGTCGCGCCACCCTTGAAGTCGACCAGGACGAAGTTGAGGATCTCCGAGGAGTGCGTGACAGCGAGGCCGAGCACCAGCGTGCGCAGCAGCTCGCTCTTGCCTGACCCCGTGGCGCCGATGACCAGGCCGTGCGGACCCATGCCGCCCTGCGCGGACTCCTTGATGTCGAGCTCGACCATGCGGCCGTCGGCGCCCAGCCCGATCGGCACCCGCAGCCTGTTACGGCCCGCGCGGGGCCGCCACGTCTGCTCGGTGTCGAGCCTGGTCGGGTCGCCCACGCCGAGCAGGTCGGTGAGCGTGGTGTTGATCGAGAGGACGTCCTGCGCCTCGCCGCCCGAGGCGGCGGACGACAGCCTGAGAGGTGCCAGTTGCCTGGCCAGGCCCTCGCTCCTCAGGTAGTCGAGCGCGTCGGGGTCGCCGAGCCGGGTGTTGGTCGCCTTGCCGGTGTGGTCGAGCTTGATCATGTGGAAGGCGTCGCGCTGGATGTCCAGCCGTAGCATCGCCTTCTCCTCCACCACTCCCGCGGCGTCGGACAGGTCGATCACGGTCACGCCCTGGATGGCGTCCATGCCGAGCTGGGAGTCGTGCGGGACGTACCCGCCGTCCACGACCACCACGTGGTACGGCAGCGCGTCCGCGGGCGCGCCAGGCTTGAACCTGGCCCGCTCCTTCAGGTCACCGCCGACCAGCCGGTCGAGCTCGGCGAGGTTGTCCGCCATCAGCCGCACCTGGCCCGCCAGGTCCGACTGCTCGGGATGCAGAGCATGGGGCAGCCACTTGACCCAGTCCCAGTGCGGCATCGACTCCTTGCCGGCACAGATCATGATGCGCAGGTCGTCGGGCGAGTGGAAGACGACCATCTGCGCGATCATCGCTCTGACCAGGTCACGGACCGCCTGGCGGTCACCCGACAGCTTGATGCGGGCGAAGGAGCCGAGCGCCACGGAGACGGGCAGCTCGGACACCGTCGCGTGCGCCCTGACGAACCTGCGCAGCGCGCCGGCCGTCAGCGCGTCGAGGTCCTCGACGGGCTTGGAGTCCGGTGGGACGAGCTGGATGGCCAGCTTCTGGACACCGGTGCCGAGACGTACGGTGCCGAAGTCGGGGTCGCGCTGCCTACGCTCCCACAGGCGCGGGCCCATCGCGATCCACCAGAGCGAGTCGGGTGCGGGGCCGCTCCACTCCAGGGCCTCCCGCTGCTGCTTGGCCGCCCTGCGGGCCTTCCTGCGCACCTGCGACAGGTAACGGAAGTAGTCGCGGCGCAGGCCGTTGAGCCGTTGCTTGCGCTCGCCCGACTGCCTGCCGAGCTGGCCGATGGTCATGCCCATCATGGAGAAGGCGAACAGGCCGCTGGCGACGTACATGAGCGGGCTGGAGTGGCCTCCCGCCGTGAACATCAGCCCCATCGCCGCGCCACCTGCGATCATCGGCAGATAGGTCAGGATCATCATGAAGCCCTGGCCCTGGACCTCGGGGATCTCGGGTGGAGATTCCAGCAGAACCTCGCCACGCGGTGGCTTGGGACTGGCACGGCGTTCGGGCCGTCGCACAATGACGATGCTCACACGGCAATTTCTTACCATCAATGCGGGTCGTTCCGCTTGCCCGATATGTTCATTCTGTGAAGTCGCTTGCTCATGGACCATCCCCTCAAGGCCCGATGCAGCAGGGCGCTCTCGCGCAGATGCCCGCTCCGATCCCGGCCCTGTGCCACGTCACAATCGTGGGACCGCGCAGACGAGCCGATCTCGCGTTGCCCGCGGACATCCCGCTGCCGCACGTCCTGCCCGGTCTGCTTCGCGCGATGGACGAAGTGGGCGGCGACGCCGCGGCGTCCTCGGGCTGGATGCTGCAGCGCCTTGGCGGCCCCCCACTCGACATCGGTCAGAGCCTCGGCGCGCTGGGCGTACTCGACGGCGAGGTGCTCTATCTGAGACCGCGGGAGGCGGTGCTGCCCACCGCGCTCTACGACGACGTGGCCGACGTGGTGGCGGGTGGCGTCAGGGACGGCTCGGGCAAGTGGACACCCGACCACACGCGCCTGGCGGGCACCGCGTCCGCGTGCGCGCTGCTCGTCGGGGGCGCGCTCGCGCTGTTTCTCGCGGGGCCGCCGTGGACGATCAGGGCGATCGTGGCGGGCGTGTTCGCGCTGCTGCTGGTGGTGACGGGCGCGGTCATGTCGAGGGCGATCGGCGATTCGGCGGTGGGCGCGCCGATCGGGTGGGCCGCGCTGCCGTACGGGTTCCTCGCGGGCCTGCTCGCGCCGGGAGGCGCGGGCTTCGCCGCGCCGAACCTGCTCGCAGCCTTCGCCTGCACGGCGCTGGTGGCCGCGTTCGGCGGCACGCTGACCTCCGACGGCCTGCCTGGATTCCTCGGTACGGCCATCGCCTCGGTCACCGGCGCGATCGGAGCGGCGGTCGTCATGATCTGGGGCATCCCCGCCGCGGGCGTGGCGGCGGTAGCGGCCACCGTGCTGCTGGCCTTCACCCCTCTGTTCCCCACCCTGGCGTTCAGGATGGCCAGGCTTCCACTGCCCACCATGCCGACGAGTGCGGAGGAGTTGCGCAGCGACAACCAGAACCTCGACGCCACGCAGGTCAAGGAGCGCACCGCCAAGGCGCAGTCCTACGTGACGAGTCTGATCGCCGGCTTGAGCCTGGTGGCGGCCTGCGCGCTCTTCCTTCTCGTCCTGGACGGCGGCTGGGCCGCCAGGATCATGGTCGTGGTCCTCGCGGTGACGCTGATCATGCGGGCCAGGGTCTTCCACGGGCTCGGTCAGCGGATCTGGTTGCTCGTGGCCGGCCTGGGCGGGCTGGCCGCCCTGGGGCTGTCGCTGAGCGTCGGCAGGGGCGACATCGCCGCCGTCGCCGTCGGCGTAGGCCTGCTGTGGGTGTCGTTGGTCGCCGCGGGACTCGGGATGTGGCTGCCCACGGGCAAGCCCTCGCCGTTCTGGGGCCGCGCCGGTGACATCGTGGACCTCATGTTGATCGCGGCGCTGTTCCCGCTCGCACTCGGTGTCCTCGACGTCTACGCGTGGGTGCGCGGCCTGTCAGGCTGATGTGATCAAGAGTTGTCGTTCCAGCCCCGTCGATCGATCGCGCTGTGGCCGCGGCCGACCGACGGGCCCACGATCTCCGGGTGTCCTGCGCCTGCCCTGGTGGCTCTGACGCAGGCCCCGGTCGTCGTCCACGGCGTCAGTAGCGACGCTCGATCGCCCGCTGGGCCGCCCTCAAGCCGTTCATCAGCTCGTCCTTGGACGTGGCCGCGGCCTCCTCTGCCGCGACGACCGCGGTCAGGATCGCGTCGGCGAGTTCCACGGCGTCCAGCCGTCTTCTGCTCAGTGGGTTGATGTCGAGCTTGAGCAGGCTGCCGAGCGCGTCGGTGGTGGCCACGATGCGGCCCTCGTCGGCGCTGGCGGTGAACTCGCGGATACTCCACTGGTCAACCATGTCATCGGCCCGATCCGCCAGTGCCATCAGGTCGTCGAGCTTCGCCTGTACGGCTTCCATCTCCTGCACCGGTCATCCCTCCCTCAGCACGTTCTGGATGTAGGGGGCCAAGGGGTCGCTGTCATCCGTGGAGACCTGCGGGCCGGCCAGGTCTCGCATGAGATCGGTCAGCCGCTCGCCGATGGCGAGCCGGGCGGCGACGATCGCCTCCTGGACGGCTTCAGCGAGCTCGACGTGGTCGAGATCGCGTAGCTTCTGGCTTTCGATGGACAGAGCGAGAAGGCGGCCCGTGCCCGCTACTTCGGCGCGCACCGTCTGTGTGGGGTCGGTGCCTTCGAGCCTCTGCTCGTCCAGGTCGCCCATGGCAGCAGTCAGGGAGCCGACCCATCCGTCCAGCTCGCGCATCAGACCGTCGAGATCGCCGATCTTGCCCTGGGCGAAGGCCTCGGCGTCTTTCACGGGCTCTCCTTGCCCGCGGGGATCCAGTTCTCCTTCACCTGGGCGGCGTCGCCGATGGTGGGTGAGATATTGAGATCGCGGGGGCCCATCGCGGGGTTGCCGGCTCGGTAGAAGGCGCCTCTGAGGTCGTTGAGTTTCAGCTCCAGCTTGTTGAGTTCGCCTTCGTAGGTGTAGTAGACGTCCGCGAACTGCTTGACGAGGTTGCCGGTCGCGCTCATGAAGACGCCGACCTGAGTCATCAGCGCCACTCTGCCGACGGGATGGAGGCTCATGGTGGCCAGCGTCCGAAGGATGGGCGCCGAGGTGGCGTACAGGCCGAACACCGACAGGTCGTATTCGGAAACCTCCTTGAACTGCGACTGCATGGTGCCGCTCATCTCTCCGGAGATCTTGCCGAGTTGGCTGTAGAGGCCGTTGACGTTGAACCGGATGTACTGCTGGAGCATCTCGACCGCATGCCCCTTCCAATGCGGTGAGATGTCGTCGAAGTAGGAACGCCACAGGTCGGACCTGTTGCCTTCCAGCAGGCCGGCCATGTCCTTCCACCGTTCGCGGCGGTCGTAGAACAGGAACGGGTTGCCCAGGTTGAGCGTGGCCGCCACGTCCAGCGCGATCGCGGCTATCCCGAGCCCGGACATGGCCATCGCGGCTCTGGTGGTCTGCCGCAGAGGGTTGAGGCCGCTGATCAGGCGCCTGTAGAAGCCCGGGTCGGTGCGCGGGGTCGGGGTGGGCTGGACCGTGACGGCGCGCACCACGTTGCCGCTGCGGTTGGCGATGTGAAGCTGCTGAGAGGAGGCCGGCGGGGGAGTCTCGCGGGGAAGGAAGATCTTCGGCGGCTCGTTCGGTGGGGTTGACATCGCTGCCGCTACTTCTTCGGGACAGCCGCGGCCCGCTCGGCCGCCATGTAGACGTCGGCCGCGTGGAACAGTTGGCCGCTGTCGGTGCCCAGGACTCCTCCGAGGATGCCTGCGCTGTCGCGCCAGGTGTGGGAGATGTTGTTGAAACGGCCGACGAACGGCAGGCCGACGATGGGGATGCCCGCGAGCGGGACCAGGTTCCAGCCCTCGAAGACGGGGGTGTGCTCCTTGAGCGTGTGGACACCGGTCGCCGAGCTGTCCATGGTGCCGGCGAACTTCCTCACGAAGCCGGCATGTGTGTCATACCCGCCGGCGGGGCCACCGGGCCCGCTGGGGTCGACCGGACGCGAGGGGACGTTCCCGGAGGTGGCGAGCAGCTGGGGGCGCAAGGCTGGCGGGAGACACGTCGGAGGCGGGCAAGCGGGGGTATGCGGGCAAGGACTGACCGCGGAAGATGGCGATGCAGTCGTAGATGGCGGCAAGACGTCAGGCATGCGGCGATTGTATTTTTTGTTTCGCCCGGACCTGTCTTCAGACGCTCAACGTCAAGAAGGAATTCACGGAGCCTTAACTTTGCCCCGAGTGGCGCGCGCCGGAATCGACCTTTTACCGCGTGAGTGCCTGTGGCAATTGTTAAGCATTACCAATTCATTGGCTGCGGAACAGCCGATCGGACTCATACCCGCACACGCGGGGGCCGGCCAGGCGCCACCCCCCTTGAGGCCCTCCGCGGGCGGAGGCGGGCGCCCCCGGCGGCCGGGACGTCAAGCGGATCGCGCCGAAGGGGGACCTTGCCGAACGCCCGTGATTGCGGAGTTAACCGACAACCGCTACGTTGCTGGTCGTTTGCCCCTCCAGGATGGAGTAGCCGGTGCAGGACTTCGGGGACTTCGCGAACCTCGACATTGACAAGCTCCTCAAGACCGCGGAAGAGCAGTTCTCCCGCGTCGAGGAGGTCCAGAAGACCATGGCCGAGCTCGTGGGCAAGGCGAAGGACGAGGACGGCCTTGTCACCGCCGAGTACACCAGCGCCGGCCTGACCATGCTCGAGCTGCACCCGAAGGCGATGCGGCTGGGCTCGGGGGAGCTGGCGGACAAGGTCAAGGCCGTCGTCCAGGAGGCCACGGCCGACCTGCAGCGGCAGGTCAACGAGACCATGGGCGAGATGTTCGGTGAGGACGAGAACCCCATGAAGTTCATCAGCAACCCCGACGCCGCCCTGGAGCAGGTGAAGAACGCCGAGGCCGCCTACAACAGGACGTTCGAGGATGTGATGGGCGAGCTCGACAAGATCCGCCGCCGCCTCGACCTCTAGGCCTTCACTGTCTGCTTCTCGTTCAGCTTCTTCTCCCAGCCGCTCTCCGCCTGCTTGAAGTCCGGCTTGCCGCCCTCGGGGTTGGTGACCTTGCTGTTCAGCTGGGCCTGCTGCGTGAGGAGCCATCCCTCGCCCAGCGCGAGGACAGCGCCCGCAGTGCCGATCATCACCATTTTCTTGCTCAGGGCACCGCTGACCACGCGTAGAACCCCGTTGGAGACCGCCAACATCCCGATTCGGCTCGCCAGCGTGCCGATCATCGGTGCCGCCGCCGCCACGGCGGCCGCGTAGGCGGCGATCAGCATCGTGGTTCCCGCGGTGGCCGACAGGACAGCTCCGCCCTTGGACACCGTGGAGCAGGCCCTGCACACGTCACGCGCGCACTCCTTGATCCGAATGTCGGTGTTCACATCGGCGATCAGATCCTTGGCGTTCTTGAGGAACTCCTTCTGGTCGTCGGCGCTCCACTCCTTGGGCATCTGGGCGTTCTTGTCGACCTTTTCCAGCCCGGTGAGCGCCGTCCGCATATGGCCGACCGACTCCTCCCACGCGTTGGCGAGGGTGTCCTGCGCGTCAGGGCTGCAGGTCTGCGCGCCCATGGCCAAGGGGATGGCGAATGCCGCGTTGCTCGGCGCGAGGTAGGCGGCGAACGTGCTGCTGGCGATTCCCTCGACGTACATGGCCATCCACATGTCCATGAGCTCAGCCCTTCTCGTACTTGCTGCTGTCGTCGGCGTCTTTCCAGGTGAGCGACGACTTCTGCAACGCCGTGTCCCAACGGTTGACCAGAGAGACACCTCCGGTCAGGTAGTCGGAGGCCGCGGAGCGGGCTCGGTCGTGCCCCACCGACAGCGGGATGCCCGCCACGCCGAAGATCAGAAGGTCGGACCTGTTGCCCGTGACTTTGCTGAACGCGTTCCTCAGCTCGGGGGCGACCTCATTGATCACGATGTGGGCCACATTCTTGATGGCCTTGGCGCTGGCGTATTTGTCCTCGGTGTAGCCGCCGTTGTTGGCGCCGTCGCCCTTGCCCTGGTCGCCCTTGCCCTGGTCGCCCTTGCCCTGGTCGCCGTTGCCGCCCGTCCCGGAAGGTCCTCCGCCCCCTCCGGAAGGGCCTCCGCCGCCACCGGAGGGCCCACCGCCACCTCCTGAGGGTCCCCCGCCACCGCCGCTGGGCCCGCCGCCAGGGGCGGGGATATCGGGGACGCCGGAATCGCCACCGGGAGCGGGGACGTCACCGGTCCCGTCGCCCTCGCCGGGTTTATCGCCCTCGCCAGGCTTGTCGTCCCCGGGCTTGTCGCCTTCGCCGGGTTTGTCGCCTTCCCCGGGCTTGTCGTCCCCGGGTTTGTCGCCTTCGCCGGGTTTGTCGCCCTCGCCAGGCTTGTCGTCCCCGGGCTTGTCGCCCTCGCCAGGTTTATCGCCTTCGCCAGGCTTGTCGCCTTCGCCGGGCTTGTCGTCCCCGGGCTTATCGCCTTCACTGGGCTTGTCGCCCTCGCCGGGTTTGTCGCCTTCGCCAGGCTTTTCGTCTCCGGTGCCCTGCTCGCCGCCCGGAGCGGTCGGGTCGCCACTGCCCTCCTGACCGGGCACCTCGCCCGGGGCCTGGTCCGAGCCGTCGCCCCCTGAACCGTCCTGGTCCTGCTCGCCCGAGCCATCGCCTCCGTCACCGTCCTGGTCGTCGGCGCCGGTGGCGGGGTCGTCGATGTCCTTGAGGCCGCCCTCGAGGTCGGCCATGTCGGCGTCGCCGCTGCCCTCGACGGACTCGGCGACCAACCCCTCCTCCGCGTCCGCGTCCGCGTCGCGGTCGGACGGATCCCACTCGGGGTCGCCCTTGGCCGCCTCCGGTTCGACGAAGCCCGGCTCGGTGTCCGCGGGCTCGTCCGACAGGGCGGGATCGACGGAGGTCGGTTCCGCGTCAGCGAGTGCGGTGGGCGCCGTGACGGGCGCGTCACCCGCGTCGCCGGTCGGCGAGCCTCCCGGATCGACGGATGCGGTGGCGAACGGCACGGCACCGTCGCCCCCACCGTGTGAAGCGTCGTCGATGTCCCGTAAGCGATCAGGTTCTGCGGGCAGCCCCCAGTTGAGAAGGCTGTCCATGCTGCGTTGCTCGCTCACCCGGCCTCCGTCCCCCGGCACTCAGTGATCCGAAACAGTAGCTCAAGACGGGACACTCCAGGCAGCAGGAGAGGTCGATCGTTGTCTGCGTTGACTCGGGCTCGACAGCGGAGGTCAATGGCATGCAATTCGACTACCTGCGGGTTTGCCGGGGGGCCATCTCAATGTGATCGATCTGTGATCTGCGTGCATGGTGATTATGTTGCGACAGGGGACCTATGTGCCCTTTGATGTTTGATGCGGTGATCGCTCCCCGTCTATCGACGGCTGAGGCCGTAACGGGGGTGGCGCCGCTTCTGCTCGGAGCCACACGGCACAGGAGGTACTGGTGGCGGAGTTCTATCAGGCGAGCGCATCCCAGATCGAACGGGCCATGCTGCTCGTGGTGAAGGCGGAGGAGGAGATCGAAGGTCTCCGCCAGGCCGTCATTCTGACCGGTGAGAACCTTGCGACAGGTTGGGCGGGTGCTGCGGCCAAGTCCTTCGGCGAGGCCATGATCGGCTGGGACGACAACATGAAGGTCGTCCGTAACGACCTCAAGAGCGTCGCCGAGAAGCTCGGCGCGAACGCGCAGACCTACGCGCGCGTCGACGACGAGAACAAGGGCGCGTCCTTCGTCCAGAACCTCATTAATCGCTAGGAGAGATCGCCATGCCCAGTCCGCACAACGATGTCGGTGCGAGCGACCGCGTCAAGGTCAATTTCGGGACGATGGACGTCGTCAGTGGCGACCTCGTCGCGATGGTGAACAAGTTCGAGCAGATCACCACCGACCTCATGCGGGACCTCGCGCTGGTGCTGGGAACCGGGGACGGCCAGGACCAGGCGGGCGACCAGAACGCCTGGGCCGGTGGCGCTAAGGCCTTCTTCGAGCAGAAGAAGATCGAGTGGACCCGGCAGGCCGAGCAGATGCGCACCGAGCTCGGGGCGGCCCAGAAGCACGTCAACCAGGCCAACGAGAACTACCAGATCGCCGAACGGCACAACACCGCCATGTGGACGCAGTACTGAGGTTGCTCTGGTCGGCTTACCGGTCACCGCTTCCGGTGGTGGCCGGATTTGTCGTCGTCGTGAGTATGGAAGGGCATCATGGCAGGACCTGACGGCGGGTGGCCGGGGCTGAACGGCGACGAGAACACCGTCGAGTTCAGCGTCGAACGGATGCGCGCGATCGCCAAGGAAATGCGCGGCGTCCTTTCCGTGATGAACGGCAGGGGCATGGGCGGCCCGGCGATCCCGGGTGAGCGGTTCATGACCGGGGCGATGGAGAGCGTTCAGGGACACGCCAGGATCAGCCGCGACGAGATCGGCACGTGGCCCGCCGCGGCCACGTTCGCGAACGCGGTCGGCTCGGGTGGTCCCGACGGCACGAGCACGAGCGGAGCGAGCATCCCCGGCGGCAACGGCGTCGGCTTCGAGATGGTCTACGCGAAGTTCGTCTCGACGTTCGAGAAGGTCGTGCAGGCCCTCGAGGACCATGCCGTGGAGTACGAGAAGAGCAACCGCTTCAACGGCGGCTGACGCCTGCGCAAGAGGAAGGTCAGTGTGGCCAGCGAGTCGAACACCTATCAGATCAAAGCCGCCGACAAGTGCGAAGCCCTCGACGTCAGTGCGGGGGGCGCGTCCGCCGAGCAGATCAAAGGGTGGCTGAACGACACCAACGCCCCTGCCATCGTGCGCGCGGCCGACGCCTACGCCAGCGCCGCATCGATGGTCGGCCTGGCCAGGGAGTCGCTGCTCTCGGCGGCCAAGGCGCTGAGCGAGATGTGGGGTGGGCCCACCGCCGCGCTCTTCCAGGCCGGGTTGCACAAGCTCGACACCACGGGCGACGAGCTGGCCACCAAGATGAAGCGGGTGTCGGACCAGCTCAACGCCTACGGCGCAGTTCACCTCCCTGAGGCCATCAGGAAGGTGGACGCCGCCACGGCCCCCGCCACGCCGCAGCCGAGCGCCGGGCCCAGACCCACGGTCACCACCACCCCGACCGCTCCTCCCAGCAGCAGCGCTCCGACAACGGCGCCCAGCACCACTCCGGCCCCTGGGCCGACCACGCCCCCAGCGCCCGGCGTGGACCCGAACGCTGCGGCCAAGGAGAAGCAGAACGAGCAGGCGCGGCGGATCCTGGAAGATCTCAACATGGAGATCGCCGGGCTCTACAGTCTGCTGCCGACCGACGTCTCCTACGATCTGGAGATCCCCTCCCCGCCCAGTGCGGACGGTGGATACCAGCAGACCAACTACTCGTCCCCTGACCGGTACCAGTCCTCCTTCAGAGGCGGTAACCCCGGCGGATCGCCGACCTTCGACACCGGCAACACCTGGCCTGGTACGGGCGGTGCCGACAGGCCGGGCACGGGCGGGCCCGGCCAAGGTCCCGGAGGTCCAGGCCAGGGTCCCGGAACCGGTTCCGGCGGTGGTGGCAGTGACGGATCTAGCCCGACAAATCCTGACAAACCGGGTGGCGCGCCTGGTGGGGACACTCCGCCCGGCACCGACCCGAACGCTCCCGGCACCGGCCCCAACGCCCCCGGCGGCAACGGTGAGACGGGGGCGGGCTCCGGCGGCAGTACGGGCGACGGCAGAGGAGACGACGGCACCGCGCCGGCGGTGATCGGCCAGAACGACAGTTCCCGTCAGACCGAGACGGCCTCGTACGTGCCGACCACACCCCCGTCCACGACGATGCCGACCTCGACGCCGTACGGGCAGATCCCGACCACCATGACGCCCACCATCTCCACCACCCCGGGAATGCCCAACACCTTCGTCGGGCCGACGAGCAGCTCGCCTGGCGTTCCCTCGGTGATCGGCGGTGGCACCCTCGGCGGCCCGAACGCGATGACCTCGGCGGCCGCGCGTGGCGGGCTCGGCGCGGGCATGCCGTTCATGCCGATGGGCGGCATGGGGGGCACCATCGGCGGTGGTGAGAGCGAGGAGAACACGTACTCGACAGACCTGCGGGAGGACCGGGACCCGTGGAACACGTCACACGAGGTGACCACGGATCTCATCGGCAGGACGGCTGAGGCGTGACAGAATCCCCCAACGCGGCGAACAATCCCCTGTCGGGGATTCCGAACATGTCGACTGCGAACTTCAGGCCCTCCTCCGGCATCCGTTTCGTCAAGGATCAGCTCAAGCCGACGACGGGCAGCCTCGAAGACGACGCGAGTACGGCTGACACGCTCGCCACGCGGACGGGCGGCATCAGCATCTACTATCCCCTGGCCATCAGGCAGGTGGGGAGCGCCCACGACCAGGCTCGCGACCAGGACGTCGAGACCGCGAGAATGGCCGGTGAGGTGCTCAAGTCGTGGCGGACCGCGCTGACGCTGGCCGACGCCAACTATCGCAAGTCCGACGACGACAGCCGCTACCAGCAGACCGGCGGGATCGACCCCTCACAGCTCGGCGGCCTTGGCAACGTGGGCAATCTCGGCGGCCTGGGCAATCTCGGCAATATGGGCAACCCGGACGGTCTGGGCAACCTCGGCGGTCCTTCCACGCCTGACCCCAATCTGAAGACGCCGGCGATCAACACCCCTGGCTTCGACAGGCCGGACCTTCAGACGCCGAAGGTACCTGGCCTCGACGACTCGAACCTCAAGAACCCCGGGCAGCCCGACCCGAACCTCCGGACCCCCGATCTCAGGACTCCTGACCTGCGGAACCCGGACCTCAACAGCCCGGACCTCAACAGCCCGGACCTCAACAGCCCGGATCTCAGGACCCCCGGCCTCAACGATCCCAACCTCAACAGTCCGGAACTCAAGACCCCCGATCTGAACACGCCCGACCCCAGGTCGACGGGGCTGTCGAACTACGAGCAGCCGAACCTGCAGACGCCGAACCTGCGCACTCCCGAGGTGCCCACCACCTATACGGGCGACCCGGGCACGTCGTACGGCAGGACGGGTACAGGCACGGGCACGGGCACGGGCTCTGGTATCGGGGGCGCCGGAGCCGCGGGCCTGAGCGCCCGCGGTGTCAGCGGCGCAGGCGGCATGCCGATGATGCCCATGATGCCGCCCATGGGCGCAGGCGGTCAGACGGACGACAAGGAGAGGGACAAGGACACCTACGCACTCCGCGAGGAAGAGGGTGTCTGGATGGACCAGGACGGTATCGCCCCGCCGACTCTGACCCACGAGGTGTGAGCATGGATCACACACTGCAGCGGTACCTGATGGCGATCAGTGTCCAGATCGGCGCCGCCATCTGGATCAGGCGTGCGTGGGCGGCGACGGTTCCGCTGGCGTTCGGGGCCTGCGCCGGCCCCATCGAGCCGATGGACAAAGGCAAGCACTCCTATCAGTCGGTCGACAAGGGAGGGGAGACGACCGAGATCGCCGCCCTGCGCCAGTCGTTGGCCGACCTCGAGAAGAAGCTGAAGGAACGCGCCGAGTGGGAGGGCGATGCCTGGGACTCCTTCAAGCAGAACCTGGACCAGTTCCTCGAGGAGTGGGAGAAGAAGGGTGTCTACCGCGACAGCTTGGGCGATGCCGCCGCCGCACCCAAGGGGATGGTCGAAGCGGGGTCCTACCTCGCCGTGACCTCCGCTCTCGCGATGCTCGCGCTGGCGGTGTTCATGCGCGCCACGTGGGCGGCAGGCCCGGTAGGAGTGGTGGCGGGAGAGACGGCCGCGAGCACCGTGGGCCCGCAGATCGGCCGTATCTCCACCGGAGCGCTCAAGAAGCTGACGATCGTAGGCTTCGCACTCATGGGGATCTATTCGGTCGCCTCGACGCTCAGCCAGAAGCAGGCGGCGAAGTTCCAGGACATGAAGGCGATGCCGTCGTTCGACGGTCTCGCACTCCAGTACGACAAGAACTCGGGTGGCCTCACGCCGAAAATACTCGGCAACAAGAACATGCCCGGGGGGATGGGCCTTCCCGACTCGTTCCCGGTGTAGCGACCCGGCCGCGGCCTGGGCCGGGCCACCAGGTCACGGTCGACGTCGTAGACCTTCGGCGCCTGGACCCGTCCGGCCTCGCCTTGCCTGCGGTCTCCCAGGGAGCCCCTCGTTCACCGACCACCGCTGAAAGCCCCTCGTTCAGCGACCATGGTTCGACGGAGAGCCGTTCCCACGGCAGTCGCTCGGGCACCTGGACGGACGCGGTGGCCGTCCTATCCCGGACAGGGCTGTCGGTGCGAAGCCCAGCGCCTGCTTCTGGGTCGCGGCCCGAGCTCGGCCCGCCCCGGCAGCTCGGACATGGCGCGGTCGCGGGCCGCGGCGAAGCCGCCGGAAGAGTCATGCCCGCCTCGTTACCGCCACGCCGCCGAGGGCGTGTCCGCCCAGGAGCCGCCGGCCGCGAACAGGGTGGTGAGCGCCCTCCCTGCGGCTACGGGCCGATCACAAGAGGATTCAGCGCCTTGACGGGGTCGAGGGTGGGGCCCGGCTGGATGGAGTGGAGCAGGTGGGTGGGCACCGGCGTCACATCGGCGGCGTCGTAGCCCAGCTTGCCGACCTGGTCGGCCGAGTGCAGCGGGAACCTGCGCCCCTGGTCGGTGATGAGCTCGTAGGTGTTGATGGCCTTCAGCTGGTTCTCCCCTGGCAGCAGTCCGGCCAGCGCGGCCCCGCCGGCGGGGAGAATCACCTGGTCGAAGAACTGCTCGCTGCCCGTCACCGCGGGGGGCTGGATGGTGATCGTGCTGCCGATCGTCAGCTTCGCCTTGACCGAGCCCTTCGCGGTCTCCGCGTAGACCGAGCACAGTGGCGACGTTCCCGGCACCGCGATGACCCTGGGCATCGAGGCGGGTAGGCCGCCGCCCATCAGGTGTTTCTGCGTCGTCGTCTGCTTGCTGTTGGCGGTGGCCGCGTCGATCTCGATCGGCTCGGCGGGGCGGTTGCCGTACACCGCTTTGATCTTGGGGTCGGAGAGTGCGAGGTTCGCCTGGGTCGAGGTGATGGGTGCCAGACCGTCGGCGACCAGGACATACCACCTCGTAGGACCGCCCGCGATGCCCGGAGTGGTGAATATCTGACCGAGTCGCGCGCTCTTGCCGTCGGGCCCCCTCGTCCGCTTGCCCAGGCCGGGGACGCGCGGCGCACGAAAGTCCGGACCTTCGGGGATGGCGTTCAGCCAGGCGGCGGGCACCTGCCTGGGGGAGCCGGCCCCCAGCGCCAACACACCCTCCGGCTGCACTCGCATCTTCGTGTCGTTCAGGATCACGTAGGCGTTGCGGCGGGCGTCCACGACCACGATCGCGTCACCGCCGAGCGGCCTGCCGCCCACGTCAATGCCGCCCACCAGCGACACGAACTGCTTGCGGACGCTGGACGGGTTCGTGTTGTCCATGACGCAGGCCGACCACGGGCCCTTGACCAGCTTCTCCTTGGGCGGCAGGGAGTCCGGCAGGCCGGGGATGCCCACGGTCGGGCCACGGTCGAATTTCGCCAGCGACGCGGAGGTCACGTTGCGGACCCGTACGTCGGTGCTGTCGAGCAGCAACCGTCCGGAGACGTAGTTGGCCACCGGCAGCAGCTTGCGCTGCTCCTGGCTGTAGACGAACGCGGCGCCGGTGTTCTCCTCCACCAGCAGCTGTCCTGGATCGGTGAGGTTGGTCGCGTTGCCAGGCTTGATCAGACCCCAGACCCCGAACCCCGCGACGACCAGCACCGCGATGAGCAGCCCGCAGAACATCGCGACGTTCTGCCTGCGCATCGGTGACTCGGCGACGTCCGGCTCGGCCTGGAGCAGGGCCATGCCCATGCGTTGCAGCATCAGCCGGTGGGCTTGGTAGAGATCCTTGCGGGTCTGCATGGAGGCCAGCATAGGAGCCTATGTCCAACTTCCACACGACTTGGATAGGTTCCACTACAGTCGAGATCACGATGACGGAGGTGGGCATATGGCAGAGCCGAGAGATCCGGTGGCCGTCGAGCACAGGTGGCCCGGTCTCGACCCGAAGCCTGGCGAGATCGATTACGACGCCGGCAAGCTCAAGGGCATCGCCAAGGCGCTGGGCGACGGTCTTGAACGCCTGAGGGGCATGGAGATCGGCTCCATGCAGGACCTCGGCACCCGCGGTATCGTGACCCACCCGGCGCCGAACCAGGGCTGGGAGGCCGGTGATGCCGTCTTCGACACCATCACCGAGGCCCATCGCTTCATCATGTACGTCTACGGCGAGATCAACTCGAAGTACGACACCGCGCTCTCGCTCGTACGCGCGGGCGCGGGCGTCTACAACGGGACCGAACAGGCCAACACGGGCACGAAGAGCGTCTGATGGACATCAAGTCGAAGCAGTACCCCGTCAAGGTCAACGGTGAGTTCACCCTGAAGGAGACGCCGACGGTCCAGCAGGCCTCGGCGGTGATGAGCGGGCTGAGCCAGCCGGACGCCCGTCGGGGTGTCGAGAAGGCGGCCAACGCCTACAAGAGCGCCAGCAAGATCCTTACGGACACCATGACAGTGATCTTGGACGCGGCTGTCGCGATGGCCAAGGTCTGGGGCGACAAGCCGTCCGTGGAGGCGCAGCAGGCCCTGCGGGCGCTCTACGTCACCGTGCGGGACCTCTCGGGCAAGACCTACGCCGTCGGGACGGCTCTCGAGCAGATCGGCGAGACGGTCATGGGCAACATGCCTGACAACGGAAAGGGCTTCGCGGGCTGGGACGACGGGTCCTCCTGGGACGACAGCATCATCGACATCACCTTCGATGGTGGGGACTTCTGGGAGTCGGACAGAGATCGGGCCAAACGCAACCTGCAGGAGATCAACAACCAGCTCCAGCGGATTCACAGCATCCTGCCCGACGAGGTGCGCGAGGATCTACCGGACATCGGGCCGTCGAGCGTGCCTCCCCCTCCGATCAAAACGCCCACCATCCCCACGGGCGGGGTCAAGACGCCCACCTTCGACACCCCTTCCTACGACCCCAACTCCGGTGGCCTCGGGACAGGGAACGGCGGCTCCTCGGGGACATGGCCGGACTCCACCTTCCCCGACGGCCCGGGCTCGGGCGGCACGGGTTCAGGCGGGGCCGGGTCGGGCGGGGTCGGGTCGGGCGGGATCGGGTCGGGCGACGACAGGATCAAGACTCCCGGCATCCCCCCTGGGACGGGCGGCGACGGCTCCCAGTACCCCAACATTCCTCCAGGCGGCAACGGGACCACGATTCCGAACCTCCCTACCGGTCCCACCTCCGGCATGAACACGCCTGACGCGCGCACCACCAACCTGGCCGACTTCCAGCCGCCGAATGTCGACACTCTCCCGAACAACCAGTCCATCGACCCCAGGACCGGGCTGCCGACCGGCGTGGGTACGGGGAACGGTACGGGCACAGGGAACGGCACGAGCACCGGACCGAACTCCGGCTACGGGACCGGAGTCGCCACGGGCATGGGATCCGGCGGCTACGGGTCGGCCACCCAGGCGGGCGCGCGGGGCGCGAGCACGCAGGGCATGGGCGGTATGCCGATGATGCCTCCGATGGGCGCGGGTGCCCCTGGTGGTCAGGAGGAGCGGAGGAAAGAAGACGGAACCTGGCTGATGGAGGAAGACGACGTGTGGGGCACCAACGACCACAACGCGATCGACGGTCCTACGGTCGGCATCTAGATGAATGAGTCCAAGGCGTATGGTCACGTTCAGTGGTCGTAGGCGATCAGGGATCGTTTGATCGGCTGGCTGGTCTTGTCGTTGTGCCAGATCACGGTGGTCAGCGCGAGGATCCTGGACAGCACGCGGATGAGGACGCCGGCTGGGGTCCGGCCCCCGTGGCGTTCCAGGTCGAGCTGGCCCTTGAAGGTTTGGTTGATCGATTCGATGGTCTGGCGTAGCGGTTTGAACAGCCGCGCTCCGGCCCGCTCGCTTTCGCCCTGGCGGGCCGGTCGCAGCAGGCGCAGATCACGCTCGGTCAGCGCGTGCTCGAAGTCCCGCCCGTAGTACTGCCGGTCGGCGATGATCGACTGGCCCGGATGGCCGGCCACCACCTCGGGAGCGGCATCGAGCATCCCGAGCAGGGTGTGGCGCTCATCGGCCTTGGCGCCGGTGAGGGCGAACATCACCGGCAGCCCGCCCAGGGTGCACAGCAGATGTAACCGCAGCCCCCAGAAATAGCGGGAGTGACTGGCGCAGTAGCCGTACTCGGCCCACCCGGCCAGGTCACTGCGCCGAGCGGTATCGCGGGAGCGGCCGCACTCCACCGGGGTGGAGTCGACGACCCACACATCGTCGCTCCACAGCGTGGTGTCGGCGGCCAACATCCTGATGATGTGCAGGACCAGCCCCGATGCCTTCCGTAGCCGTTTGCCGTACCCCGACTGTCCGGGCAGGTAAGGGAACATCCCGCCCAGTTCGGCGTGGGCATAGCGCAGCCAGCGTCGTTCGGAGACGAAGCCCAGCAACGCTGACATGACCGCCAAGGTCACCAGTTCGGCGTCGCTGAGCGTGGGCCCGATACCTGTCTTCGGCCGCCACGGGGCCAGGCCTGGTGAGGCCTTCAGTAGATCATCGACCTTCACATACAGTGCGGTTGCGAGGGTGTCCAACTTGGTCGTCACAAACTGAGGGTGGGCGCCCTCGCCCTATCTCCGCAGCTACGCCTTGGACTCATTCATCTAGCCGGGCAGCGCCGTCTGGATCGGGGTCACGGTGCCGGTGGTCACCAGCAGCCCCCTGCCGGGCGGCCCGCCCACCGCGCCTCTCGGCAGCCGCACGGTGAACAGGTCGCCGTCGGCGGGGCTCTGCACCGATAGCAGCAGTCCCGTGCGCGACTTGCGCGTCTCGGCCACGAAGCCCCTGTAGGCGGTGGACAGGTCGCCCGTCGTGCCCGCGATGATCAGGCCGTGCTCGCCGTCCCTGCCGGTTCTGAGGGTCTCCTCCAGCAGCGTGCCGAGCGGGGCGTCGGGGTTGATCAGCTCGGCGTCGTCCACGACGACGACGTAGCGCTCGCGCCCGTCCAGCAGCTCGCGCAGGCCCACGCCGTTGCCGTCCAGGACGGCCAGCGCCCCCTCCAGCTCGCGCAGCGGGCTGCGACGGGGGACCACGGCGACGACGGCGGTGCCCGAGGAGATCAGCGAGCGCGCGGCGGTGAGCAGCGCCGACGAACGGCCAGAACGTGGGGGCCCCGCGATGACCGCGCCGGGGCCGTGGGCGAGCAGGTCCACGCCCACCGGAGCCAGCGCGTCGCCGCCCACGCCGAGCAGCGCCCACAGCGGGCCTTCGCCGGAGGGCCCGAGCTCGAGCGCCTGGGCCGTCGTGATGCGCATCGGCAGGGCGTCGACCCGCAGCGGGGGCTCGCCCTCAGGATCACGGGAGCGGGCGAGCGTCTGCAGGGCCGCCACCTGCGCGGGGCCCGAGGGATCGGGGTCGAGCAGGGCGATCTGGCTCTCCACCACGCCGTGCTCGCTCGTGGACAGCGCCCTGCCCGGCGGCATGGCGGCGGGCAGGTCCCTGACGGGCAGCCCCGCGAGGCCGTAGTCGGCGGGATCGGCTAGCCGCAGGATCAGCCGCTCGTCGAAGACGGTGGACACCTGGCCGAGCAGCGCGGAGCGGTCGCCCGTCACCACCGCGCGCAGCCCGACGGCGGGCCCCTCACGCAGCAGCTGGAGCAGCGCCTCGGTGAGCCTGCCGTAGTCGTAGCCCTCGAAGGCCGCGACGTAGCCCTCCCACCTGTCGACCATCAGCACCAGCCACGGCAGCCTGTGCCCCGCCGCGCGGTACTCCGCCAGTGAGGCGTGTCCTGCCTCGGCCAGCAGCTGCTGCCTGCGGCCCACCTCCTCGCGCAGCCTGGCGAGCAGTCGTTCGACCCTGTCGAGCTGGTCGCGGGTGACGACCGCGCCGCAGTGCGGCAGCGCGACCAGGGGGAGCATCGCGCCCGACCCGCAGTCGATGACGTGCAGGTGCACGTCGGCGGGCGACGTGGTGGCGGCGATGGCGCCGGCGATCGTGCGCAGCGCGGTGGACCTGCCGCTGCGCGCCGCCCCCGCGATCAGCAGGTGGCCGCCGCGCTCCAGGTCGAGCGCGAGCGGCCGGCGCCGCTGCGCCCACGGCAGGTCGGTCACCCCGAACTCCAGGCCCTCGGGTTCGCCGATGACGACCTGCGCGGGCAGCGGCGGCAGCCACGGGCTCGGCTGCTCGGGAACATCGGCCCGCTCCGCCGCCGCTGCGATCGTGTCGGCCAGGATCGCCAGGTCGGTGATCGCCAGCCCTTCGAGAGGTTCGGGCGCGGGCGGCAGCGGCCGGCCCAGCGCCCCCCACTCGAGCTCCACCACACGCGGCCGCGCCTGCGCGTCGCCGGGCGCGCGCCCGCCCACCCTCGCGGCCTGCACCGCCACGTGTTTGACGTAGCAGCGGCCGGGCGTCGCCTTGGAGATGTGCGCGGCGTCGGGGATGCCGATGACGTCGGCGGACTCGGCGGCCTCCGTCACCCTGAGCGCGATCCGCAGCGAGGTGTTCGCCTGGATGTCGGCCGTCACCACGCCCGCGGGACGCTGCGTGGCCAGGATCAGGTGGATGCCGAGGGAGCGGCCCCTGCGCGCGATGTCGACCAGGCCCGCCACGAAGTCGGGCAGCTCGGCGACCAGCGCGGCGAACTCGTCGATGACGAGCACGAGGCGTGGCAGCGTGCCCTGGTAGTCGTCGATGTCCTTGGCGTCGGCGTCGAGCAGCAGTCGCTCCCTGCGCCTGATCTCGGCGGCCAGCGAGGTCAGCGCCCGCTGGGTGAGGTGGCCGTCGAGGTCGCTGACCATGCCCACGGTGTGCGGCAGGCGCGCGCAGTCCTTGAAGGCGGCGCCGCCCTTGTAGTCGATCAGCACGAAGGTCAGCTGGTCGGGCCTGTTGCGGGCGGCCAGCGCGCAGATCAGCGTCTGGAGCAGCTCCGACTTGCCCGCGCCCGTCGTGCCGGCGATCAGGGCGTGCGGGCCGTCCTTGGCCAGGTCCACGGTGAACGGGCCCTCGGGGCCGACGCCGAGCAGCGCCTCGGTGGTCGGCGCCGCCCACTGGACGGGCGGGTGCAGCAGGTCGAGCAGGCGCACCGCCTCAGGCAGGCTGCCGTTCGGGTCGTCGCGCGAGACGTCGCGAAGGGGGGAGAGCGCTCTGGCCAGCCGCTCGCACCACTCGTTCGGCACCTGGTCGGTCAGGGCGGCGCCCAGCGTGTCGAGGCCGCCGCCGCGCAGCCGTACCTGGCCGTCGAGGCCGCAGGCGGCCACGGTCTCGCACTCCTCGGGCAGCAGCCGCTGCTCCTCGTCCACCGCGAGCGTGTAGACGCCCGCTCGCGGGCCCTGCCTGAGCACCTGCGGCATCCCCTGCAGCCCGCGCAGCACCTGCGCGCCGTCGAGCACGACCAGCACGTCGTAGGGGCGCTCGTCGTAGGAGGGCCGCTTGTCGGTCTCGGGGCCGCCCAGGTCGTCCCAGCCGGTCGGGACCTTGCCGAAGTCGGGGATCGAGGTGTTGAGCCGCTCGTCGATCAGCGCCGTCAGCTCCGCCACCCGCCTGGCGGCCGCCTCGGGGTCGGCGCCCACCAGCACCACGCAGTCCTCGCCGCCGTGCGGGGCGCAGTGCGGCAGCCAGCGTGCCCAGCCCCACCGCTCCTCCGCGTCGGAGCCGGCGGAGATCACCACGATCGCCAGGTCGCGCGGGCTGTGCAGCGCGGCCGCCTGCGCGATCATCCAGCTCACCAGTCCCGCCGTCGTCTCGCGCCCGCCCGTCACGCCCGCGACGCCGAGGCGTCGCATCGGCAGCGCCACGGGCACCTTCCTGCAGACAGGGCTCTCGTACGGCTGGTCGAACTCCAGGTCGGCGGGCAGGTCGGCGAGGCCGACCCTGAGTCTGAGCGCGTCGGCGTCGTGGATCCTGCGCTCCCACAGCCTCCGGCGTGGGCCCGTGGCGGTGAGCAGCACCTCGGCCGGGTCGGGCGCGGCGGCCCTGCGGGCCCGCTCGTCGTCCCTCCTGGCCTGCTCGACCTCCTCGCGGAAGGCGGCCAGATCCTCCCTGTACTGCTTGACGGAGCGCTTGTGCTGCTTGCGTCCGTGCCGCCGGTCGCTCCACCACTGGCCGAGCATGATGAGCGGTGTCATGAGCGCGATGAGCAGGTAGTACCGCTGGCCGGTGACCAGCATCATCGTCACGCCGAGCACCGCGGGCAGCAGGGCGGCCAGCAACTGCAGCCGCATCGTCTCCGCCCGCCTCGGCTCCTGCGGCACCTCGAACCTGCGCGCGGTGTCGGGACGGCGCAGCCTCGGCGGCCGGTTGTAGGCCAGCCCGCCGTCGGGGTGGGGGGCGAGATGCGCGTCGGCGGGTTCGATGGCGGTCAGCGTGAAGATCGAGGAGCCTGCCGTCAGCAGGGCGTGCTCGGGCCAGTCGGCGGGCGCGGTGACGGGCTCGCCGTCCAGGGTGATCTCGGGGGGCTCCCCCATGGGGGGCGTGTCCCTCAGGGCCAGCTCGTCGAGTTCCTCGGCGTATCGGCCCTTCGCCTTCCTGCGCGGGGGCTCCTGCGGCTTCCTCTTCGGCGGTT
The DNA here is from genome assembly GCF_014195505.1 of Nonomuraea dietziae. Taxonomy (GTDB): domain Bacteria; phylum Actinomycetota; class Actinomycetes; order Streptosporangiales; family Streptosporangiaceae; genus Nonomuraea; species Nonomuraea roseola. Next base: position 4,417,987 of record NZ_JACIBV010000001.1, on the reverse strand, counting down.
CGACCGTGATCGACTCGGGGGTCACACGGAGGGTCGCGGCCTCGGCCGGCAGCGAGGGGTCGCGTACGGCGATCGCGCAGCTCGGGTCGGCGCCGATCACGTGGACGCCCAGACCGAGGCGATGGACCGAGCCCGCCTGCGGGCCTCCCACGACGCGCACCTCGGCCACGCCGCCGGGCTCGGCGACCAGGGTCAGGCTCGCGAGGTGGGGGCGGAGGGTGATCCTGTCGCCGTTGCGCAGGACGGCTCTGACCGGGGCCCTCGGGTCGACGGGGCGGCCGTCGCGCCACACCGTCGGCCCGTCGAAGCCCAGGCCGCCGACTCCGTGCGCCCATCCGTCGTCGGAGGCCGCCGCGGGCGGGTCGCTCGCTCTGCGGTGGCCGGTGTGCCTGCCCGCTGGCCTGTCGGGCGAGAGACGGGTTTCGCCGCGCTGGCGCGGGATGCGGGGCTCGGCGCCGAGGCCGTAGGGGGCGCGGTTCCTGGACAGGCGGACCACCTTGGCCAGCGGCTCCTCCGGCGGGCCTGCCAGCGCCTCGGCCACCCTGGCGACCGTGGTGCCCGGGTCGCCCTCGATCACGACGTCACGATCGCCGCGCTCGTCGAGGACGGTGAGCATGATCCGCATGTGCCGCTCCTCCGGGGTCGGACCGGCCGCCACGCTAACGCGTGACCGCGGCGCCCGCCGCCCGGATGACGACACCGGTATCAGGAAGGGGGCCGGCGGCCGGCCTCCATCGTGCGGTCGCGAAGCTCCTCGGCCTTCTCCTCCAGCAGCCCCGCGTAGGCGTTCACCTCGGCGGTGACCTCCACCAGATTGGCGGCCGCCCTGTGCAGCCTGCCCACCGTCCAGGAGGTGGCGGGGGCCGCGGCGAGACGCGCGACCCAGCGACGGCGAAACCGGGCGAAGCGCCCGCTGTGCCTGGCCATGCGGCAAGCATCCCACAGTTTGAACAGGTTCAGGGTGGCAGTTCTGTGAATTGTGTGACCAATGTGGTCGCTATCACCAAATACGCAGTCAATTCAAGCGGCTTTAATTAACCGGTCTGGTTGACAGGCTCCTACCTGCGAAAGGAGCATTGGTCCTCGTATTCGGGCCCCGTCAGGCGTCATCAGATGCACATAATGGCCTGAATTCCCGCAAATTCATCATGGGAGCCCCCCACCTATGAGGACCAGCGAAAAGCCTGCCGTGAACTCGGCGGGGCCCGCAGGCGTGCTCTCCAGCAGCACCTCACGCAAGCTTCCCGTGCCCCCGCGCGAGCGCAAACCCGCGCTCGCCGCGCTGGCCGTCCTCCTCATTCTCGGTGGCGCGCTGGCGACCACGCTGCTCGTCATGCGCAGTGGTGATCGCATTTCCGCGATCAGGGTCGTGCAACAGATCGGCGGGGGTCAGAAGATCTCCGCCAACGCCCTCGAAGAGGTGCAGATAGCCGATACAGGAGTCGCCTATGTGGCATGGTCGCGGCGGTTCGCCGTCATCGAGACCTACGCCGCGGCGACCATTCTTCCCGGCACCCTCCTCACCGACCAGATGACCGTGACCGCGAGCCAGGAGCTCGGCCCTGGCAAGGCCAAGGTCGGGCTCGCGCTCAAGCCGGGCCAGGCGCCCGCGGGGCTGCGCGAGGGCGACCGGGTGCAGGTCATCCACGTGCCAGGACGCTCGTCGGGCGCGCAGAGCAGGGTGCTGGCGCCCAACGCCCTGGTGCACATCGTGGGCGAGCCGACCAGGACGGGTTCGGCGGGGCTGATCACCGTCATCGTCGACTCGACCGTCTCGCCGCAGATCGCCGCCTACGCCTCCGGCGGCGAGATCGCGGTGGCCGAGCTGCCGGGAGCGCGCTGACGTGGCGCTGATCGTCCTGGCCGCCGACAAGGGGGCGCCCGGCGTCACCACCGCGGCGACCGCGCTCGGCGCGGTGTGGCCGCGCGCCGTCCTGCTGGCCGAGTGCGACCCGGCGGGCGGCGACCTCGCCTACCGGTTGCCCGCCGCCGACGGCGGCATGCTGAACCCCGGCAGAGGGCTGCTCACCCTGGGCGCCACCGCCAGGCGCGGGCTGGAGCCCGCCCAGATCCACGAGCACACCCAGAAGATCATCGGAGGGCTCGATGTGCTGGCCGGGCTCACCCACGGCGAGCAGGCCGCGGGCCTGACCTGGATGTGGGGGCCGCTCGGAAGGGCGCTGTCCGGCCTGCCAGGCGCCGACGTGCTGGCCGACTGCGGCAGGCTCGGCGCCCACCCCCAGGTGGGCGAGCTGATCGCGGAGGCCGAACTCCTCGTGCTGTTCACCCGCGCCAGCCTCGACCACGTCGCCCACCTGCGCGAACGCCTCGCGATCGTGCCCAAGGGCCCGCAGCTCGGCGTGGTCGTGATCGCCGACCCCCGCACCTACCGCGCCTCCATCGACGAGGTGCGCAGGATCGTGGGAGGACAGGCCGCCTTCGTGGCGGGGCTGGCCCACGATCCCAAGGGCGCCGAGCTGCTGCGCGGCCAGTGGGGCGGCAGGCTCGACCGATCCCTGCTCATCCGTACGGCCCGCGAGCTCGCAGGACGGCTCTCCTCCCAGGTGAGGGTGCCATGACCATCGACCACTCGCTGGTCAAGCGCTTCCGCCAGGAGGTCGGCGACCGCCTGTCCCACCAGCGCCGCCTCGACCAGGCCAACGGCCTGCCCGCCATGACGGGCGAGGACGAGCGGCAGTTCGCCCGCGCGCTGATCTCCCAGGTGCTCGAGGAGTTCGCCAGGGGAGAGATCGGCTCGGGCCGTACCCCGCCCACGCTCGAAGAGGAGGAGGCGCTCGCGGCGGGGATCCACGCCGCGCTCTTCGGCGTCGGCCGCCTCCAGCCGCTGCTCGACGACGGCGACGTCGAGAACATCGACATCAACGGCTGCGACCGCGTCTTCGTCAGCTACGCCGACGGCCAGGAGCTCACCCACGAGCCCGTCGCCGAGTCCGACGAGGAGCTGATCGAGCTCATCCAGATCCTGGCCGCCTACTCGGGCCTGTCCAGCAGGCCGTTCGACACCGCCAACCCGCAACTCGACCTGCGCCTGCCCGACGGCTCGCGCCTCTCGGCGGTCATGGACGTCACCGTACGGCCGGCCGTGTCGATCCGCAGGGCCAGGCTCGGCAAGGTGTTCCTGTCCGACCTCGTGGGCAACGGCACGCTCACCCCGCTGGTCGGGCGCTTCCTCACCGCCGCCGTCGCCGCCCGCAAGAACATCATGATCGCCGGGTCCACCAACGCGGGCAAGACGACTCTGCTGCGGGCGCTGGCCAACGAGATCCCCGCCCACGAACGGCTGATCACCGTCGAGCGCGCGCTCGAACTCGGCCTCGACCAGTTCCCCGAGCTGCACCCGAACGTCGTCGCCTTCGAACAGCGCCTGCCCAACTCCGAGGGACAGGGCGAGATCACCATGGCCGAGCTGGTACGCCGATCCCTCCGCATGAACCCGTCGCGCGTGATCGTCGGCGAGGTCCTCGGCGACGAGATCGTCACCATGCTGAACGCGATGACCCAGGGCAACGACGGCTCGCTGTCCACCATCCACGCCAACTCCAGCATGGAGGTCTTCAACCGCATCTCCACCTACGCGCTCCAGGCCGCCGAGCGGCTGCCCATCGACGCCACCCACATGCTCATCGCGGGCGCCATCGACTTCGTGGTCTTCATCGAGAAGCGCAACGACTACGCGGCAGGCGGCACCCTTCGGCGCTTCGTCTCCAGCGTGCGCGAGGTGAACGGGGTCGACGGACGCGTCCTTTCCAGCGAGATCTTCGCGCCGGGCGCCGACGGCACCGCCGTACCGCACGCGCCCGTCTCCTGCCTCGAGGAGCTCGCCCCGCACGGCTACGCCCCAGGAGCCTGGTGATGACCGGCATCGACCCGCTGGCCCTGCTGTCGGGCGCCGCCGCAGGCGGCGGCCTCTTCCTGCTCGTGCTCTCCCTCTACGGCCTGCGCCCCCGCCCGAAGTCCGCCCCCCGCCACCTCGTGCGCACCCTGTCCACCCGTACGGCCGTCGCGGCGGTCCTGGCCACGGTGATCCTCGCGGTGACGCAGTGGCCCGTCGTCGCCGCCGGCGCGGCACTGCTCGTCTTCGCCTGGCGAGGGCTTTCGGGCGGAGCCGCCTCCGAGCGGGCGGCCATGGTCAGGCTGGAGGGGCTTGCGGCCTGGACCGAGTCCCTGCGCGACACCATCGCGGGAGCGGCGGGCCTGGAGCAGGCCATCCCCTCCTCCATCAGGGCGGCGGCGCCCATGCTCCGCCCGCACCTGCGCGCCATGGTCGACCGCCTGCACACGCGCATGGCCCTGCCCGACGCGCTGCGGATGTTCGCCGACGAGCTCGACGACCCTTCGGCGGATCTGGTCATCGCGGCGCTGATCCTCAACTCCAGGCTGCGCGGCCCAGGACTGCGGGACGTGCTCGGCGCCCTTGCCGTCTCGGCCCGCGAAGAGCTCGACATGCGCCGCAGGGTCGAGGCCGAGCGCCGCTCCACCCGCCGATCGGTACAGATCGTCGTGCTCACCGCTCTCGGCTTCGCCGCCGCGCTGGTCGTCTTCAACCCCTCCTACGTGGCCGAGTACCGCTCGTGGCTGGGGCAGGCCGTCCTCGTGGTGGTGGCGGGGCTGTTCGGGGCCGGGTTCGCGTGGATGCGCAGGCTGGCCCGCTTCGACAAGCCGACCAGGCTGCTCGGTCTCGACGTGCCCACGGGAGGTGCCCATGGTTGAGGGTGTGCTGGCGGGCGGGGTGCTCGGGCTCGGACTGTTCCTCCTGACGAGGGCGCTCTTCCCCGCAAGGCCGGGGCTCGTCGCCCGTCTCATCGCGCTCGACGCCGCCAGGGAGGACACCGACGCTCCCAGGCTCCAGCTCGTGCTCCCCGACGAGGAGGTCAGCGCCTTCCGCCGCGGCCTCGGCGTACGGCTGGCCAGGCTATACGCCGCGAGAGGCTGGGAGGTCCGCTCGATCAGGGCCGACCTGGCGCTGGTCGGACGCTCGTTCGAGGGCTTCCTCGCCACCAAGGCGCTGCTGGCCGCCTCGGGGCTGCTCGCCTTCCCCCTGCTCGCGGGGTGGCTGGCGCTGATGGAGTGGGGCGTCTCGCTGACCATCCCCTTCTGGGCGGCGCTGGCCGTCTCGCTGCTGTTCTTCGTCCTGCCCGACCTGCAGATCAGGCGCGACGCGGCGGCCAAGCGGCGCGACTTCCGCCACGTGGTCGGCGCCTTCCTCGACCTGGTCTCGATGAACCTCGCAGGAGGACGCGGCGTCCCCGAGGCGCTGATGATGGCGGTCTCCGTCAGCGGCGACTCGCCGAACTGGGCGATGTCCCGCATCCGCGACGCGCTCAGCGGGGCCAGGATCGTGGGCATCACCCCGTGGCAGGCGCTCGGCCAGCTCGGCGAGGAGATCAACGTCGACGAGCTGCGCGACCTGTCCGCCGCTCTCGGGCTGGTGGCCGACGACGGCGCGAAGGTGCGCGCCTCCTTGACCGCCCGCGCCGCCACCCTGCGTCGCCGCGAACTCGCCGAGATCGAGGGGCGGGCGGGGGAGCGGTCCCAGTCCATGCTCGTCGCCCAGCTCCTGCTGTGCGCCGGGTTCGTGATCTTCCTCAGTTTTCCCGCCGCTATGAAGATGTTGGGGTCGTGATGAACCATCCGTGGATCGTGTACCTGACCGCCTACCTGGGGGTCCGCGTGCACCGCGCCCGCACCGCCCCCACGCGTGGGGCCTCCGCCGTCGAATGGGTGATCATCACCGCGATCATCGCAGGGGTGGCGCTCGGGCTGGCGACGCTCATCAAGACGCTCGTGGAGCAGAAGCAGAGCGACCTCCAGAACAGCTTCGGCGGGGGCGGCGGCTCGGGAGACGGCAACGAGTGACCCTCTCCCGACCTGCCCTGACCGGCGACCTCTGTCCCATCGAGGGCGTGCAGAGGAGCCCTCGTCCTCCATCCGTGGGCGAGGGAGCCGAGCCTGCCTCCGTGGGGCCCGGCCTCCCCCGGCGTGCAGCCGGTGGTGGCGGGACGCGGGAGCGAGGGGCCACGGTGGTCGAGCTGGCGATGATCATGCCGGTCGTCCTCGCCGTCGTGCTGCTGATCGTCCAGGTGGCGCTGTGGTTCCACGGCCGCCAGGTGGCCGACGCCGCCGCCAGGGAGGGCGCGAGGATCGCCAGGTCGGCCCCGTTCGACTCGACGAGCTGGCAGGACGAGGCCGTCTCCAGGGCCGAGGACGTCGCCGAAGCCATCGGTCCCCGCATCCTCGACGGCGCCGCGGCGACAGCCGTACCCCGAGGGGTCGATGAACGCTGGGTGACGGTGACGGGCAGCGCCGTGCAGGTGATCCCGCTGCTCCCCGAGCTGACCTTCACGATCACGGCCACGTCGGGAGGCCCGGTGGAGTGCTTCCGTCCCGACAACGGAGGCGACGACTGTCAATGAACGCCGACAGAGGCTCGATGGCTGTGGAGACGGTGATGCTGGCGCCGATCTTCCTGCTGTTCCTGCTGTTCCTCGTGGGCGCGGGACGGCTGGTCGAGGCGCAGGGCGAGGTGAACGGCGCGGCGAGGGACGCCGCCAGGGCCGCCTCGGTCCAGCGCACGCTCGAAGGGGCGGAGGGCGCGGCGGAGGCGAGCGCGAAGGCCGCGCTGGAAGGGCAGTGCGACGCGCCGCGGATCTCGCTGGCAGGGAGCGTCTGGGAGGAAGGCGGGCAGGTCAGGGCGGAGGTGACCTGCGAGCTGAACCTGGAGTTCCTGGGATTCGGCGCGGTCAAGCAGATGTCCGGCATGTCGGTCGTGCCGCTGGAGCAGTTCCGGAGGGTGGAGTGAACGAGCGCGGCTCGATGTCCGTGTTCACGGTGCTGTTCTCCGTCGTGGTGTTCCTGCTCGCGGGCCTGCTCGTGGACGGCGGCGCGGCGATCAACGCCAGGCTGCGCGCCGCGGACGTCGCCGAGCAGGCGGCCAGGGCGGGCGCGGACCGCGTCGACGTGGAGTACCTGCGCCAGACCGGACACGCCCGCCTGCTGAGCCAGGAGGAGGTGTGCGCGCGCGCCGAACAGGTCGTACGCGCCTACTCGCCCACCGAAGTGAAGCCCGCCGACTGCCAGGTCGGCGGCGCGCAGACCCAGGTGACGGTCTGGGTCAGGGTCAGCTGGAAGGCCTTCTTCCTCGGCGCGCTGGGCTTTCCCGGCGCGGAGATGGAAGGACAGGCCACCGCCGCGCCGGACGCCCGCTGAACCAGACCGAATCTCGTCACTCGCTGGCCCGGCGGCCCGCGGGTGACGACGCTTGATGCGAAGGAGGGAGAGGCGATGCCGACCCGAGAGCCCGCGCGCGCGGACGACCCTGCCCGTCGACCAGCGGGTACGGCAGACCAGGCCACGTCCCAGCGCCCGTACAGCACCGCCCCGTGGAACACCGGCCTTCCCGCCGGCCGGCCGGAGAGCCGCGCGAGCGCCACAGAGCCTTCGTCATCCCGTCCGGCCAAGCAGAGAGAGGCGGGGCGCGGGGGCGGTACCGCAGGGAGCGGGCGGGGTGGGAGGCGGCCCGGCGCGGTGCCGGTGCGGATCCCGGCCAGGCGTACGCCCGGTGACATCCTGGCCGGTCTGGGAGCGCTCGTCGTGCTGGTGGCGCTCGTCGGTGGGGTGCCCTTCGCGCTGCTGACGCTGGCGGGACCGCCGATCTCGCCCGAGCTGCTCGACATCGACATTCTGACCAGCAACGTCGGCACGAGCACCGTCGTGGCGATCATGGTGCTGCTGGTCTGGCTGGCCTGGCTGCAGCTGTTCGTGTGTGTGATCGTCGAGGTGTACGGCGGGATCCGCAGGGTGGGGATGCCCGCCCGCGTGCCCCTGTCAGGAGCGACCCAGGCGCTGGCCAACCGGCTGGTGTCGGCGGTGTTGCTGCTGTTCACGGCGGGGGCGGTGGCCGTGCCGATCGCCGGGTTGTCCGCGCCGCCCGCGCGTCCCCCGATGACCGCCGTGGCCCATGCGGCGCCGGTCGTCGTGGAGGAGGCGACGGTCTACAAGGCGAAGAAGGTCTACACCGTGCAGCCTCCGCATGGCAGGCATCACGAGAGCCTGTGGGAGATCGCGGAGAAGTGCCTGGGTGATGGGCGGAGATATCCGGAGATCTTCCGGTTGAACCAGTACAAGGAGCAGCCGGACGGCGCCCGCCTGCGCATGGCCGACCTGATCAGGCCCGGGTGGGTGCTCGACATGCCGGATGACGCGATCAACGTGCACATCGTCCCGGCGGGACAGCCCAGGGAGAAGACGCTCGAGGAGCATCCTGGACCGCCTGAGAGGGCGTCGGAGGGTGAGGCGCGCTCGGGGGAGTCGGGTCACGGCGAGACAGGCGCCACCACAACCGAGCGACCCCACCCGGCCGACCGTGCCGAGAAGGCCGAGGCCGACCGTGCCAAGAAGGCCGAGCGGGCAGAGGCCGACCGTGCCGAGAAGGCCGAGCGGGCGGAAAAGGTAGAGCGGGCCGAGGTCGAGCGGGCCGAGAAGGCCGAGGCCGACCGTGCCGAGAAGGTAGAGCGGGCCGAGAAGGCCGAGCGGGCGAAGGCGGCGGAGGCGGCCGAGAAGGCCGTGAAGGCCGAGGAGGCAGAGGCGGTCGAGAAGGCGGCGGCGGTCAAGGAAGCGGCGGAGCGCGCGCGCGAGGACGAACAGGGCCAGGAAGATCGGCAGGCTCAGGGGGACACGCGCGCTGAGGCAGCCGAGGCTGAGCGGCAGGCCGAGCGGGCCGAGGAGGAGCGGCAGGCCGAGCAGAGTCCGGGGTTGGATCTGGTCGACTACCTGGGAGGCGCCTCGCTGGCCGCCGCCGGGCTGCTGGTCGCCCTCGGAGCCAGGCGGCGTCGCCAGCTCTGGCACCGCGCCTTCGGGCATCGCCTGTCCCGTCCCCGCGACGACGCCGCCCTCGCCGAGGTGGCGCTCCGTCTCGGCGCCGACGCCCCCGGGGCCCGCATGCTCGACACAGGCCTGCGCTTGCTCGGCTCCGCGCTGGCCGCCCAGAACAGGGTGCCGCCCACCGTCTACGCCGCCCACCTGTCGCCCAGGACCCTCGACCTGTGGATCCATCCGCCGAGCCCCGACGCGCCGGAGCCGTGGGAGGCGCAGGACGGCGGCCAGGTCTGGCGGCTGGCCGCGCACGAGGGCAGGCTCCTGCAGGAGCAGACGGGCGGCGCGCCGTACCCGGGGCTGGTCTCGCTGGGCACCGACGGAGGCGGCCGCGTCCTCGTCGACCTGGAGGCGGCCCACGGGCTGATCAACATCCGCGGCCCGCACACCACCGCCGCCCTGGCCGCGCTGGCCGTCGAGCTGGCCACCAACAGGTGGTCCGACGAGATGCGCGTCACGCTGGTCGGCTTCGGCGAGGAGCTGACCTCCATCGCACCCGAGCGGGTGAGGTCCGTGGGCAGCCTGTCGGAGGTCCTGCCGGAGCTGGAGGAGGGCGCCGCGCCTCGCCAGGACGTGCTCACCGGGCGGGTCAACGGGCAGTCGAGCCGGGCCCACTACCTGCTCAGCGCCGTCGCCCCCACCCAGGAGGAGGCGCGCAGGCTGGCGCTGCTGGCCCGCAGGGACACCGCGGGGTTCGTGGTCACGGGGGAGGTGCCGCACGCCACCTGGACGATGGAGATCACCGAGGAGGGCCGCGCGCGCATCCCCGAGCTGGGCTTCGAGGTGACCGCGCAGCTGCTGCCCCGCCGCCACTACCAGGCCCTGCTCGACCTGTTCGGTACGGCGGAGCGCCACGAAGGCGAGGCCATGCCCGAGCCCGAGCCCCTGGAGGAGCTCCACCCGCCCGCCGTAGAGATCAGGCTGCTCGGCCCGATCGAGGTCGTCGGCCCCGAGGCGATGGAGGAGGGGCGCATGGAGCTGGCCACCGAGCTGCTGGTGTATCTGGCCACGCATCAGGGCGGCGTCCACCCCGTCGTGCTCGGCGGCGTGCTGTGGCCGCGCGGTGTGCAGGCGCTGGTGCGCGACGCGACGATCGCGAGGGTCGCGCGCTGGCTGGGAGAGGAGCACCTGCGCACCGACGAGGCAGGACGGCTCAGGCTCGGCCCGGAGGTCCGCACCGACTGGACGCTCTTCCGCGAGCTGGTGCGCCGCTCGCACGGCGACGAGAGCGCGAGAGCCGTCCTGCTGGAGAAGGCGCTCGGCCTGGTCAGGGGGCCGCTGCTGGCGGGCAGGCCGCGCGGCAGGTACGCGTGGCTGGCCGCCGACGAGCTGGAGTACGACGTGGCGGCGGCCGTTGCCGACGCCGCCCACCGGCTCTGCGAGATCAGGCTGGCGCACGGCGAGGCGGACGCCGCGGTGGCCGCCGTACGGGCGGGGCTGCTGCTGGCCGCCGACGACGAGGGCCTCTGGCGCGACCTGCTGCGCGCCACCCACGCCACCGGCGACCAGGTACGGCTGCGCGCCGTCGTCGAGGGCCTGACGCGCAGGTCCTCCTCGCACCCCTACGGCGGAGGCATGGCCCCCGAGACCGAGGCGCTCATCGACGAGCTGCTGCCTTCGTGGCGCATCCACGTGGTCAGGGAGTCGTCAGCGTGACTCATACCGAAAGCCGCATCTCCATGGCTCGAGAATGACGGGAAGCCCTAGCGTGATCCGCATGCGAGGGCTGATCGCAGCGGTGGTCGCCGCCCTGCTCGGGGCGGGTTGCACGACCGCCGGCGCCGATCGGCCCTTCACCCCCGGCCAGGCGAAGGCCGTTCCGACGGCGGTCGCCGGCCCTGCCGCGACGGAGTCCATCGTGGTGGGCCCGAAGACGAAGGTGCTGGTGGAAAGGCCCGTGGTCACCGATCCGCGTCACGCCGAGCTGCTGAAGGCGTTCACCGACGTCTACGCGGGCATGTGGCGGGCCGTCGTCACCGGCGACGAGTCCTACCTGTCGAGGGTGGACGACCCCGGCGGGCGCGAGGCGACGGACTGGGTGCTCAGCTTCGAGGACAGGTCGGTGCGCGGCACCGCGAGGGTCTTCGCGATGAACGTCACGGCGATCATGGACGGCGGCGCCGAGGTCAACGCCTGTGTGGACGAGACCCGCATGCGCCTGCTGTCGGGCAGGGGCGGCGTCGCCGTACCGGACCAGCCCGCGTGGACCCGCGCGGCCTACCTGCAGGCCATGGTCCTGAGCAGGGGCGACGACGGGGTGTGGCGCGTCAGGGACTTCAGGCACGGCAAGGAAGGGTGCTCCAGATGAACCGCCTGTTCTCGGTCGCCGCCGCGGGTCTGCTGCTGCTCGATCCAGGAGGCCCGCGCGGCGACGGCTTCCAGGACGGCCGTACGGCGGGCGTCCGCCTCGAGAACTCCAAGATCGTGATCACCGGCAACGGCGCCAAGGGCGGCAAGGCGGACGGCTACCAGCTCAAACGCCCCTGCTGGTACGAGCCTGGCCCCGACGCCTCCCAGATGCTCAGGACCCAGGAGGAGGTCAGGGCCTACTGGTTCAGGATGAACCCCAACGGCACGGAGGAGCAGTTCCAGGCCTTCCTCAAGCAGTTCAAGGACAAGATCGGCAAGCCGGGCCGCTGGTGGACGCCCGCCTACAACGAGGCCGACGCGAGAGGCAGGGCCTGTTGGGGCGGGCTCGACCAGTTCGTGTGGGTGCCGCCGGGCACGACGCCGCCGGCCGGCATCACGCTGGCCGAGCTGGTGGAGATCGCCCGCGCCGCGCTGACCGTGCCCGAGCCGAAGGTGAAACTGAACCCCGACGTCAAGAGCTACGTCAACTTGCCGACCTGGGTGTGGCTCGAGGGTGTGGGGGAGACCACCCGCTCGGTCACCGCCTCCATCCCCGGCATCATGAGCGCGACCGTCACCGCGTCGCTGGAGGACATCAAGATCGACGCGGGCACGTCGTCCGACAGGGCCGAGGTGCGTGAGGAGTGCGGGGCGTCGGGCCGGCCGTACCAGCGGGGCGGGGAGTTCACCTGCGGCGTGCGGTACCTGCGCGCCTCGATCGACCAGCCGCGCGAGGTGTACGTGCTGACGGTCACCACCGTCTGGCCCGTCGAGGTGGAGGACGACGTCGTGCCGTTCGCCTACGACCCCGTGGAGGTGGGCGCCACCCGTGACGTGCCGGTGGGAGAGGTGCAGAGCACGGTCAGGCGGCCGTGACGCTCACCCGACGAGCTTCCTCAGCAGCTCGCGCAGCTCCTGTTCGGGCTCGGGGCCGCCGAGCAGGTCGCGGATCTGAGCGTGGATGGTGATCTGTGCGTCACGGGCCTCCTCCAGGCGCTGCCTGCCGAGGTCGGTGAGCTCCAGGGCGTAGCGGCGGCGGTCGTGCGGGTCCCTCCCCCTGACCACGAGACCGGCCTGGACCAGCTCCTCGACCACCTCGGCCGCGGCCGGCTCGGTGATCCTGAGGTACTGGGCCAGCTGCTGCTGCGGGCAGGGCGCCAGTGCGTCGAGCCCCGCCAGCGGGCCGAAGTGCCGGGTGCGCAGTCCCGTGCCGGCCAGCTGCGCGTCGCCGAGCCTGCGCAGCCGGTAGTGCGCCTGCGCGACGAGGTGCTCGGTGCTCTGGAGCGGTGAGGGCTCGGGCAGGAGCGTGCCGAGCAGCTCGTTGAGCCTTCGCCGTTCGGCCGGTGTCAGCACGGCGGTGACCTGGGCGTCGTGGGCCGAGGCCGCCTCGCGCATCTCGCCGAGCGCCCTGCGGCCGCTGTCGGTCAGGCTCAGCACGTAGGAGCGGCGGTTGAGGGGGTTGCGGGCTCTCGTGACGTGGCCGGCCTCCTCGAGCCTGTCGATGAGCCGCACCATGAGCGTCCTGTTGAGGCCGAGCCGCTCGGACAGGTCCTGCTGCGAGAGCCCGTCCTGGTCGGCGAGGACGTCGAGCGCGACGAAGTCACGCGAGCGGGAGTCGCCCGTGAACAGCGTGAACGCCTGGCGCATGAGGTTGCCGAGCGAGAGCTGGACGAGGTCGGACAGGTTCACGGCTCGATCGTATCAGCATGTTGATAGTTGGAAGATTGACAGTTGGAAAGGTGAGATTTATGGTCGGCTCATGACCTACCGACTCGACATGACGATGATGTTCGCGGTGCACGACGCGCTCAGGCGTGACGTGGAGCGCGTGGCCAAGCTCACCGCCCGCCTCGACGACGACCCGAGGCGCCTGCTCGGCGCGGCGCTGGGCTGGGAGCTGTTCAAGGGGTACCTGCGGGTGCACCACACCACCGAGGACGACATGCTGTGGCCGGTGATGGAGCGGACCCTCGCGGGACGGCCTGACGAACTGGCGCTGCTGGCGGCCATGGAAGCCGAGCACGCCCTCATCGACCCGCTGCTCGCCTCCTTCGACGAGGCGCTGGCCGACCCGGACACCGGCCACGAACGGCTCGGCGGCCTGGCCGACAGCCTGGCCACCGTCCTGGGCGGGCACCTGAGCCACGAGGAGCGTGAGGCGCTCGCGGTCATCGACCTGAGCGTCACCGAGGAGGAGTGGCAGCGCTTCGGCCAGGAGCACGGCAAACGCATCGGCGCGGACGCGCAGCGCTACCTGCCGTGGGTGCTGGACGAGGCGAGCGAGGAGCGGGTCTCATTCATCCTCGGCCGCATGCCCGAGCACATCCGGAAGGCCTACCACGAGGAGTGGCGCGCGGCCTACGTCGCACTGAACACCTGGGGCGCCCGAGCCTGACCGAATCCTCCCGATCGCTACGATGATCATCGTTCGGTCTCCTCTCATCACTCGGGAGCGGTTCGCTTGTCGCGGCAAGAGCGCGTTCGTTCGATCATCGAGACCCGGCTCGTCCAGCGGGTGATCATCTTCGTCATCGTGGTCAACGCCGTCACCATCGGATGCGAGACCAGTTCCTACCTGATGGAGCGGATGGGCGGGTTCTTACACGCGGTCGACAGGATCGCGCTCACGGTCTTCACCGTCGAGATCGCCGCCCGCCTCTACGCCTACCGAGGGGCGTTCTTCAAGGATCCGTGGAACTGGTTCGACGCCGTCATCGTGGCGATCGCCCTGGTGCCGGCCTCGGGCCCCACCTCGGTGCTGCGGGCGCTGCGCATCCTGCGGGCGCTGCGCCTGGTGTCGGCGGTGCCGAGCATGCGGCGTGTCGTCAACGCGCTGCTCGCCGCGGTGCCGGGGATGGCCTCCATCATCGGCCTGCTGGTGCTCATGATCTACATCGCCGCGGTGATCGCCACCAAGCTCTTCGGCGAGATCGTGCCCGAGCGCTTCGACGAGCTGCCCCGCTCGCTGTTCACGCTGTTCCAGATCATGACGGGCGACGACTGGGGCAACGTGGCGCAGGAGGTGATGAGCGAGAAGCCGTGGGCCTGGCTCTTCTTCATCGCCTACATCCTGATGTCGACCTTCGTCGCGCTGAACCTCTTCATCGCCGTCGTGGTCAACGCCATGAACGACTCGGAACCCTCGCCCGCGGAGACCCAGACCCAGGCCGAGCTCAAGGCCGTCAAGCAGGACCTGGCCGCTCTCCACGCCAAGCTCGACCTGCTGCTGCTTCGCGAGGAGGAGCCCGACGCGCTGACCGCGGCCGGCGGTCGTCAGCCGCCGGGGACGGCCAGCCCGCGGTGATCGCCGAAGAGGATGACCTCCAGCCGGTCGGCGTCCTCGCGCTCCAGCACGCGGGCGCTGGCGGCGGGCGTCGGGTCACCCGCCCGCACCCGTTCGAGCAGCGCGCGCCAGTGACGCTGGTGGCGGGTGAAGGTGGTCGGCGCGGCGACCCTGCCCCTGGCGTACTGCCCGGCGAGGGCGACCTCGGGCGGCGCGTCCAGCAGCAGCAGGTGCAGCTGCGCGCCGTGACGGCGGGCCAGCCACGCGAACGCGCGCAGCACGAAAGGCCCGCACCCGCGGTTGTGCGCGATCACCGGGCCGCCCGCGCGCACCCCGCTCCTGATGCGCCACATGTGGGTGGCGAACACCAGGCCCGTGCGCACCGGTTTCGGCGCCCACCGCGGCCTGCCCGCCCACCGGCTGCGTGACTGCTGCGAGTCGATCACCGTCACCGCGCCCACGGTGACCGGCGCGCTCTCGGTGCCGTCCAGGTCGTACAGGCGGCGCAGCAGGGTCGTCTTGCCCGCTCCCGGCAGCCCGGTGAGGATGACCAGCGACCTGGCCGGATAGATGGTCAACGAGTGTCTCCGTTTCAGCGCCCGAGGTCGCCGGGAGGTCCATGGCCAGCCCCCAGGTCCGTGCGCCAGCCTACGTCGCGATCCGGGGTGGCGGTTTTCTCTCCAGGTCAGGAACACGCCCCTAGCATTGATCGTTCAGCCGGGAGGCTGACTCAATCGACTCGACAGGGAGAACAAGCCGTGGTCTTCAAGCGGATGCTGGGTGCCTTGGGTGTGGGCGCGCCCACCGTGGACACCGTCCTCGCCACCCCGCGGATCCAGCCCGGAGGTTCGCTGGCCGGTGAGGTGCGGCTCAAGGGCGGCGACTTCGACGCCGACATCGAGCACATCACGCTCGGCCTGGTCGCCAGGGTCGAGATCGAGCACTCGGAGGGAGAGAGCGGCGGGCTGGGCGAGTTCTTCCGCGTGCAGGTCAGCGGCCCCTTCTCCCTGCGCAAGGGCGAGGACAAGGTCGTCGCCTTCAGCTTCGGCGTGCCGTGGGAGACCCCGGTCAGCGAGATCGGCGGCCAGTGGCTGACCGGCATGGCCGTGGGCGTGCGCACCGAGCTGGCCATCGCCAAGGCCGTCGACAAGGGCGACCTCGACCCCGTCTCGGTCGAGCCACTGCCCTCGCAGCTTCGCGTCCTCGAGGCCTTCCCGCAGCTCGGGCTCCAGTTCAAGTCGGCCGATCTGGAGGTGGGCAGGATCCACGGCGTACGCCAGGATCTGCCGTTCTACCAGGAGATCGAGTTCTACGGGCGGGGCGGCGAGGTCGAGCTCACCTTCGTCGCCGACCAGGGCGGCCTGGAGATCGTCCTGGAGGCGGGAGGCCGCTCGGGGGACGCCATCGGCCGCTTCCACGTCACCCACGAGGAGGCCCTGCGCACCGACTGGGTCACCGAGATCGACCGCTGGCTGGGCCGGCTCACCTCCGGCGTCGGCCACGCCGCGCCGTCCCACGGTCACTACGGCCATGACGACCACCGAGGGCACCACGGCGGCTCCGGCATGGGAGCCGCCGTCGCCGCGGGCGCGGGCCGGCGTCGTCGGAGGGCTGGTCCTCGGCGAGGTCGTCGAGGACATCTTCGAGGGCGACGACGAGGGCGGCGACTGGTAACCGTCAGGACGCTTCGTGCTCGAGCAGCCACTCCTTGACGGGAACCCCGTAGTAGTAGCCGCCGAATCCGCCGGTGCTCGGCAGCACCCGGTGGCAGGGCACGAACGGCGCGATCAGGTTCTGCGCGCAGGCCGACCCTGCCGCCCTGGCCGCGGTCCTCGGCATCCCCGCCCGCTCGGCCAGCTCCGCGTACGACACCGTGGTCCCGGCCTTGACCTCGCGCAGTGCCTGGTGCAACCGCCTGCGGGTGGGGGAGCCTGGCTGCTCGACCGGCACCTCGTCGAGGGCGTCGAGGTCGCCGGCCAGGTAGGCGCGGACGGCCTCGGCGGGGGCGCCGAGATCCTCCACGACGTCGAGGCCGAGGGCCTGCAGCTGGGGCGAGAGCCGTACGAACATCTGGGAGGGGTCGGGGGTGAAGCCCGCGGCCACGATCACGCCCTCGCGGGCGAGCAGGGACAGCGGGCCGATCGGGGTCGGGAGGATCTGAGCGTCGATCACGAGGAGCTCCAGAGGTGAAGGGCGGCGTAGGCGCGCCATGGGCGCCACCGCTCGAGGTGGTCCTGAGGGATGCCGAGCGCGTCCATGCGTTTGACCAGGACGAGGTCGCCTGACGGCCAGGCGTCGGGATCGCGCAGCGCGCGCAGC
This sequence comes from Nonomuraea dietziae, assembly GCF_014195505.1. GTDB lineage: Bacteria > Actinomycetota > Actinomycetes > Streptosporangiales > Streptosporangiaceae > Nonomuraea > Nonomuraea roseola. The sequence goes on along the minus strand of NZ_JACIBV010000001.1, from coordinate 4,401,144 downwards.
GAGATGTATCCGGCGGTCCACGGGCCGATGCCGGGCACCCTGAGCAGGGCGGCGACCGCGTCGGCGGGGTCCTGCCCGCCGTCGAGGTCGATCTCACCCGAGGCGACGCGGCCCGCCAGGTCCCGCAGCGTCGCCACCCGCCTGGTGGTCAGACCGAGCGCCGACAGGTCCATCTCCGCCATCTCCTCGGCGGTGGGGAACCTGCCCGCCCTGGCCACGATCCTGCCGAGGAGCGTCCTGGCGCCCGCGACCGAGATCTGCTGGCCGACGATCGCGCGCACGGCCAGCTCGAAGCCGTCGAAGGCGCCGGGCACGCGCAGCCCCGGACGCGCGGCCACCAGCGGCGCCAGTGACGTCGAACCCAGTGCCTCGCTGATGGCGGCAGGGTCGGCGTCGAGGTCCAGCAGCCTGCGGCAGCGCGCCACGACCCTGGCCAGCTGGCGGGTGTCGTCGAGGGAGGCCTCCAGCACGACGTGCCCGCGGCCGGGCGTCAGCGTGATCGTCCCGCCGGGGATCACCCGCACGTACGACCCGCCGTCCACACTCTCCAGGCCGGGGATCGCGCGGGCGGCGAGGAAGGCGAACAGCCCCTCCACGTCGTACGGCTCCCGCCAGTTCAGCCTGAGCCTGAGCGCGGCCGGGACCCCCGGGCGGTGCGCGGTGGCGCGCATCTCCGAGGGCGTGAAGCCGTAGGTCGCCTGCATGGCCGCGTTGAACTGCCGCACGCTGCCGAACCCCGCGGCGAACGCCACGTCGGTCACCGGCAGCGCCGTCTCGGTCAGCAGCTGCTTGGCCAGCAGCAGCCGCTTGGTCCTGGCCACCGCCAGCGGCCCGACGCCGAGTTCGGCGACGAACAGCCTGTGCAGGTGGCGCTCGGTGATGTGCAGCCTGGCCGCCAGCCCCGCCACGCCGCGCTCGTCGGCGGCGCCGTCGTCGATCAGCCGCAGCGCCCTGCCCACCAGGTCGCCCCTGACGTCCCAGCCGGGGTCGCCGGGCGACAGCTCGGGACGGCAGCGCTTGCACGGCCTGAACCCCGCCGCCTCGGCGGAGGCGGCGTGCCGGTAGAAGCGCACGTTGCGTGAGGAGGGAGTGCGGGCGGGACAGATCGGCCTGCAGTAGATGCGCGTCGTCTTCACCGCCGTGTAGAAGCGCCCGTCGAACCTGGCGTCGCGCGCGGACACCGCGCGGTAGCAGGCGTCGAAGTCCAACGTTTCCATGCCATGACGCTATCGCCTGGCGGGAAGTCCCAACTGGCGGATTTCGGACCTCACCGTGGCCAGGGGCAGCCACGACATGGCGATCACGATCCCGCCCGCCCACAGCGTCGCGCGCACCCCCCAGAGCTCACCGACGCCCGCCGCGAGCAGGCCGCCCATGCCCACCGCCCCCATGAGGATCACCTGCATGATCGAGGTCATCCTGCCCAGCATGGTGTCGGGTGTGAGCTGCTGCCTGAAGCTGACCAGCAGCACGTTGTTCACGCCCGTGCGCACGGATACGACGAAGAAGCCCGCCGCCGACAGCCAGATCCAGATCCCGTGGTCGAGCAGCGGCACCAGCAGCCCGAAGGGCGCCGTCGCCAGACTGAGCAGCCACACAGCGCCGCCCTGGCCCAGCCACCTGGCCATCAGGTGCGCGCAGGCCGAACCCACCAGCGCCCCCACCCCGCTCGCGGCCAGGTAGGCGCCGAACACCCACTCGGGGAAGGCCAGCTCCCGCACCAGCAGCACCGGCAGCAGCACGGTGGCCAGCGGGAAGCCGAGGTTGGCCATCGCGCCCTGCGCGGCGATGGCCACCAGCACCCTGTTGCCGAACAGGAACCGCAGCCCTTCGCGCAGCTGCCGTCCGATCGGCTCCCGTACGGCAGGCGGGCTCTCGACCGCCCGGATCCCGCGCAGCCACAGCGCCGACCACGCGTACGTGACGGCGTCGAGCAGCAGCACCAGCGGCGCGCCGAACACCTGGGTCAGCACGCCCGACACGCTGCGGCCCGACACGTACATCGCCGAGGTCGTCCCGACGAGCAGGGAGTTGGCCGCGGTCAGCCGATCCCTGCCCACCAGCGAGGGGACCAGGCTGTGCGAGGCCACGTCGAAGAAGAGCGTGCCGGCGCCCGAGACGATCGCGACCAGGTACAGCTGCGGCATCGTCAGCGCGTCCAGCCACCAGGCCGCCGTCACCGACACCATCGCCAGCGCCCGCAGTACGTCCATCGCGACCATGACGGGACGCCGCCGCACCCTGTCGACCCAGACCCCGGCGGGCAGTCCCACCAGCAGCACGGTCAGCGTCGCCAGCGAGCTGAGCAGGCCCACCTCTCCAGGGCCCGCGTTCAGCGCGGTGACCGCGAGCAGGGGGAGCGCCACATGGGACAGCTGCGTGCCGAACTGGCTGCCGAACGCGGCGACGTACAGCCGCCTGAAGTCAGGGTCCATGCCTGGAAAGATGCCGTCGCCGCGTCATAATGGCGATGGATTAAGGAGAGAGCTAATCGAACTGACCTTCACCGTCCAGGACATCGCCAACACGCGCTTCGCGATCTCCCCGTTGTGGGAGGTCGTGGCCAGCGTCCGGGTGATCAAGGAGCCCGCGGGCGTCAACCGGCCGTGGGCCGAGCAGGTGCGCGGGCGGCTGGAGGGGGTCGATTGGCGGCTGCTGTCCGACCTGGTCCCGATGCCGACGATCTCGCTGGTCTGCTTCATCGCCCCTCCGCCGACCACGTCGCTGCCCGACCTGGAGCTGGAGCTGTCGGGCATGCTCTCCCGCGCCGCCGACGTGCGCGCCGAGCTCGACGCGTGGGGCGGCGCCCGTACGCCGGGGTTGCGCGCGCTCTACGACGATCCCTCGGCGGGGCTCGAACGGCTGGCCGCGCAGATCAGGGCGTACTGGGCGGTCGCGATCGAGCCGTACTGGCCGCGCATCCGCACGCTCATGGAGGGCGACCTGCTCTACCGGGCCCGCATGCTGGCCGAGGGCGGCGTGCACCGGATGCTCGCCGACCTCGACGCCAACGTCAGCTGGCAGGGCGAGCGGCTGCGCCTGGCCCATCGCTTCTGCGACGGCGTGCGCCCGCTGGACGGCAGGGGCCTGCTCCTGGTGCCGTCGGTCTTCGCCTGGCCGCGGATCTTCTCGATCACGGTGCCGCCCTTCCAGCCCACGCTCCGCTACCCGCCGCGCGGCATCGCCACCCTGTGGGAGCGCGAGCGCAAGGACCCGCCCGAGGCGCTGGCCGCAGTGCTCGGCGCGACCCGCGCCCGGTTGCTGGCCGAGCTCGACCAGCCGGCCTCCACCAAGGACCTCGCGCTGCGCGCGGGGCTGTCGGAGCCCGGGGCCAACCAGCACCTGACGGCGCTCAGGAAGGCGGGCCTGTGCAGCGCCCACAGGACGGGGCGCTACGTCCTGTACGCCCGCACCGCCATCGCCGAATCCCTCCTCAACCCCACCTGATCCGCACCCTCCGAGAGCCCCGATGTCGGTCGCGCCCTCTCGGGATCTACGGGCCTCCTACCGCCAGGCAACTTCAGCTGTCGGCTTCAGCCGGGGTGTCCTGGGGTGTGAGGGGGTGCCGTCCGGACGGGTCACGCCGAAAGACCCCGGCCGACGGCTTCGGCTGGGGTCTCGGGGAGGAAGGGGATTCCGTGGGGAGCGAGGTGAAAAGACCCCGGCCGGAGCCCGGCGCGCGGGGTGCGCAGCCGTGTCCTCCGGCTCCGGCCGGGGTGGTCTCATGCGGCGCTCAGCGCCTCCTCCCTCTCAGGAGCCGACGGAGCGGGAGTTCCCGACGGCGGCACGCGCCGCAGCAGCGTCACGGCCACCAGCGCCGCCACCGCCGCCAGCACCGCCGCCACGCCCGCCGCCACGTTCAGCCCGTCGGTGAAGGCCGACCGCGCCGCCGCGATCACGACCTCGGCCTGCGCCGCGGGCAGGCCCTCGGCGAGCGCGAGCTCTCCCGCGAGCGTGTCCGCCGAGCCGGTGGGCATGGCGCCCCTGTAGACGACGGTCCCGATCGTGCCGAGCAGGGCGATGCCGAGCGAGACGCCCAGGTCGCTGGCCGTGGTGTTCACCGCGGACGCGGCGCCGGCCTTCTCCTGCGGCGCGGAGGCGATCACCAGGTTCGTGGTCAGCGCCATCGTCGGGGCGATGCCCGGGTAGAGGATGTAGAAGCCGGTCAGCAGCAGCGGCAGCCCCGACACGCTGCCGACCTGGGTCAGCACCACGTAGCCCGCCACCGACAGCGCCGTTCCCGCCGCCACCACATAGGCGGGCCGCACCCTGCGGGCCAGAGCCGGCGAGAACGTGGAGACCGCGACGAGCATGAGCGCGGCGGGCAGGATCCACAGCCCCGACTCCAGCGGCGACAGACCTGCCACGAGCTGGAGGTACTGCGTGAACAGCAGGTAGACGCCCCCCAGCGCGATCGCCGAGAGCAGGAAGACGCCGAGAGCGCCGCTGAAGGTGCGGTTGGCGAACAGTCTCACGTCCAGCAGCGGGTGCTCCAGTCGCAGCTGGCGGCGGACGAACAGGGTGCCGAGCACCAGACCGGCGACGATCGCTCCCACGGCGACCACCGACAGGCCGCTCTTGGCCAGCTCCTTGACGCCGTAGACGACGGGCAGCAGCGTCGCCATGGACAGCAGCACGCTCAGCACGTCGGCGCCTCCCGCCTTGGGCGCCCGGTACTCGGGAACCAGCGCGGGCGCCGCGACCAGCACGAGCGCCATGACGGGCACGCCTGCGAGGAGCGCGGCGCCCCACCAGAACGTCTCCAGCAGCAGGCCGCCGACCAGCGGGCCCACGGCCACGCCGACCGAGATGGAGGCCGCCCACATGCCGATCGCGCTGGCTCGCTGACGGTCGTCGCGGAACATGTTGCTGATCAACGACAGCGTGGACGGCATGACCGCGGCCGCGCCCACACCCATCACCGCTCGGGCGACGATCAACAGGTCGGCGCCGGGCGCGAACGCCGCGGCCACTGAGGCGACGCCGAAGGCGGCGGCGCCGAACAGCAGCACCTTGCGCCGCCCGATCCTGTCGCCGACGGTGCCCATGGCCACCAGCAGACCGGCCATCATGAACCCGTAGATGTCATTGATCCACAGCAGCTGGGCGCCGCTCGGTTGCAGGTCGGCGGCTATGTGCGGGGTGGCGAGGAACAGCACGGTCATCGCCAGGAACAACAGGACGGTGGGCAGGAGCAGGACGGTCAGGCCGAGCCACTCCCTGGCTCCCGCGCGGGGGTGCACAGTCATGATCAGTTCTCTCTTCTCAATAGGGACAGCACGCGGTCGGCCGAGCGGGGCCGGCCGTACCTGATGACCTCCGCGACGGTCGTCGCGAAGAAGGGCCGCAGTGGGCCGGCGGCCTCCGTGGCGTCCTGCCTGCCGGCGAAGGCCGCTGGCCTGGCCCGCCACTGCGGAGCGCACCAGTCGACGAGCGACATGGGGAAGCACTCGGGGATCACCACCACGAAGGCGTCCGCCGCCGCCAGCCAGGGCACCAGGTCCTGGACGGCCGGCGGAGTCGGCACCTCGTGCGAGCACACCTCGGGCAGCCCCGCGGCCTGGAGATCGAGCAGGTCGACCTCGAAGCCGCGGGGGCAGGCGAGGTAGGACAGCCATTCGGCCACAGCCAGGCCGTCGGCGCCGCCGCCGATGATGAACGCGAGTCGCATGTCCACACCGTGCAGGGCGGGACTCCAGAAACCCTTCGGATCTGCTTTGGATACTGTTTGCGCCATGCGATTCGGGGTGCTCGGTCCGCTGGCCGTATGGACGTCAGAGGGCAGGCCTGTACGGATCCCCGAGGTCAAGGTGCGGGGGCTGCTGGCGGAGCTGATCGTGCAGGCAGGGCAGGTGGTGCCGGCCGACAGGCTGATCGACCACCTGTGGGGCGGCAGCCTGCCCACGAACCCCGCCGCCTCGCTCCAGACGAGGGTGTCGCAGCTGCGCAGGGCGCTGGAGGACGCCGAGGAGGGCGCGCGGCGGCTGGTGGTCTCCCGCGCTCCCGGCTACGTGCTGGATGTCCCGCCCGACGCGCTCGACGTCGGCCGCTTCCAGGCGCTCATCGCGGCCGCCCGTACGGCGGGCACCCCCCGCGCCCGCGCCGACCTGCTGGGCGACGCGCTCGCCCTGTGGCGGGGCCCCGCGCTGATCGAGTTCGCCGACGAGGAGTTCGCCGCGGCCGAGATCGCGCGCCTGGACGAACTGCGCCTGACGGCGATGGAGGAGCAGGCGGAGGCGAGGCTGGAGCTCGGCGAGCACGCCGTGCTGGCGGGCGAGCTCGGCGACCTGGTGGCCAGGCACCCTCTGCGCGAGGGCCTGCGCGCCGCCCACCTGCTGGCCCTCTACCGGTCAGGACGCCAGAACGAGGCCCTGGACGGCTTCCGCGACCTGCGCGAGCGCCTGGCCGACGAGCTGGGCGTCGATCCAGGCAGGGAGCTGGTCGCGCTCCACGAGGCGATGCTGAGGCAGGATCCCTCGCTGGATGCGGCCCCCGCGGGTTCTCCCCCCGGCAACCTGCCCGCCCCGATGGGCGAGCTGATCGGCCGCGCGGAGGCGATCGGCGAGGTGACCGCGCTGCTCGACGCGGGCCGCCTGGTCACGCTCACGGGGCCTGGAGGGGTGGGCAAGACCAGCCTCGCGCTGGAGGCGGCCAGGCGGCTGGCCCCCTCCTTCCCCGACGGCGCCTGGCTGGTGGAGCTGGGCGCTCTGCCCTCCCATCTCGGCGACTCCGAGTGCTCGGCGGAGGAGGTCACGGAGGCCGTGGCGGCCGTGCTGGGCATCCGCGACGAGAGCGGCGCGCTCAGCCTGGCCGAGACGATGCGCGGCAAGCGGGCGCTGCTCGTCCTCGACAACTGCGAGCACGTGCTCGCCCCCGTGGCCGAGCTGGCGGGCGCGCTGCTGCGGGCCGTGCCCGAGCTGCGGATCATGGCGACGAGCAGGCGGCCGCTCGGGGTCGCGGGCGAGCGGCTGTGGCAGGTGCCCCCGCTGGCGTCGCCGAGCGCGCTGCGGCTGTTCGAGGCGCGGGCCACGGCGCGCGCGCCGGGCTTCGCCGTCGACGCGGGCAACGAGGCGACGGTCGCGGCGATCTGCGCGCGCCTCGACGGCATCCCGCTGGCGCTGGAGCTGGCCGCCACCAGGGTCCGCGCGCTCGGCGTCAACGAGCTCGCCGCGCGCCTCGGCGCCCTTCACCAGGACGCTCCGCGCCCGCCCGAGGACGGCTCGTCGCAGGGCACGCTCGACGGGTTCAGGGTGCTCGCCGCCGGAGCGAGCGACGCGCCCGCCAGGCAGCGCACGCTGCGCGCGGTCATCGACTGGAGCTGGGAGCTGCTCGGCGACGACGAGCGCGCGGTGCTGCGCAGGCTCGCCGTCCACGCGGGCGGGTGCACGCTGCGCGCGGCGGAGGCGGTCTGCGGCGACGAGGGGCTCGACGTCATGGACCTGATGGCGGGCCTGGTCGACCACTCCCTGGTGACGGTCTCGACCGGGGGCGAGCCTCGCTACCAGCTGCTCGAGTCGGTCGCCGCCTACTGCCGTGAGCGCCTGGCGGAGGCCGGTGAGCTGGAGGAGGTCGAGCGGCGGCACCTGCGCCACTACACCGAGCTGGCCGTCTCGGCCGAGCCGCGCCTGCGGGGGCCCGAGCAGCGCGAGTGGCTGGCCAGGCTGGACGCCGAGAGCGCCAACCTGCGCGCCGCCCTCGGTGTGGCGCTCAGGCACGGCGGCGCGCTGCGTCTGGTCAACGCGCTGGCCTGGTACTGGGTGCTGCGCGGACGCCTCGGCGAGGGCCGCAGAGCGCTCGTCGCCGCCCTCGAGGCAGGCGGCCACCAGGACGACGCGGGCACGGCCGCGACCTGGCTGGCCGCCTTCGCCCTGCGCATGGGCGAGGTGCTCGACCACGCCGAGCCCGCCACCAGGCCCGCCGACCTCGACGGGCTCGCGGGCCGGGCCAGGGCGGAGTGGTTCCTCTCGCTGGTCAGGCTCGGCATCGGCGACGCGCAGGCCGGCGAGGAGCAGGCCGAACGCGTCCTGGAGCTGTTTCGCGCCCTGGGCGACGAGTGGGGCACCGCCGCCGCGCTGAGCACCCGCTCCAGGCAGGCGCTGCTGCGCGGCGACCTCGCTGCCCTCCACGAGTACGGCGCGCAGAGCATGGCGCTGTTCACCACGCTGGGCGACCGGTGGGGTCAGCTGCACGCCACGCTCGGCCTCGGCGCGCACGCCGAGATCGTCGGCGACTACGAGAGCGCGGCCAGGCTGCACCGCGAGGGCCTGCGCATGGCCGAGGAGCTGGGCCTGCACAGCGAGGTGGCCGACAAGCTGTCGGAGCTGGGCAGGATCGCGCTGCTCGAAGGCGACTTCGCCCAGGCCGACGAGCTGCACGGCAAGGCCGCGCGACTGGCCCGCGAGCAGGGCTACACGATCGGCGAGGAGTACGCCTCACTCGGCCTGGCTCTCAGCGCCCGCCGCCAGGGCAGGCTGGACGCCGCTGAGGCGCTCCTGCGCACCTGGCTGGAGTGGGACCGCCAGATGAGCGCGGCCATCGCCTCGGCCCTGATCCTGGCCGAGCTCGGCTTCGTGGCCGAGCTGCGCGGCGACGCCGAGGCCGCGCTCGCGCTGCACCTCGAGGGCCTGGAGGAGGCGCGCGAGTCGGGAGGCCCCCGGGCGGTCGCGCTCGCCTACGAGGGGCTGGCCGGAGCGCACGCCGCGGCGGGCCGCGCCGTCGAGGCGGCCCGCCTGCTGGGCGCGGCCGACGGGATCAGGCGGTCGCTGGGCGCGCCGCTGCCGCCCGCCGAACGTGGCGACGTCGACAGGATCACCGCCGCCGTGGTGGCGGCGCTCGGCGAGGACCGCTTCGCGAAGGAGTTCGCCACCCCTTACTTGGAGGAGACCCCCACCCCCAGGTCGAACTCACGGTAGACGCGCGCCCAGAACCCGTCGCGCAGCCAGACCCTCGCCTCGGGGTAGGGCCGCAGCGAGTGGCCGAGCTCCTTCTCCGCCTCGATCAGCAGCTCGGTGTCGATGACCGTGGGCAGGATCGGGCCGGGCAGCAGGTCCCTGATGTTGTCGCGGCCGCGGGTGAGTATCCATTTCTGCGCCACGTGCTCGCCGACGTCCTCGACCCGGGGGCGCGAGGGGCCGAGCTTGGCCACCTGGCCAGGCTTGACGTGCGGCTTCGGCACGGCGGTGCGTCCTGCGAACACCTGAGCGGGCGAAGGCGCCGTCACCGGCGGCACGACCGTCACCGGCTGCGGGGCACGACTGAAAAACGGCCTCAGGAACTCGGCGGAAAGAACCTCCACGGTGTCGGACTCCCACACCAGGCGCTCGGCCTGGTTGGTGCCGTAGGGCGGTTCGACGCCCCACAGGTGGATCCGCACGCCGTAGGCCTGTGCCGCCTCCACGGCGGGCACCATGTCCTCATCGCCCGCCAGCAGAATCGTGTCGGTCACCGCGTGGTGCCTGGCCAGCGCCTCGAGATCACTCCTGATCTGGGCGTCCACACCCTTCTGCTGGCCACGCGCGTTGAGGTTGCCAAGCCGGACTTTCACCCAGGGGAGCTGGGCGATGACTCGCTGGTCCACGGTGGGCACGCGGTCACGAGCTGCGTCATACCAATAGATCCGCAGCAGCTCGCCGGAAATGCGTTGTTCTGCATGCTTCTGTAGCGATTGGATGAGCTCATCGGCGCCAACCCGGTATTCCTTGCGCTCCTTGGCGCCGAGCAGTACTTCCCCTGCGGCGGCATAGAGATATCCAACATCCACAAGGACGGCGTACTTCGCCGCGACAGGGTGCGGCGTGAGGTCTGGGATGGCCATGTCGTCCTCCAGGCCGCGGTGCTCGTTGATCGGCTGACTATATACGCCTACTTTTCTAGATAGTCCCAACTCCCGGCGAAGTTGACACCCGATTCTCAGGATCCTCTACGGCAAGGCGCTGTTTCGCCACGCCGACTTCCCAGGTGCGAGCGGTTTACGCATGGCCCTGGCCGGGTTTCGCCATGATTCGTTCTTCGGTTCGGCGGGCCGTTCGGCTTGGGCGTGTCGGGTCGCCACAACCGCCACGAGAGCCGCGATCTCCTCAGCGGTGGCATCGCCACGAACAATGCGCAGATGAGTCGTCATAGCGGGATGTTCCCATGCTTCTTCGCGGGCAGGGAGGCCCGCTTGTTCCGCAGCGCGCGCAGCGCCCTGACGATCTGGACCCTGGTGTCGGACGGCCTGATCACCGCGTCGACGTAGCCACGCTCGGCGGCGAGGAACGGGTTGGCCAGAGTGTCCTCGTACGCGGTGACCAGTTTGGCCCGCTCGGCGTCGGGATCGTCGGCCGCGGCCAGCTCGCGCCGGTAGAGAATGTTGACCGCCCCCTGTGCCCCCATGACCGCGATCTGGGCGGTCGGCCAGGCGAGGTTGATGTCGGCGCCCAGGTGCTTGGAGCCCATGACGTCGTAGGCGCCGCCGTAGGCCTTGCGGGTGATGACGGTGACCAGCGGGACCGTGGCCTCGGCGTAGGCGTAGAGCAGCTTGGCGCCGCGCCTGATGATTCCGTTCCATTCCTGGTCCGTGCCGGGAAGGAATCCTGGTACATCGACAAATGTCAACACCGGAATATTGAAAGCATCACAAGTACGTACAAATCTCGCCGCCTTTTCGGACGCGGCAATATCAAGAGTTCCGGCGAAACTCATCGGCTGGTTGGCCACGATGCCCACCGAACGTCCTTCGACCCTGCCGAAGCCGACCACGAGGTTCGGCGCGAACTGGGCATGGACCTCCAGGAACTCACCGTCGTCGAGAACGTGCTCGACGACCGTGCGCATCTCGTAGGGCTGGTTGGGCGAGTCGGGGATCAGCGTGTCGAGCTCGCGGTCCTCGTCGGTGACGGTCAGCTCGGGGTCCGCCTCGTAGACCGGCGCCTCGTCCAGGTTGTTCGAGGGCAGGTAGGACAGCAGCGCCTTGGCGAACTCCAGACAGTCGGCCTCGTCGGCGGCCTCGTAGTGCGCCACGCCCGACCTGGAGTTGTGGGTGTGGGCGCCGCCCAGCTCCTCGAAGCTCACCTCCTCGCCGGTGACGGTCTTGATCACGTCGGGGCCCGTGATGAACATGTGCGACTTCTCCTGCACCATCAGGATGAAGTCGGTCAGCGCGGGGGAGTAGACGGCGCCTCCCGCGCACGGACCCATGACCAGCGAGATCTGCGGGATCACGCCCGAGGCGTGCACGTTGCGCTTGAAGATCTCGGCGAACAGGCCGAGCGCGACCACGCCCTCCTGGATCCTGGCGCCTCCGCCGTCGTTGATGCCGACGATCGGGCAGCCGACCTTGAGCGCGTGGTCCATGACCTTGACGATCTTCTCGCCGTAGACCTCGCCGAGCGAGCCGCCGAAGACCGTGAAGTCCTGGCTGAAGACGGCGACCGGCCTGCCGTCCACGGTGCCGTGCCCTGTCACCACGCCGTCGCCGTAGGGCCTGTTGTTCTCGATGCCGAACGCCGTGGCCCGGTGCCTGGCGAACTCGTCGAACTCGACGAAGGAGCCCTCGTCGAGGAAGGCGTCCAGGCGCTCGCGGGCGGTCATCTTGCCCTTGGCGTGCTGCTTCTCCACCGCGCGCGCCGAGCCCGCGTGGACGGCCTCGTCCTTCCGCCGCTCGAAGTCGGCGATCTTGCCAGCGGTGGTGTGGATGTCGATCTCTGGGGGCTCCGACGGCAGTGCAGCGCTCATGCCGTAAGACTAAAGGGGATGTGCGCGACGGCGTCGGACAGGCACCAGACTGGTGGTCATGACGCAGGCGGTGCGCACAGAAGGCCTATTCAAGAGGTTCGGCCAGCAGGTGGCGGTGGCGGGGGTGAACTTCACGGTCCCCGCGGGCAGTTTCGCGGGGCTGGTCGGCCCCAACGGCGCGGGCAAGACGACCACGCTCAGCATGATCACCGGACTCCTGCGCCCCGACGGCGGGCTGGCCGAGGTCGGCGGCGTCGACGTGTGGCGCGACCCCGTCCAGGTGAAGGCGCGCATCGGGGTGCTGCCCGAGGGCCTGCGCCTGTTCGAGCGGCTGTCGGGCCGCGAACTGCTCCACTACAACGGGCGCCTGCGCGGCATCCCCAAGGCCGAGGTCGAACGGCGCGCCGAGGAACTGCTGCGCGTCATGGACCTCACCGGCTCGGCGGACAAGCTCGTCGTCGACTACTCCACCGGCATGCGCAAGAAGATCGGCCTGGCCGCGGCGCTGCTGCACAACCCCGCCGTCCTCTTCCTCGACGAGCCCTTCGAGGGCGTCGACCCCGTCAGCGCCAACATCCTCACCGAGGTCCTGCAGCGCTACACCGCCTCGGGCTCCACCGTCATCTTCTCCAGCCACGTCATGGAGCTGGTCGAGCGGCTGTGCGACTGGGTGTCGGTGATGAGCGGCGGCACCATCGTCGCCCAGGGGCCGATCGACGAGGTGCGCGCCGGGCGCAGCCTCAACCAGGCCTTCCTCGACCTCGTCGGCGTTCGCCAGGGCGGAGAGGAGGGGCTGACGTGGTTGGGCTCTTCGTCGCACTGAAGCTCAGGCTGATCTCGGGCGGCATGCGCGGCGACACCCAGCGCGTCCTCGGCTTCGTCTTCTCCTGTCTGGCCGCGCTCGTCGTGGCCGGGGGCGGCTTTCTGCTCCTGTCGCTGCTCAGGCTCGCCTCCGCGCAGGTGGCCGCCGACGTCGGCGTGATCGCCTTCACCGGGCTGCTGGTCTTCTGGGCCACGGTCCCGCTGCTGGCCTTCGGCGTCGACGACACGCTCGACCCCGCCAAGCTCGCCCTGTTCCCGCTGCGCACGCGGCAGCTGGCCACGGGAATGTTCGCCGCCTCGGTCACCGGCATCTGGCCTGCCGCCTCCTTCCTGGTGACGGCGGGCGCACTGGTCGGGCTGGCCAGAGGCATCGGCGGCGTGCTGCTCGGCATCGTCGCGGTGCTCCTGCAGTTCGCGCTCTGCATCGTCGCCTCCAGACTGATCACGACCGCGCTGTCGGGGCTGCTGCGCTCGCGCAGAGGCCGTGACCTGCTGGCCGTCGGCGTCATCGTGTTCGTGCTGATGGCCCAGCTGCCCAACCTCATCGTCAACCGCGGCCTGGCCGGCGACCCTCTCGCGATGGTGCACAGCATCGCCTCCGTGCTGCGCTGGACCCCCTCGGGCTGGGCCGCCCACGCCATCAGCGACGGCGGGCTCGTCGGCCTGGCCGAACTCGTGGCGCTCGCCGCGCTCGTCCTGGCGCTCGGCTGGCTCTGGATCAGGGCGCTCAGCAGGGCGCTGGTCACCACGGACGCCTCCACCCAGGCCGCCTCGGTCCGCAGGTCCAGCGGCCTGCTCGACAGAATCCTCCCCGACGGCAGGGTCGCGGCCGTCGTGGCGAAGGAGCTGAAGTACGCCCGCCGCGACCCCAGGGGCAGGGTCGGCTGGTTCGCCTCCATCGCGGTGACCGGCGTGCTGGCCTTCTCCATCAGCGGCCAGGGCCAGGGCTCGGGTCCTGGCGCGGCGATCGGGCCCGCCTGCGTCGGCGCGCTGATGATGGGCATCCAGCAGTGCAACATCTTCGGCATCGACGGCAGGTCCCTGTGGATGAACGCCGTCGTCTACGGTGACAGCCGCGATCTGCGCGGCGACGTGGCGGGGCGGCACCTGGGCGTGGCGATCATCGCGGCTCCCGTGCTGATCGCGCTGAGCGTCCTCGGCGCCGTGTTCTCAGGCGGCTTCGAGACGGTGCTGCCGGCCGTGCTGACCGCGTGGGGCGTGCTCGGCGTCGGGCTCGGCGTCGGGGCGCTCACCAGCGTGCTCGTCCCCTACACCGTGCCCGACAGGCTCAACGCCTTCACCGGCGCGGCCCCGGGACAGGGCGGGGTGGCCTTCGTCGCCTCGATCGGAGCGATGATCGTGACCGCGCTGCTCGCGCTGCCCGTCGTGCTGCCCGTGCTGCTCGGCGTCACCTGGATGAGCGTGGTGGCGCTGCCGTACGGGCTGGCGCTCGCGTGGGCCGGCAGGGTGCTGGCGAGCAGGATCGGCTACCCACGCATGCCCGAACTGCTCGCCGCGATCTCCAAGCCGACGTAATGGTCTAGTCCACTGGTTGAGACCGGTCTCCAGTCGTTCAGAACGAATGGATATCGTGCGAGACATGATTGACCAGGCCACACCGCGCCACAGCGCCGTCAGCGAGATGCCCGACGAGCTCCGCCGCGACGTGCGGCTGCTCGGTGAGCTACTCGGACAGGTGATCGCCGAGCAGGGCGGTCCCGATCTCCTGGAAGACGTCGAACGCCTGCGCAAGGCCGTCATCGGCGCACGCCGCGGCGAGGTGTCCGCCGACGAGGTGGCCGAGATGGTGAGCACGTGGGAGATCGAGCGGGCGGTGCAGATCGCCCGCGCCTTCACCTGCTACTTCCACCTGGCCAACCTCGCCGAGGAGCACTACCGCATCCGCACCCTGCGCGAGCGTGACGCCGGCGACGCCGTCCAGCGCGAGTCGCTGGCCTCCGCCGTCGAGGAGTTGGGCAGGGAACGGGTCGCCGAGCTGGTCGAGGGGCTGGAGCTGCACCCGGTGCTGACCGCGCACCCGACCGAGGCGCGCAGGCGCGCCGTCGTCACCGCGATCCAGCGCATCAGCGGCCAGCTCACCGAGTACAACAGCCAGGGGCGCGGCGCCACTGAGCGCGCGGAGAGCAGGCGCCGCCTGCTGGAGGAGATCGACCTCCTCTGGCGTACGGCCCAGCTGCGCAACACCAAGCTCGACCCGCTCGACGAGGTGCGCACGGCGATGGCCGCCTTCGACGAGACGCTCTTCCGCGTGGTGCCGCAGGTCTACCGCTCGCTCGACGCCGCGCTCGGCGAGGGCAGCGGCACCAGGGCCCCTCTGGCCAGGTCGTTCATCCGTTACGGCAGCTGGATCGGCGGTGACCGCGACGGCAACCCCAACGTCACCGCCAAGGTCACCCGCGAGGCCGTCCTCATCCAGGCCGAGCATGTGCTGACCGCGCTGGAGACCGCCACCACGCGCATCGCCCGCTCGCTCACCGCGGCCGCCCAGTTCACCCCTCCGTCGCAGGAACTGCGCCGCGCGCTGGCCGGCGCCCAGGACGCCCACCCCGACCTGGTCTCCGAGCTGGCCACCCGCTCGCCGTCCGAGCCGCACAGGCAGTGGCTGCTCTACGTCGCCGCGCGCATCGGCGCCACCCGCCGCCGCGACCTCGACCTTGCCTACCGCGAGCCCGCCGACCTGCTGGCCGACCTGCGGCTCGCGCAGGAGTCACTGGTGGCCGCAGGCGCCGTACGGCAGGCCTACGGAGAGCTGCAGCACCTCATCTGGCAGGTCGAGACGTTCGGCTTCCACCTGGCCGAGCTGGAGGTGCGCCAGCACTCCCAGGTCCACGCCGCCGCGCTGGAGGAGGTGCGCGCGGGAGGGGCGCTGTCGGAGCGCACCGAGGAGGTGCTGGCCACGATCAGAGTGATCGCCTGGATCCAGGAGCGCTTCGGCGTCACCGCCTGCTCCCGCTACGTCGTCTCCTTCACCCGCACGGCCGAGGACCTGGCGGCCGTCTACGAGCTGGCCGCCCACGCGCTCGGCGACCGCGCGCCGGTCCTCGACGTGGTGCCGCTGTTCGAGTCGGGCCAGGACCTCGACAACTCCGCCGACGTGCTCGCGGGCATGCTGAAGCTGCCCGAGGTGCAGCGTCGCCTGGCAGGCAACGACCGCAGGGTGGAGGTCATGCTCGGCTACTCCGACTCCGCCAAGGAGCTCGGCCCCGCCGCCGCGACGCTCAAGCTCTACGAGGCGCAGGAGAGGCTGACCGCCTGGGCCCTGGCCAACGACGTCAAGCTCCGCCTGTTCCACGGCAGGGGCGGCGCGCTCGGCCGCGGCGGAGGCCCCGCCAACAGGGCCGTGCTCGCCCAGGCCCCCGGCAGCGTCGCAGGCCGCTTCAAGGTCACCGAGCAGGGCGAGGTCATCTTCGCCCGCTACGGGCACCAGGCCATCGCCCGCCGCCACATGGAGCAGGTCTCCAACGCGGTGCTGCTGGCCTCCTCGCCGTCCGTCGGCGAGCGCACCGCCGCCGCGGCGGCCCGCTTCCGCGCTCTGGCCTCCCAGGTCGCCGCCGCCTCCGAGCGGGCCTACCGCGCGCTCACCGAGGCCAAGGGCTTCCCCGAGTGGTTCGCGCTGGTCAGCCCGCTGGAGGAGATCGGCTCGCTGCGCCTGGGCTCCCGTCCCGCGCGGCGCGGCCTCGGCGCGCCCCGCTCCCTCGACGACCTGCGGGCCATCCCGTGGGTGTTCGCGTGGGCGCAGACCCGGGCCAACCTGCCAGGCTGGTACGGCCTCGGCAGCGGCCTGGCCTCCGTCGAGGACGTCACCGAGCTGCAGGCGGCCTACAAGGAATGGCCGCTGTTCGCCTCGCTGCTCGACAACGTCGAGATGTCGCTGGCCAAGACCGACCGCTCCATCGCCTCCCGCTACCTCGCCCTGGGCGGGCGCCCCGACTTCGAGGCGCAGGTGCTGGAGGAGTACGACAGGACCCGCCGCCTGGTGCTCGCGGTGACCGGGCACTCCAGGCTGCTGGAGAACAGGAAGGTGCTCTCGCGGGCCGTCCAGCTGCGCGACCCCTACGTCGACGCCCTGTCCCACCTGCAGCTGCGGGCGCTGACCGCGCTGCGGACCACGGAGGACCTGTCGGAGGCCGAGCGCGAGCGCCTCTCGACGCTGCTGCTGCTGTCGGTCAACGGCGTCGCCGCCGGATTGCAGAACACCGGATGATCAGGCCCGCCCGCCCCGAGGACCTGCCGGTGATCGAGGAGATCGTCGCGGCGGCCTACCAGCCGTGGGCCGAGCTGATCGGCGTCCGCCCCATGCCCATGGACGCCGACTACGCGGCGCACCTCGCGGCGGGGCACATCTTCGTCCTCGACGATCTGCGCGGCCTGATCGTGCTGGTGCCGGAGGAGGGCGTGCTGTACGTGGACAACGTGGCCGTCCGCCCCGACCAGCACGGGCAGGGCCTGGGCAGGCGGCTGCTCGCCTTCGCGGAGGAGCGGGCGGCGGCGCTCGGGCTGCCCGCGCTCCGGCTCATCACCAACGCCATGATGAAGGTCAACATCGCGCTCTACGAGCGGCTCGGCTACACGATCACCTCGAGGGAGCCCATCGGCGAGCGCGACGTCGTCTTCATGCGGAAAGATTTGTGACGCGGCGCAGGCCGTACTCGATCGGGCCGTAGCGGTGGCCGCGCATCCACCAGGCGCTCAGCGTGAGCAGCAGCGTGAAGATGAGCGCGGCCACGCCCATCACCGCGAGCGGTGGCAAGCTGCCGGCGAGCGCCAGGCCGTAGCCGGTGAAGACCAGGCACATCAGCACCGACTGCCCGATGTAGTTGGAGGCGGCCGCCCTGCCCGCGGGTGAGAGGGCGGCGCCGACGGCGGGCACCCTCCTGACCAGTTGGAGCAGCGTGACCACGTAGGCGGCGGCCAGCAGCAGTGAGGTCACGTTGTTGACGGCGAGCCCGACCAGCTGCCAGCCGCCGTTCGACGTGCTCGACCAGGTGAAGAAGGCGGCGGCGGGCAGGCCGATCCCGAACCCCAGCACCTGGACGCGGGGGATCAGACGAGCCCAGCGCTCGGGCTCCTCGAACAGCCGCGACTTGCCCGCGGCCAGCCCGAACAGGAACAGCGCCATCGCCATCGGGCCCTGGCCGAGCCAGACGAACAGGGCCAGCCCCGGGTAGGTCTCGGCCTGGAAGGTGAGGAAGTCGAGCGGGCCGCCCGTCACCAGGGCCTGCGCCCGCGCCGCCGCGGCGGGATCGGCGGCGGTCGCGCCGCCCGCGCTGGGGTCGAGCAGGGTCAGCGCCGCGAGCGCGAGCCACAGCAGCGACGTGACCGCGATGATGACCGAGCCCGTCACCACGGCGGTCTTCGGCCTGACGTTGCGCATGGCCAGCAGGATCAGGCCGAGCGCGGCGTAGAGGGTGAGGATGTCGCCGATCCACAGCAGGAAGCCCTGCAGCACGCCCAGGGTGAACAGCGCGAGGCAGCGGCGCAGCATCCTGCCCTTGACCCTGTCGCCCCATGAGCGCATCTGCAGGGTGAAGGAGTAGCCGAACAGGAAGGAGAAGATGACGTAGAACTTGGTCAGCACGAGGGTGCTGACCACGAGGGCGACAGGGCCCTCGGTGATGGGCATCACGCCGGAGCCCGTGGCGTAGCCGGGGTCGGCGAAGAAGCCGATGTTCGCCACGAGGATGCCCCCGAGCGCGAAGCCCCTGACGGCGTCGATCTCGTGGATGCGCGTCGCTGGAGGCGCCTGAGTCTGCGTCATGTCCCCGACGCTAGAGATCGGCGGACCTCGCCCACATCGAACCTCGGACGCATCCGCATCCGACCAAAGTCGCTCTTTCCCGCCGGAGAAGGCCCGGCAGCACGAGACCCCGGGACGCCGCCGATCGGCGTCCCGAGGTCTCGGACGGTCAGTGCACGAACTCAGTGCACGAACTCGGTGTCGGTGCTGCCCTGCCGGGGCAGCATCAGCCCGACCACGAAGGTCGCCGCGACCATCGCGGCGGCCACCGCGAGAGTGATCTCCACGCTGCCGGTGCCGAAGTAGACGGTGCCGAGGACGGCCAGGCCGAGCGCGTTGCCGACCTGCTGGATCGCGGTGAGGGCGCCGGAGGCCGAGCCGGTCTCCTGGGGATCGACCGCGGCCATCACGATGGTGAAGTAGGGGCCCATGATCAGCCCGCTGCCGAGGCCGACGAAGACGAGCGCGGGGGCCAGCTGCCACGGGGTCACGCCCGGCTCGGCGACGACGAGCAGGGCGAGCACCGCCGTGCCCATGACGACCGCGCCGGCCAGCAGGACCCTGCGTCCGTACTTCTGGGTGGCCTGGGCGATCCCCATGCCGGCGATCATCCCGAGCGAGGACGGCACGCCGGTCAGCGCCGCCTTCAGCGGCGAGTAGCCGAGGCCGAGCTGGGTGTAGAGGCCGATCACCAGCAGCACGCCGCCGAACGCGGCGAAGTAGATGGCGCCGACCGCCAGGCCTGAGACGAACGCGGGCTTGCGGAACAGCGAGGGGGCGATCAGCGGGTCACGGTCACGGCGCTTCTCGTAGGCGACGAAGCAGGCGAAGGTCACGGCCGAGGCGGCCATCATCGCGAACGACCAGAGCGGCCAGCCGTGCTCGCCGCCCTGGACCAGCGGGAAGACGATCAGAACGGTGCCGAGGGAGGCGAGGGCCGCGCCCGGCAGGTCGAGCCTGACGCCGCCGGCCGGAGGCGAGGAGGGCAGGAAGCGGGCCGCCGCCAGCACCGCGGCGACGCCGATCGGGAGGTTGATCAGGAAGATCATCCGCCAGCCGGTGCCGAACAGGTCGGCGCTGACCAGCCAGCCCGCCAGGATCGGGCCACCGATCGCGGACAGGCCCATGACCGGCCCGAACAGCCCGAACGCCGCCTGCAGCTCCTTGGGAGGGAACATCTCCTTCATCAGACCGAGCCCCTGCGGGATCATCGCCGCGCCGAACAGGCCCTGGACGACCCTGGCGGCGATCATGGTCTCGGGTGAGACCGCGACGGCGCAGAACAGCGAGCCGATCGTGAAGCCGACGACCCCGATGAGGAACATCCGCTTGCGGCCGACGATGTCGCCGAGCCTGCCGCCGGTCAGCAGCCCCGCGGTCATGGCGAGGGTGTAGGCGGCGCCGAGCCACTGGATCAGCGAGGTGCCGCCGCCGAGCTCGGTCCGCATGGTCGGACCCGCGATGTGGGTGACGGTGGCGTCGAGCAGCTCCATGACCGAGCCGGCGAGGATGACGAACAGCGCGGGCCAGCGCCGCCTGTAGGCGACGGGCTGCTGGGGTGTCGCCACCGTGGGGCGGGTGTCGAGAACGGTCACCGCTGGCCTCCTGCAATCGGAACGGTTTGTTCTGTTCCAGAATAGCAGAACGGAATACTTCATTCCACTGACTGGAGCGTTCCAATAGGAGAAAAGCGAAGACCCGGCACCGCCTCGCGATGCCGGGCCGTTCAGTGCTGACGTCAGGCGTGGGCCTTCACGCGGAACTCGGGGTCGGTGGTGCCACAGGAGGGCCCGTTCGGCCCGCCGATGCGCACCGAGCTGAAGAAGTCGCGGAAGGTGGTGAAGAAGTTGCCCTTGCCGCGGGGGCTGGTCCCGGCCGAGCAGCCCTCGTAGTTGGCCTCGGAGTAGAGGTGGATGACGAAGTCCGTCCTGTTCCAGTCGGACTTGGCTCTGTCGTCCATGTTCAGCGCCGCCAGGTCGGGCGTGCTGACGCGGATCTGGATGATGTCGCCCGTGCCGTCGAGGCCGGAGAACATGCAGTAGTAGCCCTCATTGCAGCGGTCGTAGCCGGTGGCGGCATGGGCGGGAACGGTCGGCAGGGCGGACAGTGCGACGACGGCCATCGGCAGGACCAGCGCGTGAAGCTTCTTGCCCACTGCATCTCCTCACGTGAAACTTTTCTTCGATGACTTCACGAAGATACATGACACGATCTTTCTGCTGAAGAGAGAATCCGCAGTGATTCCAGGCCCGCTCGCTATACCTTGATGCGCTCCCTGCCCGCGTAGATGTTGCAGCGCTCCTCGCGCAGGAAGCCGACCAGCGTCATCCCGAACTCCCTGGCCACCTCCACCGCCAGCGACGACGGCGCCGACACCGCGCACACGACGGCGATCCCCGCCGCCAGCGCCTTCTGCATGATCTCGTAGCTGGCCCTGCCGCTGACCATCAGCACGTGGTCGCGCAGCGGGAGCCGCTGGTTCAGCGAGGCCCACCCCACGAGCTTGTCCACGGCGTTGTGCCTGCCGACGTCCTCGCGTACCGCGAGCGGCTCGCCTTCGCCGGTGAACAGGCCCGCCGCGTGCAGGCCGCCCGTCTTGCCGAACACGCCCTGCCCCTCCCTCAGCCTGTACGGCAGGCCGTACAACACCTCGGGGGAGAGCGAGAGCTCGCCCTCGGGCACGGGGACGCAGCGGTCGCGCAGCGCGTCCAGGCTGGCCGAGCCGCAGACCCCGCAGGCGCTCGAGGTGAGGAAGTGCCTGTCAAGGGTCGGCAGCTCGGGGATCGGGCCGTCCAGCGCGACCGTCACGGTGTTGTAGCGGGCCTCGGGCGTCACGTCCTCGTCGGTGCAGTAGCCGATGGCCCTGATCGCGCCCGGCGCCGCGATGCCCTCCCCGTGGAGGAAGCCCGCCGCCAGTTCGAAGTCGTGCCCAGGGGTGCGCATGGTGATCGCCACGGTCCTGCGCTGGGGCCCGCCGGCGCCGGTGAGGCGGATCTCCAGCGGCTCCTCGGTGGCGAGGTGGTCGCTGCGCTCTCTGGCGACGTTTCCGGTGATCTCGGTGATTCGTGCCCGTGTGGTTGGGGTGGTCACCTCTCGTAGCCTACGGCCGGGTCGCTCGCCGGCTCTTCCACGGGTGACGACGGCGTCGTGGCCGGGTGCCGCGGGCCGCGGGCGGTGGCGTTCTGGGGGAGGATGGAAGGGTGTCCGAATCACCCTTCACCGACCTCGACCGCCCGCCGCTGAACCAGGCGGCGCTGAGCCGCGCGCTGGTCAGACCCGGCGGACTGTGGTCCGGTGTCACCGTCGTCGACCGCGCGGGCTCCACCAACGCCGACCTCGCCGAGCGTGCCAGGGCGGGCGAGGGTGAGGGGGCGGTGCTGATCGCGGAGGCGCAGTTCGCCGGCCGCGGCAGGCTCGGCAGGGCGTGGACCGCGCCGCCCCGCTCGGGGCTGACATTCTCCGTGCTGCTGCGCCCCGAGGTGCCCGTCGCCAGGCAGGGCTGGCTGCCGCTGCTGTTCGGCGTGGCGGCGGCCTCGGCCGTACGGCGGGTCGCCGAGATCGACGTGCGGCTGAAGTGGCCGAACGACCTGCTGGTCGGCGAGCGGAAGCTCGCGGGAATCCTGGCCGAGCGGGCCGAGGACGGCGCGGTGGTGGTCGGCATGGGGCTGAACGTCTCGCTCCGCCCCGACGAACTGCCCGTCGACACCGCCACCTCGATCGCGATCGAGCACGACGGCAGGGCGAAGAACGGCAGGCCGGCGGCGGGCGACGAGCGGCACTCCCTCGACGAGCGCGCCCGCGCGACCGACCGCGACCCGCTGATCAGGGCCATCCTCAGGGAGATCGAGAGCCACTACCGCGAATGGCAGAGCGCGGACGGCGACGCCGACGCCTGCGGGCTGCGCGCCGCCTACCAGGCCTCCAGCGCCACCATCGGCCGCGAGGTGCGGGTGGAGCTGCCGGGCGGCCGCTTCCTGACGGGCGTGGCGGCCGGCGTCGACGCGTCCGGCCACCTCCAGGTCGGCGACCGGACGCTCAACGCGGGCGACGTGGTCCACGTCCGCCCGTCATCTCAGCATTGACTCGGCTTCGCCCGAGGCCCATCGGTCCGCGGGAGCCGACGAGGAGCAGGCGGCCCCCGCGGCGAGGAGTACACGCTCTGATCCCCCTTCTCCGTGGCGTTCACCCGGCCTGCGTGCCACGATTTGGGCCATGACTCTCCCGGATCACCATCTGACCCAGGGCGAGCGGCGCATCAGGTCGTTCAACCCGCACTGGAAGCGGCTCATCGGCCCCGCCGTCGCGCTCGTCCTCATCCTCGCCGCCATGGGCGCCGCCCTGTACCTCATCCCCGGCGACTGGGAGTACGCCTTCTACGGCAGGGCCGCGTCCGTCGTGATCGCGGTCATCCTGCTGACGATCTGGTCGTTCGTCCCCTACCTGCAGTGGAAGAACACCGGCTACGTGCTCACCACGCACCGCTTCACCATCAGCACCGGCGTGCTGAACAAGTCGACCGACGAGATCCCGCTCACCAAGGTCAACTCGGTCAGCTCCGACCAGTCCTTCACCGAGCGCATGCTGGGCTGCGGCACGCTGACCGTCGAGTCGGCCAGCGACCAGGGCCAGCTCGCCCTGCGCGACATCCCCAGGATCCAGGACGTGCGGGCCGAGCTGTTCCGCGCAGTGGAGGACGTCTCCGACGGTGCCGTCGACGGAAGGTAGTCTCCCCAGCATGAGGCCGACGGCCGAGGAGATCGAGCGGCTGCTCGTCGGCACCCCCGCCCACCACACCAGGGGAGAGGTCGCCGCGGAGGCGGGCGTGTCGCAGGAGCTGGCCGAGCGGATCTGGCGGGCCCTCGGGTTCGCCACGCTCGCCGACGACGCGGTGGCCTTCTCCGACGCCGACGTGGTCGCGCTGCGGCGGGTCCGCAAGATGCTCGACAGCGGGCTGCTGGACGAGCCCACGGTCATCCGCATGGCGAGGGCGCTCGGCCAGACCACCGCCAGGCTCGCCCAGTGGCAGGCGGAGATCATGGTCGGCGCGATGCTGCCGCCCGACGTGCAGCCCTCCGACGCCGACCTCGCCAGGATCCTGGAGACGTCGCAGCAGCTGCTTCCCGACTTCGAGCACGTGCTCATCCACGTCTGGCGGGCCCAGCTGGCCGCGGCGGGAACGCGCCTGCTGGCGATCGCCGACATCAACGACGACCTCGTGCCCAGCCGGGTCTCGCTCGCCGTGGGCTTCGCCGACCTGGTCTCCTTCACCAGAAGGTCCAGGGAGCTTTCCGAGCGCGAGCTGGCCGAGCTGGTGGAGGGCTTCGAGTCGCGCGCCGCCGACGTGGTCGCCGTCCACGGCGCGAGGCTGGTCAAGACGCTGGGCGACGAGGTGCTGTTCACCGCGCCCACCCCCGCGCAGGCCGCCAGGATCGCGCTCGACCTCGTCAAGACCGGCGAGCTGCGCATCGGCATGGCCTACGGACCTGTGCTGCCGGTGATGGGCGACGTCTTCGGCACCACCGTCAATCTGGCGGCGCGGCTGACCGCCATCGCCAGGCCCGGCACCATCGTGGTCGACGCCGATCTCGCGGAGGGGCTGGCGGGAGACGGCTTCGAGCTGCACAGGATCCGCCGCAGGCCGGCCAGAGGGCTCGGCGTGGTGCAGCCGTATGTCTTGCGGCAATCAGCGCCTTGAGCAGATGATGAACGGCATGCCGTACCAAGTGCAAGGCGTCGTCGCTCGTGGCAAGGGTCAGCAGGTCTCCCTGGAGACCATTCTCGTGCCGGATCCTGGCCCTGGTGAAGCGGTCGTCAACGTGAAGGCCTGCGGGGTATGCCACACCGACCTTCACTACCGCGAGGGCGGTATCAACGACGACTTCCCCTTCCTGCTCGGGCACGAGGCCGCGGGGGTCGTCGAGGCGGTCGGCGAGGGGGTGAAGGACCTCGCGCCGGGCGACTACGTGATCCTCAACTGGCGCGCGGTCTGCGGCTCGTGCAGGGCCTGCCTGCGGGGACGCCCCTGGTACTGCTTCGCCACGCACAACGCCGCGCAGAAGATGACGCTCGAGGACGGCACCGAGCTGAGCCCCGCCCTGGGCATCGGCGCGTTCGCGGAGAAGACGCTGGTCGCCGCGGGGCAGTGCACGAAGGTGTCGGCCGACGCGCCGCCCGAGGTGGCCGGCCTGCTCGGCTGTGGCGTGATGGCGGGCCTCGGCGCGGCGCTCAACACCGGCAACGTCTCGCGGGGCGACAGCGTGGCCGTCATCGGCTGCGGCGGCGTCGGCGACGCGGCCATCCTCGGCGCCTCGCTCGCGGGAGCCGCCAAGATCATCGCGGTGGACGTGGACGACCGCAAGCTCGCGTGGGCGCGCGAGTTCGGCGCGACCGACACGGTGAACTCCGCACAGGCCGACGCCGTCGAGGCCGTCCGCGACCTCACGGGCGGTTTCGGCGCCGACGTCGTCATCGAGGCGGTCGGCAGGCCCGAGACCTACAAGCAGGCCTTCTACGCCCGCGACCTGGCCGGCACCGTCGTGCTGGTCGGCGTGCCGACCCCGGAGATGACGCTGGAGCTGCCGCTGCTCGACGTCTTCGGGCGCGGAGGCTCGCTGAAGTCCTCCTGGTACGGCGACTGCCTGCCCTCCCGCGACTTCCCCATGCTGATCGACCTGTTCCTGCAGGGACGCCTCCCTCTCGACAGGTTCGTCTCGGAGAAGATCGCCCTCGACCAGGTCGAGGAGGCGTTCACCCGCATGCACCGCGGCGAGGTCCTGCGCTCGGTGGTGGTCCTGTGATTGACAGGGTCATCACCTCGGGCACCTTCTCGCTCGACGGCGGCACGTGGGAGGTCGACAACAACGTGTGGCTGGTGGGCGACGCCCGTTCGGTCATCGTCATCGACGCCGCGCACTCCGCCGAGAAGATCGCCGAGCGCGTGGGCGGCAGGAGCGTCACCGCGATCGTCTGCACGCACGCGCACAACGACCACATCAACGCCGCCGCGCCGCTCGCCGAGCTGACGGGCGCGCCGATCCTGCTGCACCCGGCCGACCAGGTGCTCTGGGAGATGCACTACGGCGACGCCGTCCCGTACACGCCGCTGGAGGACGGCGCCTCGCTGAAGATCGGGGGCATCGAGCTGCGCGTGATCCACACGCCGGGGCACGCCCCTGGCGCGGTGTGCCTGCACGCGCCCGAGCTGGGCGTGGTCTTCACCGGCGACACGCTCTTCTCCGGCGGGCCCCGGCGCGACGGGCAGGTCGTTCTCCTCCAAGGAGACGCTGCTGGAGTCGATCAGAACGCGGCTGCTGTCGCTGCCCGCCGAGACCGTCGTCCACACCGGACACGGCGACTCCACCACCATCGGCGCGGAGAGTTCCCTCTAGGTCACACAGAGGAACCTGACGCTCGGGAGTAGTGTCCTGTCCTGGGCGATTTATGCCTGTGTCGCACTACACATAGGCAAGCCTTACCAAAGTGGGTTATCTTAGGTGTGCCTAACCAAAGGTCCCAACTGCGAGAGGCTCCTCCCCCGATGTACGTATGCGTGTGTCGTGCCGTGACCGAGAACGAGGTCCACGACTGCATCGCCGCGGGCGCGAAGAGCGCACGGCAGATCCGCGACACCACCGGCGCCGGCAGCGACTGTGCCTCTTGTGTCCGGAAGATCTGTGCGATCCTGAAAAGGTCTGACGACCTGATTCCGACCGCATAGCACAAGGGGCCCGTTCAATGCAGGGCGACAAGCAGATCATCGAGCTGCTCAACGAGCAGCTGACCGCGGAGCTCACCGCTATCAACCAGTACTTCCTGCACGCGAAGATGCAGGAGAACTGGGGCTACACCAGGCTGGCCAAGTACACTCGCGAAGAGTCGATCGACGAGATGCGTCACGCCGAGAAGCTCACCGACCGCATCCTGTTCCTCGAGGGACTGCCCAACTACCAGCGGCTCGGCACTCTCCACATCGGTCAGACCGTGGAGGAGCAGCTGCGCGCCGACCTCGAGGTGGAGCTGAGCGTCGTCCAACGGCTCAAGCCCGGCATCAAGCTGATGCGCGAGAAGGGCGACACGACCTCGGCGCGCCTGTTCGAGGAGATCCTCGCCGACGAGGAGCACCACATCGACTACCTGGAGACCGAGCTGGGGCTCATCCAGAGCCTGGGCGAGCAGCTGTACCTCGCTCGCTACGCCGAGCCTCCCTCCGACTGACCCTTCCTTGGTCGCCCGCCGTGACATTCGCTCCGGCGGGCGTTCTCATTTCCACCCTTTTCCGGACGGCACGCCGACGCGTGTCGCGACACGCCCGGGGCATGATCGCGACAGCGCGAGGGTTGCTTGACGTACCCGAGGGAAGAACGAACGGGGAAGACGGCGGAAAGCGTGGGCCATTAAACCCAGACTAGCCGCCATTTATCAGCGTTTGCCCAGGTCAATAGATAGGTCAAACGCGAGTCAAACCGCGCGCTGCGGCCGGGAAACGATCGCCTAAGGTCCTACGATCGCTTCATGACCTGCGTACTTCTCGCCGAGGATGACACCTCGATTTCCGAGCCGCTCGCGCGCGCCCTGCGCCGCGAGGGCTACCAGGTTGAGGTGAGCCCCGACGGCCCGCAGGCCCTCGAGAGGGCTCTGTCGGGGGGCATCGACCTCATCGTTCTCGACCTTGGCCTGCCAGAGATGGACGGTCTCGAGGTCGCCCGCCGGATCCGTGCCGAAGGGCACGGAACTCCGGTCCTCATCCTCACCGCTCGCGTCGACGAGGTCGACACGGTCGTCGGCCTCGACGCCGGCGCCGACGACTACGTCACCAAGCCGTTCCGCCTCGCGGAGCTGCTCGCCCGTGTCCGGGCCCTGCTACGGCGCGGCACCTCCGAGACCCCTGTCGTCCAGGGGGTGCGCATCGACGCCGACTCACGTCGCGCGTGGATGGGCGAGAAGGAGCTGCACCTGACCACCAAGGAGTTCGACCTGCTGCGCGTCCTCGTACGCGACGCGGGGAAGGTCGTCACGCGTGAGCAGATCATGCGCGAGGTCTGGGACACCAACTGGTGGGGGTCCACCAAGACTCTCGACATGCACATCTCCTGGCTGCGGCGAAAGCTCGGCGACGATGCCGCCAAGCCTCGCTACATCACCACCGTCAGGGGAGTCGGCTTCAGGTTCGAGCGAGAGTAGGACGTGCGCCGCCGCCTACTCTCCTCCACCCTGGTCGTCGCGGCCATCGCCGTACTTCTGCTCGGGGTGCCATTGGGCGTGGTGGTCAGCAGGCTGATCGTCGAGGACGCCAATCAGCAGCTGAGGGCCGAGGCGACCCGTCTGGTGGGCGAGGTGGAATACGCCCGCATCCAGGAGACGCCGCTCGACCCGCAGCAGCTGGAGCAGAAGTATCCAGACAGATACATCCAGATCTACGTCAACGGCAACCCGCCGACGGCGACCGTCGTCGGCACATCTCCGCAGTCCGGCCACTCCATGCACGAGGAGGCCAAGTCGGACAGCGGCATCTACGTCAGGGTGAGCCGCGACAAGGATCAGGTCGAGCAGGATGTGCGCGCTCGCCTGCTCCTCATCGTGGCGCTGGCCGCCGCGGCTCTCGCGGTCGCGGTGGGTCTCGCCATCGTGCAGTCACGTCGGCTCACCCTGCCGCTCCAGGACCTGGCCAAGATCGCCGACCGGCTGGGATCGGGGGACGCCCGGCCCAGCAAACACCGCTACGGGATCCCCGAACTCGATCGCGTGGCCGAGGTGCTCGACCGCAGCGCCGCGCGCATCTCCGATCTGCTCACGCGCGAGCGCGAGTTCGCCACGGACGCCTCCCACCAGCTGCGCACCCCGCTGACGGGGCTCACCATGCGCCTGGAGGAGATCGTCGCCGCCTCCGACGAGCCCACCGTCGTCCGCGAGGAGGGCGAGGCCGCGATCGTCCAGGCCGAACGCCTCACCGCGGTCATCGACGAGCTCCTGGCCGCGGCCCGCCGTCAGCGCATCGCGCAGGCGGAGCCCATCTCCGTCGACGAAGTGCTGGTCCAGCAGGTCACCGAGTGGGAGCCCGCCTTCCGCAGAGTGGGCCGCTCGGTCTCCCTCGGCGGCACCCGCGGACTCAAGGCCCTGGCCACCGGGGGAGGGCTCGGCCAGGTCGTCGCCTCACTCCTGGAGAACTCGATCCAGCATGGCGGAGGCGACGTCACGGTCTCCACCAGCAGCAGCGACAACTACATCGTCATCGAGGTCGCCGACGAGGGTCCGGGAATCTCCGACGAGATCGCGCCGAAGGTCTTCGAGCGCAACGTGAGCGGTGGCGGCGGCACGGGTCTCGGGCTCACGCTCGCCAGGGCGCTGGCCGCCGCGGACGGCGGACGGCTGGAGCTGGTGCGCCGCCGTCCCGCGGTGTTCGCGATCTTCCTGCGCCCCGCCGAGGTCCCGGGTCGCCGCGTGGTCACCGGGCCCGCCTGAGAGCCGCGCGCAGCCCATTGACGGGCTTCGCGCGAAGGTTTACGGTCGGGGCCATAATCGAGCATGATTGAGCGCCCCTCGGGAGGTGCGGCCCGGTGACCCCTCTGAGAAGGCTGCTCGCCGCAGCGTTGTCAGGCACGCTGCTCTTCGTTTCGCTCACCCCTGCGCGCGCCGCCGACCTGCGGATCGCCAACGCCGGATTCGACCAGGGGCTGACCGGCTGGAGCGGCTCGCACAGTCAGGGCGGCGTCACCGCGGTGAGCTGGCAGGGCCGCACCGCCGCGCGCGTCGCCGACACCGAGCCCGCGCTGGCCTACGGCAGGGAGAGCCTGCCGGGACTGCCCGCCGTGGCGGGCTCCCGCTACACCGCCCACGCCACGGTCTGGACCGAAACCGGCAGCTCCGACCTCTACCTGCGGTTCAGGGGATCGTCGGGACAGCTGCTCGGCAGCGTCGGCGCCTCGGTGTCAGGCGGGAGATGGAGCGACGTCACGGCCTCGGGCCTGGCTCCCGCGGGCACGACGACGGTCTCGGCGCTCATCTACTCGGGGGTGGCCAACGTCGGCACGGCCTACTGGGACGAGGTGCTGATCACCAAGGACGTGACCGACCTCGGCGTGCAGATCGAGAGCAGCGTGCCCAACGCCACCACGTTCGCGGGCGGCAGCGCCTACGCCGTCTACACCGGCACCGCGGACACCAACCCGCAGCTGGCCGTGATCGACCTGGCGACCGAGACGGTGAAGAGCCGCCTCACCATCCCTGACACCGCCGCCACGCCCACGGTCGGCGGCTGGGCGGCGGCCACGGCAACCGACGGCAGCGTCTACCTCGGGACCTATCCCAACTCCAAGCTCTACAGGCACGTGCCGGGCCAGGCGACGGTGACCGACCTCGGCAGGGCGGAGGGCGGCTACTCCTTCATCTGGGACCTGGAGCCCGGTGCGGGCGGCAAGGTGTACGGCGGCACCTACAACGACGGCCGCTACTTCAAGTACGACCGCGGCGTCTTCACCACGATCGGCCAGGTGCCCATCGTGGCGGGAGCCGAGTACATCCGCAGCCTCGCCCACGACCCCGCCGCCAACGCCACCTACCTCGGCACCGGCACCGACGCCTCGCTCGTCAGGTTCGACAACGTCACAGGACGGGTGGACAGCCTGCTGCCCGCCGCCTACGCGCACAACTCGATGGTCGGCGGCCTCACCTGGACGGGCGGCAGGCTGTTCGCCTGGCTCGACCGCACGCTGCTCGTGCTCGAGATCGTCAGGAACGCCGACGGCTCGTACCGCGCCGTCACCGACGCCGCGATCACCGACGTGGACCTGCACCACTCACCGGCATGCGACGGCAAGGTCTGGCTGGTCAAGGGCGGCCTGCTGCACTCCTACGACCTCGCGGCCAAGGCTTTGCAGGCGACCGCCGTACGGCCTGGCCTGGACGTCACCGGCTACACCTGGCTGAACGGCACGCTCACCGGCCTCGGCGCGGCGGAGGACGGCACCAGGATCTTCACGTACGCGCCCACCACAGGCCAGTGGAGCAGCAGGGTCGTGCGCGACACCCCTGTGCTCCCCGCCGCGATCAACGCGCTCGGCGCCGGCCCCGACGGCAGGATCTACACGGGCGGCTACCTCACGGGCGGCACCGGCGTCTACGACCCGCTGCGCGGCGACAGCGACAACAGCGCCCCCGACACGCCCACCCTCGCGGGACTGAGCCAGACCGACAGCCTGCTCGCCCACGACGGCAGGCTCTACCTCGGCGTCTATCCGTCGGCCAAGCTCTACAGCCACGACCCCTCGGGCCCGTGGCCGCCCACGCTCAGGTACACGGCGGGAGCGGCGGGCAGCAAGGCCGACGACTGCGAGCCCGGCAAGGGCCCGCCCCCGCAGGACCGTCCCTACGCGCTCGCCGGCGGGCCGGACGGCACGGTCTACATGGGCACCGTCCCCAAGTACGGCAAGCGCAGCGGCGCCCTCACCGTCTGGAAGGAGGGGACGGCGGGCAGGACCCTGTGCGTGGTGCGCGACCAGGCGGTCGTCTCCCTCGCCCACGCCGGAGGCAGGCTGTTCGGCGGCACCTCCACCAGGGGCGCGCTCGGCGTCAACCCCGTCTACGCGCCTGGCGCCTCGGCCACGCTGTTCTCCTACGACCCCGCGACAGGCGAGGTGCGCACCCATCCGCTCCCGCTGACGGCGCCCAAGGCCGTCACCGCCCTCGCCGAGGTGGACGGCAGGCTCTGGGGCCTGGCAGGCGGCTCGCTGTTCACGCTGGACCCCGCCCGTCCCGACGCGATCGCGGTGACGCGGCTGTTCCCCGATCCCGACTACGCCGCCAGGCCGGGGTTGGCCTGGCGCGACGGAGTCCTGCTCACGTTGGAGAAGGATCCAGGGCACGTCTACGGCACGGCGGGCGACCAGATCTTCAGGATCGACAGGGCGACGAAGGCGCTGACCGTGTTGCTGACCGTCCCCGGCATGGAGGGGCTGACGGCCGACAGGTTCGGCCACCTCTACTACAAGATCAACGAACGGCTGCACCGTTACACGGTGCCCACGCCGTAGACGGCTAGCGCCTGGGGGAGAGCGCCTCGGGAAGGCCGGTGACGGGCTCGACCGGCGGCTCCTCCGGTGCCAGGAACACCCACTTCTTGTACGACCAGAACCGGAACAGGGTGCCGAAGCCCACGCCGATGACCTTGGCGATGTTGTAGCTCAGCGCGTCGTGCAGGCCGAGGGTGTACGTCGTGAACCCGATGACGATCAGGCTCATGAGCAGCCCGATGCCGTTCAGCAGGAAGAACAGGAGGTATTCGCGGGCCAGCCCGCTCTGCTCGCGGTTGCGGAAGGTCCAGAACCTGTTGCCGACGTAGGCGAAGGTGGCCGAGATGACCGTGGCCAGGCCCGTCGAGATGAGGGCGCCCCAGCCGAAGCCGAAGCGGAACAGGTTGGTGGCCCCGAAGTCGATCACGAAGGCGATGCCGCCGATCGTGCCGAACTTGGCCAGCTCATGGATCAGATGAACGAACCGGTGGTAGGCGCGTCTGAAGAACTCCACGTCTCCTGCACGGTCCTTTCGGTTCTCCAGCCGCACCCTCGGGACGGGTCCGATCCCACCAGGTTACCGGCCGGGCGCCTCGCCCGGGTGCGAAGGTTCCGCAAAGCGACTCGAGTACCTCATCATCCGCCCGCAAAGAACAATTCTAGAAATATCGTCTTATGAGGGGAAAGCTGGAACGGAGTTCACTACGCTGACGCCCAGATCGCGGCTCAGCGGCCGCGACAGACGGCCGTCACCCTGGGGAATCACCCGTGAAGCGTCGACTGTTCGCACTCTTGACCAGCCTGTCCATGGTGACCGGCTGTGGTGTCGCGAGCAGCCGTGCGGGGGAGCCGACGGAGCCGCCGTCACCATCCACATCCGCTCACCGGGTGGAGCGAACAGTGGCGGAGAAGGCGTTCGACCTGCTCGACGAGCTCGCCCAGGCCTGGGAGGACCGCGACTGCGCGACCGTCGACCGCCTCACCGCGTGGGCGGAGAATGCGCTGGGCGGTCGTGCCTGCGAGGCGACCCGGAACGGCCGCCCAGCCCTGACCGGCTACTCCGACCTCGAATACCTGCTGCCCGAGGCGCCCGGCTGGTTCGCCGTCCTGGCGCGCCGCCCGGAGCCCACGTACTTCCTGTTCGTCCACGACCGCAACTGGCGCCTCGCGGCTGGGCCGCTGCGGCTGCTCGGCGAGGCTCCCGAGCGCGCCGACGGCGCGGAACCCTCCAGCGGTACGGCCAGACGCGCCAGGCTGGTCCCTCAGCGCCACCTCACCTATCTCACCGACCCGGCGGGAGTGAGCGGGGTCGCCTTCCCCTCCGGCGACGCCATCGCCGACCTGCGTGACGAGCTCGCCGACCGTACGGCCAGGGCCCGTCCCGACAGGGTGAGCGTCGACGTCGAGCTCTTCGGCGGCCCGTCCCGCGCGCTGGCGCTGTCGAACGGCTCGATGCTGGTCTTCCACACCCTCCGCCTGGTCTCGCGCCACCGCCCCGGCCAGGGCAGGAACTCCCTCGGCCGCCCGCCGTACGGCAGGGCGCTGGTGAAGGAGTTCACCGGCGAGAACGACCCCGCCTCCCTGACCGGCACCGAGCTCGTCGTGCTGGCCAGTGAGATCAGCGCGAAGAACAAGCTGACGACCGTGGCCCTGCGCCGCGCACTGGCCGACCTGACCACTTGACGGTCGCGACGTGGCGATGGCCGAGGTGAGGGTATGCTTCGGGCACGTGAGCAGCCCCTCTTCGCATGTCGGGCCCGTTGTGGGCGTCGTCGGCGCTGGCCAGTTGGCCCGCATGATGCAGCAGGCCGCGATCCCGCTCGGTCTCGAGCTACGGGTCCTGGCCAACTCGCCGGACGAGAGCGCGGCGAAGGTGATCGTCGACACCCGTCTCGGCGACTACCGTGACCTGTCCGTCCTGCGGGAGTTCGCCGCGGGCTGCGACGCGGTGACCTTCGACCACGAACACGTGCCGACCGAGCACATCAAGGCCATGGCCGAGCAGGGGGTCCAGGTCCACCCCGGCGCCGACGCCCTGGTCCACGCGCAGGACAAGGCGGAGATGCGCAGAAGGCTGACCGAGATCGGCGTGCCCTGCCCCGCCTGGCGCACCGTCGAGACGGCCGCCGACGTCGCGGACTTCGCGGCGCAGAACGGCTGGCCCGTCGTCCTCAAGGCCGTCAGAGGCGGCTACGACGGCCGCGGCGTGTGGGTGTGCGACGACGAGAACGAGGCCGCGACCGTGGTCGCGAACGGCGTTCCGCTGCTGGCCGAGGCGTTCGTGCCGTTCGAGCGCGAGCTGGCCGTCCTGGTCGCCCGCTCGCCGCACGGGCAGGGCGTCAGCTACCCGGTCGTCGAGACCGTCCAGGAGGACGGCATCTGCGTCGAGGTCCTGGCCCCCGCGCCGGGGCTCGACGCCGAGGTCGCCGCCCAGGCGCAGCGCATCGCCCTGAAGATCGCCGATGAGCTGGGCGTCACAGGGCTGCTGGCGGTGGAGATGTTCGAGACCACCGACGGTCTCGTGGTCAACGAGCTGGCCATGCGCCCCCACAACAGCGGCCACTGGACCATCGAGGGCGCCCGCACCTCCCAGTTCGAGCAGCACCTGCGGGCCGTGCTCAATCTGCCGCTCGGCTCGCCGTCCATGGCGGCGCCCTACGTCGTCATGGCCAACCTGCTCGGCGGCGACGACCCCGACATCTTCAAGCGCTACGAGCACGTGATGGCCCACGACCCCGGCGTCAAGGTGCACTTCTACGGCAAGGAGGTGCGGAAGGGCAGGAAGATCGGCCACGTCACCGCCCTCGGCGCCGACCTCGACGACGTCAGGGCCAGGGCCAGGCACGCCGCCGTCTACCTCACCACAGGGGAGTACACATGATCGGCATCGTGATGGGCAGCGACTCCGACTGGCCGGTCATGAGGCTCGCGGCGGAGGCCGTGGCCGAGTTCGGCGTGCCGTTCGAGGCCGACGTGGTCTCCGCGCACCGCATGCCGACCGAGATGATCGAGTACGGCAGGCAGGCCGCCTCCCGCGGGCTCAAGGTGATCATCGCGGGCGCCGGAGGGGCCGCGCACCTGCCCGGCATGCTGGCCTCGGTCACGCCGCTGCCGGTGATCGGGGTGCCGGTGCCGCTGAAGTACCTCGACGGCATGGACTCCCTGCTGTCCATCGTGCAGATGCCCGCGGGCGTCCCCGTGGCGACGGTCGCCGTCGGTGGGGCGCGCAACGCGGGGCTGCTGGCCGTCCGCATCCTCGCCGCGTCCGACGAGACGCTGCTCCGACGCATGGAGGCCTTCCAGGAGACGCTGCGCGACCAGGCGCACGCCAAGGGTGAGAAGCTGCGCGCGGAGGCGGCCGAACTGGGGCGCTGACTCAGCGGTCGCAGCCGAGCAGATCGCCCGGCCGGCACTTCGTGGGGGGTGCTCCGCGGGCTGCCTGGACGAGCTGCTTCGCGCTCTTCGGCCTGCCGGGGGCTTTACGGGCGGACGGGGACTTGGCTGGACGGCGTGGGCTTTTACGGCCTGCCGGGGGCCCTACGGGCGGCCGAGGGCGCGGTAGTGCCAGCCCGCGGCGCGCCAGGTCTCCGCGTCCAGCGCGTTGCGCCCGTCGACGATCTTCCTGGTCGCGACCGCCGCGCCGAGCTCCTCGGGGTCCAGGTCGATGAACTGCTTCCACTCGGTGAGCAGCAGCACGACGTGCGCCCCGCGTACCGCGTCGAGAGCCGACTCGCCGTAGGACAGCTCAGGGTGCGCCTTGCGGGCGTTGTCGAGCGCGATCGGGTCGTACACCGTGACCCGTCCGCCCTGCTCCCCGATGGTCACGGCCACGTCGAGAGCGGGGGAGTCGCGGATGTCGTCGGAGTTCGGCTTGAACGCCGCGCCCAGCACGCCCACCGTGCAGCCGCGGAACGAGCCGCCCGCCAGCTCGCGGGCCAGGTCGACCATACGCGCGCGGCGGCGCATGTTGATCGCGTCGACCTCGCGCAGGAACGTCAGCGCCTGGTCGGCGCCCAGCTCACCGGCGCGCGCCATGAACGCACGGATGTCCTTGGGCAGGCAGCCGCCGCCGAACCCGAGGCCGGGGTTGAGAAAACGACCGCCGATGCGGTCGTCGAACGACAGCGCCTGGGCCAGTTGCTGCACGTCGGCGTGAGAAGCCTCACAGACCTCGGCCATCGCGTTGATGAAGGAGATCTTGGTCGCCAGGAACGCGTTCGCCGCGGACTTGACCAGCTCGGAGGTCGGATAGTCGGTCACGACCATCGGAACCTCGCCCAGCGGCTCGTAGACCTCGCGCAGGATCTTCTCCGCCTGCTCGGAGGCCACGCCGATCACGATGCGGTCGGGGTTGAGCGTGTCCTGCACGGCGAAGCCCTCGCGCAGGAACTCGGGGTTCCACGCCAGCTCGGCCCCCGCGTTGACCGGCGCGAGGCGGGCCAGCTTGGCCGCCAGGCGGGCCGCGGTGCCGACGGGAACCGTCGACTTGCCCACGACCAGGCAGTCTCTGTCGAGGTACGGCGCCAGCGACTCGACGGCCGCGTCGAGATAGGAGACGTCGGCCGCGTACTCGCCGTGCTTCTGCGGCGTGCCCAGGCAGAGGAAGTGGATGTCGCCGAAGGCGGCCGCCTCCTCGTAGGAGGTGGTGAAGCGCAGCCGTCCCGACTCGAGCCCTCGCCGCAGGATCTCTTCAAGGCCGGGTTCGTGGATCGGCAGCTCGCCGCTCTGCAGGCGGCGGATCTTGTCGACATCGACGTCGAGGCCGAGGACTTCGAATCCGAGGTCCGCCATGCAGGCCGCGTGGGTGATGCCCAGATACCCGGTTCCGATCACCGTTAGGCGATATGGCACGAGTGAGCTCCTTTCATCGCCAAGGCATGTTACCGGTCCCCACCACTTCCACTGTGCCACCTGCGTAAACCGGCGAATCGTACCGGCTGGTAACAAGATGGTTGGACGTCCTAGTATTCGGTTATGACCTACGCCCTCACCGAGGAGCACGAGATGCTCCGCGAGACCGTCCGTGCCCTCGCCGATGAGAAGATCGCGCCTCGAGCCGCCGAGGCCGACGAGCGCGAGGAGTTCCCGTGGGACGTCTACAAGGCGCTCGTGGCCGCTGACCTGCACGCGATCCACGTCCCCGAGGAGTACGGCGGTGCGGGAGCCGACGCGCTCGCCGCGGTCATCGTCATCGAGGAGGTGGCCCGCGCCTGCGCCTCCTCCTCCCTGATCCCGGCGGTCAACAAGCTCGGCACCGTGCCCCTGCTGCTGTCGGCCTCCTCCTCGCTGAAGGAGCGCTATCTCACTCCCGTCGCCTCGGGCGAGGCGATGTTCTCCTACGCGCTCTCCGAGCCCGAGGCCGGCTCCGACGCCGCCGCCATGAAGACCCGCGCGGTCCTCGACGGCGACCACTACGTGCTCAACGGCGTCAAGATGTGGATCACCAACGCGGGCGTGTCCGAGTACTACACGGTCATGGCCGTCACCGACCCCTCGGCCGGCGCGCGCGGCATCTCCGCCTTCGTCGTCGAGAAGTCCGACGAAGGCGTCTCCTTCGGCCCCAAAGAGAAGAAACTCGGCATCAAGGCCTCGCCCACCAGGCAGGTCATCCTGGAGAACGTCCGCATCCCGGTCTCCCGCATGATCGGCGAGCCTGGCACCGGTTTCAAGACCGCCCTCGCCACCCTCGACCACACCCGCGTCACCATCGCCGCCCAGGCCCTCGGCATCGCCCAGGGCGCCCTCGACTACGCGATCGGCTACGTCAAGGAGCGCAAGCAGTTCGGCAAGCCCATCGCCGACTTCCAGGGCCTGCAGTTCATGATCGCCGACATGGGCATGAAGCTGGAGGCCGCACGGCAGCTGACCTACCACGCGGCGGCCAAGTCGGAACTGGCGATGCACGGCAAACCGCAGAAGGACCTGACGTTCCTGTCGAGCGCGGCGAAGTGCGCGGCGTCGGACGCGGCCATGGAGATCACCACGGACGCGGTACAGCTGCTGGGCGGATACGGCTACACGCGAGAGTTCCCCGTGGAGCGCATGATGCGCGACGCCAAGATCACCCAGATCTACGAGGGCACCAACCAGATCCAGCGCATGGTCATGGCCCGCCAGCTCCTCAAGTAGGGATTGAGCTGCGGAAACCCGGTCCTTTGTGATGAGGGGGCCGGGTTTCGCGCTACCTGATGGATCTTGAACCCGATCTCTGTTCCGTGGGTGTTCCGTGATCTTGGCGTCGGAGCCTCGAACTGCCACGATGAGGCCTTGTGGACATCGACGGCTTCTGGGCCCTGATCGAGCGCTCCGAGCGTGAGACCGACACCAAGCGCGAGCGCGTGGCCTGGCTCGAAGAACATCTCTTCGGGCTCTCGGTCGAAGAGATCGTCGACTTCGACGTCTTCTGGACGATCGCCACCAACCGGGCCTGTTCGTGGGACATGTACGCGCTTTACCGGCACATGCTCAGCAGCTACTCCTCCGACGGCTTCGAGTACTTCGTGAACTGGCTGGTGGGTCTCGGACGTGAGGCCTTCGAGACGATCGCCGACTGCCCTGATCGTGCCGTCGAGGTGCCGCAGGTCCGGCACGTACTAGAGCTGCAGCGATCCGCCTTCAACGGGTCGCGGCGTCGGCGCGAGGTCTGGACGGAGGAGGAGTACCCGGAGTTCGAGTTGCTGGGTTACGTGACACAGGATCCCTACAAGAGGGCCGCCGGCGAGAACGCGATCAGCCGCGGGCAGGCCGTCGTAGCCAGAGGGGTGGAAGGTAAGTTCCCCTGGTTCTCCTTTCACACGGAGCCGGACGGCGAGGGATGGGACTTCGAGGACAGGGCGGAGATGGTCCGGCGGCTTCCCCGAACAGCCCGTTGGTACGGCATGGCGTGAGGCTGTAGTGCAGCGACTTGCCCTCTTCGACCTGGACAACACGCTTATAGACCTGGATGCGGCTTTCAAGGTCTGGACCGTCGAGTTCGTCGACCAGCACCGGCTACCGCGGGAAACGGCCGACTGGCTGGTCTCCCTGGACCGCGACGGGCTTCCTCACCGTGAGGCGTTCTTCGCCGCGGTGCGTGAGAGATTCGGCCTCCGTGGCTCTGTCCAGGAACTGTGGGCTGCTTACCGTCGCCGCATGCCTCATCTCGTGCGATGCCCTGCCGAAGTCATGGACGGTCTGGTGCGTCTACGCGCGGCTGGTTGGAAAGTGGGGATCGTCACCAACGGGACGGCGGACAACCAGCTCGGGAAGATCGAGCGCACAGGCCTGGCCGACGTTGTGGACGCTTATGCCTTGTCCGGCGCTGAAGGGATTCGGAAGCCTGAACGGGGCCTGTTCGAGATCGCCGCTCGGCGATGCGGGGCGGATCTCGCGGATGGCGGGTGGATGGTCGGTGACCGTCTCGGTGCTGACATCGCAGGCGGCCGTGCGGCCGGACTCCGAACGATCTGGGTCAACCGCGATGCGGCAGCGAGCCGGCACAACGGAGCGGACCACGTCGTCACTGACGTGGTCCGCGCAATGGAGATCTTGCAGGAGAGCTAGGCCAAGCTCTCTGTAGTGACGGCGGTGGATCTTGAATAGCCGGCTGTCGACCGCGCTCCGCACGGCCACACGCGGCAGAAAGCACGTGGGGAGAGACGGCGCATGGATGCGCGGTCCTCGTGGCTAGGTACTCCGCTTGTTCTCTGCCAGACAGAGGCAAGCGCTGTGCTCTCGACTGCTGCCGCAACACGACGGCCACACGGTGGGGTGTGTAGAGACGGCAACGCCGTTTACCGGTGGATCGCGTAAGGCGTGGCCGAGAGAGCACATGACGGAGCGGCTGGCGCTGTCACTACATAAAAGCGGTCTGTGAGCAGACCGGAGAGTAGGGCAACTGCGCCTCGGAATGTGATCCTAATCATAGTGTGCGCTGTGCCACCTAGCGGGAGCTGCATTGACTCCGAAATGTCGCGGATGCAGCGTTACCTGCACAAAGATCGTGCTTGCTGCCTCTATGCCGACTTTGCCCGTTCAGCTATACAAGTGAGGATCTTCTTATGTAGATCTTATGGCTGGCATCTGAGGGCTTACTCGTCTGTGTCGAGGGCGCTCCATCACGGCAGGAACGGTGACGCATGACGCTTCGACGTGCGCGGGCTCGGATGACTGGCGTGATGGCACGCAGCAGGTTTGCAAGTTCGAGTCGGTCCAGACCTTGGCTAGCTCGGATGAGCTTGGTCACGGTGATCGCATTGTTTCCGGGGCTGGTCCAGCTGCACCTGCAGCCTGTCGCGGCGGACCCCGTTTCGGTCCCTGTGGCCGTCCCGGCTGTGACGTCCTCCGGGTCTTCCGGTAAGCCACCGGTCCAGCAGTCCGGTTCCGCAAAGAATCTCCCCCATCTGGTTGATTCTGAGGCCACGCGCTTCGACGGTACTCCCGGCCGGAGTACCTCGGACAAGGCAGTGCGGCCGGATGGGGCACTGCCGCTGGAGAAGAGGCATCTGACAACCGAGGAGCCAGCGATTGGCGGGCTGAAGTCTCCACCCCCACTTCCGTGGGCCACTACGCCCACTGATGCTGTCCGCACGAAGCAGGGGACTAAAGCGTCACCCAGAGCTGCTCGGGTACAGGGCGGCGGAATACACAGCGCTCCTTCGTTGAAAGTGGCATCGTCATTTGTGCTGCGCCAGCAGACTCTATCCGCGTCTGGGTCGAGTGTTACTGTCGCCTCCGAACCGACGGTTTCGGAGGTGGAGTCGTCGGGTCAGTTGGCTTCGGGGTTGTGGACGTATTCGAATGTGACGCCGCAGTTTTGGGCGTGGGTGGCGGACCCGGCAAACCGGTATGTGGGGTTGGGTGTTGAGGTTGAGCATGATCCTTCGGCTGCGGGTCAGGGTAGTGGTCTGATCTGGGCGGATCAGACGGCGGGTAATAGTGGCCGGGGTACGGCGACGGCTTATTCTCCGTCTGTGCCGTCGGGGAAGCTGCAGGATGGCTGGTTGATTCGCTGGCGTGTGCGTGGCTTGGCTTCGGATTACTCGGATATGTCGAGTTCGGTGGTGCCGGGGCCGTGGTCGGAGTGGCAGACGGGCAAGATTGATACGAGTAAGCCGACGGTTTCGGAGGTGGAGTCGTCGGGTCAGTTGGCTTCGGGGTTGTGGACGTATTCGAATGTGACGCCGCAGTTTTGGGCGTGGGTGGCGGACCCGGCAAACCGGTATGTGGGGTTGGGTGTTGAGGTTGAGCATGATCCTTCGGCTGCGGGTCAGGGTAGTGGTCTGATCTGGGCGGATCAGACGGCGGGTAATAGTGGCCGGGGTACGGCGACGGCTTATTCTCCGTCTGTGCCGTCGGGGAAGCTGCAGGATGGCTGGTTGATTCGCTGGCGTGTGCGTGGCTTGGCTTCGGATTACTCGGATATGTCGAGTTCGGTGGTGCCGGGGCCGTGGTCGGAGTGGCAGACGGGCAAGATTGATACGAGTAAGCCGACGGTTTCGGAGGTGGAGTCGTCGGGTCAGTTGGCTTCGGGGTTGTGGACGTATTCGAATGTGACGCCGCAGTTTTGGGCGTGGGTGGCGGACCCGGCAAACCGGTATGTGGGGTTGGGTGTTGAGGTTGAGCATGATCCTTCGGCTGCGGGTCAGGGTAGTGGTCTGATCTGGGCGGATCAGACGGCGGGTAATAGTGGCCGGGGTACGGCGACGGCTTATTCTCCGTCTGTGCCGTCGGGGAAGCTGCAGGATGGCTGGTTGATTCGCTGGCGTGTGCGTGGCTTGGCTTCGGATTACTCGGATATGTCGAGTTCGGTGGTGCCGGGGCCGTGGTCGGAGTGGCAGACGGGCAAGATTGATACGAGTAAGCCGACGGTTTCGGAGGTGGAGTCGTCGGGTCAGTTGGCTTCGGGGTTGTGGACGTATTCGAATGTGACGCCGCAGTTTTGGGCGTGGGTGGCGGACCCGGCAAACCGGTATGTGGGGTTGGGTGTTGAGGTTGAGCATGATCCTTCGGCCGCGGGTCAGGGTAGTGGTCTGATCTGGGCGGATCAGACGGCGGGTAATAGTGGCCGGGGTACGGCGACGGCTTATTCTCCGTCTGTGCCGTCGGGGAAGCTGCAGGATGGCTGGTTGATTCGCTGGCGTGTGCGTGGCTTGGCTTCGGATTACTCGGATATGTCGAGTTCGGTGGTGCCGGGGCCGTGGTCGGAGTGGCAGACGAGCAAGGTAGAAGTTGGCAAACCTGCCGGGACGGGACTGGGTGTCCTACCCGCTACGCAGGGTTCGGGGACATGGACGCTATCGTCAGTGACACCATCGTTCTATATGAAGGTGATCGCCGCGAATGGCGCGGCTTCCTATCTGGGTGCGGAGATCGAACGCGATCCTGCGGCGGGTCAGGGCACGGGGCTGATATGGGCGGGTCAGGGATCAACTTCATATGCATCCGGATCGAACGCATGGGTCCAGGTGCCCACGAACAAGCTCACCGACGGCTTAGCGATCCGCTGGCGCGTGCGCGGCGTTACCACTGCGGGTACAAAAGGCGTCTGGTCGGACTGGCAGATAGCTCAGGTCGACTTGAAGAAGCCCTCGGTGGCTGGATTGGGAATGACGCCTGCTACCAACGGCACGGGTATCTGGGCTGTGTCTTCCATGACTCCCTGGGCCTATGCGAAGGTAACCGATCCGGAGAGCCGTGCCTCGTTCCTGAACGTCGAGGTCGAGCATGACCCCTCAGCGGGGGGACAGGGTTCTGGCCTGATCTGGGCAGGCACCGGTCCAACGTCGTACAACTCAGGCTCGAACGCCTGGGTGCAAGTGCCGCCAGGCAAACTGAGTGACGGCTGGCTAGTGCGGTGGCGCGCTCGCGGGCAGACGACGACAGGAGTCAAGGGCCCCTGGTCGGACTGGCAGTCTGCGAGGGTGAACTTGAAGAGGCCGTCGGTGGAAGGTCTCGGAATGGACCCGGCCGTGCGGAGTACGGCGTCGTGGACGGCTGCCACGTTGACCCCGTGGCTGTATGCGACGGTGACCGATCCAGAAAACCGGGCTTCGTATCTGGGTATTGAGGTGGAACATGACCCATCTGTCAATGAGCAGGGCTCGGGGCAAATCTACGCGGGCACGGCGACGACTTCGTACGCGACGGGTACCAAGGCGTGGATGGCGGTTCCTCCTGACACGCTGCAGGATGGGTGGCTGATCCGATGGCGTGTTCGGGGCGTGACCACATCGGGCGTCACCGGGGCTTGGTCGGACTGGCAGTTTGCCAAGGTCAGCGCGCTGCCGTTCGAAACCTTCTCGCCAGCCAACAACACACAGGTCGGGACATTGACCCCGACTCTGTCGGCTCACGCCCGTCCGCTTAGCGAGGCACCCGTCACCTATTGGTTCCAGGTGTGCGCTGGAACCAAGCCGAACTGGACCTGGTGCGAAAGCTCCCCCGACTGGGTGAAGTCCGGAGCCTGGACGGTGCCAGAGAAGAAGCTCAAGTGGGGTGAAACCTATTCGTGGTTCGCCAAAGCAGCCACGAGCACAACCACGGTGACCTCCTCATGGAGGACCTTCACGCCCACCCCCGAACAGGGGGGCATCAACTCGCTGCTGGCCTCCAGCAGCGGCGGGCAGGAATTCGATCACTCGTCGGGTAACTACACGCACACGGAAACCGATATTTCCGTGGCTGCAGTCGGTCTCCCCCTGTCGGTGTCCCGCACCTACAACAGCCTCGACCCGCGTACGGACGGCGCGTTCGGAGCGGGCTGGTCGACCAGATGGGACATGCGGGTCACTCCCGAGCCGCAAACGTCGACGCTGCTGGTGACCTATCCGGCCGGAGAGCAGCTGCGATTCGCGGCCAAGAGCGACGGGACTTACGCCTCACCTCCGGGCACCTACGCGACTCTCGTGAAGCTTCCCGAGGGCGGGTGGAGGCTGATGGACAAGTCCTCCACCTCCTACTGGTTCGACACGGCCGGCCAGCTCACCAAGATCACGGATGCTCGCAACCGCGGCCAGCAACTCGCCTACGGAGCAGACGGAAAGCTGAGCAAAGTCACCGCGACCGGGGACCGCTCGCTGACCTTCACCTGGACCGGTAACCATGTGACGAGCGTGTCCACCGACCCGGTGAACGGCGCTGCGATCACGTGGACTTATGCCTACGAGGGCGACAAGCTGGTGAAGGCATGCCCGCCGATCTCCAATGGCGCCTGCACCACCTACA
This sequence comes from Nonomuraea dietziae, assembly GCF_014195505.1. Classification (GTDB taxonomy): domain Bacteria; phylum Actinomycetota; class Actinomycetes; order Streptosporangiales; family Streptosporangiaceae; genus Nonomuraea; species Nonomuraea roseola. The sequence goes on along the minus strand of NZ_JACIBV010000001.1, from coordinate 4,357,641 downwards.
CCTACGGAGATGCCTCCCGCTACCGCAGCCTGGTGACTGACGCCGCACCTCAGGGTTACTGGCGACTGAACGAAACGACCCCCGCCACTGGCACGAAGATCGCAAACTCGGCAGGCTGGAACATCGCTACTGAGGATGCCAAGCTCACCGGCGCCACGGCCGACCTGACAGTGGGCGTCACCGGCGCGCTCAGCGGATCTACGGATCCGGCGATGCGCTTCAAGGGCACCGCGACCTCCACCTACGTATCCCTGCCGCAGGCGACGGTCAGCGGTCAAGGCAACACCCTTGCCGTCGAAGCATGGTTCAAGACCACTGGCTCGGGCACCGTCCTCGGATACCAGAACTCCGCCACCAACACCCCCTCGGCATTCACCCCGATGGTGTACGTCGGTACGGACGGCAAGCTGCGCGGTCAGTTCTACAACGGCAAGTCCGCGCCAATCACATCCTCCACCGTGGTCAACGACGGCGCCTGGCACCACGTCGTCCTCTCAGGTGCTGAAGACACTCAGACGCTGTACCTGGACGGTCAGGCGGTCGGCACCCTGGCCGGCACGATCACCCATGTCGACCAGTGGGAGACGCGGATCGGCTCCGGGTTCGGTTCCTCCGCCTGGCCTGCCACAACCGGATCCACCGCGCCCTTCCCGTTCGCCGGAGACATCGACGAGGTCGCTGTGTACGGCAAGCCGCTGGGCCTGGCCCTCGTCCGCGCCCACTACGCGGCGCGGCTGGCCCAACCTCAGATGACCAAGGTCGTCAGACCTTCCGGCAAGGTATGGGCGGAGAACAGCTATGCGGCCGACGGTGGCCGGCTAAGCGCGCACACAGACTCCAACGGCGGAACGTGGAAGATTTCGACTCCCGTATACGCCAAGGAGACCACCCTCTACACCTCCGCGACGGTCACCGTCACAGGTCCGAACCAGGCCCCTGTGGTTTATATCCACGACGCCTCACGTGGCAATCGGCTGGTATCGCGGACTGACCAGCTCGGGCAAACAACCAAGTACGCCTACGACACTGGAGGCAATCCCGCCAAGGTTGTGGACCGCAACGGTAACGCTGTCGAACTGTCCTACAACGCACGCGGTAACTTGATTGCCAAGAAGACGTGCCGGTCCGCCGACATCTGCTCTACCGAATACTTCGACTACCACCTCAACGTCGATGACCCGTTCGACCCACGGAACGATCAAGTCGTCACGACGCGAGACGGTCGGTCGGCTTCCGCTACCGACGACACCTATGCCTCCACCGTCAGCTACAACAGCTTCGGCGAGATGGTGAAGACGACCACGCCCGCCACCACAGACTTCCCGCAAGGGAACACGGCGACACGAACCTATACCGATGGCAGCGAGGAGGCCGTCGGTGGTGGCCGGGTGCCGGCGGGCCTCGTGGCGACGCTCATCAATCCCCGCGGAGATACGATCCGGTATCGCTACACCGCCGCCGGGGACGTGGTCGAGGAACTCACGCAGAGCGGGCTGAAGGTCTCCAACGAATACGACGCACTCGGCCGCGTGGTGAGCCGCACAGAGACATCCTCGTCTCAGCCGGCAGGGGTGGTCACGACCATCACCTACAACTCCGTTGGCCAAGTGGAAACGCAGACGGCCACCGGCGTGAAGAACGAGATCACCGGCGTCACCCACACCGCCCAACAGCGCTACACCTACGACGCCGACGGCCGTCCGCTGAGCGAAGCGATGGTGGATCTTACTGGCGGGGACGCCGAAAAGAAGATCGTCTACACCTATGACGCCTTCGGCCGCACCGAGACCGTGACCGGCCCCGAAGGGGAAACCGTCCGCTACACCTGGGACCAGACCGGCGCACAAACCAGCGTCACCGACGCCGCCGGCGCGACGATCACCACGGCCTACACCAAACGCGGTGAAGCGGCCTCACGCACGCTGAAGGGCTGGACGGGGAGCCCGCTCGCTCCTCAGCCCGCCCAGGATGTCGTGGTCGAGTCGTTCGCGTATGACCCCGAGGGACGACTGGCCAGTCGCGTTGACGCGATGGGACGCAAGACGTCCTACACCTATTACGCCGACAACCTGCTCGTTCAAACCATCGCCGATGACGCTAAGTTGAACGGCACCTCGACTCCTCAGGACCTGCTGCTCGAAGAGCGCGCCTACGACGCCGCTGGAAACATGACGAAGCAGGTGACCGGGGGCGGCAAGAACACCACGACGTTCACCTACGACGCCGCCAAGCGCCTCACTTCACAGACGCTGGATCCTGCAGGTCTGGCCCGCAAGAGCACATTCGGCTACGACGCCAACGGCCAGGTCATCAACGTGACTCGTACGGCGGCAGGTACCGCACGTAAAGAGAGCACTTCGATCATCTACAACGCGGCTGGCCAAGTGACCCGTCAGACCGTAGAGAACGGAGCCGACGATCTCGTCTCGACCATGTCCTACGACGAGCACGGTTTCCTCACCGAGATGACCGACCCCCGCGGCAACGCGGACGAGGCCAACAAGGCCGATTTCACGACCAGCATGCGCTACGACAGCGCCGGACGGCTGATAGAGGTCCGTGCTCCGCAGGTGAAGGTCGACAAGGACGGCGCCACCACGACCGCCCGTCCCACCACCCGCTTCGGATACGACACCGTTGGCGACCAAACACACGTCATCGACGCCGAAGGTCGCACCACGGTAACGGCCTACGATCGCGGGGGGCGGGTCAAGAGCGTGACCGCCTCCTCCTACACGGCTCCGGCCACACAGACGGTCCTCAAACCGCAGGTCATGTACACCTACGATGCCGCCGGCCGGGTAAAGCAGACCACGGATGCCCGGGGCAACGTCACCGGCTATGAATACGACGTCCTCGGCCGCCAGGTCCGGGTAAGCGGCCCCGCTCCGCAGGGGCAAAGCGCCGGCCGCTGGATGTATGAGTACGACCTACTCGGCGAACTGCTGGCCACCGTCGACCCGATGGGTGCCCGCACCCAGGCTACCTATGACGATCTCGGGCGCCAGGTCAGCGTGACACAGATCGAACGCGCCCCGGCAGCCTCGTACACCACTCTGCTGGAATACACCGACAGTGACGTGCTGGCCAAGAAGACGGCCCCGAACGGTCAGATCACCATGTTCGCCAGCAACCCGGCTGGTGAAGTCGTCAAGCAGACCGACCCGCTGGGAAACGTCACCAGTGCCGACTTCGACCTGAGCGGGCGCCTACTCAAGGTCACCAATCCGTTGGGCAACAGCACCGAATCGGTCTATGACCTGGCCGGGCGACTCACGAAGACCAATGACCTGGACGACAACGGCGCGATCTTGCGCAGCCTCAGCGCGGACTACGACGCCGCCGGCAATCCAACCAGTGTCACCTCTGCCGAGGGACACACCACCCGCAAGGCTTTCGACGCGCTCAGCCGAGTCACCTCATTGATTGAACCGATTTCAGACCAGGACTCGATCACTACCACTTTCGGGTACGACGCCACGGGCAAAGCCACCCGCCGCACCGATGGACGAGGCAACACCACCTGGACCAGCTACAACAGCCTCGGTCTGCCCGAAACCGTCGTAGAACCCGCGACCAGTGCTCATCCCCACTTGACTGACCGCAGCTGGACCAGCAGCTACGACGCGGCAGGCAACCTGTTGACACTGCAGCAGCCAGGCGGGGTGCGCATCGACCGCACCTACGATGCGGACAACAACCTCATCAAGGAAACCGGAACCGGTGCCGAGGTAGCCACCGCCGATCGCCTCTTCGACTACGACTTGGCCGGAAAGCCGACCGTCATCGGTGATCGGGGCATCGAGTACAACGACCGCGGTAATCCCATCAAAATCACCCGCGGCGGAGTGCTTGAGACCAGTTACGGCTATGACGCACTGGGCAACATCACCCAGCGCAACGACGCCTCAGGCAACGCGACGTTCACGTATGACGATGCCAGTCGCCTGGCAACGGCCGTTGATCCGCTGACCAACCGGACTCTCACCTACCAGTACGACAAGAACAGCCGCCTCACCTCACTGAGCGCGACCGGGCAGGCCAGTACGCAGAGCTTCGATTACGACTGGCTGGACCGGCTCACCGAACACACGCTGAAGAACGCCTCCGGCGCCGAGATTTCGAAGATCGCCTACGGCTGGAACAAGGACGATCATCTCACCAGCAAGACCACGATCGGTCTCGCCGGAGCTGGAGCCAATACCTACGGGTACGACCACGCCGGGCGTCTGACCTCCTGGACCGGCCCGGACGGGGCCACGACCAGCTACGCCTGGGACGCTGCCGGCAACCGAGTCAAGGCCGGGGACAAGAACTACACCTACGACGAACGCAACCGCCTGACCTCCGCGAACGGCACCCAATACACCTACACCCCCCGCGGCACCGTGGCCACACAGGCCAAGGACGGCCTGACACGAGGACTGCTGTTCGACGCTTTTGACCAGCTCATCCGTGACGGTGACACCACCTTCGCCTATGACGCCCTCGGTAGGACCGCCACCCGATCCGTCGGTCAGAACCAGCAGACGTTCCTGTACTCCGGCCTGGGCAACGACCTGGCCGCCATCACCGACGCCACCGGTGCAGCCCAGTCAAGCTACAGCCGCGACTTGAACGGTGGCCTGTTCAGCCTGAAGGAAGGTGCCGCTTCAGCTGCAGCGGTCCTGAGCGACCTGCACGGTGATGTGGTCGCCACCTTCACCCTCGACGCGCTTCGTGACTCTGTCTCCTACGACCCCTTCGGAAAGGTCATCGCGCAGACCGGGACCAAACCCAGCCTCGGCTACCAGGGCGAATACACCGACCCGGAATCCGGCAAGGTCAACATGCTGGCCCGCTGGTACGAGCCGGACACTGCTGCATTCACCTCCCGGGATTCCTGGACTCTCGATCCGTACCCCTCAATCCAGGCCAACCGTTACACGTATGCCAACGGCAACCCCCTCACCGGTGTAGACCCCACCGGCCACTACACCTGCTTCGGCTCCGGCTGCTACAGCGGTGGTGGTGGCAGCCTTGTCACCGATGACCCTTGCGCGAGCGGCGGCTGCTGGCTGCCGGGAAGCGGCCTTACGTTTGGAGGCGTAGATTCCCTGGACATGTCTGGCCCTGAAGCCGTGGAATGGCAGGCGGCAAACGGTCACCTTGACGGGCCAGGACTGAACGAGGAAGAGCGGGAACGCTGGGGAGGCCAGTACACCGCTAGCGGGCAGTTTCTGAACGAAAAGTCCCGTAAAAAGTATGAGGCTCTTCCCGGTAATGCAAGACTGGCCTATGACAGGGCAGTGCACTATATGGGCGATGTAGCTCTCTACGAATTCCTTGACTATTTGTACGCACACAATGCGCAGCGCAAAAAGACAAACGGTAATGCTAGCAGTAGTGGCGCAGGTGGGTACGCGGGTGGACCGGATCTTCCAGACACAAGGACCTATAGGGATCCATGTGTCAAGGACCAGGCAAGTCTCGCCTGTAAGTCAGCGCGATTCAAATATGCCCTCAATAAGCACCTTGCCAACGATAAAAAACTCAAGCAGGCTCTGCAAGAGCTAGTGAAGGCGGTCGCTGAGGCTACCGATCTAAAACAAGATATCGATAACGCTATTAAATGCCTCAATAGCGGTGATGCGGGTGCTTGTATTGAGACGGCTATAACCGTCCTCACCAGCTCCGTTGGTGGAGCGCTAGTCAAGCGAGGACTTAGTTTCGTCTTTAATTGGGCAAAAAAGGTCGAGCAGTTCAAAAAAGTTTTTGACATTGGCAAGAAAGTTGTGGCCAAGCTCAACGCTTGGTTCGATTCGCGTGCACATAGGGCCCAGGCTAAGCGGGAGTTGGACACTGCCATCGCGGCGTGCAAGAAGAACAGCTTCGCCCCGATCACCCCGGTGCGCATGGCTGATGGCACGTTCAAGCCCATCGAAGAGATCCAGATCGGTGACCAAGTCCTAGCCACCGACCCCGAAACCGGTAAGGGCCGAGGCCAAGCCAGTGGTCGCGCTGATCGTCGGCAACGGCGCGAAGAACCTTGTCGACATCACCGTCGATACCGACGGCAGCGGCGGCAGCGAGACCGGCGTTATCGTCGCTACTGACAATCACCCCTTCTGGGTGCCAGTGCTGGCGGAGTGGAAGGACGCCATAACACTCGAACCCGGTCAATGGCTACAGACCAGCGCTGGCGCCAACGTTCAGATCACAGCTGTCACCAGGCGCCTGCCCCTCAACGAGCGGGTCCACAACCTGACCATCGCAGACCTGCACACCTACCATGTTGGCGTTGGAGCAGTGGATGCTCTTGTTCATAATGAGGTTTGTGATGCAGCTTGGGGTGGCGCGCTTCATATTCAAGAGGAATGGCAGAAGGGCAACAGGAACCACGGAATCCCTGGCGTTGATATGAGAAACGTTGATCAAATTGCTGAATACTTGGACGGCATTCTCACGGGGCCGGGTGGCCGTAGCGTCCAGGGCGGGAAGACGGTCTATTATGACGAGGCGCGCGGCTATATGGTCTTGCGAGCGAGCGACTATATGGCTACAGGGAGAAAGATGAGCAAAGAGCAGTTTAGCGCCTGGTACAATAAGCACAAGGACAACTGATGGCTACGCTGGGACTGGGTGAGGGAGAAGCCTATCGATGGGAGCTGTCGAACAGAGAGCTGACGCTCATTTTCGATAGCCTTATCGATTCATTGTCGCGTAATTCTCCACAAGAGATTGAGCTTTTCTTTGGATGGAGTGCTGAAGAAATTCAAAGATTTGTTGATGAAATTAATCGACAAATCCAAGAGTTGAAACACGAAAATGGCTAGCCATTCCGGTCAGAAGTCTCTCGGAAGGCCATGGATGGGCGGTCACCGTCTCAGCCCAACATCGCAAGAGGCCGCGCGGCTGGATTCCTAACGATCCGAATCAACCTCGACACCACGGCAGGCGTGCCTAACGAAGCGGACCACGTCGTCGCTGACGTAGTCCGCGCGATGGAGATCTTGCAGGAGAGCTAGGCCAAGCCCTCCGTGCTGACGGTGGTAGGTCGAGGCTTGAACAGCCGACTGTCGATCGCGTGCCTGGCACGGTCATGTGAGCCAGGCATCATGTGGGCGTAGACGCGGAGGGTGAAGGACGGGTCCGCGTGGCCGAGGTACTCCGCCAGTTCCCTGACCGAGACGCCGCCGGCCAGCATGACGCTCGCGTAGTAGTGGCGCAGCTGGTGAATGCCCTCTTTCCGGGTCGTGGTGAAACGGCTGCGCTGGCGAGCGTCCTTCGCGGGCGGCGGGATCACTCCGGCGGATACCAGGGCCGGCTTCCAGACGAGTTCGCTGTAGGAACGTGCTCGCACGAACCGGTCATCGGTCCAGCGGAACAACAGGTTGTGGATGCGAGGCTTTCCATTGGGCTTCTCCCAGGGCAGGGTGCACAGCAAGGGCGGGTGCTGGGCGACGTGTGCCCGGATCGCGGCGGCGGCCCAGGCGGGGAGCGGTGCCGTACGCTCTCGGTCGTTCTTCGGCAGCGCAAAAACGTGTTTGTCTCCCAGTTTCTTGATCTGCCGCCGGATACGGACGGTTTGTTCGTCGAAGTCGATGTCTTCTAGGGCGAGCCCGAACAGCTCTCCCTGCCGTAGACCGCACGCCGCAGCGATGATCGGGAGCGCGCGCAAGAAGGCCGGGTGTGCGTCGATCACCGCGTGTACTCGCTCGTCAGGCCACGCGATGACTTCCTCTCCCACTCTCTTCGGAACGTGGACGATCGACGACTTCGCGGGGTTCTTCTTGATGGCGTCATCAGCCACGCCCAGCTCCAGAACCCCCTGCAGGACCAGGAACGAGGTCTGAACCGTGGAGCTTTCGAAGCGCTCGCTCAGCTCACTGATCCAGCGCTGGATATCGGACGGCTTGATGCCCTTCACCTGGCGGCGGCCGAAGGCGGGAGCGACGTGAAGACGGTGGATGTATTCGTAGCGGATCTTCGTTGACGGATCGACGATGCGGGAGCCGAGCCAGCGATCTGCCAGCTCGCCGAAGACCACCTTCCCGGCATGCGGGTCGATGTAGTCACCGCGAGCCACGTCGGTCTCCATGGCAGCGGCCTTCTTCTCGGCGTCCGCCTTGCGCTCGAAGGCCGCAGACCGCTCCTTGCCGTCGGGGTCGAGCCAGACGGCCAGCCATCGCTTGCCCTTGCCATAGCGAGCTGATCGGACTCGTTCGGTACGGCCGTCCTGGCGGGTGACGGTCTTAATCCACAGGTCTTTGACGAAGGCCATCGGCTACCCCTGTTCCCGGACCCAGGAGATGACGTCCTCGGGCACGTAGCGAAGGTGTCGGCCGATCCGATGGCTGGTGGGGCCGATCCGGTGGTGTCGCCACTGGTAGAGGGTGGCCACGGGGACGCGGAGGTAGCGCGAGACGTCGTCGACGTCCCAGAGCCTGTCATCGGCTTTCATGGGTGCTTCTCCTCTCGGCGTGGGCGGCGAGGAGTGCGTCCACGGGGGAGAGGCCCTTGCCGACGTACTCCCAGTGGGCGATGACGAGGACGGTGTCCTCGTCGAAGAGGGGCAGGCGACCGGTGGTGATCGCTTCGGCGCGGACGTGCTCGGTGCGGTCGGCGCGGATGTCGCCCATGGTGGTGGAGTAGTGGCGGGACTTGGTGGAGAAATGGCCGCGGAAGCCGAGCATGTGCGCCCACTGGGTCAGCCGGAGGTCGGCCAGTTCGTCGAGGGCGCCCAGGTGCATGCAGGCGGCGATGAGGCGGCGGGCGTGGTCCCGAACAGGGAGGGTGTCGAGGTCGGTGAGTGGGTTGACGCGCTGGTCGAGGGCGCCGACGCATTCGGCTGCCTTGGTGGCGTACTTGGCGACGTAGGAGGCGACCGCCTGCTCGGTGAGGTCGCCATCCATGGCGATACGTCGGGTATCGAGCTGCTTTCCCCACCTCAGAACCCGAGCCGGTTCGTCGCCCGCGGCGGGGATGGTGACGGTCACCGCTGAAGCAGCGTGTCGTACGGCCTGCGCCAGCGATTCGGCACTCGCCCAGGGCGGTGGCGGGGATTCGGGACCGTCTGGGCCGTCGAGGCGGATGATGGCATGTAGGTGGACGACTCCGCGCCGCTGGTACTCGGCCACTTTGGCGAAGGAGATCGTCACTCGCTCCTTGAGCGCCTTGAGGGTCAGGCCGGACAGCTTGGCGAAGCGCCGGCGCAGGGCTTCGGTGAAGCGGCGCCACAGCTCGGGCGCCACGGCGTTGAACAGGACCGAGCCGGAGTAGTCGTAGCAGTCGGGGCACAGCGGTTCGCCGAGGCGTGCGTCGTCGGGGCTGTGCTTGGCCGTACAGGAAAGGACGCGGCCGTGCGGGCAGGTGCGGGCGTTGCGGCGTGGGTGGCACGGCAGGTGCTTGGCGCCGCGCTCGCGGCGGGTGTGGACGAGACCGAAGGAGGGAGCGGTGAGGGTCACGAACAGGCACGGGTGCGTGACCACCGTGGGAGGCACCCCCTTGCCGCCGACGAGTCCGGCGAGGATCAGGTGGTAGGTGTCGGCGCGGTAGGTCTCAGCGCACGACGGGCATCGAGAGGCGCGGCGGGTCTTGCAGGGGACGCGCAGGACGCCACCGGGTTCGGTGGCGGTGGTGTAGGTGTGCAGCCGGCGTCCGGTGGCGGGGTCGACGTGCAGGACGTGGCCGCGCAGGTGGATGGGCTGCCGGCAGCCGCCAGTACGGCGGATCTGGGCGACCCAGCGGTCATGGTCGGGGGCGTCGAGCCGGGCGATGAGCTCGGCTACGGTGTCGGGGCTTGCCATGATGGGGCTGTCCCTTCCGGGCTTCGCGGTTCGGTTCGGGATGGCCCCCGACGTGACGGACGTCTTGGCGGATGTATGGTCACGCCGGGGGCGCCGAAGGCTTCAGCAGTAGCCGTGGCCTTCGCAGTGCGGGCAGTTGTCGCCGTAGCTGTCGATGCCGGTTCCGCCGCAGGTGCAGCACTGATGCCGGGGCGGAGCGGCGGGCGGGATAGCGTCTTCGCTCATGTGATCCACCTCCCTCCCGTGGAGCGGTTCGGGGCGGTGTTGATGAACACGCGCCAGGTGTACGGGCGACCGGTCTGGAGCAGCGTGGAGACGGAGCCGACCGGTAGGACGGTGCGGATCTGACGGATGGCGTGGGCGAGTTCGGCATGGGTGCCGTCGATGCGGATGCGCATGGCTGTCTTCCTCCTGTTCAGGCGGGGCTGTCGCGCAGGGTGCGCAGCAGGTCTGAGGCGAGTTGGCTGGATACGCCCAGCCGGGCGCGCAGGGTGTCGCGGGTGATGGGTTTGCCGTGGCGTGTCTGGTGTTCGTGGGCGACGCGGCGGGCGTAGTCGAGGAGCTCGCCGACCGGCCCGTTCTGATCCGGTACGGCCAGCGCGGTCGTCTCCGGTACGGCGGGCGGGACGGGGACGAGGTCTGAGGACGGTTCGGGACGGGGTTCGGATGCGCGGCGCTCCAGCATCGAGACCGCGACCAGGAAGGCGCCGGCGGGTGTGGCGGCGGTGATCCATCCCCAGGGCGACGGTTCGGCTTGGGCGAGGTTGGCGGCCAGCGACAGGACGATCCCGCTCGTCAGGACGAGGGTCGGCCAGGAGATCCAGCCGTTCCGTTCCCGTCCGTTCTTGCGGTCGCGCTGCCGTTCTCGGGCGGCCATGACGCAGGTGAGGTCGACGCAGACCGCTACCGCCCAGGCCATCCAGCCCGTCTGTCCGTGCTCGGTGGCGGTGTCGCGGATGTGGGTGAAGCTGCCCGCTCCAGCGATCAGGGCGAGGATCAGCACCGGCGCGGTGTCGGCCAGGCGGGCGGCGTCGGGGGTCATCGAAGTTCTCCTCTCAGGCGGCCAGTTCGGGGTTGCCGTTGGCGGGCAGCTCGTGGCCGAGTCCGCTGGCGGCGACTTGGGCCCAGGACGGCGTGAGGTCGGCGAAGGTGTGGGCGGCGCGTTCGGCGGCTTCGGTGGAGACGTAGCCGGAGCGGGCCCGGTACCAGCGGCCGTCCGCGCCGGTGATCACGGCGACGCCGGGCATCTCGGGGGCAATGGAGCGGGCGGCGACCAGGGCGTCGGGGTCGAGGTCGCCGAGGGTCATCACCGCGGTTTCGGGGTCGTTGACGCGGTGGCAGACGCGCCCGCCGATCTGGGCGCGCAGCGCGGTGACGCCGGGGCCGAGGTCGGAGCCGATGCGTTGGCCGGACAACAGGAGGTGTATGCCGAAGGCGCGGCCGAGTTGGGCGATGCGTAGCAGGGCGGTAGCCGTACGGGTGACTTGGTCCTTTTCGGTTTTGTCGGCGGTCAGGAAGAGTTCGGCCAGCTCGTCGATCAGGATGACGACGGGGATGGGGCGAAGGGTGTCGGGGAGTTGCCAGATGTCGCGGACGCCGTGCCGGCGGCAGGCCAGCATGCGCGAGCCCATGACGGTGATGAGGTCGGTTAGCAGGTCGAGGCACTGTTCGCGGGTGGTGGCCAGTGCGGACAGCCGAGGGCCGTAGACCGACAGCTCCACGCCGCCTTTGAGGTCGAAGCCGACCATGGCGACCGGTTGTGGGGACAGGCTCACGATGAGGGCGTTGAGCAGGTTGGACTTGCCGGATTGGGTGGCGCCTACGTTGATCCAGTGCGGGATGAGTCGGAAGTCCATCCGCCAGGCGGCGCCGGTTTCCAGTACGCCGACGATGGGACGCAGCAGGTCGTCAGCAGACCAGCCGGTCGAAGGCTCAGTTGGAGGTTCGGCAGGCGCGACGTGAGTCAACGGGTCTTGGGTGATGCCTTGCAGGGTGACGCGGCCAGGCCGGGAGCCGACGACGCGGACGGCCTCGATGCGCCAGGCGTGCGCCAGCCGTTCGCAGACCTTGGCGTAGTCGTCGGGGACCTGGCCGTCGAGCAGATGGAACGTGATGCGGAAGCCGTTCCGCGTGGGCCAGGGCAAGCCCATCCATGGCTTGGTGTCAACCGCGACCCGCTGGAACCGCCGCTTGACGCGGACGACGCCGGTGGAGGCGACCAAGCCGGGGATGGTGGTGAACCACCAGCGCTGTCGCTTCTTGGTGAGCCCGCACCCGGAGGCGACGTGCCGCCAGGACCAGCGCAGCCACACGGCCTTGCGAGGGAAGACGAACAGGTACCAGTAGGAGACTGGCGCCCAGCGCCGCCACAGGATCAGCAGGAGCAGCGCGGCGAGGGCCTTGATGACGGGATGGTGAATGTCGATGTCGATCACTGGCCCGCCGCCGTTCTTCCGGCACCGGCCGGGATGAACGCCTGCGCTCGGTAGGAGATGCCCCACCGGCCGCCGGTTTCCCAGACGTAGCCGAGCAGGCCCACGGGGACGACCTCGTCACCGACGTTGATCTGCGGTTCGGGGGTCGTGCTGACCTTGACGAGCTCCATGCGGCTGGACTCGTCCTCGAACAGCAGCGTCAGTTCGTACATGACGTTGCCGTCCTTGTCGCGCTTGATCTCGCCGGTGTCCTTGCTGACCAGGCGCGGCTTGGGGGCTTTGACGCAGGTGATCTGGAGCTTGGTGACGTCGACGGGGATGGGGATGGCTCGCATGATCTTTCCTTTGATAAGGGGATGCTTAGAAGACATGGAACGCTTGGAATTCTAAGTTGTCAAGGAGTTCTTTGACCGCTTGGTTGCGGTGTGCTCAACTTGGGGTGGACGAGGAGGGCGCAGATGGTGGAGAAGTCGGGCCGGCCGGCCTATTTGCAGATCGTCGACGACCTGAGCGAGCAGATCCTCCGGGGAACGTTGGCGCCTGGTGACGCGCTCCCCTCCATCGCCCAGCTCGGCGAGCGCTACGACGTCTCGGCCAGCGTGATCAAGTCAGCCGTCAGCGTGCTTCGCACTCAGGGGTTGGTCGTCGGCCAGCAAGGCAAGGGCGTGTTCGTCAGCGAAACACCGCCCGCGACCGGCCCCGCCGATGACATCGACAGCGAGGTCCTGGCCCAGCTGGCGGACATGCGCCGCACCCTCAAGGAACTGGGGGATCGGCTTGCGGCTCTGGAGTCGACGGTGTTCCCAAAGCCGAAGCGATCTCGCTGACCCGACAAGTCAACTCCTCAAGTTCCGCCCTGATCTCCGCCAGTTCCCGGATGACTCGGTGCCGGTTCGTCTCCATCGCCATCTCCTTGTGCTGCGTTTCTTCGGAGTGGCTTAAGTTCACCGTGACCTGGGGATTTCCGGTATCACGCGGATGTAGTTAAGCTTCTTCAGTTCGGCTCAACAGCATTTACACGTCTGTTTTCACATGCACGACCCGCACACCGCGCACCGCCCCCCAGTGTGAAGGCGAAGGTATGCAATGAAGACGACCCAGCGAACTGGCTGGACCCCCTCCCGCCTGCGCGAACACCGCGAGGCACATGGACTCACACTCGAAGCCGCAGGCGAGCGACTACGGCAGGCAGCGGCGAGGCATGGCTTGACCGTTCCTGCAGCCAACTTCCAGACCCTCTGGGGACACGAACAGGGCACGGTGTTTCCCGGCCCGCACTACCGGCGTGCTTACTGCCTGCTTTACCAAGCCACCGAACCTGAACTTGGCTTTCGTCCAGCTTTGCCCGGTGAATCACAGAAAGCGGAAATCGTGATTTCTGATTTGCCTCCGCCTGCTGACCCTGTCGCCGACAACGCCGCCGCCCAGGTCATCGAGGAAGCATTCACCAAGGTCTCCATCGGCGGCATCGAGCCGGGCAACTCACCCCAGGCTCTCCTGCGCAACCGCGTTGTCGACGCCTGGCGCCGACGACACGGCGGAGGCAGCCCCAAGCCGATCCTGGTCCTGGTCGGCGGATACGCCGGATCAGGCAAGACCGAGTTCTCCCGCTTCCTGTCGGACATCACAGGGTGGGCCTTCCTGGACAAGGACTCCCTCACGCGGTGCATCGTCGAGCGTCTCCTGGTCTCACTCGGCGGCGACCCCAACGACCGGCACACCGACCTGTATCTCAAGGAGGTCCGGCCGCTGGAGTACCGGTGCCTGATGGAAACGGCATGGGACAACCTCAACATCGGCACCTCCACCATCCTCTCGGCGCCGTTCATCGCGGAACTGAAGGACGAGGCATGGTTCACCCGGCTGGAGAATCGGTGCGCGGCGAAGGGCATCGACGTCGCGGCCATCTGGGTCCGCTGTGATCCCGAGTCCATGCGCGAGTACATCGAGTTCCGCGGAGCCGCTCGTGACGCGTGGAAGCTGGACAACTGGGACCAGTACGCCGAAGGACTAGCCGTAGACACCAGCCCGCCCACCGCGCACATCACTGTCGACAACCGGCTTGGCGCCGCCATCAGTCTCGCCGACCAGACCCGCGAGGCGCTCAAGCGGATCCTGGCGTGAGCACGCAAGGGATCGTCCTGTACGGCCCTCCCGCTAGCGGCAAGGACACCGTTACCGCCGCGCTGCACAGTCTCGACCCGCGGTTCGTCCTGCTGCCCAAGCTCAAGGTCGGCGCCGGGCGAGCGGCGGGATACGAGTTCGTCACGAGTGAGCACTTGGGCAAGCTCCGCGACGAAGGCCGGCTGCTGGTCGAGACGCGCCGCTACGGCAACGTCTACGCCATCGACCGCCAAGCCATCGAGGTACGGCACGCCGCCGGGTACGTGCCCGTCGTCCACATGGGCAACATTCCAGACCTCCGCCGGCTCATCGGACGCGTCCCCGACTCGTGGCTTCGAGTCCTGCTGTGGGTCCCGCGTGAGGTCACCGAGCTGCGCTCGCGGGCTCGCGGGGATATCGACACTGGCAAGCGCCTGACGGCATGGGATGAGACGGTCGACGACCTCGAAGCCAACACCGACGCAGGATTCTTTCATCTGCGGCTCCACACCGACCGGCTCAGTCCGGAAGCAGCGGCGAAAGAAATCATGAGCGCGTACGACCGTCTGCGGGTGGCCGGATGTCCTCACGAGGAGGGTTCCCACCGTTGAGTCGCGCCGCGACCTGGTCAGGGATCAGGTCGAGGCGCCACCACGTATCGCAATCCTGACAACGCGCCCCGTCCACGACAGGACACTGATAAGTCCACTCGACGTTGTCGTGCGGGCAGTCGGGCCCGCTCCGATAGCTCTTGGCGCATCGCTCCGCGGTAACAGACGACTCGTCAACTGTGATGATGAGCGGCGCGTCACCCTGACCTTGGCGACAGGTCGGGCATGTGATCGCTAGCGAGCGCGCGAACGCCTCTTCAAGCCGCTCCTGTTCCTCGATGAGCGAGACCAGCGCCGACGAGGAATCCGCGATCAAATGCCGTGTGAGACCCGCTCGTAGCTCGGAACGGGTGAGCGACCGATCAGGATCACGACGGGCCGAGAAGACGCCCCGCTCGTCCACAGTGGTGCGCCAGCCATCGACGTGCGGGCCGTTCGCCAGAACGATGCCGAACTCTGCGGCTGACGGCACCACGGTACCTCCGTCCGCGTCGAGATGCCGGGCCCTCAACGCGCACGCCCGTCGAGGATCGCCGCCCAAAGTCGCTCCGCCTCGGACGTACGCAGCCAGTGGGACTCGCGCACGGTCAGGGGACTGTCTCGGCGATCAAGACGCCGCACGAACACCACTCCTGCCGCTGCGCACAGCTCGTATACGACGTTGCGACAGCCGCAGGTGTGCTCCCGCACGCGAACCCGCTCGGCGCGCGCGGTGCTCTCGTACCAGGTGACCGGCTCGCAGTCCGGCCTTCTGGGCGCCGGGTGGGTCCCGTGATACGTCGCAAGTTCCACATCTGGTCTGAGCATGGCTTCACCCCTGCGGCTCATCTGCGCTGCTATGGCCAGGCCGCCCCGAAGAGAGCCGGGACGGTACGTCACGCAGGCAGCGTAGCTCGCCTGTACACCCCTGTCCATGCCATGGCATGCCATGAGCTGCCTGATAGTGCCTGAACAGGGCTTTCTATGGTTAGAGAGTGATCGACTTCGAGCCAGATCGCTCCAGGTGGGAGCAGATAGCCGACGTGCTTCGCGCACGCATCGTTGACGGCACCTATCCACCCAAGCATCTGTTGTCCGAAGTCCAGCTCATGCAGGAGTTCGGGGTGGCACGTGGGACCATCCGCAAGGCCATGCAGCGACTTCGCGATGAGACCCTCATCTACACCGTGCCCAATCTCGGCAGCTTCGTGGGCCAACGGAAGCCCTAAGGCGACGCCGCCCAGTAGCACGGCTCGATGAGAACTTTCTCTTCTCTCTCAAGCCGCCGCCGATGGCGGCGGGCGGTCGGGCCGGACCGGGCGGGCGTGCGGCCTCTCCGGGCCGGTCCCGCCCGACCGGCCCACCGCACATCGAACGCAGGCCCAGCGACGCGGGAAAGCCTCACCACAGACAGCGCCGAAGCAAGGCGAGACCGTCATGATCAGCACAGGCGCAAGCATGCCTCCGGCGGGGATCTCCAGCCCCGAGGTGATCGCCACGCGCGAGCCGGGGCGCTGGATTGGCTGAGGAGGAAGTCTGATCATCTCGCCCGCTATCGACCCGGGCAAGCCCAGCAGGCCGGCTCCTCCGTACCAAGCCCGGCTGTGCAGGCAGGACAACGGATGAGCGAGGAACGGCGGCCGGTCAACGTACACGCGAAGCCGGGCTTGACACTCCGTCCCCGGCCCGCTGCCGCTACGCGACGGGTCGACAGCGAACGAGGTGATCGGAGGCCTAACGTCTAGCGCGAAAGCATGACATCCGTTGCTGCAGAATCAAACAGGAAACGGGAAAAACCCGTAACGGCCATGATCGAGCCGCTTGGTAAAGTGAATAAGCTTCGCCTCTTCTGACAAATTTGGCGGAGGATCGGTGTTCTCAACAACGATGCATTGGCCGTCGAACTGAAAATCTAGGTA
This sequence comes from Nonomuraea dietziae, assembly GCF_014195505.1. GTDB lineage: Bacteria > Actinomycetota > Actinomycetes > Streptosporangiales > Streptosporangiaceae > Nonomuraea > Nonomuraea roseola. The sequence continues at coordinate 4,340,806 of NZ_JACIBV010000001.1, read as the reverse complement.
CCGATAGAAAGCATCGGAAACACTTGCAAACTCCTCATCCGTGGGTCCGGCACCCGCCCCAGGCTCCGGTTCACGGTAGGTAATAAGCGGAGAGTCGAGGACTATGAAACCGGGGTGCTCGAGATCGCGATCGAAACAGTACTGAGCCAACCCCAGTGTAAAAGCTGCATGCAGGATGGATCGCACGCCCTTTCCTCGCGATCCTCTAGCTTGATCGCCCACAATTAGATCATTTGAATTTTTGTCATAAGTTACAGAGTCGGCGATGGGAACCGACCACTGATGAAGCACTTCTTTAATGGCTCCAGCAAGCTCCACCAATACTTTGTCATTAACGCTGGAAGAGGTTGGCGGATTTTCTGGTCCTTCGGGCTGAACGGCAGCCTGCAGCGCTTCTAGCTTCTCTATCTGAGCATGTGTGGCGAGCTTCCCCTCGATATCTGATCGCACGCTCATGAGTTCCTGTATAGCCACTCGCTGAGGCTGAAGGTCTTCGTCGAAAGCATTGATTCGTTGCCGCAGATCCTGGATGGCGTTGGTTGATCTGAGGATACCCGACTGCAAGCGCTCTTCTTGCGCTCGAAGATCTGAGAGTGTAATAAGGAGATCCTCCCGAAGCGTGTTAGTCTTTTGGATCTCGGCTAGAACTGAGTTCCCGAATGCTGTGATCTCTTCCGCGCTGTGCATGTCAGCGGCTTGATGCTCAACTTGCGCGCCACAAAACACACATACACCTGGACGGAAAAAGCCAAGTAGGCTGCCAGCCTCCCGGACCATCTCAAGCCTCTCCAGGTCAGAATCGTATTTGGCGCGGAGAAGAGAGAAACGAGCTATTAGCTCGTGTACCTCTTCTAGCCGTGATTGGTAGCTGCTGTAGGTGCGTGTCGCCGAGGCATGCTCGGTGGCAACGCCAGCCCGGCCCTCAAGTATTGAATCAATCTCAGAAGTGTGGTCCTGAATAGAATTATCGAGGCGGGACAACCGTTCGTTGAGCTCAAGGGGGGTGTCGGAGGCGGTTAGGGATTCTCTGAGATCCCTGATAACCACGTCAAGCACTTCCGCTTTCCCTCTGCCGATTTTTCGCCGTTCAGCTGCGCCGGCGTCCTGGGCGATCGCGCTATCATCCTCACCCTGCAAAAGCAGCTTGAGCGTTGAGATCTCTGCCGTCGTCGTGGTGTATTGCCCCGAGAGCGCTGGCGGAGTAGCAGATTGCATCTTGGTTTCATCGATGATGCACAGAAAGCAGAGATTTCGGAAGCTTAGGGGGACGGTTTCATTACGCTTGTTTTTCCGAACCTGGCGGCCATCCAGGCCGATTTGCCGTAGCAAGAAACCACTAAGACTGTCGGTCTTGGAGCTTGCCTGCCCATGCACCGCAGCCAATCTGAAGTCCGGCGGGGAACTGGGAACGCTCGTGAGGTCGCCGTGATAGGCCCGAAAGGAACCGCCTCGAAGGGATCGTTCTAGGGTTAGAGTAGTGTCATTCGGAAGCACGAGTCCCAGCAGAATTGTAGAGTACGGCTCTGCTTCAGGGATCGACTTCAGCGCTTTTCTACCAAGCATGAAGTCTATCGCTTCGACAATGTAAGACTTACCGGTGTCTGAAGCCCCGTATATCACTGTAAGGCCTGGCCCAAACTCGACCGTTGCGTCGGGAACATCCTTGCCGATAAAGGTGAGGCGCGTAAGTCGTAGTCTACTCATCGGACGCCCCCGTATCGTGGTTAGGTGCCGAGTCTACGAATCCCGGCCAGCGGCCGAGTGTGGACATTCTTTCTCGAATGTCGGCAGGGTTAGCATTTCCGAAGGCCTCAATGACCCAGTCTGCACGGCTTCTCAATTGTTGCATGTAAGAGGACTCAAGTAGTTCTACGAAACCATGCGCATTATCGGTTGCTGCGTAACCGATTCCCCCACGGCCGATCTGCAAGGTAGCCAATCTCGCTCGTATCATGACTTGCAGACCAAGTTCTAGAAGGTCACGCTTCACTGTTATCTCGCTAGCGTGGTTCGGCACATCAGGATGTAGACTTTCCGGGCCTCCGAATTCCTCGGAGTGCAATAGGCTGTAATCGAAAAAAACTAAAGAATCAATGTCGTATGCTTCCGGAAAAGCGCTAGCAAGGATGGTTAGGACGCGTAGACCAGTTTCTAGTGGCCCGTTAAGAGGATGACTCGTCATTGCTCTTCACACCAGACAAGTCGATCTGTGTTGGCGAGCTGGTGGCAGATCCCACGCTTGTCTCTCGGATTAGACACGGAGATAAGAGCGTTCGAAGTTAGGTTCAATGCCGCCGCCATCTCCAAGACTCGTGTTAGCCGCTCCATTCCATCTGGATAGGAGCGCTCTTGAGTCTCGATAACGCCGTCATGCACCTCATCCTGCAATTCCTCAAAGGTTCCGGGCATCACGCTATCCCGAGCAAAGAGTCTCAGCGCCTCAGCGCTGTAAAATGCCTCACGTTGCCGAGAAAAGTGCTTTGAAGCTTTCGGATGGTTTTTGATGCTTGCGACACCTTGTATGGCCATGCCGAAGTGTTCGCCATAAACATCGAACAAGTGCGCAATGTATCGACTCTCATTCTCCGCTGGCATCTCCGGCGGAGTTTCGATAGCTGGTCGCGCTGGAAGAGGGCCACCGAAGCGGTGGGCATAGTACGGGGTACGCTTATGAACCGTCAAGATCTCGTGTACTTCGCTTGATTGAAATACGTTGTACTCAATCGTTTCAGCCAGGGCACGAATTTTGTCAACCAGGCTGCCATCAAGTCCTGCCCCTAGGGGCTTGTCTCCATCGAACTTCTCTAGAAATTTTGCGCGAAGCTCGCTAGGCCTACTCAGCATTCTCTTCAGGGTCTGACCGCATCCCTGAGGGGCTAGGAAGTAGTATCTGCGCGGCATTGTGTAGTGACCTTCAACGACAGATCGAATGAGCTTGAAGATCTCAGGGTAAGCGTCGCTAGGCATCAATGCTTCGACGTAGTGCTTACATTGGAAACAGTCCCATTCCCCCTCGAAGCCATCCGGAGTCAGGAAGGCTGCCACATCCGCGCCACGATCGTTCGATCCGCCGATGCGCTTGATCTGAAAGTAGTCTTCTTGTAGTCCTGTCGCCCACTCAAGGATGAAATCTTCCCACTCGTCAGGTTTGTAGAAGTGAATTCTCTGCTTCGGAGTGGGTGGGGGGGCCGCCAGCGAGATTCGCCACAGTGGTCACTTGACCCTGAGGTGGTGCAGGCATGTCGGAAAGAGGGGTCGACGGATCTCCCAGAGCTTCGTGTGACACGCCTCTTCCTTATCTGTGGTCGCAGCGCCCGCTTCACCAGAAAGTGTCAAGTATGCCACTTTGAGCGAGCTTGAGCGAGAGGTGTTTCCGCACGACTGATTAGCTTTCCGGCATCGCATAGACTGAGCAAGGGTGGATTTGTGCCTTTTTGCGAAGGCTGGCCGGTTAGGGCTTGTGACTGCTGCGCTGGGCGTGGGAGCCGAGGAAGGGGCTCGCGAGCGGTAACCGGTCCTTCGTACTGTCAGGCCCGTCCCATTACTTGCGACTGCGACTGACTGGCCATGAATGACGAGTTGGCCTTGGCCTGCTCGGCAAGCCACGTGATGGAGGAGAACGACTAACCCGGAGATCGACAGGGACGGACCCGAGTGGTCATCGCGTAGAGCCATGACGATTGCTGACTTCGGTGTCTGTTGCAGGGGGTTGGGGCGATCGGCTGCCGCGCCCCTGCCACTGAACAGAGTGGTGCTGGTGACGACATCGCTGACGACAACGCCAGCTTCCGTCAGCGCACGGGGCACCCGTCCACCACTCTCTGACCTCGTGTGGGGCAAGACGATCAGGGTGATTGCTCCGCCGGAAAAGCGGAAGGTCATGCTGCCGCGCGGCTTCCGTTCCTCGGGCCTGGCGGCCCTGCGGTACGGGTCCACTTGCCACCGAAGCACGAGGGCTAAGCGCCGATCTTGCTAACGGGAGTGCTATCTACGGCTTCGGATGGCCCCGGAGAGCCGTGGACGAGCCGCCCCTCTTCATGTCGCCCGAGCAGGCATCCGCGAGCATGGTGGACGTCCATGGACGATCAAGTTCTCACTCGTAATTATGTGTTCGGTTGCGGCCGAGGACGATCGATGGTGTCGGTCTTCCCCTAAACAGGGCGGTCGGTTGCTGCGACCCTCCTCCGTTGGGCCTTACCGCCGAGCGGTCTGAGTTATGGCCCGATGTGTTCGGGGAAGCCTTTCCGGCGAGTTTTGTAGGATATCTACACATGTGCCATATGATCGGCTCATGCCACGAGGGCAACATCGACAGCCGGCTCGCGGAGGCTTTCACCTCACGAAAGAACAGCTTGCCCTGCTCACTGTGGCGAGCTTGTTCGTCGCTGTGGTCTCGATGACTACCGATGTGTTCGGAGCTTTCAAAGGTGACCCAGCTCCAGCTGGCGTCGCCGTCACCCCCCGAGCGGCACGGACGCAACTCCCGGTGGTTCTGAAAGACATGCGCGTGATTGGATGGAAACGGCACGGAAGGTATGCACCAACACCTTTTCCGACGATTTTGATGCTTGGCGCATGTGTTACGACCAGATCGTCAGACATGCTGAACTGTCTGTGGTAGGAAGACCTGTTCCCAACCAAGTCGGGGTGCCACGTAGTATGACTCGGTGATCGACGGTGACGGCCTCGCGTACGAGATGGCTTTCTACCAAGCGGTGAAGTGCTGTACAGCAGTGCCGTACAACAACCCTACCTCGCACGATCACACGTCGCCGAGCCGCATCTATCGGCCTGAGCAGGGACGGACGTCAGTGACGAGACGCCCGCCCTTCCCTTGTAATGAAGTGGTCTGAGATTTAATCGGGAGGGAGTGTTGGCTTTTCGTTCTGCTTCACGCGCACCGTCACCTCTGCTCGCGGCGCACGGAAGGTCAGACGCATCGTGAAGGTATCCAATGTGAACAGATCGCTGCCGTCCCAGTCGAAACAGCTGACCTGGCCGGGCGGAGCATGGGGGTGGGTGGACACATAGTCGTGTCCCTCCCGGTCCTCGCACCACTCGAGGAGGCGGGCATCCTCGAACCGGAAGACCACGACCGGTGTCCCGGCCAACTCGGGCGGAGTCCACTGCGAGTCGTAGAGGAACTCCAGCTCCAGCACCGGCGGACGGCCGGGCTGATAGGTCAAGCGCCTGAAGTCGGTGTCGTGGAGGTAGACGTGGGCGCCCTCCGCGGTCCAGAACTCGTACAGCCCTGTCCTGAGGGTGACACCACGATCTTCGTCCTCGGCCACGCCGGCGAACCTAGTCACTGACATGAGGACATGGTCCTACAGACTGGAACGTCCTCGGCAGGCTCCGGCGGAGCGGTGACAGCAGCGTTCCACACGCGGGCTCACCTCGGCCGCCGTCCGCCGCCCTCTGACCACGACATCCGGCACCCGACGAGGACGATCGCTCCGCCTGAAGGGGAACTCGTCGGCAGGTGATTGACCGTTCATCACGTCAACCAGGTCGTCATCCGTTAGACCAAGGTCGAAGGCGTTACCCGCCTACCGCGGATCCCAGCCGCGATCACGGGCTGTATGTATGGTCGCCGTTACGAGTGCTGGCTGTATGGCGATCGTTCGCTCTCCGCATCACCCGTCCGGCCGGGGGTACGGAAGCGACACCAGGAGAACAGGCGCCGGGGCCTCGGCCAGTTCCACCGCGAACGTCAGCGGCCCCCAGCTGTTCGCCAGGCAGTACGTGGGCTTACGACGGACCCGCCAGCGGAAGGTGGTGCCGTCCACGGTGATGAGCCGTGATCCCTTCTTGGGGATCGCTATGAAGCTGCATCCTGCTCTGTTCCAGCACGGCTCATGGGAACGCCGAGGCCAGTTAGAAATGACGCGAGTCGATCACAACGTAATCCCTGTTCAGGGTGCTGATCGACAGGTTTCCATAGGCGGCTGGTTACCTCCTTCAGTGGGTTTCGTCGACCAGGCACTCAGCGGCATCGAAGATCGCCTCACGGATCATGCCGGAAGCCTAGCTCTGTTACGTAGTGTGCCCATGTGGACGAATATCGGTGATGATTGATGCCTTCATGTTGAATAATGACCCTTATGGGAAATCTTCGCCCCGAGGAAAGATGGGTTCTGGCATGTATCCGGGCCGCGCTTCCTGGGATGAATGTGCGTCAATATGACGATGGTTCAGAGCCAGGTATGCACGATCTCAACCTGTTCTCTCAGGACCGAGCGCTCCGGGGAGCGGTGGAGGTCAGCGCGGCGGCTGACGGCGGCTCCATCGAGCTGTGGAAACTGGTGAATGGTCAGGGGCGCCGTATCTACTCCGGTCTTGCTGGGGGATGGTTCCTGAGACTCCAGCCGTCGACACGTGTGAAACCTCTTCTTCGGGCGCTTCCCGCGCTGCTTGCTGACTGGGAACAGCGTGGGATCCGGGAGTTCTCCCGGTGGGACAGCAGCGACCCGACCTTCGCGCGAGCCTTCAAGCTGAGCATCGTGGATGCTAACCAGAGCGGCACCGATTTCCCTGGGAGTGTGTACTTCACCATCGACCTGCCGCCCGACAAAGCGGGCGGGTTCGTCGCCGAAACTGGGGATGCCTTGGCTCAGTGGGTGGGCGACTGGCTGTGGAAGGCCGGACAGGCGGATGTCCTCCGCAAGCTCGCCAAGTCCGCCGCGCCGCGCCGCCATGCCTTCGTTCTGTTCCCCGGCTTCACCACTGCCCCCTTCAAGGTGGCTGACCTCTTGATGCGAGATTCCGCGCCGCTCCCGACGGTCGCGCCAAGTCTTCCCGCCGAGGTGACAGACGTGTGGGCCATGAGCACGTGGAATTCCGGTGACGGGTTCCGGTGGTCGGCGGATGACGGCTGGGTCAGGTTCACGAAGGTCCTGGAGATCGATTCCTGGGAGATCGCCTCCGCTGGCTGAGTCAGGTCCAAGGAAGTGCTGTACAGCAGTGCGGTACAGCAACATCGTCTTACGCGATCATACGGCACCGGCCCGTATCCACCGCTTCACCAGGGCGAATGAGCACTGACGAGGTGTCTGCCCTTCCCTTGTAAACAGAAGGTCAGGGGTTCGATTCCTTAGTCGGCTCCGGTGAGATCCCAGGTTGAATGACTTCGAGCCTGGGTTCTCGTGCGCTGTGGCACGTGTTGCAGCGGCAGAGGCTACGAAGGCTTGTGCGGGGCGATACGTAAGCGGGGGCGTTCTCGGTGGCGTCGTCCGCTTGTCGCCCAGGGGCTGCGGTCCGCCCCAGACGGGTCTTCGCGTGCTTCGCCTCGAGCAAGCTGCCGCCCGAGCTGTGTGCTTCAGTGACGGCGTTCTGAGTACTGTGCCGTCGTTGTCGGCGGTTCCGTCTACTCTCGGGCAGGGATACGAGTACCGCAGCGAAGGGGAGCAGATGAGCCAGCCTGTACCCGCCAAGCAGTGGCATGACCGGAGCAATTCCCTCGGCTACATCCAAGGCGGTACGGAAGCCCAGGCGGATCTGCTCCGACAGGTGCTCGTTCAACTGCCGTGCGACGGCGCGGAATCGCTGGAGTGGCAGACGCCGGAGGGAAAGCGCGTCGGCGTCCGCTGCGAGGACCTGTGCCGGCGGGTGCTCTCCACTCCGGGCCTCGCCGAGCGGTCGGATGGAGGCCAGTGGCAGCCGAGCGCCTACGCGCAGCAATGGCTGGAGAACAAGGACAACTCCTTCCTGGCCGCTCACCTGCACGCCAACGTGAAGTTCATTGGCGAGCTCCTCCTGGCGATCGGAAATCAGACGAAGCACGCGGACTTGTTGGAGGTGGCGACGGAGACGTACGGACTGAACTGGACAAGCCTGTCACCCGTGCGGGACCGCACGGGATGGCTCAGGAGCCTGGGGATGATCGAGCTGTGGGGCCAGCGGGTCGTCAGGACCGAGCTGGGAGACGCTCTGCTGGAGATTCTCCCGCTCTGCCCACCTGGGAGCGCCCAGGGAGAAGAGGAGGAGGCCGCCGAACCGGACGGTGGCGAAGAGGGGCGGCTAGCGTTCTTCGGCGATTCCCTGCAGTTAGAGCAGGTCGACCTGAGGAACCGTCGCGCGCTGATCGGCTACATCCCCCGAGGGAACGCTTCCGACAGCCGCGATGGGGACTCGACGCTGACTGCGAGCGCCGCCCTGCGCAGGCTGGTGGCCCTATTGGGCGACGGAACGGGGCTCGAGGAGTTCGGTGAGCAGTGCGGCAGTGAGTTCGGCATCAGCAAGACGTCCTTCACCTCGACGATGCACGCCCTGCGGCACACCGGACTCGTCGAACAGACGTCGTTCAACCACTTCGCACCGAGCGAGGACGCGCACCGACTCGTCGACGAGGGGAACGAGCGACTGCTCGCCGCGTATCTGCATGTGCGGTATCTGTTCTTCGGTGAGATCCTGCGCCACCTGGGTAAGCCCACGACCACCTCGGCGCTGGTGGCCGTGGCGAAGGAGATGTACGGCTACACCCAGGCGTCGAACGGAGAGGTCCGTCTCAGGCTCTCCTTCCTCCAGGACGCGGGTCTCGTCGAGCGGGTGGACTGGCAGCGGTTCCGCGTCACTGCGGCCGGACGGAGTTTCGCCAAAAACCTGACACTTCAACTGCCCGTCGAAGCAGAACCGGAAGAGACCGATCTGGCAGGACCACAGAGCGTGCCCCCTGCGTCGGGACCCGCAGCGGTTATCGCTCAGCTGCGGCAGTACGGCAATGTCGGCACGGACAGTCGGGATTTCGAGGCGGCCGTCGCCCGAGCCTTCGCCTTCCTCGGCTTCCAGGCCGAGCACCTCGGCGGCTCGGGCCGCACGGACGTCCTGGGCATCGCGCAGCTGGCCACGAAGGATCGCTACCGGATCATCGTTGACGCGAAGAGCTCAGGGAGCGGCCAAGTCGCCGAGTCTGGAGTCAAATTCGACGCGCTGCGTGACCACAAGCGCAAACACAAGGCCGATCACGTGGTCGTCGTGGGGCCGGAATTCGCTCCACGGCTCAAAAACTGGGCGGCGGAGAATGAGGTCATCCTTCTGCGTATCGAGGACCTCGCCGCACTGCTCGACCGCCACTCGCGAAACCCCATGCCCCTCACCGAACTACGGGACGCCTTCTCCCACATCGACACGTTCAGCGACGACCTGGCCGAGCGGTACCAGGCGCTGGAGCGTCGCTCGCTACTGATGCGCAGGATCATCGACCTGGCCTTCCAGGAAGCCGTGGACGAGGACCCTGTCGATGAGGGGTACATCAGTGTCGAGAACATCATCTATGCCTTGCGGAAGGAGTTCACTCCCCGCCCGTCCCGGCAGGAGGTGGACGAGCTGATCGCGTTCTTGTCGGATCCCGTCGTGGCAGCGATTGAGTCCACCAAGGGCCGCCACAAGCTAATCGACTCACCCCGGAATCTGGCGCTACGCCTGGCCGGTCTGGGTGGCACTGTCGCCACGGACTAAGGAGGACGGCCCGCCGCTCAACATCAGCGTTGGTCAGAGCACATAGGCATCTTCAACAGCTTCCCCTAGCCTAAAGCGGGCGCTGCAGGACTGCCGCGCCGCTTCCGGTGCTCGGGACTTGGCGGCCCTGCGCTCCGGTCGGCTCGCCATGGGGCAACGCGGGTGCTGTCCTCGTTACGACCCGGCGTGGGCTGGTTTATCGCCGTCCCTTTCCCCGTCAAGCCTCCAGCCGTCACGTCCGGCATTAAGGCCAGGCCGCTGCGCGGTCGACGAGCCGAGCCTTGACCCTCGGCGCTCTGGCTTGGGCTGGCCAGCTCCAAGGAGGACGGGCAAGATCAGGGCACAACGAGGGCACATGGCACCAAGCAATGACGACAGAGGATGAGGCACAGCGAGAGCCGGATGTCCAGGTCAGAGCCTAGATCACCACTCGCGCCGAGTTCGCGATCACGCACCACGCAGTTCACGAACTACTGCTGCTGTACAGCACTTCGTACAGCAACCCCGCCACACGTCCCCGACGTCCGTCGCACTGTGCCGCACCTTTGATCTGCACGGCAGGGCTGTCGTCGTGGCTATGCCTGCAGTTCGCATCGAAGTGGTCAAACGCCGTGACGATCGCTCACTTCGCTACTCGCCGACCGTGGTTGGGGCGATCGACGCCGAGGCCCTCCTTCATTGGGACTCGGCACCAGGTGACCATGGCTGAGGTGACGGCAACGCTGACAGCAATGTTCCTCACCAGTGGCACACTTCCGCCACCGTCGAGCACTCTCTATCCGCAGCTCATCGGGAAGCAGCAGGGCGATTGCTACACCTGAAAAGCGGACGGTCGTGCTGGACACTGAGGAAGTTATCTCCGCATGAAAGGGGCGTCGTAGGCAGGCGGTTGGCCGTTCATCAACTCGGTCAGGTCCTCATCAGTGAGTGCAAGCTCGAAGGCGTTGCCTGCTTGCCGCGGATCCCAGCCGTGACCGAGCGCCGTGCGTATGGTCGCCGTCACGAGCGCCGGCCGTATGGCCATCGTCCGTTCTCCCCACCACGCGTCCGGCCGTGAGCAGGGAAGCGACACCAGAAGGACGCGACCCAACGTGTCGGCCAGTTCCATCGCGAACATCATCGGGCCCCAGCTGTTCCCCTGGCAGTACGTGGGCTTGCGACGGACGCGCCAGCGGAATCTAGCGCCGTCGACGGTGATGAGCCGCGAGCCCTTCTTCGGGATCGCCATGAAGCAACCTCCTGCCCTGTTCCGTCACTGTTCCGTGGGATGGCAAAGAGCAGCGAGAAACGACGAAAGCCAGTCGCAACCGTAACTCCTGCTCAGGCCCCTGGTCGACAGGTTTCCTCAGGTGGGCGGGCGGGGCGCCGGAGATCACCCAGATCTACGAGGGCACCAACCAGATCCAGCGCATGGTCATGGCCCGCCAGCTCCTGAAGTAGAAGCACGGTCTTTCAGGCTGTGACACCGGAGGGAGTGCTCCCCCCAGACCCCCACAAAAGCATGGGCCTTCGCTTTGGGCGCGCTTCGCGCGTGAGGGCTCCGGGCGGGGTGTGGGGGCCGAGCCCCCACACCCCCCGGCGGGGGGTGTGGGGGCCGAGCCCCCACACCCCCCGGCGGGGGCCTGCCGGCCCCCGCGCCCCCGGACGCGTTGGCGCTTGGATGGGGAAGAGGCGTGGGCGTGGTTGGCGCGGCCATCCGAGTGGAGTTGCGTCGTGTCGTGGCCGGAGGGGAAGCAGAAGAACCCGTCTCGTGGCCTGTGGCGACAGGCAAGCTGCGGGGTCGTTCACGGGGCAGCCGCCGCAGAGGCGCCCGATGGGGTCAGAGCAGGCGCCTGATCTCGCCGTAGGCCCGGTAGAAGCCGCCTCGCCCAGCGGAGCGGATGCCGTCGACCAGGTAGCGGGCGCCCGCCTCCCGGACGGTCTTGGGGAACTGCACGTTCCATGACTCGTAGCCGGGGCTGACCACGCGGACCCGCAGCCGCTCGCCCTCCTTGACGCACTCCACGACCACGCCGTCGCCCGCGCCGTCGGTCTCCAGCACCCTCTCCCACACCGTCTCCAGCGTGGTGGACGGCTCGACCGCCTCCAGCGACGCCGCCGCCTTGACGTCCACCGGCTGGGGGACGCTGCCGGCCCGGGCCGCGGCGATGGCCGCCTCGCTGGCGTCGATGCAGACCAGGGAGCCGTCGGTGGTGACGATGTAGAGGCGGTCGTCCAGGAACTGCATGGAGAACGCCGATCCGCAGCCGGTGGCGAGCTTCCACAGCCGCTCGCCGGAGGCGTCGAAGCAGTAGACCGAGGAATGGTTGTCGCCCGCGAAGACATGGCGTCCGCCGGGCGAGGTGGCGCAGGAGTAGACGGCGCCGTCGCACTGGTAGACCGCCTCCACCCGGCCGTCGCTCTTGGCCAGGCGGTGGACGGTGCGGCGGGCCGTGCCGGCGTAGACCGAGCGCTCCTCCTGCCAGCCGAACAGCACGTCGCCTGCCAGCTTGTTCTCCCAGACGAGCGTGCCGTCGGAGGTGTCGTAGCGGGCGACCCCGCGCGAATGGCCGTGGTAGACCGCGTCCCCGTCGCACCTGACCATCCAGGCGGAGTCGCCGGCGCCGGTCCGCGCCCACTGGAACTCGTCCTCGTAGTCGATGGTGGTGATGCGCCCCGCCCGGTCGGAGACGCCGAGCACTCCGTCGTGGATGTCCAGCCAGTAGATGTCCACGTCGGCGGCGATCTCGTACGCCGACCTCGGCACCTTGCCGCTCAGGTCGTACACGCGGCCGTCGTCGCACCCGGCATAGATCCAGAAGTCGTCGGCCACGATGCACTTGACGCCGTCGGGCAGGCGGAAGCGGCCGGTCACCGTGCCGGAGTGCGTGACGGTGTAGACGTCGCCGCGCTGGTTGCCGACCCAGCAGCGTTCGCCGTCCACGAAGATGCCGAACGCGGCCGCGCCGCTGTCGAAGCGCCACAGGACCGGCGCCTGCTGGGCGGTCGAGCGGGTGCTGGCGATGGCCCTGCGGGTGACCGCCCGGCGCTGGCGCACTCCGCGCAGGGCGGGCGCGTAGCCCTTGCGTGTCTTCTCGCCGATCTTCTTGGCCGCCGCCGCCTGGGCCTTCGCTTCGGTGGGGAAGGCGGTGACCTTCGTCTGACCGGATTCGCCGATGCGCCCGTAGGTGATCGTGACCTGCGTCCCCGCCACGGTCACCTCATAGAACTTGTGCGCTCCGCCGCCGTCCTCAGACAGCTCGAGGTAGGTCATGTCCGCTTCTCCAGATGTGCCCGGCTTGATCAATTGCACGGGAGACTAGAGCACCGCCACGACAGAAACCTCGCCCTGGGCCGTACGCCCGAGGCGCTCCCAGGCCGATGACTACTCGCGACGACCGTGCGAGACCACCGTGAGGCCCATGACCTCGGCGACCCGCCCGCGGTCCGGAGCGTGGTCCATCGTGAGTGGCTCCAGCCGGACAAAAGGTCCATGGAGCACGGGAGCGTCGAGACGCGACCAGGCGATTGTCGATCGTGAGATGTCGGGGCATGTGCCGGTTCTTCAGATCTTGTACGTGACGCACCTCACCCGCGAGCATAGGCGCGTGAACCCACAGGCTTTCTACCGCGACCCGTACCCCGTCTACGCCGAGGCTCGCAGGGCTCGCGGGCTCACCTTCGTGCCCGAGCTGGGCGCCTGGCTGGTCAGCAGGCGTGAAGACGTCCGCGAGGTGCTGAGCAAGCCCGAGCAGTTCTCCTCCGCGCGCGCCTTACGGCCGGACTACCTGCCCGGCAGGGCCGCGCTGTCGGAACTGGTCAAGGGGTTCGGCGGGGTGCAGGCGGTGCTCACCGCGGACGGCGAGGCGCACCGGCGGCTGCGCCGCCCCCTCTCCAGGGGACTTTCCCCCGCCAGGGTCGCAGCCGCGCTCCCGTTCGTCACGGCGCGGGCCGAGGCGCTCATCGGCTCCTTCGCCGGCGACGGCCAGGTCGAATGGATGGAGGCCTACGCCAGGCCCCTGCCCGCCGACGTGATCGGCCACCTGATCGGCTTCGACCCCGCCGACACCCATGGCGCGATCCGCGGCGCGCAGCGAGCGGAGGACCTGCTGTTCACCGAGCTGACGGAGGCCGAGCAGGTCGACGCGGCGAAGGAGATCGTCGCTCTACAGCACCTGCTCGACGGCTACGCCCGCGCGCGCAGGGGGGATCCGCGTGACGACCTCATCACCGAGATGGTCAGGGACCTGGCCCCCGGCTCCGACGATCTCACGCTCGACCAGCGCAAGGAGATCGTCTCCAACCTCCAGAACCTGCTGCTGGCCGGACACCTGACCGCGACCGCGCTGCTCGGCACGGTGGTGCTGAACCTGCTGCGCGACCGTCGCCAGTGGGAGCTGCTGTGCGAGAAGCCGGAGCTCGTCTCCGCGGCCATCGAGGAGGCGGCCCGCTTCGAGGCGCCCATCCAGGGCTTCAGGCGTACGGTCACCACCAAGGTGACGCTGAGCGGCACCGAGCTGAACGAGAACGACGTGCTCTTCGTCGCCTTCGCCTCGGCGGGCCGTGACGCGGACGCCAACGCCCGCCCCGACGAGTTCGACATCACCAGGCCGGCCTTGCGCAACCTGTCGTTCGGACACGGCCCCCACGGCTGCCCCGGCTCGCACCTGGCCAAGGAGCAGGTACGCATCACCCTGGAGATCCTGATCCGCGACCTGCCCGGCCTCCGCCTGGCCCGCACGGACGTCACCATGGCCCCCACCCTCATCCACCGATCCCCCGAGGAGCTCTTCCTCGCCTGGTGACGGCCCACGCCCTGCTCGGTCAGGGGCCAGGTGGGCCGGTGATGCGGTAGCCGACGCCTGGCGTCGTGGTGATCACCGAGGGGTGGCCGAGTTTGCGGCGCAGCCTCCCGATCGTGACGGTGACGGTGTTGGTGAGCGGGTCGGCGTGTTCGTCCCACACCTGTTCGAGCAGGTCCTCCGTGCTCAGGAAGGCGGGGGTGGCGCGAAGGAGGGCCTCGAGCAGGGCGAACTCCTTGACCGACAGGTCCAGGTGGCGGCCGTCGCGGGTCACCGTACGGCGGAGGGGGTCGAGTTCGATGCCGGCCGCGCGCAGGGTGCGGGCGCGGGCGGAGGGCTGGCGGCGGGCCAGGGAGCGGATGCGCAGGACCAGTTCGGGGAAGTGGAAGGGCTTGGCGAGGTAGTCGTCGGCGCCCAGGGACAGGCCGCTGACGCGGTCGCCGGGGGAGCCCGCCGCGGTCAGCATCAGGACCATGACGCGGTCGTCGCGTTCGGTGATCATCTGGCAGAGGGTGTCGCCGTGGATTCCCGGCAGGTCGCGGTCGAGGACGACCACGTCGTAGGCGTTGACGTCGAGTTTGGCCGCGGCCTCCAGGCCGTCGTGCGCCAGGTCCACGGCCATGCCCTGGTCGCGCAGGCCCTCGGCCAGCACCTCGGCGAGCGCGCGGGCGTCCTCGACCACCAGCACCCTCATGCCGGGACCCCGGTCCTCGCGGCGGCCAGGGGCAGCGAGATGGCGACCCGCAGGCCGCCTTCGGGCCTGGCCGCGAGGTCGAGCCCGCCACCGTGCGCGGTGGCGATGGCGGCGACGATCGACAGCCCGAGCCCTGACCCGTCGCCTGAGCCGGTCCGGTCGGCGCCGAGCCGCTGGAACGGCTGGGCCAGCCGCGCCACCTGCTCCTGATCGAGGAGCCGCCCGCCCGTCTCGACCACGAGCAGCGCCGTCGTGCCGTCGGTCGTGGTGGCGACTGTGATCCAGCCGCCCTCGTCGTTGTGGGTGATCGCGTTGTCGATGACGTTGTCGGCCATGCGCGACAGCAGCGTCGCGCTTCCCTGTGTCCAGGTGTCGTCGTGCAGGTCGCCGTCGTGGACGGTCAGGCGCCTGGCCGCGATGTCGGCGGCCCTGGCGTCCAGGGCCGCGCGCACCGTACGGCCGAGCGAGATCGTCGAGCGGTCCGACATGGCGCCGTGCTGGGTGCGGGCCAGCAGGAGGAAGCCTTCGAGCAGCCGGTCGACCTGGTCGAGCTCGATGCGGAGTCGGTCGGCGAGCGCGACCGTCTGCGGGGGGACGGGCTCGGGCTTGGCCACGGCGACGTCCAGGGAGGCCCGCATGGTCGCCAGCGGGGTGCGCAGCTCGTGTGAGGCGTTGGCGACGAACCTGCGCTGCGCGGCGAAGGAGCTCTCCAGCCGTTCGAGCAGCTCGTCGATGGTGTCGGCGAGGTCCTTCACCTCGTCGGCGGGGCCGGGTACGGCCAGCCGTTCGTGCAGGTTGTCGGCGGAGATCCGGCGCGTGGCCGCGGTGATCGTCCGCAACGGGCGCAGCACCCGGCCCGCGATGATCCGGCCCAGCACGATCGACACCAGCGCCATGACGGCCAGCGCCACCGCCGAGCCGACCAGGAGCTGGTGTGACTGACTCTCCCTCGCGCCGGCCAGCTGGCTCTCGAGCAGCGAGATGCGCTCATGGGCGGCCGCCAGCGTCGAGTTCCTGGCGGGAGGGCCGCCCCCTGGCGCGACCTCGCTGATCCGCGTCGAGCCCAGGCTCACGAGGTTGGTGATGACCAGCAGCGCCGCGCCGGACAGCAGGAACAGAACACCGTACAGGGCGGTGAACCGCACCCGGACGGTGCGGGCGGGCAGGGCCAGGCGTCGCGCTGTCCTCATCGGCTCTCTCTCGTTCGTGCGGAGCTCCAGGATGCCGCCCAGGACCTAACAACGACATGACGGCCTCTGTTCGGCCCACGTTAGGGCGGCTTCCGTACAAACGGAGCCATGCGAGCAACCATTGAAGTCAACGACGTGCGCAAACGCTTCGGGTCCACGGTGGCGCTTGACGGGATGTCGTTCACGGTGGAGCCCGGGCAGGTCACCGGCTTCGTCGGGCCCAACGGCGCGGGCAAGTCCACCACGATGCGGGTCATCCTCGGGCTGGACGCGGCCGACTCGGGCAGCGCGCTGATCGGCGGCAGGCCGTACCGGAGCCTGCGCAGCCCGCTGCTCCACGTCGGGGCCCTGCTGGACGCCGGGGCCCTGCAGCCGAGCCGTTCGGCCCGCAACCACCTGCTGTGGCTGGCCCATTCACAGGGGCTGACCGCCGGGCGGGTCGACGAGGTGATCGAGCGGGCGGGCCTGGGTCAGGTGGCCAGGCGGAAGGCGGGCGGCTTCTCCCTCGGCATGCGCCAGCGGCTCGGGATCGCCGCCGCGCTGCTCGGCGACCCTCCGGTGATCATCCTGGACGAGCCCTTCAACGGCCTGGACCCCGACGGCATCGTGTGGATGCGCGAGTTCCTCGGCGAGCTGGCAGGACAGGGCAGGGCGGTGCTGGTCTCGAGCCATCTGATGAGCGAGCTCCAGGACACCGCCGCCCACGTGGTGGTGGTCGGCCGAGGCAGGGTCATCGCCGACACCAGCGTGGCGCGGCTGCTGGCCGAGGTGTCGGGCGACAGGGTGACGCTGCGCAGCACGGCCCCGCAGGAGGCGGCGAGGGTGCTGGAGCAGGCGGGCGCCACGGTGGCGGCCGTCGATCGCGACACGCTCACCGTCTCGGGGCTGCCGGCGGAGCGCGTGGTGACGCTGCTCGGCCGGTACGCGGTGCCCTTCTCCGAGGTGACGGCGCACCGGGCGACGCTGGAAGAGGCCTACATGAACCTCACCAGGAACGCCGTCGAGTACCGCGCCACCACGGGCCAGGAGAGCGCGCGATGAGCGGGCGTCACGATTTCACGCGCCTGCTGCGGGCCGAGTGGACCAAGTTCAGGACGGTTCTCGGCTGGGTGATCACCATGGTGCTCGCGGCGGCGGCCGTCGTGCTGCTCGGCCTGTTCTCGGCGTCGGGCAGCCACGCCTCGTGCGGCGCGGGCCCTGTCGAGATCGACTGCCCCGAGCCCCCGCTGGGGCCCGAGGGCCAGGCGGTGAGCGACAAGTTCTTCTTCGTCCACCAGCCGCTGCAGGGGGACGGCAGCATCACCGTCCGCGTGACCTCGATGACCGGCCAGATCCGGCTGCCCGACCTCACCCCCGGCGTCAGAAGGGTCGCCCCGGGGGTCGTGCCGTGGGCGAAGGCAGGGGTCATCGTGAAGGACGGCATGCGGCAGGGCTCCGCCTACGCCGCGCTGATGGTCACGGGTCGGCACGGGGTGCGGATGCAGCACAACTACACCCACGACGTGGCAGGACGTCCGGGTGGCGTCTCGAAGAAGGACCCCCGCTGGCTGCGGCTGACCCGCTCGGGCGACACCCTCACCGGTGACGAGTCGGCCGACGGCAGGCGGTGGAGCACGGTCGGCACGGTACGGCTGGCCGGGCTGAGCGACACGGTGGAGATCGGGCTCTTCGCCACCTCTCCCTGTGACCTCCTGGTGAAGCAGGGCGATTTCGGCGGGAGCATCGGGCAGTGCCGCTTCACCGAGGCCACTGCCGACTTCGACCAGGTCAGCCTGCAGGGCAGGACGTCCGGCGACGCGTGGCGCCAGGACGACGTGGGGGTCACCGAGGCGCCGGACGGCGCACCCCACCACCCTGGCAGGTTCGAGCGGTCCGGTGGCACGTTCACCGTGACAGGGGTCGGCGACATCGCGCCGCACGTGGAGGGCGAGAGCATCGAGAGCACCCTCACGGGTGTGCTGGCGGGGCTCGTCGTGGTGGTCGTCGTGGCGGTGCTGTTCGTCACCGCCGAGTACCGCCGAGGGCTGATCCGCACCACTCTGCTCGCCAGCCCCCGGCGCGGCCGTGCGCTGGCGGCCAAGGCCGTCGTGATCGCCGCGGTGACGTTCGTGACAGGGCTGGCGGCCGCCTGCGTGGTGGTCCCGGTCGGCACGCGCATCCTGCGCGCCAACGGCAACTACATCCTGCCGGTGAGCCTGCTCACCGAGGTCCGGGTGGTGGTCGGCTTCGCGGCGTTGCTCGCGGCCGCCGCCGTCCTCGCCCTCGCTCTCGGCGCGCTGTTCAGGCGCGGCGCCGCGGCGGTCGCCGCCGCCATCGCGCTGATCCTGGTGCCCTACCTCCTCGCGACCACCTCGGTTCTGCCCGTCGGCGCGGCGCAGTGGCTGGTGCGGCTCACCCCCGCAGCGGGCTTCGCGATCCAGCAGAGCATCCCGGAGTACCCGTACATGACGGGCCACTACGCCCCATCGGCCGGCTACTACCCTCTGCCGCCGTGGGGTGGCCTCGCCGTGACCTGCGCCTACGCCGCGATCGCTCTTGCCGCGGCCATCGTCCTGCTGCGCAGGAGGGACGCGTGAGAAGGGAGCTGCACGCGGAGTGGACGAAGCTGCGCACCAGCCAGGGCGCGGGCTGGCTGCTGCTCGCCCTCGTCGCGCTGACCGTGGCGGCGAGCGCCGCCGCGGTGGCGACGGTGTCCTGCCCGCCGGAGGGCTGCGGCCACGACGCGCCCAGGCTCAGCCTCGCGGGGGTCCAGCTGGGCCAGGCGGTCGTCGCTGTCATGGCCGTGCTGATGATCAGCGGCGAGTACGGCACGGGCATGATCCGCACCACCCTGACGGCGATGCCGCGCCGCATGACGGTCCTGGCGGCCAAGGCGGCCATCCTCACCGGGCTGACACTGGCCGCGGGGACCGTCGCCGTGCTCGGGTGCGTGCTGACGGGGCGGCTCATCCTGCCGGGCAACGGGTTCGTCCCCGCGCACGGCCAGGCGCTGGTGTCCCTGGCCGACGGGCCGACACTGCGCGCGGCCTGCGGCTCGGTCCTCTACCTCGCGCTGGTCGCCCTGCTCAGCCTCGGCGTCGCCACCGCCGTCAGGGACTCCGCGACGGCCATCGGGGTGGTGTTCGGCCTGCTCTACGCCTTCTCGGTCCTGCCCTTCATGGTCGCCGACCCGGACTGGCAGACGCTCCTCTGGAGGATCTCGCCGATGAACGCGGGACTCGCCGTCCAGGTGACGACCAACGTGTCAGGACTGCCGCTCAGCCCGTGGGCGGGCCTCGGCGTGCTCGCCGCATGGGCCGGCTTCGCCCTCCTGGGCGGCGGCCTGCTGCTGCGACGGCGCGACGCCTGACTCACGCGGGGGCGGCCGTCAGCCGATCCGCGTGCCGAGGGTCGAGGGACACCAGGTGGAGGGTCAGGGCGGCGATGTTCCACGCGTCGTCCTCTCCACGGTGATGGCGTCCCTCCAGCGGAAGCCCCGCCACCTGCAGGGCCTGCGCCATCCCCGGGCGCTTTCGCAGTTCGTACGCCTCGGTGAAGACCGCCTTCACGTTCGTGTGCCGCCGGCCGAAGGGGTAGGGGGCGCCGGTCGCCTGGCACTGGCGGGTGAACTGGTGGCGGTCGTAGTCGCCCCAGCTCGCCCACGGCCGCCTTCCTGCGGCGTGCTCGGCGGCCAGCAGGCGGCAGGCCTCGGTGAAGGTGAGGCCCTTCTCCACCTCCTCCTGCGTCAGGCCGGTCAGTTCGGTGCAGAAGGCGCTCACAGTGGAGCGGGCGGGCCGGACGAGAACGCGGTGGCGGGAGACCCGCTCACGCGTGTGGAGGTCGACCACGGTCAGCCCGATCTCGATGATCTCGCTGACCGCTCCCGGTGGTGGCCGGCCGTCCCAGCAGGTCGCCTCCACGTCCACGACGTTCAACAGCTCGCTGTTCTCCATGCCGCCGAGATTAGGTTCAGCGAACTATTCATTCAATGAATACATCGTGTGTATAGTCGCGATCATGTCAACCGGACATGTCCTGCTGGGCCTCCTCGTCGAGCGCCCCAAACACGGCTACGAGCTCAAGAAGGAGCACGATCACCGCCTGCCCGGCTCCCGTCCCCTCGCCTACGGGCAGGTCTACGCCACGCTCCAGCGCCTCGAACGCGACGGCTGGGCCGAAGTGGCCGAGACCTTGCAGGAGGGCGGCCCCGAGCGGACCGTCTACGCCATCACCGATGAGGGGAAGGCGGAGCTCGACGGCTGGCTGGAGCGGCTCGAACCTCCCGCGCCCCATGTGGCCAGCCCGCTGTTCGCGCGTGTGGTCGTCGCGACGCTGGCCGGCGGCGGGGCCGACGGCTACCTGCTCAGGCAGCGCGCCGCGCACCTGGCACGGATGAGGGAGCTGACGCTGCGGAAGGCGGACGGCACGCCCGCGCAGGTCCTGGCAGCCGACTACGCGCTGCAGCACCTCGACGCGGACCTGCGCTGGATCGAGACGGCCATCGCCAGGCTGGCCGACCTGAAGGAGGAGATCGATGCTTGAGGCCCGCGCGCTGCGCAAGTCCTTCGGCAGGACGACAGCCCTGGAGGGCGTCTCCCTGTCGATCGGCGAAGGGGAGATCGTCGCGATCACCGGCCCGAGCGGGTCGGGCAAGTCGACGCTGCTGCACTGCCTGGCGGGGATCATCCGGCCGGAGGCGGGCGAGGTCACGTTCGGGGGACGGCGGGTGGACAGCCTCGACGACGCCGGCCGTACCCGGTTGAGGAGGGAGAGCTTCGGGATCGTCTTCCAGCACGGCGAGCTGGTGCCCGAACTGAGCGCCATGGAGAACGTGGCCCTGCCGTTGCTGTTCGGCGGGCACGCCGGGCAGGAGTCCCTCCGCAGCGCGATGGAGGCGCTGGAACGGCTCGGCGTCGCCGACTGCGCCGAGCGACTGCCGGGAGAGCTGTCAGGTGGCCAGTCGCAGCGGGTGGCCGTGGCGCGGGCGCTGGTGGCGGGTCCGAAGGTGGTGTTCGCCGACGAGCCGACGGGAGCGCTCGACTCCCTGGCGGGGGAGCTGGTGATGAAGGAGCTGGTCCGTACGGCGGAGGCGGCCAGGATGGCCCTGGTGATCGTCACCCATGACAACCGCGTGGCCTCCTACGCCAACAGGGAGATCGTGCTCAGAGACGGGCGGGTGGCGGGATGAGCGGGCAGGGGCACGCGCGACCGGTGGGCAGGGGGCGCCTGATGACCGCGGGGGCGGCGCTCGCCACCCTCCTCCTCGGCGCGGCCGTCGCGCTGCTGGAGCTCGGCCTGCTCTCGAGCCGCGAGGATCTGTGGCGGACGCGCGACGACGCGCCGCTGATCGCCGCCCTCGCCCTGGCTCTGATGGCGGTGCCGGCCGCGGCCTTCGTCCACCAGGTCAGCCGCCTGGCACAGGCGACGGGCGAGCGGCGGCTGGCGGCGCTGCGCCTCGCGGGCGCCACGGCCGGTCAGGTACGGCTGATCGCCGCGCGCGAGAGCGGCAGGCACGCTCTGGCGGGCGCGCTGCTGGGCGGCGCCGCGGCGCTGGCGTTCGCCCTGGTGCTGGGTGTCAGTCCGTGGTGGACGCTGGTCGCGCCGCCCGTCGTGGTCCTCGGCGGCGTGCTGTCGGGCCTGATGGCGGGACGTCACGTGATCGCCTCTCCGCTCGGCGTGGTACGGCGGGCCAGGCTGAGACAGCCTCGCGCCCTCGACCTGGTCCTGCTCCTGTTGGGCGGCGGGATGATCACGGCCGGGTTTGTCCTGAAGCACTGGTTCATCACCTCCGTGCTGGTCGGGGTGGGAGCGGTGGTCCTGGTGTTCGGGCTGACGCTCGCCGCGACCTGGCTGATCAGGGCATCGGCCAGACGCGCCGGCCGCAGGGCGGGCACCGCCGAGGCGCTGCTCGCCGCCCGCCTGGTCGAGGCCGACCCGAGGGCGTGGGCGCGCACGCTGTCGGTGGTGGGCCTGACGGTCTTCTTCGGCGCCGGAGTGACCACCCAGCAGACGATCGTCCTGCTGAGGGACGTGAGCTCCTCCTTCGAGGCGGGCTACAGGCTGGTCTACCTGGCCCTGCTGATCGCGCTGGTCACCTCGGCCGGCGCGCTGGTGGTGCACCAGGCCGAGGACCTGCTGGACCATCGGCGCTCGTTCGCGGCGCTGTCGGCCGCAGGAGCGCCCGGCGACGCGCTCGGCCGGGTGCTGACCAGGCAGGCGCTGATCGCCGCGACGCCCGTGTGCGCCGTGGCGGCGGTGGCGGGCGTGCTGGTCGTCGTGCTGCCGCTCGTGGACGTCTTCCCCTGGACCGGTCTGCCCCTCACCCTCGGGCTGGCCGGGGCCATGGCGGGGATCGGGGTGCTCGGCGCGAGCCTGGTGGCCAGGCTCGCCCGCCCGATCCTCGCCAGGGCGCTGCACCCGGGCGCGCTCCACCGCTGACCGGGGCGCCCCGGCGATCATCCCGCCAGGACGGGGTAGTTGCTGCGGAACACGTTCGCGGGGTCGTGCCTGCGCTTGATGTCCCGCAGCCGCTCGAGCGTCCCTGCGGGGAAGGCCGCGGCCGCGCTCTCATCCGGCGACAGGAAGGTGAACGGCTTGCGCCCGCCTTCGGCGATCTTCCGCTGCTTCTCCTCCACGCCGGGCAGGCCGAACATGTAGAGCAGGTACGGCTCGTCCACCTGGCCGGCGGCGCTGTCGGAAGGCCTGGCAAGCGCGCCGCCCAGATGTCTGATCTGCACGCTGATCAGCGGGTCGATGGGCATGATCCGCTCCAGGATCCCGTCGAGGTCGCCGAGCAGCTGGGCCCTGGACGCGCCAGGCCCCGGGTCGGTCGGCTCGCCGGTGATGTCGCCGAGAGAGGTGAGCGGCATCGGGCCCCTGGTGTCCGACAGCGCGCCGCCGATCCTGTCGAGCGGCGCGAGCAGCTCGCTCGCGTCCTCGCCGAGGTAGGTGGAGTCCACGGCGACGAACGGCGGTGAGCCGGGGAAGCTCAGCAGGTCGAGCCAGACGGTCAGCTCGTCGGGGGCCGTCGCGGTGATCTCCTTGAACGCCTCGAGCACCTCGGCGGCCCGGGAGGCGGGCCACAGGACGCGCCCGCCGTACAGGTGGGGTGCGGGGTGGAGGTCGAGCTCGATCGCCGTCACCAGCGCGAAGTCCCCGCCTCCGCCGCGCAGGGCCCAGAAGAGCTCGTCGTCACGGGAGACCTTCGAGCGCCTGCCCTCGGCGTCGACGATGTCGAAGGCGCGCACGCTGGAGGAGGCGAAGCCGTGCTTGCGGGAGAACCATGACAGGCCGCCGCCCAGGGTGTAGCCGGTGACGGTGACCACGGGGGAGCTGCCCGGCAGTCCCGTCAGGCCGTGCGCGGCGGCCGCGGCCTGGAGCTGACCCCACCTGACTCCCGCGCCGACGCGCGCCACCCTGGCGGCGGCGTCGATCTCGATGGCGGTGAGGCCGTGGGTGCGCAGCAGGATGGTGTCGGCGACGTCGCCGCTCGCGCCGTGCCCGCTCGGCTGCGCGGTCACCGCGAGCCCTTCCCTGCGGGCCAGGCGGACGGCGTCGATCACGTCGTCGACGGAGCCGACCTCGGCCACGGCCCTGACGGGCTGCTTCACGGCGAGGTTCCACGGGGTGACGGCCTGGTCGAAGCCTTCGTCTCCAGGGAAAATCATTTGTATTCTCCATCCAGAATATCCAGAATTACGACATGGACCGATCAGGTCCGCGCGAACCACGCGCGGGTGCTGTCGGGCGTTCCGGGGAACCGGCTCTCGACGGTGTTCCTGATGTCGGCCAGGGTCTGGCCTGCCAGCTCACGCCGCCAGGCCAGCTCGGCCTTGCGCATGGCCTGCGAGATCACGCAGTTCTTCTTGTAGTCGACGTGCGGACTGCCGCCGGGGCCCGCCCTGAGGATCTGCTCGCACCTGAACGCCTCCTCGCCTCCCTCGATCGCCGTCACCACGTCCATGAGGGTGATCCGGTCGAGGGGGCGGGCCAGGCGGAAGCCACCTCTCGGGCCCGAGGTCGAGGTGAGGATCCCGGCCCTGGCCAGGGCCTGGAGCTGCTTGTTGAGGTAGGCCGTGGGCAGGTTGTAGAAGGCCGCCAGCCTGGCCGCCGTCATCGCCTCGCCCGTCTCGATCCACGAGAGGTTGAGGCAGCTGTGGAGCGCCCACTCGACGCCCTCGCTCATCCGCATATTCTGGATACTACACGTCCAGAATGGTGCGCGCCATAGTCGAGCCCCACGTATCCGGACGCAGCACCGAGAAGCCCATCGCCTGGTAGAAGGCGAACGCTCCGGTGTTGCCCTCTCCCACGCCCAGGTGCACGCCAGGCACCTGCCGTACGCGCAGGGCCTCGAGCAGCGTCTTCATGAGCTGCCTGCCCAGCCCCGCGTCCTGTCCCCTGGGCAGGACGTCGATGTGCAGGTGGGCGGGGAAGCGGTCGTACAGCTCGTCGGGGGTGGGCCTGGCGTTGTGGATGCGTTCCACGCACCACCAGTCCTGGGTGCCGTTGCCGGGGTCGGCGGCCATCGAGAGGGGGTAGCGGGCCCGCAGCCCCGGCCACCAGTGCTCCTCCGTCCAGTGCTCGAAGGCCACGGTGTCGGCCGTGGCGATGATGTAGCCGAGCACGCCCTGCTGGTCCACGGCGACGAAGCTGAGCCCAGGATCGGCGACGGGGTACGGCCCCGCGTAGATGTGCGCGAGCAGGTCGGGATCGCGGTAGAGCGCGGTGGCGTCCTTGCCCGAGTCGCCCGTCTGGAGGCACACGCGGTACATCCCGGGCAGGTCGTAAGGCTGGAAGGGTCTGATCTCCACCATCTGGCTCCCCCTGGCGCAATGTCGAGACTGCGAGAAGGTACCAGGCGCTGTGCGGCATCTGTCGGACCGCCCCAACGGATGTGCTACGTCCGGGCGACGCGCACGTCTCCGTCCTCGCTCCTGGCGACGATCGTCCTGGCGCTGGACCTGCCCGCGTCCTTGAGCTCCGTGCGGGAGCGGCCGTTGCGGCTCACCGCGGTGATCCCGTACTCGCCTTCGGGCACCGCCACCGCCACCCCGCCCGAGCGTGACTGCGTGTCCACCTTGCCGGGGGGAGCGGCGAAGCCGACCGTGATGTGGCCTTCGCGCGAGCGCGCCCTGACGTCGGCCGAGCGGGTGGCCCTCGACTTGATCGCCCCCTCGTGCGTGCGCAGGCGCAGCGCGCCGGACAGTCCCTCGGCGACGATGTCGCCGCCGGTGGTGGAGACCGCGACGTCGTCGGCGAGCCCGGAGAGCGTCACCCTCTCGTCGCCCCCCTCGACGACCAGATCCACCCCCGGCGGCAGGTGGACGGTGTAACGGGCGGCGCAGGTGTCGAACACGACCGTGCAGTCGGTGCCGAGCGCCAGCGTGCCGCCGGCCAGCTCCCACCTCGACCTGCCTGGATTGTTCGCCACGCCCTGCAGCCAGCGCTCCACCTTCACCCCCGAGGCGTCGCCTGGGACCACGCGCAGGCCGCCCAGGCCGACCTTGATCGTGAGTGCCGTCCCGCTGAGCGGGAAGGTTCGGGCCTCGTGCCGCTCGGTCCTGTCGAGCTGGAAACCGCAGGCGCTCAGGCTGATCAGCCCCGCCACGGCCAGTGCCGTCATCCGCTTCATGACAGCGATCGTGTCGCCGATCTCCCTCGGTGCTATCGGCCATCCGGACGATCTGCCATCGGCCGATCGTCCAGAGCGATCACAGGGCGGACAGCACCTTCTCGACATGGGCGAGCGGGTCGTCGCCGACGGGGCGCAGCACGACGGTGTCCGCGCCCGCGGCCCACAGCGCCTTGACGGCCTCGGCCGCCTGCGCGGACGTGCCCTCGGCGGCGAACACCTCAGAGGGGTCGACCGACAGGAACTCCGCCGCGCCCGCCCTCTGCCCCTCCAGGTCGGTGGTGTCCCCGACGCACAGGTGGGTGAAGACGATCAGCTCGTGCTCGCCCGAAGGCGAGATCTGCTCCAGCATCGGGGCGATCGAGCCTGGACCGAAGCCCTCGGGCAGGATCGTGCCCTGCGCCACCCTGCCCGACAGGGCCAGCGAGCGGGGGCCCTTCACCCCGGCCACGACCGGCGGCACCACCGCAGGCGGGTGCACCAGCCGCACGCCGTCGAGCCTGCCGCCGGTCACCGTCTCGCCGCGCAGCAGCG
This sequence comes from Nonomuraea dietziae, assembly GCF_014195505.1. Taxonomy (GTDB): domain Bacteria; phylum Actinomycetota; class Actinomycetes; order Streptosporangiales; family Streptosporangiaceae; genus Nonomuraea; species Nonomuraea roseola. Next base: position 4,314,538 of record NZ_JACIBV010000001.1, on the reverse strand, counting down.
CCCGCACCGACGTGATCGTCTCCTCCAGCAGCGTGAGCGGGGACGGCGAGGCCGCGCCGACCTGGCGCATCCAGTCCTGCACACCGTGCCCGACGCCGCCGACGAAGCGTGCGGGGAAGAGCCTGGCCAGGTTGGCGAACTCCATCGCCAGCAGCATGGGGTTGCGCAGCGGCGCGGGCGCGATGCCGAGGCCGACCCGCAGCCGCGAGGTGACGGCGAGCGCGGTGGCCGCCGAGGTGAGGCCGCCGGTCCAGCCCAGGTCCTCCACCACCCAGAGGTCGTCGACCTTCGAGTCGAGCGCCCGCGCGAACGGGACCAGCCGCTCGGGCGGCAGATCGCGGTCGAACATCACGCCAAGCCTCATAGGAACCCCCCCAGTGTCGACGCGTCACCATCCTGGCGGATGGAGATCGCGTGCGCGCGGCGGGGGTCAGGCGGCGAGGGTCTGGCGGGCGCCGTCGACGGTGTCGGTCAGCTCGAAGTGGCGGTCGAGGTTCGTGATCGCCAGCAGATGCGGGATCATGCCGGAGCCCACCACGAGGATGAGCCGCCCGTGCATCTCCTTGACCCTGGTCAGCGTCGAGACCAGCAGGCCCAGGCCCACCGAGTCGCAGAACGGCACCTCGGTCAGGTCGATGGCCAGCTGGGGGCCGTGCATGGGCGCCAGGACCTGGTCGAGCTCCTCACGTAGCAGGGGGACGGCTGCCATATCCAGGTCACCTATTGCTTGAACCAGCGCGAAACGACCATCCGTCCATGACCTGACCACCATGGTAGAAAACTGCCCAAGAAGCGCCGTGTTATCCGTCTTTCTTGCAGATGTTCTGGCTTGCCGTCCGAGTGGTGGGCGTGACCTGCGGAGAGGGTGAGGTGGACGGCGACGTGGCCGTCTTGGGCCTGCCCACCTTCGGCTGGTCCTGGCCCACGACGACCTCGATGCCCTTGACGTCGGTCCGCTTGAGCTCGGCCCCGGGGATGGCCGCGGCCACGGTCCTCGCCGACGCCTCCATGCCCTCGCCGTAGCGCACGACGGTCTTCGCGAAGTCCTTGCGCGTGGTGTTGCCCGGCTCGCCCGGCACCTTGAACCCGGCGTCCACCAGGCCCGCCTTGGTGCGCGCGCCGAGCCCGCTGATGAGCGTGCCGTTGAGCACCTTGACCGTGATCTGCTCCGGCGGCACGGTCCTGAGCGACTGCGTCGGCTTGACGGACGGCTTCGGCGCGGGCTTGGCGAGGTCCTGGTCGGCGGCGATGCGCCGGAACAGGTCGGCGGCCCGCGCCTTGTCCCAGAGCACGGCCGACTCGCCCGTCGGCGTCTTGAAGTTCACGTCGGCCAGGGGCACGCTGGCGAACTTCACGTCGTCGAGCGAGACGTTCTTGAGCTGCTCGACCAGCGGCACGAGCCCGTCGTCGGGATCGACCTTGATCGTGGCGAGCGAGGAGTTGACGAAGGAGATCAGGTTGGCGGGGTTGGACAGCGCCTTGCTCAGCATGGCCGAGATGACCTGCTGCTGGCGGTCGATGCGGTCGAGGTCGGAGCGGGCGGTCGCCCTGGTGCGGGCGTAGCCGAGCGCCTTGGCGCCGTCGAGCGCGTGGGTGCCCGCGGCGAGGCCGAGCCCCGTCTTGGGGTCGTTGATCGGCACAGGCGTGCAGACGGTCACCCCGCCGAGCCTGTCGACCACGTTCACGAAGCCGAGGACGTTCACCTCGATGTACCGGGTGATCGGCAGCCCCGTGGCCTGCTGCACGGTCTGGCGGGCCAGCTTCGCGCCGCCGAACTGGTAGGCGGAGTTGATCTTGTGCTGGCCCTTGCCAGGAATGGTCGTCCAGGTGTCGCGCGGGAGGCTGACCACGGTCACCTTGCGGTGGTCCTCCGACAGGTGGATGAGCATCATCGTGTCGGTGCGCTCGCCCACCTCGCGACCGAGCTTGAGCCTGTTCTGCTCCTTGCGGGTGAGGTCGTCGCGCTTGTCCACGCCGACCAGCAGGATGTTCATCGCCCCGTGCGGCGCCTGCTCGGTGCCGCTGAGCCCGGCGTCGACCGAGCCGATCTTCTGCGGCGTCGCCCACACCCAGCCGGTGCCGGCCAGGACGAGCGCCGACATGGAGCCGGCGACGATCAGATTGCGCCGCCTCGCCCTCGCGCCCCTGCCGGGTCTACGCGGAGGTCGGCGTCCGGAGAGCCTGACGCTCCCTGGAGCGTCACCGCCCACGACGACGCCCGCGTCATCCTCCTCCAAGGCACCCCTCCAAACACCGCAGGGATTGCTCTCCTCCCCTCGTCGTACAGTAGCGTGAGGCCCGCCATGAAGCAGTTCCCCGACTCGCCCGCGCAGCCCGCGTTCCCTCAGACGCGCGCCTGGCCGGCGATCTCCGTCGTGATGCCGATCCTCAACGAGGAACGGCACCTGCGCGAGGCCGTCGACCAGATCCTCGCCCAGGCCTACCCAGGCCCCATCGAAGTCGTGCTCGCCGTCGGGCCCTCACGCGACCGCACCCAGGAGGTGGCCGACGCGATCGCGGCGGCGGACCCCAGGGTGACCGTGGTGGCCAACCCGACCGGGCGCACCCCTAACGCGCTCAACGCCGCCATCGGCGCCTCCCGCCACGAGATCATCGCCAGGGTCGACGGGCACGCCATGCTGCCCGACGACTACCTCAGGGTGGCGGTCGAGACGCTGGAGGAGACCGGAGCCGACAACGTCGGCGGCGTCATGGCGGCCGAGGGCGTCACCGCCTTCGAGCAGGCCGTCGCCCGCGCGATGACCTCCAAGATCGGCGTCGGCTCGGCCGCCTTCCACGTGGGCGGCACGGCGGGCCCCGCCGACACCGTCTACCTCGGCGTGTTCAGACGCTCGGCCCTGAAACGGGTCGGCGGCTACGACGAGCACTTCCAGCGCGCCCAGGACTGGGAGATGAACCACCGCATCCGCGAGAGCGGCGGCCTGGTGTGGTTCCAGCCCAGGATGCGCGTCACCTACCGGCCGAGGCCGAACCTGCGGGCCCTGGCCAAGCAGTACTTCCACTACGGCAGGTGGCGGCGCGTCGTGGCGCGCACCCACGAGGGCACGATCAACCTGCGCTACCTCGCCCCGCCCGCCGCGGTGGTCGCGATCGCGGCAGGGCTGCTGGTCTCGCCGTTCTTCCCGCTCGCGTTGATCATTCCAGGCGGCTACGTGCTGGCGATCACCGGCGGCTCGATGGTGACCGGCAGCGGGTTGCCCGCGCGGGCCAGGTTCGCGCTGCCGTTCGTCTACGCGGCCATGCACATGTCGTGGGGCTGGGGCTTCCTCACCAGCCCCCGCAAGCTCGCCAGACCCCCGCGCTGACCTTCCTGTCACCTCGCCGACCCGGCCCCTCCACCAGGGGCCGGGTCACTCGTCGTCGGCGAGGACGTCGACGACCTGACCCGTCAGGCCCGAGGCCAGCACCCCTATCGAGGTCACGGCGACCGCGCGCGGCGAAGGCAGGGCGTGCGGCTCCTGCCCCGAGGCGCCCACCGGCGTGCCGGGACGACAGGGGTTGACGCAGTTCACCCTGATCCCCTCACCCTCCCACTCGTCGGCCAGCGCCCGCGTGAGCTCGACGACGGCGGCCTTGGTCGCGCAGTAGAGACCGTGTCCCGCCTGCCCGCGCCGTGGACCGGGCGCGGTGTAGAACAGCAACGCGCCACCGCTCTCCCTGAGATAGGGGTGGGCGGCGCGTGCCACGTTCACCGGGCCGAGCACGTTGACGTCCACGGCCCCGGCGACGACCGCCTCCGAGGCCTCAGCCAGCCTGCCCACGTGCAGCACCTCGGCGGCGTTCACCACGAAGTCGACGCTGCCCACCTCGGCCAGCGCCTTGGCGACCGAGGCGGCGTCCTCCACGCGCACGCCGTCCAGCGAGCGGGAGAAGGAGCGCACGACGGCGCCGTGGCCGCGTGCGAGCTCGGCCACCGCGGCACCGATCCCGTGGCCGCCGCCGAAGACGACCACGCTCCTGCCGTCGAGCGCCTCGCGCAGGACGTCCTGCGAGGGCAGGGGAGCCGCGGAGGCCGCCAGTTGGAAGAGCCGCTCGGCGATGTGCACGTCGACGGGGTGGGTGACCTTGATGTTGCGCTCGCTGCCCGGCACGACCACGATCGGCACCTCTGGCAGGTACCGCAGCACCACGCCGCAGTCGTCGGTCGCGGGCCGCAGCGTGAACCCGGGGTCGGCGAAGGCCCGCTCGTACGCCTCGCGGATCACCGACAGCCTGAAGCCCTGGGGTGTCTGGACGCGACGCAGCCGCGACCGGTCGGGGACCTCCCTGACGACCTCGCCGCCGGGGCCCTGCGCCGTCACGACGATCGTGTCCGAGCTCGGGATGGCGACCTCGACCGCGCTCGCCTCCTTCAGCGCCTCGACACACTCCGTGATGATCCGGGGCTCCAGCAGCGGCCGTACGGCGTCGTGGAGGAGCACGTTGCACTCGGCGTCGCCCAGCGCCCGCAGCGCCCGCCAGGTGGTCTCGGAACGGGTGGCGCCGCCCTCCAGCACGTGGCTCACCTTGCCGAAACCGCGCGCGGCGACCAGCTCGCCGACCTCGGCCGTGAAACCCGGGGTCATCAGCACTATGATCTCGTCGATCTCGGGCGAGGCGTTGAACAGGGCGAGGGTGTGCTCGATGATCGACCGGCCGGCGATCCTGATGAGCTGCTTCGGGGCGCCGAGCCCGACACGCTGACCGACGCCCCCGGCGAGGAGCACTCCCACAGTGCGCAGCCCAGATTTCATATAGCGAGCGTAACGGTCACGCGCGTCGCGGCCGCGCACTCGTGATTTGCGGTCAGGCGGTCGCTACGCTGGGCAACGCACTCCTCGTATCCGAAGGAGAACCGCGCGTGCCAGAATCCACCACCACCCGAGAGGGCCTCACGGCGGCGGCCGTGGTGCTCGCCACCACTCCGGCCGCCCGGCTGTCGTGCGCGGACGGCACCCTGCTCGACAGGGTCAACGACCAGCTGCTGATGCTGCCCGTGCGCGACGTGCACGTGGTGCCGCAGGGCGGCGGCCTCGGCGCCGACCTGCGCGGGGTGGCCAAGATCGCGCGCATCTCCACGGGCACGCTCGTGCTGCTGCCCGCCGACCTCGTCGCCCACACCGAGGCGCTGGCCGTGCTCGTGGAGCACCCCTCGCGCAACACCGGCGCGCTGGTCAGCGCCGACGCCACCGTCGGGCCGCTGCGCCCGCCCGTCAGGGTCGAGAACGGCAGGGTCGTGGCGGCCGGCAGCTCCTACCACCTCGTGCCCGAGGCCAACGCCACCTTCAGGGGCGTGCTGCAGGTCGGCGAGGCCGCCCTCGGCACCCTGGCCGACATCGCCGACGAACTGGCCGAGCTCGCCGACACAGGCCGCCTCGGCCCCGTCACCCCGATCGAGGCCATCGACCTGCTGCTGGTCGGCCTCGTCCGCTCGGGCGTGGGCGTGCGCGCCGCGCAGCTCGGACCGCTGCACGCCGACAGGGTGGCCGCCCAGTCGGCCGCCGACCTGGCCGTGACCCGCCTGTCCGACGTGGACGAGGCCAAGGTACGGCTCGACACCGCGGTCAAGGTCGACGACGGCTTCTTCGCCACCTTCTTCGTCAGTTCGTGGTCGCCGCACCTGGTCCGGCTGGCCGCGAGGCTGAAGCTGACGCCCAACGCGGTGACGGGCATCTCGGTGGGGCTCGCGGTCCTGGCGGCGGTGTGGTTCTCGGAGGGCACCAGGGGCGCCCAGATCCTCGGCGCGGCGCTGGTGCTGCTGTCGTTCGTGCTCGACTGCGTGGACGGCCAGCTCGCCCGCTACACCCGCACGTTCTCACGCCTCGGCGCCTGGGTCGACGCGATGGCCGACAGGCTGAAGGAGTACATCGTCTACGTCGGCCTCGCCATCGGCTACTCCGCGGGTCACGACGCCGCCAACGGAGGACCGGAGGGCATCTGGCGGATGGCGGTGGCGGCGATGATCCTCCAGATGCTCAGGCACATGGTCGACTTCTCCTACAAGGGTGCGGTGGCCGACGCCAGGCGCGTCGGCGCCACGTGGGCCAGGCCGCCGAGGTCGCTGCTGGAGTCGGAGGACGTGGGCCGTTCCGCCGCGCCGCGGCGCGGAGTGCTCGGGCTCGCGCAGCGGCTCGAGCGCGAGACGGTCGCCCGCTGGCTCAAGAAGATGATCGTCCTGCCGATCGGCGAGCGCATGGCGCTGATCGCGATCACCGCCGCGTTCTTCAACGCCAAGGTGACCTTCACCGCGCTGCTCGCATGGGGCGGGCTTGCCCTGCTCTACCAACTCGTCGGCAGGATCGCGAGGTCCACCTCATGATCTCGGTCCACATGGTTCCCGTACCCCGCAGCACCGTGGTCGCCTACCGCGACGACGGGCCGTTCTCGCGCGGCATGGGCGCGCTCGTGGCGGGCCAGCTGCCGCCGCTGCCGCCCGCGATCGCGGGGGCGTTCGTCACCGGCATCCTGCTTCTGGTCGGCGTGGGCGGCACTGACGGACTGGCCGTGTTCGCTCCCGCCGTGGCGCTGCTGCTGGCGGGGCCCGGCAGCTCGCACCCGCACGACGGAAGACTCGACTGGTTCGTCCCTCCGATCCTGCGGACCACCGAGTACGTCTTCGTCGCCGCCGTCTGTTTCGGCCACGACCTGCACCCGGTGATGATCTTCGCGCTGCTCGGGGCGATGGCCTTCCACCACTACGACCTGGTCTATCGCATCAGGCAGCGCGTCTACCCGCCGCACTGGCTGGCCACCGCGGGTCTCGGATGGGACGGACGCATGCTGGTGGTGGCGGCCGGTGTGATCATCGGCCAGATGACGGCGGTGTGCGTGCTGCTGACGGTCTACCTGTGGTGCCTGTTCGGCTGGGAGTCCATGACGTGCTGGCTCGCCGCCCCTCGCTCCGGCGTGGACGCGGCCGACACGGGGACCGCCGACTGAAGCCGTGTGGGACGGCCGTGACACGGTGTTCGACGGTCGCGACCGCTCGGCGCTCGTTGGCGTTGGGTTGATTCTCGCTGCCTGCCGCCGAGCTCCTTCGCTCGTGTTTGACGGTCGCGACCGCTCGGCGCTCGTTGGCATCGGGTTGATCCTCGCTCACTCCCGCCGAGCTCCTTCGCTCGTGTTTGACGGTCGCGACCGCTCGGCGCTCGTTGGCATCGGGTTGATCCTCGCTCACTCCCGCCGAGCTCCTTCGCTCCGGATTACACGATCAGGCCCTCCAGGCAACTAACCTTTGGGGTCTTACGTAGTCATGCTCGACTGAGGAGTGCACGTTGCTGGGAATGGTGCTGGCCGCCGGGGCCGGACGACGCCTGCGGCCGTACACCGACACGCTGCCCAAGGCGCTCGTGCCGGTCGACGGAGAAACCACGATCATGGACATCTCGCTGCGCAACCTCGCGGCGGTCGACCTGCGTGACGTGGTGATCGTGGTCGGATACGCGGCGCAGGCCGTACAAGAGCGCAAGGCCGACTTCGAACGGCGTTACGGCGTGAAGATCGAGCTCGTGCACAACGACAAGGCCGAGGAGTGGAACAACGCCTACTCCCTGTGGTGCGCGCGCGAGCACTTCGCGCAGGGCGCGCTGCTGGTCAACGGCGACACCGTGCATCCGGTCTCGGTCGAGGAGACGCTGCTGTCGGCTCCGGTCACCAGCGACATCCTGCTCGCGGTCGACGACGTCAAGTCGCTGGCCGACGAGGAGATGAAGGTGACCCTGCGCGACGGCTCGCTCCAGCGCATCACCAAGCTCATGGACCCCGCCGACGCCTACGGCGAGTACATCGGCGCGACCCTCATCCGCCCCGGCGCCGCGCAGAAGCTCGCCGACGCCCTGCAGGCCACCTTCGAGCGCGACCCTCAGCTCTACTACGAGGACGGCTACCAGGAGATGGTCGAGCGCGGTGAGCAGATCCACGTCGCGCCGATCGGCAAGGTCGAGTGGGTCGAGGTCGACAACCACGACGACCTGAACAAGGCCCGCGACATCGCCGCCCGTTACTAGGGGAGGCTAGATGCCGCTTCTAGCGAGGATGCTGCCCGCGCCCCTCACCATCGAGGTACGGCGGGGCGCGGTCGCACAGCTCGGCGCGCTCCTGGCCGACAGCAGGGTGGCCACCTCAGGCAGGGTCGCCGTCGCGGTCGGCCCCGGTCAGGGTGACCACATCGAGGGTCTCATCGCTCTGACCCTCTCCGAGGCGGAGGTGTTCCGCGTCGCGGACGGCTCGGTCGACGCCGCCGTCTCGCTCGGCGCCGACCTGCGCAAGGGCGCCTACGAGGTGGTCGTGGGCGTCGGCGGAGGCCGCACGATCGACGCCACCAAGTACGCCGCCTCCCTGGCGGGGATCCCGATGGTGGCCGTGGCCACCAACCTGTCCCACGACGGTATCTGCTCGCCGACCGCCTCGCTGGTCTACGAGGGCGGCAAGGGCTCCTTCGGGGTGCCGATGCCGCTGGCCATCCTCGTCGACCTCGACTTCGTGCAGGCCGCTCCCGACGCGCTCGTCAGGTCGGGCGTGGGCGACGTGGTCAGCAACCTGTCGGCGATCGAGGACTGGCAGCTGGCCAACGTCGAGCGGGGCGAGCCGATCGACGGCCTGGCCTGCTCGATGGCGCGCACCTCGGCCGAGGCGCTGATCGGCCGCAAGGACTCCATCGAGTCCGACGCGTTCCTGACCGTTCTGGCCGAGTCGCTGATCCTGTCGGGCATGTCCATGGTGATCGCCGGCTCCTCGCGTCCCTCGAGTGGCGGAGATCATGAGATCCTTCATGCCGTGGATCAGCTCTTCCCCGGCACGTCCAACCATGGCGAGCTCGCCGGGATCGGTGCCGCCTTCTGTTTCTTCCTCAGGGAGGACCAGGGCAGGCTGGCGCAGGTGGTCGACTGCCTCAGGCAGCACCAGCTGCCCGTCACGCCCGGCGACATCGGCCTCAGCGTGGAGCAGTTCACCGAGGCCGTCATGCTGGCGCCCTCCACCCGTCCAGGTCGCTACACGATCCTCGAGCACCTGAGGCTTTCCGAGTCAGAGGTTCGCGATCGGGTGGAGAGCTATGTCCGGGCCTTCGGTAGCTGAGCTGCGGGCGGTCGCCCAGCCCGCCGGCCACCTCGAGCGGAGGAACGGCGAGCACTGGGCCGGCGTGCTCTACATGCGCAGGCTCTCTCTCCGCGTCACCTGGCTGCTGACCAGGACATCGGTCACGCCCAACCAGCTGACCTGGGTGATGACGGCGGCCGGCGTCGTGGCGGGTGTGGTGCTCGCGCTGCCAGGCCTGTGGGCCGCCGTGGGCGCCGCCCTGCTCGTCCAGGTCTACCTGCTCCTCGACTGCTCCGACGGCGAGCTGGCCCGCTGGACCGGGAAGACCTCGCTGACCGGCGTCTACCTCGACAGGGTCGGCGCCTACTTCACCGAGGCCGCGCTGCTGGCGGGCCTCGGCTGGCGGGCCTCGAGCGTCCTGCCCGACTGGTACACCGTGCTGGGGTTCGCCGCCGCGCTCGGCGCGATCCTCATCAAGGCCGAGACCGACCTCGTGGACGTGGCGCGGGCCAAGGGCGGTCTGAAGAGCGCCACCGAGGACTCCGCTGGGCAGATCCGCTCCGGCCTGCTCGGGTTCGGCCGGCGGGTGCTGGGGGCGACGAAGTTCCACCGGATCGTGCAGCCGATCGAGCTGTCACTGCTCGCGCTGGTCGCGGCCGTGATCGACCTGGTCCTCGGCGATCTCACCGCCTCGAAGGTGCTCGTCGTGGCCTGCGCCGTGGCGGCCGCACTTCAAGTGATCCTCCATCTGGTGAGCATTCTGGCCTCCAGGCGGCTAGCGTGACCCGGAACCGTCGGGGCGCCGTACCCGTCGAATTGATCAGACGCCCTCCGTTCGGTGGGGGTTCACTGACGGTTCCGATACTCTTGTCTTCACCAATCCGGATATGGCATACCCCAGCAGACTCGGTGATCATGAAAGAATGCTCCGCTCGTGCTCTCGACGCGTCAAGGCGATGACCCGTTGAAGATCTCGTGCGTCATCCTCACCATGGGCAACCGGGTCGCCGAGCTCAACCGGGCGGTCGAGTCCGCGCTCAACCAGGTCGACGGCGACGTCGAGGTGGTGATCGTGGGCAACGGGGCCGACGTTCCCGACGTGACGGCGACACCGCCCGACGGCTCCGCGGCGTCGGTGAAAACCGTGCGGCTGGCCCACAACACCGGTATTCCCGCTGGTCGTAACCGCGGGGTCGAGGAGTGCTCGGGCGACGTCGTGCTGTTCCTCGACGACGACGGCTGGTACGCCAACCAGAAGGTCGTCGCGCACGTGCGCGACCGCTTCGCCACCGAGCCCGACCTCGCCGTCATCTCCTTCAGGGTGATGGACCCCGACGGCGGCATCGGCCAGCGCCGCCACGTGCCGCGCCTGCGCGCGGGCGACCCCGAGCGCTCCTCACCCGTCACCACCTTCCTCGGCGGCGCCTCGGCGATCCGCAGGTCGGCCTTCCTGCAGGTCGGCGGGCTGCCCGAGCGGTTCTTCTACGCGCACGAGGAGACCGACCTGGCCTGGCGGCTGCTGGGCGAGGGCTACCGGATCGAGTACGACGCCGAGACGGTCATGTACCACCCGCAGGTGCCGCCGACCAGGCACGCGGAGTTCTACCGGCTCAACGCCCGCAACAGGGTGTGGCTGGCGCGCCGCAACCTGCCGTGGCCGCTGGCCGCGCTCTACCTGCTCGACTGGGTGGTGCTGACGCTGGTGCGCGAGCGCCGCTCGGGCGTGGCGATCCAGGCGTGGTTCCAGGGTTTCGTCGAGGGTCTTCGCACCCCTGCCGGCGAGCGCAGGCCGATGGCCTGGCGCACCGCCTGGCGCATGGTGAAGCTGGGCCGTCCGCCGATCGTGTGATCAGGCGGCCTCCGCCGTACCGAAGGTCATGGAGGCGCGCAGGGTCGTGGACATCAGCGCGCGCTTGGGCAGGCCCAGCTCGCTGAGCTCCTTGGCGATCGGATGGTTGCCCAGGCGGATCAGCGCCCCTCCTGGGCGCACCCGCATCCCTCGCGCCCACATCTTGGCGGGCACGCGCCTGGTGACGCCGTCCTGGTGGGTGTAGGCGGTCAGCGGGGTCGCCGCCGCCGCTCCGGCCACCGGCACGCCCGGCCTGACGAGCATGTCCACCACGAGCCGCCCGTCCTTGCGCAGGATGCAGCGCTTGTACGGCGACGACAGCCGCAGCTCGATGTCGGCCAGCTCCTTGGGGAAGCCCCAGAGCGTGCGACCCGCCTCCAGCGTGAAGCCCTGGTCCACCGGCAGCCAGTGGACGAAGGCGCCCGCGTTCCTCAGCGTGGCCAGCCCCGTGCTCCTGGCCCGGGAGGCGTCGGGCGGCCTGACCAGGAAGGTGACGCCGAACTCGTGGTAGGAGTCGAGGTCGCTGTCGCGGTACTCGACGAACACCAGCGTGCAGACGGCCTTGCCGGGCAGGACCTCGGCCACGTCGAGGCCGGAATAGGCGATCACGGCGCGGGCCGCGTCGGCGCGGACGGGGTACATGGCGCTGCAGACGGTGGCGTCGGTCACCCTCACGGGCATGGTGATCGTACGTCCCTGGATCAGATGCGAAGCCATGCCTCCAGTACATGTGACCATCGCGCCGCCGTCCACGTCTCCAGATGATGTGACTGCCGAAACCACGCGGAGGCGAGCATCATCGAGGAGTTGTATCGCGAGCACTGGCCGCTCGTGTGCGGCTATCTCCTGCGCCGCACCCGCGATCCCCACCTGGCCGAGGACCTCGCCCAGGAGACGTTCGTCAAGGCCACCAGGGCGTTTCTCGGCCACCGCGGCGGCAGCCCCGCCGCCTGGCTGCTGGCGATCGCCAGGAACGTCCTCATCGACCACGTACGGCGCCGCCGTACGGAACTGCCCCTGCCCGACCCCGACGAGCTGGGCGTGCCGCCGATGGACATGGCGGGCCTCGACGTCAGGGACGCGCTCGCGCGGCTGCTCCCTCAGCACCGCGAGCTCCTCACGCTCGTCTACTTCGAAGGGTTCTCCCTCATGGAGGTGGCCGCGATGACCGGCCGCTCGCCCTCCTCCGTCAAGACCGCCGCCTGGCGGGCCCGCAAGGCCTTCGCCGAGATGTACGGGAGCACCATTTGATCCCCGAGTTCGATCCCAAGAGGACCAGACGGGCCGTACGGCTCGGCATCCTGCGCACCGCCGCGGTGGTGCTCGCCGTCCTGCTCGTCGTGTCGCTGGCCGCGGTGTTCGGCTCCCGCCTGATCCAGGAGCGCGGTGACAGGGAGCGGCGGATGGTGGACGTACTGGGCACCGCCCTGCAACTGGCCAATCCCGGATACGTGATCCAGGAGCGGGAGTGCTGTGACATCTCGCTGACCGGGATGTCCTTCACCGTCGACGTCAGGCCGGAGCGGGCCATGGGCGGCTTCTTCGCCGGCGCCGACGCCCAGGCGCTGCGCGTGGAGCAGGACTTCTTCGGCAGGGTGCAGGCGCCGCCGCTCGGACACGCGACCGAGACGAGCCTCACCTACGGCCTCTACAACGTCGGCACGGGCAACCAGCCGAAGGAGGACATGCGCAAGGTCATCACCAGGCTGCCCGAGGGCCTGACCGCGCTGGCGGTCGTCGAGCCGGCCAGGCCGCTCAACGCCAAGGACCTCGCCGCCTTCCTGACCAGGACGGGTCTGAACGCGGAGAGGATCGTCTACGAGAACAGGCCGAGATCCACGCCGATCACCTGGAGCATGTACCAGCTCGGGGAGGGGCCCGGCGAGGAAGACGATCTGGCCGGCTTTCGTCGCTGGGTCGGCTCGCTGCGCGACCACGACGAGCACAACCTCCGCCAGTTCGGGCTCGACCTCCCCAGGCTCAGGAAGAGCGCGGCCGACGGGCTGGCCTACGCGTTCGTGACGAACGCCACGGTGGGCGGGCTGCGCAAGATCATCGACGATCCCGAGGTCAGGACCGTCAGGGTCGCCGACGTGACCTACGACCTCCAGCGGCCATGAGTCACCTCAGACGGCCAGTTCGTGGGCGACACCTGCCCACGACTCCAGCCGTGCGGTGAAGGAGGCGGCCTGGTCGGGCCAGTGGTGGCGCAGGCGGGCGAGCGCGTGCCCGTTGGCCGCCTGCGCCGTCCGCCGTACCGGGTCCTCCCTGAGATCCAGGACGGCTCCCAGGGCCGCCTCCACGTCCCCGTACGGCACGACGGCCCCGCACCGCGCCTCCTCCACCACAGCGGCGGCGGCGGGCGTCGTGACGACGGGAACGCCGCGCCCCATGTAGTCGAGGACCTTGGTGGGCGGCCTGGAGGACGGCTCCCGCCACAGGCAGAGCCCCGCCAGGGCGCCCTCGGCCATGCGCAGGGCGTGCCTGTTGGGGACGTAGCCGAACCAGTCGAGCAGGCCCACCCGCTGGGCGTCCCTGAGGATCGGCCTGACCTCCCTGTCGGCGGCGCCGATCAGGTCGAGCCTGATCCCGTGCGGCGCCAGCCGCCCCGCCAGCTCGATCAGCTCGTTGACGCCCTTGGCGGTGGTCAGCCTGCCGAGGTGGACGACCCGGGTGTCGCCCACGGGCAGAGGGGAGTCGGCGACCTGGGTGGCCTCGGCCGCCGCAGGTTCGAGGACGTGGTGCAGCCGTCCGGCCCTGGCCACGAGCCTGCGGCCGAGCGCGCTCCGCGGCTCGTCGCGTACGTCGAGCACGACGGGCGGATGCCGGTAGGGCAGCGCGAGCAGCAGCTCGGCCTCGTGCAGGATCAGCAGGTCGGCGTCCTTGACGCCGCGCCTCAGCGCCGTCCGCGCTCGGCCGCCCCTGCGGACGTCGACCGCGGTGATCGGCGGGATCGGTGTGACGTTGAAATGGGTGAAAGGAGCGACGTAGGTCACCTCGTGGCCCGCGTCGAGCAGCGCCCTGATCTGCCTGTGCATGATCCGGGCGTCCTCGGGATGATGGAGGGTTGTTGCGACGCAAACGCGCATATAGGCGATGGTGCGCGGCTATGCCATCACCTGCGTGAATGCGGGGGGAACTGCCGTTTAACTTCCCGAGGGACGCCGGTAGAGCCAGGTCAGGCGCGGCTCGAGCACCCACTTGAACACCGTGCGCGTCTCCGGCAGGCACAGCACGATCGCCAGGGCGAAGCAGCTGGCGCTGATCGCGAGCACTCCCAGCGGGCCGTGCAGCCACGGCAGGTCGAGCCAGCCCTGCTCCTTGGCGATCAGGACGGGGATGCCGTGGAGCAGATAGGCGTAGAGCGTGCGGGTGCCGAGGTCGGTGTACCAGGTCTCGCCGCGCGGCACCAGCGCGAGGAAGGCGAAGCACATCGCCAGCGAGGCGATCAGCAGCCCCATCTTCAGCCCGAGGCCCATGTACCAGGACAGGTCCATGTCCTGGAAGCTGTGCTTGAAGTAGAAGGGCTTGAGCGAGTACTTGCTGTGACCGAGGAAGACGGCCACCCCCGCGGCGCCCAGCAGCGTCACGGCCGAGAGGATCTTCACCCACATACGGTTGAGCATCTCGAAGTGCTCGGGCTGCATGACCAGGCCGATCACGAAGAACGGCAGGAGGCCGAAGAAGCGGTCCATGCTGAAGTCGCCGGAGATCTGCGAGAACCCGGCGAACAGGTAGATGGCGATCGCCACGGGGACGGGATGCTTCATCCGCTTCCACACCGGGGTGGACAGCCGCCAGAACAGCAGGGCGAGCAGGTACCAGTTGAGCCAGGCGGGGTCGATGATCGTGAGGCTCCACTTCTGCCCGAGGGAGAAGCGCAGCGCGGCGTAACCGACCTCCACGATCACGTACGGCACGACGAAGGTGTCGACGAGCTTGTTCGTCTTGGCGTTGGAGTTCCAGAAGTTCCTGGACAGGTAGCCGCTGACGATGACGAACAGCGGCATGTGGAAGGTGTAGATGAAGATGTAGAGCGATTTGGAGGAGTCGGCGTTGAGCGTCGGCACCAGCGAGTGGCCCACGACCACGAGGGCGATCAGCAGGAACTTGACGTTGTCGAGGTAGGGCTCGCGCTTGCGCGGCGCGGCCTTGGGCTCTTCCTCGGGCTCGGCCTCGGGACGCTCCTGCGCGCCCTCGGCGCCCCAGAAGGAGGCCTCGGGCGCCTGCTGCGCGCCCCATCCCTGCGGGGCCGGCGCCACCTGCGGCCACGGGGCGCCCACCCTCTCCGTCTCGGCAGGTGGCGCCTCGGAGGCGGCGCTCTGGCTGCCGTTGCTCCTGGGGGCCGAAACCGGGAAGGACGATCGGGTGTCACTCACGGGGGAGACGCTCAGCTATCTCTCGGGGCCGGGGGTCGCTAGCCACGTTAGCGAGGGCGGCTTGCACACGGCTGGCAAGGCGCCGACTCGCCTTCGCGATCTGACAACCCTAACGGCCAGTGGGGCCGATGTCGCGGTGGAGACTGGAGAAACGGACGGAATCCACAGGGAATCCGGAGGTTGACCGGCTCCGCATAAATCAGTCAAGAACCGCTTATCTCAACTATGGGCGACGGGTCAGGTCAGGCGCAGATGTTCTTGGTGTCGGCGGAGATGCCGGTCTCCTTGATGGACTCGGGGATCTCGGTGCGGACGCCCGTGAAGTCGTCGCCGATCAGCAGCTGGATCACCGGGGCCTTCTCGGCGCCCTTGTCCGCGCCCTTGTCGGCGACGGTCTGGGTGGTGCCGGCCGCGGTGAACGGCTGCGGGTTGGTGACCTTGACCTTGCCCCTGGTGGAGGGACGCTTGGTGCCCGACAGCTTCGAGGCGAGCACGCTGGCGTAGTCGGGGCCGGTGGTGTCGCGCTTGCCGTACAGCAGCAGGGTCTTGGGCTGGCTGGTGCCCGCGGCGGTCAGGGCGTTGCCCGTGCCGACCACGTCGAATCCGAGCTCGGCCAGCTGCTGGGCGACCTCGCCCGCCTTGCCCGGCGTGGTCGTGCCGTTGATCACCTGGATCTTGACCTGCTCGACCTTGGGTACGAACTTCTTGGCCGTGGGCGCGGGCTCAGGTAGCGCGGTGTCGTTCTTGAGGGCCTCGAAGAGCTTGGGCGCGCGGGCCGGGTCCCAGATGACCCTGTTGGAGTCGGTGGGGTCGGCCAGGACGGGAACCATGTAGAACTGCACCTTGCTCGCGGTCAGCGATCTGGCGCTCTGGGCGATCTCCAGAAGTCTGTTGGGGTCGTCGGCCAGCTTCTTGTCCATGGTGACCGACGAGGAGGCCGCCTGGATCAGGCCGAGCAGCTTGGTCGGATTGGACAGGACGCCGCCGGTGGTGATCTTCTTGACGACCTGGCTGGCGAAGAGCTGCTGGCGCTTGATGCGCTCGAGGTCGCTGCCGTTGCCGTAGGCGCGCAGGCGGACGTAGCCGAGGGCCTGCTCGCCGTTCAGCGTCGACCTGCCGCGGGGCAGCTTGAGCTTGGACTTCTTGTCGTCGACCGCGTTGTTCAGGCAGACCTCGATGCCCTCGAGCTCGTCGACGATGGCCTTGAAGCCGTTGAAGTCCACCTCGACGTTGTGGTCGATGCGGATGCCGGTCAGCGTCTCGATCGTGGTGATCGTGCAGGCGATGCCGCCGCGGTTGTAGGCCGAGTTGATCATGTCGCGCGTGGCCGGGAGGACCGTCTTGCTCTTCTCGGCCTCACACTGCGGAATCTGGACCATCGAGTCGCGCGGGAAGCTGATGAGCTGCGCCTTGTCCCTGGTGGGGGAGATGTGCATGAGGATCATCGTGTCGGTGCGCTTGCCCGAGTCGATCCTGGAGTCGGCCTGGCCGTACCTGGCGTTGCCCTCGCCGTGGCGGGTGTCGGAGCCGACGATCAGCACGTTGAGCGCGCCGGTGGCGTTCGCGGGACGCGGATTGATGATCTTCGTGCCCGGGTCGTTGGTGACGATGCCGGCCAGCGCGGTGCGGTAAAAGGTGTAGCCGGTCAGCGACCCGGCGACCACCAGGCCGGTCAGGGCGATGCTCGTCCAGGCCAGGCCGCTCAGCTTCTTGCGCCCGTCGTCGCCGCTCCTGCGTCCTCGCGGCTCTCTCGGAGGGGGCGGAGGGGGAGGGGCTGAGGCGGCGGCTCTCCTGGAGGACCGGAAACCGGGGGAGGTCGGCGCCACCAGACGGTCCTGGACGCCACCGCTCCTGTGGTTGCTCATACGATCTCCTCACCCAGTCGGCGTGGAGCCCGCAGTCGGCTTGCTTCGCACAACGGCCTCCTCGTCCGGAGATTCGGAGCCCGCGTCGTGCTGGCTCGGTCGATCGCTCATCGCGCCACGAGACTAGGACACCGCAAGCGTTGCGGGAGCCAAGAACGACCCAAAAGGTCGTGACCCGGGCGTGATGATCCAGTCCCAGAGCATACTCAGAGCCGGACATTTCGTGGAATGTAGACGTGAAAAACTTTACGTTACGCGTCTGGTGCACAGTGCCGCAGCCAGACAGGCCAGCGGTACGGCGGGCAGCGTGTAGCGGTAGTCGAACTCGGCGACCGCGGGCGGCACGAGCAGCAGCACCCACGCCGTTGACCAGGGCAGAAGCCATGCGCCCTGGTAGCTCCTGCGCCTGATCGCGACGGCGAGCGGCACCGCCAGCAGCACCAGCAGCACGGTGCCTGGCAGGCGGGCGACGTCCTGGTAGGCGCGCATCCAGCCCGCGAACGGCTCCACGATAGCGGTGCCGATCGGTCCCTTTTCGTATTTGTGTGCGAATTCCGCGCCACGTTGAGCGGGATATCGGCCGGGCGGCGCGGGGGGTTTCACAGGAAACTCGTAGTAAGCGTAGATTTCCGCGTCAGGATAGACCGGCCTGCCCAGCGTGAACGTGCGCGCCAGCTCCGACAACACCGAACCGAGATAGTCGAGCGGCTGGCTGCGGATGGCCAGCATCGCGAACCTTCCCGCCAGATCGTCGTTGGCCTCGGAGAAGGTGATGTCGGGCAGCTTCACCAGGGGCGCGTCCTTGGCCCAGATGTACTCCTGCGAGGGCGGCCTGTCCTCCGGCGGGCGCGGGTCGCACAGCACCGCCAGGTCGGGCGGCGGATCCATCGTCCCGCAGTCGGCGAAGGACATCGTGCGCGCGTAGAGGAAGACCCCGTTCGCGCCGACGATGCCGACCCTGTCGTAGGTGGCGTGGAACCAGAGGCCGTAGGCGAGCACCGGCAGGAGCGCGGCGGCCGCGGTGATGCCCGCCAGCGCGATCCTCCTGCGCAGCAGCAGCCAGGCGCACAGCACCACGATGAGCGGCTGGCCGACCGTCCTGGTGAGGGAGGCGCAGGCGAGCAGCAGCCCGACGGCCAGCGCCGTACGCCAGGTGAGCCTTCTGCGGATGGCGAGCACCACCGCGGCGACGACCAGGAAGGTGAACAGCGCGTCGGAGACCAGCAGGTGTTCGAGCTCGATCTGGTAGGCGTCGAGCAGCACGGGCGCGGCCGCCAGCGTGGCGGCCCACCTCGGCACCCTGCGCGCGGCCAGATAGATCAGCACGCCGGTGGCCAGGCCGAGCAGGTGCTGCACGGCGGTGACGGCGGCGAACCCCTGGAACGGCTGCAGCAGCTTGAGGAAGAAGGAGTAGCCCGCGGGCCGCACCAGATCCGGACGCAGGTGGAAGACGGTGACGATGTAGGTGTAGGAGTCGGGGAACCACAGCGCGGGCCTGTAACCCAGCATGGTGACCAGCCTGAGCAGGGCGCCGACGCCGAACACGCCGACGAACCAGCGATGTCTCCGCAGCCTCGGCAGCACCTTGGCCGCCGTGGCCTGCCGCCACCCCTCGCTCGACCGCCATGTCGCGACCGCGGTGTCCCTCGCCGTCATGGCCTGCTGCCGTACCCAGGCCGACCGCCCGGCTTCCACCCCGCGTGCCCTCCCCGTCCCGACGCCCAGGTCACGGCCGGGCGCAGCCCGACGCCTGCCGTACGCTACCGGCTTCCACGGCAGATGCCGCGCCCGGCCGTCGGCGGCGTTGGATACTCTCGCGATCACCGATGAGACTCGCCTTGCTCGAACGCACGCGCAGACCGTCGGCGGGCAGGGTGCTCGCCGTCGCCTCCGTGCTGCCCGCGCTCGCGGTGGCCTCCTGGCTGCTGGCCGGGCTGCCGCTCCTGCTGGCCGGGTGGTTCAGGCCGCTTCCCACGGTGATCCTCGCCGCGGCCGTCCTGGTGGTGCTGTGCAGGGTCGCGCTCACCCGGCTGCCTGACCTCGACGCCACCGCGCGGCAGGTGGGCGGGGTGTTCGGCGTCGCCCTGTTCTCGCTGGTGTTCAACCTGGTCATGCACGGTGAGCAGCTGATCGTCCGCCGCGACCCCGCCACCTACGCCCAGTACGCGATCTGGATCGCCAGGCACGGCTCCCTTCCGATCCCGCGACAGGCCGAGGCGTTCGGCGGCGACGACCCCGCGCTGTGGTTCCGCAGCATGGGCTTCTACGACGCCGACGGCGCCGTGGTGCCGCAGTTCCTGCCCGGCCCGCCGATGCTGTACGCGGCGGGGGAGTGGCTGGGCGGGCTGCTGCTCACGCCGCCCGTGCTCGGCGCGCTGGCCACGCTCGTGCTGGCCGGAGCGGTCGCCAGACTGGCGGGCGCCAGCTGGGCCGCGCTGGCGGCGCTGACCTTCGCGATCAGCATGCCCATCCTCTACACCTCGCGCGCGACCTTCAGCGAGATCGCCTCCCTGATCCTGATCTTCGGCGGCGTCGCCCTCCTCCACGACGCCCTCCGCGACGGCGCGGGACGCTGGGAGAGGGCCGTGGCCGGGCTGGTGTTCGGGCTGGCCGTGCTGGTGCGCATCGACGCGCTGCGCGACGTCCTGCCCGTCCTGGCCTTCGGCGGCCTGCTGCTGGCGCTGCGCCGCGGCTTCTCGCTGCTGGCGGGCTTGGCGGCGGGCGTGGGGCTCGGATTCGTGGCCGCTTGGGCGTTCGCGGGCCCGTACCTGGAGTATCTGTCGCGCTCGGTGGGCCCGCTGCTGCTCATCTGCGCCGTGGTGGTGGTGCTGACGGCCGTCGGCACCGCCATGGCGGGCAGGCTGTCAGGGCTGCGCCTGCCCAGGCGGCTGCCCGAGATCGGCGCGGGCCTGGTCGCGCTGGTCATGCTGGGCCTGGCCGTACGGCCGTGGGTCCAGACCGTCCGCCGCGAACCCACCACCGAAGAGGACTGGCTGACCTACGAGTTCCTCCGGGTGACGCAGAAGAACAACGGCCTGCCCGTCGACGGCACCCGCCTCTACTTCGAGGACTCCCTCTACTGGGTGATCTGGTACGTCGGCGTGCCCGTCGTGGCCTTCGCCACGCTGGCGGCCGTCGTGCTGGTCAGGCGGCTGCTGCGCGAAGGGGCTCCCTTCGAGTGGCTGCTGCCGCTGGCCGTCATCGGCTGGACCACCGTCACCACGCTGCTCAAGCCCGAGATCACCCCCGACCATCCGTGGGCCTCGCGCCGCCTGGTGCCCGTCGTGATCCCCGGCCTGATCATGCTGGCCGTCTGGGGGCTGGCCTGGACGCGCGAGCGGCTCGGGCGCGGCGGGCGCGGCACGCGCTGGTTCGGCGGCGTCGCCGTCGTGCTGCTCCTGGCGCCGGTGGCCTTCACCTCCATCGGCACCGCCTTCACCCCGATCGAAAGGGGCGAGCGCGCGGCCGTCCAGAACCTGTGCGCGAGCATCCCCTCCGACGCCTCTGTGCTGATCGTCGAGCGCGTCACGGCCGAGCGCTTCACCCAGGTCGTCCGCGGCACCTGCGGGATACCGGCGGCCCAGGTGCGCAGGCCGCGGTCGAGAGACACCCCGTCCAGCGGGGACGTCCTGCGCCTGATCGAGGGCGTCAGGAGGGCGGGGCGGACGCCCGTGCTGCTGGCCGCGGAGCCCGGCCAGCTCTCCGGGTACGGCCCGCCGCGACACGTCATCGCCCTCGACACCCGCCAGGACGAACGCTCCCTGGTGAAGCCGCCTGACGGCACCTGGCGCCTGGTGGTCAACGTCTGGATGTCCCTGCCCTGATCACGTCGCGGTGCTACCGTGGTCGCATGATGGCTGTGAAGAAGATCTCCATCTCGCTTCCCGAAGAGATCCTGGACGAGGTCGCCAGGCTGGCGGAGCGCGATGGGCTGAGCGTCTCGGCGTGGCTCACCCAGGCCGCCGGTCACGTCATCCGCAGGGAGGCGGGCCTCGCAGCGGTGCGCGAGTGGGAAGCCGAACACGGCGAGATCACGGATGACGAACTCTCCGCGGCGGCGGCGGAGCTGGCCAGAGCCGACGCCGAGATGTTCGGCGATGTCGGAAGGCTGGCCGGATGAGGACAGGAACCGTTCAGTCGGCGATCGTCTACGACGCCGGGGCGCTCATCGCGGCGGAATCGAATGATCGCCGGATGTGGGTGCGACACAGGCTGGCAGTCGGTGCCGGCCGGCACGTGATCCTTCCCGTGCCGGTGCTGGCTCAGGTGTGGCGGGGCTCGGCGAGGCAGGCGTCTCTCGCGCGGTTGCTGTTCGGCTGCGACATCGTGGACATGACGGAGGCCATGGGGCGCGAAGCGGGAAAGCTGTGCGGAAAGGCAGGCAGCTTGGATGTCGTCGACGCCACGGTCGTCATGACGGCGATCCAGTGGAACGCCGCCATCGTCACCTCGGATCCAGATGATCTTCACGCTCTTCTCGACGCCGCCAAGCCCGCCGTGCGTCCCTCGCTCATCGCCGTGTAGTCGGCGGAGCATCTTGACCGAGTGGAACCGGGGCGTGACAGGGAAGGGTACCCTCGTCCCACGTGAGCACGCTTGAGCCCCCCAAGACTGGATCCGCCGTGGAAGCTACGCCGTACGTCACGATCGTCCTGCCCTGCTACAACGAGCAGGACCACGTCCTTGACGAGGTCGAACGCATCACCAAGGCGATGGACTCAAGCGGCTACACCTACGAGCTGGTGGCCGTCGACGACTGCTCCACCGACGCGACGCTGGCCAGGCTCGAGGAGGCCGCGCCGCGCTTCCCGCACATGCGCATCCGCGCCTTCCACCGCAACGGCGGCTCGGGCACCGTCCGCAGAATCGGCACGCAGGAGGCGCGTGGCGAGATCGTGGTCTGGACCGACGCGGACATGACCTACCCGAACGAGCGCATCCCCGAGCTGGTCCAGATCCTGGAGAAGGACCAGACGGTCGACCAGGTGGTCGGCGCGCGCACCACCGAGGAGGGCTCGCACAAGCTCCTCAGGGTGCCCGCCAAGTGGGTGATCCGCAAGATCGCGGAGAAGCTGGCAGGGCAGAAGATCCCCGACCTCAACTCGGGGCTGAGGGCCTTCCGCAAGTCGGTGGCCAGGCCGTACCTCAGGCTGCTGCCCCCCGGCTTCTCGTGCGTCACGACGATCACGCTGTCGTTCCTGTCGAACCAGCACGACGTCTACTACCTGCCGATCGAGTACGCCAAGCGGGCCGGCAAGTCGAAGTTCAGCTTCGTCAGCGACGCCTACCGCTACATCCTGCAGGTGCTGCGGATGGTCATGTACTTCAACCCGCTCAAGGTGCTCATGCCGCCCGCCCTGTGGTTGGTGGGCATCGGGTTCGTCAAGTTCGTCACCGACATGGTGCGGACGCCCTTCTACATCCCGACGAACACCATCATGATCGTGCTGTCCGGCATGCTGATCGGCTCGGTGGCGCTGCTGGCCGACCTGATCGTGAGGTCACGCGGCGAATGAGGATCGCGATCGTCGGCCCGACCTACCCCTACAAGGGCGGGGGCGCGCAGCACACCACCGAGCTGGCCCACAGGCTCGCGGCCATGGGCCACGACGTGGTGATCGAGTCGTGGAAGGCGCAGTACCCCTCCTTCCTCTACCCGGGGCAGCAGACGATCGACGTCCCCGAGGGCGAGCCGTACCCGCGCACGCACAGGCGGCTCGACTGGCGCAGGCCCGACGGCTGGGTGGCGGCGGGGCGGCGGCTCAGGAGCGCCGACCTGGTGATCCTCGCGGTGCTCAGCCCGGTACAGGTCCCCGCCTACCTCGGCATCCTGTCCGGCATCGGGCGTAAGGCCAGGACGATCGCGCTCTGCCACAACGTCCTGCCCCACGAGCGCAAGCCGTGGGACGAGCCATTGATGAAGGCGCTGCTCAAGCGGGTCGACGGCGTGCTGACCCACTCCGATCAGCAGGCCAGTCTCGCCGGGTCGCTCACGGCCAGGCCGATCAGCACCGCCGCGCTCCCTCCGCACCTGCCCGCCAGGAGCGCCGCCAGAGCCGAGGGCACGCACCACAGGCTGCTCTTCTTCGGCATCGTCAGGCCGTACAAGGGGCTCGACCTGCTGCTCAGGGCGCTGCCTCCAGGTGTGGGGCTCACCGTGGCGGGCGAGTTCTGGGGCGGGCTCGACGACACCAGGGCGCTGATCGCCGAGCTGGGCATCGGCGACAGGGTGGAGCTGCGCCCCGGCTACGTGGCCGCCGACGAGGTGCCCGCGCTGTTCGCCCAGGCCGACGCGCTGGTCCTGCCGTACAGGAACGCCACGGCCAGCCAGAACGTGTGGCTCGGGCACGAGCACGGGGTGCCGGTGATCGCGACCAGGGTCGGCGCGCTGGCCGACAACGTCCGCGACGGCGTCGACGGCCTGCTGGTCGAGCCCGATGACGTCGAGGCGCTGCGCAAGGCGATCGAGCGGTTCTACGAGGACCCCGAGCGGCTGAGAGCGGGCGTCAGGGCCGTCGATCCCGAGCCGTTCTGGCGCACCTACACCGACACACTCCTTCGAGCCTGAGAGGATCGGGGACGTGGTGAAGGAGAAGCAGCTCGAGTACTCCGAGTTCCAGCCGGCGATGCTCGACGAAGCCAAGCGCAGGCGTAAGGCCGCGAAGATCATCGCAGTCCTCGAGCACTTCCACGGGCCGCTCGAGGGGCTGACCGTGGGCGACGTCGGCTGCTCGGCGGGGTTCATCGCCGACGAGCTCGCGGCCGCGGGCGCGGGGCGCACGCTCGGCATCGACATCGACGTGCCCGGCCTGCGCAAGGCCGCCGACCGCTTCGGCAAGCGGGTCGCCTTCATCTGCGGCGACGGCACCGCGCTGCCCTTTCCCGACGGCTCGGTCGACGTGCTGGTCTTCAACCACATCTACGAGCACGTCGTCGACCCCGACGCGGTCGTGGCCGAGATGCACAGGGTGCTGTCCGAGGACGGCGTCCTCTACCTGGGGCTCGGCAACAAGCTCGGCATCATGGAGCCGCACTACAAGCTGCCGTTCCTGTCGTACCTGCCCGCTTGGCTGGCCGACCGTTACGTGCGCGCCTCCGGCAGGGCCGACCACTACTACGAGCGCTTCCGCACCAGGCGGGGGCTGAGGAAGATGACCCGCGCCTTCTACGTGTGGGACTACACCTTCCCCGTTCTGGCCACCCCCACGGCGTTCGCGGGCGGCGAGCTGTTCCCCGGCGTGCTCGGCAGGATCGCGCAGGGTGTGCTGGCCCGCACGCCGCGGGCGGTGCTCAAGCTGATGCTGCCGCTGGTGCCCACCTACCTGTGGGTGGCCACCAAGCGGCCGCGCACGCCCGCGGGGGCCGCGCTGCCGCAGCCGCCGGAGCGGCTGTGAAGAAGGCGGTACGGCTCGGCTTCCTGCTGGTCGCGCTCGGGTTCGGCGCCTGGGTCGTCGCCTCGCAGTGGGACGCGGTCGTCGCCGGGTTCGCCATGCTCACCTGGCCGATGCTGGCAGGCTCGCTCGTCTCGGTGGTCGTCGCGCTGCTCGCGGCCATGATGACGTGGCGGACCCTGCTGGCCGACCTGGGCTCGCCGCTGCCACTCAGGCCCGCGGCGAAGGTGTTCTTCGTCGGCCAGCTCGGCAAGTACATCCCCGGCGCGGTGTGGCCCGTGCTCGCCCAGATGGAGATGGGCAAGGACCTCGGCGTGCCGCGCCCGCGCAGCGCGACGGCCTTCTTCCTGATGATGCCGATCCAGCTGGCCACCGGGCTGCTGGTCACGCTGGTCACGCTCGGCTGGGACCGCTTCGGATGGGCGCTGCTGTTCATCCCCGTGCTCCTGGTGCTCCTCGAACCGAAGGTGATCAACGCGTTGATCGGCTTCGGACTGCGCAGGCTCAGGCGCGAGCCGCTCGAGAGGCCGCTCAGCCGCAGGGGCATGCTCACGGCGCTGGCGTGGGCGCTGGCCGGATGGGGCGCCTACGGCGTGCACCTGTTCCTCCTGACCGCCGACATGGGGGCCTCGGGAGGGCTGCTGTTCGCCATCGGCGCGTTCGCGCTGACGTGGTGCCTGGGCATCATGACCTTCGTCGTGCCCGCGGGGGCGGGGGTGCGCGAGGCGGCCATGGTGGCGGTGCTGTCGCCTGTCCTCGACCGCGGCTCGGCGATCGCCCTCGCGCTGTGCTCCCGCATGGTGATCATCCTGGCCGACCTCATCTGCGCCGCCGCGGCGGGAGCCGCCGCGAGAGCCACAGTGGACCGTAATCCCGTGTGATTTGCCCCACCGGGTCGTAGGGTTGGAGTCGGACGAGGGTCTTCTGGGGAGGGATCTTTCGTGATGCCCCGAGTGCTCATCGACGCGGCGGCCGTACACGCCGACCGCGGCGCGCTCAACCGATACGTCGATGGGTTGGTCGGCGGGCTCCACCGGGCCGGCGCCGACGTGAGTGTGGTCTGCCAGCGGGCCGACGCCGACAGGTACAGCAGGATCGCCCCCTCCGCGAGGGTGGTGCAGGGTCCCGTCGCCATCGCCAACACGGGCGCCAGGCTGGCGTGGGAGCAGACCGGCCTGCCGGTGATCGCCCAGCGGGTGGGCGCGCAGGTGATCCACGCGCCCTACTACTCCATGCCGCTGCGCCCCGGGGTGCCGACCGTGGTGACCGTCCACGACGTCACCTGGTTCACCGAGCAGGAGCGGCACGCCACGGTCAAGGCGTCGTTCTTCAGGTCGGCCACCCGCACCGCCGTACGCCACGCGCAGCGGGTGATCGTGCCGTCCAAGGCGACAAGGGACGAGCTGATCAGGGTGCTGTCGGCCGACCCGACCAGGATCGACGTCGCCTACCACGGCGTCGACCACGAGATCTTCCACGCGCCGACCGAGCTGGAGAGCAGAAGGGTGGCCGACAGGCTGGCCCTGCACGGCCAGCCGTACGTCGCCTTCCTCGGCGCGCTCGAGCCGCGCAAGAACGTGCCGAACCTGATCAGAGGCTTCGCCAGAGCGGTCGAGCGCCTGGAGAACCCACCCGCGCTGGTCATCGTCGGCGGCATCCACGAGGACGACGTCGACGCGGCCGTGAGCGAGGTGGAGGCCACGGTGAAGGTGGTGCGCCCCGGTTATCTGTCCTACGCCGACCTGCCCGGCTTCCTCGGCGGCGCCCTGGTGGTGGCCTTCCCCTCGCGCGGCGAGGGATTCGGGCTGCCGGTGCTGGAGGCGATGGCCTGCGGCGCGCCCGTGCTGACCACGCACCGCACCTCCCTGCCCGAGGTGGGGGGCGACGCGGTCGCCTACACCGAGCCCGATCCCGACAGCATCGCCGCCGCGCTCGGGCAGCTCCTGGCCGCGCCCGACCGGCGCGAACAGCTGGCCGCGGCGGGTCTCGCGAGGGCGAGGGAGTTCAGCTGGGACGCCTCCGCCCAGGCACATCTGCAGTCGTATCAACGCGCGGTCGAATAGTTGGGTAACCTCACGGGGTGATGGAGAGCTCTTTGCCAGACCTCGAGGCGATTCTCCTGGTCGGGGGCCAGGGCACCCGCCTGCGTCCGTTGACGCTGGGCACGCCCAAGCCGTTGCTGCCCACGGCGGGGGTTCCCTTCCTGGCGCACCAGCTCGCGCAGGCCCGCTCCTTCGGCGTGCGGCGCATCGTGTTCGCCACCTCCTACAAGGCCTCGATGTTCGAGCCGGTCTTCGGCGACGGGTCCTCGCTGGGTCTCGAGCTGGTCTACATGACCGAGGAGACACCGCTCGGCACGGGTGGGGCGATCCGCAACGCCGCGCAGGCGCTGAGCGCGGGTCCTGGCGATCCTGTGCTGATCCTCAACGGCGACATCCTCTCGGGGCACGACGTCGGCGACCAGGTCAGGCAGCACGTCGCCCGAGAGGCCGCGGTCACGCTGCACCTGACCGAGGTGGAGGACCCCACGCGCTTCGGCTGCGTGCCGACCGACGCCTCCGGGCGGGTCACCGCCTTCCTGGAGAAGACCCCCCATCCCATGACCAACCGCATCAACGCCGGATGCTACGTCTTCACCCGCTCGGTGATCGACTCGATCCCCGAGGGGCAGGTCGTGTCGGTCGAGCGCGAGACGTTCCCCTCGCTGATCGAGTCGGGCGCTCTCGTGCTCGGCTACGCCGACAGCAGCTACTGGCTCGACGTCGGCACCCCCGCCGCCTTCGTCAAGGGCTCACGCGACCTGGTGCTGGGCAGGCTGAGCTCGCCCGCGCTCCCCGGGCCCACCGGTGAACGCCTGGCGCTCGAAGGCGCCGTCGTCTCGCCCGAGGCCAAGGTCGACGGCGGCTCCGTGGTCGGGGCGCGGGCCGTGGTCGAGGCCGGAGCCACGGTGAGCGGCAGCGTGCTCGGCGACGGCTGCGTGATCGAGGCGGGGGCGACCGTGGTCGACTCCCTCGTCGGTCTCGGCGCCAGGATCTCCAAGGGCGCCGAGGTGCGCGACGCGGTGATCGGCGACGGCGCGACCGTCGGCGCGGGCAACGAGCTGAAGGCGGGCGCGCGCGTCTGGCCCGGCGTGATCCTGCCCGAGTGCGCCGTGCGCTTCTCCAGCGACGCCTGACCTGCTCATGCGGTACGGCGGGCAGACTGGAAACGTGCGCGAGCGCCGCTACGAGATGCCCGTCGACCTGGCCGCGCTGCTGGGCCCGCACCAGCATGGCGGATACGACCCCACCTGGCGGCGAACGGGCGACGGCGCGTTCTGGATGACCAAACGCACGCCCGACGGCCCAGGAACGCTCCGCCTCACCAGGCACGGCGGCCAGGCGTGGGGCGCGGGGGCCTCGTGGCTGCTCGACTCACTCCCCGGCCTCGTCGGCGCCGACGACGACCTGTCGGGCTTCACCGTGCACCACGAGGTGCTCAAGGGGCTCGCCGTGCCGCGCATCGGCAGGAGCGGGCTGGTGTTCGAGGCGCTCGTGCCCGCCGTTCTCGAGCAGAAGGTGGTCGGCAGGGAGGCGTGGCGCGCGTGGCGGTACCTGCTGCGCAAGTACGGCACGCAGCCCCCTGGCCCCGCACCCGAGGGCATGAGGGTGATGCCCGAGCCCGAGGTGTGGCGCCAGATCCCGGCATGGGACTGGCACAGGGCGGGGGCCGAGGCCGTGCGCGCCAGGACGATCGCGACGGCCGCCTGGCACGCGGCCAAGCTGGAGGCCGCCGCCGACTCCGCCTCGCTCGACCGCCTGCTGCGGGCGTTGCCCGGCATCGGGGTGTGGACGTCGGCGGAGGTTCGGCAGCGCTGCTTCGGTGACGCTGACGCGGTGAGCGTCGGGGACTTCCACCTGGCCAAGATCGTGGGCTGGGCGCTGACAGGCGAGAAGGCCGACGACGCGGAGATGATGCGGCTGCTGGAGCCGTACAGAGGGCACAGGCACAGGGCCTGCGTGCTGGTCGGGCTCAGTGGGCTGAGGCCGCCCGCACGCGGGCCTAGGCTGTCCGCCCGTGACTACCGTTCCTTCTGAACGGCGACCTGCGCCAGTCCCTTCCATCGCGGGTGTCGCTGCCGAAGAACGGGCCGACGAGGGCGAGAACGGCGATCAGGCTGAGGATGAAGATCCAGGACATGGTGTGCTCCTTCGTTCCCTCTTATTATCTGCTCTTGCATCTATTTACGTCTATCGAGACTTTCTACGGCGCACCCTTCAGCTTTGCTTAACAGCTAATGTGCCGGTATGACCTATGTCAGCGATTCCGCCCTCCGCCGCGCCCTCGCCAGGGCCCGTGACGGCAAGGCGCTCGACCTCACCGAGGCCACCGTGCTGCTCCAGGCCAGGGACGAGCACCTCGACGCCCTGCTGGAACACGCCTCACGCGTGCGTGACGCCAACGGTCGCAACGGCGTCATCACCTACAGCAAGAAGGTCTTCATCCCTCTGACCAGGTTGTGCAGGGACCGCTGCGGCTACTGCACCTTCGCCACCGCGCCAGGCAAGCTGCCCGACGCCTTCCTCAGCCCCGACGAGGTGCTGGAGATCGCCAGGCAGGGTGCGGCCATGGGATGCAAGGAGGCGTTGTTCACGCTCGGCGACCGTCCGGAGGACCGCTGGCACCAGGCCCGCACGTGGCTGGACGAGCACGGCTACGACGACACGCTCTCGTACGTGCGCGCGATGGCGATCAGGGTGCTGGAGGAGACCGGCCTGCTGCCGCATCTCAACCCCGGAGTGCTGACCTGGCGCGACTTCCAGCGGCTCAAGCCGGTCGCGCCGTCCATGGGCATGATGCTGGAGACCACCTCGCGCGCCCTGTTCGAGACCAAGGGCGCGGCCCACTACGGCTCTCCCGACAAGGACCCCGCCGTACGGCTGCGCGTCCTGGAGGACGCGGGGCGCTCCAACGTGCCCTTCACCACCGGCATCCTCATCGGCATCGGGGAGACCATCGAGGACAGGGCCGAGTCGATCTTCGCGATCCGCCGGGTGGCCCGTGAGTACGGCGGCATCCAGGAGGTCATCGTCCAGAACTTCCGCGCCAAGCAGGACACGGCGATGCGCGGGCTGCCCGACGCCTCGCTCCAGGAGCTGGCAGCCACGATCGCCGTGACGCGCCTGGTGCTCGGGCCGAAGATGCGGGTCCAGGCACCGCCCAACCTGGTCGACTCCGAGTACGCGCTCATGATCAGGGCGGGGATCGACGACTGGGGCGGCGTCTCGCCCCTCACGCCCGACCACGTCAACCCCGAGCGCCCATGGCCGCACATCGACGAGCTGGCCACCCGTACGGCCGAGGCCGGGTTCGTCCTGAGGGAGCGGCTGACGATCTACCCGGAGTACGTGCTGGCGGGGGAGCCCTGGCTCGACCCCAGGCTTTTCGCGCACGTGGAGGCGCTGGCCGACCCGGCGACGGGTCTCGCCCTCGAGGACGCGCCGCTCGTGGGCCGTCCGTGGCAGGAGCCCGACGGGGGGTTCGCGGCCGCCGGCCGTACGGACCTGCACGTCGAGGTGGACACCTCGGGGCGGACGAACGACAGGCGCGACGACTTCGACAACGTCTACGGCGACTGGGACGCCCTGCGCGACCGCCTCGCCGCGCCCGCCGCCCCCGGCGCCCTCCTGGCGGACGGCTTCCCGCAGGAGAAGTCCACCTCTTCGGCGGTAGACGGCTCCCAGGAGACGCCCGCCTTGTCCACGGCGGCCGGCGGCCTCGGGTCGTCTCGGACCCCGGCCCCTGGCGTCGGGGTCATGGGGGACGTCGCCGAGGCGCTGCGACAGGCCGAGCGCGCCCCCGCGAGCCTCACCGACGCCCAGGCCGTCGCCCTGCTCGCCGCCGAGGGCGACGCGCTGGAGGAGCTCACCCGCCTGGCCGACCACCTCAGGCGCGAGAGCGTGGGCGACGACGTCACCTACGTCGTCAACCGCAACATCAACTTCACCAACGTCTGCTACACCGGCTGCAGGTTCTGCGCCTTCGCCCAGCGCAGGACCGACGCCGACGCCTACACCCTCTCCCTCGACCAGGTGGCCGACCGCGCCCAGGAGGGCTGGGAGGCGGGGGCGACCGAGGTGTGCATGCAGGGCGGCATCCACCCTGACCTGCCGGGCACCGCCTACTTCGACATCGCCCGCGCGGTGAAGGCCAGGACGCCTGACATGCACGTCCACGCCTTCTCGCCGATGGAGGTCATCAACGGGGCGAGCCGGACGAACCTGTCCGTCGAGGACTGGCTGACCGCCGCCAAGGAGGCGGGGGTGGACTCGCTGCCCGGAACCGCCGCGGAGATCCTGGACGACGACGTGCGCTGGGTGCTGACCAAGGGCAAGCTGCCCACCCGCGAGTGGATCGACGTCATCACCACCGCGCACCGCGTTGGCATCCCGACGACCTCGACCATGATGTACGGCCACGTCGACACCCACCTGCACTGGGTGCAGCACATCAAGCTGATCAGGCGGTTGCAGGAGCAGACGGGCGGCTTCTCGGAGTTCGTGCTGCTGCCGTTCGTCCATCACAGCGCGCCGATCTACCTGGCGGGCGTCGCCCGTCCCGGGCCGACCGCCAGGGAGAACCGCGCGGTGCACGCGCTGGCGAGGATCCTGCTGCACGGGGCGATCGCCAACATCCAGTGCTCCTGGGTCAAGCTCCGCGACGACCTGTGCCGCGAGGTGCTCCAGGGCGGGGTGAACGACCTCGGCGGCACGCTCATGGAGGAGACGATCAGCCGCATGGCGGGGTCGGAGAACGGCTCGTACAAGACCATCTCGGAGATCGCCGAAATGGTCGCCCCGACGGGCCGCCCACTCCGGCAGCGGACCACGGAGTACGGCACGCCGACGGCCGAACGGCTGGCGGCCTCGGCGGCCAGCGACGGCGTCTGCCGCAGCGTCCGCCGCACCCTCCCTGTCGTCTGACCCCTCCCCGAAGACCCGTACCTCCGGAAACCCGCAGGTTTCCGGAGGCTAGGCCTTCGAGCAACCTCGAACCCCCAGAGGCTCAGGTCGCCGAAATCTGCGGGCGCGGGGGGGTTTCGGGGGAGATCGGAGGAGGCTCTCCTCCCGAAAACGGGGGTGGCCGCGCTCCAGTCAGCCGGGCGTCAGCGGGTGAGGATGAAGTCGGCGGCGTCGCGGGGGGCGCGGTCGCGGGGAGGGGCGGCGGCGTGGCCGACCGCGACGCACCCCATCGGGTCCCACGAGTCGGGCAGGTCGAGCACCTGCCTGACCACCGGACGGCAGAACATCGTGGACGACACCCACGCCGACCCGAGCCCCTCCACGGCCAGCTGCACCAGGAAGTTCTCCACTCCCGCCCCCATCGCCACCACGAACATCTCCCGCTCGGAGGCGTTGCGGCGGTCGTCGCGGTAGGTGTGGGAGCCCTCCATCACCAGGCACGGCACCACGAGGTACGGCGCCTCGCGCAGCACGTCGCCCCTGCGGATCCGCTTGGCGATGGACTCCTCGCTGAACCCGTCGCCCTTCAGGTCGGCGATCCAGGCCTCGCGCATGGCGTCGACCAGCCTCAGCCGGGTGTCGGCCGACTCCACCAGGACGAAACGCCACGGTGTGGTGTGGTGCGGCGCGGGGGCCGCGATGCCGGCCGCCACCGCCCGCCGTACGGCCTCGGGGTCGACGGGGTCGGCGGAGAACTGCCTGATCGTACGGCGGGCGAAGACCACCTCGCGCGAGCCGTAGCGGAACATGTCCTCGTCGGCGGGGCGGATCAGCGGCCTGACGCCAGGCCCGTCGTCGTCGGTGACCAGGTGCCCGAGGCCGCGCACGACCGCGATGGGCACGCCGTCGAGCTTGCCCTTGACCAGCTCGGCGGCGGCGGCGACCTCGTCGACCAGCGCGGTGACGGTGGCGTTGAGCGGATTGCCGTGGGTGTCGGTGCCGCCCCTGAAGTCCTCGAGGGGGCGCACGCCCGCCGCGCCGATGGCCACGTCGATGAGCCCGTGGCGCCACGGGCGGCCGAAGGTGTCGGAGATGATGACGCCGACCCGGCCGCCGAGCGCCGCCCTGACGCGCCGGGCGGAGGCGTCGGAGTCGTCGGGCAGCAGCAGCACGGTGCCGGGCTCGGTGTTGGAGGCGTCGACGCCCGCGGCGGCCATGACGAAGCCGTGGCGGGTCTGCGAGATGACGGTGTCGCCACGCCTGGCGACGACGCGCTCGGTCTCCTCGGCGATGGCGTCGGCGCGGTCGGCGCCCGGGCGGACGCGCCCCTCGGCCTTGCTGACGATCTTGGAGGTGATGACGAGGATGTCGCCGTCGCGCAGCTCCTCGCCAGGCGGGAGCGCGGCCTTCAACAGCGCGGCGAGGTCGTCGCCGGGGCGGACCTCGCCGATGCCGTGGACGCCGAAGACCTGGAAGCCCTGCGGGGAGGAGGAAGCGGGGTGGGTCATCGGCTGAGCTCCTGGGCGAGGGTGAGGGCGGCGCGGGCGAGCTCCGCGGTGGCGTCGGGGTCGCTCATGAGCAGCGGACGGGCCTCCACCCGCACCCCCTCGAGCGCGACCGAGGAGTCCTCGGGGGCGACGAGCCAGCCGTCGAGCAGGTCGGACCCGTAGAGCGACAGCACCGCCTGCGCGCTGGTCTCCACGCCGATCGCCGTCAGGCACGCGTCGGCCATGCCACGCACGGGCGCGCCGCCGATGATGGGGGAGACGCCCACGACTGTCTTGCCGGTCAGAGCCTCGCGGATGCCGGGGATCTGCAGGATGGTGCCGATGCTCACCACCGGGTTGGACGGCGGGAGGATCACGAAGTCGGCGGCCTCGATGGCCGCCAGCACGCCGGGGGCGGGTGAGGCGGTGTCGGCGCCGACGAGCGCGATGGACTCGGCGGGGACCGAGGCTCTCAGGCGCACCCACCACTCCTGGAAATGGACGGCGCGGCGGCCCTGCTCGTCGGTGATGACGACGTGGGTCTCGCAGCGGTCGTCGCTCATCGGCAGCAGCCGCACCCCCGGCTGCCACCGGTCGCACAGGGCCTCGGTGACCTGGGAGAGGGTGTAGCCCGCCTCGAGCATCTGCGAGCGCACGATGTGGGTGGCGAAGTCGCGGTCGCCGAGGCCGAACCACTGCGGCTCGACGCCGTAGGCGGCCAGCTCCTCCTTGACGACGTGGCTCTCCTTCTCACGCCCCCAGCCCTGCTCCTCGTTGATGCCGCCGCCGAGTGTGTACATCACGGTGTCGAGGTCGGGACAGACCCGCAGGCCGAAGAGGGTGATGTCGTCACCGGTGTTGCCGATGACGGTGATCTCGGCGTCGGGGACGGCGGCACGCAGGCCGCGCAGGAAGCGGGCTCCGCCGATGCCACCGGCTAGGGACACGATACGCATGCGGCCAGTCTTCCACCCCCCTCCGACAACCTGTCTGGAGAGGCAGCCTTCCCTTCCTGTTGTCCTGAAATTTCGGTGTATTAGAGCTGATCGGGGACTATTGGGATAGATGAGCTTGCTGGGACTCCCGCCACCAAAGTCAGGTATGTGGCAAACTCCCCTCGGGTGGTAAGCCACCAGCTGGGGGTAACGAGTGAGCAAAATAGACGTCAGCCGACTCAGAGAGCCGGCTGCATGGATCATGCTTGCGGTCGCGGCGGGAAACGTTCTCATCGCGCTCTTGCAGATGCTGGTCGCGGAGTCGGGGACCATGACCTCCCTGCTGGTGCGTGCGCGCCTGGTGCAGGGTGAGCTGACCAGTCCGGTCGCCGCCGCCCTCGCGGTCGGCGCCGTGGTGCTGGTCACCAGGTTCGGCGACCCGACGCCCAAGGCGAAGACGGTCGCCTACGGCGCGGCGGGCACGCTGGCCGCCGGCGCCTTCTTCGGCGCGATCGCGCTGCTCCTCGGTCTGTTCTCGGGGATGGGCTTCATGAGCCTGCTCTCCTTCGTGGTGCAGGGGGTGCCGACCCTCGCGCTCACCGCCCTCGCGCTGGTCTACCTCCTGCCGCAGGTGATCACCGCACGCCCCGCCGCCCCCGCGTTCGGCGGGTACGGCCAGCAGTACCCCCAGCAGGGCTACGCCCAGCAGCCGCCGGTGCAGCAGCCGGCCACGGGCGGCCAGCCGTACGGCCAGCAGCCCCCCGCACAGCCGCAGTACGGCCAGCAGCCCCCGAGCCAGCAGCCCGCGAGCCAGCAGGTCCCGGGTCACCAGCCCCCGAGCCAGCAGTCGCCGAGCCAGGCACCGCAGGGCGCCGGTTACGCGCAGCAGCCGCCGAGTTACGGCGGCCAGCCGGGCTACGAGCAGCAGCCGGGCTTCGACCAGCGCGGTCACGAGCAGCAGGGCTACGAGCAGCAGCCGCAGAGCCAGGCCCCGCAGGGCTACGAGCAGCACGGTTACGGCAACGAGGCCTACCAGCCGCCGCAGCACTCCCAGCCGCACCAGCAGGGCCACCAGGCCGCCCATATACACTCGTCCCAGGCCCAGGCTCCCCAGCAGCCCCAGCAGGAGGCCTACCAGCCGCCCAGGCACGAGCTGCCCGCCCTGCCCGCCGCGCCCACGCCCGTGCAGCAGCCCGAACCGCAGGCTGCCGCCTACACGCCGGCCGAGACGCCGCAGAACGCCTACGCCGCGGACCCGAACCCGTACGCGCCGCAGGAGCAGAGCTCGTACGGCCGGCAGGAGCAGGGCTCCTACGGTCAGCAGGAGCCGAGCGGCTACACCCCCTCGGAGACGCTGCCGAGCAACGGGTACGCGCCGCCGCAGGAGTACCAGCCGGCCCCTTACGTGCCCGCCGACAGCCTGCCCAACGCCTACACGCCGTCGCACAGCACACCGAACGTCTACGAGCCGCAGCCCTACCAGCCGGCCGACACCGCGCCGGGCTCGTCCTTCCAGCAGCCCGAGCACTACCAGCAGCCCGAGCCTTACCAGCAGCAGTCCGAGCCCTACCGGGCGGCCGACGGCTACCAGCCGTCCGAGGCGGGGCAGGGGTCGCCGTACCAGCCGCAGGAGTCTCAGCAGCCCTACTACGAGCAGCCTCCCGCCTTCGAACCGCAGGGCGGCAGCCCCTTCACCGGCTACTCGGCTCAGGAGTACGCCCAGCAGGCCCAGCCGCACTACGGCGAGCCCGACCCGCCCGTCGACCCGCGCTCGCAGCAGATGCTGCACGCCTACCAGCAGGCCGAGACCTACCAGCAGTCCACCGCGGGCACCCATCCGCAACTGCACTTCGACCCCGCGCAGCCGTACCAGCAGTCGTACGACGACCCGTTCGGCCACCCGCAGACCCCGCCGGCGACCCCCTACCAGCAGGGGCCGCACGCGGACTCGACGCTCAGGTTCGACCAGAGCGGCTACCGCCCTGGTGACGACCCGATCGACCCCACGGCGATCTACACGCCGAACGATCCGCGCCGGTAAGACTTCGGTCAACACGGGATAGAGAGAAGGTGGGCCCTGGGCGGGCGTCAAGCCTGCCCTGGTACGGTTCCGACCGCTGACAGCGTTGATGAAGTCACGTCAAGGCCATGGAATCCGGTTTCGGCCGGTCCCGAACAGCACATGGCAAGCACACCGGGGCGAGAGGGTCTTTCCCCGGATACCGGCATGCCGCTTGACGTTACCTACGGCACGCGCGTGTAATTACAGCCATGTTGTTACGCCTCCAGGGTGGGTATGAAGGAGGCGTTCATGGGGGGCTCCATTGCGGGCGGGCGGCAGGGAGGTGTGCAGTGACCGAGTTGGTGGTCATCGCACAGGAACAGCTTGACGCTGAAGAACTCGGCTGGCAGGAGCGTGCACTGTGCGCGCAGACTGACCCTGAGGCGTTCTTCCCGGAGAAGGGTGGCTCCACCAGAGAGGCCAAGAAGGTGTGCCGTTCCTGCGAGGTGCGGGCCGAGTGTCTTGAATACGCACTCGAGCACGACGAGCGGTTCGGCATCTGGGGTGGGCTGTCCGAGCGGGAACGCCGAAGGATCAAGAAGGCGGCCGTCTAGGAATATTCACAAGGGTCACGCGGCGGCTGCTGTCTGCCGCGTGACCCTTTCGACTGTTATGGTGTCCGGCGCTGATCATCCCCCTGGTTGGAGCCGCGCCGATGTCCGCACCGCTCGTCACCGCCATCGTCGTGGCTCACGACGGAGCCCGCTGGCTGGGTGAGACGCTGGGTGCGGTGCTGGGGCAGAGCCGCCCCGCCGACAGGGTGGTCGGCGCCGACAACGGTAGCCGCGACGGCTCGGCCGACCTGCTCGAACGCGCGCTGGGCGCGGGCAACGTGCTGCGCCTTTCCCGCTCGACCGGCTTCGGCGCGGCGGTGGCCGAGGTCCTCGGCAAGCTCGAGGCGGCAGAGGACGAGTGGATCTGGCTGCTCCACGACGACTGCGCCCCCGATCCGCACGCGCTCCTGCACCTGCTGATGGCCGCCGAGCGCGACCCCAAGGCGGCGGTTCTCGGCCCGAAGCTGCGCGATTGGATGGACCGCAAGCTGCTGGTCGAGGTCGGCGTCACCGTCGACAGGTCGGGCAGGCGCGACACGGGCCTCGAAGCGCGTGAGTACGACCAGGGTCAGTACGACGGCGACCGCGACGTGCTGTCGGTCTCGTCGGCGGGCATGCTCGTGCGCCGCGACGTGTGGGAGCGGGTCGGCGGCATCGACCCCTCACTCGAACTGTTCCGTGACGATCTCGACCTGTGCTGGCGGGTGCGCAACGCGGGTCATCGCGTCGTCAACGTCAGGCGCGCGGTCGCCTACCACGCCGAGGCGGCGGCGCGCAGGAGGCGGCGCATCACCGCCAGCGGCGACCATCCGAGACGGCTCGACCGGCGCAACGCGATGTTCGTCGTCATGGCGAATCTGCCATTCACAGCGATGCTCTGGGCGCTGGTGCGCAACGTGCTCGGCTCGATGATGGCCACGCTGCTGTTCGTCGTGGCCAAGCAGCCGGCCAACGCCTACGACGAGGTGGCGGCCCTCGGCTCGGTGCTGCTGCATCCGGGGCGCCTGATCAAGGCGAGACGCGCCCGCAAACACGGCCGAAAACAGGGATATTTCGCGATAAAGAAGCTGCTGACTCCGCGCGGAGCCGCCTACCGCCGCCTGTCCGATCTGGTGCAGGGCTTCCTGGCGGGGGAGGGCCCGGTGGAGTCGGCCGGCCGTCACCACGCGGTCGTCGCGCCGCCCAGTGAGGAGGACGACCTCATCCCGGACGACGCGGGCTTCCTCCGGCGTTTCCTCAGCCGTCCCGGCGTGCTCCTCACGCTGGCGCTGACCGTGGTCGCGCTGGTCGCCGAGCGCGACGTGCTCGGCGGCCCGCTGCTGGGCGGCGGCGCGCTGGTGCCGGTCGTCGGACAGGCCGCCGACCTGTGGCGCTTCTACCTGGAGGGCTTCCACGACACGGGGCTGGGGTCGAGCGCGTGGGCGCCGCCGTACGTGGCGGTCGTCGCCGCCGTCTCCACGCTGTTCCTCGGCGAGACGTGGCTCGGGGTCTCGGTGCTGCTGCTCGGCTCGGTCCCGCTGGCCGGCGCCTCCGCCTACCTCGCCACCCGCACGATCATCCCCGCCGTTCCTGCGAGGATCTGGCTGGCGGCCAGTTACGCGCTGCTCCCCGTCGCCACCGGCGCGATCGCGGCGGGCAGGCTCGGCACCGCCGTGGTCTTCGTGCTGCTGCCCGTCTACGCGGGCCTCGGCGTGCAGCTGCTGTCGGCCGAGCCACGCAGGGCCCGCCGCGCGGGCTGGGGGCTCGGCCTGCTGCTGGCCGTGGGCACCGCCTTCGCTCCGCTGGTGTACGTGCTGCTCGCGGTGCTCGGCGTGCTGGCCATGATCGCCTTCGGCAGGGTACGGCAGCTGGCCACGGCGCTGGCCGTGCCGCCGGTGCTGCTCTACCCCTGGCTTCGCGGCTTCGCCGACCACCCCGGCCAGCTGCTCCTGGAGGCCGGGCTGCACAGGTCGTCGCTGATCGACCCCGCGCTGCCGCCGCACGCGCTGCTCACCTTCAGCCCCGGAGGGCCTGGGCTGCCGCCGTTCTGGGTCACCGCGGGGCTCATCGCGACGGCGCTGGCCGCCCTGCTCTTGCGCCGCCAGCGCATGATCGTCGCCATCGGCTGGGGCGTGGCCGTGTACGGCGTGCTCGCCGCGATCCTGGTCAGCCGGGTGACCGTCACCTCGGCAGCGGGAGGCGAGGCGGCCAGGGCGTGGCCGGGCATCCCGCTGGCCTTCGCCGCGACGGGGCTGCTCGTGCTGGTCGCCTTGACCGCGCACCGGCTGGCCGAACTGCGGGCGGCGGGTGGGCTGCGCAGGCTGGTCGCGGTGGTCGCGGTCGCCGTCGCCTTCAGCACGCCCGTGCTGGCCGCCGGCTTCTGGATCGCCTCGGGCACGCGCGGCCCGCTGAGCGGCTCGACGCCCGACCCGATGCCGGCGCTGGCCGAGGGGTCGAGGACCCTCCTGCTGCGTGGAGACTCCTTCACGGTGCTGCACCGCCGTACGCCCCTGCTGGGCGAGGCCGAGCTCCCGGTGCCGCGGCAGGCCCGTGACCAGGTGGCAAGGGCGGCGGCAGGCCTGGTCGCAGGGCGCGGCGGCACCGACGCCGCCACCCTGGCGGCCCTCGGCATCACCCACGTGGCCGTCGTGCGACCGGCGCCGGGGGTGACCAGCGCGCTCGACTCCCAGCCGCAGCTCACCCATCTGAGCCTGACGGAGGGTGAAGGGGTGTGGCGCCTGGTCGAGCCGCCCGCGCGGGTGAAGGCGCCGCCGGAGGATCCGCTGCGCGTGCCCATGCTGTGGGCGCAGGCCGCGCTCACCGCTCTGGTGCTCGCCCTGGCCGCGCCCGGCGCCCGCACGGCCGATCCTCTCGTGGTGGCGGTGGCCCGATGAAGGGGTTCGTGGAGAACAGGTTCGGCCTCGTGGCGCTGGTCCTGATCGCGCTCGGCGCGCTGTACGGCCTGGCCTTCCTGACACGTCCCGCACAGGAGGCGCCGCCCGCGAGGGGCCCGCAGAAGGTCGCCGTGGAGTCGGTGGTGGCCGTCTGCCCCGCGCCTCGCGGCGCCGAGGTGGCCGTGCTGAGCGCGCCGGGCGAGGGGACCGTGACCGTCGGGTCCGCCCAGGTCAAGGAGCCGGGCAAGCTCTGGCGCGAGCCGGTCAAGGGAGACGGGCCCGTCGTGGTGAAGGCCACGGGGAAGGCGGCGCAGGGCCTGGAGGCGTCGTTCGGCACGAAGACGGCCAAGGGGCGCTCGCGCGGCCTGGCCGGGGTGCGCTGCACCGAGCCGGCGGGGACCACGTGGCTGATCGGGCCAGGCCCCTCCGCCGCAGGGGTCACGCTGCACCTGACCAACGCCGACGCCGCGCCCGCGCTGGCCGACGTGCTGGTCTACTCGGCCGAGGGACCCGTGCCCAGCGACGCGGGGCGGGGGATCACCGTCAAGCCCGGGGCACACGTCGAACTCGATCTGAACGAGCTCGCCCCCTCGGCCACCGTGACCGCGGTCGGCGTGACCACGAGCACCGGCAGGCTCGCGGTGGCGGCGAGAGCGGTGATGGACGGGCGAGGGGTGGACTGGCTGCCGGCCTCGGCCCCTCCCGCCACGCGGGTCGTGGTGCCGGGGATCCCCTCGGGCGAGGGAAAGCGGGAGCTCCTGGTGGCCGCGCCGGGAAAGCTGGACGCCGCCGTCCAGGTGCGGGCGGTGACCACGGACGGCAGTTATGCGATGAAGGGGCGTGAAACGCTCGATGTGATCGCCGGAACCGTGGCGGTCATGGAGCTGACCAAGGGCCTCGACGGCCAGGCGGCCGCGGTGGAGCTCGTTTCGGACGTGCCCGTGGTGGCCGGGATGGTGATCTCCACCTCCGTGGACGTGGCCTTCAGCGCGGGGACGCCGCCGCTCGACCTGGGCGGCGCCGTCGCCGACAACGGCAAGGGCTCGTCGCTGGTGCTCACCGCCGTGGGCGGTCCCGGACGGGTGAAGGTGGGCACGGCCACAGTGGACGTCCCGGCCTCGCGCACCAAGGTGGTGAAGGTCAAGGCGGGCACGGGCCTGGTGGTGACGCCGGTGTCGGGACAGGTCTACGGCGGGCGGGTGACGAGCGAACGGACCGGGGCGGGGACGCTGATCACCGCCCAGCCGCTGTCGCAGGGCAGGATCTGGACGTTGCTGCCCACCTACACCGACGACCCCGCCGTCGTGCTGCCCTGAGAGGCGGCTTGCCCGGTGCTCAGCCGCGCTCGTCGTAGCCGGGGTCGACCGTCTCGGGCGACAGCCCGAGCAGCGTGGCCACCTGCTCGACGACCGTGTCGTGGACGAGCGCGCCCAGCATGTCGCGGTCGCGGGCCCCGAGCCTCCAGCGGTCGCCGGTAGATCACCACGGAGGCCGGATCGGCGCCCGAGGCGGTGTCGGCCCTGCCGAAGGGGATCGGCTCGGAGCCGAGCCGGCCGGGGCCGTCGCCGAGCTCGCTGACCGGAGGCACCTCCTCCACGGCGAACTCCACGGCCGCCAGCTGCTTGCCCCACTGCGGCTTGAGCCTGTCGACCGCGTCGAGCACCAGGTCGTCGAAGCGCTCGCTGCGTGAGCGGGCGATGGGGACGTAGGAAGGGGCCAGCGGACCGCGAAGCCCGCGACCATGGCGGTCACGCCGCCGGGGACCACGCGTCGGTGTCACCACTCAAGCTTAAGCTTTCGGACGCACCCAATCAGGGCCCCCCATCGGTACAGGTGGGTGTAAACGCTGTGACAGGTGTCCGAATTGTGGCGACACGCTCGTTAAGAGCGCTCAGGTAGTGGCGCCTCGCACTCTTACCGGATACGGTCCCTCCGTGAGCCCCGTCCGTCGCTGTTCCCGCACTGCTTGCAGTCAGCCCGCCGTCTTCACGCTCACGTACGTATACGCCGACTCGACCGCGGTTCTCGGCCCACTGGCGACGTACGCCGAGCCACATTGCTATGACCTGTGCGCCGAACACGCCGAACGGCTGACCGCCCCCAGGGGGTGGGAGGTCGTCCGCCTGCCGACGGACGGCGGCAGCCCGAGCACCGACGATCTCGAAGCGCTGGCCAACGCCGTCCGTGAGGCGGCGCGCCCCGCGCCGTCCGGCGGCACGGAGCCGGTCGGCCAGGGCGTCGAGGTGGGCCGCCGAGGTCACCTGCGTGTCCTTCGCTCCGCCCAACCCCACCGGGAGCGCTAGTAGGCTCGTCTCAGTCAGACAGGCGACCACCAAGGGGCGGGCGAGTGGGCGATCTCTCCAAGATCTTCAAGGCGTACGACGTGCGCGGCGTGGTGCCTGAGGAGCTAGACGAGGAGACCGCCGAGGCCGTGGGGGCGGCGTTCGCGGACGTGACGGGCGCGGCGCAGGCCGTCCTCGCCCACGACATGCGCGTCTCCTCGCGCGCGCTGGCCGACGCGTTCATCCGCGGCGCCACCAGCAGGGGCACCGACGTGATCGACGCGGGGCTCGGCTCCACTGATCTGCTCTACTACGCCAGCGGCAGCCTCGACCTGCCCGGCGTCATGTTCACCGCGAGCCACAACCCCGCGCGCTACAACGGCATGAAGATGTGCCACGCGGGGGCCGTGCCCGTCGGCACCGACACCGGGCTGACCGCGATCCGCGACAGGGCCGCCGCCTATCTCGAGAGCGGCATCCCCGCGGGCAAGCCGGGCAGCACGATCGAGAAAGACCTGCTCACCGGCTACGCCGAGCACCTGCGCACGCTGGTCGACCTGTCGGGCATCAGGCCGCTGCGCGTGGCCGTCGACGCGGGCAACGCGATGGGCGGCCACACCGTGCCCGCCGTCTTCCAGGGGCTGCCGATCGAGGTGACGCCGCTCTACTTCGAGCTCGACGGCACCTTCCCCAACCACGAGGCCAACCCGATCGAGCCGGAGAACCTGCGCGACCTGCAGAGGGCCGTGCTCGAGGGCGGCGCCGACCTGGGGCTGGCCTTCGACGGCGACGCCGACAGGTGCTGGGTGATCGACGAGCGCGGCGAGTCGGTCTCGCCCTCCACGATCACCGCGCTGGTCGCCGCTCGCGAGCTGGCCAAGCATCCCGGCTCGACGGTCATCCACAACCTCATCACCTCGCGCGCCGTCCCCGAGATCATCGCCGAGCACGGCGGCGTACCCCTGCGCACGCGCGTCGGTCACTCCTTCATCAAGGCCGAGATGGCCCGCACGGGCGCGGTCTTCGGCGGGGAGCACTCGGCCCACTACTACTTCCGCGACTTCTGGTTCGCCGACTCGGGCATGCTGGCCGCGCTGCACGTGCTGGCCGCTCTCGGCGAGCAGGAGCAGCCGCTGTCGCGGGTGCTGGCGCCGTACTCCCGCTACACCGAGAGCGGCGAGATCAACAGCACCGTCGCCGACCAGCGCGAGGCCCTGGTGAAGGTCCGCGAGCAGTTCGCGGGCCGCGGTGAGGTCGACGAGCTCGACGGCCTGACAGTGACGGGGTCAGGCTGGTGGTTCAATCTCCGTCCGTCCAATACCGAGCCGCTGCTCAGGCTGAATGCCGAGGCGGCCGACGAGAGCCAGATGGCAGCGATCAGGGACGAAGTCCTCGCTGCTGTGAGGAGCTGAACAGTGAAGATCGACGACTGGCTGCTGGAGATCCTGGCGTGCCCGGCGTGCAAGTCCCCGCTGCGCGCGGAGCTCGACGCGGACGAGCTGGCCTGTACCGGCTGCGGCCTGGTCTACCCGGTGAGGGATGACATTCCCGTCCTGCTCGTGGACGAGGCGCGGAAGCCGTGATCTGGGAGCCCGAGCGGCTCGATGACCAGGCTCTGCTGTCGGCGGGCGA
The DNA here is from genome assembly GCF_014195505.1 of Nonomuraea dietziae. Taxonomy (GTDB): domain Bacteria; phylum Actinomycetota; class Actinomycetes; order Streptosporangiales; family Streptosporangiaceae; genus Nonomuraea; species Nonomuraea roseola. The sequence continues at coordinate 4,271,252 of NZ_JACIBV010000001.1, read as the reverse complement.
CCCGGGCGCGATGCTGCCCGTGGTCGCCTCCGCGGCCGCCCAGGTGCGCACCGCTCATCGCAACGCCGGCGAGGCCGACATCGCGCGGCTGGCCCAGGACGGCAGGCCGCGCGCGATCGTGGTGACCGGCATGGGCTCGGCGGCGCTCGCCGGCGACATCCTGGCGGTGATCTGCGGGTACGGCGCGCCGCTTCCCGTCATCACCGTGCGGTCGGGCAGGCTGCCCGGCTGGGTCGGCGCCACCGACCTGGTCATGGCGGTGTCGTGCTCGGGACGCACCGCGGAGACGCTCGCGGTGGCGGCCGAGGCCGTACGGCGGGGCGCCTCGCTGCTCGCGGTCGGAGCGCAGGACTCACCGCTGCACGCCATCGCCACGCAGGCGTCCGCACTGTTCGTCCCTGTGGAGGCGAACGGGCCCTCGCGGGCCAACCTCTGGGGCATGGCTGTGCCGCTGGTCGCGGCGGCGGGCGCGCTGGGGCTGGTTCAGACGGATCCCGACCTGTTCGAGGGCGTGGCCAAGGGCCTGGAGGACATGGCCAACCGCTGCCGTCCCTCGAGCGAGTCGTTCGTCAACCCCGGCAAGGCGCTGGCGATGGAGCTGGCCGAGAGCGTGCCGGTGATCTGGGGCGCCACACCGCTGACGGCGGTCGCGGCGCACCGGCTGGCGCTCCAACTGTACGAGAACGCCAAGTACCCGGCCCAGTGGGGCGCGCTTCCCGAGGCGGGCCACAACCAGCTGGGCGTGGTCGAAGGGCCGCTGGCCGAGCGCGACATCTTCGCCGAGAGCGCGGGCCGCACTATCAGGCTGGTCGTGCTGCGCGAGCCCGAGGAGCGGCCGATCTCCCTGCTCAGGGTGGTCGAGGACCGCGACGTGCCGGTCAGCGAGCTGGCCGCGGAGGGCGCCCATCCGCTCGAGAGGCTGGCCACCCTCATCGAGCTCGGAGACTATGCGAGTGCTTACCTCGCTCTTGGGTATGGCATCGATCCGACGCCGGTGACGGCTATCACAGAGCTAAAGTCGCGAACTTCCCAATAAGATCCCCTTCCCGGGATTTTCAGTGGCACGAGTGGAGATATACGTTGAGCGCGAGTGGTGGGACCAAAGCGATCATTGCGGCATTGGCCGCGAATCTAGCGATCGCCGTCGCGAAGTTCGTCGCCTTCCTGTTCACCACCTCCTCCTCGATGCTGGCCGAGTCGATCCACTCGGTGGCCGACTCGGGCAACCAGGCGTTGCTGCTGCTCGGCGGCAAGCGCGCCCAGCGGGCGCGCACGAAGGAGCACCCGTTCGGCTACGGCCGTGAGCGCTACTTCTACGCCTTCGTCGTCGCGGTCGTGCTGTTCACGGTCGGCGCGGTGTTCTCGATCTACGAGGGCATCCACAAGATCGAACTAAGAGGCGATGTCGAGTCGCCTCAGTGGGCGTTCGGCGTGCTGATCTTCGCGATCATCGCCGAGATCTTCTCCTTCAGGACCGCGATCAAGGAGTCGAACCTCGTCCGCGGCAACCAGAGCTGGGTGTCGTTCATCCGCCACTCCAAGTCGCCCGAGCTTCCCGTGGTCCTGCTGGAGGACCTCGGCGCGCTGCTCGGTCTGATCTTCGCGCTGTTCGGCGTCACCATGGCCGTGATCACCGGAGACGGCCTGTGGGACGGCATCGGCACCCTGATGATCGGTATCCTGCTCGCGGTCATCGCGATCGTCCTGGCGATCGAGACGAAGTCGCTGCTGCTGGGCGAGGGCGCCTCGCCCGACGTCGAGACGCAGATCAGGTCCGCGCTCGAAGGGGCGCCCGAGGTCTCGCGCGTCATCCACATGCGCACGCTGCACCTGGGCCCCGAGGAGCTGCTGGTGGCGGCGAAGATCGCTGTCGACCACGACGACACGGCGGCCGACGTGGCCCGCGGCATCGACGAGGCCGAGCAGCGCATCCGCGCCGCGGTCCCGATCGCGCGGGTCATCTACCTCGAACCCGACCTCGACAGGGCTCCCGTCAAGTAGGCCCCGTCAGGCGAGCCCGGCCACGAGGCCCTACTCGTGGCCGGTGACGCAGGAGGTGCCCGCGTCGGTCTGGTCGAACAGGCAGCGGCCGCCCTTGTCCAGCGTGACGACCTTCTTCACGCTGGCGAACTGGCGCAGCGTCCTGTCGATCGTGTGCAGGATGCGGGCGTCGGCGCCGACGCCGAGCCCCATCACCGTGCGGCAGAAGCGCAGTGTCGCGGTGCCGTGCTTGATCTTCAGCTGGAAGTCGGCGCCGCAGTCCGACCTGCCCTTGATCTGACGGCCGAGCTCCGAGTGCAACCCGCGTTTGCGCTCGGCCTTGGTCGGGCCCTTGATGAGCTGCTGGACGGCGAACTTGGCGACCCCGCTGTCGGGGGCCTTCCTGCTGACGGCGACGACCTTGCCGGGAATGCCGAGGTCGGCGGAGAAGTAGACCTTCACGGTGGGGCCTGTGGCCGTGGCGGGCGTCAGGGCGAGGGCGGTGGCGAGGATGAGCTCTTTCATACTCCGTTGGACGGCCTGCGAGGGCCTCTGGTTTGCAGCAATCGCAGCGCCTTCTCCTTCTCGAAGTCGAGGGCCCGCCTCGGAGCCTGCAGCCGCCCGATCCGCAGCCCCAGATCCCGTACGGCCTGCGCCACCCCAGGCTCGCTCAGTGCCCGCAGCGCGAAGGCCAGTTCGGCGGGGGAGACGTCGAAACGCCGCTCCAGCTCCACCGCCTGGGCCACCGCCGTGAGGTCGTCCTCGCTGAACCTGCGGTGCGCTCCGCGCTCCCTGACCGGTGGCAGGAGCCCGAGCGCCTCCCTGTAACGGAGCATGCGAGGGGACATCCCCAACCGCCTGGCTGCCTCTGTGATGCGCATCCTTACATTCTTGTGGAAGATTCAACCCCCTCGGGATGCGACACGAAACGGCCCCACCTAGACTCGACGGCGACAACTTCGTTTCGCGAGGGGTAAACAGATGGACTTCAAGGTCGCCGACCTTTCACTTGCCGACTTCGGCCGCAAGGAGATCCGGCTCGCCGAGCACGAGATGCCCGGCCTCATGGCGGTTCGCAAGGAGTACGCGGCCTCCCAGCCCCTCCGCGGCGCGAAGATCATGGGCTCGCTGCACATGACGATCCAGACCGCCGTCCTCATCGAGACGCTCGTGGCGCTCGGCGCCGAGGTCCGCTGGGTCAGCTGCAACATCTTCTCCACCCAGGACCACGCCGCCGCGGGCCGTCGCCGTCGGCCCCAACGGCACCGTCGACAACCCGCAGGGTGTCCCCGTCTTCGCCTGGAAGGGCGAGACGCTGGAGGAGTACTGGTGGTGCACCGAGCAGGCGCTCACCTGGCCTGGCGGCGAGGGCCCGAACATGATCCTCGACGACGGCGGTGACGCCACGCTCCTGGTCCACAAGGGCGCCGAGTACGAGAAGGCCGGCGCCGTCCCCTCCGCCACCGAGAGCGACCCCGAGGAGTGGCACGTCATCATCGACCTGCTCACCCGCACGGTCGGCGAGGAGAAGAAGTGGACGAAGATCGCTGAGCAGATCAAGGGCGTGACGGAGGAGACCACCACCGGTGTCCACCGCCTCTACGAGATGTTCAAGAGCGGCACGCTGCTCTTCCCCGCGATCAACGTCAACGACTCGGTGACCAAGTCGAAGTTCGACAACAAGTACGGCTGCCGCCACTCGGTCATCGACGGCCTCAACCGCGCCACCGACGTGCTCATCGGCGGCAAGGTGGCCGTGGTCTGCGGTTACGGCGACGTCGGCAAGGGCTGCGCCGACGCGCTGCGCGGCCAGGGCGCCCGCGTCATCGTCACCGAGATCGACCCGATCTGCGCGCTGCAGGCGGCCATGGACGGCTTCCAGGTCACCACGCTCGACGAGGTCGTCGGCATCGCCGACATCTTCGTGACCACGACCGGCAACTTCGACATCATCACGGCCGACCACATGGCCAGGATGAAGCACCAGGCGATCGTGTCCAACATCGGCCACTTCGACAACGAGATCGACATGGCCGGCCTGGCCAAGACGCCCGGCATCGTCAGGAACAACATCAAGCCGCAGGTCGACGAGTGGGTCTTCGAGGACGGTCACTCCATCCTCGTGCTCGCCGAGGGCCGCCTGATGAACCTGGGCTGCGCGACCGGCCACCCGTCGTTCGTGATGTCCAACTCCTTCACCAACCAGGTCATCGCGCAGATCGAGCTCTTCACCAAGACCGAGGAGTACCCGATCGGCGTCTACACGCTGCCCAAGCACCTGGACGAGAAGGTCGCCCGCCTCCACCTCGACGCGCTGGGCGTCAAGCTCACCACGCTGACCAAGGCGCAGGCCGAGTACATCGGCGTGAACGTCGAGGGCCCGTACAAGCCGGAGCACTACCGGTACTGATCCCTTCGATCATCGCGGCGGCGGGCGTCCTCTGGTCGCCCGCCGCCGTGCCACATCCGGCCCACCACATCCGGCCCACCCCGTCCGGCCCACCACGTCCGTGACGGCAGGTCGCGTCCACGCCTGCGCGGTCCTGTGGTCCGTCCGTCGAAGGCGCGCCGCCCAGCGGGGCTGCGGTTGGCCCGCCGTCACGTGCCCGTGACGCTCTCGCTCGACGAGAAGGTGGGGCGGCGTGACGGCGAGGACCGGAGTCGCGCTGGAGTGGCGTGATGGACCGACGGTCACCGGTGACCACGGTGGGCTCGACTTGGCTGTGCCGTACAGGATGGAGGAGAGGTTGTGGGAGAGCGGAGGATCGCCTGGGGCCGGCCGCGCGATGCCGGTGCTGACGGCGATCGGGGAGCGGTTCGGCAGGGAGCGCCCCCTCGAGGGGCTCAGGATCGCCGCGTGCCTGCACGTCACCGCCGAGACCGCCGTCCTGATGGGCGCGCTCAAGGCCGGCGGCGCGCAGATCGCGCTGGCCGCCTCCAACCCGCTCTCCACCCAGGACGACGTCGCCGAGGCGCTCAGGTCCTACGACATCGCGGTCCACGCGCGCGCGGGCGTCGACAGGGCCACCTACTACCGCCACATCCACCAGGCGCTCGACCTGGCACCCGACCTGGTCCTCGACGACGGCTGCGACCTGGTCAACATCCTGCACACCGAGCGCACCGACCTGCTCGGAGGCGTCAGCGGCGGCTGCGAGGAGACCACCACCGGCATCATCCGCCTGCGCCAGATGGCCGCCGAAGGCGCGCTGCGCTTCCCCATGGTCGCGGTCAACGACACCCGGACCAAGCGGATGTTCGACAACAGGTACGGCACCGGCCAGTCCACGCTCGACGGCATCATGCGTGCCACCAACCTCATGCTCGCGGGGCGCACGGTGATCGTCGCGGGGTTCGGCTACTGCGGGCGCGGCGTCGCCGAGCGGGCCAAGGGCCTGGGCGCCCGCGTGATCGTCACCGAGATCGACCCTGTCAAGGCGCTCGACGCCTCGCTGCAGGGCTACGAGGTGCGGCCGATGGAGTCCGCGGCCCTGGTGGGCGACCTGTTCATCACGGTCACCGGCAACCGCGACGTCATCAGGGCCGAGCACCTGGCGCTGATGAGGGACGGCGCGATCCTGGCCAACGCGGGCCACTTCGACGTGGAGATCGACGTACGCGCGCTGGAGGAGATGGCCGTCTCGCTCAACCAGGGCGTGCGGCCCAACACCGACGAGTACGTGCTCGCCGACGGCCGCCGCCTGCTGCTGCTGGCCGAGGGACGGCTGGTCAACCTGACCGCTGCCGAGGGGCACCCCGCCGCCGTCATGGACATGTCCTTCTCCGCCCAGGCCCTGGCCGTCGCCTGGCTGGCCGCCGAGCGGCTGAACCTGGCGCCGGGCGTCTACGACGTGCCCGAGGACATCGACGTCGAAGTGGCACGGCTGAAGCTGGCCGCGACGGGCATCGAGATCGACCGGCTGACCGCGGACCAGGAGGACTACCTGCACTCCTGGCGCACGGGCTCCTGACGTACCGGATTTCGCGTGACAGTTCCCGGACAATCACTTGGTTGATCGCTGAACGACATGGATAATCCAGGGCATTTCCGTCTCTGGAGGCTCCATGAGATTGCGTGGCTTATCCTCCCTCGTGGCAGGGATCGTGGTGGCGATCGCCCTGGTCCCCGTCCCCGCCTCGGCCGCCGACGAGGTCACCAAGAGTGACAACATCCGGCACGAAGCCCACCTCGATCTGCCCGCCGGTGTGCAGATCAACACCGACATCGCCTTCCAGGGCGACTACGCCTACGTGGGCAGCTACACCGGCTTCTCGATCTACGACATCAGCCGCCCGAAGCGCCCCAAGCTGGTCAGCACGGTCAGCTGTCCCGGCGGCCAGATGGACGTCACGATCTACGGCGACATCCTCGTCACCTCCGTCGACGACTCGATGAAGGACGACTCCTGCGCCAGCACGGGTCAGTCACCGAGCGTGAAGAGCTCGTGGGAGGGTCTGCGGATCTTCGACGTCAGCGACAAGGCCAACCCGAAGTACGTCAAGTCGGTCGAGACGAACTGCGGCTCGCACACCCACACGCTGGTGCCCGGCAAGTCGCGTGACGCCTTCTACGTCTACGTCTCGTCCTACTTCCCCGCCGCGAACCTGCCCGACTGCCAGCCGCCGCACGACCGCATCTCGGTGGTGAAGGTCCCCGTCCGCAACCCGACCGCGGCCGCCGTGGTCAACATGCCGGTGATCTTCCCCGACGGCGGCAACGACAGGACCCAGCAGCCCAACCTGCTCGCCGACACCAGCGGCTGCCACGACATCACCGTCTACGCCGAGAAGGACCTCGCCGCCGGCGCCTGCATGGGTGACGGCGTGCTCATGGACATCTCCGACAGGGAGAATCCCAAGGTCATCGACACGGTCAGAGACACGAACTTCGCGTTCTGGCACTCGGCGACCTTCAACAACGCAGGCACCAAGGTGGTCTTCACCGACGAGCTCGGCGGCGGCACCCAGGCCCGCTGCACCGCGGCCGAGGGCCCGACCAGGGGCGCCGACGCGATCCTCGACATCGTCGGCAAGAAGCTCGTCTTCAAGAGCTACTACAAGATCTCCAGGATCCAGACGAACACCGAGAACTGCGTGGCCCACAACGGCTCGCTGATCCCGGTCAAGGGCCGCGACATCATGGTCCAGGCCTGGTACCAGGGCGGGCTGTCGGTCTGGGACTTCACCGACTCGGCCAACCCGCAGGAGATCGCCTTCTTCGACCGAGGCCCGATCTCCGACACCCAGCTCAGGCTCGGCGGCTACTGGTCGGCCTACTACTACAACGGCTACATCTTCGGCAGCGAGATCTTCCGCGGGTTCGACGTGTTCAGGGTCGACGACCGGCGCGTCAACCAGGCGCGACGCGTGACGTTCGACCGGCTGAACGTCCAGACCCAGTCCAGGTACCGCGAACGCGGCCACTGAGGTCCTCGGGGCGGCTCCCGCGCCAGGGAGCCGCCTTCGCCCTCGCAGGCCCGCGGGGCGTCTACAGGGCCGCCTGCATCTCCTGCATGCGGCGGATCTCCGCGGTCTGCTCGACACCGATGTCGCTGGCGAGCTCGGAGATCCGTTGGTGGGCGCCCTCTCCGAGCACCTTGGTCGCCATCGTGATCGCTCCGTGGTGATGGGCGATCATCATGGTCAGGAAGAGCCGGTCGAACTCCACGCCCGACGCGGCCTTGAGCGCCTCCATCTGCTCGGGCGTCGCCATGCCAGGCATCCCCTCGTGCGCCGCGTGGTGCTCGGGCACCTTCTGGCCCTGCTCCTGGAGCCAGGTGGTCATGTACTGGATCTCGGGGCCCTGCGCGTCCTTGATGCGGGAGGCCAACCCCTTCAGCTTCTCCGACTTGGCCCGCGTCGGCGCGAGGATCGCCATGTCGAGCGCCTGGCGGTGATGAATGATCATGTCCTGCATGAACGACACGTCCACCGCGTTCGCGGTGGGGGAGGGCACCGCGGTGACGGCCTCGCCCGGCGACAGCGTCCTGGCGGGCTCGCCCGGTCTTCCCGGCGCGATCACCGGAGCCGTCGAGTCGGCCGTGGGCGCGGCGGTCCTGCTGTCTCCGCTACAGCCCGAGAGGGCGACCACCGTACAGGTGATGACAACGAGCGCGGCGCGCACCTGACCTCCGTGAGTCGAGAGAGCGAACTGTAAACCAGAACCGTGATCATCTAACAGATGGCAAAGCGCAATAACATTTGACGTACTGCGTGCTAGCTGAGAGTGAGATCGGGGCGTCACCATTTTTACATTTATGTCCCCCTTATCGGAGGAACGTGAGTGTTCATCCCTCGTAGAGCCCTCGTCCTGCTCGGCACCGCCGTCGCGTTAACGATCACCGCCCTGCCGGCCCAGGCCAGCGACATCCCCGCCCCTGGCCAGATCTCCAAGAGCGCCAACATCGAGCACGTCACCAACGTGCCCAAGCCGGCCGCCCTGGCCGACATCCACACCGACATGGCCTTCCAGGGCGACTACGCCTATGTCGGCAACTACCAGGGCTTCTCCATCTACGACATCAAGCACCCGAAGCGCACCTCCCTGGTGAGCAGCGTGGTCTGCCCCGGTGGCCAGATGGACGTCTCCGTCTACGGTGACCTGCTGTTCGGCTCCGTCGACTCCTCCAGGAACAACGACTCCTGTCAGAGCACTGGCCAGAGCGCGCGGATCAAGGAGTCGTGGGAGGGCATCCGCATCTTCGACGTCAAGGACAAGGCCAACCCGGTCTACGTCAAGGCCGTCGAGACCAACTGCGGCTCCCACACCCACACCATCGTGCCGGGCAAGGGCGCCGACGCGGCCAAGCACGTCTACCTCTACATCTCCTCCTACGGTCCTGCGGCGGACTTCCCCGACTGCAAGACGCCGCACGACCTGATCTCCATCGTCAAGGTGCCGCTGGACAACCCCGCAGGGGCCACGGTCCTGAGCACCCCGGTGCTGTTCCCGCCCACCCGTGACACCAACGGCGACGGCGTGCCCGACGACGGCGGCTTCGCCGGTGTGCCGCTGCCGTACCCGAACGGCAAGTCCGCCACCTCCGGCTGCCACGACATCACCGCCTACCCGGAGAAGGACATCGCCGCCGGAGCCTGCATGGGCGAGGGCATCCTGATGGACATCTCCGACCGCGAGCGCCCGGTCGTCACCACCACGGTCCGCGACGAGGTGAACTTCGCCTTCTGGCACTCGGCCACGTTCAACAACGCCGGGACCAAGGTCATCTTCACCGACGAGCTCGGCGGCGGCTCCCGCGCCACCTGCAACGAGGCCATCGGCCCGAACCGCGGCGCCAACGCCTACTACGACCTCGTCGGCGGCCAGCTCCAGTTCCGCAGCTACTTCAAGATCGCCCGCCACCAGGCCGACACCGAGAACTGCGTCGCGCACAACGGCTCGCTGATCCCGGTCAAGGGCAAGGACATCATGGTGCAGGCGTGGTACCAGGGCGGCATCTCGGTCGTGGACTTCACCGACTCGTCGCGTCCCGAGGAGATCGCCTACTTCGAGCGTGGGCCTGACACCACCGCTCCGCCGCTCAGCGGCGGGTTCTGGTCGGCCTACTACTACAACGGCTACATCTACGGGTCCGACTTCAACCTCGGCCTGGACGTCCTGCGCATCAACGATCCCCGTACCAACCAGGCGAAGAGCGTCAAGTTCGACATCCTGAACGCCCAGACGCAGCCTTCGTACCCCGAGCACGGCCGCTGATCCAGCGGTGTGACCTGACGACCCCTGCGGCCGATGTGCGTGCCGCAGGGGTCGACATCGTGAGGGGGAGCGGCGTGAATGGGAGAGACGAAGGGAGTCGAAGCGATGCGCGAACCTCACCCCGCCCTCCAGCGGCTGAACGCCCTCGTGGGCGAATGGGAGATCTGGGCGACCGTGGGTGACACACCCACCGCCGGCGGCAGAAGCGTGGTCGAGTGGATGGAGGGCGGCGCCTTCCTGCTCCAGCGCACGGACGCGGAGCTCCCCGAGGACGCCCCGCCCGAATGGCTGGCCAACTCGCCCTTTCCCGTCTCGGCGATCATCGGTCTGGACGACGCGTCGGAGGAGTTCACCATGCTCTACGCCGACGGCCGAGGCGTCCACCGCGTCTACCGGATGACCTTCGCCGACGGCGTGTGGCGCATCTGGCGCGAGGCGCCGGGCTTCAACCAGCGGTTCACCGGCGCGCTCAGCGCGGACGGCGCCTCCATCACCTGCTCATGGGAGATGTCGCAGGACGGCACGTCATGGCAGCACGACTTCGACCTGGAGTACAGAAGGGTCAAGTAGGGCAGGTGTATCAGGAAGGTATCAGGCGACATGCTCCGGGACACGTAGTGACATAGTGGGTCGAGTCTGATCATCAACCCACGATGGGAGGTCCCGGTGGCGTCCAGACTTGGCCGTGTGCTCGTGCTGGCCGGTGCGGCCCTGACTCTGGTGGCGGCGACGATGCCGGCACAGGCGGAGTCGGCTGACAAGATTCTCAAGAGTGCCAACGTCGAGCACGTGGCGAACCTGCCCAAGAAGGGCGCGTTCACCGGCCCGGACGCGTTCAACTCGGACCTGGCCTTCCAGGGCGACTACGCCTACCAGGGCAACTACAACGGCTTCACCATCTACAGCATCAAGGATCCGGCCAAGCCCAAGGTCGTCAGTCAGGTGACGTGCGAGGGCGCGCAGAACGACGTCTCGGTGAAGGGCGACCTGCTCTTCCTGTCGGTGGACGACCCTCGCGACAGCGACTCCTGCAAGAGCGACTACGGCACGCCCACGAGCAAGAAGTCGTGGGAGGGCATCAGGATCTTCGACATCAGCGACAAGTCGCGGCCGAAGTACATCAAGGCGGTCGAGACGGCCTGCGGGTCGCACACCCACACGCTGGTGCCGGACAAGTCGGGCAAGTCGGTGTACCTGTACGTCTCGTCGTACATGCCGGCCGACATCTACCCCGAGTGCAAGCCGCCGCACGACCGGATCTCGATCGTCAAGGTGCCGCTGAAGAAGCCGACGGACGCCAAGGTGGTCTCCAGGCCCGTGCTCTTCCCCGAGGGCGGAAACGAGCAGCAGAGCGGCCTGCTCCTGCCCACCAGCGGCTGCCACGACATCACGGTCTTCCCCTCCAAGAACCTGGCCGCCGGCGCCTGCATGGGTGACGGCGTGCTCATGGACATCTCCGACCGTGAGCGGCCCAAGGTCACCGCGACCGTGACCGACGAGAACTTCGCCTTCTGGCACTCGGCGACCTTCAACAACACGGGCACGAAGGTGGTCTTCACCGACGAGCTCGGCGGCGGCGCCTCGGCCACCTGCAACGCGACGATCGGCGCCAAGCGCGGCGCTGACGCCGTCTTCGACATCGTGGACGGCGAGCTGGTCCACAAGAGCTACTACAAGATCTCCAGGCACCAGGATTCGTCGGAGAACTGCGTCGCGCACAACGGGTCGCTGATCCCGGTCAAGGGCAAGGACATCATGGTCCAGGCGTGGTACCAGGGCGGCGTCTCGATCTGGGACTTCACCGACTCCTCGGCGCCCAAGGAGATCGGCTACTTCGAGAGGGGACCGCTGAAGCCGCGCTCCATCGGCGGTTCGTGGTCGGCGTACTACTACAACGGGTTCATCTACAGCAGCGACATCCAGAAGGGGTTCGACGTGCTGCGGATCTCGGACAAGCTGACCGACCCGGCGGCCAAGGTGCGCCTGAGCATCCTCAACACCCAGACGCAGCTGCCGTTCTGACGCGGGGCCGCGCGCCGTCTCCATGAGAGCGGCGCGCGGCTCACCACGGGGGCGCTCACCGCGGAGGCGGTCTCCTCGGAGGTGTTCACCACGGGGGCGCTCACCACGGAGGCGGTCTCCTCGGGGGTGCTCACCAACGGAGGTGTTCACCACGGAGACGCTCACCACGGAGACGCTCACCACGGAGACGCTCACCACGGAGACGCTCACCGCGGAGACGCTCACCGCGGAGGCGGTCTCCTCGGAGGTGGTCTCCGCGAAGGTGCTCACTGCGGGGGCGCGAACCCTCCCGGCGTGGTGCGCGGCTGCGGAGCGGGGGGCGGCGGCGGGGAGGAGCTCGGCGGAGCCGCCTGCGGGGGTGAGACCTGCGGGGCATGGGGCTGAGCGTACGGCTGGCCGTACGGTCCGGGCTGAGGGTAGGGCACAGCCTGTGGACGAACGCCGTGGCTCTGCGGGGCCTGTGGATAACGTGCCTGGTCCCGCCGCCGGCGCTCGGCCAGCACCGCGCTGAGATAGGCGTGCGCGGGCACCCCGGGCGGCGGCGGTGGCGTCACATAGGCCGCCACCTGCGTGGCGATGCGCACCCCCATCTCGTGCTGGACGGCAGGCGACAGATCATGCCAGCGCACCAGATACTGCCTGGCCGCCCCCGCCACCTCTCCTGGCAGCTGCGAGAGCTCCAGCGTGCGAGCCCATCCCTCCAGCGCGGGAGGCATCAGCACGGGCTGCGAACTCCCGCTCGGCCCCCTCTCGGAGATGACGATCGTGCCCGCGAACACGTCACCGAGCCGCTTGCCCCGCTGCGAGATCAGGGAGGCGATGAGCGCGGGCGCGCCGAAGAAGGTCCAGAACTCCAGGACCCCCGCCAGCCCCCTGAACAGCGCCTGCCTGAAGCGCTCGGGGCCGCCGTCGTCGCTCACGACGCGCAGGCCCAGCGCCAGCTTGCCGAGGCTGCGTCCCCGCGTCGCCGTCTCGAAGATCACCGGGTAGCCGGCCATCACCAGCACGCTGATCAGGATCGACACCGCGCCGGCCAGTGCGGGGTCGGAGACGACCGAGGAGAAGCCGACCGCGAGGAAGACGCCGACCATCAAAATGACCTGCACGATCATGTCGATGGCCAGCGCCACGGCTCGGATGGGCGGCTGTGCCACCCTGACCTCGACGACGACGGCGTCGCCCGTTACCACCTCGGACATAGGGGGAGCCTAGTGCCAGAATGTCCCGGTGGACATTGACGCCTTCGTCGCCGCGCACCGGCCCGCGTGGGATCGACTCGACCACCTGGTACGGCGGCGCAGGTCGCTGACGGGCGCGGAGGTCGACGAGCTGGTCGAGCTCTACCAGCGGGTGTCGACCCACCTGTCGATCGTGCGTTCGGGCACGCAGGACGCCATGCTCGTCGGCAGGCTGTCGGCGCTGGTGGCCAGGGCGCGCTCGGCGGTGACCGGCGCGCACGCCCCCGCCTGGCGCGACGTCGTCAGGTTCTTCACGGTCTCGTTCCCCGTGGTCGCCTACCGCGCCAGGTGGTGGTGGCTGGCCAGCACCCTGGCCTTCGTGGCGGTCTCGTGGATCATGGGCGCGTGGGTGGCGGGCAGCCCGGAGGTGCAGGCCGCCGTGGGCACGCCCGAGGAGATCAAGCAGCTGGTCGAGCACGACTTCGCCGACTACTACTCGGAGAATCCCGCCGCCTCGTTCGCCAGCAGGGTGTGGATCAACAATGCCTGGGTCTCCATGCAGGTCATCGTGTTCGCGATCTTCCTGGGCCTGCCGATCCCCTGGATCCTCTTCCAGAACGCCGCCAACGTGGCCGTCTCGGGCGGCCTCATGGCCTCGCGCGACAAGCTCGACATCTTCTTCGGCCTGATCCTGCCGCACGGCCTGCTGGAGCTGACGGCCGTGTTCCTGGCCGCGGCGGTCGGCATGCGGCTGGGCTGGACGGTCATCGTGCCGGGACCGCGCCGCAGGGTCGACGCGCTGGCCGAGCAGGGACGAGCGGTGGTCAGCGTGGCGATCGGGCTGGTGCTGGTCCTGTTCGTGTCAGGCCTGATCGAGGCGCTCGTCACGCCTTCGGGGCTGCCGACGTGGGCGCGCCTGTCCATCGGGGTGATCGCCGAGGCGGCCTTCCTCGCCTACGTCGTGTACTTCGGCAGGAAGGCCTACCTCGAGGGCGAGACGGGCGACCTCGAGAGGGCGCCCGACGTGGCGCCGACGAACTAGAGCCGTCCCGCTGCCTTCAGCGCCAGGTACGCGTCGGCCAGCGCGGGCGCGAAGTCCTCGGGCAGCGCGTCCACGACCTCCACGCCGTGCCCGCGCAGGCGCGCGGTGATGCGCCTGCGCTCGGCGAGGGAGCGTTCGGCCGCGGCGGCGTCGTAGACCTGCTCGGCCGTCCCCCTGCCCGCCGCCATGGCCGCGACCAGCGGGTCGGATACGCCGGCCACCAGCAGCAGGTGCCGCGACGACAGCTGGGGCAGCACCGGCATCAGCCCCTCTTCGAGCGCGGCCGAGTTGAGGTCGGTCAGCAGGACCACGAGCGCCCTCCGCTTGGCCCTGCCCAGGATGGCGGCGGCCAGGCCGGGCGCGTCGGACTCCACCAGCTCGGCCTCGACCGGGGCCATGACGTTCACCAGCGCCGAGAGCAGCTCGGTGCGCGAGGCGCCCGACACCCAGGCGCGCACCGCCCTGTCGTAGGCCAGGAAGTCCACCTGGTCACCGGCCTTGACGGCCAGCGCGGCCAGCAGCAACGCGGCGTCCATGGACCAGTCGAGCCTGGGCCATCCCGTCCCCACGCGCCCGGCCGACGTGCGCCCCGTGTCGAGGACGATCAGCACGCGCCTGTCCCTCTCGGGCCGCCAGGTCCGCACCACCACGTCGTTGCGGCGGGCCGTGGCGCGCCAGTCGATGGAGCGCACGTCGTCGCCGACCACGTACTCCCGCAGCGAGTCGAACTCCGTGCCCTGCCCCCTGACCAGCGCGGGGTGGTTGCCCTCGAGCTCTCGCAGCCTCGCCAGGCGCGAGGGCAGGTGCTTGCGCGACAGGAAGGGAGGCAGCACCCGCACCGTCCACGGCACGCTGTGACCACCCTGCCGCGCGGCCAGCCCGAGAGGCCCGAAGGCCCGGACGGTCACCGCCTCCGACGACCTGTCGCCGCGCCGGGTGGGCTTCAGCTCGAACACCAGGCGCCGCCGCTCGCCCGGCGGCACGTCGATGGGCACGCTCTTGGGCGACAGCCCCGCCGAGGGCTGCCACGCGTCGCGCAGGACACCGCGCACCCGCCGAGGGCCGGGATTCTCCACGATCAGCTCGACCGTGGCCGTCTCGCCGAGCCGTACGGAGGTGGGGCCCGAGCGGGTGAACGTCAGCGGCCGCACCGACCCTGCGAACACCAGGTCGGTCACGATCGCGGCGAGCAGCAGCAGGCAGCCCGCGAGCACCGCGTAGCCGGGCCCTGGCACGAACAGCACCACCACGATCCACAGGGCCGCTACCAGCCCCGCCCGCCCTGTCAGTGCCATCAGCGGGGGACCGGCACGGCCGCCAGGATGCCGTCGAGCAGGCCGTCCGTGGTCGCGCCCTCGAGCTCGGCCTCGGGCCGCAGCTGGATCCTGTGCCGCAGCGCGGGCCTGGCCAGCGCCTTCACGTCGTCGGGCGTCACGTAGGTGCGGCCGGACAGCCACGCCCACGCCCTGGAGGCCGCCAGCAGCGCCGTCGCGCCGCGAGGCGAGACGCCCAGCTGCAGCGAGGGCGACTGCCTGGTCGCCCTGGCCAGGTCGACGATGTAGCCGAGCACCTCGGGGGCCACGTGCACCGCGGCCACCGCCTCGCGGCCCGCGGCCAGGTCGTCGGCCGAGGCCACCGGCTTGACCTGCGACAGGTCGCGCGGGTCGAAGCCGCGCGCGTGCCGTTCGAGCACCGCGATCTCCTGGTCGCGCGGCGGCAGCGGCACGGTCAGCTTCAGCAGGAACCTGTCGAGCTGCGCCTCGGGCAGCTGGTAGGTGCCCTCGTACTCCACCGGGTTCTGCGTCGCGCACACCACGAAGGGGTCGGGCAGCGGCCTGGCGTCGCCCTCGACGCTGACCTGCCGCTCCTCCATCGCCTCGAGCAGCGCCGCCTGCGTCTTCGGCGGCGTGCGGTTGATCTCGTCGGCGAGCAGCAGGTTGGTGAAGACGGGCCCCTCGCGGAAGTCGAACTCCGCGGTCTTCGCGTCGTAGATCAGTGAGCCCGTCACGTCGCCGGGCATCAGGTCGGGCGTGAACTGCACGCGCTTGAAGTCGAGCGAGAGCGCGGCCGACAGGGTGCGGACCATCAGCGTCTTGGCCACGCCGGGCACGCCCTCCAGGAGCACGTGCCCCCTGCACAGCAGCGCGATGACCAGCCCTGTCACGACCGCGTCCTGGCCCACCACGGCCTTGGCCACCTCGGCGCGCAACGCGCCGAGCGCCTCGCGCGCCATGTCACCGCGCCCCGCGACGCGGGTGGTCTCCTCAGTGTTCACGAACCTGCCTCTCGATCTCGTCCAAGTATCCAGCCAGGGCCACCAGGCCCGCGTCGTCGGCGGGGGGCGCGCCGTACAGGGCGGTCCCGAGGTGGCCGGCCTCCAGCCCCGTGCGTGCGGCCAGCGCCGCCACGACCTCGTCGGCCCTGGGCTGCGCGCCGAGTCCGAGCCGGGGTGTCAGGCGGTCGAGCGCGCCGCCGCGCAGCGCCTCGGCGGCCTGGGTCCTGGCTCTGCGGGCACGGTAGAGCCTGCCCCTGCCCTCCACGGTCTCCGCCGCCCTCACCACGACAGGCAGCCGCTCGGCCACCACGGGCCCGAGCCGCCTGCCCTGCCAGAGCGCGACGACCGCGACGGCGACGACCGCCATGAGCACCGCCCACGGCACGTTGTCGGGCATGAGCTCCTGGATGCTCCTGCCTCCTGGCCCTGGCAGCTCGCCGGCCCCCACGGGAGGGGGCACCAGCCAGGTGACGGCCTTGCGGGAGCCGAGCAGGTTCAGCGCGAGCGCGGCGTTGCCGTCCTCGGCCAGGCGCAGGTTGGTCATGAACTCGCCGCTGCCGAGCACGGTGACCGTGCCCGCCGTCACGAGGGAGCCCGCGTAGCAGGACTCGCCGTCTGCCTCGAAGGTCCGGCCGCCCAGGTAAGCGTTGCCGGCGGCGCGGGCGGCCGGCAGCCGGCAGCCGGGCTCGCGCGATCGCAGGCGCGCCTGCCCGTCGTGGTCCACGGAGGGGGCGAGCACGTCGAGGTAGGGCTGGTCGCCGACGATCACGAAGTCGCCGGAGATGTTCGCGAGCCGTTCGGCCTCGCTGTAGTCGCCGTTCCACGGCGCGCCGACCAGCAGGAGGCGCTCGCCTTCACGGGCAAGGGACTCGGCGGTCTCCACCGAGTCGACCCTGTCGACGCGCACGCCCCTGTCGCGCAGCAACTGGGCCAGCGCCTTGGAGCCGCGCAGGGAGGCGTCGTCGGGGTCGAGGTAGCGGCCCTGCTCACCGCCGCCCGCGAGCAGCGCGCCGAACACCGCGGTGGCCACCACGAGCAGCGCGACCGCCACAGCCGCCCTGCCTCGCCGCCACAGGCCCTTCGCCGTGGGAGCGGTCGAGACGCTCACGACGCCACCGGCCTGGCCAGGCGGAGCCGTTCGTCCAGGTCACGCAGCATCGCGTAGGCGGCGGGGCTGCCAGGCACGCCGCCGTAGGCGACGTCGTCGAAGGCGCGCGCGGCCGCGGCGAGCTCCTCGGCGAAGGCCGGCAGCGACCTGCCCGCCTCCGCCGCCAGCTCGTCGGCGGTCTTGCCCGGCAGGCCGTCGATCAGCGCTCTGTCCTGCAGGTCGCGGGCGATGGCGCGCAGCCGTTCCTGGACGGCCTCGGCCCACCGACCCTCCGCGGCCAGCCGCTCGGCCGCCTGCCTGTGCTCGGCCGCGGTCATCGCCCTGCCGTCGAACAGGTCGCCTGGCGCCGTCGTGGCGCGGGCCGACCTGCGTGCCAGCCAGACCAGCACCGTGACGAGCGCGACGACGAACAGGACCAGCAGCAGCGCGGCCAGCAGGGCGCCGACGGGGCTGCCGCCCGGAGCGAAGTCGGTCGCGTCGCCGAGCAACTGCTGGAAAGTGCGGTAGAGCCTGTCGAGCAGCGACTCGTGCGCGTAGCCCGGCTTGGACAGCTCCTCGGCCGCCCTGCGCTGCGCCTCCTCACGGCCCAGAGGGGTCACGGCCTGCGGGCGTTCGACGGATGCCAGAGTTCGTCGGCCGTGGCGTGCACCCAGCCCTGCCGCTGCTGCTCGAGGGCGGCGGTCTGCAGGACCAGGTCGAAGGCCTCGCTGCGCATGCGCCTGTCGGTGTAGAGCAGCCCCGCCACGCCCGCCTGGAGCGGGTAGGTGATCATCGCGCCCAGCGTGGTGCCGACGGCGAGCACCACGGCGACGGCGATGGTGGCGCCGGTGGAGCCCTCGCCGAACACGCTGACGATCCCCGCGATCAGGCCGAACGGGAAGCTGATGATCATGCTGACCAGCCAGGCGATGATCATGGTGAGCACGAGGATGCCGAACACCCTCCAGAAGTCGCCGCCCACCAGGCGCCACGACCTGCGCATCGCCTGCACGGGGCCGAGCCCCTCCAGCACCACCGCGGGGGCGGCCAGGGCGAAGCGCGTGTTGATGAACAGCGCGTAGCCGATGTAGAAGAGCATGAACAGAAGGCCGAGGCCGAGCGCGGCCAGGGGCTCACCGCTCGACGCGGCGGCGTAGAAGATCACCGCCATCGGGATGGCGGGCACCAGGATGAGCCCGAGCACCAGGAAGAAGACCCCGAACAGCGCCGGCACCCTCGAGGCGACCAGCCGCCAGGCCTCGCCTGCGGTGATCTTGCCGCCGAAGACGGCTCTGCCGAGGATTCTGATGAGGATGCCGGTCAGGATCGTGACGGCCGCGAGGCTCACCACCGACGAGATGATCGTCGGCAGGTACTGGGTGACGAACCCGCCCTCCATCGCCGCCGGCTGGGCCGTCGGGTCGTCCAGGAGGTCGCCGATCGAGCTGAGCGTCAGCGCCTGCCCGATCGAGACGGGCACCGCGGCGACGGCCGCGACGATCGCCGACAGGCCGAGCACCGCCTTGGGGTTGGACCTGATGAGCTTGATCGTGCCGTCGTAGATGTCGCCGAGGCCCAGGGGGCGTAGCGGGATGATTCCCGGACGCAGCGCGGGCGGCGGCATGTAGCCGTACCCTTGCTGGCCGTAGGGAGGCGGTGGGGGAACAGGTTGCTGCCACGCTGACGGGTCCGGGCCGCCGCTGTAGGGGGATCCGGGGGCCCGGTAGGGCGGAGGCTGCTCAGCCGACCAGCCGGGCGGCGTCTCGTGACCGTCTGACATACACCAATCCTGGCACGGTGGGCGACTCATTGGTGTAGTGCGAGTCCGGGGATGGTCGAAACATGCCTTTGTCTTGCACACTGAGATTACGGGGGTTGCAGGGGCGTCTAAAATTCGGCTTTCGATGGTCTGATGGTTATGCCACGAGGCTGGCAAGGGTAACCTTCAGCAACCGTGCGGGTATGTCCCACAATGCGTAGAACGAATGAGGGGCCATGAAAGGACGCGTGCTTGTCGTCGACGACGACGCCGCTCTCGCCGAGATGCTCGGCATCGTGCTGCGGGGCGAAGGTTTCGAACCATCCTTTGTCTCCGACGGCGACAAGGCCCTCGACGCGTTCCGGGATACGCGCCCGGATCTGGTACTGCTCGACCTGATGCTTCCGGGGGCGGACGGCATCGACGTGGCGCGCAGGATCAGGGCTGAGTCGGGGGTCCCGATCGTCATGCTCACCGCCAAGAGCGACACGATCGACGTCGTGCTCGGCCTGGAATCGGGGGCCGACGACTACATCGTCAAGCCGTTCAAGCCCAAGGAGCTCGTGGCCAGGGTGCGGGCGCGGCTGCGCCGTACCGACGAGCCGACCCCTGAGATCCTGCAGATCGGCGACATCACCATCGACGTCGCGGGCCACTCGGTCAAGCGCGGCGAGGAGACCATCAACCTCACCCCGCTCGAGTTCGACCTGCTCGTCGCCCTCGCCCGCAAGCCGCGCCAGGTCTTCACCCGCGAGGTGCTCCTGGAGCAGGTCTGGGGCTACCGGCACGCGGCCGACACCCGTCTGGTCAACGTGCACGTCCAGCGCCTGCGCGCCAAGATCGAGAAGGACCCTGAGCACCCCGAGATCGTGGTCACGGTCCGCGGCGTGGGCTACAAAGCCGGCCCGGCGTAAGTCTTCCCTTTCCTCATGTTCCCGTCGAAGAGCAGGCCCCGTCGCAGGACGATCCGCCAGATCCTTGGCGGCGTCAGGCGGCGGGCCAGGCGCGCGGTGGGCATGGTCCGCAGCACGTGGCGGCGCTCGCTCCAGCTCCAGGTCATCACCAGCACGCTGGTGATCTCTGTGACCGTGGTCGCCGTCCTGGGCGTCTTCCTGGTCGACCAGATCAACACCTCGGTCGTCGACAGCCGCACGCAGGCGGCCGTCACCGACGCCACGGCCGACAGGGTCGCCATCGTGGCCGCGCTCAACCAGGAGCCCGCCGAGCAGGGCAAGGCCGCCGAGGGCAGCACCGCCCCGATCGAGGACCCGCTCGACCAGGCTCTCTACGGCATCATCGGCACCGGCGAGAGCGGCTGGCAGAAGCGCTACCAGCTGCTCGTGCTCAACCCGACCGAGCCGGGAGGCTCGCGGGCCACGGGCCGGGTACTGCCCGTCGACGTGCCCGCCGACCTGCGCGCGAAGCTCCAGACCAAGCGCGACAAGAGCGGCGTGCTCAACGAGCCGCAGCAGGTCAGGAAGCGCATCAAGTTCGCCGCCGGAGGCGAGCCCGAGCTGACACTCGTGGTCGGCGCCTTCGTCCAGAACGGCTACGAGGTCTACCACTTCTTCCCGCTCACCGGCGAGGAGGAGATGCTCACCACCGTGCGCCAGGTGCTGGTGGTCGTCGGCATCGGCCTGGTGCTGCTGCTCGGCGCCATCGCCTCCCTGGTCACCCGCCAGGTCGTCACCCCCGTACGGCTGGCCCGCCAGGCGGCCGAGCGCCTCGCCTCGGGACGGCTCGACGAGCGGCTCAAGGTGCGCGGCGAGGACGACCTCGCGCGGTTGGCCACCTCCTTCAACGAGATGGCCGCCAACCTGGCGCTCAAGATCCATCAGCTGGAGGAGCTGTCGCAGGTGCAGCGGCAGTTCGTCTCCGACGTCTCACACGAGCTGCGTACCCCGCTCACCACCGTGCGGATGGCCGCCGACCTGCTCTACGACGCGCGCGAGGACTTCGAGCCGATGGCCGCGCGCTCGGCCGAGCTGATGCAGGCCCAGCTCGAGCGATTCGAGTCGATGCTGGCCGACCTGCTGGAGATCAGCCGCTACGACGCGGGCGCGGCCACGCTCGACCTCGACTCCACCGACGTGCGCGACGTGGTCCTGCGCGCGGTGGGCGACTCCGAGGCGCTGGCCGAACGGCACGGCACCCGCTTCGAGCTGCGGCTGCCGAGCGAGCCCTGCATGGCGGAGATCGACAGCCGCAGGGTGGAGCGGATCCTGCGCAACCTGCTGTTCAACGCGATCGAGCACGGCGAGGGGCGCGAGATCGTGGTGACCGTGGGAGCCGACCGCGACGCGGCGGCCGTGGCCGTACGGGATCACGGAGTCGGCCTGAAACCCGGCGAGGACCAGATGGTCTTCGACAGGTTCTGGAGGGCGGACCCCTCGAGGGCGCGCACGATCGGCGGCACCGGGCTCGGGCTGGCCATCTCGCGCGAGGACGCCATGCTGCACGGAGGCTGGTTGCAGGCGTGGGGGACGCCTGGAGAGGGGTCGCAGTTCAGACTCACCCTGCCTCGCACGGCGGGGGCCGTGCTGAAGGGCTCTCCGCTGTCGCTCGTGCCGCCGGAGGTGGAAATGCGGCGGACATGGCGCGGGCACATCACGCCGGTGCTCTCACCGGCGGCGGGGGAGGGGGTGCTCCATGCGGAGTAAGAAGTTCGGCGTTCTCGTGCTCGCGGCCAGCGTGGCCTGCGGCGGTTCGGCCTGTTCGGTGATCTCTGTGGGCGGGCCGCCCGAGCTGGCCAGGCCCGCCGACGCCGCCGACTCGATGACCAAGCCGTTCCAGCGCATGGTCGCCACGTCCCCGCAGGCCGACTGGACGCCGACGCAGACCGTCCAGGGGCTGCTGGCGGCGATGGCCAGCTTCGACGACGTCGAGCAGAAGATCCTGCGCGAGTACCTCACACCCGAGGCCAAGCGCGCGTGGAAGCCCGGCGACTCCTTCACCGTGGTCGAGGACAACCCGACCGTCAACCAGGTGAAAGAGGGCATGGTCCAGATCGAGGCCACCCAGATCGCGATCATCCACGACGACGGCTGGTACGAGCCCAAGAAGGAGAAGCGCACCCTGCAGGTCCCCGTGGCCAAGACGAAGGAGGGCTACCGGGTCTCCAGGCTCGACAACGGGCTGATGCTCCTCACCGCCGCCGACGTGCGCAGGGCCTACGCGCAGGCCGACATCTACTTCCTCAGCGGTTCGGGCTCGCTCGACGACCCCAGGGCCATCCCCGTGGTCGACCACGTGTGGCTGCCGGTCAACCCGCGCAGGTCGCTCGCGGAGACGATCGTCGACAGGCTGCTCGAAGGCCCGAGCGAGTCGCTCGAGGGCGCGGTCTCCACCGCGTTCGAGGGGATCAGCCTCGACAGGATCGACCCGGGTGACGAGACGGTCGTGGTCAGGCTCGAAGGCCAGTTCAAGACCCAGCCGGCGCCCGTCGAGGCGCTCACGCGGCAGCTGCAGTGGAGCCTGAGGGAGCTGACCAAGGGCCGCACCATCGAGGTGCGCCTCAACGGCGAGCCCTTCTACGAGTCGAGCCCGCTGACGATCGTGCCCAGGCAGACCGAGACATGGCTGCGCTCGCCGGAGAGCAAGGTCTACTTCGTCCAGAACGGCCAGCTGATGTGGCTCGGCCAGGACGGCGCGAGCAGCGCGATCCCCGGTCCCGTCGGACAGCTGGGCGAGATCTACAAGGAGCCGGCGATCACCGGCTCGCCCGGGCCGCGCGAGGGAGACCCGGCGGAGTACGTGGCCGCGCTGAAGAACGACGGCCGCAGCGTCTGGATCAGCCGTCTCGCCGGTGACGCCCAGTGGGAGGAGGCGATCAAGGGCACCGACCTGACCGCCCCCAGCTGGAACTGGAACGGCACGCTGTGGACCGTCGACAGGGTCGACGAGCGCACCTCCTACGTCCTGCGCTACGACATGTCGGCCCTGGACCAGCCGGTGACGCGCATCGCCGCCCCCGAGCTGAACGGCAAGCAGGTCAAGGCCTTCAAGGTCGCCAGGGACGGCACCAGGGTGGCCGCCATCGTCGCCGACGGCGAGGGCGTCTCCGTCATGGTCGGCGTCATCACCGGCGACAAGCTGGACCACTTCCAGACGCTGTGGTCGGCGGAGGAGATCAAGGACCTCGCCTGGAGCGACTCCGAGCACCTGCTCGCGCTCGTCGGCTCGGGCCGCACCATCTCCGAGATCGACATCAGCAACGGGACGGTGCGGCAGCTTCCTGGTACCGACAAGCGCATCACGTCCATCACGGCGCTGAACGACCGGCTGGTGGCGGGCACCGAGGCCGACGAGAAGGGTGGCGGGAAGGTGCTGGAGCTCACGCAGGACAAGTGGGTCGACACCAAGGCCCCGGAGGGCGCCCTCTACCTGACCTTCCCCCTCGACTGACCCCCTCGACTGACCCCCTCGACTGACCCCCTCGACCGACCCCTCGGCTGCCCCTCTGACCCTCGCTCGAGCGACCCCGCGCTCGACCCCCGGCCCAGGACTCGGCACTGGTTCTGTCGGTGGCGGCGGGCATCCTGCACGCGTGCTCGACCTCCTCCTGCCCCTTCGATGCGTGGGCTGCGCCGTCCGGGGCTCGCTGCTGTGCGAGGCGTGCCTCGTCGTCGCCCCCGCCGACAGGACACCCGTTCCTGGCCCCGAGGGGCTGCCCGTCTGCTGGTCGGCGACGCTCTACGAGGGCGCGGCCCGCCAGGCGATCCTCCACTACAAGGAGCGGGGCCGTACGGCTCTCGCCGCCCCGCTGGCGCAGGCGCTGGCCTTCACCATCGCCACGGCGGTGCCACGGGGGGCCCTCGTCGTCGTCCCGGTGCCGAGCGCCCGGCGGGCCGTCCGCGCGAGAGGGCACGACCCCGTGGGCAGGCTGGCGGCGCTGGCCGTACGCCATCTGGCCGGTCTGGGCAGGGCGGTCACGCTCCGCGCGGACCTCAGGCAGAGCAGGAGAGTGGCCGACCAGGCGGGGCTCAGCGCCGCGCAGAGGGCCGCCAACCTGGCCTCCTCCCTACGAGTCGCGCAGGCGGGCGGCGCGCCCCTGAGTGGCCGCTCAGGGCCGCCTGTGGTCCTCGTGGACGACGTCGTCACGACGGGGGCGACGCTGGCCGAGGCGGCCAGGGCGATACGCGAAGCGGGGGCGACCGTAGGCGCCGCGGTAACGGTCGCCGCGACACGCCGAAAAAGCGTGATCCATTAAGGTGACGGACAGTAAAGGCGACGCCAGGTCTCCACCCTCCCCGCTTCGCCACATCTCCCTTCCTCGGCCGCAGCTCACCGGGTCCTCCAGGCCCGCCTGGAAGGGGTAAACGGTCGCTAATCCGGACATCTGCTACCCCTCTTTCGTGCTCGCAAAATCACGCAAAGTGATCTTTTAGGCGAACCTCAGGCTGACATTCGGACGGGATCCGGATAGCGTTCTGACATGGCACCCGTTCGGGTCCGTGGTTGCGCAGGGTCGGGGCTCCCGGCTCTGCTAGCCGATGCCAGCCGCAGGCGAAACGGTCCACGTAAGGCGACTTTTTGTCGACTGATCACGGTGCGGCTTAGGAGTAAGTCCTGCCTTCCCGGGGGTCCAGATGTCCCCCGACCAGAAGAGAAGGGCAGTAGTGGCAAAGAGCTGCGAACCCCTCAGCAGGCGATTGTGGGGTCGAAGACCAGGTCGGCCGGACGGGTGCCACTGGAGCCGCTGGTGACGATGTGTCGAAAGAGGGTAACGGTGGTAGAAGACCTCGCCCGGCAGGCACAGCGTCGGGCGCTCTGTCTCAGTTGTTAGACGAAGGGGGGCTGTTGCATGGACATCATCGTCAAGGGACGGCACACAGGAGTGAGTGACCGGTTCCGGGACCACGTGACGACCAAGCTGGCCAGGATCGAGCGTCTGGACAACAAGCTCATTCGAGTCGATGTGGAGGTGTCGAAGGAGCGCAACCCCCGTCTCGCGGATCAGCGCGAGCGCGTCGAGCTCACCATTCACTCACGAGGACCCGCCATCCGCGCGGAGGCCTCGGCAGACGACCGATTCGCCGCCCTCGATCTAGCACTCGACAAACTCGAAGGCCGCCTCAGGCGGATCGCGGACCGGCGCAAGGTGCATCACGGCAACCACGCCACCCCTTCCGTGGCCGAACTGACGGCGGCGCTGGCCGACGTCTACGACACGCCGCAGGCCACCGCCGTCCCCGCGCAGGCGGAGCCCGAGGAGGAGGACCTCCTCCCCGACGACAAGGCCTACGACGACATCGTCCCCATCGAGATGGACGGCGAAGGCCCTTGCGTCGTCCGCGAGAAGTTCCACAAAGCCGAACCCATGACCATCGACCAGGCCCTTCTCGAGATGGAACTGGTCGGTCACGACTTCTACCTGTTCCGTGACAAGGAGAGCGGCCAGCCGAGCGTCGTCTACAGCCGGCGCGGCTACCACTACGGCGTGTTGCGGCTCGTTGAGCCGTAATGTCGTAAACGAAGATCCTCTCGACCACCCCAGGACCGCAAAAGCCTGGCATCATGGCGGTTCAACGGCTCTGGCCCCCCACGAGGAGGAGACGTGAGCGAGCGCAGCGAGCGAGTCGAGGCGGCGCGCCCCGGCCACGTGAGCGAGCGAGCCATCAGGCAGATGCGGTCCCCCGAGGAGGCCGCATGAGCGACCCGATCCGCGTGATGATCGTTGATGATCACGAGCTGATCAGGCGCAGCCTCGCGCTGGCTCTGGCGGCCGAGGAGGACATCGAGGTGGTCGGCGAGGCGAGCGACGGGCAGGAGGCGGTCGAGCTGGCCGATCGCCTTCTCCCCGACGTGGTCCTGATGGACGTTCGCATGCCCAGACAGGGCGGCATCGAGGCGACCGGCGGCATCAAGGCGTCGGTGCCCAGCACCAGGATCATCATGCTGACGGTCAGCGACGAGGAGGAGGACCTCTTCGAGGCGATCAAGGCAGGGGCCACCGGCTACCTGCTGAAGGACGTCCAGATCGACGAGGTTCCCGACGCGGTGCGCGGCGTGCACGAGGGCCAGTCCCTCATCAACCCCGCGATGGCGGCGAAGCTCATCACCGAGTTCGCCAACATGAGCCGCAAGGAGGCCGAACGGCCGCCCCAGCTGCCGGTTCCGAGGCTGACGGAGCGGGAGATGGAGGTGCTGCGGCTGGTGGCGAAGGGGATGAACAACCGAGAGATCGCCAAGCAGCTGTTCATCTCGGAGAACACGGTGAAGAACCACGTGAGGAACATCCTCGACAAGCTGCAACTGCATTCCAGGATGGAGGCCGTGGTCTACGCCGTGCGTGAACGCATGCTGGAGATCACCTGACGGACTGGGGTCAACGGCCTGCCGCATGCCCTTAACGGGTTTGTCGGGGAGCACGGGGACACTGAGGCGGCGCGGAGACGGACGACCACGGTCTCCGCTCGGCCGCGCCGTGGGGGCGAAAGCCTGCGGCCTTCACGGGCTCGTCCTTGGAGAAGCGCGTGCCCGCGCTCTCGACCAGGGTCGCGCGATGTGGAGACTCCCGAGGCCGAGCCTTCGAAAGGCGGGCGCCTCGTGAAGACGCCACCTCAGGACCGGCCGACCAGCACCTTCCTCGAAGGCGGCGGTGCCGGGGCGGCGACCATGTCGAAGTACGGCGACCTTCCCAATGGACGGCGACCCTCGATGGGCAGCGTTGTCGTCGAAGGGCGGTACCCCCTCGACGGGCGGCACTCCCTCGACGGGTAGCACTCCCTCGAGGGGCCGCGTGCACCCCCCGTCGGAAGAGGGCGGGCCCCATCGGAAGGCGGCGGTGTCGTTGGCCGAGGGGCGGGAGCGTCTTGGAAGGACGCAGCCCCCTTCGAAGGCCTCTCTGCCGGGGTGGCGGAGGGTCTCTCGAAGGGGCGGACGCGTGGGCTCCGTTGGGGTCAGCGGGGGTCGGAGGGGCCGAGAGGTAGGGCGTCGAGGAGCGGACGGGTGTGTGCCTCGGAGGTGACCCGCTCGACCCGTACGTCGGTGCAGCCCACCCAGCTCGCCGCCGACCACAGCGCGTCCCGCACCGCCGCGATGTCCACAGCACGCACCACCGAGGACTCGAAGGACACATGCCTGGCCACGAAGGTCGAGCCCTCGCGCGCGGGATCGACCCTGCCGATGAGCTTGCCGCCCGCGAGAACCGGCATCGTGAAGTAGCCGTGGACGCGCTTGGGCTTGGGGACGTAGATCTCCAGCTGGTAGTCGAAGCCGAAGATCCGCGAGGTGCGTCCCCTGTGCCAGATGAGCGAGTCGAACGGCGAGACCAGCGTGGTGCGATGGCGTCCCCTCGGCACCGACGCCAGGGCCTCAGGATCAGCCCAGGCATTCGGCGCCCGCCCACCGATCCCCGCGGAACGAACGGAACCCGGCGACACGATCATCGAAGCACCGGACACCACGAGCCCGTCGGCCCCCGGCAGCGCGGAGCCGGAGGAAGACCCCGCGAGCCCTGCAGTACCGGCTGTCACGAGATCGGGAGATCCGGAAAGGCCCGGATCGGCGGCGTGAGAGACCGTGAGGCCAGGAGGGCCGGAAAGCCCCTGGTCGGTGGCTCCAGCGGTCAGGAGGTCGGAAGGCCCCTTGTCGGCGGCTTCGGAGCTGGCGAGATCGTCTGAGCCAGGAGCCCCGAGTGCGGCGGCTCCGCGCGTGGCGGGGTTCGGGGATGGCGAGGTGACCGAGATGGCCGGTGAAGTCACGACGGCTGTGCGGCGTGGGGGTCTGGCTTCCGGCCAGCCCGCCACGTGGACGGGGACGAGCCCCGCCGCGCCGCTGGCCAGGGCCTCGTCGAGCATCGCGGCGTGCGGACCCTTGAGCCTGAGGAAGTCGATCAGATCGGCTCGCGTCGCCACGCCCAGCGCGGCGCCCGCGATGCGCGCCAGCCGTACGATGCACTCCTCGTCGGTGAGCTCCAGGCCGAGCAGGTCGGCGGGGACGGCGCGTTCGGCCAGGTCGTAGACCCTGCGCCAGCCGATGCGCCGGGTGCAGACGAGCTCGCCGATGTCGAGCAGCCACTCGAGCGCGATCTTGGAGTCGGACCAGTCCCACCACTCGGCGCTCTTCTTGGCGCCGCCGATGTCGGAGGTGGTCACGGGGCCGCTGTCGCGCACCTGGTGGAGCACCTTCTCGAAGTCGGGCGGGACCTCGTGCCAGCGCTGCTTGCTCGCGCGGTAGGCGCGGCGGCGGAAGTCGTAGAGCGGCCAGTGCTCGATGGGCAGGATGCAGGCGGCGTGGCACCAGTACTCGAAGCTGCGCGCGGGGTTGTGCCAGTAGGCGCGCTCGATCGTCTCCCTGCCGACGGCGCCCAGCCTGCCGTACGCGACCAGCTCATGGGAGCGGGCGAGGACGGAGATGGTGTCGAGTTGCACGGCGCCCAGCCTGCGGAGCATGCCCTCCACCCCGCCGCGCCGGGCGTCGGCGCCCAACAAGCCCTGGGC
Source organism: Nonomuraea dietziae (assembly GCF_014195505.1). Taxonomy (GTDB): domain Bacteria; phylum Actinomycetota; class Actinomycetes; order Streptosporangiales; family Streptosporangiaceae; genus Nonomuraea; species Nonomuraea roseola. The sequence continues at coordinate 4,242,749 of NZ_JACIBV010000001.1, read as the reverse complement.
GCGCAGGATCAACCGGCGCGCGTCGTCGGCGCTCAACTCGGTCATGTCGCAGATTCCGTACGGCACAGCATGCCGGGCATCGTAACGGCGGGCACCGACAAAAACGGCACGCGGTCCGACGGCGAGATCTATAGAGCTCCCGACAGTGGACCCGACCACCGGCGAGAGCCGGACGGGTCGCAGGGGAGCGGTGGACGGCGCGGGACGGCGCGGTGTGCGAGGCCGGGCGCGGCGGGGGTGAGGCGCGGAGGGCGGCGCGCGGGGAGGGGCCGTGGGGCTGGGCTGGAGCGCCAGGTTTGTGGGCGGAGGAGGTACCGGAATCGAGAGGACGGAAAGCGGTGGCGGGCGGGGCGCCGTGGGGACCCGGCGCCCGCCACCGGTCAGGTCCTCTTAGCGGTGGTCCTCGGCGCGCATGCCCGCGCGGGGCGCGTCAATGACGACGTCGGAGAAGATGTCGAAGACGAGGGCGAGGACCCCGCCCAGGACGATCACCCCCACGCCGACCCAGACGATCAGCCAGTTGGCCATCGCCAGGCCGACGCCGCCCACGATGAACCCGGCCAGTACGACGGTGACCGCCAGCCACGACGACGCGCGCCCACCGTGGTTGCCTAGGTTGTGACCATCTGCCATGGCCTATCCCTCCTGAAGGTTTTCCCGCCCTGCCATGTCAATGGTGCGAGATCGGTCTAGATCGGCATACGCTCTGCCGAAAGACCATTGTCCCAGACGGTGGTTGCGGCCTCCCCGTCGCGGTGGCTGTGTCTGGTGGAAGAACCGCCTACGATGGCAGCGGGGAAGTTTGTCTCAGCCTCTCCTCCTGGCGGCCGCCGGGGTAGACCTGCGAGGAGCTTTACACAAAGTGCCAGCCATTCTCGACAAGATTCTGCGCGCCGGCGAGAACAAGATCCTGCGCAAGCTCAAGCGGATCGCCGACCAGGTCAACTCCATCGAGGACGACTTCAAGAGCCTGTCCGACGCGGAGTTGCGCGCGCTCACGGATGAGTTCAAGCAGCGACACGCCGATGGCGAGTCGCTCGACGACCTGCTCCCCGAGGCGTTCGCGACGGTCCGCGAGGCTGCGCGCCGCGTGCTCGGCCAGCGTCACTTCGACGTCCAGATCATGGGCGGCGCCAACCTCCACATGGGCAACATCTCGGAGATGAAGACCGGTGAGGGCAAGACCCTGACCTGTACTCTCCCCGCCTACCTCAACGCCATCTCGGGCAAGGGCGTCCACGTCATCACGACCAACGACTATCTGGTCAAGGTCGGCGCCGAGAACATGGGCCGCGTGCACCGCTTCCTCGGTCTCGAGGTCGGGATGATCCTCGCGGGGCAGGACCCCGCCGAGCGGCGCAAGATGTACAACGCCGACATCACCTACGGGACGAACAACGAGTTCGGCTTCGACTACCTGCGCGACAACATGGCGTGGTCGCTGGAGGAGTGCGTCCAGCGTGGCCACAACTTCGCGATCGTGGACGAGGTCGACTCCATCCTCATCGACGAGGCCCGTACCCCGCTGATCATCTCTGGCCCGGGTGAGCAGTCCGGCAAGTGGTACACCGAGTTCGCCAAGATCGTGCCGCGCCTCCGCAAGGGCGTCGAGGCCAAGACGCCCGGCGAGCCCAGCACCGGCGACTACGTCGTCGACGAGAAGAAGCGCACGGTCGGCATCCTCGAGAGCGGTGTGGAGAAGGTCGAGGACTGGCTCGGCATCGACAACCTCTACAAGCCCGAGCACACCCACCTGGTCGGCTACCTCAACAACGCGTTGAAGGCCAAGGAGCTCTACAAGAAGGACAAGGACTACATCGTCGCCGACGGCGAGGTCCTGATCGTCGACGAGTTCACCGGTCGAGTCCTGCACGGGCGCCGCTACAACGAGGGCATGCACCAGGCGATCGAGGCCAAGGAGGGGGTGAAGATCAAGGACGAGAACCAGACTCTCGCCACGATCACCCTCCAGAACTACTTCCGCCTCTACGCCAAGCTGTCCGGCATGACCGGCACCGCGGTCACCGAGGCCAACGAGTTCCACCAGACCTACAAGCTCGGCGTCGTCCCGATCCCGACGAACAGGCCGATGATCCGCAAGGACCAGTCCGACCTGATCTACAGGACCGAGGACGCCAAGTTCCAGGCGGTCGTCGAGGACATCGCCGAGCGCTACGAGGCGGGCCAGCCCGTCCTCGTCGGCACCACCTCGGTCGAGAAGTCCGAGCGGCTGTCGAAGCTGCTGACCCGCAAGGGCGTCAAGCACGAGGTGCTCAACGCCAAGAACCACGCGCGTGAGGCGGCGATCGTCGCGGAGGCGGGCCGCAAGCACGCCGTGACGGTGGCCACCAACATGGCCGGCCGTGGCACCGACATCATGCTCGGCGGCAGCCCCGAGTTCCGCGCCGACATCGAGCTGCGTCAGCGCGGTCTCGACCCGATCGAGACGCCCGACGAGTACGACAAGGCGTGGCCCGAGGCGCTGGAGAAGGCCAAGCAGGCGGTCAAGGCCGAGCACGAGGAGGTCACCGGGCTCGGTGGTCTCTACGTCCTCGGCACCGAGCGCCACGAGTCGCGTCGCATCGACAACCAGCTGCGCGGTCGTTCCGGCCGTCAGGGCGACCCCGGCGAGTCGCGCTTCTACCTCTCGCTCGGCGACGACCTGATGCGCCTGTTCAACTCGCCGCGCGTCGAAGCGATCATGGTCAGGATGAACATCCCCGACGACCAGCCGATCGAGTCCGGCATCGTCACCAAGGCCGTCGCCTCCGCCCAGCACCAGGTCGAGCAGCAGAACTTCGAGATCCGCAAGAACGTTCTGAAGTACGACGAGGTCATGAACCGGCAGCGCAAGGTGATCTACGCCGAGCGCCACCGCGTGCTGGAGGGCGCCGACCTGCACGAGCAGGTCCGCGGCTTCGTCACCGACGTGATCAAGGAGTACGTCGCCGCCGCCACCGCCGAGGGCTTCTCCGAGGAGTGGGACCTCGACAAGCTGTGGAAGGCGTTCGGCGAGCTCTACCCGATCTCCCTCAAGCTCGAGGACGTCGTGGAGGAGGCGGGCGGGCGCGAGGAGCTGTCCGCCGACCTGCTCAACGAGAAGATCACGGCCGACGCCCTCGCCGCCTACGACAGGCGCGAGGAGGAGCTCGGCTCCGAGGCCATGCGCGAGCTGGAGCGGCGCGTCATCCTGTCGGTCCTCGACCGCAAGTGGCGCGAGCACCTCTACGAGATGGACTACCTCCAGGAGGGCATCGGGCTGCGCGCGATGGCGCAGCGCGACCCGCTGATCGAGTACCAGCGCGAGGGCTTCGAGATGTTCTCCGCGATGCTCGAGGGCATCAAGGAGGAGTCGGTCGGCTACCTGTTCAACCTCGAGGTCGAGGTGCAGGAGAACCCGATCGTCGAGGAGTCCGCGGAGATCGCCGAGACCAGGTCGATCATCGCCCGTGGGCTGCGGGGGCCGGAGCGTCCCACCCAGCTGGAGTACACGGCTCCCGGTGAGGACGGCGAGGTGGAGCACACCAGCGTCCGCACCACCGCCGCTCAGCGCGCCGCCTACGGCAACGTCGAGCGCAACGCGCCGTGCCCGTGCGGTTCGGGCAAGAAGTACAAGCGCTGCCACGGCGACCCCAAGCACGTCGAGGCATAACAGAACACCCGAAAGCCCCGCTCCCGGTTCCCGGGGGCGGGGCTTTCGCCATCTGTCCGAAGAATGCAGTGGGACGGCGCCCGCACCACGACCGGGCCTTGGTCAGAGGGTGATGCGCAGGGGGTGGCGTCGGGGGCTGGGGGACACGGATCGAGCGTTTCGCGGGGGCTCCTGTGCAGGGGGCCGCCCGGAAGGGAACACGGGTCCACGCGGAATGGCCGTTCCGCGTGGACGTGCCGCCTGCCGGGCGGCCTCCGAGCGCTACTTCTGCAGGCCCTTGGCCGTCTCCGCCGCCTTGGCCAGCGCCTCCTTGGCCGAGGACTGTCCGACCAGTACGGCCTGCACCTGCTCGGCGATCGTGCTCTCGATCTGCGCGTAACCCGCGTAACGCCAGAACGGGTTCGGCGTCGCCGTCTTGGTGATCTTCTCGGTCCAGTCGGTGGTGAAGGTGTCGCCCGCGACCTTCGGGTCGGCGAGACCCGCGGTGGTGGTAGGCGGGAGCTTCACCTTCTCGAAGAAGCCGGCCACGGTCGCGGTGTCGGAGGTGGCGAAGGAGGCGAAGTCGGCGGCGGCGTCGGCGCCCTCGCCGTCCACCACCACGATCACGTGGCCCCACAGCAGCGCTCGCGGCGTGTCGCCCGCCTTCAGCACCGGTCTGGCCAGCGGCGCCATCTTCTCGGTCAGCGTCTTGTCGGGCGCCTGGCTGGACACCACGCCGCGCGCGATGATCGCGTCGTCGTAGAAGGCGGCCTTGCCCTGCGCGAACAGCGCGCGGGCGTCGAAGCGGTCGACGTCGGGGGCGATGAGCTTGGCGTCGTACAGCTTCTTGTACCACTCGACGGCGGCGACGGAGGCGTCGTCGCCCACCGCGATCTCCTCGCCGTTCAGCAGGGGGCTGCCGAACGTCTGCATCCACGGCAGGATGTCCTTGAGCTGGGCCGCCTTGGTCGCCGCCGCGTACGGCACCACGCCGCCGCCGAGCTTGCCGACCTTCCCGAGCGCGGCCTCGAACTCCTCGACCGTCGAGGGCAGGCCGTCCACACCGGCCTTCTTCAGCAGGTCGGTGTTGGCGATCAGGCCGATGGAGCCCGTCGTCCACGGCAGTCCGAGCTGCTTGCCGTCGAACTGGCCGCTGGAGCGGGCCACCTCGGTGTAACCCCCCTTGGCGGCCTGGGGCGAGAGGTCCCTGAGCTTGCCCATGGCGGCCAGCGCGCCGAGCCAGGAGATGTCGAGCTGGATCGCGCCCGACACCTGGCCGCCGCGCAGCTTGAGTGTCACCTGGTTGAGGTACTCGTTGTAGGGGAAGGACGCGGTGTGGACCTTCACCTGCTTGGCCGTGGCGTAGGCGTCCACGATGGCCTGCACGGCGCCCTTCTGGGCCTCCTCGTTCAGCGACCACGAGGTGAAGCCGAAGGTCTTGGCCGCGGTGTCGCCCTTGGGCGCGCCGCCGCCCGAGGCGTCGGGGGCGCAGGCCGCCAGGGCGGTCGCGCCGAGGGTGGACAGTCCGAGCATCCGCAGGGCGTCCCTGCGGTTCATCGTTGTCATGGTCTCTCCAGGAAGAGGGGTGAGGGTCAGCCCTTGACCGCGCCCGCCGTGAGCCCGCCGACCAGGTATCGCTGCAGGAACATGAAGGCGGCGATGACGGGGAGCGAGACGACGAACGAGGCGGCCATCAGGTCGGGCCAGGCGGTCTGGAACTCCCCGAGGTAGGTGTGCACGAGTCCGGGCGGCAGCGTCTGGCGGTCGGGGTCGGTCAGCGTGAGGGCGAAGACGAAGTCGTTCCACGCCCTGACGAAGGCGAACAGCCCCGCCGCCACCAGGCCGGGAGCGGCCAGCGGCAGCGCGATCTGGTGCAGCGTGCGCAACCTGGAGGCTCCGTCGATCGCCGCGGCCTCCATCAGCGAGCTGGGCACCGTGTCGAAGATCCCCTTGAGCATCCACACGCACAGCGGCAGCGTGAACGTGGTGAACGAGAGGATCAGCGCCGTGTAGCTGCCCAGCAGCCCCGAGGCGCTGAAGACGGCGTAGAGCGTCACCAGCAGCAGCGCCTGAGGGAACATCTGTGAGGCCAGCACCAGGTGCATGAGCGACCTGCGGCCTCGGTAGCGGAACTTGGAGAAGGCGTAGGCCATGTAGGCGGACACGACCACGCTCAGCACGGCCGTGACCACCGAGACGATCACGCTGTTCACCAGGTAGCCGAACAGCTGCTCGTTCCTGGCGAGGTTGGCGAAGTGGTCGAAGGTGATCTCGGTGGGGAACAGCGAGGGCGGGAAGCTGAAGGCCTTGTCGTCGGGGGTGAACGCGGTGGCGACCAGCCAGTAGACGGGCAGCATGCCGAACAGCCCGATGACCACGACGGCGATCCACGCGGCCAGGCGCGAGCGGACCTGGTCGGGCCTGCGCCGGACCTTCACCTGGCGGCGTGACACCGAGGCGGGGCTGGTCAGGGTCACGGTCATGAGCTCTCCTTCGTCTCGCGTCGCAGGTAGAAGGCGACGAGGACGAGCAGCAGCAGCATCCAGAGGCCGCCGAGCGCGGTGGCGTGGCCCAGGTCGAAGCCCTTGAACGCGGTGTCGTAGACGGCCACGGCGAAGGTCTTGGTGGAGCCCGCGGGCCCGCCGCCGGTGAGCACGTAGATCGTGTCGAAGTGCTGGAAGTTCCAGATGAACTCCAGCAGCAGCACGATGCCCGCGATTCCCTTCATGTGCGGCAGCGTGACCGACCTGAACCTGCGGACCGCGCCCGCCCCGTCGACCGAGGCCGCCTCGTGCAGCTCCTTGGGCATCGTCTGCAGGCCTGCCAGCAGCATCACCATCATCCAGGGGAAGCTCGCCCAGGTCTTGGTGACGATCACCGCGATCATCGCTGTGACCGGCTGGCCGAGCCACGACACCGTCGTCTCGATGAACCCTGCCTGCGTCAGCACGCCGTTGAGCACGCCGTAGTTGGCGTTGAAGATCCACAGCCAGAGGAAGGAGACGACCACGCCGGGGATCACCCAGGGGAACAGGAACAGGCCGCGCAGGAACCCGCTGCCCCTGATGCCCGCGTTGAGCGCCAGGGCCAGCGCGTAGCCGACCACGAAGGGGATGAGCGTGGCGCCGATCGTGAACACCAGCGTGTTGCGCAGCACCGGCCAGAAGTCGCCGCCGAGCACGTCGGCGAAGTTGGCGAGGCCGACGAAAGCGCGGCCGGGCCGGACGAGGCTCTGCTCGAAGAACCCCGTGACCAGCGCCGCCACCAGCGGGTAGGCGATGATGGCGAGGAACAGCGCGAGCCCGGGGATCATCAGCAGCCAGGCGAACTGCCCGTCGGACAGCTTCCTGGCATTCATGCCGGGCTCGCGGCGAAGGCGTGGACGGGGCCGACGTAACCCAGGCCGATGCTGATGGAGTCGGCCGTCTCGATCACCGTGCGGGCCAGCTCGGCCTCTCTGGCGGCCAGGTCCATCGCCGACAGGGGGCCCGAGATCGAGATCGCCGCCACGACCTCGCGGGCCTGGTCGCGGATCGGCGCGGCCACGCACGCGCGGCCGAACGCCAGCTCCTCGACCTCCCTGGCGTAGCCGCGGCCGAGCACCGCGGCCAGCTCCTCGTCGAGCCTGGCGTGGGTGGTGAGCGTCTGCGGCGTGAACGGCTGCATCGAGGACTCGGGCAGCAGCTCGCGGCGCTCCTGCGTGCTCAGGCCGAGCAGCAGGCACTTGCCGATGCCGGTGGCGTACAGCGGCTTGCGCTGCCCGGTCAGCACGAACGAGCGGGGCGCCAGCCTGCCCTCGAAGTTCAGCAGGTAGAACATGGAGGCGCCGCGCCTGATCGCCACGTTCACGCCGAGGCCCAGCGCGGCCGCCAGATCCTGCGCCACCTGGCGGGCCTCGCGGTGCACCGGGTTCTGGTTGAGCGCGACCCCGCCGAGCGTGATCGGCGCGGTGCCCAGGCGGTACAGGCCGCTGAGCTCGTCACGTTCGACGAACTCCAGCGTCTCCAGCGTGGCCAGCAGTCGTGAGGCGGTCGAGGTGCCGAGCCCCGTGGCCTTGGCGACATCCGACACGCGCAGCTCGGGCCGGCCGCTCAGGAACACCCGCAGGACGGAGATCGCCCGTTCCACGCTCTGATTATTGCTCTGATCGGAAGCCACCCTGTCTCCATTGCATGTGATTTGCGGTATGTGGGATGGTTACGCACATGCTGCAAGGCCGTCAACCCCTTGTGGTGGCCCGGGTGCGTTGCTTTCCGATAAAGGGGGCTCAGGCGGTTTCGAAATCCGTGCAGAGCCACTGGACGCCCCGGCGCTCGAGCCGGACGGCCAGCACGTGGTGGCGCTCGCCGCAGTGCATGAGCAGGCACATCTCCACCGCCCCCTCCTTCGGCTGCTTGACGTGGGGACGGCCGACGAGCGGGCGGCTGCTGGTCACGATCATCCGTCCCGCCCTGACGAGTTCGGCGTAGGCGCGGTCGGTGAGGCGGTCGGCCACCGTCTCGGGAGGGCGGCGGCCGGTGAGGATCTCGGCTAGCGCCTGACCGAGGTGGCGCAGGTGCCGCTCGTCGGGGACGGAGCCCGGCGGCCCCCAGACCAGGGGGCGAGGGGCGGCGGGCGCCAGAGCGAGGGAGCCGTCGGTGGCGGGCTCGGGGGCGCGGCGCTCTCCGTCGTACGGCGGGTCGGGGACCGGGGTGAGGGTGACGTGGGGGAGCGGAACGGGGCGCAGCCGGGATGGCATGAAACCTCCAACCTCATGGGTGAGAACGTCGCTATAAGGAGTTTTCGGTCCCACGCCCAGATACGTCGGCCGCCAACTTCGCGCTGCCCTGGAGGTTTTTGCGGCGATCAACGAAAAAGATCGCGCGGAGTTGGATCGGTTGGCGCCCAGCTCTCACCGGATTCCGGCGAGTCCCCGTCTCTTGAGGGGCGCGCCGAATCCTTTCCGGACGGTTGCCCGCACGCCTTCCGGCTGTGATCATTCCGAGGATCCGGCTCCCCTGCCCGGGGGGACGGTGTCCTCGTCGGGCTCCCGTCCTGGGGTGAGGATGTCGAGCCTGCGGATCAGGAAGCTGAACAGCAGGTAGTACACGACGAAGTAGGCCAGCCCGATCAGGATGATCAGCACCAGCCCGTGCGTGTTGGACTTGGTGGCGTTGAGCAGCATGTCGATGCCGCCCGCGGAGAAGCTGAAGCCCAGCCGCGTGTCCATCGCCGCCATCAGCGCCATCGACACGCCCGTGAGCAGCGCGTGGACGACGAACAGCATCGGAGCGACGAAGATGAACGCGAACTCCACCGGCTCGGTGATCCCCGTGACGAACGCGGTCAGCGCGCCGCCGACCATGATGGAGCCCACGGCGGCCCGCTTGTGCGAGGGCGCCGCCCTCCAGATCGCCAGCGCCGCGCCCGGCACGCCGAACATCAGCACGGGGAAGAAGCCGGTCATGAAGATGCCGGCGCCGTCCTGGCCGATCGCGTAGCACTTGAGGTCGCCCGCCGCCTGCACGCCGTTCACGGTGCACTCGGGGATGACGGTCCACACGATCGAGTTGACGAAGTGGTGCAGGCCGAGGGGGATCAGAAGCCGGTTGGCCACGCCGTAGACGCCGGCGCCGAGCGCGGAGTGGGTGGCCAGCCAGTCGCCGAAGCTGGTGAGCGCGGTGCCGATGGGCGGCCAGACGAGGCCGAAGATCACGCCCAGGGCGAGCGCGGTCACGGCGGTGACGATCTGCACGAAGCGTCTGCCGCCGAAGAAGGCGAGCCAGCTGGGCAGCCTGATCCGGTAGTAGCGCTGCCACAGCACGGCGGCGACCAGGCCGATCATGATGCCGCCGAGCACGCCCGTCGGCTGGGAGGAGGCCGCCTGGTTGATGACCGTCGAGCCGTCCTGCAGGGTGAGGGTGACCTTGCTCTTGACCGCTTCGGCGGAGGAGTCGAAGAACATCCGCCTGGTGACCTGGTCGAAGACGAGGTAGCCGACGAGGGCGGCGAGCGCGGTCGAGCCGTCGGCCTTCTTGGCGAAGCCGATGGCCACCCCGATCGCGAACAGCAGTGGCAGGTTGTCGAAGAGCGCGCCGCCCGCGGCGGCGAAGACCGAGGCCACCTTGTCGAGGAGGGCGTTGTCGCTACGGCCGAGCAGGTCCTCCTGGCCGAACCTGAGCAGAAGACCGGCGGCGGGCAGAACCGCGATGGGCATCATCAGCGAACGGCCGACCCGCTGCAGCACGGCGAACGCGGACGACCAGAAGGAGGTGCCGCCCTCGGCGCTCGCAGTGCTCATCCCGACTCCCCCGGCAGATGCTCACGGGGGATGCGGGATATCTACCACGCGCCGTCCTGGGGAAACGCCGCGGTGAGCCGTCCGGTCAGGTGGCGGCGGGTCTGGCAGGGACGGCGCTCTCGCCCGAGTCGACGTCCACCTCGGGCTCGCGTCCAGGCGTCATGATGTTCAGCCGCCTGATCAGGAAGCTGAACACGACGTAGTACACCGCTCCGTAGATCACCCCGACGACCAGGATCCCCACGAGGTTCTGGGTGTTGGACTTGCTCGCGTTGAGCAGCATGTCCAGCAGTCCCGCCGAGAAGCCGAAGCCGAGCTGGCCGCCGATCAGCGTGGTCACCGCCATCGCGATCCCGGTGAGCACGGCGTGCACCACCAGCAGCACCGGCGCCACGAACAGGAAGGCGAACTCGATCGGCTCGGTGATGCCCGTGACGAAGGAGGCGAGCGCGGCCGAGAGCATGATGCCGCCTACGGCCTTCCGCCTGCCAGGAAGCGCCGCGCGCCAGATGGCAAGGGCGGCGGCGGGCAGGGCGAACATCATGATGGGGAAGAAGCCGGCCATGAACTCCCCGGCGTTGGGGTCACCGCCGAAGTAGCAGTTCCAGTCGCCCGCCAGCGCTCGCCCTCCGACCTGGCACTCAGGCACGACGTACCAGACGATCGAGTTGACGAAGTGGTGCAGGCCGAGCGGCACGAGCAGGCGGTTGAAGAAGCCGTACAGGCCCGTGCCCACGGCCCCCGCGTCGGCCAGCGCCTTGCCCGCCTCGCCGATCCACCCGCCGAGCACCGGCCAGATCCAGCCGATCAGCACACCCAGCACCAGTGCCGCGATCGAGGTGACGATCGGGACGAAGCGGCGGCCGCCGAAGAAGGCCAGCCACGACGGCAGCTTGATGCGGTAGAAGCGCTGCCAGAGGATCGCGGTCACCAGTCCGATCAGGATGCCGCCGAGCACCTTGGTCGGGTTCTGGACGCCGTAGTTGACGACCTCGGTGATCCCCTGCTCCTTGACCTGGCGGATCATGACCGTGTCGCGGATCGCCGAGTCGAAGAACATCACCTTGCTGACGCGGTCGAAGACGAGGTAGCCCACCACGGCCGCCAGCGCGGTCGAGCCGTCCCCCTTGCGGGCGAACCCGATCGCCACCCCTACCGCGAACAGCAGCGGCAGGTTCTCCAGCAGAGCCTTGCCGGAGGCGTCGAGCACCGCGGCGACGTGCGTCATCCACGTCAGGCCCGACACGTCGGCCAGCCCGCCCGGCTCGGCGCCGTTGGAGCCGAGCATGTCGGGCTGGCCGAACCGCAGTAACAGCGCCGCGGCGGGCAGGGCCGCGATGGGCAGCATGAGCGAGCGGCCCAGACGCTGGAGCACGGCCATGAGACGGGCGAACGGCGAAGAGATCGCGGCGGAGTCGTTCACCGGTCGTTCCTCCGGGGGTGTCGGGGGGAAGGGAACGGGGTCCTGACGTAGCATGCCGCACCCGCGCAGAACCGGTCAGCCGCGGCGGGCGGGGATCTCCAGCATGGTGCGCAACTGGTACCGATCGGCCCGGTAGGTGGAGACACCGAGCTCGGCGCAGACCCCGCCGGCGAACGAGCGCCGCTGCAGCAGCAGCACCGCCCCTCCTCTGGGCAGCTTCAGCAGGTCGGCGTCGCTGGGATCGGCGAGGCCGCCGTCGATGGTCAGCTCGCCCGCGTCCATGACGATCCCGTAGCGCTGCTCCAGCAGCTGGTAGAGCGAGCGCCCCGTGAGGTCGTGATCGGCCAGGTCGGGAGCGAGCGAGACGGGGATGTGCGCCCGCTCGATCGACAGGGGCTCTCCGTCGGCGGTCCGCAGCCGCTCGATGAAGTGCACCTCCTCTCCCGGCTGGATCCCCAGCTCCTTGGCCAGGTGCGCGCTCGCGCGCACGATGCGTCTGTCGAGGTCGCGCGAGCCGGGCTCGAGACCACGGGCGCGCATGTCGTTGGTGAAGGAGGTGAGCTGGAGGGCCAGCTCGATCTTCGGCCTGGCGACGAAGGTGCCCTTGCCCGGCACCCTGTGCAGGCGTCCCTCGGAGACGAGGTGGTCGACCGCCTGGCGGACGGTCATCCGCGACAGCCCGAATCGCTGGCAGAGCTCGCGCTCGGACGGGATGGCCGCCCCGATGCTGAGCTCGTTGCTGTCTATGAGATCCAGCAGGATCTCGCGGAGCTGGAAGTACTTGGGCACCGGGCTGTCCGGATCGATGTGCGCCACGGATCCTCCCCTCGATCTGACCTTGAATGATGAGCTATGGTTCGTACTGGTCTAGTCCGGACTAGACCACATGCCGGAAATAGGAGTCAAGCGATGGGGACAAGATGACCACGAGAATGCGCAGCGAGATCGCCGAGCAGCCGGCCGCGCTGCGGGCCACCCTGGACTCCTTGCTCCCCCGAGTCGGCGAGGTGAAGGCGCTCGGCGAGCAGACCCGGCAGTTGCTGTTCATCGCGCGCGGTACCTCCGACAACGCCGCAGTCTACGGCCGCTACCTGGTGGAATCGCACGCGGGCCGTCTGTCGGCCCTCGCCGCGCCCTCCATCGCCACCACCTACAGGCGCAAACTCGACCTCGAAGGCGTCCTGGCCGTCGCGATCTCCCAGTCGGGCAAGACCGAGGAGATCGTGGAGACGCTGACCTGGGCCAAGGAGTGCGGCGCCAGGACCGTCGGCATCACCAACGGGGGCGAGGACAGCCCGCTCGCCCAGGCGGCCGACCTCGCGCTGGTCACCCTGGCGGGCGAGGAGAAGGCGGTCCCCGCCACCAAGACCTACACCACGCAGCTGGCGGCCCTGGCCGTCCTCGCGCTGGGGCTCGGCGCGGACGTGGACGCCGCCGACCTGCAGCGGGTGCCCGACGCCGTCGAGAAGCTGATCGCCGAGCCCGGTGACCTCGAAGCGGTCGTCGAGGGCCTGGCCGACAAGCCCGGCGTGGTCGTCTCGGGCCGCGGCCCTGGCCTTCTCCACCGCCCTGGAGACCGCGCTGAAGCTCAAGGAGGCCTGCTACCTGCACGCCATGGGCCTGTCCTACGCCGACCTGCTGCACGGCCCGATCGCCGTCGTGGACGAGGACACCCCCGCGCTGCTGGTCGCGGCGGAGAACAGCCCGACGCTGGCGGGCACGGTCGCCCTGGCCGAGCGGGTGGTCGGCGCGGGTGCGGCGGCCTTCACCGTGGGCGGCGGCGCGGCCCTGGCCAAGGCGGGTACGGCGGCGCTGAACGGCCCCGACCTGCCCGAGTGGGTCGCCCCCATGGGCCTGATCGTTCCTGGGCAGCTGCTCACCGAAGCCCTCGCCAGGCGCCTGGGCATCGACCCCGACGCGCCGCGCGGCCTCAACAAGGTGACCCAGACCGACTGATCGTCCACGGTCGTTTAGCCTGGTCACAGAGACGTAACGACAAGGGAGGACAGATGGCGGCGGACGCGAACGCGATCATCGCCGGGCTCGGTGGTGTGGACAACATCATCGAGATCGAGCCGTGCATCACGCGGCTGCGCACCGAGGTGCACGACGCCTCCAAGGTCGACCAGGCGGCGCTCAAGGCCGCAGGAGCTCACGGGGTGATGGCCGCGGGCAACGTCGTTCAGGTCGTGGTGGGCCCCGAGGCCGACACGATCGCCAGCGACATCGAGGACATCATCGGCTAGAGCGCCGGCGGCGGATTCCCCGCCGCCGGCGCTCTGCTGCAGGGGGGACCAATGACCAGCGTTCTCGCTCCGGTTGACGGGGCCGCGGTGGGGCTGGGCGCCGTGCCCGATCCGGTGTTCTCGGCGGGCATGGTCGGGCCCGGGACGGCTATCGACCCGGCGAGGGCGCCTGGCAACGCTGTGGCGCCGATCGACGGAAAGATCATGAAACTGCATCCGCACGCCTACGTCATCGTGGGGGACGACGGCAAGGGCGTGCTGGTGCACCTGGGGATCGACACGGTGCAGCTCAAGGGGGAGGGCTTCAGGCTGCTGGCGACCGAGGGCGACAGGGTCAGCGCGGGCCAGCCCGTCGTGGCGTGGGATCCCGCCGTGATAGAGGCGGGCGGGCGCTCGCCCGTCTGCCCCGTGGTGGCGCTCGACGCCAGGGCGGAGTCGGTGACCGAGGTCGCCCACGGCCCCGTCCACGTGGGGGACGAGCTCTTCCGATGGGCGTAGACAGCGAGCGGGGCAGAGTCCGTGCCGTGGCGCTCTTCGACCTCGACGGCACGCTGATCGACACCGAGCGGCGCAACAGGATGATCTGGCAGATGCTGCTCGACAACCACCAGCTCGATCACGACGTGGCCATCTTCATGGGGCGCAGGGGCAGGGACGTGCTCCCCGAGATCTTCCCCGACCACGACGTGGAGCAGCTGATCGCCGAGGTCTTCAGCTACGACGACCACCCGGGGCTGCCCGACGTCGCCCCCGTCCCCGGCGCCGCCGAGCTGGTCCGCAAGGTCGCCGCGTACGGCTCGCGCATCGGCCTGGTGACCTCCGCCCGGCGTGACTGGGCCGAGACGCGGCTCGACCAGGTCGGGGTCAGGAGCCTGTTCGAGGTGCTCGTGACGGCCGAGGACGTCGAGGTCGGCAAGCCCGACCCGGCCGGCTTCCTGCTGGCCGCCGCCCGGCTGAGGGTGGATCCGGATGATTGCGTAGTCTTCGAGGACTCGGTGGCGGGGATATCCGCGGCGAAAGCGGCGGGTATGAAGTGCGTGGGAGTGGCCACCACCCACGCCGGCGAGGACCTGGCCGACGCCGATCTCGTGGTCGCTGACCTGACCGCGGTCGGCTGGCCGCCCTTTTCGTGAGTCCAGCTGGTCTGGACCGGCACAGCAAGGAGGATCCCCGATGGCCGAGCGCAAGGTGACCGTCGAGGCGGAGGTCGGCCTGCACGCCCGACCCGCGGCGACGTTCGTGCAGGCGGCGGCGAAGGCCGACATCGACGTCACCGTGGCCAGGCAGGGCGGCCAGCCCGTCAACGCCAAGAGCATCCTCATGGTGATGGGGCTCGACGTGCGCCAGGGCGAGACGATCGTGATCAGGGCCGAGGGAGATGGCGCGGAGGAGTTGCTCGACGAGCTGGCCGCGATCGCATCGGCGCCATGATCGTCGCGGGGGTGGGGGTCAGCCCGGGCATCGGGCACGGCCCCGTCTACGTGCTGACCGCCTCGGTGCCCGAACCCCCCGAGGGCGCCACCTACGTGGGCGAGGCGGAGGAGGAGAAGGCGCGGGCGCACGCCGCGCTGGAGAAGGTCGCGGCCGACCTGGAGGCGCGCGGCGTCAGGGCCGGCGGCGAGGCGAAGGACGTGCTCGCCGCCCAGGCGCTGATGGCCCGCGACCCCGGCCTGGCCGTGGGGGTCGACGCGTTGATCGACAGGGGCACGGCCGCGGAGAGGGCCGTCTACGACTCGTTCGGGACCTACCGCGACCTGCTGACCTCGGCGGGCGGCTACCTGGGCGAGCGGGCGGCCGACCTCGACGACATCAGGGACCGCACGGTCGCCGTGCTGACAGGCCGGACGATGCCGGGGGTGCCCGACGTGGCGGCCGAGCCGTACGTGCTGGTGGCCAGGGACCTGGCGCCCGCCGACACGGCGCTGCTGTCCAAGGACGTCGTGGCCGCGTTCGTGACGGAGGAGGGCGGCCCTACCAGTCACACCGCGATCCTGGCGCGAGCGATGGGCGTGCCCGCGGTGGTGGCCGCCCGCGGCGCCACAGGACTGACGCCAGGTGTCCGCGTGCTCGTGGACGGAGCCGCGGGCACGGTCACCGTCGAGCCCGGCGAGCGCGAGGTGGCCGCGGCCAGGCGGCGCTCCGAGGCCAGGGAGCAGGCGCTCAGGGCCGCGACAGGTCCTGGCGGGACCTCCGACGGGCACGCCGTCCCGCTGCTGGTCAACCTCGGCGGGCCTGGCGAGGTGAAGGCGGCGCTGGCCAACGGCGCCGAAGGCGTCGGGCTATACCGCACGGAGTTCCTCTTCCTGGACAGGAAGCAGCCGCCCACGGGGGCCGAGCAGGAGACGGCCTACCGGGCCGTGCTGGAGGCCTTCCCCGGAGGAAAGGTCGTGGTCCGCACGCTCGACGCGGGCGCCGACAAGCCGCTGGCCTTCCTGCCGGCCCAGGGCGAGGAGCCGAACCCCGCGCTCGGCGAGCGGGGGCTGCGGATGTTCAGGGTGCATCCCGAGGTCATGGCCGAGCAGCTCGACGCGCTGGCCAGGGCGGCCGAGGGGCTGCCGGCCCGGTTGCAGGTGATGGCGCCCATGGTGGCCACGGTGGAGGAGGCGACCTGGTTCACCGAGGCGTGCAGGGCCAGAGGGCTGACCTCGGCGGGAGTGATGATCGAGGTGCCGGCCGCGGCGCTCAGGGCCGGGGATCTGGCGGCGGCCGTGGACTTCTTCTCGATCGGGACCAACGACCTCGCGCAGTACACGTTCGCGGCCGACCGCCAGGTGGGGGCGCTGAGCGCGCTGCAGGACGCGTGGCAGCCCGCCCTGCTCGACCTGATCGCCCTGGCCGTGGGCGAGCACGGCAGGCCGTGCGGGGTGTGCGGCGAGGCGGCGGCCGATCCCGTGCTGGCGTGCGTGCTGGTGGGGCTGGGCGTGGCGACGCTGTCGATGAGCGCTCCCTCGCTGCCTGCCGTACGGGCGGGGCTGGCCGGGCACACGCTGGCGCAGTGCCGCGCCGCGGCCGAGGCCGCCAGGGCGCAGAGCACGGCGGCGGGGGCGAGGGCGGCGGCCCGCGCGGCCCTTCCGCGGCTGGCGGCGCTCGGCCTGTAGCCGGCGAATGACGAGTCGGCCTCAACACCCGCACGCGGCCGATAGTTTGGACACATGGTTCGAGGCATCCGCAGCGCAGGCGTCCTGATGATCGCGACGGCCACCCTGGCGGCGTGCGGAGGCGCGTCGGGCAGCGCGGGGGCCGCCGGCTCGGTGGCTCCTCCAGCCGTCGCGTCCACCCCTCCCGCCTCCTCCGCGCCCGCGTCACCCACGCCCGCGCAGGCCGGGAGCAGGCCCGACACCGTACGGCGGGCGCTGGCGGCGATGAGCGTCGAGGAGAAGGTCGGCCAGCTGTTCATGCCCGTGCTCAACGGCACCTCCGCCGACAGCGCCGCCGAGGGCAACCAGACCTCGTTCGGCGCGAGCACCCCCGCCAAGGTGATCGCCAAGTACCACCTCGGCGGCGTGATCCTCTTCCCCGGCAACATCAAGAGCGTCTCCCAGGTCGTCTCGCTGACCAACGGCATGCAGAAGGCCTCGAAGCGCGTGCCGCTCCTGATCGGCACCGACCAGGAGAACGGCCTGGTCTCCCGGATGTCCGCGCTGGTCACCGACCTGCCGGGGGCCTCGGTCGTCGGCGCCACGCGCAACACGGGCCTGGCCCGCGAAGCGGCGAAGGCCACGGGGGCCGAGCTGAAGGCGCTCGGTGTCAACCTCGACTTCGCCCCCGTGGCGGACGTCAACATCGACCCGAAGAACCCGGTCATCGGCAAGCGCGCCTTCGGCGACGACCCGGCGCGCGTCGCCCAGATGGTCGCCGCCTCGGTCAAGGGCTTCCACGACGCCGGCGTCGCCGCCACGGCCAAGCACTTCCCCGGCCACGGCGACACCAGGACCGACAGCCACACGGGCCTGCCGGTCATCAAGCACACCCGCGCCCAGTGGGCCTCGCTCGACGCGCCGCCGTTCAAGGCCGCGATCGGCGCCGACGTGGACGCGGTCATGAGCGCGCACATCGTCATGCCCAAGCTCGACCCCTCGGGCGACCCCGCCACGCTGTCCAAGCCCATCCTGACCGGGCTGCTGCGCGACAAGCTCGGCTTCGACGGCGTCGTCTCCACCGACGCGCTCAACATGGAGGGCGTGCGCAAGAAGTACAACGACGGCGAGGTCGCCGTGCGCGCCGTGCTGGCGGGCGCCGACCTGCTGCTCATGCCGCCGAGCCTGCCCAAGGCCTACGGCGCGGTGCTGGCGGCGGTGAAGTCGGGCCGCATCTCCCAGCAGCGTCTCGACGAGTCGGTGACCAGGCTCCTCGAACTCCGGCACAAGCGCGGCTTCCTCAAGGCGGCCCCCGTCGCCTCGGCGGCCCAGGCGGCCAAGGTGCTCCGCTCGGCCGAGCACCGCAGGCTGGCGGACAGGATCGAGAGAGCGGCCCGCTAGTCGCAGTCCCCGAGGGTCGCGGAGATCACCGCCGGGTCAGTGCGTGCCCTCGATGGCGTCGCCGATGAACATCGCGGCAAGCAGCGTGAACAGGAACGCCTGCAGGAACATGATGAACAGCTCGAAGCCGGTCATCAGCACCGTCATGACCACGCCGACGATCCCGACGATCGATCCGAGCGGGGTGAGGTGCTCGAACAGGAACCAGAAGCCGACCGAGCTGAAGAAGGCCAGGATCAGGTGCCCGGCGAACATGTTCGCGAACAACCGGACGAAGTGCGTGAACAGCGAGTTCAGGAAGTACTCGGCGAACACCAGCGGGACGTAGATGCCGAGTGCCCACTTCGGGAGCCCCTCGGGAAACAGCAACCCACCGAGGAACCTGGACCAGCCGTGGTGCTTGACGCCCTGATGGATCTTCAGGATGTAGACGGTGAGGGCCAGCACCATGGGGAAGGCGATGTTGGCCGCGATCGGATACTGGATCAGCGGGACGACGCCCATCACGTTCCACACCAGGGCGGTGAAGAAGACAGTGAGGAGCAGCCCCATCCAGCGGTCGGTGTGCCTGCCGAGGAACGGCTTCCCGATCTGGTCGCGGACGAACGTGTAGCCGAGCTCGCCGAGGTTCTGCATGCCCCTGGGCACGAGCTTCGGGCTGGCGAAGGCGGACCAGAAGAAGGCGGTGATCAGCAGCGCGGACAGGATGGCGATCAGCACGGGCTTGGTCAGCCATGCCGGTCCGTCGGGGAAGAGAGGGGGAAGGTGGAACAGCTCAAGGCCTGGCGCGGTGAACTCGTCCGACACTCGTGTCCCTTCGTCGCCTTGGAGGGAAAATCACCCTATCGAGCGAAATGACCGGCTCCATTTAGGGGATATAGGCTGCACCCCATGGTCAAGGGAGTCCTGATCGACTGGGGCGGCGTGCTCACCACGAGCATGTCCGAGGCCGTCGCCACCTGGATCGAGTCCGACCGTCTCGACGGCGAGCACTACCGCACGGTCATGCGCGAGCTGCTCCGCCAGGAGAGCGCCGTCCACGCCCTCGAACGCGGCGAGATCACCGCTGTGGAGTTCGAGCGCGAGCTGGCCGCCAGGCTGCGCACGGTCGACGGCACGCCGCCCCTCGCGGACGGCCTGCTCACCCGGATGTTCCTCGGCTTCCAGCGCGTCGACGCCATGTACGACATGCTGCTCAAGGCCCGCACGGCAGGTGTCAGGATCTGTCTGCTCTCCAACTCGTGGGCCAACGAGTACCCGCGCGACGGCTGGGACGAGATCTTCGACGCCGTCGTCATCTCGGGTGAGATCGGCATGCGCAAGCCCGAGCCGCGCATCTTCCAGCACGCCCTCGGCCTCATCGGGCTGACCGCTCCCGAGTGCGTCTTCATCGACGACATCGAGATCAACATCGCCGCGGCCCGCTCGCTGGGGATCATCGGCATCCACCACATCGACCCTGACACGACCATCGCCGAGCTGGAGACGCTGCTGGGCGTCCCCCTGCGATGATGGGTCCCCTGAACGTCGTGAAAGGTTTCCGATGCGCGTATACCTGCCGAGCACCCTTCCCGCGCTGGCCCGCGCCGCGGCCGAGGGTGAGCTCGGCCCGGCCCCGCTGACCGGCTACGCGGTGACCCCCGCGCTGACAGAGTGGTACGCCTCCGGCGACACCGAGGAGCTGGAGTACGTCGCCCTCACGGAGGCGGCCCGCGCCTCGCTGCGCATGCTCGCCGCCGACAGGGCCGACGGCGTCGCCGCCGCCCCCCGGCGGGTGGTCGTGGCCGTCGAGGTGCCCGACGGCGCCCTCTCCATGGGCACCGACCTGGAGGAGAGGGCGAGGGTACGGCTGGCGGAGTCGGTGCCCATGGCCAAGGTCGCCGCCGTCCACATCGACGACGACGGCGCGGCCGGCGACATCGAGGCCGCCATCGCCGCGCTGCCCGCCTCCGACGGCGGTGACGACGACGCCAGGTTCACCGTCGACGGCGCCGAGGCGCACGAGCTGATGTGGTACGCCACCCAGGAGATCCCCGACCTCCTCGGCTGAGCGTGAACCGCTCACTCTCCTGCAGACCGGAGAATGGACGGCATGACGCAGCACATCGTGTGGGACTGGAACGGAACTCTCTTTCACGACATCGACGCCGTGGTGGGCGCCACGAACGAGGTGTTCAAGCCCTACGGCCTGCCGGGGCTGACCGCCGACGGGTTCAGGGCCGTCTACACGCGCCCGATCTGGCTGGCCTACGAGCGCATGCTCGGGCGGGCGCTGATGGAGGGCGAGTGGGAGGAGCTCGACAGGGGCTTCCACACCAGCTACTTCCAGCTCATGGCGGCCTGCGGTCTCGCGGCCGACGCCGAGGCCTCCCTCAGGGGCTGGACGGGCACCCAGTCGCTGTGCTCGATGGCCCCGCACGACCACCTGGTCCCGACGATCACCTCCTTCGGCATCGACGGCCACTTCACCAGGGTCGACGGGCTGACCGGCACGACCGGCGGTGAGAAGGCCGAGCACATGGCCACGCACATCGCGGCGCTCAGCGTCGAGCCCTCGCAGGTCCTGGTGATCGGCGACAGCGTGGACGACGGGATGGCGGCCGCCTACGTGGGCGCGAGGGCCGTGCTCTACACGGGCGGGATGACGCCGCGCGAGGCGCTGGAGGCGACGGGCTGGCCGGTCGTCGACACGCTGGCCGCAGCGCTCGACCATGCCTAAATCGCCCCGCCGGCTTATGCATCGCGCCGGCTGGCCGTACTCTGGCGGCGTACTTCCGAGGGAGGACGCCATCAACCGTCTCGTGCTCTGGAACGTCGACCTGACACTGGTCGACGTCGCGATCGTCACCAGGGACGCCTACGCCGAGGCCTTCCGACGGGTCACGGGGCGGCCGCTGGTCAAACTGGCCCCCGCCATGGGCCGTCCCGACTCCGAGATCGTCTTCGAGACGCTCGCCGTCAACGGGATCCCCGCCGAGGACGACCACCTGCCGCGCTTCCTCGCCGCACTGGCCGTCGCCTTCGCCGACAGGCGCAAGCGACTGGCCAAGGAGGGGCGCATGCTCCCCGGTGCCAAGGAGGCGCTGAAGGCGGTCTCGAGGCTCGACGGCGTCGTCCAGTCGGTGCTCACGGGCACGATCAAGAGCAACGCCGTGCACAAGCTCCAGGCGTTCGGCCTGGACAAACACGTCGACTTCGACCTGGGCGGCTACGGCGAGGAGGTCTACCCGAAGGCGACGCTGCTGCAGGTGGCCCAGGGCAGGGCCAAGCAGCGCCACGGCACGCCTTTCACGGCGGCCAACACCGTGCTGATCGGCGACTCCACCCGCGACGTGCAGGCGGCGCGCATCGGCGGCGCGGCGATGGTGGCCGTCGCGTCGGGCCGCTCGACGGCGGCGGAGCTGCGCGAGGCAGGGGCGGACGTCGTGCTGCCCGACCTGTCGAACGCCTCGGAGGTCGTGGCCGCGGTCGCCGGCCTCACCTCTCCTGTCGACCGCAAGGCCGGCTAGCCGCCGGAAAAGGGCCTCACAGTGGGGCCCTGCGCATCCAAGGCGCGCGCCAGGCGCTCGAGCACCGGCAGGGTCGGGATGGTCCCACCCGCCTCGAACCGCGCCACTGCCGAGTGGGTCACGGCTGCCTCGCGGGCCAGATCATTCTGGCTCCAGCCGCGTCCCTCGCGCATCACCCAGTTCATAAGCGAGACGTGTGGCTTCGTAGGCCTCAGCCGCACCCGGCTCGCTCATCCGGCGATCCCTGAGCTCCTGCCAGCTTCCCTGCTCGCTCATCGCGCTTCTTCTTCCTCGTCGATGGTGTGCGCCATCTCGACACACCGACGCATGGCTCGTCGAGCTCGTTCCACTTCACGATCCTCTCGCAACCGCGTCTTGTGGAATACGGTCAAGAGCACGATCCGGCGGTGAGGTGCGGTAGGGCGAGGCCCCTCAGGGGCCGCGAGGCGCCGATCGTGTGGCTGTTGCTGCGCGCCTGGCGGTGGTCGTCAGCTCAGGTTCTGGAGGAAGCGGGCGGACACGGGGGCGGCGACCGCCGAGCCGGCTCCCGCGCCCTCCACGACCACCGCGAAGGCCAGGTCGCCCTGGTAGCCGATGAACCACGAGTGCGCGGGCGGTTCCTTGCCCGAGCCGTACTCGGCCGTGCCGGTCTTGCCCGCCGACCCCGCGGGGAACCGTACGGCATGAGCGGTGCCCTCGCTGATCACCGCGGGCATGAGGGTGCGCAGCGCGCCGACCACGGACGGTTCCAGCTTGCGCGGAGCCGAGCCGCCCTTGGGAACCAGGTCGGCGGCGACGAGCCTGGGCGGGCGCCAGGTGCCGTTGCCGATGGCGGCGGCCACGGCGGCCATGCTGAGCGGGCTGGCCAGCACGCGGCCCCTGCCCGATGGAGGCCGAGGCGAGATCGGTGTCGTCCCTGGGCGCGGGGAACTCGGCCCGTACGGCGGGCACCCCCGGCATGATCGGGGCGCCGAAGCCGAAGCTGGCCGCGACCTCGCCGAGCCGTCCGCCCTGCAGCGACGACACCGCCATCGCGCCGAAGGTGGTGTTGCACGAGTGGGCGAAGGCGTCCCTGAAGGGCAGCGTGCCGAAGTCGCGGAAGCCGGCGTTGTGGAAGGGGAAGCCGCCGATGTTCTGCTCGGCCGGGCACCGCACGGTCTTGTCGGGTTGGAGGCCGTCGGCGACCAGGGCGGAGGCGGTGACGACCTTGAAGGTCGAGCCGGGCGGATACTTCCCCAGCAGGGCGCGGTTGAAGCCGCCGGGCTTGTTGGCCACGGCCAGGATCTCGCCGGTCGAGGGGCGTATCGCCACCAGCGAGGCGGGCTTGGAGACGTTCTCCAGCGCGTCGGCCCCGGCCCTGTGGACGCGCAGGTCGATGCTGGTCTCGAGCGGCTTGCCCTTGGTCGCGCCCTTCTCGGCCACGGTCTCGACGAACGTGTCGCCCTTGTAGAGGTTGAGCTTGGTGGACGAGCTGCCGGTGACGCGGTCCTTGTAGGTCTCCTTCAGCCCTTCGACCAGCTGCTGGACCGAGCCGGGGGCGTCGGAGCCGTCGATGCGGGTGCCGTCGGCCGCGGTGATGGGGGCCGTCTCGGGCTCGGAGGTGACGACCTTGAAGGCGGCCTTGTGGCCGAGCTTCGGATGGATGGCCGTCGTCGACCAGGCGACCTTCCACGTGCCGTCCCATTCGCCGACGGCGAGGCGCCCCTCGTAGGTCCAGTCGACGGCGCCGCGCAACCGGGCGGTGAAGGGGACGATCCTGCCCTCCTCGTTCTCCTGCCGGGGCTCGCCTGCCTCGAAGGAGGCGGCGGTGAGGCGGAGCTCCTTGGCGAAGCGCTGGTAGGCGGCGGTGAAGTCGGCGGGAGCTTCGTTGACGAGCCCCTTCATCACCGCGTAGTCCTGACGGGACCAGGCCGACAGGAACGCCTCGGCGGTCGCCTCCGGCGAACCCGAGGTGCGCGTCACCCAGATCACGCCGCCCGCGACGAGGGCGGGCACCAGGAGCCCCGCGGTGACCAGCGGCCACTTTTTCCTGCGCCTGCGCTCCGGCCTGAGCTTGCTGAGTTCGTGCATGCGGCGAGCAGACCAGACCGGCCGCGAGGCTGTCCAATACGGATATCGGACCTCATTCGATATGGAACCGGATATAGTTCCTGGCCATGGACCTGGTCCGGCACCTCTACTACTTCACGGTGGTGGCCGAGGAAAGGCACTTCGGCAACGCGGCCATCCGCCTCGGCATGGCCCAGCCCCCGCTCAGCCAGCGCATCAAACGCCTGGAGGAGGAGCTGGGCGCCAGGCTCTTCGACCGCTCCGCCAGGCAGGTGCGGCTCACCGAGGCGGGCCGGCTGCTGCTGCCCGAGGCGCGCGAGGTCGTGGCCCGCGTCGAAAGACTCCGCGAGCTCGTACGGCACGGCGAGGCCCGCACCCTCAAGGTGGCGCTGCCTCCCGACCTCGGTGCCACGGCCATCGCCGCCCTCGTGGCCCGCTTCAGGGAGGAGAGCCAGGGGCTCAGGCTGGCCCCGGCCGAGATGTGGACGGCCGACCAGGTGGGCGCCCTCAGCGAGGGCCTGATCGACGTCGGCGTGGTCCGCCACCCCGTCACCGCTCCCGGCCTGCGCTTCGGCCAGGTGCTCGTGCAGACCCCCGGCGTGCTCCTCGCCGAGACCGACCCGCTGACCGAGGGCTCCAGCGTGCACCTGCAGGACCTGGCGGGGCGTGAGCTGCTGCTGTTCCCGCAGGAGGGCGAGCCGGGCGCGCACGCCGAGACGCTGTCGGACTGCCGCAGGAACGGCTTCGTCCCCGTCGAGGTGCATCATGGGATCGGGCTCGGGCTGGTGCTCGCGGGTTCGGCCGTCGCGTTCGGCTCCGAGGTGTCGCTTCCCGGCGTGGTCTGGCGTCCGCTGCTCGGCTCGCCGCTGGCCTGGCGCGTGTCGACGGCGTGGCGGGTCGAGACGCCGGAGGTGGCGGCTTTCGCGGCGACAGCCGTACGGACGTTGAAGGAGAGTGCCGGGATGACCGACGAGGGCGCCGCGCCCGTGCGGCAGGTCAGGCGGCGTCCGGCGATGGGCTTCCTGGCATGAACCTCGAGGAGGTCTTCAGACGGGCCGGGGTGGTGGGCTCGCTGCACGCCGTCGACCTCGACAGCGGAGCGGAGGTGTCGCACCTGGCCGACGAGCCGGTGCCGACGGCGTCGGTGTTCAAGCTCCCGCTGCTGGCGGCCTTCGCCAGGCTGGCCGACGCGGGTGAGCTCGATCCTCGCGAGCGCGTGACCGTCAAGGAGCGGCTCCCCGGGGACCTGGGCATGGGCGCGATGCTGGACGACGTCACGATGTCGCTGCGCGACATGGCGTACCTGATGATCGCGGTGAGCGACAACGCCTCGGCCGACGTCCTCGCGGGCAGGGTCGGCCTGGAGCGGGTCAACGCGATGCTCGACGGGTTCGGCCTGTCCGCGACGAGGGTGGTCCACAACTGCGCGGGACTGCTCGCCACGGTCAGGGAGGACTCGGGCGAGGAGTGGCCCGTGGTCGATCCCGAGATCCTGGCGAAGCTGCGGGCGCTCGACCCGGCGCAGAGCAACAGGAGCACGCCACGCGAGACGACCGCGCTGCTCG
Organism: Nonomuraea dietziae; assembly: GCF_014195505.1. Classification (GTDB taxonomy): domain Bacteria; phylum Actinomycetota; class Actinomycetes; order Streptosporangiales; family Streptosporangiaceae; genus Nonomuraea; species Nonomuraea roseola. The sequence continues at coordinate 4,217,568 of NZ_JACIBV010000001.1, read as the reverse complement.
GTCTCATCTGGCGCGATGAGGCGGCCTCGCCCGAGCAGTGCGCGTGGATGCGCCGGCTGCTCGGCCTGCAGGTGTGGCCGCACCGGCTGTCGTCGGGCTTCCCCTACGACGACGTCGCGGTCAGCGGCAAGACCGGCACGCTGCCGACGCTGCGCGCCGAGGCGGGCGTGGTGGAGTACCCCGACGGCGGGCGTTACGCGGTGGCGGTCTTCACCCGCGCCTTCAGCCCGGCGCTCAACCAGCCGCGCGCCGACGCGGTGATCGGGACCGCCGCCCGTATGGCTGTGGACCACCTACGCGGGTAGGGGGTTGTGTGGGCGGCGATGATGACTTTCGGTTCGGGCGGCGACAGGATGGGACACATGGTTGCTGAAGGTGAACTGCTGTGGGAGCCGACCCCTTCCGTGGTGGCGAACGCCAAGATCACCCGCTATCTCGCGAGCGTGGGGCGTGCCGACTACCAGGACGCGTGGCAGTGGTCCGTCGAGGACCCCGCGGCGTTCTGGACGTCTGTGTGGGACTACTTCGGCGTGGTCGGTGAGCGTGGTGACGGGCCCGTCATGACTGGGACGATGCCCGGCGTCGAATGGTTCACAGGCAGCTCACTGAATTACGCGGAGAACGCGCTGCGCCGCGCCGACGGCCCCGCGGTGATCTTCCACTCGGAGGGGGGACCGCGCCGCGTCATCAGCATGCCCGAGCTCCGCGCCGAGGTCGCGCGGGTCAGGACCGGCCTGGTCAAGCTGGGGGTGCGCAGGGGCGACAGGGTGGCGGGCTACCTGCCGAACATCCCTGAGGCGCTCATCGCCTTCCTCGCGACCGCCTCGCTGGGCGCGATCTGGTCAGCCGGTTCTCCTGATTTCGGAGTGCCCAGCATCGTGGACCGTTTCACGCAGATCGAGCCGAAGGTGCTGATCGCGGTGGACGGCTACCGCTATGGCGGCAAGAGCTTCGACAGGTCGGAGGCCGTGCGCGACATCGCCGCCGCGCTGCCCTCGCTGCGCGCCACGGTGTGGATCCCCTACCTCGTCGCAGCCGAGGAGGGCCTGCCGCCCCAGCAGGCCGAACCGGCCTCCACGCACGTCGCGGCGCTGCCGCACGGCGAGGTGATCGGCTGGGAGGGGCTGCGCGCGGAGGAGGGGCCGCTGGAGTTCGAGCGGGTGCCCTTCGGCCATCCGCTGTGGATCCTCTACTCCAGCGGGACCACAGGACTGCCCAAGCCGATCGTCCACGGCCACGGCGGAGTGGTGCTCGAACACCTCAAGTCGCTCTCCTTCCACCAGGACCTGGGCGAGGGAGATGTGTTCTTCTGGTACACCACCACGGGCTGGATGATGTGGAACTACCTCGTCGGCGGGCTGCTGGTGGGCTCCACGGTCGTGCTCTACGACGGGGCGCCCACGGACCTGTGGAGCATCGCGGCGGACGAGGGCGTGACGTACTTCGGGACGGGCGCGCCGTACATCGTCTCGTGCATGAAGGCGGGCACGCGGCCCACGGGGCTGTCCTCGCTGAAGGGGGTCGGGTCGACGGGCTCGCCGCTGCCGCCCGAGGGGTTCGCGTGGCTGGCCGAGGCGCTGCCGGGCGTGCCCGTCGGATCGTTCTCCGGCGGGACCGACGTGTGCACGGGCTTCGTCGGAGCCACGCCGCTGCACCCGATCCGCGCCGGGGTCATCCCGTGCAGGTCCCTCGGCGCGCGGGTGGAGGCCTTCGACCCCTCGGGCAAGCCGGTGATCGGGGAGGTGGGTGAGCTGGTGCTGACCCAGCCGATGCCGTCCATGCCGGTGATGTTCTGGAACGACCCCTCCGGCGACCGGTACCGCGACAGCTACTTCGACGTGTACCAGGGGGTGTGGCGGCACGGCGACTGGATCAAGATCTCCGAGGACGGCAGCTGCGTGATCTACGGCCGCTCCGACTCGACGCTGAACCGCGGCGGCGTGCGGATGGGCACCAGCGAGTTCTACCGGGTCGTGGAGCGCTTCCCCGAGATCGCCGACAGCCTGGTGATCGACACGGGCCAGCTCGGGCAGGAGGGGCGGCTGCTGCTGTACGTCACGCTCGTGGACGGGGAGGTCACCCCTGAGCTGGAGGGACGGCTGAAGGCGGCGCTGAGGGAGGAGCTGTCGCCCAGGCACGTGCCGAACGAGATCATCGCGGTGCCGGGGATCCCTCGGACGTTGTCGGGCAAGAAGCTGGAGGTGCCGGTGCGGAAGATCCTCCTCGGCACACCTGTCGAGCAGGCGGCCAACCGGGACGCGATGGCCAACCCTGAGGTCCTCGACCACTTCCGCCCCTAGCCCCTCCGCGAAGGCCGCCGACGAGCCTCCTCCGAGACGCTGACGAGCGTTACTCGGAGGAGGTTTCCGCAGGTGACGGCGGGCGTCCTCCGAACGATGCCGTGGGGTGGCCGGGCGTTCTGAGGAGACCCGAGGAGGGGCCTCCCGAAGGCGCGGCGGGGTGGGTGACCGTCGGGGTCAGGTCGTGGGAGCGATGAAGAGGGGGAGGCAGGCGTCGAGGCCGCGGATCTCGACGTCGGGCGCGGGGGAGAAGTCGGCACGGTCCAGCCGGAAGCGGCGGATCGCCGCCCGCGTGCCCATCCGGTTGCGGATCTCGATGCCGTCCTCCCTGTAACCCAGCTTCCCTGTCACCCCCAGCGAAGCCGCGTTGTCCTCGAACGCCGAGGTGACGGCCTGCTCGGCGCCGAGCCCCTCGAAGGCGAAGTGCAGCACCGCCCTGCGCATCTCGGTGCCGATGCCCTGGCCCTGGAAGCGCCTGCCGATCCACGAACCGGTGTTCACCTCACGGGTGATGCCGAAGTCCTTGGCGAAGACGCCCTGGACGCCGACCACCTCGCCGTCGAGCAGCACCGCGAACTCCGCCGACCACGACTCGGGTGTCCATTCGCCCCACTGGCGGAAGTGGTACCGGATCGCGCGGCGGGCGCGCTCGGCGGGCGGCACATCCGACCACGGGAAGAGGAACGGCATGAAGCCCTCCTCGTGGATGCCCTCGGCGGCCCTGTCTCCCAGCTCGTCGAGCTGCGCGAGGCTCGGCAGGCGCAGCTCCAGGCGGGGCGTGTGGATCGACAGGTCGAAGAGCGGCAAATGGCGCATGCCGTCCATTGTTTCTGTTCGGCGTCGCCGCCCGCGACGCGTTTTTCACACCCCCTGCGGCAGCCGGAACAGCCGTCCTGGGTCGTAGGCGGCCTTCACCGCCGACAGCCTGGCCGCGTTGGCGCCGTAGTAGGCCTCACGCCACCGCGCGATGTCGGGGTCGATGTAGTTCACGTACGCGTGCTCCCCGAGATGCGGCTCCATCGCCCCGCGCACACCCCTGAGCCAGCTCCTGTCGGCCCCGTCGGCGTAGTACTGCACGCTGAACAGCGCCTGCCGGTGGGGGAAGGCGGTGGCGTCGGGCCGTACGCGGCTGATCGCCCCGCCCATCGCGTCGAGCAGCACCGCGTGGCCACCAGGACGGGCGACCCTGGCCACCAGCTCCTTGACCGCCGCGCCCGTCATCTTCGCGTAGCCGAGGTGCGAGGAGGCGACGAAGGCCTCGCGCGGCATCCTGCGGCACTGCGCCACCGTCCTGCCCGAGCAGCCCGCCATGATCATCATGGCGGCGCGGTGTGAGCGCTCCGCGGTGTATCTCGACGACGGAGCGCCCGCGGCCTTCACCAGCGCGTCGAGCAGCTTGGCGCAGGCCGTCCTGCCGCCCAGGTAGAGGCCGCCGACCTGCACGTCGAGGCCGCCCGCGCTGCGCGTGAGGTGGAGGTTGGCCCACAGGGCGTCGGGCGCGGACGGCGCCCACGCCTGCCACGCCCTCACCACCGAGGCCGCCCTGGACCACGGCCAGTGCAGGAAGAAGACCGTGACGTCCCTGGCCGGATGGGTGCGGAAGGTGAAGGAGAGCGCGACGCCGAAGTTGCCGCCGCCCCCGCCCCTGCAGGCCCAGAACAGGTCGCTGTGGTTGGACGCGTCACAGGTCAGCACCCGACCGTCGGCGGTGACGATGCGCACGGACTCCAGGGCGTCGCAGGTCAGGCCGTACTTCCTGGACACCACGCCGAGCCCGCCGCCGAGGGTGAGGCCGGCGATCCCCACCGTGGGGCAGGTGCCGGCGGGGACGCTGACGCCGTTGGCGATCAGCTTGTCGTAGACGTCGATCAGCTTGGCGCCCGCGCCGACGGTGGCCCTGCCCGCGCGGTAGGTCACGGTGTTCATCCGCGACACGTCGACGACCAGGCCCGAGCCCGTGGACCAGCCGGCGTAGGAGTGGCCGCCCGAGCGGGAGGTCACGGGGACGCGCTCGCCGCGGGCGAAGGCCAGGCACTCCGCCACGTCCTGCGGGGTGGCGCAGTAGGCGACGCCGCGTGGCCTGATCGGGTCGAAGGTCGGGTTGTAGAGACGGCGGGCGGCGTCGTACCCGGCCTGGCCAGGCCGTACGAGCCTGCCGTCGAGACCTCGGCCGAGCGCCGCCCAGTCGGGAGCCGTCGATCCGCCGAACCCGCTCAGCGCGGCGGTGAGCAGGAAGCTGCGGCGATCCATGGTGACTCCCTCACATCGTGAAACCGAAGGGTGAGACGCGCGAAGGGACCGCCTGGTTGGTCACATTCCGGTCACCCGCTCGACGCCAGGCGCAGCGCGAGCGCCGGGCACATCTCGACCGCGCGGCGCGCGTCCCTCGCCATCCAGGCGGGCACCTCGCGGAAGGACGGGTAGCCGTGCTCGTCCAGGTCCACGAACTCGGGCAGCAGGTGCGCGCACAGACCGTGGCCCTGGCAGCGGGTCCAGTCGACGTCGAGCTGGTAGCGCGGCTCCTCCTGCGGCTCGGGCAGGGGAAGCGCGCCCCTGATCGGACGCCCGCACGAGCCACGCCGCTCGTGGACGGCCAGGTCGCCGGCGAAGGCGTCCATGGCCGACAGCACGAACCTCGCCGTCCCGTCGGGGTGGAAGCAGGCGCCCCTGCGTTCCACGGACCGTACGGCCCGCCGTACGTCATCGGCGTTGCCCGAGCCCTCGGTCAGCGCGCACAGCGTCCTGGCCACCTCGGGAAGTCCGAGACGGCAGGGGCCGCACTGCCCTGAGGACTGCGCGGCGAGGTAGGCGGCGACCCTGGCGACCTCGCCGAGAGGGCAGGTCGTCGAGGGGAGGGGCGCCACGATCCCCGCGCCGAGAACGCCTCCGGCCAGCCGCATCCCCTCGCGGGAGACGACGGCCGTCGCCGCGGCCTCCGCGCCCAGCCAGGCCCCGTGGTAGCCGCCGACCAGCACGCCTTCGCCGGGCTCCAGCCCGCACTCCTCCAGCACGGTGGCCAGCGGCACGCCCGCCATCACCTCCACCACGGCCTCGCCGCCCACGGTGAGCAGGACGGTGCCGGGCTCGCGGGCGGTGCCCACCTCGGCGTAGCCCACGGGGCCAAGCTCGGCGAGGACGGCCAGCTGGGCGAAGGTCTCGGCGTTCGACAGCAGTGTGGGCAGCCCGCCGACGCCCTCCTCCGCCGCCCTGCGCCTGCGTCCGGCGGGGACGGCCTCCAGGCCGTTCACCCCTCGCACGAGCGCGCCGCCCTCGCCGGTGATGAAGCGCTCGGGCAGGCCGACGACGCGCATCCGCCCGCCGTACCGTTCGGCGGCTCCCGAGACGGTCGCGGCGCGCCGCTCCTCCAGCGCGGCGGCCATGGAGGCCTGCGAAACCTCCCCTTCGGCGGTCGCGACGATCACCTCGCGGGCCCGCAGCGCCTCGGCGGCCAGCAGCGCGCCGTCCAGCACGAGATGAGGGGTGCGGACCAGCAGCATCTCGTCCTTGGCGCTGGCCGGCTCGCCCTCCACGGCGTTGACCAGCACCACCCGCTCTCCTGGGGCCACCGCCCTCAGCTTGCGCGCGAAAGGGAACGCGGCCCCGCCGCGGCCTCGCAGATCCACCTCCTCGGCCAGTTCGATCAGCTCGTCCAGCTCCCTGCGCGCGGGCTCGCCGTGCAGCGCCCTGTGGGCAGGCAGGTCGAGGCGCCTGCAGTGGTCGAGCCCCGCCGTGAGCCTGGCGGGCGCGAGCCGCAGTACGCGCGGCACCCGATGCGGAATCATCCCGCCCTCCTTCTGCGCAGGTCGTCGAGGCTGACCAGCTCTCCGATCACCACGGGCTCCTCCACGACCTCCGGTACGGCAGGCGGCCTGCGAAGCGTCGCGACCGCCCTGACCAGCAACGCCGACAGCACCGCCGCCAGGCAGACGACGTAGGACCAGGCCACCCACCCCGCGGGCGGCCTGCCCGCGGTCAGGCCGTGCAGGATGGCGACGGGCCAGGCCAGGTAGGCGGCGCCGTGCATCACCCGCCACAGCCACGGCTTGCTGGTGTGGGCGAACCAGCCGCGCGTCACCCCCGTCACCGCCGCGAGCGCGAACAGGGCGAGCGCCGTCAGGCCGGTCAGCGACGACGACCTCAGCGCGGCGTGCGCGAGGAGGAAGCCGATCCCCGCCGCGGCCGCGGCCCTGTGCAGGAGCTGGCAGCGGACCCTGTTCGGGACGGACAGGAAGACCCGCTCGGTGGTGACCAGCCCGAGAGCGACCGTGAGAGTCAGCGTGACCAGGGCGAACACGCCGACGTAGAAGTCCAGGAAGGCCAGGCCGCCGTTCATCAGACGCAGCCCGCGCTCGGTGCGGGCCAGCGCGACGGCCGACAGGATCAGCGCCGTCACCGACGCGGTGGCCCCCAGGCGTAGCTGCCTGGCGTCGAGGCCCGCGTGGCGCGGCTGCTTTCTGTGGAGCATCGTTTCCCTCCCGAGTTCTGCTGGGTGAGGTGTGCTGCTCGGGAAGGGGTGAGGTCAGCAGCGGCGGCCGCGGTTGATGCAGCCGACGACGAAGGACATCAGCCTGTCGGGCATGACGTTGGCGAAGTCCGCGTGGTCGGTCACCGGGTTGTGCAGCTGCTCGGGGAAGGCGTCGAGGGCGTAGGAGGGGCCCTGGGGGACGCTGTAGGTGAGGATCATCCGCAACTGCGGGATCGCCCTGGTGCCCTGAGGGCAGCCGCCGCCCTGGCCGGGGAAGACCACGTGCGTGCGGTGGTTGGCGCTGTCGGTGTTCTGGCCGTCCCAGCAGCTGGGGAAGTCCAGGACCCTGACCACGAGGCTGCCTCGCGGGCACAGCGGGTACTTCGTGGTGACGCGGTTGGTGAAGCCGGTGCACGTCCACGCGGCGCGGGCGTTGGCGCCTCCGTTGGTCGCCGCCTTGGCGTCCCCGGTGATCATCCTGAGGAAGCGGGGCATCTCGCTCACCCTGCCCGCCGCGTTGCCGCGGAACTGCATGACCGCCTGGCGGGGACGCAGCACCTGGCCGACGTTGCCGTCGGGGTCGCCGAGGTTGGCGTCGACCTTCCTGTTCCTCAGCACGGGCCAGAAGTAGGTGGACCTGTCGGAGAGCCTGCACGTGGTGCCCGCCGCGGCCAGCGACTGGTCGGTGGAGAAGGCGTCGGTGGACAGGTTGCCCACGTAGTCGTGCAGGTGGTGGGCGCCGTTGGAGACGCCGGGGGCGACGATGAAGTTGTCGGGGTTGTTGTGGCGGTTGCCGTTGGTGCCGCACTGGGAGACGAAGGTGCCCCTCGACCCGGACCTGAGGCCGGCCAGGAGGTTGCCGCCCGGCTGGACGGTGCGGATGTCGACGAAGTCGGCGACGAACGGGCCGAGGTCGGCGCAGTCGTCGTCCTGCGTGGCGGACGGGCTGGGCGAGGGGCTGGGCGACCTGGTGGGCCGGGCCCTCCTGCCGTCACCCTGCTGCCCCGACCCGGTCGGCTCCGCCTCGGGCCGCCCCGGGTTCCGGGGGTCGCCGGGGTTCTGACGCTCGCCCGGGTTCTGTGGGTCGCCGGGGCTCTGCGGATTGCCGGGGTTCTGGGGGCTGCGGGCCTCGCCGGGCTCCTGCGAGGCGCGGGGATCCCTCGGGGAGCCCTGATCGGGTGTGCCGGGATCCTGCGAAGCGCGAGGGTCGCTGTTCCGGGCGCCGGTTCCACGCCGGTCGGCCGGGTCCTGGGGGTCGGCGGTGCTCTGCGGGTCGTCCCCGGGGTCGCTCGGCGGGGCGAGCGCCCCGCCGCCCTGGGGCGGCTGGCCCTGGTCGCTTCGGGACGGCTGATCCTGGGCGTCCTGGGGCGGCTGGTCCTGGCCGTCCTGGGACGGCTGGTCCTGGGTTCGTTGTTCGGGGTGTCCCGCCGGGTCGCAGTGGTCGGCGAAGGCGGGAGCGGCGTTGATGACGGCCGCGGACACCATGCCACCGGCCACCATGGCCAGGGCCGACATGGCCGCGGCCAACCGTCTGGATGTGATCACTGGTTGTCTCTCCTCGAATCGGCCGCAAGGGCGGCGGGGGCGGGGGAGGGCGTCGGAGGCTCGGGCAGCGCGTCGTAGTCGACCAGCCCCGTGCTCTCCAGAAGCGTCATGTGCTTGAGCACGAACGCGTTGGACTTCTGGGCGAACCTCCTGATCTCGTCGTTGCGGGTGCCCGCCCTGACCAGGGCGATCACGCTGAAGACCTTGCCGTGGGCGGCCCTCAGCAGGTTGGCGAAGTCCCTGTCGTAGGCGGCGCCGCTCTTGGTCGACAGCTGGGCCATCCAGCGCTGCTGGTCGGCCGAGGGCTGGCTGGGCAGGACCACGCCGAGGCGCGAGGCGACCGCGATCACCTCCTTGTCCAGCTTCAGGTGGTCCTCCACGAGGTGACGGCCGACATCCTTGACGCGGCGGCTGAGCGCGCGCTGCTGGGCCTGCTGGCCGGTGGGGATCTCCCAGAGGCCGGCCTGTCGTACCTTGATCAGAAGGTCCTGGTCGGAGGTGGTCGGGGCGGCGGTGGACGTCGCGGCGGGCGGTCCTGGCAGGACCAGCAGCACCGTGACCGCGGCCGCCACGAGGAAGCCGCCGAGCAGGAGCACCTCTCCGGTTAGAAGCCTGCGCATGGTCGGAGGTACGCGGCCCTGAGGGACGGGGTTCAACGCAAGTGTCGAGATAGTCAGAAATGACTGGAGTTATCGGAGTGACTACCGACCCGATAACGAAGGTGTAAAGATGTGCCCCGTGCTAGGTCACCTCGACGACATGGAGCACCGAATACAGGCGCTCTATGAGCAGTTCGGCGGGCCTTTGCTCCGCCACGTGCGCAAGACCACAGGAAACGATCTGCAGTGGGCCGAGGACGTCGTGCAGGAGACGATGGTCAGAGCCTGGCGTCACTCCGACAGACTGCAGTGGGAGCCTGGCCTTGTCTGGGCGTGGCTGCTCACAGTGGCCCGCCGCATCGTGATCGACGGCCGACGCCGAAGGAGTGCCCGGCCGCGTGAGGTCGAGCCGCCAGAGGCGGACACCGTTCCCGTTCCCGACGGCTGCGATCGGGCGTTGTCGGCGATCGTCGTCGCCGACGCCCTTCGGAGCCTGTCGCAGGAACACCGCGAAGTCATCGAGCAGACTTATCTCAGGGACCGTACGATTAGTGAGGCGGCGGAGATTCTGGGGATCCCGCCGGGCACGGTCAAGTCCAGGCTCTATTACGGAATCAGGGCTCTGCGTGGGTTGCTGCGGGACAAGGGGGTTGCCGGCTGATGCATCCTGAGGTGGCTGCCTACGTGCTCGGAGTTCTCGACGACGCCGACCTCCAGGCGTTCGAACGCCACCTCGACTCGTGCGAGCGGTGCCAGAGCGAGCTCAAGGAGCTCCAGGACGTGCCGGACCTGCTCGACGACCTCAAACTCCAGCCCTCGGCGTCAGAGGACGACGACCCCCCGATCTCCATGTCACGTTGACGTCCGTGTACTTTTCGGGTGATATCGGGTACGTCCGGTCAACGAGGACCGGGCTATTGGGGGAGGTGCCCGGTGGTGGGGACAGGAGCCATGCCTCCTGACCGACGTTTCGGCGAGGAGGGCGCCCGCCTTTCCTACGGCGGTTATCTCCGCCTGCCGGAACTGCTCGCCCAGCAGGAGCCCGAGTCGTCGGCCCCTGACGAGTTGCTGTTCATCACCGTCCACCAGGTGTACGAGCTGTGGTTCAAGCTGCTGCTCCACGAACTGGAGAGCGCCCGAGAGGCGATGTCGGCCGGTGAGCTGTGGAAGGCCAGGCACCTGTTCAAGCGCGTCCACGCGGTCGAACGCGTGCTCGTCGGGCAGGTGGACGTGCTGGAGACGATGACGCCCCAGGACTTCCTGGAGTTCCGCGCGAAGCTCGCGCCCGCCAGCGGCTTCCAGTCGGTGCAGTTCCGCGAGCTGGAGTTCCTGTCGGGAGCCAAGGATCCCCGCTACCTCCAGCGGGTGCGCAACGCCGGCGAGGACGAACTCGCCAGGTTGCGCAGGCGGCTGGAGGAGCCCACATTGTGGGATGCTTATCTCACCGCCCTCTCCCAGCGGGGCCTGCCGATCTCCGACGAGGAGATCATGGGCTCGCTGCTGGCCGTGGCGAGGGACCGCGGGGCGCACGACGACCTGTGGCAACTGGCCGAAGATCTGCTGACCCATGACGAGACGTGCGCCATGTGGCGCATGCGTCACGTCCAGATGGTCGAGCGGCAGATCGGCACCAAGTCGGGCACCGGCGGCTCGACCGGCGCGCCGTACCTCAGGGAACGCACGCGCCTGCACTACTTCCCCCTGCTGTGGGAACTAAGAGGCTGGTTGTGACCAGCATCCAATATGGCAAACCCTCACAAAGGAGTGAGAGCGACATGCCGCTCGACGAGGCCAAGGACGAGTTGCTCCAGAACGCGGCGCAGATATGCGCGGCGGGCGGCGACCACGCGAGCCCCGAGGAGGCTCTGGCCTATCTGCGCGTCTACTACCGGCACGTCGCGGCCGAGGACCTTCTCGACCGCGACCCCGTGGACGTGTACGGCCCCGCGATGTCGCACCGGCAACTGGCCGAGACGCGCCCACAGGGCAGGGCGGTGGTGAGGGCCTACACGCCCACCGCCGAGGAGAACGGCTGGGACCCCGGTCACTCCGTCGTGGAGGTGGTCACCGACGACATGCCCTTCCTCGTCGACTCGGTGACGATGGAGCTCGACAGGCACGACGTCGGCATCCACCTGATCGTCCACCCGCAGATGCGGGTGCGCCGCGACATGACGGGCAGGATGCTCGGCCGCGGCCAGGAGGACGTCACGGGCCAGATGCTGGTCGAGTCGTGGATGCACATCGAGATCGACAGGCAGTCCGATCCCGAGGTGCTCAGGTCGATCGAGGCCGACCTGCAGCGCGTGCTGTCCGACGTGCGGCATGCCGTCGAGGACTTCGCCAAGATGCGGGCGCTTGCCGTACAGACCGCAGAGGATCTGACGATGAACCCGCCGCCGCTGGAGCCCGCGGAGGTCGAGGACAGCCTCGACCTGCTGCGCTGGCTGGCCGACGGGCACTTCACCTTCCTCGGGTACAGGGAGTACCGCCTGGAGGACAGCGACCAGGGCGAGGTGCTGCGCGCGGTTCCTGGGGCGGCGCTCGGCATCCTGCGCGCCGACAAGCCGGGCTCGGCGAGCTTCTCCGCGCTGCCGCCCGAGGTGCGGGCCAAGGCCAGGGAGAAGCAGCTCCTGATCATCACCAAGGCCAACTCGCGCGCGACCGTGCACAGGTCGGCCTACCTCGACTACGTCGGGGTGAAGCTGTTCTCGCCGGAGGGCGAGGTGATCGGGGAGCGGCGCTTCCTCGGCCTGTTCACCCACGTGGCCTACAACGAGTCGATCTCCAGGATCCCCGTGGTGCGGCGCAAGCTCGCCGAGGTGCTCGACCAGGCGGGGCTGAGCGCCGAGAGCCACGACGGCAAGGACCTCATCGAGATCCTCGAGACCTACCCGCGCGGCGAGCTGTTCCAGACGCCCGTGGACGAACTGGTGCCGATCGCCCTCGGCGTGCTGCGGCTGCGCGAGCGCAAGAAGGTCAAGCTGTTCCTGCGGCGCGACGACTACGGCCGCTACATCTCCTGCCTGGTCTACCTGCCGCGCGACCGCTACACCACCAAGGTCAGGCTGAAGATGCAGGACATCCTGCTCAAGGCCCTCGGCGGCTCCTCCCTCGACTACAGCGCCATGATCGGCGAGTCCACGCTGGCCAGGCTGCACGTGGTCGTGCGGGGTGAGCGCGGCAAGCCGCTGCCCCAGCACGGCGTCGACGTCGACGAGCTGGAGGCCCGCCTCGCCGCGATCACCAGGTCGTGGGAGGACGACCTGGCCACCGCGATCGGCGAGATGGCGACCGAGGAGGAGGCCCCCGCGCTCGTCAGGCGCTACCAGGCGGCCTTCCCCGAGGGGTACAAGGCCGACTTCCCACCCAAGATGGCCGTGGTCGACCTGCGCCGCCTGGAGGAGCTGGTCGGCAAGGGCGACGACGAGATCGGCATCAACCTCTACGAGCCGTACGACGCCGCCGAGGGCGAGCGGCGGCTGAAGATCTACAAGCTCGACTCGCCGATCTCGCTGTCCCACGTGCTGCCGCTCATCCAGCGGCTCGGCGTCGAGGTCGTGGACGAGCGGCCCTACGAGATCGACCGCGACAACGACCCCGCCACCAAGAACGCCTGGATCTACGACTTCGGGCTGCGCTACACGCCGTCGGACGAGGTCGACCGCAACGACTTCAAGAGGCTCTTCCAGGAGGCGCTCGCGGCGCTCTGGACCGGCCAGGTGCAGGCCGACAACTTCAACGCGCTGGTCCTGTCCGCAGGGCTGACCTGGGAACAGGCGGAGATCCTGCGGGTCTACGCCAAGTACCTGCGCCAGGCCGGCAGCACCTTCAGCCAGCGCTACATGGAGCGGGTGCTGCTCGGCAACGTACGGCTGTCGCGGCTGCTGGTTCGACTGTTCGAGGCCAGGCTCGACCCCAAGCGCTCCGACGAGGTGCGCGCCGACCTGAGCGAGGCGCTGCACGAGGAGATCCTCGGCGCGCTCGACGAGGTCGCCTCGCTCGACGAGGACCGGATCCTGCGGGCCTACCTGGAGATGATCCAGGCGACGCTGCGGACGAACTACTACCAGGTCGACGCGGACGGGCGGCGCAAGCCGTACATCTCGCTGAAGGTGGACCCGCAGGCGATCAGCGTGCTGCCGCTGCCCCGCCCGCGCTACGAGATCTTCGTCTACTCGCCCAGGGTCGAGGGCGTTCACCTGCGCTTCGGCAAGGTGGCCCGTGGCGGCCTGCGCTGGTCGGATCGCATGGAGGACTTCCGCACCGAGATTCTCGGCCTGGTCAAGGCGCAGATGGTGAAGAACACCGTCATCGTGCCCACCGGTTCGAAGGGCGGCTTCGTGGTGAAGCGCCCGCCGTCCTCCGGCAACCGCGAGGAGGTCATGGCCGAGGGCATCGCCTGCTACCGGATGTTCATCTCCGGCCTGCTCAACCTCACCGACAACCTGGTCGACGGCCAGGTCGTGCCTCCGAAGGACGTCGTCAGGCACGACGGCGACGACACCTATCTCGTCGTCGCGGCCGACAAGGGCACCGCCACCTTCTCCGACATCGCCAACAGCGTCTCCAAGGAGTACGGCTTCTGGCTGGGCGACGCCTTCGCCTCTGGCGGCTCCATCGGCTACGACCACAAGGCGATGGGCATCACCGCCCGCGGCGCGTGGGAGTCGGTGAAGTACCACTTCCGCACGGCCGGCGTCGACATCCAGTCCACGGACTTCACCGTGGCCGGCATCGGCGACATGTCGGGCGACGTGTTCGGCAACGGCATGCTGCTGTCGCAGCACATCCGCCTGATCGCCGCCTTCGACCACCGGCACATCTTCATCGACCCCGACCCCGACGCGGCGCGCTCCTTCGCCGAGCGGCAGCGGCTGTTCGAGCTGCCGCGCAGCTCGTGGGCCGACTACGCGACCGACCTGATCTCCGCAGGTGGCGGCGTCTTCTCACGCGGCGCCAAGTCGATCCAGATCACGCCACAGATGCGCGCCGCACTGGGGATTTCTGCCGATATTTCGGCATTGCCGCCCAACGACCTGATCAGCGCCATCCTGCGCGCGCCGGTGGATTTGCTGTGGAACGGCGGCATCGGCACCTACGTCAAGGCCTCGTCCGAGTCCAACGCCGACGTCGGCGACAAGGCCAACGACTCGCTACGCGTCAACGCGGCCGACCTGCGCTGCAAGGTCATCGGCGAGGGCGGCAACCTGGGCTTCACCCAGCTGGCCCGCATCGAGTTCGCGCTCAACGGCGGCCTGGTCAACACCGACTTCATCGACAACTCCGCGGGCGTCGACACCTCCGACCACGAGGTGAACATCAAGATCCTGCTCGACCAGGTCGTCCGCGACGGCGAACTGACCGACAAGCAGCGCAACCAGGTCTTCACCTCCATGACCGACGAGGTGGCCGACCTGGTGCTGCGCGACAACCACGCGCAGAACGTGGTGCTCGCCGCGGCCCGCGCGCAGGCGCCGGAGATGCTCCACATCCACGCCCGCTACCTGCGCCGCCTCGAAAGGGACGGGCTCGTCAACAGGGAGCTGGAGTTCCTGCCGTCGGACAAGACGCTCGCCGAGCGCCGCCAGGCCGGCATCGGGCTGACCGCGCCGGAGTTCTCCGTCCTGCTGGCCTACACCAAGCTGGCGGTCGACGCCGAGCTGCTCGGCTCCGACCTGCCCGACGATCCGTACCTTGCCTCCTGGCTGGTGTCGTACTTCCCCTCGGCCCTGCGCGAGCGCTTCCGCACCTACATGGACGCCCACCCGCTGCGCCGCGAGATCATCACCACCTGCGTGGTGAACGAGCTCGTCAACTCCACCGGCACCACGTTCATGTTCCGCTTCGGCGAGGAGACGGGAGCCTCCTCCCAGGACATCGCGCGGGCCTACCTGGTCACCAGGGAGGTCTTCGACCTGCCCAGCTTCACCAAGGGGGTGGAGGCCCTGGACAACAAGGTCGACACCCGCACCCAGCTCGCCATGCTGCTGGAGGCGCGCAAGCTGGCCGAACGCGGCACCCGCTGGCTGCTCGGCAACCGGCGGCCGCCGCTCGACCTGGCCGGATCGGTGAGCTTCTTCGTGAAGGGCGTCAACGGCCTGCTCACGCACCTGCCGAAGCTGCTGACCGGGCCCGACCTGGCCGCCTACGAGGACCGCCGCGACAACTTCCTCGCCCGCGGCGTCCCCCTCGAACTGGCCGAGCGGGCCGCGGCCATGGTTCCCGCCTACTCCACCTTCGACCTGGTGGAGATCTCCGCGGTCACCGGACGCCCTGTCAACGAGGTCGCCGAGGTCTACTTCGACCTCGCCGACCGGCTCCAGCTGGCCAGGCTCAGGGAGCGCGTCATCGCGCTGCCGCGCGACAACCGCTGGAACTCCATGGCGCGCTCGTCGCTGCGCGACGACCTCTACGCCGCGCACGCCTCGCTCACCCGCGACGTGCTGGCCCACAGCTCGCCTGGGAGCTCGCCGGAGGAGCGGCTGGCCACGTGGACCGAGGGCAACTCGGCGGCGGTCTCCAGGGCCCGCCAGACGCTGTCGGAGATCTGGGAGAGCGACAACTTCGACCTCGCGACACTGTCGGTGGCCCTTCGCGCGATCCGCACCCTGGTCGCCACCAGCAACCTGCCCCACACCGAGGCCTGACCGGCCGCCCGACGGCCCTGCGCGCCCCAAGCGCGCAGGGCCGTCACCGGCTCCGCCACGGCCGCGGCCTGGACGGGCGCGCACACGTCCACTTCCGTGGACGCGGGTCAGAGGCCGCTGCCCTTGGTGATGGCGCCGTCGTAGGCGATGACCGTGGCGGCGGAGGCGGGTGGGACCGTGGCGACGTACTGCTGGGTCTCGAAGATCTTGATGTTGTCCCTGTACTGCTCCCTCGTCAGGGCCCAGCGGCCCTCGGGAGGGACCGGCAGGAACGGGCTGACGGAGATCACGCTGTTCATCGAGGTGGTTCTCAGCAGGGAGTACTGCACGAGCGCGCCGCCGTCGGCCGTGCGCAGCGCGTAGACGGGGTAGTCGGCCGCGCTGAAGATCGAGTCGTAGGTGAAGCCGTCCTTCTTCGCCGCCGTGCGGTTGTCGGCGATCTCCGCGGCCGTCTCCGTGGTGTAGGGGCCCGCGGCGATGAGCCCGGCGGCGATGCCCGCGGG
Organism: Nonomuraea dietziae; assembly: GCF_014195505.1. GTDB lineage: Bacteria > Actinomycetota > Actinomycetes > Streptosporangiales > Streptosporangiaceae > Nonomuraea > Nonomuraea roseola. Next base: position 4,201,506 of record NZ_JACIBV010000001.1, on the reverse strand, counting down.
CCCGCGCTCGGCGATGGTGGCGTGCAGCGGGGCGATGTAGCGCGGGCTGATCTGCACGCCCTTGTCCTCGGAGCCGACCACCTCGGCGTAGCCCGCGGTGTCGAGCTTCACCTCGGGCAGCCGCTGACCCGGCAGCAGGAGGGCCAGGGCGCTCAGCCGCCAGTCGGTCCCCTTGGCGAAGGTGAGGACGGCGGTGCGGTTGTCGCGGGGGACCACGACGGAGAACCACAGCGGCTCGTCGGGACGCAGGCGCGGCACCAGGAACGTGGGCGTGCCCCAGGTGTAGCGGACGGGTCGGTCGCCGGTCGAGGCGAACTCGGCGGTCACCAGGTCGGTGCGGCCGTCGCGGTTGAGGTCCCTGGCGAAGCGCCTGCTGCCGGCGACGCGCAGCATGTCGTCGGTGACGACGTACTCGGAGAAGGCGTTGGCCGCCTCGCTCAGCGACACCCCCGGGGCCACGGAGGGGGTCGTCGGAGCGGCGGCGGTGGTGGCCGCCGCGACAGGCGAGGAGGACGGTTCACCAGAACCCGAGCAGGCCGTCGCCGCGGCCAGCAGACCGGCGGCGAGGGCCAGCATTCTCCGCCGCCCGTATGCACGCACGTCGCCATGTTATGGGGTGCGCGCAGGTCGCGTACCCTTGGTAGACGTGGCAGACATAGATCCGGCAGAAGAGATCAGCGCGCTCGCAGGGACACTGCGGAGCATTCAGGACGTTCTCGACCTCGACTCCATGCGCAAGCAGATCGAGGAGCTGGAGGAGCAGGTCGCCGCACCTGATCTGTGGAACGACCCCGACCAGGCGCAGAAGGTCACCAGTAAGCTCTCCCACCTGCAGGGCGAGCTCAACAGGGTCGAGGCGCTCGGGCGCCGCATCGACGACCTGACGGTCCTGTTCGAGCTGGCGGCCGAGGAGGACGACGCCGACACCAGGGTGGAGGCCGACAAGGAGCTCGCGACCCTGCGCGCCGACATCGGCGCGATGGAGGTCCGCACGCTGCTGTCGGGCGAGTACGACGCCCGCGAGGCGCTCGTCACCATCAACTCGCAGGCCGGCGGCGTCGACGCGGCCGACTGGGCCGAGATGCTGCTGCGCATGTACCTGCGCTGGGCCGAGCGCAAGGGCTACTCCACGGAGGTCTACGACACCTCCTACGCCGAAGAGGCGGGCATCAAGTCCGCCACGTTCGCGGTGAAGGCGCCCTACGCCTACGGCACGCTGCGCGGCGAGCATGGCACCCACCGCCTGGTCCGCATCAGCCCGTTCGACAACCAGGGCCGCCGCCAGACCTCGTTCGCCGGCGTCGACATCGTGCCCGTGGTCGAGCAGACCGACCACATCGACATCAACGAGGACGACCTGCGCGTCGACGTCTACCGCTCCAGCGGTCCTGGCGGTCAGGGCGTCAACACCACCGACTCCGCGGTGCGCATCACCCACCTGCCCACCGGCATCGTGGTCTCCTGCCAGAACGAGCGCTCGCAGCTGCAGAACCGCGCCTCGGCGATGAACGTCCTGCAGGCCAAGCTGCTCGAGCGCAAGCGGCAGGAGGAGGCCGACAAGATGTCGGAGCTGCGTGGCGCCTCGACCACGTCGTGGGGCACGCAGATCCGCAACTACGTCCTGCACCCGTACCAGATCGTGAAGGACCTGCGCACGGCGCACGAGGCGGGCAACCCGACGGCGGTCCTCGACGGCGACCTCGACGACTTCATCGAGAGCGAGATCCGCTGGATGCGCCGCCAGGAGTCGGCGGAATAGATCATCAACAGGCACGGCGGCGCCCGGCAGAGCGCCTCCGCCGTCACCGCCTGACGCCCGTCGAAGGGACGCTCCCCGGGATCCGCCACGTCCCGCCGCGACGGAGGGCCTCACCCCGGGCGTCCGCGTGCGCGAACAGGGAGTAGCGAGCCGAAGGGCGATCTCTCCGGCGCCGCGGCCTGGAGCCGGACGCGGACCCGAGTCGCGAAGGTTCTGGGGAGCCGCCGCCCATGGAGCCGACCGGCGATCACGGCCGCCACGACATCGCCGACCGTACGGCAGGGCCGTCGGGCGTGCGGACGCCAGGGCCTTCGGGCGTGCGGACGGTAGAGCCGTCGGGCGTGTGGACCGCAGGGCCGTTGGGCGTGCGGACGCCATGGCTTGTGGACGGCAGGCCGTCAGGTGTGGGGACGGCAGGGCCCTTGGGCGTGGAGACGGCAGGGCCGTCGGGTTGTGGACCGCAGGACCGTCGGGCGTGGGGACGGCAGGCCGTCAGGTGAGGTGCTGGAGCGCCAGGGCGAGGAAGAGAAGGGCGATCAGGGCGGCGAGGATCAGCGTCGGAGAGATCCCGTGCTCGTGCATGCGCTCGCGGTTGGCGCGGCACAGCGCGCAGCGACCCTCGATGACCGGGTGGGCGCACTGGGCGCAGACGAGGTGTTCACAACTCATGTCACCCTCCACTCTAGACGGTTCTCAGGTAACAGAATCGTTTTGTTTCCGTTATGGACGTTCCATGCCAGTCTTCCCCCTAGACTGTCCTGCAGCCAAGCGGAACGTCGATCATCAGTAAAGATGGACGTCCCCGCTGGCGGGCGGTGGGAAGTGGGCATGTGCCACCCTCGCTTCCGTCCGGACCCCTAGACTGGCACGTCGTGATGCGCTCGTGATCCATTTCGATAATGTCACCAAGGTCTATGCGAACCAGAACAGGCCCGCTCTCGACCACGTGTCTGTAGACGTGGACAAGGGCGAGTTCGTGTTCCTCGTCGGTCCCTCGGGATCTGGGAAGTCCACCTTTCTACGGCTGATCCTCAAGGAGGAGAAGCCCAACTCCGGCGCGATCCACGTCGCCGGCAAGGATCTCGCGAGGCTGTCCAACTTCAAGGTGCCGCACCTGCGCCGCCGCATCGGCTGCGTGTTCCAGGACTTCAGGCTGCTCCCCAACAAGAACGTCTACGAGAACGTGGCGTTCGCCCTCGAGGTCATCGGCAAGCCCAGGCGGTTCATCCGCAAGGTCGTGCCCGAGGTCATCGAGCTGGTCGGCCTGGAGGGCAAGGCTCACCGCATGCCCGACGAGCTTTCCGGCGGCGAGCAGCAGCGCGTCGCGATGGCCCGCGCCTTCGTCAACAGGCCCATGATCCTGCTGGCCGACGAGCCGACAGGAAACATCGACCCCGCGACGAGCATCGGCATCATGAAGGTGCTGGACAGGATCAACAGGACCGGCACCACCGTCGTCATGGCCACGCACGACGCCGCCATCGTCGACTCCATGCGCAAGCGCGTCGTGGAGCTGGAGGACGGAAAGATCGTCCGCGACCAGTCGCGTGGCGTCTACGGCCAGGCGTACTAACAGGAGTTATAGGCAGAACATGCGGGCGAACTTCATCCTCTCCGAGGTCTGGATCGGCCTCCGTCGCAACCTGACCATGACGATCGCGGTTATCGTCACCGTGGCTGTCGCCATGGCCCTGCTGGGCGTCGGGTTGATGATCAACGCCCAAGTCGGCCTGATGAAGACCTTCTGGTCCGACAAGGTCGAGGTCTCGGTCTACCTGTGCAAGAAGGACTCTCCCTTCCCCACGTGCAAGGCCACGCCCAAGGGTGTCAGCGCCGCCGAGCGAGGTCAGCTCCAGCAGCAGCTGGGCGCCCTTCCCCAGGTCGCCCAGGTCCTGTTCGAGGACCAGGCGATGGCCTTCGAGAACTTCAAGAAGACGCAGTCGGCCAACTCGATCCTCGCGCAGGTCGTCGAGGCCAAGGACCTGCCCGAGTCGCTCAGGGTCAAGCTGAAGGACCCCGAGCAGTACCAGGCGGTCATCGACGCGGCCAAGGGCATGAAGGGCGTCTCCACGGTCATCGACCAGCGGGCCCAGCTGGAGAACTTCTTCGGGATGCTGGAGAAGCTCCGCTACGCCGCGCTGGCCGTGGCGCTGATCCTGGTCCTCGCGGCGATCCTGCTGATCGGCAACACGGTCAGGCTCTCGGCGTTCAACCGGCGCAGGGAGACGGGCATCATGCGCCTGGTCGGCGCCTCCAACCTCTACATCCAGCTGCCGTTCGTGATGGAGGGCATGATCGCCGGCCTGATCGGCGGCGTGGTCGCCGCGATCATGCTGATCGTGGCGAAGGTCTTCCTGTTCGAGGGCACCACCTCGGCGTTCGCCGTCAACAGCCAGCTCGGGTGGGACTCCGTGGCCGAGGTGATCACTCTCACCATGGTGATCGGTGTGGTGATCTGTGTGCTCGCGTCGTTCGTGACGCTCCGCCGTTACCTGCGGGTCTGACGAACCCAGGTAAGGTCGAAGCATGCCACGTGAGACCGGGCGGAAGCTCATCGCCCAGAACAAGCGTGCCCGCCACGACTACAACGTCGACGAGACCTTCGAGGCGGGTCTGGTGCTGCAGGGCACCGAGGTCAAGTCGCTGCGCGCGGGCAAGGCCTCGCTGGTCGACGGCTACGCCTCCATCGACGACGGCGAGGCGTGGCTGCTCAACGTCTTCATCCCCGAGTACTCCCAGGGGACGTGGACGAACCACGCCGCCCGCCGCAAGCGCAAGCTCCTGCTCAACCGCAAGGAGATCGACAAGCTCGCCGCCAAGGTCAAGGAGGGCGGGCTGACGATCGTGCCGCTGTCGCTCTACTTCAAGGACGGCAGAGCCAAGATCGAGATCGGCATCGCGCGCGGTAAGAAGGACTGGGACAAGCGGCAGACGCTGAAGGAGCAGCAGGACAAGCGGGAGATGGCACGGGCGATCCGCCATCGCGCGCGATGAGCGCTCGTGCACGCAGGGTTCTGGCCGCGGCCGCCTCGGTGGTGGTCGCGGGCACGACGCTGACCGGCTGTTTCGAGGAGCCCTCCGCGCACGAGGCCGTGCGCGACTTCCTCGTCGGCTGGCAGTCCGGCGACTACGAGCTGGCTGCAGGCCGTACCGACGGTGATCCCGCCGTGGTCCGTAAGGCGCTGGAGGACACCCGCGTCCATCTCGACGCGGCCTCCTTCCGCTTCCGCATCACGAGCCTCACGCAGAGCGGCGAGGAGTCGACCGCCGACTTCGCGGCCGAGGTCGACCTGGGCGAGAACAACTCGCTGTGGGAGTACACCAGCAAGCTGCCGCTCCACCTGGTCAACGGGGTGTGGAAGGTGCGCTGGTCGCCCAGCGTCATCCACCCGCAGCTGAAGGAGGGTCAGCGCTTCGCCGTGGACCCCAAGCCCGAACTGCGCAAGCAGGTGCTCGATCGCACGGGCGAGCCGCTGCAGGCCGACACCACCCTCTACGTCGCGGGCGTGACCCCCGCCACCCTCGGCGACAACGCGCAGAAGGCGGGCGAGCAACTCGCCGCGCTCACCGGGTTCGCCCAGGACCGGCTGCTGAGCCGCATCAAGTCGGCGCCGCCCAGCACGTTCGTGCCGCTGGTCACCTTCGGCTGGCGCAAGTACGCCTCGATCCAGTCCAAGCTCGACGACATTCCCGGTGTCACCGTCCAGAAGCAGGAGCAGCCGGTCGCACCCGCTCCGCCCGAGCAGATCGTGGGCAGGGTGAGCGCGCTGACCGCCGAGCACGAACAGAAGCTGGGCGGCCCGCAGCGCGCGGGCGACTCCGTCGGCCTGTCCGGCCTGCAGAAGGCCTACCAGGACTACCTGACGGGCTCCACCCAGACCTCCGTGATCACGCTCGACCTCAAGACGGGCGAGCAGGTCGCCGAGCTGAAGAAGTGGCCAGGCCGTCCCAACGCGCCGGTCGAGACCACGATCGACAGCTCGATCCAGGCGGCGGCCGAGAGCGCGCTGGCGGGCACCCGCTCGGCCACGCTGGTCGCGGTCAAGGCCCGCACGGGCGAGGTGCTGGCCGTGAGCGCCTCCGACGACCTCAACGAGGAGAAGAACGCGCTGGCGGGCAAGTACCCCGCGGGCAACGCCTTCTCGATCATCGCGGCCGAGGCGTTGCTGAAGAAGGGCGTCAAGCCGAGTCAGCCGCTGGCCTGTCCTCCCGAGCGTTCGGTCGGCGGGGCCAGGTTCGAGCAGGCGGGCCTGACGGCGAGCGTCAGTCAGAGCTTCCAGAGCAGCTTCGCCAGGAGCTGTGTGACCGCCCTGGCCTCGCTGGCGCGCAGGGTCAGCGGCGACGACCTGGCCAAGAGCGCGGCCGACTTCGGCATCGGCAAGCCGTGGAAGCTCCCGCTGAAGTCCTTCAGCGGGAAGGTCGGCGACCTCGACAGCGACGCCGACAAGGCCAAGGCCATCGCGGGCCAGAACGTCGAGGTGAGCCCGCTGTCGATGGCACTGGTGGCCGGGGCCGTGGCCTCGGGCACCTGGCATCCGCCGCTGCTGGTCACCAAGCCGACGACGCCCGATCCCGCCGCCGAGGTGCTGCCCGCCACACCGCCCGCTCCCGTGGCGATCGACGCCAAGGTGCTGCCGGCGCTGCAGTCGATGATGCGATCGGGTGTCCGTTCGGGCAGCGCGCGCGCGGCCGCTGCGGCCGGTGAGCCGGTCTCCGGGATAGTGGCTCCGGTGACGGGCAAGAGCAAGAACCAGGCGTGGTTCGTCGGCTGGCAGGGGGATGTCGCGGTGGCTGTCCTGGCCGAGAACGCCGACCCCGCCGCGTACGCAGGCCGCTTCTTCGCGGCGATTCGTGACCCTGCGTGAAAAGTTTCTCACTCTGAGCAACCATCGGTGGGCTGATCTGCGTCTTCCTAAGTGACCGGGCCCGCTCGGGGGGTTGCGGACCTGGTCGCCGTGACGAGTTCAGGACTTCATCTCGGGGGAAGTCCTGCCGTCCGGACCGGCATGACCCTGCCGGTCGCCCCCGGAGACGTGCGCCGTCTTGCCGCGTCTCCGGGGGTTCGCCGTGTACGGCTCTCGCCCCGCAGGGAATGCGGTTGGCGTTCCACGCGTTCACCGGTATGTTCGTGTTGCTCGACCGTTCGCGGTCGTGTTGACAACTGCACAGGGGGTGATCGGTTTCGACTTCGATCTTTCAATGCAGGTGAAGCGGGCCGAGGACTGCGGACATAACCTCGTTAATCCTGTGACCGCAAACCAATAAGTGCCAACTCTAAGCGCACTGAGGTCAGCCAGGGTTCCCTGGCTCTCGCTGCCTAAGTAGCGAAACCTCTGTCAGCCCGAGCATGCCTTCGGCCCGGGACCTGGCATCGTTAGAAGGCTCCACCGCTCGACCCGGCCACGGGGGAGAGCGGGAAACCAAACAGTGGCTGAGCCTGTCGGCAACACGCCTGCGTGAGTGCCGGGGCTGAGAAAACGTTAAGCAGGCTGCGCCCGGAGAAGCCCTGCCTTGGGGTTGAAGGACGCGGGTTCGATTCCCGCCACCTCCACAAGAGCAAATCGCCTCTGAGCTGTCCAACATGGACAGCTCAGAGGCGATTGTGCGTTCGTGGACGCGCCGGCCACCGGGCGAACGTAAGCCCGGGTCGTTGCCCACGTTCGCGGAACCGTCCCAGAGGAGGGCGGCCCGAAGGGGTCCTCCACGTTCGACGATCTGGAGTCGGTGAAGATGTAGATCCGCCGGACGCTGCCCCTCGTCACGCTCGCGAACGCCTTACGCGGCTCAGAGGGGATCGGCCGCCTTCACCCGGTGGAGGTGGATCAGCGAGTCGTAGGCCTTCCCCAGGGCCAGGGGCTTGGTGAACATTTCAGGCATGTACGTGGCCGGGATCGTGAAGGTGGGCCGGGCGGTGTCCAGCCAGGTGCGCACCGCCGGGTTCCGGCCGGCCTGGCGCAGGCTCACGAGATAGTCGCGGTGGCCGACCTTGTCGAGTGTGTGCTCGCTGCTGCCGGTGCCCGGGGCGCCGGTGTCGAAGACCCCGACCTTGCCGGTCTTCGGATCGATGGCGCGGAACCGGCCGCCGTGGATGGTGGTGCCGATGGCCACGTAGGACTTGCCGGCCATCGCGCGCAGATGGGCGCCCTGTGTGACCGGGTACATCTCCGGCCAGGCCGAGACGTAGCCGATGTGGCCGTTGTGAGCCGCCGCCACCGTCTTCAGGCCCGTCTGCCGGTTCCACCACCATGTGTTCTCCGCCATGGCCTTGTCGCGGTGGCTGTGCATGGCGGGGCCGTCCAGGGTGTACATCGTGGCCATTTGCGCGATGACCCGCGCCTCCTGGGCCACGATCGGGGGGGCTTTCTCCACCAGGCGGTAGGCGGCCTCGGCATTCTCGGCCAGGGTCTTACGCCGCTCCGGTGGGAGGGCGGCGATGGCGTTCATGCGCTCTGCCGTACCGCCGGGAAGGGCGAGCAGATCGGCGTAGCGACGGCGCAGATCGGGCACGATGGCGGGCTTGTTCTTCTCGGCCCAGGCGATCACTCGCCCGTACTGGTCCGGATGGACGTCGCCGATGTCGAAGCCCATGACACGCAGCTTGTCGCGGGCCGTGCGGTTGTACTCGCGCATCCAGGTGTAGAGGTCCAGCCACTCCTTGGTCTGCCAGAAGCCGTAGGAGTGCTGGAAGTCCTCGCGCAGGATCGTGCGCAGGTCGCCCTTTCCGGTGCGGACGTACTCGTCCAGCCGGACGCCCGCCGACCAGGGCGCCTCAAGGGCGATCGTGGTGAAGCCCTGATCTCTGACCAGGTGCCGGAACATCCGATTGCGGACGGTGAACAGCTCCTTTGACCCGTGGGTCACTTCGCCGATACCCACGATCGAGGCGTCGCGGGTCATCTCGGACAGCGCGTCCAAGTCGCTCAGTGGGCGGGCGTACCGGTCGAGCCCGGCCACGACGCCCTTGTCGGAAGCGGCGTGGGCCGGAGCGGCAAGAATCGGAGCGGCCAGTGCCGCGACCAGGCCGAACGTCAGTAGGGAGAGCTTCTTCATGTGTTCAACCGTAGGGATCGGTCCTCGCCGTCTCGATCCCGCGCACTGGCCTCTTGCTGGTACGGCTGGCTCTACCTCGGGTCGGCCTCCAGGTAGTGCAGGGTGGCTGCGACGCGGCGGTTGGTCCGCTCGTCCGGGGCCGGGTCCAGCTTGGCGAAGACGTGCTTCGATACGGCGGCGCATCCCGACTCGCGCCGCGCCGGGCGGAAAGATGGGCTGGTTGGCGCCGCACAGGCGGCGGGAGGCTGGTTCAGGTTGTTGAGGCGGCGAGAGGGCGGTCCTCACCGCGCAGGCAGCGGGGGCAGCGGCCTCGTCTGCGCAGGTGGTAGGCGAGGGTGGCGGCGCCCAGTGCCGCGCCCCAGAGGGGCCAGAAGCACTCGGGCAGCCAGGCACCCCACTCCGCGAGGTCGAACAGCCCCGCCAGCGCCCGCCGTACGTAGGTCAGGCCCGCGACCGCGATGATGATCGCTACGAGGGTCGCGGGGATGACGGCAAGCAGCGGAGGGACCCGCCTGCCGCGCAGGCCGGGGATCCAGCGAGGGAAGATCTCGCCCCAGCGCTGCACCAGCCCGAGCGTGAGCACGCCGCCGAGGGCGCCGAAGGTCGCCAGGTAGGCTCCGGCCAGCCAGATGCCGGGGGCCTCCCTGTCGCCCTGCTCGAGGAACTCCCTGCTCACGCCCAGCGGGATCCCGAGCGGCCACGCCCACCGGGTGGCGCAGTAGATGAGCGGCGTGACGACGGCGACCATGACGGCCACGCGCCCCCAGCGGGCGGCCGAGGCGGGGGTGGTCCAGCCGGTGTCCTCGTCGGCTCGTCCGCAGGAGCCGCACGCCTCGCGGCGGGCGCGCTGCGCGGTCAGCGCGGCCCCTGCCAGCAGTACCCCGCCGAGCATGCACAGCAGCTGGTTGAGCACCGGCCACGGCCACGCGTCGCCCAGCCCGATCTGTCCCCACGGCCCGTCGAAGAGGCCTGCCACCGTCATCAGCGGCGTGTAGGCGACGCCCATCATGAGGCGGGAGTCGGGGATCACCACGGCGAGGAGGAGCGCCAGCGGCCACGCGGCGAACACCGCGACCCGCTGGACGGCAGGCCCGCCGCGCACGAGCGCCAGCGCGGTGATCGCGCCGAGCAGGCCGAAGGCGGCCACCCACCAGCCGCCGGGGTCAGGGGTGAGGCCGGCGAGGATGGAGAGCGCGCCGTCGGGGTCGGGGTCGCTCGCGCCCCAGGGGAAGCCGGGAGCGCCGAGCGCCCACGCCGCACCGGCCGCCGCGTAGGCGGCCGACCAGGCTGCCGCCGCGTAACCGGCCTTCGAGATGATCGTCGTCATGTCTCCAGCCTCGGGCCGGGCGGCGCTCCCAGGCCAGGTGCCTTTCGGCAGGTTGTGGCGGCTCCGGCGGCCTACGCCCATGCCATTCGGCATGCCCGAGCCGCGGCCGTGCTGCATCCCAGCCCGTGAAGTTGCGGTGCTGCATCCAGGCCCGTGGGTGGCCGTGGGGCATCCGGGCCCATGGGGTGGGCGTGTTGGATTCGGGCTCGTGGAGTGGCCGCGGTGCGTCCAGGTTTCTGGAGCGGTCGCGGTGAGCCGGGCTCGGGTCGTGGCTCGGTGAGTCAGGTCCGTATCGTGGCTGCGGTGAACATCGGCATCGTGGGAGCGGCGGCGGCCGTGACGGCGCTGGCGTGGGTGGTCGTCGGGCGGCGCCGCGGCCGTGCCCACCTGCCCGCGGCGGTGGTCCTGGCCTCCATGGTCTCCCTCGTGGTCACGCTCTCGTTCGTGAGCAGCGGGCCGCGCGGGGGCGAGGACCTGTACGGGCTGGTGGAGAGCCTGTCCTTGATCGCGCTGCTCGGCCTGATGGCCAGGTGGTCTCCCGTACGGCAGGCCGTGCCCGCGGGCGCGCTGGGCGGGGTGGCGGCCTCGACGTGGCTGCTGCGGTACGTGATGCCCGCCTCGCCACTGGAGGCCATCGGCATGTGCGCCTTCTGGGCCCTCGGCGTGATGGCCGCCGTCGCGGTCGGGGCCTACCTGCGCTCCCTCGACACCCGGCGGGCGCGCGCGGTGCGGGACGAGCGCGCCGCGCAGCGGCTGCGGCTGGCCAGGGACCTGCACGACTTCGTCGCCCACGACGTCAGCGAGATGGTGGCGCAGGCCCAGGCGGGCCAGGTGGTCGGCGTCGGCGATCCCGCCCAGGCGCTGGCGGCGCTCCAGCGGGTGGAGCAGGCGGGGCTGCGCGCGATGGCGACGTTGGACCGCACCGTGCTCGACCTCCACGCGGGCCCGGGGCTGGAGGGGCTGGCCGAGTTGGCGGCCAGGTTCTCCTCGGCGGGTCGGGCGCGGGTCGGGCTGCGTGTGGACGACCGGCTCGACGTGCCCGAGGAGACGGCCGCCATGGCGTACAGGGTCGTGGTGGAGGCGCTGACCAACGTGCGCCGGCACGCCCCCGAGGCGACGCTGGTGGAGGTCGCGGTCAGGGCGGAGGGCGGGATGCTCGTGGTGAGCGTGGACGACGACGGCGGCGGCGTCGCGCCGGAGGAGGGGCGCGGCGGGTTCGGGCTGCCGTCGCTGACCGCCCAGGTGGAGGCGATGGGCGGGCGCCTGCGGGCGGCCGCGGCGCGGGGAGGGTGGACGCTGGTGGCGCGACTGCCTCTGGCACCATGAACGGCGTGTCCACACGCATCCTCATCGCCGACGACCAGGAGGGCATCCGCGGCGCTTTCCGTCTCATCCTCGACGCCCAGCCCGACATGACCGTCATCGCTGAGGCGGCCGACGGGCTCGCCGCCATCGAGACGGCGCTCCGGGTGCGCCCCGACGTGGTGCTGGCCGACATCAGGATGCCGAAGGCCGACGGCATCGAGGTGACGAGGGCGCTGGCGGATACCGGCATCCACGTGGTGGTCGTCACGACGTTCGGGCAGGACGACTATGTGCGGGCGGCGCTGCGGCACGGCGCCTCGGGGTTCGTGCTCAAGAGGTCGGGGCCGACGCTGCTCGTCGAGGCCGTCAGGGCGGCGATGAGCGGGGACGTGCTGATCAGCCCGCAGCTCACGATCGGCCTGCTGCGGGACAGCCCCCTCCAAGCAAGCCCCCTGCGGGAGAGTCCACTGCGGGAGGGCTCCCTCCGAGAAGGCCCCCTGCGTGAGAGCTCCGGGCGCGACCTGCAGGGCGAGGCGGAGCTCACCGAGCGCGAGGACGACGTCGTCCGCCTCGTCGCCCAGGCCAAGACCAACGCCGAGATCGCCGAAAGGCTCTTCCTGTCCCCTGGCACGGTCAAGAACCACATCGCCAGCATCCAGCGCAAGCTGGGCGTGAAGAACAGGGTCGGCATCGCGGCCTGGGCATGGCACACCGGCAGGGCTCATACACCCTGATTCGGTAGCATCAACGGCCTATGGCCGCGATCGTGACCAACTGGGCGGGTAATCTCGCCTTCCACGCCTCTGACGTGCACCGCCCGGCCTCGGTCGAGGAGCTGCGCGTCATCGTGGCGCGCTCGCCTTTAGTGCGGGCGCTCGGCAGTGGCCATTCCTTCAGCGACGTGGCCGACACCAAGGGCGCGCTGGTCAGCCTCGACGCGCTGCCACGCACGGTCGACCTCGACGTGTCCACGGTGCGGGTGGGCGGCGCCGTACGGTACGCGGAGCTGGCGCCGCGCCTGCACAGGGCGGGGTTCGCGCTGCGGAACCTGGCCTCCCTCCCGCACATCACGGTCGCGGGCTCGGTGGCCACGGCCACGCACGGGTCGGGTGACGGCAACGGCAACCTCGCCACGGCGGTCCGCGCCATGGAGCTCGTCACCGCCGAGGGCGACCTGGTGAGCCTGGCAGGGGACGATCCCCGGCTGTCCGGCGCGGTGGTCGGGCTCGGGGCGCTGGGCGTCGTGGTGAGCCTGACGCTGGAGGTGGTGCCCACCTTCGAGGTGCGCCAGCACGTCTTCGAGGAGCTGGCGCTCGAGGTGCTGGACGACCACTTCGACGAGGTGTTCGGCAGCGGCTACAGCGTGAGCCTGTTCACCCGGTGGCGGCGGCCCGTGATCGACCAGGTGTGGGTGAAGCGGGTCTCGGGCGGGGCGCCCGAGCTGTTCGGGGCGCGCCCAGCCGACGGGCCTCGCCATCCCATCCCCGGCGTCTCCGCCGAGCCGTGCACCGAACAGCTCGGCGTCGCGGGGCCGTGGCACGAGCGGCTGCCGCACTTCCGCCCGGGGTTCACCCCGAGCGCGGGCGAGGAGCTGCAGGCGGAGTTCCTGCTGCCGCGCGGGCACGCGGTCGCCGCGCTGCGCGCGCTCGACGGCATCCGCGACACCATCGCGCCCGTCCTGCAGGTCTCGGAGATCAGGACCGTCGCCGCCGACGACCTGTGGCTGAGCCCGGCCTACGGCCAGGACGTGGTCGCCTTCCACTTCACGTGGATCAAGGACGTGCCGAGCGTGCTGCCGGTGATCGAGGCGGTGACGCGGGCGCTGGAGCCGTACGAGGCCAGGCCGCACTGGGGCAAGCTGTTCACCGCCGTCGCCTCCTACGAGCGGATGGACGACTTCCGCGAGCTCGTCAGCGCCTTCGACCCGCAGGGCAAGTTCTCCAACGACTTCCTGTGCAGGATCATGTGATGCGGTTCGGGATCCTGGGCCCGGTCGAGGCGCGGAGGGAGGACGGCGCCACGGTCTCCGTCGGCGGAGCCCGCCTGCGCGGCCTGCTCGCGCTCCTCGCCCTGGACGCGGGCAGGATCGTGCCCACCGAGCGGCTCATCGAGGGCCTCTACGGCGAGCGCCCCGTGACGGGCGAGGGCAACGCGCTGCAGTCGCAGATCTCCAGGCTGCGCAGGAGCCTCGACGTCCCCGTCGAGTTCCACCCCGCCGGATACCGGCTCGTCGTCGACGGCGAGGAGGTCGACGCCCACCGCTTCGAGCGGCTGGTCCGCCAGGGAAGGGCGGCCGAGTCGGCTGCCGTCCGCTCGGAGCTGCTCGGGCAGGCGCTGGCGCTCTGGCGCGGACCCGCGCTGGCCGACGTCCGAGAGGTGCCCTTCGCCCCCGCGCAGGCGGCGCGGCTGGAGGAGCTGAGGGTCGACGTCACCGAGGACCGCGTCGAGGCGGATCTGGAGCTGGGCAGGCACCGCGAGCTGGTGACCGAGCTGCAGCGGCTGGTGGAGGCGCACCCCGTCAGGGAGCGGCTGCGCGGCCAGCTCATCAGGGCGCTGTACGCCAGCGGGCGCCAGGCGGAGGCGCTGACCGCCTTCGAGGACGCCCGCCGCACGCTGGCCGACGAGCTGGGCGTCGATCCGTCGCCCGAGCTGAGGGAGATCCACCTCGCGGCGCTGCGCGGCGAGCTCTACGCCCCCGCGGCCCCCGGCCGCACCGAGCCCCAGGACAGGACGGCAGGCGTCAGGAGCGCGCTGCCCGCCCAGCTCACCAGCTTCGTCGGCAGGCAGGACGACCTGGCAGAGGTCGCCCGCCTGCTGGAGCGGGCCAGGCTCGTCACGCTGACGGGCCCGGGGGGAGCGGGCAAGACGCGGCTCGCGCTGGAGGCGGCGGCCGCGGTGAAGGGCGAGGTCGGCCTGGTCGAGCTGGACGGCGTGGCCGAAGGCGGCGACGTCGCCCAGGCCGTACTCACCAAGCTCGGACTGCGGATCGGGCAGGACGCGCCCGATCCGGCCGACCGGCTCGTCGCCGCGCTGGCGGGACGGCGGATGCTGCTCGTCCTCGACAACTGCGAGCACGTCGTGGCGGCGGCGGCCGAGCTCGCGCACCGGCTGCTCAGCGCCTGTCCCGACCTGCGCGTGCTGGCCACCGGCAGGGAGGCCCTCGGCATCACCGGCGAGAGCATCTGGCCCGTGACCGCGCTGCCCGACGCGCTCGCGGAGCGGCTGTTCGAGGACAGGGCCGCCGCGGTCCGCCCGGGGTTCGCGCTCGGCGAGGACAACCTCGCCGACGTGCGGCGGATCTGCCAGGCGCTCGACGGGCTGCCGCTGGCGATCGAGCTGGCCGCGGCCAGGCTCCGCTCGCTGCCCGTGGCGGAGGTAGCCGCCAGGCTGGAGGACGGGCTCGGGCTGCTGTCGCGCGGCAGCCGTACGGCCCAGCCCAGGCACCGCACGCTGCGCGCGGTGGTCGAGTGGAGCTGGAGCCTGCTGGATGAGGAGGAGCAGCGGCTGGCCAGGAGGCTGACGGTGTTCGCGGGCGGGGCGGGCATCGAGGCGGTCGAGCGGGTCTGCGACACACCTGACGCGCTCGAGCTGCTCGCCAGCCTGGCCGACAAGTCACTGGTCGAGATCGCCGGAGATCGCTACCGGATGCTGCAGACGATCCGCGCCTTCTGCGCCGAGCGGCTGGAGGAGGCGGGGGAGGTGGGCACCTACCGGCGCGCCCACGCGAACCATCATCTCGCCCTGCTGCGCGAGGCCGCTCCCCACCTGATGCGCGCCGAGCAGCTGGAATGGGCGGCCAGGCTCGACCCCGAGCACGACAACCTGCTCGCCGCGCTGACCTGGGCCATCGACGACGACCGCGCCATGGCGCTGCGCATCTTCGCCGACCTGTCCACGTACTGGTGGCTGCGGGGGCGGCGCGGCCTCGGGATGCTGCCCGCCCGCGCGCTTCTCGCCGCGCTCGGGACGGCCGTCCCCGAGGGTCTGGAGGCGGAGTACGTCATCTGCGTGGCCGGCGCGGTCGGGAGCGGAGCGCACCTGGAGAACGCCAAAAGGCTGATGCGCGAGATGGACCTGATCTCCGGCCACCCGCAGCTCACCTTCTTCTGGGGCAGCTTCGTCGGGCCCTCCATCGACGACGGGCTGCTCGAGCTGATGATGGAGCGCGTCAAGTCCAGCCCCGACCCCTGGATCAGCGGTCTGAACCATGTCGGCAAGGGCTTCCTCTGCTACCTGATGGAGAGCGACGTGGCGGGCACCGAACGGGAGTTCTCGCTCGCGCTCGACTGCTTCCGCTCGCTCGGCGAGCGGCTCGGCATGGCGATGGCGCTGTCGGAGCTGGTCAGGGTGGCCGCGTGGCGCGGCGAGAGGGAGCGCTTCAGCGAGCTGATCGAGGAGGCCCTGCGCCTGATGGGCGAGCTCGGC
Organism: Nonomuraea dietziae; assembly: GCF_014195505.1. Classification (GTDB taxonomy): domain Bacteria; phylum Actinomycetota; class Actinomycetes; order Streptosporangiales; family Streptosporangiaceae; genus Nonomuraea; species Nonomuraea roseola. Next base: position 4,185,640 of record NZ_JACIBV010000001.1, on the reverse strand, counting down.
GCGCAGGAGGACATCGCCGACCTGCTGTGCCACCGCGGTGAGGGCGAGCTACTGCTCGGCGACCTCGACAAGGCGAGGGCCGACTTCGAGCGGGCCGCGGAGCTGGCCCGCAGGGTCGGGGCGCTGGAGGGCACCACCAGGGCCAGCTGCGGCCTGGCGGAGGTCGCGAGGCTGCGCGGCGACCTGGACGAGGCGCGCCGCCGCTACGAGGAGGTGCTGGCGAGGGAGTCGAGCGGGTCCTTCGGCGAGTCGCTCAACGCCGTGCAGATCGGGATCGCGCTCGGTTGGATCGCCGCGGCCGAGGGCGACGTGGAGGAGGCCGTCGCCAGACAGGAGACGGCGTTCGCCGCCGCGCTGCACGTGCAGAGTTTGCCGGTGCTGGCGAGCGCGGCCGAGGGCATGGCGGGAGCCGCCTCGCTGCGCGGCGCGCACGACGAGGTCGCGCTGCTGCTCGGCGTGGGCAAGGGGCTGCGCGGCATGACGCTGCCCGGCGACCGCGACGTGAGGCGGGTCGCCGAGCTGGCAAGGGCGGCGCTGGGCGAGCGGCGCTTCACCGAGGCGTACGCCAGAGGCGCGGCGATGTCCAGGGAAGAGCTGGCAGGGCTGCTGTGACCGCTCCGGTGATCGGCGGATACACGCTGCTGCGGTTGCTCGGGCGCGGCGGGATGGGCGAGGTGCATCTCGCCTCCACGCCCACGGGCGGCCTGGCGGCGGTCAAGGTGATCCACCCTTCGCTGGCCCGCGATCCCGCCTTCCAGCGGCGTTTCTCCCGCGAGGTGGACGCGGCCAGGCGGGTGGCCAGGTTCTGCACCGCCCCCGTGCTGGACGCGGGGATCTCGGGCGAGGTGGCCTACCTGGTCACCGAGTACGTCAAGGGTCCTGACCTGGCGCACGCCGTCAGGGAGCAGGGGCCCTTCACCGGAGGCAACCTGGAGTCCCTGGCGGTGGGGATCGCCACCGCGCTGACGGCCATCCACGGCGCCGGCGTGATCCACCGTGACCTCAAGCCCTCCAACGTGCTGCTGTCGCCGCTCGGCCCTCGCGTGATCGACTTCGGCATCGCGCAGCTCATGGGGGTCGACAGCCTGGCCAGCCAGGCGATCCTCGGAACCCCCGCCTTCATGGCGCCCGAGCAGGTGAGAGGCGAGCCGCTCGGGCCCTCGGCCGACGTCTTCGCCTGGGGCGGTGTGATCGCCTTCGCCGGCACGGGACGGCTGCCGTTCGGCGGCGGCGCGCCCGCCGAGGTGCTGTACCGGATCGTCAACGACGGCCCCCAGCTCGACGGTCTCGACCAGTCGATGAGGGGCATCGTCGAGTGGGCGATGGCCAAGGACCCCGCCCGCAGGCCCACCCCGCAGCAGCTGCTCGCCGAGCTCGTCGGCGGGCATCCGACCCCCGAGACGGCGACCATGGTCGTCGAGCGCACCTGGTCGGGGCCCGTTCCCCCGGCCTCCGCCGGGCCGGGAGACCAGCCCGCACCGCCCCGACCTCCTCACCCGCGCGGCCCGGCGGCGACGGTGCGGGCCGGGCTCGGGGCCAGGCGGCGGTGGCCGTGGGTGGCGGGAGCGTTGACGCTGGTCGCCGCGGCGGCCGTGGCGGGCTTCCTCGCGCTGCGTTCGCCGCAGACCGACTGGCCGTACAGGGCCGTCTTCGGCGGCGACTCGTGGGAGACAGGCCGCACCGAGGGAGGAGTGGCGAAGCTGACGGGGGACGCCTACGAGCTCACCACGAACCCAGGCTGGCGGCTGTGGCGGTCGGCCCCTGTGACCTCCGAGCCCGAGAGCGGGGCGGTGGTCGTCGCCAGGGGCAGGATGGTCGCCGGCACCGGCGAGTTCGGCGTGTGGTGCAGAGGCGCGAGCGGCGGCCGGCGCTACGAGTTCGCGGTCACGAGCGACGGCAGGGCGACCATCGCCAAGCGCGGATCGGGCACCGGCAGCGTCCTGCTGGACAGGCCCGCCAAGGAAGGGACGGAGGATCGCCGCATCGTCGCCGAGTGCAGGAGCGACGGCCCGAAAACCCTCCTTCGCCTGTGGGTGGACGACAGGTACGTCGGCATGGTCACCGACACCAGCGGTCCGCTCGGACCCGGCTCCAGCGGCGTCTTCGCCGCCCCCGACACCGAGAAGCCGGTCGGTGTCAGGTTCAGCTCCTTCGCCGTGCAGGCCGCCGGCCGATGAGCGCGCGGTTCGGCGTGCTGGGCCCGCTGCTGGTGCTGGACGGCGCCGGCGCGGAGGTGACTCCTGGGCCTGCCAAGCACCGCGCGCTGCTCGTCGCGCTGCTGATGAGCGCGGGGCACACGGTCACGCACGACCGTCTGGTGGCGGCGGTGTGGGGCGCCGAGCCGCCCGCTTCGGCGGCGGCGGTGCTCAGGGTGTACGTCAGCGCGCTCCGCAAGATCGTCGAGGGCATCAGGACCGTGCCGGGTGGCTACCTGCTGGCGGTCGACCCCGAGGAGGTGGACGCGCTCAGGTTCGAGCGCATGGTGGCGAACGCGCGCAGGGCCAGGGCCGCGGGGCGGGTCGTCGAGGCCGCCGACGCGCTGGCGCGGGCGCTCGGGCTCTGGAGGGGGCGGGCGCTCGACGGGATCGATGGCGAGCTGCGGCGGGCGCATGCCGTACCGCTGGAGGAGCTGCGGCTGGCCGCGCTGGAGGAGCGGATCGAGCTGGACCTGGAGCTGGGCAGGGGCGCCGAGTTGATCGGCGAGCTGCGCGCGCTGGTGGCGGCCTACCCGCTGAGGGAGCGGGCGTGGGCGCAACTGATGCACGCGCTGACCCAGGCAGGCCGCAGGTCGGACGCGCTGACGGCCTACCAGGAGGCGCGCGGCACGCTGGTGGCGGAGCTCGGCCTCGAACCGGGGGCCGAGCTGCGCGAGGCCCATGAGCGGGTGCTCGCGCAGGAGCTCGGCAGAAGCGTCCCCAACGAGACGCCGCCCGACATCGCCGACTTCACCGGCAGGCGGGCGGTGCTCGGCTGGATCGAGGCGGCGCTGCCCGCTCCCGGCGCGGCCCCCGTCCACCTGGTGCTGTACGGCCCCGCTGGCGCGGGCAAGAGCGCGCTCGCCGTCCACGCGGCGGCCCGGCTCGACCTGCCCGACGGCAGGCTGCACGCCTCGCTGCGCGACAGGGCGCCGGGAGCGGTGCTGGAGGACCTGCTGCGCTCGCTCGGCTGTCCCGACGGCGCGGTCCCCTCGTCGCTGGACGAACGCGTGCGTCTCTACCGCAGCCTCGTGGCGGGCAGGCGGCTGCTCGTCGTGCTCGACGACGCCACGAGCGAGGCCCAGGTGCGCCCGCTGCTGCCCACGGGAGCGGGCTGCCTGACGCTGGTGACCAGCAGGTCGCCGCTGTTCGGGCTGGAGGCGGCCCGCGCCTACCCGCTGGACGTGCTCGAGGCGGGGGAGGCGGTGGCGATGCTGGCCAGGATCGTCGGCGCCGACAGGGTCGCCGCCGAGCCCGACCAGGCCCACCGCATCGTACGGCTGTGCGGGGCGCTGCCGCTGGCGCTGCGTATCGCAGGCTCGCGCCTGGCCAGGCGGCGGGGCTGGACGCTCGAGCACCTGGCCGACCGGCTGGGCGACGAGCGCGGCAGGCTCGACGAGCTCAGCGCGGGAGACCTGGCCGTCCGCTCCAGCCTGGCGCTCGGCTACCGGGCGCTGTCCGAGGACGAACGCCTGCTGCTGCGCCGCCTCGGCGCGCTGTCCTGCCCTGACTTCGCGCCGTGGATCGCCGCCGCCCTCGTGGGCCGCGACGGCGGCAGGGTGATGGAGTCGCTGGCCGAGGCAGGGCTGCTGCAGGAGCGCGGCCTCGACAGATACGGCTGGCACGACCTGACCCGCCTCTACGCCGCCGAGCGGCTCGTCGAGGAGGAGGGCCCCGCCTCCGCCGTCCTCGCGGGGGCGGCGGGGGAGATCCTCGACAGGGCGCGCAGGGCGAGAGAGCTGATGCTGCCCGCCGAGCCCGGCTCGGGTCTCACGCTCTCGCACACGGTCGAGCGCGATCTGGCCACCGCCCGCCTCGCCGAGTCGGCCCGCTGGCTGGCCGCCGAGCGCTCCTTCATGGTCGCCGCCGTCGCCGACCTGCACAGGGCCCGGCTGGACGAGGCCGCGTGGCGGCTGGCCTTCTACCTGACCCCGCTGTTCGAGCTGGGCGCCTACCACGACGACTGGCGCACGACGGCCGCGCTCGGCCTGGAGTCGGCGCGCAGGGCGGGGCACCGGCACGGCGAGGCGCTGCTGCTGCGCTCGCTGGCCGACCTGCACCGCGCCGAAGGCAGGCTGGAGGAGGCGGCCGGGGCGTTGCGCGCCGCGCTGCCGCTGACCGAGCGCGGCGAGGTGGCGCGCACGACGCTCAGACTGGGGCTGGTCTACAGGGCGCAGGATCGCCTGAGCGACGCCGAGCGCTGCTTCACCGAGTGCCTGGCCGCCTTCGGCTCGGGCCAGGGGGGAGGCGGCGACCCGAGGGGAAGCGCCGACGCGCTGCGCGCGCTGGGAGAGCTTCGCGCGGACGAGGAGCTGTCACGTCGCGCGCTCGAGCTCTACCGGCAGCTCGGTGACCCGCGCGGAGAGGCGGCCACCCTGCTCGACCTGGCCGCCCTGTGCCTGGCGGGGCGCAGGACGAAGGAGGCGAGGGAGCTGGCAGAGCGGGCGGCCGGTCTGAGCAGGAGGCTGGGCGATCGGCTTCCCGCCGCCTCTGCCTCGCTGCTGCTGGCGGGGACGGCCAGGGCGGAGGGAAGGCCCGAGGCGGCCAGGGCGGCGGCGACGGAGGCGCTGGCGGCCTTCGAGTCGCACGGCGACAGGAGGGGCACGGCGAAGGCGAGGCTGACGATCGCCGCCGCGGCTTTGGATCTGGATGAGATTGATGGGGCTGTTGATGCCCTTGCATGCATTATGGGAGAGTTTGACGCCCTTGGTGACAGTCGCGGCCTGGTCGAGGCACAGGGGCTCGCGCGGGAGGCGCGTCGCCGTCGTGGCCTGCGGTGACAGCGGGCTATACGGATCCTGAACATCGCCCTCCTAGGGTGAGGCTCACTGAAACCCCCGACCGCAAGAGGTAAGGCAGGATGCGAAGAAAGCTGGCCATGGCGGCGTTGCTGGCCATGACGTTGACCGGTTGCGGAACCCTGCCCTCCCAGCTGACCTCGGGAGGCGGTGAGGAGAAGCAGCCGGTACGGAACACCGAACGGGCTGAGGAGAACGCCCCCACCGGCCCGCCGCCCGCCGCCACGGTTTCCGCCTCCGCCCCGGCGCCGCCCACCGAGAAGCTCCAGGCCATCGCCAGCCGGGAGATGAAGCACGACGGCAGCAACCTGCGCGTCGACATCACCGGGCTCAAGCGCCAGGGCAGGATCGCGACGCTGACCTGGACGGTCCACAACCTCGACCCCTCCAGCGACCACTACTACGTCGGTTCCAACCTCGGCACGGGAAACCTCGACTGGACGGTCGCGGGCGTCTCGCTGATCGACCCGGTCAACGGCAAGCGGTACCGCGTCGCCCGCAACGGCACGGGCGACGACGCCACATGCGTGTGCAGCAGGGTGAACCAGCGGATCAAGGGCGGCAGCGCGCTGGAGATGTACGCCGTCTACGGCGCGCCTCCGGCCGACGTCTCCACGGTCACCGTCGAGATCCCCAACCTCGGAGTGTTTCCCGATGTCCCCATTTCCTGAGCTGGCGCTGGCGGCGGTGATGTCGATCTCCACGCTGGCCGACCCCGGAACGCCGCAGGACGCCACCTACACGGTGGAGGACCTGGTGCTCCCCGTCGAGGACATCATCGCCGAGGTGGAGTCCATGGACGGCGCGCAGAGCGAGTCCAGGACGGGAGAGGAGGTCACCGTCGCGCTGACCAGCGACGTGCTGTTCGCCGTGGACAGGTGGGTGCTCACGGCGAAGGCCAGGCAGCGGCTCGGCCAGGTGGCCGCCAAGATCAAGGCGGAGTCCGCCGGCGGTGTGGTCAAGATCCAGGGTCACACCGACGACCAGGGCGCCGACGCCTACAACCAGGCGCTCTCGCTCAAGCGGGCGCGCGCCGTCCAGGAGGCGCTGGGCCGGTTGGACGCCGGCGCGGTCACCTTCGAGGCCGCCGGTTTCGGCGAGACGAAGCCCAAGCTGCCCAACCTCGTGGACGGCAGGCCCAGCGACCACAACAGGGCCAAGAACCGCCGTGTCGAGATCATCTTCAACGTCAAGGAATGAGCATGCGCAAGCAGATCGCGCTGACACTGACCCTGGTCGCCGGCCTGACCGGCTGCGGCATGCTGCCCGGCCAGCTCGCGGCGGGCGGCGAGGAGAAGCAGCAGGCCACCGCCCAGCAGACCACCGCCCAGCAGAGCGGCGGGACGCCTCAGGAGAGCGGCACGGCTCCCGCGTCGCAGACCGCCCAGAGCGCGCCGCCCGAGCAGACCCAGGTGATCGCCGGCCGTGAGGTGAAGGCCGGAGGGGCCGACCTGCTCGTGCAGATCACCGGGCTCAAGCGGCAGGGCAGGGTGGCCACGCTCACCTGGACCGTCACCAACAAGGGCGAGAACAGGTGGGAGATGACCTCCACCCTCGGCGACACGCCCATGGGGATGGGCCTGACGGTCGGCGGGGTCAGCCTGGTCGACGCGGCCAACGGCAAGCGCTACCGCGTCGCCTACACCGGCGAGCCCCCCAGCGCCCGGTGCATGTGCTCGGACTATGACGTGTTCACCGAGCCGGGGGAGCAACTGCCCCTGCACGCCACCTTCGCCGCGCCGCCCGCCGACGTGACGAAGGTCAACGTCGACCTGCGCACGCTGGGCGTCTTCACCGACGTCCCCGTCTCCTGACGAATCGGGCCGTCTTCACCGACGTCCCCGTCTCCTGACGAATCGGGCCGTCTTCGCCGACGTGCCAGTCTTGTGGCGGCCCGGGCCGTCTTCGCCGACGTGCCAGTCTTCTGGCGGCCCGAGCCGTCTTCACCGACGTGGCCGTCTCCTGGCGATCTGGGCGTCTTCGCCGACGTGCCCGTCTCCTGAGGCCTAGCTGTCGAGTTCGCCCAGCGTGACCGTGACCGTGCCGGTGGAGCCGTCCGGCTTGACCACCTCGACCTTGGCCTGGCCGCCTGGCTTCTGGGCGGCCAGGATCTCCGACAGCGCCGACATGGTCGGGGTGTCCGTGCCGTTCACCGAGACGATCACGTCGCCCGCCGCGATGCCGGCCTGGGCCGCTCCACCACCCCTGCTGACGCTGACGACGCCGACGCCGACGGGAGAGCCCTCGGGCCCGATCACCGTGCGGCCGACGATGCCGAGCGCCGCCCTGCGGGAGTTGGTCACCTTCCCGTCCTTGATGATCTGGGCGGCGATGTCGGTGGCGGTGTTGCTCGGGATGGCGAAGCCGATGCCGGGCGCCGCCCCTCCGCCGAGCTGCGGGTCGGTGGCGGCGAGGGTCGGGATGCCGATCACCTGCCCCGACAGGTCGACCAGCGCGCCCCCGCTGTTGCCGGGGTTGATGGCGGCGGAGGTCTGGATGGCGTTGGCGATGGTCGCGCCGGGCGAGCCGCCGCCCTGGGGCTCGCTCACCGTACGGCCCAGCGCCGAGACGATGCCGTTGGTGACACTGCCCGACAGCCCGAGCGGGTTGCCCATCGCCAGCACGATCTGACCGACCCTGAGCTTGGCGGAGTCGCCGAACCTGGCGGGCGCGAGGCCGTTGGGGTCGCTGACCTTGATCACCGCGAGGTCGCCCGCGGGGAAGGAGGCGACCAGCCTGGCGGGGCGCGCGGTGCCGCCGGTGGCGAGCGTGACCTCCATCTCGGTCGCCTCGCCCACCACGTGGGCGTTGGTCACGATGTGTCCTGCCGAGTCGTAGACGATGCCCGAGCCGAGCCCGACCTTGGTGTTGATCTGGACGATCGACGGCAGCACCTCCTGGATGACCTTCTCGTACTCGGCCTCCAGCGCGTGCGGGGACGACGCGGACGCCGGTGAGGAGGAGGCCGGGGAGGGCGCCGGGGTCGAAGCCGGCGGGGTCGCCCTGGAGATGGAGCCCGAGCAGCCGGAGATGAGCAGAACTGCGGCCGCGGCGCTCGCGACGATCATCCTCATGCGCGGTTTCTTCCCACGTCAGCCGGAAAGATACCGATCCCTGACATCCCGCCTGCTCAGCTTGCCTGTGGGCGTGCGCGGCAGCTGTGCGCGGTATTCCACGACCCTCGGGTGCTTCAGCTTGGCCAGCCGGGGCGCGCAGTGCCGCAACAGGTCGGCGGTCAGCTCGTCACCGGGGCTGAAGCCCTCGGAGGGCTGCACCAGCGCCACGATCCTGTGCCCCCACTCCTCGTCGGGCACGCCGATCACCGCCACGTCGGCGACGGCGGGATGCTCCAGCAGGACGGCCTCGATCTCGGCGGGATAGATGTTGACCCCGCCCGAGATGATCAGGTCGGTCCTGCGGTCGAGCAGGAACAGGTAGCCGTCCTCGTCGAGGTAGCCGATGTCGCCGGGGGTGTAGTCGCGTCCGCGCATCGCCGATGCCGTCTTGCCTGGGTCGCCGTGGTACTCGAAGCGGTTGATGCCGCCGATGTAGACCAGTCCCGGCTCGCCTGGAGGAGCCTCCGTGCCGTCGTCGGCGATGATCGTGAAGGACATGCCGTCCAGCGCCCGCCCCACCGTGCCCGGTTTGGCCAGCCACTCCTGCGAGGAGACCATGGTGGCCACGGCCGCCTCCGTCGAGCCGTAGTACTCCCACAGCACGGGCCCCAGCCAGTCGATCATCGCCTGCTTGGTGGCGGGAGGGCACGGCGCGGCGCCGTGAAAGAGGTGGGTGAGCGACGACAGGTCGTAGCGCTCCCGATCGGGTACGGCCAGCAGCCGGTGGAACATCGTCGGCACCATGAAGGCGTTCGTCACCCGGTGGCGCTCGATCAGCTCCAGCGTGCCGACGGCGTCGAACCTCTCAGGGGCGATGATCGCGTGACCGAGGTTGAGCGCCATCATCGCCTGGCCGTAGGGGGCGGAGTGGTAGAGCTGCGAGCACACCAGGTGCACCCCGCCGAAGGGCAGCCCGAAGTGCCTCCAGCTCTTGCGCATCAGGATGGGGTAGAGCTCCTCGGGCGGCAGGTCGAGCAGGCGCCGCCGTACACCCTTCGGCCTGCCTGTGGTGCCCGAGGTGTAGAGCATCATCGAGCCGGCGCGCCGGTGCGGCGGCGGGCCGGAGGGCAGGCCGTCCACCGGCATGGGGGAGTCGATGACGACCTTCGCGCCGCAGTCGCCCACGATGTAGGCGATCTCCTCCTCGGTGAAGTGCCAGTTGACCGGGACGTGGTAGGCGCCGATCTGGTAGGTCGCGAGCATCATGGCCAGCGCCTCCGGGCCGTTGGGCAACACGGTGACCACCGCGTCGCCCTGTCCTGCCCCACGCTCGACCAACGCGTGCGAGAGCCTGTTGGCGCGGGCGAGCAGCTCGCCGTAGGTGAGGCCGACCTGCCCGAGCACGGCGGGACGGTCCGGTTCGGCTGCGGCGATCTCGTAGAAGCCCCTCATGCGGGCGACCATACAGAATGACATTCTGTCCAAGGAAGAGCACGAATCACGTAGCCTCGAGGCCATGGCGCACAACCAGGGACAGGAGCCGTACCAACCCTCCTACGACGCGCCGACCACCCCCTTCCAGCGGGTCGAGGTCTCCTCCTCCGCAGACCAGACGATGCGGGTGCCCATGCCGCCGACGGCGGGACCGTTCCGCCCGCCGCCCGCACCGCCGCGAAGGGGCCTGGTCGGCAGGCTGACCGCGAGCGTGGGAGACGTGCCGATCAAGCTCGTCTATCTCATCGCCGCCGTGGTCGTCACCGTGCTGGCGGTCGTCCTGATCTTCGCGGTGTTCTCCGGCGACCAGCCGGACGCCGCCGAGCCGCAGCGGGCCGATCTCTCCGCGCCCGCCGCGCCCGCGCCCAGCTCGGCCGCCGACGAGGTGGTGCTCACGCCCGCGCCCGAGAGCCTGGCCTTCCCCGCGATGCCGGGCAAGGCCTCCAAGGTGGTCGGCAAGATCGTGGACAGGCGCACCGGCATCACCTATCCCCGGCTCGGCAAGCCGTGGACGGCCAAGTCGTTCCCGCCCTTCGCGATCGCCCAGCGGGCCGGCAAGGTCGCGCTCCCGCACACCATGGTCGCCTCCGCGCCCCTGCCGGTCGCGGCCGACAAGCCGTCCTCGCTCGCCGACTACCGCGACCTGGCCGTCAGGGCGGCCAGATGGTCGCTGCGCAGCCAGCACCCCGAGGGCGCCACGGTCACCTGGACGGGCTCGCAGAAGCTCGCCGTGGGCAAGGGCTGGATCGTCGGGTTCAAGGTCGACTACACCTTCGGCGGCAGGCGGCAGTCCTCGCAGGCGCTGGCCGCGGTGGTCGACGCGGGCAAGGCGAAGCCCGCGATGCTGCTGGCCACCATCCCCGAGAGCGGCAAGGGCCACTGGCGCGACCTGAACTCTCTGGTGAAGGGGCTACGTTCGTCATAGAAGCATCCTCTAGAATATGGTTCTGGGAAACCATAGGAGGCATGTGATGGCGATCGGGTTGAGCGAGGAGCACGAGGCGCTCCGCGAGTCGGTGGCGGGATGGGCGGAGCGCAACGTCTCCGCGGAGGTCGTGCGCTCCTTCGAGAGCGGGCGTCCGCCGTTCTGGCTGGGGCTGGCCGAGCAGGGCCTGCTGGGTCTGCACCTGCCAGAGGAGTTCGGCGGCTCGGGGTACGGCCTGCTGGAGGCGGCCGTCGCGATCGAGGCGCTGGCCGAGCGCATGGCTCCGGGCCCGTTCGTCCCCACGGTGCTGGCCAGTGCGGTCATCGCCGCCTCCGGCTCCGACAAGGCGCGCGCCGAGCTGCTCCCAGGGCTCGCCGACGGCTCGCTGACCGCCGCCGTCGCCCTGTCGGCCGAGCTGACGGGCGACTCGTTCGTCCTCTCCGGTACGGCTGAGCAGGTGCTCGGCGGGGCGATGGCCGACGTGCTCGTCCTGCGCTTCGGTGACACCTGGGTGGCCGTCGACGCCTCGCAGGTCCGGATCGAGGAGATCAAATCGCTCGACCTCACCAGGGCCGTGGCCAGGGTGACGCTCGAGGCGGTGGCCGTACCCGAGGACAGAATCCTCGGCGAGGTCGACGTACCGAGCATCGCGGCGATCATCCTGGGCGCCGAGGCGGCGGGCGTGGCGGCCTGGTGCGTGCGGGCCGCCTCCGACTACGCCAAGGTGCGCGTGCAGTTCGGGCGGCCGATCGGGCAGTTCCAGGGCATCAAGCACAAGCTGTCGCGCATGCTCGTGGCGCTGGAGCAGGCGCGGGCCACGGTGTGGGACGCCACCAGGGCCTCGGGCGACGAGCTGGCCTACGCCGCGGCGATCGCCGGCGTGATGGCGCCCGACGCCGCCGTGCAGTGCGCCAAGGACGCCATCCAGACCTTCGGCGGCATCGGCTACACCTACGAGCACGACGCGCACCTCTACTACCGCCGCGCGCTCACCCTCAGGGCGCTGCTCGGCTCGTCGTCCTCGTGGGCGGCGCGTGTCGCGGCCCACGCTCTCGCGGGCGTGCAGCGGCCGATGGAGATCGACCTGCCCGACTCGGCCGCCGAGCTGCGCTCCTCGATCGCCGCCGAGATCGCCGAGATCGCCCAGCTGTCGGGGGTCGAGCAGAAGCGGGCCCTCGCCGACCGCGGCTTCGTGATGTCACACCTGCCCAGGCCGTGGGGTCGTGACGCGGGCCCGCTGGAGCAGGTGCTCATCCAGCAGGAGCTCAAGGCCGCGGGCGTGAAGCTGCCCAACATGATCATCGGCGCCTGGGTGGTGCCCTCCGTCGTCGCCTACGGCACGCGCGAGCAGCAGGAACGCTTCCTGCCCAAGACGCTCAGCGGCGAGACGATCTGGTGCCAGCTGTTCTCCGAGCCGGGCGCGGGCTCCGACCTGGCCTCGCTGCAGATGAAGGCCTCGCGGGTCGAGGGCGGCTGGACCCTGTCGGGCCAGAAGATCTGGACCTCCGTCGCGCACGTCGCCGAGTGGGGCATCTGCATCGCGCGCAACTCCTCGGCAGGCTCCAAGCACGAGGGCATCACCTACTTCCTCGTCGACATGAAGTCGCCAGGGGTGACGGTCAGGCCGCTGACCGAGATGACCGGCGAGAACCTGTTCAACGAGGTCTTCCTCGACGACGTCTTCGTGCCTGACTCGCTGGTCGTCGGGCAGGTGGGCGACGGCTGGAAGGTCGCGCGCAACACGCTGTCGAACGAGCGCGTGTCGTTGTCGTCCGGCTCAGGCGGCACCGGCGCCTCCGTGCCCGACCTGCTCGGGCTGGTGTCGAGGCTGGGCAGGCCGCTCACCCCCGCCGAGGAGCAGGCCGTGGCCGCGGTCGTCTGCGAGGGCCACTCGATCAACGCGCTGTCGCTGCGGGTGACGCTCAAGCAGCTGGCGGGGGCCGAGCCGGGAGCGGACGCCTCGGTGCGCAAGCTGCTGTCGACCTCGCACGCCCAGCACGTGTCGGAGACGGCGGTGGACCTGCTCGGCGCCTCCGCCGTGGTGGCGGCCGACATGAAGCTGGGCGACGCCGGCTACTGGAACAGGGCGGTGCTGGCGACCAGGGCGATGACCATCTACGGCGGGACGACGGAGGTGCAGCTCAACATCATCGGCGAGCGCATGCTCGGCCTGCCCAGGGACCCCGAGCCCGGCAAGTAACGCATCGTCATCGGGCCGGGCCTTCCCCGCGGAGGTCCGGCCCGCCGGATATCCGGCCCCGTTCGCTGAGCGGCAACCCGCGCTTCCTGGCCCATTCGCGGATCTCGTCGGTCTTGGACCGAGGCAGCGGCTCGGGTCGGTGGCGTGCGACCGCGTCGGCGCCGAGCTCGACCGGCCACACGACGATGAGGTACACCTCCCCGGAGCCGCTCGCCCTGCCCCGGGCGTGCACGCGCATCCGATAGCAGCCGGGGCCCTGTGGAGTGAGAACCGGCCTGGTAGGACCATCAGAGGCGCCCTCCATCAGGCCCGACAGGTGGATGTCCCCTGTCGAGGTGACCAGATCGACCTCCGCCTCCTCTTCCCACCCGTCGACGGGAGCCGGAGGCCCGGCGGTGAGACGGACTGTGACCTCGACCTCTCCCGTGTGAAGCCCGGTGTGGATCACCGCCGCTTCCGGGATCGAGGCCGTCAGCCCGTTCGGAACCGACCCCGGGTGATCCGCGCCAGGCACGGCCACCAGCATCTGGTGGTAGGTGACGAAGACCTTGGTCGTGACTTCCATGCGGTGGAACCCTAGACCGCCCGACCGACAGAAGGTTCTAGAGTAGAACACGTTGCAGTTTTGCCGGGTGCGATCGTATCGTCATGGCCATGCGGACACGAGTGACCGACATGTTCGGCATCGAGTTACCGATCTTCGCCTTCAGCCACTGCAGGGACGTCGTCGCGGCCGTCAGCCGCGCCGGAGGGATGGGCGTGCTCGGCGCCCTCTACTTCACCCCTGAAGAGCTCGAGATGGAGCTCAAGTGGATCGACGACCACGTGGACGGCAAGCCGTACGGCGTCGACGTGGTCATGCCCGCCTCCTACGAGGGGGCCGACTTCGCACCGGAGGAGCTGGTCTCGCGCCTGCAGGGGATGATCCCCGAGGGCCACAGGCAGTTCGTCGAGGACCTGCTCGCAGGGCACGGCGTGCCACCGCTGTCCGAGGACGCCGACCCCGGCAAGGTCCTGCTCGGCTGGACGGACGCCACCGCCAGGCCGCAGGTCGAGGTGGCGCTGCGGCACCCCATCGCGCTGCTGGCCAACGCCCTGGGCCCGCCGCCCGCCGACGTCGTCGAGCTGGCGCACGCCAAGGGGGTCAAGGTGGCCGCGCTGGCCTCGACCCCCCGCCATGCCGTCAAGCAGGTCGAGGTCGGCGTGGACGTGGTCGTCGCCCAGGGCACCGAGGCGGGAGGGCACACCGGCGAGATCTCCACGATGGTGCTGATCCCGCAGGTCGTGGACGCCGTCGACGTGCCGGTTCTGGCGGCGGGCGGCATCGGCGGCGGCAGGCAGATGGCGGCGGGCATGGCCCTGGGCGCCGAAGGGGTGTGGACGGGCTCGATCTGGCTGACGGTCGAGGAGGCCGACACCCCCGAGCTGGCCAAGTCGCGCATCCTGGCGGCGACCTCCCGCGACACCGTCCGCTCGCGCAGCTGGACGGGCAAGCCTGCCCGCCTGCTCAGGAACGAGTGGACCGACGCCTGGGAGGCCGCGAACTCGCCAGGCACGCTGCCGATGCCGCTGCAGTTCATGCTGGTCTCCGACGCGCTGCGGCGCATCGGGCGCTCGGACGCCGCCGAGCTGGCGACCTTCCCCGCAGGTCAGATCATCGGGACGATGAACCAGGTCAAGAGCGCTCGTGACGTGGTGTTCGAGATGGTCGAGGAGTACATCGAGGCCGTCGGCCGCCTGGGCGGCATCACCGAGTCGTGAGCTCAGGCGTAGCTTTCGATATCGATCGAGGCCAGCCCCTTGAGTCCTTCGGCGAGCCGCCGCTCCGTGGTGATCAGGGGAACCCCGAGGGTCTCGGCGAGTGCGACATAGGAGGCGTCATAGGCTGACGCGTTCTTTCGCAGCTCCCACACGCGGTTGGCCATGTCCTCGGTCATGGCGTGGCGGGAGATACGGAGGTTCCTGAAGGCATGCCGCGACTCTTCCGCGAGTTCCTCCGAGATGTCGCCGCGGAAGGTCATCTTTCGCAACACGTTGTGGACTTCGTAGTCGATGAGAAAGGGGGCGCTCATCCACTCGGCGCCACGCAGTCTCGAGATCAGGTCCGGGATGTCGGCGGGGTCCGACGTCAGGGCCTCGACCATGGCTGAGGCATCGATGACCAGCATGGATCAGCGATCCCGATCCTCTTCGAGCAGGCTCGCCGCAGTGCCTCGCCTGGCTCGCTTCTGCCCTTTGGTCTTCTCCCAGTGCGCATCGAGCACGTCGCCGATCTCGGGCTTGCCCTCGATCTGAGCGATGCGGCGCAGGAGATACTGGGAAATCGTCAACCCCTGGCTGCGAGCTCTCGCGGCGATGGTCGCGTGGAGCTCTTCCGGAACGTTTCTGATCTGCAGATTCTCCGCCACATCGGCAAGCTATCATGCGTTACGCATGCGCTTCTGGTTTTCGTGGATCGGTATCCGCACGCGTTCCCGGTCCCGATGAACTCGTCGGCCTCTCTTCTCCTGTCCGCGTAGTCGAACGCACGGCAGGGCTACGCCATCAGCGGCCCTGGTAGTGGGCGGGGCGCTTCTCCTTGAAGGCCCTCGCCCCCTCCTTGGCGTCCTCGGAGCCGATCACCGGCCAGCCGTACTCGTCGGAGACCTTGAGCGCCTCCGGCTCGGCCAGTCCGAGGGTGTCGCGGTAGGTGCGCAGGATCGCCTGTACGGCCAGCGGCCCCGAGGCCGCGACGTCGTCGGCGAGCTCGCGCGCCACCGCCAGCGCCTGCCCGTCGGGGACGACCCTGTTCACCAGCCCCATCGCCAGCGCCTCCGCAGCGGTGACCGACCGCCCCGTGAGGAGCAGATCCATGGCATGGCAGTAGGGGATCTGCCGGGGGAGCCTGATCGCGCTGCCGCCCATGGGGAACAGCGCCCGCTTGGCCTCGAACAGCCCGAGGGTGGCCGACTCGCCCACCACGCGCAGGTCGGTGCCGACGAGCAACTCGGTGCCGCCTGCCACCGCGTAGCCCTCGACGGCGCAGATGATCGGCTTGGTGGGCAGGTCCTCGCGCAGCAGGCCCTTCCAGTGGAAGTTGGCGATGGCGGCCGCCCTGGCCTGGACCTCGGGGTCGGTGGAGGGCGTGCCCATGGCCTTCAGATCGGCGCCCGCGCAGAAGGTGCCTCCCGCGCCGGTCAGGATGGCCACGCGGACCTCGGGCTGCTCGGAGACGTAGGCCCATGCGGAGGCCAGGCCGACGAGCATGTCGGAGGAGAGGGCGTTCCTGGCCTCCTGCCGGTCCATGGTGACGATCACGACGTGGCCGTCACGCTCGACGCGGCAGTGGGGGGTGCTGATCGGCAGGACGTCCATGAGGCCTCCGCGTGAAGAACCAAGCGCTTGTTAGCGAGATCTTCTCAGGAGGAGGGGCCATGGGGGAAGTGCCTCCCCTGACACCGCGGGCGGTGACGCCCCGCCGGATTCCCATCGGGCGGCGCCCCCCGCCGGACCGCACCGCGCTGCCGCGAAGGGTGTCTGGCGCGCAGCCGTGCTCCGGGTGGGGCTCGGCGGCGTGGAGGGGTCAGCCGGTCAGATGGGCGTAGACGATGATGTTGTCCTCGTAGTGGCCCGTCGCGGCGTCGAAGGCGCCGCCGCAGGTCACCAGGCGCAGTTCGGCCGAGTCTGTCGGGCCGTAGACCTTCTCCGTCGGGAAGGCGTCCTTGTCGGCCTGCTCCAGCGCGTCGACCGTGAACGTGGCGACCGAGCCGTCCTTCCGTCTGACCGAGAGCGTGTCGCCGGGCCTCAGCGTGTGGGCCTTGTGGAAGACCGCGGGCTTGCCGTACCCGTCGACGTGGCCCAGCAGCACCGAGGGGCCCTTCTCTCCAGGCGTGGGACGGTGCTCGTACCAGCCGACGAGGCCGGGCTCGCTCAGTGGCGGCACCTCGACGGTCTGGTCGGCGTTGAGCCCGACGGGCTCGATCGGCGCCTCCTTGAGGCCGATCTTCGGGATCGACAGGGCGACCGGCTCCGACTTCGGCAGCGCGACGGCGGCCTGGGAGAAGACGGGCCGCTCGGGCGCGAACTCGCCCCCCGTGATGCCGGTGCCGGCCTGCGTGTCGGCCGTCCGCGCGTGCGCGGGCGCGGGCTCGCCGCGCAGCGCCCCCGCGACGGCCAGGCCGCCGCTGAACAGCAGGATCGCCGCCGCGCCCATGGCCAGGGTGTTTCTGGTGCTCACGTTGCCCCCTAACGTCCGACGAGGGGCACGGCCCACGGGCCGTGCCCCTTCGGAAGGTGGATCAGACCTGGTCGCGCCTGCGACGGCCGAGGAAGGCGGCCCCCGCGCCCGCGGCCATCAGCAGCCCGCCGACGGCGACGCCGCCGAAGCCGCCGGTACCCCCGCCGACCTGGGCGGCGACGCGGCCGCCGCCGGTCTCGGCGCCACCGCGCGGCGTGAGGCCGTCGGCCTGGGCGACCACGCGCTTCTTGACGGTCAGCGTGGCGTACACCTTCTTGGCGCGCTCCATGTCGGCGCTGAAGACGTACGCGCCCGCCTTGGTGCCGGAGGACACGTGGAAGCGGACGGCCGCGACGCCGTGCGCGTTGATCTTGGTGGTGACGGCCTTGCCGCCGGGGTCGGCGATGACGACCTCGGTGCCGGGCTTGGCGCTGTCGCTGGCGACGAACGCGGTGAAGTCGCCGCCGGCGTACACCGTGCCGGGGCTGAGCTTCAGGTAGAGGTCGGCGCCGGGCACGACGTCCTGGGTGACGGTCAGCGACGCGGTGCTGGACTGTCCGCCCGGCAGCGTGGCGACGACCTCGTAGGCGCCGGGCTTGGCGTCCTTGGGCACGTGGAGGCGGGTGACGGCGTCACCGAAGTCGTCCACCTCGACGGTGTGCTTCTTGCCGTCGGGGGTGGTGATGACGACCGGGGTGCCCGGCTTGACGTTGTCGGTGTGGACGCCGGCGAGGTAGGAGCCGCCGACGCGCACCTTGCCGGGGGTGAGCTGCAGGTCCACGCTCACGATCGGCGTGGGGGTGACGGGCTTGGCCGCGACGGTGAGCGTGGTCTGCGCCGTGGCGATGACGCGCTCGCCCAGGATGATCTCGACCGTGACCGGGTACTGGCCCGGCTTGAGGTCGTTCGAGGTGGCGGCGGTGATCTCGCCCTGGCCCTTGGCGAGGGTGAAGGCGTGCTTGCCGGAGAAGGCCGGCGAGGTGACGCGGGCGTCGGTGGCGCGCGGCTCGCTGCTGCGGACCCGCACACCGACCTTGTCGCCCGCGTGGACCGTGCCAGGGGTCACGGTGACGGAGGCCGTGGAGGGGATCGTCTGCCCGACCTCGATGGTCCGCTTGAGCTGCGTCTCCACGCCCTCGACGCTGATGGTCAGCGTCGAGACGCCGGGGGCGGCGTCGGCGGGGGCGGTGAGGGCGACCGTCGCCTTGCCGTCCTTGACGTAGGCGACCTTGGGGTCGCCGAGGCCTTGGACGTGGACGCGCTTGCCGTCGGCGACGTCCTTGGTGGAGACCGCGACGGTGTAGTTCCCGCCGGGGGCGACGAGGCCGGGGCTGACGACGGCGTCGACGATCGCGGGCTTGGCGGCCTCGACCACGGTGACGGTCGCGCTGGAGTGCGTGGCGACACCCTCGACGCTGACCTTCAGCGTCTTCGCGCCGGGCGTGGCGTCGCTGGGGGCGACGAGCGGGACGACGGCCTTGCCGTCCTTGGTCAGGGCGACCTTGGGGTCACCGAAGCCCTGGACATGGACGCGTTTGCCGTCGGCCACCGCGCTGGTGGTGACGGTGACCTCGTAGGCCTGGCCGGCGGTCACCGTCGCGGACGAGAGGGTCACGCCGGTGATCGCGGGCTCGGCCGCCTGCTCCTTGGCGGCCTTCGTGACCTTCTTGACCGGCTGGGCGCTCTTCTTCGCCGCCGGAGCCTGCGTCTGCTTGGCCTCGGGCGCCTTGGTCTCGGGTGCCTTGGTCTCAGGGGCCTTGGCCGCCGGATCCTTGGTGGGCTCGGGCGCCTTGGTGGCGGCGGGGGCCGGGGTGGTGGCCACCGCGGTCGGGGCCGCGCCGCTCTCCGCGACGGGCTCCGCGAGCACGGGGCCTGCGGTGAGTACGGCGAGGCTGAGGGCGCCTGCCACCGCGAGGGACGTGTTGAAGCGCATGATCTCCCAATCACCGAGACGGCGCGGGGTCCAGGAGATGCCCGGCTCGGGAAACACGCCGTCTCGCGTCGAACATCATCTCGTACCCAAATGGTCAAAGAACCACAAAGCAGACACAAAGCTCAGACTTTGCCAATTCCATACCAAAGAGATCAAATGCCTCAAAGTGGTGACCTATGTGACTTAAATCAAGCGCTTGCTAGGGAGACCTGGCCGGGTTAGTCTGCCGCTACAAACGAGAACAGGTTCTCGTTTGCCTGCTGCGAGGAGTCCCCATGGGCACGCTCGGTTTCTGGAGGCTGGCGCAGGCCGATCCCGAGTGGATCGCCGCGGTCGACCCCGACGGCACAGAACACCGCGCGGGCGATCTGCTCGCCAGGGCCAACCAGCTCGTCCACGGTCTGCGCGAGCTCGGCCTGCGGCCGGGCGACGGCATCTGCGGCCTGGTGCCCAACGGTGTGGACGGCCTGGTCCTCTACCTCGCGGCCCTGCAGGCGGGCTGGTACTACACGCCGATCAACTGGCACCTGGCCGCGCCCGAGATCGCCTACATCGTGGCCGACAGCGAGGCGAAGGCCTTCTTCGCGCACTCCCGCTTCTCCGACGCCGAGCCGCTGGTCGAAGGCGGGTCCTTCTCCTTCGGTGACCTCCCGGGCTTCCGCCCGGTGGAGGAGCTGACCGAGGGCCGCCCCTCCACCGCCCCGCAGGATCGTACGGCGGGCGCCACCATGCACTACACCTCCGGCACCACCGGCAAGCCGAAGGGCGTCAGGCGCAAGCTGTCGGGCCTCGATCCCGACGACGGCGCCGAGCTGATGACCTTCCTGCTGTCCCTGTTCGGCATCACGCCCGGCAGGCCCAACGCCCACCTGGTCACCTCGCCGAACTACCACACCGCGGTGACCCAGTTCGGCGGCACCGCGCTGCACATGGGACACACGCTCGTCTACATGGACAAGTGGGACGCCGAGGAGACGCTGCGCCTGTGTGAGCGTTATCGCATCACCAACTCGCACCTCGTGCCGACGCATTTCAAACGCCTGCTGTCCCTGCCGGAGGAGACCCGCTCGAAGTACGACCTGTCGTCGCTCCGGTGGATGATCCACGCCGCCGCGCCCTGTCCCGTACCGGTGAAATGGGCGATGTTCGAGTGGTGGGGCGACTGCATCTACGAGTACTACGCGGCCACCGAGGGCGGCGGCACCATCGCCACGCCCGACGGCTGGAAGAAGCACCCCGGCACGGTCGGCACCGCCTGGCCGATCAGCGAGCTGCTGATCGTGGACGACGACGGCGAACCCGTGCCGACCGGCACCCCGGGCACGATCTACATGAAGATGATGGGCGTCGCCTTCGAGTACAAGGGAGATCCCGCCAAGACCGCGGCGGGCCGTCTCAAGGACCACTTCACCGTCGGCGACATCGGCTACCTCGACGAGGACGGCTTCCTCTTCCTGTGCGACCGCAAGGCCGACCTGATCATCTCCGGCGGGACGAACATCTATCCCGCCGAGATCGAGAACGAGATCATGATCCACCCCAAGGTGGCGGACGTGGCCGTGTTCGGCATCCCCGACGAGGAGTGGGGCGAGCAGATCAAGGCCGTGGTCGAGCCCGCGCAGGGCGCGACCCCCGGCCCCGAGCTGGCCGCGGAGATCCTTACCTCGCTGGAGGGACGGCTGGCCAGGATGAAATGGCCGAAGTCGATCGACTTCATCGAGGAGATGCCGCGGGAGCCGAACGGCAAGCTGCTCAAACGCAAGCTGCGCGCGCCGTACTGGGAGGGCCGCGACCGTGCCATCTGACCCGCTGACCGCAGATCATGTGCTGGAGTTCCCCGGCGGCTACACCAGGACGACAGGGCCTGTCATCGGCCGCTTCCTGACCGAGCTGCGCGACGGGCGGCTCATGGGCGTGCGCACCGCCGAGGGAAGGACGCTGGTGCCGCCGCTGGAGTACGACCCGGCGACGGGCGAGCCCGTGACCGACGAGTGGGTCGAGGTGGGGCCGGCGGGTACGGTCACCGCGTCGGCCTGGGTCCACGAGCCACGCGAGAACCACCCCCTCGACCGCCCCTTCGCCTGGGCGCTGATCAGGCTCGACGGCGCCGACACCGCCCTGGTCCACGCCGTCGACGCGGGCAGCCCCAAGGCCCTGCCGCCGGGCACCAGGGTCCGTCCCGTGTGGAGGGCCGAGCGCCGCGGCCACATCACCGACATCTCGCACTTCGCCCCCGAGGTGACGAAGATCGTCTCGCCGGTCAGCACCCGGTACAGGCTGACGGCCAGCCCCTCGCTGACCCGCTTCCTCGAGGGCGTGCGCGACGGGGTCCTCATCGGCTGCCGCTGCGCCACCTGCGAGAAGGTCTACGTCCCCTACCGCCTGACGTGTCCCGAGTGCGGCAACCCGATCGCAGGGGAGGTCACGCTGCCCGACACCGGCACCGTCACCACCTTCGCGATCAACAACCTGCCCGATCCCCGCGCCCCCGAGGTGCCCTTCGTCTCCGCCTACATCCTGCTCGACGGAGCCGACATCCCGCTGATCGCCCTGGTGGGCGGGGTGCCCGCGCACCAGGTACGGCAGGGCATGCGGGTGCGCGCCGAGTGGGTCCCTGCCGAGGAGAGAACGCTCTCGATGACGAACATCAGATGGTTCACCCCCACGGGCGAGCCGGACGTGGAGCTGTGATGCGCGAGGTAGCCATCGTCGCCTTCGCCCAGACCGAGCACACCGCGCACGACACAGGTCTGTCCGAGCCCGAGCTGATCGCGCCCGTCATCAGGGCGGTCAAGGAGCAGTCGGGCCTTTCCACCTTCGGCTTCACCTGCTCGGGCTCCTGCGACTACCTGGCAGGCGCGCCGTTCTCGTTCGTCTCCGCCCTCGACGCGCTGGGCGCCTGGCCGCCGATCTCCGAGTCGCACGTGGAGATGGACGCGGCGTGGGCGCTCTACGAGGCGTGGGTGCGTCTGCAGCACGGCGACGTCGACACCGCCCTGGTCTACGGGTTCGGCAAGTCGTCGCTCGGCGACCTGCGCACGATCATGACGCTGCAGCTCGACCCCTACTACCTGGAGCCGCTGGGCCTGGACCAGCTCTCCTTCGCCGCGCTCCAGGCCGGCGCGCTCGGCGCGCCGAGGGAGGCGCTCGACGCCGTGGCCATGCGCAGCCGCCAGGACGGCAGGAACAACCCCTACACCTTCGACCTGCCGCTGGAGCAGGGCGCGTCCGTGGTGGAGCCGCTGAAGGAGTGGGACATCGCGCCGATCACCGACGGAGCGGCCGCGGTGGTGCTCGCGGCGGGCGACCTGGCCAGGCGCATCACCACCAACCCCGCCTACATCAGCGGCATCGCGCATCGCATAGAGCCCCACTACCTGGGTATGCGGGAGCTGGCCGTGTCGGCCTCCGCCGCCGAGGCCGCACGTGCGGCGGGGGTCGGCAAGGCTCGCGTCGACGTGGCCGAGCTGCACGCCTCCTTCAGCCACGAGGAGCTCATCCTGCGCCAGGCGCTGGAGCTCCCCGACGACGTGGTGATCAACCCGAGCGGCGGGGCGCTGGCCGCCAACCCCGTCATGGCCACCGGGCTCATCAGGATCGGCGAGGCCGCTCAACGCATCCTCGACGGAGCCGCCCGCCGTACCGTGGGGCACGCCGCCAGTGGTCCGTGCCTGCAGCACAACCTCGTCACCGTACTGGAGGCATGATGGGCAACCGGTGCGCGGTGATCGGCGTCGGGCAGACGCACTACACCACCAAGCGCATGGACGTCTCCATCGCGGGGCTCGTGCGCGAGGCCGCGCTCAGGGCGCTGGAGGACGCGGGGCTGACGTTCAAGGACATCGACGCGGTCGTCATCGGCAAGGCCCCCGACCTGTTCGAGGGCGTGATGATGCCGGAGTCCTACCTGGCCGACGCCCTCGGCGCCGCGGGCAAGCCGATGATGCGCGTCCACACCGCCGGCAGCGTCGGCGGGTCCACCGCGCTGGTGGGCGCCTCGCTCATCCAGGCGGGGGTGCACGAGCGGGTCCTCGTCGTGGCGTTCGAGAAGCAGTCGGAGTCGAACGCCACCTGGGCCCTGTCGACCCACCTGCCGTTCAACGCCTCGCTGGTGGTGGGCGCGGGCGGCTACTTCGCCCCCCACATCAGGGAGTACATGCGCAGGACGGGCGCGCCCGACCACATCGGCACGCTCGTCGCCGTCAAGGACAGGCAGAACGCCCTCAAGAACCCCTACGCCCACCTGCGGATCCCCGGGATCAGCCGCGAGATGGTCGAGTCCACGCCGATGCTGTGGGAGCCCATCCGCTACCTGGAGACCTGCCCGTCCTCCGACGGCGCGTGCGCGGTGGTGCTCTCCTCGGAGCAGGCGGTCACCGGCAGGCCGGCGTGGGTCCACGGTACGGCGATGCGCTCCGAGCCCATCTTCAGGGCGGGCCGCGACACCGTGAACCCGCAGGGCGGCAAGGACTGCGCGGCCGACGTCTACCGCCAGGCCGGCATCGCCGACCCGCGAAGGGACCTCGACGTCGCCGAAATCTACGTGCCCTTCTCCTGGTACGAGCCGATGTGGCTGGAGAACCTCGGATTCGCCGCCGAGGGCGAGGGCTGGAAGCTGACCGAGTCGGGCGCCACCGCCCTCGACGGGGACATCCCGTGGAACGCCTCGGGCGGCGTGCTGTCCTCCAATCCCATCGGCGCGTCGGGGCTCATCCGCTTCGCCGAGGCGGCGCTCCAGGTGCGGGGGATGGCGGGGGAGCACCAGGTCGACGGCGCGCGCCGCGCGCTCGGACACGCCTACGGCGGCGGCGCCCAGTTCTTCGCGATGTGGATCGTCGGCACCGACAAACCCTGAGGAGGGCCCCGATGGAGTTCAACCACGCCGACCTGTTCGAGGGACTCGCCGACGCCATCGGGGACCGCGTCGCGGTGATCTGCGGGGAGCGGCGGCTCACCTACGCCGAGCTCGACGCCCACGCCAACCGCCTGGCCCACCACCTCCAGGACCAGGGGGTGGGGCCGGGCGACCACGTCGGCATGCAGCTCTACAACGGCATCGAGTACATCGCCGCGATCCTGGCCACGCTCAAGCTCAGGGCGGTGCCGGTCAACGTCAACTACCGCTACGTCGAGGCCGAGCTGCTCTACCTCTACACCGACTCCCGCATCGTCGCGCTCGTCTACGACGTGGAGTTCGACGACAGGGTCGCGGCCGTCGCGCCCCAGGCCCCCGAGCTGCGCCACCTCGTCGCCGTGGGAGGCGTCCCGGCGATCGGGTCCGCCGTGCCGTACGACAAGGCGCTGGAGAACCAGCCAGCCACGCGGGGCTTCGAGCGGAGGTCGGGGCAGGACGTCTACATCATCTACACAGGCGGCACCACCGGCATGCCGAAGGGCGTGATGTGGCACTCCGAGGACCTGTTCATGGGCTTCGGCGGCGGCAACCCCTACGGAGAGCCGCGCGAGAGCCCCGAGCAGGTCATCGAGGAGGCGGTCAAGGCCAACCCGATGATCATGATGGCCGTCGCGCCGCTGATGCACGGTGCGACGCAGATGGCCACGTTCATCGCCTGGTGGATGGGGGCCACGATGGTCTACGTCCGCCGCTTCGACGCCGCCGAGGTGTTACGGGCCGTCGAGCGGGAGAAGGTCGTCTCGATGAACATCACCGGCGACGCCATGGCCCGCCCGCTGGCCGACGAGATCGCCGCGGGCGACTACGACCTCGGATCGCTGTTCGTGATCAGCTCGACGGGCGCCATCCTCACCGGCTCGGTCAGGGACCGCCTGCAGGAGCTGCTGCCCAACACGATGATCCTGGACAACTTCGGGTCGACGGAGTCGGGCTTCACCGCCTCGGGGGTGGCGGGCTCCTCGCCGGAGAAGGGCCTGCGCTACCAGCCGAACGCCAACTCCACGGCCAGGCTGGCCGTCCTGGACGAGCGGCTGGAGCCGGTGAAGCCGGGCGTGCTCGGCACGGTGGCGAAGGCTGGCAGGATCGCGTTCGGCTACTACAACGACCCCGAGAAGACCGCGCGCACGTTCGTCACCGACGCGCGGGGAACGCGCTGGCTGCTCACCGGCGACCTGGCGACCGTGGAGGAGGACGGGACGATCAGCGTGTTCGGCAGGGGGTCGCAGTGCATCAACACCGGAGGGGAGAAGGTCTTTCCCGAGGAGGTCGAGGCGGTGCTCAAGGGTCATCCCTCCGTGTTCGACGCGGTGGTGACCGGCGTGCCCGACGACCGGTGGGGCACCAGGGTGGCGGCGGTCGTCGAGCCCCGCAAGGGCGTGCGGGTCACCCCGGAGGAGCTGGACACTCACTGCAGGAGCAGCCTGTCGGGGTACAAGGTGCCCAGGACCTACGCCTTCGTCGAGGAGATGGTGCGCTCACCCGCCGGCAAGGCGGACTACCGCTGGGCCAGGGAGCAGGCCGAGGCCCAGAGCGCGGGTTAGGCCTTGGCAGGCTCGCCGGTGAACGCGGCGGCGGCGCCGAGGCCGAGGTAGACCACGCCGCTGCCGATGTCGAGGCGGCGGCGGGCGCGCAGGGAGCGGCGCAGCCGTCCCGACAGGGACGAGGCGAGCAGGGCGTACGCGCCGTCGCTGGCGATCCCGAGCGCCATCCAGATCAGGCCGAGCACGATGATCTGCGGCGCGACGGGGCCGGCCGACGGCTGCACGAACTGCGGGAGGAAGGCGAGGAAGAAGATCGCGGTCTTGGGGTTGAGCACGTTGACCACGAACCCCTCCCAGAACACCCGCGAGCGCGAGTGCGTCGCGAGCTCGGCCGTCTCGGCCTCGCCAGGGCCCGCCATGAGCTTGCGGACGCCGAGCCAGACGAGGTAGGCCACGCCGAGCCACTTGACGACGGTGAAGGCCGTGGCGCTGGCGGCCAGCAGCGCGCTCACCCCGAGGGCGGCGGCGGCCACGTGGACGATGGATCCGGTGTGGATGCCGAGCACCGACACGAGCCCCGTGGCCCGGCCTTGCGCGACGCTCCTGGTGACGATGAAGACCACGGCGGGCCCCGGTACCAGAAGGAGGGCCATGGTGGCCGCGCAGAAGACGGCAAGCGTCGCGAAGTCTGGCATGGCCTCATCGTAGGAAGCCGTCTGCCGGCAGGACAACGGGATATCACCTGGCGGACTCCACGAGGGCGCGCAGCAGCGCGGCGGTGGCCGGAGGCAGGGGCGGAGCGCCGTAGGTGGCCGCGTAGACGTGCCTGGTGGAGGCCGGGATCTCGGTGACCGTGACCTCAGGGTGCCGGTGTGCGCGCAGCGCGAGCCCCGGCAGGACGGTCACCCCCATCCCCGCCGCCACCAGCGCCTGCACGGCCACGATGTCGTCGCTGGTGAAGGAGATCGACGGCTCGAACCCCGCCTCGGCGCACAGTTCGAGCAGATGGCTCCTGCACCGGTCGCAGCCCCCGATCCACGGCGAGCCCGAGTGCGCGGCCAGCGAGGAGGAGCCGTCGAGCGAGACCAGGTAGCTCGGGTCGTCCAGCAGGTGCGTCATGCCGGTACCCGGCTCCTCGGGGGCCGTGTCGTCGTACCTGAAGATCACCGCGACGTCCACCCTGCCCGCCCTCAGCAGCCTGAGCGCCTCGGGCGGCTCGGTCTCGGTGAGGGTGAGCCGCAGCCCGGGGTGGCCGGCGGACAGGCTGACCGCTGCGGAGGGGACGAAGGTGCTCAGCGCCGAGGGGAAGGCGGCCAGCCGTACCCGGCCGGAGCGCAGGCCGACGTGGGCGGCCAGCTCCTCGGCCGCGGCGTCGACGCGGCCGACGATCTCCTCGGCCCTGTCGGCGAGCAACTTGCCCGCCTCGGTGAGGCGGATGCCGCGCCCCGCGCGTTCGATCAGCTTGGCGCCCGTCTCGGCCTCCAGCCTGGCCAGGTGATGGCTGATCGACGGCTGCGAGTAGTGCAGCGCCTTGGCCGCCGCGGTGAGCGAGCCGGTACGGGAGACGGCGAGCAGCACCCGGAGCCGCGAGACATCAAGCATGTTGATAAATATGCCCAAAAACTTCTGTTGGACCTATCGGTGCCGATGGAGCAGCGTGGAGTCATGGACAAGCTGATCCGAGGAATCAGGGCCGTCGTCGCCGAACGGCTCGACCCGAGACACACCGCGTTCGCCGTCGCCGACCTCCTGCGAGCGGACATGCCAGGCCCCGACCTGCTGACCCCCGAGGAGCGTCGAGGCCGCCCCGACGGCTACGTCTCCACCGTGCGTCACGCGGAGAAGGACTTCTCGATCGTGACCGTGGTGTGGCGGCCAGGCCACGAGACGGTCATCCACGACCATGTGGCGTGGTGCGCCTTCGGCGTGCTCAGCGGGAACGAGCACGAGACCCTCTACCGCGACATGGGCGACCACCTGGTCGAGATCGGCCGAGCCGACAACCCTCCC
This sequence comes from Nonomuraea dietziae, assembly GCF_014195505.1. Classification (GTDB taxonomy): domain Bacteria; phylum Actinomycetota; class Actinomycetes; order Streptosporangiales; family Streptosporangiaceae; genus Nonomuraea; species Nonomuraea roseola. The sequence continues at coordinate 4,158,417 of NZ_JACIBV010000001.1, read as the reverse complement.
GGCGACGTCTCGGGGTTCGCGCCTCCAGGCGACATCCACAAGGTCCGCAACACCAGCGACGAGGTCGGCATCTCCTTCCACGTCTACGGCGCCGACCTCAGCGCCGTGGGGACGAGCGTCCGCCGCGTCTACGACCTGCCCGTCCTGGCGCCTTCGCCCGCGTGAGCCGGCTCAGCGCAGGCGGCCGTGCAGCAGCTCCACCAGCGTGCGGTGCGTGTGCTCCAGCGGCCGTTCGGGGTGGAGCGCACGCCGTTCGATGGTGACTGTCAACACCATGCCGAAGATCGCCGTCGCCGCGGTGTCGGTGTCGAGGTCCTCCCGCGCGAGGCCCTCCTCCACGGCCCTGCGCAGCACGGCCGCGTAGACGCCCAGCGCCTCGGCCCTGAGCTTGGCCACCGCCTCCTGCCACGCCGTGCGCCACATCTCTGCCAGCAGCACCCTGGCGAAGGCGCCGTACTCCTCGAAGAAGGTCAGCTGGCCGAGGACCGTGGCGTCGAGGGCGGCCAGCGCGCTCTCACCCACGGCCGCCTCGCGCAGCGCCTGCGCCAGCCGCTCGATGCTGTGCTCGAGCAGCGCGGTGAACAGCGCCTCCTTGCTGCCGAAGTTGTAGAAGACGGTGCCCTTGGCCACCCCCGCGCGCTCGGCGATCGCGTCGACGGTGGTGGCCGTGTAGCCCTGCTCGGCGATCAGGTCGATCGCCGCGGCGAAGACCTTGGAGCGGGTCTCCGCCCTGCTCACAGCGACAGCTCCGGGTGCAGGCGCCTGACCGACCAGGTGCGCCCCTTGTTCACCGCGAGCACGGTGAGCGCGAGGCCGAGAAGCAGGAACAGGGTGAGCACGCCGCAAGCCTGCCACACGACCGTGAGGTCGCCGCCACTGATCAGCCTGCGCAGCGCGGAGACCACCCAGCTCATCGGCAGCCACGGCGAGATCGTCTGGAAGAAGCCTGGCGAGGTCTCGATCGGGTAGGTGCCGGCGGCCGAGGTGAGCTGGAGCATCAGCAGGGCCAGCGCCGCCACCCTGCCCGGCGCGCCGAGCAGCGCGTTGACCGCCTGCACGATCGCCATGAACGCCGCCGCCGTCAGCAGCAGCAGCCCGGCCACCCCCGCCCAGTGCGCGGCCTCCAGTCCCAGCGCGAACTTCAGCACGGTCAGCAGCACGCCCACCTGCGCGGCGCCCAGCGCCATCGCGGGGAACCAGCCGGAGAAGGCGACGCGCAGGGCGCCCGCCGTACCGGCCAGGAGGCGCGGGTTGAGCGGGCGCAGGACCATGTAGACGATCATCGCGCCCACCCAGAGCGCCAGCGGCACGAAGAACGGGGCGAAGCCGGTGCCGTAGTTGGGCACCTCGTTGTCCACGGACGTGGCCAGCCGTACCGGGTCGCTCATCATGTCGGTGCGCCCGTCGCGCTCGGACTTGCTGTAGTCGGGGATCTGTTCGGCGCCGTCGGCCAGCCCGTCGGCCAGCTCCTTCGACCCGTCGCTGATCTTGCCCGAGCCGTCGTGCAGCTTGCCGACGCCGGTGTGCAGCTGGTCGGCGCCGTCGTTCAGCCTGCCCACGCCGGTGCGCAGACGGCTCGCGCCGTCGGTGAGCTTCACCAGGCCGCCGCCCAGCTCGCCGAGCCCGTCGGTGACCTGCTGGGAGCCGTCGGCCAGCTTGCCGACCCCGGTCTCCAGCTTGCCGACGGCCGTCCCGGACTTGGCGACGCCCGCGTCGACCTGAGCCGCGCCGTCGGCCAGCTTGGCCAGGCCCGCGTCCAGCGCGTTGTACTGCTCGCGCAGCGCCGCCACCTGCGGCCCCGCCTTGGGCGCGGCCTCGGCCACCTTGCGCGCGTTCGCGGCCAGCTGCCTGGCCTCGCGCTGCAGCTCGGCGATGGTCTGCCTGGTCTGCGAGCTCGTGCCCGACCCGTTGCCGCCCAGCGAGCCGGCCTCGTCGGCGGCCGAGCGCGCGGAGGTGGCCGCCGACTGGGCGGAGGAGGCCGCCGCGCGCGCCAGCCTGCGCAGCTCGGGGTCGGCGTCAGGGTCGGCGTCCAGACGGTTCTGGACGGCCTGCGCGCTGTCGGCCGCCTCGGAGGCCGCTCCGCTCACCCTGTCCAGCTTCGCGCCGATCCTCGCGGCGGCCCCCGCGTCCGATCCTGAGCCGGGCTCGGCGCCGAGCCCGTCGGCGATCGCGTCCAGGCCGTCCGCCAGGTGGTCGGCGGCCTCGCCGACCTTCGGGCCCCACTCCTCCAGGACGGGGATGGCGGTGTCGGCCGCGGCGTTCACCTTGCCCGAGTTGGCGTGCACCTGGTCGGAGACCTGCCTGGCGCCCGTCGCGACCTTCGCCGAGCCCTCGCCCAGCTTGGTGAGGCCCGTGCCGAGCTTCGTGAGACCGTCCTGCGCGGTGACCAGCCCCTTGGTGACCTTGGCCGAGCCCTCCGCAAGTTTGCCCGTCGCGGTGTTCGCGCTGCCCAGGCCTGCCGTGAGCTGCTGGGCGCCGTTCCTGGTCTGCCCGAGGCCGGTCGACAGCTGCTGGGTGGCGTCCTCGGTCCTGCCGAGGCCCTTGTCGATCTTGTCGGCGCCCTCGTGCAGCTCGTCCGCGCCGTCGGCGGCCTCGGTCGTCTTGTCGTGCATGTCGCCGATCGAGACGAAGACCTGGTCGAGGTAGTCGCGTACGGCTGTCTGCGCGGCGGCCGCCCTGACCTCGTTGAAGACCGCGTCGGAGATCGAGCTCATGATGTAGGAGCGGCCGGTGTCCACCTCCACGCCGAGCTCGGCGGGGGAGGGCGTGCCGTCCTTCGAGGGTGAGGCCAGCCGCGAGCTGAAGTCGGAGGGAATGGTCAGCGACAGGTAGTAGCTGCCGTCGCGCACGCCGTCGGCGGCCTGCTCGGGGGTGGCCGCGTGCCAGTCGAAGACCTCGCGCTCCCTCAGCTCCTCGGCCAGGTCCTGCCCCGCATGCAGCGGCTTGCCGTCCGCCGTGGCGGGACGGTCCTGCATGACCAGCGCGACGGGCACCCTGTCGAGGTGCCCCTGCGGGTCCCAGAACGACCAGAGGTACAGGCCCGCGTACAGCAGGGGCAGCATCACCACGGCCGCGATGGCCGCCCTGGTCAGCCGCGACCGTGAGAACCGGCGCAACTCCTTCATGTCAGAGCTCCACGAGGTGGTCGTAACGGGCGGGAGGGGTCACGCAGGAGGCGACGACGGCCGTGGGCAGCCCCTCGAGCAACTCCCACAACGCCAGCCGGCGCTCGGGCGGCAGGCCCGCGTCGATGTTGTCGGCGACGATCACGGCGGGGGAGTCGAGCAGCGCCAGGGCGACGCCGAGCCGTACCTGCTGCTCCCTGTCGAGCTCCCGCACGAGCGTGCGCTGGTCCACGTCGAGGCCCGCCCCCTCGAGGGCCTCGGCGTGCCGCCCCCTGCGGCGCCGCTCGTGCAGGTGCTCCTTGACGGTCAGCGCTCTGTCGAGGTCGGTCACCCCGTCCACCAGCGCCAGCGCGGCGACCTTGCGGATCGCCCTCGGCCTGCTGTGGCCCGCGACCTCCAGGGCGCCCCTCGTCGGCTTCATCCGGCCGGAGAGGGTGAGCAGCAGGCTGGTACGGCCGCTGCCGGTCGCGCCCGCGACCACGGTGAGCGTGTTGTCCGCGGCCTCGAGCGTGACCCCGTCGAACACGCCCTCCACAGAGAGATCCTTCGCGACGATCACCACGACTCCTCTTTAGCACTGACCGGTCAGTACAAAAGTAGCGCATGGGACGTTCCGACGTGCGACAGGGGCAGGGTGACGCTCACCACGGAGGGCCGCTTCTGGAAGGCTGGAGTCATGTCGCCGACGATCGCCACCGCCCTGCGGGTGCCCCTGCCCGAACTGCTCGAGTTCCTCCGTCCCCGGCACCGCGGCCTGCTGAGCACCACCCGCGCGACGGGCCGCCCGCAGCTGTCACCCGTCACGTGCGGACTGGACGACGAGGGCAGGATCGTCGTCGCCACCTATCCCTCGCGCGCCAAGTCCCGCAACGCGCGGCGTGACGAGCGGGTGTCGATCTGCGTGATGTCCGAGGAGTGGAACGGGCCCTACGTCCAGGTCGACGGCAGGGCCGAGGTCCTGGACATGCCCGAGGCGCTGGAGCCGCTGGTGGAGTACTACCGGTGCGTCGCGGGTGAGCACCCCGACTGGGAGGAGTACCGCGAGGCGATGCGCCGCCAGGACAAGTCACTGATCCGCATCCACATCGACGCCTGGGGTCCCATCGCCACGGGCGGCTTCCCTCCCGCTACGGCAGATCGATCTGGTACCTGACGAAGCCCTTGTTCTCGGCCACCTTGTCGTAGAGGCGCCGGGCCGTGGCGTTGGACTCGTGGGTGTTCCAGTAGACGCGCCCGCACCCCCTGCGCCCGGCCTCCCCGGTCACGGCCTCGATCAGCGCGCGGGCCACGCCGCGGCCGCGCGCCTCTTCGGCGGTGAAGAGGTCCTGCAGGTAGCAGACGTCCCTGTCGGGGGCCGAGGTGCTGGGGTGGAAGAGGAAATGGGTGATCCCGACCAGCCTGCCGTCCAGCCTGGCTCCGAGGGCGTGCATCCTGACGTCCTTCTCGAACTCCCGCCAGGCCGCCGCGTACATCTCGTCGGGCTCGGTGCGCTGGTAGAAGTCGATGTAGGCGCGGAAGAGCTCCTCCCACGCGGACCGGTCGGAGGGGAGCAGGCTGCCAATGGAGATCATGCCCGCCAACCTAGGGAGAAGTGGACTCCTCCACCACGGCCACTCCTCACGGAAACCACCCGACCACTTGTCCTGTCACACCGCCTGACCAGCCAGGCCACCCTCCGGTGGACGGCGAAGCCGGGCTCCCTCGCAGGGGAGCCCGGCTCTCCGTGAAGCGCATCCCGGTGGTGCCCATGCCGTTGGCGCGGGCACCGGGGTGGGGTCCTGCCGGTCGCCGAGGTCAGATCCCCAGGGCCGAGGGAGCGCCGTACTCCGCCAGGAAGAGGGCCTCCGTGGTGGCCGTGCGACGCAGCTCCTCCAGGTTCACCCGCTCGTTAGGAGCGTGGATCGCCGCGTCCTCGTCCTCGGCGCCGAACAGCAGGATCTCCGCCAGGGGGAACTGCTTCAGCAGCGTGTTGACCAGCGGGATCGAGCCGCCCGCGCCCACGTCGCGGGGCGCGCGGCCGAAGGCGCGCTCCATCGCCCTGTTGAGCGCCGAACGGCCGCGGCCGCCCGAGTCGGCCTGGAAGCCTGAGCCCACGACGAAGTCGCCGAAGGAGACCTGGACGCCCCAGGGCGCGACCTGGCGGAGGAAGTCGAGGATGGCGTCCAGCGTCGTCTTGGGGTCGCCGGCCGGCGGGATCCTGACGGTCACCCTGGCCCTGGCCACCGCCTGGACGGCGTTGATGGCGCCCGAGACGGTGGGGACGTCGAGGCCCGTCACGGTGATCGCGTAGGAGGACCAGAGACGGTCGGCGAGGGAGCCGGAGCCGACGAGCGAGACGCCGTCGAGGACGCCCGCCGTGTTCCTGAACTCCTGCTCGGAGGGGCCGGTGCCGAGGAAGCTGCCGCGCGGCAGCCCGGGCACCCTGATGTCGCCGTTGTCGTCGTGCAGCGAGGTGAGCATGCGCATGAGGGCGGCGAGGGCGTCGGGGGCGGCGCCGCCGAAGGAGCCGCTGTGCACGGACTCGCGCAGGGTGCGGACCTCGATCGTGAAGGCGGCCATGCCGCGCAGCGAGGTGGTGACGGCGGGGTCGCCCAGCTTGGGGTTGCCGGTGTCGGCCACGATGATCGCGTCGGCGCGGATCAGTTCGGGGTTGCGCTCGACGAAGGCCTCGAGGCGCTCGCCCGCGTACTCCTCCTGGCCCTCGATGAGCACCTTGACGCCCACGGGGAAACGGCCCTGGAAGGCGCGGAGCGCGGCGACGTGGGAGATGATGCCCGACTTGTCGTCCGCGGTGCCCCTGCCGTACAGGTTGCCGTCGATCAGGGTGGGATCGAAGGGCGGGGTGCGCCAGGCCGCGGGGTCGCCCGCGGGCTGCACGTCGTAGTGCGCGTACAGGAGCACGGTGGGGGCTCCAGGCGGGGCGGGGGCGTCGGCGTAGACGGCGGGGAAGCTGCCCTCCACCGGGATCTGCTGCACGCGCGGCAGGCCCGCGCTGCGCAGGAGCTCCTCCGTCACGGCCGCGGCTCGCAGCACGGGTTCCTCAGGATGGCCGGGGAAGGCCACGGAGGGAATGGAGGCCAGCCGCTTCAGGTCCTCGATCGCCTGGGGCATCCCCGCAGCAACGGCGCTCTCTAGCTGGTCAGGAGTCACGGGTCTTCCCCCGGGGTCGTTCTGGACAGTAACGCCTCATTGCATCACAGAAGGTTCCGCAGGGTGGAAACGGCGCTGGCGTGCCCTGCGGATTTCGTCGATATTACATAGGCGATCTGCGGATCCCGGATTTCTTGCATAGTGCTGCCACGCTTTCGCTTGGCAACACCGCATGTGAACATGCACACTGTGGGGAGTTCAGACACGAGGGAAGATAGCGATGACGCAGCCCGAAAACGATGTGCTGAAGGCCGCTCAGGACAACCTGTGGTTGCACTTCACGAGGCACAGCTCCTACAAGGACAACGAGATCCCCACCATCGTCAGAGGTGAGGGTGCTTACATCTACGACATCCACGGCAAGCGCTACCTCGACGGCCTCGCGGGGCTGTTCGTGGTGCAGGTGGGCCACGGGCGTCAGGAGCTCGCCGAGGCGGCCGCCAAGCAGGCGCAGGAGCTCGCCTTCTTCCCGCTGTGGTCGTACGCCCACCCGAAGGCCGCCGAGCTCGCCTACCGGCTGGCCAAGGAGGCTCCCGGCGACCTGAACCGCGTGTTCTTCACCACCGGTGGAGGCGAGGCGGTCGAGACCGCGTGGAAGCTGGCCAAGCAGTACTACAAGGTCACGGGCAAGCCGCTCAAGCACAAGGTCATCAGCCGCCAGATCGCCTACCACGGCACCCCGCAGGGCGCCCTGTCGATCACCGGCATCCCGGCCTTCAAGCAGATGTTCGAGCCGCTCGTTCCCGGCTCCATCCGCGTGCCGAACACCAACCACTACCGGGCCGACGAGATCACCGGCGTCAAGGGCATGACGCCCGAGCAGTACGGCCTGTGGGCCGCCGACCGCGTCGCCCGCGCCATCGAGATGGAGGGCCCCGACACGGTCGCGGCCGTCTTCGTCGAGCCGGTGCAGAACGCCGGTGGCTGTTTCCCGCCGCCGCCCGGATACTTCCAGCGGCTGCGCGAGATCTGTGACGAATACGACGTGCTCCTCGTCTCCGACGAGGTCATCTGCGCGTACGGCAGGCTCGGCACGATGTTCGGCGGGCAGAAGTTCGACTACACCCCCGACATCATCACCTCGGCCAAGGGCCTGACCTCCGGCTACTCGCCGCTCGGCGCGATGATCGCGCATGACAGGCTGTTCGAGCCGTTCAAGAACGGCGAGGAGATGTTCGCCCACGGCTACACCTTCGGCGGCCACCCCGTCTCCGCCGCCGTGGCGCTGGCCAACCTCGACATCTTCGAGCGCGAGGACCTGCTCGGCCACGTCACCCGCAACGAGGACGCCTTCAGGAGCACGCTGGAGAAGCTGAAGGACCTGCCGATCGTCGGCGACGTCCGCGGCTCCGGCTACTTCTGGGGCATCGAGCTGGTCAAGGACAAGGCGACGAAGGAGACCTTCAGCGCCGAGGAGTCCGAGCGGCTCATCCGCGGCTACCTGTCCAACGCGCTCTACTCCAACGGTCTGTACTGCCGCGCAGACGACCGTGGCGACCCGGTCATCCAGCTGGCGCCGCCGCTCATCGCAGGGCAGAAGGAGTTCGACGAGATCGAGTCGATCATCCGGAACGTCCTGGTCGAAGGTCTCAACCTCCTTTAATCTCACGAAAGGATCACCCCCATGAAGATCGGCGTTCCCGCCGAGGTGAAGAACCACGAGTACCGCGTCGCCGCCACCCCGGCCGGCGTGCACGAGCTGGTTCGAAGCGGCCATGACGTCCACGTCCAGCGGGGCGCCGGTCTCGGGTCCCACATCCCTGACGAGGAGTACCTGGCCGCGGGCGCCAAGATCCTCGACTCCGCCGACGCGGTGTGGGGCGAGTCGGAGATGGTGCTCAAGGTCAAGGAGCCCATCGCCGAGGAGTACCACCGCATGCGCGAGGACCTGGTCCTCTTCACCTACCTGCACCTGGCCGCGGGCAAGGAGTGCGCGAACGCGCTCCTCTCGGCGGGCACCACCGGCATCGCCTACGAGACCGTCCAGGTCGGCAACACGCTGCCGCTGCTGGCCCCCATGTCGGAGGTCGCGGGCCGCCTGGCTCCGCAGGTCGGCGCCTACAACCTCATGCGCTTCAACGGCGGGCGTGGCGTGCTGCCCGGCGGCGTCCCCGGCGTCGCCCCCGCGAAGGTCGTCGTCATCGGCGGCGGCGTCTCCGGCCTGAACGCGGCACAGATCGCCGTCGGCATGGGCGCGGACGTCACCGTCCTCGACACCAACATCGACCGCCTGCGCTTCATCGACGCGATCTACCAGGGCCGCCTCAAGACCCTCGTCTCGACCTCCTACGCCCTCGAGCAGGAGGTCCTGAAGGCCGACCTGGTGATCGGCGCGGTGCTGATCCCGGGCGCCAAGGCCCCGACGCTGGTCTCCAACGACCTGGTCTCGCGCATGAAGCCGGGCTCCGTGCTCGTCGACATCGCCATCGACCAGGGCGGCTGCTTCGAGGACTCCCGTCCGACCACGCACGCCGAGCCCACCTACCAGGTGCACAACTCGATCTTCTACTGCGTGGCGAACATGCCGGGGTCGGTGGCCAACACCTCGACCTACGCGCTGACCAACGCGACGCTGCCGTACGCGGTCAAGCTGGCGAACCTGGGGTGGAAGGAGGCGCTGAAGGCGGACGCCGCGCTCGCCCTCGGCCTCAACACCCACGCCGGTCAGGTCACCAACGAGCCGGTGGCGCAGGCGCTCGACCTGCCGTACGTGCCGGTGTCCGCGGTCCTGGCCGCCTGACGATCCGCTGAGAGCGCCCGCCGGTGATCACCGGCGGGCGCTCTCCGCTGTCGTGCGGCTCGCCGGCGAGCCGCCGTGCCGCGCTCAACGCGCCGCGAGGCGCAGGCGCAGATCGCGCGCCGTCGCCAGCACGTGCTCGACCTCCGAGCAGGTCGGCCACGGCGAGGTACCGGGCCGCAGGATCGTCGCTCGCACCGAGGCCAGGTGCTCCACCGCCGAAGCGTGCAGCCCGCTGCGCTCCACCAGCCACGCCACCACGTCGGCGTGGTCGCGCAACGGCCTGGTGAGCAGGTCCCACGTGCCGAGGATCTCGGTGAGGTCGCGCACCTTCAGCGTCACCCCGCCCCTGCGCCCCGTCGCGGCGGCGGCCAGCTCCGCCCTGGCCGACAGCTCGGGCTCGGCCAGCCGGTCCCAGGTGGGCGGCGGCGGGTCGGCCAGCCACTTCTCCGCCTCGTGGGGCTGGCCCGTGGCCGACAGCAACCCTCCCAGCTCCATCGCCGCCCGGCGGTGGCCGGCCAGCGCCGCCTGCCTGAACCAGTGCTGGCCGCCCTGGAGGTCGCCCAGCTCGGCGATGAGCAGCAGCCCGAAGTTGAAAGCGGACTCGGCGTCGCCACTGGCCGCCGCCCTGCCGAACCAGTGGCTCGCCCCCTGCGAGTCGGACAGCTCGACGCAGACGAAGCCCGCCATGCGCTGGTCGTCGAGGCGCCCCGCGACGGCGGCCCGCTCGAACCAGGCGCGGGCCGTACGGAGGTCTCTGCGGGAGAGCGCGATGCCGCCGAGCTGGGAGGCCGCGCCCGGATGCTCGCTCTTGGCGGCGAGCCTGTAGTAGGCCTCGGCCCCCTCTGGATCCCTGGTGGCCTGCAGGAACAGGCCCAGGTGGTAGGCGGCCTCGGCATGGCCTCCGCGAGCGGCGTGCTCCCAGCAGCGGACCGTCTCCTCCTCCTCGCCCACCTGGTAGGACAGGAAGCCCAGATCGTGGGCGGAGGCGACGTCGCCGTCGGCGGCGGCCCTGCGGTGCCACTCGCGCGCGAAGGGCAGCTCGCCCGCGTCCTCGCAGATCAGCGCCAGCCGCCTGGCGGCCGACCTGGACCCCGCGTGGGCGGCGCTCTCGAACCACCGGCGGGCCGCCTCGATGTCGCCGCGCTGCTCCAGGAGCAGGGTCGCGAGGTTGACCGCGGCCTCCGCGTCGCCGGTGCCCGCCGCCAGTTCGTACCAGCGGACGGCCTCCTCCAGCGTGCCGTGCTTCTCGTGCCAGACGCCCAGGTTGTAGGCGCTGTCGATGTTGCCGCCCGACGCGGCCCGCTCCCACCAGTGCCTGGCGGCCGAACGGTCGCCGCGCTGGGCGTAGAGCTTGCCCAGCCGGTGCGCGGCCTGGGCGTCGCCGTGCTGGGCGGCGACGAGAAGCTCCGGCTCGTCTCCTGAGCGGGGCGCGGGAACGGCCGGCGCCGCCACTTCCTGCTCGTTCTGCCACCACGTCATTGCGACAGGGTGACATGTGATCAGACGATCGCGGAACGTAATCGCGGCAGTAATCGGGACGGCCGGTTCAGCGGAAGGTGATGAAACCGGTGAACATCCCCATGGCGCAGACATACCTCAGCTGACCGGGAGGCTGCGCGGGGAGGCGGACAGTGGCCGGGAGATCGACGTCTCTGCCGTCGATGGTGAGGTGGGTGGCGCAGGCCGCTCCCTCTCCCGCACGGAAGTCGACTTCGACAGGGACCCCCGCCCTGGCCTGCGAGACGCCGGGCCGGTAGCCGCGCTCGGTCGCCCAGATCGTCAGCAGCTGCACGCCTCCTGGACCCGTCTTGGCCATGGCCGCCGCATGGCTCGCCTCCTGCGGCAGCCAGCCGCCCAGGCTGAGGCCCGACGTGATCGTCCACAGACCCGCCGCCACCGCCACGACCCCGGCGAAAGCGGCCAGCCTGCTCTGAGAAACCCGCCGGAGGACGAACCCCAGGAGGGCGAACGCCGGGGCGGTGCCCACCACGAATCCGCCCATCACGGCAGCTCCGCCGACCGCCGACGCCGACGTGACGGCCAGCATCTCCATGCTCAGCGTCACCCCGCAGGGCAGCAGGATGGTGGCCGCGCCCAGGAGGGGCGCCTTCAGGCGTCGTGCGGGTGGTCGCGGCTCGCAGCGCCGGCGGCGGAGCATCCGCAGGGCGAAGAAGATCACCATGAACCCCGCCGCGACCAGCATGCCCGCTCTGACCGGCGGGGGGAGCCTGACCATCGAGCCCAGTGCGCCGAGCACCGCCCCTGCCGTGACGTAGGAGGCCAGGCGGCCTGCGAGGAACCGCGCCACCACCCGTGGCGTTCCCTGCAGGCCGAACAGCAGGCCGCCCTGCACGGCCGTACACGAAGCGGTTCCCGCCACCAGGCCGGCGGCGGTCCCGCTGACGAACAGGGCGACCGGCTCCACGCTCAGTGAGCGAGCGCCAGGTTGTCCAGCGAGCCGTTCTTGGCGGCCTCGACGATCGAGCCGAACTGGTCGAGGCTCATCTCGACCCGCTGGCCGAAGTCGTCGGTGATGACCACCTGACGTTCTTCGGGCGCGGACGGGTCGACGAACAGCTCGGGGCAGCCGCAACTGCAGTTGCCGCAGAATCGGGCGATCGACTGCATTCGATTCCCCACTCTCGAAGTAGTCTTTACCTGCACGGTAATCTCACGCTCCGAAAGCGGCCAGTAACAGTTCTTTCACCGGCCGGCGGGTTTACCTGGCCTCCGGCGAGATGCTCAGAGCCAGCCGGGCCTGACCAGTCCCGACTCGTAGGCGATGACCACGAGCTGGGCGCGGTCGCGGGCGTGCAGCTTCATCATCGCCCTGCTGACGTGCGTCTTCGCGGTGGCGGGGGACATGAACAGCTTGGCCGCGATCTCGTCGTTGGTCATGCCGGTCCCGACCAGCGCCAGCACCTCGCGCTCCCGCTCGGTCAGCAGTCCGAGGCCGTCGGCGGACATCGGCTCCTTGGCCCTCGTGGCATACTCGGCGATCAGCCGCCTGGTCACCGAGGGCGACAGCAGCGCCTCGCCGGCGGCCACCACCCGCACCGCCTGGATGAGCTCGCTAGGCTCGGTGTCCTTGACCAGGAATCCGCTGGCGCCGCCGCGCAACGCCTCGAAGACGTACTCGTCCAGCTCGAAGGTGGTCAGGATGATGATGCGCGGCCCGGCGGGCATCTGCCTGGTCGCGGTCAGGCCGTCGGTGCCCGGCATGCGGATGTCCATCAGCACGACGTCGGGCGCGGTCGAGGCGGCCAGCCGTACGGCCTGCGCCCCGTCGGCGGCCTCGGCGACCACGCTCATGTCGGGCTGCGCGTCGAGCAGCGCCTTGAAGCCCGCCCGCACCAGCGCCTGGTCGTCGGCCAGCAGCACCTTGATCATTCCGTCTCCTCCGGTAGTGGCAGCCTCGCCTCGACCTGGAACCCCGTCCCCGTGGGGCCGGCGACCAGTGTGCCGCCCAGCGCGGATGCCCGCTCCCTCATGCCGGGGATGCCGTTGCCGCTGCCCTCCTCGGACAGGACGGCGGGCGTGGTGGGCCCTGTGTCGTCGACCGTGATGACCAGCTCGGCCGGCAGGTACTCCAGCCGCACGTTCACCTTGGCGCCAGGGGCGTGGCGGGCGGCGTTGGTGAGCGACTCCTGCACGATGCGGTAGGCCGCCCGCTCCACCTGGGAGGGCAGCGGCCTCGAGCCGACCTGCCTGAGCGACACGTCCATGCCCGACCGCTCGATCAGTTCGCCGACGCGGTCGAGGCCGGCCGTCGGGGAGCGGGGCGCGCCGTCGCGCAGGACGTTCAGAACCGAGCGCAGCTCGCCGAGCACCTCCTTGGAGGCCGCCTTGATCGTGGTGAGCGCGGGCCTGGCCTGCGAGGGGTCGTCGTCCAAGAGGTGCAGCGCCGTGGAGGCCTGCACGTGGATCAGCGAGATGTTGTGCGCCAGCACGTCGTGCAGTTCCTGCGCCATCGTCAGGCGCTCCTCGCTGGCCTGCCGTCGCGACTCCTCCTCGGCCACCCTGGCGTGCTCGGCGCGCCCCTCGCGCCGGAAACGCGCCACCTCTCCCGCCGCCAGGATCAGCAGCATGACGGCGACGATGGCGAGGACGTGCCACGCGCCGGCGGCCGGTCGGTCCACCAGCCACGTGGAGTAGACGAGGAAGTACGCCGCCGTGATCGCCGAGGCGATCCACGCCACCTTCCTGCGGCCCTCGGCGACGGTCTTGAACAGCAGGATGACCGGGCTCAGGAAGACCGGCCCATAGGGGTAGCCCAGGGTCATGAAGACGCAGGTCGCCACCAGCGTGGCGGCCAGCGAGGTGATCGGGAAACGCCGCGTGGCCAGGATCGCCACCGGGCCGACGAGCAGCAGCACGGTGCCGAGAGAATCGACACGCAGCCGATCGAGCTGCCCGGCGTGTGCCCCGTGGGAGGCGATCACCTGGAACACCGCGACCACGAGGGCGAGATAAGCGGTCTTGCGCACGGGGTCCACGCTAGACGAGCCGTCCGGCCCCGACATCCCACCGATGTCGCAGGGGGCCCTACCACCCCGGGCGTACCTGGTCCATTGTTGCTTTCATGCGCCGACACATCCTCGCCCTCGTCGCCGTCACGCCGCTGCTCGTGGTCGCGCCCCTCGCACCCGTCGCCGCCGAGCACAAGCCACCGCCCACGCCGCAGAAGCAGCCCGTCGCCGAGGGGTACGGCGGCGCCGTGGCCACCGTCGACCTCGACGCCAGCAAGGCCGCGCTCGCCGTGCTCCAGAAGGGCGGCAACGCCATGGACGCCGCGGTGGCGGCGGGCGCGGTGCTGGGCGTCACCGAGCCGTATTCCGCGGGCCTGGCCGGTGGTGGCTTCATGGTCTACTACGACGCCAGGCGCGGGAAGGTCCACTCGATCGACGGCCGCGAGACCGCGCCCGCCGCGATGACGCCGACCTCGCTCGAGGGCATCCCGTTCGAGGAGGCCGTGACGAGCGGCCTGTCGGCGGGCGTGCCGGGGGCGGTCGCGCAGTGGGAGCTCGCGCTGCGCAGGTTCGGCACGACGAGCCTGCGTGAGGCGCTGAAGCCGGCGATCGAGGTCGCGCAGAAGGGTTTCGTGGTCGACCAGACCTTCCACGACCAGACCGCCGCCAACGCCGCCAGGTTCAAGGACATCGCCTCCACCGCCAAGCTCTACCTGCCCAACGGCGCGCCTCCACCCGTGGGCTCGGTGTTCAGGAATCCCGAGCTCGCCGACACCTACCGCGAGCTGGGCAGGCGCGGAGGCGAGTGGCTGTACGGCGGGCGGCTCGGCCAGGAGATCGTCAGGACGGTCAAGAACCCGCCGATCACGCCGGGCGCGACGCGCAACGTGCGTCCTGGCCTGATGGAGGTCTCCGACCTGACCTCCTACAGGGCGCTGCTGCGCGAGCCGACGCGCGTCGACTACAAGGGCATGCAGGTGTACGGCATGCCGATCCCCTCCTCTGGAGGCTCCACGGTCGGCGAGGCGCTCAACATCCTCGAGGCCCTGCCGAGCGTCGGCATGCACGAGTACCTGGAGGCCTCGCGCCTGGCCTTCGCCGACAGGGGCAAGTACGTCGGGGACATCCCGAACGTGCCGATGGCCGAACTGCTCAGCGACGGCTTCGCCAAGGAGCGCGCCTGCCTGGTGGGGGAGCGCGCGATGGCGCACCCCGCCCCGCCCGGCGAGCCGGACGGCAGCTACACCGACTGCGGGCCGCCCCTTTCGGAGAGCGCGCCTTCGCCCGCGGAGGAGGGCCCTGAGACCACCCACCTGGTCGTCGCCGACCGCTGGGGCAACGTCGTGGCCTACAACCTGACGATCGAGTCCACCGGCGGCAACGGCATCGTGGTGCCGGGCCGCGGCGTGCTGCTCAACAACGAGCTGACCGACTTCACCTTCGGCCCCGCCCCAGGCGACCCGAACCTGCCGGCTCCGGGCAAGCGCCCCCGCTCCTCGATGGCCCCGACCATCGTGCTCGACCACGGCAAGCCGGTGCTGGCCGTGGGCTCGCCGGGCGGCTCCACGATCATCACGACCGTGCTGCAGATCCTGGTCAACCGCTACGAGCTTGGCATGAAGCTTCCCGAGGCGCTCGCCGCCCCGAGGGCGACGCAGCGCAACACCGCGCAGACCCAGGCCGAGCCCGGCTTCATCGAGAACCACGGCGCCGAGCTCAGGGCCAAGGGCCACGTCTTCGCGCCGAACCCCGAGATCGGCGCCGCCACCGCGCTGGAGTTCGTGGGCAGGGGCAGGATTCAGGCCGTGGCCGAGCCGGTACGGCGAGGCGGCGGCAGCGCCGTGGTGGTGAGACCTCACTAACTGTCCGTAGTCAGAGAATTACGCAACGCCATAGGGTGCGGGGTGTCCGAAACTCGTCGTGAGAGGAACCCCCCGTATGAGACCCCTGCACCTGCTGGTCACCTCCGCCCTGGTCGCCGGCGCGCTGGCCATGCCTGCCGCGTCGGCGGAGGGCGCGGTGGCGGCGCCGCCGCCGTGCCACGCGCACGTGTGCCTGTGGACAGGCGCCAACTACACCGGATCCGTCTTCACCTGGTGGGAGGGGAACGGCAACGTCTTCGTCGGCGGCACCCACGCCGACAACGTGGGCTCGTTCGTGGCCAACCGCGGAGCCTGCTTCGTCGACACGGCCGACTCCGAATGGAACTGGCACGACAGGCGGAGGGCCTCGGACGGTGACTACAGCGCCAACTACCGAGGCCGTTTCGGTCACAAAATGGACCGAATCGCGCCTGCCCGTTATTGCTAGCTAGTAGATCAGCTCATAGGCGTCGGGCTTCATCTTCCTGGTACGCGCCCAGTACTCGAAGGTGAAGCCCGGCCAGGTCGTCCTGTTGACGCCGTGCTCGTCCAGATACCACGACCGGCAGCCGCCCTCGGTCCAGACCAGCCGGTTCAGCCGCTCCTGCAGCCGCTCGTTGAAGGCTCGCTGCCGCTCGGGCCTGACGTCGATCGCCCTCGCCCCCGTCTTCGACAGCAGGCGCAGGCAGTCCATGACATAGCGGACCTGCGACTCGATCATGAACACCACCGAGGTGTGGCCCAGCCCCGTGTTCGGGCCCAGCAGGAAGAACAGGTTGGGGAAGCCCGCGGTGGTGATGCCGTAGTAGGCCTCGATGCCGTCCTGCCACGCGTCCTGGATCTTCAGCCCCTCCCTGCCGACGATCCGCTGCTCCTGCAGGGCGTCGGTCACCCTGAAGCCGGTACCGTAGATCACCACGTCGGCGGGGTGCTCCCCGCCCGTCGCGTCGACGACGGCGTGGTCGCGCAGCTCGGTGATCCCCTCGGTGACGAGGGTGACGTTCTCCCTGCTCAGCGCCGGATAGAAATCGCTGGAGACGAGGATGCGCTTACAGCCGATCGTGTAGTCGGGGGTGAGCTTGCGGCGCAGTTCCCTGTCGGGGACCTGACGTTCGAGATGCCGCAGGGCCAGTCTCTCGTGCATCTTCATCAGGCGCGGGTCGACGGCGAAGCCCAGCGCCCTGGTCTCCAGCGCCCAGTAGATGCCGTTGCGCAGCGCGCGGGCCGCTCCCGGCAGGCGGAGCGCCTGCCGCATGGCGGGGGAGACGGCGAAGTCGGGCTTCGGGTGGATCCACGCAGGTGTGCGCTGGAAGAGCGTGAGGTGGGCGGCCTCAGGGGCGATCCGCGGGACGAACTGAACGGCGGAGGCGCCGGTGCCGATGACCGCGACGCGCTTGTTCTTGAGGTCGACGGAGTGGTCCCACTCGGCGGAGTGGAACGAAGGCCCCGCGAACCGCCCCGCAATTTCTGGAAATTTCGGGATGTGGAGGGCGCCGATGGCGGAGATCACCGCGTTGGCCCTCATGACCTCGCCGTCCGCGGTGGTGATCTCCCATTCGCGGCCGAGGTACTCGAGGCTCACGACGTGCTTGCCGTACCGGATATGGGGGTCGATGCCGTACTTCCACCCGCACGCCCGTATGTACTCCCAGATCTCCTCCTGCGGGGAGAACATCCGCGACCAGGCGGGGTTGAGCTCGAAGGAGTAGGAGTACATGTGCGAGGGGACGTCGCAGGCGCAGCCGGGGTAGGTGTTGTCGCGCCAGGTGCCGCCCAGGTCCTCGGCCTTCTCCAGGATGACGAAGTCGTGGTAGCCGGACTCCTTCAGCTTGATCGCCATGCCGATTCCGGCGAAGCCGGAGCCGATGATGACGATTCCCGGCTTGTCACTGCTTTCCACGGGCCCTCCTGTACGACTCGAACTCGGCGTGCGCGGGGGAGATCGCGATGTAGTCCAGGGCGGCCCCGAGGTCGCCCTCCTGGCTGGGGTGGAAGCCGGGACGCAGGTACCGGGGCGCGGCCATGAGCAGGCTGCGCAGCGTCGGCACCCTGCCCTCGCGCGACCTGCGGAGGAAGTGGGTCCACCTGGCGGTCATGCGGCCGTCCACGATCGGGTCGTTGGCCAGCAGGAACCCCGCGCCGCGCCTGAGCAGGAAGAGCAGCACGGCGCCCGTCAGCGCCATCGTGCGCGCCCTGCGGGCGTAGGAGCCGTCGAGGTGCGTGTAGAGGTCGAAGGCGACGCTGCGGTGCTCGACCTCCTCCGCGCCGTGCCAGCGCAGCAGGTCCATCATCACCGGGTCGGCGCCCGCCTCGTCCAGCGGCCTGGCGCGCAGGATCCAGTCGCCGAGCACCGCCGTGTAGTGCTCGATCGCCGCGATGATCGCCAGCCGCTCCCTGAGCCAGTACCGCCTGGCCGTCGGCGGCAGCGTGTGGTCGCCGAGCAGGCGTTCGAAGAGCCACTCGACGTTCTCGACGAAGGGCGTGGGGTCGAGTCCCTGCTCCTTCATGTGCTCGAGGACGCGCTGGTGGGCCACGGCGTGCGTGCCCTCCTGGCCCATGAACCCCTTGACCTCGGCCTTCAGCTCGTCGTCCGTGACGTACGGCAGCGCCTGCCTGAAGACGTGCACGAACCAGCGCTCGCCCGCGGGGAGCAGCATGTGCAGCACGTTGATCAGATGGGTGGTGAAGGGGTCGCCCGGCACCCAGTGGAGCGGCGTCTCCTCCCAGGAGAAGCGCACCCTGCGCGGCTGGATCACGCCCGCCTCCAGCGGTGGACGTGGGGCAGGTCGTCGTCGAGCCAGAAGGCGTCGTCGGCGGTGACGACCATGACCTCCTCGAACTTGGCGCCCACGCTGTCGCCCTCCGTGCCGAGGTGGGGCTCGACCGCCCACAGCCCGGGAGTGGGCGGATGGGCGGAGGCCGCGCCGCCCGCCCAGAGCGGAGAGCGTCCTTCGAGCCTCTCCTTGATCAGCTCCCTGCCGATGGTCCTGAGCGTCCGCACGCCGAAGGAGTCGAGGACGACGAAGCGCGGGCCGCCCACGCGGATGCGCGTCACCTGGTGGCCGATCACCCTGCCGGGGTAGACCTGGTGCCTGTTGGTGTTGCCCTGGCGGGCGATCAGGTCGTCGACCGCGCGGTAGATGTCGCTGAACGTGCGGCGCTGCCGTACGAGGTCGAGGATGGCCGACCGATGGACGGACAGGTCCCTGTCCAGCCGATCCCAGACGGGGTTGGAGCCCAGGCGGCCCGAGAGACCGATGTCGGCGACGTAGCCGTCCACGACGGGCGCGGCGTCCAGCACGTACGGCATGCCGTCCGCGAGCCGCGTGTTGGTCGGCAGGAACTGTGTCGGGAAGCGGAAGCGGCGGAAGGCCGTGCGCTCGCCGAACCAGGCGAACGGGACGTGGAACCAGTCGTCGACGCCGTGGCGCTCCAGCCACCGGCGCAGCGCGGCCGCGGCCATGCGCTCCGTGACGCCGGGTTCGAGCCGGGAGGCCACGTGCTCGGCGCCCCGGTAGGCGAGCCGCTGCACCTCGCGGAACCTGTCCAGATCGACTTTATTGGACACATAGTCCAATGTAGTCATTCACCCTGGCCGGGGTCCAGAGGAGAGCTTCGATCCGGAGTGCCCGAGCGTCTCCGGACACGACGAAAACCCGCCGTGACTCGTCTCGCGGCGGGTGGAGGGGCTCCTGGCGACTAGACCAGGAGCAGGTAGGCGACCACGCCGACGATCGCGATGGCGAGGACCACCGCGATGATCGGGAGGGCGGCGGAGCGCTTGGGCGCGGCCGCCGACTCGTTCTCGGACCGCTGGGCGAACGCGCGGAACTGCTGAGTGTTCCCCGCAGGATCGATGTGCTGGTCAGACATGCGTTGCACTCTAGCGGGATCACCTGGTGCATTTGCACCTTTTGGCATGACTCGATAGGGCCACTCGATTATCGGACCGGCGGAGTGGGCGGATACCGTGAACGCATGCTCAGAACCCTGCTCTCACCCCGCATGCTGGGGTTGCACCTGCTCGTGATCGGGGTTCTGGTGTCTTTCATCCTGCTCGGACGCTGGCAGCTCGGCGTGTTCGAGGAGTCAGGCAAGCCGCAGGCCAGCGTCGACCCCGCGCCCGTCGCCGTCGAGACGCTCAGCAGGGTCGGCACCCAGATCGAAGGGCCCGCCGTGGGCCGCCGGGTCACCGCGTCCGGGTCCTACGACGCGGCCAGGCAGCTGCTCGTCGCCGACCGCAGGCCCGACGTCGCCGCTCCCGGCGGCAACGTCTCCAGGGGCGAGGGCTACTGGGTGCTCACCCCGCTCGTGCTGCCCGACGACACGATGGTGCCGGTCGTGCGGGGATGGGTACCCAAGGCCGACGACCCCGCCATCGCCGTACCGGCTGGGCAGGTGACGGTGAGCGGGCGGCTGCGCGCGCCCGAGGGCACCGACAGCGTCCAGCGCAGGGCGGGCGGCGTGCCCGCAGGACAGGTGCAGACGGTCTCCACCGCCGAGCTGATCAACCTGTGGCGGGGTGAGAAGGTGCGCAACGGGTTCGTGGTCGCGCCGACCCCTGGCCTGACCCCCGTCAAGGTGGCGCCACCCGTCACGGGCGGCACGCTCACCTGGCGTAACCTGGCCTACGCGGCCAACTGGTGGATCTTCGCGGGGTTCGCGGTGTTCATGTGGTTCCACTTCGTCCGCGACGCCGTCCGCTCCTCCTCCGCCAGCAAGTCCCCCGAAGTCGCTCTAGAAGGTTGATGATCGTGGAGTCCGCTCTCAAGCCCTTCCGGGTCCTCGCGTACATCGTCGGCACCATGCTGCTCGTGCTCTGCGTGGCCATCGTGCTCAGGTACGGTTTCGACATCCCGGAGCCCTCCAAGATCGTCTCGCCGATCCACGGGTTCCTCTACATGCTCTACCTGATCGCCGTGATGAACCTCGGCATGAAGGCCCGATGGAGCTGGGGGCGCATGCTCGGCATCATGCTCGCGGGCACGGTGCCGCTGCTGTCGTTCTACGTCGAGCGCAGGGTGACGGCCGGGGTGCGGGAGACCATCGCGGCCTGAGGGCCTCCCGCCCCTTGACCTCTAGCCGCCGATCCCTCGGCGGCGCGCCCTCTTGAGCCGCTCGCGCTGCGAGGGGTCGAGCATCATGTAACCGACCACAGGGGCGGCGACCACGCCGAGCACCACCAGCAGGGTGAGCCAGCCGGGCAGGAAGATCCACGACAGCAGGACGGCTATACCGGCGCCTATGGCGTACTTCTGGACGGGCGACATCCTCAAATCCCTCCGAACGCGGAGCCCGCGCCCCGCCTCTCCACATTCTGCGTCGTCCGTCCAACGATCGGCAGCCCCCGCACGGTTCCATCCGCGATATATCTCATTTTCCGGAGCCTTCGGCTCCAGGCGCGGCCCCTCCCGACGGCCGTTCCCGTACGGCTGCCGCACGGGAGTGCGCCTCCGCGGTCACCGCTCACCGCCCGTCCAGGGGACGCTCCTCGTGCGTTCACCGTCCCCTGGAGACGGCGTTCACGGACGGCTCGGCTCGCCTGCGATCGTCCGCAGGTCCAGACGCAGCGCGTCGGCCGTGAGTCGTTGCGCGGGGACCCCCGACAGCAGGCGGAACAGCACGGGAGCCAGCACGCCCGCCCTCGTCAGCGGCGCGCCGGGCGCGGGAGGACGTCCTTCGACCGCCGTGAACAGCGTGGCGCCCAGCGACCACAGGTCGGCCGCCGGTCCGATGCCGCCCTCGGGCGCGGTGTAGGGAGACAGCCCAGGCGCGGGGGACGGATCGGCCAGCCGCACCTGATCGTCACCGCCGACCAGGATGCTTCCGGGACGCAGGTCGCCGTGGTGGCCGCCCACGCCGTGCACGGCCGCGAGGCGGTCGAGCACCGCCAGTCCGAGCCGGGCGGCGGCCTCCGGCGTCAGCAGGCCGTCCTCGGCCAGCAGCTGGTCCAGCGTCCGCGGCGGACGCTCGGCCCTGGGGGCCGCCGCCGTCTCCTGCTCTTCGGTGAGCACGAGGGGACCGCTGTAGGCGGGCCGTCTGAAGGGAGCCGTCGTCTCCACGATGGGGGGCGGCTCGGGCTCGTCGTGACCAGCGGCCAGCACAGGGGGCGCGGCGTCGATCGCGGGTTCCCACGACTGCGCCGCCCGGCTCGGCGGCGGTCCCCAGCTGTCGGAGCCCGGCATCCACGGCTGCTCTGGCTGTTCCCGGCCCGGCGCCCATGGCTGCGGTGCCTGTGCTGGAGGTGCGTCCGGGGAGGCTGCCCATGGCTGCGGTGCCTGGCCGTCCGGTCCCGGGCCTCCCCGGTTCTCGGGGGGCGGGCCCCAAGGGCCGGACGGACCGACGGGCGGCATCCACCCACCGGGTTGCGCGTCCTGAGCAGGTGGTGCACCGGTCGGGGCGGGTGGTGGGCCCTCAGGGGCGGGCGTCCATCCGCCGTCTGCCTGCGGAGGCCCCCACGGCTGGGGGGCGGAGGCGGGGGGCGGCGCCCATGGTTGCTGAGGCCCACTGGAGGACTGGAGCCCCCACGCGGCCTGCGACGCGCCTTCGGGACCTGCCCCGACCCCACCCTCGGACTCCCAAGCGCCGCCCGAGTGCGGCTCCCATGGCGTGGGGGCGCCCTGCTGCTGGGGCTCCCACGAGGTGGGGCCCGCTTGAGGTTCCCAGGACATGGGGCCGCCCGGCTGCTGCGGTTCCCAGGATGGTGTGGGGTCGCCCGGCTGCTGGGGTTCCCAGGACGTGGGGCCGCTCGGCTGGGGTTCCCAGGGCGGTACGAGGCCGCCCGGCTGCGGTTCCCACGGCGGGGCGGCGGGCAGGGAGGCATCGGCCGGGCCCCCGGGAGCAGGCGGCATGCCGGGCCCGTGCGGCGGCATCCCAGGGCCCGGAGGCATCCCAGGAGGCGGCACAGCGGATCCCGGCGGCATCCCCGCAGATGGCGGCGCTCCTGGGACGTCCGTCATCCCCGGAGGCGGTGGCATCACGGGACCCGACGGCATCCCGACGTCCTGTGGCAGCACAGGCCCTGACGGCATCCCGACGCCTGGCGGCATCGCGGGTCCCGACGGCATTCCGTCGCCTGGCGGCATCACGGAGCCTGACGGGAGTCCGTCGCCTGGCGGCATTCCGGGGGCCGACGGCATGTCGGGGGTCGGCGGCATGCCGGGAGGTGGGAACGGGCCAGGGGCCGGGGGCGTGCCGGGGGGCGGGGGGGCGCCATGAGGCCATGCGGTTCCGGCCATGGGCGGCGCGGCGGGCGCTGGCCCCCACGGACCGGGTGGTGTGCCGGGAGGCGGTGCGGCCTGCGGTCCCGGCTGGGCGGCCTGCTGCTTGCCGCCACGACGCAGAACCCGGCGAAGCAACGAAGGCCGCTCGCTCTGACCCTCGGCGGGAACACCTCCAGCACCGGGATAGGCCATCCCAGGTCCCGGCGGCATACCCGCAGGACCCGGCACCGGACCCCCATACCCCGGCTGCACACCGACGGGCCCGTACCCCGGACCCCCGTACCCCGGACCCCCGTACCCCGGACCCCCGGGCCCCGGGGGCATGCCCGCAGGCCCGGACATGGGACCTCCGGGACCGACGGGCCCTGACATGGGACCTGCGGGCCCCGGCTGCACGCCGGGAGGCCCGTACACGGGGTCTCCGGGCCCCGGCGGCATACCCGTAGGACCTGATGGTTCATCTCCGGGCGTCCAAGGCGGCCCGTCAGATCCAGTCATCGCGGACCCCGGGCCTGGCACGGCGCCACCATGGCCCGTCGCTGCCGGGTCTGAGGCGTCCCAGGCGGCCGGCGTTGGCGGAGCGTCCCAGGCGGCCGGCGTTGGCGGAGCGTCCCAGGCGGCCGGCGTTGGCGGAGCGTCCCAGGTCGGCGGCGAGGGTGGGGCATCCCAGGTCGCCGGAGGCTGCCAGGCCGCCGGGTGCGGTGGCGCATCCGAGGCGGTCGGGGGTTCCCAGGCCGCCGGGTGCGGGGTGCCCGAGGTCGTCGAGGACCGAGGGGCCTCCCAGGTCGCCTCAGCTGTCTCGGTGTCCCGGGTGTGTTCAGTGGGTCGGGCGTCCCAGGTGGCTTCGGCTGTCTCGGTGTCCCGGGTGGTGCGAGTGGGTCGGGCGTCCCAGGTGGCTTCGGCTGTCTCGGTGTCCCGGGTGGTGCGAGTGGGTCGGGCGTCCCAGGTGGCCTCTGCTGTCTCGGTGTCCTGGGTGGTGCGAGTGGGTCGGGCGTCCCAGGTGGCCTCAGCTGTCTCATCCCGGGTCGTTCCAGGGTGCCGGGCGTCCCAGGTCGCCTCGGGGGGCTGGATGTCCCACGTCGCCTGGGAAGGCGGGGTGTCTCCGGTTGGCTGAGGGGGCTGGGTGTCCCACATCGGCTGAGAGGGTGGGGTGTCCCATCCCGCTGGAGG
The DNA here is from genome assembly GCF_014195505.1 of Nonomuraea dietziae. GTDB lineage: Bacteria > Actinomycetota > Actinomycetes > Streptosporangiales > Streptosporangiaceae > Nonomuraea > Nonomuraea roseola. The sequence goes on along the minus strand of NZ_JACIBV010000001.1, from coordinate 4,134,678 downwards.
TGGAGGAGCCTCCCAGGGGGCGGGGGCGGGCTCGACGGGAGCGGGAAGAGGGAACCCCTGAGTCGCCTCGGGATCAGCGGGAGGGGTCCAGTGCGTCTGGGGCGCGCCGTCGTCCGGTGTGTCGTCGGGATACGACCGGATGATCCCCGGATCGGTGGGAGGGCCCTCCGCGAGGTGCGGAACTACGCCGGGCACCGTCGGGTCGGCGGCAGGCCCGAAGCCGAGGCCGGAATGAGAGCCTGAGGAATGAGGGCCTGAGTCGGAACCGGGGGTGGAGCCGAGGTCGGAATGGGGGCCTGAGTTGGAACCGGCGGTAGAGCCGAGGTCGGAATGAGAGCCTTCGCCGGAACCGGGGGTGGAGCCGACGCCGGAATGCGGATCGGAGCCGGAATCGACGTGGGAAGGAGGATCCGAGTCGGGACCGGGACCGGGGGTGGGGTTCGCGTCCCCGGGGGCTGCGGCTTCCTCGGTGGGGGCGAGGTCGTCGGGAAGCGGCGTGGAGCGGGGGGTTCGCTGGGTGGACTCGGTGTCCGAGAGGTCGGGCTGCGCGGGCGTGGCGGAGGGCAGCGTGTGCTCGGGGGTGGTCTCCGAGGAGTGTTCGCCCTCAGGCTCGTCGTTCGCGGGCGCCGCGGGCGGCCGGTGGCCGGACGCGGGGGTGGCGACCGGGCGGGCGGGGGTGAACGTCGGCGGGTCGGGGGCCGGTAGCGGCTCCCAGGACAGCGGCGTGCCGGACGGGCCCGTGGTAGAGGTGCCACTCGTCTCGGGGTCGGAGCGGGGCGGCTCCCAGGCGTGGGGTTCCGCCGGCGGGGGCTCCTCGTGGGGGGATCCGGCCGGGGAAGGGGTGGTCGAGGGTGAGGCGGTGGCGCGGGCCAGATCGGCGAAGGCACCGGCGACCGCTTCGGCCGAGGGGCGGGCCGAGGGGTCGGGGTGGAGCATGTCGGTCAGGAGGGGGCCGAGCGGTCCCCCGATCGGCCGGCCCTGCTCAGGAGGACGGCCCTCGAGTCCGAAGTGCAGCGTCGCGGCCAGCGACCACAGGTCGGCCGCAGGTCCCACCGACGTGGGGCGGAACGGGGTGGAGACACCGAAGCCCGTCAGTACGGCTCGTCCCGTGGGCGTGAGGACGACGGTGGACGGCTGGATGTCGCCGTGCACGACCCCCACCCCGTGCACCGCGCGCAGCGCCGAGATGAGGTGCACCGCGATGCGGGCGACCTGCACGGGAGGGAGTGGGCGGCGTTCGAGGACCGTCTGCTCGAGGGAGGGGCCCTGGGGGAGGTCGACGACCAGCCAGGGGCGCCCGTCCTCGACGATCACCTCGTGGACGGCCTCGATCGAGGCGTGGCCGAGCCCTGTGACGAGTCCGACCTCGCGGCCGACCGCGCCGCACAGGTCCCTGCGGGCGGCGGGGTCGGGCGGGAGCCGTACCTCCCTGATTCCGACGTCGCGGCGCATGAGATCGTCGGCGGCGAGCCAGAGCGATCCGTTGCCCAGGGTGTCCAGCAGCCGATAGCGTCCGGCCAGCCGGCGTTGGCCGTTCATCGTGGTTTCTCCGTCCAACCGCGTGCAGCGAGACAGCACGATAGCGGTTTGTGGTGAATTGCCACCATCATCGCTGGCGGGTGAAGGTGGCGCGGTAGGCGGTCGGGGTGAGCCCCGCCCTGGTGGTGAGGTGCTTGCGCAGGGAGTCGGCGCTGCCCAGTCCGCTGCGCTCGGCGACCTGGTCCATGGGCAGGTCGGTGGTCTCCAGGAGCTCGCGGGCGCGGTCGACGCGCCGGTGGAGCAGCCACTGCAGCGGGCTGAGCCCGGTCTCGGCGTGGAAGCGTCTGGTCAGGGTGCGGACGCTGGTGCTGGCGTGGGCGGCCAGATCCTTGAGCGTCAGCGGCCTGTCGATCCTGGCGAGCGCCCACGCGCGGGTGGCGGCGAGCGAGGTGCCCCGCTCGGGAGGCAGCGGGGTCTCGATGAACTGCGCCTGGCCGCCTGGCCGTACGGGGGCGACGACGGCGAGCCTGGCGGCGGCGTTGGCGGCGGCGGCGCCGAAGTCGAGCCGCACCAGGTGGAGACACAGGTCGATGGCGGCGGCCGCCCCCGCTGAGGTGAAGACGCCGTCGTCCTCGACGTAGAGGACGTCCGGGCGGACGTTGACGGACGGGTAGCGCGCGGCCAGGTCCCCGGTCAGCCCCCAGTGGGTGGTGGCGTCGCGGCCGTCGAGCAGCCCGGCCTGGGCGAGCACGAACGCGCCGGTGCAGAGAGAGGCGATGCGCGCGCCCTCGGCGTGGGCGGTGCGGAGGACCTCGAGCGTGCGGGGGTCGGCGTCGCCGCCTCCGCTGCCGACGGCGATCACGGTGTCGGCGCCCTTCACCAGGCCGAGCCCGTCGGGGACGTGGATCTGCGGGCCGCCGACGGTGTCCAGCCTGCCCGGTACGGCGGTGCAGACCCCGATCTCGTAGCCGGACGCGTCGCCGAAGACCATGTGCGGGATCGACACGTCGAAGCTCATGACGGGCGGGACGATGACGACCGCTATCCGATGCATGGCCAGATCCTCCGGATGGTTGGCATTCAGGCCACTATCGCATGCCGTACCGGAAAGCCAGGGTGGCGGTATGCAGAAACTTCATGTGATCACGGGCGCTGCGGCGACCGCCAGCCGTACGGCCATGCTGCTCGCGGAGGACGGCGAGCGGGTGCGCCTCGTCAGCCGCAAGGGAGCCGGGCCCGAGCATCCGCTCATCGAGAGGGTCGCGGCGGACGCGACCGACACTGCCGAGCTGACCAGGCTCCTCGACGGCGCGGACACGCTGATCAACTGCGCCGCCCCGGCCTACCACCTGTGGCCCTCGCACTTCCCCGCCCTGGCCGGTTCGCTGCTGGAGGCGGTGAAGCGGACGGGCGTTTCGTACGTGATGCTCGGCAACCTGTACGGCTACGGCCTCGTCGACGGCCCGATCACCCCCGACCTGCCGCTGCTGGCGAAGGGCCCCAAGGGCAGGGTCAGGGCCGCGATGTGGGAGGAGGCGGTGTCGTCCGGAGCGCGGGTGACCGAGGTGCGGGCGGCACAGTTCTACGGCAAGGGCGTGGTGTCGGAGTTCGGCCTGCTGGTCCAGCCACAGGTGCTCTCGGGCGCGCTCGCCCTCGTCCCCTCGGAGCTGGACGTGCCGCACAGCTTCTCGGCCATCGGCGACGTCGCCCGCACGCTGGTCGCCGCCACCAGGGACGAGCGGGTGTGGGGCCGGGCGTGGCACGTGCCCGTGTCGACGCTCTCGGTGCGGGCTCTGGCGACCAGGCTGGCCGACGTCGCCGGCGCGCCCGCGCCGAGGCTCGAGCCCATGACGGACAGGGAGCTCGCGCTGCTCGCGTTCACCGACCCCTTCTGGGCCGAGCTGCGAGAGGTCCTGCACACGCCGGGGCTGCCCTACGTGGTGGACTACTCCGAGACAGAGGAGGTGCTCGGGGTCAAGCCCTCGCCCGTGGACGAGGTGCTCGCCGAGGCCGTCCAGGCCGCGTGAGCCCTGGACACCTTGTCCCAGAGCAGCGCCCGCTCGTCGGCGTCGAACCTCAGCCCGAAGACGTCCGCGAGCGCCTGGAAGTAGTCGGCCGAGGTCTCCATGGTCGTGGCGCGGCTGTCGGCCTCCAGCCTGGTGAGCGACAGCCCGCGCATGATGTCGACGCCCGTGGCGTCGCGGCGGGCCACGGTGGCCACCCTGACGAACCCGGACTCAGGAGAGGTCGTCAGGTGCCTGTGCATCTGCTCGAAGGCCGACATCGGCGCCGGCTCCATGCCGAAGTCCATGCCGGCGAAGGAGCCGCGGGGGTCGTGGTCGAAGTGCCAGCCGCCGGGGGCCACGGTCGAGGGGCGCAGGCCGTACTCGAAGGGCCCCTGGCGGTAGCGTCCCTCGACCAGGGGGAGCGGCTCGTGGAGAGCGTCGCCGAGCCCGAGGTCCACCATCCAGTCGCCTTCGGGCAGGCGCACGGTGAGAACCAGGTGGTTGGCGGAGATCGCCGGTTCGGCGCCACGCATGTGCACGCCGCCGACATGCCTGGTCACCTGGTAGCCGAGCGCCTCGAGCAGCAGGGAGAAGGCGCCGTTGAGGTGGTAGCAGTACCCTCCGCGCCCGCGGACGATCCGCGCGGCGGACTCGGCAGGATCGACGGTGGTCGGGCGGTCGAGCCAGATCTCCAGCGCCTCGTACGGCACGCGCTCGATGTGCGCGACGTGCAGCGCCTTCAGCTGGTCGAGTGAGGGAGGGGCGGCCTCGAGACCGAGCCTGCGCAGGTAGGCGGAGATGTCCATGTGCACCAAATATGCACGACCGAGGCAGTGTCGTCTGCACACGCCCCTTCTAGGCTTCGGTCCGTGGCAGATCAGCGACGGATCCTCGTGGTCGAGGATGACGAGACGATCGCGCTGGCCGTGCGCAACAGGCTGGCTGCGGAGGGCTTCGACGTGCGCGTCGCGAGCGACGGCGAGGCGGCGCTCGTCGCCTACGGCAGAGCGGAGCCCGACCTGGTGATTCTCGACCGGCTGCTGCCCGGCCTCGACGGCCTGGAGGTGTGCCGCAGGATGCAGGCGGCCAGACCGGTGCCCGTGCTGATGCTGACCGCGCTCGGCGAGGAGACCGACGTGCTGGTCGGCCTCGGCGTGGGCGCCGACGACTATCTCGCCAAGCCGTTCAGCATGCGGGAGCTGGTCGCCAGGATCCACGCCCTGCTGCGGCGGGTGGAGCGGGCGGCCCAACTGGCCGTCGAGGACACCGTGATCAGGGTCGGCGAGGTCGAGATCGACACCGCCGCCCGCAGGGTGTTCGTGCGCGGCACGGAGGCGCAGCTGACCCGCACGGAGTTCGACCTCCTGCGCCGCCTGGCCGAGCGGCCAGGACAGGTCTTCGAGCGTGACAGGCTGCTGTCCGACGTCTGGGGCTTCTCCGAGGCGGCGGCCACCAGGACCGTGGACAGCCACGTGCGGGCGCTGCGCCGCAAGCTCGGACCCGACGTGGTGCGCACGGTGCACGGGGTGGGCTACGCGCTGGTGCGCCGATGAGGCCGCTCGACTTCCTGGGGCGCATCAAGGTCAAGTTGGGCATCGTCATCGTCCTGGCGGTGGGCACGGCCTTCGTGGTCAACGAGGTCGGGCTCAACGCGGGCGCCTCGCGCGAGGTCAGGATCGCCGTGGCGAGCATCCTCGCGCTGATCATGGTGCAGGTGCTGGCGCACGGCATGACCAAGCCGCTGCGCCAGCTCGCCTCGGCCGCCCAGACCATCGCCAAGGGCCACTACACGCTGCGCGTGCGCGCCTCGTCGCGGGACGAGGTGGGGGAGCTGGCCAGGGCGTTCAACGCGATGGCCGCCGACCTCGGCGAGGTCGACAGGCAGCGTCGCGAGCTGGTCGCCAACGTCTCCCACGAGCTGCGCACCCCGATCACGGGGCTGCGCGCGGTGCTGGAGAACGTGGTCGACGGCGTCTCGGCCGCCGACCCCGTCACGTTGGGGACGGCGCTGGCCCAGACCGAGCGCCTCGGCCGCCTCGTCGCCCAGCTCCTCGACCTGTCACGCCTCGACTCGGGGGTGCGCCACCTGGAGGCCGAGCCGGTCACGCTGGAGCCGCTGCTCCAGCAGGCCGCCCGTGAGTCCGCCCTGGCCAGGGACGACGTGACGATCACCTACACCTGCGCGAAGGGGCTGGTCGCGAGCGCTGACCCCGACCTGCTCGCGCAGGTGCTGGCCAACCTGCTCGACAACGCCGTACGGCACAGCCCGAGCGCCGGCGTGGTGACGCTGTCGGCCTCCGCCCACGGCCAGGGGGTGCGCCTCGTGGTGGCCGACAGGGGCCCAGGAATCCCCCAGGCCGCGCGGGCGCGGGTCTTCGAACGCTTCTCCAGACTGGACTCGGCACGTGCGGCGGACGCCGGCGGATCGGGGCTCGGCCTGGCGATCGTGAAGGAGATCGTCGAGCTGCACGGTGGATCCATTCGCATCGACGACGGCGCGGGGTGCCGCATGATCGTCGACCTTCCAGAGAGGATCATGATGGAACCGGACATGGCGCGGCTAGGGGTGACGGGTCCCCCTCGGGCCGCCGAGATCACCGAGGCCGCCGGGGTCGCGGAGGTCGCGGAGGCCGTCGCGGTGGGGAAGGCCGCCGAGGAGGCGGTCGCCGAACAGGGGGAGCGGGAGGTGCGGGAAGCGGCCGCGCCGCCCGAGCAACTCGCGCGCGAGGATGTTCATGCGCCTCAGCGGCTGCCCGGCCACCTGGCGCCGCCGCAGCCCCCGGGCGTGGCGAGGGGCGCGGTGATGCTGTGGACCCTGGTCGGGCTCGCGGTCGGCTTCCTCATCGGGCTCTTCCTGGCCTTCTTCATCGGGCTGCTCTTCGGCGCCGTGGCCGGCGTCGTCATCATGCTGATGTCCAGCGCGGGCGGGGCCGCCGTCGGCTCGGCCATCGGCGCGGGCCGGCCGCAGGGAGCCCCTTACCAGCCGCCGCCTTACCCGCAGGCGCCCTATCCGCCGGCGCCCCACCAGGCCGGGCCCTATCAACCCGCGTCCCACCAGCGGGCGCCCCATCCGCAGGCGCCCCACCAGCCCGCGTCCCATCAGCCGGCGTCCCATCAACCCCCGTCCCACCAGCGGGTGCCCTATCCGCCGACTCCCGTTCTCGTGGCGGGCGCCGCTGATGCCGCGTCCAGGACCCGCGAGACGGCCGGTCCCGCCGGCCCGCATCATCAGCCGCCGCAGGGGCCGCGGTCGCCGGCGCCGCCGTACGTGCCGCCGCCGCTGTTCCCCCGCCCCGAGGTGCCCGACAGCCCGCGCTGGCTGCTGCCCGCCGTGCTCGGGGTGGGCGTCTTCGCGGCGGTGGCGCTGCCGGACGCCATGCCCGGCCTCGGCCTGGCGCTGGTCGCCCTGGTGCTGGGCGCGGCCACGCTGCCCGCGGCCCTGCGCAGGGTGACTCCGTGGACCGCCGCCTACGCCCTGATCGCCTACGGCCTGGTGGCGATGGTCGCGGTCAGGGATGCGGACTGGCTGGTCGTCCCGCTGCTCGGCGGGGCCTTCGGCCTGGGCGCGCTGGCCGTCTCGGGGGCCGGCCGCGGCTGGCTGGCCCTGATCAGGGGCGGCATCTCGATCGTGCTCGCGCTGTTTCCCGTTCCGTGGTTCCTCGCGGGCCCGATGAAGACGTTCGTGGGACGGCGGCGCATCATGCCGCTGCTGGCGGGGCTCGGCATCACCGCCGTGCTGCTGGTGGTCTTCGGCATCCTGTTCGCCTCGGCGGACAAGGTCTTCGCCTCCTTCGTCGACCGCCTGTTCACCGCCCCCGACTGGGCGGAGGCGCTGCCGCTGCGGATCTTCGTCTTCGTGCTCTTCGCCGCGCTGGCGGCCGCGGCGGTGCTGGTGGCGATGCGTCCCGTCTCCGACCCCGTCAGCCCGTCGTTCAGGACCCGCCTGAACCGCAGCCTGTGGGTGGTGCCGCTGACCGGGCTGAACCTGCTGTTCGCCGCCTTCGTCGCGGTTCAGGTCACCGCGCTGTTCGGCAGCAGTGCCTGGGTCATGCGCACCACGGGCCTCACCTACGCCGACTACGCCAGGCAGGGCTTCTTCCAGCTGATGGTGGTCAGCGTGTTCGTGCTCGGCATCGTCGCCGTGGCCACCAGCGTGGTAAAGGCCGAGCGCGGGGACCGATGGGCGCTGGCGATCCTGCTGGGTGTGCTGTGCGCCTTCACCCTGGTCATCCTGGTCTCGGCGATGCACCGCCTCGACCTCTACACCGACGCCTACGGCCTGTCGCGCCTGCGCGCCTCGGTCGCCGCGACCATCTGGTGGCTCGGCGCGGTGTTCGCCACGGTCCTGGTGGCGGGCGCCGTACGGCTGGCGGGGTTCGGCTCGGCCTGGCTGCCGAGGACGGTCGTCCTGCTGACCGGCGCGGGCCTGCTGTCGTTCGCCGTGTGGAACCCCGACCTCCAGGTCGCGAGAACGCAGGTCGACATCAGGGGCGTGGAGCGCATCGACCAGGACTACGTCGGCGACCTCGGCGCGGAGGCCGTCCCCGAGCTGGACAGGCTGCCGGAGCCGCTGCGCAGCTGCGTCCTGGCCGACGTGGTCAAGAACAACGGCCTGGCCGAGGCCGACTCGTGGAACGGCTGGAACCTGGCCAGGGCGCAGGCCCGCGATCTGCTCGCCCTGCACCCCGTCGTGCCGCAGCCGGCCTGCGAGGGGCGCTCCAGGTAGCAGTGAGCGCCTACGGCGCCCCGTGTCGCCGGTGACGGTGATCACGGACTGGCGTCGGGCCGGGGTCGAGCCGCGGGCCGCGCCGGGGGCGGCGTCGGTGGAGCGCACCAGTGGTTGAATCTTCGTGTGACGTTCGACGTGGTCATCAGTGGCGGGCGGGTGCTCGACGGCACCGGGGCTCCGGCGTTCAGGGCGGACATCGGGATCACCGGGGAGCGGATCACCGCGGTCGGACGGCTCGAGGGGGCCGACGCGGCGCAGGTGATCGACGCGTCGGGGCGCTTCGTCGCGCCGGGATTCATCGACTGCCACGCCCACGGCGACGCCCTGGTCTTCGACCCCGAGGTGCAGCTGGCGGCGCTGCGCCAGGGGGTGACCACGTTCGTCCTCGGTCAGGACGGCCTGTCCTACGCGCCGGGCTCGGCGGCCACCGTGAACTACGCCACCCGCTACTTCGCCGCGGTCAACGGCGTGCACCCCTTTCTCGACGGGGCGGCGAGCGTCGCCGAGCTGCTGGCCGGATACGACAGGGCGACCGCGCTCAACACCGCCTACCTGCTCCCGCACGGCACCATCCGCTACGACGTGATGGGCCCCTCGCCCGACGCCGCCTCGGCGAGCGAGCTGGCCCAGATGCTCGCCCACGTGGAGAAGGGGCTGGCCGACGGCGCGGTCGGGCTGTCGAGCGGCCTGGAGTACCTGCCGGGGCGCAACGCCTCCTCCGCCGAGCTCGCGGCGCTGTGCTGGCCGCTGGGCGCGCTGCCGTACGTCACGCACATGCGCGCCTACGGCACCGGCGCGGGGGTCGGGATGGCCGAGGTGGTGGAGATCGCCAGGTCGTCGGGGGCCGCCATGCACGTCTCCCACCTGCACGGGCCCGCGGACGTCCTGCTCCCTCTGGTGGAGTCGGCGCTTGCCCACGACGTCGACCTGAGCTTCGACACCTATCCCTACCTGCGCGGCAGCACCATCCTCGCGATGATCGTGCTGCCGCCTCAGGTGCCCGCCGCCGAGGTCGACAGGGCGCTCGACGTCCTCGAGTCCTCCTCCCTGGCCGACTGGTGGCCCACGCTGGACGGCCTGTGGCCCCGCCTGACCGTCTCGCACGCGCCCGGCGAGGAGTGGGCCGAGGGGCTGACCATCGTGGAGGCCGCGGTGCGCAAGGGCGTCCCGCCGTCGGAGTTCTGCCGCAGGCTGCTGGTGGACACCAGGCTGGAGGCCGGCTGCGTGGTCGGCCGTCCTGACGAGGGGCCCGAGGGCGAGGAGTCGGTGCGGCGCGTGCTGCGCCACCCCGCGCACACCGGCGGCTCCGACGGCATCTACGTGGGCGGGCACCCGCATCCCCGCGGCTGGGGCGCCTTCGCCAGGTTCCTCGGCACCCACGTGCGCGAGCTGGGGGACTGGACCTGGCAGGAGGCCGTCGTGCATCTCGCCTCGCACCCGGCCAGGCGCTTCGGGCTGGGCGACCGCGGTCTGCTGCGGCAGGGGCTCGCCGCGGACGTCGTCGTGATCGACCCCGCGACGGTGGCCGACCTGGCCACCTACGCCGCGCCGCGCACCCCCGCGACAGGGATCTCCGAGGTGCTGGTGTCGGGGGTGCGCGTGCTGTCGGACGGCGCGCTGACCGGCCGTACCCCGGGGCGAGCCCTGCGCCCCACCTCCTGAGCGCGCGCCCGGTAGGGTCGGTGCGGTGAAGGGGATTCGGTCAGGAGCGAAAGTTCTCGGACAGCACGTGTTCGGCGGGCCGTTCAGCTTCCCGTTGATGGTCGTGAAGCGCGACGCGCTCGAGCACAACATCGCCACGATGGCCGCCTTCACCCGCGACCACGGCATGCTCTTCGCGCCCCACGCCAAGACCCACATGTCCCCCGAGATCGCCGGAATGCAGCTCGACGCGGGCGCGTGGGGGATGACGGTCGCCACGCCGAGCCAGGCGATGATCGTGCGCGGCTTCGGGGTCTCCAGGATCATCGTCGCCAACCAGGTCGTCGACCCCGCCGGGCTCGACTGGGCCGCGGCGGAGCTGGCGGCCGACCCCTCCTTCGAGTTCCTCAGCTTCGTCGACTCGCGCGCGGGCGTGGACCTGCTCGCGAAGCACGCGGGCGCGCGGCCCTTCAGGGTGCTGGTGGAGATGGGTCACGAAGGCGGCAGGGCCGGGTGCAGGACCTTTCAGGACCTGCTCGACCTGGCCGACCACGTGCGGCAGGTCGAGGGCGTCGAGCCTGCCGGTGTGGCGGGCTACGAGGGCTCGCTGAAGACGGCCCAGGACGTCAGGAAGTATCTGGCGATCCTGCAGAACGCCGCCGAGCACCTGCGCGCCCCCATCCTGAGCGTCGGCGGCAGCCAGTGGTTCGACGTGATCGGCCGCGAGCTGGTCACCACCCAGGCCCAGGTCATCCTGCGCAGCGGCGCCTACGTCTCCCACGACGACGGCTACTACCGCGAGCGCACCCCCTTCAACCGCATCCAGGGCTCGCTCGAGCCCGCCTTCGAGATCTGGGCGCACGTGCTGTCGACGCCCGAGCCCGGGCTGGCGATCGTCGGCATGGGCAAGCGCGACGCCCCCTTCGACGAGGGACTGCCGATCCCCAGGCGCGAGGGCCTGACGGTGGTGAGGATGCAGGACCAGCACACGATCGTGCGCGGCTCGCTCGAGGTGGGCGAGCTGGTCGCCTTCGGCATCTCGCACCCCTGCACCGCCTTCGACAAGTGGCGCGTGCTGCCGCTGGTCGACGCTGACTACACCGTTGTCGGAACGATCAACACCCACTTCTAGGAGATCCGGTGAAGAAGGAACTCAGGACCACCGAAGGCGCTGCTCCCGTCGGCGCCTACTCGCAGGGCCTCGTGGTCGGCGACTTCGTCTACACCTCGGGCATGGGGCCGCTCGACCCCGAGACCGGCGAGATCGTCGGTGACGACATCGAGACCCAGACCCACCAGGTCATGCGCAACCTCGGCGCGATCCTGGCCGCCCACGGGCTCGGCTTCGACGACGTGGTCAAGTCGACCGTCCACCTGCAGCACCTCAAGCGCGACTTCCCTGCCTACAACGAGGTCTACAAGTCGTACTTCAGCCAGCCGTACCCCGTCAGGACCACGGTCGGCTCCGAGCTGATGAACATCCTCGTGGAGATCGACTTCGTGGCTCACAAGAGCGTCTAGGGTTCCGTTGTGGACAGCTCCGTGTACGTCTTCGCCGAGGATCTCCGCAGCGAGGGCAGGGAAAAGGTACTCGACAGGCTTCGCGGCTACGGCGTGGGCGGCGTGACCGTCGGCGTCGTGCACCACCGCACCCGCGACGTCACCCCCCACGGGCTGTCCAGGCTCACCCTGAGGCACGACGGAGCGCACTTCCCCCTGCCCGAGGACCTGTTCGGCGAGCTGCGCCTGCGGCCCGCCCCCGGCTACCTCGACGTGCTCGACGGCATGCGCGAGGCCTGCTCCTCGCGCGGCATGAAGTTCCACGGCTGGACGGTGTTCCTGCGCAACGAGGCGATCGGCGTCGCCCATCCCGACGTGACCGTGCGCAACTGCTTCGGCGACAGGGGCTACCCCACCGACCTGTGCCCCGCCCACCCCGACGTCCGGCTCTACGCCGTCGCGCTGGCCAAGGCGGTGGCCAGGCTGGGCGTCGACAGCGTCGTGGCCGAGTCGCTGCACTACCGCCCGCTCAAGGCCGAGCGCTCGTTCGTCCCGCTCGGCCCCATGGACGCCTACCTCATGGCGCTGTGCTTCTGCGACTACTGCATGCGCAGGGCCGACGACCTGGGCGTCAACGCCGAGGTGGCCCGCGACGAGTGCTCGCGCATCGTCGGGGCCGTGCTCGACGGCGAGCAGCCCGCCCAGGGCGAGGTCACCAGGGCGGCGCTGACCGCCTACGCCGGCCCCGACGTCGTCAACTACGCCCGCGCCCGCTCCGAGACCGTCACCTCGCTGGTCTCGGAGGTGTCGGCCGCGGTCGCGGCCGAGGGCTCGCAGCTCACCTTCATCGACGCCACCGGCGCGGTCAAGGGCTACAAGCACGGCCTGCCCTCTCCAGGGCTGGCCGCGCACGACGCCTGGCAGCTCGGCGTCGACCTGGTCGCGCTGGGCGACCTCGTGCCGTCCTTCGGCGTCCTCGCCTACGCCCGCGACGCGGCGAGGGTCGCCGACGACGTGGCCGCCTACCTGCGCTCGGTCGGCAAGGACCGTGAGGTGCGGGCCGTCGTGCGGCCAGGCCACCCCGACAGCGACACCGCCGACAGGCTCATCGCGAAGGTGCGCGGCGCCAAGGCCGCCGGCGCCGCCGCCGTCGACTTCTACGCCTACGGCCTGGTGCCGTACCTGACGCTGGACCGCATCCCCTCCGCGCTCAGCTGAGGCTGCCGAGCAGCATCGGCAGCGCGCGCTCCAGCTCCCTCGTCCAGTACGGCCAGCGGTGCGTGCCAGGGCCGTAGAGGTTCGCGGTGACCTTCACCCCCGCCGCCTCGGCGGCCCTGACGAACGCGCGGTTCTCGGCCTCGATGAACGCCTCGCCGCCGTCCCTGGGAGTGTTCCTGGCATCGAGAGGACCGGGCTCGCCGTTGCCGCACGAGACGTGGACGGGGATGTCCCTGAGCTGTCGCACCAGCGCGGTGGGGTTGTGCTCGGCGATGCGGTCGCCCCAGAGTTTCCCTGGGTCGTCGCCCGACTGGTCCGTGAGGTACTCGACGTCCTCCCTGCTCACGTTGACCAGGCCGGAGAAGGAGGCGGCGGCCCTGAACATGCCGGGGTGGCGAGCGGCGTAGGAGAGCGCGCCGAACCCGCCCATCGACAGGCCCGCGATGGCCCGCCTGCCGGTGCCGCCGTAGCGCCGCTCGACGAGATGGCGCAGCTCGGTCAGGTGGAAGGTCTCCCACTGAGGGCCGTCCAGCCAGTCGCTGTAGAAGCCCGCGTATCCCGCCTCCGGCATGACGACGATGGCCTGGGCGTCCCTGGTGACCTCGTCTGCCCGGCCGTCGCTCACCCAGGCGGGGCCCCCGCGCCTGCAGCAGCCGTCCAGGAGGTAGAGGACGGGCCACCGGGTGCCGGGCCGCCAGGCGGTGGGCAGCAGGAGCTCGACCTTGGCGGTGGCCTTGAGCGCGGGGGAGTCGACGGTCAGCCTGACCAGCCGCCCTGCCCGCTCCTCGTCGAGGACGGCGAGCCCTCCTGGCCGCGTGCTCGGAGCCCCGGAGCTCGGCGCGGCGGCGGTCGCGTCCGGCCGTTGCTCCTGGGACGGGGCGGTCGAGGTCGGCCGCTCCGAGCGCGGCCGGGCGCTCGCCGTCGTCTGCGGCGGCTGCGGCGGCTGCGGCTGGGTCGTCGCCGTCGGCCGCTCCGACTGCGGCTGGGTGGTCGCGCAGGAGGTGGCGGTGAGTGCGGCCAGGAGCAGGGCGGCGAGCAGGCTACGGGTCACCGCGCCAGGGTGTCACCCCTCTCCTCCGCTGCCCACCCCCTCTTCGCTGCCCATCCTCGCTTCGCCGCCGGCCCCTTCTCCGCCGCCGGCCCCTTCTTCGCCGGCCCCTTCTTCGCTGTCGGCCCCTTCTTCGCCGGCCACCCCGTCGAGGACGGCAGAGACCGCCCGCCTGGCGAAGCCGGCCTCCACCGGCAGCCCCCTGAAGATCGCCCGCACCCACACCGCCCCCGCCAGCAGGTCGAGGACCATCAGGGGGTCGGCCGTCGCGGCCGGCTCGCCCCTCGACCGCGCCCGCTCGAAGATCTCCTGCTCGCGCGCGAACCTGTCGGCGAAGAAGGCGCCGATGTTCAGCTCGGGATGGTGGACCGCGGCGCCCAGCGCGGCCACCGCGATGTCACTGGACGGCGGGCTGGTCAGCAGCGCGATCACCCCCTCCACCAGCGCCTCGAGGTCGCCGCGCAGCGTGCCGGTGTCGGGCGGGTCGAAGGCCAGCGCGTCAGCCTCCATCAGGGCGGCCGCCAGCAGCGCGGGCTTGGACGGCCACCAGCGGTAGATGGTGGTCTTGTTGACGCCGGAGAGCTCGGCGACGCCCTCGATGGTCAGGCTCTCGTAACCCCGCCGGGCCAGCAGGGCGAGGGTGGCGTCGAAGATCTCCTGCTGCTTGCGAGGTGCCATGCGGGCGATGCTAGCAACGCACCGTTGCGTGGCACCCGTACGGTCAGACGGCGCGGCGCCCGGTGAAGGCGGTGGCGATGCCGAGCCCGATGTAGACGATCCCGCTGAAGTAGCGCAGCTGCTTGGCGCGCTTGGCCAGCCGTCCGCTCAGCGCTCCCGCCGTCAACGCGTACACGATGTCCGACAGCAGCCCCAGCACCAGCAGGGTCGCGCCGAACAGCACGATCTGCGTCGTGGGTGAGCCGGCCTTCGGATCGACGAACTGCGGCAGCAGCGCGAGGAAGAACAGGATGACCTTCGGGTTCAGCACGTTCACCAGCACGCCTTCGAGGAAGACCTTCCTCAGCGGCTGCGGCTCGGCCGTACGGGTGGTGAGCTCGTCCTTGCTGGTCAGCGTGCGCACGCCGAGATACACCAGGTACGCCACCCCCGCCCACTTCACCACTCCGAACAGCGTGGCCGACTGGGCGATCAGGAACGACAGCCCGCCCGCCGCCGCGACGATGTGCACGAGGGTCCCCGCCTCCACCCCGAACGCGCTGGCCAGCCCCGCTGCCCTGCCCTGGGCCAGCCCGCGGGCGGCGATGTAGAGGTGGTTGGGCCCCGGGATGAGGACCAGCGTGAGCGTGGCGGCGAGGAAGAGGAGCATAGGGCAACGGTAGGCAGGGTTTGGTCCTGGTACGGAGTCCAATGCGCGGTGACTTTCCCGGTCCAATCGGAATGTCGCCCGGTCATGGCATAGTGGCCGACGTGAACGGGCTACTGATCGGGAGATCCGCTGAGCTGGGCGGCCTCGTTCGCGTGCTCGAAAGCGCCACCGAGGGAAGGGCGGGCGTGGCGCTCGTCGGCGGCGACGCGGGCATCGGCAAGACCCGCCTGGCCACCGAGCTGCTCGCGGAGGCGAGGAAGCGCGGCTTCCAGGTCATGGTCGGACAGTGCGCCGAGCTCGGCGACGCCCTGCCGTACCTGCCGCTGGCCGACGCGCTGCGCGACCCCGAGCTCGCCGCCGCCGTCGCGGCGCGGCCGATCCTCGGCAGCCTGCTCGGTGACGGCAGCGCCGCGGCGCCGTCCTCGGGGCTGACCCAGCAGCGCCTGTTCGGGTCGCTGCTCGGCCTGCTGGCCGACATCCAGCCCGTGGTCTTCGTGATCGAGGATCTCCACTGGGCCGACCGCTCCACCCGCGACCTGCTCGTCTTCCTCAGCCGCATGCTGCAGTCCGAGCAGGTCTGCGTCGTGGGCACCTACCGCACCGACGACCTCCACCGACGCCATCCCCTCCGTCCCGTGCTGGCCGAGCTCAAGCGCCTGCCCGTGGTCACCTCGGTGGAGCTGCGTCCGCTCAGCCCGCACGAGATGTCCGACTACGTCGCCTCACTCGGCGACACCGACGCCCGCGAGCTGGGCGAGATCGTCAGTCGCGCCGATGGCAACCCCTTCTACGCCGAGGAGCTCTTCGCCGCCGTGGCCGAGGGCGACACCCTGCCCGACGGCCTGGCCAGCCTGCTGATGTCCCGCGTCGAGGTGCTCTCGGAGCCCGGCCAGCGCGTGCTGCGCGCCGCGGCCGTGGCGGGGCGCCGCGTCGAGGACTCCCTGCTGCGCGAGGTCTCCGGCCTGCCCGTGGGCGAGTTCGAGGAGGCCGTGCGCGAGATCGTCTCCCGCGGGCTGCTCCTCGTCGACGGCTACGGCTACGCTTTCCGCCACGCGCTCCTGCAGGAGGCCGTCTACACCGACCTGCTGCCGGGCGAGCGCACCCGCCTCCACGCCGCCTTCGCCGCCAGGCTCACCTCACCCGCCGAGCTGGCCCACCACCACCTCGCAGGCCACGACCTCGTGGGAGCCCTCACCGCCTCTGCCGAGGCGGGCAGGATCGCCGAGCGCCTGGGCGCGCCCGCCGAGGCGCACCGCCACTACGACCAGGTCCTCGAGCTGTGGGAGCGGGTCGACGACGCCGAGCGCCTGGCGGGCGAGACCCGCGTCGCCATCGCCATGCGCAGCGCTCTCACCGCCGCCGACAGCGGCGACAACCACGGCGCCATCGTCCGCCTGCGCGCCGTCCCGCCCTCCGCCGAGGCCTACGAGCGCCTGGCCAACTACCTGTGGGAGATGTACCAGCCCGACGAGGCGATCGCCACCGCCGAGTCGGCCGTCTCCATGGCCACCGAGCCCGCCGTCCTGGCCCGCGCCCTGGCCACCCTCGCCCGCTGCCTGGCCTGGACCCACCGCCACGCCGAGGTGGAGCCCACGGGCCTGCGCGCCCTGGAGGCCGCCCGCTCCGCCGGGGCGGTCGACGCCGAGGCCAGCGCCCTGGTCACCCTCGCCTCCGCCGCCGAGCTGCGCGGCGACTGGTCGCGCGCCGAAGAGCTGTTCGCCACGGCCGCCGCCCGCCCCTCGGGCCATCTCGCGATCGACCTGCGCGCCCAGTTCAACCTCACTCGCGTCCACTACGACCTCGGCCGCCTGGAAGAAGCCGCCGAAGTCGCCGACCGCGGCGTCGCCCTGGCCGCCGAGACGGGCCTCAGCTGGAGCACCTACGGCACCGACCTGCGCTTCATGCGCTTCCTCATCCACTACGTCGCAGGCGAATGGGACGCCGCTGAGGCCATGGCGGCCCGCTTCCCCATCCGCGTCGGCACCATCCCCGAGTCCGTCCTCTCGTCCTTCGCCCTGTTCATCGAGGTCGCCCGCGGACGGCCCGGCGTCGACGAGCGGCTGACCTGGCTCCAGCCGTTCTGGAGCGACGCCCTCGTCACCTACATGTCACGCGGCCTGGCCGCCGAACACGCCCTGTGGAACGGCGACCCCGTCACCGCCCTCGAACACGTCGAGGCCGTCCTCGGCATGCTCGAGCCCAACGACGCCGCCACCCTGCGCATCGCAGGAACGGGGCTGTGGGCCATGGCCGAACTCGGCGTCACCGACGGCGCCGACGACCTGATCGCCAGGGCCCGCTACGCCGCGGCTCACGGACCCGACGGCGAGCGCGGCGAGATGGGCCTCGAAGGCAGGGCCTGGCGTCTGCGCGCCGAGGCCGAATGGGCACGCGCGCACGGGCGGTCCGACCCCGGCCAGTGGAGGGAGGTCGTCTCGGCCTTCTCCTACGGGTTCGTCTACGAGGTGGCCAGGTCGCGGTGGCGGCTGTCGGAGGCGCTGCTGGCGGCCGGTGACCGTACCGGCGCGCAGGAGGAGTGGACGCTGGCCAAGGAGAGCGCGGAGCAACTGGGCGCCACGCCGTTCATCGCGGCGCTGGCGGAGTTCGGACGCAGGGCGCGCTTCACCGGCGCCGCGTCCAGCGGCGGGCTGACCGCCCGCGAGATCGAGGTCCTGACACTGGTGGCGGAGGGGCTGGGCAACCGCGAGATCGGCGAGCGGCTGTTCATCGCGCAGAAGACGGTGAGCGTGCACGTCTCCAACATCCTGGGCAAGCTCGACGCCTCCACCCGCACGCAGGCAGCCGCCATCGCCCGCCGTAGGGGTCTGCTTCCCTGACGCCTGTCTCAGGCCCTGGCCGTCGCGGCCAGCTCCCGCACCACCTGGATGAGCTCGGCGGGATCGAACGGCTTGGTGAGGTAGGCGTCCACACCGATGCCGAACCCGCGCCGCTTGTCGTCCTCCTGCGCCCTCGCGGTGATCAGGACCACCTTGATGTGCGTGGTCCCCTCCTCGGTGCGCAGCCTCGACGCGGTCTCCCAGCCGTCGAGCCTCGGCATCATCACGTCGAGGGTGATGACGTCGGGCCGCACGTCCAGAACCCGGTCGAGACAGTCCTGCCCATCGGTCGCCGTCGCCACCTCGAACCCCTCCAGGGTGAGATTGACCGCGATGAGCTGCCGAATGACCTCGTCGTCGTCTACTACCAGTACCCTGCCCAGATCCTCGCCCACGGCCGCAAAGCTAACCCTTGGAAGGGGGGTCACGTGCGGTTTTCGATGGATGTGTGCCAGGAGGTTTATCGTGGTGACGAGTGGTGGCCGGATACTGGTAACGTTGTCACTCGTTGAGCCCCCTTAGCTCAGGGGATAGAGCACCGGCCTCCGGAGCCGGGTGCGTAGGTTCGAATCCTACAGGGGGCACAAGATCTCCGACCAGCGGAATTAGCCGCTGACCAGCAAGAAGACTTGTAGCACGGGCGGGATTCCAGTCTCATGGAGTCCCGCCCGTTCTCATTGGTGCTCGCCGGTTGTGGACCAGTTGTGGACCAGATCTCATGGGGGCAGCACAGCCTCGATGCGTCACTTGCCGTACTTGTTGGTCAACAACGCTTCCTTGCAGCCGAGCAGGAACGCCTCCCTGTCCGCCTCACTCTTCGGCTTCGCCCAGTCCGCCCCCGTGTTGCCCGTCTCGTCGTAATGAGCCACCGCTTCCATGCAGGTTGTGTACTTCTTCGTCTCCACATCCAGGTCCATGACGAGGGCCGAAGTCCTACCGTTCATGTAGAAGATGGTCCGCCGCATCTCGTCCTCGCTGGGCGGCCCATAGGCCGCGACGAGAGCGAAGCCAAGCCCGACGAGGGTCAGAGTCTGGGTGACGATAAGAATCTTGGTGAGGTGCTTCATGGGGTTCCTTTCGTGTTGCCAAAGCGACATGAGGTTACAAGTCACTCATGGTCAGCCATAGGCCAGTACCCGCCAACGCGCCCCTGAGCTTCTGCGGGGCGCGGGCGGTAAGATCGTGGAGACTCTCATCGATATTGGTGTTCGTCGTTCCCTCGGCTTCGATTAGGGATGGGCGTCAGCGTTCGAGCGCTGCCTCTATCTTCGAATTGTTCTGTTTTTGTCGGCCATCGAGGCATTTCGCATAGCGCTTGAGAAGTACCTCCACGCTGTTGCCCGCGCGGGACGCTACTTCGGTCGCGTCCACTCCGGCGTTGAGCCAGGTAGACAGGGCGGCGTGTCGCAGGTCGTAGGGTCGTCCGGCCAACGGAGAGGCCACCTGTTGAGGGGTGAAAGCGAGTCGGCGCGCCTCCTCCCACGCTCGCGAGTAGGTGGAAGCACCGAGCACGCCGCCGCGCTCATTGCGAAACATGCGTCCATCAGGTGCGGTGCCGAACTCCTCCAGGTGGGCGCGAAGGATGGTAACCAGCTCGGGCGGGATGGGGACCTCACGGACGGCGCTTGTGTCGCGCTGCTTCAAGCCGCGCAGGTCGTGAACGGTGCCGGTGTCCGTCCACTGCTTTCCGCTGCTAGGACGGGTCTTGGTCAGGGTGAGCAGGCCCCATCCTTCTTCGGGCAGGTGACAGTCGTCTCGTCGTAGTCCTACGGCCTCGGCAGGCCGGACACCCGCGAAGTACAGCGTGGCGTAGAAGGCCATCAAGCGGCGGCCTCGGGCACGGTGCCAGCTCCCGACGTATGACACGGCGGTAAGCAGTTCCCGCGCCTGCTCTGGGTTAACGACGGCACGTCGATCTACGGCGTCGTCCTTCGCTATCTTCTTCTGCTTGATCCGCTTGAGCGGGTTTTCCTTGAGCTCGCCGAGGTCAATGCCGTACTCCAGGGCTGTGTTCAACCCTCGGCGGCGGCGAGCTACGGTGTCCGAGGCGGCGGGTCGCCTGTCCAGCGTGAGGCCGAGGGCATCGCTCACTCGACGCGCGACGATGGGATCGGCCATGTCGGCGAGCGGGAGCGTGGCCTTTCGGAGAATGCGCACGGTCGAGGCCAGCGCAGTGGGTACGGCCGCGCCATCCTCGCGAGGGATCAACGCCCATTGCATGGCGGCGCGGATGTCCTTACGGGGCAGATTGAGCGCTTCGCCGTCTAGCATCGCGAACGTGGTCACAGCCAGGCTGTCCACGATGCTCTCGCGGGTCTTCGCCGCAGCGCCGGGCCACCGCATGGCGGTGTATTTGGCGGCGAACTCGTACCAGCTCATAGGTATCTCTTCTGCGTCGGCGGCCACCATGGAGGCGGGTAGGCCGGTTTCCGTGTCGAAGAGTTCGCCCGCCTTGGCGGCCTTGAGTAGGTCGGCGCGGAAGTTGTCGGCAAGCGCCTTGGTGAGGAACGCCTTGGACTTCGGCTCCGTGCCGACCTTCCACCGAAGCTGGTACGGCTTGGCGCGTCCCTTGCGGTTGCGGATGCTCCAGATCACGACGTCGTGAGTCAGCACGGGCGGCCTTCCCTACGCTGCGGTGGTCTCGAAGGTGGCAAGCCAGCTCTCCAGGTCGCCGCGCCGGATGCGCACCTTGCCGTTCGGGAGCTTGATGCACTTCGGGCCGCGCCCCGTGTGCAGCCACCGGTAGAAGGTGGACTTGGGCACGTTGAGTTCGTCCAGGACGTCGGCGATGGACAGCATGGCCTGTGACTTGGGCATGGTGAATCTGCCTTCCGGCTCTGTGATCGGTGCGGGGCATAACGCGGCCTCGGCGGTGTGCTGGCGCGTGCCGCCGAGGGCTGTTGAGCGCGTTTTGGAGGGGGTAGCCGTCCCAGCCGTCCCAGCCTCATTTGTGCAGATCAAGCCTGGGACGGCTTTTTTGGTGGGACGGCTCAAGCCGTCCCAGGGACGGAAGCCGTACCGCTTTGAGCTGGGGTGACGAGGCTGGGACGGCTGGGACGGCTACCCCTCTCGAACGGGACCACGTCGCCTTCGGGGACGGGTCCGAGGGAGGGGCAGTAGCGCGCCCAAGCGTCGGCGAAATCGGCCCGTTGATAGCCCTTCGCCTGCCCGTTGGAGAAGCGGATGTTGGCCGAACGGATGTCGTACTCGCGCAGCATCGTGCCGAGCTTCATCGCGGTGAGTCCGGCCGGGCCGTGTTCGTTCCACTCCCCTTCCGGGTCGGCTCTGAGTCTGTCCAGGAGTACGGCGGTGGGCAGGGCGGTGTCGGGGCCGAACGCGGTCCGGCATGCGGCCAGCAGCCGTACTCGAGCGGAGGTGTGGCCGTTGTCGTCGGCCTCGGCGGTCAGTGACACGGCGGCGGCGCGGGCGCGCTCGGGCCAGGTGCCGCCGGCGTGGTCGGCGACGATGACGAGAGGTTCCCAGGTGTCGGCGGCGCGGTCTTCGACGGGCATGGCGGGTTCTGCCTGCTCCAGGGTGGCCAGGTCGGCGCGTAGCCACTGTTCGAGCATGGCGGCGAGCCGGCGTAGTGGAAGGCGGTCGCGGCGGTGGCGGTAGGGCGCGGCGCTCTCGCCGGGCGCGCGGCGCCGCATCCGGACAACGACGGCGCGGTCTTCGATGGTGTCGGGCATGGCACCGATTCCGGCGAGCGCAGCCATGGCGAAGGTCGGGATGGACTGCACGGAGTTGGTGTTGACGTCGTAGCGCTTGGCCGGCCGGTTGCGCTGATGGCCGGCGTTCAGCAGGCCGCGCAGGTCTTCGTTGCCGTCAGCCTTGGGGCCGAAGATGGTGTCGGCCTCGTCCACGAGCATGGTGGGCGGGTCGTCGGTGATAGAGCGGTAGACGGCGGCGCTGGTGGCGTTGACGGTGATGAACGGCTCGTGACAGGTGGCCTCCACGATGTCGAGTAGGCGGGACTTGCCGCACCGCTTCTCCGGGCCTCGGATGACAAGCCGTGGGGCATGCGCCCACGCCGGTTGGGCGTGAGTGGCGGCGATCCACAGAGTGACCGCGTCGGCGGTCTCAGCACTGGGCAGGATCACATACCGGGTCAGAGAGGCGCGGAGCCGGTCGAGAAGGTCCGCGCCGTTGGGTGAAGGGCTCATGATGGGTCTCCCCTTGACGATCTATGCGGTGAGGCGGCGAGGGCGGCGGGCGCCGTGGCGCAGCCCGGAGGCGACGGTTCGGGCCACTTCGCCGGGGGACAGTCCGAGCGCTCCCCCTCCCTGTTCAAGCAGCTCTTTCACCTCCTGTTCGGGGAGGGCGCCGCCGGCGACGAGTTCGCCGAGGGCGGCGGCGGTTCCGAACAGAGTGCGGTTGCGCTGACTAGGGAGGGCGGCGGCCAGGTGCGACAACTCACGCTCCAAAGCCGCGCGCAGATAGGCGGAATGGCGGCTGTCGGGGATGGGGACGTGGACGGGCCGCTTGGGCGGGATCGGTGTGGACTCAAGCAGCTTGAACAGGGAGGGGGGCAGCGGGGCGGGCGCGATGCCGTGCTGCACGGTGTAGGGGCCGGTGCCGTCTAGCAGGGAAACCACGCTGCCGGGGCCGACGACGTAGCCGCCCCAGGCGCGGGTGTCGATCAGCCAACCCACGCTGCCGTTCGTGCTGGGCATGCGGGTGCAGGGCGGGGCGGTGTAGTACAGGTGCAGGCCGCCACGCCGGGTGCGGACTTGGAAGGTCTCCAACTCCAGCGGGATGCCGGCACGCTGGCAGATCAGCGCGAAGACGTCGGCGCCGTCGTGGACGCCGGGCATGGCCCACGGGCGGGGCGGGTGTTGGCCTGGTTTGGGCACGTCCAGGTCGATGACCACCAGGCCGGCCGGGCCGGTGGCGATGCCGATGTTGTAGGGGGCGCGTTTCCACCATGCGCGGATCTGGTCGGGGTTGCAGGTGGCGCGCTTCTCCCAGTCGGTGAGGCCGCGCGGGGGCGCTTTGTCGCCGACGGCCAGAGGGAAGACGGGCCAGCCTTGCGCGGCGGCTTTGAGAGCGGCGGCTGTGGTGTCGTGTGGCGGTCTGCTCATGCCGCGCGACCTTGCGGCAGGGGCTGGGTGAGAAGTCCCTGCTGGGCCCATATGTCCATCAGGTCGGTCTGACCTTGCAAGGGGGCTGGGCAGGAGGAGCACAGGCGGCCGGCGATACTGCCCGGTTTGGGGGCGCACTGGCCGACGGGCTTTTGTCCCCATTTGCAGGCCGGGATGCCGGCCGCTTTCACGCGCTGTTCCAGGGAGCGGATGCGGTAGGCGGTGCGCGGGTAGAAGAACTCGATCTCGTCTAGCTCTCCGGGTTTGGCGAAGGCGCCGCACAGGCATTCGCCGGACATGTGTAGGTGGGCGGAGACCTCGTTTTGGGGCAGGAGGCGGGTGCGTCGGTATTCGGCCATCTGGGCGTTGGTCCAGTGCACCAGGGGTGAGCACCAGACGATTCCGCCCTCTTGGTCGATCTCGGCGGCGTTGCGCATGCGTCGTTGGGACTCCCCCCAGCGCATCCCCGCCAGATACAGCACCTTGCGGGTACGGCCTTGCGTGCCGATGACCTGGGCGCGGTTGCGTTGCAACGGTTCGTCTTTGAGCCTGCGGTACATCACGCCGTGTCCGGCTGGGCCGGGGAAGCCTTTCCACACTGGGCGGATTCCGGCGTTCTTGCCGCTGCGAGCGATCACCTGTCCCAAAACCAGGTCATCGTAGGAGTCGCGCGGGTGCAGCTCGCGCAGCGGCAGGTTCCACGCGCGGGTCACGTCGCGCACGTGCTGGCGGGTTTCCTCCACGCCAATGCCGGTGTTGACGTGTACGACCGCGTCATGCTCAGAGGAGTCCAGGTAGGGCTGGACGAGATGGAGCATTAGCGTGGAGTCGTTGCCGCCGGACAGCAGTGCATGCCGGGCCACGATCGGGTACCGGTCAAGGGCTTCGGCGATGATGTCGTGGCTGCGGGTGATCGCCTCATCCAGTGTTCGGGCTGGTGGGGCGTGCTCGGCTTTGGCGGGTTTGCGACCGATGGTGTCCGGCATGCCGGGCAGCAGTTCGGCCGTGAAGATTCGACGTCCCATGATTTTCACTTCCGCGAGATAGGGAGTGGCGGGCGAGGCCTCGGCGAGTGGCTTGCGGCGTGGCGCCGAGCAGTGCGTGGGATGTAAGCCGGCGGCTCAGCTTGAAGCCGCTAAGAGCCGGTGTCGCGCGCCTGCTGGCTGAGGCCTGTCATGCCGCGCGTTCTTCGTGCCGGGTGAGCAGGCCGGCAGTGGTGGCCAGCTCCAGGCACACCTTGTGGACGGGGCGTCCGTCGCCGTCGATGAGTAGGCATGGGCGGCGGCAGAACCGGCAGGGGCGTTGGCGTCCGCCGCCCCACCGCGCGCGATCTTCGTGCCAGTCCAGAACGATGCGGTTGTGCCAGAGCCGGTAGCGGGCGCCGTCGTAGACGAGGAAGATCGGTTCGCTGTCCGGGCTGTCGGTAGGTGTGGCTGCGTCTCGGGGGCTCCCAGAGGCGGCATCTACGGATGCCGTGGCGCCGTGGTCATGGAGCGGGGTGGGGGTGGCCCTTCGGGCGGGTGGCACACGTCGCCTGATGTCGCCAACCGGCGATCGGCCGCCTAGGGCGCGAGGCTTGTACTCGTCGGCTTCCCCTAGATCTCCTTCGCGCTGCGGGCATTCGCAATCGGGGGTCATGCACCAGCCCCACGCGTTGGCCCAGATGGGTTCGTAGATGGCCCACCCCTCGGGGCTGGCTCCTCCGGTGTGAACCGCACATTGGTGGCCGCATCTGGTGCACGGCTTCTCCAGGAGGTGCATCAGGGTGACGTCCATGCACCTCATCGCTTACCGCCCACGGAGCAGTTGGGCAGGTGAGGGCGGTCGGGCCTGGTGACGGCTGCGGGGGGCTGTCATGCTGGCAATGCCTTTCTCTTGTGATCGGGAGTGGGTGGGCGGCCTCGGCGGTGTGCTTGGCGGCTGTCGCCGAGGCCGCATTGCTTCGTGGCGGTGCTGGCGAGCTAGAACGGCGGCTTGCAGGCGGCCTTGTGCCGGAGCATGTCCGCAGCGGCGACCTCGTAGAACTGGCCGAGGAGGTAGGCGATCAGCCCTTCCAAGCCGCCGGTCATGACCTCGTTCGCCTCGGAGCGGAAGAGGGCGTGCCAGTCGGGGCTAGGTCCGACGTAGCCACGGGAGCGCTCGTTCTGGATGCAGCCCTCGGCGATCTCGACGGCGATCTGGTGCGGCAGGAGACGAAGGTCTTCCGCAGTGAGTCCCAGCTCGCTGGCGAGGGTCATCATCCAGTCCAGGGAGCCGTTCAGCCTGGCCTGCGTGAGGTTGTCAGTCTGGGTTTGCATGGCAAGGTCCTCTGTCATGAGGTGACGGATTGGGTTGTGGCCTGGGGCGGTGCTGGCCTCACGCGTCGGGACGTGGCGGGCGGGTCCGCACCCGGAGGATGCGGTCTAGAACGGCGGTTCATCGCCTGTCGGGGCGGTGCTGGCCCATGGGTCGGCGGTGCCGCCGCCGTGGCCGTTGTGCGCGTTGCGTGCGGCCTTCTGCGGTTTGGCGGTGGCGAATCGCAGCGACGGGCCGATCTCGTCCACGGTCATCTCGTAGACGGTTCGCTTGTCGCCGTCGTTGGTCTCGTAGGTGTGCATCCGCAGGCGTCCGCTGGCGATGACTCGGGTTCCTCGGGTTAGCGACTCGGCGATGTGCTCGCCGAGGTCGCGCCACGCGCTACAGCGCATGAACAGGGCTTCGCTGTCCTGCCACTGCTCAACCTGCTTGTTGTAGGTCCGAGCACTGGAGGCGATGGTGAAGCTGGCGACAGCCGTACCGGTCTGCGTGTAGCGCATCTCGGGGTCGGCGGTCAGGTTGGCCGATGATGGTGATCGTGGTCTCGCCGGACATGACGGACTTCCTTTCAGGGGTCGAAACGGTGTGCGGGCGCGCGTTGGCCGCCCGGCCGACGCTGTTTCACGAAGCGATCAGCTCACGTACCGTCGAGGTCATGGCGGACACGAGCTACAGCCCGGACGATCTGACCGAATGGGAACAATCGGTCAACGTGCTGCGGTACGGGCCTCATGAAGATCCGAGCGACGTGCGCGAGGCCGTAGAGGCGACGGCGAATCTGTGCTCGGCGTGGGGCGGGTGGATGGACATGCCCGAGGAGATCTCGAACATCGTCATTCGCGCGGTTGAGACCGGTTACCTCAACGCGCTGGCCGACGTCCGTGCCGGCCGCGTGAGCGGATTGGGAGAAGTGGACGACGCCTGAGCTGAGGTACGACCACTTCAGCGGGTGCCGTCGCGGTGCAGGCGGCGTAGGTAGACGTAGAGCTGCCAGCCGACACGTGGGCGTTTGCCGGTGCCCTCGCAGGCGCGGCAGGTGCGCTTCTTGCCGCCGGGTCGGCAGCGCCGGCAGGTGCCCCACGGTGAGGCGAGACACCATCCGACATAACAGAGAGTGATGATCGGCGAGCAGAGGAGTAGCAGGGCGATGGCGGTTGCCATGGTGGCCTCCAGGCCGGTTTCCGGGGTTCGCGCAGGTCGGCGCTAGCGCGCTACCTCGCTGGTAGATCGCGGTTTGGGGTGCTAGCAGGGGTGCTACCGGTAGCGGGGTCGGGCTCTACCGGTAGCGCCGTTCCCGGCTCATCCAGTGGGCCGGTTATGGTTACGGTCGGTGATGACGGCGGCGATGTGGGAGCGGTCGATGCCGCGCCGGTTGAGCTGCTTGCCGTCGATGCGACGGCTGATCTGGATGGTGTCGATGCCGTGCGGGGCCAGAGCGGCGGCGAGCTGTTCGGGCTCCCAGCCGGTGTAGACCTCGGGCCGCAGCTCGGCCAGCCGGGCGCAGACGGTTTCCGACCACACCTTGGCCTCGCCGGTGGGCACCACGCTGGCGATGTCTTTTAGCAGGTCGAAGCCGTGCGCGGCCTCGTGTTCGGGGGCCTGACCGGCGGCGTGCCCGGACAGGCGTCCGGCGGCGATGCGCAGGTCACGGGCGCGTTCGGCGATCTGGTCGGCGGTGGGTGCGTCGAAGAAGAACGTCTTGACGATCTGGGGGTCGGTCTTCACGCCGACCAGGTAGCCGATGCCCTTGTCCTCGGCGGTGAAGGTGGTGGCGCGGATGCCGTTCTGGTACATCGACGTGCCGAGGATCATGTCGTTCTCCGTCTGGCCCATCACCCGCAGGCTGAACCGGATGCCGACGTTGGCGGCGATGCCGGTGGGCAGGGACCGCTTGTCCGGGCGCTGGGTAGCCAGGATCAGGAAGACGCCCATGGCGGGGCCGACGCGGATGATGAACTCGGCCAGCTCGCCGGCCTCGGCACCGAAAGCCGGATGGCTGAACAGGTTTTGGCACTCGTCGATGATCAGCCCGATCGGATGGAGCCCGAGCGAGACGCGTTCGGCCAGCGCTCGGGTGACCTTGTTCTCCGGGCACAGGTCCTTGGGCAGTGAGGCGATGACACCCGAGCGGTGGCTGACCAGCTCCGCCTTCAGGGCTCGAAGCGCCAGCAGGGCGCGTCGCATGGTCTCGTCATCCAGGCCGGAGGCGTACTCGTGGGCGAACTTCTCGGCGAAGCTCAGGTCGCCGGTGCCCTTCAGCTCGAACACCATGGCCTGCACGATCGGGTCCAGGCCCATCGCGAGTACCAGTGGTTTGAGGGAGAAGGTCTTGCCGACGCGCGGCATCGCGCCGATCAGCATGCTGTTGAACATCAGCGTTAGCGCCACCAGGCGTCCGCGCTGGTCGGTGCCGAACGGGATGGGCTTGAAGATGTCGGCCTGCCCGCCACGGCGCAGCGGCCACGCCGGTTGCCGGGCGGTGTTCATGTCGGTGTCGCCGACCCACAGCACCATGCGGCCGGGGTGCTGGCCGTGCATCGGCTCGGGCCACACACACCCGAGGGGGCGGCGCAGCCCGGAGGCCAGCCGGTCACGCTTCTCCACGACGTCGGAGACGGTCACGCCGAGCGGCAGGTCCACGTCCGCCCGCCAGCCGGGGCCGTCGCGCATGATGGGCGCGTTGAACCGGATCGCGTCGGCTTGAGTGGTCTTGCTCGCCTTGGACAGCGCTTTGTTGATCTCGGCGATGCCGAGAGAGCCGAGGGCGCGCAGCACGATGTCGCTGGTGAGCTTCTCCAGACCATGCCGGAGGACGGCGCGGTCGAGCAGCGGACGGTCCGGCACCTTGCCGCACACGCCGAGGACGGCGAGGGCGACGCCCAGGGCGGTCCACTGGCCGATGCTCGGCGCGCTGGCAGCGATCAGGATGCCGGCCAGCAGTAGCGTGGCCAGGGTCACCAGGGCGACGGGCACGCGCAGCCGTACCCGGGCGTCCCGCTGCCGGGACAGCTTCAAGTAGGCGTCGTAGTCGTTCCTCTGGACGGCGATCAGGCGGGCGGGCTCGCCCTCCCAGTCGAAGGTCCAGCGCACCATGCCGCCGGCCAGCCAGACGGCGCCGCGCGGCGCGCGGGCGGCCAGCTTGAGCCCGTACTTGGGGGTGCGGGTGAGGTGGTAGCCGGTCACGTGCAGGTAGTGCCGTGAGACCCACTTGAGGACCGAGGCCGCCTCGGATCGGGAGCGCAGCCACAGCGGCACGATTGGGCGGCGTTCGCGGGCCTGGACCTCCAGGCGGGCGAGCCAATCGGCATCGCCGCCGGGCTGGTCCACGCGGACGACGTGGCCGTGCAAGACCAGCGGTCCGTCCGCCTCGTCCGGGTGCGCCTCGTCCGGCGCGGGGGTCTGGTAGGGGTGCCGTCCGGCGCGGGCGGACTCGATGGGGACGACTTCCGCGCCGGGACCGTCCGCGTTGTCGTCCGTGCGGTCGTGTGCTGGTCCGTCCGGGTGGTCCGTCCGGCGCCGGTCCGGGTCGTCGAAGTGGTCGGCGGGCTCGTGCGGGTTGTGCGTCATGATGGGGTCACCTCGTGCTCGTTGCGGGTTGCGGGGTGGCAGGGCGCGGCCACGGTTCTTGGCGGAGTTGAGGCCGCGCCCTGGTCGGTTGCGATGGAGGACGATGCGCGGTTGGTCCGTGCACCGTCCGGTCGGATGGTCGGGTCGGTGCGGGCGGACGGTCCGAGAGGATGATCCGGGCTGTGCGTCACGCGGCCTCGCTTTCCGGCTGGCGCTGAGCCGGTACGGCCCCTGCGGGGTCGATGGGTGCTTCGGTCTTGAGCCGGGCCAGCAGCGCCGAGGCGCGGTCGGAGGAGATGGACTGTCCGGTGTCGCGGACGGCGGTCAGTAGCCGGTCACGGGTGAGCGTGAGGCCGTTAGCTTTGAGGTGGGCGGCGATCTGCCAGCCGAGGGGCATCAGGTCGTCCACGTCCGGCGCCGTGGGGCGCTTCGCCAGCCGGGTTCGCTTACCGCTTGTCGTAGGGCGCTTGCGCGGGGCGGGCGGCAGTTCGGAGGGCGGCGGCGCGGGCGGGGTGAGCCGGACGGCCTCGGCGCGGATGGGCGCGTCGGCGGGGGCCAGTTCGCCGAGGCGGTACAGGGCGCACTCGCGGCGGGTGGCCTTGAATCGCCACAGCTTGCCGTAGCGGTCCTGTAGGTCAGTGCGGGCCAGGATGCGGTCACGCTCGTGTCCCAGCGCCTCGGGATAACTGCGGACCTCCCACAGCACCATGCGCCGCCACAGGGCGAACGTGGGCAGCGGGGCCAGCAGCCATCGCGAGCGGCGGATGCCGTCCATCCGGTCGGGCTTGACCAGGTCGGCGCGCTTGCGGATGACGTGCGCGCCGACCTCCACGGCGGCGACCCACAGCAGCGGCAGCAGCGCGTGAGCCACCACCGCGAACCAGTCGACGGGGTCGGCCTTGAGGTAGTCGGCCACGTTGAGGTAGACCGTCGCGGCGGTCAGCGCCCAAGGGATCAACCGCAGCCAGCGAAGGCGCATGCCGAGGCGGGCCAGCACGATATCCAGCGCGGAGAAGACGGCGATGCCGAGGTCGATGCCGAGCGGCACGGTCCAGGCGAACCAGCCGAACGACGATTCGGCGGCGTCGGCGACGCGGTCGAAGCTGTTGACGAAGCCGAGCATGCCCAGCACGCCGGTCACGCCGGCGGTCACGGCAACGGCGGTGTGCTCGCCCTCGGTCAGCGGGCGCGGCGCGGTGGGAGTCGGAGCGCGGTCAGTCATCGCCGACCTCCACGTAGACGCGGACGCTGGACTGAGCCGGGATCGCCGAACACAGGCCCTTGATGGCGGTGATGGGGAACGCCTCGCGTAGGGTCAGCACGGCGTCGGCGACCTCGGCGGGCGTGCCGGACAGGCGGATGGAAAGCATGGAGTCGGATCTCCTCACAGGTCAGGCGACGGCCTCGTGGGCCGCGCAGTCCAGGCAGGTGCCGAGGTGGCGCGGCAGCACGTAGCCGACGTCACGAAGGCAGTCAGGGCAGGTACGGCGGGCGGCGTTGGCCTTGACCAGCGCGGCGAGCTGGCAGGGCGTGGCTGCTCGTTTCGGCAGGGCGAAGCGGATGTCGTAGAGGTAGGCAGCGCGGACACCGGGCGCGCTGTGCCGGCGTGAGCGCCACAGCACCTGAGCCTGTACGCCCTGCCCTCCGGGTCGAAGCCCCTCGGCGGCCAGCTGGCGAATGGTAAGCAGGTGCGGCGGGGACATCCGCCAGGGGTAGGTGGGGATGCCGTAGCGCTTGCCGGTCGGATCCCAGAAGGCTGCACGGATGCGGGACATCAGCGCCCCCACCACAGCGAGGCGAGGGCGAGGGCGGCGAAGAAAGCCAGCCACGGCCACAGCAGATGGAAGACGTTGTTCACGGAAAGGGTGACCATCAGGCCACCTCCGCGAACGCGGCGAGGTCATGGGCCAGCTCGCCGATCTCCTCAGCGGTGAACGCCGCCCAGACGCCGGCCTTGGGACGGACCTGCAGAGCGAAGCGCAGGCACAGTGCCCGCACCGGGCAGGAACCGCACAGCTCGCGCGCCACGTGCAGCCGAGCGGCGCGCTCGTGCTCGGACTCCGGTCGGTCGGGGCCGGCGTGAAGGTCAGGGTCGAAACGGCACTCGCCGGACTCGGCGAGCACGCTCCACGCGTCGGCCAGATTCAGCGCGTCAGCCGCGAGCGGGAAGAACGGAACGTCGGGGCGGGTCATCGCTTGCACCTCTGGCAGGTCGTTTCGGAACGGGGATTGATCCCCCCGCACTGGCACACCCAGGTCGTTGGGGTGCCTGGGGGAAGCCATGGCGATGGCGGCTTGGTTTTGGCGCTCACCGCTTCTGGTCCTTCGCGGACTGACGCTGCTCCTCTAGAAGCGCGTCGTAGGCGTCTCGTACGGTCTGCGGCTCTCCGTCCGGCCAGCTGGCGTGGAGCGAGATGTGGTGGACCGTGGTCTGACGTGGCATGGTGAAATCTCCTCTTTGAGGAGCCCCGGGGACCGTTTCGTTGGTAGCGGCTGGTCTCCGGGGCCACATGGCGTTGGTCTTGGCTTGGAGTTCGTCGTGATCCCCAACCGCGTGCTGGGCGTCGCGAACGAGATAGGCGCGGAGCTTCGCCGCGCGGGGTCGCCTTTTCGGTGGGAGGCGGTAGCCCGGATTTAGTTCTCAAGTGATCAAGTGCGACAGCCTGGCGGCGCGCGGCCTGGTGGCCGCCTTCCTAGGGGTCTTTCTGGCTGTGCGGGGTGCTGCGGGCTGAGCGGATATCTAGCCGAGGTTCGAGGCGAAGGTGGCGAAGGACTCGGCGACCTTCAGGAGTCCATCCATCGCGCTGGTGGCGACGGTGGCGGCCTTGACGGGGTCGCGAACGATGAAGAACACGGCACCGATTGCGAGCAGTGTCGGGAGGAAGCGGCTGGCCTTGGTTGGCTGGATCATCGCGTGAGGTCCCTTCCTTGCTGACGTGCTTGGAGGCCAGTCCTCCCACCGCCCCACCAGCTGACCAGCTTGGCTAGGCAGGTTGTACAAGCATCATGTTGAATGGCTTGGCTAGTCATGTCAAGACTTGCCTAGGAATGTTGTTCAGGCATGGATAGCATTGGGGGCATGAGACTCGACCCGGATGACCCTCGTCCGCCCTATCTCCAGGTAGCTACGCAGCTCAGAGCGGCCATCCTGACCAGGAAGTTTGCGCCAGGGGAGAAGCTTCCTTCAGGTCCGGAGCTCGCCAAGACTTTCGGTGTGGCACGGCAGACGATCCAGCAGGCCATCCGGGAACTCCGGGAAGAGGGTCTGATCGTCTCCCGACAGGGGAGCGGCGTGTTCGTCCGAGAGAAGACCGCACGCCCCGTGGGCCTGCGCCCTCACGTTGAGGAGGCGTTCAAGCGGTCTGAGGTCTCTATTGACTTCGCCGGATTCTCCGGGGAGACGCTGCACGGTGCAGTGCAGGAAGCGCTCGACAGCATCCGAGCTGGCCGCTTGATCCCTGAGCGCATCTCCATCCGGCTCCTTCTGCCAGACACAGGCCGCCCTTGGTCTCTCCCGTGCCGGGTGGACAACGGACAGGATGAGCCGTTGTTCCGGGATCGAGCCGAAAAGATCACGGCACGGCATGCTCAGGCCATCGTGGAATCCGTTCACGAGCTTCGAGACCTGGGCCTGGTGGCGCAGGCGTCGGCTCAGGTACGGATCAGCGGGGAACCGCCACGCTTCAAGCTGTATGTCATCAACAAAGAAGAGGCGTTCTTCGGCTACTACGCTGTCGCGGAGCATGTCGTAGCCCTGGGTGGGGTGCCAGTCGAGATGTTTGACCTGATGGGCAAGGACACCGAGCTGTTCCACTTCGCGGTGAGCGATGGGCCGGATTCGACGTCAGCCCAGTTCGTGCAGCAGTCGTCCGCATGGTTCGACGCGGTGTGGGACAACGTGGCTCGGGAGTTGCCGTGACGGCGCGCTCGGGGCCGGAAGCCGTGCAGGCCGTTATGGGCAAGGTGCAATACCTGCTCCTCGACTTCGATGGTCCCGTGTGCGACATCTTCGCGGGACTGCCGGCGCGGACGGTCGCGGCCAGTCTTCGCGCCACTTTGGAACAGGCTGGCGCCGTGCTCTCGCCTGCCGTGCGTGCGACGGATGACCCCTTGGAGGTATTCCGGTTCAGTGCATCTCTCGGTAGCGAGTTGAACCGCCTTGCCCTGCGGACACTCACCGAATTGGAGGTGAAGGCGGTCCGTACAGCGCGGCCGACACCAGGGGCGGTGGACCTCATAGAACGGGCGCGCGACAGGGGACTGATCGTGGGGATCGTCAGCAACAACTCGGTGGCTGCCGTGACGGCGTTCCTCGCTCGGGGTGGACTCACTGACCGAGTGGCCTACGTCTCGGCACGCTCAACAGCTGATCCCTCGCTCATGAAGCCGAATCCTCATCTCCTTGACCAGGCGCTCATTCATCTGGCCGCCGATCCGTCGTTCGCCCTGCTGGTTGGAGACTCAGTGACTGACGTCGAGGCATGCAAACATGCAGGGGTCGTTGCCGTCGGCTACGCAAACCGGCCCGGAAAGGCTGAGCGACTTGCCAATGCTGGCGCTGAGCTCGTGGTGACCAGCATGGAAGAGTTGGTTGTCCCTCTTATACAAGCGCACTAACCGAGCGAAGGAATGCTTCCTCTGTCAGTCTGACGAGTATGAAAGATTAGGCGGGCAGGGACGGCGGGTTGTCCGTGGGTATCGGCGGCATATTAGTAAAGCGCATGAATTGATTCTGGAAAATCACGGTCGAAATGCCGGTTGGCCCGTAGCGATTCTTGGCGATAACTAGGTCGGCCTCCATTGCGCGAGGGCTTTCTGGCTCGCGGTGGTCTGGCCGATATATCGCGATAACCAAGTCGGCGATCTCAAAAATCTCACGACCGTATCGCAATTCGCTCAGCCGGGCGGCTCGTTGCAACCCCCAGCTCGTGGGGGGATCTAGGTGGTAGCGATCGTCGTGGGGATATTCTGTAGTTACAGTGACCACAACAGGCAAGTTGAGTTGCGTCGAGAGAGTCTTTAGAGAGGTTAGGGCGCTGCCTGCGTCATGCTGGCCACCCGACTGTGCATGTTCTTGCGAAATTAGCAGTCCAAGCCCGTCGATAAGCACTAGTCCAATGTTATGTCTTTCTGTGCTGCGCTTTACGGCGTCGATAAGTTGATTACAGGACTTATTGGTAGGGGCGTCAATATACATAGGTGCGTCAGCAACTTCGGACATTCGTCGAGCAAGGCGCGCCCATGCTTCGTCGCTTAGTTGCCCAGTCCTTAAACTGGTGATGTCAACGAGTGCTTCCGATGCTAGCATTCTGAGCGTATATTCTCCGCGAGACATCTCAGAGCTAAATAGAAGCGTTCCAACGCCAGCCATTGATGCCGCTCTAGCTAAATCGACAATCAGGCAGCTTTTACCTTCAGAGGGCGTGCTCATAATAGCTATCAACGAGCCAGGCTTTAAGCCGCCTATGGTTGCGTCGAGGCGACGAAAGTGCGTTGGGACGGATCCAAATTCCGACGGCTTCCCTCTTGCGGGTTCCTCTGTGGTCTCGCCGTCCTTCTGCATAGACTCATCTAAATATAGATCACTGTCATGACCGGCTCGGGCTTGAATCCACAGCGTTCTGAATCGCGACGTCGTCTTATCTGGCACATCTCCACACATACTTGCCAGGCATTCGACTATTAGTTCTACTGGTCCCCACTCTGGGACCTTATCTCCGGCGAAAGTCTTATGGATAGTTGTATGCGAAAGAACGCCTTTCCCGATGACGCTTTCCATCTTTCTTGTGCTTGGCTGGCCCGCCCTTAGGTGAAGTTCATGTAGGTTATCAAAAAAAGTCTTGGTTGGTCCTGGCGGCAAAGGTGCCTTTTTGAGCGATGGCATATGGCGTCACCCTGCGTTGCTTGAATCGCGATTCCTGTAAGCAACTGTAATGGATCAACCTGCGTCGCCGGTGATCTGGCTGGTAGATGGGGTTGTGCTGTAAATACATGGACTTGTTTGTTCGAGATCGTCAAGTGCGGTCGTGGTGGCACGAGGCTCGCTACATCAGGAGATCGACGGCGGCGCGACCTCGGGACGCGTCGGGATCTCCACCAAGAGGGAGGGCTTCTCATGCGCAAGGATCGAGACTGGAAGATCAATCCGATGTGGATCCAGGTCGTGATTCGAACCGCCATTGCGATCGTCAACTGGTGGTGGCGCGACCAGCAAGGCATGTAGAGCGGGGAGCTTCATCGCAGAGCGGTTCAGTGTCGTCCCTCAAGGTCGATTGCGTACAAGCGCAGGGCGCTGCCTTGGGGGACGACGCGTTGAGCGGCGTGCTGTGTTGGACCGTTACGGATAGGTTGAGCGGTTGAGGCGGCTCTGGAGCGTCGTTGGGAGACAGCTTGATGCCACTGGCTGGGATGCCTGGAGCCGTGCAGGAGAAGCCGTTACGGCCTTGATCGTGGACCCATTGTGGACCGGGTCCGAAGTCCGGCGACGGAGTGGAACATATTCCCAGGTCACAAAGTTGGCCTACCTTAAGAAGCAACCCTCTCCGGAGCCGGGTGCGTAGGTTCGAATCCTACAGGGGGCACCCTCGACCAGCCAGGCCAGACATCGTCTGACCTGGCTTTTTGCTTCTCCTGGCGACTATGCGATCTTGCCGCCTGATGACAGCTCAAGACTCCCGATGTCATTCGTTGCGGGCAGGACGCGGGCAGAGATCATCAATGCGCCCATGTCATCCTGGCGAGCCAGTCCCGGCTGCATACTCAACGCCGAATATTCTCCTTCGGCCGATACTCTCGCGAGACGGGCGCTCGCGCTCATGCCGAAAGGCAGGCTCTCGGCAGCTGTCAGCCAGTGATCCCTGCTGAAATCCTTCGATCATTGGTGTCCGCTCGTGAAAGTGAGCCGCTGGAGATCGACGGCCCCGATGGTCAGCCAAGATCTCAGTTCGGAAGGCGTTATCGATCCGCGATGGGGATCCTCCATGATTGCCCTGCTTCACGGATGGTCGATCAGCAGCGGGGACTAGAAGGTGATTAGGCGGCGTTCAACGATCCTTCTGGCTTCTCTGGCGCTGGCGTCGCTGACGCTGGCCGGCGACGCTGAACGACAGGGCATGAACTGCACGATGGAGCCTCTCAGTGACGCACAGATCGCTGCCATAGAGCAGGACTTCCTCGACTCATGGAACGAGAAGTACCCTTCAGCGCGGCCAGATCCAACCCCCACGTTGATCCCTAACGGCGGCTACAGCGCTGACATCAAAACTGGTCTAAGAGCTCCGATCGGCATCGAGCGCGTAGAGCCGCCAGGCTGTCCCGAGCTCAACGGTCAGTGATCCACTGCCATGCCGGGCAGGCGAACCAGCCTGCCTGGTGATATGGGAAGCGCCCGCTCTCCTTTGGGGAGGGCGGGCGCTCTATTCATGTCTGAGGTCAGCAGTTCTTGTAGTCGGCCCGCCAGAAGGTCAACATATAGGGTCGGATCTTGTGCAAGCCCTCACACCGGGAGATCCCGGACAACTTGGCGAGTATCGGTTGACGGGTGTGCTGGGCCGGGGTGGCCAGGGCACTGTCTATCTCGGACAGGGGCCTACTGGGCAGCAGGTGGCGGTTAAGGCCTTACATATTGAGGCGCTGGCTGATGACAACGCGCGCCAGCGGTTTCTGCAGGAGGCCGAGTCGGCGCGACGGGTGGCTCCGTTCTGTACGGCGCGGGTGTTGGATGTCGGGATCGCGGATGAGCGGCCGTACATCGTTAGTGAGCACATTCCGGGGCCTTCGCTGGATGAGCTGGTCCGGAAGGAGGGGCCGCGGTCGGGGAGTGGGTTGGAGCGGCTTGCCGTGACGACGTTGACCGCGTTGGCGGCGATTCATCGGGCTGGGATCGTGCATCGGGACTTCAAGCCGA
Source organism: Nonomuraea dietziae (assembly GCF_014195505.1). Lineage (GTDB taxonomy): Bacteria > Actinomycetota > Actinomycetes > Streptosporangiales > Streptosporangiaceae > Nonomuraea > Nonomuraea roseola. The sequence goes on along the minus strand of NZ_JACIBV010000001.1, from coordinate 4,098,044 downwards.
GCAATGTGATCTTGGGTCCCGAGGGGCCGGTGGTGATCGATTTCGGGATCGCTCGGGCGTTGGATCGTAGTGCCACGCACAGCGTTATGGGGACTCCTGCGTTCATGGCGCCGGAGCAGTTCGAGGGGAGTTCGCCCGCTTCGGCGATGGACATGTTCAGCTGGGCCACGACGATGATCTACGCGGCCAGTGGGCAGCAGGCGTTTCGTGGGGATACTTTTCCGGCGGTTATGCATGCGATTATGACTCGGGAGCCGGATCTGTCCGCTGTGCCCGATGAACTGCGGCCGATGCTGACTGCCTGTCTGGCCAAGAACCCCGCGTCCCGACCTAGTGCCGCTAACCTGCTGCGGCGGATTACCGGGGAGGAGCTTCCGGCTGCGTTGGCCGAACAGCCCACCCTGCTGTCAGGGCCACCGCCCGCGACCCTGCTGCTGCCCGACTCCGACCAGCACACCGTTCGTCCGGCCGTGGCCGTGCATGGGGTCGGGGCCCACTGGGGTCCGCCTGGCCATTCCGGGGGGCAGCAGCCAGGCTGGGGTTCTGGTGGGCAGCAGGCTGGCTGGGGTCGGCCCCTGCCTGGAGCCCAGCAGCCGGGTTGGGGGGCACCGCCTATGCACCCGCACGCTCGCCCAGCCAAGCCGAAGACGGGAGTGCCACAGGCGACCACCGCGCTAGTCCTGACCATCTTGTCCGGTTTCTTCATCCTGATCCTGACCATCATCATCCTCATCTGGGGCAGGAAGGATCTGCGGGAGATCATGCAGGCGGTGTGGGTGGTCAGCGACGTCACCCTGGTAGCGGCATTGGTCACCCTCGCCGTCGCCCTCCGGCGAACAAGCCTCGCCGCCACCATCACCATCCTGCTGACAGCTCTCGTGAGCGTGACGGTGTCGATCACCATGGTGGCAGGATTCAACCAGCAGGCAGTGATCGCCGTCTCCGCAGTCCAGGGGCTGCTGGTCGTGCTCACGGCATTGCTGGCCTGGCGAGCGGGCTGGGTCCCCGCGGTGCTGGGCACCTTGACCGGGCTAGTCTCAACGGCGACGTATGTGCTCTGGTTCGCGATAGAAAACCGCGGTGTCAGCTGGACCGACATTACCCATTGGGACGCCATCAGCGCACTGGGCTACGCGCTGTGGCACGTCGCCCTCGCAGTGAGCTTGCTCGTGCGTGCCGTACGGGCTGGAAAAGGACCTTCACCGGCGGGCGGCGCTGGCTGATCGCGGTGCGGACCGCGCTCGCAAGCTGCGCATGCCCGCCCAATGTCGCACGTCACTCCAACTGCCGCCACAAAATCTCGACAGAATCCGGGTCAAACCGTCGACCCCGCCCAGGGGAAAGTTAGGACGGACACCTGCCATCGGGTGCTCGGTCGCGCAGTGTGCTCCGCAGCCTCCGCCGCTCCATGCGGGGCATGCGCCCAGCTGGTGTCCATCTCGTTAGACCGTGTCTTGATTGCTGATTACTCGTTGGAACGATCACGGAAGCGTTCCTAGATCAGCTGGTTCCTGACGAGTTGTGGGAGCTGTTTCAGCGCGTGATGCCGCCGCCTGCGAAGCGGCCGCAGGCTGGTGGCCGCCGGCGAGCCGATGATCGCCTGATCCTGGCCGCCCATCATGTTCGTGGCCACTACAGGCTGCACGTGGCGGCAGCTGCCACCGGGCTTCGGCGCTTCCTGGCAGACGGTCCATCGCCGCTTCACCGACTGGAGCAGAGCCCGGGTGTGGGCCAAGCTGTATCGGGTCATCCTGGACGAGCTCGGTTCCCGCGGCGAGCCGGACTGGTCGCGGTGTGTGATCGACTCGGCAAGCGTATACCCATGATCACCTACCAGCCGCTTATCGATCTTGGCTACGTCGTGGTCGCCGTGGAACAGCACTACGGCGACGCTCACGCCTCGGTCACCACGACGTCCTCGCTTTTGACGAACATGACGCGGTGGCCGAACTGGATCTGGTGGTACTTCTGGGTACCGCGGACCACGCGATGCAGCGTGGTGTCGAAGGTCGTCGCCTTGTAGAACTCGCCGGTCGTGGTCAGGCCGACCGTGTACGACTGTCCGGCAGGGAACGTGTACTGCAGCGGGACCAGCGGCTGCACCTCCACGTCCGCCGGGTACGCCGCCGGCTCCGGGTACGCGCGGCCGTACACGGGAACCGACGTCAGGCCCGGACGGGGCGTCGCGATCAGGGTACGGCTGGGTACGGCCACGGGATCGGAGCCTGGGTTGTGGAACCATGCCTTCTGGCCCAGGTACCAGATGGCCGTCCAGTCGCCCTGTCGCTCGGCGACGACGTAGCGCTGGCCGGTGACGGCGCGGGCGGCGTGATCGTACACGCTGAAGGTGGACTCACCCGCCGGGTGCTTGCCGATGTCCTTCACGAGGGGCGACTCCTCGCGCGGCTCGGTGTGCAGCCAGACCGAGGCCGACCCGTGCGGCGGGCAGGTGGCCTCGGGATGGTCCTCGTCGCAGCCGATGTAGTGCGGACGGTTGCGGCCATAGTCGGGCAGGATCATGACCGTGGCCGTGCCGGAATCGCCGTCGGGGCGCAGAGGAGCACCCATCAGGTCGAAGAAGTGGGCCCAGTCCCAGTACGGTCCCGGGTCCTCGTGCATCTTCTCCACCTTGGCCGGCACCAAGCCGGGCACGTTGTCATGGCCGATGATATGGGCGCGGTCCAGCGGGACGCCGAACCTGTCGGCCAGGTAACGCACCAGCCTGGCGGACGTGCGGTACATCGCCTCGGTGTACCAGGTGCCGCCGGCGGCGAGGAAGCCCTCGTGCTCCAGGCCGATCGCCTTGGTGTTGACGTACCAGTTGCCGGCGTGCCAGGCCACGTCCTTTGTGAGCACATGCTGGGCGAGGTGACCGTCACGCGAGCGCAGCGTGTAGTGCCAGCTCATCTCCGACGGGTCCTGTACGAGCTTGAGCGTCTTGTCGTACAGCTCCTCGGTGTCGTGGATGACGATGTACTGGATCGTCTGGCTGGTGGGGCGGTCGGCGATGTCGTGGTTGCCGTACTTGCCCTCTGGCAGTCTCCTGTAGAGCGCCGGAATCCACTCGCAGCAGATCGAGTCGGGGCACTCCACGGCGTCGGCGCGGGCCAGGTGGGGCAGGTCCAGCCGGGTCAGCCAGGAGCGGGACGGGTGCACCTCAGGAGAGGGCGACAGTGTCACCTCCACACCGGTGTCGGTCATTCGGGTGGCGCCCTCGTGGATGACCTCGTACACCATGTCGGCGAAGTCCGCCGCGATCTCCTCGGCCGAAGCGCCCGAGTAGCGCGCCACCGCGCCGTACCAGTCGGCGGGGTCGGCGCTCGGCGGGGCGCCCAGGGCCTGCTGGTAGTCGGCGAGCAGCGCCGCGCCGCCGTCGATGTTGGCCGCCGGGTCCTTACGCAGGCGCTCGAGGCTCTCCCCGGTCAGCTCGGCGGCACGCTCCAGGGTGTGCAGGGACGCGGGAAAGCCGTTCTGCAACTCCGCCGGCTCGGTGGGATGCAGCGGGGGGCGGGAGTCGTCGCCGCGCGGGTCCTCGTCCCCGTCGATGTGGTGGTGCCGCGACTTGCTCGGCGCGACGCCGTCGGTCAGGTGCATGGGGCCGAATCCGGCAGCCGTGCTGGGCCTGCCACCGTTGCAGTCCCAGCGCGACTCCATGTAGGACACGGCGAGCAGGATGCTCTCCGGTACGCCGTGTCTCTTCGCGGCCTGCGCGAACGCTTTCGGCATCGTGGTCATCACAACCACCTCCACCTGCACCGTCGCATGGACGCATTCTCAACTGGAGGCGAAATGGCATGATTTTCCGCTCTCATGTGACAACGCGAAGAGACCCTTCGCGAAGGCGATGCGCGCCTGTCGCTGGGAGTCACACAGGCAATGCCGGACGGCGTGCGAGAGAGCTTGGGGTGCAGGTCGGACGCGGTTTACGCTGCTGTTCGAGCCCTTGGCGGTGACACCGGTACGGCGCGAGGAGCCGTCCGCCCTCGGCACAAGAGATCGAAAAGGAGTCCCGCCATGCCTGCCGATCTGCAAGCGCTGCTGCCTCTGGGTGGTGTCCTCCTCGGAACCGCCGCCACTCTCCTCGGCCAGTTGGTGGCCACGAGAGAAACAAAGAGGGAGGCCAAGGCTGCTGCCGAAGCCGCCTTCCGGGAGGAACGCAAGCATGCGATCTTGGAGTTCCTGGACGTCAGTCAACAAGTGGCGACGATCGCAACGCAGCGCCACCTCGGACGCGAGCTGCCCGACGACGTCCAAGCGAAGATCGACCAGATGTGGCTGCGCCAGAGGGTCATAGAGATTGCAGGAAGCCTCACCTTGAGGCGCGCTACCTACGCATTCTCCGAACGCCTGATGGCTGCCACGTGTCGAGATGTCCCGGAGGGTGTGTCTGTACGGGAGTTCCTGGAGGAAGGACGTATCCCGGTCATAGAGGCAGCCCGCGAGGAGTTGGGTTTCGCCTAGCGATCTCTGGTCATGGCTGGTGTCCGGCTGTGCCTTCCGGCCCTGCACATCCGTCCCTGCCCTGGCTCGCGCGAAGCGGGGGGCCGCCGGCGGCCCACCTCGACTCCATCGACGTTCGCGATCACTCGATCGATGCCGTTCCCGCCTCGAAGTCGCGGAGGTCGGCGTGAGCACCCGAATACCCAGACAGGGTGGCCCCGGTGAACGATCCCTTGGCTGATATTTACGCCTTGATGCTTCTACGTCTCTTACGTGGACTAGAGACTGATGGGCGATGCGTAACCAAGCCTCCCCCCTTCTGGAAGGAGCGCCATGGAAGCCGCGAACGAGGATGTCCACGAGAACGCCGTCCAGGCATACATCTACGGTTACCCACTGGTGCTGATGGAGGCCACCAGACATTCCTCGACCAACGTCGAGGCACCCGATCCGGCCGCCCTCAAGGCGCCGATCAACCAGCTCGCGCAGGCGAACGCCCTGCCTGACCCCGGTTTCAAGCTGGTCGTCTCGCCCAACCTCGACACCCTCTACACGGTCGCGTGGCTGGATCTGGCCCAGGAACCCATGGTGCTGCACCTGCCGGACACCCAGGGCCGGTACTACCTCATGCCGATGCTGGACGCCTGGACCAACGTATTCGCCTCACCCGGGACACGGACCACCGGCACCGGCGAGGGCGACTTCGCCATCACCGGCCCGAACTGGAACGGGACGCTGCCGGGCGGCGTCGAACAGCTCAAGTCCCCGACCGACACGGTCTGGATCATCGGCCGCACCCAACTCGACGGCCCCTCCGACCTGCCCGCCGTGCAAGAGCTCGTGGACCAGTACACCCTTCAACCGCTCAGCGCCTACGGACGCGGCACCTATACGCGCCCGCCCGGCAAAGTCGATCCCGGCATCCCGATGACGCCACCGCCGACGCTGGTGGAGCAGATGGATGCCCAGACGTTCTTCTCCCAGATGGCCGCCGCGATGCGGACCAACGCCCCGGCAGCCGCGGACAAGCCCATGGCGGCCACGCTCGCCCAGCTGAACATCCAGCCGGGACAGCCCTTCGACATCGACGCCGTCGATTCGGCCACCGCGCAGGCCCTGCACGCAGCGGTCCCCGCGGCCCAGGAGCGGATCAAGGCCGCCGTCGCCGCGATAGGCCAAGACGTCAACGGCTGGCGAGTCGCCACCAACATGGGCAGCTACGGCACCGACTACCTGCGGCGCGCCGCCACCGCATGGCAAGGACTCGGCGCGAACCTGCCCCAAGACGCCATCTACCCGATCGCCTTCGTCGACGGCCAGGGCCAGCCGCTCAACGGCGCGAACACCTACACCATCCACTTCCCTGCCGGCCAGCTGCCGCCGGCCAAGGCGTTCTGGTCGCTGACGATGTACGACCCCACCGGTTTCCTGGTCGACAATCCGATCAACCGGTACGAGATCGGTCACGTCGCGAAACCAGTCGCCAATCCAGACGGGTCAGTGGATCTCTACATCCAGCACGATGCCCCCGCCGACAAGCAGGACAACTGGCTGCCCGCCCCGGCCGAGGGGTTCAACCTCATCCTGCGCATGTACTGGCCGGAGGAAAGCGTCGTGGACGGCACGTGGGCGCCGCCCCCGATCACCAAGGCCGGCTGACGCCATTCGGACCCTGGCCCGGTCATGACGAGCCGCGAGGCGATGTCGCGCAGGCTCAGGTCCTGCGACGCAGGTGGAGGGCCACGGACGGCACGCTTGCGGGCGGACTCGTGGCCTTCCCATGTGATGAGCCTGCTGAAGCTCGGATCAGTCCTCGGCGCACACGTGACACCGTACGAGTCGGCTTGTTGTGCACATCTACCGCATTCTGCTCCAGAAACGGTGTGAAGTCTGGCGCCTCCATTGACACGCGTCGGGAGGCTCACGGCGATCGACAAATGCCGGAACTGTCGCTCTCTGTGACGAAACTGGTTCGTTTCGGTGTGGAGTGACACGGAGGGTGGCCATGGTCGAGCACGGGCATGTGCGCTGGAAGCGGTTCGCATGGGTGTTCACGCCCGTGCTTGCCGCGGCGTCGCTGCTGGTCGGCGCCACGTCTCGGGGGGCGATCGGCGCCACTTTCGTGGTACCCGGTCGGACGTCCGTCTCGAGGCGGCTTCTGGGAGCTGGCGCCCGTCGTCATGGAGTCGTACTCGCGCCGACAGCGGCAGTGGTTCTGGCGAATAGGCGGGGACGGGCGGAGGTCGGCCACGCGAGTTTCGATGCCAGGTTTCAGGCCTGCCGCATGGCGAGGTAGGCCTCCCTCACGTCGGCGAACGCGTGCAGCCGTTGGGTGACGCCGTCGTGGTAGGGATTGGTCCGTAGGGTCGACAGGACGGAGCCATGCGCCCGGGCCAGCACCAGCGCGCAGCCGAGCGCCTGGAGGTCGGCCGTGAGCTCTGCCAGGGTGTCGGCGGCCGTGGCGTCCAGATAGAACACCGCCTCCGCGTCCATGATCACGCATCGTGGGCGCGGCGCGGTGTCGGTGACCAGGCTGAGCACCCGCTGCCTGATCCGCCGGGCGTTGGCGAAGAACAGCGGCGCGTCGACGCGGTAGATGAGGATCTCTGGATGGGGCGAGGCGCCTTCGGCGATCTCGCGGGGGCTCTGGTGCTCGCCGTAGACGGCGAGCAGGGCGTCGTGTGGACGGGCGGTGCGGCGCAGCAACTGGCCAGTCGACAGGAGCACGGCGACGATCAGGCCCTGGAGCACGCCGAAGGCCAGTACGCCGATGACGGTGACGAGCGTGATCACGCTCTCCGTGCGCCAGCCGTGCCACAGCCGCAGGAAGCCGGTGACGTCGATGAGTCTGGGCGCGCCCGCCATGACGATGGCCGCCAGCACCGCCATCGGGAGCAGAGAGATCAGCGGCCCTCCGCTGACCAGGACGAACATGACGATGCCCGCGATGATGAGCTGGAAGAGCTGGGACTGCGCGCCGGCGCGGGCCGTCATGGTGCGGGCGGTGCTGGCCATGGGAGGAAAGCCGCCGAGCGCGCCGGTGGCGATGCTCGCCGCGCCCAGGGACGCCGTTTCCCTGTTCATGACGATACGACCGCCGACCTCGGTGCCCGTCTGCCGGACAGCGCTGACGGTCTCGATCGAGGCGATCAACGCCATGCCCAGAGCCGGCATCAGCAGCGCCGACACGTCGTCCCAGCTCACCTGAGGCAGCCCGGCGGGTGTGGGCAGGCCGCCGGAGACCGTCCCGACCACGGCCATGCCCCGATCGGCCAGCCCCGCGGCGGCCGAGATCGCGATCGCCGTCAGGCAGACCACCAGGCCGGCTGGCACGCCCGACAGGAAGCGCTTGAGCAGGACGAGCGTGATGAGAGCCCCCACGCCGATCGTCGCGGTCAACGGCTGGGCCTGCTGCAGGTGCGTGACGACGTACCAGAGCTTGGCGATCGGATCGGGATGCGGTGTCGGGATGCCCAGAAGGGGGCCCACCTGCCCCGCCAGCATCTGGATGCCCACGCCCGCGAGGTAGCCCAGCACCACCGGCGAGGACAGGAACTCGGCGATCCCCTGCAGCCGCAGCATCGCTCCCAGCAGGCACCACAGGCCCACCAGTACCGACAGCGCCGCCGTCAGCGCGGCTGCTCGGCCCGGGTCACCGCCCACCCGGTCGTGCACGGCGGTGAAGGCCAGGAGCGCCATGGTCGACGAGGGTCCCACCGCGACGAATCGCGTGGCGGTCAGCAGAGCGAACACGATCGCGGAACCCATGGCGGTGTAGAGCCCGGCGGCCGGGTGCAGGCCGGCCAGGGCGCCGAAGGCCAGGCCCTGTGGCAGCAGGGTCACCGCCATCGACAGGGCGGTCATGACATCAGCGCGTGCCGAGCGCCCCGAATAGTGACGCAACTGGCCGATGAGCGGCATCACGTCCGCCATGGGGGTACGACGCGCATCCATCCGACGACTCCTCACCCGGTTGGAGCAGGAAGTTCATCATGCGTTCAGCGCCGGCCGCCGCTCACCGGACACGCCTGGGTCGCGGCATAAAGCCATCATGCGCATCAGGACAATCTCTACCCGGAGCATCTCTGGGGAGGGAATCATCAGATTCAAGAGACTGATGGCGGTTGGCCATGTTTCATCCGTTTGTCGCGTGGGGGCTTGTCCCGTCGGGGAGACCGTCTTGAGGTGACTTTCGCCGATTGCGAGGACAGGAGAGTGCGATGAGCCGCGCATCAGGCGGGAGGGTCGACCGCCACCCGCCAGGACTCGCCCCATCGCGCACGGTCAGGAGTCATGCTCCAGTTCGAATCGAGGCTTCAGGTGCGAGAACCCGAGTCCGTGAACTCGGGGTCGTACGGAGTCATGAAGTTCGAATCCTGCAGGGGGCACACTCGATCAGCCAGGCCAGACATCGTCTGACCTGACTTTTTACCTTCCTGGCGACTAGCGATCTTGCCGACTGATGACAGCTCAAGACGCCCGGTGTCATTCGCTGCGGGCAGGACGTGACCACGCGGGCAGAGATCATTGACACTGCATGGTGGGCCATCAACCGCACCTGCAAGGGCATCGACCACACCTGGGCGGCGTTGCGCTCGATCCGCGCGGCGGGAGCCCGTCCCAGAGGCGCGCCGCTGAGCCATGGGTATCTCAAGGACATGGCACGAAACACGAACTGGGACTGGGCCGCGGTCGGCTGTATCAAGGCCGCAGTGCGAGAGAGCCCGGACCGGCCTAGCTCGAGGGACCGGCTCGATAGGAAAGCCGAGGCGAGGCTCGAAGACGAGCGTGAGCGGATGGAGGGTTGGGATACGAGCGCAGTTGCTCGACGGCCTTGCCCGTCCAGCGGAGCATGAACGAGACCCGTCCCAGCCCGCGTGGGTGATGTGTTGCAGCTGTTCGGGCCAGTGGTGGACGGACACGTGGGTGATGAAGTCGGGGGTCGCCACCTCGCCCATGAACGTCACCGAGGCCTCATCGCGCGGCTGTAGGCGCGCTTCAGGTCACGCCAGAGTGGCGGAGTTGGCACTATGAGGTTTTGACGATGGTGACGTCATCCGTCACCTACTCGGCTTCGGCCGGTGGGTCGTCCTCGGCGGTCGCCGCCTTGACGGCGAACTCGTCGTAGGTCCTGGGACGGACGGGCGGGAGCGATCGCGGCCGTGCTGGTCTGATCAGGGCGGCGTCGAAGCCGTCGGGCCACGTGGTGGTCTCGTCGAAGACCACCCGTTTCAGCGATGCACCAGTCAGGATGGCGCCGGTCAGCGTGGCGCCCCGGAGGTCGCTGTAGTCCAGGCGGGCACCGCGCAGGTTGGCGTTCCGCAGCTCAGCCCTGCTCAGATCGGTGCCCCGGAGATCGATGCCCTCGGCGATGGCTCCAGTGAGAACGGCGTCACGTAGGTCGGCCTGGTAAAGGATCGCGTCGGCAAGGATCGCCCCCGCCAGCCGCACTCCGGTGAGATCCGCACGAGTCAGATCGGCTCCGACGAAAGAGGCTTCGGTTAGATCACTGAAATGGAGATCCACGTCGCGGAGTCGGGCGGAGGCGAGGTCGGTCTTGGGCAGGACCACGCGGTCGAGGCGGAGCACCTGACCCCGGACGGGGTCCCGGCGGCCGAGGACAGTCATTGCCGCGTGGATGTCAGGGGCGCGCAGCGAGAGGTTGACAGAACTGCCCGGCGCTGTGGTCATCTGACGAGCGTGCTGGATGTCTCGTTCTGGATCGCGGGCTCGGTTTCCTATGAACGCGGAGAGAATTTCCCCGATGGTCCGGCGGTCGGCTGTGGAGGAGCGCGCGATGCGTTCCAGGGCGTAGATTCCGCCCAAGCGGACGTCCACGGCGGTGTCACCCAGATGCGCGATGGCGGCGGCGAAGGACTCGGTAGCCTGCCCGTGGCGACTGAGCTGCAGTTGGCGCCAGGTGAGATAAGCGCCGATCAGGAGTACCAGGCCGCCGACGCCCTGGAGTAGGGCGGTGCGGATGTTGTTTACCGCGGTGGCGTAGTCGGCTGGCGGCTTTGCCGTGCCCAGGTCCCATGCGAGCAGGTAGCGGGGGAGGAAGAAAGCGCCTGCCAAGGTGGCGACGCCCAGGAACGCGGTGAGGATAAAGGGACCAGAGATCCGGTAGCGGGAAGAGCCGACACGCGCAATCTTGTCCGTTCGGATGGGGTGACCAGGAAGAGGGGGTGTGCGGTCTTCGATGCGGCTCATGGACTCACCAGAAATCGGGCTTCAAGGGTTTCCACTGTCGCGCGGAGCAGGGGGACATGCAGGGCCTCCCCGGTCAGTACGCTGTACGGGAGACCGCTGGTGAGGCTGGCGTGTCAGGCGAGGTGTGGTGGGGTCGAGGCGGCTCGTTGTTCGCGGCAACGGGCCGCTTTCGCGTCTGGTGCTCTACCAGCGGCTTCTGTTCCCGGCGACAGTCCGGTTTCTACGGGAGCGGGCGAATACGACTGCGACGCAAGCTGAGTAGGCGAGTACGAAGATGGCGGCAGTGAAGGCGAGCCTGACCCAGCTGAAGACATCATTGGCCAGATCCATGAGCGCCAGCACGAGAACCCTCGCCGCCAGACCGGAGGCCAGCATTGGTGCGTGGCGTTTGACTAACGCCGCTCTTGCGTCTCTGGCCAACACACACCTCCGTTGGGCGCTTTCGAGGACAGGCTAGCTCTCGGTGATGATGTTGGCGAGATCGTCCTATTCGATCGCCTTGTCCGTCCAGCGGAGCGTGCGACGCCGTGGGCTCATGGCAACAGGTCGTGGTCTGTCAGTAAGCAATGCGGACACTGACCGCGACCACGGCGTCTTCCAGATGTTTTGGTTGCGGGCCTGACGTAGAAGTCCATGACACGAGGAGCTCACTGCCAGGCGTGTCCGCATCTTTGATCAGAAAGATGACCACGGGTGGTGCTATATCGGCTCTGGTCCGATCGCCCCATTGAGCGCGGTAGACCGCTCCATCAACGACCACGAGGCGAGCCTCGCTGTTGCTTTCCGGCCCGGTCACAGCCCGATACCCGTCGAGGTGGCGTTCCCAGCCACGCCTGGTAGGACTGACCATCCTGTGGTGGCGAGGAAGGTGGCTGTCTCTTTGAGCTTGTTCCGCTTCTCTTGGTCGGGCTCGTTCTCTGCCGCCGCCAGGAGGCCGTCGACGATCCGGCGGGCGTACAGCTCCGCAGGCCATGCTCCGATCGCCTGTCGTGCGGCTTGCGTCGCACCCCATCCTTGCGGGGGGCCCGTGATCCGCAAGGGCTTTCGAGGGGGGCTTGGAAGATCGCTTCCCGGGCTCAGCGCGATCGTTTCCCGAGAGCCGTATCGGTGCGTTCACGGTTCCCGCGCTGAACACTGCCGCGTGCGGGTTATAAGGTTTGTGGCCTTATGAGGGCAGCCACGAGGGCCACCACGGTAGAACGCAATCGCCTGGGGTGCCCTCGGTAGCCACGTCGTACAAAGTCATCGCTATCGGTCCGGCGATGGAGCCGGCAACGGTGAGAGCCAGCAGAATGACACCTGACCCCATGCGTCCGGCCAGCCAGGGGAGCCGGGCCAGCAGATGGAACGGCTGTGCCACAAGCGCCGACACTACCGAGATCATCGGAAAGATCACTATCCGGCTTAGGGACCAGATGGCGCCGGCGAAGTTCTCTCCGGAGCTCAGGTCGCCCAGGCAATAGAGCTGCGCGCGGGCCACCAGGTGGATATCGAGGAAGGTCCCGAACGTCGCGCACGCTGTTGCGATGATCGCGGAGAGCCCGCATCCGAACGTCCAGTAAACCTCGCGTGCTTCTGGCGTTCGCTGCTCCGTCACGGCGCCATCGAAGCAGACGCATATGCGAGCGATGCGCAGCCTGTGTGCGGATCTGGTGCAGACCTCAACCCGCTGTCGAGCCCGACGCAGTCAGTTAGCGCAGCACGGTCGCGCGAGCCAGGCGGCACAGGTCGGCAGGGCGCAGGCCGTCGGAGCGGCGCCACAGTGCGGGGGCGATGCTGTCGGCCTGCCGTACGTGCTCGGTCGCGCTGAGGCCGTGCTGAACGAGCAGGGCGGACAGGTCGTCCGGGGCGAGGAAGGTCAGCCAGGGCTCGCCGCGCTCGGCGGCGGCGGGGAGGGCGAAGTCCGCGAACGCGGCGCCCCGCTCGTCGCGGAAGGCGGACGGCAGGGCGTATTCCATCACCAGCTCCGTGCCGGGGGCAAGGCGGCCTACGGTGGCCAGGGTGGCGGCGACCGCGTCCCGTGTGAGGTACATGGAGACGCCGAGCCAGCTCACCAGGGCGGGTTTGGACGGGTCGAACCCGGCGGCGCGCAGGCTGGCCATCAGGTCGTCGGTCTCGAAGTCCACGGGGGCGAAGGCCAGGGCGCGCGAGGGCGTGACGCCCGCGGCCGCGAACAGGTCGCGCTTCCACCGCTGGGTGGCGGGATGGTCGACCTCGAAGATCTTGACCTCCGGGCCCGGACGGCAGGCGAAGGTGTCGAGTCCCGCGCCGAGCACCACGTACTGTTCCAGCCCGTCGCGGGCCAGCTCGGCCAGGCGGCGCTCGGTGTAGTGACTGCGGGCCGTCACCTGGGCTCTGGTGCCTGACAGGACGAGGTGGTCGCCGTGGGACCGGTGGTAGCCGATGAACTGCTCGGCGAGCTCGCCGAGCAGAGAGGCGGCGACGGTGTCACGGAAGATGAAGGGCTCTTGGTCCACCACGAGGTGGGCCGCACGGGAGGCCGCCGTGATGAGCGCGGTCTGGCTGGGCTGCGCTGTGTGCATATGTCGCCGTTCCCTTTCCTGGTGCCTGGAACGACGATGCTAAATGCCTATTCATAATGCCCGCGCTCATCATAGCGTATGGAAATTAATTTCGAGTAACTCGCTAATAAATACACCATTACGGTTGGCGTAATCGACAGGATCTTCGGGCGCGGTGACCGCCGTCCACGCGGAGACGTCGCGTCCGGGATGAAGTCGGCCTGAGCGTGCTGCACGTGGCGGTCCGGCGTGGCCGCGGTCACCAAACTGCCGCGCCCCCGCTCGCTACAGAAAGCCAGCCGTGCCAGCTCATGCCGGGCGTGCGATGTCCGCCCTCACGGTCACGGCGAAAGATCCGCTTGTCGGCCTTCGGCCCCGCGCGCTCCGCGCCCCTGCGGTACCGGTGGGACGCCGTCAGGCATGATGACTGTAAGTCAGAACTCGCGTGCGAAGAGTGAGGCGTGTCGATGGACGATGAGGTGCAGGCCAGGTCCGTGATGCTCACCAGCGACTGGATGGCCGTGATCCGGTCGAGGGAGCATGCTCAGGCGGACGCCTATCTGGACGATCCCTGCGCCGCCGCCTTCGTCACCTCGGAGTCCGAGGCGAGCTATGACGAGATCCGCAGCAAGGGGCTGCCGTCGGAGGTGGTGCCGATCAGAGGGCGGCTCGGCGACCTGACGCTGCTCGACTCAGGCGTACGGCAGGCCGTGTGCCTGGGCTCGGGCACCGATTCCCGCGCCTACCGGCTGCCGCTCGACCAGGGCTTCAGCTACTACGAAGTCGACCTGCCGGGTCAGCTCGCCGGCAAGGCGGAGCTGCTCGGCGCGGCCGGGTTCACCGCCAGATGCCGGGTCGAGGTCGTGGAGGCGGACCTGCGCGAGGACGGCTGGACGGTCGCGCTACTCGCCGCGGGCTTCGACCCCGAGCAGCCGGTCCACTGGATCGCGGAGGGGCTGTTCTACTACCTCACGAAGCCGCAGGGGCGGGCGCTGGCCGAGGCCATGAGCGTGCTGTCGGCGCCGGGCTCGTGGCTGACGTTCGACGGGCCGCACGACCGGTTCCTCACCGATCCCGCCCGGCAGGACTTCCTGCGGGAGATGAGCGAGCGTGGCTCGCCGTTCGTCGGCTCGTTCCGCGATCCGGTGGAGTGGCTGGCGCCGTACGGCTGGTCGGCACAGGCGGCGCTGCACGGCGACATCGCCGAGGGCCGCTGCGACTGGCTGCCGCCGCTACCCGAGCGGTTGCGGACCACCATCCAGGACGTCTGGTTCGTCCGCGCCCGTCAGGCCTGACGGAATTCGTGTCGGGACACGGCCTCCCCTTCGGTTACTTCTTGCCCGTGTGGACCTGGCTCGACGGCGGTGGTGTGATCGTGTGGCGGCCGCCCCAACCCTTGTAGACGGTCTCGTTGTGGATCTCGTCGCCCGCCGTGCCCCTCCCGAGCCAATGTCCCTCCGTCAGGTAGGTCGTCACCAACTTGCTGGGCAGGTCGTCGGAGCCCAGGGTGAGCGTGTAGTGGATGAGCTCGTCGCTCTCCTTGCGCACCAGGCTCGCCCGGGCCCAAGGGGAGATCTTCCAGAGCTGTCCGAAGGTGACGGTCCCCTTGTACGTCCGGCCCGACCGCTTTCCCGCGGATATCAGCGCCTTGAGCGTCGCCGGCTCGGTGGCGTGGACGGGCTGGCTGAACGCGCCGCTCAACCCGACCGGCAGCCACTTGTTGATCTTGAGCCAAGGCTTGCCCTCGGGCCCTCTCTCGGCGAACAGGCCGCCCTTCCTGTAGGAGACCTTTCCTACGGTGATGACGCGTTCGTCGACGAAGACGCTGGACATCCCGCCCTCCTTGGCGGCCTTGACGGAGACGTCGGAGGCGGCGAGTCCCGACTTGCCGTACTGGAGCCTTCCCCTGCGGCTCATGACCGTGGTCTTGCCCGAAAGCTGCACGTAGGAGGTGATGTCGGTGAACGTCACGCCCTTGCCGGCGGTGATCCGGCTCTTCAGCGCCGAGACCGGATCGGAGGGGGCGACGACGGCCCTGGGCGGGGGTGGCGATGGAGGCGCCGGCCAGGAGTACGGCGACGACCTGCTTCATGGAGGGATCCTTCGATCGGCGGCGGTGCCAGCCGATTCTGCCGCGCAGTGATCACGATGCCGTCTCGGAGAGGCGCGGCGAGAGGGCGCCACCGCCTTGATCCCGACAGCGTCCAGGGCGGACCGGGAGCGGCGTCATCCCTTCCTGACGATGCTCTTGCCGCGGTCGCTCCGCCGGCGAGATGGGCGATGGCGGTCTCGACGTCGGCCAGCTCGTATTCGGCGGTGACGTCGATGTCGATCCTGCCGTCCGCGACCAGTTCCAGCGCGCGGCGTGCGCTGTCGGCGAGCTGCCCGGTATGGGTCTGGCTGAGCAGGTTGCTGTTGTAGGTGAGCATCGACGCGCCCTGCATCAGCAGCTCGTTGGCCGAGACCGGGACCGGCTCGAAGGTGGCGATGTCGCCGGAGACCACGATCCTGCCGTGCGGTGCCAGGCGGAACCGCCCTCTGAGGCAAGAGGGCGGCAAGCCGAGCTCAGCCCGGAGGGGGCTGGTGATCTTGCCAAGCTTCCGGCCGGACTCGTATATTCCACAAATAACAATCATGTTTTTTGGAGCTCGTTTGATTGCCCGCCTTGCTCTGCTCACATCACTGTTTCTCCTGGTCCTTGCCACCGCCAGCTGCTCCAGAAGTGGATACGGCGCTGAGGAAGGAGAGTGTTTCAAGGATAAGGAGGGGAACTATGAGGTCGTCGACTGCGCATCGCCCGACGCAGACAGGAAAATACTGAAGATCTTGCGAGGCTCGTCGCTCAGCATTACCGACTGCCCCAACGGCACCCACGCCATGCGGGAATACGATGGCGAGGGCCGCTGTATCGGGACGCCATGACAGGTCGGACGACGCGGACCGGGCATTACTTGCCAGCCTCCCGTCGATCACCTTGGACCACGTGCTAGAGGTCACGCGCCGCGCCAGGTCGGGGTGGCGGTGCCGGTCAGGCGTCTGGTCATCACGTCGCTCATCGGCCAGTACACGCGCGAGTCGGAATTGGTGGAGTGATGCTCGTAGTCGCGCACCAGACGGCGGTGCAGCATGAGGGTGCCGTAGGCCTGCTCCACCACCCACCACTTGGGCTGAGGGACGAACCCCCGGTCGGCGGGGTTGCGCCCCGACGATCTCCACCTCCGTGCCGAACCGGGCTCCGTGGGGCACCCCCGCCGCCACGTGCACGCTCTGGGTGTCGAGCACCACCAGGCTCGGGTCGGCTGATCGCCGGTTCTTCTCCCGGCTCTGCCACCGCAGCAGGTCATGGATGCCTGCTCTGTGCCGTCATCACGCCACAGAGGGAAGTCGTAGTAGACCGCGCTGCGCGGCGGCAGATCGTGCGGCAGGAGGTTCCACTAGCAGCCGGCTGCTCTGGTAGAGGATCGCGTTGACGACCCCTCTCATCGCGTACCTGCCCTGATGGCCGCCGACCGACGGGTGCGCGGCCTTCCACGCCGTGATCACCGGCTCGATCAAGGCCCAGCGCTCGTCGGACAAGTCGCTCGATTATGGCTTGCGCTGCGTGCGCGATCAGCGGCGGATATTCCCCCTGCAGAAAGCCCAGGGAGTGTGAATGGCAGGATATCGACGGTCAATGGCGCTGCTCATTCTTGGCCGGGCCGCAATACATGGCGACAATCTCTGCTACGCGTACGGACAGAAAAGCGGACAGAAAAGGGGAGGCATGAGCCTGTTCACCACCATGTCCCGGATCGCCCTGGCCACCGTGGCCGTCGGAAGCATCGCCGTGGCCGCACCCGCCGCGCAGGCGTCCAACGGCCACACCCCACGCACCGCCTCCAATGACGTCAGCATGTTCGAAGCCCCTGTGGGCGTGCGGTGTGGCGCCTATCGCGTCAGTACCGCCTGGAACGCGGATCTCCGCTACTGGCACTGCGGCAGCAGTAAGGTCGAGGTCGAGGTCGACTACCGTCACTGGCCCAACAACTACGCCTGCATGCAGCCATGGCAGGACAGAGTCCTCGAGACCTTTGACCGGGCCTCCCACGCCTGGTATACGGGTTACCTGTGCTAGCGCATTCTCTGTAGCGGAGCGAACAGGAACATCCTCTATTTCCTGTAGAGGCCGACCGACCAGCGCACCGGCCGGTTCGTGTGCTCCCCCCGCATGTCGAGCGAGATCGTGATGGTGACGCGCCTGCCTGCGGGGGCCTCGATCTCGTTCATCGCCGAGGGGAACGCGCCGTCCTCCCAGACTCCGCAGTCGCCGCTGGAACCGGTGTCCTCGCCGTTCACCTTGAGGCTGAACCGCAGCCGCCCGGCCAGGTCGCCGGTGCAGATCTGGTCTACGCCCAGCTTGCCGCCGTCGCCTGTGACGTCGAAGGTGACCGAGTCGCCGTCCTGCGGCCAGCTGCCGGATCTGCTCTCCTCCAGCTTCCAGCCGTCGAGCCTGGACGGCAGGTCGCGCGGCCGGTCGGGAACGACAGGCTGGGGTGGCGGCGTCCACTCGTAGACCGCCAGCGACCATTCGGTGGGCTTGTCCTGCTGTGGCACGCACGCGGCGTGCGCGTTGCTCCTCGTGCAGGCCGTGCCGGAGGTGCTGGCATCGAAGACGATCTCCACCGCGGAGCCGCTCTTCGGCACGTGGAGCGGCTGCAACTGCCTCTGCCGCGAGCAGCGGCCGAAGAACCCGGCCTGCTTCGGACCACCGGCGACATGGAACCGGGGCGCGTGGGTGCCTTCTCCCACGCAGGCGCCCGCGACGTCGAGAGGCTTGCCCGTGTACGGGACCTTGATCGTGATCCTCTCCTTGCCGGAGGCGCGCATGCTGGTCGCGCCCACTCGACGGTAGGCGGTGCCGTCCGGCGCGGTGAAGCTCTCCGGCAGCGAAGGTGGCGGCTGGACGGCGACCGCGGTGTGGTCGGGCGGTCGCTGGGCCGTACCGGGGAGGAGGAGGAACCCGGCGGACGCCAGCGCCGCGACCGCGACGCCCGCCACCGCGCTCCTGCGCAGCCGCCGGCGGCGGATGCGGGCCCGCACCTGCGCCGGGCGGGCCGGGTTGGCCGGAGGTACGGCCTCGGCCCGCCCGCGCAGCTCGTCACGCAACTCCTGCACGGTCATCGGTGCAGCTCCTTCACGATCGACTCGTCCACCCGCAACTTGGCCAGCGCCTTGGCCGTCTGGCTCTTGACCGTGCCTGGATCACAGCCCAGTACGGCCGCCGCCTCGGCGACCGACAGGTCCTCATAGAAGCGCAGCACGATCACCGCCCGCTGCCTGGCCGGCAGCTGCCCCACCACCCGCCACAGCGAGTCGCGATCGTCGAAGCCGCGCGTGGCGTCGCCGGCCGCCGGTTCGGGCAGCTCGTCGCTCGGCAGTTCACGCCGCCATCGCCGCCGCCACCAGGAGGTGTACGTGGTCACGATGACCTTGCGCAGGTACGGTTCGGGGTCGTCCACCCTGGACCAGGCGAACCAGGCCTTGGCCAGGGCTTCCTGGAGGAGGTCCTCGGCCGTGGCCCAGTTGTGCGTCAGCAGGTAGGCCGTTCGTAACAACCGGTCGGAGCGTGTCGCCACGAACTCCGGAAATATCGATCTGTCCGCCACCTGCGGGCCTCCCGTTGTCGCCTGTCGACGGTACTGACGCATCGAGTGGCGGCACGGGTTGCCCCGGTACGTGAGGGTCTTCACCGGCGTCCCCTGGCGGAGGAGAGGATCCTCGGAAGGGGAGACGAGCTCGGCGAGGCGCCGGAACCGGGCGCCGTCTACCCGAGCGAGGCGCAGGAAGGGCCGGAGCGGTTCACGCTGTCCAGGCAGGATCCCGGCCGATGACGCCGAGCAGGCGGTCGAACTCCGGGGCGTCGTCCGGCACCGCCACCTGTGGCCCGAAGACGCCGCGCTGCCTGCCCGTCTCCGCCATCCGCTCGGAGAAGGCCAGCGCGCGCGAGACGGCCTCGGGCTCAGGCTCGTACGGCTGACCGGTGGCTACGGCCAGGTCCCAGCCGTGCACGACCATGTCGACGAGGTACATGTGGGCCAGCGCGGTCATCGGCAGACCCATGACGGAGTCGGTCCCGTCCCACGCCTCGCGCCGTGACCAGGAGGCGAGCGTGCGCTCCGCTCGCTCGGGGAAGTCGCCCGCGTAAGATCCCTGCTCGACGTAGGGTCCCTTGCGGCCCAGCGACTCGAACAGCTCCGCCACCCACTCCAGGTGGGTGATCAGGCCTTTGACGTCGAACTCCGCGCAGGGCGTAGGCGACGCGAACTGCTCCCGTGGCACCGCGCGCACCAGTCCCGACGTCCGTTCTGTGGCGCGCGTCATCAGCGGCATCATGTCGTCCATGGCAGCCATGGTGCCTCGCCCGTCTCGCAGGCGGCTTGTAGAAACGCGACAGCGCGGCTGGGTCGATCCGCACGCCGGGCTCGACGCCTTCGATTTCGCCCGGCACGCGCCGTCGCCGGAGATCTCGGCGTATGTGGATCACTTCTGGGTCGTCACCTGGGCCGACCTCGCCGATCCTTACGAACAGCGCATAGTCTCGCACCCCACGGTGAACATGATCATCGCCCAGGACTTCCACCGGATCGCGGGAGTGATCAAGGGGGGGTTCTCCCACGCGATGCGGGACAGCGGCCGCGTGCTCGGCACGCGCTTCCGTCCCGGCGGCTTCCGGCCGTTCCTCGGCGGCCCGGTCTCCATGCTGACCGGCCGTTTCGCGGAGATCGACGAGATGTACGGCGCAGCGGGCGCGGCGCTGATCGAGCAGGTCCTGGCCGAACCCGACCCCGTGGCCGCCGTCGGCCTCATCGAGACGTTCCTGCTGGGTCTGGGGCCCGAGGAGGATCCGGTGGCCGAGGAGGTGGCGGGGCTGGTCGCGATGGTGGAGGGCGACGTGTCGATGACCAGGGTCGACGAGTTGGCGGCCAGGTCGGGGCGGTCGGTGCGCTCGCTGCAGCGGCTGTTCCACGACTATGTCGGCATCGGCCCCAAGTGGGTGATCCGCCGCTTCCGGCTGCACGAGGCCGCGGAGCGGGTCGGCCAGGGCCTCGACCTCGCCACGCTGGCCACCGAACTCGGCTACACCGACCAGGCCCACCTGACCCGCGACTTCACCGCCGCGGTGGGCATGCCGCCCGCGGCCTACGCCCGGCTCAGCAGCCGACCCTGATCCTCAGCGAGGCGGCCGGCGGTCGCTGCCGGCCCTGATCCTCAGCGAGGGGTCGACGGTCGCTACCGGCCTGGCCGCGCCGGTCGCCGGATCACAGCCGCGCGACGCCGTCTCGCCGCACTTCGGCGCTCGGGGGACGGAGGTGTTCGTCATCCTGATGGAGGAGGAAAGGGCGGCGGCGGGTGCGCTGGTCCTGACCCGGCGCCATCCGGCCGGAGGACGAAACGGGCCGACCCCAAACCTAGATTCGAGGCATGACGCATGGAACTACGCGGCCAGGCGGATGGCTGCGGCGGCGGTTGCGGCGGGTCGCCGTCTGGGGCGCGGGCCTGCTCGTGCTGGCGGCGGCCGCCGGGTTCGGCTACGAGACGATCGCCCGGCAGAGCGACTCAGAACACCACAAGGCGCCTGGGCGGCTGGTCGATGTGGGCGGTCACCGGCTGCACCTGCACTGCACCGGGGCCGGCGCCCCCACCGTCGTGCTGGAAGCGGGGCTGGCGGAATCGAGCGCGAGCTGGGAGGTGATCCAGCGGCGGCTCTCCGCGGGCAACCGGGTGTGCTCCTACGACCGGGCCGGATACGCCTGGAGCGACGACGGCCCCTCGCAGGGTACGGCGGAGCACGCCGCGGGCGAACTGCGCACGATGCTGGTCGCCGCAGGGGAGGCGGGGCCGTACGTCCTCGTCGGGCACTCCTACGGCGGCAACGCCATACGTGTGTTCGCCGATCGCTGGCGGAACCTGACCGCCGGGCTGGTGCTGATCGACGTGACCGACGAGACGGCCGTCGAGGCGCTTCAGATCTCCCGGCCACTGATGGCCGTCCATTTCACCGCCTACCAGGTCGCCGCCCGGCTCGGCCTTCTCCGGCTGATGGGCGATGCCTTCGTGCCCGCCGAGGCCACCGCGGCGGCCCGCCGCCATGCCGTCGTCGTCTACGGGTCGGGCAGCATGGCGGCCGCCCGGGCCGAGGCCTGGGCAGGAGTGGACAGCGCCGCCCAGGTCCGCGCGACGGTCCGCCCGCGAGCGTGGGGTGACCTGCCTGTCGTGGTGATCTCCGCTGCCGGCCAGCCCGCGGCCGTCACGGAGCAGGCCAGGGCTCTGGCCGCGCTGTCGACCCGCGGTCGCCTGGTGGTCGCGACCACGAAGGACCACTACGTGCAGCACGGTCAGCCCGACCTCGTCCTCGACGCGATCCGGGAGGTCGCTTCCGCGCACGGACGGCGGTGACCGTGCACGGCGATCGCGCCGCGCGGGCACGACGCCGCGCGACGGACTTGGCGCAACGGTGAGCCGTCGGCCGCTCCGGTACGTCAGAGAGACATGAAGATCTGGCGAATCGTGCTCCTACCGGCACTGCTCCTTGCTCTGGTCGCGGGCGTCGCGCCGCCGGCCCAGGCGTTCACCGCGAAGACGACGCTGGTCGCGCTCCACAAGCAGGGCGGGTTCGCGGGCCTCGCCGATCGCGTGATCGTGTACACCGACGGGTGCGCGCGGCTGAGCCGCAGGACGGGGCCGACCGTGGACACGTGCCTGCCCAGGAAGGAGATGCGGACGCTGCGCGGACACCTGAAGCTCCTGCGCCTCGGGCGCTCCGAGGCCCAGCCCCGGGGGGCCGACTTCATCAAGTACACGATCGCCTACCGGGGTCACCGCGTCAGCCGCTACACGCTGCCCGCCTCCTGGAGCCCGGTGGTGCGGGACCTGGAGAAGACCCTGGAGAAGTACTGGGCGCCGGACTGACCCACCGGGACAGGGGCGCTCCGGCGGGGGCGTCGCGGATGCGCGAGACTTGCGCGGGCGTCTTCCACCGGCGGCGGTTCTGAGGGGCGGGGATGTTCGAGTACCACGGGTGGGTGACCATCCGCGAGACGGCCGGCGTCGAGGACGACCGCGATGACCGGCTGGAACGGCAGGTGGAGGAGGTCCGCGCCTGCCTGGCCGAGCTCCGCGACTACGGCCTGGTCGACCTGCGATGGATGAACGGCACGCCGTTCGTCCATCTGGCCGGTCAGCCCAACCGCGACGGCGGGTGGGGCGAGGTTCTCATCGCGCTGTTCGAGCGGGTCGGGCGGATCGCCCCTGGCTCCTACGGGCTGCTCCATGTGTGGGATGACGAGGGCTCCCACGCGAACGAGTTCCGGGTGTTCCGGCTGGTGCGCGGCGAGGTGAGCGAGCACGCCGACCCGCTGCTGTCCCCGGTGATCCCCACGGTGGAGGATCCCTCACCGGAGCGCTAGTCCCAGGCGGGAGCGGGCTACCCGCCTTACGTACAGACATGTACGTAGGTTAGATTGTGATCGCTGCCTTGCCAAAGCGACGAGGAGCCCGATGCACCTGATGAGAGGACGTCTCCACATGGTTCGATCCGAAAGCGCATCCACCCTGACCGTCTTCCGGCAGCACGACGTCCCCGAGGAGGTTCTCGCGCTCAGCCCGCTCGCCGACCCCGACTACGTCGACCTCTTCACGATCGCGACAGGTGACGCCGCCCCCGGATCACCCGAGCAGTGGGCCCGTGCGGCGTTCGAGGACGTCGCGGGCCTCAAGGGACAGTTCATCTGGCGGGTGCTGCTCGGCCTGCGTCTCGCGCGGCGCACGTCCCCCACCTGTGTGGCGGGATGGAAGATCGCTGAGCGGGGCGACCGCTGGCTCAGGCTCGAGGCCCGCTCCTGGATGCTCACCGGGCATCTCGTGATCATCGTCGGCGACGAGGAAATGTCGTTGGGCACGTTCCTGCGCTACGACCGGCCGATGGCCAGACGTGTGTGGACACCGTTGTCCGCCGTTCACCGGCATGAGGCGCCGGGCCTGCTACGCGAGGCCTACGAGGTACAGCAGGCCGGAGCCCGCTGACCGTCCCGCGCGGTTGGACGAACGGCTCGGCGGAATTGGTGCGGGCGGACGAAGCCCACCGCTCTCGCCGTCAGCAGGATGAACGGATGGCTGACCTCAACCCCCTGCAGAGCCTGCTCGACAGCGAGGCGAAGTCCCTCCACGTTCCAGGCGCCGCCGTCGGCGTGCTCGTCGACGGCGTGGAGCACGTCCTCACCACCGGCGTCACCAGCGTCGACGCGCCGGCTCCCGTGACGGGCGACACGCTGTTCCAGATCGGGTCGACCACCAAGACGGTCACCGCGACCGTGGTCATGCACCTCGTCGAGCGTGGCCGGCTCGACCTGGACGGGCGGGTGCGCCAGTATCTGCCCGGCTTCCGGCTCGCCGACGAACGGGCCGCGGACGAGCTGACCATCCGGCACCTGCTCACCCACACCGGCGGGTTCCTCGGCGACATCGACGACGGCGAGAGCTGGGACACCACGGCGCTGGCCGACTCGATCGGCACCTACGACCAGCTGCCCCAGCTCTTCCCGCCCGGAGCGCTCGCCTCCTACAACAACGCCGGGTTCCGGCTGCTCGGCAGGGTCATCGAGGTCGTGTGCGGCGAGCCGTACGAGGACGTGGTCAGGCGCGTCGTGCTCGAACCCCTGGGCATGGGCTCCAGCTTCTTCTTCCCCTGGGAGGTGGCGACGCGATCGCACGCCGTCGGGCACGCCGTACGAGAGGACGGCCCGCGGGTCGCGCACACGTGGGGGCTGTTCCGCGACTGCATGGCCGAGGGCGGGCTGGTGTCGTCGGTGCACGACCAGCTTCGCTACGCCGCCTTCCACCTGGGCGCGAGCGGCGAGGAACCGGTCGGAGCGGCCACCAGGGAGCTGATGCAGGCCGAGCA
The DNA here is from genome assembly GCF_014195505.1 of Nonomuraea dietziae. Taxonomy (GTDB): domain Bacteria; phylum Actinomycetota; class Actinomycetes; order Streptosporangiales; family Streptosporangiaceae; genus Nonomuraea; species Nonomuraea roseola. Next base: position 4,073,933 of record NZ_JACIBV010000001.1, on the reverse strand, counting down.
CGTCCGGGTCGGTGCGCCGTGGACCGGCATCGGACTGCCCTGGCTGCTGGAGGAGCGGGCGGGCGTGCGGCTGGTCACGCATGGCGGCAACATCGGCAACCTGCAGCTGTCCACGTTCGTGCTGGCGCCCGAGCGCGGCTTCGCCGTCACCACGCTCACCAACTCCGCCCCCGGCAAGGCGCTGGGCGCACTCGTGACCGACTGGTGCCTGGAGCACCTGCTCGACGCCCAACCGCAGGCCGTACGGCTGGCGCTGCGCGAACCCTCGCCGGAGTACGCGGGCAGCTACGACGCGGGGCAGTGGACCTTCGAGGTCGACGAGAGTCTGACGGCGCGATTCGTCCTGCGACCCGAACTGGCGGCCGCAGGGGTGGAGGGTATGCCCGACATGCCGCTCGCGCTGGTCGAGGGCAGTGACGACGTGACGATCGCCGCCGACCCGCAGCGCGTCGTCGGCCGCTTCCTGCGAGACGATGCGGGTGCGGTCGCATTCCTGCACCTGGGCGGCAGGGCGGCCAGGCGGGTCCGCTGACCTGTCGGTGCGCTCTGATCGTGAGGGGGGCGGCGTGACGGCTCACCGATCACGCACGTGACCCGGGCGCGGCGTCGACGGCCGTGACAGGCCGAAAGGGGCCGGGCGGACGGGTGTCCGCTCGGCCCCTCAGGGTTCATCGCGACGGTCTCACGTGGCGGCGGCTGCTCCTGAACTTCTCCGGCGGCGGCTTCCACCTGCCGGTGCTCTTCCAGCCTTGACAGTGGGGCAGACCATCAAAAGCAGGCTGGACGCTGATCAGGAGGTCAGCCCCCGCTGTCGCACAGCAGGTGGCTACCTTGTCACCGGTTTTCGATCAGGACCAGGCCGCCTCGTCGGCATGTGCGGCGTCGTGCTTCTGCTTGCGCTCGGCCTCGAGCTTCTGCCTGAGCTCGGCCTCGAGCTTCTGCCTGAGCTCGGCCTCGAGCTTGTTGCGCATCTCCTGCTCGTACTTCTTCTTGGCCTCGGAATCGGCCTGCTTCCTGGCCTCGCCGTCCGCCCAGTGGCGCTTGTCGGCCGCGGCGTCGTGCATGCTCACGTCCGCCCAGTCGTGCGTGTCGCTCTTGACGTGGTGGTGCTTGCCCTTCGCGTCCTCCCAGCGGTGGTCGGTCTTGGCCTTGTGCTTGCCGTCCGCGTGGTTGTGCATGTCGGCGTCGGCGTGCTGCTTCGACGCGGCGTCGGCGCGGTTGCGGGCGTCCGCGTCGGCCTCGTTGCGGTTGCGCGCGTCGGCGTCGGCGCGCTGCTTGGCCTCAGCCTCGGCCTTCTGCCTGGCGTCCGCCTCAGCGTCGGCGCGGTTGCGCGCGTCCGCGTCGGCCTCGTTGCGGTTGCGCGCGTCGGCGTCGGCGCGCTGCTTGGCCTCAGCCTCAGCCTCGGCCTTCTGCCTGGCGTCCGCCTCAGCGTCGGCGCGGTTGCGCGCGTCCGCGTCCGCGTCGACTTCGTTGCGGTTGCGCGCGTCGGCGTCGGCGCGCTGCCTGGCGTCGGCGTCCGCGTCCGCGTCGACTTCGTTGCGGTTACGGGCGTCGGCGTCGGCGCGCTGCCTGGCGTCGGCGTCCGCGTCCGCGTCGACCTCGTTGCGGTTGCGCGCGTCGGCGTCAGCGCGCTGCTTGGCCTCCGCCTCGGCGCGCTGCCTGGCGACGGCGTCGGCGGTGCTGCCCGCGTCGGCAGTCGTGTTCAGGTGGAAGTTGACGTTCTGGTGCAGGTTCTGCTGCTGGCTCTGCATCTGCCGCTGGAGCTGCTTCTGCCACTGACGCTGCTTGTGGAAGTGCCTGTTGAAGCGGTGGAACAGGTGCCTGCCCCAGCCGTGACCGCAGCCGCCGCCCCAGCGGTGACCGCAGCCGCCGCCCCAGCTGGTGCTGGAAGCGGTGCTGGCGCTGGAAGCGGTGCTCGCGCTGGCAGCGGTGGCGGCCGTCGCGGCCCCCAGGCCCACAGTGCCGGCGCTCATAACGCAGCACACGGCGGCCGCTGTGACGACACCCTTGAGCTTGTTCATTGAGTGATTCCCCCTGAAAGACTGGATTTGTCCCAGCATGGCTAGTCGCCAAATCGCTGGAAAACGCCCCTCGTAACCCTGAAGGATTATCTTGCGCGGAACGTAGATATCCCGGCCGATCAGCGGATAAACGGACATTACCCGCTTCTTTGTGCAACCAGCTCCTTGCTTGACTAAGCCGGATTTTCCAGCCGCGTGCGCGTTCCCGCTCCTACGCGGGGTGTCACTGCGCTCGCCGCCGCCCGCCAGGGCGCGTTACCGCGTCAAGCGCCCACTCGCGGCTGCGGACGATCCATGAGAAGCGCTTGATCGGCTCTTTCCTCGTCCAGCCTCGCGGACTTTAGGGACGGTGCGGCATGGCACGGCGAGACAGGCGTCAGACAAAAGGGGCAATTGCCTATTTAGGGATATCTATGGGTAGAGTCCTCCCAAAAGGGCGAACATCCGTTATGAGACTCTTTGGATCGAAGCGCGCGTAAGGTGCAGACCGCCTGACGGTGGACGCCGGCGCAGTAAGGGGTGCCGGGGTAGCTGATGCTCGTCGACCGCGATCGCGGCGCGCGAGAGGTGGCCCCGCCTGTTGACGTGCGAAGGAGCGGGCCTGGCTCGTCGCCGACGCCAGGCGACCGGCATCCGCTGCCCGTGGTCGAAGGGTTGATGTCGCCCACGCCGGACGGCATGCCGAAGCGGTTCCGGGGACGGCCTCGGGTGCCTGGGGCGAACGGGAGAAGCCGTCGAGCACGCGGAGGTGACGGCGCTCAGCGGGCTGGGAGCGAGAAAGAGCTGTCGCGCTCATGGAAAGGGGAGCGAATGGTCTGTGCGTCAACTCGAATGCCGTGAACGGGATGTGCTCAGCACGTTATGTCTGGCTCGCTCGAAGAAAGCACAGACAAAGGTCGTCCGGGCCTTGCCGGGACGCGGATCTGCCCTGAAGGCCGGGGTTCTGAATTTTCGTTCCCTGCAGCCTTCGGCGAGACCGTGAACCCCTGCGGCTAGGTGCTGATTCGATTATCGGCGGCATTTCAACGCATTGCCGAAAAAGCCAGGGATGGCCTCACCTGCCGTTCCCGGCCGAACGTTTCAACGCCTTCAGCCGGGTGATCGCGGCGTGATGACGGTATGAATCGCGGTGAGCAGTTCGAGCAGGTCTTCTCGGCTCTCCCTGGCGAACGCGGCCTCCACTGCCGCCGCGGCGGGGCCGCCGGTGAGCCAGGTGAGGGCCTGCTCGTGGGCGGGGCTGTCGCGGTTCCAGAAGGCGTTGGTCAGGCGCCTGCCCGACCAGCCGGTCATGACGAAGTCGTGCAGGTGCCTGATCGAGGCGTCGGTGTCGAGACCGCTCCAGGCGTCGAGGCAGGACGTCAGATCCATGCCCGTGGCGGCCAGGGCGCACAGCACCGTGTCGATCGGGGACCTGGCCGGATGGTGGCGAAGCGTTTGGTCCCACCACTCGCACAGGAAATCCGTCACGGCATCCCGCTCCTCTTCCGGCCAGGCGCGCCAGTCGGCGGAGGCGAGTTTGCCGAGGACGATTTCGGGATCGGGGTAGGAGAAGGCGTCCGCTGTGGCGCATTCGAGCAGGCGCGGCAGGAAGTAGCGGAACTCGAGGACGCCGCCCCACGTGGTGAGGGCCTTGGCGGCGTAGCGGGCCAGCGACCCGGCCTCCACCGAGGCGACGGGCCAGGACAGGAGGCAGCGCTCCTCGCCTGGCTCGACGCAGTGCGGGCAGCCGGCCACGCGCTCGGGCCTCGGGACGTGTCCGAACACGTCGTACATGCGGGCCTTGGCGGCTTCCCATCCGGACATCGGCTCATTATCGGCGCTCCACGCCTCGCCCGCGTGGATCACGCCGACCGAACACGCCGCTCGGGCGGCCAGGCGGCCAGGTGGCCCTGGGGCGGGTGTTGTGCGACCGTGGGGCGGGTGGATTTCGGGGTGTTAGGGCGGCTGTCGATCAGTCGTGACGGGGAAGCGGTCGAGGTGACCTCCGCCAAACAGCGCACGCTGCTGGCCGTGCTGCTGACCGAGGCGAACAGGCCCGTGCCCTCCGACAGGCTGGCCGACGCCGCCTGGGGCGAGAGCCCTCCCGCGCCCGCGACGCTGCGCTGGCACGTCCACCACGTACGGCAGGCGCTCGGCGGCGACCGCCTCACCCGCAGGCCCGAGGGCTACCTCCTCACCGTCCACCCCGGCGAGCTCGACGCCGAGCGCTTCGAGCGGCTGTGCGCCTCGGCCGCCGACCTCGACGACCCCGCCCGGATCGCCGAGGTCCTCGGAGAGGCGCTCGCGCTGTGGCGCGGCCCCGCCTACGCCGACCTGGCCGACGCGGCGCCCGTCGGCATCGAGGCGTCGAGGCTGGAGGAGCTGCGGCTGGCCGCCGTCGAGCGGCGGGCGCTGGCCCTGCTCGACCTCGGGCGCGACGGCGAGGCCACGGCCGAGCTGCAGCCCCACCTGCTCGCGCATCCGTTGCGCGAACGGCTCAGGGAGCTGCTCATGCGCGCCCTGCACCAGGCGGGCAGGCGCGCCGACGCCCTGCGCCTGTACCGCGACGGACGCGAGCTGCTGGCCGGCGAGCTGGGCATCGAGCCTGGCGGCGCCCTTCGCGAACTGCACGCCGAGATTCTGAGGGAGGAGCCGCCCCCGGTCTCGGTGCGCCCCGCCCAGCTGCCGCCCGACGTGTTCGCGTTCACCGGCAGGCAGGCCGAGCTGGCCGTCCTCGACGACCTTCTCGAGTCTGAGGGCAGCGCGCGGGTGGCGGCCGTCAGCGGGGTGGGCGGCGTTGGGAAGACGGGTCTCGCCGTGCGCTGGGCCCACCGCGTCGCCCACCGCTTCCCCGACGGTCAGCTCTACGCCGACCTGGGCGGCAGGGACCCGGGGGAGGTGCTCGAACGCTTCCTCGCCGCGCTCGGTGTCATGCGCGTGCCCGAAGGGCTCGACCAGCGAGCCGCCCTCTACCGTGGCCTGGCCAGCAGCAGGCGCCTGCTCGTGCTGCTCGACAACGCGGCCGACTCGGCCCAGGTCGGGCCCCTGCTGCCCGCCTCGCCCTGCTGCTTCGCGGTGGTCACGGGACGCAGCAGGTTCGAGGGGCTGGTCGCGGGGGTGGGGGCCCGACCGGTGCCGCTGGAGGTGCTGTCGAGCGGGCAGGCCGCGACGCTGCTCGGCCGCGTGGCGCGGGTCGACCCCGACGAGGCCCTCGCCCTGGCCGAGCTGTGCGACCGGCTGCCGCTGGCCCTGCGCATCGCGGGGGCGAGGCTGGTGACCAGGCCTGGCTGGACGCCACGGAGACTGGCCGACCGTCTGGAGCAGGAGCGGCGCCGCCTCGACGAGCTGCGCGCGGGAGAGCTCGACGTCAGGGCGAGCTTCGAGGTCAGCCATCGCGACCTTCCCGCGCCTGAGCGCGTGCTGTTCGAACTCCTCGGACTGGTCGAGGCGCCCGACTTCGCGCCGTGGACCGCCGCGGCGCTGATGGACCTTCCGCTGGCGGAGGCGGCGGAGCTGATGGAGCAGCTGGCCGAGGCCCAGCTGGTGCAGCAGCTCGGCTTCGACGAGGCCGGGCAGGAACGCTACCGCTTCCACGACCTCGTCCGGATCTTCGCGAGGGAACGGGCGCTGGAGTCGATGGCGCGGGCCGAGCGCGAGGCCGCCCTCGACAGGGTGCTCGGCTGCCTGCTGGCGCTGGGAGAGGAGGCCTACCTACGGGAGTACGCCGGAGGCTTCAGGCTCGCGCGCGGCGACGCGCCCCGCTGGCGTCTCCAAGGTGAGGTGCTGCCCGCGCACCCGATGGGCTGGCTGGCTGCCGAACGGGCCACGCTGATGGCCTGGGTGCGCCAGGCGGCCGCCATGGGCAGGGTCGCCGCCTGCTGGGACCTCGCGCTGTTCAGCGTCAGGCTGTACGAGCTGACAGGCAACATGTCCGACTGGCGGGAGAGCTCGACGATCGCGCTCGAGCTCTGCCGCGAGCACGGCGACTCCTACGGCGCGGCGGTGATGCTGGTCTCCCTGGGCTCGCTCGAGCTGTTCGAGAAGCGTTACGAGCCGGCGCGCGACCTGCTCGTCCAGGCACTGCCCGAGATCGAGGGCCCCTACAGGGCGCTGACGCTCGGCAATCTCGGCCTCACCGAACGCGCGCTGGGAGCGGCGGAGACGGCGCTGTCCCACATGACGGAGGCCAGGGAGATCGCCCTCCACGAGGGGGACAGGGCGACCGAGTCCCTGATGCTCAGCCACATGGCCGCCGTGCACCACGAGGCCGGCAGACGGGACACCGCTCAGGCGATACTCGGCTGGGCGGCCACCGTGGCCGAGGGGATCAGGCGGCCGCAGGCCGTGATCAGATTCATCGCTGCCCGCATGGCCAACGACCGCGGTGAGTACGAGCGGGCCGAGCGGCTCAGCGCAGAGGTGCTGGCGGAGCTGGCCACGATCGGGGACCGCCGGCTGGAGCCCTCGGTGATGGCCGTGAGGGCGAGGAGCATGCGCGGCCAGGGCAGGATCGAGGAGGCCGCCGCCTGCGCGCGCGACGCGCTGGCCATGGCGCGCGCACTCGGCGACGCCAACGCCGAGCAGGAGTACGCGCGGCTGCTGGACTCCCTGTCAGGAGAGCCTGTGGGCCAGGCCGACCTCACCTGACCAGGAGGCCGACGGGGCAGGCTCTCAGAAACTCTGTCTTCGTGGACAATTGACGGTCGCGCGGCTGGGCGTTCACCCTCGGGGCAACCGGAAAGACGGCGGCCTGCCGGGAGGCGAGGGACGGCCGCTGCACCGGACACGCGGTTCGCCTACGTACGGAGAACCAGGTCATGACGGTGTACATGCCGATCGTCAAAGCCAAAGAGGGCGAGTTCCGCGCCCTGGAGAACATCCCGGCCCATGACCACCCGAACACAAGGCCGATCATCGAAGCGCTGCCCGGCGAGGGTCACCACGAGCGCACGCTGTACGGGGACGCGTTGAACCTGGCCAAGAACGTCGTCCATCGGATTCCCGATGATCTGCGGTTCGCGATCGACTGCCGGTATCTCGTCACGCAGTACGGCCGCCCTGACGTCGGCGGCGCCGTGCGGCTCGTCTTCGAGGCGATCGGGCAGTTCCACTACGCCGCGACACCGGTGTTCCGCCTCACCGACGACCCCGACGATCTCGACGATGTGGCGCAGGCCGTACAGGAGCACCAGAGGGGCGCCTGCCTGCGCCTGCCATGGACCGGTCCCAGGCACGGTAGCAAGGACGCGAAACTGTCCGGCCTGTTACGCAGGATGGGGCTCGCCTTCCGTGACGTCGATCTCCTGGTGGACCTGTGGGCCATCGAATCCGACCATGCGGCGGCCCAACAGGTTCGCTGCGCGCGCGAGGCGCTGGCCTGGGCGGCGGGCATCCCATGGCGCTCGGTGACCTTGGCAGGCGGCGCCTTCCCCCCGCCTGGCGGCGTGTCGGCCGCCCCCATGGACGCGCCCGTGGAAGCGCCGCGCCGTGACGCGGGGGTGTGGCTGGCCGCGGTGTCGCACGCCGGTCGCCACAGGAAGATCGGGTACGCCGATTACGGGGTGGCGAGCCCGCGCAAGCCGTCCGGCAGACAGCTGTCCCGCCACCCGAAGCTGTGTTACACGGTCGACGACCACTGGAAGATCTACCGGTGCGCGGCGGGCGAGGGAGAGGGTGCGTTCGACTGTTTCCGGAAGGTGTGCCAGGCGGTGGTCAACTCGGACGGCTGGCCTGCGCAGGGCGCGGCGTTCTCCTGGGGCGACCGGCACATCGAGCAGTTCGCGGCGGGCGCCTCCACGCTGCCGAACACGCGCGCGTCGTGGCGGGCCTGCGGGCAGTCGCACCATCTCGCCATGGTCCGTCACCGCCTGGACCGCCTGCGGCGGCCGTAGCCGCTACGCGCCGACCGGCCCGGCGTCGGGGTCCGGGGTGCGCTCGGACAGGACGGCCTCCATCCACGCCACCGTGGTGGCGGCCACCTGGGCCAGCTGGCCGTACAGCCTGTCCTGGTAGGCGCCTCGCTCGTCGCGGGGGACCGCCTGGCTGACCTCGTGGGCCAGGCCGCCGACCGCCTCCACCAGGTGGGCGAGCTTGGTCACGTCCGGGAGGCTCGGGTTGGAGGGGGCCCGCTCGTCGTCGGCCGGCTGCCGGTCGCGCACGTGGGCGACATCGGCGAGCGCGCCCTTCAGCCGGAGACCGCGAGCGTGCCGGGTGACGGCCTCGACGACGAACCGGGCGACCTCCCTCGGCCGGTCGGCCTCGCGGACCTCGAGGTACAAGTCGTATTCGTCGCTGTCGCCGCCGGCGATCGCCCAGGCGCCGTGCTCGTCCTTGTCGGGATTGCCGTCGGCGGGGACGACCCGCCAGGTGGTGAGGTCCACGGATCCGATCTGCTCGCGCTCGGGAATCACGGGTTCTCCTTCGTGGCCGCGGATGGAGCCGGGGGTGCGTTGGACGGTGGTGCCCCATCGTGCCGCGACGAGTGATCGGTAGGGCGGAAACGGCGCGGAATCAGCGCTCCGCCTCGTCGTGGGAGACGAGCCGCCCACGACGAGGCGGAGCGCCGGCGCCTCAGCCCACGGCCGCGGCGGCGGGGAAGCGGTCCCAGACGCGGTGCTGGCCGAGCAGCCTGACGATCTCCGCCAGCACCTCGTCGCCGCGGTCGCCGAGCAGCACGCCGGCGGCTCCCGTGGGGATGGCCGCCAGCGCCAGGGCCTCCATGGCGCCGTCCCAGCCGCCGATCGGCTTCCCGTGGCGGTAGGCCTCGGCCAGCATGAGCAGCACCCGCGGGTCGATCGCGCCGCCGGCGTCACCGGCCTTGGCGTCCCGCGCGCCGTAGGCGTCGGCGCCCGGCGCAGGGGCGCCCGCGACCAGCAGCGCGTCGAACTCGACGGACCTGGCCGTGGCGAACGTGCGCTGCGCGACGAGCGGCTCGTCGCCGCCGGTGAGCGCGTCGATCACGCCGCGCACGCCGTCTCGCGACGCGCCGTCGAGAGGGCCGCCGGTGGGCGCGATGATCAGCGGCACCATGCCGCCGTCGAGGATCGCCTGCCGTACGGACCTGACCGTGCTCAGGTCGGCGCCCTCGCCCGTGATGATGCCGATGATCCGGCCTGTCGTCGGCCACACCTTGCCGACCTGCGAGAGCGCGGGGCTCGGTGTGACGGAGGGCAGCGGCTCGGCCGCCTTGGGCGCGGGCAGCCCGAGCCCGGCGGCGACCTGCTCGCACAGGACCGGGTCGATCTCGGCGAGCACCTGCAGCGTGCGCTCCTTGATCGCCTGCTCGTAGACCTTGCCGAGCTCGAAGGTGTAGGCGGCGATCACGTGCTCGCGCTCCACCGGGCTCAGGCTCAGCCAGAACAGCCGGGGCTGGCTGAAGTGGTCGGCGAACGTCGCGGGCGCCTCGCGCACCCGCGGGGCCGACGCCACCTCCACCGGCACCTCGACGTAGCCGCCCTCCTGCTGCCCGGCGAAGAAGGGGCAGCCGCCGTCCAGGGAGTTCGGCTTGTACGGCGCGGCCCCGCTGTGCACGGCCGTCTGGTGCATGCCGTCCCGCAGCATGTCGTTGACCACCGCGTGCGACCTGTTGATCGGCAGCTGGGTGAAGTTCGGGCCGCCCAGTCTGGTGATCTGCGTGTCGAGGTAGGAGAACAGCCGTCCGGCCAGCAGCGGGTCGTCGGTGACGTCGATGCCGGGCACGAGATGGCCGACGTGGAAGGCGACCTGCTCGGTCTCGGCGAAGAAGTTGGACGGGTTGGCGTTGAGCGTGAGCAGGCCGATCGGCTGGACGGGCGCCAGCTCCTCAGGGACGATCTTCGTCGGGTCGAGCAGGTCGATGCCCTCGAACATCTGCTCAGGGGTGTCGGGGAAGGCCTGGATGCCCAGCTCCCACTGGGGGAAGGCGCCCGCCTCGATCGCGTCGGCGAGGTCGCGCCGGTGGAAGTCCGGGTCCATCCCGTTGATCAGCTGCGCCTCCTCCCACACCAGTGAGTGCACGCCCGCCTTGGGCTTCCAGTGGAACTTCACCAGCGTGGTGGCGCCGGCGGCGTCGACCAGCCTGAACGTGTGGACGCCGAAGCCCTCCATCGTCCGGAACGAGCGCGGGATGCCGCGGTCGGACATGTTCCACAACGTGTGGTGGGTCGCCTCGGTGTGCAGGGAGACGAAGTCCCAGAACGTGTCGTGCGCGCTCTGCGCCTGCGGGATCTCCCTGTCGGGATGCGGCTTGCCCGCGTGGATGATGTCGGGGAACTTGATGGCGTCCTGGATGAAGAAGACCGGGATGTTGTTGCCCACCAGGTCGAAGACGCCTTCGCTGGTGTAGAACTTCGTCGCGAAGCCGCGCGTGTCGCGGACGGTGTCCGCCGAGCCCCTCGAGCCCAGCACCGTCGAGAAGCGGACGAAGACCGGTGTCTCGGCGCCCTCCGCGAGGAAGGCCGCCTTCGTCACCGTGGCGGCCGTGCCGTACGAACGGAAGATCCCGTGCGCGGCGGCGCCGCGGGCGTGCACGACGCGCTCGGGAATGCGCTCGTGGTCGAAGTGGGTGATCTTCTCCCTCAGGTGATGGTCGCGCAGCAGCACGGGTCCGCGAGGTCCGGCCTTCAGCGAGTGGTCGCTGTCGGGTAGCCGCGTGCCCAGCGCCGTCGTCAGGTACGCCCCGCCCTGCGCCAGCGCCTCCTGGGGCACGTCCTCCGGCTGGCCCGTGGGGGTGAAGGGCTCTGGGCCCCGCTGATCCTGCTTGGGCGGGAGCGGTCCTCTCGGCTCGGTGGGCTCGGCGACCGGCGGCGGCTCGCTGCCGGGACGGCCGGGGATGGCCCCGGACGCGTTCGTCGGGTGAGACTCTTCCATTCGTTTACCCCCAGAGAAGGGCGCCGTGCCCTCGTTCGGCACGGCGCTGATCCATGGGCGGGCCCTACCCGGATTGCCCGTGTCAAAGCGAGCGTTTCCGGAGATCGGGGGAAAACGGGGCTGGAGCGCGACCATCGGCTCCCTGGCGTCAGCTCACTCGCTCGAACGGCGTCGGCGCCTGGCCCGTCCAGCGGTACAGCTGCGAGTGGCTGGTCTGCTTGGTCACGCCGCCCTCGGTGAGGGTGCCGGCCTTGGAGACGTAGAACCGGCCGTCGCCCAACGAGATCAGGCCGTACTCGCCGCCGAACTCCCAGCCGCGCACCCCCGAGGGGGCGTGCTCGAGGCCGCCGGGCGCCAGGGAGAGCAGTTGTCCCCGCTCCGGCTGGGGCTGCCCCACGATGTCGGCCTCGCGCGGCTCGGCGCTGCCGTCGACCATGAAGAAGGAGTAGTTGGGGAACTGCGGCTTGGCGCCCTTGTAGACCGCCATCATCCAGTTGCCCGTGTGGTCGTCGTACTCCAGGTTCTGCACGCCGTACCTGGTGTTGCCGGTGTGGACGAAGTACTTGCCGTCGACCGACTCGGGGCCGCTGGTGTGCGGCGCGCTCTCCGTGAGCGGCTTCTCGTACTTCTTCCACTGCTGGATGTCGTACTGCAGCAGCACCTGGTGGTCGTTGTCCTGCCTGGAGACGTTGGAGTAGACGCCGTAGGCCACGGTGAGCTTCTGCTTGCCGTTCTTCTTGCCGAACTCGGGCCCGAAGGACACGCCGTCGATGCCGCTGCAGCCGTACCGGTGGTCGGGGGTGTTGGCCACGTTGCCGTCGAACCTGCCGTCGCCGTTCATGTCGGCCACGTAGTCGGCCACGACCTCCTTCAGGTACACCGTCTTCACCACGTCGCTGGTCTGGGCGTCCATGCCCATGCTGGTGATCCGGTCCACGTCGAAGATGGCGATGTAGAACGACTCCTGGGCCTTGTACTCCAGGGAGCCGTAGACCCTGCCGTCCCTGGCGTTGAAGTCCAGGTCGCCCAGGTGCCCGGTGAAACCGGTCACCGACCCCACAGGATTGCCCCGCAGGTCGGTCTTCACCAGGAGATTGGTGAAGGAGAAGTACATGAAGCCCTTGCGCTGGTCGACGGCGATGCCCTGCACGTGGCCGGCGCTCCACGCCCCGCCGTAGACCTCGGTCGGCAGCTCCACGGGCCTTCCTCCATCCGCCGCCGCCGGGGAGGAGAGGACGCCGAGGGAGAAGGTGGCCACCGCCGCGAGGGACAACAGCTTGCGCATGTTCACACCCGTCTTTCGTTAACGATCAAAACCGAAACTAGACGCTATAGGGACGAAATGGCGACACTTCCCACAAAGTCATGAACGGTAGGTGAAGCGCTCGCGGACACCCGCAGCCATGCCTGTGTTCGATATAGTAAACGTATGGTTCATCTCACTGAATGCCAGAGCGCCGCCTACCTGGACGACACCTACCTCACCGCTGTCACCACCACCGTGGCCGCGACGGGACGGCAGGACGACGGCGCGCCATGGGTCGCGGTGCGGCGGAACATCTTCCATCCGCAGGGCGGCGGCCAGCCCGCCGACAGGGGATGGCTGGACACCTGCGAGGTCACCCCCCTCCGCGATGCCGCGACGGGCCTGGTCGTGGTGCGCGCCCGCGACGAGCAGGGCGCCGGGCTCGAAGGGCTGACCGAGGGGGACCAGGTCCAGGCTCGGATCGACACCGAGCTGCGCCTGTCGCACGCGGCGCTGCACACGGCCGGCCACCTCATCGAGGCGGCGGGGCGAAGCAGGGGATGGGTGCTGGCGGGCAACACCCACTTCCCCGGCCAGGCGCGCATCGAGTTCACCGCGCAGGAGACGGACACGGGGCTGGCCGACCCGCAGGGCAGGCAGGAGGCCGCCGCCAGCCTGCTCCGGTGGGTGACGGCCAAGGTGGCCGACGACCTGCCCGTCACCGTGGACCATGACGCCGAGGGCCTGCGCATCGTGCGGCTGGGAGACGTGCACGCCGCGCCCTGCGGCGGCACGCACGTGCGCGGCCTGGCCGACCTGGCGGAGATCACGATCTCGGCCGTCAAGGTGAAGAAGGGCCGCGTCAGGGTGTCCTACTCCGCCGCGCACGGGCCGCTGCGGTGAACGCCTCCGACAGGGAGCGCAGGCCGGCCAGCAGCGCGGCGGCCGCGGCCGGGGCCCAGATCCAGCGCCGCCGCCTGCAGCGCGGGATGAGCCAGGCCGAGCTGGCCCGCCGTACCGGGCTCAGCAAGGGGACGCTGTCGCAGCTGGAAGCGGGTGGGGGCAACCCCACCATCGACACGCTGGACGCCATCGCCGTCGCGCTGGGCATCCCGCTCACCGACCTGCTGACCCGGCAGGCCGGGCCTGGCACCCACCACGTCCCCGCCACCCCCGCGGGCCAGGACGGCCCCACCCGCGAGCTGCTGCGGCGGATCAGCGGCGGGCACAGCCTCGAACTGTGGCGGCTGCGCCTGCCCCCGCACACCTCCGTGGACGGCGTCCCGCACGCGCCGGGCACGGTGGAGCACCTCCTGGTCGCCTCGGGACGGCTGACCGCCGGCCCCTCCGACGACCTGCGCCTGCTGCAGGCCGGTGATCTGCTGGCCTTCGCGGGGGACGCCCCCCACGCCTACCGCACCGACGCGACGCCCGCCGACGTCACCGTCGTCATCGCCTCCCCGTCCTTCACCTAGCCGCGGTGCCCGTGCCGGCTCAGAGCCTGGCGTGCGAGGTGATGTCCGCGGTGAACTCGTCGATCATCGCGGGGGTGATGGTCGGCCTGCACTGCCCGATCGCGGCCAGGTAGTCGGCTGTGTCCGCGCCCGCGGGCGTCTCCACGGCCCGGTCGGCGGTGAGGTCCCTTTCGAAGGCCGTCTGCGCGGCCGTCCTCGCGGCGTGCTCGATGTCGGCGGGCGTGAACAGCTCGCTCGCCGCGACCAGCGTGTCCAGGTCCACGTCCGGCCGCGCGCCTGAGTACCGCGCCCAGATCGCCGAGCGGGCGGCCGCGTCCGGGGTGCCGATCGGCACCAGGTAGTCGAAGCGGCCGGGCCGCAGGAACGCGGGGTCCAGCGAGCGGATGGAGTTGGTCGCGCAGACCAGCAGCCGCTCGTCCCTCTCCCTGAAGCCGGGGATGAGCTTGAGCAGCTCGTTGGTGATGCCGTGGCTGCCGGCCTCGGGACGCTCGGCGCGTACGGCGGCGATCTCCTCGACCTCGTCGATGAAGACCAGCACTCGCTCGAGCTCGGCGATCCGCGAGAACGCGGTACGCAGCGCCTCGGCCAGGTTGCCGTCGCCTGCCAGCCTGGACGGCAGCAGCTCCACGAACGGCCAGCCCAGCCTGGAGGCGATCGCGCGAGCGAAGGTGGTCTTGCCCGTGCCTGGCGGGCCGAACAGGGCGATCGCCCTCGGCGGACGCACGCCGTGCCTGGCGGCGCGCTCAGGCTCGGCGAGCGGCAGCACGACACGCCGCTCGATCAGCTCCTTCTCCACCTCCATGCCGGCCACCTTGTCCCACAGGTCGCCGGGCAGGAGCCGGCCGCCCAGCTCGGCCAGCAGGTCGGCGCCGACGCCGACGGCGGGCTCGGCCTTCTCGAAGTAGGCCACGGCGGGCCGCCTGGTGTAGCCGGCGTTCACCAGCCCCTCGCCGATCAGCTCCTCCTCCGGCAGCACGTACGCGATCCGCCGTACCCTCGCCTCGATCAGCCGCCGCTCCAGCTCCCTCAGCAGCGCGCTGGCCAGCCCGCGCCCCCGCCACGCGGAGGCGATCGCGATCCGCATCACCCACGCCCGCTCGCCCGCCACGTGGGAGAGCGCCGCCCCGATGGGCACGCCCCTGTGGACCGCCACGACGGCCGGCTGGCGCGAGGTCAGGGCCCCGATGCACTCGGCGAGGGAGAACACCGACTCCTGGCCGAGCCCGGCCGTGCTGTCGATCAGATGGACCACGGCCGCGAGATCGTCCTCGCGGTAGTCATGGATGTGCCAGTTCACCGGTGTGCCTCCTCAGTGGGGGGCTACCGACGTTAGGGCAGCTCGGGGGCCTGGTCCCTCGCCAAGCTGGACAACAGGACGGCGAAAGATGTACCGAGTGGAAGATGTGCCGTAGTTTCCCTCCACAGGGCCGGATCCGAGGCGGCTGAGAGCACAGACGTCGGCGCCTCCAGGCGCGATTCGCCCTAGGACGCGTCCCGCTTCAGCTTCCGCCAGCCGCCTGCGCGGTTGTTGGCGATGATCTGCCTGAACATGGCGGTCAGCGCGGGTGCGTTGATCGCCTCGCCCTGGCGGAAGGCCACGGTGCGGGCGGTCTTGTTCTCGTGCCCCGCCGTGATGATCCCCTCGGGGTCAGGGACGATCGCGCCGTCATAGAGGAAGACGTTGACATGGTCCTTGGCCGCGAGCAGGGCGCAGATGTTGCCCTGCAGGACGAAGTACGGCTGGCGGGTGCGTTTGATGGTCTCGGCGACCTCGGGGTCGGCGGCGTGCACCAGATCGCGCACCTCGCGGCAGATGTCCTGCTGCCAGCCCGGCAGGCCGTCGATGTAGGCGTCGACGCGAGGGTCCTTGGTGTAGGTCATGACATTCCTCCCACTCGTTCGGGACGGGCCGCACCACAAACTCACGGTGCCGGCCGGCGAGTCCATCCTCGCGGTCAGCGGGTGGCGCTGCGGCCCATGCCGGACATCTGCCCCTGGGCCTCCACGCTCACGACCCCGCGGTGGGGGCGTCGCCGTCCGCCGTGCAGGCCCGCGGGCCCTCCGGCGGGCGGTCCGGGGTGGGGGTGGTTCAGCCGTGAACGGCGAGGTCAGGCAGCGACAGGGCGGCATGGGACCGGACCCGTCGGGGGTGCCCGGCTCCCGGTAGGGTCGCCAGACGTGACGACCGAACTGGACAGGCTGGCCGTACGGCTGCGCGAGTTCGCGCGGGCCAGGGACTGGGAGCAGTTCCACACCCCGAAGAACCTGGCCATGGCTCTGGCGGGCGAGGTGGGCGAGCTGGTGGCGGAGTTCCAGTGGCTCACCCCCGCGCAGGCGGACCACCTCGACCCCGAGACGCTGGCCAGAGTGCGGGCCGAGCTCGGCGACGTGCTGCTGTACCTGGTCAGACTGGCCGACACGGTCGGCATCGACCTGTCAGAGGCCGCCAACGCCAAGCTGGACGAGAACGAACGCCGCTACGACCCCGCCTCCTACCGCGGCTCCACCCGAAAGGCACCACCGCTGACCCCCTGAGGGCCCCTACACCAGGGAGGTCGCGTGGGTGGTGACGTGGGTGGCGTCGGTGAGGTAGAGGGTGTGGTGGCCTTCGGACAGGTGCTGGGCGAAGGCGGCGTTGCCCGCGGCGGCCTGGGTGCGCATGAGGTCGACCAGGGCGTGCAGGCGCTCGCGCACCATGGCGGGTAGCGCCGCTCTCTCGGCGGGCGGCAGGCCGTACGCGTCGCAGAACAGGCGCAGTCGCCGTGCCTGCTCGGCGACGGTCAGGACGGCCTCGCCGTTTCCCAGGGCGCTGAGCGGGACGAACCGGTAGGCGGCGTAGGCGACGTCCGACAGGCGCGGCCCGGGGTGGGCGGTGTCGAAGTCGATGAACGCCACGGGCAGCCCGTCGCGGAAGACGGTGTTGTACGGCGCGACGTCGCCGTGGCAGATGACCTCGGCGGGCTCGCGGGCGGGCAGATACCAGGGGCCTTCGGCGGGGCAGCCGGCCGTGGCGTCGTGGTAGGCGCGTAGCAGCCTGCCGACCTCCCGCAGGGTGGCGTCGCTCCAGGCGTGGTCGGGCAGCGGGTAGTGGGCCACCTCTCCCTGGACGAAGTCGAGGACCTCCCTGCCCTCGGCGTCCAGCCCGTGCGCGCGGGGCGCGCCGCGGAACCCGGCGGCGGCGACGTGGGCGAGCAGGCGGTGGACGGCGGGGGTCCACGGGCCCGCGGGCCGCCTGACGGTGGCGCCCGCTCTGACCACCTGGTTGACCCCGCCTCCCTGGAGGGGCCGCTCGATCCAGCCGGTGAGGTCGGCGATCTCGGCGGCGTCGCCGGTGGTAGTGGGGAGGCTGAGGCGGCGGCCGCCCTCCAGCAGGACGGCGGTGACGGCGCCGCCCGGCGAGACGTCGGCGCGGACCGACCGCCTGTGGCTCGGGTCGGCGGGGGAGTCGCCTTCGAGCAGCGCGTGCGCCACCCCGGCGTCCCGCAGCAGCCGGGAGACCTCGCGCGCCACCGCGACCGCGCCCTGCCCGCTGATGAGGAGAACGTCGTGCATCCGCCTCATTGTGCGCCCATCCGGCGCGGCGCGCACGGTCAGGGGAGACGGGCGGGGGTGCGGAAGACCTGACGGCCATGCCAGGCGATATGGCGGGGCTCGACCGCGTCGAGACCCGCCTGCGGATCCTGCGCGGGACGTCCCGCCAGGGACAGCACCAGCTCACGTGCCGCCGCCGAGCGTCCGACGAACCTGGCCGAGACGGTCACCGTACGCTCGTGGCTCAGCCCGAGGACGCCCTTGTCGAACAGTTTGTGGTGGATGGCGCACAGGCACAGGCCGTTGCCCAGATCGTCGGGGCCGTCGAAAGCCCACCAGCGAACGTGCGCCGCGTCCAGGCCGACCGCCGAGCCGTCCAGCCAGCCGTCGTAGGCGCAGAAGGCGCAGCGGTACTCGTAGGCCATGAGCACGCGCTCGCGGAAGGCGCGATCCCTGCGCGCGGTGGCGCTCGTTCTGGTCTGGCCGCCGGTCTCCAGGGTCTCCAGGTCGAGGCCGGTGAGCAGGCAGAGGTCGGCGTGCAGGGAAGGGGCGAAGTTGGCGTCGAGCAGGAAACGGGCGATCCTCGCCACGAGGCCGGGTTCCTCGGACATCGCGCGAGCCAGGTCCGGGTGGAGCCGCCCGCTGGCCCCGCTGGCCCGCAGGCGGCCGAGCTCGGGGCCGGGGCTGCCGGGGCCGTCCTCGGTGTCGACCAGCCAGAGGCCGTCGCTGGTCAGGTGGTGGAACGGGTACCCGGGGCTGGTGTCGCGTGGCGGGCCGTACTCCTTGAGCAGTTTCCTCAGCTCGGCCTCGGCGGCGCTGAAGGGGATCGGCCTGTTGCCGTCCTGCTGGAAGCGGCCCAGGACGTAGAGGAGAAGGAGCGGCTTGTGCGGTGCGCGTTCGCCGCCTCTGGTCCAGCGTCTGATGCCTGCGATCCGCTCGATCCAGTCCACGATCCGGGAGTTTACGACGATCTCGGCGCGGTGCCGATTGTCGGTGGTCTCCGATAGGAATGCCCCATGGGTACATGGGATGTGGGTCCTTTCGACAACGACAGCGCCGCCGACTGGTGCGGCGCACTCAACGACGCCTCCGCCGAGCGGCGCGTGGAACTGATCAGGCAGGCGCTGGCCACGGCGGCCGGCAGCGACGACTATCTCGACGGCGACGACGCCAACAGCGCGATCGCGGCTGCGGCCATCGTCGCGGCGCAGCGCGGAGGGCAGCCGATCACCTCGGCCTACGCGCCGAGCTTCCTGGTGAAGGGCGGCGGGGTGGAGCTCCCCTCCGACTCCGCCCTGGCGGCGCTGGCGCTGCGAGCGCTCGACCGTGTGGCGGCCGAGAGGTCGGAGTGGCGTGACCTCTGGGAGGAGGCGGGCGCCCTTCCCCAGGCGACCGCCGTCCTGACCTCCATCCGCGAGGGCCTCAGCCGTTAGCTCCCCCGGCGGCGCCTGCTTGAACGGCAGGCGTCCACTCGGGAGGATGCCAGATGCCGTCGCCGACCACGTGGAGGAAACAGATGCTGTCCCCTGACGTTCGCGCGCTCTTCGAAGGCCCCAACTACGCGCACGTCGCCACGGTGGGGCCTGACGGCTCGCCGCACAGCGTGCCGCTGTGGGTCGGCGTCGAGGGCGACAGGATCGCCTTTCTCACCGGGCCTGGCTCGCGCAAGGCGCGTAACCTCGCGCGAGACCCACGGGTGGCGCTGTCCATCACCGCCCACGACAACCCGTTCACGATGGCCACCGTGCGCGGCACCGTCGAGCTCCTCGACGGCGAGGCGGCCTGGGAGATCATCGACAGGATCTCCCGCAAGTACACCGGCGAGCCGTACCCGAGGGGTGAGGAGCGGGTGGTGTTCCTGGTCGAGCCCGCCCACGCCCTCGCGGTGAACTTCGGCTGACCGGTCCTCACCCGGTGATCGCGAACCCCTCGTAGCCCTTGGCCGCCACCTCGTCGCAGAGCCGGCGGTAGAGGGCCACCCCTCCGGCGTACGGCATGAACACGCGCGGCTTGCCCGGCACGTTGGCGCCCATGTACCACGAGTCGGCGGCCGGATAGAGGGTGGCCGCGCCGACCTCGCGCACGTGCGCCGTCCAGGCCTCCTGCGCCGCCGCCGTGGCCTCGATGGTGCGGCCCTCGAGGAAGGCCAGGCAGTCGGCGATCCAGTCGACGTGCTGCTCGATGGAGACGACCATGTTGCTGAGCACCGAAGGGCTGCCAGGCCCCGTGACGGTGAACAGGTTGGGGAAGCCCGCGGCGGCGAGCCCGAGGTAGGTACGCGGGCCCGCCTCCCAGGTCTCCCGCAGCGACCTGCCGTGCGCGCCGCGGATGTCGACGGCGGTCAGCGCGCCCGTCATCGCGTCGAAGCCGGTGGCGAAGACGAGGGTGTCGAGCTCGTACTCGGAGCCGCCCGTCGTTCTGAGGCCCGTGGCGGTGATCTCGGCGATCGGGTCCTCACGCACGTCGACGAGGGTGACGTCGTCGCGGTTGAAGGTCTCGAAGTAGCCGGAGTCGAGGCAGGGCCGCTTGGCGCCGAACGGGTGGTCCCTCGGCGAGAGCGACTCGGCGTCGGCCGGGTCCTCGACCAGCTCGCGGATCTTCGATCGGACGAACTCCGCGGCGGTGTCGTTGGCGGCCCTGTCGATGAGCAGGTCGGTGTAGGCGCCGAGGATGCCCACCAGCGAGCCGCGCTCCCACCCCGCCTGGTAGCGGGCCAGCCGTTCCTCGTGACCGACCTCGAGCGCCGACTGGACGGCAGGCTCGGCGGGGATGCCGGAGTGCGTCTGCCTGGCCAGGCTGCGGCGCAGGCCGTACGCGGCCTTCACCGCGCGCCGCGTCTCCGGCGCGAGGGGCCCGTTGTAGGCGGGCAGGCTGAAGTTGGGCGTGCGCTGGAAGACCGTCAGGTGTCCGGCCTGCTCGGCGATGACCGGGATCGCCTGGATGCCCGAGGAGCCGGTGCCGACCACGCCGACCCGCCTGCCGGTGAGGTCGACGCCCTCGTGCGGCCAGCGGCCGGTGTGGTGCCATTCGCCGCGGAAGCTCGCCAGGCCGTCGACCTCGACGGGCTTGGGCACCGACAGGCAGCCCGTCGCCATCACGAGATAGCGCGCGCCGACCCGCTCGCCCGTCTCCGTCGTGACGTGCCAGCCGCCGTCGAAGCGGGCGGCGACCACGCGCGTGCCGAGCAGGATGTCACGGCGCAGGTCGAAGCGGTCGGCGACGTGCTCGAGGTAGGCAAGGATCTCGGGCTGACCGGGATACTTCTCCGTCCAGTCCCACTCCTGCTCCAGCTCAGGGGAGAAGGAGTAGGAGTAGTCGACGCTCTCGACGTCGCAGCGGGCGCCCGGGTAGCGGTTCCAGTGCCACGTGCCGCCGACGCCTTCGGCCGCCTCGAAGACCTTCACCCGCAGGCCGAGGCCGCGCAGCCGGTGCAGCGCGTACAGCCCGGACAGGCCCGCGCCGACGATGATCGCGTCATACATGCCGGTCGACGCTCTCGGCGAGGTGGTCGAAGGCCGCGCCGCTGCCGGGCAGTAACCCGATCATGGTGAAGAAGCCGTGCATCTGGCCGTCGAATCGGCGCGACGAGACCGGCACGCCGGCCTCCCGCAGCCGCTCGGCGTAGGACTCGCCCTCGTCGAGCAGCACGTCGTGCTCGGCGGTGAGCACGACCGCGGGAGCGAGCCCCGACAGGTCCTTGGCGCGCAGCGGAGAGGCGTCCGCGTCCTCGCGTGAGGGCAGATCGGGCAGGTAGTGGTTCCAGAACCAGGCCATTCCCTCCCTCGTCAGCATGAGCTGGTTGGCGGGGTCGCGGTAGGAGGCGGTCTCGAGGTCGCAGTCGGTCACCGGATAGATGAGGATCTGCAGCGCGAGCGAAGGCCCCCCGTGGTCGCGGGCTCGCCTCGCCATGATCGCCGCCAGGTTGCCGCCCGCGCTGTCCCCGGCCACGATCAGCGGGACGGGCGCGCCCGCGATCTCCTCGAGGTGGCCGGCCGTCCACCGCAGGGCCGCCCACGAGTCCTCGACGGCGGCGGGGTACGGATGCTCGGGGGCCTTGCGGTAGCCGACCAGCACGACCGCGCAGCCGGTGCGCGCCGCGAGCCGCCTGCCGACGGCGTCGTACTGGTCGATGTCGCCGAGCACCCAGCCGCCGCCGTGGTAGTAGACGATGACCGCGCGCGGCGTCTCGCCGGGCACCAGAACCCTGACGGGAACGCCGGACGCGTCGCTCTCGCTCGTCGTGAACATCTCGGGGCCGGTCTCCGCGCTCTCGGCGGCCATCGCCTTGGAGAAGGCGCGGGCCTGCTGGGGCGTCATCTGCTCCAGGGGCGGTACCTCGGCCTGCGCCATCTGGGTCAGCAGGGCGGTCGTCGCTTCGTCCAGGGCCATGCGGCTCTCCTCCGTAGAACGACGTTCTAGAACTTGACCGTAGGATGGCCCGCCGGAGAGGTCAACGGGCCATCGTGCGGTCGTGCGGCCGACATTCCCGCTTTGCCGTACGGCCAGCGGGAGGCTGGAAGGTACGTCACATGACACACATCGACCGGCGCGGCTTCCTCCGCGCCGCCGCGATCGGCATGGTGGCGGGCGGCCCGCTGGCGGCGTTGTCCGCACGTACGGCCGACGCCTCGACCATGGTGAAGCGCGCCTTCAGCCCCGACTACGGTCCGCTGTCGCCGGTGAAGGACCACACCACCGGCCTCGAACTGCTCAAGCTGCCCCGCGGCTTCGAGTACCTGACGCACGGCTGGACCGGCGATCTGATGTCCGACGGGCGGCCCACCCCCTCCATGCACGACGGCATGGCCGCCTTCCAGCCGAGCGGCAAGCTGAAGAGCCAGATCAAGGGCTCGGGCAAGGGCCACTGGACGGCGCTGGTCCGCAACCACGAGGTGAGCGCCTACTCCGGCGCGTTCGTCGAGCCCGCCTACAACCCGGCCGCCGGCGGCGGCACGACCACGCTGGTCTTCGACACCCGCAGGGGC
Source organism: Nonomuraea dietziae (assembly GCF_014195505.1). Taxonomy (GTDB): domain Bacteria; phylum Actinomycetota; class Actinomycetes; order Streptosporangiales; family Streptosporangiaceae; genus Nonomuraea; species Nonomuraea roseola. The sequence continues at coordinate 4,051,849 of NZ_JACIBV010000001.1, read as the reverse complement.
GAGTTCGTCCACAGCTACGCCAGCCTCTCCGGGACCATCCGCAACTGCGCGGGCGGTCCGACGCCGTGGGGCAGCTGGCTGTCGTGCGAGGAGACGACCGAGATCAACGGCTCGGTACGGCACGGCTACGTCTTCGAGGTCCCCCACGACGGGATCGGCGACGCCAGGCCGTACAGGGAGATGGGCAGGTTCTCGCACGAGGCCGTCGCCGTGGACCCCGCCACCGGCTACGTGTACGAGACCGAGGACGCCACGCCGAGCGGTCTGTACAGGTTCCGCCCCACCGTGCGCGGCGACCTCGCCCAGGGCGGCCTCCTGGAGATGATGAAGATCGGCGGCGGCGCCTACACGACCTACGCCGACGGCACCGGCACCGTCTACCCCGAGATCGACTGGGTCGTGATCGACGAGCCCGATCCAGGCCCGGGCGAGACCAGCGTCGTTCAGCAGGGCATCGCCAAGGGCGGCGCGTCCTTCCGCCGCCTCGAGGGCGCCTGGTACCACGAGGGCAAGATCTACATCGTCAGCACCAGCGGCGGCCCCACCGGGCAGGGCCAGGTCTTCGAGTACGACCTCGCGGCCGACACGATGCGGGTGCTGTTCGCCTCGCCGAGCGCGACCGTGCTGAACAACCCGGACAACATCTGCGTCAGCCCCCGTGGCGGCATCGTGCTGTGCGAGGACGGCTCGGGCGTGGAGTACCTGCACGGCCTCACCACGGACGGGGAGATCTTCCCCTTCGCGGAGAACGCGGTGGTCATCCCCGCCGGAGGGGTGCGGGGCAAGTCGGTCGCCCCTGGCGACTACACGGGCTCGGAGTGGTGCGGATCCACCTTCGACAGCAAGGACGGCGGCTGGCTGTTCGCCAACATCCAGACGCCGGGCATCACCTTCGCGATCACCGGGCCGTGGGAGAACGGCTCGCTGTGAGCGCGTCGCGGAGGGCCTGGATCTCCTCCGGCGTGCTCTCGCGGGCGATGTAGGGGATGTCCAGCACGTACCTGGTGCCGGAGATCCGGTCGCTGACGACGGCGGCGTCCTCGAGGATCTGGGCGTAGAGGGCGGCGCCGTCCATGCAGAACACGTCGATGAGCACGATCCTGCCGTCCAGCGCCCTCCGCACGTTGCCGGGGTTGAGGTCGACGCCGTCCCACCAGGGCACGGTGGCGCGGCACTCGGCGTCCACCTCGGCGGCGGCCCGCCGAACCTCGGCCAGCGCGGCCTCGCCGCCCCCCTCGCGCCACTGGCGCGCGACCTCCTCCGCCCGCGCCTGCTCCAGCGGGGCGAGGAACTCCAGGACGGCCAGCGTGCCGCCGCCCTCCAGCGGCGTGTCGAGGACGACGCGCGGCAGGTAGGGATTGTCCGGAAGGCGCCTGCACAGCTCGGTGAAGGCGGCGTAGGCCGGGTCGAAGGGGCACACTCTGGCGGCCATGGAGCCGTCGGGGGAGCGCAGCGCCATGGCCCAGTCGCCGAGGCCGCAGGGGACCCATCCCTCCAGCACCAGCTCGGCCGTGACCTCTCGGTGGTTCATCGACGGCCAGGGCCGCCGCGCCAACTCCGGACGTAGTCGCACCGAACGAGACTACGTCCGACCATGGACGGCGAAGACCGGCGCTCTGCGGCCTGCTCGTCGAACGCCGCCGCGCGGATATCCGCCGAAAGGGCAGAAAAAAGGCACTCGAGTGGATGGGCCTATCGGGCGATAGATCATCTCACGGGATCAAGCTCCCACTCAGAGGGTGTTTTGCGAGGGTATGAGGCTTTGGTTCCTGTGTTTCGCTCGGGATTTCTGTAGCCGGGTTCACGTTCGGCGGCGGGGTGTTGCATTGACCGCTATGAGTGAACATTGACAATGCTGGGCGAACGTAACGAACGTAGGTGGAATCATCGTGCTGGTCGAGGAGGCAACGAATTCTGAAAGAGTTGGGGAAGACGCAGGTTGGTCGGGCGGCGTTACGTCCGAGACTGGTGGCGGTCGGCTGGGACTATCTCGTGATCGTCGCCTGGCTGGCCCTGCTGGCCGTGGTGTTCGTCCCGCTGCATCTCGCGGGAGTACGGTTGTTTGATGGGCTCAGCATGGTGAGCAACGATCTGCTGATCTCTGTGCTGACCGTGCTGCCTGCCGGAGCGTATCTGACCATTGGCGAGGCAGGGCGGCGCCAGGCCACTTGGGGCAAGCGACGAGCAGGGCTTGTTGTAGCCACCACCAGAGGGAAGCGGCCCAGTGCGGCACAGATTGTGGCACGCAATGCCGTGAAGTTGCTCCCGTGGCAGTGCGGTCATATGGCGGTGTCCCGGCTGGCAGGCGGCCACGAAGCAATCGCCGCCATGCCCCTGCTGGTTGCGGCGTACGCCTTGGTCGGGGTATCGATCGCGCTACTGCTGGTGCGCCGCGACCGGGCCGCCTTGCACGACGTTGTGGTGGCCACTCGAGTCGTACCGTCACCGTAGCCCCCCGCGCGTCATGTGCCAGGCTGAAGGCTATTTATCGAAGATCCTTACCGGAGCGAGCACAGGTATTGAAGCTGCCCTCGCAAAGCACCCTCTCAGACAGGAGCCGCCTCAGGGACAGAAACCCCGAAGGCGGCCGATCAGAGCGTGAGACCCGTCAGCCGGCAGAGGGCGGCGAAGCCCTCGGGGGTGCCCCGCCACCTGGCCCGTACGGCAGGCAGCCCCGCGCGCCGCACCACCGCGCGCAGCACCAGCGTCACCACGATGGCGTCGTCGGCGTAGCCGAGCACGGGGACGAAGTCAGGGATCAGGTCGAAGGGCATGGCCAGGTAGGCCAGCAGCAGGCCGAGCCACACCCGCACGCCGCGCGGCAGGCCGGGGTCGGCGGCCAGGTCTCGCAGCAGCCGGATCAGGTCGGGCAGGATCCGCAACGCCTCACGCAGCAGCCCGTGCCTGGGCGCGGCCAGGGCGAGGGCGGCCACGAGCAGCAGCCATGCGGCGACGAGCCCGACGACGATCCCCAGCACGGTCCCCATGCACCTCACGATAGTCGCGGCCGCGCCCCGTCAGCGGACCGTCCTGACCACGAGCACCTCGCTCCGCAGTTCGGCCGGGTCGATCGCCAGCCCCACCCACAGGGCCATCGCGGCCAGCAGGTTGAACGGCCCGCATGGCGCGCAGCACACCTCCGAGACGGGCGAGTCCTCCTCCAGCAGGCGCAGCGTGGCCAGACCCGCGGCGGCGTCGCCGGCCGAGCAGGCGCCGGCCGTCCTCTGCGGTGGCGGGGACGGGCACCGACATCGGGGCTTCGAGGAGTTCCTCGCCCGCGCCCGCCCCTCGGCGACCATCTCGATGGATCCGAACATCCGTCCGCTCCTGGTCGATCCGGGCGTCTACCGGGCGGCGATGCCCCGTTGGGCGGCCCTGGCCGACATCGCCAAGGTGAGCGAGGAGGACCTGGCCCATCTCGCCTCCCTGGACGGCTTCTGCGCCGGCCTGCACGCCGCGGGCGTCAGGCTGGTGCCGGTGACCAGGGGCGCGGACGGCGTAAGACCGCCTCACTGGACGGCGAGCGGATGGACGTCGCGGCCCCCGTGGTGGAGGTGGCCGACACGGTGGGCGCCGGTGACGCCTTCACCGCGGGCCTGCTGCACAGGCTTGACTCGCTGGGACGCCTGGGCGGGCGGCTCGCCACGCTCGGGACGGCCGAGCTGCGACGACGCCCTGGCCTTCGCCGTCCGTGTCGCCGCGCTGACGTGCACGGTGGCGGGCGCCAACCCCCCGTGGGCAGCCGCCCTGACCTCCGCCGTCACCACCGGCGCGAACGGCGAGCCCTGACGCGGCCCGCCCGCCCGACATGTCGACGGTCACGTTGTGGCGCGTCGGGGATCTGGCAGCATGCCGGGCTGGAAGCGCTCATACAACGGGGCCGGTGGAGGAGCTCCGCTTCACCCCGAGCCGCCTCGGCGTGACCTGGCGCAGGGGCGTCACGCGGCCAACGGCGTCATCTTCCCGACCTGGTGGGCCATGTTTCACCGAGGTGCTGGGGTATGAAGAAGACCGCCTCCGAGCTCGGCCGTTCGGTGGGCAACGTCGCCGACCTGGTCAAGGACCTGGCCGGAAGGGTGGACGGCCTGCTGATCTCCGGGTAGACCACGGTCCGCCGGCCCATGCGGGAGCCGGGCGCCAGGGCCGCGAGGGGGGAGCGGACCGAGCCCCGTCACCTCACCCTGCGGGTGGAGCTGGTGATCAGGTCCAGTTGCGGCGCAGGGTCGCAGCACTGACGTACTCGATGTGGAGGCGCCCCGAGCAGGTACGGCTCGCCCGTCCCGCGTCGAGCTCCACGCAGAAGTGGGCGTCGAGCGACCGCGAAGGTCCGTCGGTCACGAGCGAGCGCAGCCGCGCGCCCTCCCTCACGAACGACTCGGGCCCTCCCGTGACGAACAGCGTGCGGGCGGCGACATCGAAGCGCAGCAGGTCGCGGTACTCGCGATGATGGAGACGGCGGTAGTCGGCACTCGCGGGCAGGGGCGCGGGCCGGGCGGTCTGCGGCCGTCCCTTTCCCAGCCTCGCCCGGACGGCGGGCCACCGCGAGAGCGGGAACTGCGCCGCGTGGTGCAGCAGGACCAGGTCGAGCGGCTCGGCCGCCTCGACGCCTTCGGGCGCGACGTTGCCCCGCAGCGGCAGGTGGACGAGGGAGCGCCTGGAGCGGGTGGCGAGCGCCCATAGGTCGGCCAGCGCGCGGGAGGCGGCGCGGTCGACGTGCATCGACAGCGCCCAGCCGTCGTCGTGGAGGAAGGCGTGTCTCGGCGGCACGGCGGGGCGCAGGACGCGGTACTCGTCGCGGCCCAGCCGTACCCGAGAGACATCGATCTTCATCTGGGCTTCCACGGTCAGCCCAGGTAGCGCAGGAGAAGCATGGCGGCGTCGTCGTGCAGGGGGCCGTCGACGTGGGTGACGAGGTCGCGTCTGAGCGCCTCGAGCGCGGCCTCGGGGTCGTCCTCCCTGAGCAGGGAGACGCGGTCGGCGAGGGGATAGAACGCGCCGCGCCTGTCGCGGGCCTCGGTGACGCCGTCGGTGTAGAGCAGCATCTGGTCGCCGGGGGCCAGCGTCACCCGGTGACTGACGGGTCCCTCGGGGCCGAGCGAGGCCAGCCCCAGCGGCGGGACGGGCTCGGCGGGCTCGACGAAGAGCGCACTGCCGTCCGCCCGCACCAGCAGAGGGGCGGGATGGCCGTAGTTCAGCAGCGTGACGGTGCGGTCGGGGTTGATCTCGGCGAGCACGGCGGTGACGAACTCCTCGCCCGACAGGTGCCTGTTGAGCGCCTTCTCCAGGCGAGAGCTGACCCCCGCCAGGTCGGCCTCGTCGTGCGCGGCCTCGCGGAAGGCACCCAGCACGACCGCGGCGGTCTCGACCGCCTCCAGGCCCTTGCCCTGGACGTCGCCGACGATCACCCTGGCCCCGCCGGGCGCGGTGACCACCTCGTAGAGGTCGCCGCCGATGCGCGCCTCGGCCACGGCGGAGGTGTAGGAGACCGCCGCCCGCAGATGCCCCGCCCTGCGCGGCACGGGGCGCAGCAGCACCCGCTGGGCCACCTCGGCGATCGAGCGGACGTCGGCCAGCTCCTTCTCTCGGCGCTGACGGCCGGCCGCGGCCACCATGCCCGCCGCCGTGACGCCGAGGATGCTGGCCAGGCTGGTGAAGCCGCGGGTGGTCCCCAGCACGTTGTTGTAGGCGGACAGCAGGACGCAGAGCATCAGGGCGACGAGCCCGATCAGCACCGTCCGCCGTACACCGCCGGCCAGGCTGGCGAACGCGGGCCCCAGCGCCACCAGGGGAAGGAAGCCGACCTCGGGCCCCGACAGCAGGTCGAGCGCGGCCACCACGGCCATCATCAGGTACGGCAGGGCGACGACTCGCCGCTGGTTGGAAGGCTTCATGCTCGCTTTCGGCCAGGATTGGACGAACTCGTGGCGTTACTCTCGCACCGTGCAACGGTGAGCGCAACGATGTTGTTCACGCCTCGGGCCAGCCCAGCGGATGGGAGGCGCTGGCGGGCGGCTCGCCACCCGCCTCGGTGAAGGCGGCCATCGCCGAGACCAGCGCGAGGCGCTGGTCGGCCGACAGGCGCGAGACGATGGCGGCGATCTCGTCGCGGCGCCGTCCCGTGACCCCCTCCACGATGCGCAGGCCGTCGGTGGTGAGGCTGATCAGCGTCTCCCTCCTGTTCCTGGGGTTGACCTCCCGCACGATGAAGCCCGAAGACGCCAGGCGGTCGGCCATGCGCATCGCGGTGGAGGGGTTGACGTCGAGCCGTTCGGCCAGGGTGACCAGCTTGGTCTGGCCCTTGCCCGCCAGCACGACCAGCATGCGGAACTGGGGCAGCGTGATCCTGTCCTCGACCGCCGTCAGCGACCTGGCGGCTATGGCGACCAGCAGCCGCGAACCGGTCAGCACCGCGGAGGTGACCGCGGACAGATCCTCTTGCTCGCCCATGGACATGGTTTCTACACGCTTCTCCCCGGAGACCCTCCTTCTTTGCAGTGTGCAAGGATTGAGGGGACCGAGCGCTCAGGACGCGGGACTTCCCCGGCAATCCACAGCTACCGGAGGGACGGCACATGCCAGCCACATTCGTCCTCAACGCGATGACGAGCGACGAAGTGGCCACCGTCGGGCTGGCGGGCGACATCGACCTGACCGTCGAGCCGCTGCTGCAGGCCTTGCTGGCCAGGGCGCTGGCCGCGCACCAGCCGCCGAGGGTGGACGTCGACCTCACCGGCCTGCGCTCGATCGACTCCTTCGCCCTCTCCGTGCTCATGGCGGCCGACAGGTACGCCCGCGACACCGGCGGCTGGATGAGCGTCACGGGGGTGGACGCGCCCGTGCGCGCGCTGCTGGCCGAACGCGGGCTGGACAGGGTCCTCGACCTGCGGCCGAGCGGCGTCCTGCTCTTCCCCTGCTGACCGTTGATCTCCGGGTCGGGCGCGGTGGTGCGTTCGGGCGGCGGCCGTGCCGTCCGGCGCGTGGCCGGTCGAAAACCACTTCGGGGGGAGGCGGGCGATGTGCCAGGATCGGCCGGTGTCTGTTTCCCGACGTGATCTGCTGCGCTGGCAGTTCGACCTGACCTGGTCGCTGTTCGAGCTCCATCTCGAGCAGCTGAAGCCCGAGGACTTCCTGTGGGAGCCCGCCCCACACCACTGGACGGTACGGCCGGGCGGCGAAGGAGCGTGGCTGCCCGACTGGGACGAAGCCGAGCTCGACCCCGTCCCCGTCCCCACCGTCGGCTGGCTCAGCTGGCACATCGGCTGGTGGTGGAGCGTCACCATCGACCACGCGCGGGGCCGCACGCCGCGCGAGCGCGTCGAGATCACCTGGCCGGGCGACGGCGAGGCGGCCGTGGCGTGGCTGCGCGGCCTGCGCGAAGAGTGGCTGGCGGTGCTGGACAGGCTCAGCGACACCGACCTGGACGCCGTCGCGCCCTTCCCCTGGCCCGCCGATCCCGGCATGACCGTGGCCCACATGCTCGCCTGGGTGAACGCCGAGCTGATGAAGAACGCCGCCGAGATCGGCCAGCTCCGGCTGGTGCGCGCCGCTTCGGCGGCGTGAGAACCCGACCGGCCGGACGAGGCCGTGGCCGTCGTCCGGCCGGTCCTGCCGGCTCGCGCGTCAGGCGATCTCAGCGCCCCCCGCTCACAGCCCCCTGGCGAGCCGGTAGTAGGCCTGGTTCCAGCGCAGTTCCTTGGTGAACTGCCGCATCGTGGTGTCGGCGTCGATCACCACCAGCTCCACCTCCAGCATGTCGGCCAGGTCGTTCAGCTCCTCCACGCCGACCGCCGTGGACAGCACCGTGTGGTGCGGGGCGCCCGCCGTCAGCCACGCCTCGGCCGAGGTGCGCAGGTTCGGCCTCGGCTGCCAGACCGCGCGCGCCACCGGCAGCGACGGCAGCGGCTCCAGCGGGGCGGCCAGGTCGATCTCGTTGGCCACCAGCCTGAAGCGGTCGCCCAGGTCGGCGAGCCCGACCACGAGGCCGGGGCCAGGCGTGGCGTCGAAGACCAGGCGGACGGGGTCCTCCCTGCCGCCGATGGACAGCGGGTGGATCTCGCACGACGGGGTGCCCGAGGCGATCGAGGGGCAGACCTCGAGCATGTGCGCGCCGAGGATGAGCTCCTCGCCGGGGGTCAGGTGGTAGGTGTAGTCCTCCATGAAGGAGGTGCCCCCGTCGGGGGCCATCGCCTTCATGGTGCGCAGCAGCACGGAGGTCTTCCAGTCGCCCTCGCCGCCGAAGCCGTACCCGTCGGCCATCAACCGCTGGACGGCGAGGCCCGGCAGCTGGCGCAGCCCGCCGAGATCCTCGAAGTTCGTGGTGAACGCCCTGAACCCGCCCGCCTCCAGGAAGTGCCGCAGGCCGAGCTCGATACGGGCCGCGTAGCGCAGCGACTCGTGCCGCTCGCCGAGAAGCGAAGGAGCGATCTTGTACAGGTCCTGGTATTCCAGGACCCGGGCGTTGACGTCGCTCTCCGCGGCGGCGTCCACGGCCTCCACGAGCTCGTTGACCCCGTAGGTGTTGACGGACACGCCGAAGCGTAGCTGCGCCTCCACCTTGTCGCCCTCGGTGACGGCGACGTCGCGCATGTTGTCGCCGAACCGGGCAAGCTTGAGCGTGCGCAGCTCACGCAGGCCGGTCGCCGCCCGGCTCCAGGCCACGATGCGGGCGGCCACCGCCGGATCGCTCACGTGCCCCGCCACCGTCTTGCGCGGGACGCCCAGCCTGGTCTGGATGAAGCCGAACTCCCTGTCGCCGTGCGCGGCCTGGTTGAGGTTCATGAAGTCCATGTCGATGGAGCTCCACGGCAGCGCCACGTTGGCCTGCGTGTGCAGGTGCAGCAAGGGCTTGCGCAGCGCGTCCAGCCCGGCGATCCACATCTTGGCGGGGGAGAAGGTGTGCATCCACGCGATCACGCCCGCGCAGTCGTCGTCGGCGTTGGCCTCCAGCATCACCCGCCTGATGGCGGCCGCGTCGGTCAGGACCGGCTTCCACTCCACCTCGACGGGCAGCTGCGCGGCGATCTGCCTGGACTGCTCGGCCACCTGACGCAGGGTGTCCTCGCCGTACAACCCTTGGCTGCCGGTCAGAAACCAGATGCTCAACGGGGGCTCCTCTGTCCATAGACGTTCTGGTAGCGGTCGTACAAACGGTCGATGTCGGCCTGCGGGATGGGCAGCGGGTCGCCCAGCTGGCGGGCGATGTGCACGGTGCGGGCCACGTCCTCGCACATCACCGCGGCCTTGACGGCCGCCCTGGGGTCCTTGCCGATGGTGAACACGCCGTGGTTGCGCATGAGGACGGCGGGCGAGCGGTGGTCCTTGAGCGTGCGCACGATGCCCTGCCCGATGGAGTCGTCGCCGATCAGCGCGAAGGGGCCGATCGGGATCTCGCCGCCGAACTCGTCGGCCATGGCCGTCAGCACGCAGGGGATCGCCTCGTTGCGCGAGGCCCAGGCGGAGGCGTAGGTGGAGTGGGTGTGGACCACCCCGCCGACCTCGGGCATGTGGCGGTAGACGTAGGCGTGGGCGGCGGTGTCGCTGGAGGGGGCGTGCTCGCCCTCGACCAGGTTGCCGTCGAGATCGCAGACGACCATGGCGGCGGGGGTCAGCTCGTCGTAGGAGACCCCTGAGGGCTTGATGACGAACAGGTCCTCGCCGGGGACGCGGCCGGAGACGTTGCCGGCGGTCCAGGCGACGAGGTTGTTGCGGACCAGCTCGGCGTGCAGCTCACAGACGATCTCCCTCATGCTCCTGCCTCGCTTCCCTGGATCGAGGGCCGTCCCGGCCCGGTGGCGGCGTTTCGCAGACGGCGGAGGGTGTGCAGGATGCCGCCGTCGGCGAAGAGGTCGTGCAGTCTGCGGTATTCGGCGTACAGAAGGTCGTAGGCGTCGGCCGCCTTGTCGTCGGGCACGTACGCGGCCACGGTGCGCTTGCCCATCGCGGCTGACGCCTGCTCGATGTCCTCGTACGCCCCCGCGGCCACGGCGGCGTGGACGGCCGAGCCGAGGGCGGGCCCCTGCTCGGAGCCGATCACCGACAGCGGACGGCGCAGCACGTCGGCGTAGACCTGCATGAGGAAGCGGTTCTTCAGCAGGCCGCCCGCGACCACGAACTCCTCCACGGGCACGCCCGAGCTCTCGAAGGTCTCGACGATGAGGCGGGCGCCGAAGGCCGTCGCCTCGATGAGCGCCCGGTAGACGTCCTCCGGCCTGGTGGCGAGGGTCTGCCCGACGATCACACCGGAGAGGTGGTGGTCGACGAGGATGGAGCGGTTGCCGTTGTGCCAGTCGAGGGCGAGCAGCCCGTGCTCGCCGACCGCCTGGGCGGCGGCCAGCCCGGTCAGGTGCTCATGGATCGACAGGCCGCGCGCCTGCGCCTCCTGCGCGTAGGAGGAGGGCACGGCGTTGTCGACGAACCAGGCGAAGATGTCGCCCACGCCTGACTGGCCCGCCTCGTAACCCCAGAGGCCGGGCACGATGCCGTCGCGCACGACGCCGCACATGCCCGGCACCTCGGCCAGCCGGTCGGAGGGCATCACGTGGCAGGTGGACGTGCCCATGATCGCCACCATCTGGCCGGGCCGCACCGCGTCGGCGGCGGCCGCCGTGACGTGGGCGTCGACGTTGCCGACGGCGACGGCGATGCCCTCGGGCAGCCCCGTCCACTCGGCCGCCCGCGCGGTGAGCCGCCCGGCCAGCCCTCCGAGCGGCGCCAACACGGGAGCCCCCGGCGTGGACGGCTCCGTCACGGTGAGTTTGTGGACGAAGTCCGCGAAATCAGGGTTCAGCGCGCTCAGGAACTCCGCCGACGGGTACCCGCCATCCTGATAGATCCCCTTGTAGCCGGCGGTGCAGACGTTGCGGGTCTCCACGCCCGTCAGCTGCCAGACGATCCAGTCGGCCGCCTCGATCCACCGCTGCGCCCGCTCGTAGATCGAAGGGTCCTCCTCCAGGACCTGCAGCCCCTTGGCGAACTCCCACTCCGAGGAGATCTTCCCGCCGTACCTCGGCAGCCACGACTCGCCGCGGGAGGCCGCCAGCGCGTTGATCCGGTCCGCGTGCGCCTGGGCGGCGTGGTGCTTCCACAGCTTCGGCCACGCGTGCGGCAGCGAAGGCGTCTCGAAGCACAGCGGTGTGCCGTCGGCGGTGGTGGGCAGCACGGTGCAGGCGGTGAAGTCGGTCCCGACGCCGACGACCTGTGAAGGCGAGACGCCCGCCGCCGAGATCGCCGCGGGAACGGCGAAGCGCAGCACGTCGAGCCAGTCCTGGGGCGACTGGAGCGCCCAGTCGGGTCCCAGACGGACGGAGCTGTCGGGCAGGTGTTCCTCGATGACCCCGTGGGTGTACTCGTGCACGGCGCTGCCCACCTCGGCGCCGTCGGAGACGCGTACGACCACGGCGCGTCCCGAGAGCGTCCCGAAGTCCACGCCGACCACGTAGTTGTTAGCGTTCACATATAGCTCCATGCAGCTGACCGAAAGGAGGGGAGAGAAGGGTTAGGGGGCCGGGGCCGTGCTGGCCCTGATCACGAAGCCGGGCGGCACGATGAGGCGCTCCGTCGAGATGGGGCCCTGTGCCTGGATCTGCCTGAGCAGCACCTCGATGCAGTGCCTGCCGACCGCGTCGAAGTCCTGCCTGACCGTGGTGAGCGGAGGTGAGAAGAACTCCGACTCGGGGATGTCGTCGAAGCCCACGATGCTGATCTCGTCGGGAACCTTCACCCCTTCCTCGGTGAAGGCGCGCAGCACGCCGAGCGCCATCTGGTCGTTGGCCGCGAAGACCGCGGTCACCTCGTCCATCGAGGCCAGGCGCTTGCCTGCGGCATAGCCCGCGCGCGGGCTCCAGTCGCCCGCCAGCGGCTCGGGCACGGGACGGCCCGCCTCCTCCAGCGCCGAGCGCCAGCCCTCGAGCCTGCCCTCGGCCTCCAGCCAGTCGGAGGGGCCGCTGACGTGCCAGACCGTGGAGTGGCCGAGGTCGAGCAGGTGCCTGGTGGCCAGCCTCGCGCCCTCGATCTGGTCGATGCACACCGCTGACACCTCTGACCTGTGCGTGCCCTCGACGGCCACCGCGGGCATGCCCACCGGCAGGGTCTCCAGGGCGCGGGCCGCCGAACGCTGCGGCGCCACCACGACCACCCCGTCGACGCCCTGCTCGGCGAGGTACTCGATGGCGTCGCGCACGCTGGAGGCGTCGAGCGACTTGAGGCTCACGATGCTCACGAAGTAGCCGGCGGTCCTGGCGGCCTGCTCGATGCCGTAGATCGTGCTGGCGGGGCCGTACAGGGTGGTGTCGAAGCTGACCACGCCGAGGGTGTTCGAGCGGCTGGTGACCAGGGCGCGGGCGACGAGGTTGCGCCGGTAGCCCAGCTCGTCGATCGCGGCCATGACCCTGGCGCGGGTCTCGACGCGCACGTTGGGGTGGTCGTTCAGCACCCGCGAGACCGTCTGGTGCGACACTCCAGCGAGTTTGGCAACGTCGGACATCACTGGGGGGCGACGCCTGGTCACAATGACTCCTTTCGCTGGCTTGCCCAGAATAGATCAGCGCGAGACGCCCGCGCGGCGCTTGGTCCACACGTCGAAGGCGACGGCGGCCAGCAGGACGGCTCCCTTCACCAACATGACGCGCTCGCTCGGTGAGCCGATCAGGGACATGCCATTGTTGATCACCGCCATGATGAGGCCGCCGGTGATCGCGCCCACCACCTTACCGACGCCGCCCTGGACGGCCGCGCCGCCGATGAAGGCAGCGGCGATGGCGTCGAGCTCGAAGCTGTTCCCCGCCGTGGGGCCGGCCTGGTTGAGCCTGCCCGCGAAGATGATGCCGGCGATCGCCGAGAGCACGCCCATGTTGACGAAGATCCAGAAGACGACCTGCTTGACCTTGACCCCGGACAGCACCGCCGCCTGCAGGTTGCCGCCGATGGCGTAGATGCGGCGGCCGAAGACCGTGCGGTTGGCCATCAGGGAGTAGCCCAGCACCAGGAAGGCGAGCAGGACCAGCACCCACGGCAGGTTCTTGAACCTGGCCAGCTGCACCACGAGGAAGAGGATGAGCGCGGCGCCCGCGGCCATCTTCAGTACGAACAGCGGCATGGCGTCGACGGCCTGGCCGTACCCGCTGCGGGCCGAGCGGGTGCGCCACTGGGCCGCGACCATGCCGGCGATCGCCATCAGACCGATCAGCAGGCTGAACAGGTCGGCGCCGCCGAGGGGCCCGAGGCCGATGTTGCCGAGGTAGCCGTCGGTGAAGCCGTTGGCCAGCGTGCGGACCGCGTCGGGGAAGGGGCCGATGCCCTGGTTGCCCAGCACGGTGAGCGTGAGCGCGCGGAACAGCAGCATGCCGGCCAGCGTCACGATGAACGCGGGGATGCCGAAGTAGGCGACCCAGAAGCCCTGCCACGCGCCGATGAGCCCGCCTGCGAGGATCGTGAGCAGCAGGGCGAGCGGCCATGGCAGGCCCATGTTCACCATGAGGACGGCCGACAGCGCTCCCGTGACCGCCACCACCGAGCCGACCGACAGGTCGATGTGCCCCGCGATGATGATCAGGATCATCCCGATCGCCAGGATCAGGACGTAGGAGTTCTGGACGATGATGTTGGAGATGTTCTGCGGCGTGAGCAGGGCGCCGTCGGTCAGCACCGAGAAGAGCGCGACGATCAGCGCGAAGGCCACGTAGATGCCGCTGGAGCGCAGGTTGATCCTGAAGGGCCGCTTCGCCTCGACCCCCGTCTCGGCGGTGCGCGGAGTGGTCATGGTCATCGAGGGGTTCCCTTGGTCATGAGGTGCATGAGGCTCTCCTGGGTGGCTTCACCCCTGGGCAGCTCTCCGGTGATGCGGCCCTCGGAGAGGGTGTAGATGCGGTCGCACAGGCCCAGCAGCTCGGGCAGCTCCGACGAGATCACCAGCACCGCCCTGCCCTCGCGCGCGAGCCGGTTGATGATCGTGTAGATCTCGTACTTCGCGCCGACGTCGATGCCCCTGGTGGGCTCGTCGAGGATCAGCACGTCGGGCTCTGTCAGAATCCACTTCGACAGCACGACCTTCTGCTGGTTGCCGCCGCTGAGCTTGCCGACGACGCTCGACACGCCCGGAGCCTTGATGTTCATGCTCCGGTGGAAGCCCTCGGCGACCCTGTACTCCTCCCGCTCGTCGACCCACACGCCCTTCAGCGCGGCCGCGGAGATGTTGCGCTTGATGTCGTCGATCAGGTTGAGCCCGTAGCGCTTGCGGTCCTCGGTGGCGTAGGCCAGGCCGTGCCTGATCGCGTCCTCGACGCTGCGCAGCTCGACCGGCTTGCCGTTCTTGAGGATCCGTCCTGAGATGCCGGTGCCGTAGGCGCGGCCGAACACGCTCATCGCCAGCTCGGTACGGCCCGCGCCCATCAGCCCCGCGAGCCCGACGATCTCGCCGCGCCGCAGTGTCAGCGTCGCGCCGTCGACCACCTTCCTGCCCGGCTGGCTGGGACTGTGGACCGTCCAGTCCTCGATCCGCAGCACCTCCTCGCCGATGGAGGGCTCGTGGGGAGGGAAGCGGTTGTCCAGCGCCCTGCCGACCATCCCGGAGATGATGCGCTCCTCGGTGACCTCGCCCGCGGCCAGCGTCTCGATCGTCTGGCCGTCACGCAGGATCGTGACGGTGTCGGCGATCGCGATCACCTCGTTCAGCTTGTGGGAGATGATCACGCAGGTGATGCCGTCGTCCCGCAGCCCGCGCAGCAGGTCGAGCAGGTGGGCGGAGTCGTCGTCGTTCAGTGCGGCGGTCGGCTCGTCCAGAATGAGCAGTTTCACGTCCTTCGACAGCGCCTTGGCGATCTCGACGAGCTGCTGCTTGCCCACGCCGATGTCCGACACCGCCGTCACCGGGTTCTCCCGCAGGCCGACGCGCTTCATCAGCTCGCCCGCCTCGAAGTTGGTGCGGTTCCAGTCGATGAGGCCGCGCCTGGCCCGCTCGTTGCCGAGGAAGATGTTCTCCGCGATCGACAGCTGAGGGCTGAGCGCCAGCTCCTGGTGGATGATGACGATGCCGGCCCGCTCGCTGTCGCGGATGCCGCCGAAGGCGCAGCGCCGCCCTTCGAAGAGGATCTCGCCGTCGTAGTCGCCGTGCGGGTGGACGCCCGACAGCACCTTCATCAGCGTCGACTTGCCCGCGCCGTTCTCGCCGCAGATGGCGTGGATCTCGCCACGCCGTACGGTGAGGTTGACGTCTTTGAGCGCCTTCACCCCTGGAAAGGTCTTGGTGATGCCGCTCATCTGGAGGATGCTCACTTGAGCTGGTCCGCCGTGTAGTAGTTGCCGCCGATGATGACCTGCTCGTAGTTGCTCTTGTCCACGATCACCGGGTCCAGCAGGTACGAGGGGACGACCTTGTTGCCGTTGTCGTAGTCCTTGGTGTTGTTCACCTCGGGCTTGCCGCCCTTGAGCACGGCGTCGGCCATCTTCACGGTCGTCTCGGCCAGCTTGCGGGTGTCCTTGAAGATCGTGGAGTACTGCTCGCCCGCCACGATCGACTTCACCGAGGCCAGCTCGGCGTCCTGACCGGTCACGATCGGGTACGGCTGGCCGCTGGTGCCGTAGCCGTTGCTCTTGAGCGCCGACAGGATGCCGATCGAGAGACCGTCGTACGGCGAGAGCACGCCGTCGACCTTCTCGCCGCCGGTGTAGGTCTTGGTGAGGATGTCCTCCATGCGCTTCTGCGCGGTGGCGGGGTCCCAGCGCAGGATGGCGGCGGTCTTGAAGTCGGTCTGGCCGCTCTTGACCTTGATCGTGCCGTCCTTGATCTTGGGCTCGAGCACCGACATCGCGCCGTTCCAGAAGAAGGTGGCGTTGTTGTCGTCGGGGGAGCCGCCGAACAACTCGACGTTGTACGGAGGCTTCTTGGCCTCCAGGCCCTTCATCAGGGAGGTCGCCTGCTGCACGCCGACCTTGAAGTTGTCGAAGGTGGCGTAGTAGTCGACGTTGGGGCTGTTGCGGATCAGCCGGTCGTAGGCGATGACCGGGATCTTGTTGTCCGCGGCCTGCTGGAGCTGCGAGGTGAGCGCGGTGCCGTCGATCGAGGCCACGATCAGGAGCTTGGCGCCCTTGGTGATCTGGTTCTCGATCTGGTTGGCCTGGGTGGGGATGTCGTTCTCCGCGTACTGCAGGTCGACCTTGTAGCCGAGCTTCTCCAGCTGCGTCTTGACGTTGTCGCCGTCGTGGATCCAGCGCTCGGACGACTTCGTCGGCATGGTCACGCCGATGAGGGCTCCCGCGTTGCCGCTGGCGCTGCCACTCGGGGCGGCCTGCGCGTCGACGGTCTTCTGGCTGGAGCCGCACGCCGTCAGGGTGGCGGCGAGGGCGAGTGCGGAGACAATGCCCCAGGTCCGTCCCATCGTGGCTCTCC
Organism: Nonomuraea dietziae; assembly: GCF_014195505.1. Taxonomy (GTDB): domain Bacteria; phylum Actinomycetota; class Actinomycetes; order Streptosporangiales; family Streptosporangiaceae; genus Nonomuraea; species Nonomuraea roseola. Next base: position 4,035,468 of record NZ_JACIBV010000001.1, on the reverse strand, counting down.
TTATGAAGGGGATGAATCAGACATAAACGCGTGGCGTTTGGCTGATTGTTATCGTTAACACTTGGGTGTGTCAACGATACGGAGGAAACACGGAGGTAACGTTCGAGGAGGTCGGAGGGCGGTCGAGCGTGCCCCGAGCGCGTCTCCGCCGGAGGGTGAAGTCGCTGGAAACCTGGCGCCTCGTCAGCATATGTCGGCCCTCGCCGTGGGCGGCCCGCACCGGCTCGTGACTACTGGCCGGCGGCCGAGCACGACCGAATGTCGCAGCCGCGTGATTGGATCCTCTGCGTGGAGGCATCCGTCGAGCAGCTGGTGTACGTCAGAGAGGACGAATACACCGTCGCCCGCCTGAGCAGCGAGTCCATGGCGGGCTTCGTCGCCTCGGGCAGGGCGCTCGCCGGCGTGCAGCCCGGCGAGACGCTGCGCCTGACGGGCGAGTGGGCCGAGCACCCCACCTACGGCAAGCGTTTCGCGGTCACCGCCTGCGAGCGCGTCGTGCCCGCCACGGTCCACGCCATCCAGCTCTATCTCGGCTCGGGCCTGATCTGCGGCATCGGCCCCCGGCTGGCGCAGGCGATCGTCGGCCACTTCGGCGAGGCGACGCTGACCGTGATCGACACCGCGCCCGAGCGGCTCACCGAGGTCATCAACATCGGCCCTGGCCGCCAGGCCCAGATCGTCGAGGCGTGGCGCGACCAGAAGGCGGTCGCCGCGCTGATGGTGGTGCTGCAGGGCTTCGGGGTCAGCCCGCTGCTGGCCGCGAAGATCTACCAGGTCTACGGCCCTTCCTCCGCCGAGATCCTGGCCTCCGACCCCTACCGGCTCATCGGCCAGGTCAGGGGCATCGCCTTCGCCACGGCCGACAAGATAGCCCTGCAGTCGGGCGTGCCCGAGCGCAGCCCCCAGCGCATCAAGGCGGCGCTCATGGACGGCCTCGAGGCGGCCGCCGCCCGCGACGGCCACTGCTTCCTGCCGCTGCACGCCCTGGTGACGCGCACCGCCGCCAGGCTTGAGCTGGAGGAGGAGCTGGTCGGCCAGCTGGTCGACGCGCTGCTGGCCGAGCGCAGGGTGGTCGTCGAGGAAGGCGACGACGACCTGGTCGTCTACGCCAAGGAGCACCACAGCCGCGAGGCCAAGCTGGCTGCGCTGCTGGCCAGGCTCCTCACCGCCCGCTCGACGCTGCCGCTGCGCGCCTTCAGCGACGACCCCGGGCTCCACGACGACCAGCGGGCGGCCGTGACCATGGCGCTGACCAGCACGGTCTCGGTCCTCACCGGCGGTCCAGGATGCGGCAAGAGCCACACGGTGAAGGTGATCGCGGCGACCGTCAGGGCGATGGGCGGCACCGTCACCCTCTGCGCGCCCACCGGCAAGGCGGCCAAGCGGCTGTCGGAGCTCACCGGGCTGCCCGCGACCACCGTGCACCGCATGCTGGCCGTCCAGCCCGACCCCGACAAGCTCTTCGACCAGACCCCGGCCCAGGCCGACCTCATCGTGGTCGACGAGGCCTCCATGCTCGACCTGCACCTGGCCACGCGGCTGTGCTCGGCGATCGCGCCGGGCAGCCACCTGCTGCTGGTCGGCGACAGCGACCAGCTGCCCAGCATCGGGCCCGGCAGCGTGCTCGCCGACCTGCTGCGCGTCGAGGCGGTTCCCCGCATGCGGCTGACCCACGTCTTCCGCCAGGCCGAGGGCAGCGGCATCATCCAGGCCGCCCACCAGATCAGGGGCGGTGCCCTCCCCTTCACGCCGGGTGGCGGCGGCTTCTGGTTCGAGGAGCTCGACGATCCCACGGCGGTGGCCTCGCGCGTCGTCCACCTGGCGACCGAGGCCATCCCCGCCAAGCAGAAGGTCGGGCCAGGCCAGGTCCAGGTGCTCTGCCCGATGCGCAAGGGCTCGGCGGGCACGGCCGAGATCGGGCGGATGATCCAGGAGCGGCTCAACCCCGCTCGTGAGGGCACGGCTGAGCACTGGTCGGGGGCCTCGGTCTTCAGAGTGGGCGACAGGGTCATGCCGATCCGCAACAACTACGACAAGGGCGTCTTCAACGGCGAGACGGGCACGGTGGTCGCGCTCAAGCAGGAGGAGCGCGTGGTCGAGGTGCTCATCGACGACGGCGACACCGTCTCCTACGCCTTCGACGAGCTCGACGACCTCACCCATGCCTACGCGATCAGTGTGCACAGGTCCCAAGGCAGCGAATACCCGTTCGTGGTCGCGCCGCTCGTCGTGGAGGCGGGCGGGGTGATGCTGCGTCGCAGGCTGCTCTACACCCTGGTCACCAGGGCGAAGGCGTGGGTCGTGCTGGTCGGGCAGCGCGAGGCGCTCGAACTGGCCGTCGCCAGGCTCGGGCAGCGCCGCAACACCGGCCTGTCGCGCCGCCTCACCGCCGCCCTCGGCTGAGAGGCGAGGTGGAAGGGCGGCAGTACCGGGCACCCCGCGGGGGTTTCTACGATGGTGCGGTGAGGATCCTCGACGAGCCGGAGTGGCGGGCCAGGGCCGAGTCGCATCAGCGACGGGTCGACGCCTGGATCGGGCCGCACCTCGAGCGCCGCCAGGCGGGCACGCCCCACCCGGTGGAGGACTTCCTCTTCGACTACTACGGCTACCGTCCAGGACGGCTGCGCAGGTGGCATCCCGGCGCGGGCGTCGTGCTGGCGGGGGCGAACGGCTACGGCGTCGACTACGTCGACACCGCCGAGGGCGCCACCCTCGACGTGGAGCGGCTGCTGGCCAAGCGGGGCGCGATGGTCGAGTGGACCGCCACGCTGCTGTCGGCGACCGCCTCACGGCAGGGCCATTTCGGCTGCTTCGGCATGCACGAATGGGCGATGGTCTACAAGCTGCCCGCCGACGAGGTACGGCACGCCGCCCAGCCCCTGCGCATGCCGCCGGAGGAGATCGCCGCCGTCGTGGAGCGCAGGGGAGCGCGCTGCAGCCACTTCGACGCCTTCAGGTTCTTCACCGAGCCGGCCAGGCCGCTCAACACGCTGCACCCGACCCGCGAGCGGCAGGCGGAGCTCGAGCAGCCCGGCTGCCTGCACGCCAACATGGACCTGTACAAGTGGGCCTACAAGCTCTCCCCTCTGGTGCCGAGCGAGCTGGTCGCCGACTGCTTCGAGCTGGCGCGCGACATCAGGACCCTCGACATGCGGGCCAGCCCCTACGACCTGGGCGCCCTCGGCTACGAGCCGGTGCCGATCGAGACCCCCGAGGGCCGGGTGACGTACGCGGCGGCGCAGCGGGGCTTCGCCGAGCGGGCGGCGCCGCTGCGCCGTACGCTCCTGGAGCTGTGCGAGCGGCTCCTCGACGGCCTGCGCGTCCCGGCGGGCTGACCTCAGCCAGCCGCCTGGCTCGGGCCCCGCAGGCGGAAGGTGGCGTGGAAGCGGGCGTGGTCGTCGTGGCCGCGCAGGAGCAGCACACCGAGGGGACGGCCGTTCGGGTTGCCCTCGGCGAGCGCGGTGAAGGCCTCGAACGTCTCGGGTACGGCGAGCGTGAGCTCAGGGGCGCCGTCGACCTCCCACGAGCCGCGCAGCACCCTGTCGTGCGGCACCTCGATCCGCCTGACCTCTCGCAGCCACGCGTGCCCCGCCTCGCCGTCAGGCCCGGGCGCGGGAAGAGCGCGGGCCGAGGGGAGGAAGGCGCCGTCTCCGTGGAAGACCCACTCGATGCGCAGGGGCGCGGCCAGCGTGACCGTGCACAGGTCGCTCCAGCCGTCGTCGGAGACGGTGACGCGGCGGCGCATGACCTGCCCTTCCCACGCCGACTCGGCCACCAGCCGCCGAGCCGACGACTCCAGCAGCCGTCCCGCGTGCTCGGGCTGGCGCGCCCCGTCGACGACCACCAGGTTGTGGGCCAGGGGCGAGCGCATCCACGCCGTGAAGTCAGAACCGTAGCCGCTGGTCCCGAGGTCGAGGCTGGACCACCCGGTGGCCGTCTCGACGTCGACGCCGAGCTTGTCGCGGTGGTCGTGCCAGCCGGCGTCCGGCCCGAACCGCATGGCCAGCCGCACGGCGGGCGAGCGCAGCAACCCGATCCCCGCGTGCGGCCAGACGAAGGAGCCCGGACGGCCGGGCGAGGCGGCCTGGACGTCGTCAGGCCCGAAGACGAGGGCCGCCACCGACGAGCGGCCCTTCAGCTCCACGCAGCCTGGCGCCGGTGAGGTGTTGCCGAACCACAGCGGGACAGGGGCGCGGCGCGTCCTGGCGTAGTAGGGGGCGAGATCGAGCGGCTCCTCGGGCAGGATCGCGCAGGCGGCCTCGGCCTGCGGGGCGAAGTCGCCGACGTGGCACTCGGCCCATCCGTCGCCGTAGGCCGGCAGGCGGGTGTCGGAGTAGGCGAGGGCGGGCGGGGCGGTGATCGCCCGCGACAGCCGCCGCGCCGCCTCCTCGGACAGGCCCTCGGGCCCTGCTGCCTCGCGGTAGGACAGCAGGGCGGCGACGGTGTAGTAGTGGTAGTGCGGGTTGATCTCGTACCAGAGGCCCTCGGGATGGACACCCTCGCTGACCTGCGCCTGCGCGCCGAAAGGGGAGTCGCGGCACCACCGGAGCAGCTCGTGGTCGCGCAGGCGGACGGCGCACTCGGCCAGCGCCGCCAGCAGCCAGCAGTGGATGTTGTGGACCATGCCGACCTGAGGGCGCAACAGGTCGGCGATCGCGCGGGCCATGGCGTCGGCGGCCGTGGAGGTGGCGGGGGTGAGCGCGTCATCCGCCCAGCGCAGCGCCCGCAACAGGCAGACGGCCCAGACGGCCTCGTCGAGCGACTGGGGGTGGACCCTGCCCCTGCCGGCGTTGACGCCGTGGATGTCGTAGGAGAGGTAGTCGCCGGCGTAGGCGGCGGCGATCCGTTCGAGCTCCTCTGCGGCTCGGTGGTCGTCGGCCAGCCTGACCAGGAGGGCGGCGCGCTGGGCCTGGGCGGCGGCGGCGTTGTGCATCGTGGTGCGCCACGCGCCGTCCCACGGCTCGCCGGTGTAGGCGCGGCCGCAGCGCGTGCAGGCGTGGCTCGCGGGGGCCGCCGGATCGAAGCGCAGGGGCGCGCCGTCGGCGTCGCAGAAGTAGTGGTGCGTCCACGCGGACGGCCGGTCGGGGCCTGGAATGACGAGGTCGTCCGTCCAGCGGGTGAAGTCGGAGCCGATCGCGGCCAGCACGTTCGCCGCCCACGGTCTGGTCGCGACCCTGCGGCGGATCCCCTGCCAGTCGGGCGTGTACGCGGCGTTCATCGAACCTCCTCGGCCGACGCTAGGAAAACCGCTCCACCCGGTCAAGGAGGCCGAGGGCGTGGCTGTTGACGGCCCGCGACGGACGTGCCTACCTTCTCAGAGATGTGAACTGCGCCACACTGGCGGGGGCAGAGTGGCCTGACCGGTGTGGAGGAGCGAACCAGATGACATCGCGACTCGTCCGATGGTCCGTCGTGTCGTTGGCCGTCGCCATGGCGCTGAGCGCGTGCGCCAGAGGCACCGGTGGCGGAGCGGCACCCACGGCGTCGGGCACGTACGACCCGCGGGCCGCCTTCCAGGGCACGCTCACGGTGATGGGCATCGCGGGCATCGACGAGATCGCGACCACACGCATGGAGAAGGCTGAGGCCTCGCTCGGTGGCGCGAAGGTCAAGCTGATCGAGGGCGACCTCGACATCCAGCAGTTCCTGTCGTCGGTGGCCTCGGGCTCCCCTCCCGACATCATCTACGCCAACAGGGACCAGATCGGCACCTTCGCCTCGCGCGGCGCGATCATCCCGCTCACGGCGTGCGTCCAGGGCGAGCGGATCGACACCTCGATGTACGACAAGCCCGCCCTCGGCCAGGTGACGTTCGGCGGCGAGCTCTGGGCCGTCCCCGAGTTCAACCAGGTGCAGATCACCATGGCCAACGCCGCGTTGCTGCGGAAGGCCGGCCTGACGGTCGAGGACGTCAACGGCACCGACTGGACGAAGATCGCCGCGGCGACGCCGAAGTTGCTCAAGGCGTCGGGGAAGGTCGGCTACGACAGCAAGCTGCCGGAGTTCCTGCCGCTGTGGGCCAAGGCCAACGGCGCGGACCTGCTGTCGGCCGACGGAAGGAGGGCGCAGCTCAACAGCGCGCGGGTGGTCGAGGCGCTGGAGTTCGCCGTCGGCCTCTACGACGCGCAGGGCGGTTTCGCGAAGGTCAAGGCGGTCAGGGACTCGGCCGACTTCTTCGGCAAGGGCAACCAGTTCGCCGAGGGCGAGCTCGGCGCGATGCCGATGGAGCAGTGGTACGTCAACGTGCTCAACAACGTCTCGCCGAAGACGCCGATGGCCTTCGACACCTTCCATGACAAGCAGGGCAACACCATCGCTTACTCCTCGGGCTCGGCATGGGCCATCCCGAAGGGCTCGAAGAACCCCGAGGCCGCCTGCAGGTTCGCCAAGACCATGACGCTGGTCGAGACCTGGAAGGCGGCGGCCCAGGCGCGACTGGCCAAGCGGAAGGCGGAGGGCAAGCCGTTCACCGGGGTCCTGACCGGCAACACCAGGGCCGACGCGGAGATCAGGAAGATGGTGACCTCGGGCGGCCGGCCGTGGGACGACGGCGTGAAGGCCGTCTACGAGGCGAGCGCGCACACCTTCACCCTTCCGGCCAACCCGGCCGACACCGAGTTCAAGAAGGCGTGGCAGGACGCCGTCAACCGGGTGCTCAACGGCCAGCAGGAGCCGAAGGCCGCGCTCGACCAGGCCCAGCAGGAGGCTCAGACCGCCCTCGACAAAGCGTGGGGATGATGCGCGCCCGCGCCGGTGAGACCAGGGCCGCGCTGCTGTTCATCAGCCCCTGGATCATCGGGTTCCTCGTCTTCACCGCCTGGCCTGTCATCAACAGCGCCTACCTGTCGCTGACCGACTACGACGTCATCAACGACCCGAACTTCATCGGCTTCGACAACTATGTGACGCTGTTCCAGGACCCCAAGGTGGGGCTGGCCCTCAGGAACACCTTCGTGTTCACGGTGATGTCGGTGCCGGTCCAGCTGGTCGTCTCGCTCGGCCTGGCGCTGCTGCTCAACAGCGCGGCCAGGGCCACGGGCTTCTTCAGGACCGTCTTCTTCCTGCCGAAGATGACGCCGCCCGTGGCGATCGGCATCCTGCTGCTGCTGCTCTTCAACGGGCAGAGCGGGCTGATCAACAGCGCGCTCGGCCTGTTCGGGATCGAGGGTCCCTCGTGGACCACCGACCCCGACTGGGTCAAGCCGGGGCTGGTGCTGATGAGCCTGTGGACCGTGGGCGCCTCGGTCATCATCATCCTGGCGGCGCTGCGGGCCGTCCCCCAGCAGCTGTACGACTCGGCGCTGGTCGACGGGGCCGGATGGTGGCGCAGGACGCTGCGGATCACCGTGCCGATGATCAGCCCGACGTTGTTCTTCCTGTTCGTCGTCGACAGCATCAACGCGCTGCAGTCCTTCACCGAGGCGTACACCGCCTTCTTCGGATCGGGCAACACGACCTACAGCAACGACGCGGCGCTGTTCTACGTGATCTACCTGTTCCAGCAGGCCTTCGAGTTCCTGCACATGGGCTACGCCTCGGCGCTGGCCTGGGTGCTGTTCGTCGTGATCATGGTGATCACCGCCGTCCAGATCCTGCTGACGCGGCGGTATGTCTACTACGAGGGGGATCGGCCGTGAAGAGGATCCTCGTCTGGGCCGCGCTCGGCGTGATCTCGGTGCTGTTCGCCTATCCGTTCGTCTGGCTGCTGAGCGCCTCCTTCAAGCCGCGCGGAGAGGTGTTCGACCACCGGCTGATCCCCGAGACCTTCACCTTCGACAACTACATCAAGGTGTGGCAGGAGGCGCCGATGGCGCTGTGGCTGCTCAACACCGCCTTCGTCACCGTCATGGCGGCGATCGCCGTGACGGTCACCAGCGCCATGGTGGCGTGGGGCTTCGCCTACTTCCGCTTCCCCGGCAGGGGTCCGCTGTTCGGGCTGGTCCTGGCGACGATGATGCTGCCGGGGGCCGTCACCATGATCCCGACCTACCTCATCTGGAACTCCCTCGGCATGGTCGGCACGCTGACGCCGCTGTGGGCGCAGAACCTGTTCGGCAGCGCCTTCTACATCTTCCTGCTGCGGCAGTTCTTCCTGGGCCTGCCGCGCGAGCCGTTCGAGGCGGCCAGGGTCGACGGGGCGAACAACTGGCAGATCTTCACCAGGATCGCGCTGCCGCTGTGCAGGCCGGCGATCGTGGTGACCTGGCTGTTCGAGTTCCAGGCCGCGTGGACCGACCTCATGCGGCCGCTGATCTACCTGCGCGACTCCACCACCTTCACGGTGCCGCGCGGGCTCAAGGCCCTGCTCGACCAGTACGGCTTCGGCGGTGAGTGGCACTGGGAGATCGTCATGACCGCCAGCGTCATCACCACCGTGCCGATGATCGTGCTCTTCTTCGTCGGCCAGCGCCACTTCGTCAGGGGCATCGCGACCACGGGAAGCAAGGGCTGAACACCCCCACAGGCGCCCCCCACAGGCGCCTGTCCGGGTCAGGCGATGACGGCCTGATCCACCGTCCACTTCACGGCCTGCTCGCTGAGCGTCAGGCCGAGCCCCGGCCTGGAGGGCACCGCCATCCGGCCGGCCGCGATCTCGATGCGCTCGTCGAACAGCGGCTCGAGCCACTCGAAGTGCTCCACCCACGGCTCCTGGCCGTAGGCGGCGGCGAGGTGGAGGTGGATCTCCATGGCGAAGTGCGGAGCGAGCTGGAGGCGGTGGTGCTCGGCCAGCGCGGTCAGGCGCAGGAACGGGGTGATGCCGCCGATGCGCGGCGCGTCGGGCTGCAGGATGTCGGCGGCGCCCGCGCGGATGAGCGCCGCGTGCTCGGCCACGCTGGTGAGCATCTCGCCGGTGGCCACGGGGGTGTCGAGGCAGGAGACCAGCGCGGCGTGCCCCTCGTGGTCGTAGGCGTCGAGCGGCTCCTCGATCCAGGTCAGGCCGTACTGCTCCATGGCCCTGCCCATCCGCCTGGCCGTGGGCCTGTCCCACTGCTGGTTGGCGTCGACCATCAGCGGGACGGCGTCACCCAGGTGCGCCCTGACCGCCTCGACCCTGGCGAGGTCGGCGCGCGTGTCGGGCTGCCCCACCTTGATCTTGATGCCGCCGATCCCGCGCTCCAGCGCCGCCGAGGCGTTCTCCAGCACCTGCTCGATCGGGGCGTGCAGGAACCCGCCCGAGGTGTTGTAGCAGCGCACCGAGTCGCGGTGCGCGCCGAGGAGCTTGGCCAGCGGCAACCCGGCCCTCCTGGCCTTCAGGTCCCACAGCGCGATGTCCATGGCGGCGATCGCCTGGACCGAGAGCCCGCTGCGGCCCACCGACGCGCCCGCCCAGACGAGCTTCTCCCACAGGCGAGGGATGTCGCTCGGGTCCTCGCCGAGCAGGTCGGGGGCGATCTCCACGGCGTGCGCGAACTGGCCGGGGCCGCCCGCGCGCTTGGAGTAGCCGAAACCCAGGCCCTCGTGGCCCTGCTCGGTGGCGATCTCGGCGAACAGCATGGCGACCTCGGTCATCGGCCGCTGCCTGCCGGTGAGCACCTTGGCGTCACTGATCGGCACGTCGAGGGGGAGGCGAACGGACGAGAGACGCACCGAGGTGATGCGGTCGTTCATGGCGGGGGCTCCAACTCGTGGTGACGCGGCCGGGGGAGATCCCCGGCCGCGGAACCCCTAGTCTTGCGCCCTGCCCTCGGCCGCGTGCAGGCGGCGCCGGTGGTCGGCGAAGACCTCGTCGTTGGAGGAGACCGAGGCGCCCGGCACGGTCGGCGAGACGAACGTGGGGATCACCACGCCGCGCCCCGCCAGCACCCCCGCCGTCCTGGTGACGATCTCGTGGCTGACCACGCAGGCCACGACCGTCGAGGCGCCGCCCACCGGGCGGTCCCAGCCGTCCACCTCGACGATCGCGTCCTGCACGGGCACGCCGGTGTCGACCGTGACGTCGCAGACCTCGGCGATGCGCTTGCCGCTGGAGTGCTCGGCGGGGCGCTCCAGGTTGGCCACCGAGGTGACGGCGACGGTGAACAGCCCGTGCTTGGCGCCGTACATGGCCGCCTCGACGGGGGCGGCGTTGCGCCCGCCGTGCGAGTAGACGATCAGCACGTCACCGGCGTTGAGCGGCTCGTGGTCGAGGTACTGCGGCACGTAGCCCTCGGTCCGCTCCAGCCACAGCAGCTCGCGCACGCCGCCGGGGCCGAGCACGTTGTGCCACATCAGCCGGGGGTCGGTCAGCGGGTGCAGCCCGGCGAAACTGCCGTAGCGGGGGAAGGCGTCCATGGTGGGGATCACCGAGTGGCCGCTGCCGTACAGGTGGATCAGGCCGCCGTTCTGCACGGCGTCGGCGCAGCGCTCGGCGACGGTGTCGAGCACCTCGCCCTGGGTGGAGTCGAGGCGGTCCAGCAGGTCGATCATCAGGCGGGTGTAGGTCACGGGGGATTCCTCTCATCGGAGGGCGAGGCGGATCTGGTAGCGGTCGCCGCGCATCACGCTGCGGACGTATTCGAAGGGGCCGTGCGCGTCGAAGGTGAGGCGCTCGACGTAGAAGGCGTGCGCGCCCGGCGCGACGCCGAGGGTGGGGGCGTCCTCGTCGAGCACGCCCCCGACGGTGAAGGTCTCGATCGCCTCGCGCGGCACGACGCCGTAGGTCTCGCGCAGCGTCTGGTAGAGCGAGCGGTCGGTGAAGTCGAGCCGGTCGAGCCCGGGGAAGCGCTCGAGCGGCAGCAGCGCCGTCTGCACGCCGACTGGTCTGGCGGTGTCGGTCCTGAGCCTGCGCAGCCGCAGCAGCAGGTCGCCTGGGCTGAGGCCCATCTCCTTGGGCAGGTCGCAGTCGGCGGCGGGCAGCACGCTCTGCTCCAGCACCCTGGCGCCCGACGGATGCCCGAGCCCCGCCAGCTCGGCGGTGAAGGAGGTGACGCCGCGCGCTCCCGCGGTCAGGCTGGTGTCGCGGACGAACGTCCCCCTGCCCTGCTCGCGCACCAGCACCCCGCGGTCGACCAGCCTGGCCAGTGCCTGGCGGATGGTCACCCTGCTCACGCCGTAGGCCTTGCCCAGCTCGTCCTCCGTGGGCAGCCGGGCGCCGGGCAGCCACTCCTCCGCGTCGATGCGATGTCGCAGAGACCGCTCCACCTGCAGGTAGAGCGGCACGCCCGACGTGGGGTCGAGCCCTCTCATGTTCACCAGTCCTCCCCGATCTCAGCCGCGAGCAGGGCGCCCACGACTCCCGCGCCCGACCCGAGCCCCGCCGCCACCACCGGCACCCGCCGCCCGTCGGGGGAGGCGAACCGCTCGATGTGGACAGCCAGCATGGGTCCGAGCACGTCCATCGCGTCGGCCATGCCGCCGCCCACCAGGACGATCTCCGGGTCGAGCGTGCTGGACAGCGCGGCGATGCCGCGTGCCAGCCGTACGGCATGGGCCTCGAGTTCGGGGGGCACGCGGCCCTCGCGGGCGGCGGCGACCAGCTCCGGGCCCCGCCCGCCGAGCGCGGAGCCGGAGGCGGCCCGCTCGAACCCGCCGTGCGCGGGGTACCCGGCGGCGAGGGGAGCGGGTTCGGGCTCGCCCTGCAGCCAGCCCCACGAGCCCGCGCTGCCGTGCGCGCCCCGCCAGATCCTGCCGTCGACGAGCAGCGCGCCGCCGATGCCGGTGCCGACCGCGACCAGGACGGCCGAACGCCTGCCCCTGGCCGCGCCCTCCATCGACTCGGCCAGCAGGGTGAGATGGCCGTCGAGGCCGAGTCGCACAGGGGCGCCGAGCCGCGCCTCCAGGTCGCGGGCGAGCGGACGGCCCTCCAGCCACGGCAGCGCCGGCACGAACACCGGCGTCCCCTCCGCCGAGGTGCCTGGCAGCCCGATGCCCACCGCGTCCGCGCCAGGGCCGGTGACCTCGGTGAGCAGGTCGAGCAGCGCCTCGTAGGAGCGGGGGACCTCGTGCCTGGCGACCGGGCCGCGCACGCCGTCGCTCGCGGCCAGCACCCGCAGCAGGGTGCCGCCCACGTCGAAGCCGACGTGTCTCATCCCTTCACCCCCGTCCTGGACAGCGAGGCCACGAAGACGCGCTGGGCCAGCAGGAACACCACGATCGTGGGCAGCGAGGCGATCAGCGCGCCCGCCATGACCACGTTCTGGTACTGCACCGAGGTGCTGTAGCTCAGCAGCTGGCTCAGGGCCAGCACGACTGGGAACTTCGCGTCGTCCTGCAGGATCGACAGCGGCCAGATGAAGGTGTTCCAGTAGAAGACGAAGGAGAAGATCGCCAGGCTCACCACGGCCGGCCGCAGCAGCGGCGTGACCACCCGCCACACGATGCGCAGCTCACCCGCGCCGTCGATGCGCGCGGCGTCCAGCAGCTCGTCGGGCACGTCGGAGACGAACTGCCGCATGAGGAAGATGCCGAACGCGTTGGCCAGCCACGGCAGCAGCACGCCCAGATAGGTGTCGGCCAGGTCCATCGACGAGACGAGCCAGTACAGCGGCACGAGCGTCAGGACCGGCGGCAGGAACATGGTCGCGACCACGCCCCAGAACAGCGCCTCGCGCCCCCTGAAGCGGTGCTTGGCGAAGACGTACCCCGCCAGCACGCTGGTGACCAGCACCGAGAGCGTCGCGACGCCCGCCAGCAGCAGGCTGTTGAGGAAGGCCGTGCCGAACGGCACCGCCTCGAACACCTCGGCGAACGCGCCGAACGACGGCTCGCCAGGCCACCAGGTCGGCGGGATGGACTGCAGCTCCTCGGGCCCCTTGAGACTGGAGATCACCATCCAGTACAGCGGGAACAGCGCGGGCAGCATGACCAGCGCGATCGCCGCCGCGGCGAGCGCACGCCTCATGACCGCCTCCTGACCGCGGCGAGGAACACGCCGCCGAGAGCCACCAGGAGCACCAGCAGCGTGAACGCCATCGCGCTGGCCTGCCCCGCCATGCCGTGCTGGAAGGCGGCACGCTGGATCGCGAACGACAGCACGGCCGTGCTCTCCGCGGGCCCTCCCTGGGTGAGGATGTAGACGGGGTCGAACACCTGGATCGCGTTGATGATCGCGACCAGGCCGATGAAGACAGTGGTACGGCGCAGCAGCGGCAGCGTGACGTGCCGGGTCTGCCGCCAGAACCCCGCGCCGTCGATGCGGGCCGCCTCGTAGAGGTCGGAGGGGATCTGGGTGAGCCCCGCGATCACCAGCACCGTGTAGTAGCCGGTCATCTGCCAGACATGGAAGATCACCAGCGAGACCAGGGCGGTGTCGGGTGCGCTGAGCCAGGTGGGCTCCCACGCGGCGAACAGCTGCGACAGCGGGCCGTAGTCGGGCGCGTAGAGCGCGCCCCAGACGATCGAGATCGCCACCGTCGGCACCACGTACGCCGAGAACAGCACCGCCCTGGCCACGGCCTTGCCCATGACCCTCGGGAAGTAGAGCAGCATCCCGAGCGCCACCGAGAGCGGCAGCGTCACGGCCACGACGAGCGCCACGTACGCGGCGGTGTTGACCAGCGCGGTGAAGAAGCCCTCGTCGCCGAGCAGGTCGGTGTAGTTGGAGAGCCCCCGCCACGACATCTCGCCCAGCGGGGTGTACATCGACCACTCGTGCAGGCTGATCCAGAACGTCAGCCCGATCGGCACCACCGTGAAGAGGCCGATGACCAGCATGGCGGGTGACAGGAACGCCACGGCCGCCATGCTCCTGGCGTGCCGCGTCACGTGCCTGCCTTGGTCAGGATGTCGGCGACCTCCCGCTGCGCCGCGCCCATGGCGGCCTCGGGCGTCTCCTTGCCGAAGACGACGTTCTCGACGTGCTTCTGCACGGCCTGGCTCATCGCCTCGCCGCCGAGCACCGAGGGGAAGGGCACGGCGTTGGCCAGCTCGGCCACGTACACCGACAGGAACGGGTCCGACAGCTCGGCCTGGTGCGCCTTCAGGTCACTGATGCTGCTCGGCAGGATGCCCATGGAGGTGAGGATGTCGCCCATGGCCGAGGAGCCGTTCCTGCCGCTGTCCTTGCCGTTGAGGAAGGTCAGGAACTTCCACGCGGCCTGCTGCTTGGCCTGGTCGGCCTTGCCGTTCACCACGGTGAGCCAGGAGTAGGAGACCGAGGCGCTGGTGGCGCCGTCGGGGCCGACGGGGATGGGGGCGACGCCGACGTCCTGGTAGCGCTCGCCCATCGCCTCCTTCAGCGCGCCCTGCCACCAGTTGGCCATGATGATCATGCCGGTCCTGCCGTTGACGAAGTTGTCGAGGTAGGGGCCCGTGGTGTTGGCGTTGGCGTTGCTCATCTTGGCCTGGGTGGCGCCCGACTTCACCAGCCTGGAGTAGAGCTGGGCGGCGGCGAGGGTCCTGGGGTCGTCGAGCTTGGGGACGGCGCCGTCGAGGAGCCTGCCGCCGTTGGAGTTGACCAGCGACAGCCACGGGTGCACGACGCCCGCGGGCCAGCTGGTGATGACGCCGAAGCCCTGCCTGCCGTCCTTGGTCAGCTTCGCGGCCGCCGCCTCGAGCTCGGCCCACGTCCTGGGCGGCGCGGCGATGCCCGCCTCCTTGAACAGCTTCTTGTTGTAGTTGAGGGCGTAGAGGTCCACCTCGTTGGGGTAGCCACGCGGGCCGCCCTGCTTGGTGACGCCTTCGACCAGGTTCTTGGGCCAGTTCGCCGCGAGGTCCGCTTCGGCGTCGGCGGGCATGTCGCCCGACAGGCCGTCGCGGACGAGTTCGGGCAGCCACAGGTCGTAGACGCTGGCGATCGTGGGGCCGTTCGGGCTGGAGCCCTGGGTGCGCAGCGTGGACAGCAGGTTGCCGAACGGGACGGCCCTGATGTCGACGGTGACGCCCTGGTTGCGCTTCTGGAACGCCTGGGCGGCCGCTTCCAGGGCTTTGACCTGGTCAGGGCCCCAGTGCGTGAGGAAAGAGATCTTCGTGGCCGCCGGGGTGCCGTCGTCGCCACCGCCGCCGCACCCTGCCGCCACCATCGCCAAGGCCGCGCTCACCGCGACCGTCCGCATCGTCGAGGTCTTCATGGGGGGTCTCCTGATTCATCAGGTCGTTAGGTTGTTATAACGAATTTCCCGCCCCGTGGGAAGACCTCGCCGGGGTGAACTCGAGGCCGAGGTCCGGGGTCTCGGCGAGCACGTAGTCGTGGAAGGCCTGGGCCAGCGGGGTGAGCTGGGCGGGCCTGACGACGCCGATGGTGCGGAACAGCGGGGGAGACAGCGGGATCTCGACGGCGCCGGGGAGCGGCGCGGCGCCGTATCTCGGCAGCAGCGCCACCCCGAGCCCGGCGGTGACCAGGCCGCGCACCGTGTCGGACTCCTGTCCCTCGAAGGCGATCCTGGGCTGGAACCCGGCCGCCGCACACAGGTCGTCGGTGATCTGGCGCACGCCGTAGCCCTGTTCCAGGGTGACGAAGTCCTCGTCGGCCAACTCGGCGGCGCGCACCCTCCTGCGCCTGGACAGCCGGTGCGAGGCGGGCACGGTCAGCACGAGCTCCTGGGCGGCGAGCGGGGCGCCGGTCAGGTCCTGGTCGCCGGAGGGGAGGGGCGCGACGAAGGCCAGGTCGATCTCGCCCTCGCGCAGGCGGCGCAGCATCACCTGCCGCGAGCCCTGCACCAGGCTGAAGCGCACGAGCGGATGGCGCTCGCGGAACCCCGAGACCAGCGAGGGCACGAGCGAGCGGCCAAGCAGGTGCAGGAAGCCGAGGACGATCCGCCCGCTGGCAGGGTCGATCTCCTCGCGCACCTCGCGGACTCCTGTCGCCATGACGGCCAGCGCCCGGGCGGCCGAGTCGGCCAGCGTGCGGCCCGCCCTGGTCAGCCTGATGCCGCGGCCGTGCGGGACGACCAGCGGCGTGCCGACCGCCTCCGACAGCGCGGCGAGCCGCCTGCTGACCGTGGGCTGCGGGACGCCGAGCAGCTCGGCGGCCCTCGTGACGTGTTCGGTCTCCCTGATCGCGGCCAGCAACTCGAGGTTGGGCGCCAATTCATGCATCACAGTATGAATTTTTGCATATAGCGGTATTAGACGTATTTATTAGCTTTGCTTAGTTTCTTGGGTGTGGTTATCGCACCTCGGGTGACCGTCGGCGTCGCCGCCGCCGGCATCTCGTCCTTCGCCCTCCTGTACGCCCCGCAGTCCGTGCTCCCCCAGCTCGCCGCCGACTTCCACCTCGACCCCGGACGAGCCTCCCTCGCCATCGGCGTGGCCACGGGCGCGCTGGCCGTCGCCGTCCTGCCGGTGGCCGCGCTGTCGGAGGTCGTCGGCAGGCGGCGGATCATCCTCGTCTCCGTGATCGCCTCGGTGGTGCTGGGCCTGCTGCTGCCCCTCGCGCCGACCTTCGAGAGCCTGCTGGTGCTCAGAGCCCTGCAGGGGGTGGCCATCGCCGGCTTTCCCGGCGTCGCCGCGGCGTACCTCATGGAACTGCTCGGCGGCGCGGGCGTGGCCGCCGCGGTGGGCGCGATGATCGCGGGCAACTCGGTCGGCGGCATGGCGGGCAGGCTGGCGGCGGGCCTGGTCGCCGAACCGCTCGGTTGGCACGGCGCGCTGGCCTGCGTCGCGGGGCTCTCCGCGGTGTGCGCGGTGGTCACCGTCCTGACGCTGCCCGCCTCACCTCCGCGTCAGAAGGCCGCGCGGGGCGGCGGCCTGCGCGCGGCTTTCAACCTGCGGGCCGCCTTCAGCCGCCCCGTGCTCCTCGCGCAGTACGGCGTGGCGGCGGCGGGCGTGGGCTCCTTCGTCGCCGTCTACAACGCCGCCGGGTTCAGGCTCATCCACGAGCTCGGCCTCGCGCCCGCCATCGCCTCGCTGGTCTTCCTCGCCTACGCGACGGGCACGCTCTCCTCGGGCACCGCCGGCAGGCTCGTCGGCAGGTACGGCAAGCGCGCCGTCCTGGTCGCCTCGCTCCTGGTCACCGTCGTGGGCACGCTGCTGACGATCCCCGACAACCTGGCCATGGTGGTGGCAGGGCTGATCGTGCTGACCGGCGGCTTCTTCGCCGCGCACGCCGTGGCCAACGGGTGGGCCGCGGCCGAGGCGCCGCAGGGCGCCCGCGGCCAGGTCTCGGGCCTCTACACGCTCTTCTTCTACGTCGGCAGCAGCGTCGGCGGCACCATGGGCGGCATCGTGTACGGCACGGCGGGGTGGAGCTGGCTCGTCGCCTTCACCGCCGCCTGGCTGCTGGCGGCGACGGCGGGCGTGCTGGCGGAGGGCAGAGGGCCGCGCAGGCGCGGGGCCCGGCAGGCGCGGCGCACCTCTCCCGCGCTCACCCTCTGAGGCCGCCGCCCCGCTCGTCGATGAGCTTGGTCAGCCGGGCGAAGACCCTGTCGTCGCCGAGGCCGTCGTGCTCGTACTCGTTGGTCACCCACGCCTCGGCGTTGCCGATCCGCGCCGCCGTCTCCAGCTGCAGGCCAGAGTCCACGTACATGTCGTCGAAATAGACCGCGGCGGCCACCGGCACCTCGTTGGCCGCCAGCCGGTCCAGGTCGTAGAGCGCGGGCCACTCCTCGCGCGCCGCCATCACCTCGACCGCGCCGCGGAAGGGCCGCAGCTCGCGGATCTCCTCGAACATCCAGGGATAGATCATCTCCCCGGTGAACAGCAGCGGCCTGGCAGTCTCGGCGAACGCCGGGTGCGCGGCCCGCTCCCGCTCGGCCGCCCAGGCGGTGGGGCCCTGGCCCGAGCCGTAGATGCTCTCGTGCATCGCGGCGTAGAGCGGGTTGTCGCCGAAGGAGGTCCTGGCCAGCACCTGGTGCAGGAAGCCTGTGGTCAGGCCCTCCTCGATCAGCCAGTGCATGCGCTCGTAGCCGGGCTTCATGCCGAAGTCGAGGCCGAGGAACTGCAGCCGCCGCACGGTCAGCGTGTCGCCGTCGGGCAGCAGCACGTCGCCCTCGGCCAGGCGGTCGGCCAGCGCCGCCACGGTCTTCACGTGGTGCGGGTAGCGGCGGTAGAACTCCCTGTTCTTCGCCTCGACCCGCGGATAGGTGCGCCGGTAGACCTCGGTGGCGTCGGCCTCCAGGCCCGCCAGCCCGCCGGTGACGTAGCACGCGCTCAACCCCTCGGGCGCCTGCGACAGGTAGGTCAGGGTGAGGAAGCCACCGTAGCTCTGCCCCAGCGTCGACCACCGCCCGCCGCCGAAGACGGTCTTCCTCAGGTGCTCGGCGTCGGCCACGATCGAGTCGGCCCTGAAGCACGACAGGTAGGCGGCGCCCTGCTCGGCCGTCTCGAAGCGCGACATGAGCCGGCCGTCCACCCTGGAGCTGCGGCCCGTGCCGCGCTGGTCGAGCAGGATCACCCGGTGCGTCTTCAGCGCCTGGCCGACCCAGCCCGAGGGCCCGAGCGGCCGCGGGCCCTTCCCTCCTGGACCGCCCTGGAGGTAGAGCAGGCAGGGCAGGTCGTCGTCCTTACGGGTGGGATCGACCAGCTCCCTGGCGAAGACCGTGATGCTCTCGCCACCGGGCTCGGCCCAGTCGAGCGGGACGTCGGCGACGTGCTCCCGCACGTGCATGCCCGGGATGGTGTACGCGGTCACGGTCGTTGCCCGCGCACGTTGTTACGTAGCTCCATAGAGAGGGCACTTTATCCGTTCGCCCCTGAGGGCCGACTCCAGGGCGGAGGTCACCATGGCGAGGCTGGCGAGGTTGTCGTGACCCTCGCCCTGGGGCGGCCTGCCGGTGCGCAGCGCGCCGACGAACTCCTCCAACGCCCAGGCCAGCCCAGGGAACCTGTCGCGAGCCTGGTGGGGGTCGGGTTCGAGCTCCACGGGGGTCACCCCCTCGGCCCCGATCACCGAGCCGCCGTCCCACACGGCGGTGCCCCGCGCGCCGATCGCCCGCCAGCTGCCCGTCCAGGACGTCTGCAGGCCGGGGGCCGACCAGCTGCCGCTGAAGACGTAGCGCAGGCCGCCGGTCATCTCGAAGATCGCCGTGGCCGAGCAGGCACCGGTGTACCAGCTGGCGGCGGGCCTGAACGACTCGCAGTAGACCGACAGGGGATCGGCCCCCGAGATCGCCCTCGCCGCGTCGAACAGGTGGATGGCCATGTCCTGGATGAGCGGATGCGGCAGATCCTCCAGGAACTTGACGCTCTTGTACGGGATGTAGAACTCCGAGGTCAGGATCGCCAGCTGCCCCAGCTCGGCCACCGTGCGCCGGTAGGCGACCAGGCCCGGCAGATAGCGGCGGTTCTGGCTGACCATGAACAGGCGGCGCGCCCTGTCGGCGGCGGCGACCATGTCCGCGCCCTCCTCGAAGGTGACCGCCATCGGCTTCTCGCTGAGCACCGACACCCCCCGCTCCAGCGCGGCCAGCGTGACCTCGTGGTGGGCGGCCGGCACCGTGCCGTTGACGAGGAAGTCGGGCCGCACCGCCTCGACCATCTCGGTCACGGATCCGAACGCGGGCACGCCGCGCCCGGCCGGCACCTTCGAGGGGTCGATGTCGGCCCAGCCGACCAGCGAGACATCGGGATGGAGCAGCAGCTCGGTGGCCCACTGCCGGCCGATGAAACCCGCGCCGGCGATGACGGCGCGCAGGGGACGGTCCTCGGTGACGGTGTCGAAGGTCATGGGCTCCCTTACCAGGTGATGGGGGTGTTGGCGTTGCTCAGCGGCACGCCTGGACCGCCCACGGGGGCGGCCCACAGGACGGCGTTGGCCAGCACCCGCCGCACGCCCTCGTGGTAGTAGACGGGATAGTCCTGGTCGCCGGGGCTGAAGTAGAACACCCTGCCTCTGCCCCTGCGGAAGCAGCAGCCGCTGCGGAAGACGTCGCCGCCGCCGAAGGAGCTGACGAACACCAGCTCGTCGGGGGCCGGGATGCCGAACGGCTCGCCGTAGGTCTCCTGCTCCTCGATGACCAGCGGGTTCGGCACTCCCTCCGCGATCGGGTGGCTCGGCTCGATCGTCCAGACCAGCTCGCGCTCGCCTCCGTCACGCCAGTTGAGCGTGCACGTGGTGCCCATGAGCACACGGAAGATCTTGGAGAAGTGGGCCGAGTGCAGGACGAGCAGGCCCATCCCGCCGAGCACCCGCTCGTGCACGCGGGCCACGACCTCGTCGCTCACCTCCTCGTGCGCCGCGTGGCCCCACCAGGTCAGCACGTCGGTCTCGGCCAGCACCTTCTCGGTCAGCCCGTGCTCCGGCTCCTGCAACGTCGCCGTGCGCACCCTGACCCGTTCACCCAGATCGTCGCCGAGGCCCCGCGCGATCTGGCCGTGCATCCCCTCGGGATAGCGCCGCCGTACCTCCTCCTCCCGCTCCTCGTGCACGTTCTCGCCCCAGACGGTGACATTGATGGCCACTCCGGTCTCTCCCTTCGGTCATGCCGATCTCTACCCACATCGCCGGGTCTTGCCTGACCCGTCGTTTCGGCTTTCACTGATCGGCATACGGCTGATCAAGGAGGAAGGCCGATGCGTGGCTTACGAGCTTCCGCAGTTGTCCTCTCGTTAACCATCACCACGTTCCTCGCCGCCTCACCCTCGGCGCCCGCGGCGGCAGGGGCGCCGCCGGAACCCGAGGTGACCTCGCTGGTCACGATCTCGGTCCCGGACACCGCCACCCTGGAGAAGGTCGTGGCCACCGGCGCGGACCTGACCGAGCGCGTACGGCCGCAGCCGGACGGGAGCATCCAGGTCGACGCCGTCCTGTCGGAAGGCCGGCTGGCCGCGCTCGCCCCCCTCGGCGTGGAGAAGGCGGGCGCCCCCGCCGCCCAGAAGACCCCGAAGACCCCGAAGGCGGCAGCCGCCGACCAGATCGTCATCGAAAGGGCGGTCTGGTTCAGGACCCGCGACGGCTACTTCCTCTCGGTCGAGGCCACCAGCAGCGCCGGTCCGACCGCCACGCTCAGCGCCGCGTGGCGGGGCAGGGGCGGCGCCTCGGGCACGGTGCCGATGGTGCCCTACACCGACGCGGGCGCCTACCTCGGACACCAGCTCAGCACCCCCGCGCCGGTCGCCGACAGGCCCTCGTGGGTCACCGTGACCTCGGCAGGAGGCGGGACGGCCCAGGCCAGGGTCAAGGAGTGGCCTGACGGCGAAAGGCCCGACAGGACGATCCCCGGCTACCGCAAGGACTTCATCACCCAGTACATGCCGCCCGGCCAGCTCAACGAGCGGGTCAAGGCGCTGCACAGGCAGTTCCCCCAGTTGACCGACGTCATCGCGCTGCCGTACCTGACCAACGGCTACCGGCGGCACGCGCAGGCGCAGTTCGGCGCGATCGTCGTCACCTCGCTCGCCTACGGCTCCGAGGGCGGCAACGACCTGGCGATGGAGCTCGTGGATCCCGGCGCGCAGGGCAGGCCGCTCCAGGTGACGGTGAACGGCAAGCTGATCACCGTCAGCCTGGCCACCGACGCCTCCGGCGCGATCACCAGCACGGCTGCCCAGGTGATCACCGCCGTCAACGCGGGCGCGGGGTCGCTGGTGAAGGCCACGCCGTACCGCACGGACGACGGGCAGGGCGTCGTGGCCCCCGCGCCCCTCACCCAGCTCAGCGACTTCCTCAAGGCGCCGGCCGACGTCTCGCGCGAGCCCGCGCGGGTGCTGGCGCTGCGCATCGGCGCGCACCGCGACGGCTCGCGCACCGGCGTGCTCGCCTACGCCCAGGAGCACGCTCGCGAATGGGTGACCCCCCTGGTCACCATCGAGACGGCCGAACGGCTGCTGCGCAACTACGCGCGCGACCCCGCCACCCGCAGACTGCTGCAGCGCACGGACATCTTCATCGTGCCGACCGTCAACCCCGACGGGGCGAACTACAGCTTCTACGACTACAACTTCCAGCGGAAGAACATGACCAACCACTGCCCTGCCGCCCAGGCCGACCCGGCGGCGCGCCACTCGTGGGGAGTGGACGTCAACAGGAACTACGCCGTCGGCTCCCTGTTCGACGGCTACGTCGGCGCCTCCGCCAACTGCCTGAGCGGCACGTACGCGGGGCCGGGCGAGCACTCGGAGCCGGAGAGCAGAAACGTGATCTGGCTGGCCCGGACCTACCGCAACATCAAGTTCGCGATGAACGTGCACAGCTACGGCGGATACTTCATGTGGCCGCCCGGGGCCTACCAGGCTGCGGGACGCCTCACCCTGCCGCGCCCGACCAAGGCGCAGGAGGCCTACTTCCTGCGCTCGGCCCGCACGATCGAGGAGGCCATCGCCGCCGAACGCGGCACCGTCACCTGGCCGCAGCAGACGGGCCCCGTGACGGACGTGCTGTACTCGGCCGCGGGCAACTCCGCCGACGAGCTCTGGTACGACTTCGGGATCTTCGGCTGGGACTTCGAGGTGGGCAACGACATCTGGAACCCCGCCACCCGCACGTGGGAGGGGGTCGGCTTCCAGCCGCCCTTCGATGAGGGACACAAGGAGGCGCTGGAGTACGCCTCGGGACTGATCGCCATGATCGGCCTTGCTGCCGACTACCGAGCCCCCTGACGACACGGACCCACCGGGAGCGCGGCCGCCCTCTCGGCCATGCCAAAGCTCCGCGCCGTTGCTCGAGATGCCGGACGCACACCTCTGTCCGCATTACGCTGCGATGGGTGGCGTTTTGGGGCGGAGGAGCTGAGTGATCGAGAACGGGGTGACGAGCCTCACGGCTACGTCTGGGACGGCCGCGTCTGGTGAGGCGGTCGGCAGGGTTCTTGGCACGCAGGCGGCCTCGCCCCTCTCCTTCTGGGTGGGGCTCGAACCCGGCAGGGTGATCCAGCTCGACGACGTCGTCGTGACCAGGCGGGAGGTGCCCGGCTACGGCCAGGTGCTGGTCGCGGGCGTGGTGACGACCGTGGAGGCCAGGCACGAGGGCGCCACCTACGACTCCGACGTCTTCCTCATCGCCGACGGCGCGCTGCCCGCCGCCGTGGTCGAGGTGGCCGAGGTCAAGGTGACCAGGGTCGAGCCCGAGGTCTTCGTGCCCCCGCTGCCCGGCGCGCCGGTCTACAGGGCGGGGTCGGGCGACAGGGACCAGGCGCTCTACTTCGACGTCATGGACCGGCGCGTTCCCATGGGGACGGGCCGCGACGGCCAGCCGCTCTACGTGAACTTCGACTTCCTCGACGGCACCAGGGGCGCGCACGTCTCCATCTCGGGTGTCTCGGGTGTGGCGACGAAGACCTCGTTCGCCACGTTCCTCATCTACTCGATCTTCAACTCTGGTGTGCTGCAGAACGAGGCGGCCAACACCAAGGCGCTGATCTTCTCGGTGAAGGGCGAGGACCTGCTCTTCCTAGACCATCGCAACTCCCGCCTGGACGCCACGGCCGAGGCCACGTACAGGAGGCTCGGCCTGCCCGCCGAGCCGTTCGGCAGCGTGCACGTCTTCGCCCCTCCCCGGCCGAACGACCCCAACGCGGTGCCGCACGTGGCGGCCCGCACGCACGGGGTCAGCGCCTTCTACTGGACGCTGGCCGAGTTCTGCGCCGAGGAGCTGCTGCGGTTCGTCTTCGCCGACGCCGACGACGAGCGGGCCGGATACTCCCTGCTGGTCGGTCAGGTGGCGGCGAGGCTCGCGGCGTGGGCCAGGCCGGTGGGCGACACCGGCGCGATCAGGCTGGACACCGGCGGTGAAGGCGGCGAGGGCAGGGTCTGCCGCACGTTCAGCGATCTGGTCGAGCTGCTCAGCGAGCAGCTCATGGACGAGGCGAGCCGCACGACCTGGACCGGCGCCCAGACCCCGCTCGGCACCGTCAACGCCTTCATGCGCCGCCTGCGCAGCGCGGTCCGGCCGCTGTCGCCGATCATCAGGGGCGACGTGGCAGGGGGGCGTCCGCACTCCATCCGCACCTCCGACGCCCAGGTCTCCATCGTCGACCTGCACAACCTGCCCGAGCGCGCCCAGCGGTTCGTGGTCGGCGTGGTCCTGCGCGGCGAGTTCGCCAGGAAGGAGAGCTCGGGCACGGCCCGCCCGCTGCTGTTCGTCGTGCTGGACGAGCTGAACAAGTACGCCCCTCGCGAGGGCGACTCCCCGATCAAGGAGATCCTGCTCGACGTCGCCGAGCGCGGCAGGAGCCTCGGCGTGATCCTCATCGGCGCCCAGCAGACCGCCTCGGAGGTGGAGCGGCGCATCGTCTCCAACAGCGCGGTGCGGGTGGCGGGACGGCTCGACCCCGCCGAGGCCGCCAGGTCGGAGTACGGCTGGCTGCCGCCGACGGTCAGGGAGCGTGCCACGATCGCCAAACCAGGCACGATGTTCGTCGCCCAGCCCGAGATCCCCGTGCCGCTGGCCGTGGCCTTCCCCTTCCCCGCGTGGGCCACCAGGCCGTCGGAGGCGGTGCCGATCAAGGCGCCGAGCGCCGACCCCTTCGCCGGGCTGCCAGGCGTCGAAGACGACATCCCGCCGTTCTGATGGGAGCTCGATGAAGATCCTGCACACCGCCGACTGGCACGTCGGCAAGGTACTCAAGGGCCGCTCCCGCATCGACGAGCACCGCGCGGTGCTGCGGGAGCTCGTCGCCAAGGCCCGCGAGGAGAACGTCGACGCCGTCATCGTCGCAGGAGACGTCTTCGACACCTCCGCCCCCACGCCCGAGGCTCAGTCGCTGGTGATGCCCGCGCTGATGGCGCTGCGCGAGGACGGGCGCGACGTGGTGGTGCTGGCGGGCAACCACGACAACCCGCAGCTGTTCGAGGTCTACCGCCCGGTGCTCGGCGCGCTGGGCATCCACGTGGTCGGCGCCTTCCGCCGTCCCGACCACGGCGGCACGCTCTCCTTCACGGCCAGGACGGGCGAGCCCGTGCGGCTGGCCGTCCTGCCGTTCCTGTCGCACCGGTACGTGGTGCGCGCCGCCGAGGTGCTGACCGGCACCGCCGCCGAGCACAACCGCGACTACGCCGCCAGGATCGGCGAGCTGATCGGCGCCCTGACCGCGGGCTTCGCCGCCGACACCGTCAACGTCGTCACCACGCACGGCACGCTCCCAGGCGGCGCGTTCGGCGGCGGCGAGCGCGAGGCGCAGTCGATCTTCTCCTACTACTTCGAGGCGACCGCCTTCCCCTCCTCCACGCAGTACGCGGCGCTCGGCCACCTGCATCGCAGGCAGCAGATCCCCGGCCCGTGCCCCATCTGGTACAGCGGCTCGCCCGTGGCGGTCGACTTCGGTGAGGAGGCCAACACGCCTGGCGCGCTGCTGGTCGACGTCTCGCCCGGCCGTCCCGCCGTGGTGCGCGAGGTGACCTTCGCGCAGGCCCGCACCCTGCGTACGGTCACCGGCACCCTCGAGCAGCTCGAGGCCATGGACGTCGGCGACGCGTGGCTCAAGGTGGTCGTCGAGGAGAGAGCGCGCCCCGGACTGGCCGACACCGTGCGCGAGCTGCTGCCGGGCGCGCTCGACGTCTCCCTCGACGAGCGCTTCCGCCCCGTGCGCGCCGCGCCCAAGACCTCGAGCGCGACGCGCAGCCCGCGCGAGCTGTTCCGCGACTACCTCAGCAGCAGCGGCCGCCACGACGACCAGGTGGCGGGGCTGTTCGACCGGCTGTACGACGAGGTGACGAGCTGATGCGCCCTCTGCTGCTGCACCTGGAGAACTTCGGCAGCTTCCGCGAGCCGGTCACCATCGACTTCTCCGACATCGACTACTTCGCGCTGATCGGCCCGACGGGCGCGGGCAAGAGCACGGTGATCGACGCGATCTGCTTCGCCCTGTACGGCACGGTGCCGCGCTGGGGCAAGGAGAACGTCATCTCGCACGCCCTCGCCCCCTCGGCCGCCGCGGGCAAGGTCGCGCTGGTCTTCGACAGCGCGGGACGCCGCCATGGTGTGGTCAGGGCGCTGCAACGCGACGCGAAGGGCACGGTCCGCACCAAGGAGGCCAGGCTCGACGAGCTCGACCCCGCGGTGGCCGGCGAGCTGGCCGAGGTGCTGGAGGCGGTGCTGCGGCCCGTCGCCGAGGGCGACGCCGTCACGCCCGAGATCCAGCGGGTCACCGGGCTCGAGTACAAGTTCTTCACGCAGTGCGTGGTGCTGCCGCAGGGGCGTTTCGCCGAGTTCCTGCACGCCGCGCCGCGTGAGCGGCAGGACCTGCTCGTCCAGCTGCTCGACGCCGACGTCTACGAGCGCATCAGGCAGCGGGCCGTGCGGGAGGAGGAGGCGGCCAAGCAGGCCGCCTCGTTCGCTCGCGACCAGCTCGGCAAGCTCGCGGGGGCCGACGAGGCGGCCGAGCGGGCGGCCTCCGACCAGGTGGCGACGTTGCGCGCGCTGGCCGCGAGCGTCGACCTCGACCTGCTGCGCGCCCGTGACGAGCAGATCCGCAGGGCCCGCGCCGACCGTGAGAGCGTGGCCGCCAGGGTCGAGGCGCTGCTGGCGCTCGTCATGCCCGCCGATGTGCCCACGCTGGCCGAGACCGCCAGGCAGGCCGCCGCCGCGGTCGCGGCGCTGGCCGAGGAGGCCGCGGCCCTCGAGGCCGACGAGCACCGCGCCCACGACGAGCTGGCCGCGCTCGGTGATCGGCAGGCCCTCGCCCAGAGCCTGGCCGCCCTGGACGAACGGGAGCGGCTGACCACCGCCGCGTCGGCCGCTCGGCAGGCCGCCGAAAGAGCCGCCGCCGCGCTGCCGGCCCTCGCCGACGCCGCGAGGCGCGCCGCCGGCGCGCTGTCGGCGGCCGAGGCCGAGCGCGACAGGCTCCGTGACGCGCACACCGCCGCCGACCTGGCCGCCAGGCTGACGGTGGGGGAGCCGTGCCCTGCCTGCCTGCGCCCGCTGACCGAGCTGCCGCACCACCCGGAGCTGGCCGACGTCGGCACGGCCGAGCGCGCCATGGCGATCGCCAGGGGAGAGGCCGAGCACGCCAGGACCACGCTCGGCAAGGCGGAGACCGAGGCCGCCATGCTCGACTCGCAGGCCACGGCGCTGTCGGCCAGGCTCGCCGAGCTGCCGCCGCCCGTCGATCGGGCCGTCCTGGAGGAGCGCATGGCCGCCATGCGCAAGGCCGACGAGGTGGTGTCGGAGGCGCGCAAGGCCGTACGGGCCTGCCGCGCCAGGATGGACAGGGCGCAGCGGGCGGCCGAGTCCGCCGCGCGCAAGAGCGAGCAGGGCTGGCGCGACCTGGAGCTGGCCCGCGACCGCGCCCTCACCCTCGGCGTGCAGCAGGGCGGCGCGCCGCCGCCCGTCGATCGGGAGGACCTGCACAGGGCGTGGACGGCGCTGCTCGAATGGCGCAACCAGGCAGGACGCGCCGCGAGGGCCGAGCTGAACGAACGCGACGCCGAGCTGGCGGAGGTCGAGGCGGGCCGTACGAGGGAGCGGACCAGGCTGGTCGCGCAGCTGGCCGAGCATCAGATCGGTGTGGCCGCGCAGGCCACGCCCGAGCAGATCGGCGGCGCGATCGCCACCGCCGTCGCCCGCGCGGAGAGCAGGCTCGAGCGGGTCAGGGAGGATCACGAGCGCGCCCGCGCGCTGGAGGCGCACGCGATCGAGAAGGAGCAGGAGGCCAGGGTCGCGCACGAGCTGACCCTGCTGCTGAGGGCCAACGCCTTCGAGAGGTGGCTGTGCGCCGAGGCGCTCGAACTCCTCGTCGTCACCGCCTCCGACACGCTGCGTGAGCTGTCCGACGGGCAGTACGAGCTGGCGCTCGGCGGCAAGGGCGACATCGAGGTCATCGACCACGGCGAGGCGGGCCTGCGGCGCAGCGCCCGCACGCTGTCGGGGGGCGAGACCTTCCAGGCGGCCCTCGCGCTGGCCCTCGCGCTGTCGGGAACCGTCGCGCGCAGCCTCGACTCGATCTTCCTCGACGAGGGGTTCGGCACGCTCGACCCCGCCACGCTCGACACCGTCGCCACCACGCTCGAACGCCTCGCCGCGGGGCAGGACCGCATGGTCGGCGTCGTCACACACGTTCCCGCGCTGGCCGACAGGGTGCCGGTGCGCTTCGAGATCGGGCGCGACGCCAGGGGCTCGCACCTGCGGAAGGTGGGCCCATGACGGCGGCCGTCGCCGAGTTCACCGTCGATCCGTGGGATCCGGGCTACGCGGCCGCGCTGGCCGTCGAGGCGCTGGCCGAGCTGGGCCCCACCAGCGCCGAGCTGGTCCTCGACGTCGAGAGGGACGCCGCCGACTGGAAGCCGATCGACCCGCCGCCCGGCACGGAGACGCCCGAGGTGCTGCTGATCGCCGACGGCGTGCGCAGGATCGACGCCCGCGTGTGGGTCCACGATCCGTCCTCGCCGATGCCGACGCCGGGCATCGCGGCCTCGTTCGCCGCGGGCATCGTCGAGTGCGGCCCGGCGGGCGCCTCGCTGGCCGCAGTGGAGGTGGGCAGGGCGCTGTTCAGCGCCTCGGCGCAGACGCCCGAGGTCAAGACCCCTCACGCCACCTACCGGGCCGAAAGGGCGTCGGGGCCCAGCATGGACGAGCTGTCGCTGGCGCTCCAGCGGCAGGTCACGCAGCTCGAGGTGGATCTCGCGGTGCGCCACCGCTCGCGCGGCGACGACCTGCTGCTCGTGGACGGCCCGCTGCGCGGGCGCACCCACCTGCCGCGCACCGTCGGCTACATCAAGACCCACCACGCCGCCTACCTGCCCGGCCCGCAGAGCTCGGTCGTCTCGGCGCTCTCGCCCGGCCAGCGCACCCCCGTCTTCCTGATGGGCACCAGCTGGCGGCGGCACGCCTGGTACGTCCGCCTGCCGGTCGGCTCGGCCGCCCCGTGGGCGGGCATCGCCAGGTGCGAGGCGGGCGCGGAGCTGCCCGCCGACGAGGTGGTACGGCTGGCCGACGCGCTCACGCTGGTGCTGCCCTCGCTGGCGGGGGTCGACTACAAGGATCCGCGGGCGCCGCAGAACCTCGTGCCGATCGGCGGACTGGAGAAGCTGCTGCGTCACCGCCTCGGCGACCCCAGGCTGCTCTACCGGGCGTTGCGCGGCGCCGCCGGTTCTTGACCGCCCGGTTTTCGCGTGTTTCGGTGGTGACCGACCCCCACCTCCCGGAATGGACGCCATGCCCGAGTTATCCGCCGGGTCGCTGTGATGAGGGCCGTCCTCGGCAGGCGAGACGTCCGTCCTGTCTTCCTGGGCATGGCCGCCAGCCTGCTGGGTGACGCGTCCCTGCTGCTGATCCCTTCGATCCTGGCCAAGAAGCTGACGGGCTCCGACGGCGCGGCCGGACTCGCGCTGTTCTTCTTCACCGCGCCGATGTGCCTGGCGCCGCTGTTCGGCATGGTGATCGACAGGGTCGACCGGCGCCGCTTCCTGATCGGCTCCTGTGTCGTCTCCGCCGTCGCGCTGCTGCCTCTGGCGCTGGTGAGCGGGCAGGAGACCTTCTGGCTGGTGTATCCGGTGTCCATGGCGATGGGCTGCTCCTACACCGCGATCTTCGGCGCCCTGAGCGGCCTGTTGAAGACCATGCTTCCCTGCGAGCTCCTCGCCCAGGCCAACAACGCCCTGCAGACCGCCAGGCACGGCGCCCGCCTGCTCGGGCCGCTGCTGGGCATGGCCATCTACACCGGCGCGGGGCTGTGGGCGGCCGTGGCCTTCGACATGCTCACCTTCGCCGTCGCCGCTGCCGCCTTCGCGCTGCTGCCCACGACGGCTCCCGCCCCCCGTCCTCCGTTCGGCAGGTGGCGCGACGAGGTCACCGCGGGGCTGCGGCACATCAGGGCCGAGCCAGAGATCAGGTCCGCCGCCCGCGCCTTCGTGCTGATGTTCCTGGCCGCGGGGCTGACCGAGTCGCTCATCTTCGCCGTCATCGAGAGCCTGGGGCGCTCGCCCGAGTTCACCGCGGTCACCTCCACCGCCATGGGCCTGGGCGCCATCGCGGGCGGCTTCGTCGTCGCCCGCGCGGTCGACACGCTGGGCGAGCTGCGCATGGTCGGCGTAGGCATCGTCCTGTACGGCCTGGCGATCGGGATGTGGCTGGTGTCGGCCGAGGCGGCGATGGTCGCCTCGATGGCGCTCGCGGGGGCCAGTCTCACGCTTTCGAGCGTCGCGGTCCGCACGCTGCTGCAGCGCCGCAGCCCCGACGAGGTCGTGGGGCGCGTCTCGACCGCCTTCGACGCGCTGGGCGGCGGCGCGCAGCTGCTGTCCGTCGCTGCGGGCGCCGCCATGGTGACGCTGGTCGACCACCGGCTGCTGCTCGTCACGGTCTCCACGGCGGTCATGCTCGCCGGCTTCCACGCCGTCCGCGCGTCAGGCGGGCGGCAGCCCGTGCTCGAATAGTCCGTCATGGACGATGTGAAGCTGCGGGAACTGGCAGGACGGTTGTCGGCGGTCGACGGAGTGGCGGGGGTGGTGCTCGGTGGCAGCAGGGCCAGAGGGACGCACAGGCCCGACTCCGACATCGACCTCGGGCTCTACTACAGGGGCTCGCTGGACGTGGAGGCGCTGCGGCGGCTCGCGGCCCAGGTGGGCGGCGAAGGAGCGGAGGTGACGGCGCCCGGCGGATGGGGGCCGTGGGTGAACGGCGGCGGCTGGCTGACGATCGGCGGACAGCGGGTCGACTGGATCTACCGCGACCTGGACAGGGTGCGCCGCGTCTGGGCGGACTGCGGGCAGGGCCGTTACGAGGTCGCCACGCAGGCGGGCCATCCGCTCGGTTTCTACTCCCACGCCTACGCGGGGGAGGTGGCGCTGTGCAGGGTGCTGGAGGATCCCACGGGCGAGCTCGGTGAGCTGCGGGAGGAGACGCAGGCCTATCCCGAGCGGCTGGGGCGGGCGCTCGCCGAGGGGTTGTGGGAGGCGGAGTTCTCCGTCCAGTTGGCCAGGTACGGAGTCAAGGGCGACGACCCCGCGTACACGGCCGGATGCCTGTTCAAGGCCGTGGGGGTGGCCTGCCACGCCCTGCACGGCAGGGCGGGGCGGTGGCTGATCAACGAGAAGGGGATGGTGGCGTCGGCGGGGCGGCTGGAGATCACGCCGCAGGGGTTCGCCGAACGCGTGGGGGCGGTCTTCGCGGCCTGCTCCGACGACGAGCCCGCCCTCTCGGCCCGAGCGGTGGACGAGGCCGCCACTCTCGTCGAGGAGGTCAGGGCATTGACCCGATGACCCTCTTGCCTGCCCTTCATGTCGGTGATGCGAATGCGGTCGGCAGGCGGGCTGCCTATCGGTTGAGCAGTTCGGCGCGGGTGGGCAGGCCCTGCCAGTCGCTCGCGCTCGTGACGGCGGCCGCGCCGAGCAGGGTGCCTCTGGTCAGGCGCTCCTGCGGGGTCAGGCCGTCGAGCACGGCGCTGAGGTAGCCCGCGACGAACGCCTCGTGCGCGCCCGTCGGGTCGACCACCGGCACGGACACGCTCGCCGCGTCGTGGCGCATGCCCGCCGAGCGCACGCTGGCGCCCTTCTCCCCGCGCGTCACGACGACCTCCCTGTCGGGGGTGAGGGCGGGCTTGACCAGGTCGAGCTCGTCCTGTCTGACGAACAGCAGAGCCGCCCTGCGCGCCAGGTCACCGAGTACCTCCTCCGCCTCCGCCAGCGAAGGCCACAGCTCCGGCCGGTAGTCGACCGAAACCGACACCGGGACGCCTGCCGTCAGCGCCGCGCCCACGGCCGACTCGACGGCGTCGCGGGGGTCGCGGCCGAGCGCGGGCGTCACGCCGGTGACGTGCAGGAGGCGGGAGGCGGCGATCCTGTCGATCGGCACGTTCCCCGGCGAGAGCCTGGAACCGGCCGAGCGGTGCCGGTAGTGGACGACGTGCGGGCTCTGCCCGACCCTCGACTCCTTCAGCAGCAGCCCGGTGGGCGCCGTCTCGTCCTCGCGAAGGTCGGACAGGTCGACGCCCTCGCCGCGCAGCACCGTGACGATCCTGGCGCCGAGCTCGTCCGCGCCCACCTTGCCGAGGTAGCTCACCCGGTGGCCGAGCCTGGCCAGGGCGATCGCCAGAGTCAGTTCGGCACCGCCCACGTCGAGTCGGGCCTCGCTGTCGTGACGGACCCTTCCACTGGCCACCACGCCCAGGGGCTCACCCAACGTATAGACATCGCTCATGTCACAATTTTTCACACAAGAACCCCAGGTCACACCTATGTCGAGTTTGTGATCAAAACTTTTCCGCATCTTGAGCCAACCTTTTCTGGCTAGGGTGCCTCTAAGTGATAGAGGGGGTCGGGCAATCCCGAGCCTGACCCCATCGACACGGGGAGAGGAATCAGCACCCTCATGAAGAAGATCGCAGCAGGACTCATCGCCGCCACCATGGGTGGCGCTCTGCTTGTCACCGGCGGAGCGGCCGCGCAGGCCACCGCTCTCGACGTGCAGATCGAGGACATCAACCCTGACCCGGTAGTCGTCGCCAAGGGCGGCGAGGCCACCGCGAGCTTCTACGTCGACGTCACCAAGGGCGCCAACGTCGAGCTCAAGGTCGAGCCGGTCGGCGATGTGCGCACGTTCGCGGCCAAGAACGTCACCGCCATCCCTGACGGCGACCACTGGAAGTTCACGGTGCCGTTCAACTCCGGCGACGCGGGCAAGTGGCGGGCCACCGCCACCGCCAAGAAGGACGGCGAGACCGACCGCGACAAGGCCTACTTCGAGGTCGAGATCCAGGCCGGCAAGGCCGACACCCGCATCTCCAGCTTCAAGGCCAGCCCCGACCCCGTGAAGAAGGGTCGCACCATCTGGTTCTCCGGTCGCCTCCAGGCGGACGAGGACGGCTGGGAGGGCGTGCGCGGGGGCGACGTCGAGATCTACTTCCGCGCCAGCGGCTCCAGCGGCTGGAAGTACGTCACCCGCACCGAGAGCCGGTGGGGCGGCAAGTTCTCCGCGAAGACCCGCGCCTGGAAGAGCGGCACGTTCAAGGCCGTGTACGAGGGTGACGACGAGACCAACGGCTCCGAGAGCCGCAGCGACTGGGTGCGCGTCTACCGCTACCACCGCTGAGCACCACCACTAGGTCTCACCGAGAACCGGTCTCACTGAGACCAGTTCTCACTGAGAACCGGGTCTTCCTGAGAACCGGGTCTTCCTGAGAACCGGGTCTCACTCAGAACGCCGGTCCGCTCTCCAGCGGGCCGGCGTTCTCGCGTTCGCGGCAGCGTTCGCGTTCGCGGGCGGCGGGCTGATGAGTGACGGCGGACACCCTGGGTAACGGGGTTCATATGAAGCAGCTGGAGGATTTCGACCCCTTCGACCTCTTCGACACCGAGGCGGCCAGGCTCGACCGGCACTTCGCCTCGCTCGACGAGGAGGGGTGGCACCGGCCCTCGCGCTGCGACGGCTGGTCCGTGCGCGACGTGCTCGGGCACCTGGCGGGCGAGGAGCTCTACAACCACGCCTGCCTCGACGGCGACGTGCAGGGCTTCTTCGCCATGGTCGAGGCCGAGGGCGTCACGGGGTTCGACGGGTTCAACGAGTGGTGCGTACGGCAGCGCCGCGCCCTGCCCGTCGAGCAGGTGCTGGAGGAGTGGCGGACCAAGAACGGCCAGACCCGTGAGCGGATGAGGGCGCTCGGCCGCGAAGGGACACTGCAGACCTCCGCCGGGCCCTACCCCGCCGGCCTGCAGACCTTCCACTACGCCTCGGAGTACGCCACCCACGCCGACGACGTGGGCGCGCCCGTCGCGGACGCCGAGCTGGACGACCGCATCTGGTGGCGGCTGATGCTGGCCAGGCACGTGCTGGCCGAGCAGGGGTCCAAGGCGCAGGTGGAGCCGACGGCCGAACAGGTCTGGGTCCACGCCGACGGGGTGAGCAGGTCGATGTCCTTCCCCGAGTTCGTCGACGCGACGGTCGGCAGGACCCTGCCCGAGCATGAGCTCGACCCCCGCCTCGCCACGGCCCTGCGATGCCTCGCCTGAGGTGTCGCGTCTGAGGTGCCTCGCTTGGGGTGCCTCGTCAGAAAGGAGGCCGAGCATGTGGTTGCGTGACCGGGCGGGAACCGAGCCGGCCACCGCCCGCAGCCCGAGGCGGGCCAGGAAGATCCTGTCCGCCATCGCGCTGCCGGTGGCGCTGGTCGCCGCGGTCTTCTTCACCGTGCGGGCGGTGAGCACGGGGGCGGAGGTCTGGTGGTGGGAGGCGGCCATCGCGTACGCGGTCGCGCTGCTCGCCGCCGTCGACCTGGCCGTGCTGCTGCGCCGCCCGGGTCGCTGAGACGTCAGCGTCCCGCGGTCCCGAGGGGTTCTGGCTCCCTCGCGAGGGTCACCTGCTGGACGGATGGATCCTTCGCCGGCGCCGCCAGAGGATGCCTGGAGATCTCGCGCCGTGACCCCACTTGACCTTGACACGGTGACAAGGTCTTCACTGCTGCCAAGGAGGTGGTCCCGATGGCCATGCCGCAACAGGACATGATGGCGGTGCCCGCGGCCCGCCTGGACGAGCGGTTCTTCTCGCTGGGCACCCGTTTCGCGGGCGAGCTCATGCGGAAGTTCGTCAACTACGGACCGAAGCTTGTGGTCGTCGGCGACATCTCATGTCTGGCGGTCAGTTCTGCTCCGCGCGCGCTCGTCGGCGAACCGAACAGGTCCGGCGACGTGCGGTTCGTTCCAGATCTCGACGCGCTCGACGCGCTCGACGCGCGAGTGGGGGCGCAGTCGTCATGACCATGATCTACAAGTCCGAGGCCGGTGAACGCGAGCTCCGCGACCACTACCGGCAGGTGCTGGACGCCTGGCCGCTTCCCGCCGAGCACGTACGGGTGCCGACTCGCGAGGGCGAGACCTTCGTCCTCGTCTCCGGCCCGCAGGACGCGCCGCCTCTGGTGCTGCTGCACGGCTCCGGTGCGAACACGTCGATGTGGCGAGGAGATGTCGCCACCTGGTCTCAGCACTTCCGCACGTATGCCGTCGACCTCGTCGGTGAGCCAGGCCTGAGCGCACCCTCGCGCCCCGCCCTGGACTCCGACGCCGTATCACTCTGGCTGGACGACGTACTGGAAGGGCTCGGGATCACCGACGCCGCGTTCGTCGGCACATCCCTCGGCGGCTGGACGGCCCTGGACTACGCCGTCCGCCGTCCAGAACGAGTGACCCGCCTGGCCCTGATGTGCCCCGGCGGCGTGGGGCGGCAGAAGGTCGGCTGGATCTTCAAGGCCCTGCTGACCCGCCCGTTCCGGCGCGGCGGACTGCGCGAGTCGGCGATGGCTGTCGCAGGACTGGACGCGGAGAAGGACCGGCAGGCGCTCGACGCCGTCGTCCTGACGTTCACGCACTTCAACCCGCGCAGGGAGAAGCTCCCGGTGTTCTCCGACGACGCGTTGCGCGGCCTCACCATGCCCGTACTCGTCATCGTCGGTGGCAATGACGCCATGTTCGACTCCCACCAGACCGCGCGGCGCGTCCGTGAGTGCGTCTCGCGCTCGACCGTGAAGCTGCTCCCCGAGGTCGGTCACGCCGTCTTCGGCCAGGCCGAGCCGATCGCCGAGTTCCTCCGGGCCTGAGCTGTTCGGCCGCGCCGACTTCGACTTCTACGGGCTCGCGTCCTCCGGTCCAGCTGACGGAGCCACGATCTGCCACCGAGATCATCGAAAGTGAGCCAGAGAAGCCTGACGTCAGCGCCCTGCGGCTCTGGGGTCAGCGCCCTGCGGCTCTGGGGTCAGTGCCCGGGGCTCTGGGGTCAGAGTCCCACGGCCCTGTGGAGTGCGGTCGTGAGCGCCTCGGCCGAGAACGAGGGCAGGACCGCGGCCAGGTGACCGTCGGGCCTGACCAGGTGGACGCTGTCGGGCCCCGCCCCTTCGCCGAGCACCGCCGCGTCGAGCCCGAGCTCGGAGCGCGCGAGCACCTCGACAGGCACGTCCACCCCCAGCTCGGCCCCCAGGGCCGCGGGCGCGATCCTGTCGGGCCGCGCGACCAGCACGACGAAGCCAGCGCCGAAGCGCTGCCTCAACCGCCCGCCCCGCACCGGCGCGTCAGGGCAGATCACCCCCGGCACCGGCGGCCGCGCCACGCCGGGCTCCTCCGGCACGGGGCCCGTGGAGGTGGTCAGCGGGGAGTCGACATACCAGTACGGCTCGGCCAGCTTCCCCGAGTCGATCAGCTTCCTGGCCTCCGGATCGGCGACGGCCCGCTCCAGCACCGTGCGCCGCCACTCCCACTGCGGCGGGCTCTGCGGCACGAGGAACTCCATCGTCCTCGCCGTCACCGCCAGGTTGACCAGCGCCGCCGCCCGCCGCTCGGCATCGTAGGAGTCCAGCAGCCGATCGGGCGCGCCCCGCCGTACCAGGGCCAGCTTCCAGGCGAGGTTCTCCGCGTCCTGCAGCCCCGAGTTCAGGCCGCGCGCCCCGAAGGGGGCGAACAGGTGCGCGGCGTCGCCCGCGAGGAAGACCCGCCCGCGTCCGAGCGAGGTGGCCACCCGCGAGTGGAACCGGTAGACCGTCAGCCAGACGATCTCGTACGGCCGGCTCCCCGTGATGCGCCTGACCATGGCGTCGAGGTCGGCCGTCGCCGGGTCGAAGCCCGGAGGCACCTGCCAGTCGATCCGCCACACCGAGTCGGGGCACTGGTGGACCAGCACCTGCCGTCCGGGATTCCACGGTGGGTCGAAGTAGAAGCGGCGCTCTTTGGGGAACGGCAGCGACGCCTTGATGTCGCAGATCAGGAACAGGTCCTCGAACGAGCGGCCGGGAAAGGCGATGTCGGCCAGCCTCCTGACGGCGCTGCGCGGGCCGTCCGCCCCGACCAGGTGCGAGCCGCGCACGGGGCCGTCGGGCGTGAGAACGTCGACCCCATCGGCGTCCTCGCGGTAGCCGATCACCGGGCTGCCGTGCCTGAGGTCGATCAGTGGCTCGGCGGCGACCCTGGCGCACAGCAGCTCCTCCACCCTGGCCTGCGAGATGTTGATCCACGGCGGCACCTCCGCCTCGGGGAAGGTCACCGAGTAGAGCTCGTGCTCGCGGAAGTAGGTGCGGCCCGTGGTCCAGGTGACCCCTTCGGCCACCATGGCGCCCGCCACGCCCACGCGGTCGAGGATGTCGAGCACGTCGCGCTGGAAGCAGATCGCCTTCGAGCCGGGGCAGGCGCGCTGCGCCGCCGCCTCCAGCAGCACGGTCGGCACCCGCCAGCGGGCCAGGAGCAGCGCGGTGGCGAGCCCGACGGGGCCCGCCCCCGCGATCACGACTGGAGCAGGTCCCATACCGCCCTGTCCCGTTCCGCCGTCCAGATGACCGGCCGCTCGACGCCGTCCAGCTCGTCCCAGAGGCGGGAGACGTTGAACGGCAAGCAGTGCTCGAAGATCGGCCACCCGCCGTACCGCGGCGCGAGGGCGGCGTGGGCGGCGTCGAAGGCCTCCTTCAGCGTGCCGCCTCGCTCGTGCGCCGCGCCGACCTCGCGCAGCATCACCTCGAGGAAGTCGCGCGTCTGCCCGATCGCCGCGCCGACTTCGCGCGTGACCGGACCCCGTCCGCCGATCAGCGTGCGGGCGCCGAGCGCGGTGACGCGGTCGAGCGTGGTCGTCGACCACTCGCGGTGGAAGGCGTCGCCGGTGTAGAGGGCGGCCCTGGCCTCGACCAGGTCGCCGGCGAACAGGATCCGCTCGTCCGGCAGCCACGCCACGATGTCGCCCTCGGTGTGCCCCCTGCCCAGGTGGTGCAGTTCGAGGAAGCGGCCACCGCCGAGGTCGATGGCGAGGCGGTCGGTGAAGGTGAGCGTGGGCAGGGTGAGGCCGGGGATCGAGCCGGGGTCCTTGAACAGCCTGGGCATCCTGCCGTACTCCGACTCCCAGTCCTGCTGCCCGCGCTCCTCGATGAGGGCCCTGGTGTTGGCGTGCGAGACGATCACGTCGGCGCCGAACGCGGACGCGCCCAGCACCCTGACGGCGTGGTAGTGCGAGAGGACGAGGTAGCGGATCGGCTTGTCGGTGTGCTCTCGCAGCCTGGCCAGCCATTGCCTCGCGGCGGTGGGGGTGGCCATGGCCTCGAAGCAGACGAGGAAGTCGTCGGCCTCGATCGCGCCGACGTTGGGGTCGCCCTCGGCGGTGAGCGCGTAGACGCCGTCGCCGACGATCTCCAGGGTCTGTTGCTTCTCCTCCAGATCACCGGAGGACGCGAAGGCGGGCATACTCCGCTGCTTACCCCGATACCCCTGCACCGTCACGGCGAGCGGCCCGGCCGGCCTTGGGAAAATCGGGGGAGACCGGCGGAGACCGGCGGAGACCGGCGGAGACCGGGAGACCGGGGAGACCCCGGGAGACTGGGGAGACCAAGGAGACGGGGGATTGGGGAGACCGGGGGAGAGGCGCGGGATCGGGAGCACACCGAGCCCGCGCCTCCCGGTCTAGTTGACGGTGATGGTGAAGGTGGACGTCGTGTTGCGCACGTCGGTGTGGTTGCCGCTCATCCGCAGCCCGTTGAACGTGGCCGAACCGACCGCGGGGCCCTGCCCCTCCTCGGGCAGTTCGTTGGCCCAGATCCCGAACCCGGACTTCGCGTCGAACGCGTCACCGCTCTTCCGCGCTCCCGTGATCGAGACGTCCGTCAGCACGGTGTCGGTGATCGGGTTCACCGGCCTGCCGCCGAGGTACTGCGTCTGGAACATGATCCCCGAGTAGGTCGGATCCACGATGTCCACGTTGCTGATCCTGATCCCCTGGAACACCTTCGAGGCGGAGAACAGCCAGATCGCCGGGAAAGTCTGGTTGCCCCAGAAGTGCCCGCCCGCCCTGACGAGCGAGATGTTCTCGAACCGGGTCGGTGTGGTGCCGAAGCCCCTCATCGGATAACCGAAGTCGAGCGAGCTGATCGTGATCCCGGAGTAGACGAGCATGTCGGCGATGTGGATGTTGCGGAAGACGTTGTCCGAACCGCCGTACACCGCCAGCCCCGCCGCCCGCCACGTCAGCGTCGCGGTCAGGTTCTCGTAGACGTTGCCCGTCTGGTCGGCGTCGTTGGAGTCGGTGGCGGCGAACAGCGCGAAGCTGTCGTCGCCGGTGGAGCGCGCCTCCACGTTCCTGACGGTGTTGTTCGTACTGCCGTTGGTCATGTTGACCCCGTCGGCGAACGTGTCACGGATGCGGGAGTTCGTGATCGTGATGTTGTGGACGTTGGCTCCCCAGAACATGCACATCTGGTGCTCCACCCAGATGTTGTCCATGGTCACGTTCGAGACGCCGGTGAGGTCCCAGACCTTGCCGGGGCCGTCGTTCCTGGTGGTGTAGTTGCCGAAGGAGGCGAACCCGCTGAACGACGAGCCGTTCGCCGAACTCTCCACCCTGAAGCCGACGTCGGTGTTCTCCTGCGTGACAGGGGAGACGAACCGGGTGAACCACGGCCCAGCGCCGGCCACCTTGACGGCCTTGCCGTACACCTGGAACTTCTGAGCCGTCGGGTAGTCGCCCGCGGGCAGGTAGACGCCGACCAGGTTGGCGTCCTGGCGCGCCCTGTCGAGCGCGTTCTGGACGTCCTGGTGGGTGAACCCGGCCGGTACGGCATAGCGCGCCGGATCGGGGTTGGGCAGGGCGGTGGCCAGCTCCAGGTTGATGAAGTCGATCGCGAACGTGCCGCTGTTGGCGGCGTCCTTCTGCAGTCTGATCCTGCTGCCCTTGGCCACGGTCGTGCCGAGCACGAGGTTGGCCTCGTCGTAGATGTGACGAGGAGCTCCCGCGCCAGGCGAGTTGCTCGGGCTGTCCTCCTTGCCGTACAGCCAGGCGTGCTTGGAGGTCAGGTTGATCGCCTTGAGGAAGGCGCCGTCGACGTAGACGTTCAGCGTCGAGGTGGTGCCGTCGGGGACGGAGAACCGGGTGACCAGCGTGTTGGCCGCCGCCTTGGTGACGAACTCGACCGAGGCGCCTGTCGTGTTGAGCGTGACCGCCCTGCGCCCCGACGCCTCGCCCGCCAGGTCGCCGATGGTCCTGTTCGGGCCGACGAGCTGGGCGCCGCCACCCAGCGTGCCGTCCTCCGCCTCGTACATGTCGTACGGCAGGCTCGCGCCGCGTCCCACGAACAGCGGCTGGGTCGTGGTGTTGTTGGCCCGCTTGACGGGCAGCTCGTTGGCGTCGTCGGCGATGACGGTCTTGACCGTGTACCTGCCGTCGGCCGCGGTCCAGGTGCCGAGGGTGACGGGCACGGTGGTCGCCCCCGCGTTGACGATCCCGTTGTGTGCGCCGGTGAGGGTCTTGACCACGGTGCCCGCCTCGTTGGTCACCGTCAGCGTGATGCCGTGCGCGCCGGGTGCCGAGGCCACGGTGCCCTGGTTCTTGATCGCGACGGTGAAGGTGACGGTGTCGCCCCTCGCCGGGTTGCCCGGTGTCCAGCCGACGGGCGAGGCGAGCAGGTCGGCGCTGTCGACGGGTTTGACGACCAGCTGGGCGGGGTGGGTGTGGGCGTTGTTGGTCTCGTTCTGCTCGATGACGGAGTCGGCCTCGTCGACCTTGGCCGAGACGGCGTACGTTCCGGCCGTACGGGTGCCGATGTTCGACGAGACGGTGGCGGAGGCGCCCGCGGGGAGCGCGCCCACGCTGGCGGTGCCGACCTTGGTGGTGCCGAGGTGGAAGGTGACGTCGGTGGCGCCGGAGGCCTGGGTGCCCGCGTTCCTGACGGTGGCCGACAGGGTGATGGCGTCGCTCTCGACGGGCGCGCCAGGC
This sequence comes from Nonomuraea dietziae, assembly GCF_014195505.1. Classification (GTDB taxonomy): domain Bacteria; phylum Actinomycetota; class Actinomycetes; order Streptosporangiales; family Streptosporangiaceae; genus Nonomuraea; species Nonomuraea roseola. Next base: position 3,995,087 of record NZ_JACIBV010000001.1, on the reverse strand, counting down.
GACACCGTCATGCCGGTGATCGTCAGGTCGGGGTTGGGCGCGGGGACTCCGACGACCTGGAACTCGGCCACCTGCCCGTTCGGGGCGCCGGTGTTGGCGGTGAAGGACAGGCGCACGTCGGCGACCCTCCCGCTGACAGGGATCGTCACCGTGTTGCCGCTGGAGGGGTTGAAGGCGTAGGAGGCCGAGGACTTCAGCGAGGTGAAGGTCGAGGAGCCCTGCTCCCTGCCGAGCACCTGGAGGGTCTGGGTGCGGGCGCCCCACGCGCTGTCGGGGTTGAGCTTCAGCACGACCGAGCTGACGTCGGCGTTCGAGCCGAGCTGCACGGTCAGCGTGTTCGGGTAGCCGCCGCCGCCCTCCCAGTAGGTGGTGAGGTCGCCGTCGTTGGCGTTCCCCGGGTTGTAGACCCAGGTGGAGCCCGAGGCGGTGATGGGCTTGCCCTGGGCGAGGTTGGCGCCGCCGCCTCCGGAGCCCTGCCGGGTGACGGTGTTGCTGTCAGGAGACTGGTTGCCGGCCGCGTCCTTGGCTCTGACGTGGTACGACACGGTGGCGCCTGCAGGCTGGCTGTCGGTGTAGGTGACGATGTTCCCGGCGACCGTGCCACGAAGGGCGTTGTTGGCGTAGATGTCGTAGCCGGTCACGCCGACGTTGTCGGTCGAGGCCTGCCAGGCGAGCCTGATCTGCCCGGTGGACGGCTCGGTGTAGGTCAGGTCGCCGGGGGCGGTCGGGGCCTGCGTGTCGGGCCCTGTGACCGGGCCGTAGACCTCGAACTCGCTCAGCTGCCCCGCGGGCCAGCCGGTGTTGGCGGTGATCGTGACTCGCACGTAGCGGGCGCCGGCCTGCGCGAAGGTGATCGTCGCGGTCGGGTTGAAGGTGCGGGCCGCCGAGGCGGACAGCGTGGTGAAGGTCGATCCGTCGGTGCTGCCCTGGACGGTCAGCGTCTGCGTACGGCTCTGCCAGCTGGACGGCAGCTTGAGCACGACCTCGTTGACGCTGACGACCGAGCCGAGGTCGATCTGGATCCACTGGGGGAAGGCGTTGTTGGCGCTCTCCCAGTAGGTGGCCTGGTCGCCGTCGTTGGCGCGGCCCGCGGCGTAGACGTCGGTGTGGCTGCTCGCGGACACCTGCTTGCCCGCGGCGAGATTGGGCCCCGCCGACCAGGCGGGTGGCGCGTGGCCCAGGACTGCGAGCGCCAAGGCGGCGAGTAACGCGAGGGTGCGTCTCATGGGCAGACCCTTCGTGATGGGGAGTGGCTGCACCATAAGATGGCGGACAAATGTCTGCAATATTTCGACGTAGTTTCGCAAATCAACGATTACTTCCATGGAGCGCTCCCTGCGGTGGCTGGCGCAGGTGGGGCCGCTCGGCGTGCGCCCAAGAACCCGAAACGCCGTCGCAAGCGGTGATGCCGGATGAGCGCAAGTGGTTGCAAGCACTTACGGTGAACGGCGTATAGTTTGCGCATGACGCGACGACTTGCCGAGGTGGCCAAGAAGGTCGGGGTTAGCGAGGCCACGGTCAGCCGCGTGCTGAACGGGAAGCCCGGGGTCTCCGAGGCCACTCGCGAGGCCGTGCTGACCGCGCTCGACGTGCTCGGCTACGAGCGCCCCACCCAGCTGCGCGGCGATCGCGCCCGCCTGGTCGGGCTGGTGCTGCCCGAGCTGCAGAACCCGATCTTCCCCGCCTTCGCCGAGGTGGTCGGCGGCGCGCTGGCCCAGCAGGGGTTCACCAGCGTCCTGTGCACCAGGACCGTCGGGGGCGTCTCCGAGGCCGACTACGTCGAGCTGCTGCTGCAGCAGCAGGTGTCGGGCGTCGTGTTCGCGGGCGGACTCTACGCCCAGGCCGACGCCTCCCACGATCACTACGAGCTCATCCTCGAGCGCAAACTCCCGACCGTCCTGGTGAACGCCGCCGTCGAACACCTCGGCTTCCCTCAGGTCTCCTCCGACGACGCGGTCGCGGCCGAGATGGCGGTGGGCCATCTGCGCGCGCTCGGCCACGAGCGCGTCGGCATGGTCCTCGGCCCCAAGGACCACATGCCCTCCCGCCGCAAGCTCGAGGCCTTCCTGTCACTCGGCTGCGACGCCGACCTGGTGGAGTACACGATGTTCTCCCTGGAGGGCGGCCACGCCGCCGCGACCAGGCTGGTGCGCAAGGGCGCGACCGGTGTCATCTGCGCCAGCGACATGCTGGCCCTGGGCACGATCAGGGCGGCCAGGCGAGCGGGGCTCAAGGTCCCCGACGACCTGTCGGTGATCGGGTACGACGACTCGGCCCTCATGACCTGCACCGACCCGCCGCTCACCACGGTCCGCCAGCCCATCGACGCCATGGGCCGCGCCGCCGTGGACCTGCTGGTCGCGCTGATCGACAAGGCGGTCGTCCCGGCCGACGAGCTGCTCTTCGAACCCGAGCTGGTCGTCAGGGCCTCCACCGCCCGCGTCCACTGACCCGCCACCGGCCTGCGAGGCCGGAGGACGCCTGCCCGCGTCCCTAGGCGTCCACCCGCGTCCCTCGGCGTCCATTCGCGTCCCTCGGCCAGGTCGTCGAGCCGCCGCCGTAGGGAGCTTCCTCCCCCATAGCGCGGATCTCCGCCACGAGCAGGCCGCTGCCGCTCCCGTCGGCGGGGAACTCGCCGACAGGGGCACCTCCGGCGCGCAGGCCTTCCTGCACGGCTGTCTGCTGAGAAGGCATCAGTGGCGTCCGTCACTTAGTCGTTATATTTCAATCTGCTGTCAAATTATTGCAAGAATGTGTCGGCGCTGCTTATCGTGTGGACCCTCCCCATCCCCATCAGAAGGGTCCAGACCGATGAGCAGCTCCCGCAGAGCACTCGGCCTGCTGATCGTCACCGGCCTCGGCCTGTCGGTCGCGGCATGCGGTTCCACGGCCGAACAGCCCGCGCCCGCCGCCTCGGCGCCCGGCGGGTCGGCCAAGGCCGCCGCACCCGTCACGATCTCCGTCGGCTGCCAGCCGCCCAAGACCAACCCTCTCCAGCGCAAGGACTGGGACGACGACGTCGCCGCCTTCCAGAAGCTGCACCCGCACATCACGATCGACAGCAAGGACGGCTTCCCCTGCCACGACGTGAAGACGTACGACGCCAAGCTGGCGGGTGGCCAGATGGAGGACGTCTTCTACGGCTACTTCGGCGACGTGCAGACCGCGATCAAGGCGGGCCAGGCCGCCGATATCACCGCCTACGCGGACACCATCACCACGCTCAAGGACATCGACCCCAGCGTGATGGCCGCGTACACGGTCGACGGCAAGATTTACGGCGTTCCGCGCGGGAATTACAAGGTCGGTCTGGTCTACAACCGCAAGCTGTTCACTCAGGCCGGTCTTGACCCGAACACCCCGCCCAAGACCTGGGCGGAGATCCGCGAGGTGGCCAAGAAGATCAGCGCGCTCGGCCCCGGCTACATCGGCTACGGCGAGTACAGCGCGGGCAACACCGGCGGCTGGCACTTCACCCAGTCCATCTACGGCAGGGGCGGCGCGGTCGTCGACGAGACCGGCAAGAAGGCGGCCTTCAACACCCCCGAGGGGAAGGCGGTCCTGCAGAACCTGAAGGACATGCGCTGGACCGACAACAGCATGGGCACCAAGCAGCTCTACCAGTGGGACGACCTCATGCGGCTCATGGGCGCGGGCAAGATGGGCATGATCCTCGGCGCGCCCGACGTCATCACCGAGCTGCACGACAACCGCAAGGCCAAGTACGAGGACTTCGGTCTGGCCGCCTTCCCCGAGGCCAAGGCCACGCTGGGCGGCGGGGACGGGTACATGTTCAACCCCAAGGCCACCCCCGAGCAGATCAAGGCAGGACTGCTCTGGCTCGACTACTACGTGCTCACGCCCGGCAGGGGCCAGTTCGACTACGCGCGTCAGAAGGCGACGGGGCGGGCCGTCGGCCTGCCTGACAACAACGTGTGGGGCGACAGCCCGACCGGCCAGAAGCTCCTCGAGCTGCGCAAGGCGAACTCGACGCTGCCGACGGAGAACTTCGCCGCGTACGTGGAGGGGTCGGCCGACATCCCGCTCAAGCTCGAGCCGCCCATGAACCAGCAGATCTTCCAGATCCTCGACACCCCGATGTCCGCGGTGCTGACCCGTCAGGACGCCGACATCGACCAGCTGCTCGCCGAGGCGGAGGCCAAGGTCAACGACGTGCTGAGCAAGGCGAGCTAGCCTCCTGCCGCCGGTCCGCCCGATCCCGACCATCGTCTCCCGGAGGGTCGTCACCCACACGACCCTCCGGACGGCGGCCGGTCGCCGAATCACTGGAGTAACCGTTGAACGTGGCAAGTGTGGGGAGAAGGCCGCCGTCACGAAGGGGACGCGAGGCCAGACGCAACCTCACCGCCTACGGCTTCCTGGTCGCCGCCCTGATCTGCTTCGGCCTCTTCTCGTGGTACCCGATGGTCAGGGAAGTCCTCCTGAGCCTGCAGGAGAACAACTTCGTCGACGCCCCCACGTGGGTGGGTCTCGACAACTTCGAGACGGTGGTCGAGGACCCTGCCTTCGCCCAGGCCTGGATCAACACCGCCGCCTTCACCGGGCTCGCCCTTCTGATCGGCTACGTGATCCCGTTCTGCGCGGCCGTCATCCTCAACGAGCTGCGGCACGCCAAGGCGTACCTGCGTTTCGTGGTCTACCTGCCCGTCATGCTCCCGCCGGCCGTCTCCGTGCTGCTGTTCAAGTGGTTCTACGACCCGGGGCCCGGCCTGTTCAACCAGATTCTCGGCTTCTTCCACCTGCCGGGTCTGGCCTGGCTCGACTCCACCGACACCGCGCTCATCTCCCTGGTCATCGTCTCCACCTGGATGAACCTCGGCAGCGGCACGCTCATCTACCTGGCGGCCCTGCAGACCATCCCGAGCGAGCTCTACGAGGCGGCCGAGCTCGACGGCGCGGGCATGTTCAAGCGCATCAGGCACGTCACGATCCCGCAGACCAAGCTGATCCTGCTGGTGATGCTGCTCCTGCAGGTCATCGCGACCATGCAGGTGTTCATCGAGCCGTTCATGCTCACCGGCGGCGGACCTGAGAACGCCACCGTGACCGTGGCCTACCTGATGTACCAGTACGCCTTCAACTTCGGGAACTTCGGCGGCGGCAGCGCGATGGGCCTCATGCTCATGATCGTTCTGATCGTCTTCTCCGCCGTGTACCTGCGCGTCTCGCGGGAGAACACATGATCGCCACCGCCGTACGGCACCGCAGGACCAAGCCCCGCAGGACCAGGCCCCGCAGGCTCGCGCGGCGCAGGATCGAGACGCAGTTCCGCACCCTGGTCTCCCCTCACCAGCTCAACACCCGCAGGGGCAGGACGATCTACTGGATCGTGCTGGTGGGGATGGTCGTCGCCTTCACCGCGATCTTCATGTTCCCGCTCTACTGGATGGTCACGGGAGCGCTGAAGGCGCCGGAGGAGCTCGACCAGATCCCGCCGACGCTCGTCCCTCAGGATCCGAGCTTCGACGCCTACATCGAGGCGTGGAACCTGCTCGACCTCGGCCTGCTGCTGAAGAACACCGCGATCTACGCCGTGGGCGCGTGGCTGTTCACGCTGGCCGTCGACGTCTCGGCCGCCTTCGCGCTGTCGAAGCTGCGGCCGATGTTCGGCAAGCTGATCACCGGGATGATGCTCGCGACCCTGATGATCCCGCCCATGGTGCTGATGCTGCCGCTGTTCGTGACGATCGTCGACCTCGACCTGCTCAACAGCCCGTGGGCGATCTGGCTGCCCGCCGCGGCGAACGGCTTCAACATCTTCCTGCTCAAGCGCTTCTTCGACTCCATCCCGAGAGAGCTCATCGAGGCGGCGGAGATGGACGGCGCCTCGCCCGCGCGCATCCTGTGGTCGATCGTGCTGCCGGTCTCGCGCCCCATCCTCGGCGTGGTGTCGATCTTCACGGTGGTCGCCGTGTGGAAGGACTTCCTCTATCCGCTGCTGGTCCTGCCCGACACCGACAGCATGACCGTGAGCGTAGCCATCAACTCGCTGTCGCAGACGATGCCGACCAACGCGCTCACCGCCGCCCTGGTGATCGCCAGCATCCCGACGATCGTCATCTTCCTGTTCTTCCAACGGCACATCATGGCGGGGCTCACCGCCGGAAGCCTCAAGGGTTAGGAGCGCAATGTCCGACACGTGGTGGCGGGGAGCCGCGATCTACCAGGTCTACCTGCGTAGTTTCGCCGACGGGAACGGCGACGGCGTCGGTGACCTGGCCGGGCTGCGCTCGCGCCTGCCGTACCTCTCTGATCTCGGGGTCAACGCGATCTGGCTCAACCCCTGGTATCCCTCGCCGATGGCCGACGGCGGCTACGACGTCGCCGACTACCGTGACGTGGAGCCGGTCTTCGGCACGCTCGAAGAGGCGGAGACGTTCATCGAGGAGGCCCACGCGCTGGGCATCAGGATCATCATCGACGTCGTGCCCAACCACAGCTCCACCGCGAGCGCCTGGTTCCAGGAGGCGCTGAAGGACAGGTCCAAGCGGGACCGCTTCTGGTTCCGCGACGAGCCGAACGACTGGCGCTCCATCTTCGGCGGGCCCGCCTGGACACAGGTCGAGGACGGCCAGTGGTACCTCCACCTGTTCGACCCCGGGCAGCCCGACTTCAACTGGGACAACCCCGACGTGCACCAGGAGTTCCACGACGTGCTGCGCTTCTGGTTCGACAGGGGCGCCGACGGCATCCGCATCGACTCGGCGGCGCTGCTGGTCAAGTCGGCGACCTCGTTCGAGGACCTCGACGGCGTGCACGACATCTACAGAAGCTGGCGTCGGGTGGCCGACGAGTACGACGAGCGGATCCTCGTCGGCGAGGTGTGGCTGCCCGACCAGGAGCGCTTCGCCCGCTACCTGCGCCCCGACGAGCTGCACACCGCCTTCAACTTCGACTTCCTGGCCTGCCCGTGGGAGCCCGCCGCGCTGCGGGCCAGCATCTCGCTGACCCTGGCCACCCATGCCTCCGTGGGAGCACCGCCGACGTGGGTGCTGTCCAACCACGACGTCGCCCGCGTGGTCACCAGGTACGGCAGGGCCGACACCTCGTGGGACCACGGCGCCCGCAGGGACGGCGCCCCCTCCGACCTGGAGCTCGGCCATCGCAGGGCCAGGGCGGCCGCGCTGCTGGCGATGGCGCTGCCCGGCGCGGTCTACGTCTACCAGGGCGAGGAGCTCGGCCTGCCCGAGGTCGACGACATCCCTGACCACCTGCGCCAGGACCCCATGTGGACCAGGTCAGGGCACACGGTGCCAGGACGCGACGGGTGCAGGGTGCCGCTGCCGTGGGCGGGCGACGCGCCGCCGTTCGGGTTCGGGCCCGGCACGGGTGAGCCGTGGCTGCCGCAGCCGCCGGAGTGGAAGGAACTGACCGTCGAGGCGCAGGCGGGTGATCCCGGCTCCATGCTGACCCTCTATCGCACCGCCCTCCGCCTGCGCGGGGACAGGTTGGGCGACGGGTCGCTGACCTGGCTCGACCTGGGGCCCGAGGTGTTGGCGTTCACCCGGGACTCGGGGCTGACGTGCGTGGTCAACCTGGGCGGCGAGCCGGTACGGCTGCCGCCGCACGAGGCGGTGCTGCTGCAGAGCGGATCGCTGGTGGACGGCTCGTTGCCGTGTGACACGGCGGTGTGGCTGACGCAGTAGGCCATCTCGTCGGATCGTCATCCCGCCCCGTTCCACTCCTGTCCTGAGGAGCGGGGCGGGATCCACGATGATCGAGGCGTACACGCCGGGGAACGCCAGGACGCGCGGGGCTAGGGTGGGCGGATGGCGAGACTGCCCAGGCGGGCCCCAGGTGAGCTGGACGGCGAGGCGTTGGCGCTGCACGAGAAGATAACCTCGGGCCCTCGCGGCGCGTCGATGACCGACGAGCGGGAGGCCCTGGTCGGCCCCTTCACCGCGATGCTGCTCAGCCCGCCCGTCGGCGACGCCCTCCAGGAGCTCGGCGCGGCGATCCGCTACCGCTCCACCCTGCCGCCGCGCGCCCGTGAGCTGGCCATCCTCACCGTCGCCGACCACTGGGACAGCGCCTTCGAACGCAGGGCCCACGAGAGCGCGGGCCGCGCCGCGGGGCTCACCGAGGAGGAGCTCGCCACCCTCCACAGCGCCGACCCCTTCGAGGCGGCCGTGCTCACCACGACGCGAAGGCTGCTCGAATCCGGCGACCTCACCGACGACGAGTACGCCGCGCTCGACGAGCGGACCCTCTTCGAGCTCACCACCCTCGTCGGCTACTACGCCACCCTGGCCATGCAGCTGCGCGTCTACCGCGTCACCTGAACGCCGTCACCTGACCGCCTTGAGGTTGAGCACCCACAGATCGCGGCCCGCGGAGTCGCTCCAGGCCAGCAGCGTGCCCTGCGCGGTCCTGTCGCCCAGGCTGGTGGTCAGGGCGGGCTCGGCGGGGTCGAAGGTGGCCAGCGTGCCGGCCCGCAGATCTTTGATCACCTTGAGGCCGGCCCGCAGCCGCAGCACCACGAACCTGTTCAGGATCGGCCCCTCGGTCGTCGAGCCCGGCAGCTCGACGCTCCCCGACCCGTCGGTACGGCGGGCCGTCATCAGCCCCGAGATCGCGTTCCGCTCCACGCACCAGTCGGGCGAACACCGCGCGAGCCCCCGCTCCCTCGTGACGAGCTCGCGCGACCTGCCGGTCTCCAGGTCGGTCAGCGTGCGCCCGGAGAGGTCGGCGGCCCACGGCCACTCCAGCAGCCTCAGCCCCTCGCGCACCTTCTCCCTTCGTCCCCTGCCCGATAGCGGCAGCCGGTAGATCGCCTTGTCGGTGTTCCAGAGCAGGTAGCCGCCGCCGAGCTGGAAATGCGTCTGCGAGGGAGCCAGCGCGTCACCCTGCGCCGCCTTCGTCACCAGCCTGGGCCTGCCGCCCTTGACCGGCACCCTCCAGAACCGCGTCTCCAGCGTGTCGTCCTCGCGCAGGCTCAGCGCGCTCCACACGACGAACCGCCCGTCCGTGGCGAACCTGCGCGTCTCGTCGTCACCCGGCAGCTTGGCGAACCTGGTGAGACGGCCGGTGCCGGCGTCGTAGACGTCCAGCCGTACGTCGTCGTAGCCGAGCCGCCGCTGCGCGAGCAGCACCACACGGCGGTCGTCGATCGCCACGGCGGGCTGGTAGACCAGGCCGTCGGCGGAGCGGGCGGGCAGCATGGAGACCGCGTGAGGCCACACCTCCTGCGCCGCCGTGGCCAGGCCGACCGTGGAGGGCTCGGGGCGCGCGGTGGCCGAGAGGGGCGCGGCCGGGGCCGCGATCGTGGGCCTGACCAGCACGGCCACCCCCGCGATCGTGGCCAGGGCGAGCCCCGCGACCGCCGCCGAGCGCAGCCGCCTCCTGCCCCTGCGACGGCGCAGCCGCGCCAGGTCCGACAGCAGGTCGGCGGGTTGAGCCGTGGCCGCGGCGGCGTCGAGGGTCCTGAGCAGGTCGTCCTGGCGAAAGGGGACGGTCTGGTCGCGCACCGTGGACAGGGGCAGGTCGAGGACCTTCGCGATCTCCTCGTTGGACAGCCCGCCGTACGAGCGCAGGATGATCACCGCGCGGGGGAGCGCGGGCAGCTCCTCGAGCTGCCGCCACACTTCGGGGTCGCCGCCGTGGGCGGTGATGTCCGAGGCCGGGATGCTCGGCGGACGTCTGCGCCGCCTGGAGCTCACGTACAGGCGGGTCATCGTGGTGCCGATGAAGCTGTCGGCATTGCCGGACCTCGGGCCCTCGAGGCAGGACAGCGCCTCCTTGGCGAGGTCGGCCCCCTCGCGCTGGTCACCGGTGAGCACGACGCCGTAGCGCACGAACCCCATGCCCTTGATGAGGACGAAATCGGTGAAGTCGCCCGGAGGACCCATGCAGCCACCCCCGTGGCCAGCATCTCAGGAGGATTCGCGGATGACCAGTTCGGTCGGCAGGATCACCGGCTCGGCCGAGCCGCCCTCGAACAGCCCAATCAGCAGCCTCGTCATGGCCGCGGCCTGCTCGAAGATGTGGTGGCGGACCGTGGTCAGCGGCGGGTCGGTGTACTTGGCCGCCTCGATGTCGTCGAAGCCGACCACCGCGACGTCGTCGGGCACCCTGCGGCCCGCCTGCCGCAGCGCCTGCAGCGCCCCCACGGCCATCAGGTCGTTGGCGCAGAAGACGGCGTCGAGCGCGGGGTCGTCCTCCAGCAGCTGCCGCATCGCGATGGCGCCGGACTCGCGGGTGAAGTCGCCGACCGCGACGATCGAGCGACGGTCGGAGCCGCGCAGCACGTCGCGGTAGCCCGCCAGCCGGTCGATCCCGGCGATCATGTCCTGCGGCCCCGCGATGGTGGCGATCCTGCGCCGCCCCGACTCCACCAGGTGCGTGACGGCCTCGGCCGCCCCTCCGACGTTGTCGTTGTCGACGAAGGGGATGTCTATGGGGACGGCCGGCCTGCCGTACGAGACGACGGGCACCCGCATGCGCGCGATGGCGGCGGGCAGCGGGTCGGCCCCGTGCATCGAGATGAGCATGACCCCGTCGACGTGCCCGCTGGCGATGTAGCGCTCGATCCTGGCCTGGCTCTTGGCCGAGCTGGTCAGCATGAGCACGATCTGCTTGTCGGCCGCCTCCAGTTCGACGCTGGCCGAGCGGATGACGGTGGAGAACATCGGGTCCTCGGAGAACACCCTGGTCGGCGGCTCGGAGAAGACCAGCGCGATGGAGTCGGTGCGCTGGGTGACCAGGCTGCGCGCGGCCGAGTTGGGCACGTAGCCGAGCTCGTCGACGGCCCGCAGCACCGCGTCGCGGATGTCGGGCGCCACCGTGGCCTGCCCGTTGACCACCCGGGAGACCGTGGCACGCGACACTCCCGCCCTGGCGGCGACCGCCTCCAGCGTGGGGCGCCTCATCCCTTGACGCTTCCGGCCAGGAGCCCTCGGACGAAATACCGCTGCATCGACAGAAAGACCACGAGAGGAATGATGACAGAGACGAACGCCCCGGCGGTCAGGCGCTGCCACTCGTTGCCGCGCGTGCCCGCCATCTGGGCCAGCCGTACGGTCATCGGCGCGCTCTCGGCGGTGCCGCCCGCGAAGATCAGCCCCACCAGCAGGTCGTTCCACACCCACAGGAACTGGAAGATCGCCAAGCTGGCCAGGGCGGGCGCGACCAGCGGCAGCACGATCCTGCGGAAGATCATGCCGTGCGTGGCCCCGTCGGAGCGGGCGGCCTCCATCAGCTCGCCTGGCAGTTCGGACATGAAGTTGTGCAGCAGGAAGATGCTCAGCGGCAGCCCGAAACAGGTGTGGGCGAACCAGACCTGGACGAACCTGCCGGTGCCCTCCAGGTTCCAGGCGGGAAGCAGGTGCAGGCCGAAGACCTCGACGCCCTGGGAGAAGAACGACAGCAGCGGCACCAGCGCCATCTGCAGCGGCACCACCTGGAGCGCGAAGATGCCGATGTAGATCCAGTCGCGGCCCCTGAACGGCAGCCAGGCCAGCGCGTAGGCGGCGAACGAGCCGAAGGCCAGCGGGAACAGCACCGAGGGCACGGTGATGACGATCGAGTTGATGAGGAAGCTGGCCAGCTGTCCCGAGGAGGAGGACGCGCCGAACAGCACCTCCTGGTAGTTCTCCAAGGTGAGCTCGGGGGCGGAGAAGAAGGTCCACCAGCCGGTGGACTTGATCTGGTCCTCCTGCCTGAAGGACGACAGCAGCAGGCCGAAGGTCGGCGTCGTCCACAGCACCGCGATCAGCAGCGCGACAAGGGAGGCCGTCCTGCTGGACAGGCTCGCGCGCACGCTCGTCATCGGACGGCCCTCCTGGTCCTGAGCTGGTAGACGACGACCGGGGTGACCAGGACGAACAGGAAGACCGCCAGCGCGGCGCCCCTGCCGGTCTCGCCGTAGCGGAAGGCCTGGTTGTACATCTCGTTGGCCAGGACGCTCGTGTCGAACTGGCCGCCGGTCATCGTACGGACGATGTCGAAGAGCTTCAGCATGCCGAACGACTGGGTGACCAGCACGACGATGATCGCCGGCCTGATGGACGGCAACGTCACCCTGAAGAACATCTGCGCCGGACCCGCGCCGTCGAGTTTGGCCGCCTCCACGATGTCGGAGGGGATGCTCTTGATGGCCGCCGACAGCACGACCGTGGCGAAGCCCGCCTGGATCCACACCATCACCACGATCAGGAAGAGCGTGTTGAGCGGCGAGTCGAGCAGCCACTGCCGGGGCTCGCCGCCGAACCACACGACGACCTGGTTGAGCAGGCCGATCTGGTCGGCGCCCTCGGGACGGTAGGCGTAGACGAACTTCCAGATGATGCCCGCCCCGACGAACGAGATGGCCATCGGCAGGAAGACCAGCGTCTTGGCCAGCGACTCGAACCTGCTGTGGTCCACGATCACCGCGTAGACCAGCCCGATCGCGGTCACCAGCAACGGCACGAGCACGACCCATGCGAGGGTGTTGCGCAGCACGGTGACGGCCTCGGGCTGGGTGAACATCCAGGCGTAGTTGGCCAGGCCGACGAAGTCCGTGCCGTCGCCGCTCATGAACGACAGCAGCGTCGTGCGCACGGCGGGGACGATCAGGCCGATGGTCAGCAGCGTGACGGCGGGCGCGAGCAGGATCGTCGCGTGAAGTCTGGCCCGCTGCCGCATCGGCGTCCGGTCGAGGAGCAGCAGGACGAGGCCGACCACGGCCAGGAAGGCCACGACGCCGATCGCCAGCTGCACGAACTTCGGCGACTCGGCGCTCAGGTCGAAGTCCAGGTCCAAGGATCCTCCTGGTGGTCCTTCCGGGCAGAGACGGTACGGCGGGCGCCGGTGCCCGCCGTACCGCGACGTGTCACGACGGGGCTGTCAGGACGGGGGCCAGGAGGCGTCGATGTAGTCGAGCACCGTCCTGGTGTCCTTGCCGTTGATCCAGTCCGTCATGCCCTTCCAGAAGGAGCCCGAGCCGACGGCGGCGGGCATCAGGTCGGAGCCGTCGAACCTGAACACGGTGGCGGGGTCCCCGAGCATCTCCATCGACAGCTTGTCGATCGGGTTCTGCGCGTTGGCCAGGTCCACGCCCTTGCGCGCGGAGACGTAGGTGCCCAGTTTCATCCTGGCGTTGGCGTGCTCGGCGGTGGCCAGGTAGCGCTGGAACGCCTTGACCTCGGGCCTGTCAGTGAAGGCGGCGACGAACTCGCCCGCGCCGAGCACGGGCTTGCTGGAGGCGTCCTTGCCCGGCAGGTAGAAGGCGAAGACGTCACCGTCCTGGGCGACCTTCGTGCCCTCGGGCCAGAAGTTGGCGTAGAAGGAGGCCTGGCGGTGCATCGCGCACTTGCCCGTCGTGATCGGCACGCCGCCCTCCTGGAAGGCGGTGCTGGCGATCGACTTGACGGGGCCGTAGCCGCCGTTGACGTACTTGTCGTTCTTGAGGATCGCGCCGACCTTGTCCACGGCGGCGACGACCTTGGGGTCGTTGAACTTCAGCTCGTGCGCGACCCACCTGTCGTACTCCTCGGGGCCTAGCTCGCGCAGGATGACGTCCTCGATCCAGTCGGTGGCCGGCCAGCCGGTGGCCTCGCCCGACTCGATGCCCGCGCACCACGGCTTGAGGCCGCCCGCCGCGATCGTCTCGGTGAGCGTCATCAGCTCGTCCCAGGTCGTCGGGACCTTCCAGCCCTTCTCCTGGAAGGTCTTGGGCGAGTACCAGACGAAGGACTTCACGCTGGCGCCCAGCGGCGCGGCGTAGAAGGCGCCGTCGACAGTGCCGTAGTTCAGCCAGTCCTTGGACCAGCCCTCCTCGGCCAGCGTCTTGACCTCGGCGGGGGCGGGCTTCAGCTTGCCCGCCTTGGCGAAGCGCGCCAGGAGGCCGGGCTGGGGGAAGAAGGCCAGGTCGGGCGGGGTGCCGCCGTCGGAGCGGACCTGGATCTGCGCCTCGAACTCGCCGGTGCCCTCGTAGGTGATCTTCATGCCGGTGCACTTCTCGAACGGCTTCCAGTTCTGCTGGAAGAGGTCGGCCTCGGCGTCACGGATGGGGGAGTAGACGCTGACCTTCTTGCCGTCGTGCTTGCCGTACGCGGAGAAGGCGGCGCAGTCGGCCGATGTGCTCCCCTCGGCCTCTGGTGCGGTGGAAGTGGAGCCGCAGCCGGTGGCGACCAGTGCCAGACCGACGGCCCCGACGAGTAGTCGGGAGGCAAACGCCATGTGCATCCTCCTAGGCCGTGAGAGCGTTCTCTGAGGATTGTTTGCGCACATAACGAGGTCAATATCTGTGATGTCACGGTTCGTTGGGAGCCCAGGAAAATCACCCGGGCTCCCCTCGCTCACAGACCGTTGCGGCTGATCACGTTCCGGTACCAGAGCGCGCTGTCCTTGAGGGTGCGTGCCTGGGTGGTGTAGTCGACGTGGACGACGCCGAACCTACGGCCGTAGCCCTCGGCCCACTCGAAGTTGTCCAGCAGCGACCACACCAGGTAACCGCGCAGGTCGGCGCCCGCCTCGATGGCCTCGTGCGCCGCGCGCAGGTGCCCCTCCAGGTAGGCGAGCCTGGCGTCGTCGTGGACCCTGCCGTCCTCCACCACGTCGTCGAAGGCGGCGCCGTTCTCGGTGACCATGAGGCCGACCCGCGGGTAGTCCTGCGACAGCCGTACGAGCAGGCGGGACAGGCCGCTGGGCACGATCGGCCAGCCCATCGCGGTGACGGGGGCCTCGACGGTGGCGAACCGCACGCCCTCGGAGCCGGGCCACGCGGCGTCCGCGGGCAGCCCTGGGCCGTCCTCGACCACGCAGGGGTTGTAGTAGTTGATCCCCACCAGGTCGATCGGGGCGTTGATGATCTCCATGTCGCCGTCGAGGACGTGCGCGGTGCCGCCGTTGCGTTCCGCGGCCTCCAGGACCTCCTCGGGGTAGCGGCCGAGCAGTGCAGGGTCGAGGAACTGGCGCGTCAGCAGCGCGTGGGCGCGCTGCGTGGCCGCCGCGTCGGCCTCCGACACCGCCGCGGAGGGGTCGTTCACCTGGGCGGGTGTCAGCACGGGAGCCGAGTTGACCACCAGCATGATCTCCTCGGCGCCCGCCGAGCGCAGCGCGCTCGCCGCGAGCCCGTGGCCGAGCAGCAGGTGGTGCGCGGCCCTGAGCGCGTCATGGGCGGAGGTACGGCCAGGCGCGTGCACGCCGTTGCCGTAGCCGAGGAAGGCCGAGACCCATGGCTCGTTGAGCGTGGTCCAGTGACTCACCCTGTCGCCGAGGCGGTCGTACATGATCGCGGCGTAGTCGGCGAAGCGGTAGGAGGTGTCGCGGGAGGTCCAGCCCCCCAGGTCCTCGAGCGCCTGGGGCAGGTCCCAGTGATAGAGCGTGACATAGGGTGCGATGCCCGCTTCGAGCAGCGTGTCCACCAGCCTGTCGTAGAAGGCCAGACCCGCCTGGTTGGCCGCCCCCGAGCCGGTGGGCTGGATCCTCGGCCAGGCGACGGAGAACCGGTAGGCGTTCAGGCCCAGGTCCTTCATCAGCGCCACGTCGTCGCGATAGCGGTGGTAATGGTCGCAGGCCACCTCGCCGGTGTCGCCCTCGCGCACCTTGCCGGGCGTGGCGGAGAAGGTGTCCCAGATCGACGGGCCGCGCCCGTCCGCCTTGGCCGCGCCCTCGATCTGGTAGGAGGCGGTCGCCGCCCCCCAGACGAAGTTCTCAGGGAAGACCACGGTCCCCCGCGTCTCCATGGTCGTGATCGTCATCCCTTGACAGCTCCTTGCATGATTCCTCCGATGATCTGCTTGCCGAGCAGGATGAAGACGAGGATCAGCGGCAGGGTCCCCACCGCCGTCCCCGCCAGCCCGAGCACGTAGTCGTTGACATAACCGCTGGCCAGCGTCGAGAGCGCCACCTGCACCGTCGGGTTCTCCGGGGTCAGGACCACCAGCGGCCAGAAGTAGTCGTTCCACGCCGACATGAACGTCAGCATCCCCAGCACGGCCGCGGCGGGCCTGGCGGTGGGCAGCACCACGTGCCAGAACAGGCGCCAGGTCGTCGCGCCGTCGACCCGCCCCGCCTCCAGGAGCTCGGTGGGCAGCGCCCGCGAGAGGTACTGCGTCATGAAGAACACCCCGAAGGCGTTCACCAGCGCCGGCACCACCAGGGCGTACATCGAGCCCGTCCACTCGATCTTCACCATGAGCATGTAGAGCGGGATGATGCCCAGCTGCGCGGGGACCATCATGGTCGCCACCGTGATGAGCAGCAGGATGTTCTTGCCCCTGAAACTGAGCTTGGCGAAGGCGAACCCCGCCAGGGTCGAGAAGAACATCACCGCCACCGCGATCGACCCCGCCACCAGGAAGGAGTTGAGCAGCGCCATGGCGAAGGGCACCGTGTCGAAGACGCGCGCCACGTTGGCGAAGAAGTTGCCGCCGGGCAGCAGCGGCGGCGGCACCTCGGCCAGCGCCGAGTTGTGCCGCGAGGCCACCACCACGCTGTAGTAGAGCGGAAAGATAGAGAAGAACGCCACCGCCAGCAGCGTCAGATAGCTGAGGCGTCGTCTCACTTGAAGGCACCTCCCATGCGGCGGGTCAGCAGGTAGTTCACCCCGGCGGCCAGCACCACGAACAGGAACATCACCCACGAGGCGGCCGAGGCGTAGCCGAAGTCGAACTTGTTGAAGCCCAGGTCGTAGACGTAGAGGGCGAGGGTCTGGAACTGGTGGTCGGGGCCGCCGCTGGTGATGCCGCCCGCGCCGCTGCCCGCGCCGAACAGCAGGGGCTCGGCCAGGATCTGCATCGCGCCGATCGTCGAGACGGTGACCACGAAGACGATGGTCGGTTTGATCATCGGGATGGTGATCTTCCGGAGCTGCGTCAGGTTGGACGCGCCGTCGAGCGTGGCCGCCTCGTACAGCTCCTTGGGCACGGCCTGCATGGCGGCCAGGAAGATCAGCGCGTTGTAGCCCGTCCACCTCCACATGATCATCGCCGAGATGGCCACGTGCGAGGTGGCGGTGCCCTCCGCCCACGCCACACCGTCGATCCCGAACCACGACAGCATCCAGTTGATCAGCCCGTAGTCGCGGCCGAAGAGCTGGCTGAAGATGACCACGACCGCGACCACGCTGGTCACGTTCGGCACCAGCAGCGTGATGCGGAAGAACGTCTGCGCCCGCAGCGGGCGGTTGAGCAGGTGCGCCAGCCAGATCGCCAGCACCAACTGGGGGACCGTCGAGATGATCCCGATCGAGAAGGTGTTGAACGTGGCGTTCCAGAAGTAGCCGTCACCGAGCAGGGTGGTGAAGTTCTCCGCCCCGATGAAGGTGTGCACGTCGGAGGTGAGCGTCCACTCGTGCAGGCTCACCCAGGCGGTGAAGATCAGCGGGAAGACGCCGAAGGCGCAGAACAGCAGGAAGAAGGGGGCGATGTAGGCGTAGGGCGACAGCTTGAGGTCGAGGGTGTGCCTGACCAGCCGCCGGTGCCTGCGCCTCGCCGTGGCTTGGAGCGTGGCCATGCGGGGTCCTCTGGTGTCATGCGGTACGGCGGAGCGGGCGGCCGCCCCGCCGTACCGGCCGCTACTTGATCTTCTGGACGTCCGAGATGACCTGAGCCCACGCCTCGTCGGGTGTCTGCTTGCCCTGCTCGACGCGGCCGAGGCCGTCGCCGATGGCCACGCGCACGTCGCCCTCCTTGGGGCCGAGGTGCTGCGGCTTGAGGCTGCGCGCCGCGTCGGAGTAGATCTTGCCGATCGGCGCGTCACCGAAGAACGGCTTGGTGAAGCTCTGGATCGACGGGTCGTCGTAGAGCGCGGGGATCGAGGGGAACGTGCCCTCCTCCTTGAACACCCTCGCCTGGTTGTCCTTCGAGGTGAGGAAGTCGATCAGCTCGGCCGCCTCCTTGGGGTGCTTGCCCTGCTTGGGCAGGAGAAGGTGGGAGCCGCCGCTGTTGCCCGAACCGCCGGGGACCTTCGCGATGTCCCACTTGCCCGTGGCGTCCTTGGCCTGCTCCTGGATGTAGCCGGTCATCCAGGCGGGGCAGATGATCGTGGCGAACGAGCCCTTGGCGAAGCCGGTGTTCCACGGCGGGGAGAAGGCGGCGAGCTTGGCCGTCAGGTCGTTCTGGGTGAGCTGGTTGGACAGGTCCCACGCCTTCTTGACCTCGGGGTTGGTGCCCACGACGATCTGGTCCTGCGCGTCGTAGAGGCCGACGGGCGCCTGGTTGACGATCGCGCGGAAGATCTCGCCGGGCGAGTCGACGAACTTGGCGTCCTTGACGCTGCCGGCGAACTTCTTGCCCGTCTCGATGTACTGCTCCCACGTGGGCCAGAGCTCGGCGACCTTCTCGCGGTCGGTCGGCAGCCCCGCCTTCTCGAACAGGTCCTTGCGGTAGCACATGGCCAGGCCGCCGACGTCGGTGCCGAGGCCGAGCAGCTTGGAGCCGTCCTTCGACAGGCCCTGCTGCCACTTCCAGTCGAGGTAGTCGCTCTGGCGCTTGTCCAGGCCGTACTGCTTGAGGTCGTGGAACTTGTCGGCCTGCGCGGTGAACGAGCTGATGTAGCCGACCTCCACGGCCTCGATGTCGGCGGCGCCCGCGTTCGTGGCCAGCCGCTTGACGAGGTTGTTGTGGTGGTCGTTGAACTGCGTGACCCGCTCGACGACCTCCACGTTGGGGTGCGTCTTCTTGTACTCCTCGTACAACGGTTTGAAGCCGAAGTCGCCGAAGAGGGCGATGCTGAGCGTCACCTTCTCCGCGGGCGTGCCTGCGGTGGTGCCGCTGGGTGCCTCGCCGCCACAGGCGGCGAGAGCGAGGGCGAGCGCGGACGCGGTGAGCACCGGTACGGCGAGCCGCCCGAAGCGGCGGGCCTGGGAGTACGGCGTGGCCATGGAACCCTCCCTGAGGGCAAGACAGTGATGAGGTAAGTGAGAGAGCGCTCTCTCAGAGAGGTTGCTGGCCGGGCCGCCGCCTGTCAACGGATCGTTTCGGTAACTATGCGGAGAGCGCTCTCTCGCGATTCGCCGCGTTTACCCACGTCACAGCGGCGATTACACAGCGTTGGGAGCGCTCCCAGAATAAGAGTCCGTTTCCAGAGTGTTACCTGGCGTGAGAGAGCGTTTTCTCAGCCGAGTACGCGACCGGCCATCCTCGCGTACATCCTGCCCGGACTCGGCACCACGGGGGAGGTGAGGAAGCCGGGCAGCATCGGCAGATCCACCGCGAAAGGCTCCAGCCGCTCGTACAGCTCGTTGGCGTCCTTCGGCCGGTCCTCCACGGACTTCTCCAGCACGTCCGACAGGACCCTCTCCAGCGCGGAGGGGAGCCCGGGAACCGTCGGCGGGCGCTCCTTGACCTGCTTCTCGAAGACCACGTACTCCGTCGGCCCGGTGAACAGCTGCCGGCCCGTCAGCATCTCGTGCAGCACGCAGCCCAGCGAGTACAGGTCGCTGCGCGGCTCGGCGACGCCGCGCTGGATCTGCTCGGGCGCCATGTAGGCGGGCGTGCCGAGGATCTGCCCGATCCTGGTGAACTGCGAGCCGTCGGTCTCGCGCTGCATCGCCAGCCCGAAGTCGAGCACCTTCAGGCTGCCGTCGGGACACAGCATGAGGTTGGTCGGCTTCAGGTCGCGATGGCAGATCTCCAGCGCGTGGGCGGCCGACAGCACCGCGCACGCCTGGGCCGCGATGGCCACCGCCCACGGGGCGGGCAGCGGGCCGTGCTCGCTGACCAGGTCGGCGACGGTGACGCCGTCGATGAACTGCATCACCTGGTAGAGGCGCTGCTCGTGGGTGCCGAAGTCGTACAGGACGGGCGCGCCGGGGTGTTCGAGACGCGCCAGGATGCGCGCTTCCCTGATGAACCTGCGCTCGAGTTCCTCGTCGGGGCCCTTGCCGGGGAAGGGGTGGAGCAGCTTGACGGCCACCCTGCGATCGAGATGCCGATCGTGACCCCGGTAGACGGCGCCCATGGCGCCACGGCCCAGGGGGAGGTCGTCGAGCTCATACCGGTCGCCGATGACCATTCGACCTCCCTGCGCCTCTCGGAAAAAGCTACACCAACCGCCCCGGCCCCCGACCATCACGCGATTCGGGGACTCGCGGGCACCGCGGCTCCGGGAAGGCATCATCCCTCACCTCCGACTCAGCGCCGCCCTCCTCGCCCCACCCCCGTCGACCACCCGGCCTCGGTATCCCAGATGCCGGATGGCGCTCGCGCGCTCCAGGTGAGGTGAAGGGCGCGGGAGATCAGCGCTTCAGAGATCGCATCACTCTTCGCGACTACAGTCAGTAAAGTGGCGGTCACCCAAAGGAGGATGACCTTGGCCCCCGGCCTTCCCCATGAGATGCCGCTGGAGATGATCCAGCGGCGTCCCGGATTCGCGCTGGAGCTTCTCGCGCTCGCGACCGACGGCGATCCCACCGGTTACGGCGATGCGCGCCTGGAGTCGGTGGACCTGAACATCCGCGATCGGGCCTGTCTTGGAGGAAATCGTGGTCACCACCGTTCCACTGGTCAGTGACTCGTTCACCCGCATCTTCGAGGCCCGGGGCGAGGCTCGGGGCGAGGCTCGGATGCTCCACACGATGCTGGAGGCGCGGGGGTTGCGCCTGGACGACGAGCAGCGGCGGGTCGTCGACGCTTGTGAGGATCCCGAGCAGCTTCTGCGGTGGGGTGCGCGGGCGGCGACGGCGGGGACCGTGGCCGAGGTGTTCTCGGAGGACGCCGGGTCGTAGAGGCGGCGGGGAGCTGCCCGTCATCCAGAGGTCGCCGTATTCCATCGGAACACGGCGACCGTCTGTAGCGGCTTCGGTTGTCGGCTTGGAGGGTTCATGGTCGCCACGGTGGTGTCGGCCACCACGGTGGTGTCGGCCACCACGGTGGTGTCGGCCACCACGGTGGTGTCGGCCACCACGGTGTGTCGGCCACCACCGCGGTGCTGGTCGGCGCCGAGGTGTTCGTCGGCGGCCCCGAGAGTCAGACGTTGCGGCGGTACTGGCCGCCCGCCTCGAAGAGGGCTTCGGTGATCTGGCCGAGGGAGCACACCCTGGCCGCCTCCATCAGCACCTCGAACGCGTTCTCCTCCGACATCGCCACCTCCCGCAGCCGCCGTAGCGCCGCCGCCGACTCCGAGCGGTGCCTGGCGTGGAAGTCGTGCAGCCGGTCCAGCTGCGAGCGCTTCTCCTCCTCGGTTCCGCGAGCCAGCTCCAACGGCCCGTGGTGCTCCTCCCCGCGAGGGTTGCGGAAGGTGTTCACGCCGATGATGGGCAGCGAGCCGTCGTGCTTACGGGTCTCGTACAGCATCGACTCGTCCTGGATCTTGCCGCGCTGGTAGCCGGTCTCCATCGCGCCCAGGACGCCACCCCGGTCCGACAGGCGCTCGAACTCGCCCAGGACGGCCTCCTCCACCAGGTCCGTCAGCTCGTCGATGATGAACGAGCCCTGCAGCGGGTTCTCGTTGCGGGCCAGGCCCCACTCCCTGTTGATGATGAGCTGGATGGCCATCGCCCGCCGTACGGACTCGGCTGACGGGGTGGTGACGGCCTCGTCGAAGGCGTTGGTGTGCAGGCTGTTGCAGTTGTCGTAGATGGCGATGAGGGCCTGCAGCGTGGTGCGGATGTCGTTGAAGTCCATCTCCTGGGCGTGCAGGGACCGTCCGGAGGTCTGGATGTGGTACTTCAGCTTCTGCGAGCGCTCCGCCGCGCCGTACCTCTCTCTCATGGCGACGGCCCAGATGCGGCGCGCCACTCGGCCGAGCACCGAGTACTCGGGGTCCATGCCGTTGGAGAAGAAGAACGACAGGTTGGGTGCGAAGTCGTCGATGCGCATGCCGCGCGCGAGGTACGCCTCGACGTAGGTGAAGCCGTTGGCCAGCGTGAAGGCCAGCTGGCTGATGGGGTTCGCGCCCGCCTCGGCGATGTGGTACCCGGAGATGGACACCGAGTAGAAGTTGCGCACCTGGTTGCGGATGAACCATTCCTGGATGTCGGCCATCATCCGCAGGGAGAACTCCGTGGAGAAGATGCAGGTGTTCTGGCCTTGGTCCTCCTTGAGGATGTCCGCCTGCACGGTGCCGCGCACCGTGGCCAGTGTCCTGGCCCGCAGCTCCTGCTCCTCCTGCGGGGACGGCTCGCGGCCCTGCTCGGCGCGGAAGCGTTCGAGCGCCTGGTCGACGGCGGCGTTGAGGAAGAAGGCCAGGATCGTGGGCGCGGGGCCGTTGATGGTCATCGAGACCGAGGTGTTCGGGGCCGACAGGTCGAAGCCGTCGTAGAGCACCTTCATGTCGTCGAGCGTCGCGATCGACACCCCCGAAGTGCCGACTTTTCCGTAAATGTCGGGACGGAGGTCGGGGTCGTTGCCGTACAACGTCACGGAGTCGAAGGCGGTCGACAGCCTGGTCGCGGGCTGGCCCTCGGACAGCAGCTTGAAGCGGCGGTTGGTGCGGAACGGGTCGCCTTCGCCGGCGAACATCCTGGTCGGGTCCTCGTCGTCCCGCTTGAAGGAGAAGACCCCGGCGGTGAACGGGAAGCGGCCTGGCAGGTTCTCCGAGCGCAGGAAGCGCAGCAGGTCGCCGTGGTCCTCGAAGCGGGGGAGCGCCACGCGGGGGATGCGGTTGCCCGAGAGGGTCTCGCGCCAGAGCGGGGTGTGGATCTCTCTGTCACGCACCTTCACGACCAGCTCGTCGGCGGTGTACTGCGCCTTGATCGCCGGCCACTGCGTCAGCAGCGTCCTGCTCTCCTCGCTCAGCTCCCTCTCCGCCTGCCGGGCCAGCTCCTCCAGCCGCGCGTCGGTCCCCGAGGCGCCCGCTCCGGTCCCCGAGGCGCCCGCTCCGGTCTCCGAGGGGAACGCTCCCGTCTCAGAGGCGGCAGGACCGGTTCCGGAGGGGAACGCTCCCGTCTCCTGACCGGCCGGACCGGATCCCCAGCCGTCCGCTCCCGTTCCTGCCACTTCAGCCGTGTAAGCGGTCGTCGCGCCCGCTCCGGTGCGTTCCGCGGGGTCGTCGGCCGGAGCTCCCGGTGAACGCGGGGTGGGGGCGGGGTTCAGGAGGGCTCGGACAGCGGCGAGCTGCTGACGCCGCCTGGCCACGGCCGCCTGGGCCATCGTCTCGGCGTGGTAGCCGCGCACGGTCTCGGCGATCTCCGCGAGGTAGCGGACCCTGGCGGGCGGCACGACCGCCGCGGTCGTCTGGGAGGTGCGTCCCCGCACCTTCGGCAGCAGCCCGGGACCCGCCGGCATGCCCCGCTCCACCAGCAGGTCACGCAGGTGGTGGTAGAGCGCGGTGACGCCCGCGTCGTTGTAGCGGGCCGCGATCGTGCCGAAGACCGGCATCTCGTCGGGCGAGACCCCGAAGGCCGCCCTGTTGCGCACCATCTGCCTGCGGACGTCGCGCAGCGCGTCCTCGGCGCCCCTGCGCTCGTACTTGTTGATCACCACGGCCTCGGCGAAGTCGAGCATGTCGATCTTCTCCAGCTGCGAGGCCGCGCCGAACTCGGGTGTCATGACGTAGATCGGCACGTCCACGTGCGGGACGATCCCCGCGTCGCCCTGCCCGATGCCGGGGGTCTCGACGACCACGAGGTCGTACCCTGCCGCTCTGCAGGCGGCGATCACGTCGTCGAGGCAGGCGGGCACCTCGCTGGACGCGCCGCGGGTGGCGAGGGAGCGGAAGTAGGTCTGCCCGCCGAGACTGTTCATCCTGATCCGGTCGCCGAGCAGCGCCCCGCCGCCGCGCCGCCTGGTCGGGTCGATGGCGATGACGGCGATGCGCAGCTTGTCGTCGTTGTCGACGCGGATCCGCCGCAACAGCTCGTCGGTCAACGACGACTTCCCTGAGCCGCCCGTCCCGGTGATCCCGAGCACGGGCGCTCTGCGTCCGGTGGACACGGGCGCGCCGGCAGGAGCCTCGGCGGCAGGGGGCTGCGCCGGGGCGGGGGCTCCGAGCGCCGGGGGCGTGGGGGAGGCGCCGCGGGCGCGGATGCCCTCCACCAGCTCGGCGGGGGCGCGGCCCGACTCGATGAGGGTGATGGCGCGGGCCAGCGCGGCCTGGTCGCCCGAGACGACGGCCTCGACGGACGGCGCGCCGCCCAGCTCGACGTCGCACTCCTCAATCAGCTTGTTGATCATTCCGGGCAGGCCGAGCCGCTGGCCGTCCTGGGGGGAGAAGATGCGGGCGACGCCACGGGAGTGCAGCAGCTCGATCTCCTCGGGGACGATCACACCGCCGCCCCCGCCGTACACCCTGATGTGTCCCGCGCCGCGCTCGCGCAGCAGCTCGACGAGGTAGCTGAAGAACTCGACGTGCCCGCCCTGGTACGAGCTGATCGCCACGCCCTGCACGTCCTCCTGGATGGCGGCGGTGACGATCTCCTCGACGGACCGGTTGTGGCCGAGATGGACCACCTCCGCCCCTTGTACCTGCAGGATTCGCCGCATGATGTTGATCGCGGCGTCATGGCCGTCGAACAGCGCTGCGGCGGTCACGAATCGGACGGGATGGACCGGTGCGTGCACGCCAGATCACTCCTTTGTGAGGGGCCTCCCTTCCGAAGATACTAGGACGTCCTACTATTTCCCAGTGGCCGCCTCGTACGGCCTGCGTCGCTTGGCCGTACCCCCCGAAGCGGTGGAGGTGGGCTGGTGCCCGCTTCCGGGGGTACGGCCGGCCTGCGCGAGCTCGGCGGAACGGTCCACCGGGCCACGCAGGCGGTCTCCTTGCCCCTGGCCCGCGCCGGGTCCGGACATGGGCTCTCGCGGCAAGGGCTCGGGGGCCCGCGCTCCCGCGACGGCGGGCACGCGGGCCCTGGTCGCGGGGGCAGCGGCGCGTGGGCGGGGCACGCCGGTCATCGAGGGCACGGGAGCGCGGGAGACCGCAGGGCGCCCGGCTCCGGCGGCGCCGGGGGCGCGAGAGCCGACAGGGGCCGCCGTGGCTCGAGGGTGCCTGACAGGTCCCGCTTCCGCTGAGGTCGTGAGGGCGGCCCCGGCCTGGGAGGCGCCGCGGGCCAGCCACGACACGAGCCCTCTGCGGTGACGGCCCGAGCCGCGGGAGCGGCCTGCCACCCTGAACGACACGACCACTGTGGTCAGCACCATCGCCGCCAGCAGCGCCTGTGGCGTGCCGAGCACGTCGAAGGGAGAGCCCTGCTGCTCGACCGTCAGCCCCGGCAGAGCGGCCTGGACCGCGAACGGCTCGGCCGGCTTCTCGGAAGGGCGCACCTCGATCAGCCCTGGACGCTCCTTGACCATGCGCGGCAGCCCGTATCCGACGACCTTCTCGGTGTCGCGCACCTTGCGCTTGAGCCAGACCCTGTCGACGTTCGCCTCGATCGTGTGGATCTTCGATCCGACGACCTTCTCGACGATGCCGACATGGTCGATGCCCTTGTAGCTCTTGCCGCCCTTCCAGTCGTAGAAGACCAGGGCTCCGGGCTCGGGTCGCTGCGACCACGCGCCCTGCTTGATGAACCAGGCCGCGTGCGAGGGCGTCCACGCGAACTGCCCGACGAACTCCTGGACGCCCGCCTTCTGCGCCGCCCAGGAGATGAACATGTCGCACCAGGGCGCGTTGCGGTACTGGGAATCCTCGACCAGATCCGCGTACCACGTGCCGAACTTCGTGTACTGGCCGCCGTTCTCGCGATAGCCGAGCTCAGGGCGTGCCGCCTCCAGTAGTCCTTCAGCGATCGGGTCCAGGACGACTCCTCCCCAGATGACCGGCGACTAACGAGGGACTGTAGTAGCGCCTCGGTTGTCGCGCTCCAGACATCCAGAAAGTGTCTAGATATGAGCCGAAATATTGGCTATGTGGCTGGTGTGGCGCACTACTACAGGGAGGAGTAGAGGATCTTCCACGTGCCGGCGTAGAGGCAGACGTCGGACGGCCGGGAACCGCGGCCCTCGCTGCACATCTTGAGCTCGACGAGGGCCACGTTCCTGTCGGTGAACGCGAACGCCCGGGGCGTGCCCCTGGAGCAGTCGAGGTAGCTGCGGTGTTTGAAGGGCACGTTGCCGTCGTTCGTGCGGTAGGAGATGCGGAAGACCGCCCACCCGCAGCCCGGGCCCTTGGTCAGGTCGGTGACCCTGCCCTTGACGGCGACCGTGGAGGTGGCGGGGATGCGCGTCTTGTTCAGGCCCGAGGACGTCAGCGTCCCCTTGGCGACGGCCCTCTTGCCGGGAGCGTACGTAGGTCCCCAGCCCAGCTCCCCGCCGGTCGCGGGCGCGACGGTGTCGGCGGAGGCAGAAGCGGAGGCGACGGTGACGGGGGCCGCCGTCAGCAGTCCGGCGGTGACGGCGATCATGATGGTACGGCTGGCTCTCATCGGATTCCCTTTCTCGTCTGCCGCGAGTGTGGGATCCGGCGCTTGCAACCCGCTGGAGAACCGCCGTACCCGGCTCAGGATCCGACGCCCACCCTGTACATCGAGCTACTGCTCTCGTCAGGAGGCACCACGTCGGCCACGATGACGGTCACGTTGTCGGGGCCGCCCCCGTCGTTGGCCAGCTCGATCAGCTTGCCGACCGCCGCGTCAGGCTCGGCGTAGGTCGTCAGGATCTCGTGCAGCGTCTCGGGACCGAGCACGTCGGTCAGCCCGTCGGAGCACAACATGTAACGGTCGCCCAGTTCCGCCTCGCGCAGCGACATGTCGGGCTCCGACCTGCCCTCGCTGCCCAGCACGCGCAACACCATCGACCGGCGCGGGTGAACCGCCGCCTGGTCCTCCGTGATGCGGCCTTCGTCCACCATCGACTGCACCAACGTGTGATCCTTGGTGATCTGGTAGAGCGCGCCTTCGCGCAGCAAGTAAGCGCGGGAGTCGCCGAGATGGGCCAATGCGAACTTGGTGCCGTCCCACAACATGGCGGTCACGGTCGTGCCCATGCCCCTGCGCGCGGGGTCGATCTCGACCAGCTCCGCCAGCCTGCGCCCCGCCTCGAGCACGGCGGCCTCCAGGGCCGTTTCGAGGTCGGCGCCCGCCTCTGGCAAGCTGGCGTCGAGCTCGCGCAGCACCGCTATCGTGGCGGAGCTGGCAAGCTCGCCGGCCGCGTGGCCGCCCATCCCGTCCGCGATCGCCAGCATGCGGGCGCTCACGTAGCCCGAATCCTCGTTCTGCTCCCTTCGTCGGCCCACGTCCGACCCGGCGGCATAGCGGATGTTGTGCGTCATAGTATGCAGTAAATCATTGGTTGAAACACTTCACAAGCAGATGCGCTGAAGAGTGTTGTGAACTAATGTGGCCCCCATGAGCCACGACCCGACCGTCAACGCCGGCGACATCGCCAGGCTCGCCGGTGTCGGGCGGGCCGCGGTGAGCAACTGGCGCCGCCGCCACGACGACTTCCCCAAACCGGTCGATGGAACCTCCTCGCAACCGTTGTTCGCGTTGCGCGAGGTCGAGGCATGGCTGAGTCGCTATGGGAAGTCCTACCAGGTCTCGCTGGCAGATCGCGCGTGGCAACGCCTGAAAGCTTCCGGAGATCTTCAGCTTGGCCGGCTCGTGGCCGCCGCGGGAGGCTTTCTCGCCTCGCTCGGGGAGCAGGGCGCCGCCGTGCCGAGCGGCGAGGGGAAGGCGCGCATTCTCGAGGGGGGGCACGGGCTCGACGCGGGTCTGACCACTCTGCTGGCCGAGCTGGCCGCCGAGCGGGGCGCCAGGGCCGCCTACGAGTTCCTCTGCGCCCGCTACCTGGAGGCCCACTCCCGCAAGCTCTCCGTCACGCGCGAGGACGTCGCGGCCCTGATGGTACGGCTGGCCGCCCCGGAAGGCGGCACCGTCCTCGACCCCGCCTGCGGCCTCGCCACGCTCCCGCTGTCCCTGCCCGCAGCCGACGACCCCGCCCAGGGAGACCCCGCAGGAAACCCCGGCGCGAGCGGGGCCGTCAGGGTGCTCGGGCAGGAGGTGGAGGAGACCTCGGCCCGCATCGCCGCCGCCAGGCTCGCCCTGCGCGGCATCGAGGCCGAGATCGTCGCGGGCGACGCGCTCAGGCACGACGCCTTCCCAGGCGTCAGGGCCGACGCCGTCGTCTGCGACCCTCCCTTCAACGAGCGCTCGTGGGGCTACGACGAGCTCAGCGGCGACCCGAGGTGGGAGTACGGCCTGCCGCCGAGGGGCGAGTCCGAGCTGGCCTGGGTCCAGCACTGCCTCACCCACGTCAGGCCGGGCGGGCTGGTCGCCATCCTCATGCCGGCCGCCGCCGCCAGCCGCAGGGCGGGCCGCCGCATCAGGGGCAACCTGCTGCGCGCCGGCGCGCTGCGGGCCGTGGTGACGCTCTGGCAGGGCGGCCCCGACCTGTGGCTGCTGCGCAGGCCCGAGAGTGGCGAGCGCCCGCCGTCCGACATTCTGATCATGGACGCCGAAGGTGACCTCGCCAGGGTGGAGCCCGCCCTGAGCGAGGAGGGCCGCCGGGTGCGCATCATCGACCTGCTCGACGACGAGGTCGACCTCAGCCCCGCGCGGCACGCGCCGCGCGGGGGCGCCGACCTCGGCAGGGCCTTCGCCGCCGCGCGCGAGCGCTTCCTCGCCGCCTCTGTCGACGCTCCCGACCTGCGGGTCCTCGACCAGCCGCTCGACCAGCCCGCCACCACGATCGGGGAGCTGGTCAAGGCGGGGCTGGTGACGATCCTGCAGGCGCCGCCGAGGATGACGCTCGACGGCGGCGAGGTGCCCGTGCTGACCGCCGACGACGTGGAGCGCGGAGCCGGCGCCTCGGGCGCGACGAATCCCGAGGCCGGTCTGGTCGCGGTCGAGCCCGGCGACGTCGTGGCCACCTACGCCACGGCCAGGGTCATCACGGCGGCAGGCGCGGTTCTGGGGCCTCAGCTCACCCTCTACCGGGCCGACCAGCGCCGCGTGGACCCGCACTTCCTCGCCGGCTTCCTGCGCTCGGCGGGCGCGCGCGTGCCCGCCGGTTCGAGCAGGGTGGACGCCCGCCGTACGCGCCTGCCGAGGTTGTCGCTGGCCGAGCAGCGGGCCTACGGGGAGGCGTTCAGGCGGCTGGCCACGATGGAGGACGCGCTGAGGGAGGCGACCGCCCTGGGGGAGACGCTGATCAGGCTCGGGCACGAGGGGCTGGCCGACGGCCGGCTCCACCCCGAACCCTGATCTGCGACAGGATGCCTGGTGCTCGCCACCGCCGCTGGGGTGCCGCTCATGAGGCGCAGGTGTCGTGGGTGGCGTCGAAGCCCTTCAGAGCCTCCGAGTCATCGGCTCGCAGCGCCTTGAGCCCCTTCCAGTCGTCGCCGATCGTCAGGACCAGCCTGGAGGTCGTCGCCCCCGGCACAGGCCGTGCCGTACCGGAGAGAAGGTCGGCGGTGAGGGTGGGCACGCGGCTCGCCCCGTTGGGCGAGTAGTGGACGGTCGTGCGGGGAACCGGCTTGCGCGGCGCGTCGCCGATCTTGGTGATGTGGTAGCCGCGCTGCTCCAGACCGACCGCCACCGTCGTGGCCAGACCGGAGCGGAGCGTGCCGTTGCGCACCTCGACGTTGATCTTCGATCGCGGCGTCTTGGCCTGGCCGCCCTTGATGCCCGCCACGCTCTTGTCCTTGGCCACGATCTGGAACAGGGTCCTGGCCTGCGGCTGCACCCATTCCACGCGGCCGGGGTGGGTGACGGAGTAGTGCCAGGGGGTGGTGATGAAGCGGATCTGGCCCGCGGTCATGCCCTGGGCGCTCGTGGCGAGGTCCTTCATGACGCCGGGGGTGAGCTGAGGATCGGTGGTGACGGCCTTGGTGGCCGCGTCGAGGAAGCCGAGCAGCCTGGCGGGGTCGGTGAGCGTCTCGCCGCTCATCACCTTCTTGAGCATGGAGGAGATGAACATCTGCTGCCGCTGGATGCGCCCGATGTCGGAGCCGTCGCCCATGCTGTAGCGGGCGCGGACGTAGCCGAGCGCCTGTTCGCCGTTGAGCGACTGGCGTCCGGCGGGCAGGTGCAGCAGCGCCTTGGTGTCGTCGATGCGCTGGGGCAGGCACACGTCCACCCCGCCGACCGCGTCGACCATGCTCTTGAACCCGGTGAAGTCGACCTTCACGAAGTGGTCGATGTGGATGCCGGTCAGCGACTCGATCGTCTTCCACGTGCAGCCGATGCCGCCCGAGTTGAACGACTCGTTGATCATGCCGAGATGCGGCTGCTGCCCAGGCAGCCCGCCCTTGGCGTGGCAGGCGGGCAGCTGGACCAGCGAGTCGCGGGGGAAGCTGATCACCATCGCGCCGTCCCGCTTGGACGACAGGTGGGCCAGCATGATCGTGTCGGTGCGCTCGCCCTCGACGCTGCGGCCGTAGCGGGCGTTCTTGCCGTCACGCTGGTCGGAGCCCACGATCAGCACGTTGAGTGAGGTGGTGGCGACCTTGGGCGGACGTGTGGCGCCCAGCTCGTCGCCGGTCACCTCGATGTGCTTGACGTTGCCCGTCAGTTTCACGTAGACGCCGATCACCACGCCCACCGCCGCCAGCACCACGGTCGCCACGACCGCGGTCACCCGACGCAGCCAGCGACGCGCACGTGGCCGCGGACCCTGGGCGGGCGCAGGGGAAGGAGGGGCGTCAACGAGCCCGCTGCTCACATGTCACTCCGGTTGGGGGGCCCAGTCGAACGTCGCCGAGTGTACTGAGTCACGGTCCGCCCGGCGCGGGGGATTGCGAGCTCAGTGGATAAGATCGTGACTCTGTTTGCCACACTTTCCTCGCCGGAGGCACTGATGTCCGAAGTCACCTTCAAGGGCAACCCGATCACCGTGGGCGGCACCTTCCTCCAGCCCGGCGACGCGGCTCCCGCGTTCAGCCTCGTCGGCAGCGACCTGTCGGACGTCACGCTCGCCGACTTCGGTGGCAGGACCAAGGTGCTCAACATCTTCCCGAGCGTCGACACCGGCGTCTGCGCCGCATCGGTGCGCCGCTTCAACGAGGTGGCGGCCGAGCACCCCGACGTGGCCGTGCTGTGCGTCTCCGCGGACCTGCCCTTCGCCCAGAAGCGCTTCTGCGGCGCGGAGGGCCTGGACCAGGTGGTCATGCTGTCGCTGATGCGCGGCAGGGAGTTCCTGTCGGACTACGGCGTGGTCCAGGAGGGCGGCCCGCTGGCCGGTCTCGCGGCCCGCGCGGTGGTGGTCCTCGACGGTGACAACAACGTCGTCCACTCCGAGCTGGTCTCCGAGATCACCCAGGAGCCCGACTACGACAGCGCGCTCAAGGCCCTGAAGTAGGCCGTGCCGTGCCGTCCGACGACACGGGGGCCGAGGCGCGGGTGCCCGCGGAGGTCGGCAGGATCGTCTCCCTCGTTCCCTCCCTGACCGAGTCGGTGGCCGCCACGGGCAAGCTCGTCGGCGCCACCGACTGGTGCACCCATCCCCCGGGCCTCGACGTGGTCAGGGTGCGCGGCACCAAGAACCCCGACCTCGATCGGATCAGGGAGCTGCGCCCCGATGTGGTGCTGGCCAACGAGGAGGAGAACAGGGAGCCCGACCTCCTGGCCCTCAGGGAGTCGGGGATCGCGGTCTGGGTGACGCGGATCCGGACGGTCGAGGAGGCGTTCACCTCGCTGGCCAGGATGTTCGAGCTGGCCTGCCGTACGCCCTCGCCCGCGTGGCTGGACCGGGCGAGGGCGGCGTGGGACCTGCCCGAGCCCGAGGCGCGCAGGACGGTGGTCGTCCCGATCTGGCGCAGGCCGTGGATGGTGGTGGGACGTGACACCTTCACAGGGGACGTGCTGCGGCGGCTGGGCTTCGACAATCTCTACGCCGGCCACGCGGAGCGCTATCCCAAGATCCCTCTCGCGGAGATCGTGGCGAAGGACCCCGATCTGGTGGTGCTGCCGGACGAGCCCTACGCCTTTCACGCGCAGGACGGTCCCGAGTGTTTCGCCAGGAGCGCGCTGGTGAGCGGCAGGGCGCTGACCTGGTACGGGCCTTCGATGGTCGAGGCTCCCGCGCTGTTGAAGGGCTGGCTCGGCGTTTAGCGGGCAGACTGGTGTGATGATCGCCAGGCTCGCGTTCGCTCTGACCGTGATCCCTTTCGGGCTGCTCCTCCACGTCGCCCGCCAGCCGCTCAACGGCCTCGACATGGCCGTCGCGCACGATCTGCACGCCCACGCGGTCGCCAACCCCGCATGGACCCGTCTCATGGCCTTCTGGACCGACGCGCTCGGTCCCGCCACGTGGCGGGTGGTGGTGGTCGGGGTCGCGGCGTGGCTGGCGTGGCGGGGCGCGCCGCTGGCCGCGGGCTGGGCACTGATCACGACCGTGGCGGGCGGCCTGCTGGGCGAGGGGCTGAAACTCCTGATCGACAGGGCGCGACCGATCTTTCCCGACCCGGTGTCCAGCGCTCCCGGGCTGTCCTTCCCCTCGGGGCACGCGCTGGCCGCCACGCTGGGCGCGGGCGTGCTCGTGCTGCTGGCGCGGCCCGCCCTGCGCGGCAGGCCCCTGCCGGCGGCGTTGGCCTGGGCGGGCGCCGCCCTCCTCGCGCTCTCGGTGTCCTACACACGGGTCGCGCTGGGTGTCCACTGGGTCAGCGACGTGGTGGGCGGCATGCTGCTCGGTGTCGCCGTGCTCGCCGTCAGCGTCCTGGCCTTCAAGCCAGTGAGGCGTCGACGCTCGCGGGCGACAGCACGTGCTCTGTCACCATGACGGCGGTGCCGACGATGCCCGCCCTGCCGCCGAGCGTGCTGGTCACGATCTCCAGGTTCCTGGTCGTGAACGGCAGGCTGCGCCGGTAGACGCTCTCCCTGATGCCGGTGAGGTAGTGCTCCCTGGTCTCCGCCATGTCGCCGGCCAGCACCAGCACGCCAGGGTTGAGCAGGCTGACCGCCGTGGCCAGCACCAGGCCGAGCGTGCGGCCCGCCTCCTGGGTGCGCGCGATGGCCTCGGGGTCGCCCGCCTGCACCAGGCGGACGACGTCCTGGCTGGTCTCCTGGCCGAGGTCGACGGCCAGCGCGTGCCCGCTGGCCAGCGAGGCGACGCAGCCCTTGGAGCCGCACGTGCACACGCGGTCGTCGCTCTCGCGCAGCCGCACGTGCCCGATGTTGCCCGCGGCCTCCTCCACGCCCCTGTAGATGCGCCCGTCGAGCACGATGCCCGCGCCGATGCCGGTGGAGACCTTCACCAGCAGCAGCGAGGGCGAGGTGCGGAAGGAGGCCCACCACTCGCCGAGCGCCATCGCCTTCGCGTCGTTCTCGACCAGGATGGGCACGTCGAACCGGTCGCCGAAGGCCGCCTTGATCGGCAGGTCGTCCCAGCCCGGCATGAGGAAGGACCTCAGCACCTTGCCCGAGGTGTGGTCGACCGAGCCGGGCAGGTCGAGGCCGATGCTGCAGACCCGCTCCCGCGGGCTGCCGGTGCGGTCGAGCAGTCGCTCGAAGGCCTCCCGCACCCAGGTCAGGACGGGCTCGGGCCCCCTGTCGATGCGCATCCGGGTGGACTCCTCCGCCAGCGGGCGCGCGGCCAGGTCGGTCAGCGCGACGCGGGCGTGGCTGGCGCCGAGGTCGGCGACGAGCGCCACCTTGCTGGCCGGGTCGATGGCCAGCACCGAGGGAGGGCGCCCGCCCCCTGACGCCCCTCGCTCGGCCTCGTGGATGTAGCCGGCCTCGATCAGCCTGTCGACCCTGTCGGTGACGGTGGACCGGGACAGGCCGGTGTACTCGATCAGCTCTTTGCGGGTACGGCAAGTGCCCTGCCTGATCAACTGGAGGACGTGTCCTGCCGTCAGCATCTCTAGCCCTTCTCAGCGCCTGCCGTGAGGCCCTCCGTCAGCAATCGCTCACTGGCGAAGAACACCACGACGATGGGGAGCGTCAGAACCACCGATCCTGCCATGAGAACGGTCGTCGGGATCTCGATACTGCCCGCCAGTTGCGACAGGCCCAGCGAGACGGTCCAGCTCTCCCTGCGCTCCACGAGGAAGAGCAGGGCGAAGAGGAACTCGTTCCAGGCGATCATGAAGGCGTAGAGACCCGTGGCCATGAGCGCGGGCTTCGACAGCGGCAGCACCACCCGCCAGATCGTCTCCATCCGGCCGCAGCCGTCGATGGCGGCCGCCTCCTCCACGCTCTGCGGCACGGTCTCGAAGTAGTTGCGCAGCATGTAGACCGTCACGGGCACCGTCTGGGCGATGTAGACCAGGATCAGCCCTGGCAGCGACCCGCGCAGCCCGAGCATGGTGAACAGCACGAACAGCGGGATCGCCAGCACGATCGCGGGGAAGAGGTAGACGGCCAGGAACAGGAAGTGCACCTGACGGCGGCCGAAGAAGCGCAGCCTGGCCACCGCGTACGCGCCGGGGATCGAGATCAGCAGCGTCACCAGGACCGAGGCGACCGCGACGATCGCGCTGTTGCCCATGAAGGTGACGAAGCCCTGCCTGCCCAGCACGTCCGCGTACGTCGACAGCGTGAAGCTCTGCGGCCACAGCGATCCAGGATCGAGGATCAGCTCCTGGATGTCGCGGACCGACAACATCACCATGTAGAGGAAGGGGAACGCGGTGATCACCGTCAGGAACGCGATCACCAGCGGTCTGAGCACCCTGAACAGCGCCCGCTCAAAGCGATCTCTGGTCACGCTCACCTCCGGCGAAGAACCTCAGGTAGACGGCCAGGAACACCACCAGCACCACGGCCAGCACGATCGCCTGCGCCGCCGAGGCGCCGATGTCGTCGCGCGCGGTGAGGAAGTTGTAGACCCGCACGCTGACCACCTCCGTGCCGGCGCCGCCTCCCGTGAGCAGGTAGACGTCGTCGAACTTGGTGAAGGTGAACACGAACCTCAGCACCGCCAGCAGCGCGACCACCCGCCAGAGCTGCGGCATGATCACGTAGCGGAAGCGCTGGGTGGGCGTCGCGCCGTCCACCACCGCCGCCTCCTCCAGCTCGCCGGGCAGCGCCTGGAGCCTGGCGAGGATGAACAGGAAGGCGAAAGGGAAGTAGCGCCACGCCTCGAAGGCGATGACCGTGAGCAGCGCCACCGGCACCTGAAGGCCGAGGAAGCTGCCCCTGGCCTGGGTGAGGAAGGCGATCGGCTCGCTCAGCCAGGTGTTGACGATGCCGAACTGGGGGTTCAGCATCACCTCCCACAGGAAGGCGACCGCCACGACAGGGGCGACGTAGGGGATCAGGATGGAGGCCCTCACCAGCGTGCGGCCCTTGAAGGCCCCCCGCAGCGCGAGCGCCGCGACCAGGCCGATGACGATCGAGAGCGCGGTCCCCGCGATCGTGTAGAGGAGCGTGTTGAGGAGCGCGGACCAGAAGCCGGGCTCGGAGATGACGTAGGAGAAGTTCTCCAGCGTGTAGTTGCCGAACAGGCCCGTCCTGCGGATGTTGATCAGCCGGGCGTCCTGGAAGGCGAGCATGATCGCCCACAGCAGGGGAGCGACGACGACCACCAGCGTGATGAGCAGTGTGGGCGAGATGAGGACCAGCCCCGCTCTCGCCTCCTGTTGCTGAAGCGTCCTTCCCCTGCGTGTGAGTCGTCCACCGCCTGCGGTGGTCATTCCCTGATCCCACGCTTGATCGTCTCGACGTCGGACTTGGCCTGGGTGGCCGCGGCCTGCGGGGTCAGTGAGCCGTCGACGATCGCGCTGAGCGCCTTGGGCACGGGCAGCTCGCCCATCGTGGCGCCGACCAGCTTGCCCTGGCCCTGCGGGATGCCCCACCTGGCGAAGGTGTCGGGGCTCTTGCGCAGCGAGTCGAGGATCTCGGCGGGGTAGACCTCCGACAGCGGCTTCTTGCTGTCGACCCCGGCAGGCAGCGCCGTCCACTTGTCCTCGAAGCCCTTGCGGGTGGGGAACTTGCCCTCGGGGGCCATCCCGATCCACCGCTCGTAGCCCTCGTTCATCATGAACGAGACGAACTGCTGCGCGCCGGAGGTGTTGGCGTCCCTGGTGACCGCCCAGGAGACGATCTCGCCGTACTGCGCGGGCTCGGAGCCGTCGGGGCCCTTCAACGCGGTGACCACGCCGGTGTTCTTGGCCAGCCACTCCTTGTCCTGCCTGCACGCGGGGCAGGAGGGAAGGGCGTCGTTCCGCAGCCCCGCCATCTCGTCGAGGATGAACGACGACCAGATCGTCATCGCCGCCTTGCCCGAGAAGTAGGTCGCCCTGGTGGAGTCGACGTCCTGCTTGCCCTTCACGGAGTACTGCGAGGCCAGCCGCGAGTAGAAGTCGAAGGCCCGCACGCACGGCGGCTGGTCCAGGGGGACGTTGCCCGCGTTGTCGACCAGCTGGCAGCCGTTGGCCAGCGCCACGTGCTCGAAGCTCTGCGCGGTGAAGGAGTCCTTGGGGGCGATGGCCAGCGTGATGCCCGCCACGCCGCCCGTGTTGAGCTTCTTGGCCGCCGCCTCCAGCCGCTCGTAGGTGTCGGGCGGTTCCAGGCCCGCCTTCTCGAACAGGTCCTTGCGGTAGAGGATCAGCTGCGCCCAGCCGTCGCTGGGGACGGCCAGCAGCTTGCCCGAGGCGCTGTCGAGTTCCAGCGCCCTGGCGGAGAAGGTGTCTCGGCCGAGCTGGTCGACGATCTTGCCAGGGGTCTCGGTGTCGAGCAGGTCGTTGGCCTCCAGCTCGCGCACCGCCGCGAGGGGGAGCGCGCCGATGACGTCGGGCAGTTTGCCCGCCGCGGCGGCCGAGGTGACGATCTGGCTGAACTGGTCCTCCGCGACGCCGACCAGGTTGACCTTGATCCCGGTCTTCTTGGTGAAGTCGGCGACGATCTGCTGCTGCACGGCCATCCGGTCGGCGAGGTTCTCCTCGGTCCACACGGTGATCGCGTCGGCGCTCCGCTCTTCCGTCCCACCACCGCACGCTGCCACGGTGATGGCCAGCAACGCGGCGGAGAGGACGGCGGTTACCTTCTGAGGCATGGCACGCTCCTCCAGGGGTGATGTGCCTGGGCGTACCCCTTGAGCAGGGCAAGCAACGTAGAGGGCAATTTCGGGCATCCGTTGAGAAACCCGCATGGCGTGATCTGCCTGGTCAGCCCGCGTATCGCGGATCATGGGAAAGGTTGCTTTCCGGAAGACGCGCGCAATTTTGTTTACGCAATGCCCAGCTAAAGTCGTAGACTTAAGTGTGTTACGGGCGCAACTATCGCATGCCAACATGCGCTAAATCGCTACCTTTTGTTTGATCAAAAAGCGTAAGTGTGGGGAATGCACGTCATCACTATCGAAGAGCCGGGTCTCGTGCGCGTGCGCGCGGAAGAGCCCGGCGACCTGGCGTCCGGCACCGTGCGGGTTCGCACCCTCTACTCGGGCGTCTCGGCGGGCACGGAGCTGACCGCCTACAGGGGGACCAACCCCTACCTCAACCGCAAGTGGGACACCGAGCGACGCCTGTTCGTCGAGGGTCAGAGCCACACCTATCCGCTGAGCGGATGGGGCTACCAGGAAGTCGGCGAGGTCGTCGAGGCCGCTCCCGACGTCAGCGACCCGCCCGTCGGGTCGCTGGTGTGGGGCATCTGGGGCCACCGCGACGAGGCGATCGTGCCCGCGGAGAAGCTGGTGGGTCACATGATCCCGCCGGGCGTCGACCCGCTGGCGGGCGTCTTCGCCAGGGTCGGCGCGATCGCGCTCAACGCCGTCCACGCCGCCGACATCCATCTCGGCGACCAGGTGGCGATCTTCGGGCAGGGCGTGATCGGGCTGCTCGCCACCAGGCTCGCCGTGCTCAACGGCGCCAGGGTGGTCGCCGCCGACGCCCTTCCCGCCCGCCTCGAGCTGGCCAAGCGCTTCGGCGCCGCCGAGGCCTTCGACGTGGGGGCGGGCTCGGTGGCCGAGTTCGTCCGTAAACGCATCGAGGGCGCCGACACCGCGATCGAGCTCAGCGGCAGCCACCAGGGGCTCCACGAGGCGATCAGGACCGTCCGCAAGGGCGGCAGGGTCGTCGCGGCCGGCTTCTACCAGGGCGAGGGCGTCGGGCTGCGGCTGGGAGAGGAGTTCCACCACAACCAGGTGCAGCTCGTCTCCTCGCAGATCGGCGGCGTCGCCTCGTGGATGTCCCACAGGTGGGACGTCGAGCGGCTGCAGCGCACGTTCATGGAGCTCGTCTACCGGGGCGAGGTCGACGCCGAGCGCCTGATCAGCCACGTCATGCCCGTCGAGTCGGCGGCCGAGGCGTTCGACCTGCTCGATCGCCACCCCGCGGACGTACTGCAACTCGTCTTCGCCTTCGACCGGAGCCTTGAGGAAACAACAGGATGAAGCTCGCCGTACAGGAGCAGCTGCTGCCAGGGCGCACGCTGCAGGAGAAGTTCACGTTCGCGGTCGAGGCGGGATTCGACGCGATCGAGCTGCGTGGCAAGGGCGACTTCCACTTCGCCAGCAGGCTGACCGAGCTCAAGCGCGCGCTGGCCGACGGCGTGGTGATGCCGACGGTCTGTGTGGACATGCCGCACTTCATCGGTGACTTCGACCCCGCCAAGCGCAAGGACGCCATCCAGCAGCTGCGCTCGCAGCTCACGGTGATCGCCGAGCTGGGCGGCATCGGCGTGATGACGCCTGCCTCATGGGGGCAGTTCTCGCGCAGGCTGCCGCCGTTCGAGCCGCCGCGCGGCCCCGACGACGACCGCGAGGTGCTGGCCGAGGCGCTCGGCACGCTGGGCGAGCACGCGCAGCGCAACGGCGTGAAGATCATGCTCGAGCCGCTCAACCGCTACGAGAACCACATGGTCAACACCCTGGCCGAGGCGGTGTCCTACTGCGCCATGGACTCCATCAGGGTCGTCGGCGACACCTATCACATGAACATCGAGGAGGACGACCCCTGCCGCTCGCTGGTGGAGGCCGGGCCGTACCTCGCGCACATGCAGATCAGCGAGTCCAACCGCAACCAGCCGGGGACGGGCCACCTGGACTGGGCGGCGCAGCTGGCCACCCTGGACGCCATCGGCTACGACGGCTACCTCGCCCTCGAGTGCCGGCTGCGCGGTGAACCCGAGATCGTCCTGCCGCAGACCGCGGCCTTCATCAGGAAGTTCATATGATCGCGCGTGAAGCCGTGCGTGTCCTGGTCGCCAACTGGGACGGTAGCTACACCGTCCCGTCCAGGCGGCTCTACCCCCACCAATGGAGCTGGGACTCCGCCTTCATCGCGATCGGCAACGCGCGATGGTCGCCGCGCAGGGCCCGCATCGAGCTGCTGTCGCTGTTCGGCGCCCAGTGGCGCGACGGCAGGGTGCCGCACATCGTCTTCAACCCCGATGTGCCCGAGGGCGCCTACTTCCCCGGACCCGAGTTCTGGGAGGCGCGCGCCCCCTCGGGCAGCGCGACCTCCGGCATCGTGCAGCCGCCCGTGCACGCCATGGCCGCATGGCAGGTCCACCTGGCCGAGCCGGACCCTGCCTTCCTGCGCCGCATCTACCCGCGCCTGGTCGCCCAGCAGCAGTTCCTCCGTACGGCGAGGCAGTCGCCCGAGGGCCTGATGTCGATCGTGCACCCGTGGGAGTCGGGCATGGACAACAGCCCCGCGTGGGACATCCCCCTCGCGGCGGTCGTCGCGGGCCCGATGGGCGTGCGCCGCCGCGACCTGGCCCACGTCAGCCCCGACGAGCGGCCCACCGACCGCGACTACGAGCGCTACACCGCCCTCGCCCGTGCCTACCGCGACACCGGCTACCGCAGGGCGGGCGCGTTCGCGGTGGAGGACCCGCTGTTCAACGCCGCGTACGGCGCCGCCGAGTCGGCCCTGGCGAAGATCGCCTCCGCTGTCGGCCTCGACCCCGCCCCGCACCACGCCGAGGCCGCCAGGATCACCGCCGCGATGGTCGAGCACCTCTACGACGACGGACTCTTCCACGGTCGCGACGCCGGCAGCGGCATCCTGCTGCGCTCCAGCAGCGCGGCGGGCCTCGTGCCGCTGATCCTTCCCGACCTGCCCCGCGAGATCGTCAACGCGCTGATCGGCACCGCGCTCGACCGCTTCGAGATCAAGCGAGGGCTGCTGCCCAGCTTCGCCCCCGGCACCGCCGAGTTCGACCCCGCCCGCTACTGGCGCGGGCCCAGCTGGATCAACCTCACCTGGCTGGTCTGGCAGGGTCTGAGGCACCGCAGGCCCGATCTCGCGGAGCTGCTGGCCGACGGCATGGTCAGGGCGGTCACGACCTCGGGGTTCAGGGAGTACTTCGACCCCTTCACCCTCGAAGGCCACGGCTGCCGCGACTTCAGCTGGTCGGCCGCGCTAGTCCTCGACCTCCTGTGCCAGCACGGCCTGGACGGCGTGCCTTCGTCCCTCCGCGAGGTCGGCGAGGAGCTTGGGAGCGTCGTCGAAACGCACGAGGTCGGTGACCACGTGCCGGCGTAGGTCCCGGCGATCGTGGAGCAGCTCGATCGTCTCGTGAGAGAGCCGCTCCCTGTCCCACGCGTGGGCGAGGCCGCGCGGCACCCTGCCGATCTGGGCGCACCTGATCGACAGCCCGTTGTGGTGGAACTCCTCGCCCAGGCGCACCTCGTCTGCGCCGCTGGGGTAGAAGGCCAGGTCGATCACCGTGCCCTGGGGCCTGAGCAGCTTCAGCGCCAGAGCGAGGTAGCGGGCCTGCCCCCTGCACTGGAACACCACGTCCGCGCCGCGGTCGCCTGGGGCGTGGCGCCAGCGCTCCTTGAGCGTGACGGCCGGATCCTCCTGCACGGTCTTCGCGCCGAGCGCCTCGGCGATGCGGAGCCTTTCGGCGGTCTCGTCCACGACGACGACCTCCGCCGCGCCGTGCCTGAGGGCGAAGCTGGCGGTCAGCAGGCCGACCACGCCCGCGCCCGTGACCGCCACGCGCCGTCCCCGCACCCCGTCGCCCAGACCGTGGACGGCGGGCCCGTGCAGGTCGGCGGCGGCGTGCAGCAGGCCGTTGGCGCAGATCGGGCCCATGTGGGCGACGTAGATGCCGAGCAGCGGGTCGAGGTCGTCGGGAAGTTCGACGAAGCGGTCCTTGAGCGGGTCGGCGACGTAGCCCGTGCGGTGACCGTAGGCCATCGCCAGCAGTGTCCCCTCACGGACGGCGGCGGTCCTGGTCTCGGTGACCATGCCGACCTGCATGTAGCCGATGCCGCGCACCGGGTACTCCATGGACGGCACGCCCTCGGTGAACAGGCCGAGCGCTGAGTCCCACGAGGAGTGGAGGTAGGGGTTGGTGCCCTTCACGTAGGTCAGCTCGGTTCCCGCCGAGACGCCGCTGTAGACGGTCTCGACCCTGAACGTCCCAGGTTCGAGGGTGGGGCTCTTCTCCTCGACGAAGGTGATCTCGCCGGGCGCCTCGATGCTCAGGGTGCGGATGTCATCCATACGGGGCCTCCCTCCACAGCCGAACGCGCGACCGCGTGGGCCAGCCGGTGGGTGCGCAGCGCCTCCTCGTACGGCACGCGCACGTCACTCGCCCTGCCCTGGACGGCGTTGACGAACTCCCTGTCCACGCGCGTCTTGGCCTGGCCAGGATCCTCCATGATGCTCGACCCGTCGGCCGCGAGACGCGTTTCGCTCAGATCCAGCGAGATTCCGTCGGCGCACAGCTCCAGCCCGATCCTGTTCTTGCCCGGCAGCAGGCAGGTGGCCGCGAGCAGTCCCGCCGCCCCGTTGGAGAACCGCAGCACCGCCGCGGTCGCCTTGGCGATCTCCCCGTCCGTCTCGGCGGCGGGCACGGTGTGCGCCATCGTCACCTCGCCGACCAGGACCCTTGCCAGGTCGAGTACGTGCACGGCCTGTTCGAGCACCTGGCCGCCGGACATCTCAGGGTTGGTCCACCAGGGGACCGGCGGGATCTTGTCCAGCCAGTAGCCCATCGCGAGCTGGACCGGCCGGTCGGCCAGCAGCTCGCGGGCTCGGTCGAGGATGTCGAGGTAGCGCCAGTGGTGCCCGACCGCCGACGGCAACCCCCTGCGCTTGATCTCCGCGGCTATCTTCTCGGCCGTGGCGAGGTCCAGGGAGAGCGGTTTTTCCACAAATATCGGTAGATCGCACTCCAGGGCGTCAAGCTCTGGCGTACCGTGCGCAAAAGGAGGGACGCATACATAAACCGCATCCAGTCCGCCGGCAGCCAGGAGGTCGGCATGGTCGCCGTAGGCGGGGGAGCCATGCCGTGAGGCCAGAGCCTCGGCCTTGTGGGGATCGGTGTCGGCGATTCCAGCAATCGTCACGTCGGAGAAGCCGGAGAGAACGTCAGCGTGGCGCGCGGCGACATTTCCGGCGCCGATGAGGCCGATACGGGTGAATGGAGTCACGGTTCGGCATATGCCTCATCTGCGGTCGAGCAAACAATGATGTTCGAATCGCTATAACCAGGGCAGAGCTGCCTTCCCGGCGAACTCCTTCAGATCGGGGCAGACTGCATGGAAACGAATACCAGTACCGCCGCCGACTGGCCGCTCGACGCGCTCCGCCTGGCCAAGGGCACGACCACGGTCAGTGTGGTCCTGCCGGCGCGGGACGAGGAGCGCACAGTGGGCGCGATCGTCTCGACGATCCGCAGGGATCTGGCAGAGCTGGTCGACGAGGTCCTGGTCGTCGACTCGCGTTCCACCGACGCCACGGCCGCCCGAGCGGCCGAGGCTGGAGCCCGCGTCGTCCGTCAGGACGACGTGCTTCCCGAACTCCCACCGCTGTCGGGCAAGGGCGAGGCCCTCTGGAAGGGCCTGGCCGCCAGCCACGGCGATGTGGTCGTCTACATAGATTCCGACCTGCGCAACTTCGGAGCCCACTTCGTCTCCGGGCTGCTCGGGCCACTACTCACCGATCCGCGCATCCAGTTCGTGAAGGGCGCCTACGAGCGGCCCCTGCGAGGACGGCGCGGCGAGGGCGGAAGGGTCACCGAGCTGGTCGCCAGACCGCTGCTCAACCTCTTCTGGCCCGAGCTGGCCGGATTCGTGCAACCGCTCGGAGGCGAGTACGCGGGCAGGCGCTCGGCGCTCGAGAGCGTGCCGTACGTCACCGAGTACGGGGTCGAGTTCGGCCTCCTCGTCGACCTGCTGGAGAAGGTCGGACTGGACGCCATGGCCCAAGTGGACCTCGGCAGCCGCGAGCACTCCCACCAGAGCACCGCCGCGCTCGGCAGGATGTCCGGGCAGATCATGCTCACCGCCTGGTCACGCCTGGAACGCCAGGGCAGGATCGTCGCCTCCGAGCCGCCCGCGACCCTGCTGCGCCAGTTCAACCCCGACACGTTCACCAACGTGTCCGTCGCCGAGCGGCCTCCGCTCGCGTCCTTGAGCGCCGTCATGGAGGAGGACGTGGCATGAAGATCCTCATGAACGCGGGACCGTGGCTTCCCGTCCCGCCCGACGGCTACGGCGGTATCGAGAACGTCGTGGCCACGCTGATCCCGCCGCTGCGCGCCCGCGGCGTGAAGGTCGTGCTCGCCTCCGTGGGCTCGAGCTCGATCGAGGTGGACGAGCTGATCACGGCCTTCCCCGACGGGCAGTTCGGGCATCTGCAGAAGCCGTACAACCAGGTGATGGGCCTGGCCCACGCCCATCAGGCGCGG
Organism: Nonomuraea dietziae; assembly: GCF_014195505.1. Lineage (GTDB taxonomy): Bacteria > Actinomycetota > Actinomycetes > Streptosporangiales > Streptosporangiaceae > Nonomuraea > Nonomuraea roseola. The sequence goes on along the minus strand of NZ_JACIBV010000001.1, from coordinate 3,951,727 downwards.
GTGATCGAGGAGCTGCGCAGCCGCGACGACATCGACCTGGTGCACGACCATCTGGAGGTCGTCGGGCCCGCCATGCTGTCGGCCTTCGGCGGGCCGCCGGTCCTGCACACGCTCCACTGGGACCTGCGCAAGCACGCGAGCTTCTACGGCAGCTTCCCGCCCGGCATCTCCGTCAACGGCGTGTCGGCCTCGCAGCTGGCCCGCGCCCCCTCGGCGCTGCAGGCCGCCTCCCTGGGCCCGGTCCATCTGGCCACGCCGCTGGCAGGACAGCCCTCCGAGGGCGGGCGGGGCGAGCACGTGATCGTCATGGGCCGGATCTGCGGGCTGAAGGGCCAGCACCTGGCCGCGAGGGTCTGCCAGAAGCTCGGCCTGCCTCTCGTGCTGGCGGGGCCGGTCAGCGGCATGGACACCCCTGCCGAGCTCGAAGCCGTTCTGCAGGATCCCGAGCATCCGCTGCACGGCCATCCCGACGTGCGCTACTTCCACGACCAGCTCGCCCCCTACCTCGACGGCGACCTGGTGCGCTGGATCGGCGGCGTGGGCGGCCCCTCCCGAGACGCGCTGTACGCCTCGGCGCGGGCCGCGCTCTTCCCCATCCAGTGGGACGAGCCCGGCGGCACGGCCGTGGTCGAGGCCATGGCGCTCGGGGTGCCGCCGGTCGGTCTGCGCCGAGGCTGCCTGCCCGAGCTCATCGACCACGGCCGCACGGGCTGGCTGGCGGACACGGAGGAGCAGCTGGCCGAGCTGCTCCTGCGCGTGGAGGAGATCGATCCCGAGGAGTGCCGCCGCGAGGCCGAGCAGCGCTTCTCTCCCTCGGTGATGGCCGACCGCTACCTCGAGGTGTACGGCAGGGCCATCACTCGCGGGCTCCGATCGCCTCGCCGGGGGACTGCCTGAGGACGAACCTGGCGGGCAGCGCGGTGGCGGCCAGCGCGAGAAGCGCCGCCGCCGCGACCACCGCGAGATAGGCGAGCGGCGGCACCGAAGGCGTCGCCGAGCCGGTCATCCCCGTGCTGAAGGCGGAGAGCGTGACCAGCGACACGGCGGTTCCGAGCACGGCGGCGACCAGCACGGCCGTCGCCGTCTCCAGGCGCAGCATGCGCAGCACCTGGCGCTTGGTGGTGCCCACCAGGCGCAGCAGCGCCAGCTCGCGGGCGCGACCCACCGTGGACATCGCCAGGGTGTTGACCACCGCGATCGCGCAGAAGGCGACGATCAGTCCCATCGCGACGTAGTTGACCGCCGCGTTGGACATCGCGACCTCGGCCGGGTACTCCACCCGGGCGCCGCCCGCCGCCCGCTCCAGCGCGGCCCGCTCGCCGCCCGCCACCAGGAGGGTGCCGCGCGGGTCGTCCACGTGCGCGGCCACGAGCGCGTGGTGCAGGGTGAGGTCGCCGAAGGCGAGGCCACGGGTGTAGACGGCGGCGACCTTGAGCGAGGCGGGGGTGCCGTCGCCGAGCGTGAGCGTGAGCGGGGAGCCCACGACGACGCCCAGACGCTCGGCCGCCGTCGAGCTGACCGCGACCGAACTTTCGCCGAAGCCCCGCAGGGAGCCCGCGCTCACGCCCAGGTCCATGGTCTGGTCGAGCCCTTCGGGGGTGACGGCCTGCGCGCCGTACCTCTCCAGGTCGATCCTGACCGAGGTTCGCAGCACGTCGGTCGTGGCGCGGACACCCCGCACCGTCCGGACGGCCGCGGGCGCGTCGGAGCCGAGCACGTGGTCGGCCCTGATGCCCGCCGCAGCCTGGTCGGTGGCGGCCTGGCCCATCGTGGTCTGGACGAACAGGATGGTGCACGTCATCGCGATCATCAGGCTGAGCGGGGTGATGACGGCGGCCATGCGGGCGGAGTTCGCGCGCAGGTTGGCTGCGGCCAGGTAGCCGCCTGCGCCGGGCGCGCGCACCGGCAGCGCCATGACCAGCCTGGCGAGCGCCGGGCCGAGCACCGCCACCGCGATCGTCCAGACCAGCGCGGTGAGCATCGTGACGGGGCTGGAGGCGGCCTCGGTGTTCAGGTTCGACAGCACGATCGTGAGGACCACGGCGCCCGCCACGATCAGCGCCCCCGCCAGCAGGCGCGCCCATGGCAGCCGCGCCCCCGGCATGGCGGCCTCGCCGAGCGCCTCGACGGGCCGGATCCTGGCCGTACGGCGGGCGCTGACGCGGGCGGCGGCCCATGCGGCCGCCACGGTGGCCAGGAGCGCCGCGGCCACGGGGAACGGGCTCACGACGAGCCCGAGGTTGCCGGGCATCGCGCCGAGTGCGACGAACCGCGAACGCAGCCAGAAGCCGAGGAGGATGCCCAGCAGCGACCCGGGCAGGCCCGCAGCCAGGCTGACCAGCAACGCCTCGCCGCCCAGCAGCTTGCGGATCTGCCTGGGCGTGGCGGCCACCGCCCGCAGCATGGCCAGCTCACGCTGACGCTGCTGGACCGACAGCGCGAACGTGCCGACCACGACCAGGATCGCGACCAGGAGCGAGGTGCCGCCGAGCGCGCCGCCCAGGCTGATCAGCATCACCCTCGCCTTCTCCGCGCCGAGGAACTCGACCGTGCCGCGCTCGTCGCCCGTGTACACGACGGCGCCCTTGACGCTGACGTTCACTGCTGGGAAGACGCCGACGGCGCTGACCTGGCCAGGCCTGCCGGCCAGTCGCCTGGCCTCACGGGTGCTGAAGAAGATCGTGTCCTGGCTGGGCAGGGCCTGCGCGGTGACGCCGACGACCCGGTAGACGCGCGAGCCCACCGTGAGCGAGCGGCCCGCGAACCGCGCGTCGACCACCACCTCGTCGGCGGCCTCAGGGGCACGGCCCGAGGCCAGGGTGAAGGGGGTGAGCGCTGCCGACTCCCATCCGTGGCCGAGGGCGGAGCCGACGGGGAAGGTCACCTCGCTGACCACCTTCTCCACTCCCCGCACCTTGGCCAGCTCGGCGGCCACGGAGGCGGGGATCCAGCGCCGCTCCGACAGCGCCTTGGCCTTGGTCTTGACCTTCTCTCCTTCACCGACCGTGCTGCGGACGAACTGGTCACCCGCCACGATCACCGGCGCGCCGGCGTACCGCTCGGGCGCGACCCCGCCGCGCAACCCGGTCTCCAGCAGCAGTCCGCACGCCGTCACCAGCGCCGCCGCGCACAGCAGGGCCACGAACGCGCCGGCGAAGCCCGCCTTGCGGTGCCGCAGCGTACTCAACGCGAAGGAGATCATCAGTTCCACGCCCCCAGCCTGGTCATCCGCTCGGCCACCTTCTCGGCGGTCGGGGCGGCCATCGAGTCCACGATTCGGCCGTCGGCCAGGAAGAGGACGGTGTCGGCGTAGGAGGCGGCCACCGGGTCGTGCGTGACCATCACCACGGTCTGGCCCAGCGAGGAGACGACCTCGCGCAGCAGGACCAGCACGTCGCGGGCGGTCATCGTGTCGAGCGCGCCGGTCGGCTCGTCGCCGAAGACCACCTCGGGCCTGGTCACCAGCGCCCTGGCGATCGCCACCCGCTGCTGCTGCCCGCCGGACAGCTGGGCGGGGCGGTGTCCCGTGCGGCCGTCGAGGCCGACCCTGCCGACGATCTCGGCCAGCCACGCGCCGTCCACCTTCGCACCGGCCAGGCGCAGCGGCAGGGTGATGTTCTCGAGTACCGTCAGCGCCGACACCAGGTTGAACGCCTGGAAGACGAAGCCGACCCGGCGCCTGCGCAGCTCGGTGAGCGCGCTCTCGTCCATCCCTGCCAGCTCGGTGCCGCCGAGCCTCACCGAGCCGGAGGACGGCACGTCCAGACCCGCCGAGCAGTGCAGGAACGTGCTCTTGCCCGATCCCGAGGGGCCCATCACCGCCGTGAAGCTCCCGCGAGGGATGCCCACCGACATCTCACGAAGGGCGGCCACCGCGCTCTGCCCCCTGCCGTAGATCTTGCTCACCGACTCCAACCGCACCACGTCTGTCATGACTCCAAGCCTGCTGAACTGCGGCTTCACCGACCAGAGACGCGATCATCCGTCGACCATGACGTCATCATGATCCGGACACTGGTAGACATATGCCTGTGATTCGCGTGTTGCTGGCAGAGGACCAGCACGTCATCAGGGGCGCTCTCGTCGCGCTGCTCGGCCTCGAACAGGACCTCGAGGTCGTGGCCGCCGTGGAGTCCGGCGACGAGGTCGTGGCCGCCGCGCTGGCGCACCGGCCCGACGTCGCGGTGCTCGACATCGACATGCCGGGCGTGATCGACGGCCTCGAGGCGGCAGGCGAGCTGCGCACCAGGCTGCCAGGCTGCCGCACGCTCATGCTGACCGCGTACGGCAAGCCGGGACATCTGCGGCGCGCGCTCGACGCCCAGGTCGACGGGTTCGTGCTGAAGACCGTGCCGCCCGAGGAGCTGGCGGCGGCGATCCGCAAGGTGGCGGCGGGGGAGCGGGTGCTCGACCCCTCGCTGGCGGTCACGGCGTGGGACCTGGCGGACAACCCGCTCACCCCCAGGGAGGCGGACGTGCTGCGCATGGCCGCCGACGGCGCGGAGGCCACCGAGATCGCCACCAGGCTCTTCCTCAGCGCGGGCACCGTGCGCAACTACCTGACGGCGATCGTCGCCAAGCTCAACGCCCGCAACCGCACCGACGCCGCCCGCATCGCCCGCGAGGCGGGCTGGATCTAGCGGGCCGCCCAGGTCAGGACCGGCGCCTCGGCGGTCAACTCGAACCAGTCCTCGCCTCGCGCGGTGGTGAGAGCGCCCCGCAGCACGGCCAGGCGCGTGGTCAGGTTGCCGATGCCCGCCGAGCCGTGGCGGACCTCGGCCGAGCCCACGCCGTCGTTGCGCACGCGCAGCCGCACCACGCCGTCCACCCGGGTGGTCGTGACCGTGCAGTGGCGCGCCGAGCTGTGGCGCAGCACGTTGGTGACCGACTCCCTGAGCACCGTGCTCAGCACCGTCTCGACCTGCTCGCCGAGCTCCCCGTGGCCGAGGTCGAGCGTGACCGAGATGCCCGCCGCCGCCAGCACCGAACGTGCCGAGTCGGCCTCCGTGCCCAGCGACATCGAGGGGCCCTCTCCTGAGACCGCCCGCAGATCCCGCTCCGCGCGCTCGACCATCGCCTGCACCTCCTCGAGTCGCGCCCTCGCGCCCTCGGGGTCGAGTCTGCGAGCCAGTTCGCAGGTGAGCAGGATCGCCGCGAGATTGTGGCCGAGCAGGTCGTGCAGGTCACGGGCGGCCCGCAGGCGCTCCTCGACCACCGCCGAGCGGGCCAGGGCCTGGCGCGCCTCCATCAGCTCCCTGACCAGCTGGGCCAGCCGCGCCAGCCCGTAGACGACCAGGCCGGTGACCAGCGTGCTGACCGTGTAGTTGACGGTCACGGGCACGGGCAGCTCCAGGAGGACGCCCGCCCAGGCCACGCTGGCCAGCACCAGGCAGACCAGGGGCAGCGCCACCTTCCACGAGAAGGTGAGCAGGACAGGTCCCGCCAGGAACCCCGCCACACCAAGCCAGGACGTGCCGAGGAGCGGCAGCGGCGCGTAGGTGAGCGCGGTCATCACCGCGAGGGCGACCATGTGGCGGCCCCTGACCGAGCGCAGCTGCATGACGCAGATCAGCGCGAGGAGCGCCGCGGAGGCCCACACGTGTTCGGCGAGCAGCAGGCCCTTCAGCGAGAAGCCGGCCAGCACGGCGGCGAGCAGGGCGAGAGAGAGCGCGTAGGCGCCGTCGCGCTCGGGGACAGGGCGGGTGCCGGGGAGTGTGGCCTCGACCGTCAGCCTGCCGTCCGCGCCCATGGACGTGGTCAACGTGCCGCCCGCCTCCTCGACCCGCACGGGCAGCTCGCCCATGAACCGCGACTCGGCGGTGCGGGCTCCGTCGTCGGTCACGCGCAGCCGTACGCCGCCCTCTTCCTCGACGGTCTCGATCAGGCAGGTGGTCGCGGCGCGGCGCCGTACGACCTCGGTCACCGCCTCGCGCAGGACGGCCGCCAGCAGCGCGCCCGCGGGGCCCAGCGGCTCGTGGTGGCCGACCCTGGCCTCCGCGCCGATCTCCGCCGCGGCCAGCATCGCCCTGGCGGTCGTGATCTCGGGGGTCAGCGACATCGCCCGGTAGCCGGCTGCGGCCGCGCGGGCGTCGGCCAGGGCGCGCCTGGCGGTGTCGACATCGGGCCTGCCCGCCCGCGCGCTGTCCGCGATCACGGCCAGCGCCCTGCCCAGGCCCTCGTTCAGCTCGGCAGCGATGCGCAGGCGCTCCTCGGCGACGGAGGTCATCGCCAGGGCGAGCCTGGTGGCGTGGACCTCGTCGACCCGCTCGGTCAGGCGGGTGAGGCCGTAGACGACCAGCGCGATCAGCACCGCGCTGATCGCGGAGTCGGCGGGGCCGAGCAGCGCGGCGCTGACCCCGGCCACGGGCGCGAGCGGCCACAGCCGGGTCAGCAGCAGCGAACCGCCCACGAAGCCGAGGATCCCGACCGAGGTGCCCATGGTGAGCACCGAGGTATAGGCGGTCACCGCGACGACGAGCGGCAGCCACCATCGGCGGCGGACGACGAAGGCGGCCTGCGCGGCGAACACCACCAGGGCCAGTGGCGAGCCCGCCACCACGTAGACGCCGGCGAACCCGCCGAGAACGACGAAGGTGATCAAGCGGGCTCTCTGCGGCACTCCCGCAGCTTAGGAGAAGCCCCTGGGCAGCACGGCGACGGGGCACGAGGAAGCGCGCAACACCTTCATCGCGACCTCGCCGAGGAAGACCCTGTGCGGCTGGGCGTCCTCGCTGGCGGCGCACACCAGCAGCTCGCCTGGCGGCCACTCCACGCCGGCCAGCGCCGCCGACACGTCGTGGCCCTCCGCGGTCTCGGCCTCCGCCTCGATGCCGGTGCTCTCCCACGCCAGCCGTACGGCCAGCGCCAGGTCGTCGCGGAGCCTGCCGCTGTCCTCGGTGCGCAGGTCGAGGGTGATGAGGCGCATGGGCACGCCCAGCCGGAGCGCCGCCTGGGCCACCCGCTCGACCGCCTCGTCGGCCTGCGGCCTGCGCACGTAGGCCAGCGTCAGCCTGGCCGGCGCGCCGACCGGCTCGTAGCCCAACGGGGCGATCATGACCGCCTCGGGCGACAGGTGTAGCAGGTGGTCGGCGGTGCTGCCGATGGCGATGCGCCCGCGCGGCCCGCCAGGAGGGGAGCCGACCACGATCAGGTCGGCCCTGATCCTGCTGGCCAGCACCGACAGGCCCCGCCCCGAACCGCGGCTCTCGAAGGCGAGGTACTGCGCGGGCACCTCGCCCAGCTGCTCGGCCGCGTGCGCCAGATTGGCCTGCGCCTCGACGGCCCGTCCGGCGCTCTCCTGAGGGTGGATCGTGGCCACTGTCAGCTCGCCGCCGGTGACCCCCGTGATGGCGGCCCCGAGTGCGAGAGCGTCACGTCCACCCGAGTCGTGCGTGTATCCGACGACGACGTGCTCTCCGATCACGCTGCGCCCTTACCCCATCTGACCTGGGAATATTCATGATTCGTCAGGGGTTGTACGTTGAGGGATCCAGGGAGAAGGTGAGGACGACGAAGATCACGCTGGACACCCGTTTCAATGACGCCTTCGGCCCCGTCACCCTGCGCGAGGCGGTCCGCAGGATGAAGGCTCATGAGATGGCCTGCACGGTCGAGCCCGAACTGCTCGAAGGCAAGGCGAACGTCTTCTGCGACTGCGTCGAGCGCGGGTTCACCCCGCTCCGCGGCGAGATCATGGCGGCCTACTACGTGGCCGAACGCGACGCCACGCTCGACGCGTTCGACAGAGGGCTGATCACCGAGGGCGAACTGCTGCAGAAACGCATCGACCTCGACCGGCAGGTGCTCGGCCACCTGTCCCATTCCTGACTTTCGTCAAGGTCGGGCAACCGGCCGAAAGGCCGACGTCAAGGTCGGCCAGTCGACCGAAAGGGCGACGCAGTGGGTATCGCTCTTCCCTAGGGTTCATGTTCATCGATCTTTCACCGATTGGACATGACACGAGATGTACGGGGACATCGTCGCCTTCGCGATGAGCATGCCGGAGTGGGTGCACACCCTCGCCGAGATCGGCACCGACGCGGGACTGCTGCTGTTCGCGGCGCTCTTCGCGGTGGCGTTCTGGCGGGCCAGGGCGGCACCCGACCGCGACCTGGCCCTCACCTTGGCAGGGCCCTTCGCGGTCGTGGCCGCCTACGTGCTCAGCGAGGTGGTCAAGCTGCTCATCAAGGAGGAGCGGCCGTGCAGGGGCGGGATCGCCACCATCGCGGCCTGCCCGCCGGTCGGTGACTGGTCCTTTCCCAGCAACCACGCCGTGATCGCGGCCGCCTCCGCGGGTGCGCTGACCCTGGTGTGGCGGCGGCTGGCCTGGCTGGTGCTGCCGCTGGCCGCGCTGATGGCGTTCTCGCGCGTGTTCGTCGGTGTGCACTACCCGCACGACGTGGCGATCGGCTACCTGTTCGGTGTCACCATGGCGCCCCTGCTCGCGCTGCTGACCGTCGGCGCCTTCACCCCTTTGGTACGGCGAACGCGTCAGTGGCTGCCACCAGCCTGGCGAGAGTCCCAGGCTCGGTGAAGGCGTGCCCCGCGTCGTCCACGATGTGGAACTCCGCCTCGGGCCAGGCCCTGTGCAGGTCCCAGGCGGTGGCCATCGGGGTGCAGGCGTCGTAGCGGCCCTGCACGATGACCGCGGGGATGTGCCTGATCCTGTCGACGTCGCGGATGAGCTGCCCCGGCTCGAAGAAGCCGCCGTTGACGAAGTAGTGGTTCTCGATCCTGGCGAAGGAGACGGCCTTGCCCTCCTCGCCGTACTCGGCCACATGCTCGGGATCGGGGTAGAGCGTGATGGTGGCCGCCTCCCACTGCGCCCAGGCGCGGGCGGCGGCCACCCGCACCCGGTCGTCCTTGCTCTCGAGCCTCCTGGCGAAGGCGGCGATCAGGTCGCCGCGCTCCTCCTCGGGGATGGGCGCGAGGTAGGACTCCCACAGGTCGGGGAAGAGGAACGAGGCGCCCTCCTGGTAGAACCAGCGCAGCTCGGCGGGCCTGAGCGTGAAGATGCCGCGAAGGATCAGCTCGGTGACCCTGTCAGGGTGGGTCTGGGCGTAGGCCAGCGCTAGCGCGCTGCCCCACGAACCGCCGAAGACCTGCCAGGTGTCGATGCCGAGGTGCTCGCGCAGCAGCTCCATGTCCCTGACCAGGTGCCAGGTGGTGTTGGCCTTCAGCGACACCAGGGGATCGCCGGCGTGGGGCCTGCTGCGCCCGCAGTTGCGCTGGTCGAACAGGACGATCCGGTACGCCGAGGGGTCCCACTGGCGCCGGTGCTTGGCGGAGCAGCCGCTGCCGGGCCCTCCGTGCAGCATGACCGCGGGCTTGCCGTCGGGGTTGCCGCAGACCTCCCAGTAGATCTGGTTGCCGTCGCCGACGTCGAGCATGCCGTGCTCGTAGGGCTCGATGGGTGGATAGAGGCTCATGGGATCCTGTCTTACCTGAACCGGTCGGTGGCGGCGACCAGCTCGGCGGCCACGGCGGGTTCGCCGCCCGAGTGCCCCGCGCCCTCCACGATCCTGAAGTCGGCCTCGGGCCAGGCCCTGTGCAGGTCCCAGGCGGTGGCGATGGGGGTGGCCAGGTCGTAGCGGCCCTGCACGATGACGGCGGGGATGTGCCTGATCCTGCCGACGTCGCGGATGAGCTGCCCCTCCTCGAGGAAGCCGCGGTTGACGACGTAGTGGCTCTCGATCAGGGCGAAGGACAGGGCGAACTCGTCGTCCATCGGGCTCAGGTCGGGGATCAGGTTGCAGATCACCATCTCCCAGCGCGCCCACGCCCTGGCCGCGGCCAGCCGTACGGACGGGTCGGGGTCGGCGAAGCGGCGGCGGTAGTCGGCGATCACGTCGCCCTTGACCCCCTCGGTGAAGCGCTCCCAGTGGTCGGGAAGCAGGTCACGGGCGGGCTCCCACCGCAGCTCGGACTCCCGCATGGTGAAGATGCCGCGCAGGATCAGCTCGGTGACCCGGTGGGGATGGGTCTGCGCGTAGGCGAGCGCCAGCGTGCTGCCCCACGAACCGCCGAAGACCTGCCAGGTGTCGATGCCGAGGTGCTCGCGCAGCAGCTCCATGTCCTGGACGAGGTGCCAGGTGGTGTTGTGCTCGAGCGAGACGCCCTCCGCGCGCACGTGCGGCGTGCTCCTGCCGCAGTTGCGCTGGTCGAACAGGACGATGCGATAGGCGTCGGGGTCGAACAGCTGCCGGTGGACGGGCATGAGCCCGCCTCCTGGGCCGCCGTGCAGGAAGACGGCGGGCTTGCCGTCGGGGTTCCCGCAGACCTCCCAGTAGATCTCGTTGCCGTCGCCGACGTCGAGCATCCCCGAGGCGTGCGGCTCGATGGGCGGGTAGATCTCCATCTCTCGATCATGCAGGGTGGGCGCGCCTAGCGTGCGCTCCAGTGGAAGCGCTCGAGGAAGCCCCGCTCGCCGATGGCGTACTCGTGGAAGGCCCTGCGCACCTCCTCGAGGGCGGGCACCATCGTGCGGCGGATCGTGCCCTCCTTGTACTCCAGCTCGTAGCCTGGCGAGACCTGGATGAAGTGACGGCCGAAGGTCACCAGGACGGCGAAGGGGTTCTGCGGCGACAGCGTGCCGAGCACGTCGTGCACCAGCGCCAGGTCGGGGTTGGTCACCAGCATGCCGTCGCCGGTGTGAAGCTGGGTCTCGGGGTCGACGCCGAGCGGGGCCAGGTTGTGCACCAGGTGGCGCTGCGGGTCGTAGCAGACCAGGCCGTAGTGGCGGGCCAGGGCGAAGACGCGGTTGGAGACCTCGTCGAGGTCGTCGGGCTCCATGACGATCAGCGCGTGCTCGGGGAAGAGCCTGGCGTGGCCGGGCACCTCCTTGGCCAGCGCGGCCACCTCGGGGACCACCGTGTCGGCCGGCGGCGTGCCCTGGGCCAGGCTGTAGGTCTGCGCGGCCTGCTCCCTGGTGATCGGTTCGTTCTCGCGCCAGACCATCAACTCCATGCTCATGCCCCCTATCTTGCCGTGCGGCGGGCGCGCGAGTGACACCATGGCTACGATATGTGCTTGAGCAGTCACCAATCGTGAGGAATGCCGGTGCGAGGGTCGATCCGAGACAGCCGGGCGCTCGCCAAGCCGTACCGCGACCTGGTCTGGCTCGCCTACCTGACGCTGCCGGCGTGGACGGGCGAGCACCGCAGGGTGGTGCTCGCCCACCGCCTGGCGGCGGCCGCGCTCTCCCGCCATCAGGACGAGGACCCCGTACGGCTGCGCGCCCTGCTGCTGCGTTCGGCGCTGCGCGCGAGGCCGCGCCCGTGGACGGGCCTGCTGGCCGCCGTGGAGGTCGTGCCCGCCGTGACCCGTAGTGGCGACATCGGCTTCACCCGGGCGCTGGAGGCCGTGCCGGCCCCCGCCCGCGCCGCCTACGCGCTGCTCAGGCTGGAGGAACGCGCGGCCGAGGAGGTCGCCCAGGTGCTGGCGGCCGCGGGGGTGCCCGACCCCGCGGGCGCCCTGGCGGCCCTGACCGAGATGGAGGAGCGGTTCGGCGCCACGGCCACCCTGCACAGACCCGCCGCCGATCCCTGCCTGGCCAGGCTCTACGGCAGGCTCGACGTCGAGGCGCCGCGCAGGCTGCTGGCGGCTCTGGTGTTCTGCGCCGTGGCGGTGGTCGCCGTCGTGCCGTGGCTGGGTTCCGGCCGTCCGAGCTCGGCCGCCGCACCGGCCGCCACCCCCGAGACGGCCGCGCCCGGCGCCTGGCGCACCACGACCTCACTCGACCTCGCCACCTGGCCTCCGCGCGGCGACCTCCTGTCCGACCGCGCGCTGATCGGCAGGGCGATGCGCGCGTGGGGGCGCCGCCATCCTCAACTCCTCTACGCCGGGCGCCTCGGCGCCACCGCCGTCGTTCTCCTCAGGCGGTCCTCGCAGGTGGCGCGCTATCTCGAGACGAAGGGCAAGCCCACGCTCGAGGTCCTTCCCGAGCCCGGCGGCTCAAGCCCGCTGAAGCTCACCGCCACCCCCAGGGGCAGCCGCTACCTGCTCCCGCCGTGGGTGACCGAGGCCGCCATGGCGCCCTTCGACGGCGGATGGCGCACGTCGGCGATCGCCGACGGGGTGATCGGGCCGGTTCCCGTGCTGCGCGAGGACGGATGCTGGCGCGGTCCGCTGGTCAGGCTGCGCGCGCCCGAGGTGCCGCCCGGCCTGCCGTACACGATGGTCGACCTGGGGCGGCTCGCGCCCGCGAGGGTCAGTTATCGGGGCGAGGGGTCGCTGGCGAGCGCGTGGCGGCGGCTCGGCTGCGCCCTTCCCCGCCCGGTCAGCGAGGTGCGCGAGGCCTCGGCGTGGGCCTTCCGCTCCGTGCGGCTGCCCGAGGGCGCGCGCGGACAGTGGTTCTGCGTCAGGCTGACCGACCCCTCGGGAGCGGGCGCGGTCCAGGCGGTCCTGCTGGCCACCTCGGGCGGGCGCACCACCGCCACCCGCACCGGCGTCACCCACGGGACATGGGACTGCAGCCGCCTGGCCCCCGACATCGCCGCCAGCGTGTGGTGGAGCGCCCCCTCGGGCCGCCACTACCGTGTCTCCGCCGCCAGCGCGGGCGTCACGGTCGACGGCGACACGGCCACGAACGCCGACGGCGCGGCCGTCACGGTGCTGCGCTGATCAGACCTGCGGCTTCTCGGCCTCCGGCACCAGCTCCACCGTGCAGTGGGCGCACCTCCTGGCCTCGATCGGGATGTCGCTGAGGCACTCGGGACACTGCTTCGTCGTGGCGGCCCTGTCCCTCTCGAAGAGGCTGATCAGCTTGGTCATCGGCGTCACGACCAGCCAGTAGACGACCGCCGCGATGATCACGAAGCTGATCAGGTGGTTGAGGAAGTCGCCGTACTTGAACTCGCTGCCGTTGATCGTGAAGGAGTACTGCGCGAAGTCGGGGTTCTTGCCGCCGGTCACCGCGCCGATGAGGGGCGTGATGAGGTCGGCGACGAGCGCCTGGACGAGCCCGCTGAAGGTGGCCCCGACGATCACCGCGACGGCTAACTCGACGATGTTGCCCCTGAGGAGAAACTGCTTGAATCCACCCATGGCGCTGGCACATTGCCGGGGGAGCGGACGGCAAACCTAGATGCCGTCGAATCGACCCCTTGTGACGGCCTCGACGAAGCTTTCCCACTCCTGACTGGAGAAGCGCAGAACGGCGCCATCGGGGCTAAGGACGAACTCGTCCCATTCCTCGGCCGTCGGCGCGCGTGCATGGGTGCGGTGCAGAGCCGGAACCATCCCCGACCAGTTGGAAGCCGGACGCCAGGTGATCGCGGCGGCCTGCTGGGCGAGCGAGGTGGTCGTGCTGCCCCATCCGCGTCACGGACACCGCGTGCCTCTGGAGGTGGTGTGTAACCGGTACGGGGTTATCCAGGGGCGAGAATTGGGCATCTAGGCAGCCGCTGCCTCCTGGGTGAACATGGGGCCAGAGCGCAAGGGAGCCTAGATGATCGAAGTCTGGCCGGGAGACCCCTACCCTCTTGGGGCGACCTACGACGGCGCGGGCACGAATTTCGCGCTCTTCAGCGAGGTCGCACACAAGGTCGAGCTCTGTCTGTTCGATGACGACCAGGTCGAGACCAGGGTTCCGCTCACCGAGGTGGAGGGGTTCGTCTGGCACGGCTACCTGCCGCGCGTCGGCCCAGGCCAGCGGTACGGCTACCGCGTCCACGGCCCCTTCGACCCGGCCAGGGGACAGCGCTGCAACCCCGCCAAGCTTCTGCTCGACCCGTACGCCAAGGCGATCGAGGGCGCCATCACGTGGGACAAGTCCCTGTACGACCGTGACCGCCCGAAGCCGAAGGACACCGCCCCCTTCGTCCAGCGCTCCATCGTCATCAACCCGTTCTTCGGATGGGGCCACGACAGGCCGCCCGCCACGCCGTACCACGAGACGGTGATCTACGAGGCGCACGTGCGCGGGCTGACGATGGCGCACCCGAAGATCCCCGAGCGGATCCGCGGCACCTACGCGGCGCTCGGCCACCCCGAGATCATCGACCACCTCACCAAGCTCGGCGTGACCGCGCTGGAGCTGATGCCGGTCCACCAGTTCGTCACCGACCAGCACCTGGAGGAGCGGGGGCTGAGCAACTACTGGGGCTACAACACCAGCGGCTTCTTCGCCCCGCACAACCGCTACTCCAGCCAGGGGCAGCGCGGCGGCCAGGTGCTGGAGTTCAAGGCCATGGTCAAGAGCCTGCACGAGGCGAACATCGAGGTCATCCTCGACGTGGTCTACAACCACACGGCCGAGGGCAACCACATGGGCCCGACGCTCGGGTTCAAGGGCATCGACAACGCCACCTACTACCGCCTGGTGGACGGCGACCCGCGCTATTACATGGACACCACAGGCACCGGCAACAGCCTGTTCATGCGCTCGCCCCAGGTCCTGCAGATGATCATGGACTCACTGCGCTACTGGGTCACCGAGATGCACGTGGACGGCTTCCGCTTCGACCTGGCCGCCACGCTCGCCCGCGAGCTGCACGCCGTGGACCGGCTTTCGGCCTTCTTCGACCTCGTGCAGCAGGACCCCGTGCTCTCGCAGGTCAAGCTGATCGCCGAGCCCTGGGACGTCGGCCCCGGCGGCTACCAGGTGGGCAACTTCCCCGCCAGGTGGACCGAGTGGAACGGCAAGTACCGCGACACGATCAGGGACCTGTGGCGGGGCCAGCCCGCCACGCTGCCCGAGTTCGGCTCGCGCTTCACCGGCTCGGGCGACCTCTACCAGAACGACAGCCGCCGCCCCGCCGCCTCCATCAACTTCGTCACCTGCCACGACGGTTTCACCCTGCACGACCTGGTCTCCTACAACGAGAAGCACAACGAGGCCAACGGCGAGGACAACAGGGACGGCACCGACGACAACCGCTCATGGGACGCCGGCACCGAGGCGCTGCGCGAGCAGCAGAAGCGCAACTTCCTGACCACGCTCTTCCTGTCGCAGGGCGTGCCGATGCTCTCCCACGGCGACGAGATCGGCCGTACCCAGAAGGGCAACAACAACGGGTACTGCCAGGACAACGAGGTCACCTGGGTCGACTGGTCGGACGTGCGGCACAACTGGCTGCTGCTGGAGTTCACCCAGCGCCTGGCCAAGCTGCGCCGCGAGCACCCGGTGTTCAGGCGCAGGCGCTTCTCCTACGACATGGCCTGGCTGACCCCGTCGGGAGAGGTGATGACCGACGCCGACTGGAACGTCGGCTACGCCAGGTCGCTGACGATCTTCCTCAACGGGAAGGCGATCACCGAACCAGACAGAAGGGGCAGGCCCATCGTCGATGACTCCTTTCTCGTGCTGCTCAACGCCCACCACGACATCATCGAGTTCACGATCCCGAAGGACTACGGCGAGATGTGGCTGACCGAGATCGACACCGCGATGCCGATCATGTTGGACAGCAGGATCCTGAGAGCGGGGGACGACCTGCAGGTGCCGGGACGCTCGATGCGGGTGTTGCGCGGTGTCTAGGCCCGTCTCGACCTACCGGGTCCAGCTGACGCCCGACTTCGGCTTCGCCGAGGTGGCGAAGATCGCCCCCTACCTTCGCGACCTCGGTGTCAGCCACGTCTACCTCTCGCCCGTGCTGCAGGCGGTGCCCGGCTCGCTGCACGGCTACGACGTCGTCGACCACTCCAGGATCAGGCAGGAGTTCGGCGGCGCCCAGGGCTTCCGCGAGATGGCAGGGGTGTTGGCCGCGCACGATCTGGCCGTCGTGGTGGACATCGTGCCCAACCACATGAACACCGCCAACGCGCAGTTCCTGTCCGTGCTCGAGCAGGGCGCGGCCTCGCCGTACGCGGACTGGTTCGACATCGAGTGGCGCGAGGGCAAGGTGATCGTCCACCGCTTCGCCGACGACCTGCCGCAGTCGGAGCACTACACCGTGGTCGACTGGCGGGAGGGCCCCGGCTACCGGCGCTTCTTCGACGTCTCGTCGCTGATCGGGCTGCGGGTGGAGGACCCGGCGGTGTTCTTCGCCACGCACGAGGTCATCTTCTGGCTGCTGGACGAGGGCCTGGTCGAGGGGTTGCGGATCGACCATCCCGACGGCCTGGCCGACCCCCGCCGCTACCTCGACATGCTCAGGGACAGGAGCGGCGGCGTCTGGACGGTGGTGGAGAAGATCCTCATCGGCGACGAGCGGCTGCCTGACGACTGGGCCTGCGACGGCACCACCGGTTACGACGTGCTCAACAGGGTCAACGGGCTGTTCGTCGACCCGGAGGGCAGGCAGCCGCTGGTGGAGCTGTTCACCACGATGACGGGGCAGGACGCCGACTACCACGCCGTGATGGCCAGGTCCAAGCGCGACGTCATCGACCTGTTCTTCCGCTCCGAGGTCGAGCGCCTGGCCCGCGTCGCGGGCGCCTCCGTCCAGGACCTCGTCGACCTGCTGGTGGAGATGCCGGTCTACCGGGCCTACGTCACGCCGGGCGAGCCGGTGGATCCCGTGGCGCGCCGGATCGTGGAGTCGGCCGCGCCGAACCCCGAGACCGCGCGGGCCGTCCTTTCCGGCTCGCCCGAGGCGGTCGTCCGCTTCCAGCAGACCTGCGGCCCGGTGATGGCCAAGGGCGTGGAGGACACCGCGCTCTACCGCTGGTACCCCCTGGCCTGCCTGAACGAGGTGGGCGGCGAGCCCGACCGCTTCGGCGTGTCCGTGGAGGACTTCCACGACTTCTGCGCCGGGATGCGGCCCTTCACGATGACCACGCTGTCCACCCACGACACCAAGCGCTCGGAGGACGTGCGCGCCCGCCTCCAGGTGCTGTCGGAGCTGCCCGGCGAGTGGGCCGAGGCGGTGCGCGGCTGGTCGCAGCAGGTGTCCTTCGACCCGCACCTCGACTACCTGGCCTGGCAGACGCTCATGGCCGCGTGGCCGATCTCCGCCGAGCGCTTCACCGACTACCTGCTCAAGGCCGCGCGCGAGGCCAAGACGGCCACCTCGTGGATCGCCCAGGACCACGCCTACGAGGAGGGCCTGCGCGCCTTCGCCGCCAAGGCCGTCGAGCTGCCGATCGGCGACTTCACCGCCCTCGTCGACCGCCACGCCGTCGTCAACTCGCTCGGTCAGAAGCTGGTCCAGCTCATGATGCCGGGCGTGCCCGACGTCTACCAGGGCAACGAGCGGACGGACTTCTCGCTGGTCGACCCCGACAACCGGCGGCCCGTCTCCTTCCCCTGCGCCCCGAACTCGGCGTGGGACGAGGCCAAGCTCCAGGTCACGACCCAGGCGCTCAGGCTCAGGCGCAGGCTGGGACCCGACGCGCCGTACGAGCCGATGGCCGCCGAGGGGGAGGCCGCCGAGCACGCGATCGCCTTCGGCAGGGGGCGCGCGGTCGCCGTGGCGACCCGCCTGCCCGTACGGCTGGCGGCCCGCGGCGGCTGGGGCGCCACCTCGCTCACCCTGCCGCACGGCAGCTGGCGCGACCTGCTCACCGGAGGCCTGTACAGCGGCCGCACCCCCCTGGCACACCTGCTCAGCCGCCACCCCGTCGCACTCCTGGAGAGACATGATCTTTGAGGTCTGGGCGCCCCGAGCGACCTCCATCGAGCTCTCGCTGCCGGACAGCCGGCGGCCACTGCGACGCAGGGACAACGGCTGGTGGTCGGTCGAAGCGCCCGAGGCCGGGCACGGCACCGACTACCGCTACTTCGTCGACGGGGAGGGCCCGTATCCCGACCCCCGCTCCCGCAGGCAGCCCGAGGGCATCTTCGGGCCCAGCCGCGTCTACGACCACGCCCGCTTCACCTGGAGCGACCACGAGTGGAAGGGGCGCGACCTGCGCGGCTCGATCATCTACGAGCTGCACGTGGGCGCTTTCACGGCGGAGGGCACCTTCACCGCTGCGCTGGACAGGCTCGACCACCTGGTGGAGCTCGGCGTCGACTTCGTGGAGCTCATGCCGGTCGCGCCGGTGCCCGGCGGGCGCAACTGGGGCTACGACGGCGTCGACCTCTACGCGGTCAACGAGACCTACGGCGGGCCTGACGGGCTCAAGGAGCTGGTCGACGGCTGCCACAGGGCGGGCCTGGGCGTCATCCTCGACGTCGTCTACAACCACCTCGGCCCTTCGGGTAACTTCCTGCACCCCTTCGGCCCGTACTTCGCGGGCTACGCGGGCAGCTTCTGGGGCGAGGCGGTGAACCTCGACGGGCCCGACTCCGACGAGGTCAGGCGCTATTTCATCGACAACGCCGTGCAGTGGCTGCGCGACTACCACATCGACGGGCTGCGGCTCGACGCCGTCCACGCCCTGCACGACCGCCGCGCCGTCCACCTGCTGGCCGAGCTGGCAGCCGAGGTGGACGCGCTGGCCTGCTCGGTGGGCCGCCCGCTGACGCTGATCGCCGAGTCGGACCTCAACGACCCCCGCATGATCACCCCGCTGGAGGCGGGGGGCCTCGGCATGACCGCGCAGTGGAACGACGACGTGCACCACGCGCTCCACACGGCCGTGTCGGGGGAGCGGCACGGCTACTACGCCGACTTCGCCTCGATGGAGGCGCTGGCCAAGGCGCTGACCCACGGCTTCGTCCACGACGGAGGCTACTCCAGCTTCCGCGGGCGCTCGCACGGGGCCCCCGCCCGCGGCGTTCCCGGCTACCGCCTGGTGTGCTGCCTGCAGAACCACGACCAGGTCGGCAACAGGCCCGCGGGCGACAGACTGCCGCTGACCGCGCTGAAGCTGGGCGCGGGGCTCCTGCTGACCTCGCCGTTCACGCCCATGCTGTTCATGGGCGAGGAGTGGGGCGCGCGCACGCCGTTCCCGTTCTTCACCGACCACGTCGAGCCGGCGCTGCGCGAGGGGGAGGCCGAGCGCAGGGCCCGCGAGTTCGAGGGCTTCGGCTACGACTGGATCGCGCCCGACCCCTCGGCCGAGGACACCTTCCTGCGCGCCAAGCTCGAATGGAGCGAGCTCAAGGACGAGGAGCACTGGTCGCTGCTGTGCTGGTACCGCGATCTGATCGCGCTGCGCAAGGCCATGCCCGAGCTCACCGATCCCCGTCTCGACCGGGTGCGGGTCGAGTTCGACGAGACGTCGAGATGGCTGATGGTACATCGGTCGTCACTTACCGTGATGGTAAATTTTTGTCCGGATTCTGTGACGTTGACCGTTCCGTTGGGGGCCGTTCTGCTGGCCTCTGATGACGGTGTTACCGCAGGTAGGGACTGGGTGCGACTGCCCGGTCAGACCCTCGCGATCTACCGGTCCGAGATAAATCCGTAATACGGACAGCCCTATAACCTGCGACGTGCCGTCAAGCCCCTGCCAAGGGACGGTCACGGCTATCTCGTCGCGGGGGCGACCCTTCCTTCAGGCTGCCTGGCCCCCGTTCGTCCGAACGGAGGGCAATGGGCACGTACCTGCTGCGCAGGCTGCTGTCGAGCGTCATCCTGGTGGCCATCGCCGCGAGTCTCGCGTACCTGCTGGCCGCCAGCAGTCTCAACCCTCGCGCCAACTACACAGGCCGCCAGCCGCCCATCCCCGTCGGGGTCGTCGACAGCACGCTGAGCGAGTACAACCTCAACGACAAGACCCCCCTGCTGGAGCGGTACGGCACCTGGGTGTCGGGGGTCGTCCAGGGCGACTTCGGCAAGACCTGGGACGGCGGCTCGGTCAACCAGCAGATGGGCCAGCGGGTGGGGGTGAGCCTGCGCCTGCTGCTGATCGGCACCCTGCTGGGCTCCACGCTCGGGGTCGCGGTGGGCGCCTTCGCCGCGATCAGGCAGTACCGCATCAGCGACAGAGCGATCGGCGTGGCCTCGTTCGTCGTCATGGCGGTGCCGGTCTTCGTCCTGGCGACGCTGCTGACCATCGGCGCGACCGGCCTCAACGGCGCCGTCGGGCACACGCTGATCGAGTACACCGGTGAGTACAACCCGGCGCTCAGCGGCGTCGACCAACTGCTGAACAGGCTCAACCACCTGATCCTTCCGACGATCTCGCTCTGTCTCGGGCAGATCGCCTTCTACAGCCGCATCCAGCGCAACATGATGCTCGACGTGCTGGGTCAGGACTTCGTCCGCACCGCGCAGGCCAAGGGCCTCAGCCGCAGGACGGCGCTGGTCAAGCACGCGCTGCGCACCGCGCTCATCCCCTCGGCCACCTACTTCGCCTTCGCCTTCGGCACGATGCTGACGGGCGCCACCTTCACCGAGAAGATCTTCGGCTGGCACGGCATGGGTGAGTGGCTGGTGGAGTCGATCCAGCACAACGACACCAACGCCGTCGCGGCGGTCGCCCTGTTCGCCGCCGTGTGCGTCCTGGTGGCGGGGGTTCTGTCCGACCTGCTCGTCGCGGCCCTCGACCCGAGAGTGCGGGTGAGCTAGACATGCGTTCCAAGGTCGTCCTGCGCAGGGTGATGGCCAAGCCGCAGGTCGTCATCGGTCTGATCGGGGTGCTCGCGCTGCTGGCGCTGGCCTACCTCGGCCCCCTGTTCGGCCAGTACACCTGGGAGCAGAAGGACTTCACCGCCTTCCGGTCGCCCCCCGGCGCCGACCACTGGTGGGGCACCACCCAGATCGGCCAGGACATGTTCGCGGTGACGCTGCGCGGCATGCAGAAGTCGATCCTCATCGGCTTCCTGGTCGCGCTCATCTCCACCGGTCTGGCCGCGCTCGTCGGCGCCTTCGCGGGCTACTTCGGCGGCAAGCTCGACAAGATCCTCATGTGGGGCACCGACCTGCTTCTCGTGCTGCCGAGCTTCCTGATCATCGCGGTCATCTCGCCACGGCTGGAGAGCGGCAGCTGGCTGATGTTCGTCGTGCTGCTGGCCTCCTTCTCCTGGATGATCACCTCGCGTGTGGTCAGGAGCATGACGCTCTCCCTGCGCGAGCGGGAGTACGTGCTCGCCGCGCGCTACATGGGCATCCCGGACTGGAAGATCATCTTCAGGCACGTGGTCCCGAACCTGTCCTCCCTGCTGATCATCGACGCCACCATGAACGTGAGCGGCGCGATCATCGGCGAGACCGCGCTGTCGTACTTCGGGTTCGGCGTCAGACCGCCGGACGTGTCGCTCGGCACGCTGATCTCGGCGGGAGGCGGCAGCACGGCGATCAGCTACCCGTGGCTGTTCCTCTTCCCCGCCGGACTGCTGGTCCTGCTGGTCCTGTTCATCAACCTCATCGGCGACGGACTGCGCGACGCCCTCGACCCGGGGAGCACCTCATGACGATCCTCGAGGTGAACGACCTCACGGTGACCTTCCGCGGCGGCGTCAAGGCCGTCAGGGGGGTGTCCTACCAGGTCGGCAGGGGCGAGGTCCTCGGCATCGTCGGCGAGTCAGGCTCGGGCAAGTCGGTGACCTCGCTGGCCGTCATGGGCCTGCTGCCCGCCGGCGCCCAGGTCACAGGGTCGGTCAAGCTGCACGGCCACGAACTGCTCGGCATGCGCGAGCAGGAGATCCTCAAGCGGCGCGGCAAGTCGATCAGCATGATCTTCCAGGACCCGCTGTCGGCGTTCACGCCCGTCTACACGATCGGCGACCAGATCGCCGAGGCGGTCCGCGTCCACCAGAAGGTCTCCAAGGAGCAGGCCGCCAGGCAGGCGGTCGAACTGCTGGAACTGGTCGGGATCCCGCACCCCGAAGTGCGCGCCAAGGCCTTTCCGCACGAGTTCTCCGGCGGCATGCGGCAGCGCGCTATGATCGCGATGGCCATCGCCAACGACCCCGACGTGCTGATCTGCGACGAGCCCACCACCGCGCTCGACGTCACCATCCAGGCGCAGGTGCTCGAAGTGCTCAAGACCGCGCAGAAGGAGACCGGCGCGGGCATCGTCATGATCACCCACGACCTCGGCGTGGTGGCGGGGCTGGCCGACAGGGTGCTGGTGATGTACGCCGGTAAGCCGGTCGAGCAGGGCACGGTCGAGGAGATCTACTACGAGCCCCGCATGCCGTACACCATGGGGCTGCTGGCCTCGATCCCGCGGCTCGACCAGGAGAACCAGCGCCTGGTGCCGATCGAGGGCGCCCCGCCCTCGCCTGCGGCGCTGCCGCCCGGCTGCCCCTTCGCGCCGCGCTGCCCGCTGAAGGTGGACGCCTGCGACGACGCCGAGCCCGAGCTCGTCCAGGTGGGCGAGCGCGGGGTGGCCTGCATCCGCTCGCACGAGATCGACGTGAAGAGGCTCAGGGGCGTCGACGTCTTCCCCGCCCCCGAGCCCGTCGCCGAGCCGCCCCGCGACGCGAGGCGTCGTGAGACGGTCCTCGAGCTCGACAACCTCGTCAGGCACTACCCGCTGATGAAGGGCGCGGTGTTCAAGCGCCGCGTCGGCACCGTGCACGCCGTGGACGGCATCAGCTTCGACATCGCCAGGGGCGAGACGCTCGCGCTCGTCGGCGAGTCCGGCTGCGGCAAGACCACCACGCTGCAGCAGATCATGCAGCTGGAGGCCGCCCAGGGCGGCAGGGTCGTGGTGTTCGGCAAGGACAGCGGCGAGCTGACCAAGCGGGAGCGCAAGGAGCTGCGCCGCGACCTTCAGATCGTCTTCCAGGACCCGATGGCCGCGCTCGACCCGCGCATGCCTGTCGGCGACATCCTCGCCGAGCCGCTGCGCGCCCACGGGCACAAGGACGTCCAGGGCCGCGTCGCCGAACTGCTCGAGCTCGTCGGCCTCGACCCCTCCTACGCCGAGCGCTACCCGCAGCACTTCTCGGGAGGACAGCGCCAGCGCATCGGCATCGCCCGCGCGCTGGCGCTGGAGCCCAAGCTGATCGTCCTCGACGAGCCCGTCTCGGCGCTCGACGTGTCGATCCAGGCGGGCGTCATCAACCTGCTGGAGGACCTGAAGGCCAGGCTCGGCCTGTCCTACCTGTTCGTGGCCCACGACCTGTCCGTGGTCCGCCACCTGGCCGACCGCGTCGCCGTGATGTACCTCGGCAAGATCGTGGAGATCGGCACCGTGGCCGAGGTGTACGGCACGCCCGCCCACCCCTACACCAGGGCGCTGATGTCGGCGATCCCGCTTCCCGACCCCGAGCTGGAGCGTTCACGCCGCAGGATCATCCTCGAAGGCGACCTGCCCAGCCCGGCGCAGCCCCCCTCGGGCTGCCGCTTCCATACCCGCTGCCCCAAGCGCGCCCTGCTCCCCGAGCCCGAGCGCGCCAGGTGCGTGGCCGAAGAACCCCCCGTTGTACGGCTGGCGCACGCCGACGACCATGGCGCCGCCTGCCACTATCCCGAAGTGAGGAACTCGTGAAGGTTGGCTACAAGGCCGCCGCTGGAGCGGCCCTGCTGGCTCTCGCCCTTGCCGCCTGCGGTGGCGGGTCCGACAAGCCCGCCGCCGGTACGGCCGAGGGCGCCAAGGCCGCCCAGGAGCAGGCCGCCGCGCTGCCCGGCAGCGCGATCAACCCGGTCGCCTACGACCAGGTCAAGGACGGCGGCACCATCACCCTCGCGCTGTCCCAGTGGCACCAGCAGTGGAACTACAGCCAGGTGAACGGCACGCACGCGGACGTCGCCGACGTCTACGACGCCACCATGCCCTCCATCTACAAGGCCAGTGACAAGGCCGAGCTGGCCAACAACCCGGACTTCGTCACCGAGTGGAAGATGGAGCTGAAGGGCGACAAGCAGGTCGTCACCTACAAGCTCAACGACAAGGCCAAGTGGTCCGACGGCACGCCGATCACCTACAAGGACTACGTCGGGCAGTGGAAGGCGCTCAACGGCTCGGACGACAAGTTCCAGGTCTCCTCCACCGACGGCTACGACCGCGTGGAGTCGGTGGAGAAGGGCGCGACCGACCACGACGTCATCGTGACCTTCTCCCGGCATTACCCGGACTGGCAGGGCATGTTCTCCCCCCTCATCCCCGCCTCCACGAGCTCCGACGCCACCGAGTTCAACAAGGGCTGGATCGACAAGTTCCCTGTGACGGCGGGCCCGTTCAAGCTCGAGAAGATGGACCAGACCGCCAAGACCATCACGCTCGTCCGTGACGACAACTGGTGGGGCCAGAAGGCCAAGCTCGACAAGGTGATCTTCCGCGCGCTCGACTCGGACGCCACGGTCAACGCCTTCGCCAACGGCGAGCTCGACGCGCTGGAGATCGTCCCCAGCGCCGCCGACCTCCAGCGCGCCAAGGCCGTCCCGGGCGTCGACATCCGCAAGGCCGCCGCGCCCAACTGGCGCCACATCACGGTCAACGGCTCGGCCCCGAACCTGACCGACAAGTCGGTCCGCCAGGCCGTCCTGCTGGGCATCAACCGCGAGGCCATCACCCAGTCCGACCTCAAGGACCTCGACTGGCCCGTACAGGTGCTCAACAACCACCTGTACATGAACACCCACAAGGGCTACGTCGACAACTCCGGCGAGCTGGGCAAGTACAACCCCGAGAAGGCCAAGCAGCTGCTCGACGCGGCCGGCTGGAAGCTGGAGGGTGAGTACCGCAAGAAGGACGGCAAGGAGCTCGAGCTGCGCTTCATCGTCCCCGCGGCCTACCCGCTGGCCAAGCAGGAGGGCGAGCTGACCCAGGCGATGCTGAAGGACGTCGGCGTCAAGGTCAAGATCGAGCCGGTCCCCGACGACAAGTTCTTCGACGACTACATCACGCCGGGCAACTTCGACCTGGTGCCGTTCTCGTGGCTCGGCACGCCGTTCCCCAACGGCGCCCTGCCGCAGATCTACAAGCGGCCGACCAGCAAGGACAACTTCGGCAGCAACTTCCCGCGCATCGGCTCGCCCGAGCTCGACACCCTGATCGAGCAGGCGGCCGGTGAGATGGACCCGGTCAAGTACATCGAACTGGGCAACCAGGCCGACAAGCTGATCTGGGACGAGGTGCACACGATCCCGCTGTACCAGCGTCCGAGCATCTTCGCCGCCAAGAAGACGCTGGCCAACTACGGCGCCTTCGGCTTCGCCACGAAGGACTGGAGCGCGGTCGGCTTCACCAAGTAGCCCCCCGCCCCACGAAAGCCCCCGCCCGAAGGCGGGGGCTTTCCGTTTCCTGCCACCCTCCTCCAATGCGCCCAGCCTCCCGCGTTCCCGGAACGGAACCTCGGCCTCGGGCAACGGAAAGGCCCCAGGCGAACGGAACGTTCCGGCGTCCCCCTAGGAACCTCAGCCCCTCGGCAACGGAATGGCCCCAGGCGAACGGAAACGTTCCGGCGTCCCTCAAGGAGCCTCAGCCCCCCGGCAACGGAAAGGCCCCCGCCGGTCGAGAACCGGCAGGGGCCCGAGAACCCGGAAGGTCAGACGACCTTGGTGTTGACCTCGGCGAAGTGGCAGGCGACCGGGTGGCCGTTGCCCCTGTCCACCAGCGCGGGCTCCTCCGTGGCGCAGATCTCCTGCGCCTTCCAGCACCGGGTCCTGAACCTGCAGCCGCTCGGCGGGTCCATCGGCGAGGGCACGTCGCCCGTCAGGATGATCCGCTCGCGCTGGCGCTCCTCCTCGGGGTTGGCCGTGGGAGCAGCCGACAGCAGCGCCTGCGTGTAGGGGTGGGCGGGCCTGTCGTACAGGTCGTCACGCGGACCCGTCTCCACGACCTTCCCGAGGTACATCACCGCCACCCTGTCGGAGATGTGCCGCACCACCGACAGGTCGTGGGCGATGAACACGTACGCCAGGCCCAGCGCGTCCTGCAGGTCCTCCAGCAGGTTCACCACGCCGGCCCTGCACCGACACGTCCAGCGCCGAGACCGGCTCGTCCAGGATCAGCAGCTTCGGCTCCAGCGCCAGCGCCCTGGCGATGCCGACGCGCTGCCGCTGACCGCCGGAGAACTCGTGCGGGTAGCGGTTGCCGTGCTCGGGCGACAGGCCCACCAGCGACAGCAGCTCGGCCACGCGCTTGGGCCCCGCCTTGCCGTCCCACCGTCCGTGCACCTTCAGCGGCTCGGCGATGATGTCGTTCACCGGCATCTTGGGGTTCAGCGAGGCGTAGGGGTCCTGGAAGACGATCTGCATGTTCTGCCGGACGGCCTGCATCTCCTTGTTCGGCAGGGAGGTGAGCTCCTGGCCGTCGAACTTCACCGAGCCCGAGGTGGGCTTGTGGAGTTGCAGGATGGCGCGGCCCGTCGTCGACTTGCCGCAGCCCGACTCGCCCACCACGCCGAGGGTCTCGCCCTTGTCCACGTGGAGGGAGACGCCGCTGACCGCCTGCACGTGAGTGACGACGCGGCGCATGAGGCCGGTCCCCCTGACGGGGAAGTTCATCACGAGGTCGTTGACCTCGAGCAGTTTCTCGCTCATGGCGTGATCTCGCTGTTCGTGCGGAAGATGGCGGTCGGATCTGCCCTTTCCGCCAGCTTGGGCCAGTGGTGGCAGGCCGCGTAGTGCGCGCCGCCGTCCGTCTCCTCGAGGACGGGCTCCTCGGTGGTGCACACCTCGGTGGCCATGGGGCAGCGGGGGGAGAAGGGGCAGCCCGTGGGCAGGTTGATCAGCGAGGGCGGGGTGCCCTTGATCGGCCGCAGCCTGCCGCCCGAGGTCTCCAGCGAGGGGATGGAGCCGAGCAGACCAGCGGTGTACGGCATCCGCGGCGTGTTGAACACCGGCTCGACGTCACCGACCTCGACCGGCTTGCCCGCGTACATGACCAGCACCCTGTGCGCCATGCCCGCGATCACGCCCAGGTCGTGCGTGATGAGCACGACGGCCGCGTCGACCGCGTCCTTCACCTCGAGCAGCTTCTCGAGGATCTGCGCCTGCACGGTCACGTCGAGAGCCGTGGTCGGCTCGTCGGCGATGATCACGTCGGGGTTGTTGATGATCGCCATGGCGATCATCGCGCGCTGCCGCATGCCGCCGGAGAACTCGTGCGGGTAGGACTTCAGCCTGGCCGCCGCCTGCGGGATGCCGACCAGGTCGAGCATCTCCTTGGCGCGCGCCTGCGCCTGCTTGTACGGCACCAGCTCGTGCGCCAGCACGGCCTCGGCCAGTTGGTCGCCGACGGTGTGGACCGGGTTGAGCGCGGTCATCGGGTCCTGGAAGACCATCGCGATCTTCCTGCCCCGCAGGCTCCGCCGCTTGCGCTCGGACATCTTGAGCATGTCGTCGCCGCGGTAGGAGATGGCGCCGCTGATCCTGGCGCTCTTGGGCAGCAGGCCCATGACCGCCATCGAGGAGACCGACTTGCCCGAGCCGGACTCGCCGACGATGCCGAGCACCTCACGCTCGTGCACCGTGTAGGAGACACCGCGCACGGCCTTGACCAGGCCGTCGTCGGTGGGGAAGCTGACCTGGAGGTTCTCGACCTTGAGCACCTCGGTGGTGCCGGGGCGCTTGGCCTCCGACAGCCGCTTGGCGATGTGTACGGAGGTCATCAGTCACGCACCCTGTTCTGTCGGGGGTCGAAGGCGTCGCGCAGGCCGTCCCCGATGAAGTTGACAGACAGCGCGATGGCCACGATGAACAGACCCGGCCACCAGAACAGCCACGGGCGCGTGACCATGGCGTTCTTGTAGTCGCTGATCAGCAGGCCGAGCGAGGTGTCGGGGCTCTTGACGCCGAAGCCGAGGAAGGACAGGGCCGTCTCCAGCAGGATGCCGGAGGAGATGGCGAGCGTGGCGGAGACGATGATCACACCGAGCGTGTTCGGCAGGATGTGCTTGAAGATGATCCGCATCGACGAGGTGCCGACGGCCCTGGCGGCCTCGACGAACTCCTTCTCCCTCAGGGAGAGGAACTCGCCGCGGACCAGGCGGGTGACGCTGGTCCAGGTGATGAGACCCAGCATGATGGCCATGAAGTAAGGGCCCAGGTTGCCGGTGGCGCTGCCGACCACCGCGGCGATCACCAGAACGGGGATGGTGATCATCACGTCGGTGAAGCGCATGATGACGGCCTCGATCTTGCCGCGGAAGAAGCCCGCGAGGGCGCCGAGCACGGTGCCGACGGCGGTGGACACCAGGCCGATGGTCAACGCCACGATGATCGAGACCTGCGCGCCGCGCATGGTCATCGCGAAGTAGTCCTTGCCGATGTTGTCCTGGCCGAAGGGGTGCTCGCCCAGGTGCATGCCCGCACCGCCGAGGAACTCGGGGATGACGCTGAGCGTCGGGCGGCCCCTGTCCACCACGGTGCCCGAGCCGGTCCACGGCTTGTCCCACCAGCCGGGGATCGGGCCGAAGCCGATGGAGCTGAAGGCCAGCAGGAAGACCAGCCCGAACAGGATCATGCCCACGAGGGCGCCGCGGTGGCGGAAGAACCTGCGCCGGACGAGCTGGCCCTGGGTACGGGCGACGATCGTCATGCCCTGGGCGTCGTTCGACGCGGGCGGCTCCGTCTTGATGGTCATCTCGGTCTTCTCCGTCATGACAGCCTGATCCGCGGGTCGAGGTAGGCGTAGGCGATGTCGGCGAGCATGTTCCACACGACGATGGAGGTGCCGGTGACGAGGAAGAAGCCCATGACCGGCATGGGGTCGACCTCCCGCAGCCCGACCTCGAACATCTTGCCCATACCCCGCCAGCCGAAGACCGTCTCGGTGATGACCGCGCCGCCGAAGACGCCGGCGAAGTCGAGGGCGAGGATCGTGGTGATCGGGATCATGCCGTTGCGGAAGGCGTGCTTGATGACGACGGTCCGCTCAGGCAGGCCCTTGGCACGGGCCGTACGGACGTAGTCCTGGTTCATCACCTCGAGCATGCTGGCGCGGCTGTAGCGGGAGTGGCTGGCCAGTCCGACCAGGATCAGCGCCAGGGTGGGCAGCAGCAGGTGCATGCCGGAGTCGAGCGTGGTCTGCCAGAAGTTGCCGAGGAAGTTGGGCGTCTCGGAGCCGATGGTGGCCACCGGGCGGCCCTTGAGCGCCCTGGCGTAGCCGTCCCACGCCTCGAGCAGCCGGTCGATGAAGATCATCGCGGCGACGAAGAGGCCACTGAAGACGGCCAGCGGGATCGCCTGGCGGCGCAGCAGCCCGCCGAACTGCCAGCCGATGGCGGCGCTGACCAGCCCGGCGACGACGAACAGCCCGAGCAGGGTGAGGACGCTCGGCGCGATCAGCATGGGCTGGAGCGGGTAGTAGAGCAGCGCTCCGACGCCCGCCGCGCCCAGCGCCGCGTACATCGGCTGCAGGTGCTCGACGCCCGCGACCAGCGCGGCGACGCCTGCGGCCGTGGCCAGCCCCACGACGAGGACGAAGGGGAAGCCCAGGCCGGGGTCGGCGAACCAGCGACTCGCGGAGAGCGCGAAGAGGATCACCGCGGTGACGACCAGGCCGATGCCGAAGGCGGTCAGCTTGCCCTTCCTGTCGCCGTTGTAGACCGACGCCCAGATCAGGCCCGCGCAGAGCGCGATGATCAGGATGATGGGAAGCGGGATGTACGGGTCCCTCAGCCAGTCGTTGAACTCGATCGCCACGTACTGCTTCAGCATCGTCGCGACCCAGAAAACCGGTAGCGAGAAGCAGACGAAGGCTGCGAAGGTGATCCCGTGGTCGAAGCTGCTGTACTGACGGAGCGCCGAGACGATGCCGATCGCGATGCCGATCACGGCGGCCAGCACCGTGGCGACCACGACAAGCTTCAGCGTCGACTCCATGGCGCCGCCGAGCAGCGAGGAGACCGTGGTGCCCGCCTTGTTGACCCCGAGGTCACCCTGGAAGATGCCGGTCAGCCAGGAGAAATAGCGGACGGGGATGGGCTCGTCAAGGTGCATGGCCGCGATGCGCGCCTCCATCAGCCTGGGAGCGTCGGGGAGCGAGCTCTCGCGCAGGTCGGCGAGCGGGTCTCCCGACAGGGCCACCAGGAAGAACATGATGAAAGTGGCGGCTAGCAGCGTGAGGCTCGATATGGCGAGCCTACGCGCGATGAATACAAGCAATTCCCCGACCTCCTGCAGGTGACGGCTTCCGGACGCCATGGCGGGGGGTGGCCGGGCTCGAGCCGGAAAGCCGGGCCCGCCCCGGTGCCTCGTGGGCGCGGCTTCGACGGGCGGACAAGTTCGACTTGGTTTGTACAGCTCTGACGCGGGGCCGGTCTGGTGACCGTACCCCGCGTCAGTTATGCGGCTTGGCCGTGCTTACTGAGCAGCCCACTGGTGCATGTTCCAGGTGATGGAGGCCTGGCTCGGGTTGGGCTGGACGTTCTGGATGTTCGAGCTCCAGGCGGACAGAGCCGGCTGCGAGTACAGCGGGATCGTCGCCAGGTCGTCCCAGAGGATCTTCTCGACCTGCTGGATCAGCGGGGCGACCTTCGAGGGGTCGGTCTCCGAGAGGATCTGGTCGGCGAGCTTGTCGTACTCCTTGTTGGAGTAGCAGCCCTTGTTGTTGCCCTTGGCCGAGGGGGTGCACTTCTTCGGCGTGTAGTAGGTGGAGGTCCAGCCGCTGTTCAGCGACGAACCGGCCCAACCGAACAGGGCGATGTCGAAGTTGCCGTTGGCCAGGTCACCGGCGTCGTCGAAGAACTTCTCGCTGCCGGTGTCAGTGACCTCGAAGCCGGCCTGGTCGCAGGAGGCCTTGATCAGCTCGACCACCTGGGTACGGCGGGGGTTCGGCTGGTTGTAGCCGATGTTGACCTTGATCGGGGTCTTGACGCCCGAGTCGGCCACGAGCTTCTTGGCGCCCTCGAGGTCGACGGTGTTGTACTTCTCGGCACCGGCGAACTTGACGGCCTCGGCGTAGCCCGGCTGGAACGGCGCGATGTTGCGGACGTTCATCGGGGCGGCGTTCGGGTTCTGCGGCTTGATCAGGTTGTCCACGATCTGCTGACGCGGGGTGCAGGCCGCGAAGGCCTGACGCAGCTTGGCGTCCTTGAACGGGCCCTTGTTGAAGTTGAAGTCCAGGTGGTCGTACAGGAACTGCTCACCGGTCTTCACGGTGACGTTCTGCAGCGCCTCGACCTGCGCCAGGATGTCCGGGTTCGACTGCGGCTCGATGATGTTCGTCTCGCCGTTCTGCAGCGCCTGGACCTGCTGGTCCTGGGCGATGAAACGGATGACGATCTTCTCGGTCTTGGCCTTCTCGCCCCAGTACTTGTCGTTGGCCGCCAGGGTGATGGACTGGCCGGGGGAGTAGGAGTCGATCACGTACTGGCCGGAGGACGGGATGAGCGCCTTGTCCGGGAGCTTGCCGTTGAAGATCCAGCCCTTGTTGAAGAACTCGGCGGCCTTCTTGAGCTTGCCGTGGTCCTCGGCCTTGATGGCGTCGAACATCTCCTGCTCGCTGAGCCCACCCTGCTGGGCGACGATGTGCGCCGGCAGCTGGATGAGGTTGGCGGCCGCCCAGTCACCGTAGGACTTGGTGTAGTTGAGCGTCACCTCCTTGTCGCCGATCGCGCAGTCCGGCATCTTGATCTTGTCCCACGTGTCCGTGCTGATGTAGCTGAACTCGGGGAACTTGCCGGAGGCGACAGCGTAGGTGAGCATCACGTCGTCACAGGCGATCGCGTTGCCGTCGGACCACACCGCGTTCGGGTTGATGGTGTACTTCACCGTCAGCGGGTCGTCAGAGGTCTTCTCGTAGCTGCCCATGTCCTTGTCCGGCTGGACGGAGCCGTCGGCACCGAAGTGCCAGAAGTCCGTCTGGATCCGGTTCAGGACGATGTGGTTCTTGGAGGAGTACTCTTCCGCCGTCTCGGCGTTGTACGAGCTGATCTCCTGCTCGAACGTGTGGGTGATCGTCGAGGCGTTGGCGGCGCCGCTGGCCGGAGCGGAGGGCGCGGTCGACGGGTCGGCGGCGGGTGCGTTATCGGCAGCGCCGCAGGCCGTCAGCAGGATCGCTGCACCCGTCGCCGCTGCCAGGAACCTTCCGGCCCTGCGTGCAGATGACACGGACGTACTCCTTGGGGGTTGAAACAACAAGCCACTCTTGCGGAGAAATCAAGCATTACTTCGCAAGCGGAGGTAAGGGGTCACAGCAGAGTGTTGCAGACCTGATGCCGTGAGCGTCATGTTCCGTAACAAAGCAGGCCGGAATGGGCGCAAATCACCACATAATCGTTACCTAGGGTGATGGGCTCCAGGATGATGTTCTGTCAAGGCCGCCCACTGTCCACAGGCCCGTTCCGACTCATCCACAGAATCCCGTTCAACGCGCTCACCCGACCCACCCCTGGCCGATCCTGAGGTCCCCGCATCCCTGG
This sequence comes from Nonomuraea dietziae, assembly GCF_014195505.1. GTDB lineage: Bacteria > Actinomycetota > Actinomycetes > Streptosporangiales > Streptosporangiaceae > Nonomuraea > Nonomuraea roseola. The sequence continues at coordinate 3,919,692 of NZ_JACIBV010000001.1, read as the reverse complement.
AGGATCCCGTGAGCCGGCCTCTCACTCCCTTCCCCACTCCCGCCCTCCCTACCCCTCCGACCTCCCAAACCCCCGCCAAATCCACCCCTTCGGCCCCCCGAACCCCCGCCCCACCGCAACCTCGCCCACGGCCCACGCCCGCTCCAGGGCCGACATCGGCAGTACCGCCAACGCCTGACGTGCGGCCGCTCGCAGAGCCGACGCCTGCCCCTGCGTGGACGCCTGGCCCGAGGCTCGCCCTACGGCCAATGCTTGCCCTCCCGCAAACGTCCGTCCCGCAGCCCGCCCCACGGCCAGTGCGTGCTTCACGGCCGATGCCAGGTTCAAGGCTCGACCCACGGCCGATGCTTGTCCTTCCGGCGACGTCCGTCCCGCAGCCCTCCCCGCGTTCAGCGCGTGCTTCACGGCTGACGCCTGGTCCGAAGCCGGCCCCACGGCCAGCGAGTGCCCTTCCGTCAGCGTCCGCCCGGCAGTCCGCCCCACGGCCAAGGCTGGCGTCACAGCGCACGCCTGCCCTGCCGTCAACGCCAGACCCGCAGCCGGCCCCAGGACCAACGCCTGCCCAACCGCCAGCGTCCGCTTCGCCGGACTCCACGTCGTGCGCAACCCCCGCGGTACGGTCAACCGCCGCTCCACGCGCCATGCCCAGGCCCCGCCCAACCGCCGCCCTCCGCTCAGCCTTCGTGGAGCGACCCGCCCTCGCTTCCGATGTGCCTGCTCGGAACCGCATCCCCTCTCCGGACGCCCCTCCGGTGACACGATCGGCCTCGACCACGCGCCCGGCGTCCACCGCAGCCTGCCTCCACCTCCTCCACTCCGAAAACGCCCCCCGCCCCGCCGCCACCGCACCCCTCGGGCCCGACGACGCCTCTCGGGTTGCCGGTCACGCCTCCGGATCCGAAGTCCCCGGCAGACCCGCCGACGCTCCTTGGGAAGCCGTCGAGGTCTCCGGCCCCGCCGATGACGGCTCCCGCAGGCCCGGTGATGCCTTCTGGGCTGCTGGTGATGTCTCCCGCTTCGGTGTCGAAGTCCCCGGTGGACCCGCCGTCGGTTCCTGTGGGGCCAGCGACGCCTTCTGCGTCGCCGACGGCGGCCCCTGCAGGTCCGGCGACGCCGCCTGGGCTGCCGGTCACGCCTCCCGCTCCGGTGCCGCAGTCTCTGGCAGACCCGCCGACGCTCCCTGGGAAGCCGTCGAGGTCTCCGGCCCCGCCGATGACGGCTCCCGCAGGCCCGGTGATGCCTTCTGGGCTGCTGGTGATGTCTCCCGCTCCGGTGTCGAAGTCCCCGGTGGACCCGCTGTCGCTTCCTCGGGGGTCGTCGAGGTCTCCGGCCCCCGCTGATGACGGCCTCTGCAGGTCCGGTGACACCTCCGGGGTTGCCGGTGGCGTCTTTCGCGCTGGTGTTGAAGTCCCCGGTGGTTGCGCTGTCGCTTCCTCGGGGGTCGTCGAGGTCTCCGGCCCCGCTGATGACGGCCTCTGCAGGTTCGGTGATGCCGTCGGGGTTGGCGGTGGCGTCTTTCGCGCTGGTGTTGAAGTGCCTGGCAGGCCCGCCGCTCTCCGGGGAATCGCCGACGCCTCCCGCCCCGCCGACGACGGCCGCCAGGGGCCTGGCGATGCTTCCTGGGTCGTCGTCGAGGCCTTCCGCGCCGCTGACGGCGTCCCTCGTAGACCTGCCGTCGTTTCTTGGGGAGCCGACCGCGCGCCCTGCAGCGCGCGCGGCGTTCGTCGTGCCGGGGATCGCAGCCGGGTGGATGCCCGGACCCGCGTGAGCGCCAAGCCCGTGCTGCGGCTCGCGTCGGCCGACGGTGAGGACGTTCGGGGCCGACACGGTGATGACCCCGTGCTCTGCGCCTCCAGCCCGGTGGTGCCCTCGTCCAGCCCCGCCACCCCCTCATCCGGAGTCATCTGGACCCGTTCCTCCGGAGTCATCTGGACCAGAACGACCAGCCCCGCCCCCTCGACCCCCGCCGGAGGCGCGGTGGTCATCCCGCTTCGGCCCCGCCCCTTCGCCGTGTCTCCTCATGAGCCCGACGATCCCGACCGCTCGCCCTCGGGCCCCGCCGCCGTACGGCCTGCCGTACCTGACAGCGCCTCCGGAAACGTCCGGCGGCTCGCGGCCTGAATCCCCGCGAATCCAGCGTTATAGGGACGTTATGGTGCGGTACGCTGACCGCGCCGAGATAGGTGATCCCTTTATCGCGACGTAAGTCCTGATGCGAGGAGGAAAGCTGTGAGGCGGCGAACCAGCCACTGGCCCGCCTGCGCCTACGCGGACTTCATCCCCCGTCCACGTCACGTTTTTGCACCCGGAATCCCCGTTCGGCGCACTTTTGGACAAGACCAGGCAACTTCGAGCGGCAGATTGGCGATCGCCCGATGACAGAGAACCCGCCCGCGGGTATCGACATCTCTACGCCGAACGTCGCACGCATCTACGACTTCATGCTCGGCGGAAAGGACAACTTCGCGGCGGACCGTGAGGCCGCCGAGCAGATCATCAAGGCGTTCCCCGAATCGCGCGAAGGCGTGCAGCTGAACCGGGAGTTCCTCGGCAACGCCGTCCGCCATCTCGCGGGCGAAGCGGGCATCCGCCAGTTCGTCGACATCGGGGCGGGACTGCCCACGCAGAACAACGTCCACCAGGTCGCCCACTCGGTGAACCCCGACGCCCGCGCCGTCTACGTCGACAACGATCCGGTCGTCTGTGTCCACGGACGCGCTCTGCTGGCCAACTCGCCCAACGTCGCCATGGTCGAAAGCGACCTCCGCAAACCCGACGAGATCTGGTCCAGGGTCCTCGAAACCGGCCTCATCAACGGCGACGAACCCGTGGCGGTGCTGCTCGTGGCCGTACTCCACTTCCTCGACGATCCGTACGCCGAGGTCGCCAGGCTCAGGGAGCTGATGGCGCCCGGCAGCCACCTGGTGATCACACACCTGTCGTCGAAGGACGAACGCAGCGGCGACACCGAAACGATGCGTCAGGTGTACTCACGGGCCAGCTCGGGCGTAGTGCCGCGAACCCTCGCGGACATCCAGCGCTTCTTCGGGGACTTCGAACTGCTCGACTCGGGCGACTTCATCTCTCCCCAAGCGCTGGAGCGCTTCGCCGTCCTGGGCTGGGCCGGCGTCGCCCGCAAACCCTGACCCCCACCCCAGCCCCGCAGCCAAGGCCCCGCCCTTCGCCCCAGTTCCGAGAGCCCAAGCTTGCCTCTCGGTCCTGACCTCGCCGTCCAAGTGCGTCCCGCAGTTCTGACCACCTTCCGGCCGCGTCCCGCGGGGTTCTGACCACCTGCCCGCTGTGTCTCGCGGGTTCTGGCCACCTTCGGGTTGTGTTTCGCGGGGTTCGGGTCGTCCTTCGGTTGTGTCTCGCGGGTTCTGGCCACCTTCGGGTTGTGTTTCGCGGGGTTCGGGTCGTCCTTCGGTTGTGTCTCGCGGGTTCTGGCCACCTTCGGGTTGTGTCTCGCGGGGTTCGGGTCGTCTTTCGGTTGTGTCTTGCGGGTTCTGGCCACCTTCGGGTTGTGTCTCGCGGGGTTCGGGTCGCTCTTCGGTTGCGTCCTGCGGGATTGTGACCGCCCTTCAGCTGCGTCCTGCGGGATTGTGACCGCGCTCCAGCTGCGTTCGGGAACGATGGCGGGGGGTCGGACGTCGTAGCCGGTATGACGGATTTCGCGGGGATTGATGACCAGCTGCGGGTGGCCAAGGAACGCGTACGGCATCTCGAGCACCTGACCCGCCAGCGGGGCGCGCTCACCGGCCAGATCCAGCAGGTACGGCAGGCGATCGTGGACCTGACGCCCCGCCTTGCCGAGGAGGAGCAGGACGTCGTCCGTCTGGAAAGTGGTTTCGTGGGGTTCCTGGCGAAACTGGCAGGCTCGAAGGAGGAACGGCTCGCTCAGGAACGGATCGAGGCCGAGGCCGTCCGGCAGCGCTTGCACGGCCACCGCCTCAGGCTGTCGGCGCTGGAGGGCGACCTCGAGGGCATCGACGCGGAGCGGGTGGCGCTGGAGGCGGCGCCAGGGGAGTACGCGAGGTTGCTGGGGGAGAAGGAACGGCTCCTCATCGAGCTCGACGGTGACCCGCGAGGGCGGGACCTCGCTGAGCTGGCGTCGACGTTGGGCGATCTGACCGCCGATCTCCACGAACACGAGGAGGCGCGGAAGGCGGGGATGGCCGCGGGCGCGGAGCTGGCGCACGTTCTCGACCGGTTGAACAGCGCGCGCGGGGCTTCGACGTGGGACATGTTCGGGGGCGGCGTCCTCGCCGACTCCATCGAACGCAACCGACTGCAGCAGGCCGACGAGGCGGCATGGCGGGCGCAGCGGGCGCTGGACGTGTTCGCCAGGGAGCTGGCCGACGTCGGGGTGATGGCCAACCCCCGGTTGCCTGAGGTGGACACGCGGTGGTTCGTGGACACGTTCTTCGACAACATCGTCACGGACGTCATGAAGCACCACCGGATCACCGGCACGCATGACGCGGTGGCGCAGGCGGCCCAGTGGGTGGAGGAGACGGTCGCCTCGATCTCCAGACGGACCGCCGAGCTGTCGTCCGAGTGCGCGCTTCTGCAGGCCCGCAGGGACGCACTCCTCGCCCCCGGTCCCTGACCGAGGCTGCCCGTACCGGGGGGCGTCAACCGTCCCAAAGGCGTCTCCGTCACGCTGTATCCATGACCTGGATTCTGCGCGGCGGTCCGCCCTCTGGTGTCCCAGGGGGCGTCAACCGTCCCAAAGACGTCTCCGTCACGCTGCATCCATGACCTGGATTCTGCGGTGGTCCGCCCTCTCGCGTCCCAGGGGGCGCCGACAGTTCCACCGGCGGATGTGGCGGGGCTGGAGCGGTGGTCGCGGGCGGGTGGTCAGCGGGCGGGGCGAGCCGGGATGGGTGCCCCTGGGTCAGGTGAGGGTGCGGGCGGCTTCGTGGGACTCTGTGACGGCCGCGGGGATGTCCACCACGGGAAAGATCACATGGCGGACCACCCGCTCCGGATCCACCACCAGGATGAGCCGCTTCAGCCGCAGCGTCTGTCCCGACCGGAACGTCGGCAGCCGCAGCGCCGCCGCCAGCCGTAGGTCCACATCCGACAGCAGCGGAAAAGGGATCCCCTCCATCTCCGCGAATGCCGCCTGCTCGTCCTGACGTTGCGTGCTGACCCCCCTGAGCGCGATCCCGTCCGCCGCGAACCGCGCAGCCGCGTTCCTGAACAGCCGGTTCTCCAGCGTGCAGCCCACCGCTCCCGGCACCTCGTTCCAGCCGGGCGGCAGCGGCGTGGGCATCCCCGTCGCGGGATAGGCGAAGAGCACGGTCGGCAGGGAGGGATCCACCACCTCCAGCTCTCCTCCGCCGCTCGTGGGGAGTCTCAGCGGGTGCGGGATCGCCGTGCCCACGAGCGAGTGGACGCGCCGGGCGGGAGGGCTGTTCGGCAGGGACACCCCCGTGAGCGTCCCGTCGCCGACGATCCAGCGGTCGGCCCAGTCCTGCATCGAGATCAGTACGGGGGCGAGCGCGGCGCCCACCTCGCTGAGCACGTAGTCGTTCCTGACCGGCCCCGACTGGTACGGCCTGCGCTCCAGCACGCCGTGGTCGACGAGGTGCCTGAGCCGTTCGGTCAGGATCTTCCTGGAGATGCCGAGCTCGGTGAGCAGGTCCTCGAAGCGCAGGTGCCCCCGTGCGACCTCCCGGACGATCAGCAGGCTCCACCAGTCGCCGACCACGGCGGCGGCCTGGGCGATCGAGCAGGTGATGTCCTGGTCGCGCAGTTGTCTGGCCATGCCCTCCATCATACTCGGTGAGTCTCCAATGGAGACTTACCAGAGGGCGAGGATCTGGAGGAGGACGCGCTCCAACGTGCCTGCGGGGTCCAGGTCCGCGCCAGGACTGCGCCAGGCGATGAACCCGTCGGGCCGGACGAGGACCGCGCCGCTCTTGCTCACGCCGTACCGCTCCAGCCACACCTCGTCCACGTCCAGCAGCTCCCCGCCGATCCTGTGCGGCGCCAGGCGGAGCCCGAGCTGGTCCCTCACCGCGCGTCCGGCGTCCACCCACGCCTGCCCGTACGGCCCGGCCAGCAGCACGAATCCCGACCCGAACAGGTCGTGCGTGGAGATCCGCCGCCCCTCCCAGTCGAGCACCACGTGGGCGGCCCTGCCGCCGGGACGTCCGTCGGGGGTGCGCGGGTCCTCCAGCAGCGAGCCGTCGTCGCCGGGTTCGGTGAGGATGGCGAAGGAGTGGTAGCGGTAGCCGAGGAGCGCCGCGAACGGGTCCTCGAGCGGGGCAGGGTAGTCGACGCGCTGGGCGGGCGGCATGCGGAAGCCCAGGTTGGCGAGCTGGGCGTCGGCCGTCAGCTTCCCGATGGGACGGCGCTCGGCGTCGTAGGAGTCGAGGAAACGCGGGCCGGCCTGTCCCGTGATGACCAGCCAGAGCCGCCAGGCCAGGTCGCAGCCGTCCTGCAGCGCGGTGCTGCCGCCCTGGCCGCCTGTCGGGGGCATCGTGTGGGCGGCGTCGCCGGCCAGGAACACCCTGCCCTCCCTGTACCGGTCGGCCAGGACGTGCGCGGTGGGGAAGGTCGCCGTGTCGAGGACGGTGACGTCGAGGTCGGGCACGCCCACGCCCAGCCTGACGAGCTTCTCGTGGTCGGGGTCGGGCTCGCCCTCGTAGGTGACGCCCAGCACGTGCGCGCCGACGCCTGTGCCGGTGATGAAGACGCCGGTGTACTCAGGGCGCTGCAGGTACCAGAGCGTGACCTCGCGCTCGTTGACCAGCGTGCTGAGGTCGGCGTCGAACATGATCGCCTGCAGGTGGTTCAGCACGCCTCTTCCCGAGGTGGGGATGCCGAGCTGGGCGCGAAGCCGGCTGCGGTAGCCGTCGGCGGCGATGACGTAGTCGGCGAGGACGGTCGTCTCCGTCCCGTCCTCGGCGCGGATGAGCGCGGTCACTCCGTCGTCGTCCTGCTCGAGCGAGACGAACTCGGTGGAGAAGCGCAGGTCCGCGCCCAGCTCCTCGGCCTTGGCGCGCAGCACGCGCTCGACCTCCGCCTGCGGCGCCCCGAGGTCGGGAGCGGGCGAGAGGTGCGTGGGGAAGGGCACGGCGCTGGTGTCGAAGAGGATGTTCGGCTCGGGGTCGGTGAGGCTGGAGGCCACGGCGATGCGCATGCTGTCGCCGATGCCCTGCCAGATGCCGGACAGCTCCTTCTCCAGCCCCGGCACCGGACGCAGCAGCTCCATGGCGCGCATGTTGACGCCGAAGGCCTTGGGCTGCAGCGAGGTGCTCGCGTGCCGTTCGACCAGCAGGACGGGGACACCGCGCCAGGCGAGCATGGTGGCGGCGCTGAGCCCCGCGTAGCCGCCGCCGACGATCAGGACAGGTACTCTCATCGTTCCGCCCTTCGAGATATGTCGCGTCACGCATCAAGATATGACGCGTTCTCGGGACGGTCAAGATATGTCGCGTCTGTGCCGCCCGCAGGGCGTCACGCCCTACCGGAGGTGGGCTTCCAGGCGTTCGACCTTGCCGGTCATGCCGTCAGTGACGCCGGGCCGTACATCGGCCTTGAGCACCAGGCTGACGCGGGGAGCGACCTCGGCCACCGCCTCCACCGCACGCTTGAGCACGTCCATCACCTCGTCCCACTCGCCTTCGACGGTGGTGAACATGGCGTCGGTGTGGTTGGGCAGTCCGCTGTCGCGCACCACCTTGACGGCGCGCGCGACAGGCTCGGAGACACCCTCGCCGACTCCCAGCGGGGTGATGGAGAAAGCAACGATCATGCTTCGATCCTAGGGCGGTGGGTGGGAGCGCGGGCTCCCACCCACCCCGAGCGTCAGTGGTCGTGACCCTCGTGGTCGTCCTCGTCCTCGTCGCTGGGCCCGTCGGAGGGCTCGACGCCCAGCACGGCCTCCCGCGGCTCGACCTCCTGGACGTGCTCGATCAGGGACAGCACGTGGTCGGGCTCGATCAGCCACTGAAGGGCGGTCGCGCCCGTCTCGTCGGAACTCACCAGCTCGGCCTGCTCCTTGCGCTCGTCCTCGTCGAGGTCGGCGTCAGGGTGCCGGATCTCGGCGAGGGCGGCCGCCTGCAGGGCGGCGACGTCCAGCACCTCGACGGTCAGCTCGACCGTGAGGCGGAGGAACTTTTCTTCATCACTCATGGGAAAAGAGCCTAGGGCAGCTTCCACTCGACAGGTGTCGCGCCTTGCTGGATGAGCAGTTCATTGGCGCGGCTGAAGGGCCGTGAGCCGAAGAAACCGCTGCGGGCCGACAGCGGGGAAGGGTGCGCGGACTCGATGCGCGGCACGCTGCCGAGCATCGGGGCGAGGTTGCGCGCGTCGCGGCCCCAGAGGATGGCCACCATCGGCTTGTCGCGGGCGACGAGGGCGTGGATGGCCTGCTCGGTGACCTCCTCCCAGCCCTTGCCCCGGTGGGAGGCCGGCTTGCCCGGCATGACGGTCAGCACCCTGTTGAGCAGCAGGACGCCCTGCTCGGCCCAGGGGGTCAGGTCGCCGTTGGAGGGCATGGGCAGGCCGAGATCGCTCTCCATCTCCTTGTAGATGTTGCGCAGGCTGCCGGGCAGCGGGCGCACGTCGGGGGCCACGGAGAAGGACAGCCCGACGGGGTGTCCTGGCGTGGGGTAGGGGTCCTGGCCGACGATCAGCACCTTGACCTCGTCAAAGGGCTGGTTGAAGGCGCGCAGGACGTGGGCTCCGGAGGGGAGGTACTGCCTGCCCTCGGCGATCTCGTCCCGGAGGAACTCGCCCATGAGGGAGATCCGTTCGGCGACGGGCTCGAGGGCGCTCGCCCATCCGGATTCGACTACTTCGTGTAGGGGACGACCGGCCATGGTCATGCACCCTATCGATCAGAGCGAGCGGGGCGCACGCCGTCCAGAAAAGATCACAAAGGGGGACCGGGCGCCCGCCTGCCGCCGCGAGACGGGCGCCCAGTGGATCACTTGACCGAACCGGCCATCATGCCCTGCACGAAGTAGCGCTGGAAGGCGAAGAACAGGACCAGCGGGATGATCAGCGACAGGAAGGCTCCGGGCGCGATGATGTCCACGTTGGTACCGAACTGCCGCATCTGCGACTGCAGGGCCTTGGTCATCGGCTGGTTCGACGCATCGGCGAAGACCAGGGCGATGAGCAGGTCGTTCCACACCCACAGGAACTGGAAGATGCCCAGTGACGCGATCGCGGGCTTGCCGAGCGGGAACACCACCGTCGAGAAGATCTTCCACTCCGACGCGCCGTCCATCCTGGCCGCCTCGAGCAGCGAGGCGGGGATGCCGACGAAGAAGTTGCGGAGCAGGAAGATCGCGAAGGGGAGTCCGAAGGCGACGTGGAAGAGGACCACGCCGGGGATCGTGCCGAAGATCCCGGCCTGGCCGTACAGCGTGGCGATCGGGATCAGCGCGATCTGGATCGGCACGATCAGCAGGCCGACGACGACAAGGAACAGCGGGTCGCGTCCCTTGAAGTCCATCCAGGCGAAGGCGTAGGCGGCCATCGCCGCGATGCCGATCACCAGGATCGTGGTGGGCACCGTGATCATGACGGTGTTCCAGAAGGAGGCCGAGAAGCCGGTCGCCAGCAGGCTGGCGTAGTTGCTGAGAGTCAGCTCGGCGGGCTTGGTGAAGATCGTCCACCAGCCCTCGGCGTTGTTCGCGGTCTCGTCTCGCATCGAGACCACCAGCAGGCCGAGCGTCGGCACCAGCCAGAACAGGCCGATCAGGATCATCAGCACCTGGACGGCGCCGCTGCCGAGACGGTCGACGATCCTGCTGAGCGGGCCTCGTTTCACCGTTCCCGCCTGGACGTCAGCCATCACTGCTCCCTCCTGAACCGGCGGATGTTCATGATCATGAACGGCAGGACCAGGATGAGCAGGAAGATCGCCAACGCGCTGCCGAGTCCCTGGTTGTTCCCGCCGCCGAAGGAGACTCGCCACATCTCCAGCGCGATCACGTTCGCGTTCGGCTGCACCGAGCCTGGCGCGATGATGAAGACCAGGTCGAAGACCTTCAGCGTATTGATGATCATCGTGACGAACACGACGAGCAGCACGGGAGAGAGCAGCGGCACGGTGATCTTCCTGAAGACCTGCCACTCGGTCGCGCCGTCGATGCGCGCCGCCTCCAGCGCGTCACGCGGGATGGCCGACAGGCCCGCCGCGATCAGCACCATCGCGAAGCCCGCCCACACCCAGACGAACGCGCCGATGATGGCGGGCGTGATCAGGGTGGGCCCGAGCCAGGTCAGGCCGTTGAAGGGCGCCTCGAAGTTCGACTGCGGCAGCCGTACCGTGTAGGAGCCCTGCGCGAGCCCGTCGAAACGGAAGGTCCCGTCGGCGGCCGTCGTGGTGGTGGCCGCGACCTGACCGCCGCTGACCGCCTCCACCGTCACCCCCGGCAGGCCCTTCTCCGTGCCGTCGACCTCGCCTGCCTTGCCGCCGCCTCCCGCGGTGAAGTCGAGCCACACCGTGCCGGTGAGGCCGTCGCCCGCGGCGGGCTTGGCCGTCTGCGCGTCGGAGGGAACGGCCTCGGGCTTGAGCCCGACCAGCGGGATCAGCACCGGCTGGCCCGCCTGCGCGGGCTGCTTGGTGACGACTGTGTCGCCCTGCGCCGTGACGGGCGAGGCGTCGTTCTCCCTTGGCCGCGCTCCCTCCAGGCCGCCACCGGAGGAGAACACCCCGGAGATGGTGGACATGATCGCGTTGGCCGCGCCGCGGTCGGGGTCCTCCTCGTAGACGAGGCGGAAGATGACGCCCGCGGCCAGCAGTGAGACGGCCATCGGCATGAACACGATCAGCTTGAACGCGGTGGTCCACTTGATGCGCTCGGTGAGCACCGCGAAGATCAGACCCAGCGTGGTGACCAGGATCGGGGCCACGATCACCCAGATGAGGTTGTTCCTGATCGTGGTGAGCGTGCCGGAGTCGGTGAAGATCGTGCCGAAGTTCTCCAGGCCGACGAACTGGGTGCCCGTGGCGTCGTAGAGGCTGCGGAAGATCGAGTAGATGATCGGATAGATCACCCAGATGCCCAGCAGCAGCATCGCGGGGAGCACGAAGAACCAGGCCACCGCGGCGGAGGGGCCCAGCCTGTTCTTGCCGGGCGCCGGCGCAACGGTGGGCGCGGCCCCTCCCGCCGTCGCCAGCTCGGGTTCCTCCGAGGCGGCGGTCCTGCGGGTGCCCGGCCCCGATGCGGCGCCCTCAGCGGGGGAGGCCGCGGCGCGGGCGGGGTCGGCGGAGTCGGAGGTGTGGGCGGGGTCGGGATTGTCCGCGGAGGCGGAGCCCGAAGTCGCCGTCTGGGGGGTGGGTTCTGGCCCGGGGGAGGACCCGCGCGACACCTCGTCGCGCGGGTCGGTCGGGCCGTTCAACCGGTCGGTCACGGCCTCGCCCCTTTACTTCCAGGCCTTGGCGGCCTCGGTCTCCAGGGCCTTGGCGGCTGCCTTGGCGTCGGACGGGTCGCGCAGGAAGTCCTGCAGGACCTTCCACTCGCCCTTGCCGTCGGTTCCGCCGAAGGCGCTCGGCGCGAGGTCGGACATGTCGTATCGGACCGTCTCGCCGGCGGAGATGATGGTCTGCGCCAGCTGCTTGGTCAGCTCGCTCGGGTAGTTGTCAGGCGAGACGTTGCGGTTCGGCGACAGGTAGCCGGGCAGCTTCGCCCACACCTCGCCGCCCTCCTTGGAGGCGAGGAACTCCAGCAGCGCCATCGCGCCGGGGGAGTCCTTCAGCGCCACGGCGATGTCGCCGCCCAGCACGACGGGAGCGGTGTCGCCGACCTTCGGGAAGGGGAAGATCTTCGCGGTCTCGCCGATCTTCGCGCCGGACTGGGTGGCGGAGGCGGCCACGAAGTCGGCCTCGATGACCATCGCGCCCTTGTCCTGGCCGTACACCTGGGTCACGCAGGTCGGGAAGTCGGTCTGCAGGGCGCCGGTGTTGCCGCCGACCATGTAGTCCTTCTTGCCGAAGATGCCGGCCATCTTCTCCAGCGCGGTCACCACGGAGGCGTCGGTCCAGGGGATCTCGTGCTTGGCGAGCTGGTCGTACTTCTCGGGGCCCGCGGTCGAGAGGTAGACGTTCTCGAACAGGTCGGTGAGCGTCCAGCCGGAGGCGCCGCACAGCGAGAACGGCGGGGTGCCGGAGTCGGAGACCGCCTGCGCGGTCTTCATCAGCTCGTCCCAGGTGGTCGGGGCCTGCACGCCGGCGTCGGTGAACGCGGCGTCGCGGTACCAGATGATCGACTTGTGCGCGGCCTTGACGAGCACGCCGTACACCTGGCCGCCCGCGGAGCCGAGCTCCTTCCAGTACGGGGTGTAGTTGTCGTCGATCTGCTTCTGGACCTCGGCGGTGAGGGGCTTGAGCGCCTTCTGGTCGGCGTACTGCTGCACCAGACCGGGCTGGGGAAGGATCGCCACGTCGGGCGGGCTGCCACCCTGGATGCGCGGGCCGAGGTAGGCGCCGGTGTCCTCACCTGTGGAGGCGTAGGTGACCTGGGCGCCGGTCTTCTCCTGGAAGGCCTTGAGCACCGCCTCGAAGTTGGTCTGCTCCTCGCCCGTCCACTTGGCGGCGACCTCGATCTTCACCCCCTCCAGCGTCTTCTTGGCGGGGGCGGCCGAGCTGGCGGCGCCCGTCTCCTGGGGGGTGGTGCTCGGCGCGTTGCCGCACGCGGCGATGGCTACGGCGAGCCCCGCCAGAACAACTGCTTTTCGCATGATGCCTGACCTCGAATCACTGGGTTGCGACGATCTCGGCCAACTCCGCTTTCATGGAGGCGGCCACGTCATCGGTGGACTGGTCGTAGGGCGGGCTGAGCGCTTTGGAGACCGCGCTCGCGACCACCAGGCTCAACTGGTTGTAGTTGGCGCTCACCGGCCGAGGCTTGGCCGCGAGAATGCTCTCTTTGAGCACCGGCAGGTAAGGGAAACGCTTGATCAGCGCAGGGTCGTCGTAGAGCTCCGCCCACACGGGAGGGAAGGACCCTTCCGTCAGGACGCGGCGCTCGTTCTCCAGGCTGGTGAAGTACTTGATGAACTCCTGGGCGGTGTTCTGCCGCTTGGAGTAGGCGCTGATCGCCAGGTTGGCGCCGCCCAGTGAGCTCGATCCTGGCCCGTCGAGGCCCGGCAGCCTGGTCACCGCGAACTTGCCTGCCACCTTGGACTGGGTGGCGGGGCCGTACGCGTGGGGCCAGTTGCGGGCGAAGACGAGCTGGCCGTTCTGGAAGGCGAGCCTCGACTCCTCCTCCTTGTAGTTCAGGGCCTGAGGGGGGATCCATCCCTCGCGCAGCCCCTGGGTGAAGAAGTCGAGAGCCTGCTTGGCCTTGGCCTGGTCGAGGTCGGGGAGCGTGCCGCCCGCCGACTGCACGGCCTCGGCGAAGTTGACGGTGAGTCCTTCGTAGGCGGCCAGCTGGCCCGCATAGCCGCCTATGTCATGCTTCTTGGTTGCCGAAAGAGCCTGGGAGCGAAGCTGGGCCCAGGTCGTGGGCGGCTTCTTCACCAGGTCCTTGCGGTAGTAGAGAAGCCCTGCGTTGCTGGTGTACGGCACTGCCCAGAGCTTGCCCTTGTAGACCGCGGTGTCGACGACGGGCGGCAGGAACCTGTCGAGCGGGAAGCTCCCGCGCTCCAGGGGGATGATCCAGCCGTTGTCGGCGAACTCCGCCGTCCAGACCACGTCGAGTCCGAGCACGTCGTAGCGGTCGCTCCTGGCCTGCAGGTTGGCCACCAGCTGTGCTCGCTGCTCGTCGGCCGCCTCAGGCAGCTCGAGCAGCGTCACCTTCTGCGCGGGATGCGCCTTGTTCCACCGGTCCAGCAGGGGTTGCAGGTAGCCGGTGGTGTCGCGTCCCGTGGCGAAGGTGATCGGACCCTTGGGGTCCTCGCCGCCCTCTTCCGTCGCCGCCGCGCATCCGGCCACCAGGAGCGCGAGCAGCATCACGGACAGGGGGCGGAACACGTGACCTCCAAATTTCTACCGGATTACATTCGTGTTAGGTAGATGCATTCATGTTATGCACAGCGCTAATCTGAACGTCAACGGATATCTCCGTAACGAGCCCGTAACGAGGAGGTGGGCGTGCGGCTGCACCTGCTGGCGCTCCTCGCGAAGGAACCTGCCCACGGCTACGAACTCAAGCAGGCCCTCGAGCAAACCTTCGGCAGCGCCTACCCTTCGCCCAACATCGGCCAGATCTATGTGACGCTCGGCCGGCTGGAGAAGGACGGGCTGGTCAGGGCCGTCGACGTCGAACAGTCCAACAGACCCAACAAGAAGGTCTACTATCTGACGGGCAAGGGCCGCGACGCGCTCACCGACTGGGTGGACGAGCCCACGGAGGGTCCGAGGGTGCGCGACGAGTTCTTCATGAAACTCGTCCTCGCCCCGCTGACCGGCATCGCCGACCGGATGGCGCTGATCAACCGCCAGCGCCGTCACTACCTCGCGCTGATGCGCGACCTCAACGAACTCGCCGAGCGGACCGATCAGGGGAATCAGGTCGCGCTTCTGCTGATCGAGGGAGCCATGCTGCACCTGCAGGCCGACCTCGACTGGCTCGAACGCTGCCAGGAGGACCTCGCGTGACCGTGCTCAGAACGGTGAACCTCGTCAAGATCTACCAGAACAAGCACGTGCCCGTGCCGGCCGTCAGAGGGGTGGACCTGCTCGTCGACGAGGGCGAGTTCGTCGCGGTCATGGGCCCTTCGGGCTCGGGGAAGTCGACCCTCCTGCATATGCTCGGCGGGCTCGACATCCGCACCAGCGGCGAGATCTGGCTCGACGGCCAGCGCGCCGACACCCTCTCCGAGAGCGCGTGGGCGCTGCTGAGGCGCAAGAAGATCGGCTTCGTCTTCCAGTTCTTCAACCTGGTCGCCAGCATGACCGTGGCCGACAACGTCGAGCTGCCTGCGCTGCTGGCGGGGGTCTCCTCCAAGGAGGCCAGGGCGCGCAGGGAGTACCTCCTCGACGCGCTGAGCCTCACCGAGCGGGCCGACGCCGCGCCCGCGCAGCTGTCGGGCGGCGAGCAGCAGCGCGTCGCCCTCGCCCGCGCGCTGGCCAACAAACCGGCCCTGCTGCTGGCCGACGAGCCCACGGGCAACCTCGACAGCCGCAACACCCGCGACGTGCTGCGCCTGCTGAGCGAGGTGCACCGCGACGGCCAGACGATCGTCCTGGTCACCCATGACGCCAGGGTCGCCAGCCTGGCCGACAGGGTGGTCTCGCTGCTGGACGGCCAGATCGTCGACGACGGAAGGATCGCCCGCAGGCGTCCCGGCAGGGGCGGCGCGGGGGAGGTCATCGACCTGCGATGAGAGCCGGAGCCCGATGGATCAGGGCCGACCTGCGGGCCAGGCGCGGCCAGGCCGTCCTCACCGTGGCGACCATCGCCGCGATCGTGGCCGCGCTGATCACCGCCGCCACGCTGCTCGAGGACAGCACCAACCCGTGGCGGGGCCTGTTCTCCCAGACCAACGGCGCGCACCTGTGGGTCCACACCAAGGACAGGCCGCAGGTCGTCGCGCTCAGGGAGATCGACGGCGTCACCCAGGCGGCGGGGCCCTACCGCACGGCGCCCGTGACGCTGCTGGAGGAGGGCAGGAAGGCGCCCGCCGCGCTGCGCGCGATGCCGGTGACGCCGCCCGAGGTGGCCAGGCCCGTCGTCGCGGAGGGCGGCTGGCTGACCTCCTCGCAGCCCGACGGCGCGGTCGTCGAGCGCTCCTTCGCCAGGGCGCTCGGCCTCGGCGTGGGCAGCCCCGTGAACGTGACCGCGCTCAGCGGCGCCCGCCACGTGCTGTACGTGCGCGGCATCGCCGACTCCGCCGACCAGGGCTTCTACCCCGAGTGGACGCCAGGCCTGATCTGGGTGCTGCCGGAGAAGCTCGACAGGATCGAGCCCGAGCTCGGCCGCAGCGAATGGGTGACGGGCCTGCGCCTGGCCGACCCGGAGTCCACCCAGTTCGTCTCCCAGCGCGTGGTCGTGATGCTCGACGAGGAGGTGCAGCGCGTCTACACCTGGCGCGAGGTGCGCGACGCGATGGAGCTCGACAACAGGCTCCTCGGCACGCTGCTCGCGCTGTTCGGCATCGTCGGCCTGGTGGCCGCCGCGCTCGCGCTGGCCAACGCGGCGGGCGGGCGGGTCCTCGCCCAGCTGCGTGACCTGGCCACGCTGAA
Organism: Nonomuraea dietziae; assembly: GCF_014195505.1. Classification (GTDB taxonomy): domain Bacteria; phylum Actinomycetota; class Actinomycetes; order Streptosporangiales; family Streptosporangiaceae; genus Nonomuraea; species Nonomuraea roseola. The sequence goes on along the minus strand of NZ_JACIBV010000001.1, from coordinate 3,903,536 downwards.
GTCCATGGGCTTCACCCGCGGCCAGGTGGCCGGGCTGCTGCTCGTCGAGCACGGCGCGCTGGGCCTGCTGGGCATCGCCCTCGGCGTCCTGCCGGGGTGGCTGGTCACCTGGCTGGTGCTCGACAGGACCGCCGTCGCCCTGGTGCCGCTGGTGGCGATCACGGCCGGCACCGCGCTGGTGGTGCTGGTGGCCGTCGGGCTGCCCGCCTGGCGCGGCAGCCGCACCCCGCCCATCCCCGCGGCGCCCTCGGCGCCGCCGCGCGGCCACCTGTCCAGGCTGGCCAAGCTGGCTCTGCTGGTACGGCTGCCGCCCGCGCTCGTCCTGGGCGCCCGCGACGCCTTCAGCAGGCGGGTGCCCGCCTTCCTGACCACGTTCGGGCTCGCGGTGCCGATGATGATGATCACCATCGGGCTCGGCGTCTGGGCCACGCTCGACAACTTCCTCGCCCATCCCGAGCAGGTGGGCCAGCACGCCCAGCTGCTGGTCCGCCCGGTCAAGCTGACACCCGAGGAGGCGAAGCGCGCGGCCCAGCTCGACCCTGGCGTGCGCGAGGTCTATCCGGGCGCGGACGTCGACGCGCTGGTTCCCGGCGTGGCCAGGTCCATCAGGGTGCGCGCGATCGGCGGCTCGGGCGCGCCCTACCCCTTCCCCGTGGCCGAGGGCCGGATGTACGCCGACAGAGGCGAGGCCGTCGCGGGGCAGGGGCTGCTCGACCTGCTCAAGGTGAAGATCGGCGACAGGGTGTGGCTGTCGGTCGGCGGCACCCCGCTGATCGTGCGCATCGTCGGCAGGACCGTCGAGCCCGACCTCGACGGGCAGGTGCTGTCGCTCGGCGTCGACAGTCTCGCGGCCAAGGACGTGGTGCCGCCCGAGTTCTGGGGCCTGGCGTTGAAGAAGGGCGCCGACCCCGCCGACGTGCGCGACAGGCTGCTGACCGCGTCGGGGGAGGGACTGGAGATCCAGCGCGTGGTCAACCCCGCCGAACGACTGTCGATCATCAGGGCGGTCATCGTCGCGCTGATCGTCGTGCTGGCGCTGATCGGCCTGGCCAACCTGCTGACCGCCAGCGCGCTGGGGCTGCGTGACCACGCCCTCGACCTGGCGGTGCTGAAGGCGATGGGGCTGACCCCGCGCCAGGTCATGGCCACGCTCGTCACCGGCACGGGGGTGCTCGTGGTGCTGGGCGTCGTCCTGGGCACCGCGGCGGGTTCCTTCGTCGTGACGAGCCTGATCGACCTGCAGGGCCACACCAGCGGCGTGGGCGCGGGCATCGGCAGGCCGCCCTCGGCCCTGACGCTGACCGTGGCCGTCACCGCGGCAGTGGGCGCGGCCCTCGCGGTGGCGCTGCTTCCAGCGCGCCGCGCGGCCCGCGCCCAGCTGGGAACCTACGGCTTCAGTGCGAACCAGTAGAAGCCGTGACCCGGCAGGGTTAGCAGGTACGGCAGGCTGCCGATCACGGGGAACGGCACCCCGCCCCTGGCCTCGACCGGGGTCATGCCCTCGAACCTGCGCAGGTCGAGCTCCACCGGCTGGGGGAACTTCGACAGGTTGTTCACGCACAGCATCAGGTCGTCGCCCTCCTCACGGGTGAAGGTGAGGACGGCGGGATTGGACGACCACATCTCGGTGTACGCGCCGGTGCCGAAGACCGGGTGGTGGCGGCGGATCTGCAGCATGTTGCGGGTGAAGTGCAGCAGCGACGACTGGCTCTTCTGCTGCGCCTCCACGTTGACCGCCTGGAAGCCGTAGATCGGGTCCATGACCGTCGGCAGGTAGAGCCTGCCGGGGTCGGCGGTGGAGAAGCCCGCGTTGCGGTCGGGGCTCCACTGCATCGGCGTGCGGACCGAGTCGCGGTCCTCCAGCCAGATGTTGTCGCCCATGCCGATCTCGTCGCCGTAGTACATGACGGGCGAGCCGGGCAGGCTCAGCAGCAGCGCGGTGAACAGCTCGATCCTGTCACGGTCGTTGTCGAGCAACGGCGCCAGACGCCGCCTGATGCCGAGGTAGGCGCGCATGCGCGGGTCCTTGGCGTACTCCGCGTGCATGTAGTCGCGCTCTTCCTCGGTCACCGTCTCGAGCGTCAGCTCGTCGTGGTTGCGGAGGAAGATGCCCCACTGCGCGTTCTCGGGCAGCTTCGGCGTGCGCGACATGATCTCCGAGATCGGCTCGCGCGTCTCCTTCTTGACCGCCATGTAGATGCGCGGCATCAGCGGGAAGTGGAAGGCCATGTGGCACTCGTCGCCGCCCGTGGTGGGGTCGCCGAAGTACTCGACGACGTCCTCGGGCCAGCCGTTGGCCTCGGCCAGCAGCACCCTGTCGGGGTAGAGGCGGTCGACCTCGGCGCGCACCTTCTTCAGGTAGGCGTGGGTCTCGGCCAGCCCGCTGCAGCTGGTGCCCTCCCTCTCGAACAGGTACGGCACGGCGTCGAGCCTGAACCCGTCGATGCCGAGGTCCAGCCAGAACCTCAGCACCTCCAGCATGGCGTCCTGAACGGCGGGGTTGTCGTAGTTCAGGTCAGGCTGGTGGTGGAAGAAGCGGTGCCAGTAGTACTGCTTGCGGATCGGGTCGTAGGTCCAGTTCGACTCCTCGGCGCCCACGAAGATGATCGGCGCGTCGGGGTAGCCCGTCGGTTCGTCCGCCCACACGTAGAAGTCGCCGTAGGGCCCCTCGGGATCGTGCCGCGAAGCCTGGAACCACGGGTGCATGTCGCTGGTGTGGTTCATCACCAGGTCGGTGATGATGCGGATGCCACGCGCGTGCGCCGACTCGATGAGCTGCACGAAGTCACCGAGATCACCGAAATCCGGCAGGATCTTCCCGTAGTCCGAGATGTCGTAGCCGCCGTCACGCAGGGGGGACTCGTACAGCGGCAGCAGCCAGAGGCAGTCGACGCCGAGCCACTCCAGGTAGTCGAGTTTCTCGATGAGACCACGGAGGTCTCCGGTCCCGTCGCCGTTGGAGTCCTTGAACCCCCGGACGAGCACCTCGTAGAACACCGCCCGCTTGTACCAGCGTGGATCGGCCGAGACAAAGGTCTCGCTGACCGATGGGTTGTTCATATGACGCTCACAGAAGGAGATGTGGGCAGGACGAAGTCACCGGATGCCCCGGTGTGTTGTGTGGTGACCGCGCCGCTGGAGTCGTCATCCCTGCGAACCCCAGGCCCTGCCGGAACCAGATCTGTGACCTGGAGGCTCCGGTTGTATGCGGCGCTTTTCAATGAAAAACGTGCAGCTCGGAGGCCCTGAAGGCCGAAAGCAGCGTACGTTTTTTCATTGGTACGGGCCGAACACTACCAGCCCGGGGGACCGTCCATAATCCCCTTGCTTCGACCGCCTGTAATGCCCGCGAGACCGGTACGTGCTTGTGGCGTTACCCTGCGTTCTCCGTGCCTGTCAGAACGGCGGAGCAAGCTCCGTGAGGTCGTTCTCGTAGTCGGTCAGCCACGCGCCGAACAGCACGAGACCCCGCACCCAGAACCTGTCGTTCCAGCCGCTGAACCTGGTGAGAGCGTCGGGCCCGGACGAGATCACCTCGTGCAGGCCCTCCGACAGCAGCCAGGGAGCACGCTCGGCGACCTTGCCGAGCATCGTGTGGGAGTAGGCGCGGGCGGGCGCGGCGGTCGAGCGCAGGGGCACCCGCTGCAGCGGCTGCTTGACCACGTTCGTGGACGGCAGAGCGGCCACGCGCGGGTTGGCGGCGTGCAGGACCTCCCTGTAGAAGCGGCCCTTGTCCTTGCGCGCCACCCCCACCGACAGCGCGGCGTCGAAGAAGTCGGGGTGGATGAACGGCCCGGCGAAGGAGGCCTCGGGGCCCACCAGGTTGACCGCCGAGCGGGCGATGCCGCGCACGGTGCGGGTGTGCAGCACCGACAGCGGCAGCTCGGCCCTGTGCCCGTGGAGCATCGAGGTGGAGGCGTCGAACTGCTCGCGCACGACCTGCCCGATCCAGCCCTCGGCCGCCTCGGACAGGAACGGCGTGGACGGCGCGCCGAGCGAGAGCGAGCTCAGCACCGCGGCCGAGCGCTCCTGCTGCGTCCTGGCCTCCAGGGCCGCACCGCTGACCATGAAGTTCTTCAGCAGCGGCCCGCCGGCCAGGCCGTCGATCAGGACGCGGCCGGAGCCGTGCACCTCCTTGGCGAAGGGGGCGTACCAGGCGTGGTGCGGCGTCATGAACTCGAGACGCCGCGCCACCTCCAGCGCGTCGCCTGGATAGGCGGCGGCGTCCTGGGTGATCACGCGGTGCCGTACGCCGAGCTCGCGGGTGATCGCGCGGGCGAAGGCGATGTCGGTGTCGGTGCCGTCGTCGGGACTGGTCGTCCACGACTCCACGTCGGCGCCCTTCGCCACCGCCACCGAGCACAGCAGCCGCGAGTCGTAGCCGCCGCTGACCGGCACAAGGAGCGGACGGCCCTCGTACTCGTCGTAGACCGCGTGCAGGATCTCCAGCAACTCCCCGGCGCTGCGCCAGGCCTCGTAGGGCTCCTGCCGCAGCCAGCGCGGCAGCCGCCGCTCGGTGGACAGCCCCTCGGCGGTGTGCACCAGCGCGCTGGAGCCGGGCAGGCGCCTGATCCCCGCGTACGGCGTGGCGTCGCCCAGCGGGAAGGTCACCTGGATGATCGAGGCCCACGCCGCCCAGTCGATGTCGACGGGCACGAGCTCGAGCAGGGGCTTCAGCAGCGAGGAGAAGTAGATCGCCTCGTCGGTGCGCACGTAGTAGACGTCGACCAGACCGAGCGCGCCCGCGTGCAGGATCGTGCGCGCGCCGTCGGAGATCAGCCCGGGCGTCTCGTAGGTCTCGGCGACCGTGATCCAGTCGGCGGCCTGCGCGGGCCTGCGCTCGCCCCAGGAGAAGGCGAACGTCGTGGGCGTGCGATGGTAGGGCGGCAGCGGCTGCGAGCTGTAGAGGGCCGCCTCCGCCGTCTGCAGGGCGGGGCGCACCTTCGGCCCCGACCCTGCGAGTTTGTCGAGCAGGCCCGTGTCGAAGCGGCCGAGGGCGCCGCATACGTACGGCCTCACATTGAACGCCGGCCACTGCACGCGATCTCACTCCTCAACGCCGATTCCAAGCGAAAGAGTATCCTTTGCCGGGCCGAGAGACGGAGGGCCTGTGACTACTGAGCTTGAGAGCACGCGACGCGCGCTGCGCGACGCCATCGCCGAGGCGGAGCGCGCCGCGGAGCTGGCAAGGCTGCTGGACGCCGCCCAGGCCAAGCTCGCGGAGGCCGAGAGGGCCACCGAGGAGCTCAGGTCGATGAACGAGCGACTGGCCGAGGCCGAGAGCGAGCTCGAGACCGAGCGCACGGCCGCGGAGCGGCTCCGCAAGGAGCTGGCCGAGCAGCGCTACCAGGCCGAGGTGGCCCAGTGGAAGCTGTCCTCGCTCAAGGTCGCGAGGTGGAACCGCATCGGCGACGCGATCAAGACGGGCAAGAGCAACCCCGTCCGGCTGGCCAAGGGGCTGAAGGGCGCGGCGAAGCCGGTCAAGCGGCCCGTGGCGCCCAAGCGCAAGCCCATAGCCGTCACCGCGCAGAAGGACGACCGTCCTGGCGCCGCCTTCCAGGCGACCAGCACCACCAGGACGGTCGAGGGCAGGTCGGTACGGCTCAAGCCGTTCAGGATCCCGACAGGACCCAACACCCGCCCGCACCTGACCGCGGCCGTGATCGCCGACCCGCACGCCGAGGCGCTGCTGCGCTACGAGTGGCGGCAGACGACCGGGTTCACCCCTCGCGACTTCGCCCGCGTGCTGGCCGCCGAGGTGCCGCACCTGCTCGTGGTCGAGTCGGTCACGCAGGGGCCCTGGGCCGAGGAGATCACCGGCGAGCCCGGCGAGGGGGTGCGCGAGCTGCTGGCCTGGTGCGCCGCGCGCGGCATCCGCACGGTCTTCTGGCACACCGGCGGCACGGTCGCCGACTACGCCGTCACCGCCGAGCTGTTCGAGTACCGCTTCACCACCGACCTCACAGCGGGCTGGCCGCGCCTGCCGTTCGCAGTGCAGCCGCGCGTGCACAACCCGCTGCCGCTGTCGGGCGGGCGCTACGACCGGGTTCTCACGCTCGAGCAGCTGCTTCCCGCCCATCTCGGCTACCCCGACGTGCTCACGTCCTACCGCTGGCCCGTGGCGGTCGACTGCCCGCCGGGCACGCCGCACTGGCGCCTCGCCGAGCTGGCCGCCTGCGGCACCTCCATCGGCCCCGAGGCCGACTCGCGCCGCGCGCACGCCGCGCTGCGCAGGGCCTACGCGGCGGGCACCATGACCGAGCGCGTGGACGAGCTGCTCGAGACCATCGGCCTGCCCAGCGCACGCGCGACGCTGGACATCTCGGTGATCCTGCCCGTGCCCGACTCCTCGCGGCTGGAGCACGCCCTCGCCCAGGTCGTCAAGCAGTCGGGCGTGACCCAGGTGATCGTCTTCGGGCATCCCTCGATCGAGGAGCGGGCACGAGAGGTGCTCGCCCCCCGCGAGGTGGTCTTCAGGGAGCAGGACCCGTCCGTGAGCACCGGCGCCATGCTCAACAGGGGGCTCGACCTGTGCGAGGCCGACCTGGTGGCGATCATGGACCCCCGCGACGTGTACGGCTCGCACTACCTGGCCGACCTCAGGCGCGCCTTCCTCTTCAGCACGGCCGACATCGTGGGCAAGGCCTCCTACTACGCGCACCTGCGCGGGGCGCACGCGACGCTGCTGAAGCAGCCCGAGTCGGAGTACACCTACACGCCCGAGGTCAACGGGGCGACGCTGCTGGCGCGCCGTAACGCGCTGCGCGCGATCGGCTTCGCCGACCTGACCGAGGGCTGGGACGAGGTGCTCATGCGGCAGTGCAGGACCGACGGCATCAAGGTGTTCTCCGCCGACAGGTTCGGCTACGTGAGGGTGCGCGACGAGGACCGCTGGCTGCTGGGCGCCGCCCACCTGGTCGAGTACGGCTCCGCCGAACCCCACGCCCTCATCTGAGCCGTCGAGGGCCCTCCCGCCCCGCACCCCGGCTCCGCTTCCCAGGAGGCCGGCCCCTGGCCAGGCCATGTCCTTGCCCGCCTATGTCCTTGACCACCCATGTCCTTGACCACCCCGGCCCGGTGACGGCGGGCCGGGGAACCGCCGGAGGCAGGCCCCGTGGCCGCCTCCGGCGTGGGCGGAGGGGTCTAGGCTCGGGTGCTGTGAGACCGGGGCGGCTGGCCGAGGTGCTCGGCGAGCCGCCGGCGCCCGAGGGGACATGGGAGCGCGAGGCCGTCTATCTCTCCGCCGCCGCCCTGCGCCGCAGGATCGCGCCGGGCGACCTCGCCGCCGAGGTGCGCGCCCTGGCCGGAGTCGTGGCGGTGGAGGTCGGGGGCAACGGGTTCCTGCGCATCACCGTCGACACCCCTGGCGACCTGCTGGACGATCCCCACGAGCCGGTGGACTTCCCCGGCCAGTGGCAGGACCTGCCCCGCACGTGGGACAACCCCGGCTTCGTCGTCAGATACGCGCACGCCAGAGCCGCGGCCGTCCTGCGCTGGGCCCGCGAGCTGGACGTGCCCCGCGCCGGGTTCACCGCCTGCGCGCTGTCCGGCCCCCACGACAGGGCCGTCCTCAGGCTGCTGGCCGAGCTGCCGAGCCGCAGGGCGGGGCGCGACCCTGGATGGGCCGCCTACCTGCCCAGGCTGGCCCTCGCCTACCACGACGCGCATGAGCGGGCGCCGGCCGTACCGAGGGGTGAGGAGGAGCCGGGGCCCGTCCACACGGCCAGGGTACGGCTGGCGGAGGTGGTGCGGGTGGTGCTCCCCGGACCAGAGCGAATCTGAAAATATCCAGTCATATGGCGAATTTAGGCAAAAATTTCCGCAGAATAGCGAGATCGCGTCTCGATCCGTGGGCAGTCGTCCCACCAGCGCCACCGGGTCCGATAGCCTCGATCGGGTGAGTCGATTCGCCCATCCAGCAGGGGACAGGCACGCTGAGATGCTGCCCCATGAGCGCCCGCCGCTGGCGCCCGCCGACCTCAACCGGATCAACCACGCGATCTGGCCGCGAACGTCGACGCGAACGGATGGCGCGCTCACGATCGGCGGCGTCGACGTGCGTGACCTCGCCGAGCAGTACGGCACGCCGCTCTACGTCGTCGACGAGGACGACGTCCGCTCGCGCATGCGTGAGTACGCCACCGCCTTCGCGGGCTCCGACGTGCACTACGCGGGCAAGGCGTTCCTGTGCAAGGAGATCGTGCGCTGGCTGATGGACGAGGATCTGGGCCTCGACGTGGCCAGCGGGGGCGAGCTGGCCGTCGCGCTCAGTGTCGGCTTCCCGCCCTCGCGCATCACCCTTCACGGCAACAACAAGTCCGCCGCCGAGCTGAGGCGCGCCCTCGAGGTCGGCGTCGGGCACGTCGTCGTCGACTCCTTCGAGGAGATCGCCAGGCTGGGCTACTTCGCCGAGCAGATGGACGTCAGGCCCCGCGTCATGGTCCGCGTGACCACGGGGGTCGAGGCGCACACGCACGAGTTCATCGCGACGGCGCACGACGACCAGAAGTTCGGCCTGTCGCTCAACACCGGCGCGGCGGCCGAGGCCGTCCGCCGCATCCTGGCCCTTCCGCAGCTCGAGCTCGTCGGCCTGCACTCCCACATCGGCTCCCAGATCGTCGACACCGCGGGGTTCGAGGTCGCGGCCACGCGGCTGGCCACCCTTCTGGTGCAGATCAAGGACGAGCACGGCGTGGTGCTGCCCGAGCTCGACCTCGGCGGCGGCTACGGCATCGCCTACGTCGAGGGTGACGTCGCCCCCGACATCAAGGTCATCGCCGACGCGCTGCGCGAGATCGTCGAGAAGGTCTGCACGAGCTCCGGGCTGCCGGTGCCGCGCCTGACCGTCGAGCCGGGCAGGGCGATCGTCGGTCCTGGCGGCGTCACGCTCTACGAGGTCGGCACGGTCAAGGACGTCGAGGGCCTGCGCACCTACGTCAGCGTCGACGGCGGCATGAGCGACAACGCGCGCACCGCCCTGTACGGCGCCGAGTACACCACCGTGCTGGCCTCCCGCGAGTCGGACGCCGCGCCGATGCTGTCGCGCGTGGTGGGCAAGCACTGCGAGAGCGGCGACATCGTGGTCCGCGACCACTACCTGCCCGCCGACCTCGCGCCGGGCGACCTGCTCGCCGTGGCCGCGACGGGCGCCTACTGCAGGTCGCTGGCCAGCAACTACAACTACCTGCCCAAGCCCGCCGTCGTGGCCGTCTCGGGCGGCAGGGCGCGCGTCATCGTGCAGGGTGAGACCGAGGACGACCTGTTGAGGGGGCAGCTGTGAGCAAGCCGCTGAAAGTCGCGCTGCTGGGGTGCGGCGTGGTCGGTTCGCAGGTCATCAAGCTCATGGAGGAGCAGGCCGACGACCTGGCCGCCCGCATCGGAGCCCCGCTCGAGCTGGCGGGCGTCGCGGTCAGGAAACCGGGCCGTAAACGCGAGGTCTCCTTCGACCCCGCCCTGCTGACCACCGACGCCGAGGGCCTGGTCACCCGCGACGACGTCGACATCGTCATCGAGGTGATCGGCGGCATCGAGCCCGCCCGCTCGCTCATCCTGGCCGCCATGGCCAGCGGCAAGTCGGTCGTCACGGCCAACAAGGCCCTGCTGGCCGAGGACGGCGCCACCATCCACGCCGGCGGCGGCGACCTCTACTACGAGGCCAGCGTCGCCGGGGCGATCCCGCTGCTGCGGCCGCTGCGCGAGTCGCTGGCGGGCGACAGGGTGAAGCGGGTGCTCGGCATCGTCAACGGCACCACCAACTACATCCTCGACAAGATGGACTCCACCGGCGCCTCGTTCAACGACGCGCTGGAGGAGGCCCAGGCGCTGGGGTACGCCGAGGCCGACCCCACCGCCGACGTCGAGGGCTTCGACGCCGCCGCCAAGGCGGCCATCCTGGCCGGTCTCGCCTTCCACAGCAGGGTCACGGCCGCGGACGTGCACCGCGAGGGCATCACCGAGATCACCGCGACCGATGTGGCCAGCGCCAAGGCCATGGGCTACGTCATCAAGCTGCTGGCCATCTGCGCCCGCTCCGACGACGGCCGCTCGATCGGCGTGCGCGTCCACCCCGCGATGATCCCGCGCACCCATCCGCTGGCAGGGGTACGCGAGGCCTACAACGCGGTCTTCGTCGAGGCGGAGTCGGCGGGGCAGCTGATGTTCTACGGCAAGGGCGCGGGCGGCGCTCCCACGGCCTCGGCCGTCCTCGGTGACCTGGTGGCGGTGGCCCGCAACCGTCTGGCCCGCACCAGGGGCCCCGAGGAGTCCGTCTACGCCTCGCTGGCCGTCCACCCGATGGGGGAGACCGTCACCCGCTGCCACGTCTCGCTCGACGTCGCCGACAAGCCTGGTGTTCTGGCGCAGGTGGCGACGCTCTTCGCCGAGCACGACGTCTCCATCCAGACCGTCCGCCAGGAGGGCCATGGCGACGACGCCCAGCTCGTCATCGTCACGCACAGGGCGACGGACGCGGCGCTGTCGGCGACGATGGAGGGGCTGCGCAGGCTCGACATCGTCAGGGCCATCGCCAGCGTGATGCGCGTCGAGGGCGACGACTGACGGCGCCGTCGGGCACGCGAAGGCGGCTCGGGGCTCCCCCGCGGAGCCCCGAGCCGCCTTTCTCGTGTGGGGTCACCTCGACGTCGAGCCCGCGAGCCGCAGCGAGGCCGGCCAGGCGCGGGAGGCCGAGCGGGTGGCCCACAGGGCGACGGCGATGTAGGCGACCTGCTCGGGAACCCTCAGCCACAGCGGTGAGGCCTCGCCGCCGTTGAACGGCACCTGGGCCACGGCCGCGTAGATGTTGGCGGGAAGCAGCAGCACGAACATCGCCGCGAGGGAGAACCCCGCCGCCCAGCGGGTCGTGGTGACGACCAGTCCGGCCGCCCCGAGAAGTTCGAGCACCCCGGTCGCGTAGACCATGAAGCCGGGGAACGGCACGAACGGCGGCACGATCTTCACCAGGTCGGCATGGTTGGGCATCACGGTGACGCTCTCGGGGACGAAGTGCGCGCTGGCCGTCATGACGAGCATGACCGCCATCGCGTGGGCGGCGCTCGCGGGCCACGTGGCGAAGCGGCTGACGCCGAGCGCTCCGAGGGCGCGGAAGACGAGAAGGGCGACTCCCAGGACGATTACCGGATCCATGATGTCTCCACTGGATAGTGACACTGTCTAATGTTGGATAACGTCACTATCCAATGGAGTGGGGGAGATGTCAACCCCGGCGGGGGAGCCTCGTCCCCCGCCAGGGGGAGGGGACGGCGGGCCCTGCCGAGCAGGCTTGAGGTGTGAGCGAGACCGAGATGCGCAAGAGGGCCAGGACGGCGCGGCCCACCGTCGAGACCGGGATAGAGACCAGGGCGCGCCGGTCGTGGACCGCGCCCGCGGCAGGCCTGTGGTCCGTGGCCTTCGGGCTGACCGGCGCCTACTGGGCCCTCGGGGGCGCGGGATTCCCCCTCGGCGCGGGCGACCCTCGCGCGGACCAGGTGGGCTCCCTGCTGGCCTCGGTCGAGCAGGGCCCCACGGGAGCCGTCATGGCGGCGCTCGGCCTGCTCGGCGCGCTGGTCGCGGTGGCGATGACCCGTTCGGCCGCGCGCGGCCTGTCGTTCGTCTTCGCCTGGACGATGTGCGTCGGCCTGATCGTGGCCGTGCCCGACGTGCGGGTGATGCAGAACTTCGGCTACCTGTTCATGGGCTACACGGGCCTCTGGGACGGCCCGCTGCTGTTCATGCTCTTCTGCATCGTCGGCGGCGCGCTCTGGGCGGCGGCGGCCTGGGCCGGGAGGGACGGCGGCGATTCCGGAGGCGGCGCGCGAACGGTGCGATGGGCAAAGCCCGTCACCTACCTGGCCGCCGTGCTGGCTCTGCCGTACGGCATCTCGCGGATCTCCTGGGCGATGGGGATCCCGCTCGGCGTGCCCGACGGCTTCCTCGCCGGGGGACAGCAGGACGCATGGATCGCCGAGGCGGTGCTCGGCGGGCTGTGCGTCGTGGGGGCGCTCCTGACGCTGGGCCTCGTCCAGCGCTGGGGCGAGGTCTTCCCCCGCTGGATCCCCTTCCTGGGCGGCAGGCGCGTGCCGGTCTGGCTGGCGGTCGCGCCCGCGCTGTGCGCGTCGGCGATGCTGATCCAGGCGGGCTCGCGCCTGTTCCTCTGGATGGTCACCGGCCAGATCACCATGACCGCCGAGGACTGGGGCAGCTTTGGGCCCGGCCTGTCGTGGCTGCCGTGGGGCCTGGCGCTCGTCGCCGCCACCTACGCCTACCACCTTCGCAGGCGGAGCGCCCCCTGACCGCCGCTCACCAGGAGCGAGGGTCAGCGCCGGGGGAAGGTGAGGTTGCGCATCCTGCGCACGGCCTTGTCGAGCACCGTGCGGTCCTGTTCGCGGGCGAGCTTGACCGCCTCGCGCCGCCAGTGCTCGGCCTTCTCCTTCCAGCGCGCGGTGTCCCTGCGCCCCTTGGCCGCCTCCCTGCGCAGTTGGGCGACCTCGGCCCGCAGCGCCGCGGTCCGCTCACGCAGCCTGTCCAGCTCCTTGTCGCGCTGCCTGGCCAGCCGCTCGTGCTCGGGCACGGGGCGCCGGCGCGGAGGGTAGAGGCGGGGCCTCCTGGCCAGCCCGAAGGCGGCGCCGTCCACCCACTCCAGCCCGAACACCTCGTCCAGGACGTCGTCGACGTGCTCGCCCTCCTTGATCAGGAGCGACGCTCGCGCGAGGGCGGCGGTGCGCTCCAGCCGGGCGCACACCACACCCTCGAGGCTCTCCTCGAGCGCGACGCACAGCGCGCCCCCGTCGGTGGCCTCCAGGTGGCCGACGAGCCGCTCGACGGTGGTGGGCTCGGGCATCCAGCCGGGCGGGCAGAGCAGCCGGAAGGGCGCGACGGGCTCGGGCGCGGGTCCCAGCCGTACGCGGGGGTCGTGTTCGAACTGGGCGCGCAGCAGCCGCAGCTCCAGCAGCGGATCGGACAGCGGCGAGCGGCGCGAGTCTGTCAGCGACTCCCACGGCCCCTCGACCGTGACCCGGACATCGGGCAGCGAGCTCGCCAGCAGGCCGTCGACGGTGGCGCGGGTGTCCTCGTAGGAGCCCGCCTCCACCACCGCCTCCACGTACGGCACCAGCCACTGCCGCCCCCGATCGGTCCGCAGGTAGCGCCGGTACGGCACGCGGTCGGCGACGAACGGGTCGTTGTAGCGCTTCAGCTCGGCGAAGGAGCGCATGGCGGTCGGCACCCCCACGTGCCAGGCCCGCGCCTCGGGATCGGGCACGAACACCGCTCCCGCCTGCGTCAGCCGGTAGCCGAGCTCGGTGTCCTCGGCCAGCTTGAGCGTGGTGTCCATGCCGCCGCACGCGCGCAGCAGCCACGCGGGATAGGACGCCGTCGCCCCCACGTGCACCCGCGACACCAGCGAGCTGGGCGCCGTGCGCAGCCCGTCGTGGCTCGCGATGATCTCCTCGGCCCAGTCGTGCCGGTGCGGCGACATGGGGAACAGGTCCGCCACCCCAGCCGCGACCTCGGAGGGCGAGGGCAGCACGGGCGGGTCGGTGAAGTCGATCCAGCCGAGGACGACCAGGTAGGAGGCCAGATGGTGCCAGCGCATCTGCGCCTCGACGTGCTCGGGCCATGGCACCATGTCCGCGTCGAGCACCAGCACGATCTCGCCGGTGGCCGCGTCGGCTCCTGCCTGCACGGCCGCCGCCCTGCCCCAGCTCTCGCGCACCCTGACGACCCTGCCGTTGGGGACCAGGTCGGCGCGCAGCGGCACGGGGCTGCCGTCGTCGACCACGATCACGTCAAGCAGGCGCGCGGGATAGGTCTGGTTCGACAGCGCGGCCAGCGTGAGGTCGAGCTTCTCCTGGCCGCCGTGGGCGGGGACCACCACGGTCACCGTCATCGACGGCTCCCACGCGCCCAGCGCGGGCGGCTTCAGCGGGCCGAAGTCGTTGCGCCTGATCCTCACGGGGCCAGCTCCATCAGCGCGTTCGGCCTGAATCCCCTCCACTGCTGCCTGTTGCGCTGCAGGAACGTGCCGATCGGCTCCTGCCAGGTGTGGTCGGCCGCGGGGCCCCTGCGCAGGATGTAGCCCAGGCCGTGGGTGCGGTAGATCTGCCCGCCCGCCGCCTGCAGCGCCTCCTGGAACTGCGTGTCGACCGAGCGCCTCAGCGGCCTGAACCCGCCGACCGCCTGGAAGGCCGACCGCTCCACCAGGATCGTCCCGCCTGCCACGAAACTCGTGATCTGCTCGGTGATCTGGCTGCGGTGCACCGTCACGTCGATCGACGACAGGTAGACGAACTCGGGCACGGTCCCGACCACCTGGGCGCCGGAGTAGGAGTGGGCCAGCAGCAGATCCCACAGGAAGTCGGGCCCGTACCAGTCGTCGTCGTCCATCTTCAGCAGGAAGGAGCCAGAGGCGCGGGCCGCCGCGTCGTTCAGCACCTCGCCGAAGATCGCGTCGGTCTCGAAGACCGTGATCGGCCTGTCGAACCGCTTGACGGCGTCCACGACGTCGGGATGGTCGCGCGAGACGCCGTGCAGCGCCAGGACCACCTCGAGCTGGACGTTGCGCTGCCTGGCCACCTGTTCGAGCGCGAAGCCGACCATGGAGGGCCTGCGGGTGGCCAGCAGGACGGAGGTCAGCGGGGGAGCGGGCGCGGGCGAGCCGAGCTGCTCCCACCTGGCGGCCACGCCGTGGACGCGCATGGCCTCGCGGCGCAGCCTGACGCTGTGCTCCTCGCGCCGCAGCTCGTCCGCCAGGTCCACCGGGGTGGTCAGCAGGGACGACAGCCTGTCGCCCATCGCCCTGGCCCAGCGCGGCACCTCCGAGGCCACCAGCGGCACGCCCGCGGCCGCCAGTCCCGCCAGCACCCTGACCGCGGGCAGCGGGCCGCTGTGGGCGTGGCGCCAGTCGATCTCCACGCCCCTGATCTGCCTGAGCCTGGCCACGTCGGCGTCCGTGACCCCGCCCGAGGCGGCGAACGTGACGACCGGCCTGCCGTCCAGCACGACCGACCAGCGGCCGCCCGACTCCGCCAGCATGGCCATCCCGCGCGAAGGGGTGGTGACGAAGCCCATGGGGTTCACCAGGCGTTCGTCCACCGGCGGGATCATCGAGGGCTCCACGGGGACGGCGGCCAGTTCGGTCCCGCCGGGGCGGCCGATCCGCTCCCAGCTGGCCGCCTCGACCGTCGGCCGGTCCACCGGCTGCTCGTCCTCGGCCCACTCCACGTCGTCCTCGACCGTGCGCAGCACGATGTCGCCACCGGGCGCGCCGACCCGGTCGGGGACGGGGCCCGTCAGCTCGGCGGGTGTGGCGTTCGGGTCGCCCGGCCGCCAGTCGGCCGCGCCGACGCCCGCGATGGCGGCGGCGGGCGCGGCGATCACGTCGAGGCGGTGCCCCGCGAAGGCGCGGGCGGTGGCGGCGACCGTACGGCCCGCGGGCGTCGGCGCGGAGAAGCGCGCGTCCACCACCCACACGCGGTTCTTCGGCTGGTAGACGCGCAGCTCGGTCAGCGACCTCCAGCGGTGCGCGGGGGTGGGCGTGGGCACGGGGGCCGGGTGCGCGGCGGGGGTGTCGGCGACCGCGACGACCACCCGCTCGGCCTCGGGCAGCAGCTTGTGCAGGGTGGCGATCCTGCGCAGGTCGGCGGGGCTGCCCGCCAGGACCAGCACCTCCTTGACGCGTTCGGCGCCCGGCTCGATCAGCTCGTGGTCGAGGTCGGTGGCGCCGCTGTGCGCGTCGAGGCCCGCCTGGAAGACCCTTCCTCCGCGCTCCAGGGTCTCGCGCACGAGGTCGGCGATCATATGACGCGCCTCAGGAAGGTCGCCAGACCGGTCTTGGCCGGTTCCTCCTTCGCCTGCGCGAGCTCCTCGCGCAACGCGGCGACCTCGGCCTCCAGCGCCCTGATCTCGTCCCTGCGCCTGGCCGCGAGCGCCCGCCACTTGGCGGGATCCCCGGCGACGGGCTCGGCCTCCTCGGCGGTGGCCAGGCCGTACTCGCGCCCGCCGACCCACACGGAGCCGAACATCTCGTCCACCAGCGCGTCCAGGTCGCCGCCGACCCTGCGCGCCCTGGCGAAGGCCGCGGTGCGCTCGAGCCGCGCGGACACGACGCCGCTCCCGCTCTCCTCCAGCGCCACGCTGACCAGGCCCTCGTCGAGAGCCACCAGCCTGGCCACGGTGTCGGCGCCGAGCACCCACCCGGGCGGCACACTCAGCAGGTACGGCGTCGGCGCCACGCTCTCGGGCGCCTTCCACGCGAACGACACACGCGGCTCGTGCGCGTAGAGGTTGTGCAGCAGCCGCAGATCGAGCAGCGGGTCGTCGAGGTTGGAGCGCCGTCCTTCGCCCAGCAGCGACCACGGCCCGACCAGCGTGACCGCCACGTCGGGGACCGAACCGGCCAGCGCGGAGTCGACCGTGGCCCTGGTCTGCTCGTAGCCCGCCGCCTCCACCGTCACCCGCACGTAGGGCACCAGCCACTGCCTGCGCGGATGGCTCCTCAGCCAGCGCAGGTCGGGGATGTGGTCACCGAGGTAGGACCAGTTGTGCCTGTGGACCTCCTGCTGCCTGCGCATCACCGTGGACTCGCCGACGTGCAGGCTGCGCGCCTCGCCGTCCGGGATGAACACCGCGCCCGCCTGGGCCAGCCGGTAGCCGAGCTCGGTGTCCTCCGCCATGTTCAGCCGGGGGTCGACCCCGCCCGCGTCGGCCAGCAGGCGCGCGGAGACCGAGGCCGTGGCGCCGGTGTGCAGGAGGTAGGCGCTGGTCCCCGCGTCCCTGAGCCTGCGGGTCTCCTCCAGCATCTTCGCCGTGTACGGCTGGACGGCCCCGCTGTCGAAGTCGTCGCCGAACAGGACCTCGCCGACCACCACCGCGTAGTCGAGCAGGTGGTGCCAGCGCATGTGCGCCTCGACGTGGTCGGGCGCGAGGATCATGTCGGCGTCGAGCCAGTGGATCACCTCGCCCGTCGCGGCCCTCGCTCCCACGTTCCTGGCGTTCCCCCTGCCCCAGCCCTCGCGCACCCTGACGATCTGCGCCTCCGCCCGCAGCGCGGGCTCGCTCCCGTCGTCGACCACGACCACGTCGAGCAGGTGGGAGGGGTAGGTCTGCGTCGCCAGTGTGGCGAGCGTCCTGTCGAGCTCGTCCTGGCAGTTGTAGGCGGGGATCACCACCGTGACGGTGAGCTCGGGCGTCCACGCGCCGATCGCGGGCGGGCGCAGTGAGCCGTAGTCGTTGCGGCGGACCTTCACACGCGCTCCTCGCGCAGCTCGCGGAGCGCGGCCCTGAGCTCGGCCACCTCCTCGGCGTGGGTCATCGCGTTGACCCTGTCCTCGCCGAGCGAGGCGAGGATCGCGCTGAGGTCCTCGTTGCGCCTGGTCGCCGACTCCTCGACCGCGGCCGAGAGCCTGTCGATGCGCGACTCGATGCGCTTCAGGCCGGTGGCGCTCTGGGTCAGGCCGTTCTCGATCTTCTTGACTCGCAGGTCGATACGGTGGGCCTTGCCGTCCAGGCGACGCACGGTCAGCACCAGGAAGGCGAGAGCCGACAGCGCGAGCAGGAACGCGGCCGCGGCGAGCGCGGCGGCGGGGGAGACGGCTCCGGTGAGCGAGAGCACCCCGAGGACGGCCAGCACGAGACCTCCGAGGATGGCGATCGCTGCCAGGTGGCGGGGCGAGAGCATCCGCGCATACCTTCCGTGTAACTTCGTCCGATGACGTGCGGCTGGGGATAAGTGGGGATATTTACACCATAGTCAACAGAAGGCACTACCGTGCCATAAGTTCCTGGATGATTGCTGGGAACGAACGCTCAGGCCAACTCGTTCGGAATGACCCGCTCTTCCGTCAGAGTCAAAGCGGCGTAAAGTAGGCGCGCCCGAAGACGACAGGACGAGGAGCGCCTCCGATGACCGCCATTCCCTTCGTGGAGACGCGAGGGGCCGCCGGTTACCTGCGTACCCCCACAGCGGAAATCGAGCGGTTGCGCTGGAGCGACGCGGGCTGGAGCCTCGGCGAGAGCCCTGACGGGCTGCCCGGCATCGAGGCGCTGCGCCCCCTGTGCGGGCTGTCGGTGGAGTGGCCCGGCGACATGACCGAGCAGGAGCGGCGGGCGGCCCTCGACGGGCTCATGAACCTGGCCTTCGCCGGGGTCCCGCTCACCTCGGCGCTTCCTGACCGGGTGCCTGACTGGGTTTCCCCCGACTTTGCCGCGCTTCTGACCGACAGGGGCTGGTTGTCGGTCAACAGGGAGGCGGGGCCGAGATGCGTGGCCGATCTGCGCCGCGAGGAGCACAGCGTACGGCTGCGCCGCCTGGCGCCCAGGCCGGCGCTCACGCCCACGGTCAGCGTGGTGATGTCGAGCAAGCGGCCCCACCTGCTCGCCTCGGCGCTGGCCCAGATCGCCCTTCAGCGCCACGTCGAGGTCGAGGTGCTGCTCGGCCTGCACGGCATCGCCGACCATCCGCTCGCGCGCAGGGCCGTCGAGGAGTGCGAGCTGCCGATCAGCGTCGTGTCGGCCGACGCCGGCACGCCGTTCGGCGCGCTGCTCGACCTGGCCGCCGCCCGCGCCTCGGGCGAGTTCGTGGCCAAGTGGGACGACGACGACTGGTACGGCCCCGAGCACCTGTCCGACCTGCTGCTCGCCAAGCGCGCCTCGGGCGCCGACATCGTGGGAACGGCCGCCGAGTTCTTCTACCTGGAGCCGCTCACCACCACCATTCGTCGGATCTCCTACACGAGCGAGGTCTGGACCGACTTCGTGGCGGGCGGCACCATCCTGCTCGCCCGCGACGACTTCCCCGGCTTCGAACCGCTGCCCAGAGGGGTCGACGCGGCGCTGCTGAAGTCCCAGCACGCCAGGGGCGCCCGCATCTACCGCGCCCACGGCCTCGGCTACGTGCTGCGCCGCTCCCACAGCGAGGGGCACACCTGGCAGCTGCCCCTGGCGCACTTCCTCAAGGTCGCGCACAACCAGTGGCGCGGCTTCAGGCCCAGTCTCCTGCTGGAGGCCTCGTGACACGGGTGCGCGGCAACGACTACCGCGTGCTCGACGTCCCCGACCTCGGCACGTGGACGCCTCGCATGAGCGTCAGCGTGATCGTCCCCGCGTACGGCGGGCAGGACAAGCTCGACCTCGTCCTCGAGGCACTGCGGTCGCAGAGCTACCCCGCGCACCTCGTCGAGGTTGTCGTCGTCGACAACGGCAGCGTCCCGCCGCTTCGCGTGCCGTCATGGGTCAAGCTCGTCGTCTGCGAGAGCCCCGGACGCGCCGCCGCCCGCAACGCCGGCCTCGCCGTCGCCTCCGGCGAGGTCATCCACTGGCTCGACTCCGACGTGGTGTTGACGCCGCGCGCGATCGAGGCGCACATGCGCTGGCACCACCAGGCGCCCTACCTGGTCGTCACCGGCTACATCCGCTTCACCTCCGCCCCCGTGCCCGCCAGGCTGCCCGACGACCTGGAGTCGGCCTTCGAGCCCGCCGAGCCGCACGCGTGGATCGTGGAACTGGTCGAGAGGACAGACGGCCTGACCGCCAACCCGAGCAGGCCCTTCAGCCTGCACGTCGGCGGCGCGACCTCGGTCAACGCCGCGCTGGTCGCGGCCGCGGGCCCGATGGACGAGGAGCTGGTCCTCGGCCAGGACACCGAGATGGGCTACCGCCTGGCGCAGGCAGGGGCCGTCTTCGTGCCCGAGCCCCAGGCCCGCGCCTACCACCTCGGGCCCACCATGCGGATGCGCGACAAGGCCCCGATCGACAGGGTCAGCCACGCCACCGTCGCCGACCGCGTCCCCGCCTACCGCTGGCTTCGCTCCCACCCCGGACGCCAGTGGAAGGTCCCCCTCGTCGAGGCCGTCGTGCACGCTGACGAGGGCGGCTACGAGGACGTGCGCGCCACCGTGGACGCGCTGCTGGCAGGGACCGTGCCCGACGTGTCCGTCACGCTGGTCGGCCCGTGGGAGGGGCTCGAACGCGACCGCAGGGCACCGCTCAGGGACCCCGCGCTCGACCTGGTGCTGCTGCAGGGGCACTACGCCCACGAGGGCAGGGTCCGGCTGGCGGCCACCGACGAGACCGACCCCGCCGTGCCGTACGTCCTGCGCCTTCCCGCCGGCTGGACGCCGGCGGAGGACAGCCTCGCCAGGCTGCTGGACCTCGCGAAGGAGGAGGGCCAGGGGCTGGTCAACGTGCTGCTGTCGGAGTCGGGCGGGCAGGTCGTCACCGCGCGCCTCGAACGCACCGCCGCCTTCGCCAGGGCCCGCGTCGTGCTCGAACCGGGTGAGGAGCTCGACGACGCCGTCGACGCGGTCTTCGGGGTGCGCTGGGTCGAGGGCGAGACCCACGGCTTCGCCAGGCAGCCGCGCGTCCCGCTCGGCCGCCGCGGGGCCTACAGGGCCAGGAGCGAGGCCCAGGCCGAGGCGGCCAAGCTCAGAGCCGAGGTCGAACGGCTGCGCGGCCAGGTCGACAGGTGGCGCGAGGAGTCGGGCAAGTGGCGCAGGAGCACAGTCGAGCTGCGCCGCGAGGTCGGCACGCTACGCCGTCAGCTCGCCGCGGCGGGACGGGTCCAGCAGGGCCTGCGCGCCGCCCTCACCGCCTCGGTGAAACGCGCGCTCAAGCGCAAGGTCTGAGCCAGGACATCGGACCTCTGGCGTGGCCCGGCTCAGTTGGGGCGCAGCGCGGACTTCAGCTTGCGCAGGAACGTGCGCTCCTGCGTGACGGCCGGCGGGGGCGCGGGGATCGACACCGGCTTCGGGGCGGCGGGAGCGGGCCAGAAGCGGTCGGGGGGCTCGTGCCGTACGCCGTGGGTGACCTCGATGATCTCGTCGAGGTCGGCGCAGGGCTCGGCCAGCAGCCTCGCCCGAGCCAGCGCGGAGGTGCGCTCCAGCCTGGCCGTGCGGCCGTCGGGCAGGTCGACGACCAGCACGCCCGTGAGGTCCTTCTGGACCGACTCGATCATCCGCTCCAGCGTCGCCTTGTGCAGCGGCACGTCCACCGGCCCGACGTAGCGGAACGGCGTGGGCGCGGGCGTCGGGGCGGCCTCGTCGATCATCCTGATCCGCTCGTCGTGCGCGTAGAGCTCGCGCATCACCCGCAGCTCGAAGCAGGGGTCGCCGAGCACGGAACGTCGCTCGTCGCTCATCCGCGACCACGGGCCGACCAGCGTCACCACGACGTCCTGCACCTTGCCGTCGAGCGCGGCGGCCACCGCCTGCCGTACCGTCGACTCGGAGGTGTCGGTGACGTCGAGGACGATCTCCACGTACGGCACCAGCCAGCGCCGCCCCCTGTCCTTGCGCAGGTCGCGCCTGAGCGGGATGCGGTGGGCGAGGAACGGCTCGACCACCCGCACCGCGCGCTCACGGTCGCGGTGCTGGGCGGGCAGTCCGAGATGGACGGCCTCGGCGAGCGGCTCGGGAACGAACACCACGCCGTGCATCGCCAGGCGGTAGGCGAACTCGGTGTCCTCGCCGCGCAGGACGTGCGGGTCGAGCCCGCCCACGGCGTGGAATATCTCGCGGGGAAGGGCGAAGGTCGGCCCCGTGCACACGTGGTAGGGATTGCGGCTCTTGCGCAGCCCGTCGGTCTTCTCGATCGTCGCCTCGGTCGAGCTGGGAACGGCCGAGGCGAGGTCGAACAGCTCCCCGAGGCGCGCGGCGCCGAAGACCTGCGCGGGCGTCAGCGGCGGCTTCTCGACGAACCTCTTCATCCCGATCGAGACCACGTAGTCGCTCACGTGGTGCCAGCGGGCCATGGCCTCGATGTGCTCGCG
Source organism: Nonomuraea dietziae (assembly GCF_014195505.1). GTDB lineage: Bacteria > Actinomycetota > Actinomycetes > Streptosporangiales > Streptosporangiaceae > Nonomuraea > Nonomuraea roseola. The sequence continues at coordinate 3,881,779 of NZ_JACIBV010000001.1, read as the reverse complement.
CCCCGCCACCATGTCGGAGTCGAGACGCTGGATGATCTCGCCGTCGGCCGCCTTCACGCCCGTGTTCACCGCGTGGGAGATGCCCCAGCCGTCGGTGACGCGCACGATCCTGGTGTTGACCGGCCTGATCTCCGGCAGCTCGATCGGCGGGGCGCTGCCGTCGTCGACGACCACGACCTCCATCAGGTGCTCGGGGTAGGTCTGGGCGGCCAGCGCGGCGAGCGTGAGGTCGAGGTGCGGGCCGCCGTGCGAGGGAACCACGACGCTCACCGACAAGGAGGGCGACCATCGGCCCACCTGTGGCGGTGTCAGTGCGGAGTAGTCGTTCTGCGTCATCGCAGTCATCGTGGTCCAGCCTCCCCGTCCCCTGTGGGAGACCTTATCCGGGGTTGCTGGGTATTGGCTGAGGAGTCTGTCCATCAAATGGACGCCCGTACCGCTCGCCGAGCCGGGTGGCCGTAGACTCGGTGCACAACACCGCAGGTAGTCGCAGGAGCGAATCATGACCAGGGCATGGCGAGGCCTCATCGAGGAATACCGGGACCGGTTGCCGGTGAGCGAGACGACGCCCGTGGTCACGCTCCTGGAGGGCGGCACGCCGCTCGTCCCGGCCCAGCGCGTCTCCGCGCTGACGGGCTGCGAGGTCTACCTCAAGGTAGAGGGCGCGAACCCGACCGGCAGCTTCAAGGACCGTGGCATGACCATGGCCATCAGCAAGGCCGTCGAGGAGGGCGCCAAGGCGGTCATCTGCGCCTCCACGGGCAACACCTCCGCCTCGGCCGCGGCCTACGCCGTACGGGCGGGGCTGACCTGCGCCGTGCTGGTGCCGCGCGGGAAGATCGCGATGGGCAAGCTGGCCCAGGCTCTCGTGCACGGCGCGACGCTACTGCAGGTCGAGGGGTCCTTCGACGACTGTCTCGAGATGACCCGCAAGCTGTCGGAGAACTACCCGATCGCGCTGGTCAACTCGGTCAACCCCTACCGCCTGCAGGGCCAGAAGACGGCCGCCTTCGAGATCGTCGACACGCTCGGCGGAGCGCCCGACATCCACTGCATCCCCGTCGGCAACGCGGGCAACATCTCCGCCTACTGGATGGGTTACCAGGAGTACGGCACGTCGCCGCGGATGTTCGGCTTCCAGGCCAGCGGCTCGGCCCCGATCGTCAACGGCGCGCCCGTCACGCACCCGCACACCATCGCCACCGCCATCCGCATCGGCAACCCCGCCTCGTGGCAGCTGGCCGAGGCCGCGCGCGACGAGTCCGGCGGCGTCATCCAGGCGGTCACCGACCGGCAGATCGCCGCCGCCTACAAGCTGCTGGCGCAGGAGGAGGGCGTGTTCGTCGAGCTCGCCTCCGCGGCGAGCGTCGCGGGCCTGCTGCACGCCCACGCGCAGGGTCTCGTCGAGCCCGGCCAGCGCATCGTCTGCACGGTGACAGGCAACGGCCTCAAGGACCCCGACTGGGCGATCTCCGGCGCTCCCGCGCCTGTCACGATCCCCATCGACGTCCACGCGGCCGCGTCGGCGCTCGACCTGCTGTAGACGCCGTCCCGTACGGCACGCTTGAGACCACATCTCGTACGGCAAGCCGCGAAGGGCCCCCGTGTCCGCCGCGCGCCCTCTCGCGGGGGCGCGCGCCCAGCAGGACTCCGGTTCCCGCCGTCACGGCGCGTCCTTACCCGAGGAGCTGCATGACCGACAGCACGGTCGTCGTCCGGGTTCCGGCGACCTCCGCCAACCTGGGCCCCGGATTCGACTCCCTCGGCCTCGCGCTGGCCTTCCACGACGAGGTCGAGGCGGAGCTGTTCACGCCGGAGGGCGGCGCTTCGCGGGTCGAGGTGACGGTCGAGGGCGAGGGCGCCGGAGAGCTCGAACTCGGCGACGAGCACCTCGTCGTGCGGGCGATGCGCAGGACCTTCGACCGGATGAACGCCCCGCAACCCGCGGGAATCCGGCTGCGCTGCCGCAACAGGATCCCGCACGCGCGCGGCCTGGGGTCCTCCTCGGCCGCCATCTGCGCGGGGATCCTCGCCGCCCGTGCTCTGGCGCGCCTGCCGTACACGCCGCTGGCGGGTCAGGACGGCGCGGACGGGCAGGCGGCGCTCGGCTCTGAGCGAACAAAAGAGCTCACCGACGACGAGGTCTTCGCGCTCGCCACCGAGATGGAGGGGCATCCCGACAACGTCGCCCCCTGTCTCGCCGGAGGACTGACCGTGGCGTGGACCGACCAGTTCGGTACCGCGCGTATGGTGAAACTGGTTCCCGACGCGAGCATCAGGCCGGTCGCGCTCATACCCGCTACGCGACTGTCCACCGAGACCGCGCGGGGGCTTCTACCGAAGGAAGTGCCTCACAAGGACGCCTCCTTCAACGCGGGGCGGGCAGCGTTGCTGATCGCCGCGTTGACCCAGCGTCCCGACCGTGAACTGCTGCTCGCAGGCACGGAAGACCGTCTCCACCAGCACTATCGCGCGCCTGCCATGCGGCGGACGGCGGATCTGGTAGAACGGCTTCGTGCCATGGGCGTGCCCGCCGTCGTCTCGGGAGCGGGTCCCACGATCCTTGCGTTTTCGACACCGGATGCGCAGGATTTGATCGCGCCAGAAGTGGGTAATGACTGGCATATCCAGCTAATGGACGTCGACCAGGATGGTGCGACCGTTCAGTCTCCGAGACACGCTGATGCCTCTTAGACCTTCAGGGAATAGCCGTGTGCGCTGGTGATGTTAGGCTGATAGCCGCACCAGATGCCCCCTTGTTGGGTGCGTGCTTGTCAGCCACACATCGTTGCATCATGCTTCACGTCGCGAGGCGTGAGCAGCGCGGCTGTCTCCCCGAATCCGTTCGCTCCGGTTGGCCCACACCCGGTCGGCGCGACGCGAGGCGGCGAATCCGGGGAAGTGCGCGTTCGAACCACTTCGACATCTGGCTGGCGACAGCAATCTGGGGGGTCCCCTCCACGCGCCACCGTCCTGTGGCGACCTGGACGAACCCCTCCCCAACCGTGGCGGCCGTCCTGCGCGGCGGCCGAAGATCGCAAAGTGCACCCCGACCCGGTCTGTCCCGCCGGATCGACAGCACCTCCGGGACGATCGGCTGATCATGGCCGACGCCCGACCCCTGGGAAGGACCCTTAGTTGAGCGACACCACCGAACTCCTCTCCGACGCTTCCGGCTCGTCCGCGAGCGCGTCCGGCGACACCCCCACCCGCGCCGCGGCCAAGCCTCGCGCGCGTCGCTCCGGCACCGGACTGTCCGCGAAGGTGCTGCCCGAGCTGCAGAAGATTGCCGCCGAGCTGGGCATCAGCGGGACCGGGCGGATGCGCAAGAGCGAGCTCATCGCGCGTATCCAGGAGAAGCAGGGAGTCGGCGCCGGTGACAGCGCCCCCGCCGCCCCCGCCGCGGAGGCGCCCGCCGCCCCCGCCGTCGCGGAGGCCCCGGCCGTGGCCGAGCGCCCCGCCCGCAGCCGTCGGGAACGTTCCCGCCCCGCCGCGGCCGCAGAGACTGTCGCCACCCCCGAGCCCGTCGCGGCTCCCGAGCCTGTCGCGGCGGCTGCCGCACCGGTCGTGGAGCAGCAGCAGCCCGTCGTGGAGCAGCAGCAGAACGACAACCAGGCCGACGGCCGCGACCGTGGCGAGAGCCGTCGCGACCGTGGTGAGCGCCGCAGCCGCCGCGAGCGCGGCGAGCGTGGCGAGCGCCAGGAGCGCGGCAGCGACCGCCAGGAGCGCGGCGAGCGCTCCGAGCAGCAGCCGCAGCGCACCGACGCCGAGCGCACCCGCGACCGCGGCGACCGCGTCCAGGACCGTGCTCAGGACCGTGAGCGCGTCCAGGACCGTGACCGCGGCGCCGACCGTGACCGTGGCCAGGACCGCGGCGCTGACCGTGGCGCTGACCGTGGCGCCGACCGTGGTCAGGACCGTGGTCCCGACCGCGGCCAGGACCCGCGCGGCGGTGGCGACGACGACGAGCGCGGGCGCGGCAGGCGCGGCAGGTTCAGGGAGCGCAACCGCGGCCGCGGCCGTGACCGCTTCGACAGCAACGAGCCCGTGGTCAGCGACGACGACGTGCTCATCCCGATCGCCGGCATCCTGGACATCCTCGACAACTACGCGTTCGTCAGGACCAGCGGCTACCTGCCCGGCTCCAACGACGTCTACGTGTCGCTGGCCCAGATCCGCCGCAACGGCCTGCGCAAGGGCGACGTCATCACCGGCGCCGTCCGCCAGCCGCGCGACGGCGAGCGCAGGGAGAAGTTCAACGCCCTGGTCCGCCTCGACACCGTCAACGGCATGGACCCGGAGCAGGCCCGCAACAGGCCCGACTTCAACAAGCTGACCCCGCTCTACCCGCAGGAGCGGCTGCGCCTGGAGACCGAGCCCAACATCCTGACCACGAGGATCATCGACCTCGTGGCCCCGATCGGCAAGGGCCAGCGCGGCCTCATCGTCTCCCCGCCCAAGGCCGGTAAGACGATGGTGCTGCAGTCGATCGCCAACGCGATCACCCGCAACAACCCCGAGTGCCACCTGATGGTCGTGCTCGTGGACGAGCGGCCCGAAGAGGTCACCGACATGCAGCGCTCGGTCAAGGGCGAGGTCATCCACTCGACCTTCGACCGTCCCGCCGAGGACCACACCACCGTCGCCGAGCTCGCCATCGAGCGCGCCAAGCGTCTGGTGGAGCTGGGCCACGACGTGGTCGTCCTGCTCGACTCCATCACCCGTCTCGGCCGCGCCTACAACCTGGCGGCCCCGGCGTCCGGACGCATCCTGTCCGGTGGTGTCGACTCGACCGCGCTCTACCCGCCGAAGCGTTTCTTCGGCGCCGCGCGCAACATCGAGAACGGCGGCTCGCTGACGATCCTCGCCACGGCCCTGGTCGAGACCGGGTCCAAGATGGACGAGGTCATCTTCGAGGAGTTCAAGGGCACCGGCAACGCGGAGCTCAAGCTCAACCGCTCCCTGGCCGACAAGCGCATCTTCCCCGCGGTGGACGTCGACGCGTCCGGCACCCGTAAGGAAGAGATCCTCATGGGCAAGGACGAGCTCCAGATCACCTGGAAGCTGCGCAGGGTCCTCCACGCGCTGGACATGCAGCAGGCCCTGGAGCTGCTTCTGGAGAAGATGAAGGAGACGAAGTCCAACGCGGAGTTCCTCCTCCAGGTCCAGAAGACCACGGTCAGCTCCGAACGCGACTGACAGCACCACCCGCACGGTCCCGGCCCCGATTCCTGGGGCCGGGACCGTGTCGTATGGGGACGTCCCCACGACGGCACGGTCCCCTGGGCTCGCCCGGTGAGGGCCTGGCGCCCCACGCCCTCACCTGGTCCTCGCCGGCGGCTCAGGTGGTACCGGCTCGTCGACTCCAGGTCACCGGCCTCGATCCGGGACACGTGGCCGTGGGGGATTCCCAGCGGCCCGTCTTCGCGAGCCGTCCAAAGACGAATGGCCCGCTCCTTCGAGGAGCGGGCCATCGGTTCAACCAGAGGGTGTTACTTCACGTCCACGAACTTCTGGCTGGACCAGGAGCCGTAGGTCTTGCTGGTGGCGGGGACCTTGACGCGCCAGTAGCCGTCGTAGCGCTGCTTGACCGCCTTGGAGTACTTGCCGGTCGAGCTGGCCTTGGCGAAGCCCATGAACTTGTACTTCGTGGTGCCCTTCTTCTTGAAGTACACCTCCACGATCTTGCCCGCGTACGCCTTGGAGCCGCGGTAGACCTTGCCGTACAGCTTGAAGGCCTTGCTGACCTTGCTCTTGGCGGGCGCGCCCAGCGTGACCTTCGACTTGGCCTTCTTCGAGGCGCCGCCGCTCGGCGCGTTCACCGTGAACGCGCCGACGCCCTTGAGCGTCTCGCCGCCGCGGTTCGCGGAGATCTCCAGCGTCCACTCGCCCGGCGCGCTGTCGTCGGTGAAGTAGACGGTGCCGGTGTAGTAGCCGTCCGTGCCGAGCTCGAGGCTGCCGAGGTCGTAGTACTCGGAGGTGGTGTCGCTCGTCATCTTGGCGCTGACGAGGGAGGCGTCCTTCACCGCCGCCTGGACGGTGACCTTGACCTCCTGACCCTTGACCAGGTTGACCGGGTTCGGGTTGACCGAGGCGCCGGTGATGCCCTGCTTGCCTGCCACCTTGACGGTGAAGCTGTTCGTGCCGCGGGAGGTCACGATCTTCAAGGTCCAGTCACCGGACGGGTCGTCCTTGGTGATGGTGAACTTGCCGCTGCCCGAAGCGGACGCCGGGCGCTTCTGCGTCGCATCGGTGAGGTTGGCGGGCGCGGTGTAGGTGAGCGACACCGCCTTCGCGCTCTTGCCGGGCGGGGTGATATCGGCGGAGGTGACCGCGACCTTGTCGGCGTCCGTGGTCGGCCCGTCGCCGGTGCCGAGCGGGTTGGCCACCGCGAAGGTGAAGCCGACCTCGATCTCCTTGTCCGCGGGCACGTAGGCGCTGCCGCTCATGGAGACGTTCGTGATGTCGTCGGCGGCCACGTACGCCGCCTGCGACACGGATGCGCTGGCCGAGGAGAGGCTGGCGCCCCCGACGAGCACAGCCACCCCCGTTGCGGTCGCCAGCAGCAACCGCATCCTTTTCTTCATGTGATGGGGCCCCTTGCATCGGTGTATATGTGAGAAAAGTTACGGATTGGACGTTTGAGACTACTGGGGCTGATTCGAGCCGTCCATCGGATCGCGTGGAATGACCTGTGGCCTGGGATGGTTGAAGGATCTGGCACACTGGTAGCTGAACCGAAAGCGGTACCGGTTCCCGCCGCGCGCGAAATCACTCAGTGTGTCAGCGCGCAAGCCGTACGAGCGACCCGGCGACCGCACCCCGAAAGGACTTGCAATGAAGCGCGACATCCACCCCGAGTACAACGTGACCCAGGTGACCTGCACCTGCGGCAACACCTTCACCACGCGTAGCACCGCGAAGAACGGCTCCATCCACGCCGACGTGTGCTCCGCCTGCCACCCGTTCTACACGGGCAAGCAGAAGATCCTCGACACCGGCGGTCGCGTGGCGCGCTTCGAGCAGCGCTTCGGCAAGAAGGCCAGCAAGTAGCTTCCCTGACGCCGGCCCGGAGACGCGCATGCGCGCGCCCGGGTCGGCGTTCTTGGTGAAGAGGCGGCGACAAAGCGGAAGAAGGACGCACGGTGAATCTCGACGAACTACTCAGTGAGTACGCCGAGCTGGAGCAGCAGCTCGCGGACCCCGCCGTGCACGCAGACCAGAACAAGGCCCGCACGCTCGGCAGGCGTTACCGCCAGCTGACCCCCATCGTCGGCACCTACCGCGAGCTCGAGGGCGTCAGAAGCGACCTCACCGCCGCCAAGGAGCTCGCCGCCGAGGACGAGGGCTTCGCCGAGGAGGCCGTCCAGCTCGAGGAGCGCATCCCCAAGCTGGAGGAGAAGCTCAAGCATCTGCTCATCCCGCGAGACCCCAATGATGACAAGGACATCATCATGGAGATCAAGCAGGGTGAGGGCGGCGAGGAGTCCGCGCTGTTCGCGGGCGACCTGCTGCGGATGTACCTGCGCTACGCCGAGCGCCTCGGCTGGAAGACCGAGATCATCGACGCCCAGCACTCCGACCTCGGCGGCTACAAGGACGTCACCGTCGCCATCAAGGCCAAGGGCGAAGAAGGCGTCTGGTCCAGGCTGAAGTACGAGGGCGGCGTCCACCGCGTGCAGCGGGTGCCCGTCACCGAGTCGCAGGGCCGCATCCACACCAGCGCCACCGGTGTGCTGGTCTATCCCGAGGCCGAAGAGGTCGAGGTCAACATCGACCCCAACGAGCTGCGCATCGACGTCTACCGGAGCTCGGGCCCCGGCGGGCAGAGCGTCAACACCACCGACTCGGCGGTCCGCATCACCCACCTGCCGACCGGCGTGGTCGTCTCCTGCCAGAACGAGAAGAGCCAGCTCCAGAACAAGGAGTCGGCGATGCGCATCCTGCGCGCCAGGCTGCTGGCCGTGGCGCAGGAGCAGGCGGAGGCCGCGGCGCAGGCCGAGCGCAAGTCCCAGGTGCGTACGATGGACCGTTCTGAGCGCATCAGGACTTACAACTTCCCGGAGAACCGCATCTCCGACCACCGCGTCGGCTTCAAGGCGTATAACCTCGACCAGGTGCTCGACGGAGAACTGAGCGCAGTCACCCAGGCCCTCATCGACGCCGAAATGGCGGAGAAGCTCGCACAACACTCATGACATTCCTGCTGGACGAGATCGCTCTCGCAACCGCCCGGCTCGCCGAGGCCGGAGTGCCGTCCCCGCGCACCGACGCGGAGGAGATCGCGGCGTTCGTCCACGGCGTGCGCAGAAGCGAGCTCCACACGGTCAAGGACGCCGACTTCGACGCCCTCTTCTGGGAGGGCGTCGCCAGGCGTGAGGCCCGCGAGCCGCTGCAGCACATCACGGGACACGCCTACTTCCGCTATCTGGAACTCGCGGTGGGCCCGGGTGTGTTCGTGCCACGCCCCGAGACCGAGGTGGTCGCCGGCTGGGCCATCGAGCGGCTGCGCGAGATGGACGTCGCCGAACCCCTGGTCGTCGACCTCGGCACCGGTTCGGGCGCCATCGCGCTGTCGATCGCGCAGGAGGTCGCGCTCGCCCAGGTGCACGCGGTGGAGGTCGACCCCGACGCGTACGGCTGGGCCAAGCGCAACATCGCCGAGCACGGCCAGGGCCGTGTCCACCTGCACCCAGAAGACCTCGCCGACGCGCTTCCCGAGCTCAACGGCAAGGTCGACCTCGTCATCTCCAACCCGCCCTACATCCCGCCAGGCGCCATCCCGCGCGATCCCGAGGTGCGCGACTACGACCCCTCACGGGCGTTGTACGGCAGCGGCGCCGACGGGCTCAACGAGGTCAGGGCCGTCGAGCGCACGGCCCGCCGACTGCTCAGGCCGGGCGGCTGGGTGGCCGTCGAGCACGCCGACGAGCAGGGGCAGTCGGTCTACCGTCTCTTCCCCGAGGACAAGGGCTGGCGCGACGCACGTCTGCGCCAGGACCTCACCCGAAGGGACCGCTTCGTCACCGCCAAGTTCGGCCAGGAATAGGATTGCTCGCCGTGGGACGACGTTATGACTGCGCAGATGCCGAGCAGAAGGCCGCGGGGCTGATCGACGCGGCTTCTGCCGTGCGCAAGGGCGAGCTGGTGGTGCTGCCGACGGACACCGTCTACGGCATCGGCGCCGACGCCTTCACCCCGTCGGCGGTGACCGCGCTGCTGGACGCCAAGGGCCGTGGGCGCGACATGCCGCCGCCGGTGCTGGTGGGCACCGTACGCGCGGCCAACGCCCTGGTCGAGGACCTCGGCGCGTACGGCCAGGACCTCATCGACGCCTTCTGGCCCGGCCCTCTGACGATCGTGTGCAAGGCGAACAGGTCGCTCTCGTGGGACCTCGGCGACACCAAGGGCACGGTCGCCCTGCGCATGCCGCTGCACCCCGTGGCGCTCGACCTGCTCAAGGAGACGGGCCCGATGGCGGTCTCCAGCGCCAACCGTTCGGGCGCGCCCGCCGCGACCACGGCGCAGAACGCCGAGGAGCAGCTCGGCGACTCGATCGCCGTCTACCTCGACGGCGGGCCCTGCGCCGACGACACGCCGTCCTCGATCCTCGACCTGACCGCGGCCGTGCCCCGGCTGCTCAGGAAGGGCGCCATCTCGGTGGAGAAGCTGCGCGGCGTCGTGGGTTACGTCGCCACCGACTGATTGATGCCGTCTGTTTATCCCTGAAGCGGACGGCCGCGCACGCCACCTACCGTGAGGCCCATGGGCTCGTTCGACGGTATGGATCCGACACTGGTGCGTGACCTGCTGGCCGAGGTGCGACGGGCCGCCGTCCAGATGCGTTCGCTGGAGAGCAGGGTCGCCCAGGCCACGCGGAGCGCGGGCCTGGCCACGCCGGTGACGCACCGGCCCTCCCAGGTGGCCGACGCGTGCGAGGAGATGGCGCGCGACGTCACGGGGCGGCTGGCGCTGCTGGAGAAGAAGGAGGCCGCGCCACGGGTGGGGGAGCAGGCCAAGGACATCTCCCCGAACGGCACACCCGCCTCGGGTGAGACGAAGGATCCCGCGCCGAAGGACTCCAAGGAGCCGCGCGAGGACGATCGCGCCTCCAGGACGGCCAACCCTCGCGAGACCACGACCCCGAACGACCCTCCCTCCTCCTCCGACCCCGCCCCCAGGAAGGACCCCACACCTCCGGAGCCGGAGTCCAAGAGGGATCCGACGCCCGCGGATCCGGAGTCCAAGAAGGATCCGGCTCCAACAGAGCCTGTGCCCAGGAAAGACCCCACACCTCCAGAACCCGAGTCCAGGAAGGACCCGGCGCCTGCGCAGCCCGAGCCGAAACAGGATCCCGCGCCTGCCGAGCCGGAGTCCAAGCGAGACCCCGCACCTGCGGAGCCGGCGCCCAAGAAGGATCCTGAGCCCGCGCCGAAGAGTGAGTCGACGCCGAGGGACGCGCCCGACGAGACCGCCCCGAAGACGGGGGAGACGCCCGAGCCGAGGCCGACGCCGCAGCCGGACTCCCGCGTCGGGGACGTCCCGAGCGCCACCGACCAGCCCAAGGACGGCGACAGGGACAGCCGCCACGACAGGGGCACCGAACCCGGCACGCCTGGCCAGGACATCCTCGACACCCCTGCGAAGGACCACCCCGACGACATCGACCAGAGCGACGCGGGCAAGCCGCAGGTCGTGGAGGTGGACGGGGTCAAGGTCCTGCAGATCCCCCTCGACCCGCCCACCGCCCGCGAGATCGCCGATCTCCTGGACGACGTCGAAGCGGTGCGACCCACCGACCTCCCCTCCATGGAAGGCTCGGCGGCCCCCCTGGCACCGGCCGTCCAACCGCTGGACACCTCGCTGACGCCGGCGGTGCAGCCGCCGTCGAACGGTCCGTCGGCTCCGTTGACGCCGGCCGTCCAACCTCCGGTGGACACCTCGCTGACGCCGGCGGTGCAGCCGCCGTCGAACGGTCCGTCGGCTCCGTTGACGCCGGCCGTCCAACCTCCGGTGGACACCTCGCTGACGCCGGCGGTGCAGCCGCCGTCGAACGGTCCGTCGGCTCCGTTGACGCCGGCCGTCCAACCCCCGGTCGACACCTCGCTGACGCCGGCCGTGCAGCCGCCGGTGGAGTCTCCGTTGACGCAGGCCGTCCAGCCGCAGGAGGGAACGAGCGGCGCGACCACCGGTGCCACCGCGAGCGGCGGGTGGGCCGATGATGGCGGCGATGTGGTGTCGGTGGATGCCAGGCCGCCGTCGGATGCGGCGTTGAGGTCGTTGGTGGACAACGCGAGCGACATCGGGCCGATGGAGATGCCGAGCGTCGAGGTGCCGCCTGGGGAGTGGGGCAGGGGTGAGTGGGTGCCGAAGGATTTCGGTCCTGATGGCGCCGCGGGTTCGGTGGATCCTGGTGGTGCTGCGTCCCAGGCGTCGGGTGGTGGTGATTCCACCTCGGCCAGGGGGGCGGTCTACGAAGGCCCCGCCGCGGGACAGCAGTCCGAGTCGGCGTCCTCTGCCGAGCCGACGTCCTCTGCCGGGTCGGCGTCGCCTCCGGAGCGCTCGGAGGCGAGTGCCACGACGGGCGCCGCCTCGGGCCGGGCCGATGATGGCGGGGATGTGGTGTCGGTGGATGCCAGGCCGCCGTCGGATGCGGCGTTGAGGTCGTTGGTGGACAACGCGAGCGACATCGGGCCGATGGAGATGCCGAGCGTCGAGGTGCCGCCTGGGGAGTGGGGCAGGGGTGAGTGGGTGCCGAAGGATTTCGGTCCTGATGGCGCCGCGGGTTCGGTGGATCCTGGTGGTGCCGCGTCCCAGGCGTCGGGTGGTGGTGATTCCACCTCGGCCAGGGGGGCGGTCTACGAAGGCCCCGCCGCGGGACAGCAGTCCGAGTCGGCGTCCTCTGCCGGGTCGGCGTCGCCTCCGGAGCCGACGCGGGCGAGTGACGCGACGGCTGCCGCCTCAGGCAGGGCCGAAGATGGCGGGGATGTGGTGTCGGTGGATGCCAGGCCGCCGTCGGATGCGGCGTTGAGGTCGTTGGTGGACAACGCGAGCGACATCGGGCCGATGGAGATGCCGAGCGTCGAGGTGCCGCCTGGGGAGTGGGGCAAGGGCGAGTGGGTGCCGAAGGACTTCGGGCCCGACGGCGAGCCGGGGCGCGTGGAGCCCGGCGCGCCGGGCCGTCCCACCGTCCCGCCCGGCAGCTGAGAGGGAGTGCGCATGTACGTCGACCCACCGGCCCCGCAACCGCGCCAGCCAGGCGAGCAGCCGCCCGTGACCACCTCGGGAAGCCCCCTGGACGGCCAGCCGAGAGTGTGGGAGTTCAACCCCGACTACCAGCGCCTGGTCACCGCCTGGCAGACCGTGCTGCCCATGCTGGAGACGCTGACGGCCAGCCTGGACAAGGCCTACCAGCTGGCTCGCAGCCCGCAGACGTGGGAGGCCCCCGTCGGGTCGCGTTACGTGGAGGACCTGGCCGAGTGGCGTAACAGGCTGGGGCTGTACCGGCAGGCGGTGCTGACGGCCATCAGCGACCAGGCCGCCGACACCCCGCGCTGGGTGCCCGCCTCCGCTGGGGCGCCACACGCCTTCTCCTGATCCCCGCCTTGTGGGAAAACGGAGCATTCGTGCCTACAGTGGATGGATGTACTACGGCCCGGATTTCGGGGCCCTCCAGCGTGAGGATCCCGAGATCGCGCAGGTGCTGCTCGACGAGGTCGATCGGGTACGCGGCGGCCTGCAGCTGATCGCGAGCGAGAACTTCACCTCGCCCGCCGTCCTGGCCGCGTTGGGCTCGACGCTGACCAACAAGTACGCCGAGGGCTACCCCGGCAGGCGCTACTACGGTGGCTGCGAGGTCGTGGACAGGGCCGAACGGCTCGCGGTGCGGCGGGCGACCACGCTGTTCGGAGCAGACCACGCCAACGTGCAGCCGCACTCGGGGGCCAGCGCCAACCTGGCCGCCTACGCCGCGCTGCTCCAGCCCGGCGACACGATGCTGGCCATGGCGCTGCCGCACGGCGGGCACCTCACCCACGGCTCGAAGGTGAACTTCTCCGGCCGCTGGTTCGACGTGGTGTCCTACGGCGTACGGCGCGACACCGAGTTGATCGACTACGACGAGGTGCGCGACCTGGCGCGCAGGCGCAGGCCGAAGCTGATCGTGTGCGGCGCGACGGCCTACCCACGCCTGATCGACTTCGGCATCTTCAGGGGCATCGCCGACGAGGTGGGCGCGTGGCTGATGGCCGACGTCGCGCACACCATCGGCCTCATGGCGGCGGGCACGATCCCCTCGGCGGTGCCGTACGCGGACGTGGTCACGTTCACCACGCACAAGGCGCTGCGCGGGCCGCGCGGCGGCGGCATCCTGTGCACGGCCGAGCTGGCCGCGAAGGTCGACAGGGCGGTCTTCCCCTTCGTGCAGGGCGGTCCGCTCATGCACGCCATCGCGGCGAAGGCCGTCGCGTTCGGTGAGGCGATGCGTCCCGAGTTCGCCGACTACGGGCGAAGGGTCGTCGAGAACGCGAGAACCCTGTGCGAAGCGCTGGAGGGGATGCGTCCCGTGTCCGGCGGCACCGACACGCACCTCGCGCTGATCGACCTGCGCGCTCTCGGCGTAACGGGGGCCGAGGCCGAACGGCGCTGCGCCGCGGCGGGCATCACGCTCAACCGCAACGCCATCCCCTACGACCCCGAGCCGCCCGCGATCACCTCGGGGCTGCGCGTGGGGACCCCCTGCGTCACGACTCAGGGGATGGGGGTGGAGGAGCTCAGAGAGGTGGGCACGCTGGTCTCGCGCGCCGTGAGATATCCAGAAACTGCGGATGAAGTGCGGGAAAGGGTGTCCGAGCTGGTGGCGAAACATCAGCCTTATCTCAGTGAATTATAAGGTGATCTGTGTCGATTTCCGGTCACAGCTGGCCGATGCATCCGGGAAACTAGGTCCGTGCGCGAATACCTCTTCATGGCACTGGTAGCGGCGGCGGTGACGTACCTGCTGGTCCCGCTGGTCCGGCGGTTCGCCATCCGCATCGGAGCCATGCCCGAGGTGCGAGATCGCGACGTGCACACCGTCCCGACCCCGCGCCTGGGCGGGCTCGCGATGTACGGCGGGCTCGTGGCGGGCCTGCTGGCCGCCACCCAGCTCGACAAGACGGGCGAGGTGCTGGGCCAGGACCAGACGGTGATCGCGCTGATCGCCGCGGGCGGCCTCATCACGCTGACCGGCTTCCTCGACGACTGGTGGGGCATGGACCCCTTCATCAAGCTGGGCGGCCAGATCGGCGCGGCGGGAGTGCTGGTCTACTTCGGGCTGGCCCTGCCATGGGTGCCGTGGGTGAACGGCGAGACGATCAGCCTGCCGCCCGACCTGTCCGCGGTCATCACGATCCTGGTCGTGGTCGTCGCCATCAACGCCGTCAACTTCGTCGACGGCCTCGACGGCCTCGCCGCGGGCATCGTGGGCATCGCCGCGGCCGCCACCTGGGTCTACGCGATCTTCCTCGACCAGAACATCGAGCTCAACAGGATCAATACCACCGCGGCCATCACCGCCGTGCTCATCGGCATGTGCCTGGGCTTCCTGCCGCACAACTTCCACCCCGCCAAGATCTTCATGGGCGACACGGGCGCGATGCTGCTGGGCCTGGTCCTGGCCTCCTCGCTGGTCACGGTGACGCCCGTCGACTCGGAGGTGATCGAGGGCATGAACAGGTTCGGCGCGCTGATGCCGATCCTGCTGCCCGCCGCGGTGATGGTGCTTCCGCTCATCGACCTCATCAGCGCGGTCGTCAGGCGCACCTCGATGGGTCTGTCGCCGTTCGCGCCCGACCGCGGCCACCTGCACCACCGCCTGCTCGACATCGGCCACTCCCACCGGCGCACCGTGCTCATCATGTACGCGTGGACGTCGGGGTTCGCGCTCGGCCTCGTCGGCATGTCGGTGAGCGGCGTGCCGGTCGTGTACTTCCCGATCGTGATCGTGATCGCGCTGGCCGTCCTGGTGCTCTTCTCGCTGCCCCGGTGGAGGGGGCGCGGCGGCGCGCACGCGGCCAAGCGCAAGGACACCCCCGACGACGATGACGACGGCCCTCCCACGGGACCCATGCCGCCCGTCAGGGCGGAGTTCCAGCAGGTGTACCCCGCGAAAGAAGATGCCTCCGTTGTCCCGGTGTTTCCCGCGCGTTCTTGATCGGGAACTAGAAATGGCAGGTAAAAGCGGTCATACGTGAGCTTGTGATATCTTTCACGAGCAGGGCCCCCGTGGTGCACGGCTCATGGGGTAGCAATCGCTCGCTTGTTAACTAGCTGTCTGGAGCACCGATGCAGGCCAACGACGTGCGCGTCCTCAGGAGCGCCGCGCTGCCCACCCTCGTGGTAGGAGCCGTCGCTGTCATCGTGGCCTTCCTGGTGGCTGGCGGAAAGGGCGCGCTCGGCGCGGTCGTCGGACTCGCCCTCGTGGCGGTTTTCTTCAGCGTCAGCGTGGTAGCGGTGTCCTATGCCGCCCGCGTCTCTCCCCAGATGATGGCCATCTCCGCCATGGTCAGCTATCTCGTCAAGGTCGTGGTCATCATGGCGATGCTGCGAGCCTTCGGCGACACGACCGCATGGAACCCGAAGGCGTTCGCGTGGACGGTCGTGGTCGGCACCATCGTCTGGACCGCCGGTGAGGTGCGAGCCTTCATCAAGACCAAGATGCTGTACGTCGACCCCGAGGCCACTGTGCCGGGCCAGGAGAAGAAGTCATGAACCCCGGTAAAGTAACGGGGCCCGATATGACTAGTCCTGCCTGTGCCTGCTATCGTCGGGCGCGCGATGAGCGAAGAGAAACGCCGGCCCGAGGACGACGGCCGCGACTTCGCCAACGCCGCGTGGTCGATTCCCAGCTACCTGCTCTCCGGGATGGTTTTCTACGGCGGTGCTGGCTGGTTGCTGGACCGGTGGCTCGACACGTCCGCGTTCTTCCCCATAGGCGTCGTCCTGGGGACAGTGCTCGCCGTCTACCTGGTCTACCGGAAGCACGGCCGCTAACTCCGCGCGGCGGTCCCGCCCGCCTAAGGAACTCGTTGTGACCACCTACCACGCTGAAGGGAACGCCGCGTGATCGCGCTGACGCTCCTCGCCGACCCTGATCAGTTCAAGGCGCCGACGCCGGACGAACTGTTCCAACTCCCCCCGATCATCGCCGGGGTCGACTGGTTCACCAAGCCCGTGCTTCTGGCGATCCTCAGCTCGATCATCGTGCTGGGCTTCCTGTGGGCCGCCTTCTCCAACCCGAAGATCGTGCCCAGGGGCGTCCAGAACGTCGCCGAGTTCGGCTACATGTTCGTGCGCGACCAGGTCGCCCGGCCCTTCCTGGGCAAGGACGCCGACCGGTTCATGGGCCTGCTGCTCAGCATGTTCTTCGTGATCTGGGTCTGGAACATGATGGGTGTCGTCCCCGTCGCCCAGTTCCCCGTCGCCTCGCACATCGCCTTCCCGATCGTCCTGGCCGTCTCGGTCTACGTGCTGAAGCTCTACCTCGGCTTCAAGACGCAGGGCGTCGGCGGCTACTTCAAGAACATGATGTTCCCGCCGGGGCTCCCCAAGTTCATCTACGTTCTGCTGGCGCCGATCGAGTTCCTCTCGAACATGATCATCGCGCCCTTCACGCACGCTGTGCGGCTCTTCGCCAACATGTTCGCCGGCCACATGCTCATCGCCTTCTTCAGCATGGTCGGCTTCTGGTTCCTGTTCGAGCAGCTGAGCCCGCTCGGCGCTCCCATCGGCGTGCTCGGTGTCCTGATGACGATCATCATGACCGGCTTCGAGTTGTTCATCATGTTCCTGCAGGCGTTCCTCTTCGCGATGCTGGCCGCCATGTACATCGGCAACAGCCTGCACCCGGAGCACTAAGAACCATCTACCGGTATATCCAGACCGGTGATACACCGCATCACCGGCCGACCAAGTAAAGGAAAACAGCAATGAGCCTTCTCGCTGAGGTCTCCGGCAACGTCACCGCCATCGGCTACGGTCTCGCCGCCATCGGCCCCGGCATCGGCGTCGGCATCATCTTCGGTCAGGGCGTGCAGGCCATCGCGCGTCAGCCCGAGGCCTACGGTCTGATCCGCCAGAACATGCTGCTCGGCTTCGTCCTCACCGAGGCCCTGGCCCTGATCGGTCTGGTCGCCCCGTTCATCTTCCAGGCCATCTGACGATCCAGAAGTACCCCTGACGAAAGGCTGCATCCATGAATACGGCAGCTTCGCTCCTCGCGGCGGAGGGCGGCGCCAACCCGCTGCTCCCGCACGTGTACGAGCTGGTCGTGGGCATCTTCGCGTTCTTCGTCGTCTTCCTCGTCGTCGGTAAGATCCTCACCCCGCGCATCCAGAAGACTCTGGCCGAGCGGACCGACGCGATCGAGGGCGGCATCAAGAGGGCGGAGGACGCCCAGGCCGAGGCGCAGGTGCTGCTGAAGCAGTACCGCGACCAGCTGGCCGAGGCCAGGCACGAGGCGTCCCGCCTTCGCGAGGAGGCTCGCGAGCAGGGCGCCCAGATCAAGGCCGAGCTCCGCGAGGAGGCCCAGGCCGAGGCGCGCCGCATCGTCGAGGCGGCGCACGCGCAGATCGAGGCCGACCGCCAGCAGGCGTTCGCCCAGCTGCGCACCGAGATCGGTCGCCTGTCGACCGACCTCGCCACCCGCATCGTCGGCGAGTCCCTCGAGGACGAGGCGCGTCAGCGTCGCACCGTCGACAGGTTCCTCGACGAGCTGGAGAGCTCCTCTGCGCAGGCGGTGCGCTGATGCGTGGTCTGAGCAGGAGTTCGCTGGCCGCTGTCGAGGAGCGCTTCAACGCTGTCGCGGCATCGGCGGACTTCGGACGCCTTGCTGAGGACCTCAGCTCCGTCGCCGACCTGCTCGACCGTGAGCACGGACTGCGCCGGAGCCTGTCGGACCCGGCGCGGCCCGCGGCCCAGAAGGCCCAGGTCGCCCGCATGCTGCTCGAAGGCAAGGTCAGCGAGGCCGCGCTGGAGACCGTCGTCGCGGCGGTCGAGGCCAAGTGGTCGCGCTCCGGAGACCTCGCCGACTCGCTCGAGCGGCTCAGCGTCGTCGCCTCGGCCGCGCAGGCCGAGTCCGAAGGGCGTCTGGACGACGTGGAGGACGAGCTCTTCCGCTTCGGCCGCATCGTCGCCGCCAACCCTGACCTGCGTCGCGCGCTGGCCGACCCGGCCGCGCCCGCCGAAGGCAAGGAGCGGCTGCTGACGGGTCTGCTCGACGGAAAGGTCGCCGCCTCCAGCCTGCGCCTCATCACGCAGCTGGCAGTGCACCCAAGAGGACGTAGCCTGGAGACAGGGCTGGAGCAGTATTCCAGTCTCGTCGCGGCACAGCGTCAGCGACTGGTGGCCGTGGTCCGCAGCGCTGTGGCGCTGACCGACGAGCAGAAGCAGCGTCTGGGTGCGTGGCTGCGCACCTCCTATGGCCGTGACGTTCACGTGAACGTCGAGGTGGACCCGCGAGTGCTCGGTGGTTTCTCGGTTCGCATCGGCGACGAGGTCATCGACACCACCATCGCGGGACGAATCGAAGAAGTCCGCCGCCGGTTGGCCGGCTAGGCGAATAGGGAGACAGAGAAGAGATGGCGGAGCTTACGATCCGGCCGGACGAGATCCGGGACGCGCTTGAGCGCTTCGTCCAGGCGTACGAACCGGAAGGCGCCGCGCGCGAGGAGATCGGGACCGTCGTCGA
The DNA here is from genome assembly GCF_014195505.1 of Nonomuraea dietziae. Classification (GTDB taxonomy): domain Bacteria; phylum Actinomycetota; class Actinomycetes; order Streptosporangiales; family Streptosporangiaceae; genus Nonomuraea; species Nonomuraea roseola. The sequence continues at coordinate 3,863,052 of NZ_JACIBV010000001.1, read as the reverse complement.
CTGTGGCGACGGCATCGCCCATGTCTCCGGCCTTCCCTCGGCGATGGCGAACGAGCTGCTCGAGTTCGAGGACGGCACGCGCGGCCTGGCACTGAACCTCGACACCCGTGAAATCGGTGTCGTCATCCTGGGCGACTTCAGCAAGATCGAGGAGGGCCAGACGGTCCGCAGGACCGGCGAGGTCCTGTCGGTGCCGATCGGCGACAACTTCCTCGGCCGCGTGGTCGACCCCCTGGGCAACCCGCTCGACGGCAAGGGCACCATCGAGGCGGAGGGCCGTCGCGCCCTCGAGCTGCAGGCGCCCAGTGTCGTCCAGCGTCAGCCGGTGAAGGAGCCGCTGCAGACCGGCCTCAAGGCGATCGACGCCATGACGCCCGTCGGCCGCGGCCAGCGCCAGCTGATCATCGGTGACCGTGGCACGGGCAAGACCGCCCTGGCCGTCGACACCATCCTCAACCAGCGTGAGAACTGGCTGACCGGCGACGCCGAGAAGCAGGTTCGCTGCGTGTACGTCGCCGTCGGCCAGAAGGGCTCGACGATCGCGCAGGTCAAGGCTCGCCTGGAGGAGGCGGGCGCGATGGAGTACACCACCATCGTCGCCGCTCCCGCCTCCGACGCCGCCGGCTTCAAGTACATCGCCCCCTACACCGGCTCTGCCATCGGGCAGCACTGGATGTACCAGGGCAAGCATGTCCTGATCGTCTTCGACGACCTGACCAAGCAGGCCGACGCCTACCGCGCGGTCTCGCTGCTGCTGCGTCGTCCGCCGGGCCGTGAGGCCTTCCCCGGCGACGTCTTCTACTTGCACTCGCGTCTGCTCGAGCGTTGCGCGAAGCTGTCGAACGACATGGGTGGCGGCTCGATGACCGGTCTGCCGATCATCGAGACCAAGGGCAACGACGTCTCGGCGTTCATCCCCACCAACGTCATCTCCATCACCGACGGCCAGTGCTTCCTCGAGACCGACCTGTTCAACGCGGGTGTGCGTCCGGCCATCAACGTCGGTGTGTCGGTCTCCCGAGTCGGTGGCTCGGCGCAGGTCAAGGCGATGCGGAAGGTGGCGGGCACGCTGCGTCTGTCGCTGTCGCAGTACCGCGACCTGGAGGCCTTCGCCTCCTTCGCCTCCGACCTCGACGCGGCCTCCCGCGCCCAGCTCGAGCGCGGCATGCGCCTGGTCGAGCTGCTCAAGCAGCCGCAGTACTCCCCGTTCCCCGTCGAGAAGCAGGTCGTCTCGGTCTGGGGCCGGCACCACCGGCGAACTCGACGAGGTCCCGGTCGGCGACGTGCGCAGGTTCGAGGCGGAGTTCCTCGACTACCTGCAGAGCGGTCACAAGGGCGTCTTCGACGCCATCCGTGAGACCAGGGATCTGTCCGACGACACGGTGACCAGCCTCAAGGACGCCATCACGGAGTTCAAGAAGGGCTTCACCACGTCCGACGGCGAGCTGCTCATCCACGACGAGCCCGTCGCGGCGCTCGGCGCGGACGAGGTCGGCCAGGAGAAGATCCGCAAGGTCGTCCGCCCGGCAGAGAAGAAGTAGCCGATGGGTGCCCAGCTAAGGCTGCTGAGGCGGCGGATCAAGTCGGTCAAGTCGACCGCCAAGATCACGCGCGCCCAGGAGCTCATCGCCTCCTCACGGATCGCGAGGGCGCAACAGCGGATGCAGGCGGCCGTGCCGTACGAGCGCGAGATCACTCGCGCCGTCACGGGCGTCGTCAGCAACACCGGCGCCGTCGACCATCCGCTGACCGTCGTCAAGGAGAAGCCGGCTCGCGCCGGTGTGCTGATCGTGACCAGCGACAGCGGCTTCTGTGGTGGCTACAACGCGAACATCCTGCGCGAGGCCGAGGCCCTGCGCGGCTTGCTCGAAGAGCGCGGCCTGACTGTGGTGCCCTTCGTGACCGGCCGCAAGGGCGTCGCCTGGCACTCCTTCCGTCAGAGGGAGATGGGCGGCCAGTGGGTCGGGTTCTCCAGGAAGCCGGCCTACGCCGACGCCAAGGAGATCGCGAACACGCTGATCGACGCGTTCAAGGACGACAACGGGATCGACGAGATCCACATCGTCTCGACGGAGTTCGTCTCCATGCTCACGCAGAACGTCGCGGTCAAGCGCGTCCTGCCGCTGGAGGTCGAGGAGTCCGAGGCGCAGGCGTCCGAGACCATTCCGCCGTACTTCGAGTTCGAGCCCACCGCGGGCGACGTCCTCGACTCGCTGCTGCCGCGTTACGTGGAGTCGCGCATCTTCAGCGCGCTGCTCCAGGCGGCGGCGTCGGAAGAGGCTTCGCGTCGCCGGGCCATGAAGTCGGCGACGGACAACGCCAACGAGCTGATCCGCGTGTTCACCATGCAGATGAACCAGGCTCGCCAGGCCGAGATCACCCAGGAAATCAGCGAGATCGTCGGTGGCGCCAACGCGCTGGCTGACTCCGCAGCGGGGAAAGAGTGAAATGACTGCAGAGACTGTTGAGACCACGACCGGCACGGGCCGCGTGGCTCGCGTCACGGGTCCCGTCGTCGACGTGGAGTTCCCCGTCGAGGCCATGCCCGAGATCTACAACGCCCTCAACGTCGAGGTCACCCTCGGCGGCGAGACCAAGACGCTGACCCTTGAGGTCGCCCAGCACCTCGGCGACAACATCGTCAGGGCCATCTCCATGCAGCCCACCGACGGCCTGGTCCGCGGTGCGGCGGTCAGCGACAGCGGCCAGCCCATCTCGGTGCCGGTCGGCGACGTCGTCAAGGGCCACGTGTGGAACGCGCTCGGTGAGTCCCTGGACGTGCCGACCTCCTCGCTCCAGGTCACCGAGAAGTGGGGCATCCACCGCCCCGCTCCCGCCTTCGACCAGCTCGAGTCGCGTACCGAGATGCTGGTCACCGGCATCAAGGTCATCGACCTGCTCACGCCGTACGTGCAGGGTGGGAAGATCGGCCTGTTCGGTGGCGCCGGTGTCGGCAAGACCGTTCTGATCCAGGAGATGATCCGCCGAGTCGCTCGTAACTTCGGTGGCACCTCCTGCTTCGCGGGCGTCGGTGAGCGTACCCGTGAGGGCAACGACCTCTGGCTGGAGATGGAGGAGGCGGACGTCCTCAAGGACACCGCTCTCGTCTTCGGTCAGATGGACGAGCCGCCGGGCACGCGTCTTCGCGTCGCGCTCTCCGCGCTGACCATGGCGGAGTACTTCCGCGACGTGCAGAAGCAGGACGTGCTTCTGTTCATCGACAACATCTTCCGCTTCACGCAGGCCGGTTCGGAGGTCTCCACCCTCCTCGGCCGTATGCCGTCCGCCGTGGGTTACCAGCCCACGCTGGCCGACGAGATGGGTGTGCTCCAGGAGCGCATCACCTCGACGCGTGGTCACTCGATCACCTCGATGCAGGCGATCTACGTGCCCGCGGACGACATCACCGACCCGGCCCCGCACAACGCGTTCGCGCACCTCGACGCGCAGACCGTTCTGTCGCGGCCGATCTCGGAGAAGGGCATCTACCCCGCGGTGGACCCGCTCGACTCCACCTCCCGCATCCTCGACCCGCAGATCGTGGGCGCCGAGCACTACGCGGTGGCCCAGGAGACCAAGCGGATCCTGCAGAAGTACCGCGAGCTCCAGGACATCATCGCGATCCTCGGTATCGACGAGCTGTCCGAAGAGGACAAGGTCACCGTTCAGCGCGCCCGTCGCATCGAGCGTTTCCTCTCCCACCCGATGTACGCCGCTGAGGCGTTCACCGGTCAGCCGGGTGAGAACGTGCCGCTGGACGAGACCATCGCCTCCTTCAAGGGTCTGTGCGCCGGTGACTACGACCACCTGCCCGAGCAGGCGTTCTACATGGTCGGCGGCATCGAGCAGGCCGTTGCCAAGGCCAAGGAACTCTCCAAGTAATCGCCTTCGGTGCCGGCATCAGCACGGTGTGCTGATGCCGGCATCAGATCGGAAAGGAACCTACACAAGTGGCGAAGCTACGGGTAGGGGTCGTCTCACCGGAGCGTGAGATCTGGTCGGGCGAGGCCGACATGGTGATTGCCAAGACCGTGGACGGCGAGATCGGTATTATGCCTCAACACGCACCGGTGCTCGGCGTACTCGTCGAGGGCGGGGTCCTGCGTGTGAAGCGCGGCGGCGGCGAGGATGATCTCGTGGCCGCGGTGCACGGCGGGTTCATCTCCGTGGCCGACAACGAGGTGTCCGTGCTGGCCGAAGCGGCCGAGCTGGGCTCCGAGGTGGACGTCGCGGCTGCCCGCGACGCTCTGGCCAGGGCTCAGGCCTCGGTCGAGGCGAACCAGGATGACGCCGACGCGGCGGTCGAGGCCAAGCGTGCCAAGGCCCGGCTGCAGGCCGCCGGCGAGGACGTCTGATCTTTCACAACCGGCGGGGGCGGCGATGCTGACGATTCTTACGGACGCACTGCTCGCTGCCCTCCTGGTCGCGGCTCTTCTGGTGATCCGCGGTTTCGCGCTGGCACGTTCCCGCGGGAGCGTGCCGTGTCGTATCAAGGTCGGCTCCCACGGCTGGCGCAGCGGAGTAGCCCGCTACGCCGACGGGGAGCTCCACTGGATCCCCTTCATGGGTGTGCTGTTCAGGCCGCGCCACGCTATCGCGAGGCGCGGCCTGACTGTTTCCGCCCGCCGTCCCATCGACGGCGGGCTGTGGGCGGTCGACTGCGGGCCGATCTCCCTGGCGATGTCGGAGGACGCGTTGACCGGCTTCCTGGCCTGGCTGGAGTCGGCGCCGCCGAGCGCCTATCTGGACGTCGCCTGACGCGCCGTCCGAGCGCTCCCGTTATCGCGTGCCTCCCGGCTTCCACAGGATCTCGGTGCCGTCGTGGGCGGTCCTGCACAGGATGAACAGCAGGTCCGACAGGCGATTGAGGTACGTGGCGGGCAGCGGGCTGATGTCGTTGTAGGCCTGCATGGCCGCCCAGGCCGAGCGCTCGGCGCGGCGGACCGTCACCCTGGCCACGTGCAGCTGGGCCGTCGCGGGGTCGCCGCCGGGCAGGATGAAGCTGCGCAGCGGGTTCAGCTCGGCGTTGAAGCGGTCGCACTGCTCCTCCAGCCAGGCGACATAGGAGGGCTCCACCCGCAGCGGAGGGAACTCCGGCGTGTCGACGGCGGGGGTGGCCAGGTCGGCGCCGAGGTCGAACAGCTCGTTCTGGACCCTGCCCAGCACCTCGACGATCTCGGGGGCGAGCGTGCCGTACGCCAGGGCCAGGCCGATGGCGGCGTTGGCCTCCTCGGCGTCGGCGTAGGCGGCGAGCCTGGGGTCGGTCTTCGAGGTGCGGCTCAGGTCGCTGAGCGCGGTCGTGCCGTCGTCTCCGGTACGGGTGTAGATGGTGGAGAGGACGACCGGCTTGTCCTTGTCTGCGCGGGTCATGACCCCAGCATCGCAGACGGTTCCCCGCCTCATGACAGATGTCATGTGCGACCGGAGTGATCGTCACACGGGGTCGGTGATATCGGTGACTACAGGCGGGAAGGCGCGCACAGCAAACTTGGACGCATGAGGACGACACAGGCGGCGGACACCGCGGAGCGCGGGGCGGTGGGCGGACCGGCGATCGAGGTCGCGGGGTTGCGGCAGCGCTACGGAAGCTTCGAGGCGGTGAGGGGGATCTCCTTCGAGGTGCCCCAGGGGGAGCTGTTCGCGCTGCTGGGCACCAACGGCGCGGGCAAGACCACCACGATGGAGGTCCTGGAGGGGTTCACCAGGGCGAGCGACGGCATGGTCAGGGTCCTCGGGCTCGACCCCATGAAGGAGCGCAGGGCGCTGCGCCCGCGCATCGGGATCATGCTGCAGGAGGCGGGCTTCTTCGGTGACCTGACCGTCGCCGAGACCGTCGACGTCTGGCGGGGGATGAGCGCCGACGCGGGCCGTCAGCCCGTGAAGGAGGACGTCCTGGAGCTGGTGGGGCTGGCCAACAAGGCCAGGACCAGGGTCAGGCAGCTGTCGGGCGGTCAGAAGCGCAGGCTGGACCTCGCCCTCGCGGTGCTCTCGCGCCCCGAGGTCCTCTTCCTCGACGAGCCGACCACCGGCATGGACCCCGAGGCCAGGCAGGCCACCTGGGAGGTCATCAGGGGGCTGAAGGAGCGCGGCACCACGGTGCTGCTCACCACGCACTACCTGGAGGAGGCCGAGCGCCTGGCCGACAGGCTCGCCATCATGCACGAGGGCGTGATCCACACCTACGGCACGGTGGACGAGGTCGTGGCCACGACCGGCGACCAGATCACCTTCAGGCTGCCGCGTCCGGCCGAGCCGCCCTTCCTGGACGGCGCGGCTCCCGTGTCCGAGCGCGGGCACGTCGTCTACACCCTGCGCGGCGAGGCCCATCCCGCTCTCAGGGCGCTGCTGGCCTGGGCCGACGAGATGGAACTGACCCTGGAGCGGCTCGAGGTGCGCAGGGGCACCCTCGAGGACGCCTTCCTGCGAGTGGTGGAGGACAAGCGATGAGAACCGACGTGCTGCACGCCGTACGGCTGGCCAGGATGGATCTGAAGCTGCTCGGCCGCAACACCACGGCCGTCTTCAACGTGCTGCTGCTGCCGTTGCTGTTCGCCTGGATGCTCTCGCAGGGCGGCAGCGAATCGTTCATCCTGACGGGGATGCCGGGGGTGCTGCTCGCCTTCGCGGTCTTCATGAACCTCGTCAACTCCTTCACCGCGCGGCGTGAGGAGCTGGTGCTCAAGCGGCTGCGCGGAGGCCAGGGTTCGGCGGTGGCCATCTTCGGCGGGGCCGGCCTGGCGGCGCTGGCGGTCTTCGTCCTGCAGGTGGCGCTGCTGGTGGTGTGGATCGACCGCACGGGCGGTGGTCTGCCGGAGAACGTGCCGATGATGCTGGTGGCCGCGGTGCTGGGCGTGGCGGTGTTCGGGCTGCTGGCCGCCGCCTTCTCGGGGATCACGCCGAACGCCGAGCTGGCCCAGGTCGCGGTGCTGCCGGTGCTGATCGTGGCGCTGGTGGGCTCCCCGCTCGTCATCCCGCTGTCGGAGATGCCCTTCGCCGTCAGGCTGGTGCCCACGACGCCGATCGTGGAGATGATGCGGATGGGCTACGGCGGTGGCTCCTGGGCGGCGGCGCTGCCCTGGATCGGGGCGCTGCTCGCCTGGCTCGTGGTCGCGGGGCTGCTGGCGAAGTGGCTGTTCCGCTGGGATCCCAGGCACGGCTAGGTTGGCTCCCACCATGAGCGATCGCAGGACCGAATACCAGCGCCTCAGGCGAGCCACCATGTGGAGTGTCGCAGGAGGCGCTCTGCTGCCGTGGGTGGGCCTGTTCTGGACGGCGACGGCACCCGGTCCTCCTCCGCCATGGCAGCTGGTGGTGGCGGGGGCGTCGGCCGCCGCCTTCACCGTCGTCTACTGGCGGGCCGCCAGGATCACCGTGACGGGGACGCACGCCCGCACCGAGGTCGTCATCACGGGCGTGCTGGCGCTGGTGATCTTCATCATGACCCGCGAGCCCGAGTTCGCGGGCGCGATGGCGGCCCTGGCCTGGGGGGCGCTCGCCGGTCTGCACGTCTCCAGGTTCACCGCCGCGCTGATGATCCTGATCGCGACGGTGGCGTGCGCGGCCTTCCAGCCCCACGCCGTGGTCTTCTACGCCGCGACGATCAGCATGGTGGTGTGGCTCAACCGCTTCCAGTTCTGGTTCTGGACGGTGGTCAAGGCTTCGCTCGAGGGCAGGGACGCCCAGGCCAAGCTGGCGGTCACCGAGGAGCGGCTGCGCTTCTCCCGCGACCTGCACGACGTGGTGGGCCACAGCCTCTCGGCCATCGCGGTCAAGAGCGAGCTGGCCGCCCGCCTGGCCTCGGGCCCAGCGGCCGAGGAGATGCTGGAGGTCAGGCGGCTGGCGCGCGAGTCGCTCAAGGAGATCCGCTCGGTCGTCCGCGGCTACCGCACAGTCGACCTCAACGCGGAGCTGCGCAGCGTCAGGGCGGTCATGGAGGCGGCGGGCATCAGCTGCGCCCTCGAACTGCCGGATACGGCGCTGGGCGACGAGGTGAGCACGCTGCTGGCCTGGCTGGTACGAGAGAGCAGCACCAACGTGCTGCGGCACAGCGCCGCCACCCGCTGCCGCATCAAGGTCGCCTCCACGGGCGGGTGGGTCGAGCTGACCGTGAGCAACGACCACCCCAAGCCGCCCAGCGGTACGGCCGGCAGCGGCCTGGCGGGAATGAGCGAGCGGGTCGCCGCGCACGGCGGCGCGCTGACGGCGGGACAGAGCGACGGTCAGTTCACGGTGAGGGCGAGGATTCCCGCATGATCAAGGTATTGCTGGCCGACGACGAGCACCTCATCCGGCAGGCGCTGGCCACCCTGCTCGGCCTGGAGCCCGACATCGAGGTGGTCGTCCAGGTCGGCAGGGGGGACCAGGTGGTGGGCGCGGTCGAGGCGCACAGCCCCGACGTGGTCGTGCTCGACATCGAGATGCCGGGCATGGACGGCCTGAGCGTCGCCGAGGCCCTCCCCGGCCAGGCGATCGTCATCCTCACGAGTTTCGGCAGGCCCGGCTACCTGCGCAGGGCGCTGGCGGCGGGGGTGCGCGGCTTCATCCCCAAGGACGCCTCCGCCAGCGAGCTGGCCGCGGCGATCAGGAAGGTCCGCGACGGCGGACGCTACCTGGACCCCGAGATGGCCGCCTCGGCGATGATGGCGGGGGAGAGCCCGCTGACCGAGCGTGAGCGAGGAGCGCTGGAGCTGGCCGCCACGGGCCTGTCGGTCGGGGAGATCTCCGTGGCCATGCATCTCACCGAGGGAACGGTGCGAAATTACCTGTCCAGCGCCATCACGAAGTTGGGCGCAAGCAACCGAATCACCGCAATTCGGATGGCGAGGGACATGGGTTGGCTCTGAGTGGGTAACCGTACTCATGGCTGGTGTGTGTTGATTCTCACCTTGCGAGAGTGAATGACTACGTTGCGTGATTTAATGGCGGCGTGACCTGAGGAGGTGGCATGCGGGTCCGAGGGAAGCCGGGGGCACAGGTGGTGTATGTCGGGCATCGGCTCGACGTGGGGACCGTTGCCGAGATACGGCCGCATCTGCACGACGCGGTCGATTCGGGCAAGGGCGACCTGATCGTCGACCTCTCCACCCTGGAGATGATCGACTCCACTGGTCTCGGTGTGCTCGTGGGCACGCATCGTCGCGCGTTGAGCGCGGATCGCCGTCTCGTTCTTCGGGGAGTGCCACCACGGATCATGCGGGTGCTGGCGGTGACTCGGCTGAATCGAGTGTTGCGCGTGGAGGTGCCGGCGGCCGCGGTGGCCTGAAAGTGACATCCGGCGGTGGTCGGGAGCGCGCCGGAGGCCACACCATATTCGAGGGCAGGGTGCGATCAGCCGCCCCTGCCCTCGCCCGTGCCTGATCGCCCGGTCCGGCCGGCGTCCGGGCGGTGTGAATATCCCCCGGTGCAGCCGATCACGCAATCACGCTAAGTGATCACCTGGTTGGAAAAGGATCTGTGGAAGATATGGACCGCCGCGGCGACGAGTTCCTCGATGGAAGGCGGTTCCTCGGCCAGTACCCATTCGATGAGTAGCTCCTGGAGCGCTCCTATCACACCGAGTGCGAGCAGGTGCCGATTGACCGGAGCGGGGTCGGGAAAGCTGTCCGTGACGTCCTCGACCATGCGGGCGAAGGACTCTATCGCCCGCTGCCTGGAGGCGGTCAGAACATCGCCTGACCTGCGCACTTCGACGTGCATGATGCGCGCTCGCCGCCAGTCGGCCGTCGCGAAACCGATATAGCTGGAAATCCCGGCTCTGATGCGCTCGTCGAGTTCCTGGGGCGCCTCCTGCAGGGCCTTGGAGACCGCGGCGATGGTTTCGTCGACGCACCGTTCGTGCAGTGCCTGGAGTAGCTCCTCCCTGCCGCCGAAACATTCGTAGAAGGCGCGATTGGAGATCCGGGCCTCCGTGCACAGCCTTTCGATGGTCGTGGCGGCGAATCCTGGTTTCGCATAGAGCGTGTATGCGGCGGCCATCAGCCGCTCTCGTCTGTCAGCCAGCCTTTGCTCGGCCGACATTCCCCGGTAAGACCGGTTCACATTCCACCCGTTCCGCATGATCGTGAGCCCCCAGAGCCCACAATTATGGATGGATGATCGCATTCGGGAAAGAGTGTTTACATTAGCGCTTACGTCGCCCATGCAAGATGGTCACCATCCTGATCAGTCGCTCAAGTTCTCCGGGCGCGCGGGAGAAGGATGTCAGGTTCATTCCCGGCAGGGCGAAGCGCTGGCGGGCGATGGCCTTGGGCCTGGCGAACTCCCTCAGGCCGTCGGCGCCGTGGATCCTGCCGAACCCCGAGTCGCCGACGCCACCGAAGGGCAGCGAGGGCACTCCCGCGAACGAGATGACCGAGTTGATCGCGGTCGCCCCGCTGCGCATGAGCCTGGCCAGCCGCATGGCGCCGCGCGTGTCGCGGGAGAAGACGGTGCCGCCCAGCCCGTAGGCGGAGGCGTTGGCCAGCTCCAGCGCCTCCTTGGCGTCCCTCGTCCTGCGCACGGTGATGGTCGGGCCGAAGGTCTCCTCCCGTACCGCCGCGGAGTCCTCGGGGACGTCCTCGACGATGACGGGATCGACGTAGGGCGCGCGCACCGACTCGGGCCCTCCCTTGACCGCCTTGCCCGTCTTGACCGCGTCCTCGATGTGCCGCCTGATGATGTCGAGCTGGGCGGGCATGGTGATGGGCCCGTAGTGCTCGCCCGCCTTGACTGTCGAGGCCAGCTCCTTCAGCTCGCGCATGAACGGCTCGTAGACCTGGTCGACGACGTAGACGCGCTCCACGCCCACGCACGTCTGCCCCGCGTTGGACAAGGCTCCCCACAGGCAGGCGTCGGCCGCGGCCCTGAGGTCGGCGTCCGCGTCGACGATGAAGGCGTCCTTGCCGCCGCACTCGGCGACGATCGGGGTGAGGTTGCGCGCGCAGGCAGCCATCACCCGCTTGGCGGTGGCGGTGGAGCCGGTGAACGCGACCTTCTTCACCCTCGGGTCGCCGGCCAGCGCGGCGCCTGTCTCCCCGAGCCCTGTGATCGTCTGCAGGACGGGGTGCTCGGGCACGGCCTGGGCGAACAGCTCCGCCAGCCGTACGCCGCAGCCGGGGGTGAGCTCGCTCGGCTTGAACACCACGGCGTTGCCCGCGGCCAGCGCGTAGGAGATGGAGCCCATCGGGGTGAAGACGGGGTAGTTCCACGGGCCGATCACGCCCACGACGCCGAGCGGGAGGTACTCCAGCGTCGCGGCCAGGTTGAGCCCGATCAGGCCGGTGGCGACCCTGCGCCTGCCCAGCACCTTCTCGGCGTTGCGCGCGGCCCAGTCGAGGTGCGTGATCGTCAGGACGATCTCCAGGACGGCGTCGCCCCTGGGCTTGCCCGTCTCCTGGTGGACCAGCTCGGCCAGCGGCCTGAGGTTCTGGGTGACGATCGCCTTGTAGTCGAGGAGCCTGCGTCTGCGCTCGCCCGCGCCCAGCTCCGCCCACCAGGCGGCCGCCTGCTCGGCCCTGGCGACGGCCAGCCCTACGGCCTCGGCGTCGTGCTGGGGATGCGTTCCCACGACCTCGCCTGTGGCCGGATTCAACGAGTCGAAAGTCATGGCGCCACGATAGATTCGTAACCACTCACTTACAAGGGTCATATCGGCCCGAAAAATACATTTTCGGCCCACCGGATTGTCGCTCTGGCCTGCACGGACCCTTGTTTATCCGGAAGGGGGTTGCTGCCCTGACAGGCGAGCAAAACAATGGCATTCCAGATCCACGGCTCCCCCGAAAGGCGTCATGTCGCTTTTCCCCCTTCCGCTCGTGCTGCCCCACCACACCCACTACGCCCGGCTGGGAGTCGGGCCCGAGGCCACCGCCGAGGAGATCAGAGCCGCCGCCGCCAGGCTCGACGCCCGGTTGAAGGCGCGCAACGCAGGGGTCCAGGAGATGGTCGAGGCCCACGCGATCAACCTCGAGAGCGCCGCCGCGCGGGCCGAGCACGACGACGACCATCCGCCGCTGGCCCTCATGCGGCTGGAGTCCACCTGGGCTCCCGTCTTCGAGGAGCGCGCCGTCGGGCTGGCCGTCCTGCGCCGCGAGCTCGAGAGGTTCCTCGAGTCCAGAGGCGAGCGGGTCTACCGCCCCTCCGACCTGACCCGCGCCGACTTCAGTGCTGATCACACCTACTGCCCCATGCTCGACGATTGACCTCACGGAGGATCCATGGACGACGCTCTCCACCGCGTCATCGGCATCGATCTGGGCACCACCTACTCGGCCGTCGCGGCCTACAATGCCGACGAGTTCGAGTCGGAGATCATCTATGACGGCGCCATCGCCGACAGGCAGGGAGCGGCGACCCCCTCCGTCGTCAGGCTCGGGCCCGAAGACGGGCGTGTCATCATCGGTCACGAGGCCAAGAACGCCATCGGCCTGCAGGGCGCTCCCGCCGAGACCATCATCGAGATCAAGCGCGAGATGGGCGCGGAGTTCACCGAGGCCTCACTCGACGCCTTCGGGGTCAGGGGCGAGCGTGAGGTGGGCCAGCCTGTCGAGGTGCGCTTCGGCGGGGCGTGGCTGAGGCCGCAGGAGGTCAGCGCGCTGATCCTGATGCGGATGAAGGAGATCGCCGAAACCAGGCTGGGCGGGCAGATCCGCGACGCGGTCGTCACCGTGCCCGCCTACTTCACCGAGCGGCAGAAGAAGGCGACCGAGGAGGCCGCGCTGCTGGCAGGGCTCTATCCCCGCCAGCTCATCCCCGAGCCGACCGCTGCCGCCATCTGTTACGGCGTCGACAGGGGCGAGGCCGAGCGCCAGATCTACCTGGTCTTCGACTTCGGCGGCGGCACGTTCGACGTCTCCATCATCGAGACCCGCGACGAGGAGATCGTGGTGCTGGCCACCGCGGGAGACCAGCGGCTCGGCGGCGGCGACATCGACGACGCGATCGCCGCGTGGGCGATGGAGCACAGCGGGGGCGCGGGCGACCCGATGCGGGTCAAGGCCGCCGCCGAGGGCGCCAAGCGCGAGCTGTCCTTCAGCGAGCAGGCGACCATGTCCCTCGACGACGGCGTCACGCTCACGCTCGACAGGCCCACCTTCGAGGCGCTGGCCAGGCCCGTCCTCGACAAGACGCTCGCGCAGGTGGAGGAGGCGCTGCGCTTCGCCGCCGAGCAGAAGGGCCTCGACAGGGCCGACGTCGACGCGGTGCTGCTGGTCGGCGGCTCCACCAGGATCCCGCGCGTCACCCAGATGCTGCTGGAGTACTTCGACAAGGACGAGGAGTTCGTCAGGAGCGACGGCAACCCCGACACGCTCGTGGCCAGGGGCGCGGCGATCGTGGCCCGCAAGTTCGAGCCCTCGCAGGAGTTCGACCTGGCGAGAGCCGAGGAGGGCGGGCTCAGCGACGAGGCGGACGAGCTCAAGATCACCCTGATCACCGAGCACACGCTGGGCGTGGCCGTACAGGAGGGTCGCTTCGACCCGCTGATCAGTAGGGGCGCGAAGATCCCCGCGAGCCAGAAAAAGATCTACACCAACCCGCCACTGGCCGAGCACATCGAGGCGGCGATCTACCAGGGCGAGGGCAAGTACGTCTACGAGGACGGCACCACCCTGGTCGGCACCATCCACCTGTCCGACATCGAGCCGCGCCCCGAGGGCTACCACAACTTCGAGGTCGAGTTCGCGCTCGACATCAACGGGCTGCTGGAGGTGCGGGTCAAGCACGTCAACACCGGCAGGGACTACGAGGCCACCTTCGAGCAGAGCACCAGCATCGGCCAGGTCAACGAGCTGGCCGAGCGCAGGCAGGCGCTGCTCGCGCTCTACTCGGGCCACGACAGGCTGACGCCGAGGCAGGCCGCCGCCCCCACACCCGCGCCGTCGTCCGCCATCCCGCGGCCCGTCGACGACGACGAGCCCGCGCTCGACCTCGGCCAGGTGCCACGGGAGTTCACCCGGCTGGTCAGGCGCGTCCACGACCACCTCGACAAGGAGCGGGGGCCGCTCTCCCTGGTCGCGGCCTACGAGGACTTCGCCTCCGCGATCAGGTCGGGCGCCCCCGAGCATGTGCTCGAGGAGCTCGGCGACAGGCTGGAGGAAGCCTTCGATGCCAGACGATGAGGACGTGGCCGCGGCGCTGGACTCGCACCTGGTCGGGGTGGGCATGTGGGGGACCGTCTACACCGCGGCGAACGGCCCGCGCTGCTACCGGCTGATCCCCAACGACCACCTCGACGCGGGCGGCAGGGCCGGCCTGCACGAGCTGAGAGCCAGGCCGCGCAGGCCGGGGGTGGCTCCCGTCATCCGTCACCTGGCCGGCGACCAGCAGGAGATCGGCAGGCAGTGGTTCCAGGTGGTCTGCTACGAGCTGGCCGCCGACTGGTCGCTGGCCGACTCGCTGGCCAGCCCCCATCCCATCCGCAGGCTCACCGACATGGCGGTGGTGCTGCGGGCCGTGCCGGGGTGGTGGGCGCGGGCCGCGGGCTTCCTGCCCACGCCCAGCGACATCGCCTTCACCCATCGGACCCCGCAGCTGCTGGTGGTGCCGCGCTGGGGCGTGCCGTCACTGCGGGCGCTGTTCATGGCGCCTGAGCGGATCTGCTACCTCGCGCCCCAGCTGCTGCTGGGTGTTCGCGACGACAGCGGCAGGGCCGAGGACATGTACGCGCTGGCCGTCATGAGCCTGCGCTGCTTCGCCAGGCTGCCCTCCTGGGAGCCCGGCGAGCTGATGGCCAGAGCCGCCTGCTCGGCGCTCTACTCCTCTGACAGGTGCGAGAGCCGGCTACCGAGCTGGATGCGCAGGCTGGAGGCGGTACGGCAGGCGCTGGCCGCCATCGACGCCCTGCTCGCCCATGACCCGTCGGCGCGCGCCACCATGGCGCCCACCGACCTGGCCGACCTGCTCGAACGCTGCGTCGAGGAGATGGACCCCGTCGCGACCGTGGCGGCGCTGCGCGCGCAGGGCAGGGCGAAGGAGGCGATGGAGCTGGCCAGGACCGTCCTCATCGACGACCCCTCCTACGAGCTGCTGCTGCTGGCGGCCGCCATCGCGGTCGACGAGCTCGGCAACCCGCTCGAGGGCCTGGAGCTGCTGGAGCGGGCCGTCCTGGCGGAGCCGCGCAGGCGCGAGGCCTACGCCGCGCAGTTCGCGCTGGTGCGCGACTCCAGGGCGGTGGTCATGGCCCAGCTGGTCGAGGCCGTCGACCCCTCCTTCGCGCGACGCCTCGACGACAGCGTCCTGCGCGCCTTCGACCAGCTTTCCCCGCGCGAGCAGCGGGCAGGCGCTCACGACCTGGCCCGCTACCTTCTCGACAGGGGCGACGCGCGCAGGGCCAACAGACTCGTCTTCACCTGGCTGCACGACGGCGACACGCTGATGTGGTGGCAGTTCGACCTGATGATCGACTACGTCGAGACGTTCCTGCGCCTCGGCAGGATCAGGGAGGCCAGGGAGCTGGTCGCCAGGATCAAGGCCGACCTGACCAGGATGCGTGAGAGCGGCCACCTGCCGGCCGGGCAGATCCACGACCACGGCATGCGCCTGGCCGGGGTCGAACGCCTCCTGCTCGGTGAGGGGCCCTCATGACGACGATCGTCCTGCTCGTCCTGGTGATCGCGCTGGTGGGTTACATCGCGCTCGTCCAGCCCAACCGCTGGCGCGTCCCGCTGCACGAGGCGCTGGCCCTGCTGCCCAGCGACGACCCCGACGACCTCGCCCGCGCCGACCGGCTGCTCGGTCAGGCCGTCGCAGGAGGCATCAGGCGGCGCGCCCTCGGCGACGCCCGCTTCGCCCAGGCCTACGTCAGGGCCAGGCTCGGCCGCTACGACCCCGCGATGTACGGCGCCGCCGCGGCCAGCGTGGCCGACCTGGTCGCCGCCGACGGCTACGACAGGCACACCGCCTACCTCGATCTGTGGCTGCAGGCCAGGCTCGACCAGCACGACAAGGTCCTCGACCTGTTCCAGCAGCACAGGGCGCTGCTGGAGGAGCGCAGACCGGCCAGGCTCATCGCCGCGATCGCCGCGCTGAACAAGGCCGTCGCGCACTGGCGGCGCAGGGAGGTCGAGGGCGCGCTGCACTACTTCGACCAGCTGCGCGAGCTCGGCGAGCTGACCGACCAGATCCCCGCCCACGTCGAGGACCTGCAGCTGGTCAACGGGGTCCAGGCGCTGTTCGACGGCAGGGCCGAGGACGCCAGACGCTCCTTCGAGGGCTCGCTCGCCAGAGCGGCGCACGAGTCACGGGCGCGGGACTCACGGGCGGAGGCGACGCTCGGGCTGATCGCCTGCGACTGGGAGAGCGGCCCGCTCGACGAGCTCGACCGCAGGCTCGGCCAGGTCCTCGACGAGCTCGGTCCCGCGAAGGCCGGCGACGAGGAGGCCGTGGCGCTGCGGGCGCACGCGGCGCTGCTCCACGTCGTCTCCCTGCTGCGCCGATGGAGGGAGCAGGGCACGCCCGACCCGCGCGAGCTCGACGCGAGGGTGGAAAGGACGCTGGCGGCCGACGCCGACCTCGGCGACGCGCATCTGATCCGCGGGCTGATCGGCTACTACTTCGCCACCGGCAAGGACGAGCGCGACAGGGCGGTGGCGGAGCTGGAGCGCGGGGTGGCGACGGCGAAGGGCGTCACCCTGCGCGAGGTGCTCGAGCTGGTCGACAAGGAGCGCGAGCTCGCCGACGAGAAGGGCACCGTGGCCCGCTACGTCGGCCTGGTCGAGGAGTACCTCGCCGACCCCTCGGTGCCCGCGCGCCACAGGGCCGAGCTCGAGGCGATCAGGCGCCTCATGGAGCCGTTCCTCGATCCGGCCGCGGTCGCCGCCGACCTGCGCCCGCACGAGAACCTCACCGCGGAGGAGCAGCGCGACCGCTCGCGCCTGCTGGGTGTGCGCGTCAACAGGATCCTCTACGGCAAGGTCCGTGACCTGGCAGGCGATCCGAGGCTGTCGGAGATCAAGGACCTGTCGGGGCGCAGGCAGCAGGCGCTGACCGGGTTCAACGAGAGCGAGAGGGAGCTGAGGGAGATCGAGACCCCGTTGCTGAAGGCGACCGGCCTGCTGCTCCTGCCGGAGGACCCCCATGGCTGACAGGTTCAACCCGGGCGCCGCCCTCGAACCCCTGCGCGGCACCACGGCGGCGGCCAGGCGGAGGCGGCTCGACCGTGAGCGCCTGCTCGACAGGCTCGAGCCGGTCACCCACCGCCCGCAACCCGACGACCAGCGCCTGTTCGAGCAGTCCAGCATCGGCAGGGTCCTGCTCCTGCTCGTCAAGGTGGACCAGGAGCAGGAGTACCAGCTCTGCAGGGACGTGGCCGAACGCGTGCTCGGTCACGTGCCCGACCCCGACGCCGACGATCTCCCCATGTGAAACGAGGACCACGTGACGCTCCACGAGATCAAGCCGGTAGCGACGCTGCGCACGCCCGTCGTGGAGATCGCCCCCGTCACCAGGGAGAGCGACCTGAACGCCGAGCTCGACTCCAAGGTGAGCGAGCTGCGCAGGCGCATGGCCGAGGAGGGCAGGGGCGAGGGGCTGCGCATCAAGCTCGCCGACCAGTCCGTGGCCGACCTGAGCCTGGTCATCGAGTCGGAGGAGGAGGGGCTGCTCCAGGACGCCAGGGTGAACGTCGCCAGCGGCTCCTACGACCTGGCGCTCGAGCTGCTCGACGAGCTGCTCGAGCTGGCCCCCCGGCACCAGGAGGGCCGCTACCTGACGGCCTGCTGCCACTACGGCAAGGGAGGTGACGGCCTGCGTCACGCCCTGCGCCTGCTCAGGCCGCTGCGCGACGAGCCACTGGCCGAGGAGCTGGCCGAGCAGGTGCGGCAGCTGCGTGCCGAGCTGCGGCGGGTGCTCACACCGTCCGAGGTGATCGAGTTCGCCGCGCTGGCCCAGGCCGACAGGGGCGCGGCCACCGCCCGCATGCGCGAGTTCATCGAGCTGGCCCCCGAGGAGGGCTCCTGCTACCAGGTGCTGGCCATCTCGCTGGCCTCCACCGGCGCCGCCGAGGAGGCCCTCGCGGTCGTCGAGGGCGGCCTGGCCGTCGCCGAGCAGGACAGAGCCCCCGTCGAGGCCCTGGCCCGGCGGCTGCGGATCATGCTGCTGCGGCCGAGGGCGGCGGCGGCGCTCGACGCGTTCAAGACGGGCGGCTACGAGCGGGCCCTCGCCGAGCTGCGCCGCCTCGAGCCCAGGTGGCGCGGCCTGCCCGTGGCCCGTGACCTCGACGACTACCTCGCGGAGCTGGCGGCGACGGGCCGCCTGGCCGCGCCGAAGGTGCCCTTCGACAGGGCGGAGGACCTCTACTCCCTGATCGCCGAGCAGGAGGCCTCGATCGCTCTCACGCTGCTCAACGAGGGCAGGATGGAGCAGGCGGAGCCGCTGCTGACGGCCGCGCTCGGCTACGTGCCGCTCTTCCCCTGGATGAACTTCCTCTACGCGCTCTGCCTCTACCTGCGCGGCGGCGACACCGTCCGCTCCGGCAGGGCGGTCGAGATCGCACTGCGCGATCCCACGATCGCGCAGGCGGCCGAGCTGCGCCAGGCCATCATGGCCCAGCGGGAGGCGCAGCTGATCAACCCGTTGGTCCTGCGGTTCAACGCGATCCTGGAGCACGTTCCAGCCGAGGGGCACACCGCCGAGAGCCTGGACCAGATGGCGCAGCGGCTACGGGCGCTCGGCGAGGAGGTCCCAGGGCTGCACCAGAGGATGCTCACCCCCGCCGGCGAGGCCACGCTCGAACGGCTCAGCGAGGCCGTGCGGACCAACCTCATCGACGTGCTCGAGCTCATGGAGTTCGCGCAGCTGAGCGAGGAGTTCGGGCAGATCATGTCGCAGGCGAGAGGGGTACCGGGCTCGCGGCTCAGGGCCCGGCTGAGCGCGCTCGACGGAAAGGTGCGCCGCAGGGCACGCGACGCCGACGTCGGCAGGAAGCACTTCGACGATCTGACGGCCGCCATCCGCCAGGCCATGGCGGCGCTCGGCGAGCAGGATCTGGTCGTGCGCTTCAACGCCCTGTTCGAGGGACGGCCGCCGGACCGCTGGCGGCTGTCGCAGGAGCTCGACGCGATCGCCTCTGAGATCCCCGGGGTGCGCTCCTCGGCCAACCCCGACACCGTCAGACGCCTGGACGACCTCGACCAGGCCATCCGCCGGATCAAGAGGCAGATCTCCTGATGGCAGGCCACCGATGGGACATCTTCCTCAGCTACGCGCACGAGGAGTACCGCGAGGCGGAGAAGCTGCGCGACTACCTGCGCAGGCACAGGACGAGCGACGACCGCACGCCCGTCGTCTTCCTCGACGAGTCGAAGGAGGGCATCAGGCCGGGGGCCGACTGGGCGCAGGCGCTGAGAGAGGGCATCAGGCACAGCAGGTTCTTCGTGCCGCTCTACTCCAGGGCCTACTTCAACAAGCACATGTGCCGCAACGAGCTGACCGAGGCGCTCAACGTGCGCGACGCGCCGCCGGGCTGGATCATCCCCGTGCTGCTCGAGCAGGTCAGCGAGATCCCCATCACGGCGAGCCACATCCAGTACCTGCCGGTCACCAATCCCGACTGGTCCGAGCGGCTGCGTGACCTGCTCGGGCTCACCACCAGGCCGGTCAGGCGCGCGCTCGCGGTCAGCCGCCCGCCCGGCACCGTCTACGCCAGCCTCACCGCCACCTGTGAGGTGAGAGTCGACGACGACTTCGCCGAGCAGGTGACGATCAGGGCCGAGCCGGCGAGCGTGGGGCTCAACGGCACGCTGACCATGAGGGCGAGGGCGGGGGTGGCCGCCTTCACGGACCTGTCCTTCACCGCCCCCACCCCGCTGGTTCGTCTCGTCGCCGAGGCGCCGGGCCACGAGCCGGGCGTGAGTGACGCCTTCGAGGTCAGGGCGCAGGCCACGCGCCCGCCCGCGGCCCACGGCACCCGCATGGCCGTACGGGGGCAGCCGGTGTTCCTGCCCGACGGGCAGGCCCTTGCCGTCTGCTCCGACGAGGCGCTCGTGCTCAGCCGGTACGGCCAGAGCGAACACGTCGAGCTGCGGACCGGCCCCAGACTGACCGCCACCGGCGCGACCTGCCTCGCCGTGGCCGACTGGACGGGCAGGGTGGTGCTGACCCCGCCCACCACGGTGTTCGACGCGCCGGGCAAGGGGCTCACCGTTCCGGGGGCGCTGGCCTTCGAGGGCGACACCCTCTACGCGGGCATGTGGAACGGCCAGATCTGGACCGTCTCTGCGGGCCAGCCGCCCGCGCCGCACCTGCGGCATCCGGCGGGCGTTCAGGCGCTGGCCGTCCACGAGGGGGTGCTGCTGGTGGCGGGGCACGACGGGCGGCTCGCGGTCTACGACAAGACCGACCTCGTGGCCGAGCACGAGGTGGAGCCGCTGATCAGGGGGTTGCGCGGGCACGAGGGCTGCGCGGTCGTGGTGGGGGAGCGGCACGTGTACAGGGTCGACCTCGACCCGCCGCGCATGATCAGGGACCAGCTGGGATCGGGCCCGATCGCGGGCGCCTGGATGGGGGAGTCGCTGACCGTGATCGTGCACGAGGACGGCACAGGGCTGTGGTTCGACGCCGAGCTCGCCGTCAGGGCGGCGTTCAGGATTCCGGCGGGCGCGCGGCCCGTCGGAGCCGACCGGTGGGGAAAGACGGTCGTGCTGGACTACCCGGGCGGCACGCGGGCGCTGGCCCGCGACGGGCGCGTCGTCTACACCACGGAAGCGGGAGCGCTGGCGATCTCCCCTGACGGCGAGCACCTGGCGATGACGGGGCCGCGCGGGATCACCGTGGTGCCCGTCATCGACGTGCTGCCCCCGGATGAGGTGCCACCCGGGGAAGGGGCGTCATGAGGCAGGGCAGGGCCGAGCTCAGACAGGTGGCCGACGAGCTGGCCTGGAAGTACGACAGGGGGTTTCGGCTCAGCGACGAGGAGCTGGACGCCCTGGTGGAGGCGAGCTTCCGGCTCGGCGTGCACCCCGACACGCCTCCCGCCGAGGCGATCGCCCTGCTGCGGCGCGCCCACCACCTCGACGTGGACAACCCCAAGCATGCCTACCACCTGGGCCGCCTCTACCTGGCGCACGAGCGGTTCGAGCAGGCAGCCCTCTGGCTGGAGCTCGCCGCCAGGCTCGCGCCGGGAAGCCATCGGGTCTGGGCGCACCTGAGCGTGCTGGAAAGGTGGCTGGATCTTAGGGAGAAGGGGCAGCAGGGCTACACGGGCGCGCGCAGGGAGCGGGCCGCCCACATCGGCGCCGACCTCACCTCCGAGGAGTCGAGGTGGTCGGGGATCCACGACCTGGAGGCCGAGGCGAGGCTCAGGGGCGACACGAGCGGCCGCACCAGGGACGCCCTCACCGCCGAGCTCGAACTGCTCGCCGGGATGGCCGCCCACAGGACGGGCGGCGCGGCGGCGTTCGTGGTCCTGGCCGTCCAGTGGATCGTCTACGGGTATCCGGCGGCCACCGTCAGGCGGCTGGCCGCCCATCTGGACGAGGGGGCCGCCCGCGACCTGCTGGAGCTGGTCTGCGACCTGGTCGAGTCGGACGAGGCGGAGCTGCCGGGGGCCCTGGCGGCGGCGCTGGCGGGAGGCGAGCTGCCCGGCGTGCTGGTGGCGCTCCTGCACCAGCGGCGGCTGCTGCGCCGTCCGCTGCGCTTTCCCGACCTGGGGGCGCACGCCGCGGCCAGACGGTTCGAGGGCGGCGACCCCGACGCCGTGGTCAAGGCGCTCGATCGGGCCACCGCGAGGCTCACCGCCGAACCGCCCGCGCATCTGGGCGAGGCGACGGCCAAGCAGGCCGTCCAGCAGCAGGAGGTGGGCGACCCCCGGCAGCGGCTCGACGCCGTGCTGGCCGTGGCAGAGCGGCTCGAACAGGCGCGCAACGGCGTCAAGGCGCTGATCGGCAAGCGGGCCAGGCAGAAGCCGTCGGACGCCGAGACCTACAGCCTGCTCACCGGTGACGTCGAGACGCTCACCGAGGTCCTCGGCAGGATCGAGAGCAGGGCGGAGGCCGCGCTGACCGAGCTGCGAGGGCTCAAGCAGGCGCTTCCCGCCGCCGAGTTCGGCCAGCTCCTGCAGAACGGGGAGAACCAGCTGACGGACGTGATCGGCCCCCTGGGCGGGGTGCGCGGCACGCTGACCAAGAAGGTCGGCAAGAAGTGCGTGGCGGTGGCCGAGCAGTTCCCCGCAGCGGCGCCGATCCCCTCGGCCGAGGCCCTGGATCTGCTGGCCCTCCTTCCCCCCTGGCAGCAGCCCACGAGCGTTCTCCCGCCCGAGGCCGTGGCCGCCCCCGAGTCTGTTGAGACCCGCGAGACCCCTCAGACGCCCGAGAGCCCCATGGCCTTCGCCGATGATCCGGTCCGGGCGGCACTGGCCAGGGCGGACGACGCGCTGCGGGCCACCTTCGATCGGGCCGCCGCCACCCTCGACGCCTACTCAGGCCCGGCCCTGCGAGCCGGACCGGTGGCGATGCTGCGCGACTACGTGGAGGGGACCAGAGCCGAGGCCCTCTACCGCACAGGACGCGGCGGGCAGGCCAGGGCCGTCTGGAACCAGATGCTGGCCAGGAACCCTCTCGACCTGGCCCTGCTGCGCAACCTCGCCGTCGCCCACACCTGCGCGGGAGACGTCGCGCACGCGACCGCGGCCTGGCGGGCCTACCTGGTGGCGCACTACCTGCTCGACCTGGCCGAGGGCGCCCCGTACGGGCACGCCGTACGGCGGGCGGAGCTGCACGAGCTGCTGACCCGCGGCTTCGGGACCGCCTGCCTGCGCAGGAAGCCCCCAGGCCCTGAGGAGGACCTCGACTCCGTGCCGCTCGCCCTGGCCAGCAGGGCCAAGACCGTCGCCGTGGCCGCCCACCTGCGACTGGAGGCGCTCAACCGGATCATCTGCCACCGCGACCCCGCGATCGTCCTGGGCCTGGACCGGTCGGCGGGGGCCGAGCAGGTGCGCGCCGCCCGCGAGCGCAGGCTGGCCTTCGTCGAGCGCGCCTGCGCCGAGCTGCCGGGCTCGGCGGGGCCCGCCTTCGCCGCGCTGTGCGCGAAAGCCGTCGAGGCGGCCGCCGACAGGGGACCGGCCCGCTCCCACGCCGGCAACGAGGAGCTCGCCGCCCACCTGGAGTGGGTCAAGGGGCTGCTGCTGCTCAAGGTCCGCATCAGGGAGGGCGTCTACCGCGACGACGCGGACTGGCCCTGCACCGAGTACTCAGGCGACGTGATCGGCAACCTGCGCCTGCTCGACGAGGTCGGCCCCGACCCCGACGACGACTTCGTCCTGCGCGCCGCCCAGCAGGTCGCTCCCGGCATGGAGCCCCGCCAGTTCCTGCGGGCCTACGGCGCGATCGCCGACCAGGCCCGCGACCTGGCCGCGACCAAGGTGCTCGAGCACCTGCGCACGGCCGGCGACGAGGTGCTGGCCAGGCAGTTCCCGCTCATCGCCAGGTCGTGGGTGCGCAACGAGCTGCCCGCCGACTACCTGCTGCTGCTCGACTCGCCCGACGAGGTCTACAAGGAGGTGGTCTCGTCGGCGCTGCGGGTGCTGGCCGAGGCGGCGGAGGAGCTGGACGAGGCCGACAGGCCCGTGGTCGAGGCGGCCGTCGCCGCGATGACCAGATGGGTCACCAGGCTCCCTGGCGCCACGGGCCCTGCCCGCATGCTGGCCAGGCTCCACACGGCTCTCGGGCGCTACTCCGAGGCGGGCGCGGTGCTGAGGAGGGCTCGCCAGGAGGCCTTCAGCGAGGCGGGCCGCCTCGAGGTCGACTTCGCCTTCGTCAGGCTCGCTCTCGACAGCGAGCGCTTCGCCGAGGCCGTCGAGCGGCTGAGGGCCCTGGCGGGCGGCGGGACCGACGACCCGCGCGTCAGGGTGTGGCTGCTCGAAGGCTACGCCCGATGGATCCCGTCCGAGCCGGGCAGGGCCAGTGTGGCCGACATCACCCGCGACCTGTCGCCCTGGACGGACGAGGAGACCGTCGAGGAACGCCGCAGGCTCGTCGTCTACGCCGTCGTACAGCCGCACAACGCGCGAGGGGGCGCGCTGACGGCGCTGGTCGAGGAGTTGCGCTCGATCAGAAGGGCCGACCCCGGCAACCTCCACGCGCTGGAGCAGGAGGTCCAGGCGCTGTTCGCCAGGGCGCAGGAGATCAGGCTGCAGATGTCGCAGGCGTCAGGCCAGCGGCGCAGGGCGCTCGGCGCCGAGCTGAAGGAGGCGGTGCGCCAGTGCCGGGAGGCGGGCACGGACTTCGCCGGCCGTTCGGCCGACGAAGCGGCCCGCGCCAGGATCGGGGAGATCCTGTCCAGGCTGAGGTGAGCGAGAGCCCGCTCAGAACAGCGTCGGGTTCTCCGGCTCGATGCCGCGCAGGGCGGCGTAGTCGAGCGTGACGCAGTCGATGCCGCGGTCGGCCGCCAGCACCCGGGCCTGCGGCTTGATCTCCTGAGCGGCGAAGACACCGCGCACGGGGGCCAGCAGCGGATCGCGGTTGAGCAGCTCGAGGTAGCGGGTGAGCTGCTCGACGCCGTCGATCTCGCCGCGCCGCTTGATCTCCACGGCGACCGTCGCGCCCGAGGAGTCGCGGCACAGGATGTCGACGGGGCCGATGGCCGTCATGAACTCCCTGCGGATCAGCGTGTAGCCCTCGCCCAGCGTGCTGATGTGCTCGGCCAGCAGCTCCTGCAGGTGTGCCTCGACGCCGTCCTTGATCAGGCCGGGGTCGACGCCCAGCTCGTGGGAGGAGTCGTGGAGGATCTCATCCATCGTCAGCACGAGCTTCTCGCCGGTCTTGCCGTGGGTGACGGTCCAGGTCGGGCCGTCCTCCTTGAGCTTGCACGGCGGGTTCATCCAGTTGAGCGGCTTGAACGCGCGGTCGTCAGCGTGGATGCTCACGCTGCCGTCCGCCTTGATGAGGACGAGCCTCGGCGCCATCGGCAGGTGTGCCGTGAGCCTTCCCATGTAATCCACGCTGCATCGCGCGATGACCAGCCGCATGACGGCCAACCCTACCGGCTCTGGAAAACTGGGCGCATGGTGTTCGAAACGGTGGGAGTGGTCGGTCTCGGCACGATGGGGGCCGGCATCGCGGAGGTCTTCGCCAGAGCGGGGATCAGGGTGGTCGGCGTCGAGGCCGATCAGGAGGCCCTGGACAGAGGGCTCGGGCACCTGGAGGCGTCCACGGGAAGGGCGCTGGAGAAGGGCAGGCTCTCCGCCGGCGAGCGGGAGGAGATCCTTTCCAGGGTGACGCTCACCACGTCGCGCGACGACCTGCGCGACGCCGACCTGGTGGTCGAGGCGATCCCCGAGGTCATGGAGTACAAGGTCGCGCTCTTCACCGACCTCGACAGGATCTGCAAGCCGTCCGCGGTCCTGGCGACGAACACCTCCTCGCTGCAGGTCACCGCGCTGGCCGCCGCCACGGGGCGCCCCGGCAGGGTGGTCGGCATGCACTTCTTCAACCCCGCTCCCGTCATGGGCCTGGTCGAGGTCGTCGGCACCGTGGTCACGGAGCCAGGCGTCGTCACCTCCGTCTCCGACCTTGCCGTACGGCTCGGCAAGACGCCGGTCGCGGTGGGCGACAGGGCGGGGTTCGTCGTCAACAGGCTGCTGCTGCCGTACCTGAACCACGCGGTCACCCTCCTCGACCACGGCGTGGCCGCCCGCGACGACATCGACAACGCCATGCGGCTCGGCGTCGGCCTGCCGATGGGGCCCTTCAGCCTGCTCGACCTGATCGGGCTCGACACCTCCTACGAGATCATGGGCGTGCTGTTCGAGGAGTCGCGCTCGGAACGGCACGTCCCCTCGCCGCTGCTGCGCTCCTACGTGGCCGCGGGGTGGCTCGGCCGCAAGTCGGGCAGAGGCTTCTACGGAGAGACCGCCGCGGAGTCCACGCCCGAGAAGGCGGCGGCCAGCACCGTCCGCGTCGAGGGGTCGCAGGAACTGGCGGCGACGCTGGCCGCGGCGGGGTTCAAGGATTCAGCGGAGCCCGACGTGGTCCTGCGGGTGGGCGAGGCCGCGCTCGGGGAGCGGGTCGTCCAGGTGCGCGTCACGGGGAAGGTCGCCGAGCTGTCGGGCTCCGTGCTGACCTCCCGCCAAGCCGTGCTCTGCGCCCGCGACCTGCTGAGGGTGGCCGGGTACACGCCGGTGCCGTGCAGGAGGTCCGTGATCGACGCGCTCCTCTACGCCCACCTGAACGACGCCGTCCACATGTACTCCTCCGGATACGCCTCCATCGCCGACATCGACGCGGCGATGCGGCTCGGCTGCGGGTATCCACAGGGGCCCTTCGAGTTGATGGAGTCCATCGGGCTGGCGAAGGTGCGCGACGGGCTGCGCGCCCTCTACGCCGAGCACCTGTCCCCGTCCTTCGCCCCCGCGCCGCTGCTCGACCAGCTCGTCACGGCCGGGCTGGACGCCTTCCCCCGCGCATGAGCCCTCGCCGAGCCCGCCGCAAGGAGTCCACCCGCCCGATCGGTTTCCCCAGTTCGACCGACAGGGTGGAGCACTGGCCCGACGGCGACTGGAAGGTCCGCATGCTCAGCGGGTCCTCCTCGGCGAAGAACTACCGCTGCCCCGGCTGCGACCAGGAGATCCGCCCCGGAGCCCCGCACATCGTGAGCTGGCCCGACTGGAGCGGCGGCGACGAGGAGCGCCGCCACTGGCACACCACCTGCTGGCGCAAGCGCCTGGACCGCGGTCCAGGGCGTACCAGGTACTGAGGAGACACGTCTTGGAGATCCGCGCGGCCACCGTCCTGCCCGCCAGGCGCGAGCCGATCGAGCTGCACACCGCCGACGGGCTGACCCTGGTGGGCGAGCTGGCGCTGCCGGCCGACCGTCCTGCCGTGGCGACGCTGGTCACCCTGCACCCGCTGCCGACCCACGGCGGGTTCATGGACAGCCACGTCTACAAGAAGGCGGCCAACCGCCTGCCCGCCCTGGCCGACCTGGCCGTGCTGCGCTTCAACACCAGGGGCACCTCCTCCGAGAGAGGCACCTCCGAGGGCGCCTTCGACGGCGGCGAGGGCGAGCGGTACGACGTCGCCGCGGCACTGGAGTACGCCGAGTTCCACGACCTGCCGAAGGTCTGGGTGGTCGGCTGGTCCTTCGGCACCGAGCTCACGCTCAAGTGGGCGCACGACCCGCTGGTGGAGGGGGCCATCCTGCTGTCGCCGCCGCTGCACAGGGCCACCGACGCCGACCTGGACGCCTGGGCGGCCTTCGGGCGGCCGCTGGTGGCGCTGGTGCCCGAGTTCGACGACTACCTGCGGCCGGAGGAGGCCAGGGCCAGGTTCGCCAGGGTGCCCCAGGCGGAGGTGATCGGCGTCGAAGGCGCCAAGCACCTGTGGGTCGGCGAACCGTACGTCAGGATCGCCCTGAACGAGATCGTCAAGCGGGTCAACCCCGACGCCTTCCCCCTGCCCACGGACGTTCCATAGAATCTTGTTCGGTCACGGGCAAGGAGGCGGCATGGGCGCGTTCGATCTTTCCGGCAGGAAGGCCTTCGTCAGCGGGGCGTCGAGGGGCATCGGGAGGGCCATCGCGCTCGCCTACGCCGACGCGGGCGCCGACCTCGCCCTGGTCTCCCGCTCGCCCGAGTCGCTGGCCGAGGTGGCCAAGGAGGTCGAGGCACGCGGACGGCAGGCCGTGGTCATCCCCGCCGACCTCACCGACAGGGACGCCGCCGCGGCGGCCGTCCACGGTGCGATCAAGGCGCTCGGCCACCTCGACATCGTGGTGAACAACGCGGGCGGCTCCAACTTCCTCGTCGAGTTCAAGGATCTGCGGCTGTCGGGCTGGGACAAGCTCATGCGGCTCAACCTCGACTCGGCGATGACCGTCTGCCACGCCGCCGCCACGCACCTGCTGGAGCGCGGCTCGGGCTCGGTCATCAACGTCGCCTCGGTGGCCGCGCTCGGCGCGCCCTTCCTGGCCCCGTACGCCGCGGCCAAGGCGGGCCTGGTCGCCCTGACCAGGACGCTGGCCGTGGAGTGGGCCACCTCGGGGGTGCGGGTCAACGCGCTGTGCCCTGGATGGACCGCCACCGACCTCAACCGCAACCTGTGGGAGGACGAGGCGGTCAGCGCCTCCACGATCGGCGGCGTGCCGATGCGGCGCTGGGGGACGGCCGAGGAGATGGCCCACCCCGCGGTCTTCCTCGCCAGCCAGGCCTCGGCCTACATGACGGGCCAGGTGCTGTTCATCGACGGCGGCGCCACGGCCATCTGAGGGATAGCGGTCGCGCCCTAGGCCGGATATCGGTATGGGCCGCACGGTGATTGTCGGCGAGAACCGGGTTACCGTGTGGTCCGTGCAGCTCTACACGAGATCAGCCGGGACCGGCGTCCCTGTCGTCCTGCTCCACGCCTTTCCGCTCTCGTCGGCCATGTGGCTGGCCCAGCGGGAGGGTCTGTCGGCCTCCTGCCAGGTCATCACCCCCGACCTGCGCGGCTTCGGCGGCTCCAGGCTGGGCGACGACGAGCCCTCCATCGACCTCATGGCCGACGACGTGGCCGCCCTGCTCGACCAGGAGGGCATCGAGCGAGCCGTGGTCGGCGGGCAGTCCATGGGCGGCTACGTGACCATGGCCTTCTGCCGCCGTCATCCCGACCGCGTGGCAGGGGTGATCCTGGCCGACACCAAGGCGAGCCAGGACACCGAGCAGGCCAGGGAGAACAGGGAGCGGATCGCGCGGCAGGTCCTGGCCGACGGCACGGGGGTGCTGGTCGAGGAGGTCCTGCCAGGACTGCTCGGGCAGACGACCAAGGAACGCAGGGCGATGGTGTTCGGCAGGGTCAGAGGGCTGGTCCAGTCGGCTCCGCCCGGCGCGGTGGCGTGGGCGCAGCGGGCCATGGCGGCAAGGGCCCGACTCCTTCGACACCCTCGCCGCGCTCAAGGCGCCCGCGCTGGTGATCGTGGGCGAGGAGGACCAGCTCACCACGCGCGACGACGCCGAGGCGATGCTGCGGGCCGTACCCGACGGGCGGCTGACGGTCGTCGAGCGGGCAGGTCACCTGAGCGCGGTGGAGCAGCCCGAGGCGTTCAACGCGGCCGTGGCCTCGTTCATCAGCTCCGAGCTTGGCGAGGCAGCACGACCTCACGGATGATCAGCGCGATCGCGGCGGCGACCGGGATGGCCAGCAGGGCGCCCACGATGCCCAGCAGGGCGCCGCCGAACAGCGCCGCGATCACGGTCACGGCGGGCGCCACGTCCACCGAGCGCTTCATCACGCGCGGGTAGATGAGGTAGTTCTCCACCTGCTGGTAGATGACGAAGAAGATGGCGCAGGCGATGCCGAGCGGCACCGACTGCAGGAACGCCACGCCGCTCACCAGCACGGCCCCGATCGTCGCCCCGACCAGCGGGATCAGGTCGGTGAGGGCGATCACCAGGGCCAGGGCCAGCGCGTAGCGAGCGTCCGCGATGGTCAGGAAGGCCCAGCTCAGCGCGCCCGCTATGACGGAGATGAGCACGTTGCCCGCGACGTAGCCGCCGATCCCGCTGAGGATCTCGTCGGTGATGGCCTCGGTCCTGGAACGGCGGGAGGCGGGAACGAGCTTGAGGAAGTACTCCTTGATCGTGTGCAGCGAGCCGAGGAAGTAGAGCATCAGCACCAGCAGGGTCAGCCCGGTGAACACCCCGTCCAGCACGACGAGCCCCGCGCCGACGACCCCGCTGGCCAGCGAAGGGGCCAGGGTGTCGGTCACGAAGGCCGCCAGCTTGGGCAGCAGCTGGTAGTCGGAGTCGAGCTGCCTGAGGGTCGGGTTGGCCGTGAGCTGGTCGAAGTAGCCGGGAACCGCGGCGATGAAGTCGGCAGACTCCTGACTCACCGGCGGCACGATGGCCAGCCCGAACAGGCCGAACATCACGATCACACCGGCGAACACGATCGAGATCGACGTCCGGCGCTTCATGCCGCGCCGCTGCAGCGTCTCGACGGCGGGGTTGAGCCCCGCGGCCAGGAACATCGCCACCACGATGAGGATGATCACGCTGAGCGAGCTCGTGATCAGCTGGCCGATGGCGATCGCGGTCAGCACACCGAGGCCGCCCACGAGGCCGAACAGGAACGGCCCTCTGGCCAGCGGCTTGCCCGGCATGCCGTACGGCAGGGCGGCCCTCTCGCCGGACGGCTGGTCGGGCCCCCGCGCCGGGCCTGAGGCCTCGCCGCCGGAGAGCGCCCCGTTGCCGGCCGCCTCCTCCTCCGCCTTCGCGGGCGCCGCGGGCTCGGACTCGTCGGCCTCGCTGGAGGGAGTCTGGGCGTCGGGGCTGGCGGTCACGATGGCTCCATGCGGTTGGGGGGCAATCCAGGCAAGCCGTACAAAGACAACAAGAGAGCCTAGCGACCTCCAGGTCGCCAGGCTCTCCCAGCCGTCGATCAACCCCGGATCAAGGGGGGCTACTCCTGCCACCACTCCGAGTCGTCGTCGCCCCTGGCCTCGGCCTTGGCGGACGCGGGCGTGGGGGCTGGGGCCGGCGCGGGGACCGGCTTGTCGTTGCCGTTGGAGGCCGAAGGAGCCAGGGCCGGCTTCGGCGGGGCGGCGGTGACGGCGGGCTCCGGCTCCATGCCAGGAAGGGGCGCGCCGCCGAGCAGCTGGCGCAGCTGCGCGAGGTGGCTGGTGATGCTGTCGCGCTGCCTGGTCAGCTCGTCGACCTGGCGCTGCATGTTGGAGCGGGTGCGCTCGGCCTCGGACTTGGCCTCGCTCACGATGTGCTCGGCGCTGGCCTTGGCCTCGGCCGCGATCTGGTCGGCGTTCTTGCGGGCGTTGGCGACCAGCTGCTTGGCGTGGGTGTCGGCCTCGCGGCGGGTCTGGTCGGCCTGCTGGGTGGCCTTGGTGGCGCGGGACTCGGCGGTCGCGGCGCGCTGCTCGGCCTCGGCGACCAGCTTCTGCGTGGCGGCCTGCGCGGTGGAGTGGCGCTCGGCCTCCTGACGCTCGGCCTCTTCGCGACGGGCGGCGAGCTGGATCTCGAACTCTGCTTCGTCCTGGGCCCGCTTGGCCTCGGACTCCTCGAGCACCCGCTGGGCCTGGGCGCGCATCTCGTCGGCCTGGCGCTTGGCGGTGGTGAGGACCTCGTCACGCTCGCGCTTGGTCGAGGCGCGCAGCTGGGCGACCTCGCGCTCGGTGGTGGTGCGTAGCTTGGCGATCTCGCGCTCGGCGTCGGCGCGCTTCTCCGCCACCTCGTGGTCGGCGGTGGCGCGCAGCTTGGCGGCCTCGCGCTCGGTGGTGTTGGTGAGCTCCTCGGCCTCGCGGCGGGCGGTGGAGCGGATCTCCTCGGCCTCGCGCTCGGCGGTGGTGCGCATGTCGTCGGCCTCGCGGGTGGCCTGGGCACGCTTCTCGGCCGCTTCGCTCTCGGCGGCGGCGCGCATGTCGGCGGCTTCGACCTTGGCGTGGGCCTTGATCTCGTTGGCCTCGGACCTGGCGGCCTGGACGAGCTCGGTGGCCTGCTCCTCGGCGAGGCGCAGCAGCTGCTCGATGCGGGCGCCGAGACCTGAGTAGGTCGGGCGCTCCTGCTCCTGGAGCTGGCGCTGGGAGTCGGTAAGGTCGCGCTGAAGACCGGTGACCTGCTCGCGAGCCTGGCGCAGCTCGTTGTCGAGCTGCTTGAGGTGGTCGTGGACCTGGTGCCGGTCGTAACCACGGAGCACCACGTCGAACTCGCGGGCTGGGGCGTCCTCGAAGAAGTTGTTGAGTTGGGCGTCGATGTCGGACTGCATGGAGGCTCGATCCTGGGTTGTCGAGACGGCTACACGGGCCGGACGGGGGGTTCGGGACATCCGAGCCAGGAGCCTGCTCCTGGCAGCAGGCTCCTTGTCCGGTGGAAGGCCAGCGTACTCCGCTGTTGCCGCCTTGGAGGCCCCGTCCAACTATCTGCGCGACTAGTTACATATGAACGTTTTTTACGTTCAGCGGCCCTCTGCGGCCTGGACCAGCTCTGTGAGCATTCCGCCCACATCCTTCGGATGCAGAAACGCTATGGACGAGCCCATGGAGCCGTGCCTGGGCCGCTCGTCGAGCAATCTGACACCCTTGGCGCCGATCTGCTCCATGGCCTGCGAGACGTCGGGGACGCCGAAGGCCACGTGGTGCACCCCCTCGCCCCGCCTGGCCAGGAACTTGCCGACGGGGGAGTCGGCCGAGAGCGGTTCGAGGAGCTGGATGTAGGAGCCGCCGCCCTCGCCGTCGGCGATGTGCAGCATGGCCTCCTTGACGCCCTGCTCCTCGTTGACCTCGCGGGCCACGACGGTCAGCTCGAAGGTCCGCTCGAACAACGCGATCTTCTCCTCCAGGTCGTGGCAGGCGATCCCGATGTGGTCGATCCGCATAAACACGTGTGTCCCGCCTCCATGGTGGTCGGCCCTGTGGTCCTGGGTATCGTGTCAAACGACCCCTCGTGTGCACAGGAGGCCCTGCCATGTCTGGTTCCGTCATCGTCGCCGGAGCTCGTACACCCATCGGACGCCTGCTCGGCGCCTTCGCCGGCCTCCAGGCCGTCGATCTCGGCGCTCTTGCCATCAAGGCCGCCCTCGACCGCGCCGGAGTCGCGCCCTCCGCCGTGGAGTACGTGATCATGGGGCAGGTGCTCCAGGCCGGCGCGGGACAGATCCCCTCCCGCCAGGCCGCCGTCAAGGCGGGCATCCCGATGAGCGTGCCCTCGGTGACCATCAACAAGGTCTGCCTGTCGGGCCTCGACGCCATCGCGATGGCCGACCAGCTGATCCGCGCGGGCGAGTTCGACATCGTGGTGGCGGGCGGCATGGAGTCCATGACCAACGCCCCCCACCTGCTGCCCGGGCTGCGCAAGGGCGTGAAGTACGGCGGCTCGCAGGTCGTCGACTCGATGGCGCACGACGGGCTGTTCTGCGCCTTCGACCAGTGCGCGATGGGCGAGTCGACCGAGCGCCACAACGCCCGCCTGGGCATCGGAAGGGCCGAGCAGGACGAGTTCTCCGCCCGCTCCCACCAGCTCGCCGCCGCCGCGATGAAGAACGGCGTGTTCGAGGACGAGATCGTGCCCGTGGAGGTCCCCAAGCGCGGCCTGGTCACCGACGACGAGGGCGTCAGGCCCGACACCACCGTCGAGACGCTGGGCAAGCTGCGGCCCGCCTTCGCCGCCGACGGCACGATCACCGCGGGGTCGGCCTCGCAGATCTCCGACGGCGCGTGCGCGGTCGTCGTCATGTCCAGGGCCAAGGCGGAGGAGCTCGGGCTGAGCTGGCTGGCCGAGATCGGGCGGCACGGCAACGTGGCCGGCCCCGACGCCTCGCTGCAGTCGCAGCCGGCCAACGCCATCAAGCACGCGCTCGGCAAGCAGGGGCTGTCGGTGGACGACCTCGATCTGGTGGAGATCAACGAGGCGTTCGCCAGCGTGGTGATCCAGTCGGCCAAGGAGCTCGGGCTGCCCTACGACAAGGTGAACGTCAACGGCGGCGGCATCGCGCTCGGCCACCCCATCGGGGTGTCGGGGGCGCGCATCGTGCTGACCCTCGCCCACGAGCTCAGGCGGCGCGGCGGCGGTCTGGGCGCGGCGGGCCTGTGCGGTGGCGGCGGCCAGGGCGACGCCCTGATCATCCGCGTCCCCTAGCCCTCCCTAGGTGTACTGCCCAGGCAGGTTGGTTGAGATTGTGTGACGACATGGTCTGAATCTGCGATGACGAAGGCCTCCGGTTGTGGAGTGGAGCTGTCTAGGAACCGCTCCGCCAACAGGAGGCCTTCGTGTCCCACGCTAATGCCGCTTTGACTCCTCGCGCACGTCTTCGGCTGGCGCGCTTGATCGTCGATGACGGCTGGCCGATCGCCAGAGCCGCGGAGCGTTATGACGTGTCCTGGCCGACCGCCAAGCGGTGGGCCGGTCGTTACGCCCAGCACGGTGCGGCCGCGATGGCCGATCGGTCCTCCAGGCCACACCGCAGCCCGTCCAGGACGCCGCAGCCGGTAGTGCGCAAGATCGTGCACCTGCGATGGAAGCAGCGTCTGGGCCCGGTCCAGATCGCCGGGCGGCTCGGCATGCCGGCCTCGACCGTGCACGCCGTCCTGAGCAGGTGCCGGATCAACCGGCTCTCACACATCGACCGCGCCACCGGCGAGGCGATCAGACGCTACGAGCACGACCGGCCCGGCGCGATGCTGCACGTCGACGTCAAGAAACTCGGCAACATCCCCGATGGCGGCGGCTGGCGCTACCTCGGCAGAGTCCAAGGCGAGCGCAACCGACAGGCCACCGCTCGCCGCACCGGCGCCCGCAACACCCGCTATGAGCCCCGCATCGGCACCGCCTTCGTGCACACCGTCGTCGATGACCACTCACGCGTTGCCTACGCCGAAATCCGTGACGATGAGAAAGCCGCCACCGCGATCGACGTCCTGCGCAACGCCGTCGCCTGGTTCGCCGAACGCGGTGTCACCATCCAGCGGGTCCTCAGCGACAACGGATCGGCCTACAAATCCCACGCCTGGCGTGATGCGTGCGCCGAACTCGGCATCCGGCCCAAGAAGACCCGCCCCTACCGCCCTCAGACCAACGGCAAAGTCGAACGCTTCCACCGCACCCTGGCAGACGGCTGGGCCCTGGGGCGCTTCTACACCTCAGAACGAGCACGCCGCAAAGCCCTACCGGCTTGGCTCCATCACTACAATCACCACCGGCCCCACACCGCTACCGGCGGCAAACCACCCATCACCAGGTTGACCAACGTCCCTGGGCAGTACACCTAGGGAAAGCAGAAAGCCCGGCCGCGAAGGTGTTGGCGGCCGGGCTCTTCGTGCGAGGTCATGCCGTGCGAAGGCGGGCGAAGAAGGCCCTGGTGCGGCCGCCGCGCTCGGAGACCCGCGCCTTGCGGGCCTCGGCGACCTGGCGCTGGTGCGCCGCGGCCGCGTGGAGCTCGTCGACCCTGCTCTGCATCATCTGGTAGTTGAGCTCGGGGCTCATGGGGTTCTCCCGTGGTGTTCGTCGTCTTCCTGACACTCTCTAGATTCGGGCTAAGGCCCACCCCCGCACATCGGGTGGATGCCCTATCTCCGGACGTGCTCGCAGGTCCCCTGCGCCTAAGTCGGCAGGGGACATGCCTAGAGCGTCAGGTCGCGATGCCTACGGGCCCGCGGCCGCGACGATCGTCACCTTGGTGAAGCCCAGCGACTTCATGAGGCCCTCCAGCATCGCCTTGGTGTTGGCGTCGGCACGAGCCCGCAGGTCGCTGGCGACGGCCGCCTCGGCGATCTTCTTCTCAGCCAGGACGTAGAGCTCCTGCTGGTTCTGCGGGGAGGAGGACAGGAAGTCGGTCACCCTGTCGAACAGGCCTCGCTGCTGGGCGAAGACGTAGGAGCGCTTGTTGTCCAGGTTCGGCTTCTCCAGCTGGGCGGCCGGCAGCCGTACGGTGACCTGGGTGCGGTCGGCCGAGACGGTGATCGCGTCCTTCGCCAGCGAGCCGAAGTCCACGTACGCGTCGACGTTGCCCGCGCCGACGAACAGGGTGCGGGTGCCCTTGATCCCGTCGGGCAGGAAGGGCGCGTCCTTCTCCAGGTCGACCACGACCTGGAAGCTGCCCGTCGCCGCCTCGAACCTGGCCAGGTCATGGATGGACTGCAGCAGCACGGGCTGGCTGCGGTCCACGCTGCGTTCCTCGAGGGGGTTGAGCCACGACCACGCCAGTCGCCCGCCCACCACTGCCAGGACGGTGAGAACCAACACCGTCGCCACATATCGCCATCGGCGGCGCCTGGCCGCCGTCTGCACGGTCATGTAGAACTCACTGCCCCTGTCTACATGATCAACGCCAGCTCTGCGGTGACATCTCCGGTCCCCAGCTCTCACCGCTGGATGTGGGGTAGACCGGATAGGTGTTCGTGGCGGTCGGGGCGGGCGAGGCCACGGCGGGTCCGCCGCCGAAGTGCCTGGCCGACAGCTGGCAGGCCTTGAAGTCGGTGTAGAACATGCGCAGCCAGTCGCGACGCTGGTGCTCGGTCAGCCCGGAGAACCAGGCCGCGGCGTACTGGTGCTCGGGCAGCGGCCCTCCCGGCAGCGGCTCCCCGCGCAGCCATGCCATCACGATCTCCCTGTAGCCGCCGGCAGGATCGTCCCCGCAGGGGGCGGCCAGGCTCTCGACGTAGTCGTAGGCGGCCTCGTCGGCGAAGCCCGCCGACAGGTCGGGCAGGTGGATCGGCACGATGCCGGTCGAGGCGCGCAGGCTCTCTCCGAGCGGCCGCTGCTCCACCCTGGTGAACGCCGCGGGCGTGCCCGACAGCTTGGAAGCGATCTTGGTGAACGCGTCGCCGAGCTCGGTGAGACCGCCGCGCATCCCCGGATGCAGGCAGACCGTGATCGGCCACTCCTGGCAGCTGTAGGCCAGCGGCTGCGCGCTGGCGGGCTTGGGCTCGGTCAGCAGCCTGGCCACCCCCGTGCCCGCCGCCAGCACCGCGAGCAGCGCGAAGGCCAGCACCAGCGCCTGGCGCGTCACCACCGCCGCCCAGCCGAGCAGCAGGGTGAGCGCGATGCCGAGCAGCCACAGCGTCTGGTCGAGGAAGGCCGCCCCCGCCAGCCCCTGGAACAGGTCGTAAGGCTCACCCGTGCCGGGTGCGAGCCTGTCGGCCCACGTCTTGCCCTCGGCCAGCCACGTGAACAGCCCGTAGCACCCGAGACCCGCCACCAGCGGTGTCATCGCGTTCGGCACGAGCCAGCCCGTCACCCATCCGATGACGGCGTACAGGGCAAGACCCGCCATGCCCATGCCGAGTCCTGCCAGGTTGAGCCGCCCCGCCTGCTCGGTCAGCACGGTCTTGACCGCCAGCACCAGCACCGTCGCGGTGAACGACCCCACGACCACGACCACGATGGCCAGTGGCGCCTTGAGCGCGGTCCAGGTCGTGACCGACCTGCCGCGCAGGGCGCGGCGCTTGCGCGCGGCCACCCAGGCCGCGAACGCGGCCGCGACGGGACCGGTCAGCTTGAGCGACCCGATCACCGCCACCACGATGTTCTCCCAGGCGTCGACGCCCGGTATCAGGACGCTCCATGCGGCCACCAGCCCCACGGCCAGCAGAACGGCGGTCGTGACAGCCGCGCTCTGCTTCAGCTCCTCGCGTGTGACGCCGGCGTGCTCACGCACGGCGAAACCTCCCGCTGAAATACATCAAGCACCCCCCGTGCCCGGTCAGCGATCGCGGAACACCGGCTCATGGCCGTCCCCTGGCTCCGCGTCACCTTTTCGTGCGAGAACCATAACTGAGCGTGATGATTAGCGCCCAGGTTCTTGGTCAAGCGGTGAATATGGTTGCGCTCGGTAACTATACGAACCAGGACGAGCGGCACGCTAACGTAGCGCTGTGTCGCTCAACCTGCCGTTCGATCCGATCGAGCGCGCTGCTGAGACCTGGCGTGTTCACTTCGGGCCGTCCTCCGCCATGGCCGCGGTCACTTCGATCATGAGAGCGCACCAGATCCTGCTGTCGCAACTGGACTCGCTCCTCAAGCCGTATGACTTGACCTTCGCCAGATACGAAGCTCTCGTGTTGTTGACCTTCAGCAGAACAGGCGCCCTCCCGCTGTCGAAGATCGGCGAGCGCCTCATGGTGCATCCCACGAGCGTCACCAACACCGTCGATCGCCTGGAGAAGGCCGGTCTGGTGGTCCGTCTGCGCAACCCGCGCGACGGCAGGGGCGTGCTCGCCGAGATCACCGACAGGGGCAGGGAGATCGTGGACGCCGCTACCGCTGACCTGATGAACGCTGACTTCGGCATGACCATGTACGGCGAGAGCGAACTCAGCGAGATGTTCGGGCTGCTGCGCACGTTGCGAGTGGCGGCGGGTGACTTCAGCGCCTGACGGTCGCGCCCGCCCCGCTCCTGCGCTCCGCGCTCTGACGGTCGCGCCCGCCCCGGCCTTCGTCGCTCTCTCCGGCCGGGCTCCTGCGCTCGGTGCGGCGGCGATGCGGCAAGATGAGGAGCATGGCCGACATCTCTAGGCCCGGATCGCTCTACGGAGCAGTGGATCTGGGCGCGCGCAAGCAGGCAATCGAGGCGCAGGCCCGGCGAGAGGCCGCGGGGCCCCAGGCTGCGGCGTCGGTGGTCGACGTGACGGACGAGACGTTCACGACCGACGTCATCGACCGGTCGATGACGGTCCCCGTCATCCTCGACCTCTGGTCGCCGCGTGCCCAGGGCAGCGCACAGCTCAGCCCGATCCTCGAGAAGGTCATCACCGACCTGGGCGGCAGGGCCGTGCTCGCCAAGGTCAACGTCGACGCCAGCCCGCAGGTCGCCCAGGCGCTGCGCGTGCAGGCCGTGCCGACCGTGCTGGCCATCTTCCAGGGGCAGGCGGTGACCGGTTTCCAGCAGGTGCTGCCCGAGCAGGAGGTGCGCCGCTGGCTCGACGAGCTCATGGGCGCCGTCGAGCAGTTCTACGAGGCCAACCCCGACGCCAGGCCGAAGGGCGAGCAGGGCGAGGCCGCGGGCGCGCCCGAGCAGGACGGCCCGCCCGCCGACCCCGACCTGGTGGCCGCCGAGCAGGCCATCGACCAGGGCGACCTCGACGCGGCCGCCGCCGCCTACGAGCGGCTGCTGGCCCGCGCCCCCGGCAACGAGGACGCCAGGATGGGCCTCGCGGGCGTCGGCCTGATCAGGAGGACCGCCTCGGTCGACCCGGCCGACGTCGACCGCCGCCTGGGCGACCCCGCCGACATCGAGGCCCAGCTGCTGGCCGCCGACCTGGAGATGCTCTCGGGAAACGTCGAGCAGGCCTTCGACAGGCTGGTCTCCGTCGTCAAGCGCACCTCGGGCGACGAGCGCGACACCGTCAGGAAGCACCTGCTCGGCCTGTTCGACGCGCTGCCCGGTGACGACCCCGCCCTGGTGAAAGCGAGAAGAGCGCTTTCGAGCGCACTGTTCTAATCTGAGAGGTATGCGGGTCGTCACGATCTCGGCGACGTACGGCACGGCCGGCAGCGTCATCGGCCCGGCGGTAGCCGAACGCCTCGGTGTGCCCTTCGTCGACAGGGCGATCCCGAGTGCGGTGGCCGAGGAGCTCGGCTGCTCGATCGAGGAGGCGCTCGTCCACGACGACAGGGCCGAGCACGGGCTCGGCCGCCTGCTGTCGGGGGCGATGCGGCTGCCGACGGTCACCTTCGGCGGCGTCGACATGTACCTGCCCGGCGCGATGCCGCTCCCGCCGGAGGAGTTCGTCACCAGGACCGAACGCATGATCAAGGAGACCGCGCGGGCGAGCGGTGGGGTCTTCCTCGGCCGCGCGGGGGCGCTCGTGCTGGCCGAGCACCCTGGGGCCCTGCACGTGCGCCTCGACGCGCCGGCGCGCAGGCGGATCCTGCAGACCGCCGCCCTGTCGGAGGTCTCCGAGCGGGCGGCCCGCAAGCTGGTCGAGGACAACGACAGGGCGAGGTCGGCCTATGTCAGGCACTTCTACCGGGCCGACCCCGCCGATCCGCGGCTCTACCAGCTCGTGGTCGACAGCACGACCATCCCGGTGCAGGCCTGCGTCGAGCTGATCGTCATCGCTGCTGAGGCTGTGAACTGAGGCGCGGCTCCAGGCGGTGGTCCTGGCAGCCGCGCGGCGCGACGAGCGGGTTGCACCGCGCGATCGCTCCGCCGGGCAGCTCGGCGACGTAGTCGCTGCCGTTGCGGGCCGACAGGCCGATCACGGGGAAGTCCGTGCTGATCATCTGGGCGCCGCTCTCGAGCGCCGCCTTCAGCCGCGTGGTGTCGCCGGAACGGGCCTCGGTGAACGGCACGTCGGAGCGGGTGCGGACGTAGTAGCCGCGCCGCACGAAGTCCTGGATCTGGGCGGTGTTGGCGCCGAGCGGGTCGTTCCACCCGATGAAGGCGGCGTCGGGACGGCCCGGCCTGGAGTTGGTGAACAGCACCCTGCCCTCCAGGTTCGGACGCCCGGCCAGGTAGGGCGTCTGGACGGCGGCCGACTGGTTGTCCATGAAGAACAGCACCTTGCCGCGGGAGTCGCTGAGCCGCGGCCAGCCGTGCCGCAGCACGCTCTCCTCCAGGGACAGGCCGGGCCTGCGCACGTCGTCGGCGGTGATGAGCCGGTCGTCGGGAAAGACCGTGCGGATCTCCGCGTCCAGGGCGTCGAGCAGGGCGGCGGTCCACGGGCCGCTCTTGGCGCCGCCCACGGCCTCCTTGGCGGGGTCGGTCGTCTTCAGCTCGGTGAGGATCGTGATCGGGACGTGCCCCGGGTTGGCGTCCGACCAGTCGCGCACCTGGCGCAGGCACGTGACCAGGGCCGAACAGGTGGTGGCGTAGTCGTGGTCGCCCCAGTGCAGCACCTTGAACCCGGGCTTGGTGAGGTCCGGGTCGTCGAGGGGCGGCAGGCCCGCGTCGCGCCTGACCAGCGGCTTGGAGTACAGGCCGCCCTGCGGGTCGGGGAAGACGTCGAGCTCGATGCCGCGCACCCGCTGCGAGGCGAACTGGTGGGGGAGCGCCGCGTGCGAGTACTGCAGGTTCCACCAGTTGGCGTCCGTCTTCCGCTGGACGTCCTTCTCCGCGTCGGTCACCTCGCGGTGATAGCTGTTGTGGGTGGCGATCGTCTGGATCTGGTTGATCCTGACGTCCGACCTGGCTGTCGTCCCCACGGCGGGGGCGGCGGAGCTGAGGACGGCGAGCGCGGTCGCGGCGAGCAGGGCGGTCACACGGGACATGTGGCTCCTCGAGGGGTTCGTGGGGGCGCCCCCGACAGTCGCCGGGGGTGATGAACACCCGATCAAGAAAGAGTTCTCCCATTTCGGAAATGTCCGTAAACAATCCGGTCAAGAGCGTTGTCGAGAGGACTCGCCGGAGGTGGCACCATGGATGCATCCTTGGTCAGGCGCAAAGGAGCGATTGACGTGGCCACCGTCCCGAGCGT
Source organism: Nonomuraea dietziae (assembly GCF_014195505.1). Lineage (GTDB taxonomy): Bacteria > Actinomycetota > Actinomycetes > Streptosporangiales > Streptosporangiaceae > Nonomuraea > Nonomuraea roseola. The sequence continues at coordinate 3,822,249 of NZ_JACIBV010000001.1, read as the reverse complement.
GTCTTACTCCATCACCGTGCGACTCGAGGTCCCCGCCGGCGGCAAGGCCGTCAGCCAGCTGACCCACGCGGTCGAGTCGGCAGGTGGCGTGGTCACCGCACTCGACGTCACCAACGCGGGGCACGAGAAGCTCCGCATCGACGTCACCTGCGCCGCCAGGGACACCGACCACGCCCAGCAGATCGTCGACCAGCTCGAGGCGGTCGAGGGCGTCGTCATCCACAAGGTCTCCGACCGGACCTTCCTCATGCACCTCGGCGGCAAGATCGAGATGCAGTCGAAGGTGCCGCTGCGCAACCGCGACGAGCTGTCGATGGCCTACACCCCCGGCGTCGCCCGCGTCTCCATGGCCATCGCCCGCAACCCCGAGGACGCCCGCCGCCTCACCATCAAGCGCAACAGCGTCGCCGTGGTCACCGACGGCTCGGCCGTCCTCGGCCTCGGCAACATCGGCCCCGCCGCCGCGCTGCCGGTCATGGAGGGCAAGGCGGCGCTGTTCAAGCGCTTCGCCGGCATCGACGCGTGGCCCATCTGCCTCGACACCCAGGACGTCGACGAGATCGTCTCCATCGTCCGCGCCATCGCGCCCGGCTTCGGCGGCATCAACCTGGAGGACATCTCCGCGCCGCGCTGCTTCGAGGTCGAGGCCAGGCTCAGAGACCTGCTCGACATCCCCGTCTTCCACGACGACCAGCACGGCACCGCGATCTGCGTGCTCGCCGCCCTGACCAACGCCCTGCGCGTGGTCGACAAGCGCATCGAGGACGTCCGCATCGCGATGGCGGGCGCCGGCGCGGCCGGCACCGCCGTCCTGCGCCTGCTGCTGGCCGCCGGCGCCCGCAACGTGGTCGTCTGCGACTACCTCGGCGCCGTCCACCTGGGCCGCGACGACCTCGACGACTCCCTGCGCTGGATCGCCGAGCACACCAACGCCGAGGGCTACTCCGGCGACCTGCGCGGCGCGGTCAAGGGCGCGGACGTCTTCGTCGGCGTCTCGGCTCCCGGCATCCTGACCGGCGACGACATCGCCACCATGGCCTCGAACGCCGTGGTGTTCGCCCTGGCCAACCCCGAGCCCGAGGTCTCGCCGGACGACGCCCGCGAGCACGCCGCCGTGGTGGCCACCGGCCGCTCCGACTACCCCAACCAGATCAACAACGTGCTGGCCTTCCCCGGCGTCTTCCGCGGCCTGCTCGACGCCCAGGCCACGGAGGTCACCGAGCAGATGCTCCTGGCGGCGGCGGGCGCGCTGGCCGCCGTGGTCACCCCTGAGGAGCTCGGCCCCAACTACATCGTCCCCAGCGTCTTCCACCCCGACGTGTCCACCGCCGTCGCGGCGGCCGTCAGGGAGTCGGCGGGCGGCAGGGCGCGCGGCTTCACCGAGGCCTGACCGGCGCCGCTCCCCGCGTTTCAGTCCTTGACGCCGGGGTGGCGCCCGCCGGCCGTCCGCGTGGGGGAGAAGTCGCCGTCGGGGGTCTGACGCGGCCAGATGGAGCCGTACCACCACACGATGCCGCCCATCAGCACGAGCGCCGCCCCTGTCGCCAGCTTGCCCATCAGGTCGGCGGGAGGCCCGGTGTAGGGCAAACCGTGGTCGCGGTCGCCCCAGTTCTGCCACCTGCCGTGCCCCCAGTCGCCTGAGCGGCTCGTGCAGTCGTTGTAGACCCGCTGGCGGTCGACCAGCTTGTCGTCGTGCGCGTTGCCGACGTAGTCGACCTCGATGCTGGCCGAGCTTCCCCTGGGGACGGGGACGTAGACGGTGGTGCTCCTGCGCGCCTTCACCGTGCCCCGCTCGACCAGGTGGTCGTCCCTCTTCACGGTGAAGCCCGCGGCGTAGTCGCTGTTGCTCTGGAGCAGCACCGGCACCATGTTCGTGGCGCAGTTCTGCTCGCGGACGGTCATGGTGAACGGGTCGCTGTCTCTTCGGTCATCCGCGGAGGCGGCCATCGGAAAGAGGAGCATCGCCCCTGTCGGCATCAGCAGCAGGGAGAGGGCGAGGCGTCTCCGGGTGGTCATTGCTCCTCCCGAGCACTTCCAAGATTGTGATCTTTGCTACGTACAGTGCCCATATGTGTGCGCTCGGTAACATCCGTCACTCGGGGGCGCGGGATCGGCTCGGGACCGGTCATGATGGAGGCATGGCGGAGGCGATCTACGTCGGCGGGTTGTTGGTGGCGACGCCACTGCTCGACGATCCCAACTTCCGGCGGAGTGTGGTGCTGATCCTCGAACACGACGCCGACGGCGGCACTCTCGGTGTCGTGCTGAACCGGCCCAGCGAGATCGCCGTCACGCAGGTGTTGCCGGTGTGGGACGCGCTGGTGAGCGGTCCTGCCGTGTTGTTCGAGGGCGGTCCTGTGCAGACCGACAGCGCGCTGGCGCTGGCCGCGGTGCCGAGCGGGGAGGAGCCGCTGGGCTGGCGTCGTCTGCACGCGGGCACGCCCGCGGTCTCCAGGCTCGGCACGGTCGATCTCGACGCGCCGCCGGAGATCCTGGCCGGCGAGATCGCCCAGATGCGGATCTTCGCCGGCTACGCGGGCTGGACGTCGGGCCAGCTGGAGAGCGAGATCGCCGAGGGGGCGTGGTACGTCGTCGACTCGGAGGTCGGCGACACCTTCGACGCCGATCCCGGACGGCTGTGGCGCTCGGTGCTGCGCCGCCAGCGGGGGGAGCTGGCCTTCGTGGCCACGCACCCCGACGACCCGACGATGAACTAGGCCGAGTTCCACAAGGGTCTTCGAGGGCCTCCGGCTAGCCCGCCAGGTCCCAGCCGGGGCGGAAGCTGCGCTCGGCGAGCATGAGCGCGGCGTCGACGCGCTCGAACATCTCGCCCATGCCGGTCACCTTCGGCCTCGGGCACTCGAAGCCGACCCTGACCGTGGCCATGGCGTAGGCGACGACCAGGTGGGGCAGCTGGTGGACGGCGGGGTCGAGGCCCTGCCGTCTGGCGACCTCGACGGCCATGCGCCGTTCGGTCTCGACGCCGCGGGCCACGCTCTTGCCCGCCAGCGCGGGGTTGTTCTCGATGAGACGTTGCATCTTGAGGAATCTTTCGGTCTCCTCAGGTGTCGCGTCGTTGAACTCGCTCAGCATCACGCGCAGCGCGTGCAGGAGCGACTGGAAGGGCGGCTCGTCCTCCGGCCTGCGCTGGAGCGCCTCGGTGACGACCTCCTCGCTGTGGTCGTGGAACCACAGGACCACGTGCTCCTTGCTGGTGAAGTAGCGGAAGAACGTGCGGGCCGAGATCTCGACGGACCCCGCGATCTGCTCCACGGTGGTCGTCTCGTATCCTTGTTCGAGGAACAGGTCGAGCGCCGCGTCGAGGATCGCCAGCCGCGTCTTCTCTTTTTTACGCTCCCGTAGACCCATGGACACCTCCCGGTCACAGTGTGCCACATGTCAGGCAGTGTCAAATAAAACCCATTTGTCATCTGTCATGCTGTGCCATAAATTTGCCTGCACTACCGATTCGTGTGCATTAGGGGGGACTTCCATGGCTGAAGCCGGGACCATGACGGCGAAGACGCCGTCAGATCCAGAAGGGGGGGCGAAGGGCAGCCCATGGCTGACGCTGCTGGCGGTCTCGCTGGGCGTCATCATGGTGATGCTCGACGGCACGGTGGTGGGCATCGCCAACCCCGTCATCGGCGCGGAGCTCAAGGCGACCCTGTCCGACCTGCAGTGGGTGACGAGCGGTTACCTGCTGGCCCTCGCGGTCTTCCTGATCACCGCGGGCAAGCTCGGCGACCTGTTCGGCCACAAGCGGATCTTCCTGATCGGCGTGGCGGGCTTCACGCTCACCTCGTTGGCGATCGGCTTCACCACCTCGATCACCCAGTTGATCATCCTGCGTGTGCTCCAGGGCCTGTTCGGCGCGCTGCTTCAGCCCGCCGCCCTGGCGCTGCTGCGCAACGCCTTCCCCGGCCCGAAGCTGAACCAGGCGATGGGCGCGTGGGGCGGCATCATCGGTCTGTCCAGCGCGGCCGGCCCGATCGTCGGCGGCCTCCTGGTGGAGAACGTCAGCTGGCAGTCGGTGTTCTTCATCAACGTCCCCGTGGGCATCATCGCCCTGATCATGGGCGTGCTGATCATCAACGAGAGCAAGACGCAGCTGCTGTCCAAGGTCGACTGGCTGGGCGTGGTGCTGCTGTCGGGCGCGATGTTCTCGCTGGTCTGGTCGATCATCAAGGCTCCCGAGTGGGGCTGGGGCGACACCAAGACGGTGGGCTTCCTCGCCGCCTTCGCCGTGCTGACCGCCCTGTTCATCTTCTGGCAGACCAAGGCCAGGCAGCCCCTGGTGCCGCTGTCGATCTTCAAGAACCCCTCGGTCGCCATCGGCACGGTGCTGATGATGATGGTCGCGTTCGCGATGTTCGGCGCGATGTTCTTCCTCGGCTTCTTCTTCCAGGGCGTGCACGGCCTGACCCCGCTCGAGGCGGGCGTGCGCATGCTGCCGATGAGCGCCGGCATGATCATCGCCTCCCCACTCGCCGGCATCGCGATCGGCAGGCTGGGCCCGAAGATCACCATGGCCGCGGGCCTGGTGATCACGGCGCTGGCCATGTTCCTCATGTCCAGGCTGGGCATCGAGGCCTCGTTCGTCGACAGCGGGATCCCGTTCCTGGTCCTCGCCTTCGGTCTGTCGCCGGTCTTCGTCGGCGCCACCGAGATCATCGTGGGCAACGTCGAACCCCAGTACGCCGGTGTCGCGGGTGGTGTTCAGCAGTCGGCCATGCAGATCGGCGGCGCGCTGGGCACGGCCATCCTGGGCGCGGTCATGGCAGGTGAGATCGCCAGCAGGCTGCCCGGCTACCTCGGCCCCGCCGCGCAGGCCATCCCGCCCGCCCAGATGAGCCAGCTCGAACAGGCCGCGGCCTTCGGCGTCGCGCCCACCCAGGGCCTGACCGCGCAGGCGGCCCAGGTGATCACCGACGCCGTGCACAACTCCTTCATGGACGGCATGCACCTGGCCTTCCTGGTGAGCACGGGCGTGGCCATCCTCACCGCGCTGCTGGCGCTGTTCGTCAAGCGTGGCGCCACGCCGACCGAGGGTGCTCCCATCCACGTCGGCTGATCTCGGCATCACCTTCCACGGCTCCCGTCCGACCAAGGCGGGAGCCGTCTCTCTGTGTGGAGCGGAGGCGTCGGCCGCATACACTCGATGGCGTGAGCACGAAGATCCTTCCAGAGCAGGAAACAACCCCGCGGCTCTCGCACGGCGACGGCGACCACGAACGGTTCGCCCACTATGCCGACAAGCACAAGATCACCGAGAGCATGGTGACCGGCACGCCGATCCGCGCCCTGTGCGGCAAGATCTGGGTGCCCAGCCGCGATCCGAAGAAGTACCCGGTCTGCCCGGAGTGCAAGGAGATCTACGAAGGGCTGCCCCAGGGCGGCGACGGTGACGACGGCAAGCAGTGAGTGTTGATCACGTGAAATCCCCCGAGGCGCAGCTAAGGTCGCGATATTGACCAGCTCATGCCGCATCGGGGGATCGCATGGCCCGGCGTACGACCGCCGCTGCTCTGGTGTGCCTGCTCGCCGCCTGGCCCTTGGCCGTGGCGAGCGCGCCCGCCACGGCCGCGGGAGGCTGCTCGCCGGCCTCGAGAAACGGCAGGGGCGACGCACGCCCTGAGTCCGTCCCCGTGGCGGCCATGCTCGCCGATCTCGCCTCGCGCGACAGCACCTCCGCCGCTCTCACCGCGCCCATCGCCGTCCCTCTGTGGGTCCACGTCCTGACCGACGGCGCCCGCAGGGCTCCTGACGAGGCGGTCACGGCCCAGGTGGCGACCCTCAACGCCGCCTACGCGGGCACCTACGGCGGGGTCGACACCCACGTGCGCTTCCGTCTCGAAGGCGTCACGGTGACCGCCAAGGCCGAGTGGTTCGCCAACCCGCTGGCCCACGAGACGGAGATGAAGACCGAGCTGCGGCGGGGCGGCCCCGGCACTCTCAACCTGTACATCGGCCAGCTGGCCGAGCTCGTGCTGGGGTACTCGACCTATCCCTTCTGGTACACGACCGCCCCTCACCTCGACGGTGTCGTCATCGACTGGCGCAGCCTGCCCGGCGGCTCACTGGCCGACTTCGACCGCGGCTTCACCAGCGTGCACGAGATCGGTCACTGGCTGGGCCTGTTCCACACCTTCGAGAACGGCTGCGAGGCTCCTGGCGACGGCGTCGAAGACACCCCGCCCCAGGCCACCCCCACCGTGGGATGTCCCGAGAGCAAGGACACGTGCAGCGCGCCGGGGGCCGACCCGATCCACAACTACATGGACTACACCCATGATCGCTGCATGTCGGAGTTCACGCAGGGGCAGGTCGACCGGATGCACGAGATGTGGTCGGCCTACCGCGCACAGGTCTAGCCGACCCCGTCCAACTAGGATGTTCGAGTGACAGCACCGAAGGCACTCGACACTCCATACGCAACCCCTCGCATCTTCGGTCCTGAGTACCGCGCCGCGAGCCTCGGCATCCTCCTCTGCGTCACCCTCGTCGCCTTCGAGGGCATGTCCGTCGGCGTCGTCATGCCCGCCATCTCCGAAGAACTCGACGCGCTCAACCTGTACGGCATGAGCTTCTCCGCCTTCCTCATCGGCGGACTGTTCGCCAACGTCGTGGCGGGGTTGTGGTCGGACAGGAAGGGCTACGGGCTGCCGTTCATCGCCGGCATCACGCTGTTCGTCATCGGCATGGCGCTGGCGGGCGCGGCGCTCAACAAGGAGCTGTTCGTCCTGGCCAGGGTCGTGCAGGGGCCTGGGCGGCGGCTCCACCATCGTGGCCATCTACGTCATGATCGCCAGGGTCTACGCCCCCGAGGCCAGAGGCAGGATCTTCGCTGCCATCTCCGCCGCCTGGGTGGTCCCCGCCATGGTCGGCCCCGCCGTCGCGGGCCTCGTGGCCGACACCGTCGGCTGGCGGTGGGTCTTCTACGGCATCTGCCCGCTCATCGTGCCCGCCCTGCTCATGCTGCTGCCCGCGCTCAGGCAGAGCTCGCGGGGCACCCCCGAGCCGGGCGCGAGGGCCCTGCCCCGCGTCATGGCCGCTGCCGCCACGGCGGGCGGAGCGGCCCTGCTGCTGTTCGGGGTGGACCGCGTGCACACCTCGCCCGTCGAGGGCTCCCTCGCCACCGTGGGCGGCCTGGCGCTGCTCGTCCTGGGCCTGCCGAGGCTGCTGCCCAAGGGGGCGCTCAGGTTCGCCAGGGGCCTGCCCACCACGATCATGATGCGCGGCATGTACTCCGCCGCGTTCTTCGGCGTCAACTCCTTCATCCCGCTGATGCTCACGCAGGTCAAGCAGTTCGGCACCGCCGAGGCGGGCATCGCACTCACCACCGGCGCGCTGGGCTGGTCCGCGGGCGCCTACCTGCAGAGCAGGAGCGGCTATCCCGCCGAGAAGCTGCTGAGGATCGGCGCCGCGGCCGTGCTGGTCGGCGTGCTCGGCACGATGCTCACCGCGCTGCCCCTCGTCAGCGGCTGGATCGCGGTGCCCGCGTGGATCGTCGGCGGGCTCGGCATGGGCATCTCCGTCACCACGGTCGGCGTGACCATGTTGAGGCAGTCGCCCGAGGCCGAGCAGGGCAAGAACTCCGCCGCGATGCAGGTCATGGACACCCTCGGCTCCGCCCTCGCCATCGGCGTCGGCGGCGCGCTGATCAACCTCATCGGCCACGCGCCCGCCCAGATCTCCACCGGCTTCGTCGTGATCGCGCTGCTGATGGGCGCCGTCTCGCTCGCCGCCGTGGTGATCGCCTCCAGGGTCAGAACCTGAACTCATTTCCCCCTCTCGCCCCAGCGATCACGAATCCCCTGATGGCCGTCCGCATGAGTGATAAGACGGCCAGATGGAGGACGATCGACGGGTCTGGCCGCCGGGTTCGCACGACTCGGACCCTCCGTGGAACCCGGAGCTCAGGCGGACGGCGGAGCGTTCCCTGCCCGACTCGCCGCCCGACTCGCTGCCCCCCTCGGCCAGGCTGTACGGCGCGCCGGCCGCGCCCAGGAGGCCGCGCCGGTGGCCGCGCAGGGCGGGGGCGCTGCTCGCCATGATCGTGGCGGGCGGGCTGGTCGCCGGGCTCGCCACGGTCGTGCTGCGGCTGGCCGTACCCGAGCAGGCCAGGACGGCGATGCTGATCGACGCCACGGCCGCCGTGGAGATCCCGCTGCCCGAAGGGTGGCGGCAGGACCCCGTTCCTCCCGTCACGGGCTTCACCTCGGCCGCCCGGCACGGCCTCGACACCCTGGTCATGGCCAGGCCCAGCGGCGCGCCCTCCGACGCGGCCAAGGCCACGGCGCAGGCGGCCGAGCTCTACTCCAGGCTGCTGCTCCACGGCGACAGGGTGAGCGTCGTCGAGGACAGGCCCATCACGATCGGCCCGTACGGCGGGCACACGCGTTCGCTGCGCGCTGAGTACAAGGACGTGGTGAACCGCCCGGCGTATCTTCGAGTGATGCTTCTCACGAAACCCGGCAGGACGGTCGTCGTCGTCGGGCTGCTCCAACCCGACGAAACCACCAGCAGGCAGGCGCTCGACGCGGTCATGACGAGCGTGCGATAAGCCCAATAGCACGCAGAGGTGAGCTTGGCCAGGATCCGCTTAGCACGGCACGTCTTGTCGGTGTCCCCGATTACCCTTGGGTCACTGTGAGAGAGCGAAGCACACGAGTCCCAGAGGTGATGGCGTGAGTACGTTCGCGGCATCCCACCTGTCGCCCTCCTATCCCGACCGCGCTGCCTGGGGCACCGCGCCCAAACTGCGCGCCTGGCAGCAGGAGGCCTTCGACCTCTACTTCAGGAGCGAGCCGCGCGACTTCATGACCGTCGCGACGCCCGGTGCGGGAAAGACCACCTACGCGCTGCGCATCGCCAGCGAGCTGCTCACCCAGGGCGTGATCAGGGCGATCACCATCGTCACGCCCACCGAGCACCTCAAACGCCAGTGGGCCGACGCGGCGGGCAAGGTCGGCATGGCGATCGACCCCGAGTTCAAGAACAGCCAGGGCAGCACCTCGCGCGACTACCTCGGCGTGGCGGTCACCTACGCCCAGGTCGCCATGCACCCCGCGCTGCATCGGGCGCGCACCGAGGCGCGCAAGACGCTGGTCATCTTCGACGAGGTCCACCACGCGGGCGACGCCAAGTCGTGGGGCGACGGCATCCGCGAGGCCTTCGAGCCCGCCACCCGCCGCCTCCACCTCACCGGCACGCCCTTCCGATCCGACGACAGCCCCATCCCCTTCGTCGAGTACGCCGAGGACGCCGAGGGCTTCAAGCGCAGCGTCTCCGACTACTCCTACGGCTACGGCCCCGCCCTGGCCGACGGCGTCGTGCGCCCCGTCATCTTCCTGGCCTACTCCGGCGAGATGAAGTGGCGCACGAGAGCGGGCGACGAGATCGCCGCCACGCTCGGCACCCCGCTCACCAAGGACCAGCTCTCCCAGGCCTGGCGCGCCGCGCTCGACCCCAAGGGCGACTGGATCCGCCAGGTCATGCAGGCCGCCGACCGCCGCCTCACCGAGGTGCGGCGCGGCGTGCCCGACGCGGGCGGCCTGGTCATCGCCACCGACCACGAGGCGGCCCGCGCCTACGCCCGCCATCTGCGCAACATCACCGGCGAGGGCGCCACGGTCGTGCTCTCCGACGATCCCGGCGCGTCCAAGAAGATCAAGCAGTTCTCCGCCTCGCAGGACCGGTGGCTGGTAGCCGTCCGCATGGTGTCGGAGGGCGTCGACATCCCGCGCCTGTGCGTGGGCGTCTACGCCACCTCCACCTCCACGCCGCTCTTCTTCGCCCAGGCGGTCGGGCGCTTCGTGCGCGCCCGCAAGCGGGGCGAGATGGCCTCGGTCTTCCTGCCGTCGGTGCCGACCCTCATGGGGCTGGCCAACGAGATGGAGCTCGAGCGCGACCACGTCCTCAACAAGCGCCCGCCCGAGGACGGCCTCGACGACAGCCTGCTCGAGAACGCCAACAGGCGTCAGGACAACCCCGACGTCCTCGGCGACGAGCTGCCGTTCGAGACCATGGAGACGAACGCCACCTTCGACAGGGTGCTGTTCGACGGCGGCGAGTTCGGCACAGGGGCCGAGGTCGGCTCCGCCGAGGAGGAGGACTTCCTCGGCCTGCCGGGGCTGCTCGAGCCCGACCAGGTGGCCTCCCTGCTGCGCAAGCGCCAGGCCGACCAGCAGGCGGCCAAGCGGCGCGCGCCGAAGCCCGTGGAGCCGGTCATGTCGCCCCACGAGCAGCTGGCCGAGCTGCGTAAGGAGCTCAACGGGCTGGTGGGCGCGTGGAACCACCGCACGGGGCAGCCACACGGGGTGATCCACTCGGAGCTGCGCCGCGCGTGTGGCGGGCCGCCGATCGCCCAGGCGACGGGGGAGCAGGTCCAGGAGCGCATCGACAAGATCCGCCAGTGGGCCACCCAGCGATCCCGCTGAGCTCCTCCCAGCACCGGGCCGCACCTCCACCCTTCCTGTACGGCGCGGTCTCTCCGCACGGCGCGGTGTGTCTGTGCGGGCTGTTTGTCTCCACGGCGCGCCCTTCAAGGCGCGGCTTCTCTGTGTGGTGGGGCTCTCCTGGGCCCCTCCGTACGGCACAGCGTGGTGGCGGCCACCGGGGTCACCGGTGGCCGTCCGTCCTTCACGCGTGCTCCAGCGGGACTCCGGCGCTCGCCGTCACGTCAGGCTCGCTTAACCGCCCAGCGGTCGGTGCTCGCCGGACGGCTGGACGGCTGAACGGCTGGGCGGCTCAATGGCTAAAACAGCTGAGCGGTTCGGCGGCTCAACGGGCAACGGGTCAACGCGCAACGGGTCAACGCGCAACGGCTCAACGGGCAACGACTCGGCGGCTCGGTGGTTCTGCGGCTCAACGGTTCGGGCGGTCCGGTTCGGCGGGGCTGGTCAGGGGGTCAGCGTTGCAGCGGGATGCGGCGGCCTGAGCGGCCGTCCACCGTCACGTAGCGGGTGTGCCTGGGCAGGTGGTGGAGGGGGAGCGCCAGCGAGGCCGTGCCGTACTCGACGTGGACGGGAACCGTCCTGACGCCTTCGCGCTGGATCGACGACGCGCGTCCAGCCTGGGCACGGGACGCGTCCTCACGCTGGGCACGGGACGCGCTTCCAGCCTGGGCACGGGACGCGTCCTGAAGCTGGGCTTGGGGCGGGGTCGCGTGGCCTGTCTGAGGGGCGTCAACGGGGTGAGTGGGAGTCGCCGGGACGGGGCGGGTCTGCGGGGTGCCCTCGGTTATCCAGACCCTCAGCTCGCGTCCCCTGCGGCGCAGGAGGACCTCGGCGGTGCCGCACTCGTCAGGCGCCGCCGTCCAGTAGAGCCTCAACTGTTCGTGGCGCCTGCCCAGCCGGGCCGCCTGCGGCACGGGAGCGCGCTCGGAGCAGTCCGGGGCGGCGGGCCGACGAGCGGCGGCGGGGGCGTCGTGGGCGACCACCACGAGCGACTCCCGCTCCTGGCTGATCAGCACCGTTGCCGCCTCCATCGCCACCAGCGTGAGCACGGCGCCGAGACGGGCCGGGTTACGGCCGCGCACCAGGATCCACAGGCACAAAGGCGACAGCACGAGCCAGGCGAGGCCGAGAGCGAAGGCGAGCATGGGCGTCCTCTACACGTCGGATGAGCTTCCAGGCTCTCCGTAGTAGTTCAGGAGCGGGCGGTTCTCATCGCCTTGACCATCACATCACCCGGGCGTGGCGAGGTGTCTAACCTCGCGGGAGGTGCTCTCAGCGGACGGTCGGGTCGCCCTCGAGGGTGGCCCCGGCGTCGCGGAGCTGCGCCAGCGCCGTGTCCGTCGTCTGCCTGGCCACTCCGGCCGTGAGGTCGAGCAGCACGCGTACGGCGAGACCCTGCTCCACCGCGTCCATGGCCGTGGCCCTGACGCAGTGGTCGGTGGCGATGCCGACGACGTCGACCGTCTGGACGCCCCGCCCCGCCAGCCAGTCCGCCAGCGGGACGCCCTCGGAAGAGGAGCCCTCGAAGCCGCTGTAGGCCGCCGCGTGGGCGCCCTTGCTGAAGACCTCCTCCACCTTCGAGGTGTCGAAGGCCGGGTGGAAGTCGGCGCCGCGCGTGCCCGCGACGCAGTGTGCCGGCCAGGTGGTGACGAAGTCGGGCTCGGCGGCGAAGTGCGAGCCGGGGTCGACGTGGTAGTCGCGGGTGGCCACCACGTGGTCGTAGGGGTGCGTGGCCACGTACGCGCTGATCGCGGCCGCGACCTCGGCGCCGCCCGACACGGGGAGGCTGCCGCCCTCGCAGAAGTCGTTCTGCACGTCCACGATGATCAATGCGGTGCTCACACCGTCGAGCCTACTCATGGCCGGGCGCGAGGGGAGAGGGGCGGGGCGAGCGGGTCAGGCGAACTCGGTGGGGATGGCCGCGTAACCCCTGCCGAGGTGGAGCGCGTCCTGGGGGAGCAGGGCGACCGTCTCGCGGTGCCTGTCGCGGGCGGAGGTCAGCGGCTCGGCTCCGACGATCTCGCCGTCCACGACCAGCTCGTGCAGGAGAGGGAGCCCGCCCTCCGGTGCGACGCCCGAGGTCGTGACCACCTCGGTCTCGAACCTGCCCTGCTCGTCCAGCAGGCGGAAGGCCTCCTTGCGGCCGCCGCGCGACGGCTTGCCCACCGAGCGCTTCGCCACCGGCTCGAGCGTGCCCGAGGCCGTCTCCCTGGCCACCAGCTTGTAGACGAGCGCGGCGGTCGGCACGCCGGAGCCCGTGACGAGGGAGGTGCCGACGCCGTACCCGTCGACGGGGGCGGCGGCCAGCGCCGCGATGGCGTACTCGTCCAGGTCGGAGGTGACCAGGATGCGGGTGTTGAACGCGCCGAGCGCGTCGAGCTGCTCGCGCACCTCCTGGGCAGCGGCTGCCAGGTCGCCCGAGTCGATCCTGACCGCGCCGAGCTTCGGCCCCGCCAGCTCCACCGCCGTGCGTACGGCGTCGGGCACGTCGTAGGTGTCGACCAGCAGCGTGGTGCTCTCGCCGAGCGAGGCGATCTGCGCCTGGAAGGCTTCGCGCTCGCTGTCGTGCAGCAGCGTGAAGGCGTGCGCCGCCGTACCTGCCGTGGGGACGCCGAACTCGCGCCCTGCCATCAGGTTGGAGGTGAAGGAGAAGCCGGCGATGTAGGCGGCGCGGGCGGCGGCCACCGCGGCCCTCTCGTGCGTACGGCGTGAGCCCATCTCGATGAGCGGCCTGCCTGCGGCGGCGTTGGTCATGCGGGAGGCGGCCGAGGCGATCGCGCAGTCGTGGTTGAGGATGGAAAGGATCATGGTCTCGAGGAGGACGGCCTCGGCGAACGTACCCTCCACGACCATGATCGGCGAGGCGGGGAAGTAGAGGTCGCCTTCGCGGTAGCCGGACAAGCTCCCGGAAAATCGGTAATCGGCCAGAAACGCCAGAGTCGGCTCGTCGACGACACTGTGCTCGCGGAGGAAGGCGAGTTCTTCCTCACCGAAGCGGAAGTGCCGCAGTTCGTCCAGCACTCTGCCGGTGCCGGCGACCACCCCATACCGCCGTCCTCCAGGCAAATGGCGCGCGAACACCTCGAAGACCGCCCGCCGGTGGGCCGCGCCGCTGCGGAGGGCGGCCTGCAACATCGTCAGCTCATAGTGATCTGTGAGCAACGCAGTGCTCATGGTCATTCTCACGAGTTCGAGACTACGGCCCAGATAGGGCAGACTCGAGGATGTGGGTAGCACCGCTCCAATCGCCGTCGAGCGTCCTTCATCGGACGTCCGGCCCGATCTGCCATGGGTCACGATCGTCTGGAATGACCCGGTCAACCTGATGTCGTATGTGACTTATGTGTTCCAGACCGTGTTCGGCTACTCCAAGGAGAAGGCCGAGAAGCTCATGATGGACGTCCACCACAAGGGCAAGGCCGTCGTGTCGAGCGGCACGCGCGAAGAGATGGAACGCGATGTGCAGATTCTTCACTCCTACGGCCTCTGGGCGACGCTCCAGTCGGACTCGCTCTCGTGAGGTGGTGCAGGTGAGTTCGGGCTTCAAATCCCGTCACGGCGGTGGGGTCATCGCGCAGTTCGAGGCCGCGGAGGTCTCGATCCTGCGCTCGCTGGTGACCCAGGTGCTCGGCCTGGTGGCGCCGGGCGAGACCGGTGACGACCCGCTGGAGAGGGCGCTCGGCATCGGCTCCGCGCAGCAGCCCACCGATCCCGTGCTGGCCAGGCTCTTCCCCTCCGCCTACGCCGACGAGACCGAGGCGGGGGAGTTCCGCCGCTACACCGAGGCGACGCTGCGCGACGGCAAGCGGGCCGACGCCCAGACGATGCTCGACACCGCCCATCCGGGGCGCACGGAGCTCACGGCCGAGCAGGCCCAGGCGTGGCTGCGCTCGCTCAACGACGTACGGCTGGCGCTCGGCACGCGGCTGGAGGTGACCGAGGAGGTGCACGAGGAGATCGCGACGATGTCCGAGGACGACCCCCGGTACCCGGCGTTCGTGACCTACGACTGGCTGACCTACCTCCAGGACACCTTGGTCCGCGCCCTCTGGTGAGGCCGGGCGCGGCTCGTGTCACCCGGGAGGGTGGCGGTTTGGCCGGTCGTCGTGCGGCACGGCACCGGGCGTCGAGGCGGTTCTGGCGGCCCAGGTACTCTCTGCTCCATGCTGACGATCTCGCAGGATCTTGTCGACAAGATCATTGCGCATGCCCGCGCCGACCACCCCGACGAGGCTTGCGGGGTGATCGCCGGGCGTGGTGGCGTTCCCGAGCGGTTCGTCCCGATGGAGAACGCCGAGCGCTCGCCCACCTTCTACCGCTTCGACTCCATGGAGCAGCTGCGGGTGTGGCGCGAGATGGACGACCGCGACGAGGAGCCCGTCGTGATCTACCACTCGCACACCGCCACCGAGGCCTACCCCTCACGCACCGACGTGAGCTACGCCTCCGAGCCGGACGCCCACTACGTGCTCGTCTCCACCAGGGAGGAGCTGGGCGAGAAGGTCGAGCTCCGGTCCTACCGCATCGTCGACGGGGTGATCACCGAGGAGGAGGTGACCATCACGTGAGACGGCGAGTCCATGCCGCTCGCGCCATGGGTAAACTGCTGTCCATGACGGTCCGGCCTGTGCAGAGCTTCCTCTTCGCGCACACTCCGTCTGTCGTCGTCTACGACTGTCGCTGACCGGCAGTTCCACGGAATCCCTTTTCCCTCACCGGTGTTTGCCCGGTGGACGACGACATGAATGAGGAGACTGACCCGCGATGGCCATCGAGGTTCGCATCCCGACCATCCTGCGCACCTACACCGACGGCGCGAAAGCCGTCGACGCCGAGGGCGCCACGCTCGACGAGCTGATCAGCAACCTGGAGGCCCAGCACCCGGGCATCAAGGACCGTCTGGTCGACCAGGGGGCGCTGCGGCGCTTCGTGAACGTCTATCTCAACGACGAGGACGTCCGCTTCCTGGGCGGGCTCGGCACGCCCGTCTCCGACGGCGACACCGTGACCGTGCTCCCCGCGGTCGCGGGCGGCTCCCGCTAGCACCCACGTCCGCCCGCCGGGTGACCGGCTGCCGGGCCGGAGGTCTCCGGGGTCGCTGGTCTTCGGGACAGCGGCTCCTTGGGTCAGGGAGGGCTGGGAGCATGACGCCTGGCGACCGGCAGGGTCTTCGCACCCGCATCGGGCCGCTGAGGCCGCGGATCCGCAGGGTCTTCGGACCTGCGGTTCTCCGGGCCGCGGTTCTCCGAGCTGTGGATCTTCGGGGCGGCAGGTCTCCAGGGATCGTAGGTCTTCAAGGGTCGCAGGCTTCCGGGATGCGGCGTCTGGGGCCCGCGGGCTCTGGGGCTACGAGCTCCCCGGACCGGCGCCCCGCTGGGTCGGAGCCCGGGATCCTGGGTTCGGGGGCCGCCGCGAGGTCTCGGGCCGAGGGGACGGGGTTGGTCGTGGTCTCCGGGGCAGAGGTCCTGGGGGTGGTCCTGGCCGCCGGAGACGAGCGGTTTCGAGGGGCGCCGAGGTTCGGCGGCCCGTTTCATCCAGATCCCTGTGAACGCCGAAGCGGAAGCCGTACATCATGCGTTTTGACTCTCTGATCGACTCCGTCGGTCGCACCCCGCTCGTGGGACTGCCCAGGCTCTCGCCCTCCGACGACGTGCGGATCTGGGCCAAGCTCGAGGACCGTAACCCCACAGGGTCGATCAAGGACCGCCCCGCGCTGTGGATGATCGAGCAGGCGGAGAAGGACGGCCTGCTCACCCCGGGCTGCACCATCCTTGAGCCCACCAGCGGCAACACCGGCATCTCGCTGGCCATGTCGGCCAGGCTGAAGGGCTACAAGCTGATCTGCGTCATGCCCGAGAACACCTCCGACGAGCGCCGCCAGCTGCTGCGCATGTGGGGCTCGGAGATCATCTCCTCGCCCGCCGCCGGGGGGTCGAACGAGGCGGTCAGGGTGGCCAAGCAGCTCGCGGCGGAGAACCCGTCGTGGGTGATGCTCTACCAGTACGGCAACCCGGCCAACTGGCGCTCCCACTACGAGAGCACGGGCCCCGAGATCCTCCAGGACCTGCCGACCGTCACCCACTTCGTCGCGGGCCTCGGCACCACGGGCACGCTCATGGGCGTGGGCCGCTACCTGCGCGAGCACCGTCCCGACGTGCAGATCGTCGCCGCCGAACCGCGCTACGGCGAGCTGGTGTACGGCCTGCGCAACGTGGACGAGGGCTTCATCCCCGAGCTGTACGACGAGTCGGTGCTGACGACGCGCTTCTCGGTCGGCTCGGGGGACGCGCTGCGCCGTACCAGGGAGCTGCTGGCGGCCGAGGGCATCTTCGCGGGCGTCTCCACCGGCGCGGCGCTCCATGCGGCGCTGGGCATGGCGGCCAAGGCGGTGAAGGCGGGCGTGCGGGCCGACATCGCGTTCGTGGTGGCCGACGGCGGCTGGAAGTACCTGTCGACCGGCGCCTACGAGGGCACACTCGACGAGGCGGAGGACCGCCTCGAGGGCCAACTCTGGGCCTGAGAGCCTGACGACCGACCCTGCGAACGTGACGACCGGGCCTACGAGCATGACGCCCGGCTGTGAGCGTGACGACTGACCCTGCGAACGTGACGACCGGGCCTACGAGCATGACGAGCGGGTCTGCGGACATGACGAAGGGGTCGCCGCCATCCGTGGCGGCGACCCCTTCGGGACGGGCTAGTTGAACAGGACGCGGAGCGAGAAGCTGGCCTCGCCGCCGCTCTGCTTACCGCTGAGTCCCACGGCGCTGAAGACCTTGGCGTTGGCCTGGTCGTCGCCGGAGAGGCTGTTCAGGTAGAGCGGCTCCAGCTTGTCCACGTCGACGAAGAGCGCGAAGGTGGAGCTTGCAGCGTCGGGGATGGCCGTCTTGAAGGCCTCGCTGTCGCCGAGCGTGCCGCCCTCCGACAGCTGCTTGGCGTACTCAGGCGTGGTCGCCAGCGTCAGCGTGCCGTCGCCGGGGACCTTGGCGATCTGCGGAGCGGGCTGGCCCGCGTCGGTGAAGGCCTTCTCGATCTTGCCGATGACCTCCTGCGCCTTGGCGGGGTCGGTGACGATGCGGACGCCGACCTTGGGCAGCTGACCGCTCTGACCCATGGTCGCCAGGCCGTCGCCGTCGAGCGCGACGGTGAGGTTCTTGCCGAGCAGCGTCGCCAGGTCGGCGGGCAGGGCCAGGCCGTACTTCTGCTGGGCCATGTCCACGAACTGCTGGAAGGAGGCGCCGTCGGGGGCGGCCGCCATGCTCTTCTGCAGCTGGCTCCACTGCTTGGTGATCGCCTCGTCCATACCGGAGATCGACAGCGCGCCCACCGTGGAGGTGGGGAGCGTCGAGATGTCGGCGGCCTGCGGGTCGCCGACGGCCATGGCCTCGGCGCCGCGGACGATGCCGGCGAACTCGGCGTAGGCGGAGTCGAAGCGGAGCGCCGCGGCGAACCTGGCGTTCTTCAGCATCGCCCGGTTCTCCGCGGGCAGGGCCTCGCCACCGAGCTCGGCGACCTTGCCGGCGTTCATCCACATCGACAGCACGCCGGGCTCGCCCAGCGCGTCGAGGTCGCCGGTGAAGTCGGCGCTCTCGGACAGGGTCGGGCCGGTGGCGTGCTTGTCGGCGTTCGCCTGGTCGGCGGAGATGATCGCGTAGTCGTCGCGGAAGGCGAGGCCGTACTTCTCCTCGCCCATCAGCTTGGCGATGCCGGCCTTGGCCTGTGCCTCGTCCTTCACCTGGACGGCCACGGCGAAGCCGGGCTCCTTACCGGCGGCGGCGGGGGCGAGGACGGCCATGCCGATCCTGCTGCCCAGCCACGGGTCGACGTCCTTGGCGAAGTCGACCTTCGCCAGGTCCTCGCTGTCGGCCTTGACCGCGTCGAACAGCGCCTTGCGCGGGTCGTCGCCGGTGATCCTGTCCTTGGTGACGGTGAACTTCTTGGCCAGGGCGAACAGCGCGAGCTTCTGGTTGGCCGCGGGGTCGAGGTCGAGCCGCACGTAGGCCATCGCGCCGGCGGGCAGCACCTCGTGGGGCTGCGTGCCGCCGCCGCCGAGGAACGCGCCCGCGGCCCAGACGCCGCCGCCGCCGACGAGCACCACCAGGAGCGCGGCGATGCCGGCGATCAGCCAGCCCCTGCCGCTCTTCTTGGCGGGCGGCTGCTGCGGCGGGCCCCAGCCCTCGGAGCCCTGCTGCCAGGGCGCGGGCTCCTGCACGGTCTGCTCACCGTAGGAGAACGACTGCTGCTGCTGGTTCTGCTGCTGCCCGTACTGCGGCTGCTGCTGGCCGTACTGGGGCTGCTGCCCGTAGGCGGGCTGCTGCGGCTGTCCATAGGCAGGCTGCTGCTGGCCGTAGCCCTGCTGCTGCCCGTACTGCGGCTGCTGTGGCTGCTGGTACGGCTGCTGCTGCTGGTTGTAGGGCTGCTGGCCCTGGGGCTGCTGGGGCTGCCCGTACGGGGGCTGCTGGGGAGGGTACGGCTGCTGGTACGGCTGACCGCCCTGCGCCGGGGGCTGGTCCTGATTCCAACGGTAGGCCGTGGTCCGCTCAGGGTCCTGGCCGCCAGGGGGGAGATTCGCCGACATCACTCAACTCACAAAGTGGACTTATTGACCACTGAGAAGTTAGTGCATGTGACTAGAGCGCTGGTTGCAAAGCACTGAAACGCCCGTTTTGTGATCCAGCTAGACGCGTGTCAGCTCCTTGCGCATGGCCTTCAGATGCACCTCGCCCGTGTCGCTGGAGTCCACGCTCTCCCACGGGACGAACGTGCATCCCGCGTAGACCACCCTGGCCAGCAACTCCGAGAGCCAGCCCCACCTGCCCTGCCTGTCGCGCGTGATCCCGAGCAGGAAGGGAGCGCGTATCGCCGACACCACGAGGCCTATGACGGTGTGGCTCTGCATGGACTCCGATTTGGTCCTGATCACGCGGACGTCGACGACGTGGCCGACCCAGACGCCGTGCACGTCCCATACCGACTGCCCCATGAGGGCTGTCAAACTCATGATCCAACTGTTCCACCCAGGGGGTGTTTCCGCAGGTAGGCGCGCTGATGGCGAGATGTCGTAGAGTATGGAGCCACTAGAACTTAGTTCGGGAGCAGGTATGACGAAGTTCGACGAGGCGACGCAGGCGATCAGGGTCGACGAGAGCACCTACGACGTGTGCCTCGATCCCGGCTACTCCATCGGCGGTCCGCTCAACGGCGGCTACCTGATGGCGGTGATCCTGCGGGCCGTGGTCGACGCCTCCCCGCACGAGCATCCGGTGAGCACGACCACGCAGTTCCTGCGCTCGCCCAGGCCTGGCCCCGCCAAGGTCGTGGTGGAACAGGTGAAGGCGGGCAGGACGGCGGCGTTCACAAGGGCGAGACTGGTGCAGGACGACGTGGCACAGCTCGAGGCGCTGGTCACGACCGCCACGCTGACCGCGGTGGAGCCGCTCTACGCGGAGGAGCCCGGAGTGGCGATGCCGGCCGTGGACGAGTGCGTCAGGCTCCCCGACCCCAGACCCGAGTCGGGCATGACGCTGAACGCGCAGATGGAGATGCGTTTCGACCCGCCCACGATCGGCTGGCTCAACGGCGCTCCGACGGGGCGCCCCGAGGCGCGCGCCTACTTCAGGATGGCCGAGCCCCAGGACCCCGACCCCTACGTGCTGGCGCTGGCGGTCGACGCCCTGCCGCCCGTGGTGTTCTCGGCGGGGCTGCGCGGATGGGCTCCGACCGTCGACCTGACCTGGCACCTGAGGGCGCTGCCCGCGCCCGGATGGCTCACGCTGCTGGGGGGCGGCAGGCTCATCGCCGACGGCTGGTTCGACGAGGAGGTCGAGGTCTGGGACTCGGCGGGACGGCTGGTGGCGCAGTCGCGGCAGCTCGCCCGCGTCGGGAGGGGCTGAAAACGCCGTGTGAGGATTCTTACGCTGTTGCGATCTCGCAGGTCGCCTACCCTCTGAAGCGTGCCGGACGCGAGCATTGGAATCTTCGACAGCGGGGTCGGCGGCCTGACGGTCGCCAGAGCGATCATTGATCAGCTGCCCCACGAGTCCATCACCTACGTGGCCGACACGGCCCGCCAGCCATACGGGCCGAAGCGGATCGCCGAGGTTCGCAAGTACGCGCTGGAGGTGATGGACCACCTCGTGGAGCACGACGTCAAGATGCTGGTCATCGCCTGCAACAGCGCGAGCGCGGCGGTCCTGCGCGACGCGCGGGAGCGCTACGACGTGCCGGTGGTCGAGGTGATCCAGCCGGCGACCAGACGCGCGGTCAAGGCGACGCGCAACGGCAGGGTCGGCGTCATCGCCACCCGCGCCACGATCGAGTCGATGGCCTACCACGACGCCTTCGCCGCCGCCCCCGACGTGAGCCTCACAGGCGTGGCCGCACCCCGTCTGGTGGAGTACGTCGAGCGCGGCGAGACGATGAGCGAGCAGCTCATCGAGGCCGTGCGGGAGTATCTCACCCCCATCCAGGAGGCGGGATGCGACACCCTCATCCTGGGCTGCACCCACTATCCGCTGCTCACCGGCGCGATCTCCTACGTCGCCGGGGACGGCGTCACGCTCGTCTCCAGCGCGGAGGAGACGGCCAAGGACGTCTACCGGATCCTGCACGACCGCGGTCTCGTCAACGGTGCCACCTCCCCCCTGCACCGTTTCCGCGCGACCGGCGACTCCGCGCTCTTCGCCCAGCTGGGCAGGCGTTTTCTCGGACCCGAGATCGACGCGGTCGAGCGGGCCGCTGTTGGGGGTAGCACCACCTCGAACGGGAGGTCCTCATGAAGGTCACGATCGTCGGATGCTCAGGCAGCTTCCCGGGGCCCGACAGCCCCGCCTCCTGCTACCTGGTCGAGGCCGAGGGGTTCAGGATGCTGCTCGACTTCGGCAGCGGCTCCCTCGGCGCCCTCCAACGCCACATCGGCCTGTACGACGTCGACGCCATCTGCCTGTCGCATCTGCACGCCGACCACTGTCTCGACATCTGCGGCTACCACGTGGCCCGCACGTACGGTCCCGCCGCGCCGTACCCGCGCATTCCCGTGCACGCGCCCGCGGACGCCCCGCGCAGGCTGGCCGCGGCCTACGGCATGCCGGAGGAGCCCGGCCTCGAGACCGCCTTCGCCTTCTCCGCCCTGTCGCCCGGCCGGTTCTCCGTCGGCCCCTTCGAGATCACCGCGGGACTGGTGAACCATCCCGTGGAGGCCTACGGCTTCCGTGTCACGCACGGCGGCGTGACGCTCGCCTACTCGGGCGACACCGGCGAGTGCGACGAGCTGGTGAGGCTGGCCGAGGGCGCCGACCTGCTGCTGTGCGAGGCCTCCTTCCTCGAGGCCCCCGACCTGACACCCGACCTGCACCTGACGGGACGGCAGGCCGCGGCTCACGCGGCGAAGGCGGAGGTCGGCAGGCTCGTGCTGACTCATCTGGTGCCGTGGAACGACAGCACGAGGGTGCTGGAGGAGGCCGCGGGCGGCGGCTTCGACGGGCCGATCGAGCTGGCCGCCGCCGGCGCCGAGTACTCCCTGGCATGACCGTTCCTGCACGGGGATAGGGTGATCTGCATGTCTCGACAGGATGGACGCACACCTGACCAGCTCCGCCCCGTGAAGATCACCAGGGGGTGGCTCGGCCACGCCGAGGGCTCGGTGCTGGTCGAGTTCGGCGGCACCCGCGTGCTCTGCGCGGCCTCTGTCCAGGACAGCGTTCCGCGCTGGCGCAGGGGCAGCGGCCAGGGCTGGGTGACGGCCGAGTACGCCATGCTGCCGAGGGCGACCAACACCCGCAACGACCGCGAGTCGGTCAAGGGCAGGATCGGCGGCCGCACTCACGAGATCTCCCGGTTGATCGGCCGCTCGCTGCGGGCCTGCGTCGACTACAAGGCGCTCGGCGAGAACTCGATCGTCCTCGACTGCGACGTCCTGCAGGCCGACGGCGGCACCCGCACCGCGGCGATCACCGGCGCCTACGTCGCGCTGGCCGACGCCGTCGCGTGGATGCGCGAGCGCAAGATGTGCCCGGGCGACCCGCTCGTCGACTCCGTGGCCGCGGTGTCGGTCGGCGTGGTCAAGTCCACGCCGATGCTCGACCTCTGCTACGTCGAGGACGTCGCGGCCGAGACCGACATGAACGTCGTGATGACGGGGTCGGGCACCTTCGTCGAGGTGCAGGGCACCGCCGAGGGCGCCCCCTTCGACAGGCGGGCGCTCGACCAGCTGCTCGACCTGGCTGTGGCCGGGTGCGAGGAGCTCACCCTCCACCAGCAGGAGGCGCTGGGCCGATGAGGATCGTGCTGGCGACCCGCAACGCGGGCAAGATCGTCGAGCTGCGCCGCATCCTCGGCGGGTTCGACGTGATCGGTCTCGAGGAGTTCCCCGAGATCGGCGAGGTGGCCGAGACCGGGCTGACGTTCGCCGACAACGCCCTGCTCAAGGCGCACGCCGTCGCCCAGGGGTCGGGCCTGCCCGCCGTGGCCGACGACTCGGGGCTGTGCGTCGACGCGCTCAACGGCATGCCGGGCGTCTTCTCCGCGCGGTGGTCGGGCAGGCACGGCGACGACGACGCCAACCTCGATCTGCTGCTCGCGCAGGTCTCCGACGTCCCCGACGAGCGCAGGACCGCCCACTTCACCTGCTCGGCGGCGCTGGCGCTGCCCTCGGGCGAGGAGCGGGTGGTCGAGGGCGTGCTCCAGGGCAGGCTGCTGAGGCAGCGCCGCGGCGTCAACGGCTTCGGCTACGACCCGATCTTCGTGCCTGACGGCGAGTCGCGCACGACGGCGGAGATGTCGGCCGAGGAGAAGGACGCCATCAGTCACAGGGGCCGCGCCTTCCGCGCCCTGGCCCCCATCGTCGTCTCGCTGCTGAGCTGACCGAGGGGCCCCTCGTAACAGGGCCGTAAGATCTCCCTCCGCTCCCTCGGCGTAGCGTCGGGGTGTGGACAGCAACAAGGTGGTTCCCGCATGGGCGGGCGCGCTGGCCGGTGTGGTCGCGGGGGCGGTGGCGCTCGGCGTCGCCTACGTGGTCGCGGCGGTGCTGGCGCCTGACTCCTTCCCCGTCGTGGCCGTGGCGGACGCGGTGGTGGACCTCTCGCCCGCGCCGCTGAAGGACTGGGCGATCAGGACCTTCGGTGAGAGCGACAAGACCGTTCTGGTGGGCGGGGTGTCGGTGGTCCTGACGGCGGTGGCGGCGGTGATCGGCGTGCTGTCCAGGCGGAGCGTGCGTCTCGGGCAGGCGGGCTTGGCCCTGTTCGCCGTCGTGGGGCTGCTGGCGGTGCTCACCAGGCCCGACGCGGGTGCCCTCGACGGCCTGTCCACGGTGGTGGGAGCGCTGGCCGGATCATGGGCGCTGACGCTGCTGCTCGGCCGCGCGGTCACGCCGGCCGGGGAGGCGCGGACCGATGTCCTTGCCGGCGAAGGCTCCCCGGCCCGTCCAGGCCCCGAAGAGCCTGCGGAGGCCGGAAGGCCCGCCGTCATGCGGGCAGGGGCACAGCTGTACGCCTTCGACCGGCGCCGCCTGATGGTCGGCGTGGCGGGCGGGCTGGCGGTGGCGGGCGCGTCGGGGCTGGCGGGGCAGGTGCTGTCCGGGCGCAGGGTGGGCGACACCGCGCGCGCGGAGATCGCCCTGCCCAGGCCGGCGACTCCGGCCGCGCCGCTGCCCCGGGGAGCGGATCTGCGCCTCGACGGCCTGTCGCCCTTCGTCACGCCCAACAAGGACTTCTACCGCGTCGACACCGCCATCGTCGTCCCGCAGGTCGACCCGAAGGACTGGACGCTGCGCATCCACGGGCTGGTGGACAGGCCCGTCGAGCTGACCTTCGACGACCTGCTCAGGAGGCCGCTCACCGAGGCCGACATCACGCTGACCTGCGTGTCGAACGAGGTCGGCGGGCCGTACGTGGGCAACGCGCGTTGGCTAGGCGTGCGGATGGCCGACGTCCTGAGGCAGGCGGGGCTGCGCGCCGACGCCGACATGCTGCTGTCGACGTCGGCGGACGGCTTCACCTGCGGCACCCCGGTGGACGTGGTGATGGACGGCCGCGACGCGCTGTTCGCCTTCGCGATGAACGGGGAGGCGCTGCCGGTGGAGCACGGCTTCCCCGTCAGGCAGGTCGTGCCAGGTCTGTACGGATACGTGTCGGCCACCAAGTGGGTCGTGGACATCAAGGTGACGAGGTTCGACACCGACAAGGCCTACTGGACGCCGAGAGGCTGGGCGGAGAAGGGGCCGATCAAGACGCAGTCGCGGATCGACCTGCCCAAGCAGGGCCAGACCGTCCAGGCGGGCCGGACGACGGTGGCGGGGGTGGCATGGGCCCAGCACACCGGGATCGAGGCCGTGGAGGTGCGCATCGACGGCGGCGCGTGGCAGCGGGCGAGGCTGGCGCAGGTGCCGGGGCCAGACACCTGGCGGCAGTGGGCGCTCGACTGGGACGCCCCCGCGGGCGAGCACACCATCGAGGTGAGGGCGACCGACGCCGCGGGCCGTACCCAGACGGGGCAGCAGGCCCCCATCGCGCCCGACGGCGCGACCGGCTGGCACTCCGTCAGCGTGCGGGTGGTCTGAGGGACCTGCTTTCACCTTGGAAATCTCCGAAGCTCCTGACTGAGCGCGATCGGCCGCCTACGATCGGTCGTCGAACACGAAGGAGGCGGCGAGATGTTTCGCGAGAGCCTTCCCGAGGGCAGGTACGACCCGCTGATCGCCGACGGGGTGCGATGGCGCGACTACGAACGGGCCGCCGACTCGGCGCAGAGGGCCGTTCCGGGTGATCACGACTGGTTCGACCTTCCGCACCGGCCGCCCAGGCTGACCGAGTGCAGGCCGTACGACGTGAAGGGCGGGCTGGCCCGCCCCGACCCGCAGTCGGAGGCGGACCTGATGCGCGCGGTGCCCGAGGGGGCGCGCTTCGCCGACCCGCGGGGCACGTGGGTGAGGCTGGTCAACGGGATGGGGCCGGCCGCGGACCCCTTCAGGGCGAGCAACGCGGCCGACTGCGCGCTCGCGGTGCTCTCCACCTGGCACGGGGAGCCGGTGGTGGCCGCGCCTCGGCAGCCCGAGTACGACGCGGTGGGCAGGCCGCTGCTCACGGGGGAGAGCGGCGGAACGGCCAGGATGGAGCGGTGGATCGGCCACCGGCTCGAGCACGTCGGCCAGGGCCGCCACGCCTATCCGCTGATCGCGCAACGCCTGTCGGAGGCGGGACACGGGGCGGCCGCGCTCATCGTGGTCCGCTGGCCCGGCGGCGGCTCGCACGCGTGGAACGCCGTCAACTCCGAGGGCGAGGTCATCTGGATCGACGGCCAGCGCGGGCACATGGCGGTGGAGCCGCCCTACGAGCGGGTGGCAGGGGTGTTCTGCGCGGTCGTCGACAGGCGGGGGGAGCAGGGGTGAACCTGGACCAGGCGCGCGCGGTCGCGGAGGAGTACTTCAACGGCGCCACGAGGGAGCCGGTGGAGCTGGGCCTGTACGCCTTCGGCGACGGCTACGTGGTGTGGACCAGGACGCCCGAGCCGGAGGACCCCGCCGCCCTTCCCGAGACGGTCGGCGGCGGCTGCGTGGTCATCGACGGCAGCACGGGCGAGGTGGTGATCAGACCGCTGCTCAACCCCGAGACCGTGGCCGAGCAGTGGCCTGGCCGCCGCCCCCGCTGACAGCCAAGGGCCACCGCCCGTCGCTCAGCCCGCGGCCAGCGAGCCCACGATCGAGGCCCTGGCGGCCTTTCTCGCCGGCAGCACGGCTGCCACGACCCCTGCCAGGCCCGACAGCGCCACGAACAGGGCGACCTGTGCGAGGGGCACCACCAAGGTCGCGCCATCCATCATCGTCCTGACGGCCGCCCAGCCGAAGGCGATGCCGAGTGTGACCCCGACCAGCGCGCCGATCAGGCCGAGCACCAGCGCCTCCACCGAGAGCATCCTGCGCAGCTGCGCCCTGGTCAGCCCGAGCGCCCGCAGCAGGGCCGACTCACGGGTGCGTTCGTGGACCGACAGCGAGAGCGTGTTGGCGATGCCCAGCAGCGAGATGAGAATCGCCAGTCCCAGCAGGCCGGTGACGATCATGAGGGTCATGTCCAGCGCGTCGTCGTACTGTCCGCGGACGTCGGTGGAGCTGATCACCTGCACGGTCGGGTGGGCCGCGGTGGCCGCCTCCACCATCTTCCTGGTCCGGTCGGGATCGACGCCGTCCTTGATCTTTACGTAGACCGTCGAGTCCGGCGTCCTGCCGAAGTACTCGTCGTAGGAGCGGGCGGTCACGGTCACCGCGGGCAGGAGGCTCTCGCCGTCGAGCAGCTGGCTGACCTTCAGCGTGACCGTGCCCGCCCTCTTGGTCTTGAGCTCGACGGGGGAGCCCTTGCGCAGGCCCCACTCCTTGGCCAGGGATGCCGAGATCGCCACTTCGCCGGGGCCGAGGCTCTTGATGGCGGCCGGTCCGGCGAAGGTGCCGACCATGGTCTCGTTCCTGCCGAGCACGGCGCTCGTCTCACGCAGCTGGATGACCGAGTCGAGCTCGGGCCTGCCCCTCAGCCCTTCGCCGATCGAGCGGGGGATCGAGGCGTCCCTCGCCTGGGCGGTGATCAGGTAGTCGGCGGGGAACTGGGAGTCGAGCTTGGCGGCCATCGACACCCGCGTCGAGGCGGTGATCACCGAGATGAGCGTCATCAGCGTCACGCCGATGGTCAACGCGATCGTGGTGGTCGCCGCCCGCCTCGGATTGCGGCCCGAGTTGTCCACGGCCAGCCTGCCGGGCACCCCGAACAGCCTGCCGGGGATCCAGCCCACCAGCGCGCTGAGCGGCTTGACCAGCACAGGGCCGAGGACCAGCACGGCGAGGAAGACGAGCGAGCAGCCGGCCATCGCGATGAACAGCGGCGCCTGGCTGCCGGGCTCCATCATCACGGCCATGGTGGTGGCGCCGATCCCCGCCAGGAGCAGCAGCCCGGCGAGCAGCACGCGGACCAGTCCCGCGCGGAAGGTCTGCTCCTCCACCTGGGCGCGTAGCGCCGCGATCGGCGCGACGGCGGTGGCCGAGCGGGCCGGCAGCAGCGCCGCGCCCACGGTGACCACGAGACCGACCACCAGGCCGACGGCGATCGTCCTGGGCGCCAGCGTGGCGGCCAGGCCGGTGGGCAGCGGCGCGTCGAACAGCCTGAGCAGAGCCATGGCCCCAGCGCCCAGCCCGTAGCCCGTGGCCAGCCCGAGCACGGAGGAGAGCAGGCCGACGACCACCGACTCCAGCAGGATCGAGCCGAACACCTGGCCCCGCGTCGCGCCGATGCAGCGCAGCAGCGCCATCTCCTTGGTCCGCTGGGCCACCAGGATGTTGAAGGTGTTGTAGATGACCAGCGCGGCGACCATCATCGCGATCAGGCCGAAGATCAGCAGGCCCAGCGTGATGAACTCCAGCTCGACGCCGTTGCTCTTCGACAGGGCCGCGGCCAGCTCCTTGCCGGTCTTGAGCTCGTAGCCGCCGCCGACGGCGGCGGCGACGGCCCGCTTGAGCGCGTCGGGGTCGGCGCCCGTCACGTCGATCTCGCGGTAGCCCTTCTCGCCCGTCATGAGCTGCGCCGTCGCGGTGGTGAAGCCGACCGCCCCGGTGTAGCCGAGCTCCTGGTCGAGGCCGACGTCGAACAGGCCGACGAGCCTGAAGTCGTGCTTGGCGCCCTTCTGGTCGAGCACCGCGACGGTGTCGCCGACCTTGAAGTTCTGCGCCCTCGCGGTGTTGGTGTCCACGATCGCCTCGTCGCCGCCTGAGGGGGCCGCGCCTTCGGTGATGGTCGTGCGGTCGTTGACGGAGATCGCGGAGGTCGGAAGGTCGCCGACCGCCTTGCCGTCGGCGCCGAGCAGCGGCGCGCTGCCACGCACCAGGCCCTGAGCGCCGGTCACGCCGTCGATCCCGCGTACCTTCTCCAGCACCTGCTCCGGCAGCTGCCCGCCTTGGGACGGCAGGACGGCCACCGCCACCCTGCCGGCGTCCGCCGTGACCTTCTGCAGGAAACCGGCCTGGATGGTGTCGGTGAGCACGAACGTGCCCGCGATGAAGCCCACGCCCAGCGTGATCGCCACGGAGGTGAGCAGGAGGCGCAGCTTGTGCGCCTTCAGTCCGGCGAGAGTCGTCCTGATCAACGGACTCAGGCCTCCAGCTTCATCAGGGTGTCGAGGACCGTCTGCGGGGTGGGCTCGGAGATCTCGGTGACCAGTTCGCCGTCGCGCAGGAAGACGACCCTGTCGGCGTAGGAGGCGGCGAGGGGGTCGTGGGTGACCATCACGATGGTCTGGCCCAGCTCCCGCACGCTCGTGCGCAGGAAGGACAGCACCTCCGCGCCGCTGCGCGAGTCGAGGTTGCCCGTCGGCTCGTCAGCGAAGATCACCTGTGGCTTGCTGATCAGCGCCCTGGCGACGGCCACGCGCTGCTGCTGGCCGCCCGACAGCTGTGTCGGCCTGTGGCCGAGACGGTCGCGCAGCCCCACGGTCTGGATCACGCGGTCGAACAGGAGCTGGTCGGCCTGCCGTCCGGCGATCTCCAGCGGCAGCCTGATGTTCTGCTCGGCGGTCAGCGTGGGCAGCAGGTTGAAGGCCTGGAAGATGAAGCCGATCCGGTCTCTGCGCAGGTGCGTGAGCTGCTTGTCGCCCAGCCCCGTCAGCTCGACGTCGCCGATGGAGACGGTGCCTGAGGTCACCGTGTCCAGCCCCGCGAGGCAGTGCATCAGCGTCGACTTGCCCGAGCCGGAGGGGCCCATGATCGCGGTGAAGGCGCCGGTCGCGAACGCGACGTCCACCCCCCTCAGCGCGTGCACCTGCGCGTCACCGAGGCCGTAGGTCTTCGTCACGTCTGTGGCCACGACGGCGGGCGGGGCCTGGGTGAATGTCATGTTCGTCGTCACGCAGATCACGCTAGGGGCGCGGAACGGGCCTTCCCTGGGCCTTGAGGACGGACTTCCTGTCACCCCTCAGATGACCCCGGTCAACCTTTCGGCCGATCCGACGGCACGATCAGCCCCGCCTCGTACACGTAGACCACCACCTGCGCCCTGTCGCGCAGCCCCAGCTTGGCCAGCACCCTGCCCAGGTGGGTCTTCACCGTCGCCTCCGCCAGGGTGAGCCGCTCGGCGATCTCGGTGTTGGACAGCCCCCTGCCCACCAGCAGCATGACCTCGCGCTCGCGGGCGGTCAGCAGGCTGCCGTCGGGCAGCTTGTCGGTGGTGAGGTGCGAGCCGAACCTGTCGAGGAGCCTGCGCGTGGCGCTCGGCGCCATCACCGCGTCGCCGTTGTGCACCGAACGGATCGCGCTCACCAGGTCGGAGGGCGGCACGTCCTTCAGCAGGAAGCCCGAGGCGCCCGCCTTGATCGCGGAGTAGGCGTACTCGTCGAGGTCGAAGGTGGTCAGGATGAGCACCTTCGGCCCCTCGATCCTGCGGGTGGCCTCGACGCCGTCCATGGTGGGCATGCGCACGTCCATGAGGACCACGTCCACCTCGGTCGTCTCCAGCCGCTCCAGGGCCTGGGCTCCGTCGGCCGCCTCGGCCACCACCTCGATGTCGGGCTGGGCGGCGAGCACCATCTTGAACCCGGCCCTCAACAGCTCCTGGTCGTCGACCAGCATCACCCTGATCATGCCGCGACCGGCAGCCTGGCCAGCACCTCGAAGCCGCCGCCCGGCCTGGGCGCGGCCTGGACGGCGCCGCCGTACATGGAGACGCGCTCGCGCATGCCGAGCAGGCCGTGGCCGTCGGGGCTGCGCGGCGCGGCGGCGCCTCTGCCGTCGTCGGTCACGCGCACCACGAGCTCGTGCATGCCGTACTCCATCTCCACCAGGGCGCGCGCCCCCGGACCGCCGTGCTTGAGCGTGTTGGTCAGAGCCTCCTGCACGAGCCGGTAGACCGCCAGCTGCTCACCCTCGGGCAGTTCCTGCGGGACGCCGGTGACCCGCAGGTCCACCGGCAGGCCTGAGCCGTGCACCAGCTCCTCGAGCTGCGCGAGCCCCGGCTGCGGGGTGTAGTCGGCGGCGCCCGGGCCGTCCTCCCTCAGGACGCCGACCATGCGCCGCATCTCCGCCAGCGCCTCCCTGCCGGTCCTCGAGATCGCCTGTACGGCCTTGCGTGCCTGCTCGGGGTCGCTGTCGATGGCGTAGCCCGCCCCGTCGGCCTGGACGATGATCACGCTGACGTTGTGCGCGACCACGTCGTGCAGCTCCCTGGCGATCCTGGCCCGCTCGGCGGCGGCGGCCATCCTGGCCTGGTGGTCACGCTCGCGTTCGGCCCTTTCGGCCCGCTCCTCCAAGCCCTCGAGGTAGCGATGGCGGGTGTTGGCGTACAGGCCGGTGAGCCAGATCGTGACCACGAAGACCGTGCAGCCGAAGAACGTGCTGAGGGAGACGGTGTCCCACTGCACGAGCGCGAGGAAGATCCCGAACTCTGACACCAGGCAGGCGGCCAGCGCCCATCTGAACACGCACCTGGTGGCCACGGTGTAGAGGGCCACCAGCACCGCGGCGTTGGCGGGGAAGGCGTCGACGCCGGCCAGCCACTGGAAGAAGCTGATCAGGGAGACGATCGCGAAGACGACGCGCGGATGGCTGCCCCGCCAGAACAGCGGCACCAGCAGCGCCGCCGACAGGGCCAGGTAGCCGCCCAGACCGATGGGAGCGCGGCCGGTGTAACTGATGGCGGTCATGACACACAGCCCGACCAGTGGCGCCAGCCACAGGGAGTCCACGAGCTTGGGGTGGCGCTGGGACCAGGCGCGAATCTTGCCGAACACGTCATCACTCTACGGAGGCCCGCGCGTGCCTCCTTCCCCCTGGAGGTGGAGGTCGGTGTACGACCCTGGTCGCACGCCACATTTACACGGTATTTATGGGGGGTCCGGCATTCTTGTGCATCGGGAGCGCCCTCAGGGGCGAGTAAAGGGAGATCGTGATGGCGGATCATGATCACGCCGACGGGCCGCGCGGTGAAGAGGAAGCACCGCGCGGCCCAGACCCCGAGAGCGCCCCACCACCCGCTTCCGCCCCCTTACCGCCTCGGCCCGCGCCTCCTGCTCACAGTGACGGCTTCGCGGCCTTCGTCCGGCAGAAGTACACGCAGATCATCGGCGCGGGCCTCATCGGACTGCTGATCGGCGCGATCCTCGGCGGCGGCGCGGTCGCCGTGCTCCATCGCATCGCCGACCGCCATCCCGCCCAGTGGCAGAGCCCCATGCGATACGGCTGGCAGCAGCCCGGCGAGTGCTGGTACACCCCGGGCGGCAGAACCTGCGCCTACCCGTACCCGTATCCCGTCTATCCCGCCCATCCACCGACGGTGCCGTTCCCCGGGCCGAGCAAGACCCGCGTCCCGACGCCCGTCCCCACCTCGACCGGCTGAGCGCCTACCGGCACGCGTCCACGGGGCGGCCTGTCGCGGGGTCGAGGTCGACCCCGAAAGGCTCCTCGTCAGGCAGGTGCACCTCCACCCTGTCCGCGCCGACCCACCGGACCAGGTGGAGCTCCCCCTCGTCCATGTCGAAGCCAGGGCACTCGAGCGGCCACTCGCGGCTGAACAACCCCTCGTCGGTGCGGACACTGAGCGTGGCCGTGCTCTCGAACATGCCCCACTGCTCGATCACCCGGACGCTGAGCGGGCCCGGCCCGTCGACGAATCCGATCTCGGTCGAGGAGAAGATCGACCACACGAGCCCGATCCGCAGCCATACGAGGAGGGCGACCACCATCGCGGTCACGGTCGCCGCCCTGGCCCATGCGACGGGCCTCACCAGCTCCCTGACGCCCAGGCCGCCGGTCAGGATCGCGACGATCCCGAAGAGTGTCGGATGGAAGAGCGTGTCGTTGAGCAGGACGAGCTCGGTGTCCACCAGGAGGGTGACGGCCACCGTGGCGCCGAGGACGAACGCCACGGACAGGTAGGCGAGGGCCGGCACGGGCCTGCGCGGCAGGATCATGGGGACATGCTGCCAGGGCGGCCGTCCGGTCCGGTATGGGCGGCGGGGAGACGCTCAGCGGCGGACGTGGAGGCGCACCAGCGCGCCCATGGCGTCATCTCCGACGTCGCGCCTGATCCTGCCGACGATCTCGCGGTCCAGCTTGCCGACCACCGCGCCGACGTCCGCGCTGGACGGGCAGGTCACCGAGATCCGCATCCTGTCGGCGCCGACGAGCCTCACCTTGGTACGGCTGATGCCCTCCACGTCCTTCAGCCCGACGCACAGCAGCGCCGTCCCCGTGCCGGACCGGTGGCCGAAGCGGCCCCAGCCGAGCGCCATGAGCAGCCACCTGGTGGCGACCATGGCGGCCATGACCAGCACCAGCGCGCCCACCCACGAGATCCACGGGTGGGCGGCGAGGTAGGCGGCCACGTCGAAGGACAGCACCTTGGCGTCCTCGCCCTGCGGCAGCCGTCCCGAGCCACGCAGGAAGGCGTAGGCGCCCCCGGACAGCAGGACGAAACCCACCACGGCCAGGCCGATCCTGTTGCCCGCGTACTGCCGCATCAGAGCCCCTTCCTGCGCAGCCGCACGACGACCTCGCCCGCGTAGATCGCGCCCAGCCCGTTCAGCCTGTCGCCGACGGCGACGCCCGCCCTGCGCAGCATCGCGCCCGTGCGCTCGGCGTCGGAGACGACCGTGACCTCGATCATGCGGCGGCGCAGCCGTACCCTGACGCTCTCCACGCCGTCGACGTCCTCGGCCGCGGTCTTGAGCGTGCGCCGCAGCCCCGCCCTGGTGATGCCGATGACCAGCCTCGAATCGGAGGTCCCCAGCGCCAGCAGCCTGGCCCTGCCCGGCAGCACCGCGAGCCCGAGCAGCACCAGCCCCACGACCACGGTGACCAGGGCCCCCGACTGCAGGTTCGGGTGCGACCACGGGGTGGCTGCGGCCAGGTCCGCCACCCTGTCGATCGGCACCAGGCCGAGCCTGCCGCCCAGCAGCGCGGCGACGACCTCGGCGGCGGTCAGCGAGAAGAGCACCGCCAGGGCGGCGGAGACCACGACGCCCGCGGGGGTGCGCGCGGGCTTGAGCACTCTCGCCGCCCTGCGGCGAGGCGTGTCCCCTTCGGTCAGGGCGGCTCCGCCAGGCAGGAGCTCCTGGAGTGTTGTCATCACACCGACCAGAGGTACAGGGGCCCGCCCGGCCATAAAGCCCTCCCCGCCGCCGGTTTGCGGGATCTTTGCCCGCGAGCATCGGTATTACCCTGCTTGTATGGACGACCGCCAGCGCTACGACAGGGCCACAGCGGAGCTCGATCCGCCCTTCGCGATCCTCGACATGGAGGCGCTGCGGGCCAACGCCGAGAGCCTGGTGCGCAGGGCGGGCGGCAAGCCGATCAGGGTCGCGAGCAAGTCCGTCAGGTCGCGCCCGATCCTGGAGCGCATCCTCGCCATGGACGGCTTCCGCGGCGTCATGGCCTTCACCCTGCCCGAGGCGCTGTGGCTGGTCTCCCACGGCTTCTCCGACGTGCTGGTGGCCTACCCGACCGCCGACAGGGCGGCGCTGGCCAGGCTCGCGGCGTCGGAGCGGGCGGCGAGAGAGATCACCCTCATGGTCGACTCGGCCGAGCACCTCGACTACATCGAGGCCGCCGTGCCGGCGAACAGCCCGCCGCTGCGCCTGTGCCTCGACCTCGACGCCGGTTACCTCGCCTTCGGCGGGCGCTTCCGCGCGGGCGCCCTGCGCTCGCCGGTGCGCGAACCCGTGCACGCCGCCGACCTGGCGGCCGACATCGCCAAGCGTCCTGGCTTCAGGCTGGTCGGCCTCATGGCCTACGAGGCGCAGATCGCAGGCGTCGGCGACGACCCTCAGGGCAGCGCCGCCTTCGCCCGTGTCATCAGGCTGATGCAGGCGCGCTCGGCCAGGGAGCTGATCCTGCGGCGCGGCCGCGTCGTCAACGCCGTCAGGCAGGTGGCCGACCTGGAGTTCGTCAACGGCGGCGGCACCGGCAGCATCGAGCGTACGGTCAGGGAGAAGGCGGTCACCGAGTGCGCGGCGGGGTCGGGCTTCTTCCACCCCAGGCTCTTCGACTTCTACCGCGGCTTCAGCGGGCGCCCCGCCGCGCTGTTCGCGCTGCCGGTGGTCCGCCGTCCCGCGCCCGACGTGGTCACCGTGCTCGGCGGCGGTTACCTGGCCTCGGGGGCGCCCGGCCCCTCGCGGCTGCCCCAGCCGTACCTGCCCCCCGGGTTGCGCTACTCGGCCGACGAGGGCGCGGGCGAGGTGCAGACACCGCTGCTCGGCCAGCCCGCCGAGGACCTGCGCGTAGGAGACAGGGTGTGGTTCCGCCACGCGAAGGCGGGCGAGCTGTGCGAGCGGTTCGCCGGCCTGCTGCTCGTGGAGGGCGACAAGGTCGTCGAGGAGGTCCCGACCTACAGGGGCGAGGGCAAGACCTTCCTCTGACTCAGCCTCGCCTGCGCCTTCTCCACATCACCAGCGTGGCGCCGATCACCAGCACGGCGCCCACGGCGATCAGCGCGGGACCGAGGTTGGGCTGCTCGTCCTCCCACAGGTCGTCGGGCTCGTCGCCGAAGCGCACGGGCCGCGGCGTGATGCCCACGAGGTCGCCGACCGACGACACCAGGTGCTCGGCCCTCGCCTTGACCTCCTCCACGCCGCGCTGGGCGACGCGCTTCGGGCTCACCCGGTCGGCGATGGCGTCGACGGTCTGGGCGAGCTCCGCGCGCGTCCGCGCGATCCGGCGCTCCAGCTCATCGGGGTCGGTGTCGGCCATGGCTCTCCTCTCTCAGGTGATCAGTCTGTCAGGTCGCGGTGCCGGACGGCACAGCGGGCGCGAGGTAGGTTGGGCCGTCTAAGGAGGACCCGTGACCGAAACCAAGCTCCAGCCCGGCGACGCCGCGCCGGACTTCTCGCTGCCCGCAGCCGACGGCGGCGCCGTCTCCCTCGACGCCTTCCGTGGCAAGCGCGTCATCCTGTACTTCTACCCCGCCGCGATGACGCCGGGGTGCACCAAGCAGGCGTGCGATTTCCGCGACAACCTGAACCTGCTCACCGACGAGGGTTTCGTCGTGCTCGGCGTGTCGAAGGACAAGGCCGACAAGCTGGTCAAGTTCGTCGAGCGCGACGCGTTGACCTTCCCTCTGCTGTCCGACCCCGGTCTCGAGGTGCACAAGGCCTACGGCGCGTACGGCGCCAAGAAGCTGTACGGCAAGGAGGTCGTCGGCGTGATCCGCTCGACCTTCGTGATCGACGCCGACGGGAAGATCGAGCAGGCCCTCTACAACGTCAAGGCCACGGGACACGTGGCGGCGCTGAAGAAGAAGCTCGGCCTCGTCTGAGGCGTCACGGTCGGGCCCGCCGCGCGGGCGGGCTTGATCGTGAACGGGTATCTCCGCCGCCGCCCTGGGCGCTATTCTGAGCGGGAGTCGCGCGGGCGTGGCGAAATCGGCATACGCGGCAGGTTTAGGTCCTGTTGGTGGAGACACTGTGGGGGTTCGAGTCCCCCCGCCCGCACCTTTCCCTTGGTGGTCGAATCCGTACTAGGCTTGCCCCCATACACCGATGAACCCACGCGGGAGAGCGTCCTGGCAGCCGGCCATGACCCCTGAAGGAGCAAGCCCTCCCCGCGAACCTCTCAAGGCAAAGGACCGCGCGGGCCAGGTGACCTCTGGAAAGCAGGCCTGTTGGGCCTCGCCGAAGGTGAAAGTCCGGGAAAATTCGGGCGAAGCTCTCAGGCACCGATGACAGAGGGGGAGGATCCTGGCATCCGACCCATTCTGAGGTGCGCACAATGTCCCGACCGACGCCGCTGCGAGACATCCACGAGAGTCTCGGCGCCACGCTGACCGACTTCGCCGGCTGGCTGATGCCGCTGCGCTACGGCAGCGAGTCCGCCGAGCACAACGCCGTCCGCGAGCGGGCCGGGCTGTTCGACCTGTCCCACATGGGTGAGATCTTCGTGACCGGGCCGCAGGCGGGTCAGGCGCTCGACCACGCGCTGGTCGGCCACCTCTCGGCGCTGGCCGTCGGCCGCGCCCGCTACACGATGATCGTGAACGAGCAGGGCGGCGTGCTCGACGACCTCATCGTCTACCGGCTCGGCGACGAGGAGTTCATGGTCGTCGCCAACGCCTCCAACTACCCGATGGTCGCCGCGCGGCTCACCGAGCGCGCCTCCGGCTTCGGCGCCTCCGTCGAGGACCGCTCCGACCAGTACGCGCTCATCGCCGTCCAGGGCCCGAAGGCCCAGGAGATCCTGGCCACGCTCACCGACGCCGACCTCGAGGGCCTGAAGTACTACGCGGGCCTGCCCGGCACCGTCGCGGGCGCCGAGGCGCTGATCGCGCGCACCGGATACACCGGCGAGGACGGCTTCGAGCTGTTCGTCGCCAACGCCGACGCCGCCCCGCTGTGGCACGCGCTGACGAAGGCGGGCGAGCCGTACGGACTGCTGCCCGCGGGCCTGTCCAGCCGCGACACCCTGCGCCTCGAGGCGGGCATGCCCCTCTACGGCAACGAGCTCAAC
The DNA here is from genome assembly GCF_014195505.1 of Nonomuraea dietziae. Lineage (GTDB taxonomy): Bacteria > Actinomycetota > Actinomycetes > Streptosporangiales > Streptosporangiaceae > Nonomuraea > Nonomuraea roseola. The sequence goes on along the minus strand of NZ_JACIBV010000001.1, from coordinate 3,785,334 downwards.
GCCTCGCTCACGCCGTTCGACGCCGGCCTCGGCCGCGTGGTGAAGTTCGACAAGCCGGGTGACTTCGTCGGCAGGGCGGCGCTGGAGCCCGTCAAGGATGTTCCGCCGCGCCGCCGACTCGTCGGCCTGGTCGCGACGGGCCGCCGGGTCCCGCGTCACGGGTTCCCGGTCACCAAGGACGGCGTCGTGGTGGGCGAGGTGACCAGCGGCGCCCCGTCGCAGACCCTCGGTAAGCCCATCGCGATGGCGTACGTGGACACTGGGATAGAAGAAGGTCTGGCCGTTGACATCCGGGGCAGCCAAGAGGCTGTGGACCTGGTGGAGCTGCCTTTCTACAGGAGGAACAAGTGAGCACCATCCCTGACGACCTGAGCTACACCAAGGAGCACGAGTGGGTCGCCGGACTCGACGACGGCCTGACCGTGACCGTGGGCATCACCGCCTACGCGGCCGAAGCGCTGGGTGACGTGGTCTTCGTGCAGCTTCCCGAGGTCGGCACCACCGTCGAGGCGGGCGACTCCATCGGCGAGGTCGAGTCGACCAAGTCGGTGAGCGAGATCTACGCCCCGGTCGGCGGCGAGGTCGTCGAGGTCAACCAGGCCGTCGTCGACAAGCCCGACCTGGTCAACAGCGAGCCGTACGGCGAGGGCTGGATGTTCCGCGTCCGCCTCGAAGGCGACCCCGAGGACCTGCTGAGCGCGGAGGAGTACACCGCACTCACCTCCGGCGACAACTGACACACTCCGCCGGGGTCCAGCCAGGACCCCGGCATATCTTGAGAGTTGGGCTGTATCAATGGCGATCAGTGTCTTCGACCTCTTCAAGATCGGTATCGGCCCGTCGAGCTCCCACACCGGCGGCCCGATGGCCGCCGCGCACAAGTTCGCCCGCGGCCTGCAGGCCGACGGGCTGCTGGAGCCGACCGCTCGCGTCGAGGCCATCCTGTACGGCTCGCTCGGCCTGACCGGCAAGGGCCACGGCAGCGACAAGGCCGTGCTGCTCGGCCTGTCGGGCGAAAAGCCGGAACTCGTCGACGTCGACACCGTCGACGCCCGCCTGGCCCAGATGCGCGAGGCCGGACGCATCAAGCTGTTCGGCGAGCACGAGATCCCGTTCGTCGTCGGCGAGGACCTGATCTTCGAGCGGAAGATCTCGCTGCCCGAACACCCCAACGGCATGCGTTTCACCGCCTTCTCCGACTCCGGGCAGAAACTGCGCGAGAAGGTCTACTTCTCCGTCGGCGGCGGTTTCGTCGTCGACGAGAACGCCACAGGGGCCGATCGCATCAAGCCGGACGACACCGTGCTGCCGCACCCGTTCACCAGCGCCGAGGAGCTGCTCAAGCACTGCTCCAACACCGGCCTGTCGATCTCGGGGCTGATGCTGGAGAACGAGAAGGCCTTCGGCCGCACCGAGCAGGAGATCCGCGAGCAGATCCTGACGTTGTGGCGGGTGATGTCGGAGTGCGTGCGGCGCGGCATCGGCAAGGAGGGCGTGCTGCCCGGCGGGCTGCGCGTCAAGCGCCGCGCCCACCAGCTGCACCGCAAGCTGCAGGCCGAGTCGGCCGAGCGTGACCCGCTGCACGCGATGGACTGGGTCGGCCTGTACGCCCTGGCCGTCAACGAGGAGAACGCCGCGGGCGGCCGTATCGTCACCGCGCCGACCAACGGCGCGGCCGGCATCATCCCGGCCGTCATGACCTACTGCGCCAAGTTCGTGCCCGGCTTCGACGATGACGGGGTGGTGCGGTTCCTGCTCACCGCCGCGGCGATCGGTGTGCTGTTCAAGGAGAACGCCTCCATCTCCGGTGCCGAGGTCGGCTGTCAGGGCGAGGTCGGCTCGGCCTGCTCGATGGCGGCGGCCGGGCTGACGGAGGTGCTGGGCGGCACCCCCGCGCAGGTGGAGAACGCCGCGGAGATCGGCATCGAGCACAATCTCGGTCTGACCTGCGATCCGATCGGCGGGCTGGTGCAGATCCCGTGCATCGAGCGCAACGCGGTGGCCTCGATCAAGGCGATCGCGGCGGCGCGTATCGCGATGCGCGGCGACGGCCAGCATTTCGTGTCGCTGGACAAGGCCATCAAGACGATGCGCGACACCGGGCGCGACATGCTCGACAAGTACAAGGAGACCTCACGCGGCGGCCTGGCCGTCAACGTCATCGAATGCTGACGGCTCTTCAGGAAGCCCATCCGGACAGCGGGCGGTCAGGGAGCCAGTGGCCGCCTCCACCTTTGCACGGCTCTTGACGCCACTCCACCGGCCGCTGTAGAAAGCTCGCGACGATCATGACGGTCGGAGGAGAGCTGTTGCATGACGGCCATTGACAATCTCGCCGAACATCTTGCCAGGACCGCTCGTGAACAAGGGTGGCTCGAGCGCCACGCCTACCTCGCCGACGGCGCCGTCCACCGCTACGCCGACGTCTTCGCGGGCGCCGACCGGATGGCGGCCTACCTGTCCGCCTCCGGCGTACGCCGGGGCGAGCGGGTACTGGCCTCCCTGCCCGACGGCATGGACCTGATCTGGACCATCCTCGGGACGCTCCGCCTCGGCGCGATCGTCGCCCTGGTGAACACCGACCTCCACCCCGACGAACTGCGGCAGACGGCCGAGCTCGCCGGAGCGAGGCTCACCGTCGCCGACCCCCGCGTCGCCGACGTCTTCGACGGCCCCACCGTCACACCCGCCATGATCAGGGCCGAGCAGGACCAGGCCGCCGTGCCGCCGGCGGCCGACTGCGCGCGGGACACCCCCGGCATCGCCCTGCTCACCTCGGGAACGACCACGGGCCGCCCCCGCCTCTGCTTCCACACGCACGGCGACCCCCACGTCTTCGACTCCGCGTTCGGCAGGGTCCTCGACCTGAGGCCCGGCGACGTGAGCCTCTCCGTGTCCCGCATGTACTTCTCCTACGGGCTCGGCAACACGCTCTTCTACCCGCTGCTCAGCGGGAGCGCGGCCGTCCTCACGACGCGACGCCCCACGCCCGCCGAGGCGCTCGCCGCGATCCGCGACCTCGGCGTCACCGTGTTCTACGCACAGCCCAGCTTCTACGCCAGGCTGCTGGCCGAACCCGACCTCTCGCCGCTCGCGGGCCTGCGGCTGGCGGTCACGGCCGGAGAAGTGCTCGCCCCCGCCCTGGAGGGCGCGTTGCGCGAGGTGCTCGGGGGACGGCTGCTCAACGTTCTCGGCACCACGGAGGTGGGCCAGGTCTTCGCCGCGAGCCCCCCGTCCGAGACCAGGGAGGGCACCGTGGGCAGGGCGCTGCCGCCCTTCCGGATACAGCTCGTCGACGACGAGGGCGAGCCCGTCCCCTCAGGCGCCGAGGGCAACCTCCAGGTCGCGGGGCCGACCATCGCGCCCGGCATCGGCTCCCCAGCGGAGAGCCCCCGCCACGGCGAGAGCAGCTGGTGGCCCACGGGCGACACCGCCACCATGGACGACGACGGCTACCTCCGGGTCCTCGGCAGAGCCGACGACATCGAGATCGTCGGCGGGCAGAACGTGCACCCCGCCGAGATCGAGGACGTGCTCGCGCGGCATCCGCTCGTGCTCGAAGCGGCGGTCTGCTCGACCCGGGCGCAGGACGGCACGTCGAAGCTGCTCGCCTACCTCATCGCCAAGGGCGACGAGTCGGACCACGCCACGATCCGCGGCGAGCTGGCCGACGCGGCCAAGAAGCAGCTGACCTGGTACAAGGTGCTGTCGGAGATCGTCTTCGTCACCGAGCTCCCACGAACCTCGACGGGCAAACTCAGCAGGCGAGACTTACGGGCCAGGGCAGCGGGCTGACCGGCAGGAGGCGGCACCGATGGCGACATACCCGAACGGACTGCGTGGCCGACTGGTCCGGCCCCACGAGGAGCCGCCCCCAGGGCGGCACCTCCTGGGCCGGATCGCCTTCCTCGACCATCACCGCCCCCCGGCCGTCCGCGACGGTGTCGCGGACATGGGCGTGCATCTCGCCCGCGACGAGCGCGCCCTGGTCACCGAGGTGTGGGAGACGGACGCGCCCCCCACGTCCGGCATGTACCAGGATCTCGTCTACGCCCACGACGGCGAGTACCTCTTCTGCGCCGGCCAGATCCCGGAGGGCGGGTCCTACCGCGAGCCGGTGCGCGAGGCCTACGACGCGGCCTTCGACCTGATCAGCGAGCTCGGCTATCCGCACGTCATCCGGATCTGGCACTTCATCAACGACATCAATCGCGCCAACGCCGACGGCATGGAGATCTACAGGGACTTCTGCCTCGGCAGGGCCGAGGCGGTGGACCGCCGTCTCGGGCCTGCCGGCGAGATGCCCGCCGCGACCGGGATCGGCTCTCTCGGCGGTGGCATCAGCTGGTACCTGCTGGCCTCCAGAAGCGGACGCATCCGCCACCTGGAGAATCCGCTGCAGGTTCCCGCTCCCTCCTATCCCCACAGGTACGGCCCCCGCCCGCCGAAGTTCGCGCGCGCCACCTCCCTCTCGCCACCGGGCCTCGACGGCGCCGGCGACGTCTTCGTCGCCGGCACGGCCAGCATCCTCGGCCACGAGACGATCCACGAGGGCGACGTCGCCAAGCAGTGCGACGTGACCCTCGCCAACATGGCGAAGGTCCTGAGCAGGGAGAACCTGCTGGCCCACGGGATCGACGACGGCCGGACCCTGAAGGACCTCCGCCTCGTCAAGGTCTACCTCCGCCGCGAGGAGGACCTCGAGGCCGTCCGGTCCGCGTGCGCCGAAGCCTTCTCCGACACGGCCGAGATCGTCTACTTCACCGTGGACATCTGCCGCTCGGACCTGCTCGTGGAGATCGAAGGCATCGCCCCCCGCGCGCCGGCGTGAGTGGAGCAGGGCGTCGGCGAGGGTGGGCTCAGAAGAGGGTCAGGGGCTCGACGGGCAGAGGGTCGGGCAGCGGGTCGAGTTCGGGGAGCCCCGCGCGCACCTCGTCGTGGAAGCGGCGGGCGAGCGGCAGGGCGTCGGCGTTGTCAGGGGTGTGGATGAACACCGTCGGGGAGCGGCCCTCGCGCAGCCACCCGGTGACCGTCCCGACCCAGTGCCGCCATCCCTCGACCGTGCGCTCCGTGGAGTCCCTTCCGAGGTAGCGGACGATCGGTCGGTCGGTGAGAGCGCGCGACCTGCGCGGCACGCGGGGCTTCTTCGTCCACGCGTCACGTTCGGCGTCGCTGGTCGGGGGGCTCTGGAAGAGCGTGGTGGTGTCGAAGGGGATCCACTCGGCGCCGGCGTCGGCCAGAACCCGCTCGAGGAGCCGTTCGGAGCGCTCGTCGTCGAAGAAGGCGCGGTGGCGGACCTCCACGGCGTACCTGTGCGAGCGGGGAAGCCCCCGCAGGAAGCCGGCCAGTGCGCCGAGGTCGGTCGGAGCGAACGATCCGGGCAGCTGGATCCACAGGGCGTGGGCCCGGGGACCGAGCGGCTCCATCGCCTCGAGGAACGTTCGGAGCTCCTCCTCGGCGCCGGTGAGGCGGCGCTCATGCGTGATCGGCTTGGGCAGCTTCACCACGAAGCGGAAGCTCGGGTCGGTCTGCCGCGCCCACGACTCCACCGAGCTGCGCGCCGGTGTCGCGTAGAACGTCGTGTTGCCCTCCACCGCGTCACACCAGGACGCGTAGGCGCGCAGGCGCTCGCCTTGAGGCAGCGGAGACGGCAGGAAACGCCCCTGCCATGGCGCGTGCGTCCACATCGCGCATCCCACATGAAGCCGCATGGATGCGACGTTATCGAACTCACCGGGCGAGCAGGCCCCTGACCGCCGCCAGCCAGGCTTCCGGCTGGTCGACATGGGCCATGTGGCCCGCCTCCTCCAGGATCACCGCTCCGGCGCAGGGGGTACGGCCGACCAGCGAGACGGGGAAGATCATGTCCTGCCGGCCGTGCAGCAGGAACAGCGGCACGCCGCGCAGCCGCTCCACGGGATCCGGACAGCGGGCGGAGGGGAAGCGTCCGCTGCGGTACGGCTCCAGGTAGCTGGCGGTGAACGTGACCCGCTCCAGGCGCTCCAGGTAGGCGGGCAGGGATTCCTGTCGCCACACGTTCAGCGGCGCGGTCGCGAAGGCCTCGGCGCGGGTCAGCTCGGCGCCCTCCAGCGGCGAGGTGTCCCACACCGAAGGATGGGCCTTCCGCCTGCGGGTGTACTCGCCCCAGCCGTCGAAGGCCCCCTGCGGCACGGGCAGGACGCTGCTGGAGGCCACGATCAGCCGTGTCACCAACCCCGGGTGCCGGATGGCGAGGCGCTGGGCGATGAGCCCGCCGTAGGAGAAGCCGAGGACGTCCACCGGCGACGAACCGATCAACTCGACGAGATCGGCCACCATCGCGTCGGGGGTGAGCGGATCGGCCACGGGGGAGCGGCCGCAGCCGCGCAGGTCGGGGAAGAGAAGGCGCCGCTCGCCCGCCAGCCGGTCGAGCGGCTCGACGAGATAGCTGTGGTCCCAGTCGGGGCCGCCGTGGACGACCAGCAGCGTGCGGTCGCGAGGCCCGCCGAACTCCTTCACGTGCAGGCGCATCAGGAGAGGCTAACCGGCGGCCCCGACAAGCGCGCGGAACAGGGCGCCGTCCTCCGCCGCCTCGGGGTGCCACTGCGTGGCCAGGGCGAAGCGGTGCCCGGGCAGCTCGACCGCCTCGATGGTGCCGTCGGCGGCGTGCGCGGTGGCCAGCAGCCCGTCGCCGAGGCGGCGGATCGCCTGGTGGTGGTAGTGCGGGACGGTCAGCGGGTCGCCGCCCACGATCTCGGCCATGCGGCTGCCGGGCGTGACGCCGACCGGCATGTGACCGAACTCGCCCGGCGCGGGCGCGTGCCCCGAATGCCCCACCACGTCGGGCAGGTGCTGGTGCAGGCTGCCGCCGAGCGTCACGTTCAGAACCTGCAGCCCCCTGCAGATGCCCAGGAAGGGCAGCTCCGCCTTGAGCGCGGCGTCGGCCAGCGCGAACTCCGCCGAGTCGCGGAAGGGCCGGACGAAGCCGGTGCGCTCGTGCGGCGTCTCCGCGTAGAGCGAGGGGTCGATGTCACCCCCGCCCGCCAGGATCACCCCGTCGAGCCTGCCCACGACCGAGGCGAGGTCCCCTGCGGGCGGCAGGATCACCGGCTGCCCGCCCGCGCGCGCCACCTGTTCCACGTACATGTACGGCAGCAGCGCCGTCGTCATGTCCCACACGGTGAACCGCGCAGGCTCGACGTAACAGGTGATGCCGATCAAGGGTCTGGTCATAGGGGTGTAACGTACGCTCCCGAGATGCCGCCGTCGACCAGGAACTCGGAGCCGGTGATGAACGAGGCGTCGTCGGAGGCCAGGAAGGCGACCGCGGCCGCGATCTCGGTGGCCTCGGCGAAGCGGCCGACAGGGATGTGCACCAGGCGGCGCTGGGCGCGCTCGGGGTCCTTGGCGAACAGCTCCTGCAGCAGCGGCGTGTTCACCGGGCCGGGGCACAGGGCGTTGACCCTGATGCCCTCACGGGCGAACTGCACGCCCAGCTCCCTCGACATCGCCAGCACGCCGCCCTTGGAGGCGGTGTAGGAGATCTGGGAGGTCGCCGAGCCCATCACCGCGACGAACGAGGCGGTGTTGATGATCGAGCCCTTGCCTTGGCGCCGCATGTACGGGATGACGTGCTTGCAGCACAGGTACACGGAGGTCAGGTTGACCTCCTGCACCCTGCGCCAGGCGTCGAGGCCGGTCTCCAGGATGGAGTCGTCGTCGGGAGGGGAGATGCCGGCGTTGTTGAAGGCGATGTCGACGCTGCCGTAGGCGTCGAACGCGGTCTGGAACATCCTGACCACGTCGTCCTCGCTGGTGACGTCCGCCTTGACGAACAGGCCGCCGACCTCGTCGGCGGCCTTGGCGCCGCTGGGCTCGTCGAGGTCGACGCAGACCACCTTCGCACCCTCCTCGGCGAACCTGCGCGCGGTGGCCAGGCCGATGCCGCTGCCCGCGCCGGTGATCACGGCGACGCGGTCCTGCAAACGCTGCATGTGTCCTTCTCTCGGTTGCTCTGCCCTGCGCGGGGGCGGGTGGTCAGTCGGTGGCGATGAAGACGTTCTTGGTCTCGGTGAAGGACGCCAGCGCGTCGGGTCCGAGCTCCCTGCCGAGCCCCGACTGCTTGAAGCCGCCGAACGGTGTCCAGTAACGCACGCTGGAGTGGGAGTTCACGCTCAGGTTGCCCGCCTCGACCGCCCTGGCGACGCGCAGGGCCCGCCCGACGTCGCGTGTCCAGATGGAGCCGCTCAGGCCGTACGGCGTGTCGTTGGCGATGCGCACCGCGTCGGCCTCGTCAGTGAACGGGACCACGGACACGACGGGACCGAAGATCTCCTCGGTGAAGGCGCGGTCGGTGACGGAGGAGGTGAGGACGGTGGGAGGGAACCAGAAGCCGGGCCCTGAGGGGCACGAGCCCTGCAGGTAGGGGGTGCCTTCGACGAAGCCGCGCACCCTGTCGAGGTGCTCGGCGCTGATCAGCGGCCCCATCTCGGTGCTCTCGTCGAGCGGGTCGCCGACCTTGATGTCGTGGACGGCCTGCGAGAGCAGGGCGAGGAAGTCGTCGTGGACGGAGGCCTCGACGAGGATCCTGGACCTGGCGCAGCAGTCCTGACCCGAGTTGTCGAAGACCGCGTAGGGGGCGGTGGCGGCGGCCTTGTCCAGGTCGGAGTCGGCGAAGACGATGTTGGCCGACTTGCCGCCCAGTTCGAGGGTGAGGCGCTTGACCTGCGAGGCGCAGGTGGCGGCGATCTGCTTGCCGACCTCGGTGGAGCCGGTGAACACGATCTTGGCGACGTGCGGATGCTCGACGAGGCGGGCGCCCGCGACCTCCCCCGCTCCTGGCAGCACCTGGAGCACGCCTTCGGGCAGGCCCGCCTCGAGGGCCAGCTCGGCGAGCCTGAGCGCGGTCAGCGGTGTCCACTCGGCGGGCTTGACGACCACCGTGTTGCCCGCCGCCAGCGCGGGGGCGACACCCCAGGTCATGACGACCATCGGGAAGTTCCACGGGACGATCACGCCGACCACGCCCAGGGGCTCGTGGAAGGTGACGTCGATGCCCCCCGCGACGGGGATCTGCAGGCCGTGGTGGCGCTCTGGCGCTCCCGCGTAGAAGTGCAGGACGTCGCGGACGTTGCCCGCCTCCCAGCGGGCGTTGCCGATGGTGTGGCCCGCGTTGGCGATCTCCAGCTGGGCCAGTTCCTCGGCGTGCGCGTCGACCTGCTCGGCGAAGCGCCTCAGCAGGCGGGCGCGGTCGCCCGGCGAGACCTGGCGCCAGGTGTGGAAGGCGGCCCTGGCACGCTCCACCGCCCTGTCGATCTCCGCCGCGTCGGCGAACTCGACGTCGGCGACGACGGCCTCGGTCGCCGGATTGATGATCTTCAAAGTCTCTCGAATCCCCTGAACAGTTCCCAGTCCGTCACGGCCGCCTCGAAGGCGGCCAACTCGACGCGGGCGTTGTTGGCGTAGTGCGCCACGACGTCCTCGCCGAAACTCTCGCGGGCCAGCTTCGACCCTTCCCACAGCGTCAGCGCGTCACGCAGCGTGTGCGGCACGGTCTCGGCGCCGCTGGCGTAGGCGTTGCCGGTGAACGGCTCCTCCAGCGTCAGCTCGTTGTCGATGCCGTGCAGTCCCGCCGCGATGAGCGCGGCCACCGCGAGGTAGGGGTTCACGTCGCCGCCGGGCACGCGGTTCTCCACGCGCAGCGAGGGTCCGTGCCCCACGAGACGGAGCGAACACGTGCGGTTATCCACACCCCACTTGACCGCGGTCGGGGCGAAGCTGCCCGGCACGTACCGCTTGTAGGAGTTGATGTTCGGAGCGTAGAAGAGGGTGAGTTCTCGCAGGCAGGCCAGCTGCCCTGCGATGAAGCGCGCTCCTGTCTCCGACAGTCCGTACGGCTGGCTCCCCGCCATGATGGGCGAGTTGTCCACAGACCTTAGCGATATGTGGATATGACAGGAATTGCCCTCGCGCTGGTTCGGCTTGGCCATGAAAGTGATCGACTTGCCCTCCTGGGCGGCGATCTCCTTGGCGCCGTTCTTGTAGACCGAGTGGTTGTCGCACGTGCGCAGCGCCTCGTCGTAGCGGAAGGCGATCTCGTGCTGGCCGAGGTTGCACTCGCCCTTGGCCGACTCGACGTACAGGCCCGCGCCCTCCATCTCGAGCCTGATGCGGCGCAGGAGCGGCTCGATGCGGGCCGTGCCGAGCAGTGAGTAGTCGACGTTGTAGAGGTTGGCGGGTGAAAGGTCGCGATAGCCGCGCCGCCAGGCCTCCTCGTAGCTGTCGTCGTAGACCACGAACTCCAGCTCGGTGCCGACGTAGGCGGAAAGGCCCCGCTCTTCGAGCCTGGCCAGCTGCCTGCGCAGGATCTGGCGGGGCGAGGCGGTCACGTCGGAGCCGTCCTCCCAGGTGAGATCGGCCATGAGCAGGGCCGTCCCCTCCTGCCAGGGGATACGCCGAAGGGTGGATATATCGGGCTTCATTACGAAGTCGCCGTAACCGCGCTCCCATGACGACATCTCGTAGCCGTTGACAGTGTTCATGTCGACATCGACGGCGAGGAGGTAGTTGCATCCCTCTGACCCGTGGTGTAGCACCTCGTCAAGGAAGAATCTCGCGGAGAGTCGCTTTCCCTGCATCCTGCCCTGCATGTCGACCAGAGCCAGCAGGACGGTGTCGATCCGCCCCGCTGTCACCTCGTCGCGCAACTCGTCGATGGAAAGGAAGCCAGCCGTCACAGTCACCCTCCCGCGTTATTGGGCTAGTGTTAGACCATTGGCAAGCCAGAGTCAAGAGGGGTGGACTTGAACCCGCTGACGGTGTTGCGCCCGGTGAGGGCCGGCAACGCCTTCGAGGAGACCGTGGAACGGCTGCTCCAGGCGATCAAGCTCGGCATGGTGGCGCAGGGCGAGAAGCTTCCCCCCGAGCGGGAGCTCGCCGTCCAGCTGGGGATCAGCAGGGTCACTCTCCGTGAGGCCATCCGCGCGCTGCAGGAGGCCGGCTACCTGGACGTACGCCGTGGGCGCTACGGCGGCGCCTTCGTCACCTACGCGCCGCCGCCTCCCGGCACGGGGGACCTGCGGCAGGCGGTCGCCGAGATGGGCACCGACTCGCTCGCCGACGCGCTCACCTTCAGGATGGCGGTGGAGTGCGGGGCGGCCCAGGTGCTGGCCTCCACCCCGCTCGACGAGACGCAGCGCGCCCTTCTCCTCGGACGGCTGGCCGAGCTGAACACCGCGCGCCCCGACGAGTACCGGCGCCTCGACACGGCCTTCCACCTGTCGATCGCCGAGCTCACCGGCTCCTCGCTGCTCGCCGCCACCTGCGCGGACGCCCGCCTCCGTGTCACCGACCTGCTCAACGCCATCCCGATGCTGCAGGTCAACATCGAACACGCGGCCATCCAACACGAGGCCATCGTGGCGGCGATCCTCGCGGGAGACCCCGACGGCGCGCGCAGAGCGGTCGCCGAGCACTTGGAGGGCACCGCCGCCCTCCTGCGCGCCTTCCTCGCCTGAACCACCACCCGGGCCCGACGGGGCCGCACGCCCGAGCCGGCGGCTACGCCCCGCTAAAGCGGGAGCTCCTGGACGGTGCCGTCGTGCCAGGTGACGGTCGCCCCCACGGGGTCGTAGACGGGCGGCGGAGGTGCGGGGGCGGCCGAGAGAGTCGCCACGCAGACGAAGACGGACTCGGGCCCCGCGCACTCGCCCTCCAAGCACGGCACCAGCGCGTCGGGGCCGAAGACCGTGCCCTCGGGCGACTCCATGACCGACGAGCGGGTGAAGCCGTGCAGGGGGAGAAGGGCGCCGGTCAGCTCCTCTCCCGCCGCCTCGGGAAGGGCCCAGCCGGTCTGGCGGACCACCGTGCCGGAGGGGGCGGTGACCCGGTGGAGCCTTACCTCGTGCGGGCCGCGCACCATGCTCACGCTCTCGATCAGCGTCGAGGGCGTGGGGCGGCTGGAGGAGGCGGCCCAGCCGGGGCCCGCGCCGAGCGGCGTGATGGGCCCGCGCGGGGTCACCTCGCCGTCGATCACCAGCCCGAGGTGGTTGTCGGCGGGGGTGGCAGGGCCCGTCCGAGAGGAGTAGGCCAGGCGCTGGTAGAGGGGGTCGTCGGGGCCGCCGCCCGGCGGCTGGTGGTCGCTGCCGTGGTTGACCAGCCTGACCAGGCCGTCGGCGGCGGTGGAGTGGACGAGCAGCCCGGGGCCTGGCAGGCCGATGGCCTGGTCGGCGCGTTCGACGGGGCCGGGCTCCTCGACGGAGGTCCAGGCGGGGTGGTCGGCGGGCAGGAGCAGGCCGAGGAAGCCCTTCGAGGCCCAGTACGGCGAGGCCGCCCCCGAGTACGGCTGCAGTGAGGGCTCGTGCGGGCCGTACCAGCCGAGCGTGAGCAGGCCCTGAGGGGAGAGCGCCCTGCCGTCGGCCAGGAAGTGCCTGAGAGCGCCGCTGGCCAGGCGGCGGGCCGTACCGGGGGAGTAGGGGGAGACACCGAGCAGCTCGCCGGCCCACACAGGTGCGGCGGCGGCGAAGCGGTAGATGAGCGACCTGCCCTGGTAGACGGGCGAGCCGTTGGCGTCGAAGGCGGAGCCGTAGTTGCCGAGGAAGGCGCGCAGACGCGTGGCGTACGGCTCGGCTGGCCCACCGAGGTGGGCGTGCAGGGCCGGGTAGAGGTGCATGGCCCAGCCGTTGTAGTGGTCGAAGTTGCGCCCTTCGCCGTCGCGGTACCAGCCGTCGCCCTCGTACCAGCGCTCGATCCTGTCCAGGCCTCTGTCGATGACCGACTGGGTGTCGTGGCCGAGCTCCTGGAGGAACCCGGCCACGGTCACGGGGAACAGGTGCCAGTTGTTGTCGACGTGCCTGCGGCGCAGCGCCTCCTCCAGCCATCCCACGACCCGGTCCTGGACGCCCGGGTCGAGCAGGTCCCACAGCCACGGACGGGTCAGGCGCAGGCCGAGCGCGATGGAGGCCGCCTCCACCATGGGCTGGAAGTGGTCCTTGATCTCCGGCCAGGTGCCGAGGGGGCCGGTCGCCAGCCCCTCGGCGTACGGCTGGAGCGCCGCGGGATCGCCGCCGCCCGCCACCCTGAAGGCCGCCAGCAGGAAGGTGCGGGCATAGCCCTCGAGCCCGTCGCAGCCGGACCAGCTGGCCCTTCCCGGCAAAGCGATCAACGAGTGATCGGGTGAGCGATACGGTTCGACCGCGGACAGCAGGGCGTCGGCAGCGGCCTCCCAGTGCGCGCGCGTCCACCCGGTGTACGGGCTGAGTGATCGGTCCTCAGGCGGAAGGACGAGCATGCGGGCTCCGGGAGATGATCGAACGAAACAATACGTTCACAGCCGAAACCTACAGCGCTAGGATCGGAACGTCGAGTGTGAGGAGTCCCCCTTGTTCGTCGAGCAACGCCATGAGCTCATCCTGCGCGAGGTGCGCGAGCGCGGATCCGTGCGGCTGGCCGACCTGGTCGAGCGGCTCGGCGTCTCGATGGTCACCCTGCGCAGGGATGTCGAGCACCTGGCCGGCCAGGGGCTGGTCAACAGGGTCCACGGCGGTGTCACGCTGCCCCCGGAGACCGTCCAGGAGAGCCGCCCCTCGATCGAGCGTTCGCTCACGATCGGGATGCTGGTGCCCTCGGCCACCTACTACTACGGCACGGTCATCAAGGCCGCCCGCGACCAGGCGCAACGCCTCGGCGCGCGGCTGGTGCTCGGGGTCTCCCGCTACGACGACGACGAGGATCGCAAGCAGGTGGGACAGCTGATCGCCGGAGGGGCCGAGGGCCTGCTGCTCACGACGAGCAGGCAGCCCGACGAGTCGCACGTGTCGTGGCTGGCAGGGCTGGGGGTGCCCGCCGTCCTGGTGGAGAGGATCGCCGAGCTGGGCGGACCCGCCTCCTTCATGGACGCGGCCGCCTCCCACCACGCCCACGGCGCCTTCCTCGGCACCAGGCACCTGGCGGAGCTGGGCCATCGCAGGGTGGCGATGGTGACCCGCAAGAGCCCCACCGCGCCGCGCGTGCGCCACGGCTTCCTCTCCGCCGTGCGCGACCTGGGGCTCGAGACGCCGGGGGAGTTCGGCGTGGAGCAGGACGGGCCGTCGGACGAGCAGGTCGCGCAGGTGGTCAGGGCCATCGGCGACGGCTCGGTGACCGGGCTGCTCGTGCACAACGACGAGGACGCGCTGCTGCTGGTGCAGCACCTGCGCCTGGCGGGCGTGCGGATCCCCGCCGACGTCTCGATCGTGGCCTACGACGACGAGGTCGCCGCGCTCAGCGACCCGCCGCTCACCGCGGTCGCGCCGCCCAAGGCGGCGGTCGGCCGCAGCGCCGTCGACCTGCTCGTCCGCCGGATCGAGCAGGGTTCGGCGCTGGCCGCCCAGCACGTGGCGCTGCTGCCGGAACTCAGGGTGCGGGAGTCCACCGCCGTCCGCGGCTGATTGTTTTGCGTTCATTTCGTTACTGATCGAAATCTAGACAAGCCTTCGCTTTTGAGCGAATGATGCACTAGCGATCGGAAGCGATGAGGAGCAATCATGGAACGCAAGCGCGCCGCCGCCGGCATCTCCGGGATGCTGGCCGGCATCACCCTGCTCGCGGCCTGTGGGGGCGGCGGCAGCGAACCAACCGCCCCCGCGGCCGAGGGCGGCAAGCCCGCGGAGGTCACCTTCTGGGGTTGGGCCAAGGGCACCCAGGAGGTCGTCGACGCCTTCAACAAGTCGCACAAGGACATCCAGATCAGGTTCGAGGAGATCCCCTCGGGCAACGCGGGCGGCTACGCGAAGTTCTCCAACGCCGTGAAGGCGGGCAACGCCCCCGACGTGATGTCCATCGAGTACCCGCAGCTTCCCGACTTCGTCAACCAGGGCGCGCTGCAGGACATCACCGCCGACGTCGCCGACGTCAAGGGCAAGTACCCCGCCAGCGTCTTCAGCCTCGTCGAGCTCGGCGGCAGGACCTGGTCGGTGCCCATGGACGCGGCGCCGCAGGTCTTCTTCTACCGCAAGGACCTGTTCGAGAAGAACAAGATCGAGGTCCCGAAGACCTGGGACGACTTCAAGGCCGCCGCCGAGAAGGTCAAGAAGGCCTCCGACAAGGCGCGCATCGCCACCTTCTTCCCCGACGACCCGAGCGTCATCGCCGCCCTCGCCTGGCAGGCGGGCGGCAAGTGGTTCGGCACCGAGGGCGACGCGTGGAAGGTCGCCATCAACGACGAGGCCACCAGGAAGGTCGCCGACTACTGGCAGGGCCTGGTCAAGGACGACCTCGTCAAGGTGCAGCCCTCCTTCAGCCAGGAGTGGAACGCCGCCTTCGAGGACGACACCCTCTGGGGTTACGTCGGCGCCAACTGGGGCGCGGGCGTCATGAAGGGCAACCACGCGGGCCAGAGCGGCAAGTGGGCCATCGCGCCGATCCCGAACTGGGGCACCCCCGCCAGCGGCATGCTCGGCGGCACCACGTTCGGCGTCGCCAAGAACAGCAAGAACGCCAAGGCGGCGGTCGAGGTCATCAAGTGGCTGACCGGCTCACCCGAGGCGTGGACGGCCAGGCTGTCGTCCGGCACCTCCAGCGGCTTCCCCGCGATCGCGGACCTGGTGCCGGTGGCGGCCAAGAGCTTCGACGCCTCCTTCTACGGCGGGCAGGACATCTACGCGCTGTTCACCGAGTCGTACGGGACCATCCAGCCGGGCTGGACGTGGGGGCCGAGCATGGTGCAGACGCTCACCGCCTTCAAGGACGCCCTCGGCAAGGTGAGCACCGGCGGCACCACGCTGCCCGAGGTGCTGGAGACGGTGCAGACGGCGACGGTGAACGAGATCAAGGGGCGCGGGCTGAACGTGGCCCAGCCGTAACCCCCAACCTCCACCCGCCCGCTTTCCGTGAGCGGGGCGGGGTTCTTTCGAGGAGCGAACGGCTGGCCCTCCCCTGCGAAGGGGCGGGCCGGGTTCGGCGGCCGGCTTCCTGCGGGGAGCGGGGCCTGAGGTGACGGCGGTGCGGTACGGCGGGCCGTACCAGATCGGAGAGATGGAGATGACAGCAGAAACACAGGCGCGAGCCCCAGGGGACGCCTGGCGCAGGCGGGGAGCGATCATGCTCTTCGTCGGCCCGTTCTTCGCCCTGTTCGCCGCGGTCATCGTGGCCCCCCTGGCCTACGCCGTCTACCTGAGCCTGTTCAGCGAGAAGTCGTCGGGACTCGGGTTCGGCGGCGCCGAGACGGTCTTCGTCGGCCTCGGCAACTACCTCGACACGCTCGCGGACCGGGCCTTCACCGACGGCTTCCTGATCATCCTCGGGTACTGCCTGTTCTACATCCCGCTCATGATCGGCGGAGCTCTCGGCCTGGCCCTGCTGCTGGACTCCGGCCTGGCCAGGGCGAAGAAGTTCTTCCAGCTGGCGCTGTTCATGCCGCACATCGTGCCGGGCGTGATCGCCGGGCTGATCTGGCTCTACCTCTACCTGCCCGGCATCAGCCCCATCGTGGACCTGCTCGGCGGCGTCAACTTCCTCGGCGGCGACCAGGTGCTCGGCTCGGTGGTCAACATCGCGCTGTGGGAGTGGGTCGGCTACAACATGATCATCTACTTCGCCGCCCTCCAGGCCATCCCCGCCGAGGTGCTGGAGGCGGCGCGGATGGACGGCGCCGGTGCGATCAGGACCGCCCTGTCGGTGAAGGTGCCGCTGATCCGCGGCGCGGTGATCACCACAGTCCTGTTCACGATCATCGGCTCGCTGCAGCTGTTCACCGAGCCCATGGTGCTCGACAACGTCAGCGACGGCATCGTCAGCACCTGGACGCCGAACATGTACGCCTACAACGAGGCCTTCGGAAACAACGACTACGGCCAGGCGGGCGCCGCCTCGATCATCCTCGCGCTGCTGGCCGCCGTGCTCTCCTACGTCGTCACCAGGTGGGGTAACCGTCGATGAAGTGGATGTCGCGCGCGACGGTCAACATCCTGCTGACCGTCGCCACCCTCTACACGCTGCTGCCGCTGACGTGGCTGCTGTTCGCCTCGACCAAGTCGCTGTCGGACCTCTACTCCACGCCCGGCTTCGCCTTCGCCGACTTCAACCTGATCGCCAACATCCGGGCGGTCAGCGCGGAGAACGGCGGGATCTTCTTCCGCTGGTATCTCAACAGCGTCCTGTACGCCGGCGTGGGCGCGGCGGTGAGCTCCTTCATCACCATCATGTGCGGCTACGCCTTCGACAAGTACCAGTGGCTCGGCAAGGAGAAGATGTTCGGCCTGGTGCTGCTCGGCGTGCTGGTGCCGACCACCGCCACGGCGCTGCCGCTGTACCTGCTGGCCTCGAAGGTGGGCGTGGTCAACACCTTCTGGGCGGTCTTCATCCCCGTGCTGGTCCACCCCTTCGGCGTCTACCTGGCGCGCGTCCTGTCGTCGGGGTACGTGCCTGGCGAGGTGCTGGAGGCGGCCAGGTCGGACGGCGCGGGCGAGATCCGCACCTTCACTAGGGTCGCGCTGCCGATGCTGATGCCGGCCTTCGTGACGATCTTCCTGTTCCAGTTCACCGCGATCTGGAACAACTTCTTCCTGCCCCTGGTGATGCTCAACGACCAGAAGCTGTACCCGCTCAGCCTCGGCCTGTTCACCTGGGAGAAGCAGGGCAACGCCTTCCCCGAGTTCCACAGCCTGGTGATCACCGGATCGCTGCTGTCGGTGGTGCCGCTGCTGGTGGTCTTCATGTCGCTGCAGCGCTTCTGGAAGGCCGGGATGACGGCGGGCAGCGTCAAGTGAACGAGTTTTCGGGGGAGAACGTGAGAAGGCCCAAGACCCTGGTCGCCATGGGCAGGCCCGTGGCCACCAGACTGCTGAACGCCCAGGCGAGAAGCCGCCTGGCGATGATCGCCGACGTCGATCCCCACCTGGTGGTCGACGACTTCACCGGGGTGGACCTGTCGGCGGTGGAGGTGCTCTACACCTCGTGGGGCTGCCCGCCGGTGACCGCTGAGGTGCTGGCCTCGGCTCCGCGACTGCGGGCCATCGTGCACGCTGCGGGGTCGGTGAAGCACCACGTGACCGACGCGGTGTGGCAGCGCGGCATCGCGGTCTCCACGGCCGCCGACGCCAACGCCGAGCCGGTCGCGGAGTTCACACTCGCCTCCATCCTCTACGCCAACAAGCGGGTCATCGACATCGCCCGCGCCTACAGGTCGGAACGGGAGAACCAGGACTGGGACGCCCGGTTCCCCGGCTTCGGCAACTACCGCCGCACGGTCGGGATCGTCGGCGCCTCCAGGATCGGCCGCAGGGTGATCGAGCTGCTGCGCCCCTTCGACGTGGAGGTGCTGGTCAGCGACCCGTACCTGCGCGAGGACCTCGGCGTGACCAGGGTGGACCTGGACGAGCTGGTCACCCGCTGCGACGTGGTCAGCCTGCACGCGCCCGACCTGCCCGAGACCCACCACCTCATGGACGCCGCCCGCCTGGCGGGGATGCGCGACGGCGCCACCCTGATCAACACCGCCCGCGCCGCGCTGGTCGACCAGGACGCGCTGACCGCCGAGCTGGCCTCAGGGCGGCTCTACGCGATCCTCGACCACACCGAGCCGGAGATCCTGCCGACCGGCTCACCCCTGTACGACCTGCCGAACGTCCTGGTCACCCCGCACATCGCCGGATCGCTCGGCGGTGAGCTGGCCAGGATGGCCGATCTCGCCCTCGACGAATTGGCCCGTTACGCGCGCGGCCTGCCGTTCGAGCACGGCGTGGAACCCACGAGCTTGTCCCGCTCCGCCTGACCCCCCGCCCGACCGACTCCCGCCTCTCCGACACCCCCGGTCTGACCCCTGCCTGTCCGACACCTGCCCGTCTGACACCCGCCCGGAGGCACCCCCATGCTCCGACGTGCCCTGCTGTTAACGGTCGCCGCGGCGTCCGCCCTCTCGATGGCGGCCGTGCCCGCCGTCGCCGACCCCACCGCATCCGCCGCGCCCCCCGAGTCCACAGCGCCTGCCGTCTCTCCGGCCGCGACGCAGGCCGCCCCCGGCTTCGCCGCGCCGGTGCTGCGCTACCGCGAACTGCTGACCGGAGGCGCGGACGTGGATCCCGCCGACCCCGCCTACGCCGCCGCGCTCGCCCGCCTCGACGCCGAGGCCGACGCCCACCTGGCCACCCTCACCCCGACGGGCTGGGCCGACCTGCAGGGCGCCGACGGCAACACCGTGCACGCCGTCGCGCTGCGCCTGCAGTCCATCTCGCTGGCCTACGCCACCGTCGGCTCCAGGAGGTACGGCGACGCGCAGACCGCCGCCTCGGTGGTGCGCGCGCTGACCTGGATGCACGCCGAGCGCTACCGCCCCGGCAAGCCCGAGACGGGCAACTGGTACGGCTGGGAGATCGGCGCGCCGAACTACCTGCTGCACAACCTGGTGCTGCTCGGCGAGGCCGTGCCCGCCGAGCTGCGCGCGGGCCTGCTGGACGCGATCGGTCACTTCGTCCCCGACCCCGCCAGGCGCAAGGTTTCGGGCGTGCCCGAGGTCGGCGGCAACCTCGCCGACAAGGTCTCGATCACTGTACGGCGCGGCCTGCTCTCGGGCGACGCCGCGGTCACGACGATGGGCCGCGACAAGCTCGGCCCGGTCTTCGACCACGTCTCGAGCGGCGACGGCTGGTACCCCGACGGCTCCCTCATCCAGCACTTCTACTTCGCCTACACAGGCGGGTACGGCAACGCGCTGCTCGGCAGCACCGCCACCGTGTTCGCCCTGCTCGGCGGCACGCCGTGGGACCTGACCGACCCCGACAGGGGCAACGTCACGCGCTGGATCTTCGACGGCTTCGAGCCGGTGATGTTCCGCGGGCAGCTGCTCGCCAACGTGCGCGGCCGCGGCATCTCCAGGCCGCACGACAACGACTACGCGGTGGCGCGCTCGGCACTGGCCGCCATGACCGTGCTGGCCCAGGCCGCCTCGCCGGAGGACAGGCAGCGCATCGCCGCGCTGGTCGCCGAGCACGCGACCAGCGGCGGCTTCTACGAGACCGCGACCGTGGGGCAGATCGCCCTGGCCAGGCGGCTGACCGGCGGCGTGCCCCCGCGCGGCGACCTGACGCTCACCAAGGTCTACGCGGGCATGGACCGCTTCGTCCACCACCGCCCCGGCTACGCGTTCACGGTGGCGGGCCGCAGCAGCCGTGTCGGAGCCTACGAGGCGGGCAACAACGAGAACCTCCGGGGCTGGTACACCGGCGACGGCATGACCATGCTCTACAACGCCGACAGGACGCAGTACACCGACGGCTTCTGGCCCACCGTCGACTCCTACCGCCTGCCCGGCGTCACCAACGCCACCCGGGAGAGCTACCCGCGCACGGCGAAGGACACCGCCTGGTACGGCTTCCGCCAGAGCGACCCCCACACCGGCGGCGTCGCGCTCGGCGACCTGTCGGCATTCGGCATGCGCACCCAGGCCGAGCGCGACTACCACAGCAGGCAGCCCATCGACCTGACCGCCCGCAAGTCGTGGTTCACCTTCGGCGACACGATCGTGGCGCTCGGCGCCGACATCAGCGCCTCCAACGTGGCCGCCCAGACGACCGTGGAGAACCGGATGAACCCCGGCGAGGTGCGGACCGGCGAGGGCTGGATGCACATCGAGGGCACGGGGGGCTACCTCTTCCCCGAGGGGATGCCGCAGTCCAGGCGCGAGAGCCGTACCGGCAGGTGGTCGGAGATCGGGGTCCACGCCTCCGACGAGATCACCCGCGAGTACGAGACGGTCTGGTTCGACCACGGCGCCGCGCCGAAGCAGGCCTCCTACGCCTACTACGTGCTGCCGGGAAGCAGCGCGGAGGAGACGGCGGAGCTGGCCGCCAGGCCGAAGGTGCGCATCGCCGACAACAGCGCGCAGGTGCAGTCGGCGATCGAGGAGCGCGGCGCGAACTCCAGGCTCGCCGCCACCTTCTGGAGCTGCGCCACCGCCGCCTCCACGGTCAGGGCCTACGGCCCGGCCGAGGTCGCGATGCGGCAGGAGGGCTCGACGCTGGAGGTGGCCGTCTCCGACCCCACCTGGCGCCAGAGCCAGACGCTCGTGGAGATCGCCCGCACCGGCAGGGAGGTGATCAGCGCCGATCCCAGGGTCACGGTGCTGTCCACCTCGCCCACCATCAGGCTGGCCGTCGACACCGCCGGGGCGCTCGGCGCGGCGGTGACCGTCCAGGTGAAGGTGCGGCCGACCGCGCGGCCTCCACTGGCGGGGGCCGGCTGCGAGGGCAGCAGGGTGCGACCCGACGCCGACGCCTACGCGCGCGGCGGCGCCTACGCGGGCAGGAACTTCAACGGCCAGGGCCTGGTCGCCAAGACGGTCGCCGACCAGAGCTACGCCAGGCAGTCCTTCCTGCGTTTCGCCAGGCCGGAGGGAGAGATCAGCCTCGCCAGGCTGTGGCTGCGCGGCGCGATCGCCGACGCGGGAGGCACCAGCACCACGCTCACCCTCTACGAGGCGCCCGCAGGGTGGGAGGAGTCGACGCTCACCTGGGCCGGCAGGCCCGCGCTCGGCAGGGCGATCGGCGAGGTGACCATCACGGGCTCCACCCCCGCCTGGTACTCCATCGACCTCACCGCCCACCTGCGCGCGGGCGGCTCGACCAGCTTCGCGCTCGCGGGCCCTCCAGGCGTGGCCACCACCCTCGCCGCCCAGTTCGCCGACAGGGAGACCCCCGACGGCGCGCCCTATCTGCAGGTGTTCTGACCCCCCTCCGAGAGAGAGAACATGCGCATCAGACAACGACTGGCTCTGGTCGGGGCGCTCGTCGCCCTGAGCGGTGGACTGGCGGCCCCCGCCTACGCCGCCCCCGCCCGCACCTTCTTCGTCGACTGCCAGGCGTCGGACGGCGGTTCGGGGCGCAGCGCCTCCGCTCCGCTCAACAGCCTCGCCGCGGTCAACGCGATCGAGCTGAGGGCCAAGGACAAGGTCAGGTTCAGGGCGGGCACGGTCTGCGCCGGAAGGCTGGAGCCGATCGGCTCGGGCAGCGCCGAGCACCCGATCACCTTCACCTCCTACGGCGAGGGCCCCAAGCCGATCATCCAGGGCGACGGCGGCGAGTGGGCCGTCCACCTGGTCGACAACAGCCACCTCACCATCGAGAAGCTGCACATCACCAACCCCGCGCCGGCGACCGCCAAGCGGACCGGCATCCAGTACAACTCGACCACGCGCGAGCCCAAGGCCGGGCTCGTCCTGCGCGACCTGGAGATCTCCGACGTCGCGGGCTGGGGCAACAAGACCGGCGCCAACTCCGCCTGGTTCGCCTACTCCGCGGGCATCAGCATCCAGGCGCTGCCCGAGGGCAAGGTCGGCTACCTCGACGGCATCACCATCACGGGCAACTACATCCACGACACGGGCGGCGGCGGCATCAAGATCAGCCGCAAGGGCACCGACTACCACAAGAACGTCTACATCGCCCGCAACACCATCCGCGAGGTCGGCGGCGACGGCATCGTCGTCCATGCCTCGGACAAACCGCTGATCGAGCACAACCTGTTCGACGAGGGCGGCGCGGGCAAGTACCCCTACGTCGACGGCAACTTCGCCGGCATGTGGCCGATCAACTCGGTCGACCCCGTCTTCCAGTACAACGAGGTCACCAGGCAGCGGCCGACGATCTACGACTCCACCGCGTGGGACTGCGACGGCGGCATCAAGGGCACCTGCGTCTACCAGTACAACTACTCCCACGACAACGCGGGCGGCTTCTACCTGGGCTGCCAGAGCTGCACCGAGTTCCCGAACCACAAGGCGACCGCCATCCTGCGCTTCAACATCGCCCAGGACGACTGCCGTATCGCGGGCAACGCGGCGGGCGACAACACCAGCCCGCTGTGGATCCACAACAACACCTTCTTCTGCTCCTCGCAGAAGGTGGACTGGGCGGTGCCGACCGGCAGGTCCACGATCGCCAACAACATCATCTACGCGCCCTCGGGCACCCTGCCGCAGGCCGCGGGCATCACCTACGACTCCAACCTCTACTACGGCGGCGTGAGCGCGCCCGCCTCCGACGCCAAGGCGATCACGGCCGACCCGGGGCTGGCCGCTCCCGGCACCGCCACGGGCCACGGCGACGTCGAGGGCTACAAGCTGCTGGCTGGCTCGCCCGCCCTCGGCTCAGGCTCCCTGGTGGAGGGCGTGGGCGAGCGCGACTACTTCGGCAACCCGGTCTCGGGCTCCGTCTCGCGCGGCGCCTACAACGGGCCCGCCGTGCCGCCGGTCGTCCACGACTCGATCGAGAAGGCCTACAACAACGTCGGCGTCAGTTCCGACCTCAACCCCAACACCGGCGGCTTCTCGACCTCGGGACGCAGCTACTCCGGCCAGGGGCTGGAGAAGGCCGGCCTGGTGCCGGGCAGGACGGTGAACGTGCTCGGCGCCGACTTCGTGTGGCACCCCCGCGCGTACGGCTGGACCGACAACGTCAAGGCCGCGGGCCAGACGATCAGGCTGGAGGGCCAGGGCGCCAAGCTGGTGTTCCTGGGCGCGGGCGGCTTCAAGGTCAGGTCGGGCGACTTCACCGTCACCTACACCGACGGCACCAAGCAGACCAGCACCGTCCTGTTCGGCGACCAGTGGGACGCGACCGCGCCCGCGGGCGGCGTCGTGGTGGCGCGCGCGACCTACCACAACCGCACGCAGACCAGCTACAGGAACCCGGCCACCGGGCAGACGACGGAGTCGGGCGTGTCGGTGTTCGGCTACGCGGTGCCGCTCGATCCCGCCAAGACCGTCGCCACGGTGACCTTCCCGCAGGGCAGCCCGCTGGCCGACGCCGGTTTCCACGTGTTCGACATGAAGATCGCGAGCTGATCCGATGAGGAGCGCCCCGCCCAGGACGTCCAGGACCGCTTTCCGCAGGAGCGGGCTCGTGTGGATCGGCGCGGCGGTCGCGACCGCCGCTGTGGTCCTGGGCGTGGCGCTGTTCCACGGCGGTCCTTCCGCCGAGGAGCCCCAGAGCCTGCCGGCCTCGGCCTCCGTCGCGGAGGTCCTGGCCGTCGGGCCCGGCGACACCGTCACCTCGTTCGAAGGCGAGCCGGTGACGGGGGCCGAGGTGCTGCGCGCGGCCGAGAGCGTCCGCGCCGAGGTCATCTCCACCTTCACCCGGTACGGCACGCCGCTCGGCCCCGGTTTCTGGGACCGCCCCCACGACGGACTCACCCCTCGCCGGCAGCTGAGGGAGCGGGCCGTCGGCGCCGCCGTGCTCGACAAGGCCAGAAGGGTGTGGGCGCGGGAGGCGGGCCTGCTGACCGACGTCAGCGAGCAGGGCTTCCAGCGCGAGCTCGCCCAGGAGAACGGCGAGCGGGCCGCCGCGGCGGCAGGGGGCAGGCCGCTGCCCGGCGTGCCCTCCTACGACGAGCACACCTACGCGCGGGTGCGGGCGGCCGAACTCGACTCCGCGCTCAGCAAGATCTACGCCGGCGGACTCGATCTCTCGGAGGCGCGGCTGCGCGAGCAGTACAGGATCATGGCAGGTCAGGGCGCGCCGCCGTTCGAGAAGGCTCGCGACAACGTGCGACAGGCGCTCGTCCTGCGGGAGTACCGCACGGCGCTCGAGGCCCGTGCTGGGTACCCTGGCATACACGTACATGGGGGACTGGATACAGACACGCATCGTTGAATCGGGACGGCTGCCGCTGTTCTGCTTCTTCGTCGCGCTCATCGTCGCCTTCGTCGCCACCCGCATCAACGTCAGGCTCATCCGCGCCAAGGTCGGCTGGTTCCGCAACATCAGCGTCGGCGAGATGCACATCCACCACGTGGTCTTCGGTGTGGTGCTCATGCTGGTCGGCGGGGTCAGCGGGCTGGTCGCCTCGGGCTCGGCGGTGGCGGCCGCCGTCTTCGGCATCGGCGCGGCCCTCGTGCTCGACGAGTTCGCGCTCATCCTCCACCTGCACGATGTGTACTGGGAGGAGGAGGGGCGCACCTCCGTCGACGCCGTCTTCGTGGCCATCGCGGTCACCGGGCTGCTGTTGACCGGTCTGCGCCCCCTGACCTGGGAGTTCGGCGGATTCGCGCCGTGGTGGCTGCTGCTGGGCAACCTGATGCTCGCGGTGGTCACGCTGCTCAAGGGCAAGATCTGGACGGGTCTGGCCGGTCTGTTCCTGCCGCCGCTGCTGATCGTCGGCGCGCTACGGCTGGCCAGGCCGGGCTCGCCGTGGGCGCACTGGTTCTTCGCCACCAGGTCCCCGCGCAAGATGGCCACCGCGCTGCGCCGCGAGGAGCGCTGGAGACGGCCGGTGATCAGGGTGAAGATCGCGGTTCAGGAGTTCGTCTCGGGGCGGCACGACCTGCCCTCGACGAGGAAGCGGCGTGGCCATAATTGAGGGCATGAGCCTGTTTCCGCCGTTCCACGCACGGCTCGTCGAGGCGACAGAGGGCGTGCGGGAGCGCCACGGCCTGCTGCTGGCGGGCGGATACGCGCTGCGCGCCCACGGGCTCACCGCCAGGCCCAGCCGTGATCTCGTCTTCGCGACGGCGGTCCAGACCCCGATGCCCGAGATCGCCGCGGATGTCGCCGCCGCGCTGCACGACGCCTTCCCTGTGAGCGTGCGCGAGGTGGGCGAGCGCATGGCGCGCCTGGTCGTCACGGACGAGGCGGGCGACCTCACGAGCGGGTTCGAGCTGCTCAGGGAGGCGCTCAGGAACCGTCCCGAGCGGCTGGAGGGCTGCCAGGTCGTCGGGCAGGACGACGCGGTCGGGCTCAAGGTGCGCGCCCTGCACGGACGCGGCCTGCCCAAGGACTTCGTCGACGTCGCCGCGGCCGCGGACCTCTACTCCTTCCGCGAGCTGGAGCGGCTGGGGGCCGCCCACGAGGAGCAGTGGCGGCTCGAGGAGCTCGTCCACCGGCTCGAGAGCGTGGACCTGCTGGCCGACGAGGCCTTCGAGGTCGACGAAGACCATCTCCATGACATCAGGCGCTTCGCCTACGCGTGGGTGGAGGAGATCAAGCTGCGCCGCGCCGACGACGGCGACACCGAGCGCGACGACCCGGACGTCCCCGTCGTCGACTGAGCCGCTCAGCGTCAACTCTAGTTGACATACTTTGGTCGTCAATTTAGGTTGACGGGTGCGGATCTCGCTCGCTCGTACGTTGCAGAATCAGGGGAATGTGGGTGATCTCCCCGAGTGCGGGCGGCTGAGCCGTCACACACGATGTCAAGGTGACGCGGACGGAGACACAGTGAGCGGCGAGTCATCCCTCAAGGTCCTGGCGGCCTATGTCAAGCCTCACAGAGGCATTCTGGTCGCGGGCGGTCTGCTGGGGCTGGTCGGCTCGGCCGCGGGCCTGGCGATGCCGCTGCTGGCCAAGTACGTGGTGGACGCCTTCGGCGAGAACAGCTCCATGGCGGGGCCGTTACTCGGGCTGACGATCGCCGTGCTGGTCGGCGCGGTCGTCTCGGCGGGCGGCACGTACCTGATGGAGCGCACGGGCGAGGGCATCGTGCTCGGCGCCAGGCGCAGGCTCGTCGACAGGATGCTCAGGCTGAAGGTCGCCGACGTCGACCGGTTGAAGCCGGGCGACCTGCTGTCCAGGGTCACCGGCGACACGACGCTGCTGCGGTCGGTGCTGACCAACGGCATCGTCGACTCGATCGGCGCGGTGTTCATGCTCATCGGCGCGATCGTGATGATGGCGCTGATGGACGGCGTGCTGCTGCTGGTCACCCTGCTGGTCGTGGTCGTGATCGGCGGCATGACCGCGCTGGTCATGCCGCGCATCCAGAAGGCCCAGCACCAGGCGCAGGAGGCCGTCGGCGAGATGGGCGCGGTGCTCGACAGGGCGCTGCAGGCCTTCCGCACGGTCAAGGCGAGCGGCGCGGAGGAGCGTGAGGTCGAGGTCGTCGGGGCGGCGGCCGAACAGGCTCGCGACAGAGGGCTGCAGGTGGCGGGGTGGACCTCGCTGGCAGGGGTCTCGACCTGGATGGCGGTGCAGATCGCCTTCCTGTGCGTGCTGGCCGTCGGCGGCGCCAGGGTCGCCTCCGGCGCGCTGGAGGTCTCGGGCTTGATCGCCTTCCTGCTGTACCTGTTCTACCTGGTCGCCCCCATCGGGCAGCTGGTCGAGGGCGCGGTGCAGTTGCAGAACGGCCTGGCCGCGCTCAGGCGCATCCGCGAGATCGAGGACCTTCCCGGCGAGCCCGTCAGCCTCGCCGCGCCGGTCGGCAGCGACCCCGTGGGCGTGCGCTTCGAGGACGTGGTGTTCAGGTACGGCGATGACCGCGCCCCCGTCCACGACGGGGTGAGCTTCGAGGTGCCGCCTGGCGGGCTGACCGCGCTGGTGGGGCCGTCGGGAGCGGGCAAGTCCACGGTGTTCGCGCTGATCGAGCGTTTCTACGAGCACCAGGAGGGGCTGATCACGGTCGGCGGCAGGGACATCCGCGACTGGCCGCTCGGCGAGCTGCGCGCCACGCTCGGCTACGTCGAGCAGGACGCGCCCGTGCTGGCGGGGACGCTGCGCGAGAATTTGCTGTTCGCCGCGCCCGAGGCCACCGAGGAGGACCTGCGAAGGGCGCTGACCCGCACCCGTCTCGACGACCTCGTCTCCAGGCTCCCCGAGGGGCTGGAGACGGCGGTCGGCCACAGGGGCGTGCTGCTGTCGGGCGGCGAAAGGCAGCGCGTGGCGATCGCCAGGGCGCTGCTGCGCAGGCCGAGGCTGCTGCTGCTCGACGAGGCCACCTCGCAGCTGGACGCGGTCAACGAGCTGCGGCTGCGCGAGGTCATCGCCGAGGTGGCGGCGGAGACGACCGTGCTCGTGATCGCGCACCGCCTGTCGACGGTCACCAACGCCGACAGGATCGTGGTCATGGAGTCAGGCGGCGTGCGCGCCGTGGGAACGCACGAGGAGCTGGTGGGCGGGGACGACCTCTACCGCGAGCTGGCCGCCACGCAGTTCCTGGTCTCCTGACAAGCCCTGACAGGCACTTCGCTGCGTTTGTCCCCCATGTGAGTCAAACGAGTGGCAACGGCCGCTGCGTCTCCGCCTCGGCCGTCATCGAGCCTGGCGACGACGAGGCGGTCCGCGTGACGCCCGGCTTCCACTGCTGATCGGCCACCGGCGGGCCGGCGATCGGCGTCGTACGGTCTGCGCGACCCGCGCGGGCCGTACGGCCGCTGGAGGCTCCCCTGTCAATGCCTCCAGTTGCCGTTGTCCTCGACCGTGCGAACGCCCCCTCAGGCGAGATCAAGTCCAGCACTTCGCCGGGCGAAGTGTCATGCACTTTCGTCCTCACCCGAATGACGCAGCTATAGCGGCACATGTCGGACCGATATCCATGGCCCGTTCAGGCTTTTGCAAGCGCGCGCCGTAAGACTGCGCCACATGGCGGGCGGCATACTGCGCATCATCTTCACCAGTGACGATCTCGCGCGCGTGCGCGTGGCCTCCAGAGCGGACCCGATGTGGGAGATGGTGGCCAGCCTGCACAGATTCCAGGCCGGCGACGGAGGCGCGGTGATCGCGGGATGGCGGCGCAGGGCGCGCGCCAGGCTGGCCGAGGCGGGTCTCCTGCGCGACGTGCGCAGGCTGCTGGTGCCACTGGCGCCGCGCGCGGCCTACTTCCCCGACTTCCTCACCCCGATCGAGGCCCAGCAGGGCACGGACGACGGCATCCAGGCCATCCTCGACACGCCGCGCACCAGGGTGCGGCGCGAGCTCGACCGGCTGCGCGCGGGGCACGGCCTGCCCGCGCACCTGGAGGACCTGGCCAGTGACACGAGGGCCATGCGCCAGGTGGCGAACGTCGCGGCCGGCTACGTCCGGGTCGCGCTGGGCGAGCACTGGCCCGCGGTGGAGCGGACGGTCAGCCAGGACAGGGGCACCAGGGTCCGCCACCTGGCCGAGGGCGGCGTCGAGACCATGCTGAGCGGGCTGGGGCCGGCGATGCGCTGGCGGGCCCCGGTGCTGGAGGTCGACTACCCGGCGGGCGACAGGGAGTTGCGGCTGCGAGGGCGCGGGCTGACACTCATCCCCTCCTACTTCTGCAGGACCGCCCCCGTCACGCTCGCCGACCAGAGCCTGCCACCCGTGCTGGTCTATCCGGTGCCGCGCAAGGACGTGCCTGAACGCGTGAACGAGGGTGACGCGCTCGCCGAGCTGCTGGGCAGGACCAGGGCCGAGGTGCTGCGGTGCGTGGCGCTGGCGCCCGGATGCAGCACCACGGAGCTGGCCAGGCGGGCGGGCGTGCCCGCTTCGAGCGCCAGCGAGCACGCGCGGGTGCTGCGGCAGGCGGGCCTCATCGCCAGCATCCGCCACGCCAATCTGATGCTCCACCAGGTGACCGAATCGGGCGACGGCCTCCTGCGCGGCTCCGGCTGACCGCACCCTGCAGGGGAGGCGCCTTGGGGTGAGTGGCGGGTCGATGTACTCTTCGGGTGACATAGATGAATATGTTCATTCAGGAGGGATCAGGCATGAGCCGCACCGTGCGCGCGCCGCGAGGCACCACGCTCACCGCCAAGGGCTGGCCGCAGGAGGCCGCGCTCCGGATGCTCCAGAACAACCTGGACCCGGAAGTCGCCGAGCACCCCGAGCAGCTGGTCGTCTACGGCGGTTCCGGCAAGGCCGCGCGTGACTGGCCCTCGTTCGACGCGCTTGTCCGCACGCTCACCACGCTGGAGGGCGACGAGACCCTGCTCGTGCAGTCCGGCCGTCCCGTCGGCGTGTTCCGCACGCACGAGTGGGCCCCGCGCGTCCTCATCGCCAACTCCAACCTCGTCCCCGACTGGGCGAACTGGGAGGAGTTCCGCAGGCTGGAGGCGGCGGGCCTGACGATGTACGGCCAGATGACGGCCGGCTCCTGGATCTACATCGGCACGCAGGGCATCCTGCAGGGCACCTACGAGACCTTCGCCGCCGTCGCGGAGAAGAGGTTCGGCGGCTCCCTCGCCGGCACCATCACGCTGACCGCGGGGCTCGGCGGCATGGGCGGCGCCCAGCCGCTGGCCGTCACCATGAACGGCGGCGTCGCGATCTGCGTCGACTGCGACCCGCGCAGCGTCAAGCGCCGCATCGAGCACAGGTACCTCGACGTCGAGGCCAAGGACCTGGACGAGGCGCTCCGCCTGGCCTACGAGGCGCGCGACCAGCGCAGGCCGCTGTCGATCGGCGTGGTGGCCAACGCGGCGGAGGCGGTGCCCGACCTGCTGGCGCGCGGCGCGGAGATCGACATCGTGACCGACCAGACGTCGGCGCACGACCCGCTGATGTACCTGCCGATCGGCGTGGCCTTCGAGGACATGGCCACCGAGCGCGACAAGGACCCCGCCGCCTTCACGACCAGGGCGCGCGAGGCGATGGCCAAGCACGTCGAGGCCATGGTCGGGTTCAAGGACGCGGGGGCCGAGGTCTTCGACTACGGCAACTCCATCCGCGGCGAGGCGCAGCTGGCCGGCTACACCAGGGCCTTCGACTTCCCCGGCTTCGTGCCCGCCTACATCAGGCCGCTGTTCTGCGAGGGCAAGGGCCCGTTCCGCTGGGCCGCCCTCTCCGGCGACCCCGCCGACATCGCGGCCACCGACAGGGCCATCCTCGAGCTGTTCCCCGACAACGAGCCGCTGGCCAGGTGGATCCGCATGGCGGGGGAGAGGGTGCACTTCCAGGGGCTGCCCGCGCGCATCTGCTGGCTCGGCTACGGCGAGCGGCACCTGGCGGGCGAGCGCTTCAACGACATGGTGGCCTCGGGCGAGCTCCAGGCGCCCGTGGTGATCGGGCGCGACCACCTCGACTGCGGCTCGGTGGCCTCGCCGTACAGGGAGACCGAGGCGATGGCCGACGGGTCGGACGCCATCGCGGACTGGCCCCTGCTCAACGCGATGCTGAACACCGCGTCGGGCGCGGCGTGGGTCTCCATCCACCACGGCGGCGGCGTGGGCATCGGCCGTTCGATCCACGCGGGGCAGGTGACCGTCGCCGACGGCACCGCGCTGGCGGGCGAGAAGCTCAACAGGGTGCTCACCAACGATCCGGGCACCGGCGTCATGCGGCACGTCGACGCCGGCTACGACGAGGCGGCCGCCGTGGCCGACTCCCGTGGCGTCCGGATCCCGATGCGCGAGTCCTGAGCGCCGGTCTCGCCAGGCGAGACGTTCGCCGGGTGAGGGAAGGGGCGCCGGTGCCCAGGTGTTGGAGGTGACGTGAGGGACGGTATCGAAGGCCTGCTCGACGGCAGAAGATTGTCGCCCGTGCAGCGCCGCATCGCGCATTACCTGACCGATCACCTGGACGAGGCGATCTTCCTGTCCAGCGTCGAGCTGGCCGAGAGGGCCGGCGTGAGCCAGCCCTCGGTGACCAGGTTCGCCATGGTGCTCGGCTTCGCCGGCTATCCCGAGCTCAGGCAGGCGCTCCGCCCTCTCGTGCTGGGTGGCAGAGGAGAGGGCGGCAACCTGCTCAAGGGCGCCATCGACGACGAGATCCGCAACCTGACGCTGATCCGCGACCGCCTGGCGGGGCTGCCGCTCAAGGAGCTCGGCGAGTCGCTCGCGGCCACCGAGCCGCTTCCCGTGCTGGGGCTGAGGGTCTCGTCGGGGCTGGCCACCACGTTCGCCTACTTCGCCAGGCGCATCCACCCCGACGTCCGCCTCCTCGTGCACGGCGGCTCCGAGCTGATCGACGGGCTGCACGCGGCGAGGAGGGCGGGCGCCGAGTGGGTGGTGGCGGTGGTCCTGCCGCGGTATCCGGCCGAGGTCGTGCAGGCCCTCGACTACGCGGGAGAACTCGGCCTCAGAACGGCCGTGATCACCGACAGGCCGGGCTTCCCCGCCGACGTCGTGCTCGACGCGCCGGTCGGGGAGCGGCTGGTGTTCGACTCGCACGCCGCGCCCCTGGCCCTGGCCATGGCGCTGGTGGAGGCGATGGCCGACGCCGCGCCGCTGCGGACGCAGGCCAGGCTCGAGGAGTACGAGCGGATGACGGAGGAGACGAGGACGTTCCTAGCCGGCGAGCCTGCGTAGGGAGCGGACCGACCACGTCACGGTGAGCGCGGCCAGGGCGAGCATGACGCCGAAGGCCAGCGGGATGGACAGGTCGGTCAGCTCGCCGGCGAACAGCGCCCTGCCCGCCTCGACCGGGTGGTAGAAGGGCGTGAACCAGGAGATCCGCTCCAGCCAGTCGGGGCCGAGCGCCATGGGCAGCAGCGCGCCCGACAGCAGCATCAGGGGAAGGGCGAAGAACTGCATGATCTGCCCCATCGCGTTCTCGTCGCGCAGGCTGAGCGCCATGCCGTAGGCCACGCCGGAGGAGAACAGGCCGGTCACGCCCAGCAGGAGCAGCATGAGCACCAGCGCGAGCGGGCTGACGCGCAGCCCCATGGCGATGGCGATGAGGATGAACGCCAGCGACTGGATCATCAGGGAGACCACGTCGCGCAGCATCCTGCCGAGCACGATCGCCGGGCGCCAGGCGGGGCTGACCGCGATCCGCTCGAGCACGCCGCTGCGGATCTCGTAGATCGTGCCGTAGGCGACGCCCATCGAGCCGAACAGCGCGGTGATCACCAGCATGCCGGGCGCGAAGGAGACCAGCGCCTGGCCGAAGTCGCCGCCGAAGGCCATGCCCGCGTAGAGCGGGGCGAACAGCAGCAGGTACATCACCGGCTGCATGATGCCGAACAGCGGCCAGACGGGGTTGCGCAGGGTGTTCCTGACCTCGTGGCCGAAGAACAGCGAGGTGTCGCGGATCATGCGGCGGCTCCGGTGTCGCGCAGGGACCTGCCGGTCTTGGCCAGGAAGACGTCGTCGAGCGTGGCCCGCTCCATGGTGATCGAGCGCAGCGAGAGCCCGTCGGCCTCGAGCGTGCGCAGCAGCGACGGCAGCGCGTGCTCGCCGTCGTCGACGTAGACCCGCAGCACGTCCTCGTCGACGCGGGTCCGCGCCACGAGGGGGGTGAGCACTTCGGCCGCGCGCTCGAGCCCGTCGAGCCTCAGCGTGACCACGTCGCCCGAGACCGAGCGCTTGAGCTCGGCGGGGGTGCCCTCGGCGACGATCACGCCGTGGTCGACGATCGCCAGGCGGTCGCAGAGCGCGTCGGCCTCCTCCAGGTAGTGGGTGCTGAGCAGGACGCTGGTGCCCTGCTCGCGCAGCTCCTTGATGCGGTCCCAGAGGTTGGCGCGGTTCTGCGGGTCGAGACCCGTGGTCGGCTCGTCGAGGAAGAGCAGCGGGGGCGTGTGGACCAGGCCGAGGGCGATGGCGACGCGGCGCTTCTGCCCGCCCGACAGCGTGCGGCCAGGCCGGTCGGCGATGTCCGACAGATCGAACTTCCTGAGGATCTCCTCGGCCGCCTTCGCGGGGTCGGGCACGTTGTAGATCCTGGCGGCGAAGACGACCTGGGCGCGGGCGGTGTTCTGCTCCTCCACCCCGCCGGCCTGGCTCACGTAGCCGAGCTTGCGGCGGATCTGGGCCGGCTCCTTGACCAGGTCGTGGCCGGCGATCACGGCCGTGCCCGCGTCGGGAGTGATGAGGGTGGACAGCATGCGGATCGTGGTGGTCTTGCCCGCCCCGTTGGGGCCGAGCACGCCGTAGATCTCGCCGCTCTTCACCTCCAGGTCGACGCCCTTGACCGCCTCGACGGTCTGCGAGCCCTTTCTGCTCTTGGTGGTGAAGCTCTTCTTTAACCCTTGCGCACTGATGATCATCAGGGGAGGTCTCCTTCTTCGACCTTCTTGACGGCCTCCTCCACCCAGGCGAGCTGGGCGGCGAGCATGCCGCTGCTGAGACGTAGGTTCTCGTCGACGTGGCGGGGCGCGCCGAACGCCTGCTTGGAGCCGAGCGCCCTGTCGAGCATCGCGATCGACCTCTTGAGCTCGTCGGTCCTGAAGCGGAGGGCGCCGAGCAGATGCGCGCGATCCATCCTGTCCATGAAGGTCATGGCGACCTGGAAGGGATCGACGATCGGCCCGATCTCGTACCACAGCGACATGAGCAGGCGATGGAACTCGAAGCGCCCCGTGTCGTTGATGGCGTAGACGGTCTTGCCGCCCTTGCCGCTCTCGACCACGTCGAGCAGCCCTTCGTCGGCCATCTTGCTGAGGCCGTGGTAGATCGAGCCGAAGGCGACGTTGGCCCAGTTGTCCGCTCCCATGGTTTCGAGGCGCCGCCGTACCTGGTAGCCGTTGAGCGGCTCGTCGAGCAGCGTGCCGAGAATCAGAACCCGCGTAGTTGACACCCTTCAAGTTTGTATTCAAATTTGAGTGTCTGTCAATCGCCCTAGGCTGGCCGCATGAAGACCGCACTGATCACAGGGGCGTCCAGAGGCGTCGGAGGGGCGATCGCGAGGGCGCTGGCGCCCACCCACCGCCTGATCCTCGGCGGGCGCGACAGGGCCGCACTCGACGGGCTCGCCGCCGGCCTGCCCGACGCCACGGCCTGGCCCGTCGAGCTGACGGAGGTCACGGCCGCCGACGTCGCGGGGATCGACCGGCTCGACGTGCTCGTGCACAGCGCGGGAGTGGTCACGCTCGGCAGCATCGCCGACACGCCCGCCGAGGTGTGGCGGCGGACGATGGAGATCAACGTGGTCGCGGTGGCAGAGCTGACCCGCCTGCTGCTTCCCGCCCTGCGCGCGGCGGGCGGCCACGTGCTGCTCATCAACTCAGGGGCGGGACTGCGCGCCAACCCGGCCTGGGTGTCCTACGCCGCCAGCAAGTTCGCCCTGCGCGCCTTCGCCGACGGGCTGCGCCTTGAGGAGCCCTCGCTCAGGGTGACCAGCGTCTACCCCGGGCGGATCGCCACCGACATGCAGCGCGGCGTCAGGGAGCAGGAGGGCGGGGAGTTCGAGCGGTCGAAGTACCTGGAGCCCGACACGGTGGCGCGGGCGGTGCTCGCGGCCGTGCTGGCAGGCCCCGACGCCCACCTGACCGAGCTCACCCTCCGCCCGAGCGAGGGCCCGGTCTCGTAGAGTCGGCATGCCCGTGAATGGATTCATTCACTAGAGTGAGGGGCATGCTGGACGAACTCGCGCACATCGGACGAGACCCCGCCACCCATGGCTACGTGAGAGACGCGTGGTCGCCCGCCGACCTGGAGCTGCGCGAGTGGTTCGGGCAGGAGGCCGCTCGGCGCGGCCTCGACCTGCACGACGACCGCAACGGCAATCTGTGGGCCTGGTGGGGCGATCCCGACCGCGAGCCGGGCGTGGTGACCGGCAGCCACCTCGACTCCGTACGGCAGGGCGGCGCGTTCGACGGCCCTCTCGGGATCGTGTCCGCCTTCGCCGCGCTCGACCGGCTCAGGGAGCGCGGCTTCGCCCCCGCCAGGCCGATCGGCGTCGCCTGCTTCACCGACGAGGAGGGCGCCAGGTTCGGCGTGCCCTGCATGGGCTCGCGGCTGCTGACCGGCGTGCTCGATCCGGGCAGGGCGATCGGCCTCAGGGACGACGCGGGCGACACGCTGGCCGACGTGCTGCGCAGGGCGGGAAGGAAGCCCTCGGCGCTCGGCAGGGACGACGAGACCCTCTCGCGGGTGGGTGTCTTCGTCGAGCTGCACGTCGAGCAGGGCAGGGGCCTGGTCGAGACGGGCGCGCCCGTCGGCGTGGCCAGCGCGATCTGGCCGCACGGCAGGTGGCGCTTCGACTTCCACGGCGAGGCCAACCACGCCGGCACCACGCGCCTGGAGGACAGGGACGACCCGATGCTCGCCTACGCCCGCGCGGTGCTGGAGGCGCGTGAGGCGGCGGGCAGGCACGGGATCGTGGCGACGTTCGGCAAGGTGAGGGTGTCGCCCAACAACGCCAACGCCGTCCCTGGGCTCGTCTCGGCCTGGCTCGACGCCAGGGGGGCCGCGGAGAAGGACGTGCGGGCGCTGGTGGAGGAGCTGTCGCGGGGGCAGAGGGTGAGCGAGGAGTCGTGGACCCCCGTCGTCGACTTCGACGTGCCCCTGCGCGACAGGCTGGCCGCCGTCGTCGGCGAGGAGGGGCCCGCCCCCGTGCTGCCGACCGGCGCGGGACACGACGCGGGCATCCTCGCCTCCGCCGGGGTCGCCGCGGCGATGCTGTTCGTCCGCAACCCGACAGGCGTCTCGCACTCGCCCAGCGAGCACGCCGAACCCGACGACTGCGCCAAGGGCGTCGAGGCCCTGGCGGACGCACTGGAGGAGCTGGCCCGATGACCGTCTACTGGTGCGAGCGCGCCCTGCTTCCCGACGGCGTCGCCGACGGCGTCGTGGTCCACGTGGAGGGACGGCGGATCGCCGCCGTCGAACGGGGAGAGCGGCAGGGCGTCGTCCTGGAGGGGCTGACCGTCCCCGGGCTCGCCAACGCCCACTCCCACGCCTTCCACCGGGCCCTGCGCGGCGCGACCCAGGCAGGCAAGGGCGACTTCTGGACCTGGCGCGACCAGATGTACGACGTGGCGGGCGTGCTCGACCCCGACACCTATCTCGACCTGGCCAGGGCGGTCTACGCCGAGATGGCGATGGCGGGCGTCACCTGCGTGGGCGAGTTCCACTACCTGCACCACGGGCCTGGCGGCGTGCCGTACGACGATCCCAACCAGATGGGGCACGCGCTGATCCAGGCGGCGCGCGAGGCGGGCCTGCGCATCGCGCTGCTCGACACCTGCTACCTGACCGGCGGTGTCGGCACCGCTCTGACGGGGGCGCAGGTGCGCTTCGGCGACGGCAGCGCCGTGGGGTGGGCGGCGAGGGCGGAGGAGCTGGCCGCCGCCTACGACGGCCACGAGGACGTGGAGATCGGCGCGGCCATCCACTCCGTGCGCGCGGTGCCGCCCGAGCAGATGGGCGTGGTGGCCGAGTTCTCCCATCGCCACGCGGCGCCGCTGCACGCCCACGTCTCCGAGCAGCGCGCGGAGAACGCCGCCTGCGTGGAGCGCTACGCCGCCACCCCTGTCCAGCTGCTGCACGAGCACGGCGCCCTCGGCCCCCGCTCGACCGCCGTGCACGCCACCCACCTCACCGACGTGGACATCGAGCTGCTCGGCCAGTCGCGCACGCACGTGTGCATGTGCCCCACGACCGAGCGGGACCTGGCCGACGGCATCGGCCCCGCCCGCCCGCTGTTCGAGCGGGGCTCGCCGATCACGCTCGGCTCCGACAGCCACGCGGTGATCGACCTGTTCGAGGAGGCCCGCGCGGTCGAGCTGAACGAGCGCCTGGCCAGCCAGAAGCGCGGTCACTGGCGCGCCCACGAGCTGCTGAACGCCGCGACCGGCGCGGGCCACGCCTCCCTGGGCTTCCCCGACGCGGGCATGCTGGTCCCCGGCGCGTGGGCCGACCTGGTCTCGGTCCGCCTCGACTCGGTCCGTACGGCAGGCGCGACACGCGAGACGGCCGTGGAGTCCGTCGTGTTCGCCGCGACGGTCGCCGACGTGCACAGTGTGATCTCGGGAGGCCGCAGGATCGTCGAGAGCGGCCGCCACGAGCTGGGAGAGGCCGGGCCGATGCTGAACGAGGCGATGGGAGCCATCAGGTGAGCGAGCGAAGCATCCTGATCGACGGGATCGGGTCGCTGTTCGACGGGGACACCGAGCACCATGACGCCGCGCTCGTCATGCAGGGCGAGACGATCGCCTGGACGGGGCCCTCCAGCCAGGCGCCCGACGCCGACGAGAGGGTGGACGCCGGCGGGCGCTGCGTCATCCCCGGCTTCGTCGACAGCCACGCCCACCTGGTCTTCGCCGGTGACCGTACCTCCGAGTTCAACGCGCGGATGTCGGGACAGAGCTACACCGCGGGCGGCATCCGCACCACGGTCGCCGCCACCAGGGCGGCGGGCGACGCCGAGCTGGCCACCAGGGCCGCCGCGCTGGTCGCCGAGATGGCGGCGCAGGGCACCACGACCGTCGAGATCAAGAGCGGCTACGGGCTGACGGTCGAGGACGAGCGGCGCTCGCTGGAGATCGCCACCTCGCTGACCGACGAGACCACCTTCCTGGGCGCGCACGTGGTGCCCGCCGACACCGACCCCGACACCTACGTCAGGACCGTGACGGGGGAGATGCTGCGGGCCTGCGCGCCGTACGCGAAGTGGGTGGACGTCTTCTGCGAGCGCGGGGCCTTCGACGAGGACCAGACGCGCGAGATCCTCCAGGCGGGCATCAAGGCGGGGCTGCTGCCGCGGGTGCACGCCAACCAGCTCACCGAGGGTCCAGGCGTGCGCATCGCGGTCGAGCTCGACGCGGCCTCCGCCGACCACTGCACGCACCTGTCCGACGCGGACGTGGACGCGCTGGCCTCCTCGGGCACGGTGGCCACGCTGCTGCCCGGCGCGGAGTTCTCCACCCGCTCGCCCTATCCCGACGCGCGCAGGCTGATCGACGCGGGCGTCACCGTGGCGATCGCCACCGACTGCAACCCCGGCTCCTCCTTCACCTCGTCGATGCCGTTCTGCGTCGCCCTGGCGGTGAGGGAGATGGGGATGACGCCCCTGGAGGCGGTCAGAGCCGCCACCCGCGGCGGGGCGAGGGCGCTGCGCCGCGACGACGTCGGCACGCTGGCTCCCGGCGCGCGGGCCGACGTGGTGCTCCTCGACGCGCCCTCCTACGTCCACCTGGCCTATCGTCCCGGCGTCCCTCTCGTTCACACAGTGTGGCGCGGAGGCGAGCGGACGGCCGCGCCTCATCCCTTGGTCGTAGGCGCGTAAACCCTTTCCGGATGGGCAGGATGGGCGATCACGCCGGTCCTGCGAGCGCGGGACGGGATGCCTCTCCTCCCTGAG
The DNA here is from genome assembly GCF_014195505.1 of Nonomuraea dietziae. GTDB lineage: Bacteria > Actinomycetota > Actinomycetes > Streptosporangiales > Streptosporangiaceae > Nonomuraea > Nonomuraea roseola. Next base: position 3,746,692 of record NZ_JACIBV010000001.1, on the reverse strand, counting down.
GAGGAGGAGCAGAACCGTCCTGTGGTCGTAGTTCTTTTGGGAATCTTTGCTTCGGACCGGACGTTGGCGGGGTATAGAACGCAGCTGCGGGAACGAGGTGCCTGGGGATGGCAAGGCCGACGGGGAATCGCACGGCGGAGGTCACTGATCGTGACCTGCTCGGGACCTATCTGGCAGAGATAGGCAGGGTCCCGCTGCTCACTGCGGAAGAGGAAGTGGAGCTCGCCAAGCGGATCGAGGCGGGCCTGTTCGCCGAGCAACTGCTCGACAGAGGTGGTTCCGAGCCGCGCATCGGGGACGCGGCCGACGAGGAGCTCGAGCGCCTGGCGATCTCGGGCCAGCGGGCCAAGGACGAGTTCATCCAGGCCAACCTGCGCCTGGTCGTCGCCGTGGCCAGGAAGTACTCCGGCAGGGGAATGCCGCTGATCGACCTGGTCCAGGAGGGGAACCTGGGCCTGGTGCGCGCGGTGGAGAAGTTCGACTACCAGCGGGGCTACAAGTTCTCGACCTACGCCACCTGGTGGATCAGGCAGTCGGTCGGGCGCGCCATCCACGAGCAGGCCAGGCCGGTGCGGCTGCCCACCCACGCGGGCGAGCAGATGACCAGGCTGATGCGGGTGAGGCGCGACATGCTCGCCGAGTTCGACGCCGAGCCCACCGACGACGACCTCGCCAAGGTGCTCGACCTGCCGATCGAGCGGGTGCGCGAGCTGCGCCGCTGGGCCGCCGACCCCGTGTCGCTGCAGCTCGGCGTCGGGGACGAGGACGAGACCGAGCTGGGCGACATGATCGCCGACGACACCTGGGCCGACCCCGAGCAGCAGGCGATCGACATCCTCGAGCGCGAGCGCCTCGACGACTGGCTGACCGGTCTCGAAGGGGTCACGAGCGAGATGCTCCGCTGGCGCTACGGGCTGATCGACGGGCGCGAGCACACGCTCACCGAGGTCGGCGAGCGCTACGGCATCGGTCGCGACCGCGCCCGCCGCATCGAGCGCGACGCCCTGGCCCGCCTGAGGAAGATGGCGACCGCCGCCGCCTGACCGGGTCTCAGCGGCGAAGAGGGCGGCCCGCGTAACGGATGCCGGTCGCCCTGATCAGCCCCGCGTCGATCGCGGCCCGCTCGCCCGCGCCGCCGTCCCGCTCGGTGAAGAAGTAGGGGCCGCGCTCGACGGCCAGCGGCTCGAACCAGCGGCCCAGCGCCGCCTCCAGCTCCGCCCCCGAGTGCAGGCCCTCCTCGGCGGCCCAGCCGCCGAGGTAGGCCTCCCACGGCTGTCCGGAGGCCGCCCAGCCGTCCCTGTGCCGGTGCAGCCAGCTGTCGTCCTCGTCGGACAGGCGCGAGAAGCACCAGCGGGCGGTGTCCTCGTCGAACAGTTCCCTGGCCCACTCCACGACCACGAAGACGCCGTCTCGCGTCAGCGCGCCCGCCACCTTGCCGAAGACCTCGTCCAGGTCGTGCACGTGGTGCAGTGACGTGCAGGCCACGAGCGCGTCCACGGGCCCGTCCAGTTCGTACTTCTCGAACTCCATCCGGTGGTACGGCGTACCCTCGGGCGCGACGGGGTCGACGCCCGTCGCGCCGTAGCCGGAGGCGAGCAGGTCGGGCACGAACCCGCCGAGCGGGCCGCAGCCGATCTCGACCACCCGTGCGGGAGCGGGCGGCAGGTGGTCACGTACGAAGTCCCAGTTCATGCGCCTCAGCATCGTGCGGCTCCCGGCATGCGCACAACTGCGAACACAACAGCTCCGCCATGCGGGCGAGGTATGTCAGGCCAGGGGAGTGAGGTACTTCTCCAGGTCGTCGAGGATCTTCCCTGCGGCCGTGACGCCGATGCCGAGCATCCACACCTCGTCGTCCACGCCGTGCGCGGTGCCCTTCTTGACCGCGCCCAGGTTCTTCCACAGCGGCCCTCCCGTCACCTCGGCCTGGCTCTGCGCGGCGGCGTCGCCGTACGCGCTGTAGAACAGGGCGTCGCCGTCGGCCTGCGCGATGTTCTCCTGGCTGAGCTTGCCGAACCGCTTGTCCTCCTGAGCGGCCAGCCGCTGGACCTCGGGCCTGGCGATGCCGGCGTCGCCGAGCACGATGCCGCTGAAGGACTCGGGGCCGTACATCCTGATCTCGGTGGGCATGAACCGCACGATGCTCACCTCGAGCTTGGAGAACTTCGCGCCCACCTGCTTGGCGCGGCTCTCGTAGGCGGTCATCAGCTGCCGGGCCTCGGTCTTCCTGCCGAGGGCCTCGGCGTCGAGGAGGAAGTTCTCCTTCCAGGTGACGCCCACCTTCTCGGTGAACACCGTAGGCGCGATCTTGCTGAGCTTGTCGTAGAAGGGCGCCTGGCGGAACTTGGTGCCGAGGATGAGATCGGGCTTCAGCGCCGAGATGGCCTCGAGGTTCGGCTGCTGGAGGGTGCCGACCGACTTCGTGGCCGACAGCGAGGAGCCGAGGTAGGCCGGCCACTTCTGGCTCTCCGACGCCTGGGCGGCGCCGATGGGAGCCAGGCCGAGCGAGACCATCGTGTCCAGCTTGTCGGTGTCGAGGACGACGACCCTCTTGGGGGTTTCAGGCACCTTCGTCTCGCCCATCGCGTGCTTGATCGACCGCGTCGGGCCCGTCGCGCTCCCTTCCTGAGCTGAGGCGCCGCAGGCGGCGAGTGCGAGGGCGGACAGCAGGGCGGCGGCCGTGACTCTGGCCAGGCGGAAGGTCATCTGAATTCCTTGATCACTAAGGTTAGGCAACCCTAAGTGTAGTACCGGAGTGTCCGAAACAACCGCGAAACACCCCGCCCGCGAGTTTCACGAACGTGAAACATACGCGGTCAAACCACGAAACGGCGGAAGACCACGCTGTGGCAACACGTCAGTGCGCAGCCCGGTCGACGGTGCCCTGGAGGCGATCACTGCGACTCGGAATACGGGCCACACGCCAATCTGAAGGAGGGTCGCGTCGATGATCGATAGCGGCACTACCGCCTGGATGCTGGTATGCACCGCCCTGGTGCTGCTGATGACTCCGGGCCTCGCGTTCTTCTACGGGGGCATGACGAGGGCCAAGAGCGTCCTGAACATGATGATGATGTCGTTCGTCAGCATCATCGTCGTGACGGTCGCTTGGGTCCTCTACGGCTACTCGCTGGCCTTCGACCAATCCAGCAACGGCACCCTCAACTTCCTCGTCGGCGGACTGGACAACCTCGGCCTCAGCGGCGTGTTCAACGCCGTCTACGAGGGCCTGATCCAGCAAGGTGGTCAGGTCACCGCCGAGGCCGCCGCGGCCGACAACTTCCCGATGATGGTCTTCTCCGCCTTCCAGCTGACCTTCGCGATCATCACGGTCGCGCTGATCAGCGGCGCGATCGCCGACCGCGCCAAGTTCGGCGCGTGGGTGCTGTTCTCGCTGGTGTGGGCGACCGTCGTGTACTTCCCCGTGGCGCACTGGGTCTGGGGCGGCGGCTGGCTCGGCCAGCTCGGCATCGAGGACTTCGCCGGCGGCACCGTGGTCCACATCAACGCAGGAGCGGCGGCCCTGGCCCTGGCCCTCGTGCTCGGCAAGCGCCAGGGCTGGCGCAAGGAGCCGATGCGCCCCCACAACCTGACGCTGGTCCTGCTCGGCACCGGCCTGCTGTGGTTCGGCTGGTTCGGCTTCAACGCGGGCTCCGAGCTCGCCCCCGACCAGACCGCGGGTCTGGCCTTCATGAACACCCAGATCGCCGCCGCCGTCGCGGCCGGCGCCTGGATGGTGGTGGAGAAGCTGCGCGACGGCCACGCCACCACCCTGGGCGTCGCCTCCGGTGCGGTCGCCGGTCTGGTCGCCATCACCCCCGCGTGCGGCTTCGTCGACCCCTGGGCCGCCGTCGTCATCGGTCTGCTGGCCGGTGTGGCCTGCGCCTACGCGGTGGGCCTGAAGTACCGCCTCGGCTTCGACGACTCGCTCGACGTGGTCGGCGTGCACCTGGTCGGCGGTGTCATCGGCGCCGTCTCGCTGGGCTTCTTCGCCGCCTACCCCTTCCTCGAGCAGCAGAACGAGGGCCTGTTCTACGGCGGCCCGATCAGCCAGCTCGGCCTGCAGGTGCTCGGCCCCGTCGCGGTCGGCGGCTACTCGTTCGTGATCTCGTGGATCATCGCCAAGGTGATCGACAAGACCATGGGCTTCAGGCTCGACGCCGACAGGGAGGTCGCCGGCATCGACATCACCACCCACGCCGAGACCGGCTACGACCTGGGCAGCGTGCACGCCTCCGGCGTGACCGCGTCGTCGCCGCTCGCCACATCCCCGAAGAAGGTGGACGCATGAGGCTCATCACCGCGGTCATCAAGCCCTTCAAGCTCGATGACGTGAAGGCCGCGCTGGAGCAGTTCGGCATCAAGGGCATGACGGTCAGCGAGGCCAGCGGCTACGGCCGCCAGCGCGGTCACACCGAGGTGTACCGCGGCGCCGAGTACCAGGTCGACCTGGTCCCCAAGGTGCGCCTGGAGGTCCTGGCCGAGGAGGACGACGCCGAGGAGGTCATCGACGTGATCGTCAAGGCCGCCCAGACCGGCAAGATCGGTGACGGCAAGGTGTGGTCCGTCCCCGTCGACACCGTGATCCGGGTACGCACCGGAGAGCGCGGTCCCGAGGCCCTGTGATGGATCCGCAGCGCAGCGAGGACATCCGTCACAGGGTGGCGTCCGGGCGGAGCTCGGCGGTGGGTGCAGGGATGGATCCGCGGCGCAGCGAGGACATCCGTCACAGGGTGGCGTCCGGGCGGAGCTCGGCGGTGGGTGCAGGGATGGATCCGCAGCGCAGCGAGGACATCCATCGCAGGGTGGCGTCCGGGCGGAGCTCGGCGGTGGATGCAGGGATGGATCCGCGGCGCAGCGAGGGGTTCAGCCGGAGGGCGGGGTGAGGGCGGACGCTCGTTCGTTCGCCTCGGCCCCGCAAGGAGCGGGTCGCGGACACCGACCGATGGCTGAAGGACCTCCTTCGCACGGCGAGTCCGGGCGGCGAGGGCGTGGCCCTCGTCGCCGTCGGCTCCCTCGGCAGGGGCGAGCTGGCCCCCGGCAGTGACCTCGACCTGGTGCTGCTGCACGACGGCGGCGAGGACATCGCCAGGATCGCCGACCGGATCTGGTATCCGATCTGGGACTCCGGCGTCGGCCTCGACCACTCGGTCCGCACGGTGGACGAGGCCGTGAAGGTCGCGCGCGAGGACCTCAAGGCGGTGCTCAGCCTCATCCAGGCCAGGCACGTCGCGGGGGATCCCGAGCTGACACGGAGGGCCCGCGAGGCGGTGCTGGCCGAATGGCGCGCCGACTCCCGCCGCAGGCTGGCCGAGCTGCGCGAGGCCGCCGACAAACGGGCGGAGAGCACCGGCGAGCTGGCCTTCCTGCTCGAACCCGATCTCAAGGACGGCCGCGGAGGGCTGCGCGACGTCCAGGCCATGCAGGCGGTGGCCGCCGCGTGGGTGGCCTCCGCCCCCGGGCCGCGCGTCCGCGAGGCCTACGAGCTCATCCTCGACGTGCGCCACGCGCTGCACGTCGTCACCGCCCGCGGCGCTGACCGCCTGGTCCTGCAGGAGCAGGACGCGGTGGCGGGCACCCTCGGCCTGCTGGACGCCGAGGCCCTCATGCGCAGGCTCGCGGAGGCGGGCAGGACGATCTCCCACGCCTTCGACGCCACCTGGCGCACCGTTGACAGACTGCTGTCAGGGCCCGTGCCGCGCGGCCGCCGCCCGCTGGCCGACGGCGTGGTCGAGCACGCGGGCGAGGTGGTCCTGGCCCGCGGCGTCAACCCCCGCACCGACCCCGTGCTCGTGCTGCGGGCCGCGGCCGCCGCCGCCGAGTCCGGGCTGCCGCTGGCCCCCGCCACCGTGTCGATGCTGGCCAGTCAGTCGCCGCCGATGCCGGTCCCGTGGCCTGACGAGGCCCGTGACGCGCTGGTGGCGCTGCTGGGCGCGGGGCGCGCCGCCGTCCCCGTGTGGGAGGAGCTGGACCAGGCGGGCATCCTCGTCAGGTTGCTGCCCGACTGGGAGCGCGTACGGCACCGCCCCCAGCGCAACCCGATCCACCGCTTCACCGTCGACAGGCATCTCATCGAGGCCGCCGCCAACGCCGCCTCCTACACCCGCGAGGTCTCCCGCCCCGATCTGCTGCTGATCGGCGCGCTGCTGCACGACATCGGCAAGGGCTGGCCCGGCGACCACTCGGCGACGGGCGAGGTCGTCGTGCGTGACATCGGCCTGCGCCTGGGTCTGTCGTCGCAGGACGTCGAGGTGCTGGCCACGGTGGTCCGTCACCATCTGCTGCTGCCCGAGACGGCGACCAGGCGCGATCTGGACGACCCTGTGACGATCGAGAAGGTCGCGGGCGCCGTCGGCTCGCGCGAGGTGCTCGAGCTGCTCGCCGCGCTCGCCGTCGCCGACGGCCACGCGACGGGACCGGCCGCGTGGAACTCGTGGAAGGCCTCGCTCGTCGCCGATCTCGTGCGCAGGGTGCGCAGGGCGCTGTCGGGCTCGCCGCTGCCCCCGCCCCCGAGCCTCTCGCCCGCCCAGGCCGTCCTCGCCAGGCACGGCGGAGGGGCGATCCGGGTCAATGGGACCAACGTCACAGTCGTCGCTCCGGATCGCCCAGGACTGCTGTGGCGAGCGGCCGGTGTGCTGGCCGCGCACCGCATGGTCGTCAGGTCGGCCTCGGCCGCCTCCGCGAGCTCCACCGCCGTGATCGAGTTCTCCGTCGTCCCCGAGTACGGCACGCCGCCCGACCCCGCCACTCTCGAGGCTGACCTGCGGCTGGTCCTGGCCGGACGGCTCGACATCGAGCAGCGCCTGGCCCGCCGTACCCGATCTGTGCGGCCGGCGCGGGTGCCCGTCGCCCCGCCCAGGGTGACCCTCCTGGAGGAGGAGTCCGCGACGGCCACCGTTGTGGAGGTCCGGGCCCACGACCGACCGGGCCTTTTGTGGCGGATCGGCAGATCATTTGGTGAATGTGGGCTTGACGTGAAAGCCGCTCGCGTAGAGACTCTCGGCGCGGAGGCGGTTGACGTCTTCTACGTGGTGGACCGCGCCGGACGCCCCCTCAGCGACGACGCGCAGCGGACTCAAGTCCGCGATCACGTGCTCGCCGCGCTGCGATAACCAACGGCACACAGTCTGCGGTCACATTTGTAACGATTGTGTCCGTTTTGCCTGGTACGAGAGTTGCTGCGGATACGTTGTGGGTCGAAATTATGGGTCTTTTCTGATTCCTGTTGCCAAGCAGGATGCTTGAGGGGTAACGACGGCTGTGACGACGGGGAATACCGAAGGCGGACGTGCCGCCAGGCGGGACCGCGGAAAGCGGTCGCTGCCACGAATGGGGCTGCGTAACTGGCGCGTGAGATCCCGTCTCACCGCGCTGATCCTGGTGCCCACGATCGCCGGCGTCGTTCTCGGCGGTGCCCGCGTGGTGGCCTCGGTCGACAGCATCGGCGAGTACGAGCGCACGGTGGTCGTGGCCGAGCAGGCCACCCATCTACGCGATCTCATCCAGTCACTCGGTATGGAGCGTGACACCGGCGGCTGGTTCTACGCCACGAAGCAGCGCAGGCAACTCAAGAAGCCTTACGAGGACAGCAAGGACGTCGTCGACAAGCAGGTCAAGGTCGTCACGGCCGACCTCGCCGCGATGGACGCCAGCTACGGCCCCCGTGTCGAGCAGGCGGCCAAGCTGGCCGCCGCGCAGCTCAAGTCGCTGCCGGGCATCAGGGCGCAGCAGCGCGCCAGGCCCGACTCGGCCGCCTACCGCTACCTGGTCGAGCAGCTGGTCCGCGTGCACGAGGAGCTGAGCCTCCTCAACAACGACCCGCAGATCCTCGGTGACTTCCGCGCCCTGACGGTGCTGGTGAAGGCCAAGGAGGAGATCTCCAGGCAGCGGATCATGCTGCTGGAGTCGTACTACGGCTCCTCCAAGGTGGACGCCCAGCGGGTCACCGACTTCATCGCCGCGGGCGCCCAGCAGTGGCAGCTGCTCAACAGCTTCACCGCGGACGCGGGCGTCACCAGGAGCACCAAGCTCATGGCGGGCATGAAGAACGACAGCGACGTCGTCAGGGCCGAGCTGTCCAAGGCCCGCGCCATCCGCCTGACCAACGACGGACCCGCCTTCCAGGCCAGGAACCTGCTGGCCGACCCCAACGAGTGGTTCGAGGACAACGCCAAGGCCATCGCGGTCCTGGAGAAGGCCGAGTCGAACACCGACCCCAAGAGCCCTGGCCTGGCCCAGGCCGTGACCACGCGGGCGCAGGAGCTGCAGAGCGCCGAACTGCGCACCGCGCTGCTCGTCGGCGCCGCCATCGTCGGCCTGCTCCTGCTGGTGCTGGTCTTCACCGTGCTCATTGCCCGCTCGATGGTCACCCCGCTGCGCCGGCTGCGCAGCGAGGCGCTGGAGATCGCCGGATTCAGGCTGCCCGACGTGGTGCGCAACCTGCGCGTCTCGGGCAACGCCACGGCGCCGGAGATCGAGCCCATCGACGTCGACGGCAAGGACGAGATCGGTGAGGTGGCGCAGGCCTTCGACGAGGTCCACCGCCAGGCCGTACGGCTCGCCGCGGAGGAGTCGGAGCTGCGCAGCAACATCAGCGCGATGTTCGTCAACCTCTCCCGCCGCACGCAGACGCTGGTCGAGCGGCAGATCTCGCTGATCGACGGCCTGGAGAAGGGCGAGCAGGACGGCAGCCGCCTGGCCGACCTGTTCAGCCTCGACCACCTGGCCACCCGCATGCGCCGCAACTCCGAGAACCTCCTGGTCCTGGCGGGCCACGAGCCCGCGCGCAGGCGCAGCCAGCCGGCCAAGCTGGTCGACGTCGTGCGCGCCGCCCTGTCGGAGGTCGAGGACTACGAGCGGGTGCAGGTCAAGGTGCACCGCGCCACCTCGGTGATCGGCAGCGCCGCCAACGACCTGGTCCACCTGGTCGCCGAGCTGGTCGAGAACGCTATCCAGTTCTCGCCCAAGAACAGCCAGGTCGTCGTCTCCAGCAGCATCATCGAGGGCGGCGGAGCGCTGCTGTCGGTGAGCGACCAGGGCATCAGCATGACCGACGACGAGCTCGCCGAGGCCAACAGGCGTCTGGCCGAGCCGCCGGTCGTGGACGTGTCGGTGTCGCGCCGCATGGGCCTGTTCGTGGTCGGCCGCCTGGCCCTGCGCCACGGCATCCGGGTGCAGCTGCGCAAGGGTGAGGGCAGCGGCCTCATCGCCATGGTGCTCCTGCCGCCGCCGCTCCTGCCCGACGCCAGCCAGCCGCCGCCTCCGCAGCGGCCCGCCTTCGGCGGCTCCAGCCCCGCTCCCGCCTTCGGGGCGCCCGCCCAGAACGGCGCGTTCGCCGCGTTCGACTCCTTCGACTCGACCGGATGGGGCACCCAGCCGCCGCGGCAGGGGCTCGGCGCCTTCACCGCCGACACCGGCGGCGACAGCGGCTTCTTCCGCCAGCCGCCCCAGCAGGGCGGGCCGCACCCGTCGTTCCCGAGCATCGACCTGAGCGCGATGCCGAACCTGGACCAGACGGCGCCGCATCCAGGCGGCTCGCACCCGTCCTTCCCCAGCCTGGAGCAGCCGGGCCAGCACTCCTTCCCCAGTGCCGACAACGGGCTGCCGCGCCGCGCGCCCCGCTCGGGTGACACCGGGGCGTTCGGGACGCCGCCCCGCTCGGGCGACACCGGCTCCTTCGGCGCGCAGGGCCGTCCTGAGGCCTTCGGGACGCCGCCCCGCGGCGAGCAGCCCGGGGTCTTCGGGCCGCCGTCGCGCGCGGGTGACAGCGGCGCCTTCCCGACGCCGCCGCCGCGCGGCGGGGACACCGGCGCCTTCCCGACGCCGCCGCCCCCGATGTCGGCGCCGTCCTACCCGTCGGTGGAGCGGTTCGCGCCGTGGGAGAGCAACGCCCCCTCCATGCCCGCGGTGGACAACTCGCCGCTGGAGCAGGAGCAGGAGGAGTTCCTGCCGATCTTCGCCTCGGTGGAGTCCGCCTGGTTCCGCAGGCCCGAGGAGAGCGCCGGACCCGCGGCCTCCTCCCCTCAGGCCCGCAAGGAGCCGAAGTACCACATGCCCGAGGCGCAGGCGCCCGCGCAGGCCGTACCCTCTGAGGGTGACCTGTGGAGGACCCCCGCCGACGCAGGGTGGCAGGCGGCGGCCGCGGCCAGTGACCCCAGCCTCGGCGGGATCACCGCCGCCGGGCTCCCCAAGCGCACCCCCAAGGCGAACCTGGTCCCCGGTACGGCGGGCCAGCCGCCCCAGCAGATGACCCCGATGCCGCCGGTCTCGGCGGATCGGGTCAGAAACCGGATGTCCAGCTTCCAGCAGGGCGTCCGAAGGGGTCGCGCGGAACTGAATGACGAGTCCGCCCCTAACGGGCTGGATAAGGAGGACAAGGCGTGAGCGAGCGTCGCGAGCGAACAGATAGTCACAGCACGTTCGTCACGCTTCCGACGAAGGAGGAAGTGTGACGACCTTGAGCCATGAGGCCCACAGGTTCGACTGGCTGATCACTGACTTCGTCAGGAACACCCCGGGGGTGGCCCACGCCGTCGTCGTGTCCGCCGACGGTCTGTGCCTGGCCAGCTCCGAGGGCTTCCCGCCGGACAGGGCCGACCAGCTGGCGGCGGTCTCGGCGGGTCTGCTGAGCCTCACCGTGGGCGCCTCGCGCGTCTTCGAGGGCGGGCCCGTGACCCAGACGGTCGTGGAGATGCAGCGCGGTCTGCTGCTGGTCATGGCGATCAGCGACGGGTCCGTGCTGACCGTCCTGGCCTCGCCCGACTGTGACATGGGTCTGGTGGCCTACCAGATGACACTGCTGGTGGACCGTGCCGGACAGGCGCTCACCCCGGCTCTTCGCGCGGAGCTCCAGGCTGCCAGGACCCGGTGATGTGATGGTGTACGGGAGTGACGGGACGGGGGACGACGAGCCTCTGTTCCGTCCGTACGCAGTCACCGGCGGCCGGTCGGAACCCCGCTACCACATGGCGATGGAGACGCTGATCTCCTCGATGTCGATCCCGGATGACGAGATGGCCCTGCTCACGCCCGAGCAGGAGGCCATCATGACGCTGTGCAGGTCGTTCCGGTCGGTCGCGGAGATCTCCGCCTTGCTGCGGGTTCCTCTCGGCGTGGCCAGGGTCGTCGTCGCCGACATGGCCGACGAAGGACTCGTTCGCCTGCACCAGCCGCGCCTCAACCAGGGACAGCCAGACATGAACATGCTCGAAAGGGTACTCAGTGGACTTCGCAGGCTCTAGCGTCAATGGGAAACGTGCGAAATCGACCGCTATCGCCTGCGTCAGCGGTCACGAACCTGGGATGGCGGTCTGATGAGCACGTTGCCCGTTGAAGGCGGGCTCACCTCGACGAAGATCGTCGTCGCGGGCGGGTTCGGCGTCGGCAAGACGACGTTCGTGGGTGCGGTGTCGGAGATCCTCCCGTTGACCACGGAAGCGGTCATGACCGACGCCTCCGCGGGCATCGACGACCTCGGCCTGACCCCGAACAAGCAGACGACGACCGTGGCCATGGACTTCGGCCGGCTGTCGCTGGACAGGGATCTGATCCTGTACCTGTTCGGCACGCCGGGCCAGCACCGGTTCTGGTTCATGTGGGACGACCTGGTGCGCGGCGCCATCGGCGCCGTGGTGCTGCTCGACACGCGGCGGCTGGCCGACTCCTTCCCCGCGATCGACTACTTCGAAGAGGCCAAGCTGCCCTTCGTCGTGGGCGTCAACGGGTGGGACGGTCAGTTCCCGCACGCGGAGAACGAGGTCCGTGAGGCGCTCGCCCTGGCGCCGCACATCCCGATCGTCAGGACCGACGCCCGCAACAGGGAGTCGGTCAAGGCCACGCTGATCTCGCTCGTCGAGCACGTGGTCAGGGTCAGGGCCTCCTACGGGACCCCTGCCTAGCCGTCAGCGAAAGGGGGAGGGCCCACGGGTCCTCCCCCTTTCGCGTGCGGCGCCCCCGAGAAGCGGCGGTCAGCGGCTGTCGACCAGCAGGGAGATGCCGTCGAGCAGGCGCTGGAGACCGAACTCGAAGGTGTGATCGGGGCTGTGCGCCGAGCCGTACACCTCGGCGGCGGCCTCCCCCACGCGCGAGGCGACGGGGAAGCGTGAGACGTCGGAGATGCGGTGCAGGAAGGGGGCGTGGGCGGCCCACCACTGCTCGTCGGTCATCCCCGTGTGCTTCTCCGCCTCGAGTGCCTCCACGGCCCCCCTCGCCGCGCCGTGGACGAATCCGGTGACCAGCGTGATGACGGAGTCCATCTCGACGTCGCTCAGGCCGATGCCGTCGATGGCCCGCAGCTCGTACTCGTACTTGGCCGTGGTGTGCGGGCCGAGCACGGGTCGGCTGGTGGCGACCTGCAGCAGCCAGGGATGACGCAGGTACAGGGCCCAGTTCTCGCGGGCGATCTGCTCCAGGCGCCCGCGCCAGCCGCCGGGGACGTCCTCGGGCCTGGCGGTCTCGCCGTAGACGGTGTCGAGCATGACGTCGAGCAGTTCGGGCTTGCCCGGCACGTAGGTGTAGAGCGACATGGTGCCGACGCCGAGCTTCTCGGCGACCCTGCGCATGGACAGCGCGCCGAGCCCTTCGGCGTCGGCGACCTCGATGGCGGCGCGCACGATGCGGTCGACGCTCAGCTCGGGCTTGCCCTTGCGGCTGGGCCTCTCGCTGGTGCGCCACAGCAGCGCGAGGCTGCGCGCGGGGTCGCCCTTGCCGGTGTACTCCACGGTCACATCTGTACGGTACACCGTACGGAGCCCGCTCTCTCGCCGATGGCGGAACTGCGCGTGTACAGGGGGCTCGGGGTCTCGCGGGCGCGCACACGCCGCCGCCGGTGACGTGTGCGCGCCCGCGTCACTTGGGCAGCCAGTCCTTCCACACGATCTTGTTCGCCTCGACCCACTTCTTGGCGGCCGCCTGCGCCGACATGCCGCCGTCGGCCATGTCGCTGGCCACCGCGTTCTGGTGCTCGTTGGTCCAGGTGAAGTTGCGCACCAGCTCATAGGCCCTGCCGCCGGTGTCGGCGAACCTCCTGCTGACGATCTTGTCGAGCAGGTAGGGCGGGTAGTCGCAGGCCACCTTCGCCGGTACGGCGTCGCAGCCGATGGCGTAGGGGGGAAGGTTGATCTTGACCAGCTTGACCTGGGTGAACAGCCACTGCGGCTCGTAGAAGTACATCAGCAGCGGCCGCCTGTTCCTCGTGGCGTTCCTCGCCGCGCTGATCAGGGCGTTCTCGCTGCCGGCGTAGACGACCCTGTAGTCGAGCTTCAGGTTCCTGACCAGGGCCTCGTCGGAGGTGACGAACGACGGGTCGCCGTCGAGCACCTGTCCCTTGTCCCCGGACTTGGCGGTCCTGAACAGCTCGGCGTACTTGTTGAGGTTGCGCCAGTCGGTGATGTCCGGATACTCCTCGGCCATCCACTGGGGCACGTACCAGCCGATGATGCCCTTGTTGCCGTTCAGCCCGGCGGAGACCGCGACCTTCTTGTCCTGGATGAACTCCTTCTTCTCCTGCTCGCGGCCCCAGTTCTCGACGATGACGTCGACCTCGCCGCTCTCGAAGCCCTTCCAGGACTCGTCCTCCGCCAGCTTCTTGGTCTGCACGCGATAGCCGAGCTCGTGCTCAAGCAGGTAGGCCAGGACGGCGGCGCTGGCCTCGTAGCCGACCCACGGGTTGACGGCCAGCCGTACGGTGCCCGTCTGCCTGGGCTGCTGGGGCGCCTCGGCCGTACAGCCGGTGAGGATCAGGGCGAGGGCCAGCGCCCCCGCCAGAGCCCTGCTTCGGAGCCTTACTTGGGAAGCCATGCCTGCCACTTGGCCTGGTTGGCCTCCACCCACTTCTTGGCGGCGTCCTCGGCGGACATGCCGTTGTTCTGGATGTCGTTGGCGACCGCGTTCTGGTCCTCGTTGGTCCAGCTGAAGTTCTTGACCAGCTCGTAGGCCTTGCCGCCGGTGTCGGCGAACTTCTTGCTCACGATCTTGTCGAGATCGAGCTCGCCGTAGTCGCAGGCGACCTTCTTCGGGTCGGCGTCACAGCCGGCGGTGTACGGCGGCAGGTTCACCCTGGCCAGCTTGACCTTGTCGAAGAGCCAGTGCGGGGTCCAGAAGTAGAACAGCAGCGGCTTCTGCTGCTCCTGGGCCTGCACCGCGGACTCGAGCAGCGCGGCCTCGCTGCCGCCCGTGACGACCTTGAAGTCCAGCTTCAGGTTCTTGACCAGGGCTTCGTCGTTGGTGACGTAGGAGGGGTCGCCGTCGAGGAGCTGGCCCTTGCCGCCCGACTCCGAGGTCTTGAACAGGTCGGCGTACTTGTTGAGGTTCTTGTAGTCGGTGATGTCGGGGTACTTGTCGGCCATCCACTGCGGGACGTACCAGCCGATGATGCCCTTGTTGCCCGTCGAGCCGGCGGAGAGGGCGACCTTCTTCTCCTCGAAGTACTTCTTCTTGAGATCGTCGTGGCCCCAGTTCTCGACGATGACGTCGACCTCGCCGGTCTCGAAACCGGCCCAGGCGACCTCCTCCTTGAGCTCCTTCTTCTGCACCGTGTAGCCGAGCTCGTTCGTCAGCAGGTGGGCGATGACGGCGGCTGTGGCCTCGTAGCCGACCCACGGATTGATGGCGATGTTGACGGTTCCCGCCGGCGCGGCGCTGCCCGAGCCGCTGGGCTGGGCGGCGGCTGTCGCTGTGGCGCCGGTGTCGACTCTGGCGCCGCCGCCGCAACCCGCGACGGCCAGGCCAAGGGCGACGACCCCGGCCATGAGGCGAATCTTCATGCGGTGTTCATCCTCTTACTTGGGGGGAGGAGCGCCTGTCGGCGCCCTGCGTGATGCGGTCGAGCATGATGCCCAGCAGCACCGTGCCGACTCCGGCGACGAAGCCCATGCCGAACTCGGAGTGCTGGGAGAAACCGGTGACGACGTCGTAGCCGAGCCCGCCCGCCCCGACCATGCCGCCCACCACGACCATGGCGAGCGTCATCACGATGCCCTGGTTGGCGGCGAGCAGGATGGCGCCTCTGGCCATGGGCAGCTGCACCTTCCACAGCAGCTGGCCGCCGGTCGAGCCCGCCGACAGCGCGGCCTCGACGGTCGTGGGGGAGACGCCGCGGATGCCGTCCTCGACCAGGCGCACCACCGGCGGCACCGCGTAGATGACCGAGGCGAAGATGGCGGTGAACCTGGTCGCGCCGAACAGCGCGAGGGCGGGCAGCAGGTAGACGATCGAGGGCATCGTCTGCGCGGCGTCCAGCAGGGGGCGCTGGACGGCGGAGAAGCCGCGCGAGCGCGCGGCCGCCACGCCGAGCAGCAGGCCGAGCATTAGGGTGACGGTGACGGCGACCAGCACGGTGGTCAGCGTGGCCATGCTGTGCTCCCACAGGCCGAGCAGTGCCAGACCCAGCAGGCAGGCCAGCGCGGTCAGCGCGGGCCTCGGCCCGCTGGCCCACCAGGCCAGCGCCAGGACGGCCGCCGCCACCAGCCACCACGGCGTGGAGGTCAGCACGTCCTGCAGCGGGTTGAGCAGGAGGTCGGAGGTCACGTTCCTGATGGCCGTGGTGACGTCGTACCAGCTGAACTTCGCCCAGTTCACCGCCTCGGTCACGGGAGGGCCGATGCGCAGGATCCACGCGTCGGGGAAGCGCGCGGGCAGCAGCGTGGCCGCCACCGCCCCCGCGACGGCGATCGCGCCCGCGACGGCGTAGCGGCGCGGGCCCGAGGGGGCGGCCTGCGCCGTCCTCTCGCGTTTCGCGGCGGCCATGGTCAGCCGGTCCAGGACGATCGCCATGACGACGATGGCGATGCCCGCGGGAAGCATGAAGCCGACGTTCGCCCTGGACAGCCCCCTGATGATGTCGGAGCCCAGCCCTGGGGCCGAGATGAGGGCGGCGATCACGACCATCGACAGCGCCATCATGATGGCCTGGTTGATCGCCAGCGCGATGGTCTCGCGGGCCATCGGCAGCTGCACCTTGCGCAGCGTCTGCCACCGGGTCGCCCCCAGGGAGGCCGACGCCTCGATCGCGGTGGGCGAGACCCGCTCGACGGCCAGCGCGGTGATCCTGATCGCCACCGGCATCGCGTAGATGAGCGTGGCGACGGTCGCGGAGGAGGGGCCGATGCCGAAGAAGAGCACCATCGGCGTCAGGTAGGCGAACGTCGGCATGATCTGCATGACGTCCAGCACCGGGGTCAGCGCCCTGCGCACCCGCGCCGAGCGGCCCGCCCGCACCCCCAGCGGCAGGCCGACGGCCAGGGCCACCAGCACCGAGGTGAGGACCAGGGCGAGGGTGCGGACGCTCGCCTCCCACACCCCGAGCACTCCGAGGGCGGCGAACCCGCCCACGCCGAGCAGCGCCAGCCGCCATCCGCCGGCGAGCCAGCCGAGAGCGCCCAGTACGCCGACGAGCCCGGGCCAGCCGAGCGCGAACAGGACGGTCTCGAAGGCGGCGTAGAGCTCGCCGAGATAGATGCGGACGTAGTTGACGCCGTACAGGAAGAGCGGGTTGTCGTTCCTGTTGGAGTCGACCCAGTCGCGCGCCTGGTTGACGGCCAGGAAGGGAGCGGCCTCGTCGTCGTGAGGGAGCGTGGCGGTGCCGCGCATCGTGAGGTAGCCGGCCAGGAGGACGACGCCGACGGCCACGGGGACGAGCCATCGCGGCGGACGGCGCAGCGCCGGGGTCTCGAGGGTCGCGACGGCGCCGCTCACGACCTGGCCTCCGGCACGCGGGCGGACGGCGCCTCGCCCATGGCCGACAGGATGTCCACGCGATCGACCACGCCGACCAGCCGGTCGCCGTCCATCACGCGGATGGGCCGGCCCGAGCCGGTCACGGCGGGGACGGCGTCCCTGATGACGGTGGCGGCCGGCAGCACGGGCCCGTCGAGCCGCTCGTCGGGCTCGGGCTCCCTGGAGATCCAGCGCAGCGACAGCACGTGGCTGCGGGGCACGTCACGCACGAAGTCGGCCACGTAGTCGTCGGCGGGCGCGCCCACCACCTCCTCGGGCGTGCCGAGCTGCACGATGGCGCCCGCCCGCATGATCGCGATGCGCTCGCCGAGCTTGAGCGCCTCCGACAGGTCGTGGGTGATGAAGACCATGGTCTTGCCCACCTCGCGGTGCAGCCGGACGACCTCGGTCTGCATGTCCCTGCGGATCAGCGGGTCGAGCGCGCTGAACGGCTCGTCGAACAGCATCACCTGCGGCTCGACCGCCAGCGCCCTGGCCAGGCCCACGCGCTGCTGCATGCCGCCCGAGAGCTGGTCGGGATAGGCGTCGGCGTAGCCGTCCAGCCCGACGAGGGAGAGGATCTCGCCGGCCCTGGCGTGGCGGTCCCGGCGGGGGACGCCCTGGATCTCCAGGCCGTAGGCCACGTTGTCGATCACCTTGCGGTGCGGGAGCAGGCCGAAGTGCTGGAAGACCATGCTGACGCGGTGACGGCGCAGTTCGCGCAGCCTCGCGGGAGAGGCGGCGCGCACATCTTCGCCGCCGATGCTGATCTGCCCTGCCGTCGGCTCGACGAGCCTGGTGAGGCAGCGCACGAGAGTGGACTTACCGCTTCCCGACAGGCCCATCACGACGAACATCTCGCCTGGTCGCACGGTGAAAGTGACATCTCTGACGGCGGCGGTGCAACCGGTCTTCCGGCGAAGTTCGGAGGGGTCGAGGTCCTTGTCAGGGCCATTCAGGACACGGTCCGCCCGCGGCCCGAAGATCTTCCACAGACCGCCGACCTCGATGGCCGCACTGTCCTGCCCGGCTTCCACTTTCTGCCTCCAGAAGCTCGCGGCCCTCGCCGCTTGGCGCGGTCCGAGTTGTCGAGGGTAGGCGCGACGGGGCTCAACATATGGCTTGAACAACGCAAATCACAACGTCGTGATCATCCAGAGACGGGGGTGTTACTGGAGTAGTCCGGGAGTGGAACGCACCAAACCCCCATTAACGGACACGATCAGTTATATGCCTATATTTCTGGCGGCGTGATCTTTTGTGGATCGCCCGAAAATGGGGGCTCCAGCTTCTCTTCGCTTGTGTCACACAAGATTGGTTTTGTCGCGTTATGTTCGGCTAGCCGTTCCTTATAGTGATGTGCTCGAATAACCCGCAGTTGCTGGATTCTCCCAGGAGCCTCACGAGGAGGCCCTTTCCCTACTGAGGTTGCGTTCGGTGAGCAGAAGAACCAAGGCCGACGACGGCGGGTGGCGCTTACGCAACTGGCGCGTGCGTGCGCGGCTGGTCGCGCTGATCCTCGTGCCCACCGCCGCCGCCGTCCTGCTGGGCGGCCTGCAGGTCGTCGCCTCCACGAGCGCGGCCACGGACTACGACCGCGCCAACCAGCTGGCCAAGCTCGCCGAGCGGGTCGGCGCGCTCACCCACGAGCTGGGCGCCGAACGCGCCCGCACCGCCTGGTACATCGCGCTCGGCAGGCCCGAGCGCGGTCTGGCCGACGTGCGCCAGCAGATGAGCAGGGCCGACACCGAGGTCGACAAGGTACGGCAGAGCGCCACGATCCTCGGCCCCGACCTCACAGGCCGCACAGGCGACGAGGTCGACGCCGTGCTGGCCCGCCTCGAGGACCTCACCGCGCTGCGCGACCAGGCGCTCGAGTCGGACCTGCTCCCCGGCGCGGCCCTCGGCTCCTACACCGCCGTCATCTCCGACCTGCTCGCGCTCAACGACCAGCTCGGCAAGGGCGCCGACGACGAGGAGCTGGCCCGCCAGTCGACCACGCTCGACGCGCTGGCCCGCGCCAAGGAGAGCGCCTCGCTGCAGCAGGCCCTGCTCACCACCGTGCTGGTGGCGGGCAGGTTCGAGCAGGAGCAGCTCAAGGCCTTCCTCGGCGAGCTGGCGCGCGAGACCAACGAGCGCAAGGCCTTCGCGGAGGAGGCCACCTCCGACGAGCGCCGCCTGTTCGACGAGACCGTCAACGGCCGTCGCGCCGACAGGGCCCGCTTCCTGCGCGAGCTGGTCCTCGACAGGGCCAACGCGGGAGCCCCGCTGAGGGGCCTCGACCTGAGCAAGCGCGACGACGCGCGCGAATGGTTCGAGGCGGCCACGATCGTCGTCGACTCCCTCCGCACGGTCGAGGAACGGCACGCCTCGGCGATCGTCGCCCGCACCGGTCTGCTGGCCTCCGCCGAGCAGCAGCGCGCCTATCTCGTCGCGGGAGCCGTGGCCGCGCTGCTGCTCGCCGTTCTGCTGATCACCACGGGGGTGGCCCGCTCACTGGTGCGGCCGCTGCGGCGGCTGCGCAGCGAGGCGCTCGACATCGCTGGACAGCGTCTTCCCGGCTTCGTCCAGCGGCTGCGCGAGGCGCGCGACGGCGGCCCGCCCGCCGAGGTCGCGCCCATCGGCGTCTTCTCCAAGGACGAGGTCGGCGAGGTTGCCAGGGCCTTCGACGAGGTCCACCGCGAGGCCGTACGGCTGGCGGGCGACGAGGCCAAGCTGCGCGCCAACGTCAACGCGATGTTCGTCAACCTCTCGCGCCGCAGCCAGACCCTCGTCGAGCGGCAGCTGTCGCTCATCGAGCGCCTCGAGCGCGGCGAACGCGACGACAACCGCCTCGGCGACCTGTTCAGGCTCGACCATCTGGCGACCCGCATGCGCCGCAACAGCGAGAACCTCCTGGTCCTCGCCGGCCAGGAGGCCGCCCGCAAGTGGACTCAGCCGGTCGAGCTCATGGACATCGTGCGGGCGGCGCTGGGCGAGGTCGAGAGCTACGACCGTGTCGTGAACCAGGTGCAGTCGGAGGTCGCGGTCGCGGGGCAGGCGGTCAGCGACACCGTCCACCTGCTGGCCGAGCTGGTGGAGAACGCCGTGTCGTTCTCCGCGGGCGACACCAAGGTGACCATCTCCAGCAACCGCATCGACGGTGGCGGGGTCATGATCGCGGTGACCGACCACGGCATCGGGATGAGCCAGGAGGAGATCAGCCAGGCGAACTGGCGCCTGGCCAACCCGCCGGTCGTCGACGTGTCGGTCTCGCGGCGCATGGGCCTGTTCGTGGTCGGCAGGCTGGCGCTCAGGCACGACATCCGCGTCCAGCTGCGCAGGCAGGACGTCGGCGGGCTCACCGCGATGGTGCTGATCCCCGAGGCGCTGCTCACCGCGATCCCCGGCCAGCCGCCGGTCGCCGGCCAGCCCGCCCACGGCCCGCACGGCCAGCCCGCGCACGCTCCTCACGCGCAGCTCGGGCACGGCTCCCACGGTCCTGGCTCTCACGGTCCTGCCTCTCACGGCCCCGGCCCGCAGGGCCCCCAACGCCTCCATGGCGATCACGGCCAGCCAGGGCACGGCCCGCTCCCCGGCCACGGCCAGCAGTCCGCGCCGGGGCGGCCCTTCCCGCCGGGACAGCCGCAGGGCAGCCCGGTGGTGCCCGCGCAGGCGGGGCCCACCGCCTACGACCACCCGTCGCTGGAGGACCTGCGACCCGCGCCCATGGCCGCGCCGGTCCTCGACGGCCCGCCCGTCTTCGACAGCACCTCACCCTTCGACGGGCCCGGGACGTTCGACAGCCCGTCCGGTGACTGGTTCGCCACCAACGACGCGCCGTCCACCGATCTCGACCACGCCGCCCCTTCCGACCACACCGCGAACGGGCTGCCCAGGCGCGGAGGTCAGGGCGAGGGGCTGGGCTTCAGGCGGATGCCGGGGCTGGGCGGCTCACCGAATCCCTACGCGGGACAGCCCGACGCCACCAGACCGCTGCCGCGGGTGGAGAGCTCCTCGCTGGAGAAGGGCGAAGAGGAGTTCCTGCCGATCTTCGCCGCGGTGGAGTCCAACTGGTTCAAGCGCCCCGACGCCACGCTCGAACGCCCCAAGGCCCACGAGGGACGGCACGCGCAGGCCGGAGCGCCCGACGCGGCCGCTGCTCTCGCGCCGCAGCAGCAGGCGGCAGACGTGTGGTCCTCGCCCGCCGACGCGGGGTGGCAGGCCGCCCGGTCGGTCAGCGAGCCGAACAGCGGCGGTCTCACCACTTCGGGCCTGCCCAAGCGCCAACCGCGGGCGAACCTCGTGCCGGGCTCGGCCCTCCCGCAGACGCAGAGCGCCCCGCCTGCTCTGCCACCGCCTTCTCCCGACAGGATCCGCAGCAGGCTGGCCAGCTACCAGCAGGGCGTGCGCAAGGGCCGCGCCGAGATCGAGCAGGCGCACGAGGGGGAGGAGCAGCGGTGATGGAGTTGAGCCAGGCCGCCAGAGACGTCAGCTGGCTGGTGAGCGGCTTCGTCGAGGAGGTGCCGGGCGTCGCGCACGCCGTGGTGGTCTCGGCCGACGGCCTGCCGATGGCCTTCTCGAGAGGCTTTCCGCAGGACAGGGCCGACCAGCTGGCGGCCGTGGCCGCGGGACTGGTCAGCCTGGTCCAGGGCGCGGCCAGGGTCTTCGAGGCGGGTGGGGTCACCCAGACGGTCGTGGAGATGCAGCGAGGGCTGATGCTGGTCATGAACATCAGCGACGGGTCGTGCCTGGCCGTGCTGGCCGCGCCCGACTGTGACCTGGGCCTGGTGGCCTATCAGATGACCGTCCTCGTCGAGCGGGCGGGGCAGGTGCTCACGCCCGCCGTACGGGCGGAACTGTCCTCAGCGCGCCCCTGGTGATGGGAGAGCAACGTGGCCACGTGGAATGACGGCCCCCCTTACGGGTCCGGGGCGCCGCACTCCCCGAACTACGGGGAGCCCCCGCAGGAGGAGCGCAGCTCCCTGGTGCGGATGTACTCCCTCACGGGCGGGCGTACCGCGCCGCGCACGGACCTGGCCATGGAGGCGCTGGTCTCCTCGGCCACCTCGGCCCAGCTCGGCATGAACCACACCCGTGAGTACCGGGCGATCAGCGAGCTGTGCCGCCAGATCAGGTCCGTCGCCGAGGTGTCGGCCCTGCTCGCCATGCCGCTCGGGGTGGCCCGCGTGCTGATCGCGGACATGGAGGCGGAAGGGCTCGTCCGGATCTACCAGCCGCAGCTGGACGCCGGCATGCCGAACAGGAACCTGCTGGAAAGGGTGCTCAGTGGACTTCGCAGGCTCTAGCCACAGGAAACATGCGCAACCGGCCGCCATCGCATGCCTCATCGGTCACGACCCTCACATGGCGGGCTGATGAGCATGTTTCCTACGGAAGGCGGGCTCACCTCGACGAAGATCGTCGTGGCGGGCGGGTTCGGCGTCGGCAAGACGACGTTCGTGGGCGCGGTGTCGGAGATCCTCCCGCTCACCACCGAGGCGGTCATGACGAACGCCTCGGCCGGAGTGGACGACCTCAGCCTCACCCCCGACAAGACGACCACCACGGTGGCCATGGACTTCGGCAGGGTCTCGCTCGACCGCGACCTGATCCTCTACCTGTTCGGCACGCCAGGCCAGCACCGGTTCTGGTTCATGTGGGATGACCTGGTGCGCGGCGCGATCGGCGCGATCGTCCTGGTCGACACGCGCAGGCTGGCCGACAGCTTCCCCGCCATCGACTACTTCGAAGAGGCCAAGCTGCCGTTCGTGATCGGGCTCAACGGGTGGAACGGAAGCTTCCCCCACGTCGAGAGCCAGGTGCGCGACGCGCTCACGCTGCCCTCGCCCGTGCCGATCGTGCGCACCGACGCCCGCTCCCGCGAGGCGGTCAAGAGCACGCTCATCACCTTGGTCGAGCACGCCCTGACCGTCCGCTCCGCCTACGGCCCCCGGTACTGAGCCAGGAGATCAGGCGCCGCGCCACCAGTGGGCTGCGACCAGTTCGGCGACGAGGGTCTCGGTCAGCAGGGCGACGTCGGGGTCCTCGTCGTGCGCGTAGCGGATCGAGCCCCGCTCTCCCTCCACGTGGCCGCCGACCGTGAGGACGGTCGAGCCGCGCTGCCGTACCCAGTCCATGGCCTGGGCGTCGTAGGCGGAGCCCGGGAACAGCAGCGCCCGGTAGGAGAGCGTCTTGGTGAGGTAGACGTCCACGTGCGACCAGTCGCCGCTCTCGCACGCGTCGGCGGGGCGGCGCGGCCCTTCGCGGACCATCAGCGCCGACTGCTCGGCCGACGACATCCGCTCGGCGGGGGCGATGGCGTAGACGCCGTTCGGCCCGTCGAGCAGGTCGAGGGCGAGCGGCAGCCACTGCTCCCGCCGCTCCAGCAGGTCCGAGGTGGCCTCGGCGGCCAGCCGTACCAGCGAGGGGAGGTCGCGCCCGGCCCCCGTGAGCTCGGACTCCATCGCCAGCAGGTGGATCAGCGTGTGCTGGAAGGTACGGCAGGCCACGCCGCCGCGCTCCTCGCCCGCCAGCATCGGGATGACCGCGTCGGCCCCCTCGGTGATCGCCGAGTCAGGCACGTTGGTGAGGGCGACGACGGGGGAGGGGCCGCCCACGTAGCGGGCGAGGGCGTCGAGCGTCTCCCTGCTCCCTCCCGTCGCCGAGATCGGCACGACGAGCGTCTCGGGACCCGCGGGGAAGGTGGCGGCGGCCGAGCCGTACTCGGCGTAGGCGTCGAAGCCCCTGGCCCGCAGGCGCAGGGCGGCCACGCCCGCGGCGTAGCGGGAGCTGCCCATGCCGAGGAAGACCACCCGCCTGACCCTCTCGGGCAGCGGCGGCCGCTCCTTGTCCAGCCAGGCGGCCAGGTCGGTGAGGGCGGCGGGCTTGGCCTCCAGGTCGGCCTGGAAGAGTTCGGGGTTCACGGGGTCTCCTCGGTGAAGCGGGTGCGCAGCACGCCCATCGGGGCGTAGCGCCAGCGGGGCAGGTGACGGGCGGAGTAGATGAGCTCGCGGCACTCCTGCTCGATCTCGAACGGGCCGATCAGCCGCTCGTCCAGCAGTTCGGGCCTGCCCTCGGCGCGCAGCCTCTCCCTGTAGGCCGACAGCAGCCCCTCGCGGGCGGTCGCGGCCCACGTGGCGGCGGCGGAGGGGGCGGTGCCCCTGCGCCTGATCGCGACCTGGGCGACGTGCTCGAGACTGGTGGTGAGCTGGGCGACGTCGCGGGCGGCAGGCTGGTACGGCTCGGCCTGCGCGACCGTGGGATTGCCGTCGAAGTCGATCACGGCGTAGCCGTCGCGCCACTGGAGGATCTGGCCCACGTGGAGGTCGCCGTGGATGCGGATCGTGGCGCCGCCGACGGCGTCCGCCAGGGGTTCGAGCCGGGCGCGGAGCGCGTCGGCGTGCTCGCGCAGCCACGTGCCGTCCTCCCCGTCGGTGAGCTCGAGCGCCTCTTCCAGCGCCCGCTCGGCCCTGTCGGCGAGCACGGAGGCGGGCGCGGAGGCGGGCGAGGTGGCGGCCGGGGAGACGGCCGGCGAGGCGGGCGGGGCCTGCGCACCCGCCGGAGGGAAGGTGGCGAGGGCCAGGTGGAGGTCGGCGGCCAGGCGGCCGAGTGTGGATGCGAAGGCGGTACGGCCCGCCTCCGCCTCGTCCACGCACCACTCCCACCCGTCGCGCGCCTCGGGCAGGTACCCGGTGACCAGGGCGAGCAGCCGCTCGGCACCCGAGGAGCCGACCACGGTGAGCGCCGCGTACGGCGGCGCCGTGTGCTCGAAGCCGGCCTCGGTGAGGTGCGCGAAGGCGACGAGCGTCGGGTGGGGGAGCGGCGCGGGAACGGCCATCCACTTCACCACGATCCGCTCGCCCACGACCACCGAGTGGTTGGTCTGGTCGACGTCGATGCCGCGCTCCTCCCACGCTGGTTCCCCCGGTCCTGGACCGTCGGGCAGGGGAAGGTAGCGGTACAGGGAGAATGGCGGTGGCGGGTCGGAGCGCAGCGCCGCGAGGAGCGCCGAGGTGACGCCGTCCCCCGCGCGGGGAACGGCGGTGTCCTCCCGATCGGTGACGGGATTCTCACCCAGTGAGAGCAATCGCTCCCAAATTGAATCGCGATTCAACAACGGGATCAAACTTCCTGGTGACAATGTCCGGAAAAGTCTTGCTCATGTTGATGTTGGCTGCAACACTCCTGCTTTGGTCTGCAGTGCCCGGTTGGTCGCGAGACCCCTCGTACATCTGAATCTAGAAGGAGTAGCGGCCGTGTCCCGTATCCGGTACACCCGTCGTCTTCCGGTCGTCGTGGTGGCGACCGGACTCGCGCTCGCCGTCGCGGCGTGCGGCGGCGAGTCGTCGACCGACAGCGCGAAACCAGCTCCGAGCGCTGCGGCGCAGCTGGACGCCAAGGCCGACCTGTCCAAGCAGAGTCTCACGGTGACCGTCTGGCCGGGCTACACGCCCAAGGAGCTGGCCGAGAAGGCGAAGGCCGAGCTCAAGGTCAGCAAGGTCGACATCGTCGAGCACGACACCAACGAGACCGCGATGGCCAAGCTGACCACGCAGGCCGGCGAGAGCATCGACGTGGCGTTCGTCTCAGGGCAGTACGCCCAGGCGCTCAACGAGCAGGGCCTGCTGGAGCCGATCCACCCCGAGCTGATCCCCAACCTCAGCAACCTCTACCCCGAGGCCACGCAGCTCTCCTACGACAAGGGCAACAAGTTCTCGGTCCCCTACACCTGGGGCACCACCGGCATCTGCTACCGCAGCGACCTGGTCAAGGCCGAGCCGAAGAGCTGGAACGACATCCTGAAGCCGCCGGCATGGGCGGACAAGAAGGTCACGATGCTGGCCACCGAGCGCTGGCTGGCCCTGCCCGCGCTCAAGGTCCTCAAGTTCTCGGTCAACACCACCAAGGACGAGGAGATCGCCAAGGCCAAGGAGCTGCTGCTCGCGGCCAAGCCGCACGTGATCTACGACGACGTCACCTTCGGCCAGAAGCTGCAGTCGGGCGAGGCCGTGATGTCCGAGGCATGGGACGGCTGGTGCCCGACCACCGACGCGAAGAAGAACATCAAGTTCGTCGTGCCGAGCGAGGGCAGCGACCTCTGGGTGGACACCATGGTGATCATGAAGTCCTCCAAGAACAAGGAGGCCGCGCACGCTCTGATCAACTACATCCTGAACCCGGAGATCCACAGCTGGGCGGCCGCCAACATCAACTACAAGGTGCCCAACAAGGCGGCCATGGACAAGGTCGAGGTGCCCGAGGGCTCGCTCCTCGGCATCTCCCCCGCCGAGCTGTTGAACGGTGAGGCGGCCATCGACCTGGGCGAGGCGTCGGTCAAGTACACCCGCCTCTCGACCGAGGTCGCGGCCAAGTAGCCGTGAAAGTCGTCGGCAAGCCCCGGCCGGTGTCCCCTCGATGGGGGCGCCGGCTGGGCGCGTTCGTGTTCCTGGGCCCGGGCGTCGCCTATCTGGCGGTGCTCCTGCTGGTGCCCCTCGCGCTGATCCTCAGCTACACCGTCTTCAGACGCGGCCGCTTCGGCGGCATCGTCTACGAGTTCACGACGGAGAACTTCAGCCGTCTGTTCGACCCGCTCTACCTCGACGTCGTCCTGACGTCGATCAAGCTGGCCACGCTGACCACGGTGTTCGCGCTCCTGCTCGGCTACCCCACGGCGTACCTGATCGCCAGGCTGCCGCGTACGTGGAAGACCGTCGCGCTGGTCGCGATCGTGCTGCCGTTCTGGACCAACTTCATCATCAGGGTCTACGCGTGGACGATCCTGCTGAGCGGGCCCGGCCTCATCAACTCGGCTCTGGGCACGCAGATGGAGCTCCTGTACAACCATGGGGCGATCGTCACGGGGCTGCTCTACTCCTACCTGCCGCTGATGGTCCTGCCGCTGTACGCGGCGATCGAGAAGCTCGACCCGCAGCTGCGGGAGGCCTCGGCCAATCTGGGCGCCTCGGCCTTCACGACCTTTCGCAGGGTCACGCTGCCGCTGACGCTGCCCGGCGTGGCCACCGGCTGCCTGTTCGTCTTCGTGCCCAGCTTCGGCAACTTCGTCATCCCCGAGATCCTCGGAGGAGGACGCACGGCCACGGTCGGCACCCTGATCCGCGCCGAGTTCCTCAAATCGCGTGACTGGCCCTTCGGCTCGACGCTGGCGCTGGCCGTCATCCTGGTCCTGATCGTGCTCCTGGTGATCCAGTCGTGGGTGAGCCGCCGTGGGTAGGCCGCGCTTCCTCTACGTGCCGTTCTGGCTGACCTACGTCTTCCTCTACGCGCCGATCGCCGTCCTCGTCGTGATGTCCTTCAACGAGGGCAAGTCGCCCTACCTCCACGAGGGCTTCAGCCTCAAGTGGTACGGCGTGCTCGCCGAGGACGACAAGGTCATGGAGGGCCTGGTCAACACCCTCATCGTGGCGGGGGGCTCGACCGTGCTCGCCACGGTCCTCGGCACTCTGCTCGCCGTGGGCCTGGCCAGGCACACCCGCTCCAAGCTGCTCGACGCGCTCGGGCTGATGCCGGCGATCCTGCCCGACCTCGTGCTGGCGATCGGGCTGCTGGTCTTCTACGACGTGGTGCAGTTCAGCCTCGGCCTGCACTCGGTGATCCTGTCGCACGCGCTGTTCGGCATGGCCTTCGTGGCGGCGGTCGTGCGCACCAGGCTGGCCCACGCCGACTCCTCGCTGGAGGAGGCCTCACGCGACCTCGGAGCGGGACCCGTCACCACCTTCGTCAGGGTGACGCTGCCGCAGCTCGCGCCCGGCATCGTGGCAGGCGCGCTGCTGGCCTTCACCCTGTCGATCGACGAGTTCGTCATCGCGTTCTTCACGGCGGCGCCGACCGAGCCGACGCTGCCCATCGTCATCTACTCAATGATCAGGTTCGGGGTGACCCCGGAGATCAACGCGCTCGCGTCGATCCTGCTGCTGGTGAGCTTCACCGTGGTGATCGTCGCCCAGCGCATGACGAAGATCGGGGAGTTTCGTGCTCAAGATTGACGGCGTCACCCGCAGGTTCGGTGACGTCACCGCGCTCGACAACGTCTCGCTGGAGATCGGGCAGGGCGAGTTCTTCGCCCTGCTCGGCCCCTCGGGCTGCGGGAAGACCACGCTGCTGCGGATTCTGGCCGGGTTCGAGACGCCCGACGCGGGCACCGTCACGCTCGACGGCGACGACCTGCTGTCGATGCAGCCGAACAGGCGGCCGATCAACCTGATGTTCCAGTCGTACGCGCTGTTCCCGCACATGAGCGTGGCCAAGAACATCGCCTACGGCCTGCAGCAGGAGAAGCTCGGCAGGGCCGAGGTCAAGCAGCGGGTCGAGGAGGTGCTCGAGACCGTCGGCCTGGCCGAGATGGCCGGGCGCAAGCCGTCCCAGCTGTCGGGCGGCCAGCGCCAGCGCGTCGCCCTGGCCCGCGCGATCGTCAAGCGCCCGCGCCTGCTGCTGCTCGACGAGCCGCTGTCGGCGCTGGACAAGAAGGTGCGGGCGGGCATGCAGCTGGAGCTCAAGCGGCTGCAGCACGAGGTCGGCATCACCTTCGTCGTGGTCACCCACGACCAGGAGGAGGCCATGTCGCTGGCCGACCGCATCGCCGTCTTCGAAAAGGGGCAGGTGCGGCAGGTGGACGAGCCCGTCACCCTGTACGAGCGGCCCCGCACGCCGTTCGTGGCCGACTTCGTCGGCGCCAACAACCTCTTCGAGGGCACCGTGGTGCCGGGCGGCCTCGACGTCCCCGAGCTCGGCGTGCTGCCGGGTGAGGGCGCCGAGGTTGCGGGGGTCGACGCGCTGCTGGCCGTCAGGCCGGAGAACGTCAGGCTCACCGATCGCGGCCTGCTCGGCACCGTGCTGGACGTCAGCTTCTACGGCGGGATCTCGCACATCGCGGTCACCGTGCCGGGCAGGGACAAGCCCGTCCTGGTCGCCCAGCAGGGCGCCGCGAAGGTCGAGGCGGGCGCTCAGGTCAGGCTCGGCTGGGACAGCGCCGACGCGGTGCTGATTCAGTGAAACAGGTCGCAGCCCGTGGCCGTGCGGGCGTAGTCGAGGATGAGCTCGGCGGCCTCCTCGGGGCCGATGAGCGGGTGCCTGGCGGTGATGCGGTAGCCGTAGGCGTCCTCCAGCGCCACCAGGTTGCGCGAGATCGTCAGGGACTCGGCCGTCAGGTCGAAGACGCCCAGCGCCTGTCCCGTGTCCAGGATCGCCTGGTACATCGACACCTGGCGGTCGAAGAGGGTGGTGAGCAGCAGGCCGTAGATCCGGTTGCGGCCCGCCGCCCCGCCCAGCTCGTTGAGCAGGCGCACGTCGGGATCGAGCGGCCCGGTGGGCAGCCCGGAGCGGATCGTCGTCACCAGCTTGCGGGCGGGGTCGCTGATCGTCGAGATCTGGCGCATGCGGTGCTCGTAGAAGCGCTCCACGCTGGCGTGGTGCGCCTCGACCAGCAGCTCGCTGAGGTCGGGGTAGTGGTAGAGCACCGCGCCGGAGGTCAGCCCCGCCTCCTCCGCCACGTGGGCCAGGTGCACCCCGTCGATGCCGTGGCGGACGATGGCCCTGCGCGCGGCCTCGATGAGGTCGATGCGCCGGTCCGAGCGGCTCTTGCGCGCGGTCACCAGGCTCCCCGTTTCTATCGTGTCATTAAGGTCAACCGGGCACATACTGCCTTGAAGTTGACTCTCCCGCTAGATCAGTATTTGAATCGCAATTCAACTGAGCGTTCCTCCCGGAGTAGATGATGTCTCTCACCATCCTGTTCATGCCTGAAAGCGCGTACGGCCCGACGAACAACAGCATCGGCATCGGCGACATCCTGCGCCGTCGCGGACACCGTGTGGTCTTCGCGGCTGAAGCGTCGTGGAAGGGCAAGCTCGAGGCGCTGGGCTTCGAGGAGGACCTGGTCGACCTCGCCCCTCCGGCCGAGGAGGAGCAGGACGCGGGTCAGTTCTGGAAGGACTTCATCCGCGACACCGCCCCTGAGTATCGCAAGAGCACCCAGGAGCAGCTCGAGACCGTCACCAAGCCGATCTGGGACGCGCTCATCGACGGCGTGAAGTACTGCGAGCCGCAGCTCAAGGCGATCATCGACAGGGTGCGGCCCGACATCATCGTCGAGGACAACGTGATCACCTTCCCCGCGCTGCTGACCGCGGGCAAGAAGTTCGTGAGGATCGTCTCCTGCAACCCGCTGGAGGTGCGCGGCCCCCAGGTGGCGCCGGTCTTCTCTGGCCTGCCCGCCGACGACCCCTCCGAGTGGGACACCTTCCGCGCCGAGTACGACCGCACCCACCGCGAGATCTGGACCGCCTTCAACGAGTGGTGCGTCGAGCAGGGCACCGAGCCGCTGCCCGATCTCGACTTCATCCACGAGGGCGATCTCAACCTCTACGTCTACCCCGAGCTGCTCGACTACACCGACGCCCGTCCGCTCGGCCCGAGCTGGCACCGCCTCGACTCCTCCGTCCGCGAGACCGACGAGGAGTTCGAGCTGCCCTTCGCCAAGGGCGAGGGCGCGCTGGTCTACTTCTCGCTCGGCTCGCTCGGCTCGGCGGACGTGGAGCTCATGCAGCGGGTGATCGACGTGCTGGCCACCACCCCGCACCGCTTCATCGTCTCCAAGGGCCCGCTGCACGAGGAGATCAAGCTCGCCGACAACATGTGGGGCGCGGAGTTCCTGCCGCAGACTAAGATCATTCCTCAGGTCGACCTGGTCATCACGCACGGTGGCAACAACACCACCACCGAGGCGATGCACTTCGGCAAGCCGATGATCCTGCTGCCGCTGTTCTGGGACCAGTACGACAACGCCCAGCGCGTGGCCGAGCTGGGGTACGGCGTGCGCCTGTCCACCTACACCTTCACCGACGAGGAGCTCACCGGCGCCCTCGACAGGCTGCTGGGTGACGCGCCGCTGCGCGCGAAGCTGGCCGAGGCGGGCGGGGAGATCCGCCGTCGCGACGGCCTGCGCAAGGCCGCCGACCTGATCGAGCAGCTCGGCCAGTAGAAGCCGGGGGGAGCGCCGCACACGCTCCCCCACGGCCTGGTCGCCGCCGTCACGGCAGGCGACCGACCCGATCGTTTCCGAGGAAAGACACCATGCGCCAACTGATCAACCCCGCCACCGGCCAGCCGTTCGCCGAGGTGCCCGACACGCCCGTCGCCGAGGTGGCGGCCGCCGTACGCAGGGCCAGGCAGGCCTTCGAGGAGTGGTCGCAGACCACGCCGGCCGACAGGGCCAGGGTGCTGCTGCGCCTCGCGGACCTGGTGGAGGCCGACGCCGAGGAGCTGACCAGGCTCGAGGTGGAGGAGACGGGCAAGCCCGCCGCCGTCTTCAGGGACGGTGAGCTGCCCTTCGCCGCCGACAACCTGCGCTTCTTCGCGGGGGCCGCCCGCTCGCTCGACGGCAGCGGCGCAGGGGTGTTCAGCGCGGGCTACACCTCCGTGCTGCTGCGCCGTCCCGTCGGGGTCGTGGGTTCGATCGCGCCGTGGAACTTCCCCTTCGTGATGGCGGTGTGGAAGCTCGGCCCCGCGCTGGCGGCGGGCAACGCGGTGGTCATCAAGCCGGCCCCGCAGACCCCTCGCACCACCATGCGCCTGGCCGAGCTGATCGCCAAGGCGGGCGCGCCCGAGGGGCTCGTGCAGGTCGTGACGGGTGACGCCCAGGTGGGGGAGGCGCTGGTCACCGACCCTGGCGTGGACATGGTGAGCGTGACGGGCTCCACGGAGACCGGACGGGCCGTGATGACCGGGGCCGCGCGCACCCTCAAGCGCGTGCACCTGGAGCTCGGCGGCAAGGCCCCCGCGCTGGTGTTCGAGGACGCCGACCTGGCCGAGACCGCGCGCGGTGTGGCCATGGGCGCGACCTACAACACCGGCCAGGACTGCACCGCGGCCACCCGCGTCTACGTCGCCAGGCAGGTGTACGCGGACGCCGTGGAGGCGATCCGCGCTACGCTGGCGGAGATCACGATCGGCGACCCGTGGGACCCCACGACGGACATCGGGCCGCTGATCTCGGCCGCGCACCGCGACAGGGTGCACGGCTTCGTGTCCCGTTCCGATGCGGAGGTGCTCTTCGGTGGCGCCCCCGTCGACGCGCCGGGCTTCTTCTACCCGCCCACCCTCATCGCGGGTCCTGCGCAGGACAGCGAGATCGTCCAGGGCGAGCTTTTCGGTCCTGTCCTTGTCGTGCTGCCCTTCGACGGCGAGGACGAGGCAGTCAGGCTGGCCAACGACACCCGCTACGGCCTGGCCTCCTCGGTCTGGTCGAGGGACGTGGCCAGGGCCATGCGCGTCTCGCACCGGTTGGACGTCGGGGTGACGTGGGTGAACGATCATCTGCCGATCGCCAGCGAGGCTCCGCACGGCGGCGTCAAGGGCAGCGGCTTCGGCAAGGACATGAGCCAGGAGGCGGTCCAGGAGTACTCCGTGACCCGTCACCTCATGATCAAGCACGCGGCTCCAGCCGAGCGGGACTCGTTCCGGCCGGCCTAAACAGCATGCGGCGTTATGGGTGAAAAAAGCCAGATTTGTGGGTGTTTAGCGGAGTATGTCTCGTTCGCTGATCTGGTCAGGTTGTGTTCCAATTACGATCGCTCCTGGAATCCCATGCGCCACATGCGTGTCAGAGATTTTCGAGCACGTATGGCGAGAGGTTGCGAGACTCTGTGAGGACGGATAACCCCCGGCACGCCGCCCCGGGGGAGGACACAGGAAAGAAGCCCAGGTCGGGCAGTCGTTTCCAGCTGGGCAACTGGCGGGTGCGATCGCGCCTCATCCTGCTCATCCTGATCCCCACGGTCGTGGGCGTCCTCCTCGCCGGGATCCAGCTGGCCAACTCCATCGGCACCGCCGCCGAGTACCGCCGCCTGACCCAGGTGGCCGAGCTCGTGCAGCGGCTCGGCGCGCTCTCCCACGAGCTGGGCAAGGAGCGGGCGCTCACCGCCTGGTACATCGCCGACAACCGGCGCGTGCGGCGCCTGGCGGCGCTGCGCAACCAGCGCGACGTGGTCGACGCCGAGAAGAAGAAGGTGCTCGCCAGCACCACGGCCATCGACGACGCGCACTCCGCCCGCGTGCGCCACGAGGTCGACGACGCCACCCGATGGCTGAACGGCCTCGACGGCCTGCGCGACTCGATCGCCGGCGACAGCGACAGCGTGCCCGCCCGAGCGGCGATCAAAACGTTCACCTCGATGATCGACGTCATGGAGGGCCTGCAGAGCGAGCTGATCGCCTCGGGCAACAACGACCGCCTGCTCGGCGACGCCACCGCGCTCGGCGCGATCGAGCGCGCCAAGGAGGAGGTCTCCCGCCAGCAGGTCATCCTGCTCGTCGCGCAGATCGAGCGGAGCCTCGACTACGACGACCTGTCGGACTTCCTCGGCTCGTGGAACGCCCAGCAGGGCGAGCTCGCCATCTACGACACCGAGGCCTCGGCCGACGACCTCGCCTTCTACCGCAAGACGGTCAGGGGCCAGGAGATCGACCGCGCCGACGCGATGCGCCAGCGCGCGCTGGCCCAGATGCGCGAGTACAAGCAGATCCGCGACCTCGACATCACCTCGCGCCGCGACCTCCAGCTCTGGTACGACAGCACCGAGCAGACCGTCGACGCCATGCGCAAGGTGGAGACCCAGCTGGCCGCCTCCATCGTGGCCCAGACCAGGGTGCTGAGCGACGCCGAGCAGCGCGACGCCATCATCTCCGGCGCGGTCATCCTCGTCCTGCTGGTGCTCGTGCTGGTGATCACCACCGGTGTGGCCGGCTCGCTGGTCCGCCCGCTGCGCAGGCTGCGCGCCGAGGCCCTGGAGGTGGCGGGCAGCCGCCTGCCCGACACGGTCCGCGCGCTGCGCGAGTCGGGCGACGGCGCTGTCATCCCCGAGGTCCCCTCCATCGGCGTGCTCACCCGCGACGAGATCGGGGAAGTGGCCAGGGCCTTCGACGAGGTCCACCGCGAGGCCGTACGGCTGGCGGGCGACGAGGCCAAGCTGCGCGCCAACGTCAACGCGATGTTCGTCAACCTCTCGCGCCGCAGCCAGACCCTCGTCGAGCGGCAGCTGTCGCTCATCGAGGGCCTGGAGAACGGCGAAGAGGACGAGCAGCGTCTGTCCAACCTCTTCAAGCTCGACCACCTGGCCACCCGCATGCGCCGCAACAGCGAGAACCTCCTGGTCCTCGCCGGCCAGGAGGCCGCGCGCAAGTGGACCGAGCCGGTCGAGCTGGTCGACATCGCCCGCGCCTCCCTCTCGGAGGTCGAAGGGTACGAGCGGGTCAACATCCAGGTGCCGACCGGCACCATGGTGGCCGGCCCCGCCGTCACCGACGTCGTCCACCTGCTCGCCGAGCTGATCGAGAACTCCATCTCCTTCTCGCCCCGCGAGACCAAGGTCAGCGTCTCCAGCAACCGCACCGAGGGCGGCGTCATGGTCGCGGTCGTCGACCTCGGCATCGGCATGACCGCCGACGAGGTCGCGCAGGCCAACTGGCGCCTGGCCAACCCGCCGGTCGTGGACGTGTCGGTCTCGCGCCGCATGGGCCTGTTCGTGGTCGGCCGCCTGGCCCTGCGCCACGGCATCAAGGTGCAGCTGCGCTCGCAGCCGACCGGTGGCGTCACCGCGCTGGTGGTGCTGCCCGACACCCTGCTGGTGTCCGCGTCGGCCCCCGCGCAGACCGGCTTCCCCTACCAGCAGACGCAGAGCTCCTACAGCCCGTTCGACTCGCCCGTGCTGGCGGCGCCCGTGGCGCAGTTCGGCATGGACACCCCGGACGTGCGGGCCTTCGAGGAGCCGATGCACACCCCGTGGCCCGGGGTGTTGCCTCCCGCCGAGGGCGAGTCCGCCTGGCCTCCGCTGGACGAGGAGCGCTCCTTCGGCACGCAGGGCGGCAACCCGTCCAGCAACGGCGGCCCCGCCGCCGGCGGCGTGCCGTCCGTGAACGGGTTCGCCGGCGCCCCTGACAGCGGGTTCGGCGACAGGTTCTCCGACGCCGGCTTCTCCGACAGCGGTTTCTCCGACGGCGGGTTCCCCACCGACAGGGGTGGCTCCTCCACCGGAGCGTTCCCCACGGACAGGGGTGGCTCGTCCACCGGAGCGTTCCCCACGGACAGGGGTGGCTCGTCCACAGGGTTCCCCACCGACAGGGGCGGCTCGTCCGCGGGCGCGTTCTCCGACAGTGGTTACTCCGACAGCGGGTTCTCCGACAGCGGCTTCACCGACAGCGGGTGGCCGTCGGCCGCCCCGAGCCAGGCCGAGCCGACCTTCGACCCGTTCGCCAGGAGCCTGCCCGAGCCCGAGCCCAGGCCGATGGACGCCTTCGGCCGCCCGCCCGAGTTCGAGACCAGGCAGGCGCCGGGTCAGGACCTCCCTCGCAGGGAGCCCTCCGACACCTCCGACTTCCACGCGCAGGACTCCACGGCGACGTTCGGCAGGGTCGGCCAGGAGCCGCAGGGCGGCTTCATGGGGCTGCCGGAGCCCGACATGACAGGCCCGCTTCCCGTCGTGCGCACCTCGCCCATGGACGAGGACGGCGAGGAGTTCCTGCCGATCTTCTCCTCCGTCGGTTCCGACTGGTTCCGCAGGCCCGACCCCGAGGAACTGAAGGCCGCCAAGGACGAGGCGCCGGCCCAGCCGGCCGCCCGTCGTCAGCCGCAGGCCGAGGAGCAGGGCGAGCAGGCCCCGCGCGGTCAGCAGCAGGCGCAGAGCATGCGTGAGGCGCGTCCGCAGGGACTGCCGCAGCGCAGGCCCGGCCAGAGCGCGCCGGCGACCCCGCCCTCGTGGTCCTCTCCTGCCGACAGCGGCTTCCAGGCGGCCCGCGCCGCCGCGGAGCCCGCCCAGGGCGGCACCACGGCCTCCGGTCTGCCGCGCAGGGTTCCGAAGGCCAACCTGGTCCCCGGTACGGCGAGCGCGGCGGAGAGCGTCGCGCCCGAACCGGCGGCACCGATCTCGCCCGACCGGGTGCGCAGCCGTCTGTCCAGCTTCCAGCAGGGAGTCAGGCAGGGCCGCGAGTTCACCCGCGAGAACAAGGAGGAGCAATGAGAGAGCTGAGTCAGGGCGCCAGGGGCGTCAACTGGCTGATCACCGACTTCGTGAACAACGTGCCAGGTGTAGCCCACACCGTGGTGGTGTCGTCCGACGGTCTGCCACTGGCCTACTCCGAGGGCTTCCCCAAGGACAGGGCCGACCAGCTCGCCGCGGTGGCCTCGGGTGTGATCAGCCTGACCCAGGGGGCGGCCAGAGTCTTCGAGGGCGGCATGGTCACCCAGACGGTGATCGAGATGCAGCGCGGCCTTTTGATGATCATGTCCATCAGTGATGGTTCGTGCCTGGCGGTCCTCGCCGCCGCCGACTGCGACATGGGTCTGGTGGCCTACCAGATGACGCTGCTCGTGGAGCGTGCGGGACAGGTGCTCACGCCTGCCGTACGCGCCGAGCTGCAGGCGACACGCCCTCGCTAGTCGGATGTGAGATGGGGGACAGGAGAAGGCTGTGACAGATCAGGGTTGGGCTGGTGATAACAATCAGGGGCGACAACCTGCCCCGCGCCCGCAGGGGTCGAGCTCTCTGGTCAGGCCGTATGCCGTGACCGGAGGGCGCACGGCGCCGCGGGTGAAGTTCGCGATGGAGGCGCTGGTCTCCTCGGCCACCTCCGAACATCGCGACCTCTCTCTCCTCAGTCCGGAGTACCAAGCGATCATCCAGTTGTGCCGATCGGTCAGATCGGTAGCGGAAGTCTCCGCCCTTTTACGAGTTCCGCTCGGCATCACCCGGGTGCTGATCGCGGACATGGCGTCCGAGGGCCTGATCCGCGTGCACCAGCCGCAGCTGGAAGCGGGTAAGCCGGATCTCAACCTGCTCGAAAGGGTGCTCAGTGGACTTCGTAGGCTCTAGTGTCAACGGGAAATGCGCGACATTGACCGCCATCGCCTGCCTCAGCCGGCTCGAACCTCACCTGGCGGACCGATGAGCACGTTCCCTGTTGAAGGCGGCCTCACCTCGACGAAGATCGTCGTCGCGGGTGGCTTCGGTGTGGGCAAGACGACGTTCGTGGGTGCGGTGTCGGAGATCCTGCCGCTCACCACCGAGGCGGTCATGACCGACGCGTCGGCGCACATCGACGACGTGTCGCTCACGCCGAACAAGACGACCACCACGGTGGCGATGGACTTCGGCAGGGTCTCGCTCGACCGCGACCTGATCCTCTATCTGTTCGGCACGCCCGGTCAGCACCGGTTCTGGTTCATGTGGGACGACCTGGTGCGCGGCGCGATCGGCGCCGTCGTGCTGGTCGACACCCGCAGGCTGGCCGACAGCTTCCCCGCCATCGACTACTTCGAGGAGGCGAAGCTGCCGTTCGTGGTCGGGATCAACGGCTGGGACGGCCAGTACCTCCACGCGGAGGAGGAGATCAGGGAGGCGCTGACCCTCTCGCCGCACATCCCGCTCGTGCGCCTGGACGCCAGGTCGCGCGAGTCGGTGAAGAGCACGCTGATCACTCTGGTGGAGCACGCTCTCACGAGCCACGTGGGACCGCGCCGCTGACCCGAGAGAACCGGTGGTGATCCGCCGTCCCTGCGGCTATTGTCGGCTCTGATCATGGTGGTGAACCCGCTCCCAGGTGAGCCAGACCGGCCGCTGTCGCCGCCGTCGGCCGAGGAACTGGCCGCGACGGCCCATACGCTGCGCTCGCGGTCGGCGGCCTGGCGCGCGGCCGACCGCGGCCGGGCGCTGACCGCCTTCGGCGCGGCCGTCGCGCGTGACGAGGACCTGCTCGAAGCGCTGGTCGCCGACACGGGCAGGCGCGCGGAGTCCGAGCTCGAACGGCGCGCCGTGGCCGCCACCGTCGACAGATGGGTACGGCAGGCTCCCGCCCTCCTGGCCGACAGGCCCGACGAGCCCTCGGCGCTGCCCGGCATCGTGGTGGGCGGCGAGGCGGTGCCGTACGAGCTGGTGGGTGTGATCAGCCCGTGGAACTTCCCGCTGCTGCTCGGCCTCATCGACGCCGTCCCCGCGCTGGCGGCGGGATGCCCGGTGCTGGTCAAGCCCAGCGAGCTGACGCCCAGGTTCGTCGAGCCGCTCATGCGGCTGGTCCCCGCCGAGCTGCCCCTGCGGGTGGTCGAGGGAGACGCGGAGACGGGCAGGTCCCTGGTCGGCCTGGTCGACGCGGTGGTGTTCACCGGCAGCGTCGCCACAGGCAGGCAGGTGGCCGAGGCGGCCGCCCGCGCCTTCATCCCCGCCTTCCTCGAACTGGGCGGCAAGGACCCCGCGATCGTGCTGGCGGGAGCCGACCTCGACCGCGCCTCCTCGGCGATCCTGCGCGGCGGCACCGCCAACGCGGGACAGGCCTGCCAGTCGATCGAACGCGTCTACGTGGCCCGCGAGGTCTTCGACGACTTCCTGCGCCTGCTGGTGGCCAAGGCCGCGAAAGCTCCCGCGGGGCCCCTGGTCACGACCGGTGTCATCCCCGAGCACCTGGCCGACGCCGTCGCCAGGGGAGCGGTCGTGCGCACAGGCGGTGAGATCGAGCGGCGCGAAGGGTGGCACTGGCTGCGCCCCACGGTGCTGACCGGCGTGGACCACACCATGCGGGTGATGACGGAGGAGACCTTCGGCCCGATCCTGCCCGTGATGCCGTTCGACGGCGTCGACGAGGCGGTCGAGCTGGCCAACGACTCCGACTACGGCCTGTCGGCCGCCGTCTTCGCCGCCACCGAGCAGGAGGCGAGGGCGGTGGCCTCCAGGCTGAGAGCCGGCGCGGTCAGCGTCAACGACGCCGCGCTGACCGCCTTC
Source organism: Nonomuraea dietziae (assembly GCF_014195505.1). GTDB lineage: Bacteria > Actinomycetota > Actinomycetes > Streptosporangiales > Streptosporangiaceae > Nonomuraea > Nonomuraea roseola. The sequence continues at coordinate 3,708,218 of NZ_JACIBV010000001.1, read as the reverse complement.
GTCCACGAGGGCGAGAAAGACTCCTTCAACCTCTCGGGCCTCGGCGGCTCGCGGATGGGCCCCGCCTCCATCGGCCGCTTCGTCAGGCGCCGAGCCCACCTGGTGAACAGGTCACCCCGATCCGTCTGGAGCGTGTAGCGATGGGACTTCGCGCGGAGATGCCGCTGCTGGCCAGGCACGAAGGCGAGTGGGAGGGCACCTACCTCCATCTCGGCCGCGACGGCGGCGTGCTCGACTCGCACCGCTCGCGCATCACCTGCTCGATCGTCGGTGACGCCGCCTACCACCAGGTCAACGAGTACACCTGGGACGACGGCAGGCGCGAGGTGCACGAGTTCCCCGGCGCCTATCTCGGCGGCGGGCGCTGCGCCTTCGACACCGAGCGCATCAGCGGCGAGTTCTGGGAGGTCGACGCCTCCACGATCTACCTCAACTGGGTCTACAAGGCCGAGGGCGAGGACCTCAAGCTGTTCGAGCTGATCGTGCTGAGCGACGACGGCGGCACCCGGAGCAGGGTGTGGCAGTGGATCAGGTCAGGCGAGTGCATCAGGCGCACGCTGATCGACGAGAAGCGAGTCGGGTGAGCGCCTACCGGGCGCTGGCCCTGCAGGTCCGCACCCAGGCGGTGAACGGCGCGGCCGACCCGCGCGCGCTCATGCGCGCGGCGATCGGCTCGATCGCCGCCCAGACGGCGGCCGCCAAGGCCTGGATCGGGCCCGACCTGCGGCTGGTCGTCCTGCCCGAGTACGTGCTGACCGGCTTTCCCTTCGGCGAGAGCGTCGAGGAGTGGCGGGCCAGGGCGGCCATCGCGCCGGGCGGGCCCGAGTACCAGGCGCTGGCCGAGATCGCCAAGGCGCAGGACGTGTACCTGTGCGTCAACGCCTACGAGAGCGATCCGCACTTCCCCGAGCTGTTCTTCCAGGCCACCGTCATCCTCGGCCCCGCCGGCGAGGACGTGCTGCGCTACCGGCGGCTGCACTCGATGTTCTCCCCCTCGCCCTACGACGTCTGGGAACGCTACCTCGACGTCTACGGGCTCGACGCCGTGCTGCCCGTCGCCCGCACCGAGCTCGGCAACCTCGCGGTGATCGCCTCGGAGGAGATCCTCTTCCCCGAGCTGGCCAGGGCGCTGGCGCTCAGGGGCGCGGAGGTCTTCTGCCACCCGACCTCCGAGGCCTCCTCTCCCTCGCTCACGCCGAAGGCGATCGCCAGGCGGGCAAGGGCGATCGAGAACCTCGCCTACGTGGTCTCGGCCAACAGCGGCGGCCTGGCGGGGCTGCCCATACCGGGCGACTCCACCAGCGGGGGCTCGGAGGTGCTCGACTTCGAGGGCCGTCCGCTGGCGCAGGCCGGTCAGGGGGAGTCGCTGGTGGCCGCCGCCGAGCTCGACCTGGCCGCGCTACGCCGCTTCCGTCGCCGCCCTGGCATGGGCAACCTGCTGTCCAGGGTGAAGCCCGCCCTCTGGGCCGAGGAGTACGGCTGGCACGACGTCGAGCGCCCCGACGGGCTGGCCTCGTCCGCGCCGTCGCGGCAGTGGTTCGCCGAGCGGCAGAAGGAGGCGATCAGGCGGCTGTACGGCCCCGATGCCACCTGAGCGCTCTGCGCTCCACCGCCAGGAAGAGCCCGTTCAGCACCACGCCGAGCACGCCGAGCAGCACGATGCCCGCCCACATCGCGGGGATGTCGACGCTGCCCTCCGCCTCGCGCATCCGGTGCCCGATGCCCTCGCTGCTGGCGTACAGCTCCGAGATGACCATCATGATCAGCGCGAGCGCCACGCTGAGCCGCAGCCCCGCGAAGATCTTGGGCGCCGCCGCGGCCAGCACGACCCGCCAGCGGGGCAGGTGGAAGACCTGGGCGGTGTCCAGGTACTGGGTGTCGACGTGGCGGGCGCCGTCCATCGAGTTGACGAGCACCGGCCACAGCACGCCGTAGACGATCGCGGCCAGCTGGATGGGGGTGCCGACCTTGAAGAACACCAGGAACACCGGCAGCAGGGCGGCGGGCGGCACCGACCTGCCGAAGTGGACCATCGGCTCCACCAGCTTGGCCAGCAGCGGCGAGCGGCCGAGCAGCACGCCGAGTGCGACGCCCGCCGCGGCCGCGAGCGCCCAGCCGACGGCCAGCCTGGCCAGGCTCGGCACCAGGTCGGCGGCGACGTCCTCGGTCGCGGCCATCTCGCGCATCCTGGCCAGGATGGTGGAGGGCGGAGGGAAGTAGACCGCTCCCGCGGAGCGGGTGACCACCTCCCACGCGAGCGCCGCGACGGGGATCAGCCAGTACCAGGCCAGGCGCCTGATCATGTGGCCCACCTCCAGCGCAGCAGCCGTCGCTCCGCCGCGGTGAACAGCGCGTTGGCGGCGAGGCCGAGCGCTCCCGCCCAGACGGTGGCGGCGAGCATCCTGTCCACCCTGTTGGCGCTGCCCGCCTGCACCAGGTAGGCGCCGATCCCGCCGCCGCCTCCGGCGAGGAGCTCCACGCTGACGGCCACGATGAGGGTCACGGAGACCGCGATGCGCACGCCCGTCGCGATGAACGGCGCGGTGCTCGGCAGGGAGACGCGCCACAGCACGGCCATGGGGCCGAAGCCGAAGCCGCGCAGGGTGTCCTTGGCGATCGGGTCGACGTCGGCCAGGCCGTACATCGTGTTGATGAGCAGCGGCCACGAGCAGGTGTAGACGATCAGCGCGATCTTGGCGTCGTGGCTGTCGGTCCAGAGGAACATCGCCAGCGGGATGAGCGACAGCGAGGGGATCGGCCGCAGGAACTCCACCAGCGGCCGCACCGACCGCTCGACCGCGGGCACCGTGCCGAGCAGCAGCCCGGCGGGGACGGCCGTGACCACCGCGATCAGCAGGCCCGCCGCGCAGGCGCTCAGCGTGGCGCCCACGTCGGACAGGAAGGAGCCGTCCACCGCGAGGCCCGCGGCCGTCACGAGCACCACGGAAACAGGAGGCAGCGCCTCGATGAGTCCCAGGCGTCCCGCGGCCTCCAGCACGAGCAGGAAGCCGAGGACCCCCAGCGTTCTGATCATCCGATCTTGGACGGGATCATGGTGGTGACGTCGGGCTTGGACTTCAGGTAGCCATAGCCGTGCAGCAGGTCGGCCAGCTTCTGGAAGCTGGCCTTGTCGACCTCGGCGGAGAACTCGCCCAGCTTCATCGCCGACGCCGCCGCCGCGGGGATCTGCGTGTAGGTGGGGATGACGGCGTTGATGGCGTTCCTGTCGGCGCTGGCGATCTGCTGCGCCTTGGCCAGCGCGCGGTGGAAGGCCGCGGCCGTCTTGGGGTTCTTGGTCAGCCACTCCTCCGACACACCCCACGCGTCGAGCGGCAGGCCCGCCGTCGGCCCCGAGGTGGTGTCGATGACCTCGACCGCGCCGAGGTCCTTCCTGGCGGCCGTCAGGAACGGCTCCACCAGCCACGCGGCGTCGATCTTCTTGGTCGACAGCGCGGTCAGCTGGTCGGCGAAGGGCACCGCGGTGAACTTCACGTCGTCGGGCTTGAGCCCCGCCTGCTGCAGGTGGGCGTTCGTGACGGTCTGGCCGAGCGCCCTGAGCACGTTGACGCCGACGGTCTTGCCCTTGAGGTCGGCCGCCGTCCTGATGGGGGAGTCCTTGGGCACCACGACGCTGGCGATGCCGGGCGCGGCGGTCTGCACGTGCTGGAAGAGCCTCAGCTTGGCGGCGCCGGAGTCGTTGATGGCCAGCAGCGAGACGTAGCTGGTCAGGAAGGCGTCCATGCTGCCGTTGAGGATCTTCGGCATGACGGCCTGAGGGGCCTGGATGATCTCGGTCTTGACCGTGAGGCCCTCGGCCTTGAAGAAGCCGTTCTTCTCGGCGATGAACAGCGGCGCGGAGGAGGGCACGGGGACCACGCCGACGGTCAGCGTCGTCTTCTCCTGTGCCGCCCCGCCGTCGCCGCCGCAGGCGGTCACGCCGCTGACCAGGAGAACGAGAGCTAGGGCGGCTCGTTTCACGCAGGGGTCCTCTCGAGGCCGCGCACGAGGCGTCCGACCTCGGCGCGCAGGTGGACGAAGTCTGAGTGCTCGCGGGTGGTGATCTGGTCGCGCGGCGAGGCCAGCTCGACCTTCAGGTCGCCGACGACGTGCGCGGGGGCCTTGGACAGCACGACCACCCTGTCGCCGACGTAGACGCTCTCGTCGATGTCGTGGGTGATCAGCACGATGGTCATCTTGTGGTGCCCGCGCACCTGCAGGACCAGGTCCTCCAGGTCCTCCCTGGTCTGCGCGTCGACCGAGCCGAACGGCTCGTCCATCAGCATGAGCGCGGGCCGGTAGGCCAGGGCCCTGGCGATGGCCACCCGCTGCTGCATGCCGCCGGACAGCTGGAAGGGGTACTTCTTGCCGGCCTCCGCCAGCCCCACCGACTCCAGCGCCTCCTGGGCGGCCGCCCTGCGCTGTTGTTTGTCCATCTTCTTACGGCGCAGCGGCAGAGCCACGTTGTCGGCCACGGACATCCAGGGGAAAAGCGAGCGGCTGTAGTCCTGGAAGACGACCGCCAGGTTGTCGGGGGTCTGCTTGACCAGCTTGCCCTCGATGCGGACCTCGCCGCCCGTGGGCTGGATGAGGCCGGCGATGGAGCGCAGCAGTGTCGACTTGCCCGCGCCGGAAGGGCCGACGATGCACAGCAGCTCGCCCTCTGCGACGCTCAGATTCAGCCCCTCGATGGCGTGATGGGCGCCGGGTCCACTGCCGTAGACGTGGGAGAGGTTCGATATCTCAAGCACGGTGAATCCTCAGGCCGCAGGGGGTCCAAAACGTGATCCAGACTCTATCGGAGCACCTTGGCCATGGACTATGGTCGCGCCCGGTTTGCTGCATTTAGGAAATACGCTGCTTTATGCCCAAGTAAATATGGCTCCCAGGCGCGAAGTCCCGAGAGCCACGTTTACCTGGACCTTTCCTGTCAGGCGGGTACGGCCTCGACCAGGCTCGCTCCCGCCGAGAGGTCGAACACCTCGGTCAGCCTGAACCCGGTCTTCTCCAGCAGGACGGAGTACTCCTGCCTGGTGCGCTCGGTGCCGCCGTCGAACAGGGCGAGCATGCGCATGTCCATGTCCTTTCCGACATGGGGCTCGTCCTCGTCGGGCAGGACCATTTCCAGGATGAGCAGCCGCCCGTCCTCCCTGATGGCCTCCCTGACCCGGCGGAGAATGCGCTCGGCGTCCTGGTCGTCCCAGTTGTGCAGGATGCTCGCGAGGAGATACGCGTCGAAGCCCGCGGGGACCTGCGCGAAGAAGTCTCCGGCCAGGACCTCGCACCGCTCCATCAGGCCGTGCGCGGTGAGCGCCGCCGTCGCGCCGGGCACGACGTGATCGAGGTCGACCAGCACGCCGCGCATCCGCGGGTTGGCGTGCAGGACCGCCGCGAGGATGTGGCCCTTGCCGCCCGCCACGTCCACCAGCGTGTCGACCCGCGAGAAGTCGTAGCGCTCGGCGACCTGCTCGGCGAAGGGCATGGCGCGCGAGGTCATGTAGGTGTCGAAGATCTGGCCCACCTCGGGGTGCTGCCCGAGGCGCTGATAGAGGGGGCCGTACCGCTCGACGAACGCCGAACGGCCCTGTCGCACGGTGGTGGGGAGGTTGCCGAGGGCGTACCAGAAACTCTCCTCGGCGATCATCCGGACGGCCGGCAGCGTCGAGTCGGGTACGTCGGAGCGCAGGGACGAACCGTCCGCCGTCAACTCGTATCTGTCCTGCCCGGCCGAGCGCACGATTCCCATGCCGGCCAGCTCGCGCAGCACCCGTCGCAGGGAGGGCGCGTGCGCGCCGCACCTGATGGCGAGCTCCTCGGCGTTCAACGGGCCCTCGGCCAGATGGTCGGCGCATCCCAGCTCCGCCATCGTGGCCAGCGCGGCGAACCTGGAGATGCCGGAGATCGACTCCCAGATGGGGCCGGCCGGATGGGACATGATTCCTCCAACACGGGATCTACAGTGTGCGCCTGGTGTGGTGGTGCCACACCAGGAGTCGTCGCTCGGCCACGGTGAACAGCGCGTTCACCAGGTAGCCGAGCAGCCCGAGGAGCGCGATCGCGCCCCAGACGGTCGGGGTGTCGAAGCCGCGCTGCGCCTGCAGGAGCTGGTAGCCGATGCCGTCGGCGCTGCCGAACAGCTCGGAGATGACCATCAGGATGAGGGCGAGCGACAGGCTGAGGCGGAGCCCCGCGAAGATCTTCGGCGCCGCCGCGGGGATGACGACGTCGCGCAGCTGCTGCGCCCTGGTCAGGCCGAAGACGGTCGCGGTCTCGGTGTAGGTCCTGTCCACGCCCTTGGCGCCGTCGATGGAGTTGAGCAGCACCGGCCACACGACTCCGAAGACGATGGCGGCGACCTGCATCGCCAGACCCGCGTGCAGGAGCACCATGAGCAGCGGCAGCAGGAGCGGCGGCGGGATGACCCTGCCGAACTGGATGAGCGGTTCGACGTAGTCGGCCGCGGTGCGGGACCTGCCGATGAGCACGCCGAGGACCACGCCGAGCAGGGCGGCGAGGGTCCAGCCCATGAACATGCGGCCCAGGCTGGGCAGGATGTTCGCGATCGCGTCATCGGTCAGGAAGAGCCTGGTGACGGGCCCGGAGAACCACAGCTCGTGCATCCTCAGCACGATCGCGGAAGGCGGCGGGAAGTCGGTGTCCTGCGCCAGCCGGGTCGTCAGCTCCCACACGGCCACGACCAGCGGCACCAGCCACATGCGCTTGAGAGCGGTCACGTCGTCGCTCCGGTTCTGGCCTGGTGCCAATGGAAGAGCCGCCGTTCGGCGAGGACCAGCAGCGAGTTGGCCACCATGCCGATGATCCCGGCCCAGAACGTGGCGGCCAGGATGAGGTCGGTACGGTTGCCGCTGCCCGCCTGGATGACGAAGACGCCGATCCCGCCGGTGCCGCCCGCCAGCAGCTCGGCGCTGACCGCGAGGATCAGCGCGATGCCCGCGGCGATGCGCACGCCGGTGAGCATGAACGGCGCCGCGCTCGGCAGGCTGACCCTGCGCAGCACGTCGATGGCGCCGAAGCCGAAGCTGCGCAGCGACTCCTTGGCGAGGGGGTCGACGTCGTGCATGCCGTAGAGGGTGTTGATCAGTACAGGCCACAGCGAGGCGTAGACGATGACGGACACCTTCATCATCGAATCCACCGGGATCAACAGGATCGCCAGCGGGATGATGGCCACCGACGGGATCGGCCGCAGGAACTCCAGGAGGGGCCGGGTGGCACGCTCCACGGACGCCAGGCTTCCCAGGAGCACGCCGAGAGGAACGGCGATCACCACCGAGGCGATCAGCCCCAGCGCCCAGTTGGTGAGGGTGATCGCGACTCCGGACAGGAAGACGGGGTCGGCGAGCAGGCCCATCGCCTCCCACAGCACGAGCGAGGGCGGCGGGAAGACCACGTCATCGGTGAGCCCGAACCTGATGGTGAGCTCACCGACAATGAGGAACCCCGCGACGCCTGCGACGCCGCGGAGGATTCGCGCACTGATCATCCGCTGGCGCCGACCAGAATGGTCTTCACGTCGAGCGGGCTCTCGATGTACTTGTACTCGAGCATGAGGTCGGCGACGCGCTGAAGCCGGGTCGCGTTGAGCGAGGTCGGGAACGTCCCCAGGGTGATCACCGACGCGGTCTTGGCGTCGATCTTGGTGTACTGGCCCAGCACCGCCTCGACCTCCTTGCGGTCGTTGGCCACGAGCTGCTGGGCCTTGGCGATGGCGCGCTGGAAGGCGGCCAGCGTCTTCGGGTTCTTCTGCACCCACTCGTCGGTCGCCATCCACGCGGCGATCGGCAGGTCGGCCGTCTGCCCCGACATCGTGTCGGCCAGCTTGCGGAAGCCGGACTGGCTCTGGGTGGCGGTGATGAACGGCTCGGTCATCCAGGCCGCGTCGCCCTGCCCCGTGCTGAGCGCGTTGGCCATGTCGGGGAAGGGCTTCTCGACGAACTTGACGTCGTCCTTCGTCAGGCCCGCCACCTTCAGGGTCGCCTCCACCGTGAGGGTGCCGATGTTCTTGAGGGTGTTGACCAGGACGGTCTTGCCCTTCAGGTCGGCGACGGAGTTGAGCGGGGAGTCCTTGGTGACCATGAGGTTGAAGGTGTTCGGCGCGGCCTGGTAGACGTCACCGACGACCTTGATCTTCTCGCCCTTGCTGGCGGCGAGGAAGGTCGAGACGTAGTTGGTGTGCGAGATGTCGAGCGCGCCGTTCTTGATCTGCGGGAGCGCGGCGGCACCGCCCTGGATGAGGACGGGCTCGACGGTGAGGCCCTCGGCCTTGAAGAAGCCCTTGGCGTTGGCGATGTAGAGGGCGGCGGGGTCGGGGATGGGAAGGGCGCCGACCTTGATGGTGGTCTTTTCCAGCCCCTTTCCTCCGGAGGGGGCGCTGGCCGTATCGGACCCACCGCAGGCGGCAAGGGTGAGCGCGGCCGCGATACCGAGAACGAGGGCGCGCGCGCGGACTGTGCGAGTCATGGAGGAGCTCCTGGGGGGGAAGCGTAAATGTCCGTTATGACGGGCGTGAAGCGTACAGGAGCGGGGATCTTCCCTGGAAGGCAAGCGCCCTGTATAGGAGCACATGCGCTAAAAGGAAAGATTATGATATGTCGCTAATGTGGGGCTTGATGTCCATAAGCGACTGAATGTCTGATTTTATGGGCGATCTGCTGACGGTCCGTCGCCGCCCCTGCAATAAAAGTGGATCTGTTTGGAGCGTTCCATAAGTTGCATTGCATTGGCTGGGGATAGAAGGTTGTGCTCCAATTGCCCCGATACTTGCCTGCAACCACTCGTCTCACCGGCGAGCCGGTTCACTCCGCACATGCGCAGGCATCCCCGAGAGGTTACGACTTGTGAGCACAGCAACGACCGGTTCCGGTCGTGGCATCGCGCCGGAACCCCCGGGCCCCGCCAGAGGCTCGTGAGCCGATGCCCGAACCAGGTGAGGACGCCGGCAGGAAGATCGCCCTGCGTAACTGGCGAGTACGCACCAGACTGGTCGCGCTCATCGCCGTCCCGACCCTCGTGGCCGTCCTGCTCGGCGCGCTCCGCGTGACCACGTCGATCAGCAGCGCGGAGGAGTACGGGCGAGTCGCCGACGGAGCCGAACTGGTCGTCGCGCTCGGCGCGCTCGGTCACGAACTCGCGCTCGAACGCGACTTCTCGGCTCGGTACGCCGCGGCCAACAGGAGCGGCGACGACCTTCAGAGCCTCAAGAGTCAGTACCAGGCGGTCGACACCGCCGTCACCAAGGCCAAGTCCGCCGCGAACGCCGCCGAAGAATCCATGTCGGAGCTGGGACGGCGTCAGCTGGCGCAGGTGCGGGTCCGGCTCGACCAGCTGCCCCTTCTGCGGGCCACGGTCTCGGGTGAGGGCAGCCAGCTGCCTCCGCTGCCCGTCATGGAGAAGTACTCCGAGGTCATGTCGGACCTCCACCCCCTGTACGACGAGACCGTCCAGGGTATTTCCGACGACGAGCTCACCGTCACCAACGCCGCACTCGGCGCCATCGCCAGGTCCAAGGACGAGGTTTCCAAGCAGCGGGCACTGCTGGCGATCGCCTTGGTCAGAGGCAGGTTCGACGGCACGGAGTTCGACGCCTTCCTGTCGGCCAGGTCCAGCCGCGAGAGCGAGCGCAACGCCTTCCGCGCCGCGGCCACCCCCGCACAGAGGCAGTTCTACGACGACACGGTGACGGGCGCGGAGATCGGCCGCGCCGAGCTGTACGTCGCCAGGGCGGTCTACCTGCACAACCAGCGCACGTCGCTGCGCGCTCTCGACACCTCGACGACCCAGGACACATCGCGCTGGTTCGAGGCGATCACCAAGACCGCCGACCGGCTCTACACCGTCGAGAAGAACCTGTCCGGCTCCATCAGCATGAGGGCCGCCGAGCTCAGGGCCGCCGAGCAGCAGGTCGCCATCATCAACGTGGGCCTCGTCCTCGTGCTGCTCTTCATCGTCCTGGTCATCACCGCGATCATGGCGCGCTCCCTGGTGCTCCCCCTTCGACGGCTGCGCGGCGACGCGCTGGAGGTCGCGGGCAGGACGCTGCCGGGAATCGTCCAGAAACTGCGCGAGGAGGGGCACACCGCGGAGAGCGTCGAGGTGCCGCCCATCGGGGTCTCGTCCAGGGACGAGATCGGAGAAGTGGCCAGGGCCTTCGACGAGGTGCACCGCGAGGCCGTACGGCTGGCCGGCGAGGAGTCCAAGCTCCGCGCCAACGTCAACGCCATGTTCGTCAACCTCTCCCGCCGCAGCCAGACGCTCGTCGAGCGGCAGATCACCCTCATCGACGGCCTGGAGCAGGGCGAGCAGGACGAGCAGCGACTCGCGAACCTGTTCAAGCTGGACCACCTCGCCACCCGCATGCGGCGCAACTCCGAGAACCTCCTGGTCCTCGCCGGCCAGGACCCCCCGCGCCGCTGGAGCCAGCCGGTGCAGCTGGTCGACGTGGCCCGCGCCTCGCTGTCGGAGGTCGAGAACTACGACAGGGTGACGCTCCAGGTCCCCGGCGGCGCGGCCGTCGCGGGCCAGGCGGTCAACGACGTCATCCACCTGCTCGCCGAGCTGGTGGAGAACGCTCTGGCCTTCTCGCCTCGCGAGACCCACGTCGTGGTCTCGGGCAACAGGATCGACGGCGGCGGCGTGATGGTCTCCATCACCGACTCCGGCATCGGCATGACGCACGAGGAGATCGTCCAGGCCAACGAGCGCCTGGCCGTCGCCCCGACCGTGGACGTGTCGGTCTCGCGCCGCATGGGCCTGTTCGTGGTCTCGAGGCTGGCGCACAGGCACGGCATCAGGGTCCAGCTGCGCCCGCACGGCTCGGGCGGCCTGACCGCGATGGTGCTGCTGCCCGAATCGCTCCTGGGCGGCGCGTCCGCGCCCGCGATGGCCGGCTCGGGCATGGCAGGCTCGGGCATGGCGGGTTCCGGCATGGCCGGAGCCGGCGCCATGACGGGCGCCAGGGGCGGCGACGCCCGTACGCCGATGGGCTGGGGGAGCGAGCCGCAGCGGCCCGTCCCCTTCACCGCTGACACGGGGCCAGCATGGGCCTCCGACCCCGGCCCCATGGGCGGTCCAGGCGGCTGGCCCTCCGAGCCGGGGCCCACTCCCGGCTGGGGTGGCGCCGACAGCGTCGCCCCTGACCCGTGGCCCTCGGCGCCGCAGTGGCCCTCGGACCCCGGCGCGTGGGCCTCGGGCCCGCGCCAGGCGCCGAGCACCTTCGACAGCGGCGAGGCCGACGTATGGGCGCCCAGCAAGGGCGGCGGCGGAGGCTGGCAGGACACCTCGCCCCCCGACCCCGCGTCGTCCTGGTCCTTCCAGGACAGGGAGCCCACCGTCCAGCGGCCCGGCAGGTACGACTTCCCCTCGGTCGAGTCGAACCCGACAGGTCCCATCCCGGCCGTGAAGCCCTCCACGGGCGACGAGTTCCTGCCGATCTTCGCCTCGGTCGAGTCGGCCTGGTTCGACAAGGGCGACGAGAGCGCCTCGTGGGGATCGTCCAAGGCGGACGCGGGATGGACGGCCGCCGAGGCCGTACGGGAGCCCGTCAAGGACGGGTCCACCGCCGCGGGGCTGCCCAAGCGGGTCCCGAAGGCCAACCTCGTGCCCGGCTCCGCCGACACCTCGGCCCCCAAGGGTGTCGCCCCCATGCCGGAGATCTCACCGGAGCGGGTGCGCAACAGGTTCTCGAGCTTCCAACAGGGGCTCAGGGCCGCACGCGACGACATCGGCGAGGGCCGCTACCAGGGCGGCCCGAGAACCGTTGACAACAGGGAGGAGGACGAGTGAACGACCTGAGCCACGCGGCGCGCGGGGTCGACTGGTTGATCACCGACTTCGTGAGCAATGTCCCCGGCGTCGCTCACGCGGTAGTGGTCTCCTCGGACGGATTACCGCTGGCCGCCTCCGCAGGCTTCCCCGCCGATCGGGCCGACCAGCTGGCGGCCATAGCCTCGGGCCTGATCAGCCTCACACAGGGGGCGGCGCGGGTCTTCGAGGGTGGCCCCGTCACCCAGACGATCGTGGAGATGCAGCGCGGCCTGATGCTGATCATGTCGATCAGCGACGGCTCGTGCTTGGCAGTGCTGGCAGCGCCCGATTGCGATATGGGGCTGGTGGCGTATCAGATGACACTGATGGTGGAGCGGGCGGGGCAGGTTCTCACTCCTGCCGTACGCGCCGAGCTCCGCGCGACCCAGACCAGGTGATGCAGGTGTCGGACCCCAGATGGAACACCGGCGGCGACTGGCAGCCGCAGCCTCATTCGGAGCCCGCCTCGCCGGTCCGTCCATACGCGGTGACGGGCGGGCGTACGGCGCCGCGGGTGAAGTTCGCGATGGAGGCCCTGGTCTCCTCCGCCACGGTCGAACCGCGCGACCTGTCGCACATGCCGGAGTACGCGGCGATCAGCCAGCTGTGCCGCAGCGTCAGGTCGGTGGCGGAGATCTCGGCCCTCCTGCGGATCCCCCTCGGCGTGGTCAGGGTGCTGATCTCGGACATGGCGACGGAGGGACTGGTACGGGTGCACCAGCCGCAGCTCGACGCCGGCAAGCCCGACATCAACTTGCTCGAAAGGGTGCTCAGTGGACTTCGCAGGCTCTAGCCGCGGACTGACCTCGACGAAGATCGTCGTGGCCGGCGGCTTCGGCGTGGGCAAGACGACGTTCGTGGGTGCGGTGTCGGAGATCCTGCCGCTCACCACCGAGGCGGTCATGACGAACGCCTCGGCGGCGGTGGACGACCTGTCGCTCACCCCGAACAAGACGACCACGACCGTGGCGATGGACTTCGGCAGGGTGTCGCTGGACCAGGACCTGATCCTGTACCTGTTCGGCACGCCTGGCCAGCACCGGTTCTGGTTCATGTGGGACGACCTGGTGCGCGGCGCCATCGGTGCCGTCGTGCTGGTCGACACCAGGCGCCTGGCCGACAGCTTCCCCGCCGTCGACTACTTCGAGGAGGCGAAGCTTCCCTTCGTGGTCGGCCTGAACGGCTGGGACGGTCACCAGCTCCACACCGAGGAGGAGGTGCGCGACGCGCTCACGCTGTCGGCGCACGTCCCGATCGTCAGGCTGGACGCGCGCTCACGCGATTCGGTGAAAAGCGCGCTGATCACCCTGGTGGAGCACGCGTTGACCGTCCGCATGGCCGTACCCGGTCTCCAGTAGCGGTTAGGCTGAGTCGCAAGACCACGCATATTCGCTTCGAGGACTGGCCAACCACGTGTTCGAGACGCTTTCCGACCGGCTGACATCGGTCTTCTCCTCCCTCCGATCCAAGGGTCGGCTGTCCGACGCCGACATCGACGCCACGTGCCGCGAGATCCGCATCGCGCTGCTCGAGGCCGACGTCGCGCTGCCTGTGGTCAAGGCGTTCGTCGCCCAGGTCAAGGAGCGGGCGCGCGGCGTCGAGGTCTCTCAGGCGCTCAACCCCGCCCAGCAGGTCGTCAAGATCGTCAACGACGAGCTGATCGGCATCCTGGGCGGGGAGACCCGCAGGCTCCGCTACGCCAAGACGCCGCCCACGGTCATCATGCTGGCCGGTCTGCAGGGCGCGGGTAAGACGACTCTGGCGGGCAAGCTGGCCAAGTGGCTGCGCGACCAGGGCCACGCGCCCATGCTGGTCGCCGCCGACCTGCAGCGCCCCAACGCGGTGACGCAGCTGCAGGTCGTGGGCGAGCGCGCCCAGGTCGCGGTGTTCGCGCCCTCGCCCGGCAACGGCGTCGGCGACCCCGTGGAGGTCGCGCGCGAGTCCATCGAGCAGGCCAGGCGCCAGCAGCACGACATCGTCATCATCGACACCGCCGGCCGCCTGGGCATCGACCAGGAGCTGATGAAGCAGGCCGCCGACATCCGCGACGCGGTCTCGCCAGACGAGGTCCTGTTCGTCGTCGACGCCATGATCGGTCAGGACGCGGTCACCACCGCGCAGGCCTTCATGGAGGGCGTCGGCTTCGACGGCGTCGTGCTCACCAAGCTCGACGGCGACGCCAGGGGCGGCGCCGCGCTGTCGGTGCGGCACATCACCGGCAGGCCGATCATGTTCGCCTCGACCGGTGAGAAGCTCGAGGACTTCGACGCCTTCCACCCCGACCGGATGGCCTCCCGCATCCTCGACATGGGTGACATCCTCACCCTGATCGAGCAGGCGCAGAAGACCTTCGACGAGGACCAGGCCGCCAAGATGGCGGGCAAGCTGACCTCGGGCGAGAACTTCACGCTCGAGGACTTCCTCGAGCAGATGCAGATGGTCCAGAAGATGGGGCCCATCAAGAACCTGCTCGGCATGATGCCCGGCATGGGGCAGATGCGCGACCAGATCAACTCCATCGACGACCGCGACCTCGACCGCATCGCGGCGATCATCCGCTCGATGACGCCGGGCGAGCGGCAGGACCCGAAGATCATCAACGGATCGCGGCGCTCGCGCATCGCCAACGGCGCCGGCGTGTCGGTCACCGCCGTCAACAACCTGGTCACCCGCTTCTTCGAGGCGCAGAAGATGATGAAGCGGATGGCGGGCGGCATGGGCATCCCCGGGATGCCTGGCGGCAGGAAGGCCGCCAAGGCCGCGCAGAAGAAGACCAAGAAGGGGCGTCGCGTGAGCGGCGACCCGCGCAAGGCCGCGCTCGGCAAGGGCCCAGCCACTCCTGAGGAGGCGGCCCCCGCCAAGGGCGGCGCGCTGGGCAACCTGGGCGGGCTCGGCGGCAAGCTGCCCAAGGGGATGGAGCTGCCGCCCGGCTTCGACCCCTCCAAGCTGAAGCTTCCCGGCCAGCAGTGATGTCCGGCAAGCGCACGCGCCTGATCATCGCGGTCCTCGTGCTCGCGATCGCCGTCCTCACGGCGCTGCAGGCGCTCGGCGTCGGACCGCGGACCTGAGACGGCCGTGCGGCGGGCTGCCCCGCCGCACGGCCGTCCGTCTTCCCGCACCCTCGTCTACGGCCGTCTGTCCGCGCCGTCGCACGGCTGTTTCTCCACCGTCCTGCGCGGCCGTCCGTCCGCCGTCACGTGCGGTCGTTTCCCCACGGCCTTGTGGAGCCGTCAGCCCTGCCGTTCTGTACGCGGCCGTTTCTCCGCCGTCCTGGACGGCGGGGCGGCAGGTGATGCGTCAGGGGCGCCTCCTGGCGACGGCTTCTCCCGGGGTGTGGGGGCAGGGTCGGAGGAGTCGTCCTGGGTGGTCCGGTCAGGCGAGAGCGCCGGGATGGCCGAGACTTTGCGGTGACCTGTCGTAGCCGGTCGAAGGCAGTACCAATGGTCTGGCACAATGACATGTTGGAACACCGTGACCAGGTGGGTGCCCTCTCACCTCCCGCCGGCCACGCCTGTCCCTCGAACCGGTGCCTTGTCGTGCCCCACTCGGCGAGGCGAGGTTCACCCACGCTCTAATGCAGGAGAGACCACACCAGTGGCAGTCAAGATCAAGCTCAAGCGGCTCGGCATGATCCGCAACCCGCAGTACCGCATCGTCGTCGCCGACAGCCGCACCAAGCGTGACGGCAGGGCGATCGAGGAGATCGGTCTGTACCACCCGAAGGAGAACCCCTCCTTCATCAAGATCGACGCTGAGCGCGCCGCTTACTGGCTGGGTGTCGGCGCGCAGCCGACCGAGCCGGTCCTCAAGCTGCTCAAGCTCACCGGCGACTGGCAGAAGTTCAAGGGCGAGGCCGCCCCTGAGCCGCTGAAGGTCGCCGAGCCCAAGCCCGACCGTCACGCCATCTACGAGGCCGCGGCCAAGGAGTCGCTGTCCGGTGGCGACACCGGCACGACCGCCACCACGCCGAAGAAGGCCAAGAAGAAGGAAGAGGCCGCGGAGCCCGCCGCTGAGGCCCCCGCCGAGGCCCCCGCCGAGACTCCGGCCGAGGCCTGACATGCTCGAGGAGGCCCTTGAGCACCTCGTCAAGGGCATCGTCGAGAATCCCGACGATGTCCGGGTCCGCGCACGCCGCATTCGCAGCGGGCGCGTCCTCGAGGTCCGGGTCCACCCCGAGGACCTCGGTAAGGTCATCGGTCGCGGCGGTCGCACGGCCAAGGCGTTGCGCACAGTGATCAACGCCCTGTCCGACGGCAAGTACGTACGGGTCGACCTGCTCGACCTGGACGAGGCCGTCCGCTAGAAGGCAGTTTTGGGCGCCCCCATCGGCTCGGTCCGGTGGGGGCTGCTTTTCGTATCCGTGGAGGATCAGGTGCAGCTAGTCGTCGGCAGGATCGGCCGTCCGCATGGAGTGCGCGGCGAGGTGACCGTCGAGGTCCGCACCGACGAGCCGAGCCTGCGCTTCGCCGCGGGCGCGACGCTCGACAGCGCGCGCGGCCCGTTGACGGTCGAGGGCCACCGCTGGAACAAGGGCGTGCTGCTGGTGCGCTTCGAGGGCGTGCTGTCCAGGGAGGCGGCCGAGGAGCTGCGCGACACGCTGCTGGTCATCGACTCCGAGGACCTGCCACCCTCCGACGACCCCGACGAGTTCCACGACCACCAGCTGATCGGGCTGGCCGTGGTCACCGTCCAGGGGGAGCCGGTGGGCGAGGTCACCGACGTGCTCCACCACGGCCAGGACCTTCTGGTGGTCGGACGCGCCGGCGAGGACGACGCGCTCATCCCGTTCGTCAAGGCGCTGGTGCCCGAAGTCGACGTGGCAGGCGGCAAGCTGGTGGTCGATCCGCCCGAGGGCCTGCTGTCATGAGGCTCGACATCATCTCGATCTTCCCCGAGTACTTCTCGCCGCTCGACGTGTCACTGATCGGCAAGGCGCGCGAGCGCGGCACCCTCGACGTGCGGCTCCACCAGCTGCGCGACTGGGCGCGCGACGTGCACAAGACCGTCGACGACACCCCGTACGGCGGCGGCCCCGGCATGGTCATGAAGCCCGAGATCTGGGGCGCGGCCATCGACGAGATCACCGAGGGCGGTACGCCCCGCATGATCGTCCCGACCCCCAGCGGCCGCCCCTTCACCCAGGGCCTGGCCCAGGAGCTGGCCCAGGAGCCGTGGCTGCTGTTCTGCTGCGGCCGCTACGAGGGCATCGACTCCCGCGTCATGGACGAGTACGGCACGCGCATGCGCGTCGACGAGGTCAGCATCGGCGACTACGTCCTGGCCGGCGGCGAGGTGGCGGTCCTGGTGATGGTCGAGGCGATCGGCCGCCTGCTGCCCGGCGTGCTCGGCAACGCCCACTCGGCCGTCGACGACTCCTTCGCGCCAGGAGCGATGCAGAACCTGCTCGAGGGGCCCGTCTACACCAAGCCGCCGGTATGGAGAGGGCGCGAGGTGCCCGAGGTGTTGCTGTCGGGACACCACGGCAAGGTGGCGAGGTGGCGCAGGGACGAGGCGCTGCGCCGTACCATGAAGAACCGGCCCGATCTGGTCGAGGCGCTCGACGCCTCGGCTCTTGACAAGCGTGACAGGGAGCTGCTGCTCTCGTTTCGCGCTGAGCCGGAAGATATGGCAGACTGAATCGCTGGTGTGCCCGTCGTAGGCCACCTGATTCATCCAAACCAGCAGGCGTGTCCCCCTCGTCGCGGCGTCAAGGCGCTGCCGGGTGGACCTCCGCATGCTCGCTAAACGTTGAGGATACGCTCTCATGCACACGAAGATCCAGGAGCTCGAGAAGGCCACCCTTCGCAGCGACGTCCCGGGCTTCCGTCCCGGTGACACGCTCGAGGTGCACGTCCGAGTCGTCGAAGGCAGCCGCTCCCGCGTCCAGGTCTTCAAGGGCTTCGTGCTCCGCCGCCAGGGCAGTGGCGCCCGCGAGACCTTCACGGTCCGCAAGGTCAGCTACGGTGTCGGCGTCGAGCGCACCTTCCCCGTCCACAGCCCGGTCATCGAGAAGATCGCGCTGCTGACCCGCGGTGACGTCCGTCGCGCCAAGCTCTACTACATGCGTGACCTGCGCGGCAAGGCCGCCCGGATCCGCGAGAAGCGCGAGGCGCTGCCCGCCGGCAAGTAAGGCTTCCACCGAACGACCCCGTGACCCGCAGGTCACGGGGTCTTTTGGCTTTGCAGGGACATTTCCTTTATGTGGAGCGCCGCTGGGACACGTGTACCCTCCCTCGAGCAGGGCCTTCATCTAGGCTCGTCAGCGATGAAAAGCGAGAGCCAGGACAAGGTGGACGTGGCGGCTGCCAGGAGGAAAGGGTCGTTCTGGAAAGAACTGCCCGTGCTCGTGGTCCTGGCCCTGCTGCTGGCCCTGGTCGTGAAGACCTTCGTGCTCCAGGCGTTCTACATTCCGTCCGAGTCCATGGAGAACACCCTGCTGACCAACGACAGGGTGCTGGTCAACAAGCTCGTCTATCACACGCGTGATGTCGAGCGCGGCGACGTCGTCGTCTTCTCGGGCACCGACTCGTGGGACGAGAGGGTCCCCTCCGAGGAGTCCGCCAACCCCATCGCCGCCTTCTTCCGCTGGGTTGGCACCGCCTTCGGCGTGGTGCCCGGCGAGAAGGACTACATCAAGCGCGTCATCGGAGTCGGCGGCGACACCGTCAAGTGCTGCGACGCCAAGGGACGCGTGACGGTCAACGGGACAGCACTGGACGAATCGTCTTACCTCTATCCTGGCAATGTGCCCTCCCAGACCTACTTCGCGGCCAAGGTGCCGCAGGGACGGCTCTGGGTCATGGGCGACCACCGGCAGGTGTCGCTCGACTCCCGCGAGCACACCTCCGACCCCGGAGGCGGCACGATCCCTGTCGACCAGGTCATCGGCCGCGCCTTCCTCATCGTCTGGCCCTTCTCCCGGGCCACGACCCTGTCCATCCCCGAGACGTTCGCGCAGCCCGCCGCCGCTCTGGCAGGGGCGGCTCCGGCCATGGCCGGGTTCGCCGGTGCCCTGCCGCTGGTGTGGCTGCGTCGACGCTGGCTTGCGAGGCGGTAGCCGTACCCCCATGGCAGTTGAAGAGAGCAAGAAGCGCAAAGGCGGGCTCAAGGAGACGTTCTTCCTGATCGCGCTGGGCGTGGGTGTGGCGCTACTGCTACAGGCCTTCGTCGTCAGGTCCTTCTCCATCCCCTCGGAGTCGATGGAGAACACCCTCCGCATCGGCGACAGGGTGAGCGTCAACAAGCTGCACGGCGCCAGCGAGCGCGGCGACATCGTGGTGTTCAAGGGCTGGAACAACGAGGACACCATCAAACGGGTCATCGCGGTCGGCGGCGACAAGATCGTCTGTTGCGACGCCAAGAAGCGCATCACGGTCAACGGGATCGCGCTGGACGAGAACTACCTGTTCCCCGACGACTACCCCTCGGGGGAGAAATTCTCCTACACCGTGCCCGACGGGAAGCTCTGGTTGATGGGCGACCATCGCTCGGCCTCGGTCGACTCCAGGAGCCACGTGCGCGAGGCTGGCGAGTGGATCTCCGAGGAGCAGGTGATCGGCAGGGCGTGGGCCATCTACTGGCCGTTCTCCCACGCCACGATCCTGTCGAGGCCGGAGATCTTCGACAAGGTGCGGTGAGTCGCGGATGAGGCGTACGCTGCCTGTGTCATGTTTCGACCACGTCCTAGCGTTGTCCGGCGCGATTCCGGGCTCTACGCCTACGAGCGGGCGCTGGCGCGCAGGGGGCTCACCCCGATCGCCGGAGTCGACGAGGCGGGCAGGGGCGCCTGCGCCGGACCCCTCGTGGTCGCGGCGGTCGTGCTGAGGCGCGAGATCCAGGGGCTGGCCGACTCCAAGCTGCTGACGGCCGCCGTCAGGTCCGAGCTCCACGAGCAGATCATGGCGTCGGCGGAGGTCGGCGTCGTCGTCATCCCGCCCACCGAGATCGACGCCCGAGGGCTGCACAAGTGCAACATCGCGGGAATGCGGCGGGCCGTGGCGCGGTTGTCGTTCGTTCCCGAGTACATCCTCACCGACGGCTTTCCGGTGCCTGGACTGCCGGCGCCGTCGCTGGCCGTGTGGAAGGGAGACCAGATCGCCGCCTGCGTCGCCGCGGCGTCCATCGTGGCGAAGGTGACGCGGGACAGGATGATGACGGAGCTGTCCTCGGTCTTTCCCGAGTACGGCTTCGACGAGCACAAGGGGTATGTGACTCCGGCCCACCGGCGCGCGTTGCGCGCGCACGGGCCGTGCCCGCACCACCGCTTCTCCTTCGTGACGGTGTCACGGACCTTCGTGGGGGAGAATGGAGTGGGGGCAGGAGTTGCCTGATCAGGCTGGAGGACCGGGATGAGCGCAGAGGATCTCGAGAAGTACGAAACCGAGATGGAGCTGCAGCTATACCGCGAATACCGTGACGTGGTCGGGCTGTTCACGTACGTCGTCGAGACGGAACGACGGTTCTACCTGACGAACTCGGTGGATCTCGACGTGCGGACGGCGGAGAACGGGGACGTGTTCTTCGACGTGAAGATGCAGGATGCGTGGGTGTGGGACATGTACAGGCCGGCACGGTTTGTGAAGAACGTGCGGGTGGTGACGTTCAAGGATGTGAACGTGGAGGAACTGGCCAAGCCTGACCTGGAGATGCCCAAGGAGGGGTTCTCCGGGTGAGCGTCGGGTCTCTGCCCGGGGTGTGACCTGGGGCGTCCTGGGTTCGGCGGCTTCGGGGCTGCGGCTCTTCGCCATGTGACGTCTCGGCAGGCCGCTCTTCCGAGGGAGCGGTCCTGTCGCGCCCCAGGCATCCACCATTCACACGGAGACCCGCTCTTCCCACCCCGCGACTCCACTCGCCTCGCGCCCCGGTTGGGTTGTGCGCTCTCGTCCCTGCGGCTCCCCTCGCCCTGCGGCGCCCATCCGGTCTGCATGGCGCGCTCTCGCGACTGCGGCTCCATGTGCCCTGCGGCGCCCATCCGGTCTGTATGGCGCGCTCTCGCGATTTGGTGGCTCCACCCCGCTCTACGGGTGCGCCTTCTGGCGGCTCCCATCCACCACCCGGCGACGCCCTCTGCGCTCTGCGGCTCCTGTCCTGCGCGGCCGTTCTAGATGTGGGTCCACTCGCGGTGTGGCCTGTCCTGCTGCACGGGTTCGTCGAGCTGCGGCTCCGACTCGCCTTGCGGGGCTCACGTGTGCTGTTGGTCTGCTCGCCTCGCCTTGCGGTGCCGTCCGGAGTTCCGCCTGCTTCTCGGTCTTGCCTGAGATGCGGCTTCACCTGCCTTGCGTGGCCGCCCGAGATGTGGGTCCACTCGCGCTGTGGCCTGTCTCGCTCTACGGGTTCGTCGTCCTGCGGCTCCGATTCACCCTGCACGGCTTACCCCCGCCCGCTGTTGGTCTACTCCTCTTGCGGTGCACGCTCTGCGGCTCCACCTGATCTGCAGCTCTACAAGCGCGGTGGCTCGCCCCTCCCTTCGGCCTGCTCCGTGGGCCGCGTGTGGCTCTCAACCCTGGGCTCAGCCCCTGCGCCTCTAGAGTCTGTCCCTCTCTCCGTCCTGCCCTGCCGGTCCTGCCCTGCCGGTCCTGCCCTGCCGGTCGACCCCGTCACGGGTGTCGGTTATCCACAGCTCATTGACCTCCACTGCCCTCTATCCACAGAACCCCGCTCGACCCCATCGCTCCACCGCGCTCTCCGGAAAACTCGCGCCCCGGAGGTGGTCCCATGGCATCGAAAGACGAGCTGGGCAAACAGGGCGAGCAACTCGCCGTCGACTACCTGCGTGCCGAAGGCATGCAGATCCTCGACAGGAACTGGCGCTGCCGCCAAGGCGAGATCGACGTGGTCGCCGAGCACGACCAGAAGCTGATCGTCGTCGAGGTCAAGACCCGATCAGGCCGCACCCACGGCACCGCCCTGGAGGCCGTCCGCCCCGCCAAGCTGGCCCGCCTGCGCATGCTCGCCGCCAAATGGCTCGCCGCCCAGCCCCGAAGCTTCGACTCCGTCCGCGTCGACGTGATCGCCCTCGAACAGATCGGCGGCGACTTCGCCCTGCGCCACGTCAGGGGGGCGATCTAGATGGCGGTGGCCCGCACCCGCAGCGTCACCCTCATCGGCGTCACAGGACGCAGCGTCGAGGTCGAGGCCGACGTCGGCAGCGGCCCTGGCAGGCATCCACCTGATCGGCCTGCCCGACACCGCGCTGAGCGAGGCGCGCGACAGGGTGCGCTCCGCGATGGTCAACAGCCACTACCCGTGGCCAGATGCCCGCATCACCGTGAGCCTCTTCCCTGCCAGCCTGCCCAAACGCGGCAGTCAGTTCGATCTCGCCATCGCCATCGCGATCATGGGTGCGGCCGGGGCTGTACCCGCCGACCGGATCGCCGAGCCGTTCTTCCTGGGCGAGCTCGGGCTCGACGGGCGGCTCAGAGCCGTACGAGGGGTGCTGCCCTCGGTACTCGGCGCGGTGGAGAGCGGAGGCTCGACGGTGGTCGTCCCCGCCGCCAACGCCGCCGAGGCCGCGCTGGTGCCGGACGTCACCGTGGTGCCCATCGACGACCTGCGCCAGCTCGTGGAATGGCTGCGCCGAGGCGACGCGCCCCCTCGCCTGCGACTCGTGCCCGACGAACTCCCCGGCAACGAATCGCACCCAGACGGCGAAGGCCCTCCTCAAGACCCCGGACGTGCGTCCCAGGACGCCCCGCCGGGTCGGAGGCTCACCGTGGTCGGCTCCGGGGCCCAGACGGCCCCAGGGCTCACCTTCGAGACGGATCGTCCGCCCGTCGACCTGTCCGACGTGGTCGGCCAGCCGCTCGGACGGCGCGCGCTCGAGGTCTCCGCGGCGGGCGGCCACAACCTCTGGATGCTCGGTCCGCCAGGCACCGGCAAGACGCTCCTGGCCGAGCGTCTGCCGACCCTCCTCCCCGACCTCGACGTCGACCAGGCGCTCGAGGTGACGGCGATCCACTCCATCGCAGGGGTCCTGCCGTCCAACAGCCCGATGATGAGCCGGCCGCCGTTCGTGAGCCCGCACCACACGGCGAGCGTCGCCTCGATCGTCGGCGGCGGTAGCAACGTCGTGCGCCCCGGTGCAGTGTCCCTGGCCCATCACGGCGCGCTGTTCCTGGACGAGGCTCCCGAGTTCCCCCGGCACGTGCTCGATTCGCTCCGCCAGCCGCTGGAGGCAGGCAGGGTGACCGTGTCGCGCGCGGTCGGCACGATCACCTTCCCCGCGAAGTTCATGCTCGTCCTCGCCGCGAACCCCTGTCCCTGTGCGCAGCCCGCGGGCGCGGGCGAGCGCTGCCAGTGCTCACCCGCCGCCAGGCGCCGCTACCTGGGCAGGCTCTCGGGTCCTCTGCTCGACCGCATCGACATGAAGGTGACCATCGCCCGGTCGAGCAGGCGCGAACTCATGGCCGACCGCCAGTTCGTCGAGACCAGCAAGGTGGTGGCCGAACGCGTGCAGATGGCCCGCGAGCGTTCGGCCAAACGGCTGGCCGGGACGCCGTGGAGGACGAACGCCGAAATCCCCGCCGCAGTCTTGCACGCCGACTATCGCCCATCGGAGGCGGCGATGAAACCGATGACCGCCTGCCTCGACGCTGGCAGCCTCAGCGCTCGCGGCCTCGACCGCGTGGTACGCCTCGCCTGGACCATCGCCGACCTTGAAGGCAAAGACCGCCCCGACGTCTCAGAAACCTCCACCGCCCTGGCCCTTTGGCTAGGCGTCGCCTGAGCCCGCGCCCCACAGCAAGGCACCGCCAACCTGCGGCCCTCGCAAGGCATCGCCTGCCTAGCCCTACAGCAAGGCACCGCCCACCTTCGCCCTACAGCAAGGTGCCGCCCAACCCCGGCGTTCAGCAGGGTGCCGCCCAAGCCCGGCGTTCAGCAGGGTGCCGCCCAAGCCCGGCGTTCAGCAGGGTGCCGCCCAACCCCCGCCGTTCAGGGCGTCGCTCAAACCCCGGACTTCAGCCGGGCGTCGTCTGACCTCAGCCCCACGGAAGGCGGTGTCTGATCCCCGAAGTCCCACTCGGTTTCGTCCAGTACCTCAGCTCTCTGACAGCGTGTCGCCCGATCGCCCCAGCCCTCTTGATGGGATTCGCCCCGGCCGCCACCTCGCCCCCATCGCCCAGAATCCCGCAGGCACTCCCTCCACCCCGACGGCAACCACCCAACAGCCCACAGCCGTGCGACCTCGTAAGCCTCCGGACGCCACCCGAGATGCCGGCGCCCGGGTTGCCGATGCCAGGAGCCGTCGTGCTGGCCGCCCTCGACCGCCCCAGCCGTACGGCACGCGAAACGAGATCCGGAGGGCCTGGCCGAGACCTCGGCGAGGACACAGCCAGTCCCCACTGAAAAGAGAGGACATTAATCGGACGTCCTCGCGAGAACGACGGGAGCGTGAAGACATGACCGCCTGTCCTGGTCCGACCCCCGACGGCACCCAGGAACCAGCCCTGCAACGTCACCATCCAACCCACCCGGCACAGGACACCGTCATCACAGAACACCCCTCACCCCAACCACCCGCAGCAGGGCCGGCCGCACCTGCGCCACTCGGGCCGGATGCGCTCGGGCCGGACCCGCTCGGGCCGGACCCGCTGGAACAGTCACTGAGGCGAGCGGTCGATCCGCCAACCCACTCATCAAGCCGAGCGGTCGATCCGCTGTGCCCATCACCTGACGAGGCGCCCGAGTTGCTGACCCGGTTGGTGAGTCAGGCGCCCGGCCCGGTGGCCCAGTCTCCAGGTCGAGCTCTCGAGCCGTCGGTCGACTCGACGAGCCAGGCGCCCGACCTCAGGGACACTTCCGCCCGCATCCCCCAGGACCCTGGCATGCATCCACCTTCGCACGGCGACGATCGGGAGCTCCTGGCGCGCGCCGCCCTCATGCGAGCCGCCGACGTCGGTGACGTCATCATGGGACGTCTCGTCCGGCTGTACGGCTCCGCGGCGACCGTCGAGATGATCTTCCGTGGCATCCTCCCGGAGGACTTCGTCGAAAAGGAGATCGCACGCAGGGGCGACCCGGAGCACGCCGCCGCACTGGATCGCCGGTTGCGTGCCTGGCAGGCACGGCTCCAGGCCGCAGCCCCCGCCACCGACCTCGAGGCCGGTCACGAGGCTGGAGCCAGGCTGGTCATCCCGGGAGCCGCCGAGTGGCCCACCCAGCTGGACGCGCTCGGCCACAGCCGTCCACTCGGGCTGTGGGTGCACGGCAGCGCCGACCTCCGCTACTCCTGTCTGCGCTCGGTGGCGATGGTGGGCGCCCGCTCCGCCACCGCGTACGGCGTGCACGTCGCGGCCGAGTTCGGCATCGGACTCAGCGAAGCCAATTGGACCATCGTCTCGGGAGGCGCGTACGGCATCGACGGAGCTGCCCACCGGGGAGCTCTCGCCGGCCCTGCCCCGACCATCGCCGTGCTCGCATGCGGTACCGATGTCTGCTACCCGAGCGCGCACCACGACCTGTTCGCCGCGATCAGGCGTCAGGGCGCTGTGGTCAGCGAGTGCCCGCCGGGCGTTCACCCGACGCGTGCGCGATTCCTCATCAGGAACCGGCTCATCGCGGCGCTGTCCAGGGGCACCCTCGTGGTGGAGGCGGCGGTTCGCAGCGGCGCTCTCAACACCGCGACCCACGCCGCCAACCTCGGACGCCACCTCGCTGCGGTGCCTGGCCCGATCACCTCGGAGATGTCCCTCGGCTGCCACAAACTGCTGCGTGAAAGGAACGCGGTCTGCGTGACGTCCCCTGCGGAGATGATCGAACTCGTCGGGATGATCGGCGACGACCTGGCTCCCACGCCAAGGGGCCCAGTGGTACCCCGCGACACCCTGAACGACGAGACCCGGAGCGTACTGGACGCCGTTCCGAGCCGCGGTGGCGCAGGACCCGCCTCGATCGCGGTGGCGGCAGGGGTGGACCTGAAGACAGCCTTGAGCTGTTTGGGCGGACTCGCCGCCGCAGGCTACATCGAACGCGTCCCCAAGGGCTGGCGCCTCCGAAGAGGCCACCCGAACTGACCGATCACCGCCCTAGGGTTCAGAGGCGACCGAGTCACCCTGCACGTGCGTGGCGGACCGCCGATTCCCTCGTGCGGCTGGATGTTCGCAGGCCAGGTCGCCACCATGCCGCAAGGGCTCCCCGAATACGGCATGCGTCGGCATGCGTGGCCACCAGTGACAGCGCCGACGGCCGCAAGTCGTGAACGTGGTGATTGCTCGAAAAGAGGAGATCACGGTCGTGGATCGCGGTGTGGGCCAGGAAGGGCGGCTTGTGAAAGGGGCGGCTCGCGTGGGTGGGCCGCGGTCTGGAAGATCGCGGGATGGTGGGCCGCGGTGGGATGAGGGGGTGGGCGGTTCGTGAGAGTGGCGGCTCACGTGGGTCGGCCTCGATGGGGAAGATTGCGGGACGGCGGGCCGCGGTGGGGCCAGGGTGGGCGTCGTGTGAGAGGGCGGGTCCGGGAGCGGTTTGCGTTGGGGTGAGATCACGGGGGTGGGCCGCGGTGGGGTCGAGGTGGGCGGTTCGTGAGGGGGGCGGCTCGCGTGGGTGGGCCGCGGCGGCGAAGATCGCGGGATGTCGGGCCGCGTTGGGGTCAGGGGTGGGCGGTTCGTAAGAGGGGCGCCTCGGGGGGTGGTTCGCGTTGGGGAAGATCTCAGGATGGTGGATCGCGGTGGGCGGTGGGGTCGGGGTGGGCGGTTCGTGAGGGGGGCGGCTCGCGTGGGTGGGCCGCGGCGGCGAAGATCGCGGGATGTCGGGCCGCGTTGGGGTCAGGGGTGGGCGGTTCGTAAGAGGGGCCGGCTCGCGTGGGTGGGCCGCGATGGGGAAGATCGCGGGGCGGCGGGCCGCGGTGGGGCCAGGATGGGCGTCTTGTGAGAGGGCGGCTCCGGGGGTGGTGTGCGTTGGGGGAGATCACGGGGGTGGGCCGCGGTGGGGGTCAGGGTGGGCGGTTTGAGAGCGGCAGCTAGCGAGGGGTGGATCGCGAGGGGTGGATCACGGGAAGGAGGATCCGTGTGGACAGAGAAGGCGACCCTTGAGAGGGGACATCTCGGGCGGGTGAGATCGCGGAAGGGGATTGTGGATGCCGGATGTCGATGAGGTGCTGGCCGAGTTCGAGAAGCACCTCCGGTTCGAACGTGATCTGTCGCCGCACACTGTGCGCGCCTACCTTTCAGACCTGGCCGCCCTGATGGCGCATCGTGGGGGAGAGCTGGGCGGGCTCGACATCGCGGTGCTCAGAGGATGGTTGGCCGAGCAGCACGCGGCCGGATTGTCCAGGGCGACCCTGGCGCGTCGTACGGCATGCGTCAGGACCTTCACGGCCTTCGCGCACCGCCGTGGCTGGCTGGCCGACGATCCAGGGCTGCTCCTGGGGAGTGCGAAGGCGGCACGGGCGCTGCCTGCCGTACTCGATCAAGAGCAGGCGCAGGCCGTCCTCGACGCGCCGCAGGGCAGCGAGCCCAAGGAGCTTCGCGATCAGGCGATCATGGAGCTGCTGTACGCGACTGGGGTGCGGGTCGGCGAACTGTGCGCGCTGGACGTGGATGACGTGGACAGGGACCGTCACGTCGTCAGGGTGCTGGGCAAGGGGCGCAAGGAGCGGTCGGTGCCGTTCGGTCTGCCGGCCTTGCGGGCGGTGGACCGGTGGTGCGTGCACGGACGTCCTCGCTGGATCCGGGAAGGGACAGGGCCCGCGCTGTTCCTCGGAGCGCGGGGTGGACGCATCGACGCCGGGACGGTACGGCGAATTGTGCATGCCCGGTTGAGGCAGGTCGACGGGGCGCCTGACATGGGCCCTCACGGACTACGCCACAGCGCGGCGACCCACCTGCTGGAAGGTGGGGCCGATCTGCGGAGTGTGCAGGAGATGCTGGGGCACGCGTCGCTGAACACCACCCAGATCTACACGCACGTGTCGATCGAGCGCCTGCGAGCCGCCTACAGGCAGGCCCATCCCCGCGCTTGACCCGAGGCGATCACCAAGGAGGGATACCGCCCGTCCTCGTCTTGCCATGGGCGTTCCTGAGGAGGAGCTGGCCGCCGGGAGCGGCAGCCCCGGGACCGCGGGGGAGGTCCGCACTCACCTCGCGCAGGAGTCCCGCCCCAGGGCAGCGGTGGTCGCCGCGTGTCTCCCCTGCCAGAGCCCCAGCAAAGGCGGTCGCCTCGTCCCTTGTTCTGAAGCCGCCCACGGCGGAGTGGACTTCTCGTTTCCCCTGCTCAGCGGCAGCCCTCTCGGCAGGGGCGGTCGCTTCGTGTGCCCCATGTATGGAAGCCCCGCTGTATGGGGCTTCCCCCGTCAGCGGCGGCTTCGTCTCTCCTGCTCAGTGCAGCCTTCCCCGGCAGGGACGGTCGGTGCGCGTGTCACTTGCATGGGAGCTCCCATCGCATGGAAGCCTCTCGGTAGGAGTGGCGGCTTCGTCTCTCCTGCTCGGTGCAGCCTTGCCCGGTAGGGACGGTCGGTGCGTGTGTCACTTGCGTGGAAGCTCCCCGTTGCATGGAAGTCTCCCCGGTAGGAGTGGTGGCTTCGTCTCTCCTGCTCGGTGCAGCCTTGCCCGGTAGGGACGGTCGGTGCGTGTGTCACTTGCATGGGAGCTCCCCGTTGCACGGAAGTCTCCCGGTAAGAGTGGCGGCCTCGTTCTCCTGCTCAGAAGCAGCGAACGTCGACAGGGCCAGTCGCCCTGTTCCTTCGGATGGAAGCTCTCCGTTGTATGAAGCCTCCCGGCAACGGTGGCGCTTCGTCTCCCCTGCCCAACCCTTCCCAGGGGTGGTCGCCTGGTGTCGCCCTGTCTGGAAGCCCTTGCTCGGCAGGGGAGGTCGCTTCCTGTTCTCCTGCCCAGCGGCCTCCCTGGCAGGAGGTGTCGCCTTGTGACCCTCTGCCCAGGGGCCTCCCTGGCGGGGGTGTTGCTTCGTGTCTGCCTGTCTGGAAACCCTTCCTTGGCAGGGTGGCTCATGGGTTCTCCTGCCCGGCCGCCTCCCTGACCGGGGTGGTCGCTTCGGGTTTCTTGGGCAGGGAGCTTCCCCCGCAGCGGTGGTCGCTTTGGGTGCCCTGTCGGGGGCTCCGGGCGGGAGGGGCGGTCGCTTTGTGTCCCCTGCTGGGGGCCTCCGGCCGGCAGGGGCGCTCCGTGTTCGCCCTGCCATGGGCGGGTGTCCCTGGGGAGGGGTGGCCTCTAGTCGTCCTTCGGTCCTCGTACGCGATTGCTCGCCTGGGACCGCTCTGTGAGGAGCACGGCCTGCCCTGTGGAGGAGCAGCATCCTGCCTTGGGTGAGGAGCAGGTCCTGCTTGGGGTGAGGAGCAGGTCCTGCTTGGGGTGAGGATCAGGTCCTGCTTGGCGTGGGGGTGGTCGTTCTAGTCGCTCTGCGAGGTAGGTCTCTGGGGAGGGGTGGTGGTGGTCGTATCGCTTGGCAGGAGGATCCCTGTGGACGGGGTGGGTGGTAGGTGCCAGTGGGGGAGGAGGCGGATCGGCGCCCAGGCGAGCAGGAGCAGGGGGTCCAGGTAGCGGGGGCCGCGCAGCAGTCCCCAGTGAAGGCAGGACTCCGCGCAGTGGCCAGGGACCGCCTCGACGACGCCCAGCCGGTCGCCTGCGGAGACCGTCTGGCCGCGCCGTACCGACGCCTGGACGGGGAGGTAGGTGGTGCGCAGGCCGCCTGGGTGGAGCACGGAGACCACACCCCTGCCCGCCAGCGGGGCGGCGTAGGTGACGGTGCCTGGGCCGGGCGCCAGGACTGTGGTGGAGGGGGAGGCGGCGAGGTCCACGCCGCGGTGGCCTGAGCGCCATGGTTCGGGCGGCGGGTTGAAGGGGCGCAGAATTCTGGGCTGTCCCGGCAGGGGCCAACGCCAGTCGGGCGGGTCGGCGGCGGCAGGTGTGGGGGTCAGGAACAGCACCGCCACGGTGATCGCCAGCAGCACGGCGCAGCGGCGGAGCGCCCGGTGTCGGAGAGGGAGGGAGCGCGGTGGGCTGGTGCCTCGGAGACGGGCGCTGTTGGACGCGGCAGCCGCGTGGCTGGGGGGAGGACAGGCCATGGGGCAACGGTGGCAGCGGGCCAGGGTGGACGTGGCCGGTGAACGGGGTTCTGTGGATGGACGGGGCTCTGGGAGTGGGGCTGTGGATGGACTGGGCTCCGGCAGCGGGCTGCGGACGGACTGGGCTCTGAGACCGGAGCTGCGGACGGACGAGTGGGGGTGGACGAGCGGGGCGGTGGGTGGACGAGCGGGGCGGTGGGTGGACGGGCGGGACGGACGCGCGGGGGCGTGGATGGACGAGCGGGGCGGTGGGTGGACGAGGCTCTGGGAGCGGTGCTGCGGATGGACTGGGCTCTGAGTGCGAGGCTGCGGACGGACGAGTGGGGGTGGACGAGCGGTGCTGCGGATGGACGGGCGGGACGGACGCGCGGGGGCGTGGATGGACGAGCGGGGCGGTGGGGGACGAGGCTCTGGGAGCCGACTGCGGATGGACTGGGCTCTGAGTGCGCTGCTGCGGACGGACGAGAGGGGGTGGACGAGCGGGGTGCGGATGAACGTGGGGAAAGACGAGCGGGGGCTGCGGGCTCTGGGAGTGGGGCTGTGGATGGACAAGCTGGGGTGGATGGGCGGGGCTGCGGATGGACGGGCGGAGACGGATGAGCGGGGGTGTGGGTGGACGGGGCTCCGAGAGTAAGGCTGGGGATGGGCCGGCGGGCGAATGCGGTGAGAGCTGAGCGCTGGGCGGCTGAGCGGCTGGGCTGCTGCGGGGGCGGTGCCATGCTGGTGGTCATGGAGATCGAAGGGCGCAGGTTGGTGCTGCGCGAGGCCGTTCCTGACGACGAGCCCGCACTGCGGCGGATCCTCGCCACCCCCGAGGTGGCCAGGTGGTGGGGTGAGGTCGACGACCTGGACGGCATGCTGGCCGTCACCGTCGACGGCAGGGTGATCGGCGCGATCCAGTACGACGAGGAGGACGACCCGCAGTACCGCAGCGCCGGCATCGACATCTTCCTGGATCCCGAACACCACGGTCAGGGCTACGGCGCGGAGGCGGTGCGGACGCTGGCGACCTGGCTGATCGACGTGAGAGGCCATCACCGGCTCACCATCGACCCCGCCGCGCACAACACGGCGGCCATCAGGGCCTACGAGAAGGTGGGCTTCAGGCGCGTGGGCGTGATGCGGGCCTACGAGCGGGACCCGAGAACCGGCGCCTTCCACGACGGCCTGCTGATGGATCTGCTCGCGGAGGAGCTGAACCGCGGGTGACCGCGAAGCTGATCCGGGAGCTGGGGACGTCGGCAGGGGTGACGCTGCCCGAGGTGCGGGTCACGGACGACGGTTCGCGGCTGCCTTCGGCGTACCGGGTGGAGGTGGCGGCGGCCGTCTCGGTGGGGGCTGCGACGGCAGCGGCGGCGGCCGTGCTGGGAACGGAGGCCGAGGTGTCGGTCAGGGAGGCTCTGGTCGCCTTCCGGGATGAGCGGTACTTCAGGATCGATGGTGAGCAGGGGGAGTTGTGGGCGGAGCTGTCGGGCGACTACAGGACCGCTGACGGATGGGTCCGGCTGCACTGCAACTTCGATCATCACCGTGACGCGGCGCTGCGGGCGCTGGGGTTGTCGATGGGCTCGGACCGCGAGGCGGTACGGCGGGCGTGCGCGAGCCGTACGGCGCTGGAGGTCGAGCGGAGGGTGACCGAGCGGAACGGGTGCGCCGCGGCGCTGCGGACGCCGCAGGAGTGGCGTGAGGACCCGCGGGCGCGCACTGTCGCCGGGACGCCGCTCGTCGAGGTGACCCGTGTGCCGGGAGGCGGCGGATCTCCTCACGGGTGGCCCCTCGGAGGAGGCCGGGCGGGGCGAGAGGGAGGGAGGGCTCTGGACGGGGTGCGGGTGCTCGATCTCACCAGGGTGATCGCCGGGCCGGTGGCCACCAGGACGATGGCCGCCTACGGGGCGGACGTGCTCAAGGTGGGGGCGCCCGACCTGCCCGAGGTTCCCGGGCTGGTGATCAGCACGGCCTTCGGGAAGCGGTCGTGCCATCTCGACCTGCGTTCGTCCGAGGGACGGCGGGTGCTCGCGGACCTGGTCGGGTCCGCCGACGTGGTCGTCAGGGCCGTGAGACCGGGCGCGCTGGGGATCGTGGACGAGCTGGCCGAGCGCACGCAGGGGCTGGTGAGCGTGGACATCACCGCCTACGGTCCGACGGGAGGGCGCGGGTTCGACAGCCTGGTCCAGATGGCGACGGGCATCGCGGGCGGAGATCCGCCGCGCCCGCTCCCCGCCCAGGTGCTGGACCATGCGACGGGATACCTGGCGGCCTTCGGGGCGATCGCGGCGTTGCTGAGGCGGCGGGCGGAGGGCGGGTCCTGGCGGGTACGGCTGAGCCTGGCGAGGACCGCGCAGTGGCTGGACGAGCTGGGCAGAGGCGAACCCGAACCCGCCGACCGGCTGGAGGCCACGGGGTCGCTGGGTGAGATGGACAGCGACTTCGGACGGCTGACGTACGTGCTGCCGCCCGGACGGATCGGCGGCAGGAGGCCCGGGTGGACGAGCCCGCCGCCACGCCAGGGCGCCGACCTGCCCGTGTGGCGGGACAACGCGCAGCGCGCGAGCGGGGTCGGATAGCGCCGCTCTGGAGGACGGGCGGCGAGGACGAAGAGCATGCCTAGACGGTGCGGATCTTGGTGAAGGCGAGTTCCCTCAGCGCCCTGCTTCGCACCGGATCGGCGTCCTCGCCTTCGGCCGCGCCGCGCCTGCGCCGGGGGCGCAGCGGAGAGCCCCAGATCCAGAAGATCGCGAGGGACGTGCCGGCCGCGCAGACCAGGACGACCGCGCGCAGCCCCACCACCTCGGCCAGCAGCCCGCCGAACAGACCGCCGAGGGCCAGTACCCCCTGGATGGCGAAGGTCATCGTGGCGTTGACGCGGCCCATCACCTCGGCCGGCGCCTCCCGCATGGCGACGACGTTCATGCAGGTGGCGAAGGCGATGACCGTGGCGCCGATGAGCAGTCCTGTCGTGGCCATGATGGGGATCGTGACCCAGAGCGGCCCGCGCACCAGGCCCACCGTGAGCATGTCCACGGGGAAGAGCAGGATCGCGTAGACCATCACCCTGTCCTCGCCGTACCGCTTGACGAGCCTGGTGGTCGCCCACGCGCCGATCAGCCCGCCTACGCCGGACACCGCGGTGAGCGCGCCGATCACGCCCTGCGGGAGGTGCAGGACCTGCAGCATGTAGAGGATGGCGATGGCGATGTAGGCCATCGCGAAGAAGTTCAGGGTCACGCCCGCGCCGAGGATGGCGCGCAGCACGGGCTGGGTGAGGCTGACGCGCAGCCCTTCGACGATGTCGCGCCACATGCCGCGTGACCGGCTCGGCTCGTGGTCGTCGTGGGTGCGGATGGCGCGCAGCATCAGCGCCGAGGCCAGGAACGACAGCGCCTCCATCAGGACGGCAAGCGGCGCGGTGAGCATCTGCACCAGCGCTCCCGCGAGGCCTGGCCCCGCGATCGAGGCGACGGAGTAGGAGGCGTGGAAGCCGGCCATCGCCTCCGTCCGCTGTCCGGCGGGGACGACCGCGGCCAGGTGGGGGAAGTTGGCCGCCTTGAAGACGACGCCGGCCGTACCGATGACGAGGGCGACGGCGGCCAGCAGCGGGACGCTCAGGACCCCGGCGAACCAGGCGAGGGGCACCATCAGAGCCGCGAAGGCGGAGACGAGTTCGCAGGCGATCATCAGCGGGCGGTGCCGGCCGAGTCTGTCGGCCAGGGCGCCCGCGTGCAGGCCGAACAGCAGCGCGGGCACGAAGGCCAGCGCGGTCAGGACGCCCATCTGCGCGGGTGAGGCGGCCAGCAGGGTCACGGCGGTCAGCGGGACGGCCAGCTTGGAGACCTCCGAGCCGGTGATGGAGACCGTCCTGGCGGTCCAGAGGAGGCGGTAGTCGCGCTGTCTGCGAAGGGGAAGGGAATCCTGAAGGATTTGCTTCATAGTTGTGAAAGTAATCCTTCATAACTCTGAAGGCAACCCTTCAGGTAGGTTTCTGTCGTGAGCCACGACAGCCGCAAGCCGCTGAGCGATCCCAAAGCCATGCGGGCGCTGGCCCACCCGGCCAGGCTCGCCATGATCAACTTTTTGGGACGGCAGCCCGCCGCGACCGCCACCGAGCTGGCCGAGGTCGTCGGGGTCACGCCCAGCGCCGCCAGCTACCACCTGCGGATGCTCGCGAAGTACGGCTTCGTGGAGGACGCGCCGCCGCGAGGCGACGGAAGGGAGAGGGTCTGGCAGGCGGTGAAGGAGGGCGTCTCCATCGAGAGGGAGCCCCAGGACGAGCCCATGGTCAAGGAGGCCAAGCAACTGCTGGTCGACATGATCCTGGCCGACAGCCAGCGCGAGATCAGGCGGGGGATGGCCGCGCTCGACACCGAGCCGCAGGAGTGGCGTGACGTCTCGAACTGGCGACGGGCCTACCTGATGATGACCGCCGCCGAGGCGGCCGAGCTGCGTGACCGGATGGAGCAGCTCATCGAGCCCTACCTCACCCTGCGCAGGACCGACCCGCCCGAAGGCGCCCGCGAGGTCGTGACGCACACATCCCTGTTCCCGCTCGTCGACCCGCCGAGGCCGGGCCCTGCCGACCGAGGACCACGACGCGGGCTGACGTGCGCGGAACCCTCCGCCAGTCAGACGGCCGTGCCAGGCATGACGGTCAGGCCGGGCCTCCTCTGGAGGTATGCTTTTCGGTGGCCTGTCAGTGACAGGCCGACTTCGCATGCCCCGTCGCAAACCGTTCCCTCGGTCCGGCCGCAAGGCCGGCAGGAACGGGTGCGGGGCATCAGGGCGGCAGGCCGTACGGCTGCCGCGGCACAACCGAGAAACTGGAGGACCAGCACATGGCCCCCGTCGTCACCATGCGACAGCTCCTCGAGAGCGGTGTTCACTTCGGCCACCAGACCCGCCGGTGGAACCCGAAGATGAAGCGCTTCATCTTCACCGAGCGCAATGGCATCTACATCATCGACCTGCAGAAGTCGCTGTCGTTCATCGACCGCGCCTACGACTTCGTCAAGGAGACGGTCGCCCACGGCGGCACCATCCTGTTCATCGGCACGAAGAAGCAGGCTCAGGAGGCCATCGCCGAGCAGGCAGGCCGCGTCGGCATGCCGTATGTCAACCAGCGCTGGCTGGGTGGCATGCTCACCAACTTCTCCACCGTGCACAAGAGGCTCCAGCGTCTGAAGGAGCTCGAGGAGCTCGACTTCGACAACGTGGCCGCTTCGGGGCTCACCAAGAAGGAGCTCCTCATGCGCCGCCGCGAGAAGGAGAAGCTCGAGCGCACGCTCGGCGGCATCCGCGACATGGGCCGCGTGCCCAGCGCGGTGTGGATCGTCGACACCAAGAAGGAGCACATCGCGATCTCCGAGGCCAAGAAGCTCGGCATCCCGGTCGTCGCGATCCTCGACACCAACTGCGACCCCGACGAGGTCGACTACCCGATCCCGGGTAACGACGACGCCATCCGCGCCGTCGGTCTGCTGACCCGCGTCGTCGCCGACGGTGTCGCCGCCGGTCTCATGGCCCGCTCCGGCGCCGCTCGCGGCGACGAGAAGCCCGCCGCCGCCGAGCCGCTGGCCGAGTGGGAGCGCGAGCTCATCGAGCAGGGCTCGGGCGAGCAGAAGGCCGAGGAGGCCGAGGTCGCGGCTGAGGCCGTCGCCGAGGACGACGCTGAGGTCACCGCCGAGACCGAGGCCGCTCCGGCCGAGGCCGAGGCCGGTGTCGAGGCTGAGACCGAGGCCAAGGCCGAGGGCGAGACCGAGCAGGCCTAAGGGCATGCGCTGGTACGGCTCGCGCCACGCGTGCGAGCCGTACCCACGCCGGTCGCACCGGCACTGAGGCTTTTCGGGTGCACACCCGATCCACGACCGATCCCACGAGGAAATGCACATGGCTTCCGTGAACATGGCCGATGTCAAGCGGCTTCGCGAGCTGACCGCCGCCGGCATGATGGACTGCAAGAAGGCGCTGGAGGAGTCCGAGGGCGACTTCGACCGCGCCGTCGAGATCCTGCGCCTCAAGGGCGCCAAGGACGTCGGCAAGCGTGAGGCGCGCACCGCCTCCAACGGCCTGGTCGCCGTCAAGCAGGACGGCGAGTCCGCCGCCGCGCTGCTCGAGCTCAACTGCGAGACCGACTTCGTCGCCAAGGGCGAGCGCTTCCAGGAGCTGGCCGCGCAGGTCGTCGAGCACATCCTGGCCACCAGGCCCGGCGACGTCGACACCCTGCTCGCCTCCTCCCTCGACGGCAAGTCCGTCAAGGAGCACCTCGACGAGGCCAACGCCGCGCTGGGTGAGAAGATCGAGATCCGCCGCTTCGCGGTCCTCGAGGGCGGCTACATCGGCGCCTACATGCACAAGACCGACCCGCAGCTCCCGCCGGCGGTCGGCGTGCTGGTGCAGCTCGACAAGCCCAACGCCGACGTCGCCAAGGACATCGCGCAGCACGCCGCGGCGATGGCGCCGAAGTACCTCAACGCCGAGGCCGTTCCCGCCGACGTCGTCGAGAAGGAGCGCGCGCTCTTCGAGGAGATGACGCGCGACGAGGGCAAGCCCGAGGCCGCGATCGCCAAGATCGTCGAGGGTCGCGTCAACGGCTGGTACAAGGACTTCACCCTGCTGCAGCAGGCCTTCGTCAAGGACAACAAGAAGTCGATCGCCAAGTACGCCGAGGAGAACGGCGTCGAGGTGCTCGCCTTCGTCCGATTCAAGGTCGGCCAGGCTTAGTCTCGTTGGTGGGGGGTGTCAGTCGCCTCCCACCACGATGACAGCTTTACTGGAAACACCACCCGAGGAGGCCGCCGCCGTGCAGGAGAACAAGGAGCCCGTCACGCCGGCGGCTTCGTCGTACAAGAGGGTCATGCTCAAGCTGTCAGGCGAGGCTTTCGCCGGCGGCGAGCCGATGGGCATCGATCCAGGCGTGGTCGGGCATGTGGCCGACTCCATCGCCGAAGCCGTCCGTGAGGGCGTTCAGGTGGCGGTCGTGGTGGGCGGCGGGAACATGTTCCGCGGCGCCGCCCTGTCCGCCGGCGGTCTCGACCGTGGCAGAGGCGACTACATGGGCATGCTGGGCACGGTGATCAACTGCCTGGCGCTCCAGGACTTCCTTGAGAAGCGCGGCATCGAGACCCGCGTGCAGACCGCCATCACCATGCAGCAGGTCGCCGAGCCGTTCCTGCCGCGCCGTGCCATCAGGCACCTGGAGAAGGGGCGCGTGGTCATCTTCGGCGCGGGCCCTCGGCATCCCCTACTTCTCCACCGACACCTGCGCCGCCCAGCGCGCGCTCGAAGTCGGCGCGGAGGCGCTGCTCAAGGGCACTCAGGTGGACGGGGTCTACGACTCCGACCCGCGCAAGAACCCCGACGCGGTCCGTTTCGACCACCTCGACTACGCGGAGGTTCTCGTACGCGACCTCGCCGTCATGGACCAGACCGCGATCAGCCTGTGCAAGGAGAACGAACTGCCCATCGTGGTCTTCGACCTGATGGGTGAGGGCAACATCCTGCGCGCGGTCCGCGGTGAGAAGATCGGCACGCTGGTGAGTCCGGCAGGGAAATAGGGAGCGAGCCTGACCAGCGAGCGGAGTGGCCCCGACGGAGGAGGGACCACGAAGCGCGTGAGTAAGGTGAGCGACCAATAGACAGGGAGCCGCTGTGATCGACGAAACTCTCCTCGAAGCCGAGGAAAAGATGGACAAGGCCGTCTCGGTCGCGAAGGAGGACTTCGCGAGCATCCGGACGGGTCGCGTCACCCCGTCGATGTTCAACAAGATCAACGCCGAGTACTACGGTTCGCCGACCCCGATCCAGCAGCTGGCCTCGTTCCATGTTCCCGAGGCCCGCATGATCCTCATCCAGCCCTATGACAAGGGCTCGATGGCGGCGATCGAGAAGGCGATCCGCGACTCCGACCTCGGCGTCAACCCCGGCAACGACGGCTCGGTGATCCGCGTCAACTTCCCCGAGCTCTCGGAGGAGCGCCGCAAGGAGTACGTCAAGGTCGCGCGCAACAAGGGTGAGCAGGCCAAGGTCTCCATCCGCAACATCCGCCGCTCCGCCAAGGAGACCCTCGACAAGATGGTCAAGGACGGCGAGGCGGGAGAGGACGAGGTCCGTCGCGCCGAGAAGGAGCTCGACGACCTCACCCAGAAGCACGTCGCCAAGATCGACGAGCTGCTCAAGCAGAAGGAAGCCGAGCTGCTCGAGGTCTGAGCGGTCGGTCGCTTCCGCACGGCCCTCGCTTGATGCGGGGGCCGTGGCTTACTAACAGGAGACGTTCGTCAGACTGCCTCCCCACCGTAGCGGCAGTACGTCTGAGACGTTTCCCATTAGATCAAGCATCAGACGGCTCGTGGCGGTCTGACCGCTGAGTTGGAGAGTCTGTGGAAGAACGTACGGCGGGCAGCCGTGCCGGCAGGAACCTGCCCGCCGCGATCGCGGTGGGCGCGGGGCTGGGCGCGCTGGTCATCATCTCCCTCCTGACGATCAAGGAGCTCTTCCTCCCTGTCGTCGCGGTCGCCGTGGGTGTCGGAGCGGCCGAGGTGGTGCAGGCGCTGGCCACCAGAGGCATCAGGGTGCCGTTGATCCCCGTGCTGGTGGCG
Organism: Nonomuraea dietziae; assembly: GCF_014195505.1. Classification (GTDB taxonomy): domain Bacteria; phylum Actinomycetota; class Actinomycetes; order Streptosporangiales; family Streptosporangiaceae; genus Nonomuraea; species Nonomuraea roseola. The sequence goes on along the minus strand of NZ_JACIBV010000001.1, from coordinate 3,669,800 downwards.
ACGGCCGTGATGCAGGGCGGCGCCTACTGGGGCGGTGCGAGCTGGCTGGTGGGCACGTTCGTCGTCTTCCTCTTCGCGCTGCTGCTGTGGCGGATGTTCGACGGCGGGCAGGACGGCTACGTCCGTGACGCCACGGCCTCGGTCTTCGCGCTGGCCTATCCGCCGCTGCTGGCCGGGTTCGTGCCGCTGCTGCTTGCCGAGCCCGACGGCCACTTCCGGGTGCTGATCTTCATCGCGGTCACGGTCAGCAGCGACATCGGCGGCTACTTCGCGGGCGTCCTGTTCGGCAGGCACAAGATGTCGATCATCAGCCCGAAGAAGACCTGGGAGGGCTTCGCGGGCTCGGTGATCGCGTGCACGGCCGTGGGGGCCTGGCTGGTGGTCTGGCTGATGGACGGTCAGATCTGGCAGGGCGCGCTGATCGGCGTGCTGGCGGCGATCATGGCCACGCTGGGCGACCTGGTCGAGTCGATGATCAAGCGTGATCTCGGCATCAAGGACATGGGCACGCTGCTGCCGGGCCACGGCGGGCTGATGGACAGGCTCGACTCGCTCGTGGCGACGCTGATCCCGGTGTGGCTCCTGCTGTCGCTGTTCTTCTAGGCGGCCCTGGCTCCGGACCGGCTCCCGCGACCGGCCTGACCGCCTTCCGCGACGACTGGTCCGGCTCCCGCGACCGGCTTCACCGCCTTCCGCGACGACTGGTCCGGCTCCCGCGACCGGCTTCACCGCCTTCCGCGACGACTGGTCCGGCTCCCGCGACCGGCTTCACCGCTCCCGCGAGGTCGGCTAGACCGCCTTCGCGACGACGCCGATGGTGCTCGGCTTGGAGAAGTCGGGCCGCTGGTCGGTGCGCCAGGCGTTGACCGGCACCAGGTGCGGCTCCTGCAGCTCCATCCCCTCGAACAGCGCGCTGATCTGGGCGCGGGTGCGCGGGGTGAGGCCGCCGGGCGCGGACTTGGCGTAGACCTCCTGGACCGCCTCGACAGTGTCGTCCCCCGTGCGCTCGCCGGCGAAGGCGTGCGACATCACGATGTAGCCGCCGGGACGCACGGCCGCGCGCAGGCTCGCCATGATCCTGGCCAGCTCCTCGTCGTCGATGACGAAGTGCGCGATCGACAGCAGCAGGACAGCCACCGGCTGCTCGAAGTCGAGGTGCGCGCCCGCGGCCGCCACGATCGCCTCCGGTTCGCGCAGGTCGCCCTCGATGACGGTGGTGTTCTCGTGGGTGGCCAGCAGCGCCCTGCCGTGGACGAGCACGATCGGGTCGTTGTCGACGTAGACGACACGCGAGTCGGGGGCCACGCGCATGGCCACCTCGTGGACGTTCTCCTGCGTGGGCAGGCCGCTGCCGATGTCGAGGAACTGCCTGATGCCCGAGGCCGCCAGGTGCTCGACGGACCTGCGCAGGAAGGCGCGGTTGTCGCGGCACATCTCCACGGCGTCGGGGACCAGCTTGAGCAGCTGCTCGGCGGCCTGCCTGTCGACCGCGAAGTTGTCCTTGCCGCCCAGCCAGTAGTCGTAGATGCGTGCCACGCTGGGGGAGGTGGTGTCGATCTGGAGGTCGGTCATGTCCGGCATGTTAGGTGATCACGCCTCGCCGTTCCATGGTTCCAGCCAGAGCCATCGAACCGCCTCGCCGCCGAACCCGAACCCTGACATGTCGGGCTTGTCGTTGGCGTCCGCGAGCATGATCACCCCGTCGTACTGCCCGCCCAGCGGAAAGGTCGAGGGCTCGTGGTACCACTTGGCGGTGTGCCCGTGCCCCAGCCACGTCACCGAGTGCCATGGGTACTGCGCCAGCCACACCAGCAGCAGCGCCGCCTCGCGCGGGTCGCCGTGGGTGGCCACCGCCAGCTCGATCCTGGCGTAGGCGCGTGGCCTGTCGATCCACTGCTCGACCGTGGGCATGCGCTGGCAGCTCATGCCGACCGTCGACAGGATCGTGAAGCCTCGCTTGCCGTACGGCGGGCGCTCGGTGATGCCGACCGTCGGCAGCCGTTCGCCGCTGGCGTCCCAGTAGCGGCCCGCGGGGCCGACGGTGCGGTCGAGGTGGCCCATCACGAACTGCTGGAAGGAGGCCCATGAGCCCTCGCTGTTGCGCCACTGCCAGTAGGCCCTCGCGTGGGTGAGCCTGGGCTGTAACCCCTCGAGCGCCTCGGGCAGCGCCCAGGCGAACGGTGTCTCGCCGATCGCGTCGCGCGCGTAGCCGGGCATGCCCCTGCTCATGTCGGCCCAGCCAGGAATGACCGCCAGCAGCTCGTCGTTCTCATACAGGGCGACGCCGTCGCCCTCCTCGAACCACAGCGTGGTCAACTGGCCCAGCGCGTGCCGTCCCTCGGGATGGCGGGTGTTGGGCCTGGGCATGAGCGGCGGCGCGCCGGCGTTCAGCCTGGCCAGGTCGACCACCTCGGGGGCGGTCAGGTGGTTGGCCAGCCAGACGGCTCCGTGCACCTCGCCGCCCGGTGAGCACAGGTAAGCTACCGACGACGCTTCGTCGCGTTCGACCACCAGAGTGCGGCTCCCGTAAGGGTTCCCATCGGTGAGGACGACCTCGGTTTGCCCCTCGCCAGACGACCGGTATATCGCCATACATCTGGACTTTAGATCAAAGAGAGGGCTCATGACCGCCGAGAAGACCGAGCGCCCGTTGCTGCAGTTCGCCGCACCGCGGCGGGCCAAGCCCGCGAGGCACCTGGCGGACCTCACGATGCCCGAACGCCGTGCCGCCATCGCCGAGCTCGGCGAGAAGCCCTTCCGCGCCGACCAGCTCTCACGCCACTATTTCTCGCATCTGACCACCGACGTCGCCTCCATGACCGACCTGCCCGCCGCGGCCCGCGAGAAGCTGTCGGTGTTGCTGCCCCCGCTGCTCACCTCCGTGAGGGAGATGAGCACCGACGCGGGCACCACGCGCAAGACGCTGTGGCGGCTGTTCGACGGCGCGCTGGTGGAGTCGGTGCTGATGCGCTACCCCGACAGGGTCACGATGTGCGTGTCCTCCCAGGCGGGCTGCGGCATGAACTGCCCGTTCTGCGCCACGGGCCAGGCGGGTCTGACGCGCAACATGTCCACGGCCGAGATCGTCGAGCAGGTGGTCTCGGGGGCGAGGGCGCTGGCCGCCGGTGAGGTGCCCGGCGGGCCCGGCAGGGTCAGCAACGTCGTCTTCATGGGCATGGGCGAGCCGCTGGCCAACTACAAGGCGGTGATCGGGGCGGTCCGCCGCCTCACCGACCCCGCCCCCGAGGGGCTCGGCATCTCCGCGCGCGGCGTCACGGTCTCCACGGTCGGGCTGGTCCCGGCGATCGGCAAGCTCGCCGACGAGGGTCTGCCCGTCACGCTCGCCCTGTCGCTGCACGCGCCCGACGACGAGCTGCGCGACACCCTGGTGCCGATCAACACCCGGTGGAAGGTGCGCGAGGTGCTCGACGCGGCGTGGGCGTACGCGGCCAAGACCAAGCGCAGGGTCTCCATCGAGTACGCGCTGATCAAGGACATCAACGACCAGGAGTGGCGGGCCGACCTGCTCGGCAAGCTGGTGAAGAACAAGCTGGTGCACGTCAACCTGATCCCGCTCAACCCGACGCCTGGCTCGAAGTGGACCGCTTCGAGGCCCGAGGACGAGCGGGCGTTCGTGCGGCGGCTCGAGCTGCACGGGGTGCCGGTGACCGTCCGCGACACCCGTGGCCGCGAGATCGACGGCGCCTGCGGCCAGCTCGCCGCCGCCGAATAGGCTTTCACGGCCGGGCGCGGCGCAGCCTGGTGTAGGCGGCCAGGCCGAGCAGCGGCCACAGCAGCGAGGGAACGGCCAGCCACGGCAGGCCTTCGGTCAGCAGCCCGTCGGCGGCCGCGCGCATCCAGCCGCCCAGCGGCACCGTCAGCCAGGCGGCGGGGGAGAGGCTGACCAGCAGCATCGCCATGAAGCCCAGCACCAGCATCATGATCGACAGCGCGGGCGAGGGCAGGATGGGGCGGCTGGTGAGCGCCCCGAGCGCGGTGCCCGCCAGCGCCGACAGCGCGTGCAGCGCGATCGCCGCCGCCAGCTCCCCTCGCGAGGGGAGCTCCGAGACGCCGAGCAGCAGCCCCCACACCACCGCCAGCGCGGCGAAGGCCGAGGTCACCACCAGCGCGGCGAGCAGCCCCGCGGCCACCTCCCTCGACGGCGACCCCACCGCCGTGGCGGAGATCGCGCGCTGCTGGTCTGGCTCGGTGTCGAGCAGGCTCCTGGCCGACCAGGCCAGGAGCGGCACCAGCAGGACAGCGGTGTCGGTCAGGGCGGTGACCTCCTGACCGAGCGGGGCCCTGACGCCGTAGGCCAGCGCGAGCAGCACCAGGACGGGCAGCAGGGCCCTGACGACGCGATGCGACCTGGCGAACGCGGCGAGCCTGAAGAGGGTCAGAGCGATCATGCGCGATCCAGCTCTCTGGCCTGGTAGCCGTCGCCGCGCATCCTGGCCATGAACGCGGGCACCTCGTCGGCGGGCACCGTCACGACGACGTCCGCGGGGGGCGCGGCCGTCACGGGCGGGGTGCTCCCCGTGCTCTCCTTCACCTCGCCGTCGAGGACGGCCCAGCGGCGCACCGAGGGCAGGCCGCGCAGGCCGCCCTGGTGGTCGCTCACCACGACCATGCCGCCCCTGCCCGCGACCTCGGTCACGATGGCGGGCAGCTCCGCCCTGGTGTCGGCGTCCAGCCCCGCGAACGGCTCGTCCAGCACGAGCAGGCCGGGCTCGGCCATCAGCGCCTGGACGAGGCCGACCTTGTGCGCGCTGCCCTTGGACAGGTCGCGCAGCCGCTCGTTCATGAGGAGCGCCATGCCGAGCCTGTCGATCCACGGCTCGAAGCGGGCCCGTCTGATCCTGGCCTGGTGGGTGAGGTAGGCGGTGACGGTGAAGGGCTGTTCGGCGGGGAAGCGGTCAGGAGCGAAGCCGACCACGACGGGGCGGCCCGAGATCGTGCCGGCGGTCGGCCGGGCGAGCCCCGCCATCAGGCGCAGCAGGGTGGACTTGCCCGCGCCGTTCGCACCGACGACCTCGGCGACGTCGCCAGGGGCCAGAGCCATCTCGACGCCGCGCAGCACCGTGGGAGCGCGCCTTCGGTAGCTGTAGCTCACGTTCACCAGCCGCATGGCCCCCCATCCTGCACGGTCGGGGCCCACCGGCGCTACCGGCGACGATCAGTCCTGCAGGCCGAGCTGGTGGGCGGCGCGGATGGCGAGCCAGACCTCGGCGAAGGCGGCGCTGGAGGACAGGTCGCGTCCGGTCAGCTCGGCGAAGCGCCGCAGCCTGTAGGCGAGGGTGTTCGGGTGGACGTGCAGGGCCGCCGCGGCGTCCTCGGTGCGCCTGTCGCGCTCCATCCAGGTGCGCGCCGAGGTGAGCAGCTGGGAGCCGTGCGCGGAGTCGTAGGCGAGCACCGCGCCGAGCACGTGTTCCACCAGCGCCGTCAGCACCCAGGGGTCGTCCTGCAGCCAGCGGCCCGTGGTGTCGTCGCCGTAGTGGACCAGCGCCCTTCCCGACTCGGCTGCCCTGGCCGCGGCCCACACCGCCTCCCGCTGCGCCACGCGCAGCGGCTCGCCCGAGACGAAGGGCCTGGAGACCCCCGCCGCCACGCCCTGGATCGCGGCGACGGCCGTGGCGAGGGAGGGGGAGCCGAGGACGTAGTGGTCGTCTCCGCGGCGCAGCATGAGGTGCGGCCTGCCGTCGAGCGCGCGGCGCAGCGCGTCGTCGCCGACCTGGCGTACGGCCAGCAGCGCGATCGGCGACTCGAGCCCCATCCTGGCCAGCCGCCGCCTGGCCGCGGCCGGGTCGAGCACGTCCTGCAGCAGCTCGGAGAGGGTCTCGGCCCCCTCGCGGCGCAGCGTCTCACGCTCGTGCCTGACCATGGCCACCTGCAGCGCGGCCACGGTCGCGATGTGCTGGACGACGGCGAGCCCAGCGGGCCGCGCGCCCTCACGCTCGAAGGCCACCAGGAAGCCGGCGGGACCGCCGGGCGCGGGCACCGGCAGCACGAAGCCGCCGGGAATGGTGGGTGGAGCCTCGGGTACGGCCGGCAGCACGTCCACCGAGGGCACGGGCACGCCGGGCAGCAGCGGGCGCCCCTGTGGCGTGCAGAGGAAGACCTCGTAGCCGCTCAGCCGCTCCAGCCGCCTGAACAGCGTGGCGTGGTCGAGGTCCTCGGCCGCCAGCCAGCGCAGCGCCCCGAACACCTGCAGCTGCGCGCCGAGCCGCTGCCTCGCGTCCTCCTGGACGGCCGCCGCCACCTCCTGCGCGATCGCGATGAACGGCACGGCCAGCGGCACCTCCAGCACCGGCATGCCGCGCTCCTCGGCCGCCTCGAAGAAGGCCCTGCGCAGCGGGGGCACGTGCAGCTGCGCCGACAGCGCCAGCGCCGAGACGCCGGCGTCGTCGAGCCGCTCCAGGTAGGCCCGCTGCCTGGCGGCCGAGTGCGGCACGCCGATGCCCGTGGTCATGATGACCTCGGCGCCCAGCAGCCAGGGTGTCGGGTCGTCCAGCTCGCTGACGTGCGCCCACGAGACGGAGCGTGACAGACCCGCTTGTCCCGCGAGCAGGCGCAGCTGCAGCGCGGGGGAGCGGAGAAGATCCTCGACGGACACCTTTGTGGCCACACACAAAGCGTACGTACACCTTTGTGACCTGCACAATTGTCGCCTTCGCCGCGACGACGCAGACTCGTGCCCATGACTCAGCAGCCCAGGGGACCCGTCGACTCCTCCAGGACGCCGCGCTTCGCGGGATTCGCCACTTTCGCCCGCCTGCCGAGGCTCGACGAGGTCGAGCACGCGGACGTCGCCCTGGTGGGTGTGCCGTTCGACAGCGGCGTCTCCTACCGGCCTGGGGCGAGGTTCGGCCCCTCGGCGGTCAGGGAGGCCTCGCGGCTGCTGCGGCCGTACAACCCTGGCCTGGACGTGTCGCCCTTCGAGAGGCTGCAGGTCGCGGACGCGGGCGACATCGCCTGCAACCCGTTCAACATCGGCGAGGCCGTCGAGACCCTCCAGGACGCGGCCGCCGCGTTCGACAGCAGGCTGGTCACCATCGGCGGCGACCACACGATCGCGCTGCCGCTGCTGCGCGCCGTCGCCGCCAAGCACGGGCCGGTGGCGCTGCTGCACTTCGACGCGCACCTCGACACCTGGGACACCTACTTCGGCGCCGAGTACACCCACGGCACGCCCTTCCGCAGGGCCGTCGAGGAGGGCATCCTCGACACCGAGGCGCTCAGCCACGTCGGCATCCGCGGCCCCCTGTACGGCAGGCGCGACCTCGAGGAGGACCGCAGGCTCGGCTTCGGCATCCTGACCTCGCGCGACGTCATGCGGATGGGCGTGGACGAGGTGGTCGACGCGCTGCGCCAGCGGATCGGCGACCGCCCGCTCTACATCTCCGTCGACATCGACGTGCTCGACCCCGCCCACGCCCCCGGCACCGGAACCCCCGAGGCGGGCGGGCTGACCAGCCGGGAGCTGCTGGAGATCCTGCGCGGCATGGCCGGTGCGAACCTGGTCGGCGCCGACGTGGTGGAGGTGGCCCCCGCCTACGACCACGCCGAGATCACCTCCATCGCCGCCTCCCACGTCGCCTACGACCTGGTCAGCCTGCTCGCACTGAAGGAAAAGCCGTGAAGATCGAGACCTACGGCGTCGAGCGCATTCCCGACGCCGACCGCAGCGCCCGGCCGATCGACCTGTTCAGGCTCGCCTTCGGCGGCGCGAACACCTTCGCCACCTGCGTGCTCGGCGCCTTCCCCATCCTGTTCGGCCTGTCGTTCTGGCAGGGGGTGACCGCGACCATGCTCGGCCTGGTGGTGGGCGCGCTGATCCTGGCTCCGCTGTCGCTGTTCGGCCCGCTCAACGGCACGAACAACGCCGTCTCCTCCTCGGCGCACCTCGGCGTCCACGGCAGGATCGTCGGCTCGTTCCTGTCACTGCTCACCGCCATCGCCTTCTTCTCCATCTCGGTGTGGTCCTCGGGCGACGCGCTGGTCGGCGGGGCGCACCGGCTGGTGGGCCTCCAGGAGAGCGACGTCACCTACGGCGTGGCCTACGCGCTCTTCGCCGTCCTGGTGCTCGTGGTCTGCGTCTACGGCTTCCGCTTCATGCTCTTCGTCAACAAGATCGCGGTCCTGGCGGCCTCGCTGCTGTTCGTCCTCGGCGTCTTCGCCTTCGCCGGCGACTTCGACCCCTCCTACGCGGGCACGCTGGCGGCCGGCGACCCGCTGTTCTGGCCCTCCTTCATCGGCGCCGCGCTGATCGTGCTGTCCAACCCGGTCTCCTTCGGCGCCTTCCTCGGCGACTGGTCGCGTTACATCCCCGCGCGGACGCCGCGCTCCAGGGTGCTGGCCGCCGCGTTCCTGTCGCAGATCGCCACCTTCCTGCCGTTCCTGTTCGGCCTGACCACCGCCTCGATCATCGCCACCAAGGCCGCCAAGTACGTCGACCCCGCCGCGCCCAACTACGTGGGCGGCCTGCTGGCCATCTCGCCGGGCTGGTACTTCGTCCCCGTCTGCCTCATCGCGCTGATCGGCGGCATGTCCACGGGCACCACCGCGCTGTACGGCACCGGCCTCGACTTCTCCAGCGTCTTCCCCCGCTTCTCCAGGGTCCAGGCGACGATCTTCATCGGCACGCTGTCGATCGTCTTCATCTTCGTCGGCCGTTTCGCCGCGAACCTGACCCAGAGCATCTCCACCTTCGCCACGCTGATCATCACCTGCACCGCGCCGTGGATGGTCATCATGATGCTCGGTTACCTCACCAGGCGCGGCTGGTACGACGCCGAGGCGCTGCAGGTCTTCAACCGCCGCCAGCGCGGGGGCCGCTACTGGTTCACCCACGGCTGGAACTGGCGGGGCATGACGGCCTGGCTCGTCTCCGCGGTCGTGGCCATCCTGTTCGTCAACCTGCCGGGCCAGTTCGTGGGGCCGCTGGGCGACCTGGCGGGCGGAGTGGACATCTCGCTGCCCGTGGGCCTGGCGATCGCCGCCGTGCTCTACCTCGTGCTGCTGGCCGCCTTCCCCGAGCCCCGCGAGGTCTACGGGCCCGCAGGCCCCCGCCTGGTCCGCGCCGCCGACACCCCCGTCCCTCCCATCGTCGCCGCCGAGCTCGTCGGCTAGCCTGTCCCGCGCGTCGCCGCGGATGCGCGTCATCGTCCCCGAGGACGCCGCCCGCGGTCCCGTGGGGAGGCGGTCACCCTCGACGCCGTCACCCCCGTCGTTCACGAGCTGGAGACGGCCCTCTCGCCCTGACGGTGGCGCAGCAGCGCCACCACGACGGAGGTCACGGGGGCGGCCAGGAACGCGCCGGTGATCCCCGCCAGCACGCTGCCGAGCGTGATCGCGATCAGGATCACCGCCCCCGGCAGGTCGAGCGCCTTGCCGTAGATCTGCGGGGCCAGCACGTGCCCCTCGATCTGCTGGACCAGCACCGTGACCGCCACCACGACGAGCGCCACCAGCCAGCCCTTGGCCACGAAGGCCACCACCGCGGCCAGCAGGCCCGCCATGAACGCGCCCACCACCGGCAGGAACGCGCCCGCGAAGGTGAGCACCGCCAGCGGGAGCGCGATCGGCACGCCGAGGATCCACAGCGCGATCCCGATGAAGAACCCGTCCACCACGCCGACGATCGCCACGCCCCTGATGTAGCGGCCCACGACGTCGAAGACCACCTCGCCGGTCCGCCTCATGCGCGGCCTGGCCCGCAGCGGCGCGAGGTCGGTGAGCCAGCCGTACAGCCGGTCCCCTCCGTGCACGAAGTAGATCGCCAGGATGACCGCGAGAACCGCGCCCACGATGATCTCGCCGACGGTCTTGGCGCCCGCGAGGGCGCCCGTGGCGATCTGCCGCCCCTGCTCGGCCAGCCACGTCCTGGCCTGGGTGAGCATGTCGGCCAGGCGCGCGTCGTCGAGGCCGAGGCGGGCGGCCAGCGTGTGCAGGTCGTCCAGCGCGGTTCCCACGCTGACGTGCAGCCGCGACAGCCCGTTGATCGTGGGCGGCACGAGCAGGGCGAAGAAGGCCACCAGGAGCGCCAGGCCGCCCACGCACACGATCGCGGTCGACAGGCCCCTGCCCATGCCACGGGCGCGCAGCAGGCGCGCGGGCGGCAGCAGCAGCGTGGTGAGGAAGACGCCGAGCACGATCGAGATGGCGACCGTGCGCACCAGCGAGAGACAGTAGAGGGCCACGGCGATGAGCGCGATCACCCCGAGCGCGCGCCATGGCTTCATGCCCATGGCCTTCCCCCCTGGAGGAACGCGGCGCATCAGAGGCACCACAAAGGGATGACCAAAAATACTGAGGTTTCGCGAATGTTGCCAGGTCTTTACGTCGTGCGGTTGTCATGACATATTGGCCCATGCTTTTCGGACACTCTCGGAGGGTTGCGTGAAAAGATCCATTGGCGCTGTCGCGGTCATCGCCGCGACCGGAATGGCGCTCACCGCATGCGGGCAGTCGTCCTCCGACGCTGACACCATCGAGCTCACGATCACACAGAACGCCATCGCCGGAGGGAAGAACGCGGCGGCGGCCGACCACATCGCCAAGTGGGTCATCCCCAAGTTCGAGGCGGCGCAGAAGGCCAAGGGCAAGGACGTCAAGGTCAAGTTCGTGCCGAGCGGCGTCGACGACGAGCAGTACAAGACCAAACTCGCGCTCGACCTCAAGTCCAAGAAGGGCGCCGACGTCATCGACATCGACGGCATCTGGGCGGGCGAGTTCGCCGAGGCTGGATACATCAAGCCGCTGTCGGAGGTCGCGGGAGCGGAGACCGACAGCTGGGAGGGCTGGTCGCAGATCCCCGAGGCCGTCCAGGGGCTGACCACCTACAACGACAAGAAGTACGCGCTGCCGATCGGCACCGACGGCCGTGTCCTCTACTTCAACAAGACCCTCTTCCAGAAGGCGGGCCTGCCCGCCGACTGGCAGCCGAAGAGCTGGCAGGAGGTCATCGACGCGGGCAACAAGCTGAAGACGGCGGGCGTGCCCACGCCGATCCAGATCAACGCGGGCACCGCCATGGGCGAGGCGACCTCGATGCAGGGCGTGCTGCCGCTGCTGGCGGGCGCGGGCGGCGAGATCTTCAAGGACGGCAAGTGGAGCGGCGCCTCCCAGCCGCTCAAGGACGCCCTCGGCCTCTACCAGCAGATCTACGGCGGCAGCGGCCTCGGCGACCCCAAGCTCCAGCAGGAGGCCAAGGGTCGTGACAAGTCCTTCGCAGAGTTCGCCGACGGCAAGATCGGCATCCTGATGGAGGGCGACTACTTCTGGCGCGGCGTCGTCAACCCCACGGACGGCGTGGCCAAGATGGCCGACCGCGACCAGGTCGTCGGCTTCGCGATGATCCCCGCCATCCAGCCGGGCAAGGGCATCCGCGGCCAGGACTTCGTCAGCATGTCGGGCGGCGCCCTGCGCACGATCAACCCCAACAGCAAGCACCCGAAGGAGGCCTTCGAACTGGCCGCCTTCACCCTCTCGCCCGAGGCGCTGAAGGAGGAGACCAAGCAGAACGTCCGCATCACCCCGCGTACGGACGTCAACAAGGAGATCCTCACCGGCGACCCACTGCTGATGTTCATCTCCGAGAAGGTGCTCCCGCTGACGGCCTACCGGCCGCCGCTGGCCGTCTACCCGCAGGTCTCGGCCGCGCTGCAGGAGGCCACCGCCCAGGTGGTCAGCGGCAAGGCGCCCGACCAGGCGGCGGCGGACTACCAGGCGAAGCTCGAAGGACTCGTCGGTGGCGCAGGCAACGTCGCATCCTAAGGCCCGCTACAGCGCGGACGCGGCGGGTCTGGGCACACCCAGAGCCGCCGCGTTCATCGCCCCCGCGATGGCGCTCATCGCGGTGTTCCTGGTCTTCCCCGCGCTGTGGGTCATCTACCTGGGCCTGACCAACTACCGGCTGACCGGCCTGGCCGCGGCCGAACCGCAGTTCGTCGGTCTCGACAACTTCGTCAAGGCCGTCTCCGACGAGGGCTTCTGGAACTCCGCCTGGCTGACCGTCCAGTTCGTGCTCGGCTCGGCCGTCATCGGCCAGGTCGTGCTCGGCTTCACCATCGCCTGGCTGCTGCGCGATCGGCAGGGGCCGCTCAAGCGCGTGGTCGAGGGCCTGGTCATCCTGGCCTGGATCCTGCCGGGCGCGGTCGTCTCCTTCCTGTGGATCGCGCTGCTCGACCGTGACGGCGGCACGCTCAACGCGCTGCTCGGCATCCCCGGCTTCGCCTGGCTGCTCGACCACCCGATGCTGTCGATCATCATCTTCAACACCTGGCGCGGCACCGCGTTCTCGATGATGCTGTACGGCGCCGCCCTCGGGAACGTGCCACCCTCGCACCTCGAAAGCGCCCGCCTGGCGGGGGCGTCGGGATGGCAGCAGCTGCGCGACGTGGTCTTCCCGCACATCAGGGGCCACATCCTGACCAACCTGCTGCTGATCAGCCTCTGGACCTTCAACGACTTCACCCCGTTCCTGCTCACCGCGGGAGGGCCCGACCACAAGTCGGAGGTGCTGGCGGTCCACGTCTACAACGTGGCGCTGAGGGGCGGCGAGCTCGGATTCGGCGCGGCGGTCTCCACGATCATCCTGCTGATCAACCTGGTGGTGGCCGTGTTCTACCTCCGGCTGCTCAGGAGGAAGTCATGACCCGACACATCGTCGGCAGGATCGGGTTCTACACCCTGATCGCGCTGCTGATGGCCTTCTTCACGGTGCCGCTGCTGTGGCTGGCCGCGGCGCCCTTCACCTCCGACCCGACGTACGAGGTCTCGCTGCCGGACTTCACGTTCACCAACTTCCAGGCGATCCTCGAACACCCCTACGCGCTCGGCTCGCTCTACAACTCGCTGCTGCTGGCCGTGGGCACCGCCGTCCTGGTGGTGCTGCTGGCCGCGCTGGCCGCCTACGCCCTCAGCCGGGTGCGCATGCCCGGCCGCGACGCGCTGCTCTACGCGCTGCTGCTGCTGTCCTCGATCATCACGGGCACGGCCGCGATGGTGCCGCTGTTCCAGCTGGCCGTCGAGCTCAACCTCATCGACTCGCAGCTCGGCCTCATCCTCATCCTCACCGGCGGCCTGCTGCCCGCGGCGATCTTCATGCTCAAGGACTTCATGGACTCCACGCCCAAGTCCTACGAGGAGTCGGCGCGCGTCTTCGGCGCCTCCCCTCTGCAGATCGTCGGCCACGTCGTGGTGCCACTGGTGCGGCCCGGCCTCGCCACGATCGGCGTCTGGGCGATCGCCAACGTCTGGGGCAACTTCCTGATGCCCTACCTGTTGCTGAGCGACATCGAGAAGCAGCCGGGCGCGGTGATCATGTTCACCCTCTACACCGAGGGCGGGCAGGCCAACCTGCCGCTGCTGTCCACCTTCGGCCTGCTGTACTCGGTCCCTGTGGTCCTCATGTACCTGTTCGTCAGCAAGAAGTACGGCTTCCGCTTCCACGGAGGGATCAAGCGCTGATGGCCGCTATCGAACTCAAAGGCCTGACCAAGGTCTATCCCGGCGGCGTGAAGGCGCTCGACTCGCTGGACCTGGAGATTCCCGACGGCGAGTTCTTCGCCCTGCTCGGCCCTTCCGGCTGCGGCAAGACCACGCTCCTGCGCACGATCGCGGGCCTGGAGACTGCCACGGGCGGCGCGATCGTCATCGGCGACCGCGACGTCACGGGCGTCCAGCCCGGCGCGCGTGACGTGGCGATGGTCTTCCAGGACTACGCGCTCTTCCCGCACATGGACGTCACCGACAACATCGCCTACCCGCTGCGCATCAAGAAGGTGGCCAAGGCCGCGCGAGCGGAGAAGGCCCGCGAGGTGGGCGAGCGGCTCGGACTGGCGCACCTCATGGACCGCCGCCCCGGACAGCTGTCCGGAGGGCAGCAGCAGCGCGTGGCCCTGGCCCGCGTCATGGCCACCCAGGCGCAGGCGTTCCTGTTCGACGAGCCGCTGTCGAACCTGGACGCCAGGCTCAGGCTGGAGGCGCGCACCTTCCTGAAGAAGCTGCAGCGCGAGCTGGGCGTCACCACCGTCTTCGTGACCCACGACCAGGCCGAGGCGCTGGCCATGGCCGACAGGATGGCGGTCATGGAGAACGGACTCATCAGGCAGATCGGCACCCCCGCCGAGGTCTTCCAGCGCCCCGCCAACACCTTCGTGGCCTCCTTCATCGGCTCCACCCCGATGAACCTGCTCGACGGGCAGGTCAGAGGAGAGAGGCTGGAGGTGGCAGGGTGCAAGCTGCCGGTGCCCTCCTCGGTCGAGGGGCGGCTGAGCGAGGGGGAGCAGATCGTGTACGGCGTGCGTCCTGAGTACATGACCTACTCGGCCGAGCCCGTCGAGGGCGCCTTCGGCGGCAGAGTGTCGATCATGGAGAATCTCGGCGCCGCCCATCTGGTGACGCTGGAGGTCAACGACACCCTCGTCCAGGTGGTCGTGCCGGAAGGCAGCGAGCCGCCGCTCGGTGCGGAAGGATTCGCGGTGCCCAAGGACGGCAGGGCGCTGGTCTACCGGGATGGGAACGTCGTATGACCCTGATCCAGGGCCGCTGGAGCCTGGACGACCGCCTGGAGCAGATCCTGAGGGAGGTGCCCTTCGAGGTGCCTCGCGGGGCGGCGGGGCTGACCGTGAGACTGGGCTACGACCGGTCGAAGGGGGTGCTCGACCTCGGGGCCGCCTCGTCGTACGGCTTTCGCGGCTGGTCGGGCGGCGCGCGCGACGAGTACACGATCACCCGTGACTGGGCCACGCCCGGCTACCTGCCGGGCGAGCTGGAGGGCGGGACGTGGCAGGTGTGGCTGCGGCTGCACAGGGTGCCGCCCGAGGGCCTGGAGTTCTCCCTCGAGGTGAGCGTCCACACGCGCGCGCCCGATCCGCCCGCCGAGCAGGCGCCGCTCGAGGCCGCCAGGCCGCCGCGCCGGGACATCCCCGACGTCGAGGGCCTGCGGTGGTACGCGGGCGACTTCCACACCCACACCGTCCACAGCGACGGCGCGCTGACCGTCCAGGAGCTGGCGGCGCTGGCCGCCGGCAGGGGGCTCGACTTCCTCGCCGTCACCGACCACAACACCGTCAGCCACCATCCCCACCTGGCGAAGGTCAGGGAGATCACGCTGATCCCCGGGCAGGAGGTGACCACCGACAGAGGCCACGCCAACGTCTTCGGCGACGTCGGCTGGGTGGACTTCAGGAAACCCGCCGACACCTGGGGCGAGCGCGGCCTGATGTCGGTCAACCACCCGCTCGGCGGCGACTGCGCCTGGCTGCAGCCCATCGCCGAGCGCCCGCGGGTGGCCGAGGTGTGGCACTCGGGCTGGTGGGACCGGCGCTGGGGCGCGCCGCTGGCCTGGGCCGAGGCCTGGCGCGAGGATGTCATCGTGATCGGCGGCAGCGACTTCCACCGGCACGGCTCCGACGGCCTGCCGGGCGAGCCCACCACGTGGGTGCTGGCCGCGCATCCCGGCGAGATCCTCGAAGGGGTGCACGAGGGCCGTACCGCGGTGTCTGCGGGCCCTGACGCGCCGCTGCTGCTCAGGCTCGGCGACGAGCTGCTCGCCCTGGACGCCGACGGGCTCGTGCTGGTGCGCCCGGGAGGCGCGCGGCAGGTGATCCGCGGCGACAGGGCGCTGGTGCCCGCCGGTGAGGGCCCCTTCAGGTTGGAAACGCACGAGAACGAGGTGATGGCGCTGTGCGCGTAGTCGTGGTCCCCCACACGCACTGGGACAGAGAGTGGTACGAGCCCTTCCAGCGCTTCAGGCTGCGGCTGGTGGCGCTGATGGACGAGGTGCTCGACACCATGGAGCGCGAGCCCGCCTACCACTTCACCCTCGACGGGCAGCTGGCCTGCGTCGACGACTACCTGGAGGTCCGCCCCGAGGCGCGCGACAGGATCGCGGCGCTGGTGCGCGAGGGCCGCCTGGCGATCGGGCCGTGGCAGATCCTGCTGGACGAGTTCCTGTGCTCGGGCGAGAACATCGTCCGCAACCTGGAGCTCGGGATGAGCCGCGCGGACAAGCTGGGCGGTGCCATGCCGGTCGGCTACCTGCCCGACATGTTCGGCCACACCGCCCAGATGCCGCAGATCCTGCGCCTCGCGGGGCTCACGCACGCGTGCGTGTACAGGGGCGTGCCGTCCTCCGTGGTCACCGACGCCTTCGCCTGGGTCGCGCCCGACGGCACCGCCGTGCGCACGCAGTACCTGCCCGCAGGCGGGTACGGCAACGGCGCGCACCTGTTCGAGGCCCCTGGGCAGCTGGAGGCGCGGGCCGAGGAGTTCGTCGCGACCATGACGCGGTGGCAGGGGGAGACCGCGCCGCTGCTGGCGATGTACGGCACCGACCACTCGGCTCCGGTGGCGGGGCTGCCGGAGATGGTGGCGTCGCTCGGCGCCCGCATGGACACCTTGTCCGGGTACATCACGTCGCTGGACGGCCCCGCGGTCGAGCAACTGCCCCGCGTGGAGGGCGAGCTGCGCTCGCACGCGCGCGCCAACATCCTGCCGGGCGTCATCTCGGTGCGCGCCCACGTCAAGCAGGCGATGGGCAGGGCCGAGCGGATGGTCGAGCGCTACGCCGAACCGCTCGCCGCGCTCTGGGGCGAGGCGTGGCCCGGCAGGTTCCTCGACATGGCCTGGTGGCGGCTGGTCGACGCCAGCGGGCACGACTCGGTCACCGGCTGCGGCGTGGACGACACCGCCCAGCAGGTCGCCGCCCGCATCGCCGAGGCCGAGCATCTCGGGCAGGCCGTGCGCGACATGGTCACCGCGCGGCTGGCCGCCGCCGTGCCCTCGGGCGGGATCCTGGTCGTCAACCCCTCGCCCTTCGACCGCTCGGGCGTGGTCCTGGTGGAGGTGGCGGGGTCGGACCCGCTGGTGGACGCCTCGGGCGCCCGCGTGCCCTCCCAGACCCTGGAGTACGCGCCGACGCTGCTGCTCGACGAGGAGATGGACCCCAGGGTGGCGCTGACGTTCGTCCACGGCACCGAGCTGTACGGCCAGCACGTGACCGGCTGGTCCGTCGCCGAAGGGGTGCTGACGTTCACGGTCGCGCGTGAGTCGTCGGCGCCGTTCGACGTGTCGGAGGTCGCGGCGGCCCTCACCGACGACGTCACCCGCGTGCGCATCGTCGCCGAGCCCCGCCGTACGGTCGCGGCCCTGGTGAACGCCCCCGCCCTCGGCCACACCAGCCTCGCCCCCTCAACCGCTCCGAGCACCACCCATGCAACCTCAGAGGGCCTCAGCTCGCGGGCCTGGGAAGGTGTGCGGGCCGGCGAGAGGGTGCTGGACAACGGCCTGCTCAAGGTGGAGATCGCCGCCGACGGCACTCTCACACTCACCGGCGCGGACGGCGTGACAGTGACCGGCGCGGGCCGCATCGTCGACGGCGGCGACGTCGGCGACACCTACAACTACGCGCCCCCCGCCACCGACCGGCTCGTCTCCGACCCCGACGACGTCGAGATCACCCCTGTCTGCACCGGCCCGCTGGTGGCCGCGGCCGACGTCCGCCGTGTCTACCGCTGGCCCGCCGACGCCCAGGTGGAGGGCACCCCCGAACTGCCCGCCGCCGCCCGCTCGGACGGCACGGAGGAGATCGTCGTCGGCACCCGGGTCGAGCTGCGGGCCGGCGAGCCGTTCGTCAGGCTGCGAGTGGAGTTCGACAACCGCTGCTCCGACCACAGGGTCAGGCTGCACGTGCCGATGCCCGCCCCCGCCACGTCGTCCTTCGCCGAGGGGCAGTTCGCGGTGGTCGAGCGGGGGCTGACGTCGGAGGCGGGCTGCGGCGAGACCCCGCTGCCCACCTTCCCCGCCTCCTCGTGGGTGTCGGCGGGCGGAGTGGCGGCGCTGCTGGAGCACGTCACCGAGTACGAGCTGGTGGAAGGCGAGCTGGCGCTCACGCTGCTTCGCTC
Organism: Nonomuraea dietziae; assembly: GCF_014195505.1. Taxonomy (GTDB): domain Bacteria; phylum Actinomycetota; class Actinomycetes; order Streptosporangiales; family Streptosporangiaceae; genus Nonomuraea; species Nonomuraea roseola. The sequence continues at coordinate 3,651,891 of NZ_JACIBV010000001.1, read as the reverse complement.
GGTCGGCTACCTCTCCCGCAACCGCAACGCCCTCCGACCTGAGCCGGCGGGCCCGCAGCTGCCCACGCCGGCCGCCCAGTCCCGCGGGCTGCGCACGGTGAGCATGGCCCTCATGCCCCACACCGGTTCGTGGGCGGCGGTGCCCCCCGCCGCCGAGGTCTTCCGCCACGACCTCCTCGCGGTCCCCGGCGCGGGCGAGCCGTCCCTTCCCCTGCCGCCCGCCGCCGCCGGGCTGTCGGTGACGGGCGAAGGCGTGGTCATGACGTCGCTGCGCGAGCGTGACGGCTGGAAGGAGCTGCGCGTGGTCGCCATGTCCGACGTCGACACGGTCGCCACGATCGAGGGGGCCTTCACCGAGGCGCGCTCGGCCGATCTCAGGGGCCGCCCCGGCGACCCTGTCGACGCCTCTCGTCTGCCGTTGCGTGCGTGGGAGATCGCCACCATCCAGCTGCGCTGAGCCGGCGGCGGTCACGGCGGGCTCCCTCGACCACCGGCGAGCCCGCCGTCCTCCTCAGCGGTCGGCGGCGGTCAGCGCGGGGTGCCCGAGGACTCCAGGTTGTCGGCCATCCGCTGGAGCACGTCCATGGTCGCCTCGAACTCCTCTCCGCTCACGCCCGCGCTCATCAGCGTCCTGATGGCGGCCACCCGCCCCGCGGCCGCCGCGTGGGCGCTCCTGCCGTCCTCGGTGAGCGCGTGCCGCCCTTCGGGGCCGTCGCCGAGCCACCCTCGGCCCGCCAGTTCGCCGACGACGCCTGCCACCGTCTCGTCCCCGCCGTCCCAGAACGGACGCAGCTCCTCGCCGAGCCGCTCGTCGTCACAGGCGCCACGGCTGAGCACGTTGAGGACCTGCCACTGGCGGCGCGAGAGGCCGGCCTCGGCCAGCAGGCGGTCGAAGGTCTGCTCGATGAGCCCGTCGAGCCGCTTGAGCCGGTAGCCGATCATCCGATCGTTCACCCGAATCTCCATGTCATAAGTAATCTATATGTCAAGCGACATGTATCATGACGGCATGGACGATGTCGAGCGGGTCGAGGCGGCGATGGTGGCCGTCAGGCGAAGGCAGAGCAGAAGGGCGCTGGCGCGGCTGCAGGGCGTCGCAGGGCCGGCCCACGACGTGCTGGACGTCGTGGAGGCGGGCGGTCCTGTCACGGTCTCCACGCTGGCCCAGGCGCTCGGCGTCGACCAGCCGAGAGCGAGCAGGATGGTCGCGGCGGCGGTGGCGGGGGGGCTGGTGTCGCGCGAGGCCGACCAGTCCGACGGGCGCCGCTCGGTGCTGGTGATGACGGAGGCCGGTCGCGCGGCGGCCGAGCAGGCGCACGAGGCGCGCAGGGCGGTGTTCGGCTCGGCGATGGAGGGCTGGACGGAGGCGGAGCGAGCCGAGTTCGCCCGTCTGCTGACCCGCTTCGTCCAGGCCCTGCCCGGCTGAGCCCGCCAGGGGGTGCCCGTGGGGTTAGCGGGTGCCCCAGGAGTAGGTCTGCTTGCGCAGCTTCAGGTAGACGAAGGACTCGGTCGCGCGGACGGCGGGGATGGCGCGGATCTTGCCGAGGATCTCCAGCAGGTGGCGGTCGCCCTCGCAGACCACCTCGACGATGACGTCGAAGGAGCCCGCCGTCAGCACCACGTAGTCGATCTCCTCGATCGAGGCCAGCTCGTCGGCGATCCTGTCGAGGTCGCCCTCGCAGTTGATGCCGATCATGGCCTGGCGGGGGAAGCCGAGCGTCAGCGGATCGGTGACGGCGACGATCTGCATGACCCCGTCGGTCTGGAGGCGCTGCACACGCTGGCGCACCGCGGCCTCCGAGAGCCCGACGGCCTTGCCGATCGCCGCGTACGGCTTTCGGCCGTCCTCCTGCAGCTCCTCGATGATCCGCTTGGAGAGGTCGTCGAGCACGACCTGGGTAGGCCGGACCTCTGCTGGGTCCCTGCGAACCTTGGGCGGGGTCGTCATGTGGGGGCAATCCCTCCTGTGCCGCACATAGCTGGCGCGGCCCTGGTGCGACATGTTGTCAGTTCTTGGCTCTCTGTCAAGCGAATTCGTAGCAATTTGATATATTCACAACGAAATCCCTTGTCGTAATGCTGGCCCTCTGTCAGAGTCGCGACAACTCAGCCACCTCACCAGGAGGTCAACGTTGACCACCCGTCTGCAGAACTTCATCAACGGTGAGTTCGTGGACGCCAAGAGCGGCCGATTCTCCGACATCATCGACCCCTGCACGGGAGAGGCCTATCTCGAGGCCCCGATCTCAGGGCAGGAAGATGTCGACGCGGCTTACGCCGCGGCGGCCGCGGCGTTCGAATCGTGGGGCCAGACCACGCCGGGCGAGCGCGCCGGGCTGCTGCTGAAGGTCGCTGACGCGATCGAGGCGCGGGCCGACGAGATCAACGAGGCCGAGTGCCTCAACACCGGCAAGCCTCGGGCCCGCATGGCGGAGGACGAGACTCCCGTCGCCGCCGACCACTTCCGCTTCTTCGCCGGCGCCGCCCGCACTCTCGAGGGACCCACGGCCGGTGAGTTCCTCGCCGAGCACACCAGCGTCATCAGGCACGAGCCCGTCGGCGTCATCGGGCAGGTCACGCCCTGGAACTACCCGATGATGATGGCGGTCTGGAAGATCGCCCCCGCGCTGGCCGCGGGCAACACGATCGTGCTGAAGCCGTCGGACACCACCCCTGCCTCGACGGTCAAGCTCGCCGAGATCCTCGGCAGCGTGCTGCCCGCCGGTGTCTTCAACGTCGTCACCGGCGACCGCGAGACCGGCGCGCTCGTCGTCAGCCACCCGACCGCCGCGATGGTCGCCATCACCGGCTCCGTCGGCGCCGGCATGGCCGTCGCCAAGAGCGCCGCCGACGACCTGAAGCGCGTGCACCTCGAGCTGGGCGGCAAGGCCCCTGTCGTGGTCTTCGACGACGTCAAGGACCTCAAGGCGGCCGCTGACTCCATCGCCACCGCGGGTCTCTACAACGCCGGCCAGGACTGCACCGCGGCCTGCCGCGTGCTGGTCCACGAGAGCGTGCACGACGAGTTCGTCGCCGCCCTCACCGAGGCCGCGGCCGGCACCGTCACGGGCGACCTGTCCAACGAGGAGGCCCTGTACGGCCCCCTCAACAACGAGAGCCAGCTGGCGAAGGTCTCCGGCTTCTTCGAGCGGCTGCCCTCGCACGCCAAGGTCCTCACCGGCGGTCACAGGGTCGGCGACAAGGGCTACTTCTTCGCCCCGACCATCGTCGACAACCTCCAGCAGGACGACGAGATGGTGCAGAACGAGGTCTTCGGCCCCGTCATCACCGTCCAGACGTTCACCGACGAGGCCGACGCCCTGGCCAAGGCCAACGGCGTGCAGTACGGCCTGTCGGGCTCGGTGTGGACCTCCGACCACGGCCGCGCCATGCGGATGTCCAACAAGCTCGATTTCGGCGTGGTGTGGGTCAACACTCACATTCCGTTCGTCTCCGAAATGCCGCACGGCGGTTTCAAGCACTCGGGCTACGGCAAGGACCTGTCGGTCTTCGGCCTGCACGACTACACCCGCGTCAAGCACGTCATGCACTACATCGGCGAATAGCCCAGACAAGAGGGATATCTCCTGGTATGACCAGCGCTATCGACCTTGATGAAGTGATCAAGGAATACGTCTCGCATGGCGAGGTCGTCCAGGCGGTCAAGGGCGTCTCGCTCTCCATAGCCGAGGGGGAGTTCTTCTCCCTCCTCGGCCCCTCCGGCTGTGGCAAGACCACCACCATGCGCATGATCGCCGGGTTCGAGGACCCGACGAGGGGCAAGGTGCGGCTCCACGGCCAGGACGTCACCAACGTCCCGCCCAACAAGCGCGACGTGAACATGGTGTTCCAGTCCTACGCGCTGTTCCCGCACATGAACGTGTGGGACAACGTCGCCTTCGGGCTGAAGCAGAAGAAGACCCCTGACGCGGAGATCAAGCGCCGCGTCGGGGAGATGCTGGACATCGTCGACCTGACCGGTCGTGAGAAGCGCAGACCGCGCGAGATGTCCGGCGGTCAGCAGCAGCGCGTGGCGCTGGCCAGGGCACTGGTCAACAACCCGAGGGCGCTGCTGCTCGACGAGCCGCTGGGCGCGCTCGACCTGAAGCTCCGTCAGGCCATGCAGATCGAGCTCAAGCGCATCCAGCGCGAGGTGGGCATCACCTTCGTGTACGTGACGCACGACCAGAGCGAGGCGCTCACCATGAGCGACCGCATCGCCGTCATGAACGACGGCCTGGTCGAGCAGCTCGCAGGGCCTCGTGAGATCTACGAGCAGCCCGCGAGCGCGTTCGTCGCGGGGTTCATCGGCACCTCCAACCTGCTGGCGGGCACGCTCGCCGGCGGGGTACTGAAGGTGGCCGGGGGGCGCGTGCTGGTCCCTGGGGGGCAGGACGGCGAGGTCAACGTGACCGTGCGCCCCGAGAAGATCACGATCGACGTCGACGAACCCACGCAGAACGTCAGCGCGGTGCCAGGCACCGTCGCCGAGGTCGTCTACCTGGGCACCTACAACAGCTATGCCGTACGGCTGTCCGACGGCACCGAGGTGACGGTGTTCCAGCAGAACGCGAACGACGCGACGATCACGGCCGAGCGTGGCGACGCCGTCTGGCTGTCCTGGCAGCCGCAGCATTCATACGCGATTGGAAGTTGATAACCACCTCATGGACATCCGCACGAACCCCGCTTTCCTGCGCGGCATGACCACCAGTCGCCGCGACGCACTCAAGCTCGCCGGAATGTCGGCCGCCGCACTCGCCCTCGCCGCCTGTGGCGTCGAGGGGAAGAAGGCCGAAGCTCCGAAGAAGGACGCCGTCGCCGACTTCTGGGCCGGCAAGAAGCAGAACGGCACGCTCCGCTTCGCGAACTGGCCGCTCTACATCGACAAGGACGGCAAGGACTACCCTTCCCTGAAGATGTTCGAGCAGGACAAGGGCATCAAGGTCAGCTACACCGAGGCCATCCAGGACAACGGCTCCTGGTTCGGCAAGATCCAGCCGCAGCTGGCCGCCGGCACCGACATCGGTTTCGACCTGATGGTCATGACCAACGGCAACCAGCTCCAGCGAGCACTGAGCCTGGGCTATCTGGCCCCGCTCGACCACTCCAAGCTGCCCAACTTCGCCGCCAACGCGGCGCAGAAGGTGAAGAACCCGGCTTGGGACCCGAACAACACCTTCACCATCCCGTGGACGCTGGGCGTCACCGGCATCGCCTACAACCCGGAGTTCGTCGACGAGGTCACCAGCATGAACGACCTCTGGAACCCGAAGTACAAGGGCAAGGTCGGCATGATGATCGACGCCCAGGAGATCGCCAACTTCGGGATGTTCGCCCTGGGCATCGACCCGGAGAAGTCGAAGGAGGCCGACTGGCGCAAGGCCGCCGCCAAGCTGCAGGAGCAGCGTGACGCGGGGCTGGTGCGCAAGTACTACGAGAACGACTACATCGACGCGCTCGTGCGCGGCGACATCTGGATCACCATGGCCTGGTCGGGTGACGTGTTCCAGCAGATCACCGAGGGCAAGAACCTCAAGTTCGTGGTGCCGCAGGAGGGCGCGACGATCTGGTCGGACAACATGTGCATCCCGAAGACCGCGCAGAACCCGGTCGACGCGCTGGCGCTGATGGACTACGTCTACCAGCCGAAGATCGCCACGATGCTCGTGGAGTACATCAACTACATCACTCCCGTGCCCGCCACCAAGGACCTCGTGCTCGCCGACGCGGCCAAGGCCGAGGGGGAGGACAAGGAGTTCCTGGAGCAGCTGGCGAGCAGCCCGCTGATCTACCCCTCCGAGGCCGACCTGGCCAAGATGCGGGGGTACCTGATGCTGGACAGCAAGACCGACCAGCTCTTCGAGAGCATCTTCCAGCCCGTCACCCAGGGCTAGTGACATGAAGCGGCTCACCCCCTACCTGCTGATCCTGCCGGGTGGCCTGTGGCTGGCGATCTTCCTGGTGGTGCCGATGGTCTTCATGGCCTCGGTGTCCACCCAGGAGGGCAACGTGGTCGACGGGTTCGCCCAGACCTTCAACTTCGCCAACTACACCAACACCCTGGCGCTGTTCCAGACCCAGTTTCTGCGCTCGGTCGGCTACGGCCTGGCGGGCACGCTCATCGCGATCGCGCTCGCCTATCCGATCGCCTACTGGATCGCCTTCAGGGGCGGCGCGAGGAAGTCCACCTACCTGCTGCTCGTCCTGCTGCCCTTCTTCGTCTCCTTCGTGCTGCGCACGGTGTCGTGGAAGTTCCTGCTGGCCGACGAGGGCATCGTGCTGGCGCCGCTCAAGTCGCTCGGTGTGCTGCCCGAGGACTTCCACGTGCTGCAGACGACGGTCGCCGTGGTCGGCGGGCTGGTCTACAACTACCTGCCGTTCATGATCCTGCCGATCTACGTGGCACTGGAGCGGGTGGACCCGCGCAGCGTCGAGGCGGCGCAGGACCTCTACGCGACCAGGAGCGCGGCCTTCCGCAAGATCGTGCTGCCGCTGTCGCTGCCCGGCGTGTTCGCCGGGGTGCTCATGACGTTCGTCCCGATGACGGCCGACTACGTGAACGCGGGCATCCTCGGAGGGCCGCAGAACACGATGATCGGCAACATCATCCAGACGAAGTACCTGATCAACAACGACTACCCGTCCGCCGCCGCGCTGTCGTTCACGCTGATGGCCGCGATGCTCGTGGGCATCTTCGCCTACGCCAAGGCGCTGGGCACCGAGAACGTGCTGGAGGCGGCGGCCCGATGAGGAGACGCAAACTCGCCGACCGGCTGCTGTTCGGCTACGTCTGGCTGATCATCGCCTGGCTGTTCCTGCCCATCGCCGTCATGATCGCGTTCGGCTTCAACGACACCCAGAGCAAGTCGAACGTCTCCTGGCAGGGCTTCACGCTCAAGTGGTGGGGACGGCTCGACGAGTACCCCGACCTGACCGCCGCGGTCACCAACTCGGTCCAGCTCGCCGTGATCTGCGTGTTGATCACGACCGTGCTCGGCACGCTGATGGGCCTGGCGCTCGGCCGCTACAAGTTCAAGGGGCAGGGCGCGACGAACCTGGTCATGTTCGCCGCGATCTCCTCGCCCGAGCTGGTCATGGGCGCCTCGCTGCTGTCGCTGTTCGTCAGCACGGGCGTGGACATGGGCTTCACGACCGCGCTCATCGCCCACGTGCTGTTCTGCCTGTCGTTCGTGGCGATCACGGTGCGGGGCCCGCGTGGTCGGGCTCGACCCCTCGCTCGAGGAGGCCGCCCGCGACCTGGGCGCCTCGTCGTGGACGACGTTCTGGCGGATCACCTTCCCGATGATCCTGCCAGGAGTCGTGGCGGGGGCGCTGCTGGCCTTCGCCCTGTCCATCGACGACTTCGTCATCACCCAGTTCACCAGCGGCGCGATGCAGACCTTCCCGCTGTGGATCTGGGGGGCCACCCGCATCGGTGTCCCACCCCAGGTGAATATCCTGGGAACACTCATCTTCGCGGTGGGTGTCGTCATCGCGGTGGTCAACTCGGTCACCGCGCGACGGCGCTCCTAGAAGCGACCGTGATCCCCCGCTTCGGCGGGGGATTTCGGCATAATGCGAGGTCTTGGGCTCTCGGCGGAATCGGGAGCCCGTGGATCGCGTGGAACCTTGGCAAGGAACAGGGAGGCGAGATCGGATTCAGGCGGGGGGAACCCGCGCGCGGTCAACTGACTGATCGGGCAATCAATTCATTCAGATATGCACTCACGTAGGGATGTGAGATTTGTGGATCCGCTGAAGGCTCTTGCTGACGCGGAGCGCAAGCCGTACTGGCTGGACACCCCGGCCAGGCCCGAGCCGCTCAAGCGGCTCATCGGGAACACGCGAGCCGATCTCGTCGTGGTGGGCGGCGGCTTCTCGGGGCTGTGGACGGCCCTGATGGCCAAGGAGAGAGACCCTGGGCAGGACGTCGTCCTGCTGGAGGGACGCAGGATCGGCTGGGCGGCCACCGGCCGCAACGGCGGGTTCTGCATGGCGACACTGACGCACGGACTGCCCAACGGCCTCGACAGATGGCCGCAGGACATCGGCAGGCTCGAGCGCATGGGCGTCGAGAACCTCGACGAGATCGAGCAGACGCTGCGGCGCTACGACGTCGACTGCTCCTTCGAGCGGACGGGCGAACTGCACGTCGCCACCGAGCCGTGGCAGCTCGACGACCTGTCCGGGCACCTCGATCTGATCCGGGATCTCGGGCTCGACTACGTCCCCATGGACCAGGAGCAGGTGCGGGCCGAGGTCAACTCGCCCACCTACCTCGGAGGACTGTGGGAGCGCAGCGGCTGCGCGATGGTCGACCCCGCCCGCCTGGCGTGGGGACTGCGCGAGGCCTGCCTCAAGGTGGGGGTGCGCATCTACGAGCGCAGCCCCGTCAGGTCGCTGGACGACAACGGCGTCACGATCGACCTGCGCACGCCGTACGGCGTGGCCAGGGCGGCCAGGGTGGCCCTCGGCACCGGCGTCTTCCCGCCGCTGCTGAAGCGGCTCAAGCACTTCCTGGTGCCCGTCTACGACTACGCGCTGATGACCGAGCCGATGTCGGAGGCGCAGCTGGCCTCCGTCGGGTGGCACAACAGGCAGGGCGTGGGCGACTCGGGCAACCAGTTCCACTACTACAGGCTCACCGACGACAACCGCATCCTGTGGGGCGGCTACGACGCCGTCTACTACAACGGCGGTCAGGTCAAGCAGGAGTACGAGCAGCGCGACGAGACCTTCGTCAAGCTGGCGGGACACTTCTACGACACCTTCCCCCAGCTGTCGGAGCTGAGCTTCACGCACAGGTGGGGCGGGGTCATCGACACCTGCAGCCGCTTCAGCGCCTTCTACGGACAGGCGCACGGCGGCCGCCTCGCCTACGCGGTCGGCTACACCGGCATGGGGGTCGGCGCGACGAGGTTCGGCGCCAACGTGATGCTCGACCTGCTCTCGGGCGAGCGCACCGAACGCACCGAGCTGGCCATGGTGCGCGAGAAGCCGATCCCGTTCCCGCCCGAGCCCGTGCGGTCGGGGGTGATCCAGTTCACCCGTTGGTCGATCGCCCAGGCCGACCAGCACCAGGGCAGGCGTAACCTCTGGCTGCGCACGCTCGACAGGATGGGCCTGGGTTTCGACTCCTGATCCGTCGCCTCCGGCTCTCCACCGCGACGGCCGGAGGCGACACACTGGATCACATGAGAGTCGAGTTCGAGGTCGACGGGATCACGCTCGTCGGCGACCTCCGGATCCCCGACGGTGAGGGGCCGCATCCCGCGCTGGTCTTCACCGGGCCCTTCACCGGCGTCCGCGACCAGGTCACGGGGCTGTACGCCGAGCGGCTGACCGCCAAGGGCTACGTCACACTGGCCTTCGACCACCGCAACTGGGGAGAGTCGGGCGGCCTGCCCCGCGGGCACGAGGATCCGCAGGGCAAGCTGAACGACCTCAGGGCCGCGGTGTCCCTGCTGCGCGGCAGGCCCGAGGCCGACCCCGAGCGCATCGGCGCGGTCGGCATCTGCCTGGGCGGCGGCTACGCGCTCAGGTTCGCCGCCTTCGATCCGAGGGTGAAGGCGTTCGCGGGCATCGCGGGCGCCTACAACCACCCGTACGGCAGGCACTACGAGACCGTCCTCGCCGACCTCACCCAGGTGCTGGAGCGGCAGGACCAGGGAGGGGCGGTGGAGTACCTGCCCGCCGTCTCGGAGGAGGGCGAGGCCGCCATGCCGGGCGACGAGCCCTACGCCTACTACGGCTCGACCGCCTCGCCGACCTGGAGGAACGAGGTGACGAGAGCGAGCATCCGCGAGCTGGTCACGATGGACAACATGATGGGCGCAGACTTCCTGTCGCCCACGCCGGGCCTGATCGTGCACGGGGTGATCGACAGGTTCTGCTCGCCCGAGGGCGCCGAGGAGGCCTACAAGCGGATGGGCCGGCCGAAGAAGCTCGTCTGGCTGGACGCCAGGAGACACATCGACCTCTACGACGCCGAGCCGTACGTCACGCAGGCGGTGGAGGCGACCGCCGAGTTCCTGGGAGAGCACGTGTAGTGGTGTGACCTTCCGGGAAAAGACCGGACATTCCCCCGCATTGAGCACGGGGGTGGAGAATGCGGTCAGCGATGTGGGCGGTGCTCGCGGTCATGGTCGCGTCCTGCGGTGTGGCGCAGGAGCCCGCTCCCAAGCTGGCGAAGGTGAAGCTGGTCCTGCCGGGCCCCTGCACGGAGACCTACCAGGACAAGCCGGCCGCCGCCAGGGCCAGGACCGCGCTCAGGGCCGAGGCCAGGCGCTTTGTCGCCAGGCAGCCAGGCAGGGTCGTCTACATGGCTCGCGACCTGCGCACCGGCGCCACCGTGGGGCAGGGCGAGCACGAGCACGACATGATCACCGCCAGCGGCGCCAAGGTCGACATCCTCACCGCCCTTCTCGACCGCCGTCACCGGCTGTCCGAGGGAGAGAAGGACCTGGCCACGCGCATGATCACGGAGAGCGACAACTCCGCGGCCGACTCGCTGTGGTGGAGGGTGGGCGGCGGCGAGGGCATGAGCCGCCTCTACGGCCGCCTCGGCCTGCGCGAGACGACCCCGGGGCCCAGCAAGTACTGGGGCGGCACCCGTACCAGCCCCGCCGACCGGATCAGGCTCATGGAGCTGCTGGTGCGCGGAGGAAGGGGGCTGCGCGACGGCGACAGGGCCCAGGTGCTGTCGTTGATGAAGCGGGTGCGGCCCGAGCAGGCGTGGGGGATCAGCGCGGCGGCCAGGCCCGGGGACAAGGTCGCGCTGAAGAACGGCTGGACGCCCAGGCCCTTCGTCAGGAACACCTGGGCGGTGACCAGCTACGGGTGGGTGCACGGGCCCGGCAGGGACCTGCTGCTTGCCGTGCAGACCGACCAGCAGCCCGGCCACGGCACCGGCATCAGGGCCATCGAGGGCCTGTCCAGGCTGGTCGGGACGCGGGTGGGCGCGCTCGACCCGACACGGACGCGGCCCTGCGTCAAGGAGCGTGAACGGCTGCGAGGGCCCCGGAGGTCCTGAGCGTCCTTCTCCCCACCATCCATCGACTAAAATGGACAGCTGGTTCTATTGGCAGACCGCACGGCGGCCGCAGCGCGGTATCTACCCCGGTCGACGAAGCCCATCTCGATGGCGCTCCCGGGGGTCCCCAGCTGTGAAGTCCTATCTCGACGTTCTCGCCACACCTGGCGCGTGGCGCTTCCTGGCGCCCGCGCTCGTGGCCCGCCTGCCGTACGCGATGCTGCAGATGGGCATCCTGCTGCTGGTGCAGTGGTCCACAGGCTCGTACGGCGCGGCAGGGGTGGCCTCGGCGGCGGCCGCCATCTCGCAGGCCGTCATCGGCCCGCAGACCGGACGCCTGGCCGACAGGTACGGCCAGCCACGGGTGCTCCTCCCGCAGGTCACGGTGCACGCGCTCGCCCTTGGAGCGCTGCTCGCGCTGGCCGCCTCGCACGCTTCCATCGCGCTGCTCGTGCTCACCGCCGCGCTGACAGGGGCCTCGCTGCCGCAGGTGGGCGCGATGGTCAGGGCCCGCTGGTCGCACACGCTCGGCGGGTCGGGCAAGCTCGGCACCGCCTTCGCCGTCGAGTCGATCACCGACGAGCTCACGTTCACGCTGGCGCCCGTGCTGCTGGTGACGCTCTCGACACTCTTCTCTCCCGTCGTGGCGCTGGTCGTCGCGCTCACGCTCATCGTCACGGGCACCGTCGTCTTCGCGCTGACCCGCGTCGGCGCCCCCGAGCCGATGCCGGTGAAGGTGCGGGCGAGCAAGGGGGTGCTGCGGCTGCGCGGCGTCGCGCTGCTCGCGCTCGGCTTCCTCGCGATGGGCTCGGTCTTCGGCAGCATGCAGGTCGGCATCACCTCCTACACCGCCCAGCTCGGCGTCCCCGCCGTCGCGGGGCCGATCTACGCCACCTTCTCGGGGGCCAGCGTGCTGGGCGGGCTGCTCTACGGCGCGATCCGCTGGCGCGTCTCGGCCCCCGCCCGTCTGGCCTGGGGACTCGCGCTGCTCGCCGCGGCGACCAGCGCGCTGATGTTCGCCGAGTCGGTCCCGCTCCTGTACGGCGCGGCGGGCCTGGCCGGCCTGGTGATCGCCCCCGTCATCATCACCGGATACACGATCATCGAGAGGCTGACCCCCGCCGAGGTGCGGACCGAGGCCTTCACCTGGCTGACCGGCGGGATCGGACTCGGGCTGGCCACCGGCGCCGCGATCGCGGGACAGCTCGTCGACCGCTTCGGCCCCTCGGTCGCCTTCGTGGTGCCGCCCCTGATGACCGGCCTTGCCGCCGTGCTCATCGTCACCCGCCTGAGGAGCCTGCGCCCCCTCCCCGAGCCCGCCGCCCACCATCAGGCCGTGGGCAGCCGCTGACGGTCACGCGTGTGAGAGGACGTCGTCCGGGATCACCTTGGGCACGCCGCGCAGAGTGAGGAAGGCGACCACGGCCAGCACCGCGAGCAGCCCGGTGGTGGTGAGGGCGGTCACCTGGAGGGCCTCGACGAAGGCGAGCCTGGCCGCCTCGATCACCGGGGGCGGCACCTGGTCGGCCACGCTGAGCGCGGCGCCGAGGCTGTCGGCGACCTGCGGCGGCAGCCCGGGGGGCAGCACGAGATTGTCGCGGTAGGCGCCGGCCAGGATGCTGCCGAGAACGGCGATGCCGAGGGAGCCGCCCAGTTCGAAGGCGGTCTCCGAGAGCGCGGCCGCGGCGCCCGCCCGCTCCCTCGGCACGGCGGCCAGGATGGTGTCGTTGGTGACGGCGAAGGTGAAGCCGACTCCCAGCCCGCCGATGACCATGCCGATCAGCAGGTAGGAGAAGGTCGTGGTGGTGTCGGCCTGGGTGTAGACGGCGAAGGAGCAGGCCGACATCAGCAGGCCGAGCGCCACGACGGTGTTGCGCCCCCACCGCATGACCAGCTTGGCCGCCAGCGCGCCGCCGACCGCTCCCGCCAGCCCGCCGGGCAGCGAGGCGAGGCCCGCCTGCAGCGGCGTCCAGTCCAGCACGAGCTGCATGTACTGCGCGAAGATCAGGCTGAGCGCGATCATCCCGAAGATGGCGAACAGGTTGGCGCCGACCGCGCCCGAGAACGCGCGGTAGCGGAAGAGCCGCAGGTCCACCAGCGGGACGGCCAGCCGTGTCTGCCGCCACCCGAAGGACAGCAGGGCGAGCACCGCCAGCAGGGCGGCGATCGCCACGCTGACCGCGAAGCCGTCGATGACCCAGCTCTTGATCGTGTAGACCGCCGACACCACGCCGACGACCGACAGCACCACGCTCGCGGGGTCGATCCTCGCGGCGTGGGGGTTGCGCGACTCGGGCAGCACCAGGGCCCCGCCGATCAGTACCAGCGCCATCACCGGCAGGTTGATCAGGAAGACCGATCCCCACCAGAACGAGTTCAGCAGCAGGCCGCCCACGATGGGGCCGAGCGCGAAGCCCGCCGCGCCCATGCCGCTCCAGATGCCCACCGCCATGGTGCGCTCAGCGGGGTCGGTGAAGACGTTGCGGATGATGGACAACGTGGAGGGCATGATCGTGGCGCCCGCGACACCGAGCAGCGCCCTCGCCGCGACGAGCAGTTCGGCGCTGGGCGCGTAGGCGGTGACGACCGAGGCGACGCCGAAGCCGAAGGCGCCGATCAGCAGGAGCTTCTTGCGGCCGATCCTGTCGCCCAGGTTGCCCATGGTGATCAGCAGGCCGGCCAGCGCGAAGCCGTACATGTCGCCGATCCACAGCTGTTGGGTGGCGGTCGGGCTCAGGTCGGCGGTCAGCTTGGGCAGGGCGAGGTGGAGGACCGTCAGGTCGATGGCCAGCAGGAGCTGGGCAAGGCAGGCGATGGCGAGGCTGCCCCATTTCGTGTTCATGGAGGCAGCGTGGTGAGCGGCGCTGACCGTTCACTCACCAAGCGCTGACAGCCCCTCCTGCGCGCGTGCGTGCAGGGGCATGTTGACGCCCTCGGTGCTCGCCAGGACGCGGGTGTACCAGTCGCGGGCCGCTTCGCGGTCGCCCGCCAGCAACTCGGCGGCGGCCAGGCCCAGCATGATCTGCAGCCGGGTGTCCTCCGCGCTGTACCAGTCGGAGGGGCACTCGGCCAGGGCCTGCTTCATGAGCGCCTTGGCCACGACCGCGTCGCCGCGCCGCCTGGCCACCTCGCCGAGGCCCAGATGGGCCCTGGCCGAAGTCTCGCGCGCCCCCGAGCGCCCCGCCAGCTCGACCACGCGCAGGTACTGCCGCTCGGCCTCGGCCAGGTCGCCCATGCGCACGATGCTGTCGGCCATGCGGCAGCTGTAGTCGGCGATGTCCTCGACCGCACCCAGCTGCTCGGCCAGTGACAGTGTCCGGCCGAGCAGCTCGACCGAGGTGGGGTAGTCGCCCTGCTGGTAGGCGAGGTCGGCCATGCCCGACAGGGCGATCGTGCCGCCCCACCTCTCGCCGAGCTCGCGGAAGTGGTCGAGCGACTGCTCGAAGTGGATCCAGGACTGCCGGTGCCTGCCGAGGTTCTGCTGCATGAAGGCGAGCCCCGCATGGTTGAGACCCCGCAGCCACGGGCTTATCTCGTCGATCGCGGCGGCCGTCATGGTCGCGATCACGTCGTAGTCGTCGGGGGGACCCTGGAACATCGGGAGCATCACGTTGAGGAACTCCCTGCGAAAGGCCCTGGACCCGTCGTACATCAGCGGCCCGAGATCGACGGGCTGCCGCTGCTCGGCCCACGCCGACGCGAGCACGCACATGGCGTACTCCTCCTCGAGCCCCTCCTCGGGCTCGGTGCCGACCACGGCCAGCAGCTCCGCGGCCATGGCCGCGCTCTCCGCCCGCCTGCCCCTGATCCACCAGTAGCAGGACAGCGCGCCGACCAGCCGCAGCCCGTCGGCCGCCGCGCCCTCGTCCACCGCCCAGCGCAGCGCCGCGTTGAGGTTGTCACGCTCCTTGTCGAGCATCGCCAGCCACTCCAGCTGCTCGGCCTGGCGCAGGTGCGGATCGGCGGCGTCGGCCAGGTCGCCGTAGTAGGCGGCGTGCGCCCGCCGGTACGTCTCGACCTCGCCCGCCTCCGAGAGCCGTTCGGCGCAGAAGGCCCTGATCGTCTCCAGCATGCGGTAACGCCCGCCCACCACCTCGACCAGCGACTTCTCCACCAGCGAGGTGAGCAGCTCCTCGGGCAGACCGCAGACCCGCTCGGCCGCCTCGAGGGTCGCTCCTCCCGCGAACACCGTCAGCCGCCTGGCCATCGCCTGCTCGCTCTCGTCGAGCAGGTCCCAGCTCCACGCGACCACCGCGCGCAGCGTCTGGTGGCGGGGCAGCGCCGTACGGCTGCCGCGCGCCAGCAACCTGAACCTGTCGTCGAGCCGGGCGGCCACCTCCCTCACCGGCATGGCCCGCAGCCTGGCGGCGGCCAGCTCGATCGCCAGCGGCAGCCCGTCGAGCGCCCTGCAGATGTGGATGACGTGGTCGAGGACGCCCTCCTCGACCGTGAAGCCCGGCAGCACGGCCGCCGCGCGGTCGGTGAAGAGCCTGACCGCCGGGTAGCCCGGCGCGTCGCTCGCGCCGGGAGGCGGCAGCCGCAACGGTTGCACCGGGTAGATCGCCTCGCCGGTGATGCCGAGCGCCTCGCGGCTGGTGGCCATCAGCCGCAGGTGCGGGCAGGCCGCCAGCAGCCGGTCGGCCAGGGCGGCGGCCGCGCCGACGAGGTGCTCGCAGTTGTCGAGGATGAGCAGGAGCGTGCGGTCGGCCAGCGCGGTGACCAGCCTCGCGGCGGGGTTGGTGGCCGGGCGGTCCGGGCTGGGCAGCATCGTGTCGCGCAGGTCGAGGGCGTCGACCACCGCCTGGGCGACGTCGGCCCCGTCGGTGAGCGGGGCGAGCTCGACGAAGCAGACGTCGAGCGGCGCCGGCGCGGCCGCCTCGGCGGCCAGCCTCGACTTGCCCGCCCCTCCAGGCCCGATCAGGGTGACCAGCCTGGCCTCCTCCAGCAGCCTGCGCACCCGTCCGAGGTCTTCCGCCCTGCCGACGAAGCTGGTGAGCGGTGCGCGCAGGCCCTGCCTGGACGGCTCGGCGCCGGAGCGGGGCGCGGGGCCGAGTGAAGGGTCGGCGCGCAGCACGGCGAGGTGGGCGGCGGCCAGCTCGGCTCCGGGTTCGACGCCGAGCTCCTCGTCGAGGAGCCTGCGGCCCTCCTCGTAGGTGTCCAGCGCCTCGGCCTGGCGGCCGCTGCCGTAGAGGGCGCGCATCAGCTGCACTCTCAGCCGCTCGCGCAGCGGGTGGGCCGCGACCAGCGCGCGCAGCTCGCCGACCAGCTCGCGGTGCGCGCCGAGCTCCAGCTCGGCCTGTGTCCTGTCCTCGGTCGCGGCGAGCCTGAGCTCGGCGAGGCGGGTGGCGGCCGCCCGCGCGAGCGGCGCGTCGGCCAGCGCCGCGCCGCGCCACAGCCCGAGCGCCTGCCTGAGCGCGCCAGACGCCCGCGCGGGATCGCCCGCGCGCAGCGCCTCGCGCCCTTCGGCGGCCAGCTGCTCGAAGCGGTGCGCGTCGACGTCCTGCGGGTCGATCGCCAGGCGGTAGCCCGCGGGATGGAACTCCACCAGCTGCCTGCCGAGGGCTCGTCGCAACCTGGAGACCTGCGACTGCAGCGCGTTGGCCGCCCCCTCGGGCGGCTCGGCCCCGTAGAGGCCGTCGATCAGCTGCTCCTGGGTGACGATCCTGCCGGCCTCGGCCGCCAGCAGGACCAGCAGCGCTCGCACCCGTGGCCCGCCGAGCGCGACGGGACGCCCATCCCCGTCGAGGACCCGGACGGGACCGAGGATGTCGACACGCATGGTGGCGATTATCGCGGTTCCGGCAGCAGCCCGACGATCTCCGCATAGGTGGGCATCGCCGCATCCTTCTCCAGGACCGCGAGGGCGCCCTGGAGCGCGGCCCTGTAGAGCAGCGAGCCGGTGCTGACCCTGGCCACACCCGCGCCCGCGAGCTCCTCGACGCTGTGGGTGTGGCTGTAGAGGACGTTGAGCGGCAGCGCGGTGGCGCGCGCCAGCTCCGCGATCTCCGCCAGGTCGGCCACGCCCGGGACGAAGACGCCGTCGGCGCCCGCGTCGGCGTAGGCGCGGATCCGCTCGGTGGCGGACTCGCCCGTGCCGAGCCAGTGGGTGTCGGTGCGCGCGTTGACGAACACGCCCCTGCCCGCGACGGCCTCCAGGATGCGGGTCTGCTCGCCGACAGGGCGCAGCGTGCCGTCGGCCCTGCCGTCCTCGAGGTTGATCCCCGCCACGCCCAGCCCCGCGAGCAGGTCGACCAGGTCGGCGACGGCGGCGGGGTCGTCGCTGAAGCCGTTCTCGACGTCGACGGTGAGGTAGGCGGGCAGGTCCTTCACGAGCAGGACGAGGTCGAGGGTCTCCGCCCTGGTGGCGGCGGCCGCGTCGGGCTTGCCGTGGACGGCGGCCACCCCGAGGCTGGTGGTGCCGATGGCGGGGTAGCCGCGGGAGGCCAGCAGCGCGGCCGAGCCGTAGTCCCACGCGTTGGGCAGCAGGAGCGGGTCGCCGGGCCTGTGCAGGTCGTGGAAGGTCATCGCAACTCCATGATCGTTTCTAGGACGCCGGTGGCGATGGCCATGGCGTGCTCGGCTCCAGGGCAGGGGCGCACGCCGTGACCGAAGGTCAGGTGCTCGTCGTGCCCGTCGTTCGCGGCCACGAGGTCGATCTCGATCGGCGCGCCGTGGGCGTCGACCCGCTTGGTGACCAGCAGCGGCGGGTCACGGCGAAGGGTCTCCAGCAGCAGCTGCCCGGCGGTGGCGGGAGCGCTCTCGCCGGCGAGACGGGCGACGGCGTTGCGCAGGAGGCCCGTGGTGGCGCCGTGGGCCTGCAGCAGGACGGTGATCCTGGCGACGGCGCGCGGCACGTCCCCGGCGGGGCCGACGAGGCCGAGCAGGGTCGCGACCGCGGCGTCCGCCTCGGGGGTGCCCTCTCCCGAGAGGTAGCCGGTGGCCGCCGCGTCGACGGCGCGGACGAGCGCGCCCGTGTCGTCGATCCCGAGCGCCTCGCCCAGGACCCCTGCGGGGATCTCCATGATCTCGGCGCCGCGAGCCGCGCGGGTCGCGGCGGCCGAGCGCAGGGCCGAGGGGTCGAGAGCGGACAGGCACTCCTCCACCAGGGCGCGGCGCTCGGCGTGCTCGGCGCCGGAGGTGAAGCGGGAGACCTGCGAGCGCAGCCAGGCCAGCGTGCCGAAGGGAGCGCCCGAGGGCACGGGCGGCGGGAGGCACGAAGGATCGGACAGGACGGCTCGGGCCGCCGCGTGGTCGGTGATGCGCATGATGACGACGTTAGGTCCTCGTCAGTTCGGCGACGGCCGAAGCGTGTCGGAGGGGATGTCCAGCAACTGGGCGAGGCTGCTCAGGCCCGAGTCGGTCACCTTGAGCGCCCGCTGGCCGCCGATCCTGGTGACCCAGCCCGCCTCGAGCGCGTGGTGGCACAGCGCGGCGCCGGCCGTACCGGCCAGGTGGGGACGGCGCTCGGTCCAGTCGAGGCACGGCCTGGCCATCGGCCGCGTACGGCTGGCCGTCAGCGCGATGCCGAGCTTCTCGAACCATGCCGCGCCCGACGCGCTCAGCGAGAAACCGGGGTCGAGCAGGCCGTGGGAGAGAAGGGCGTCGGTGACGGAGACGCCGAGGCGCCCCGCGAGGTGGTCGTAGCAGGTGCGCGCCCTGGCCAGGGCGCTGGCCGCGCTGGCGGCCCTCAGGGTCGTGTGCGTGGCGGCGGAGGGGCTGACCCGCGCGGCCAGGTCCTCGACGAGCTGCGCGGTGGCCGCGTCACGCAACCGGACGTAGCGGTGCCTGCCCTGCCGTTCCTCGGCGAGCAGGCCGCCTTCGACCATCTTGCTGAGGTGCTCGCTGGCGGTGGAGGCCGCGACCCCCGCGGTCCTCGCGAGCTCGCCCGCGGTCCAGGCCCGGCCGTCGAGCAGGGCCAGGCAGAACGCCGCCCTGGTCGGGTCGGCGAGCAGCGCGGCGAAGGAGGCGAGGCCTTGTGCTGACATATCTCCACGTTAGGGCCCTGACGGTTCGGCCCGCACCGAACCGTCAGGCCGCCTTGGCCCGGTCGGCGGGCGCGGCGGGCGCGGGGCGGCTCTCACGCGTCACGACGGGAATCTGTGTGGGAAGGCGGTTGTCGAGGGAGGCGGCCACGCCCATCGCGACCACCAGGGCGACGTCGGCCACGACCACCGCCCGCTCCAGCAGGCCGTAGTAGGCCTCTCCGCCGATGAACGGCGAGGTGAGGGCCGCGGGGTGCGCGGCGAGGTAGACGGCCAGCGCGACGACGGCGGTGACGACGAGCGACCTGACCAGGTTCCATCGGGGGAGCGGGGCCCTGCCTCTGACGAGCGTCCAGCCGGCGACGGGCAACGAGGTGAACACCACGGCCGCGGCCCATCGGTGCACCTCGCCCGACAGGGAGGTGGCAGGGCCTGGATCGGTGGGGAACAGCGCGCTCAGCATGAGCCCGCCCGCCGCGGCGATCAGCAGCAGCCTGGTCGCGGCGGTGCGTCCTGGCTCGCGTACGGTCAGGCCGTAGGCGAGGAAGACACAGCCCGCGGCCAGCGCCAGCGTGCCGATCATGACGGGCGCCATCCCGCCTGGCACGAGCGCGTAGTCGCTGATGAGGGTCTGCTGGGGCAGCGCCAGATGCGCGTAGGTCAGCGCGGCAGCGCACACGAGCGCGGCCACCAGGGGAGCCAGCAGGATCATCGGCCGACCTCGGCGTAGATCTCCTCGAAACGGGCCAGCGAGGCCTGGTGGTCGTGGGTGAGCGCCAGCTCGCGGCTGGCCTTGCCCGCCCTGTCGCGCAGGCCCGTGTCGGTCAGCAGCGCGGTCAGGTGCCTGGCCAGCTCGATCACGTCGCCAGGCTCGTACAGGAAGCCGTTCTCCTCGACCAGGTGCGGCAGCGCCATCGCGTTGGCCGCGACGACGGGCAGGCCGCTGGCCATGGCCTCCAGCGTCGCGATGCTCTGCAGCTCGGCGACGCCCGGCATGGCGAACGCGTCTGCCGCCGCGAACGCCTGCGGCATCGCCTCGTCGGGCACGAACCCGAGGAAGAACACCCGGTCGCCGACGCCGATCCTTCTGGCCAGCCGCTCCAGCGGCTCCCGCTGGTTGCCCTTGCCCACCAGCGCGACCTGGGCGTCGCTCTCGTTCACGATGTACGGCAGCGCCCGCACCAGCTCGTCCAGCCGCTTCTCCTCGTCGAGGCGGCCCACGAACAGCACCGTCTCGCGGTCGGGCAGCCCGAACGCCTTGCGGGCCCAGGCCTTCGGCTCCGAGCGAGGATGGAACCTGGTCAGGTCGATCCCGCAGGAGACCGCCTCCACCTCGCGCTCGAAGCCCTGCTCGGACAGCAGGCCGGCGGCCAGCGGCGTGGGAGTGGTGACGTGGTCGGCGCGGGAGTAGACGCGGCTGAAGTCGCGCCAGGCCAGCCTGCCCGCCTTCTCCCTGAGCTTGGCCGGGATGTGCGCGAACTGGAAGAGGTTGTCGGGCATGAAGTGGTTGGTGGCCACGATCGGCACGCCGTTCCTTCGCGCCGCGGCCATCGCGGCCCTGCCGACGACGAAGTGCCCCTGGGTGTGCAGCACGTCGGGCTGGATCGCGTTCACCAGGCGGTCGAGCCTGACGGGGACGGTCACCCGCATCGTGGGGTGGACGAGCAGCGGAGCCGAGCGCAGCCGGTGCACGATCACGCCGTCCTCCACCGTGGCCTTGGCGGGGCCGTCCTCCGACTGGCAGATCACGTGGACGTCGTTGCCGCGCTCGGCCAGCCCCGTGGCCAGTCGGTGGGTGAAGACGGCGGCGCCGTTCACGTCGGGCGGGTAGGTGTCGGTCGAGATCAGCACACGGCGGGGCCTGGTCGGCACCGGCACGAGGGTCGGGCGGGAGGCCTGGGGTGAGATGAGCGGCATGGCCATGGGGGACTCCTAGGTGGTTGAGCCAGGAAAGCGGTTCAGCTAGGTACGTGCTTCGAGCGGGGTGGTGCGGGCGAGCGCCACCGTGCCCACGGCGGTGAGGGCGGCGGCGGCGATCGGGGCGATGCCCTGGGGGAGGGGCTCGCCGAGCAGGAGGGCGCCGAAGGCGACAGCGGTCAGGGGGTCGGCGATCTGCAGCGAGGCGAACGACACGCCGAAGTGGCCGACGGCGTAGGCGCGCTGCAGGAGCACGAGGGCGAGCAGGGCGGGAACCGGCAGCGCCAGCAGGTACCACCAGTTCCACGCGCCGTCGACGAGGACGCGCATGAGGGTCGCGGTGGCGCCGTACAGCACGCCCGCGCTGGTGGCCAGCAGCGCCGCCCGCCCGGCGGGCGAGGCCACCTTCGCCCCTGCCCACAGCAGGACCGCCGCGATGCCGGCGACGGCGAGCAGCGTGGCCGCGCCCTGAGGGCTGAGGTAGGTGGGGCCGTCGTGGGCGGGCACGAGCAGGACCAGGCCGATCAGTCCGATGGCGACGGTCGCGGCCGCGGCCAGCTCCCTGCGGGAGGGTCTGCGTCCGTGCAGGCCGGCGGCGATCGGCAGGGCGAACAGCAGGCTGGCCACGCCCATGGGCTGGACGACGGTCAGCGGGCCGAGGCCGAGCGCGACGATGTGCAGCCCGCCGCCCACGGTGATGGAGACCCCGCCGATCAGCCAGCGGGGCTTTTTCAGCAGGGCCAGCAGGCCGGGCTTGGCCGAGTCCGCCGCCTCGAACTGCTGGAGAGCGGCGCCGAGTGCGAAGAACAACGAGCCGAACAGGGCTACCGCCGCGGCCAGCACAGTCATGGACGCTCTCCTTTCACCTGGATGAAGCCATATGGAGGTGTCCGTTCATGGACACCCAGGGGCACGGGGGCGAACAGTCAGGAGTCTCCTTGCGCGCCCTGTGCGGCCGCGACGAGCGCTCTGTGAGAACCCTGTGAGCGCCTCTTGCGCACCCAGCGGACGA
Organism: Nonomuraea dietziae; assembly: GCF_014195505.1. Lineage (GTDB taxonomy): Bacteria > Actinomycetota > Actinomycetes > Streptosporangiales > Streptosporangiaceae > Nonomuraea > Nonomuraea roseola. Next base: position 3,629,945 of record NZ_JACIBV010000001.1, on the reverse strand, counting down.
CCTCGACGAGCACCGTGATGGACACGGCGATGCCCAGGCCGAGCAGCAGGCCCCTGATCGGGTCGTTCTCGAAGGCCATGCCGCCGAAGAAGCCGATCAGCGCGGAGTAGACCGCCCAGGAGCCTGCCGCGATCGCGTCGAAGAAGGCGAAGGACCTGCGCGGGTAGCGGACGGCACCCATGGTCAGGGTCGCCGCCGTCCTGCCGCCGGGGATGTAGCGCGCCACGACGAGCAGCAGCCCGCCGCGCTCGGCAAGCGCCTGCTGCGCCCAGGCGTAGGTCTTCTTGCCGCGCAGCCGCCTGCCGGCCTTGCCGCCGATGGCGTAGGAGATGTGGTCACCGGCGAACGCCCCGAGCGCGGCGACGACCATCACCAGCCAGAGGGTCGGCTCGCCCGTCGAGGCCGCGAAGACGCCCGCGGTGATCACTGACGTCTCGGCGGGGACGATGGGGAAGAACCCGTCGAGCAACGCCAGCGCGAACAGCGCGAGGTACAACCACGGTGACGACATCACCTGGTTGAGCAGGTCGAGAATGGCGTGAGACATGGGATTGCGCTCCGGTCTGTGGAGGAGTTCTCCCAGAGTGGCGGCGGGACGTATGCACGGCATCGGGGATGCCCCCTGCCCGCGCCCCTGCCGTCCCCTGGAAAAGTCAGGGATCCAGCTCCTCGAACCTAGGGATCAGCCACTCGGCGGCACATCGGACGAACGGCACCCGCGACCCCCTACTTTCGTCAGATACGTCGATCCAACCTGGGGCGGAGCCCGGACACACTGGGGCAAGGATGGAGATCGGCGGTGGGCCTGGCACCACCTTTCGCGGTGGGCCAGGCCGTACCCCTTACTTTCGGCAGGGGTGGCGGCCGACGTCTCCGGCTAACGTTTCGGGCATGCGCCGCACACCTCGCCAGGTCCTCTACGACGTCCTCGCCTGGCTCGGGCTGTCCGTTCTCGCCGCGGCGGCCGGCCCCGACCCTTTCGCCGAGCCAGGCGTGTTCGCGGTCGTGACCGGCGGGCGCGTGCTGCTGCTCGGGCTGGCCGTCCTGGTGGGCAGGGCGTGGCCGCTGGCCGCGTCGGTGATCCTGCTGCCGCTCGGCCCGTGGGACTTCGGCGAGGGCCTGGCCACCACCACATGGGACTTCACCGGCGGCGTCGCCACGACCGACCAGCTGTGGCCGTTGTCGCTGGTCAGCGTGAAGATCTTCCCGCTGTCGGCGACCACGCTCGCCGTGCTCTGGTACGCCTACCGGACGGGCCGGAGCGCCTCGAGGGCCTGGCCCGCGACGGCCGTGTTCGGCGCGGCCGCCGTCATCGGCGCGGGCGTCGTGCTGGCCCAGGGCGGCCTCCTGCGCTACTGGGTGACCATGGTGAGCGGTCTCATCGGCTGCTATGTCGTGCCGTACCTGCTGGGCACGCTCAGGCGGCTGCTGCTCCAGCAGCGTGAGCGGACCCAGCTGTCGGTGGCCGCGCAGGCCAGGCTGCGCGAGCGCACCCGCATCGCGCACGACATGCACGACTCCCTCGGCCATGACCTGGCTCTGATCGCGGTGCGGGCGGCGGGCCTGGAGATCGCTCCAGGGCTCGCTCCCGCGCAGGCGAAGGCCGCGGGTGAGCTGCGGGTGGCCGCCTCGGAGGCGACCGAGCGGCTACGCGAGATCGTCGGGCTGCTGCGCGACGACTTCGACCCCGCCCCCCTCGTACCGGTCGCCGCCGACGTCACCGACCTGGTGGAACGCTCCCGCGACTCCGGCATGGACGTCTCGCTGGAGGTGGCGGAGGGACCCGTGCCCGCGCTGGCCTACCGCGCGGTCCAGGAAGGGCTGACCAACGCCGCCAAGCACGCGCCAGGCGCGTGGGTGCGCGTCTCGGTCTCGCCCGCGAGGATCTCGGTGCGCAACGGCCCCGCCCGCGGCAGGGCCACCGCGATTCCCGGCGGCATGGGCCTCACCGGCCTGCGCGAGCGCGTACGGCTGGCGGGCGGCACGATGACGGCCGGGCCCGTGGACGACGGCTTCGAGCTCGTCGTTCTCCCTCTCCAGGGGGAGGAGGATCCCCTCAGGGCGTGAGGGAGCGGCGGCGCGGACCAGGCAGGTTCGGGAGCATGGACGTTCCCCGAGCCGGCATCGGCCGGATCACCGCCGCGGTGGTCGCGATGGCCGCCATCCTGCCCTACCTGACGATCAAGATCCTCTGGCTGACCGGCGACATGGTCGGCGTGACGGCTCCGTCCCTCATGAGCTCCGCCACGATGGTCGGGCTCAACGCCATGACCTTCGGCATGGACCTGGTCGGCCTCCTGCTCGCGCTGGCCTTCACGATGCGGTGGGGGATGCGCCTGCCCGCCTGGCTGGTGCTCCTGCCGATCTGGGTGGGCATCGGGCTGCTGTCGCAGATCCTGGTGAGCCTGCCGGTCACGCTGCTGCTGGAAGGGCCGGGGGCCTTCGGCGAGGAGTTCCTCGCCGCCTGGGTGTACCTGGCCGTCTACGGCGGCTTCTCGCTGCAGGGTCTCGGGCTGAGCGTCGCCTTCGTCCTCTACGCCCGCGACCGCTGGCCGTGGATCTTCGTCTCGGGCGGCAGGCGGACGAACGTGCCGTTCCAGCGCGTCGTGGGGCGTGGCAGCCTGCTGGTCACCATGGTCGTCGGCGGCGCGAACCTCTACTGGGCACTCGGCGGCACGGCCGGCCTGGACCCGGCGGTGGTGGCGGCGAAGACCACGGCGGGTGGGGTCGCGCTGGCCTTCAGCGGTGCGGTGGCGATCGGGGCCGCGCTCGCCTATCTGCACCTGCTACGCGGCCACGCGCCCTGGGCGGTGGCGCTGAGCTGGCTGGGCAGCGGCTCGCTGTTCGGCTGGGGCCTCTACAAGATGATCGTCATCGTGACCGCGGGCCCGCTGCGCGCGAACGTCCCGATGGTCGCCACCGACCTCGTGGACCTGTTCTCGCTCCTGACCGGGCTGGTGATGGGGCTGGCGGGCGCGTTCCTGCTGATCGAGAAGTCAGGCGAGGGTGTGCAGGCGGCGGAGGACCCGCTTGAAGGCCCACAGCGAGAAGGCGATCGCGAGACCGCTGATAGCGGCCACCGCTGAGGTGCGCAGCAGCATGTAGACGCCGATCATCGCCGACTCGTGGATGTAGAGCAGGATGCTCACCGTGGAGTTGGCCAGCAGCACGAAGGCCCACAGCAGGGTGATCCTGGCGAAGAACCTGCGCATCCGCTCGTGCCGGAGCACCGCCTGCGGCAGATGGATGTAGTCGAGCGTGAGCTTCTGCACCATGGGCGCGTTCAGCCTGACCGAGGCGAGGAAGATCATGCTGATGCAGATCGTGCCGAACTCGGGCGTGAGGAAGAAGACGGCGTTGTTGCCGGTGACCAGCGCGATCAGGGTGCGGGCGGTGATCGCCACCGCGGCGAGGAACATCGTCGCGGGCACCCTGACCCTTCTGACGAGCCGCCATCCCACCCCGAGGTAGACCCATGACACCGCCGCGATCAGCGCACCCGTCTCGCCCAGGATCATGAGGGCGGTGTAGAAGACGGCAAGCGGCGCGACGACGCCTTCGAGCAGGCGGGGGGCCGCCTGCTTGGCCATGGCGGTCAGGCGGGGCAGCACGACAGGGGGATGGCTCAACTCTGCTCCGTAGGTCGGCCGGCGTTCAGCGTCTACCCAGGCGTCGCTGGACCAGGCATCGGCGGACGCTGCCACCGGGGTGACGGCACGGTTACCCCGGCACGCGGAGGGCGCGCCGGTGGCTTACCGTACCTGAGCCCTCCGAGTGCCACCGTCAGATTGTGCACACTCGGCACTTGTTGATCTTGTCCATTCCGAATGTCATGCTCCGTGACATGCGTCCTTACAAGTCCGTCGCGCTCGGACTGCTGATCGTCGCCCTCGACCTCCGATTAAACGGGTTCGACCTGCTCATGGACGTGATCGGATGGGTCGTCGTCGTGGCGGCGCTCGGACGGGTGGGGCATCCGGCCTTCCACGGAGCCAGGGTGGCGGCGGTGGCGGCCGCCGTCGTCTCAGTGACGGAGCTCATGCCGCTGCCGTCCTCGCTGACCCTGATGCTCGGCCTCACGGAGGTCCTGGCGGTGTGGATGATCGCGACGGGGATCATGGTCTCCCATCAGGACCCCCGCACCGCGCAGGTGTTCGGGCTGCTGCGCTGGGCGACGGTGGCCGCGGCGGGATGCGGGTGGCTGGCGGCCTTCACGGGGGCGTGGCCGCTGGCGTTCGTGGGGCTCGCCGTACGGCTCTGGCTCATCGTGGAGCTGCTCAGGGCCGGGCGCGTCGCCCCCGCGTAGAGGGCGGGGTCAGCCCAGGCCCGCGGTGGCGAGTTTGGCCCCGAAGCCGAGGAAGAGGGCGCCGACGCCCGCGGTGAGCGTGGCCGACAGCCTGCGCCTGGACCTGAACTGCCCGGCCAGGAAGTTGCCCCCGAAGATCAGTGCCGACAGGTAGAGCGCGCTGAAGACCTGGATGATCGCGCCGAGGATGAGGAACGACACGGCGGGGGTGGCGTAGGAGGGGTCCACGAACAGGATGAAGTAGGAGACGAAGAACAGGATCGCCTTCGGGTTGAGCAGGCTGATCGTCAGCGCCTTGGTGAAGGGGCGCACGTCACGCTCGCTCACCAGGGCGTTGGCGGGGGCCTGCGCGGTGGAGGGGGAGCGCCAGGCTCTCCACGCTCCCCTGATCATCTGGAAGCCGATCCACCCGAGGTAGGCGGCGCCCGCGACCTTCACGATCATGAACACCAGCGGGGCCGAGCGCAGCAGCGACGCGGCGCCGGCGGAGGCCAGCACCATGAGGATCGTGTCGCCGACGAACACGCCCGCCGCCGCCCGATAGCCCTGGCGCACGCCTCGCTGGGCGGCGAGCGCCAGCACGTAGAGCGAGTTGGGGCCGGGCAGCAGGATGATGAAGAACGCACCGACCATGTACGTCCAGATGTCGGTCACCCCGAAGAACATGCCTTTCACATTAGCGTGCCCTTTCGACGGAGATGTCAGGTCGGGCGGTACCACAGGCCTCCGCGCGCCCGCCGGTGGCCGAGTGACCGGTAGACGGCGTCCACCAGCGCCTGTCCCCTCGGGTTGATGCCGAGGCCGGTGCCCTGGCGGTTCATCGTGTAGCCGAAGGCCAGGCGCGCGGGCGGGTCGCAGAAGCCGACCGAGCCGCCCATGCCCGCGTGGCCGAACGCCGTCTCGGTCAGCAGTGCCCCCTCGCTGTCGGCGGCGGGCAGGTGCCGGTTGTCGACGGCCTTCATGAAGCCGAGCGAGAACCTGGTCGGCACGAGCAGCACCGCGTCCACCGAGGAGGCGGACTGCGCGGGCGACATGATCGCCAGCTGCTCCTCGGCGACCAGCCCGCCCCCGCCGAGCGACAGCGGCCGGTACATCCCGGCCAGGCCACGGGCGTTGGTGACGGCCCCGACCGCCCCGAACTCCGCCGCGTGCGCGGTCCTGGTGTCGGACTCGCCGGGGGTCGTCATGTACCCGCCGTCGTTGCCCAGCAGCAGGGCGGGAATCGAGGCCGGGTCGGCGAACGCCGCGGCGTAGAAGCTGGGCAGCCGCGCGGGAGTCTCGGCGGGGATCGTCGGCGCGACGCGTCCCTCCTGCTCCTCGGGCAGGCCCAGCCAGAAGTCGAGGCCGAGCGGCTCGGCCACCTCCTCGCGGAAGAAGGAGCCGAGCGAGCGCCCGCTCACCCTGCGCACGACCTCCCCGACCAGGAACCCGAAGGTGAGAGCGTGGTAGCCGTGCCTGGTGCCAGGCTCCCAGAACGGCTCCTCGCCCGCGAGCCTGTCGGCCATCAGCTTCCAGTCGTAGAACGCCCCGCTCGGCAGCGGCTCGCGCAGGGCGGGCAGCCCCGCCTGGTGGGTCAGCAGGTGCCGCACCAGCGTGCCGTCCTTGCCGCGGGAGCCGTACTCGGGCCAGTGGCGCACGACCGGCGCGTCGAGATCGAGCTCCCCTCGGGAGGCGAGCATGTGCGCGCACAGCGCGGTGGCCCCCTTGGTGCACGACCATACGTGTCCGATGGTGTCGTGCAGCCAGGGGAGGCCGGGCGCGGCGTCGCCACCCCAGAGGTCGACGACGGTCTCGCCGTCGACGACGACGCAGACCGACGCGCCCACCTCGCCGCGCTCGGTGAGGTTGCGCTCGAACTCCTCGGCGACCGTGGCGAATCGAGGCTCGCAGGAGCCTTGTACCGTCATTGCCTGAATTCACCATGAATCTCACTCCGCGTCCACCAGCGGAGTCGCCCCGGTGAGATCCGACGGATCCCGGGCGGTCGCCTCCGGTCCCCTAAGGTCTGAGCATGAGCAGCGAGCAGGACCCGATCGACGTCATCCTCGAGCAGTGGCGACGGGAGCGGCCCGATCTCGACCTGTCGGCGATGGGGGTCTTCAGCAGGCTGGCCCAGGCGTCACGGCTCGTCGAGTCGGCGGTGGAGCAGGTCTTCAGGCGGCACGGCCTGCGCCCCGGAGAGTTCGACGTGCTGGCGGCGCTGCGCAGGTCGGGCCCGCCGTACACGCTGATCCCCTCCGAGCTGTCCGACGTGCTGATGATGTCGCGGGCGGGCATGACCAACCGCATCGACAGGCTGGAGGCGGCCGGTCTGGTGGAGCGCAGCCTCGACCCCGCCGACCGCCGCAGCTTCCGCGTCGCGCTGACGCGGGAGGGACGCGAGGTCATCGACGCCACCCTCACCGAGCACGCGGCCAACCTGGCCAGGCTGGCCGCCCGTCTGACCGAGCAGGAGGCGGCCACGCTCGACACCGTCCTGCGCGGCATGCTGGCGCGCTAGCGCGCCAGCCGTACCCCTCGGCGCCAGATCTCCCTGATGGCGCGGGTGGCGGTGATGTCGGTGGTCGGGTCGCCCTCGACCAGCAACAGGTCGGCGCGGAAGCCGGGCGCGATCCTGCCGCGATCGGCCAGCCCGAACCTGCGGGCGGGCACGCTGGTGGCGGCCGCGAGCGCCTCGGCGGGGCTCAGCCCGGCCTCCGTCAGCAGCAGCACCTCGCGGTGCATGCTGGCGCCGTGCAGCGGCGCCCATGGGTTGGCGTCGGTGCCCGCGAGCAGCGCCACCCCTGCCCCGTGCAGCGCCGCGGCCGCCTGTACGGCGTTGCGAACCCCGTCGGGGTGGACGGGCACGACGCTCGGGTCACGGTCGAGGGCCGCCATGGCCTGGGCGGGAAGCAGCGAGCCGATGCGCTCGTCGCGCACCAGCTCGGCCCCGCTCGGGTCGCCGGTGACCACCTCGAAGTAGGTGAGCGTGCTGACCACGAACACGTCCTGGGCGGCGATCCTGGTGGCGAGCTCCTGGGGGAGCGGGTCGGTGACGAGGTGGGCCAGGCCGTCGACGCCCGCGTCCAGGGCGACGACGGCGTCCTCGGTGGTGACCGCGTGCGCGATGGCCATGAGCCCGGCGGCGTGCCCCGCCTCGACGAGGGCGGCGACGACGTCGGGGGCGAGGACGGGCAGGTCGAGCCCCGCCACGTGCCCGCTGTCGATCACGATCTTGAGGTAGTCGGCGCCCTCGGCCAGCCGCGCCTCGACGAACGCCTTGGCCTGTCCCGCGTCGGCCACCGTCTCGAACGCACCGACCGCGTCGCCGAGGTCCTGTCCCGAGGTCGCCTCCATGATCTGGCTGGGATGCCCGCCGGGCGCGGTGGCGAGGATTCCCGAGCTGCGCAGGTCGGCCACGTCGTCGCGCTCGGCGGCCAGGCGGCGCTGGCGGGCCAGGTTGCCCGGCAGGCAGAACATGTCGAGCTCTGTCGTCACCCCGAACCTCAGCGCCTGGGCGAGGTCGCCGTCGAAGGTGTGGGTGTGGGCGTCGATCAGGCCGGGCAGCAAAGTCGCTCCGGCGCCGTCGATCTCGAGGTCGGCGCGACCCCCGTCGTAGGCGGCGAGCCTGTCGTCCTCGATCAGGACCTCGGTGCGGGGGACGGTCAGGACGCCGTCGAAGACGCGGACGTTTCGAATCAGGGTACGCATGAGCCTGATAGTAAGACGTCAAACTATCTGACGTCAAAGGACTGACTCCCGACTTTTGGGCCTTGTGTCGGCCAGGTGTCGGACCTATCCTCCGATTGTTCGTTAGTTAACTTTCCTAATAAACCGGAGAGGCGATGCTCCGACCCATTCGTTTCCTCGCCCTGACCGCCGTCCTCACCACCGCCTTAGCGGTTCCCGCCATGACCCCCGCCATGGCGCAGGCGCCCACCCGACACGAAGCGGAGAACGCCGCCGTCTCCCAGGGAACGGTCGAGTCCAACCACGCGGGGTTCAGCGGGACAGGCTTCGTCAACTACGACAACGTCGCAGGCGGCTACGTCGAGTTCGTCGTGAACGCGCCGTCGGCGGGGACCGCCTCGATCGTCCTTCGCTACGCCAACGGCACGACGACCAACAGGCCGATGACCATCGCGGTCAACGGCACGAGCCTCACCCGTGACTTCCCCGGCACGGGAGCCTGGTCCACCTGGGCCTCCACCACGATCACCGCACCGGTCAACGCGGGCGCCAACACCATCCGCGCCACCGCCACCACCGCGGGGGGCGGGCCGAACCTCGACTACGCCGAGGTCGACGTGGCCGCCCCCGCCAGTGAGTACCAGGCGGAGAACGCGGTGATCTCGCAGGGCATCGTCGACACCAAGCACGCCGGCTACACCGGCAGCGGCTTCGTCGACTACGCCAACGTCGAGGGCTCCTACGTCGAGTTCACCGTCGACGCCGCCGCCGCGGGGAACGCGGCGCTGACCTTCCGCTACGCCAACGGCACGACCGTCAACAGGCCCCTTGCCGTCGCGGTCAACGGCACGAGCGTGAACCGCGACTTCCCCGGCACCGGCGCGTGGAGCACCTGGGCCGAGACCACGGTCAACGCGGCGCTGCGGGCGGGCCCCAACACCGTCCGCGCCACCGCCACCACCGCGAACGGCGGGCCCAACCTCGACCGCCTGACGGTCTCGGCGGGAGGCCCCTCCGACACCGAGAAGCCGACGGCGCCAGGCGGGCTGCGATCCACCGCCACCACCTCCAGCTCCATCTCCCTGGCCTGGAACGCCTCGACGGACAACAGCGGCACGATCAAGGACTACCGGGTCTACGAGGGCGCGTCGCTGAAGGCCACCGTGAGCGGCACCTCGGCCACGATCACCGGCCTGGCCCCCTCCTCGACCCACACCTACACCGTGACGGCGCGCGACCCCTCGGACAACGAGTCCGACAGGAGCGCCTCCGTCACCGCCACCACCCAGGCGGGCGGCACCGGCACCCCGGTGCAGGCCAACGGCCAGCTCAAGGTCTGCGGCGTACGGCTGTGCAACGAGCGCGGCGAGCAGATCCAGCTGCGCGGCATGAGCACGCACGGACTGCAGTGGTACTCCCAGTGCCTCAACACCGCCTCACTCGACGCGCTGGCCACCGACTGGAAGTCCGACATCCTGCGGATCTCGATGTACATCCAGGACGGCGGCTACGAGAGCAACCCCCGGCAGTTCACCGACAGGGTCCACAACCTGATCGAGATGGCCACCGCGCGCGGCATGTACGCCATCGTCGACTGGCACATGCTCGACCCCGGCGACCCGATGTACAACCTCAGCAGGGCCAAGACGTTCTTCACCGAGATCGCCCAGCGGCACAACGGCAAGAACAACCTGCTGTACGAGATCGCCAACGAGCCGAGCGGCGTCTCCTGGTCCACGATCAGGAACTACGCCCACCAGCTCATCCCGGTGATCAGGCAGAACGATCCCGACACCCCGATCCTCGTCGGCACCCGCGCCTGGTCGTCGCTGGGCGTCTCCGAGGGGTCCGACGAGAACGAGGTCGTCGCCAATCCGGTCAACGCGACCAACATCATGTACACCTTCCACTTCTACGCCGCCTCCCACGGCAGCGACTACCTGAACACGCTGTCGCGGGCGGCCGACAGGATCCCGGTCTTCGTCACCGAGTTCGGCACCCAGGAGGCCACGGGTGACGGGCCGAACAACTTCACCAGGTCGCAGCAGTACATCGACCTGATGGCGCAGAAGAAGATCAGCTGGGTGAACTGGAACTACTCCGACGACTTCCGCTCGGGCGCCGTCTTCACCACCGGCACCTGCCCGAACGGCCCCTTCGCCGGCACCTCGCGGCTCAAGCCTGCCGGCGTCTGGATCCGCGACCGCGTCCGCGCCGACTGACAGGAGCCGACTGACAGGAAACGTGTGAGGCAGCCCGCGCGGCCCGAACGACCGCGCGGGCTCGCTCGCGTCCCGTGAACTCGTCTCCCGTGAACTCGTCTCCCGTGAATCCCGTCTCCGGGGGCCTGCCGGCTCGCGGGGGCGGTCCGTCCACCCGTCGTGCCTATCCGCGTAGCCGCGCCAGCGGGTGCACCCGGTGGGCGACGACCTCGGACAGCGTGATGACGGTCGTGCTGCGCCGTACGCCGGGGATGGTCAGCATGCCGTCGATCACCCGCTGGATGTGCTCGTTGTCGCGACCGGCCAGGCGGCACCACACGTCGCCCTGACCGGTGACGATGTGGGCCTCGAGCAGCTCGGGGATGGCGTGCAGGGCGGCGGAGATGTGCTCGCGGGAGGCCTGCTCCACCTCCAGGGTGGCGAACGCCTGCACCGGGTAGCCCAGCGCGGCGGGGGAGAGCACGGGGCCGAAGCCGGTGATCACGCCGTCGGCGCTCATCCGGTCGAGCCTGGCCTGCACGGTGCCGCGCGCGACGCCGAGCAGGCGGGCGATCTCCAGCAGGCCGGTGCGGGGGCGCTCGCGCACCAGGCGCAGGATCTCGAGGTCGAGCGCGTCCAGTCCCTTGCGGCGTGCCGGCAATTCGTCTCCTGAGAGTGGCTTCGGCTGTCAGTTCGTCAGGATAGCCAGGCCGGTGTTGTCACGATCGCCAGGTGTGCTGAGACTGCGGGTTCCATGGAGCACACGTATCCGTTCGTTCCCTACGCGCCCGACCGTTACGACGAGGCGGACATGATCCGCAGAGGCAGGGACTTCTTCGAGCACGTCGACAGGCGGCGCAGCGTCCGCTTCTTCAGCGACGAGCCCGTGCCGCGCGAGTGCGTGGAGCTGGCCGTCATGGCGGCCAACACCGCGCCCTCCGGAGCGCACCAGCAGCCGTGGAAGTTCGTGGTGATCGGCGACGCCGAGACCAGGCGGCGGATCAGGCTGGCCGCCGAGGAGGAGGAGCGCCAGAACTACGAGGGAGGGCGGCTGACCCCCGAGTGGCGGCAGGCGCTGGCTCGGCTGGAGACCACCTCCGACAAGGGCTACCTCGAGGTGGTCCCGTGGATCGTGGTGTGCTTCGCGGAGAAATACGGCCTGCGCCCTGACGGCGGCAGGGTCAAGCACTACTACGTCAACGAGAGCGTGGGCATCGCGTGCGGGCTGTTCATCACCGCGCTGCACACGATGGGCCTGTCGACGCTCACGCACACCCCCAACCCCATGGCCTTCCTCAGCGAGATCTGCTCCCGGCCCTGGCAACGAGCGGCCCTACATCCTCTTTCCCGTCGGCTACGCGGCCCCCGGCGCGGAGGTCCCGGACCTGACGAGGAAGCCCCTGAGCGAGGCTCTGGTGCATTTCTGAAATTTGGGCCTATTACGGTTGTTCATCCTTCTCCACTCTCAGTGCAGACGCTCGTCAAGCCCGAGGAGGCTGAAGGTGAAAAGCCGATTAGTCGTCCTGCTCTCCGTCCTGGCCCTGATCTGCCTGACCGGCATGACAGGCGCGGGCGCGTCCGCCGAACCGCCGCGCAACAAGCAGTACAAGGTGCAGGGACCCGCAGACGCCAGGCAGCGCAGCGCCGTCGCCGCCACCGGCGCGGCGATCGACGCGGTGGCGTCCGACTCCGTGGTGGTCACCGCCACCACGGACGAGATCGCCGCGATCAAACGGCTCGGCTACCGCGTCGTGGAGCTGCCGTCCCCGTTACCCCCGTCCGATGCGAGGACTTCTGACTTCCCGCCATCGGACTCCGGCTACCACAACTACGCGGAGATGACCGCGAACGTGAACGCGCTGGTGGCCGCCTACCCCGCGATCGCCAGCAAGTTCGTCTACGGCAACTCCTACGAGGGCAGGCAGCTGATCGGCGTCAAGATCAGTGACAACGTCGGCTCCGACGAGGCCGAGCCCGAGGTGCTCTTCACCGCCCACCAGCACGCCCGCGAGCACCTCACGGTCGAGATGGCGCTGTACATCATGCACCTGCTCGCCGAGGGCTACGGCAGCGACGCCCGCATCACCAACCTCGTCAACACGCGCGAGATCTGGATCATGCCGGACCTCAACCCCGACGGCGGCGAGTACGACATCGCCACGGGCTCCTACCGCTCGTGGCGCAAGAACCGCCAGCCCAACGCGGGCTCCTCCGCCGTCGGCACCGACATGAACCGCAACTGGGGCTACAACTGGGGCTGCTGCGGCGGCTCCTCGGGCACTCCCTCCAGTGACACCTACCGCGGTCCCTCGGCCGAGTCGGCTCCCGAGGTCAAGGCCGTGGCCGACTGGGTGCGCGGCCGCGTCGTCGGCGGCGTGCAGCAGATCAAGTCGCACATCGACTGGCACACCTACAGCGAGCTGATCCTCTGGCCGTACGGCTACACCTTCAACGACACCGCGCCAGGCCTGACCCAGGATGACAGGGACGCGCACGCCACCCTCGGCCAGAACATGGCCTCCACCAACGGGTACACCCCGGAGCAGGCCAGCGACCTCTACATCACCGACGGCACCATCGACGACTGGCTGTGGGGCGTCCACAAGATCTTCAGCTTCACGTTCGAGATGTACCCGACGGGCTCGAGCCCCGGCTTCTACCCGCCGGACGAGCAGATCGTCCCGCAGACCACCCGCAACAAGGAGGCCGTGCTCCGCTTCCTCGAGTACTCCGACTGCGTCTACCGCATCATCGGCAAGGAGGCGCAGTACTGCGGGACCGGCGGAGGGACCACCGTCTACTCCGACACCTTCGAGACCGCCACCGGCTGGACCGTCAACCCGGGCGGCACCGACACCGCCACGCTCGGCCAGTGGGAGCGAGGCGACCCCGCCGCCACCACCTCCTCGGGGGCCAAGCAGCTCGGCACCACGGTCAGCGGCGTCAACGACCTGGTGACCGGACGCCTCGCGGGCTCCTCCGCCGGCGCGTACGACATCGACGGCGGCGTCACCACCATCCAGTCCCCACCGATCACCCTGCCGGCCTCGGGCACCCTCAACCTGTCGCTGTCGTGGTACCTGGCGCACGGCTCGAACTCCTCCAGCGCCGACTACTTCAGGGTGCGGGTCGTCGGCACCACCACGAGCACCGTCGTCAACCAGCAGGGGGCCGCCTCCAACAGGAACGGCTCGTGGACGGTGGCGACGGCGAACCTGAGCTCGCACGCGGGGCAGACGGTCAGGATCGTCATCGACGCGGCGGACGCCTCCACCGCCTCGCTGGTCGAGGCCGCCGTCGACGACGTCAAGATCACCCACCAACCCTGACAGAGGGCGCAGGGAGCCGGCGACCCCGGCCCCGGCGCTCCACGCCCGACCGCCCCTCCGGATCACCTCGCAGGCAGGAAGGAAGGGGCGGATACCCCGCCTCTCCAGGTCTCTCGCGGACCGGAGGGGCGGGTTTTTTGGGTCTTGTAAGGGGTCGGTGTCAAGGCTACGATCGCGACAACTCTTAGGAAACTTTCCTAAAAGAAATCATGACCAACGTCCGACCTGCGAAGACACGTCGTCCCTCGGCCGGTCCGATCGAGGGAGCACCCTGCGCCGCGAGTCTCACCGCCATGGGCGCGTGTAGGCGGCGCACCCCCGCCTGACTCACTCTGACAGCCCCTGCAAAGGGAGCGCACCCCCCGAAAAGAAGGAACAGCGTGAGATTACGCGCATCAGTGGTCGCCCTGATCACCCTCGCCCTCACCCTGGTCGCCCTGCCCGCACAGGCCGCAGGCCTCACCGCGACCTTCACCAAGGCCGCGGACTGGGGCTCGGGCTTCGAGGGAAGGGTCACCGTCACCAACGGCACCGCCGCCCCCGTCAGCTGGAACGTCCAGTTCGACCTGCCCGCCGGGCACACCATCCCCTCCGCGTGGGACGCGGTCATGGTCCGCAGCGGCCAGCACTACACCTTCACCCCTCCGAGCTGGGCAGGACAGCTCGCGGCGGGCGCCAGCGCCAGCTTCGGCTTCAACGGCAGCCCCGGCAACTTCCCCGGCATCACCGGCTGCACCGTCAACGGCGCCTCCTGCGGAGGCGGCGAGCCCCAGCCCGGCGTGCCGGGACAGCCGGGCGCCGTGAGCGTCACCTCCACCACTGGCGCCATCTCCCTGTCATGGGGTACGGCAGGCGGCACCGTCACCGGCTACCGCGTCTACGAGGGCTCGGCGCTCAAGACCACCGTGACCGCCACGAGCGCCACCATCTCCGGCCTCGGCGCGTGCGAGACCCACACCTACACCGTCAAGGCCTACAACTCCGTCGGCGAATCGGCAGGCCGCGACGCCACCGCCACCACCGCGGGCTGCGCCACGGGCCCGCTGCCCAGGCACTTCCTCACCGGCTACTGGCACAACTTCGTCAACCCCGCCGTGGAGCTCAAGCTCTCGGCCGTGCCCGCCGAGTACGACCTGGTCGCGATCGCCTTCGGCGAGGCCACCTCGACCCCTGGCGAGGTCGTCTTCGGCGTCGACCAGGGCCTGGCCACCGCGGTGGGCGGCTACACCGACGCCCAGTTCAAGGCCGACGTCGCCGCCCTGCGTCAGCGCGGCAAGAAGGTCATCCTGTCGGTCGGCGGAGAGGCGGGACGCGTCCAGGTCGCCAGTTCGGCGGCGGCCACGACGTTCGCCGACTCCGTCCACTCCCTGATGCAGAGCTACGGCTTCGACGGCGTCGACATCGACCTGGAGAACGGGCTCAACGCCACCTACATGGCCCAGGCGCTGCGGTCGCTGCGCGCCAAGGCGGGCTCGGGGCTGATCATCACGATGGCGCCGCAGACCATCGACATGCAGTCGACCGGCGCGGAGTACTTCAAGCTCGCCCTGTCCATCAAGGACATCCTCACCGTCGTCCACACGCAGTTCTACAACTCGGGCTCGATGCTCGGCTGCGACCAGAACGCCGCCTACTCCCAGGGCACCGTCAACTTCATGGTGGCGCTGGCCTGCATCCAGCTCGAGAACGGCCTGCGCCCCGACCAGGTCGCCCTCGGCCTGCCCGCGGGCCCCGGCGCGGCAGGCGGCGGCGTCGTCTCGCCCGCCCTGGTCAACCAGGCGCTCGACTGCCTGGCCAAGCGCACGAGCTGCGGGAGCTTCGTCCCGCCCCGCGCCTACCCCGACATCAGGGGCGCGATGACCTGGTCCATCAACTGGGACGCCAGCCACAACTGGAACTTCTCCAAGACCGTCAAGCCGCACCTCCAGGGAATGCCATGAGACGCATCATGCTCGCCTTACTGGCCGCCTTCGCCCTCGCGGGCACGGGCCTGGCCACGACCACCCCGGCCGCCGCGCACAGCGTCACGGTGGCCGCCTACCCCGCGTGGCAGGCCTGGACGTCCTACCCGATCGGCACCCGCGTCACCCACAACGGCGTCGACTACGAATGCATCCAGGCGCACACCTCGCAGCCGGGCTGGGAGCCGTCCAACGTGCCCGCCCTGTGGAAGGCGGTCTCGGGCGGCGGCGGCGACACCACCGCGCCCTCGGTGCCCGGCAACCTGCGCTCCACGGGCAGCACGTCCAGCAGCATCGCGCTGGCGTGGAACGCCTCCACCGACAACGTCGCCGTCACCGGCTACAACGTCTACAGGGGCTCGACGCTGGTGACCACCGTCACCGGCACCACCCACACCGACACCGGTCTGGCCTCGGGCACGAGCCACACCTACACCGTCCGCGCCCGCGACGCGGCCGGGAACCTGTCGGCCGCGAGCAACACCGTCACCGCCTCCACCTCGGGCGGCACCGGCGCGCCCGGGCAGCCTGGCGCGCCGAGCGTCACGGGCGCCACCAACAGCTCGATCTCGCTGTCGTGGGGCGCGTCGAGCGGCACCGTCACCGGCTACCGCGTCTACGAGGGCTCGACCCAGCGCGCCCAGGTCACGGGCGTCTCGGCCACCGTCTCAGGCCTCGGCGTCTGCACCTCGCACACCTACACCGTCAGGGCCTACAACTCCGCGGGCGAGTCGGCCTCCAGCGCCTCCGTCACCGGCTCGACGACCGGCTGCCCGACCGGCGCGCGCATGCCGGGCGCGCCGTACCTCTACATGGGCTGGGGCAACCCGCCCAACCCCGGCACCGTCATGGACGCCACCGGCGTGAAGTCCTTCACCATGGCCTTCATCCTGTCCAGCGGCGGCTGCAACCCCGCGTGGGACGGCAACCGCCCGCTGACCGGCGGCGCCGACGCCCAGGCCATCTCCACGATCAAGTCGAAGGGCGGCAGCGTCCAGATCTCCTTCGGCGGCTGGTCGGGCAACAAGCTCGGCCCGAACTGCTCCTCTCCCGAGGCCTTCGCCGGCGCCGTCCAGCAGGTCATCAACGCCGTCGGCCCCGCCGTCGTCGACTTCGACATCGAGAACAGCGACGAGTTCGAGAACTACACCGTGCAGGACCGCATCCTGAACGGCCTGAAGATCGTCAAGGCCAACAACCCGAACGTCAAGGTGGTCGTCACCTTCGGCACCACCACGACGGGACCGAACGCCCACGGCATCCGCCTGATCAACCGCTCCAAGGAGCTCGCGGTGCCGATCGACAACTACACGATCATGCCGTTCGACTTCGGCGGCTCCAACATCTACAACGACACCGTCAACGCCTCGGAGGGGCTGAAGAACGCGCTGAAGAACGCCTTCGGCTGGAGCGACGCCCAGGCCTACGCCAAGATGGGCATCTCCGGCATGAACGGCCTGTCCGACCAGCAGGAGCTCACCACCCCGGCGACCTGGGCCCAGATCACCGACTGGGCCAAGTCCAAGGGGCTGACCAGGCTGGCGTACTGGGCGGTCAACCGTGACCGTCCGTGCCCGGGCGGCGGCGTGGTCTCCCACTGCAGCGGCATCGCGCAGGCCGAATGGGAGTTCACCAGGATCACCGCAGGGTTCTGATCCCGCTCACCGGGGGAGGGACCGCCAGGTGCCAGGCGCT
The DNA here is from genome assembly GCF_014195505.1 of Nonomuraea dietziae. Taxonomy (GTDB): domain Bacteria; phylum Actinomycetota; class Actinomycetes; order Streptosporangiales; family Streptosporangiaceae; genus Nonomuraea; species Nonomuraea roseola. The sequence continues at coordinate 3,612,784 of NZ_JACIBV010000001.1, read as the reverse complement.
CCCTCCCCCTTCAGCCCTGCTGTCCCCTGTGCCTGACCATCAGCGTCGGCTTCACCGGCTGGCCGGTTCCCGGCGGCCGGTAGGTGGGCAGCGCCTCGCCGTACTCGTGCATCCAGTCGTGGTCGACGAAGGTGTGCATGCGGCCCGAGAGGGTCCGCCACGGCATCCCCTCGGGCCGTACGGCGGGTCCTGGCACCGCGGCCAGCAGCGCCGCGGTCTCCGGATAGTTCCGCTCGACGAGCGCGCCGCGCACGAAGTCCCTGCGCGTGCCGAGATGGTCCACCGCGAGCTTGGCGAAGGCCTCGGCCAGCTGCCGGACATCGGGCAGCGGGAAGTCGGCGTACTCCGAGGCGCCGAGCAGCAGGTCCAGCTTGCCCGCGGGAGCGCTCTGGTCGGCGCACGGCAGCCCTGGCGCCGCCCCGATCAGGTGGTGCAGGAAGCAGTCGTCGACCTGGTCGCTGTGCGCCAGCGTGAGCACCCTGGGCCAGTTCGCCGGGTGGTCGGGATCGTCGCAGGCGTGCCTGGACGGCTCGGCCACCGTGTCGAGCGGATTGCGGTCGTACTCGGGCGCCATCGGCAGCCAGCCCTCGCGCACGGCCTCGACCAGCACGGAGGCGGGCACCCTGTCGTTGAACAGCCCCTCGCCCAGCATCCACGACAGCATCCCCACGTCGGTGCCGTCGTAGCGCCATCTGTCGCCGTGCAGGTAGAAGTAGGCGCCGGCCTCCACCACCCGCTCGCCCTCGGCCCTCGGCCTGACCCAGCCGCCGCCCTGCACCCCGGCGCACCCGGTGAGCACCAGCAGCGGCAGAATCGCCCTGTGCGCGGTGTCGGCGTGCTCCGTGCCCAGCCGTCCCGGCATGATCATGCACCTGCCACCGGTGCGCAGCGCGGTCTCGCCCAGCTCGCGGGCGAGCCTGACCGCCCGCGCCGCCTGGACCCCGGTGATCGGCTCCTGCCAGCCAGGCGTGTACGGCTCGAGCGCGTCGTCGTACCCGGTCGGCCACGTGCCCGGCAGCCCGTCGCGCGCCACGCCGTACTGCGCGAGCAGCAGGTCGTAGACGGTCGTCACCACGTGCTCGCCCACCCGCACCACCGGCACGCCGCGACGCAGCAGCGCCGACCCCTCGTCGAAGCGGGCGAGCAGCACCTCGGCCGCGCCGCCGCCCTTGCCGTACATGGTGAGCGCGGGGTCGGTCTCCAGCGTCAGGTTCCAGTGGGCGTGGTCGCGGCGGAACCCCAGCGAGCCGTTCGGCACCACGGGCCTGCCGCCCCTGCCGAGCAGGACGGTCTTCAGGTGCGCGGTGGGCGAGTGGTCGCCCAGGTCGGCGGCGGTCAGGAAGCGGTGCGGCACGTACCCGCCGGCGCGCTCGCGCAGGCGCACCAGGAAGGGCAGGTCGGTGCGGTGCTTGGCGTGCTCGGCGAAGGCGGGCGCCTCCACGTGGAACTCCTTCAGCAGCACGTGCCCCATCGCCATGGCCAGCGCCGCGTCGGTGCCCGCGCGCACCACGACCGTCTCGTCGGACAGCCGCGTCGGATGCCGCCCGATCGCCACCACCTTCTGGCCCCTGTAGCGGCCCGCGACCAGCCAGTGCGTGTCGGGGGAGCGGACCGCGCGGTCGTTCTCGCCCCACACGATCGCGAGGGCGGCGTGCGCCCAGTCGGCCGGCTCGGGCACCTCGGCGCAGGGGCCGAAGACCTGGTCGGCGGCGAGCGGCTGGTCCACCAGCACCGCGCCGCCGATCAGCCCGACGAAGCGGGAGAGCGTGGAGGTGGAGTGGGCCGCCACCCTGTCGGGGCCGTGGACGGCGATCGTGTGCACGTGGGCGGCCGCGGCGATCTCGGTCATCTCGGCGTCGCCGACGGGCGAGACCTCCTGGCCGCGGGCTCTCTGGTAGGCCCTTCTCGCCTGCGGGTTGGCTGTGAGTTCGGCCCAGGCCGCGACCGGATCATGAAGCCTGCTGAGCGCCTCTCGATAGAAGCCGACCAGCCGCGCGTTGCCCCGTGATCCCCCCATGCTCCTAATTGAACACACAGAGTGACGATCCGGGCCGGAGCGACCCGCGCAACAGGTGGCAGTACCTCCAAACGTGCGGCAGGCTAGGACCGCCATGGACTACGCAGTGCTCACGGGGATCGTCCTCGTCTCAGGTGTCATGCTCGCCCTCGTCGCGCAATGGCGCGATTGGCGCCCTCCCCTCTGGCTCGCCATAGCGGTGGGCGTGGGGGTCCGCGTGCTCATCATGTACACCTCCGCCATCGACACCTGGCAGCCCGTCGACTTCGTCAACAGCTTCAAACCGGCGGGCGAGGCGGTGCTCAACCGGCAGGACCCCGTCCTGGGAAGCAACGGCGGCTGGCACTTCCTGCCGACCATCCCCTACGTCTACGGGATCCTGCTCTGGCTGGGCATCCCGTGGGAGTACGCCGGCCGCCTGGTCACCGTGGTCGCCGACATCGTGCTGATCCCGCTGGTCGGCAAGCTGGCGGGCGGCCCCCGCGCCTCGCTGCGCGCCTTCCAGTACGCGCTCAGCCCGCTCGCCCTGCTGGTCGCCTCCGTGCACGGCCAGGTCGAGCCCGTCGCGCTGGTCTTCGGCGTCGCCGCCTTCGTCGTCGCCCGCGGCCCCGGCGATCCGCACCGGCCGGGTGTCACGATGACCGTGCGCGAGATGCTCGGTCTCGGCGGCGGATGGCGCGGTCTCGGCCCGGCCGTCAGGCAGTCGGTCACCCACCTCGCGAGCCTGGCCAGGCCCGCCTTCACCTTCCACGCCCACGAACGGCCCGCCTACCGCAGGGCCCTGTGGGCCGGGCTGCTGATGGGCCTGGCGCTGTGCGCGAAGAGCTGGCCGATCTGGCTCATCCCCGGCATGCTCCTGCTGCTGCGCGGCTTCAGGCCCAGGCTGATCGGGCTGATCGCCACCGGCATCCCGCCGATCTTCTTCCTGGTGACGCTGCCGATCTTCGCAGGCACCTCGCTGTCGGACATCCCCAAGGTGATGGACGTCATGAGCGACATCCGCCCGATCGTCGGCGAGTGGGGCTGGACCGCGGTCCTGGTCGGCGGCGACTGGACGCTCCACTCCGCCTACGCCAAGATCGGCACGTACCTCATCTACGCCAGCGTGCTGGCCGTCTGCTGGGTGTGGCGCAGGGCTGACCCCGTCGACCTGACCACCGCGATCCTGCTGGTCTTCATGGTCGTCACGCCCCGCCTGGGCGCGCAGTACCTGCTGTGGTTCGTGCCGTTCCTGATCGCCAGGCCCACCCGCTTCGCCTGGCCCGCCCTGCTCGGCACGGCGCTGTGGGCCTCGATCGGCTATCTGTGGATGACACAGCACTGGAAGATCTGGCAGGACTGGCACCCAGGCTGGGCGATGGCCTCGATCGTGCTGCTGCCGGTGCTCGCCCTGGCGATGCCGTGGGGGAGGCGGGTCTTCGCCGCCCCCACCGTCCCGCTGGAGGGGCCGCGGTAGCACCGCGACCCCTCGCCGCTAGCGCGACAGGTTCCCGAACAGCGTGATCCACTGGTCGGGGTGGACGAACGCGACGACCGTGTCACGGGCGATGCCCGCACGGGCGAACGCCGCGTCCACCCCGCCGTAGTGCGGGCGCAACGAGGCGTACAGCGAGCCGCCGACACCCCCGAAGCCCAGCCTGACCAGCTCGGCGAAGCCGTCGGCGTCGTCGAGCAGCGGCTCGGGACGCCGTTCGATGCGCAGGATGCCCGAGTCGACAGAGGGCACGGGCCTGAAGCTCTCCCTGCCCACCCTGCCGACCAGCTCCCACGTGAACCACGGCCAGCTCTCCACGGTGAGCAGGCTCCACCTGCCGAAGTCACCGCTGCGCTTGCGCGCGTACTCCAGCTGGGTGAGCAGCGTCGCCGACGTGAGCGCCGGCGCGCGCAGGCACCAGTCGACGATCTTCGAGGTGATCGAGTAGGGGATGTTCCCCACGACCGCGAACGGCTCGGCCGGCGGCCGTACGGAGGTGAAGTCGCCCTTGACGATCCTCAGCCCCGTCCTGGCCTTGAGCTTGACCGCCAGCAGCGGGTCGATCTCGTAGCCGACGACCTCGGCGCCCGTCGCCGCGAGCGCGACGGTCAGGACGCCCTCACCGGCGCCAGGTTCGAGGACCAGGCCGCTGGGCCTGGCCGCCTTCACCATCAGCTCGACGGCATGCCGATCGACCAGGAAGTTCTGCGAGAGCTCCCGCCGCGCCCGATCTCTGGGCGTGCGACCGCCACCGCTGTTCCTGGCCTTCTTCTGGGTGTGCGAATAATTTCCGTGCGCGAAGTTCTGCGCCACAGCAAAAGCCCTTTCGGGTCCTCGAGACGAATGGGATCTCGACGGGCCCTGGGCTCGCGAACATGCGGAGCTAGCGAGCCAGAGCCCGGCTGCCGCGCATGCGGATGTAGTAGACGCATGAGTTACAGGTCATGGCGGCGAGCCTACGGAAGGCCGCCGGTAAATGCGATGCGTTTTCCTGCGGAGATCGTCACCCTGGTGGCATGCAGGCAACGGTCACCGTCACTCCCTCCCGCCTGCCCGAGGTGCTGCTCCACGTCGCCGTGGTGCGTCCCGTCTTCCTCTGGGGCGCGCCAGGCATCGGCAAGAGCTCGTTGGTCAGGCAGTTCGCCGACTCCCTCGGGCTCGAGTGCGTCACGCTCCTCGGCACGCAGCTCGCGCCCGAGGACCTCATCGGCGTGCCCGAGCTCGTCGGCGGGCGCAGCAGGTTCGCGCCGCCCGAGTCGATCGCCAGGGACGAGCCGTACTGCCTGTTCCTCGACGAGCTGAACGCCAGCGCGCCCGAGGTGCAGAAGGCGTTCTACTCGCTGATCCTCGACCGCAGGATCGGCTCGTACGAGCTGCCCGAGGGCTCGGTCGTGATCGGCGCGGGCAACAGGGCCGGCGACAACGCCCTCGCCCGCCCGATGGCCTCGGCGCTGGTCAACCGCCTGGTCCACGTCCACCTGCGCGTCTCCGCCGACGACTGGCTGAAGTGGGCGGCGGCCAACGGCGTCCACCCGTGGATCGTCGACTACCTCATCCAGCGCCCCGACCACCTCTGGAGCGCGCCGCCCAAGACGGAGGAGCCCTTCTCCTCGCCGCGCGCCTGGCACATGCTCTCCGACGTCATGCACTCCTTCGGCCCCTCGGAGTCGCTCGACGACGACACTCTCGCCGTGCTGGCCTTCGGCACGCTCACCACCTCGCACGCCTCGGCCTTCCGCGCCTACGTCAAGACCGTGCGGCACGCCTACGACCTCGACGCCGTCATCAAGGGCGAGGTGTCGTGGCCGCGTCGTCCCGAGGACCGCGACCTGCTCTACTTCCTGTCGGAGACCTTCCGCGCCAGGCTGGTCAAGGAGCTGCCCGCCGACAAGCGCGGCGCGTCGGCCCGAGGCAGGGACCTGGGCTTCCGCGCCAAGACGCTGCTGGTGGAGCTGGCGGAGATCTCGCTGGAGTGCGCGCAGCTGGTCATCGCCAACGACGAGAACGGCGCGCCCGCCCTGCCCACCTGGTTCCTGGTGGAGGTCGGCCGCGACCTGCCCCGCCTGATCGCCGCCCGCTCATGAGCAGGAGAGCCGCAGGCCGCGACAGGAAGGCCGACCCGTGGCGCCTGGAGGCGCTCAAGGGCTGGCAGCTCGCGAGCGGGCACCCCCTGTTCGGCCACTACCACCGCCGGCTGGTGGAGGACCGGCAGACCTACGTCACCGCCGGCGGCGACGTCCACTACGACACCGCCACCCGCGCCGACGCCGCCGAGTGGGCGTGGACGTTCGCACACCTCATGCTGCACCTCGGCTTCGGCCACGCCGACCCAGGCACCTGCGCCCCCGCCGATCTCGGGCCCAAGGAGTCGGACATCTGCCACCTGCCCGACCCCGCCTACCTGGCGGCCTGCTGCGTGGCCGTCGACCGTTTCCTCACGACGCTCAAGCTCGGCCGCAACCCCGCGCCGTTGCCCGCCACGCTCCCCACCGAGGACGAGGTCACGCTGTCGGAACGCTGGCGCGGAACCGGCGTGCCGGCCGAACACGCCCCGCTCGGCCCCGCCGACTTCCGCATCGGCTCACGCGAGCAGGCCACCGTCCACGACTACCCGCGTTCCTTCGCCATCGGCGTCGCCAGGACCGCCACCTCGGCCCTCGACCTGGCGGGCACCTCCACAACCCGGCAGGAAGGCCCGTGGGACAGGGCGCTGAGCTGGTTCGTCTCCTCCTACCCCCTGCTCGGCGCGCTGGCGGCCGGCATGACGGTCGTCGCCGACGCCGAACTCGCCAGAGGCTGGGACATCTCGATCGCCGCCGTCAGCGCCGAGGCGGCCGAGATCTACGTCAACCCGCTGGCCGGGCTCCAGACCGAGGAGTGGCGCTTCGTGCTGGCCCACGAGATGCTGCACGCCGCGCTCAGGCACGGTGAGCGCCTCGGCGGGCGCGACCCCTTCGTGTGGAACGTCGCCTGCGACTACGTGATCAACGGCTGGCTGGTCGAGATGGGCGTCGGCGAGCTGCCCGAAGGGCTGCTGCACGACCCCTCGCTGGCGGGCCTGTCGGCCGAGGCCGTCTACGACAGGATCGTCACCGACCTGCGTCGCCTGCGCAGGCTCGCCACCCTGCGAGGGCGCGGCCTTGGCGACGTGCTCGACAGGCCCATCGGCGGCGGCAAGGGCTATCTCGACCTCGACGACTACTACCGCAACGCGCTCAGCCAGGGGCTGGTCTACCACCAGAGCAGCGGGCGGGGGCTGGTGCCGTACGGGCTGGAGCAGGAGATCCGCGCGCTCGACCAGCCGCCGCTGCCATGGGACGCCAGGCTCGCCCGCTGGTTCGACGAGCACGTGCCCGCCGTCGAGAAGCGCCGCTCCTACGCCCGCGCCTCCCGCCGCCAGGCCGCCAGCCCCGGCATCCCGCGCCCCGGCTGGATCCGCCCCGAAGAGGTCGTACGGCAGGCCACCTTCGGCGTCGTCCTCGATACCTCCGGCTCGATGGACACCAAACTGCTCGGCAAGGCGCTGGGCGCGATCGCCTCCTACGCCACCGCCCGCGACGTGCCGCGCGCCCGCGTGATCTTCTGCGACGCCGCGGCCTACGACGCCGGATACCTGCCGGTGGAGGACATCGCGACCCGAGTGCGGGTGCGCGGACGCGGGGGCACCGTGCTGCAGCCGGGGGTCAACCTGCTGGAGCGGGCCGAGGACTTCCCCCAGGACGGGCCGATCCTGGTGATCACCGACGGGGACTGCGACGTGCTGAGAATCAGGAGAGAGCACGCCTTCCTCATCCCGCAGGGCGCCAGGCTGCCTTTCAGCCCGCGCGGGCCGGTCTTCGCGATGAGGTGAACGTGTAGCGGGGGTGAGACGGGCGGGCTGGTGACCTGCCGGGACATCCTCCCTGGCCACGCGCCTCGAAACCAGCATGTTGTACGGCAAGCAGCCCCCGCGCCACCGACGACCGCCTCTCGGGGAGACGCTACAGCGCCGGCGTCGCCTGCCTTTCGAGTCGCGTGTCTTGGGTGTCGCGTGCTCATGGCAGGGCTTCCATCGTTCCCGTGTGGGATGGCGGGCGGCGTGGTGGCGACAGCAGTCATTGGCGGCCTCGCCGGACTATGCCCTGCGGGCTTCTCCCGAGCAATCGTCACATCCTGTGGATCGATGAGTGTGGTCGGACTTCCAAGGTCGGCCGTTGGAGCCGATCGTTGTACACGATGACGTCGGCGTGCTCGGTTGGGCGGGCTGTGGCGAAGTAGAGCCGTTGGGAAGGGATATAGCGGTTGCGCCAGGACCGTTCGATTTCGGCGGTGTCGGCGGTGGATCCGGCCAGCGCTGTGCCTCGGTCCCGGGCGCGATCTACCGTCTTGTCGAATGGGACGGACACGAAGATGCGCAGGTCCCACCGGTCGATGAGTTCTGGGCGCAGGAGGAAGACGCCGTCGAAGAGCAGTACGGCGTCTGCGGGGGCGGTCGTGGCCGGCGGGGACGATGGGGTGTCGGTGTCTCTGTCGTAGACCGCATGTTGGAACTTTCTGTCTCCGCCTGGGCCCAGCGGATCGAGCAGGACCCAGCACAGCGCGGCGTGGTCGTGGGCGTCGAAGTAGCAGCCTTCGGCCGAGTACTGGCCGCGTCGGTAGCGCTGTGCACGGGGGAAGAGGAAGTCGTCGATGGTCGCGCGGATGACGTCGCGGTTCTGCTCGCGCAGGACGACGGCGAGCTCGTCGGCCAGCGTGGTCTTGCCGGCGGCGGGCGGCCCGTCGATGGCGACCCGCAGCGGGTGCGCGGTCGTGACGGACCTGATCGCCTCGGCCAGCCGACTGATGAGCTCGCCGCGGGTGCCTTGGTCCATTGCTGCCTCTCTCATGGTGTCTCTGTTCAGCGCCGCCCGTCAGGCTGCGTCGCCGGCTCGCGTTCGACGAGGACACCTCGTTCGAAGCGGGCTCCGGCGCGGACGAGGGCGACGAGGTGGGGTGAATTGACCGCGCGCCGGCGGGCCCGACGGCCGTCACCGGGGCGCACATGCCACGCCGGGCGCACTCGCGCAGCAGGTCGGCCCGTGACTCGGTCGACTCGCGGTAGCCGTCGGCGAGCGCGATGAGTTCCTCGCGGACGTCGGCGCGGACTCCGATCATCACCAGCAGGCATAGCTTGTGCTCTTCCAGCCGGATGTTGACATGGGTTCCGTCGGTTCACAGGTAGACGTAGTCCATCGCAGGGTTCTTCCACGCCGTGCTTTCCCGCAGGCCCCGCTGGGTCCATCCCGCCTTCAGGCGGCTCGCGTGTCGACGACCGGGGCGCTGGCTATTCCGTGACGACCAGCCGTACGAGGTGCCCGTGTGTGGCGTAACCGGGAGGGTCGCCCGGCATCACGCCGGTCACGCAGTCGAAGGTGGCCGGGGCGCTCTGCCGTACGAAGAACGAGGGCTCGGCGATCGCGGCCAGCAGCCTGATGACGGCCCTGTACACCTTGATCCCCTCGAGCGGCTCGTCGGGACGTACGGTCACCTCGTACACGCCGTCCTCCTGCAGCCGCTCGCCCAGCACCTGCCAGCCGGGGGCGCGGCGCAGGTGGGGCAGCAGGTGGGCGTGCGGATCCTCGGCCACCCACCCGGGCCTGGAGGCGGCCTCGGTGAGAGCGTGAAGGGCAGGCAGGATCGAGCTGCCGTCGCTGATCCCGGAGAACCGTTCGTCTGTGTCCCAACGCCGCTGTTCCATGCCCCCGATTGTGACAACCAGAGCCGCCCTTGTGACCAGATGACCGACTCCCGTTATCGCAGCCGCCGTGCCTCCAGAAGCCGCCAGGTCAGGGGATGGCTGATTTCTACAAGGCGGCGGCCACGTCCCCGTCGTACGTTGAAGGGCATGGAACGTGAAGCGGAGCGATACCTCCAGCTGAATGCCAGGCTCATCGAAAGGCTCAGGTTCGAGGCGCTCTACAGGGGCGGTTCGAAGGAGCGCGTGCTTCAGGTCCTGCGCGGGTACCAGAACCCCGACGGCGGCTTCGGCCACGCCATGGAACCCGACCTTCGAGGCCCGTCCAGCCAGCCGGAACCCGTCGAAGTGGCGTTCTGGATCCTGGACGAGCTCGACGCCTTCGACGCCCCGATGGTCGCCGCCGCCTGCGACTATCTGGTCTCCATCACCACGAAGGACGGCGGCGTGCCCTTCGTCCTCCCCAGCGTCAGCGAGGCGCCGCACGCGCCCTGGTGGGAGCCCGAGGACGACCCGCCCGGCAGTCTCATCCCCACCGCTTCCATCGCCGGACTCCTCCACAAGCACGGTGTGCGGCACCCGTGGCTCGAGTCCGCCACCTCGTTCTGCTGGAGCGCCATCGCCGGGATCGAGGAGACCACGCCGTACCACGCCCGCGCCATCGTCACCTTCCTCGACCTGGTCGACGACGGGGAGCGGGCGGACGCGGAGTTCGCCAGGCTCAAGGAGGCGATTCTCGCGACGGTCACGATGGATCCCTTCGCGGAGGGCGAGGCGCACTTCCCCCTGGACTTCGCGCCCGCGCCGCTGCGCCACCTCTCCCTGTTCTCGGATGAGACTCTCGCCGAGCACCTCGACGCGCTGGTCCGGCTGCAGACGCCCGAGGGCGGGTGGGAGCCCAACTTCCCCATGTGGACGCCGCTGGTCCGCCACGAATGGGGCGGCTACCTGACCGTGGCCACCCTCAAGACCTTCCGCGCGTACGGCCGCCCGACCACCTGATCTCACTGCGGCGTCTTCCCAACGAGGACGATCCACCGCCTTCCCGAGTCCCTGGCTGAGCCTGTGCGCCCTCCCGACCCCCGGCAGCGTCTCCACCAGTGATTCGGGACGGAACATCCGGATCCCGCGACCGACCCCTCCTTGACCGGCTCCCGCGATCGGTATCCCGCCACGGGCCCCCTCGATCGGCACTCCGCTCGCACCGGAACGACCCAACGGGAAGCGCAGCCACGGGGCTCGCGCACTCTCGGGACCCCCGGCCTGCGGGGCCTGGCTCCCAGGACCCGGCCCCTTGGGAGTCCCCACGCTCTCGGCCCCGAACTCTCGGTTACCCAGCCACTCGGTACCCCGTGGTCCTAGGCAACCCCTGGCAACCCAGATGCTCGGGAACTCTCCGGGTCCCAGCAGCCGGCTTCCCGGTAACCGGGCGTTCTCGGCAACCGGAGGCTTGGTAACCGGGCGTTCTCGGCAACCGGAGGCTTGGTAACCGGGCGTCCTCCGCAACCGCAGGCTCGGTCACCCGGGGGCCTCGGTAACCGCAGGCTCGGCAACCCAGCTCCGAGGTGATCCGGGGTCTCGGGCGCACCCTCGATCCCCGGCAACACCGTGGTCTCGGACATCAGACCTTCCCGAAAGCTGTACTTCAGACAGGCCGGCCCTTCGGAGTCTCATGAAGTCGCGCGCTCTCCCTCCGATGAACGCCATCGGTCCCGGGAAGACCACGCGAGTTGAATGGCCCCCGCCCAGCTGAATGGCCTCCTCCCAGCTGACTCGAGCCGCCGTCGCAGCGGGACGCGAGGGCATGTCAGGCCGCGACGAGGAGGCCGCTCATCGGGACGCCGCTCAAACGTCTCACCTCGTGGGAGAGATGAGCCTGATCGGTGTATCCGCTCTCCGCGGCCACCGTGGCCAGCGGCACCCCCGATCGGGCCAGGCTGAGCGCCCGTTGGAACCGCACGATCCGCTGCAAGGTCTTCGGCGAGTAGCCGAACGCCGCCACAGCCCTCCTGTGCAGGTGTCGCTCACTGAGTCCGAGATCCCACGCCACCTCTCGCACCGATGACCCACTCCGCAGCGCGGCGGCGATGGCGGGGGCCGCGGGGTCCGGCGCGGCGCTCTTCCGCAACCGTTCGGCCAGGGCCTCGAGCGTCAGATCAGCGGGAAGCCCGAGGTCGGCGAACGAAACGCGTTCGTCGCGCAGCTCGCCGGCCGGTACGCCGAGCAGCCCGCCCAGTGCGCCCGGCCTGAACCGGATGCCTCTGTACACGTCGCCCGCGCGCATGCGCACCGGGACGGGCCCTGTGTCCGGCCCCGCCACGTGGGGCCCTTCTGGCCCCCAGATCAGGTCGACGCAGGCGTCGGGCACCACGATCTGGGTGCCTTCCTCCGCGCAGTCCTGCTTCCACAGGCAGGCCACCCGATCGGCGAGCGACGCACCAGGGCTCCATTCCGCGTACATGCTGTCCACGCTACGACCCGCCACCGACACTTCGCCGAAGCGTCCCTGCGCTGCTGAGGTGCCCGGCCGGGGGAGGTTCCACGTGACGGTGGCCAGCCGGAGTCCCGCTGGAGTACGCGTGATGGACGGGCGCCCGCCACGTGACCGCGGTGGGCTGTGGGTGGCTTCGCCGTACCGGAAGATGCGGGAACGGAAAGGTTACGGAGAGCCGGTCGGGCGAGGGGACGGGTCGCCCGAGACGAGGGCGGCGGCCCAGCGGGCGCTGGGGTCGCTGTCGATGAGCAGGGCGCGCGCCAGCAGGCTGAGCGGGATCGCGAGCACCGCCCCGAGCGGCCCCAGCACGAACGTCCACACGATGAGCGACAACAGGGTCATCGTGGTCGAAAGCCCCACCGCGTCGCCGAGGAACTTCGGCAGGATGAACGACTGGAACACCACGTTGATGGCGCAGTAGGCGGCGATGACCAGGAGCATCTGCCGCACACCACCATCGAGCAGGGCGAGCATCGCGGGTGGGAGCAGGCCGAGCACGAAGCCGATGTTCGGGATATAGGTCGTGATGAGCGCCAGCACTCCCCAGAGCAGTGGCAAGGGGACGCCCAGCAGCGCCAACGCCGCCACGTCGAACGCGGCGCAGATGATCCCGAAGACCGTGGAGACCAGCAGATATCGCCGCGTCTTTCCGGCGAAGGTGGCAAGGGAGGAGACCAGGGCGGGTCTGTGCTGCCTGCCCGAATCAAGGATCTTCGCCATCACCGGCGCGTCGAGGGACATCGCCAGCAGGAGCACCACCATCAGGAACAAACCCGACAGGACGGCCAGCAGACTCGCCAGCAACGCCTGGGCGAGACTCAGTACCTTGCCCGGGTCGAAGGACTGAATCGCCTGGTTGAGCTGCGCGTTGCTGATGCCGTGCTCGGTGGCGAAACGTTGCGCGTCCGCGAGAAGTTGCTGGAACTCCGGGGCGTAGGTGGGGAGGATCCCGGCAAGCTGGGCCATCGAGATCGTCAGCACCCCGACCATCCCGAGCAGGACGAGCACCACGATCAGGAACGGCACCGCCACCTGTGCCCAGATGGGAGCGCCGCGCGAGCCGAGCCACCTCCGTACGGGGGAGACGGCGATCACGAGCACGAGCGCCAGGACCAGGGGGCCGACGATCGAGGCGACCTCGCGCAGCCCGAACAGCGTGACGACCGCCCCGGCCGCCGTGAGCAGGACGATCAGCGCCCGCGGGGCCGAGTGATCGTTCATTTCGCCTACATACCCCGGCATCCCATGCGAACACCGCCCAAAGTGCCCGATCCACTACGACAGGTAGCTGAACCCTCTCTACCTGTACGGCAGAGCGTCGATTTGACGGTTGGCGGGGTCGTACATAGAGTTCACCAGTCCCAACCGGTCGGCGATGATCGCCGACCATCCAGGGAAACCTCCTTGACCAACTCCGCACCTTCGATCGTCATGTTCGCGGGTGAGTCTGATTCGACAGGAATCAGATGTCGGCGTAAGTTAGAGGGGTTGCCCCGGAAACGGGGCGGTCTGGATTTCCGCAGGTCAAACCGATGAAGTCAAATCACTGAATTTGACACCAATCGGAAGGGCTGAAAGAATAAGGACATAACGAAGCGAGTGCCACCGGGCAGGTGACGGTGAATGCGTCCGTTTCTTGAGAACTCAACAGTGTGTTAAAAGCCAGTGCATGATGCACAACCCCGTCCATTGGACGGATTCCTTTGGTTGGAACATTCATGTTTCAGCCGGGAGAAATTCTCAAACATTGTTTGGAGAGTTTGATCCTGGCTCAGGACGAACGCTGGCGGCGTGCTTAACACATGCAAGTCGAGCGGAAAGGCCCTTCGGGGTACTCGAGCGGCGAACGGGTGAGTAACACGTGAGCAACCTGCCCCTGACTCTGGGATAAGCCCGGGAAACTGGGTCTAATACCGGATACGACCGCCCCCGGCATCGGGTGGTGGTGGAAAGTCTTTTCGGTTGGGGATGGGCTCGCGGCCTATCAGCTTGTTGGTGGGGTAGTGGCCTACCAAGGCGACGACGGGTAGCCGGCCTGAGAGGGCGACCGGCCACACTGGGACTGAGACACGGCCCAGACTCCTACGGGAGGCAGCAGTGGGGAATATTGCGCAATGGGCGAAAGCCTGACGCAGCGACGCCGCGTGGGGGATGACGGCCTTCGGGTTGTAAACCTCTTTCAGCAGGGACGAAGTTGACGTGTACCTGCAGAAGAAGCGCCGGCTAACTACGTGCCAGCAGCCGCGGTAATACGTAGGGCGCAAGCGTTGTCCGGAATTATTGGGCGTAAAGAGCTCGTAGGTGGCTTGTCGCGTCTGCCGTGAAAGCTCGCAGCTTAACTGCGGGTCTGCGGTGGATACGGGCTGGCTAGAGGTAGGTAGGGGAGAACGGAATTCCTGGTGTAGCGGTGAAATGCGCAGATATCAGGAGGAACACCGGTGGCGAAGGCGGTTCTCTGGGCCTTACCTGACGCTGAGGAGCGAAAGCGTGGGGAGCGAACAGGATTAGATACCCTGGTAGTCCACGCTGTAAACGTTGGGCGCTAGGTGTGGGGATCTTCCACGATCTCCGTGCCGGAGCTAACGCATTAAGCGCCCCGCCTGGGGAGTACGGCCGCAAGGCTAAAACTCAAAGGAATTGACGGGGGCCCGCACAAGCGGCGGAGCATGTTGCTTAATTCGACGCAACGCGAAGAACCTTACCAAGGCTTGACATCGCCCGGAAAGCTGCAGAGATGTGGCCCTCTTCGGACTGGGTGACAGGTGGTGCATGGCTGTCGTCAGCTCGTGTCGTGAGATGTTGGGTTAAGTCCCGCAACGAGCGCAACCCTTGCTCCATGTTGCCAGCAGGCGCTTCGGCGTGCTGGGGACTCATGGGGGACTGCCGGGGTCAACTCGGAGGAAGGTGGGGATGACGTCAAGTCATCATGCCCCTTATGTCTTGGGCTGCAAACATGCTACAATGGCCGGTACAGAGGGTTGCGATACCGTGAGGTGGAGCGAATCCCTAAAAGCCGGTCTCAGTTCGGATTGGGGTCTGCAACTCGACCCCATGAAGTCGGAGTCGCTAGTAATCGCAGATCAGCAACGCTGCGGTGAATACGTTCCCGGGCCTTGTACACACCGCCCGTCACGTCACGAAAGTCGGCAACACCCGAAGCCCGTGGCCCAACCAGCTTGCTGGGGGGAGCGGTCGAAGGTGGGGCTGGCGATTGGGACGAAGTCGTAACAAGGTAGCCGTACCGGAAGGTGCGGCTGGATCACCTCCTTTCTAAGGAGCAGCGACCGGTCTTGATCGGTCTACGTCGAGGTCATCAGCGAACGTCTGATGCTCGGCAGCTCATTAGTGGAGCACTGGCTACTCAACCAGGTCTGGTTGCCTGCGGGTTAGTACCGCCTTCTTCGGAGGGAGTGGGAACGGCCGCGAGGGGGCTGGAACTGGTTGGACACACTGTTGGGTCCTGAGGAAACGGACCGGATCATGGGGCCACCCGCTGCGGGTTTCGCATGGTGGCCTGATCCTTCTGTTCCGCCTCATGCAGGGCCATGGAACGGCCGGGCGTTTTGCCGGGTCGGGATGTGGTTGCTGTTTGTTGTTTGAGATTTGCATAGTGGACGCGAGCATCTTTGTGGCCAAGTTTTTTAGGGCACACGGTGGATGCCTTGGCATCAGGAGCCGATGAAGGACGTGGGAGGCTGCGTTAAGCCTCGGGGAGTCGCCAACCAGACGTTGATCCGGGGATGTCCGAATGGGGAAACCTAGCACCAGTCATGTGGTGTTGCCTCCGCCTGAATGTATAGGGCGGTTGGTGGTAACGCGGGGAAGTGAAACATCTCAGTACCCGTAGGAAGAGAAAACAACAGTGATTCCGTGAGTAGTGGTGAGCGAAAGCGGATGAGGCTAAACCGGGCATGTGTGATAGCCGGCAGGCGTTGCATGTTCGGGGTCGTGGGACCCTCTGGTGGTTTCTGCCGAGACCACAAACAGTGAGAAACCTGTCTGATAGTTGAAGCCTCTGGGAAGGGGCGCCGTAGACCGTGAGAGCCGGGTAGGCGAAATCGGATGGGCTGTTTGAGGGGATCCCAAGTAGCACGGGGCCCGAGAAATCCTGTGTGAATCTGCCAGGACCACCTGGTAAGCCTAAATACTCCCTGATGACCGATAGTGCACTAGTACCGTGAGGGAAAGGTGAAAAGTGCCCCGGTGAGGGGTCGTGAAATAGTACCTGAAACCGTGTGCCTACAAGCCGTAGGAGCTTACATCAGCTTGCTGGTGTGTGATGTGACTGCGTGCCTTTTGAAGAATGAGCCTGCGAGTTATGGTGTGTGGCGAGGTTAACCCGTGTGGGGGAGCCGTAGCGAAAGCGAGTCTGAATAGGGCGTTTGAGTCGCATGCTGTAGACCCGAAGCGGAGTGATCTACGCATGGGCAGGTTGAAGCGAGGGTAAGACCTCGTGGAGGACCGAACCCACCAGGGTTGAAAACCTGGGGGATGACCTGTGTGTAGGGGTGAAAGGCCAATCAAACTCCGTGATAGCTGGTTCTCCCCGAAATGCATTTAGGTGCAGCGTCACGTGTTTCTTGCCGGAGGTAGAGCACTGGATGGCCGATGGGCCCGACAAGGTTACTGACGTCAGCCAAACTCCGAATGCCGGTAAGTGAGAGCGTGGCAGTGAGACTGCGGGGGATAAGCTCCGTAGTCGAGAGGGAAACAGCCCAGATCACCGACTAAGGCCCCTAAGCGTGTGCTAAGTGGGAAAGGATGTGGAGTCGCAGAGACAACCAGGAGGTTGGCTTAGAAGCAGCCACCCTTGAAAGAGTGCGTAATAGCTCACTGGTCAAGTGATTCCGCGCCGACAATGTAGCGGGGCTCAAGTACACCGCCGAAGTCGTGGCATTGATGAGAAGGTGTTCTTGTTGATGGGTAGGGGAGCGTCGTGCAGCCGGCGAAGCAGCAGAGTGATCTAGTTGTGGAGGCTGTGCGAGTGAGAATGCAGGCATGAGTAGCGAATGCAGGGTGAGAAACCCTGCCGCCGAATGACCAAGGGTTCCTGGGCCAGGCTAATCCGCCCAGGGTAAGTCGGGACCTAAGGCGAGGCCGACAGGCGTAGTCGATGGACAACGGGTTGATATTCCCGTACCCGCTTTAACACGCCCATATCGAACCTCGTGATGCTAAGAGTCCTTAAGCCCCGCAGCGTCCTTCGGGACAAGTGGTGAGGCTGAACGCTCGATCCGATCGGGTAGTAGGTAAGCGATGGGGTGACGCAGGAAGGTAGTCCAACCCAGGCGATGGTTGTTCCTGGGGTAAGCATGTAGGGCGAGGGATAGGCAAATCCGTCCCTCATATAGTCTGAGATGTGATGCCGAGCCGATTGTGGCGAAGTGGATGATCCTATGCTGCCGAGAAAAGCCTCTAGCGAGTGTTGTGGCGGCCCGTACCCTAAACCGACTCAGGTGGTCAGGTAGAGAATACCGAGGCGATCGGGTGAACTGTGGTTAAGGAACTCGGCAAATTGCCCCCGTAACTTCGGGAGAAGGGGGACCTCTGCTGGTGACGAAACTAGCTTTCTGAGCTGGTGGGGGTCGCAGTGGCCAGGGGGAAGCGACTGTTTACTAAAAACACAGGTCCGTGCGAAGTCGTAAGACGATGTATACGGACTGACGCCTGCCCGGTGCCGGAACGTTAAGGGGACCGCTTAGCGCAGCAATGCGCGAAGGTGAGAACTTAAGCGCCGGTAAACGGCGGTGGTAACTATAACCATCCTAAGGTAGCGAAATTCCTTGTCGGGTAAGTTCCGACCTGCACGAATGGCGTAACGACTTCCCCGCTGTCTCAACCGCAGACCCGGCGAAATTGCACTACGAGTAAAGATGCTCGTTACGCGCAGCAGGACGGAAAGACCCCGGGACCTTCACTACAGCTTGACATTGGCGTTTGGAACGTCTTGTGTAGGATAGGTGGGAGACTGTGAAGCTCGGACGCTAGTTCGGGTGGAGTCATTGGTGAAATACCACTCTGGTCGTTTTGAACGTCTAACTCTGGTCCGTGATCCGGATCGGGGACAGTGTCTGGTGGGTAGTTTAACTGGGGCGGTTGCCTCCTAAAGAGTAACGGAGGCGCCCAAAGGTTCCCTCAGCCTGGTTGGCAATCAGGTGTCGAGTGTAAGTGCACAAGGGAGCTTGACTGTGAGACTGACGGGTCGAGCAGGAGCGAAAGCTGGGACTAGTGATCCGGCGGTGGCATGTGGAAGCGCCGTCGCTCAACGGCTAAAAGGTACCCCGGGGATAACAGGCTGATCTTCCCCAAGAGTCCATATCGACGGGATGGTTTGGCACCTCGATGTCGGCTCGTCGCATCCTGGGGCTGGAGTAGGTCCCAAGGGTTGGGCTGTTCGCCCATTAAAGCGGTACGCGAGCTGGGTTTAGAACGTCGCGAGACAGTTCGGTCCCTATCCGCTGCGCGCGCAGGAGACTTGAAAGGGGCTGTCCCTAGTACGAGAGGACCGGGACGGACGAACCTCTGGTGTGCCAGTTGTACCGCCAGGTGCACGGCTGGTTGGCTACGTTCGGAAGGGATAACCGCTGAAAGCATCTAAGCGGGAAGCTCGCCTTGAGATGAGGTCTCCCACCACGTGAGTGGGTAAGGCTCCCGGTAGACGACCGGGTTGATAGGCCGGAGGTGGAAGCACGGTAACGTGTGGAGCTGACCGGTACTAATAGGCCGAGGACTTGACCACAAAGCACGCTTTTCATTAAGCACTGTTGCTCGCGTCCACTAAGCAATTCTGAGACAACAAATGGTCTCGTAGGGTTGCGGCGGTTATAGCGCAGAGGAAACACCCGGTTACATTCCGAACCCGGAAGTTAAGCTCTGCAGCGCCGATGGTACTGCACTCGGGAGGGTGTGGGAGAGTAGGTCGCCGCCGCGCAATCTTTGTATGGAAGGGCTTCACCCGTTGGGTGGGGCCTTTCTGCATTTCGGGGGCTTTTCTGTTGTCCAGGCGGGCTTTTGCTTCGTGCGCGCTTCTCCAATCAGGCGGATATCCCCCTCGAACGGTACATGCAGCTTCACCGCCGCTCGGCCGCCGTTCTCCTCGGACAGCCACGTCGGGCTCATGGGCTTGGCGGGCACCATCACCGCCACACGCTTCTGATCGACATTCCGGGGAACCCGAGGTGGCCCGGTGTGGTGGTGAAGCGCCTCGCAAGGCGTTCGAAACCGGACGTCGGTCGTCTGTAAGCTCCTCGCCGCACGCTCGCTCCAACGACGTATCCAAGGGGCGGGACCATGCGCAGTCGACGTGTACCAGCAACAGCCATCGCCATGGCACTCTCAGCAGCGACACTCGCGCAGGGGATCGCGCATGCCGACCCGCGCCCGCGAGACATCGCCGTGGGCACCCGGCTCGCGGCCAGGACCAACCCGGCCGTCCAGCTGATCGGGATGTCCTACAGCGGGACGGTCATGGTTCCCTCGCCCGCCCCCACCGCGGCTTTCACCGCGCTGTTCGCCAAGGCGGAGAAGCACGCGAAGGCCGGTCGCATCCCGGCTGACCATCAGAGCCAGGTCAAGTGGGTGCTCAGGACGGCGTCGCGGAACGTGGGAAAGTACCTCGTGCCAGGTAAGCCCGCCAGGAAGGCGGCCACCGAGGTCAGCTCCATCTGCACGGGCTGGTGGATCACGCCGGACGGCTACATGGTGACCGGGGCGCACTGCGTGGCCACGGACAACGCCCTTCTCCGCCAGCGGTTCGCCGAACTGGCGCTACCCAAGGTCATCGAGGCTGACGTGCGCGGCTTCCTCAAGAGCGTGGCGGGGTTCGCCCAGCCCGACGACGGCATGGCGAAGCTGGCCAGGACGCTGTTCACGGCCTACGACCTGAAGGTGATGCGGGTGACGGGCGTGCGGAAGCGGCTCGCCGTCAAGATGCACGACGGGAAGGGCAGGATCAGCGTTCGCGCTCTCGGGCTGGTCGCCAAGGGCAGCGATTATCCGGGGGTGGACTTCGCGCTGCTGCGGATGAAGGGGGCGCGTAACCTCCCGACGCTGTCGCTCGGGCGGGACGGCGATGTCAGGGTGGGCGACTACCTCTACATCAGCGGGTTCCCCGGCATCACGGTGTTCAACGCGACGCTGGACGAGCGGTCGAGGATGTATCCGTCGCTGACCGAGGGCGCGTACAACGTGAAGCGCACGACCGTGAGCGGCGTGCCGTACCTGCAGGCGCAGGCGCCGTCCTACGGAGGGAACTCCGGCGGACCGGTGTTCAGCAAGGAGGGGAAGGTCGTCGGCACCCTGATCGCGGGTGCCCGGCAGGTGGACGGCGCGGACACGGAGAACGCGAGCTTCGTGCTTCCTGTGGGCGTCGTCAGGAAGCGGCTGGCGGCGGCGGGCGTGGCGCCGGTGATGTCGGAGACGTCCAAGGTGTACGACGCGGCGCTCGA
Organism: Nonomuraea dietziae; assembly: GCF_014195505.1. Classification (GTDB taxonomy): domain Bacteria; phylum Actinomycetota; class Actinomycetes; order Streptosporangiales; family Streptosporangiaceae; genus Nonomuraea; species Nonomuraea roseola. The sequence continues at coordinate 3,592,639 of NZ_JACIBV010000001.1, read as the reverse complement.
CGACTACTTCGCCGGGCGGAACAGCCGGGCGCTGGAGAGGTTCTACCGGGTGCGGGAGCTGTACCCCGCGCACCCGTATGTCGGCGCCTTCATCACCGAGCTGAAGTCGTCTCGCTGAAGTGACTGGGCCGGCTCGGGTCGCTGGGCTGAGATCGCCGCTGAGCGAAGTCGAAACCGTCCCGGCGACATGGCTCAGATCGGGGCTGCCGACCGAGCCCCTAAGAGATCGCCGGGGACCCCGCGGCTCCCGGCGGTAGTGCAGGGAGACCGGCGGCATGCCCTGGCGATCGGCGGAACCTCAAGGACACCCCGAAGGATCGGCGACGCCACGAGGAGAAACGGCTGATGACGCGGGGCCCAGGCGGCATTTCCTAGAGATCGGAGGGGGAGGCCCCCGGAACCGGCGGCCTCCGGGGGAGGCCCCTGGAAGCCGCCGGTGCCTCGAAGGAGGCGCCGGCGGAGACTCAGGGAGCGACCCCGGTGCAGCGGGTCAGGGGAGGACCAGGAGGGCGTCGCCCACGGCGCGCTCTCCTCCGTCGGAGGGCTGGTTGACGACCTTGCCGCCGACGACCATCGCGGTCGAGCCGCCGCCGTCCAGGTTGATCGCCTGGACCGCGCCCAGCCACTTCATCAGCTGCGCCGCCTCGATCATGTTCGCGCCCACCGTGATGCCCGGCTTGCGTCCGTCGACCGTGGCGAGCACCAGCCCGCCCGACCTCGTCACGCCGAGGAGGGTGCGCGGGTGGCGGCGGAGGATCATGTTGACCGAGTCGTGGCCGTCGCGCTTGGCGGTCACCTTGATGCGGCCGTTGCGGATGAGCCCGACGCCGCCGCCGATCACGCTGACGTCGGGGGTCAGGGCGATCCTGCGCCCCGTGCGCTCGTCGATGACCTTGGTGTCGACGGTCACGCTCCACTTCTCCCACGCGTGCTCCCACAGCCAGTCGGCCGCCGCGCCCGCGCCGTGCAGGATCCGCGCGCCCTTGGGTACGGCGCCGCCCGCCGTCCGCAGGGCGATGACCTTGCCTGAGGCGTCGAGGACGGCCTCGGCGCCGCCGTTGGCCGGGGTCTTGGCGCCGTACTCCTCGGTGTAGAGGATGAGCTCGTCCGTGGTGCCGAGCCGGTTGACGCCGTTGATGTCGAGGCGGGTGCCGTCCTGGGAGATGGCGGACATCTTGGTGGTGAGCTCGGTGATGCGGGCCGTACGGCCCTTGAGGACGACGGCCGAGCGGCCGGGGACGGCCTCGCTGAGCAGCCTGCCGCCGACCACGGAGATGCCGACGGGCTCTCCGCGCAGCGCCGGAGAGGTGTGGATGTTGAAGAAGCCGCCGTTGACGGCGGCGATCGCCTTCCGCGCACCGGCCATCGAGGAGGTGGTCTCACGCTTGGCGACGCTCGTGCCGAGGCTCGCGGCGTAGGAACCCTTGAACCTGCGCGGGTCGACGGTGAGGACCTGCATCTGCCACGGGCCCGTCGTCTTCACCCCGTCGTCGCCGAGGTAGTCGGCGCGGGCCTTCACCCCCGCGTCGGACAGCTCCTTGGCCGCCTTGACGGCCTTGTCCTTGTCCTTCAGCGGCCAGAGCCCGACGCGGACCATGAAGATCTCCTCGGACGGATCGTCCGAGACGGCGGGACGGACCACGCGCTGCACGCTGGCCGTCTGGCCCGCCGCCTCCACCTCGGCGGCCTTCGCCTCGGCGGTCTCGCGTCTGCCGTAGTCGCGCCCGCTGGGCATCAGCACGGTGACGGTGTAGCCGTCGTTGGCGGTCCCGGTCGCGACGCTGTAGAGGTCGATGCCGCCGCCGACGCTCTTGTGCGTCTTCGCCGGCAGCCCGCGCTCGCCGAGGGGGAACCTCGTCGAGGGGAAGGGGGCCGACACCTCCTCTGCCGTGGCGGGCACCGCAACGGTGACCGTGAGAGCGGCGGCCATGGCAAGGCCGACGAGGGTGCGTCGAGACATGAAAAACTCCCCAGAAGGACGGCAACCGATCCATACTGGCGAGATCAACAGCGCCCAGTCAGCCGAACACGCAGACCAGGTAAGACAGTTACCTAATTGACACGACAATGCCGGGATTCAGCTGCGGTGGGTGACCATCCGGGGTTACCTTTCGGTAAGCCGCTTTCCAATGAGTTCGAGCGGCACATCATCCCGAGAGGCAGCCGACATGGGGCTGAGCATCCTCCTTGTGATCATCGCGAGCGTTGTCCTGGGATTCATTCTCGGCGCGTTCGTGGCGCGTCCCCGGCGGTGGGACATGTACATCTGCGCGGACGACACGATCCACGCCGACGCGACGCGGGATCACGGCAGGTGAACAACGAGCCGGGCGCAAGCCGTACGGAATCTGGGTCCAGTGCGGCTTGCGCCCTATAATGGGGTCATGACTATCGGCATGTGGTGGTGGCCGCCCGACGGCCCCTGACTTCCACATGCGTGAAGGCCGTCTCCGGACGGCCTTTCGTGGTCTCTGGGGACGCTTGCGAAAGGACCCCGGAATGAACCACACCGTGCTCACAGGTGACCGCCCGACAGGCCCGCTCCACCTGGGCCACTATTTCGGCACGCTGGCCAACCGGGTGCGGCTGCAGGAGCTCCATCGGATGTACGTCCTGGTCGCCGACTACCAGGTGATCACCGACAGGGACGTGCCGGGCCGGATCCAGCACAACATCACCGAGCTGCTGCTCGACTACCTCGCGATAGGGCTCGACCCGGCCAAGGCGACGATCTTCCAGCACAGCGCCGTACCCGAGCTCAACCAGCTGCTGCTGCCGTTCCTCTCGCTGGTCAGCGTGGCGGAGCTGAAGCGCAACCCGACCGTCAAGGACGAGATCGCGCACAGCTCGCAGAGCGCGGTCAGCGGGCTGATGTTCACCTACCCCGTGCACCAAGCGGCCGACATCCTGTTCTGCAAGGGCACGCTGGTGCCCGTCGGCAAGGACCAACTGCCGCATGTCGAGGTGACCAGGTTGGTCGCGCGCCGCTTCAACGAGCGCTACGCCCCGGTCTTCCCGCTGCCCGAGGCCATGATGGGCTCGGCTCCGCTGCTCAAGGGCCTCGACGGCGGCAAGATGAGCAAGAGCAGGGGCAACGCGATCGCGCTGAAGGCCACAGCGGACGAGACCGCGGCCGTGATCAGGGCCGCCCGCACCGACGCCGACCGGCACATCACCTACGACCCTGAGCGCAGGCCCGAGGTGGCCAACCTGCTCACGCTGGCCGGGCTCTGCCTCGGCCGCGCGCCCGAGGAGATCGCCGAGGAGATCGGGGACGGCGGAGCCGCGCGGCTCAAGCGGCTGCTCACCGAGGCCGTCAACGAGTTCCTCCACCCGATGAGGAAGCTGAGGTCCTCGCTGGACGCCGCCGACGCGCGCGAGGTGCTGACGGCCGGCAACGCCAGAGCGAGGGAGCGGGCCGTGCTGACGCTGGAGGAGGTCAGGCAGGCCATGGGGTTCTAGCCGACGCGGGTGGCGATCGGCCCACTGCCTGAGCCAGCCTCGTCACCTGTCGAACGTGGGCCGGCGAACAACCAGAGCAGGACCTGCTCAGTGGGCCTGATAGACCTTGCGCAGGGTCTCGTGCACCGTCCACGTGGTCTTCGCGCCCTCGGGCAAGAGGCACACGTCGCCTGGGCCGACCTCGACGCGCTGCCCGTCGTCGGTCTCGATCGTGGCCCGCCCCGACAGGACGACGAAGATCTCGTCGCGCTCCACGTCGGTCACCACGCCAGGGGTGATCTCCCAGATGCCGCGCCCCTCGTCGAGCTCGGCGACCGAGGTGACGGGGGTGCCGGAGACGATCTGGGAGGGGTCGAGCGGATCGGGTTCGAGCCGGACGTCGGCGACGCGCATGACGCGGATCAACGGTTCTCCCTGCGGAAGGATTCGAGGGCCAGGAGGGCGACGTGGAGCGACAGGCACGACTCCACGTCGTCGAGGTCGGTGTCGAGGATGCGCTCGAGGCGGCGAAGCCGGTCGTAGAAGGCGGGGCGCGACAGGTGCGCCTTCTGGGCGGCGACCGCCTTGTTGCGTCCGGCGTCGAGGTAGATGCGCAGGATGCGGGTGAGGTCGCCGCCGCGCTGGGCGTCGTGCGCGAGCAGCGGCCCCAGCTCGCGTTCGGCGAACGTCTGGATCCTGGCGTCGTCGCGCAGCAGATGGAGCAGGCCGCGCAGGCGCAGGTCGGGCAGGCGGTAGTAGGGCCTGCCGTCGGGCTGGCGGACGGCCACGTCGGCGACCTGCTCGGCCTCGAGGAAGCTGCGCCGCACGTCGCGGACGGACTCGACCGCGGAGCCCGCGGCCAGCACGAACGTCGAGCCCGGCTTCCACATCGCGCGCAGGCGCTCGGCCAGCGCGGTGAGCGCCGGCTCGACCTGCGTGCGCGGCGGCAGCGGGAGCAGCACACCGACGCGGTCCTGGTCGAGCGCGCCGACGAGGGCGGGCAGCTTGGCGTCGCGGCAGACCGAGGCGGTGGCCTCGGCCAGCTCGCCGAGCAGTGCCTGGCCGTCGAGGGCCTGGTCGACGGGGTCGACCAGGCGCAGGACCACGCTGACCAGCTTGCGTCCGGTGAGCGGCACGCCCACCGCGCGGGCGCGGGCGGCGGCCTCGTCCGGGTCGGCGTAGGCGTGGGTGAGGATGCCGGTGATGATCGTGCCGTGCGCCTGGCGTTCGAGCGACTCCTGGTGGCGCTCCAGCAGGCGGCCCAGCGCCAGCGTGGTGGCGGCGCGCTCGGCCAGCACCATCTCGCGGGGGCCCGGCGGGGCGTCGCAGAGCAGGATGAGCCGTCCCCAGTCCTGGCCGCGGGCGCCGACGGTGGTGACCAGCCAGCCCGAGGAGGCGTCGTAGGAGGTGCGCTCCTGCGGGGCGACCGCGCGCGACCTCGACTCCCATCCGGCCAGCAGCACACCGGTGTCGCGGCCCGCCGACTCGCAGGCCAGTACCTGGTGGGCGAGGTTCTCCAGCAGCACGGGCCGGCCGGAGAGCCTGGAGACCTGGGCGAGCACCTCGGCGGGCGAGGCGCCCTCCACCGACAGCTCGGTGAAGACCTCGTGCAGCTGCTCGGAGGCGCGCAGCTCCTCCAGCTGGATGTCGATGATCCTGGCGTGGACAGACTCGGTGATCTGCACGAAGGGGGTCTCGCGGGCCAGCACGATCAGCGGCAGGCCGTGCTCCTCGGCCGCCTTGACCACCGCGCGCGGCAGCTCGCGGACGAATCTGCGGCCCAGCTCCACGACCAGCCCGGCGGCGCCGACGGCCGACAGCTCGCCGATGTAGGCGGCCAGCTTCTCGGGATCTTCGGGCAGGGCGACGCCGGTGGTCAGAACCAGCTCGCCGCCGCGCAGCAGGTGTGCGATGTCGGCGATCTCGCCCACGTGCACCCACCGCACCCGGCTGTCGAGCCGATCCGCGCCTGCGACCACGCGGGGATTGCCCCTGCGAACGGTCTCCAGGGACAGAACGTCGGAGATAGTGGGCAGCACGTGTGGAGCCTATCCGATCAGGATGTAACTATGGCTACCACGACATTTACACGATGTCGCGCGAACCATTCTATGTCCGCGTACCGGATTCACGCCCTCAGATCATCGTCGGTGTACTCGTGGGCGGGCGCCTGTTCCCGCAGCTCAACGCGGCGGATCTTGCCGGAGATCGTCTTGGGGAGGTCGCCGAACTCCAGGCGGCGCACGCGCTTGTAGGGGGCCAAATGCTCGCGGGCGTACGACAGGATCGAGCGGGCCGTCTCGGCCGTCGGCTCGAAGCCGGGGGCCAGCCTGACATAGGCCTTCGGTACGGCCAGCCGTACCGGATCGGGGGCGGGGACGACCGCGGCCTCGGCCACCGCCTCGTGCTCCAGCAGCACGCTCTCCAGCTCGAACGGCGAGATGCGGTAGTCGGAGGCCTTGAAGACGTCGTCGGTGCGGCCGACGTAGGTGATGTAGCCGTCGGCGTCGCGGCTGGCCACGTCGCCGGTGTGGTAGTAGCCGGCCTGGTCGCTCTCCCGCCCGACATATCCGGACATGAGGCCGAGGGGGCGGCGGTCGTCCAGCGGGAGGCAGATCTCGCCGTCGTCGCCAGGCTCACCGGTCACCGGGTCGAGCAGGGCGATGTCGTAGCCGGGCAGCGGCAGGCCCATCGAGCCGGGCTTGACGGGCAGGCCGGGGACGTTGCCGATCTGCGCGGTCGTCTCCGTCTGGCCGTAGCCGTCGCGGATGGTGATGCCCCACGCCTTGGCGACCTGGTCGATGATCTCGGGGTTGAGCGGCTCACCCGCGGCGACCGCCGTGCGCAGCGGGAGCCGCCACGCGCCGAGGTCCTCCTGGATGAGCATCCGCCACACCGTCGGCGGCGCGCAGAAGGTGGCGACGTTCTCCGTCCTGAGCACCTCGAGCAGCTCGGCGGCGGAGAAGCGCTGGTAGTCGTGGACGAGCACGGTCGCGCCCGCGTTCCACGGGGCGAAGACGTTGCTCCACGCGTGCTTGGCCCAGCCGGGGGAGGAGACGTTGAGGTGCACCTCGCCGGGCCGTACGCCGATCCAGTACATCGTCGACAGGTGACCGACGGGGTAGGACAGGTGCGTGTGCTCGACCAGCTTGGGCTGGGAGGTCGTGCCCGAGGTGAAGTAGAGCAGCAGCGTGTCGTCCGCGCGGGTGACGCCGTCGGGCGTGAAGCCCTCCTCCCCGTAGGAGAACGGCAGCCAGCCCTCCGCCTCACCCACGGAGATCTTCGTGTACGACCCGCCGGTGAACTTGGCCGCGTCCGCCGCGTTGGCGATGACGTGCGCGACCGCGCCGCGCTCGACCCTGTCGGCGACGTCCTTGGCCGACAGCAGCGTCGTGGCGGGGATGACCACCGCGCCGAGCTTCATCGCCGCCAGCAACGCCTCCCACAGCTCGGCCTGGTTGCCGAGCATGAGCAGGATGCGGTCGCCACGCCGTACGCCCTGCTCGCGCAGCCGATTGGCGACCTGACCCGAGCGTCTGGACAGCTCGGCGAAGGTGTAGGAGACCCTGCCCACGATCTTGAGCGCGACGGCGTCGGGGGTCTCGGCGGCCAGCACGCCGTCGAACCAGTCGAGCGCCCAGTTGAACTCCGCGGGCCTGGGCCAGCGGAAGTCGCGGCGGGCGGTGGCGTAGTCAGCCTGCAGCAGGAAGTCTCTGGCGGCGCGGAAATCGCTCATGCTGGCGATCCTGCTACGTGACCAGCCGCCTCTCAAGGCCATCGAGCACGCAGGCGAGTCCGAAGGCGAAGTTCATCTCGCGGACCGCCGCGGGTTCGTGGGCGGCGTACTCCTCCGCGCGGGCGATGAGGTCGGGATAGTCGGCCGCGGCTGTCTTGACGGCCTCGCGCATGCTCTCTGCGTCGTAGTTCTTCTCCGCGGCCGCGTTCGTCCACACCACCTCGGGGATGGCCGAGCCGAAGACGAAAGCGGTGATCGCCGCCCCCGCGTAGTCCTCCTCGAGGCCGCGGAAGCCCGCCTGGTGCAGCCCCTTGCGCAGCAGTTCGGCCGCGCGCAGCGCGTTGGGGCCGATGGCGGGCAACTTGCCGAGCAGTCCGGCGAGCCATGGATGACGCAGGATCACCTTGCGCATGCCGTGCGCGAAGGCCCACCCGGTGTCGCGCCAGCCGGCCGAGTCGGGGTCGGGGACCGACATCTCGCCCCAGACCTCGTCGTAGACCAGCTCAAACAGCTCGTCCTTGTTGGCCACGTGCCAGTAGAGGCTCGTGGCGCCGGCGCCGAGCCTGGCGCCGAGCTTGCGCATGCTCAGCGCGTCGAGGCCCTCGGCGTCCAGGATCTCGATCGCGGCCCTGACGATCTGGTCGCGGGTCAGGCCCTGCGCCTTCCCCTGGCGGGGCTCACGAGTCCAGACGGAGGCGAACTGCTTGGCGGTCACAGGACCAGCATAAATCCGCTCGCACAGTGTGCGAGCTTGTCGTACAGTGTGCGAGTGAACTCGAACACTGTACGAGACCCTCGTCGTTGGTGGTCTCTCGTCGTCCTCTGCCTGGCGCTGATGCCGCTCGTGGTGGACAGCACCGTCCTCAACGTGGCGATCCCCACCCTCATGCAGGACCTGGGCGCCAGCCCCTCCGAGATCCAGTGGATCCTCGACTCCTACGTGCTGGTCTTCGCGGGCCTGCTGCTCACCGCGGGCAGTCTCTCCGACCGGTACGGCAGGCGCCGCTTCCTCGTCATCGGCCTCGCCCTGTTCGGCGGCGCCTCCCTGGTGGCCGTGCTGGCCGTCGAACCCTGGCAGCTCATCGCCGCCAGAGGGCTGATGGGCGTGGGAGGGGCGATCCTCATGCCCTCGACCCTGTCCATCCTGATCACGACCTTCGACGACGACGAGCGGCGCAAGGCCATGGCCGCGTGGAGCGCCGTCGCGATGATCGGCGTGATCGCCGGGCCCATCGTGGGCGGCCTGCTCATCGAGCACTACTGGTGGGGCTCGGTCTTCCTGCTCAACGTCCCCATCGCGGTGGTCGGCATCATCGCCGCCCTCGTGCTGATGCCCGAGACCAAGGGACCGGCCCGCAGCCTCGACCCGCTGGGCGTGGTGCTCTCGATCGTCGGCCTGGTCTCGCTGGTCTACGTGGTCATCGAGCGGACGTGGAACCCCGTCATGATCGCCGTGGCCGTGCTGGCGCTCGGCGGTTTCCTGATGTGGGAGCGCAGGTCGGCCAGCCCGATGCTGCCGCTGGGCCTGTTCAGGAGCCGCAACTTCAGCGGGTCGTCGTTCTCGATCCTGCTGATGTCGTTCGGGTCGGGCGCGGTGATGCTGATGCTGACGCAGTACCTGCAGTTCGTGCTCGGGTACGGCGCGGCGCAGGCGGGGCTCGCGCTGCTGCCGTACGCGGTCTCGGCGGCGATCTTCAACGGCGTGGGCGCCGCGCTCGGGCAGAAGGCCAGCAACAAGACGCTGATCGTCGCGGGCATGCTGATCATGGGTGTGTCGTTCGTGGTGATGGCCATGAGCACCGGTTACTGGTCGCTGTTCGTGGCCTTCCTCGTCATGGGCGCGGGCGGCGGGATCGCGGGGCCCGCGGCGTACGCGACGCTCATGGGGGCGGTGCCGATGGAGCACGCCGGTGTCGGGTCGGCGCTCAATGACACCATCCAGCAGGTGGGCATGGCCCTCAGCATCGCGGCGCTCGGCAGCGTGCTGGCGGGGGTGTACACCTCGGCGATGCCCTCGACCGCGCCCGAGGCGGCCCAGGAGTCGATCGCGAACGCCGTGCTGCTCGGGCCCGAGGTGGCGGCGGGCAGGGAGGCGTTCAGCACGGCGATGGCGACGGGGTCGTGGATCGGGGCGGTGTCGTGCGTGGCGGCGGCGTGCCTGGCGATGGCCGTCCTGCGCTCGAAGGCCCCCACGGCTCCGGTGCCGGCCGAGGTGTGACCCCACGGCCGTCCGGAGTGCCGCTCGTTCACCAGGTAGGTCTCCGCTCAGTCGCCGATCACCAGACACGACAGAGATCGCAGGAAAGCTACAGTTGCTCCATGCATGGGGGCGATGATCTGGTTCTCGGACGCCGCCTGCAGGCGGCGCGGGAGCGGGCCTTCGTGGGGCGGGAGGAGGAACTCGCCGTCTTCGACGCGGCGCTGCGCGGCGGCTGCAGCGTCGTGTACGTGTACGGTCCCGGCGGCGTCGGCAAGTCCACGCTGCTGCGCCGCTTCGCCGAGCACGCGGCCGCGATCGGGCGATCGGTCACGACGGTGGACGGGCACACGCTCGATCCGGTGCCGGCCTCCTTCGAGGCCGAGGCCGCGTCGGTGCTCGGTGACGAGGGCGCGGTGCTGCTCATCGACACCTTCGAGCGCGTGCATGGCCTGGAGGGCTGGCTGCGCGAGCGGTTCCTGCCCCGCCTGCCGGTCGGCGCGGTGGTCGTGGTGGCCGGGCGCGTGCCGCCGGACCTGATGTGGCAGGCCGACCCGGCCCTGGGCCGGCGCGCTGCGCGTGCTGCCGCTGCGCGACCTGCGGCCGGCGGAGGCGGAGGCGCTGCTGGACGCACGCGGCGTGAGCGATGAACTGCGCGAGCCGCTGTTGGCCTTCGCCGGCGGTCACCCGCTGGCCCTGTCGCTGGGCGCCGCGGTGGCGGTCCGCGACCGCAAGGCGAGCTCGCGCTGGACGCCTCAGCAGGACGTGGTCGCGACCCTGCTGGACCAGCTCGTGGGCGAGGTGCCCAGTGCGGCGCACCGGCACGCGCTGGAGGTGTGCGCGCACACGTACGTGACGACCGAGGATCTGTTGCGCGAGGTGCTGCCGGACGACGCCGCGGAGCTGTTCGCCTGGCTGCGGCGGCTGCCGTTCGCGGAGTCGTCGCCGCGCGGGCTGTTCCCGCACGACGTGGTGCGCGAGGTGCTGGAGGCCGACCTGCGCTGGCGCGACCCGCAGGGGTATGCCGACATGCACGAGCGCATCAACGCCCACCTCGCCGCACGCCTCCGCGCCGCGAGCGACGCCGACGTGCTGGGCGCCGTCGGCTCGCTGTTCTTCCTGCACCGGACGGTCGGATCGACCGCGGAGTTCCAGAGCTGGAGCGGCGACGGCGAGGTGTACGAGGACGCCTTCCGGCCGCGGGACGCCGAAGCGCTGGTACGGCTGGCCGCCGAGGTGGAGGGCGAGGAGTCGGCCGCCGCCGTCGCGTTCTGGTCCGTCCGCCGGCCGGAGTCGTTCCGCCTCTACCGGCGCACGGCGACGGGCGAGATGGTGGCCGCCTGCTCCTGGCTGCGGCTGTCCGAGCCCTCCGACGAGGAGGCGGCCGACCCGATCGTCGCCACGGCCTGGGCCAACGCCCGCGCCCTCGCACCGCTGCGGCCTGGCGAGCATCTGGCCGTCGGCCGGACCTGGACCCGGCCGGATTACCAGGGCATGTCACCGGTGACGGACCTGATCCAGTGGCGGTCCATCGGCTACTGCCTGCGCGCCGACCGCATGGCCTGGTCGTTCATGGCCATGCGGCACGATGACCCCATGCGCGACTACCTGCGCTACTACGACATCCACGACATAGGGCAACATGCCTGGCTCGGCGGCACCGAGTGGGCCCTGTTCGCGCACGACTGGCGGGCCGTCCCGGCGCAGGCGTGGCTGGACCGGCTCAATCGGCTGCTGCTCACCGGCTCGGAGGAGACCCCGGCCGCCCCGGCACCCGCGCTGGCCGTGTTGTCGCGCGCGGAGTTCGCCGAGGCCGTACGCAGGGCGCTGAAGACCCTGTCGCGGCCGGGCGAGCTGGCAGGCAACCCGCTCACCAGCAGCAGGATCGTCATCGAGACCGGCTCCGACCCGGCCGCCGCCTTGCGACAACTCCTCGACCAGGCCGTGGCCGACGTGGGCGAGGATCCGCGGGCGGTCAAGTTCCACCGGGCCCTGTCGGCCACGTACCTGCACGGGGCGCCGACGCAGGAGATCGCCGCCGAACGCCTCGGCCTGCCCTTCACCACCTACCGCCGCCACCTGCTCGCCGGCATCGAGCGGGTCTGCGAAGACCTGTGGCACCGTGAGATCTACGGCGCAGCGGGAACCTGAACAGCCAGGGAAGCGAAGGACGCGATCCGGTGCGTTCCGCGCCCGCTCTAACGCAGGCGCGGCCGGTTCCGGTGGCCGAAGACGGCGTAGGCGGGAACGTGGCCATCAATCGACCGGCGAAGTGGCCTGGACATCGGCGTTCGCTCCGACCAGGCGCGTTTCCGGAGCCGACGCGGCCTTTCCCTCGCCAGACGTGTCACCGTGAACGGTTCAGCTCGCTCAGGGATGGCAGTCTGCAGACTGAGGGGCATGGACATGATGGATGAGATCGGTGAGGTCATGGCCGAGCGGCAGGTGGAGGCCGTGGCGGCGGACGGGGCGCGTACCCGGGTGACGGTCAGGTTCGGCCGGCCGTGTCCCGACGCGCTGAGTGAGCACGGCGACTGGCGCTGCCCCCATCAGATCCTGGGCCTGGGCGAGGAGGGCGTCGGGGCGGCGTTCGGCGTCGACTCGCTGCAGGCGCTGCTGCTGAGCGTGTACAAGGCGCGGCTGGAGCTGGAGGAGCGGGCGCGGGCCGCGTCGGTCCGGCTGGACTGGCTGGGCCTGCCGGACATCGGCCTCACGGTGGAGCCTGGAGGCCGCCCCTTCTGAACGGCGGGCGGCCCTGACGTGGCGGTTTCCTGGACGCGGTCGACGTAGCGTCGTTCGTGCCTGACGCGAACGCGTCACCTGGAACCATGCGGCAGCCTTCACCGTGGCCCGGCCTCCCCGCCGCGGCCGGCGAGCGGACGTCACCGGCTGGGGGCCCAGTGGGGGTCCTTGACGTTCTCCAGGCTGGCCAGCTTGTGAACGCGCTCGTCGTGGCCGATCTGCCGCATCAGGTCGGCCACCGACCGGTAGCGCCCGTACTCGTCGGCGTACGTCCCAGGGTCGGGCATGAACTCCAGGTCGGGGTTGTCGGCCACGAAGGTCATGTACTCGTGCTCGGCATGGTCCTCGAACTCCGCGTTCAGCCGGTACGAGGCCTCGGGCCTGACCAGGAACAGCACCCACGAGACGTGGTAGTAGAAGAACGAGATGAACCACGGCGCCACCTTGTGCAGCAGCCAGTTCTGCCTCATCCCGTTGCGCTGGATGAGGTCCTGCATGATCAGCAGGTGCCACTGCTCGTTGTCCTGGTCGGCGCGGGCCTCGACGATCCGCTCGAACACCCTCTTGGCCAGGGCCGACCTGCCCGCGTAACGGTGCACCGCCCAGTAGCCCATCCGCTCCCACGCCTGGTACGGCACGCGGGCGATGACCTCGAGCATGGCGAACTTGGTGAACGAGCCCTGCTTGCCGTACATGAGGTCGACGGGCTTGAACATCATCTTGGCCAGCAGGCTGTAGGCCATGCGCGGCGTGTCGAGCGTCTCGGCCTGGGCGCGGCGGAGGGCGTCGCGGTCGAGCTTGGGCGGTCCCGCGGGGGCCTCGGGGCGGTCGATCGTGATGGTCATCTCTGTCTCCTTCGTTCGATGACCTGATCGTGCTCGACGGGCGGGTGCCCCGGCGTCCGCCGCCGGAGGGCAATGGGCATGCCTCTCGCGATGTAGTGCGGGCCTCCGGCGTACGTCGCCAGGTGCACGGGACATCCCCTAGGGGAGGGGTGTTCGAGAGGGCCCGTTGGACGTCGTTATGTCCAGACATATTCTGTGAGGGCAATGTGTAAGCCGATGTCGCGTCATGCCGACAGTTTGGAGGTGGGATGCGGGGTGGATAACCGGGATACTCGTAGCATGTCGGACCTTCTCGCGCGCCACAGGGCGGTAATCCCCAACTGGGTGGCCCTCTACTACAACGAGCCCATCGAGATCGTCAGCGGCAAGGGCAACCGTGTCGTCGACGCCTCGGGCAAGAGCTATCTCGACTTCTTCGCCGGGATCCTCACCAACATGATCGGGTACGACGTGCCCGAGGTGCGTGAGGCCGTCGAGCGTCAGCTGGCCACCGGCGTGGTGCACACCAGTACGGTCTACCTGCTGCGCGGCCAGGTCGAGCTGGCCGAGAAGATCGCCAGGCTCTCGGGCATCCCCGACGCGAAGGTGTTCTTCACCAACTCGGGCACCGAGGCCAACGAGACGGCCCTGCTGCTGGCCACCTACGCGCGCAAGTCCGACCAGGTGCTCGCCATGCGGCAGAGCTACCACGGCCGCTCCTTCGGCGCGATCGGCGTCACCTCCAACCGGGCGTGGAAGAACAACTCCTACTCGCCGGTCAACGCGACGTTCCTGCACGGCGCCGACCGCCACCTGCCCCAGTTCGCGGGCCTGTCCGACGCCGACTACATCAAGGTCTGCGTCGAGGACCTGCGCCACGTGCTGGCCACCTCCGTGTCCAACGACGTGGCGGCGCTGATCGCCGAGCCGATCCAGGGCGTGGGCGGCTTCACGATGGCCCCCGACGGGCTGTTCGCCGCCTACAAGGAGGTGCTCGACGAAGAGGGCATCCTGTTCATCTCCGACGAGGTGCAGACGGGCTGGGGCCGTACGGGCTCGGCCTTCTTCGGGATCCAGAACCACGGCGTGACCCCCGACATGATGACCTTCGCCAAGGGCCTGGGCAACGGCTTCGCGGTCGGCGGCATCGTGGCCCGCGGAGACCTGCTCGACAACCTGCACGCGGTGGGCCTGGCCACCTTCGGCGGCAACCCGATCTCGATGGCCGCCGCCAACGCCACGCTCGACTACGTGCTCGACCACGACCTGCAGGCCAATGCCCAGCGCACCGGCACGCTGATCATCAACGGTCTGCGCGAGGCCGCCGAGCGGCTGCCGATCGTCACCGGCGTCCGCGGCAAGGGCCTGATGTTCGCGGTGGAGCTGGCCGACGGCGCGCTGGCCGCCAGGTTCATGGAGGAGTCCAAGAAGGCGGGCCTGCTCGCGGGCAAGGGCGGCCTCCACGGCAACGTCATCCGCATGGCGCCGCCGCTCACCCTGACGATGGACGAGGCCGCTGAGGGGCTCGGCATCATCGTCAACGCTCTGGAGACCATCAACGATGAAGCTCGTTAAGCACTGGATCAACGGATCCCTGGTGGACGGCGACAGCCGTACCGCCGAGATCTTCAACCCCGCCACCGGAGAGGTCAGCGGGCACGTGTCGCTGGCGTCGGTCGCCGACGTCGACGCGGCCGTCGCGGCCGCGGTCGCGGCCTTCCCCGCCTGGCGCGACGCGTCGCTGGTCAAGCGGGCGCAGGTGCTCTTCCGCTTCCGCGAGCTGATGTACGCCCACCGCGACGAGCTGGCCGCGCTGATCTCCGCCGAGCACGGCAAGGTGCACTCCGACGCGTTCGGCGAGGTGGCCAGGGGCCTGGAGGTCGTGGAGTTCGCCTGCGGCATCCCGCACCTGCTGAAGGGCGGCTTCTCCGAGGGCGTCTCGACCAGGGTCGACTCCTACTCCATCCGGCAGCCCGTCGGGGTCGTGGCGGGCATCACGCCGTTCAACTTCCCCGCGATGGTGCCGATGTGGATGTATCCCATCGCGATCGCCTGCGGCAACGCCTTCATCCTCAAGCCCTCGGAGAAGGACCCCTCGGCCTCGCTGCTCATGGCGCGGCTCTGGAAGGAGGCGGGGCTGCCCGACGGCGTCTTCAACGTCGTCCAGGGCGACAAGGTGGCCGTCGACAGGCTGCTGGCCCACGAGGACGTCAGGGCCGTCTCCTTCGTCGGCTCCACCCCGATCGCCCGCTACGTCTACGAGACCGGCACCGCGAACGGCAAGCGGGTCCAGGCGCTCGGCGGCGCGAAGAACCACATGCTGGTGCTGCCCGACGCCGACCTCGACCTGGTCGCCGACGCTGCGGTCTCGGCGGGCTTCGGCTCGGCCGGCGAGCGGTGCATGGCGATCTCGGTCGTGCTGGCCGTGGACCCCGTCGGCGACGAGCTCGTCTCCAAGATCGAGGAGAGGGTCGCCAAGCTGACCATCGGCCCTGGCGACGACGAGCGCTCCCAGATGGGGCCGCTGGTCACCGAGGTGCACCGCGACAAGGTCGCCTCCTACCTCGACCTGGGCGTCTCCGAGGGCGCGAAGCTGGTGATCGACGG
The DNA here is from genome assembly GCF_014195505.1 of Nonomuraea dietziae. Classification (GTDB taxonomy): domain Bacteria; phylum Actinomycetota; class Actinomycetes; order Streptosporangiales; family Streptosporangiaceae; genus Nonomuraea; species Nonomuraea roseola. The sequence continues at coordinate 3,577,092 of NZ_JACIBV010000001.1, read as the reverse complement.
GCGCGAGACCGCGGTGCTCGGCGGCGGCAAGGCGGCGGAGACGCCGGGCTTCTGGCTCGGCCCCACCCTCCTCGACCACGTGCCCCCGGGTTCTCGCGTGCACACCGAGGAGATCTTCGGCCCGGTGCTGTCGGTGGTGCGGATCTCCTCCTACGAGGAGGGCCTGGAGCTCATCAACGGCGGCGAGTTCGGCAACGGCACCGCGATCTTCACCAACGACGGAGGCGCCGCCAGGCGCTTCCAGAACGAGGTCGAGGTCGGCATGATCGGCATCAACGTGCCGATCCCCGTGCCGATGGCCTTCTACAGCTTCGGCGGATGGAAGGCCTCGCTCTTCGGCGACACGCATGTCCACGGCGCGGAGGGCGTGCACTTCTACACGCGGGGCAAGGTCGTCACCTCGCGGTGGCTCGACCCCTCGCACGGCGGCGTGAACCTCGGGTTCCCCACCAACAAGTAGTCAGCAAGGGGTGCGGGCCGTGGCGGCACGCACCCCTGCCCCACGCGGTCCCCGGTAAGCTCCAGCCTGGACAAGGGGGACTTCGTGAAACACCACATATCTGCCATGGCTGTCGCCGTTGCGGCGTGTATGGCGATGGCCGGATGCGCGACGGCGACCGCGACGGCCAGGCCCGTGACCCCCGCTCCCAAGGCCAGCCCCACTCCCTCGCGGACACCGGCCTCGAGCCCGACGCCGACCACGAGCCCCACCCAGAGCGACGGCACCCTGCAGATCCTCACCTACAAGGGGTACGCGGAGTCGGGCGGCGCCACGACGAACTGGGTGGCCGACTTCGAGAGCGCGACGGGCTGCCGCATCGCCAGGCTCGACACCGTGCAGACCGCCCAGGATATGCAGGACATCGTGGGCAGGCGGGCCTACGACGTGATCTCGGCGGGGCCCGAGGTGGCCGCGAGCCTGATCGCGGCCCAGCAGGTGCAGCCCATCGACACCGCCAGGGTCACGGGGTACGACGAGCTGACCAAGCAGCTGCGCGACCAGAGCGAGGTCGACGGCAAGGTGTACGGCGTGCCGTACCTGTGGGGCACCCACGAGATCATCTACGACGCCTCGAAGACCAAGCCGCGCGACGCCTCGGCGCTGTACGACAGCCAGACCGCCGCGCTGCCCGACAGTCCTCTCTCCATCGCCGACGCCGCGCTCGCCGGCGGGGCCGAGGACCCGTACGAGCTCACCGCGGGCCAGCTCGACCAGGCCATGACGCTGCTGGGCAAGAACAAGAACCGGCTGTACTGGAAGGACCCGATCACCCTGGTGCGCGCGTTCGCCACGGGCAAGGTCGACATCGCGCAGGCCACGCCGTACTTCAGGATGCTGCTGCAGAAGGCGGGCAGGAACGTCAAGGCGCTCGACACGTCCGCGATCACGGGCTGGGTCGACTCCTGGATGCTGAACGCGAGCACGCCCAGCCTCGACTGCGCCTACCGCTGGCTCAGCTGGACCGCGATGCCCGAGACCCAGCGTGACGCCGCCGCGTGGGTGGGGCTGGCCCCCGCCACCTCCAAGGCCTGCAAGGGCAGGGCCGCGGCGGTCTGCGCCGCCTACGGCGTCACCAAGGCGGCCAAGCCGGCAAAGGTGGTCTTTGCCGTACGCCCACCGGGGGATTGCGCACCCCCTGAGGGGGAATGCACTGACTATGTCGCCTGGACCAAGCGGTGGCAAGGACTTGTGAGCTGATCGGGGGCCTGCCGGCCACCGCTTGACCATGCCGCGGGCGCGCCCGTCCCCCCGCTGGGTGACGTCCGCCAAGGGGCGTCCCGGGTGTTCCCCCCGACCCCGGGGCGCTCCTTCTTCATGTGTGGAATATCCTGTCAATGGTCACTGTTCATGACGATTGAAACTTCAACATGAAGGGCGGCGATCGCCATGCAGTTCGGAATCTTCACCGTCAGCGACGTCACGACCGACCCGACCACCGGCAGGACGCCGACGGAGGCCGAGCGGATCAAGGCGATGGTCACGATCGCGCTCAAGGCCGAAGAGGTGGGCCTCGACGTGTTCGCGACAGGTGAGCACCACAACCCGCCCTTCGTCGCCTCCTCGCCGACGACGATGCTCGGCTACATCGCGGCCAGGACCGAGCGCCTGATCCTGTCGACCTCGACCACGCTGATCACCACGAACGACCCCGTGAAGATCGCCGAGGACTTCGCGATGCTGCAGCACCTGGCCGACGGCAGGGTGGACCTGATGATGGGCCGTGGCAACACGGGCCCCGTCTACCCCTGGTTCGGCAAGGACATCCGCGACGGCATCCCGCTGGCCATCGAGAACTACGCGCTGCTGCACAGGCTGTGGCGCGAGCCGGTGGTCGACTGGGAGGGCCGCTTCCGTACCCCGCTGCAGGGCTACACCTCGACGCCCGCGCCCCTCGACGGCGTGCCGCCGTTCGTCTGGCACGGCTCGATCCGCAGCCCCGAGATCGCCGAGCAGGCCGCCTACTACGGCGACGGGTTCTTCGCCAACAACATCTTCTGGCCGAAGGAGCACTACCAGCAGCTGATCAGCCTCTACAGGAGGCGCTACGCCCACTACGGTCACGGCCTTCCCGAGCAGGCCATCGTCGGACTCGGCGGCCAGGTGTTCATGCGGAGGAACTCCCAGGACGCCGTCCGCGAGTTCCGCCCCTACTTCGACAACGCCCCCGTCTACGGCCACGGCCCCTCGCTCGAGGAGTTCATGGCCGAGACCCCGCTCACGGTCGGCAGCCCCGACCAGGTCATCGAGCGGACGCTCAAGTTCAGGGAGTACTTCGGCGACTACCAGCGCCAGCTGTTCCTCATGGACCACGCGGGACTGCCGCTGAAGACGGTCCTGGAGCAGCTCGACATCCTCGGCGAGGAGGTCGTGCCCGTGCTCCGCAAGGAGTTCGCGATCGGGCGGCCCGCCAACGTGCCCGACGCCCCCACTCACCAGTCGCTGCTCGCGCAGAAGGGTTGATCCATCATGAAGCTCGCCGTCGTCTCGGCCGGTCTCAGCCTGCCGTCCTCCACCCGCCTGCTGGCCGATCGGCTGACGTCGGCGCTGGTGGACCGGGTGCCCGAGGTGGAGGTCGAGGTCATCGAGCTGCGTGACCTGGCCGTCGACATCGCCAACAACCTGGTGACCGGGTTCCCCGCGTCCAGGCTGCGCGCCGCGATCGACGCGGTGACCTCGGCCGACGGCCTGGTCGCCGTCTCGCCGATCTTCACCGCGTCCTACAGCGGGCTGTTCAAGTCCTTCTTCGACGTGATCGACCACGACGCCCTCGCGGGCAAGCCGGTGCTGATCGCGGCGACGGGAGGCACGGCGCGGCACTCGCTGGCGCTGGAGCACGCGCTGCGGCCGATGTTCGCCTACCTGAGGGCGATCGTGGCCCCGACGGCGGTGTACGCGGCCTCGGAGGACTGGGGAGCGGAGGGCCTGTCGGAGCGCATCGAGCGCGCGGCCTCCGAGCTGGCGGGGCTGATGGGCAAGGAGCAGCCGGTCAGGGCCCAGGTGGACGAGGTCGTCCCGTTCGAGCAGCAGCTCGCGGCGCTCAGGCCGTGAGCGCGGGACAGGGCGGGGAGCGGCGTTCCCGGACGCCGCTCCCCGCCCTGTGCGATCAGAGCGACAGGCCCGTGAGGACCATGACCTTCTCGTAGGTGAGGTCCTCCATGGCCGAGTGGACGCCCTCGCGGCCGACGCCCGACTCCTTGACGCCGCCGTAGGGCATCTGGTCGGCGCGGTACGACGGCACGTCGCCGATGATGACGCCACCGACCTCCAGCTCGCGGTTGGCCCTGAACGCCACGTCGAGCGAGCGGGTGAAGACGCCCGCCTGCAGGCCGTACTTGGAGGAGTTGACCTCGGCGAAGGCCTCGTCGACGGAGGCGACCGGCTTGACGATCATGACGGGGCCGAAGACCTCCTCGCAGGAGACCTTGGCGTCGGCGGGGACGTCGGTGAGGACCGTGGGCGCGACGGTGGCGCCGTCGCGGGTGCCGCCGGCCAGCACGCGGGCGCCCGAGGCGACGGCCTCGTCCACCCAGGCCGCCACGCGCTCGGCGGCGGCCACCGAGACCAGCGGGCCCACCTGCGTCTTCTCGTCGAGCGGGTCGCCGGTGACCAGGCCGGCGACGGCCTCGACCAGCTTCTCCTCGAAGGCCGCCCGCACCGACTCCTCGACGATGACCCGCTGCACGGCGATGCAGCTCTGCCCCGCCTGGTAGTTGGAGAACAGGGTGACGCGCGAGGCCGCCCAGTCGAGGTCGGCGTCGGCCAGCACGACGGCCGCGGCGTTGCCGCCCAGCTCCAGCGTGACGTGCTTGCGCGGCACCTGGTCCATGATCGCGTAGCCGACCGGGCCCGATCCCGTGAAGGAGACCACCGGCAGGCGGGGATCCTGCACCAGGGCGGAGGCGCGCTCGTTCTCGACCGGCAGGACGGAGAACATCCCCGCGGGCAGGTCGGTCTCGGCCAGGATCTCGCCGAGCACCAGCGACGACAGCGGCGTGGCGGGCGCGGGCTTCACGATGACGGGCGCCCCGACCGCGATCGCGGGGGCGACCTTGTGCGCGACGAGGTTGAGCGGGAAGTTGAAGGGCGTGATCGCCAGCACGGGGCCCTTCGGCTGGCGGCTGACGTAGGCCAGCCGTCCTGCCGCCGCGGGCTCGGTGTCGAGCCGCTGCACGCCGCCCGACCAGCGCCTGGTCTCCTCCGCGGCGAAGCGGAAGGTGGAGATGGCCCTGTTGACCTCGCCGCGCGCCCAGAAGATCGGCTTGCCGTTCTCGCCGGTGATCAGCTGCGCGATCTCCTCGTGCCGCTCGGCCAGCCGCTTGGCCACGTGGGCCAGCGCCTCGGCGCGCACGTGCACGGGCAGCGCGGCGGCCTCCTTCTGTACGGCCGCGGCCGCGGCGACAGCCTCCTCGACCTGCGCGTCGGTGGGCACCGAGTAGGTGCCGACCACGCGGCCGTCGTGGGAGTTGGTAACGGTGAGCTCGCGGTCGCCCGTGGCGGGCCGACCTGCGAGCCAGAAGCTGCGCACGTCCATACCCTGACGGTATGCCACATCCTGCGACGGGTAAGTTCTCCACGTTGCACAACAGCGGGGGTGCCGTCAGGCCGTTCCGAACAAAGCCGTGTGTAACAGATGTAGTGCTATTTCGGGATGTTTAGCTTGTCGAGTGGTTTGAGCGATCTCCTTACTGGCTAAGTCCTCCTGGTGCGGTTCCCCCGAGCATGAAAGGCATGGCCCCATGACCACGTCTGCGCCGCTGGGGCTTCAAGGTGCCTACCTGCTGGGTGAACGAACCTCCCACGACCGGCTGCGCGGCCGCACCCTCGAGGTGGCGGTGACCCTGCTGACCCGCGAAGGGCCCGACAGCCTGTCCATGCGCAGGATCGCGACAGAGGCGGGCTGCTCCACCACGGTCATCTACACGATGTTCGGCAGCAGGGAGGGTCTGGCCGAGGCGCTCTACCTGGAGGGCTTCGAGCGCTTCCGCCGCTTCCTCGAGGCGGTGCCCGCCAGGAAGGATCCCTTCGAGTACCTCACCGCGCTCGGCCCCGCCTACCGCGAGGCGTGCCTGGCCGAGCCCGGCTTCTACACGCTGATGTTCGAGCGGGCCATCCCCGGCTTCGAGCCGAGCGAGCGGGCGCGCACCCTGGCCCGCGCCGCGCTCAACATCCTCGACAGGGTGATCTCCGACTGCATCTCGGCCGGCTACCTCGTGCCCACGCAGCCTCGGAAGATCGCCGACGCGCTGTGGGCGGCGGCGCAGGGCGCGATCAGCCTCGAGCGGGCCGGGCACCTGCGCGACGGCCGCACCTACGAGGCGGTCACGACCGCGACGATCTGCTGTTACCTGGCGGGCAAGAGCTGAGCGCGATCCACAGCTCGGCGCGCACCCCCGGATCGTCGAGGTCGCGGCCGAGCAGCTCGGAGACGCGCTTCATCCGGTAGCGCAGCGTGTGCCTGTGCACGCCGAGGCGCTGGGCGGCCGCGTCCCAGTGGCCGTTGGCGCCGAGGTAGGCGCGCAGCGACTCGACGAGGTCGGCGCGTGAGCCGTACTCGTTGAGCGGCGCGAGCAGCGCCGAGGAGAAGGCGTGCGCGGCCGCGGGGTCGAGCAGGGCCAGCAGGCCCTGGCCCGCCAGGTCGGCGAACCTCACCGTGCCGCCCTCGGCCTTGCGCGCCGCCTCGAGCGCGCGGCCCGCCTGCTCGATCGCGCTGTCGAGCTCGCCGTACGGCACGGGCGAGCTCACCCCGACGGGCCCCTCGAGCCCCGGCGGCACCTCCTCGACCAGCGCCAGACCTTCGGTGGTGAACGTGCGCGGATCCATGGCCTCCAGCGTCTCGCCGTCGGCCGCCAGCACGGTGACGGGCTCGGCGGGCAGCCGCCCTCCCATCGGGGCCAGCGCCGCCCGCGCCCGCTCCACCTCTCCCGCCAGCAGCAGGCTCAGGACGGCCGCGCGTACGCCTCTCTCCGCCGCCAGCTGCGACCTGCCCTGCTCCAGCGCGAGGGTGAGCAGCGAGCCCGCGGCGTTGACGACGGTGTGCGCGACGGGGGAGAAGGGGTGCGGGGCGCCGACGGCGAAGAACCCCCTGATGCGCCTGGAGGTACCGCTGAGCGGCTGCACGATCACGTGCTCGCCCGGCGACGACAGCGCCACGCTGGACAGCGGGCGTTCGGCGGGCTCCTGCCGGTGAGAGCCGCGGCGCAGCCGGTCGAGCGCGGGCAGCACGGTGTCGAGGCGGGCGTCAGGGGTGGCGTGCGCGACCTCGCCCGACTCGCCGATCAGGGCGGCCCAGCCGCCCACCTCCTTGGCCAGTCTGTCGATCACCGCGTGCGTGCCCTCGGGCCGCAGCGCCGCCCGCGTGAGCCTGCCCTGCGCGGCGAAGGCCCTGCTGATCTCGTCGTACTGCTCGGCTGCCAGCAGCTCGCTGACCGTCTTGCCGATCGCGATGAACGGGGTCTCGCGCGGCACCTCGAGCAGCGGCAGGCCCGCCGCCATGGCCGCCTCGACCAGCTCGGCCGGCACGTCGTCATGGGTCAGGCCGACGCCGAACCCGAGCCCCGCGACCCCGCGCTCCACCAGCCTGCCCACGTAGGCCGAAAAGCCCGAGGTCAGCCGCATGCCGGTGGTCAGCACCAGCTCGCCGCCCTCGAGGAACGGCGTGGGATCCTCGAGCTCGCTGACCGCGACCCAGCGAACGGGACGGTCGAGCGAACCGGCCAGCGGGCGCAGCCGCATGCGGCGCACCACGGTCTGCAGAGAAGGCGCCATCGAGTGTTTGTCCATTCCGGCAAAGCGAGCTGTGCCCATTGTGCCATCGCGACACATCGGCGTTGGGCGCCGCCCGCCGTACCGTCACGGTATGAGCACATATCAGGGAGGCCCGGCGCTTCCGCAGGAGCGTCGCCTCGTCACCGAGATCCCAGGGCCGAAGTCGCGGGAGCTGCTCGCGCGCAAGCAGGCGGCGGTGCCGCCCGGCATCGGCACCACGCTGCCCGTCTTCGTGACGAGGGCCGGTGGCGGCGTGGTCGTCGACATCGACGGCAACTCCCTGATCGACTTCGGCTCCGGCATCGCCGTCACCAGCGTGGGCAACGCCGCTCCCCGCGTGGTCGAGCGGGTCAGCAGGCAGGTGGCCGACTTCACGCACACCTGTTTCATGGTCACGCCGTACGAGTCGTACGTCGAGGTGTGCGAGAAGCTCAACGAGCTCACCCCCGGCGACCACGAGAAGCGCACGTTCCTGGTGAACAGCGGCGCCGAGGCCGTGGAGAACGCGGTCAAGGTGGCGCGCCTTGCCACCGGCAGGCAGGCCGTCGTGGTCTTCGACCACGGCTACCACGGGCGCACGCTGCTCACCATGACGCTGACCGCCAAGAACATGCCCTACAAGCAGGGCTTCGGTCCCTTCGCGCCCGAGGTGTACAGGGTGCCGCTGGCCTACCCCTACCGCTGGCCGACGGGTCCGGAGAACTGCGCCGAGGAGGCCGCCGCCCAGGCCATCGACGCGATCAACAAGCAGATCGGCGCGGGCAACGTGGCCGCTGTCGTGATCGAGCCGATCGCGGGCGAGGGCGGCTTCATCGAGCCCGCCAAGGGCTTCCTGCCGCGCATCGCGGAGTACTGCCGCGAGAACGGCATCGTCTTCATCGCCGACGAGGTGCAGACCGGTTTCGCCCGCACCGGGCAGCTGTTCGCCTGTGAGGACGAGGGCATCGTCCCCGACATCATCACCACCGCCAAGGGCATCGCGGGCGGTCTGCCGCTGGCCGCCGTCACCGGCCGCGCCGACCTGCTCGACAAGGTGCACGCGGGCGGCCTGGGCGGCACCTACGGCGGCAACCCGCTGGCCTGCGAGGCCGCGCTGGGCGTGCTGGAGACCATCGAGTCGGAGGACCTGGTCGCCAGGGCGCGCCGCATCGGCGAGATCATGCTGCCGAGGCTGCACGCGATGCAGGAGCGCTTCGACGTCATCGGCGACGTCCGCGGGCGCGGTGCGATGATCGCGATCGAGCTGGTCAAGCCCGGCACCAAGGAGCCCAACCCAGAGGTCGTGGCGGAGATCGTCCGCAGGTGCCACGCCGAGGGTCTGCTCGTGCTGACCGCCGGCACCTACGGCAACGTGCTGCGTTTCCTGCCGCCGCTCGTGATGCCCGAGCACCTGCTCGAAGAGGGCCTGGCCATCCTCGAGAAGGCGCTGTCGGCCTAACCTCGCGAAAATCGGGCATCCGGCTTGCGGCTGGATGCCCGTTTTTGCGTATCGCCATCGCCGAGTTTTCACCATTGCTTGGCAGTGCGCTCAACGATCATCCGGCTATAACGGTTCGGGTATGACCACGAGCGGTGACTGCGAGGAGCGTGATGGACTGGCTCGGCATGGCGACGTTCGACCCTGAGGGGCTGAGCTTCGCGCAGCGCGACGGCGACGCCTGCGTGGTGTGCCACAAACGGTGGCCGAGGCCCAGGGTGCACGTCGGGCGCCTGCCCGACAGCTCTCGGGTGCTGGCCTGCCCCGACTGCGCCGAGGCGCTGCTTCCCGCCATGTCCGCCACCGTCGTGGGCCTTCCCTCGCGCTAGGCGGCCCGGGTCACCGTCTGCTCGCGCAGGCCCCACGGCGAGCCGTACTCGGTGAGCAGGTCGAGGAACGGCACCGCGTCGAACGCCTCGGGGCCCAGCACGCCCTCGCCCCTCCACACGCCCCTGGCCACCAGCTCCAGCGCCACCACCGGGTGGATGGCGGTCTGCCACACCACGGCCTGCGCGCCGTACTCCCTCATCGACCAGGCGTTGTCGACCACGTGGTACAGGTAGACCTCGCGCGGCCTGCCGTCCTTGCCGGTGCCCTTCACCCACGTGCCCGCGCAGGTCTTGCCGCGCATGCGCTCGCCCAGCGTGGCGGGGTCCGGCAGGCTCGCTGCGACCACGTCGCGCGGCGCCACCTCCTCCTTGCCCACCCGCACCTTGTCGGTGCCGTCGAGGCCGAGCTTGTGAAGGGTCTTGAGGACGCCGATGAACTCCTCGCCCAGGCCGTACTTGAACGTCACCCGCTTGGCGTCGATCCACCTCGGGACCAGGAGCACCTCCTCGTGCTCCACGTTCACGCACTCCACGGGGCCGATGCCCTCGGGGAAGTCGAACACCTCCGGCTCGCTGAACGGCTCGGTCGTGCGCCACCGGCCGTCCTCCCACACCACCGGCGGGTTGAGGCACTCCTCGATCGTCGTCCAGATGGAGAAGGTGGGCGCGAAGTCGTAGCCCTCGACGACCAGGTTCGAGCCGTCCCTGACGCCCAGCTCCTCGATGCTCTCGAACAGGTGGTCGGCGGCGTACCTGGCGAACACGTCGGCCAGGCCTGGCTCGACGCCCATCCCGACCAGCGCCAGCTTTCCGCCGGCGCGCCACTCGGCGTCCTTCGCGAACTGCTCGTCGCCGAGCTTCACACCCGTCAGCTCGTACGGCGCGCGCGGATGCGGCCTGGACAGGGACATCGCCATGTCGAGGTAGTGCGTCCCCGCCTCCAGCGCCGCCTCGAACAGCGGCATGGTGAAGCGCGGGTCGACGGCGTTGAACAGCACGTCGCACCGGTGCTCGCGCAACGCGGCGACCACGGCGGCCCGGTCGGAGGCGTCGAGCTGGATGGCGCTGAACCGGGCGTCGCCGGCCTTGGCGGCGGCCGCGGCCGCCCGGTCCTGTTTCGAGTCGGCGACCACGATGTGTTCGAAGAAATCTCGGCGGGCGGCGATGGGGACCACGGCGGAGCCGACGCCGCCGGCTCCCACAAGAAGGATTCTCATGTCGGAACACTACCCACTGACTGGTCGTTCAGCCAACCGGTGTCTCAGCCTTCACCGCACCGCTGGACGGGACCCCGCGCAGCCTGCTGGGCGGCGTGGACGCGCTCTACGCCGAGAGGGACTACTCGATCACCGGCGGGCGGGTCGCCGTCAGGATGATCGAGGTGCTAGAGGCGCTTTTCGAAGCAGACGCTCTCGGCGCAGTCGGCGTAGTCGCCGAAGCGCGGGATCGAGGCGTAGCCGGCGGAGGTGTAGAGGCCGATCGCCTCCTCGAACAGGCGGCCGGTCTCGAGCCTGAGCGTGTGCATGCCGCGCTCGGCGGCGAGCTTCTCCACCTCCGCCAGCAGCGTCCTGGACAGGCCGCGACCGCGGTGGCCGGGCCTGACGTACATCCGCTTGACCTCGCCCACGCCGGGCTCCAGCGGCTGGAGCCCCACGCAACCCACCGCCAGCTCGTCCGACCGCATCAGCAGGAAGGAGATGCGGGGGTCGAGGTGCTTGGGGGTGTCGTCGACGACGTCGCGCTGACGCCAGGCCAGCTCGGCCTGCTGCTCCGCGCACAGCTCCACGACCTGCGGCGATTCGGAGTTCTCTGACGTTATCCGCATGCGCGGCAGGATAACGACCTCCGTGTTTCGAGCGTGTGACGCGACGGTCAGGCCCGCTCGGCCGTGGTGAACAGCGCCTTGGCCGAGTCGCCGAAGTAGGGGCCGTACATGGTGCCGCGGTCGTTGCTGTACTTGAAGCTGCTGACCGAGGTGAGCCTGCCGCGCCCGGTGGTGACGTCGAAGGAGGACAGCCAGGGACCGCCGCTGGAGCCCGCGGTCATGTCGCAGCGCAGGCCCTGGTCGCGCGTCTGGCCGTAGGGATCGTCGCGGACCTGCCCCGAGCAGTAGATGAGGTTCTCACCGTCGAACGGCGGGTCGGCGGGGAAGCCGAAGCCGTAGACCTGGCCTCCGCGCGAGGAGTTGAAGGCGATCTCCTGCGTGCCCACCACGTCGGCGACGTGGCGGCCGTTCGAGGTGTTGAGCGCCACCATGCCGACGTCGTAGCTGTCGTCGGCCGAACGGGACCACGGCCCCGCGACGAACATCCTGCGGGCGGTGTAGGAGCCGTACGGCTTGCCGCCACCGGGCTCGTAGCCCGGCACGAAGGTCCAGTTGCCTGCCCACGCGCCCTTGCCGTCCTTGACGCAGTGGCCCGCGGTGACGACGAGGTCCTTGCTGGCGCTCTTGACGGTGCTGGCCGAGCAGACGAAGTCGACGCCGTCCATGGTGAGGAAGACCCTGCCGGTGGTGCGGGTGACGAGGCCGCCCGTGCCCCAGCGCGAGCCGCTGGTCGTGGCGGTGGGCCTGGCGGACTGCCGGCGGGGGGTGACGATCCTGCCCGCGGCTCCGGAGAGCTCGGGCGCGGTGGCGAGGCCCGCCCTGTTGGACAGGCCGCTCAGCAGGCCACCGTCCTTGGGGAGGGCGGTCTTGGCCACCGTGTCGAGCAGGTCGATCGGCAGCGCCTTCGACATCCTGGTGGGGGTCCAGTAGTCGAGCACGCGGCGCTGCTCGTCAGAACTGCGAGCTGCCACGTGCTCGACGACGTCCTCCTGCTGGGCAGGGACCGGCGCGACCGGCTTCGATGCGTGCTGGACGGGCGTGGCGCCGATCAGGGCCGCGCCCAACATGCCTGCGACGAGTGGAACGGACGCAAGCAGGGGGAGGCTCGAGGTCATGACCCACGAGTCTGCACTACTAGGTGTGTTGTTGTGACTACTTTCGGTAAATCAGCTCAGAGTGCGTTCGTGTTCTGCGCGGCGTTGTAGACAGCCTGGGCCTCGGCGCCGAAATACGGGCCGAACATCCAGTTGGGCGCGAAGTTGTACTTGAAACTGTTCACCGAATTCTGCGTGCCGAGCCCGGTCTTCTCGTCGAAGCTCACGAACCAGGGCCCGCCGCTGGAGCCGCCCGTCATGTTGCAGGTGAGCCCGTGGTCCTTCGACATCAGGAAGTCGTCGAAGGCCCTGCCGCTGCAGTAGATCAGCTTCGACCCGTCGTACGGCGCGGCGGCCGGGTAGCCGAAGGAGTGCATCTGCTGGCGCCTGCCCTGGTTGAAGGCCACGCCCTGGCCGCCGACGACGTCGGTCAGCGCCTTGCCCTGCAGCGGGGCCACGACCACGGCGGCGACGTCGTGGTTGATGTCCTCGCGCGCGTCCCACTGCGGGGTGGTGAGCAGCTTGCTGGCCACCCAGGTGCCGTGCGGCCTCGCGCCCTTGTCGTAGCCGGGGACGAAGACCCAGTTGGTGTGGAAGGCGCCGCCCATCTTGACGCAGTGCCCCGCGGTCATGACGACGCTCTTGTTCGCGCTGGTCACCGCGTTGCCCGAGCACGAGGCGTTGCGGCCCTGGTAGGTGAAGAAGACGCGGCCCGCGGTCTTGGTGATCGCGCCGCCGCCCGTCCACGCGGTGCCCGAGCTGGCCTTGGCCGCCTGCGGCTGGCCGGGCGCCGAGCTGGTCGGCGGGGCCTCCCACGGGATGCCGGTGGTGGGCTCGCCTGGGGCGCCGTACTTGCCGCCGGACTTGGGCGCGGGAGGCGTGAGCGGCTGGGCCTCCTCCATCTTCTCCGGCGTCCAGTACTGCGTGACCGCCTTCTGCTCGGTCTTGGTGTCGGCGGCCTCCTCGGCGACCGGCTTCGGTCCCGCTCCCGCCTGAGCCGCCGCCGCTGGGAGCGCGGCGGCGCCGGTGGCGAGGGTGAGGATGGAAAGCAGAGCGAGTCTGCGGTGCATGCGTACCTCCATTGACCGGAACTGAGGTTGGAAGCTAGCGGCACCAATATCCAGATTTCTCGCTAATTGCGTAGAACGATATAGCGTTATTCGGACATTTATTTACTTCAATTCCCCTGATTAACAGGCGTTGCGGCGGATGCGGAACAATGGGGCCGTGGACTCAGACCTCTCCCGCTCCGTGACCGTGCTCGGATCGACCGGTTCCATCGGCACCCAGGCCCTCGACGTCATCGCCCGAAACCCTGGGCGGTTCGCCGTCGCCGCCCTCGCCGCGGGCGGAGGCAGGACCGACCTGCTCGCCAGGCAGGCCGTCGAGACGGGCGCGAAGGTGGTGGCGGTGGCCGACGCGGCGGCCGTGCCCGCGCTGAGACAGGCGCTGCCGGGGGTCACCGTGCTGGGAGGCCCCGAGGGCGTCGCCGAGGTGGCGGCCATGCCGGCCGACGTCGTGCTCAACGGCATCACCGGCGCGCTCGGGCTCACCTCCACCCTCGCCGCGCTGGAGGCGGGCCACACGCTCGCGCTGGCCAACAAGGAGTCGCTGATCATCGGAGGGCCGCTGGTCAAGCGGCTGGCCAAGCCGGGGCAGATCCTGCCCGTCGACTCCGAGCACTCCGCGCTGCAGCAGTCGCTGTGGGCGGCAGGCCCGTCGGGCCACGACCCCGAGGCGGTGCGCAGGCTCGTCGTCACCGCCAGCGGCGGGCCCTTCCGCGGGCGCAGGCGCTCGGAGCTGGCCGACGTGACGCCCGAGATGGCGATGGCGCACCCCACCTGGTCCATGGGGCCGGTCATCACGATCAACTCTGCCACGCTGGTCAACAAGGGCCTGGAGGTGATCGAGGCGCACCTGCTCTTCGACATCGGCTTCGACAGGATCCAGGTGGTGGTGCACCCGCAGTCGATCATCCACTCGATGGTGGAGTTCGTCGACGGCTCCACCATCGCCCAGGCCAGCCCGCCTGACATGCGCCTGCCGATCGCGCTCGCGCTCGGCCATCCCCGAAGGGTCGCAGGCGCCGCCCACGCCGTCGACTGGACCACGGCGCACACCTGGACCTTCGAGCCGCTCGACGACGAGGCCTTCCCCGCCGTCGCGCTCGCCAGGCACGTCGGCGAGGAGGGCGGCACCGCTCCAGCCGTCTACAACGCCGCGAACGAGGTGTGCGTCGAGGCTTTCCAGCAGGGCAGACTTCCCTTCCTCGCGATCGTCGACACTGTCGCCAAGGTCGTCGAACAGCACAGGGCGACTGCGGCCGAATCGGTGGAAGAGGTTCTGGCGGCTGACGCATGGGCCCGGGAGGCGGCGAAGCGGATGTTCTCGACGGCGTAACCGGACGGTCCCTGTCGCTGCCTAGACTGGAGGACGTGACTTCCGTAGCACTGGGCATCCCGTCGGTCCGTCCGAAGCCGTTGGCCGAGCGGCGCCACTCCCGTCAGATCATGGTCGGCAGCGTGCCGGTGGGAGGCGACGCTCCGGTCTCGGTCCAGTCGATGACCACCACGGTCACCGCCGACATCAACGCGACTCTCCAGCAGATCGCCGAGCTCACCGCCTCGGGCTGCCAGATCGTGCGCGTCGCCGTCCCCTCGCAGGACGACGCCGACGCGCTGCCGATCATCGCGAAGAAGTCCCAGATCCCCGTCATCGCGGACATCCACTTCCAGCCGAAGTACGTCTTCGCCGCCATCGAGGCGGGCTGCGCGGCCGTCCGCGTCAACCCCGGCAACATCAAGAAGTTCGACGACAAGGTCGGTGAGATCGCCAAGGCCGCCGCCGACGCCGGCGTGCCGATCCGCATCGGCGTCAACGCGGGCTCGCTCGACCCCAGGCTCCTGCAGAAGTACGGCAAGGCCACGCCCGAGGCGCTGGTGGAGTCGGCGCTGTGGGAGTGCTCGCTGTTCGAGGAGCACGGCTTCCGCGACATCAAGATCTCGGTCAAGCACAACGACCCCGTCGTCATGATCAACGCCTACCGGCAGCTGGCCAGGCAGTGCGACTACCCGCTGCACCTCGGCGTCACCGAGGCGGGCCCCGCCTTCCAGGGCACGATCAAGTCGGCCGTCGCGTTCGGCGCGCTGCTGGCCGAGGGCATCGGCGACACCATCCGCGTCTCGCTGTCGGCGCCTCCCGTCGAGGAGGTCAAGGTCGGCGCCCAGATCCTCGAGTCTCTCGGGCTGCGCGAGCGGGGTCTCGAGATCGTCTCCTGCCCCTCGTGCGGGCGCGCCCAGGTCGATGTCTACACCCTCGCCGAGCAGGTCCAGGCGGGCCTGGAGGGCATGAAGGTGCCGCTGCGCGTCGCGGTCATGGGCTGTGTCGTCAACGGCCCAGGCGAGGCGCGCGAGGCCGACCTCGGGGTCGCCTCGGGCAACGGCAAGGGGCAGATCTTCGTGAAGGGCGAGGTCATCAAGACCGTCCCCGAGTCGCAGATCGTCGAGACGCTGATCGAGGAGGCGCTGCGCATCGCCGAGCAGATGGGCGTCGAGGTCGACCTCGACGACGAGGTCTCAGGCCCGCAGGTCGTCGTCGGCTGAGTCCGCAGGGGCCCGCCGGGCCCGCCGCCCCCACCGTCCCGACCTCGCCGCCCCCCGGCGTCACGGAACGCCGGGGAGCCTGGTGGCGTGCCGGCCGTCATGGGGAGACAGTCACGGGGCAACGCCGTCATGGCGCAGAGGCCGTCACGGGACGACGTCGTCATGGGGCAGAGAAGTTGACGGCCAGGAGTCTGGTCCGGTAGAAAACCGAGCGTTCATCGTGCCAGTGAAAGGCAGACATGCCCGAGTCGGACAGAGTGCGCCGCCCCTAGCGGCGGCGTGATCCCACTCTGAGCCGCCGCATCAGCGTCAGTCGCCGGTGCGGCCCTTACCGCTGCCCGGCTCCATGCTCGACACACGGAGCGCGCGGTGCGACGAACACTCGTCATCATTCTTCTTGCCCTCATCACCCTTCCCCTGTCCATCACGGGCGCCTCTGTCGCGCTGCCCGGCATCAGGGCCGACCTGGACGCCGGCCTGGCCGCGACCCAGTGGGTGGTCAACAGCTACAACGCCTGCTTCGCCGCCTTCCTGGTGTTCGCGGGCTCGCTGACCGACGTCCTGGGCCGCAGGCGGGTCTTCGCCTGGGGCGTGGCGCTGTTCTGCGCGAGCGGCGTGGCGGGCGCGGCCGCGACCGACATCCTGCTGCTCGACCTCGTGCGGGCCGTCGGCGGGGTCGGCGCGGCGGCGGCGACCACCGGCGGGACCTCGATCCTCGCCGCGACCTTCCACGGCCAGGCCAGAGCGCGCGCCTTCGGCCTGCTCGGCGCGGCGCTCGGGGCGGGGCTCGCCCTCGGCCCCACGGCGGGCGGCCTGTTGGTGGAGTGGCTGGGCTGGCGGGCGGTGTTCGCCGTGCCCGCGGCGATCTCCGCGCTGGCCCTGGCGCTCGTGCCCGCGCTGCCCGCCATGCGCGGAGCGCGTGGACGCGGGGTCGACCGGGCGGGCGCGGCCCTGTTCACCTCCGCCCTGCTAATGCTGATCTTCGCCCTGGACGAGGGCCCCGCCATGGGCTTCGGCAGCCCGATCATCGTCGGCTCGTTCGCCGCGGCGCTGGTGCTGGCCGCGGCCTTCGTCGTCGTGGAGCGCCGCGTGGCCTTTCCGATGATCGAGACCGGTCTCGTCGCCGACAGGAGGTTCCTGGCGTTCTCGGTGGCGGCGGGGGCCCTCATGGGCATCCTCGTGCCGCTGGTGGTCTACCTCCCCTCGTACCTGATCTCGGTCGTCGGCCTCCAGCCCGCGCAGGCGGGGCTCTGGCTGCTCATGCTGACCGTTCCCTCGGTCGTCCTTCCCCCGGCAGGGGCGGCGCTGGCCAGGCGGCGTCCCGTGGCGACCGTCGCCGGTTGCGTGGCGGTGAGCGGGTCGGGAGCGCTGCTTCTGGCCACCATCGGGCCCGACAGCACGCTCATGACGCTGCTGGCGCCGTTCGCGCTGGTCGGCATCGGCGTGGGGCTGTCCAACGGGGTGCTCGACGGGCTGGCCATCGCCAGCCTCCCGCCTGAGCGGGCGGGGGCCGCCTCAGGCCTGTTCAACACCGCGCGCCTGACCAGCGAGACCGTGGCGCTGGCGGCCGTGGGCGCGATGCTGGCCGCGCTCAGCGGAGGCAGCATGGAAGGCGTGGCCTTCACCTCCGCCCTTCGCGCGGTGTGCCTCGCGCTGGCCGCCCTCGCCGCCGTCGCCACGGTCTGCGTCCTCGCCATGGCCCGAGGGACACATCACCATGGCTACGCAGAGCAATGAGAGCATTACACGTTGGCAAGCAATCACCCATGCGCACAGTAGTCAAATGACAGCGCAGGGGAGTATCTCCCTGTCCTATGAGCAGAGGAGACAGCAGGGTGAAGCGGTTTGTCGGGATTGGCGCCGGACTGGCGCTGCTGGTCGCCGGGCTGGGCGGGGCGGGAAGCGCCGAGGCGAACGCGGGCTCCGGGGTGATCTGGGGACCGTGTGTGAAGCAGCCTTCGCTCGCCGCCCGTGTCCTTGGCAGTCTCGGGTTCATCGATCGGCCGGAGGTCGAGCCGGAGCAGCCGGGGGTGGAGTGCGCCACCCTGCGGGTGCCTCTCGACCACCGTGATCCCCACGGCCAGAAGATCAAGCTGGCGCTCAACAGGGTGAAGGGATCGGTCTCCCGCGACGCCAACCACCTGGGCACGCTGCTGGTCAACCCTGGCGGCCCGGGTGCTTCGGGGCTCGCCCTGGCCACGCATGTCGCCTCGGCGCTGCCGCCTGACCTGGCGGCCCGCTACGACGTGGTCGGCTTCGACCCGCGCGGGGTCGGCAAGAGCGAGCCTGCCCTGCGCTGCGTCGATCCTGCCAAGTACTTCACGGCGCCCCGCCCCGACCAGGTGCCGAGAAGCTTCGCGGCCGAGAGGGTGCTGCTCGGCAGGGCCCAGGAGTACGCGGCCCGCTGCGGCAACATGTGGGCGTGGATGCTGCCGCATCTGACCTCCGAGAACACCGTCCGCGACATGGACGCCATCAGGGCCGCGCTCGGGGAGGAGCGCATCAGCTACTTCGGCTACTCCTACGGCACCTACCTCGGCGCCGTCTACGCCTCACTCTTCCCCGGCAGGCTCAAGCGCCTCGTGCTCGACAGCACGGTCGACCCCAAGGGTGTCTGGTACAAGGCCAACCTCGCCCAGAACCTCGCCTTCGAACGGCGTCACCGCGACTTCCTCGCCTGGACGGCCAAGCACAACGCGGTCTACCGGCTGGGCCGTACGGTGAAGGAGACCTCCTTCGCCTACTACTCCATGCGCCATCGCCTGGCCGCCAGAGCGGCAGGTGGAAAGGTGGGGGCGAGCGAGCTTGACGACCTGTTCACCCTCGGCGGGTACGCCAACCAGATGTGGCCGAGCCTGGCGGGCGCCTGGTCGAGGTACGTGCGCCAGGGTGACGTGCAGGGCCTGGTCGAGGTGTGGAAGCAGCACGGCCAGAACAGCGCGGAGGACGAGAACGGCTACGCGGTCTACCTGGGCGTGCAGTGCACCGACGCCTCGTGGCCGCGCACCTGGACGACCTGGCGGACCGACATGGCCAGGCTGCACCGCGTCGCGCCCTTCCTCACCTGGCCCAACGCCTGGTACAACGCGCCGTGCGCGTTCTGGGCCACGCCGGCAGGGACGCCCGTGACGCTCAGGGCGGCCCGTGAGCTGCCGCCGATCCTGATGATCCAGTCGCGGCGCGACGCCGCCACGCCGTACGAGGGGGCGGTGAACATGCGCGGGCTGTTCCCCAGCGCCCGCATGCTCGTCGTGCCGGGTGGCAACCACGGCGTCGCGCTGGGCGGCGACAGCTGCGTGGACCAGCACCTGTTCCGCTACCTCGAGGACGGCTCGCTGCCCTCCGCGCGGGCGAACTGCCCCGGCGTGCCGGAACCGACGCCGATGGCGCGGATGGCGGCGGGAGACGCGCCGCACCTGCGTCTGATGGAGGCGCTCGGCCGTCGATAGCTGGGCGTGGTTCATGTCAAAACGGGGCAGGTCGCGTAGGCTGGCCGGTGTGATGCTGCGTACATCGGCGTCGCGTGTGCTCGACGACAGCGACAGGGACGAAGTGCTCGCACTTCTCGACACCAACCCTGTCGCCAACGTCTTCGTCGCCTCACGGGTCAGGAGCGTCGGGTTGCACCCGACGCGCCTGGGCGGGCAGATGTGGGGGTTCGGGCCGCGCGGCGCGCTCACCTCGCTCTGCTACGCCGGAGCAAATCTGGTGCCGGTCAACGCCGGGCCCGAGGCCGTGCACGCCTTCGCCGACCGCGCGCGCAAGCAGGGCCGCCGATGCTCGTCCATCGTCGGCCCCGCCCCCGCGGTCGAGCTGCTGTGGGAGCGGCTGGAGCCGCACTGGGGGCGGGCCAGGGCCATCCGCTGGTCGCAGCCGGTCATGGCGACCACCCAGAAGTCCCCGTATCCCGCCGACCCACTCGTACGGCGGGTGCGTCCCGAGGAGTTCGACATCCTCCTGCCCGCCTGCGTGGCGATGTTCACCGAAGAGGTGGGCATCTCGCCCAACGGGGGCGACGGCGGCGCGCTCTACCGCACGCGGGTGGCCGAGCTGATCCGCATCGGCCGCTCCTACGCGCGCATCGACGACGGCAAGGTCGTGTTCAAGGCCGAGGTCGGCGCCGTCACCCCGCAGGCCTGCCAGATCCAGGGCGTCTGGGTCGACCCCGCGCTGCGCGGCCACGGTCACGCGGTGGCGGGCATGGCGGCGGTGGTGGAGGCGGCGCTCTCCTGCTTCGCTCCAGTCGTCTCGCTGTACGTCAACGACTTCAACCACGCGGCCAGGGCCGTCTACAGGAGGGTCGGCTTCCACGAGGTCGACACGTTCATGTCTGTCCTGTTCTAGGCTCTTTTCATGATCCTCGTCACTGGAGCCACAGGAAACGCGGGCAGGGCCGTCGTAGGCGCCCTCGCCGAGGCGGGCGAGCCGGTCCGCGCGCTGGTCAGGCGGGAGGCCGACCTGCCGGCCGAACTCGCCACAGGCGACCTCAACGACCCTGCCTCCGTCGCGGCGGCGCTGGAGGGGGTGCGGGGGGTCTTCCTGCTCAGCGGCTACGACAACATGGCCGCGACGCTGGCGGAGATCGCCAAGGCGGGCGTGGAGCGCGTCGTGCTGCTGTCGGCGAGCGCCGCCGAGACGGGCAACCCGGCCAACGCCGTCTCTCGCTACCACATCGAGTCGGAGGCCATGGTCCGCGAGTCGGGCGTGCCGTGGACGATCCTGCGCCCGCGCACCTTCTTCGCCAACACCTTCCGCTGGCTCGACCAGCTGAGGGCGGGCGACGTGGTGAAGGACGCCTTCCCCGACGTGCGGGTGGCCGCCATCGACCCCCTCGACATCGGCGCGGTCGCCGCCACGGCCTTCCTGACCGACGGGCACGAGGGGCAGGTCTACCCGCTCACGGGGCCGCAGTCGCTGCTTCCCGCCGACAGGGTGCGCCTGCTCGGCGAGGCGCTGGGACGCGACCTCACCTTCGTCGGGCTCTCCGACGAGGAGGCCAGGGCCCAGATGAGCGCCGCCATGCCGCAGATGTACGTCGACGCCTTCTTCGACTTCTTCGCCGAGGGCAACCTCGACGAGTCGCCCGTGCTGCCCACCGTCGAGCAGGTCACCGGCCGTCCGCCCAGGCTCTTCGCGGAGTGGGCCGCGGCCAACGCCGCCGCCTTCGGCCGGACGGACGTCTAGACGAGTAAGTCCTAAGTCTGATCAGTGGTCGTAGGCGATCAGTGATCGTGTGATGGGCTGGCCGGTGGCGCGGTTGTGCCAGATCGCGGCGGTCAACGCCAAGATGCGCTGGGCGATGCGCGCTCCGACCCCCTCCGGGCTGCGTCCGCCGTGAAGCTCGAGATCGAGTTGGCCCTTCAGAGTGTGGTTGACCGATTCGATGAGCTGACGGATGGGCTTGAGGAACTGCTCGCCCGGACGGGGCATGCGGTTGCGATACGAAGGCCGTAGCAGCCGTACTCCCCGCTCTTCCAGGTAGTGGTCCAGCTCGGCCGACACATAACCCTTGTCGGCGACGATCAGCAGCCCGGGCCGGTCGACGAGCAGGTCAGGATCGTGATCGAGAATAGCCATCAGCACCTGTCGTTCGTCGATCTTCGGGGTGGCCAGGGCCCAGGTGATCGGCAGTCCGGCCGGAGTGCAGATCAGGTGTAGTCGCAGGCCCCAGAACCAGCGGGAGTGGGAGCGGCAGTAGCCGTAGCCGGCCCAGCCGGCCAAGTCCGAGCGCTGGGGGGTGGGGCGGGAACGGCCGCATTCGACCGGGGTGGAATCGACCACCCACACCAGCTCGGCCCAGAGGTCGGTGTCGCGGGCCAAGGCCCGGATTGCGCGCTGGAGCAGGGGCAGGGCATGGCGCAGTCGTTTGTTGTAGCCGGATTGGCCGGGCAGGTAGGGAAATGCGCCGGGCAGGTGTCGGGGGACGAACCGCAGCCAGCGTGCCTCGGAACGGACACCGAGCAGGACCTGGGCCACCGCCAGGGTCAGTAACTCAGCGTCGGTCAGCTTTGGTGGGCGTCCGATGCGCGATGATGCGCCGAGCCAGTCGTCGATCTTCACGTACAGTGCGGTGAGAAGGGTGTTGATGTCTGTCGTCACAAACAGATCGTCGACACCCTTCGCTGTTCCCGCAGCCGAACGACTTAGGACTTACTCGTCTAGGTGTACTAGCTAGGAGGCGGCGACCTCCAGGCGGCCCGAGTCGCTGCTCATCTCGATCGTCCTGGCGGCGGAGTCGTCGTGGATCGCCGCGATCTCCTTGTCGCCCGAGTCGGTCTCGGCCGTGACGTGGTAAGGCCCCTTCGGCACGCGCACCTCGCTGGAGCCGGAGTCGCTTCTGGTCTCCACCTTGTCGGGCGGCGCGGTGAACACCAGCTTCGTGTCGCCCGAGTCGGTCTCCGCGAGGACCTGCTTGGCGGTCAGCCGGTCGGCCTCGATCGCGCCCGAGTCGCTCTTGGCCTTCACCTCGGCCGACAGGCCGGTCAGCGTCATCCGGCCGGAGTCGGTCTCGGCGTCCACCAGCAGGCCCTTCGGCACCTCGACCAGGTAGCTCACGTCGCAGCCCGAGTTGATCCCCACCGAGATCGGGCAGGTGAACGACAGCGCCAGCGTGTCGCCCTTCACCACGTGGCTCGTGGCGGGCTTGTTCTTGCTCCAGACGAGGGTCTCGGTCACGTGGATCCCCTTGCGGTCGGACTCCACCACCTCGACGGTGCCCGAATCGGCCTCCACCCTCAGCGCCGCCACCTTGTCGGTGACGTCGTAGCTGACGCTCTCCCGCTCCTTCGCGCCCAGCCCGCCGCACCCCGTCAGGGCCGCCCCGAGCCCGACCAGGCTGGCGATCACGATCGTCCTCTTCGTCTTCACGAGAGCCAACTCTCCTACAGGCAGGGAGCGACGCCTTCAGGGACCACCCTGAAACACCCCTGAGTGGCCACCCTCGCACAGCCCCGGGACCCGGCCGCGATCCCTCGACGGCGCCGTGCCCCGCGGGCGGATCGCCGAGCTCCCGCGGCGCCCCAGCCGTACCCCCGGCCGCCCCCCAGCCGACCCCCAGCCGATCGTGCGCGGTGCTCGGCACAGTGGTCCCACCGGTCAGCGAGACCGGCCGAACAAGGAGACACCATGACCGCAAGCCGTGAGATCCGCCTGGCCGCCCGCCCCGTCGGCGAGCCCGCTCCTCAGCACTTCGAGCTGGTGGAGACCACCGTCCCCGAGCCCGAAGAGGGCCAGATCGTGGTCCGCAACACCTGGATGTCCGTGGACCCCTACATGCGCGAGCGGATGGACGACGTCGAGTCGTACCTGCCGCCGTTCCAGCTCGGCGCCCCCATGGACGGCTCGGCGGTCGGCGAGGTCGTCGCCTCCCGCTCGGCCGGCGTCCCCGTCGGCGCGACCGTCGTGCACTTCCTCGGCTGGCGCGAGTACGCCGTCATGGACGCGGCCGCCGCCACCGTGGTCGACACCGCTCTGGCCCCCGCCGAGGCCTACCTGGGCGCGCTCGGCACCACGGGCCTGACCGCCTACGCCGCGCTGACCGAGGTCGCCCCCGTACGGCAGGGCGACGTCGTCCTGGTCTCGGCGGCGGCGGGAGCGGTGGGCAGCATCGCGGGTCAGCTGGCCCGCAAGCTGGGCGCGACCAGGGTCATCGGCTCGGCGGGCGGACCGCTGAAGGCCAGGAAGCTGGTCGAGGAGTTCGGCTACGACGCGGCCATCGACTACCGGGCGGGCTCGCTCGCCGCCCAGCTGGCCGAGGCCGCGCCCGACGGCGTCGACGTCTACGTCGACCACGTCGGCGGCGACCACCTGGTGGCCGCCATCGACGCCCTGCGGCACGGCGGCAGGATCGCGCTCGTCGGCGCGATCAGCACCTACAACGCCACCTCACCCGTCCCCGGACCCTCCAACCTGTTCTCGCTGGCGGCCAAGGACGCCAACCTGCGCGGCATGCTGATCAACAGCTAC
Organism: Nonomuraea dietziae; assembly: GCF_014195505.1. Lineage (GTDB taxonomy): Bacteria > Actinomycetota > Actinomycetes > Streptosporangiales > Streptosporangiaceae > Nonomuraea > Nonomuraea roseola. The sequence continues at coordinate 3,553,533 of NZ_JACIBV010000001.1, read as the reverse complement.
TTCCACCTGTTCCCCGAGTGGATCGGCAAGGCGGCGGGCTGGCTGGCGGACGGCTCGCTGCACACCGAGCTGACCGTGGCGGAGGGCATCGCCCAGGCGCCCGCGGCCTTCCTCGACATGATGCGAGGAGGCAACGTCGGCAAGATGCTGGTCAGGCTCTGAACGGCCGGACAGCGGCGCATGACAGGACGGCCCGGCGGGGAGCCGGCGACGCCGAGGGCGCGCCGGCTCCCCGCGCTCGATGGCATCATCGGGCTCATGAGGATCACCGTGCTGGGAGGGTGCGGCGCCTGGCCCACCGCGGGACAGGCCTGCAGCGGATTCCTGGTGGAGCACGACGGCTTCAGACTGCTGCTCGACCTGGGCTACGCGGCGCTGCCACGCCTGCTGGAGACGACGGCCGCCGAGCAGGTCGACGCGGTCGTCATCAGCCACGGACATCCCGACCACTGCGCGGACCTCAACCCGCTGCTGAGGGCGAGGGCGCTGGGCGGGCACAGGCCGCCGCTACTGCCGATCCACGCCCTGCCAGGCGCGCTGTCGGCGGTCCTGTCCCTGGACAGGCCGGGCATGCTGGAGGAGGCCTACCAGGTGCGTGAGTTCGAGGCCGGCGACCGGCTGGCCTTCGGCCCCTTCACGGTCGACACGGCGCTGCTGCCGCACTGGGTGCCCAACGCCGCCGTGCGGGTGCGGGCAGGCGGCACGTCGGTCACCTACACAGGTGACGGCGGCCCGAGCCCCGACCTGGTCGCGCTGGCTCGTGACAGCGACCTCCTGATCGCCGAGGCGACCTATCCCGACCAGATGCCGCCCGACGACGCGGGCTACCTCACCAGCGCCTTCCAGGCCGGGCAGCAGGCCGCCGAGGCGGGGGTGGGACAGCTGCTGCTGACGCATCTGTGGCCGGGCACGGACCCCGAGGCCGCCGTGGAGGCCGCGGGCAGAAGCTTCCGCGACGAGATCGCGGTCGCGGTGGGCGGCATGACCGTCGAGGTGTGAGCCGCTCGGTCAGAGGCGGACCAGGCGGTCGAAGAGCCTGGCCAGCTCGGCGTCGGGGTCGGAGGTGAGGCCGGCGTGCACGGCCGAGGTCTGCACCACCGTGCTGCGAGGGGCGGTCAGCCAGCGGAACCTGCTGCCGAGGGACTCGCGCACCAGCGGGCCGGCCTCGTCGCCGCACGCCAGCTCGTAGGCCGACAGCGCCTGCCGTACCTGGGCGGCGTCGGCGGCCGGGTCGAGGGCGCGCAGGCGGGCCTCGTCGAGCTCGACGCGGGCGCACAGGTACGCGCGCGGCTGGCAGTAGAGCAGGATCCCGACGTTGATCTGCTCCCCGCGCTCCATCTGCGGGATGACGCGGATGACGGCGTACTCGTAGACGTCGCGCTGCATCACTTGTCTCCCTGCTTCCAGAACGCGCCGACCGAGCTGGGGCCGCTCTTCGGCCTCGCGGGCGTCCCGCCCGCCATGCGCAGCCAGGCCCGAGGGCCGTGGGCGCGGGCGAGCAGGTGCTCGACGTAGGCCTCACGCGCGGCCTGTGCCGAGTCGAACACGTCGTCCTCCAGCCACTCGTCAGGCACGAGAGCGGTGATCGACGAGAGGAGCTCCCTGGTGACCCTCTCGGCCAGCCTGTCGCCCGCAGCGGAGACGTCGGTGGCGAAAGGCGCGAGGACGTGGTCGCCGGCGTCGAAGGGCCGCTGCGGGTCGGCGCTCTTCCAGCTGTAGTGGAACCACAGCGCGGCGCCGTGGTCGATGAGCCAGGTGTCGTGGTGCCAGACCAGCAGGTTGGGGTTGCGCCAGCTGCGGTCGACGTTGTGGATGAGGCCGTCGAACCACACCACCTCGGCGGCGAACGCGGCGTCGGGCTGCCACGAGAGCGGGTCGAACCCCAGCGCGCCCGGCAGGAAGTCGACGGCGAGGTTGAGCCCCTCGCTCGCCTGGAGCAGGGCCTGGATCTCGAAGTCGGGCTCGCGCAGGCCGATCTGGGGATCGAGCTCGATGAGCTTGAGCTCGGGGGTGCGCAGCCCGAGCGCCCTGGCCAGCTCGGCGCAGATGACCTCCGCCACCAGCACCTTGGGCCCCTGACCCGCGCCGCGGAACTTCACGGCGTAGGTGCCGAGGTCGTCGGCCTCCACCACGCCTGGCAGCGACCCGCCCTCGCGCAACGGGGTCACGTAGCGGGTCGCCGTGATCTCTTCCAGCATGGGACGAGGCTATCGGCCCGCCGCCCTGCGCTTCACCGCCCCCAGCATCGCCCTGCGGACCAGGCCGCTGCCGAACCTGATCACCAGCCAGTAGCGGGCCATGGCGCGGCGCGCGTCGGGGCTGGTGGTCACGACCCTGGTCTCCGTCGTCAGCCGCGTCCGTCCGCCGCCGAGGTCGGTCAGCAGGAAGCCGAAGGTGGCCTTGCCGTACCCGGGGCTGTCGAAGGTCTCGAAATCGGCGACGGTGAGGTTGGCGGCGGCGCCCAGCCGCCACCACTGCCCGACCACCCCGTGCACGACCTCCCTGCCGGGCTCCTCGGCCAGGACGGCAAAGCTCGGCAGGTCGCTCTGGGCGTGCCCGTGGAGCAGGCGGGAGATGAGGTCGCGAGCGGCGAAGAGCGGCCTGGCCGCCTTGATGTCGCTCGGGCGCAGGTTCTGGACGGCGGCCCAGACTCGTTCCCTCGGGGCGCGGATGACGATCGAGTGCCGCTCGGCGTGTTCGGGGACGGGGATGTAGCGGTCAGCGAGCGTGGGCATGGGCGACCTTCCATACGGTGGCGTATGGTCAGACTGTACGGCATCGTATGGAAGGCTGGCCGGATGGGTCGGTTGACGGCGGACGACTGGGCGAAGGCGGCGCTGGACGCGCTCGTGGAGGGCGGCCTGGCAGCCGTCGCGGTGGAAGCGGTGGCGGCCAGGCTGGGCGTGTCGAAGGGCAGCTTCTACTGGCACTTCGCCAACAGACAGGCCCTGGTCGCGGCGGCTCTCGCGCTCTGGGAGTCGCGTACCGAGCAGGTGATCGCCGAACTCGAGACCATCGAGGATCCGGGGGCGCGCATGCGCGCGCTGCTGGAGCTGGCCTTCGCCGACCCCGCCGACGCGGCGATCTCCTTCAGGCTGATCAGCGCGGCCGACGACCCCTTCGTCGCAGGCGTGGCGCGCAGGGTCAGCACCCGCAGGCTCGAAGTCATGCAGGCGGCGCTGGAGGAGCTGGGCCAGCCCGCCCCCACGGCCAGGGACAGGGTGGTCGCCGGGTACAGCAGCTATCTCGGGATCGCCGCGCTGACCAGGATCGGCGTGGTGGAGGCCGCCCCGCGCGACGTCGTGGCCCAAGCCCTGGCCGAGATGGGCGTGGACCCTCCCGAGATCACATCTTCGAGATGACCTCCTCGGCGAAGCGCTCCATCGTGGCGACCTTGGGCTCGCCTGGCGACAGCCACCAGGGCGCGGCCATCGTGGCCGTGATGCCCTTGTCGGCGAAGCGCCGGTAGGTGGCGGCGTCGGGGAGCACGGCCAGCGGGGCGACGATCTCCAGTGCGTCCTCGGGCCTGCCGTACTCCTTCAGATAGCGGCGCAGGTCGGCGAGGACCACGTCGATCTGCTCCTCGGTGTAGATCCGGTTGCCGATCCAGCCGTCTCCTGCCCTGGCCGCCCTGCGCAGCGCCGCCTCGCTGTCGCCGCCCACGTAGATCGGGATCGGCGCGGCGGGCACCGGCGACATCGACAGCGGCGGCAGTCCCGGCAGCTCGACCTGGGCGCCCGACCAGAGCTCGCGCAGGCGCGGGAGCATCTCGTCGAGCCTGCGCCCGCGCGTGTGGAAGTCCTGACCGGTGGCGGCGAACTCCTCCTTGCACCAGCCCACGCCCACCCCGAAGCCCACCCTGTCGCCCGACAGCACGGCGGCGGTCGACACCTGCTTGGCCACGGTGATCAGGTCGCGGGCGGGGGCGATGTAGACGTTGGGGGAGAAACGCAGCCGCGTCGTGACCGCCGACATCGCGCCGATCGTCACCCATACGTCCGGCCAGTGCGTCTCGGCGGTCCACCGCATCCTGCCGTAGGGGTACGGCGTGCTGAAATCGGCGAAGAACAGGTGGTCCGACAGCGTGAAGGTGTCGAACCCGCACCGCTCGGCCGCCACGGCCAACTCGACGAACTCGTTCGTGTCGCAGAACGAGGCGCCGAGCCAGAACCTCACTGGAACTCCGGGATGACCTTGGTGGCGAACAGTTCGAGGTTGCGTTTGACGGTGTCGAGGGGTAGCACGCCCTGCTGGCCCTGCATGTACAGGCCGAACCACTCCAGGTCGGGCATGCGGTCGAGCATGCGCTGGATACCGCGCTTGACGTCGTCGGGCGAGCCGAACAGCGCCATCTCGACGTCGTTCATGCGCCGCACGTCGCCCTTCTCCGGTGAGATCGGCTCGTGCCTGTCGTCCTCCTTCTTGCGCAGCACCTCCAGGTAGCCGAAGGGGCCGAAGAAGGCGGCGAAGTCCTTGGGGATCTTCTTGCCGTAGGTGTTGATCGCCTCTTCCGTGGTGTCGGCGATTCCCACGATCTTGAGGATGCCGGTGTGCTCACCCAGCTTGTAGTCGCGGCCCTGCTTGGCCGACTCCTCCTGGTAGAGCTTGGCCTTCGCGGCGTGGTCGTCGGGGTTCGGCGTGAACATCCACGGCATGATGTCCTCCTGCGCGGCCCTGATGACCGAGCGGTCGGAGATCGTGAACGGCTGCCACAGCTCGGGGTGCGGGTTCTGGTACGGCCTCGGGCACACGCTGATCGCCTGGACCCTGCCCTCGTCGTCGAGCTCGTCGGGCGCGCCGAAGGTCCGCGTCCACTCGGTGGCCGGCCACCCCTCGATGCCCTCGAAGGGATAGGGCACCTGATAGTCGAGGACGTCGGACTTGTAGCGGAGCGTCTCCTGTGTCCACGCCATCTTCATGATCTTCAGGACCTCGCCGAAGACGTCGAAGTTGCGGTTGTCGCTGGAGGAGCCGTCGGACCTGGCGGCCGCCGCCTGCCAGCGCTGGCCCAGCACGTTCATCCACCTGTTCTGGTAGCCGCGCGCCACGCCGAGCCGCAGCCGTCCCTTGGAGAACTGGTCGAGCAGCGCCACGTCCTCCGCCGCCCTGATCGGGTCCCAGGCGGGCAGCACCAGGCCGAGCGGGGCCAGCAGGATCCGCTCCGTCCGCGCCGCAAGGTCGGTCAGGAACATCAGCGGGTTGACCGAGAACTCCATCCCCTCCGAATGGAAGTGGTGCTCGGTCATCATCAGCGCGTCGAAGCCGATCCTGTCGGCGTGCACCGCGATCTCCCGCACCTCGTGCAGCAGCCTCTGGTACGACTCGGTGTCCCGCCCGATCGGCCGCCTGGCGCGGGCGTTCTCCTCGGCCGCGTACCCGGAACCGGGGATCTGGGGGTTGAGAAAGATCGCGAACTTCACCGGGAGATCTCCTTCAGCCATTGGTTGACCACGAGCGTGAACTCGGCGGGCCGCTCCTCGTGCAGCCGGTGGCCGCTGCCCTGCCAGCAGACCGTGCGCGAGGCGGGATGCTTGAACAGGTCCGACTCCCACGCCGCCTGCGCGGGGTCGGTCCAGAAGGTGAGCACGGGGCACTCGCGGCGGGACAGGTAGGGCTCGGCGGCGGCCCGCGAGCCGATCGCCTCGGGTCCCGACCACAGCGCGTCGTACGCCTCGGTCAGCACGTGCGGGGGTGTCGCGAGCAGCCGCCGCCTGTGCCACTCGCGCAGCCAGGCGGGCGAGGCGGGCGTGTAGCACCACTCGTCGATGCGCACAGCGGGGGTCTCGCGCATCGCGACCGCCATGGCGACGACCTCGTCGGGCCTTCCGTAGCCCGGGTCGACTCCGACCACGGCCTCGACCCGTGAGGGGTGTTCGACGGCGAGCCTGGAGGCGATCACGCCGCCCATGGAGTGCCCGACGGCCACGCAGCGCTGGACAGCGAGCAGGTCGAGCAGGGCGAGGAGGTCCTCGGCCATGGTGGGCGGGTTGTTGCCGCTCGGCGGAGCCGACGAATAGCCGTGTCCGCGAAGGTCCACGGCGATGACCCGGAATCTCGCGGCGAAGGAGGGGATGTGGTGGACCCACTGGTGGGAGTCGGCGCCCCAGCCGTGCACGAGCAGCAGCGTCGTGTCGCCCGAGCCGTCGTCGGTGTAGAACAGCCGCACATCCCCGGCCGCAGCGAATCCCATGAGCGGCAAGCTACTCTAAGAAACGGTCCCGAGCAATCGCTTGGTTAAGGAGTCGGTCATGCGGCTTGGCGTCACGATGTTCAGCACCGACCTGGCGATGCCGGTCGCCGATCTGGCCAGGGCGGCGGAGGAGCGCGGCTTCTCCTCGCTCTACCTTCCCGAGCACACCCACATCCCCGTCTCCCGCCGCACGCCGCCGCCGACGGGAACGCCGCAGCTGGCCGAGGAGTACAGGCGCACGCTCGACCCGCTGGTCGCGCTGGCCTCGGCCGCCACCGTGACCTCGACGATCACGCTCGGGACCGGCATCCTGCTGGCCGCCCAGCGAGAACCCATCGTCACGGCCAAGGCGATCGCCACGCTCGACCACCTGTCGGGCGGGCGCGTGGCGGTCGGCGTGGGTTTCGGCTGGAACGTCGAGGAGATCGAGAACCACGGCGTGCCGTACAGGGACAGGAGAGAGGTGGCCAGGCGCAACGTGCTGGCGATGAAGGCGCTGTGGAGCCAGGAGGTGGCGGCCTTCGAGGGCGTCGAGCCCTCGTGGTCGTGGCCCAAGCCGCTGTCGGGGCCGCCGGTCTACGTCGGCGGCGCGGCGGGGCCCAAGCTGTTCGAGCACGTCGCGCAGTACGCCGACGGATGGATGCCGATCGGGGGCAAGGGGATCAAGGCCGCGCTGCCCGCGCTGCGCGAGGTGGCGGCCACGGCCAGGGTCATCCCGTTCGGCACGCTGCCCACACAGGGGAAGCTCGACTACTACGCCTCGCTCGGCGTCGAGGAGGTCGTGCTGTCGCTGCCCAGCGGGCCGGGCGACGAGGTGCTGCCCGTTCTGGACCAGTACGCGACGTTTCTCTAGCCGCGGCACCCTAACGCGAAGGTCACCTTCCCGGTACGGCTCGCACCCGTCCTCCGGCGCCCGCCCCGCCTGCCCGTACGGCCGCGCTCGCCAGCTGGTTTCGACCTGTCCCAGGTCAGAGGCGGCCTTTCCGGCCAAGCACGCGTTTCGGGTGATCAGGGCGGGTGAGACCGCCGCTCGCCCTACCGCAAGTGTGCAGAAATAGGGACATCACAACGGAGTTACGGTCCGTTGACGCGCCACGATCCCTCGACTTCAGTAGAGAGGTGACGGGTGGCAGCGAGGGGAGGCGCCCGTGCCTGTACCGCTCAAGATGGGGGACCCGAAGAGACTGGGAGACTACGAGCTGTCCGGACGCCTGGGGGAGGGCGGTCAGGGCGTCGTCTACTTGGGCACTCTGGGGGAAGAATCGTTCGCGGTCAAGTTGCTTCACGGGCCTGTGGGGGACGAGCAGGCGGCTTTCCTGCGTGAGGTCGAGCTGGCCAAGCACGTCGCCAGGTTCTGCACCGCGCAGGTGGTGGACGCGGGGTTCGACGACGGCAGGCCGTACATCGTCAGCGAGTACGTCGACGGCCCCTCCCTGAGCAGGGAGGTGGCGCTGGCGGGGGCCGCGCAGCGGCGGCGCCCTCGAACGGCTGGCCGTCGGCACCGCGACCGCGCTGGCCGCCATCCACAGGGCCGGGATCGTGCACCGCGACTTCAAGCCGCAGAACGTGCTGCTCGGCCCCGACGGGCCTCGCGTGATCGACTTCGGCCTGGCCAAGGCGCTGGACGCGGCGGCCACCGTCAGCGGCAGGGGCGTGGGGACGCCGGCCTACATGGCGCCCGAGCAGATCACCGCCTCAGCGATAACCGGCGCGGTGGACGTGTTCTCCTGGGGCGCCACCATGTGCTTCGCGGCCAACGCCTCCGCGCCTTTCGGGCAGGACTCGGTGGCGCCGGTGCTGCACCGCATCCTGACCGCGGAGCCCGAACTCGGCCGTCTCGACGGGCGGCTCGGCGCCCTTGTCGAGCACTGCCTCGACAAGGACCCGCGCAACCGGCCGACCAGCAGGGAGTTGCTGCTCGCGCTGCTGGGGGCCGGTGACGAGGTTCCGGCGGAGGTGCTGCGCTCGCCTCCGCCGCACATCCTCAGGGTCGACCCCTACCCGCTGGCCGAGCCCGAGGCGACGGGGGCGGCGGAGGGCTACCTGCTGCCCGAGTCGCGCGGCAGGGTGCCGTCGGGCGCGTCGCAGGCCAGGGCCTCGCGCTCGGCGCGCGGTTCGGGCTCGCCCGCCGTCCGGAGCGATCCGAGGGGCTCGGTCGTGCCGTGGCCACGGGTGCCGGGCGACGACGGGGAGCACCCCTCGTGGCCGGGGGGAGACGGGCGGACGCCCGAGGCCACGCACCCCGGCAGATGGGTGGGGCCGGCCGCGAACAGGGCGTCGCTGGCCGTGTCCGGCGCGCTGCTGGTCAGCGCCGCGGTGCTGGTGGCGGTGCTGGTGCCCGCGCTCCAGAGCAGCGAGGCGCCTCCCGTGTCCGTCGCCGAGCCCACGCGGGTGACCTCCTCGGCCGCCGCGTCGCCGCCGGTCCAGCAGGGCTCCGGCAAGATCAAGGACACCCCCACCTCGATCAAGCGCCAGCCCTCCCCTCCGCCCTCCGTCGTCCCCGTCACCTATTCCGTGCCCTCGCTCGTGGGCATGGATCGTTCCGCCGCCGTCCGCGCGATCAAGGACGCGGGGCTCGTGGTGGGGTCGGTGTCCGAGCGCGACTCGGCGCGTTCGCCGGGTGAGGTGCTCGGGAGCACGCCGGGGGGCGGGACCAGGGTCGCCAGAGGCACCCGCGTCGACCTGGAGGTGGCGGCGGGTCCGAGGGTGCCGGCGCTGGCCGGGCTCACTCGTGAGGCCGCCTCGTCCGCGCTGGCCGCCGCGGGGCTGAGGACGGGGAAGATCACGCGGAGCTGCTCCGAACTGCCCGGCGGTCAGGTGATCAGCAGCAAGCCGGGGGCGGGCGCCAGACTCGCGCCGGGCAGGACGGTGTCGCTTCTGGTCGCCCAGCAGGGCACGCGGGTGCCGCCGGTCGTGGGGCTCTCCCGCGCCGAGGCGCGGGGTTCGCTGAAGGCGGCCGGCTTCGCGGTACGGCAGAAGGCGCAGATCGTGGACGACCCCGACGTCGTGAACTCCGTCCTGGGACAGAGCGTGTCGCCGGGAACGTGCGCCACGCCTGGACGGACGGTGGTGATCACGGTGGGGGTGGCAGGCCAGTCCTTCCCCGACCCCTCCGAACCGACCCTGCCGCCCGACAGCGCTGAACCGCCTGGGGGCGGTGAACCCACCCCGACGCCGAGCCCGCCAGACGAGGGGGGCCCACCCGAGAACTGATCAGCTGTTCGCACACGGTCATGGGCGGCGTTCCAGTTCACGGGGTTCGACGGCGCCGGGAGCGAGCAGCAGTGCGGCTTCCTCCTCGGTGACGGGACGGTCGATCTCGGCATAGCCGCCGTCCGCGCCGCGGACGATGACGCCGGTCTCCACCCCGTGCGTGACGGTGTGCCGGTCGCGATCCTGGAGGCCCAGGCAGATCCGGTAGGTGATCAGGTAGCCCAGCACCGGACCCGCGAAGAGCGCGACGCGGAAGAACCAGGTGGTGGCGTACAGCGAGACGCCGAAGGCGGCGGCCAGGACGTCGTTGCCGCCGGCCGCCCAGAGGATGCCGTAGTACACGATGCCGGCGACGCCGAGGCCGGTGCGCCAGGGTACGTCGCGTGGCCGGTCGAGCAGGTTGTGCACACGGGTGTCCCTGGTGAAGCGACGCTCCAGCATCGGGTAGACGGCGAGGCCGGTGAACAGCAGGCCGGGCGCGATCAGCGCGGGGATGATGAGGCTGAGCGTCAGCGTGTGCCCGAAGACGGTCATCTCCCAGCCGGGCATGATGCGCAGCGCGCCCTCCAGGAAGCCCATGTACCAGTCGGGCTGCGAGCCTGAACTGACCACGCTGGGACGGGCAGGGCCGTACAGCCAGATGGGGTTGATCTGGAACAGCGTGGCCAGCAGGGAGACGACCGCGAACGTGAACAGGAAGAACGCCGTCGTCTTCGCCAGGAAGGCGGGGAAGAACGGCGCCCCCCTGACCACCCGGTTCGACAGGCCCTTGGCCCTGAACTGCGTGTGCGTCTGCCGCCAGGTCAGAACCACCGCGTGCAGCGGGATGAGCGCCAGCAGCAGGCCCGGGATCAGCAGCGTGTGGATGCTGAACAGGCGCGAGATGATGTCGTCGCTCGGATACTCGCCGCCGAACAGGAACATCGCGGTGTGGGTGCCGACCAGGGGGATCGACAGGATGACCGCGTGCAGGATGCGCAGCCCCGCGCCCGACAGCGCGTCATCGGGGAGCGAGTAGCCGAACAGCCCGTTGAGCAGCACCAGCGTGAACAGCAGGACACCGATCAGCCAGTTCAGGTCGCGCGGCTTACGGAAGGCGCCGGTGAAGAAGTTGCGCAGCATGTGGACACAGATCGCGGCCAGGAATACCAACGTGGACCAGTGGTGCAGCTGGCGCATCAGCAGCCCGCCGCGCACGTCGAAGCTGATCTCCAGGCTCGAGGCGTAGGCCTCGCTCATGACGACCCCGCGCAGCGGCACGTAGGAGCCGTCGTAGACCACCTCGGTCATGCTCGGCTTGAAGAAGAAGGTGAGGAAGACACCGGTCAGCAAGACGATGAGGAAGGCGTACAGGGCGATCTCGCCGAGCAGGAAGGTCCAGTGATCGGGGAAGACCTTCCGCATCGCCTTGTTCACCCAGGCCCCGCCGCCGACCCGCTCGTCCATGGCCTTGGCCAGCCCACTTGCCTTCATCGTTTCTCCTGGGTGAGGTTCAGTGGCGTCATCGGCACGGGAGCCCGGTGGCGCGGGGTGCGCCGGCCCGGCAGCAGCGCGTCGGCCAGCCAGTCGTTGACGATCGCCATGCGGTTGGCGGGGACGGTGAACAGGCGGCAGGCGCGGGTCGCCGCCTTGGCCGCGATGCCGGAGAACGGGATGCCCAGCGGGTCGGCCGCCGCCTGCCAGCCGCCCAGGTCCACGGTGGCGCCGCGGTTGCCGTGCCGGTACGGCTCGCGCCTGCCGGATCCGAGGGAGGCGGCGACGTTGCGGCCTGCCAGCCTGCCCTGGCGTACGGCGTGCCGTCCGCTCATCGGGGTGATCTTGCCGGGCCGGGTGAGGTCGGGGACGGCGGCGGCGTCCCCGCAGACGTAGATCTCGGGATGACCGGGCACGGAGAGGTACTCATCGACCCTGATCCGCCCCTGCTCGACCGCCAGCCGGAGCCCGTTGATCAGGGGATCGGGGCGAACCCCGAAGCTCCAGACGATCGTCCGCGTGGGGACGAACTCGCCGTCGGACAGCCGCAGCCCTCCGGAGGTGACCTGTCCCACCGAGGTCCGAGTCCGCACGTCCACGCCGCGTCGCCGCAGCACGCGCGTCGCCGTTTCGGACAGGCGGGGATGCATGTCGGGCAGCAGCCGCTCGGCCGGCTCGGCCAGGATCCAGCGGATCGGCTGTTCTCGCAGCCAGGGGTGACGGCGTGCGATCTGCCTGGACATGAGCTGCCCGGCCGCGGCCACCTCCGTGCCGGTGTGTCCCGCGCCGAGCACGACGAACGTGCGGCGGGCGGCGCGTTCGGTGGGGTTGTCGCTGGTGGCGGCCAGATAGAGCTGGCGCTCGATGTGGTCGCGCAGGTGGAGGGCCTCGGCGATGTCGTGGAAGCCGAAGCTGTGCGCCGAGACCGCCGAGACCGGCCGGACCTTGGTGACGCCGCCGACGGTGACGATGAGCCGGTCGTAGGCGAGCAGGCCCGTGGCCTGGTCGGCGTCGACATAGTGGACGCGCCGGGAGCCGGTGTCGATGCGGTCGACGGTGCCGAGGACGACCCGGACGCCGGGCAGCGCTCTGGCGAGCGGGACCGTGACCCGGCTCGGATCGAGCTTCCCGGCCGCCACGTCGAGCAGCAGGGGCAGGTAGAGCGTGAAGCCGGTCGGGTTCACCAGCACCACCTCGGCCCCGCCCCGCATGCGGCGGGAGAGAGCGGAGGCGGCGTGATATCCGGCGAGGCCGGCTCCGACGATCACGACACGTGGCGGCGACATGGGGCGTCAGTCAGGGGCTGGTAGGCGGACACGTCGTGTGCCCCCGTCACCAGCGCGATCGTGGGTTCCACCATGGTGGACTCCTCCGCGGTTCCTAGGTGCTTACACACCTACGACGGAATAGCCCGGTGAGCTGTGACATGAGGGGAGGTGACATCGGCCTCCCCTGCGGCGCGGCGGCGGAGGTCACCGCAGGAAATCCGGCCATGGGCACGCGCGTACGGCGGGACGGCCGGCGAGGGAGGCGCGGATCGGGAACCGGTCGGCCTCGGGCGGGTCAGATGGCGAGGGCGGCGGCGGTCAGGGTGGCGCGGACGCTCTCCTCAGGCAGGTCCATCGTGTGGACGACGCCCCACTGGAGCGCGCCGAGCACCGCCCACCCGCGCAACCGGTCCTGGGCCGACGGCTCGGCCCCGACGAGCTTGGCGAAGATCTCGTCGCGGAAGGTCCTGATCGCCTCGCCTGGCGATCCTGGAGGGGCCTCGTCGGCGCCGCCGAGATCCTCCATGACCAGCCTGGTCACCGCGCGGTGCCGTACGGTGAACTCCACCAGCGCCGTCACGAACGCCGCCCGGTCGGGGAACTGCGCGCCCAGCAGGTCGAGCATGTCGTCGGCGCACGGCGCGATCAGCTCGGCGGCCAGCCGGTCCTTGGGGTGGAAGTGGTAGGCGACGGCCGTCTTGGTGAGCCCGACGGCGGCGGCGATGTCGGCCAGCGAGGTCGCGGCGTACCCGCGCTCGGCGAACAGCTTCCTGGCCGCCGCGAGGATGCGCGTGCGGGTGTCGTGACCCTGCTCGAGTGTGGTCATCGTCTCTTTCCACCAGAGGCTTGCACGTCCAGTGTGCCCATCGTAGGGCTCTGTACGGACGTACAGGACGCAGGTGGGGCGACGTTTCCGCGGGTGGCTAGAAGACGATCACCGTGCGCGCGACGGAGCCCTCTCGCACGTGGGCGACGGCCTGGTTGACGTCGGACAGCGGCAGTCGCTCGGTGACCAGGCCGTCGAGGTCGAGGCGGCCCCGCAGGTACTGCGCCGCGAGCATCGGCAGGTCGCGCAGGGGAGCGGCGTCGCCGCCCTGGGTCCCCATGAGCCTGCGGGAGGCGAAGAGCAACCCCGGCTCGATGGTCAGGGCGGCGCCCGAGGGCGGGCTGCCGACCATGACCGTGGTGCCGCCTGGCTGGGTGGCGGCGAAGGCCTGGCCGAGGACGCCTGCCACCCCCGTGGCGTCGAAGGCGTAGTCGACGCCGCCGCGCGTGATCTCGCCGACCTGTGCGGGCAGGTCGCCCGCGAGCAGGGTGTGGGTGGCGCCGAAGCGGGAGGCGAGCTTGAGCTTCTGTTCGGCGACGTCGGCGGCGATGATCGTGGTAGCGCCCGCCAGCACCGCTCCCTGGACGACGTTGAGCCCGACGCCGCCGCAGCCCACGACGAGCACGCTGGAGCCGGGGCTCACGTGGGCGACGTTCAGCACCGCGCCCACACCGGTGACGACGCCGCAGGCCAGCAGGCACATGGCGTCGAAGGGCGCGTCGGTGGCGATCTTGACGCACATCGCCTCGCTGACGAGCGCGTACTCGGCGAAGGAGCCGATGCCGATGAACCTGCGGGTCTCCTGCCCCTCGAGCGTGACGCGCGGCGCGCCTCCCATGATCGCGGTCATCCTCGCGGGGCCCGAGCACAGGTGTAAGCGGCCGGCGCCGCACTGGCGGCACCTGCCGCAGGCGCCGCTCATCGCGATGATGACGTGGTCGCCGGGCCTGACTCCTGTCACGCCCTCGCCGACGCTCTCGACGACGCCCGCGCTCTCGTGCCCCAGGATGTACGGCAGCTGCCGTACGACGGGGCTCTTGCCGTCGATGGCCTTCAGGTCGGACCCGCACACCCCCGACGCCTTGATCCGCACCCGCACCTCGCCCGGCGCCGGGTCGGCGATCTCGACCTCGCGGATCTCCATCGGCTCGCGGAATCCGGTGAGGACGGCGGCGCGCATCAGCATGCGCCACACGCTAGCAAGCAAATGCTTGGTAGAGAAGCGTTGACACCCCCGCGACCCGAACCTACGCTGACGCAAAACCAAGCGAGCGCTAGGCCAAAAGGCGGAGGCTGGGTTGCGGCGAGAACTCGTGGTGCTGGCGGCGGTGGTGGCGCTCGCGGGGTGCGCGGCGCAGCAGAAGACGGCTCCGGGCGCGCAGACGCCGGGGGTGACCGACACGACGGTCAAGGTGGGCGGGGTCCTCACCAAGACCAGCGCGAGCGGCTACTCCACCAAGGACGCCGAGCTCGGCGCCAGGGCCAGGTTCGAAAGAGCCAACGCGGCGGGCGGCGTGCACGGCAGGAAGATCGAGTTCGTCGGGGCGGAGGACGACACCCAGGACGCCGCCAAGGGCGACGCCGCGGCCAAGAAGCTGGTCCAGAAGGACAAGGTGTTCGCGCTGGTCCCTGTGCACGCCCCCAACTTCGGCGGCGCGGTCTTCCTCGAGCAGCAGGGCGTGCCGTGGTTCGGCTGGGCGACGGGCCCGCAGTGGTGCGGCACCAGAACCGGCTTCGGCTACAACGGCTGCCTGGCGCCCAAGCCGGGCGCCGGCTCGCAGACCTGGTGGGGCAACCAGATGGCAGACCTGCTCGGCGGCGCGAGCGGCAAGACCGTCTACGTGCAGACCTCCGACTCCAGCGGCAGCAAGTACGGCGGCAAGACCATCTCGCAGTCCTTCCAGGCGGCGGGGTTCACGCTGGTCGGGCTCAACTCGGCGCTGCCGGGCGCCGCGCCGCCCGCCGACTGGCTGCCCTACGTCAACAAGATCATGACCTCGGACGGCGGAGCGCCCCCCGACATCGTCGTCTCGATCATCGCGGGCACCAAGTTCAACGTCGGCCTCTACTCCGCGCTGAAGAAGGCCGGCTACAAGGGCGTGCTCAGCGACGCGACCAGCTACGACGCCGCCATACTCAAGGACCCCGCCACGGCGATGGCGCTCGAGGGCGTCGTCGCCGCGCCGATGTTCGAGCCCTTCGAGTCGAGCGCGCCCGAGATCGCCCAGCTCAGACAGGACGTGGAGAAGGTCTCCCCGGGCGCGACGCTCACCCAGCACCTGGCGATCGGCTACTGGTCGGCAGACATCTTCCTGAAGATGCTGGAGCAGACGGGCCGCGACCTGACCCGCGAGAAGTTCCTGGCCACGGGCAACGGCTCCTTCCTCTACGAGAACGCGGGGTTCGGGAAGATCCAGTACCCCAAGGACCACGCCGAACCCAACGGCTGCGGGGCGCTGGTCAAGCTCGAAGGCGGCGCCTACCGGGTGGCCAAGAGCATGAAGTGCTTCGACAACGTACCGCTCAAGTAGATGCTGGCCTACATCCTCAGCGGGCTGGTCACCGGCGCCGTCTTCGCGGTGATGGCCTCGGGCCTGACCCTGTCGTACGCGGCCACGGGCGTGTTCAACTTCGCCCACGGCGCGGTCGGCTTCCTGACCGCGCTGGTCTTCTTCGAGCTCAACGTGGGTCTCGGCTGGCCGGGATGGGCCGCGGGGCTCCTCGCGGTGCTGGGCTTCGCCCCCCTGCTCGGGTACGGCCTGCACAGGGCGATGTTCAGGGGCCTGGCCCATGCGGGGGAGACCGCGCAGATCGTGGCGACGATCGGGCTGACGATCGCGCTGCCCGCGCTCGGGCTGCTGATCGCCGACCTGGTGGAGGAGCCCTTCGGGCTGCCGCCTGCCGACGCCACGGCGCTGCCGCACGGCGTGGGGCCCTACCCCGCGGTCGAGGTGGCCTTCGGCTTCGACTCCGACCAGGTGATCACCTTCTGCGTCGCGATCCTCGTGGCGGCGGGGCTCTGGCTGTTCATGCGGCACACGCCGTACGGCCTGCGGATGCGGGCCTCGGTCGACAGACGCAGGCTGGCCACGCTCAGGGGCATCGACGCCGACGCGAGCTCCGCGCTGGCCTGGACGCTCAGCTCGGCTCTCGCGGGTCTCGCGGGGGTGCTGGCCGTTCCGGTGGTGGGCCTGGACTCGGGGGCGTTCACCGTGCTGCTGTTCGCCTCGGCGACGGCGTCGGTGTTCGGGCGGCTGCGCTCGATCCCCTGGACGTTCGCGGCGGGGCTCGGGCTCGGGGTCGTGCAGAACCTGGTGGCGGGCTACGCCGACTTCGCCGCGGAGATCACCGGGCTGCGCACCGCGGTGCCCGTGCTCCTGCTGTTCGCGGGGCTGGTCCTGCTCAACAGGTCGAGAGAGCGGGTGGCGGGCAGCGCGGCCGAGGACGCGCCGCCCCCCGACTACCTGGCCGACCTGCCGGTGTGGCGGCGCCGCCTGCCCTGGCTCGTCTCGCTGGCGGCGCTGCTGGTCTGGACCTTCACCCGGCCCGCCGACGACTTCTACGTGGGCGTGGTGGCGCAGGGGCTGGTGCTCGCGCTGATCTTCTGCTCGTTCGTGGTGGTGACGGGGATCGGCGGCATGGTCAACCTGGCGCAGGCCGCCTTCGCCGCGATGGCGGCGCTGACGTGCGGCTGGGCGTTCGCCTCCGGGTGGCCGCTGCCCGTGGCGATCCTGGTGGGCGTGCTGGCGGCCGCGGCGGTCGGCGTGCTGGTGGCGATGCCCGCGCTGCGGCTCGGCGGCCGGATCCTCACCCTGGCCACGCTGGCACTCGCGCTCCTCGCCGACCAGGTGCTCTTCCAGGTCGACGCCTTCAGCAACGGCACCATCGGCTGGCCGCTGCCGGCGATCTCCTTCAGGGTGGCAGACACGACCGACCCCCGCGTGCGGGTGGTGCTGTTGCTGGTCCTGATCGGGCTGGTCGGGTTGCTGGTGCGCAACCTGGAGCGGTCGGTGTCGGGCAGGGCGATCCTCGCCGTCAGGTCAGCCCCGGCCGCGGCGGCGACCGTGGGCGTCTCGGGGCCACGCACGAAGATCATGCTGTTCGCGCTGGCGTCGGCGATCGCCGGGCTCGGCGGGGTGCTGTACGCCACGTCGAAGGGGTCGATCACGGCGACGGACCTGCCCGCCTTCGCCGGGTTCGTCTGGCTGGCCGTGGTCGTGCTGCAGGGGGTGCGCAGGATCGGAGGGGCGGTGCTGGGCGGGCTGATCGCCGCGGTCTTCCCCGAGCTGCTGGCAGGCTGGGGCGTCTCCGCGCACGTCGGCGCGATCCTGTTCGGCACCGGCGGCATGATCCTGGCCAAGCATCCCGACGGAGTGCTCGCCCAGCTCGCCGAGGCCCGCCACCGCCGCCGCGCCCGCCGCCAGGCCACAGCCTCGTCATCCCCGGCCCCATCCCCGGCCCCATCTGCGGCCCCGGCCACCGACGCGCTATCTCCTCGGGGCCGCGCCGCCCTCGGCGCCGTCCCTGAGAACCTCGCCGAACCCGGCAGGGCCGAGCCGGTGCTCAGGCTCGAGGGCGTCGTCGCGGGATACGGCGACGTGACCGTCCTGCGCGGCGTCGACCTGGCCATCCACCCGGGAGAGGTGGTCGCGCTGCTCGGCGCCAACGGGGCGGGCAAGTCCACCACCTGCGCCGTCGCCGCGGGAGACCTGCCCGTCACCGCGGGCGCGATCCTGCTCGACGGCGACGACGTCACCGGCCGGCCCGCCCACCGGCGCGCCCGCGCGGGAGTGCTGCTGGCGCCCGAGGGGCGAGGCGTCTTCCCCGGCCTGACCGTGGAGGAGAACCTGCGGACGTGGCTGGAGTCGCCCGATCCCGTCTACGAGAGGCTGCCGCAGCTGGCCGCCCGCCGTACGGTGCTCGCGGGCGCGCTGTCGGGCGGTGAACAGCAGCTGCTGACGCTCGCGCCCGCGCTCGTCAGGCCGCCCAGGGTGCTGATCGCCGACGAGCCCTCACTCGGCCTGGCCCCGCTGGTCGTCGAGCAGATCTTCGCCCTCTTCGCCGAGCTGCGACAGCGAGGGGTGGCGCTGCTGCTGGTGGAGGAGAAGGCCACGGAGGCGCTGGCCGTCGCCGACAGGGTGGCCTTCATGCGGCTGGGCCGCATCACCTGGACAGGACCCCGCTCCGAGGTCGACGCCGACCGCCTGACCGCCGCCTACCTGGGGGTCTCGTCATGACCGCGCTGGCCGTGGAGGGCGTCTCCGTCTCCTTCGGCGGGGTGATGGCGCTGTCGGAGGTCTCCTTCACCGTGCCTGAGGGTCAGGTCTGCGGGGTGATCGGGCCGAACGGCGCGGGCAAGACCACCCTGTTCGACGTCGTGTCAGGGCTGCGCAGGCCCAGGTCGGGTCGGGTGCTGGTCGCCGGGGCCGACGTCACGGGCGACTCCCCCGTACGGCGGGCGCGGGCGGGGCTGCGCCGTACCTTCCAGCGCACGCAGGTCTTCGGCCGCCTCACCGTCGCCGACAACGTGCTGTCGGCCCTGGAGTGGCGCGGCGGCGGGGGAGGCCTGCTCGCCGACCTGACCGCCCTGCCCGCCAGGCGCCGCCTGGAGGCCGCGCGCAGGGAGCGGGTGAGCGAGGTGCTGGAGCTGTGCGGGCTGCTCCCGCTGCGCGACGCCTACGCCGCCGCGCTCCCCGTCGGGCAGCGGCGGCTGGTGGAGCTGGCCCGCGCGCTGGCCGACCGTCCCTCGCTGCTCCTGCTCGACGAGCCCACCTCGGGCCTGGACGCCGACCAGACGGTACGGCTGCGCGAGGTCATCGCCGCGCTGGAGACCACGGTGCTGCTGGTGGAGCACGACATGGGCTTCGTCATGGACACCTGTGACCACCTCGTCGTCCTCGACCTCGGCAAGGTCATCGCCGAAGGACCGCCCTCCGAGATCAGGACCGACCCTGTCGTCAGAGCGGCCTACCTCGGCTGACCACCGCCGGGCTACTCGACGACCAGGTTCACCGCGATGTTGCCCCTGGTGGCGTTGGAGTAGGGGCAGACCTGGTGGGTGGCCTCGACGAGGCGCTGCCCCGCCTCGCCCTGGAGCTCATCGGGCAGCTCCACCCGCAACGTCACCTCCAGGCCGAACCTGCCCTCGCCGATGCCGCCGAGGCCGACCTCCGCCGTGACCGAGGCGTCGGAGACGTCCAACTTCATCCGGCGGCCCACGTTCTGCATGGCGCTGGCGAAGCAGGCGGCGTAGCCGGTGGCGAACAGCTGCTCGGGGTTGGTGCCCTGGCCGGATCCGCCGAGCTCGACGGGGTGGGCGAGGGTGACGGCCAGCCTGCCGTCGTTGGTGGCCGCGCGGCCCTCTCGGCCATAGGCGGTGGCGATGGCGGTGTAGAGGATGTTCATACTCATCACAATAATCGACGCTATGTCGATTATTCCCGGCGTAGTGTTGAGTCATGAACCGGCGCAGGGGGATGACCAAGGGAGACCGCCGTGAGCGGGCCATCGTCGAGACGGCGAAGGAGCTGCTGCAGTCGGTGCCACCGGGGCAGATCACGGTCGACAGGCTGGCGGCGGGGGCGGGCATCTCGCGCTCCAGCTTCTACTTCTACTTCGACTCCAAGAGCGCGGTGCTCGATGCGCTGCTGGACGAGATCGCGCAGGAGATGGAGGAGGCGGCCAGGGGCTGGCTCGACGGCGCGGGCGACGATCCCGCCGCGCTGAGGAAGGCGCTCGGGGTGAGCGCGCGGCTGTGGCGCGAGCACGGGAGCCTGCTGCGCCCCGCGCTGCTGGGCGAGGACGAGGAGTTCGCCGGCTTCAGGTCGAGAGTGGTCGAGGGCTACATCGGGCAGGCGGCGGCCAGGATCGGCAGGGAGCGGGCCGAGGGGCGCGCCCCCGAGGGGCCGCCGCAGGACGGCCTGGCCAGGGCGCTGGTACGGATGAAGTTCGCGGTGCTGGCCGAGGACCAGTCGGCGCAGGCCATCGAGACCTGCGCCGTGGTGATCACTCGCGCGATCTACGCCTGAGCCGTGCGGACCGCCGCCAGCTGCGTGGCCTGGGCGACGAGGTGGCCCTTGGCGTCCCACGCGTGGGCGGTCTCGTCCATGCGGTCGCCGGTGACGTCGGACGCCTTCACGCGCACCCTGACGGGGCCGGGGGCGGGCAGCCGCCTGATGTAGGCCGACAGCTGGATGGTCGGGGCCCAGCCGGGGGCGCCGAGGTCGTAGGAGACCGGCGGCACCGCGTCGATCGCGACGAGCAGCGACAGCGGGTCCCACTCGGAGCCGTCGGCCAGGCGCTGCCAGCCGGCGATGACGCCCTCGCGCGCGGGGGTGCCGAAGGCGAAGCCCAGGTGGGCGGGGTTGAGCCGCTGCTCGACGACGTCCATGAGCGGCACCCTGAACCCGGCCCCCGGCGCCTCGGCGGGGGTCAGGAAGCACTCCTGCTCGTCGGGCAGCTCCACGGGCTCGGTGTCCGACCACCACGGGTCACCCTCCGACAGGCGGCCAAGGGTGATGAGCGCCTCGACGAGCGGCGCGCCGTCCTGCGAGAGGCGGGCGCGCACCTGGGTGAGGGCGCGGCCCTGCCGCAGCGTCTCGACCGCGACCCGCACGGGGCCGAAGGCGGGAGGCGCCAGGAAGGTGCCGCTGACCGCGGTCAGGTGGGGGTGCTCGGCGCCCGCGCTCTCGACGGCCGCCCTGCCCATGATCGCGAGAAGGTAGCCGCCGTGCGCCCTGCCGCCCACGCTCCACTGTTCGTCCAGGGTGGCGTCGAAATCCCCGTCCACGCCTGCCGTGATCGCCGTGGCATCCCGAAATGTCGTCATATCGTCAGATTGACGGCGTTAACCTGACGGTGTCAACCTGATCCCATGAAACGGGTGAGGGCCAATCCTGGCGAAGGGACGCGGCTGCGGGAGGAGATCCTCGCGGCGGCAGAGGCGCTGTTGGTGGAGCGGGGGAGTGAGGAGGCGCTGACGCTGCGCGCGGTCGCGGGCCGTACGGGCGTGTCCACCCCCTCGGTCTACCTGCACTTCGCCGACAAGGAGCAGCTGATCGAGGCGGTCTGCCTGCGCGCGTGGGACGAGCTCGAGCGCAGGATGCGCGAGGCCGCGCAGGGCATCGACGACCCGTTCTGGGCCCTGGGCAGGTGCGGGCACGTGTACGTCAGATTCGCGCTCGACCATCCCGTGCAGTACCGGGTGCTGATGATGCGGCAGGGGTCGGGCTCGGCGGCGACGGCCTGCTTCGGCTACATCGTGGAGGCGGTCTCGGCCTGCGTCACCTCAGGCGCTCTGCGCGGCGACCCGCAGACGCTCGCCCTCGGCCTGTGGTCGGCCGCGCACGGCTGCGCGTCGCTGCTGATCAGCCAGCCGTCCTTCCCCTGGCCCGATGATCTCGACGCCTTCATCGACGACACGGTCTGGATGGCGGGTCTCGGCACGGCCATCGCCTCACGCCTGTCCAGGCGCCGTGTCCTGCCCGGGGTGGCCGCCGAGCTCGACGCCTTCGCCGACCGGCTCAACGGCTAGCGGACCGCTCCCCAGCCGCCTGCGGAACTCCTCAGCCGCCTGCGGAACTCCTCGCTGAGATGGCGGTGGACCGTGGCGACCGCGGGGACGGCCAGCCCTCCCGCCCTGACCGCGAGATAGCCGGTGTTGAGCGGCGGCACCTCGGGCGTGGCCAGCGCCACCAGCCTGCCCGCCGCGAGGTCGTCCGCGCAGAGGTAGGCGGGCAGCACGGAGATCCCCGCCCCCGCCCGTACGGCTGCCAGCACCCCCCGCAGATCGGGCACGATCGCCCCCGCGGTCATCGTCGCGCGGCGGCCGAAGACGGTCCGCCAGTAGCGCCTGATGATCGGCAGGTCCTCTGCGTAGGCGACGACCGGCGCGTCCATCCCCACGCCCGGCGCCGCCACCAGTACGAACTCCTCGTCGTAGAGCGGCTCGGCGCGCACGCCGCGCAGGCGCGGCCGTACCGTGGCGACCACGAGGTCGAGCCGTCCGGCCGCCAGTTCGGCCAGCAGGTCGTCGGTCAGCCCGAACGTGGTGCGCAGCCTCAGCCCGTCGGCCACCAGCGGCGCGAGCACGGGCATGACCTGCTCGCAGAGAAACTCCGCAGGACCGCCCAGGTGCACGCTCCGCCCTGACGGCAGTTCGGCGCCGACCACCTCGGCCAGCGCGTCGAGCGAGCCCGCCACCCGCCTGGCCAGCTCGTCGGCTGCCGCCGTGGGCGCGACGCCGCGCGGCAGCCGGTCGAACAGCGGCCGGTCGAGCGCCGCCTCCAGCGCCCTGACCTGAGCCGTCACCGCGGGCTGCGACAACCCGAGCGTCTGCGCGGCGGCCGTGATCGAGCCGGTGCGGTGCACGGCGAGAAACGTCCTGAGCAGGTCGAGCGAGAGTGACATATCACAATTGTGATGGCTGAAGGGCGTTGCAGCTATTTGTGGCTGATGGCTGACGCGGCGCATCATCGAGACATGAGCAAGCGCATTCTGATCGCACTGACCAGCCATGACGACCTCGGCGGCGTGCGGAGCACCGGATACTACGTCTCGGAGGCGGCCCACCCGTGGCACGTCTTCCGCGAGGCGGGCTTCGAGGTCGTGGTGGCCAGCGTCAAGGGCGGGCAGCCGCCACAGGACGGCTTCGATGCCTCCGACGACACGCAGACCGCCTTCCTCGACTCCGCCGAACTGCGGGAGGCGGGCAGGCTGGCCGACCTCGAGGGCCGCTCCTTCGACGCGGTGCTGTACGCCGGTGGCCACGGCACCATGTGGGACTTCCCCGACGACCCCGACGTCGCGCGCCTCGGCCGCGAGGTCTACGAGAGCGGCGGTGTGGTGGCCGCCGTCTGCCACGGACCTTCGGCGCTGGTCAACCTGACCCTGTCCGACGGCGTCCCGCTCGTGGCGGGCAGGCGCGTGGCCGCCTTCACCAACGCGGAGGAGAAGGCCGCGGGCGTGGCCGAGATCGTGCCGTTCCTGCTCGCCGACGCGCTGGTGGGCAAGGGGGCGACGCACGAGCCGGCCGCCGACTGGCAGCCCCAGGTCGTCGTCGACGGCCGCCTGGCCACCGGGCAGAACCCGGCGAGCGCCGCGCCGCTGGCCGAGCGGATCGTCGAGCTTCTCAAGTAACCAAGCGTGCGCTAGGTTGGGTGAGTGGATCTCGACTTCACCCCGGCCGAACAGGCCTTCCGCGCCGAGGTTCGGGACTGGCTGGCCGCGCACGTGCCCTCGCGGCTGCCGTCCATGGACACCCGCGAGGGCTTCGAGGCGCACCGCGCGTGGGAGGCGCGGCTGGCCGACGCACGCCTGTCGGTGGTCTCGTGGCCGGAGGAGCACGGCGGCCGCTCCGCCTCCCCGATCGAGTGGCTGATCTTCGAGGAGGAGTACTGGGCCTCGGGCGCTCCCGCCAGGGTCAGCCAGAACGGCATCTTCCTGCTCGCCCCCACCCTCTTCACCTTCGGCACCCCCTCGCAGCAGGCCGCGTTCCTGGGCAGGATGGCCAGGGCCGAGGACGTGTGGGCGCAGGCCTGGTCCGAGCCCGAGGCCGGCAGCGACCTGGCGGCTCTCTCCTCCCGCGCGGTCAAGGTGGAGGGCGGCTGGCTCCTGCACGGCAGGAAGACCTGGAGCTCCCGCGCCGCCTTCGCCTCGCACGGTTTCGGCCTGTTCAGGACCTCGGGCTCGCGGCACCACGGGCTCACGTACGTCCTCTTCTCGCTGGAGGACGTCGCCGTCAGGCCCATCGCCCAGCTGGACGGCACGCCCGGATTCGCCGAGCTGCTCTTCGACGGCGTCTTCGTCCCCGACGCCATGGTCCTGGGAGAGCCGGGGCAGGGCTGGAAGATCGCCATGGCCACCACCTCCTCCGAGCGCGGCCTCACGCTGCGCAGCCCCGGACGCTTCCTCGCCACGGCCGAGCGGCTGGTCGCGCTGGCACGGACGGCCGATCCCGCGCTGCAGGACAGGGCGGCCCGATGCCTCGTCGACGCCGAGGCCTACCGCCTGCACACCTTCGGCGCCGTGAAGGGCGAGCTCGGAGCCACCACCAGCATGGGCAAGGTCTTCTGGTCCGAACTCGACCTGCGCATGCACGCCCTCGCCATGGACCTGCTCGGCCCCTGCGCGGCCGAGACGCCGTGGTTCGACGGCTATCTGTTCTCGCTCGCTGGGCCGATCTACGCGGGCACGAACGAGATCCAGCGCAACATCATCGCCGAACGCGTCCTGGGGCTGCCCCGATGAACTTCTCCTTCACCTCCGAACAGCTCGCCTTCGCCGCCGCCGTACGGGAGGTGCTGCGCGACCGCTGTGACCCCGCCGACCGCGTGTCGTGCTGGAAGGAGCTGACCGAGCTCGGCTTCTTCGCGGCGCTCGCGCCGGAGGAGGCTGGCGGGCTGGGCCTCTCACTGATCGACGTCGTCCCCGCGCTCGAGGAGACCGGACGCG
Source organism: Nonomuraea dietziae (assembly GCF_014195505.1). Classification (GTDB taxonomy): domain Bacteria; phylum Actinomycetota; class Actinomycetes; order Streptosporangiales; family Streptosporangiaceae; genus Nonomuraea; species Nonomuraea roseola. The sequence goes on along the minus strand of NZ_JACIBV010000001.1, from coordinate 3,529,112 downwards.
CCGCCATGCCGGGGCCCGTCGTGGAGACGCTGGTCGCCGCGCCGTACGCCCCGCAGGGAGTGACGCGCGTGAGCCTGCTCGTGGAGGGCGTCGCGCTGGACGCCGACCTGGCCGACCTGGTCGTGGACGTCACGGGACCCTCCGCCGTGCCGGTACGGCCGGAGCCGCGCAGGGCGCTCGATCCAGGGAGGCAGCCGTACGGGGTGACGGTGGCGGGCGAGCCCGAGCGTCTGCCCGGCTCTGCCGAGGCGCTGCTGAGAAGGGCGACCGTCGGCACGGCGGCGCAGCTCGTCGGGGTGGCCAGGCAGCTGCTCGCCAGGTCGGTGGAGTACGCCAGGACGCGCACCCAGTTCGGACGGCCGATCGGGGCCTTCCAGGCGGTCAAGCACCAGCTCGCCGACGTGGCGATCGCGGTGGAGTTCGCCGCGCCGCTGGTCCACCGCGCCGCGCTCTCCGTGGACGAGCAGGACGCCCCCCGGCCCGACCGGGACGTCAGCGCCGCGAAGGCGGCCGCGGGAGAGGCCGCCTCGCTGGCCGCCCGCACCGCGCTGCAGGTGCACGGCGCGATCGGCTACACCGGCGAGCTGGACCTGCGTTTCTGGCTGGCCAGGACCTGGTCGCTCGGCGCCGCCTACGGCACCAGCGCCGAGCACAGGATCCGCGTGCGTGAGGCGGTGTTCGGAGCGTGAAGTTCGGTGTCCCCCTCGGCCTGCTCCACCCCGCCGCGTGGAAGGACGTCGCCGTCGCCGCCGACTCCCTCGGCTTCGAGTCGCTGTGGGTCCCCGAGCATCTCGTCTTCACCACCGACCTGTCGCTGGCCACCTATCCGGGCACCTCGACACCCGGCATCAGGCCGCACACCCCGCTCTTCGACGCGCCCGCCTACCTGTGCTGGCTGGCGGGGCTCACCTCCCGCGTCAGGCTCGGTACGGCGGTGCACCTGTTCGCGCTCAGGCACCCCTTCGTCTCCGCCCGCGCCTTCGCCACCCTCGACATCGTGTCGGGAGGGCGCGCCGTCTGCGGTGTGGGCGCGGGGTGGTACTCGGGGGAGTGGGACGCGGCGGGCGTCGACTTCGCGACCAGGGGCCCCCGCCTCGACGAGGCGATCACGGTCGCCAGGCGGCTGTGGTCGGAGGAGACGGTCGCCCACACGGGCCGCTTCTTCTCCTTCCCGGAGGTCGCCTTCGAGCCCAAGCCGATCCAGCACACGCTGCCCGTCCTGGCGGGCGGCGAGTCGGCCGCGGCGCTGCGGAGGGCGGCCACGCTGTGCGACGGCTGGATCAGCATGCCGCACACCCTGGAGTCGGTGCGGCCGCAGCTCGAACGGCTGGCCGCGCTGCGCGACGGACGCAGGTTCTCGGTGACCGTCCACGCCTCCTCTCTGGCCTCGCCCGAGGAGATCGCCGTGTGGGAGGCGCTGGGCGTCGACCGGTTGATCGTCCGCCCGTGGAAGGGCACCGGCGACGCGGTCACGAAGCTGACCGCCTTCGCCGCGGACCACGGCCTCACACCAGACCATGAGCGCCCTTCAGCGACGCCGTCAGGCTGAGGCCGCATCCCGGGACCGCATCCCGGGACCGCATCCCGGGACCGCATCCCGGGACCGCATCCCGGGACCGCATCCCGGGACCGCATCCCGGGACCGCATCCCGGGACCACATCCTGGGACCGTCGGGCTCACGCCGCTTCCCGAGGCCGTCAGGCCCAGGCGGCGAGCACCTCGTGGAAGGTCGGGAAGGTTTTCCTGACACAGCCGGGATCGTCCAGGGTGACGCCGGGGACGCGCAACCCCGTGACGCTGAAGGCCATGGCGATGCGATGGTCGCCGTGGCAGGCGATCTCGGCCGCCTCCGGCGTCCCCGGCTGGATCTCGATCCAGTCGCGTCCCGTGCGCACCTCGACGCCCAGCCTGCGCAGGTTCTCCTCGCAGGCCGCCAGGCGGTCGCACTCCTTCACGCGGGTGTTGTAGACGTCCTCGATGCGGACGGGGCCGGTGGCGAACGGGGCGATGGCGGCGAGGGTCGGCACGGTGTCGGAGATGTCGCGCATGTTGACCGTGACGCCCGACAGCCGCTCGGGGCCCGTGACCGTGGTGGCTTCGGTGGTGATCTCGACGGTGGCGCCCATGCGCTCCAGGACGTCGACGAAGCGCAGGTCGCCCTGGAGGCTGTCGCGGGTCAGGCCGGGGACGGTGACCGTACGGCCGGTGAGCGCGGCGGCGGCGAAGAAGTAGCTCGCGCTGGAGGCGTCGGGCTCGACCTCGTAGGCGTGGGCGCGGTAGGCGCCGGGCGGCACGGCGAACGTGTCGCCCTCCCTCGCCACTGTGATCCCGAAGCGGCGCATCATCGCAAGCGTCATCTCGACGTACGGCGCCGACACCAGGTCGGTCACCGTGATCCGCAGGCCCTCGGCGGTCAGCGGGCCGAGCAGCAGCAGGGCGGTGAGGAACTGCGAGGACAGGCCCGCGTCGAGGCGCAGGTCGCCGCCCTTGACACCGGAGGCCTCGACGGTGAGGGGGAGATGGCCGTCGGCGTCGGACAGCCGTACGCCCAGCTCTCTCAGCGCGGCGGTGAGCGGGCCGACGGGACGGCGGCGCATCTGGGCGGAGGCGTCGAAGGCGAAGGTGCCGTGACCGGCGGCGGCCAGCGCGGGCAGGAATCTGGACGCGGTGGCGGCGTCGCGGCAGTAGACCTCGGCGCGGCCGGCGGGCGGGCCGTCGGGACGGCCGTGCACGCTCCACCGGTCGGCGTCCTGGGTCAGGTGGTAGCCGAGGTCGCGCAGGCCCTGGGCGAATGCCTCGGTGTCGTCGGACCGGAGCGGCAGCTCCAGCGTGGTGATCCCGTCGGAGGCGGCGGCCATGAACAGGGCTCGCGCCATGACGGACTTGGAGCCGGGGATGCGCACGACGGTCACCGCGAGATCGTATCCGACCGGGGCGTTCGAGGTCAGGCGCGGTGACGCCCTCCCCGTCCTCTGCCGCTGCGGCCTCCCGACCCGCCGGAGGCTCCCACGAGCGCCGGCTCCTGCCGGCGGCCGGACTGAACCTGAGGCGTCTGGGCCGGCGGGGTGAAGGCCGCGGGAACGTGCGCAGGGACCTGGTCCGGCGGAGCCTGCGGAGAAAGGACGCGGGCCGGCGGGGTGGTGGCGGTCTCGGGCGAGGGGAACGGGTGGGGCGCGGGAGGCACGTCACGGTACTCGGCTGAGTCCCTGTGGCGGCGGCCACGGAGAGGGACGGCGGCGGAGAAGGTGTCCGTGGCGCCGCGGCCGAAACCGTCGGTGGCGCCGCTGTGGACCAGTCGGTCGGCGTGCGGCCCGGTGACGAGGCTGTCTCGCTGACGGCCTGTCGCGGTGTCGCGGGGCAGGGCGCCCGCCCGCGGCGCGCCGCTGTGGACGAGGGTGTCCGCGTGCGGTCCTGTGACGGCGCTGTGGACGAGGGTGTCGGTGGTCCTGGCGCTGTGGACGAGGACGTCGGCGTGGGGGGCCGTCGTCGTGCCGCGGGCCGGCTGCTCGGGGCGGACAGGACGCGTCGGGCGGCTGGGCCGCGCGGGCCTGGTGAGCCGGGCGGGGGAGCCCGTGGAGGTGGCGCGATGGGCTCGGGTGTCCTGGCCTCGCGTGAAGGCCGGGGCCTGCGAGCGGTGCCGGCGTCCGCGGATCGGGGCGTCGGAGGCGAAGGCGGCGCTCTCCTCCGCGAGGTGCTCCCTGCGTCTGCGCCTGCCCCTGTACCCGTCGCCCGACGGGGCGGTCGCCTCGGCGAACGCGTCGAAGGGCGCCGACGAGAACGCGTCGAGCTGCGCCGACGAGAACGGCTCGAACGGTGCCGACGAGAACGCGTCGAACGGTGCCGACGAGGACGCCTCCAGCTGCGCCAGGATCGCGCTCGAGGTCTCCAGCCCGGCCGCGAGCGCCGCGGCGGGGTCGGACGCGAGAGCGGAGGCGCGCACGGAAGCGTGCCCCGACCCGGATCCGGCCCTGGTGCCGGTGGCGGCCATGACGTCGAAGGCCGTCGCCTCGGAGGTGGTCGGCGTCTCCAAGGAGTTCACCGCCTCGGAGGTGAGCGACGCGTCGAAGGCGCCCACAGCTTCGGAGGCGGTCGTCGAGGCGGCGGCGGTCGCGGCGGCTGAGGCTTCGGAGGCGGTCGAGGCGATGGCGTGATCGGCGGCAGTCACGGCGAAGGCGAGCGTGGGCTCGGTCGTGGTGACGGGGTCGGGGTGGGCGACGGGGGCCGAGATGGTCAGCGCCGTGGCCGTCAGGGGGGAGGTCGCCGGGTGCTCGGCGGGGCGGCCCGACACGGGCCTGCCGCGGCGGGAGCCCGAGGCGCGACGGCGCCCAGGCTGCCGGGAGGGACGGCCCGGCGCCGACGCCACCGCCGGCCGCGAGGCCGACGCCGATCCCGGAGCCGACGCCGAGCGCGACGTCGAGGCCGTGGCGGCAGCGACGGCCGGCGACAGCCGTACTCTCAGCTGGCGGGTGCGGGCGACGGCCAGCACGCCGAGGGCGGCCAGCAGCACCGGGCCGATCAGCGCGGGAGAGCCGAGCGCGGGCACAGGGGTCGAGGCCGAGGCGTCCTTGAAGGCGGTGACGGGCTCGCGGGTGGCGGCCTCGGTGTCGGCGGTGGCGGGCTTGGCGTGCTTGGCCTTCTTGGCGACGGGCCTGTCCGTGGCGGTGGTCGCGGGCGAGCGGGGCGTGGACGCGCTCGGTGAGGGGGAGGTGCTCTTCGGCACGGTGGCGGCCTTGGGTGTGGCCGCGTCCTCGGCGCCCGCCGCCATCGTCGGCGAGGACGGCTCCGCGGAGGGGATCCGCGAGGGGATGAGCGAGGTGACGGTGGTCTCGGCGGGGGCGGGCAACTGGAGCCTGTCGGCCTGGCCCTGCTCGGTGTCGGGCGGGAGCGAGCCCTCGACCTCGGCCTCCTTCAGCCGCGCCGCCTCCAGCCGCTCCTTGATCTTCTCCGGGTACCCGTAGCCGGCGACCTTGCTCTGGTCGCGCTCCTTGCGCTTGGCGACGCCCCCGTCGATGTTGCCTTCGATCGTGAAGATCGTGTCCCCGACGACCTTCGTGACGATCCCGACGTGGTCGATGTTGTCGATGTCGTTGGAGCCGCCCCAGTCGTAGAAGACCAGCGCGCCGGGTTTCGGCTTGTGCCCCCAGGCGTCGTTCTTCTTGAACCACTCCGCGTGCGCGACGGTGTAGGCGAACTGCCCGACCCACTCCTCGTAGCCCAGCTTGTGCGCCGCCCAGGACAGGAACATGTCGCACCACGGCGCGCCGCTGTAGTCGGCGTCGAACTCGACCGTCCTGCCGTACCAGTCGCCGAACTTGGTGTACGCGCCCTTGCCCTCGGAGTAGCCGAGATGGCTCTCCAGGAGCTTGATGAGCTTCTGTGTCTCTGGGGTCATGGAAGTTGCGGGGGAACCCTTCCGTGCACGACGGGACTCGTGAGGAGGGAGGCTACCTTGAGGAAAGGGCAGGTCAAGACAGTACCAAGGGCGCCTCAAGCGGATGCTCGGGTCGAAACTGCAGGTCAAGACGGTTCCAGAAATATCTCCCAAACCCCGACAAATGTGGAAAAGATCTACCTAAAGGGTTCGCTAGGGTGTCCCGCATGTCGGTCGAACTCGGCACCGAGGAATCCCGCCTCGCCGCCCTCTGCGCTCTTGCCCAGCAGACCCGTGAGCTGATGGACGCGGTCGCGCTGACCGACGTCGGAGAGGACGACCTCACCGCCGCGCACGCGGCCCTGACCGCCGTCAACGAACGGCTGCGCTCGGTCCTGCGCCAGACCCCCCAGCCGTTCGAGATCGCTCCTGACGGCACGCTCAGGCACCTCGGCAACGCCGTCACCGGCGGCGCCAACCCGCACGCCCTGCCTCTGCTCATCGAGGTGCGCGACGGAGGGGTGCGGGCCGAGGTGGTGTTCAGGCCGCTGCACGAGGGTCCGCCCGGCGCGGTCCACGGCGGCATCAGCGCCATGATCCTCGACCACCTGCTCGGCCAGGCCGTCGCCGCCGCCGGCTCGGCGGGCATGACCGGGACGCTGACCGTCCGCTACCGCAGGCCCGTGCCGTACGGCACGCCGCTGGTGGCGACCGCGGAGTACACCCGCACCGAGGGCCGCAAGACCTGGGCCGAGGGCAGGATCTCGCTGCCGGACGGCGAGTCGCTGGTGGAGGCGACCGGGCTGTTCATCACGCCGTCGGCGTGGATCAGCGCCTGAGCCTCCATAGGAAGGCCGTCACGCACCGTTGCCTTATCGTTACCAACCGTTGGCGTGTTCTGTGGGTCTAACCCGAAGTGAAGATCCTCTACGGCACACTCGCGCTCATCGTGCTGGCCCAGGCGCTCTCCGGTGGCCTCGTGGGCCGCGCCGCGCCCGTCGAGGTCGCATGGCCGGCTCCGCCGCCGGCCCATGACGGCATCGCCTCGACGGGCAGGTGTCACCTCCTGCTCGCCGAAGGAGGACGGGACGGCCTGGCGGTCAGAGTCCAGGACGGCCCCGGCCTCCCGGCCTCGCGTCAGTAGCCCGCCCCGGTCAGCAGGCCTCCGTCCACGGTGAACTCACTGCCCGTGCAGTAGCTCGACCGGTCGGAGGCCAGGAACGCCACCACGTGCGAGACCTCGACGGGTTTCGCGAACCGCTTGATCACCATCGAGTTGATGAACGCCTCTCCGTCGACCTCGGCCATGAGGTCGGGGTCGGTCGCCATCGAGGTGTTGATCGCGCCGGGATGCACCGAGTTGACCCGGATCTTGAAGGGCGCCAGCTCGCGGGCGGCCGCCTTGGTGACCCCTCGCACGCCGAACTTCGAGGCCGCGTAGGCGGACAGGCCCGCAGCGCCGATGAAGCCCTCGATGGAGGAGATGTTGACGATCGCGCCGCGTCCAGCGGCCTTCATCGGCTCGATGACCGACTTCACACCCAGCCAGGTGCCCTTGAGGTTCACGTCGATGACCTGGCCGAAGTCCTCCAGCGGCATCTCGGCGATCCTGCGGAATCTGATGATCCCCGCGTTGTTGACCAGGACGTCGAGCTTGCCGTACGTCTCGAGGGCGGTCGCGACCGCGCGCCCCCACTCCGCCTCGCTCCTGACGTCGTGGCGCACGTAGGTCGCGCCGGTATCCTCGGCCAGCGCCTTGCCCTCGTCGTCGAGCACGTCCCCGAAGACGACCCTCGCGCCCTCCTCCAGGAACAGCCGCACGTGCGCCTCGCCCATGCCCCGCGCCCCGCCGGTGATCAGCGCGACCTTGCCGTCAAGCAGTCCCATCGGTGCCTCCGTGGAAACGTTGTCCGGCGGCGACGGCGATCGCGGCCGCCTCCATGGATCGGTAGACAGGTATCCCGGCTGCGGCGGCGATGGCCATGAGTTCGTCCTCGACGCCGGGCGGGGCGAACTCGCCGTTCCTGGTGACCAGCGTGACCCTGACGCCGCGGACCTCGCCGAGGTGGCGGGCGTAGGCGAGCAGGGGGTCTGCGGTGGTGCCGTAGGTGAAGAAGCTCTGCACGTTCACGTGCGCGACCACATCCCGGTACGGCAGGCGCCCGGTGATGGCGGTGATCACCTCTTTGACGAGGTCGGGTCTGGCTCGGGGGCCCACGGGGACCTCCAGGGGGTTGGCCAGCGAGCTGCCGGCGCCCAGGCCGAGCGCCCTGAGGTCGTCGAGCGCGTCGTCAGGGAGCGGGTCGAGGGTGAGCCCCGCCTCGTCGAAGGCGTCGGCGGCGAGCACGCCGGCGCCCCCGCTGGGGCCGACCACCAACACCCCGGCCGTCCGGCGCTCTCCCGGATCGAGGCCCCGCGGGGCGGGGGCCGGGTCGGCGAGCGGGCGGGGGGTGTGGGCCTGGAAGTAGGCGAGGGCGCCGATGAGGGCGTCCTGGGTGGTCACGAGGGTGGCGCCGGTCTGGTCGGCGAGGGCCTGCCAGATCCGCGCGTCGCTCACCATCCCGCCCGTGTGGGACGCGGCCGCCCTGCGCCCCTGGCCGCTGCGCCCGCCCACCAGCAGCACCACGGGCAGCGGGCAGGACGACAGCGCCGAGAAGAGGGCGAGGCCGTCGCGGGGGTCCTCCAGGTACAGCCCTACCGCCGAGGTCGAAGGGTCGCGGGAGAGCCACCCGAGCAGTTCGGCGGGCGTGACGTCGGCCGCGTTCCCCAGGGTGGCGACCCTGCTGAAGGCCAGCCCGCGACGCTCACCCACCTTGATCACCTCGCCCGCCAGCCCGCCACTCTGCGAGATCAGCGCGACGCTCCCCTCGGGCCCGACGCCGCCGCCCACGAACGTCTGCCGCCCCTTCGGGCAGTAGACGCCCATGCAGTTCGGCCCGAGCAGCCGCGTGCCCGCCTCACGGGCCGCCGCCACCAGCGCCTCCTCCAGGTCGGCGCGCCCCGCCTCGCCGAAGCCGCCGCTCATGACCTGCGTGTACGGCACGCCGCGCGCCTGCCGTACGACCTCGGCGCAGGCGGCGGCGGGCACCGCGACCAGCGCGTAGTCCACCTCGGCCGCCGCGAGGGTGGGCACCGCGGGCACCCCGTCGATCGAGGCGGCCGTCGGGTGGACGGCCACCACGGGCGTCCCTGCGGCGCGGTAGAAGTCGAGGAACATGTTCCCGAAGGCGGGCCTGCTCGTGGAGGCGCCCACCACGGCCACCGCTCGCGGCTCGAACAGCGGGGTGAAGTCGGCCGCGGCGCGCGGGGCGGCCGAGGGCGGGCGGGGGGAGGGGAGGTAGCGCGCGTCCACCGCGATCACCCCGGACGGCGTGGCGATCACCGGGTTGAGCTCGAACTCGCCCAGCTCCAGCCGCTCCCACAACCCGCCGGGACCGCCGAGCGTCATCAGCAGCTTCACCACGGCGTCCACGTCGACGGCGGGCCGGCCGCGGTAGCCGTACAGGAGGGCGGAGCCGCGCAGCGAGGCCAGCATGCGCCGGGCGTCGCTCTCGGAGACCGGGCACAGGCGCAGGGCGGTGTCGCGCAGCGCCTCGGTCCACACGCCGCCCAGGCCGGCCAGCAGGACGGGTCCGAAGGCGGGATCGCGGATCAGCCCGGCGATCAGCTCGACCCCCTCGGGGGCCTGCTCCTCCACCAGGAAGCCGTCGCCCAGCCGCTCGCGCATCTCGGCGACGGCGGCGCCCAGCGTGTCGTGGGTCAGGCCGAGCCTGACCCCTCCCGCGTCGGACTTGTGCAGCAGCCCCGCCGCCTTCAGCACCAGCGGCGCTCGCAGCGTGCCGGCGAGCGCGGGGTCGCGGACGCCGCGGGGCACCGGGACGCCCGCCTGCCTGAGCAGCTCCTTGACCTCGTGTTCAGTCCACAAGGTGCTGGTACTTCTCTCGGATCTCGCGCCGCAGCAGCTTGCCGGGGCCGCCTGAGGCGTCCTCGGCGTGCGGCAGCGACTCGGCGACCACGATCACGTCGGGCCGCTGGTGCGGCGGCAGCGTGTCGGCGAGCTCGAGTGAGAGCTTGGAGGAGTCGAGCGTCTGTCCGGCTCTCGGCACCACCGCCAGCAGGATTCTGCCGTCGCCGATCCCCACCGCGCCCGCCTCGGCCACGGGGTCGAGCGCGGTGGCCGCCTCCTCGACGGCGGCGGGCTGGGTCCATATGCCGCCCTTGAGTATCGCGTCCTCTCGCCGCCCGAGCACGCGCAGCACCCCGTCCGCCGACACGGTGCCGAGGTCGCCGCCGACGTACCACTCCCCACGCAGCACCTCGGCGGTCTTGTCGGGCAGCAGGTCGTAGCCCGACATCCGGTGCGGCCCCGCCAGGTTGATCTCACCGATCGTGTCGACGACGCGTGCGCCCGAGGGGTCGGTGACGGCGACCGCGCAGCCCGTGCGGGCCCTTCCCGAGGAGCCGAGCGGCGTGGAGCCGTCGTCCACCCTGCCCATGCAGGTGTAGGGGGCCTCGGTCTGTCCGTAGTAGGAGTAGACGCCCGCCTCGGGCAGGCGCTGCTTGATCCGGGCCAGCAGCGAGGCGGTCAGCGGCTCGCCGCCGAGCATGATGACCCTGATCGACGACAGGTCCACCGGTTCGTGCGCGGAGTCGCCGAGCAGCGCCGCGTAGAAGGAGGGGATCTGCGAGACGTGGGTGACCTTCTCGCGCGGGACGACCTTCAGGAAGTTGGCCGGGCCCCAGTCCTGCTCCAGGACCAGCCGCATCCCCGCGTAGAGCGCGGGCCCGACGATCGCGGGGAAGCCGATGCCCCAGATGATCGCTCCGGTGCCGAAGACCGAGCCGGGGGCGCGCGGCACGTCCAGCCAGATCTGCGCGGTGGCCAGCGACGAGGCGTGCGTGTGGACGACGGGCTTGGGCAGCCCCGTCGTGCCCGAGGTGTAGTAGAGCGCCAGCGGGTCGTCGAAGAAGGCGCCGAGAGGGGGCTCGCCCTCCTCGCCTGAGTCGAGGTCCTCGGCGGAGATCCACGTGGTGATCTCCGGCAGCGAGGGCCTGATCTCCTCGACGACGTGGGCCACGGTGGCGTCGTGGACGAAGGCCGTGCACCCGGAGGAGGCGACCACCGCGCGCAGCGTCTCCACCGGCCAGTACGGGTTGAGCGCGGCGGTGATCGCCCCGATCTTGGCCTGCGCGAGGTAGACCTCCGCCACCCTCAGCGTCTCGTTCAGCAGCGCGGCGACGCGCTGGCCCGGCCCTACCCCCGCCGCGAGCAGCGCGTGCGCACGCCGGTTGACGAGCCTGTTCAGCTCGTCGTAGGTGAAGCTCTGCTCGCCGCAGTAGGTGAGCGCGACCTGGTCGGGGTTTCTCGCCGCCCCCGACGTCAGGAGCGCGTGGCCGTAGTTGCCGTAGGGCGTCATCGAGAACCTCCTGGGGAGTAGAGCACGAAGAGGTTTCCTGAGGGGTCGCGCAGGACCGCGCGCGTCTCGTGCGGGCCGGCCTCGGGGCCGCGCACCAGCGCACCGCCCCTGTCCAGGAGGTCCTGTACGGCCCGCGCCAGGTCCTCCGTCTTGAGGCAGACGGCCGTGGAGCCGGTCAGGTGCTCGTCAGGTCCCGCCAGCCCGATGCCGCCCTCCAGCAGCGCGAACCTGTCGCCGTCCCTGAACCGCACGGGCAGCCCGTAGAACTCGATCGCCTTGCCGACGTCCTCCACGGGGATGAATACGTTCATGCGGGCCTCCATTGCGGTAGTTCGTCGCGGAAGGTCACCCGTACCGGCATGCCGACGCGCACCCGCTCGGGTGGGCACTGCACCACCTGGCCGAGCACGCGCGCCCCTTCGGGCAGGTCCACCCAGGCCAGCACGTACGGCTCCCGCCCCATGAACTCCCCGACGAACGAGCGGTGGACGACGGTGAAGGTGTGCACGACGCCCTCGCCGCCGACCGGTTCGAAGGGGAGGTCGCCGCCGCCGCACCAGGGGCACTCGGCGGCGGGCAGGTGGACCCGTCGCCCGCAGGCCGTGCATCGCTGAATGACCAACTCGCCGCGCGCGCAGGCGGCCCAGTAGGCGTCCATCGCCTGCCAAGCTAGCGCACGCTTGGTTGGGTCACAAGAGCGGGCTAGGAGTCCTCCTGACGGGGCAGGTCGCCCTCCGAGGCCTGCTCGCCGGTCGGGTTCCCGTCGGGCTCGGGCTCCTGCGCGGGCGGCTCGGCGGTGATCCTCGGCGCGGGCGCCGTCGAGGGCGGATCGGGGACCGTGGCGGGCGCGGTGGTCGAAGAGGAGGAGGCGGGAGGGGAGAGGCCGGCGGTCGTGGAGGAGGACGTGGGAGCCGACGCGCGGTCCGACGGGCTCTCGCACGGCGGGCCGTCCACCGGCACCTCGGAGATCTGCGGCCCGTTGGCCGCGGCCCGCTCGGTCTGCACGATCAACCCGAAGTGGGCGCGCTTCCCGCACGCCACCGTGCCGAGGTCGCGCAGCAGCGCGACGGTGTAGGAGGTCTTGCCCGACAGCTGCTTGACCTCCTCGTGGAGGGTCCGCGAGGGGCCTTCGCCGTCCCTGCGGGTGTAGCTGACGCGCAGCCGTACCGGGCCGGTTCCCTCGGCGGCGATCCGCACCGCGCCCGCGGACCCGCTCCAGGTGACGATGTCGGCCGACGTGACCGCGGGTGACAGCGCCGCCGCCCTGCCCGTCGTCCCGGTGGGGGAGGGCGCGCTGGAGGACGGCGGCGAGGTCGGCGGGGTGGGAGGGGCGGCGGGCGCCGTGCTCCTCGGCGTCGTCGTCCTCGGCGCCGCCGTCGTCGGAGCGGGGGTCCTGACAGGCGTCGGAGCGGCGCTTCTCGACGTCTTGGGGGTGGAGCGTCTCGTCGCCGCCGGTTCGGAGTCGACGGGGGTGGCCCCCAGCTCGAAGGGCGACCTGGGGGGAGGGGCGAGGAAGGTGCCGGGGTCGGGCAGCCGTCCGCCGCTGAGCAGCAGCGCGATCAGCGTCGCGGCCAGCGCGCCGCCCGCGATCCAGAGGTGGGGCGGCAGCCTCGGCATCCGCCACTGCCTGACCAGCGCGCCCTTGACCGGCGCCTCCTGCGGCGAGCCCGGGTTGGCCAGCGGGTAGTGCAGCGCGAGCAGCGTCGCCAGCTCGCCCAGATGCCTGCGTCCCCGCTTCTCCCACTCCGCGCCGAACCCCGTCACGGCGGCCACCTCGAGCTCGGCGGCGAACTCCCTGGCCGAGCGGGGCCGGCCTGCGGGGTCCTTGGCCAGCCCGCGCCTTAACAGCTCGCGCACCGCCTCGGGCACCACCTCCACGGGCACGGGCTCCACCAGGTGCTTGTCGCGCAGCGCCGCCACGTCGGGCGCCCGGTACGGCTGCCGCCCCGTGACGCACTCGAACAGCACGCACGCCGCCGCGTACAGGTCGGCCAGCACGCCCGCCGCCCCCTGGGTCCACAGCTCGGGCGCCATGTACGGCGGGCTGCCTGCGGGCACCCCCGGCTCCTCCACGTGCACCGCGAGGCCGAAGTCGGCCAGCTTGCTGGTCCCGTCGGCCTGGACCAGCACGTTCTCCGGCTTGACGTCCCTGTGCGCGATACCCCGCTCGTGTGCGGCGGCCAGCCCGAGCAGCGTCCCCTTCAGCACCACCAGGGCGGCCTCGGGGCTGGTCCTGCGGTGCTCGGACAGGATCGCCCGCAGCGACACGCCGTCGACCAGTTCCATCACCACGGCGGTCCTGGTCGGGGTCTCGACGTACTCGTAGAAGCGCACGACGTTGGGATCGTCGATCTCCACGAGGCCGGGCGTCTCGGCCCCGTACCGGGACATGAACTCCTCGTCCCTGCGCAGCGTCGCGTTCAGGTACTTGATCGCCACGTATGCGCCCGTGGACTGGTAGGTGGCGAGGAACACCCGGCCGGTACGGCCGGCGCCCAGCTGACGTACTTCGCGGTAACCCGGAACCAATCCAGCCCCCATGCGCGCGCGTGCTCAATGGTTCGACGGTCTCACCCGGGGTTCTGGTTGTCACGAGTCACACTATTTCGCCCAACGTCAACGAGAATGACCCTCCGTAGCCGTCTCGGTCACTCTGTGACGTAGCGCGACCGCGAGGCGCTCCACGGCCGGCTGCTCGCACCGGCCGGGCGCGGACCGCCTCCCGCCGGAACGCCGCGTGATGTCGTCCCGGCAGGGAGGTCGCTCTGTCCTGTCAGGAGTCGGTGCCGAGGAGCTTGCGGATGAAGGCGGTGGAGACCTCCAGCGCCGCCTGGTTGGCCTGGGTGTCACGCAGCAGGTCGACCATGACGAAGTCGTGGACCATCCCCTGGAAGCGGATCGCGGTGACGGGGACGCCCGCCTCACGCAGCTTGTTGGCGTGGGCCTCGCCCTCGTCGCACAGCACGTCGGCCTCGCCGGTTCAGGACCATCGCGGGCGGCGGCCCCCGGAGATCGTCCAGGCCGACGTCGCCGCGCTCCTTCGCCATGATCGCCAGGACGGCGGCCATGTTGCCGCCGACGGAGTCGCCCGCGACCACCATGCGGGAGCCGTCCAGGCCCTTCTCCGCGCCCTTGTTCACCACCCACTGGGCGGCGGCGTAGTTCTGCTCGATCACCGTCGGGTACTTCGCCTCGGGCGATATTGATGGCGAGTTCGGCCACGCGGTCATGGCCGGTAGGGGCGCAGGCGCGGCCACCAGCCGGGCACCTTCGAGCGGTAGCTGTCGTAGTCGGCGCCGAACTTCGCCCGCAGCGTCGGCTCCTCGTACCAGCGGACGAACGCGACGACGGGGACGGCCACCACCGCGACGTAGAGCAGCAGCGAGGGCTGGCCGAGCAGCATCGCCTGCCCGATGACCGCCGAGAACACCGCCACGTACATGGGGTTGCGCACGTACCGGTAGAGACCGCCGACCACCAGCCGTTCGGGCGGGGCGGCGGGGAGCGGCGTGCCGAGCCCCTCGACCACGAACCGCGCGAACGCGTTGACGATGACCGCCGCGCCCGCCAGGACCAGGAGCACCCCGAGCACCCTGAGCGGGGTCATCGGCCAGCCGGGCAGCGGGCTGCGCGACTCCCAACCGGTGATCCACCACGGGACGAGGACGGCGACGGTGCCGGGGGCGGCGGCGAAGAAGAGGGTGCTGACGACGGCCGCTGGTGTCCTGCGCATGAGATCGCCTCTCCACGCCCTAATTCACTACATGATGAGTTTAGGTCGGGTGTGGAGAGGCGTCAATGCAGGATCACGGACGGTCGGCTGTCGTCCCCTCGGCCCGCCGGTGCTCCTTGACGGCGGCGAGCTTGGGACGGCGCGCGGCCACCAGCCCCAGCATGCCGATGACGACCATCGCCCAGCTCCCCGTCACGGGGAAGTAGATGACGCACAGCGGCACCCCGATGACGAGCATGTACCAGCCGACCTGCGCGGGCAGCCGGCCTGTCGCGCGCACCACGTGGAGGGAGAGCGTGCCGATGGCCAGCATCGCGAAGCCCGAGGCCATGAACCAGATGCTCGCCTCGTGCACGAAGTAGTCGGCGGCCTCGGAGTCGACGTTGGTGGCGAAGAAGCCCTCACGTGCGATGACCGCCCACGAGTTGGGCTGGGCGAAGGCCCACACGAAGTGGAGCACCGCCGTCGCGATGATCAGCCGGGGCACCCATCGGGCCAGCGCGTTCACTCGCTCCTCCTCTCCTGCGGCGCCAGGCGCAGGGCCAGCGCGTAGATCTCCTTCAGCTCGCCGGCGGACACGGGAGGAACCACCTGCTGCGCCCCCACGAGCACCAGGTAGAGCAGGCGCCCCATGGGCCCCGCGTCGTCCTCGGAGCCGCCGAGCTCCCGCCACAATGAGCGCAGATAGTCGACGCGCAGCTGGTCGACGCGTCGCTGCAGCGCCCGGGCCTCCGCGTCCTGCAGGGCCCACGCGCGTACCGCGATCTCCAGGTCGTGGTCGGTGTCCTTGTCGTCGAGCACCAGGTTGAGCAGGTGGTACAGCTTGGCCTGGGCGCTGTCTCCCGCGCTTTCCGCGCCGTCGATGTAGCGGCCGGTGTGCTCGCTCTCGAAGTGCTCGAGCAGGTCGCTCTTGTACCTGGCCATACCCCCGAAGTGATGGTAGAAGGAGCCCTTGGTCAGGTTGAGGTGGGCGCACAGCCGCTCGATGGTCAGCGCGGGCGCGCCCTCCTCGCTCAGAACCTCCAGGCCCGCTTCCAGCCAGTCACGTTTACTTGCCATGCCATAACCGTACCATACGGAATGGTATGGCGATCTGCCTCGGGCGGGCACGGATGGGCGTGTGGGGTTCACGGCGGCGATCACATCCGACGCGGTGTCGTGTCAGCGGCCGTGTCAGCACGGGCCCGGGATCAGGGCTTCTGAGAAGAACAGCGGCCGGGCCCCCTGCGGGGGGCCCGGCCGCCCTTCTTTCAGAGGGTGATCCCGGTCGCCTGGTGGAACCGTCGGGGCATGGCCCAGCAGGCCCGTCGGCTGGGCCGTCCCGGCCGTCCCGTCAGCCGATCCGGCGCCCGCCGCAGAACACCTCCTGGACGAGTCCGTCCACCAGCTTCTGGAAGTCCTTCGCCGGGCCTCTCGTGACCTCGTCCACCCAGGTCACCGAGGCGGTCAGGGTCCTCTTGCCGTCGGGCGAGCTGTACATCAGCGCCCCGTAGCCGTGCGGGGGGCTGCCGTTGTGCTGGTAGACGGTGCCGCAGTCCGGGCCCAGGTCCTGCACGAACAGCCCGAGACCGTAGCCCATCTTCGGGTGCGGCTCGCGCATCTCGGCCAGCAGCTCGGGCGGCAGGAGCTTGCCGCCGTTCAGGGCCGAGAAGAACGTGTGGAGATCCTTGGTGGTCGAGATCAGGTCCCCTGCGCCGGCCAGCAGCGAGAGGTTCTGCCGGGAGATGTCGACCGTCTTCCACTGGCCGGCGTCCTGGTAGCGGTAGTAGCCGTGGGCGTGCGGCCCGGGGAGCCGCGTCCGGTTGCCCGGCACGGCGGTGCCCCGCATCCCGAGCGGCCGCAGGATGCGCCGCTGCAGCTCCTCGGCGTAGGAGCGGCCGGTGACCTTCTCGATCAGCAGCAGGGCCAGCGTGTAGTTGGTGTTGGAGTAGTTCTGGTCCGTCCCCGGCTCGAACCGCGGCTGCTTGGACAGCGCCAGCCGGACCAGCTCCTGCGGCCGGTAGGTCTTGAACCGGTTGGCCAGCCATGCGTCGCCGGTGGCGGGGATGCCCGGCTTGACCGTGCCGTCTTCGAAGTACTCGCCGGTGTAGTTGAACAACCCGCTGGTGTGCTGCAGCAGCATCCGCACGGTGATCCGCCGGTCCAGACCGAGCTCGGCCATGTAGCCGGCCACCGGGGCGTCCAGCCCGATCGTGCCCTCGGCCACCAGTTGCAGCACCAGGGTGGCGGTGATGGGCTTGATGACGCTGCCGGTCCAGAAGCTTCCGTTCGTCGGCGGCTTGGCGCTCTGGCCCAGCTTGCGCACCCCGGCGCTGCCGGTCCACTCGCCCCGCTGGTCGTTCACGCGCAGTTGCACCCCGGCGAAACCGGCGTCGACGAACGCCTGCATGGCCTTGTGGAGCTCCGGGCGGTCCTGCTCGGCAGCGGCCTTCGAGTCGGCCCCGCTGTCGGCTGCGGCCGTCCCGGTGGTGGCCGCCCCGGCCAGCAGCGCCGCCGCCAGCGCGCCGACCGCCACGCGCCGCGAGACCCTGCCGCGCAGCCTGGTCGCCGTGATCGCTGATGGGGACTGGGTCTTCATTGTTCCTCGTCTCTGGTGTCGCGCTCAGGCGAGAGCTCGCCGAGCGACTCGGGGTCGATGGGGGTGGGCCGGGCCGCGGGCGCGACGAGCAGCGCGGAATCCTGTCGGCGGCGATGCGCCGGCCGCCCAGCCGTCGGGTGTGGCCCGGATGGACCTGGTCGTCCATGCAGGCGGCGTCGACCAGGGCGAGCGGGCCGCTGGTCGACGTGCCGTCAGGCGGCGTCGAGGGCCTCGGTGATCTTGCGGGTCATCTCGGCCAGGGTGGGGCTGAGCGGGCCCCGGTGCGTGCGGGCGGCTGCGTCGATGGCGATGATGACGGTGTTGCGGAAGTTGTCGGCTTCGGCGGGGTTGTGCTGCTTGAGCAGGGTCATGGCTTCGGTCAGGGCGGGGAGGACGTGGTCGGCGAGTGCGGCGGTGGTCTTGCCGTACAGGTGGATGTCGTTGGACTTGGCGGCGAGGATGTGGCCGACCAGGCCGGTGGCGGAGGACAGGGCGATGGAGCCCTCGGTGGCGCTCTTGTGGGGTGAGCCGGTGGCGTCGGCGGCGGCCATGAGGGAGACGGCGCCGTAGGCGGCGGTGCGCAGGGTGGCCTTGTCCTGATCGGTAAGGGTGAGGGACATGGTGGTGTGCTCCTTCGAATCTGTTGCGACATGCAAGGGAAAGGACGTTGCTGGAAGGGGGTCCTGCTGGTGAGCGGTTCGCCGTCGCTGAACCGTTCATGGATCCACCATCGCCGTTGGGTCTGATACCGGGCCGCTACCGTCCTGACATGGCCGCTGACACGACACGTCGCATGGTCGGTGGCTGGTCACCCCACCCAGCGCCGGCGCCAGGGCCACTCCGGTGATCGGCTCCAGTGAGGGCCGCAGAGGGCGGCCTCAGTGAGCGACGGTGACCGGGGTCTGCTGCCGGGTCGAGGGGGCGGTGTGGGCGCCGCTCGTGCGGCCGCGCAGCAGGATCAGGGCCGGTACGGCGGCGCCGAGCACCCCGGCGGCGATGGGCGGCGCCGTCCCAGGGCCATCCCGAAGGGGGCTGACAAGCAGGCCACGGGGGAGCAGGGCGTTCCTCAGGCGCTGGACGCGAATGGCCGGTCGAAATGCTCAGCTCGGTGGGGTCGAGGTCGCGTGATGGGGTGGTGCGGCCTGGAGTGTCTTCTCCAGCATGCTCAGTTCCGCGGGGTCGAGGTCGCGCAGCGGAGGGCGGCAGAAGCCCGCGGGCCGTCCCCAGATCCGCAGCAACCCCCGGTAGAGGGCCAGGTCGCTCACGCCCCGCACCGCGGGATCGGTGACCAGGCGGCGCAGAGGCAGCAGGCGGGCCCAGACGTCGCGGGCCCGCGGCAGGTCGCCCGCGCCCACCGCCTCCCACAACTCGACGGCCGTGGCGGGCGCGACGTTCAGCAACCCGCTGATCCAGCCGTGGGCGCCGCCCGCCATCGCCTCGAGCGGGGCGGTGAAACCGCCGTAGAACGCGCGGAACCCCTCGTCGGTGGCCGCGCGCAGCTCGTGGATCTGGTGCACGGTCGGCAGCGTGCTCTTGACCCCGCTCACCACGCCCTCGCGGTAGAGCCCCGCGAGGTCGGCCGTGGTCAGGGGGTCGGTCGCGGCGTTGGCGGGGATGTTGTAGACCCACAGCGGCAGGTCCGTGGCGGCCGCGACGCGACGGTAATGGCCGAGGACCTCCTCGCGCGAGGGTCGCTGGAAGTACGGCAGGACGACGAGCGCGGCCGCCGCCCCCGCCTCCTGCGCGTGCCTGGTCAGCGCGATCGTCGCGGAGGTCGCGTAGGTCCCCGTCCCGGCGAGGATCGCCACCCTGCCCGCCACGGCCTCGACCGCCACCTCGAGCAGCCGCCGTCGCTCGGCGTCGGTGAGGGCGACGAACTCGCCGCTGGTCCCGCCCACGACCAGGCCGTGGACGCCCTCGGTGACGAGCAGGTCGAGGTGCGCGGCGGTGGCGTCCTCGTCGAGTCGCCCTTCGGCGTCGAACATGGTCAGCGCGGCCGGCCAGACGCCTCTCACCTGGTGCCTCCGCGGTCGTACTCGGGCCTGAACGGGTGCTTGACGAGCTCCTCGATCCGCAGGCGCGGGCCGAGGCCGGGCTCGTCGGAGACCAGCCACTCGCCGCCGCTCACCCGCGGGGGGTCGTCGGTGTAGCGGTCCCAGAAGACGAGCTGCTCGGGCGTCAGCATCGACTCGGAGATGAGGAGGTTGGGCAGCGTGGCGGCCAGGTGCCACGTGGCCGCGCTGGCCAGCGGCCCGAACGGGTTGTGGAAGGCGATGGAGACGGCGTTCGCCTCGGCGAGGGTGGCGATGCGCTTGGCGGCGGTGATCCCGCCGCAGAAGATGACGTCGGGCTGGGCCACCGCGACCGCGCGCTGTTCGAGGAAGGGCGCGGCGGCGTACGGGCCGGCCCACCGCTCGCCCGAGGCGATCGGCGTGGTCGAGCGCCTGGAGACCTCGGCCAGCCACTCGGGGCGCTCCGGCGGCACCGGCTCCTCGATGAAGGTCAGGTGGTACGGCTCCAGCACCTCGCACAGCCGTACCGCGTTGGCGACGTTCAGCCTGCCGTGGCAGTCGAGCATCAGGTGCACATCGGGGCCCGCAACCTCGCGCGCGGCGGCGAAGTACTCGGCCAGCAGCGGCCAGATCCAGTTGGGCAGCAGCTCGGTCTCGGTCTGCCTGGCGGGGATGGCCGCCGGGGTCTCGTGGTGGACGCTGGAGACCTTGGTGTAGAAGCCGGGCAGCGTGGTCTTGATGGCGGTGAAGCCCATCGCGATGCGGTCGGCCACCTCCCGGGCGAAGGTCTCGGGGGTCTCCGTCGCCCTGGCATGGGTGTAGACCGGCACGCTGTCGCGGAACTTCCCGCCGAGCAGGCGGTGGACGGGCACACCGAGCGCGCGCGCGTTGAGGTCCCACAACGCCACGTCGATGGCCGACATCCCGATCGTCAGCAGCGTGCCGCCGAGGAAGGAGTCGCGGTACATCCGCTCGGAGTGCTGCTCGATGCGGGTGGGGTCCTTGCCGACGAGGTACTCGCCGAGCTCCTCGACGATCGCGGAGACCGTCCTGGTGCGGCGGCGCATGGCGACCTCGGCCACGCCCTCCACGCCGTCGTCGGTCTCGATGCGGACGTAGATGGCGTTGTAGTAACCGAACTCGACGATCCACTGCCGGACGGCGGTCACGCGCATGCGCTGGCTCCTCAGGTGGGGTGCCCTCATCCTCCGAAGAGAAAGGACCTAAGTCAAGGGTCGGAAGTCGCCTACGGCCGCCGTCGTTGGGCCACCGCACAAAAGCGGGCCTGACGAAGGGGTTCCATGGTCTACGATGACGTGGAACATAGGTCTTTAGTGGAGGTGTCGTGCCAGAGTCATCCGGGCCCAGCGGTGCGCTCCCACGCGACCGCGAGCCTCTCGGCGCCCGCGTCGCCGCTCTGATCACCGAGCACATCGGACGCCACGGGCTCGCCGACGGCGACGAGCTCCCCTCCGAGGCGAAGCTCGCCGAGGAGTACGGCGTGAGCCAGCGCATCGTGCGCGACGCCCTGCGCGCGCTCAGCCAGCAGGGGGTCATCCGCACCCGCCAGGGCAAGCGCGCCGTGGTCAGCGAGCTGCGCCCGGTGGCCGTGCACAGCTACTTCAAGCTCGCCATGGAGGCCGACGGCTCGGCCATCGACGAGCTCATCGAACTGCGCCTCGCTCTCGAGACCAAGGCGGCGGGGCTGGCCGCCACCAGGATCTCCCCCGAGGAGCTCGAGCGGCTGCGGAGCCTGCTCGACGAGGCCGAGCAGGCGGGCGACGACCTGCGCAGACGGGTCGAGCTCGATCTGGCCTTCCACATCGGCATCGTCAAGGCGGCCCGCAACCGCTTCTTCGGCGGGGTGATCGAGGCGCTGTCCGACGTGCTGGCCACCGAGCGCGAGCGGGGCAAGGAGCTGACGGAGATCCTCGGAGAGTCGCACGCGGAGAGCGACGCCGAGCACAGGGCCCTGCTGCTCGGTCTCGGCACCGGCGACGCGGCGCTGGCCGAGCAGCAGATGCGCACCCACCTGGAGCGCGTCCAGCGCACCTTCCGCGGCGACGGCCCTGAGTGAGCTACTCCCAGACGGGCGCGCGCTCCGCCTGCCGGTAGAGCGCGTCGAACTCCGCCGTGCCGTCGTCCTCGCGCACGTCCAGGCTGGCGCCGCGCGGCTGGACCGGCAGGTTGCCGACATGCCTGCACTCCTCGAACAGCTGCTTGATGCCCGCGTAGCGGCGCACCCGCCCGTCGCCGAGGTGGAAGCCGAGCAGCCGTCTGGGCGGCGTGGGGGTGAACCCGTCGGGCACCCGCCAGCGTTCCAGCGCGTCCTCGTCGAGGGTGACGCCGAGTCCTGGCCCCTCGGGGACCCTGGCGTAGCCGCCGCGGATCTCGATCGGCTCGGTGATCAGGTCGTCGGCGTAGACGTTGAGGCAGGTGACGGCGGGCCAGCGGGCATGGGTGAGCACCGCGCCGAGGTGCAGCGTCCACGCCGTGGTCAGCCCTGGCCCGACGATCTGCAGGAGCAGGTCCTTGTTGAAGGCCGCCGCCTGCAGCCCCTGGGCCAGGGTGCCCGCCACGCCCGCGTTGCACGACACGAAGCCGTCGACGGCGTCCTCCCTCATCCACACGGGGAACAGCGCCTTGTTGTAGTGCTCGGCGACCGGCCTGTTCACCCTGGCGCGGACGGCCTTCTGCCCCGCCACGTCCGACTGCAGCACCGGCGACTCGTACATGCCCACGCGCGGCTGCCGGTCCAGCTCGCGCAGCACCTCGATCGCCTCGCCCGGCGTGCGCAGCATGCCGTTCCAGTCGAGGTCGAGCACGTAGGTCTCGGGCGTGACGGCCGAGAGCGCGGCCACCTGCTCGTGGACGTCGAACCATGGCCTGGCCTTGAGCTTGTGGGCGAGGTAGCCCTCGGAGAGCGCGTCCTCGGCCTCCTGCGCCAGTACGGAGGGCGGCATCTTGGTGCTCCACCAGGCCAGCGGGCACCACTGGCGCACCATCGGCTGGCCGAGCAGTCGGTGCACGGGCACGCCGAGGGCCCTGCCGACCACGTCGTAGAGCGCCATCTGCAGGCCGGCGCCGAGCGAGTCGTCGGCCATCAGCTCGGCAGGGTGGTGCTCCACCACGCGGGCGGCGCTCTCGTCGGTGGTCCTGGCCCAGGTGTAGTGCGGCAGGCTCTC
This sequence comes from Nonomuraea dietziae, assembly GCF_014195505.1. Taxonomy (GTDB): domain Bacteria; phylum Actinomycetota; class Actinomycetes; order Streptosporangiales; family Streptosporangiaceae; genus Nonomuraea; species Nonomuraea roseola. Next base: position 3,506,815 of record NZ_JACIBV010000001.1, on the reverse strand, counting down.
GCCGTACCCGACCAGGCCGGGGGAGTTCGTGCGGACGCGCACCACCTCCACCACGCCGAACTCCGAGACCAGGATGTCGTTCCACGGCCGTGAGCGCTCCCTGAAGGGGACGTGCAGGGTGATGCGCTCGACAGCGGTCACACGCAGGCTCGTCGAGGTCCACCGTGATGTCGGCGACGCTGCCGACCAAGAAGATCGTTTCATGTCACTTCCCGTATCCGGCGGCGATGCCCTCGATGAGACGGCTGCTCATCCACAGGTACAGCAGCAGCAGGGGGATGACGACGATGCAGATCCCCGCGAACAGCACCGACCAGCGGGCGCCGGTGTACTGCATCGTCTGGATGAAGTTCAGCAGCGTCAGGGAGATCGTCTTCTGCTCCCGCAGGAACGACAGGGCGAAGAACGTCTCACCCCAGTCGCCGATGGCCTGCAGGATGAACAGCGCGATCAGCCCCGATCTGGTCAGCGGCAGCATGACGCGCCAGTAGGTGTGGTACGGGCTGGAGCCGTCCAGCGCGGCGGCCTCCTCGAGCTCACGGGGCAGCGAGGCGAAGAAGGCGGTGAGGAAGAAGACCGAGAAGGGCAGGTTCGTGGCGATGTAGACGATCAGCAGGCCCGCCAGCGAGTCGATCAGCCCCATCCGGTCGAGGCCGAGGTAGATCGGGATCATGATGGCGGGTCCAGGGATGCCGAGCCCCATCGCGAAGAAGACGGTGACGGGGCCGGACAGCCGCCAGCGGAAGCGCGACAGCACGTAGGCGGCGGGCGCGGCCAGCAGGATCGTGCCGAGACCGCTGCCCGTCACCAGCAGCAGCGAGTTGAGCACGCCGTCGCCGAAGGCGGCGGAGGTCCAGGCCTCGCCGTAGTTGCCCCACTGGAGCTCGGACGGCAGGCCCCACGGGTCGTGGACGACCTCCCTGGTGGTCTTGAGCGACGACAGCGCCATCCAGCCGACCACGAACAGGTCGAAGACGGCCAGCGACCAGGCCAGCGGCATCGCCAGGAGGAACAGCGGGCCGCGGCTGCGCCGTACGGTGCGGGTGGTCATGCGGCTCCTCAGTAGTCGGTGCGCTCGCGGCGGCCCATCACCCTGCGGACCAGCAGGGTCAGCACGACGGTGAGGACCATGGTGAGGACGGCGGCCGCCGAGGCGATGCCGTACCTCGGGACGCCGTCGGAGGGGAAGGCGCCGGCGTAGGCGTAGACGGAGAAGGTCCACAGCCCCGTGGGCGGCAGGCTGCCGGTGGCTCCGGCGAAGACGAGCACGAACTCGAAGGTCTTCAGCGCGCCGATCGCCCACAGCACCGCGCACACCCCGATGACGTCCCACATCAGCGGCATGGTGATGTGCCAGAACCTGCGCACCGCCGAAGCGCCGTCGAGCTCGGCCGCCTCGTAGAAGGCGCGGGGGATGCGGTCGGCGGCGGCCATGAAGATCACCGTGTACGTCCCCGCCGCCAGCCACGTCATGCCCGCCATCACGGTGGTGAACATGTTCTCCGGTGCCAGCCACAGCGGCGGCTCCGCCACGCCCAGCGCCTCGAGCACCGAGTTGGCCAGCCCGTCGGGGTCGAGCATGAACCCCCACAGGATGGCGATCACCAGCCCCGGCACCAGGCTCGGGAAGAACACCACGGCGCGCACGAACTTCCTGCCGACCATGTCCTGCAGGAGCATGGTCAGCACGAAGGAGATGAGGAAGACGGCGCCGCCCACCCCGAAGAGGATCTTCATCGTGTTCACGAACGACTGGCCGAAGACCGGGTCGGCGATCATCTCGGTGTAGTTGCCGAGCCCCGCCCACTCCATCGGCCCCGCGCCCGCCCAGTCGTTGAAGCTGATCCAGACGGTGAAGACGCTCGGCACGATCATGACGAGCGCGTAGACGAGCAGCGCGGGCAGCAGGAAGGGGCCGATCATCCGCCGCCTGGCCGCCTCGAAGGGCCCGATGCCCTCCACCCGTACGGCGGGCCGCGCCGCCGTACGTTCCAGGACGGGAGTGGCCATCAGCCCTTCGACTTCCAGTACGCGGCGGCGTTCTCGGCCATCTTCCGGGTGAACCCGGCCGCGGTGATCTTCCCGAAGAGCAGTTCGTCGCTGAGCGGCAGCAGCACCTTGGCGTTGAAGTCGCCGACGTCGACCACGTCCGCCTTGTTGATCTCCCCGCTGTCGAGCGCCCGCTTCAGGTCGGCGACCTGCGCGGCGGCGGGCACGTCCTTGCGCACCGACATCTCCAGCGCCACGCTCGAGACCTTCTCCTGGTACTTCTTCTGCAGGAAGAAGGTCAGGAAGCGCTTGGCGTCGGCGGCGTTGCGGGCCTTCTCGGGAATGCCGAACCCGGTGGTGGTGACGTTCATCGTGGGGGTTCTGCCCTCCACCGAGGGGAAGCGGAAGGCGCGGAACTCGAAGCCGGGGTCGGCGTAGGGCGCGACCTCCTTGGGCAGGTAGGTGCCCTGGTAGAGGAAGTCGGACTCCCCGCCCGCCCATTTCTGCTGCATGGCGGGGAACTTGGTGGCGTTGAACCCGGCGGGGAAGTAGCCGCCCTTGGCCAGCGACTCGACCATCGTGGCGGCCTTCAGCACCTCGGGGCTGAGCCAGCCCCGCCCCGTCCGGTCGGGGGCGAGCGCGTGCCAGCCCTCGTCGCCCATGAGCGCGCGGGCGAAGTGCTCCAGGTAGCGCACGTTGTAGTTGGGGATGCTGCCGTCCTGCCCGAGGGGGCTGCGGCCCTTGGCCTGCTGCCCCCTCAGCACGGCGGTGAAGTCCTCCCAGGTCTTCGGCGGGGCGGTGACCAGTTCGGGGAAGGTCCTGCCGTTGAAGAACCAGCCGTAGGTCGAGACCTGGTAGGGCAGCTGGGTGACCACCCCGTCGGCCGAGGTGGCCATCCGCCCGTAGGCCTCGCCCACGGTGTCGGCGACGGTGGCCTGCTCGCCGTGGACCTTCGCGCCGTAGACGTCGGACAGGTCGAGAGCGGCCTTGGTGGCGGCGAACTGCCTGGTCAGCTCCCTGTTGTTGCCCTCCACCAGGTCGGCGGGCACATTGTCGGTGTTCAGGCTCGGCAGGAGCGTCTTGACCGCCGCACGGCCCTTCCACTGGGTCCTGACCCTGACCCCGGTCTCCTTCTCGAAGTCCTTGGCGGCCTCGGCCAGCACCTTCTGGTTGGGCTCGCCCTCCGACCACATGCTCCAGATCGTGATCTCCTTACCCGTGCCACCCGGCTGACCGCCGCACGCGGCCAGCAGGCAGACGGCGGCGATGATCGCGGTTCCACCTCGGCTGATCATCATGGGCACCGCCCTCTCTTAACTAAGACATAGGACAGATGTGTGTGCCCACCGTACAGCGCATCGGCGTGCGGTCAAGAGGCGTTCCGGCGAGGCCGATTCCTTGACGGAGGCTGTCGCGGCGGTTACATTCCGGCCAAACCTTCTGTCCTAGGTCCTAACGAAAGGCTCTGCGGTGACTGCTCAGGAAACCCCCCGCCGCCGCGTGCTCGCGGGACTCGGCCTGCTCGGCGCGGCCGTCACGGTCCCTCTGGCGGCGGCCACGCCGGCCGAGGCGTCCCTCACCAAGCCCAACGATCTCAACGCCTACCCCGCCACCGCCTACGGCGCGGTCGCCGACGGCGTGGCCGACGACGCCGCCGCCCTGCAGCGCGCCATCGACGCGGCCGCCGCGGCGGGCGGCGGCACCGTCCACCTGGCCGCGGGTCACCGCTACCTGATCGGCACGTCGCTGAAGCTCAAGAGCGGGGTCGCGCTCGTCTCGGACAGGTCGAGGGCGTCGATCGTGCTGACCGCCGGGTACGGCGAGCCGCAGGTGATCTCCGCCACGGGCGTCTCGACCGTGGCCCTGCGCAATCTGAAGATCATGTGCGACGAGCGGCCCTCGCTCGTGGCCGGCGTCCTGGTCACCGGGGCCACCGACGTGCTCGTGGACAACCTGCACGTGGAGGGCATCAACGCGGGCAGCTACGACATCGAGACCGGCGTGGCCTCCAGCGCGCTCATCAGGTTCCTCAACTCCCACCGCGTCCAGATCACCGGCTGCAGGGTGACCAAGGCGTACGTCGGGATCAACGTCGCCGGCAACTCCAGCCACGTCACCATCGACGACTGCGACGTCCACGACGTCACGCAGTTCGGCGTGCACGTGCTCGGCAACGCGACCAGCCACACCGAGCACCTGACCGTCAGCAGGTGCCGCCTGGAGCGGATCGGCGGCACCTTCCCGCAGGTCGGCTACCCGATCTACATCACCGCGGGCGGCAACAAGCAGAGCCTGCACAAGCACCGCTTCGTCCGCGCGATGGACAACAGCGTCGTCGGCAACCGCAAGGCCTACGGCAAGGGCGGCAACGCCGACCTGCTGGCCGTCTACGACATCTTCGACGGCGTCTTCGAGCGCAACGTGCTCTTCTACGGCGGCGACGCGGGACTGTCGACCGACCGCTGCCGCAAGCTGGTGATCGCCAACAACATCGTCGGGTACTGCAACACCGTCGGCATCAACGTCTGGCAGAGCAACGACGTCACCGTCGTCGGCAACGTGGTCTACAACAACTACCAGAACTACGGCGGCGGCCTGAGCGTCGAGGCGCGCGGGGGGATCAGGACCTACGCGCGCGCGGGCTTCAAGGCGGAGAACGTGGTCATCACCGGCAACCGCTGCTTCGACGACCAGCAGACCAAGACCCAGGACTACGGCATCTTCATCCACGAGCGCACCAAGGGGGTGGACATCGGCGCCAACACCCTCACCGGCAACAAGGAGGGCATGTTCAGGACGGGGTCGAAGGAGAACATCACCTATTCCTTCGTCGTGACGCTGGACGCGCTGCCGACCACGGGCTACTGGGAGAAGGGCATGGTCGTCCAGCTGCGCGACCCGGCCCCTGGGCAGCCGCTGCGGTGGGTGTGCGTCGTGGCGGACACGCCGGGCACCTGGCGTCCCGAAGCGGCCCAGGACGTGCCCGCCTCCATCACGGCCGTCCCCTCCTACCAGGGGCAGCTGGCCCTGCAGGGTGCCGCCCTCTACGTCGCCACCGGCACCGCCTCGGCCGCCGACTGGCGCAAGGTCGCCGACCTGCCCGCCTGACCACCGCTCCCGCGACGGAAGGACGGCCGAGTGGAACGTCGATCGATGCTGATGGCCGGCGCGGCGGCGGTGGCCGGCGCGCTCACGGCGGGACGGTCGAGAGCCGAGGCCGCGGCTGCCTCGAACCTGTACCTGCACCGGCGTAACCCGGCTGAGCTGCGGATCTGGACGCGGCGGCCCGGCCACCGCTGGATCCGCTACGACCTGAAGCGTTTCGTCGACACCTCGATCCACCTGGACGCCTGGAGGGTGCAGGAGGTGGCGGCGGTGCTGCTGTCGGCCGACGCTCCGGGCCCCGGCGTGAGCGAGACCGGCACGCGCAGGCTCACCACCGGCGCCAACTACGAGTACGCGATCAAGTTCGTCGGCGAGGCGCATGTGACGGGCTCTCACGGCTACGAGAGATTGCGGGACTTCCTGCCCCTGCTCGACGGCAGGCCCGCCCCGAGCGCCGAGTACACCCCGGGAGAGGAGTTCGAGCTGGCCCAGGAGAACATCGTCCACGACAGGTCGAAGGCCGAGGTCGCGGAGGTGCGCGTCAGACACGTGATCACCCCCGAGGGGCTGCGCCTGCGCTGGGACCTCGACTGGAGGGCGGAGCGGACGGTGGACGCCGCCTACGGGGCGATGCTGCCCGCGGTGAACGAGCCGGACGTGAGCAGCGCGTGCAGGTTCACCGACAGGGCCCGCACGCAGGCGCCGGGGCCTGGCGCGCACGCCGACGCTCCCGGCGTGCAACTGTTCAACGCGCTCAACGGCGCGACCCTCTCGGTGGAGGTCGGGCCCGACTTCTTCGACGGGTACGCCAGGTCGGCGGGCCATGGCATCTGGGTCTACACGGGTGTCTACAACAAGGCCTATCCGACCAGGGTGTATCCGGGACAGCAGGAGGTGGTCACGCCCGGTACGACCTGGCGGCTCGACGCCTCCTACCGCTTCGGCCACCCCACGTGACCTCGGCCCTCCCTCCCCAGGACCGGAAACCTCCGCCCTCCCTCCCCAGGACCGGAAGGGGAGGGAGGGCCGAGGCCGTACCCGCTGGTCAGCCCGGCTTGACCGGGCCACCCGAGCGGGCCGACTCGTAGACGGCCAGCACCAGCGCCAGCGCGGCGCGGCCGTCGGCAGAGGTGACCTCGGGGGCCCTGCCCTCCGCCACGGCGGAGACGAAGTCGGCCAGTTGCCGGTGATGCGCCTGCGCTCCCAGCCGCTGCCCTGGCTCGGTTCTGTCCTCCTCGCCCACCTTGAAGGAGACCAACACCTCGTTCTCCACGACGGCGTGCCCCCTGTCGCCGTGCACCGACACCCGCACGCTGGCGCCGCCGTGCGCGGCGGTGGTGGCGAACAGCCGTCCCAGGGCGCCGCCCGCGAACCGCACGGCCGCGACCGCGGTGTCCTCCACCTCGATGCCCTCGTGCGCGAGCAGCCCCGCGTACGCCGACACCTCCACGGCGGGCCCGAGCAGGGCCAGCATCAGGTCGACGACGTGCACGCCCTGGTTCATCAGCGCGCCGCCGCCGTCCAGCGCCCAGGTGCCGCGCCAGCCGCCCGAGTCGTAGTAGGACTGCGGGCGCCACAGCGTCACCTCGGCCGCGCCGGAGGTGAGGCGGCCGAGCTCGCCCGCCTCGATCGCCGCCTTGAGCCGCAGGAAGGACGGCTCGAACCGGCGCTGGCTGATCACCGTGACGGTCCTGCCCGACTCGCGCTCGGCCGCGATGATCCGGTCGGCGGCCTCCAGCGTGATGTCGATCGGCTTCTCGATGACCACGTGCTTGCCCGCCCGCAGCGCCGGCACCGCGGCCTCGGCGTGCAGGCCGCTCGGCACGCAGACGACGACCGCGTCCACGTCCTGCCTGGCATAGAGCTCGGCGAGGTCGTCGTGCGCGTCCACGCCGTGCTCGGCGGCCAGCCGCGGGGCCCGTTCCAGGTCGGTGTCCGCCACGGCGACCAGCTCGGCCGTACCGTCCATGGCGGCGATCAGCCTCGCGTGCAACGCCCCGATGACCCCGCATCCAACGATCCCGAATCGCACGGCTCTCCTTTCCATAGATATGACCTAGGACTCTAGTTCTGTGCCGGAAAAGGGTCAACAAAACCGACGGAATGACCTACAACTGTCCTATGTCATACGATCAGCGGAGACAACGGAGAACGGAGCAGCCATGCGAGTGGGCATCATCGGCAGCGACAACACCCATGCCGATCACGCCGTCAGGCACCTGAACGAGGAGCGCGCGCTCGGGGCCGCGCGCGTCGTCGCGGTTCACGGCGGCACGGGAGAGAGGGCCGAGCAGCTCGGGGTTCCGAGGCGCGTGGAGCGCCCTGAGGAGCTGATCGGCCTGGTCGACGCGGTGATCGTGATGGACAGGGACGGCTCCCTGCACAGGAGCCACGCCGAGCCTCTGCTCAGGGCGGGCATCCCGGTCTTCGTCGACAAGCCGCTGGCGACGACGGTCGCCGACGCGGAGGCGATCCTGGAGGCGGCCCGCGCCGGGGGCGCGCCCGTCACCTCCTTCAGCGCGCTGCGCTGGAACGCGGCGCTGGAGGAGCTGTCGTCCGAGGTGGGCGAGTTGCGCGCGGTGGTCGCCACCGGGCCCGTCCAGCGCGACAGCCCGTTCGGCGGGGTCGGCTTCTACGGCGTGCACGCGGTCGAGCTGGCCCTGCACCTGCTGCCCACGCCCACCGCCGCGCCCGTCGTGTCGGTGCTGGAGGGCGCGGTCCTCGCCACCGTGCGGGCGGGGGACGCGCACGCCGTGATCAACCTGGTCGAACGCGACGCCTCGACCGCCGTGCCCTTCCACCTCCAGGTGGTCGGGGCGAAGGCCGTCGCCGCCGATCGGCTGCTGCTCGGCAAGGACTACACGCTGCCCTCGCTGCGGCGCTTCGCCGACATGGTGGACACGGGGGAGTGGCCGCTCGGAGCCGACGACCTGCTGGCGCCGGTCCGCGTGCTGGAATCGGTCACCGAGGCCGTGAGGAACGCCTCGATCTCCGCCTGAGCGGCGGCCGAGCCCTCGGAGCCGGTGCGGTAGAAGAAGCCGTGCTCGGCGCCGGGCAGGGTCACGACCCTGGCGGAGGGCAGCAGGGCGGCCAGGGCGTGGACGTGGGCATGCGGGAAGAAGCGCTCCTTGCCGACCACGACGAACAGGAAGGGCGGCGCTCCGGCGTGGGCGAGCGCCCCGGGGTCGGCCGCGTCGCCCCCCTCCTCCGCGAGCCGCTGGACGGCCGGCCCGATCTCCGGGTGCATGCCCTGCCAGGGGAACGGCGTGCCAGGCCCGTTGAGGCTCACGCACGCCAGCGGCGCCTCGCCCTCGCGGTGGCCGGCAAGGGCGAGCAGCGTGGCCAGATGCGCGCCCGCCGAGCTGCCGACCAGGGCGACGGGCAGCTCGCCGAGCAGCCCCCTCAGGCGGTGGTAGCCGTCGGCCACGTCCGCCGTCATCTCCGCCAGCCGCCCGCCGACCCGGTAGCCGAGCGACGCGCTCACTGTGCCCTTGCCCGCCGCCGCGCGCATCCGCTCGTGCCACTGCTCCCTGGCGCCGCCTGTCCAGCCGCCGCCGTGCACGAAGCAGAGGGCGTACGGCGCGCGCACCCGCGCCGGTTCCAGCAGGTCGAGGCGGCGTCGCTCGGAGGCGACCGGGTCGTACGGCAAGCTCACGATCTTCACGGCGCTCCCTGCGTGTGGTGCAATGGTAGCTCCGAAGATAGATCCTAGGTCCTAGGTTGGCGAGATGCGTTCGACAGACATAGCGATCCGCGAGGCGGCGGCCACCTTCCGCGACATCGAGCTCGACCACCCCTTACGCCTCGCGGGCGCAACGGTCGACAGGTTCACCCTGGCGATCGTCAGGGTGACCGTCGAGGACCGCGCCGGCCGCCTGGCGTGCGGACAGGGCGCGAGCGTCCTGTCGGTTGCCTGGTCATGGCCGGTGTCGCGGCTGTCGTGGGCCGCCCGCGACCTGGCGATGCGCGCGCTGACCGGGCGCCTCGCGGCCACCGCGCTCACGACGGGGCCCGGCGATCCCTTCCAGATCTGCGCGGAGCTCGCCGCCGGCCTGACGCCGAAAGGGGATGGCGCGCAGGACGGAGGTGACGGCGAGCCGATGCCCGCACTGGCGGCGGCCCTCGCCCTGGGAGCGGTCGACAACGCCGTTCACGACGGCTGGGCGCGCGCGGCGAGGCGTCCGGCCACCTCGCTCTACGAGGGCTTCGCCCTCGGCCGCCCGCGCCACCTGCTCCCCGTCCAGCACGTCGTCGGGGTGGGTGATCCGCTGGAGTCGCCAGGGCGGCGCGCCAGGCCCGAGCCGTCGGTCAGAGGCGGGGAAGGCCGCGACCATGGAGGGGCGGCCGGCCCCGTCAGGCCGCTGCGGGCGTGGCTGCGCGCCGAGGGCATCACCCACGTCAAGGTCAAGCTCACGGGGCAGGACCCGGTCACGGACGCCCGCAGGGTCGCCGACGTCCACCGCGTCCTGCGCAGGAGCCCCGGCGGCCACCACACGATCTCGCTCGACCCCAACGAGGGCTACGCCGAGACCTCGGCCGTCGTGGAGTTGCTCGACATCCTGCGCGCGAGCCCGGCGTGGGAGGCCCTCACCTACCTGGAGCAGCCTCTTCCCAGGGACGCGCCGCCCGACCCCGACGGCATGAGGAGGATCGCCGACAGGCTGCCCGTGCTCGCCGACGAGAGCCTGGCCGCCGAGCGGGACCTGCCCCGCCTCACCGAGGAGGGCTGGAGCGGCCTGGTGGTCAAGGCCGCCAGGGGGCAGAGCCTGGCGATGAGGAGCCTGGCCCACGCCCGCGACCACGGCCTGCGTGTCACCGTCCAGGACCTCACCGCCGTGGACGTGGCGCTGGCGCACTCGGCCAGGCTGGCCGCGGCCCTGCCGCTCGACTGGCCGGCCTTCGAGTACAACAGCCGCCAGTACGCTCCGCGCGCCAACGACGGCCTGCCCGGCCACCTCGTCCAGGTGCGCCAGGGGCACATCGTGCCGGGCCCGGCGCGACCGGGAATCCTCTGACCTATGTCTTTTCTTTCGGCCGTTCGGACCGTAGAGTCGTTGACCATGCATGTGGGATGGATCGGTACCGGCCTGATGGGCGAGCCGATGGCCCGGCGCCTCCTCGGGGCGGGGCATCGGGTGACGGCGCACAACCGCACGGCCGGCCGTACGGGCCCGCTGGTGGAGCTGGGCGCGAGCGCGGCGGCGACGGTCGCGGAGGTGAAGGGGGAGGTGGTGATCACGATGCTGCCCTTCCCCTCCGAGGTCATGGCCGAGGTGCTGGAGGGCGCGGCTCCCGGCACGGTCGTCGTCGACTGCTCCACCACCGCCCCCGCCCTGGCCAGGACATGGGCGGCGCAGGGGCAGCGCAGGGGCGTGGCCGTGCTCGACGCCCCGGTGAGCGGCGGCCCCGCGGGTGCGGGGGCGGGCACCCTGTCGATCATGGTGGGCGGCGACCCCGCCGCCTTCGAGCGCGTCAGGCCGCTGCTGGAGCTCATGGGATCGACCGTCGTCCACCACGGGCCGCCTGGCTCGGGACAGCTGGCCAAGCTGGTCAACCAGACGCTCGTGGCGGGGGCGACGCTGGCCGCCTGCGAGGCGTACGCGCTGGCGGTGCACGGCGGGCTCGACGTCGGCAGGGTCCGCGAGTCGGTCAGGCCGGGCGTGGCGGGCTCCCCTCTGCTGGACTACCTGTGGTCACGCCTGGCCGAAGGCGACCTCGAGCCCGGCTTCAAGCTCGACCACTTCACGAAGGATCTGGGCCTGATCCGCGAGGCGGCGGGCGAACTGCCGATGCCCGGCACCGACCGGGTGGCCGAGCTGGCCGAGCGGGTGCGCGCCGCGCACGGCGGCGAGCGCGGGACCCAGGCCATGGTCAGGGTGGCCGACCGGTGATCGTGGACTCGCACGTGCACGTCGGCAGGTGGAAGTACCCGCCGATCGAGGACTACCTGCCCGCCATGGCGCAGACCGGGGTGAAGGGCGCCGTCCTCGTCCAGTTCATCGGCAACGCCGACAACTCCTACCTCACCGGCCTCGTCGCCGCGCACCCCGGCAGGTTCGCCGCCGTCGCGATGGTCGAGGCCGACACCCACGGCGCCCCTGCGCACGTCGCGCGGCTCGCCGCGACCGGCCTGGTCAGGGGCGTCAGGCTGTGGGCCGAGACCCGCTCACCCGGCCCCGACCCGCTGGCGCTCTGGCGGGCGATCGCCGCCGAGGGGCTGGTCGCCAGCGTGAGGGGGCCGCTGGAGGACATCGCGAGCCCGCGCTTCGCCGCTCTGCTCGCCGAACTGCCGGAGCTGCCCGTACGGCTGGAACACGTCGGCTTCACCACCTACCCCGACGCCGACCGCGCCGCCTTCGACCGCTTCCTGGCCCTCGCGGCCCGCCCCCTGACCTACACCATGTGGGGCGGTTTCCACGCCAACAGCGGCACGCCGTACCCGTATCCCGACGCCGACCCGTACCTGCGCGAGACGGTCGCCGCGTACGGCGCGCGCAGGATCACCTGGAGCGGCGACTGGAACAGGCCCGACCCCGCACCGGGCGACTACGCCGCCGCCGTCAGGCACGTCCTCGAGCGGCCCTACCTCACCGAGGACGACCAGCGGCAGATCCTCGGCGGCGCGGCCCGCGAGCTGTTCGGGCTCGCCCCATGAGCGTGCGCGTGGGCATCGTCGGCCCCGGCGGCATCGCCGGACGGCACGCGGACGCGCTGGCGGAGGCGGGCGCGGTGCTGGCGGCCGTCGCGGGGCCCGACCGCGAGCAGGCCACGGCGTTCGCCGAGGCCCACGCCACGCCCGGCCACGGTCCGCCCGCCGTCCACGCGACCGCCGGCGACCTGTTCGCCCACCCGGGGCTCGACGCCGTGGTCATCGCCTCGCCGCACGCCTACCACGCCGCACAGGCGGAGGCCGCCCTGCGCGCCGGGCTCCACACGCTGTGCGAGATCCCCGTGGCGCTCAGCCTGGGCGAGGCAGAGTCGCTGGCCAGGACCGCCGCGCGGACCGGCAGGCGACTGGCCGTCGCGCACACGCTGCGCCACTGCGCGCCCTACCTCGCCGTCCGTGAGCTGGTCGAGGCGGGCGAGCTGCGCGTGACGCACGTCGTGGCCCGCACGCTGATGATGCGCCAGCGCGATCTCGGGATGGAGGGCCGCCCCAGGGACTGGGGCGACGACGTCCTGTGGCACCACGGGGCGCACACCGTCGACGCGGCCCTGTGGTTCCTCGGCGCCGAGTCCGCCCGCGAGCGCGGGGGCGACGCCTCGGGGGCGGTCGTCGTGCGAGGGGCGCGCGGCGAGCCGTGGCAGGGCAGCGGGAAGCCGATGGACGTGGCGGCCGTGCTCCGCGCGCCAGGGGGCGGGCTGGCCACGATCGCCCTCTCCTATCACTCGCGCCTGGCCGTGCGCGACCTGACGATCATCGCCGAGGACCGCACCCTGCACCTGTCGGGAGGCGCGCTGCGCGACCACGACGGCGTCCTCGTCGACCGCGGCGACGGCGACCGCATGGAGCGCGAAGGGCTCGCCCGCCAGGACCGCGACTTCGTCACCGCGATCACGCGGGGGCGGCGGCCCGCCTGCACGGTCGACGACGTCCTGCCCGCGATGCGGGTGCTCGACGGCCTCGCCCGGAACGCGCCATGAACCGGCACCCTGTCAGAACACATGGAGGAACCAGGTGAACGAACTCGCGCGGATGGTCACCGACGAGATCGACGAGGCCCTCGCCAGGGCGAGGATCGCCATCCTGCCCCTCGGCTCGACCGAGCAGCACGGCAGGCACCTCACCTACGACACCGACTTCGCCATCGCCGACTCCTTCGCCCGCAGGCTCGCCGCCGACCTCGGCCATGCGGCGGTGCTCTGCCCCGGCCTGCCGTACGGGCTGTCGGAGCATCACCTGCCGTTCGCGGGCACTCTCACCCTCAGGCCCGCGACCCTGCTGGGCGTGTTGCGCGACGTGGCCGAGTCGCTCGCGGCGGCGGGGCTGCGCAGGATCCTCGTGGTCAACGGCCACGGCGGTAACGTCGACGCGGTCAGGCTCGCCGGACGCGAGCTGCGGCGCGACCACGGGGTGATCATGGCTCACGTCATGTGGGCGACGCTGGCGGGCGATCTCATCCAGGACCTGATGGGCAGCGAGCGATACGGCCACGCCTGCGAGGGCGAGACGTCGGTGGCGATGGCGCTGGCGCCTCAGGTCGTCCGCGCGGACCGGATCGGGCCGCCCGACCCCGCGCTCCCCGTCCTGCCGCATGCCGCGCCGCCCGCGCCGAGGGTGGACCTGCCGCTCGTCTACGACGCGCTGTCGGCGGGCGGCGCGCTCGGCGACGCCCGCCTGGCGGGCCAGGAGCTGGGGGAGAAGATCGTCGCGACCGCGTACGGCAGAGCGCTGGAGTTCGCCCGCGCCTTCGCGGCCGAAGCGGAGGCGTGAGGTGCGGGTGCTCGTGGCGGGCGGGTCGGGAGCCGTGGGCAGGCTCGTGGTGCCCGTGCTCGCCACCCGCCACACGGTCCGCGTCATGGACCTCAGCCCTCCCCGTGACGAGCCCTTCCACGGCAGCGAGTTCTTCCACGGCAGCGTCACCGATCCGGGCGCGGTCGAGCGGGCGGCCGAGGGCCAGGACGCCGTCGTCTACCTGGCCATGGGGCGCAAGACGGGCTGGCGTGAGGGGCCCGAGTGGGTGGCCAGCCACTTCGCGGCCAACGTGACGGGGACCTACGTGACCCTCCAGGGCTGCGCCGCGGCAGGGGTGCGGCGGGCCGTCTACGCCGGCAGCATGTCGGTCTTCACCGACTACACCGCACGCGACTACACCTCCAGCCCCGAACCCGACGCGACCGACGCCTACGGCCTCACCAAGCGGCTCGGCGAGCAGGTGTGCGAGGCGGCGGCGGTGGAGCACGGGCTCGCGGTCACCGTCCTGCGGCTGGTCGGACCCATGCCCGACGAGGAGTGGCACGCCTACGGGGGCGAGCACCACGACGTGGTCACCGCGGGAAGCGACGTGGCCGCCGCCTTCCTCGCCGCGCTCGAACGCGCGGAGCCAGGCCACGCCGCCTACACGATCACCGGCGACCACGAACGGCGGGTGCTGGACTGGTCGCCCGCTCTCGCCGGCCTCGGCTGGCAGCCGCTGGCCCGGCGAGAGCGGTGACGGCAGACGCGGTCAGCTCCCCGCGACCGTCGAGATCAGCCTGGCGCGCTGCGCCGCCGTGAGGAGCCCCTCAGCGGCCAGTGCTCGCGACTCGCGGGCGACGTAGGAGACCAGGCTCCCGTGGTCGGGCCAGGTCCTGTCGAGCCCGAGCCGCTGGGCCAGGGAGCACCCCTGCGGGTCCTCCGCGTTGGGCACGCCCGAGTCGGCCTCCCCGACGACGACCGTCGGCGCGGAGTCCCGCGCGCACGCGGTGACGGGGGCGCGGACCGAGCGGGCGAAGTCGCCGTGACCGTAGGAGGCGACGAGCACCTCGCCAGGTGAGGCGCCCAGCTGCGAGGGCGTGATCACGCCGCGCAGGGTGGCGGCGTCGGGGGCGCTCTCCTTCACCGTCACCTCGACCACCTCGTCGCCGACGCGCACCTCGACCTCGGCGCTGTCGAGGGCCCCCGCGGTGAGGTTGAGCGGCGCGGTGAGCTCGACGGTGACGGGGGAGTCCGGCTGCACCCTGGTGACCGGCGCGCCCTCGGGGCCGAGCAGGCGCACCGCCGTACGGTCGGCGGCCAGCCAGGCGAGGGAGGCGTTCCACGCGGTGTTGAACGAGACCCAGCCCTCGGTGTGGCCGATGTTGCCGACAGCGGGGTTGAAGGGGTAGTGCCCGTTTTTCGGCGAGCCGTCGAGCACCCCTGGCACGCCCTGCAGCATGCCGACGCCGCCCTGGTACTCGCTGAACCAGCCGAGGTCGGCCCCCTCGAAGCCCCATCGCTCCGTGGTCGCGCGGTAGGTCGCGTGCCTGCCGGTGGGGTTGCGCCCGAAGATGTTGTCCACGTGGGCCGCCGCCACCTCGCGCAGCCTGGCGGCCAGGCTCGGGTCGCGCACGACCCCTGCCGCGGCGAGCGCCGGAGCGGCGAACCCTGCGACGTTGCCCGTCTCGTTGGGGTCGCTGCCCGTGCCGCCGCCGCTGAACGACGGGATCGTCCACCGGTCGGCGGAGTACTTCCTGAAGTCCCAGAGGTTGCCCGAGCGGTCGACGGCGGTGCGCGCCCATGCCTCGATCTTCGCCAGGAGACCTGAGGGGGCGTGCCCCGGATACTCGGTCAGAAAGCGCACCAGGGACGGGACGGTGACGTACTCCGACTGCCGCTGTCCTTTCGTCGTGCGCGGGTCGGCCCAGTCGAGGTTGTCCACGATCCAGCGCGCGTTGGCCGTGGCGGCGGCCAGGTAGCGGCCCGCGTCCGTCCGGCCCTCGCGCAGCGCCACCTCGTACATGTCGAGGTTCGGCCTGATGGAGTGGCCGGGAGGGAACTCGCCCTTGCCGGTGCCGAGCTGGGTGTAGGTCTGGAACAGGTCACCGGTGTGCGCGGTGTAGTCGTAGGGGGAGTTGAACCTGCCGCGCTCCTGCTGACCCCAGATCGGGAACAGGTAGTCGCGAACCTCCTCGTAGAGGGCTCGCGGCACCCAGGGCGACAGGTCGGGGTAGGCGGCCAGGAAGGAGGCGAGCTGCTCCTTCCACAGGGTGGTGTCGACCCTGGCGTCGAGCAGCATCTCGGTGCCCCAGGCGATCAGCCGTACGATCTCGGGGGCGTCGGCCGGCAGCGGATGGCGCAGGCCCTTGTACACGGCGGTGTCGAGACGCAGCCCCTCGAAGGCCGAGGGGTTGGCGGCGTACAGGTCGACGAGCGTGGGGATCTCGAAGGAGTAGGTGTCGCCGTCGCGCCACATCACGCTCCAGCCGCACTGCGAGGCGTTGAACCCGGCCCACGACACACCCGCGTCGCCGAAGTAGCAGCGGGTGCCGCTCATGAACTCGATGGCCCGCCGGTAGGCGACGCGGAAGGTCCACGCGGGCCCGATGCCGAAGTCGAAGGAGCTCCCGCTGCCTTCCACCACCACCCTGTACGGCCCCGCGTCCGCCGGGCGGAAGGCGGTGAAGTCGCCGACCCCGCCCCTCACGGCCCCGGAGAAGCGGACCGCGCCGTCCTCGTCGACGACGGTGAAGGCGGTGCCGTCGGCCGCCTTCGGCGCGGTGAACCGCTTCGGCCCCTCGAGGTCGTAGCCGCTCTGGTTGACCATGACGAGCTTGGCGGCCGCGCTCCACGAGCACCCGCCGGGCTGGGCGGGGTGGTCGGAGGGGATCTGCGGCAGCGTGCGCGCCACCAGGGAGTCGATCGAGATCTTGGCCAGGTAGACGCCGATGCCGATCGTTCCCGACCCTTCACGCGCCGCCACGCTCGCCACGCGCTCGCCCGCGATCTCCACCACGACGACGCCGCGAGCCCTGCGTACGGTGAGGTCGAACCAGTCGCCCTGCACGACCAGCGGCCCCGGGCCCGAGCAGACAGTGGTGGTGGCCAGCGGCCTGGCCACCGTGATCCCGCCGCCGGGCATCACCTGGGCGGCGAGGTTGGCGGCGCGCACGTCGGCGGGGTCGGCCCAGTCGGTGATGAGGTTGAAGGGCCTGCTGCTCGCCCCGCCTGTCGCCTCGACCCTGACGCGGGCGGTGACCTCGTAGTTCTCGGGCAGGTCGAGCCTGGGATCGAGGGTCAGGTAGCGGCCGGAGGTCTGCCCTCTGGTGTCCACCGTCGCGCGCCCCTCGGCGGTCGTCCACTCCGACAGCGAGCCGGTCACGGCCCGCCATCCCGCCATGCCGCCGGTGAAGTCCGCGCGCAGGAGCTCCTCGCCCCGCGCGGCCGCCGGCGGCGCGGACGGCAGGGCGAGCGCGGCGCCCGCCATCACGCCTGCCACCATGCCCGCGACCACCTTGGCGACCGCCCGTCGCGCGCGTGCCCGTAACCCAGCCATCGCCTCGTCCTCACCTTCGCACACTCAGCACCGTGACCCTCGCATCATGGATGACGCTTGCGTCATTTCGCAATGAGTTGCATGTGGTGAGAGTGAGTTGCGATTTGTCCCGGCACGCGACTCATCCCTTGCCGAGCAGCGCGCGGCCGCGCAGACCGCCTGGGAACTGAGCGGAGCTGCGCGGCCGCGCGGGTCATGCGCCCGTGATCGACCCCCTTCCGCGCCTGAGACCCTGCGCGTGCCGGATCCGCAGGGGAGCGGCGCGCGTGAGGGGCTCGAGTGCGATCACCCGGGCGTCCACGGGCACGTGCCTGAGGTCGTGGGTGATGAGAATGGTGGTCCTGCCCGCCATGAGCACCCGCAGCGGCTCCATGATCTGGGCCGCCGTCTTCTCGTCCAGCCCCGTCATCGGCTCGTCGAGCACCAGCACGGGCGTGTCCCGCAGGATCGCCCTCGCGATCGCCAGGCGCTGCCGCTGACCGCCGGACAGCAGCCGCCCCCGCGCCCCGATCCGCGTGTCGTACCTCTTGGGCAGCGCCATCACGAAGTCGTGCACCCCCGCCAGGGTGGCGGCGCGGACCACGTCCTCCTGCGAGGCGTCGGGGCGGCCGTAGGCGATGTTGTCCCTGACCGTTCCCGAGAACAGCAGGTTCTCCTGTTGCAGGAGCGTGACGTGGTCGCGCAGCGAGTGCCTGGTCAGCTCGCGGATGTCGGTGCCGTCCAGCAGGACGGCGCCGGAGTCGGGATCGTAGAAGCGCATGAGCAACTTCGTGATCGTCGACTTGCCCGAGCCGCTCGGCCCCGTGCACACCAGCACCTCACCGGGCTCGACGGTGAAGGACAGCCCGCGCAGCACCGGTTGCCTGCGCGATGGATAGGTGAAGCCCACCGAGGCGAACTCCACCCGCCCAGGACCTCGCTCCTTCAGATCGACCGCGCCGGGCCGGTCGGTGACCGTGGGCTCGGTGCCCAGGACCTCCATGACGCGGTCGGAGCCCGCGGCCGCCTCCGACACCGTGAGCGCGATCTCACCGAGAGACTGCACCGCCGGATAGAGATAGGCCAGGTAGGCGGCGAAGGCCAGCAGCCCGCCCAGGGTGAGCTTGCCCTGCGCGATCTCCCACGCGCCGAAGCCGATGATGACGATCAGGCAGACCGTCTCCAGCACCTGTACGGCGGGCCCGTACAGACCCGACAGCCGGGCCTGCGTCATGTTGGCCCGCAGCCACGTGCGCCCCTCCCTGTGCAGGTGGCGCGCCTCCGCCTCCTGCCGGTTGTAGGCCTGGACCAGGGCCTGGTTGGACAGGCCCTCCTCGATGACGCTGTTCATCATGCCGTTGCTGAGCCGCTCGCGCGCCGCCGCCGTCCTGAACCTGGAGGCGAACACCTTGGAGACCAGCAGGAAGGCAGGGATCAGCGCCATGGTGACCAGCGCGAGATCCCACCTGATGAAGAAGGCCGCCGCGGAGAAGAAGATGACGGTGGCCACCGTGGTGAAGACCTTGACCAGCCCGGATCCGACCAGTTGCTCGATGGCCTCGATGTCGTCGGTGAGCCTGGCCATGAGGTCGCCCAGGCGCCGGTTGTCGACATAGTCGGGTGTGAGCCGCTGGACGTGGCCGAAGACCCGGTCGCGCAGCCGCAGCAGGAACCGTTCGGAACCGAGGGCCGTCGTCATGGTGCCGGCGAAGGCGACACCGCCCGCCACGGCGGTCAGCCCCAGCCAGCCCAGTGCCGGAGCCCAGAACGCGCTCAGGTCGCCCGTGGTGAGCACCTTGTCGGTGATGTAGCCGAACAGCGCGATCACCGCGACCTCGCACAGCGCCGCCACGATCGCGAGGATCATGCCGCAGACGAACAGCCAGCGCAGACCCTTGGTGTTCGGCCAGAACTCGGCGAACGTCTTACGAATGGACGTGGAGGGGGCGAGCGGTTCCCCGCTCGCCCCCGGTTGGAATGAGAGCCGGCGGAAAGCCCGCCGACTCTCACGCGGCGTTGCTACCACCACCACCGCCTGCGGCAGCCGCAGCCGAACCTCCTGCGACCCCACCAGCGACGACGGCCACAGCCG
The DNA here is from genome assembly GCF_014195505.1 of Nonomuraea dietziae. Classification (GTDB taxonomy): domain Bacteria; phylum Actinomycetota; class Actinomycetes; order Streptosporangiales; family Streptosporangiaceae; genus Nonomuraea; species Nonomuraea roseola. The sequence continues at coordinate 3,487,696 of NZ_JACIBV010000001.1, read as the reverse complement.
CCCCAACCTCCGCCCCACCAGTGGTCGGCGCGGACCGGCAAGAGCTTCATAGGAATCATGATTGTTGCCCCCTTTCCTTTTCGCTCTCTGAAATGGGACGCTAGCACCCAAAATCGGATCTTTGTCCGTGCAGTTCCTTTGTTGGGGCAGTTTTGACGGGAGGGCTCTAGTGTGGGTGTGTTGTTGGTGGGTGGCTGGTTATATGTGCAGTTGTCATGGTCGTCAGAGAGTGCTAACGATCGTGGACCGGGCAGGTCCGCGCCTGGTCAGGCGCTGGTGTGAACCTCGCTGCCGCGGGCGGGGTCGGTGAGTCTGCCCCAGGCCGGATACCTCGCGACCTTCTTGGCCTGCCGGAGGGGCCAGGTCGGTTGCGGTGCGCGCTCAGGCGCGCTGCGCCGGCTGACATATCCCCAGGTCGCCCGCTCTTTCGGCCTGATCGAGGCCGTCCGGGGGCGCATGTCGAGCCCGCTCGGCGGAGCGTCGGCGGACAGGCCGGCGCGGCTCTCGCTGTCCGGCCGGCCCGCGTCCGTGTGACCCCGCCGTGGCGGCGGCGCGGCTCCTGTCGCTGCTCACCCTGGCAGGGGAAGGCGCGCTCTCCTCCGCCGAGACGCGCACGTGGCGATGCCCCGGCCGGCGCCTTTCCGCGGGCGTACGGAACGGCCACCTGAAAACAGCGGGAATTGCCCGCCGGGGGAACTCCGGTCGTGGGGGATTGCCGCTCAGGTCATGCGCTGAGCGCGCCGCCCAAATATCTGCTTCGCCACCTTCACAAATAGGTGTCGAAACTCGCCGGACATAAGGAATGCATAAATTCCAGGGAAGCCGCGTGCAAACAACACCGCCATGGAGGCTGCCGCCGACCCTGGTGTGGCCTTCCTGGAGGCGCTGGAGCCGGGCCCACCGGCCCGGCTCCAGGGCCTTCCCGTGTCAGGGAGCCGGTCAGCAGCCCCGGGCGGCGAACGCCAGGAACTGGGTGGCCTCCGCGCTGTCGAAGTTGTCGTCGGAGCCGATCACGAGCGTGCACTCGCCCGTGTCCAGGCGCGGCCCCCATGCCAGGCTCTCCAGGTTCTGCACCGGCGGACGCAGCGTGCTGAGGTCGGTGACCAGGCGCTTGGCCACCGGCCGGTACGGCCTGCGGGTCTGCAGGCTGTCCCTGCCGAGCACGTTCGTGGCGCCGCGCAGGTCGATCTCGTACAGCTTGACCCGGTAGCCGACGCCCTCGATCCAGGAGCGTTCGAGGGCCAGGTGGCGGTCGTCGTCGATCGCGAGGATCTCGGAGACGCCGCTGTCGGAGTGGCCGCCCTGCGGGACCGGCTCGGCGGGCAGCCGGTCGAGCGGGTAGACGAACTGCCCGAGGGTCCGGCCCGAGCGGCTCCAGACGGTGATGCGCGTGGGCGCGCCGTGCCGGACGGTCGGCGGCTCGCCGTCCTCGTGGCGTGGGCCCTCCGTGATGGCGGCGACGGTCCGTGGCGCGATGGCCAGACCCTCGAACCCGAAGTTACGGCGGGGGCCGCTGGTGGTCTCGGTCATCCTGAGGTTGCGGGGAAGGGGGAGCTCGCCGAGGTGCCTGCCTTCACGGTCGATCCTGCGGACGAACAGCTGCGACACCGGAACCGTGGGGTTGTTCGCGTCGGGCCTGTCGCCCTCGTGGCCCCACAGCAGCTGCCCGCTGCGCCGGTCGAAGCGGATCGTCTCGGGATCGGCCGACTCGGGCTGGCCGTAGCCGGGATAGGGGGTGGAGTCGGGACGCAGCAGAGTGGTGACCCCTGTGACGCTCACTCCGGTGAATTCTCCGGTCGCCCTGTCGATATCGAGGCGGCCGGTGTAGAAGCGGGCAGGATCGTATCGCCAGCGGTCGTCGGAGATGAAATACCAGGTATTCGTACGGGGATCCCTGTCGATACCGGAAAGGCCGCCGACAGTGGTTCCCTCGAATGGCATCCTGTGCGGCAGGCGCTGCTCGCCGAGGAAGCGGGTGATCTGCACCTCTCGTGGGTCCTGAGGTGGCGTGGCCCCCGCCGGAGCTGCGGCGACGACTCCGAGACTGGTCGCCGCCGTCAAGGCGACAGCGATTCCCGCGATTCTCCGCGAATGTGCCATATGGCTCTCCTTGTTCCCGTGAAGATCCCTGAGGGGCCGGCGGGAATATGAGATCGCAGATTCAGGAGAATGTCAGCCGAATGGGGGCTCCATTCCGCGTTCGCCGTTCGACTGGCAGTGAAATATCGGGATAATCGCGTTTGTGAAAGCGTTCCTCGGTGACCCACACTGTGCGATGTGAACGAGGAGATGGCGGAGTACGCGCGGCGCTGGCTGGCGGAGGACGGAGTCGTCCCGGTAGGCGACGGCTCCTGGACCAGTGGCGAGGAGCCGCAGGAGCGGCTGACGGCCAACGAGGTGGCCCACACCTGGACGCGCCTGGCGCTGGAGGACCCCGACCTCGACCAGGACGGCAGGCTGCGCCTGGCCCTCGGCCTCCTCGACCTTCTCGACGACTACTGGGTGACGTGCGAGATCGGCTTCGTCCTGGAAGGGCGCGACCCGAGGGAGGCGGGGGCGCTGTGGGCCGCCTACCGCCGCCGGCTGGAGGCGTCCCGACCGGCCGAGCCCATCACCTATTCGCTGTGGGTCGACTGGTTCGAGGACCGCGCCACGGCGGCGGCCGCGTTCGGCGAGGTGCTGGGTGACGAGGTCGAGACACTGCGGGCCCACGGCAGGCTCCGCGAGCTGACCGTGGACCCGCTGTTCCGCAGGGCGCGGCGTGTCCTGGAGATCTCCGGCCCGGTGCCGTGGGAGACCAAGCACCCCGTCTATCAGGCGGTGGCCACGCTGCCCGAGCTCCACCCCGCGCTGTTCACAGGACTGCTCGGCAGCTACCACGACGTCTACGGCGGCCTCGAGCCCGAGGCGGCCCTCGCCCTCCTGCGGCGGCTGGACCTTCCGCAGGACACCACGCATGTCGCCTCCCTGCACGCTGTCCTGGAGGCCGGCCACCGCAACCACTACCGCTCGCCGGACGCCTGGCCCTCGTAGGGCTTCCGCGTCCGAGGGTCGCACCTCAGGCGTGGGGCGGGATGGTCGGCGACCCGCCGGGCGCTCAGCCTCACGCCCCCGACGCGCCGGGTGATCGGCGACCCGCCGGGCGGTCAGAGGTACGGCCGCCCGGCGGGGGAGCGATCAGACTTGGCGCCTCAGCGGGCCGAAGAACGTCCTGAGCTCGCGGGCGACCTGTTCGGGCTCCTCATGCGACATGAAGTGGCCGCCGCGCCCCGGCGTGCTCCAGTGGCGCAGGTCGGTGCAGACGCGTTCGGGCAGGCTCCTGGGCAGGTTCGCGTAGGCGGGCTCGTTGCTCAGGGTGATCGCCGAGGGCACGGTGATGGGCGGGACGGGCTTGTTGTGCGGGTAGTCGTAGTACTGGCGGAAGGACGAGCCGATCGTGCCGGTGGCCCAGTAGAGCGTGGCGACGGTCAGGATCGTGTCCTTGTCCCAGCGGGTCTCCAGGTCGCCGTCGCAGTCGCTCCAGTCGCGGTACTTGTCGATGATCCAGGCGACCAGCCCGGCCGGTGAGTCCATCAGGGCGGCGGCGATCGTGTCGGGCCTGGTCCACATGATCTCGCTGTAGCCCTGGTCCCTGAGGTCGTAGGCGGCGAGCCCGTCGAGATAGGCCTGCTCCTCGGGGGTGGCGGGCGACTGGCTGAAGTCGGTCGTGAGCACGGCAGAGGTGACGTGCACCCCGGCCACCTCGCCCGGATACAGGGCGCCGAGCCACTGCGTCACGCCGCCGCCGATGTCCCCGCCGAACGCGCCGAAGCGCTCGTAGCCGAGGGCCTCGGTCATGAGCGAGTGCCAGATCTCCGCGACGCCCCTGCGGGTGAACGGCTCCCGAGGCAGCTCCGAGAACAGGAAGCCGGGCAGCGAGGGGATGACCACGTCGAAGGCGTCCGCGGGATCGTCGGGGTCGGCCAGCAGCGGCGCGACGCGCAGCATCTCGACGAAGCTGCTGGGCCAGCCATGGGTCAGCACCAGCGGCAGCGGCGCGGGCCCGCCTTCTGTACGGCTGCCGCGCAGGTGGACGAAGTGCACCTGCCGCCCCGCCACCTCGGCGACGTAGTGGGGGAAGGCGTTGAGCGACGCCTCAGCCTCGCGCCAGTCGAAGCCGTCGGCCCAGTAGGCGACCAGCTCGCGCAGGTAGCCGGGGTCGACCCCCGCCGCCCAGAAGGCGGAGTCGGACGCGGTGGTGAAGAGGGTGCGCTCCAGACGGGCACGCAGGTCGGCGAGCACGTCGTCGGACACGGAGATGCGAAAAGCGTTGACTGTCATGATTCCTTCGTTCAGGAGTGTTCGACGCTCCTGAACCGCTGGTCAGACAGACACAGCGGCAAGGAGCGCCCGTGCGGACCGGAACATGGTCATGGGGCTCACCTCCTCGCGTAGATCAACAGTAAGGAAGTGTACACGGCGGCGATCTCCGGTGACCAGCAGGGAGCACCCCCTCGACCGGCCCGTGGCGAAGGCGTGCGCGGGACAGGGGGAGAGGCGCCCTCTTTGGCGAAGTTTTGGGGTCGGGCGGTCAGGGAGCGACCTACGCTGAGAATGATCGGCACAGCCCTCTGGGGAGGAAGCCATGGCGAAGTTCATGGACGTCCATCACGGCATGATGGGCATCACCGACGAGCAGCTCAGGCAGGCGCACGACGCCGACCTCGCGATACAGAGCGAGGAGGGGGTGGCCTTCGAGCACGCGTGGGCCGACCCTGAGCAGGGCGTGGTCTACTGCCTGTCGGAGGCGCCCGACGCGGAGGCCGTCCAGCGCATCCACCAGCGGGCCGGACACCCGGCCGACGAGATCCACAAGGTGCCGCTGACCGTCTGACCGGTCGGCGAGGACGTCAGAGCACCGCGTCGAGCAGGAGAGCGCCCGCTCCCAGCAGCGCGGAGTCCTGGCCCGCGCGGGCCGGGGCGATCTCCAGGTCGCGGGTGGCCAGCGGCAGGCAGCGCTCGTACACCGCCGCCCTGATCGCCGCGATCAGGGGCTCGGCCGCCGACAGGCTCCCCCCGACCGCGATGACGTCGGGGTTGAAGAAGTTGACGAGGACGGTGAGAACCTCGCCGATCAGCCGCCCGGCGTTGCGCACCTGGCTGGTCGCCTCCGGCACCGCGTCGTTGACCAGGCCGACGATGTCGGCGGGCCTGTCCACCGCGACGCCCGCCTCGGCCAGCGCCGCCATGAGCGCGGCGCCGCTGGCGTACGCCTCCAGGCAGTCGGGGTGGCCGCACGCGCACATGACAGAGGAGTCGGTGCGGACCCTGACGTGGCTGATGTCGCCAGCCGCGCCCCTTCCCCTGTGCAGCCGGCCGTTGACGATCACGCCGCACCCTATGCCGGTGCCCGCCTTGAGCACCATGAGGTTGTCCGAGCCCGGCCACGATCGGGCCTCGCCGACGGCCATGAGGTTGGCGTCGTTCTCCACGAGCACCGGCAGGTCGTAGCGGGCGCCAAGCTGGTCGGCGACCGGGTAGTTGTTCCACCCCGGCATGCGGGAGGGCCCGACCACGCGACCCGAGGCGGGATCGACGGGCCCGGGGATGCCGGTCCCCACGCCGCGCAGCGGCACCCCTGGGGGAGCGTGCGTGCGCAGGAGGTCGTCGAAGGCGTCGGCCATCCAGTCGAGCACCGTCTCAGGGCCTGCCGTTATGTCACAGGCCCTCTCCTCCACGGCGAGCGGCGTCCCGCTGAGGTCGAGCAGGCCGAGCCGTACGTGGTGGGCGCCGAGGTCGGCGACGGCCAGCAGGCCGGCGCTAGGCGCCAGCCGCAGCCTGCGCGGTCTTCGCCCTCCTCGCGAGGTGCCGGACCCCTCCTCCACCAGCAGCCTGGCCTCGAGCAGCTCCTCCACGCGCAGCGACACGCTCGAGGCGGCCAGGCCGGAAAGCCGCGCCAGCTCGGCGCGGGACTCGGCCTGGCCGGTGGCGACGAGCCGCAGCAGTCCCCCCTGCGCCCCGGTCACGGGAAGCCGCTCTTTGCCAGACATGAGCAGATGAATACCACGCTTTACCTTCGTACGACAATGTGTTGACTTATCTCGAAATCATCCAATACGGTCCCCTTTGACTTCGATATCGAAGGAAGTAACGAGCGTTACGGGTGGAGGTCGGATGATTCGGGTACGCGGGCTGAACAAGTGGTTCGGCGAGCACCACGTGCTGCGTGACATCGACCTGCACGTGGCGCGCGGCGAGGTCGTCGTCGTGATCGGCCCCTCGGGTTCGGGCAAGTCGACGCTGTGCCGCTGCCTCAACAGACTGGAGACGGCACAGCAGGGCGAGGTCGTCATCGACGGCGTGCCCGCCCCTCTGGAAGGCCGCGAGCTGGCCAGGCTGCGCGCCGACGTCGGCATGGTCTTCCAGTCCTTCAACCTCTTCCAGCACAAGACGGTGCTGGAGAACATCACGCTCGCCCCGATGAAGGTGCGCGGCGTCAGCCGTCCCGAGGCCGAGCGGACCGCTCGCGAGCTGCTCGCCAGGGTCGGCATCGGCGAGCAGGCGGGCAAGCTGCCCGGACAGCTGTCGGGCGGCCAGCAGCAGCGCGCCGCCATCGCCCGCGCGCTGGCCATGCGGCCCAAGGTGATGCTCTTCGACGAGCCCACCTCCGCCCTCGACCCCGAGATGGTGGGCGAGGTGCTCGACGTCATGACCGGCCTCGCGGCCGACGGCATGACCATGGTCGTCGTCACCCACGAGATGGGCTTCGCCCGCAGGGCCGCCGACCGCGTGGTGTTCATGGCCGACGGCCAGATCGTCGAGCAGGGCGCGCCCGCCGCCTTCTTCGACCGACCCCAGACGGACCGGGCCAGGGACTTCCTGGCCAAGGTGCTCACTCACTGAAAGCAAGGGATGGTGCCCATGAAGAAGATGGTCGCTGTCGTCGCCGTGTCGCTCCTCGGCCTCGCCGCCTGTTCCAGCACGAACACCTCAGGCAGCCCCGCCGTACCAGGAGAGGCGAAGCCCGCCGCCGCCGAGTGGCTCGCCAAGGCGCCCGTCGCCGACGCTGCCGCGATCCTGCCGGGCTCGACGATGGAAAAGATCAAGAAGCGCGGCGAGCTCATCGTCGGCGGCTCGCTCGACGCACCGCTGCTGTCCCAGCAGAACCCGGTCAGCGGCGAGATCGAGGGTTTCGACGCCGACATGGGCAAGGCGCTGGCGAAGTACATCATCGGCGAGCCGAAGGTGAAGATCGTCAACTCCGCCTCGGAGACGCGTGAGGCGCTGCTCGGCAACGGCACCGTGGACGTCGTCTTCCAGACGTACACGATCACCCCTGAGCGGGCCGAGCAGGTCGCCTTCGCCGGCCCGTACTACACCTCCGGCCTCACGATCGCCGTGAAGAAGGGCACCACGGGCATCGCCAAGCCCGAGGACCTCAACGGCAAGAAGGTCATCGCGGGCGCCAACACCCCGGCCATCGCCGCGATCAAGAAGCTGGCTCCGAAGGCCGAGATCGTCACCTTCGGCAGCGACCCCGAGTGCATGCAGGCGCTCAAGCAGGACAGGGGCGTCGCCTACGTCCAGGACGAGACGCTGCTGATCGCCAACGCCAAGAAGGACCCGTCCATCGAGGTGGTCGGCAACCCCTTCACCCAGGACCCCTACGGCATCGGCCTCAAGCACGGCGACGAGCAGTTCAAGACGTTCGTCAACGACTGGCTGAAGAAGACGCAGAGCGCCGGCGTCTGGCAGCAGGTGTGGAAGAACTCCATCGGCACGGTCGTCCAGGGTGAGGCCCCCGCCCCGCCGCAGATCGGCTCGGTGCCGGGTTCCTGATGTCCGTCCTGCTGGACCACCTGCCTGTGATCTGGCAGGGACTGGTCGTGACGCTCCAGCTCACCGTCGCGTCGTTCCTCGGCGCGGCGGTGCTCGGGGTGCTGGTCACCGCCATGCGGGTGAGCCCGGTGGGCGTGCTGCGCGCCCTCGGCACCGCCTACGTGGAGGCGTTCCAGAATCTCCCGCTGCTGGTCCTGCTCGTGCTGGCCTTCTTCGGTCTGCCCGAGATCGGGATCAAGGCCGAGCCGCTGGTCACCGCGATCGTGGTGATCTCCATCTACGAGGCGGCCTACATCGCCGAGGCGTTGCGCTCGGGCGTCAACTCGGTCGGCAAGGGCCAAGGTGAGGCGGCCAGAGCGCTCGGGCTGACGTTCAGGCAGTCGCTGTGGTACGTCATCCTGCCCCAGGCGCTGCGCACGGTCGTGCAGCCGCTCGGCAACATCATCATCGCGCTCACCATGAACACCCTGCTGGCCGGCGCGATCAGCGTGGTCGACCTGACCGAAGAGGCGAAAAGGATCAACCTCGTGGAGGCCCAGCCCATCCCGATCTTCGTGGGCGTGGGCCTGATATACGCGCTCATCGCCTCCGGCGTCGGCTTCGTGACGGGCCGTCTGGAGCGGCGGCTGGTGATGGTCCGATGAGCAGTCTGCTGTTCGACGAGCCGGGACCGCGCGCCAGGCGCAGGATCAGGATCGCCACGGTCGTCGGTGTCCTGGCCGCGCTCGCGCTCGCCGCGCTCGCCGTCCGCCAGTTCGCCGCCAACGGGCAGCTGGCTCCCGAGCGCTGGCAGCCGTACGCCACCTGGCCCATGTGGCGCTACCTGCTCGACGGGCTGTGGTCCACCGCGCTGGCCGCCGTCGTGTCGGCGGCGCTGTCGATGGCCCTCGGCCTGGTGCTCGCTCTCGGCAGGCTGTCGGAGCGACGCTGGCTGCGCGTCCCCTCTGCCGCCTACGTCGAGGTCGTACGGGTCATCCCCGCGCTGCTGCTGGTCTACGTGGTGCTGTTCGCGCTGCCCAAGTACGGGCTCGACCTTCCGCTGTTCTGGAAGCTCGTGGTGCCGCTGACGGTGTCGAACGCGGCGGCCTTCGCCGAGATCTTCCGCGCCGGCATCCTGTCGATCGAACGCGGCCAGACCGAGGCCGGTCTGGCGGTCGGTCTCAGCCGCGGCCAGACCATGCGGATGATCGTGCTGCCGCAGGCCGCCCGCAGGGTGCTGCCCTCGATCGTCAGCCAGTCCGTCGGCCTGCTCAAGGACACCTCGCTCGGCTTCGTGGTCAGCTACGGCGAGCTCCTGTACTCGGGCAAGGTCCTGGCCTCCTACAACGGCCTGGTCATCCAGACCTACGTGGTGGTGGCACTGATCTACCTCGGGGTCAACGCCTCACTGTCCAAGCTCGCCAGGGTCCTGGAGCAAAGGAGCAGAGCCCATGCCTGAATTCGCCGCCCTCGCCGAGGTCGTCCGCTCGGGATTCGCCGAGAGCGTCCACTACGGCAGCGCCGTCGGCCTCACCCCCGACGGCCGCGCCGAGGTCGCGCTCGGCCCCGTGGACGCCCCCGTCCTTCCGCGCTCCTCCGCCAAGCCCTTCCAGGCGCTGGCCTGCCTGGTCACCGGCGCGGCGCTGCCGGGCGCCCGCCTGGCCATCGCCGCGGGCAGTCACACGGGCGAGGACTTCCACGTCCGGCTGGTCGCCGAACTGCTCGAGGAGTACGGCCTCGGCCTCGACGCCCTGCGCTGCCCCGAGGACTGGCCGGAGGACGAGAGCACCCGCCGGCGGCTGATCCGCGAAGGGCTCACCAAGACCCGCGAGCGCATGAACTGCTCGGGCAAGCACGCCGCGATGCTGGCCGCCTCGGTCGCCAACGGCTGGGACGTCGCCTCCTATCTGGACCAGGACCACCCGCTGCAGCGACAGGTGCGGGCCGCCGTGGAGGAGCTGTCGGGGGAGAAGGCCGCCGCCGTGGCGGTCGACGGATGCGGCGCGCCGCTGTTCGGGCTCTCCCTCACGGGGCTGGCCAGGGCCGTGCAGGCGCTCGTCCTCGCCACGCCAGGCAGCGCGCCGAGGCAGGTCGCCGACGCCATGCGGGAGCATCCCGAGTACGTCGGCGGCACCGGGCACCAGAACACCGAGCTCATGAGGGCGCTCCCCGGCGCGGTCGTGAAGGGCGGTGCGGAGGGCGTGCTGGTCGCGGCGCTGGAGTCGGGCCACACGGCGGCCGTCAAGGTCATCGACGGCAGCCCCAGGGCGACGACGGCCATCGCGCTGTCGGTGCTGCGCCGCATGGGCTGCGACGTGTCGGGCGCCGACGCCTTCTCCGTGGTCCAGGTGCTCGGCGGCGGCGTGCCCGTGGGGGAGATCCACGCCCTTTAGCGGGTGATGAAGCGCAATGAGCTAGCCGACGTAGCGGCCCACGCAGTCGGCGAACCTGGCGCCTTCGACCGCGCAGTCATAGGTGAAGTGCTCGGATCCGCCGTGGCCGGTGGCGAAGTCGTACTCGGCGATCACCCGGCCGCCCGCTCCGGCGCTCACCCCGCGCAGGGTGTAGGCGCCGCCCGCCTCGATGACCTCGGGGACGAGGAACCGTTCCATGATCTGCGTCCGGCCGTCGTAGATCCTGCCCACGCTGTCGAACCTGGCGTCCTGCGTGAAGGTCTCGGCCACCTGTCCCGCGTCACCCGCGTTGATCGCCGCGACGAACCGATCGACCAGCGCGCGGTGATCGGCGGGCACGCCGCCGGCGGCCCCGGTCGTCGTGGGTACGGGCGTCGCGGGCGTGGAAGCGACGGGCGGGGAGGTGGCGGGCGCTGAGGTGGGAGCCGTCGAGGCGACGGGCGGCGCGGTGGAGCAGGCGCTGAGGAGGAGAACCAGAGCGCAGAGGGCGGGGCGAAGGCGCTGCATGCGTTCATGCTCGGTCGCTCTCTGCGGCGCTGTCCAAGACCCCTTGTCATAACCACCGGTTATGACTGGGTCCCGCGGCGGGGAAGCGCCTTGCGGAGCAGATGGGCCAGGCCCCAGCAGGCGGGCAGCGCGACGACCGAGACGACGGCGAACTTGGCGACCGGGTCGACGCGCAGGTCGGCCAGCGCCACCGAGACGGCGACGAGCACGGGCGCGTGGACGACGTAGACGGCGAAGGCGTTCGAGGTCAGGAAGGCCGTACGCGGCGCCCCTGCGAATCTGTGGCGGAACAGCGACAGCAGGCCGACCGTCATCCCGGTGCAGAACACGCCGTCGAACAGGCCGTGCGCGAGGTGCTGGAGCAGGGGCGGCTCGCCCGTCGCCCCCATGGTCACCACGATCACCGGCAGCAGGAGCAGCGCGCCCGCGAGCGCCGTCCCGAACCCCCACCCGGCGGCGGAGGCGGGAAGGGCGGTCAGCCAGCCCCGCCTGTGGACCGCCAGGCCCGCCACGAACATGCACACGTACTGCGGCAGGTAGGCGGGGGCCGCCACCTCGAGGACGGGGACGCGCTCGATCGGCTCCCAGATCCGCCACAGCACCCCTGCCGCCGCCAGCACCGCGCCGAACCCGACGATCGTCCTCGCTCTCGGCGCCGAACTGACCGGCGGCGGAGCCTGACCGCGCAGGGCGCGGAAGCCGGCGTAGGCGAGGGTGAAGGCGAGGAGCGTGGCGAGGAACCAGAAGGGCCCCATCTCCAGCTCGTCGAGGTAGAACGCGCCGAAGGGCACCGGCTCGCGCTCGTTGAGCCACAGATACTTGGGGATCTTGGCCAGCGGCACGATGAGGAAGTAGCCGGCGAGCATGGGCAGGCCGAGCCGCCGCAGCCGGTCGAGCAGGAAGCGCGCCCCGCCCTTGCGTTCGAGCGAGGCCGGCACGAAGCAGGCGGACAGCAGGAAGAACAGGCCCATGAAGTAGGTCTGGTTCAGCAGCAGGAGCAGGTCCAGCGGCCACGCGGACCCGGCGGGAAGGCCGGGGCCGCGCATCGTGGGCTCGTGGTAGTACCAGAGTGGGAAGCTCCCATAGGTCAGCGCGACATGGTGCAGCACCACCTGCGCGATGAGCACGACGCGCAGCCGGTCCACGAACACGGTCGCGCGTGGCGCGGTCTCGAGCGTTGTCGACATCGAGGTTCTCCTTCGACGGGTGACGTCGACGCTACGAACGGCGTGCCTGCCGCAGAACCCGCCCAGCACCCGGCCCTCATGGGTGCCAGCCCCCATGCCGACGGGTGTGCCGCCGTGTTTTCATGGGTCGGACGCGATGACGACGGCGGGGACGATGACCATGGCAGGCAGGTACGCGCTCGCCCCCTTGCGCTGCGCCGTCCTCGTGCTGGTGGCGCTGGCCTGTCCCGTCGTGCTCGTCGTGACGTTCGTCTGCGCGCACGCGGGCGTGCCGTCCCCGGCCTTGGTCGTGGCGCGGGCGCGGGCGCTGCCCGGCCTCGCCAGGTGGCTCGCGGGCCGCTGGTCGGGGGAGCCGATCGACCGGCCCTACCACCCGGCGCCCGAGCCGCCGCTCCGTGACCTGGACGGCTGGTACCGGCACGGCGACGACCTGTTCCGCTCGCCGTGGATCCCCGGCTACCTGCGCGGTCTCGAGTGGGTCGCGCGCGACCCGGCCACCGCCCGCGACCTGTGGTGGATGCTGCTCGATCCGCTCGTCGGCGGTGTGCTCGCGGCGCTGCCGCCGCTGCTGATCGGGTACGGCGCGGTCTCCGCCGACCGGCCGATCGGCTGGGCCGCCGCCGCGCTCGGAGTGGCGGCCGGCCCCGCCACGCTGCGCCTGCACGGCAGGTGGACACGGGTCCTGCTGGCACCGGTACGGCGCCGCGGCCCGTCACCGCTGTGGTCGTGGACGGCGCCGAGGATGACGGCGGTGCTCAGGCTGGCGGCGGTGACGGCGCTCTCGGTGGCGGGGGCCGCGCTGGCCGTCGCGCACGTGGCAGGGCCGGGCGCCGTGCCGGCCGCGAGGCGGTTCGTCTCCTGGAGGCGCGCGCTGGCAGGCCGGTGGAACGGGGCGGTGATCGACGAGCCGTACGCGCCAGAGCCGGCCGCGCCCGAGCCTGGCCCCGACGGCGGCTACCGGGTCGGGTGGCTGGCCTTCGGGTCGGTGTACCGCTCGCCCGAGCGGGCGGCCAGGGCGCGCCGCCTGCAGTGGATCGCCGAGGATCCGGCCTCCTGGCGGGATCTGCTGTGGCTGGCGCTGGAACCGCTCTGCGCCGTCGTCCTCGCGGCGCCGCCTGTGTCGCTGGTGGCGGGAGGGCTGGTCTGGCTGGGCTGGCTGTGGACGTGGACGGCGGGGCTGGCCCTGGTCATCCCCGGGTTCACCTGGTCTCCCATGGAGCTCGTCGGCACCGTGATCCCGGCGCTGGAGGAGGTTCCAGGCCCGCTGCTCGGGCTGCCCGCGGCAGCGCTCGGCCTGGCGACCGCTCCCGCCCTGCTGCGGCTGCACGGGCGGGTCTGCGGCCTGCTGCTGGCTCCCACCAGGACCTCGGCGCTCACCCGGAGGGTGGAGCACCTCGCCGTGACCAGGGCACAGGCGGCCGGATCCCAGGCCGCCGAGCTGCGCCGCATCGAGCGCGACCTGCACGACGGCGCGCAGGCCAGGTGGGTGGCCATGGGGATGAACCTGGGCGTGGCCGAGCACCTCGTCGACCGCGATCCCGCCGCTGCCAAGGCGGTCCTCGCGCAGGCCAAGCAGAGCGCCGCGAGCGCGCTGTCGGAGCTCAGGGAGCTCATCCGCGGCATCCACCCGCCGATCCTGGCCGATCGAGGGCTGCCCGACGCGCTGCGGACGCTCGCCATGGACGCACCGCTCGACGCCGACGTCCGGATCGACCTGCTGGGACGGCCGGACCCGCACCTCGAGGCGGCCGTCTACTTCGCCGTCTCCGAGCTCCTCACCAACGTGGGCAAGCACGCGTCCGCGACCAAGGTCGTCATCGAGCTGACGCATGCCGACGGTGTCCTTCGGTGCACCGTCACCGACGACGGCAGGGGCGGCGCCGTCCCGGGCGGCGGCAGCGGCCTGGAGGGGATCCGCAGGCGGCTGTCCGGCTTCGACGGCACCCTGGCCCTGTCGAGCCCGCCGGGCGGCCCGACCGTCGCGACGATGGAGCTGCCATGCGTGTTGTCCTAGCCGAGGACCTCTATCTCCTGAGGGAGGGGCTGACCCACCTGCTGAACGCGCACGGCGTCGAGGTGGTGGCGGGCGTCGACACCGGCCAGGCGCTGCTCGACGCGATCGAGAGCACGCGGCCCGACGCCGCGATCGTCGACGTGCGGCTGCCTCCCGGCTTCACCGACGAAGGACTGCGCGCCGCCATCCAGGCCCGTCGCCGCACGCCGGGCTTCCCCGTCCTGGTGCTGTCGCAGTACGTCGAGCAGATCTACGCCCGCGAGCTGATCGCCGAGGGCTCGGGCGGGGTGGGATACCTGCTCAAGGACCGTGTTTTCGACACCCACGAGTTCGTCGGCGCGCTCAGGCGCGTCCGCGACGGCGGCACCGCCATGGACCCCGAGGTGATCGCCAAGCTGGTGACCGGCAGCGCCCACCTGCCTCCCATGGCCACGCTGACCGCGAGGGAACGCGACGTGCTCGGACTCATGGCGGAGGGACGCTCGAACGCCGCCATCGCGGCAGGGCTGTTCATCAGCGAGGGCACCGTCGGCAAGCACATCGCCGCCGTCTTCGCCAAGCTCGGCCTGGCCGCCTCCGACGACCACAACCGTCGCGTGCTGGCCGTCCTGGCCTATCTCGACGGGTCGAGGTGAGCGCGCGCGCCTCGGCATCGCCACCACCCTCTTCGCCTTCCTCGAACCCGACCCCGGCATCGAGTGGGACGGGACAGGGTGGCGAAGGTCCGCCGTGCGCTGGAGGCCGAGGAGTGGGAGATCGGCTGACATGCCGGGTGGCTGCCTGGGCAGGAAGGACCTCTCTGACGAGGAGGTTCGATGCGGGATGCGGGTGCGAAGTGCGAAAGGACGGCCAGGCGCGTCCTCGGCCTGACCGATCTGCGTCCTGGCCAGCTGGCGGCCATGACGGCGCTGGCCGAGGGCAGGGACACCCTGGTGGTGATGCCGACGGGGGCGGGCAAGTCGGCGATCTATCAGGTGCCCGCGCTGCTGCTGCCGGGACCCACCCTGGTGGTCTCACCGCTGATCGCCCTGCAGCGCGACCAGGTGGAGAGCCTGCGCCGCCGTGACGAGGAGGCGGTGAGCCTGGACGCGAGCACGCCCGCAAGCAGGCGGTCGGAGGCCTTCGAGGCGCTGCGCGCGGGGGAGACGGAGTTCCTGTTCTGCGCGCCGGAGCAGCTGGCCCGCCCCGACGTGGTGCGCGAACTGGCGGCGGCCTCCCCCTCGCTCATGGTGGTGGACGAGGCTCACTGCGTCTCCTCGTGGGGGCACGACTTCCGCCCCGACTACCTGCGGCTGGGGGCGGTGGCCGAGGCGCTGGGCCGTCCGGTGATCGCCGCTCTGACGGCCACTGCGGCGCCGCCCGTGCGCGCGGAGATCGTCGACAGGCTCGGCATGCGCGAGCCTCTGGAGATCGTGCAGGGCTTCGACCGCCCCAACATCTCGCTCACGGTGCGCAGGATGCTCGACGACCCCGCCGTCGAACTCGTCGCGGCGGTCGCGCAGGAGCCGCTTCCCGGCATCGTCTACACGGCCTCGCGCAGGCAGACGGGCCGGCTGGCGGGGATGCTGACCGAGGCGGGTCTCAGGGCCGAGGCCTACCACGCAGGGTTGCGGCGGGCCGAGCGTGACCAGGTGCACGGCAGGTTCATGAGCGGCGAGCTGGACGTCGTGGTCTCGACCAACGCCTTCGGCATGGGCATCGACAAGCCTGACGTGCGCTTCGTCCATCACGCGGAGGTTCCCGGCTCGCCCGACTCCTACTACCAGGAGATCGGCAGGGCGGGCAGGGACGGCGAGGCGGCCAGGGCGGTGCTGTTCTACCGGCCTGAGGATCTGGGTCTGCACCGCTTCTTCACCGGCGCCCTGCCCGACCCCGAGACGCTCGAGCGGCTGGCCCAGGCCGTCGCGGCGGCGGGCCCCGGCGCCGACCGCAAGCAGCTGCGGGAGCGGACCGAGCTGTCGCCACGGCGGCTGACCTCACTGCTCGACCTGCTGGAAAGGGCCGGCGCCGTACGGCTGGGCACGCGCAGGGTGTCTCCCGTTCCTGGAGCGCCTGACCCGCACGCCGCCGCGGAGCTGGCCATGCGGCTGGCCGAGCGCCGTCGCGACGTCGAAAGGACCCGGCTGGAGATGATGCGCCGCTACGCCGAGACCGAGGAGTGCCGCCGCCGCTTCCTGCTCGGGTACTTCGGCGAGGAGCTCGCCGAACCCTGCGGCAACTGCGACACCTGCCGGGCGGGAACCGCCGACCAGCCGGCGAACGGGGAGGGCCCCTTCCGCGTGCACGCCCACGTGGAGCACGAGACCTGGGGCCACGGCCAGGTCATCCAGCGCGGCGAGGACAGGCTGACGGTGCTCTTCCAGGAGGCCGGCTACCGGGAGCTGTCGCTCGAGGCGGTGCTCGAACAGCGCCTCCTCACCGAGACGGGCGCGGAAGGGCGTTCGTAGAAGCGTTCCCCGAGGACAGGAGCACCTGATGCGAGCACCCGACTCCCCGAGAGTCACCAGGCCGGTGATGTACCACCGCTGGTCGGACATCACCTTCGTCCACTGGCGCTTTCCCGCCGATGTCGTCCAGGCCCTGGTGCCCGGCTGCCTGACGGTCGAGACCTTCGACGGCACCGCCTGGGTCGGCCTGACACCCTTCCTCATGGAGGACGTGAGGGCGCCGGGCACGCCCGCCCTGCCATGGCTGTCGCGCTTCCCCGAGACGAACCTGCGCACCTACGTCCGCGACGCCCGCGGACGCAGCGGGATCTGGTTCCTGTCGATGGAGGCGGGGCGGCTCCCCGCCGCCCTCGGCGGACGCGCCGGCTACTGGCTGCCCTACTTCTGGTCGGACATGTCCGTGCGGACGGACGGCTCACTGCGGCGGTACAGATCGCGAAGGTACTGGCCAGGACCCGGCGGCGCGCGCTGCGACGTGGACGTCGAAACCGGCCCTGACCTGGCGGAGGACGAGCTCGACGAGCTCGCGCACTTCCTGACGGCACGCTTTCGGCTGTTCACGGTCGTGGCGGGCCGGCTGGCCTCCGCCGAGGTCGAACACCCCCCATGGCCGCTGCGGCACGCCCGTCTGGCGGGCCTCGACCAGGACCTGCTGCGGGTGGCGGGGCTTCCCGCCCCCGATCAGGCCCCTCTTCTGCACGCCTCGCCGGGGGTGCCCGTACGGGTCGGCCTGTGGAGCTGGTGACGCGGTCGCGCGGCGGGCAGGGTCGCTTGCGTGGCGACCCTGGCGCGCAGGTACTCGACCGCCAGGCGCTCCACGATCTCCTCGGTCGGCGTGCAGCCCACATGCCTGGCGCAGTCGGCGGCGATCGCCACCGACGTCGACACCAGCCGGCTCTCGACGGCCGGGTAGACGTCCCGCAACTTCTCCACCAGGGCTCTGTAGTCGTCGGCCCTGCTCAGCGTGGTGGCCATAGTCACCGACTTTCGCTTCGAGCTGATGTCGCCCGGCACCAGGGACCGCGACAGAGCACCTCGGACTCCTCGCCAGCCCTGATCCCGCTCTTAGCACCATAAAACGCGTTTTTCTGGCATTGAACGTATTTACCGTGATTTCAGATGGACCAGAGCAGGGCTTGACGGCGACGGCCCGGTGAACGCCGACGTCAGCCGGGCGGCCAGATCGCGGGCGAAGACCTCGGGACTCTGGCCGCGGATCATGAACAGCCAGGCGAAGACGGGGCCGACCAGCATGGCGTGCACCAGGTCCGTCTGGGGCGGCTCGTCAAGCTCGCCCCGCTGGACGGCGCGGTCCAGCACCGCCCTGACGCACTCGCGCTGCCGCTCCATGAAGGTCTGCTGGAACCTGACCGTCAGGTCGGCGTCCGAGGTGATCTCGGCGAGCAGGCCGGGAACCGTGACGAGGGCGACGGGATTGCCGAGCGTGGCGAGCACGTCGTCGATCAGCGCGGCCAGGTCGGTGATGAAGGCGCCCGTGTCGGCGGGAGCGGGCAGCTCCATGGTGTGGACGGTGGCGGCGAACACCATCTCCTGCTTGGTGGCGTGGCGGCGGTAGATGGCGGCCTTGCCGACGCCGGCCCTGGCGGCGACGGCGTCCACCGTGAGGCGGGCGTACCCGGTCTCGGCGAGGACCTCCCTGGTGGCCGCCAGGATGGACGCGTCGACCCTGCTGTCCCTCGGCCGCCCTGCGCGCTGGCCTTCGGCGCTCATGGGGCGCCCTGCCGTACGGAGGTCATGCTCATGCCCGCCTCCTGGCGGCGACCAGGAGGAGGGCGGCGGGCAGCCAGAGGAGGATCGCCGGTGAAGGCTCGAACAGGAGCGCGAGGAGGGTGCCCCACGCGCCGAGCGCCCATGCCGCGAACGCCGGGGGAGTGACGTCCCTGCGGCCGAGCCAGGCGATCAGCAGTCCGAGCAGGAGCAGCGGCAGGCCGAAGGAGCCGATCGTCAGCCAGAAGGCGCCCACGTCCGGAGGGAGCTCGCGCAGGCCGTTGGCGGGAAACCACAGCTCGAGGGTGAGCCAGGCGGGCAGGCGATGGAGGTTGAAGGCCAGGGTGACGACCAGGTGCACGACGCCGAGGAAGGCGATGATCCGGCCGGCGAGGACGACCGGGCGTCGCGGGGAGAGGGCGGGGGCGGCCATGAGCGCTCCTTACGGAACTGAGTGTATCGGAACCATTAGTTCCATATTGCCATGGCGACCCCGCTTCAGGTACATACCATGCCGTACGGTACGTTCGGCCGCATGACGATGATCACGACAGGGAAGATCAGGGGCCTGCACGACGACGGCGTCACCGCGTTCAAGGGCATCCCCTACGCCAAGAGCCCTTTCGGGCCGCTGCGCATGGCTGCGCCGGTCCCCGTCGAGCCCTGGGACGGCACGCGTGACGCGACCACGTTCGGTCCGCGCCCGCCGCAGCCCGCGGTGCTGCCGGGGATGCCGGAGTGGAGCCCGGCCGACGGCCTCGACTGCCTCACCGTGAACGTCTGGACGCCCGACCCAGGCGGCTCCGGCCTGCCGGTGATGGTGTGGATCTACGGCGGCGCCTACCTGACGGGCGCGGCCGACATGCCCGAGTACGACGGGGCCAGGCTGGCCGCCGAGGGCGTGGTGGTGGTCAGCTTCAACCACCGCGTCGGCATGGAGGGCTACGGGCACGTCGACGGCGCGCCGCCCAACAGGGGGCTGCTCGACCAGCTGGCAGCGCTCCGCTGGGTGCAGGAGAACGCGGCGGCCTTCGGCGGCGACCCCGGCAACGTCACCGTCTTCGGCGAGTCGGCGGGAGCGGGCGGGATCGCGTGCCTGATGGCGATGCCGTCGGCGGCGGGGCTGTTCCGCAGGGCGATCGCGCAGAGCGTGGCGGGGCTGTTCTTCTCGCCGGGGCTCGCCTCCGGCATCACCGGCGCGATCGTCGACAGGCTCGGTGGGCTGTCGCCGTACGACAGCGCGCCTGAGCGGCTGGTGGCGGCGGCCACGGCGGTCATGACGGAGCCAGGCCGCGACGACCCCGCGCGGTGGGGACCCATGGCCTACTCCAGGATCCCCTTCGCGCCCGTCGTCGACGGCGAGGTGCTGCCTGACCTGCCGTGGAAGGCGCTGGCGGCGGGGGCGAGCCGCGACGTCGAGCTGATCGTCGGGTTCACCAGGGATGAGTACCGCTTCTTCCAGGCGCTCGGGGGCGCGCCGGTCGCCGATCTGGGCACCGTCATGAAGACAGTCGCGCCCGAAGGGGCGGACGCCGCCTACAGGGCCGCCCACCCGCAGGCGACCCCGGAGGAGCTGCACACGCTGCTCATGTCGGACTGGATGTTCAGGATGCCGAGCGCGCTGCTGGCCGACGCGCACCAGGGGCGGACGCACGCCTACGAGCTGACCTGGTCGCCGACCCCGATGGGGGCCTGTCACGGGCTCGACGTGCCGCTGACCTTCGCCACCCTCGACTGCCCCCTCGGGCGCATGCTGACGGGCGGCGCGCCGGAGGGTGAGGGGCTGTCCAGACAGTTCCGCACGGCGTGGACCGGCTTCGCCGCCACCGGCGACCCGGGCTGGCCCGCCTACGACTCCCTGACGGCCACCACCCACCTGTTCGACGTGGAGCCCTCGGACGTCTCCGACCCCGAGGCGGCCTCGCGGGCGCTCTGGGGGGAGCGCGGCATCGCGCTCCTCGACCAGGGCGCCTCCTAGACGATCAGTTGGATGGCCCGCTCGGTCAGCCCCGCGGGAGCGGTCCTGGGCGAGCCGGCGTTGAACGGCGGCTGCGGGTCGTACTCGATGGCCAGCTGGACGGCCTGCGCCGTCTCCACGTCACTGGCCTGGGCGAGCAGGGTGAGCGCCATGTCGATCCCCGCCGAGACCCCGGCCGCCGTCACGATCTTGCCCTCCACCACGGTCCGCTCGCTCACCGGCTCGGCGCTGTACGTGGCCAGGTGCTCGAGCAGGGCCCAGTGCGTGGTGGCCTTCCTGCCGTCGAGCAGCCCGGCGGCGCCCAGCAGGAGGGCCCCGCTGCAGACCGAGGTCGTCCACCGGCTGTGCGGGTGCGCCTCGGTGATCCAGTCGACAAGCGCCTGGTCGCCGAGCGCGTCGAAGGTCCCGATGCCGCCCGGCACCAGGATCACGTCGGGCCTGGGAATGCTCGCGTAGCTCGCCGTCGCCTCGAGGGTGAGGCTGCCCTTGTCGTCGGTGACGGGTCCCGGCTCGGCGGCGACGAACGTGACGGTGAAGCCGGGGGCGAAGGCCAGCACGGTGTACGGCCCGACGGCGTCGAGCGCGGTGAAACGCGGATACAGCGGGATGGCGACCTGCATGGTCAGCACTCCTTTGCCTGGAATCGGCGACGGTAGTCGCCCGGTGAGATCCGCCAGTGGCGGCGGAAGACGCGATAGAGGGTCTCCGGCGTGCCGAGGCCCGCCTCCCTCGCCACGCGTTCGAGCGGGTGGTCGGTCGTCTCCAGCAGCCGCCTGGCCGCGTCGGCCCTGCTGAGCTCGACGTAGCGGCCAGGAGACACGCCGGACTGCTCGGTGAAGACGCGGGAGAAGTGCCGCTCGCTCATCCCCGCGTGCCGGGCGAGCGCGGGCACGCTCAGGTCGTCGGCGGGGTTGGCGTCGATGAACGCCTGCAGCTCGCGCAACGGCTCGCTGCGCGGGGGCAGCGCGTTCATCGGCACGCTGAACTGGCTCTGCCCGCCTGGCCTGTGCAGGTAGACGACCAGCGCGCAGGCCACGTCCCTGGCGAGCGCGTGCCCGTGGTCCTCGGCCACGAGCGCGAGGGCCAGGTCGATGCCCGCCGTCACGCCTGCCGAGGTCCAGACCTGTCCCTCCTTGACGTAGATGGGGTCGGAGTCCACCTCGACGCGCGGATACCTGCCGCGCAGCTCGTCGGCGGCCAGCCAGTGGGTGGTCGCGCGCATGCCGTCCAGCAGCCCCGCCTCGGCCAGCAACAGCGCGCCGCTGCACACGGACGTGACCCGGCGGGACGAACCGGCCAGGCGCGCGATGCCGTCGACGAGCTCCCTGTTCGCGAGGAGCTCCATGGTGGCCCATCCGCCGACGACCACGAGCGTGTCGATGGGCCCTGTGACGTCGGCGATCGGCGTGTCGACGGCGATGGCGATGCCGTTGACCGCGCGGACGTTTCCCTCCCGCAGGGAGGTCACCTCGACCTGATAATCGCCTTCGCCGCTCAGCAGCGCCGCCATGGCGAACACGTCGGCGGGCCCGGCCATGTCGAGGAGCTGGAACCCCTCGAAGATCACCATGACGACACGTCGCTGCATGTCCTTCATGCTGGTCAGCGGGGCACTATGGCGTCAATGACACGAACATTGCATATCCGGCCATGCCCGCCTCCTCATGACGGCTCCACCCGTCGGCCAGCGGCGGTACGGCGGTGGAAGGCGAGGGTCGCGGTCGTCAGGAGGAGCGCCCAGACCGCGCAGTAGCCGCCGAAGACGGCGCCGCCCCTGCCGGTCAGCACGGCCCCGCCCAGCATGCCGACCGCGCCCGCCGCGGCCATGGCGACGCACAGCCACAGCGTCACGATCAGCGCCCGTCGCGGCAGCGGACGACGGATCGGCAGGAAGGACGCCAGCAGCAACCCGATGATGAGCGCCCCTGCCGCGGCGTTGGCCCACTGAGCCTGCGCGACCTCCCCCGGTCCGTAGCCGAGGTAGGCGTCGGGGAGCACTCGAGGCCCGCCGGTGACGCCGAGCCGCCCGTCGAGGGCGAAGAGCGCCTTCGACACCACGTAGAGCAGCGTCCACCCGATCGCCGCCCAGCCCGCCCGTCGCCCGATCCACATCGTCATGCCGTCAAGGCTGGCAGCCGCCCCCTGCGTGGCCCTCCCCATGGCGGGCGACGACGCTCCCCCTCGCGGGGGAGAGTTCCGGAACGGGCCCATGTCGGCATCGTCGGCGGGCCTCGCGTCATCTGGCACCATCAACCACAACAGACACGGCAATACGGGGGATACACGAACTTTGTCGCGATGTCCTCCATCCAAGATCCTGTGACACTTGTTGCGGGGGATCCGCTGCGCATCGGGGACTACTGGCTCGCCGGGCGGCTGGGCGCGGGCGGTCAGGGCGTGGTCTACGAGGCGTACGACCAGGCCGGACGCCGCGTGGCGATCAAGATGCTGCACGGCGTCGACGTGAGCCTGCTGCAGCGCGAGGTCACCGCGGCCCGCAGGGTCTCCTCCTTCTGCACGGCGGGCGTGATCGAGGCAGACCTCACCGGGCCCAGGCCGTACCTGGTCAGTGAGTACGTGGAAGGGCCCAGCCTGGGCGGCGCGGTACGAGGGGGCAGGGTCTTCACCCCGGGAGACCTGCACAGGCTCGCGACCGGCATCGCCACCGCGCTGACCGCCATCCACGACGCGGGTGTGATCCACAGGGACATGAAGCCCGACAACGTGCTGCTCGGCCCCGACGGTCCGAGGGTGATCGACTTCGGGCTGGCGCGGACGCTGGAGATGTCGCTGACCGCGACAGGACTGATCTCAGGGACGCCCACCTACATGGCGCCCGAGGTGTTCACGGGCGAGCGGGCGGGGGCGCCCGCCGACGTGTTCGCGTGGGGCGGGATCATGCTCTTCGCCGCGACGGGCAGGGATCCGTTCAAGGCCGAGACGTTCGGTGCCGTCATGCACCAGGTCATGTCGGTCGAGCCGGACCTCACCTGCCTGCCCGAGTCGCTCAGGCCGCTGGTCCACGCCGCGCTGCGCAAGGACCCGCTGCTGCGGCCCACGGCCCGCGCCCTGCTGCTCGCCCTGATCAGCGGCGACGGCCAGCTCGACACCGCCAGGCTGCTGGCCGAAGGCGGCAGAGCCTCCCACCTCACGACGGACGCCCACGATCCCGGCCTCGGCCCGCTCGCGGAGGAGGCGTACGGCATGCTGAGCCCCGCCGACCGCGAACTGGCCGCGCAGGTCTTCCTGCGGCTGGTCACGGTGGACGAGGAGGGCGAGCTGTCCGTACGGCGGGCGCGTCTCAGCGAGTTCGCCGAGGCGCAGGGCGTGCTGCGGGTGTTCGGCTACCTCCTGGAGATCAGCGGCGACGAGGTACGGCTGGCCAGGCCCGCGCTGCCGCACGCCTGGCCAAGGTTCCGCCGCTGGATCGAGACGAACAGGGACGGCCTCGCCGCCCACCGCGACATCCTGGCCGCCGCCAGGCGGTGGGAGGACCGCGGCAGGCGCGACGGCGACCTGTTCGCGGGGCACTCGCTGGAGAACGCGCTGCAGTGGGCGGCCACCGGCCGCAAGGACATCACGCTGGCCGGGTTCGAGCGGGACTTCCTCGACGCGGGGGCCGCGCTGGGCCGCCGCAGGGCGCGCAGGACCAGGCTGCTGTCGATGAGCCTGGCCGTCCTGCTGGTGGTCTCGCTGGCCGCCACAGGGGTGGCGGTCTGGCAGGGCAAGGTGGCCGACGACCGGTTCAGGGCCGCGGAGGCGGCCAGGATCGCGGCGGCCGCGGGGACGATCCGCGCCACCGATCCACGGCTCGGCGGACTGCTGAGCGTCGCGGCCTGGCGGCTCCACCCGACCCCCCAGACCCGCAAGGCCATGAACGACTCCCTCGCCAAGCGCGAGACCGGCATGTTCCAGGACCCCGCGACCGAACCCGAGACGATCCGCACGCTCAGCGCCGACAGCAGGACCCTGGTCAGCGTCAGCGCCAACGAGGCGCGCCTGTGGGACGTGGTCGGCCGCCGTCAGGTCGGGAAGGTGAAGCTCGGCGTCAAGGGCACGCCGATCGACGTGGCGCTGAGCCCGTCGGGCCAGGTGCTGGTGGTCCTGACCAGCAGGGGCGTCCACGCGTGGGAGGCGAAGACGGGGAAGGTCAGACGCGCGTGGCCGTTCCGCACCGCCATCGGCGGCGACCAGTTCGACGTGGCCGCCGTCACGTTCGGCACGGTCGACCGCTACGTGATCCTGCAACGGGACACCTTCACCCTCTGGGACCTCCAGACCGGAAGAACCGCGGCGCTGCCCGGCTTCTACAACGGCGCCATGACCCCCGACGGCTCGGCGCTCTACATGCACCACGGCAGACCGGGGACGATCGGCAGGTTCGCGCTGCCGAGCCTGAGACTCACCGGCAGCAGACGCGCGCAGGAGCCGTGCAGGCACTGTCCCGACCCGCTGGCCGTCACCAGGAAGGGCTGGCTGCTCGAGGTGCTGCCAGGGGCGAGGATCGGCACCGCTGACCTGTCGGACCCGACGGTGTTCAGCACCGGCTCGCTGATCGATGTCGGTCCCGACCGGTGGAACCAGGGCCGCGTGGTCATCAGCCACGACGAGCGGCTGCTGGCCTCCGCGACGGAGAACGAGATCCAGCTCTGGGGTCACGGCATGCTCCTCGCCACGCTCACCGTCAGCTCCGCAGCCGACCCCGGCTCGCAGGCGGCCGAGGTGACACGGCCACGGCCGCGATTCGACCCCGACGGCAGGACGCTGCGCTACCTCAGCGAGGATCGCGTCTTCACCCTCGACATCTCGGCCCTCACCACGCCGATCGACGAGGAGCTGCAGACGGTCGCGATCAGCCCTGACCGGGTCCGCACCGTGGAGCTACGCGGCAGCGAGGAAACCGGCGACCGCGCCCTCTACCTCACCGGCGCGGGCAAGCGCCGGATGCCGCTGCGCGGCGGCCCCCCTGGCGACTCCGACTTCCTCGGCGCGGCCTTCAGCCCCGACGGCCGGCAGGTCGCCATGGCCACCTTCCACATCACCGGCACACCGCCGGGCGAGGTGCGCAACACCACCTACCTCAGGGTCCACGACACCGCCACCGGCAAGGAGATCAGGCGGTTCACGCTGAGCGACCGGACGCAGGCGTTCCTGCGGGGCTTCAGCCCCGACGGGGGAAGGGTGGCCGTCGATCTCACGATCTCCGACGACTCGACGCGATCCGCCCTCCAGTTGTGGGACTGGCGGAAGGGCGAACTCCTGTGGTCGGCCGAGCAGAACGCGCTCACCGACGTCGCCTTCAGCCCCGACGGCTCCAGACTCGCCGTGCTGGCGGACAGGCCGGTCTTCCTCGACACCGCCACCGGCAGGAAGCTGGGCGGCGGCCTGACCGCCACCGGCAGGGCGACCAGCGTCGTCTACGGCGCTTTCACCAGGGCGGGAGAGTTCGTCACGGCCGACAGCAGGGGCCGCCTCACGGTCTGGGACCACGCGGGCTCGTCCAGGACCGTCATCAGAGGTGTCTCCGGCACGCCTGCCCAGCCGCCTGTCATCTCGCCCACCGAGGACCTGGCCGCGGTCGTGGGCGGCGACGGCCGGCTGCGCCTCTACGACCTGATCTCCGGCCGGCCGGTCGGCGCGCCGCTCGACGACGACAGGGGGAGCGTCCAGCTGGCGGCCTTCACTCCCGACGGCGCCAGGCTGATCACCTTCGACCAGTACGGCGGGCGGCACGAGTACCCCGTCGCCCCCTCGGCCGTCGCCACCGCCCTCTGCGGCCGATCCGGCAGGACGCTCACCGAACAGGAGTGGGCGGCCCACCTGCCGGACCTCCCCGCGGTCGAGGTGTGCGGCTGACCCCACGGACCGACACCGCGCTTCAGCGACGCCCGAAAGGCGGGGTGACAGGCTCTTGGAGGAGCCGAGCCCGGCGGAGGGCGCGGGCGTGGGTCCGGCCTGTGACGGCGTACCACTGGACGGCCAGCACGGTGGCCAGGCCGAGTTCGACCAGATCGCCGCCGTAGTACATCAGCTGGGCGCCGGTGCGCAGATCGGGGACGGCGAAGCCGGTGCCGGGCGGGGGAGTGGCGTACAGGGTCTTGGCCAGGACGGCGTGAGCGGTCCCCGCCGCGAGCAGCGTGGCCGCGCGCCACGGCAGGCTCCAGCGCCGGCGCAGCGGGTCGAGCTGACAGACGGAGAAGGCCAGCAGGAAGCCGGCCGCCACGACGTGGATATGCACGGCGGCGTGCAGCCATGGCCGCTCCTGGGCGGCGGCGAGCAGCGGTGTGCGGTACAGCAACCACAGCCCGCCCAGATCCAGCACCGCCGCCGTCGGCGGGAAGACCAGCCACGACACCGGAGGTGAATGCGCCACCGCCAGCAGTCCGCGCCGCCGGGCGCCGGGCCGCAGCGCCCGCAGCGCCAGCGTCAACGGGCGCCCCAGCGCCATCAGCAGCGGAGCGGCCATCCCCGCGACCAGATGCTGGGCCATGTGAGCGGTGAACGGCTCCCCTGGCGGCTCCAGTGTGGCGGCGGCCACCAGGGACAGGCCGCCGGCGGTGAACGAGGCGGTTGGCCTCCACGACCAGGCGTCGCCCCTGCGGCCCAGCCGTCGCGCCGCCCCCAGGTAGAGGGCGACCGCCAGCGCGCCGATGATCGCCGCCGCCACCTGCCAGGCGTCCAGCCCGGCGGAGGCGTGCTCGTGCGCCGTCACCTCTCGGGGTCCTTCGCGCCCGGCGCGCGCCTGGCCCTGAGTGCCAGCCCGGCGCCGATGAGCAGCAGGACCGCGCCCGCCGCGTTCCATGCCAGGTCGTAAGGCAGCAGCTCGACCCCGTACCGGATCTGGTGCACCCGCAGCACCTTGTGGTCGACCAGGCCGTCGAACAGCTGGAAACCGCCCAGCCCCAGCAGCAGCCCGGCCCAGGCGTGGCCTGGTGACAGCGCTCGGCGGCGACGCAGATCGGCCCACATCACGAACCCGGCCACCAGGGCGAGCAGTTCGGCGGTGTGCAGCAGGCCGTCCGACAGCAGTCCGACCGCGGGGGTGGAGCGGTCGTAGAAGTGATGCCAGCCCAGGAGCTGGTGGAAGACGATCTCGTCGACCGTCGCCATCACCGCCACCCCGATCAACGCCGCGGCCGCCATCGACCGCCCGGACTGGGGCGAAGAGCGCGGCACACCCATGATCGTGAAGGTCCTTCCCCGACAGCCCGATCCCGAATCTGGCCTACCCCTCACGGAGGCGATCACTCGCTCCCGCCTCAGGCGAGGGCCCGGTGCTCCTGGTCCGCCTCCATGGCGGCCGACAGGTCCGTACGGCGGGCGAACGGCACGAAGACGGCCAGGATGAGGAGCGCCAGCCCGGTGGCGACGGCGAACACCGTCCGCACGTCGGACAGCTCCGCGCCCACCCCGGCCAACGCGGCGCTGACCGGGATGACGCCCCAGCTGAGCACCCGCGACGCCGAGTAGATGCGCCCCAGCAGCTCCGGCGGTGAGAGGTTCTGCCGGATGGTGGCGACCAGGATCCGCCAGATGCTCGAGCCGGCTCCCGCGACCACCGCGCCCGCCGCCACGGCCCACACCGGGGCGTCGAAGGCCACCGGCGCCACCAGCAGGACGGTGCCGACGGCGTCCGCGATCAGCAGCGTCGTCACGCCGAACCGCAGCCGCAGCCGCTCGACCACCATCGAGGCGAGCAGCCCGCCGACGGCCATCGCGGTCAGCAGCAGGCCGTACTGGGCGGCGGTGAGACCGAGCGGGCCCGGACGCACGGCGTAGACGACGAGCAGCGCGGTCGCGGCCGCCCAGACCACGTTCATCGCGGCGGTGAACAGCGTGATCGCCCGTACCACCGGCTGCCGCCACAGGTGGAGGAATCCCGCGACGACCCCGCCGCTCCCCGAGACCCGTGGGCCACCCTCCTCCGGCAGGGGCCCGACCGGCGGGCGGCGCAGCGTCATCGCCGCGACCCCTGCGACCGCCAGGACGTACAGGCCCGCGCTCACGCCCGTGGCCATGGCCAGGGTGAGGCCCGCCAGCAGGCCCGCGAGCGGCGGCCCCACCAGCTGGTTGGTGACGTTGATGGTCGCCTCGATCCGCGCGTTCGCCCTGCCCCTGCCGGCCGGTTCGACGACCGAGGGGACGGTCGAGGTGAGCGCGGTGTCGACCAGGGTCTCGCCGACGCCGAGCAGCACCGCCGCGGCCAGGAGCAGCGGCAGCGACAGCGTGCCGGTGAGGTGGCCGGCCGTGAGCCCCGCCAGCACGAGCGCCCTGACGAGGTTGACGCCGCTCAACAGGGCTCGGCGGTCGACCCTGTCGACGATCCAGCCGGCGTGCAGCCCGAAGATCGGCCAGGCCAGGGTGAGCGCCGTCGTCACGGCCGCCACGCCACCGGGTGAGGCGTCGACGGCGAGGGCGAGCAGCGGCAGGACGAACAGGGCCATGCCGTCACCCAGGTTCGCCGCCCCGGTGCCGAACCACAGCCCGTTGAACGATCGGCCCAGTGAGGCGGGTAGAACGCGCATGGATTCTCACCTGTCAAAGCTGTTTGATCGGTAATATCGGCCTCAGGCTATCTCACCTGTCAATAGCCGATAGAAGGTGAGAGAATGGCCGCATGACCCCTGTCGAGCTGGTCGGCAACGCGCTCTGTCTTGACTTCGCCAACACCGTCAACAGCAGGCCGGTTGCGCGACGGGACTGGATGGCCACCCCTGAGGAGGCGACGACCTGGGCGGACGCCGTGGGCCGTCCGATCGAGGACCCGCGCGGCCTCGCCGCCGCGCTGCCCGCCGCCCGCGAGCTACGCGAAGCCGTCTTCAGGGTGTTCGAGGCGCTGGCGCACGAGGACGATCCGCCGCGGCAGGACCTCGACGCCATCGCCGTCCTGTACGCCGAGGGCGTCGCCCGCAGCCACCTCGAGCCGCACGGCGCGGGCTACCGGCTGGCATGGCAGGCGCCACGGACGGCGGAGATCCTCCTCTGGGAGGTCGCGGCCTCGGCCGTCGAACTCCTCACCCACGGGCAGCTGGAGCGGCTCGGCGGATGCCCCTCGTGCTGCTGGCTGTTCCTCGACACCAGCAAGAACGGCAGGCGCCGGTGGTGCAGCATGGCCTCCTGCGGCAGCCGAGACAAGGCCCGGCGCTACTACGCCACCCGCTCCACGCCCTGATCGGCAGCCCGTCAGCCCTTGGGACCCCCGCCTGGGCCGCCCTGTACCAGGGGGACGGCTCGCCGCGCTCGGGTCCCGCCCATGGCGCCACTTCGGTGCGCCCCAGGCCACGAGTCCGGAACGGTCTTCCGCGCCGCTCTCCTCGGGTCACGCGGCAGTAGCACGTCGCGGGGTTGCGAGGCGGCGGACACGCCGCGCCGGGCCCCAAAGAAGGCAAGATCGAACGTATGGATAAGTGATCCCCTCCGCCGGGTATCCCGGCGGATGCGCTCCTCGCCCGGGCGCTCTGCACTCGCCGGAGGATTCATGCAGCACCGCGCCGCGTCCGTGACGACCCTGGCCCTCGCCCTGGCCCTGCTGGCGGCCCCCGCCGCCGCCGGCGCGCCGTCGATCGGCGACCGGAGCCCGCGCGGCGGGCCCGTTCCCCAGCCCTCCGGGACGCCCGCACCCGGGGCCCCCGAGAAGTACTGTGTCACCGTCCCCACGAACGCCATCGCCCAGGCGTGGACGAGCATGGCGACCGGTGGCGGCTTGAGGGACTTCCCGCTGATGACGATAGCCCCGTGCTAGAACGTGCGCAGCCGGCTTCCCCTGCGTACGCCGCAGCGCTTCCAGCGGCGGAAGGCCAGGATGACGCTCGCGTCCGCGATGCCTTCCAGGATTTTCTGCCTGAACAGCACGGCTCCCCCTCCGGCGACGATCGACCAGACTATGCCTCACAGCGGACGAGCGCCCGCCCTCCACCAGGGGAGAGCGGGCGCACGCCATGCGGATCAGCGCTGGTAGGGGGCCGGTGTTAGCCGCAGTGCTCGAAGGGGCTGTCGTAGACCGCCGAGCCTGCCTTGCCGCCCCACCTGACGCACTTGTCGGCCGCGCTCGCGCGCACGGGACCGGCGTAGTAGGCGAAGTTGCCCGAGTCGGTGACTCGCGTCCTGCCCTGCACCTCCAGGTAGGCGCTGGTGGCGGTGGCCGTGCCGAGCGAGGTCTTCTTGATGGTGGCCACGCAGTTGTAGCCGTTGGCCGAGTTGTACAGCAGGTAGACGGTGCCCGCCGTGCCGAGGGCCGCCGAGTCGATCACCTTGTACCCGCTGCCGCACACCGACTCGGCGGTGTGCGGGTTGCTACCGCCGCTGCTGCCGGTGACGTACTGCATGTACTTGGTCCAGTCCCAGTTCGGGCCGGGGTCGGTGTGGTCGGCGCCGGGAACCTGGTGGTGCCCGACGATGTGGGTGCGGTCCTTGGGGATGCCGTACCTGTCGGCGATGTTGCGGGTCAGCGCCGCCGAGGCCCGGTACATCGTGTCGGTGAACCAGGAGGCGTTGTTGATGTAGCCCTCGTGCTCGATGCCCACCGAGCGCCTGTTGTACTCGCCCGCGTGGAAGGCCCTGTCCTTCTCCCTCACCATCTGGGTGATGTCGCCGTCGGAGGAGCGGATGACGTAGTGCGAGGAGGTGGGGTTGGGCCTCGGTCCCTGTTGGAACCAGGAGATGGTCCCCGCGTAGGAGCCCTGCGCCACGTGGATGACGATGCGGTCGATCGCGTCGCTGGTGGGACGGCTGGAGACGGCGTAGTTGCTGCTGTGCGCCGGCACCCAGTGGGCCGAGGGGTAGTCCACGGCGGCGGCCGCGGCGCTGGTGTTCAGGTCGCGCGCCCTGGCGTAGGCCCCGCGGTCGGGCTCGACGGCCTGCGGTCGCACGGTGACGCTCTCGCCGTCCGCCGTGTCGGCGTCGACGCCCTCGGCCAGCAGGTCGTAGACGGTGTCGGCGTACAGCCTGGCGACGTCGGGCGAGGCGGCGTTGCCGTACTTGGCGACCACGGGGTACCACTTGGCCGGGTCCTTGCGGGCCGCCGCGTCGAGGCCGAGCTCGTCGGCGTAGGCGCGCAGGACGGCCGCGCCGCCCGTGATGTTGGCCGCGTCGTCGGCCTTCAGCGCCGAGACCGGCTGGCTCGTCAGCTTGGCCGCCCGCTCCAGCGTGTGCGCGGTGGGGTTGCTGACCAGGTGCATGACGCCGTAGCCGCCGCTGGCGCTGGGCTCGCCTTCGTGCCCGTCGAGATGGGTCTCGGCGAAGGCGAGCGTGACCAGCAGGTCGCGCGGCACCTCATAGGTGGCGGCCGCGCGGGCGAACGCGTCGGTCATGGGATCAGCGGAGACCGCGTTGGCCGGCTGTCCCATCAGGAGGGAGAGGGGGATGAGCGAGCCGGCCAGCAGGGCAGCCGAACGGCGGAGTCGAGCCTTCACAGGTTCTCCTCGAAGGGTTGGGGGGTTCTCACGCGTCAGCCGCAGTGCTCGAAGGGGCTGTTGTAGACGTCCGAGCCTGCCTTGCCGCCCCACTTGACGCACTTGCCCGGCGCGCTGGCCTGCACGGGGCCGGCGAAGTAGGCGAAGTTGCCGCTGTCGGTGACGCGGCTCTTGCCCTGCACCTCCAGATAGGCGCTGGTGGCGGTGGCCTTGCCGAGCGAGGTCTTCTTGATCGTGGCGACGCAGTTCTTGCCGCTGCCCGCGCTGTACAGCAGGTAGACGGTGCCCGCCGTGCCCAGCGCCGCGGAGTCGACCACCTTGTAGCCGCTGCCGCAGACCGACTGCGCGGTGTGCGGGTTGGTGGCGCCGCCGCCTCCGCCGCCGCACTTGTTCTTGGACGTGAGGGTCTGGATCGGGTAGCCGAACGTGGCTCCGTTGAAGACGGCCTTGCGGATGTTGCCCGGGTAACCCTCGCCCTGACGGACCTCGTAGTGCAGGTGGGAGGAGATGTTGTTGCCCGGCTTGCTGGTCCTGCCGACCGTGCCGATCTGCTGGCCCTGGGTGACGCGGGCGCCCGCGCTGACACTACGGACGGTCAGGTGCGCGTAGAAGGTCGTCCAGCCGCCGCCGTGGTCGATCTTGACGAGGTTGCCGAAGCCGTTGGCCGAGCCCTGGTGGGAGGAGATGACCACCGTGCCGGCGGCGGCGGCCACGACGGGGTCTCCGCGGTCGGCCTCGGCCGTGCTGCCCCGGTTGAAGTCGATCTCATAGGCCCTGTGGGCGCTGCTCCCGCTGCTGTTGCCGACCCAGGTCTGGCCGCAGGGGAAGGGGAGCTGGAAGTTGGTGCTCGCCATGACCGTGGCCGATCGCTCGGCCACGGTGGCCTCGTTCGGCGGGTCGTTGTCCTCGCCGGCCGAGGGGGCCGGCGTGGCCGTGGAACTCGGCTGCGTGGCCGTGGGACTCGGCGTGGGGCTGGCCGGTGGGTTCGAGGCGGCCGCGGCCGTCGCTCCGGTGAACCCGAGCAGGCCGGGTAGCAGGACCAATCCTGCTGTGAGCACCCCGTTGAGTCTCATGCGGATCCTTTCTGCGGCGCGAGAGGCGAAGACCCGGCTCGCGCCATGTGCTGTCCGTGGAGCTGTCGAAAGGCTCGTGTTGCGGCTCAAGAGTGCGAGGAATCCATACAAAGAACATCCGAAATCGGTATAAAGAGCTTCCAGTACGCACTGCAACCAGTTGCAAGCCTCCATCGAGGAGTACCTGCGTCATGGTGGTTGATCAGCCTGTCTTCAGCGTTCTCGGTTCGTTGCTGGTCCGGATGCCGGAGGGGAGACTTCCCGTCGCGGGCACCAAGCCGCGGGTCCTGCTGGCCTCGCTGCTGCTCGACGCGAACCGGGTGGTCAGCTCGGATGTGCTCGTGGAGGTGCTGTGGCCGCAGCGCCGCCCGCAGTCCGCGCTGGCCAACCTCCGTACCTACGTCAGCTCCTTACGGGGCACCCTCGCCGCGGTCGGCGCGCAGATCCTGGCCAGGCCGTCCGGCTACGCGATCGAGCTGGAGGCAGAGCAGCTCGACGCGCTGCTGTTCGAGGACCTGATCGCCAGGGCGAGGGCGGCGGACGACGACGAGGAGGCCTCCGAGCACCTGCGCGGGGCCCTCGCGCTCTGGCGGGGCACGCCGTTGGGCGATCTGCCGGCCAGCCCGTTGTGGGACGAAAGGCTGCTCTCGCTCACGGAGGCGAGGTTCGGCGCCACCGAGGAACTGGCCGCCATGAGAATGGCGAGAGGCGAGTACGCGGCCGCGATCGGCGACCTGAAGGAGCTGGTCACGGTCCACCCCTTCAGAGAGGATCTCTGGCGGCAGCTGATGCTCGCCCTGCACGGCAGCGGACGGCAGGCCGAGGCGCTGCAGGCCTACAAGACCGTCAGGCGGCAGCTGGTCGACGAACTCGGCGTCGAGCCAGGGCCCGACCTGCGCATGGTGCACGCCGCCGTCCTCGCGGGAGAGTCGCCGCCCGCCGTGTCCGCCGCGAACGCGCCCCAGCACTCACCTCCGCGCTCGGCACGAAGCGTCGTCGCGCCCCAGCAGCTCCCGCCGGACATCCCTGACTTCACCGGGCGAGCCGACGCCGTCGCCACGCTGACGCGGGCCCTGGCGGAGGCGGGACGGCGGCCGGAGGGGCCGCCGACGATCGCCGTGGTCGTGGGGCCGCCCGGTGTGGGCAAGTCGGCGCTCGCCGTGCACTGCGCGCGCGCCGTACGGGCCGACTATCCGGCGGGGCAGCTCTACCTCAGCCTCGGCGGTACGGCGGATGCCCCCGCCGACCCCGCCGAGCTCCTGGCGGAGGCGTTACGCGCGCTGGGGACGGACGAGAAGGACCTGCCGCACACGACGCACGAACGCTCCGCCCTGTACCGCTCCTTGCTGGCGGAACGCCCCATGCTCGTCTTCCTCGACGACGCCGCCGACGCCGCCCAGGTGCGGACGCTGCTGCCGGGCAACGGCTGCGCGGTGCTCGTGACGAGCAGGCGGCGGATCACCGAGCTGCCCGGCGCGCTCCAGCTGGACCTGGACGTCCTGTCACCCGCGGAGGCCGAGGAGCTCCTGGAGAAGATCGTGGGCGTTGAACGGCTGCGAGAGGAGAGGGAGGCCGCCGCGATGATCGTGCGCTCCTGCGGCTGTCTGCCGCTCGCCGTCAGGATCGCGGGGGCCAGGCTCGCGGGACGGCCGGGCTGGCCGCTGAGCGCGCTGCGGCAGCGGCTGGACGACGAGGCGAACAGGCTCGACGAGCTGAGAGCCGGCGACCTGGAGGTACGCGACTCCTTCGACCGCACCTACCGGCAGCTGCCCGACGACGTGGCCACGGCCTACCGGACGCTGGGCCTGCTCGGCCCGCTCTCCATGCCCGGCTGGGTGGTCGACGCGGTCCTGGACCGTCACAGGAGCGAGACCGTGGTGGACGCCCTCGTGGACGTGAACCTCGTGCGGCTGGCGGGCACGGACGCCATCGGCCAGCTCCGCTACCGGCTGCACGACCTGGCCCGCTGCAACGCCAGGGAGAAGGCCGGAGGCGACGTCGAGCGTCACGCGCTGACCCGGGTGCTCGGGGCGTGGATGAGCGCCACGGAGCAGGCCTCGGCGCGGCTGCCGACCACGCTCTTCAGCCTCACCTCCCCGACGGCGCCCCGGTGGAACCCCGAGGGAGACACCTTCGGACTCCTGACCGCCGACCCACTCTCGTGGCTCGACGCCGAGCGGGAGTCGCTGGTCGGTGCCGTACGGCTGGCCGCCGACGCCGGGCTGACGCAGGCCTCATGGGGCCTGGCCGCGGCGCTCGTCCCCTACTTCGACCTTCACTGCCGGTACGAGGAGTGGCGGCACACCCATCAGATCGCCCTGGAGTCCGCGCGCACGGCAGGAGACCTCAACGGTGAGGCCTCCATGCTCCGGGGGCTGGCCCAGGTCTGCCTGTACCAGGACCGGTACGCCGAGGCGGAGGAGATGCTCAGGAGATCGCGCGCGATCTTCCACGAGCTGGGTGACAGACGCGGCGAGGCCATCTCGATCTGCGGGCTGGGAGCGGCCAGCCAGTTCTCCGGCGACCGGCTCAAGGCGCTCGGCTACTTCAGGCAGGCGCTGTCGATGTTCCTCGCCATGGATGACACGAGCGGCGAGGCCTACGCCCGGCAGGCGATCGGACGGGTGTACCTGACCCTCCAGGACCTCGGCCAGGCCTCGCGATGGCTGGGGCAGGCGCTGCGGCTGGCCGAGGAGCTCGGCGACGCCCATCGTGAAGGTTGCGTGTCCATGCAGCTGGGGCGCCTGTACGGCCTGGCCGCCGAGTCCGACAGGGCGATGCGCGTGCACGAGCACGCGCTCGGCATCTTCGAGACACTGGGCGACAGGCACTGCGGGGCCTACGCCATGCACAACCTCGGCGGCCTCCAGGTGGTCAACGGGGACCGGTCCCACGGCTCCGACCAGCTGGAGCGGTCATTGGCGATCTTCCAGCAGCTCGGTGACAGGAGTGGAGAGGCCGCCACGTTCCAGACGCTCGGCGAGCTGTACCGCTCGGCGGGCCGCACGACTCTCGCCCAGGAGTATCTGCACCACGCCCATACGCTGCGGCGCGACCTGAGGGAAGGCGCGGGCGCCTGCGCCCGCTGAGCCGGGGGTCACGGCCCGATCTCCCGCGCCGGATACACGCCGACGTCCTTGAGCACCCGGTCGCCGAGCGGCGCGTCGAGCTCGACGGCGAACGGGGTGGCCGGACTGCGCTGGCAGGTCCGCGCTCCGCCCTGTGGCTCCACACCGATGATCAGACGCACCTCCTGCGGGGTCTCCTCCCGCGAGAACACCCGCACCCGGCCCTCTGCCGCGCGCCCGCTCGCGCACGCGCGCTCGGTGACCAGCAGATGGACCGTGCCCTGCGTCCTGGCCAAGGGCCTGGCCGGGTCCAGCGTGAGGTCGGCCACGCCCAGCGCGTCCATCTTCCTCCGCAGGTCGCAGCGCGTGGAGGTGCGCAGGTGCCAGCCTGGGCGGCCGTCGGCTCCCCGCGGGCCGAACCGCTCGACCTTCAGCAGGGCGTGGGTGAACCTCGTGCCCTGCTCGCGCACGTCGGGCCGTTCGAGCTGACGGACGAGCGTCAGCCGGTCGGTGCCGTCCTCGACGATCCGCCAGGCGGCCAGGTCGCCGACCGGTCCCACGCCTGTTCCCCTCAGCGCCTCGCGCCCGTCCTGCCCGAGCTCCGTCGCCGGCCGTCCCCTCTTCAGGACGTCCAACGGGAGGTCCTCGCCATGACAGGTGTGGGCCGCCTCCATCGACAGCCCCGGTGTCCCGCCGGCGCCGCACCCTGCCGCCAGCGCGCCGGCGACCGACAGGACGGCGACCCATGCTCGCGTCATCGAAACTCCTCTCTGCCTGACGACGTGAGCGACCCGGCCGAGGTTCACAGGGAACCGTCGCCCCGCGATCCGGGGTGGCGGTCACAGGTACTGGCCGGTCCCGCCCTCCTCGGGGGTGTGCGAGGGGCTCGCCACGATGTCCGAGGGCAGCAGCGCCCTGATCTCCTCGCTCGTCGGGTTCGGCAGGGCCAGGACGCGCTCGGCCTGGAGCGCCGTCGCGCGGTCGAGCAGGTTGCGCACGACGCGGCCGTTGCCGAAGGACTCGCCTCGGGGAATCGCCCGCAGCGCGCGGCGGACCTCCTCGCGCGCGTCGCCGGACAGGACCAGACCCGCGGCCGAGGCCATGGACTCGAAGATCGCGACGAGCTCGTCCTCGGAGTAGTCGGGGAATCGCACCGTGGTGGGGAAACGCGACGCCAGCCCGGGGTTGGCCGCGAGGAAGTCCTTCATCCTGTTGTCGTACCCGGCGGCGATCACGACCAGGTCGTCTCGGTGCTCCTCCATCAGGCGCAGCAGTTCGGCGATCGCCTCAGGGCCGTAGGAGTTGTGCGAGCCGCCTGGCGTGAGCGCGTACGCCTCGTCGATGAACAGCACGCCGCCCAGCGCCCTTTCGACCGCCGCGCGCACCTTGGGCGCGGTCTGGCCGAGGTACTCGGCGATCAGGTCGGCGTGGGAGACCTCGACCAGATGGCCGGACGACAGCAGGCCGAGCCGCGCGTACGCCGAGGCGAGGAGCCTGGCGACGGTCGTCTTGGCCGTGCCGGGGTTGCCCGTGAACACCAGGTGCCTGGTGGGGGAGGTGATCGGCAGGCCCGCCGACCTGCGCAGGCGGTCGGCCTCGACCTCGGCGGCCAGCAGCCGCACCTCGCGCTTGACCGGCTCGAGCCCGATCAGCGCGTCGATCGCGGCGAGCGGGTCGTCGGAGGGGCCGCTGCTCACGCGGGCGGTGGCGGTGCCGGGAACGTCCTCGGCGAGGATCTCGTGCAGAGACTCGTCCCCGTCGATCACCCCGTCGGCCAGCACCCGGCGTGACTGCATGGCCACCGACCGCTCCAGCAGGCGCAGCGCGAGGCGGGCGCCCGCCGCCTCCGGCCGCGCCGATCGGACGATGCTCCCCACCTTGGCCAGAACCCCCTCACGAAGGGTGAACCCGGCCTCGGCCGCCTTGATCTCGTAGAGGGCGACCACCTGGTCGCCGGTGAGGTCGGGGAAGCGCACCACCTTCGGGAAGTACTCCGCCAGCTCCGGCGAGGACTTCAGCAGACCGTTGACCGCCCCGTCCGGTCCGCACAGGACGACCACCAGGTCCTCGCGGTGCGCCCGGACCGCCGCGAGCAGGGCGTCGACGACGTCGCGGCTGCGGGCCCTGTCGACGTCGATGCCAGGACGGGCGAGGTTGCCCGCGTCCTCGACGCACAGCACGCCGCCGAGGGCGCGGTCGACGGCACGCCGTACGTTCACCGTGGCGTCCC
Source organism: Nonomuraea dietziae (assembly GCF_014195505.1). Classification (GTDB taxonomy): domain Bacteria; phylum Actinomycetota; class Actinomycetes; order Streptosporangiales; family Streptosporangiaceae; genus Nonomuraea; species Nonomuraea roseola. The sequence continues at coordinate 3,449,842 of NZ_JACIBV010000001.1, read as the reverse complement.
CGATGTGCTGCCCCACCAGGTCGGCGCGGTCGACGGTGACCAGGTGACCGGAGGAGAGCAGCCCGAGCTCGGCGAACATCCGGCCGACAAGGCCCGCCACCATGGTCTTGCCGGTGCCGGGACGGCCGGTGAAGACCAGGTGCGGCGCCCGCACGGGCGAGGGCATCCCCGCCTCACGCCGCAGCCTCGCCGCCCGCGCCTCGGCGATGACGAGGGCGAGCTCCGCCTTGACCGGCTCGAGCCCCAGGCAGGCGTCCAGCCCGGTCCCCTGCGGGAAGGGGGTGGCGGGCAGGTCGGCGCCGCTCACCCTGACCGAGCCCCTGCCGCGCGCCGAGGCGACGGCCTGCTCCGCGAGGTGTTCCATGAGGCGGGCGCCGCGCAGGTTGAGATGGCCCACCAGGCGGGCCGCGGCCTCCGCCGCGTCGTCGAAGGCCACCGCGTCCCGGCGGGCGACGGCCCGCCTGAACAGCTCCGCCCGCTCGTTCTCGGTGAACTCGCGGGTGCGCGCGACGCGGAACTCGTGGAGCAGCGCCGGGTTGGCCCGCGCGAGCTCGAGGTCGCCGCCCACCGCGCAGGTCGCGACCACGTGCAGGTGTCGTTGCTGCCGCAGCACCCGCCGTAGCTCCTCGAGGGCCACGGCGCCGCAGCGGCCGTACTCGCCGATCCGGTCCAGCCCCTGCAACACCAGCAGGTCGCCGTCCGCCAGACCCCTCGTCCTCGACAGCAGGTGCAGCGCCGCCTCGCTGGCGTTCATGCTGGCGAACACCTGGTCGGAGATGTAGACCACCTCGGGAGGGCCGTCGGCCCCCGCCAGCGCGCGCCGCAGGATGTCGACCGCCGTCATGCGTCCCGTGCTGTCAGGCCCCGCCAGCAGCAGCCGCGCCGGTCTCCTGTCGCCGCGCCACCTGGCCTCGACCACGGCACGGAGCGCCTCGGCCAGCTCCGGCTGACCGACCAGCTCGGCGGCGGGGTCGGTGTGCGGGCGCTGATCGGCGACGTACCTCGCCAGCAGCGGGTTGACGGCCCTGCGCGGCGCGCACAGCACGCGCAGATCCCGCTGGAACGCGGTGACCGGCAGCGAGCTCTCCGGATTCACCGCCGGCCCCGGCAACCCCTGGACGGCGCCGGAGACCCTGATCGCCATGTCGAGCCAGGCGCGGCAGGCCTCGGCCTCGCCCGCCAGCACCCCGCGCGCCAGCCACGACCGCACCAGCGAGTGCCAGGTGTCGGCGTCGAATCCCTCGCGCAGCCGGGAGAAGCCCGCCTGCACCTGGGTGTACCTCGACAGGCCCAGGCTCATCGCCAGCTCGGCGGGGACCTCGCTGACCTCGGCCTGCGCGAGCAGGCAGGCCAGCGTCACCTCGTGTTCGAACGTGAGGGCGGTGCCAGGCAACGGTCCCGCACTCGTCGCGCCGGGCACGTGCTCGATGAGGCGGGTGTGCGCGGCGAGGAAGCCCGAGCAGGCCCAGTCCAGGTAGCCGGCGGGTCCCAGGAGCTCCGGCAGGACGGCGAGCAGCTCGGGCCCGGCCCGCTCGGCCCACAGCCCGGGCAGCGCCTCCAGGGGCGCGACCCGATCCTCCTTGGCCAGGGCGGGATCCGCGGCGCGCAGGTCGTGCAGCGCGATCAGCGCCCTGCGCCGGGGCTCGAGCGGCTCGATGCCCGCGAAGACGTCCAGACACCGGCGCGCGAGCCCCAACGCGAGCTCGCGCAGCTCCGGGTCGTCGCCGGTGCCGTCCATCAGCCAGTAAGCGGGCGGAAGAAAGGGTGTGTCGCCCGACGACCACGTCCAGCTGCGGTTCGGCTGCCGCGGCTCGGCCACGAAGTCGCTCATCGTCTCGTAGGCGAGGTCACAGGCCGAGCCCCCGCACAGCGCGACCGAGCCGACGAGGAACTGCAGCAGGTGCCACAGCTCCGCGCCGATCACGGTGGTGTCCTCGGCGAAGAAGCCGGGAAGCTCCACCGCGAGCGCCTCGGCCGCGGGATCGCCGTTCAGCGCGACGGCGCGCGCCCGCACCTGCTCGTACAGGCCGTCCGGGACTCGCCAGGGGCCGTAGGAGTACAGGTCCAGGACGGGGTCGTCGGAGAGCAGCAGCTGGAGGCTGCCGGGCAGACTTGGGCGATCCATGGCGGGGATCTTACGTCAGCTCGCCGATGCCGCTCGCGGGCGATCGGACCCTCGCCCCGGAGACCGATCGCGTCGGCCGACAGGTCCACCTGTGCGGGCGGCCGGGCCTCGCGAGCCGGTCCAGCGCCGTGACAGCCTCGGCGAACAGCGCGTGGTCGGTCGACCGCGCTCCCCATGACGACGGGCAGGCGGGCCGACGCCAGGAAGGCCCGGGCCTCCTTCCGCGTGGGCTACGGCCAGAATGTTCTCCGTTCGAACCAGTCGCCCAGCCCGAAGGACCCCGGCATGAACCACCTTCTGCTCGATCTGAAGTACCACTGGGCCGTCTTCGGCCTCGCCCTCTTCAAGCCCGTGGTCACCCTGAACGGTTACCCGGTGCCGATCAGGTGGGGGCAGAACGTGATCCCTGTGGCGCCCGGCGCCTACCACCTCCACGTGCACGTCCCCGGCATCCTGCCGCCCCGGGTCGGCAACGCCGATCTCCAGGTGTGGGTCGCGCAGGGGCAGTCGGTGGCCGTGGAGTACCGCGCGCCGGTGTGGTCCTTCTCGCCCGGCGCGCTCGGGCCTGCCCCGCAGCCGTGGAACGGACTGGCCTACCAGCTGGCGCTGCTGGGCGCCCTGCTCATCCCGCTGATCCTCCTCCTCGTCCTGCTCGGCGCCGTGCTGGTGTCCATCGCGAACTAAGACCCCTCACTGGTTCAGCCGCGCGGTGACCAGGTCGGTGAAACCGTTGGCCAGCAGGATGACGGCGATGGCGGTGAGGAGGATGCCGGCCACGCGGTCGAGGAGCATGGCCCCCTTCAGCGAGATGCGGCGTTTGACGTGCCCGGACAGGTACAGGGTCAGGCCGGTGAGCGCCGCGAAGCACACGACCGCGAGGGACAGGGCGAGCTTCTCCCGCATGCTTGTCGCCGCCGCCGAGGCGGCGACGCAGAAGGCGAAGGTGGTGCCGCCGACGGTCAGGGGGAAGGTGAGCGGGGTGAACAGGATCGACTTGATGTCGGCGACGGGCTCGGGCGGCGCCGCGACCCCCTGTTCCCTCTGCTCCTCCTGGCGCTGGAGCTTCTCCAGCTCTTCGACCGCCCCCGCCTGACCGCGCATGAGCGGGATGGCGGCGTAGGCGAGCGCGATGCCGCCGGTGGCGGTGAGCGCCGCGGTGCTGATCCCGAGCAGCTTGAGCAACGGCTCACCCACCCACAGCGCGACGAGCACGAAGACCGCGACGTTGAGCGCCAGCCCCAGCGCCAGCCGGTTGACGTCCCCGTGCTCGTACGGGCGGACGATCGGCAGGTAGGAGGCCAGCGCGGCGACCGGACTGTAGAGCCCGAACAGCGCCAAGAACAGGATCAGTGCTGGGTGTGTCATCGTGTTGCTCCCGGATGGACGCCTGGCGGCTGGTCGCAGGGGGAGTTTCACGCGATGGACGAAACGGCCGGCCTCAGACGGGGTCGCGCAGGATCGGGCAGGTCATGCAGTGCCCGCCGCCTCGGCCCTTGCCCAGCTCGAAGCCCTCGATCTCGACGACGTCCACGCCGTGCTCGCGCAGCTTCCTGTTGGTGAACTCGTTCTTGTGGTAGCCCACCACGACGCCAGGCTCCAGGGCGACGAAGTTGCTGCCGCTGTCCCACTGCTCTCTGGCCCGCTGGTAGTCGTCCCCGCCGGTGGGGATGATGTCGAGCTTGCCGATGCCGAGCGCGTCTTCGAAGGCGGCCGCCAGGCTCGGCTCGCGGTGCACGTCCACGGTGCCTTCCTTGTCGCCCGGCCGCAGCGAGTAGACCGCCGCGTTCTCCACCACGGGTGGGTAGCCGGTGGCCTTGTCCACGTCCAGCAGCGTGAACACGGTGTCGAGGTGCATGTAGGAGCGGTGCGGAGGGATGTTGACCGCCAGCACCCTGGTGGCCGCCCCCGCGTCGAACAGCTCCCTGGCGAGGTGCTCGATCATGATGGGGCTGGTGCGCTCGCTCACGCCGATGGCGACGGCGCCCTTTCCGATGGGCATCATGTCGCCGCCCTCCAGCGAGGCACGGCCGAAGTCCTCCTCGTCGAAGGTGCCGTCGTCGCCCATGGGCGGATACCAGTAGGCGAAGCCGTCGTCGGCGAACATCGGATGGAAGTGGTAGATGATGCTCTGGTTGATCGTCTCCAGCCGGCGGGCGTGGTAGTAGAGCGGGTTGAGTGAGACCCCGCCGTACAGCCAGGCGGCAGGGTCGCGCTGGTAGAGGGAGTTCGGGAGCGGCGGCAGGATGAACGATCCGATCGTGGCCATCGCGGTGACCAGGGATCGGGTGTCGAAGTCCTCGCGGCTGGCCCGGGCCTCGGCGACGAACTCCTCCTTGGTGAGCCCGCCGATCAGATGCTCGGCGAGTTTGTCCCCGCTCCACGACGCGAGCTCGGCGCGGACCTCGTCGACGAGTGACGGACCCACCGTCAGATGGGTGACCGTCCGCTCGACCGCGTGCCTCCTGGCCTCGGGTGCGGCCTCCAGCGCCTCGGCGAGCAGTTGCTGGTGGTGGAACACCTCGATGCCGCGGCCGCGCATCATCTCCACGAACTCGTCGTGCTCCATCTGGGCGCGGCGCACCCACAGCACATCGTCGTAGAGCAGCTCGTCCTTGTTGGCGGGGGTGAGCCTCTTCAGGCTGAGATCGGGCCGGTGCACGATGACCTGTCGCAGCGTGCCCACCTCGGAGTGGACTCCGTACTTGGTACTCACGACGCCTCCTGGGCGGGTCGATCGGGAATGGAGATGGACGCGCTACTGTTCGGCGACGGCCTGGACGTGGCGGACGGCCTCCCGCAGGTCGGCCTCCGCCTCCTCGCTCAGCGAGGTCTGGATGATCTCCCCGCCGAAGGGGGCGACCTCCACGATCACCTTGTCCGGCGTGCTCTGGGTGACCAGCAGGAACAGCGCGGCCCCGCCGGGCTGGAGCCGCTGCCCCAGATCCCGCATGAAGGCGTCGTTGACGCCGACGTCCGTCGCCGCCCCCGCGGCCGCGCCTGTCGCCGCTCCCACCGCCATCCCCAGCAGCGGCGCCAGGAACAGCATGCCGATCAGCCCGCCCCACAGGGTGCCCATCGCCGCGCCACCGCCGGTCGTGCTGTTGAGCTGGTGCAACTTGATCTTGCCGTCCGGCTTCTTCTCCGCCACCGCGGCGTCGGCCAGGATGATGAGCCTTTCGCGCTGCAGCTCCAGCAGTCGGTCGCGCACCCGGGTCGTCGTGGCGACGTCCGGATAGGCGATGGCTATCAGATTGCTCATGGAATCCCCCGATTCCCGCTATGTCGAAGCAGCGGCCCGTGAAGAGGACGGGAAGCCGGATCTGCCCCGTAGAGGTCATGACGGCACATAGGCCATCGTTCCATCGCGTTCACCGCGCAGACGTAAAGGCAGTTCAATATCCGGACCTGCGAGAGATGTCGCGAAATCACGGGCTGATGGGCGGCACCGCGGCGGCACTTCGGAAGGACTGGGGAGCATTGGCCCTAACGATGGGCCAATTTGCTGGAATTGGACCTGGAGACCCGCACCAGGCGTCAAGGACGATGGTGGAAACCTTTGAGGAGGAAAGTTGGAGACTCGAACCAGCATGCCGGTGTCCGTGCCCGAGGTCGTCTCGACGTTGCCCGGTCCGTGGCAGCAACGCCAGCTGGCCGAGGTGAACGACGCCGTGGTCAGAGTGGCTCGCTTCCACGGCGAGTTCCCGTGGCACTACCACGACGAGGACGAGCTGTTCCTGTGCTGGGACGGCACGTTCCGCATCGAGCTCGAGGGGCGCGAGCCGGTCTCGATGAACGCTGGAGACGTCTTCGTGGTGCCCAGAGGGATGCGCCACCGCCCGGTCGCCGACGAGCCCGCGCACGCGCTCATGGTGGAGCGTCCCGAGACCAAACAGTTCGGCAACTAGGTTCTGCCGGAAGGGAGGTCGCCCAGGGGCTGTGGAAGACGTGAGAACCGGAGCCGACTACGTCAACGGGCTCGGTTCCGTGGAGACGTCGGCTCGCGACATACTTTGTAAAGGCCGGCCCTACGGAAGCGGCTCGGCGGCCAGGCGCAGCAGGAGGAGGGCGACGTCGTCGCTGCGACGGCCGACCTCCTCGACGTTCCTGATCAGGCTCTCCGCCAGCTCGTTCAACGGCTGGTCGCCGTCGCTCGCGAGCCTGGTGCCAAGAGCCGCCAGGCCGTCGTCGATGTCGATGCCCGGCACCTCGATCAGGCCATCGGTATAGAGCGCCAGGAGACTGCCGACCTCCAGCGGCACGTTCGTGCACGGGTACTCCGTCTCGGGTTCGATGCCGAGCAGGAGGCCCCCAGGGACGTGGATCACCTCGACGTCGCCGTTGGGATGCCGGACGAGAGGCTCAGGATGACCCGCTCGGGCGAGACGCGCCTCGCAGCGCCGAAGGTCGAGATGAACGTAGACACAACTGGCGAACAGGCCGGGATCGAGGTCGGTGAGCATCTGGTTCGTCCGGTACATCACCTCGCCGGGGTCGGCGCCGGCCGCGGCGTAGGCGCGCACCGCCGTACGGAGCTGGCCCATGAGGGCGGCGGCGGTGACGTTGTGCCCTTGGACGTCGCCGATGATGGCCGCGGCCGCTCCGTCGGGCAGGCGGATGAGGTCGTAGAAGTCGCCCCCGATGTCCATGCCCTCGGTGCCCGGCAGGTAGCGGGCCGCCGCGTCGAGCCCCGGTATGCGCGGAAGGGCGTGGGGGAGCAGGCCCTCCTGCAGGCCGCGAGCGAGTTCCGACTTGGCGTCGTACAGCCGGGCGCGCTCCATCGCCTGCGCGATCAGGCCGCCCAGCGAGGTCAGGACGGCGCGGTCCTCGACGGTGAAGGGGTGCGGCTCGCGGAAGGCGAGCACACACGTGCCGACGGGGCGGCCGGAGGCGATCAGGGGCAGCAGCGCCCATGCGGCCATGCCGTCGTCAGGGGCGACGGCGGACGGGTAGATGTGGTACAGCTCGTCATGCGATTCGAAGAAGTTGGGCACTCCGGTGACCATCGCCCGGATGCTCGGCGTGGGTGAGGTCAGGGTGAGCCGGCCGTACTGCTCGATGATGTGGGGCGGGAAACCCCGATGGCCGACGACGCGCAGCAGTCCCTCCTCGGCCGCCAGCAGAGCCACGGCCTGGGCGCCGAACGCGGGCATGATCTGGTCGGCGACCAGGGTCACCACATCCTGGACGCCGGCGGCCTGTGTCAGCGTGCTGGCCAGATGGAGGACGTGGTAGATGGCCCCTGTCCTGATGGGAAGCGCCACGTCGATCGGAAGCGTGTGGGCCGGAGCGGCCTCCGTCTCCACGGGAGCCGGGCTGATGCGTACGGTGATGCCGGAGATCGAGGGGTACAGGTCGAAGGCCAGCCACCGCTCCGGCGGGCACAGCGCCACGAACGAGGACGGCTGCTGGCTGATCATCGCCCTGCGGTAGCGGTCCTCGTACACCGGGTCGTCCAGCCACGGCAGCACGGTCCAGGGCTGGGCGCCGATCAGCCGCAGCGGTGACTCGCCGAGCAGGGCGGCTCCCCTGGGGCTGATGTAGGTGAGGCGGCCTTTGACGTCCAGCGTGCAGATCCCCTCGGGCAGGCGGGCCACCATCGCCCCGAGTATCTCCGCCGGATCGGTGAGCGGCGCCGCCTCGTGCCGGCCGGTGCGCCGCCTCGACGGACTCTTGCCGGCCAGAGCCTGCAGCTTCTCCGCCAGTTCGGCCGCGGCGGCGGTGAGGCGCTCACGCGTGTGGGCGGGCGGCGGAGGATAGGAGCCGGACCAGACGATGAACATCGCCCCGTAGTCGCCCGCGGGGGTGGACAGCGGGACCGCCGCGAGGGAGAACTCGTAGGGCAGGGCGACGGCGATCGTCGGGTAGCAGCGGACCATGTCCTCCTCGCTGCCCACCCACACCAGCCGCTTGTCCCGCAGCGCGTCGGCCACGGGGATCGGCGCGGTCAGGCTCACCCGCTCCCACGGCTGGACGAACTCCCGCGGCAACCCCTCCATCATCGCCAGCTCCAGCACCTGGCCGTCAGGAGAGAGGCGGTAGATGGCGCCGGTATGGGCGCCGATCTCCTGCAGCATCTCGGTCAGGACCTTGAGCAGCGCGTCCTGGTCGTCTGCCTCATCCGAGGCGGAGATCGTCTCGTTGGGTGGGAACTGTCGCCCCAAAGCCACCACCTCATTCCAGGGTCCTACATATAGGACGTTACCCCGACTGACCTGGAACTTTGGTGACGAGCCCGGTGGATGGGCACGCTTCGGCGGCGACGTGGCGCATGGCTGACGCCTCCGCAGCGCGTCCCTCCGCGCGACGGTGCCTTGGGCGCTCTCCTGGAAGACGTCAACGGAGGGTCAAGCGCCGTTGATGGCGCCCCGCGGATCGTCATGGCCCCGGACGCCGGCGCGGCGCCTGTACCGTTAGGGCGACTAACGCAAGTCGCTACGATCGACGGCATGAGTACCGGCGACATGCGGCACCTCGGCGACGATCCGGCCACTCCGGCACGGCTGAGGCAGATCCCGAGCAGGCTGCTGTCGATCGCGGCGGCGCAGGCCGACCGGTCGGTGAGCGCGGGGCTGGCCGCCGCCGACGCGCACAAGTGGCACTACGCCGTCCTGGCCGCTTTGGACGACTCCGGTCAGGCCAGCCAGGCCACGCTGAGCCGCCGCACCGGCATCTACCGCAGTGACCTGGTCTCGGTCATCAACGAACTGGCCGGACGTGGGCTGGTGCGACGGGAGAATGACCTGTCCGACCGCCGGCGCAACATCATCACCCTGACCGCGGAAGGGCGGGAGCAGTTGAGCCGGCTCGACCATCTCGTGTCGGCCCTCCAGGACGACGTGCTCGCCCCGCTGTCGCCGGCGGAACGGGAGCAGCTGGTCGGGCTGCTGACCCGGCTGGTCCAGCACCACGCCACGTAGGCGAGGTCGCGCGGAGAGGTCTGGAGCGGGCCGTCGACGTTTACGCGGCCCCTCTGTGACATCGCCGTCCACGCCGCGCTCACCGGCGAGCGCGGGTGGTCACCCGATCGGACCGAGCTCGCCGGCCTCGCTCGCCGTCGCGAGTCTTGTGGGCGACGCCCCATTGCTCTATAACGTGTAGTACTACTGCTTGTAGAGTTGATAGGGGTTCGCCGGTGCGCGTGCTTGTGGTGGGGGCGGGGATCAGCGGGCTGGCCGCGGCGCGGGGCCTGATCGCCGCGGGGCACGAGGTGGTGGTGCTGGAGCAGGCGCAGGGGCTGCGCCTCGGAGGCGGGGGCGTCACCCTCTGGTACAACGGCACCGCCATCCTCGCGGACCTGGCCGTCGACCTGGACGGCACCGGGCAGCGGCTGACGACGTTGCGTCTGCGGACGCGGAGCGGCCGCAAGGTGCTGGAGTTCGACCTGGAAGCGCTGGCGGCGCGGTTCGGGTCGGCGGCGCGGGTGATCCCGCGCGGATCGCTGATCACCCTCCTGGAGAGCGGGCTGCCGGAGGGGACCGTGCAGTTCGGCGCGGAGGTCGCCGAACTGCGGGCCGACCGTGACGGCGTACGGCTGCGCACGCCGACGGGTCAGGAGTACAGCGGCGACTTCCTGGTGGGAGCCGACGGCGTGCGCTCGCGGGTGCGCGCCCTCGTCCTGGGTGACGGACCGGCGGCCCTGACCGGCACGGCGATCTGGCAGGGACTGACACCGGCCCCGTTCGATCCCGGGGCGGTCACGACGCTGATGGTCGGCCGGCAGGGCGACTTCGGGTACATGGGCGCGGGTGACGGGCTCATGCAGTGGTTCTTCGACGTGCCGTGGTCGCCGGGGGCGCCGCAGGAGGTCAAGCCGCTGGAGATGCTGCGCCGGCGGTTCGCGGGGTGGGGCCCGCAGGTCGAGCAGGTTCTGGCGTCGCTGGCGGACGGCGACGCCGAGATGTACCCGCACACCAGGCACAAGGTGCCGCGCCGCTGGGGCGACGGGCGGTGCGTGCTGCTCGGTGACGCGGCGCACGGGATGCCGCCCGTCATGGCGCAGGGCACCAACCAGGCGCTCGAGGACGTGGCGGCCCTGCTGGACTGCCTGGACACCACGCCCGATCCGGCCGCGGTCGTCGGCGCGTACTCCTCCAGACGGAGGCGGCGGGCGGCCCTGGCCTCCACGGTCGCCTCGCACAGCCTCGCGGTGTCCGGTCCGAGGGCGCTGATGCAGAGCGAGTACCTCTTACGCATGAACGGCTTCGCACCAGCGGGACTTGCCACGCGCGGGTTCGGGCTGCTGCTGAGCACCCTCAGCAGCAGGATCTGACGCCGGCAGGCCTCATCCCGCTCAGCGCGCGAGCCGGGTGAGGAGCTCTCCGAGCTGCTCGGGCCGGGGGTTCGCGCCGGTCAGCACGGTGGCCAGCCGCTCGCCTGCGACCTGTCCCGTGGCGATCGCGGCCAGACCCGCCGCCCCTGCGGGCTCGAGGAGCACTCCCAGCGTCCGTGCCGCTCGCTCCATGGCGGCGGCGATGGCCTCGTCGGTCACCAGCACCATCTCGTCGACGAGTTCGCGCGCCCGCCGCACGGACTCCTCGATGGGGAGGCACACCGAGATCCCTTCGGCGAAGGTGTCGGCCCGCTCGATGGCGACCGCGTGCCCTGCCTCCAGGCTGCGCAGCATCGAGGGCGCTCCCGCGGCGTTGACCCCCACGACGCGGGTGGTGGGGGAGTGCGCCTTGATCCAGCGCGCCACACCGCTGATGAGGGCGCCGTCTCCGACGGGGAGCACGACGGCGTCGAACGCCTGGCCCGCGGCCAGTTCCACGCCGATGGTGCCCGCCCCCTCCGCGATCGCCGGCTGGAAGCCGTCTCTGAGGAAGACGACGTCGGGATGCTCGGCGGCGTACGCGGCCGCGGCGGCGCGGGCGGCCGAGCCGTCCGGGCCGGCCGGGCTGACGCGGGCGCCGAAGGCCTCCATCCTGGCCTGCTTGCCCGGATTGATCGTCCGAGGGACGAACACCTGGACCCGCATGCCTCGAGCCCGCCCCGCGTAGGCGACGGCCTGCCCGAAGTTCCCCGAGGACGCGCAGACCACCCGGGTGCCGGGGTCAAGGGCGCTCAGCGCGAAGTCGGCGCCTCTGCCCTTGAAGCTGCGTATGGGGTTGGCGGTCTCGAGTTTCACCGTGACGGTGCGGTCCAGTAGCTCGTCGACGTACTGCGGGGTGTCGAGGAACTGCGGGTCGATCACCCGCGCGGCCTTCTCGATGTTGGCCAGGTCGAGATCCATGGTGGTCGCCTTTCGCGAGGGGTTTCCCGTCAGACGCTAGGCGAACACGTGATCGAGGCGATTGAGATTTTTCGCGCCCAGGCGCAATAATTTCGCATGGACGAGATCGACCACCGCCTGCTCGGTCTTCTGCAGGACGACGCAGGCCGTACCTTGTTCGAGCTCGGCGAGCTGGTCGGCCTCTCGCCGAGCGCCGTGCAGCGTCGTATCGCCCGTTACCGCGCCGACGGCGTGCTGCTCAAGGAGATCGCCGTCCTGGATCCTCGGCGTCTCGGCCCCGTGGTCCTGGCCACCGTCCTGGTGACGCTGGTTCACGAGACGTTCGAGCACCACCGCGCCTTCGCCGAAAGGATGCGGGAGACGCCGCAGGTGCAGCAGTGCTACAACGTCGCGGGCCCGTGGGACTACGTCGTCATCCTGGCGGCTCCGAGCATCCGCGAGTGCGGGATGCTCGGGAACCGGCTGTTCAAGAGCGACGACAACGTCCAGCGCTACGAGACGCTGGTCGTGTTCGACACGGTGAAGACCGGCCTGACGATCCCGTTGTCCGTGTGAGCGCCGCCTCCCTACGGGGCCGGCAGCGGCATCATGCGCGACTCGGCGGAGTGCTGCACCAGTGTGACGAGCACGTCCCTGGTGGAGTTCCGCTTCCGCGCGTCGCACATGACGATCGGGATCGAGGGCTTGAGCTGGAGCGCCAGCCGTACCTCGTCGAGGTCGTAGGTGGGCGCGCCTTCGAAGGCGTTGACCGCGACCACGAACGGTGTTCCGCGCCGTTCGAAGTAGTCGATCGAGTGGAAGCAGTCGGCCAGGCGCCGGGTGTCGGCGAGGACGACGGCACCGAGGGAGCCCTTGGCCAGTTCGTCCCAGACGAACCAGAACCGCTCCTGGCCCGGTGTGCCGAACAGGTAGAGCACGTAGTCCTGGCCGAGGGTGATGCGTCCGAAATCCATCGCGACGGTGGTCGTGCCCTTGGCGGCCACTCCTGAGAGGTCGTCGACGCCGACGCCGCGGTCGGTGAGGATCTCCTCGGTTCGCAGCGGCCTGATCTCGGACACGGCGCCGACCATGGTGGTCTTGCCCGCGCCGAAGCCGCCCGCGACGACGATTTTGACAGCAGTGGGCAGTCGTAGGTGGTTAGAGCGATCGAAGGCCATCGAGCACCGCCTTGTACATGTTCATGTCGGCCATGTCCGCCTCGAATTGCGGTTCTCGTGCGGAGATGAGATTGCGGTCGTAGAGGTCTGCCAGCAGCACGCGGATGATGCCGACGGGGAGATTCAGATCGGCGGCGAGTTCGGCGACGGATCTGGGCGCCCTGCACAGCCGCAGGATCGACAGGTGTTCGGGGTCGAGTCCTGTCTCGGTCTCGGGCGGTGAATCCACGGTGAGCGCCATGGAGATCAGGTCGAACTTGCCGTTGGCGGGTCGCGCCCGCCCGCGTGTCACCACGTAGGGCCGGATGATCTCCGGTTCGACCCATCCGTCACCTGGGAGTTCGTTCACTGTTGGCTCCGGGCGTGCATCTCTGCAGTGCGGGCGTCTGAAGTGAGGTAGTGGCCGACACGCGTGACGAGCGTGGCCATCTCGAAGACCACCAGGCCGATGTCGGCCTCGTGGCCGCACAGGACGGCCAGGCAGGCCCCTTGTCCTGCCACGCTGACGATGAGGAACCCGGACTTCCACTCCACCACCGTCTGCCGTACCTTGCCGCCGCTGACGTGATCGGCGACGCCTCTGGCCAGGCTCTGCAGTCCGGCCGCCACGGCCGACAGATGCTCTCCGTCGGTGCGCTGCAGGTCTGCTGAGGATGCCATCAGCAGGCCGTCGGAGGAGAACACGATGGCGTGGTCGGTGGCGTTGACCCGATTGACCAGATCGTCGAGCAGCCAGTTCAGATCTGGGCTCGCACTGGATGTCACGCGTCGTCTCCAGACTGGTGGTCCTGTATGAGCTTCTCCGCCGCGGACCTGCCGCGACGGTTACCGGACTGCAGGGACTGCATCATCGCGCGGATCTCCTCCGGCGAGCGCAGGTCGTCGTCCTGCTCATCCGGTGGTGGCCCGATGAGGCTGGGCGGTGTGGGCGCGGCCTCCTCGCGCAGGGCGGGCACGAGGTTGGCCTGCGGCACCCTGAACGGCAGTCCCGACGGGGTGAACCCGGTGGGCGTCGGCGCGGCGGACTCGGCCTCCTCGGCCGGTTCGCTGTCGGCGGCGGGCGGTGCCGTACGCTGCGGCAGCGCTGTGAGGCCGGTCTGGGGTGAGGCCGGACGGGCAGGCTGACGCGTGGCCGGCGCGCGCGTGGCCGTGGCACGCGTGGCGGTGGCAGTCGTCTGCCTGATCGGCAGGCTCGTGAGGGGCTCGTCCTCGAGCGGCTGGACGGGGCCGGTTTCGACGAGCTCCTGGGGCAGCATCACGACGACGGTGGTTCCGCCGTAAGGGGAGGCCTTCAGCACGACCTGGATCTGGTGACGTGCGGCCAGGCGACTGACGACGTAGAGGCCCAGCCTCGCCGTGGCGCCGGTGATGCGGAACTCCGGCGGGTTGGCGATGCGCTCGTTGGCGGCGGCCAGGTCTTCCGGCTTCATGCCAAGACCGCGATCCTCGATCTCCACCACGTAGCCGTTGGCCACGAGCTGCCCGCTGACCTGGACGTTGGTGTAGGGCGGGGAGAAGGAGACCGCGTTCTCGATCAGCTCGGCCAGCAGGTGGACGACGTCTCCGACGGCGCGACCGACCAGGACGACATCGCCCATGGGCATGAGCGAGACGCGGGTGTAGTCCTCGACCTCGGCCAGCGCGCCGCGGACCACGTCGACCATGGGCACCGAGCGGCGCCAGGTACGCGCGGGAGAGGAGCCGGAGAGCACGATGAGGTTCTCCGCGTTGCGCCGCGTGCGGACGGCCAGGTGGTCCAGGCGGAAGAGATCCTCCAGCTCCACTGGGTCGGTCTCGCGCCGCTCCATCACGTCCAGCACGTTGAGCTGCCTTTGCACGAGGCCCTGGGTTCTGCGGGCCATGCTGATGAGGATGTCGCGGATGCTCTGCCGCAGTGCCGCCTGCTCGGCGGCGATCCGGATGGCGGTCTCCTGCACGGTGTTGAACGCCTGACCGACCTGCCCGATCTCCCCGGTGCCGAACTGCAGCGGCGGCGCCTCGACGGCGACGTCGACCCGCTCGCCGTTGCCGATGCGCTCGACCACCCGAGGCAGCCGTTCGTCAGAGAGCTCGTGCGCCGCGTCGCGCAGCTTCTGCAGCTGGGCGAAGAGGGCCCGAGCGGTGGTGATGGACAGGACGATCGACGCGACGACGGCGATGAGGCCGAGACCGCCGGCCAGGGCCAGCCGCACGACGACGCCCACGGCGACGGGCGTCGCGCGCTCCACGACACGGTCGCCCGCGCCGAGCACCAGGCCGTTGAAGTCGGTCAGGGCCTGCTCGGTCGCGGCCTTCCACTGCTCGGCGCTGAAAGGAATGGTCTCGACGACACTTCCCTGCCGCGCGAGAAGAGTCTCGAGGTCGTGCAGCCGGGTGAACGACCTGCCCTTGATCAGCTTGTCGTAGGCCGCTCGATCGGCATCGGGCAGCTCCGATGCGGCCTGCTCGGCGACGATGTGCCAGGCGCCCACCGTCCGGGTGAACTGCTCGTGCTCCTCGGCGTTCAGCCGTCCTTGGGCCAGCGCCCCGGCCAGCAGAGCGTCCTCTCTGGCGAGAATCTCTCGCGCCTTGCTGAGGGCCATGAGGGTACGGATGTCCCCGGCGAGGGTCTTGTCGTCGAGGGTCGCCATCGCGCCGTACATCCGATAGACGGAGTCGATGACGTCGGCGTACGCCGCGCTCGCCTCGATGCGGGTCACGCGTCCCGCGTCGACGGCCTGCCGGATGCTCGCGAGGTCGTCGAGCTTGGCGAACATGTCGGCGAGCCGCTTCTCTCCCAGGTCGTCGACCGCCCACTCGACGATTCCTGCGCGTGCTGAGGTCTCGAACTCGGCCTTGGTCCGATCGGCGCGCTGCCGCTGATCTTGTAGCTCCTTGCGGGAGCGAGGGGAACGCTCACCCAGTTGGATCATCGATGCCCGGCGTTCGCGCTGAAGTTCGACCAGCAGCGGCTCGCTCGGCCCGACCACGCTGC
Source organism: Nonomuraea dietziae (assembly GCF_014195505.1). Lineage (GTDB taxonomy): Bacteria > Actinomycetota > Actinomycetes > Streptosporangiales > Streptosporangiaceae > Nonomuraea > Nonomuraea roseola. The sequence continues at coordinate 3,434,357 of NZ_JACIBV010000001.1, read as the reverse complement.
TGTCGAGCTGGGCGACCCAGAGGAGGTTGACGCCCTCGCGCAGGGTGACCCAGGCCGCGAAGGACCACAGAGCCGCCAGTGAGAGGAGCAAAGCCGTGACCTTGGTCCGCAGACGTGTATTGCGGAGGCGCATAGTACCTACTCTGCGAAGTCATGTGAGGGGCTGAGTGCCGGGAGACAGCGGCATAACGGCGCCGACGACCCGGGCACCCTAGCAAAGAATCGTGATCTTGATCAAGCAGTCTTTTCCGCTTGGTTTTTCCCTTTGTCAAGCAAGATCGTTGATAGGTAGGGTCGGTTCGTGAGCGGACCTGGCCCTGAGGCCTATTTCGAGATCCGTAACGACCTCGCGGACGGCTTGCTCAAGGGGTCACACCAACTCGCGGGTGTGCCCGAGACGGATCGGGCGACCGTCCTGCGCGCGGCGCTGGATGCCGTACCCGAGGCCTCCGCGATGCTGCGCCCCTATCCTGTGCTGTTCGCCGACGGCGAGAGCTCGGCCAGCAGAGTGGCCTTCAGCTGCCTGTCGGCCGCCGCCACGTTTCCGCGCGCGACCCGTGGCCGGCTGGCCGATCTCGGAGCGTTGACCGCGATCCTGTTCGGCATCGACGACATCGCGGACGGCATCGCCGGCGAGTGGTCCGAGGGGGAGGTCTCGGCGTTCTTCGCCGAGCTCCTCGCGATCCTGTCCGGCGACGCCGGCGCGGACCCGTCCGAGGAGCCCGTCGGGCAGATCCTGGCCGCGTGGACCCAGTGGTGCGCCCGCTTCCACGCGTATGCGGGCGCCGAGGTTCACTCGCCGAACCTGGTGCGGCAGATGGACATCGCCTTCGCGGCCATGGCGCGAGAGCGCGCCTGGGCCGCGGGAGTCGAGCCGTGGCCGTCCTACGACGGCTATCTCGCCAACGGGCTGCTCACCATCCTCTACCCCACCTGGTGGGCGGCGGCCCTGGCCATGTGCGGCCCCGCCCCGGCAAACGCGGAGCACTGGACGGCGATCGAGCCCATGACGCACCTGGGCGCGTCATCCATGCGGCTGGCCAACGACATCCGCTCGTTCGAGCGCGAGAAGAGCGAGGGCAAACCCAACTCCATCAGCATCCTGCAGGCATCGGGCATCGGCGCGGCCGCTGCGGTGCGGCGGGTCACGGCCCACATCGACGAGATCGACGCGGCTTTCCGCGGCGAGGTCGCCCAGGTGAGCGGTGAACTGGCGGAGATCGCGGAAGGGCAGCTCAGGAGCGTCTCCTTCAACGGCCGCTGGTACATGACCAGGGACACCCACGCCTACACCGTGCGGGACCTGGCGGGCGAGGCCGGCCTCCGCCCGGGCTAGAGCAAGCCCTGGCCGGCCCGACGGGCTTGTTTCCAGAGGACTGGCTCTATTACGATCCGAACCGGTACGGATCTTAACTGAGGAGACTGCCGGTGCGTGTGAAGGCCTTTGACCACCTGGTGCTCAACGTGCGGGATGTCGAGCGGGCGCTGGCGTTCTACTCGGGAACACTCGGACTCGAGGAGGAGCGGGTGGCGGAGTGGCGGGCGGGCAGGGCGCCCTTCCCATCGGTACGGGTCAACGAGTCCACCATCATCGACCTGGTCGACCGCCCGCGTGGCGAGTCCAATGTGGACCACATCTGCCTTGCCGTGGATTCTGTGGATTGGCAGCAGGTGATCGATTCCGGCGTCTTCACCGTGCTGGAGGGGCCGGTCGCCCGGTTCGGCGCGCGCGGCGAGGCGCAGTCGTTGTATGTGCAGGACCCGGACGGCAACACCGTCGAGCTGCGCTGGTACCCCCAGGACGCCGAGCGGTGAGTCGGGCAGGGGGCGGTCGGCCGCGCGATCCCGCGATCGACGCGGCGGTGCTGGCCGCGACCGTGGCGGTGCTGCGCGAGTTCGGGTACGCCGGGTTCGCCATCGAGACGGTCGCGGCCAGGGCCGGCACCACGAAAGCCGCGATCCGGCGACGGTGGCCCGTGCGGCAGCGACTGGTCATCGACGCGCTGGCTTCTGTGCTGGTGACGCCGCCGGTGCCGGACAAGGGCTGCACCCGCTGCGACCTCACCCGGAGCGTGCAACTGCTTGCCGAGGCGCTGCACGACCGGCTGCCCCCCAGGGTCCTCGCGCCCCTCATCGCCGACTGCGCGGGCGACGCCGACCTGCACCAGCACCTGCTGGCGGTGCTGGTGCAGCCAAGCAGGCACGCCGCCGCCACCGCGGTCAAGCGCGCCGTCGAGCGGGGCGACCTACGGCCGGACGCCGATCCGGAACTCCTGGTCGACCTACTGGCGTCCGTGGTCTATCAGCGCGCCCTGTTCGGTGACGCGCCGATCGACCGCTCTTCGGCCCGGCCGCTGGTGGACGTGGTGCTGCGCGGCGTGGCCGTCGACTTCGAACGGTTGGTGAGGATCAGCGAACAGCCCGCCCACCTCCGCCACCAGCACTGAGGCCGTGGGCACAACGACCGCTCCACCCAGCCCCCGTCATAGGTGATCATCAGCGGCGACGTCACAGACGGCGGCTGGTGACCTCAGCCTTCGAACCCCACTCGCCATGTCAGAAGGGCATCCGTTGATGCGATCGATCAGAGGTCTCGGTGCGATTCTCGCCGCACTCACACTGGCCATCACCATGAGCGGTTCCGCCGGAGCGACGCCGGACCGGCGGCCAGGCAAGTTCCCTGCATCGATCTCGTTGCCCGACGGCTTCCGGCCAGAGGGCATCGCCATCGGCTCTGGCCCGTTCGCCTTCATCGGCTCCATGGCCGACGGCTCCATCTACCGCGCCGACCTGCGCACCGGACGCGGCGCGATCATCAGCCGGGGGCCCGGCACGCCGTCCCTCGGGATGAAGATCGACCCGCGCGGACGGCTGTTCGTGGCGGGGGGCACGGGCGGTGACGCGCGCGTCGTCGACTCCCGCACCGGCCGGGTGCTGGCCTCCTACCGGCTGGCCACCGGCCCGGCGTTCGTCAACGACGTCATCCTTACCGAGGGCGCCGCGTGGTTCACCGACTCCACCAACCCGGTGCTCTACCAACTGCCGCTGCGCGGCGGACGGCTGCCCGCCTCCGCGGTGCGGATCCCTCTCACCGGAGACCTGGTGTACGGCGCCGGCTTCAACGCCAACGGCATCACGCCGACTCCGGACGGCCGGGGCCTGCTCGTCGTGCAGTCGAACACCGGCGGACTGTTCCGCGTCGACTGGTCCGGTGTGACCCGCCGGGTGGACCTGCACGGCGAGTCATTGCGGGAGGGCGACGGCCTGTTGCTGCGCGGCCGGACGTTGTTCGCGGTGCAGAACCGGCTCAACGCCGTGGCCGTCCTGCATCTGAACGCGGCGGGGACCGACGGCCGCGTCGTGCGGCGGGTGAGTAGTCGCCGGTTCGACGTACCGGCGACCGTGGCGGCTTTCGGGCCCCGGCTGTATCTGCCCAACGCCCGCTTCGACACCACCCCGACCCCCACCACCCCGTACACCGCCGTCGCCATCCCCCGCCCCTGAGCAGCGGTCGCGGGCTTCCGGTAGCGATCATCGGCGGCCAGGCCGATGCTCACCTGGACACCTCCGGCATGCCTGTTGATGCGCGCGACAAGCGAGCCCGGCCAGCCAGGGACCGAGGGCCACGCGCTCACGCCCCGCGGCCCGACTTGAGCTCGAGCTTCAGCAGGAGCTTCTCCTTGGGCCGCGCCGACGCCCCGGGCACGGGCGTCAGGCGCTGCGGGTTGGTCAGCGTCAGGTGATATCTGCTGAGCAGGTTGGCGACCACCAACGGAGCCTTGAGGTAGAACAGGTGCTGTCCGAGGCAGCTGTGCGGACCGGCGCCGAAGGGGATGAAGGCGTAGCGATGCCGACGCTCGTTACGCTCCGGCGCCCAGCGCTCGGGGTCGAAGACGAGTGGCCGCTCCCAGAACTCCGCCAGCCGGTGGGTGGTGTAGGGGCTGACCAGCACCTGCGAGCCCGCCTTGATCGGGACGCCACCGATCTCCGTGTCCGCCACCGTCTGGCGAGGGATGATCCACCCCGACGGGTAGACACGCAACAGCTCCTGCAGGACCATGCGGAGGTAGCCGAGCCTGGGGACGTGCTCCGAGCGGACCGGGCCTTCCCCGACCACCTCGTCGACCTCCGCCTGCAGGCGGGCGTAGACGTCAGGATGATCATGCAGGACGGACCACAGCCAGGTCAGCGACATAGCGGTGGTCTCCGACGCGGCCCCGTAGATGCTGACCAGGTCGTCGCGGACCTGCTTGAGGTCGACTTCACCGTCCTGCCGGATCCTGGCGCCGATCAGCGCGGAGACCACCTCTTTGGAGCCGGTGCCCTCGGTGCGCGCCTGCTCGATCAGGGGATAGACGATCTCGTCGATCTTCTTGGCGGCCGCGAGAAAGGCGCGGTCCCCGGGCACCTTGATGGAGTAGGGCGCGAAGGGGAACAGCAGCCGGAAGGCGATCGAGGTCGCGCACGTGGCGAACTCCGGCGCGAGCCGCTCGGCGACGTCGCGGGAGATCCGCCCACCGAACAGCACCTTGATGACGGCCTGGTTGACGATCCTCGTCATCTGATGGCCGCCGTCGACGGGCCGGCCGCTCAGCGCGTACGCGTCGAGCTCCAGGATGCAGTCGGCGATGATGTCGGCCATGTCCTCGCCCAGCGAGGCGGTGTATCTCGCGGTGAACAGCGGCTGGAGGATCCTCCTGCTGGACTCCCAGCCCTCGCCCTCCCCGAGGATGCTCCGGCCGATCACGCGTTGGAGCGGCCGCCAGAACATTCCCTCGCGCACGAAGTTGGACCAGTCCGTCTTCAGTACCTGCTGGACGTGGTCGGGGTGGGAGACCAGGTACGGCCGGAAAGGCCCGATGTCCAACCGGACGATCCGGCCGCCGGTCTCGGTGCCCATCTTGGCCAGCTCGGTGACCGGATCCTTCACCAATCGGGGGACGGCACGGTAGAAGGGAAGGACACGCAGTCCAGAGGCAGCGGTGTCCGCGTCGAACGGCATGCGTCGATCCCCACTTCAAACGCCTCGGGCATCACATGCCAAAAGAGTCGCTCTTCCGACATATTTCACTCTTTGCGCGAAGTATCACATGATCATCCATATCTGATCAAGATGGTCACACGAGCCGCGCATTCCGAGGGCCGAACGGAGGGCGTGTGTGGTGGGTGCGGCCGTTCCTGTCCGAGCTGCCGCGCCGCAGGATCGGGCAGGGAACGGCCGCCGGCGGCGTGGCGGCCGCGCTTGGCGTACGGCTCGCCCATCGCCCACCGCTAATGATCTTCCCACGAACACGGAGTGCGCCGTCTCTCCGGCCCAGGCGCCCCGCATCCGCCTCGAGAAGGTCGGTGTGCCGGGGCCGCCCGCTCTCCGCGTTCGTCCGCACCGGTGGCGGACAAACCTTTACAATGCGGCCGAACGTGATCTTTGCCTCCAAGTCAGAATAGGGGACAGATGTCGATCCACAGGCGTACGGCGGGCGCACTCCTCGTCGGAGCTCTCACCATCGTTGGGCTGGGAGCGGGAACCACCGCGGCCTCGGCGGGTGCGAGTGGCGCCCCGTGCTCGGGGAAGACCGGCCTTCACATCACGGCCAAGGGCGAGACCAGCGGGAAGGCCTGGGCCGATGTCCTCAACTGCGGCAGCACGGACCTCGTGACGCTCGACATCGCGTACGGGCCGGATCCGTTGTGCCGCGAGATCCGTCACGGAGTCAACGCGCGGATCACCGCCCCCACCGCCGTGGGCAGCGTCAGGAAGGCCAAGTACTGCTGATCGTCTGACCGGCGCGACCGGCGTGCGTGCTGTCCGCCAACCAGATGCCGGCCACCACGATGACCCCGATCGGTTACCTGGCAGCGGCACCGCTCACCTCGTGGTCGGGGTCGCTGACAGGAGCCGCGACGGGCCTCGCGGCCGGTGTGCTCCTGGGCGTGTCCGGCGTGCTGCCCACACCGGCGGCACGAGGGTCAGTGACTGGTGCTCCCCGCGATCCAGGCCGTGATCGCCGCCGCGATCGCCTCGGGCTGGTCCTCGGTGGCGTGGTGGCCGGACGGGCCGATGTGCTCGATCCTCAGGCCGGCGATGTTGTCCCTGCACCAGGCGGCCGTTTCCTGGGTGATGAGCAGGGTCGGTGAGGAGTCGAAGGTGAGCAGCAGCTTGGGGACGTCGGGGCTGGCGGCCAGCCAGGTGTCGTAGGCGGCCACGCGTGCGGCCACGTCGGCGGGGTCGCCGTCGAGCGGCAGCGAGCGGGCCCACTGCAGGACGGGGCGGCGGCTGTCGCGGGTGGGGTAGGGGTCGAGGTATGGGGCCATCTCGTCCGGGGTCAGCGGGGTGAGGACGCCGCCGGTGTAGGCGGTCTCGATGAAGAAGTTCTGGTCGAGGACCAGCTCTTCGCCCTTCGGCGAGCGCATCGTCTCAGCACGGGAGCGGGAGCCTTCGCCCAGGTCGTTCCATGACAGGGGGCGGACGATGGTTTCGAAGAAGGCGATGCCGCGCACCCGTCCGGGGTGGCGGGCGGCCTGGTCGAAGGCGAGGGCGCCGCCCCAGTCGTGGCCCACGAGGACGACGTCCCGCAGGTCGAGGGCGTCGAACCAGGCGTCGAGGTAGCGGGCGTGGTCGGCGAAGGTGTAGGCGATGCCGGGCTTGCCGGAGCGTCCCATGCCGATCAGGTCGGGGGCCAGCAGCCGGGCCGGTTCGCCGATCGCGGGCAGGACCTTGCGCCAGGCGTGGGAGGAGGAGGGGTTGCCGTGGAGGAAGACGATCGGCGCGCCGCTTCCGCTGTCTTCGTAGTGGATGGAGGAGTCCAGGACATCGATGGAAGGCATGACCCGACAATCTGTTAGTGCGACAAACGTTTATGACACGAATGAAGCTATATCGTTAGTCCGACTAACGCAAGTGGGTCATGCCTCCGGAGACGGCTAGAAGGCGCTCTCCCTCATGGGCAGATCGACCACGCCGGTCAGGGCGAGCAGGATCAGCCCGACCAGGAGGGCCACGATGACCCAGGCGACCGGGTGTCCGAGGTTGAGCGTCCAGGTGTGGCCGATGCGGGCGTGGACGAGCAGGGCGGGGTCGCGGCGGTTGACGTACACCATGCCTGCAAGGAACCAGTGCCGGTCGTCATCGCGCTGCACGACCCCGGAGTCCTCCCGCTCCTCGCCGGGCAGGGCGGGCAGGCGGTGCCCCGCCGAGCCCACCCGTCGCTCCCAGGCCAGAGCCCCGACCACCAGCGCGGCCAGCGGCAGGTACGTGGCCACCCGCCAGCCGCCGGACGGCTCGACGACACCCCAGAGCTGCAGGGCCGAGATCAGCAGGCCCAGGTTCAGGCAGGCGGCGGCCAGCAGCGACAGCACGGCGATGCCGCGCAGGTAGGTCCGGTATCGGCGGGCCGAGCCCCGAGGTCTGGCCGCGTCAAGGTCGGGGCGTGCGCGCAGGATCACCAGCATGAGCGCGAGGGTCAGCACAGTGATCGCGGCCTGGAGGAACACGGGCTCGAAGGCGCTCGGCGCCGTGGTGGCCACGCGGCGCGCGGGGTCGACGCCGTAGCCGCGGAACGCAGGGAGGGTGGCGGGCAGCCCGCCGTACCGTGACCAGCCGAGGGCGGCGGTGGACAGCAGGACGGCAAGCGCGGGCAGGGCCCAGCGCCAGGGGATGCGGACCGGATCGGTGCGGAAGCTGGTGTCCACGGTGACGCGCTGACGGTGTCCGGCCTGCCATCGTCCGTCCTGCTTCGCGCGCGCGACCCGGCGATGGGCGCGGTAGAACAGCAGCAGGTCGACAGGCACCAGGGCGACGACGGCGAGCACCTCGAAGGAGAGGGCCGCGGCGACCACGCCCGCTGCCACGACCAGGCGGGCGTAGACCCGCCGCTCGGCGATGATCACCGGATCGGAGGCCCGCTCCGCGGGGAGCCGCACCCCGAACGGCAGCGTCGGACGGGACAGTGCAGGGAGCGCGGCCATCACGATGGTGATCAGCGTGACAGTGGCCAGGTTCATGGCGATCACGAGCGAAATCCCTCCAGCAGTGTCTCGCAGCGGCGAACCACCTCGTCGCGGTCGAGGCCGTGGACGGTGGCTTCGGCCAGCAGTACGCGCATGCGTTCCTCCCAGTCGTCGGTGAAGCCGGCCTCCGGTGGGCCGGAGGCGGCGTCACGCCGGATGACCGCGCCGCTCTTGCGGTTGATCCGGATCACGCCCTGATGCCGCAGCAGGTCATAGGCCTTGTTCACGGTGTGGAAGTTGATGCCGAAGTCGGCCGCCAGCTGTCGCGTGGAGGGGAGCGGATCGCCTTCCCGTGCCTCGCCGCAGGCGATGGCCTCCACGATCCGGTCACGGATCTGCTGGTAGATCGGGACCTCGCTGTCCAGATCGAGACTCAGATTCACAAGGCCATCTTATCTGATGTATAACTAATAGAACAGATAGATCTAGGAGATCAACGTGATCAAGATCGAGATTCGTGGCCAAGCCCTGACCGTGTTGTTCGACCCGTGGGCCCGGCTGTTCACCCGCAGGAGCTCCATGACCGTGCCCCTGGCGTCCATCCGCGAGATCGAGCACCTCGACCACCCGCTCCGCGCCGCCACCGGCCTGCATGCCGGACTGCGCATGAGCGGCGTCGCCAAGGTCGGCGCCTGGATCTCCCTGCGGGGCGTCAAGCGCCTGGTCGCCGCCAGGCGGGGCGAGCCCGGCGTGCGGATCGTCCTGGCCGACCGTTCATCGGGATACGACGAACTGATCCTCAGCGCTCCCGCGCCGGCCTTGGCGGAGGTGCGCCGATGATCGAGGTACGCGGTCTGACCAAGACCTTCGGCCCGGTGGCCGCCGTCACCGACCTCACCTTCGACGTCGGACCCGGCACCGTGACAGGCTTCCTCGGCCCCAACGGAGCAGGCAAGACCACCACCATGCGGATGATGCTGGGCCTGGTGGCCCCCGGCTCGGGCAGCGTCACCATCGACGGCAGGCCGTACCGCGAACTGCGGGACCCCACCTCCGTCGTCGGCGCCGTACTCGACAGCTCCGGCTTCCACCCCGCGCACACCGCCCGCGACCACCTGCGTCTGTACGCCCGCATGGGCCGGTACGGCAGCGACCGCGTCGCCCGCGTGGCCGAGGTGACCGGGGTCTCCGCTTTCGCCCACCGGCGGACCCGTGGCCTGTCCACCGGCATGCGGCAGCGGCTCAACCTGGCCACCGCCCTGCTCGGCGACCCGCGGGTGTTGTTGCTCGACGAGCCGAGCAACGGCCTGGACCCGGAGGGCATCGCCTGGCTACGTCGGTTCCTGCGCGACCTGGCCGCGCAGGGCCGCACGATCCTGGTCTCCAGCCACGTGCTCGGCGAGATCGAGCAGACGGCCGACCAGGTCGTGGTCATCCGCGAAGGGCGGCTGGTCACCGCGGGCCCTCTCAGCGAGCTGTACGGCTCCGCCTCGGTCCTGGTCCGCTCGCCGCAGGCGGACCGGCTGCGCACGATGCTCGCGGCGCCGACGGAGATCCTGAGCTCCGAGGTTCTGCGTGTCCACGACCTGAGCGCCGCTGAGATCGCCTCGGTGGCCGCCGCGCACGGCATCCCGCTGCAGGAGCTCACCTCCGAGCGGCCCACCCTGGAGCAGGCATTTCTCCACCTGACAGGAGGCACCACCCCGTGACCACACTCATCTCCGCCGAGTGGATCCGCCTGACCAGCAGCAGAATCTGGCTGTGGGGCGGGGTCGCCGCGCTCGCCAGCGGTGCCTTCATCGGGCTGCTGGCTCTGGCGGGCCCGGAGAACTTCGACCCTCCGCTGCCTCCTCTGGACACCGCTGAGGGCACTCGGGTGCTGCTGGGCCTGCTCGGCTTCCTCGCCTGCCTTCCCGCCCTGTTCGGCACCGCCGCCGTGGCCTCGGAATACCGTCACGGGACGGTCACCACCACGAGCCTCTTCGCGCCCAGGCGCTGGACCTGGCTCACCGCCAAACTCCTGGCCTACACGGGGGCCGGCCTCGTCTACGGATTCCTGGCCGCGGCTGTGGCGGCGGCGGCCCTGTTCGCCGCGGCCGCGATCGACGGCGTCACGCTCGGTCTGCCGGTGGGTGTCGTGCTGTCGCTGCTGGCCCGTGTGGCGCTGACCATGGCCGTCTACACCCTCCTGGGTGTGGCGATCGGCGCGCTCCTGCGCAATCAGGTCGCCGCGATGGCGGTCGTCGGCGGGTATCTCTACGCGGTCGAGACCGCGTTGACGATGATCCCAGGGGTGAAGGCTCTGTATCCCCTCCTGCCCGGCGGGGCCACGGCCGCGTTGACGGGGTTCACCTACCTGGCCGACGCCGTCGCCGGCCAGACGGGCGAGCCGGCCGTCCCGCTCCTGTCCGCGCCGGCCGGTGGCGCGGTGCTGGTGGGCTACGCGCTGGTCGCGGTGGCCATCGCGGTCCTGGCACCGCTGCGCAGAGACATCACCTGAGGCGCGCGCGCCCGTCCGATCAGGACGACCGGACGGGGATCGGTCGGCTTCCTCCGGCCATCTCAGGAACGGCCCGCGGTGGGCCTCACTTCCAGAACTTGGCCTCCGGGAAGGTCGCGGAGGGCCCGTCCAGCAACTCCTGCTCGCGCCCGCGCAGGTGCCGGTCCATGAAGGCGACCACGTAGGCCCGGGTGACCTCCAGTTCCCTGGCCGACTGCTTGGTCAGCAGCGGGTAGTCCGTGAAGGAGGTATGGTCGCCGCCCTCCACCGTGATCCAGCGCTTCCACTCCGTCATGCGCGCCCAGTCGCGGCCCCAGGTGAAGTCCTTGCCACCCGGCTCGTGCACCTCGCCCGCGCCCATCAGCATGAACGGCCGGGCCAGACCCTTGTCAGGGATGGGCACGAAGAAGGTGCCGTCCATGTTGACTCCGGCCCGCACGCGCGAATCCTTCAGCATCGTCCACGTCGCGCTCGAGCCGCCCACCGAGTGCCCTGCCATGCCGATACGCGAGCGGTCGATGAGTCTGGCGCCCTTCCACACCGGATGCCGCCCGAGCAGGCGGTCGAGCACGAACGACACGTCCGCCTGCCGTCCCTTGACCGCCTTGGCGCCGAAGGCCCAGGGGTCGGCTTGCTGCTCCCTGCAGGCCGCGCAGCGGGCCAGCCGGTCGCCGGGCAGGCTTGTGCCGTACGACTCGTGCACGTGGTCGATGCCGACGACCACGTGCCCCCTGCTGGCCAGCTCCTCGGCGAGGCTGGTCAGCGACGAGCGCGACATCGTGAACCCGGGTGAGAGAACGATCAGCGGCAGCGCGCCCTTGCGCCCGGCAGGACGGGCCCCTGTGGTGGCGTGCGTCTTGGCGCCGCTGATCACCTCGCTCGGCACGCCGGTGAGGTTCTGACCCTTCAGCAGGGCCTCGGCCTCCTCGTCGGTCATGTACGGCGCGGGCCGGCCTGCGCCCTTCTCGGCGGGGTACCACAGCGAGACCATGAGCTCCCTGGCCTTCTCCGAAGGCACCCAGGGATCTGGACGACCGCGGTCGACCAGGTGCAGGCTGACCGTCCCCACCGGCTGGGCTCCGGTGGGCGCCGGCAGCGCCAGGCTCTTGTCCTGGGCGGGCTCGGTTCGCGTCAGAGTCGCGGCCTGCGCCGGCACGACCGCGAGGAGGGCGAGCAGGCCCGCCGTGACGGCGCCCGCGACGCGGACACCGCGCATGATCTTGATTTCCATGACGCCCATGCTCTCGATCTCGCCGAGGCCCGCGCTTCGGACGAATGTCCAGCTTCATGTGCGACTTGCGTAGTACGGCGGGTCCGCCTGGGGTCGCAACGACGCGATCACGAAGCCCCGCCGGTATGCCGCGCATCCTGGACGCATCGCCTCGCGGCGTACCTGCTGACCGGCGACCGGCACGCCGCCGAGGACCTCGTGCGGTCGGCGCCGGCCAGGACGGCAACCTCGCGTTTCAGGCGCGCCAGGCGTCGGCGGCGTCCTTGGCGTACTGGGTGAAGTCGCGCGCTGGTCGGCCCAGTGCCTGCCGTACCCCGTCGGCGAGGCTCTCGTTGCGGCCGTCGAGCACCTCGGCGAACAGCGCGTTGAGGCCGACGATCTCGTCCTCGGGCAGGCCCGCCGCGCGTGCGCCCTCGGCGAACTCCTCGGGGGTGACCGGCACGTAGGCGACCTCGCGGCCGCTGGCGGCGGAGATGTCCGCCGCGGCCTCGGCGAAGGACAGCAGGCGCGGCCCCGTGAGCTCGTACACCTTCCCCGCGTGCCCGTCCTCGGTGAGGGCGGCGGTGGCCACGTCGGCGATGTCCTCGACGTCAACGAAGGGCTCGGTCACCTCCCCCGCGGGCAGCGCGATCGTGCCGCTCAGCACCGGGTCGAGCAGCCAGCCCTCGCTGAAGTTCTGCATGAACCAGCTGCAGCGCACGATCGTGGCCTCGACGCCGGAGTTGAGCACGACCTGCTCGGCCTGCTGGGCCAGCTCCTCGTTGCGGCCCGACAGCAGCACCAGGCGGCGCACTCCGGCCTGGACGGCCAGCGCGGTGAACTGGCGGATGCGGTCCAGGGCGCCGGGGAAGGCCAGGTCGGGGTAGTAGGTGATGTAGACGGCATGGACGTCGCGCACGATCGGCGCCCAGGTGGTGCTGTCCTCCCAGTCGAAATCGGGGCGGGAGCCGGCGCGCACGTCGCGGCCCATCGCCTTCAGGCGGTCCGCCACGCGGCGGCCGGTCTTGCCGGTAGCTCCGAGAACCAGGGTGGTGGTGTCGTTGTTCGTCATGGCTCTAGTCCATCAGCCGGCGGTAAGACTGAACATCGTCGAGACGCGCAGGCGCATAAGCGAGCGTCTCATCCATCCCGGGCGCGGCCCGAGCTCGTCATCCCGTCAGGCGATCGAGTGATCGCGGCCCGCAGAGCCCTTCGCGGACTCGCCGAGGGCCACGGCTTTCCGCTCTCCTCCGCTTCCCCCTGACCTGTCCCCGAGGAGGGAGCCTGCCCTGATGACACATGGTGAGGGCCATCGAGGGGTAGCGGTGCAGCTAGGGGAGGAACATCGCAGGCTGCGCGAAGCAGGCGAGGAGACGAACGGCAATGACACGGTGCAACCGCCTGCCGGTGGGCCTGACAGGCCGCGAACGTGTCGCCTACGCGATGCGCCGGCACCTGCCTGGCGGGCGATCGACAGCACCCGACAAGACGTGACCGAGATCAAGAAAGAGTACGACGATGACCATCAGCGGATCTCACAGTACGAACTCGACCCAGGTCGGGTCGCCCCAGGGGGATGACAAGGCCGACTCCGCCGCGCGGCTGCGTGCCGACATCGCCCAGATGCGCGAGGACCTGGGGGACATCGTGGAGGCGCTGGCCGCCAAGGCCGACGTCAAGGCCCGCGCGAAGGCCGGGGCCAAGGACAAGACCGAGCACGTCAAGGCGAACCTCGCCGCTCATGCGCACCAGGCGGAAGCCCACGTCCGGACCATGGCCACCGAGGTCACCACCAAGGCGCGGCAGATCGCCACGAAGGACAACGCCATGCCGGCGGTGCGTCGCGGTGCCGTCGCCACCGCCGCGGTCGCGACGGCGGGCGGCGGGGCCGTCGCCGTGACGGCGTGGCTGCGCCGCCGCAACGCCGCCAGGCAGACCCCCTGGCAGCGAGCGCTGTGGGCCGCTCGGCGGAGCGGGGTACAGGTGCGCCACGCCGCCACGTCGCAGGCGGTCACGCCAGGGGCGCGCGGCGCCGCCGCCGCGGGGATCGGCCTGCTCATGTTCGTGTGGCTGCGCCGCCGCCGGGCCCGCCGGCACGTCGAAATGGGGTGAGGTGCGATGGCCCTGATCTACAAGCCACTGTCACTGCTGATCAGCGTGCTGGGCGGGATGATCGCGGGCGCGCTGTTCAAGCAGGTGTGGAAGGTCGTCGCGGGGCAGGACGACGCGCCTGACGCCGACGACCAGGAATACACCTGGCGGCAGGTGCTCGTGGCCGCCATGGTGCAGGGAGCCATCTTCGGCCTGGTGAAGGCGGCCATTCAACGCGCCGGCGCACAGGGTGTCCGCAAGACGACCGGGCACTGGCCAGGCGACGCCCGACGCAAACGCACGAAAGCTCACGAAAGCTCACGGTCATGAGTAGACGCGCCGCCGCCGACCGGCCGGGGGAACCGGTCGGCGGTGACACCCCGGACAAGCCGACGGAGCTGCCCAAGAGGTCGTGGTGGGACGTGCTCAGACGCACCTTCAAGGAGTTCCAGGGGGACCACCTCACCGACTGGGCCGCGGCTCTGACCTACTACGCGACCTTGTCGATCTTTCCCGCGCTGCTGGCCGTGGTCTCGGTGCTGGGCCTGTTCGGTCAGTCGACCACCCAGTCGCTCATCGACAACCTGGGCGCCATGGCGCCGGGGCCCGCCAGACAGACTCTCAACACCGTGCTGCAGGCCCTGCAGGGCAACCAGCGTGCAGCCGGCATCGCTGCGATCCTGGGTATCGCCGTCGCGCTGTGGTCCGCCTCGGGCTACGTCGGGGGGTTCATGCGTGCCGCCAACATCGTGTACGAGATGCCCGAGGGCCGGCCCATCTGGAAGACCCTGCCGCTGCGCCTGGCCATCACCACGGTCCTGGTGATCCTGACGGCCATCGGCTCGGTCGCGGTCGTGTTCACCGGCGGACTGGCCGATCAGGTGGGAAAGGTCCTCGGCATCGGCGAGACCGCGCTGGTGATCTGGGGCATCGTCAAGTGGCCGATCCTGGTGATCATGGTGGCGCTGGTCCTGGCCCTGCTGTACTGGGCCGCACCCAACGTCGAGCATCCCGGCTTCCGCTGGCTGACCCCCGGCAGCATGCTCGCCGTCGTGGTGTGGATCATCGCGTCCGCCGCGTTCGGCTTCTACGTGGCCAACTTCGGCTCCTACAGCAAGACCTACGCCGCCCTGGCCGGTGTCATCGTCTTCCTGATCTGGCTGTGGATCTCCAACATCGCCGTGCTGCTCGGGGTGGAGCTCGACGCCGAACTCGCCCGCGAACGCGCCATCAGGGACGGACACCCCGCAGGACAGGAGCCCTATGTCGAGCCCCGCGACACCCGCAAGTTCAGCGAGGGCGAGCCCGCTTGAAGGCCCTTCCGTCCGCTCATCCGCGCCGCAGGGCGAGCAGCTCGGAGACCGTGACGAACCGGTAGCCCTGCTCGCGGAGGCCGGTGATCACGCCTTCGACGGCCTGGCGGGTGCTCGCCCCGCCGGCGTACCACGGGTGCAGCAAGATGATCGACCCCGGCCTGGTCTGCTCCCGCACGGCGGCGACGATCCCGGCGGCCCCCGGGGTCGTGCCGGAGTCGGGCTCCACGTCCCACATGACCGTGTGCCGCTGGTGCTCGGCCAGGTACAGCGGCAGCATCAGCAACTTCTTGCCCGTCGGCGGACGGAACGGGATCTCGCCGCGCTGACCCGCCATGCGGATGGCCGCGTCGGTCCTTTCGACCTCCTTCGCCACGGTGGAGGGGGAGACGAAGACCATGCGCTGGTGGCTGTAGGTGTGGTTGGCGAGCTGGTGCCCCGCGGCCACGAGCGCCTTCGCGTCCTGCGGCCTGGCCTTCACCTGGGAGCCGATGACGAAGAACGTCGCGCGGACCCGCTGCTCGGCGAGGACGTCGATGATCTGGCCGGTGTGCTCGTCGGGGCCGTCGTCGAAGGTCAGGGCGACGACCTTCTCGGTGGTCACCACCCGGTGGGTCAGCTGCCCCGCCAGCTGGAAGGTCCGCGCGTTCATCAGCTGGTAGAGGCCCGTCGCCACCAGGAGGAGGACCGCGAGCAGGGCCGCGACCAGCACGAGCCGTCTTCTCCACCCGGACTCGCGCCCGCCCGTTGAGCCTGCGTTCATGGATGATCATCGAACCACAACGTGCGGGACCGCGTGGCGCCTTCCGCGGGGACGGCTCAGACCACCGCGACGCCCTGTTCCTCATGCTCGGCGACACCACGGCGGCTGGACTCTCCCCCTGAGGGAGACTTCATGCTGGTCCACTGGAGCCGCTGAAGATCCGGCGTGCCGGACAGCGGCTCCGCACACGTTCATCGCCCAGTCATGGAGGAGAGCGACGCATGACGATCGTGGAGGACATCGAGGCCCGGGGCATGCAGCACTGCGAGACGACGGCGCTCGGGGTGCTGCTGCGGCACGAGGGGCTTGATCTGTCCGAGCCCATGCTGTTCGGGCTCGGCTCGGGCCTGTCCTTCATCTACTGGGACAGCAAGGCCATGGCTTTCCCCTTCCTCGGAGGCCGTGTCAAGCCGTTCGAGCTCACCCGGAATCTGGCCGCAAGGCTGGGGCTGACCCTGCGGGTCGAGGAGACCACCTCACCGCGCAAGGCGTGGGAGAACGTGGCCGGCCAACTCGACGCCGGCCGGCCGGTCGGCCTTCAGCTCGACTGCTACCACCTGGACTACTTCCGGTCCAAGGTGCGCTTCGGCGGCCATGTCGTCGCGATGTACGGCTACGACGAACACCATGCCTACCTGGTGGACACCGAGCAGCAGGGCGGAGCGGTGCGCACCAGCCGGACCAGTCTGGCCATGGCGAGGGCCGAACGGGGCCCGATGACCGCCAGGAACCGATCCTTCGCCATCTCGCTGCCGGCGCACCCGCCCCGCTGGCAGGACCAGCTCATCCCCGCGATCAAGGCCTGCGCTGACGCCTTCCTGGCCGCCCCCATCGCGAACGTGGGCCATCGCGGCATCGAGAAGGCCGCCGGCCAGGTGCCCAGATGGCTGCTGCGCGTGGAGCGGCCAGAGCGGGACCTGCCGCAGGCGGCCCTCCTCATGGAGAAGGCCGGCACCGGCGGCGCCCTGTTCCGCGCCCTCTACCGTGACTTCCTCGAAGAGTGCGCCGGGCTGATCGACGACGACGGCCTGCGCGCCGGCCACCGGCTGTACGGCGAGGCCGCCACCATGTGGACGGACGTGGCAGGCTTGATCGCCGAAGCCGGGCAGAGCGGCGACGACGCGCACCTCCAGCAGGCCGGCGTCATCCTCCACGACCTTTCGCGCATCGAGCGGGAGGCCATGCAGGTGCTACGTCAGCTGTAGCTCTGGAGAGCGCCGCCGCAGCCGTCGCCGGGCGCGCCGGGAGCTGCGCGCCTATCACGGCGAAGACTGAGAGCAGGGGGAGAGCCGGACAGGGCAGGGCGCGGCCGTCGCCCGTGAGCGGTCGCCGACGCGGCCCCGACGAACCGGCCGGCGCGCAGAGAGGACGAGCCGCCCGAGATCTGATGGAAGGGTCTCCCGGGAACGGGCAATCACTGGTGTCCCATGTTCCCCGGCAAGGGAGACCCTTGCATGACCATGTCCCTCGACGGAGCGGTCGCCGACCCCGAGCGATTCGCCGTCATCTTCGACGCGCACTACCAGGAGATACGCCGCTATGTCGGCCGACGCCTCGACCTCGACATCGCCGAGGACCTCGCCGCCGAGACCTTTCTCGTCGCGTTCCGCCGGCGCGACAGCTTCGACGCCGCCCGAGGCGGCATAAGACCCTGGCTGTACGGCATCGCCACCAACCTCATCGGCAGGCACAGGCGGGCCGAACTCCGACGCTACCGGGCTCTGTCGAGGTCCGGTCCGCCCGCCGCCGACGACGGCCACGACCAGCGAGTCGTGGATCGGGTCACCGCCGGGGTGACCGTCCAGAAACTCTCGGCCGCGCTGGCCGGGCTGTCGCCAGGCGAGCGCGATGTCGTGCTGCTCGTCGCGTACGGCGAGCTGACCTACGACGAGGTGGCCGAGGCGCTCGGCGTCGCCTACGGCACCGTCGCCTCCCGGCTGAGCCGGGCCAGGACCAAGCTGCGTGACGCGTTGGGAGTTGAGGTGTGATGAAGGAGTTCCAGCTCATCGACGAGGTGATGCCGGACCTGCCGCCCGCCGACCAGGCCAGGGCGATGGCGGTCCGCGCGCGGATGCTGGGTGGCGCCCGCCGTCGTCACCGCCTGCCTGCCCTGTCAAGGGTGGCGCTCGCGGCCGCGGCGGTCAGCCTGGTGCTGGTCGGAGGCTTCGTGGCGGTGTCCATGCTGGGCGGGTCCGGTGGCGAAACGGCCGCGGTGCCCGAGCCTGCCGCGGTGCTCGGCGCGGCGGCCGACCGGCTCGCCGCGCGACCCCCCGGCACCGGCGCTTGGTGGCGGCGGGAGATGCTGCACGTATCGCGAGACAGGACCAAGGACCATCCCACCTTCACCGTCGAGCGGCGGGTCAAGGAGGTGCTGTGGGTGAACAGAGAAGGGAGACAGCGGACGGAAACGGGAGACGTGGTCGCCAGACCGCTCACTGCCGCCGACGAACAGGCGTGGAAGGACGCCGGCTCGCCGAAGCTCTGCAAGCCCAGCGACGACTGCCGGCTCGGCAGGACCTTCTTCACCCCCCTGGGCCTGACGCTCAAGCCCGTGGCGGGACTGCCCACCGATCCCGAGGCGCTCAAGGCCGAGATGCTGAGGCACTTCCCGGCGAGTGGCGTGGACAGCCAGGAGGAGTGGCTCTGGGGCGCCGCCACGTGGCTGCTCCTCGACGCCGAGAGCACCCCGGGCACGAGGGCGGCGCTGTACCGGATACTCGCCGACCTGCCGGGCACACGGGTGGCCGACGGCGTCACCGACCTCGACGGTCGCACCGGGGTCGCGCTGATGCACGGAGCCTCTCCTGCGCGCCGGCAGATCGTCATCGACAGGGACAGCGGCGATCTGCTCGCCGTACAGGACGCGCTGATCCCTGCGGGCGGTCAGGCGAGCGACTCTGGCAACGGCGAAGTGTTCGACTCGTACGTGGTCAAGCGGCTGGGCTGGACCGACGAGGCGCCTCAGGAGTGAGCGGGACGTGGCCCGCGCCGTTGACAGGTCTACCAACCAAGCGCATGCTTCGTCAACGCCAGGCGCGAAGCGCCGGCCACAGGTCAGCCTCACGTCGAAGGGATGCGCCATGCCCACGGACCAGAACCCCCAGCCGACGCCCCTCCCAGGGCACACCAGGCGGCAGGTGTTACGCGGGGCGGCGGGAGCCGTCCTCACCACCGGCGTGCTGGGCGGCCTCGGCGGCACCGCCTACGCGGCCGTCGAGGACTACGACGTCGTCGTGGTGGGCTCAGGCGCGGCAGGCATGACGGCGGCGCTGCGGGCGGCCAGGCGCGGGCTGCGGACCGTGGTGATCGAGAAGGCGCCCACGTTCGGGGGTTCGGCGGCCCGCTCGGGAGCCGGCATCTGGATCCCGAACAACGAGGTCATCCTGGCCGCGGGCGTCCCCGACACGCCCGCGAAGGCGGCCGCCTACCTCGCGGCGGTCGTGGGCGGTGGGGCGCCCGCCGACCGGCAGGCCGCCTTCCTCGCCAACGGCCCCGCGATGATCTCGTTCGTGATGCGGAACAGCCCCCTGCGCTTCCGTTGGATGGAGGGCTACTCCGACTACTATCCGGAGCTGCAGGGCGGGATGCCGAACGGCCGCTCCATCGAGCCCGACCAGCTCGACGGCAGGGTGCTCGGCGCCGAGCTCGCCCATCTGAACCCCGCCTACATCCCCACGCCCGCGGGGCTCGTCGTGTTCAGCGCCGACTACAAGTGGCTCAACCTCGCCGCCGTCAACCTCAAGGGGGCGGCCGTCTCCGCCGAGTGCGTGGCCAGGTACACCGCCGCCGCGCTGCGCGGGGAGATCCCCCTGACGATGGGCCAGGCGCTGGCAGGCGGGCTGCGCGCGGGTCTGCTGGCCGCCGGGGTGCCGGTGCGGCTGAACACGCCGCTGGTGGACCTGCGGTTCGACGGGGACGGCAGGGCCACGGGCGTGGTCGTGTCGCACAACGGCGGGCAGGTGCTGGTCAGGGCCTCGCGCGGCGTCATCGTCGGCTCGGGCGGCTTCGAGCACGACCTGGCCATGCGCACGGAGTTCCAGCGGCAGCCCATCGGGACGGACTGGACGGTCGGCGCCCAGGAGAACACCGGAGACGGCATCAGGGCAGGCCGCCGCGCCGGAGCCGCCCTCGACCTGATGGACGACGCCTGGTGGGGCCCGGCGATCCCGCTGCCGGACGAGCCGTACTTCTGCCTGGCCGAGCGCACGCTGCCGGGCGGCATCCTGGTCAACGGGGACGGCGTGCGGTTCGTCAACGAGGGTGCGCCGTACAGCGACGTCGTGCACGTCATGTACGACCGCAACGCCAGCGGGCCGCACATTCCCTGCTGGCTGATCGTGGACCAGAACTACCGCAACAGGTACCTGTTCAAGGACCTCGCGCCGACGCTGCCGTTCCCCGACTCCTGGTACGCCGCGGGCGCCGTCCACAAGGCCTGGACGATCGGTGACCTGGCGGCGAAGATCGGCGTCCCGTCCGCGGCCCTGCGGCAGACGGTCACCAGGTTCAACGGCTTCGCGCGGACGGGCAAGGACCTGGACTTCCATCGCGGCGACAGCGTCTACGACCACTACTACACCGACCCCGCCGTCCGCCCGAACTCCTGCCTGGCGCCGCTGTGGCTGCCGCCGTACTACGCCCTCAAGATCGTCCCAGGGGATCTCGGCACCAAGGGCGGGATGCGCACGGACGCGCGGGCGCGCGTGCTGCGCGCGGACGGATCCGTCATCCCCGGCCTGTACGCCGCGGGCAACGCGAGCGGGGCGGTGATGGGCCACAGCTACGCGGGAGCGGGCTCGACGCTCGGTCCCGCGATGACCTTCGGCTACATCGCCGCCGACGACCTCGCCGGCGCGCCGTGATGCCAGGGTGGACGGTCGAGGACGCCGCGGCCGTCCACCCGAGGGCGGCCGTCAGGCCGACGACTGGCCGTGCAGCACGAGCGCCCAGACCAGCAGCGCGAAGGCGGGGACGCTGGTGAACACGCGGACCAGGTTGAACCTGGCCCACCTGGCCTCGTCGAACTGCCGGCGGACCGCGGCCACGTCCATCCGGTCAGGGTCTCCCGCCGCCTTGATCGCGTCGTTGCGCGGCACGTTGGCGGCGATCGTGATGACGACGGTGACGGCGTACAGCACGAGTGCGATGGCGATCCACGCGAAGGCGGGCCTGCCGAGCTGTGTCACGGCGGCGGCGATGGTGAACAGCAGCGCGCCGAGGAAGCCGCCGCCGATGAACCACGGATTGATGATCGCCCGGTCGAGCGCCTGGAACGCCCCGACGAAGGTGCGGTCGTCGGTCCGCCTGAGGCCCGGCATGACGGTGTGCGCGTAGAGGGCGAACACGCTGGAGACCATTCCCATGGACAGCGTCGCGGCGATCAGCGCCAGCGTCGAGAGTACGTCCATCATGCGCTCCCAACGTGAGGGGTGGGCGGTTCGCCCGGGATGACTGTAGCGGACGACCCGCTCGCCGAGCGAGCCGTCGACGATCATGATGGGGCGGGCGCTAGCCTCGTCTCGCCCGGTGTCGTGGGCCGGGTTCCGAGCTTGAAGGAGCGAGCAACAATGATCTTCATCACCGCGAAGTTCCGCGTCCGGCCCGAGCACGCCGACAGGTGGCCCGAGATCACGGACGAGTTCACCAGGGCCACCCGCGGCGAGCCCGGCTGCCTGTGGTTCGACTGGTCGCGCAGCGTCGACAGGCCCGACGAGTACGTCCTGGTCGAGGCGTTCCGCGACGGCGAGGCAGGCGCCGCCCACGTCCAGTCCGAGCACTTCAGGAAGGCGCAGCAGGCGCTTCCCGGGTATCTGGCGGAGACGCCGCGGATCGTGAACGCGGAGGTGGCGCAGCACGACTGGTCGCTCCTCGGCGAGCTGGCCGTCCCCGAGGACCGCGCGTAGGTCAGTGAGCCGTCATCGCCACATCGAACCCGGCCAGCAGCTCGCCGTCGGGCGGGATGACGCCGTAGCTGCTCTCAGGGAGCTCGTTCCAGGCTCCGGGCAGATCGCCGAGCGGCTCGGACACCACCAGGCGGGTGTCGGCGGACAGCCCGCGCAGCCACGCGACATCGGGGTGCAGCGCGCGCAAAGACTCGACGCTGGAACTGTAGAACAGCGTGCGCGACTCGCGCCGGCTGGAGTAGCGGAAGACCCACACCCGCTCGCCGTTCGACGTCGCGACCGTCATCTGCAGCGGGAACTCGATGCCGTGGTCGTGGCCGAGCCGTTCGACCAGACCGGCCATGCGGGCCACGGCCCCCGGCGGATCCTCGTCCAGGCCGAACGTCAGCGCCAGGTAGAACATCACCTCCGAGTCCGTCGTGCCCTCGATGCGGGAGAACAGCGCGGGATCGACGGCCATGCACAGCTCCCGCCGGAGCCGGTCGAAGCCCGCGACCACGCCGTTGTGCATCCACATCCAGCGTCCGTGACGGAACGGGTGGCAGTTGGTCTGCTGCACCGCCGTGCCGGTCGACGAGCGGATGTGGGCGAAGAACAGCGGAGAGCGCACATGGTCGGCGATCTCCCGCAGGTTACGGTTGTTCCAGGCCGGACCGGTGTCCCTGAAGATCGCGGGGGTGGCGATGTCGTCGGTGTACCAGCCGATGCCGAACCCGTCGCCGTTCGTCGTCTCCACCCCCATCCGGGAGCGCAGGCTCTGGTCGATCAGCGACGGCACCGGACGGTACAGCACGTCGCACAGCAGCACGGGCGTCCCCGAGTAAACAAGCCATCGGCACATGAGCCACGCCTTTCCTCACCGGGTCGTACAACCTCAGCCGTACCCCCTCAGCCGTGCGGTATGGCGCGGCGGGTTCGGCGCGCGAACCTCCTGCTGAGCGCGGAGCGCGGCGTCGAGGGCGGCGTCCGACCCGCTCGGCGCCGGCTTCCGCGGCGGACACGCGGGCGGTCCGCACGGGTGGTAGGGTCGGCGATCTCGGATCCGCAACCTCCCCCTGCCACCGGGGGCGGCGCAAGATCTCCACTCTCGTGTTGGAGGCTCTTGCCATGGGCGGAATCAACCGGTTCACGAATACCTGGCAGGCCGGTCTGCGCCTGCTGACTGCCGTCAGCGCCAGAAAGGACGCGGGCAGCAGCCCCACGGGGATCGTCGGGCGGAGCCTGGCACGGCAACTGCTGGAGGCGGGGGACCGGGTGCGCGTTCTGGCCGAGCCCGCCCAGATGGACGGCTGGCCTGACGAGGTCGAGGTCGTCGAGGGGTCCATCACCCGGCCACTGGAGTACGCCGAGGTCTTCGCCGGCGTCGACGGCGTCTTCCTCGCCGGAGCCGTGCCCACGACGGTGCGGGACGCCCTGGATCTCGCCAGAGTCGCAGGTGTGCGGCGGATCGTCGTGCTGTCCTCCCACGGGCCGGAGTACGAGGAGTCCTATCCGCCGGAGACGTGGTTCTGGCTGGCCATCGAGCGGGCCGTCGAACGCTCCGGGATGGAGTGGACGCACATCCGCCCTTCAGCGGTGATGGGGGCGATGATCGAGGGCACCTATCCCGCCACAGGGTCGGACTGGCCGCAGACGATCAGCGGCGAGCGCGTCGTGCGGGAGGCCTTCCTGGACGGCGGCCACTATCCCTTCATCCACGAGGACGACCTCGCCGCCGTGGCGGTGGCGGCGCTGCGTGCCGACGACTGTGCCGGGGCCGTCCTCGAGGCGGTCGGACCGCCGATCAGCACCCGATCGCGCGTGGCCAGCATCGCCAGAGCCGTCGGCGGCGACATCGCGGCCGTCGAGGTGAAACCCGACGACAGCCGCGCGAACTGGCGGCGTCACGGCTGGCCCGACAGCGGCATCGACGTGACGCTGTACGCCCTGGAGGAGTACGGCGCGCGGCTGGCCGAACTCACCCAGTGGACGCTCGACCAGCGGCCCGCCGTGCAGGAGATCATCGGCCGCCCGCTGCGCGGCTTCGACGACTGGGCGGACGAGAACGCCCACCTGTTCCGCTGAACGTCCGCTCTGTCGCGGGAGCTACGACCCCGGGTCCCGCCGGGAGACCGCCTCACTCACAGCCGGATCCCCTTGACGATCTCGTCGAGCTCGGGGACGAGCGGCTCGCTGGCCATCACGGTGACGATCACACCCTCGCGCTCGACCCAGCCGACGTAGCGCCCGTGCCCGAGAGCTCCGTCGCCCTCCTTGGTGAGCACCGTGCGCCCGCCGATCCTGGCGGTCTTGTCGTCGCCCGAGAAGGTGCCGAGGTCGAGCGGCGCCTTCTTCAGGTGGGACAGCTTGCCTGCCGCCGGCCAGCACACCACGCGCACCCACAGCGACCGGTGCTTCCTGTCGATCTCGTCGCGGTCGTCGTACCACTGGTAGCCGTACTCGACGGCCCCGCGCAGCTTGTTCACCACGACCTGACCCGCGAGGAAGCCCTTCGGCAGATGGCCGACGCGCACGCCCTTCAGGGCGGTGACGCCCTTGGCCGGCCGGTCCTCCTTCCCGTCAGCGGATCGGCGGGCCTCCGCCTTGGTGGGGGTGGGACAGCCGGCCGTACCGGCGGGCTCGGCGTGCGCCGGCGAGGCGACGAGGACGGTGCCCGAAACAAGGGACAACGCGGTCAGCGCGAGCGTCTTGCGTAGCTTTTTCATGATTCATTGGATGCCACAGGGTAGCCGGAAGTTCGCGGAATACCCGAGGCGTCCTTGTGTCATGAGGGGCTTGACTTAAACCTTGGTTCACGTTCGAGCATGGTCGCATGAAGACCTCAGAGAAGATCTTGGTGACCGGTGCGACGGGGAACATCGGCAGGCACCTGGTGTCCCTGCTCGCCGAGGCGGGCGTGGCGGTGCGGGCGTTGACCCGCGATCCGGGGAGGGCCGGCCTGCCCGGCGGCGTCGAGGTGGCGCGCGGGGATCTGACCGAGCCGGAGACCCTGGAGGCGGCCCTGGAGGGCGTGGACGCGGTGTTCCTGCTGTGGCCGTTCTTCTCGGCCGCAGGGGCGGAGCCCGTCGTCGAGGCGATCGCCCGGCACGCGCACCGGGTCGTCTACGTCTCCGCCTTCTCCGTGCAGGACGGGCGCGACACGGCGCAGAACGGGGTGTGGGGCGAGATCGAGGAACTGGTGCGGCGGTCCGGCGTGGAGTGGACGTTCCTGCGGGCGGGCGGGTTCGCCACCAACACCCTCGGCTGGGCCGACGACATCAGGACCGGTGGTGTGGTGCGCGCACCGTACGCCGGCGCGGCGCGCTCGCTCATCCACGAGGCCGACATCGCCGCCGTGGCCTTCAAGGCGCTGACGGAGGACGGCCACAGTGGCAGGAGTCACGTGCTCACGGGGCCGGAGGTCATCACCCAGGCCGACCAGGTCCGCGTCATCGGCGAGGTCATCGGCCGCCCTCTGCGCTTCGAGGAGCAGCCGCGGGAGGAGGCCCGCGAGCAGATGATCGCTTCCTGGGGCGACCCCGCCGTGGTGGACGACGCGCTCGACTACTGGGCCGGCATCGTGACCGAGCCGGAGCCGGTCACCACGACCGTCGAGGAGGTGACCGGCCGTCCCGCCCGCACGTTCCGCGAGTGGGCGCGCGACCACGCGGTCGGCTTCCGGCCGGCGCGGGACGTCGCCGACGCCTGACGCCGAAGGCCCCGCTCCCGGCGATCCGGCCGGCCACGCGCCCGGCTGTGGCCTGCGCGTCGCGGATCGGCGGGCGGGCGGCGGGTCGCGCAGGGTGCCGCGCGCCACCGCGTCCGCAGGACGACGACGCTCAGGGCATGCGTGCCCAGAAATGCTCGGGCGGCCGGCTATCGCCGGGAGCGGGCGGCGAGGTGGCGTCGGAGGTGACGGGCGGTGTGGGTGGCGGAGGTGGCGATCATCTGGTGCGGGGTGCCCTCGAAGACGACGTGACCGCCGTCGCGTCCCGCGTCGGGCCCGAGGTCGATGGCCCAGTCGGCGGCGAGGATGACGTCAAGGTTGTGCTCGATGACGATGACGGTCGAGCCGGAGTCCACGAGCCGGTCGATCAGGCCGATGAGCCGATCGATGTCGGCGATGTGCAGGCCGGTGGTGGGCTCGTCGAGCACGATCGTCCGGCCGGGGGTGGCCAGCTCTGCGGCCAGCTTGAGCCGCTGGCGCTCGCCTCCGGACAGGGAGTCGAGCGACTGGCCCAGGGTGAGGTAGCCGAGGCCGACGTCGGCGAGACGATCGAGGACGGACAGGACTGGCTCCTGGGAGAAGAAGCGCCGGGCCTCGTCGACGCTCATCTCGAAGACGTCGGCGATGGTGCGCCCGTCGACCTCGTGGCGCTGCGCCTCGGGAGTGAAGCGCCTGCCCTTGCACGACTCGCAGCGGGTGGTGACGCCCTCCATGAACGCCAGGTCGGTGTAGATGAGGCCGGTGCCTTCGCAGGCGGGACAGCCACCGGAGGAGTTCGGTGTGAACAGCCCGGCCGGCTGCCGGGTCGCTCGGGCGAAGATCTGCCTGATGAGGTCGAGCAGGCCGGTGAAGGTGGCGGGGTTGGACCGCCTGGAGCCGCGGATGGGCCGCTGGTCGATCACGACGGCGTCGGGTTCGACGGCCGGCAGGTGGCCGAGGACGAGGCTGCTCTTGCCGGATCCGGCGACGCCGGTGACCACGGTCATGACGTCGCGCGGGATGCGTACCGTGACGTCGCGGAGGTTGTGGGTGCCGGCACGCTCGATCAGCATCCACGCGCTCGCGGGCCGCGGATCCGCGCGCTCGGTCCGCTCCGCCCGCAGCCCCGCGCCGGTCGGGGTGTCGGCCCGCTGGAGTTCGGCGTAGGTGCCCTGGAAGACGACGTGGCCGCCGGCCGCTCCTGCCCCAGGCCCCATGTCGATGCAGTGGTCGGCGATGGCCATGATCTCCGGGTCGTGCTCGACCACGATCACCGTGTTGCCGCGGTCGCGGAGGGCGAGCAGCATCTGCCCGAGCGTGTGGACGTCGCGGGGGTGCAGGCCGACGGTGGGTTCGTCGAAGACGTAGAGCATGTCGGTGAGGGCGCTGCCGAGGTGGCGCACCATCTTGATGCGCTGGGACTCGCCGCCCGACAGGGTGGAGGTCGCGCGGTCGAGGCTCAGGTAGCCCAGGCCGAGGGTGACCAGGCGCTGCAGGTGCTCGCGCAGCCTGCTGAGCAGAGGTGCGACCTCGGGATGGTCGAGGGTGTCGATGACGGCGAGGAGCTCGTCCACCTGCATCGCGTTGCAGTCGGCGATGGAGCGCCCTGCGATGAGGCTGTTGCGCGCGGGCTCGGCCAGTCGTGAGCCGCCGCACTGGGGGCAGCGGCGCCGGGTGACGATCCGCTCGAACGCCTCACGCTGCCTGCCCTTGAACGACTCCGGTTCCCGCTGGAGGTAGATGCGGGTGAATCGGGGGAGCAGGCCCTCGTACGCGGTGCCGACCGCGTCCATGCCGGCGGGTGGGCTGAGGGTGTCGGCGGGTGTGTGCAGGAGGATGTCACGCTCCTCGGGGGTGTAGTCGCGGATCTTCTTGTCGACGTCGAAGAACCCCGAGCGCGCGTATGCCTTCCACATCCACTGTCCAGGTGCGAAGGGCGGGAAGGTGATCGCGCCCTCGGACAGCGACCTGTTCTCGTCGAGCAGTTCGCCCACGTCGACAGCGGCGGAGACCCCCAGGCCCTGGCAGTTGGGGCACATTCCTGCGGGGTCGTTGAAGCTGTAGGCGTTGGAGTAGCCGGCGGACGGCGTGCCGATGCGTGAGAACAGCAGCCGCAGGCGCGCCCCGATGTCCGTCGCGGTGCCCACGGTGGAGCGCGGGCCGCCCGACAGACGCTTCTGGTCCACGATGATCACCGCGGACAGGTTCTCCAGGTGGTCGACGTCGGGCTGCCCGTAGCTGGGCAGGCGCCCCTGCGCGAAGGCCGAGAACGTCTCGTTGAGCTGCCGCCCCGACTCCGCCGCGAGCGTGTCGAAGACCAGGGAGGACTTGCCCGAGCCCGACACGCCGGTGACGACGCTGAGACAGCGCTTGGGGATGTCGAGATCGACGTTCTTGAGGGAGTTCTCTCGTGCGCCGCGGATCCTGATCACATCGGTCATCGGTTGAGTCCTTGGAAGGTACGGATCGCGAGGGGGGCGAAGATCAGAGTGAGCAGGAGCGGCGCGATCATGGCGGTGGCGAGCGCGTGCTGCGCGGCCCAGGTCTGTCCCCCGGCGTAGGCGCCGGTGAACAGTTCGCGGACGGCGGTGGCCGTCGCCGAGAGCGGGTTCCACTCGGCGGCCACGCCGAGCCAGCGGGGCATGGTGGCCGGGTCGACGAACACGGTCGACAGGAACCCGATCGGCCAGGCCAGGAGCTGCGCGGCGCTCACGGCCTCGGGTGAGCCCGCTTTCAGGCCTGCCCAGACACCGACCCAGAGAAGGCCGAAGCGCAGCCACAGCAACAGCCCGTAGGCCAGCAGCGCTGCGAACAGCCCGTTCTCCCACCGCCAGCCCAGGGCGAGACCGGCCACGGTGATGATGGCGATCTCCAGGGCCGAGGTCAGCATGTCGGCCATGACGCGGCCGAGGAGCACCGCACCGGGGGCGATCGGCAGCGAGCGGAACCGGTCGGTGACGGTCTTCGCCGCGTCGGTGGTGACCGCGATCATGGTCGTCTCCACGCCGAACAGCATCGTGAACGCCAGGACGCCTGGGATGACGAACAGGATGTAGTCTCCCGCGCTTCCCGCGATCGCGCCTCCGAGGAGGCCTCCCATCATGAGGATGACGAGGACGGGGAACAGGAGTTGGATCGCGAAGACTCCGGGCCTGGCCCGCCAGTGCCGCATGGTGCGTCCGGTGATGATCGCCGCGTCTCTCCAGAGGCGCGTACGTACCGGGCCGGACAGGGTCGAGGTGGTCATGAGGCGGACGCTCCTTCGGGCGCTGTCGCGTGCAGGTGGAGGTAGACGTCTTCGAGGGTGGGCTGCCGCAGCACCAGGCGAGGCTCCCCCACGAGTTTCTTGAGGTCGTCCGGCGTCCCCTGAGCGATGACGGCGCCCTCGCGCAGGATCACCACGTCGTCCGCGAGCGCGTCCGCCTCCTCCAGGTACTGGGTGGTCAGCAGGACAGTGGTCCCGGCGGCGGCCAGGGAGCGCACCGAGGCCCACAGACCGTGCCGTGCCTCGGGATCGAGTCCCGTGGTGGGCTCGTCGATGAACAGCACGCCGGGTGTGGTGATCAGGGAGGTCGCCAGATCGAGACGACGGCGCATCCCACCGGAGAACGCGCTCACCGGCCGCCTGCCCACGTCGGCCAGCCCTGCCGTTTCGAGCAGCTCGCCGGCCCTGTCACGAGCGCTGCGCCGGGTCAGGCCCGACAACCTGCCGAACAGCTCGAGGTTCTCGCGCGCGCTCAGCAGCTCGTCCAGCGCGGCGTACTGCCCGACCAGCCCGACAGAGGCCCGCACCTGCGTCGCCTCACGTACGACGTCACGGCCCGCGACGCGGGCCGTGCCCTCGTCGGGGAGGGTCAGCGTCGTCAAGATCCGGACCATCGTGGTCTTGCCGGCGCCGTTGCCGCCGAGTAACGCGCACACCCGCCCCGCCTCGACCGTGAGGTTCACGCCGTCGAGCGTCGGGCGCGCGTTGCCGGGGAAGTGCTTGCGGATTCCCCGAGCGACGATCGGGGCCGTCGTGGGGCTTGCCACCGATTGCGAGGTCATGCAGCCTGCCTCCTGCCTAGTCATGCTTCTTACGCAGTACAATACATTGTAAGAAACCAGAGAGGAGCCCTCGGTGGCCAAGAGAGCGGAGCGTCCGGGCGATCCGGCCAAGTTGATCGGGCTGCTGTGGCGGCCCACGGAGGCCGTGAGCCGGTCAGGGCTGACGCCGAAGGTCATCACCCGGGCGGCGATCGCCCTGGCCGACCAGGAGGGGATCGACGCGCTCACCATCCGCCGCGTGGCAGGCGACCTCGGCGTCAGCACGATGGCTCTCTACCCCTACATCGCCGGACGGTCCGAGCTCCTCGAGCTCATGCTCGACGCCGTGGCCGCGGAGGTCTACGCCCACACCACCCCACCGGCGCAGGCAGGGCAGTGGCGGACCAGGATCGAGCACATCGCCCAGGCCAACTGGGACCACCACATGGCCCACCCGTGGACCGTCGACATCGCGGCGGGCCGCCCGGTCCCTGGACCCGGCGTCTCGGGCAAGTACGAGACCGAGCTCTCCGCTCTCGACGGGCTGGGCCTGAGCGACATCGAGATGGACCAGACCCTGACGGCGATCCTCGGCCTGGTCTCCAACGCGGCGCGCGAGACGATCTCGTTGCGGCGCATCAGGCAGGAGAGCTCCCTGACCGACACCCAGTGGTGGGAGAGCGTCGGGCCGAGCCTGGGCAAGGCGATGGCGGGCGCCTCCTATCCCGTCGCCAGGCGAGTGGCGGCGAGCCTCGGCGAGGCCACCGGCCTGGCGACCGACCCGGAGGGGGCCTTCCGATTCGGGCTCGGCATGCTCATGGACGGACTCGGCACGCTCATCGGCGCCCGCGGCCGGCACACGCTCTGATCGGGCTTCGACCGTGACGGAGCTGAAGCCGTCGCTGCTCAGGGCAGCTGCCTACCGGTCGAGGCAGGAGGAGGTCCGGCCGGCCGACGCGCGCTGTTCTCGACGGCTGCTATGGTGAAAAACGCTCGTTCGGAAGCTAGGAGACCAGACGTGGCAGGTGACGACGACATCTCCGGGTGATACCGGAGGTTGACCGGCCCCGGCAGGCGCACATGACCGCCGCCGATGTGGCCCCCGTCGTCGTACCCGAATCCCTGTCCCGTTTGCCGGGCGGCTTCGGCGCGCCCGGATCACGTACGTACGAGGTCTTCCGCATGTCCGATGCGTTCATCATCTGCTCCACCCTGTCCTTCTCCTGGCCTGACGACACGCCGGTCTTCAGTGACCTGTCCTTCACCGTGGGCGCCGGCCGTACGGGCCTGGTCGCCCCGAACGGCGCGGGCAAGAGCACGCTGCTCAAGCTGATCGCCGGTGAGTACCGGCCCGGTGGCGGGAGCGTG
Source organism: Nonomuraea dietziae (assembly GCF_014195505.1). Classification (GTDB taxonomy): domain Bacteria; phylum Actinomycetota; class Actinomycetes; order Streptosporangiales; family Streptosporangiaceae; genus Nonomuraea; species Nonomuraea roseola. The sequence continues at coordinate 3,403,551 of NZ_JACIBV010000001.1, read as the reverse complement.
TCCGTCAACGGCGTGCTCGGCTACCTGCCGCAGAGCCTGCCGCTCGCGGGCGATCTGACCGTGGCCGAGGTCCTGGGCATCGCCCCCGTGATCGCCGCGCTGGACGCCATCGAGTCGGGCGACGCGAGTGAGGAGCACTTCACCACGATCGGCAACGACTGGGACATCGAGGAGCGCACCCGAGCCCAGCTCGACCGGCTCGGGCTCGGCGATCTCGAGTTGGCGCGGACGCTGCGCACGCTGAGCGGCGGCCAGGTCGTCTCGCTCGGCCTGGCCGCGCAGCTGCTCAGGCGTCCCGATGTGCTGCTGCTCGACGAGCCGACCAACAACCTCGACCTCGACGCGCGCCGCAAGCTCTACGCCGTGCTCGGCGACTGGAGCGGCTGTCTGCTCGTGGTCAGTCACGACCGGGCCCTGCTCGAGTGCATGGATCGCATCGCCGAGCTGGATCGGGGCGAGGTCCGCTTCTACGGCGGCGGCTTCACGGCCTACGAGCAGGCCGTACGGACCGAGCAGGAGGCCGCCGAGCGGAACGTGCGCAGCGCCGAGCAGGAGCTCAAGCGCGAGAAGCGGGAGATGCAGCAGGCCCGCGAGCGGGCCGAGCGCCGGGCGAGCAACGCCGCCCGCAACCTCAAGAACGCCGGTCTGCCGCGGATCTTCGCGGGGAACATGAAGCGCGGCGCGCAGGAGTCGGCCGGGCGGGCGGGCCAGACGCACGCCGCCCGCGTCGGCGACGCCAAGGCCAGGCTGGAGGAGGCCGGGCGCACCCTGCGCGAGGACCAGAAGATCACGCTGCGACTGCCCGGGACCCACGTCCCCGCGGGGCGCACGGTCTTCCTCGGCGAGCATCTGCAGGCCCGCGGCCTGTTCGCCGCGCCGGGCATCGACCTGACGATCCGCGGGCCCGAGCGCATCGCGCTGACCGGCCCCAACGGCGCGGGCAAGTCCACCCTGCTGCGCCTGGTCAGCGGCGAGCTGGAGCCCGACGGCGGCAGCGCCAGGCGGGCCGACGGCCGGATCGCCTCCCTGTCGCAGCGGCTCGACCTGCTCGACGTCGAGCGCACCGTGGCCGAGAATCTGGCCGCGTTCGCTCCCGGCATGCTGGAGGCGGACCGGATGAACCTGCTGGCCCGCTTCCTGTTCCGCGGGCCGCGGGCGCACCTGCTGGTGGGCGTGCTGTCGGGCGGCGAACGGCTGCGCGCCACGCTGGCCTGCGTGCTGTGCGCCGAGCCTGCGCCGCAGCTGCTGCTGCTGGACGAGCCGACCAACAACCTCGACCTGGTCAGCGTGGGGCAGCTGGAGAGCGCGCTCGGGGCCTACGAGGGGGCGTTCGTGGTGGTCAGCCACGACGAGCGCTTCCTCGCCGAGATCGGGGTGGAGCGCCGGCTGGAGCTGTCCGGTGGGCGGCTGCTGGAGACGGGAGGGCTCGCCGGTGAGTGACGCGCCGCTCACCCCGTGGAGCGTCACCGGGGCCAGTTCGCGATGATTTCGGGCGTGATGGCGTCGGCGTGGCAGGTGAACGTCGTGCGCGAGGCGAGGTCGTAGAGGCAGACCCTGACGTCCACCCGCTTGATCTCTCCGTCCGAGGTGAGCCGGAAGGGGCTCTTGGCCGAACAGGTCGAGCGGGGCCAGCTCCATCCGGTGCCGCCGCCCACGTAGTGGAAGCGGGCACGGATGGAGGCACAGTGGCCGCGATGCCTGTCGCGGTCATGGAGCGTGCCGTGCACGGTGAAAGTCTCGGCGCTGAAGTCGGTGATCCAGACGTCGGCCTTGGCGTGGCCGGAGTGTCCCGCTGACGACGTGACGGGGCCCCAATGGATGGGGGAGGCCACGGCCGCCTGCGCCGCGGCTGGGACGCCTGTGCCGATCACGAGGGCGAGGACTCCACCGATGACATGTGTCTTTCCCATGGCCAGGACGGTAGGGGACATGACTTGGAGAGATCTTGCATCCGGCTGGCGTCTCCCGGGCCCGAATCCTCAGGCGGGCCCACGCCGATGAATTTTCGTCCGCCTGGGGTGTTCGTCCTGCCGGGCCCGGCCGCCCCGCTGATCGAGAGCCCTGGCGATCGACGGCCATCTTTTCGTGCAAAGATTCGCATATGGATGCGGCTATCGTTCTTCGCACGGCTGACGAATGCGGGTCCTACCTGCGTTCAGTGGCAGATCAGAAGTGGGCGGAAACGCAGATCCCGGGGATGGACCGGACTGTGGCGGGCATCGTGGCCCACATCGGTGACTGCCTGATCTGGTACGCCACGGACCTTGTCGCCGGCGACAGAGAACTGAGCACCATGGAGATGCGTGTTCGCCCGGAATCCGACCCGGACGACCTGATCGCCACGGTGGACGCCTTCGCCACCGTCCTCGCGCATGTTGTCGCCGGAATCTCGCCCGAGGCCCGAGGATGGCACCCCGACGGCAGAGCCGACGCGACCGGCTTCGCGGCCATGGCCTGCGACGAGATGCTCGTGCACACCGCCGATGTCGGGACAGGCGTCCATCAGCCCTTTGTTCCCTGTGAGGAGATCGCGGCGGCCACACTGCGGCGCCTGTTCCCATGGGCGCCGACGGACACGGACCCCTGGCTGACCCTGCTGTGGGCCAACGGTCGTGCGGACCTGCCCGGCCAGGAGCGGCAGGCGGGGTGGAAATGGCACTGCGCTCCCCTGGAGGAGTGGGACGGAACCAACCCCAGAAGCTCAGCCGCCGCCTCCTGAAGATCTGGGAGCCTCGGACACCGTCGGGATGGACGGACCTTCGAGCACGGACGGGCGGCAGGCCGTCGCGGTGTCGCCGTCACCGCCCACGACGCGGTTTGCGCCAGGTCATGATCTCGGTTGCCGGAAGACGCTCAGCGAAGCGGTCGTCGGGCGCCGCTCGCTGCAGCACCGCGCGCAGGTCCCGCTCGAAGTCCTCCACCCCGCTGCCGAACAGGTGAGGGGCGGAGTCGGATCGGGAGAACACCCACGCCACGATGTCGTCCGCGGTGCGGTTGACCACGTCCCCTGCCGGCACGACATGCCGTCGGAAGTCCTCGAACCCGGCCCGCGCCAGGACGAGGTCCTCCCGGCCGGGCGTGCCGTTGACGAGCGTTCCCTGACCCGCGCGGCGCACCGGGCCCAGATGGCGACGAACCAAGTCGCTGATCCGCGCGTACGGCGGAGCGGGCAGCGGCGGCGGCGCCGGTTCGGGGGGCGGACTCTTGAGGTCGCTCATGTGGACGAACGTGCCTCCCGGCTCCAGCATCTCCAGCACGGTCGCGGCGACACGATCGCGATCCGTCCAGTGAAAGGAGTTGGCGAACACCACGACCCTGAACTCACCCAGACCGGCCGGTAGATCCTCGGCGCGCGCGGCCACCCACCGCGCGTTGGTCACCCCGCGACGCGTGGCCTGCCGCTCGGCCTCGGCCAGCATGTCCTCATCTGGGTCGACGCCGACCGCCTCGGCGAAGAACCGCGCCATGGCCAGCGTCACGATGCCCGGCCCGCAGCCGACGTCGAGGAGCCGGCCCCGGCCGTCCAGGGCGAGCGCCGCGGCCAGTGTTCCGGCGAAGCCCGGAGCGTACGGCAGCCGGCCGCGCTCGTAGTAGGCGGCACTTCCCTGGAACAGGGTGCTGTCCCACTGCCATCCATCCGGCACGGCGATCCCTCCATGAGTCGGCGAAGCCGCAGGCGGCGTCGCGGTCATCCTGACCTCTTCAGGCTCTGCACGGGCTCGGCAATGGTAGCGAGAGGGCCACCTCGCCGACCCGCTTCGAGCACCACGCCTGCACGCCCTTGCCGGGTCTCTGGCAGGTCGGTGACTAGGCAGGACGGTGTGCGGTGGCTGACTCAGAAGCGGGAAGGCGCAGGACGAAACACGCGCCGACGGGACTGTCGGCGATCGTCAGGGATCCGTGGTGATCGCGCACGATCTCCCTGGAGATGGCCAGTCCGAGGCCGCTCCCGCGCGGGTCCCGCCGGCGGCCCTCGTCGAGCCGTACGAACCGCTCGAAGACGCGCTCCCTGCTGTCGGCGGGGACGCCGTGGCCGTCGTCATGGACGGAGACCACGGCGTCCTCGCCGTCTCTGAACACTCTCACCTGGACGGCGGTGCGAGCATGGCGGGCGCCGTTGTCGAGCAGGTTGGTGAGAACCCTGCCGATCCCGAGCGTGCTGGCCTCCACCATCACCCGCGGATCGGCCGTGACCGTGATCGGCACCCGTCGCGGACGGCGGTCCGCCTCCTGCCTGACGAGCGCCGCCAGATCGACCGGCTCGGTCCTGTCGGGGATGCCGGCGTCGCGCCGCGCCAGGACCAGCAGGTCGGCGACGATGTTCTCCAGCCGTTCGGTGGCCGTCAGCGCCGACTCCACGACCTCGTCCCTGTCGATCTCGTCAGGCAGCAGCGCAGCGGCCTCCAGCCCCGTCCGCAGGCCCGTGATGGGGCTGCGCAGCTCGTGGGAGACGTCGGAGACGAACCTGCGCTGCTGCTCGACGGCGCGCTCCAGCCGGTCCAGCGTCGCGTTGACGCTCATGGCCAGCCGCTGGATCTCATCTCGCCTGCCAGGAAGGGGTACCCGGCGATGCAGGTCCGTCGCGGTGATGATCCGGTCCATCTCGGCCCTGATCGCCTCCACCGGCGCCAGAGTGCGGCCCACCGCCCACCACATGGAGACACCACGCAAGATCAAGGCGACGATCGCGACGATCCCGAACAACAGCGCCCACATCGGCCGAGGCAGCAGGCCGGGTTCCGGTGTGGCGGCGATGGCGATGAAGGGCTTGTCCTCGAGGAAGAACCGGTGCGCCGTGGCCAGCAGGCAGGGGCTGTCCGGTCGCGGATAGCCGCACACCGAACTGTCGCTGCGAAGCTCCTGCGGTGCGGGTAGCGTCGCGGGGATAGGCGGCTCCCCGACGATCGTGGCGCTGGCCTTGACGACCTGTCCCTTGCGGCCGAGAATCTGCACGAGCTCGTCCTGGCTCGAGGTGATGAGCGGGCTCGACAGCTTGTCGGCCTCGGCGTCGAAGACCAGCCGCTGAGCGGCCCGTGACGCGTGCAGCTGGGCCTCGTCCACCGCCTCCTGCCTGATCAGCACCAGCACGACCGCGTACAGCGCACCGACCAGCAGGCCGGTCACCAGTACCGCGGCGACCGACATCCTGACTTTGATGGGCATGTGTGCCGGCGACCACATCACGCTAGGGCATCCGGCGTCGCGAGCCTGTTGCAGATCTCATCAGTTCCCCCGAGCTGTACGGAAAGCATAGAGAACCGCTGGCAAAGTCAGGGTGACCGGTCACGGCACGCCGCACCGTGAGGCACTTCTCGCCGATGTCATCGGATGTGGTCCCCGGCGTCGCCGACGGCAGGGGGGGAGAACGGCCCGAAGGTCGGGTACTCGCCGAAGGCGAGCTGCCAGGCTGTCACGCGCGCCCTGCCCAGACGGCGACGACGCTCCACGTATCAGAGCGGCTGGTGGCGCCGGGTTCCCTGAGGGGCGAACGTTCCCAGGGAACGGCTCGCTCACCGACCGCGGGCACAGCGACGCGCGGGCTCGTTCAGCCGTGTAGATCTTCCAGGAGGAGGGCGAAACCTTCATCCACACCCCGACGACGCCGCCGGGGTCACGATGAACAGCGGGCAGCACGCTGCCCGCGGCGGTCACACGTTTTTGGTCATGCCTCCGTCGATGAGGTACTCGTTGCCGGTGATGTTGTTGGGCGAGGCCAGGAAGGCGATGAGCCGCGCCACCTCCTCCGGCGTGCTGATGCGGCCGGTCGTCACGCCGAGCCCGCTGATCGCCTGCTCCACATACGATTCGTGGGACACGCCCTGCTCCTTCGCTAGGCGGCCGACGAAGCCGTCCGGGTCGGCCCATACCCCGGTGCTCACTGGTCCCGGAGACACGGTGATGGCGCGCACGCCCTGCCCCCCGAACTGCTCGGCGATCACCTTGGTGAGAGCGTTGAGCGCGGCCTTGGAGACGTTGTAGTCAGCGGGCCCGGCGGCGACGGTACGCGCCCCGACCGAGGAGACGTTGATGATCGTGCCCCGGCGCTCGATCAGGCTGGGAAGCGCGGCGCGGCTGACCCGCAGCGCGCTGTAGAAGTGCAGGTTGAAGGTGTGCTCCCAGGCGTCATCCGGCAGCTCCAGCAGGTTGAGCCTGACCCCCTTGGCGAAGTCGTCGGTGTCGCCGACGCCCACGTTGTTGACCAGCAGGTCGATGCCGCCGAGCTCGTCGATGGCGCTGTCGATGAGCCGGGCCGGGCCCTCGGCCGTGGAGAGGTCGACGGTCACGGGCACGGCCCCGGTCTCCTTCAGCTCCGCTGTGATGGTGCGGGAGCCGGTGACCACCCGCATCCCCTCGGCGAGCAGGGTCCGGACGAGGGCAAGGCCGATTCCCTTGCTGCCGCCGGTGACGACCGCCGTCTTGCCTGTCAGGTGCAGATCCACTGGGTGTTCTCCTCTTTCGTGACCGCAGCGGGCGCTGCGGTGCAGGGGTGTTGCGGGCAGTGGGGCTCATCGCGACGTCTCCGGAACCTCACGTGTACGGCCGGTGCCCGCCGCCCCGGGTCGGTGGGTGTGCCTCCCCGGATGGCATGCGGACCGCGCCGGTCGCTGGGCGCGCCTGTGCTGGACGGCAGCGGATGGCGCTGGTCCCCTGGGCCTTCGAGAGTACTTGCGTCATGCAAGTGAGGTTAGGGTCGTACACTTGCTTGACGCAAGTGTGAATTCGGGAGGTGGCCGTCATGCTGGGCAGGACATACGACACGCAGGTGTGCTCTGCCGCCAGGGCGCTCGAGGTCGTCGGTGAGCGGTGGAGCCTGCTGATCGTGCGCGACGCGCTGTTCGCCGGCGCGACCCGTTTCGCCGACTTCCAGCGCTTGGGTATCGCGACCAACATCCTGGCGAAACGCCTCGACAGCCTTGTCGACTCAGGCATTCTCGAGCGGCGGTCGAGCGGGGAGCAGCCCGACCGGGCCGGCTACGCCGTGACCCAGAAGGGGCTCGACCTGGCACCCGTGATCATCGCGCTGACGCAGTGGGGCGATCGATGGGCGGCCCCGGACGGCCCGCCCATCTTGTATCGGCACACCGGTTGCGGGGGAGCGATCGCCGAGCAGACGACCTGCTCCAGTTGTGGGCAGATCACCGACCTTCAGCAGATCCACGTCGTGCACGGCCCCGGCATGCCGGGCTCACACGCCACGGACGTGGTCTGACCAGGCGGCGAGGCTGCCGGGCGCACGATTCCACCCATGGCGCTGACCTGACTTCGCGTGGCATGGCCGGTGTGCCGTACCTCGCCGAGTGAGCATCCGCTTGGCCCTTGAGTGCGCGTAGCCGCCGAGCTCAGTCCTTGACGACTTCTATCCAGTAGCGGCCTTCGCCGTCGCGGTGGGCGCCGTGGATGTCTGTCGCCAGGTCGGGGAAGGCCCGGTCGAAGTCCTCCAACGCCCGCAGGTATGTCAGCAGCGGGCCATCGGCGGGACCGGCCGCCTCGCCGGGCATCAGCATGGGAATCCCCGGTGGGGTGACCACCACCGTGGCCGCGGCGACCCGGCCCGGCAGATCGTCCAGAGGGACAGACTCGGTGCGGGCCCGGATCATGGCCTGGTAGCAGTCGGCGGGGGTCGTCACCGGTTCGGGCAGGTTGGTGAACACCTGGTCCAGCAGTTTGCCCACGCCGGAGTCGCGTAGTTTCTCGTGGACCAGGGTGCAGTACTTCTGTAGCGAGATCGCGGGCGGACCGAAGCCTGGCAACACCTCCGCCAGGGGCAGGTCGTCGTCGTAGGCGTTCTTGAAGTCGGTGAGCGCGTCGATGAGCGTGCCCCACTTGCCCTTGGTGATCCCCATGGAGAACAGCACCAGCAACGTGTGGTCGCCGGTCTTCTCCACCACGATGCCGCGCCGCTCCAGGTGGGCGGCCACGACGCGGGCAGGGATGCCCCAATCGAGGGTGCCCGTGACGGCGTCGGCGCCCGGGCAGGTGATCGTCACCTTGACGGGGTCGAGCAGGCAGTAGCCCTCGGACATCCCGTCGAACCCGTGCCACGCGGCCCCCTCCTCCATGGTCCAGCACCGCGGCTCGGCGCACAGCAGCGCCGGATCGGCGTCGGCGAACGAGAAGACCTGGCCGGTGCTCGGGTCGGTGACCTCAGAGGGCTGCCAGACGCCGAAGAACCAGTCGGACCGCAGGCCGTCCTCGCGGATGCGGGCGGCCAGCCGCACCATCGCCTGCCGGAACCGGACCGCCTCGACGATCGCCTCCCCGGTGAGGAACGGCCCCGACGGGCCGTCCATCATCGCCGCCGCGACGTCCAGTGAGGCGATCAAGGGGTAGAGCGGTGACGTGGAGGCGTGCATGAGGTACGTCTCGTTGAACGCGTCGTAGTCGACCGGTGCCCGCTGCGCGGGGCGGAGGTGCACCATCGCCGCCTGCGACAGCGCCGCCAGCAGCTTGTGCGTCGACTGGGTGGTGAACACGGTGGGGCGGTCGGGGCCCGGCAGGGTGCGCTCGTCGATCGCCATGCCGTACCGGCCGGCGTAGAGAGGGTTGAATCGGGCGTAGGCGAACCACGCCTCGTCGAAGTGCAGCCGTGGCACGCTGGCGCCGAGCAACTCGCCGACCCGCACCGCGTCGTAGCACACCCCGTCGTACGTCGAATTGGTGATCACCGCGTACGTCGGAGCTCCGGCGGCAAGAGGATGGGCGGCCACCCGAGCACGGACCGCGTCCGCCTCCAGCGTCGCGGAGGGGATCGGGCCCGCCAGTCCGAGCCCGTTGCGCTCGGGCACCAGATAGACAGGGCGGGCGCCGCTGATGGCCAGCGCGTGCTGGACCGACTTGTGGCAGTTGCGGTCCACCAGGACAGTGTCGTCGCGGGCGATCGCATGGTGACCGACGATGCGGTTGGCGGTGGAGTTGCCGTTGACCACGAAGAACGTACGGTCGGCGCCGAAAACGCGGGCGGCGTTGCGCTCAGCCTCTCCGATCGGGCCGGTGTGGTCGAGCGGCGACCCCAGTTCGGTGACGGAGATGGACAGATCCGTCCGGAGGAGCCGCTCGCCGTAGAAGTCGAAGAACGCCCGCCCCACCGGCGACTTCAGGAACGCCACGCCGCCGGCGTGCGCCGGGGTGTGCCAGGAGTAGCGATGGTGATCCTGCAGGCGGCGCAGCGCGCCGAAGAACGGCGGAAGAATCTTCTCGGCGTACTCGTCGGCCGCGTGGGCGATGCGCCCGGCGATGAACTGCGGGGTGTCCTCCAGCGGGAAGACGTAGCCCTGGATGACCTCGTACACCCACAGCGGAAGCTCCTGCTCCTGCGTCATCAGGAAGACGGGCAGGCCGCGGAACCGCCTGCCCACCGCCCCCAGCAGTTCCTCGGCCCCGGGGGCGTCCCACGCCGCCAGGACCGCCGTCAGCGACGCGTCCGACCCCACCACCGCCATGGCGTCCGCGGCCCGGTGGGTCCAGCGCACCTGCAACCCGTGCTCGTCCATCGCCGCGCACACCCGGCGGATCTGCTCGGCGAGCGCCGAATCGGCGTCGGGACGTTCGGTGACGGCGGCCAGAACGGTTCGCTCCATGCGGCACTCCGTGATCGGGGGAGGGGGCGGAAGGTCCCCACGCAAGAGTAACGGAAAGGAGTCGAACTGCAACCCAGGGTAATCGTAGTATCCAGGCCGGCCCATGGCCGTCATCGCGGTGAGGGAGACGACGTCGAGGCGGCGCAGAGCGTCGGGAGCGTACTCCTTGAAGGCGACGTCCCACTGACCGTCGGCCGGAGGGATGGCCGCAGGGGCGTCCAAGCTCCAGGACGGCTGACGCGGCGTTCCCTCGCCGGTCAGGTGTAGGCGATCAGCCGCCCGCAGGCGACCACTCCCGTCCACGCCACCAGCGAGACGGCGCCCGCCGCCCTGGCCGCAGGAGGCGGTCGGCGATCGTCGTCCCACGCCTCTACCCGGCGGTAGACGCCGAGATGGAACAGCGCCACATTGAGGCCGGCCACGGCGAGCAGACCCACCTTGGCCGGTGCCGCGCCGGTGCCCGCGATCTCCCGGGCGCCGGCCGTGAACATCGCCGCTCCGGACAGCGCGGCAAGCGCCAACCCTGCCCTGGCCACCGGCAGCAACCGCCGCGCCGCCGCTGACACCGAGATCACGTCCGCTCCCGCGCCGAGCAGCCGCAGGTCGAAGAGCAGGGCCGGTCCGACCAGTATCGCCAGCCCCATCAGGTGCACGATCTCCAGCGACGAGTACACCCACGGCGTCACCCGCACGAACTCCGCCACCCACGTCTCCTGGAGCCAGGTCAGCGCGTCGAGCCACCCCGCTGACTTGGGGTCCGACCGCGCGGCGTGGTACCCCTGCAGCGCCCCTGCCTCACCGGCTGCCTCCGCCTGCGTGGTGTGGCGCTGCGGGAAAGCCGCTGTCATGAGGCTTTCCCTCCGGTCCGCCTGGCCCGGAGCGTCAGCGCCACGGTGCCACCGCCGATCAGAAGGGCGCCACCGATCAGCCACGGCAGCACGGCAGGGCCGTGGCCGGAGCCGGCGGCCGCGGTGGTGGCGCCCTGCCCGGCAGGCTGTTCGGCAGGGCCGCCCGGCGAAACGGGAGGCGGGCTCTGCGGCAAGGGAACCGAACGCTGCCGGACGGCCTGCCCGTCCTGCCGGACCAGCAGCTCAGGCCGGAACTCCTCGGCGTGCTCACGGTGCACGTAGCCGACCGCCTCCACCCGCTCGCCCTCGCGCACCCGATCCGTCATCCCCCATGCCGTCAGCCGCTCCACGGGTGCGAGGATCAGCACCACCTCCTCCTCCCGCCCGTCGAAGGCCTGGGTACGCCGCAGCACGTCACGCCCGCCCAGTTGCTCCAGTTCGGCGGGGATGGAACGCTCGGCGAGCCCGGACGGCAGACGCGCGGGGGCGGCCACGCGCACACGCACCTCTGGATGAGGGTTTCCCCACCGGACCTGCGTCACCGTCCCCGACAGGTACAACGGCCGCTCGGTCCTGAAGTCCTCCCATCCGTGATGAAACGTGCTGCTCAGAAGGGCGAGGGCGACAATCAGCGATTTCATGTCGCCCAGTTTCAAGGTGTCTGCCCGATTACACCGCACTAAAAGGGATATGCGCCCCCATTGATATCGTCTGCCTATGAATTTCCAGCAGCTGCGCTACGCCGTCGCGCTGGCCGAAGAGCTCAACTTCGGCCGGGCCGCGCTTCGCGAGGGCGTGCGGCAGCCGCCGTTCAGCCAGCAGATCGCCAAACTGGAAGAGGAACTGGGCGTGCGACTGTTCGAACGCACGACCCGCCAGGTACGTCTCACGCCCGCCGGTGAAGCTTTCGTGGCCGAGGCCCGCGCCAGCCTGACCCATGCCGCGCTCGCCGTGGAGACGGCCCGACGGGTCGGCAGGGGGCAGGCGGGCCGACTGGTGATCGGGTTCGTCGGGTCGGCGACCAACCTCACGCTGCCCCGGGTATTGCGCCGCTTCCGCGCCCGCTACCCGGGTGTCCAGGTCGAGTTGCGGGAACTGCCCACCGCCCAGCAGGCAGAGGAACTGCGTCAGGGCCTGCTCGACGTCGGCCTGCTGCACGCGCCGCTTGCCGGGCCCGCGGCCGAGGTGCTCACCACGCAGACCGTGTCCCGCGAGCTGTTGCTGGCCGCCCTGCCGGCCGATCATCCACTGGCCTCGCGCACGTCCCTGCCGGCGACGGCACTCGCGGGGCAGCCGTTCGTCATGTTCCCGCGGAGGTACGGGCCGGCGCTGCACGACCGGATCACCTCGGTGGCACGTACGGCGGGGTTCGAACCTGACGTGGTGCAGGAGGCCGTGCAGATGCAGACCATCGTGGGCCTGGTGGCGGCGGGGATCGGCGTGTCCATCGTGCCGGAGTCCGTGACCCGGCTGCGCCGCCGCGACGTCGCCTTCCGCCCTCTGGCGCCACCGGTCCGCGCGGTCACACTGGACCTGACCTGGCGCACCGGCGACCCGAACCCGATGGTCGGCAACTTCCGATCCCTGTTTCCACCCCCGCACCCCTGACCAGGCGAGGGCGCTGGAGGCGGCGAGCCATGGCCGTGAAGAGGCCCCTGCAGGGCCGAGATCCACAAGATTCGGAAGAAACCGAGGCACGAGGAGTGACGCGCGCTCAATCGCCACCGCCGGTCCGTGACCCGGATGGCCGCGGTCTCGGAGACGGCGCCTGCTCGGGCAGGTCGAACACGTGGTCCGGGGTCACGATGCGCGTAATGGCCTTCCCGAAGAGCGTGCTGGGCTGCGCACCGTCGTACGAGATATCCGTGTTGATCAGGATCACCAGCGTCGCTTGCTCCTCGGGCAGGTACACCGTCAGCGACTGGTAGCCGGGCAGCGAGCCGTTGTGTCCGATCCAGCTCCGCACGTTGAAGACGCCAAGTCCGTACCCGGCGCCCGGGATGGTCGTCGGCCGCGTCCTGAGGCGTTCGGCCTGCGTCGTGGGGGTCAGCAGGGTGCCGGTGGCGAGGACGCGGGCCCACGTGCGCAGGTCCTGAAGGTTGGAGATCATCGCTCCCGCGGCCCAGCCCCAGGAGGGATTCCAGTCGGTGGCGTCCTCGACCGCGCCCGAGGCGGTCTTGTCGGTGTAGCCGCGAGCGTGGGGGGTGGGGAAGGCGGCGCCGGTCGGGAGGACGGTGTGCCGCAGGCCGGCCGGCTCCAGGACGTTTCGCTGGATGAACTCGTGCAGGGGCAGGCCGCCGACCTTCTCCACCACGAGCCCCAGCAGGATGATGTTCGTGTTGGAGTACTGGAATCGCGCGCCGGGCTGGAACTGCACGGGGTGCTCGAAGGAGTAGGCCAGCAACTCCTGGGGGGTGAAGGGCCGTCGCGGGTTGGTGAGGAGGGCCTTGGAGAAGGCCTTGTCATCGCTGTAGTCGAACAGGCCGCTGCGCATGCCCGCGAGGTCGCGCAGGGTGATGCGGTCCCCGTTGGGGACCGCGTCGACGTACTTGGCGATCGGGTCGTCGAGGCCGGCCTTGCCCTGGTCGACGAGTTCGAGCAGGGCGGTCACGGTGAAGGTCTTGGTCTCGCTGCCGATCCGCATGGACAGGTCTGGCTTCATCGGGGCGCCGGTCGCCTTGTCGGCGACGCCGAAGGCCCGCACGTACGCCCCCTTGCCGGAAGCCGACAGGCCGACGATGACGCCTGGCGCCTTGGTCACGCGCATGACCTGCCGGATCGCGGTGTCCAGTCGCGATGCGACGGCGGGGGTCAGCTCGGGGAAGTCCGGCGGCTGAAGAACCGCGGCGGGCTGAGCGGAGGGGGCCGCCACGGGCATCGTCTCGCCGACGGTCCCGGCGGACAGCGGGAAGGCCAGGAGGCCGGCGACGGCCAGCCCCACGGAGATTCCGCGCCGACACGCCTGCGAGCACCTCATGGCAGACCTCCTGCCGAACGACGACGACAAGGCGCTCGGGGCGACGGTACCCGCCGCCCCGGCTCCTGCGGCATGCGACCGCCCGGCTCCGCCTACGGCCTCGGGCGGTTGGGCATATGTTCGGCCGTGCCGACGCGGGCCTTCTGCTTGCGCAGGCCGGCGAGGCCGAGCAGACCGAGCAGGCCCAGCAGCCCCCACATGCCCCCGCTGCCGCCCTCGTCTCTGTTCTGGGTGGGTTGCGGTGAAGGCGTGATCTGGCTGTGCGCGGCCGGGACGGCGACAGCCTCCGCCGTGACGGCCGCGGCCGGGGCGAGCGTGAGCAGGAAGACCAGCCCCAGGCTCGTGAGGATCTTACGCATGGGATTCCCCCGATCTGGCGGTCTCACGTTCGGAAGACCGCCCGTTGTGGCCCCTTCCGGCGTAGGAAGGGGAGAGCGCCGTGTTCCCTGCTGAGCGAACCCCTGCGATGGCCGATTGCTTCGACACGGAGCGTCCCGCCACCTTGTGAGGTCGTGCATCAGGGACGTCGAGCGCGATGGAAGCGGTTCCCGCCGTTCCGCGCAAAGACAGGAATGACAGGAACCAGGCGTGGCGAACAGCCTGTGGGATCAGGACACCGGCGATGTCATGAAATGTGGAGTGGTGTCCCGGTTTGCCGGGTGTCTGCCCTCCCTGGGGGCGGCCCGACTCGTTGGAGACGGTCTCCTCGTCGGCGACCTGGTCCTTGGTCATGCGGACCCGGCTCCTACGGGCGGTCTCCTCCACCATCGGCCATTTCTCGCGCGGGGTGACGCTCGTGCGGACTCGGTGATGTCCGGCCCGTCAAGCGCCGTATCCCGGTCGGCCTCGGTGGTCTGTTCCCGCTCCACCCGCACCTAGCGGGTGAGCGGCACGTTGCGCTGCTACTCGTCGGTGACGATGTACTTGCGCAGCCGGGCTCGGCCGCGCTCGTGGGTCTCGGCGCCGACCTCCGGCCGATCCCCGCCCGTCATCGCATCGCCGCGACGGCCCATGCCGGTGTCGGCGTAGCCCGTTTCGGTACCCATGTCCCCGGTGTCGGCGTAGCCGTTCTGGATACCTGTGTCCCCGGTGTCGGTGTGGCCGAGGCGCTCGCGCTCGCGCATGCCGCCCTCGTGCGCCCATCCCTCGCCGGGCTGGTTGGCCTGCTGCCAGGAGGACTCCCAGTCCATCCCGTAGTAGCGGTACAGCTCGCGCTCCTCCTCGGCCGACAGGTACCCGCCGGCATCCACGTCGACGTTCGGGGCGTCCTTGACGCGGTCCTTGTCGTAGGGCACCTCGACGTGGTCGGTGACCAGCTCCGCATCCCGCATCGGGACGAAGGTCTCCTTGGTGCCGAACAGGCCGGTCTTGATGCACAGCCACTCGGGGCGCCCGGTGGCCTCGTCGAGGAAGAGGTGCTTGACCTCGCCGATCTTGGCTCCATTGGCGTCGTAGACGTCATGGTCCAGAACCGCGGGGATCTGCTCCTGCGTGATCATTCGCTTTCCCCCTTCTGCTTGGTGACGGTCTTTAGCGGACCTACCCGCCAAATTAGGACGGAACATCTCAAGCTGGTACAGAACACCCCACAGTTCATCAGCTCGCGGCGGTCCTACGGTGAAGCCGACACGGTCCTGCGTGGCCTGCCGCATCGCCGCTCTGCGGCGGAACCGCTTCACATCAGGCCAGCAGCACCCCTCTACGCTGCGTTGACCAGGTCTTTGAACGGCTGACCGGGCGCGCGACCCGAGGTGGTCGGCGGGGGCAGGCGCCCCCGCGATCCCCGCGTGTTCGTGTGCGAGCCTTCCCTCCACGCACGTCAAGAGCCGGATGCACGGCCAGCTCACGCCGCAGCCGCGTGCGTGAGTTGGCACGGCATGCAGGGTAGTCACCGTGGGTGCAGACGTTCTTGCCCTATCCCGACTTCGTGGCCACGTCGCTGATCCTGGACCCACGGCGGCTCGGCAAGCAACGTGTCGAGGCGATACAGGTGCTGCGCGGGCTGACCGTTGTGGGGTACGGCTGGCGCCACCATCCTGCGGTCGCCATGTGGGCGGGCTACGAGGAGGCGCTCACCAGATACGGCATGGAGATGTGCCGCGCCTGGTGTGAGATCGGATACGCCGACACCTGCGCGACCACCCTGCTGGCCGACTTCCAGCGCGCCCTCGGCGTGGACACGGTGCGCTCGCAGGACGCGCTCGCCGTGGCGGGGGAGTTGCCGCCGTGGCTGGGGGAGGAGGACTTCCACCGCAGCCACCGGTCGGCTTTGCTGCGCAAGGATCCCGAGCACTACCAGAGGTGGTTCACCGGTGTGCCGATGGACCTGCCCTACGTGTGGCCGGTGTCGGATCGGGCCCGCCGTACACCCGCATGACTCCGGATCAGCACCGTCACGTCCTCGACGAACAGCCCGTACCACCGGATCGAGCCGCAGCCGGCAGACGGGCAGGACCGCGGCCACGGCGGCCGTCGAAGCGAGCAGGCCGGCCGCGATCTCGGGCCGGCCTGGGCGCGTCGGGGAGGTGGCGTCGGCGGGAGCCGGCCCTGCAGAGCCCGCGCTACCGCTGGTTGCGGGCTTCGGCGATGGTTTTCAGATCGCGCAGCCAGGCTTCGAGACCTTGTCCGAGAAAGTGGGTGGCGAGGCGCACGTCGGTTTCGATCTGGTCGCCGGCATGGGTCTCCTCGGTGCGTACGAGGACGCCGCCCTTGACCTTGGTGAAGGTCCAGACATGGACGCCCCGGTCGATGCGCAGCCCTTCGCCGATCGCGGGCCCGGTCCAGCGGATGCACGTGTGGTGCTGCAGCTGCCGGACCGTGGAGGTGATGACCAGCGTGGTCGGCGAGCTGACGGGGGTGGCGGGCACCGGGGTGGTCCACCGGAACCGCGAGTGCCTGCGCAGCGGGCCCGGATCGAGGCGCTTCATGCTGGTGACGGGCTTCTGCCACGAGGGCCAGCGTTCCACGTCGGTCTGCAGTTTCCAGATGGTGCTCAGCGGCGCCTTGATCAACGTCTCGGTCCGGTACCGGATCTTGGCGCTGGTGTCGACGCCCTCCCCACGGCACTGGAGTCCACCACCGTGGTGGGTGGCCGGGGGCCGGCCGGGGGCGGCCTGTGCGGCAGGGAGGTTGCCTGCCAGGGTGCCGGCGATGGCGAGTGAGATCGTGAGCACGGTGAGCCGGGCGCGGGTCCGGGGGCGGGACTGCTGACCGGAAAGAGCCGAGGTGCCGTTGTTCATCGTGGTGTTCCTTTCGGTGGGGAGGAGCGAACGCTCGTAGGGGATGCCGCCGGGCTGGAGGGCGGACCGTTCGGCGCGGCAGTGGGGGACAGGAGTGCCGCAGGGGGAGCTCCTTCAGCGCCGGCGGGCCCGAAGGATGGACCCGATCAGTACGGCGGACGCGGCGACGATCACAGCGACGAATCCGGGGTGCATGTCCTTGGACAGGCTCGGCGCGCCGTCGGGCCGCGTCAGCCATATGACGAGCGGGACCGCGTACGAGACGGCCAGCAACGCGGCCGCCCAGCGCACCGCGCGGTCGTGGCCATGGCGGAGAGCACCGACCATCGCGATCGCGACCGGGACGATCGCCAGCATGGCGAACTGGCCCAGCACCATGACGGGGACGGCCCAGGAGGAGACGGTCACCGCCAGAGGAGTGGGCCGGCCGATGGGGGCGAGTGAGGGGGACGCGGTCGTCATGGGGTTTCCCTTCGTCAGGCCGAGTGCACCGCCGCGATCCGGCGCGCGCTCACGGTTGTTAGAGCGTCGTGCGTACGTTAGAAGTTATAACTAGTAGCGAAAGAGGCTGTCAATAAGGTTCGTGATAGCCTCTAACTAAATCTTCAGGACGTAGCGAGGGGTGGCAGGTCATGGCGGAGGCGGGCACGAAGACCCCACGTGAGCGCTACCGCACTCAGGTGCGCGCGGAGATCAAGAAACACGCGTGGGAGCAGCTCGCCACGACGGGGGCCTCCGCGCTCTCCCTCAACGGGATCGCCAAGCAGATGGGCATGAGCGGGCCCGCGCTCTACCGCTACTACGCCAGCCGCGACGAACTGATCACCGAGCTGGTCAGGGACGCCTACCGAAGCCTGGCCGACACTCTTGCCGCGGCCGCCACGACCGGCGCCGACCTGGGCGTGCTGGCGCACACCCTGCGAGCCTGGGGGCTGGAGGATCCGCAGAGGTACCTCCTCATCTACGGCACCCCCGTCCCCGGCTACCAGGCGCCCGAGGACATCACGCTCATCTCCGCCGAGACCATGGCGATCCTGCTCGACGCCTGCTCGGCGCTGCCCACGGACAGTTCCGCGACGCCGTTCGACGCGCACCTGGCGGACCATCGCGACTGGGCGGACGGCCACCCCGCCCCGCCCGCGGTCCTGCGCAGGGCCCTGAGCTTCTGGACCCGGCTGCACGGCGTCCTGTCCCTGGAGCTCGCCGGACACTTCGCCGGCATGGGATTCGACCCCGCCCTGCTCTTCGCGGCCGAACTGGACGAGCTGCTGGCGCACTGAGCGGAGACGATCGACGGCGGAGGTGCTCGGCCCTTCAGGGACGAGCAGCGGGCGAACGGCCACCCCGAGCCTGGCCTCTTCCGCCGCAGGCTGCTGACCGCCATCGGCTGACGTGGCCCAGCGCGCCGACGCCTGCACCGTCACCGCAGGGGGCGCCTCCCACGTCATCTCCGTCTCCGAGCCCGAAACGGTTGCCGATTCATCCGCCGCGCCGCCACCGAGAGCCCCTGGGGTATCGCGGGCCGCGACCGCCCACCGCACGCCCGTCCCAGAGGTTTCTCAGCGACCAGGGCGCTGAGATGCGACACCCCTCGGGTGGGCGGGCGATTGATCAGAAAGTGGTCTGGGAGATGGACAGTGCCCGGACCTACGTTCGGTCTTCTCCGCCCCCGCTCGTGATGCGGGGGTGCGGCCAGGTCGGTCGACCTACACGACATGGCGAACGCCTCGCCATACCCCATCAGTACAAGGAGAAGACCATGAAGCGTGCTCTGTCAGTCCTGGCCATGCGTCGCGTGGCCATCGGTGCCGTGACCGCGGCCCTGGCCACGACCGCTGTCGCCTCGCCCGCCGCTGCTTCCACCGGCGTCTCCACCGGCGTCGTCACGTCGGCCGCCGCCCCGCCGGCCGGCACCCTGCACCTCAGCAACCGCAGGACCAGTCTTGCGCTGGAGGTCGGCGACGTCGGCGCCAGCGGCAGGGGCAAGGTCTTCAGCACGTTCCCCCGCGGGGGCAACGACGTTGAGCAGCAGTGGAATTTCATCAACGGTGGCAAGCTGGTCAGCAGGAAGCTCGTCCGCGGGCAGACCGTGTGCCTGGAGACCGACAACGCCGGCCGGCTGTTCGTGGCCCGTTGCGTGGGCGGGAAGCAGACCCAGAAGTGGGCGTTCAAGCTGGCCGTCGACGCTCCTGGACCCTTCAAGGACGCCTTCGTCATCCAGAACTTCGCGACGAAGAAGTGCCTGGCCAGCGCCGAGCCCAATGGGCGGCGCAACGCTCAGGTGGGTGTCGGCTCCTGCAGGAGTGGCAATGCGCTCCAGCAGTGGACCGCCTCACCGCTGGTCGGCGACTGAGAGACGGCACGCGGCGGGGATCCAGGGCCGGCGGCGGCGCGCCCACACCAACGGCGGGCGAAGCATCATCCCTGGTCGCAGCGGATACTCCGTTCAGCCGGGGGTTTCATGGGTGAGGTTCTGAGTGACCTGCTGCCGTTCGCGCTCACGGTCGCCATCTGTGGCGCTGCCTCCGTCTCCGGGAGACCATGGTCATGCGGCATGACGGTCAGATCGTGGCGAGCGTGTTTCTTCCGCGCCTGACCGCGGTCGGGAGATCGGCCTCGTGTCCGTCGCGTCGAAGCGGGGGACCGGGGCCGTTTCTCGTGTCGTGTGCCTCCGCAGGCCAACGCCGTGATCCAAGTGCTTTGTGCGGAATTCGAACCTGCGGCCGTCGGATGAGAAGTAAGATCTTTTAGTGTTGCGGTATGTCGGTTGGTGATACGTCGTCCGCGCTGGGCTGGCGGCGGCAGGGCAGCCGGACCCCTCTGGTTTCGGGTGCGGCCGGATCGCCGGCCGCAGATCTTCGGCGCGCCCAGAATGCCGGTTCGCCTCGCCGGGCTCCACGAATGGTGGGCCCGGACAGCACGTTGTACGGTCGGAAGCCCTCCATCTTCAAGGATGAACAATGAGCGACGAGAGCTCCGCCGCGCGGGCGGCATGGGAGCGCGTGGACACGACCATCCCGCACTCCGCCCGGGTGTGGGACTTCCTGTTGGGTGGCAAGGATCACTACGCCGTTGATCGCGAGGTCGGCGAGACCCTGCTGACGTTGTTCCCCGACTTCGCGATGGTCGCCCGGCTCCAGCGCGAGTTCCTCATGCGCGCTGTCCGGTACCTGGTGAGCGAGGCGGGAGTGCGCCAGTTCCTGGATATCGGCACCGGCCTGCCCACTGCCAACAACACCCATGAGGTCGCCCAGAGCATCGCACCCGAGACGCGCGTCGTGTACGTGGACAACGACCCCATTGTCCTGGTGCATGCTCGCGCGCTCCTCACCAGCGCGGAGCCCGGCGTCACCGACTACATCGATGCCGACGTCCGTCACCCCGACGTGATCCTCAACGGAGCGGCCAAGACTCTCGACTTCACCCAGCCCGTCGCCGTGATGATGCTGAGCATCGCCGGCCAGCTCACCGACGATGACAACCCCGCGGCAATCATCGGCCAGCTGCTGGAACGCCTGCCTTCGGGCAGCTATCTGGCGCTGAGCGACGGCACCGACACCAACCCGGCACTGGTCCGGGCTGTGGCGAACTACAACCGCACCGCGGCCAACACCTACCAACTACGCAGCCCGGCACAGATCGCGGCGTTCTTCGCCGGCCTCGACCTGGTGGACCCCGGCGTGGTGCCGACGCCGCAATGGCGGCCCGAACCTGATCGGTGGGATGAGCCGCCGGCTGTCGTGAGCGCCGTCTGTGGCATCGCCCGCAAACCGTGACAGCCCGGTAGGAGACCCCGGTGGCCGGTCTGATGACGGATCCGGCACGGTGACCTGCTTCGCTCAGGACATGAAACGACAGGATCCCGCCCGGGTCCCAGGACCGGACGGGATCCTGTCCACTCGGTCCACCGTCCCGAGAACGGCCCCCTGCGGACATGGTGGAGCCTCTTCGAGGACGGACGCGACGGTCCGGTGGGTTACTTCAGGACCCAGAGCGCCCAGAACGGGCTGTCCCAGTTGCAGTCCCAGTATTCGCGGTCCCCGGAGTACCTGTAGCCCGCTGCCTCGCACTGCGCGAGGGTCCTGTGGACACTCTTGATGTAGCCGACATTGAGCTTCGCCACCTCCGCGCTCGCGGACACACTGGCGCCGAGTGTCGCTGCCACCGCCAGGGCGGTCACCGGGACCACCACGCTCATGATCTTGTTCAGCATGGATGACCTGCCCTTGCTCGATTACCCGAGAAGCGTCGCAGCCGAGGCTTCCGTCACTCTTCCTCGTCGCTTCCGGCCGCACGCTCCTCGCCGCTCGAGACGACCCACGCTCATGCCGCCGCATCGCCCCAGACGGCATCGCGGACCCTGGACGGCACCGGCCGATCCTCGGCCCCTCACCTAGCGGCGCCGCGATCTTCATCGGTACCATCGCGGTGGGAAATGGGGGACATGAAGGGCCACAGCGGGACCGAAGCACGGTTCGCGCTTCTCGGGCCGGTGTCGGCCGACGGGTGTGACGGGCCGATCGTGCTGGGCTCGCCGAAGCAGCGGACCGTTCTGGCCGCGCTGCTGCTCAACGTCAACCGCACGGTGTCGGACGACCGGCTCATCGCCCTGGTCTGGGGCGAGCAGCCGCCGCGCACCGCGATCTCGCGCCTACAGGTGTGCGTCCACGAGCTGCGGGCCCTGCTCGGCAAGGAGCGCGTCCGCCGCCTGGGCGCGGGCTACCGCCTACGCGTGGAAGAGGGTGAGCTCGACCTGGAGCTGTTCGAGCGGCACAGAACCGCCGCCCGTGCCCACGCGGAGGCGGGCCGTCACGCCGAGGCGGTGCCGCTGTTGCGCGCGGCGGCGGCGCTGTGGCGCGGGCCCGCGCTGGCCGGGACCAGCGCCACACTGATCGGCGTACTCGTCGATCGCCCGTGCCCGGCTGCGCTCCGCCACGCGCTGAAAGGCCGTGACGTGTCGATCGAGGCTTCGTACCGGCTGCCGGAGCTGGCGGCGCTCACAGAGCTGGCCGTCCTGGAGCGGCGGCGAGGTGAGGACGAGGCGGCGGCGCGCAGGGCCACGCAGGCCCTCCGGCTGTGCCGGGAGATCGGCCACGCGTCATGCGAGGAGAGACTGGCGCCGTTCCTGCAGGCATGACCGCATGTACGCCGAGTGCTGGACGGGCCGTGTGTCATGCCGAGAAGCCCGCGCTTCTAAGCTCTGGGGTGTGGCCAAGTATTTCGATGTGCATCCGGACAGTCCGCAGCCCCGGCTGATCAGTCAGGTGGTCGAGCTTCTGCATGCGGACGGGCTGATCGCCTACCCGACGGACTCGTGTTACGCGCTGGGGTGCCGGCTGGGCAACAAGGAGGGCATCGAGCGCATCAGGGAGATCCGCAGCCTCGGCAGCGACCACCATTTCACCCTGGTCTGCAGAGACTTCTCCCAGTTCGGCCAGTTCGTCCACGTCAGCAATGCGCTGTTCCGCTCGGTCAAGGCGGCGACCCCCGGCGGTTACACCTTCATCCTGCCCGCGACCAAGGAGGTGCCGCGGCGGCTGCTGCATCCCCGGAAGAAGACGGTCGGCGTCCGGATCCCCGATCACGTCGTCACGCAGGCACTGCTGGCCGAGCTCGGCGAACCGCTGGTGTCGAGCACCCTGCTGCTGCCCGACGAGAGCGAGCCCCTCACGCAGGGCTGGGAGATCAAGGAGAGGCTCGACTACGAGGTGGACGCCGTCATCGACGCCGGCGAGTGCGGCGCCACCCCGACGACGGTCGTCGACTTCTCGCAGGGCGAGCCTGAGATCCTCCGCCGAGGCGCAGGAGACTCCTCCCTCTTCGAGTAGGCGATCGCCGCCGCGCCATCGCCATCGTCCACCGCCTACGAGATCATTCAAGCGCCCGACGAGCGGAACGCCGACGCCGCGCCCGCGCGGGAGACGGTACGGGATCCCTGAGGAGACGGCATGAACACCCTCCTGCGCTCGGCCCGGCTGGGCCGGAACGCCGCGCCGTACGACGTGCTGGTCTCGGCCGGCCGCGTGGCGCGGGTCCGTGAGAGCATCACCGCCGAGCCAGGCTGGGAGGTCGTCGATCTCGACGGCCGTTTCGTGCTGCCGGGCCTCTGGGACCACCACGTGCACTTCGACCAGTGGACGCTCGCCCGCGAGCGTGTGGACCTGTCCGGGGCGGAGTCGGCGGCGGCGACCGCCCGCCTGGTGGCGGAGCGGTTGCGCACCAGGCCGCCGGAGGGGGAGCTGCCGCTGGTGGGCTACGGCTTCCGCGACGCGATGTGGGCCGACCGCCCCCATCGCGACCTGCTGGACGCCGCCGCCCCCGACGTCGCGCACATTCCTGTCGTGCTCATCAGCGGCGACCTGCACAGCTGCTGGCTGAACTCCGCCGCCGCCCGCAGGTACGGCTGGGCCGAACACGCCAGCGGCGTCCTGCGTGAGTCCGAATGGCAGCCGATCCTCGCCGATGTCAACAGGCTGCCGCCTGAGGTGCTCGACGCGTGGGCGGCGAAGAGCGCGGCGGCGGCGGCCGCGCGGGGCGTGGTCGGCGTGGTCGAGCTGGAGGCGCCCTGGCAGTTGGACGCCTGGATTCGCCGCGTCCGCGGCGGCAACCGGGCGCTGCGGGTGGCGTGCGGGGTGTGGCCCTCGCATCTGGAGGAGGCGATCGAGCGGGGCCTGCGCTCTGGCGAGGTGATCCACGGAACCGACGGGTTGGTCGAGATGGGACCGTTCAAGGTCATCACCGACGGCTCACTGAACACCCGCACGGCCTACTGCCACGACCCGTACCCAGGCCTCGAGGGCGACGCCCACCCTCACGGCATGCTGCTGGTGCCGCCGGAGGAGCTGGTCCCGCTCATGGAGCGCGCGTGGCGGGCGGGGCTGCGCCCGGCCGTGCACGCCATTGGCGACAGGGCCAACAGCCTCGCGCTCGACGCTTTCGAGCGCGTCGGCGCGCGGGGCACGATCGAGCACGCGCAGCTGCTGGACGAGGCCGACCTCGGCCGCTTCGCCGCGCTCGGAGTGGTCGCCAGCGTGCAGCCCGAGCACGCGATGGATGACAGGGACGTGGCCGACCACCACTGGGCCGGCCGTACGGGGCGGGCCTTCGCCTTCGGCGCGCTGCTTACGGCCGGCGCCCGGCTGGTGCTGGGCTCCGACGCCCCGGTGGCTCCGCTGGACCCGTGGGTCACGATCGCCGCCGCCGTCGACCGCAGCCGTGACGGCCGCGAGCCCTGGCATCCTGAGCACACGATCCCGGTCGCCGAAGCGATCGCGGCCTCCACCCGTAACGGGCGGGCGAACCTGGCCGAAGGCGACGAGGCCGACCTGGTGGTCACCGACGACAACCCATACGAGGGCAGGGCCCTGCGGTCGATGCCGGTCTCCGCCACGATGCTCGCGGGCCGGTGGACCTGGCGCGAGGACTGACCACGGAGGTTGCTAGCGGCTTGGACGGGCGACGATCGTCTCAACCGTGCGTCATGGCTGATGGAGATCGCTGAGGTGGCCCGCGGCTATGAGCTATGGCATGGTGAGCGCGGTGAAGATCAATCCGCATGTGGTCAGGCCTCTGGACGTGACAGACGCATGAAGTACGTCGATCTCGACGCGTCGATGACCCTGCCCGGTGGCGAGGTCATCGACGGTGTCATCAGTCCGGTCGAGTATCTGAAGCGGCTTCCCGAGTTCGCCGACGCGCTGCCGGCGGGTGCCCGTACGTTCGCGGCAGATCCCCAGCACTACGACTTCCATGGGCCACGGTGCGTGAAGGACCTCAACCTGGAGCGGATCTCTTTCGATAAGACAGACGGAGAGACCTCCATGGAACTCATGTTCCGGCACAACTGCTGGAAGCACGAAGAAGACCTGATCATCCGCTACGAAGGCGTGTCGGACTACGGACTCGACATCGCCGCACCTTCCGGGATCGAGCCGCGCAGCGTGGTGATCCTCGACGAGATCCTGCCGCACCCCGATGGATGTAGCCATGAGATCGCCTTGCGGCCAGGAGCGATCACTGTGGTCTGCCGGGACCTGACCGCCACATGGGTGGAGGCCGACTGCCCCGACAAGCCCTGAGCGGCATTGACAGGCGCACAGTACGTCAATTGAGACATCATGAGTGACGCAGAGAAGCCTTTCGAAGGAACCTCCCGTTGATCAACTTCACGTCCGTCTCGCCACAACCGCGCGCCTTCGACGTCGACTGGATCCATGGATCGCCGTCGGCCAAGCACAACACCGACCCCGACATCCAGGTGTACGCCTATGACGAGCACACGTTCGTCCTGCGGCAGAACATGGCGATCAACTACGAGGCGCCCTTTCTCTTCCTGCTGTTCGGCAACGACCAGGCCGTTCTTCTCGACACCGGCGCGACCGAATCCGCCGAGTTCTTCCCCTTGCGCAAGGTGGTCGACGAACTGGTCGACGACTGGCTCACCCGCCACCCGACAGACGGCTACCGCCTGCTCGTCCTCCACACGCATGCCCACGGCGACCACATCGCCGGCGACCCCCAGTTCATCGATCGTCCCGACACTCTCATCGTGGACGCACGCCTGAGCACCGCCTGGAAGGTCTTCGGCTTCGATGAGGATCCTTCGCGCATCGCCCATGTCGACCTGGGCGGCAGAGTGCTGGAGTGCCTGGCGACCCCTGGCCACCACGAAGCGGCCGTCACGTTCTACGACCCCCACACCGGCTTCCTGCTCACCGGCGACACGATCTACCCCGGCCGGCTCTACGTCCAGGACTGGCCCGCGTTCGTCTCCACCGTCGACCGGTTGATCGACTTCAGCGCCACCCGCCCTGTCACCCACGTGGTCGGCTGCCACATCGAGATGACCACCACGCCAGGCGTCGACTACCCGGTCCGCACCACCTATCAGCCCGACGAGCCACCCCTCGAGCTGACCGTCGGCCACCTGCGGCGGATCCGCAGCGCCATCGAGGAGGTCGGCGAGCGATCCGGCTCCCACGCCTTCGCCGACTTCATCATCTGCCGCCAGGACGGCTGACCCCATGCCTCAGACCGCCTGCCTGGTGACCGGCTCGGCCTTCGTCGACGTGGACGACCCCGGCAGCGGCCTGGGCAATCCTTTCGCCGTCGTGCTGGGCGACGACGTGCCGGCGTGGGATCTCGAGCGACGTCGTACGGTGGCCCGGCGGTCAGGCGCCCCCGAGACCGTTTTCGTCAACGCCCTGCGTGGCTCACAGCTCGAGATCACCGTGCTGACGCCCACGGGACAAGAGCTCGGCGCCTGCGCACATGGCTTCATCGGGGCCGTGCACACCCTGGCCGCGACCGGAGCCCTCGCCTCAGGTGACGAGGTGGAGATCAGAACGTCCGCCACGGCCGCAGCCGTAGCCTCGGTGAGGCCCGGCGATGTCGTCATGCTGCGATTCGTGTCCCGACCACCGAGGCCCGCCGACGACCTCGACCCCGCCCTGACCGGCATCTTCCCGCTCCCCGTGCGGAGGCCCGGCTCCACCCTGGAGATCCTGTCCGTCGGCTCGCCCAAGCTGACCGTCGAAGTGACGCCCGAGACCTTCGCCCTGCTCCGTACTCAGCTGCACCTGCTCGACTTCGACAACCTGCTGCACCTGCAACGCACCGCGGAGATCAACGGAGTACACCTGTTCTGCCGCGACCCGCAGACCCTTCTACCTGCTCAATCGATTCAGGTGAACGCCTACCTCGGCGAAGATCTGATGATCGACCGCGCCACCGGGGTGTCGAACGCGGCACAAGTCAGCGCCGACCCGTACGTCCGGCCAGGCCAGCAGGTGCAGATCGCTCAATACTCCCGGCAGGGACGCACCGCGATCCTGAGCATCATCAAGGGCCACCACGGCGAGGTCCAGGTCGGAGGCGCCGCCACGCTCACCTCCCGCCGTCCCGCCGATGACGGGGCTGCTCCTACGCACCAGAGCTGATCGGATGCGCCCGCCCGTCTCCATCGGTGGGATCGACTTCCGTCTCGCCGCGGGCATGACCCGGTCTTCAACGCTGACGGCTGCTCACAGGCGGGCGGTCCACTCGTGGCTCGTGAGAACCTCAGCACCCCTGGCCGGGAAGACGCGGTTGATCAGGAAGTCGTGCACGTCCGGTTCCCCATCGGCGCAGGCGTCGCTGAGGACGGTCAGGCGGTAGTCGCGGTCGGCGGCGTCGTAGAGCGTGGCGGCGACCATCGCCCCGGTCGCGACGCCGGTCAGCACGAGCGAGTCGATGCGCTGGGCGCGCAGCAGCAGATCGAGGTCGGTGGCCGCGAACGCGCTGGCGCGGTGCTTGAGGACGACGGCCTCGCCCGGCAACGGCTTGATGCGCGGGTGCACGAGCGTCTCGGGGGATTCTTCGTGGAACAGCGTCCCCGCCCCGTGCAGGGTGCTGATCACCTGGTTGCCTGCCGCCACATCAAGGCCTGAGGCCCGGAGCCCGAAACGTATGAAGATCACCGGGATTCCTGCGGCTCTGGCCGCGGGGAGAACCCTTTCCATGACGGGAAGCACGCCGGCGGCGAAGGGGTAGTTGTCCACGATGCCTGCCTGCAGGTCGCCGACGATGAGCGCGGTGGTGGTCATACGGTGTCCTTGTCTGTACGGCGCGCCATCGACTCTCCACAGTTGTGTTTCTGGCGTTGTTGTAGATCAAGTACGACGATAGTGGGGCCGATGCGCATATGCGCCATGGCACTGTCAGGCTCTACGCCCACGTCCTGCTGGACGCTGCTGAGCCGGCCCGAACCCGAGGGCTCCCTACTCGGCAGGCATGGCCTCCCGCATCGCCTTCGCGGTGGCAGCGGGGTCATAGCCCTCGGGGACGCCTTCGATCAGGATGATGTCGCCCTTGATGTGCCGCGAGCGCAGCGGTGCGATCTCCTGGTACGCGGGGGAGTCCCACCACGCCCGCGCCTCGGCGATCCCCGGGAAGCCGATCATCACGACGTTCCCTGGCCAGGTGCCCTCCTTCACCTCGTGCTGCGTCACGTGCACGAGGAAGCGGCCGCCGTATGGCTCGAAAGTGGCGGAGATGCGCTCGATGTACTCAGCGATCTCCGGGTGCGGGGCGGCCTCGTGCAGGTTCGCGATGGCGTAGGCAGGCATGGTGTCCTTCCGGTCGGTCGGGCTCTGTACGTCGACGATCGTGGCATGCGGACGCGCCGGGGTCGATGACCTGGCAGGTAAGCGGCCAGGGTCGTACGGCCTGTGGAAGGGCGCTCTTGGCGCGTCGCTCAAGGCTGGGCCGGCGGCCACCCTGACAGGCCGCGCTTCCCCAAGACCGCTGCCGATGACCGTGCTCGGGCCGTTCTTCCGGGCGGGACCGGGCATCAGACCACCTCGAAGGTGCTCATCATGGCCATGTCCTCGTGTTCGAGGTTGTGGCAGTGCAGGACGTACCGGCCCCGGTAGCCGGTGAAGCGGGTGATGATCTCCACGGTCTGAGCCTCCCGCAGCTCGACGGTGTCCTTCCACTCCGGCGGTCCGCTCGGTCGCTCGCCCCCGACCGACAACACCTGGAAGCCGGCCAGGTGCAGATGGACGGGATGGGCGACATCGCTGGTCAGCCGCCAGATCTCGATATCACCCAGCCGCGGCTTGGCGTCGACCCTGCGAGCGTCGAACGGCTTGCCGTTGATCATCCAGCCCGTGTGGCCGTGCAGGTCGCCGCTGGTGAACTGGAAGTCGCGGGTCACCGTGGCCTTGGCCGGGTCGAGCGGCTCCACGCGTGACAGCGTCTTGGGGATCGCCGAGTCGTCGCGGGCGTCACGCTCGACGGTGAACCGCATCACCCGGGCCTGTGCTCCCTCCTCCAGGAGGTTGCGCAGCTCGACATGATCGCCCACACGGTAGGCGGCGAAGTCGACCACCACGTCGGCGCGTTCGCCCGGCGCCAGCCGTACCCGCTCCAAGGTTCTCGGGGCGGCCAGCAGGCCGCCGTCGCTGCCGATCTGGGTCAGCGTGCCGCCAGGCGGCAGGGCCAGCTCGTAGGTGCGGGCGTTGGAGCCGTTGAGCAGCCGCAGCCGGTAGCGGGCCCGATCGACCCCCAACCGCGGCCACGGCGCGCCGTTGACCAGGATGACATCGCCCAGCACGCCGCCCATGAACGCCTCCCGGGCGCCGGGCCCGCCGTCGCGCGCGGGGTACGGCATGGTCCCGTCGGCGGCGAAGGAGCGGTCGCAGATCATCAGCGGCACGTCCCGCTCGCCCGACGGCAGCGGCAGCGCCGACTCCTCCTCGTCGCCGACCAGGAAGAATCCGGCCAGCCCACGCCACACCTGCGGCCCGGTGTAGTCCATGCGGTGGTCGTGGTACCACAGCGTGGCCGCCCGCTGCTCCAGCGGGAACACGTAATCGCGTCGGGCGCCCGGCTGGACCAGGTCGGTGGGATAGCCGTCGGACTCGGGCGGGGTGTGCCCGCCGTGCAGATGGGTGACGGTCGGCGCGCCCAGGCCGTTGGCGACGCGCACGACGGTTCTGCGTCCGGCACGCGCCCTGATGGTCGGTCCGGGGAACTGCCCTCCGTACCCCCAGATCGGGGTACGGAGGCCGGGCAGGATCTCCACCTCCGCCGCGCGCTGGACGAGCTCGTAGTAGTCGGCTGAGGCATCGGACCTGTACGGCTTCGCGAGCGCGGGTATGGGCAGCGGCACCGTGTAAGGCGTCGGCAGCGGCGCGCTGCTCGCCAGCAGCCTGGGCGGCGGGGTGCTGCCGATCAGAGAGCAGCCGGCGACGCTCAGCGTCGCGCCCAGGCCGAGCAGGCGCAGCGCCTGCCGCCTTGTCATCGTCATGCCGGCACCGCGGCGGCGCGGCGGTCCGACCACGCAGGGACCAGCTGGAGCAGGCTCACGCCGAACATCAGCACGCCGAGCGGGACGTGCAGGGTCTTCAGGTGGGCTACGCCCAGCGCTATCTGAGCCAACGTCATCACCAGCATGCCGACCGCGGGCAGGATGGCGCTCAAGCGCCGCGCCACCAGCGCGGCGACCAGGTGCAGCAGTACGGTGACCGCCACGGCGATCGCAGAGGCGCTGTGCATCGCCCGCCCGCCGGGCGAGGAGAGCAGTAGCCCGGCGGTGACCGCCTGGAGCAGCAGGGCAACGGTCTGCAGGGTGATCGCGATACGCGTGAACATGGGGACTTCCTCAACAGGCCGGGGACTGGGCAACGACGGCGATGGAGATGATCAGGACGCCCGCGCCGAGCGCCGACAGCCGCGGCCTGCCGCGACCGGCGTCGCCAGGCCGAACGAGGTGAGGATGGCCAGGGCCACCGCGCTCCGCATGACCGGCTCGTCGGCCTTGATCATCGTGGTGTGGATGGTCGGGCGCACATCCAGGCGGACGGCTCCGAATGTGGGGATCACGTTGGCCGCGTCGTATCCGAACGCGCTCGCCAGCAGCTGGGTGGTCGGCAACGCGGCGCCATGGATGTACCTGGCTTCTCATGAGCCGATATCGTCGTCCAGTTCCGAGGCCCAGGGCGTCCCACCAGAGGCTCTTCTGCCGCTACGACGCCGGGACCACCCCATGGGCCGATCTACGACACCCGGAGTAGCCCGGCTGGACAACACCTCACGGATGAGCGAATTTCGGTTCGCCCGTAGAAGTTCGGTGCATGCGGTTTCATCGGCGCGGGTGCGGAATGCGCCTCACTGATCTGGAGGCAGAGGCGCACCGCGCATCCGTCGGCTGCCCCACGCCGGATCTCTCGCGCCAGACGGACGATCGAGTCCCGGGACCTTGCCGGCCAGTCTCGGTCACGTCCTTCGGCGCCTGGCCGCGGCTCAGTACATCAGCGAGTCCAACGTCTGGATTGTGAGCAGACAGAGCAGGCGAAGAGGCACACGACGTGATCGTGTCGGCGTCCTGGTCTTGGGCAGTCCGCAGGTCGATGCGGTAGCGATGGTGTCTTGACGCGGTACAGGTGTCGGGTCGTCGATTGGCGACGCTTCCCGGCGATGCGATGCGATGCGGTGCGGTGTAGTGCGGGGCGGTGTCGATCTTGTGGGAGTCGGTATCCGTTCGCCGGCGGGCACGTCCCGCCGGGCCCGTACTGCGGCGTCGTACCCGGCGCCGCTGAAGCTCAGTGCGGTGAAGCCGACGTAGGTCAGCACCAGTCCCGCAGTCGCCGACTGCTGGAGCCCAGCACAGGTCAGCATGGACGTAGACCTAGCCGATCTCGTCGAGGTCGTCGATCTGTCGCGAGCCAGGGAAAAACGCCGAACCCATCCTGCGCCCATTCCTGGCGGGATGAACGATGACAAGCTGTCCGTCGGCATCCCGCGGGAAGAATGGATCGCCCCGACCGAGGTCGGACCCCGTCGGGAGTGGCGCCCAGACCCACGGCCTCGCTTGTCGTGCTCACGACCCTTACAGGATCTGGTCGGGCCCGGGCAGCTCGCCTAGCGCATGCTCAAGACACACCGGGGCCTTTTCAATTCCCGGCGTGGAATGACTCCAATATTGCGTAAAATCCAAATTACTTGGACATTTAAACGACGGACCGGGAAAAAGGTATACTTCGCAGTAGGCCCTCAGATTGACGTCGCGGTCGGGAAGCTTCGCGGGGTGAGCTCGCGTTACGCGAGCGTGTCACTTCTTCAAGAAGTCGAGTCAATGTCACCGACTCGGGAGGAGGGCAGAGCCATGGCAAAAGGTATGTCCGGCACGGGAAAGCGCGCGTCGCACCTAACGCTATCGGCCGTACTCGTGGTGGTGTGGATACCGTCGGCGACCGGCGTGGACGCCTCCGTCCCCCTTGCCCCTGTCAACAGCACCATCACGAATGTCGGCAGCGCGCTGACCGTGCGAACCGGGGGCGACGGCGCACCAATTCTCGGACATTTCTCGTCAGCCGCAAGTACTTTCACGTTCTGGCCCGCCGGTGGGCCGCAAGGTTGGGACGGCACCTTCAATATCGTTGTGCCAGGTACGCGTAGATGCCTCGACCTTGAGCGCGCCTCCGGGGACAATGGAGTCAGAATAGTTCAGCGGGACTGTAACGCACGCTCCAGTCAGTACTGGTCCCGAGAGCCCGTCGCGGGAGGACAGTGTACGCCCGAGGCATTCGTTTGTAGGGGCGGCATTACGATTCGGAATGTCCATAGCACGAAATGCCTCGATGCGGCGAACGGGTCCTTTCCGAAGCCGCCACAGGTGGGCGCTCCCATACAGCAATGGTCGTGCTTCCGCCCCGATAGGGATGGATGGGGGGTCAACCAGACCTGGAGCAACAGGCCTGTCAAAAGTATAGGGAGGGCCCTCACCGCCGAGGAAAAGGCAATGGTCGCCCAGATCATCCAGGTGCGGCGAGACCTGGGTAAGTGCGCTGACCCGAGTGTGCGCATCAACGCCAAGCTCAGCGGCATAGCGCGCGCCCATAGCGTTGATCTTGCCAAGAACTACGCCACACTCATCGACGCCAAGGCGGGTGATCCCCGCCGAGGCCACTACGGTTCTGACGGATCACTGCCCGCCGATCGGATCAGGGCGGGCGGCTTCACGCCTGCGCAGAAGCCCGAGAACTGGGCCCTCGGCACCAACCTGACGCTGGCCCAGGCGATGCACAACTGGCTGTACGACGACGCAGCGTCCAATTGGGGACATCGCGAGGCCATCCTCAACTGTGAGTACCGAGTGATCGGGGTAGGAAGCGCCTCCGGCCACAACAGCCGCGTCTACTGGACACAGAATTTTGCCCTGATGTGATTCGCCGCCCAGCCAGGTCGACGCGTCATCGTCCGCGAGCGCGGCGTCGACGAAACGCTCCACCTCCTCCTGGAGGCGGGGCGTTGCTACATACCGGGACATCCCGCCGTGTACCGGCATGCAGCGGCGGCGTGATCCTGGGACCCATGGAGACGATGACGACATCCCGCACGGCATCGTTCGTGACGAGTGGACGGCCATGGCCGCCGAGGACCGTCTCGTACTCCTCTTCGGCGGCGACCGGGAGGAGTCGCCCGAGGAACGAGTCGAGGGGGCGTGAAGGGCAGTAGCGACACGCCGCGAGTGGCCGGTCGGCGAGCCCCCTTCGGTGTCACCCGGACCTGGCTTGGCGGCTGGGTGACCGGTGATGAGGTCTACGGCTCCAGCACCCCGCTGCGCACCGTGCTGGAAACAGGCCAGGTCAGCTACGTCATGGCGGTGGCATCCAACCATCGCATCACCACCGCGGCCGGAACCCGGCGCGCCGACGAGATCGCCGCCCGGCTGCCCAAGACCGCCTGGCAACGGCTGTCGGTTGGAGCC
This sequence comes from Nonomuraea dietziae, assembly GCF_014195505.1. Classification (GTDB taxonomy): domain Bacteria; phylum Actinomycetota; class Actinomycetes; order Streptosporangiales; family Streptosporangiaceae; genus Nonomuraea; species Nonomuraea roseola. The sequence continues at coordinate 3,370,657 of NZ_JACIBV010000001.1, read as the reverse complement.
GGAGCCAAGGGACAGCGTTACTACGACTGGGCGCTCATCACCATCGCCTCCGAGCAGCCGGGCCGCCGCTGGCTGCTGATCCGCCGCCACCGCCGCACCGGCGAGCTGGCCTTTTACCGCTGTTATGCGCCCGGTCCGGTGCCGCTGCCGGTCCTGGTCAAGGTGGCCGGACGCGCTGGCGCATCGAGGAGTCGTTTCAGACCGGCAAGGGCCTGACCGGACTGGACCAACACCAGGTCCGCACCTGGACGTCATGGTATCGGTGGACCACCCTGGTCCTGCTTGCCCACGCCTTCCTGGCCGCAGTGACCGCCCGCGAACGCAGCGACCACAACGCCGAGCCCGACCTCGTGCCGATGACTTTGCCCGAAGCCCAGCGCCTGTTCACGCGCCTGACTAGCGGACCTATCCGCTGCATCGCGTTCGTCTTGCACTGGTCCCGCTGGCGACGGCGTCACCAAGCCCGTGCCCGCGCAAGCCACTACCACCGCCAGGCCGCCCTCCCATGAAGCCCGCATCTCGGCCAGCCCGCCGCCGAGGCGCTCAGCCCTCGATCCGAACTGAGCCTCTCACCGAGCCAGGAAGAATATTCATATGATCACTTGTCATCTGCGCTACGAGATCGACCCCAGCCAGACTGCAGCGTTCGAGACGTACGTGACGGGATGGATCCCGATCGTCACCCGCTTCGGCGGCACGCATCACGGTTGCTTCTTGCCGCACGAAGGAGCCAACGACATCGCCTACGCCTTGTTCTCCTTCCCCAGCCTGGCTGCCTACGAGGACTACCGTGCTGCCATCCGGCAAGATCCGGAGGCTCAGCAGCTCTGGCAGCTGAGCACGGAGACCCGCTGCATCCGCCGCTTCGACCGGACCTTCCTCCGCCCGGCAATGCAACCATCAAGCGGCGTTGGAACCTGATAACACGTTCGCAGACGGGTGTCCGTGACCGGCGCTGTTCGGCAGGAACACCCTCGGCTCGCTGGCGCCATTCTTCCACACCACTCCACGACCACGAAGATCACGATCTACGGCTGGAGTACTAAGCGGTCCGTTGTTCGTGGCAACGGGCCGTTGTTGCGTCTGCGCGCTCTACGGGAGGTTTCTGTTTTCCGGAGCCAGTCCGTATCTGCGGCGGCGGGCGAATACGACTGCAGCACAAGCCGAGTAGGGCGAGCGCGTGGGGCGTTCCTACGGTGCCCGTTAACGCGACCGACGCCTCGGCGGCTGGCTGTAGTGGCACGTCAGGCCAGGGTGGCGGCGTTGGCGCCGAGCCTCGCCGGCAGAGTCTTGACGATGGCGATGGCACCGGTCATGGGGCCAGCCTCGCGTGGCCTGGGCAAGAGGTGGCAAAACCGGGCGCAGTGTCGTGACGCTTCTCAGGTCGTGGGTAAGCAGGGCAGACCATCACACAACAGGGGGAAACGTGATCAGCACTCTGCACAAGATGGGCGTCAAGTCGTCGCTCATGTACGCGGCGGGTATGGCGTCCATCGGCGCCTCGTTCGCGTCCTGGCTGGTTTCCAAGAACATGGAGCCGGCGGGTATCGACCGGGCTGACAGGTGGGGGATCTACGTTGGCCAGTGGGCGCCGACGTTCTTCGCGCTCGGGGTGGCGCTTCGGATCGAGGAGGCTCACGACACGAGCCGCGAGGAGATGGAGATGCAGGAGCCGCTGATGTCGGACAGGACGAGGACACCGGCAGGGCTCTAGCCACGGTCAACGGGGACGGCTCAGGGAGCTGTCCCCGTTCGTCTGTCCGGCTGAACGGTGCGGAACCTCGCTGCTGTCCTGCCGGTCCTGCGGGTCGTCCTGCCCCTCAGGGAATCTTGGACAGGTCGATCACGTACCTGCCGCTCGCGGTCAGATACGTCATCATCCGCCCGGCCCGATCGGCGACCGGGACCTCGCCCTGCGCGGCCTCATCCCCGATGCCCAGGTCCACCAGCGTTCCGGTCTTCAGGTCGTAGAGCCCGAGGCCTGGAGCATGGCTCCGGAGGGTGCGCACGTAGAAGCGGCTCTGGCCGACCGGTTCCGGGATCTGGAAGCCGGTCGGCACCTCCTGCTGCTCCGAGCCGTCACGCAGCCGGGTGAACGCTCTGGCACCGCCTGGCGTCGTCGCGAGGCAGGACTGGACACCGCAGGCCAGCAACTGCTCTCCCTGGCGGGCCGGGGCGGCGTCGCTGATGTGCCCGGTCTCCAGGTTGACCAGGTGGGTGAACGGCGCACCGTCCGGGGGGGTCCACGTGCCCGGTGAACCCGCCCACGGCCAGGACAGCAGGTGCAGCCCGCTTCCGCGCTCGACCGGCGTCACCTGGCCCCCGTTGAGGGGAACGCTGAACACCCCGCCCTTCAGTACGGAGAACACGATCGCGCCTTTCGCCACGACGAGGTTGTCGATCATGTCGCCGCCGGTCTCGTGCTCGGCCACCTGTCTGGCCTCGCCGCCGGTCAGCGGCACGGCCCAGAGGCGTACGGAGGTCTTCGTCGACGTCCACCAGGCCACCACGCCCTCACCCATGCTGAAGTTCGCGGCGGCCCGACCGGTCTTCTTCGGCCGGCCCAGGTCCGTGATCTTCCGGAGCTTCCCTCCGGCCAGGTCGTAGAGGTAGAGGACCTCGGGCTGCTCGGCCTTGCGCCACGCGTTGACCAGCAGCGTCCCGTCGCCGGTCAGCGCGACGGGGCGCAGCTCCCTGCCCTCGGAGTCCTTGGCGGGCATCTTCCACACCGCCTGCGGCCACACCTTCTCGATGGGCTCGGCGGCGGCGCTGATCACCGCGGACGGCACGTCCGACGGGCCGGCCGCGGGTAGCGTCCTCCCGGTGTCGGCTCCCTGCAGGCCCACTACCACCCCGCCGGCGACCACCACCACGGCCGCCGCCGCGATCAGCGCCTGGGACCTGTTCCTGCGTCGCCGGTAACCGGTCTCCAGCCGCTCCACCGCCGGGGCGGCCAGCCGTGGCGCCCGCTCGGCCGCGTGTCCCAGGGTCCTGCTCAACCGCTCTTCGATACCGTTCATCGCCGCTCCCCGCGATCCGACATGACGCCTTCCCCGATGTGCTCGCCCACCGCGGAGCGGAGCTTGTCGAGCGCCCGCGACGCCTGGCTCCGCACGGTTCCGCGAGAGATCTTGAGAGCTGCCGCGATCTCCTCGTCGCGCAGCCCCTCGTAATAGCGCAACACCAGCACCACCCGCTGCTTGCGGGGCAGCCCGGCCAGCGTCTCCCACATCGCCTGCTCGTCCTCGCTGGGCAGCGTGTCGTGGTATCCGTGCTCTGGTGGATCCCAGGCGAGCAGCTCGCGCCGCCGCAGCCGCCAGGCCGCGGTGTGCAGCCTGGCCATGGTGGTACGTACATAACTTTCCGGATTGTCCTTGGCGCGAAGCCTGGGCCAGGACGCGCGTAGCTTCAGCAGCGCCTCCTGCACCAGGTCGGCCGCGTCGTGCGGGTTCCCGGCCAGGACGTAGCCGTAACGCAACAGCGCATCGCCTCGCTCGGCGACGAACCCGGCGAACCGGGGATCTGCTTCCAACTGCCTTCGCCTCTCATCGTCCATGTCACCTCTCAGATGGACTTGCCTGGCGAACTGTTGCATCGCTCTGGGGAAAGGCGCGGCAGTCCTCCCACCACCGGAACTGGTCGCGGGAGGACCATCAGGGACCAGACGGCGTGGGGCGAGGAGGGCCTTTGGCAGTGGGCGCGGGGTTGGGGAAGTGCACCAATCACCCATGCCGCCACGCGGTCTTCAACCACCACCCTTTGGGTGAGCGCGTCGCCGGCCTCGGTATTCGTCAGGACACGGCGCGGGCCAGGGTGTCAGCGCTGCAAGTGGCCGATGTCTGCTGCAGGGGCCCTGCCGGCGCTGCCCGACAGATCATCGACACTCAGCCGTGCCGGGCGGGCCAGGCGCCCGGATACATCGAGACGGTCGGGCGGGAGACGCTGTCTGGATTGCGGCGCATGTAGTCAACCCGGCGGTGGCTGGAGGGATTCTTGAACAGGCCGTCGTTCAGCCGTCCAGCAGGCGCTGGACGTCCTCCAAGAGTTTCACGTCGGCGGCCAGATGCGCCTCGGCATTGTCGAACAGGGCATCGGCCAGAGGCGACAGCCCTGCCTTCGCATCGCGCCCCGCGGCGAGCATCGCACGCTGGGCCTCCAGCGCCCGGGACGAGGCCGCCACCAGGTCCCGCGCCTCGCCGGACTCCAGGAGCGCGTGCCAGCGCAGCGCCAGCGCGAAGTCGGACCTCGGGGAGTGCGGGGCCGCGGCGAGCGCCTTGCGCAGCAGGTCGCGGAGCGTGCGCCGGCCCTCTGGCGTGATCGCGTATACGCGGCGCAGCCGATCGCCGGTGCGCTCCTCGGAATGGGTCTCCGCCAGCCCTTCGGTCTCCAGCTTGGCCAGGGCGTGGTAGACCGACCCTGGCTTCACGTCGGTCCATTGCTCCAGCGCCCCGGCCGTGACGAGCTGGTTGATCTCGTATCCGTGCCGCGGCCCCTCATTGAGCAGCCCTAGGACGAGCATGCGGGTCGACGACACCCAACACCTCCACACGATAGTCAAGCTTGACTATATCAGCTGCGCCATGCTCAGATAGTCAAACTGGATCATTCAAATTGGAGGTTCTCGTGTTCTCCCGCCTCTCGCGCCGGATGGACGCGCTCGTCAGCGCGTACACACAACTGGGCAGGTTCAGCGGCGCGGTGCTGGTCGCGCGCGGCGACCGGCGGCTGTTCGCCAAGGGGTACGGCCACGCCGACCACGAGCACCGTGTGCCCAACACACCAACGACGGCGTTCCGCATCGGGTCCCAGACCAAGACGTTCACCGCGATCGCGATCCTGCAGTTGCAGGAGCAGGGCAGGCTTCGCGTCACCGACCCGATCGCCCACCACCTGCCCGGCTACCCGCATGGCGCGCAGATCACCCTGCACCACCTGCTGACCAACACCTCGGGCATCCCGGACTACGTCACGACGGATGGCTTCACCCGCGTCATGGGGACGCCACGCACCCGGCGGCAACTCATCGACGACTTCAAGGACCGACCTCTGTTGTTCGAGCCGGGCGCGCGGATGAGTTACAGCAACTCGGGCTGGATCCTGCTGGGCGAGGTCATCGAGCGGCTGTCCGGTCTGACCTACGGTGAATACCTGCGCCAGCACATCTTCGCCCCCTTGGCCATGGACCGCAGCGGCATGGCCGACGGCGCTGGGACCGCCGTCGGCTACATGTCGGTCGACGGTCGCGTCACCAGGGCCCCGTACCTGGACAACTCCAACCAAGACGCGGCTGGAGCGCTTCACTCAACGGTCGAAGACCTGCACCGCTGGAACCGCGGCCTGCCGCGGCTGCTTCAGCGCGAGTCGCTGGCGGAGCTGTTCAGGCCGCACGTCGAGACCGACGGCACCGGGTACGGCTACGGCTGCGTGGTAAGCGAAGGTCGGGTGGAGAGCGCTGGCGGCACCATCGGATTCGTCAGCGTCTCAGCTCATTACCGGCACGACGACCTCTTCGTGACCGTTCTGTCCAACATCGAGAACGCGGCATTCTCCGAGATCGAGTCCGCGCTAACGGCGATCGCCTGCGGCGAGCCGTACGAACCGCCCAGCCGGCGCGTCTTCGTCACCATCACTCCGGACATCCTTGACCGGTACACCGGCCGTTACGCCATGCGGTACATGGGACGCACCTCCACCATGGACGTCACGCGGGAGGGCGAGCGGCTCATGGTGGAGGTGCACGGTCTGGTCAAGACAGAGCTGCGCCCGATGTCGGAGACCCGCTTCTTCGCCAGGATGAAAGGCGAAGTGGAGTTGGACTTCCTGACGAACGGTGAAATCGCGCTCAATTGGGCGGGTCGCGAGGTCACCGCCCGGTCCGCCTGAAAGGGGAGCCGCGGTTACTCGGCAGACGTCCAGGCAGCCGCCGGCGTCACCCGCGTCTTCTTCGAGAAGATCTCCACTCATCGGTGACGGCGGCTGCCCGCATCGCCGACACTCGCTCCCGTTCGCCCCTGGTTCACCACCGCTCTGCGCCCAGAACGATGACCCGGACAACCCGCGACAGCGGGTCGGGCACAGCCGCTCCTCACCCGGCCGCCGCAGTACGGCGGGTGACGGGCACGGACGGTTCGCGGCGGCGGTCACTCACCGTTCGTCGTGGTGAAGACGCGGGCAAGCTGGTGGTCGATCATGGCTATGGCGTCTTCAGCGGACCGCTGCCTCAGTAGAACGCTTGACTGCATCCCCTCGGCGCCTGCCACCAGGAACGCGGCCTCGGCCGCGGCGTCGATGTTCCGGGGTACCTGACCGGTTTCCTGGCCCTGCGCGATCAGGCCGGCGACGAGGTTCTCCAGTGCGAGCGGCGCGTCGTGGGCGACCTCGGCCAGGGCGGGGTCGGTCAGGAAGCGGACGAAGTAGGCGGCGTACACCAGGTGCCGGTTGCGCCGTTCCTCATCCAGGGGGAGCAGCTCGAGCAGTACTCCCCGCACGATCGCGTGCATGCCGGGCGTGTCGCCGAGCATCGCCAGGCGTTCGCGAGCCTGTTGTTCGGCGTCGTCGTTGAGGATCTTCAGCGCGCCGAGCAGCAACTGGTCTCGGGTGCCGAAGTAGTACTGCAGCAGCCGTGCGGAGACCTCGGCCTCGGCGGCGACCTGTCTCAAGGTGACGTCTTCCAGGCCGCCGCGGGTAGCCAGGCGCCATACGGCTTCTGCGATCTGGCGGCGGCGCTGGTCATGGTCCACCTGTCTCGGCATGCCACCCGTCCTCGCGACTCGATTGTGGTGCGATCGTACCAAGATTGGTGTTATGGTTCGATCGCACCACAAGCTGTGGAGGGCGTGTTCACGCCTGCCGTCACGGCCCTTCGGGGCGATGGGAGTCAAAGCGCACATGAAGCACATCACCGTGCTGATCATTGGCATGCTGCTTCTGGTCCTGGGAGCACAAGGCGCCATCCGGCTGCTGGCCGACCATGACAACGCCGGGCTGCTCGCATGGTTGCCCGGCGGTTTCGCGGTGTGGCTGGCCTGTTACGCGGCGGCCGTCGTCGCCGGAGCACTGCTGGCCGGGTGGGGCAGCAAGAAGGCCAAGCAGAGCGGGCGCGGACAATGACCGGCCGCACACCGGTGGCGGCCGCGACCCTCGCCCTGCTGGCGAGCGTATCGGTGCTCGTGGCGGGCGCTGTCCCCGCTCATGCCGACGAGATCTCCGGCCGGGTCGTCGTGACGGCGTCGGGCGAGGTGCGAGGCACGGATCAGCATGGGATCCGCCGCTTTCGTGGCATTTCGTACGCTGCTCCGCCCGTCGGGGAGCGGCGCTGGCAGCCACCCCAGCCGACGAGCTCCTGGACCGGCACCCGCGACGCGACGAAGGCAGGACCGGCATGCCTGCAGCCGGAGGCGCCTGACATGCCCAAGGGCACCCCGCAGAGCGAAGACTGTCTGACTCTGGAGGTCACCACGCCCTCCCGGCCCGGCAAGGGACGGCCTGTCATGGTCTGGGTGCCCGGGGGCGGGTTCATCACCGGCTCGGGCTCGATCTACGACCCGGCCCGGCTGGTCAGGGCCGGAGACATCGTGGTCGTGACGGTCAACTACCGGCTCGGCGTGTTCGGCTTCTTCGCCCACCCCGAGCTCGGCGAGGCCAGCAACTTCGGCCTGCAGGACCAGGTGGCGGCGCTACGCTGGGTGCGCGCCAACATCGCCGCGTTCGGCGGTGATCCCGGCAAGGTCACCCTCGCTGGAGCCTCGGCCGGGGCGATGAGCACCTGCACCCTCATGACCTCACCGGCCGCCCAGGGCCTGTTCCACCGAGCGATCGTCCAGAGCGGATCGTGCCGCACCAGCCACCCGGCAGGCGCGATGGGCGAGGGCATGCCCGCGATCTCCTCCTGGCACCCGATCGCAACCATCCAAGGCGCCGGCCAGGCCCTGGCCGGGCAACTGGCCTGCGCCGACGTGGCCTGCCTGCGCCGCAAGAGCGCCGGCGAGCTGCTGCCGTACACCGCCCGGTTCCCCCTGCTCGCCTACGGCACCAGCCTCGTCCCGCAAGAGCCGGCCAAGGTCTTCGCCGCGGGCAAACAGATAGCCGTACCGCTGCTGCAGGGCAACACCCGCGACGAGCACGTCGAGTTCACGCTGGCCGTCTACCCGCAAGGCATCACTGACCGCCAGTACTCAGCCTTGCTCAAGACCGCCTTCGCATCGGCCGCGCCACAGGTCGAACGACGCTATCCGGCGCGACGCTTTCCCTCTCCCGCCGCGGCGACCAGCCGCGTGTTCAGCGACAGCGGCTGGATCTGCCCCTCCTGGAAGTCTGGCCGCGAGCACGCGAGAAAGGCATCCACCTACACCTACGTCTTCGCCGACCCGTCGGCACCCACGCCCAGCGGCGAGCCCCTGCCTGCACACGTCCGGCCCGCAACCGCACACGGAGCCGAGACCTTCTACCTGTTCGACTTCTCCGACACGCCGGGGCTCAGCGCGGCACAAATGCGCCTGGCCGACCGGACCGTCGGATACTGGACCAGGTTCGTCCGGACCGGCGACCCCAACGGGGCGGGCAGTACGAGGTGGCCCCGTCTGGGTGCCGCCGACCGCGCGCTCGAGCTCGCTCCCGGAGCGATACGGCCGATCAACATGAAGAACGCCCACCACTGCGGCCTCTGGCTCTGACGGCTGGATCACCAACGAGAAGCCTCAGCGTGAAAGGTCCCAAGATTGACGCAACCTCGGAAACGCACTCTCAGGTGTCGGACACGTGCGTGGCGACGGCAGAAAGCCGTTCGTCAAGGCGTCACCGTGACGTCTGACGAACGGATCGGCGGGCTTGCCGCTACAGGTCGAGCTGTAGTGTCACCGTCTTGTGGGTGGGCAGGTAGCCGAGCGCGTCATTGATAGCCCGCATGTGGCCGTTGCTGTCGGCGGTGTCGGTCAGCAGGCCATCGAGGTCCGGGTGGCGCTCGCGTGCCTGCCGGATGGCTTCGGCCTTCATCCAGCGGGCCAGGCCGCGCCCGCGATGCTCGGGCAGTACGCCGGTGCCGTAGTGCTGGGCATCGCCCTTGCCCTCTCCCGGGACGACCAACTCGGTGAATCCGGCGATGGAATCATCCGACTCGGCGATGGCGGCGACGGTATGGAGCAGGTCGCCCCGGCTATCGATCGCCTGCGCGGCTTCCCGTACACGGTTGACGTCCCAGCTCACGGTGCCGTAGTCGGTGTCGTCCATTGGCATGTCGTCCATGGCGTGGCGGGACGCGGCGAACGTCTCAGCCAGCTCATCGGGCACGACCCCGTCCCACGCGACCAGCCGGTAACCGGGATGCGGGCTGTGCACGATCTCCCTGAGGTCGTCGGGGTTCGTCTGTGCCAGCGGCAGCCGCGCATAGGTCAGGGTCAAAACCTTGCGGAAGCCACGTGCCGACAGGAGAACGTCTCCCGGCGAACCGGGCTCTGCCTGCGCGATGACGCAGCGTCGGCCCTCTTCGCGGGCCGCTGCCAGCGCGGCGGTCAGCAGGCGGGAACCGACGCCGCTACGTCGCTCGGCCGGGTGGACGTGGAGGTCGAGCTCAGCCAGATGATCCTGGCCGACTCGGCTGAACAGGCGAAGGAAAGCTGATCCGACGGGAACGCCAGTCGGCAGAGTGGCCAGCCAGGCGAGGCGCCGGCTGGCCGGCATGAGCTGTGGGTCAATCAAAGGGATGATGCGAATCGACACGATGTCTCCGGCTTGAGGAGGTGGTTGAAGGCAGAACGGCGGCTTCGCTCCTGAACGGTCCTGCGCATCTGCTGCACACCTCCTCCACGAACAGCCTCGACATCGAACGCGATCAAGAGACTATAGCGGTCGCGCCGCATCCCCCACCCAGTTCGGTGCCGGGCAAGCGGTCGGCCGCGGGGATCACCCTTGGATCCACACCCAGCAAGCGGTTCAACCACCCCGTCACAGCCGGTCTCCTCGGCGACCTCCCGGATGACCGCGTCGAAGGGATCGCTCGACCTTTCCGCCCGGAAGAGTCCAGTTCCGCTCGCCCCGAGGTCCTACGTGGTGGGCGAGCAGCACCCGTCCGTCCTCGATGCACACGGCGTACGCCGCCAGTCGGAAGCTCATCGCCGCACGCTATCCCTGCGCCCAAAATCCGCGCATTCTGCTGACCGGGAGCCGTCCCGCCGGCCGACCGAGTGCCCGATACCTATCCCGACCAGCCACGTCAGGCGTGTTGCGAGCATGACGGGATGATCGCGACTCCTGACGACCACTCCTGGTTCTCCCGCGAGCGCTTCCCCGAGCTGGCTCACGGCGCCTCCCACCATCTGAGCTCCAGGCCATGATCGACGCCGTCACGGCAGGCCACGGCCTACGCCTCTACACGCAACCTTGATTCAACGGACTACGGCTAGGTAGCGACGAGCTGGCGGGTGATGCTGGGATCGCTGATCCTGGTGTCGTCCGCCAGCAGGAACGCCTTCGACAAGATGACCGACAACATTCCGCCGTCCTCCTCGAACGGCAGGAACACCGATGGCGCTGAGCGGTCGCGGCCGGGGACGATGCACAGGTAGGCGTCGTTCGGCTCCATCAGGATGTTGCCCGACCCCAGATGAATCCGGTAGGTGCGCAGTTGCCCGCGCACGCGCAGGAACCGGTCGGTCAGCTCCGCCCGGTCGGCGATCTTCAGCCGGGGCAGCAGCCGGGCCAGCGCGTCATGCCGCGTGCGAGCGGTTTCGCTCAGTTCGCCGAACCCGTACGACTGCCAGTAGCCGTCGTGCCCGGCCGCCGCATGCTGGTCGAGCCCCAGGGACCCGACCGCCACGGCGAGGTCGGCGTCGCGCAGCAGTTCCGACAACACCAGCGGCGGCACTTCGGTGAGCGGCGCGTCGCCGGGAAGATCCGCGTGGCGGAACCGGATCGCGTCGGTGACGGCGCAGGAGGCCGTGCCCCAGGCGTCCTGCTGGGGGTCGGAGGCGACCTGCATGCCCCAGCTCGCCTGCCAGCCGGCGAGCGTCTTGACGGCCGCCCCTACGTCGCCGCCGCACTCGTAGTCCCAGTGACCGATCGACAGCCCGCTCCATCCGCGCTGCTCCAGCAGCGCCTTGGCCTGCCCGTAGCGCACGAAGTGGCCCTTGAAACGGTCGGAGTGGGTGCGGGTGCGCTCCTCGGCCGGGGTGAGCAGGTAGACCTCGGGAACGCCTGCTTGAACGGCTGCCTGATCCCCCGCTCCAGCAGGTGGTCACGCCAGCCGCGCACCCCCTCGGCGCTCTCCTGGATCGGGTGCCACAACCGGACGGGCGTGTTGGCGCCCGGACGCACGGATCTGCCGCTCGTGTCGGCCAGGGCCCAGCCGCCACCGCTCCTGACCGGCAGCCCGGCGAACTTGTCGGGGAGCCGCCAGATGAGGGCGCGGGTGTAGGGGCCGGTGACCGGATGGTCGAAGAAGTACTGCTCGGCCTCCTGCCATGACAGCTCGCGTTCGACGATGAGCGTCTGCTCCAGGCGCAGCCGCTCGGCGGCCTGCGTGCGTTTGAGGTCTTTCAGCGTGGCCTTGAGATCGGCGAGCACCGGATCCTTGCGGATGGACTGGGGCGCCGACTTGACGACGCGCCCGGACGCGTTGACGAACCGCAGGACCGGCCCGTCGACGTCGAGCCGGACGACGCAGTCGCCGGCCCGCTCCTCCCGGACCCCGTCGGGGCCGAGTCCGAAGGCCGGGACCGTCCGGTCGACGAGCTGTTCGTGGCTCAGCCCCTCTTGTACGGCCACCGCGTCGAGGGCCTCGGACGCCTTCGCCAGCAGGGCCGGTCGGCGCAGCCTGGCTCGCACACGCGCGAGCACGCCCACCGTGTCGAGGCCGCCCCGCTTGGCCAGCACGTTCAGCGCGGCGTTGGCCAGTCTCTCGTTGCGGCAGACGGCGGCGCCGCCGGTGCCGTTGCGCCCGATGCCGCAGTTCGTGGCGACGTCGCCGAGCAGCGTGGACACCCAGGGCGCGTCGATCACCTCGCAGGTCCACAGCATGCCGCGCAGCGGGAGGGCGGTGTGGCGGGCGAGGAAGACCCTGCCGCCGGGCTCGCGACTCTCGCGGTGGGTGGCCACGCGGGAGAGGATCTCGCGCAGCACCGCCACGCCGTCGTCGGTGAGCAGCGTGCGGACCTTGGCGAGCCAGGGTTGGCTGGGCCTGTTGGCCTTGGCCTTGCGCCAGTGTTTCAGCAGAGGCAGCACGGCGGGGTGGGCCAGCCGGGCGGCGTACTTCCCTGCCATGGCACGGGCGATGGGGTCGCCGTCCCAGACCAGGCTGCGCACGACCCCGGCCGGCCCGTGCTCCGGGGGCTCGGTCAGGACGCGCTCCAGGTCCTTGCGTAACGCGGCCCGGCCAGGGCTTCGGTGGGCCGGATGCCACGGCGGCGCGTCACCAAGGATCTGGCGGCGCTCGGAGTATCCGAGCGTCGCGATGGCGGCCAGCGGAATCCGGTACAGCTCGGCGTGGCCGGTGTGACCGCAACTCGACAGCGCGTCGGCGACCTCCCACAGGAAGCGCGTGTCCTCGAACGTCCAGGGGATGTCGCCATCGGCCGCCTCACGCGCCAGCCGGAGCACCTCCTCGGGGTGCTCGTGGCCGCCCTTGTCGCCCAGGCTGAGCCGCAGTTGCGCCCATATGCCGAACGCCCTGCGCCCGGCCGCGTCGGCGCCGGGCCGTCCGCCCGCGTCGTACAGGGCGAACAGCTCACGCGGCAACCCCTCGACGCGGTAGTTGAGCAGGTAGCCATAAGACTGGGGAAAGTCGTCGAGGACGCCCATGTCAGCCTCCGGCCCGCGGCACGAGGTGGATGACCTCGCGCGCCGGGCTCGCGTCGGGCCGAGCGGGAGGAGGGCTCTCGGCCGAGCACCTGCCGGTGGCGCTCTCGTCTCTGAAGGTGGCCGTAGACATGGGGGGCTCCATCATTGTCGGTCGGTCAACGTGACGGGCCATAGTTATCAACGGGCACCGACAATCTCGAGGCGGGCGAGAGCCGGGGCCCGGAAACGCGAACAGCGCATCCGCGAAGATCGCGGATGCGCTGTTACGGTGCGGTGCGCCGTCAGGGACTCGAACCCCGGACCCGCTGATCAAGAGTCAACGACTTCGACCGCAGCTGTACCGCGTCGGCTCTGACCTGTGGTTTGACGGGTCCGTTCCCGCAGGAAAGATCGTGTCCTGTGCCTGTCCGCCTGCTCGGTCGGTGCAGCTTGGCCTCCAGGTCAGCGCGGCGACCGTACGGCGGATTCCTGCGTTCACACGGTTTCGGCCCGGTGCCCCGACATCTCAACACCCCCTGGCGGACCTTCTTACGATCACAGGCCAAGGGCGTTCCGACTTGCGATTTCTTCCATGTGGACGCGATCTTGCTGAAGCGCTTATACGTTTTGTTCTTGATGGAGGTCCGCACGCGACACGTGCACGTCCTGAGCGTTGACCTGTCACCCGGCCGCAGCGTGGACCGCTCAGCAGGCTCGCAATCTCCTGATGGACCTCGGCGAGCGGGCAGAGGCGTTCCGCTTCCTCATCCGCGATCGAGACGCCAAGTTCACCACCATCTTCGATGAGGTGTTCGCCGCCATGGGCATCACGGTGCTGCGGACGCCGCCGGGGACCCCGAAAGCGAACTGCTATGCCGAGCGCTGGGTCCGCACGGTGCGCACCGAGTGCACCGACCGCATACTGATGCGCGGCGAACGTCACCTGTGCTCGGCCCTGAGCGAATATGTCGATCACTACAACGGCCAACGGCCGCATCAGGCTCGTAGGCACGACCACCCGATCACGATGAGCATCGGGGTTGGGGTCGGGACGCCGGTTGTGGACAGCACAGTAAATGCGACGCCGTGCGTTGCGGCGTTTCGGCGCCAGTCGGCATGTAGCCATGTTCACCTAGTAGCGGTGTCGGCTGGTGCGGTACCAGCTAGCAAAGCCACCTTCGCGCGGATTCTCTGTCACCGGCCGTTGTCCTGGCCAGCGTGTAGTAGTTTCCGGGGCCGGTCCTGCTGCAGTAGGCGTATGCGGTGACCGGGCTGGTGCCTCGGGGGCAGCAGCCTGCCCTTACGTCGGGTCCAGGCACGTCGATCCAGATCTCCACCGTGACGGCTTGGTTGCCGCATCCGCCGATTCCGGAGATCACATCTCCGTTCCGGCTCGGAGGATAGGCGTACGGCTGGTACCCGTTGCAGTCAGCCGCAGCCGAGGCGGTAGATGCTTCCGGTGCTGCCGACGCCGCCGAGGACCATGGCATGAGGAGCCCTAGCGCGACTGTGAGAATCATGATAATTCGCCGGAATCTCATCCTTTTCCCATCTACGAGTCACCAAAAATTGAGTGATGTTGGTGGTTCCACGTCGAAGCTGCACGTTCCTTCGAATGTCAATGTGATTGTGCTGACGGCCCTCCCCGTGCATTCTGGTGAACCGCCGGATCGGCGGCATCGCGTATTCGCCGATAGATTGACTGGTCTGCGATGCAGTTAATGTGCTTTCTGGCAAAGTAGCGTAGTAAGATATTGGGCACTAGATCCCAAGGAGCCAAAAAGCGCTGCATTCCTGCCAATCGACGCCCGGATGGAGTACGCCGCGGCCCGCCCGAGACGATCGAGGTGGACCGAATGCCACCACCAACCGCCTGATCAGAATGGATACGGCTCATCGTCTCGTTCAGTCCGCCTGCGCGGCGTGGATCGCGGTGAAGGCCAGGAGGGGTGCGGCGGTCCGCGGCGGATCCTCGAGTATGGGTGAGTGTCCGAGACCGGGCAGCAACTCGACTGTCGCGCCCGGAACAGCGCGGTAGTCGGCGGCGGAGGAGGATCGCCATCTGCGGTCGTCCTCGCCGAAGATCGCCAGCAGCGGCTTACCGAGGACCATCAGCCGATCCGGAAGCGCCTGCTGCTCCATGTAGTCGCGGGTGGCCCCCATCGTCATGGTGAGCGTGTGGTAGGTCATAGCGTGCACCTCGTTCAGGAGCTCGCGTGGGATCTGGTAGCCGGCGCGGCTGAAACCGGTGCTCGCAAACCGGCGGATCTGCTCGTCGGTCGGCGGCCACTGCGAGGGTGCGATTGCGGCGGACTGCGGTGCGATGAAGGCGTCCAGGCTGGGTCCGGTGTTGATGAGCGCGAGCGCGGTCACCAGGTCGGGTCGCTGTTCGGCGAGGGCTGTGGCGCTGCAGCCGCCGCTGGAATGACCAGCCACGATGGCGCGCTTGACGCCGAGCCGGTCCAGTGCCACGGCGGCTCGACGTGCCTGGTCCGGGATCGCATAACTGGGGCCGGCCGGTTTGGCGGACCGGCCGTGCCCGAGCAGGTCGATCCGGATGACGCGATGGGACTTGGTCAGCAGCGGAACCATCGGGTCCCACGAGCGGGTCGAGGAGGCCGACCCGTGGACGAGCTATCCGCGCGATTTCGGCCGGCACAACGGCAGGCCCGTAGACGCTCGTGAGTGTCGGGAAACGACCGTCCGTCGACACTGGCCGAGCCGATCGCGGAGCCGCAGCTGGCATGTGTCGAGAAGCCATGTCGACTTTCAATGTCGATGACCGATCGGGTCGGTAGATTCCGACACATGCTCTGCGGATAGGCCCGGGTGTCCACCGCCGGCCAGACTTCGATTACCAGATCGATGCCCTGCTGCGGGCCAGTGTCGACTGCGACCACATCCATCTGGACAAGGCGAGTGGCGCGGAAGCGTCTCGGCCCGAGCTCGACCGGGCGCTGCGGCTGCTGCGCGCGGGCGACACATTGAAGGCCGCTGCTCGACCGGCTGTCGCGGTCGCCACGCGACTGTGAGGCGTGGCAACAGCGCGTGTCCACGCTCCCCGTCACCCTGCTCACCCTGACGCCCTGTCGTGGGGATTACTGTGAAACTGCGGCCAGAGGAATGGGGTGCCGAGATCGGCGATCGGCAAGGAGGCCTCCAATGGACTACGACCTCTTCGAACCGGGTGACATCCAACTGCAGAACGGCGCCACGCTGCGCGACGCCAAGCTGGCCTACAAGACCTACGGCGAGCTCAACGCTGACAAGAGCAACGCGATCGTCTATCCGACGTGGTACTCGGGCCAGCACTATGACAACGAATGGCTCATCGGCGAGGGCATGGCGCTCGATCCGTCGAGGTACTTCATCGTCATCCCCAACATGTTCGGCAACGGCCTCTCGTCGTCGCCGAGCAACACCCCGCCGCCGCACGACGGGCCACGGTTCCCGAACGTGACGATGTACGACAACGTCCGGGTCCAGCACCGTCTCATCACCGAGCGGTTCGGCATCGAGCGGCTGGAACTCGTCACCGGCTGGTCGATGGGTGCCGGGCAGACCTACCAGTGGGCGCTCAGTTACCCCGAGACGGTCCGGCGGATACTCCCCTTCTGCGGCTCGGCGAAGACCAGCATTCACAACATCGTCTTCCTCGAGGGCGTCAAAGCCGCGCTCACCGCCGACGCGGGGTGGAACAACGGCTGGTACCGCGAGCAGCCGGGGGTCGGGCTGCGGGCGATGGCCCGCGTCTACGCCGGCTGGGGCTTCTGCCAGCAGTTCTACCGGGAGAAGATCTACGAGCGTGAGCCGCTCGGCTACGGCTCCCTGGAGGACTTCCTCGTCGGCTTCTGGGAGGGGTTGTTCGTCAAGCGCGACGCGAACAACCTCCTTGCCATGCTCTGGACCTGGCAGAACGCCGATATCGGCAAGACCCCGGGGTTCGGCGGCGTCGAGGAGGCACTCGCGGCGATCCGCGCGCCGGCGATCGTCATGCCGGCCCAGCAGGATCTCTACTTCCCGCCTGAGGACAACGAGTGGGAGGTCGCCCACATGGCCAACGCGGAACTGCGGACCATTCCCGGCTCGTGGGGGCACTTCGCCGGAGGCGGACTCAACCCGGTGGACACGAAGTTCATCGACAACGCGCTCAAGGAACTGCTCGCGAGAGGGGTCTAGTCAAGGGCCGAAACCGTCGTCCGGGTGCCCGGGTGAAAGGGGCGGGCAGTCGTGGGCGCTGATCCACACCCCGGCGACTTCCAGGAGCGGTTCGGTGCCTGTCCGGTGCCAGAACTTAACGAGGCTCTGACCTGGACTTCTAGGTTCGGCTTTCGTGCTGTTCGCTCCGGACGGTTCCCCCGGCCTGACACTCCTATGTCAACGGGCGAGCGGCTGTAGCTCGCTTAGGGTCGGCGTGTGCGTGTTCGCCAAGGTGTCCGGCCGCCTCGCCGTGATCACCGACGGGGCCAGCACGGCCGCACAGGCTGATCCAGTACCTGCGCGACGACGTGGCCGCGCTGTGCCGGGGCCGCTTCCGCACCGAGCAAGCCCTCAGCAGTTGCTGTCGACCGCCGCCCGCGCGGTGCACTGGCTGGGTGGAAGGTTGACGACGCCCGGCCGACAGGGCTTGGCCCAGCACTACTACTGCAGTCCTACGCGCTGGTCGTCGAATTCGAGAGGGGGCGGAACGGAACGGCCCCCTGCGCAGATCTGCGGCACGGCCTTAGACGTTCCCGGTCAATGACCCGAGAACAAGGAGAAAGCGCGCCCGGGATGGCAGCCGGCAAGCCCGTCGGCTGCCCATGTCTGAAGAGGCGAAATGCGCTTCCACGCCTTCGATCTTTTGCCGTCGCTGCGGTCATCGCAGTCG
This sequence comes from Nonomuraea dietziae, assembly GCF_014195505.1. Lineage (GTDB taxonomy): Bacteria > Actinomycetota > Actinomycetes > Streptosporangiales > Streptosporangiaceae > Nonomuraea > Nonomuraea roseola. Next base: position 3,353,019 of record NZ_JACIBV010000001.1, on the reverse strand, counting down.
GCCGACAGTTCTCACCGCGCCCCGCTGCCAACGTCCTCCCAGGGTGAACATCAATCGTCGAGCGCTGCGGGCGGCGGCACGTCGTGGACAACTTGCGACTCCATTTGCGGAGATCTAATCGGTTAACATAGATCAGATCGAAGCGGAGAATACACAGGCCAGATCGCTTGACAGGCCTCTGTCCGGCCAATTGGCTAGGTCCAGCCGACGGGAGCGGGGGATCCAGACCATGAATGAAGTGAGATCACGGAGCTTGGTAAGCCTTCCGGGTTCATCCGCGCATGACTCGATGTTCAGAGGCGACGTAGAGGAAATGCGGGTGCAGGTCTCGCAGAACTTCTCGCCGCACGGCCTCAAGGTCATCAAAACTCATCCAGACGGTGGCCGGTACAGGCTTTTACACCGCGGGAACATCGTCTTGCACACACTGGCGTACGGGGCGGAAATCCGGGTCGAAGTACCAGAGCTGCCCGAGTTCTACAACATTCATGTGCCGCTGATCGGTGGTGGACGACTAATGGTCGGGGGCCAGGATGTCGCTGCACCGCTTACCATCATCGGCCCGCGGCAGCGCATCGACATGAACTGGAGCGTCGATCACGATGTCGTGATCATCCAGATTCCTGAGGTGCTCATCGATCGGGTCCTTGAGGATCAGCTCGGTGATGCCTCGAAAAAGGATATGTACTTCGAGCCGCAAGTCATCGATGAGAGCCCCCTGGGTCGAGTACTCACCGCACTTTCCCGCCCGGCTACGGCAGGCCAATCGTTTCCCTTTGCGGCTTCATCTCTCGCCGAACACCATTTCGAGCAGTTTTTGCTGCATACTCTGGTCGGCTCACAGCCCCATACCTACTCTGCCGACATCGGTGACCCCAGTGCCCCAGCGACCCCCGCAGCACTTCGACGCGCGCGCCGCTTCTGCGAAGAACACGCCGCTGAACCGATCACTCTAGGAGACATCGCCACCGCGGCCAGGGTGAGCGTCCGCACCCTGCAACGCGATTTTCGCAATCACCTGCAAACCACGCCTCTCGCCTACCTGCGCCAGGTGCGACTGGCGCACGCCCATGCCGACCTGGTGCGCATCGCCCAGACAGGTACTCGGACCACTGTCACCGAAGTGGCCCTGCGTTGGGGTTTCACGCATCTGGGCCGCTTCTCCTGCCTCTACAGGGAGACATATGGCCGATCGCCCTCCAGCACCCTTCACGGGTCACGGTGAGGCCTCACGCCTGACCTCGCCGCGCAATCAGGGCTGCAGATGACAATCGACGACCCCAATGATCGTCGCTTGTCCGAGCCAGTCGATCAAGAACAGGGGCCGCGTTCGCACGCCATCATCCCCGATCGGTGTGCTCGCCCGCCACCTGGAGCACGTCACCGTCGCCGACCGACCCGGTCTCCCCACCCTGGCCGAAGTCCTGGACACGATCCCGGACCCACGCAGCCGCCGGGGACGCCGCCACCGGCTCGGCCCGCTGGCGTTATCCCTGCTCGCCTTGCTCGGCGGAGCAACCTCCCTGACGAAGATCACCCGGTTCATCGCCGGATACGAGCCAGACCTGCGCGCCCGAGCCGGCCTACCCGGCACCATACGGCCGGCCGCCAGCACACTGGGACGGCTACTCGTCCCGCCTGGACGGCGACGCCTTCGACACTGCCGCCTGCCATCCCGTGTTCACGCCCCCGGTGCCCGAGCCGGACCTCAAGATCACGATGAACGCCCTGCACAACCAGCACGCCCACGCCCGGCAGATCGTCACCACGCCCAGCTCGCCGCCCTGATCCGCGGTCACCGCGCACGAGCATCGAAGCCCTGGACTTGGTCGCGTTCACGGCGGACGGGTGCACTTTGGCGAGGCCACCTGCGTGGTCGCGCTCGGCATCACCATCGACGGCGCCAAGGTCCCGCCGGCGATGGCGGAGCATCCCTACACCCACAGGCCCACGGGCAAGAGCTGCCTGCCTGGCGGAATGCTTGTCTCTGTGCGCAACCCGTAGATCAACGATGAAGACATCATCGGAGATCGGATGGCCCGGAGTTCTCGCGTACCGCCGCCACCGGTGTGAGGCGGCGGTACGGACGATCAGCGCAGGGAGCGGAAGAACTCGCGCACGTCGGCGACGAACGGGCCGGGCTGTTCCATGGCCAGGAAATGTCCACCGCGCTCGAATTCGGTCCAGTGCACGACGTTGTGATCGCGTTCTGCGAAGCGACGGATGGCGACGTCCTGGGTGAGGGAGACCGCTACGCCGGTGGGCACGGTCCCGGGTTCGCGTGGCGCCCAGGCCGAGGGGTCGTGGTGGGCCTCGTAGTAGTGGTGGGCCGAGGAGGCGCCGGTCTGTGTGAACCAGTAGATGCTGACGTCGGTGAGGATGGCGTCGCGGTTGACGGCGTCTTCGGGTAGGTCGGCGGCGCTGTCGGTCCATTCCTTGAACTTCTCGACGATCCAGGCGAGCTGGCCGGCTGGGGAGTCGTTCAGGCCGTGTCCCAGGGTCTGCGGGCGGGTGCCTTGGAGCTTGTCGTAGCCGCTCTGTTCCTGCTGCCAGTGCTCCAGGCGCGCCAGCCGCTCCTGTTCGGACTCGGTCAGGCCGTCCATCTCACCGTCGGCCCCGATCGGGAAGGTGACCAGGGCGTTGACGTGCACGCCGAGTACATGCTCGGAATCTTGGCGGCCCATGGCCGGGGCGACGAAGGCGCCGACATCGCCGCCCTGCACGCCGTAGCGAGAGTAGCCGAGCCGGTGCATCAGCTCGGTGAAAGCGCCGGCGATGCGGCCGTGCGTCCAGCCCGCATCGCACATCGGACCGGAGAAGCCGAACCCGGGCAAAGAGGGGATCACCAGGTGGAAAGCGTCGTCAGGGGCGCCGCCGTAGGAGCGCGGGTCGGTCAGAGGGCCGATGACGTCCAGGAACTCGGCGATCGAGCCGGGCCAGCCGTGGATGAGCATCAGCGGGGTGGCCTCGGCCTCGAGAGAGCGAATATGCGCGAAGTGGATGGTCTGTCCATCGATATCGGTGGTGAACTGGGGCAGGTCGTTCAGCCTGGCCTCGTGCTTGCGCCAGTCGTAGCCGTCGGCCCAGTAGGCGGCGAGCTGCCGCAGGTAGCCGGTCGGGACGCCGCGGCTCCAACCCTGGCCACCGATCTCGGCGCTCCAGCGGGTACGGGCGAGCCGGTCTCGTAGGTCATCCAGCTCGTCCTGCGGGATGTCGATGCGGAACGGGTTGATCATCAAACTATTCCTTCCAAAACCGGAATACTTGCACCAAGAAGGTGGCGGCCGTTTGTCTCGGAGGACCTTTTCGGCTGCGGTGAATCGGCCGTTGCGTTCAGGTTGGCACATGGACCCCCGCACTGATTGCGGCGTGAGCCATTCTGATGTGCTCAGAATTCAATCGGCCGGCCCGGGCGATGAGAGCAATATGACTACAACGGGTGCCGCACTACTGCGCGCACTTCCACGATCAGTCTCGTCACAGGCTCCTTCCCGGGCGAGCGGCGCCTGACGACCCGAAGCGGTGAGCGGCTGAATGTTTGGAGACCGGGAGCTTTCGTGTTGTTCGCTGCTGTTACTTGGGAGTGGAGCATATGAAAGTTCCATGGCGTCGGCTATCCATATAGCGCAGCACCAAATGCGCTCTTGGGATGGCCCGGCCACGCCCTGCGCCCGGATGCACGATCTGGCCGTGCCAGGCCAAGAAGCACTGGGCCGCACGGTCGGTTCCGGACGACGCCGAACGGCGCAAGGAGATCGCCGACGAGACCCGCGTCGTGGCCAAGACCACGATCCACCCGATCCGCGCCAACGACATGCCCAGCCGCCCGAAGCCAGGCGATCAACCGGGCCCGCTCCAGCTGCGCCGGATCGTAGAACCGGCATCCGGACTCGCCGTCCACCGCGGCCGGCCGCCAGCAGCCCGAGTTCGTCGTAGGGCCGCAACGCCTTCGGCGAGAGCCTCGCGACCTGCGCGAACGTCCCGATCGTCAGCAGTCGCACCACTTCTCCCCACCCCAGCCGGTGCCGATGAGCCTGCCGCTTCACCCGAGGGAAAGGTCAACGACGGGCGTTTTGTCCGGACATCCTGAGAAATCAGAACAAAGGTCTTCTCGTCGACGGGAAAGATCCCTTAGCCTCTGGTTCAGATCCGCTCACCTCCTCTGGTACCCCCCGATTCACGCCATCCGGAGCTGCCCCATGCCCAGAATTCGACGATTACTAGCGACCTTCCTGTCCACGGCCCTTCTCCTGGCGCCGGTGGTGGCGCCCGCGCCGGCCTCCGCGAACACCCAGGTGGCCGCCGCCACGATCCCGGCAACCGACATGGCCGTGATGTGGGGTGCCTACGGCAACCAGGGCGGGCACTGGACCGGCGGCGACGCCACCGTCACCATCCCGCTGCCTGACGGGCGAATCGCCTGGATCTACGCGGACACCTTCCTGGGCGAGGTGAACGCCGACTTCTCCCGCCCGCGCGACGCCCCGTTCATCAACAACTCAATGGTCGTGCAGAGCGGCACGACGCTCGGCCCCACCCTGCACGGCGGAACCGCCCAGGCGCCCACCGCGCTGGTGGACACCCCAGAACACGCCGACGACTTCTTCTGGGTCGGCGACGGCACGGTCGAGGGAAACCAGCTCAAGGTCATCTACGGCAGGTACATCAAGACCGAGGACAACCCGCCCCTGGGATTCGCCAGGCAGGGCACCGCCCTGGCCACGTTCACGCTGCCCGACCTGACACTTTCTTCGGTACGGATGCTCCCGGTCAACGCCGACATGGGCTGGGGGTCGGCTCTTCTGGAAGAGGGCGGCTTCAGCTACATCTACGGCAGCGAGTACGCGGAAGGCGCCAAGTTCGCGCACGTGGCCCGCGCTCCGGCAGGCGAACTGGGCGGACCCTGGCAGTACTGGACGGGATCCGGCTGGTCGGACAGGGAGTCCGACTCGGCCAGGTTGCACAGCGGGGTGGGCGAGGGCATGTCGGTCAGCAAGATCGGCAGCCAGTACGTCATGGTCACGCAGGAGAACAACGACGTCTTCAGCGGCTGGATCGTGGCCTACGCGGCCAACTCGCCGACCGGTCCCTTCTCCGGGCCCACCTACCTCTACGAGGCCCCCGAGCCCGAGGTCAGCAACAGATCGCAGTTCATCTACGTCGGCCGTCACCACCCCGAGCTGGCCGATCCGGGCGAGCTGTTCCTTTCCTACGACGTCAACGCCTGGAACGGCGAGGATCACTACCGGGACGTGCGGATCTACCGGCCCAGGTTCAAGGAGATCGCCTGGCCGCCCAAGGTGTCGGACCCCACCCCGGCGCCGGGCGCTCCCACCAACCTTAAGGTGCGCGCGGGCAGCGACGGTATCAACCATTTGACCTGGAGCGCGCCCAGCGGTACCAACCTCAACTACTGGGTGTACAAGAAGAACCTCACTCTCGGACAGACGCACTTCACCAGAACCGGCAACCCCGCCACGTCCACGCAGTACGGTGACCCCTTCGTCAGGGACGGCCACACCTACGCCTATCAAATCCGCGCCATCAACCAGAACGGTACGGAGGGGCCGGCCTCCACACCCGCCAGCGCGACGGGCCGGCTGGCCGTACCGCCGGCGCCCACCGGGCTCACAGCGACGGCGGGCCAGGCGGGCGAAGTCAAGGTGGCCTGGACCATGTCCGAGCCCGGAACGAACTACCGCCTGTACCGCAGGGACGTCACCGAGGGCGAGACCGTTTTCACCGAACACCCGCTCGACGACCCCTACGCCGTCACCGGGACCATCGTCGGCCTCCAGATCGGGCATACCTACGAGTTCAAGGTGACCGCCTACAATCAGGTGGGCGAAAGCCCGCCGTCGAACCTCGTGCAGGCCAAGGTGGCCTTCCAGGCGCCCGCCGCACCGCGGAACCTCAGCGCGACCGCGCTGGCCGACGGTTCTGTGAAGCTGGCCTGGACGGCCCCGCCGGGCGGCGCCGTGAACCACTGGATCCACCTACGGGACGTGACCTCGGGCGCGACGGGCTTCACCCGCCACCCCTTCCCGGTGAGCGGCCAGACCACCACTCTCACCGAACTGTTCAACGGCCACACCTACGAGTTCAAGGTGACCGCGGCCAACGACGGTGGCGAAGGCCCGCCGAGCGCGGTCGCGACTGCCACGGTACGGCTCGCGCCACCGGCAGCCGTGATCGGCCTGACGGCCACCCCGCAGAGCGACGGCTCGATCAAGCTGTCATGGAGCGCTGCTGAGCGGGCCAAGAGCTACTGGGTCTACCGCAGGGACGTCACCTTCGGGCACGAGCAGTTCTCCCGCTACCACCAGCCCTTCGGCGCGACCACCGCCACGCTGAATGACCTGCACGATGGCAACGTCTACGAGTTCAAGGTCGCGGCGGTCGGTGACGGCGGCGAAGGCCCCGCCGGCGCGGTCGTCACCGCCACCGCGAAGGTCACCCCGCCCGGCGCGCCGACCGGGCTGAAGGCCGAAGCAGGCTCAGGCACGGTCAAGCTCACGTGGACACCACCGGTCGGCGCGCAGATGTACTGGGTCTACCAGCGTGACATCACGGCAGGGGAGAGCGGGTTCACCCGCCTGCCCTATCCGACCTCGGTGCTGTCGGCCTCGTTGGAAGGCCTGGCCAACGGCCACACCTATGAATACAAGGTCTCGGGCATCAACCAGGCGGGCGAGGGTACGGCGAGCGACACGGTACAGGCCAAGCCCCAACCGCCCAAGCCCGCGAAGGTCACCGGCGTGACGGCGCAGGCTCAGGCGGACGGCACCGTCAAGCTCGCCTGGACGCCGATCGACGGCGCGTTCTACTGGGTCAGCTACCGTGACATCACCGCCGGCCAGAGCACCGACACGCGGCTGGAGTACCCGGCGACGGGTCCCGCGGCGCACGTGGGTCCCTTCACCGCAGGACACCAGTACGACTTCAGGATCACAGGAACCAACAGCGCCGGAGACGGGCTTCCTTCCGACCCCGTACGCGTCACCATCCAAGGTGCCGCAGCGGTGGCGAGCCCTGCCGCGATGCTCAACCCGACGGCCATCCCCACAAAGAAGCTCGCGGCGGCGGCTGCGGCTGAACTGCCCCGGCCACCGTCGGGCCTGACGGTCACCGGGAGGGGCAACGGCTACGTGGACCTGGCCTGGGTGAACAGCCTGGACCACCCTGCCGTCTACTACTGGGTGCAGTTCCGTTCCGTCGGCAAGAGCACCTGGTACAACCTGCCGTACCCGACCCTCGACACCACCTACCGGGTGACCAAGCCGCTGTGGAACGGCTTCGAGTACGAGTTCCGCGTCGTAGCGGAGAACCAGACCGGCGCCAGCTCCCCGACGAACGTGGTCAGGGCGGCCCCCGGATCCTCACCGCCTTCGCGCCCGACAGGGCTCACGATCGCGAGCAGGGACCACGGCGTCGAACTGCAGTGGACGCGCAACTCCACCGAGGACTTCTACTGGGTGGAGTTCAAATCGGCTGGAACCGGCACCTGGTACCGGCTGAACTACCCGGCGGTGTCCAACGAAGCGACCATCACCTATCCCCTGTGGAACGGCTACAACTACGACTTCCGGATCGTCGCCCTCAACGCCGCGGGGGAAAGCCAGCCCAGTGCCGCCGTCACCGGGGGCCCTCGGGTCTCGCTGCCCCCACAGCCCAGCACTCCCACCGGGTCTTCCCGGATCGGGTACGCCCACCTGAGCTGGGTCCTGCCAGGTCCCATCAACCATCACGTCTTCTACTGGCTGTACTACCGTCCATACGGCAGCACCAGCTGGACCAAGGCTAAGTACCCGATCGCCAATCTTTCCATCGACCTGAAGTATCTGCCGCCCGGCCGGTACCAGGCCAAGGTGTCGGCCGTGAACATGGCAGGGGAGGGCCCGCACTCGGGAGTGGAGACCGTACGGATCCTGCCCACGACTGAGTGGGCCCTGGCCTCCCTCACCGAGAACACCACGGCCAGCTGGAACACCTGGCTGTCGGTGTATCCCAGCCCCGCCGGCACCCTGTACGACGGCTACGACTTCGACTGGAGCAACGACCTGTGCTCGTGGGCCGTCGACCGGCCGGTGCTGCGGCTGATTCCCTACCAGCGCGTCGACTGGCGCAGCTCGTGCGCACGGCACGACTTCGGATATCGCAACTACAAGGCGATCGGCAAATGGAACTACAACAGGAAGCTGCGGCTTGACCGGCTCATGCTGGCGGACATGTACCGGGCCTGTGATGTGCAGATCCGGCACGCCAACCCCGAGTGCCGCGCGCTAGCGGGCGTGTACTACACGGTGGTCAGGCAGTGGAACGAGGACGGCGACTTCGACCCAGGCACCTGACCCAGCCCGGCTGGTGGCCCGGCCGTTCCGCCGGGCCACCAGCCATTCGTGGCGCCGCACCAGATCCCGCCCGCATCATGCAGGGCGTTACCACGACCGCGACCGCCGGACTCAGCCCCGATCGTCCCGACCGAAGCTGCGCTCCGAGCTGATCCCGGTCACCTGCCGTGACCTGGAGTGACGCTCCCACTTCGTTCGCCGCTCATCAGCACGTGCTGCTGGCTCCGCTGATGGTCAAGATGGCGAGTCGGCACGACCGGCTCCACTACCCTCTGGTCCTTGCTCGATGGCATCCGGAGGGCGCTCCTGTAGTCCCTGAGCTGGTCGAACTTCTCGACAGCGAGATCGGACCATGGGCTGCCCGTGCTCTCGCCGTGATCGCTCCAGGGCCGGTGGCCGTCGGCCGAGAGCAGCGGCGGCGGCGTATGCTCGGCCCCCTCGCACAGCATGATCGTGAGCACATCGACCCGGTCGCCTACTGGCGCCTGACCGGAGACGCCGAACCCGTCCTCATCGCGCTGCGCAGAGCTGGGACCTGCGGCAGCCGGGAGGCGGAACGGTTGCGGCGGGAAGTGCGGGACCTGCTGCTCGTGCGTCCCGCGATGTCGGTGCGTCACCTGCACGCGCTGTGGCGGATCACAGGAGAGACCGATGAGGTCGTGCCCGAACTGCTGAAACTGTCAGCCTCTCCCGCACAGGGCACGGCTGCGGACGCCGACAACCCCCAGGCGCTGATCGCGCTTGCCGAGATTGCCATCGCTGATCCGGCGGTCGCCGACCTGGTGTCGGACCGTCTGCGGAGCGCGATGCACCGGACGCGGCAGCTGGGGCACGAGCGCACGTTGGCCCTGGCACCGGTCCTGTGGAAGCTCAGCGGACGCGCGGAGGAGATCGTCCCGGCCCTGCTGGCCTTGGTCGATCGACTGACCGAACCCAGCGGTTGGCTCCCCCCACGCGGCTGGAGCCGCTCGTGCTGCTCGCGGAGATCGCGGCTGCGGATCCCGACGGCGTCGCTTCGGCCCTGCACAGCCTCCGAGCTCTCGTCGACACCGACGAACGCCCCGTCACCTACCGGAACTGGCGCCCCGAGGCCCGACGGCACTGGCGTTCTGTTGAGGACGACGACGCGCTGCGCACGGCAGTCGGTGCGGTGCTCGACGCCGCCTCCAGGCGGGGAACCGCCCCGCCAGGTAGCCGTCACCAGTGCCCGCCACCAAGGGTGCTTCCCCGCCTGGCGCGCCTCCCTGCCAACGCCGGGAGGACCTCGCCGGAGTGTCATCCGGCAGGTCGCGGTGTACGGACGCCGCCGGGCCGGACAGCTTCCGACGCGCCGGTGCTTGGCTGACCGCTCGAGGAGTGTCCTGGATCAGCTGTTCGCGGGCAGGTCGGGCTTCTCGTCGGTCCAGCCGGTCTTTGTGACTGCCTCGTAGGAGAAGCCGGCCGCACCCTGCCTCGACGGGTCCGGTGCGTGGGTGTGTTCCAGCGCCAATGGCAGCCCGGTTTCGGCGTCCACCACCAGCCGGTCCACGCCTTCCGACTGGCCCGTGTCGGTTGTACGCGGGATGCTGACGGCCCGGCCGCGGCGGCCGAGCAGGTCGGTGACCTCGCCGACGGCCGTCACACCGGGCAGGGAAGCGATCATCCGGTACGCGGCGGCCCGCACCTTCGGTGACACCGGGAAGCGCATGATGATGTGCACGCCCATGTCGTAGAGCCGCAGGTCGGCGTGCTGGCCGTGGCCCAGGGGCGGTACGCTGCCGGCCGCGGCCTGCTTCTTGATGACCGACTCCAGGTGGTCCCGGAGCTCTTCAGGGGTCGTCGGCAGCTTGCCCAGCCGGTCCGGGGTCATCGGCTCGCCGTTGGTCAACATGCCCAGTGACCCGCCGGCGTCCTCCCTCCGGACCTCGCGCGGGCCCGCGGCGGCGGTGACCGTCTGACTCTCCGTCACGAAGGACCTACCGCCCTTGGTGACGCGCTTCCCCGGGTATGTCCAGGTCTTCGGTGAGCCGTCGGCGCGCCATGCCTCCTCGTCCGCCGGGGTGGCGGGCTTGGCCCCGAGGAACTGGGTGATCAGCCAGGTGGGCTTGCCCGCCTCCGGGGACGCCCACAACTCCTCGGAGTAGGTCTGCTCCAGCAGGTAGTTCCCGTTCGGGGCGGGCAACGTGCTGCCGCTGACGACACGGTTCACCCAGTAGTCGCCGTTCGCAGAAGTCTTCGCAACCGACGTCGCGGCGGCAAGCAGGATCTGCCGGGCCGACGGCTTCGCGTCGGGCCGTGCCGACGAGCCGGTGGACGCGTCCGCCGAGGGCCGCTGGGCGAGGGTGGTGGAGTCCGGGCCGCCGGGGGCCGTGCCCGACGTGATCACCACGATGACGGCGGACGCCGCGCCGAGCAGCCCCACACCGAGCGCCGTCCACCTAGCCGTGCGCGGGGCCCCGCGGCGGCGCCCCGCCTCGGCTGCGGCCCGGCGCGAGCGAGGGGAGGTCTGCGTGGCCATGTGAAAGTTCACCTGAGGGTTCGGGGTGGTCGTCTGGGCGGTGAAGGAGGCGACGAGCCGGGCACGGCCCTCGGCGGTCACCTGCGGGGAGGGCGGGGGCGCGGAGAGCAGGTCCCGCACCGCGTTCAGGTCATCCATCTGCGTCTCCAAGGTCTTCGTGCATCGGGTTGACGCCGCCGAGGGCACCGCGAAGCTTCCTGCGGGCGCGGTTGAGCCGGGATCCGACGGTGCCCGGGGGGATGTCGAGGGCCTGGGCGATCTCCTCGTAGCCGAGCCCGGCCAGGGCCGTGAGGATCAGTACGTCGCGGTCAGCCTCGGAAAGCGCCGCCAGCGCGGACGCGAGCTGGCCCTGCACGCCGGCGGCAGCCAGGCGCTGGGCCACGAGATCCTCGTGGCCGGGGTCCGTCACGCGCTCGACCGGCGTCCGTTGCAGGGCCTGCAGGCGGCGGGTCTCGCTTCTGCGGTGCTGGGCGACCAGGTTGGTCGCGATCCCGTAGAGCCAGGCCCGTACCTGGCCGCGCGCCCCGTCGAAGCTCTCCCGCTTGCGGAACGCCACAAGGAACGTCTCTGCGGCGAGATCGTCTGCGACCTGCGTCCCCAGCCGCCCGGCCACATACCGGTAGATCTCAGGGAAATAGCAGTCGTAGAGAACCGCGAACCGGTCGGGGAAACGGCGAGACTGCTCGACGAGCGTGGCGTCGTCAACTTCTTGCGGGGAGCGGGAGACCCTCGGCCAGGCCGTCATGCGCCCGCCCGTCGGCCGGCTACGGGGGTATGTTCGTTCACACCATTGTTCCGCCGTACCCCGGATTCCTCTTCACGAGCCTCCGACGCACCCTCCTCGGAGGTGTGGACCGGGGACGTGGCTGAACACCGGGGGGAAGTTGCCGACCTGCGGTCCAGCCACAGGTCGTACTCCTAGGGTGAGGAACCGGCCGACGCCCGCTATCGCCGAGAACGATCATGGCAGGTAGTCGTCGTTCTCTCCTGGGGCGGGGCGGGCACGAGGTACTCAGCGACAGCACGGTGGCACCAGGCGGTCACTTCGGGGGCGCCACCCGCAGGCCGGGTTCGAGCGGGCCGCCGGACGACAGCGACGCGACATGACGAAGGGCCCGCTGCTCAGCCGTACTCATCGTGACCCCTCGAAAGCATGCAACAGGAAGGCCAGCACATCAGCGAGCAGGGCATGTTCCTGCTCTCGGGTCGAGCCGGCGCCGTGACCGCCATGCTCCTCGACACGCAGCAGCACCGGCCGGCCGGAGGCCGTGGCCGCCTGCAGGCGGGCGGCCAGCTTCCCCGGCTGCCACGGCGGCACCCGCGCGTCGCGCCGTCCGGTGGTCAGCAGCACCGCCGGGTACGGCACGCCGTCCTCGACCCGCAGGTAGGCATCGGCGATCAGCAGGCCACGCAGGCCGTCCGAGGTGGCGACGCTGCCGAACTCCGGCACGTTGATCGGCCCGTTCTCGCTGAACTCGATCCGTGTGGCGTTGACCGTCGGCACCTGCATCGCCATGGCAGCCCACAGCTCCGGCCGGCGCACCAGCGCACCGCCGGTGGGGATGCCGCCGGCGCTGACGCCCTCGCCCGCCAGCCGTCCCGGCCGGGTGTAGCCCAGGGCGATGAGGTGCTCGGCGCAGTCGATGAAGTCCGTGATGGTGGCCTCCTTGCGCGGGCCGCGCCCGGCCTCGTGCCACTCCCGGCCGTAGGCGCCGCCACCGCGCAGGTGTGCCATGGCGTAGACGCCGCCGCGCTCGTACCAGGCGAGCATCTCGGGACGGAACCACGGCAGGTCGGTGACCCCATGGGAGCCGTAGCCGGTGAGCAGGGCCGGGTTGTCGCCATCCAGCTCCAGGTCCTTGCGGTGGATGACGGTGAGCGGGATCTGTGTTCCGTCCCTCGCGGGCACGTGCAGGATGCGGGCGTGCACGCCGCCGAAGTCGACCGGTGAGCGGGGCGCCAGCCCGGTGTCCTCGAGGGTTTCGCCGTCGTAGCGGTAGAGCCGCGGCGCGTCTGTCCAACCGGCCGCCAGCAGCAGGGCTTCGGGCCGTTCCGGGTGGGTGGTCCACTCCCAGATGGCGCCCTCCACCGGCATCGGGAGGTCGGCGGGCTCGCCGCCGGACAGGGGCGCATGCCGTACCCGATGGACGCCACCGTCGAGATCGCGCACCAGCAGCCGGTCGCCGACGACCCGCACCGCCTCCACCACGCGCTCACCCGCGGGCACGACCACCCGGGCTCGGGACAGATCCGGTACGGCAAGCGGAACGGCCAGCACGTGGGAGCGGGGCGCGTCCCGATGGGAGACCAGGTAGAGGGTGTCGTGGCTGGTGGCGAAGGCGGTCACGCCGTCCGCCACGCCCGCTACCTTCCGCCACGGGCAGGTGGCCGGATCGGCGAGCCCGGCTCGTGGCGCCACGTACAGCGAGCAGTCGCTCAACTGCTCGCTGGTCCAGGGGCCGAGTGCGCCGTGGGAGACGATCGCCAGCATCCACTCGCCGTGCGGCGGCACCACCAGGAAGGGCCGATCCTGCGGGGTCAGCTCGACGTGGGGGTTGAGCCCGCGCGCCAGCACCACCTGGTCCTGCGCCGGGTCGGTGCCCAGCCGGTGCAGGAAGGAACGGCTGTCCAGGCGGCGCTCCTCCGGCGGGGCGCCCGCCGGGGGAGCCACGTAGCGGTGGAAGACGAACGACCGGCCGTCCTCCAGCCAGCTCAGGAAGGCGAAGCGCGCCGTGGGCGGGATCGTCTCCAGGATGGCGCCGGAGCCGGCGTCGATGACCTGGATCGTGCTCTCCTCCGACCCGGACGGGAAGACGGCGCAGGCGATGTGGCGGCCGTCGGGGGAGGGCACGTACCAGTCGATGGCGTGGTGCGCCTCGCCGGGCACGGTGTCCGGGTCGAACAGGACCCTGCTCGCTCCCTCGGGCCCACGCACCATCAGCACGGGTACGCGGGCGTTCGGTTCGCGCGCCAGGTAGAAGATGCTGTCGCCCGCCGGCGTGAAGTTCGAGTACTGCGAGAGCGCTCCGCCCAACTCGCGGATCCGGGTCAGCAACTCCTCCCGGCGCGGCAGGCTGTCCAGCTGCTCGCGGGCATGGCCGGCCTGGCCGTCGAGCCAGCGGTGGAACTCCTCGCCGTCCTCCTCCATCCACCGGTAGGCATCCTCGAGCGTGATGCCGTGGTGGACGTCGCGCACCACGTCCACTCGGGCGATCGGCGGGCCGGTGATGTCACTCATCTGCATGATCATAGGCGGCGCTCGCGAAGCCGGGTGAGCTGGTGACGGTGACCGAGATCGCCCCCCGTGCCGTCGCGCTCGGCCATGCGAGGTGGATGACGCGGCAGCGCATGCAGCTGGCCACATCCGACCCGACCCGACCCGACCCGACCCGACCCGACCCGGCCTGGCCTGGCCTGGCCTGTGCCGCAGGTCGAGTGGCGGCGGGTCGGCCGCTCCTGGCTGATTCCCGGGCCCGTGCCGAGGAAAGCAGGTTGAGGCAGAGGCGGCCGGCGACCACGGCGCGGAACGGGTCAGTGGCCATGAGCGTACTTCTCACTCCGTGCCTCTCGACCGTAGACCGCGTCCAGCAGGTCGCGGGCGAAGCGGTCCGGATCGTCCAGGCCCGCGGTCGCCAGGGTGTGGGGGCCGCCGGCGAGCAGGTGCGGGATCGCGGCTTGCATGGCCAGGGTGACGGCGGCGGCACGCTCCTGTGTGACCGCTAGCCCGGCGGCCCCCTGCGCCTCCTCGAAGACGGTGAGGTCGGCCGCCGCGATGTCGTCCAGGATGGTGGCCAGCCAGGGCGCGCGGGCCGCCTCCGCATGGAGTTCGAGGTAGGCGAGCAGCCGCTGCCGGCCAGAGCCTGCGGCGTCGGCCAGCAGCGCGCCCATCATGGCCACGAGCGTCGCCCGGTCGGTGATCGCCGGTCTGGGGAGATCGCGGTAGAGCTCGACGCACCGCCCGGCGATCGCCTGCAGCAGGGACTGCCTGGTCGGGAAGTAGTTCTTGGTGGTGCCGGGGGGCACACCCGCGGCAGCGTCCACCGCACGGTGCGTCAGCCCGCGTCCACCCTGCTCGGCCAGCACCTCGATGGCCGCGTCCCGTAGCCGGTCTCGCCGATCTCTATTCGCCATGGAGGCAAACTACCTCAAGTGTGGTACCACAGGTATGGTGTTCTTGAAGGGCGGACGTCGTGGCGGGAGGCGGCTGTGGCCTGCGGGCGTCAGCGGGCCGGCGACGGTGATCGGGCTCAGAAGAGCCTGCTGGAGCGGTACGGCACGGCCTCGGCGGTCCACCCCACCGCGCCGACGGGCCGCGCGGAGCCAAACCCGTCGCGACACACTGGCCGCCGCCACGGTCCTCCGCGCCTGGGCGAAGAAGGGGCGCGCGTAGGTGTCGCCGTTACGCGGTGAGCCAGGACGAGCAGCTCTTGTTGGGCCGGGTCTGACCGCCGCGCCGGGATCAGGGGTCCATGACCAGACGTCGGCGTGCGGTACGGACGCCGCGGGGATGGTTCCAGCCGATCGCGGCGGTGACGGTGTCCCCGCTCTCCGCGAGGGCGACGAAGCGCCCGGCGGCTGCGTCGCCCTCGATCAACCGGATGCGGCTGTCGGGAGCGATGACGCCGTGGACCTGGATCTTCGTGTCGTACTGATCGGTCCAGAAGTACGGCGTCGGGGTGTAGGGGCGATCGGCCCGCAGGATGTTGGCGGCAACGGTGATCGCCTGTTCTGTGGCGTTGGTGCGGTTCTCCAGGCGGGTGCTCACCCCGGTGACGGGGTGGCGCCAGCGGGCCACGTCGCCGACCGCGTAGACGTCGGGCGCGGCGCGGCAGTATGCGTCGCATGCGATGCCGTCGCTCAGCGTCAGTCCGCTGCTGGTCAGCCAGTCGGTGGCCGGGACGGAGCCGACGGCTATGACCGCCAGGTCTGTGGGGACGACCTCGCCGTCGGCCAACTCGACCGCGCCGATGCGCCCGTTCACGCTGTTGAAGCCGCACACACCGGCTCCCATGCGCAGGTGAACGCCACGTCGTTGGTGCATCGCCGCGATGCGGGCGCCGAGTTCCCCGCCGATCTGGCGGGCCATCGGCACGGACAGAGGGTCGATCAGCGTCACCTGACGGCCGAGGGAGCGGGCTGCGGCGGCGATCTCGCAGCCGAGCACGCCCGCGCCGATGCCCACGACCCGCCGCGCCGTGGGCAGTTCCCGGCGCAGCGCGAGGGCGTCGTCCACGGTTCGCAGCGTGTGTATGCCAGCTACAGCCGGCTGGAACGGCAGCGGGCGTGGGGCCAGGCCGGTGGCGATGACGAGGCTGTCGTACCGCAGGTGGCGCCCGTCATCGAGGCACACCGTACGGGCCTCGAGGTCGAGCTGTTCGGCTCGGCGGCCGAGGTCCAACTCGACGTCGAGGTCGTCCAACTGCTCACGGTCGCGAAGCAGAGCCCGTTCGATCGGCCACCTGCCGGTGAGGATCTCCTTGGACAGCGGTGGCCGGTCGTAGGGCAGATGCGGTTCGTCGCCGACCAACCGGATGTGCCCGCCATAGCCCTTCCGGCGCAGCGCCTCCACCACGGTGAGACCGCCGACAGAAGCGCCGATGACCAGGACACCGTTCACCGATCCTCCTTCAGCCGGATGGCCGCGGCGGGGCAGATCATGACGGCCTCGCGGACGGCCTCGTGGTGGCCAGCGGGCGGGTTGGCGTCGAGCAGCACCACGATGCCGTCCTCGTCGCGCTGGTCGAAGACCTCCGGCGCGGCCATGACGCATAGGCCGCCCGCGGTGCACTTGTCCTGGTCGACGATTATTTCCATGTCGGCCTCCTCGGTGTCGGTTCGGTGGTGGAACGCTGTTGGAGCCGCGCGGCAGCCCAACGAGGGCGACGACGATTCCGCAGCGCGCGACGGCGGCGGCGATCCACAGCAGGTTGGTCATTCCGTGCACGAACGCAAGCCGTACGTGCTCCAGCGGGTGGGGTGAGCCGCGACGCCCGGCGAGGTGAACGCCGGCGAAGACACGGTCGCGGGCCGCGGCGGCATCCAGTGCGTGTAGTCCGGCACGGGCGAGATGGAGCCGGCTCTGGAGAGAGGGATATCGGTGCTCTGAGCTTCGAGTGGTTAGGGCGCCGGTTCGTCGGCGCCGGGTGGCTCGAAGAAGTCATGCGGTGAGGGTGGGGGCAGGGTGACCGGTGATGGGCGCAGTCCGTCGATGAGCAGCGCGAGGTAGCGCCTGCGGTCCTCGCCCTGGGGATCTCCCGGGTGCACCGTGGCCAGGTTCATGACGGTGATCACGGTCAGATCGCGAGGAAGCAGTTCCGGTCGCACCACGCCGGCGTCGATGGCCCGGCACAGCATGGGTTCGAGGGCCTGCATGAAGAGCTGCGTGCTCTCGTTCGCGAACGTCACGAACTCGTGGGCGAGTGAGATGATGACCCGCCGCCGGGCGAGTACCTCGGTGACGGCCTCGAGCATCCCGGTGAGGTCCTGCCACGGGTCGTCGGTGTGTACCGCTGTCATGGGCTGGAGCTCGGTGGTGAGGACATGGTCGAAGACGGCCCGGACGAGTTGGTCACGCGAGCGGAAGCGGCGGTAGACCGTCATCACGCTCACGTTCGCGCGTGCGGCGATCTCCTCGAGCGTCGCCTGCGGCCCGATCTCCTCGAACGCCAGGACCGCGGCGCCGACGATGCGCTCATGGTTGCGGGCTGCGTCGGCTCTCACCAGGTCACCCGTAGCGAGTTCAACCCGTAGACGGTGCTGAAGACCCGGAAGTCGGCCTGCTCGTCCGCGAGTGTGAGGTTGGGGAAGCGTCGCAGGAGGGCCGGGAAGGCGATGCGCATCTCCATTCGTGCCAGCGGCGCGCCGAGACAGTGGTGCACGCCGTGGCCGAAGGCGATGTGTCCGGGGGCGCCCCGGGTGATGTCGAGGGTGTCGGGGTTCTCGATGTGGCCACCGTCGCGGTTGGCGGCGGGAAGCGAAAGGAGCACCAGCGATCCCGCGGGGATGACGTGGCCGGCGATCTCCACATCCGTCGTGGTCGTACGCGGTGACGGCGAGTGCACGATGGACAGCCAGCGCAGCAGTTCCTCGATGGCGGGCTCGACCCGCGTCGGATCCTCGCGGATCACGGCGAGTTGGTCCGGGTGTCGCAGCAGGGCCAGGGTGCCCAGGCCGAGCATGTTCGAGGTCGTCTCGTGCCCGGCGAGCAGCAGCAGGGCCGCGATGCCGTTGAGCTCGTCGGTGCTCAGATCGTCGCCGTGCTCGCGCACCAGCATGCCCAGCATGTCCTCGCCCGGGTCGGCCTGTGCGCGGGCGACCAGGCCGGCCATGTAGGCGCGGTTCTCCCGCAGCGCCGCGGTCTGTTCCTCGACCGGCAACGAGATGTCCAACAGGCGAACGGAACGTTCCTGGAATTCGGCGCGGTCGGCGTACGGCACTCCCAGCAACTCGCAGATCACCAGCGACGGCACCGGCAACGCGAAGTGCGACACCAGGTCGGCCGGCTTGCCGGCCCGCTCCAGATCGTCCAGCGCCGCCTCGACGATCTCCACGATGCGCGGCTCGAGCCGGCGCATCCGACGGATGGTGAACTCCGGGGTGAGCATCCGCCGCAACCGGGTGTGCTCCGGCGGGTCGAACGCGAGCAGAAACCCGGCCCGCAGCTTGTCCTGCTCTTCCTGGCTCATCTCACCGGCCGCGGCGAACGGTGTCACGGCGTTGCTGAACCGGGTCGGATCCGAAAGCACCTCGCGCACATCCCCGTGCCGGAGGACCAGGTACGCGGGCTGGCCGAACGGCGTCACCACCTGCACCACACCCTCACCGTCCCGAGCCCGGGTCAGTTCCTCGACCGGGTCGAGTCCGTCCCGCCGCATCTCCAGCGACAACTTCGGCGCCTCCGTCATCCCGTATCCCCTTCCATGATCAGATCGTCGGGGCCCAACGTAGCAGATAACTGAAAGGCGGCCTAACACTTAGAGGCTGCGTAGGTTGAGGGCTGAGCCGGCCTGGCGTGAGGAGCAGGCACGGGCTTGCTGATCAGGATGTTGCTGACGCTTCCGTGATGACCGGCTCGTCGAGGTCGACCCGGTTCGCCGGGTCGACCCGCCATCCGCTGATCCCCTTGTCACGGTCGTTCACCGACGCGGGCACGTGTGTGACACAAGTGCTTCGCGGTGCTGTTCATCAAGGACGGCGTGTTGCGGATGCCGCGCATCGGCGTCGAGGTCGTCGGCAGGGAGCGGATCCGCGCCGCTTTCTAGCTGTATTGACCCGCAAGGTTGTGGACGCCTGGTAGGGCCGGTCCGCTCAACGCGATATCAGGTCGGCGATGTCGGTGCCGGCTCGGAGTAGCGCTTCTGATTGGCTCGCGACTGTCCGGAGTCGGTTCTGGAGCGCGGCGCGGACGTCGTCGGTGTCGCTGATCCTCCGGAGGGACCTCATCACCGCTTGTACTGCGGGGATGCGGTAGCCGCCGGCGCGTAGCGCAGCAACGATTCGCGCTTCCCGGATCGCTGCGAGCGGGTAGTGCCGCACGTTGAGCCCGGCGGTGCGTTCGGGGGTGACGAGGCCCTGTTGTTCCCAGAAGCGGAGCGTGGAGGCGCGCACGCCGATCGCGTTCGCCAGTTCCGAGATGCTCATCGAATCGGCGGGCGTGGGCGCCGCGTCGCGGGTGTCCTCCTCGACGATGCCGTCGAGCGCCTGGAGGGCTGCGATGCTGTCGTCACGGGACCGAGCCAGTGCGACGTGAAGTGCGACGATACTGGCGATCGCCTGGTCATACGGCAGGGTCTGTGCTTCTCGCATCGTGCTGCGAGCCACGACCGGGCCGACGGCGATCGCGAGATTGCGGTAGGCGCGCAAGGCTGTGACGTGCTCGGAACCGAAGCGACGGTACCCATTGGGTTGCCGGATGGCGGGAGGTATGACGGCGAGGCGTTCGAGGTCGCGAATCTGTTGGACGGAATAGCCGGTGGCTGCGGCCAGACTGCTCGTCGTATACGCCTGGGCCGCGGACACGATGGTCGCTTCCACGATCCCAACCCTCCATAAGCACTTCAAGTTCACACTTGAACCATGACTTTGGAACAGATTCTCACAGAGATCAGGAGCTACGTCGGTGTGCTGGAGCTCGCACCCCAATCAGGAAGCGAGCACCCCGAGATCTCCTGGGGGGACTTCTTCTTCTACTACGCCCCAGATGGCGAGGTTCCGCGGAACAGGCAGCCCTACGCGACGATCGTCACGAAGGACTACCCGGATGACGTCGAATCGCGCCTCGATGCGCCCGACCGGTGGCGCCTGAACATCCACGTCGGATCACAGCTGTTCACCGACCTCCTCGGATACCCGCCCGAGTCGATCGAGGAATCGACTGTCGACTTCAGCGAGACGGACACGTTCCTCCCACACCCGCTCTACGGCGCATACGGCTGGGTCGCGGTAGTGAACCCGGGCTCGCGCACCACGACTCGCGCGTTGGCGGCTCTCCACGAAGCTCACCTCGCCGATCAGCGCCGCGTCGAGCGCCGCCAGGCTCGGGGCGGCGCCGGCCCCGCCCACGACTGATGAGCCCCGGCGACCACGCGGCTCGCGCGGTCGCCGCGAACACGGCACAACGCGATGAGAACCACAATGATCACTGCCGCGAACCCGGCCATGCGCGGGTCCGGGAGTTTTCGTGACACCCCCAACGCCGGGCGTGCGTGGCGTCCGATGCCGATCCGTAGCGACCTACTACGCGCTGCGAAGTCCGTCGTATCCGTGCTGCGGGAACGGTCAGCTGCGGAGGCCGCCTTCACTCAGCCAGTCGGCGAGGGCCGGCGTGGAGAGACCCGGCCACCGCAGGACGCACGCCCGGACCTTGATCGACCGTACGGCGTGCTCGTCCCGGGCGGCGGCCGGGACGCGCAGGTCGCCGCGAGGCGGGCCGAGGTGTCGGTGCTTGCGGCGCGGGCGCTGTTGCGGCGGTGCAGCCACCACATGCCGGCCGCCGCGAGCCGCTGGTCAGCGGGGTTCGTCTCGGGTGGTCCAGCCGCGTTTGGTGATGAGGTGGGCCAGGGCATGCGCGATGCCGTTCTGGGGCGGGTGGCGAGTCAATTAGTTGGCGATCGCAGCGGCCGCGCAGGCGGCGAGCTCCTCTCGTAGCCGACGCTGCTGCGCCTGGGACAGCGGTGAGAACAGCTGCTGTTCGACGGCGCGCACGGCGACACTGGCCTCGCGCAGCGTCGACTGTCCGGCTCGGGTGAGTTCGGTTGGCAGCGCCCGTCCATGAGCGGCGTGAGCAGGCCTGGTGAGCAGGCCCCGCTCTTGTAGCCGACGAAGTACGAGGTTCATCGACTGGCGGGTGACGAAGGCGCGGCGGGCGAGTTCGGAGTTGGACAGGCCCGGATGCTGTCCGAGCAGTTCGAGGCATGCGTATTGGGCGACGGTGAGACCCAGTGGACGCAGCACCTCGTCCATCGCGGTGTGCAGTGAGGCTTGCACCTGCTTGAGGACGTAGCCCACCGACTGGTCAAGGTCGCCCACGATCTCTTCTTGCTCCACGTCAGCATTCTGACATATCCTCCTATGTCAGCAGGCTGACATAGGAGGAAGCTCATGAGTGGACAGGTCACGTACTTCGAGCTGCCGAGCACCGACATCGAGGCAACCCAGCGGTTCTGGGGCTCGCTGTTCGGTTGGACGTTCTACGAGGGCAACTTCCCGGGCTACTCGATGATCCAGGGGCCCGAGCCCATGGGCGGATCGCCGCACGACGATTCGTCACGACACCCGCGTATCTTCTTCGCCGTCGACGACATCACCGCCGCCGTCGCTCGGGTACGCGAACTCGGTGGCACGGCAGAAGATCCGGTCAGCATCCCCTCTGGTGCCTACGCCCACTGCACAGATGATCAGGGCGTGCAGTTCAGCCTGTCCCAACAGGCCGGGGACCAGGATTGAATCACACCGGGATCGGCGAGCCGAAGCCAAAGGGATCCGCTCCCCTCGTGAGACCGTTGCTGCCGCTGGCGCTGGCGACCTTCGCGGTCGGCACCGACGCGTTCGTGATGGCCGGTCTCCTGCCGGCCATCGCCGCCGACCTTGAGGTCAGCGTCCCGGCAGCCGGCCAGCTGGTGACCGTGTTCGCACTGACGCTCGCTGTGGCTGCGCCGATTCTGAGTTGGCTGCTGAGCCCACTGGATCGTCGCAAGGTTTTGCAGCTGGCGCTGATCGTGTTCGTCGTCGGCAACGTCGCCACCGCGCTCAGCCCGAGCTACCCGATCGCGCTGTTAGCCCGGATTCTCACGGCAGCCGGGGCGGCCACCATCACCGCCACCGCGTCGAGTGCAGCTGTCACTATCACGCCCCCCGAACGCCGGGGGCGTGCCATGGCGTTGGTCATCGGTGGGTTGACGCTGTCCACCGCGCTCGGCATGCCGCTGGGCAACTTGATCGGCGGCATCGACTGGCGCCTCACGCTCTGGGCGGTCGCCGCCCTTGGCGTCGTTGCCGTGGTAGGCATCTCGGTAGCGTTGCCCAAGGTCGTGCTGCCGGCGACAAGCCTTGTGGCCCGCCTGGCTCCGCTGCGCCAGCCCAAGGTGCTGTCCATTTTGGTCGTGACGCTGCTGGTGATGGCCGGACATTACGCCGTCTACACCTACATCGGAGCAGTGACGGCCAGCGCCACGACCGGATCGTTTTCCCAGGCCCTCACCATGATTCTGTTCGTCTGGGGTGTCGGAGTCCTGGTTGGCAACCTCTTCGCCGGCCATCTCGTGGACAAGCGTGCGGTACTCGGGGTCGCAGTCGGAGCACTCGCCGGCGGTACCGTACTGCTCGCGATCAGCCCACTCATGGTCAGCAACCTGGCCATTGCGAGCGTCTGGGCCGCCATCTGGGGCATCACCGACGGAATGGCCTCGGTGGTGCAGCAACACCGGCTGGTGACCCTCGCACCCGCCTCGGCACCCATGCTTCTTGGTCTCAACTCCTCCGCGATCTACTTCGGTGTAGCGGTCGGTGGTGGACTCGGAGGTCTGGCCCAGGAGTGGCTGTCGGTCACCTTACTCGGCGTTCCCGCCGCAGTCCTGGCACTGCTCGCCACCACCATCACCGTCGCGGAGGGGAGAGTAGACCCGGCGAAGGCCTCGCCAAAGGCAGCCGAGAACCGCCACTGAGGCAGGTGGTGAACCAGCGGGTCGGCTCTGTGTGATGAGTTTTGACGCGGTACAGGTGCCGCCCTCGGCGTCGACGTCGAAGTCGTCCGCCGCGACCCCGCCACCAGGCGATTCGCCACCCCGGCGCGGCGTTGGGTGGCCGAGCGGACCCTCGGCTGGCTGATGCTTCACCGCCGCCTGGTCACGACTATGAAGCCTTGCCGACACGCTCCGAAGCAATGATCCACGTTGCCATGATCGACCTGATAACCCGCCGTCTCACCGGCGAATCCACCCCAGCCCGGCGAGGCGCCTCACGACCAGACAGAACGCGCGGAATCAAACGCCCACTCAGGGGAAATGCCGCCATTCTTTCCTGTTTCTGCCTTCCGATATGTGGTGATCTGCTACGGTCGCACGCTCCAATAGAAGATCGACTGGAGAGTGGAGCATCGTGCGAAAAAGAGCCTCCTGGTTGGCCGCCCTCCTGGCAATGGCGACGGTTTTACCTGTCTCGACGGCCAGTGCGGACACCGAGGTCATCACGACGCAAACCATCACCTGGACGCCTTGTGAGGAGGAGCCCTCCGCCGAGTGCGGCAAGCTGAGCGTGCCCATCGACTGGTCGAAGCCGAACGGGGCGAAGGTCGACATCGCCGTCGCGCGGCGAAAGGCCACGGATCCGGCCGCGCGAATCGGCTCGTTGGTGATCAACCCCGGCGGTCCGGGCGGGTCCGGGGTGGAGGCTGTGTACGGCGCCCCAGGGTCTTACACCGAGGAACTGCAGCGGCGGTTCGACATCGTCGGGTTCGACCCTCGGGGCGTGGGGCGCAGCAACCCGGTGATCTGCTCGGCGTCGGTGTACAACCGGATGCCGCACACCGTCATGAGAAGCCAGGCCGACTTCGACGCCTGGAACACGTTCACCAAGGAGCTGCACGCCGACTGCCGCGCTCGTACCGGCCCGCTGTACGACCACGTCGACTCCGTCGACGTCGCCCGTGACCTGGACGCGCTGCGCGCCGCCCTGGGTGAGGAGAAGCTCACCTACTACGGCATCTCGTACGGCACGCTGATCGGCCAGATGTACGCCGAGCTGTTCCCCGACCGCGTCCGGGCCCTCGGGCTCGACAGCAACATGGACCACAGCCTCGGTGTCGCGGGCTTCCTGGCCACCGAGGCGATCGCCATCGAGGACGCCTTCGACCAGTTCGTCGGCTGGTGCGAGCAGGACACCAGTTGCGTCCTGCATGGACGTGACATCCGTGCGATCTGGAAGGACCTGCGGGAGAAGGCGCGGCGCGGTGAGCTGAAGTACCCGAGCACGGGCCAGACGATGACCGAGTTGCAGGTCATCTACAACGCCGCACTGGGCACCGAGGGGCCGGCCTGGCGGCTGCTGAGCGAGGTGATCAACTGGTTGAACGGTGGGCCGCCGCCGGAGTGGGTGCCCCCGCTGTCCGGCCGGCAGCCCGTGGAGGGTGACGTCGCGTATCTGCCGACCGCGGTGCTCTGCCAGGACTACAACCTCCAGGTGCGGAGCTACTCGGAGTACGCCGCACTCATGCGCGTCTCCAACCAGCTCGCGCCCGACACGCGGTACCACCCGTATCCGATCGACGATCTGCCGATCTGCATGAACTACCCGACCACCAACACGCCGCACGCGCTGCGCTACACAGGCGACGCCCCGCTGCTGCTCGGCAATTCCCTGCACGACCCGGCCACCCCGTGGATATGGTCCGCCAACGCGGCCCGCCAGCTCGGGTCCAAGGCGGTGCTGCTCACGTACGAGGGCTGGGGGCACCGTATCTACGGCAAGGACAAGTGCCAGACGGACATCTTCGACGAGTACTTGATCTCGCTGAAGGTGCCGCCGCACGGCACGCGCTGCGCCGTGGGCACGGCTGAGGAGAGCGTGCTCAGGCAGCAGACACCGTCCCAGACGTGGCCGACCGGCCCGAACCACTGGTCGGCGGGCCCGGTCGCGGGCTGGCCCCTCTCCTGACTCCAGAGGCGGACCTGCGCCCGGGCGGCTCATCCGGGTGAGATTCGTGCGGCTATCGAGTGGGTGTCGTTGAACCACGGCGAGTCCGGTGGTTCAACGACACCCTGGACGAGGGTGTCGGTCACTACAACGGCCACCGACCTCACCAGGCGCGAGGGCAACGACCACGCGATCAAGACGAACAGGATGGTGCCGAAGGAAGGCCGGATCGAACGCCGCGAAATGCTCGGCGGCGCGATCAACGGGTACCGCCGAGCCGCATAAGCCGGGCGTAGAAACCCAGCTCAGACCGTACATGCGAGTTTTGAAGCAGTACAGCCGGGCGGCCACGGCGTAGGGCACGTGATGGGTGTGAAGGCGCGGATCGTGCGCTTGCGGTTGTCAGACGGCATGATCGTGTTTCCTCGGCGAGGTGCCCACGTCACCCCACCGCAGGATCCCGGACAGGGCGGAGTGCGTCGCACGCGGAGCTCCGCACCTTGTCCTCGTCGCCACCAGGCGACGTGGCCGCCCGGGGCTTGGACGCAGACCAGCGTGAACGGCCGCCGGCGACAGCATAGAGGCGGCCACCGACAAAGCGGCTGCCTTCATGCCCTGGGGGGAAAGGCCGGGCGCCCTCGCGAATGGATCAGTGGACGGGGTTGTCCTTGTCCGACCGAATCGGCCGAGGTGGAACTCGATGCCGAGCCTCCTGTTGTGGTCGAGCCCGCGGACTTCGCCCCTGCCCTTGACGCCGACCCGGTCGCCTGCGCTGTCTATGACCGCCTGGCCTGCAGCCACAAGCGCGAGCACGTGCTCGCCTGCACGACCCCTGGTCGAAGCTGCCAGCCAGACGGCAGGGCACGGCCGCGTATCTGCTCTTCGAAGGGGGCGGCTATGTTGGCCATATGGCGTCTGACTTCGAGGCGCAGTTGCGAGCGGTTTCGTTGCGCGTGACCCGGCCGCGGTTGCCGGTGCTCGCCGCGCTGCGCGACCACGCGCGCGTCGACACCGACACGGTGATCGCCTTGGTACGTGCCGAGCTCTCCAGGGTCTCCCACCCGGCGGTGTACGACGTGCTGCGTGCGCTGACCAACGCCGGTTTGGTGAGGCGCATCGAGCCCGCCGGTACGACCGCCCGCTACGAGTCACGGGTGGGGGACAACCACCACCATCTCGTGTGCCTCTCCTGCGGTGCGATCGCGGACGTCGACTGCGCCGTCGGCCACGCCCCTGTCTCACCGCCTCGTATGACCAGGGCTTCGTGGTCGACGAGGCGGAGGTCGGCTATGGGGGCACCTACCCGACTGTGCGACTAGACGCATTGCCCAGTGATCCGGCAGTTCGGAGGAAGCAGATGAGCGACACCCAGAACAACGCCCCCTCCAGCGCGCAGGGCGTGGACCAGAAGGCGGCGGCCGGCTTCCCGGTCGCGCATGACTCCGTGACCGCGCATGGCAGCGAGAGCGAGAACCCGGCAATCGACTCGCCGACTCCGAAGACCGGCGGTCGTCCGCGCACGAACCGGGACTGGTGGCCGAACCAGCTCGACCTCTCGGTGTTGCGCGCGCACTCGTCCAAGGGCACCCCACTGGCAGAGGGCTTCAGCTACGCCAAGGAGTTCGAGAAGCTCGACGTCGAGGCCCTCAAGCAGGACATCATCGAGGTGCTCACCACCTCGCAGGACTGGTGGCCGGCCGACTTCGGCCACTACGGCGGGCTCATGATCCGGATGAGCTGGCACGCCGCGGGCACCTACCGCATCCACGACGGTCGCGGCGGGGCCGGCGATGGCGCTCAGCGTTTCGCTCCGCTCAACAGCTGGCCCGACAATGCCAACCTCGACAAGGCCCGCCGGCTGCTGTGGCCGGTCAAGCAGAAGTACGGCCAGAAGATCTCGTGGGCCGACCTGCTCGTGCTCGCCGGCAACGTCGCCCTGGAGTCGATGGGTTTCAAGACCTTCGGCTTCGGCTTCGGCCGCGAGGACGTCTGGGAGCCAGAGGAGATCTTCTGGGGTCCGGAGGACGCCTGGCTCGGTGACGAGCGCTACGCCACCGACACCGAGATGGTGCCGAACTTCGGCGCGACCGAGATGGGTCTCATCTATGTCAACCCGGAGGGTCCCCGCGGCAACCCGGACCCGGCTGCGGCGGCGCATTTCATCCGCGAGACCTTCCGGCGGATGGCGATGAACGACGAGGAGACTGTCGCTCTCATCGCCGGCGGCCACACGTTCGGCAAGACCCACGGCGCCGGCATCGCCGACGGCCACGTGGGGCCGGAGCCCGAGGGCGCGCCGCTGGAGGCGCAGGGCCTGGGCTGGCTGAGCACCTACGGCACCGGCAAGGGCGGTGACACGATCACCAGCGGTCTCGAGGTGACGTGGAGCGACCGGCCGACGCAGTGGAGCAACCGCTTCTTCGAGATCCTCTTCGGCCACGAGTGGGAGCTCACCACGAGCCCCGGCGGCGCGAAGCAGTGGGTCGCGAAGGACGCCGAGGCGATCATACCGGACGCCCACGACCCGTCGAAGAGGCACAAGCCGACGATGCTCACGACCGACCTGGCTCTGCGCGTCGACCCGACTTACCAGAAGATCTCCCTCCGCTTCCTGGAGAACCCCGACGAGTTCGCGTTGGCCTTCGCCAAGGCCTGGTACAAGCTGCTGCACCGCGACATGGGTCCGGTCAGCCGCTTCCTCGGACCGTGGATCGCCGAGCCGCAGCTGTGGCAGGACCCGGTGCCGGCCGTCGACCACGAACTCGTGGGTGACGCCGACGTCGCTTCCCTCAAGGCGAAGGTCCTGGAGTCCGGCCTCGCGACCGCTCAACTGGTCTCCACCGCCTGGGCCTCCGCCGCGAGCTTCCGATCCACCGACAAGCGCGGCGGCGCCAACGGCGCCCGGCTCCGTCTGGAGCCGCAGCGCAGCTGGGAGGTCAACCAGCCCGAGCAACTCGCGACGGTCCTGGACGTTCTCGAGAGCATCCAGCGCGAGTTCAACGAGGCCGGCGGCGCGAAGATCTCGCTCGCCGACCTGATCGTGCTGGCCGGCTCGGCCGCCGTCGAGAAGGCGGCATCCGAGGCCGGCGTGGCAGTGACGGTGCCGTTCCGCCCGGGCCGCACCGACGCCACTCAGGAGCAGACCGACGTCGAGACCTTCCGGGTCCTCGAGCCGCAGGCGGACGGGTTCCGCAACTACCTGCGTTCCGGCGAGAAGATCCAACCGGAGGTGCTGCTCGTCGATCGTGCCTACATGCTCAACCTGACCCCGCCCGAGATGACCGTCCTTGTCGGCGGCCTGCGTTCCCTCGGAGCCAACTTCGGCGGTACCCAGCACGGCGTCCTCACCGACCGGCCCGGCGTGCTCACCAACGACTTCTTCACCAACCTGCTCTCCCCGGGCTCCCGGTGGAAGGCATCGGACTCCGAGGAGGATGTGTACGAGATCCGCGACGTGGCCACCGATGAGGTGAAGTGGACCGCCACCGCGGTCGACCTCATCTTCGGCTCCAACTCCCAGCTACGAGCCCTCGCGGAGGTCTACGCCAGCCAGGACGCCCGCGACAAGTTCGTGACCGACTTCGTTGCAGCCTGGACCAAGGTCATGGAACTCGACCGGTTCGACCTCGCCTGATCCGTCTCCACCCGACGAGCCCGGTCGAGCCACCGTGATCGACCGGGCTCATCGGGCGGCCGAGGCCCTCCACTCAAACCGAGGCATTCCGCCCCTTATGGGAGGATCGGGGTGAAGGCGAGCGCGGATCCGCTCGCCGATCACAGTGGCGGGACCGCGCCGGATTCACACCGGCTTCCTCGATCCGCCCTCGCCTTGACCCGGCCATGATGGCGCGAAGCGCTTCAATCCCCTAAGACGTCGTCTCATTTGGTGAGTCGGCGGTAGCAGGTGAGGGCTGCGGCGATGGCGACGAAGGATGCGAAGTGGTCGGCCCGGCGCTCGTAGCGGCGGTGCAGGCGGCGACAGCCGGCCAGCCAGGAGACGGTCCGCTCGACGACCCAGCGGTGCCGGCCCAGTCGCTGACTGGTCTCGATCCCTCGGCGGGCGATACGCGGGATGATGCCGCGCGCAGGAAGGCCGGTAGATGGGGGTAGTCGTAGCCCTTGTCACCGTGGAGCTTGCCCGGCCGGCGACGCCTCTCTGGAGCGGATTGGCGGAATGCTGCGCACCAGCGGCTCCAACGCCAGGCTGTCATAGGCGTTCGCTGCGCTGATCGCGACAGAGGTCGGCAGGCCGGTCCGTTCGGTGATCAAGTGGATCTTCGAGCCTTTCTTGCCACGATCGACAGGATTCGGGCCCGTCAGGCTCCCCCCTTTGGCCGCCCGAACGCTGACCGAGTCGATCACACACCGCGACCAGTCCGGCTCGCCGCGGGAACCGAGCTCATCCAGGATGACCCGATACAGTTTGGCCCACACCCGGGCTCTGCTCCGGTCAGCGAAGCGGCGATGCACCGTCTGCCAGGAAGCGCCGAAGCCCGGTGGCAGCTGCCGCCACGTGCAGCCCGTGGTGGCCACGAACACGATGGCCGCCAGGATCGGGCGATCATCAGCCCGCCGCCGGCCACCACCCTGCGGCCGCTTCGCAGGCAGCGGCATCACGCGCTGAAACAGCTCCCATGACTCGTCAGGAACCAGCTGATCTAGGAACGCTTCCATGATCGATCCAACGAGCGATCACCAGTCAAGACACGATCTTACTCGCCCCCGTCTCCGCCGCCACCAAATCCCCCGTCTCCGTTCCTCCCGCCGCCGTCATATCCAGCGCCTCCGTCGCGGTCGGCACTCCCGCCTTGGCGGGCACCGCCGTCCGAAGAGTCACGAAACACGAACGCGATGAGTAGGCAGGTCAGGAAGGTGCCGAGCGAGAGGGCCCAGAGTCCGTCCGCGTCACGGCTGACCGTCAAGAAGAGGACGAAAGCTCCCATGAGCGTCAGGATGACTTTCGTACTCGGGCGCACGACGACCTCCTTGTTTCCGGGCGACCTCACTCTTCTCTTTGAAAGTAATGAAGTCAATACGCCCCATTCCGCGGCAAGGGGCGGGGCCTCTCTGGAGACCCCGTGAAAATCATCTTTTCGTACGGGCTCGGCCTGGACTCGACGGCGATCCTGCTGCGGTGGCTCACCGAGCCCGGCCCGCGCTGGTTCGACCTGCGGGACCTCGTGGTCGTGACGGCGCAGGCCGGAACGAGTGGGTGGAAACCGCCTACCTCGTCGAACAGCACATCTACCCGCTGCTCGCCAAGCACGGCATCCGCACCGTGCAGGTAGCCAGGGCTGGCCCGCGGCAGAAGGACGGCATCGTCGTCCTCGACGACACCACCAGCCCGATCCTGTGCCTGACGTCGGCCCCGGGCGCCTACCGGCTGTCGGACGAGCTGCTGTCGGTGGCGACCGTCCCGCAGTTGGGCGGCAAGCGGAAGTGCACAGTTGACTGCACCAACCTCGAAGACTCGGGCGCGGAGAGTGGCCATTCGGGCAGCTTGGGTGCATGGGGAATGTGCGACAGGAGTTACTAGAGGAACCCCATCAAAGAGCGACCGCGAACGCGTCATCCCGATGTCGGCCGAGCTCTTCCACGTCCTCGCCATGGTCATCCGACGCCACACCGCGCACGGCCCGATCCCGCTGCTACCGCGCTATGACGCCGCCGAGAGAGTCTGGACTGCGCCCCTGCCCTACCTGTTCCAGCGGCAGATCGGATCGGTTCGCCGTGTCACCAGCACAAATACCGTCCTGCATACCCTGCGCCGACGATGCGAACAGATCGCCCAGACCGTCCCCGCCTTCCGCGGCCTGTCCTTCACACCGCACGACTTCCGACGGCTGTTCGCACCGACCTGGTCAACAACGGGCTCCCGATCCATATCGGCGCCGCTCTACTTGGACACCTCAACCTAGAGACCACACGAGGCTACGTCGCGGTCTTCGACGAGGACGTCGTCCGTCACTACCAGGACTTTCTCGCCCGTCGGCGCACTCTGCGCCCCAGCGAGGAATACCGACCGGCCACCTCGGACGAGATGATCGAGTTCGAGGAGCACTTCGACAAGCGCAAGGTCGAGCTCGGCTCCTGCGGCCGCCCCTACGGCACCGACTGCCAGCACGAGCACGCCTGCATCCGCTGCCCGATGCTGCACGTCAACCCCAAGATGCTGCCCCGCGTTGAGGAGCTCGAAGCCGATCTCCGGCTGCGCCGGGACCGCGCTGTCGTCGAGGGCTGGCTGGGTGAGCTCGAAGGCATCGACCTCACCTTGCGCTACCTACACGACAAGCGCCAGCAGGCCCAACGACTCCTGAAGATCACCCGCGAAGTGGACCTCGGCATGCCGCAGATCAGGCGATCATGAGCTTGTCGAGGCTGGGAAGATCCCTAGAATTCCGGACATGGACGACGAGCTGTTGGTCATCAACGAGTCATGGCCGGCCACGACCATCGACGGCGAACCAGGGCTCGTCTCCGGGTTGCTCGTGGTCAGCAGGGCTGCCAACGGCGAGTTCCAGCTCAATCTCTCCGTCGGCCCTCACGGCGGAGCTCCCGAGGAGTGCGAATACGTCGAATTCCCTCTCTCGGCGGCTCACGCCCAGGCCTCGCGCGACGCCCTCTCCAACGAGTGAGCGATCTCCTGTGACAATCGATCGTTACGAGGCGCCGTTAGCCGGCTTCGAGAACGAAGAACAGGAAGCTCAGGAACCTCGTGCCGGTGATCTCGCGGAGCTCCTCGGGGAAGAGTTCGCGGGCTTCCGGCACAAACGGCGGTTCGCTGATGACGCTGATGCGAAAGCCGGCCGTGGTGAAGGCCTCGGTCATCGCGTGCAGCGGGCGGTCCCAGAAGCTCATCTGGGCGGTCTGCCCGCCCATGGTCCATTCTTGGGTCCGGTTACGGGTCTCGAAGTACGTGGGCTTTTCCCCGGCCATGTGTTGCAGGAGGGCGCCCACGAATGGATGGTGGACCGAGATGAGGAGTCGGCCGCCAGGCCTGAGCACGCGTCGCAGCTCGGCCAGTGTCGGTCCCCAGTCTTCCAGGTAGTGCAGCACCAGGGACGCGATGACGTCGTCAAACGCGTCGTCGGGGAAGGGTAGTGGGCTGGCCAGGTCGACGACCCGCAGATCTGCGTCGGCACCCAGCCGCAGTCGGGCCATCTCCAGCATCCCGGCGCTCGCGTCGACGCCGGTCACGAGAGCGCCTCGATCGCGCAACGCGGAGAACAGCGGACCCGAGCCGCAGCCGGCGTCGAGGATGAGCCTTCCGGTCACATCCCCGGCGAGCTCCAGCATCGCGGGCCGCGCGTAGTACGCGTGGATGAGGCTGGTCTCGTTCTCTGCCGTGTACCCCTCGGCGATCCGGTCGTAGTCGTTGAATCGGGACGAAGATGCGGCCTCAATGTGCTCCTCAGGCATAGCAGACATGCGGGTCATTGTGGCCCATCAGGCACGGGCGACGCAGGCGTACGGCCTGGTTGCGCGCGGAGCTCGCCAACTCAGGCGCACAACCGCCAACCGAAGCGTTAAGTCACATCTCCGCCCCTCAGACTGAGCGCGATCACCGGGCGTCGTCAACATCCCGTTGCTGCGGGCATCTGTTCGCGGGAGTTGGTGCAGAGAAGCTCACTGAAGTTCAAGGGTTGGGTGCTGGACCAGTTCATAGACCAGCTCACCACGGGGACAGGGCTACGACTACCCCCATCTGCGAGCCTTCCTGCCCGGCCGCGGCATCGTTCCACGTATCGCCCGTCGAGGGATCGAATCCAGCAGCCGCTTGGGTCGACACCGCTGGGTCGTCGAGCGGACCGTCTCCTGGCTGGCCGCCTGCATCGCCGCTACGAGCGCCGGGCCGGCCGCTTCGCATCCTTCGTCGCCATCGCCGCAGCCCCCATCTGCTACCGCCGACTCACCAAATGAGACGACGTCTAGGAAGATCTCCTCGACTGCTGGACGCTGGATGAGCAGGAGTTGGCGTTGCTGGCCAACAAGTCGGGAGCGACCAGGTTGGGCTTCGGCTTGATGCTGAAGTACTTCGAGCTGGAGGCCCGGTTCCCTCGGCGAGAGGACGTCCCGCGAGCGGGTGCTGCGCCAGCAGTGAGGGCAACGGCGGCGGATACGGCCTCGCCGCGCGCGATGCGCCGGGTGTGGGCACTCGCATGTGTTGTTGCCGGTCATCGGGCTGCTGCGGCGCGCTGACGGGGTCGAGGTGATCGGGGTCGTTCCGCATCCAGTCATGAGCATGTCACCTACATCAACAGCTTGAGTGACCGCGGACACCGCTGCCGGGCACGTCCCTCGGGACGTACCTGGCGGCCGGCAGGTGCCGCCTATCCGTCAGGTCGACGCCGTGCCGAAGGCGGCGGTGTGGTCGGCGACCCATTGTGCGTAGGTGAAGGGCGGTCGGCCGGTCACTTGTTCGACCGTCGGCAGGACCTCCGCGGTCTTGCCGACTCTTGCGGTGAGCGCGTCGACGTAATCGTCGATCCCCTGGGCGGGCATGCCGAGGCGGGCCATCTCGTCCCGGAACCAGGCCTCGGACTGCTCCTCCCACCGCAACGGCCGTCCGATGGTCTCCGCGATGATACGCAGGCGGTCGATCGGGGTCAGCGACTGCGGTCCGGTCACCGAGTACCCCTGGCCGGCGCGCCCGTCGAGGAGACTGCGGACGGCGACCGCGGCGATGTCGCGCGGGTCGACCGGGGCCGTCGCGGCGTCGCCGTACCGCCCGCGGACGACATCGCCGTCGATGATCTGGGATGCCCAGACCAGATCGTTGGTCGTGAGCCCGTCAGGCCGCACGAAGGTCCACGGCAACCCGGACGCTTGGACGGATCGTTCGAGCCGCAGGTGCACCTCGCCGACCCAGCTGGGCACAGACCACGTGACCGATATCGATGACAGCATCACGACGTGGCGCAGTCCGGCTCGCTTGGCCACGCCGAGGAATCCGTCGACACCCTGAAAGACGGGGAACAGGAAGGCACGCTCGACGCCGGACAGGGCCGCCGTCAGGCTCTGGGGCTGGGTCAGGTCACCGGTCGCGACCTCAACCTGCTCCGGGAACGCACGGCCGCTGGGGTTGCGGGTCATGACGCGGACCTTCTCACCCGCATCCAGGAGCTGGCGGACGACGTGGGAACCGACGTTTCCGGTGGCACCGGTTACCAGGATCATGGGGGAGATCTCCCTTAGTTTCGTTTTCTGTGTGCACCAACCACGTCACCGACGACGAACCTCACACCCGGGGACGGCCTGCGAGGGCATCAGCCGATGAAGGACTCGGGGCCGAAGAAGCGGCCCCACGCCACGAAAGCGGCCAGGGCGAGATAGACCACGTCGCCCACGACCGTTGCTCTCTCGCCACGACGGAGGCGCGTGATGATCGCGCCAACAAACAGCAGCACCACACCTGTAGCGGCCAACGGAACGAGAACCGGCGCGATGCCGAGTACGGCGGGCAGGATCAGTCCCACCGCGGCCAGGAACTCGAGGCCTCCGATGGTCTTGAGAGCACCGGGGCTGAAGTCTTCGACCCATCGGGTTGCGGCGCCGAAGCCGGCTATCTTCTCCTTGGGCACGAACAGCTTGGCGCTGCTGACCAGCAAGGCGGCGGCCAGTAATCCGGCGACGATCCATAGTGCGATGTTCATGAGTTGTGTCCTTGGCCCAATGTCGGGGGTGACGAACAAACCCGGGTCGTCCCGGGTCCGCCCGCGATTCTGAGGGGGAATGTCCGCGTCAGCCGAACTGACCGGGCTGGTACTCGCCGCCGGGCGTCCGCGTGATCACGTTCAGCCGGTTGAAGGCGTTGATCCCGCAGATCAGGGCCACCAGGGCCATCAGCTGATCCTCGTCGAAGTGCTTCGCCGCGTTCGCCCACGCCTCATCGGTGACGCCGCTGGAGTCGGCGAGGCGGGTGCCCTGCTCGGTGAGTTCCAGCGCCGCCCGCTCCGCCTCGGTATAGACGGTCGTCTCCCGCCATGCCCCGACCAAGTTGATCCGCACCATGCTCTCGCCGGCGGCCGCGGCGTCCTTGGTGTGCATGTCGAGGCAGCCGCCGCAGCCGTTGATCTGGCTGGCGCGGATCTTCACCAGCTCCTGCACCGCCTTCGGCAGTGCCGAGTCGGTGATGACCTTGTTCGACGAGATGATGTACTTGGCCCACTTCGACCCGACCTCGTTGACCATGGGGTTGATCCGGGTTTCCATCTCGATCTCCTTCGTCTTCGGATGCTTGCACCACTACGACGAAGCACCTCGCCAAGACGTAACAACCCCATGCGACGGACGTGCGCTACTCGGGTCGCGCGGGCAGACCCATGGTGTCGAGGCGCTTGCGGTCGCTCACGGTCAGGAGCTCGACGATCCGGCCGTCGACCACAGTGCACGCCACCACGCCGAGCACCTTGCCGTTCGCACCCCAGGCCACGAATCCGGGCTCGCCGTTGACCAGGACCGCCAGCGCCGAGGTCATCGACTTGATGCCGCGCAGGATCGGACCGGCCACCTCGGCCGCCCCGACCGTGGTCAGCACGCCCTGCGGGTGGTACGTGCGCCAGGTCACCTTCGGATCGAGCAGCCGTACGAGCCCTTCGAAGTCCCCGTTGCGCGCCGCGGCAAGAAATGCGTCGACCACGGCGCGCTGCCGCCGCGGCTCCTCCTGCGGCAGCGACGTGCCCTGCACCTTCCGGCGGGCCCGGCTGGCGAGCATCTTGCTCGCGTCGGCGGACCGGCCGATGATCTCGCCGATCTCGGCGAAGGGCACCGCGAACATGTCATGCAGTACGAACGCCAACCGCTCGGTGGGCGTGAGGGTGTCGAGCATCACCAGCAGTGCCAGCCCGACCGACTCGGCGAGCATCGCGTCGTCCTCGGGCGCCGCTCCGCCGTCCACGGCCACCACCAGCTCGGGCAGCCGGTCTTCGTACGACAGCTCAGCCCGTGTCTTACGCGAGCGAAGCACGTCGATGCAGACCCGACCGACCACAGTGGTCAGCCAGCCGGCCAGGTTGTCGATCGCGGCCTCGTCCTGTCGCGCCAGCCGGATCCACGCCTCCTGCACCGCGTCCTCGGCGTCCGCCCGCGACCCGAGCATCCGGTAGGCGACCGCCACCAGGCGCTCGCGTTGCTGTTCGAAGGCTCGCGCCAGTGCTTCGTGCGTACCTGATCCGGTCATGTTGTTACCTTCCTTGCGCGAACTCCGTCATGGCAATGACGGGCCCGAAGGCGCCGAGGTAACCGTTCGGCGTGCATCGGGCACAACAGAGGCAGGCCAGAACACTGGAAGTCAGGACTGGGAACGTCTATCCGCGCCCGTGCTGCCCGCGAGAAGCCCCCGGATTCCTGCGCGGGCTGAGCTGTCCAGAGGTTGGGAAGGCCTGGCCGCAAGTGGCTGCGCAGAAGGCTGGAGCCTGAGGCGCCTGAGGCGCCTGGCCGGGCATCTCGGCCGGAGCGTGCCCTGGGTCCGTGCCCGGCTGGATGAAGCTGCCGCTATGCCCGGACGTCCGTGAGCTCTCCGGCGGGGAAGGGCGAACGAGCCCCCAAGGCCATCGCGATCGCTGGCCACTGCTCCAGCGTGCGCCCGACCACGGGATCCGTGGTCTGCAGAAAGGCGAGGTGCTGGATGGCGTGGGCGACCACGTTCGCCTCTTCGATCTGATCCGGGCTTGGCGCGGCCGGGGCTGATCCCCGCGCGATGATCAAGTCGTCGAGAGTGATCCGAGTAGCCTCAGGCTCGGGGTCGGGGCACACCGCATAGGTGAGGACCACCTGGCCCAGGTTCGGCAGATAGCGCCAGCTCGTCGAGTGGACGACACGGGAAGGGTCGTCGGCCCGGATCCCGCTGATCCGCCGGACCCCGTCATCAGGAGCCTCTCCCGTGAAGGGCGCGACAGCGGCCCGCCGGTACGACCATGAACCCTCGTGGTCGGCCAGCAGCATCAGCACCTCCACCGAGACCGGTGCGGCATCGTTCACGTCACTTCCCGTTCAGTTCGATTACTGCAATCAGTATGCAGGAGCGAGTATTGAGCAGATGGGGACTTGCGGCCGAGGCTTACCCGTGCGTCGCCGGACAAGCAGCTCACGAGGAGGGCCGCGATGCCCGGGGCGCTGGTGCTGATGAGCTCGGGCGAGACCAGCTCGACCATGGTCGAGGTCCATCGTGCGGCGATCGGCCGACTGGCTA
The DNA here is from genome assembly GCF_014195505.1 of Nonomuraea dietziae. Lineage (GTDB taxonomy): Bacteria > Actinomycetota > Actinomycetes > Streptosporangiales > Streptosporangiaceae > Nonomuraea > Nonomuraea roseola. The sequence goes on along the minus strand of NZ_JACIBV010000001.1, from coordinate 3,315,854 downwards.
GGCCACGCACTGGGCGAATACGAGCATTTCTACAACGAGCATCGCGCTCATCAAGCCCTCGACCAGGCGGCTCCACGACGCGCTGTCCCCATTCCGATCGCCGAACCGGCGCGCATCATCGACCTGAACATCCGCTGACGCGACCGGCTCGGCGGAATCCTCCACGAATACTCACACGCCGCTTGAACTGCACGGATGTAATTTTCGGCAGGCGCAATGTCGGTGAAATCGTCGAGGTTGGCGATCCGGGCGAAGATCGTGCTGCGTGTGCGGTGCTGGGAGCTGCTAATACGCAGGTGTCTCGGGAACTGGGGATAGCCGTTGGCGATCTACTGCTCAGCCGGGTCAGATCGACCGCTCAGGCAGTGGGCAGGGGAAACTTGATATGAGTGAGGCATTCGGAAACCTCCCAGAGCTTTTGCGCGGTGTCATCGTTGAGTGCTTCGCCGGACAATTCTTCGAGGGCGGCGGGGCCGCGTACCCCGAACCGGCTGGGGCCGGAGAAGCTGGCGCCGGGGACGTCGCCGACGGTGGCCAGCAGGGTCGGTCGGGCCCCGCCTTCGGGGCTTTGGGCCAGGAGCCGCGTTCCCAGTGCGAGGGTGTGGTCAAGGATCCGCTGGCCGGTGGTCATGGTGAATCCGGTGGCTGCCCAGCCGGGATGCGCCGCCGTGGCCAGGATTGGTGAGCCGGCCCTGTTCAGGCGGCGCTGCAGTTCTCGGGTGAACAGCAGGTTGGCCAGCTTGGTCTGTCCGTAGGCGCCGAACGGCCGGTAGGGCCGTCGCTGCCACTGCAGGTCCTCGAAGTCGATGTGCGCGCTGCGGTAATTGGTGGAGGACACGGTGATCACCCGCCTGGTGATCTGGCTCAGGAGCAGATTCGTCAATGCGAAGTGCCCGAGATGGTTGATGCCGAGCTGGCTCTCGAAGCCGTCGGTGGTGTGCTGCAGGGTGTCGGTCATGGAACCGGCGTTGTTGATCAGATAGTCGATGGGGCCGTCCGCCGTGCGGGCGAACTCACGCACGGAGGCCAGCGACCCGAGGTCGAGTGGGCGTGACTCGGTGAGGCCGCCTATCTCTGCGGCGGCCGCGCGGCCGCGGGTCTGGTCGCGCACGGCGAGGATGACCCGTGCGCCCTTCGCGGCCAGTGCGGCGGCGGTGGCCTTGCCGATGCCGCTGCTGCCGCCGGTGATGATGACGGTCCGGCCGGTCTGATCGGGGATGTGCATGGTCATGAGGTGATGGCGGTCTTTCGGTGATCGTGTTGCGCGGTGTTCAAGATCGATGGCTTCCGGATGTGCCGCTTTACAGGCTGTTCCAGAAGTCCGACAGCATGCGTGCGGTCCGGGCCGGGTCCTGAAGCATCCACCAGTGACCGAGCGCGTCGAGGTCGACGGCACGGGCGCCGGCGCGCTGGGCGGCGCGGTGGCGGAGGGCAACGCTGCCGGCCGTGAGGTCGTCGGTGGCCACGGGAACCAGACCGGGCCGGGCTGCGGCCGCCGGCAGGTTGCGCCCGCGTTCGGCCAGCATGTTCTCGGGTACGGAGCGGTACAGCGACAGAATGGCTCTGCCCATCTCGGGGCCCTGTCCGAGCGCCACCTGGCCGGCCGCTGGCTCCGGGATGCCCCACGCGATCATGCGCGCCGTCCGTTCCGCGGCGTCTCCCGAGAAGGTTTCCTCGATGTGGCGTTCCCCACCCCCCGGCGTCTGCCAGGTCTTTGCGATCTCATGCCACGTGAAGTCCGGTTCGTACCCGCCAATGGTGTCGCTGATCCAGCTGCGCACCAGGTCGGGGCGGGCCATCGCGACTTCCAGCACGTAACCGCCGCCGAAGTCGTGACCGACCAGGTCCACCGGGGTCCTGAGCTGCGACAGTTCGTCAATGAGCCAATCCCGGTAGTCCAGGAAGGTGGCACCGAAGTCTGCAGGAAGTGCGGCGCCGAAGCCCGGAGGTGAGAGCCGGACCACGTCCTGCTGCTGGGACTTGGGCAGTTCGCTGATCAGAGGGGTCCAGACCGCAGAGGTCACCGGGACGCCGTGGACAAAGACAATGGTCATACCAGGTATGACACCACCAGACCGGCGGAGGCGTCCAAGACCTGCATGGCACCCCGTGATGCAAGAAGTGCATAACGGGGGACTAGTCTGGGGGCATGCTTCCCGATCTGGACCTTCGGCTGGTCCGGTACTTCACGGTCGTCGCCGAGCAGCTGAACTTCGCCCGGGCGGCCGAGGAACTGCGTGTTGCCCAGCCTTCCCTGAGTCGTCAGATCCAGCGCCTGGAGAACACTCTCGGCGTGCGTCTGCTGGAGCGCACCACCCAGGGCAGCCGCCTTACCGCTGCAGGCGCGGCTTTCCTGCCCAAGGCACAGCAACTGCTGCACGGCGCCCAGCAGGCGATCCTGACCGCCTTGGCCGCGGCGCCGTCGCGCACGATCACCATCGGGTACGTCGACGATCTCGTCATCACACCCGCCGTGCGCAACCTGCGCCATCGATGTCCCGACGCCCACGTCCGTACTCGTCACCTCGGCTCGCAGGACGCCTCCACGCTGCTGGAGCGGCAGGTCGATGTCCTGGTCACCCGCATGCCGCTGCCGATCCCAGCCGAGGATCTGGAGGTGACGGTCCTGTACTCCGAGGCCCGGGTCCTGCTCGTGCCCGCGTCGCACCGCCTCGCCGGAAAAGAGGCGGTCACGGCCGGCGACATTGCCGCAGAACCACTCGTGGGCTGCACCGGCATGGGCCTCGAATGGACCACCTTCTGGCGGCTCGAACCCCGATCGGACAGCGAACCCGCCCCGGTGGGTCCTACCTTGGCCGAGACCTACGAGGACAAACTCGAGGCCATCGCCGACGGCACCGCCATCGCCATCGTCCCGGCTGGCGACCGGCGCTACACCCTGCGCCCCGACCTGGTCACCGTTGCGCTCGACGGGATCGAGCCTTGCCAGATCGTCGTAGTCACCCGGACCGCAGACACGAACCCACTCGTCACAGAGTTCGTGCGATCTGCGAAGGATTTCCTAGTCGGGCACATCACCAGCGTTACGGCCCCTCCTGCGTAGTGTTGTCCCGCTGATGGGAAAGTTCCCGGGCGCGGTGCCACGACGGAAAGGACCGCCGCCTTACGGTACCCGCCCAGGCCCAGCATGCTGCCCAGTCAGCTGGCCACTGCGGTGGTAGCGGGCGAGCGCTCCGGGACCGGCCACGACATTGAAGAGCAAGTTGGTAGGAGTGACGGCGGGGCAGTGCGGTCTTTCCGCCTTTGCCCTGGGCGATGCGAATGCGGCAGGCGTCCAGGTCGACGTTGTCGATGCGGATCTTTACCAGTTCGGCGACGTGGACGCCGGTGTAGAGCAGCGTCTTGATGAGCACGATGTCGCCGGTACGGCGCGCGGCCCCCACGGTGGTGTAGCAGTTGCGGATCTCGGCCTCGGCGCCGCCGGCAGCCGTGGCCCGGGGCGCGGAGCAGTTGGGCGTGGCGCCGGCGGAGCTGCGGCTGAACGGCAAGCGCGATCAGACCCGCTCGGACGCTCAGGGCCGCCCACCGGCGCGGCGGCCTGCTGCCCGCGCGCGGTGGCGAGGAGCCGCTTCCCGCGCGATGGCGCAAGGCCGTGAGTGCCCCAGGCACGGGCAGAGGGCCGTTAGACTACGCCGATGATCGCGAGCGCTCCCCTGGCCGTCCGCTCATGGCCGGTCTGGTGGAGAGCCCAGCAGGCCTCGGTCAAGGACGGCGCGCTCGCGGCGACGCTCACTGCGCTGGCATTCGTACCGACGCTGTCCGTCATCGGAGCGCAGCTCGGCGACCTGCCGAGGCGCCCGGTCGACGCCTTGGCGGTGGTGCTGACCGTGGCGCAGTCGGCGCCGCTGGCGCTCCGCAGCCGTCACCCGGCGGCCTGCCTCGCCGTCATCGGCGCCGCCTTCGCCGTTCATCAGGCGCTCTGCTATCCGCAGACGTTCGCCAGCATCGGCTTCTACCTGGCCCTGTTTACGGCCGGAGCCCAACAGTCCCGGCACCGTCGCACGCTCGCGGCGGCGGTGAGCGCCGGCTGCGCCGCGCTGGCGGTCGTCCTGAGCCAGCTGGGATCTCCCAACCGGATCTCCGACTTCCTCGCCTTCTACCTGGTTCTGGTGGTGATCTGGATGGCCGGTGCCGGGGTGCGCCGACGGCGGGCCGAGGAGGCCGAACGGCGGCGGCTCGGCGCGCTGGCGGCCGGCGCCGCCGAACGCGCCCGCATCGCCCGTGAGCTGCACGACGTGGTCACCCATCACGTGACCGCCATAGTGGTGCAGGCCGACGCGGCACAGTTCCTGGTCGGCACCGCACCGGAACGCGCAGGGCAAGGGCTGGCCGCCATCAGCGACACCGGCCGGCAAGCGCTGACGGAACTCCGGTATCTGCTCGGTGTGCTGGAGGCAACTGGCGACGCCGCGCTCACGAACCGTACTCCGGCCCTCGGCAGTGTTGCCGACCTGGTCGAACAGGCCCGCATGTCCGGCCAGCCCGTCGAACTGACCGAGCACGGCGAGCGCCTGCCCCGGCCCATCGACGTCGAGCTTGCCGCGTACCGGGTGGTTCAGGAGGCCCTCACGAACGCCGTCAAGCACGCGACGGGCCGGCCCACCAGGGTCACGGTCCACCACCGCGCCGGCCACATCGACATCGAGGTGACCACCGACGGGTCCGCTCTCGCAGAAGGCCCCGCCGTGCCGTCCGGGGGACGAGGACTGGACGGGCTGCGCCAGCGCGTACACATGCTGAACGGTGAGCTGACCGCCGCCGCGCGGCCCGAGGGCGGGTTCAGCGTCCGGGCCCTCATCCCGTTCAGGAGCACCGCATGACCAGTACGCCGATCCGGGTGCTCATCTGCGAGGACCACGAGCTGGTACGCACCGGCTACACCACGGTCTTCTCCGCCCAGCCCGACATGGAGGTCGTCGGCGAGGCCGCGGACGGCCGCGCGGCGCTCGAGGCAGCCCGGCGGCTGCTGCCGGACGTCGTCGTGATGGACATCCGGATGCCCATCTTGGACGGCATCGCGGCCACCAGGCGACTTGCCGGGCCCGGCGTCGCCGATCCGGTGAAGGTGCTGGTGGTGACCACGTTCAACGTCGACAAGTACGCCTACGAAGCGCTCAGGGCAGGCGCCAGCGGGTTCCTGCTCAAGGACGCGCGGCCGAAAGAACTGGTGGACGGCGTACGTACCATCGCGCGCGGTGATTCCCTGCTCGCACCCGCCGTCACCCGTGCCCTCATCGGCCGTTTCGCCGAGCGTTTGCGCCCCACCGACTCCTCCCGGACGGCCTTGCAGGAGGTCATGCGGGCACTGACTCAGCGGGAGCTGGAAGTACTCGAACAGCTCGCTGAGGGCCTGTCCAACGCGGAGATCGCCGGACGATTGTCCATCAGCGCCGAGACCGTCAAGACGTATGTGTCGCGGATCCTGGCCAAACTCGACCTGCGGGACCGTGTACAGGCGGTCGTTCTCGCCTATCGGGTGGGATTGGTCTCCGCCGATCAGGGTTGACGCGGCGCCGGCTCCCGCGGCCGGCGTCGTTCCGGTCAGGCGGAGAGCTTGGCGCGGCGCGGGCGGGGCCGGATCTGGCCGGTGCGGGCGGCCCGCCGCAGCAGGAGGATCGTGGGCACCATGCAGACCAGCAGCGCGAAAAGACTGGCCTCGGGGCCGAAGGCGCCGCCGGTCAGCGCGGACGGACCGGACAGCGTGACGTTCAGCAGGCCCTCGGGCGGTACGGCCGATCCGGAGACCGTGACACCGAAGATCCCGGCTTGGGTGAAGTTCCAGGCGAAGTGCAGGCCGATGGGCAGCCACAGCGAGCGGGTGGCGACGTAGGCGGCGGCCAGCATGACTCCGCCCGTCAAGGCGATCGCGAACGCGCCCCACAGGGTGGCGTTGGCGTTGACCAGGTGTATCGCACCGAACAGCAGCATGGATACGACCAGGGCGATCACCGTGCCGATACGTTCCTCCATGATGCGGAACACCACCCCGCGGAACAGCAGTTCTTCGGCGACGGCGACGCTCGCCATCAGGCCCGCGGTGCCGAGGAAGCCGCCGAGGGAACCCCAGGACACCTCCTGCCAGCCGCCGAACACCGCGATCAGCACCATCAACCCGGCGAACAGGCCGAACCCGAGCACCGTCCCGCGCCGCAGCTGGGACCATCGGCCCGTCTTCCCGAGTTCGGGGATGTCCGGGCGGAGCTCGACGGTCCGGCACAACCAGTGGTAACAGGCCACAGCGGTGATAGCCAGGCCGACCCCCACCGGCAGGGCGAGGACAGGGACGGGCGAGACGAGTTGGTTGATCCCGCCCGTCAGCAACATCACACCGAACAACGCGACCAGCAGGACGGGGAACCGGAACCTGCGCAACCGGCCGCGGCCCGTGGCAGGGCCGGCTTGCGGGAGGGTGCTTTCCGGGTGCTCCGCGGACGCCACGATCGCGATCCTTTCGATCAAGTTCCATCACGTTTCCGCGGTGTCTTCCGCGGCTTAAAAGGCTAGGGATCGGAGCCGGGCGTGCCATCCCCCTGGAACGGACATCGCGGTAGCTCTCACGGGGGATCACGAGGTTGAGGAACGAGCGGACAGCCGTCGGCGCTGGGAATGATCTCGCGCGAAGTGTGACGTCCGGCTTCGGCGTGTGATCGCTCTACCTGGGGAGTTCTGGGCCGTGGATGATGCGATGGATGGTGGAGCGTCCGACGCTGTAGTCGGTGGCTAGGTCGGCGAGGGAGACCTCACTTCGGCGTAGCGGCGGCGGATGGGGCGCCGGGCGGGTTCGGGCACTTCGGGTTGCTTGCCCTTGAGCTTGCCGTTCTTCTTCGCCAGGGCCATGCCCTCGCGGGTGCGCAGGTGCCCGAGGTTGGCCTCGAACTCGGCGACCATGGCCAGGGTCTGCAGGAACAGCCGCCCGAACGGGTCGTTCCAGTCGTAGACGGACGCGCCCAGGCCGAACAGGACACCGCGGCCGGACAGTCCGGTGAGGGTCTCGTTAGCCTCAGCCATGTTGCGGGCGAAGCGGTCGAACGTGGTCACGGTGAAGACGCTGCCGTCCCACACGGCGGCGAGGGCCTGGTCGAGGCCGGCGCGGTTGCGGCGGGTGGTGCCGAAGTCGCGGTCGATGTAGACCAGGTCTTCGGGCACGCCGAGGGCCAGGGAGCTGCTCGTTCTGGATGATCACGTCTTACTCGTCGCTCGAGCAGCGGGCGTAGCGCTGTATCTGACCTTGATTCGAGTGTTTGGCTGGCTGGTGTTGCTGGGGCGTGATCAGGCGTCCAAGGACGTCGAGATCATGGTCCTCCGCCATGAGATGGCAGTGCTGAAGCGTCAGGTCACCCGGCCGAAGCCGGACTGGGCCGACCGGGCCCTCCTGGCGGCCTTGGGCCGCTTGCTACCTGCGGTGCTGCGAGCTCATCGGCTGGTCACCCCAGGCACCCTATTGGCTTGGCATCGCCGTCTGATCAAACGCTCGTGGACCTACCCCCGCCGCCCTGGCCGTCCCGGAACAAAAAAAGAGGCCCGAGACCTGGTCCTCCGTCTGGCCCGCGAGAACCCGAGGTGGGGGATATCGGCGGGTACACGGCGAACTGGTCAGCCTCGGCGTGCAGGTCAGTGAAGCGACCGTGCGACGGATCCTGCGTTCGCGCCGACACCGTCCGGCACCACGGAGCCACGACACCTCTTGGCGGACGTTTCTACGGCTGCAAGCGAAAGGGCTGCTCGCCTGCGACTTCTTCCACATCGACACGACCTCCTTGGAACGCCTGTACGACCTCAAGTTCGGGAAGCTGACCTGGACCTTCCCCCACCCAACCGGCGACGCCTACGAGTGGGACCTGCTCCGCACTCCGGGCCGGCTGTTCGCCAAGACCAAGAGAGAACTCTTCGCCTTCGACCTGCCTGGATCGAAGGCTCCGACCATCAACTGACACCTGAGGGTGGCCGGTTCCGTCCCGGACACCGGCCTCTGAAGGTCAGCCGCTCCTACCTACCGCCCGTTGAAGGCGTCGCGGAGCCGGGAGAAGAACCCCTGCTGCCCGGGCGCGAACTTCCCGGGCGGCCGCCCTCGCCACGGAGCTTAGCGAGCTCCCCGCGCACGCGACGGCCAGCGCTTCCTGACCAGCTGCAGCAGTGAGCATCTCGCCGCGCTGCAAGAGCACTACCGCCACCGTCCCTTCGTCGACGAGGAACTGTGGGCGGGGAAGATGGTCAGAGCCTTGGACAGATCTGAAGCGCTCACGGCTGAGCAGCTGGGAGGAAGTTACCGGGCTGAGCCGCGAACAGATCGAACGATGCGTGGCCTGGCTCGAAGCACAGGTCTATCGACTGCACTGAGGCGCGGGAGCTGCACGAGGCCCTCAGCAAGCCGCCAGTGCACCGCCGCAGAGATCCCCGAGGGGCGTGACGGGAAGGTTGGCCGCGGACATCGGGCTTCTCATGCATCAGCTCCGCGAGACCGACTTGGGTGGAGAGGACTTGGCCCAGCTGGCCGAGGCCATGCCGGCTGTGCGCTGCGCACTCAGCGGAATGACGGTGGCGATCGGCCGGCCCGACGCCGGCGACTGATACGGGCATGACCAGGCCGATGTCAGAGATGATCACCTGTGTGGCGGTCGGGCCGATCCCAGGGATCTCATCGAGACGTTCGACCGCGTCGGCGGACGGGCGTTCTTATGCGTCGGCGAGGTCACGGAATGTGGGGAGCGGAACGGTGAGAGGATTGCCAGGGTGACGGAAAGAACCAGTGACATCGAGAAGGCGGCCGGTGTGCTGCGCGCCGGAGGCCTGGTGGCCTTCCCTACCGAAACCGTCTACGGTCTGGGCGCCAATGCCGAGGACTCCGCCGCCGTCGCGCGTGTCTTCCAGGTCAAGGGGCGCCCGCCCTCCCACCCGCTGATCATTCACATCGGCGGCGGGGAGCACCTGGGCGACTGGGTCGAGGACGTACCCGCGACGGCGCGCCTGTTGGCCGAGCGCTTCTGGCCGGGGCCGCTCACGCTGGTCCTGCGGCGCGGTTCCCGAGTGCCCCTCGAGGCGACGGGTGGCCTGGAGACGGTGGCCGTGCGCGTGCCCGACCACCCCGTCGCACTCGCGCTGCTCTCGGCCTTCGGCGGCGGTGTCGCGGCTCCGTCCGCCAACCGCTTCGGCTCGGTCAGCCCCACGACGGCGGATCACGTCTGCGCGGAGCTCGGGGATGCCGTCGACTTCGTGCTGGACGGCGGCCCCTGCCAGGTCGGCGTCGAGTCGACCATCATCGACGCCACGGGGGACACCCCGGGCGTTCTTCGGCCCGGCGGAGTGACGCGCGAGGACCTCGAAGCGGTGCTCGGGCGCCCGGTGGCCGTCCACTCCACGAGCCGCGTCCGGGTACCGGGCCAGCATCCGTCACACTACGCGCCGCGTGCCCGGGTCGTCCTCGTGGAGCCCGAGAAGGTCGTCGCCGAAGCGGAGTTCGCGCAGCAGCTAGGGCACCAGGTGGGCGTCCTTCTTCCCCCTTCTTTCGCCGGCGCTCCGGTCAAGGCGCACGCAGTGGTGGCGGTGCCCGGTTCGATGGCCGCCTACGCGCGCGGGCTGTACGGGTTCCTGCGCGAGCTCGACCAGCGAGGGTGTGGCCTCATCATCGCGTCCTTGCCGGTGGAGAGGGGACTGGGACTCGCCATCGCCAACCGGCTCCGTCGCGCCGCTGGGCCTCGCCCCTCGGAGTGACCAGCACCGACGCCGTTCGATGTTCCTGCCGGAGCGCCCGCGGATGTGCGTTCGACCTGCAGAAGGGCAGCTGGCGCTTCTATCCCCGCGTCGCGTAGTAGTAGGCGGTATCCATCTGGAGATCGCCCTCCCGCCAGCGCAGCACGTAGCGCGGCGACTGCCATTCGCACGGATGCGTGCGCCCCGGTTGTGCCCCGGTGTCACCTTCATGCCGTGGGTCCATGACGCTTTGCTTCCCCCGCGACGACGATGCGTCCCGAGGCGAGGGGGGCATTGAGCATTCGACACGCCGTCGCATGGCCGTGCGCGGCTCCGCGTGGTCGGCCACACTGGCCGGGGCGGTAGCCGTACAGCCTGTCCATCGGGGGCGGCTGGTCATGCGTAGCGTTGCGAGCCAGGGACAGTGATGATGCCGTCGATAGCCGGAATGGATGCCGCCCGGGCGAAGAACCCGGGCTCGCGCGGTGTCGTGGTGGTCGTGGGAGCCGGGCCGTACGGGCTCTCGGTGGCAGCACACCTGCGCGCGGCAGGCGTCGCCGTACGGGTGTTCGGCGAGGTCATGGCCAGCTGGCGGCACCTAGCCGCGACCGGCATGTTCCTGAAATCGACGCCTAAGGCCACCGACCTGTCCTCCCCGATCCCCGGTGGGAGGCTGGCCGACTACTGCCACGAGGTGGGTCAGCCGCAGCTGACGGAGTTCACCCCGATCCCCTGCGCGGTCTTCGCCCGTTACGGGATGTGGTTCGCAGACCGCTTCGCCGGCGAGATCGAACCAGACCAGGTCTCGCTCGTGGCGCGCGGGCGGCACGGTTTCGAGCTGTTGCTGCGGGGTGGCGAAAGGGTCGAGGCGGCGGCGGTGGTGCTCGCCCCAGGCCTCGGCCCCCTCGCGTACGTGCCCGACGAGCTACTGCCTCTCGCGCCAAGCGGAGAGACGGGGCCCGACGCGGTGCTATCGCACACCAGCCAGCAGACAGATCTCTCCAGATACCGCGGGCGACATGTCGTGGTGGTCGGCGGCGGCCAGTCCGCGCTGGAGAGCGCCGCGCTCCTGCACGAGCTAGGTGCCGAGGTGGATGTCCTGGTCCGCAGCGATCGAGTGCGCTGGGGAGCGCCGCCGGTGGCAAGGCGGCCATGGTGGCAGCGGATGATCCATCCCTCCTCACCTCTGGGTCCGGGTTGGGTGCTGAGCGGCCTGTGCTGGGCACCGGATCTGGCGCGCCTGCTCCCCGCCCCTGGCCGGCTGTGGCTCCACCAGCGCGCGCTGGGACCCTCGGGAGGCTGGTGGCTACGCGACCGCGTGGAAAACGTCGTCCCCGTGCACCTGCAACGCCGCATCACCCGTGCCCGGTCCGACGGCTGCACCGCCCGCCTGACACTGGCAGGGGAGGCTGGCGAGCTGAGCGCCGATCACGTGCTGGCGGCCACCGGCTACCGCATCGACGTGAACGCACTGTCTCTGCTGGCACCAGACCTGCGCAGAGCGATCGCCCGCATTCCCGGCTCCGGCGCTCCGCGGCTGTCGGCCGGCCTGGAATCATCGGTGCCGGGCCTGTATTTCGCCGGATCGATGGCGGCGCCCACCTTCGGGCCGATGCTGCGTTTCGTCGCCGGAACCGGCTTCGCCGCCAGGCGGATCACCGCCAGCCTGGGTGCTCGCGTCGGGTCGATGGTGTGACGTGCGGCTCAGCTGTTCGGGTACTCCTGGCTCAGGTTGTCGCCTCGGCAGGCAGGCCGCGGCTGGTGACCAGGCGAGCGCTGCCGTCGGCGAGTTGGTAAGACAGGCCGATCACTGCGGTCTTCCCGGCGTCGACGTGGTCGGCGAGCAGCCGGGACCGGTCCAGGAGGAGCGTCACTGTATGCCGGATGTGCTCGGCGATGATCTCGTCGTCTTGGGTGAGGCCGGCGGCGCGTGCGGCCAGGACACTGGGCGTAACCCGCTCGATGACGTCGCGGACGTATCCCGAGGTGTTGCCGAGGCCGTCGGCCAGGGCAGCCCGGGTGGCCGCGACTGCACCGCAGGAGTCGTGGCCGAGCACCACCACCAGCGGGCACGCCAGCACGCTCACGCCGTACTCGATGCTGCCCAGCACCTCCGGCCCAGCCACGTGCCCCGCGGTGCGGACCACGAACAGGTCGCCCAGCCCCCGGTCGAAGATGATCTCAGCTGCTAGCCGCGAGTCGGAGCAGCCGAACAGCACGGCGAAGGGATGCTGGGCTGGGGCGGTTTCGGCTCGACGCGTGGCGTCCTGATTCGGATGTTGCGGCACTCCTGCGATGAAACGTTCGTTGCCGGCCATCAGCATGTCAACTGCTTCGGATGGAGTCAGGGGCGAGTCAGTCATGGCCGCAGGGTACGAACCCGGGCAAGTCGAGCGTCGAGCGGGGTTCGTTGACCGGCTGGTCGGTCGAGCGTTGGGGGCCCGGCGGGCGTGCTGTTCCCGCTGGTGGCGTTCCCGACCGGCTCGGTGCTGTGCTACGAGCCGTCGGTGGTGGCGATCCTCGGCGCCGGGATCTTGGTGGCGGCGACCAAGGTGACCATCGAGCAGGCCATCGCCGAGGTCGAGTTGGCCCACCCTGGTGTTCTTCATGGGACTGTTCGTCATGGTCGGCGCCCTGGTCGAGACCGGAGTGATCGGCGAGGTGTCGCGCCTGGCGGCGCGGGGGTGGCGGCATCACGCGCTGAAACAGCTCCCATAACTCGTCAGGAACCAGCTGATCTAGGAACGCTTCCATGATCGATCCAACGAATGATCACCAATCAAGACACGGTCTAATCCGCCGGACCTGGACCTACCCGCATCGGCCCGGGCGTCCAAGGACGAGCCGGAAGATCCGGGACTTGATCATCTGCGTGTCGCGGGAGAACCCCGCGTGGGGCTACCGTCGCGTGCATGGGGAACTGGTGCGGCTCGGCTACCAGATCAGCGAGACGACCGTGCGGCGCGTGCTGCGCTCACGCCGCTTCAGCCCGGCGCCTCGACATCTCGATACCTCCTGGCAGGCATTCCTACGCGCCCAGGCCAATGGGCTTCTGGCCTGCCCAGGTGGAGAAACCCCAGCTCAAGCCGTACATGCAAGTTTTGAAGCACTACAGGCACCTGCGCTCGCTGCTTGGTGAATATGCCGATCACTACAACGGCCATCGGCCGCACCAGTCCCGCGCGCAGCGACCACCCGATCACGATGAGCAGACCGTCGCACCTCTGGAAGGACGGATCGAACGCCGGAAAGTGCTCGGCGGACTGATCAACGAGTACCACCGAGCCGCGTAGCCGCTCCGGAGAACTCCCAGCTCAAGCCCTACGTGATGAATTTTGAAGCGGTACAGGGTCGGCTGCATCCGCGATATGTGTCCGACCAGTTCTTGTGGCTGGCCTATTTGGCGGGACTGCCACCGCTCCGGCTTCATGATCTACGGCATGGCGCGGCCTCGTTGATGCTGGCTGCGGGCGTGGAGATCAAAGTGGTCCAGGAGACGCTCGGGCATACTTCCAGTGCTTTCACTGCCGACACCTACACCTCGGTCTTTCCGCAGGTGGCGATGGCGGCGGCGGAGAAGGCCGCAGCGCTGTTGCTGGGAGACGACGATCAGGAGGAGCGGGGCGCGTTGAGGCATCTCCGCGCATAACCGGAGTAGACGAGCGGCCTCGTCTCGCCGGATTCGCGGCGGAACGGGGCTGTTCGTCTTGGCGCTGCGCCGCTGAGCGACGCGTTGGATGGCATCATGATCATGGTGTGTACGGGGTTGGTACGGGCGAGCACCGCGCGAGCACCGATTGACTAGAACTATGTTCCGCACGGCCGGACAGCGCGCATTTCCGCAGGTCAGCGGCATGATCAAAGCGCGCCCTGCAGGATTCGAACCTGCGACCGTCGGATTAGAAGTCCGGTGCTCTATCCAGCTGAGCTAAGGGCGCTCCCGCCTAATTGTGCATGATCCTGGGAGCTCGTACGTACTCGATTGTGCGTGTCACCACGCTCCCTCAGCTCAGCGACCGCTCGCCCTGCTGCTCCCCGAACACCGACCCCACCCCGAACTGGGCTTTCGTGAGGGCTGTGATCTCGGCCGCCTCGAAGCCGAAGCCTCGCCCATGGCGGCACCGGTTGCCGGCCGGGTGGGCGCGGGTGCTCCCGGCTCGGACGAACGTCGACGGAAGCGGCCACGCGGTGCCGGGAACGATCCACGACGTGGTGGTGTCGCGGGTGGGAATGTCCGAAAACCCCAGGCGGGGGCGCACATATAGGGCTAAGGTGTCGTGGCATGGTCGCGACGGTCCTGCACGAGATTCCTCTGCAGGGCGGGGACGTGACGGACGGAGTGGTGCGGATCGCCGACACGGTGCGTAGGCCCATCTGCCGTTCCAGCCCCGCCGTGCACGCTCTGCTCCGCCACCTCGAGGCGGTCGGCTTCGACGGGGCGCCGCGGCTCGTAGGCATGGACGCCACCGGTCGCGAGATCATCACCTTCGTTCCTGGCACCGCGGGCCTGACCGTCCACAGCGTCACGGACGAGGCGCTCGGGTCCCTGGCCGTCCTGCTGCGGCGCTTCCACGACGCGACCGAGGGCTTTCCGCTGGCCGGGCATCGGTGGGAGGGCGGGTCGAACGACGACGACGTCCCCGAGGTGATCGGGCACTGCGACCTGACCCCCGAGAATGTGATCTTCCAGGGCGCCGAGCCCGTCGCGCTCATCGACTTCGATCTGGCGCGGCCCACGACGAGGGCGTTCGACGTGGTCACCACGCTGCGTCACTGGGCGCCGATCGCCGATCCCGTCGACAGGCATCCGCTGCTGCGCCACGTCGACGTGGGCGCGCGGCTGCGGCTGTTCTGCGAGGCGTACGACCTGCCGCCGCGCACGCGCCGCCGCCTGCTTCCGCTGGCCAGGCTGCGCTTCGGCCGTTCCTACGAGGTGATGAGGGCCAGGGCGGCCGAGGGCGGCGGCTGGGCGAGGTTGTGGGAGGACGGCGCGGGCGAGCGCATCCGGCGGGCCGCGGCATGGCTCGACACCCACGAAGATGAGCTTCATGCACATCTGGTCTAGGTCCGCGGGAATCGCACTCGGAGTTCTCGTGGACGCCGTCGTCGGCGACCCCAGGCGCGGGCATCCCGTCGCGCTGTTCGGGCGGGCGGCGGCGGCGCTGGAGCGGCGCCTGTACGGCGACGCCCGCCCCAACGGCGTCGCGCACGTCGCGATCTGCGTGGGCGCCGCGGCCGGCCTGGGCGCCCTGGCGAGCCTGGCGACCGAACGTGTACCGGGCGGCTCCCCGACGCGGCTCGGTAGCTCGACGGCGGGCCCGGGCGTGGTCAGGGCTGTGGCCGAGGTCGGGTTGACCGCCGCCGCCACCTGGGCGGTCCTGGGCGGCACCACGCTGGCGCGTGAAGGCGTCCACATGGCCGAGGCCCTCGAGGCCAAGGACATCGAGGCCGCCAGGAAGCGCCTGCCGCACCTGTGCGGCAGGGATCCCCGCACGCTGGAGGCGCCCGAGCTGGCCAGGGCCACGGTCGAGTCGCTGGCAGAGAACACCTCCGACGCCGTCGTCGCCCCGCTGTTCTGGGGCGTGATCGCGGGGGTGCCGGGGCTGCTCGCCTACCGCGCCGTCAACACCCTCGACGCGATGGTCGGCCACCGCTCCCCGCGCTACGAACGCTTCGGCTGGGCCGCCGCCAGGCTCGACGACGTCGCCAACTACGTCCCCGCGAGGATCACCGGGCTGTTGGCCGTCATGGCCGCTCCTGACAGCGGGCGCGCCCTGCGGGTGCTCAGGAGGGACGGTCACCGTCACCCCAGCCCCAACGCGGGCAGGTGCGAGGCCGCGTTCGCGGGCGCGCTCGACGTCACGCTGGGCGGCGTCAACGTCTACGGCAGCAGGGTCGAGCACCGTCCGGAGATGGGGGAGGGGCCCAGGCCGGAGGTGCGCGACATCCGCAGGGCGGTGCGGCTCACCAGGACGGTGAGTCTCGCGGCCGCCGCTATCGCCGTGCTTGCTCCAGCACTCTGGCCGCGTCGCGCTCGTAGAAGCCCCGCGCCAGGAGCGTGATCACGCCGCCGACCACCATGAAGGGGATCAGCGCGTACATGCCGGTGGTGAGCGAGCCGCTGGTGTCGGAGATCCGTCCGACGACCAGCGAGCCGAAGGCGCCGCCGAACGTCGTCAGCAGCTGCAGGACGGCGAAGCCGAGCCCGCGGGCGTGCGCGCCGACCACGTCGGCCAGGCAGGCGGTCATGTTCGGGATCGCGATCGACATCAGCGTGCTGGCCACCAGGGTCAGGACGCTGAGCCAGAGCATGGAGTCCATGGCCAGGGCCCCCGCCAGCACCGCGGAGCCCGCGGTGATGCCGCCGCCGCCCGCGAGCAGGCGGCCGCCCCTGACGGTGCCGTGCCACTTGGAGCCGAGCCTGGAGCCGATCAGCGTGCCGAGCACGGGTCCCGCGATCGTGATGAGGCCGCTGACCGAGCCCGCCGCGCCGGTGCCGACGCCGAACGTGCGGACCATGAGCGAGGGCATCCAGTAGAAGATGCCGGCCAGGCCGAGCGTCAGCAGGGCCAGCCCGGCGCAGACGATGGCCAGCGTGGGGATGCGCAGGACCTCGAGGAAGCGTCCCGCGCGCCTGTCCCTGAGTCCTGCGGGCACGGCGGCCTCCGCGACGCCGGCGCTCTCGCCCTGCTCGCCCGGCTGGGTGGAGCCGCCCGCGACGAGCGAGTCCAGGTGTCCCCTGGCCGGTTCGCGGAGGCGCCAGCACAGCCACGCCGCGATCAGGCCGGGCACGACCATGACGAGGAAGGCGGTCCGCCAGCCGTACGCCTGGGCCAGGACGCCGCCGATCAGCGTGCCGATGCCGCCGAGATAGGTGGTGACCCTGGTCAGGCCGTACGCCTTGGCCCTGGAGACCGGCGGGTAGTAGTCGGCGGTCAGGGAGCCGGAGGCGGGGTTGTCGATGCACTCGGCGGCGGCCAGGAAGACGCGCATCGCGTAGAACATCGCGAAACCGGCGGCCAGGCCGGAGCCGAGTGTGGCCACCGCCCACAGCAGCACGACGACCGCGAGGATGCGGGTCCTGTTGACGCGGTCGGCGAGGTAGCCGGCGGGGATGGCGACGAGGGCGGCGGCCAGCGCGGAGGCCGTGGGGATCGAGCCCGCGGCGGTGTCGCTGAAGCCCCATTCGGCCTGCACGTGCGGCAGCACGCCGGACAACAGGTTGTGCTCCACGCGGTCGACGAGGCCGACGACGAACAACACGATCAGCGGAGCCCAGCCGTAGGGCGCGCGGGAGGCGGCGTCGATCCCTGCCGGAGGAGGGCTGCCGAACAGGCGGGTCGCGACCATGCCCCATCCTTTCCAGAATTCTATTCTAGGAGTTTGTTCTAGACAGAGTGGCAGAAGTCACAGCCTGCGCCAAGAGGTAGCGGGAGACGGACCGCTACCGTGGCCGCGTGAAGGGTGCGCTGCTGGTGGCCGGGACCACGTCGGATGCGGGGAAGAGCGTGGTGACGGCGGGCATCTGCCGCTGGCTGGCCAGGCAGGGGGTGCGGGTCGCGCCGTACAAGGCGCAGAACATGTCGCTCAACTCCTTCGTCACCGCCGACGGCGCCGAGATCGGCCGCGCGCAGGCGATGCAGGCGCAGGCGGCGGGGCTGGAGCCGCTCGCCGACATGAACCCGATCCTGCTCAAGCCGGGCAGCGACCGCCGCAGCCAGGTGGTGCTCATGGGCAGGCCGCTGACCGACGTCGACGCCATGGAGTACGGCGCGCTCAAGGACTTCCTGCGCGAGAAGGCCCTGGAGTCCTTCGAGCGGCTGAGGTCCGCCTACGACGTGGTGATCTGCGAGGGGGCCGGCAGTCCCGCCGAGATCAACCTCAGGCGCGGCGACATCGCCAACATGGGGCTGGCCCGCGCCGCCGGCCTGCCGGTCGTCGTGGTCGGCGACATCGACAGGGGCGGCGTCTTCGCCGCCTTCTACGGGACCGTCGCCCTCCTCGACAGGGAGGACCAGGCGCACATCGCCGGGTTCGTCGTGAACAAGTTCAGGGGAGCGGTCGAGTTGCTCGAGCCCGGCCTCGACACGCTGCGCGGGCTGACCGGCCGCGAGGTGTACGGCGTGCTGCCCTGGCTCGAAGGGCTGTGGCTGGACGTCGAGGACTCCCTGGCCCTCGACAACCGTCCCGCCGTCACCGGCACGCCGTACGGCAGGCAGACGCTCCGCGTCGCCGTCGTCAGGCTGCCGCGCGTCTCGAACTTCACCGACCTCGACGCGCTGGCCGGGGAGCCCGGCGTGGTGGTGCGCTTCGTCACCACCCCGGCCGAGCTCGACGACGCCGATCTGGTGGTCCTGCCGGGCTCAAGGGCCACGGTCGCCGACCTGGCGTGGCTGCGCTCGACGGGCCTGGCCGACGCGCTGGTCGCGCGCGAGCTGCCGGTCCTGGGCATCTGTGGCGGCTACCAGATGCTGGCGCGCGAGATCGTCGACGAGGTGGAGTCGGGCGCGGGCCTGGTGAAGGGGCTGGGAATGCTGCCGGTGCACGTCACGTTCGCCAGGGACAAGCGCCTGGCCAGGCCCACCGGTGAGGAGTACGGGCAGCCGGTCTCCGCCTACGAGATCCACCACGGCGTCGCCACGGTGGAGGGCGGCGAGCCGTTCCTCGACGGGTGCAGGGTCGGCGCGGTGTACGGGACGACGTGGCACGGCGCGCTGGAGAACGACGGCTTCCGCCGCGCGTTCCTGACGGACGTGGCCGCGCGCGCCGGGCGCGACTTCGTGCCCGCGCCGGCCACGAGCTTCGCCGCGCTCAGGGAGGCGCGGCTCGACGCCCTCGGCGACCTGGTCGAGCGTCATCTCGACACCGAGGCGCTGCTCAGGCTGATCGAGAACGGCACAGGGCCGGTGCCGTTCCTGCCGCCGGGCGCGTAGGCGCGGCCACCGCCACCGAGAAGCGGTCAGTGGATGCGGTCGGGGATCGTGCGGGGCAGCGCCCGCAGCCAGGCGTCGAGGTCGCGCGGCCACCACCGCCCCGCCGCCAGCCTGCCGAGCGCGCCCGCCACGCTGGCCGCCGAGGAGGGGGAGGGCACCACCCGCACGGGGGCC
This sequence comes from Nonomuraea dietziae, assembly GCF_014195505.1. GTDB lineage: Bacteria > Actinomycetota > Actinomycetes > Streptosporangiales > Streptosporangiaceae > Nonomuraea > Nonomuraea roseola. The sequence goes on along the minus strand of NZ_JACIBV010000001.1, from coordinate 3,297,039 downwards.
GCTCCCGCCAGCACACCGAGCCACCAGTGCCGCTCCGTGGCGGGCAGCTCCTCCGGCTCCAGCACGACGTAGTAGTCGGGCAGCACCCTCCGCTCCTCGCGCAGCGCCGCGAGCGTCTCCTCGATGGCTACCTCCAGCCCTCCGACGGGCTCGGTGCCGTCGAAGAAACCCGCCCACGCGCGCCCGACCTCGGCCAGCGGATCGGCGTCGTGGACCACGTAGGTGGCCCTGGCTCTGGTCACCGCCTCCGTCACCTGCTCGGGCAGGAGTTCGCCCGTCGTCAGGGTCCGCACGTTGTGCAGCCCCTCGAGCCCCGTGACCACCTCGGCCGCCCGCTCTCCCGTCACCACGACCACCGTGCTGCTCACCCGCCGCATCCCTGGAGTCTACGGAAACCGTGTGCTTCAATCACCTGACGGGCATGTGGGGCGCCCGCTGACACTCGTTGTCCAGGACAGGCAGGCCCCCATGAACGACAGCGACACCATCGCCCAGCTGGCACGGCGTGCGGTCAGGGCGAGCAAGCGCATCGAATGGCACAACAGGCTCGTGCGCGACCTCGAGCTCACCCGGCAGAAGCTGCGGCGCGCCACGCGTCTCATCGAGGAGCTGTCGGCAGCCGAGCCGCCGCCTCCCGAGTACCTCACCGCCGTCCGCTCTCCCACGCGCAGGCCGTTCCAGCAGGTGACGGTGGTGATCGACGGCTCCGCCTGCCTGATAGGGCTGAGCCAGGCCCGCTCCTCGTGGGGACACGAGGCAGACGACTGGCGCAGGACGGTCGACCTCGTCAGGCGGGTGCGGAGCGGGCGGCTCCCGTGATCGCGCCCACTGTCTACCGGCCGCTGCCGCGACCTCAGGCGTGGCTGATCACGTGGGTCGACGGCGAGCCGGTCATCGTCGTCAACTCCAACCTCGACGAGGGCGAGCAGCGCGCCGCGCGCCTGGACGCGCAGCGCGCCGCCCGATCCACCCGCCCGCCGCCGTGACGCTCAGGCCGCCGCTCGCTGCAGGACGGCGCCGGGCGTGTCGGCGAAGAAGCGGACGCTGGTGACCGACTCCTCGGCGCCGAGCGGACGGGTCACGGTGATCGGCTCGGCCAGCTCGACGATCACGTTGGTCTGCGAGGAGACCGCCACGCTGAGCCGTCCGTCGGCGACCCTGACCATGCCGTTCTCGTTGTAGGCGCGCGAGACGCGCATCGAGGTGATGAGCTCGCGGGGGATGCGCAGGTCGAAGTAGGCGCCGCAGCGGATGCGCAGCTCGTCATCGGTCAGGACGTGCGGCCTGGTGACGCAGGCCGCGCCGAAGGCCAGGCCGAACAGCACGCCGTACAGGTCGAGCACCAGGACTGCGACGCGTATGGGGGCCGGCACGTCGAAGGCGACCATCAGCAGGTCCACCGCCACCAGCTCGACGATCATCATGAACAGCACGAGCAGGATGGTCGTGCTCTGCTCCTTGGAGTAGGAGAGCGCGGTCGCGCCGGGCGGCACCCCGTGGCGCCGCCTGGTCACCCACAGGCCCAGGCTGACCATGCCGTTCAGCTCGAACTCCAGCAGCCTGCGCACCTTCGCGGGCACCAGCTGCTCGTAGGTCGCCGAGAGCGCGGCCCGCCGTCCGAGCCCCGCTCCGCGCGAGGCGCTGAACAGGCGGTAGGCGGTCACCGCCTCCAGCGCGAGCACGAGCATCACGAGGGTCTCCCCGGCCACCAGGACGGGCGTCGGCAGCGGCACGCCCGCGATGAGCAGGGTCACGAGGAGCACCTCGGCGGGGATGGCGGTGTACAGCGCGGCGCGCGCGAACCTGAGCATCACAGTCCTTCCTTCAGGGTGAGCAGCAGCAGCCTGAAAACCTCGGCCTGGGCCGGGTTGAGCTCGTCGGTCAGCGCCTCCAGCCACGCCGACCCCGGCCCCGAGTGGGCCGCCATCGCCGAGGTCATCTCGGCGGGCAGGTAGTCGGCGAGATCGGCGGCGAGAGCCGCGATCCTGGGGTCGCCCGGCTCGGCGTCGTCGAGCGCGTCGAGCCGGGCGTAGAGCTCGTGCGCCTTGGCGAGGGCGTCGGGCGAGGTGAGCGGGGCCAGCAGGGTGCGCACCTCCTCCTCGCCCGCCATGGAGCCGACCAGGGTCAGCAGCTCCCTGTCGAGCGCGGCGAACCTGGAGCCGCCCGATGACAGGTCGCGCAGCGCCGTGGTGAGGTCGGGAGAGATCAGCGAGTCGGGGTTGAGGTCCACCAGGCGGAGGAGCTCGGCCAGCTTCTCGCGCCTGAGCGTGATCACCGCCTGCTGCCTGGCCAGGTCGGCGTCGAGCTCCTCCAGGACCTCGCGCAGCTCCTTGCCCGCGTCGTCGGCCAGCACGTCGCGCAGCTCGTCCAGCGACAGGCCGAGCGCGGCCAGCTGTCTGACGCGCGACAGCAGCACCGCGTCGCGCAGCCGGTACTCCCGATAGCCGTTGGGCAGCCGTTCGGGCTCGGGGAGCAGCCCCAGGTGGTGGTAGTGACGCACGGTCCGGGTGGACACCCCGACCAGCGCGGCGAGCTCTCCGATCCTCATGGGCTGATTACACACCTTGACGTTACGTCAAGGTCAAACCCTCCATCCCGCCGCGCGTTGGCAGCAAAGCGACGAAGAATGACAGTCGTCCTGCTGGGGTCGACGTCCGGAGTCCGCGAGGATGACCCGGGTTGTCGAGGCCGTGTGGAAGGAGCGAGGGATGGATCTTGGAGTGGCGCTGCCCACGTCCGGCGCTTACGCGTCGGCGGAGGCGATCGTGCGGGTGGCGCAGGGCGCCGAGCGCCTGGGCTATGGAGCGGTCTGGACCTACGAGCGACTGCTGTATCCCACCGGCGGAGCCACCTCGGGCGGCAGGCCCCAGCCGCTGCCCGACTACTACGCCTCGACGTTCGAGCCGATCGAGACGCTGAGCCACGTGGCGGCGTGCACCGACCGCGTCAGGCTGGGAACCAGCGTCGTCAACGCGCTCTTCCACAACCCTGTCGTGCTGGCCCGCCGCTTCGCCACTCTGGATCGGTTCAGTGGTGGGCGCGCCGTCGCGGGGCTGGGGCTGGGCTGGATGGACCAGGAGTTCGAGGCGATCGGCGTCTCGCAACGCACCAGGGGCGAGGCGCTGGAGGAGGCGGTCGCCGCGGTGCGCGCCGCCTGGGGCCCCGATCCCGTCAGCTTCCACGGCAAGCACTACACCATCCCGCCGTCGGCGATCAATCCCAAGCCGGTCCAGCGGCAGGGCGTCCCGATCGTCCTGGCGGGGATGTCCCCGCCCGCCGTCGACAGGGCCGCGCGGCTGGCCGACGGGCTGAACCCGATCGCGCTCTCGCGCGAGTTCCTGGAACAGACCGTCACGCGCTTTCGCGCCACAGCGGCGGAGGCGGGTAGGGACGCCGCGGCTCTGTCCGTCATCGTGCGGGTCAACACGCCTCTCACCGCGGACGACCTCGACGGAGAGCGGCCGTTCCTCGGCGGCTCGGCCCGTCAGATCGCCGCCGACCTCGATCTGGTGGCACCCCTCGGCCTCGACCACGTCCTGTTCGCCGACACCGCCTCCACCACGGCCGACGAACTGCTGCGCCGCCTGTCCGAGCTGCGGGAGGCCGTTCCCTCGGCCGAATGGGGGCCTGCCGCGTGAGAAGCGGATCCCTGGAGCGCCGTCCGGAGCGGATCGCGATACGTGCCGCCAGACTGTTCGACGGCCACGGGCCCGGCTACCTGCTCGACCCGCTGGTCCTCGTCGAAGCGGGCCGGATCGTCGAGGCAGGGTCCGGCCTCGAGCCGCCGCAGGGGGTCGAGGTCGTGGACCTGCGCGGGCTCACCCTGCTGCCCGGGCTGGTCGACAGCCACGTTCACCTGGCGCTGAACGCGACGGACGAGGCCGTGGACCATGTCACGCACGCCGACGAGGCCGCGCTGCTCGCGTCCATGAGGGCGGCCGCCGCGCGCACGCTGGCGGCCGGTGTCACCACCGTCCGCGACCTCGGTGACCGCGACTATCTCTCGTTACGGCTGCGCGAGGAGACGGCGGTCGACCCCGCGGCAGGACCCGCCATCCTCGCCTCCGGCCCTCCGATCACCACGCCCGGAGGACACTGCTGGTTCCTGGGAGGGGAGGCAAGCGGCGTCGACGGCGTCAGGGCGGCGGTCAGGGAGCGGGCGGAGCGCGGGGCCGACGTGGTCAAGGTGATGGCCACCGGCGGAGGGATCACCGCGGGCTCGGCCATGCACGAGCGGCAGTACGGCCGGGCCGAGCTCAGGGCCGCCGCGGAGGAGGCGCATCGGCTGGGCCTGCCCATCACCGCGCACGCGCACTCGCCCGAGGGCATCGCCGACGTCGTGGCGGCGGGTTTCGACGGGATCGAGCACTGCACGTTCTACGCCGAGGACGGCGTCAGGGCCGACGAGGGGCTGGTCAGGGAGCTGGCGAAGAGAGGGGTCGCGGTCACGCTCACCCTCGGCGCGCTTCCCGGCGGCCCGCCGCTCACTCCCGAGCAGGCCAGGCAGCTGCCGGCCTTCGTCGCGGGCCTCCGCATGATGCGGCAGGCGGGTGTCACCCTCGTGTGCGGCAGCGACTCGGGCATCTTCGCCGTCAAACCGCACGGCGGCCTGGCCCACAGTGTCGCCGCCATGGTGGACATGGCGGGGCTCGCGCCGCTGGACGCGCTCCGCTCGGCCACCTCGGTGGCGGCGCGGGCGTGCGGAGTCGGCGAGCGCAAGGGAACGGTGGCCGCGGGCTTCGACGCCGACCTCATCGGCGTGCAGGGCGACCCCCTGGCCGACCCCGCGGCGCTGCTGGACGTCCGAGCCGTCTTCCGGGCGGGACGTCGCGTCGCCCTCGACGAGCAGGACGCGCGGGGCCGCGGGTAGGCAGGCCGCGGGACGTCCCGTCGCCCTCGACGAGCGGGACCGCGCGGGTAGGCGGGCGGCGGGACAGAGACGCCCTGACCGGGCGTGGACGGCGAGGCTCGCGCGTCCACGCCAGGTCAGGGCGGGTTCTTACGTGCGCCGGTCAGGCGTCACCACTCGCGGTTTTCCGTCCCGTCGCCGCCGTCGACGGAGACGCTGGTGATGCGCACGCTGTCGGCCGCGCTCGGCAGGGCGGCGACAGCGGTGAACCCGATGGCGACCACTCCTGTCGTGACCAGCGTTGCGATGATGCGTCGCATATGTCCTCCCGTGTGATTGGCAAGCGTTCCTCATGCTGACATTCACCGTGTCGAGGCCAGGAGCAGGAAAACTGCCGCCCTTGCCGAAATTCCCGCCACGGCGGTGGTTGTCGTGTGGCGGACACCGTGCCATCAGCTCATGACGCCGCGGGGGAACCACGATGAGCCTCGACCACCTCGTCTACGCCGTTCCCGACCTGGAGGAAGGGGTGGCCGCCCCGAGGACGTGGACGCGACCGTCCTGCGGGCGCGCGAGCGGGGCCACGACCCGGGGGAGGCGCGTCCGCTGTCGCGCCGCACGCCCGACGGCACGCTGCTGGAGTGGCACCTGACCCGCTGGGACGACCCCGCGCAGGTCAGGCCGGTGCCGTTCCTCATCGACTGGGGCGCGACCAGGCGCCCGGCCGCCTCGGGCCTGCCGCGCCTCACGCTGGCCGCCTTCGGCGCCGTCACGCCCGACGTCGAGGGGCTGCGCGCCGCGCTCGACGCGCTCGGCGCCGAGCTCGACGTCGAGGAGGGGCCCGAGGTGGCGCTGCGGGCCGTCCTCGACACGCCGAAGGGCGGGGTCGAGCTGGCGTGAGGCCCGCGCTGGGCCTCAGCGTGACCGTCTGAGCAGCCGGCCAGCCCCGACGACGGTGATACCTATAATTCCAGTAGGTTATTATGGGTTTACCCGAACCCCGGCATCGAAGGGCGATCTCCCCATGTCTAGACGCGTCACAGCGGCCGTGCTCCTCGCCGTCACGGGACTCCTCGCCGCCTGTGGCGGGGGAGAACCGGCCGCCAAGGCCGTAGTGGCGGGCCAGCCGGTGTACGGCGGCACGCTCACCTACCTGGAGCATCAGCCGCCGTCCTGCCTCTACCTGCCCGCGGCGGGCTTCTATCCCAACGGCGGCCTGCTCAACCAGCTCACCGACAAGCTGACCTGGCAGAACCCCGAGACGCTCGCGATCGAGCCGTGGATCGCCACCAGGTGGGAGGTCAACAAGGACGCCACCGAGTACACCTTCCACCTGCGCGACGGCGTGACCTTCAGTGACGGCAGCCCGCTCGACGCCTCCGCGGTGGCGGCCAACTTCGACGTGTACGGCAAGGGCAGCACCGAGCTCAAGCTCCCTCCTGCCGAGTTCGTCAACAACTACGAGCGCAGCGAGGTCGTCGACGCCAGGACCGTGCGCTTCTTCTTCGACAAGCCGTCGCCCGGCTTCCTGCAGGGCACCTCGGTGATCGGAGCGGGGCTGGTGTCGAAGAAGACGATCAGCCTGCCGTACGAGCAGCAGTGCCAGCTGAAGAACGTGGTCGGCTCTGGACCGTTCACCGTCGCCAACCAGATCGTGGACAAGCAAATCGACCTGAAGGCGCGCAAGGACTACAACTGGGCGCCGCCGTCGTCGAAGCATCAGGGTCGCGCCTATCTCGACGAGATCAAGATCATTGTCACGCCCGAGGACAACGTCCGCGTGGGCGCGCTCACCAGCGGGCAGGCCGACTTCGTCCGCTACGTGCAGGCCTACGACGAGCAGACGGTCAAGAGCGCGGGCTTCACCCTCTACGCCGAGCCGACCAGAGGCGTCAACAACGGCCTCTACCTGCGCCCCTCCAACAGCATCCTGAGCGACGTCAAGGTGCGCAGGGCGCTGCAGAAGGGCACGAACATCAAGGAGGTCGTGGACACCCTGTTCACGCCGAGCTACCCGGTGGCCACCTCCGTGCTCAGCCACCTCGCCCAGGGCTACACCGACCTGTCCAAGGAGCTGGTCTTCGACCCCGACCAGGCCAACACGCTGCTGGACGAGGCCGGATGGAAGCGCGGCGCCGACGGCGTACGCGAGAAGGACGGCAAGAAGCTGGAGCTGGGCGTGTTCGTCTCGCTGCCCCAGCCGCTGTCCAAGCAGACCCTCGAACTCGTCGCCCAGCAGTGGGCCAGGCTCGGCGTGAAGCTGGAGGTCCGTCCGGGCGACGCGGGCACCCTCGCCGTCGACATCAAGAACGCGGAGAAGACGGCGGTCAGCCACGGCATGGTCGGCCGCGCCGACCAGGACGTCATCAAGAGCCACTTCCACAGCGCGAACCGCGACGTCATCCTCTCCGAGGACGAGCAGCTTGACAGGCTCCTCGAGGAGCAGTCCGCGCTGGCCGACGTCGCCAGGCGCAACGAGAAGGTCGCCGAGATCCAGCGCTACGTCGTCGAGCAGGGCTACGCGATCCCGCTGTTCGAGGAGCCCCAGGTGTACGGCGGCGCGCCCACCGTCCACGGGGTGAGCTTCGAGGCGGTGGGAAGGCCGAGCTTCTACTCGGTCTGGAAGTCATGAGGAGGGCGGGGCAGGCGCTCCTGGTCCTGTGGGCCGCCTTCACCGCGAGCTACGTGCTGCTGCACCTCCTGCCCGGCGACGCGATCCTGATCAAGTTCCAGAATCCCGAGCTCGGCCTGTCGCCCGAGCAGCTCGCGCGGATCAGGCAAGCCTACGGCTCCGACGGGCCCGCCGCCTACCTGCACACCCTGCTCGGCTTCCTGCGCGGCGACTTCGGCTACTCCATCGACACCGGCACCCCCGTCGTCGAGCGGCTGGCCGAGGCGCTGCCCGAGACGGCGAAGCTGGCGGGGCTCGGGTTCGCCGTGGCGATCGTGCTCGCGGTGGGCATCGCCTTCACCCCGTGGCTGAGGGAGCTGCCGTCACTGTTCGTGGCGATCCCGGTCTTCTGGGTCGGCATCCTGCTGATCCAGTTGTTCTCCTTCAGGCTGAAGCTCGTCCCCGTGATCGGCGGCAGCGAGTGGCAGCAGCTGATCCTGCCGGTGCTGACGCTCGCCATCCCCATCTGCGCGCCGATCGCCCAGGTGCTGGCGCGCGGCATCGACCACGCGGCCACCCAGCCTTTCGTCCAGGTGGTGGCGGCCAAGGGGGCCTCGCGCCGGTGGATCCTGTGGCGGCACGTGGCGCGCAACGCCATGCTGCCCGCCCTGACCATGGCCGGCCTCACCTTCGGCGAGCTGATCGCCGGATCGGTCGTGACCGAGACGGTGTTCGGCAGGAACGGCGTCGGCCGCCTCACCGAGCAGGCCGTCAGCAGCCAGGACACGCCCGTGCTGCTGGCCGTGGTGGTGCTGACCGCCGCCGTGTTCGTGCTGGTCAACCTCATCGTGGACCTGCTGTTCCCGATCCTGGACCCGAGGCTCAGATCATGAAGTGGATCGTCGTCGCGCTGGTGCTGCTCTGGGCGGCGGTGCCCGCGCTGTTCACCGGCTACGACCCGATCGCGGGCGTGCCCGCCGACAAGCTGCTGCCGCCGAGCACCGAGCACCTGTTCGGCACTGACGCCGTCGGCCGCGACCTGTTCGCCCGCGTCGTCCACGGCGCGGTCCACTCGCTGTCGGGCGCGTTCGTCGCCGTGGGGGTCGGGCTGCTGCTCGGCACCCTGCTGGGGCTGCTGGCCGGCTCGCTGGGCGCTCTCGTCGACACGGTGGTCATGCGCGTGGTGGACGTGCTGCTGTCGGTGCCGGGCCTGCTGCTCGCGCTCACCGTGATCATCCTGCTGGGTCCGGGCACGGTGAACGTGGCCCTCGCCGTCGGCATCGGCTCGGTGGCGACCTTCACCCGGCTGGCCCGCTCCGAGGTGGTGAAGGTACGGCGCAGCGACTACGTGGAGGCCGCGCTCGGCAGCGGCGGCGGCTTCGCGGGCGTGCTGTGGCGGCACGTGCTGCCCAACTCGCTCGGCCCCGTCATCGCGCTGGCCGCCCTGCAGTTCGGCGCGGCCATCCTGGCCGTCTCCACGCTCGGTTTCCTCGGCTACGGTGCCGAGCCGCCCACCCCCGAATGGGGGCTGCTCATCGCCGAGGGACGCAACTATCTGGCGACCGCCTGGTGGCTGACCACGCTGCCCGGAGCCGTCGTCGTGGCCGTGGTGCTCGCCGCGGGCCGTATCAGCAGGAGGATCGATGAGCTTGCTCGACGTGCGTGACCTGACCGTCTCGTATGCGGAGCCGAAGCGAGGGCGGCGATCTGGCGCGCGCCGCGTGGTCCACGGGGTCTCCTTCTCCCTCGACCAGGGCGAGGCGGTCGCGCTGGTCGGCGAGTCCGGCTCGGGCAAGACCACGACCGCCCACGCCATCATGGGCCTGCACAGGGCCGACGGCGGCCAGATCCTCCTCAACGGCACCGACATCGCGCGCTGGTCCTCCCGCAGGATGGAGTCGGTGCGCGGCGCCCAGATCGGGCTCGTGCCGCAGGATCCCGGCAGCTCGCTCAACCCGGTCAAGACCGTCGGCGCGCAGATCGGTGAGACGCTGCGCATCCACAGGAAGGGCGACCGCCGCCACGTCAGGGACCGGGTCGCCGAGCTGCTGGTGCGGGTCGGCCTGACCGAGGAGCACGCCACCCGCTACCCGCACGAGCTGTCGGGAGGCATGCGCCAGCGGGTGCTGATCGCCGCCGCGATCGCACTGCGCCCGCAGCTGATCATCGCCGACGAGCCCACCAGCGCCCTCGACGTGACCGTCCAGCGGCGCATCCTGGACCTCATCGACGACCTGCGCTCGGAGTTCGGCACGGCGCTGCTGATGGTGACCCACGATCTCGGCGTGGCCGCGGGACGAGCCGACAGGATCGTGGTGATGAAGGAGGGCCGCGTCGAGGAGCAGGGCCCCGCCTCCGCCGTGGCCTACGCCAGACGGCCCGAGCAGGAGGCCTTCCGCGCTCCCGCCCCCGAGGCGCCCGTCGCGCTGGCCGTACGCGAGCTGGTGAAGGACTACGGCGCGTTCCGCGCCGTGGACCGGGTCTCCTTCGAAGTACGGCAGGGCACCACCCACGCGGTGGTGGGGGAGTCGGGCTCGGGCAAGACCACCACCGCCCGCATGATCGCCAGATTCGTCGCGCCCACCTCGGGCGAGGTCGAGGTCGGCGGCGCGGCGGGCGGGCGAGACTTCAGGAGGCACGTGCAGCTCGTCTACCAGAACCCGTACGGCTCGCTCGACCCCCGCCAGAGCGTACGGCGGATCGTCGAGGAGCCGCTGCGCAACTTCCGGCTGGAAGGCTCGGCCGCCGAGCTGATCGAGCGGGTCGGCCTGCCCGCCGACCTGCTCACCCGCAGGCCCCGCGAGCTGTCGGGAGGCCAGCGGCAGCGGGTGGCGATCGCCAGGGCGCTGGCCGTCTCACCCAGGCTGCTCGTGCTCGACGAGGCCGTCTCCGCGCTCGACGTCGGCTCCCAGGAGCAGATCCTCGACCTGCTGGGGAGGCTCCAGCGCGAGCTGGGCATCACCTACCTGTTCATCTCCCACGACCTGAAGGTGGTGCGGCAGATCTCCCACACCGTGTCCGTCATGAACAAGGGAAAGATCGTGGAATCGGGAACCACCAGGGACGTCTTCACCGACCCCCAGCACGAGTACACCCGCGAGCTGCTCGCCGCCATCCCCGAGCCGGTCCGATGACGCGCAGGCGACTGGGCTTCTTCACCAGGCTGCTCGACCAGGCGCCCGCAGGCGAACGCTACGAGCTGGCCGCCGAGCAGATCGCGCACGCCGAGGCGCACGGCTTCGACTCGGCGTGGGTGGCCCAGCACCACTTCAGCGAGAGCGAGGGAGGGCTGCCGGCGCCACTGGTGTTCCTGGCGGCCGTCGCCGCGAGGACGAGCCGCATCAGGCTCGGCACCGGCATCATCACCCTTCCCCTCGAGCACCCCGTACGGGTCGCCGAGGACACCGCCGTTCTCGACCTGCTGTCGGGCGGGCGGCTGGAGGTCGGTGTCGGCAGCGGCGGCACCGCCTCCTCCTTCGCCGCCTTCGGCCACGACAGCGCCGCCAGGTCGGCGATCTACGCCGAACACCTGGCGATCCTGGTGAACGCCTGGTCCGGCGGCGACCTGGGTGGCGGCAACCACCTCTACCCCGCCGCGCCCAGGCTGCTCGGCGCGGTGTGGGAGGCGACGTTCTCGGTCGGCGGCGGCGAGCGGGCGGGGCGGGCGGGCAACGGCCTGATGCTGTCCCGCACCCAGCCGCGCGCCGAGGGCGTCACCCTGGCCGAGGTGCAGCGGCCGATCGTGGACGCCTACCACGAACACCTGCCCGCGGGTACGCCGCCGCGCATCGTCGCCTCCCGCACCGCCTTCGTCGCCGACTCCCGCGAGGAGGCGCAGCGGTACGCGCAGGCGGGCATCGCCCGCGCCTCCCGCCAGTCACCCGAGCTGGCGGCCTTCCTCCAGGCCGACACCCACGTCGGCACGCCCGACGAGGTGGTCGCGAGCCTGCGCGCGGACCCCACCCTCGACAGGGTCACCGACCTGGTCTTCCAGGTGCATTCGGTGGACCCGCCGCACCCTCTCATCCTCCGCTCGATCGAGCTGCTGGCCACCAAGGTGGCTCCGGCGCTCGGCTGGACCCCTTCGGAGCACGCGTGAGCGACATCATCGACCACCTGGCGGGAGTCAGTCCCGGCTCGCCTCTCGACGTGCTGCGCAGGCGGCGGCCCCGACGCGAGAGAGCACGCGCAGCGCGCCTACGAGGCGCTCTTCGTGCCGAGGGACGCCCTCCACGAGGGCGGCGTCAGCGAGGTGGGGCTCGAGGAGGTGACCCAGGCCGAACGGCACGCGGTCGCCGCCTTCGTCGCCGACCTGCACGGGCACGAGAAGACCACCGCCCTCTATGCCGAAGGTCTCGACCCCGATCTGGCCAAGCAGGTCGCCGTTCAGGCGGCGGCGGGAAGGGCGCAGGGCCCCTACGGCCGCTACCGCGACCCCGAGCTGGCCCACGAGAGCGTGGAGGGGCCGCGCTTCGGCGCCGAGGGGATCGACGGCAGGCTGGCCGCGGCGCTGGAGCACGCGCACCTGCTGGTGTTCCGTCCGAGAGAGGCCGCGCCCGAGGACCTGGAGCGGCTGCGCGAGGCGGGCTGGTCCGTCACCGGCATCGTCACGCTCTCCCAACTGGTCGCCTTCCTCTCCTTCCAGATCCGTGTGGTCACCGCACTGGAGGCACTCGCATGAAGTTCACCCAGGACCAGCTCGGCTGGGAGCCGTGGATCGAGCCGCTGGCCGAGGACGAGCTGACCGACGAGCACAGGCACGCTCTGGTCGACAGGGCCAGGGCCGCCTCGCCGTACTTCAGGCTGCTGGCCCGCGATCCTGCCGTCCTGCACGCCCGCACCAAGACCGACAACGACATCTTCTACAACGCCGAGGACGGCCTGCCGCGCGGTGAGCGGGAGCTGGCGGCCACGGCCGTCTCCCGCGACAACGGCTGCGTCTTCTGCGCCTCGGTCCACGCCCGCTTCGCCTCCCACCACACCAGGCGGGAGGAGGACGTCCAGCGGCTGCTGGACGACGGAACGGCGGCCGAGCAGGACGACAGGTGGCGCGCGATCGTCGACGCCGCCTCGGCGCTGACACGGACCCCTCCGAGGGCCGACGTCGCCGCGCTGCGCGAGCAGGGGCTCGACGACCTGGCCATCAGCGACGCGCTGCACGCGGCCGCCTTCTTCAACTGGGCCAACAGGCTCATGCTTTCCCTGGGAGAACCACGATGAGTCTCGACCATCTCGTCTACGCCGTTCCCGACCTCGAGGAAGGGGTGGCGGCGTTCGCCGAGCGGACGGGGGTCCGCCCCGTGAAGGGCGGCTCGCATCCCGGCGGGACCGCCAACTACCTCGTCGGCCTCGGCCCGACCGCCTACCTGGAGATCATCGGGCCCGATCCCGAGGTGGAGGGCGCCAGACCGAGGGCGTTCGGTCTCGAGACGCTGACCGAGGCGCGCCTGGCGGCGTGGGCGATCCGCCCCGAGGACCTGGACGCGACCGTCGAGCGGGCGCGCCGGCGGGGCTACGACCCTGGAGAGGTGCATCCGCTGTCGCGCCGCACGCCCGACGGCACGCTCCTCGAATGGCGGCTGACCCGCAGGGACGACCCCGCGGCGATCAGGCCGGTGCCCTTCCTCATCGACTGGGGCGCGACCGCGCACCCCGCCGCCTCGGGGCTGCCGCAGCTCACCCTGGCCGCCTTCGCCGCCGTCACGCCCGACGCCGAGGGACTGCGCGCCGACCTCGACGCGGTCGGCGCCGACCTCGACGTCGAGGAGGGGCCCGAGGTCGTGCTGAGGGCCGTCCTCGACACCCCGAACGGAAAGGTGGAGCTGGCATGAGCAGCCTGCGTGAGTATCTCTCCCAGAAGCGGGCGGCGCTGCTGGCCAGGCGTGAGAGCCAGACCGGCGGGCCCGTGCCGCTGCGCGCGAGCGTCACGGCCGAGGGCCGAAGCGGGGTGCGCAGGATCAGGATCAGGGACTTCCAGATCCTCAGCGACAGCGGGCCCGACTTCGCCGGCTACGACCTCGGCCCCGGCTCGCCCGAGCTCCAGGCCGGCGTGCTCGGCAGCTGCGTCACCCACATCTTCCTGATCAAGGCGGCCGAGCTGGAGATCCCGCTCGACTCGCTGGCCGTGGACGTGGAGGCGGAGTACGACCCGCGCGCCCAGGCCCCCGGCAACACCGACATCCCCGTGTACCCGCAAAACTTCAGGTACGAGGTGCGCATCGACTCACCCGCCTCCGATGAGGAGCTGGCCAGGCTGCACGCCGAGGTCGAGCGGGTCTGCCCCATCCTCAACCTGATCCGTAACCCCCAGGAGATCAAGGGGCAGGTGGTGCGAGCGGTCTCAGCGTGACCGCCTGAGCAGCCAGATCAGGTACGGCGTGCCGACCAGCGCGACGATCAGCCCTGACGGCAGCTCCTTGGGGGCCAGCAGCCACCGCCCGAGGCTGTCGGCCGCCACCACGAGCGCCGCGCCGAGCAGCATCGCGGCGGGCAGCAGCCGCCGGTGGCCAGGGCCGACCAGGCGCCTGGCCAGGTGCGGAGCCACCAGGCCGACGAAGCCCACCGAGCCGACCGCGGCGGCCGCACCGCCGGCCAGGAGCGCGCCGGCGGACAGGATGGCCATCCTGGCCCCGTTGAGCGGCAGGCCGAGGGAGCGGGGCAGGTCCTCGCCCAGCGCCAGCAGGTCGAGCGGCCTGGCCGCCAGCCAGAGCAGCACGGCGGCGAGCATGGGCAGCGCCAGCCACGCCAGGTCGTCGCTCGACCTGGCGTAGGTGCTGCCGCTCATCCAGGTCAGGGCGGCGGCCAGCGCCATGCCCGCCTTGAGCGCGGCGAAGTACACCAGGGCCTGCGCGCCGGCCAGGATGCCGATGCCGACCAGCACGACCCGCACGGGATCGAAGCTGCCCTTCCTGTAGGCGACCGCGACCAGCAGGCCGAGCGCGGCCAGCGCTCCGGCGAAGGCGACCAGCGGCAACAGGGCGCGCGGGGCGGCCGGCACCAGGATCAGCAGCCCGACGGCCGCGACGCCCGCCCCGCCCGTGACGCCGAGCAGGCCGGGCTCGGCCAGCGGGTTGCGGATCACCGCCTGCACCGCCACCCCGGCCGCGGCCAGGGCCGCTCCCGCCACGGCCGCCACCACCAGGCGCGGCACGCGCAACGCCAGCACCCGCCTGACCAGCTCGTCGCCCGGCGCGAGCATGTCGGCGAACGTCACAGGCACGTCGCCGATCCTCAGCCCGAGGACGAACGCCGTGGCCAGCGCGGCGAACGACAGCGCCAGCACGACCGGGTACGGCACGCGCCGCCGTCCTGGCAGGGCCACCGCCGCGCCTCGCTCGACGTGGCCGCTGGCCAGGCGCCTGGCCAGCACGACGAAGAAGGGCGCCCCGAGCAGCGCGGTCACGATGCCCGCGGGCAGCTCGGCGTGTCCGTCCGCCGGGTCGAACACCGCGCGGGCCAGGGTGTCGGCGCCCAGCAGCAGGACCATGCCGGTCACGGCGGCGGCGGGGATCAGCGCGCGATGGCGGCCGAGACCGAGCAGCCTGACGGAGACGGGGGCGATGAGCCCGACGAAGGCCAGCGGCCCCGCCACGGTGACGGCGGCGGCGGCCAGCGCGATGGCCAGCAGGAGCGCGCCCGCCCGCACCCTGGGGACGGCGGTGCCCAGTGAGCGGGCGATGTCGTCGCCGAGGGCCAGCAGGTCCAGCGGGCGGGCCAGCGCCATGGCGGCGAGCACGGCCGCGGCCACCACGACGAGCAGGCCGCCCGCGCGTCCCACGTCGGACTGGACGAGCGAGCCGCTGCCCCACAGGAACAGGCCGCGCGTGCCGTACTCGTCGAGCATGAGCAGCATCGTGGCGGTCGCCATCAGCGCCATGGCCACGGCCGTACCGGCCAGGATCACCCGGCCAGGCGCGTCGCGGCCGCCCAGCGCGAGCACCAGCAGCGCGGCGGCCAGGCCGCCGGCGAAGGCGAGCGTGCCCTGCGGCAGCGCGCCCAGGTTCAGTCCGGCGAACGAGGCGGCGACCACGGCGAGGTAGGCGCCCGCGTTGACGCCGAGCGTGTCGGGCGCCGCGGCCTGGTTCCTCGTCGTGGTCTGGATGAGCAGCCCTGAGACGCCGAGCGCGCCGCCCGCCACGACGCCGGCCAGCAGGCGGGGCAGGCGGCTGCCCATGAAGATGTCGCTCACTCCCGGCGCGGCCGTGCCCGTGAGGAGGGCGGCCAGCTCGGACAGGCCGATGCCCGAGCTGCCCTGGCCCACGTGGACCACGCAGAGCAACGCCAGTGCGGCCAGGCCCGTCCCGATGACGGCGAACGAGCGGGCGGGGACCCGGAGGTCCCCGCCCGTGGCCGTGCTCACGCTCCCAGAGCCTTGGCGGTCTCCTCGAGCAGCTGCTCGGTCGTCTTCGGCCCGCCCCACAGCCAGGTGCCAGGGTCGAGCGGCAGCGCCCGCTTCTCCTTCACGAAGGCGAGGCCCTGCCAGATCGGGTTCTTGGCCAGGGCGCCGGTGAAGACGTTGTCCTTGTCGGAGGCGACGTAGAGCAGCGTGGCCTTGTCGACCTGCTTGAGCGCCTCGACGTCGGTCTCGGTCATGCCCCAGCTGTCGCCCTTGCCCTTCCACGCGTTCTTGAGCCCCGCCTCGGCCAGTACCTGTGCGGCCAGGGAGTTGTCGGCGAGCAGGCGCAGGACGGGGGCGTTCTCTCCGGTGTAGCCCTGCGTGACGGTGTAGTCCGTGCCCGCCTTGCCAGCCTTCTCCAGCCTGCCCTTCACCTCGGCGATCTTCGCGTCGAGGCCGGCGAGGACCCGGTCGGCCTCGGCCTGCCTGCCGACGACGACGGCCAGGTCCTTGAGCGTCTGGCGCATGTGCGCGTACTGGGTGCGCCCCGTGCCCTCACCCGTGTAGTCGAGGACGACCACCGGCGCGATCTGCTTGAGCGCGTCGAGGTTCTGTCCGACGCGGAACTTCTCGGCGACGATCAGGTCGGGCGCCAGCGCGGTGATCTTCTCCAGGCTCGGCTCCTGCCTGGTGCCGACGTCGGTGGTCCTGCCATTCACCCGCTCGCCGGCCGTCACCCAGGTCTCGTAGTTGTCGACGTCGGCGACGCCCACGGGGGTGACGCCGAGCGCGAGCAGGTCCTCGGTGTAGGTCCACTCCAGCGACACGACCTTGGTGGCGGGCGCCTTCAGCTCGACGGCCACGCCGTCCGCGCCCTTGATCGAGACGGGCTTCGCGGCGGCGGCGCCCCGCGTGGCCTGACCGGCGGTCGGCGCGGCGGTGGAGCCGCAGGCGGCGGCGGCCATGGCCAGGGCCAGGACGGCCACGACTCTTCTCAGCATGGGGGAACTACTCCTTGGTGGTGAGATGCCCGCGCAGGGACGGCAGGCAGGTGGGACGGCCGGTCTCGGGGTCGGTGGCGACGCTCACCTCGAGCCCGAAGGCGTCCCTGACGGCCTCGGCGGTGATCACCTCGTGCGGCTCTCCCGACGCGACCACCCGGCCGGCGCTGAGCATGACGATCCTGTCGCCGAACGCGGCGGCCTGGTTGAGGTCGTGCAGCACGACGCCGACCGTGAGCCCGTGCTCGTCGGCCAGGCGCCGGACCAGCGCCAGGATCTCGATCTGGTAGCGCAGGTCGAGGAAGGTCGTGGGCTCGTCGAGCAGCAGCACGCCGGTCTTCTGGGCGAGCACGACGGCGATCCACGCGCGCTGGCGCTCGCCGCCGGACAGCTCCTCGACCCTCCGCCCGGCCAGCGGCTCGAGGCCCGTGACGGCCAGCGCCCAGCGCACGGCCTCGAGGTCGTCGCCCGTCGTCCTGCCGAGCACGCCGCGGTGGGCGTAGCGCCCGTGCCCGACCAGCTCACGGACCGTGAGGCCGGAGGGGACCAGCGGGGACTGCGGGAGGAAGGTCAGCTTCCTGGCCAGCGCGCGGGTGCTGTCCCTCGCGATGTCGTGCCCGCCGAGCAGCACGGCGCCCTCGGTGGGGACGTGCAGGCGGGCGAGGACCCTCAGCAGGGTCGACTTGCCCGAGCCGTTGGCGCCGACCAGAACGGTGACCTGACCCGAGGCCAGTCGCACGTCGAGCCCCGAAAGCACCCGCTTGCCCTCGTACCCCGCGACCAGCCCGTGCCCGACGAGATCGCCCACACCGCTCCTTAGGCAAGGCTTACCTATATCGGGGTAAATTTAGCACTAAGGGACACGGTTCTCGGAAATCCAGTCGTCGATCAGCTCCCACTGGTCGTACAGCCAGCGAATGCGCTCCTCCCGCGTGGCGGGGATCTCGGCGGCGGGGATGCGCCACCACTTCGCCCTGATCCTGGCGCTCACCGGCAGCTTGCGCCACACGTCGCCGATCGTGACGAGGTCGTCGAGGCCGGTGTGGGCGACGAAGACGACATCGGCCGCGGGGCACGCCTCGATCGCGGCGATCGCCCCTCCCGGCCTCGGCGGCAGCAGGTGGTCCATGGCCCCCGCCCGCTTCGCCTCCTCGGCCAGACCTTTCTCCTCCAGGCGCCTGATGGCCAGCCTGCGCCTGCGCGGGGTGAAGTTGCCGCCCTCGGGGAAGATCACCAGCGCGTCGTCGGCGTCCATGGTGGCCGACAGGCGCCTGATCTCCTCGATGATCCCGCTCTCGCCGCTCCTGCGCGGGACGAACGCGTTGGGCAGGCGGTTGATGACCACGTCCAGCGAGGGATCGAACTGCAGGGCCGCCTTCATGACGATCCTCGGCCTGCGGTCGTAGAGCTGTAACAGGTGGTACACCAGCAGGAACGAGTCGCCGGGGCCCGCGTGCCTCGACAGGACGATCACCGGTCGGGCCAGCCGTGCCGAGGGGTCCTCCCGCGGCTCCTGGATGTCGACGGTCAGCCTGAAGACCCTGACGGCCACGAGGTAGACCCTGGACAGGAACCATCTGATCAGCTGGTAGTGGCGCTCCTGGTGCGTGTCACGGTGCAGGCGGCCGCCGAAGCCGCCGGCCACCCACAGGCCCAGGCACGCGGCCAGCACCCCGCACTCCAGGGCCAGCCAGGCGACCCCGAACCACAGGAAGCGGACGCCGCGCCGTTGCGGCGGCGGCAGGCGCATCGAGGCGGCGGTCACCACGACCAGCCACAGGGGCAGGGTGACCACCGCGACCACGGCCAGCACGATCACCAGGGGGACGAGAACCAGCCGGCGGACCATCCGAGGGGGCACACCTCATCGGATCACGTCAGCCAGGTAGCGGGAAGAGGCCTCGTAGGCCCTGTCGATGTAGCGCGAGATCTGCGACAGGTCCCTGTAGCGCAGCGGTGACACCGGCACGTCGAGCCCCGCGGGCAGCACGTGCACCTCCACGGAGCCGGGCAGCGCGGCCATCTCCTCGGCGAAGCGGTGCCTGCGCGCGATCTCGAAGGCCACCATGCCCACCTCCCACGGCCGCCTCGGCGCGGCCAGCGGCCGCTCGATCCTGCCCACCTGCAGGATGAAGACCCTGCGAGCGCCCAGCTGGACGGCCCTGCCGACCGGGATGCTGTGGACCAGCCCGCCGTCGAAGAAGTGCTCGTCGCCGACGCGCACGGGCGGCAGCAGCCCCGGCACGGCGCACGAGGCCAGCACGGCGGTCACCAGCGGCCCCTCGCTGAACCAGTGAGCGCTTGCCCGTTCGATCGAGGCCGCGACACACTGGAACGGAATGGGCAGCTCCTCGATACGCGACACCGGCACCAGCTCGTCGAGCAGGTGGCGCAGCGGCGCGATCGGATGCAGGTGCGTGCCGGTCCTGGCCAGCGTCGAAAGCCGCCGCACCCACGAGCCCGCGAAGGCGGTGCGCACGATGTCGGAGCGCCACAGCGTGGTCAGCCGCTTGACCGCGTCGGAGGGCGAGGCGGCCAGCAGCACGCCGTTCAGCGCGCCGACGGAGGTGCCGAGCACCAGGTCGGGCATGATCCCCGCCTCGTCGAGCGCTCGCAGCATGCCCACCTCGTGTGCTCCGAGCACTCCACCGCCACCGAGCACGAACGCTGTCTCCACAACCTCGTATCATCGCCTCAGAACGACGAGAGGGAGTACCGAATGATCAGGCTGCTTGTCATCCTTCTCGTGATAGTCATCGTGGTGCTCGTGCTGATGATGATCAGGATGCGCCCCTCCCCGCCCAAGAAGCAGCCCCCTCAGCAGGAGAGCCCGCGCGAGATCCTCAAGCGCCGCTACGCGGCGGGCAAGATCGACGAGGACGAGTACCTGCGCCGCATGTCGGGCCTCGGTCAGGACTGGTGAGCCACGTCCACGGCGGCGGCTGCCAGCGCCAGCACGGGGAAGACGGCCTTCGGCGGCACCCGGTAGACACCGCGCTCCGGCTGGTCGACCAGCCCCGCGGCGGTCAGGGTCTTCAGGTGGTGGTAGAGCTGGCCCGGTGAGGCCAGCCCCAGCTCCGCCTGCAGCTCCGTGATCGGTTTCGGCCCTGCGACCAGCAGCTTGAGTATCTCGAAGCGAGCCGGATGCCCCGCGGCCGCGAGCACCGCGGCCAGCTGGGCGGACGGCTGCTCCAGCAGCCACTCGGGGCTGCGCGAGACCTGCCACGACCACTCGTAGCCGCCGAGGCTGGCCTGACCGCCGTAGGTGAACAGGCCGGAGTCGTCCGCGCGCGGTGCGGGCGCGGCGAGCTGGGCCTCCAGGGCGGCGACCCTGGCCTCGAGCGCCAGGAGCCTGTCGTCGGTCTCGTCGCTCACTTCAGTGCGGCACGCACCCTTTCGTGGAAGGCCCTGTCAGTGGCCAGTCGCAGCATGAACTGCTGATGAGCATAGCTTTTCAGACCGGAGAACCAGGTCTGCTCGGGCAGGCGGCGCAGCGCGAACACCGTGACCTTCGGCTTCTGGCCGGGGGTCACCGTGTACATCGCCTCGGTGATCACGCCGGGCAGGGCGCCGCCCTTGGTGCCGATGACCAGGTCCTTGGAGGCGCCGGGCTGGCGCATCGGCCACTCCAGGTGCTTCCTGGCGACCTTGTCCCCGGCCAGCCTGCTCAGCGTGGCGTGCAGGACGGCAGGCCGGTTCCTCGTGACCGTGTCGGCCCAGGCGGCCTGCTTGTCGTAGCCGGGCAGCGGCAGCTGGACCTGCTTGCCCGCGGCGGCGTACGTCCTGATGCAGGTGTCGGCGTCGGTGGCGCATCCGCCGAAGGCGCGCAGGATCTCGCCGTTGATCGTCGACACCTTCTTGTGCAGGCTCAGCTTCTCGCGCAGCAGGTCGGCCGCGGCGTTGTCGCTCTCCTCGATCATGGCGGAGACGAGCTGGTCGAAGGTGACCGTCGCGCCCGCCTTCAGCCGCTTGAGCGCGGCCTCGTGCGCGCCGCCGTCGGTGCCGGGCAGGTGATAGGCGTTCCAGGTGGCGACGGGGATCTGGTCGGCGGGCTTCAGCTTGCCCGTCTTCACGGCCTTGGCATACGCCTCGAGATGCACGATCTTGATGGCCGAGGCGAAGGGGGTGGAGGCTCCCGCGTTGTGGCTGATGCCGGAGGTCACCAGGGCGACGTCGCCGGGGTGCGCCTTGACGTAGGCGAGCACGGCTTCCACGTCGTCCAGCGGAGGAGCTGTGGTGATGAACAGGCTCACGACGGTGGCGAGGATTCTCATGCCGTCAGCTTATCCAATTATTCGGAATTTCGGATAACCGGTGAAGCCGCCCGGCGGCTTCACCGGTTGACGCTCACGGCACGAGCAGGAGCTTGCCCGTGGTCCTGCGGCCCTGCAGGTCCTCGTGCGCCCGTGCCGCGTCGGCCAGCGGGTAGCGCTCCGAGATGGTGATCTTCAGCTCGCCCGACGCCAGCCAGCCGAACAGGTCGGCCGCGCGCCAGAGGAGCTCGTCGCGCTCGGCGACGAAGTGCACGAGCGACGGCCTGGTCAGGTAGAGCGAGCCGCTCCTGTTGAGCACCTGGGGGTCGAGCGGCGGCACGGGTCCGCTGGCGGCGCCGTACAGGACCATGAGCCCTCGGGCTCGCAGGGAGGCGAGGCCCCCGTCGAAGGTGGCGGCGCCCACGCCGTCGTAGACGACGTCCACGCCACCGGGAACCACCTTCCTGACCGAGGCGGGGAAGTCGTCGTAGCGGAACACCTCGTCCGCGCCCGCCTCGCGGGCCAGCTTCTCCTTCGCATCGGAGGAGACGGTGGTCAGCACCCTGGCGCCCTTGAGCTTGCCGAGCTGGATGAGCATCTGGCCCATGCCGCCCGCCCCCGCGTGCACGAGCATGACCTCGCCCTGCTTCACCTCGTGCACGGAGTGGGTGAGGAAGTGGGCGGTCATGCCCTGCAGGAGCGAGGCGGCGGCCTGCTCGGAGGAGACCCCGGCCGGCACGGGCACCACCCTGTCGGCCGGCACGACGACCTTCTCGGCGTAGCTGCCGAGGACGTTCACCCACGCCACGCTGTCACCGACGCTCACGCCGCTCACCCCTTCGCCCACGGCGGCGACGGTCCCCGCCCCCTCGGAGCCGATGGGGGAGGGCAGGCTGAGGGGGTAGGTGCCGGTGCGGTGGTAGACGTCGATGAAGTTGACGCCGCTGGCCGCGACGTCGATCAGCACCTCGCCGGGGCCCGGCGCCGGGTCGGGGTGCTCGGCGTACTCGAGAACCTCGGGTCCGCCCTGGGCATTGATCACAATGGCATGCATGGCTCCAGTCTCCACCTGGCCCCTCTGAAGCGTTCGCGCAGGGTCCTGTCGTGCGAGACGACCACGAGCGCGCCCCTGTAGGCGTCCAGCGCCCGCTCCAGCTCCTCCACCAGCGTCAGCGACAGGTGGTTGGTGGGCTCGTCGAGCAGCAGCAGATCGTGCTCGTCCGCCAGGAGCCTGGCCAGCGCCAGGCGCCGCCGCTGGCCGACCGACAGGGCCTCGACCCTCACGCCGAGCGACTCGGGCGCGAACAGCCCGGTGGCCAGCAGCTTCGCGCGGTACTCGTCGGGGTGGCCGGGCAGTCCCTCGGCGTAGCGGGTCAGGAGCGAGGCGCCCGGCTCGAAGGAGTCGTCCTGCCGCAGGTGGCCGACGCTGACGGCTCCCTCCGCCGCCGCGGCCACCTTCCTGAGCAGTGTGGACTTGCCCGCGCCGTTCGGCCCCGTGACGAGCAGCCTGTCGCCAGGCCCGATCGTGAGCTCGGGCAGCTCGACCAGCGTGCGGGCCGAGCCTCCCGCGGCGAAGGCGCCCGCGAAGCGCAACGGCATGGGCGGCCTCGGCACCGGGTTCTCCTCCAGGCGCCGCAGCCGCTCCTGGGCGTTGCGCACCCTGCTCGCCACCGAACTCTGCACCCTGCCGGCGTTGCGGTCGTAGGCCATCTTGTTGTTGTCCTTCATCGCCCTGCCCGCCGCCACTCTGTGCGCGGTGGTGGCGGCGAACCGCCTGACCTCCTCGACCTCGTCGAGCCAGTCCTGGTGGGCCTGCTCCCATCGCTGCCTGGCCGCGGCCTTCTCGGCGAGGAAGCCGCTGTAGCCGCCGCCGAAACGGGTCACGCCGCCCTCGGCGACCTCGATGATCGCGGTGGCCACGCCGTCGAGGAAGGCGCGGTCGTGCGAGACCGCGACGACCGTGCCCCTGTGCTCGCGCAGCCGCTCCTCGAGCCAGGCCGTCGAGCTGTCGTCCAGGTGGTTGGTCGGCTCGTCGAGCAGCATCACCTCGGGCGCTGCCGCCAGCAGGCAGGCCAGGCCCAGCCGCGCCTGCTCACCGCCCGACAGCGAGTCGAGCCTGCGCTCCTTGGCCACGTGCGCGAGGCCGAGCCCGTGCAGGGACTTGTCGACCCGCGCGTCGGCCTCGTAGCCGCCGCGCGCCTCGAACACGGTGAGCAGGTCGCCGTAGGCCGTCATGTCCTCGGCCTCGGCGGCGGCCTGCATCGCCCGCTCCATCGCCCGCAGCTCCGACAGCGCGGCGTCGACGGCCTGCTGGACGGTATGGGAGCCGGGCAGGTCGAGCGTCTGCCCCAGATAGCCGGCGCCCGTGCTGATCACCGACCCCTCGTCAGGACGTTCGAGCCCCGCCATGATCCGCAGGAGCGTGGACTTGCCCGAGCCGTTCTCGCCCACGACGCCCGCGCGTTCTCCCGGCCGGACGGCGAGCGAGACGTGGTCGAGGACGAGGCGGTCGCCGTACGACTTGCTGATCCCATGAAGGCTGAGCTGAGTAGTCATCGCAACTATAGTTGCATTAAGAGTGCTACTAATGCAACTGGAGTAGACTTTGGAACGTCCTGGAGGGCGCAGCGCCCGGGTTCGCGACGCCGTGAGACAGGCCACGCTCGCCGAGCTGGCCGAGCACGGGTACCAGGGCCTGACCGTGGAGAACGTGGCCGCCCGTTCGGGCGTGCACAAGACCACCGTCTACCGGCGGTGGACGGGCGTGGAGGGGCTGATCGCCGACGCGCTCGAACTGGCCGCCGAAGAGCCGTGGCCGGTGCCCGACACCGGCACGATCGAGGGGGACCTGCGGGAGCTGGCCAGGATGGTGCGCAGGGGGATGGACCCGACCGCGACGGCCTTCGTCGCCGCAGGCATGCAGGACGAGGCCGCGGCCAGGGCGCTGAACGGCTTCTACACCGCCCGTCACGCCCAGTCGGCGGTGATCGTGCGTAGGGCCGTCGAGCGCGGCGAGCTCCCGGCGGGCACCGACGCCGAGGAGGTGGTCAGGGCCACGGTGGCGCCGGTGTACTACCGCCTGTTCATCGCGCACGAGCGGGTGGAGGAGAAGGACGCCGACAGGGCCGCCGCCACCGCGCTGGCCGCCGCCAGGGCGGGGGTCCTCTAGGGCTGCTGCTTGACCCCGCGCATCTCGAAGTCGTCGTAGACCACCTTGAGGGGGTTGGCGCTGCCCTTGGGGATGCGGGCGAACAGTCCGATGTCGCCCGTCGGCAGCCCGTTGGGGTCGTCGACCTTGTGGACCCGCTTGCCGTTGATCCACATGGTCAGCCGGGTGGCGCCGCCGTTTTCCTCGCAGGCCACCTGGATCTGGTTGCGCTCCTTGGGATTGAAGCCGTCGACCTTGACAGGAGCGGCCAGGTTCCCGCCCGCCTTCTCCAGGATGCGGCGGATCCTGGCGTTGCCCGAGGTGTCGAGGGTGAACTCGTAGTAGGTGCCGGCGTCGTCGCCTCGGCACCACATGCCGAACTCGCCGCTGCCCGACCTGACCTTGGCCGCCACCCCGATGACCAGCGTCGAGGGGATCATCGGCGTCGGTGTGGCCGTGGGGTCGGGCGTGGGGTTCTTCTCGGTGGCGTAGGGGACGGGCGCCTGCGCCCAGCGCTCCTCGTTGTACTCACCCGCGTCGAGGCCGTAGGTGAAGTCGGAGGTGATGTAGCCGTAGCTGTCGGTGGCGTCGGGATCGTAGGTGCCGCTCCACCCGCTGGAGGTCGAGGTGAAGTCGTCGGAGAAGAGCGGAGGCAGGTCGGGAGGCCCGCTCGGCAGCATCGCCCACACCGCGACGCCCCCGCCCACCAGCAGCGCCGCCGCCACCGCCAGCCCCGCCAGCAGCCTGCCTCGCGACGTGCGACGCGAGCCGTCCCCTGGCCCGCCGGGCGGACGCCGTGCGGCGGCCGTGTAGGGCGTCGTGCCCTCCTGCCAGGCCACCTGGACGGTGTGCGCCACCTGCTCGGGCGCGGCCCTGGCGGCCGATCAGCTGGTCGAGGAGCTGCTGCGCGGTCGGCCTCCAGGCCGGGTCCTTGGCCAGCGAGGCCACGACCAGCTCGCGCAGCGCGGGCTCCAGCCCTTCGAGCACGGGCTCGGTGTTGAGCACCTGGTAGATGATGGAGGGCAACGTCTCGCCGGGGAAGG
The DNA here is from genome assembly GCF_014195505.1 of Nonomuraea dietziae. Classification (GTDB taxonomy): domain Bacteria; phylum Actinomycetota; class Actinomycetes; order Streptosporangiales; family Streptosporangiaceae; genus Nonomuraea; species Nonomuraea roseola. The sequence continues at coordinate 3,271,799 of NZ_JACIBV010000001.1, read as the reverse complement.
GCGCCTTCCCCGTCGCGGCGAACGCCAGCAGGCAGCCCCACGAGAACACGTCGCACGCGGCGGAGACGGGCTCGCCCCTCAGCACCTCGGGCGCCATGTAGCGGGGCGTGCCGATCAGCTCACCGGTGCCGGTGACCCCGCCGATCTCGTCGAGCGCCCTGGCGATGCCGAAGTCGATCACCCTCGGGCCCACGGGCGACAGCAGCACGTTGGACGGCTTCAGATCCCTGTGCACCACACCCGCGCCGTGGATGGCGGTCAGCGCGGTGGCCACGCTGACGGCCAGCGCGTCGAGGCTGGAGCCCCTGAGCGGCCCGGACTGCCTGACCGCCTCCTCCAGATTGGGCCCCGGCACGTACTCGGTCACCACGTACAGCTGGTCGCCGTCGAGGGCCGCCTCCAGCACCGCGGCCGTGCAGAACCTGCGCACCCTGAGCGCCGCGTCGGCCTCTCTCCTGAAGCGCGCCCTGAACTGCTCGTGCTGGCTGAGTTCGGGATTGATCACCTTGATCGCGACGCGCTGCCCCGCGGGATCCTCGGCCAGGTGGACGGTGCCCATGCCCCCTCTGCCGAGCACGTGCAACAGCCTGTAGCGTCCGATCTGGTTCACGACGGGTCAGCTTAGCGACATCGACGCCATTTAGGACCTCCCCTTGCGCCGGATGACGTCGGCGAGCGCGGGCAGCCCCACCTCGACAGACACGACCAGCACGTCGCATCCCGCGGTCGTGGCGGCGGCGACGCCCGTGGGGCTGTCCTCCAGCGCCACGCACCGCCGCGGGTCGGTCTCCAGCAGGCGCGCGGCCTCCAGATACGGGTCGGGGTACGGCTTGCCGCGCGCGGTGTCCTCGGCGGCCACCACCACCTCGAAGCGGTGGCCGAGCGAGGGCAGCACCAGTTCGACGATCGACCGGGGCGAGGCACTGACCAGCGCGGTGGGGACGGCGCTCGCGGTGAGGGCGCGCAGCAGCTCCCTCGCCCCCGGCACGACCCGCACGCCCTTCCTGATGCGGTCGGCGAAGGAGTCCGTCAGCCGGTCGGACACCCTGGCGACGTCGTCGGGGGCGAGGTGGCACGCGGTGTCGTGGACCGTGCGGCCGAGCACGTGGGGGAGGTCGGAGGGGCCGAGCTCACGGCCGAGGCCGGCGGCCACGTCGGCGGTCGCCTCCCACCACAGCCCCTCGGTGTCCACGAGGGTGCCGTCCATGTCGAACAGGACCGCGTCGAAGGGCGCGGGGGCGGAACGGGTGGGGTCAGGAGGCACCCGCGGGATCCTTCGGAGCATCGGAAGGGGCCACCGTGCCCGGGGCGGCTTCCTCGGGCCCGTCCCCGGACTCCTTCGACGGCGCGGGGGCGGCGGAGGTGCGCGGCGCCACCAGGACGGGCCTTTCGACCAGCCGGACGGACACGCGCGTGCCGGGCGCCAGCCGTACGGCCTCGTGGCCGGGCACGTCGGCCAGCACCTCGCCGCCCTCGAGGGAGAGCCTCAGGCGGACGGACGCGCCTCGGAACGAGGCGGCCACGACCTCGGCGCGCCCCTCGGGCGAGGGGCTGACCAAGACCGCCTCCGGCCTGATCAGGACGTCCACGTCGGGCCCTGCGAAGGCGCCGTCGAGGGGCAGGAGCTGACCCAGCACCGTTACCTGGTCGCCGGAGACCCGTCCTGGCAGGTGGTTCATGGCGCCGACGAACTCGGCCACGAACGGGGTGGAGGGGCGGTCGTAGACCTCGGCGGGCGTGCCGCACTGCTCGAGCCGCCCGTCGCGCAGGACGGCGACGCGGTCGGCGATCGACAGCGCCTCCTCCTGGTCGTGCGTCACGAAGATCGTGGTGATGCCCAGGTCGAGCTGGAGGCGGCGGATCTCCTCGCGCAGCGAGACGCGCACCTTGGCGTCCAGCGCCGACAGCGGCTCGTCGAGCAGCAGCACGCGAGGCGACAGCGCCAGCGCGCGGGCCAGTGCGACGCGCTGCTGCTGGCCGCCCGAGAGCTGGTGCGGGTAGCGGTCGGCCTGGGAGGGCAGGCCGACCAGCTCCAGCAGCTCCAGCGCCCTGGCCCGCCGCTGGGCCTTCGGGGCCTTGCGGACGCGCAGGCCGAAGGCGACGTTCTCCGCGGCGTCGAGGTTGGGGAACAGGGAGTAGGACTGGAAGACCATGCCCGCGTCGCGCTTGTTGGCGGGCACGCCGGTGATGTCCTTGCCGTCCACCAGCACCGCGCCCTCGTCGGGGCGTTCGAAGCCGGCCACGCAGCGCAGCGCGGTCGTCTTGCCGCAGCCCGAGGGGCCGAGCAGGGCGACGAGCTCGCCGGGCTCGATGGTCAGGTCGAAGCCGTCGAGGGCGACCGTCCTGCCGAAGGCCCTGCGCAGGCCCTTGAACTCAAGCCGAGCGGCGGCCACGGGTACCTCCAGAGATAGTGAGCAGCAGCAGCCAGGTGAGCAGGAGGCTGAGCACGGAGACGGCGACCGACAGCTGGCCCTTGGAGCCCGAGATCGTGACGATCCAGACCGCGAACGGCTGGTAGCCGAGGATGCTGGCCACGGTGTACTCGCCCAGCACCAGGGCCAGGGTGAGGAAGGAGGCGCTGGCCAGCGCCGAGCGCAGGTTGGGGACGATCACCCTGAACATCACGTAGGGCCACGACGCACCCAGGTTGCGCGCCGCCTCGACCAGTGTGCGCACGTCCATCGTGCGCAGCCCCGCGTCGAGCGAACGGTAGACGAACGGCAGCACGAGGATGACGTAGACGAACACCAGCACCAGGGGGAAGTCCTGGTCCTGGATGGCGATCAGCGTGGCCCAGAACGGCGTCGGCGCGAGCACCTCGCCGCCCACCTGGAGCGACCTGCTGATGCCCGCGACGAAGGTGATCGGCGGCACCACCAGCGGCAGCGTGCAGACGACCTCCATGACGGGACGCAGGCGCGGCGCGGCCAGCCGTACGGTGATCATGGCGGGCAGGGTGAGCAGCAGCACCAGCACAATGGTGGCCACGGCCAGCCCGAGGGAGAGCAGCAGGCTCGACAGGAAGCCCTCGGCGGTCCACAGCTCCGCGTACGGCGCGAACGACACGCCCGTGGCCTCGTTGTAGATCGTGAACCAGAAGGACGCGCCGAGCGGGACCAGGAAGTAGAGGCCGGCCAGCGCCAGGACGAAGCGGCGCCAGAGCCTGGACCCGCCGGTGCGGGCCTGTCCCGAGGGCACGGTCTCGGGGGCCGGCGCGACGGGCGCGAGCGTGGTCATGGCGCGCACCTCACTGCAGCCATCGGGTGCTCCTCTTCTGCAGCGGCAGGTAGACCGCCATGACCAGCGCGGCGACCAGGACCATGTCCAGGCTGAGCGCGAGGCCCACGTTCTCGAAACCGGTCTGCACGTCGCCGGAAAGGGCCGCCGCGATCTTCAGCGTGACCAGCGGCAGCACGGTGCCCGCCCCCATCGCCGAGGCGGTGGCGTAGGCGGCGAAGGCCGAGCCGAACAGCAGCACCACGCCGCCGAGCAGGCCGGGGGTCAGCACGGGCAGGCCGACGTGGCGCCAGTAGTGCCGGGTGGTGGCGCCGTTGTTGGCGGCGGCCTCGCGCCACTGCGGGCGCAGGCCGTCCAGGGCCGGCGCGATGACCAGCACCATGAGCGGCACGGCGAAGTACAGGTAGACCAGGGCCAGGCCCCAGAAGCTGAACAGCGAGCCGGACGGCAGGCCGAGCAGGCCGCTGACCACGCCCGCGTTGCCGAGCGTGGCCACCCAGAAGAAGGCCAGCGGCACGCCGCCGAAGTTGGCCAGCACGCCCGAGGCGGTCAGGACGGCCTCGCGCAGCGCCGTCGAGCGGGAGGTGACGACGGCCTGGGCGAGGAAGGTGCCGAGCACCGCGCCCAGCACCGCCACCACGGCCGAGAGCTTCACGCTGTTGAGGAGGGCGAGCAGGTAGCCGCCCTGCAGGGTCAGCGCCAGGTTGTCCAGCCCGGGGGTGAAGGCCCCCGCCACCATGGCGATGGCGGGGATCCCGAAGGCGAGCCCGACGAAGACGAGCAGCGGCAGCGCGCCGAGTGAGCGCCGCATCAGCCGGCGACGGCCGCGTCCCAGGTCTTGGCCAGGGCGTCCTTGGCCTTGTTGACCTGGTCCTCGGTCGGGAACTTGGCCTCACCTTCGACCGGCGGCAGCTTGTCGGCCAGCGCCTTGTCGATGGTGCCTTCGGTGGTCATCGAGGGCATCAGCACCGGACGGGCGCCGCCCTTGAGCCACAGGTTCTGGCCCTCGGCGCTGTAGAGGAACTCCATCCACAGCCGCGCGGCCGCCGGATGCGGGGCGTCCTTGTTGATGGCCTGCGCGTAGTACTGGGCGTAGACGCCGTCCGTCGGCACGACCACCTGGAAGTCGAGGCCCTTGGCCAGGAACTGCTCGCGGTAGCCGGCGTTGAGGTAGTCCCAGTCGATGCTGATGGGCGTCTCGCCCTTCTCGACCGTCGCCGGCGTGGACTCGACGGGGTTGTAGTTGCCGACGTCCTTCAGCTTCTTGAAGAACTGCACGCCGGGGCCGATGTCGTCGAGCGAGCCGCCCTCGGCCAGCGAGGCAGCCCAGACGCCGCCGAAGGCCGAGCCCGACTTGTTCGGGTTGCCGTTGAGCGCGACCTTGCCCTTGTACTCGGGCTTCAGCAGGTCGGCGAAGGTCTGCGGGCAGGTGCCGATCTTCTTGGCGTCGCAGCCGATGGAGACGTAGCCGCCGTAGTCGTTGACCCACAGGCCGTTCGGGTCCTTCTGGCCCTCGGGGATCTTGTCCCAGCTCTGCACCTTGTAGGAGGCGTACAGGCCCTCCTTGGCGCCGCTGAAGGCGAAGGCCTGGCCGACGTCCAGCACGTCGGGCGCGCGATCCTGGCCCTTGCGGGTCTTCACCGCGTTGATCTCGTCGGCGCTGGAGGCGTCGGGGTTCTCGCTCTCGATGGCGATGCCGTACTTCTCCTGAAACTTCTTGATTATCTCGCCGTAGTTGGCCCAATCCGGCGGGAGTGCGATGACGTGGAGGTTGCCCTCCTTCTTGGCCGCTTCGACCAGCTTGTCGAGACCACCGAAGTCGGCGGCCGAGGTCGCCGTCGCGGCGTTCACCCCGCCTTCCGTCTTGGTCTCCGTGGCCGGCGCTGCGCCGCACGCCGCGGTCACTACCGTTAGAGCTGCGATCAAGCCTGCGATGCGAGGTGCGGACACGTCGCCTCCACTCTCGGGGGTGTGGATAAAACCTAGGGGAACTTGTACAAACAAGGCCAGACCCAGTTAGTCGCATAAACATTGCTTTTTCGTGAACGAGAGGGATCGCATATGGCCGCGCGCTATGAACTCATCGCCGCTGAGCTGCGCGACGAGATCCTCGCCGGGGTCCATCCCGTCGGGTCGCAGTTGCCCTCGGAGGCCGAGCTCGCTGCGCGCTACTCGGCCGCCAGGGGCACCGTACGGCAGGCGGTGGCCGTCCTGGCCGCGGAGGGCCTGGTGGGCTCGCGGCAGGGAGCCAGGCGCATCGTGCTGGGCGGCGAGCGCAGCCAGAGTTTCGCCGAGTTGCACAGCTTCGCCCAGTGGGCCAGGTCCAAGGGGCACAGGGTGGGCGGCGAGGTGCTCGGACAGCGCCGCCGCAGGGCGGGGCCCGCCGAGCTGGTCAGGCTCGGCAGCCCCGAGGTCCTGGAGGTGCTGCGACTGCGCACACTGGAGGGCGAGCCCGTGCTGCTAGAGAGGACCGTCTACGCCTCGTGGATCGCCGGCGCGGTGGAGGCGCTGCCGCCTGACTGCGTCTCCGTGACCCAGGGGCTCTACGAGAGCGTGGGGCTCGTCTTCGCCTACGGCGAGCACCTCATCGACGCGGTCGCCGCGGGCAGCGAGGACGCCCGCCTGCTGGGGGTGCGGAGAGGCAGCCCGCTCCTGCGCCAGCGCAGGGTCACCACCACTCAGGAGGGGCGGCCCGTGGAGTGGTCGGACGACCGGTACCGGGCGGGCAGTGTCGCCTTCAGCATCCGCAACTCGATCGGCGCGAACCCGCTCACCCGGCTTGCGCTCTCATGACTTCGAACATATGCTCGAAGTAACACCCGACTTCCCCCGGGTGGCTCAGCAACAGACCCAGAGCCACGGGGAGAAGAAGCGTCTTGAGCAGACTCTACGGCGATCCCATAGAGGTGTGGACCCGAGAGGGCCAGCCGACCCAGTTCGTCTGGCGCGACCGGCTCTACCTCGTCCGCCGCGTCCTCGACCAGTGGGTGGTGGCCCGCGAATGGTGGAAGACCCGCGAGGGCGATCCCGGCGAGCGCCAGTTCTGGCGCGTCGAGGCCAGCCCCGGGCGTGATCTCGGCTCCTACGAGCTGCGCTTCGACACCGCCAGCGAGGGCTGGCTGCTGCTGAGGGCGTGGGACTGATGACCTCCTTCCCTCACCTGCACGTGAGCTCCGCCTACTCGATGCGCTACGGCACCGCCTTCCCCCATGCCCTGGCCCGGCGGGCGGCCGAGCACGGGATGGACATCCTCGCGCTGACCGACCGCGACGGGCTCTACGGGGCGCTCAAGCACGCCCAGGCGTGCGCGGACGCGAGGATCTCGCCGGTGTTCGGCGTGGATTTCGCGCTCGCGCCCTTCGCGGGCGCCGTGCCCGCCGCCTCGGAGGAGGACCACGGCCCGCTCTCCGGCTCCACCAGGCCCGCCTCGCAGCGCTCGCGCTCGGCCGCCCCAGGCTCCAACCGGTCGGCTCCCGCCTCCGGCGCTTCCCTGGCGGGCGCTCCCCGGGCTTCCGGCGCCCTCGGTGCTTCCGGTCCGCGGGAGGCGCGCCCGCGGACCGGTCCCGACGCCGAGGACAGGGTCACCGTGCTGGCCCGCTCCGGCGGCTGGTCCCGGCTGTGCCGCCTGGTCACCGCCGCCCACTACGCGGGCGTCAGGGGAGAGCCCGCGCTCACCCGCGACCTGGTCGCCGAATGGGCCGCGGGCTCCTCCGGCCCGAGCTCCTTCGGTCACCAGGGCCCGGCCCCCGCGCCAGGCGCCTCCCTCTCACGCGACCCCGCACGCCCCCGGGGCTTGCGAGGATCCGAGAGCGGGTTCGGCCCCGACGACGGGCTCGTCGTGCTGCTCGGCCCGAGGTCCGACGTCGGCCGCGCGGTGGCGGCCAGACGTGACGAGCACGCCAGGACACTGCTGAACCTCTGGCGCTCCGACGTGCGCGGCGTCGTCATCGAACTGGTCGACCAGTACGGCTACCGCGACGCCACCACCGCCGTCCGCATGCTCGCCCTCGCCGAGGAGTCCGGCGTGCCCGCCGTCCTCACCAACGCCGCCAGGTACCTCGACCCCGCCGACCACCAGACCGGCGACGTGCTCGACGCCGCCCGGCAACTGGTCCCTCTGCACCCCAGGCACCTCGACAGGACCACCTCCCATGCCTATCTCAAGAGCACCGACGAGATGCGCAGGGTCGCCCACAAGGTCTGCGGCGGTGACCAGGTGAGGGTCAACAGGCTGCTGCACACCACGCGCGCCCTCGCCGAGGCGTGTGTGATCGAGCCGAAGGACCTGCTCGCCCTCCGCAACGACCCGCCCGGCCTGCACCTGCCCGAGATCGGCCGCGACCCCGTGCCGCTGCTGCGCCACCGCTGCGAGGACGGCCTCGACGACAGGGGCCTGCGCGGCGACAGGAACGCCCGCGAGCGGCTCGAGTCCGAGCTGAACATCATCGAGAAGAAGCAGCTGTCCGGATACTTCATGGCCGTCGTCGGCATCACCGACAAGATCCGGCACATGGGCATCCGCTGCGCCATCCGCGGCTCGGGCGCCGGCAGCCTGGTCAACTACCTCATCGGCATCGGCGAGGTGAACCCGCTCCACCACGGCCTGCTCATGGAGCGCTTCCTGTCCGAGGGCCGCATCGGCCTGCCCGACATCGACATCGACGTCGAATCAGCCCGCCGCCTCGACTGCTACAAGGCGATCTACGACATGTACGGCGAGGCGCGCGTGGCCTGCGTGTCCATGATGGAGACCTACCGCGCCCGCAGCGCCCTGCGCGACGTGGGCGGCGCGATGGGCCTGCCGCCCCACGAGGTCGACGCGATCGCCAAGGCCTTCCCGCACATCCGCGCCCGCCAGATCACCGCCTCGCTGAAGGACCTGCCCGAGCTGCGCGAGAGCAGGCTCGACGAGGCGGGGCTCGGCAGGGTGTTCCAGCTGGCCGAGAAGCTCGACGGGCTGCCCAGGCACATCGCGCTGCACCCGTGCGGGGTGCTGGTCGGCAACTCGGGTCTGCGCGACCGCACCCCCGTGGAGCGCAGCGCGCTCGACTTCCCCATGTCGCAGTTCGACAAGGACGACGTCGAGGAGGCGGGGCTGCTCAAGCTCGACGTGCTCGGCGTGCGCATGCAGTCGGCGATGGCCTACACGCTGACCGAGATCAAGCGGGTCGACGACGTCGACGTCGAACTCGACGCCGTGGCCCAGGACGACGACGACACCTACGACATGATCTGCGCCAGTCGTACGCTCGGGTGCTTCCAGATCGAGTCGCCGGGCCAGCGCGAGCTGGTCGCCAAGCTCGAGCCCCGCACGATGGACGACCTGATCGTCGACATCTCGCTGTTCAGGCCCGGACCCGTCAACTCCGACATGGTCACGCCGTACCTGGAGTCCAGGCACGGCTGGCGGGCCGTCTCCTACCCGCACCCGAGCCTGCGCGCCGCCCTCACCGAGACCAACGGGGTGGTCGTCTTCCACGAGCAGGTCCTGAAGATCATCGACATCATGACGGAGGCGGGGCTGTCCGAGGCGGAGAAGGTACGGCGCAGCCTTGGCGATCCCGCAGGGCGCGAGGTCGCGAGGGAGTGGTTCTTCGCCAACGTGCGCCCGGTCTATGACCGGGCGACGGTCACGCGGGCGTGGGAGGTCCTGGACGCCTTCGGGGCGTTCGGCTTCTGCAAGGCGCACGCGGCGGCGTTCGCGCTGCCCACCTACCAGTCGGCCTGGCTCAAACGGCACCACGCGGCCGCCTTCTTCGCGGGGGTGCTCACCCATGAGCCCGGCATGTACCCGCAGCGGGTGATCATCGACGAGGCCCGGCAGTGCGGGGTCACCATCCTTCCCCTGGACGTGAACAGGTCCTCCAGGCACTGGACCGTGGAGCGCGTCGGCCCCGCGCCGCTGCGCCTCAGCGTGCGCCCCTCCTCCCTCGGGCCGCCTTCCTCTTCGGACTCTCCGGACTCTCCGGGCGAGGAGAACGGCTACCGGCGGCGGGTGCGCGACTTCAGGGCGGAGGATCTCGGCAGGGGGTACGGCCTGCGCGTGCCGTTCTCCGCGGTGAAGGGGGTGAGCGAGGCGGAGGTGGACCGGATGGTGGCGGGACAGCCCTACACCTCGCTGGCCGACTTCTGGGATCGCGCCAGGCCGTCCCGTCCGATCATCGAACGGCTGGTCCAGGTGGGCGGGTTCGACGCGCTCCACTCGCTGCGTCCGGGAGGACCCCGCTGGCGTGAGGGGGAGCTGACCAGGCGCGACCTGGTCGCCCAGGTCGGCGTGCTCGAACGGGCCTCGGCCTCGGGCGTCAAGGCGGGATCCCGCGCCCGCAAGGGCTACACGGGAGAGCGCCACCCCGGCTCGCGGGCGCCGGTGGACGAGCAGCCGGCCGTGCAGCTGCCCCTGGGATTCGCCGAGCGGATCGAGCCCGGCGAGCTGCCCGAGATGACCGAGACCGAGATGGTCGAGGCGGAGCTGGAGATCCTCGGCATCGACGTCAGCCGCCACGTCATGAGCTTCCACGACGACCTGCTCGACGCCATCGGAGTGGTGCGTTCCAGAGATCTCCTGGCCCAGCGCAACGGCGCGGAGGTGCTGGTGGCGGGCGTCAAGGTGGCCACCCAGACCCCGGCGGTCCGCTCCGGGCAGCGCGTCATCTTCACCACCCTCGACGACTCCACCGGCCCCGTCGACCTGACCTTCTTCGAGTCGGTGCAGGGCAGGTGCGCCTCGACGGTGTTCGGATCGTGGCTGATGGTGGCCAGAGGGGTGATCCGCCGCACCGGCACCCGCGCGGTCTCCATGCGCGCCGTCGACTGCTGGAACCTCGTGGACCTCGACGCCGCCTGGCGCAAGGACGGCCTGGAAGCGGTCCTCGCCCTGCTCGAGCGCCGTGAGCCGCAGACGGAGGGGGTGGGCGGCCGTCGCATCGAGTACGCCAACGGCTTCCGTATCTCCCCCTACTCCGACATCGGCCCCACGCCTGGCGTCGTCACCCCGCCCCGCAGGCTCTGGCACGCCAGCCAGGGCAGCTCAGGCCCCACCCAAGCCGCCTGACCCGGGTCAGGGGATGGCGGGGGTGAGGCGGGGCAGGCGGGCGGGGGCGGTCTGGATGCGGGTGATCTCGCGGACCGTGCAGGCGCACAGCAGGGCCGCCACCGCGGCCGCGCCCAGTTCGAGCCCGCTCAGCCCCGTCAGGTCGCCCGTCGAGTCGCGCAGCGGCAGCCGGATCGCGACCAGCGCCACCGCCGTCAGCCAGCTCAGCCACCACGCGCCGACCAGCGCGAGCCAGCGGCCCCTGCGGTCGAACGGCGGGCGGGCGCCTCTCCACACCTCGTCCACCAGCATGACGGGAGCGATCAGGTTGATCCCTGGCAGCAGCCAGGCCGCCAGCACGGGCCCGGAGGGGTTGGCGGCCTTGTTGGCGCGGCGCGCCCTGACCAGCCAGGTCAGGTAGGCGGCGCCCGCCGCGAACGTGGTGGTCACGGCGGCCAGCATCAGCACGGCGAACAGGGTGACCGCGCCGACCACGGCCTCCGCGCCGGGGGCGCGCGGGTCGCCGCCCATGGTGACGATCTCGGCGGCCAGGCGCCTGCCGCGTATCTCCTCGAACGCCACCAGGGCCGTCATCGCGGCGAGCTGCGCCGCGAGAGCCAGGTAAACGGTCGAAGCCGACCGTTTCGCTACGGAAGGGGTAAGGCGCACGAATCTCTCCCCCCGGGCATGCGCTGAGGTTCTGATTCACATGTATCCCGCCTGGCCCTCCGTTAATCAGCTCACCACGCCGGACTCCCACGCCCATGCTGCGATTTCCACCCGATTCCTCGCCCCGAGTTTGGCCATGATGCTGCCGATATGGGTCTTGACGGTGGAAAGGGAGACAAAGAGCTCAGCTGCCACCTCCTGGTTGGTTCTGCCCCTGGCGACCAGGCGCGCGACGTCGAGCTCCCGCTCGGTCAGCGGGTCCTTCAACGGCCTGACGGTGCCGGCGGCGGGCTGGGCCAGGTGCTGCAGCAGCCGTACGGTCACCGAGGGGGAGACCAGCGCGTCACCGGCGGCCGCGGCCCTGATGGCCTCCAGCAGCAGGGTCGGGCCGCTGTCCTTGAGCAGGAAGCCGGTGGCGCCGGACCGCAGCGCGCCGTAGACGTACTCGTCCAGGTCGAAGGTCGTGACGATCACCACGCGCATGGGGTTCTCGACGCCTGGACCCGCCAGGATCCTGGTCACCTCCAGCCCGTCGAGCTTGGGCATCCTGATGTCGAGCAGGCACACGTCGGGGCGCAGCCGCCTGGCCGCCTCCACCGCGTCGGCCCCGTCGGCCACGGCGGCGACCACCTCCATGTCGGGCTGGGCGTCGAGAATCATCTGGAAGCCCGTCCGCACCAGTTCCTGGTCGTCGGCGATGAGCACACGAATCGTCACAGCGGTAAGCCTAATCACGGGAGATCGTCCGATCGGCCGATGCCCATCGGACGCACGGCCGATCCGGCCCCATGGCCCCGCGCGACAAGGTCGTTCCCATGAACGACGTACTCGCGGGACACGGCCTGGCCAAGAGCTTCGGCCAGACGGTGGCACTGAACGGTGTGGACATCTCCATCAGGGCGGGGGAGGCGGTGGCGATCATGGGCCCGAGCGGTTCGGGCAAGTCCACGCTGCTGCACTGCCTGGCCGGGATCATGAAGCCGGACGCGGGGGAGGTGCACCTGCTCGGCCGGCGCATCGACTCGATGAAGGAGCGCGAGCGCAGCGCGCTGCGCAGGACCAGGTTCGGCTTCGTCTTCCAGTTCGGCCAGCTGCTGCCCGAGCTGCCCGCGGAGGAGAACGTGGCGCTGCCCCTCATGCTCGGCAACGTCTCGAGGCCCGACGCCGTACGGCAGGCCAGGCAGTGGTTCGTCCCGCTGGGCCTGGGCGGCATGGAGGGGCGCAGGCCAGGTGAGCTGTCGGGCGGCCAGGCGCAGCGGGTGGCGATCGCCAGGGCGCTGGTGACCAAGCCCGCCGTGGTCTTCGCCGACGAGCCGACGGGCGCGCTCGACCAGAGCACCGGCCACGAGACGATGCGCCTGCTGGTGGAGGCGACCAAGCACAACGGCGCCTCGCTCATCGTGGTCACCCACGACCCCGGTGTGGCCGGGTGGTGCGACCGCACGGTCGAGGTCCGCGACGGCAACCTGCTGCACAGCGCGGTGAGCCAGTGAGCACGCTCATGAGCCTCACCTGGCGCCTGCTCAGGGGCGGCGGACGCAGGGGCATGCTGAGCACCTGGCTCACGCTGGGCGCGGTGGTGATCTCCACGGGGCTGCTGCTCTTCGCGGTCTCGGCCAACGTCGCCTTCTCAGGACGCGCCGACAGGGGAGCCTGGCGCAATCCGGTCCAGGCCACGGGGCAGCCGGTCGCGATCGAGGCCGGGCGCATCGACTACGTGGGGGACAGGCAGATCACCGTCGTCGACCTGGCCTCGCTCGGCCCGAAGGCGCAGCCGCCACCAGGAATGGCGCGCTTTCCCGCGCCGGGGGAGACCTGGCTCTCACCCGCCCTGGCCGAGCTGGCCAGGAAGCTGCCAGGAGACCAGCTCGCCGGACGCTTCTCCGATGTCACAGGCGTGCTGGGCGAGGCCGCGCTCGTCCACCCCGAGGAGCTGGTCGCGGTCGTGGGTCACGAGCGCGACGCCCCGGCGATGACCGTCTCGCGCGGCGACTCCCTGCGCGGCGACATCTCGCCCACCAAGGTCGACTCCCTGGCGGGCGTCCCGAGCGAGGACGCCGAGGGGTACCGGATCCTGGCCCTGATCGCCAGCGTGCTCATGGTGGTGCCGCTGCTGGTCTTCGGCGGGGCCGCGGCGCGGCTCACCGTGGCCCGCCGCGACCAGCGACTGGCCGCGCTCAGACTGGTCGGCGCCACGCCTGGCCAGGTGGTCAGGATGACCGTGGCCGAGGCGATGATCGTCGCGTTCGCGGGGGCGGTCCTCGGCACCGTGCTGTACGGCCTGGCGGTCCCCCTGCTCACCAGGATCAGGATCGGCGGAGGCCCCTGGTTCGCCAGCGACCTGCTGCCCGGTCCGCTCGTCGTGCTCGGCGTCCTGGTGGCCGTGCCCGTGCTGGTGGGGCTGTCGGCGGTCGTGGGACTGCGCAGGGTCGTGGTCAGCCCCCTCGGCGTGGCCAAGAGGGAGACGCCGCCCGGCATGCGCGCCGTCAGGCTGGTCGCGCTGCTCGCGGTGCTGGCCGTGGTCCCCATGCTCGGCACGAGTGCGAGCGTCGGCGTGGTCGCGGTGGTGCTCGGCCTGGCCTTCCTCTGTATCAACCTGGTCGGCCCCTGGGCGGTCGGCCTCATCGGCAGGATCACCGCCAAGCGCGCCAAGAGGCCGGCCAAGCTGCTGGCGGGGCGCAGGCTGATGGACGACCCCCGCTCGGCGTGGCGGACGGTCAGCGGTGTGGCGCTGACGGGGTTCGTCGCGGGCTTCCTCGGGCTGCTCAGCCCTGGCGACGCTCTGGCGGGGCACGTCGCGAGCGAGCAGCTCAGGCTCACCGCGCCGAACACCGCGGCCGTGGCGGACCAGGCGCGGGAGCGGCTCGCGAAGGCGGGCGTGAAGGCCACGGTGAAGACCGAGAAGAACCTGGTCGTCACCGACGTGCGCACGGCCGACCTCGACAGGGCGCGCACGGCGCTCGACGGGCTGGTCCCCGGGCGCTCGGCCACCAGCGAGGCCGACGACCAGCGCTTCACGGGGCAGCTGCTCGACGACATCGCCACCGGCACGATCGTCGTGCTGTCGGTGTCGTTCCTGGTGGCGATCGCCAGCTCGGGCATCACCGCCGCCTCCTCGGTACTGGACCGCCGCCAGACCTACGCGCTGCTGCGACTGGCGGGCACCCCGCTGGAGGTGCTGGACAGGGCGCGCAGGTCGGAGACGCTGATCCCGCTCGTCGTGATGGGCGGCGGCTCGATCGCGGTCGGGGTGTTCTGCGCCTCGCCCTTCATGATGACGTCGCCGAACGTCTCGGGGGCGATCATGCTGGCGGTGTGCGTCGTGGTCGGGTTCGCCGGCGTGGTCGGCGCCGGCGCGCTGAGCCGTCCGCTGCTGCGCGCGGTCACCGACGACCCCGCTCCCCGTCCTGACTAGCCGAGCACCAGGTCGCGGACGGTGGTCAGGGAGCGTTCGTCGCGCGGGCCCATGACCAGCAGGTTGGTCACGGGCGAGTCGCGCCACAGCTGCAGGCGCTCCTTGATCCTGCCGGGCGGGCCGACCAGGGAGATGCCGTCGGCAAGCTCGTCGGGGATGGCGTCGAAGGCCTCCTGCCTGCGTCCTGCCAGATAGAGGGCCTGGATGCGGGAGGCGGCCTCGGCGTAGCCCATCCTGCCGACGATGTCGGCGTGGAAGTTGCGCGACTTGGCGCCCATGCCGCCGATGTAGAGGCTGAGCATCATCTTGACCCCGTCGAGCGCGCTCCTGACGTCGTCGGTGATCGCGACCATGACCATGGCGGCGACGTCGAAGCCCTCGGGGAACTCGCCGTACAGCTCGGAGATCTTCGAGGGGAAGGTGAACAGGGGCAGCCAGCCCTGGGCGATCTCGGCGGCCATGGCGACGTTCTTGGGGCCCTCGGCGCCGATGTAGACGGGGATGTCAGGGCGCAGGGGATGGGTGATGAGCTTCAGCGGCTTGCCCAGTCCGCCGGGCAGCGGCAGAGGGTAGTGCGGGCCCTCGTTGGTGACAGGCTCCTCCCGCCGCCACACCTTGCGCATGATCTCGACGTACTCGCGGGTCCTGGCCAGCGGCCGGGGGAAGGGCTGGCCGTACCAGCCCTCCACCACCTGAGGGCCCGACGCGCCGACGCCGAGCAGTAACCGTCCGCCGGTGAGGTGGTCGAGCGTCATCGCGGTCATCGCGGTGGCGACGGGCGTGCGCGCCGACAGCTGCGCGACGGAGGTGCCGAGCTTGATGCGCCTGGTGCGCGCGCCGTACCACGCGAGAGGGGTGAAGGCGTCGCTGCCGTAGGCCTCGGCCGTCCATACCGAGTCGTAGCCGAGGCGCTCGGCGGTCTGGACGACCTCGGTCGCATCGTCCGCGTGGCGCTGCCAGTAGCCCAGGTTCAGCCCCAACTTCATGCGACACCTCCGTAAATGAGAACAGGTTCTAATAACGCTGTGAGGGGTGTCAATGCGTGACTTTCGGGAAGTTCAGCCCTGTGCTGATGAAGGGGTTGCGCCGACTGGTCTGTCTGCTGCTGCTGTACCCACTGCTCGCCATGCCGGGCAACTCGGTACCGGCGGGAGCCACGGCACCGGTGCGGCCGAACATCCTCTTCGTCCTCGTCGACGACCTCGAGTACGGCGTGCTGCAGAACTTCCCCACCATCACCGGCCAGCTCGTCCAGCAGGGCGCCTCCTTCGACCACATGTTCGTCACGAACTCCTGGTGCTGTCCGTCGAGGGCGTCGATCCTGCGCTCGCAGTACGTCCACAGCCACACCGTGTGGACCAACACCGCCCCCGAGGGGGGCTTCGACCGCTTCCACACCGCGGGTCTGGAACGCTCCACGATCGGCACCTGGATGAAGGACGCCGGCTACCGCACCGCGATGATGGGCAAGTACCTCAACCACTATCCGGGTAAGACGGCGGCCGCCACGTACGTCCCGCCCGGCTGGGACGAGTGGTACGTCCCCGTCAAGCGGCTGTACGAGGAGTACGACTACACGCTCAACGAGAACGGCGACCTGGAGGAGTACGGATGGGAGGAGGACGACTACCTGACCGACGTCCTGACGCGCGAGGCCGAGGAGTTCGTCACCTCGGACGACCAGCCCTTCTTCCTCTACCTCGCGCCGGTCGCCCCGCACAACCCGGCCAACCCCGCCCGCCGTCACGTCTCGGCCTTCCCCGGCGTGAAGGCGCCTCGCCCGCCCTCCTTCAACCAGCAGAACGTCGAGGAGGAGCCCGCGTGGCTGCGCGGCAGGCCCCTGCTCGGCCCTGAGGCCGAGGCGCGCGTCGACGAGCGGTACGGGCGCAGGATGCGCTCCATGCTCGGTGTGGACGACATGGTCGCCACCCTGGTCGAGGCGCTGAGGAGGACGGGCAAGCTCGAGAACACCTACCTGTTCTTCGCCTCGGACAACGGCTTCCACCTCGGCACCCACCGCCTGCAGCAGGGCAAGACCACGCCGTTCGAGGAGGCGGTGAAGGTGCCGCTGGTGGTGCGAGGGCCCGGCGTGAAGCCCGGCTCGACCATCCACGCCATGGCGCAGACCGTCGACCTGGCGCCCACCTTCGCCGAGCTCGGAGGGGCGAGGACTCCCGACTTCGCCGAGGGGCGCTCGCTGGTGCCGCTGCTGCGCGGCCTCACGCCGACGCCGTGGCGGCGCAACGCGCTGATCGAGTTCACCCGTCCGGCCGACCAGAGGTCGGCCAGGCAGACGCCCGTGCCCGCCTACGCGGCGTTGCGCACCGAGACCCACACCTACGTGAGGTACGAGACGGGCGAGATCCAGCTCTACGACCTCACCCAGGACCCTTACCAGCTCCACAACCTGGCCAGGACCGCGCCCGCGGACCTGCTGGCGAACCTGCAGGCCCGTCTCGACATGATGCGGGCGTGCTCGGGCGCGACGTGCCGTACGGCCGACGTCTCCGGCGGATAGCCGAGCCGCGGCCCGGCCCTAGGCGGAGCAGGTGGTGGTGGCGGGCAGCTCGCCCACCATGAAGGCGCCAGGCGAGACGCCCATCACCGAGCGGAAGTCGGCGGTCAGGTGTGACTGGTCGTAGTAGCCCGACTCGGCCGCCAGCGACGCCCAGCTGCCGGTGCCGGCCCTGGCCAGCACGTCGCGCACCCTGTCGATGCGGGCGAAGCGCTTGGGCGCCACCCCGACCGCGCCGGTGAACAGCGTGCGCAGATGGCGCTCGCTGATGCCGAGGTCGCGCGCCACGTCGGGCACGCGCGGGGCCGTCCCCTCCCTCGTCGCGTACGGCGGGCGGCGCGAGACGGAGAGCCTGCCGATGGCGGCGTCCAGCAACCCCGCCTGCGACAGGTCGGCGGGCGAGCACGAGGCCAGGCGGCCCAGCAGCGCCTCATCGATCAGCGCGGACTCCTCGCCCGGCCTGTCCTTCATGCGCTCGGCCAGCAGGTCGGCCCGCGCGCCCCACAGCTCGCGCAGCGGCACGACACGGTCGACGAGCTCGCTCACGGGCACGCCCAGCGCCGCCCTGGCCCAGCCGGGCCGCAGCCGGACGGTGACGCACCGGGAGAGCACCTTCGGGGTCAGGTAGGACGCGCGGGTGCGGGGACCCAGCACCATGAGGTCGCCGTGCCCTTCCTCGGAGGCCCGGAACGCGAGCACGGTCGCGGGATCGGGCTCGCGCACGTGCACGATGCTCCTGTCGTCGACCGCGCTCTCGCTGATCTCCTCCACCCAGACGCTCATGACTCGGACCAAGGCGCGGGTCGTGCCGAAAATTCCTATAAGGCGACCCCTCTCGGGCGCCACCGTGGAGACATGATCCTGATCACCGGTGCCACGGGCACCATCGGCAGTGAAGTGCTCCGTCAGCTGGCGGACAGGGGTGAGCGGGTCCGCCCGATGGCGCGCGACCTGTCGAAGCTGAGCGTCGAGGGGGTGCGGGGCGACTTCGCCGACCCGGGCTCGCTGGAGCGGGCGCTGCGGGGCGTCGACAGCGTGCTCCTGGTGACCGCCTTCGGCACGGACCTCGCCCGGCACGACCTCGCCCTCGTCGAGGCGGCCAGGCGGGCGGGCACCAGGAAGGTGGTGAAGATCTCGGCCATGGGCACCGGCGAGAGCACGGAGGAGAACGACGTGCGCTCCTGGCACCACCCCGGCGAGCAGGCCGTGCGCGACAGCGGGATGGCATGGACGCTCCTGCGGCCCGCCGGTTTCGCCTCCAACGCGCTGATGTGGGCGCAGGCCGTCGGCGCGGGCCGGCCGATCCCGAACATGACGGGCGACGGCGGGCAGGGCGTGGTCGATCCGCGCGACGTGGCGGCGGTCGCGGTGGAGGCGCTCACGGGCGAGCACGACGGCAGGACCTACACGCTCACGGGGCCCGAGGTGATCAGCGTGCCCGGCCAGGCGGAGGTGCTCGGCGAGGTGCTCGGCCGTGACGTGGCGACGGTGCCGGTGCCGCTGGAGGCGGCCAGGGAGGGGATGCTGGCCTCGGGGATGGACCCGCTCATGGTCGAGGTGTTCATGACGGGCTCCGCCTTCATCGCGGGCGGTGGGGCGGCCGTGCTCAGCGCCGACGTCGAGGCCGTCCTCGGCCGCGCGCCCCGGAGCTTCGCGGACTGGGCGCGCGACCACAAGGACGCCTTCGCCTGATCATCGCCGGGGCGCCCGATCGTCCCAGGGCGCCTGATCAGGCCGGGTCGCCTGATCGCGCGGGGCCTTCGCCGGTCAGCGAGGGATAGGCGTGCGCGAGGTGGTCGGCCACCGCGCGGGCCGCGCCCTGCCCGTCCCTCGCCCCCACCAGCTCGTAGATGCGCCAGTGATCGGCCATCAGCACGTCGGTACGGCCCGCCGTCCGCACCGCCGACACGGAGTAGGCGTGGATCGTCTGGCGCAGCGCTCGCATGGTGGCCGCCAGGAGCCTGTTGCCCGACAGCAGCGCCACCCCCATGTGGAAGGTGACGTCGTGGTCGACGAACTCCTCGAAGGACGCCGCCGCCTCCATGGAGTCGAGCGCCGACCGCATGACCTCCATGGCCTCGGGCGCGTCGACGTGCTGGACCGCCCACTGCTCGATCATCAGCCTGGTGTCGATCACCTCGGGCAGCGCGAGCGAGGCCGTGCCGAGGTGCAGTCTCAGCAGGTCGGCCAGCGCGCTCTCGGGCCTGGAGATGAGCACGGCGCCCGCGTCGGGCCCCCTGCCGGCCTGCGAGGTGATCACGCCGAGTGTCTCGAGCACCCGCAGGGCCTCGCGCACCGACGAGCGGCCCACCTGAAGCTGCTCGGCCAGTTGCCGCTCGCCGGGCAGGCGGTCGCCGACGGTGAGGCCGTCGTCGGCGATGCGTTGCTCGATCTGGGCGATGACATCCTCGAACGTCCGCGACTTCCTCATATGGTCAGACCATACTATGGTCAGACCATACCCAGAAGGGAGTGCCGTGCGAGTCGCCCTGTTCATCACGTGTGTCAACGACACACTCTTCCCCGACACGGGGAAGGCGGTGGTGTCGCTGCTGCGCCGCCTCGGCTGCGACGTCGACTTCCCGAAGGCCCAGACCTGCTGCGGGCAGATGCACGTCAACACCGGCTACCGCGAGGAGGGGGTACGGCTGGCCCGGCACTTCGCCGAGGTGTTCGACGGCTACGACGCCGTCGTGGCACCCTCGGGCTCCTGCGCGGCGATGGTGCGCGAGCAGTACCCGAGGCTCGGCGTGCAGGCCCCCGCCGGTGCACGACCTGTCGGAGTTCCTGGTGGACGTGCTCGAGGTGGAGGACGTCGGCGCGTACTTCCCGCACAGGGTGACCTACCACCCCACCTGCCACTCGCTCAGAGGGCTGCATCTCGGCGACAGGCCCACGAGGCTGCTCAGCCACGTGCGCGGCCTCGAACTGGTGCCGCTCGAAGGGGCCGACGAATGCTGCGGGTTCGGCGGCACGTTCGCGGTGAAGAACCCCGCGATCTCGGCCGCGATGTGCTCCGACAAGGTCCGCAACGTCATGGACACGGGGGCGGAGGTGCTCTGCGCGGCCGACAACTCCTGCCTCATGCACATCGGCGGCACGCTGCGCCGCCAGAAGACGGGAGTGCGCATCATGCATCTGGCCGAGATCCTGGACGCGCGATGAGCGTCTTCATCGGCATGCCAGGAGACTTCCCCGCCAACTCCGCCAAGGCGGTGCAGGACTCCCAGCTGCGCTTCAACCTGCGCAAGGCCACCCACACGATCCGCGGCAAGCGGGCCTCGGTGGTCGGCGAGCTGCCCGACTGGGCGCAGCTGCGGGCCGCGGGCAAGGCGATCAAGGACCACACGCTGCGCCACCTCGACCGCTACCTCGTCCAGATGGAGGAGGCGGTCGAGAAGGCGGGCGGGCGGGTCCACTGGGCGCGCGACGCCGACGAGGCCAACCGCATCGTCACCGACCTGGTCAAACAGACCGGCGAGAGCGAGGTCGTCAAGGTCAAGTCGATGGCCACCCAGGAGATCGGCCTCAACGAGCACCTGGCCGCGCAGGGCATCACCGCCTACGAGACCGACCTGGCCGAGCTGATCGTCCAGCTCGGCGACGACTTCCCCAGCCACATCCTGGTGCCGGCCATCCACCGCAACCGCTCGGAGATCCGCGAGATCTTCCTGGCGAAGATGGGCGACGCCCCCGCCGACCTCACCGACGAGCCCGCCGCGCTGGCCGAGGCGGCCAGGCTCCACCTGCGCGAGCGCTTCCTGCGCAGCAAGGTCGCCATCTCGGGCGCCAACTTCATGATCGCAGAGACGGGCACCTGCGTGGTGCTCGAGTCCGAGGGCAACGGCCGGATGTGCCTGACGCTGCCCGAGACCCTGATCAGCGTGGTGGGCATCGAGAAGCTGCTGCCCACCTGGCGCGACCTCGAGGTCTTCCTCCAGCTGCTGCCGCGCAGCTCCACCGGCGAGCGGATGAACCCCTACACCTCCACCTGGACGGGCGCGACCGAGGGCCAGACCTTCCATCTGGTGCTGCTCGACAACGGCCGCACGAACGTCCTGGCCGACGAGGTCGGCCGCCAGGCGCTGCGTTGCATCCGCTGCTCGGCCTGCCTCAACGTCTGCCCCGTCTATGAGCGGGCGGGCGGCCACGCCTACGGCTCGGTCTATCCGGGGCCGATCGGCGCCATCCTCACCCCGCAGCTGCGCGGCCTCGGCTCCGACCTCGACGCCTCGCTGCCCTACGCCTCCACGCTGTGCGGGGCCTGCTTCGAGGCCTGCCCCGTGGCGATCGACATCCCCGAGGTGCTGGTCGACCTGCGCGCCAAGGTGGCCCACCCGCGCGCCGAACGCGCGGGCATGCGGGCGGCGGGATGGGTGCTGGCCAAGGAGGTACGGCTGGCCAAGGCCCAGCGCCTGGCCTCGCGCTTCCGCAAGCTGGTGCCCAAACGCCTGCCCGGTCCGCTGTCGGCCTGGACCGACACCAGAGACCTGCCCGAGATCCCCAAGGAGTCCTTCAGAGAGTGGTGGGCCCGCAATGAGCGAGCGTAGCGAGCGACCAGGCCGACACAGCGCTCGTCAGGAGATTCTCGACAGGGTGCGGAAGGCGGTCGAGGGGGCCGCCGAGGTGGAGATCCCGCGCGACTACCGCATGACCATCCCCCGCGACGACCTGGTCGCCCACTTCGCCGAGCGCGTCGACGACTACCGGGCGATCGTCCACGTGGTCCCCGCGGCCGAGGTGCCCGGGCTGGTCGCCGAGGTGACCGAGGGAAAGCGCATGATCGTGCCAGGGGGAGCCGCGTTCGCCGTCGGGCAGGCCGTGCCGGAGGACGAACTGCTGACCGCCGACGGCGTGGTCACAGGGTGCGCCGTCGCCATCGCCGAGACGGGCACCATCGTCCTCGACGCGGGCCCCGACCAGGGGCGCAGGGCGCTGACGCTGGTGCCCGACTACCACCTGTGCGTGGTGCGGGCCGACCAGATCGTCTCCGGTGTTCCCGAGGCGGTGGCCAGGCTCGACCCCGCGCGACCGCTGACCTGGATCAGCGGCCCCTCGGCCACCAGCGACATCGAGCTCAACAGGGTCGAGGGCGTCCACGGTCCCCGCACCCTCGAAGTGATCGTCAGTACCTGATCACCGCCGCGACGTCCTTCACCTCGGGAGAGAACCACAGCTCGGTGTCGGTCATCGCGGCCGCCCTGGCGATCGCGGAGTCCGCGCGGTCCTGGACCGGCGCCTCCACCCCCCACCTGCGCAGCTCGTCGGCCTCGATCGACAGCTGCGTGCCCCCCATGCCCGTCCACACCAGCTCGGGGAGCTCGCCCGGCAGCAGCACCGCGTGGGCTCTGCCCTCCCGGAGGGCGCGCGCCACCTGCTCGATGCCGACAGGCCCCTCCGCGTCGCGGTGCCTGTCGAGCAGTTCGCTCCTGCGGCGTTCGATCCAGGAGTCGAGGCTGATCTCCGCGTCGCTCTCGTAGGGGCCGTGGTCGGCGCGGCTGCCGTGCTCGACCATCATCACCCTGTCGGAGGCCTTGGTGCCCAGGTGGTCGCAGACCAGCGAGCGCGACTTCGGCTCACCCGCCACCACGACCAGCTCCGCGCCGATCCTGCGCACCTGCTCGTCGATCTCCCTGGCCACGGCCGAGGCGTTCTGCTCCCAGTCCTCGTCCGCCACCCGCTCGTACCTCTTCTGCGACCAGCCGCCCTGCGCCGTCTTCTGCAGCGGCCACCGCTCGGCCTCGGCGGTCGTCCTGCGCGGCGACCCGCCGCCGACCACCGTCACCTCCGCGCCCCCGTGGTCCACGATGACGCGCAGGTGCGGCACGTTCTCGCCGCGCAGCATCAGCAGCGGCGTCACGTGCGGCAGCGGCGACCAGCGCGCCTGCTCCTGCGGGGGCGGCTCGGAAAGCGTCTCGGCCAGCATCAGCTCGCCTCCCGCGGCGAACATGGCCTGGCCGGGGGCGGGGTCGGTCGCGGCCGCCTCCAGCGCGTCGAGTGTGGTCTGGTCCGCCTCCTCCATGCCCTCTCTCAGCGAGCGCCAGCGCCGTCGTCTGTCCTCGGTGCTCGACCCCGCGAGGTAGACCGAGGCGTAGGGCCCCTGCCGCTCGTACATCGGGCGGGCGAAGTCGAGCCTCACCTCACCACCTCTTTCGCTCGATGCCCAGTCCGAGCTCCTTGGCCACCGCGGCGATGTTGGCGAACCTGGTGCCTTCCGGCAGGCCGTCCACGGCCTCCAGCACGAAGTCGGGGGCCGAGGCGCGCTCGGCGTGCGCCCTCAGCGTTCCCCTGTCGGCGGGGTAGTCGGCGTCGCTCAGCCACTTGGCCAGCTCACTGCGCTGGTCCACGCCCTCGGCCGAGATGCCCTCAGGTGTGCCCGGCTCGTGCCCCGGAGGGTAGGAGCCCCGCGGCAGCGGATCCTCCTGCTGACGCCACTCCTCCACATGGGTGGAGCCCACGCCGTCCTGCTTCTGGTCGTCGTCCAGCCTCGGCCCGTGCTTGTCGCTCTCGCGATTCATGCCTCATACACCCCTTTCCAACTGCCCGAATATCCGCCCCTACCCGCGCGCTCCCCGGCAAACATCGGGCTTGTATGGTTTGCGCACTGCTTGGAGCACCTAGGGGAACTGTGAGCGTTTTCGACCCTCGCCTGCGGATCACGACCGACCGGTTGGTCCTTCGGCTCTTCCAGTCCGACGACGCCGAGAGGGTCAGGGCCGTCGTCGAGGCGGGCCATCGGTTCCTGCCGCCGGGAGCGCCCGGCCACGTGGCCGCCATCGCCCACTGGCTGTCCACGGGGGTGCACGAGCTCCAGCGGTCCGGCCAGGGCGTGCACCTGGCCATGATCGACGCCGAGCAGCGCGTGGTCGGCGCCATCAGCCTGTTCAGAACGCAGTGGGGCGCGGGCATCACCGAGGTCGGGTACGGCGTGCACCCCCTCCACCGAGGCCGCGGCTTCGCCACCGAGGCCGTGCGCGGCCTGTCGGCGTGGGTGTTCGCCACCACCGAGCTGCGCAGGATCGAGCTGCGGGCCAACCTCGACAACGGCCCCTCGCTCAGAGTCGCCGAGAAGGCCGGCTACACCTACGAGGGCGTGCTGAGGGCGGCGGAGCTCGAGGATGACGGCCCGCACGACCTGGTCGTCTTCGGGCTGCTGCGCGGGGCCGTCGGCGCGCCCCACGTCTTCCCCCACGAGGAGCTGGTCACGCCGCGCCTGCTGCTGCGCCGCTTCACCCCCGACGACGTGCCCGACCTGACCGCCACCGCCGCCGACGAGCTCACCCAGCTGCGCACGGGCCTGCCGCGCGACTACACCGAGGGGCACGGCCGCGCCTACGCCCTGCTGATCAGCGAACAGCACCGCCTCAGCGGGGGCGGCATCACCTGGGCGGTCGTCGAGAGGGAGACGGGACGCTTCGTGGCCAGCGTCGACCTCAAGAGCACCGAGTGGGGACACCGCGCGACCGAGGTGGGGTACATGACCGCGCCGTGGGCGCGCGGCAAGGGATATGCGGGCGAGGCGGTGCTGGGGATCGCCAGATGGCTGTTCGGCAGGCACGGCTTCCAGCGGCTCCAGCTGCGCGCCGCCGTCTCCAACCTCGCCTCCCAGCGGGTGGCGGAGAAGGCGGGCTTCGTCAGGGAGGGCGTGGCGCGCAACGGGGCGGGTAACGAGGACCTGGTGATCTTCAGCCTCGTCCCCTCGGACCTTCCGTGACGGCGGCCGGCCCCGCGCGCCCGAGGAGCGTGTCCCTGGACTGACGCCGGGCCCCGCGGAGGATGGCGCGTGGGCGGGCTTGCCGTACACACTGGGTCCAGAGGACGGTGAGTCGGATGATCACGGTGATCGGCTGGGACGGAGCGCCACTGTCGACCAGGGCGAGCGACTGTCTGCGACAGGCCACGCTCGTCGCGGGACCGGGACGGATCCTCAGGCACCTCGATCTCCCCGAGCCGGGCGGCGAGCTCCTCACCACCCTCGACGACCACCTCGAACACGGCGAGGGACCCGCCGTCGTCTTCACGGAGGGCGATCCAGGCTTCTTCGGCGTCGTGCGTGAGCTGCGCGGCCACGGGTTCAAACCGGCCGTGATCCCGGCCACCTCGCTCGTCACGCGCGCCTTCGCCCGAGCCGGCCTCAACTGGGAGGACGCCCTCGTGGTCGCCCCCGACGGCCCCGGCCGGCTCAACAGGGTCGTCAACGCGTGCCGCGCCCACCACAAGGTCGCGCTCATCGTCGCCCCCGGCGTCGGCCCCGCCGAGATCGCCAGGGAGCTCGCGCCCACCACCCCTCGCGCGCTCATCGTCTGCGAGGACCTCGGAGGGCCCGACGAGCGCGTCACCCACAGCCGCATGGGCGAGGCCACCACCAGGCCGTGGAAGGACCCCGACGTGGTGCTGGTCATCGACCCGCTCTACCGCCCCGCCGAGGCCGCCGAGGCCGCCTGGGTCGCGGGGGCGCGTCCTGGCCCCGACGAGTGGGCCGTCGAGGGCGACCTGCCGCCCGAGGTCAGCGCGTACGTGCTGGCCAAGCTCGGCCCCCGCCTCGGCGACCTGGTCTGGGACGTCGGCGCGGGCTCGGGCGGCATCGCGGTCGAGTGCGCCAGGCTCGGCGCGGCCGTCGTCGCCGTCGAACGCGACGACGACTCCTGTGCCAGGCTGCGCGCCAACGTCATCCGCCACGGCGTCAAGGTCGCGCTCACCCGAGGCCAGGCCCCACCCGCCCTCGAACCCCTGCCCGACCCCGACGCGGTCTTCGTCGGCGGCGGGGGCCCCGACGTGATCGTCGCCTGCGCCGCCCGCCTTCCCTCCCGGCTGGTCTGCACCCTCAAGACCGTCGAGCAGGTGCCCTCCGTGCTCGAACGGCTGAAGCAGCACGGCTACCGCGCCGAGGGCACCCAGATTCAGGCATCACGCCTGGTCGTACAGCCTGACGGCGCCCACGCGCTGGCGGCCGCCGACCCCGTGTTCGTCGTGCATGCACGCAGAGTGATCTGGGCATGAGCTCTGCGAATCGGATATCCTCGCGTTTCTTGTCTACGTACCCCCAGGTCACAGGCGTGGAGATCCCCTTCATGAAGCCGCCGCTGCTGCTCATCGGGCAGGGCTCGCACGACGACACAGGTGCCGCCGAGTTCGGAAGGTTCGTCCACAGGTTGCGTTGCCGCCTGGAGGAGAGCGCAGCCGAGGTCTCGGGCGGCTACCTGGCCAAAGCCAAACCTCGTCTCAGCGAGTCCGTCGCCTCCCTGGTCGCCAGGGGCCACCATCGTCTGGTGGCCCTGCCGCTCAGCCTCAGCCGCATGGGGGAGGAGTTCCCCGCCGCCATGGCGTTGGAGCAGGAACGGCACCCCACGTTGATGTACGACTACGGCCGTCCCCTCGGCCCCGACCCCCGCGTGCTGGCGCTGCTGGCCGAACGGCTGGCGGAGGCCGCCGCCGACGCGCCGAAGCTGCGTCCGATCGAGGAGGTCATGCCGCGGCTCAGGGTGGTGCCCTCGGTGCCCGTCGAGGAGCCCGCGCAGCACATCGAGATGGGCGAGACGGCCGTCGTGCTGGTCGGCGAGGGCTCCACCGACCCCGCCGCCAACGCCGAGGTGCACAGGGTCTCGCGGCTGTTCTGGGAGACCCACGCCTACGACTTCATGACGGTGGAGACCGCGTTCGTCTCCGTCACCCCTCCTGGCGTGCCAGGAGGGCTCGAGCGCTGCAGGCGCCTCGGCGCCCGGCGCGTCATCGTCGTGCCGTACCTGCTGTTCGCCGGCGGCATGCTGGAGCGCGTCTGGGCCCAGGCCCTGGCCTACGGCGCGGGACACCCCGACCTCGACATCCGCTGCGCCGAGGTGATCGGCGACTGCGAGGTGCTGGCCGACGTCGTGATCGACCGCTACGAGGAAGCGCTGCGGCTGGCCGAAGGGGTCTCCGCATGACGCTGCGGGAGACCCTGGCCCGCGTGGTTGCGGCCTCGCCGTCCGCCATGGCGCAGGCCAGGGCGCACCAGGGCCGCCTCACCAAGCCGCCGGGCTCGCTCGGCGCGCTGGAGGAGGTCGCGGTGCGCCTGGCGGGCGCGGCGGGCCTCAGCCCGCCTCCCATGCCCGAGCCCGCAGCCCTTGCCATCTTCGCCGCCGACCACGGCGTCCACGCCCAGGGGGTCTCGCCGTGGCCGCAGGAGGTCACGCTGCAGATGGTCGCCAACTTCCTCGCGGGCGGTGCGGTGGCCAACGCCTTCGCCGCTCAGGTCGGCGCGTCGGTCACCGTCGTCGACGTGGGGGTCGCTGGTGAGCTTCCCGTCGCCGAGGGGCTGCTCTCCCGCAAGATCGCGTACGGCACGGCGGACCTGTCCCAGGGCCCCGCGATGACCGTTCCGCAGGCCGTCGCCGCCCTCGAGGCCGGCATCGAGGTGGCCTCCTCCCTGGTGGCCTCGGGCGCCCGCTGCCTGATCACCGGCGACATGGGCATCGCCAACACCACGGCGTCGGCGGCGCTCGTCTGCGCCTTCACCGGCAGGGACGCGGGGCAGGTCACGGGCCGCGGCACCGGCATCGACGACGCGACCCACGCTCACAAGATCGCTGTCGTCCGCCAGGCCCTCCACGCCAACGGCCTGCCGTCCACGGGCCTTTCGACCCCCGCTCCCTCCGAGCTCTCGGCTTCCGGCTCTTCCGCGTCCCCGGGCGCGGGCGCCGCCGACCTCGCACCTCCCGGTTTGGCCGCGTCCGCAGAGCCTCAGCCCGTGCTCGCGGACAGTGGCCAGGAGAGTCCGGGCGGGCGCGAACCGCTGGAGGTCCTCGCCGCCCTGGGAGGGTTCGAGCACGCCGCCATCGCCGGTTTCATCCTCGGCGGCGCCGCCGCGAGGGTCCCCGTGATCCTCGACGGCGTGATCGCCGGCTCGGCCGCCCTGGCCGCCGCGGCCCTCGCGCCCGCCGTGATCGACCACTGCGTGGCGGGGCACCGCTCGGCCGAGCCGGGTCACGCGGCAGCCCTCGACCACCTCGGACTGCGCCCGCTCGTGGACCTGGAGCTCCGCCTGGGCGAGGGCACGGGAGGCCTGCTCGCGCACCCACTCGTCTGCGCCGCCGTACGGGTGATGCACGACGTGGCCACCTTCGACTCCGCGGGTGTCACGGAGAAGCAGTCGTAGTCACGTAGACCCGGTAGGTTTGCCTCCTAACACACCAATCATCGCGAACGGGAGATCCGCCGTCATGAGCCCCTACCTTCTCGGCCTGCGCCTCTCGGGCCGCCGGGTGCTCGTCGTGGGCGGCGGACGGGTCGCCCAGCGACGCGTTCCCGCGCTCTTGGACGCGGGCGCCGAGATCACCATCGTGTCGACGAGCGTCACCCCCGCCCTCGACGACCTCATCGCCGCGGGGCGCGTCACCTGGGAGGCCAGGCCGTACCAGGTGGGCGACTGCGACGGCGCCTGGCTGGTGCAGGCCTGCACCAGCGACAAGGCCGTCAACACCGCCATCGCCGCCGAGGCCGAGGCCAAGCGGATCTGGTGCGTGCGCGCCGACGACAAGGACGCCTCAGCCGCCTGGACACCGGCCAGCGGCAAGGTCGACGAGATCGGCATCGCCGTCACCGCGGGCGGCGACCCACGCAGGGCGGCGGGCATCAGGGACGCCGTGGTCAGCGCGCTGCGCGACGGCACCGTCGACGCGCGCCGCAACCGCACCAAGCCGGTCGGCGTCGCGCTGGTCGGCGGCGGCCCAGGCGACCCCGGGCTGATCACCGTGCGCGGACGCCAGCTGCTCGCCCAGGCCGACGTGGTCGTGGCCGACAGGCTCGCCCCCCGCGCCCTGCTGGACGAGCTGGCCCCCGACGTCGAACTGGTCGACGCGGCCAAGGTGCCGTACGGCAGGTCGCTGTCCCAGGAGAAGATCAACGAGCTGCTGATCTCGCACGCCCGCCAGGGCAAGTTCGTCGTCAGGCTGAAGGGCGGCGACCCCTACGTCTTCGGCAGGGGCGGCGAGGAGATGCTCGCCTGCGCCCGTGCGGGCATCCCCGTCACCGTGGTCCCCGGCATCACCAGCGCCGTCGCCGTCCCCGCCGCGGCGGGGGTTCCCGTGACGCATCGCGGGGTCAGCCAGGAGTTCCACGTGATCTCGGTGCACGTCGCGCCGGACCATCCGCAGTCGACCGTGGACTGGCCAGGACTGGCCCGTTCCGCCGGCACGCTGGTGCTCATGATGGCCGTCGAACGCATCGGCGCGATAGCTGAAACGCTCATCCGCGACGGACGTTCCCCGGAAACTCCCGTAATGGTGGTACAGGACGGTACTCTTCCGACCCAGCGGGCCGTCACGGCCTCGCTGTCCACCGTGGCCGACCGAGTGGTCGCCGCCGGAATACGGCCGCCGGCGATCGTCATCGTCGGCGACGTCGTGCGGGTGGGCCAGGAGGTCGAGATGGTTCGAGCGGAGCGCGTGCCGTGAGATCGGCTGGTGACGCCCCCGAGTCGGTGGGGGAACAGACCCTCAACTTCCGTGCGATCAGGGACGACGACGATCCCGATCGCGTCGCCGACGAGCCCGAGGCGGTACGGAGGGCAGACCCTTCCAGCGATCCTGAGGCCGAGCCTGCGGGTGACTTCTTCGCCTTCGCCCGCCCCGCCTCGCACGACCGTCCACGGGTGGGGGACACCGAGGACGACCTCGACGACCCCGACACCCTCGACCCCGAGCCCGCCTTCGAGACCCTCGAGCCCACCTCGGCCGAGCCCTCTGACGACTTCGCTCCCTTCGGTCGTTCCGACGACACCTTCAGGCCTTTCGGCCAACCGGCGCCCGCTCGCGACAGCTTCACGCCGTACCGGGCGGCGGAACCGCCTGTCGACAACTTCACCCCGTTCCGCAGCTCAGGGCTCCGCCCTCCCGCCGACGCCGCCCCTTCGCCTGCACCACCCGCCGACGCCGGCTCTTCGCCCGCGCCATCCGCCGAGGCCGGCTCTTCGCCCGCGCCATCCGCCCACGAGGAGCCGAGCCCCGAGGTCGCCGACGTTCCCTGGGCGACCTCCGGTGTCCGCGGCGGTGAGGCGGGCGATCCCGCGGCGGTCGTGGACTTCGAGGTGATCGACGCCGACACCGACGACGGAGAGGGCGACGACCTGGAGGATCTCGCCCACGACGCCGAGCCCGGCATCGGCGAGCCCGCCAGCGTGGAGACCGGCAGCCTGGAACCCGACGGCACGGAAACCGACGGCACGGGAGCCGACGGCACGGGAACCGATAGCGCGGAACCCGACGGCGCGGAAACCGACGGCACGGGAACCGATAGCGCGGAACCCGACGGTTCGGTGATCGAGGGGACTCGGGGCACGACGACCGATGGCTCGGCGCCCCACGGCGCTACGGCCGACGGCTCGGAGGCCGATGCCGAGCTCGAGGGCGTGACGGCCGACGACCCGGAGACCGACACCGGGCTCGTGGGCGCCCGGGAGGTCGACGCCGGGCTCGACGGCGCGACCGCCGACGACCCGGAGACCGGCGGCGAGGTCGAGGGTGCGGGTGGAGGGGGCGAATCCGGCGATGCCGTGACCGGCGAGCCCGCCGTACCCGGGCAGCTCGTTGAGGTGGACCTGCCCGACGCGGCCGCGCAGGCGCTCACCGCCGCCCTCGACGCGCTCAAGGAGGCCGTGGCCGACCTGAGGTTCGGGCTCGACCTGCCGGGATCGGAAGAGGCCAGGCAGGCGCAGGAGGAGATCCTCACCCAGCTGCGCGACTACGTGCTACCGAGGGTGCGCGTGAGCGCCGCCCCGGCGCTGATCGTCATCGCGGGCTCCACGGGCGCGGGCAAGTCCACGTTGGTCAACACCCTGGCCGAGAAGAACGTCAGCCGCACGGGCGTGCGCCGTCCCACCACGGGCATCCCCGTCCTGGCCTGCCACCCCGACGACAGGGGCTGGTTCGCGGGAAGCGACCTGCTCGGCGGGCTCGAGCGGATCGAACGGCAGAGCAGGGAGGCCGCGCCCGACAGCCTGGTCCTCGTCACCACCGAGCGGCTTCCTCAGGGCGTGGCGCTGCTCGACACCCCCGACATCGACTCCGTCGTCGAGGAGCACCACGAGATCGCGCGCCGCATGCTCGACGCCGCCGACCTGTGGGTCTTCGTCACCACGGCCAGCCGCTACGCCGACGCCCCCGCATGGAACCTGCTCAGGCTGGCCAAGGAGCGCGCCGCCAGGATCGCCATCGTGCTGTCGCGGGTGCAGCCCAAGACCAGGGACGTCGTGGTCAAGCACTTCGTCAGGATGCTCACGGAGTACGGCCTCGGCGAGGTCGAGCGCTTCGTCATCGAGGAGTCGGCCGTCGCCGACGGCAGGCTGCCCGACGGCGAGATGACCGAGCTGCGGATGTGGCTGGCCGAGCTGTCGGTGGACGAGGAGCGGCGTGCGCAGGCCGTACAGGAGACCCTGAACGGCGTGCTGAACAGCTTCCGCACCCGCGTGCCCGCGCTGGCCAGGTACCTGGAGGGGCAGGTGGCCTTCCGCGGAGAGCTGCGCACCGACGTCGACGCCGCCTACTCGGGCGCGCTGGCGCACATCGAGAGCGCCGTGCGCGGGGGGACGCTGCTGCGCGGCGAGGTGCGCGCCAGGTGGCAGGACTTCGCGGGTTCAGGCGACCTCACCCGCAGCTTCCAGCTGCGCAAGAAGCGCAGGCCGGTGCCACCAGAGCGGATCACCGCCTTCCGCGCCGCGCTGCGCACCGCGCTGGAGTCGCTGATCACCTCGGCCGCGCACCAGGCCGCCGACGAGGTCGCCGCCAGGTGGCGGCGGCGTTCGGAGCTGGCCGCGGGGCTCGACAGGCCCTCCGACGACCTGGCCCGCCGTACGGGCAGGGCCGTCGCCGCGTGGCAGGAGTACGTCACCGAGTTGCTGAGCACCGACGGGGTGACCAAGCGCTCGCTGTCGAAGGTGGTCTCGCTCGACACCGAGTCGCTGTCGCTGCTGTTCATGGTGGGTCTGTTCAGCGCCGACGAGCTGCCACAGAAGCTGCTGAAGGGGCTGCTGGGCGCGGAGGCGCTGCGCAGCATCAGCGCCAAGGCCCTCAGCGACCTGCGGGCGAGGATCGTCATGCTGTTCGACGAGGAGGCCATGCGCTACGTCAGGGCGCTCGACGCGGCGGGCATTCCCGACGAGGCCGCCGCGACCCGCCTCTACCAGGCCACGTACAACCTCGAGGTCGCTCGATGAGCATCTACTCCGTCACCAAGCCTGGCCTCGGGGCCAGGCTCGCCGCGCTCTCCAAGGTCGTGGAACTCGGCCAGGGACGGCTGGAAGCCAAATTGCTCGATGACGCTTCCCAGCTGCTGACCCGTGCGGGCGAGCGGCTCAAGCTGTCGTCCGACCACACCGTCGTCGCGCTGGCGGGCGGCACGGGCAGCGGCAAGTCGTCACTGTTCAACGCCATCTCCGGCCTGGAGCTGTCCCCGACGGGCGTACGCCGCCCGACCACCGCCCGCACCCACGCCTGCGTCTGGGGGCTGGAGGGCGCGGGGCCGCTGCTCGACTGGCTGCAGATCCAGTGGCGCCACCGCTTCGCCAGGGCCAGCGCGCTGGACAAGGGCGAGAGCCAGCTCCACGGCCTGGTCCTGCTCGACCTGCCCGACCACGACTCCATCAGGGCGCTGACCGACCCCGAGGCCGACCGCCTCATCGGCCTGGCCGACATGGTGGTGTGGGTGCTCGACCCGCAGAAGTACGCCGACGCCTCCACGCACCGCCGCTACGTCGCCGAGCTGGCCGGGCACGACGCGGTCACCGTCTTCGCGCTCAACCAGTCGGACAAGCTGTCGACCGAGGAGGTCGCCGAGCTCGTCATCGACCTCAACGACCTGCTGCGCCGCGAGGGCGTGTCGCAGCCGTCCGTGGTGCCGACCTCGGCCGTCACCGGACGCGGCATCGACAGCCTCAAGGGCGTGATCGCCGACGCCGTCTCCAAGCGCAGGGCCGCCATCCAGCGCCTGGATGCCGACGTCGACCGGGTCGAACGCCGGCTCGAACAGGCCATGCCCGTCGGCGCCGCGCTGGCCGCTCCCTCCTCCGTCGACGCCGCGCGCAGGGTCGGACTGACCGACGCCCTGTGCGACGCGGTCGGCGTGCCCGCCGTCGGCGAGGCCATGGAGAGCGTCTACGCCTCCCGCTCTGCCTCCTGGATCTCCTGGCCGTTCGCCCGCATGGCCTCGGCCATGAGCGGCGACCCGCTCAAGAGCCTGCGCCTCGGAGACCTGCGCGAGGAGATCAGGTCGCTGGCCGACTGCGCGGTCACCGCGCAGTCGGCCGAGGTCGACAACGCTGTCCAGGCGCTGAGTGACGGCCTCACGGTCGGGATGAACGAGGTGTGGCGCTCGTCGGTGCACCACGCGGCCCGTTCGAGGGCGGGGCAGCTGCCGCAGGCGCTGTCGGACGAGCTGTCCGAGGTCGCGCCGCGGCTCGACAGGGTGCCGCTGTGGTGGCGCCTGCTCAAGGTCTGGCAGTACCTGCTGGTGCTGGCCTTCGTCGCGGGCCTGGCCTGGGTCGGGTTCGCGCTCGTCTTCGGCGTCTTCGGGGCGGGCAGGGTTCCCGACTCGCTGGCGCTGTTCGGCGACGCGGCGACGCTGCCGTGGGTGGGCCTGATGACCGCCTCCCTGCTCGGACTGGGGGCGCTGTCGGCGGTCGCCTCACGCAACTTCGTGGCGCTCGGGGCGGCGTCGGAGCGCGACAGGCTGGAGCGGGAGATGCGCAGGCGCGTGGGCGCCGTGGCGGAGAGCATGGTGGTGGAGCCGGTGGAGCGGGAGCTGACCCGCCATCACGAGTTCTACACGGCCATGAAGGCCCTGTCGGGCTGAGCCCGCGCTGCGGTCGGTCTGTTGGCCGAGCCCGCGCACGGGCGGGTTTGTCGGACTGAGCCCTCGTCACGGTCGGTTTCGTTGGCTGAGCCCTCGTCACCGTCGGATCTGTTGGCTGAGCCCTCGTCACGGTCGGTCCACAGGGCCGTGGCGTCTTCGAGCGTCGTCCACAGAATGCGGTTCTGCTCGGCCTCCCCACGCTCCGGCACGACACCGTTTCCCCATGCAGCGGGCGCCCGGCCCGCCACATGGGAGGCACGATGAACGACATCTACATCACGCTCACCGGCAACGTCGCAGCCCCGCCCCGCCAGCACACCTTCACCGACGGGTCGCGGGTCACCTCGCTGAGGGTGGCCACCAGGCATCGCTTCTTCGACAAGAAGACCCAGGAGTGGTCCGACGGCGAGACCGTCTTCTTCGCGGTCCGCTGCTGGCGCACGCTGGGCGACAACGTGGCCCAGTCCTTCCAGGTCGGCCACCCCGTGGTCGTCTGCGGGAAGCTGCGCATCAGGGAGTTCGGCCCCGACGGCGACCGCCGCTTCATGCCCGAGGTGGAGGCCAGCTCGATCGGCCACGACCTGCGCTGGGGGGTGGGCGCCTTCTCCAAGCCCGAACGGTCGGGCGGCATCGGCACGCTGAGCAGGGAGACCCGCGAGAGCCTCGACGAGTCGACCCAGGACTGGGCGATGTCGGGCTCGGGCAACGTCCACCCGTTCACCGGCAGGCCCGCGCCGTCCGACGCGGCACTCGTGGAGGAGGCCGCCTCGCCGGAATGGGCGTCAGCCGCCCGCTCCGCCGGGTCGCCGTCCGCAGGCCAGGGCGTCACGCCGGCCGTCGTCCCGGCACTCGCCGGCCGCTCCGTCGCGTACTCGTCCGGAGACCCGGCTGCTGCGCTCGTGGAGGGTTCCCCTGGCGACCGGGTGGACGGTTCCCCGGAAGGTGCCATGGGCGGTTTCCCGGAAGCTCGCGCGGACGCGGCCACGGGAGTCGCCGTGGGAGGCGCCTCTGAGGCGGCCGGTTCCTCGGATGCCGATGCGGCCAGGTCCTGGGGCACCGACGTGGCCGGACCTGCGGGTGAGGGCGGCCAGGACGACGGCTCAGAGGCCAGCGACGCTGGTCGAGACGGCGCTGGTAGGGGCCGCGCTGATCGAGATGGCGCTGGTCGGGATGGCGCTGGTCGGGATGGCGCTGGTCGGGATGGCGCTGGTCGGGACGGCGCTGATCGGGACGGCGCTGGTCGGGACGGCGCTGGTCGGGACGGCGCTGATCGAGACGGCGCTGATCGAGACGGCGCTGATCGAGACGGCGCTGATCGAGACGGCGCTGATCGAGACGGCGCTGATCGAGACGGCGCTGGTCGAGACGGCGGGCAGTCCGGTGGTGCCGGCCGGGTGCGTGTTCTGACCGGCGAAGACGCGTCTCGTACGGTCGGCCGCTCTCGTCGTGCGAAGGCCGCCTGACGGGATGAGCCGGTGTCAGGTCCGCGCTGATCGGACGCTTCCGGCGCGGGCCTGGCGCTGCGGCGCGTCACTACGAGCCTCTCGGCTGCGACACGTCACGGCGAGGGTGTTCAGGGGGGTTGTTCAGGGGGGAGGGTGTGCGGCACCACGGAAATCTGGTGGAGGGGGCATCGGCCGCATGCGGTGATATCGCGGGCACCGAGCCCGGCTGCCGGGAGGGGCCGGCCGATGGCTTTCCGTGTCAGATGGCTAGAGCACCTGTCAGGTCCAGGTGACGCCCCGCACCATGGCTGCTCCTTTCCCGCACGGCTCGCTCGCGGAGTGAGCGGTATTCCCATTTCCAGGCCACCAGACGTGGGTGGCCATGGTGCCAAAGGTAGCGGTTCCCGTCGCGCAACGCACACTCTGCAACTATTGTGTTACACATCGTTAGTCAGGGAGGAGACGAGATGGCGGCGACCAGTCACACCTCGATCAGACCTCGTGACAGTGTGTCCACACTTGCCAGCCGGTGGCCGTTGCTCGCGCAACGCCGGCCCCTCGTCGCCTACCTCATCGGGATCGTCGCGCTCGATCTCGTGGCGATCGGGTTCTTCGCGACGTCGGCCCCCTATCGCTGGCCCGATGCGCTGATGTTCGCCGCCCTGATGGCGTGTGGCGCGGCCTGCATCGAGGCGACGCGACGCCTCGGCATGCCCGCGGGCGTCTCACGCGATCTGTTGTCGGCCTGGTGGCTGCCGGTCGCGCTGCTGCTTCCGCCGATCTACGCCCTGCTGGCGCCGATTCTGTTGCAGGCACTGCTCCAGGTGCGGGTCAGGGCCACGGTGGTCTATCGGAGGGTCTTCAGCTCAGCGGCGATCGGGCTCGCGGGGGCGACCGCCTCGGTGGTCTTCCACACCCTGGTGCCCGACGTCTCCGTCCTGTCGAGAGGCGAGGGAACCCCGATCATGCTGGCGGTGGGGTGTGCGGCGCTGTTCGCCGTGCTCAACACCGCGCTGATCGCGGTCGCCGCGCACACCGCCGACCCCGACACCCACTGGCGCGACGTCCTGTGGGACAGGGAGAGCGCGATCCTCGACATCGTCGAGCTGTGCCTCGGCGTGGTCGTGGCCATCGTGTGCGGGCTCAACCTGGCGCTGCTCGTGCTCGCCCTGCCTCCGGTCGTGCTGCTGCAACGCAGCCTGCTCCACGCCCAGTTGCAGGCGGCGGCCCGCACCGATCCCAAGACCGGCCTGCTGAACGCCGCCGCCTGGCAGCGCGAGGCCGACACCGAGATCGTCAGAGCCAGGCGCACCGGCGAGACGCTGGCGCTGCTGATCATCGACATCGACCACTTCAAACGGGTCAACGACGCCCACGGCCATCTGGTCGGCGACCAGGTGCTGGTCGGGGTGGCCGCGACGCTGCGCAGCCAGTTGCGCGACTACGACGTGGTCGGCAGGTTCGGCGGCGAGGAGTTCGTCGTCCTCCTGCCCCGCGCCGACGTCTCCGAGGCACGCAGGGTCGCCGAACGCCTGCGCAGCCGCGTCGGCCGCATGGCGGTGCCCGTCGACGACGCCCTGATCACCGTGACCATCTCGGCGGGTGTGGCGATCATGAGCATCCACGGCGACGACCTTATCGAACTGCTGGCCGCGGCCGACCTCGCGCTCTACAGGGCGAAAGAGCTCGGGCGTGATCGCATCTGTATTCCGGCGGTGCAGGCCGTGCCGTCCTCCCCGGAGACAGTCGACGACGCCACCGCCTGAGCACGGTCACCGCTTCCCGGTCCAGTCTCACGTCAGCAGCCCCTAAGCTAGAGACCATGCCGGAGTACATCTACACGCTGCAGCGCGTGCGCAAGGCGCACGGCGACAAGGT
Source organism: Nonomuraea dietziae (assembly GCF_014195505.1). Lineage (GTDB taxonomy): Bacteria > Actinomycetota > Actinomycetes > Streptosporangiales > Streptosporangiaceae > Nonomuraea > Nonomuraea roseola. Next base: position 3,234,789 of record NZ_JACIBV010000001.1, on the reverse strand, counting down.
TGTCCTTGATGACGTCACCCTGTCGTTCCTGCCCGGAGCCAAGATCGGTGTCCTGGGCCCGAACGGCACCGGTAAGTCGACGCTGCTCCGGATGATGGCCGGCCTGGAGCAGCCGTCAAACGGCGAGGCCAAGCTCATGCCGGGGTTCACCGTCGGCATGCTCCAGCAGGAGCCCCCGCTCAACGAGTCCAAGACGGTCCTCGGCAACGTGCAGGAAGGCGTCGCCGAGACGATGGCGATGCTCAACCGCTACAACGAGATCGCCGAGCAGATGGCCACCGACTACAGCGACGAACTGCTGGAGGAGATGGGCAAGCTTCAGGACCAGCTCGAGCACCGCAACGCGTGGGACCTCGACTCCCAGCTCGAGCAGGCGATGGACGCTCTGCGCTGCCCGCCGCCCGAGGCCGACGTCACCACGCTGTCCGGTGGTGAGCGCCGTCGCGTGGCGCTGTGCAAGCTGCTGCTCGAGGCGCCCGACCTGCTGCTGCTCGACGAGCCGACCAACCACCTCGACGCGGAGAGCGTCCAGTGGCTCGAGTCGCACCTGGAGAAGTACGCGGGCACCGTCCTGGCCGTCACCCACGACCGCTACTTCCTCGACAACGTCGCCGGCTGGATCCTCGAGCTCGACCGCGGCCGCTGCTACGCCTACGAGGGCAACTACTCCACCTACCTGGAAGCCAAGGCGCAGCGTCTCAAGGTCGAGGGCCAGAAGGACGTCAAGCGCAAGAAGCGCCTCGAGGACGAACTCGAGTGGGTCCGCTCGAACCCCAAGGCCCGCCAGACCAAGAGCAAGGCCCGTCTCCAGCGCTACGAGGAGATGGCGGCCGAGGCCGACAAGCACCGCAAGCTCGACTTCGAGGAGATCCAGATCCCGCCGGGCCCGCGTCTGGGCACCACGGTGATCAGGGCCAAGCAGCTCACCAAGGGCTTCGGCGACCGTCTCCTCATGGAGAACCTGACCTTCGACCTGCCCCGCAACGGCATCGTCGGCGTCATCGGCCCCAACGGCGTCGGCAAGACCACCCTGTTCCGGATGATCACCGGCAGCGAGTCGGCCGACACCGGGTCGATCATCGTCGGCGACACCGTCAAGATCTCCTACGCCGACCAGAGCCGCGGCGGCATCGAGCCGAACAAGAACGTCTGGGAGGTCGTCTCCGACGGGCTCGACCACATCAAGGTCGGCAACGTCGAGATGCCGTCCCGCGCCTACATCGCCGCGTTCGGTTTCAAGGGCCCCGACCAGCAGAAGAAGGCCGGTGTCCTGTCGGGCGGCGAGCGCAACAGGCTCAACCTGGCGCTCACTCTCAAGCAGGGCGGCAACGTCCTCCTGCTCGACGAGCCCACCAACGACCTCGACACCGAGACCCTGTCCAGCCTGGAGAACGCGCTGCTCGACTTCCCGGGCTGCGCCGTGATCACCTCTCACGACCGGTGGTTCCTCGACCGCATCGCCACGCACATCCTGGCGTGGGAAGAGGGCTCCAACTGGTTCTGGTTCGAGGGCAACTTCGCCGACTACGAGAAGAACAAGGTCGAGCGACTCGGCGCCGACGCGGCGCGCCCGCACCGCGTCACCTATCGCCAGCTCCGCCGCGACTGACAACCGCCGCCCCGGGGAGCCACCCTCCCCGGGCCGACACCCCTTTACCGCCGGGCACGGCGCCAGGCGTTGGCGTCGAGGCTTCGCATCACCTGAGCGCGCAACGTGACGAGTTCGTTCAGCCACGGAACGGCCTTCGACATCGTGGTCGCGACCGTCGTGGACGGTAACCGTGCGGCCCCGCAGCGGTAGAGAAACGTGCATTCGATCATGACGTCCGGGGCTCTCGACTGCATCAGCCACTGGCCTCGGGGCGCGGTGTGATGGCGATCCCCGACGCGTCCTCCATGCCGCCATTCCAGCCGGCCTTCCCCCCAAACGGCAACACGGGCCCCTCAGGCGCGGGGCCGTGGGCGCGGCGGGTCATCAGCAGTTGTGGCCCAGCGTGACGTCGGTGAGAGCGGTGGACGTCGAGCACCTTCTGGTAACCACCCCCACCTTCCCGACCTGCCGCTCCTACGCTCAAGATCCATGACGGATCTCGGATACCTGGAAGCCTGGCAGATGTGGTTCGCCGGCGATCCCGCCTTGAAGGACGCCACTATGCACGGCCTGGGGATGCTGTGGTGGGGGCGCTTCGGGAAGATCGCGGCCTTCTTCGGCGGGATGACAGTCGTTCTCGACATCATCGGCCCCGCACGCATCCGCGGGTATGGTGCGCGTCTTCGAGCCATCGCGCACGCCCCAGGAGAGCACGTCCGGCGAGCGTTCAGCGCGGCCGGGCTCATCGCCGGGTTGTTCGCGGCCATTCCTCTCCTGGAACTGACTAACGGCTTCATCTCCTGGTTTGCGATGACTCTGCTCCTTTCGGTAGCGGTGGTGGTGGTGGCGGCACTGTTTGAGGGGCGACTGTCCGATGCCGTCCCCAACGGGGTGGCATGGCTCCTTGAACACCCTCGAACGCTGACGTGGTGGCGGGTCATCAGCTTGGTCGCCCTGCTGGTCGGCTTCCACTTCGACCTGCTCGCCTCGTAGCCGCTGCGCTCTTGATCTTGTGTGCGGGGAACGCAGGCGCCCACCCACGTGGCTGCGCGTGGTGCGGGTCTGCTCGCCTGCCTCCCCGTACGGCCGGCCCCCCCCAAGCCCCACCCGCCGCCTCCAGCCACCCTCTGTCCAGGGAGACGCTCCTCGGGCGCGCGGGCCGGCCGCCGTTACGCGGCGGAAAGTGTTCCACCGCGACCAAGACCCCAGGACAGATCGTCCCTAGCATGGTGGGCATGGCACGCAAGTCCTCCGGTGCGTGGGAGTGGAGCCGCACGGCTCAGACGCGCAAGAGCATGCTGCAGGCGGCTCGTGAGGTGTTCGGCGAGCACGGCTTCGCCGAGGCGAACGTCTCCGACGTCGTCACTCGCGCGGGGTCGAGCGTCGGCAGCCTCTACCACCACTTCGGCGGCAAGGCCGAGCTGTTCATGGCGCTGTGGGAGGACCACCAGCTCGCCCAGGAGCAGGCGTCGGCCTCGAGCGTCGCCAAGGCCAGGCAGGACGGCGTGGACGACCCGGTCGAACTGCTCATCACCGGATCGCGCGCCTACCTCACGGGGGCGTGGGAGCGGCGCGACCTGGTCAGGCTGTTCATGGACGGCGACGGGCCACCGGGGTTCGAGCTGCTGCGCCGTACGAGGGGGAGGCAGTGGCTCCGGCAGAACGCGGCGCTGCTGGGGGCGGGGGCCGAGCCGATCGACAGGTTGACGGTCGCGGTGCTGACCACGGTGATCGGCGAGGCGGCACGAGAGGTGGCCACCAGCGACACCGAGGAGGCCGCCTGCGAGGTGATCGAGGCGGCCGTGGTCCTGATCAGACGCCTGGACCCGGTCTCCCGCCACCCCGACCCAGCCGTTTGACCCCTGGGACCGGGTAGTCCCCCAGGCCCGGGGGGCGCGAGCATCTGGGAGGACCTTGCGGGTTGAGGGGTCCGGCGGGTCGAGGCCCGCGAGTCCAGGAAGCCCCTCGAGTCCGGGGGTTACCTCGTGGGTTGAGGGGGTCGTTCGTGTCCGGGGGGTTACCTCGTGGGTTGAGGGGGTCGTTCGTGTCCGGGGGGTTACCCCGTGGGTCCAGGGGATCCCTCGACTCCGGGAGATACCCCGTGGGTCCAGGGAGTCCCTCGTCGGGAGGTACCCCGTGGGTCTGGGTGGCGCCGCGGGTCTTGGGGGCTGATCTCTTCTCGAACCCGTCACATCGCGTCGTTCCTTTCAACAGCCTGCGCGGGTTGACGGGGTGCTGGTGTCGGGTGGTGGAGCGGGGATGGATACGGTGTGGGCGTGGTTGAACGATCCCTCGCACACGCCAGCAAGCACGTCTTCCCCCGCACGGTCCGGTTCGCCGACATCGACTCCCAGGGGCACGTGAACAACGTCCGCTTCCTCGACTATCTCGAGGACGCGCGGTTCGGGATGCTGCACGTCGACCTCCACAAGGAGGGCGAGGAGACGTTCAAGGGCCTGGTGGTGGCCAGGCACGAGATCGACTACCTGCGTCCGCTCTCCTTCCGCGCCGACCCCGTGCTGGTCGAGACGTGGGTGACTGAGATCAGGCCGGTACGGTTCACGCTCGACTACGAGATCCGTGATGACGAGGAGGTGTTCGTCAGGGCGCGGTCGGTGATCGTCGCCTACGACGTGGAGAACGCCGCCCCCCGCCGCCTGTCACAGAACGAACTGACCTACCTCCGCCGCTTCGCCTGACCGCCCAGCCCTGGAGCGGGAACACGCAGAGGCCGCCGGAGGCACCAGACCCGGAAGCCGGGGTGCCGGGGGAACCTACTGCACTTCGAGCGGGGCTCGCCGCTGAGGCTGTCCGGGTCTCCACGGAGAGTTCGCTCTTGAGGGCGCGGGCGGAGGGGTGTGCCGATGCCCTCTTGGATGCGGGCGCGAGCCCGATGGAGTTCCGCGTCGAGTCGGTCCAGCCCGGTCCGCTCCGCGTGCACGGCGTCGGAGCCGTGCGCGCGCAGGGACCGCAGGACGCGCCCAAGAGCGACAGGGCGGCCGCAGGCGGCATGATCAGGAGCCTCATGACGCCGAGCGGGTCATCGCCTTCTACGCCTGCAACCAGGCGGCGGTGTCGGGTGGCAGGGAATCGTCGGTGATCGGTCCGCTCGACATGATCAGATGGTCGTACGGCGGCAGCGGCACGGGATCGGGGCCGCAGTTGATGACGCAGGTCAGCGAGCCACGGGTGAAGAAAAGCGCACCCTCGGGAGAATCCATCCACTCCAAGTGGTAAGGGATCGATCGCACCAGGTCACGGCGGCAGGCGAGCGCTCTGCGGTAGAACTCGAGGGTCGAGTCGCTGTCGCCGCTCTGCGCCTCGGCGGTCAGCGCGGCGAACGTCCCCGGCTGGGGCAGCCACGGGTCCACGCCCTCGGGCGAGAAGCCGAACGGCGCCGCGTCGCCGGACCAGGGCAGCGGCACGCGGCAGCCGTCACGCCCGGGAAGAGTCCCCTTCGACTGGAAGAAGATGGGGTCCTGCCGGGCCTCGGGTGGAATGTCCTTCACCTCGGGGAGGCCCAGTTCCTCCCCCTGGTAGAGATAGGCCGACCCGGGCAGCGCCAGCATGACCAGGAGGGCGGCCTTGGCGCGGGCGAGACCGGTGCCGGGGTCGGCGGTGTCGTAGCGGGTGCGGTGCCGTACGACGTCGTGGTTGGACAGCACCCAGGTCGCGAACGGGACGGTGCTCAGCGTGTCGTCGATGACCTTCTTGAACGCCGTCGGCGACCACGGCGCCTGCAGCCAGGCGAAGTTGAAGCTCTGGTGCAGCTCGTCGGGCCTGACGTACAGCGCCAGGTCGGCCGCGCTGTCGGTCCAGACCTCGCCGACGGCCATGCGCTCACCGGGATACGACTCCAGCAGCTTGCGCCACTGCCTGTAGACCTCGTGCACCTCGGGCTGGCCCCAGATCGGCGAGACCGACATGAAGGACTGGTCGCCGACGTCCGGCAGGCCCTCCGCCTTGTACAGGCCCATCGCCACGTCGATGCGGAAGCCGTCGACCCCGCGATCGAGCCAGAACCGCAGCACGTCGAGGAACTCCTCGTGCACCTCGGGGTTGCGCCAGTTGAAGTCGGGCTGTTCGGGCGCGAACAGGTGGAGGTACCACTGCCCGTCGTCGACCTGGGTCCAGGCGGGCCCGCTGAAGGTGGACTGCCAGTTGTTGGGCTCGTCGCGGAAGACGTAGCGGTCGCGGCCCCGGCCGGCCAGCGCCTCCTGGAACCAGGGATGCCGGGAGGAGCTGTGGTTGGGCACGATGTCGACCAGCACCTTCATGCCGTGCGTGTGCGCGTCGGCCACCAGCGCCTCGAAGTCGGCGAGCGTGCCGAACAGCGGATCGACGCCGCGGTAGTCGGCCACGTCGTAGCCGCCGTCGGCCATGGGGGACGGGTAGAAGGGGGTCAGCCAGATCGCGTCCACACCCAGCTGGGCCAGGTACGGCAGGCGCTCCCTGACCCCCACCAGGTCGCCGACGCCGTCTCCCGAAGCGTCGGCGAAGCTGCGGACGTAGATCTCGTAAACGACGGCGTCACGCCACCAGGGGATATCCATGGTGCGAATATTGCCCGTTACGCGGGTGCATTCACCAAGCTGTGCGCGGCCATCACCAGATAGTCCCAGAGCCGCTTCTCCAGCTCTTCGGGCAGTTGGAGATCCTCGACCGCGTCGTGCATGTGCCTGAGCCAGGCGTCACGCTCGGCCTCGCCGATGACGAAGGGGACGTGGCGCATGCGCAGCCTGGGGTGGCCGCGCTCCTCGCTGTAGGTCTTGGGGCCGCCCCAGTACTGGATGAGGAAGCCGCGCAGCCGGTCCTCGGCTCCCGTGAGGTCTTCCTCGGGGTAGAGCGGCCGCAGCAGCGGGTCGGCGGCGACACCCTCGTAGAAGCGGTGAACGAGCCGGCGAAAGGTCTCCTCGCCGCCGACCGCATCGTAGAAAGAACCCTCAGTCACAGTCATCCATTCTCTACGGCAAGCACAATGACGGCCACCGCGGTCACCGCTGACCGTCTGTCTTCCACGCGTGCTCCAGCGGACTTCGCAGTCCGCCGTCACGTCAGGGTCGTTGGCCGCCCCCATCGTTAAGCGTTCAGGCGGCGAGCGCGATTCCCGCCCCGTCGAGAGCGGCCTTGACGCGCAGGCGGAGCTCGCGGGCCACCTCGGCCTGCTTGGAGGGAAGCGTCTTGGCGGAGACGCGGAAGATGACCGAGGTGTCGGAGATCTGCTCGATGCCGTAGACGGCGGGCTCCTCCACGATCACGCTCTCGCGGTAGTCGGGGTCGCTCCACAGCTCCTCGGTCACCCGCTTGAGCAACTCGCGGACCTCGGGCACGTCGGCGTCGTAGGCCACGGGCACGTCGATGTAGGCGCGCGACCAGCCCTGGGACTCGTTGCCGACGCGGGTGATGGTGCCGTTGCGGATGTACCAGACGCGGCCGTCGGCGTCGCGCAGCCTGGTCACCCGCAGCGTGACGGCCTCGACCGTGCCGATGGCCGCGCCGGTGTCGATCACGTCGCCGACGCCGTACTGGTCTTCGAGCAGCATGAACATGCCGGCGATGAAGTCCTTGACGAGTTCCTGCGCGCCGAAGCCGATCGCGACGCCCAGGATGCCGACGCTGGTCAGCAGGGGTGCGATGGGGATCGTCAGACGGTCGAGGACGGTCAGGATCGCGGTGCCCATGATGACGATCGAGGCGATGTGCCGCAGGACCGAGCCCATGGTCTCGGCGCGCTGCTTGCGCCGCTCGTGCAGGAGGGCGTCGATGCCGTCGGTGGCCTGCGTCCTGCGCAGGCGCCCGGTGATGGAGGTGCCGCTGGCGGCCCTGTTGACGACACGAGTGATCACCCGTTGCGACAGCTTGCGCACCACGATGGCGATCAGGAGGATGAGCACGATGGTGATCGCGCTGGCGACGAGCGGTGCCCAGGCCGCGTTCTGGAAGAGACCGACGAAGGTCGAGCACAGCGGGTCGCTGCCGCACCCTGCCGCCATCCCGTTCGCCAACTGCTCGAGATCGGGAATAGTGGGCGGTTGTTTCGGCGTGGCCAGCAGGAACACGAGGTGAATCCCCCTCCGGAAGCGGTTCGGTCGGCAATGTTTGGACCAGTACGACCCAAAACATACTGCCGACCGAACCGGTCGCCGTCACATCACGCCGGGGAAGACGGGGTTGTCAGGGCCCGGGGCCGCGGAGGGCGGGACCTGACGCTCCGGTGACGGTAGACCCGGAAGGAACACACACCCGGAAGCATGTTCCGTTCCGTTTCCGGGAGGGACCCCCCGATCGTCCTCCGGGTGGAACCGGAGGGCGCTTCTGTCTGTACGGCCGGCGCCGCGCCTGCGGCTGTGCCGTACAAGCCATGTGGCGGGAACCGACGGGATGTCCAGGACCACCGTGAACGGAGGCCCTCCGCACCGGACACCCCGTCGGCTCCGCGAGGCCGCGGTCGGAGCGGTGAGCCGCGGTGGCTGCGCCCCACCCGGATCACCGCCATCGTCATTCTCCTACCGCGGCGAGTACGCGGGCGACCTTGGTCGCCGCCCCCGCAGGATCGTCCGCCTGGTGCATCCGCTCGCCCCAGGACCAGCAGTACCACCAGTCAGGAACCTCGGACGCCGATCGGCAGGTGACGTTCTCGGCCAAACTGGTCGCGTTTGGATTGATCACCCTGACGAAGACCCTGCCAGAATGCGTTCGCACCACTCTCGCAAGCAGTCCGCGAGCGTCCAGCTCTGAAACCAAGCGCTCCAGATGCCCGAAGTCGTCCCCCACTCTCTCGCCCTCCCTCGAACGAATCGTTGCTGGTGAGAGAAAGGTGACTCATGACCATGCGAGGCGTCAACGCACCCCAACTGCTCCAGGGGAGTGTCCTTGACCCTCGCGGGTTGTAAGAAACAGTCCCCTGGAGGACGATCCTTATCCGTAAGCTTCAAGGGTGCATTTTCATCCTGTCACTAATGGTTCATAGTTTTCATGAGGCAGAGTGCATCCCTCCCGCTACTCTGCGTCAGTAGACGGTGCCTTGCGGCTCAGAGAGAGGGGCCGGGATGTCCGGCAGGCAGCACAGGGAAACGGAGATCGCCAGGCGGATCCGGGCAAAGGGTCTGGCCAGTGGCCGCTCGTGTGCTCAGATAGCCGAAGAGATCCACGAGACATGCAGCCCTCAGTTCGGCACGACGAAGATCAAGGGCCATCGGCTGGCACACGGCATTGCGCTGGCCGACGTCATCGAACAAGTGCGAGCGCTGTTCGAAAGAGACGAGAAACCCGCTCCCGGCATCGGTGAGACGCTGTTGTCGGCCTACGAAAGCGGCCTGAAACGCCCAGGTCCTGAATATCTTCACTATTTGTGCACTGTCTATCGCGTAGAGCCGGTCTCACTCGGTTATGACGGCCCGTGCATCTGCGGCCACGGCCACCGAATGCCCGGCCTCGTGCGGGGCGACTCCCAGGACAGCAGGGGCGAGCTCCTCGCCTCACGCCATCTGCTGATCAGTCAGCCCGGCGCCGAGCCCCACTCCGAACCCAACAACGACGACGACGAGAACGTCCTTCGCAGGACGTTGTTAACTCTTCTGGACAACAAGGCCAACGGCACCCTGAGGGAGCTCGAGCCGCAGGTGCTCGCCGCCGTCGAGGGCATCAGAAGGCGCATGGACGAGACGCTGGTGACGGCCACGGTCTCACCGGCCATGCTCGACCAGTGGGAGGAGGCGACGCTCAGCTTCGGCCGTCAGTACACCAGCACACCGCCGCTAAGGCTGCTGTGCGACGTGCTGCTGGAGCTCAGCGCGGTGCGCGCGGCGATGAGCCGTCGCCAGCCGACCGACCTCCAGGAGCGGCTGTGCCGCATGGCCGCCCAGCTGTCAGGGCTGAGCGGCATGATCATGATCAACCTCGGCGACCACAGGCTCGCCCGTTCCTTCTTCCGCACCGGGCGCACCGCGGCCGACGAGACGGGCGACCGCGCCCTGCGCGCGTGGGTCACCGCCCGCGAGTCGCTCGTGCCGCTCTACTACGGCGACGCGCGCGAGGCGCTCAACCTCGCCAAGAAGAGCCGCGACCTGGCGGGCCAGACACCCTGTGCCGCCCAGGCCATGGCTCCCGTCGTCGAGGCCCGCGCGCTCGCGCTGCTGGCCGGCACCAGCGGCAAGAAGGAAGTGGTCGACCAGGCCAAGCGGGCGCTGCAGAAGGCGCGCAACGCCTTCTCCCACATGAAGGCCAACGAGCAGGAGGACGTCGCCTTCGGCTACACCGAGCGGCAGCTGTTCTTCTACCAGGGTGACGTGCTCACCAAGCTCGGGCAGACGATCGAGGCCGACATGGTGCTGGAGCAGGCGCTGGAGAAGTACTCCGACCACATCCTCGACCAGACGCTGATCAGGCTCGACATGGCCCAGTGCAGGGTCATCGAGGGCGACATCGACGAGGCGCTCGAGGTCGCCAACAACGCGGCGCGCCTGCTGAAGCCCGAGTACCGCACCGACTTCATTCTCCGGCCGGCGATCGAGTTCGGTAAGGCCGTCGAGGACGGCGGGTGGAAGGACCACCCCGGCCTCAAGGAGTTCTACGAGTTGATGGGAATCGGGAGCAAGAAGGCATGAGCCTGCGTATCCGGCGATACCGTTGGTCCGATCTCGACGGGATCTACGCGCTGCACCAGATCTGTCTGGCGCAGGTCGGGATCGTGCCGGGCGACGGTGTCTACTACGACGACGACTTCCCGCGCATCCACCAGATCTACCTCAGCAGCGGCGGGGAGTTCCTGGTCGGCGAGGCGGACAGCCGCCTCGCCGCCATGGGTGGGCTGCGCCCGATCGACGTGCACACCGTGGAGGTGTGCAGGCTGCGCGTCCATCCCGACTTCCAGCGACGCGGCTTCGGCGCGCGGATGCTGCAGGCGTTGGAGGGGCGCGCGGCCATGCTCGGCTTCACCAAGCTGCGCGGTGACACCACGATCAACCAGGACGCCGCCCTGGCGCTCTACGAGCGGCAGGGGTGGAGGGAGCTGTCCAGACAGCAGGTGGGCGACCACACCGTGATCTACGGAGAGAAGGACCTCACCTCCGTCCTCGCTCCCTGAGAGCGCGGACCGGGGGGCGGGGCGGCCTTCCGCCTGCCGCGTAACGCCATGGGCGCGGCTCCCAGGCCGCTATAGCGTCGGCCGGTGTGCTGATCCGACTGCTGCGCACGCGTCTGACCTCCTCCCGCACGTCCGTCATCACCCTCGTCCTGCTGCAGGGCGCGCAGGCGCTCGCCCTTCTCTGCCTCCCTGCTCTCAACGCCGCCCTCATCGACGACGGCGTGCTCAAGGGCGACACCCGGCTCATCCTGACCCTGGGAGGGGTCATGGTGGCGGTCACGCTGGCGCAGGTGGCGTGCGCGGGAGCGGCGATCCATCTCGGCGTCCGCGTCGCGGCGAGGGTCGGCAGGGACCTCAGGGCCGCGGTCTTCACCAGGGTGCAGGGCCTGTCGGGCAGGCAGCTCGCCCTCTTCGGCACGGCGTCGCTCATCACCCGCACCACCGGCGACGTCCAGCAGGTCCAGCAGTTCGTGCTGGCGGCCTGCACGGTGCTCGTCTCCGTGCCCGTCATGTGCGTCGGCGCGGTCGCGCTCGCGCTCGGGCAGGACGTCCCGCTGTCGGGCGCGCTGCTGGTGATGACCCCCGTGCTGGCGGGCGCGCTCGCCGTCGTCGTCCGCGGGATGCGCCCGCTGTTCAGGCGGATGCAGCGGCGGGTCGACGCCGTCAACACGATCCTGCGCGAGCAGATCACCGGCCTCCGCGTCATCAGGGCCTTCGGCAAGGACGAGCACGAGAGGCGGCGATTCGCCGCCGCCAGTCACGACCTGGCCGATGTCGCGGTGCGGGCGGGCAGGCTGCAGACGCTGATGCTTCCGCTGGGCACCACCGTGGTGAACGTCTTCAGCGTGGCGGTGGTGTGGCTCGGCGCCTCCAGGGTGGGCGGCGGCGCGATGGGCGCCGGCGAGCTGATCGCCTTTCTCACCTACCTGACCCAGATCGTCACCGCCGTCATGTCGGCGACGTTCGTCCTCATGACGATGCCGCGCGCCGAGGTCTGCGCCGAGCGGATCCAGGAGGTGCTCGGCACCGACCCGGAGCTGGCCCCTCCCGCGAGCCCCGTGCGGACGATGAGCCGCAGGGGGCAGGTGGAGGTGCGCGCGGCCACCTTCGCCTACCCGGGCGCGACGACGCTCGCGCTGCGCGGGGCCGACCTGGTGGCGAGGCCGGGGGAGACCACCGCGGTGGTCGGCTCCATCGGCAGCGGCAAGTCCACTCTGCTCGGGCTGGTGCCCAGGCTGTTCGACGTCACGGAGGGCCGGGTGCTGGTCGGCGGCGTGGACGTGCGCGAGCTCGACCCCGCCCTGCTGACGGCGGCGATCGGGCTGGTGCCGCAGCGCCCCTACCTGTTCTCCGGCACGGTCGCCGACACCCTCAGGTACGGCAGGCCCCAGGCGTCCGACGAGGAGCTGTGGCGGGCGCTGGAGGTGACCCGGTCCCTCGACTTCGTCAGGAGCCTCGGCCAGCGGGTGAGCCAGGGCGGCGCCAACCTGTCAGGCGGTCAGCGTCAGCGGCTGTCGATCGCCAGGGCGCTGGTGCGGCGGCCCGAGATCTACCTGTTCGACGATCCCTTCTCCGCGCTGGACAGGGACAGGGCGGACGCGCTGGGGGCCGCGCTCGCCGTCGAGACCGAGGGCGCGACGGTGGTGATCGTGGCCCAGCGGGTCGACGCGGTCCGCGACGCCGACCGCGTCGTGGTCCTGGAGGCGGGCCTGGTGGTGGGCACGGGCACGCACGCCGAACTGCTGCGCACCTGCCCCACGTACCAGGAGATCGCGCTGTCCCAGGAGACGGTGTGAGAGGCCTGCTCGTGGCGCAGTGGCCGTTGCTGGCGGCCTCCGCCCTGTGCGGCCTCGTCAGCGTCGCGCTGGTCGTGGCGGGGCCGCTGCTGCTCGGCGCGGCCACCGACCTGGTCGTGGCGGGCCGGTTGGAGCGGCTGGCGCCCGCGCTGGGTGTGACGCTGGCGGTCTATGTCGTGTCGGGGCTGTTCTGGACGGCGCAGGGCAGGCTGACCACCCTCGTCGTGCAGCGCGCGGCGCTGCGGCTGCGCCAGGACGTCGAGGCGAAGCTGGTCAGGCTCCCCATGGCCTACGTGGACGGCAGGCCGCGCGGCGAGCTGCTCAGCAGGGCCACCGACGACATCGAGGCCATCACGCTGACGCTGCAGCAGTCGGTCAGCCAGATGGTCAACTCCGTGCTCATCGTGGTGGGCACGCTGGTGATGATGGTCGGCATCTCGCCGCTGCTGGCGCTCGTCGCGGTGGTCACCGTACCGGTGTCGGTGGCGGTGTCCGCGGCCGTCGGCAGGCGCGCCCGGCCGCACTTCACCCGGCAGGGGAGGGCCACGGGCGAGCTCGGCGCGCATGTGGAGGAGATGTACACCGGGCACGCCCTCGTGCGGGCCTTCGGCCGTCAGGCCGAGTCCGCGGCCGTCTTCCACCGGCGCAACCAGGAGCTGTTCGAGGCCGGTTCGCGAGCCCAGTTCGTCAGCGGGCTGATCCAGCCCGCGCTGATGTTCGTCGCCAACCTCGGCTACGTGGTCGTCGCCGTGGCGGGCGGGCTGCGGGTGGCCTCGGGCGCGTTGACGATCGGGGAGGTACAGGCGTTCGTGCAGTACGCCCGCACCTTCAGCGGCCCGCTCTCCAACGTGGGAAGCCTGTCGGCGCTGGTGCAGGCGGGAATCGCCTCCTCCGAGCGCGTCGCGGAGCTGCTGGCCGTCCCCGAGGAGACGCCGGACCCGCTCCACCCGGTACGGCCGGCGGCGCGCGGCCACGTCGCCTTCCACGACGTGAGCTTCCGTCACGCCTCGGGCCCGCCCGTGATCGAGCACCTGTCGCTGGAGGTCCGGCCGGGTCAGCGGGCGGCCGTCGTCGGCCCGACGGGAGCGGGCAAGACCACACTGGTCAACCTGCTGATGCGCTTCCACGAGGTCACGGGGGGCCGCATCACCCTCGACGGCGTCGACCTGACCGCCATGACCAGGGCCGACCTGCGCTCGGTGGTCGGGATGGTGCCGCAGGACACGTGGCTGTTCGACGGCACGATCGCCGACAACATCGCCTACGGCGCGACCCGCCCCACCGAGGAGCAGGTCGCCAGGGCCGCCCGCCTGGCGTGCGTGGACAGGCCGCTCGACACCGTGATCGGCGAGGACGGCGGAGGGCTCAGCGCGGGCGAGCGCCAGCTCATCGCCATCGCCAGGGCGTTCCTGGCCGACCCCGCCGTCCTGGTGCTGGACGAGGCGACCAGCTCGGTCGACACCAGGACCGAGGCGCGGGTGCAGAGCCATGAGACAGCTCAGCGAGGGCCGCACCTGTTTCGTGATCGCCCACAGGCCCTCCGCGATCAGCGGCGCCGACGTGGTCATCTCCATGACGGCCCCTGAACGGGACGACAGGAATCCTCGAATCGGGGTGGGTGATGCGTGAGGGTCTGAGGTTAATGGGCGGATTGCCGTAATTGCTCGGGGGAGTATTGGCGGGCCCGTGAGTGATGCCCTTCCCCCTGCGTGTAAGTGCAGCCCCTCCGGTCGCTCCAAGCGCGTCAGGAGGCGCGCGACCTAGTGAGATGCTGCGGTGCATGGCAGTGGTGCCCGCTCCCCGACCCCTCCTGGGAGCCGTGCTTCTGTTGTTCGTCAGCGCCGCTTGGGGGTCGGCCTTCCCGCTGATGAAGAGTCTCATCGACGAGCCGTTGAGCATGTCGGTGACCGACCTGCTGGCCGAGCGCTACACGATCGCGGCCGTGGTCCTCTTCCTCATCAGGCCCAGGAGTCTGCGTGGTCTCGCGAGGGGCACCTGGTCGCGGGGCATCGTCCTGGGCGTCATGTTCGGGGTCGGCCAGACCATGCAGGCCTTCGCCCTCGACGACCTCTCCTCGGCCGTGTCGGGCTTCGCCGTCGGCTGCAACGTGGTCATGACTCCGGTGCTGGCGCTGATCCTGTTCCGCGTCAGGGTGCCCAAGCGCATCTGGTTCGGCGTGGCGCTGGCGCTCTGCGGCGTGGCGATCTTCGCGCTGATGAAGGGCGACGGGGTGAGGTTCGCCCCCGTGGCGCTCGGCCTGACGCTGTGCGCGGCCGCGCTGTACGCCTGCCACACGCTCGTGCTGGGCAACCTCTCCAGGGCCAACTACAACGCCTACGCCATCACCGTCATCCAGCTGCTGACGATCGGGCTGCTCACGGGGGTGATGGCGGTGCCCGACGGGCTCGAGGCGCCGCCGGGACCGTACGGCTGGCTCAAGCTCGCGCACCTGGCCATCGTCTCCTGCGCCCTGGGCTTCCTGGCCCGCTCCTTCGGCCAGCGGCACCTGCAGGCGGTGCCCAGCGCGGTGCTGCTGGCGTCCCAGCCGCTGTGGGTGGCGCTCATCGCGCTGCTGTGCGACGAGCCAGTGGCGGCCAGCGTGCTGGTGGGCGGGCCCTTCATGGCGGCGGCGATGCTGCTGGCCGTCCCGTCGAAGGGTGCGGCCGTGGTGGTCGGCGATCCTCCCGCCAGGGTGCACCAGGCGCCAGAGGCCGACGAGGGGCTGCGCAGGGCGGCCAAGCGGGCGGCCGAGGTGCTGGCCTCGCTGCGCGCTCCCGAGCCCGCTCCCGTGCGCCCGCCGGTCCCCTTCGACCTCGCTCAGGTCAGGGAGTGCTGGATCAGGGCGGCCGAGCGCGACCCCGACGTGGAGCCCTGGTGCTCGCTGGCCAGCAAGGGCGGCGGCGAGCCGGGCATCGACCGGCTCATCGAGCACGCCACCGAGATCGTCAAGGCCCGGCAGGAGCCGGCCAGCCAGGACGGCTGCCTCACCTTCCCGCTCAGCGGGCGCTGCCTGTGCGCGTTGCGGCCCGAACCTGTGCGCGAGTCTGAGCCTCAAGAGGCCTCAGATATCGGTGTGATGCGGTGATTCAGACCTCTTTCTCATAGGCCTTGAACTTTGTCGACATCTCAACTAAGTGTGTCTTTACCTAGGCAAGGAGAAGGACGCATGAAGAGGATCGTCGTCCGCAAGCCCGGCACCGCCCGGCTCACAGGGACCGCCTCCGTCATCCACAAGGGGTGACCCAGCACCGGCGGCTCCAAGGTGCGTACCAGGAGAACCCGGCGTCCACTCCGCTGCTGATGTCGCCGATAGACGCGCATCGGCGCCCTCACGGTCCCTACACCGTGGCGGCGGCGTTGCTGGCCCGGTTGGTTCCTGACGCATTGGAACGTTCCCCTGATCTCGTGTCCGCGTACGACATCGAGATCAGGGCGGCGGCGCCGGCCCTGCGCGGTCGGGTACCCGCCAGGCGGGTCACGATCGACGAGGGGCTGCCCGACGAGGAGCGTATCCTCGTCCCCGCACCCCGCCGCACGCTGCGGCTGGCCAACGGGCTGACGGAGTTCGTCGCCGCGGCGACTCCTCCGGGAGTCGTGCTCGTCGTCCACAACGCCGATGAGGCCGACCCGACGGACGCCGAGCTGCTCGAGGTCATGACGCGCAGGATCCCCGCCTCGCACCTGCGCATCGAGGTCTACGCCGACGGCCCCAGGCCGCCGGAGGACGACAGGACGGCGGGGCAGCTGTGGGAGCTGGTCGACCACTGCGTCCGCGAGGGCTTCCTGCACGCGGTGGCCGAGCTGGGCCTGCGGGGGCTGGCGGCGACGGAGCAGGGCGGCCAGGCGTGGTGGCGCTTCGCGCAGCGCACGGCCACCGCCCTCGGTGGCCTCGGCCGCCATGACGAGGCCAGAGCGCTGTGGGAGCAGGTGCGCAGGGCCAGCCAGGATCCCGCCATGCACGCCGCGGCCGCCTACGGCACCGCGATGCTCGACGCCCGTCACCCCGACCCCGCCCGGCGCGACCTCGGCAGAGCGAGGGGCTGGGCCAACCAGGCCATCGCCATCTCCACCCTGGTGCCCGACCGCGCCTTCAAACTGGGCTTCGACCGCAACGGCCTGGCCCTGATCGAGCTGCGCGAAGGTCGCAAGGAGGCCGCTCTCGCCCTGGTGGAGTCGGCCATCGACCTGGCCGCCCGCGAGCTGCCCGACCGCCATCCCGTCCACCGCATGGTGCTGCTGGCCAACAGGGCGCAGTTGCTGGCCGCGCTCGGCCACACCAAGGAGGCGCTCGAGGACTACTCCGCGGCGATCGCGATCGACCCCGTCTTTCCCGACCACTACCTCGACCGCGGCAACCTCTGGTTCTCGCTGGGCAGGAACGAGGAGGCGCTGGCCGACTACCAGAGCGCGATCGCGATGAGCCCGCCCCTGCCCGAGGCGTACTACAACAGGGCCGAGGTGCGCATCGCGCTGGGGGAGCAGGAGGCCGCGCTGGCCGACCTCGCGTACGTGCTGGAGTGCGACCCGGCCTACCTCGACGCCTACATCAACAGGGCGGGTCTGCTGGCGGGCATGGAAAGGGACGGAGAGGCGTTCGAGGACGTGCGCGCGGGGCTGGCGCTCGCCCCCGGCAACCCGCATCTGCTGACGGTGCTCGGACAGCTGGAGACGGCGGCCGGACGTCCGGAGGAGGCGGCGAGGGCGCTGGACGCGGCCATCGCCGCGGCCCCCGCACTGGCGGCGGCGTGGGCGAACAGGGGAGCGTTGCGCTACGAGCTCGGGCAGCTCGAGCCCGCCCTCGACGATCTCACCCGAGCCGTCGAGCTGGACCCCCAGCCCGACCTCCTCGCGAACAGGGCGGTGGTTCTTGCGGCGCTCGGCAGGCGGTGATCGCGCACAATGGCGGTATGTGGGCGACGATCGGGCGGGTGGCGGCCATCTACGCGAGCCTGGGAGCGCTGTGGTGGGTGGCGATCAACGCCACCAGGACGGCCGCCCGCTGCGGTGACTGGCCCTGCCTCTACCCCACGCTCGGCGCCTACCTGGTGGTGACGGTGGTGACGCTGGCGGCGGCCGTGCCCCTGCTCAGGCGGGTCGAGGTCGGCGCCGCCCGTCGCGTGGCCCTGGCGGCGGCGGCCGTGCTGCTGGCGATCAGAGGGTTCGGCGAGGCAGTGCCGGCCTCGCCCTCCCAGGTGATGGAGGTCGTGCGCGCGGGTCTGGCGTTCACCGTGGCGGGCACGGCCGGCGCCGTGCTGTCGGCGCCGGGGCTGGCCGCCCGCTGGCGGGTGCTCGGCTGGCTCGTCGTCCTGGCGCTGCCCGTGGCGGGCATCGCGCTGGTGTGGTCGCGCTACGGGTTCTGAGGGAAGACCCGCACGAGGTCGGGGTCGACGGTGAAGCCGGCCTCGGAGCCGGGCGCGAGTGAGACCGCCGCCCGCGAGGGCAGGTCGGCGACGACCCGCCGATGGCCCGCAGGTCCACCGGGTTCTCGATGACCTCGACGATGTGGGCAGGTCCGCAGCCGCCGCGCAGCGCGGAGGTGTCGTGCACCCGGTGGAGCGCGGGCAGCACCAGCGGCGCCGGACCCCACTACGGGAGAAATCTCCGGGTGGAGAATTTTCCACCGCTCTGACCGGAGGAGGATTCTCCACCTGAGGCGGGCAGGGCTACCACTGAGGCGAACGTTTCTTGTCCCCAGCTCACGCGAGAACCTTCGACTCCCGGTCGGCGACGATCGCCTCAGGGTTGGGCATCGGCCGTCTGCACGGCACCGCCGAAGGCGCTGTCCATCGTGTGCGGATCGCTGTCGCTGTGCGCGCACTCCATCGAGGAGATGACCCGCGAGAAGAGCTGGCGCGCCTCGTCCAGCTCGCCGATGGTGCAGCCGCTCGATCTGTCCATGCAGGGGCCCGACCACTACGACGGCCCTGGAGACAGAGCCCTCGACTGATCGGCAGGTATAGCATCGGCCGATGGGCACGAGCTTCGCCGAGTCGCTGCGCGACCTCCGTCAAGGAGGCAGCGCACAGGCCGCCGCCATCACCCGTGGCGCGAGCGGGCCACCACCTCGGGCCGTCAGCGTGGTCCACGGCCTCGACCGGCTGCGCTGCGCCTCGCTGCTCAAACCGCTCTACTGCTGGGCCGCCGCGGCGCACGTCCCCGACCAGGGCTTCTGGCGCCGCCACGCCGAACCCGCCGTGATCACCTCCTCCAACAGCGACACACGGGCGCTGTGGATGGCGGTCGGGCCGCGGGTGATCCTGGCCGAGCTCCGCCGTCGCTGCGGCGTCAGCTGGCGCCCCGCCAACGGCGACCCCTCGCGCTTCGGCTCGGTGGAGGTGGCCGCCGCCGAGGTGGCCGACGCCTACGCGGCCCTGTCCCAGTCCGCGCTGGCGGGCGACCCGGTGGCCTCCGACGTGCTCTCCTGGATGCGCGAGGTGCCGGCCGACCAGGCCTTCGGCGTGCGCGACGTGCTCAGGGTGCCCGAGGCGGCGATCAAGTGCGGCTGGTACGGCGGTGCCGACGAGAGCTGGCTGCGCACGCACGCCGTCGTGGTCATCCCGCGCGGCGGCGTCGGGGTCACCGTCGTCGTGGGCATGACCGCGCAGCTCTACACCGACGAACGGCAACGCGAGATCTACCACGCGAGGGTGGCCGAAGGCCTGCCGGTGGAGGCCGAGCACGAACGGGTCGGAGGACCACTGCTGCGCGGCCTGATGACCAGAGCCCTCGCGGAGACGGGAGCCTGACGGAGGCCGGGCGCGCGCCGCGCCAACGCGCGCCCGGATCGGCGATCAGACCAGATCGTCGAATTCGCCGTCCTTCATGCCGAGGCGGAAGGCCTCCCACTCGGCTTCGGTGAAGAACAGCCTGGGCCCGTCAGGGTCCTTGGAATCGCGCAGGACGAAGAGCCTGTCCTGCTCGGACTTGTGAGCGGCGGTGTCCCCGGGCGCGTCGAGGACGGCTACTTCAACGCAGTCTCCGCCATTGCCACCACTACGACGCGCCTTGTGCCAGGTGAGGTCGTTCATATGCTCTCCTCCACTTTCGACAGCAAATTTAGACTTGAGTGAACCGGTAAGGCGAGTGACCTGATCACGTCATATCGTCGGACAATGGATTCGACGTCGGAGGGGCGATCGGTGACATATCCCGCCCCCGCCGATTCCAGATAGACGAGATCCGGCTCACCCTGCACCTTCGCGATGACGAAGGCGCCGGTCAGCCCCGGCACCGCCTGGGCGTCCGCGGGGACGACCTGAACGGTGACGTTGGGCAGCTCGGACGCCTCCAACAGCGCGCGCACCTGCCCGCGCATGGTCGCGGCCGAGCCGACCTGCCTGCGGATCACCCATTCGTCGAGCACCACCCAGTACATCGGGGGGTCACGACGATGCAGGATGGACTGCCTGGTCATGCGAGCCGACACCGCCTCCTCCGCCTGCTCCGCCGTCGCCGCCGGCTCCCTTCGGAAGACCTCGCGGGCGTAGTCCTCGGTCTGCAGGAGGCCGGGAACCAGCAACGGCTGCCACGTCTGGAGTGTGCGCGCCGTCTGCTCGATCTCCAACCACGGGCGGAACCAGGCGGGGTAGGCCGCCTGCCGTACCAGAGGCCACAACCGGACCAGCGAACCGCCGGTCCCGAGCACCTGGTCGGCCCGCTCGGCGAAGTCGCGCGAGGGGGTGCGCCTGGCCAGTTCGATCGCGCACACCAGCGAGAGGGAGTAGCTCAGCCTCTCGGCCAGCTGCTCCTGGGACAGGCCCGCACGGGTGCGGTACTCCCTCAGCTCCGCTCCGAAGAAGGCCAGCGGACTGGAGCTGGGATCGAGCTCACGTGCAGCAGGCATCGGGGGCTCCGGTTCTACACGGGTTCTACAAATGCGACCGGGTCTCTCACAGTCCATGTGTGAGACCCGGATCCGTACCTAGAGTAGTCACTTGAATGCAGACTGGGGTCACGACAGGGGAATTCTCGCCGATCTAAGGACGTGAGGTGCGAATGGGCGCCGTCTACACCCAACGGGTGGAAGAAGAGCAGATCGAACAGTTGGAATGGGTTCAGGAACGGCTCGCCGCATCGGGCATCCGTGCCCTTCTCGTCAGGCATCTGCGCCTGACCCTCCTCCAGAACAGGTACGACCCGCCCGAACACCGGGGCCCGGTGCTCATGGCGGGCTCGATGCGGATCAGCGTCGAGGACGGCTTCCACGTCGAGCGCGAGGACGGCCGCACGGCCGACTTCCACGACGCCGACGAGGCCGCGGCCTACGTCGCTAGCGCAGTTTCCTGATCACCTCGGGCAGCTCCGGCGGGTCGAGACGGCCCGGCAGCGAGCCAAGCTCCTCGGCGCCGAACCAGCCGTAGCCGAGGAAGGCCTCGCTCTCCTCCTCCGTGAGCTCGCCGGGATCCACCGCGGGACACGCCTCGTCGAAGCGGGCCACGTAGAACGGCTCGACCTTCACGTAGTGCACGCCGAGCCAGGTGAAGTCCCGATCGACCGCGACCCACCTGTCCTGGACGGCGTCACCCGGCAGGCCGGTCTCCTCGGTCAGCTCGCGTCTGGCCGCCTCCAGCGGGGTCTCACCCGCGTCGAGCCCGCCACCGGGCGGCTCCCAGATGTCCTGGCGGCTGACCTTGTCGAGCCAGTGCATCAGCAGCACCCGCTCGTCGCGATCCAGACACACCACCCGCGCCGCCGGCCGCGCCTCGCTCACACCCGCCACCCTTTCCCGCTGCCGCCGAGCTTCTCGCCCTGCCCGGCATTCCACCTTTGCCTCGAACGCCCTGCCTTGCTTCCTGCCCTGCCTCGACGCCCTGGTTTGCTTCCTGCCTTGCCTGGCCTTCCGCTCTGCCCGGCCTTCCGCTCTGCGTGGGCTTCCGCTCTGCGTGGCCTTCTGTTACGGCAGGCATCCCCACAGGCCACCGTGGTCACCGGTGATCGTCCGTCCGTCACGCTACTCCAGCAGGACTTCGCCTCCGTCGCGAACGTGGCGCCCCCGGGCGGGGCCGTATGGATGCGTGGCGCCCCCGGGCGGGGCCGTACGGAATGTGGCGCCCCCCGGGTGGGGCCGTACGGTATGAGGTCGGTCAGGGTTCGGACAGGACGAGGTCGAGCAGGCCGGGGAAGCGCTCGTCGAACTCCGGCTTGCGCAGCCGGTTGAGGCGGCGGGCGCCCTCGTCGCGCTGCTCCAGCAGGCCCACGTTGCGCAGCACCGAGAAGTGGTGGCTGAGTGTGGACTTGGCCACGGGCAGGTCGTTGAACGTGCCGCACGGCCGTGACCAGTCGGGCACCTGGGCGAGCTCGCGCACGATGCGCCGCCTGATCGGGTCGGACAGCGCCTCGAGCGCGGCCTGGAGGGAGGCCTCCATGGGGGAGCCGTGGGTCAGTCCGCGCGTTCTGTTCGACGACGCTCGAACATTACTGTAGTGTTCCATCTCAATCGAACAGTCTACCTGAGGGGTCTCGAGAGCGATGGACAACGGTCGAATCGGTGTCTGGCACCCCTCGTTCAGCAGGGCGCCCGCGCCCCTCGCGCGCGAAGCCGCCGCCAGGCTGGACGAGCTCGGCTATGCGACCCTGTGGCTCAACGAGGGCCCTGGCAGCAGGGAGCCGTTCGCCGCCGCTGCGATGCTGCTCGCGGCGACCAGCAAGATCAAGATCGGCACCGGCATCGCCAACATCTGGGCCCGCGACGCCACCGCGATGGCGGCAGGGCGCTCCACACTCGGTGAAGCCCACCCCGGGAGGTTCCTGCTGGGCGTCGGCGTCAGCCATGGCTCGCTCGTCTCCTGGCGCGGCCACGAGTACGGCAAGCCGCTCACCGCCATGCGCGCCTACCTCGACGGCATGAACCAGGCGGCCGACAGCGTCATCAAGGGCGGCGACGCGCCCCTGCTGCTGGCGGCGCTGCGCCCCAAGATGCTGGAGCTCTCGCGCGACAGGGCCGATGGCGCCCACTCCTACCTCGTCCCCGCCGAGCACACCGTCATGGCCCGCGAGATCCTCGGGCGCGATCGGTTTCTGGTGCCCGAGGTGGGGGTGGTCCTCGAACGCGACCCCGCGAAGGCCCGTGCGATCGCGCGCGAGCACATGTCCTACTACCTCACGCTGCCCAACTACGTGAACAACCTGCGCCACCTCGGCTACACCGACGACGACCTGGCCGACGGCGGCAGCGACCGGCTGGCCGACGCCATCGTGGGCTGGGGAGACGAGGAGGCGGTCGTCGCGCGGGTGCGCGCCCATCTCGACGCTGGCGCCGACCAGGTGGCCATCCAGCCGCTGACGGTCGGCGGGGCCGACCTGGCCGACGGGATGTCCCAGCTCGAACGCCTCGCGCGGGCGCTGGACCTCTGACCTGCTCTCGGCCTCGTCTCCCTCTTGACATCCGCCTGAGGCGGCCCGACCATCCCGGGTTCGCGGGTTCGCGGGTTCAGCGCTTCATCGCGCCGTCGGCGATGGCGTCGGCGGCATGACCGATGGCCATGCCGACGATCTCGAGGCGGCGGACGAGCTCCCGCTCCTTCATCGCCTCCGCGGTCAGCTCTCCGGAGAAGATCCTGGAGATCTCGTACTGGTACATCCGCCGCACCGCACCTCCCGCCTTCTTCGCCTCCAACGCGTCCTGCACCACCCCGGACGGACGAGACGCCAGGTCGCGCACCGCGCGCTCCAGCGCCTCGATGCCGACGATCACCTGATCCAGCAGCGGCGCGAACCTGATCTGCTCCGGCACCCTGTACAGATGCGACTCCCTGACGAAGTCGCGCAAGGAGTCGAGCACGTCGTCGATCGAGCGGGACAGCCGGAACAGGTCCTCCCTGTCGATCGGTGTGACCAGCGCGCCCTTGAGCTCCTCGACCAGCCTGGCGCGCTCGGTGTCGCCGAGATGCTCGATGGAGCGCATCTGCTCGTGCGCGCCCGTCCTGCCCACCTCGCCGCCGATCATCGCCATCGCCAGCCAGGCGCCCTCCTTGGTCGCCTTCAACTGACCCACGAGGGCCTCGGTCAGCGCGCCGTCCATGCGGCCCGCCAGCAGGTCACGAATCCGGCTCATCCGCCTCAGAAACCCTCTCAACACCGCCACCTCCTTCAACCTCCTATCAACGCCAACCCGGCAGGGCCGGCACAGGCACACGCCCTGCATGATCGACATCCCCCTGTCCCACGACAGACACAACCGACCCGAAGCACCACGACGCGACGCGCCACGACACGACGGACCCGAAGCACCATGACGGGCCGCGCCACGACACGACGGACCCGAAGCACCATGACGGGCCGCGCCAGGACACGACGGACCCGGACCGCCACGATGGGACGCGCCACGACACGACGGACCCGGACCGCCACGATGGGACGGGCCACGACCGATGCCACGACGCGCGCGCCACGAGTGTGAGACGACGGGTGTGAGACCACGGGGGCGAGACGACGGGACACGAGACGACGTGGTGGGACGACGGGTGACACGTTGGGAGGCGGGGTGCCATCCACCCCACCCCACCCCACGAAGGATGGGACGCGACGCCACGCGACGAGAAGCCACGCGAGACCCACCCCACCCCACGGCGTGACGGGACGCCACACGACGCGCCGCGCCGGGGTGCGCCGCGACGGGGTGCGACACGGCAAGGGTGCCCCAGCGAGGCGCGGCGCGACGAGATTTCACGGAGGCCACACCCCACCCAACGACGTGACGGGACTCCACGCGGGGCTCCACCCCACCAAGCGCCACGACGTGACGGCACGCGGGGCTCCAACCCGCCAGGCGACGCGACGGGATGCGAAACGACGGGACACAACGTGGCGGCATGCGAGGCGTCACCTCGCCACGTTCCGCACAACGTGATGCGGACCCAAGCGAGGGAGAAGAGCAGGCTTTCGAGGGAGAAGGTCGGTAAGCGCTTCGAGTGTCTCGTTCGGCCGCCCTCGGGTGATGTCGGGGCGGATGGGTGTCACCTGCCCTCCCAGACAGGAACACAGGTGAAGGCGGGTCGTCTCATGAGATGCCTTTCACCGTGATCGCCGCCACGGCTGCCAGGAGTCCGGCCGCCGGGAGAGTCAGGACCCAGGCGATCACGATCTTGACTGCCGCGTACCACCGCACCCTTCCGCCCCCGTAGGCCACGCCCG
The DNA here is from genome assembly GCF_014195505.1 of Nonomuraea dietziae. Lineage (GTDB taxonomy): Bacteria > Actinomycetota > Actinomycetes > Streptosporangiales > Streptosporangiaceae > Nonomuraea > Nonomuraea roseola. The sequence goes on along the minus strand of NZ_JACIBV010000001.1, from coordinate 3,210,185 downwards.
TCCCGATCAGGCTGCCTGCGATCGACTGGGTCATGCTCACCGGCATGCCCACAGCCGCGCACCCGATCACGGTCGTCCCCGAGGCGAGTTCGGCTGCCACGCCGTGCAGCGGCCGGGAGGCCAGGATCTCGCGGCCGAGGGTGCGCCCCGCCCTCGGCATGCCGTACAACGTGCCGAGACCGAACAGCGCGGCCGCCGCGAAGGAGACCGAGGGGCCCGAGGAGCCGACGGCGACGAGGAAGACCGCCAGCATCTTCTGCCCGTCGTTGGCGGCATAGGCCACGCACTGCAGGACGAACCCCGCCCAGTGCCAGCGTCGCAGCCCCCTGCTGGTGGTCATGGCGACGAGCAGCCGGGTCGTCGCCCATGCTGCCAGCGCGCCTGCGAACGGCGCGGCGAAGGCGACGGCCAGGACGAGGGCCACCGAGCCCGCCGAGACCTCCAGCCCCCAGCCCAGTCCCGCGCCCGTGAGTCCGCCGACGATCGCGAGGGTCAGGCTGGTGGGGCGTCCGTGGTGGCTGAGCGCCATGACCACGGCTATCGCGGAGAGCACGGCGATGGTCATGGCGTGCGTGGCCCCCGGGCCCTCGAAGGAGGCGAGCCTGGTCACGAAGGTGTGCGCGACCTGCTGGGAGACGAGGGGGACGAGCGCGGTCAGCAGTACCAGGGTGAGCACCCCGACGATCGGCCTGACGGTGGGCAGTTTGAGCCCCGTCGCCAGCAGCGTGCCACCGTCGTTCACCCCCGACACGACGGCGAACAGGCAGGCGACCACGACCTCTAAAGGCACGCGCGCCAGCCAATCCGACCGCTGGTCGCCAGGGAACGCCGCGATCGTTGATGACCGGCATAACGAGCTTTCACGTGGCTGATCGTTCCCCGACAGAGCTGCGGCGCAACGGATCGGCGTCCACCCGCTTCGAGGGCAACCCCATCGATGAGCACCCGGGGCGGGGAGTGGCTGCTCCGCGACGGCGCGCCGGTCGGCCACGCGACCTCGGCAGCCCGCAGCCCCACGCTGGGCAGGACGGCCGGACTGGCGTCCGTCTCCGGCGCGGGGCTGGAGAAGGTGGAGGTGCAGGTGGCCTGGGGGAGGTACCCTGCCCAGATCAGCCGCAAGGCGCCCTACGATCCCACCTCCGCGAGAGTGAAAGCATGAACGCCGAGTACGTCCTGACACTGTCCTGCCCCGACCGTCCCGGCGTCGTCGCCGCCGTCTCGGGTCTGCTCGCGGCGCGCGGCTGCAACATCACCGACAGCCAGCAGTTCGGCGACCAAACCGCGAAGCGCTTCTTCATGCGGGTGCAGTTCACCGCCGCGCTTCCGCAGGACGAGCTCTCCAGCGCGTTCGCGGGGCTGGTCCCCGAGTTCGGCATGGACTTCAAGCTGCGCGACCTGTCGGTCAAGCCGAAGGTGCTGATCCTGGTCAGCAAGTTCGGCCACTGCCTGAACGACCTGCTCTACCGGGTCAGGTCAGGACTGCTCGACATCGAGATCGTCGCCGTCGCCTCCAACCACCCCGACCTGCGGCCGCTCACCCAGTCGTACGGCATTGACTACCACCACCTGCCGGTGACTCCCGAGACCAGGCCGCGCCAGGAGGCGGAGATCCTCGCTCTGGTCGAGCACTACCAGGTTGAGCTCGTGGTGCTGGCCCGCTACATGCAGGTCCTGTCGGAGGACCTGTGCGAGAAGCTGTCGGGCAGGGCGATCAACATCCACCACTCGTTCCTGCCGTCGTTCAAGGGGGCCAAGCCGTACCACCAGGCCCACGACCGCGGCGTGAAGCTGATCGGCGCGACCGCCCACTACGTCACCTCCGACCTGGACGAGGGGCCGATCATCGAGCAGGAGGTCGCCCGCGTCGACCACAGCCACTCGCCCGCCGACCTGGTGGCGATCGGACGCGACGTGGAGTGCGTCGCCCTGGCCCGCGCGGTGAGATGGCACGCCGAACAGCGCGTCCTGCTCGACGGCCACAAGACGATCGTCTTCCCCCGCTGACCTCCCGTACGGCGGGCGGCGACCGGAGACGGTGCAGGCTGAAGGCAGGCTAGGGGCGGTAGGTGCCGAAGAACCAGGCGTTGCCCTCGGGGTCCTCGCAGGCGTACTCGCGGGAGCCGTACGGCTGCTCCACCAGCTCCATCGTGATCCTGGCGCCGGCGGCCAGCGCGCGGTCGTGGTGGGCGTCGGGGTCGTCCACGGCGACGTAGATGCCGGGACCGCCGGCCTTGCCCTCGCCCAGCATGATCATGTCATCGCCGACCAGCATCTCGGCGTGGTTGTTCGACACCTCGTGCGGCATGAAGCCGAAGGCGGTGCTCAGGAAGGCGGCGGCCGCGGGGACGTCCCGGTAGCGGGCGAGCGCGAAGACGGTTCGTTTCATGAGGCCAAGTCTGCGCCCCTGCTGAGCTGCGGTCTTGGACGAATCTGACCGGGCGTGGCGCCCGCCATGGCGCGGAACTCGCGGTTCATGTGCGGCTGGTCGTAGAAGCCGCACGAGGCGGCCACGTCGGAGAGCGGAAGGCCCTCGCGCAGCAGGCCCATGGCGCGGTCGAAGCGGATCACCCTGGCCGACGCCTTCGGGGTGAGGCCGACCTGGTCGTGGAAGCGGGCGACGAGGTGGCGGTGGCTCCAGCCGAGGGAGCCGGCCAGCGACGCCACGCTGACGGAGCCGCCCGAGGCGACCAGGCGCTCCCATGCCCACAGCACGGGCGGGTCGGGTGGGGGCGCGGTCAGGATGCGGGCGGACAGCAGCGACTCGGCCAGTGCCAGGCGCTCGGTGGGCGAGGCGAGCGCGGCGAGTCTCTCGCCGGCCGTACGGCTCCATGCGGGCAGCAGGTCGTCGACGGGCAGCACCAGGTTGGTCAGCTCGCGCATCGGGACGCCGAACAGGCGGCGGGCGCCGAAGGGGGTGAGCACGACCTCGACGCCCTCGGTGGGCCCGGAGATCCTGGTGACCGTGTAGCGGTCGCCGAGCCCGCCGGTGAAGGAGGTGAGACGGGCGCCGCCGACCTCCATGGGCGCCCCGAAGGCGAGGATGAGCACCGCCCCCGGAACCGCGGCCTCGGTGCGCGTCAGGGGGCGGTCGTAGCGCTCCCTGTAGGCGCACAACCGGGTGACGTAGGGCCGAAGGGCGGCACGGGGCACGCCCTCGGCCATGGTCAGGCCCATACCGCAGACGATACGTCAGCGGCCGTGGATCCCGGCGAACATCAACCCGCCCCGCCGTGCGCCGGCGAGGAGGCGGCGCGACGGCGGACGTCAGCCCGCCCCGCCGTACGCCGGCGAGGGAGGCGGCCCGACGGCGGACGCGGCTCGTCTAGACCGCCGCCGGGAAGGGGCCTGTGGGCTTGCTCACAGGCCGGTGTGCCTGGCCAGGAAGGTGAGCTGGTCGGCGGCCAGGTCGACGGTACGGCTCACCGAGCGGGCACCGTGGCCGACCTCGCCCTCGTTGCGCAGCAGGATCGGCGCGGAGCCCGACGTGGCGTGCTGCAGCGCGGCGCACATCTTCCAGGCGTGCAGCGGATGCACCCGCGTGTCGGACTGGAAGACCGTGAACAGCGTCGCCGGGTAGGACACGCCCTCGCGTACGTGGTGGTAGGGAGAGTAGGCCCACAGCCAGGGGAACTCGGCGGGGTCCTCGGCCGAGCCGTACTCGACGTTCCACGTGGCGCCGAGGCCGAACAGCTCGTAGCGGATCATGTCGAGCAGCGGCGCCGAGCAGGCGACGGCCGCGTAGAGCTCGGGTCGCTGGGTGAGGGCCGCGCCGACCAGCAGGCCGCCGTTGGAGCCGCCCGAGATGGCCAGCTGGGCCGAGGTGGTGACGCCGGTGGCGATGAGGTGCTCGGCCGCCGCGTGGAAGTCGTCGAAGACGTTCTGCTTGTTGCCGAGCATGCCGGCGCGGTGCCAGTCCTCGCCCTCCTCGCCGCCGCCGCGCAGCCCCGCGATCGCGTAGACGCCGCCCGCCTCGACCCAGGTGAGGATGGAGGCGGAGTAGCCGGGCGTCATGGAGATGCCGAAGCCGCCGTAGCCGTTCAGGATGGTGGGCCTGGGTCCCTCGCCGGAGACCGGCGAGATCACCAGCATGCGCACCTGCGTGCCGTCCTTGGACAGGTAGGTGACCTGCTCGGTGCGGACGGCGGGCACGTCGACCGCGCCGGGGGAGGCCGCCCACAGCGAGGTCTCGCCCGTGCGGGCGTCGTAGCGCTGGATGGTCGGCGGCGTGGTGTTGTCGGTGTAGCCGAACCACGCCTCGTAGCCGCCCTCGGGCCGCTCGGAGATGCCGCCGATCGTGCCGAGCCCAGGCGTGGGCACCTCGCCGACCCGCTCGCCGCTCTCGAGGGAGTGGAGGCTGATCTCGCTCAGCGCGTGGCGGGTCCAGCCGACGACCATGACGGGCCGCTCGAGGTCGTCGAGGATGGCGAAGTCGGTCAGCACCGCCTCGGGGTCCTCGGGGATCAGGTCGGTCCAGACGGAGGGGTCGGCAGGGTCGGCCACGCAGACCCTCGCTCGCGGCGCGTCGCGGTCGGTGTGGACGTAGATGCGCCCGTCGCGGCCGAAGACCAGCCCGGTCTGCGCGTCGACGCCCTCCTGGACCACGGTCAGCTCGGGCCGCTCGGCCGGGGAGGAGGACAGGTCGGCCACCCACAGGTCGTTGCGCGGCGCGGTGCCCTCGGAGGCGGAGATCTGCAGCCAGCGGCCGTCGCGGGAGACCGAGACGCCGTAGTAGTTGGTCATCTTCAGGCCGTCGCCGAAGATCATGACGTCGTCCTCGGTGGAGGTGCCGACGCGGTGCAGGTAGACACGGCGGTGGAACTGCGACTCGCCCTCGGGCACCTCGGTGCTCGGCAGGCGGCGCACGTAGTAGTACGCCTCGCCGCCGGGCAGCCACGCCACGGGGGAGTAGCGGCACCTGTCGATCGGGCCCTCGACCCTCGTGCCGGTGCTCACGTCGATGATGTAGAGCGAGGACTCCTCGTCGCCGCCGACCGAGATCTGGTACGCCAGCAGGCGCCCCTCCTTGTCGGGCTGTACGGCGTCGAGCGTGGTCAGCCCCGAGGGGTCGATCGCCATCGGGTCGATGAGCGCCCGCTCGGTGCCGTCGGCCTCGACCACGTAGTAGACCGCGTGCTCCTGGTCGGGGGTGCGGCGGGAGAAGAAGTGCCGCTCGCCCCGCCAGACGGGAACGCCGACCGAGCCCGACCGGAGCAGCTCCGCGATGCGCTCCTTGAACCTGACGGGCTCGGCCTGAGCCCTGAAGAGCTCTTCCTGAGCCAGCAACCAGCCCTTCACCTCAGGCTCTTCGGGGTCCTCGAGCCAGCGGTAGGGGTCGGGCACGGGGGTGCCGTGCAGGTTCTCGACGATCTCGTCTCGGCGTGCGGCTGGGTACATGTCTGAACCTTACCGGGGACGCGTAAAGCCCAGGAGGGGCGGGCATAAATGACATCGTGTGTCCCTCTGGTCATCTCTATTGGGTGGCGGGGGCATGCGAGAGACGCCAGACTTGGTAAAGGACGGTGCCGTGGTGACCATCCGTTGGACCGTCCGGCGGAGGTCCACGTGACGGAAGCAACCGGGTCCCAGGAGGGACCGCCAACAGGGGCCATGGCCCCTCTGATACCCGTGCGTCGGGGGGTGGCCCCCTGATGCGCCAAGTACTCCTGCTCAACGCCACCTACGAGCCGCTGACCACGCTCTCGCTGCACAGGGCCGTCGTGCTCGTGCTCAGGGAGAAGGCCGACGTCGTCCACCGCGACGGCAGGGGAGCGGTGCTCCGCTCCGCGACCTGCACGGTCGATGTGCCTTCGGTGATCAGGCTTCGAAGATATGTCCGTATTCCCTACCGGTCTCGCATCCCCCTGACGCGCGCCGCGCTGATGCGTCGCGACGACTTCCGTTGCGCCTACTGCGGGCAGCGGGCCGAGACGATCGACCACGTCGTGCCCCGTTCGCGGGGCGGCACGCACACGTGGGAGAACTGCGTGGCCTCCTGCATGCCCTGCAACCACAGGAAGGCGGACAAGTTCCTGGAGGAGCTGGGGTGGACGCTCCGCGTCGCCCCCGCGGTGCCGAGGGGAGCGCACTGGCGGCTGATCGGCGCCCAGCTCGTCGGTGACCCCCAGTGGGCGCCCTACCTGTCGGAGACGGCGGCCTAACGGCGCGCGGCCTGCTCCGCGAGAGCGTTGATCCCGTAGAGCAGGCCGCCGACCAGGTCTCCCGCGCTGAAGACGGTGGCCATCGACATGGCCGTCAGCCTGCACGAGCCGTCCGGCAGGCGAAGCCTGGCGTTCTCCCCTGTGACGATCTCCAGCGCGCGGCCCTCCACGTCGACGAAGACGACCACGGCGTCGGGCGACTCCTCGCCCATGGCGGCGTGCAGCCGTTCGGCGAAGTGCCTGCGGGCGCCCACGGGCGGGCCGAGGAAGGCGGCGAAGCGAAGGCCGGTGCGCCGCTCGGCCGAGGTCAGCGCCGTGCGGAGGTCGTCGGCCTGGGCGGCGGTGAGCCCGCGCATCGCCCTCACCACCCCGCCGAGGCGCCGCCGAGTTGCCCGCCTGGCTCGGCCGTCTCGGCCATGCGCGGCCAGTCGGCCTCGGGGACCGGCGCCCAGTGCGCCCTCCTGTTGGCCAGGACCAGGTCGGCGGTGCTGACGCCGTGCTCGCTGTGGCGTGGACCGCCCAGCCACACGACGTCGGAGGGCTCCTGCGTGTCCTTGCTCGCGCCTGGCAGCAGGACCATGAGGCTGATCAGCAGGAACAGCCCCGTCGATGTGCCGATGAGGAAGCCGAGGATTTCCAGCGCGCTGTCCACACCACGACCGTAATCCCGCGCGGACGCCCCGGCCAGACCCCATCACCAGACCGGTGGCCTCCTGTCGCCCCAGAAGCCGCCTCTGGCCGCCTCGACCTGTGCCGACAGCGAGATGAGCGTGCCCTCTTCGCCGACGCGCCCCGCCAGCATGACGCCGATCGGCAGGCCCTCGGCGTTCCAGTGCAACGGCAGGTTGACGGCGGGCTGCCCGCTCACGTTGTAGATCGCGGGGAAGGCGGCGAACCGCTTCATCCGCTCGAAGGTCTGCTCGGGGTCGCCGCCCTCCTCGAACCAGCCGACGGGCCGTGGCGGCTGCGTGAGTGTCGGGGTCAGCACGGCGTCGTAGGCGTCCGTCACCGACAGCGCCAGCCGCGTGGCCATCTGCAACGACGACTGCGCCTGCAGGAAGTCGGGGGCGGAGGTGGCGAAGCCGCGCTCGCGCAGCCAGGCGGTGAGCGGCCGCAGCAGTTCCTGCCTGTCGAGGGCCACGGGGTGCACGCAGGCGAAGGCGAACCACAGGGTCACGAACTGCGGCACCAGGTCGGGGCCGAAGGGAGGGTCGATGTCGACGACCTCGTGACCCAGCAGCTCCAGTGTCTTGGACGCCTCCTCGTAGGCGGTCAGCACGTCGGGGTGGACCGTGGCGCCCGGCACGACCGGTTCGGCGTAGCGCGCGATGCGCAGACGGCCTGGCTGCCTCGCGGCGCACTCGAGGAACGTCCCCTCGTGCGCGGGCGCGAGGTAGAGGTCGCCGGGGTTGTGGTGGCTCATCACGTCGAGCAGCGCCGCGGCGTCGGCGACGGTCCTGGCGATCGGTCCGTTGGTCGACAGCCCGGCCAGGTCGGGGATGATCGGGGCGAAGCTGATGCGCCCCCTGGTCGGCTTGATGCCGAACAGGCCGCAGACAGACGAGGGGATCCTGATGGAGCCCGCGCCGTCGCTGCCCTGGGCGGCGGGCGCGAGCCCCGCCGCCACCGCGGCCGCCGCGCCCCCGCTCGACCCGCCCGCCGAGCGGGAGAGGTCCCACGGCGTACGGCTCGGCGGCGACACCGAGGTCTCGGTGTAGCACGGCAGGCCGAACTCGGGCGTGGCCGTCTTGCCGAGCATGACCGTGCCGGCGTCGCGCAGCCGCTCCACGACCGTGTCGTCGACGGGCGAGACGAAGCCGGCGTAGGTGGCCGAGCCGAAGCTGATGGGCACGTCCTTGACCAGGTTGAGATCCTTGACCGGGATCGGCACGCCGTACAGGGGGCCGCTGGGCTCGGTGAGGTCGCGCGCCTGCGCGAGCGCCCGCTCGGCGGTCACGGTGACGAACGCGCCGACCTGTGGATCGATCCGTTCGATGCGGTCGAGGTAGTGCCGGGTGATCTCAAGGGGTGAGATTTCCCGGCGCCTGACGGCTTCCGCCTGCTCAAGTGCGGTGAGATCATGGATGTGCGCCACGAACCGCAGAGTAGGCCGAGTTGTCTAGAGAAGAAAAGAACTAGATACCCGGAAACCGGGCCCCCTACGCGGTGACCTGGGCCATAAAACTATGGACGGGTCAACAGTAGGAACCGGGGTGGGGCTCGGCTACCTTTTGTAGCGTGGACTCCGCTAAGCAGCGAGAAGACGGTAACAACACGTCACCGATCTGGGTGAGTGACAGGCCCGCCAAGGAAGAGGGCACCGGCGCCAAACACTCGGCACCCACGTCAACGTACGCTCCCGTCGAACGCGCTTCCCTGCGCAGCCTGCTCCAACAGCCCCGCTATCGCCATCTGCGCACGCGCGCGCTCATCGCCGTCGCGGCCGGCGTCGTCGTGGGTTTCCTCGTCGGCGACCCGCGCGTGGGCATCAGCGCCGCGGTCGTGGCCGCGATCGCCGACACGGTCTACCGCGCCAAGTCCAACTCGAGCGTGCCCGCGTGGCGGCGCTCGTCCGTGGCCGAGCGCAAGACCGAGGCGCAGTTGAAGAGGCTCGAACGCAGCGGCTACCGCACGCTCCACGCCAGGGCGATCCCCGGTAGCGAGGCGCAGATCGACCACCTGGTGATCGGCCCCACGGGCGTCTACGCGGTCGACTCGGAGAAGTGGGACAAGCGCCTGCCGGTGCGGGTGCAGATGGGCAAGAAGCTCTTCCATGGACCCTTCGACATGAAGCCGCGGCTGACGGAGGCGCGCTGGGAGGCGACCCAGGCGAGCGAGCTGATCAGCAAGGCCTACGGCCGCGAGATCACGGTCGTGGCGTCGTTGGCGATCTACGGCCCGCCGGTCCCCTGGAAGATCATGACGATCCGCGAGGTGGACGTCTACGAGGGCGCCAGGGCCAGGAAGTGGATCACCAAGCGTGAGCGGGCGCTCACCGAGGCCGAGATCGACAGGATCTACGAGATCGCCAGCCAGGTGCTGCCCCCGCGCTACGGCGAGGGGTGACCTGAGCGTCCGATCCATGGACGCGCGTCTCAGTCAGCGAGCGAGGGGTCGTACCATGTGAAGACTCGCTAGCGATGGGAGACGCACCAATGCCCGCCCTCAGGTCTCGTACGGTCACGCACGGCAGGAACATGGTCGGCGCCCGGGCCCTGCTCCGGGCGACCGGTGTAGCCGGGAGCGACTTCGGCAAGCCCATCATCGCCGTGGCCAACAGCTTCACCCAGTTCGTGCCGGGCCACGTGCACCTGCGCGAGGTCGGCGACCTGGTCGCAGGCGCCATCAGGGAGGCCGGGGCGATCCCGCGCGAGTTCAACACGATCGCCGTCGACGACGGCATCGCGATGGGCCACGGCGGCATGCTCTACTCCCTGCCCAGCCGCGAGCTGATCGCCGACGCGGTCGAGTACATGGTGAACGCGCACTGCGCCGACGCCCTGATCTGCGTCTCCAACTGCGACAAGATCACCCCCGGCATGCTCCTGGCCGCCTTCAGGCTGAACATCCCGACCGTCTTCGTCTCGGGCGGCCCCATGGAGGCAGGCAAGACGCCCGGCCGCAAGCTCGACCTCGTCGATCCGATGGTCGCCGCGGCCGACGCCTCCGTCACTGACGAGGAACTCCTCGAGATGGAGGAGAACGCCTGCCCGACCTGCGGGTCCTGCTCGGGCATGTTCACCGCCAACTCCATGAACTGCCTGGCCGAGGCGATCGGCCTGGCGCTGCCGGGCAACGGCACGATCCTGGCCACGCACAAGGCGCGCAAGAAGCTGTTCGAGGACGCGGGCCGCCGCGTGGTCGACATCGCCAAGCGCTACTACGAGGGCGACGACGAGTCGGTGCTGCCGCGCTCGATCGCCTCCAAGGACTCCTTCGAGAACGCGATGGCCCTCGACGTGGCGATGGGCGGATCCACCAACACGATCCTGCACATCCTGGCCGCCGCCCGCGAGGCCGGGGTCGACTTCGGCCTCAAGGAGATCAACGAGGTCTCGCTGCGGGTGCCGTGCCTGTGCAAGGTCGCTCCCGCGACGAACAAGTACCACATCGAGGACGTCCACCGCGCCGGCGGCATCCCCGGCATCCTGGGCCAGCTCGACAGGGCGGGGCTGCTGCACCGCGACGTCCCCACGGTCAACGGCGGCACCCTCGGCGAGGTCATCGCCGCATGGGACCCCGCCTCGCCGACCGTGCTGCCCGAGGCCGTGGAGCTCTGGCATGCCGCGCCAGGCAACGTCCGCACGATCAAGCCCTACTCCCAGGACAACCGCTGGGACGACCTCGACGTCGACCGCGCCGAGGGCTGCATCCGCGACCGTGAGCACGCCTACAGCAAGGACGGCGGGCTCGCCGTCCTCTACGGCAACATCTCCCGCGACGGCGCGGTGGTGAAGACCGCGGGCGTCGACGAGTCGATCTGGAAGTTCTCCGGGCCCGCGGTGGTCTTCGAGTCGCAGGAGGAGGCCGTCGACGGCATCCTGGCCGGCAAGGTCAAGGAGGGCGACGTCGTCGTCATCCGCTACGAGGGCCCCAAGGGCGGCCCCGGCATGCAGGAGATGCTCTACCCGACCTCCTTCCTCAAGGGCAAGGGCCTGGGCAAGGCCTGCGCGCTGGTCACCGACGGCCGCTTCTCCGGCGGCACCTCGGGTCTGTCCATCGGCCACGCCTCGCCTGAGGCGGCCGAGGGCGGGGCCATCGCGCTGGTGGAGGACGGCGACCTCATCGAGATCGACATCCCCAACCGCCTGCTCGAGCTGCGGGTGCCCGAGGAGGAGCTGGCGGTGCGGCGCGAGAGGCTGCTGGCCGACCTCGGCGGCTACCGCCCCCGCGATCGCCAGCGTCAGGTGAGCGTCGCCCTGCAGGCCTACGCCGCGATGACCACCTCGGCCTCCACGGGCGCCTCCAGGGACCTGTCCCAGCTCGCCCGCTGAGTTCCGTCCGTACGGCCCGCGCCTCCCGGTTCGCCGGGGACGCGGGCCGTCGCCGTACCGGGCTCCGTCAGGCGGGGACGAGGTCGTGTCCGCGGCTCCTGGCGAGGCCGAGCGCGGCCAGCGCCAGGGCGGACATCAGCGCCATCCCCACGGCCATCGCCACCGCGTCCTGGTCGCCGCCCAGCCCGACCAGCGGCGCGACGACTGCGGCCAGCGCGTGCTGCAGGGTGCCGAGCACCGCCGAACCCGCGCCCGCCGCGTACGGCACGCGCCCGACGGCCAACGCGGTGGCGTTGGCGAACACCAGCCCCAGGCTGACGGAGAAGCACACGACGGCGGTCAGCGCGACGGGCAGGCTCAGCCCTCCCGCCACCGTGATCCCGGCCTGCGCGGCCGTGGACACCACCAGCCCGGTCAGGCCCGCCGCCAGCAGCCGCTCCGCGCTCACCCTGGCGACCAGGACAGCGTTGGCCGACGCCGACAGCGTGACGATCACAGCGCCGCCGCCGAACACCAGGGACGCCTCGCTCACACCCAACCCCAGCACGTTCTGCAGCACGAACTGCGAGGCGGAGATGTAGCAGAACAGCGCGCCGAAGGCGAAGGTGAAGGCCAGCGTGTAGCCGAGGTAGTTCCTGTCGGAGAGCATCCGCCGGGCCGAGCGCAGGCTGCCCACCACCCCTCCCGCCTGCCTGCGCCGCCTCGGCAGGCTCTCGGGTACGGCGAGCAGCACGCCGAGGAAGGAGACGGCGGCGAGCACGGCAAGCGCGACGTACACGCCGCGCCAGCCGTACAGCTCGCTGATCAGCGCGCCCGCGGGAGGGGCGACGATGGGGCCGATGCCGGTCAGCGCCATGAGGATGCCGAACATCCGCGCCGCCGCCGCGCCGTCGGCCAGATCGGAGACGACGGCGCGGCTGATGACCACGCCCGCCGCGACGCTGAGGCCCTGCAGGAAACGGAGCCCGGTCAGCGCGGGGAGCGAGGGGGCGAGCGCGCACAGAGCGGAGGTGGCGCAGGCGAGGGCCGCGCCCGCCAGAAGGGGGAGACGCCTGCCGTACCGGTCGGAGAGGGGCCCGAGGACCAGCTGGCCGACGGCCAGGCCCGCCACCATCGAGGTGAGCGTCAGCTGGAGCGCGGGGGCGCCCGCGCCGAACTCCTCGGTCATGCGGGGAAAGGCGGGCAGGTACATGTCCGTGGCCAGCGGACCGACCAGGGAGAGAAGAGCGAGGACGAGCAGCAACATGGTTATAGTTATATACATATAAGTGTCTGTAGGATAGCCGGGTGGCAGAAGACCTTCTCGCTCAGGCGCGCGCGCTCACCTCTCCCCTCTATGACCTGGCCAGGGCGCTGCGCTTCAGCGGCGTCGCCGAGGCGGGGCTCTACGCGCTGCCCCCCTCGGAGCTGGAGGTGCTGCGCTACGTCGTCCAGGAGCCGGGTGTGGGTCTCACGGCGCTGGCCAGGGCGCTCGGCATGCAGGCGAGCAACGTCAGCGCGACCGTGCGCTCGCTGGTCGGCCGCGACCTGGTCACGCGCGAGCCCGATCCCGCCGACCGCAGGTCCGTACGGCTGAAGCCGACCGTCCACGCGCTGCACGGCATGGCGCTGATCGAGGAGGCGTGGGCCGAGATCTTCGCCGTGGCCCTGGCGGACCTCAGTCCTTCGCAGCGCGAGTCGTTCACCGCGGCGATACCTGCGATGGTCGCGCTGGCCGAGGCGCTGAAATCACGCCGATAGGCGCACAGAGTTTCGAAAAATGTCGGTGCCGACCCGTACTCTATGGGTATGACGACAGTCGTGAAGTCCTCCACGCGACCCCTGACGACCGCCGAGATCGCCGCCCTCGCACTCTCCCTCGCGCACCTGGGCGCGGGGCCGCAGGCCGTCACCGCCCGGCGCGGCCTGCGCCACGCCTTCGAGCATCTGGAGCTCGACGACGACGTCATCACCACCACGCTCGCGACCCTCACCGACCCGCTGCCCGTGGAGGTGGCCTCCAGGGCCAGGGTCATCGCCGACGCCATCACCAGCAGGCTCGTGGTCCGCATCCACTATCGCGACGCCTCGGGCAACGTCACGATCCGCGACGTCGACCCGGTGACCTGCCTGGTCCACAGGGAGTTCTGGTACCTCGTCGGCGTGTGCAGGATGCGGCGAGGCATCAGGGCGTTCAGGTTCGACCGCGTCATCGCGGTGGAGCCGACGCTGACTCCCGCCCGTCCCCACCTGGCCGACCGCTTCCTGCCCTTCCAGCGCAGGAGGGCCGCCTGATCCCGTAGCCGCGCAGAGGATCGCCGCGTGACCGCCAGGTAGGGGGCGCGGCGATCCTGAAGATCCCGCGGTGCTCCGAAATCGAGGATCCCGGGCCCTGGGCCTCGCGTCCAATACTGAGGGACGCTTGACCTCCGTCAGGCGTTGGTGTTGCCGCGCGGGTGGCAGGCTCCGCTTCATGCGTCTTCGGGGGATCTCGCTCGTCGCCGTGCTGGCGATCGTCACCTGCGCCTGCGGTCAGGCGGCCGGCGCGCCACCTCCCAGCCACGCCGTCGCGCCGATGGAGGTTCCTGAGGGGGCGGGCCGCGATCAGGTGAGGTTCCATCTCGCCCGCATGATCGAGACCGGTGCCCACGCGGCCACCGAAGAGGAGGGACGGCTGCCCCCCTCGGTACAGCGGGGCCTGAACCGCTCGCTTGCCGCCCACCTCGACAGGCATCCTGGACGCTTCTCCGTGGCCGTCTACGACAGGACCGCCTCGGTGCGCTACGCCTTTCGCGAGAGCACGCCGTTCATGCTGGCCAGCGTGGCGAAGGTGGACATCCTGCTGGCCCTGCTGCTGCTCGCCCAGCGCGAGGAGCGCCCCCTGACGGACGGCGAACGCCGGCTCGCCGGACAGATGATCAGGCAGAGCGACAACGACAGCGCGCACAGGCTCTACACCGCCATCGGAGGGAACCAGGGTCTCAGCGACACCCTTCGGCGGCTGGGCATCGCGCACACCAGGCCGGGGCCTGGTTCGTCCTGGGGCCTGACCAGGAGCAGTCCGTCCGATCAGGTGAAGGTCCTCGAGAAGCTGACCGATCCCGCGGGCCCCGTCTCGCCTCGCAACCGGCGCTACGCGCTCTCGCTGATGTCGTCGGTCGACAGGACGCAGGCGTGGGGTGTCAGCGCGGCGGCCTCGGGCGGGCGCGTCGCGCTGAAGAACGGCTGGCTGCCCGCGCGGGCGCACGGCGGGCTGTGGACGATCAACAGCGTGGGACGCCTCGCACTGCCGGGACACGAACTGCTCATCGCGGTGCTGTCGGAGCGCAGCCAGGACATGAGCGCGGGCGTCTCGCTGGTCGAGCGCGTGGCCAGGACGGCCGTGCGCGCCTTCACCGGCGTCAGAACGCCCCTGACCTCACCACGGCCGCTGTCGGAACGTCCGCCCGGCCCTCCGACCGTCGGCGTCCGTCTGGCGGAGCGTGACCTCTGCCCGGCGGCCGGATGTCAGGCCTGGCCCGTCGAGACGAACCGGCCGGCGTCGCCCGGCAGCCGAGCGGATCGCTAACGCGCTGAACGGCTCAGGCGTCTTCAGGCGCAGCAGCCGCCGCCACAGCACCCGCCGCCGCCACCACCCGCAGGAGCTCCGGCGTTGCTGGTCACGGCCACGGTCGACAGGAGCCTGACCGTGTCGTCGTGACCCTCGGGGCAGGCGGCGGGGTCGCCGGAGGCCGCCATCGGACGGGTGACCTCGAAGGTGGATCCGCAGGCGCGGCAGCGGAAGTCGTAGCGCGGCATGGCCCTAGGGTACGGGGTCGAGCGCGATGTGGGCGTAGTCGGACACCGGTTCGTAGCCGATCGACTGGTAGACGGCGTTGCTGGTGGGGTTGTTCAGGTCGGTGAACAGCACCACCTCCTGGCAGCGCTCGGCCAGCGCCATCCGGCTGGCGTAAGCGGTGACGGCCGCGCCGTAGCCGCGGCGCCGGCACGACGGCGGCGTGTAGACGGGGCCGACCCTGCACATCCCCGCCGCCTCGGGGGAGACGCCCGCAAGGGAGACCGGCGCGTCGCCGTCCACCCACAGATGGACGTCGCCGTGGGCGATGCGCCGCCGGGTCAGCTCGGCCAGGTCGGCGCCGTCGATCAGGCTCACCTCGTCGGTGAAGGCCTGGAACCAGTTCATGACCAGCGGGAAGTCGCCCATGTCCGCGCGGCGTCCCGCGCCAGGCACCTCGGGCATGACCAGCGTGCCGAGCCGGTAGAGGCGTTCCGGTCTGCGCCTGGAGGAGGTCGAGCCCCACGCGGCGACGAAGGCGTCACCGAGCTCGACCGGTCCCGAGATCTCCGGCACGTCGAGGCCGCGCTCGCGCAGCGCCCCGGCCAGCGGGACGAGCGAGGACGGCGGCATCCCCGCGAGGTAGAGCGGGCGGGGAGGGGTGCGGAAGACCGCGCCGCAGACCTCGCCCTCCTCGCTCCACCAGCCGAAGAAGGAACCCTCGGCCACCGGCATGCCGGAGCGCAGTCCCGCCAGGAGCGTCAGGGCGACGGTGTTGGCGACGGGCTCACGGCGCAGGAAAGCCTCGGCGTGCTTGGCGTACTCCGCGACGTCCGAGGAGAAGGTCCACATGGTCGGAGATGATGCCAGATCGCCCGCTCGAGGCGCCCCTCCTATTCGGCCAGCAGGCGCGCGACGTGCGCGCTCACATCGTGCAGCAGCGTGGAAGGCTCGACCCGCACGCCCGCGACGGCCGAGACCAGCGAGGCCAGCCCCGGGATCGGGAAGCCGTCGTCGACCATGGCCTTGGCGCCGACGTCGTTCTTGTCCAGCGCCAGCCTGCTGCGCTGCCACGCGTCGAGCACCTCCTCCGGGGAGGGCACGCCGAAGCCGTGGCCCACGGGGGCGGCGTGGCGCAGCTTCACCAGAGGCGTCTCGGCGAAGGCCAGCGCGGTGCGCGCCCGCACGTGCAGGTCTTCGCGCTCCCCGGCAGCGATCCAGTCCATCGCCGTGCAGGGGTTGCGGCAGGTCGCCACGCACACCGCCATGGCGCCCGCGACCTGGCTGTGCTGCCTGTCGAAGTAGGCGCGCCATCCCTCGGGGGGCTCGGAGGCGACGCGGAGGGTGCGGTTGGTGGCCGACTGCTCGGACTTGGTGTGGTCACACTCCCTGTCGCCGATCACGCCGAACCTGCTGCCCGGCGCGCTCAGCCCCGCCGGCCAGCGGGCGGGGTCGCCCGCGTGCCCCAGGTGCGGCTCGAAGGCCAGCAGCGGGAGGTATTCGCTCGCGATGTGCACCGCGGCGATCATCGGGCTGAGCTCGCGGCGGAACCACCTGATCGCGATGACCTCCAGCAGGAGGGCGTAGGCGGGCCGCAGGGACTCGAGGGCGCCGCGCGGTTGCTCGCGCGGCGTCTGCGGCATGTGGCAGTCGCGCGCCCTGCGCCTGAGATCGCTGGGTACGGCAGGCGCCCCCACCGCGAAGTCCTCGGCGTCCAGCGACAGCAGCCGCTGTCCGAACTCGCAGACCTCGGCGATCTCCTTGGTAGGGGCCAGCGCACCGAGATCGGCGAACGCGTAGCGGCGAGCCAGCGCGATGAGCAGATCACGAGTCGTTTCCACGCGAGCACTCTCTCATGACCTGCCCGTGGTCACGGATTCGTCCCCCGCTCCCACCTCCGCGGGGAGCGGCCGCGTCACGGACAGGGAGCCTTGACGCACTGGACGTCTCCTGGGCCGGTCTGCGGGTCGGGGGTCGGCGGGTCGCTCGTCGGCTCGGCCGTCGGCTCCTGCGGGCTGGGCTGGGTGCTCGGCTCGACGGAGGGCTCGGGCGTAGGCTCCTTGGTCGGCTCCTGCGGCGGCGAGGCGGGCGGCGTGACCGGCGCGCTCGGCTTGGGAGTGGTGGTCGGGCGGCCCACGGAAGGGACGGGGGCGCTGGGCACGACCTTGCCGTCCTTGATCGTCGAGGTCGGCGGTCTGGTCTGGCCCTGCTTGACGGGCAGCCGCACCTCGATCGTGCGTCCCCCGACGGGCAGGGGCACGGACTGGTCGCGCCGTACGCCCTGGAGGGGCTCGGGCTCCCTGAACCATGTCCACCCCACGGCGGCGACCGTCGCGACGAGAGCGGCCGCGGTCGCCGCGGCCATGACGAGCGCTCGCCTGCGCCCGCCCCGCTCGGGGGCCGCGGGCCTCGTGGACGGCCCCGCGGTCACGGGGGCGGAGCCCTGTTCCTGACCGGCTCCCGGCTCCAGGGGCAGCTCGGTCCCCGGAGCATCGGCGGCGGGCCGCTGGGTGAGGGGGGAGTGGCCGGGTTCGGCGGCGGACGGCGCGGCCGACGACCAGATGCTCGCGCCGGGATGGGCCGCGGCGTGCCTGGCGGCGGCGGCCATGTCGGAGGCCGAGGGCCAGCGCCGCTCGGGGTCCTTCTCCAGCGCCCTGCCCACCAGCACGCGAGGGCCCGCGGGCACGTCGTCGGGCAGCGGCGGCACCGGGGCCCTGAGGTGCTTGAAGATGATCTGGACGGGCGTCTCGCCGTCGAAGGGCAGCTCGCCCGTCAGGCACTGGTAGGCCACCACGCCGAGCGCGTAGACGTCGACGGCGGGCGTGATCGTGCCGGCGGAGGCCTGCTCGGGCGCGCAGTATCCGGCCGAGCACAGCACGGTGCCCGTGGCGGTGAGCTGCCCGCCCGAGGCGGAGTGGGCGATGCCGAAGTCGGTGAGCGTGACGCTGCCGTCGGGCCTGATCATGAGGTTGGCCGGCTTGACGTCGCGGTGCACGATGCCCTGCTCGTGGGCGGCGGCCAGCGCGTCGGCGACCTCGGCGACCAGGCGCATCGTCTCCTCGGGCGTCAGCGCCGAGCGGCGCAGCAGCCGGTCGAGAGACTCGCCGTCGATGAACTCCATCACCAGGAAGCTGACCCTGCGCCCGTCGCCCAGCTCGCAGGTGCCGCAATCGTAGACGTCGACCACGCCGGGGTGGGCGAGGGTGGCCATCGCCCTGGCCTCGTTCTGGAAGCGCTGGGCGAAGCGCGGATCCTCCATGAGCGCGGGAAGCAGGACCTTCACCGCGACGGCGCGACCGAGCACGGCGTCGTCGGCGCGCCAGACCTCGCCCATGCCGCCACCACCCAGTCTGGTGGTGAGGCGGTAGCGATTATTGAGCGTGGTCCCCGAGCCGAGCACCTGTCGAGGCTAACACCGCAGCTCTCGGCGGGCCGGGTAAACGGAGGAGCGGGTAAGTCCCGGAGGAGCCCCTCCCACCTGGACATATCCGGGCGGGAGGGGCGAATCACTCAGAAGGATCCGGTGGTGGTGCCGCCGTTGCCGGAAGCCGGCGTGGTGAGCGTGCTGTTGGATCCCGGCTGCCACGCGTCGGCCGTGTCGGGGAAGTTCGCCTCCTTCCGCTTGACGCACTTCCACTCGACCGTGGTGTTCGGCGGGAGCTTGCCGACCGTCCCCGTCCAGGTCGGGTAGGCGGTCGGCGACAGCTTCACCGCGCTGGCCACCGACCAGCCGCCCAGCTGGGGCACGCTGCCCACGGCGTAGACGGACTGACCCGCGGTGGTCGTCCCGTTCGCGCACGAGAAGGTCACCGACACCGGCGCCTGCCCGAGCGTGAAGGCGAACGTCTTGGCCGTGCCCACCCCGAGGGAGGCCGACTTGGCCACGATCAGGTTGCCGCCCGCGTTGTACCAGCCGCTGGCCGCCGCGTCGAAGGCCGCCTTGGTCGCGTGCTGGGTGAGCGGGGAGCCGTTCAGCGTCACGGCGGAGGCCTGCGTCTCCGCCACCAGCTCGACCACGTTGGCGCGGCCGGTGGGCGCGCCGGTGTAGGTGCCGCTGGAGGCCGCGACGGTGACCGTGGCCGTGGACCCGCTGAGCTGCTGGCTGAGCAGGGTGGTGCGGACGGCGCCGCCCTGGTACCCGGTGGAGGCGCCGTCGTCCTCGTAGAGGGTGAAGCTGGAGGCGGCGGGGGCGGCGTAGACCCTGGCCACCAGCTCGTTCCTGGTGGTCGCGTCGGTCCGCTTGCCCAGGACGTTCATGGTCTTGTCGTCCACGAACATCTTGGGGATGATCGCTCCGGCCCTGGCGAAGGCGGGCAGCCGGTAGGAGCCGTTCACCCACAGCGGCCTGTCGTTGAACCACTGTCCCGCGCTGGTGAGCTTCTCGTTGGTGGCGTAGTCGAACCAGGTGCCCGCGGGCAGGTACATGTTCCGCTTGCGCTCGCCCGCACCTGCCACCACGCCCACCAGTAGATCCTTGCCGACGAGCTTCTGATGGCCCATCTCGCGCACGTTCAGGTCGTTCTGGTAGTGGTAGGCCAGCGGCGGCACCACGGGCTCGCCGAACCGGTGCGCCCTGTGCGCCAGCGAGTAGTAGTACGGCGTCAGCTCGTAGCGCTGCCGCAGGTTGGCCAGGTTGCTGGCGGTGTGGCCGATCTTGTCCGGCGAGGTCTGCGCGCAGTTGCACAGGTTCTCGGTGTGCGGCCTGATCGGCACCTCGAACCAGGCGCCGTCGGCGAACCACTGCGTGTAGAGCTCGTCCAGGTCGGAGTTGAGCATCTCGCGCCTGAAGCCGCCGATGTCGGAGCCGAAATAGTCGATGCCGGACATCGACATGTGCATCTGGACGTTCTGCTGCTGGGCCAGCGCCGTCAGCTTGGAGCCGATGTCGGCCGACCACATCGCCACGCCGTGCCGCTGGATGCCGCCCGCGCCCGAGCGGGCCAGCATGAACGGGCGCTTGGTGCCGGAGGCGTAGCCGCGGGCGATGCTCTCGGCCCACTTGAGGTTGTAGACGTTGTGGTAGTCGGCGTGGGCGTGCTTGCCGGGCAGCACGCCCGCGGTCCAGTCGCCGGCGTCGTACATCTCGGGCTCGCCCAGGTCGAGCCAGTGGCCCATGACGCCCTGGTCGGACAGCGGCTTGCGCTTGGTGGCGTGCCAGTGGTCGGCGGCGGCGTCCTGCGTCCAGTCGATCATGCCGCCGCGGCCCCACCAGTCGTTGGTGGTCAGGTAGACGGGCGCGCACGTCGAGCAGCCGGTCCTGTTGAGATAGCCGCGGGAGGCCATGTCGGCGTGTTCGGGCCGGTTCTTGCCGATGTAGGACTCCTCGATCGTCATCAGCCCCACCCCCTCGTCGGAGGAGAGGGAGGCGATCTTCGTCGAGGGGTTGGGGAAGGCGGCGGTGTCCCACGACAGCGACCCCATGCGGGTGTTGTCCGAGCCCGCCGTCACCCCGCCGAACCACGGCAGGTCGAGCACGAAGCCGTCGACGGGGAACTTCGCGGTGCGCAGCCCCGACAGCCGGTTGTCGATCTCGGCCCAGTTGTCGTAGCCGAACTCCGACACCCACATCCCGAACGCCTTCTTCGGCGGCACCGGCGGCCTGCCGGTCAGCTCCATGTAGTCCTTGCGCAGGTCGGGCAGGTCGGCGCCGGTCATCGTGTACCAGCGGACCTGGTCGCCCCAGGTGTCGACGGTCCACGGGTCGCCCGTGAGGTTCCACTCCTGCTTGTAGACCTGGTCGAGGAAGAAACCGTAGTTGAGGTTGGCGGCCCCGACGGCGAACAGGATCGGGATCTGCGCGTTGCCGACAGGGCCGTTGTCGGTGTCGTAGGCCATGGCGTTGCCGTACTGGCCTCCGGGGGTACGGCTGCGGCCCACCCAGTCGCCGTCGGCGCTGCCGCCCATGAAGAACTGCTCGCCGAGACCGTAGGCGTTCTGGATCGAGCCCTTGGTGATCGTCAGGCCCTTCCACGCCTGCGAGAGGTTGCGGGGGCAGGCCTCGTACAGCAGCCGCGTGGGGTCGGAGACCTTCACGCACAGCGTGCCGGCCGTGACCTCGACCTTCATCGAGGCCGTGGTCAGCGTGTTGCCCGACTGGTTGAAGCTGGTCGGGCCCGTGTAGTCCTTCTTGGCCACCTGCGGCGTGGTGAACAGCGCCGCGCCTGTGCCAGGGCTGGTGCCGTGGGCCAGTTCGAAGTGGACCAGGTCGTCGTCGAGGAACTCCGCGATGAGGTAGGTCGAGCCGCTGGTGAACTGCACCCGCTGCACGGCGGCCTGCGCGGGCAGCGCGACCAGCAGGGGGACGACCAGCGCGATGAGCATCACGAACGCACGTCTCATGGCCGTGCCACCACCAGGTTGTCGAGGTTGACGCCGCCGCTGCCGTAGATGATCTTGATGGTGTGCGCCCCCGCCGTCAGCGACGTGGTGAGGGAGGCGCTGCCCCAGGTGTCCCAGTTCGACGTCGAGGGCATCGGCAGGGTGCCCGCGGTGACGCCGTCCACCTGGATCGTGGCCGAGGCGGCGGTGGCCACGCCGTTGGCGTAGCGGAACTTCAGCTGGTGGCTGCCCGCCGCGTCCGCCTTGACCTGGAACGTCACGGCGTCGCCCGCGGCGGAGAAGCCGTCGACGAAGCCGGTGCCGGTGTAGCCGGGGTGGTCGGTGTTGGTCGAGGTTCCGGTGCCTGCCGCGAACTCGGCCTCGTAGGCGGCCTTGTCCACGCCGTTGAGCGTGACGGTCCTGCCGGCCGCCGCGCTCGCCAGCTTCACGTGGGTGAGCTGTTGTACGGGGTCCCACCACCAGCCCTCGGCGGCGGCCTTCAGGTCGGCGAGCGTGGCCCGCGCCGTGGCCCCTGTCACCGAGGCGGGCTTGGTGGAGGCCACCTGCAGCGTCGCCGTCGTGGTCAGGGCGGGCACGGTCACCGTCACCTGGTGCGCGCCCCAGTTCTCCGCCGAGCTCACGGTACGGCTGGCGCCCGCGGAGTCCTCGAAGTAGGCGTAGGAGCTGTTGCCCGCCGGATAGATCCTGAAGGCGAGGTTGGTGTAGGCCGTGACGCTGTTGCCGATCTCGCCGCCGAGCTGGTAGTCGGCGTTGAGGTTGAGCGGGATGATCGCACCGGGCTTGGCGTAGACGGGGATCGTGTCGAGCCCCGCGTTGTAGGTCTTCGTGCCGGGCCCGGTGAAGCGCCCGCCGTTCCACAGGTCGTACCACTCGCCCGCGGGCAGGTAGACGTTCTTGGACGTGGCGCCCTGGGCGGTGATCGGCGCCACCAGCAGCTGCGAGCCGAACAGGTACTGCTGGTCGAGCGCGGCCGCCGTCGCGTCACCGGGGAAGGCGAAGCTCATCGCCCTCATCATCGGCACGCCCGTCGTCGAGCTCGCCTTCGCCTCGGTGTAGAGGTAGGGGATCAGGTTCATCCTGACGTTGGCGAACTTCCTGAAGGCGGGGAGCACCGAGGTGTTGCCGGTGCGTGCCTGCACGTTCCACGGCGTGCGCGCCTCGGAGGTGGAGGGGCTGGCCTTCTCCGAGTGATACTGCATGATCGGCGAGAACGTCGCCTGCGCGGCCGAGCGCAGGTACAGCTCGGCGCTGGGGAAGTCGCCGGTGAAGCCGGCCATGTCCCACGCCGTGAACGGCACGCCCGACTGGCCCGCCGACAGCTGCGCCCGCACCGCCTCCTGGAAGGCGGAGAAGCTGGAGTTCTGGTCGCCCGCCCAGAAGATGGAGGTCGTCTGGGCGCCGGACGTGCCCGCCCTGCTGAAGATCGTGTTCTGCGCGTTCTTGCCCTTGACGTAGGTGTTGTAGGCCTTGGTGTAGCTGTTGGGGTAGGCGTTGTGCATCTCGTCGCCCTTGCGGCCGTCGGCGAACTGCACGCTCCTGCCGAAGATCGCCTCGCTGCCGTCGGTCTTGAAGCCGTCGATGCCGACCTCGTCCATGAGGTAGTCGCGCTTGCTCATCCACCAGTTGGTGGCCGCCGTGCTGGTGAAGTCGGGGACCATGCTGTCGCCGAACCACTGGCCCGTCGGGATGCGGTAGGGCCCGTTGACGGCGTTCTTGGCGACGTAGCCCTGCGCCTCGGCGTAGGCCTTGTCGTTGAGGTGCTGCTGGGGCGCGGTCGGCGGGTTGGAGTCGAAGTTCTCCTTCAGCACCGGGATCTGCCAGAGGATCATCTTGATCCCCTTGTTGTGGGCGTCGGTGACCATGGCCTTGGGGTTCTGCCATGCCGTGCCCGCGGGGAAGGTGAGGTTCGAGTACGCGAGCTTCCCGCTGCCGGGGGTGGGAGTGTAGGTGGCGCCGTGCCAGACGTAGAAGGTCGCCTCGTCGCTCCACTGCTCCAGCACCATCGCCGTGTGCGGGATCTTGTGCGTGGTGGCGTTGGCCAGCTCGGCGCTGACCTCCGCCTGGGTGTTCCACTCGTTGGCCGACATCCACACCCCGAAGGCCCACTTGGGCGGCAGCTGCGGCCTGCCCGTGACGGCGGTGTAGTCGTTGACGATCTTCGCGGGGGTGCCGGCGAAGAAGTGGTAGTCGAGCGTGGAGTTCAGCGCGCCGCCCGTGTCGACGGCGAACCCCGCCCTGTCGCCGGGGGTGAACAGGGCGTAGCGGGTGCTCGGCAGGTAGATGCCGTAGCCGGCCGAGTTGGTGAAGAACGGCACCGACAGGTAGGTACGGCGGGTCGCGCCCTGGTCGCGGTACTGGTTGTAGACGTAGTTGTGCACCTGGGTGCCGCGCTGGTCGAGCCGGTCGTAGCGCTCGCCGTACCCCTCGAACCGCTCGCCCGCCGGTGACAGGTAGTTGTCCTCGATCCTGGTGACCGTGGTGGAGCCGTCGCTGGCCCAGCGGATGTTGTTGGAGGCGTCCTGCCTGGTGATCAGCGTCGTGCCGTCGCCCTTGTAGACCGACAGCCGGTACGGCGACTTCTGGATCTTCAGTACGAGCGAGCTGGTGGAGATCGTCAGCGTGCTCGCCGAGTCCGTCACCGTGTAGCCGGAGACGCCGGAGATGTTCAGCCCCTGGCCGTTGGGGGCGATCTGGGTCCTGAAGCGGTCGAGCACGGGGAAGGCGAAGCGGATCTTCGGCGTGAAGGAGCCGGCGCTGTCCCCCGTCGTGACGTCCACCGACGTGCCGTTGTTGGTGAAGGACGTCACGTTCGTGACCGTGCTCCACGAGGTGACCGTGAACGAGAACGGGCCCGTGCTCTTCTGCCCGCCCCCGTTCACGTCCGCGTTGACGGTGTAGGTGATCTTGTCGCCCCTGGCGAAGGGGCCCAGGCCGATCCGCCAGTAGCTGTTGTTGCCGCTGTTGTGGTCCCATGCGGCGCCGACGGGGGTCTGGTTCACCCCGTTCTTCGTCCACGTGACCCAGACGGTCTGCCCCGGCTCGATCGGCCAGGTCGTGGCGTTGATCTGGACGTTCTCCCCGGCCATGGGGTCGCGGGGGGAGCGTTCGGTCGGCTCGGTCGAGTAGAGGTCGTCGATGCCGGTCGGATGGTGGTGGACGCCGTCCAGCGCGTACGCGGGGGCGGCGATGAGCGAGGCCAGCAGGACGATCACCGAGACGATGACGCCCGACCGTAACCGGGTCACAGAGTTACTCCCTTCAGGGGGCGAAGACGGCGGAGAGTTCCTGCCAGTGCTGCGCCGTGCAGAGCACCGGAGGCCTGTCGATGGGGGCGGGCAGCGTGAGCACCTGCCCGCCGTCCAGAGCCAGACCGGTCCAGACGTCGACCCACTCGCCCTCGGGCAGGTAGGCCTCCACCTTGTCGGCGTCCGGCTCGGTCACGGGGATGACAAGCAGGGCGTCGCCAAGCTTGTACTGCAACGGATAGGACCAGATGGCCTCGTCGCCAGGGTGGTCGAAGAACAGGCCGCGCATCAGCGGCGCGCCGCCCTCGAGCGCCCGCCGTGCCTCCCTCGCCAGGTACGGCACGAGCCTCTCGCGCAGGTGGGCGAAGCGCCTGAAGACCGGGATCACCCGGGGGTCGCCGGTCTGCTCGGCGATGTTCCACGGGGTGCGGTCGCGCAGCGGCCTGCGGTGGTGGTTGAACTCCGAGTGGTACTGCATGATCGGCATGAAGGCCGACGTCCCTGCCGCCCGCAGGTACAGCTCCGCGCTGGGCAGGTCGCCCGAGAACCCGGCCAGGTCCCATCCCCAGTAGACGATCCCGCAGGCCGAGGCGGTGATCCCGGCCCTGATCGAGGAGCGGAACGCCTCCCACGTGGAGTCCTCGTCACCGGCCCAGAACGCGCCGTGCGGCTGCGAGCCAGCGAATCCGGCCCTGCTGAAGGTGACGGGCGCCTTGCCCGCGCTTCTCAGCAGGTCGCCGAAGGCCCGGGCGTAGTGCACGGGGAACAGCCCGTTGCCGTCGTCGCCCCTGCGGCCGTCGCCGTAGCGCAGGTCGTGGCCCCACGCGTGCTCGCCGCCGTCGGTCTTGAACCCGTCGACGCCGACCTCCTCGACCAGGTAGCGGCGCTTGGCCGTCCACCAGTCGCGCACGTCCTGCCGTGACAGATCGGGCATGAGCGCCAGCGGGAACCACCAGCCGCGGTTGCGGTACGGCCTGCCGTCAGCCTCCCTGACGCATCTGTCGAGGATCTGCCGGGCGTCCACCGCCGCCTGGTGCTTGGGGTGGGGCCGCATCTTCTGCAGTGGGATCTGCCACAGCAGCACCTTGATGTCGCGCTCGTGCAGCTCGTCGACCATGCCCTTGGGGTCGGGCCACGGACCGTCCTCGGGGAAGCGGTAGTCGGCCAGGCGGTGCGGCTGCTCCGAGGGCTCGTACTCGGCGCCGCGGAAGGCGGTGAACGTCGTCTCGTCGCTCCACGCCTCGATGACCAGGGCGCCGACCGGGATGTCGCTCTCGCGGTGCCTGTCCATCTCGGCCATCACGCGTGCCTGCGTGTTCCACTCGTTGCCGCTGGCCCACAGCCTGAACACCCAGTCGGGCAGCTCGGTAGGGCGGCCCACGGTGCCGAGGAAGGCGTCGAGCACCTCGGCGGGCGGGCCCTCGTGCACCCGCAGCGTCAGCTCGTCCTCGACCTCGGCCTCCACGACCAGGCGCGCGCCGCTGAGGTCGTACCAGGTCCTGCGGGAGGTGTCCACGTGGAGGCCCCAGCTCCGTGGCCCGTCGACGACGAGGGCGAACGGCATCGGCAGGTAGGTGCGGCCGTGCGCGCCCTGCGACTTGTACTGCTCGAACACCACCGCGTCGAGCGCCCTGCCGCGCTGGTCGACGGCGTCGAAGCGCTCGCCGAAGCCGACCACGTGCGCGCCGGGCGACAGCTCCAGCTCGAACCGCACCCTGCGGATGCCGTCGCCGTCGGCCAGCCAGCGGACGCTGCCCGGCACCACCCGGTCGCCGCCCTCGACCACCAGTCGTCCGCCGTCAGGGCTCCACCGTGCGGCCGTCACCTCGAACCACCTGGTGGTACGGCCGCCTCCGCGGAAGCGGTAGGAGTAGCGGCGCCCCGCCTCGAGCGGAGGGGTCACGACCGACCACGAACCCGAGGCGGCCCTGGCCGCCTTCGCCTGCGCCGCGGCCAGATGGCCGCCGTCGACCCTCGTGTCCTCCTCCTCGGCCGCGGGACGGCTGAGCGGCAGCTCCATCACCGGAGCGCCGACCATGAGCCAGTCGCACACCACCGACGTGACGTTCGCCGAGGCCCGCACCCGCAGCTCGACGCTCTGGCCGTCCATGGGCAGCACGGGCACCCGCTGGTCCTCGGACTCGGCATAGGGATGGCCGGAGCCGTGGGGACGATGGCGGATCACGAGCGCACCTCCAGCGCGTCGGCGAGCATCAGGTACATCCCGTGCGACCACAGCAGCGGCGTCGCCACCGACCCCCACCGCTGCAGCCACTCCTCGAAGCGTCCCGGCGCGAGCAGCACGTCCGACACCTGCTCGGGCAGCTCGCCCGAGTCGGTGGCCTGCGCGCCCATCCAGTCGAGGTAGCGCAGCGCCTGCTCGCGCCGGCCCGCCGCCGCGTGGTTGAGCCCCATGAAGCCCGCCAGCAGCACCCAGCGGCCGCCGCCGTAGAAGGTGTCGGCGAGGTAGCGGTGGACGCCGCCCTCGTGCGCGAGCTGCCGCTCGACCTCCGCCACCGTGGCCACGGCGACCGGGTGGTCGGCGGGGTAGAGACCGAACGGGTACACGCACGACAGCAGGCTCGCGTCCACCTCGTCGCTGCCCAGCCACTTGCGCAGGTGACCGCCCTGCGCCACGCCCTCGGCCTCGACCAGCGCGGTGATGCCCTCGACCGCCTCGGCGGCGGCCTTGGCCTCCGCCTCGTCGAGCAGGCCGGTGCCGATCGCGGACCGCAGGCCCGCGTGGATGGCGCCGAGCGTCGAGACGTGGCGCTGGTCGACGTGCTCCTCCCACCAGTCGTAGCAGGGCTGGTCCCAGAACCACGACAGGTACGTCGCGGCCACCTTCACCGCGCGCTCGGCCCCCCGCACCGCGGCGCCGTGTCGTGTCGTGTGCTCGGCCAGCGCCCACAGCCACGTGCCGTAGCCGTCGAGCTGGTGGTCCCACCACTCGTCCGTGCCGTCGCCGCCCTCCAGGGTGAATCTGGTGGGCAGCATCTCGGCGGGGGAGACGCTCTCACCTTCCGCGGCCCTCCTGACCAGGGACTCCACCTGGCCCTCCCGCGCGCCGATCACCTCGGCGCACCACTCGTGGAAGGCGGTCACTCCTTGGACCTCGCCTGCGCGGCTCATCCCCTCGGCGATGAACGCGCCGTCGCGCAGCCACGCGTAGCCGCGGTAGGCGGAGAAGGTGGGACACGCCGGGTAGGCCCCCGAGGGCGACTGATGCGTGCTGATCACATCGACGCTGCGCGACACGAGTCGCGCCCGCGCCAGGTCGCTTCCTACGATCACCAAATACCTCCAGGGATTCCCCAGCCTTCAGACGGGGGAGGAATCGGATTGCCTGTGGAGTAGGAGAAGGAAGCCGTTTCGCCGCAAGGCGAACCGGCGTCGATTGTCGGATCCCGCCGGTAGGTTGCCGGTCGTGACGACGCAAGCGCAGGCATGCGAGGAGGCCGGGCACGCCCGGTACACCTACCGGCTGCGCATGTCGTCCACCGCGCATACGGCGCTGCTGGCCGAGTGGGACCGCTGTCGGTGGGTGTGGAATGGCTGCGTTGCCGCCTCTCGCGCTGCCCACAAGGCCAAGCAGCCATGCGGTCCGGCCGGTCTGGACAAGCAGCTGACGCTGTGGCGTGCCGAGCACGCCTGGCTGCGGGAGGGCGCCTCGGTGCCGCAGCAGCAGATCATCCGCGACTTCGCCAAGTCTCGCGCCAAGGCGGTGAAGGACATCAAGGCGCGCCTTCCAATGCGGCAGCGTGCCGGGATGCCCCGCTTCAAGAAGAAGGACCTGGCGGACCCGTCGCTGAACTTCACCAAGCGCGGGTTCCGCCTGAAGGACGGCCGTCTGCACCTGGCGGGTGGCATCGTCGTGACGGTGGTGTGGTCCCGCGACCTGCCCGCCGAGCCGTCCTCGGTGCGCGTGTACCGCGACAGTCTCGGCCACTGGTACGCCTCCTTCGTCGTCCCCGCTCAGGTGCAGCCGCTGCCAGCGACCGGTGCGGTCCTCGGCGTGGACTGGGGCGTGAAGGAGACCGCCACCACCACCTCGGACGCCCACGACCTCCCTCACGCTGAGCACGGCAGGAACGCCGGGCAGCGGCTCGCCCGGTACCAGCGGATGATGGCCCGCCGGAAGCCGAAGAAAGGCCACGCCGCCTCGAAGGGCTACCGCGAGGCGAAGAAGCAGACCGCCAAGCTGCACAAGAAGGTCGCCCGGCAGCGGCAGGACACCGCCCGCAAGTGGGCCAAGGCGGTGGTGACCGACCATGATGCCATCGCTGTGGAGGACTTCCGGCCGAAATTCCTGGCCAAGACGACCATGGCCCGCAAAGCCGCCGACGCCGCGATCGGCGCCACCAAGCACGCCCTGATCGAGATGGGCCGCAAGCATGGGCGGGACGTCCGCCTCGTGCACCCCGCGCACACCACCATGGACTGCGCGTCGTGCGGAGCGAGAACCAAGCACGCACTTCCTCTTTCCGAACGTACCTACACGTGCACCACGTGCGGAGCCGTGTCCCCCAGGGACAAGAACTCCGCTCGCGTGATGCTCGTCCGGGCTGGTCTGACCCCGGCTGGTGCTGATCGCGTAAGACCTGACTGTCCGCCGGGCAGCCAGGCAGTGTGAGCCAAGAATCCCCGTCGTTTAGCTCTAGGGCGGGGAGCAGTCAATGGGTCAGATCTCCTGGGTCAGCCGAGGAGTTCGTCGACCTTGGCGGCGGCAGCCGTGAGCGCCTCCTCGACCGAGGTACGGCCCGCCGCCGCGTTGGACAGTTCCTGGGTGACCGCGTCCTGCATCTCCTGCTGCCGCTTGATCACCGGCGGCAGCGCGATCGACTTCAGTGAGTCGAACACGGCCTGGCGGTTGGCGGGCTTGGGGTCCTTCAGGTATCCGGCGAGCACACTCTGGTTCGACACGGGAGGCAGTTCCCACGATGACTCGATCCGCGTGGTCGCCGCCACGCTCGACGAGCTGAGGAACCTGGCCCACGCGTACGCCTCTTTCGCGTGCTTGGTCGTCTTGGAGGCGGCGACGGAGTTGTGGAAGACCGCGCTGGCCTTGGCCGTGTCACCTGGCTCGACGACCACGTCCCATTCGAAGGGCACGTCCTTGAGGCCGGAGAACTGCCAGATGCCGTTGTGCCACATCGCGAGCTTGCCCGACTTGAACAGGTTGGTGTCGTAGTCGGCCGTGCCGCCGATCTCCGCCTCCGTGGGCATGGTCTTGCCGACCTTGGAGACCAGCCAGGTGGCCGCCTTGACGCCCTCGGGGCTGTTGAAGGTGGCCTTCTTGCCGTCCGCCGAGAGGAACTCGCCGCCGGCCTGCTTGAGCGTCTTGTAGAACTCGAAGAACTGCACCGGCTGGAAGTCGCCGAACACCCCTGCCTTCTTGTCGGTCAGCTTCTCGGCCGCGGCCTGCTCGTCCTTCCACGTCCACGACGTGGTCGGCTCGGCGACCCCCGCCTTCTTGAACAGCTCCTTGTTGTAGAAGAGCACGACGGTGGAGAAGGAGGCGGGCAGCGCGTACTGCTTGCCCTCGTGCTTGAAGGCCTCGAGCGACTCCTTGGCGTAGCCGGCGGGCGCCGAGTCTCCCGCCACCGACCCCAGGTCGAGCAGGGAGCCCGCGCTGGCGTAGGTCACGAAGTTCTCGTAGTTGAGCTCGAAGGTGTCGGGCGCGGTGCCGCCGGCGATGCTGGTCTGCAGCTTGGTGAAGTACTGGTCGTACGGCGCGGTCTCGACGACCACGTCCACCTTCGGGTTCTCCTTCTCGAAGGCGGCCACGATGGTGTCGAGGTCCTTCACGTGGTCGGGAGCGGCGGAGAAGGTGAAGTAGCGCAGCGTCACCTTGCCGCCGTCGGCGGAGGTGTCCCTGGTCGCCGAGCCCTGGGAGCAGGCGGTGGCGAGGACGGCGGTGGCCAGGGCCGCGGCGGCGAGCCTTGTGCTCTTGGTCATGGGGGTGATCCTTTACTTGAGCCCGGACTGGGCGACTGAGGCGATGACGTGCTTCTGCGCGAAGAGATAGAGGATGAGGATGGGCACCACGCTGACCACCGAGCCGGCCATGACGACGTTCCACTCGGTGGTGAAGCGGCCGTGCAGTTCGGCCAGGCCGAGCGGGAGCGTCATGAACTCGGGCGACTTGATGATCACCAGCGGCCACAGGTAGCTGTTCCAGCTGGCCATGAAGCCGAAGATGGCGAAGGTCGCCAGAGCGGGCCTGATCAGGGGCACCACAATGAGCGCAAAAATTCTGAAATGTCCGGCGCCGTCCAGCACCGCCGCCTCGTCGAACTCCTTCGGCACCTGCGCGATCGCCTGCCGCAGCAGGAAGACCCCGAACGCCGAGGCGATGGTGGGGGCGAGCACCGCGAAGTAGGTGTCGATGAGGTTGAAGGTCCGCATCTCGATGAACAGCGGCACGATCAGCACCTGCAGCGGCACCATCAGCGTCGCTAGGTAGACGGCGAACAGCGCGCCCCTGCCGGGGAAGGGCAGCCTGGCGAAGGCGTAGGCGGCCATCGCGCTCGTGACGAGCTGCAGGATGGTGGAGGCCGCGCCGATCCACGCGCTGTTGAGCAGGATCCGCCAGAACGGCGTGACCTCGAGCAGCTTGCCGTACGCGCCGAGGTTGGCGCCCTCGGGGGTGAAGTCGGGAGGGCTGGCCAGCACGCTGCCGCCGGGTGTGATCGAGGTGATCACCGCCCACGCGAACGGGAACAGCATCACCAGCGCGCCGCCGACGACCAGCAGGTACTTCAGAGCCTTACTAACAGGAAACGCGCTCGCCAACCTGCCGCTCCACCCTGAGTGCGTGGCCGGGACCGTAGCGGCAGGCCGACTTGCACGTTTCCCATTAGTACCCATAGTTCACCCACCGGCGCTGGACACGGACCTGGATCAGCGTCACCAGGAGGACGACGGCGAACAGCAGCCACGACAGCGCCGAGGCGGCGCCCGCCCTGCCGTACTGGAAGGTGAGCCTGTAGACCTGCTCGACCACGACCTCGGTGGCCCCGCCAGGACCGCCGCCGGTCATGACGTGCACCTGGTCGAAGACCTGGAAACCGTTGATCAGCGAGATGACGACCACGAAGAACGTCGAGGGCGACAGCAGGGGAAGGGTGATGCGGCGGAAGCGCTGCCACGCCGAGGCGCCGTCGACCCGCGCCGCCTCGTGGTACTCGTTCGGGATCGCCTGCAGCCCCGCCAGCAGGATGATCATGACGAAGCCGAGGTCCTTCCACGCCGAGGCGAGGATGATCGACGGCATCGCCCACGTCGGGTCGGTCCACCAGCCGGGGCCCTCGACGCCGAGCAGTCCGAGCGCCCAGTTCACGATGCCGCTGGCCGGGTTGAGCAGCCACTTCCACATCAGCGCCACCACGACCCAGCTGGTGATCACCGGCAGGAAGTAGATCGCGCGGAAGATGTTGCGCCCTCCCATCGCCCTGTTCAGCAGCATCGCCAGGCCGAGCCCTCCGGCGTAGACCAGCGGCAGGTAGCCGGCGATGAAGGTGAGCGTGTGCAGGAAGGCGGCCCGCGTCTTGGGGTCGGCGAGCACCTCGCCGTAGTTGTCGAGCCCGACCCAGCGCATCGGCTCGATGAGGTTCCACTCGTGCAGGCTCACCCACAGCGAGCCGGCCATCGGGACCAGCGTGAACAGCACCAGGGGGATCAGGCTCGGCAGCAGGAAGACCGCGACCGTGCCCGCGTAGCGCAGCCTGCGGCGCGGCGGCCTGGGCGCGGAGGTGGGCGTGGTCCTGGGCGGGGCGGCGGTGAGCGTCATGGCGTCGCCCCGATCAGCCTGGCGCGCACGAGCCTGCCCTGCTCGCCCGCCGCGCCCGCCGCGTCGAACGGCGTGGCCAGCACCAGCGCGGCGGCGCCCTGCGCCCAGCTCGTCTCGTCCCAGCTCTCCACCTCGATGGAGATGTCACGCCGGCCCGGCATGAGCTGGGCGCGCACCGCCCTGTCGAAGCCGACCTGCCAGAACGGCCAGTTCGCGACGCCCTCGCCGAGGATCACCACCACCTCGGGGTCGACCACGTTGATCAGCCCCGCGGTGGAGCGCCCGAGGATCCTGCCCGCCTCGTCGAAGAGGTCCTGGGCGGCCCTGTCGCCCGCGGCCGCCGCTCTGCCGAGCTCGTCCACGGCCGCGCGGGCTCCCGGGTCGCCGGTCGCGGCCCCCGAGTGGGGATCCTCCGCCGAGGCGGGAGCCTCGCCGAGCAGGCCCTTGGACCTGGCGGCCGTCACCAGGCCTGCCGATCCCACGAACGCCTCCAGGCAGCCGGCCGTCCCGCAGCCGCACATCGGGCCCGAGGGGTCGACGGGCACGTGGCCGAACTCGCCGGCGCCGCCCCTCGCCCCCCTGTACACGCGCCCGTCCATCACGATGGCGGCGCCGACGCCCCGCCCGATCGTCAGGACCAGGAAGTCGCGGTGCGTGCGGCCCCTGCCGTACAGGCGCTCGGCCGCGGCCAGGGCGTTGACGTCGTTCTCCACCAGCACGGGCAGGCTGAGGCTGCGGCGCAGCCGCTCGCCGACCGGCATGGCCTGCCAGCCGAGCGTGGGCGCGTTGACCGTGCCCACGGCCTGGTCGTCCACGCTGCCAGGCACGCCCACGCCGACGCCGAGAAGCGGGGGAGCCGCCTCGACCTGGGCGACCACATCGGCCACCGCCCTGACGAGGTCGTCGAGCGCGTGCGGCGAGGAAGGGTCGAAGGGCCGCTCCCACGAGCCGAGCACCTCGCCGTCCAGGCGCACGTCCACGATCACCAGGTGGTCGGCCGTCACCTTCACCCCGAGGGCGCGCCCCGCGCTGCCCACCAGGCCGAGCCGCTGAGCGGGACGGCCGCCGCGCGAGGGCTTCAGATCGAGCTCCTCCAGCATGCCGTGGCCCATCAGCTCGCGGGTCACCTGCGTGACGGAGGCGGGGCTGAGGTCGAGCTCTCTGGCGATTTCGGTACGGCTGAGCGGACCGACCGTCCCGAGGAGAGCGAGTATCGCCGTCCTGGTCAGGTCGCCGCGATCACTGCCTGCCATACAGGGACCGGACTTTCTTCAGAAATAAAGTTAGTGGTGAAAATATGGGACCCCGTCCGTCTCGGTGTCAAGAGTTCGAAACCGTCCTGAAACCAAACAAGGCCCCCACCCGGAGCCGGGTGGGGGCCTTGCCGCGAACTAACTCAGGAAGCGTCCTTGGCGCGGGCGCGCAGCGCGCGGCTCACGCCGTCGGCGCCCTCCAGGACCATCCTGCGCAGCGCCTGCGGGGCGCCGGAGGCCGCGAGATACTCCTCGGCAGCCCGCACCGTCTCCTCCTCGATGAGCAGCGCGGGGAAGCAGCCCACCGCGAAGCTCTGCGCCATGTCGAACGTCCACTCCTCGTAGACGCGCCCGACCTCGGAGAAGTACTTCTCCTTGTACGGCCTGAGCAGCTCGACGTGGTGAGGGTCCTGGAACCCGGCGATCGTCGTGCGGAAGATGGCGTTGGCCAGCTTGCCGCCGGTGATCGCCGCCCACGCCTCCGCCTTGGCCTCGGCGGTGGGGATGGCGGCCCTGCACAGCGCGGCCGAACGCTCGCCCGAGGCGGTCGCGTCGCGCTTGAGCTCGGCGTCGATGTCGGCGGCGCCGAGCACCCCGCCGGAGACCAGCGCGTGGGTCAGCGTCCAGCGCAGGTCGGCGTCGACGGCCAGCCCCTCCGGCGCCGAGACGCCGTCGAGGATGCCCTTGACGAAGGCGAGGTCCTCGGGGGAGGTGGCCACCGCGCAGAAGGCGTTGACGTAGGCGAGCTGGTGGTCCGAGCCCGCCTCGGCGGCGCCGATCCACGACTTCAGCGCGGCGGCCAGCTGGGCCAGGCCCTCGGCCCGCCACGCGGGGTCCGCGTACTGCTGCACGGCCTGGCGCGCCTGGCGCAGCACGGTCTGCACGACCGTGATGTCCTTGACGGTCTCGATGCCGGAGATGACCAGCTGCACGTAGTCGCGGGTGGCCATCTCGGCGTCACGGGTCATGTCCCACGCCGCCGACCAGGACAGGGCGCGCGGCAGCGACTCGGTGAACTGCGAGATGCCGCCTTCCACCAGCGTGGCCAGCGAGCGCTCGTCCAGGCGGACCTTCGCGTAGGTCAGGTCGTCGTCGTTGATCAGCACGAGGTCGGGCTGGGTCTCGCCGACCAGCTCGGCCACGGCCGTACGGGCGCCCACCACGTCGAGCTCGACCCGCTTGGTCCTGGTCAGCGCGCCGTCGGCCAGGGAGTACAGGCCGATGGCGACGCGGTGCGAACGCAGCGTCGGGTACTCGGCGGGAGCCTCCTGCAGCACCTCGAAGCTCTCGAAGCGGCCCTCGGCGTCGACGGTGAAGGACGGGCGCAGCGTGTTGACCCACGAGGTCTCCAGCCACTCCTTCGACCAGGACGACAGGTCGCGGCCGCTGGTGCGCTCCAGCGCGGTGAGCAGGTCCTTGAGCTCGGTGTTGCCCCAGGCGTGCTCGTTGAAGTAGTCGCGCACGCCCGCCAGGAAGTTGTCCAGGCCGACGTAGGCCACCAGCTGCTTGAGCACCGAGGCGCCCTTGGCGTAGGTGATGCCGTCGAAGTTGACCTCGACCGCCTGCATGTCGGGGATGTCGGCGGCGATCGGGTGGGTGGAGGGCAGCTGGTCCTGCCGGTAGGCCCACGCCTTCTCCACGTTCGCGAACGTGGTCCACGCGCCCTTGCCCCAGCGGGTGGCCTCGGCCTGGCACAGCACGGAGGCGTAGGTGGCGAACGACTCGTTCAGCCACAGGTCGTCCCACCAGCGCATGGTGACCAGGTCGCCGAACCACATGTGCGCCATCTCGTGCAGGATGGTCTCGGCGCGGCGCTCGACCATGGCGTCGGTGACCCTGGAGCGGAAGACGTAGTCCTCCAGGAAGGTCACGCAGCCCGCGTTCTCCATCGCGCCGGCGTTGAACTCCGGCACGAACAGCTGGTCGTACTTGCCGAACGGGTAGCGGACCCCGAACACCTTATGGAAGAAGTCGAAGCCCTGGCGGGTGAGCTCGAAGATGTTGTCGGCGTCGAGGTGCTCGGCCAGCGAGGCGCGGCAGTAGATGCCCAGCGGGATGCCGTCGTGCTCGGAGGTCACCTTGTGGTAGCCGCCGGCCACCAGCGCGGTGATGTAGGTCGAGATGGGCGCGGTGGGCGCGAAGTGGTGGCGCCTGGCCGCCTGCATCACGCCGTGGCGGCCCTGGTGGCCCGCCAGCTCCTCCACCGCGTCGGCGGCGGCGTTGGAGACGACCTCCCAGTCGGCCGGCGCGATCACGGTCAGCTCGAAGGTCGCCTTCAGGTCGGGCTGGTCGAAACAGGCGTACATCCGGTGGGCGTCGGCCGTCTCGAACTGCGTGTGCAGGTAGACCTTCTGGTCCTCGGGGTCGACGAACCTGTGCAGGCCCTCGCCCGTGCGCATGTAGGCGCAGTCGGCGTCGACGACCAGTTCGTTCTCCGCCGCCAGCCCCGGCAGGGGGAACCTGCCCTTGTCCTCGTCATAGGCGGCCACGTCGAGCGCGACCCCGTTCAGCTCCACCGAGCGCACGCGCGCGCCGTGCAGGTCGATGAACGTCGTCGCGCCGGGCTCCGCGGCGGAGAAGCGAACGGTCGTGACACTCTCGAACCGCTCCTCACCCTCCGTCAGGTCGAGTTTGACGTCGTACGACTCGACCTTCAACAGCCGGGCCCGCTCGCGAGCTTCGTCACGGGTCAGGTTGCCTGCCAAGATCCGCTCCTCTTCACCACATCATTGGGGTTTTGTCTGAATCCTGCCATGCCAGGAATAGTCCTGACTGTCACTCAGGTTATGGCCGAGGGCCCAGGTTATTGCCAGGGCAGGTCGTCACGAACGAGGGAACCGCACCCATGGCCGAACGAACCCCCGTAGATCTCTGGTTCGACCCCTTCTGTCCCTTCGCCTGGATCACCTCGCGCTGGTTGGTGGAGGTCGAGCAGGTGCGCCAGATCGAACCCCGCTGGCACATCATGAGCTTGACCGTCCTCAACGAGGACAAGGAGATCCCCGACTCCTACCGCGAGATGCTGGCCGCCGCGATCGGCCCCGTGCGGGTCGTCGCCGCGGCGGCCGACAAGTACGGCGAGCACGTCGTCGGCCCGCTCTACACCGAGCTCGGCACCCGCTTCCACAACGAGGGCAGGCCCAAGGAGGGCCCCACGCTCAGGGACACGATCGGCGACGCCCTGGTGGCCGCCGGCCTCGACAGGGAGCTGGCCGACGCCATGGACTCCACCGACTACGACGAGGCCGTCAGGGAGTCGCACACGCGCGGCATCGACCTGGTCGGCCAGGAGGTCGGCACCCCGGTGATCCAGGTCGAGGGCGTCGCCTTCTTCGGCCCCGTCCTGACCAGGATCCCCAGGGGAGAGGACGCGGGCCGTCTCTGGGACGGCGTGCGCACCGTGGCGGCCTTCGACGATTTCTTCGAGCTCAAGCGCTCGCGCACCCGCCGCCCCGTCTTCGACTGACCCCCTGCGCATGGCGATCGCCCTGGGCTCCCCGGGGCGATCGGCCCCATGGCCCCCAAGGCCGCGATCTCGGACATCTCCCCCTAACCGCGGCGCTTCGCCGTACCCTCTTGGGGAGGCGACAGAGGGGCGGGCGGTGGCGCAGGCACCCCGCGTGACGCGCCGACCACTCGCTTTGTGACCTTCGACGCGCAAGGATGGGGACCATGCGTCATCTCTATATCAACGGGGCGTGGACCGCCTCGGTCTCGGGCGAGGGAATCGACGTCGTCAACCCGGCCACC
Organism: Nonomuraea dietziae; assembly: GCF_014195505.1. Taxonomy (GTDB): domain Bacteria; phylum Actinomycetota; class Actinomycetes; order Streptosporangiales; family Streptosporangiaceae; genus Nonomuraea; species Nonomuraea roseola. The sequence goes on along the minus strand of NZ_JACIBV010000001.1, from coordinate 3,172,900 downwards.
GAGGAGACGATCGACCGAGTTCCTGCCGGAGCCCCCGATGACGCAGAGGCGGCGGTGCTGTTCGCCCGCGCCGCCTTCCCCGCGTGGGCGGCCACGGCCCCCGCCGAGCGGAGCAAGCTGCTGGCCGCCGCCGCCGACCTGCTGAAGGAGCGGGCCGAGAGCGTCGCGAGGACGATCGCGACCGACATGGGCGCGCCGTACGGCTTCGCGCTCAAGGTGCAGACGCTCATGCCCGCGGGGGTGCTCGCCTCCTACGCGCAGCTGGCCGAGTCCCACCCGCGCGAGGCCAGGGTCGGCAACTCCGTCGTGGTGAAGGAGCCCGCGGGGGTGGTCGCCGCGATCACGCCGTGGAACTACCCGCTGCACCAGATCATCTGCAAGGTCGCTCCCGCGCTCGCCGCGGGGTGCACGGTCGTGCTCAAGCCCAGCGAGGTCGCGCCGCTGGCCGCCTACGAACTGGCCGAGATCTTCCACGAGGTGGGCCTGCCGCGAGGCGTGTTCAACCTGATCAGCGGGGCAGGGCCGGTGGTCGGCGAGGCGCTCGCCGCCCACCCCGAGGTCGACATGGTCTCCTTCACCGGCTCGACCAGGGCGGGCAGGCGCGTCGCCGCCCTGGCCGCCGAGAGCGTCAAGCGCGTCGCGCTCGAGCTGGGCGGCAAGTCGGCCAACCTCATCCTGCCCGACGCCGACCTCGCGAGCGCGGTGAAGGCGGGCGTCGCCAACGCCTTCGTCAACTCGGGCCAGACCTGCTCGGCCTGGTCGCGGATGATCGTCCACCGCGACCAGTACGACAAGGCGGTCGGCATGGCGGTCGAGGCGGCCCGCAAGTACACCATCGGCGACCCCTTCGACGAGGCGACCAGGCTGGGCCCGCTCGTCTCGGCCGCGCAGCGGGACAGGGTGGTCCGCTACATCAACACCGGGCAGGAGGAGGGGGCGCGCCTCATCATCGGCGGCACCGAGCCTTCGACCGAGCGCGGCTACTTCATCGAGCCCACGATCTTCGCGGGCGTGGAGCCCGGCATGACGATCGAGCAGGAGGAGATCTTCGGGCCGGTCCTGTCGATCATCCCCTACACCAGCGAGGAGCAGGCGGTGCAGATCGCCGACGGCACCCGCTACGGGCTGGCGGGCGCCGTGTGGGCCGGCACGCAGGAGCGGGCGGTCGCGGTGGCGAGACGGCTGCGCACCGGGCAGGTCTCGATCAACGGAGGCCAGTTCAACCCGCAGGCGCCCTTCGGCGGCTACAAGCACTCGGGCATCGGCAGAGAGCTGGGCGAGCACGGTCTCGAGGAGTACTTCGAGATCAAGTCCCTCCAGCTCTGAGCACCGCAGGCTCGTCCAGCGGTTCCCCGGCCGCCGAGGGCGGCGACCCGCACCGGTCTACGGGGTGCGCTGGAGAATCTTCCTGGCCTCGCTCTTGGGCAGGCGGTCGACGTAGAGCGCGCCGTCGAGGTGGTCGCTCTCGTGCTGGAAGCATCGTGCCAGCAGGCCCCTGGCCCTCAGCCGCACCGTCCTGCCGAGCCTGTCCACGCCCTCGATGCGCACGCCCGCCGCCCTGGGGGTGGGCGCGTAGAGCGGCCTGCCCGTGTCGCGTCCTGGGACCGACAGGCAGCCCTCCTCGTCCAGCACCACCTCGGGATCGTCAACGGTGAGCACCGGGTTGATCAGGTGGCCCTTGCGCCCGCTGCAGTCGTAGACGAACAGCCTGCGTGACACGCCGATCTGCGGCCCGGCCAGCCCCACGCCGTCGGCCGCGTACATCGCCTCGAACATCTCGTCGATCAGCTTGCGCAGCTCGCGGTCGAAGTCGACGACAGGCTCGGCGGGGGTGCGCAGCACTGGGTCGCCGATGTACCGGATCTCGCGCATGGGGCCGTCTTCTCCTGTAAGGACTGGAAAGGTCAACAGCCTCTTACTCTAGCGTGGGACCGCCGTCGAACGCGCCCACGGAACCTGAGAGACTGGACGGGTGCGTGTCTACATCGGTGCCGACCATGCCGGCTATGAGCTGAAGAACCACCTTGCCACCTGGTTGAAGGACCACGGGCACGAGGTGACCGACTGCGGTCCGTTCGTCTACGACGCCGAGGACGACTACCCCGCCTTCGTGCTGCGCGCGGCGGAGGGCGTCGCGGGTGACCCGGGCAGCCTCGGCATCGTCATCGGCGGCTCGGGCAACGGCGAGCAGATCGCCGCCAACAAGGTGCGCGGCATCCGCGCCGCCCTGGCCTGGAGCGAGGAGACGGCGCAGCTGGCGCGCGAGCACAACAACGCCAACGTCGTGAGCGTGGGCGCGCGCATGCACACCCAGGAGGAGGCGACCAGGTTCGTCGAGGTCTTCCTCTCCACCGCCTTCTCCGGCGCGGCCCGTCACAGCCGCCGCATCGCGCAGCTGTCGTCCTACGAGACCATCGGCCAGCTGCCCGCGCTGCCGTAGCGCCCTGCCCGCCGCTCTGTCCCCGCCCTGCCCGTCTGTCCTGCCCGTCCGCTCCGCTCTCCGCCATGTCGGCCGCCGTGGGTCACGACCTGCGGCGCAACCCCCTGCGGGGGCGCTCCTCGCCCGAACGGCCCTCCCCTCGAGGGTGCTCCTCCCGCGCCTTCGCCTCGCGGCGCGGGGTCTCGTCGCGCAGCGGCCGCCGGTCGGCGGCGTCCTGCTGCTCCTGCGAGGGTTTCGACACGTCTCTCGCCCGCATCGCGGTGATCGCCGTGATCTGCAAGCTCTGCAGTGCCATGCCTTCGACTGTACGCCGTGACGGCGGGAGGCGAAGTCCTGCTGGGCGGCGCGCCCGCGGTGGAGGGGACCACGTGACCGCGGAGGCGCCGGGCAGGCGTGCCGTACGGGATCAGAAGACGAGACCCGCCCAAGGGGCGGGCGACCACGACAGGGCGGTGGCCAGCGCGCGCACGGCGCCCGCGCTGTGCTCGGTCAGCAGCCCCGCGGCGTGCTGCGCGTCGAGCGAGCCCCCGCCCAGGTACGCGCCGCCGAGCGCGGCCACCGGCAGCGACACGTCGGGCGCCTCGTCGGTCGGCTTGCACGAGGCCGAGGCGGTGTCGGCGGTCAGGCGCCAGCGGCCGGCGTTCCACGGGCACACGTCGTCGGCCACCTCCAGCACCACGTCCACAGGCGCGGAGTAGGCGCGGGAGCTCAGCGCCGCGTCCACCGAGACCAGGCGCACCCACAGCTCGTCGCCCCACGAGGCGTTGAGGTAGCGGACGTCGGTCAGCCACTGCGTGATCGGGTCGTCCACGGGGCGCGTGGCCTTGACCCTGCTGACCAGGTCGCGGTTGAGCACCGACTGCCACAGCAGCGCGTGGGCTGCGGGGTCCGTCGCGTAGAGCTCGCGCAGCAGCAACTCGCCGTCGGGCTGCCCGTTGTCGCCCCACAGGGACTTGACCCTGAACAGCGCGTAGCCGCGCACCCTGTCGGAGTCCTCGGCCAGCACGCACCGCAGGGCGCCCGCGCCGTCCTGGTCGAACTCCTCGTCGGCCAGGACGGCCGTCCAGAGGTGCTCGTTGCGCCGGTACTGGCCCGGCCGCTCGGCCAGGATCGACTCGTAGACGCTCTCCAGCGTGGCTCTGACCTCGGCGGGCTTGGCCACGGTGATCCTCAGCGCCGGGTCCGAGGGCGCACCCGCGACGAAGGCCGAGCCGTGCTTGGGGATGCGCAGGGACAGCCCGTCGGAGGCCCTGCCGTAGCCGTACCTGCCGTAGATGACGGCTTCCGAGGCGTAGAGCGCGGCCACTGCCTCGCCGCGCTCGCGCACGTCGGCCAGCTGGCGGCGCATGAGCTGGGAGAGGATGCCGCGGCGGCGGTGGGAGGGAAGGACGCTGACCGCGGTCACACCCGCCACGGGCAGCTGACCGCCCGGCACGGTCATCGTGAAGCTGTGGATGCCGGTGACCCCGGCGATGACGTCTCCGTCGAGGGCGGCGAGCGTCCTGTCGAACTCGGTGTTGGCCTTCCAGCGCTCGGACTGGGTCGGGTGGGGGGTCCAGTTGAAGCCCTCGGCGAGCACGCCGCTGAAGGAGGACCACTCGTCTTCCGAGATGGGGCGGATCGGATAGCTCATCCGTCCACCGTAGGAGCGGGCAAAGGGGGAGGGCCACCCAATATCCGTCCCTAATGATCAAGGCGTTGGTCAAGTGGGCTGCCCAAATCGAGGAGAGACCGATACAGTCGAGCGCATCATGAAGTCACGTCCGGCGCCGCTCATCCCGCCACGGCTCCGAGCGCTGCTCGTCAAGGTGCCGGGTCTGGTGCCCGTTGTCAGATTCCTGCGGCGAGGGCCGCTGGCCAGAGACCGCAACCTGCTGATCACCCTGGGCGTGCTGACCCTGCTGATCGGCGCGCTGGCGGCGCGGGTGTCCACCGAGTGGTTCTCCCCCTCGCTGCTCATCCTCGTCACCCTCGTCGGCGGGCTGCAGCTGCGGCTGCGCAGCCTCGCGGTCCTGCTCATGTGCGTCCTGGCCTCTCTCGCCTACGTTGGAGCGGTCCTCGGGGTCCACAGGATCGGTCTCGGCCTCATGGTCACCATCGGCTTCACCGCGGTCCTGGCCGCGCTCATGGCGCGCACCCGCGGCAAGCTGGGCGTGCAGGGGCTGCGCGGCGACGCGATGCTGCTGGAGCTGCGCGACAGGCTCAAGAGCCAGAGCGAGCTGCCCCCGCTGCCCAAGGACTGGGGCGCCAAGGTCGTGCTCAAGCAGGCGGGCGGCTCCTCCTTCGGCGGCGACTTCCTGGTCTCCATGCGCGACGGCGACCAGGTGGAGCTGGCGCTGGTCGACGTCTCCGGCAAGGGCGTCGACGCGGGCACCAGGGCGCTGCTGCTGTCGGGCACGTTCGGCGGGCTGCTCGGCTCGGTCGACGACTTCCTGCAGGCCTCCAACGCCTACCTCCACCGCCAGCGCGGCGACGAGGGCTTCGTCACCGCCGTCCACCTCCGCCTCGACCTGGCCACGGGCGAGTACACGATCACCTCGGCCGGGCACCCGCCCGTGGTGAAGCTCGACGCGGGCACCGGCAACTGGGAGATCGCCTCGGCCAAGGGCGTGGTCCTCGGCGTGGTGCCCGACCTGCACTGCGAGCCCGACAGCGGGGTGCTGCGCAAGGGCGACGCGCTCCTGCTCTACACCGACGGCCTGATCGAGCAGCCGGGCCGTGACATCGACGCGGGGCTCGACAGGCTGCTGGGCGAGGCCGACAGGCTGCTTCCCAAAGGCTTCCGCGACGGGGCCAGAGCCCTGGTCAACTCGATGGCCTCGGGCCACAACGACGACTGCGCGCTCGTGCTCATCTGGCGACCATGACGAATGACACGACCAGATCGTGAGCTGAGTCACTGTCTGGCGGTGGATCAGGCTTGAGATTCTCAAGGCGTGGACAACAGGTATGAGCTCTACTGCCTCGTCGATCCCCTGTTCTACGACTCGCCGGTGATCGACGGCGCCGCCGACTTCGTCCACGCCAGCAGGCCCGCGCCCACCGGCTGGGCACGGACCGAACAGGGTGAGCTGGTGGCCCTGCGCCCCGTCGAGGCGGGGCTGCCCGAGCAGGGCTGGAAGATCCAGGTCTCCGCCCGCCCCGGCGACGCGGCCCTCGTGATGGACACGGTGTGGTCCTACTGCGTGCGGACCGGCCTGGCCTTCACGTTCCTGCGTGGCGAGCACGTCCTCCACCTGCGCAACGCCAAGCACGCGGGCAGGGGAGCGGGCGGCGAGCTCGCCACGCTCTACCCCGCCGACGAGACCAGGCTGGAGCGGGCGCTCACCGACCTCGGCGCGCTGCTCGACGGCCGGCCCTGCCCCTCCCTCCCCGGCGGCCTGCGCATCGGAGGCGGCCCGCTGCACGTCCGCTACGGCGCCTTCGCCGAGCGCCACTGCGCGGGGCCCGACGGCAGGCTCGAACCCGCCATCGCCGACCTCGACGGCAGGCTGGTGCCCGAGTGGCACGGCCCGGTCTTCGCCACCCCCGCATGGGTACGGCTGCCCGCCTTCCTCACACCCCACCTGGAGGCGGGGCGGGCCGTCGCGCTCGACCGCCTGCCGTACTCCGCCGAGGCCGCTCTGCGCCTGACCGGCGGGGGCGGCGTCCACCTGGCCCGCGACGCGCGCACCGGCACGCGGGTGGTCATCAAGGAGGCCAGGCCCCACGCGGGGCTCGACGCCGACGGCGCCGACGCGGTGACCAGGCTCGAGCGCGAGCGCGAGGCGCTGACCAGGCTCGCCGGCCTCGACGCGGTCCCCGCCCTGCTGGCCGAGCACACCGTCGGCGAGCATCGCTTCCTGGTGCTGGAGCACATCCAGGGCACCCCGCTCGACAGGCTCGGCAGGCAGGGCCGCGGCGCCGCCGACCACACCGCGTGGGCGCTCGAGCTGTGCGCGAAGGTGGAGGCGGCCGTGGCCGCCGTCCACGCGCGCGGACTGGTCTTCGGCGACCTCCACCCCGGCAACGTCATCGTCAGGCCCGACGGCGGCGTCGCGCTCGTCGGCTACGAGCGGTGCGTGCCCCTGGAGGAGGCGGGCGGCGGCGCCTTCGCCGTCCCCGACGGCGTCACGGGGGCCGACGTCGACCACCACGCCGCGGCCCGCCTGCGCCTCGCGCTCTTCCTGCCGGTGACCGAGCTGCTGCGCATCGACAGGTTCAAGGCGGCCGAGCTGGCCGACCTCATCCGCGAGTCCTACCCCGTCCCTCACGCCTTCCTCGACGAGGCGGTGCGCACCATCACCGGCGTGCGGCGCGCCAAGCGCGTTCCCGGCGCGCACATCCCCGCCTGGTACTCCGCCACCCTGCCCGACCCCGAGCGCTGGCAGCGGCTGCGCAGGTCGATGACGATGGCGATCCTGTCCTCGGCCACCCCCGAGCGCGACGACAGGCTCTTCCCCGGCGACATCGCGCAGTTCGCCACCGGAGGGCTCAACCTCGCCCATGGCGCGGCCGGCGTGCTGCTCGCCCTCGAGGCCGCGGGCTCAGGCCGCTTCCCCGAGCACGAGCGCTGGCTGCTCGAGCGGGCCATGCGCCCGCCAGAGGGCGCCAGGCTCGGCTTCTACGACGGCCTGCACGGCATCGCCCACGCGCTGGCCCGCCTCGGCAGGCAGGCCGACGCCCTCGACCTGGTGCAACTCGCCTCCAGACGGAGGTGGGAGTCGCTCGGCCTCGACCTGCACGGCGGGCTGGCAGGCATCGGGCTCAACCTCGCCCACCTGGCCGACCTCACCGGCGAGTCGCAGCTGCTGCTGCGCGCCTACGACGTCGCCGACCTGGTCGCCACGCGGCTGAGCGGCAGGCAGCCCGCTCCCTCGGCCGCTCGCACCGGCCTGATGTACGGCTCGGCGGGCCCCGCCCTGTTCCTGCTGCGCATGCACGAGCGCACGGGCGAGCCGGGCCTGCTCGACCTGGCCGAGGCCGCCCTGCGGCAGGACCTCGGCCGCAGGGCGGCGCAGGGAGACCCCTCGCCACACCTCGCCACGGGAGGCGCGGGCCTGGCCTGGGTGCTGGCCGAATACCTCAGATGGCGCCATGACGACGACCTGCTGCTCGCGCACGGCGCCCTCGACAGGGCGGCCCGCGCGCCGTTCTCCTTCCAGCCAGGCCTGTTCACCGGACGGGCGGGACTGCTCGCCTACCTGGCCAGGGAGCGCGGCGACGATCCCGAGATCGAGACGCAGCTGCGCGGGCTCGGCTGCCACGCGGTGCGCTACCAGGCCCATCTCGCCTTCCCCGGCGAGCGGCTGCTGCGCCTGTCGATGGACCTGGCCACAGGTACGGCAGGCGTGCTGTTCGCGGTGGCCGCCGCGCTGCACGACGAGCCCGTGACGCTGCCGTTCATGCGCTCGTCGGCCGCGGGCGCGCAGCCCCACCTGACACTGCTCGACCAGCGGGGACTGGGGAGCGAGACCCCCTGCTGACCCGACCCCCAAGAGCCCGGGTCCCGGAGGAGCGGCGCGGTTCCACCGGGGCTCGGCCGAGTCAGACCGCCTGCTCGCCGCGAGATCGGTGGGCAGGCGGGCTGGACGGCCCCTACAGCCAGCCCGAGTCGCTGGCGATGCGCACCGCGTCGATGCGGTTGCGCGCGCCGGTCTTGCACATGATGCGCGACAGGTGGTTGCGGACCGTGCCGACCGACAGGAACAGCTCGCCGGCGATCTCCGTGGAGCGGGCGCCGCCCGCCGCGACGCGCAGCACGTCGCGCTCGCGCGGCGTCAGCGGATTGGCTGCCGACTCCAGCGCCGCCAGCGCCAGCTCCGAGTCGACGGCCCTGCCGCCCGCGCCCATCGCCCGCAGGCCCTCGGCCAGGCTTTCTGGCGCCACCTCGAGGCTCATGAAGCCCACCGCGTGCGCCTCGAACGCCCTGCGCACCTGACCGGGGTTGGGCTGGGCGGACAGGATCAGCACCCTGCAGCCCGGCGCCGCCTCACGCAGGCGGGCGGCGGCGTTCAGCCCGCCGAGGTCGGGCAGGTCGAGGTCGATGACGGCGGCGTCGGGCTCGTGCTCCATGGCCGCGACGCCGACCTCCTGGCCGTGGCCGACGTCGGCGACGACCTCGAGATCGGCCTCAGCGGCGAGCGAGGCGACCAGGCCCCGCCGTACCAGCGGCAGGTGCTCGGCGACCAGGATCCGAAGCAACACATCTCCTAGGGTGATCGGGTGACTGCGCACTGTCAACGCAGTCTCCTCACTGGGCAAAGGACACGCAAGCCGTTCCGCATCTGATTGTTCGACTACTCTGGCCTTGTCGGACCTTCACCACTGCCCTGGAGCGCGCACAGATGAGTTGGCTCTACATCGCGGGGATCGTCGTCTTCGTGCTGGGGCTGATGGCCTCCATCGCGCTGCACGAGATCGGCCACCTCGTGCCCGCCAAGCTGTTCGGCGTCAGGGTGACGCAGTACATGGTCGGCTTCGGCGGCACCATGTGGTCCAAGAAGAAGGGCGAGACGGAGTACGGGATCAAGTGGATCCCTTTCGGTGGCTACATCCGGATGATCGGCATGCTGCCGCCCCGTCCCGGCGATGATCCGACCAAGCTGCGGCGTGCCTCCACCGGACCGTTCCAGGGTCTGATCGACACCGCGCGCGACGTGGCGCAGGAGGAGGTGCGGCCGGGCGACGAGGACCGCGTCTTCTACCGTAAGAAGTGGTGGCAGAAGGTCATCATCATGTCCGGCGGCCCGCTGATGAACCTCGTGCTGGCGTTCATCCTGTTCGCCGTCCTGCTGATGGGCTTCGGCCTGCCCACGCCCAAGCCGATCGTCTCGCCGCTGACCGCCACCTGCGTGATCCCGGCCAACCAGCCGGTCCGCCCCTGCAGGCCCACCGACCCGCCCACCCCCGCGGCCAAGGCGGGGATGAAGGTGGGCGACCAGCTCGTCACCTTCAACGGGGCGAAGATCACCTCGTGGGACGACACGACCAAGAAGATCAGGTCGCACGGCGCCGGCCCCGTCAAGATCGGCATCGTCCGCGACGGCAAGCCGATGACGCTCGACGTCACGCTGATCTCCCAGGACCGTCCCGCCATCGACGATCCCAAGCGCATCGAGAAGAACGTCGGCTTCCTCGGGGTCGGCCCCACCGAGGTCTACGAGACCCAGAGCCTTGGCGCCGTCGTGGGCTACATGGGCGACCTGACGGGCCGCGTCGCGCAGTCGATGCTCAACCTGCCGCAGAAGATGGTCGGCGTGTGGAACGCCGCCTTCTCCGGGCACGAGCGCGACAGGGAAGGGCCCGTCGGCGTCGTGGGCGCGGGCAGGATGGGCGGGGAGATCCTCGCCTCCGAGGCGCTGTCCGACCGCGAGAAGATCATGATCTTCCTGAACCTGCTGGCCGGGTTCAACCTGGCGATCGGCATGTTCAACCTGATCCCGCTGCTCCCGCTCGACGGCGGGCACATCGCGGGTGGCCTGTGGGAAGGGCTCAAGCGCGCCTACGCCCGCGTCATGCGCCGCCCCGAGCCGAGCCACGTCGACATCGCCAAGGTGCTCCCGCTGACCTACGCCCTGGCCATGGTCATGATCGTGATGGCCGGCCTGCTCGTCTACGCCGACCTGGTCAACCCGATCAGGCTCTCGGGCTGAGGGTCAGTCACCCCTCACCCCGTCGATCCGTTCGCGCAGCAGGTCGGCATGGCCGTTGTGGCGGGCGTACTCCTCGATCATGTGCACCATGATCCAGCGCAGCGACACCTCGCTGCCGTGGCGCAGCCCCTTGCCGATCGTGTCGAGGGACAGATCCGCCGACACCTCCCGGGCGTTGGCGACCTCGCTCCGCCAGGCGGCGAACGCCTCCTCGGCGGTCGTCGTGGCGACGGCCTCGAACTGGTCGTCGGGCCTTTCCTCGCTCTTGTAGCGCGGCGGCGCGTCCTGTCCCATCAGAATCCCGCGGAACCAGGCGCGCTCCACGTCGGCCAGGTGCCGCACCAGGCCGAGCAGCGACAGCGTCGACGGCGGCGCGGACCGCTCGCGCAGCTGCTCGTCGCTCAGGCCCGCGCACTTGACCGCGAGCGTCTCGCGGTGCCAGTCGAGCCAGGCCTCGAGCATCTCTCGCTCACCGGCGATGAAGGGAGGATCGATCCGCGGGTCTGTCATAGCGTGTGATTATGGACCCTTTGGAAGAGCTGCGCCGACTGTGCCTGGCGCAGCCCGAGGCGACCGAGCGGCTCAGCCACGGCGAGCCGACCTGGTTCGTCAAGGGCAGGAAGACCTTCGTGATGTTCGCCGACCACCACCACGACGACAGGCTCGCCTTCTGGTGCGCGGCTGCGCCGGGAACGCAGGAGGCGCTGGTGGCGGAGGACCCCACGCGCTTCTTCCGCCCGCCGTACGTGGGGCACAGAGGGTGGCTCGGGGTCTATCTCGACGTGCGGGTCGACTGGGCGGAGATCGGCGAGCTGGTCGCCGACGCCTACAGGTACGTCAGGTACGGCGCGCCCTGACGCGCCTCTCGCGACCTCTGTCCTCCGTCAGCGCAGGAGTACGGGAAGGCTCGCGAGCCGCCACGAGGCGGGCATGAGCTGCCGTTCGAGCTCCTCGGGTGCGACGGCGAGGCGCAGCTTCGGGAAGCGTGAGAGCAGCCCGGCGAAGGCGACCTCGCCCTCCTGCCTGGCCAGCGCCGCGCCGAGGCAGTAGTGCAGGCCGTGCCCGAAGCCGACGTGGACCTCGCGCCTGCCGTCCTCCTCGCGGGTGAGGTCGAGCCGGTCGGGGCGCTCGAAGCGGCGAGGGTCGTAGTTGGCCGAGACCAGTACGGCCATCACGGCCTCGCCCCGCTTCACCGTCATGCCACCGAGCTCCACGTCCTCGGCCGCGTAGCGGACCCTGGTGCCCTGCACCGGCCCGCACCAGCGCATGAGCTCGTGGACGGCGCGCGGCATGAGCTCGGGCCGCGCGCGCAGCATGGCAAGCTGGCCGGGGTGGGTGAGCAGGGCCGCGGTGCCGTTGCCGATCAGGTGGGCGGTGGTCTCGTGTCCAGCCAGGACGAGCGTGAGCACCATCGTGATCAGCTCGGTGTCGGTGAAGCGGTCGCCGTCGTCGTCGTGCGCTTTGATCAGCCCGGTGAGCAGGTCGTCGGCGGGCGCGGCGCGGCGGCGGGGGATCAGGTCGTGGATGTAGTCGACCATGCTGATCACAGGTTCGGCCATGGCGCCAGGTGACAGAGACACCATCTTCGCGCCCCACTCGCGCCACAGCGGACGGTCGCTCTCGGGGATGCCGACGAGCTCGCAGATGACCGTGATCGGCAGCGGGTAGGCGTACTCCTCGACCAGGTCCACGACGCGGTCGCCCGGCAGCGCGTCGAGCAGCCTGCCACTGATCTCCTCGACCCGCGGACGCATCTCCATGACGCGCCTGGCGGTGAAGGCCCGCGAGACGAGTCGGCGCAGCCTGAGGTGGTCATCGCCGTCGAGGTCGAGGATGCCGTCGGTGAGGTAGACGACGTAGTCGTCGGGGATCCCGCGCGCCTTCATGAGCTTCTCGCGCAGGTCGGGGATGTCGCCGCCGGGAATGGAGGCCGGATTGTTGACGAAGCGGTGCTCGCCCAGCACGGTCTTGACGTCGTCGTACCGGGTGACCAGCCAGATGGGTGTGTCCTGACCGGGGAAGCAGGCGCGCGCGATGGGCGCCTCCTCCCTGATTCGTGAGAAGCCCCTGAAGGGGTCGGTCATCAGTGCGGGATCCATCAGGTTGACGGTGTCCATCGTCGCCTCTCGTGACCGTAGGGAGGATCTGGTCATCGAGTCAAACGTACGCTCGAGGGTTCCGCAGGGCAAGGAGGGCCGTCGGCGCGGCATGGATCGGCGGCGCCCGGCGAGCGCCTCTGCCGCGGCACCGGGGCGCTGGACGCCGAGCCGGCCGACCGGCTTGACAGGAGAAGGCGGGGCGGCCGGCGACGAGGCGGTGTTCACCATGGCCGTCGAGAGCCCCTGACCCGTGAATGTTAGTGTTCGTGCAGGTGAGAGCCTGAAGACAGAGGGCGGGGCCTGCCGGTCCTGGCCGTGGGCGAGCGGTGTTCGGGGCCACGCGGAGGAGGCAGACCGTGGGCGAGGCAATCGATGTCAACGGGACCCGGATGTGGGTCGAGCGCCGCGGCCGGGGGTCCGACGTCCTCCTGATCGCCGGGCTGAGCGATCCAGCCGAGGCGTGGCAGGCCCAGCTCGACGGGTTGGCCGACCGCTACCGGCTCATCGCCTTCGACAACCGCGGGGCGGGACGCACGCCGCTGCCCCAGGGGCGGCTGTCGGTGCCGCTGATGGCCGACGACGCCGCCGCGCTGCTGCGCGCGCTCGATGTCCCTGCCGCCCACGTGGCGGGTTTCTCGGGCGGCAGCCTCATCGCGCAGGAGCTGGCGCTGCGCCATCCAGGACTGGTTCGCAGCCTGGTCCTCATGAGCACCTTCGCACGCTCCGACGCCTACTTCCGCGCCATGACCGGCTTCTGGCGCTGGATGGTGGAGGCCGCCCCGAGCCCTCGGGCCATGCTGGAGGCGTTCTTCCTATGGGTCTACACGCCGCGCGCCCATGCCGACGGCACCGTGGAGCGGATGATCGAGGAGGCGCTGGCCTTCCCGCATCAGCAGTCGGTCGAGGCCTTCCAACGCCAGCTCGAGGCGTTCGAGACGCACGAGACACTCGACCGCCTGCGGGAGATCGCCGTGCCGACACTCGTCCTGGCCGGTGAGATGGACAGGGCGACCCCTCCGCGTCTGGGGCGCGAGGTCGCGGAGGCGATCTCGGGCGCCGTGTTCGAGGTGCTGCCGGGGGAGGCCCACCAGCCCTTCCAGGAGGTCCCTGACGAGTTCAACGCCCGCGTCGACACCTTCTGGCGAGAGGTCGACGAGCGCGGCTGAGGGCACGGGTCCGTTGGAAACAGGACCGATGTGCGCAGCTGTGCCCGACCGGCCCGGCGTCGGCGACGAGACGGCGAACCTCCTCGCACCCGGTGCGAGACACCAGATGCGAGAGGTCGCTCAGGGGAATCAGAACATCAGCTGACAACCCTCGCCGTCTTCACTGCATGGAGATGTGCACGTGGTCGTAGTGGTTGGCGGTGGTGCTGCCCCTGTCGGACATCGAGCGCCAGCCGCTGCCGCTGTTGATGCGCTGCCGCCAGATGACGTACTTCACGCCGAGCCGGCTCTGGTTCTTCAGCGCCCACGCCGCGATCTGGTCGCCGAGCGCCTGGTTGGCGCCGGTGGGAGAGCTGCCTCCCGAACTCATCATGAAGTCGCAGGCGCGACCCAGCGGGTGCTCTCCGCTGTTGTCGACCCGGTAACACCCCACCTCGTACGGCAGGCTGAAGGCCTTCTTGATCTCGTCGCGCATGAGTCGTGTGCGGGGGGTGATGTTGTCTGCCCCCGAGGGCAGCTCGGGCGCCCAGCTGCCGTCGGACTTGCGGCCAGGGCCGGTCGGAACGAGATTCTGGAGCTTCTTCTCGATGTCGTCGATCATGCCCTCCGCCTCCTTCCGATCGTCGGCGACCTGGTCGGCCTGCTCGTCGATCTGGGTGGCAAGGGCCGTGGCCTCGGTGGCGGCCTTCTGCCTTTCGTCGCGGGCGGCTGCGACGTTCTTCACGACGGCGTCCTGCTCGACGCTCAACTGCTCCAGCAGCGCGGCGCTGTTCAGGTCGGGGGAGTACACCAGAGCGGGCAGATCGGGGGTGTTGGCCTGATAGCGCATCTCGGTGATCTGCGAGGCGACGCTCTCCGCCTTGGCGAGTGTCTGCTCGGCGGCGGCCAGACGCTCCTTGGCCGCCGTGGCGGCCTTCTCCGCCTCGGCCAGCGCGACCCGCTTGGCGTTGTAGCTCTCGATGAGCTTGTCGACCTTGGTGTTGAGCTTCTTCAGCTCGGCCCTCAGCTGCTTCTCCGACGGCTTGGGGGCAGCCGAGGACACAGAGGCGGAGCCGAGAACGAGGGAAAGCGCGGCAATGGCACCGCAGGCGAAACGAGACGTGGGGGACGCCACGAATGATCCTCTCCGTCTGCCGACCGGGTTAGCTGACGGGTTCGGGCGGGAGATGTGGCCCTACCACGGAACGTGGATTCACCCCAGGTGCATGGGTCCCCGGCTCCCGGGCGACTTGCCCGGGATTAGGCGTGCAACGGCTGTGAAAGCCGATGTCAGAGGGATATTAGTAGTAAAACGCCGGTAATGCGACTCCAAGCGGAAACCAATTAGTGATCTACCTGTGATCGAAGTAGCCGCGCGGCCTCCTCGGGCAGCACGTCGTTGACGAACGCGCCCATCGCCGACTCCGAGCCCGCCAGGTACTTCAGCTTGCCCGGCGCCCTGCGGATGCTGAACAGCTCCATGTGAAGGTAGGCCAGGTCGCGGCCCTGCCGTACGGGTGCCTGGTGCCAGGCGGCGACATACGGCATGACCACGCCGAACAGCCCGTCGAGCGCCCTGAGCACCCTGGTGTAGACGGGGCCGAACGCGGCGCGCTCCTCCTGGGAGAGGGCGGCCAGATCGGGCACCTGGCGGTGCGGGTAGAGATGCACCTCGAAGGGGTAGCGCGCGGCGGCGGGCACGAACGCCGTCCAGTGTTCGTTGGCGGCGACCACGCGCTCGCCGGCCCGCTCCGCGGCCAGCACGCCGGCGAACAGGCCTGGACGCCTGGCGGCGGCGGCCAGGTGCTGGCGGGTGCGAGGGGTGATGTAGGGGTAGGCGTAGATTTGGCCGTGCGGGTGGGCCAGCGTGATGCCGATCTCCGCACCCCTGTTCTCGAAGCAGAAGACCTGCTCGACGCCGGAGATCTCCGACAGCTCCGCCGTACGGTCGGCCCACGCCTCCATGACGAGCTCGACCTGGTCGTCGGAGAGCATGGAGAAGGAGGAGGTGTGGTCGGAGGTGAAGCAGACCACCTCGCAGCGGCCCACACCCGGACGCACCTCGCTGAGGCCGCCTGCGTCGGCGTAGCTGCCGAGGTGGGTGGAGAAGCTGGGGAAGCGGTTCTCGAAGACCACCACGTCGTAGGAGGAGGCGGGGATCTCCGTCGACCTGCCCGGCGCCGAGGGGCACAGCGGGCACTCGTCGGCCGGCGGCAGGAAGGTGCGGGTCTGGCGGTGGCCCGCCATCGCCACCCACTCCTCGGTGAGAGGGTCGTAACGCAGTTCGGAGGCCACAGGCCTGGGCGGCAGCTCGCGCTGGTCGATCGCGCTTCGATCGGCGTCGTCGCGCCGGTCGAAGTAGATCAGCTCTCGGCCGTCGGCCATGTGCGCGATGGTGCGCTTCACTTGGTGTCCTCCGCGATGATCAGTTCTCCGGCCCTCTCGGCCAGCTCTCTGCGCGCGGCCTCGGGCAGGCCGGCGTCGCTGATGACGACGTCGGCCTCCGACAGCTCCGCGATCGTGCTGATGCCGACCGTGCCCCACTTGGTGTGGTCGGCGGGGACGACCAGGCGGTGCGCCGAGGCGACCAGCTCCCTGTCGGTCTCCGACTCCAGCAGGTTCGGCGTGGTGAACCCCGCGTTCACGCTCATCCCGTGAACGCCGAGGAAGAGCGTGTCGACGTGCAGCCGTCTGATCGCCGCCACCGCGACGGGCCCCACGAGCGCGTCGGAAGGGGTGCGGACGCCGCCGGTCAGCACCACCGTGCGGTCGGCTCGGGGGCTGCGGTGGAAGACGTCGGCCACCGGGATCGAGTTGGTGATGACGGTCAGCTCGTCCACGTCCACCAGCAGGTGGGCCAGGGCCCAGGTGGTCGTGCCCGCCGACAGCGCCACGGCGGTGCCCGGACGAACCAGCGCGGCGGCCCTGCGGGCGATGGCGTCCTTCTCCGCCTGCTGGCGCACCGACTTGGCGGCGAAGCCGGGCTCCTCCGTCGAGCCTGGGCCGTTGATGGTCGCCCCGCCGTGGACCTTCTCCAGCAGCCCGCGCTCGGCGAGCGCCTCCAGGTCCCTGCGAATCGTCATGTCGGAGACGCCGAGCTCGCGCACGAGGTCGGCCACCCGGACCCCGCCGCTGCGACGGACGCGCTCCAGGATCGCCTGCTGCCGCTGTGGTGCGAGCATGAGCCCCTCCTTCAAACAGATTCCACCAAATTATGACACATATATGTTGAAACATGGGGAGTGGAATCGTCCAAAC
Organism: Nonomuraea dietziae; assembly: GCF_014195505.1. Lineage (GTDB taxonomy): Bacteria > Actinomycetota > Actinomycetes > Streptosporangiales > Streptosporangiaceae > Nonomuraea > Nonomuraea roseola. The sequence continues at coordinate 3,156,324 of NZ_JACIBV010000001.1, read as the reverse complement.
CCCTTGTCCGGCAAGCCGCCTCCGCGAGAGGTTGGAGCCTTACACGGGAGGAGGTAAGCCATGGCCAAGCGCGCTCGCAAGACCAAGGCCCGCAAGAAGAAGGCGGCCAACCACGGCAAGCGTCCCAACGCTCGCTGAGGCGTGACATCGGGTACGGCTCGTACCCGATGTTCATCCCTCCCGCGGGCCGGCGAAAGGCCCGAGGCGAGAATTGTCGCCCCGCCCCGCGAGGGGCGGGGCCGCACCGGCGCGTTGACCGGCCTTCACCTGGGGAAACTGGTCATAGTGTGACGCATGATGTCGCGCGGACTCCGGGTCCTCATCGGCCTGGCGGCCGCGATGATCGTCCTGGTCGGGCTCGAACGCTTCAGCTCGGTCGCCGGTCCCGCCTTCCTGGCACTCACGCTGACGATCGCCGTCAGCCCGCTGCGCTCATGGATGAGGCGTCGCGGCGCGCCGGGCTGGGCGCTGGTGGCCGTGCCGCTGACCGTCGTGCTGCTGGGAATGATCGCGTTCGTGGCGGCGCTGGTCGTCTCCGTCGCGCAGCTGGCCGTGCTGCTGCCCACCTACTCCGACGAGTACACCGCGCTCGCCGCCTCCGCGACCAGGTGGCTCCGCGCGCACGGCATCACCTCGGCCGAGGTCAACGCGGTGCTCGGCTCGCTCGACCCCAGTCAGCTGCTGCCGATCGTGCAGGGCTTCCTGTCCAGCCTGCTGAGCGTCGGCTCGGCGTTCGTGCTCATCCTGCTGCTGCTGTACGGCATGAGCCTGGACGCGGGCCCGATCCAGTCGGCCGCGAACGCTCTGGAGACGACCAGGCCGCACCTGGTGCGGGCGCTGCGGGACTTCACCGGAGGCACCTGCCGCTACCTGGTGGTCTCCACCGTCTTCGGCCTGATCGTGGCCGTGCTCGACGCGGGCGCGCTGTTGCTGCTCGGGGTGCCGCTGCCGCTGCTGTGGGGGCTGCTGGCCTTCATCACCAACTACATCCCCAACATCGGATTCGTCCTGGGCCTGGTGCCGCCCGCGCTGCTGGCCCTGCTCGACTCGGGCTGGGTCACGATGACCTGGGTGATCGCGGTCTACAGCGTGCTCAACTTCGTCATCCAGTCGGTGATCCAGCCGAAGTACGCGGGCCAGTCGGCCGGCCTGTCGACCACGATCACCATCCTGTCGCTGCTGATCTGGTCGGTCGTGCTCGGCGCGCTCGGCGCCGTGCTCGCCGTGCCGCTCACCGCGCTGGCCAGAGCCCTGCTCATCGACGCGGACCCTGGCACCCGCTGGGCGATCCCGCTCGTCAGCGGTCAAGATCGGCAAGAGCCGCCGACACCGCGCGGTGGAACGTCGGGTACGCGTAGATCATCTGGCTGAGCCGCCGCACAGGGACGCGCTCGTGAACGGCCAGCGTCAGCATGCTCAGCACCTCGCCGCCCGAGGGCCCCGCGCTGGTCGCGCCGATCAGCACCCCGTCGGCGGCCACCAGCTTGACGAAGCCGCGCGCCTGGGCGATCCAGCCCCGCGTGGACTCGGCCAGGTCGGTGAATCCCACACGGACGTCGAGCCCCTTCTCCCTGGCCTGCGCCTCGGTCAGGCCCACCGCGCCGACCTCGGGATCGGTGAACGTCACCCTTGGCACCGCGTGGTACTCCGCCTCGTAGGCGGGCTGGCCGAGGATCTCCTTGACGATGATGTCGGCGTGGTACATCGACATGTGCGTGAACGCGCCCTTGCCGACCGCGTCGCCGAGCGCCCACACGCCCTCGGCGGCCCGCATCCTGCCGTCCACGGGGATCGCCCTCGCGCTCTCGTCGAGCCCGATCGCCGCCACCCCGAGCGCCTTCAGGTCGACCCTGCGGCCCGTGGCCACCAGCAGCCTGCGCGCCGTCACGCCCGCGAGGGTGAAGCCGTCGTCCCCGTACGTCACCCGCGAGACCTTCACCCCGGTGCGCACGTCGATGCCCTCGTCGGCGAAGGCCTTGGCGATCAGCTCGCCCGCCTCGGGCTCCTCGATCGCGACCAGCCTGTCGAGGCCCTCCAGCACCGTCACCCTGGCGCCGAACCTGGAGAAGACCTGCGCGAGCTCCACGCCGACGGCGCCGCCGCCCAGCACGATCAGCGACTCGGGGACCGTCTCGGCCTCGATCGCCTGGTGGTTGGTCCAGTACGGCGTGCCCTCAAGCCCGTCGATGGGCGGTACGGCCGGCTGCGACCCCGAGGCGATCACGATCCCCCTCGAGGCCCTGATCACCTGATCGCCCACGGTGACCTCGCCGGCCCCCGTGATGCGCCCATGGCCTCTGACCAGGTGGCCGCCCTTGCCCGTGAAGCGGTCGGCGGCGACCTTGTCGTTCCAGTCGTCGGTCGCCTCCTCGCGGATCCTTCGCGCGAGCGGCCCCCAGTCGGGCGGCAGAGCGCCCTTCTCCACCTGGTCGGCCGCGTGGAGCATCATTTTGGAGGGGATGCAGCCCCAGTAAGGGCACTCCCCGCCGACGAGGTTCGCCTCGACGCCCGCCACCCGCAGCCCCGCCTCGGCCAGCCGGCCCGCGACGTCCTCGCCTCCTGGGCCCATGCCCAGCACGATCACATCGACATCCATCCACCCACGCTAGCCGCAGGGGTGGGACGCCCTCCTTCTCACCCTGCGGCGAGCGCGCCCAGCAGCGCCTCGACCTGGGCGGCGTAGCGCTCGGCGAACTCGGGGGAGGCGGGGTCCTCGCCGTGGACCGCCCTGACGATCTGCGGGAAGGCCACCCCCGCCGCGGCCATCGCGAACAGCGCCACGAGCACCGGCTCAGGGTCGAGCGAGGAGGGGAGCTCGCCGAGCCGCTGCGCACCCCGACACCGTGTCGCTGCTGCCCATCCGCACCTCGATCCCGATCGAGCCGTGGGAGCCCACCACCATCACCCCGCTGGGCGACGCCATCCACAGCATGACGCCGATGCGCGGGATCGGCGCCAACACCGCCCTGCGCGACGCCAGGCTGCTGTGTCAGGCCCTGACGGCGGGCGGCGACCCCGTGGCGGCCATCGGCGGCTACGAGCGCAGGATGCGTGAGTACGGCTTCGCCGCCGTCCGCGACTCCCTCCAGGCCGCCGAGCAGTTCGTCGGCGAGAACGCGGTGGCCAGGCTCGGCTTCAAGACCTTCCTGCGCACCGCCCAGCGGGTGCCCAGCCTCAGGGCGAAGGCGTTCGGATGACAGGCAGCGTCGACAGCGCCGCCGAGATCCGCTCCTCGGGCAGCGAGAAGTCCTCCATCTCGCCGCCCAGGAAGCGGTCGTAGGCGGCCAGGTCGAAGTGGCCGTGGCCGCACAGCGCGGTCAGGATGACCTTCTCCTGCCCGCTCTCCCTGCAGCGCAGCGCCTCGGCGATCGTCTCGGCCAGCGCGTGCGTCGGCTCGGGAGCCGGCACGATGCCCTCGGCGCGGGCGAACCTCACCCCGGCCTGGAAGCACTCCTTCTGCGACGTGGCGACCGCCTCGAACATCCCCAGCTCGTACATGTGCGACAGCAGGGGCGACATCCCGTGGTAGCGCAGGCCGCCCGCGTGGATCGGGTCGGGGACGAAGTCGTGGCCGAGGGTGTGCATCTTCAGCAGCGGCGTGAACCCCGCCGTGTCACCGAAGTCGTAGGCGTAGACGCCCCTGGTGAACGAGGGGCACGCCTCGGGCTCCACCGCCCGCAGCACCGGCGAGATCCGCCCGGCGAGCTTCTCCCTCAGGAACGGGAAGACCAGCCCCGCGAAGTTGGAGCCGCCGCCCGTGCAGCCGATGACGACGTCAGGCATCTCGGGCAGCTGCTCCAGCGCCTCCTCGCCGATGACCGTCTGGTGCATCAGGACGTGGTTGAGCACCGAGCCGAGCGCGTAGCGGGTGTCGTCCGAGGCGCCCGCGACCTCCACCGCCTCGCTGATCGCGATGCCCAGGCTGCCGGGGGAGCCTGGCTCCTCGGCCAGCACCTTGCTGCCCGCGCTCGTGACGGACGAAGGGCTGGCGTGCACCGTCGCGCCGTACAGCCTCATCAGTGAGCGCCGGTAGGGCTTCTGGTCGTAGGAGGCCCGCACCATCCAGACCTCGCATTCCAGGTCGTACTGCGCGCAGGCGAAGGCCAGCGCGGAGCCCCACTGGCCCGCCCCCGTCTCGGTGGTGAGACGGCGCACGCCCTGCCTGGCGTTGTAGTAGGCCTGCGGCACCGCGGTGTTGGGCTTGTGCGAGCCCGCGGGCGAGACGCCCTCGTACTTGTAGTAGATGCGGGCGGGTGTGCCGAGCGCCTTCTCCAGGCGGCGCGCCCGCATCAGCGGCGTCGGCCGCCAGAGCCGGTAGACGTCGAGCACCTCCTGCGGGATCTCGACGAACCTGTCGCCGCTGACCTCCTGCGCGATCAGCTCCGCGGGGAACAGCGGCGCGAGATCGTCAGGTCCGACCGGCCGCATCGTGCCGGGATGCAGCGGTGGCGGGGGAGGGGCGGGCAGGTCGGGAACGATGTTGTACCAGTGACTCGGTGTCATCGATCCATCGTGACTCCGTTATCCCTGCCGTTCCATAGCCACCTGCCTGCGAACCTCGGGGACGACCTCCTCGGCGAACAGGTGCACCTGGCGCTCCTGGTCGTCGTCCTCCGCCCAGAAGACGAAGGAGTCCATGCCGAATCCGACCACCAGGTCGGTCAGCTCGGCCGCCCACTGCGCAGCCGTCCTGCCCGGCCCGATGCTTCCGGCGACGTTGTAGACGCGGCGGATGTCGGAGGGCTTCCTGCCCGCCTCCATCGCGGCCTCGTCGATCCTGGCGTGCAGCTCGGGCAGCCGCTCGGGCGGAGCCCACGGCGAGGACGGCAGCCAGCCGTCGGCGGCGCCCCCGGCCAGCGCGAGCCCCCTCGGGCCGCCGACGCCCAGCCAGATCCCGACGCGGTGCGCGGGCTCGGGCCCGGTCTGCGCGCCACGCAGGTGGTAGTGCTCGCCCTCGAAGCGGCTGTTGCGCTCCCCGCTCCAGACCTTCCTGATCACCTGACGGCCTCGGTGAGCGCGTCCATGGCCTCACCCCTCGTACGGCGCGGCCCGCCGTACGCCTCGATGGCCTCCCAGAAGCCGCCCGCCCCGAGTCCGAGCTCCACCCGCCCGCCACTGAGCAGGTCGAGGCTGGCGGCGGACTTGGCCAGCACGGACGGCTGCCGCAGCGGCAGGTTGGCCACGTCGGGGAAGACGGTGACGCGCTCGGTCACGGCGACGATCACACTGAGCAGCGTCCAGGTGTCGAGGTGGCGGCGCTGGTAGGGATGGTCCTGCACGCCGATGAGGTCCAGCCCCAGGCGGTCGGCGAGCTGGGCGTACTCGATGACGGGATCGCCCGCGTTCGGAACGAGGAAGTAGCCGAACTGCGGCGAGCGTCCGTAGTCGTTCATATCCCTGGCAACCGGCACCCTGCCGTCCGGATTCCTGCGTACGGCCCTCCTCGTGCGGTCAGGTTGCCGCGGAGCACCTGTGGGCGCATGACCCCCTGGAGCGCCGCTCAGGACGTGGAGGAGTACCCCGACCACGCCGTCGTGGCGCGCGTCCTCTCCTCGGCGCTCACGCCGGTCTCAGCAGCGCCGGATGGCGCGGGTCGTCGGCCTTGACCACGACGTCGGCCGCCGTCAGGGGGGCCACCTCGCGCTCGTAACGCTCGTACGCGGGCAGCCGCCAGCGCTGGTCCTGTTCGGCGCGGCGCGCCAGAGCCGCCCGCGACAGCCACAGATGGACGGTCAGCTCGGCGGGCAGCCCCCGCCCGAGCAGCAGCGTCCCGTCGAGCAGCAGCACGCCCCCGGGAGGAAGGGTCTCGTACGGCGCGCGCGTCGCCCTGTCCCTGGCGCTGTCCCACAGGGCGGGCAGGACCCTGCCGGTGCCGCCCGGTTCCAGCGGGCCGAGCACCTCGCGGCGCAGCGCGCCCTCGTCCAGCCAGTCGTCGTAGAAGGCGTCGGGGTCGGTCCTGCCGTACTCCAGGCGCAGCGACGCAGGGCGCAGGAAGTCACCCGCCGACACCCGCAGGACGGGCCTGCCACGCTCACGCAGCGGCTCCACCAGCGCGTCGGCGAGGCGCGAAGGCTCCGCGGCGGGCGCGCCGTCGACCAGCACCCGCATCCACGAGTGGCGCGGGCCCGCGGCGATCCGCTCGGCCAGCTCCTCGACGAGCAGACCGGGTGAAACAGGCCTGGCCCTCGTCACGGCCGCCCGCGGAACAGCCTGCACAGGCTGACACTGGTCGGGGTGAACGGGGCGACGCCACCCAGCATCGCATGGAAGATCAACATGGCCTCCTCGACGTGTTGATCATAGTCGGCGGCCCGCGATGCGAATACTCCCCCCGACCACGAAAGGCCAGGTCGCCATGCGGCTGCACGAGGATGCAGCATCCTGAAGGGATGACGCAGTGGTTCCGCGGACAAGTTCGGAAACCGCCCGGCGCCACCTCCGCACCACACGCTGAACCGCGGCCTCTACCACTCGGCCATTTCCGCGCGGACGTACCGACCCCTACCCGGCCAGATCACCCCGTGGCCCTGGCCTGCTCGGCCTGTCCAGGGCCGGTGACCAGCCGGCCACCTCTGCCACCTACGGGCCTACTGGGACGAGCACGCCCTCGGCGATCACCCCGGAGTCCGAGAAAGCGTTCTTCCGACCACCCTTCAGAGGCCTCGGGCACACAGCGGGCGCGGCGGATCGAAAAGAATTCCTGAAGATCGCAAAAGGCCAGGTCCTCCATGTGGATGACCTGGCCTTTTGCCGTCTGAGCGGACGACGGGAATCGAACCCGCGTAGCTAGTTTGGAAGACTAGGGCTCTACCATTGAGCTACGTCCGCGCGAGCCGGTCGAAGTCTGGTCTAGACTTCATCCGGTCGTCAGGGCGTAAGCGTACCGGAGTCACGGGGCGCATGCGTAACCGACGTCGCGGGGCGTGGCGCAGCTTGGTAGCGCGCCTGCTTTGGGAGCAGGAAGTCGCAGGTTCAAATCCTGTCGCCCCGACTGCCGTACCTGCCGGAAGGCCACTCCACAAGATCGGGAGTGGCCTTCTGGGTGTCTAGGGTTCCTCGGATGCGCCGAAGATGCGGTCCATCGCCACGGCGCCTTCGACGCCTCCTGAGGGATGGCTTGGTCAGCTCGCCTGATCGATGACGTCGTGGAGGTACTGCACGGCGAGCCTCTCGGCGTGGCGGCGGGGTTCGATCATCGCTTCGGCGTCGTCGAGCCACTGCCGGTAGAGCGCGACGCAGGCGAGCAGAGCCTGGCCGGCGTCGTGCCGGTCGTAACCGCAGAGGGTCGCCTGAAGGGCGCGCGCCTCATCCGGCGCGACGGATTCGAGGTGGCGGACGCCGCGCGGTGACGCGCCCACCCGCCGAGCGGCCAGAGGACCCAGGACGGCCTCGCGCAGGTAGCTGAGGAAGCCGATGACCTCGAACAGTTCGCCGCGGCCGAGTTTCGTCGCGCCGTAGTGCACCCAGACCCAGAATCGGTCCTCGATCCACTGGAGATCGAGCGGCGGGTCCGCGGGTGGATGCTCCGCCAGACAGGCGGCCAGGTCGCCGTCTCGGTCCCACAGGATGTCCGGGTCCTCGACGCGCTCGGCGAAGTCGGAGGCACGCACGAACTTGAAGTCGACATGGAGGAGGGGCGGCCCGACGAGCGTGATGATCAGGCGGGGCTCGCCGACGTGCTCCCCGGTGAACCCCGCCACCAGGGCGGCCCACGAGCCGATCAGCTCAAGACGCTCCTTCATGACCGAGTCGAACGCCTCGTCGTCGATGACCACGATGAGATCGACATCGGAGTAGCCATCGGGGTGCCCCCTCGCGATCGACCCCGCGACGGCGACACCGGCCACTCTCGGATCTTGCTGAATCCGAGGAAGCGCGTCGCTGAGGAACCGGTCGTGCAGGGAGAGAGCGTCCATGGCGTTCCTTCCGGTACGAACAAAGTTTTCGAACGTACCACGCCGTCCGGGCGGCCCGGACGCGTGAGAAGAGCGCGGCACGAAGGCCGGACATGCCTATGGCGGATGGAACCGTGCCGATCCCGTGGATGAGCGTGGCCGCCGAGTAGAGAGTCCGGACGGCGCGACCAGGTCGACGGCGGCGCGTAGGCGGAACGCCCGATCAAGGGCTCAGGTGTAGGCGATGACGCGCTGTCAGTCGCCGGTGTGGAACAGCGCCCAGACGGCCTTGCCGCCGCCGTCGAGGCAGTCCCAGCCCCAGCACTCGCTGTAGGTCTCGACGATGTAGAGCCCGCGCCCGTTCTCCGAGATGAAGTCGGGCTCCTTGGGAGTGGGCACCTCGTCGCTGGGGTCGGCCACCGCCAGCAGCACATGGGGCGCGGCCCGCATCAGCAGGAGAGTGATCTCGCGGTGCCCCCTGGCGTACCTGACCGCGTTGGTCACCAGTTCGGAGACCACCAGCGCCGCGTCGTCACTGAGCTCGGACAGTCCCCAGTCGTGCAGCGTCGAGCGTGTGACGTCTCGCGCCGTGCGCACCGAATCGGCCTGGAAAGGCAGCGGAGTCGCGGTGGTGTCCGGTTCTTCTGCGCGGAGGAGGCGGTCGAAGCCCACCTCGCGAGTGATCTTCAGGCAGGTGGCAGTGCCCAGGGGGTCCTCCACCATCCCGCCGTTACCTCCGCTACTCATGAATCGGTGCATATTTCGGCGTTTGTCCCCAATATGCACTAAGCCATCATGGGTCACGACAAGCGGCGCTGCAAGACCCAAATGCACGTGCAGGTGCAATGTGCAACAGCATGTTCGGTCTGGCAAAGCGGACACACGGCTGAGACCTTGTCACAGCGCCCGGAACTAGTGACACTGTGTGCGGACCGAAGAGGGAGGCATTGTGACGCAGAACCCGCCGGGGTCGGGGCCAACGGCTCTGCGCATCCTCCTGGGCTCCCAGCTACGCAGGCTGCGAGAGTCGCGCGGCGTCACGCGCGAAGAGGCGGGTCACCTCATCAGGGGCTCCGAGTCGAAGATCAGCCGCATGGAGCTCGGCAGGGTCGGCTTCAAGGAGCGCGACGTCGCCGACCTGCTCACCCTGTACGGCGTAGCCGACGAGAGCGCCCGCAGAGCGGTGCTCGACCTGGTCTCCACCGCCAACGAGCCGGGCTGGTGGCACCGGTTCAACGACCTACTGCCCTCCTGGTTCCAGGCCTACGTCGGCCTGGAGGAGGCCGCCACCCGCATCAGGACCTACGAGGTCCAGTTCGTCCCCGGCCTGCTGCAGACCAAGGAGTACGCCAAGGCCGTCATCACCGCAGGATCGGCGGGAGTCAGCTCCGACGAGATCGCCCGCAGGGTGGACCTGCGACTGGAGCGCCAACGCGTGCTCGACCGTCCGGGTGGACCGGTCCTCTGGGCGGTGATCGACGAGGCCGCGCTGCGCCGTCCCATCGGCGGAGCCGAGGTGATGAAGGCCCAGCTGGAGCACCTGATCGACCTCATGCGCCAGGCCAACATCACCATCCAGGTCATGCCGTTCGACTTCGGAGGACACAGCGCCGAGGGCGGCGCTTTCAGCATCCTGCGCTTCCCCGACCAGGACCTGCCCGACGTCGTCTACGTCGAGCAACTTGCCAGCGCCCTCTACCTCGACAAGCGCGAGGACGTCGACCGCTACACCGAGGTCATGGAGCGCCTCTGCGCGGTCAGCACCACCCCTGACGAGACCGTCAGCCTGCTCAACAAGATCAGGGACGAGATCTGAACGCCTCTTCGTCGTGCTTGGGTGCGCATCTGCCCTAGACTGGCGTGCGGCGTTGGACATTCGCCGGTGCGAGCATGCCCAAGCCGATCATGTGGGCGCGGCGCGTGAGCCGCAGAGAATTTGGACGCGCCCGCGAACACTCAAAGCTTGATCAAGGAGACCACCCCGTGAAGACCGCTGTCGAGGAGCTCAGCCCGACCCGGGTGAAGCTCACCGTCGAAGTGCCGTTCGACGAGCTTGGCCCGAGCATGCAGGCGGCGTACAAGAAGGTCGCGTCGCAGGTGCGCGTCCCCGGCTTCCGCCCCGGCAAGGTCCCGGCCCGCATCATCGAGCAGCGCTTCGGCCGCGCGGTGGTGCTGGAGGAGACCCTCAACGACGCGGTGCCGAAGCTGTACAGCCAGGCCGTCGACGAGGTCGACGTCTTCCCTGTCAGCCAGCCCGACATCGAGGTCACGAAGATCGAGGACGGTGAGCAGATCGAGTTCACCGCCGAGGTCGACATCAGGCCCAACTTCGAGGTGCCCGCCTACGCCGGCATCGAGGTCACCGTCCCGACCGCCGAGGTCACCGACGAGGACATCAACAGCCAGCTCGACGCGCTGCGCCAGCGCTTCGCCACGCTGACCGGCGTCGAGCGCGCCGCCACCACCGGCGACTTCGTCGTCATGGACCTGCGCGCCGAGATCGACGGCGTCAACCTCGAGGAGCAGCAGGCCAACGAGGTGTCCTACGAGGTCGGCGCGGGCTCGGTGCTCCAGGGCCTCGACGACGCGCTCGAGGGCATGTCGGCGGGCGAGGAGAAGACCTTCCGCACCGAGCTTGTCGGTGGTGAGAACGCCGGCGAGGAGGCCGACGTCATCATCAGCGTCAAGTCGGTCAAGGAGAAGGTCCTGCCCGAGCTCGACGACGAGTTCGCCCAGCTGGCCAGCGAGTTCGACACCCTCGAGGAGCTCAAGGACAGCATCCGCGAGCAGGCTCACCGCAACAAGCTGGTCGACCAGGTCGTCCAGTCGCGCGAGAAGGCCCTCGACACGCTGCTGGAGCAGATCGACATCCCGATCCCCGACAGCGCGCTCAAGGCCGAGCTCGACGCCCGCAAGCACAACCTCGACCACCAGATCGCCGAGAGCGGCCTGAGCCGTGAGGCCTTCTTCCGCCTCTACCAGACGACCGAGGAGGAGCGTCTCGCCGAGTTCGAGACCAGCTCCGCCAAGGCCATCAAGAGCGGCTTCGTCCTCGACAAGATCGTCAAGGCCGAGGAGCTGGGCGTCAGCGAGCAGGAGCTGACCAACTTCGTGGTCCGCCGCGCCATGCAGATGGGCGTCGCGCCCAACACGCTGGCCCAGCACCTCGCCGACAACGACCAGCTCACGCTGGCCATGGTCGAGATCGTCCGCGACAAGGCCAAGACCGTCGTCGGCGACGCGGCCAAGGTCGTCGACGAGGCCGGCAACGAGGTCGACCTCAAGGCCATCTACACCGAGATCAACGGTGAAGAGGTCGTCGAAGAGGCCGACGCCACCGAGGAGTGACCCCTCCTTCACGTCGCGAACCCCCGTCCTGCGCGCAGGGCGGGGGTTTCGCCGTCTTCCGCCGTGGGGCGCATGGTGATCAGGGGGCGGGGCGGGACACCGTGGCGCCGTCGCGTCGGCGTCCCTCAGCTCTTCCAGGGGCCGCCCGGACGGCGAGGCCGTACTGCTCGGGGCCAGGGCAGGCTCCTGGCGGCACAGGAGAAGGATCAGCGTGAACGCCCGCAGGAGCGGGGCTCACGAGAGCGCGGGAGCGTCCCTGGCGGACGTTGACCGCCACCTGCGCCGACAGCGAACAGTCCGTGGACCGGGCATGACCTGTGGGCCGTGCGCGTTAAGGTCACAAGCAAAGCCCATCGATTACGACGCATCGGAAGGTGACGCTGTGACCAGCCCGCCGACCTTCTATCAGCCCGAGTCGCGGGGCCGTGAGAACGGCTCAGCTTTCCGGCTTGAGGACCAGCTTTACCAGCGCCTGCTGCGCGAGCGCATCATCGTGCTCGGCACGGACGTCAATGACGAGATCGCCAACCGCATCTGCGCCGAGTTGCTGCTGCTTGCCGCCGACGACTCCGAACGTGACATCTACCTGTACATCAACTCGCCCGGCGGATCCGTGACCGCGGGCATGGCGATTTACGACATGATGGAATACGTGCCGAACAACGTGGCCACGGTCGCGATGGGTCTGGCGGCCTCCATGGGGCAGTTCCTGCTCTGCGCGGGCGCGCCCGGCAAGCGCTACGCGCTGCCGCACGCGCGCATCATGATGCACCAGCCCTCGGGTGGGATCGGCGGCACCGCCGCCGACATCGCCATCCAGGCGGAGCAGATGCTCTATGTGAAGAAGACGCTTGCCGAGCGGATCGCCTTCCACACCGGCCAGGAGCTCGACCAGATCGAGGCCGACTCCGATCGCGACCGGTGGTTCACCGCCGATGAGGCCAAGGACTACGGCTTCATCGACCATGTCGTGCGCAGTGCGCGCCAGGTGTCCTCCCAGGGCGCCGTTTCCTAAGGGGGAGCTGAAGTGAACATCGAGAGCCGCTACGTTCTCCCCTCCTTCGTCGAGCGCACGTCCTACGGCGTGAAGGAGATGAACCCGTACAACAAGCTCTTCGAGGACCGCATCATCTTCCTCGGAGTGCAGATCGACGACGCGTCGGCCAACGACGTCATGGCGCAGTTGCTCACGCTGGAGTCGCTCGACCCCGACCGTGACATCAGCATCTACATCAACTCGCCCGGCGGGTCGTTCACGGCCATGACGGCGATCTACGACACGATGCAGTTCGTCAGGCCTGAGATCCAGACGGTCTGCCTCGGTCAGGCCGCCTCGGCCGCGGCCGTGCTGCTGTCGGGCGGCACGCCGGGCAAGCGGTTCGCTCTGCCCAACGCCAGGGTCCTGATCCACCAGCCCTCAACCGAGGGCGGCGGTCAGGGAAGTGACATCGAGATCCAGGCCAGGGAGATCCTTCGTATGCGATCCCTCCTTGAGGAGATCATCGCGAAGCACTCTGGAAAGCCCGCGGCAGAAGTTCGCAAGGACATCGAACGCGACAAAATTCTCAACGCCGATGAGGCCAAGGCGTATGGTCTGATCGACGACATCATCCCGATCAGGAAGAAGCGAGCTCAGGCCGTTGCTTCCTGATCGAACGTGACGCACCGGAGCGCTGCCCAATTGGGCACGTTCCGGTGCGACTCGCCGCCAGGGGGCTCACTGAGGGCCCAGAAGACGGTAACGTCGAAACCTGAGCGGTTCGGACCGGGTCCGGAGGATACGGATCGCGGGAGCAGGGCGGTCCCACGCAAAGGAGTATCTGGGGTGGCACGCATCGGCGACGGGGGAGACCTGCTGAAGTGCTCTTTCTGCGGGAAGAGCCAGAAGCAAGTCAAAAAGCTCATCGCCGGTCCCGGCGTCTACATCTGCGATGAGTGCATCGATCTCTGCAACGAGATCATCGAAGAGGAGCTCTCAGAGTCCTCCGAGCTCAAGTGGGACAACCTGCCGAAGCCGAGGGAGATCTACGAGTTCCTCGACGCCTACGTGATCGGCCAGGACGCGGCCAAGAAGGCACTCTCGGTGGCGGTCTACAACCACTACAAGCGGGTGCAGTCGGGCGACCGTGGCAGGGATGACGGCCTCGAACTGGGCAAGTCCAACATCCTGCTGCTCGGTCCCACGGGATCCGGCAAGACGCTGCTGGCGCAGACGCTGGCCAAAATGCTCAACGTTCCCTTCGCCATCGCCGACGCGACGGCGCTCACCGAGGCCGGCTACGTCGGCGAGGACGTCGAGAACATTCTTCTCAAGCTGATCCAGGCCGCTGACTACGACGTCAAGAAGGCCGAGACCGGCATCATCTACATCGACGAGGTCGACAAGATCGCTCGCAAGAGCGAGAACCCGTCGATCACCCGCGACGTCTCGGGCGAAGGCGTCCAGCAGGCGCTGCTGAAGATCCTGGAAGGCACGACGGCCTCGGTGCCGCCGCAGGGCGGGCGCAAGCACCCGCACCAGGAGTTCATCCAGATCGACACCACCAACGTGCTGTTCATCTGCGGTGGCGCGTTCGCCGGCCTCGAGAAGATCATCGAGTCGCGCATCGGCAAGAAGGGCATCGGCTTCAACGCCATCATCCGCTCGAAGGAGGAGATCGACTCCTCCGACATCTTCGGCGACGTGATGCCCGAAGACCTGCTCAAGTTCGGCATGATCCCCGAGTTCGTCGGGCGTCTGCCGATCATCACCTCGGTGCACAACCTCAACCGCGAGGCGCTCATCCAGATCCTCACCGAGCCCCGCAACGCCCTGGTCAAGCAGTACCGCAAGCTGTTCGAGCTCGACGGGGTGGAGCTGGAGTTCACCGACGACGCGCTCGAGGCCATCGCCGACCAGGCGATCCTGCGCGGCACGGGCGCCAGAGGCCTGCGGGCCATCCTGGAGGAGGTGCTCCTGTCGGTGATGTACGAGGTGCCCTCCAGGGAGGATGTCGCCCGCGTGGTCATCACGCGCGACTCCGTGCTGGAGCACGCGATCCCCACGCTGGTCCCGCGCGACCAGCTGGCGGCCAAGCAGCAGCGCACACCGCGCGAGAAGTCTGCCTGAACCACGCTTCACACGGCGAGGCCCCCGGAGTCCACTCCGGGGGCCTCGCCGTCTGACTCGCGGGCGACGATTCCACGGAAGTCGCCCGAGGTCCCTAAACTTGACCGCGTGACAACGCCAGAGCTGCCTACCCAGTACACACCCGCCGACGTCGAGACCCAGAGCTACGAGCGATGGGTATCAGGCGGATACTTCGGCGCGGACCCGGGCAGCGGGCGTGAGCCGTACTCCATCGTGCTGCCCCCGCCCAACGTGACGGGCGTGCTCCACATCGGCCACGCGCTCGACCACTCCATCCAGGACGCGCTCAGCCGCAGGGCCCGCATGAGGGGCATGGAGACGCTCTGGCTGCCGGGCATGGACCATGCGGGCATCGCCACGCAGAACGTCGTGGAGCGCGAGCTCGGCAAGGAGGGGCTGTCCCGCCACGACCTCGGCCGTGAGGCGTTCATCGAACGCGTCTGGCAGTGGAAGGACGAGTCGGGCGGCAGGATCCTCGGTCAGATGAGGCGGCTGGGCGACGGCGTCGACTGGTCGCGCGAGCGCTTCACCATGGACGAGGGGCTCTCGCGCGCCGTCCAGACGATCTTCAAGCGGCTCTTCGACGACGGGCTGATCTACCGCGCCGAGCGCATCATCAACTGGTGCCCCCGCTGTCTCACCGCGCTGTCCGACATCGAGGTCGAGCACAGCGAGGACGAGGGCGAGCTCGTCTCGATCCGCTACTCCGACGAGATCGTGGTCGCCACCACGCGCCCCGAGACGATGCTGGGCGACACCGCCGTGGCCGTCCACCCGAGCGACGAGCGCTACGCCCACCTGATCGGCACCACGGTCGAGCTGCCGCTGACCGGGCGCAGGATCCCGATCGTCGCCGACGAGCACGTCGACCCCGCCTTCGGCACCGGCTGCGTGAAGGTCACCCCCGCGCACGACCCCAACGACTTCGAGATCGGCCGACGACACTCGCTGCCGTCGCTGACCGTCATGGACGAGCGCGGCGTCATCACCGCGCACGGCCCCTTCCAGGGGCTCGACAGGTTCGAGGCCAGGCCCGCCGTGGTCGCCGCGCTGCGCCAGCAGGGGCTGATCGTCGCGGAGAAGCGCCCCTACCTGCACGCCGTCGGCCACTGCTCGCGCTGCAAGACCGTCGTCGAGCCGAGGCTCTCGCTGCAGTGGTTCGTCAATGTCTCGCCGCTGGCCAAGGCCGCGGGCGACGCCGTCCGCGACGGCCGCACCCGCATCCACCCGCCGGAGCTGGCCAAGCGCTACTTCGACTGGGTCGACGACATGCACGACTGGTGCATCTCGCGCCAGCTGTGGTGGGGACACAGGATCCCCGTCTGGTACGGCCCGGCGGGCGAGGTCGTGTGCCTCGGCCCCGACGAGTCGGCGCCCGAGGGCTACGTCCAGGACCCCGACGTGCTCGACACCTGGTTCTCCTCGGGGCTGTGGCCGTTCTCGACCCTGGGCTGGCCGGAGAAGACACCGGAGCTGGCGCGCTTCTACCCGACCTCCGTGCTGGTGACCGGCTACGACATCCTCTTCTTCTGGGTCGCCAGGATGATGATGTTCGGTCTGTACGCCATGGACGGCCAGCCGCCGTTCCGCACGGTCGCCCTGCACGGCATGGTCCGCGACCAGTTCGGCAAGAAGATGTCGAAGTCGTTCGGCAACGTGGTCGACCCGCTCGACTGGATCGAGCGCTACGGGGCCGACGCCACCCGCTTCACGCTGCTGCGCGGCGCCAACCCCGGCTCCGACGTCGCGGTCAGCGAGGACTGGGCGGCCGGCTCGCGCAACTTCTGTAACAAGATCTGGAACGCCACCCGCTTCGCGCTGATGAACGGCGCGGCGGTCGGAGAGCTGCCCGACTCGCTGACGGCGGCCGACCGCTGGATCCTCTCGCGGCTCCAGACAGTCATCGGCGAGGCCGACGCGGCGTTCGAGGAGTTCGAGTTCGCCAAGGCCTCCGACCTGCTCTACCACTTCGCGTGGGACGAGGTCTGCGACTGGTACCTCGAGCTGGCCAAGGTCCAGCTCTCGCAGGGGCTGGAGGACACCCGCCTGGTGCTCGGCCACGTGTTCGACGCCCTGCTGCGGCTGCTGCATCCGCTGGTGCC
The DNA here is from genome assembly GCF_014195505.1 of Nonomuraea dietziae. GTDB lineage: Bacteria > Actinomycetota > Actinomycetes > Streptosporangiales > Streptosporangiaceae > Nonomuraea > Nonomuraea roseola. The sequence continues at coordinate 3,139,849 of NZ_JACIBV010000001.1, read as the reverse complement.
CTTCGTCACCGAGGAGCTCTGGCGCGCGGTGACCGGCGGCGAGTCCGTCGTCGTGTCCACCTGGCCGGTGGCCGACGCCCGCTACGCCGACCCCGCAGCGGAGGCGGAGATCCTCGCGGTGCAGGAGCTGGTGACCGAGATCCGTCGCTTCCGCTCCGACCAGGGGCTCAAGCCGGGTCAGAAGGTGGCGGCCAGGCTCTCCTTGTCGGGTACGGCTCTGGCGGAGCACGAGGCGGCGATCAGGTCGCTGCTGCGGCTGCAGGAGCCGTCGGAGACTTTCGCGGCGACGGCTTCGCTGGTGGTCGCGGGGGTGACCGTGCAGCTCGACACGGCGGGCACCATCGACGTGGCCGCCGAGCGCAAGCGGCTGGAGAAGGACCTGGCCGTGGCGCGCAAGGACGCCGCCCAGGTGGCGGCGAAGCTCGGCAACGAGCAGTTCATGGCCAAGGCGCCTGACGACGTGGTGGCTAAGGTCAGGGCCAGGGCCGAGTCCTCCGCCGCCGACATCGCCCGTCTGGAGGGGCAACTGGCGGCGCTGCCGGCGGGCTGACCCACAGGACCCTCGAAGGCCCGGAGTCGTCTCACGACTTCGGGCCTTCGGTGTGTTTGAGGAACGCGCACCGGGGGAAGACCCATTCGTTACCGAAGTTGGGTCTCGCGGGCGCGGGCTGCTGCTACAGTTTTCAACGCAGGGCAGCGATCCACAGCGGCTTCGGGACGAAGCCCGCAGAGGGGCTGCTAGGCTCTGAACATCCTCTGACTCACTCCCGATCTTCGGGCCGCGTCCACGCGATTGGACAAGGACCGAATGCTCGAGTAAGTTGAGAGGGTTGTCCCGGAGACGGGCCGTCGAAACTTTAGACAGGTTTGACCGGTTTGACACCAAATCGGGTGATCTGCTAAGATGGAGACATAACGAAGCGAGTGCCACCGGGTGGGTGACGGTGAATGCGTCCGTTTCTTGAGAACTCAACAGTGTGTTAAAAGCCAGTGCATGATGCACAACCCCGTCCATTGGACGGATTCCTTTGGTTGGAACATTCATGTTTCAGCCGGGAGAAATTCTCAAACATTGTTTGGAGAGTTTGATCCTGGCTCAGGACGAACGCTGGCGGCGTGCTTAACACATGCAAGTCGAGCGGAAAGGCCCTTCGGGGTACTCGAGCGGCGAACGGGTGAGTAACACGTGAGCAACCTGCCCCTGACTCTGGGATAAGCCCGGGAAACTGGGTCTAATACCGGATACGACCGCCCCCGGCATCGGGTGGTGGTGGAAAGTCTTTTCGGTTGGGGATGGGCTCGCGGCCTATCAGCTTGTTGGTGGGGTAGTGGCCTACCAAGGCGACGACGGGTAGCCGGCCTGAGAGGGCGACCGGCCACACTGGGACTGAGACACGGCCCAGACTCCTACGGGAGGCAGCAGTGGGGAATATTGCGCAATGGGCGAAAGCCTGACGCAGCGACGCCGCGTGGGGGATGACGGCCTTCGGGTTGTAAACCTCTTTCAGCAGGGACGAAGTTGACGTGTACCTGCAGAAGAAGCGCCGGCTAACTACGTGCCAGCAGCCGCGGTAATACGTAGGGCGCAAGCGTTGTCCGGAATTATTGGGCGTAAAGAGCTCGTAGGTGGCTTGTCGCGTCTGCCGTGAAAGCTCGCAGCTTAACTGCGGGTCTGCGGTGGATACGGGCTGGCTAGAGGTAGGTAGGGGAGAACGGAATTCCTGGTGTAGCGGTGAAATGCGCAGATATCAGGAGGAACACCGGTGGCGAAGGCGGTTCTCTGGGCCTTACCTGACGCTGAGGAGCGAAAGCGTGGGGAGCGAACAGGATTAGATACCCTGGTAGTCCACGCTGTAAACGTTGGGCGCTAGGTGTGGGGATCTTCCACGATCTCCGTGCCGGAGCTAACGCATTAAGCGCCCCGCCTGGGGAGTACGGCCGCAAGGCTAAAACTCAAAGGAATTGACGGGGGCCCGCACAAGCGGCGGAGCATGTTGCTTAATTCGACGCAACGCGAAGAACCTTACCAAGGCTTGACATCGCCCGGAAAGCTGCAGAGATGTGGCCCTCTTCGGACTGGGTGACAGGTGGTGCATGGCTGTCGTCAGCTCGTGTCGTGAGATGTTGGGTTAAGTCCCGCAACGAGCGCAACCCTTGCTCCATGTTGCCAGCAGGCGCTTCGGCGTGCTGGGGACTCATGGGGGACTGCCGGGGTCAACTCGGAGGAAGGTGGGGATGACGTCAAGTCATCATGCCCCTTATGTCTTGGGCTGCAAACATGCTACAATGGCCGGTACAGAGGGTTGCGATACCGTGAGGTGGAGCGAATCCCTAAAAGCCGGTCTCAGTTCGGATTGGGGTCTGCAACTCGACCCCATGAAGTCGGAGTCGCTAGTAATCGCAGATCAGCAACGCTGCGGTGAATACGTTCCCGGGCCTTGTACACACCGCCCGTCACGTCACGAAAGTCGGCAACACCCGAAGCCCGTGGCCCAACCAGCTTGCTGGGGGGAGCGGTCGAAGGTGGGGCTGGTGATTGGGACGAAGTCGTAACAAGGTAGCCGTACCGGAAGGTGCGGCTGGATCACCTCCTTTCTAAGGAGCAGCTGGTCGAAGGCGCGAGTCTTCGGTCTACGTCGAGGTCATCAGCGAACGTCTGATGCTCGGCAGCTCATTAGTGGAGCACTGGCTACTCGGTTCAGCGTGATCGCTGCCCGTCTGGTACCGCCCGGCTTGCCGGGAGTGGGAACGAGGGTGACAGGGGTTACGAGGTGCCGGACACACTGTTGGGTCCTGAGGAAACGGACCGGATCATGGGGCCACCCGCTGCGGGTTTCGCATGGTGGCCTGATCCTTTCTGTTCCGCCTCATGCAGGGCCATGGAACGGCCGGGCGTTTTGCCGGGTCGGGATGTGGTTGCTGTTTGTTGTTTGAGATTTGCATAGTGGACGCGAGCATCTTTGTGGCCAAGTTTTTTAGGGCACACGGTGGATGCCTTGGCATCAGGAGCCGATGAAGGACGTGGGAGGCTGCGTTAAGCCTCGGGGAGTCGCCAACCAGACGTTGATCCGGGGATGTCCGAATGGGGAAACCTAGCACCAGTCATGTGGTGTTGCCTCCGCCTGAATGTATAGGGCGGTTGGTGGTAACGCGGGGAAGTGAAACATCTCAGTACCCGTAGGAAGAGAAAACAACAGTGATTCCGTGAGTAGTGGTGAGCGAAAGCGGATGAGGCTAAACCGGGCATGTGTGATAGCCGGCAGGCGTTGCATGTTCGGGGTCGTGGGACCCTCTTGATCGATCTGCCGATCGGTCGAACAGTGAGAAATCGATGGGGTAGTTGAAAGCTCTGGGAAGGGCTGCCGTAGACCGTGAGAGCCGGGTAGGCGAAACCTTGTCGACTGTTTGAGGGGATCCCAAGTAGCACGGGGCCCGAGAAATCCTGTGTGAATCTGCCAGGACCACCTGGTAAGCCTAAATACTCCCTGATGACCGATAGTGCACTAGTACCGTGAGGGAAAGGTGAAAAGTGCCCCGGTGAGGGGTCGTGAAATAGTACCTGAAACCGTGTGCCTACAAGCCGTAGGAGCTTACATCAGCTTGCTGGTGTGTGATGTGACTGCGTGCCTTTTGAAGAATGAGCCTGCGAGTTATGGTGTGTGGCGAGGTTAACCCGTGTGGGGGAGCCGTAGCGAAAGCGAGTCTGAATAGGGCGTTTGAGTCGCATGCTGTAGACCCGAAGCGGAGTGATCTACGCATGGGCAGGTTGAAGCGAGGGTAAGACCTCGTGGAGGACCGAACCCACCAGGGTTGAAAACCTGGGGGATGACCTGTGTGTAGGGGTGAAAGGCCAATCAAACTCCGTGATAGCTGGTTCTCCCCGAAATGCATTTAGGTGCAGCGTCACGTGTTTCTTGCCGGAGGTAGAGCACTGGATGGCCGATGGGCCCGACAAGGTTACTGACGTCAGCCAAACTCCGAATGCCGGTAAGTGAGAGCGTGGCAGTGAGACTGCGGGGGATAAGCTCCGTAGTCGAGAGGGAAACAGCCCAGATCACCGACTAAGGCCCCTAAGCGTGTGCTAAGTGGGAAAGGATGTGGAGTCGCAGAGACAACCAGGAGGTTGGCTTAGAAGCAGCCACCCTTGAAAGAGTGCGTAATAGCTCACTGGTCAAGTGATTCCGCGCCGACAATGTAGCGGGGCTCAAGTACACCGCCGAAGTCGTGGCATTGATGAGAACGTGTTCTTGTTGATGGGTAGGGGAGCGTCGTGCAGCCGGCGAAGCAGCAGAGTGATCTAGTTGTGGAGGCTGTGCGAGTGAGAATGCAGGCATGAGTAGCGAATGCAGGGTGAGAAACCCTGCCGCCGAATGACCAAGGGTTCCTGGGCCAGGCTAATCCGCCCAGGGTAAGTCGGGACCTAAGGCGAGGCCGACAGGCGTAGTCGATGGACAACGGGTTGATATTCCCGTACCCGCTTTAACACGCCCATATCGAACCTCGTGATGCTAAGAGTCCTTAAGCCCCGCAGCGTCCTTCGGGACAAGTGGTGAGGCTGAACGCTCGATCCGATCGGGTAGTAGGTAAGCGATGGGGTGACGCAGGAAGGTAGTCCAACCCAGGCGATGGTTGTTCCTGGGGTAAGCATGTAGGGCGAGGGATAGGCAAATCCGTCCCTCATATAGTCTGAGATGTGATGCCGAGCCGATTGTGGCGAAGTGGATGATCCTATGCTGCCGAGAAAAGCCTCTAGCGAGTGTTGTGGCGGCCCGTACCCTAAACCGACTCAGGTGGTCAGGTAGAGAATACCGAGGCGATCGGGTGAACTGTGGTTAAGGAACTCGGCAAATTGCCCCCGTAACTTCGGGAGAAGGGGGACCTCTGCTGGTGACGAAACTAGCTTTCTGAGCTGGTGGGGGTCGCAGTGGCCAGGGGGAAGCGACTGTTTACTAAAAACACAGGTCCGTGCGAAGTCGTAAGACGATGTATACGGACTGACGCCTGCCCGGTGCCGGAACGTTAAGGGGACCGCTTAGCTGTGGCAACACAGCGAAGGTGAGAACTTAAGCGCCGGTAAACGGCGGTGGTAACTATAACCATCCTAAGGTAGCGAAATTCCTTGTCGGGTAAGTTCCGACCTGCACGAATGGCGTAACGACTTCCCCGCTGTCTCAACCGCAGACCCGGCGAAATTGCACTACGAGTAAAGATGCTCGTTACGCGCAGCAGGACGGAAAGACCCCGGGACCTTCACTACAGCTTGACATTGGCGTTTGGAACGTCTTGTGTAGGATAGGTGGGAGACTGTGAAGCTCGGACGCTAGTTCGGGTGGAGTCATTGGTGAAATACCACTCTGGTCGTTTTGAACGTCTAACTCTGGTCCGTGATCCGGATCGGGGACAGTGTCTGGTGGGTAGTTTAACTGGGGCGGTTGCCTCCTAAAGAGTAACGGAGGCGCCCAAAGGTTCCCTCAGCCTGGTTGGCAATCAGGTGTTGAGTGTAAGTGCACAAGGGAGCTTGACTGTGAGACTGACGGGTCGAGCAGGAGCGAAAGCTGGGACTAGTGATCCGGCGGTGGCATGTGGAAGCGCCGTCGCTCAACGGCTAAAAGGTACCCCGGGGATAACAGGCTGATCTTCCCCAAGAGTCCATATCGACGGGATGGTTTGGCACCTCGATGTCGGCTCGTCGCATCCTGGGGCTGGAGTAGGTCCCAAGGGTTGGGCTGTTCGCCCATTAAAGCGGTACGCGAGCTGGGTTTAGAACGTCGCGAGACAGTTCGGTCCCTATCCGCTGCGCGCGCAGGAGACTTGAAAGGGGCTGTCCCTAGTACGAGAGGACCGGGACGGACGAACCTCTGGTGTGCCAGTTGTACCGCCAGGTGCACGGCTGGTTGGCTACGTTCGGAAGGGATAACCGCTGAAAGCATCTAAGCGGGAAGCTCGCCTTGAGATGAGGTCTCCCACCACGTGAGTGGGTAAGGCTCCCGGTAGACGACCGGGTTGATAGGCCGGAGGTGGAAGCACGGTAACGTGTGGAGCTGACCGGTACTAATAGGCCGAGGACTTGACCACAAAGCACGCTTTTCATTAAGCACTGTTGCTCGCGTCCACTAAGCAATTCTGAGACAACAAATGGTCTCGTAGGGTTGCGGCGGTTATAGCGCAGAGGAAACACCCGGTTACATTCCGAACCCGGAAGTTAAGCTCTGCAGCGCCGATGGTACTGCACTCGGGAGGGTGTGGGAGAGTAGGTCGCCGCCGCGCAATCTTTGTGTGGAAGGGCTTCACCCGTTGGGTGGGGCCCTTTCTGCATTTTCGGGGTCTTTTCTGTTGCCCAGGCGGGCTTCGGATGCGTGCGCTCGTTCCGTCTGCTCGCGTCTCTTCGCACTGCGCCCAGACCGTGCGAACGCGGGGCCTGGGGAAGACTCGGATGCGTGCGCTCGTCCCGTCCGCTCGCGTCTCTCCGCGCTGCACCCAGACCGTGCGAAGCGCGGGGCGTGGGGAAAGCCAGGTGGGCGCACGTGGCGCGGGCGGGGGAAGGGCCGGCGGCAGGAGCGGATAGGCTTGTCAGGTGGATTATCGTGCGGTCGAGCGGGCCATCATGGAACGCGGCGTCGAGTGGGACTTCGAGCCGACGCTGGACAGAATCGTGGCCCTTCTGGACCTGCTCGGCTCCCCACAACAGGCCTACCCCGTCGTGCACATCGCGGGAACGAACGGCAAGACCAGCACGGCGCGGCTGACCGAGGTGCTGCTCAGGGAGCGCAACCTGCGGGTCGGGCGGTTCACGAGCCCGCACCTGGTCTCGATGCGCGAGCGCATCGTGGTCGACGGCGAGCCGTTGAGCGAGGAGCGGTTCGCGGAGGTGTACGAGGAGATCGCCCCGTACGTCGAGCTGACCGACACCCAGGGCCGGCGCATCCAGTTCTTCGAGTTGCTGACGGCCATGGCGTACGCCGCCTTCGCGGACACGCCGGTCGACGTCGCGGTGATCGAGACGGGGATGGGCGGCAGCTGGGACGCCACCAACGTGGTGGAGTCGGCCGTCTCCGTCATCACGCCGATCTCGCTGGACCACACCGACAGGCTCGGGCCCGACATCCCCTCCATCGCGGGGGAGAAGGCGGGCATCATCAAGGCGGGCTCCACCACGATCTTCGCCCAGCAGGACCTGGAGGCCGCCGAGGTGCTCATGCGCAGGGCGGTCGAGGTGGGCGCCGTCGTGGCGCGTGAAGGGCTCGAGTTCGGTGTACTGAGCCGCGAGGTGGCGCTCGGCGGCCAGCTGCTCACCCTGCGCGGCCTCAAGGGCGTCTACGAGGACGTCTACCTCCCTCTGTACGGCGCACACCAGGCGAGCAACGCCGTGTGCTCCCTGGCGGCCGTGGAAGCCCTCACAGGGGGTGACGACCCGCTCGACGTCGAGCTCGTACGGCAGGCCTTCGCCCAGGCGTCCTCACCCGGACGGCTGGAAGTGGTCCGCACGAGTCCCACGGTCATCATCGACGCCGCCCACAACCCCGGAGGCATGGAGGCCACGCTCGACGGCCTCCACGAGTCCTTCGACTTCGCCAAGGTGATCGGCGTCGTGGCGGTCATGGCGGACAAGGACGTCAGCGCGCTCCTCGAGCTCCTGGAGCCGATACTGGAGGAGATCGTCGTCACCCGTAACTCCTCGCCCCGCTCGATGCCTCTGGAGGAGCTGGCCGAGCTGGCCGTGGGCATGTTCGGCGAGGACCGCGTCCACGTGGTCGAACGGCTCGACGACGCCATCGACAGGGGCATCGGCATCGCCGACGCGGCCGGCGAGTTCAGCGGGACCGGCGTGCTCATCACGGGCTCCGTGGTCACCGCGGGCGACGCGCGCCTGCTGCTGAAGGTGGACAGGCCATGAACTTCGAGGTGACCCCCGGCATGCGGCGGCTGGGCGCGAGCGTCCTCGGCATGCAGGCGATCGTGGTGGCGCTGATCACCCCGGTGGCCATCAGGATCCAGGGCGTTCCCGTGCCCGTGGCCGTCACTGTGGGCATCGGGCTGGCCGTGCTGTGCGTGGTCGCCGCGGGGCTGCTCAAGCGGCCCTCCGGGTACGTGGTCGGCAGCCTGGTGCAGGTGCTGGCCATCGCCACGGGCTTCCTCGTGCCCATGATGTTCTTCCTCGGGGCGATCTTCGCGGCGCTGTGGATCACGGCGATATTCGTCGCTCGCCGTGTCGAAGGCGTGACTTCCCGCTAAAGTCGGCGAACATGGCCGTCCCCCCCATCGAGCGGTCCCAGGCCGTCGGCCTCGCCGGACCCCTCACAGGCACCAGGCACTCCTGGCTGCTTGACCTCATACTCGGGCTGCTGATCGTCGCGGCGCTGCCCCTGGCGATCCTCGCGATCCCCAACACCGTCTCGCTCGTCGCCGGGCTGCTGCCCGCCGACATGGACAAGCTCGGCCTCATCAGGGCACACGGGCTCGCCCTGCCCGCGATGATGCTCACAGTGCCGCTCGCCGCGGTGCTGGTGCAGCGCATGAAGGCGGCCCCCATCCTGCTCGTCGGCCTGGCCGTGCTGGCGGCGGCCGACGCGGCGGGCGGGTTCGCGGGCTCCGCGCTCGTCGTGGGCGTGCTGCGAGTCGTCCACGGGGTGGGCGCCGGCCTGCTGATCCCCGCGCTGCTGATGGCGGCGTGGGAGCGGGCGCCGCTGCTGCGGGCGCTGTGGACGGGCATGCTGGCGGTCAGCCTCCTCGCCGCTCAGGCGCTGGCGCTGCTGCCGCTCGACAACGCGCGCGACTGGCGGGTCACGCTGCAGCCGTACCCGATGTTGACCGGGGTCGCGCTCACGCTGGCCGCGATCTACCTCGCACTCAGCGTGGCGACGGGCGCCATGAGCACGCCGGGGCCCCGGGCCATCGAGCGCAGCAAGCTGACGTTGACCGCCGTGCCCGCCGCGGGCCTGGCCGTGCTGGCCATCGGCACCACGTTCGGGTGGCCGCCTCCGCTGGTCATCCTGGCGGCGCTGTTCTCGATCGCGGCGCTGCTCACTCTGGCCTCGATCGGCACGTTCGAGGGGCTCGCGGGGCGCACTCTGTCCTACGCGATGCTCGCCGTCGGCGTGGTCGTGCTGCCGACGGCCGCTCAGGTCACATACATGGAGCTGGGCGGGGTGGGCGGCCCTGGTCTCAAGGGCCTGTGGCTGCCGTTCCTCGTCTGCGCGGTGGCGGGAGCGGCGGCGGCGCTGGTCGTCGGGCTGCTCGACAGGGCCTCGATGCAGAAGCTGTCAGGGGCGGGGCTCGTCACGGTCGTGCTGGGGTTGTGCGCGGTGCGGGTGATGGTCCCTGCCAGCGAGGGCCTCACGCTGATCTTGCCGTTCGTGCTGCTGGCCGTGGGCGCGGCGGTGGCGCTGACCGCCGCCCTGCGCATGACGGGGCCAGGCGCCGCGCTCTACGGGCTGTCGCTGTGCTTCCCCGGCGTGCTGGCCGGGTACCTGCTCGGCACAGGCGTGCAGATGGTGCTGCTGGGCAGGCCGACGTCGCCGCAGCAGCTGGTCGACAGGTTCGTGGGCGCGCTCCACCTGTGGGTGTTCATCGCTGGGTTCCTGGTGGTGGCGGTCATCATGCTGGCGGCGCTGCTCGGACGGCGCACCGCGATGCGGAGCTCCGGCGCTCCGGAGCCTGCCGGTGGCGCGGTCCCGGAGACGCCTGGCAGGCCGGTGCCCGCCGCCGGGGCGTCCGACGTGCTGGTGGTGTCCGGGCAGACGGAGGCGGCAGGGCGCAGGCCGTACGACACGCTGCCGACGGTGGAGACCGATCAAAGCCATGGCCTGGAGCGGCCAGGGGCCGCGGGCTCCGACGGCAGGGCTGACGAGGCGGGTGATCCTGTCGGCACCCTGTCCGGCGGGCAGGGGGACGAATCGGTAGGGGACGAGGAGAAGGACGCTCCCACGGGAGAGATCCCTCGCGTGCCGGCCGCGCGCGTGAGGCCGTCGGCCGGGGCGTCTCACTCGTCGGCGGCCTCGGGGGAGCGCGCTTCCGGCGGCACGACGTCGGGCGAGGGCGGCTCCGGGGACGCCGTCCCGCGCGACGGCGTCCCGGACGGCGCCTCACCCGACGGTTCCCCGGCAGGCAGGGCCTCTGCGGACGGTTCCCCGGCAGGCAGGGGCTCGGCGGATGGCTCCTCGGCAGGCAGGGCCTGGGCGGCAGGTTCCCAGGTCGGCAAGGGGTCGGGAGACGGCCCCTCCGGCGGCGGGGGCTCCGTGGGCGGTTCGTCGGCGGATGGGGGCTCGACCGGCGGCGACGAACCTGAGCGGCAGGGTGAAGGGACGGGGTCGACACCGGTCGTCCCGCCGCCCACGCAGTCGCCCGAAGACTCCGAGCCCGACTAGGTGAGCGCCGTCGAGCACGGGGAATTCGTGTGGGGGCGGTAAGCTTCGCGCGTTCGCCGCATTTCGCGACCAAGACATCCAGTTCAAAGGAGAACCACCAGTGTCCGAGCGCACTCTTGTCCTGATCAAGCCCGACGGGGTGAAGCGCGGTCTCATCGGTGACGTGATCGCTCGTATCGAGCGCAAGGGCCTCAAGATCGCGGCCATGGAGCTGCGCCACCTCGACGCCGAGACCGCCAAGGCCCACTACGCCGAGCACTCCGAGCGGCCGTTCTTCGGCGAGCTGGTGGAGTTCATCACCTCCGCGCCGCTGGTGGCGCTGGTGGTCGAGGGCCCGCGCGCGATCGAGGCCTTCCGTTCGCTGGCCGGCCTGACCGACCCGGTGAAGTCGGCTCCCGGCACGATCCGCGGCGACCACGCGCTGGAGATCGGCGAGAACGTCGTCCACGGGTCCGACTCGCCCGAGTCCGCTGCCCGTGAGATCAAGATCTTCTTCCCGGACCGCTTCTAGAGGTCCCTCTGAACGCCGGCCCGCTTGGTGCGGGTCGGCGTTTTTTGTTGTGTACGGCAAGCCCGCCCAAGCGCCCCCGTGCTCACCGGCCGGGCTCTGTCCAGGGGACGCTCCTCGAGACCCGCAGGCCGGGCGCCGCTACGGACCACGCCGAGCCAGGGCGGCGAGGCCTCCAGGGCCGCGGGGGAGCCGCGGCCGGAGGTGGGTGGACTGTCCGAGGGGAGCCGAGGCGGCTCAAGGCGGGAGGTGGGAGGACTGCCCGAGGGAGCCAGGCGGCCCAAGGCGGGGGCGGCTCATAGCGCGGGGGAATGCCCCTGGTTCTGGAGAGCGGGGCTCAGGGCGCGGGGCAAAGCTCCGGGCTTGCCGTGGGCTTTCGGGCTCGGGCGGCGCAGGGCGAAGGCAAGGCTTCGGGTTGGAGCGGTGCGGCGAGGCTTCGAGTGGGGGAGAGCGGGGCTCGGGGCGCGGGGAAAGGCTTCCAGGGTCGGGGAGCGGGGCGCGGGGGTTTCCGGGGGCGGGGAGCGGAGCGCGGGGGATTCCGGCGGACGTGGGCTGTAAGGCGGACCTTTCTTCGGTCGGATTCGGAAAAGTGAGGTTCGGCGGGCGTGGGAGAGATCTGGGCGGGGTTTGGGGTGACATTACAGTCGCCGGCACCTGGTGACCTTCGCCCCAGGCGATGAGGTGGTGCCGTTGCCGAAGTGGGCTATGTGGGCAAACGGGCGGTGGCGAAGAGGCGGGGAGTTTTTTGTGGGCCGTCAGCGGTCATTGCTCTCCCAGGTGGGTACGTCACGTTACGATTCGAATGCGATCCGTAATTATTAGCGGACGACGTTACGGAAGGCTCGTTCCCCATGGGCAGCAAGCTCGCCTTTCTCGGCCGTGACATGGCGGTCGACCTTGGCACCGCCAACACGTTGGTATACGTGCGTGGCCGCGGAATCGTGCTCAACGAGCCGTCCGTCGTCGCGATCAACACCACTACGGGCAAGATCGTGGCGGTGGGGATCGAGGCCAAGCGGATGATCGGCCGCACGCCCGGCAACATCGTGGCCGTACGACCACTCAAAGACGGAGTGATCGCCGACTTCGACGTGACAGAACGGATGTTGCGCTATTTCATCCAGCGCGTCCACAAGCGCCGGCACTTCGCCAAGCCGCGCATCATCATCGCCGTGCCCAGTGGCATCACCGGTGTCGAGCAGCGGGCGGTGAAGGAGGCCGGATACCAGGCCGGCGCGCGCAAGGTCTACATCGTCGAGGAGCCCATGGCCGCCGCGATCGGCGCGGGGCTGCCCGTGCACGAGCCGACCGGCAACATGGTCGTCGACATCGGCGGCGGCACCACCGAGGTGGCGATCATCTCGATGGGTGGCGTGGTGACCAGCCAGTCGATCAGGGTCGGCGGCGACGAACTCGACCAGGCGGTGATCACCTTCGCCAAGAAGGAGCACTCCCTGATGCTCGGCGAGCGCACCGCCGAGGAGATCAAGATGGCGATCGGCTCCGCCCGTCCCTCTCACGACGAGCTCCACGCCGAGATCCGCGGGCGTGACCTGGTGAGCGGGCTGCCCAAGACGATCGTGGTGTCGGCGGAGGAGATCAGGAGGGCGATCGAGGAGCAGGTCAACTCCATCGTCGACGCGGTGAAGACCACGCTCGACAAGTGCCCGCCCGAGCTGTCGGGCGACCTCATGGACCGCGGCATCGCCCTGACGGGTGGCGGCGCGCTGCTCAAGGGGCTGGACGAGCGGTTGAGAGACGAGACAGGCATGCCTGTGCACATGGTGGAGAATCCGCTCGACTCGGTCGCGCTCGGCTCGGGCAAGTGCGTGGAGGAGTTCGAGGATCTCAGCTCCGTGCTCGTCCCGGAACCGCGTCACTGACATGAGGGACACGCGCCGGGCCCGGCTCATTCTCGGTCTGCTGCTCACCGCGGCACTGGTCGTCCTGACCATCGATCACCGCACGGGCGTGAGTTCGCCGCTGGGCCCCGCGCGCGGGGTCGGCGCCTCGCTGTTCGGCACGGCCGAGCAGGTCGTCACCGGCATCACGCGGCCGGTGGGGGAGTTCGTCAGCGCCGTCGCGAACTCCACCAGCGCCCAGCGCAGGATCGAGGAGCTCGAGGGGCAGAACGCCAGGCTCCGCGCCGACCTGGCGGCCTCGGCCCTCGACAAGGCCCGCTCGGCCGAGCTGCGCCGGCTGATCGGCACCTCGCAGCGCGGTGGCTTCACGGTCGTCACCGCCAGCGTGATCGCCCGCAGGGGCCATCCCGGCTTCGAGGACGCGGTCGAGATCGACGCGGGCACCGACGACGGCGTGCGGCCCGAGATGACGGTCGTCAACGCCGACGGGCTGGTCGGCAGGGTCGTGCAGGCCACGGCGCGGACCTCGACCGTGGTGCTGCTGAGCGACCCCGCCTCCTCGGCGGGCGCGCGCCTCGAGGGCGGCAACGAGATCGGTGTCATCAACGGCGTGGGCGAGTACGGCAGGCTGGTGCGTTTCCGGCTGCTCGACTCGACCGCGCAGCTCACCCCGGGCACGCGCATCGTCAGCTTCGGTTCCCAGCGCGGCGTGCCGTACGTGCCGGGGGTGCCGATCGGGGTGATCGAGCAGGTGGAGGCGACGCCGGGGGAGCTGACACGCATCGCCTACGCGCGCCCCTTCGCCAACCTCAGCGGGCTCGACGTGGTGGGTGTCGTGGTGGCCGCGCCCAAGCGTGACCCGCGCGACGCGGTACTGCCCATCAGGGACGGTCAGCGGTGATCGCCGCGATAGCGGTGGTCGCCGCCCTGCTGCTCCAGCTCACCATCGTCAACAGGCTCTCGCTCCCCGCGGGCGGCGTGCCCGACCTGGTCCTGCTCGTCGTGGTCGGCGTCGCGCTGGCCAGAGGGCCGGCCGCCGGCGCGGTGATCGGGTTCGGCACGGGGATCCTGGTCGACCTGGCGCCGCCGACCGCGCACATGCTCGGGCAGTACGCCTTCGTCTACACCGTGGTCGGCTACCTGGCGGGGCGCGGCGTCGGAGGGCCGGTCTGGACCGTCGTGCTGTGCGTGCTGGCGGCGCCGCTGCTGGCCGCGGCCGTGGCGGGGCTGATCGCCGACCCTCGCGTGGCGAGCGCGTCGCTGGCGCTGTCGCTGCCGGTGACCGCGGTCTACTCGCTCCTGATGGCCCCCGTGGTGGTCTGGCTGGTGGCAGGCGACCGAGCGCGGGTGATCCCGGCGTGATCCGCATGCGCACCCGACTCGTCGTGCTCCACGTGCTGGTGCTGACGATGCTCGTGGTGCTGGCCGTACGGCTGTGGCAGGTCCAGATTCTGCGCGGCGACGAGTTCGTCCACGCCGCCACGGAGACCAGGACCAGGGCCGTCGTCGTGCCGGCCGTGCGGGGGCAGATCCTCGACGCCTCGGGGCGGCCGCTGGTACGCAACAGGACGGCGCTGGTGGTGTCGGTCGACAGGACCGAGCTCATCAGGATGAAGGACGGCGGCGCGGCCGTGCTCAAGCGGCTGTCCGAGGTGCTCGGCAGCCCGGTCAAGCTGCTGGAGCGCCGCATCACGCCGTGCGGGCCGAAGGTGACCAGGCCGTGCTGGCCAGGCTCGCCGTACCAGCCGATCCCGATCGACCTGAAGGCCACCACGCGCGAGGCGCTGCAGATCCTCGAGCGCCAGGAGGAGTTCCCCGGCGTGACCGCCGAGGTGCAGGCCGTACGGGAGTATCCGGGAGGGAAGGCGGGCGCGCAGATGCTCGGATACCTGCAGCCGGTCACCCAGGACGAGCTGGACAAGCGCGAAGGGCTGAAGGCCGGGTTCTCCGGCGTCGACCTGGTCGGCAGGGACGGCGTGGAGGCGATCTACGACCACTACCTGCGCGGGACGCCAGGCCTGCGGCGGGTGCAGGTCGACAGGATGGGCAAGGCGCTCGGCGTGGAGAAGCAGGTGGCGCCCATTCCCGGCGACACGCTCATCACCAGCGTGGACGCGCGGGTGCAGAACATCGTGGAGAAGGCCGTGGACGGGGCGATGAAGAAGGCCCCGAAGGCCGACGGCGCGGCGGGCGTCGTGCTCGACGCCCGCACCGGCAGGGTGGTGGCGCTGGCCAGCGCGCCGGGCTACGACCCCGCGATCTGGACGGGCGGCATCTCGGAGAAGGAGTACCAGCGCCTGCTGTCGGAGCGCGCGGGCAAGCCGCTGGTCTCGCGGGCCATCAAGGGGGAGTTCGCTCCGGGCTCGACGTTCAAGGTGTCGTCGGTCTCGGCGATGCTGCGCGCGGGCTACCCGATCAACGGCACGTACGGCTGTCCCGGCTCGTTCATGGTGGGCAGCAGGGCGTTCAACAACTTCCGCGGCATCGGGCTCGGCTCGCTGACGCTGCACACGGCGCTGGTGAAGTCGTGCGACACGATCTTCTACAAGGCGGCCTACGAGCAGTGGATCAAGGACGGCGGTCTGCGGCCCAAGAAGCCGCCGAAGGAGCGCTTCGCCAACATGGCGAGGGCCTTCGGGTTCGGCCGTCCGACGGGCATCGACCTGCCGGGGGAGTCGGCGGGGCGCATCCCCGACCGCACGTGGAAGAAGAATTTGTGGGCGGCCACGAGCGCCGACAACTGCCGCAGGGCGCGCATCGGCTACCCGGAGGTCACCGACAGGTCGCGAGCGGCCTTCCTCAAGCAGCTGGCCCACGAGAACTGCCTGGAGGGCTACCTGCTGCGTCCCGGTGACGCGGCCAACTTCTCCATCGGGCAGGGTGACGTGCTGGTCACACCGCTGCAGCTGGCCTCGGCCTACGCGGCGCTGGTCAGCGACGGCAAGCTGCGCAGCCCCAGGATCGGATGGGCGCTGGTACGGCCGGGCGGCCAGGTGGTCAAGCGCATCGACGTCCCCGTCAGGGGCAAGCTGCCGCTGAGCCCGAGCGAGCGGGCCTACATCAAGAACGCCCTCAGCCAGGTGGCCTCGGACGGCACCGCGGCGGGCGCGTTCGCGGGCTTCCCGATGGACAAGGTGAAGGTCGGCGGCAAGACCGGCACGGCCGAGGTGTGGGGCAAGGCCGACACCTCGTGGTTCGCCTCGTTCGCCCCGACCTCCAAGCCGCGCTTCGTGGTCGTGGTCATGGTCTCGCAGGGCGGCATGGGCGGCTCCACGGCGGCGCCCGCCGTACGGGAGATCTACGAGGGCATCTACGGGCTCAAGGGGCAGCCTCCCGCGATCCCCGACACCAAGCTGCCGACCATCAGGAGCGACGGCACGGTGGCGCGATGATGGACCGCACGCTCCTGGAGCGCCGTCATCCCTTCGCCCGTGCGGTGGGCGCGCAGTCGAACGTGTGGCGCATCGACTGGGTGCTGCTGGTGGCGGTCGCCGCGTTGTGCGTGATCGGCACGCTGCTGGTGTGGTCCTCGACCCGCACCTGGGCGGCAGGCTCCACGGGGCTGGTCAAGAAGCACATGCTCAACCTGGCGATCGGCGCGGTCCTGTGCGGGCTGGTGACGATGGTCGACCACCGGCTGCTGCGGGCCTACGCGCCCGTGGTCTATCTGGTGACGCTGATCGGGCTGGTGCTGGTCGTCACCCCGGTCGGCACCACGGTCAACGGGTCGCACTCGTGGATCATGCTGGGTGGCGGGTTCGCCATCCAGCCGTCGGAGTTCGCCAAGCTGGGCCTGGTGCTGATGCTGGCGATGCTGCTGGCCCAGCCCGCCGAGGGCACCGACAGGCCCCGCGTGCTCGACGTGGTGCTGTCGCTGCTGTCAGCGGTGGTGGCGATGGGCCTGGTCATGCTCCAGCCCGACCTCGGCACCACGCTGGTGCTCGCGGTGATCATCGCGGGCGCGCTGATCCTCGGGGGCGTGCAGAAGCGGTGGATCCTGCTGCTGGCCTTCTCCGTGGTGGTGGCGGCGGTGGCGGTGTGGCTGCTCGATCTGCTGGAGCCGTACCAGGTGGCCCGGTTCACCGCCTTCATCGACCCCGGCGTCGACCCGCGAGGGGTCGGTTACAACAGCACCCAGTCGCTGATCGCGATCGGCTCGGGCGAGCTGTTCGGCAAGGGGCTGTTCGAGGGTGGGCAGACGACCGGCAGGTTCGTGCCCGAGCAGCACACCGACTTCATCTTCACGGTGGCGGGCGAGGAGTTCGGCTTCTTCGGCTCGGTCACGGTGGTGGTCCTGCTGGGCGTGGTGCTGCTGCGCGGGCTGCACATCGCCAAGCAGTGCGACGACCGCTTCGGCACGCTGGTGGCGGGCTCGATCGTGTGCTGGCTGGGCTTCCAGTCGTTCGTGAACATCGGGATGACGGTCGGAATCATGCCGATCACCGGCCTGCCGCTGCCGTTCGTCTCCTACGGCGGCACCTCCACCTTCGCCAACCTGATAGCCGTCGGGTTCCTCCAGGCCATCCGGATCAGGGAACAGTCCTTCTGACACCGACTACCCTTGGTGCTATGTCTGTCGAGTCACTGTTCCCACGCCTGGAAGCGCTGCTGCCCAAGGTGCAGAAGCCGATCCAGTACGTCGGGGGTGAGCTCAACTCGACGGTGAAGGACTGGGACGAGGCCTCCGTGCGCTGGGCGCTCATGTACCCCGACGCCTACGAGGTGGGCCTGCCCAACCAGGGCGTGGCGATTCTCTACGAGATCCTCAACGAGCTGCCCGACACGCTGGCCGAGCGCACCTACTCGGTCTGGCCCGACCTCGAGGCGCTCATGCGCGCCGAGGGCGTGCCGCAGTTCACCGTGGACGGCCACCGCCCCGTGCGCGCCTTCGACGTGCTCGGCGTCTCGTTCTCCACCGAGCTGGGCTACACCAACATGCTGACCGCGCTCGACCTGGCGGGCATCCCGCTCGCCGCCGTCGACCGCGGTGACGACGACCCGATCGTGCTGGCCGGCGGGCATGCCGCCTTCAACCCCGAGCCGATCGCCGACTTCCTCGACGCGGCCGTGCTCGGCGACGGCGAGCAGATCGCCATCGCCATCAGCGAGGTCGTCCGCGAGTGGAAGTCCGAGGGCAGCCCAGGAGGACGCGACGAGCTGCTCATGCGGCTGGCCGAGTCCGGCGGGGTCTACGTGCCCAAGTTCTACGACGTCGAGTACCACCCCGACGGGCGCATCAAGCGTGTCGCGCCCAACAGGCCCAACGTGCCGTGGCGGGTGCACAAGCACACCGTCATGGACCTCGACGAGTGGCCGTACCCCAAGAAGCCGCTGGTCCCGCTGGCCGAGACGGTCCACGAACGCTTCAGCGTCGAGATCTTCAGAGGCTGCACCCGCGGCTGCAGGTTCTGCCAGGCCGGCATGATCACCCGCCCGGTCCGCGAGCGGTCGATCACCACGATCGGCGCGATGGTCGAGAACGGCATCCGCGAGTCGGGCTTCAACGAGGTCGGGCTGCTGTCGCTGTCGTCGGCCGACCACTCCGAGATCGGCGCGGTCGCCAAGGGCCTGGCCGACCGCTACGAGGGCACGAACACCTCGCTCTCGCTGCCTTCGACCAGGGTCGACGCCTTCAACATCGACCTGGCCAACGAGTTCTCGCGCAACGGCCGCCGCTCCGGCCTGACCTTCGCTCCCGAGGGCGGTTCCGAGCGCATGCGCAAGGTGATCAACAAGATGGTCACCGAGGAAGACCTGATCCGCACCGTCACCACGGCCTACAGCCAGGGCTGGCGGCAGGTGAAGCTCTACTTCATGTGCGGCCTGCCCACCGAGCGCGACGAAGACGTGATGGGCATCGCCGACCTGGCCAAGAAGGTCATCAAGGCCGGCAGGGAGGCGACGGGCTCGCGCGACATCCGCTGCACGGTCTCCATCGGCGGGTTCGTGCCCAAGCCGCACACCCCGTTCCAGTGGGCCGCGCAGGCCGACCACGAGACCGTCGACCGGCGGCTCAGGGCGCTGCGCGAGTCGCTGCGCGGTGACAGGGAGTACGGCAAGGCCATCGGCTACCGTTACCACGACGGCAAGCCCTCGATCGTGGAAGGCCTGCTCTCGCGCGGCGACCGCAGGGTCGGCGCGGTCATCAGGGCGGTCTGGGAGGACGGCGGCCGTTTCGACGGCTGGAGCGAGCACTTCTCCTACGAACGCTGGATGGCGGCGGCGGAGAAGACCGGGGTCGGGGTCGACTGGTACACCACGCGCGAGCGCGAGGAGAACGAGGTCCTTCCGTGGGACCACCTCGACGCGGGTCTCGACCGCGAGTGGCTCTGGCAGGACTGGAAGGACGCCGTCAACGAGACGGAGGTCGAGGACTGCCGGTGGACCCCGTGCTACGACTGCGGCGTCTGCCCCACGATGGGCACCGAGATCCAGATCGGTCCCACAGGTAAGAAACTGCTGCCGCTTACTGTGGTATAGACACGGCCTTATCCTGGAACCAAGAAACTCTGACACGGGAAGGAAGACGACGCTCTGAAGCCTGTTCCCGAGGGGCCTCCGCCCGCGCCGACGGTGCAGCGCCTACGCGTGCGCTACGCCAAGCGCGGACGCCTGCGCTTCACCAGCCACCGCGACATCTCGCGGGCCGTCGAGAGGGCGGTCCGCCGTGCCGGCATTCCGGTCGCTTTCAGCGCGGGTTTCTCTCCCCATCCGAAGATCTCCTACGCGGGGGCGGCGCCGACCGGTGTCGCCAGCGAGGCCGAGTATCTCGAGCTCGGTCTGACCGAGCCGTGCGATCCCGACAGGATCCGCGCGGAGCTCGACGCCTCGCTCCCTCCCGGCCTCGACGTGATCGACGTCGTCGAGGCGCGCTCGGGAGCGCTCGCCGACCGGCTGGAGGGATCGGCATGGGAGCTGAGGCTGCCAGGCGCCGACGCCGAGCTCGCGCGCGTGGCGGTGGAGAAGTTCCTCACCGCCGGCACCGTCGAGGTCGAACGCCTCACCAAGAAGGGGATGCGGCGTTTCGACGCCCGCGAGGCGGTGCTGACACTGGCTTCAGAAGGAACTGCAGCTCAGGTGCCCGGACAGTCGTGTGTCATACTGCGCATGGTTGTTCGGCACATGACGCCTGCCGTTCGACCCGACGACGTGCTCACGGGCCTGCGCCTTGTGGCCGACTTCGCGCCGCCGGTCCCCCCCGAGGTGACCAGGCTGGCGCAGGGGCCGCTCGACGCGGTATCCGGTGAACCCGCCGACCCGCTCGACCTTGACCGCGACACGATGCGCGGCGGCGAAGCGGAGCCGGCAGGCGCGCACGGCGCCGGTCAATGAGGAATGTGCTGAGGGACCGCCGTCACTCGTGACATGGCGGTCCGATGAGCCCGTCCTCATGGATTGGGAAGGCTTTGCGAGCCCCGCACGGTGGCGGGGTTCGGAGGGCTCGACCGCTGACAGGACTTGGCGCCCGCGCCTTTCGCAAGGTGCGGGCGGACAACGAGACACGATGGCTCCTGCGCGGCGCGGCGACGCGCCCGGGGGCTGACGGGAGAGCGCCCGCATGCTCGACAACGAGCCCAACGCCGGGGCCCATGGCCCTGACGGGGACACAACACAACAGCCCACCACGCCCAAGCGCCGGCGCGCGGCGAGCAGGCCCGCGGGCCCGCCGCCGGAGATCGACGACGTTCCCGCGGTAGTGGTCACCACGCAGGCTTCCGGGGGTCCGGGGGCCGCGTCAACCGATTTTCCGCCAGCCGACGGCGGGGCCGACGAGGCGTCCGTGACGACGACTTCGGGTACGGCAGGCGTCGTCGTCGAGGAGCCCGCGCCGAAGCGGGCCACCAGGTCCAGGTCGACCGCCACCACGACCACGCGCCGCCGTACCAGCAAGAAGGCCGCAGAGGCCGCTGAGAGCGCGGCTGAGGCCGTGCCTGCGCAGGTCGTGGCCGGCGACACCGAGGCGGAGGCCGCCGGTCCCGTCGCCGCGCAGCAGGCCGGCGAGCAGGCCGTCGTGGAGGAGGCCGCGCCCAAGCGGCGCCGCACCCGCAAGAAGCCCGAGCCCGAGCAGGAGCCCGAGTCGCCGGTCGAGGCCGTCGTCGCCGAGGAACTGCTCGAGACGCTGCCGGAGAGCGAGCCGCTCGACGACGAGCCCGCCGGTGAGGACCTCGACGAGGAGCCGGTCACCAGGCCCGCGCTGTTCGTCGACCCGTTCGGGCTCTCGCCGCAGGCGGCTCAGGAGACCGGCGCCGCCTTCCAGCGTCCCGCCGCCGTCTTCACGCCGCTGTTCCAGGCGCCCGACCCGAGCCAGGCCCAGCCTGTCAGGGTGGAGCCGCCGCAGCCGGTGAAGCCGCCGCAGGCCGACGAGGCCGACTCGCAGTTCGGCGAGGAGCAGGCCGAGGAGACCGACGAGGACGTCGAGACCGACGACACCGACGACACCGACCACGAGGACGACGGCGGCAGCCGTCGCCGTCGCCGCCGCAGGGGCGGCAGGGGCAGGGGCAAGTCGCGCGAGCGCGACGACGAGTCCGACTCCGACGACTCCGACGAGCAGGAGGAGTCCGACGACAGCGGCGAGGAGGCCGAGGAGGCCCACGCCGAGGAGGAGGAGAGCTCCAGCTCACGCCGTCGCAGGCGCAGGCGGCGCAGGGGCGGCGACGAGGTCGCCGAGGTGGCCACCGACGACCCGCCCAACACCGTCGTGCGCATCCGCGCGCCGCGCACCGGCAGGTCGAGCGCGCTCGACACCTCCGCCGACGGCGTGCAGAGCGTGCGCGGCTCGACCCGCCTGGAGGCCAAGAAGCAGCGCCGCCGCGAGGGGCGCGAGCTGGGCCGCCGCAGGCCGCCGATCATCACCGAGTCGGAGTTCCTCGCCAGGCGCGAGTCCGTCGACCGGATGATGGTGGTGCGCCGCAACGGCGACCGCACCCAGATCGCGGTCCTCGAGGACGGCATCCTCGTCGAGCACTACGTCAACCGCGAGGCCAGCCAGTCGTACGTGGGCAACGTCTACCTCGGCAAGGTGCAGAACGTGCTGCCCTCGATGGAGGCGGCCTTCGTCGACATCGGCAAGGGGCGCAACGCCGTCCTGTACGCCGGTGAGGTGAACTTCGACACCGCGGGGCTCGAGGGTCAGCCCAAGCGCATCGAGGCGGCGCTGAAGTCGGGCCAGTCGGTCCTGGTGCAGGTCACCAAGGACCCGATGGGCCACAAGGGCGCCAGGCTCACCAGCCAGATCTCGCTGCCCGGCCGCTACCTGGTCTACGTGCCCGACGGGTCGATGACCGGCATCAGCCGCAAGCTGCCCGACAAGGAGCGCACGCGGCTCAAGAGCATCCTGAAGAAGGTCATGCCGGAGAACGCCGGCGTGATCGTGCGCACGGCCGCCGAGGGCGCCTCCGAGGAGGAGCTCGGCCGCGACGTGGCCAGGCTGTCGGCGCAGTGGGAGGCCATCCAGAAGAAGGCCAAGTCCGCCAGCCCGCCCGAGCTGCTGTCCTCCGAGCCCGACCTGACCATCAGGGTCGTCCGCGACGTGTTCAACGAGGACTTCTCCTCGCTGGTCGTGCAGGGCGAGGACGCGTGGGACACGGTCGAGGAGTACGTCAAGTACGTCGCGCCGCACCTGGCCGACCGGCTGGCCAGGTGGGACGAGGACGGCGACGTCTTCGAGACCTACAGGATCGACGAGCAGCTGGCCAAGGCGATGGACCGCAAGGTGTGGCTGCCCTCGGGCGGCTCGCTGGTGATCGACCGCACCGAGGCGATGACCGTCGTCGACGTCAACACCGGCAAGTTCACCGGGCAGGGCGGCAACCTCGAGGAGACCGTCACCCGCAACAACCTGGAGGCGGCCGAGGAGATCGTCCGCCAGCTCAGGCTGCGCGACATCGGCGGCATCATCGTCATCGACTTCATCGACATGGTCCTGGAGTCCAACCGTGACCTGGTGCTGAGGCGGATGCTCGAGTGCCTGGCGCGCGACAGGACCAAGCACCAGGTCGCGGAGGTCACCTCGCTCGGTCTGGTCCAGATGACCCGTAAGAGGGTCGGACAGGGCCTGCTGGAGGCCTTCTCGACGCCGTGTGAGTGCTGCAACGGGCGGGGCCTGATCGTCTCGGCCGAGCCGGTCGAGGGCAAGCCGGAGCCGCGCGGCACGCAGGGCAAGATGGCGGTGGAGAAGGCGGTCGCCGAGAAGGTCTCCGCGGCCAACGACTCCGCCAGCCGTGATACCGTGACCGGTGCGCTTGAAGACGTTCCCGGCTCGGAGGACGACCAGGCGAACCAGACTTCCGGCAGGGGGCGGAGACGCTCCCGCCGTGCCAAGTCGGCCGATTAGCGCCGTCTTCGGCGGCGCCCCGCCCCAGCGGGGCGCCAACCGGGCCGGCTTTTCCCACATGGCGGCGTGACCTCCCCTTCGGGGGTGGGGCGCCACCGGGTGAGGCCGGCTTGTCCGACGATCCAGCCGGTTCGACCGGGGGCCGGGAATCCGGTAACCTAGTCAATCGGTGCGTCCGGTGACGCGCCCTGTTCGCGCGCCCACTCGGTTCGTCGTTTCCAGACAGCAATCGAATGCCGGGCGCAGCATTCAGAGAGTCAGCAGAAGGGTTCCGCGGTGTACGCGATCGTTCGTTGCGGCGGCAGGCAGCAGAAGGTCTCCGTCGGTGACGTCCTCGAGGTGGACAAGGTCGCCGGCGAGGTTGGTTCTTCGGTTTCGCTGCCGACGGTGCTCGTCGTCAACGATGGCGACGTGACCACGGAGGCGGGCAAGTTCCTGGTGAGCGCCGAGATTCTCGGTGAGACCAAGGGCCCCAAGATCCGCATCCTCAAGTACAAGAACAAGACCGGTTACAAGAAGCGCCAGGGTCACCGCCAGCGGTACACCCAGGTGAAGATCACCGGTATCAACCAGGCCTGATCGGGAGTTGTAGAGATGGCACACAAGAAGGGCGCGTCGTCCACCCGGAACGGCCGTGACTCCAACGCCCAGCGCCTGGGCGTCAAGCGCTTCGGCGGCCAGCTGGTCAACGCGGGCGAGATCATCGTTCGTCAGCGTGGCACCCACTTCCACCCCGGCGACAACGTCGGTCGTGGTGGCGACGACACACTGTTCGCACTGGCCGCGGGCCACGTGCAGTTCGGCCTCAAGCGCGGCCGTCGCGCCGTGAGCATCGTCCCGGTCGCGGAGTAAATCCGCCGCCGCAGGACGTTGTAACGAGGGGTGGATCGTTCCGGTCCACCCCTCGTTCGCGTTCAGGGGGTCCCGCGGGGCTCTCGGGTACGGCACGCGGCACCGACCGCGTAACGGTGGCCAGCCACGTGCGCCGCAGGAGCGTCTCCCTGGAGGGGCGCCGGCCACGTGACAAGGGTGGGCCGTGGTCGGCCTGCCGTACAAGATGGAGAGAAGAGCTGTGGCGGATTTCGTGGACCAGGTGGTCCTGCACATCAGGGCAGGCGACGGCGGGAACGGCTGCGCCTCCGTCCACCGCGAGAAGTTCAAGCCGCTCGGCGGCCCTGACGGGGGCAACGGCGGCAGGGGCGGCGACGTCATCCTCGAGGTCGACCCCAACACCGCCACGCTGCTCGACTACCACCGTCGCCCGCACCGCAAGGCCGACAACGGCAAGCAGGGGCAGGGCAGCAACAGGGAGGGCGCCAACGGTGCCGACGTGGTCCTTCCCGTGCCCAACGGCACCGTGGTCAAGGACGCCAAGACCGGTGAGGTCCTGATCGACCTCGTCGGCATGGGCACCCGTTACGTGATCGCCCAGGGCGGTCACGGCGGGCTCGGCAACGCGGCGCTGGCCAACTCCAAGCGCAAGGCGCCCGGGTTCGCGCTGCTCGGTGAGCCCGGCGACGCGCTCGACGTCATGCTGGAGCTCAAGAGCGTCGCGGACGTGGCGCTGGTGGGCTTCCCGAGCGCGGGCAAGTCGTCGCTGATCGCCGCGCTCAGCGCGGCCAGGCCGAAGATCGCCGACTACCCGTTCACCACGCTGATCCCCAACCTGGGCGTGGTCACCGCAGGCGAGACCGTGTTCACGGTGGCCGACGTGCCGGGGCTGATCCCCGGGGCCTCGCAGGGCAAGGGGCTCGGGCACGAGTTCCTGCGCCACGTGGAGCGCTGCGACATGCTCGTGCACGTCATCGACTGCGCGACCATGGAGCCGGGCCGCGACCCGATCACCGACTACGAGGTGATCGAGGCCGAGCTGCACGCCTACGGCAAGCTCGAGGACAGGCCCAGGATGGTCGTGCTCAACAAGGCCGACGTGCCCGACGCCAGGGAGCTGGCCGACATCGTCCGCGCCGACCTGCAGGAGCGCGGGCTGAAGGTCTTCACCGTCTCCGCCGCCACGCACGAGGGCCTGCGCGAGCTGACCTTCGCCATGGGCGAGTGGGTGGCCGCAGCCAGAGCGGCCAGGCCGGTCGAGGAGCCCACCAGGCTGGTGCTGCGGCCCAAGCAGCTCGGCGCGGCGACCTTCGCGGTCCGCAAGGTCAACGACAACCTCTTCCAGGTCACCGGCGAGAAGCCGGAGCGCTGGATCAGGCAGACCGACTTCACCAACGACGAGGCCGTGGGCTACCTCGCCGACCGCCTGGAGCGGCTGGGCGTCGAGGAGGAGCTGGTCAAGGCGGGGGCGACGGCCGGCGCCGAGGTGGTCATCGGCTCGATGGACGACGGCTACATCTTCGACTGGCAGCCCACGCTCAACGCCGAGTCGATCAACTCGGGGCCGCGAGGGACGGACAACAGGCTCGGATAGGGTGCAGCTCGTGCGCGAACAGATCAGCTCAGCGTCGAGGGTCGTCGTCAAGGTGGGCTCCTCCTCGCTCACCACCCCCCAGGGCGTGATCGACGTCGACAGGGTCGACGCGCTGGTCGACGTGCTGGCGGCGCGGCGCCGTACCGGCACGCAGATCGTGCTCGTCTCCTCGGGCGCGATCGCGGCCGGCCTCGGCCCGCTGGGGTTGTCGGCGCGCCCGCGCGACCTGGCCACCCAGCAGGCCGCCGCCTCCGTCGGCCAGGGCGTCCTGGTCGCGCGCTACACCTCCTCCTTCGCCAGGTACGGCCTGCGCGTCGGCCAGGTACTGCTGACGGCCGACGACATGATGCGCCGCTCCCACCACGCCAACGCGCAGCGCACGCTGAGCAGGCTGCTGGAGCTGGGCATCATGCCGGTCGTCAACGAGAACGACACGGTGGCCACCGACGAGATCCGCTTCGGCGACAACGACCGGCTGGCTGCCCTGGTGGCCCATCTCATCCACGCCGACGCGCTGGTGCTGCTGTCGGACGTCGACGCGCTCTACGACGGCCCGCCTTCGAGGGCGGGCTCCAGACGCCTGGCCGAGGTCAGGGGCCCCGACGACCTGGCAGGCGTCGAGCTGGGCAAGAACGGCGCGGCGGTCGGCACCGGCGGCATGGTCACCAAGGTGCAGGCCGCGCGCATCGCGACGGGCGCGGGTGTGCCCGTGGTGCTCACCGCCGCCGCGCACGCCGCCCAGGCGCTGGCGGGCGCCGACGTCGGCACCTTCTTCCACCCGGGCGGCAGGCACCCCGGCACCAGGCTGCTGTGGCTGGCGCACGCGACCACCGGCCGCGGACGGATCACGCTGGACGAGGGCGCGGTCGAGGCGGTCGTCACGCGCCGCAAGTCGCTGCTGCCCGCGGGCGTGGTGTCGGTGGAGGGTGACTTCGCCGCGGGCGACCCCGTGGACCTGTGCGGACCGCGCGGCCGCGTGGTGGCGCGCGGGCTGGTGAACTTCGACGCGGGCGAGATCCCCGGCCTGATGGGACGCTCCACCAGAGAGCTGGCCAGCACGCTCGGTCCGGAATATGAACGCGAGCTCATCCACCGCGACGACATCGTCATACTGGAGTCCCACAGCTAGTGAGAGGCAGGGCGCGATGTCCGAGGAGTTCCTGAAGGTAGCCCATGCGGCGCGAGAGGCCGCCGCCGAGCTGGCCCCGCTGCCGCGGGCGGCCAAGGACAGGGCACTGCGCGCCATCGCCGACGCTCTCGTGGCGGGCGCCAAGGAGATCATCGAGGCCAACGCCCTCGACGTGGACAGGGCCCGCGAGGGCGGCACCTCCGAGGCCATGATCGACAGGCTCAGGCTCGACGAGGACAGGATCGAGGCCATCGCGCGGGCCCGTGCGCGACATCGCCGACCTGCCCGACCCCGTCGGCGAGGTGGTCAGGGGCTCGACCCTGCCCAACGGCCTGGAGCTGCGCCAGCTCAGGGTGCCGCTCGGCGTGATCGGCATCATCTACGAGGGCAGGCCCAACGTCACCGTCGACGGCGCCGCGCTGTGCCTCAAGAGCGGCAACGCGGTCATGCTGCGCGGCTCCTCGAGTGCCTACTCCTCCAACACCGCACTGGTCGCCATCATGCAGGCGGCGCTGGAGCCGACCGAGGTGCCCTCGGGGGCCGTGCAGCTGGTGCCCGGGCTGACCCGCGACTCCGTCAAGGAGCTGATGCGGGCGCGCGGCCTGGTGGACGTGCTGATCCCGCGCGGCGGCGCCTCGCTGATCAACTCGGTCGTGGAGGAGTCCACGGTCCCGGTGATCGAGACGGGCGTGGGCAACTGCCACGTGTACGTCGACGCGGACGCCGACCTCGACCTGGCCGTGGAGATCCTGCTCAACGCCAAGGCGCAGCGGCCCTCGGTCTGCAACGCGGCGGAGACGCTGCTGGTGCACGCCGACGTGGCCGAGAGCTTCCTGCCCAGGGCGCTGGCCGCGCTGAAGGAGGCGGGGGTGACCGTCCACGCCGATCCCGGCATGGCCGTCCACGGAGAGGTCGTCCCCGCGACCGAGGAGGACTTCTTCACCGAATACCTCTCGCTCGACATCGCCGCCGCCGTCGTCGGGTCGCTGGAGGAGGCGGTGGCGCACATCAGGAAGTACGGCTCGGGCCACACCGACGCGATCGTCACCCGCTCCCAGGGCGCCGCCCGCAGGTTCGTGCAGCTCGTCGACTCGGCGGCGGTCGCGGTCAACGCCTCCACGAGGTTCACCGACGGCGGCGAGTTCGGCTTCGGCGCCGAGATCGGGATCTCCACCCAGAAGCTGCACGCGCGCGGCCCGATGGGCCTGCCCGAATTGACCTCCACCAAGTGGGTCTACACCGGTGAGGGGCATCTGCGCACGTCAACGGGGACCGTTATCCCGGCCTGCGGAGGGTAATCCTGCGTGTCTCCCCTGTGCGGGCGCGCCCGCGCAGGGCTTGACTGGCCTTCATGGCTTTGGTGATAGCGATCATTTTCGCGGGCGCCGTGCTGTTCGGCGCCGACCGGTTGCTGCTGTGGATGGAGAGCCGCGGACACATCAACTGGCGCAGGAAGGGCCGCAGGAAGCTCTCGGAGGAGCCGACGGTCAGGCTCGAGTCCATGCTGTCCCACACTTCCCGCCGATGACCGGCGTGCCGCGGGCATAAACAGGGGTCACACCGCTAGGGTTGTGTCCCTTATGGGCGCGCCGAGCGGGGAGGGAGCGTGAGCAAGCTCGGCAAGGTCGGGCCTTACACCTTGCTCGAACGCCTCGGTCGTGGCGGTATGGGCGAGGTGTATCTTGCCAGCACCCGCCGGGGTGAGCGCGTCGCTCTCAAGGTGCTGCACGACCTCATCGAGGATTCCGCCTCGCGCATCCGGCTGGAGCGCGAGGTACGAGCGTTGCGCAGGGTCGAGAGCCCCTACGTCGCGAGGGTGATCGACGCCGACCTCGACTGCGTGCGGCCCTACCTGGTGATGGAGCACATCGAGGGCGACACCCTGCTCGAGCGCGTTCGGCGCAGCGGCCCCCTGAAGGGCGCCGACCTCGTGCAGCTGGCTCAGGGCGTGGCGGCGGCGCTGGCGATCGTCCACGCCGCGGGTGTCATCCACCGCGACCTGAAGCCCGCCAACATCCTCATGGGCACCGACGGGCCTGTGCTGATCGACTTCGGCATCGCCCAGGTGATCGACGCCACCAGGCTGACGATGACGGGCACCTTCCTCGGAACGCCGGGCTACGCCGCTCCCGAGCTGTTCGCCGACGAGCACGTGGGCGAGCCCGCCGACGTCCACGCGTGGGCGGCCACGGTCGCCTTCGCGGCGACCGGCAGGCCGACGTTCGGGCGGGGCACGGTCGAGGCGCAGATGTACGCGGTGCTGAACGGCCAGGCCGACCTCAAGGGGGTGCCCGCGGGGCTGCTGCCGCTGGTGCGGGCGGCGCTCAACAGGGAGCCTGGCAAGCGGCCGACGGCGGCGTTGCTGGCCGACCGGCTGGCCAGACTGGCCAGGGCGACCGTCTCGGTCGCCGACGAGGACGTGAAGGCGCTCAGGGGCAGGGCGGCCGACGCGGCCAAGGCCGCGAGGAGCCGCGCCTCCGAGGCGGCGAAAGCGGTCAGGGCCCGTTCAGCCGAGGAGGGCAAGGTCGTCAGGCCGCGCCTGCCCGAGGACAGCAAGCCGGTCAGGCCGCGGGTCTCGGAGGAGGGCAAACCGGTCAGGCCGCGGGTATCGGAGGAGGGCAAGCCGGTCAGGCCTAGGGTCTCTCCCGAGGAGGGCAAGGTCGTGCGCTCGCGCGCGCAGGAGGGTGCGCGCAGCCGTACGCCCGAGGAGCCGAAGGCGGCGCGTGGCCGGATGTCGGTGACGGCCAGGAGCCGCGCCGCGGGCCGTGCCGCCGAGGAGGGGAAGGCGGTCAGGGCGCAGCCCAGGGTGCCGCGCGTCAGGCGGCCCGCCGCGCAGGCCGGCCAGGTGCAGCCCGCCTCGACCACGCTGCCTGCGGGCAACGCGGCGCTGCTGCTGCTGGCCGTGCTGGCCGTGCCGTGCGTGGTGGCGACGGTGATCTGGCCCATCGCCGGGATAGGGATCACGGCCGCGTTCGTGGTGCTGGTGCGGACGGTGTGGATCAACCACTGGATGGTGCGCAACCGCACCTCGAAGCGGGTCAAGGTGGCGCTCAGGGTGTTGCTGTTCCCGCTGGCGCTGGCCGGGGCCGCGATCACCGCGGCGGGCTGGCCAGGGCTACCCGTGGCCGCGGCGGCGGGCGGGATCCTGTGGATGGTGGCGGGAGGGGAGCTGGGCCCCGACTGGTGGCAGCAGGCCGCGCCCGTCACGGCGGCGGGCGTCGTCTTCGGTGTGCTGTGCGGCGCGATCACCGGCAGAGAGGTCGAGCGCGTCGGAGCCATGCTGCCCGACCTGCGCAAGGAAGGGCTGCGCGCGCTGGCCGTACTGGGCGGATTCGTCGCCCTCTGCGCGGCGGCGGTGCGCGCGATCGCCCTGCTGCTATAGCGCCCCGCCGCTTCGACGGCCTGGAAGCCGCGTCTTCCAGGCCGCCTGCGTCTTCGTCAGCTGCCGTCGCGGCGGGAGAAGCGGTTGAAGATCCGCTCGCCCGCGTTGACCGCGCCCTCGGCCACGTCGCGCAGGACGCCGATGAACGGGTCCTGCGACTCCGACCACGAGCGACGGTAGGACTCGGCGGCCGCCTTGACCTCGTCGGTGACGCGGGCGTCGGCGTCGTGCTCCCTGCGCGGGTAGTCGCCGCCGATGATGCGGTCGTACTCGCCGCTGCGGTGCCACTTGTCGAGCTCGGCGACGCGGACCACGGCGAACGGGTGCGTGGTGCCGAGCAGGTTGAGCACCTTCAGGAAGCCGTCACGCAGGTCGCCCGCCGTGTCGTACTCCTGGTACTGGGCCAGGAAGGCCTCGATGTTCATCTCGTGGGTGTAGGCGCCGCCCGCGAGCTTCATCAGCGCGCGCTTGGCCGCCTCGGGGTCCTGACCGGTCAGCAGGCCGCCGCGGTCGGAGGACAGCTCCGACTTGCGGTACCACTCCTCCAGTCCCGCCACGATCGCGCGCAGGCCGATGTAGCCCAGCGGGATCCAGGCCACGCGCGTGGCAAGACGGGTGAGGATGTCGAGCATCGTCCGGTAGACGGCGTGACCCGACAGGATGTGCGCGGTCTCGTGACCGATCACGAAACGCTGCTCCTCCTCGTTCATGAGGTTGAGCAGACCCGTCGTCACCACGATGAACGGGTCGTCGAAGCCGATGGCCTTGGCCTGTACCTGGGGGTCCTGCTGGACGTAGATCTCAGGGACCCGGTGCAGGTCGAGGGTGTAGGCCGCGTCGCGGCCCATGTCGTACAGGGAACGGAACTGCGTCTCGCTCACGCGTACCGCGGAGGCGAGATACATCAGGCGCAGCCGGCGCTCACTGATCAGGCCGGACATCTGCTTGAGAACCGTGTCGAACCCGCTGAGCTTGCGCAGAGCGACCAGAGCGGACCGGTCTGCGGGGTGTTCGTAGGCACGGGACGAGATGCCGGGCAGTTGCACGCGGCTGCGATCCGGGGTGGTCGTCATGTCCGGCATGCTACGTCGGCGGCGGGTGTGATGCGCGTTTCTCAGAAAGGGGGGTGCTGAATGCTTGGTCACGGCTTCCGCGTAGGGTCCGTTTCATGATGAACGCGCCCAGGGTCCAGGGAAAGCGACGCGTGGGGGTCATGGGTGGCACCTTCGACCCGATCCACCACGGTCACCTGGTGGCCGCGAGTGAAGTGGCCCATCACTACGACCTCGACGAGGTCGTCTTCGTGCCGACGGGCCGGCCGTACCAGAAGGCGGAGAGGGAGGTGTCGGCGCCCGAGGACAGGTACCTGATGACGGTCATCGCGACCGCGTCGAACCCCCGCTTCTCGGTGAGCAGGGTGGATGTGGACAGGCCGGGGCCGACGTTCACCATCGACACCCTGCGCGACGTCAAACAGGTCTACGGTCCAGACGCCGACCTGTTCTTCATCACCGGCGCCGACGCGCTCGCGGCGATCCTCGACTGGCAGGACGCCTCGGAGCTGTTCGAGCTGGCCCACTTCGTCGGCTGCACCAGGCCGGGGCACACGCTGCGCGACCCGGGGCTGCCCGAGGGCAAGGTGAGCCTGATCGAGATCCCGGCGCTGGCGATCTCCTCCTCCGAGTGCCGGCAGCGCGTGGAGCAGGGGGAACCCATCTGGTATCTCGTGCCGGACGGGATCGTGCAGTACATCGGCAAGCGCGGTCTGTACCACACGGGTTCGGCCGGGAGGGTCGGCTAGCCTGGGACCACATGCCCCATCCCTGACCAGGACAGACGGATGGCCCGAAATCCAGGAGCATATGCCTGGGGGCGTCGGGGATACTATCAGGGTAAGCGTGGGGTATACACGTGGTCACACAGGAGGACAGAACCGCATCGTGACAGCATCCGAAAGATCCGTTCAGCTCGTCAGAGTCGCGGCCGAGGCCGCCGCCGACAAGCTGGCCGACGACATTCTCGCCTACGACGTGAGCGAGCAGCTCGTCATCACCGACGCGTTCCTGCTCTGCTCCGCCACCAACGACCGCCAGGTGCGCGCCATCGTCGACGAGATCGAGGACAGGCTCCGCATCGAGTGCGACGCCAAGCCGGTCCGCCGCGAAGGTGAGCGCGAGGGGCGCTGGGTGCTCCTCGACTTCATCGACATCGTGGTGCACGTCCAGCACGAGGAGGACCGCACCTTCTACGCGCTGGAGCGCCTCTGGAAGGACTGCCCTGCCATCGGGCTGCCCGAAAGCGTGACCCAGACTGCCGCCCAAAGGGCCCGTACGTGAGCAAGCGGATCGTCTGCCTGCGCCACGGCCAGACCCTCTGGAACGTCGAACACCGCTTTCAGGGCCACACCGACATCCCGCTCGACGAGACCGGCGTCGCCCAGGCGGCCAGGGCGGCGTCGCTGCTGGCCGCGTTG
Organism: Nonomuraea dietziae; assembly: GCF_014195505.1. Classification (GTDB taxonomy): domain Bacteria; phylum Actinomycetota; class Actinomycetes; order Streptosporangiales; family Streptosporangiaceae; genus Nonomuraea; species Nonomuraea roseola. The sequence goes on along the minus strand of NZ_JACIBV010000001.1, from coordinate 3,107,370 downwards.
CGCCCGACGATGATCGTCTCCTCCGACCTGCGCAGGGCCAACGACACGGCCCTCGCGCTGGCCAGGCTGGTGGGGCTCGACGTCTCGGTCGACAAGGACTTCCGCGAGCGGGGCGGAGGCGCCTGGGAGGGGCTGACCCGCGAGGAGATCGCCGCTCGCTGGCCGGCCGAGTACGTCGCGTGGGAGGCGCCGGACGGCGAGCCCGTGCCCGACGTGGCCGACCGCGTGGGGGCGGCGCTGCGCCGCTGGGCCGGCCAGCTCGACGACGACGGGCTGCTGGTGGTGGCCTCTCACGGAGCGGCGCTGCGGCTCGGCATCGCGCACCTGCTCGGCCTGCCGCAGGAGCTCTGGTCCGCGCTGGGCGGGCTCGGCAACTGCTCGTGGTCGGTGCTGGAGGAAGGGCGCAAGGGCTGGCGCCTGCTCGAGCACAACGCGGGCACCCTGCCGGAGCCGGTCAACAGCGACGACACCCCCGAGGCCGCTTCCTGACCTCGGTCGTCTTTCAGCGGCTGTCCCTGCAGGGACGGCCGGTGAACGGTCGGGGGATGGGCGCGGTCCGATGGTGTAACTGTTGATTATGCGAATCGGGAGCGATGGTTATATGCTCTGCGAGCGCCGCAACGGGAGGACTCGGAGCGGTGACCAGGGGCTATAGCGCAGTTGGTAGCGCACCTCCATGGCATGGAGGGGGTCAGGAGTTCGAGTCTCCTTAGCTCCACCCAAACGGTGTTACTCGAACACCCCTCTTCGAGGGCGGTGGCGAGTAGGGCTGAAGTGCTTGTAGCGGCGGTGTCAGTGACGACACCGCCGCTTTTGTGTTTTCCGGCCCTGGTGACGTGCAGGAGCGGGGCGATCGGGTCTGCAGGGCGTCGAGAGCTGACGCGGGGTGTGCTGTCGTGCTCGTCCGCGTCGAGGCCGGCTCCGGGCAATGGACTGGGCGGGCAAGCCGTGGTCGGCGCGCAGGAGCGTGTGCAGGTCGGTGGACGGGCTTATGACGGGAGCTCGGACTGACAGTCAGTCGGGATGAGCGTTTCCCTCGCCCGGTCCGTGACAGCCTGTGCGTCCGCGCGTGCACCCTGTTCACGCCTACGAACAGGCATTATCCATGATCCAAGAGTGATGGGCCCCCGGCCGTCCCCTGTGCTGTCCAGGCGTCTGCCCCCCATTCGGTGCACAGCGACCCGACCGATAGTGCATGTCCGAAATCTCGGAAGCTGCGCCGCTCAAGCGTTTTCGGGGATTTAGGGCTGGGTTATTGCGCCGTAATTCGGAAGACCTGATCATCGTGATCACCAACCACCTCGGCTAGAGCCGGAGAGGAGACACCATGATCGGTCTGGTCGATCGTCTGCTGTCACGCGTTGCCCACAAGGTGACCGTGGAGGCTGGCTGCAGCAACTACTACTACTGCTCGGGTGGCGTGAAGTACCTGCGTCAGTGCTGTCTGAACGAGGGTTGCACGACCGTCAGGGTCGGCACCTGCTGACGAGGTTGACATAGCGATCCCGCGGGCGGCGGTTCTGCCGCCGCCCGCGTGGCATTGGGGGGTGCGGATGGAGTACGTGCGGATCGGATGCGCCTGCCTGGTCGCTTTGGTCTTCGCGGTCACGGCGGTGTCGAAGCTCCGGGACTTCGACGCATTCCGCCGTTCGCTGCCCGCGCTCGTCCCGGTCCCGCACGGGGCCCTCCGCCCGCTCGCCGTGGCGGTGGTCCTGCTGGAGGCGCTCGTTCCTGTCCTGGTCCTGGTGCCGGCGACAACGTCGTACGGCCTCGGGCTCGCCGGCTTGATGCTCGTCGCGTTCACCGTGGCGATCGCCGTCGCGCTGGCACGGGGACAACACGCTCCCTGCCGCTGCTTCGGCGCGTCCGCCACCCCTCTCGGAGCCCGTCACCTGGTCCGCAACAGCCTGCTGGTCATCGCCGCCGCGCTCGGCGTGCTCCTGCCCGACGGCCTGCCGGCGCTCGGCGGTATGGCCCTGGCGGGTGCCGCGGGGGCGATCGGCGCGATCTTGATCGTTACCTTCGACGACGTCGTCGATCTCTTCGCAAGGAACATCTGAATGTCCTACCTGACCGCCGCCGTCGTGCTCATCGGCCTGCTGTGCGTGTTCAACCTGCTGCTCACCTTCGGTCTCATCCGCCGGTTGAAGCAACTCGGAGGAGCAGGTGCCGGGCACGCCGGTCCTCCCATCGCGTTGCGGCCGGGATCGCCCGTGGGCGAGTTCGCCGCCGTGACCCTCGACGGTGAGCCCGTCTCCCACGACACGGTCGAGGGACTGGTCGGGTTCTTCTCCGCCGGCTGCGAGCCGTGCCACAAGCTCATTCCCGGCTTCGCCGCGCAGGCCCGCGTCCTGCGACGGGAGAACGTCCTGGCCGTGGTCGCCGGTGAGGACGCCGAGGCGGTCGAAGCACTCTCACCGGTGGCCCGGGTCGTTGTCGAGGACTTCGAGGGCCCGGTGGCGGGCGCGTTCCAGAACACCTGGACCCCGGCGCTCTACCTGCTCGGATCCGACCACCGCGTCGTCGCGGCCGGCGGCCGCATGGAGGACCTCCCCCTCGCGTCGACGGCATGAGCGCCGTAGGAGCGCGGGGACTGGCCTCTGCCGCGGCGGAGGCCATGTCGCTGACCTGGAGATCGGCTCCTGGAGGAGTGAGCGGCTACGTCTTCGTGACGCTCGCCGAAGCAGCAGCCCCGATCGCCACCGCCTGGATGACGAAGTCGGTCATCGACCGGCTGGCCGCCCCCGAGGGCGAGGTCACGGGTCTCGCGCTCGGGCTGGCCGCATCCGGCCTGGCGGCCGCCGCGCTCCCGGGGATCGCCCGCTACCTGCGTGTCCAGACCGGCCGCCGCGCGCGGGTGGTCGCGACCGACCGGTTGTTCGCGGCGGCCGAGCGGCAGGTCGGTCTCCGGCGTTTCGAGGATCCGGTGTTTCTCGACCGGCTGCGCCTGGCGCAGGAGTCCGCGGGGGCCACCGGCGACCTCGTCAGCGGAGTATGCGGGAGCCTGCACGGTGTCCTGTCCCTGGTCGGGTTCGTCGCCTCCTTGCTCATCCTGAGTCCCGCCATGACGGCGCTGGTGCTGCTGGCCGCGGTCCCGGTCCTCGTCGCCGAACTGCTGCTCTCACGCAGGCGAGCCACCCTCCAATGGGAGACCGAGCAGATCCACCGCCGCGAGTTCTTCTACAGCCGGCTGCTCACCGGCGTGCAGGCCGCCACCGAGATCCGGTTGTTCGGCATCGGCGCGTTCCTGCGCGCGCGGATGATGGCGGAGCGGCGTGTGGCCGACACGGCCGAAAGCCGGATGGACCGCCGGGAACTGGTCACGCAGGGCGGCCTCACGGCGTTGAGCGCGGCGGTCGCCGGAGCGGGACTGTGGTGGGCCATCGTGGCCGCCCGCCAGGGCTCGATCAGCGTCGGCGACGTCGCCATGTTCATCGCGGCCGTGGGCGGCGTTCAGGCCGCGCTCAACTCGCTCGTCTCCTCGGTCGCCTCCACCCACCAGCTGCTCCTTACCTTCTCCCACTATGTCGCGGTGATCAGGACCGAGCCGGACCTGCTGAGCGTGGACGAGGGCACGGCCCCCGAGCTGCGCAGGGGCATCGAGCTGCGGGACGTCTGGTTCCGCTACAGCGACGACCACGCGTGGGTGCTGCGCGGAGTCGACCTGACGATCCCGTACGGCTCCGCGGTCGCCCTGGTGGGATTGAACGGCGCAGGCAAGAGCACCCTCATCAAGCTCCTGTGCAGGATGTACGACCCCACGCGCGGCACGATTCTGTGGGACGGCGTGGACCTTCGGGACATTCCTCCCGCCGAGCTGCGCGAGCGGATCAGTGCCGTGTTCCAGGACCACATGAACTTCGACATGTCCGCCGCCGAGAACATCGGGCTCGGCGACCTGCCCTCCCTCAACGACTCCGTCCGCATCCGGGACGCGGCCGTCCGCGCCGGAGTGCACGACAAGATCTCGCAGCTGCCACGCGGCTATGACACGCTGCTCACGCGCATGTTCTTCTCCGAGGCCGACAAGGGTGACCCGGAGACCGGAGTGGTGCTGTCGGGCGGGCAGTGGCAGCGTCTCGCCCTGGCCAGGGCCCTCGTCCGCGACGGCAGGGACCTGATGATCCTTGACGAGCCCAGCTCCGGTCTGGACCCCGAGGCGGAGCACGAGGTCCACACCCGTATCCGGGAGTATCGGGCGGGCCGGACGAGCTTGCTGATCTCTCATCGCCTCAGTGCCGTCCGGGACGCCGACCTCATCGCCGTGCTCCACGAAGGGCGGGTCGCCGAGCTGGGACCGCATGAGATGCTGCTGGCGGCGGACGGCCACTACGCCCGCCTGTTCCGGCTGCAGGCCGCGGGCTACCAGGAGGCCGCGGGCTACCAGGAGGCACGGTGAAGACGGGCAGGCTGCTGCTGGCGGCATCCGCCGTGCTGGCGTTGGCGGCCCCGCTGTGGTGGATCCGCGGGCGCTACCTGGTCGCCACTGTCAACGGGCCGAGCATGGAACCCAGTCTGCGCTCGGGGGACAGGGTGCTCGTCCGCCGGACGAGGCAGGTCCGATCAGGTCAGATCATCGTCGTCAAGATCGCGGATCCTGCTCCGCTGGTCGGACTGCCACCGGGCCTCGAACCGGGCGACGCGGCCGAGCTGCCGGAGAAGCCGGATCATCCCGGCTGGCGGTTGCTCGTCAAGCGCGCGGCCGCGGTGGCGGGCGAACCCGTGCCGAGACACCTTGTCCCCGCACTTCGCGACGTACCCGAGACGGTCGTGCCCCCGGGCGCCCTGGTCGTGCTGGGCGACAATCCGGGCAGCAGCTGGGATTCCCGAGAGTTCGGCTTCGTGCGGGGTGACGAGCTGGTCGGCGTCATGGTGCGCCGCCTGCCGTGAAACGCGCGGAGTTCGAGTAGGCGGTCATTCTGGTCCACCGTTCGGTGGCGCAGCAGCGTCGGCCGTTCTCTGGGCGGCCCGCCGGGTCCCGTTCGATCACCTTGATCGGCGGGATTCGTCGTCTGCGGGCTAACCGGACGCCTTCATCCCCGCTGCGGTGAGTGCGTACCACTCGGCGCCGAACTCCTCCTTGTCGTGACCGGTGGTGTCACCTGCCTTCTTGTCGTCGTGGTAGTAGTACAGCGGCCACTTGCCGTAGACGACCTGCTTGGACCCGTCATCGCGCGTCGTGGTGGAGATCAGGTCGGCCTTCGCTCCCTCACCGGCTCGGGGCGCGTCCGTGGTGAGATAGGGCGGCCATTCCTTCGCGCACTCGCCGTAGCACGTCGACTTCCCGCCCGTGTCCTTCTCGAACAGGTAGAGCGTGCGCCCCTGGGCGTCGACTATGATCTTGCCGATTCCCGTGTCGCCCACGCGCACTGACGGGTTCGGGTCGGGCATGCCGGAGAAGGTCTCGTCCGGTGTCGAGGACGCGGCCATGGCGGCGCCCTCGATGCTGTGCCCGCCGCCCCCGGCGATCACGAGGGAGACGGCGACAGTCCCCATCAGGGGGGCCAGAATTTTCCTCATACCCCCGGCACGGGAGAGGCCGGGCCCGGGTTCACCTGGCGGCCCGGACCTTACGGAAAACTTACGCTCGGCGACCTCACCACCTGGCCGGGCTGGGGGTCAGCGAGCCCACGGCGGGACGAACGGCTCCATGTCCTGCATGATCGCCTGCCCGCCGACCGGCAGCACGGCGACCAGTTCGGCGGGCTCGTCGTTCGGGTTGCCCAGCGCGAAGGGGGTGTGCGGCGGCACGATGAGCGCGTCGCCGGCCACCAGCAGGTGCTCGGCGCCCTCCAGTCTGGCGGTCACGCCGCCGGAGAGCACCACGAAGATCTCCTCCCTGTCGACCATGTGGGTGGTGTCGGTGGGGGCGCCGGGCGCGAAGGTGAAGCGCCACGCGCAGGTCTCGCTCGCGCCCCTGCTGGGCGCGGCCAGGCCGAGGGCGGTGACGTGCGGGACGGCGAAGGCCGGGGCGCTGCTTCCCCGGATGACCGCCATCAGACGGCCGCGGGCGGGACGATCATGCTCCCGTCGGCGAGCCTGGCCATCGCCCCGACGGGCAGCGCCACGACCAGCTCCAGCGGCTCGTCATGCGGGTTGGCCAGGCCGAAGAGGGCTCCGGCCGGCACCACGATCGCATCGCCCGAGGTGACGGGGTGGGCGACGCCGTCGAGGTGGGCCACGCCCGAGCCCGAGGTGACGACGAGCACCTCCTCCCTGTCGAAGGAGTGGATGTTCGGCTCTGTGCGCGGGGCGACGTGGGTGCGCCACACACAGGTCTCCTTGGAACCCCTGCTGGGCGCGGCGAGACCGGTGAAGCGGGTGGTTCCGACGGTGAAAACAGGAGCGGTGGCTCCCTGGACGACTGGCATGGGGTGTATCCTCCACACAGATCTACAACCGAGGTTTTCAACCATGGTTGTCTATCTGGAGAGGAAAGTCAACATGGATTTCGGGGTCCTGCTCGGGCTGGCCTACAACCAGTTCGTGGCAGAGCTGCACGACTATCTGGCCGAGCGCGGGTTCACCCATCTGCGGCCGGCGTTCGGTTTCGCGTTGAAGGTGCTCGCCGTCCGGCCGATGACCACCAGCCAGCTGGCGGCCAGACTGGAGATCACCCCGCAGGGCGCGGCCAAGACGGTCGAGGAGATGGTGGCGGCCGGTTTCGTGGAGCGCGTCTCCGATCCTGCCGACGGCAGGGTGAAGATGCTGCATCTCACGGAGCGGGCCCGCGCCCTGCTGGCCGCGGGCCACGACTTCCATGTCGACTTCGAGCGGCGGCTGTCCGCCGAGTCGGGGGAGGCCGCGATCGGGGCGCTGCGCGAGGTGCTCACCGCGGTGGTGGCACGCAGCGACTCGCCCGAGGGCCTGGCCAGGACGCTGCGTCAGCTCTGAGTGACGCTCTTCCTGCCGCCGAGGCCTCAGAACGGTGGTGTTCTTGGAGGATCCTCTACTGGAGCGCGCCGCTGTTCAGGCTGATCACCCCGAAGATCAACCCCGCCAGCAGCAGGGCCGCCAGCACGACCGCGACCACCGCCCAGCGCCAGCGCGCCTGCGGTGGCGGCGCGTAGACCACGGGCGGGAGATCGTCAGGCGAGTACGGCAGGCGCACCGTCCCCGACCCGAGCTCCTCAGGGCCGCCCGGCCGCACCGGCTGCCCCGGCGGCATGGGTCGCCCAGGGGATGTCGACTGCGCCGGAGGAACCGGAGGTCCTGGCTGCACGGGCAGCGGCTGGCTCACCTGCCCCGGCTGTGGCCTGCGGATCCTGACGGTCGGATTGGGGTCGCCCTCGGACCTCATTGATCTCCCCCGCGCCCTGGCCCATTGTCTAGCCCGAATATAGCCAGCTGTCACAATTCGCGATACCACTCCGTCTTTGCCGCATGAGACGAATTCTGGTGACAGGCGCCACCGGCAGGCTGGGCGCGGCGACCGTGCGGCGGCTGACCGACGGCGGTTTCGAGGTGCGCGCCGTGAGCAGGCGGCCCCGCGAGGGAGCGGTCGAGTGGGTCGTGGCCGACCTGACGACGGGCGAGGGCGTCGCCGCGGCGGTCGAGGGGGTGGAGGCGGTGGTGCATCTGGCCGCCGCGCCGTACAAGGGCCGCTACACCGACAGGGTCGAGCTCGACGGCACCCGCGCGCTGGCCGGGGCGGCGGCGAAGGCAGGGGTGCGGCACCTGCTCTACGTCTCGATCGTGGGGGTGGAGGCGGTGCCGTGGGGCTATTTCATGACCAAGCTCAAGGGGGAGCGGATCGTGGCCGAGGGCGGCGTGCCGTACTCGATCGTGCGGGCGACGCAGTTCCACGAGTTCGTCGACGGGGTGTTCGCCAGGCTGCCCCTGCTGCTGGTCGACGCGGGGATCAGCGCGCAGCCGGTGGACGTGCGCGAGGTGGCGGCCCGCCTGGTGGACCGGGTCGGGCAGGGCCCTTCGGGCGGGATCGAGGAGTTCGGCGGCCCCGAGGTGCTGACGATGACCGAGCTCGCCGAGCGGTGGAGGGCCGCGAGGGGGGTGCGGCGCCCCATCGTCAGGGTGCGGGTGCCGGGCAGGCTGGGCAGGGCCTTCAGGGCGGGACACGCGACGACGCGGGCGCTGCCGTCGGGGACGATCGGCTGGGGTGACTACCTGGAGGGCCACTGACCGGGCGGCGGCTGCTGCGGGTGGTGCGGCGGCGGCTGCTGCTGCTGCTGGTACTGGGGCTGCTGGCCGTAGGGCTGCTGCCAGCCCTGTCCCTGCCCATGCGCCTGCTGCTGGGGCTGCGGCCCGCCGCGGCGGGCGACCACGCCGAAGATCAGCAACCCGATGCCGACCACGTTGAGCACCGTGAACAGCAGGCCGGTGATCATGGACATCATCGTGATGACCTCGAAGCCGCCCGACTCGACCAGCGAGGGGATCATGACCTGGTAGCCGCCCTGCAGGATCGCGGCCACCAGCAGCACGACGCAGCCGACCAGGCCGAGGGTCGCGCCTCTGCCGTGCTCGGCCCTGGCCCGCGCGGTCAGCGCGATGCCGACGACCAGGAGGATGAGCGTCGGGATGAGGTAGAGGAGCGGGAGGAGAGAGGTGGCAGTGCTCATAAGCCGTGGATGCTACGGCATCGGTGTCGAATCCCGTAGAGCCCTGGTCAGCGCCTCCAGCGTGAGGGGGCCGGTGTAGCGCGCGCCGTTGACGAACAGCGTGGGCGTGCCGCGCACGCCGCTGTCGAGGCCCGAGCTCTCGTCCTCCTCGATCCGCCTCAGGTGCTCGTCGCGGCCGGTCCACGGGCGCACGCCGAGGTCGGCGGCGTACCGCTCCAGCTCGGCGTCGCCCAGGCGGTCCTGGTTGCGGTAGAGCATGTCGTGCATCTCCCAGAACCTGCCCGCCTCGCCCGCCGCCTCGGCCGCCAGCGCCGCGGGCAGCGAGCGGGGATGCATCTCGCGCAGCGGGAAGTGCCTGAACACCATCCGCACGTCAGGACGGCGCTCGCGCAGCCGTTCGAGGATCTCGTACAGGCGCCCGCAGTAGGGGCACTCGAAGTCGCCGTACTCGACGAGCGTCACGGCTGCGTCCTCCGGGCCGCGCGAGTGATCGCCCGCGCGCACGGGCACGGCCAGCGTGTCCGGCAGCGGCTCGTCGGGCTCGAGGCCGGGAGGGGCGCAGACGCCGCCCTGGTTCCAGGCCAGCTTGAAGATCAGCCAGCCCAGCCCCGCCGCCACCAGCGAACCGGCGATGATGCCGATCTTCGCCTGGCTCTGCACGACGGGATCGTCGAAGGCCAGGTCGGTGACGAACAGCGCGACAGTGAACCCGATGCCTGACACGGCGGCCCCGCCGAGCATCTGGCCCCACACCAGATTGCCCGGCAGTAGGCCCCAGTTCATGCGCAGCGGCAGCCACGTGCCGAGGGAGATGCCGACCAGCTTGCCCAGCACCAGCCCCGCCACGATGCCGAGGGAGATCGGCGAGGTCGCCGCCTGGCGCAGCGACTCGGCGTCCAGCCGTACGCCCGCGTTGGCCAGGGCGAAGATGGGCACGATCACGTAGCTGGACCAGGGGTGCAGCATCAGCTGCAGCCTCTCGTTGATCGACACCGACCGCTTCACCCGCAGCGCGGCCTCGCGGGCCAGGCGCGGGCTCGGGTCGCCCGCCAGCTCCTGTACGGCCTCGCCCGCCAGACGCAGCTTGTGCTCGCTCGGCGCGTAGACGAACACCAGCGCGCCGAGCGCGATGCCGACGAGCGTGGGGTGCACGCCGCTCTCCAGCGTGGCCACCCACAGCGCGAAGCCCAGCAGCACGTACGCTGGCGGCCGCCAGATCCGCAGCCTGCGCAAGAGCAGGATGAGCGCGAACAGCGCCACCGCGACCAGCAGCGCGACGACCGAGAGGTCGGCGGTGTAGAAGACCGCGATGACCAGGATGGCGAGCACGTCGTCGACGATCGCCAGCGTGAGCAGGAACGCGCGCAGCGGATCGGGGCAGCGCGCGCCCACGACGGCGAGCAGGCCGAGGACGAAGGCGGTGTCGGTGGCGATCGGGATGCCCCATCCCGCCTCGCCGGGGCCGCCCGCGTTGATCGCGAAGTAGAGGAGGGCGGGCAGGATCATGCCGCCGAGCGCGGCGACGGCGGGGACGGCGATCAGGCGGCGGTCGCGCAGCTGGCCGACGGTGACCTCGCGCGAGATCTCCAGCCCGATGACGAAGAAGAAGACCGCCATGAGACCGTCGTTGACCCAGTGGCGCAGGTCGAGCTCGAAGGTGGTGTCGCCGAAGGCGAGGCCCGCCTGGATGTGCCAGAAGGCGTCATAGGTCTCGGCCCACGGCGAGTTGGCCCAGAGCAGGCCGAGCAGGGTCGCGGCGAGCAGCACGGTCGTGCTGCCCACCTCGGTCCTGAAGAAAGCGCGCAACATTCCCTTTCCCCCCGGACGATCATAGAGTGCCCGGTCCATTGCCTGATGTCCGGTTCCGGTGATCGCCCGGAGGGGTGGGGTCAGAGGGTGCGCAGGTAGGCCAGCGAGGGCATGAAGAAGTATTCCCCGCCCAGCATCGTGACCGTCTGGGAGACCTGCGCCTGCGGGAGCGACTGCTCGGGCCTGCCCCACACCCTGGGGAAGGTCACCTTGATGTCGCGCTCGCCCTGCCCGATGACCGGGTCGTGACCGGTCGCGGGGTTCAGGAAGTCGGCGTTGTCGGCCCAGTCGCGCTGGGTGAACTCGAACTGGTTCTCCAGGCTGGAGTTGAACGCCATGAACAGCAGCCCGACACCGGCGCTCGGCCTGGTCTCGGGCGGCGACTCGTCCCACGGCTGGTCGGTGCGCTCGCCGTAGGTCTGGCCGCGCCTGGCCATGAGCACGTGCCTGATGCCCTCGAAGCGCGGGTTGGTCTTGCGGATGTGCCCGCTGAAGGGGCACCTGGCGCCGTCGTCGGCGTCGAAGGTGAAGTCGTTGGCCACGGCGCCGCCGCCCGCCTTCGCCTTCGCGGTGACGGGCGTGCCGTCCTTGAACCTGCCGACCAGCATCGCGCCCGCGCGGTCGCGGTCGGCGCCGGTCAGGCCGAGGGCGTCGGCCAGCTCCCGCTCGATCTCCTTGAACGCCCTGACGTTCTGCTCCAGCTTGCGGAAGACGAAGTAGCTGCCGAAGTGACGGTCGGCCGACGGCGCGAACGGGTCGGCGACCAGGACGTTGGCCAGCGGGAACGCCGGATTCCACCGCTTGCGGGGCTCGCGCTCGACCTCGTCGGCAAGGAAGAGCGGCTGGCTGCGGCCGTCGACGTAGCCGAAGTGCTCGATGCCGTCACCTGCGGGGTTGCGCATGCCCCTGCCGGTCTCCTCGCCCAGCACCCGCGCGCTGTCGGGCAGCATGCCCAGGATCTGCTCGCGGAGCCTGGCCACAGGGGCGGCCTCGGCGTCGCCGATGAGGACGACCACGTGGATCTCACGCTGGTAGGCCGCCTCCCACTCGGTCACGGCGGGATCGTGGACCTCGCCGACCCTGCGCTTCATGCCGTCGCGGAAGACGCGGTCGCCGAACAGGCGCAGCTCCTCGACGCTGTGGCCGAGGTCGCGGTAGCCGGCCTTGCTGACGCCGATCCCCACGTACGGCGTGCCGCTCCTGCCGCTCCTGGCGAACTCGCGCACCTCCTCGAGGTGCCTGCGCGCCGACTTCATGCTCGTGGCGGCCACCTCGCGAAGGAAGCGCCTGCCGTCCGAGGCGTCGTTGAACCTGATGAACAGCGCGCTCAGATGCTCGCGGACGTGCGCGCGCAGGATGTTGGGCTGGAGGTTGTCGAGCATCTCCCTGGTGTCAGGGTCGAGCGTGGCCGAGTCCCAGGCGAGGGGTTGCGCGTTGTCGAGGTCGACAGGCATGCGTCGAGTCCTTTCCCCGTGGCGAATGGGCCCCCGATATGTGACTCAGGAGTGAGGGGAAAGGTTCGTGTCGTGCCGGCTCTGTGCGAGCAGGATGTCGGGCGCGCGCAGGGCGATCCAGTCGAGCAGGGCGCGAAGGGGCGCCGAGCCCTCCTGGCCCAGCGGGCTCAGCCGATAGGAGACCTTGGGCGGGATGTCCGGTTCCACCATGCGCTCCACCAGCCCGTCGCGGGCCAGGACGCGCAGGTTCTGCGAGAGCATCTTCTCGCTGATGCCGCCGATGCGGTCGCGCAGCTGGTAGAAGCGGAGCGGGCCGTGGCGCAGCGCGGCCAGCACGAGGATGCCCCACCGGCTGGTCACGTGGTCGAACACCTCTCTGCCCGGGCAGTCCTTGTTGAAGGCGTCAGTGCTCGGATCCGGGCTCACTTTCATGCACCGAGCTTACTGTGAGATAGCTCAGCGGTTCAGATGCCTGACGAACCACGCGCGGGCCAGTTCGGCCACCGTGTCGAGGGTGCCGGGCTCGGCGAACAGGTGGGTCGCGCCCCGCACGATCTCCAGTTTGTTCGGGCAGCGCAGCCGTTCCTGCGCCGAGCGGTTGAGCGTGAGCACGGGCTCGTCCCGCTCGCCCACGATCAGCAGCGTCGGCGCGGTGACCCCCGCCAGCCGCGGACCCGCCAGGTCGGGGCGGCCTCCCCGCGAGACGACGGCGGCGATGTCGTCGCCCAGCTCGGCGGCCGACCACAGCGCGGCGGCCGCGCCCGTGCTGGCGCCGTAGTAGCCGATGCTCGCTCCCTGCGTCCGCTCCCGCACCCATCGGACGGTCTCGCTCAACCGTCTGGCCAGCAGCGGGACGTCGAAGACGTCCTCCTCGGGACGGGTCAGGTCGAACAGCAGCGTGCCCAGGCGCACCTCGTGGAGCGCCGCGGCGACGCGCCTGTTGCGCGGGCTGTGCCTGCTGCTGCCGCCGCCGTGCGCGAACACCACCATGCCGCCCGCGCCCTGCGGCGCGGTCAGCTCGACGTCGCGGGCGCGCGGAGCGGTCGCGGCCCTGCCGAGCATGGCGCTCACGTCCGCCTCCGTCACCTGCCCGAAGTCCTCGTACCACTCGCCCACCGCGCGCGGGCCTTCGGGCTCGATCAGGCAGACCACCTCGTCGGCCTCGGGCACGACGGCCTCCCGCGCCCGCAGGGGAGCCGCCATGACGACCCTGGCCGCCCCGCTCGCCCTGGCCGCCGCGCACGCCGCCCTGGCAGTCGAGCCGGAGGCGAGCCCGTCGCCGACCACGATCACCGTACGGCCGGCGAGCGCGACCCCGTCGCCCCCGTGCCCTGTCCCCTCACCCTCGGCGGACACCCCCGCCACGTCCAGCGGCGCGTCGAGCTCGCGGGCCACCTCGAAGGCGACAGGCACGCCGCCCTCCGGCAGTCCGAGTACCACGGGCTCCTCACTCGCCAGATGGAGCAGCCTGACGGCCAGCCGCCTGCCGGCGTCGGCGCGATCGATGAACATGCTGTCCCGCTGCCCGCGCGCCCGCGTTTGACACCGGTGATCAGGCCTCGGTGCGCGCCTCGAGCAGCACGTCGAGGACGGCCTGGGGCGCACGCCAGCTGTCGGGGTCGTCGTAGCGTCCCGCCGTCATCGCGACGACGAGGCCCAGCTCCGGATAGAGGACGAGCCGCTGGCCGCCGTTGCCGTTGGCGGACAGCGTCGTCGGCCGACCGGTGCCCAGCCACCACTGGTAGCCGTAGGCCGAGCCCTCGCCCAGCTCCACGCGCGGGCGCAGCGCCTGCTCCAGCCAGGAGGAGGGGATGACGCCCGCGCCGCCCTCCAGGACGGCCTGCCCGATCGCGGCCAGGTCGCGGGGCGTCAGCCGCAGCCCCGCGGCGGCCGAGTGGATCCCGTCGTCGCCGGCCAACCACTCGAAGCGGGTGATGCCCAGCGGTTCGAACAACCGCCTGCGCGCGAACTCGGGCAGCGGCTCGCCCGTGCCCTTCACGACGAGTCTGGCCAAGATCGCCGACGCGCCGCCGCAGTAGTTCCAGCTCTCGCCGGGCGTGGCGACGATCGGCCGGTCCAGCACGAACCTGTGCCGGTCGGGGGCCAGCTCCATCGCGATCTCGCTGTTCTCGGGCGTGGTGTAGGGCAGATCCTCCCTCCACTCCAGGCCCAGCGTCATCGTCAGCGCGTGCTCGACTCTCAGCGCCGCCCTGCGCGGGTCGGCCGCCAGGTCGGGATACTCGGGGAAGTGCGCGAGCAGCGGCTCGTGCGGCTCGGGCACCAGTCCGTCGGCCAGGGCGATGCCGTACAGGAGGCTGACCACGCTCTTGGTCACCGACCTCAGGTCGTGCAGCGTGTCCGGGCCGAAATCGACCACGCCGTGGGAGATCCCCCACGAGTGGTCCTCACCCTTGCCGTAGTGCTCGAGGACCAGCCGGCCGTCCTTCATGATCACCAGGCCGTGCAGCTCGGCGGCGGGGGCCTTCAGACGGTCGGCGAGATCGGGGGCGAAGCCCGCCTCGTGAGGGTTCATCGTGTGCATTCCTCCAGCAGTACGTCGTGACACGGTGTGAGAGTCAAGCCCCTGCTGCGGGAATCCGCAACGCGCTTCTCTCCCTGCCCGGCGCCCGGACATGATCGGCGCATGCCGAACATCGTCGTCAACCGCAGGCGCGCCCTGCTGGCCGGGCTGGCCACAGCGGGAGCGGGCGTCATGGGAGTGAACGTCATGGGCGGGACCGCCGCCGCCGACCCCTACGTGACCCGCAAGCCGCTCCTGGCCGGGGCCAATCCGTTCGTGACCCTGTACGAGGAGGGGCGGCCCACCGCTTACGCCTCGGTGTGGCGGGTCGACTGGTCGCGGTACGGCTCGGGCGCCGCGCTCGTGGTGTGGACGCCCGGCGGGCTGCGCGTGATCGGCGACGAGCCCCGGCTCGCCCGCTGGATCGAGGAGCACTTCGTGCGGCACTTCGACGAGGCCAAGGCGCTGCCGTCGTGGCCTGCCGTACGCGTGGAGCGGGCGGCCGTGCACGTCAGGATCGATCCCGTCAGAGGCGCCTTCGCGGGGGCGGGCGACCTCACGGTCAGGATCGGCGACCCGCTCGACGCCAGGCCCGTCGGCATCGCCGACTTCCCGATCCAGGGGGTGAGTCACGGCCTGTCCATGCAGCTCGTGCCGTGCCGCAGCGCCTCGATCACGGTCGGCGGCGTGGCCGTGCCGGGGGCTCCCGCCGTCACGTGGAACGAGGGCAGGCCGTCCTCGTCCGCGGTCACCACGGTCCACGAGGCGTGGAGCATGTGACGGCGCGTGGGACGCCGCGTGTGACAATGGGCGCCGTGCTCGCTCCAGGCAGGGTGGAAGGGCCGCAGGTGCGGCGGGTGCCCTCGCGGCTGGTGGCGGCCAGGGGCCGCGAGCTGCTCTCCGGGGCGCGCCGCGAGCACCTGGGGATGTACGCCGCGATGAGCGTGGACGAGGAGGCGGTGCGGCGCGCGCTGCCCGCCGCAAGAGAGCGCCACCTGCGCGGGGTCGTCCTGCGCACGCTCGCGCCGGTCGGGGCCGCGACGCCGCGCGTGGAAGCCGCCGACCTGGCGGTGATCGACGGCGACCACCGGCGTGCCGCGACGCTGCCGACCTCGCTCAACATCGTCGACCGCCGCGTGGCCCTGCTCCCCGCCGACCCCTCCGACCCCGATGGCGACCATCTGGAGGTCTGGGCGCCCGCGCTGGTGGCGGGGCTGCTGGCGATGTTCGAGCGGCACTGGACGGTCGCCGCGCCCGCCGAGCTGAGCGCGAGGGAGCGCGCGGTGGTCGAATTCCTGGCGGAGGGGTGCACCGACGCCGTCGTGGCCCGCCGTCTCGGCGTCAGCGAGCGCACCGTCACGGCCACGGTGCGGGTCCTGCTCGACAGGTACGGCGCGCGCAGCCGCTTCCAGCTGGCCCTCGCGCTGGCGGGGCGGACATCGTGAAGGCGCGCAGGTCGCGGCTACGCCCGGCGGCGTAGCCGCGATGTCCTCGCGGGGCGGATTCGCCCGGCGCCCGGTGTTGCGACCGTGGGGCGGTGAACACTCTCAGGAAGAGCCTCGGCGCGCTCGCCATCGTCTACGCCCTCAGCTTCTACCTCGGGGCGCTCCTGCACACCGGCTTCGCCATCGGGCCCGTCACCGAGCCCGTGGTCGTGCCCGCCGTGATCGTCGAGACCGTCTGCGGCAGCGCCCTGCTCGCCGGCGCGTACGGCGCGCTCGCCGGCAGGTCGTGGGCGTGGACCGGACTGCGGCTCGGCCCAGCCATCGCCCTGGGCGGCGTGCTGCTCGGCATCGTCGCCATCACCTTCGGCGGCGGGCAGTCCACCCCGCTCAACGACTGGTACCACCGGATCATCGCGACACTGCTCGCACTGAGCCTGGGCGGCGCCCTCTACGCTTCGAGGGCGCGCAGGTAGGCGCCCGCCTCGGCGACGTGGTCCTCGGTGAAGACCCTGATGCCGTGCAGCTCCAGCAGGCTCGTCGTGACGCCCTGCCCGGGGGTCCTGTGCCCGCGGAAGGTGCCGTCGTAGACGGACAGCGCGCCGCACGACGGGCTGCCCTCCTTGAGGACGGCCAGCTTGATGCCGAAGGAGGTGGCGACGGCGAGGGCGGCCTGCGCCCCCGCCATGAAGGCGCCGGTGACGTCCTCGCCCTCGGTGGTCAGCACGCGGGCGGCCCCCGCGAGCACGGCGGCGCCGCCCGCGCCGCCCTCGATCTCGGCGGCGGGGCGCGGCGTCGGCAGTCCGCCCTCGACCTCGGGGCAGAAGGGGACCAGCCTGCCCTGCTCCCGCCACTCGGCGAGCAGGGCGTCGCGGCTGGTCTTCGCGCCCCCGTCGTAACGGACACGGCGCCCCATCAGGCAGGCGCTGACCAGAATGCGTTCCACTCCGTCAATCGTATGCCCGTGACAGCTGACGAGCGTGGTCGCGGCAGGTATCGGGACCGGGGTGGGCGCGCGATAGCCTGTCCCGCGATGAACACCACCCTGGCGACCTGCGTGATCGTCGCCGCGCTGCTGCTGACCCTCGTGAGCCTGATCGTCGCCATCCGCGACAGGGCGATGGGCATGGTCCTGCTGGTCGGCTTCGCCGTCCTCGAGGTGGCGCTGCTGGCGCAGGCGGGCGTGGCGATCGCGACCGTGGCGGGCGGCGAGGGGCCGCAGGAGAAGGCCACGCTCTTCGGCTATCTCGCAGGCACCGTGCTGATCCCGCCCGCGGGCGTCTTCCTCGCCCTGGCCGAGCGGAGCAGGTGGGGGTCGGCGATCCTGGTCGTGGCCGGGTTCGCGGTCGCGGTGATGACGGGCCGCCTGCTGCAGATCTGGCAGGGCGTCGTATGACGGGCGGCACCGGCATCGGCACGGGTCCAGGGCGGGCGCTGCTCGCCCTCTACGGTCTGTTCGCGCTGGCCGCGGGGGCTCGGGCGACCGTGCAGATCCTGACCAGGTTCGGCGAGGCGCCGCTGGCCTACTCCCTGTCCGCCTTCGCCGCCGCGGTCTACGTCGTGCTGACCGTCGCGCTGGCCCGTGGCGCGCGCCGTCTGGCGCTGTGGGCGCTCGGCATCGAGCTGGCGGGTGTGCTGGTGATCGGCACGGCCAGTCTGCTCGCGCCGTCGGCCTTCCCTGACGACACAGTGTGGTCCACCTACGGCAAGGGCTACCTGTTCATCCCGCTGGTCCTGCCGCTCGTGGGTCTCTACTGGCTGTGGCGCAGGCGTTAGCCGTCCGCCTGAGTGGGCAGCTCATCTGTCCATGAGCACCATCGAACATTCAGTTGACGTCAGGGTCCCGGTCCGCGTCGCATATGACCAGTGGACACAGTTCGAAAGCTTCCCTCAGTTCATGGAGGGCGTGGAGTCGGTCAAGCAGCTGACCGACACCCGCACCCAGTGGCTGGTGGACATCGCGGGGGTGACCCGCGAGTTCGAGGCCGAGATCACCGAGCAGCACCCGGACGAGCGCATCGCCTGGCGTTCGGTGGACTCGCCGCACCAGGCCGGAGTGGTGACCTTCCACCGGCTCGACGACGCCACGACCAGGGTCACGCTGCAGATGGACTATGACCCTCAGGGGTTCATCGAGACCGTCGGCGACTGGCTCCAGATCGTGCGCGCGCGGGTGCGCGGCGACCTCGAGCGCTTCAAGGACTTCATCGAGTCCCGCGGCACCGAGACCGGCGCGTGGCGGGGCGACGTGCCAGGCAAGCACCAGCGGGGCTCGGCCGCCCCTGGCACGGGAGGCTTCGACCAGCCGATGCCGCCCGGCACCGTCGGCAACGACTTCCCTCCGCAGTCGCCGCTCCCGCCTCCTGGCCCCGGTCCGGTTCCGCCCGCCGGGCGCCGTCCCGGCGAGGAGCCGCCGCCCGCGCCGGGTCCGATCCTGTAACGGCCGGCGAAAGCCGCTGTTCGAGCGAGGAGCCGCGGCGCCCTCCCGCCCGGCCCTCGCCCGCCCCCGTCCCTCAGGGACGGGGGCTTCTTCGTGTCCCCAGGAATAAACAGGTGTTTCACTCCTGTTACGCTGGTGACTCATCAAGTCATCCCATGATTCCACGACTGGAGGATTCGGTCCGGCATGAGCGTGCTCACCCAAGAGACCAGAGGCGGCAGAAGCGGCTCGTTGGCCTGGCTCCTCGTGCTGGGAATCATTCTGGCGGCGCTCAACCTGCGGACCGCGGTCACCAGCGTCGGGCCCCTGCTCGACCAGCTGTCGGCCGGTCTCGGCATGTCGAATGTGGGCACCGGACTCCTCACCACCCTACCTGTCCTGGCCTTCGCGACGGTCGGCGCCATCACCCCGAGCCTGGCCCGCCGCCTCGGTGAGCACCGCCTCCTGCTCCTGGCACTGGTCACGCTCGGCGCCGGCCTGGTGATCAGGGCGTCGGTCAACTCCGCCCCTGTGTTCCTGCTGAGCAGCGCCGTCGCGCTGTCCGGCGGCGCCGTCGGCAACGTGCTCATCCCGACCCTGATCAAGCGGCACTTCCCCGCCAGGGCCGGGGTCATGACCACCGTCTACACCACGGCGCTCGCCGTGGGCACCATGCTGGCCGCCTCCGCCACCGTCCCCATCGAGCGCGCCGCCGACGGCAACTGGCACATCGCGCTCGGGGTCTGGGCGGCTCTCGCGGCAGTCGCCGCCATTCCGTGGCTTGCGCTTCTGCGCAGTGAGCCGGAGCGGGACAACAGCAGGTCCGAGGCCACGCCGCGCACCCTGGTGCGCAGCAAGCTGGCGTGGGCGGTGGCCGTCTACTTCGGCACCCAGTCGATGATCGCCTACATCATGTTCGGCTGGCTCGCCAAGATCCTCACCGACGGCGGCTACACCACGAGCCAGGCCGGTGTGATCCTCGGCGTCTTCACCGCGCTGAGCATCCCCGTCTCGCTGGTGCTGCCCTCGCTGGCCACCCGCTTTCGCGACCAGCGCCCCGTGGTGGCAGGACTGGTGGCCTTCTACGTGGTCGGCTTCCTCGGCCTGTGGTTCGCGCCGTCCACCACCGCGTGGGTCTGGGTGCTGTTCGTCGGCGTGGGTATGGGCTCCTTCCCGCTCGCGCTCACCATGCTGGCGCTGCGCACCCGCACCGCCGCCACCACCGCCGCGCTCTCGGCCTTCGGCCAGAGCGTCGGCTACCTGATCGCGGGCGCGGGGCCGCTGCTGGTCGGCGTGCTGTACGAGACGACGGGCGGCTGGGACGTGCCGTACGTGATGATGCTCGCCGTCATCGGTGTGCAGCTGTTCACCGGCTGGTACGCCGGCGGCAACCGCTACCTCGAGGACGAGGGCTCGCAGGCGGAGGTGGAAGGTCCTGAGAAGATAGCAGTGTGAGATCCACTGTTGTCACTTTCCCAGAAGGCCAGGTCAACGGCCGTTCGGAGATCGTCGGGTCCGTGCCGCTGGGGGTACGGCACGGCCTCGTCACGGCTGAGACGCCGTTCCATCCGCTCGACCACACCTGGCCCGACCAGCCCGCCGATCGTGGGACGATCGGCGGGCTCACCGTCGTCGACTGCGTGACCGGCGCGCGGTCGGCCGAGGGCGAGATCCTCCTCGGCCAGGACATCCCCGTCAGGCGCGGAGACGAGGGCTGGGACTGGCTCGTCGTCCACGTGACCGACGCGCCGCTCGAGACCGGCGCGACCGTCGAGCTGGCCGTCGACGAGGCCTACCGGCAGTCGCTGTCGGCCGGGCACACCGGCTGCCACCTGGCGGCGCTGGCGCTCAACGCCGCGCTGGCCGACCGCTGGCGCAAGGAGGTCAGGACCGACGCCCTCGGCCATCCCGACTTCGACCAGAGCGCCATCACCAGCTCCCGCATCACGCCCCACGCGAGTGTCGACGAGTACCGGCTCGGCAAGTCGCTGCGCAAGAAGGGCTTCTCCGCTGAGGGCCTCGACCTCGGCGACGTCGCGGGACGGGTCAACGATGTGCTCAAGGCGTGGGTCGCGGCCGACGCGCCGGTGTGGATCGACGTGCCAGGGCCCGAGCTGACCGCCCGCCGCACCTGGCACTGCGCGCTGCCCGACGGCGAGGTGTCGATCCCGTGCGGAGGCACGCACGTGGAGCGCACCTCGCGGCTCGGCGTGATGAGCGTGACGCTCACGCTCTCGGAGGACGGCTCCCAGCTCACCATGCACACCGCTGTGGGAAAATAGCGGTATACCATTAGGGGTATGACGACTGAGCTGCTGCTTCGCGACGCCAATCTCTGGGGCACGGGACCCGCCGACGTGTTGATCAGGTCGGGCCGCATCGCGGAGATCGGCCACGGACTCCAGTCCTGCGAGGTGGAGGAGCTGGGCGGCAAGCTGGTCATCCCCGGACTCGTCGACGGCCACGCCCACATCGACAAGACGATGTGGGGTGGGCCGTGGGCCTCGCACGCCTCAGCGCCCGGCCTCATGGGCAAGATCCGGGGAGGGCAGGAGCGCCGTCCCGAGTTCGGCATCCCCAGCGCCGACTACATCGCCGCGCTCCTGGAGAACATGATCACCCTCGGCACCACGCACGTGCGCACCCACGTGGACGTCGACACGGTCATGGGCCTCGACGCGGTGGACGCCGTCCGTGAGGCGTTCGCGCGGCACGAGGGGCGCGTCACCGGCCAACTGGTCGCCTTCCCCCAGGCGGGCCTGCTCATCGCCCCCGGCACCGACAAGCTGCTGGAGGAGGCGCTCAGGCAGGGCGTCGACCTGATCGGCGGCCTCGACCCCGCGGGGCTCGAGAACGACGCGGTCAAGCACCTCGACATCGTGTTCGGGCTGGCCGAGAGGTACGGCGTCGGCGTCGACATCCACCTGCACGACCGCGGGTCGCTCGGCGAGTGGCAGTACCGCCTCATCATCGAGCGCACCAGGGCCCTGGGGCTGCGGGGCAAGGTCACCGTCAGTCATGGCTTCGCGCTCAGCGACGCCGCGCCTGCCGTACGGGCCGAGCTGCTGGAAGGGCTGGCGGAGGCGGGCATCGCCATCGCCTCCATCGCGCCTCCCGGCCGTGCGATGCCGCTGAAGGAGCTCGCCGCCGCGGGCGTGGCGATGACGCTGGGCAACGACGGCGTGCGCGACCTGTGGAGCCCCTACGGCACGGGGTGCATGCTCGACCGCGCGCTGCTCCAGGCGCAGCAGACCGGCCCTCTCGACGAGGACATCGAGCTCGCGCTCCACGCGGCGACCTACGGCGGCGCCCGCGTCACGGGCCTGGCCGACTACGGCCTGGCGGTGGGCGACGTCGCCGACCTGGTGGTCGTCGACGCCCGCAACGCCGCCGAGGCGGTGTGCGTGCGCCCTGTCCGCTCGCTGGTGCTCAAGGCGGGCCGCGTCGTCGCCCGCGAAGGCTTCCTCGTCTGACCGCGACCGAGGTCCTCGGCACAATAGTCGTCAGCATGTGTTGACAAGCACCCGCTTGTCAGCTCATGCTGACAGACATGAGAGTTACCGAGCTGGCCGAGGCGGCGGCAGACCGGGATCCTGGAGTGGGGCTGGCCGCGGTGGCGGCGCTTCGCGGCCTGCTGGAGGAGCTCGAGGCCGTACACGTCACCAACGCACGGAACCAGGGCTGGTCGTGGGAGCAGATCGCCGACGCGCTGGGCGTCAGGCGGCAGTCCGCGCACCGCAAGCACGCCCGCAGGACCGGGAGGTAACCATGTTCGACAGATTCACCGACCCCGCCCGCCGCGCGGTGATGCGCGCGGGCATCCTGACGATGAACGCGGGCCGCACCTCGCTCGCCACCGACCTGCTGCTGCTCGGGCTGGCCGAGGAGCACCCGATGCCCCACCTGCCCGACCCGGCGGCCCTGCGGCCGCACATCGACACCGGCCGCACCCGTGAACTGCTCGCCGCGATCGGCATCGACGTCGAGGAGGTACGCCGGCGCACCCGCCACGGCCTCGACGACCCGCGCCTGTGGCGGCTGGAGCGCTCGAGGGTCGCCTTCCTGCGGGTGACGCTGTCAGGACCCATGGGCGTCCTCCCGCTGCGGATGCACGCCAGGAAGGCGATCGAGGTCGCCCTGTGGAAGCCGGGTCCCGTGACGGGGGAGCGGCTGCTGTGGGGCCTGCTCGCCGACGCCGCCAACGGCAGCGCAGCCATCCTGCGCGAGGCGGGCGCCGACGTGCGCGAACTCGTGCGGGTGGCCGGGATCCCCGTCCACCGCGCCACCTCAGGATGAACACCTTGGCCGATGCTCCTCCTGATGGCACGGGGCTCGGCCCCGGCACCCCCAGGCCGCGCTACGAGAGGCCGCCCGGCCGTCGAACCGGGTGCGGACACGCCCTGATCAGCGGGCGGAGAGCAGCCAGGGGTCGCGGAGGTCGTAGTAGACCAGCTCGCCCTCGTACAGCGACATCTCCTCCTCGAAGAGCGCCTTGAGCTCAGGCGGCGGCTGCCTGCGCTCGCCCTCCCTGGCCGACTCCTCGGAGGTGAAGTAGATCGCCTGGGTGAAGGAGCCCTCGCCCCACAGCGCCGCGACGCCGCCGAGGACGTCGGAGCGGAAGTCGGTGAACTGCGACTCGTACAGGTCGTTGAGCTCGCGCATCCGCTGCACGTCTCGCACTCTGCCCTCGATGACCTGCACGAACCCGGCGTCGTCCGACCCTCCGCCCAGGAACGGCAGCACCTCGGGGCAGTCGTGGAAGACGACCTCGCCGCTGAGCAGCTTCGAGGTCTCGCTCCACCACTCGCCCTGCTCGGGCCGCTCGCTGTTGGCCCGCGCGGCCTGCTCGGACTCGAAGCGGGCCAGGTTGACGAACGTCCCGTCGTCGGTGACGCCCGCGGTGGTGCCGAGCCACCCCGTCGCGCCGCCGGACAGCTCCTCGACCCATCGCTCCAGCGCGGCACGCAACCCGCTCACGTCAGTGGCGCCTGCTCGCATGACCTGGATGAACATGATGACGTCCTCCCCCCTCGTCGCTCCCGGTGATTCGAGGCTACGGGGACGTCCCCATGGGGTCGAGCTGCGGAGATCCACAGGTAGGACAAGCAATGGCAAACGTCGCCGGCCGTTCGGGCGGCCCGGCGCGGAGGTGAGGGCCGAGCCGCCGACGGGCGCGGCCGGCCGCTATTCGGCCTGCGACCTGGCATAGTCGGCGGCGCCGCCCGCGAAGTCGTAGATCACGGCCTGCTCGTCACCGACCACCCAGGCGTCGTGGCCTGGCTGGCAGACGAAGACGTCGCCCGGGCCCACCTCGGCCTCCGCGCCGTCGTTCATCCTGATGCGCATCCTGCCCGAGACGACGAAGCCGTTGTGGTACACCTCGCACGAGTCGGTGCCCGCGATGGGTTTGACCGACTCTGACCAGCGCCACCCGGGCTCGAACGTGGCCACCCCGAAGGTCAGGCCGCTGAGGCTGCACACCTCCAGGTGGCCGTTCGGGAAGTCGCGGCGCTCGTCCGGCTTGTCGATGCTCTTGACCTCGATCATGACGTCCCCCCTTCCTTCGCCTCCAGTCTTACACCGGGGGTTGACCCCAACAAGAGGCTGAGCTGGGAGAACGCCGGGTTCAGCGACCGCCGAGATACTTGCCGACCCCGGCCGCGAGAGAGGCGGCGATGCGCTCGCGGAAGGCGGGATCGGACAGCTTGGCGGCGTCGCCGGCGTTGCCCATGTTGCCGCACTCGACGAACACGGCCGGACGGGTCGACAGGTTGAGCCCGCCCAGATCGGTGCGGGTGTCGAGACCATCCTTGCCGATGTAGGTCGCGTACGGCAGGCCCGTGCCCTCCCTGTAGGCGTCGCGGACGGCGAGCCCGAGCCGCCTCGACGGATCGACGATCGCGTCGTTGTGCCCCTGCACCAGGCCGGGAAGGATCACGTGGAAGCCGTGCCCGCCGGCGCCCGCGCCGTCGGCGTGCACCGACACCACCGCGTCCGCCTTCGCCTTGTTGGCGGTGGCCGCCCTCTCGGTGATGCACGGTCCCACGCCCTTGTCGTCGGGCCTGGTCAGCACCACCGTGGCGCCCATCTTCTCCAATATCGGCGTGAGCCTGCGGGCGACGTCCCAGGTGAACGCGTGCTCGGTGTACCCGGCGCGGGTCTGCGTCCCCGTGGTGTTGCACGGCTTGCGCTGGGTGATGATGTCGACGAGCTTGTTGATCACTTCGGGGTGCGAGGCGTTGCCCCCGTTGTGGCCGGGGTCGATCGCGACCACCTTCCCCGCCAGCGGCGGAGCGGGCGCGTGATGCTGTTGTGCGGAAGTGGGCGCGCCGCCGCACGCGGTGGACAGCGCCACCAGTGCGGCGAGCGTCACCGCTTTGTCGGCGCGCATGATTCGTACCGTACCGGCTTGACCTGCGCGTTCTGGTCTGACGGGCCTCTCGATTGCGTAGATCCCGCCCCGTCAGCCGGGCAGGGTCTCGCCGCCGACGGGGGCCAGGATCTCGCCGGTGTAGTACGACGACAGCCGGTCGGCGGCGAAGAAGACGTACGAGGGCGCGATCTCGTCCGGGTCGGCCGCCCGCTTCATCGGGGCCTGCTGGCCGAAGGACTCCACCCTCTCCTGCGGCATGGTCGCAGGGATCAGCGGCGTCCAGACCGGCCCCGGAGCGACCGCGTTGACCCTGATGCCCTTCTCGACGAGGTTCTGCGCCATGGAGTAGGTGAAGGCGTTGATGGCGCCCTTGGTCGCGGCGTAGTCGATCAGCGTCTTGTTGCCGCGCAGGCCGTTGATGGAGGAGGTGTTGATGATCGCGCTGCCCTCGCGCAGGTGCGGCAGCGCCGCCTTGGTGACGCGGAAGTAGCTGTGGATGTTCACCGCGAACGTGCGCTCCCACTGCTCGTCGGTCAGCTCCTCGAGCGATTCGACAGGCGCCTGGTAGGCCACGTTGTTCACCACGACGTCGAGGCCGCCGAGCTCGGCCACCGCCTGTTCGACAACCGCGACGCAGTGGTCGGCGTCCTGCAGGTCGCCTGGCAGCAGCACGCACCGCCGCCCCTCGGCCTCCACCAGCTTCCTGGTGTGGTTGGCGTCCTCGTGCTCGCTGAGGTAGGCGATCGCGACGTCGGCCCCCTCCTTCGCGAACGCGACGGCGACGGCGCGCCCGATCCCCGAGTCGCCTCCTGTG
Source organism: Nonomuraea dietziae (assembly GCF_014195505.1). Classification (GTDB taxonomy): domain Bacteria; phylum Actinomycetota; class Actinomycetes; order Streptosporangiales; family Streptosporangiaceae; genus Nonomuraea; species Nonomuraea roseola. Next base: position 3,081,959 of record NZ_JACIBV010000001.1, on the reverse strand, counting down.
ATCAGCGTTCTCTTGTCGCGCAGCAGGCCCCTGCCCTCGTAGCCGCGCATCTCGTCGCGCGGCTCGGGCGACATCTCCCCGCTCTTTCCCGGGTACGGCTGGCTCTGCGCGGGTGGTGTGGCATTCGCTTCTTCTGGCATGACCTGCGCGTGCCCAGCACAGGGCCGGCCTAACGGCATGGAATCCCCATGTGTTCGACAGGCGGTCGGCGCCGGGTCAGTAACTCCTGCGCAGCCTCACACCTGGGCCGATCCTGCGAGGGGTGCCGACGTTGTCGACGAGGTTGGCGGTGGAGACGACGGACATCGCCTGGCCCTCGCCGTCGCCCTTGGTGAACAGCAGGCCCGTCTCCCGCTTCGTGCCGTGCCCGAGAATGGTGTTGCCCGTCACCGCGGCGTGCCCCGTGCCGTAGTTGACGCCGTCCAGGGCCAGGTAGACGAAGTCGACGTCGGCGGGAAGCGGCCCGGCGGCGGTGTCGCGCCTGCGCTCGGGCGGCGCCGCCCTCAGCTTCCACGCCTTGGTCAGCTCCTGCAGCCCGTTCGGCGGCGGCAGGAACTTGTGAATCCTGTTGGCGGTGATGGTGGTGTTGGCCTCGCCCTGCAGGTCGCAGCGGATGCCGTAGTAGGTCTCGTTCGCCTTGCTCTCCGCGCCGAAGTCCTCGATGTAGTTGTTGTGGATCGAGGTGCCGAAGCAGCGGTGGGCGTCGATGGCGTGCTTGGGCGTCGCGTACAGGTGGAGGTCGCTGAAGGTCCACCCCGCGGCGTTGTCGCTCTGGATGGCGTGCGTGCCGCTGAAGCCGATCCACGAGCGCTGGAAGGTCCAGTCGGTGACGGAGTTGCCGGGGTCGACCACCCTGAGGCCCGCCTCCACCGCGCCCGCGATGTAGACGTCGCTGATGACGCTGTTCACCATGGTGTTGCGCAGCATGACGCCGTCCTTCGACGGGTTGCTGATGCGGATGCCGTCGGACGGCGCGCCGTACACGTCGATGTCGTAGATCCTGGCGTTCCACGAACGCAGCATCAGGGCGACGGTGCCGGTGTTCGCGTCGCGGTTGCCGTCGATGGTGAGGCGCTCGACGCGGAGCGTGTCGTCGCTCGTGTCGAAGTTCTTGACCCACCCCTCGGAGGCCAGCAGGGCGGGCAGGTTGGCGCCGTCGGCCTGCTTGATGACCGTCCCCGCCTTGGAGTCGCCGCGGAAGGTGCGGCGGCCAGGCAGGCTGATCGTCGCGTTGACCAGGCAGGGGCCCTTGACGACGATCTCGTCCCCGTCCTTGGAGGAGTCGATCGCGGCCTGGAGCGTCTTCGCGTCGTCGAGCGTGTTGGCGCAGGTGGCCTCCAACCTGGCGGCCGAGGCCGTCCCCATGGGCATGAGGATCGTGACGCCGGTGGCCGCCACCGCCAGGGCGGCGGCGCCCACGACGAGACGGCTTCTTAACTGCGGCATGTGATGCCCCCTTCGCGACCGAGTCAGATGACAGGAGGGCACGAACCGCAGCAGGATCCCCGTGTCCCGCATGCCCCCGTGATGATCAGCCTGGCACGCCAGGAGGCCGGTACCGCATGGAACCCGGTAGATGGTCCGGTACGGTGTCCTTCGTTGTCATTTGTCATAGTTTTGCGAAGGGGATCGAGTACATGCGCAAGGCGTCGCTCGCCGCCGTCCTGACCGTGAGCCTCGCCGGGTGCACGGTCGTGCCGAGCATCGTCGCCCAGCGGGCCGCCGCGCCGGCCTCCCCCTCTCCCGCGCCCTCGGCCTCGCCTTCGTCGCCGTCCTCGCCATCTCCCGCGTCCTCCACTCCCGCGCCGAGCCCCACTCCCTCGCCCGCCCGGCTGACCGTCCAGCAGGCCAGGCAGGCCGCGGCCGGCTGGCTGGCCGAGCACAACAAGACCGTCAAGGACCGCGACTGGTGGGACGACGACGACAAGAGGGACACGCTGTTCGCCGACGGCATGCGGCACGAGATCGTGCTCGACAAGGGCCACGTGGAGGACGGCCAGAAGAACAGGGCCCGCAAGCCGATCAGGCTGACCGGCAGGCAGACCTACTACGTGCCGAGCGAGCAGCCCGAGGGCGTCGAGTGGTTCCTCCTCCACGCCACCTACCAGGGCCAGGACCGCGCGCACATCCTGGCCTTCTCGCGGCTGAAGGGCGAGTCCTTCAAGCTGGCCGCCAAGACCCCGCTGCACTACGGCCAGCGGATACCCGCGCCGAAGCTGGACGCCGACGGCTACGTCACCGCCGCCCCGATCGGCACGGGCACGACCATCGCACAGGAGTACAAAACCTTCTGGAACTACTCCACCAACGAGAAGGCGGGCAGGAGCGGCTACCGGCTGGCCAAGGACAACTACAGCCGCCGCGCCTTCGCTCGGGTCTCCAAGGGCATGTACATGGGCTACGACTCCTTCACCCGCCCGTACGGCTTCCACACCAGGGACGGCGGCTCCTTCTACGTCTTCAGCCTCCTCAACGACCCGCAGTCGATCACGCAGGTTCTGACCCTGGGCGCGTACGTGCGGGGCGGCAGCAAGTCGATCCAGGAGATCGCCGGCGACTGGTACGCCTAGCCGGTCAGGACGCCTGATGGAGATGGGCCATCTTCTCCGGATTGGCGATGAGGTAGATCGTGTCGATCCTGCCGTCCACGACCACCAGCGAGATCACCGTCACCACCCGGCCCGCGGTGCTGATCACGGCTGCGGGCCCGCCGTTGAAGGAGGCCACCTCGAAGGTCAGCTCCGCGTACTCCTCCACGCCGATCGAGCCCATGAACTTGTGGATGTCGCTCGGCGAGGCGGCCGAGGTGAGGAAGCGGCCGACCTTCGCCTGGCCCACCAGCACCCTGAGGGGCGCCCTGGCCTTGCCGCCGCCGTCCCCGACCAGCGTCACGCCGTCGGACAGCAGCGCCATGAGGCCCTCGAGATCCCCGCTCGTCGCGGCGTTGATGAACCGTTCGGTGATCTCCCTGCGCCGCACCCTGTCGGCGTCGAACCTGGGCCGGCCCTCCTGCACGTGCTCCCTGGCGCGCCTGGCCAACTGCCTGGTGGCCGCCTCCGACCTGCCGATCACCTCGGCGATCTCGGAGAACGGCAGGTCGAACGCCTCACGCAGCACGAACACCGCCCGCTCGAGCGGCGACAGCCTCTCCATCACCACCAGCAGCGCCAGCTCCACCGAGTCGGAGAGCTCGGCGCGCTCGGCCACGTCGGGCGTCGTGACGATCGGCTCGGGCAACCACGGGCCCACGTACGACTCCCGCCGGGACTGCGCCCACCGCAACCGGTCGATCGCCAGGCGGGAGGTGACCCTGATGAGGTACGCCTTGGGGTCGGCGACGCTCTCGTGCTCGACCCCCGACCAGCGCAGCCAGGCCTCCTGCACCACGTCCTCGGCGTCGGCGGCGCTGCCGAGAATCCGGTAGGCGACCCCCACCAGCAGGACCCGGTGCTCATGGAAAATCTCCGTAGTCATGCCCCGAGAGTGGCACATGCTTCGATTCGTGGTGAGCGGCGGATTCGGCTACACTAACCAACGTTGCACGGGGCTATAGCGCAGTTGGTAGCGCACCTCCATGGCATGGAGGGGGTCAGGAGTTCGAGTCTCCTTAGCTCCACCCAAAGGCGGTTACTCAAACACGGCTCATCTAGAGCAGTGGCGAGTAGCGCCGAAGTGCTTGTGGCGGCGGTGTCAGTGATGACGCCGCCGCTCTTGCGTTTTCCGGCCCTGGTGACGTGCAGGAGCGGGGCGATCGGCTCTGTGGGGTCGTCGGAGCTGACGCGGGGTGTGCCGTGTATCCGGCCGACCGCACCATCCTCGAAGCGCCACGCTGGTGGCCCGTCACTGAACACTCTCGCTGTTTGGCTCGCCGTTGCTCCCCATGAACGCGCACCCTACTGTTCGGCTGTGCTCTTCCAGGAAATCAACCAGCTCATCACATACGACGAGCGGCAACGGATGGTCCCCGGCGACCGCGATCGGCTCACCACGCTCGTCAACTCGGCCCGCGCGCAGGACCCCGCCGACTACACCACGACGCGGGCGCTCGGGGTGGGACTGCTGCTTCTGGGCGAGCATGGCGACGCGATCGATCACCTCAACCGTGCGCTCGATCTGGCGGACACGAGCGGCAGGAGGATCGCGGCGTCGATCAATCTGGCCGACGCCTACCGCTACTCAGGCGACATGGCGACCTCGGAGACTCTCTGCCGCGAGATGGTCGACCTGGCCAGGAAGGAGGTACCCGAGATGGTGTCCTTCGCGCTCCAGCATCTCGGCAGGACCCTCGTTGACCTGGGTCGCAGACAGGAGGCGCGCGAGGTGCTGCATGAGGCCCTGGCTTTGCGTATGGCGAAAGGCGACCCCGAGCTGATCGCGAGCAGTCAAGCGGCCCTGCGACTCCTCGACCTCTAACGCTCTCTCATGCGACCTTGGATCACCGGTTGAGATCAAGTTGGCTCCACCGATCGCGATGGTCGGTGGCCTACTCCCTGAGGGAGGCGGGGTGGCCGCGAGGCCGTCGACGAGTCCGGGGGTGACCAGCCGGCGGCGCCAGGGCGTGTGTGAGCGGCTGCCGGGGGCTGAGCTGACCGTCGAGGGAGGTCAGCGGGAGCGGAAGACCCAGCGGTCGAGCACGGTGAAACGGATCACCGTCACCCCGATCGACGCCCCCACCAGCGCCAGCCCCTCCAGCCAGCGGACACCCGCGCCCACGACCACTACCGCGGCGGTGGTGACGGCGAAGTTGAGCAGGAACAGCAGGCCCGCCCTGGCGTGCACGACCGCCCTTCTGCCCGCGCCCCTGTTGAACGTCCATCGCCTGTTCGCCTCGGTGTTGACGACCGCGGTGGCCGCCAGCGCGAACAGGTTGGCCGCCTCGGCCGCCATGCCGGCACGCAGCAGCAGGTAGAGGCCGGCGTGCACCACGGTGGAGGCTAGCCCCACCAGCCCGAACGTGACCACCTTGCGCAGGCCCTCGGCCCTCGGCCCGTCCGCCGAGGGCCGGGGACGCGCGGGCGCGAGCCCGGGCACCTGCGGGATCTCCACCGTGGCAGCGCCGGAGGAGATCGCCCTCGACACCCTGACCAGTCCGCGCAGGTCGCTCAGGGCGGTCCGCCAGAGATCGACCTTGGAGTCGGTGCCCTCCACCCAGTCCACCGCCACCTCGCGCACCCGTGCGCCGTTGTGCTCGGCGATCAGCAGCATCTCGGTGTCGAAGAACCACTCGTCGTCGGCGACCCTGGCGAGGATCGGGCGGATCACCTCCGCCCTCGCCGCCTTGAACCCGCAGGCGGAGTCGGTGAACCCGGCCCTGAACCCCACCCTGAGAAGGCTGTTGTAGGCCCTGGAGATGACCTCCCTGCGGAAGCTGCGCCTGATGCGCGCGCCGTCGAGCAGCCTGCTGCCGATGGCCACCTCGCAGTGGCCAGAGGCCACCGCCATGACCATCGGGAGCAGCGCGTGCAGCCCCGTGGACAGGTCCACGTCCATGAAGGCGACCACGTCGGCGCCGCTCGCCGTCCAGCCGGCCTTCACCGCCGCGCCCTTGCCCCGCTGGTCCAGCCTCATGACGGCCACGCCGTCCAGGCGGCGCGAGAGGTCGGTGGCCAGCTCCCACGTGCGGTCCGTGCTGCCGTTGTCGACGACGGTGATCCGCCACGGCAGCGGGAAGGACTCCCTGAGGAAGCGGTGCACCGTCTCCACGCACCGGGGCAGCGCGCGCTCCTCGTTCAGCACGGGGATGATGATGTCGACGGTGACGGTCCTGGTGGCGCTGTCGGGGACGAAGGGGACCCCCTCGACGGCGGCGGTCACGGCCGCCTCATCGGCGCCGGGCGCGCGCCATCAGCGACACGCCCGGCAGAGACGAGACGGGAAGGAAGCGCTCGGCCATCACGACGGCCGACAGCGCCAGGTTCACAGGGCCTGGCAGCTCCTCCAGGTCACAGCCGGTCGCCTTGCGCCTGCGGATCGCGGCCACCGGCCTGAGCAGGACGTTCCAGCTCCACAGCCGCTCGATCACCAGCCCCGCGCCCTCGATCAGCAGCCGGAGCTCCTCGCGGGTGTAGCGGCGGTGATGGCCGAGCGCCACGTCGTGCGCCGACCACAGCCGCATGTCGCACGGCACGGCGACGAAGGCGGTGCCGCCTGGCTTGAGCACTCTGGCGATCTCGGCCGCCGCCGCCTTGTCGTCGTCGATGTGCTCGAGCACGTCGAGCGCGGTGACCAGGTCGAACTCCGCGTCGTCCAGGGGCAGGCAGCGCAGGTCGGCCTTGATGGCCTCGAGCCCGCGCTGCCTGGCGTAGGCGACGGCGGTGTCGGAGTAGTCGGCGGCCAGGGCGCTCCAGCCGTAGCGCCTGAAGACCCTGGTGTTGCCGCCGCCCGCCGCGCCGACGTCGAGGGCGCGCCCGGGACGGCCGATGCGGCGCAGCTCGCGGGCGAGGATGGCGCGCCGCTCCCGGTACCACCAGTGGCGGTCCTCCAACTCGACCGCGCGCTGGATCTCGGTGGCGTCCATGGCTCTCCCTGGTGCGACTGTCCCGACGGAACCTCGTCCGTGTCCAGGAGCATCCTGACGGCTCGGCGCGGCGCAGGCCAGGGGGCGCGGCTCATGGGCGGCTCAAGACCTCGACAGCGTGAGAAGTCCGTCCATCAGCCGCCGCCTGTCGTCCTGACCCAGCAGCGCGTACGGCCCGGCCGCCCGCCGGTTGGTCTCCCGCTCGACCCTCTCCCACACCGGCCCCTCGCGCAGCAGGGAGATCTCCCGCGCGGACAGCCCCTCCGCCTGCCAGGGCCGCCGCGTGCGCGTCGGCCCGGTGATAGCGGAAGGCGGCGAGCCTGTTGAACAGCGCGACCCCGGCCGAGACCCCCTCAGGCTCGTACGGCGGCGCCATCGCCTCCAGCGCCCCGCCTCGCACCCGCTCCGCCGTCTCCAGCAGCCGCCCGACCAGCTCGCCGACCTCCCCGACCAGCTCCTCACGGCCGCTCCACAGCTTCGCGGTGGCCTGCTCGTGCAGCGTGTACAGCCCCTCGACGAAGGCCAGCGTGACCGGCGTCGCGTGGAGCCCGCCGTGCCCGTCCTCGCGCAGCGTTCCCTGCGAGAGGTGGTCGGCCACCTCGGCGTCGCGTTCGGCGGCCGTGCCGTACCTGTAGACGGCGGCGAGACCCGCCCTGGTCAGCGGGCGCAGCGGGAGGACGTACCGCTGGTCGATGAGGAAGCCGGGCCGCAGCCCCGAGCGCCGCACGTACTCCACCCCCGCCTGGCGTCCGACGGCGTGGACGTCGATGTGCACGGCGTCGATCACCGGAGCGATCGACGCCGCGAAGGCCGCGATGTCATACATGGTCGGTCATTATGCCGATCCTTCGGGATACCGCAGCGTCGATCGTGGAGGCACCCCGCTCCTCCCACAGGAGTACCCGCACCAGCAACCCCAGGGTGACGCCAGGCCCGCGGCCGCCGGTAGATCGTGGAGGCATGACCACACGCCCCTTCAGATTCGGCGTCGTCGCGGGGAACGCGCCAGGCGGCGAGAGCTGGACGGCCCTGGCGCGCCGCGCCGAGCGGCTCGGCTACGCCACGCTGCTGGTTCCCGACACGCTCGGCACGTTCGCGCCGTTCCCCTCGCTGGCAGCCGCCGCCGCCGTCACCACGACGCTGCGCCTCGGCACGTACGTGCTCAGCGCGCCCAACCGCACCCCTGGCCAGGTGGCGTGGGAGGCCAACACGCTGCGCACGCTGTCCGACGGCCGGTTCGAGCTGGGGCTCGGCGCAGGCCGTCCCGGCGCGGAGGCCGACACCTCCAGGCTCGGGCTCCTGCACGGCACGCCCTCCGAACGCGTCTCCCGTCTGGCCGAGACCATCGACGCCGTGGAGGGGGTGCCGATCCTCGTCGCCGCCGCAGGGCCACGGGCGCTCCGCCTGGCCGCGCGGAAGGCCGACATCGTCACGCTCGCCATGCCCGTCCAGGCGAGCGAGGACCAGCTGGCCGCCAAGCTGGACGAGCTCTACGAGCTGGCCGCCGACAGGTTCCCCCAGCTGGAGATCAACGCCAATCTGGCCGCCGTCGGCGAGGACCTGCCGCCCTGGCTGCTGCGGCAGATCGGCGGCGAGCCCCGTGGCACCGGCATCCTGACCGGTTCGGTCGAGGAGATGGCCGAGACGCTGCGCAAGCGCAGGGACCGGCTCGGCGTCTCCTACGTCTCGATCAACGCCGACTACATGGAGGCGTTCGCGCCGGTCGTGGAACGGCTCACCGGTACCTGACACAGGATGGCAGGTACGGGGCGGAGGATGGAGCCATGAACGCAAAAGGAACCTTCGTCACCTTCGGCTGGACCCCCCAGGAGCCCTACGACGTGGCCGACGGCACCGCGCTGGCCTTCGTCACGCTGAGCAAGACCTTCGAGGGCGATCTGGCCGGGTCGAGCTCGGTCACGATGATCGTCTCGTCCTCCGAAAGGGAGGACTCCCGCTCGTACGTGGCGATGGAGCGCGTCTCGTGCGCGCTGGGCGGCCGCGAGGGGACGTTCGTCCTGCAGCACAACGCCGTCAGCGACCAGGGGGAGGACTCCCTCGTGTGCGCGGTCGTGCCGGGGTCGGGCACCGGCGGGCTCACGGGCCTGCGGGGCCGGATGCAGATCCTCGTCGCCCCTGACGGCTCACACTCCTACATCCTCGACTATGAGCTCTGAGGAGGGGCGAGGGACACCACGGCGGCGATCAGCTCGGGCCCGTCGAGAAGGGCCCTGTCGTTGTGCCCCGCGCCCTCGACCTCCACCTCGGTCACGGGTCCCGCCGCCGAGGCCGCCACCGTACGGCTCAGCGCGGCCGGGACGATCGTGTCGCGGGAGCCGTACACGACGGCGGTCGGCACCCGCACGGACGCCAGCGGTGCCGCGACGGGGAAGCGGTCCCACAGCAGCAGGCCCACCGGCAGGAACGGGTAGGTGTGGCGGCCGGCCGCGGCGAGGTCGGTGAAGGGGGAGCGCAGCACCAGGGCGTCGGGCGGGTCCTCGGTGGCCAGCGCGGTGACCACGGCCGCGCCCAGGCTCTCGCCGAAGTAGATCACGGGACCCTTCACCAGGGCGCGGGCCGCCCTGGCGTCGCGCAGCAGGCCCTCCTCCGAAGGGGAGCCCGGGTTGCCGCCGTAGCCCCTGTAGTCCATGAGCAGCACGTCGAAGCCCTCACGGTGCAGGGCCGAGGCCAGCGGTCCGCGGTGGAGGCGGTTGCCCGCGTTGCCGCCCGCCACCAGGACGGTCACCCCGCGCCCGCCGCCCGTGAGGTGCCAGGCGGACAGGCGCAGGCCGTCGGAGGTGGTGAAGGCGACATCGCGGGCGCCTGGCAGCACCGCGCCGGCCGGAGGCGGCGGCGTCGGGTCGGGCAGGTAGATCAGCCGGCGCTGGAAGACCCAGATCAGCGCCAGCAGCACGGCGGCCACCGCCAGGACGGAGAGCGCGGCCTTGATCACGCCGGCCCGACGAACCGGGCCACGGCGACCCCGAGGACGGCCGCGCGCGCGGGCACGACCGGATCGATCCTGGTCTCCTCCAGTGCGCGGTAGGTCACATCTTCTGATCCTTGTCGTCCGCGGGCTTGGCGTAAAGGTCCAACGCGCGGGCGTACAGCCGCAGGAAGAGGCGCTGTGTCAGCGTGACCAGCGGCCCGCCCAAACGCGTGAGCAGGCTCCCCGGACGGCTGAACACGGTGATGGTCACCTTGGCCCTGCCGTCGGGAAGCCGTTCGAGCAGGAAGCTCTCCTCCCCGCTCTCGGGGTGGCCCGGCAGCGTGCCGTACGCCCATCCGGCGCGGTCCTGCTCCTCGATCACCCAGACGATCCCGCAGGGCGCCTTCAGAACAGCCAGGTGGACGGTCACCTTCACGCCGGGGGCGACGCGCGGCGCGGACGGCAGCGGGCGCATGCCGAGACGATGCTGTACCTGCCAGGTCATCAGCGCCTCGGCGGCCTCCTCGAAGGGGACGCGCAGCACGCGCGAGTGGCGCAGGTGGGTGTATCCGGCGGGCAGGTCGCCCGTCAGGGTCGCGCCGACGTCGGGATAGGTGAACTCCATGACCGCCTCACAAAGGGTCGAGCCGCCGCAACGCGGCGACGGCGCAGAGGGCGAAACCGAACGCGTTGCCGACGCCGTGCGTGGCGATCATCAGCTCCATCGAGGGGTGCGGGAGGCCGGCGGCCTGCCCCACCGCCCAGGAGAGTGCCAGCAGCATGGACGCCACGAGCACCGCGCCCGTCAGCAGGAACACGCCGCGGAAGCTGCGCCAGGCCAGCCAGCCGACCCACCACATGCCCGCCGTCAGCACCACGGAACCGGCCAGCTCGGCCCAGTCGCCGACGAAGTAGCCGCCCAGCACCAGCAGTGTCCCTGCCGGGACGGTCAGCGCGGCGGCGCCCGAGCGTGCCTGCCTGCCGACGAGCCCCGCCACGAGCGCGGCGGCGAAGCCGGCGAAGTGGAAGTGCGCGACGGTGAGCGCCAGCATGTGCGGCGTGTAGCCGAGCAGGTGGTAGCCGGCCCGCTCGGCGATCAGCGAGAGCGCGGCGACCGAGGGGGTCGCCAGAGCGGTGGCCGCGGCCAGCTGCACGGGGTCGGGCCTGCGCAGCCGGGGAAGGGCGTGGAAGGCGAGGTAGAGGGTGGCCAGGCCGTAGCAGACGGCCAGCGCCACCGCCAAGGGCCCGCGCGGCAGCCAGAGCGACAGGGCCCCCGGCAGCGCGCCCGCGAGGAACGGCCAGGCGCGCACGCCGAGCAGCCGCAGGCCCATGGGGATGACGACCAGCATGCCCAGCGTGACGATCGCGCCGATGAGGGGGGTCACGTCGCCTCCTTTTGAACGTGTTCAAATCGACTGTACATCAGTGCGGGAACACGGGAGGAGACGACCCGGCGCGAAGGCCCGCGCCAGGCGCTCAGGGCGGTGGAAGGGCTCGGCGGCGGGGAGCTCAGCGGGCTGCGCTGAAGGCGCGCCGGTAGGCCGAGGGAGAGGTGCGCATCGCGCGGGTGAAGTGGTGGCGGAAGGTGACAGGGCTCTCGAAGCCGACCGCGGCCCCGATCTCCTCCACCGGCGCCCCCGTCGACTCCAGCATCGGCAGGCTCGCGGCCACCCGTTGGGAGATCACCCATCGCAGCGGAGAGGTGCCGGTCTGGGCCTTGAATCGCCTGACGAAGGTGCGCTCCGCCATGTGGGCCATCCTCGCCAGATCGGCGACGCTGATCGGCTCGCTCAGGTGGGCCAGCGCCCACTCCATCGCCCTGGCCACCGCGTCGTCCTCGCCGACCGGCGTCACCGCGGCCTGGATGAACTGCGCCTGCCCGCCGTCGCGATGCGGCGGGATGACCAGCCGCCTGGCGACGGCGTTGGCGACGGTCGCCCCGTGGTCGGTGCGTACGAGGTGGACCAGCAGGTCGAGCCCCGCCGCGCTGCCCGCGCTCGTGAGGATCTGCCCGCCGTCCACGTAGAGCACGTCGGGGTTGACGCGGATCTCGGGGAAGCGCCGCTGGAGCAGGTCGGCGTACTTCCAGTGGGTCGTGGCCTCGCGTCCGTCGAGCAGGCCGGCCGCCGCGAGGGCGAAGGCCCCCGAGCAGATCGACACGATCCTGGCCTTCCTCTCGAAGGCCTGCCTGAGCGCCGCGACGAGCGCGGGGGAGACGGGGGCGCGCACGTCCGCCACGCCCGGCACGATCACGGTGTCCGCCGAGGCGAGCACGTCGAGCCCGTGCTCGGCCCGCATGCTGAACCCTCCGACGACCCGCATCGGCTCGTTGCCCTCCGCGCAGACCTTCAGGTCGTACCACGGCACCCGCAGCTCGGGCCTGGACAGGCCGAAGATCTCCACGACGCAGCCGAGCTCGAAGGGCGACATGCCGTCGAAGGCGAGCGCGGCCACCGTGGGCAGACGGGAGGGCGGCGGAACCAGCATGAACCGGATCGTATCCGCCGCGTGTGCGGGACCCGGCGCGCCGAGCGCCATGGACGCCTGCGCGCCCGACCGCGTGCTGACAGTCAGCGGCCTGGATCGGGCCTGGACACCGTGATCTGCTCCAGCCCCTCAGGTCGCTTGCCTGGGTAGAGGCCGGTGAGCATGGCGGCGACGGTGTAGAGGTGCCAGGCCGTGCCCGGCTTCTTCACCACGGGGTCGGCGAACAGCGCCCGCACCTCGTCGGGGTTGACGATCGGCGCGAGGGCGTCGAGGCTGCCGAGCACCTGCTCCCTCAGCACCGCGGTCAGGTCGGGGCCCGGGCTGGTCCGCCAGCTCCAGCCTCCGCCGCTCTTCTGGGTCGGCATCGACGGCGGCGGCACGTGCGACCACGGCCACCTCTTCTTCAGCCCGTCGGTGAACCGCCACGGCTTGCCCTCGATCGGCACCTCCCTGAGCTGCGGCGCGAAGCGCAGGATCAGGGTGTAGATCACCTCTTCGGACAGGCGCCAGCCCTGGTCGAGGGAGAGCGCGGCCCTCGCCACCCTGTTGTCGAGGAACGGCCTGACCGGGTCGCCCCTGCGCAGCGCGCCCGCCCGCGCGCTGGCCTGCCACCTGCCGACCTTGTACCAGATGTAGATGTGGTCGAGCGCCTCCAGCCGGTTCTCGCGCGCCTGCCACGGCTTGGCCAGCTCGCGCGCGTGCTCGTTGGCCTCGGCGGTGAACAGCTTCTCGTCCTTGTAGAAGGTGTTGTTGATCCGGCGCAGCAGCGCCTTGTCACCGAGGTCGGTCTGAAGCAGGTTGAGGCTGCCCGCGCGCAGCGTCTCTCCGCTCTGCCCCGACATGGTGGGCTTGCCCGAGTACGGCAGGTAGCCCACGATCGACTCGTAGGCCGACGTCATGCCCTCGCAGGTGCGCAGCGTCTCCCAGGCCCGCTCCAGCGGGTGCTCGACCAGCACCGCGTCCTTGGCCGCGGTCTGCGGCGGCGCGATCACGGTGTGCTCGACCTTCAGCGCCGCGGCGATCCGCCTGGCCAGGATCACGTCCGGGTGGGTGTCGAGCCCGTTGGTGGTCACCCTGAACGGCACTTTCGCCGCGTGCAGCAGCGCCGCCAGGATCCTGGTGTCCCGCCCGCCCGTCAGCGCCAGGTTGACCGGCTCGGGCGCGCTCCTGAGCGGCTCGACCGTGGCCAGCAGCGCCTCGGCCAGCTCCCCGATCGCCGCCCTCTTCAACCGCGGCGAGTCGGGCGCGGGCCCCGCCACCGGCAGCGGGGTCTCGCTGATCGTACGGCTCCCGCCACGGATCGCGATCGTCGTGGAGGGGCGCAGCGCCGACACCCCCTTGTAGGGCGTCTCGTCGGACAGGAAGAAGCCCTGACGGACCATCGTCTGCAGGGCGAGCACGTCGAAGTCGATCCTGTCGGCGCGCTGGGCGAGCAGATGCACCAGCAGCGCTCTGCTGCCGACGATGTGCAGGTCGGCGGTCTCGGCGTAGAAGACGGGGCAGACCCTGTTGATCGCGGTGCTCGCGGTCAGCTCGCCGTCACGGGCGATCCACGCGGAGAAGGCGCCGCCGATCGAGTCGTCAGGCAGCCTGCTCACGTCGGCGGGGTCGGCCAGGTGGCCGTTCACCCCGACGATCCTGCCGCCGTCGGGGTGCAGCAGCCTGGGCAGGCGGGAGTCGTCGGGCTCGTTGCTCCAGCCGAACAGCGAGACGCCCCCACCGTGCCACTCGTCGGCCCTGATCACCTCGGCGGGCACGGGGAAGGCGCTCTCGATCGCCTCTCGGGCGGTGGCCAGAGCCTGCGGGGGAATGTCTCGGCCCTTGGCGGCCAGACCCAGATAGACACGCACGGCACCCATGCCTATCACGCCTCGAACACGGTTTGTACTCGCTTGAGTCAAGAGCCCGGCCACTGCCTCCAACGGTCCCGTCGTACCCGATGGAGGTGGTTGCCATGAAATTTCGCCCATTAGTAGTGGTCGCGCTGTTGGTCGTGCTCGCCGCGTGCGGAGGGCCGGGAGGCTCGGGACCGAACGCTCACGACCGCGCGGCGCCCGTTCCCGCGTCCAAGCCCTCGGCCTCGTCGCCGCCCGTGGCCACGGAGGAGGGCAGGGAGAACGACACCGAGACGGCGCAGGTGTCGACGTTCGCGCTCGACGTCGACACCGCCTCCTACGGCTATGCCCGCCGTACCCTCGAGGAGGGACGGTGGCCGGAGCCCGCGCGGGTCAGGCCTGAGGAGTTCGTCAACTCCTTCCGCCAGGACTACGCCCAGCCCGGCGACGACGGGTTCACCGTCCAGGTCGACGGCGCGCGCATGCCCGAGCGGAACACCGCCGTCCTCAGGGTCGGTCTGCAGACCAGAGCCGCCGACGCCGCGTCCAGGCGTCCGGCGAACCTGACGTTCGTGGTCGACGTGTCGGGCTCCATGGCCGAGCCCGGCCGCCTCGACCTGGTCAAGCAGGCCCTGCACACGCTGGTCGACCAGCTCGCCCCCGGCGACCAGGTCTCGATCGTCTCCTTCAGCGACGCGGCGCGGCTGGTGGCCTCCATGACTCCGCTGACCGCCCGCGCCGACCTGCACGCCGCCGTCGACAGGCTCGCCGTCGAGGGCTCGACCAACCTGGAGGACGGGCTCGTCACCGGCTACGAGGAGGCGGCGCGCGCCTTCCGTCCCGCAGCCACCAACCGCGTCATCCTGCTGTCGGACGGCCTGGCCAACACGGGCAGCACCGCGTGGCAGGCCATCCTCGACAGGGTCAAGGAGCACGCGGGCAGGCAGATCACGCTCCTGTCGGTCGGCGTCGGCAGGGACTACGGCGACGAGCTCATGGAGCAGCTGGCCGACAACGGCGACGGCGCGGCCGTCTACGTCAGCACGGTCGAGCAGGCCCGTCAGGTCTTCGTCGAGCGCCTGCCCGCCACCCTCGAACTGCGCGCCCGTGACGCCAAGGCGCAGGTCGTCTTCAACCCCTCGGCGGTGGAGAGCTACCGCCTCGTCGGCTACGAGAACCGCGCCATGGCCACCGAGGACTTCCGCGACGACGCGCGCGACGGCGGAGAGGTGGGTCCTGGGCACTCGGTGACCGCGCTCTACGCGGTGAAGCTGCGCCCGGGAGCGTCGGGCCAGCTCGCCTCGGCCACCGTGCGCTGGCAGGAGCCCGACACGCGCACGCCCGCGGAGGCGAGCGCGTCGGTGAAGTCGGCCGACCTCGGCGACGCGCTGTGGGAGGGCACGTCCTCGCGGCTCCAGGTGGACGTCGTGGCCGCCGCCTTCGCGCTCCACCTGCGCGACAGGGAGGCGTTCGGGCTCGACCTCCGAGAGCTGGGAGCGCACGCCACCAGGCTCGCCTCGGCCACCGAGGACGCCGCGGTGAGCGAGCTGGCCAGGCTGATCACCAAGGCGGCTTCCATCGGGTGACGGCTCGGGCCTTGCAACGCGCCGACGCCGGGCGGGAGTGCTCCCGCCCGGCGTCGGCGTGCGCGCGGTGTGCCGCCAGGGTCAGCTCTTGCCGTACCTCTGCTTGAACTTCTCGACCCGGCCCGCGGTGTCGATCACGCGGCCGCGCCCGGTGTAGAACGGGTGGCTGGCCGAGGAGACGTCCACGTCGACGACGGGGTAGGTGTTGCCGTCGGTCCACTCGACGCTCTTGGCGCTCACGGCGGTCGACCTGGTCAGGAAGGCGTAGTCGGCGCTCGCGTCCCTGAAGACCACCGGACGGTACTCGGGGTGAATGCCCTTCTTCATCGTTCCTCCCTGAAGGTGACGTGCTGACGGATGATGGGGTCGTACTTGCGCACTTCGAGCCGGTCGGGGTCGTTCCTGCGGCTCTTGGTGGTCGCGTAGGTGTAACCCGTTCCCGCAGTGGATCGAAGCTTGATCACCGGCCGCTGATCGTTCCTGGCCATCTGACGCCTCCTTGCGGTTGAAAACGGTTTTCATTGTAACCATGGTGGGGCGGCGTTCATTCCCGTCACCGAGTACTGCTGAAGTCCTATAGACTGGCTCCGCGCCGAGAGCGCAAAGGGGCTATAGCGCAGTTGGTAGCGCACCTCCATGGCATGGAGGGGGTCAGGAGTTCGAGTCTCCTTAGCTCCACCGTTTGGTAAAGCAGCAGCGTCGATGGCAGGGAGCGGGTCAAAAGCCCGTGTCTCCTCAGCTCCATCGCGACTGACATGGCCGGTGAAACTCTCACCGGCCTTTTTCTATTCCGGCGCGGTCTGGCGGCCGATGGTGGTCTCCTCACAGAATATTGTTATGTCCGAGAATCTGATCTTTCGTCTTCCTCCCACCTTCGAGACCGTGGAGGAGGAGCGGCGCCACCGCAAGGAACGGCTCACAGCGGCGCTTCGCATCTTCGGCAGGTTCGGGTTCGAGGAGGGGGTGGCGGGACACATCACCGCCCGCGACCCCGAGCTGAGCGACCACTTCTGGGTCAACCCGTTCGGCATGTCCTTCAAGCACGTCAGGGTCAGCGATCTCATCCTCGTCAACCACGAGGGCAAGGTGGTCGAGGGCCGCTACCACGTCAACGAGGCCGCGTTCGCGATCCACTCCCAGGTCCACCAGGCCAGGCCCGAGGTGGTCGCCGCGGCCCACAGCCACTCGGTGTACGGCAGGGCGCTGTCGGCGCTCGGCCAGACCATCGAGCCGATCACCCAGGACGCGTGCGCCTTCTACCAGGACAACGGGCTGTTCGACGACTACACGGGCGTGGTGACCGACCTCGAGGAGGGCAAGAGGATCGCCGCGGCGCTCGGCTCCCACAAGGCCGTCGTGCTGCGCAACCACGGCCTGCTGACGGTCGGGGCCACGGTGGACGCGGCGGCGTGGTGGTTCATCACCATGGAGCGGTCGGCGCAGGTCCAGCTGGTGGCCAAGGCGGCGGGGCAGGTGGTGCCGATCTCCCACGAGAACGCCGAGCTCACCCACCAGCAGATCGGCAACGACCTGGTGGGGTGGATCAACTACCAGCCGCTCCACGACCAGATCATCCGGGAGCAGCCCGACCTGTTCGAGTGAGTCTTCCTCGCGCCCTCCCCGTCGCGTTTCCCGAATGACGGTCAGACGGTGGGCTGGGCGGTCCAGGCGATGGTCGAGTCGGCCCAGCGGTCCAGCAGGACCCGGTCGTGGCTGATCGCCAGGACGCCCGCCCCCGTCCGCGCCTGATAGGCCAGGACCACCGCCACGAGGTGCGCCTGCGTGGACGCGTCCAGCATCGTGGTCATCTCGTCGCAGATCAGGTAGCGCGGCTCCAGCGTCAGCGCCCTGGCCAGGCAGGCCCGCTGCAGCTGTCCGTCGGACACCTCGTGGGGCCGCCGCGTGAGCAGGTCGCCGGTCAGCCCCACCTCGCCGGCCAGCGAGGCGACCAGGGACGGCGAGCGCCGTCCCGCGGCCGCAGGCGGTTCGGCGATGATCTCGCGCAGCGTCATGCGCGGGTCCACGGCCGTCCTGGGCTGCTGGTAGAGCAGCGCCACGCTGGTCCTGAGCGAGCGGGGCGCGCGCTGGCGCCACCGCGACACGACGGCGCCGTCGATCGACACCTCGCCCGAGGTGGGCCGCATCATCAGCGACAGCACCCTGGCCAGCGTCGACTTGCCGCAGCCGCTGGGCCCGCCGAGCCCCACGGTCCGTCCTGGCGGCACCTCCAGCGAGACGCCCGACAGCACGGGGCGCCTGCCGTACCCTGCGGTGATGTCATGCGCCCTGAGCATGGGCGGCCTCCCTGAGCGGATGGTGGCAGGACACTCCCGAGCTCATCGCCGGCTGCCGCGCGCACGCCCCCGTGACGTGCGCGCAGCGCGGCGCGAACGCGCAGCCCTCGGGCAGCGCGGTCAGCTCGGGCGGCATCCCCGCGATGGCGACGAACTCCCTGTCGGGCTGCGCGGCGACGAGCCCGGCCGTGTAGGGATGGCGCGGCCGGTCGAGGAGCTCGGCCGCGGGGCCGGCCTCGACCAGCCGGCTGGCGTACATCACCGCGAGCCGGTCGGCGACCTGCGCGGCGGCGCGCAGGTCGTGGGTGATGACCAGCACCGCCCTGCCCTCCTCGCACAGCTCGCGCAGCACCGCCATGGTCCGCTCCACCAGCGGCCTGTCGAGCCCGCTGGTGGGCTCGTCGGCGATCAGCAGCTCGGGGTCGCCCGCCAGCGCGATCGCGTTGGCCACCCGCTGGGCCATCCCGCCCGAGAGCTCGTGCGGGTAGCGGTCCAGGTCGCGGGGGGCGAGCCCGAAGCGCTCCGCCAGCTCCGCCGCGCTCCTGGTGGAGCCGAGCTCCTCGAGGGCCTCCTCCAGCTGCGCCCGCGCGGTGCGGACGGGGGTGAGGTGCGTGGCGGGGCTCTGCGGGATCAGCCCGATCTGCCTGCCACGCACCCTGCCCGCGAGGACGGCGGGCGAGGCCGACAGCAGGTCGAGCTCGGAGGAGAGCATCGCCTGCCCCGACACCCGCGCGTTGCCGGGCAGCAGGCCGAGCAGCGCGTGGGCCAGGACCGACTTGCCGCAGCCCGACTCGCCGACCAGCGCCAGGCACTCGCCCCGCCGTACGGAGAAGGAGGCGTCGGTGACCGCGCGGACGGTCGCCCCTGGGATGGAGAAGCTCACCGTGAGCCCCGTGACCTCGAGTTTCACAGCGCGAGCTCCGATCGCATCCGAGGGTTGAGCCGGTCGCGCCAGCGCTGCGACAGCACCGACACCGCCAGCGTGGGAGCCAGGATGAACAGGCCGGGCGCCAGGCTGGACCACCAGTTGCCCGCCAGCAGCGAGCGCTGACCGTCGTTGATCATGTTGCCGAGCGAGGCCAGGTGCGGCGGCAGCCCGAGGCCGAGGAAGCTCAGCGCCGTCTCGTGCCAGATGGCGTGCGGCACCATCAGCACCATCGCCAGCAGCAGATGCGGCACCAGGTGGGGCAGCAGGTGCCGGTAGATCACGCGGGAGCGGCTCGCGCCGCCCGAGATGGCCGCCTCCACGAAGGGCCGCCCGCGCAGCGACAGCACCTCCGAGCGGACGATGCGGGCGGCGGAGGTCCAGTGGGTGATGCCCACGGAGACGACCACGGCCACCGGGCTCGGCGCGAACATCGCCACGATGAAGATGCCGAGCAGCAGGTGCGGCAGCGAGGAGAAGCCGTCGACCACCCGCATCAGCAGCCTGTCGACCAGGCCGCCCGCGCTGCCGGCCGCCAGGCCGAGCGTGCCGCCGATGACCATGCTGACCAGCGCGGCGACCAGGCCGACGAGGAAGGAGACGCGCAGGCCGTACACGCAGCGCAGCAGCACGTCGCGGCCCACCTCGTCGGTGCCGAGAGGATGGGCGGGCGAGGGCGGCAGGCCCGCCGCGCGCAGGTCCACGAGCTGCTGGTCGAGCTGGAAGATCGGCGGCACCAGCAGGACGGCCAGGCCGAGCGCGACCAGGACGAAGGCGGCGGTTCTCATGAGGCGGTCCGAGGGTCGGCGATGCGGTAGGCGAGGTCGGCCAGGAGGTTGCCCGCGACGACGGCGAGCGTGCCGAGCAGGGTGAGCACGGCGAGCAGGGGGAAGTCCACGGACAGCGCCGCCTGCACGGTGGCCGAGGCGACGCCGGGCCAGGAGAAGACGGTCTCGACCAGGATCGCGCCGGTCACCAGCTCGGGCACGCGCGCCCCGAGCAGGGTGAGGAACGGCAGCAGCGCCGCCCTCAGCGCGTGCCTGACGACCACGGTGCGCTCCCGCAGTCCGCGCGATCTGGCGCCGAGCACGAAGTCCTCGCGCAGGGTCGCGATGACCGACTCCCTGACGTACAGGACGAGCCAGGACGACTGCGAGATCGCCAGCACCGTCACCGGCAGCACCATGTGGGCGGCGACGTCGAGCGGGTCGAGCGTCGTGGAGCCCGCGTCGGTCAGCCCGCCCGCGGGCAGCCAGCGCAGCGTCACGGCGAAGACGTAGATCGCCGCGAGCGCCAGCCAGAACACCGGCGCCGACTCGTTGGCGAGCGCGCCACCGGTGATGATCCTGTCGAGCGCCGAGCCCTTGCGCCAGGCGGCCAGCGTGCCCACGACCAGGCTGCCGGCCAGCATGAGGACGATCGCGCAGCCGGTGGCGAGCAGCGTCCACGGCAGGCGTTCGAGGATCACGTCGAGCACCGGCCTGTTGAAGGAGTGGGACTCGCCCAGCTGTCCTGAGGAGAGGTTGCCGAGCCAGGTGGCGTACTGCTCGAGCAGCGGCCTGTCGAGGCCCCACTCGGCCCTGATCCTGGCGACGACCTCGGGCGAGGTGACCATCGCGCGGTCGCCGAGGTACTGGCGGACGGGGTCGAAGGGGGAGTTGGCGGCCAGCGCGAACATCGCGGCGGTGACCGCCAGCAGCAGCGGCACGGCGAAGGCCAGCCGCCAGAGCACGATTCTCAGCATCAGGCGGCGGGCTTCCAGGTGTGCAGGTCGCGGAAGAGCCCGCCGGTGGCGTGCTCGTGGGCGTCGACCGAGGGGGTGACGCCCTGGTAGTCGCCGCGGATGACGTAGACGTGCTTGAGGAAGGCCAGGTAGGTCCAGGCCTCGTCGTCGTGGACGAGCTGCTGGAAGTCCTGGTAGGCCTGCCTGCGCACGGCCTGGTCGGTGCTGGCCCTGCCCTTCTCCAGGGCCGCGTCGACCTTGGGGTTGTCGTAGTGGCCCGGGTTGAAGAAGCCCTGTCCCGCGAACTTGGAGTGGAAGAGCTCGAAGTTGACGTAGTCGGGGTCGTACGGGCTGCCGTAGCCCATCATCAGCGCGTCCCTGGCCATGCGCGGCTCGATCGCGTCCCAGTCGAGTCCGGCCAGCTTCACGTCGATGCCGATCTTCTTGGCGTCGGAGGCGACGGCCAGGGACAGCTCCTTGCGCAGCGAGTCGCCCGCCGGGTACATCAGCGTGAAGCTCGCCCTGATGCCGTCGGGGCCAGGCTTGTGCCCAGCCTCGTCGAGGAGCTTCCTGGCCGCCTCGGGGTCGGTCCTGCCGGTGACCGAGGGGTTGTGCCAGACGGTGTCGGGGGAGACCGGGCCGTAGGCGGGCTTGCCCGCCCCCGCCAGGATCGTGTCGACCATCGCCTGCCTGTCGATGGCCAGGCTCATCGCCTTGCGGATCGCCACGTCGCCGGTGACCTTCTGCTTGAAGGGCCACATGATGCCGCGGTAGTCGGCGCTGTCGACCTTGTAGACCTTGAGGCCCCGCTGGTTCTCGAACCTGGCCGCGGCCTTCGGCGGCAGGATCGTCGCGTCGAACTCGCCGGCGGCCAGGCGGGTGGCCCTGACGTTGTCGTCGGCGGCGAAGGCCACCACGACCCTGCCGATCGCAGGGGCGCCGCCCCAGTAGTCCTTGTTCGCCGTCATGACGACCTTGTCGCCGGGCGTCCACGAGACGAAGGTGTAGGGCCCGGTGCCGATCGGCTTGCCGGCGGGGAAGCCGCCCTCGGGGACGATGCCGAGCGTGGTGCGCTGGGTCAGCGGCGCGTAGGCGTGCTTCAGCCTGAACTCCACCGTGTGGTCGTCCTTGGCGGTGACCGTGTCGATGGCCTCGTAGTCGCCGCCGATCGGCGAGCCCTTGACCGAGGTGTAGGTGTAGGCCACGTCCTTGGCCGTCAGCGGCCTGCCGTCATGGAAGCGCACGCCCTGGCGCAGGGTGAAGACGGCGCTCAGGCCGTCGGCCGAGACGACGGGAGGGGCGGTCGCCAGCGCGGGCCTGAGCGTGAGGTCGGCGCTCCTGGTCATGAGGCCGTCGAACATCATGGACCCGCCGTCGGGCGCGTAGCCCTTGACCGGGTCCAGGGTCTCGAACTCCGAGCTGATCGCGATGACGAAGGCGTCGTCAGCGGCCGGGGCGGTGGAGGGTGCGGAACAGGCGGTCAGAGCGAGAACGGCGACCAGCGCGGCCGGCCACAGGCGCGAGAGCATGTGGCTGACTTTAACTTGTAGTTGCATATTATTCGCAATTAGGTCCCGCGGAAGGTCTGCCGGTACGCCAGCGGCGGCACGCCCACCGCCGCGTGCAGGTGCTGGCGCAGCGACACGGCGGTGCCGAACCCCGAGCGCCTGGCGATCTGGGCCACCGCCAGGTCGGTGGTCTCCAGCAGGTGCCTGGCGTGCTCCACCCGCTGGCGGGACAGCCAGCGCGCCGGGCTGAGCCCGGTCTCCTCCCTGAAGCGCCTGGTGAAGGTGCGCACGCTCATCCGCGCGTGCTCGGCCAGCGCGGCCAGGTCGAGCGGGTCGTCGAGGTGCTCCAGCATCCACTGCCTGGTCGCCGCGGTTCCCGTGCCGGTGGGCTCGGGCAGCGGCCTGTCGATGAACTGCGCCTGTCCGCCCTCGCGCCACGGCGGCATGACGCAGCGCCGGGCCGTACGGTTGGCCACCTCACTGCCGTGGTCGCGGCGGATCACGTGCAGGCACAGGTCGAGCCCCGAGGCGACGCCGGCGGAGGTGAGCACGTCGCCGTCGTCGACGAACAGCACGTCCGGGTCGAGGAGCACCTCGGGGAAGAACCTGCGAAGGCGGCCGGCGTACATCCAGTGGGTGGTCGCGGGCCTGCCGTCGAGCAGGCCCGCCGCGGCCAGCACGAAGGCGCCCGTGCAGATGGACATCACCCTCGGCCGCCCCCGAAGGGCGTCGCGCAGCCTGCCGGGGATGGTGCCCGAGGTCATCGCGGGGCCGCCGTGGACGCCCGGCACCAGCACGGTGTCGGCGGTGTCGAGCACCTCGAGCCCGTGGTCGGGCAGCACGCTGTAGCCGGCGCTCGTCCTGACCGGAGCCTTGTCGAGCGAACAGGTCACGACCTCGTACAGATGACTGCCGTCGCCGTCGCGCGCCGCCCAGAACAGCTGGCCGGGTATGCCCAGGTCGAGCGGGGCGAAGTCGTCGAGGACGACCACGGCGATCCGGTGGGTCATGGCCTGATTCTTTCACATATTGGCTTTCCGGCCACTTACGTCGAAATATCGTGCGTGGGGAGAATTTTCGGCATGAGAGTGCATCGTGCGTGGCTGGTGGCGGGTGTCGCCTTTGTGGCGATTCTGGGTGCGGCGGGATTCCGCGCCACCCCCGGCGTCCTGATCACGCCGCTCCACGAGGAGTTCGACTGGTCCACGGGGGAGATCTCCCTCGCCGTCTCGATCAACCTGGTCCTGTACGGCCTGACCGCCCCCTTCGCCGCCGCTCTCATGGACCGCTTCGGCATGCGCAGGGTCGTGGCCGCCGCACTCACTCTCGTCGCGCTCGGCAGCGGGCTGACGGTGTTCATGGGAGCGAGCTGGCAGCTCGTGCTCTGCTGGGGCGTGCTCGTCGGCCTGGGCACCGGCTCGATGGCGCTGGTGTTCGTGGCGACCGTCACCGACCGGTGGTTCGTCAGGCACAGGGGCATCGTCACCGGCGTGCTCACCGCGGCAGGGGCCACGGGGCAGCTCGTCTTCCTGCCCGTGCTGGCCTGGCTGGCCGAGGGCCCAGGCTGGCGGGTGGCCTCCCTCACCGTGACGGCCGCCGCCCTGATCGTCGTGCCGCTGGTCTGGGTGTTCCTGCGCGACCACCCCTCCGACGTGGGCACCACGCCGCTGGGCGGCCCCGCCGTCGTGGTGCGCAGACCGACTGCCAACGCCGCCGTCAGGGCGCTGGCCGTCCTGCGGAGCGCGGGGAGGACCCGCGCCTTCTGGTTCCTCGCCGGCGGCTTCGCCATCTGCGGAGCGAGCACCAACGGCCTGGTCGGCACGCACTTCATCCCCGCCGCCCACGACCACGGCATGCCCCAGGCCACCGCGGCCGGCCTGCTGGCCCTTGTCGGTATCTTCGACGTCGTCGGCACCGTCGCCTCGGGCTGGCTCAGTGACAAGGTCGACCCGAAGGTGCTGCTCGGCGTCTACTACGTGCTGCGCGGCCTTTCGCTCATGGTCCTTCCCGGGCTGTTCGCCGCCACCACCGAGCCGAGCATGCTGCTGTTCATCATCTTCTACGGCCTGGACTGGGTGGCCACCGTGCCGCCCACGGTCGCGCTGTGCAGGAAGATCTACGGCGCCGACGGCTCGGTGGTCTTCGGATGGGTGTTCGCCTCCCACCAGGTCGGCGCGGCGGTCGCCGCGATCGGCGCCGGCCTCACCCGCGACCACCTGGGCGCCTACGACCTCGCCTGGTACGCCGCGGGGGCGCTGTGCCTCCTGGCGGCGGTGATGTCGCTGGCCGTGCGGCATGCTGGAAGCCATGATGGTGCTCCCGCTGGTGGTCAGGATCGAACGCGCGACGCCTCCCGAGCGCACTGACGCGCTGGAGGCGGCCGCCATGGCCGTGCTCGGCCTGCTCGACGATCCCGGCGAGTGGCGGGCCGAGCTGGAGACGTGGCAGTCCACCGGCAGGATCCGCAAGGTGGTGCGCAGAGCGCGCGGCGCCGAATGGCGCAGGGCGATCGAGCTGCCGGGCCGTACGGTGGAGCACGGCAGCGCCGAGGTGCGCGTCCACCCGCCCGTCCCGCTGGACGCCTGGCCGAAGGAGCTGGCCAGGCTGCAGGTGGGCGGCACGGAGCTGGTCGACTCCGCCGAGCCGGGCCCCGCCGGGCCGCCGATCCTGTGGGAGAACCCGGCGCTGGAGATGTCGGCGGGCAAGGCGATGGCGCAGGCGGGTCACGCCGCCCAGCTGGCCTGGTGGGCCAGCTCGCAGGAGGAGCGGGAGCTCTGGAGGTCGATGGGGCTGAGGGTCTCGGTGCGGCGGGCGGAGGGCTTCGACGAGCTGGCCGCCGGCGGGCTGCCCGTCGTGCGCGACGCGGGCTTCACCGAGATCGCGCCGGGCTCGTGCACGTTCGTCGCGGACGTGCCGTGGCTGCGCGTCAGATCGTGACGAGGTCGGCCAGCACGCCGCCCTCCGGTGTCAGCCTCGCGGGCGACGGGCTGTCGTAGACGACCATGAGCCTGCCGTCGCCCATCGCCGCCAGTCCCTCGGGATGGTCACAGCCCACGCCGTACGGCAGGTCGGCGACGGGCACCGGCGCGCCCGTCCCGTCCCACCGCATGATCCTGACCGGACCGTCCAGGCTCATGGTCGGCCCCGTGAGCAGGAGCAGGTCGCCGCCGTAGGGGCACAGGTCGCGCACCCCGAGGCCGCCCAGGTCGAGGAAGTGCTTGTGGTAGCCCCCGAGCTTGAGCCTGCGCGGGCCGTCCTCGCGCAGGTCGAGCTCCAGCACGACCGCCCAGCCGCGCAGCACGGGGCCCCGCAGGCCGAGCAGGACCCTGTCGCCGACCACGGCGAGGCCCTCGATGTCCAGCCCGTTGTCCTTGCCCGGAATGGCGGTGAAGGGGCCGAGGTGCGGGTCGTCGGCCAGCGCGTCGGCCAGTCCTGTGAGGATGGCGCCCTTTCCGAGCCCGTCGCCCTCCAGCGGGAGCCGTACGAGGACGAACCTGTTGGGCTCGCGGATGATCGCGCTGAGCCGCTTGGCGGCCTTCTCCCGCGACTTGGCGCGCCTGCGCTTGAGGCTGTGCGAGCCCACCGCCCAGA
Source organism: Nonomuraea dietziae (assembly GCF_014195505.1). GTDB lineage: Bacteria > Actinomycetota > Actinomycetes > Streptosporangiales > Streptosporangiaceae > Nonomuraea > Nonomuraea roseola. The sequence goes on along the minus strand of NZ_JACIBV010000001.1, from coordinate 3,056,564 downwards.
GCCACCCTCCGGCCCGCGCGAGGCCCTCGATGTCGGCCTCGTCGTCCCTGCCCGCGGGCAGGTCCACGTGGTCGGCGAGATGGAAGGTGCGCTGGTGGTCGTAGCGCTCTCCGGTCCAGGTCAGACGCTCGATGGTGGCGGTTTCGTCACCCGCGATCCACAGACCGGTGGCATCGGCGCGCAACGCGGACAGATTCGTGTGCGTTTGCGCGTCTCGTGACGCCTGGTCAAATCGGAGTTCCACCATGCGTGCTTTCTACACGCAATCCAGAGATATGTCGTACGCTCCCGATCGTGCTCGATGGGGAGAGTGGGCCCGCGGGGCCTCAGGTGAAGTTCCAAGCGAGGCCCACTGGCTCTCCGCTCAAGCGCAGTCGCCTGGGTGACCTGCGCATGCGAGACATCTACCGGATGCTCGCGGTCGTCGCCGCGCTGGCCGTCGCCGGCACGGGCGTGCTCGCCATCGCGCAGTCGGGAAGGGCGGACGAGGCCGCCGCCCGGCCGGTCGCCGCGCCACCGGCCGTGCCGGCCTCGTCCACCCCTTCACCCAGCCCGACCCTCACCCCGAGCCCCACCCCTAGCTCCGCCCTCACGGCGACTCCCGCGCCGACTCCCGCGGCGATCCCCAGCCCCGGCGCCTCCATCGCGCCGGGCTACACCGCCATGGAGGCGCTGGCCGCCGACCGCCGCGTGCCGAAGCTGCCGGGCCGCGTCAAGCTGCGCGCGCTGCCGGGCAAGCCGATCAAGACCCGCGGGGTGATCAGGGACGCCAAGACCGGCGTGAGCGTGCCACGCCTGCGCGGGCCGTGGAAGAGGTACGGCGCGGCCCCCTTCACCTCCAGGCAGGTGCTGCCCCCGGCGGGCAGAAGCCCGAGAGGCATGCTGGTCAGCTGCCCCGTGCCGATCGAGGCGCAGAAGTCGCTGCGCGACACCGCCCAGCTGGCCGCCCGCTGGACCCTCAACCACCATCCCAAGGGCGCGGTGATCCGCTGGCTCGGCGCCCAGCCGGTCAAGAAGGGGTGGTCGCTGGTCTACCAGGTGAGATACGGCAAGCGCTCCTCCGTGGCCGCCGTCGTCGTGCTCGACGCGGGACGGGCCAAGCCCGCCCTGGTCTTCGTCACCATCCCCGACACCCACAAGAAGAGATGGGCGGACATCCGCCGCGTGACCTCGGGGGTGCGTGTTCTAGGCTAGAGCGATCATGTATGCGGCGATTTGGGGGAGTGACGCCGTGGCTGAGCGTTCGAGCGTGCCGAAGAAGGAGCCGGACAAGGACCGTCCCAAGCCGTGGCGCGCCGAAGGCCTGCCGGGGGGCGGAGCGGGCGGCCGTCCCAAGATCAACTGGTGGCGCTTCGTCATCACGCTCCTCGTGGTCTACGCGGGGTTCTTCCTGATCTCCAGCTTCTTCGACGAGGGTCAGGTCGAGACGATCTCCTACAGCCAGTTCACCAAGCAGGTGACGGCGAACAACGTCAAGGAGGTCTACGCCCAGGGCTACTCCGTCCAGGGAGACCTGAAGAAGGCGGCGACCGACCCCGACAGCGCCAACAAGACCTACACCAAGTTCGTCACCGAGATCCCGGTCTTCGCCAACGACGACCAGCTCTACCAGCAGCTGACCGCCGCGGGTGTGGAGATCAAGGCCGAGCCGATCAGCACGGGCAGCCGCGGTTTCCTGCTCAACCTGCTGCTGTCGCTGCTGCCGATCGCCGTCCTCGCGGGACTGTGGATCTGGGTCATGCGCCGCGGCGCGAGCATGATGGGCGGAGGGGGGCTCGGCGGCCTCGGCAAGTCGAAGGCGGCCAAGCCGATCGAGAGCGACAAGATCCGGGTCACCTTCGAGGACGTCGCGGGCATCGACGAGGTGGAGAACGAGCTCGTCGAGATCGTCGACTACCTGAAGGACCCGGCCAAGTACCGCAGGCTCGGCGCCAAGCTGCCCAAGGGCGTCCTGCTCGCCGGCCCTCCTGGCACCGGCAAGACGCTGCTGGCCAGGGCGGTCGCAGGTGAGGCCGACGTGCCGTTCTTCTCGGCCAGCGCCTCGGAGTTCATCGAGATGATCGTCGGCGTCGGCGCCTCGCGCGTGCGCGAGCTGTTCGAGGAGGCCCGCAAGGTCGCGCCCTCGATCATCTTCATCGACGAGATCGACGCCATCGGCCGCGCCCGAGGCGGCGCCAGCGGTCTCGGCGGGCACGACGAGCGCGAGCAGACGCTCAACCAGATCCTCACCGAGATGGACGGCTTCTCCGGCGCCGAGGGCGTCATCGTCATCGGCGCCACCAACAGACCCGAGGTGCTCGACCCCGCGCTGCTGCGTCCGGGCCGGTTCGACCGTACGGTCATGGTCGCCCCGCCCGACGCGGCGGGCCGCGTCGCCATCCTCAGGGTCCACACCAGAGGCGTCCCGTTGGACGGAGACGTCAGCCTGGAGCAGCTGGCCAAGACCTCGCCGGGCATGACGGGCGCGGACCTGGCCAACCTGGTCAACGAGGCCGCCCTGCTGGCGGCCAAGCGCGGCAAGGAGAAGGTCTCGGCCGCCGACTTCGCCGACGCGCTGGAGAAGCTGCAGCTCGGCGCGGTCCGCTCGATCGTCATGCCGGAGGAGGAGCGCACCAGGACCGCCTACCACGAGGCGGGCCACGCGCTGCTCGGCATGCTGCAGCCGGGGGCCGACCCGGTCAGGAAGATCTCGATCATCCCGCGCGGCAGGGCGCTGGGCGTCACGCTGTCCACCCCCGACACCGACCGCTACGCCTACGACGAGAAGTACCTGCGCGGACGCATCATCGGCGCGCTCGGCGGCATGGCTGCCGAGCAGGTGATCTACGGCGTCATCACCACGGGCGCGGAGAACGACCTCGAGCAGGTCACGATGATCGCCCGTGGCATGGTCGGCAGGTGGGGCATGTCGGAGAAGATCGGCCCGCTCAGCATCCTGCCCAGCGACGGCCAGCCGCAGGCCGCCCCGCACACCCTCGCCGCCCTGGACGAGGAGGTGCGCAGGATCGTCGACGAGTGCTACGAGGTCGCCACGAGGGTCCTCACCGAGAACCGCGACAGGCTCGAGGCGATCGTCCTGGCGCTGCTGGAACAGGAGACGCTCGACGAGGCGCAGGCCTACGCGGCCGCGGGCCTCCCGCGCGCCAACAGACCCGCCGTCGAGCCCAAGCCGCACTGACCTCTCCATGGTCTTATCCGGGTGCTGACCGGGGCAGCTTCGGCCTGTGACTCTCAACGACGAACTCTTCGCCGCCCTCGGCGACTCGGGGCTCCAGCAGATCGCCGGTCTGCTGGGCACCGACACCGCGCAGGCCCGCACCGCGGTCGAGGCGGCGGTGGGCACCATCGTCGGCGGCATGGCGCACAGGACGGGTGACGCGCAGGGAGCGCAGGCCCTGCGCAGGGCGCTGGACCAGCACGTCGACAAGGACCCCCTCACCGCCGTCACCGCCGACCCCCAGGGGCTGGAGCGGGAGGGGCACGGCATCCTCGGGCACGTGCTCGGGCAGCAGGGTACCGAGCAGGCGGCGGCGGGGATCTCGCAGTTCGCGGGGCTGAACTCGCAGCAGGTGATGAAGCTGCTCGCCGCGCTGGCGCCGATCGTGATGTCGCTGCTGGCCAACAGGGCGAACAGGCAGGGGATGGACGCGGGGGCGGTGGCCGACGACCTCGACAGGGAGCAGTCGTCGGCGCGCGGCGGTGGCCTCGGGGACGTGCTGGGCGGGCTGCTGGGCAGCATCCTGGGCGGTCATGGCGCTGGTGGCGGCGGCCTTGGTGACGTGCTCGGAGGGATGCTGGGAGGCGGCGGCCAGGCTCCCCGGCCAGGCCAGGAGGCGCCTGGCGGCGGCCAGGAACCCCGTCCGCGACCCGAGGCTGGGGGCCGGGAGAGCCGTCCTCGGCCGGAGGAGGCCCCGCCCGCACGCGAGGACACCCCGAGGGGCGGCACCAACCCCGACTGGTGATCGCTGACTGTGCGGCTCCATCGGCCTCCTTCGGACCGGTTCCTCCGGTTCCCCCGGCGGGAGTCATCGCCGTCCGAGGAGGTGAGGCCGCCGAGCCCGTGCGGGTGCGCCCGATCGCGGGCCGTCGCGCGGGTCGCGCCCGATAAACTGGGCGGGTGATCGTGCTCGCCTCAGCCTCGCCCGCCCGCCTCGCCCTCCTCCGCAGCGCCGGGCTCGATCCCAAGGTGATCGTCAGCGGGGTGGACGAAGAGGCCGTCACCGCGATCCTGCCGTCCGATCTGGCCCTGAAGCTGGCCGTCGCCAAGGCCACCGCCGTCGCCGAGGGCCTCACCGAGGGGCTCGTCATCGGGTGCGACTCGATTCTCGAACTCGACGGCAGGCCGTACGGCAAGCCCGCCGACGGCGAGGAGGCGCTGGCTCGCTGGCGCATGATGCGCGGCAGGACCGGCAGGCTGCTGACCGGCCACTGCGTGATCGACGCGGCCACCGGCAGGCGGGCCGCCGAGGTGGGCTCCACGGTGGTGCGGTTCGGCACGCCGTCCGAGCAGGAGATCGCGGCGTACGTCGCCACCGGCGAGCCGCTCAAGGTGGCGGGCGCCTTCACCCTCGACGGCCAAGGCGGATGGTTCGTCGAGAGCATCGAGGGCGACCACGGAAACGTCCTCGGGATCTCGCTGCCGCTGGTTCGCTCGCTGTTCGACGAACTCGGTTACGCGGTGACGGACTTCTGGCGCTAGTTTCTCCCCATGCGTTCATTGCGGGAGTTCGCCGGTGGCATCGGGTTCTTCTTCCAGGGTCTCGCCTGGGTGGCGAGAAACGGCCGTTGGTGGGCGTTCGGCCTCATCCCGGCACTGATCGCTTTCGCCGTCTATGTGGCGGCTCTGGTCTATCTGGGCAACAACGCCAACGACATCGCCGACTTCCTCACGCCCTTCGCCGACGGGTGGTCCGAGGGCTGGCGCGACTTCTTCAGGGGCGCGCTGGGAGTGCTGCTGTTCATCGGCGGGCTGGCGCTGGCGGTGGTCACGTTCACGGCGCTGACGCTGACGATCGGGGAGCCCTTCTACGAGAAGCTGTCGGAGAAGGTCGACCCGCTGGACGGGCCCGATGACACGCCGTGGTGGCGGTCGCTTCCCCGGTCGCTGCGCGACAGCCTGGTGACGCTGCTCTACGTGCTGATGTTCACCATCCCGCTGTTCCTGCTGGGGTTCGTGCCGGTGATCGGGCAGACGGTGGTGCCGGTGCTGGGCGCCCTCGTGTCCGGATTTTTCCTGACAGTTGAGCTGACGTCGCTCGCGATGGAGCGCCGCGGCATACGGCGGCGCGACCGCTTCGCCGTCCTGCGCGGCAACAAGGCGCCGGCGCTGGGGTTCGGGGTGCTGGTCTTCCTGCTGTTCCTGGTGCCGCTGGTGGCGGTGATCGCGATGCCCGCGGCCGTGGCGGGCGCCGCCCTCATGGTCCGTTCGCGCCTCATCCCTACCCCGCCCACCGGCCTGCCCGGCACGGGTTCGCCCGGCGCCGGTCCGCGTGGCACCGGCCTGCCCGGCCCTGGTCCGCGGGGCACCGGCCTGCCGGGCACCGGGTCACCTGGCACCGGCCTGCCCGGCCATGGTCCGCGGGGCACCGGTCTGCCCGGTGCTCCGTCTTCTCCCACCGGGCTGCCCGGCACTGACTCGCCTCCCCGCGGCATGCCGCCCACCGGGGGCTCGCCGTACGGTTCCCCTCCGGCCTGAGCCCGGCACGGTCGCCGGCCCACGGACCGGCCCACGAACCGGCCCACGGACCGGTTCACGCCGCCTGTTCGCGGGCCGGCATCAGCGGCATGTCGTTCCTGGACGTGCGGTGGCCCAGCTCGGCGCCCGAGCCGCGGCCCTGGGGGCGGACACCCTGACGAACCGGGTCCCGGTGTCGGAGCGGTCGCCGATGTCGGCCACCATCTCGACCAGCCCGTAGTGCTCGCCCGCGATGCGGTTCCCGGGCCGGCGCGCGCCGCTCGTCCACAGGCCGGCCCCACGCCGCACCCTTGTCCACAGAACGCCGCTCGCCCGAAAAATTCCCACCCCCAGCCGGGCACCCTCATGCCCCATGAGCACCGACCTCACCGAACCCGCCCTCACCCTGTCCACCCCTGCCGACATCCTGGCCGCGGTGCCGTACATCGTCGGCTTCCACCCCACCGACAGCCTGGTCGTGATCGGGCTGGCGGGCCGGGTCGGACAGGGGGAGATGCGGGTCTGCGCGCGCTGGAACCTCCCCCTGCAACCCGGCACCCTGCGCCCCCTCGCCGCGCTGTTCGCCAGAGAGTCGATCACCCATCTGGTCGCCGTCGGCTACGGCCCTGGCGCCTCCGTCACCCCGGCCGTCGACGAGGTCATGAGCGTCGCCCGCTGGTGCGGCGTCACCCTCTGCGAGGTGCTGCGCGCCCATCAGGGCCGCTACTGGTCGTACGTCTGCGACCTGGCCGACTGCTGTCCCCCTGACGGCACGCCGTACGACACGTCCGTCAGCCAGATCGCGGCCGAGGCCACCGTCCAGGGCCTCGTGGCGCTGCCCGACCGCTCGACCCTCGAGGCCACCATCGCCCCGCTGCCGGGTCCGGTCCGCCTGTCGATGCGCAGGGCCACCGCCGACGCCGTCACCGCCCTCCGGGCCGGGCTGGCCGCCGCCCCCGACGCCGGCCACTTCGCCCAGCGGTTCGTCGCCGACGGCCTGGCCAGGGTCCGTACGGCCATCGCCACGTCGCTGTCAGGGGGCAGGGTCGACGACAGGGAAGCCGCTCGGCTGGGCCTCGACCTGTCCGTGATCCGCGTCCGCGACGAGGCGTGGACCCTTCTCGACGACGCAGGCCAGCCCGCTCACCTGGCGCTCTGGAAGGACCTCACCCGACGCCTGGAGCCGCGTTTCGTCCCCCCGGCCGCGTCGCTGCTCGCCATGTCCGCCTGGCGCGGCGGCGACTGCGTCCTGGCCACCATCGCCCTGGAACGAGCCCTTGCCGTCAATCCCGACTACTCGATGGCGAACCTGCTCATGCACGCCCTCCAGCACCTGCTCTCACCGAAGCTGCTACGCGACCGCATGCCGAGCCCCGCCGAACTCGACTCCGCCATGGGCACGCCTCACGCGGGTTGGCTCCTGCCTCTCATCGGCATCCTCGACGAGAAGGACGAACCCGCCGCCTAGCGCCGCGCATCCCTCACAGACCGGCTGAGAAGCCCGTCACCCCCGTCGAGGGCCGGGAGCCTCCGCTGGATGTGCGCCCCCGGCGGTCGGGTTGGAGGTCGGTCACCCGGAGAGGTGTGAGCGCCAGGCGGAGCGGTGAAGCCGGTCCGCCACGTGAATGAGGTCGGCTCAGAGGTCTTGGTCCCGACCGGCCATCCCCTCCGGCCAGATGGCGCGCTGCCCTCCGAACACCACCCTCCATGAACCCCTCGAACGCGCCGGCATCGCCGCCGCGACGGGCTGAGGGTGCAACTTTTCAGACGAGGAGGAAGTATCCGCCCTGGCTCTCGCCTGCGTCGCTGCTCTGGCTCTTGCTTGGGTCGCTGCTCTGGCTCTCGCCCGTGTTGCCGCTGCGGCTCTTGCTTGCGTCGCTGCTCTGACCTCCGCCTGCGTTGCCGCTCTACCTCTCGCAGGGTCGCCGCAGATGGAGGGTGTAGCCCAACCCTGGCGAGGGGCCGATCCTAGAAGGGACAACTGGGCCCCACGAGGAGGGGCGAGCGCCCTCAGTGGGCGGGTGAAGCTTGGTCCTTGAGGGTGCGCTCACATCCCGTGGAGCCCAAAGCTCTGGCGCCTTGGCGTCGAGGTAGCCGCGGTGTGGACGGCCCTGGGGCGGTCGAGCACACCTCGAAGTAGCCCGCAGCCATGGCCTCAGGGGGGGCTGGTCGAGCGTCGCGCAGAACCGTTCCAGGACGCGAGAGAGGTGATGTCCCGGGTGGACTGGTTCGGCGCGCGCGAGGCTCGCGTACTGGCCGTGGTGTTCGAGGGTGTGATGCCGATAGCTGAGGATTGCCGGGGAAAGTGGGGCGTTGCCTGAAGGGCGAAGACGGGGCGGAGATAGGGCCGAAGGTGAGTTGACTGGGGGTAGGGCACGGCGGGGCGTTGACTGGGGTGGGGCCGAAGGTGAGGCGTTGGCTGGGGGTCGAAGGTGGGGCGTTGACTGGGGTGGGGCCGAAGGTGAGGCGTTGGCTGGGGGTCGAAGGCGGGGCGTTGACTGGGGTAGGGCCGAAGGTGAGGCGTTGAGTGGAGGCCGAAGGCGGGGCGTTGACTGGGGTGGGGCGTTGCCTGGGGTAGGGGACGGAGGTGGGGTTTAGCCTTGTTCCTCACGTTTGCGGCGTTCGTTATAAGCGCGCATGCGGGGTGGATAGCCGGTCAACTGGACGTCGTACACAGGAAGCGCGAGGTCGCGGGCCACCTTGCGGATCACCTGGGGCGCGCCGACGCGCCGCCGGGTCCACTCGCCGTCGTCCGCCACGGCCACCGCCGTGGTGTCGGTCGCGAAGGTCTCCGGTTCGACGAAGAACTCCACGCCGCGCTTCGACTTGGCGAAGGCGATGAGCGCCTCGATATCGGCATCGGTGGCCTCACGATCGAACTTGGCAATCTTGTTCCCGCGCCAGCGCCGCAATCCATAGCGGTCTCGCCATCTCATGCCTCCTTTTTATACCGTTCGCCGCGCCCCCGCGTCGGGGCTGTTATCGGGGTGACATCGGGGTTTCTCCCGATGCCTTCTCCTATGTGAGGGAGGAGGATGTGTTCAGATCGCCCGACGAGGAAAGGCATGGCATTCATGGCAGCGCCACACACCCCAGCGCCGGCATCCTATGGGCACGGCCCGGTGCCGCCGATGGAGCTTCGGGTCACCAACCAGGACCGCGAGCATGTGGTCGAGCACGTCAAGGCCGCCTATGCCGAGGGCCGCTTCGACAAGTACGAGTTCGACGAGCGCCTCGAGCGCGCCATGACGGCACGCACGCACGGCGACCTCATGCCGATCATGACCGAGCTGTACGGTCCGCAGCGCCGCTGGCAGGAGTCGGTGCCCAGGCCGGTGTCCGTCCCGCCCGCCAGTGCCAGAGGGATCCCCGCCGACAGCGGCGAGCGCCTGGGTGGAGCGGCGGCGCACCTGCTGGCCCTGCCAGGTCTGCTCATCATCGGACCGCTGATCATGCTGCTCACCGGTGGCAAGACCTCGCCCTACGTCCGTCGCCACGCGATGGAGGCACTGAACTTCCACCTCACGGTGGTGGGGGCGACGATCCTGCTGCCTTTCACGATCATCGGCGTGGTGCTGATTCCGGTGATCTGGGTGGCCGCGTTCGTCCTGACGATCGTCGGCGGCGTCTCCGCGCTGGCGGAGAACGACTTCCGCTACCCGCTGACCCTGCGCTTGGTGAAGTAGTCCCGTCTGAGGGAAATCGGAGGCGTCGGCATCGGGGCATGCGGGGGTAGCCGTCGAGCGGCGCCAACGTGGGGAGACGGCTCGGCGGGGGGAGGCGCGGTTGGCTCCTCCCCGGCGACGAAGCCGCTCCCCACCGCGATGAGGGCGATGCGAAGGCGACCATGTGGCGGGCGGCGAGCTCCTCGACCTGTCCGGGGATGGACTGGGCGGGCCCGGTCAGCAGGGTGAGCGCGACCGTTCCTGAGTCAGGTCGAGCGGCGGCCAGGCGTCACCAGCGCGGCGGCGACAGCGCCGACCGCTGCCGCGACCGCGGCCACGGTGAACCCACTGGTGAAACCGCTCAACGTGGTCCCCGTCAGGCTCGCGGCTGCGACGCTCGAAACGACGGCGGCTCCGATGGAGGCGCCGAACTCGTGGAAGGTGCTCACGATGCCCGAAGCGATCCCGGCCTCGTGCGGCGCCACCTGGCCGAGTGCCGTGGCCGAGGCGATGACGAACATGGCGCCCGTACCCGCCGCCGCGACGGCCACGCCGGCCACGACGCTGACAGGATTCATCGACACGGCAGGCGCGGCCATGCCGATCGCCGCGACGACCAGACCCGTGACAGACAGCCCGCGCCCGCCCCACCGGCCGAGCATGCGTCCGGTCAGGTTGGCCCCGAGCATCGTCGCCAGTGCGACCGGCAGGAACAGCAGCCCTGCCTGCAACGCGCCGTATCCAAGAGCGTGCTGGAAGTAGAAGGTTCCCAGGAAGAACACCGCGATCATCAGCGCGGTCGCCATCACGATGAGGAAGGCGCCGATCGCCACAGGCCGGCGGGCCAGCAGCCGCACGTCCATCAGAGGCGAGCGCGCTCGCCTCTGCCACAACACGAACAGCACGTAGCCCACGGCGGCCGCCAGCACGAGCCATCCGATGACCGCGCTCAGCCACCCCTGCTCACCGGCGGCGATGAGTGCGTAGATCAACGACGCGGTGGCGGACGTCACCAAGATCGCGCCGAGAACGTCGAGCCGGGGCCGGTCGGCCGACGCCAGAGGCCCGGCAGGGAGCAGAACCGCGAGCACCGCGGCGATCGCCAGCCCGATGGGCACATTGACATGGAACACCCATGGCCACCCGGGGCCGGCGGTGAGCAGGCCGCCGAGGAGAACGCCGAGGGCGGCGCCCCCGCCGCCGAGCGCGGACCAGACGCCCAGGGCCCTGTTCCGCTCCTCGCCGTCGAACATGGCCACCACCAGCGACAGAGCCGCGGGAGACAACAGCGCGGCCCCGACCCCCTGCGCCACCCGACCGCCCACCAGCATGCCTGCGGATCCGGCCAGCCCCGCGATCAGGGACGCCGTGGTGAACAGCAGCAGCCCAGCGATCACGACCCGCTTGGCGCCCAGTAAGTCCGTGATGCGCCCGCCGAGCAGCATCAGTCCGCCGAAGGTGAGCGTGTAGGCGCTGACCGTCCAGGTCAGCGCCTCGCGGCTGAGGCCGAGGTCTGTCTCGATGTGGGGCAGCGCGATGGCCACGACGGTGACATCGAGGATCAGCATGAGCTGCGCCACGCCGAGAAAGCCGAGAATGCGCCACCGCGCCGGATGCGGCTCCTGGGCCGCTGTCTGTTGCCCTGTGGGTTGGATCATCGAATCCTCCAGGCCATAACTCGTATGTCGATATACGAGTTCCGCTTCTCACTATAAGCCGTACACGCTCATACGGCTTAAGGTGATGGCATGGCTGCCACTCCTGGGGGCTCCAGACGCCGCGCCGATGCTGAGCGCAACATCGCCCGCATCGTGTCCGCGGCGCGCGAGTTGATGAGCTCGAACCCGAACGCGACCACCGACGACATCGCGCAGGCCGCCGGCGTCGGACGGATGACGCTGTATGGGCACTTCCGCACCCGGGCCGACCTCATCGAGGCCGCACTCATGGACGCGCTGCGAGCCGGCGAGGAGACCTTGTCGTCCCTCGACCTGGCCGGAGACGCGCGCGATGCCATGACCCGCCTGCTGGCCTCGAGCTGGGAACTCGTAGCCGAGTCAGCGGCCCTGCTGACCGCCGCCGAAGGGGTCCTCCCCGCAGGACGGGTGCGAGAACTGCACGCCGAACCCGCCGAGCGCATGGCCGAGCTGATCCGCCGTGGGCAGGAGCAAGGCGTCTTCCGCACCGACCTGCCCACCACCTGGCTGGTCAGCATGACCCACTACATCCTGCACGGCGCAGCGAACGAGGTACGCGCGGGACGCCTGCCCCCGCACGACGCCGCAGACGTGGTGGCGAAGTCCATCCACTCGGTACTGACCAGCTAGAGGGCGAATCCTCGCAGGCCAGGCACGCACCGAAGAATGACGGTCCTGCACCGTGTGGCCTTCGAGCAGGCTGAGTGCGGAAATCTACGGTAGCGAAGATCACGGAGCGGTGGCTGCCTGGTCCAGATTCTTCGATCCAGGCTGCTGCCCCCGCCCACGCGTGGGGGTGGACGCATCGCCGCCGCGCCGCATGCGAGCACCGGCCCTGTTCGGACGCCGATGCGCGCGGCGGACTGCGGGCTACTTCCGCTGCCAGCGGCCGATCTTCTTGGAGACGAGGGTGGCGCCGATCCGCGAGTAGAACCGCTGAGCCGCCACGTTGGCCTCGGCCACCTCCCAACGGATCACCTTGCCGTCGGCGGCTTCGGCGACGGCCTGCATCAGCTGCTCTCCCACGCCTTCGCCGCGTTCTGCTCCGGTCACGTACAGGTCGTCCAGCGCGAGGTAGTCCTCGCCGGACCAGAAACTGATTCGCTGCAGCCAGGAGACGTAGCCGATGGCCCGGCCGTCCCGCTCGGCAATCAGGTAGGTGATCTCCGGGCGGGCGAGCATCCGCTTCAGGTCGGCGGCGCTCACCGTGATGGCCGAGGCCTGGTCCTGGTGCTCGGCCAGCGCACGGATGAGGTCGTACACGGTGGAGGCGTCATCGGGCGTGGCGCGACGGATCGTTATCACGGTGGTCCTTCCAGGTGGGTTCAAGGGATGGGGTGGGGGCTGCGTGCTCTTCCTGACCGGTTGCCGCCGGCCTGCCGGGTGGGGCGAGCCGGATGCGCCCGGCGATCATCGGCCGGAGGCGTTGCCGGTGGGCGGGATGCGGCCCAGCCAGGCGCAGCGCCCGCAGCGCCGCACCGCCGCGCTGGGCGGAGCCGATTTCCGTGGTCGGCACGAAAGGGGTGTCCTTTCAGCGGCGGGCTGGGGCTCTCGCCGCGTCCGACGGTCGGCTGGTGGGGTGGCGGCCCGGCGGCCGGAGGACCCACAAGCCAGGTGTGATGGCACAGGAAACCGTACCGCCGTTAGGTATCTACGAGACAGGCGTGGCCGGCGGAAGGAGAGCGTCCGTGGGGTGGCTCAGCCGTGCTCGGCGTGCTGTCCGTGGTCGGTGACCTGGGCGTCGAACCACGCGTGCAGCGCCTCCACCAGCGACGCGTCGGTGGTGGCGTAGGTGATGCGGGCGCCGGCGGGCAGGTCGGTGTAGCGGATGTCGATGCGGCTGTGGCCTTGTTCGAGGTCGCGCAGGCCCGGCATCTCACCGCCGTGAATGGAGGCCGGGTCGCCGTAGTCGCCGCTGCCGAACCCCGCCGCCTCCTCGGTCAGGTGCTCGCGGATCAAGGTGACCTGCTCGGCGTCGGCCGGGTCGTCGGAGGTGACCGTCTGCATCCCGCCGGTGGCGGACTTGGCGAAGCGGTGCGTGGTGCGCTCCAGGTCGAAGGGCATCACCTGCCGGCTCCTGGCCGCGATCTCGGCCTGCCGGACGGCCAGTGCCTGCTGCTCATCCCGGCTGACGAGCACGTACGCCGTCGCGGCGACGACGATGAGCGCGAGCGCCGCGATGAGCCCCTGGGCGCGTCGATCCTTAGGTTTCATCTATGGCCTCCGTGAGGATGGTCAGGGCGCGCAGCACGCCGGCGCGTTCGCCCTCGGGGACACGGTCCAGAACGGCGGAGAAGCGCTCGGCTCTGGCCTCGGCCAGCCGGGCTGCGGCTTGCACCCCGTGCGGGGTGAGTTGGACCAGCACGCCGCGCCCGTCGTCGGGCGCCGGGGTGCGGTCGGCCCAGCCGCGGTTGATGAGCTGCGTGACCAGCCGGCTGGTGGTGCTCTTCTCCAGCCGGAGCCGGTGCGCCAGCTCACTCTGCCGCAGCGCGCCGTCCCTGGCCAGCTCGCCCAGCGCGTGAGCCTCCGATACCGGGACGGGCTGCCCGCAAGGGGTCTGGTCCGGCTGGTGAAGGCCGAAGGCCCGCACGAACCGCGCCACGGCCTCCTGGAGTTCGCGATCACCCGCCATGGTTCGACCATACAACTAGATAGTTGTGTTGAGCAACCAGATGGCCGGCTGGGTAAGTGAGCCGTGATCCGCGGGCATCACCTCGGGTCGCTGTGATCGGACGCAATGGAGCGGTGAGTGGCGGCTAGGAACGTGCACGGTCCACGCGATTGTCGAGGATGTCGTCATCGCTGATCTGGAAGCGCAGTCCGTCCATCAGGTGATCGAGCGCGTGCGGGTCGTCGCCGAACCGCTCCTCTGGCCAGGTTGATTCGAAGGAGACGGCCACGCGCCCGTCATTGACGTCCATGCGGAGGCCGAGGGCCTGACGGCCGCCTTCGGTGATGGAGCGCACTCCGCTGGCGGGCACGTGCCGCGGCAGCACGGCGACCAGAGGCGTCACCTTGGCGGTCTGCCGTGGGATGGCGCCGCGGGACGGCTGGGCTGGGGCGGCGGAACCTGGGGGTGATGCCGTGGGATGGCCCGTGGGACGTCAGACGGTTTCGCGGGGCGCGGATGGTGAGGTCGCGTGATGGCTTGGACCGGGGTGGAGGGCCAGCGTGATGGCTTCGGCTGGGAGAGCCCGGGGTGAGGTCGCGAAGGCGGTCTGGGATGGCTGCGACGAGGGCATCGTCGTGGGCGGGACGGGGCGGGGCGGGACGGGGCGGGGCGGGACGGGGCGGTGCGGGACGGGGAGGAGGGGCGGTGCGGTCAGCTGGCGAGTACCTGGTATTTGACGGTCATGACGCCCGCGTTGGTGTCGCCGATCGTGGAGAACGCGGCCTCGGACAGGTCGAGGCAGCGTCCGCCGGTGTACGGGCCGCGGTCGTTGATGCGCACGACCACCGCCTTGCCGTTCGACGGGTTGATGACGCGGACCTTGCTGCCCAGCGGCAGGGACTTGTGCGCCGCCGTCAGGGCTGACGGGTTGAATCGCTCGCCGCTGGCGGTCATCTGGGGCTCGTCGTAGAAGGAGGCCCCACAGCGTCCCGACGAGAGCACGCGGGCCTTCCGCTTCGCGGGCGCGGCGACGGCCTTGGGAGCCTGGGAGGCCTTGGCCTGAGCGCCGTCCTGAGAGGTGTCGGCTCCCTCGGAACCCCGGGAGCCCTTGGAGCCCGTGACGTCCTTGGAACCGGTGGCGCCCTTCGAGCCTGAGACGCCCTTCGAAGCCGATTCCGGCGAGGTGGCCGAGGTGGCCGAGGTGCCGGGGGAGGCCGGCGTCCTCGGAGTCCCGCCGGTGGTGCCTGGCACGGTCCCGGTGGCGCCGGGAACGGTCGCGCCGGTGGTGGGGGAGACGGTTCCGCCGATGGTGGCTGGAGCGGTGCCGTCCGTGGTCCGGGAAGAGGTGCCGGACGAGGTGCCGGACGAGGTGGCGGACGAGGCGCCCGGGCTCGCGGACGGGGAGAGGGTGGCGAAGAGGCCCGCGCCCGCCGTGGTCCGGGGGCTGTCGTCGTTCGCGACGGCGGCCCACGCGGTGGTCGAGGCGGCCAGTACGGCGGCGCCCGCGGCGACGGTGGTCCAACGGCGTCTGCCCGGAGCCGTCAGACGGCTCAGCGGGTTGCGGCGCGACGGCTTGCTCGAATGCTGACCCAAGAGAAACACAGTCCTTGATCGGGGGACAGGACAGGACACGGAAGGGCCAGACGGGGGAGGGGAAGGGGGAACGCGCGTCGGCCGATTCCCGTGGCGGGGCATCGAGGCCCCGCAATGCGCTCGAAGATATGCGACAAAGGAGCGGTAAAGGCAAATTAATGCCACATACCGTGACACATCTCACTTAGGTCACGGCGTGGTGAGAAGACCCAGCGTACGCAGTGGATCTTTGGGTTTTCGCCGAAGT
The DNA here is from genome assembly GCF_014195505.1 of Nonomuraea dietziae. Taxonomy (GTDB): domain Bacteria; phylum Actinomycetota; class Actinomycetes; order Streptosporangiales; family Streptosporangiaceae; genus Nonomuraea; species Nonomuraea roseola. The sequence goes on along the minus strand of NZ_JACIBV010000001.1, from coordinate 3,041,077 downwards.
GCGAAATCAGAACATGAGCGAGCGAACCGTCTCCACGGTGTCGGCCTCGTCGGCGCGCTTGTCGGGCCGGTAGCGCAGCACGCGGGCGAAACGGAGCGCCATGCCGCCCGGATAGCGCGGCGAGCGCTGCACACCGTCGAAAGCGATCTCCACCACCAGCTCGGGCCTGAGTGTGACGGTCCACTCGTCGGTGGGGCCTTCGGCGATCTCGAGGAAGCGCTGGGTCTGCCAGGCGAGCAACTCGTCGGTCAACCCCTTGAACGTCTTGCCGAGCATCACGAACGAGCCGCTGTCGGGGTCGCGCGCTCCCAGGTGAAGGTTGGACAGCTTGCCCTCGCGCCGCCCGTGCCCCCACTCCGCGGCCAGGACGACGAGGTCGAGCGTGTGGCGCGGCTTCACCTTGATCCAGCCCGCGCCCCTGCGGCCGGCCGCGTAGGGCGAGGTGAGGGACTTGGCGACCAGGCCCTCGTGGCCCCGCCGTACGACCTCGGCGAAGAACGCCTCGGCGGCGGGCAGGTCGGCGGTGACCAGGCGCGGGGTGAGCAGAGCGGGGGGAACGGTGGCGGCGAGGACCTCCTGCCGCTCGCCGTACGGCAGGTCGAGCAGGTCGGTGCCGCCGACCCTGAGGGCGTCGAAGAAGAAGACGCTCAGCGGCGTGGCCTCGCGCAGCTTCGGGACGTCGGTCTTGCTGCTGACCCGGCTGGCGGTCACCTGGAAGGGATGGGGACGGCCGTCCTGCTGCAGCGCGAGGACCTCGCCGTCGAGCACCAGGTCGTCGGAGGGCAGCGCGAGAACCGCCTCGACCAGTTCGGGGACCTGGGGCGTGATGTCGTCGAGGGTGCGGGTGAAGATCCTCACCGTGTCGCCCGAGCGGTGCGCTTGCACCCGGATGCCGTCGAGCTTCCACTCGAGCGCGGCCTCGCCGCCGATCTTGTCCAGGGCGGCGGCGACGTTGGGGGCGCTGCCCGCGAGCATGGGGGCGACAGGGCGGCCCACCTCGAGCTTGAAGGCGCGCAACGCCTCGACGCCGCCCGACAGGGCGGCCGCGCCGACGGCGGGCAGCCAGCCGCGCAGCGTGAGCGCCCGCCGGACGTCGGCCGAAGCGGCGCCGGAGGCCTTGGCGACGGCCTCGATCATCACCCCGTCGAGCGCGCCCTGGCGCAGCTCGCCGGAGAGCAGGCGGAGCAGGAAAGACTGCTCCTGGCTGGTGACGGCGGTGAATAGCTCCTCGACCAGCGCCTTGCGGGCGGCCTGGGAGCCGGGGCCCGAGACGGCCTTGATGCGGGTGAGGAGGGCGTCGACGTCGGTGAGGGTGGCGGTGGCGACCAGTTTGGGCGGCGGAGGGTCCTGCAGGGTGCGCCAGCCGACGCCGATCTGGCGCTGGGGGAGCTCGCCCGAGAGGTAGGCGATGGCGATCTCGGCCTCGTCGGCGCCGACCCGGCCCAGGAGCTCGGCCAGATGGCCGATCTTGCCCAGGCGGGCAGAGGTCCTGGACACGGCCTCGGAAACGCGAACGACGTCGATCAGTAGCACAACGCTTATGTTGCCCTACAGGAGCGACAAAAGTCCCGCTTGACCTTTGGATCCAGTGTCTGGGGCCTTTGGGTCAGGCGTCGTGCGGGGATCGGCGAGGCGGTGATGGCGGTTCCTCGAAGGACGCGAGGGCCGCCGAGGGCGCGGGTGGTGTCGGGCACGGCGGGCCGTACCCGACACCACGCGAGCGTCAGCGAACGCCGAGCAGGTCGACGACGAAGATGAGCGTCTCGCCCGGCTTGATGGCGCGGCCCGCGCCCTGGTTGCCGTAGCCCAGGTGCGGCGGGATGACGAGCTTGCGCCGTCCGCCGACCTTCATGCCCGCCACGCCGCGGTCCCAGCCGGCGATGACGCGCCCGCCACCCAGCGGGAACTCGAACGGCGTGCCGCGGTTCCACGACGCGTCGAACTCCTCGCCGCTGGAGAAAGCGACACCGACGTAGTGCACCTGGACGCTCTGTCCAGGCTTGGCCTCGGGGCCGTCCCCCTCGACGATGTCGACGATCTCCAGGTCGGCGGGCGGGTTGCCCTCCGGGAAGTCGATCTCCGGCTTCTCGAGTGCCACGTTGTACTCCTTGGTGGATGTCTTCTGACCTAGAAGACTCTAGGGGGCGCGGCGCTCGTGACGGGTGACGGCCATGCTGTGGTGGCCAGAGCTGTTCCGTGGTGAACTGATCGCATGGCCACCCCGTTGACCGGACGAGTCGCTGTGATCACCGGCGGGTCGAGGGGCGTCGCCGAGACGTTGCGCGCCCAAGGCGCCGTCTGCGCCACCTGCGACCGCGGGAACGCGGCCCCTCACGCACGCGATCGCGAGAGGCCCCATGGCGATCTCGTGATGACGCTGGACCTGCGTGACCCCATGGCCGTGGACGTCTTCGCCACCGCCGTCGAGGAGCGCTACGGCCGCGTCGACATCCTGGTCACCAGCGCGACGGCCACCACCGCAGCCCCCTTCGAGAGCGTGAGCGCGCGGGCCGAGCGCGCGCTCATCGAGGACAACTTCCTCCAGGTCACCGGCCTCATCAGGAGGATGCTGCCGCTGATGGGCGACGGCTCGGCGATCGTCAACCTCGTCCAGGACGAGCCGTGTCACGCTCTCGACGCCGCCGTGAAGGCCGCCGTCGAGAGCCTCAGCGGCTCGCTGGCCGTCGAACTGGCCCCTCGCGGGATCAGCGTCATGGCCGTGACGGTGGAGCAGGCCTACCAGCTCTGGTGGAGCGGCATCCCCTCGGTGTAGCCGGACGAGCTCTGGATGCCGACCACGGCCCGCTCGTGGAACTCCTCCAGCGTCGTGGCCCCCGCGTAGGTGCACGACGAACGCAGACCGGCCACGATCGCGTCGATCTGGTCCTCGACGCTGGGCCGCTGCGGGTCGAGGTACATGCGGGAGGTCGAGATGCCCTCCTCGAACAGCGCCTTCCTGGCCCGCTCGAACGGGGTGTCCTCGGCGGTGCGCAGCCGGACGGCCCGCGCGGAGGCCATGCCGAAGTTCTCCTTGTACTTGCGCCCGTCGGCGTCGGTGCGCGCGTCGCCGGGCGACTCGTAGGTGCCCGCGAACCAGGAGCCGATCATCACGTTGGCCGCGCCCGCCGCCAGGGCCAGCGCCACGTCGCGCGGGTGCCGCACGCCGCCGTCCGCCCAGACGTGCCTGCCCAGGCGGCGCGCCTCGGCCGAGCACTCCAGCACCGCGGAGAACTGCGGACGCCCGACTCCGGTCATCATCCTGGTGGTGCACATGGCGCCGGGACCGACGCCCACCTTGATGATGTCGGCTCCGGCCTCCACCAGGTCGCGCACGCCCTCCGCGGTCACGACGTTGCCCGCGGCGACCGGCACCGAGGGGCCGAGCGCCCGTACGGCACGCAGCGCCGTGATCATCTTGTCCTGGTGGCCGTGCGCGGTGTCGACGACCAGGCAGTCGACGCCCGCGTCGAGCAGCTCCTTCGCCTTGGCCACCACGTCGCCGTTGACGCCGACGGCTGCCGCGATCCTCAGCCTGCCCTGGGCGTCGAGGGCGGGCTGGTAGAGCGTGGCGCGCAGGGCGCCGGTACGGGTCAGGATGCCGACCAGCCTGCCCTCGCCGTCGACGATGGGCGCCAGGCGGTGGCGTCCCTCGTGCAGCATGTCGAAGGCCTCGCGCGGGTCGAGGGCCCGCGGGGAGCGTGAGGAGGTTGGCCGACATCACCTGCGACAGCTGGGTGTACATGTCGACGCCGTGGCAGTCGGCCTCGGTGACGACGCCGATCGGGCGGTTCTCCCAGTCGACGACGATGACCGCGCCGTGGGCGCGCTTGGGCAGCAGGTTCAGCGCCTCGCCGACCGTGTCGTGCGGGGTGAGCGTGAGCGGCGTGTCGTGCACCAGGTCGCGCTTCTTGACCCAGTCGACGACGTCGGCGACCACGTCGATCGGGATGTCCTGCGGGATGACCGTGACGCCGCCCCTGCGGGCGACGGTCTCGGCCATGCGGCGGCCGGCGACGGCCGTCATGTTCGCGACCACGATGGGCAGCGTGGTGCCCGTGCCGTCGTTGGTCGACAGGTCGACCGCGAGCCGGGAACCGATCGAGGACCGCGACGGAACCATGAACACGTCGCTGTAGGTCAGGTCGTGGGACGGCTCGAGACCGTTGAGAAACTTCACGTTCGTCCATCTTATGTGGTGACTGGTCAGGAGGGGTCATTCCCTCTTTCCGTGGCCATATGATCTGCGGGACAGACCTGGGGGATGGAGGACGCGGTGGACATCGTGGAGCGGTCCGAAGTGCTGGTGGTCGGCCTGGCCGTACGCACCAGCAACGCCGACGAGATGGACCCGTCGCGGGCGAGGCTGCCGACCCTCTGGCAGCGGGCGGGGGCTCCTGGGGCGTTCGCCCATGTGCCGGGGCGGCTGGACGAGAATCTCTACGCGGTCCTGACCGACTACGAGAGCGACCACCACGGGGCGTACACGCAGATCGTCGGTGTGGGGGTGCGCACGGTGCCGAGGCTGCCCGAGGGCATGGTGGCGGTGCGCGTGCCGGCGGGGCGGACGCTGAAGGTCGAGGCCAGGGGGCAGATGCCGCAGGCGATCATCGACGCGTGGCAGCGGGTGTGGAAGCACACCGAGTCGGGCGGCACGCCCGCCAGGTCGTTCACCACCGATCTCGAGGTGCACCACCCGGCGGGCGCCGATCTCTACGTAGCCGTGTGAGGCTCAGCTGGAACAGCTGGACTGATAGCCGGCAGGAGACGAGACCGTCTCGTACGGCGTGCGGACCTCGAGCCTGAACTGCCCGTTGTCGCGCGAGCGCGCCGTGTACGTCTTGGAGACCTCCTTGACGCCCGCGGGCGCGTTCACCGTGACCCAGTCGCCCTCCCAGGTGCTGAAGGCCGTCCTGCGCGCCCACCGGTAGCTGAGGGAGGCGGGCCAGCTGAGCGTGATCTTGCCGCTCAGCGCCCAGTTCCCGCACGTGTTCGGCGCCTTGGTGGCCTTCACGTCGCTGAAGGTGACCTTGTGGCAGGTGACGTCGACGGGGATGATCTGGCTGCGGTGTCCCTCGGCGGGCGAGGTGATCCGCAGCTGTGTGTCCACCTTGAGCGTCACGTTGAAGAAGCGGTTCATCGTGACGGTCTCGGGCAGGTGGGCCAGCACCCTGTGGTCGGCGTGGTCGATCAGGGAGCCACTGTGCGCCTCGACCAGTTCGACGCGCACGTTCTGGTTCTTCGTGGAGTGGAGCTTCGCGGTGAAGACGAACCGCTTGCCCGAGCAGTCGCCGCTCCAGGTGGCGGGGTCGACCTTGGCGTCGGTCAGCCACGCCGAGGGGCACGACAGCGTGTAGTCCTTGCGGGCCGCGGGGCGGTTGTGCTCCTTGGTCTCCAGGGCGACCGTGCCGGTGACGGTCTTGGCGGCCTGCCACTCGTGCGGGCTCACCGCCTTCTCGCCCGCCGAAGCGAACGTCACCGTCCTCCAGTCCGTCGCCTTGCCGTCGACCACCCAGCGGTAGGAGATCGTGCCCTCACGGTTCAGCCCGACGGCGCCGGTGCCCCTGAAGGTGTGCGGCCTCACGCAGTCGGTGTGCGTGGTGACCTTCGCCACCTCGGCGTTCACGGTGACCTTGGGCTCGGCCGCGCAGGTGACGGTGTAGGCCGCCTCCTTGGCCGGCGCGTTGTGGTTCTTCACCTCCACCCGCACGGTGCCGCTGGTGGCCGAGGCCCACGCGTCGGACTCCACGGTGACGCCGGAGCCGCCGGTGACCGAGACCTTCCTGTAGGGGAAGGCCAGCTTGTCGATCACGAACCGGTACTCGATCTCGCCCGGCCGGCTGAGGGAGAGCACGGCGCGGGCCCGGTGGTTGGGCACCCTGGCGCAGTCGCCGGTGTAGGCGGGCGCGGTGATCTCGCCGATGGTGACGACGGGCTTCGGCGTCTCCTTGCACGTGAGGGTGAAGGACTTCGTGGCGGGTGAGCCGCCCGCCGCCCTGAGGGACACGACGTGCTCACCCGCGTCGGCCTTGGTCAGCCGCCAGGTCTTGACGACCCGGACGGTGCGCGGCTTGTCGTCGGCGACGAAGCTCGCCTCCTCCACACCGTCCTGGCGGCCGTCGAGCCCCCAGGCGTACTTCACCGTGGTCGCGGGGCCCGCGGGCAGCGCGAGGATGCCGGTGGCGCGGTAGTCGACCGGCGTGTCGCACGAGCCGATGTGGTCACCGGGGTCGATCTCCACGATCGACGGCACCGCGACCACCGGCGGCGGGCTGGACGGCGGCGGCGACGACGGAGGGGGCGACGACGGCGGGGGCGAGGTGGGCGGAGGTGACGTCGGCGGCGGGGAGGTGGGCGGCGGCGACGTCGGCGGCGTGCTGGAGCACGTCACCGTGTGGAGGGCCCTGCCCGAGTCGTGACCCGCGCGATCCAGGATCCTGACGGCCTTCCAGCCGCTCGTGCTCGCGCTGACCGTCACGGGCAGCGACACCTGGCGCAGCCTGGGCCCTCCGGCGGGGAAGTCGAGGTACTCGGGACGGCTCTCGCCCCCCGCTCCGTCGATCCACTGGTAGCCGACCCTGGCGGGGGTGCGGGAGACCTGGAGCGTGGCGGTGAACCGTACGGTCGTGGGGCACTGACCCGTGTAGGCGGGCGGGGTGACGTCCACGTCGGCGGCGGCGATCACCGGACGGCCCGCGTGGCTCGCGGGCAGCGGGTGGCCCACGTCGTAGAGCTCGCCCCCGCCCGCGCAGGTCACGCTGAAGTACGCCTTGCGGGACAGGCCCTTGCGGCCCAGCACCTCGACGGCCTGCCAGCCGGTGACCGAGCGCTCGAACGTCTGCCGGTCCCTGACGGTCGCCCTGCGGGCGCCGTCGACGCGGAAGCTCTTCACGGCGCCCTTGCTGCCGTCGCCGCGCACCCAGCGATAGCGCACGACGCCCTTGCCCTTGGCCGCGACCACGGCGGAGAAGCCGACCGTGGTGGGGCAGTCACCCGACTGCCGCGCGGGGCTCGCCTCGGCCTGGGCCACCGACACGGTGACCGGGGCCGCGGCCGTGGGGGCCGCGAGCGCCGCGAGCGCTGGAGGGGCGGCCAGCAGCCCGCCGAGCATCATCGCGCTCAGCAGCAACGCTGTCCTGTTCACATCGTTCCCTTCCTGTTCTGAGAAGGGAACACATGATTCTCAGGCGTCCTTGGAGGTCACTTGGATCTCAGAGGGATCATCGTCGTCCGGCGGGGGGTCGGTGAGCCGCCACCCGGTGATGAGGACGGGGATCGTGTAGTGCGTCGCGAACAGCGTCAGCGCGAGCGGTGCCACCAGGGCCATCGGGATGGTCAGCGTGAGCTGGCCGTCGGCGTGGCTCACCACGTTCGTCAGCACGAAGAGCACGCCGAGCACGACGCTGGTGGCGCGGTGCGCGGAGGTGTAGGCCCTGCGCCGCTCGGCCAGCTGCCGCTCGTCGAGGAAGCGCTCGGGCAGCGAGAGGGCACCTCGCGCCGCGGCGTTCAGCCATCCCATCACGGGGAAGCCGACCAGCAGGCTGACCGCGAACATCGACAGGTAGACGTTGCGCGCCAGGTCACTCGGCGCGTACCGGACGATCACCACGAGCCCGGCCCAGAGCAGGCAGAGCGCCGCCACACCGACCGCCACGAGACGGCGGCGGGCAGGGCGGGTGGCCCAGAGGCGCTGCGCCGGCATGTTCTCCAGGCGCTCGCGCTGTTTCTCCCACCTGTTCATCACGACCCCAACCTGGCGAACGGATGGAGGGAGAAGACGACCTCCACCGGCACCTCGAAATACTCAGCGATCTTCAGGGCCAGGAACAGGGACGGGCTGTACTCGCCCCGCTCGAGATAGCCCACGGTCTGGTAGTGGACCCCGAGCGCCGCGGCCAGGTCCTTGCGGGAGATCCCGCGTTCGGCCCTGAGCATCGGGATCCTGTTGTAGACGACCTCGTTCGACACCGCGAATCCTCACTTGCGAGTGACCCTGCGCAGCAACCACGGTGCCAGCACCATACCGGCGAGCGCCCACGCGCCCATCACGATCGCCGCGGTGCCCAGCTGCCAGACGCCGTGCAGCTCGCCCGCGGGGGAGTCGAAGAACGCCGCCCGCAGCGCGTGGCCCTGCCAGTAGAGCGGGAAGGCCTGCGCGACCCACTGGACCGCCTCCGGCATCATCCGCACGGGCAGCATCACCCCCGAGCAGATCATCAGGAGCATCGTGGGCACGCCGATCACCGCGGCGGCCGTCTTCGCGCTCGGCAGCATCGCGCCGATCGCGGTGCCGAGCGGGACCACCGCGAGCGTGCCGAGCGCCAGCGACCACAGCAGGGTCGGCCAGTGCGCCGGCGCGCCCAGCCCGCCCACGGCGGCCCCGAGTGCCAGCATGATCGCCGAGTGCCCCGCGATGTGCAGCATCAGGGAGACCGCCCTGCCGGTGACGTAGACGCGCAGGCCGCGGGGCAGGGCGCGCAGCCGCAGCAGGGCGCCCTCCTCCCTGTCGGTGGCGATCAGCAGCGGCAGCGACATGGTCCCCGCCGAGAAGACGGTGAAGGCCATGAACCCGACCGCCATGAACGCGCTCATCCCGACCCCGCCGCCCGCGGGGTTGTCGCCGATCCACAGCATCAGCAGCACGAACATCACCAGGCCCGCGAGCTGGCCGCTCAGCTCCCTGCCGTCCCTCATGATCGAGGCCTGCTCGATCAGGCCGCGCCTGACCCCGAGTGCCAGCGTGCTCATGCCGCGCTCCTTTCCACCAGGTTGAGGTAGCTCTCTTCGAGGGTGGGGCGCCTGATCTCCAGGTCGGGGACCGGCCCTCCGTACTTCTGGTGCAGCTTCCACGCCAGCTCCGAGGGCTGCGCCGTCTGCTCGGAGCCGTCCCTCCAGCGCACCAGGGAGGGCGCCTGTACGGCCCGCGCCAGCTCGTCGGGCGTGCCGAAGACCGCGATCCGCCCTTCGAGGAGGACGGCGATGCGGTCGGCCAGCTTCTCGGCCTCGGCCAGGTCGTGCGTGGTCAGCATGATCGTGGTGTCGAGGTTCGCGATCAGCTCGTGGAACTCCCTGCGAGCCTCGGGATCGAAGCCCGTGGTCGGCTCGTCGAGGAAGAGCAGCTCGGGCCTGCCGACGATGCCGAGCGCGACGTCGAGCCTGCGCCGCTGACCGCCGGACAGCTGGCCGACCTTGCTGGCCGCCTGGCCGCCGAGGCCGAGCGCCCTGAGCAGCTCGCCGGTGTCCCACGGGTCGGGGTAGTGGGCCGCCACGTGGTCGATCAGGGTGGCGACCCGCCACCGGGGGTGGTCGCGCCAGTCCTGCAGGACCACGCCGACCCTGGCCCGCCAGTCCTCGCCGCCTCGGGAGGGGTCCTCGCCCAGCACCTCCACCTCACCGCCCGCGCGGTGCCTGAAGCCCTCGAGGATCTCGACGGTGGTCGTCTTGCCCGCGCCGTTGGGGCCGAGGAGCGCGACGGTCTCGCCGCGCCGTACCTCGAGATCGACGCCGCGCAGGACCTCGCGCTTGCCGTACGACATCCGCAGCCCGCGGACACTCACCACAGTACTCATGCGGTCGAATGTAGTACGTCTACTACATTCGTGACAACTTCTACGACGGGGTGACAGTGGACACGGGCCGGCGGGCGGCTACTGCGCGCTCACGCCAGGACGCCGGCCTGCCTGAGTTTGGCCGCTCGCTCCTCGTCGAGGCCCCACTCCGACAGGTCGAGCAGCCTGGTCGCGGGGGACAGGTCGGGCTCGGGCGCGCCGAGCAGCCGGGGCGCGGGCCTCGGCTGGGTGGAGTCGCCGACCTTCACGAACGTGCCGCGCGCGACGTTGTGCGGATGCTCGGCGGCCTCGGTCGGGGACAGCACGGGCGAGACGCACGCGTCGGAGCCCTCGAAGACGGTCTCCCACTCGGCCCGCGTCCGCTCCTTGAAGGCAGCCTCCAGTCGTCGGCGCAGCGCGGGCCACTGGGCGCGGTCGTTCCTGTCGGGCAGGTCGGTCAGGCCCATCTTCTCGGTGAGCGCCGCCCAGAACTGCGGCTCGAGCGCGCCGACCGCCATGAACTGCCCGTCGGCGGTCTCGTAGGTGTCGTAGACGGGGGCGCCGGTGTCGAGCAGGTTCGTGCCGCGCGCGCCCCATCCCGAGTTGTAGAACATCGCGAACAGCACGGCCGCGCCGTCCACCATGGCCGCGTCGATCACCCGGCCCCTGCCGGTCCTCTCACGCTCGAACAGGGCGAGCAGCACGCCGTAGGCCAGCATGAGGCCCCCGCCGGCGAAGTCGCCCAGGATGTTGATCGGCGGGGTCGGCTTGTCGCCCTCGCGCCCCAGCATGGACAGCGCCCCCGAGATCGCGATGTAGTCGATGTCGTGGCCCGCGGTGGGCGCGAGCGGCCCGTCCTGGCCCCAGCCGGTCATCCTGCCGTAGACCAGACGCTCGTTGACCGCGTGCAGGTCGTCGGGTCCGATGCCGAGCCGTTCGGCGACGCCCGGCCTGAACACCTCGATCACCACGTCGGCGCCCGCGGCGAGCTCCTTGAAGGCGGCCACGCCCTCCGGCGACTTCAGATCGAGGCCGATCGTGCGCTTGCCCCTGTCCATCACGTCCCTGCGCGGCCGGTCGGAGACGGCCTTGACCCGGTCGACCCGCAGCACCTCGGCACCGTGGTCGGCCAGCATCATCCCGGCGAAAGGGCCGGGCGCGAGCCCGGCCAGCTCCAGCACCTTCACCCCGGCGAGCGGTCCCTGCGTCATGTTCAAGAACTTTATTCGGTACGGCGTCGCCGCGACACCCCCACGAGAGATCCGCCAGATATGGGAAACTTGCGCCTTATGGCTTCGGAATCCGATCGGATGATCGCCCACCGCTACCGCCTCGCCACAGAGCTGGGCAGGGGCGGCATGGGCGTGGTCTGGGAGGGCCACGACACCCTGCTCAACCGGCCGATAGCGGTCAAGGAGGTCTTACTCCCTCCCGAGCTGTCCGCTCTCGACCGCGAGAGTCACCTGGTGCGCACCGCCCGTGAGGCCCGCACGGCCGCCCAGCTCAACCACCCCAGCGTCGTGGCGATCTACGACGTGGTGGAGGAGGACGGCCGGCCCTGGATCATCATGGAGCTGGTCAGGGCCCCCTCCCTCGAGGAGGTCGTGGCCACCCACGGCGCCCTCCCCGTCCGGGAGGCCGCCGACGTCGGCCGCCAGGTGCTGTCGGCGCTGAAGGCCGCGCACGAGGTCGGGATCCTGCACCGCGACGTCAAGCCGAGCAACGTCCTGTTGTGCGACGACGGCCGCGCGGTCCTGACCGACTTCGGCATCGCCACCGCCGAGGGTGACTCCTCCCTCACCAGGACCGGCATGGTCACGGGCTCGCCGGCCTTCCTCGCCCCCGAACGGGTCCGCGCCCTCGACTTCGGCCCGCCCTCCGACCTCTGGTCGCTCGGCGCCACCCTGTACGCCGCGCTGATCGGGCGCTCGCCCTTCGAGCGGGGCGACCCCATGGCCACGCTGTCGGCGCTGATGCGCGAGGAGCCCGACTACCGCAGGATCCCGCCCGCGCTTCACCCCGTGCTGAAGGGGCTGCTGAAGAAGGAGCCTGACGAGCGGCTGACCGTCGCGCAGGCCGACGCGATGTTCGCCGAACTCGGCACGCCGCAGGAGGCCAGGCGGCACAGGGAGGACGACGACGAGGAGCCGCCGAGCAGGCGCGGCAGCCGTACCACCCTCATGGCGGCCGCGGCCGCGGTGCTGGTCCTGACCGTGGGAGCGGGCGCCTACCTGAAGTTCACCCCCAGTCAGGCGGAGGGCAGCGCGCGCGTGCCGCAGGCCAGGGCCAGCACGCCGGCCTCGGCGCCCGCCACGAGCGCGGCGCCGTCGGCCTCGTCCACGCCGACCCCGACGACCAGCAGGACCCCTGTCGCACTCACCCGCCCGTGGACCTCCCCCGACGGCTGGTCCATCCAGCGGCCGACCAGGTGGAAGGGGGCGCGCGCCGAGGCCTACACCCAGTGGACGCGTCCCGACCGCGGCGCGCACCTCGGCGTCGAACAGCAGTACGCCACGCTCGACCCGCACCAGATCCTGCGCGACGCGGAGGAGAGCATCCAGGCCGCGACCGGCGTGCGCACCGTGCGCCGCGGCTCCGTCGCACAGGGCACGGCGGAGTGGGAGTTCACCTGGACCGCCGCCGCGGGCCACCCGTGGGCGACCGCCGGGCTCCGGTACCGCGAGGTACGGCGGGCGACGGTGGCGGGCGCGACGGCCTTCGTGCTCTCCTGGACGGTCGCCGAGGACCAGTGGCGCAGGCAGGGCCGGTTGATGCGTCAGGTCCTGGGGAGCTTCTCCCCGCCGGGGGCGGCGTCCTAGGGTCCAGGCATGACCCCTTGGAACCTGCTGGCTCTCACCCCGCTGCCGCCCGAGGCCCTTCGCGGCCTGCTCGCCCCCCTCGGCGACCGCGTCACGCTGTCCTTCGCGCGCGACAGGGCGGCCATGGAGGCGGCCCTGCCGCAGGCGGAGATCGTGCTCGGCGACTGGAGCGCCGGCCTGGCCATGGACGCGGCCGCCGTGGCCGCCGCGCCCCGCCTGGCCTTCGTGCAGCAGCCGTCCGTCGGCGTGGACGGCCACGACCTGGCCGCCCTGTCGGCGGCGGGCGTGCCGCTGGCCAACACCGCGGGGGTCAGCGCCGTCGCGGTGGCCGAGTGGTGCCTGGGCGCCGCCCTCACGCTGAGCCGCCGCCTGGTCGCCGCCGACGCGGCCGTGCGGGCGGGTGGCTGGCCGCAGCTCGACCTCGGCCCCCGCGAGCTGTCGGGCTCCCACGTCGGCGTCGTCGGCTACGGCCCGATCGGACAGGAGTGCGCCAGGCTCTTCGGCGCGCTCGGCTGCCGGGTCTCCCACTGGACGCGCACGCCGCGCGGCGAGGGCTACGCGCCGCTCGAGGAGGTCGTCGCCACCGCCGACGTGCTGGTCGTGGTGATCGCGCTGTCCGACGAGACGCGCGGCCTCGTCGACCCCGCCCGGATGAAGAAGGGCGCCCTGCTCGTCAACGCGGCCCGCGGAGGGGTCGTCGACCAGCGGGCGCTGGCCGCCGCGCTGCGGGAGGGCCACCTGGGCGGCGCGGCGCTCGACGTCTTCGACACCGAGCCGCTGCCCCCGGACGACCCGCTGCGCGACCTCACGAGCGTACTCCTGTCACCCCACGTGGCGGGCGTCACACCCCAGTCGACGGGCCGTCTGGTCGCCTCGGTGGTCGGCAACCTGACCGCGGCCGTGGAAGAAAAGAAGATCGAAAATGTGGTCAACGACGCGCCCGCCAGGATCCGGAGAAGGGACGGATCGGGAAAGTAGAGTTTCCCCTGCCCGTACATGGGGCGTGACCTGCGCCGTTACGGAGATCTCGGACGTTTCACCACCCCGATCTGTTCTGTCGAGATTTGGGGAGATACGGTCTTACGGACGATCTCGACCGCAGCTTCTGGGGGTGTTTCTGTGACAACGATGTCGGCACACCAGCGGGCCGTCGAACAGATCAGGCAGTCCTACGCCGAGATCCCCGCGGACGCGGCGCCTCGGCTGGCCAAGGCGACCTCGAACCTGTTCAGGTTCCGCGACTCCGGCAAGGCCGCCAAGCTTTCGGCCCGCGACCTCGACCAGGTCATCAGCGTGGACCCGGTCACCATGACCGCCGAGGTCCAGGGCATGACGACCTACGAGCATCTGGTGGACGCCACACTGCCGCACGGGCTCATGCCGTACGTCGTGCCCCAACTCAAGACGATCACCCTCGGGGGAGCGGTGACAGGGCTCGGCATCGAGTCCACCAGTTTCAGGGACGGGCTGCCGCACGAGTCGGTGGAGGAACTGGAGATCCTCACCGGCGACGGGCGCATCGTGGTGGCCCGCGACGACAACGAGCACCGCGGCCTGTTCCGCGCGTTCCCCAACTCCTACGGCACCCTGGGCTACGCGCTCAGGATCCGGATCAAGCTCAAGCCGGTCCAGCCGTACGTCAGGCTCACCCATCTGCGCTTCACCGACGCGGCCAAGTGCATGCTCGCCATGCAGGAGATCTGCGAGGCGATGACGCACGACGGCGAGCCCGTGGACTTCGTCGACGGGGTCTTCTTCGACCCCTCGGAGATGTACATCACGCTCGGCCGCTTCGCCGAGCGCGCGCCGTACACCTCCGACTACACCGGCATGCGCATCTACTACCAGTCGATCCAGAAGCGGGGACGCGACTGGCTGACCGTGCGCGACTACCTCTGGCGCTGGGACACCGACTGGTTCTGGTGCTCGCGCGCCTTCGGCGTCCAGCAGCCGCTGGTGCGCTCGCTGATGCCGCGCAAGTGGATGCGCTCGGACGTCTACCGCAAGCTGGTGGCCCTGGACCGCAGGTACGGGGTCGTGGCCAGGGTCGACAGGTGGCGCGACGCCCCTGTCCAGGAGTCGGTCATCCAGGACGTGGAGACCCCCGTCGAGCGGGGCGCGGACTTCCTCGAGTTCTTCCACTCCAAGGTCGGCATGACGCCGGTCTGGATGTGCCCCCTCCGATCGTCGAGTGAGTGGCCGCTGTACCCGTTGGAGACGGGCAAGCTCTACGTCAACTTCGGCTTCTGGGGCCTGGTCCCGTTGCCGCGCGGGCAGTTCGACGGCTACTACAACAGGCTCATCGAGAACGAGGTGCACGCTCTCGACGGCCACAAGTCGCTCTACTCGACCTCTTTCTACGCCCGTGAGCAGTTCTGGCAGCTGTACAACGGCGATGCTTACTGGCCGGTCAAGCAGGCGTACGACCCGAACGGTCGCCTGCTGGACCTGTATGACAAGTGTGTGCGGGGAAGGTGAGAGATGGGTCTCGCGAGCATCTTTGAGAAGATCGTTGGTCCGAACTCCAACATCGCGTTCATGGCCTACGACGGCAGCAAGGCCGGTCCTGACGGCTCGGACGTGACCATCGAGGTGAAGTCGCCGATCGCCGTGGCCTACCTGGCCCAGGCGCCCGGCGAGCTCGGCCTGGCAAGGGCGTACGTCTCGGGGCACATCGATGTCCATGGCGACATGTACACCCTGCTCGACCGCATGTGGAACATCACCACCAACGACCTGACGCTGGCCGAGAAGCTGGACGCCGTACGGGCGCTCGGCCCGAAGCCACTGCTGATGCGCGTGCCGCCGCCGCCCCAGGAGATGCGCAGGAGCACCCTGGCCAGGCTCGGCTCGCGTCACGCCAAGCAGCGTGACGCGGAGGCGATCCACCACCACTACGACGTGTCCAACCGCTTCTACGAGTGGGTGCTCGGCCCGTCCATGGCCTACACCTGCGCCGTCTTCCCGCGGGAGGACGCGACGCTCGAGGAGGCGCAGTACACCAAGTTCGACCTGGTGGCCCGCAAGCTCGACCTCAAGCCTGGCATGCGCCTGCTCGACGTCGGCTGCGGCTGGGGCGGCATGGTCATGCACGCCGCGCGCGAGTACGGCGTCAAGGCCCTGGGCGTCACCCTGTCCAAGCAGCAGGCGGAGTGGGCGCAGAAGGCCATTGTCGACGCCGGGCTGCAGGACCTGGCCGAGGTGCGCTTCATGGACTACCGCGACGTGCCCGAGGGCGGCTTCGACGCGGTCAGCTCCATCGGCCTCACGGAGCACATCGGCAAGGACCAGCTGCCCGCCTACTTCTCCTCCCTCTACAGGAAGCTCAAGCCGGGCGGGCGGCTGCTCAACCACTGCATCACCCGTCCGACGAGCACCGAGAAGACGATCAACAAGGGCGGCTTCATCAACCGCTACGTCTTCCCCGACGGTGAGCTCGAGTCGGTCGGCTACCTCACCACGCAGATGGAGAACTCCGGCTTCGAGGTCCGTCACGAGGAGAACCTGCGCGAGCACTACGCCCGCACGCTGAAGTTCTGGTGCGAGAACCTGGACGACAACTGGGAGGACGCCCTCCAGGAGGTCGGCCACGGGACGGCCAGGGTGTGGCGGCTGTACATGGCCGGCTGCATCGTGGGCTTCGAGCGGAACAAGGTGCAGCTGCACCAGGTGCTCGGCGTGAAGCTGGACGACCAGGGCGCCGCCCACTTCCCCCTCCGCCCCTCGATCGACTGGCCCTGACCGGCCGGCCCCTCCAGGGCAGACGACCCCCACCCCCGCGAGGGGCTCCGGCCCCTCGCGCCACGGGCTCCGGCGTAGGAAGACCTGCAGGGGAGGGATGCGTTCCGACGGGATGCGATGTCCGGCCCGCACGGAACGACGGCACGTCCGGATCCGGCCTCGCGCCTCGGTGCTCGCCGCATGCGGGGACTCAGAGATGGCGCAGGAAGTCCAGGCTTCGCCGCCAGGTGAGATCGGCCGCCGCCCGGTCATGATCGGGGAGGCTCGCGTCCGTGTAGAAGTGCCCGACACCCGGATAGGTGAAAACCCGCAGATCGACGCCCGTGCCCGTCGCGGCCTTCTCCAACGCGGCGACGGCGGCGGGAGGCGCGAACACGTCAGGGTCGGCGACGTGCACCTGCACGGGCAGACCGGCCCGCGCCGTCGTGGGGAGCTCCGCGATCGCGTGCAGGAGCAGGACACCAGCCGTATCGGGCCGGTCGGCCAGCAGGTCCCCGACAACCCCCGTGCCCATCGAGACACCGGCGAGAACCGTGTCCGCGGGCATCGTGCGGACCGCCTCACGCGCGCGTTCCACGATGACCTCCCACCCGATCCGCTCCACCAGGACGAAGCCGCGGTCGATCGTCGTTGCGGTCTCACCCGCGTACAGGTCGGGCGTGACCACCTCGTGCCCGGCGGCGCGGAAGCGGTCTGCGGCGACCCGTTCGACGGAGCGCAGTCCGTACACGGAATGGAACAACGCGAGGTGAGCCATCCGGCCATCCTCTCCTACCGGCGTAGATCCTCGACAGAGGGGAACGTCGGTGGCCGCCGGCCTCGGGTCAGGACCTCCTGCCGGGGAAGCCGTGGGTGCGGGCGGCGAGCACCACGACCAGCACCGGAGCGAGGAGCGCGAGGACGCTCCAAGGAAAGGACGTGGCGCCGAGCAGCCCCAACAGGACGCCGCCGACGACCCCGCCGCCCGCCATGGCCGCGTTCCACAGCGTGACGAGCATGGCCTGAGCGGCGTCGGCGGCCTCGCCTCCCGCGTCGCCCACGGCGGTCTGCAGGAGCGTGGGCGCGCCTCCCCACCCGAGCCCCCACAGCGTCACCGCGACGTAGACCAGCGCGGGACTGCCTGCCAGGACGGCCAGGACGGCGGCCGCCGCGGCGACCAGCACGGTGCTGGCGATGGTGAGCGCGCGCAGCCTGCGGTTGATGTGCGCGGCCACGATCCAGATGCTCACCAGGGAGGCGGCGCCGAAGACCAGCAGGACGAGGTCGGTGGAGCCGCCCATGCCGAGCCGGTCGAGGAAGGTGGCGATGTAGGTGTAGAGGATGGTGTGCGCCAGGACGAAGACCAGGGTGACGAACAGGACGGGCGCCACACCCGGGACGCGCAGGGTGCGCAGCATCGGGGTACGGCCGCCGCGCGGCTGCCCCGGGTAGTCGGGGACCGCCGCGGTGATCCACAGGAGCAGGACGACGGTCAGCACGGTCATGATCAGGAAGGCCACCTGCCAGCCGAGCGCATGACCGAGGAAGGTGCCCGCGGGCACACCAAGAGACAGGGCGACGGGAATGCCGGCCATGGCGATCGCGATCGCCCTGCCCTGAAGGTGAACCGGGGCCATGCGGCGGGCGTACCCGGCGAGCAACGCCCAGGCCAGACCGGCGGCCACACCTGCGACGAACCTGGCCACCATGGTCACGGGGAAGTTCGCCGAGACGGCGGTGACCGTGTTGGCGATGGCGAAGGCCGCCATGGCCGTCAGCAGCAGGCGCTTGCGCCGCCATCCCGCGGTGGCCGCGGTCAGCGGGATCGCCGTGAGGGCGGTGCCGATCGCGTAGATCGTCACGGACTGGCCCATCGCCGACTCGCTGACGCCGAGGTCGGCGCTCATCGCGGGCAGGACGCCGGCCGGCAGTGTCTCGGTGAGGCTGGTGACGAAGACGGCGGTGGAGAGCGCCAGCAGCGCCGCCATGGGAAGCTTGCCCTGTTCGGAGCCGGTGGGGGAAGCGGCAAGAGGGGTGGCGTCGTTTCTCATGTTCCGTATGCTTGAACCATCACACCGATGTGAAGGTCAACGTGGCGGGATATGAGGTGGGTCACATGCTCATCGGAGAGCTGTCGGAGCGCACCGGCACCCCCAGGCGGCTGCTGCGCTACTACGAGGAGCAGGGGCTCATCAACCCCAGCCGCTCACCGAACGGCTACCGCGACTACGACGAGTCGCTCGTGGACAGGGTCGCCCAGATCAGGGGTCTGCTCGACGCGGGACTGCCGACCAGGATCATCAAGCAGATCCTGCCCTGCCTGAACAAGCCCAGGGTCATCCACTTCCCCGACGCGACGCCCGAGATGATCGCCACCCTGGAGCACGAACGTGATCGCATGAGCGAGCGCGTCGCGTGCCTGACCCGCAACAGGGACGCCATCGCCGACTACCTCGAGGCCGTGCGCGCAGGCGATCACGCGGACCAGTCATGAGCCTCTCGCCGCCTCACTCGATGGGCCTGCCATAGGTCACCGCGTCGAGCACCTCCCGCGGCGCAGTGGACCGCAGCGCCGCGTCGGGACGGGCGCCCAGAGCGTCGTTGACGGTCGAGAACGCCACGCGCAGCGCCACGAAGGCGGTCATCGCGAAGATCTCGGCATCGCCGAACCCCGCCTCTCGCAGCGCGGCCACGTCGGCTTCGCCGGTGCTGTTGGGATCGCGGGCCACCTTGCGCGCCCACGCCGCCATGACGCGCTCGTCCTCCGTGAGCCCCTTGTCGTCGCCGCCGAGCACGCCCGCGGCGGCGCCGGCGCCGGTCTCCTCGGCCAGCCTGAGCCCCCAGGCCAGCGAGCAGTAGGAGTCGCCCAGCGCCGAGGCGCACGCCGTGACGAGGATGCCGCGCCGTCTGCGGGTGAAGCCGTGCGTGTCGGCGATCTCCCCCATGAGGCCGGACAGGCCGGCGAGGGTCTCGGGGCGGTAGGCCCACAGCCTGGAGGTGTTCATGACGTAGCCGAGCTCGGCGACGTCATCGTCGAAGAGCCGCTGGGCCTCGGGCGTGGTCTCGGGCGGGGGGAGAAAGCTCATCGTGGCGAGACCTCCAGGCCGGGTTGTCGAAGCCGGCGGACAGCGCCCGCCCTCTCGGGGCGACGTCGCGGCAGCGCGCGGCCGGTGGGCGGGCCCAGCAGGCCGACGGCCGGGATGTCCCACCCCCTCAGCGGATTGTCGTCCCCGGACCGGCTCTTGGCCATAGTCATCCGGGCGCGACGGTGCGGGCCCGCCGGGGGAAGGAGCGTTGCGACGGGGTCAGTTCGTGGGGTTCAGGGAGGTCAGGGCGCGCCTGCTGTAGGCGAGGGAGCCGGACAGCAGCGTCACGCCCGACGCCACGCCGCTCACGATCGGCACCCAGGCGATGGCCGAGGTGAACGTCATGACCAGGCCGACCACGCCGAGCACCGTGAGCACCACCCCGGGGATGAGGATGCTGGGCTCCTTCCAGACCGGCGCGAGGGCGACGAAGTGGAGGCCGACGACGAGTGAGATCCACGCGACGTTGGTCTCCTCGGGCCTCCCCAGCGCTCGCAGCACCGCGATGCCGCCGAAGAGCAGGATCGCCTCGGCGGCCACGATCAACAGGTAACCGCGGCCGTAGAAGCTCCCTCCGGGCTCTCGGGCGGAGGCGGCGGCGCCGGTCCTGAGCCGCTTGCCGGCGGTGAACCACATGATGACGATGAAGGCCAGGGCCACGGAGGCGGCCACCTGGAGGACGGTGGCGAGCACGGAGTTCAGCGGGCTCGAAGCGTTCACGAAGACGAAGACGGCGCCGAAGACGGCGCCGATCAACATACCGGTCAGGCGATTTTGCACGACCGCAAACCCTACACGGTCGTCCGAATCACCGCTTGCGCCGGAAATAGGCGTTCGCCGAAGGGCTGAACATCAGCGTCATGGCGCCCAGCACCGCCGCCAGGTGCAGGATCCTGCTCACGGTGAACGTCAGGGTCATGGCGTCGGCCGTGGTGAGGAACGTCGTGACGGAGTTGCCCGCCAGCAGCCACTGGATCGGCTCGATCACCAGCGAGACGGTGCCGAAGACGCCCAGCGACACCGCCAGCGCGATTCGGGCCCAGCCGCGTCCCTGGCGCAGCACGACGGCCAGGAAGACGGCGGCCGCGAAGATCGCCAGCCGTACAGCCAGGCCGCCCGCGAGCTCGGAGAAGGGCGTTCCCGCCGACAGCGCCTGGCCGACGGCCAGGGCCGCCTCGAAGGCGCCGGCTCCCACGGCGGCGAACCAGAGGGCGGAGGCGGCCTTGACGGGGTCGGGGACGTCCGTGACGGTCGTGGCGGTCGTGGTGGTCATGGTGGTGGTCATCGGGGGTCCTCCTGAGCAGGTGGTGGCGTGCCTCCAGTCTTCAGCCGGGCCCCTGTCCGGATCATCCCTGCGCGCACCCATCTCGGGGGTAGGGCCCGCCCTACCCCCGCGCGTCGCCTTCTCTGGGAACGGGCGACGTTAGGGTGTCCGGATGCCGGATCCGTACTGGAATCACAACGTCCACTACCACCCGCTGGTGCTCGGCGCGGTCCCCGACGGGTGCCGCGCGGCGGTGGACGTGGGCTGCGGCGATGGCCTGCTGGTCCGCAAGCTGGCGGGGCGGGCGCGGACCGTCACGGGGGTGGACCGTTTCCCCGAGGCGATCAGGCAGGCCAGGCGGCAGAGCGCGCAGGTCGCCAACGCCGACTTCGTGGAGGCCGACTTCCTCGACGACCCGCTGCCCGACGGCGCGTACGACTTCGTCAGCGCCGTCGCCGTCGTGCACCACGTGGACTTCTCCAAGGCGCTGAGCGCGATGGCCAGGCTGCTGGCGCCCGGCGGGCGGCTGGTCGTCGTCGGGCTGGCCGGCAACCGCACCCCGCTCGACTGGATCATCAGCGGGGCGGGCCTGCCCGCCGCGCGGTTCCTGGCGTGGCGACACGGCGGCAAGGGCGGTCCCGCCGTGCCGATCGAGCCGCCCGACCTGTCGTGGGCGCAGGTACGGCAGGCGTCGCGGACCCTGTTGCCCGGCTCCCGCTTCCGCCGTCACCTGCTGTGGCGCTACTCCCTGATCTGGGAGCGGCGCGACTGAGCGGCCGGGGCCCCGAGAGCGGCCCCGGCGCCCGCGGCTAGCGCAGCTCGCGCTTGAGGATCTTGCCGGTGGCGGTCATCGGGAGGGAGTCGCGGAACTCGATGACGCGCGGGTACTTGTAGGCGGCCATGTTCTCCCTGCACCAGTCCACGAGCTCCGCCTCGGTGATCGAGGCCCCCGCGGTCAGGATGACGTACGCCTTGACCTCCTCGCCGTGCGACTCGTGCGCGACCCCGACCACGGCCGCGAGAGACACGGCGGGGTGGGTCATCAGGACCTCTTCCAGCTCCCGCGGGTAGACGTTGAAGCCGCCACGGATGATCATGTCCTTGGCCCTGTCGATGATCGCGTAGTAGCCGTCGGCGTCGCGGGTGGCGATGTCGCCGGTGCGGAACCAGCCGTCGTTCATGACCTCGTCGGTCGCCTCGGGCCTGCCGTAGTAGCCCTTCATGACGTTGTGGCCGCGGATGGCGATCTCGCCCGGGCCCTCGCCCTCGATCGTCTTCCAGTCGCTGTCGATCAGCCTCATCTCCACCCCCCAGATCGGGGTGCCGATGGTGCCGGGCTTGGTGGGACGGCCCAGCTGGTTGAAGCTGGCCACCGGCGAGGTCTCCGACAGGCCGTAGCCCTCCAGGATGCCCACGCCGAAGGTCTGCTGGAAGTCGCGCAGCACCTCGACGGGCGAGGAGGCGCCGCCCGCGACGGCCAGCCTGAGCGCGGAGGGCACGGGGACGCCCTCGGCGTGGATCTTGGTGAGCATCGCCCAGAACATCGTGGGCACGCCCGCGAAGAACGTGACGTTCTCCTTGGTCATCAGTGCCAGCGCCTCGCCCGGCTCGAAGCGCGGCATGAGCACGATCGTGCTCCTGCGGCGGAAGCCGGTGTTCATCACGACGGTCTGGCCGAAGGAGTGGAAGAGGGGCAGCACGGCCAGGTAGGTGTCGCCGCCCGGCGTGCGGGGGAACATCTCGTCGCTGACCATGGCGTTCATGAGCATGTTCTGGTGGCTGAGCTCGGCGCCCTTGGGCTGGCCCGTGGTGCCGGAGGTGTAGAGGATGACCGCTGTGTCCTCGGGGGCGGTCTGCACGGTCTGGAACTCACCCGCCATGCCGTTCAGCG
Source organism: Nonomuraea dietziae (assembly GCF_014195505.1). Lineage (GTDB taxonomy): Bacteria > Actinomycetota > Actinomycetes > Streptosporangiales > Streptosporangiaceae > Nonomuraea > Nonomuraea roseola. The sequence goes on along the minus strand of NZ_JACIBV010000001.1, from coordinate 3,018,752 downwards.
CGGCCCAGATCGACTCGCCGTACTCCGACTCTGTCGCCAGGGCCGTGGCGGGCAGCACGAAGAAGTGCTCGCAGCCCTCGGCGGCCTCGAACCCGGCCTTGCCGCGCTCGCCGAGCGGCAGCTCGGGGCTGCCCTCGAAGCAGAAGAGCGCCTTGGCGTCGCTGTCGTCAAGGTGGTAGGCGATCTCCCTCGACTGCAGGAGCACGTTCAGCGGCACGACGGTCGCGCCCGCCTTGAGGATGCCGAAGTAGACGAAGGGGAAGTACGGCAGGTTCGGACAGGCCAGCGCGACCTTGTCGCCCTTGCCGATGCCGCGCGCCACGAGCAGGTTCGCCACCTGGTTGGCGATCGTGTCCACCATCGAGTACGGCAGGCGCAGATCGCCGAAGACGATGGCGGTGTCGTCGGGCGCGGTGCGGGCGCTGTCCTCGAGAACGATCGACAGGTTGAGCATGGCAGGCCTTCCTCCCTCGCACGTATCACTACGCGCGACATCTTCGCAGTCACCGCATACCAACCGGTAGGTAACAAAGGTTACAGATGGATATGGACGGCAGCGGCCAGGTGAAGTAAGCACTGTCTGTGGAGTATGACTTCGTGATCGTCGGTGCGGGCTCGGCGGGCTGCGTGCTCGCCAACAGACTCTCCAGTGACCCTTCGGTGACAGTAGCGCTGGTCGAGGCGGGTGGGCAGGACGACAAGCTGGAGATCCGCATGCCTGTCGCCTTCGCCAAGCTCTTCAGGACCGACTACGACTGGAACTACTCCACCGCCAAGCAGCAGGAGCTGGCGGGGCGCGAGCTCTACTGGCCGCGCGGCCGGGTGGTCGGCGGTTCCTCCTCGCTCAACGCCCAGATGTGGGTGCGCGGCCACCGGCGCGACTACGACCAGTGGGAGATTCCCGGCTGGTCCTACGACGAGGTCCTGCCCTTCTTCCAGCGGGCCGAGCGCCGCACGGGCGGCAACGCGGGCGGCGTGTACGGCGAGGCGGGCCCGATCCACATCTCCGAACTGCGCAGCCCCAATCCCGTCACGCACGCCTTCCTGCGTGCCTGCGAGGAGCTCGGCCTGCACAGGCTCCCCGAGCTGAACGGCCCCTCCAACGAGGGCTACAGCCCGACCCCCGTCACCCAGCGGCGTGGCCGCAGGTGGAGCGCGGCCGACGCCTACCTGCGTCCCGCGCTCAAGCGCCCCAACCTCACGCTCATCACCGGCGCGCGGGTCGAGCGGGTGGTGTTCGAGGGCAAGAGGGCCGTCGGCGTCGAGCACGACGGCGGCGCCCAGGTCAGAGCCAGGCGCGAGGTCATCCTGTCGGCGGGGGCGATCGGCTCGCCGTACCTGCTGATGCGCTCGGGCGTCGGTGACGCCGACGAGCTGCGTCAGTCGAGCGTGCCCGTCATCCACGAGCTGCCGGGGGTCGGCAGGAACCTGCAGGACCACCTCGCCTCCGCCGTCTACATGAGCTGCCCCCGCCCGATCACGCTCACCAAGCAGGCCGAGACGATCGGCAACCTCCTGCGCTACCTGGTGCTGGGCAAGGGCATGCTGACCACGAACGTGGGGGAGGCGGTCGCCTTCATCAGGACCGCCGAGCAGGAGCCCGCGCCCGACATCGAGCTGGTCTTCGCGCCGGGGTTCTTCTTCGAGCACGGGCTCACCGCTCCCACCGAGCACGGGCTGACGATCGGCGCGGTGCTGCTGCAGCCGGAGAGCAGGGGCAGGATCGGGCTGCACGGGCGTGACGTGGTCATCGACCCCGGCTACCTGACGGCCGAGGCCGACCTGCGCAGGCTGGTGGCAGGGCTGCGGATGGCCAGGCGGCTGTTCGCGACGGCGGCGCTCGGGCCGTACGCCACGGCTCCGATGGCCCCCTATCAGGGGCAGGAGAGCGAGGACGAGCTGGCGCAGTGGGTGCGCGAGCGCGCCGAGACCCTCTACCACCCGGTGGGCACCTGCAGGATGGGCCTCGACGAGGAGTCCGTGGTGGACCCCGAGCTGAGGGTGCGCGGCCTGGAGGGGCTGCGGGTGGCCGACGTCTCGATCATGCCGACGGTCAACAGGGGGCACACCCACGCGCCCGCCGTCATGATCGGCGAGAAGGCCGCCTCGATGCTCGTCTGACCACGGCGTGGACTCTTGACGTAAGTAATCACTTGCGTCAAGCATGGAGCCATGAGCGTCGATCTGTCGCAGATCCCGTTCTGGGGGCTCCCGCAGGCCGAGCGGATGGACGCGTTCAGACGCCTGCGCGAGCTCGACAGACCGGTGTTCGTCAAGGAGAACGTCGTGCCCTTCATCGGCGCGGGCGAGGGCTACTACGCCCTGGTCAGGCACGCCGACGTCACCGAGGCCAGCCGCAACGCCGCGCTGTTCAGCAGCGAGCCGTGCTCCAACAGCATCCCCGACATGCCGCGATGGCTGGCGGTCTACTTCGGCTCGATGATCAACATGGACGATCCCAGGCACGCGCGCCTGCGCAGGATCGTCTCCAGGGCGTTCACGCCGCGCATCCTGGCCAAGATGGAGGACGACCTGGCCGTCGCGGCGGCCGAGATCGTGGACCAGGCGATCAAGGAGGGGCCGGGCGACTTCGTCGAGCAGATCGCCGCCAGGCTTCCCGTCCGGGTCATCTGCGACATGATGGGTGTTCCGCCGAAATTTCATGACATGGTGCTGCGCCGTACCAACGTGATCCTCGGCAACGCCGACCCCGAGTACACCGGCATCAGGCCCGACCTCAACCGGTGGAACGTCGCCAAGGGGCTGGGCAAGCTGCTGCACGCGGGGCACTCGCTCAACAGGCTGGCCGCCAGCCTCGGTGACGAGCGGCGCAAGCGTCCCACGGGCGACCTGGTCAGCCTGCTGGTCAACGGCGAGGAGCGGCTGTCGTCCCAGGAGCTCGGCTCGTTCTTCATCCTGCTGGTCGTGGCGGGCAGCGAGACCACCCGCAATGCGATCGCCTACGGGCTCAAGCTCTTCACCGACCACCCCGAGCAGCGCGAGCACCTCATGGCCGACTTCGACAGGCGCATCGTCAAGGCGTGCGACGAGATCGTGCGCTACTCCACCCCGGTGATCCAGTTCCGCAGGACGGTCACCCAGGACCACGGGATGTACCGCAAGGGCGACAAGGTGCTGCTCTTCTACAACTCCGCCAACAGGGACGAGGCGGTCTTCACCGATCCCGACGCCTTCGACATCACCCGCGACCCGAATCCGCACGTCGGCTTCGGCGGACCGGGACCGCACTACTGTCTGGGCGCGCACCTGGCGCGCAGGGAGATGACGGTGATGTTCCGCGAGCTGTTCACCAGGCTGCCGGAGATCCGCTCGGTGGGTGAGCCCGACTTCCTGCTGTCGAACTTCATCAACGGCGTCAAGCACCTGCGCTACGAGCACTGAGGCGGTGGCAGACTTGTCCGCCATGGAGATCAGGACCATCCACGCCAACGGGGTCGAGTTCACCTATCTGGCGTTGGGCGACGGCCCCCTCGCCCTCTGCCTGCACGGCTTCCCCGACACCGCGCACACCTGGCGCCACCTGATGCCCGAACTGGCCGAGCGCGGCTATCGCGCGGTCGCGCCGTTCCTTCGCGGCTACGCGCCCACCGAGGTGCCCGCCGACGGCGCCTACGAGGGCGCGGCGCTGGTCGCCGACGTCGTCGCCCTGCACGAGGAGCTCGGCGGCGACGAGAACGCGGTGCTCGTCGGCCACGACTGGGGCGCCTTCCCCGTCTACGGCACGACCGAGCGCTTCCGCAGGTCGGTGGCCATGGCGGTGCCTCCCGTCGGCGCCCTGCTGGCCGGGTTCATGGAGTACGAGCAGCTCAAGCGCTCCTTCTACATCTTCCTGTTCCAGACCGGGCTGGCCGAGCAGGCCGCAGCGGCCGACGGCTTCCTCGAAGGACTGTGGCGCGACTGGTCGCCGGGCTACGACGCCACCCAGGACCTCGAGTTCGTCAGGCGCAGCCTCGGCGCTCCCGCCAACCTCGCCGCCGCCATCGGCTACTACCGCGCCATGCTCGGCGCCACGCCGCCCAGCGGCAGGTACCCCAAGCCCTCGGAGCCGACCAGGCCCGTCCTCTACCTGCACGGCGCCCAGGACGGCTGCCTCGGCGAGCACCTGACCAAGGACGCGCTCGCCCACCTGCCCGAAGGCTCGAAGGCCGAGCGCGTCGAAGGCGCGGGTCACTTCCTCCATCTCGAACAGCCCCGCAGGGTCAACGACCTCGTCCTCGACTGGCTGCGAGACTGAGCACCGCGATCACGGCGTGCCGTCCCATGAGGCTCACCGCGATCGTGTCCCTCACCTCGAATCCCGGAGGATCCGCGGGGCCGGGCAGCAGCGCCACCACCCGTCCCCGCTCGGCCAGGACCCGCCGCAGCTCCCGCCAGAACCCGCCGAACGAACCGCCCGAGGCGACCTGGCGCTCCCACGGCGGGTTGACCAGGACTCTGTCGACACTGCCTGACGGCAGCGGCAGCCGCCCGGCGTCGGCGACGGCCCAGCCGATGCCGCCGCCGCCCGCGTTCCCCACGGCGGCCGCGACCGCCGAGGGGCTCAGGTCCACGCCCAGACAGCGGGCCACGGGCGCGTACGAGCGGGCCTCGATGAGCGTGGTGCCCGCCCCGCAGCACGGATCGAGCACCGTGCGCGCCCCCTCGAGCCCCGCCAGCCTGGCCATCGCCGCGGCCACCGGAGGGTGCAGCGTGCCCGGCACCGTCCTCGTCTTGTACGGCCTGCGGTGCAGCGGCCTGTCGGCGATGCGCAGCCCGATCGCCGCCTCGTCGCCCTCCACACTGACCCGCCACGACAGCGTGGCGGGCGGCGGCGGACCGTGCCTTCTCGAGTGGTACGGCACGCCCAGCCGGGCGGCGAGCGCGCCGCCCACCGCGTCCTCCATGTCGTAGCGGTTGTAGGCACGGCGGCCGAGGAAGGAGGCGGACACGTCCACCCCCTTGACCAGCGGCGAGCCGCCGAAGGCCGTCTTCAGCTCGACCATGGCCGCGGCGTCCACACCGGCCGCGAGCGCCCTCAGCCGGTCGAGAGCCGTCTTGGCCCGCCCCACCCCGCCCGCGACGGCCGCCGGCAGCAGCACGTCGTCGGCCGTCCTCAGCTCGAGGACACCGGGATCGGGGCTCTGCCGTTCGAACCACACCTCGCGGTGCCTTCGCCGTACGGTGTGGCCGACCTCCTCGGCCACCAGCGGCTCCAGGCCGCGCACGGTCCTGGCCACCAGGAGCGTATGCACGTGTCTTCTCCCACGACGCGACCCGGGACGGCGGACAGCCGTCCCGCATCGCCGGCGGTGGGCGCGAGCCTCAGGCCTGCCTCGGGCCCGCCGGCGGTGGTCAGCGCAGTCGGAAGAAGAACGTCACGCGGCGAACCTAACGGGCGCCGCCTGACGGGTTCAACGTATTTGTCGGAGGACACGGATCAGCTGCGGGACCGGCGGCTCGGCCGCCGTGTCGTGGCCCCGGCCCCTGATCGTCACGTGACGGCCGTCATCGGCTCAGGACGAGGGTGACGTTGTGCCCGCCGAACCCGAAAGCGTTGACGATCACCGCCCCTTCGGGCAGAGGGCGCGGCGAGCCCGTGACGACGTCGAGCTCGATCGCCGGGTCCTGGGAGTCGAGGTTGAGGGTGGCGGGGATGCGGCCGTCCATGAGCGAGCGAACCGCCGCGACCGCCGCCACGCCGCCCGCCGCCCCGCACAGGTGGCCGAGCATCGACTTGATCGCGGTGACCGGCGGGTGCGCGCCGATCGACTTGACGATCGCCTGGGCCTCGACCACGTCCCCTTCGGGAGTGGAGGTGGCGTGCGCGCTGACGTGGCCGACGTCCTCGGGGGAGACGTCCGCCTCACGCAGCGCGATCGCGACCGCGCGGGACTGGCCGTCCAGACCGGAGGCGGTGATGTGGACGGCGTTGGAGGTGATCCCCGCCCCCGCCAGCCGCGCCAGCACCCTGGCCCCGCGCGCGGCGGCGAACTCGGCCCGCTCCAGCACCACCAGGCCCGCGCCCTCGGCCATGACGAAGCCGTCACGGGCCACGTCGAACGGCCTGGAGGCGCGCTCAGGCTCGTCGTTGCGCCTGGACAGCGCCCTGGCCTGCGAGAAGCCGGCCAGCGTCAGAGGGTGGACGCACGCCTCCGCGCCGCCCGCCACCACCACGTCCGCCCTGCCCAGCCTGATCAGGTCGAGCCCGAGCGCGATGGCCTCGGAGCCCGAGGCGCACGCGCTGACGGGGGCGTGCGCGCCGCCCTCCGCACCCAGCTCGATGCTCACCCAGGCGGCGGGGCCGTTGGCCATCAGCATCGGCACCGTGTGGGGCGAGACCCTGCGCACGCCGTCCCTCTCCAGGATGTCGTCCTGGCCGAGCATGGACAGCGCACCGCCGGTGCCGGTGCCGATCACCACCGCCAGCCGTACGGGATCGACCTCGGGCGCGCCGGCGTCGGCCCACGCCTCCCTCGCGGCCACCAGCGCCACCTGCTCGCAGCGGTCGAGACGGCGGGCCAGCGGCCTGCCGAGGATCTCCGCGGGGTCGTCGGTCAGCAGCGCTGCCATCCGCACGGGCAGGTCCCATTCCGTGGTCCGCACCCCCGACCTGCCCGCGAGGAGCCCCTCCCACGTTCGGGCCACGTCCCCGCCCAGAGGTGTGGTCGCGCCCAGCCCGGTGATCACCACGTCAGATCTCATGCCTCCACGCTGCATCGTGATGATCGCCGGGGCGGATGATGGGAGCCACGAACGTTGAGGCCGATCATTGTCGGACCCCGACACAATCTTGACGTAAGTACTTACTTCCGCCAACCATGGAGCTCATGACGCTCGTGGACTTCGACCTGTCGGATCAGGCTTTCTGGGCGCTGCCCATGACCGAGCGCGAGGCCGCGTTCGCCAGGCTGCGCGCCCTCGACGCGCCCGTCTTCTTCGAGGAGATGGACGTCTCCTTCGCGCCGAAGGGGCCGGGGTACCACGCGCTGGTGCGGCACGCCGACATCCTGGAGGCCAGCCGCAACCCCTCCGTCTTCAGCTCGGGACAGGGCGGCGCGACCAACATCCCCGACATGCCCGCCGAGTTCACCGAGTACTTCGGCTCGATGATCAACATGGACGACCCCCGCCACGCCAGGCTCCGCAGGATCGTCTCCAGGGCCTTCACCCCCAAGATGATCAAGCAGTTCGAGGCCGACGTGGAGTCGGCCGCCGCCCGCATCGTCGACGACCTGCTGGCCAAGGGGCCCGGCTGCGACTTCGTCACCGAGGTGGCGGCCAGGCTGCCCCTGAAGATCATCTGCGACATGATGGGCATCCCCGAGAAGGACTACCGGTTCGTCTTCGACCGCTCGAACTTCATCCTCGGCGGCTTCGACCCCGAGTACACCGGCGGCGACGTCAGCGACATCGCAGGACGCCTGCTCAACGCGGGCCTCGAGCTGCAGCAGCTCGTCCAGGACCTGGCCGCCTACCGCGCCGAGCACCCCACGGCCGACCTGACCTCCTCGCTCGTCAACGCCAACCTCGACGGTGAGCGTCTCACCATGCAGGAGCTAGGCTCGTTCTTCATCCTGCTCGTCGTGGCGGGCAACGAGACCACCCGCAACGCCATCTCCTACGGCCTGCGCCTGCTCACCAAGAACCCCTCGCAGCGGGCGCTGCTGCTGTCGGACCCCGACGCGCACCTGCCAGGAGCGGTGGAGGAGATCGTCCGGCTGGCCTCTCCTGTCAACTTCATGCGCCGCAAGGTCACCCGCGACTTCGAGATGAACGGCCATCTCTACCGCGAGGGTGAGAAGGCGGTGCTCTTCTACTGGTCGGCCAACAGGGACGCCGCCGTCTTCGACGACCCCGACACCTTCGACATCACTCGCGACCCCAACCCGCACGTCGGCTACGGCGGGCCCGGCCCGCACTTCTGCCTCGGCGCGCACCTGGCCCGCAGGGAGATCACGGTGATGTTCCGCGAGCTGTTGCGCCGGGTGCCCGGCATCGAGGGCGGCAAGCCCGACCGGCTGCACTCCAGCTTCATCAACGGGATCAAGCACATGGAGTGCACCTTCTGACCCCCTGAGTGCGGGGTCAGGAGGCGGCGGTGACCTTGATCTGCTTGAAGACACTGTTGACGTCGGGCAGCAGCTCCTTGTGCTCCGACGGCACCGACATGTAGACGATCGCAGGCACGTCCGCGCCGGTGACGATCGCCGCGGCGACGACCGTCGTCCTGACCCCGTCCACGGTCACCTCGTAGGCGTTCAGCTGCCCGGGCAGGCCGCCCACCTTGAGCGTCTGGGTGGCGGTCTTCTTCGCCGTGTTCGGCGTGGAGAAGTAGAGCTTGCGGGCCGAGACCACGACCGCCTTGATCACCGGCTCCAGGCTCTCGGGCGAGCTGAAGGAGCCGGCCAGCTTGGCGGGCAGCGGGCCCGTCATGACCTGGGCGAAGACCTGCTTGCCCGCCGAGTCGGTGCCGATGACGGCGAACTGGCGGGTGCTGTAGCCGTAGGTGGACTTCATGGTGGAGCGCACGTCGGCCCTCCACGGGCCGCCCAGGCGGGGGACGGAGATGCCCGCGTCGGGGTCGGCCAGGGCGCCCGTGACAGGGGAGGCCTCGCCGGGGAACCTGGGCAGCCGACCCACCGTGGACTTCCTGGCCGTGGGCTTGCCCACGGGAGCCGTGGTGGACGGCTCGCTGGAGGGCGTCGCCTCGGGCTCGGAGGCCAGCGGCCCGGCCAGGAAGGCCCACAGAAGGGCGGCGACCAGCGCGATGGCGACCGATCCTGCCAGGGCGTAGAGCCACACGGGCTTGCCCGGCTCGTCGTCGGAGCCGTCGTCGCCCATGGACTCGTAGCCCTCGCCGAAGACGGTGTCCCAGAGCTCCTGCTGGCGCTCGGGGGGAGGCGTGCGTGAGCCGCTGATCTGGCCCGCGGTGACGAAGCGGTGGTCGGGGTCGGAGGGGTCGCGGCTCAGGTTCGAGCCGGGCCGCGCCTCGCCCTGGGCCTCGCGCGGGTGGGTCTCCTGGGGGTGGCTGTCCTGCGGCTGGGGCGGCGCGGCGTGGGCGCCCACGACGACGGTGCGGTCGGCGGGGCCGCCGAGGGGGTCCTGCCTGCCGGGGGCCGCCAGGGGGTCGAGGCCCTGCGTCCCTGCGAGGGGGTCGGCGTTGCGCGGGGCGGAGGAGGCGCCGGTGAGGGGGTCGAAGCCCGGCTGGGCGTTCGGGGGGCCCGCGAGAGGAGCGAGCCCGGGGTGGGTGCTCGCAGGGCCGGCGAGGGGGTCGAGCCCGGGGTGGGTACCCGTGTGGGCTCCTGCGTGAGCTCCCGTGTGCGTCGCCGCGTGGGCGCCGCTCGCGGCGGTGCCGTAGGAGGAGGAGAGCGGGTCGTTCTCCGGGCCGGACGGGCCGGAGAGGGGGTCCTGCCGGGGCGGCGGCCACGGTGCGGGACTGGACAGGTTGGACCAGGCGGGCAGCGGGTCGCGGACGGGCGGAGGCTCGGATGTGTTCGGCGCGGCGCCGCTCGCGCGGGGGGCCTCGGGCCACGACCCCGAGGCGGGTTCGATGCGCGGGGCCTCGGGCCAGGACGTGGGCACCGGCTCGTTACGAGGAGCCTCTGGCCACGACGTCGGCACTTCGGGCCAGGACGGCGGCAAGGGTGACGCTCCGGAATTCTCCGTTGCCATTGCTGCCGTACCTCCCGATGTTATGTCCGGATTGGACGCACCCGGCATGATCTCATGCGATGCCGGTGGTTCCGCAGCCAAACGTGAGAAGCCGGTGGGATCGGTCGGCGGATCCTGCATGGGCAGGTCGTCGGGCTCCCACCCGGGCTCAGCGGAGCGCGCCACAGTGACGAGAGTAGACTAAAGGGACATACGGGGGCACGTAGCTCGAAGGTTCTCGGGGTGAGACGACCGGAAAAGGTTGCATACACCACCCTCGGTCCGACGGGAGCAGAAGGGTCCATTGTGCCCGCACGTCTCCTGCCCGGCATGGCTTTCCCTGAAGACGAGGGGTTGCGGGCTGCGCTAGTCTTGACGTATGCGTTCCGCGACCCAGCTCCTTAGCGGGCCGCGACGGCCGTCGAGCTGAACCTCCCGTCGTCGCGGCAGCCCCTCGTTGCGTGAACGAGGGGTTTTCTTATGGGTCAGAGTCAACCGAAGGACATCGCCGTGAGTGAGTACGATCCGCAGGCGCTGCAGGCCAAGTGGCAGCAGCGATGGGAGGAGCACGACCCCTTCCGGGCGAGCGAGGACGCCGCCGACCCCCGGGAGCGGCGCTACATGCTCGACATGTTCCCCTACCCCTCCGGTGACCTGCACATGGGGCACGGCGAGGTGTTCGCCATCGGCGACGTCGTCGCGCGCTACTGGTTCCAGAAGGGCTACAACGTCCTGCACCCGATCGGCTGGGACTCCTTCGGCCTGCCGGCCGAGAACGCCGCGATCAAGCGGAACGCCCACCCCGCCGAGTGGACCTACGCCAACATCGAGACGCAGGCCAACTCCTTCAGGCGCTACGGCATCTCCTTCGACTGGTCGCGCCGCCTGCACACCAGCGACCCCGAGTACTACCGCTGGAACCAGTGGCTGTTCATCCGCTTCTTCGAGCGCGGCCTGGCCTACCGCAAGGGCGGCCTGGTCAACTGGTGCCCCAACGACCAGACCGTGCTGGCCAACGAGCAGGTCGTCGCGGGCAAGTGCGAGCGTTGCGGCGCCGACGTCGTGCGCCGCGAGCTGACCCAGTGGTACTTCAAGATCACTGACTACGCCGACAGGCTGCTGGACGACATGGCGGGCCTGGACGGCGGCTGGCCCGAGCGCGTGCTGACCATGCAGCGCAACTGGATCGGCCGCTCCACGGGCGCGGATGTGAAGTTCGAGATCGAGGGGCGCGAGGAGCCCGTCACGGTCTACACCACCCGCCCCGACACCCTGTACGGCGCGACCTTCTTCGTCGTCGCGGTCGACGCGGCGCTGGCCGAGGAGATCGTCACCGACGAGCAGCGGCCCGCCTTCGAGGCCTACCGCGCCGAGGTCGCCAAGCTGAGCGACATCGAGCGGCTGTCGACCGAGAAGGAGAAGACCGGCGTCTTCCTGGGCCGCTACGCGATCAACCCGGTCAACGGCCAGCGCATCCAGGTCTGGGCGGCCGACTACGTGCTGTCCGACTACGGCCACGGCGCGATCATGGCTGTGCCCGCGCACGACCAGCGCGACCTCGACTTCGCCCGCACCTTCGACCTGCCGGTCAAGGTCGTCGTCCACACCGGCCTGGCCGACCCTGGCGAGACCGGCGTCGCCACCCCCGGCGAGGGCAAGCTGGTCAACTCGGGGCCGCTGGACGGCCTGAGCAAGGCCGAGGCGATCGAGAAGATCATCGAGGTGCTGGAGGAGCGCGGCACGGGCGTCGCGACCGTCAACTTCCGCCTGCGCGACTGGCTGCTGTCCCGCCAGCGCTTCTGGGGCACGCCGATCCCGATCATCCACTGTCCCGACTGCGGCGAGGTGCCCGTCCCCGACGAGCAGCTGCCCGTCACGCTGCCCGACCTGCGTGGCGAGGCGCTGTCGCCCAAGGGCGTCTCCCCGCTGGCCAGCGCCACCGACTGGGTGAACGTCGAGTGCCCCAAGTGCGGCGGCGCGGCAAGGCGCGACACCGACACCATGGACACCTTCGTCGACAGCTCCTGGTACTACCTGCGCTACACCGACCCCGGCTACACCGACGGCCCGTTCGACGTGGAGAAGGTCCGCGAGTGGGGTCCGATCGACCAGTACGTCGGCGGCGTCGAGCACGCGGTGCTGCACTTGCTGTACTCCAGGTTCTTCACCAAGGTGCTGCACGACATGGGCATGGTCGACTTCACCGAGCCGTTCCTGCGCCTGCTGAACCAGGGCCAGGTCATCAACGGCGGCAAGGCGATGTCGAAGTCGCTGGGCAACGGCGTCGACCTGGGCCAGCAGATCGACTCCTTCGGCGTCGACGCGGTCAGGCTGACGATGGTCTTCGCCGGTCCTCCCGAGGACGACATCGACTGGGCCGACGTCTCGCCGGCCGCCTCGCAGAAGTTCCTGGCCAGGGTGTTCCGCGTGTTCAACGAGGTGGCCAGCGAGCCGGGCGTCTCCTTCGCCGACGGCGACCTGGAGCTGCGCAAGTTCACGCACAAGACCATCGACGAGGTCACCAAGCTGGTCGAGTCCTACCGCTTCAACGTGGCGGTGGCCCGCATGATGGAGCTGACCTCGGCGATCCGCAAGGCCATCGACTCGGGCCCCGGCGCGGCCGACCCGGCCGTGCGCGAGGGCGCCGAGGCGCTGGCGGTCATGCTGTCGCTGGTCGCGCCGTACACCACCGAAGAGGGCTGGGAGCGGCTGGGCCGCACGGGGTCGGTCGCCCACGCGGGCTGGCCTGTCGCCGAGCCCGAGCTGCTGGTGCAGGACTCCGTGACCTGCGTGGTGCAGGTGGCGGGCAAGGTGCGCGACAGGCTGGAGGTCTCGCCCGGCATCTCCGAGCACGACCTGCGCACGCTGGCGCTGGCCTCGGACAAGGTGCGCGCGCACCTGAGCGGTGAGCCGCGCAAGGTGATCGTCCGCGCGCCGAAGCTGGTCAACATCGTTCCTTAGTCCGATCGAGGGCGTTCCTCAGGAACCTCCCGTACGGCAGGGCAGGCCGACGGCCACCGGGTCACCCGGTGGCCGTCTGTCTTTCACGCCCCTCCAGTAGGACGTCGGCGCGCGCGGGAACGTCGCGTCCGTTCGCCGGATACCTGACAGCGGCCGGCAGGTTCACGGCGTAGCGTTCGGGACATGCGATATGTGGCGCTCCTGCGGGGGATCAACGTCAACCCCGGCACCAAGGTCGACATGGCCGACCTGCGCGACCTGCTCCAAGGGCTCGGCTACACCGACGTCCGCACCCACCTGCGCAGCGGCAACGCCGTCTTCACCGCAGAGCCGCAGCCGACGGAGGCGATCGAGCGCGCCATCGGCGAGCGCCTTGCGCTGCCCGTCGCGGTCATGGTGCGCACCGCCGACGAGTGGCGGGCCGTGGTCGAGCGCAACCCGCTGGAGGTACGCGAACCGGCCAAGTTCGCGGTGGTCTTCCTGGCCGCGCCGCCCGACCGCGAGGCGCTGGAGGGCATCGACCCCGGCAGCTACGCGCCCGAGGTCATGCGGATCGGCGAGCGCGAGCTGTACATCGACTTCCCCAACGGCCTCGCCAGGCCGAAGCTCCCGCCGCTGCTGGAGAAGCGGACGAAGAACGCCGGCACGATGCGCAACTGGAACACCGTGACGAAGCTACTGCAGCTGGTCGATACCGCCTGAGCGGCGGGGATTCCAGGCAAGAAAATCTTCAGCCGCCGACGAGGTCGCGCATTAGTGTGCATCTGTGACAAATGGCGCTTACCTGAGGTACCCACACCTGCACGGAGACCTGATCACCTTCGTGGCCGACGACGACGTCTGGCTGGCCCCCGTGGACGGGGGCAGGGCATGGCGGTTCACCGCCGACCGCACCCCCGTCTCCTTCCCCCGCTTCTCCCCCGACGGCGCCCGGCTGGCGTGGACCAGCACCAGGGAGGGCGCTCCCGAGGCCTTCGCCGCCGAGATCGACGGACCCGAGGGCGAAAGACTCACCCACTGGGGCAACGCCGTCACGGGCGTGCGCGGCTGGACGACCGACGGCAGGGTCCTGGCGATCAGCCCCGCGGGGCAGCCCTCCCGCGACAGGATGTGGGCCTACGCCGTGCCGCTGGACGGCGGCCAGGCCGAGCGCCTGCCGTACGGGTGGGTCAGCGAGGCGGCGGTCAACGAGGGCGGCGGCGTCGTGACGGTGTCGGCCATCTGGCGCGAGCCCTCGCAGTGGAAGCGCTACAGGGGCGGCACCGCGGCCAAGATCTGGATCGACGCCGACGGGTCGGGGGAGTTCACCAGGCTGTTCGCCGACAGCACCGCGCAGTACTGGTCGGCCATGTGGGTCGGCGACAGGATCGCCTTCCTGGCCGACCACGAGGGCACCGGCAACCTCTACTCCGCCCTGCCCGACGGCTCCGACCTGCGCAGGCACACCTCACACGACGGCTTCTACGCCAGGCACGCCGCCACCGACGGCGCCCGGGTGATCTACAGCCACGCGGGCGCGCTCTGGATGCTCGACTCGCTGGACGGCGAGCCGTACGAGCTGGAGGTCAGGCTCGGCGGCCCTCGCCCCGCACGGGCCAGGCGCCCCGCGCCGGCCAAGGTGGCCGACTTCTCGCCCGACGCCACCGGCAGGGCCAGCGCGGTCGAGATCCGCGGCACCGCCCACTGGGTCACCCACCGCGACGGACCCTCCGGCGTGCTGAGGGCCGAGCCGGGCGTCAGGGTACGGCTGCCGCGCGTGCTCGGCGAGGACGGCCTGGCCGTCTGGGTGAGCGACGCCTCAGGCGAGGACGCCCTGGAGGTCGGCAGGCCCGGCGGAGAGATCCGCACGCTCGCCGCCGGCCAGATCGGACGGGTCCTCGACCTGGCCGCCGCCCCCGACGGCAAGCACGTCGCACTCGCCACGCACGACGGACGCCTGCTCGCCGTCGACACCTCCGCGGGCTCGGTGAGGGAGCTCGACAGAACCGTCAACGGCGACATCAACGGCATCACCTTCTCGCCCGACTCGGCCTGGCTGGCCTGGTCGCACCCGCACCACGAGCCGCTGCGGCAGATCAAGATGGGGCGCGTCGACGGCACCTCCACCATCGACGTGACCTCGCAGCGCTTCAGCGACTACGCCCCCGTCTTCACCAAGGACGGCAAGCACCTGGCGTTCCTGTCGATCAGGACGTTCGACCCCGTCTACGACGCGCACGTGTTCGACCTGTCCTTCCCCGCGGGCGCCAAGCCGTACATCGTGCCGTTGCAGGCCACCACGTCCTCACCGTTCGCGCCCTCGCTGGAGGGCCGCGGCTTCAACGGCGCCGAGGACTCCGGCGAGGAGGGCAAGGACAAGAAGAAGGACGTCAAGCCGGTCACCGAGGTGGACGCCGAGGGACTGCCCGCCCGTGTCGTCGCCGTCCCCGTCCCCGCTGGCCGTTACAGCAACCTGCGCACCGGCAAGGACGCGCTGCTCTGGCTGCGTCACCCCCTCGCGGGCGAGCTCGGCGACGGCAACGAGCGTGAGGAGGTCGCGCTGGAGCGCTACGACCTCAAGAAGCGCAGCAAGTGCGAGCTGGCCAGGGACGTGCGCGCGTTCGAGATCAGCGGCGACGGCACCCGCCTGGTCGTCACGGGCAAGGACGGCCTGCAGACGCGCGCAGCGAGCGAGAGCGAAGAGGTCATCACCATCGACCTCGGCAGGGTCCCTGTCACCATCGACCCCGTCGCCGAGTGGCGGCAGGCCTACCACGAGGCAGGCCGGCTCATGCGCGACCACTTCTGGCGCGAGGACATGAACGGCGTCGACTGGGCGGGCACGCTCGAGCGCTACGCGCCGCTGGTCGAACGGATCGGCAGCTACTCCGAGCTGATCGACCTGCTGTGGGAGGTGCAGGGCGAGCTGGCCACCTCGCACGCCTACGCCAGACCCAACGGCCAGCCGGTCGACCCCAGGCGCCGCCAGGGCCTGCTCGGCGCCGACTTGGCGCTCCAGGAAGGCTCCTGGGTGGTCACCCGCATCCTGCCTGGCGAGTCCTCCGACCACGCCGCCCGCTCGCCGCTGCTCGCGCCGGGCGTGGCCGTCCGCGAGGGCGACGCGATCGTCGTCGTCGGCGGCCGTCCCGTGGACCCGGTGCGCGGCCCGCACCCCCTGCTCGCGGGCACGGCCGACCACCCCGTCGAGCTGACGATCAGGCCGGCCGCCGGCGGCGACACCCGCCGCGTGGTCGTGACGCCGCTGGCCGACGACACCGCGCTGCGCTACCACGACTGGGTGGAGGACCGTCGCGCCTACGTCAGGCAGGCGTCGGGCGGCAGGCTCGGCTACCTGCACGTGCCCGACATGGTCGCCAACGGCTGGGCGCAGTTCCACCGTGACCTGCGCACCGAGATGCCGCAGGAGGGGCTGATCGTGGACGTCAGGGGCAACGGCGGCGGCCACCTGTCCGAGCTGGTGCTGGAGAAGCTGTCGCGCAAGGTGACGGGGTGGGCGATCTCGCGAGGGTACGAGCCCATGCGCTACCCGGAGGACTCGCCGCGCGGGCCGATCGTCGCGCTCACCGACGAGTTCGCCGGCTCCGACGGCGACATCGTCAGCGCGGGGATCAAGAACCGCGGCATCGGTCCACTCGTCGGGACCCGCACGTGGGGTGGCGTGATCGGCATCGACGGGCGCTACCAGCTGGTCGACGGCACCATCGTCACGCAGCCCCGCTACTCCTTCTGGCTGGAGGGACAGGGGTGGGGCGTCGAGAACTACGGCGTCGACCCTGACATCGAGGTGGTCATCACGCCGCAGGACAGGGTGGCGGGACGCGACCCGCAGCTGGAGAAGGCGGTGGAACTGGCGATGGCGGCACTGAACGAGCATCCGGCCGTCACTGCGCCGGCCCTTCCCCCCGTGCCGTGACGACCCGGTCGCCCGTGACCGTCACCGGTGACGGGCGACCCCCTCATGCGCGGTCAGCGCAGGAGACCGGCGGAGCGGGCTCGGTCCAGGCGGTCCAGCACCTCGGTGAGGATGGCCTCCGAGGTGGCGAAGTTGAGCCGGACGAAGCTCTCGCCTCCGGCCCCGAAGGCGGCGCCGTCGCTCACCATGATCTTCGCCTCGCGTTCCAGCACCTCCGCCATGCCCGGCCGCCCCAGGTCCAGCCACGCCAGGTAGGTGGCTTCGGGCGGCACGTATCCGGGCAGGCGCTCGGCGATCAGGCGCCGGTTGCGGTCGAGGACGGTCATGGTGTCACGTAGCCATCCGTCGGCGTGCCGCCAGGCGGCGACCGTGGCCTCGACGCCGAAGACGTTGGCTCCGCCGTACAGGAAGGAGGGTTGCGCCCTGAGCGCCTCGCGCACCCGCGGAGGGCCCATGTGGGCCAGTGCGCAGCGGACGCCGCCCAGGTTGAAGGCCTTGGTGGCCGAGGTCAGCGTGATGGTGCGCTCGGGGAGGATCGAGGCGAAAGGGATGTGTCGCCCAGGCGCGTAGACGAGGTCGGCATGCACCTCGTCGGCGATGACGACCAGGTCGTGCCGCTCGGCCTGCTCGGCGAGCGCGACGAGCTCCGGTCTGCTGAAGACCTTGCCCGTGGGGTTGTGCGGGTTGACCAGGACGAGCGCACGGCATCCGCTCAGATCGGACACGTCGGTGCGCAGGCGGCGGCCCATCTCCGCGATCGTGCCGAGGAACGGCGGGTAGGCGGGGGCGTGCATGGCGACGGTGTCTCCGGATCCGGTGGTGAGGTGGAGCATCACCTGGAGCGCCTGGTTGAGGTCGGAGAACGAGCGCACCCACGACGGCTCCGCGTCCCAGCCGTACGTGACCAGCATCCGCTCGGCGAACGCCTCGGCCAGGGGGCCGGCCTGGGGCTCAGCGGCCCAGGCGGGGTAGCCGAGATCGCCGCGCGCACGCCGCTGAAGGGCTTCGACGATCTCGGGGGCGGTGGGGAAGTCCATGTCGGCGATCCAGCAGGCGATGACGTCCGGCCCGGCGCCGGCCCACTTCAGACCGTCCTTGGGGGGCCTACGGATGGTTTCGTCCACCTGATCAGTGTCACCCACGACGCACGAATTGTCCTTTCCGGCTTGCCCAGGGTCACGGTCGAGGAGATGATCAGGTACTTCTCACGCTCGACGGTCATCCGTGCGGGTGGAGCAGCTGCGACGGAGGCACGGGCATGGGCATCGATCCGGGTGGCGTGATCGGCTGGCTGTTCTCGATGGTGGTGCTCTTCCTGGTCATCTACGGGGCGATCCGGCTGGCGCTCAAGCACGACAGGCGGAGCCGGATCCCCTCTCCTCGCGAGGCCGAGGACCGGCAGCTCAGGGAACGTGTCGCGACCGAACGGGCGCGGCACGAGCGAGAAGCAGAGCAGCGGGCTGCTCGAGGTCGCGACGATGGGCTTGGCGGTTCCGCGGTCTGAGCGAGATCAGCCCAGGCCGTTGACTCGCCGGCTGAAGAACCGGGTTCTCGGCGTCCGCATCAGGGCGGTCTGACGGGTTCCGAACCGAATGGGGGAGGATGGCCCGACCCGCTCCCGCGCGGGCCGGGCGCTCACGAGTTGGTCAGGTGCCGTCGATCAGGCGGATGGCGATGGCCGGGCTGAACTGGCCGGCGGGGACGTTCGGCGCGATGCCGCAGTTGCCGTCGGAGTCGCCGGGAATCTTCACCCACAGCAGCATCTCGGCTCCGCCGCCACCGCCGAGCTGGGTGGGGGTCCCGAGCTTGCGGCCCGCGGGGTTGCACCACTCCCCGTTGGAGCCGTTGCCGTTGCGGCTGGTGTCGATCACGAACGTGGCGGTGCCGCCGAGCGACGCCTTGACCGAGCTCGCGTAGGTGGCCGACTGGGCGGTCGTGTAGTAGTTGGAGACGTTCACCGAGAAGCCGCGGATGTTGCCGACGCCCGCGTTCTTCAGGCGGGTGGCCATCGTCCCCGCCGCGACCCAGCCGGCGTTGCCGCCGTCGAGGTAGGCCCACGCGTTGGGGGCCTTGTCGCGGAACTGCTGGGTGGCGTACACCAGCATGCGGTTACGGGCCTGGATGGCGGTGTCGGTCATGCAGCCGAAGTCGCCGAGGGAGTCGGGCTCGATGACGACGATCGCCGGGCGGTTGCCGATCCCGGAAGCGAACGCGGAGATCCACGTCTTGTACGCCGACTCACTGCCCGCGCCGCCGCCAGAGTGGCCGCCACAGGCGTCGCGACCGGGGATGTTGTAGGCCACCAGGACCGGGAGCTTGTTCGCGGCATCGGCGGCGGCCACGTGACGGGAGACCGCCGCGCCGACGTCGCCGCTCCAGTTGCCGAACCAGCGCGCCATCGGCTTGTCCGAGATCGACGACTTGATGCGCGCCGCCCTGGAGTCTCCCGCGTTGGCGCGCACCCAGATCGCCGGATTGGACTGCGGATCGACATAGAAGCCGTCGGTCATGGCGACCGGCCCTGAGCCCGGCTCCTCCGGCTTCGGCGTCGTCGTAGGAGACGTCGTAGGAGACGTCGTGGGTGTCGTCGTGGGGGAGGGAGAAGGGGATGGTGATGTCGATGACGTCTCGGTCAGCGAGACGTTGTCCAGGTAGAAGCTGAAGCCCGCGTTCTTGCCCAGCTGGAACGACACCTGACCGCCCGACGTGCTCAGGCTTGAGGTGAACGGGAAGCTGAAGCGCTTGCTCGTCGTGGTGAGCGAGATCGTCTTGGTCAGCGTGTTGGTGTACGGGGAGTTCGCGAGCTGGACGGTCGTGACCGCGGTGACCGGAGCGGAAGCCGAGGCGTCGAACGACAGCTTGTAGGCCTTGCCGCTGGTCAGCTTGATGTCGTTATGGCCGATCATGGCGTCCCACGGGTTGGCGGTGCCGCCCGGGACGTTGACGCGCAGACGCTCCGCGTCCAGGGCCATCGTGGTGTTGGCGGACTTCCACCAGGGAGCGGTACCGCTGCCGAAGGTGCCGTTGACCACGAGTTCGGGAACCGCGGCGGCGGAGACGGCGGCTGTCACCGACAGCACGGTCACCGTCGAGGCGGTGACCGCCATCAGGCGGGTTAACAATCGCACGAAATGCGTCCCTTCTGGATTCCAACGTCATGTCGGTGATCCAATATCACAGGATTTAACCGCTTCCGTGACCTTTTGTGGAATGCAGCGGTCCGCCGAGGGCTCGCGCAGGAACCACTGCGCTTCGAGCTCGGGGAGCAGGTCGAGGTCGGCGCCCAGCGCGAGCTCGGCCTCGATGCGGTCCTCCAGGGTGTGCTCGCTCGAGGAGTGGGCGCGTCTCCGGTATGCGCCGCGCCGGCCGGGGGCACCGCCATGTTGCTCAGCCGAGGGAGCGCACGTCCGGCGGTCTTCGCAGGACGGCAGGGCGCAGCAGCCGAGCACGGGCTTGCTCCCGAGCGCGGCTTCGGGAAAATGCCGAGGCACTGTAGGTACCCAGCCCGCTACCGGTGCCTGGGCTCGCTCGGGGTACCCGGCTTGCTGGGCGACCAGCTCACTGTGGGTTCCCGCCCCGTTTGGGTTCCCGCCCCAGTTGGGTTCCCGGCCCAATGGGGCGACCGGCTCACTTCGCATGACCTCACTTGAGGTGACCCGCCCACCGGGCGACCGGCTCATTTGGGAGATCGGCTCTCGCTCCACGCCTGGCCGTCAAGCGGCGCTCTTGTCGTTGATGTGAAACACGGCTTCATCAGCTATCCAGCCAGGTCAGCCGTCCCCACCCGGTGAGCTCGCCGACGCGGGGCGTCCTGCATGTCTGGTCGGCCATGGAGGTCTGAGCCTGTTCAGTGCCGATGACCCGCGCCTCGAGCCGAGTCGTTCCCACCTGCCCTTCCCGAGTCGCCCTCGCTCGAGAGCAGCCTGTCCGACGAGGACTGGGAACGTTTGCGAGAAGCCTTTGTGACACTCGTCCCAGGCGGCAGGGGGGCCGCGACCGGATCGGCTATAGCCGTGCCAACCAGTCGGCGATCGCGACGAAGTCGGGGTGCGTGAGACCACGACGAGGATCAACGCGGTGCAGGAGCGCCTGCCCGTGGTGGTGTTCGTATACCCACGTGCGATCAATGTCAGTGATCTCGTCGTCGACCCAAACGAACGGGCGTCCGGCCGCCCAATCGACCAGTCCACGGGTTTTCCAGTGCAGCGGCCCCTCCTCTTCCAGATCCGGCCAGTCCATCACCGGTAGCTCGGGTAGGCCGAGCAACGGACTGATCACTTCGTTCGCATCGGCCATCCAGGTCGTCGCCCACACGAGATCGCACGGCAACGCCGACAACCGCACCCCGTGTCGGGAATCGATCCTGGCCAGCAGTGGGTTCACCCCTGCTGGCAGCGGCTGCGGCGCTGCCCGGTCGCCTACGTGCTCACCTGGGTGCGGTTCGGGCGTCCCGAATGGAATGAGGGGGCCGTCCACGTCGAGGAACAGGAGCGGGCGGTCCGAGGAATCCGGCACGGCCGCAGCATAGCGGGGACCGCCACACAGCAGTCGCCGCGCGCTAGCGTGGCCGCAGCAACTGGCGCTCAGCTAGTAGGGGCCAGGGAAGGGCACCTGCCTGCCGACGTACGGCGGCACGGCCCGGCGCAGGACGGTGATCCATGCCGCTGATCGCAGTTCAACGGATCATTGCTGCAGAGCTCGTGGGGAGAGTTCCGTAGTCGCGGGCCAGCCGACGGTGGGCCGTCAGTCAGGGTAGAAAGGGGGCTCCACCACCCAGCGGCGGGGCGATCACCGCGAGCCCAACCGGGCCGAGCGCCTTG
Organism: Nonomuraea dietziae; assembly: GCF_014195505.1. Classification (GTDB taxonomy): domain Bacteria; phylum Actinomycetota; class Actinomycetes; order Streptosporangiales; family Streptosporangiaceae; genus Nonomuraea; species Nonomuraea roseola. Next base: position 2,997,407 of record NZ_JACIBV010000001.1, on the reverse strand, counting down.
CGCACGATCTGCCTCGACGGTCATCCGTGCGGGAGAGTGGTAGCCAAAGTTGCCGCGTCCACTCCAGCAGGACTCGGCGACCTGCACTGAGTGATCACGAGGGTCGCTGGATCCTCGAGAGTCGAGTGAGATGGGCCGCCCGATCGGCCGCCCCCGCCGGAGGACCGATCGAGCGACCCAAGACTGCGCGCTCCGATGCCGCGAGCGATGCGCGGCCATGCGCTCGGCGCGAGGCGCGACACGCGCGCGCAACGGTCTCGCGACCGGGAGGCGGCGGACGATGTCTCGTTCGCCGTCGACGAGGGCGAGATCTTCGGCGACCTCTCGGCTCGTGCCGTACCCGATGGCTGACTGTGAGACGGACTCCCATGCCAGCCATTGACCGACCGCGACGTGGACGCCCATGCCAGCCATTGACCGACCGCGAGGTGGCCTCTCATGTCAGCCATGGGTTGACCGGACAGGCATGCCAGCCTGCGAGATCCTGCGTGAGCCGCCACCTCACCGACGCCCAACCCGCCGTCTCAAGGGCGGCATCACCCGGCGCTCCGCGTGCACGCTGCCGAGACATGTGCCCGACGCCGTTCGAACAGCTCCAGATTGCAACACTCAGGCACGGTTCGAGCAGGCCACGATCATTGCCTCATGCGCCGTTCGATCCGACCGCGTTCGCACGACACCTCAGACACTGGTCGATCAGCCTGAGTTGTTGAGCGCGCAGGCACCGTTCGAACAGATCGCGCTTGCCACCTCATATGGCACACGACAGCCCGCGTTCGCGTGACACCTCAGGCACTGGCGAACCGTCGCGGATGTAGGGCTCAGGCATCGTCCGAGCAGGCCGCGTTTGCTGTTCATACGTCATTCGATCAAACCGCGGTCGCACGACGCTCAGACGCGGGCGAGATACGCGACATGAATAAGAAGCCGTGCGATCGGCCGTCGGAACGGCGTGGCGATCTAGCAACCCGAGCTCGCAGATACTCGAGCAATCGCGATACTCGATTGCGGGGCTCGCGCGACATTCGGACGAGGGGAAGCCGCACGTCAAGCGCCGAGCCTGGGCAGCCAGCCAACCTGGCCCGGCGATCGAATTGCCGAAAGTTCACGACCTCGCGATCGAGGAGCGTGCGACACCCACGCCTCACGGCCGTCTCGAACGGCTGAAGGTCGTGGACTTGGAGAGCTGTGCGGCATGCACCACGGGCCGCTCGATCGGCCATCTCCCAGTAGAGGCCGATCGAGCGGTGGAGAGCCCCGCGGCTAGAGGCGGCGGAGAACCGCGACGACCTTGCCCAGGACGCTGGCCTCGTCGCCGGGGATCGGGTCGTAGTTGGAGTTGTGCGGGACCAGCCAGACATGGCCGTCCTTGCGCTTGAACGTCTTCACCGTCGCCTCGCCATCGATCATGGCCGCCACGATGTCGCCGCTCTCGGCAACCGGCTGCTGCCGTACGACCACCCAGTCACCGTCGGCGATAGCCGCCTCGATCATCGAGTCACCGGTGACCTGGAGGAGGAAGAGGGTGCCCTCGCCGACCAGCTGCTTGGGTAGCGCGAAGACGTCCTCGACGCTCTCCTCGGCCAAGATCGGACCACCGGCGGCGATGCGCCCGACCAGCGGAACATACGCCGCAGTCGGCCTGTTCACCGGGGCTTCGTCCTCGCCGCCGTCGGGGTCGACCCACAGCACCGGCTCGCCGGGCAGCCTGACCTCAAGAGCGCGGGGCCGATGTGGATCACGCCTCAGATAGCCCTTGCGCTGCAACGCCGTCAGCTGGTGCGAGACGCTGGACGTGCTCGTCAGCTGCACAGCCTCGCCGATCTCGCGCATGGACGGCGGGTAACCCCGCTGCTGCACCGAGTCGCGGATCACCTCAAGGATCTTGCGTTGCCTGGGCGTCAGGCCCAGGGAGTCGCGACGGCGAACCGCAAGGTCGCTGACGCCGTTGTCGTCACTCCGCTCGCTCATGCTCTCCTCCTCGCCCGGCGGCCCGCTTCATCGGCGCGCCTTCCGGTCCGTGGTCTTCATGTCGCACACAGCGACCGTACCGCCAATGGAGATCAACTTCAAACATTTGTTCGAGTCTTCCTCGAAATCGACGGCGACGTGGTGTACAACATCGTACGGGAGTTCGATCGACACCGTGTTCGATTCGCTGATCTTTATTCGACCTTTTCCATGGGTCGACGGTGGCGGGAGGTCATCAGTGCGGGCGACCACAAGCACAGATTCAACCAGCCAAGACAGCCAACTCACCCTGATCGCCGACATCACGAGAGAGGAGCGCCGGCGCGCCCCCGAGGGCGCGCGCCGCCTCCGTCTGGTGCCGCCAACTCGCTCATTCGCCGGTACGGCCTGCGACCCGCCCATGGAGCACGACCGTCAGGCCGTTCCCAGAGGCCGAGGTCGCGCCGACCCGGCCCCTGCTGCCGCTGAGACGCCGAGTGCGCCTGGTGGCGTGGGTCCGGAGCCGGATGGGCTAAGGCGCGCAGAAGCCGCAGAACGGTACGGCGAAGGCGCCAGGTCGAGGCAGGGCGCGCCGCCGCAAGGGGGCGGCCACGGGGTGCGGGGCGAGACCGGGGCGTACGGGAAAGCCCGCCGGGCATGGCAGGAGCCCGACCCGGACGGTGAAGGCCGCAGAGAGAGTGCCACGGCGGAGCGTGTTGACGGGAGTCGCGGGGCGAGGGACGCGGCGGTGCGGGATGGCGGGGGTCGCGCAGGACGGGGCGAGTGGAAGCGCGTTGACGGAGGCCGGGCAGGACGTGGTGATGCGGAGCGGGATGGCGGAGGTCGCGGGGCGAGGGGCGCGGCGGTACGTGACGGCGGCGGTCGCGCAGGACGGGGCGAGTGGAAGCGCGTTGACGGAGGCCGGGCAGGACGTGGTGATGCGGAGCGGGATGGCGGAGGTCGCGGGGCGAGGGGCGCGGCGGTACGTGACGGCGGCGGTCGCGCAGGACGGGATGGGCGCGACCGCGATGACGGAGGCCGGGCAGAACGGGGTGGGGCCGAGCGTGCTGACGGGGGTCGCGGGGCAAGGGGCCCGACGGTGCGTGACGGCGGTAGTCGTGCAGAACGGGACGCGGCGGTACGTGATGGCGGGGGTCGCGGGGCGAGCAGTGCGACGGTAGGAGATGGCGGCGGTCGCGCAGGACCGGGCCGGTGGGCGCGCGTTGACGGAGGCCATGAAGGACGGGGTGAGGGGGAGCGGGATGGCGCAGGTCGCGGAGCGCGGGATGCGGGGGAGCGGGGTGGCGGAGGCCACTGGGGGAGGGGGGACACGGCGTCGGACGGGGGAGGCCGCAGGGCAAGAGAGGAGACGGGGCGGGATGGCGAAGGTGGCGAAGCGAGGGGCAAGGTCGGGCCTGACCGCGGAGGCCGAGGGGCGCGGGAGGCGGGAGGGCCGTACGGGGGAGGTTGCAGCACGGTGACCAGGCCGTACGGCAGAGAGCGCAGCACGGTGGGGGAGGCCAGGCCGTACGGCAGAGAGCGCGGGACGGTGGGGGAGGCCGGGCCGTACGAGAAGCGTCGTAGCACGGTGGACGAGGTCGAGTCGGAACGGCGGGGGCGCCGTGCGGGCGCTCGTCGGCATGGCGGGGGGCGAGGTGAGGAGCGTCCTGTGACGGGGGCAGGCCGGTCGGAGGACAGGCGGTTGCGGGTACTGCAAGGCGGCGCGAGCCAGGAGCCGGTGCGGCCGCGACGCGAACCCGGTACGGGGGGCAGAACGGAACGGCTGGGGGCGGTGACGAGTGGGCCCAGGGGAATCGCGAAGGTGCGGGACGGCGGATCGACGCGCCCGCCGGGCGACGAGGAGGCCAGAGGAGGCCGGTGGACCTCGCGATCTCGCGGTGACGCGGGCACCGGTCGGCCCAGCCGCCGGCCGGTCGGCGAAGGGGTGAGGTCGGGCTGGTGGGCGCGTCTGCGAGCCGGTGCGGGAGCCGTTCGGCAAGCCCGCTCGCCCGCCAATGCTGAGGGGAAGATGTTTTCGCGTGTGGGTGACGACTCGCGAGCCGTCCGATCCACCGGCCTGCCGGTCGGTCGTGAGGCGCGGGGTCTCCGGCTGGCCTACTCGGACGTGGGCGCGGAGGAGCGAGGCGGACGCTCCGAACGCCCGCAGGTGAGGGATCAGCGGCGCTTGGAGGGAGGGCAGCGGCGCCCGGTAGGGAAGGGGCGCCGGGCGGGACGGGGCCGTACGGAGGCCCAGGTGCGAGGCGACAGGCAGGTGCGAGGGGAGAGGCAGGGTCGAGGCAGCAGGCAGGGGCGAGGCGGCAGGCCGCGCGATGGGGTCGGTCGACCGCAGAGGAGGAATCACGGTGCTGTACCCGGGCTGGATGGTCTGCGGGGTCCGGGGCTGGCCGTGCTTCGGGTCCGGCGTGCGCTCGGCAGGCGAAGGGCGGGAGATCGTGCTCGAGGGTGGTCCGACCCGCGCGTACGGCTGGCGGAGGCAGGCCCGCGAGGTCAGGCGGTTCGGCGCGCTCCGATGAGGTTGACCAGGCGGGGTCGGATCGTGCTTGTGGGGCTGTTCGCGGCGTTGACGCTGGGCGGGTTCGTGCTCGGCGCCAAGGCGACCAGCTGGGCGATCGCCCAGGAGTCGAGGGGCATGGGAGGCGAAGGGCTGCCGTGGGTGGTCGTGGAGAAGGGCGACACGCTGTGGACCATCGCCGCCGCGGTGTCACCCGGCGACGACACGGCCGCGACGGCGGCGGAGATCATGCGGCTCAACGGCCTGAGCAGCTCACTGATCCGTCCCGGCGGCCGACTGTACCTCCCGGAGCGCACCCCCTGACGATGGTGTCTCGGGCCCGTGCGTCTTGACGACGTGTCTCGGGCCCGTGGGTCCTGATGACGGTGTCTCGAGTCCGTGGGGCTTGACGATGGCGTCTCAAGTCCGTACGCCGACGTAGTCGTACATCTGCTGGGAGTCGCTGACGACGAAGACGTTGGTCAGCCCCTTGCCTGACCGGTCAGGCTCGGCGGGATCATGGAGCTGACCATGATTCCGCCGGTCTCGCCGCCGGAGGCCCGGTAGAGGCTGGGCGATGAGCTTCCCGGACCGCACAGCCTGACGACGCCGCCTTTTCGGTGAGCGGCCTCCCGGATGGTGTGAGAGCCCGCAGTAGCGTTGGCTGAGCCCTCGCCCCGAGTTTCCAACGGGTCGCTCTTCCCGCTGGGTCGCTCTTCCCTCTGTCGCCCTTCGGGTCGGGTCGCCCTTCGGGTCGTGTCGCCCTCTGGATCATTCGGCCCTCTGGGGCGCTCTTCGGGTCGCTCGCTGGGGCGCCAGTGCTGCGGGTTGCTCCGTGTTGCGGGTTGCCCCGTGCTGCTTCATGCTCGGGTTGCCGCGTGCTGCTCCATGCTTAGGGACGATTCGCTCCCTGAAGCGCAGGGCGTGCTCTGGCGGGTCTGACGGCGGGCGCGAGGGGTCCTGGCGGGGAATCCAGGAGGGTGACCCGTTGCTCCCTCTACGTGAACCCAAGCGGTCACGCCTCCGTACCGGACACTCCGGCATGCCGGCTCACATCACCCCCCATCCAAGGGTGATTCGGCCATCGGCGACACCCGTCACGCAACCCATCCCCGTCCCACCAGTGCGACACGCCGACGTTTCAGGGCTCCAGCGCGGCTGATCAGCGACTTCGGTTGGATGGGCCGGGCCAACTTGCGTTCATGGTCGCGCGCTTCTACGGTTGGACCACAACATCTAGTAGTTACACCGATGTAGTTCACCACAACTTGTGTTTCCGTGACCGCTCCATGGCAGCCCGTGGCGCGGGCGCGAGCGTCTGCCGACGAGCATTTTACGAGTGGTGAGCCCATGTCGCGGCCGAGGAGGCGAAGGGTGCACTGTCCGTTCTGTCGTCACCCGGACACCAGGGTCATCGACAGCCGCTCCACGGACGACGGAGGCGCCATCAGGCGTCGCCGTACCTGCCCTGAATGCGGGCGCAGGTTCACCACGCAGGAGACGGTCCTGCTGATGGTGAGCAAGCGCAGCGGAGTGACCGAGCCGTTCTCGAGGGACAAGGTGGTCGCCGGCGTCCGCAGGGCGTGTCAGGGCAGGCCCGTCACCGAGGACTCGCTCGCGCAACTCGGGCAGCGCGTGGAAGAGGCCATCAGGGCCAGAGGAGCGGCCGAGATCCCCTCCAACGAGGTCGGTCTGGCGATCCTCGGGCCGCTGCGGGACCTGGACGAGGTGGCGTATCTGCGGTTCGCATCGGTATATCGCGGTTTCGAGAGCCTGGCGGACTTCGAAGCCGAGATCAAGCAACTGAAAGCCGAGAAGGGGGAGTCATGACGGAGACGGTCAGCGGTTCAGTGACGCGTGGGGGCAAGCGCAAGGGGTTGAAGATGAAGCGGATCTTCACCAAGCCCGGAGTGCATCCCTATGACGAGATCACGTGGGAGCGCCGTGACGTCGTCATGACCAACTGGCGGGACGGCTCGATCAACTTCGAGCAGCGTGGTGTGGAGTTCCCCGAGTTCTGGTCGGTCAACGCGGCCAACATCGTGACGACGAAGTACTTCCGCGGCGCCGTGGGCACGCCGCAGCGTGAGTGGAGCCTGAAGCAGCTGGTCGACCGCGTGGTCGGGATGTACACCAGGACCGCGGTGGAGAACGGCTACTTCGCCTCCGACGAGGACGTGGAGATCTTCGACCACGAGCTGAAGCACGCGCTGGTCCACCAGATCTTCGCGTTCAACTCGCCGGTGTGGTTCAACGTGGGCACGCAGAGCCCGCAGCAGGTCAGCGCCTGCTTCATCTTGGCCGTCGACGACACCATGGAGTCGATCCTCGACTGGTACAAGGAAGAGGGCGTGATCTTCAAGGGTGGGTCGGGTTCGGGGGTGAACCTCTCCCGCATCCGCTCCTCCAAGGAGCTCCTGTCCAGCGGCGGTACGGCCAGCGGCCCTGTCAGCTTCATGCGCGGCGCCGACGCCTCCGCGGGCACGATCAAGTCGGGCGGCGCGACCCGCAGGGCCGCCAAGATGGTCGTCCTCGACGTCGACCACCCCGACATCGAGGAGTTCATCGAGACGAAGGCGCGCGAGGAGGACAAGGTCCGCGCGCTGCGCGACGCCGGGTTCGACATGGACCTCGGCGGCAAGGACATCGTCAGCGTCCAGTACCAGAACGCCAACAACTCGGTGCGCGTCTCCGACGAGTTCATGCGCGCGGTGGACAAGGGTGAGCAGTTCGGCCTGCGCGCCCGCCTGACCGGCGAGGTCATCGAGCAGGTCGACGCCAAGGACCTCTTCCGCAAGATGGCCAAGGCCGCGTGGGAGTGCGCCGACCCCGGCGTGCAGTACGACGACACGATCAACGACTGGCACACCAGCCCGGAGACCGGCCGCATCACCGCGTCCAACCCGTGCTCGGAGTACCTGCACCTGGACAACTCCTCGTGCAACCTGGCCAGCATCAACCTGATGAAGTTCCTGAGGGACGACAACAGCTTCGACGTGGCGAGCTTCGTCAAGCTCACCGAGCTGATCATCACGGCGATGGACGTGTCGATCACCTTCGCCGACTTCCCGACCGAGAAGATCGGTGAGACCACCCGCGCCTACCGTCAGCTGGGCATCGGCTACGCCAACCTGGGCGCGCTGCTCATGGCGACCGGTCACGCCTACGACTCCGACGGCGGTCGCGCGGTCGCGGGGGCGATCACCTCGCTGATGACGGGCGTGTCCTACCGGCGCAGCGCCGAGCTGGCCGCGGTCGTCGGGCCGTACGAGGGTTATGCCAGGAACGCCGACGCCCACAAGCGCGTCATGCGCAAGCACGCGGGCGCCAACGACGGCCTGCGCACCCTCGGCACGATGGACGGCAAGATCCACGCCGAGGCGTCCAAGCAGTGGTCGGAGTGCCTCAAGCTGGGCGAGAAGAACGGCTACCGCAACGCCCAGGCGTCGCTGCTCGCGCCGACCGGCACCATCGGCCTGATGATGGACTGCGACACCACGGGCATCGAGCCCGACCTGGCGCTGGTGAAGTTCAAGAAGCTCGTCGGCGGCGGCTCGATGCAGATCGTCAACCAGACGATCCCGAGGGCGCTCAAGCAGCTCGGCTACCAGCAGGAGTCGATCGAGGCCATCGTCGAGTACATCGGCGAGCACGGCCACGTCGTCGACGCGCCCGGTCTCAAGCGTGAGCACTACGAGGTCTTCGACTGCGCGATGGGCGAGCGGGCGATCGCGCCCATGGGCCACGTGCGCATGATGGCCGCCGCGCAGCCGTTCCTGTCCGGTGCGATCTCCAAGACCGTCAACCTGCCCGAGTCGGCGACGATCGAGGACATCGAGCAGGTCTACATGGAGGGCTGGCGTCTCGGCCTCAAGGCCCTGGCCGTCTACCGCGACAACTGCAAGGTCGGCCAGCCGCTGTCGGCGGGCAACGGCGCCAAGAAGGACGAGACCAAGGCCGCGGCCGAGCCCGAGGTCAAGGTCATCGAGGTCAACCGCCCGACCCGGCGCAGGATGCCGAACTCCAGGCCGAGCGTCACCACCCGCTTCACCGTGGGCGGCGCCAAGGGCTACATGACCGCTTCGTCCTACCCCGACGACGGGCTCGGCGAGGTCTTCCTCAAGATGTCCAAGCAGGGTTCGACGCTGGCGGGCGTCATGGACGCCTTCTCCGTGGCGATGTCCATAGGCCTGCAGTACGGCGTGCCGCTGGAGACCTACGTCAGCAAGTTCGTCAACATGCGCTTCGAGCCCGCCGGGATGACCGACGACCCGGACGTGCGGATGGCGACCTCGGTGATGGACTACATCTTCCGTCGCCTGGCGCTCGACCACCTGCCCTACGACGAGCGGGCCGCGCTCGGCATCTTCTCCGCCGCCGAGCGCACCGCGCAGCAGCGCGGCGAGGACCCCGCGGTCGACAAGGAGGCGCTGGCGCAGTCGGCTCCGATCGAGGCCAAGGCGGTGCAGCCGGCCGCTCCCGAGCCGGTGCGCGAGGTGAAGGAGCTGACGCTGGAGAGCCACCAGCGCTTCACCGCGGACGCTCCGCTGTGCATGACGTGCGGCACCAAGATGCGTCCGGCCGGTAGCTGCTACGTCTGCGAGGGCTGCGGCTCCACCAGCGGCTGCAGCTGAGGTCGCTGACAGGTAGATAGCAGGTCCGAAAGGGGAGTCGGCCATGGGTCGGCTCCCCTTTCGGCGTCATCACCGCTGCTTCCGTCGAGGGGAGCCGGGGCCGCTGCCCGGCTCCCCCCTTCGTTTAAGCAACCTGTGTTGCTAAGAGGGAATTAGTCAACTAGGGTTGCTTGCATGGCCACTGCCGGCGTCGACCCGGCCGGCCTGATGGCGCGCACCCTGCCGGGCCCTTTCGCGCGAGGGCCGGCGGCGAACAGAGGCGGCTGAAGCCGTCCCCCTTGTTCCAGACCCTCTGCCGAGACGAGGCACGATGAACAACCCTCTATCCAGATCGTTAATACCGACCACCGGCACGGTCGTGCTCGACGTGGACGGCCTGCGCATGCGTTACGGCTCGACCGACGTCCTGCACGACGTGACCTTCCAGGCGCGTCAGGGAGAGGTGCTGACCCTGCTCGGCCCGAACGGCGCGGGCAAGACCACCACGCTCGAGATCATGGAAGGGTTCCGGACGCGGTCGGCGGGACGCGTCCAGGTGCTCGGCACGGATCCCGCGCGCGGCGACGAGGAGTGGCGGGCCAGGCTGGGCGTCGTGCTTCAGTCGTGGCGCGACCACGGCAGATGGCGGATCGGCGAACTCCTCACGCATCTGGGCGCCTACTACGCCTGCTACTCCACCCCGCGCATCCGCAGGCCGTGGGACACCGACGAACTCATCCAGGCGGTCGGCCTGACCGCGCACGCCGACAAGAAGATCAGGACGCTGTCCGGCGGGCAGCGGCGCAGGCTCGACGTGGCGATCGGCATCGTCGGCCGTCCCGAACTGCTCTTCCTGGATGAGCCCACCGCAGGGCTCGACCCGCAGGCGCGCAGGGAGTTCCACGACCTCGTGCACAACCGCCGGCGAGCAGCAGACCACGATCCTGCTCACCACGCACGACCTCGACGAGGCCGAGCACCTGGCCGACCGCATCGTCATCCTCTCCGGAGGGCGCGTCATCGCCGACGGCTCGGAGGAGGAGCTGGCGCGGCAGATCGCGGGCCAGGACCAGGTGCGCTGGACCCTCGACGGGCAGCACAGGACGCACTCCACCACCGACTCGACCCGGTTCGTTCACGAGCTCTTCAAGCAGTACGGCGACGCCGTCGGCGAACTCGAGGTTCGCAGGGCCTCACTGGAGGAGACCTACCTGACCCTGGTCAGCCAGGCCGAGTCCGGCCGTGGCGCAGCGGCGGCGCGCGCGTCGAAGGAGGCGGCACGATGAACCCGACCACCACGGCGGTGCGGGCAGGGTGGGCCAGAGGGCTGATCGAACTCCGGCAGTCTTTCACCAACGGACATGATCTGTTCAGCCACCTGTTCTGGCCCACCCTGATGCTGGTCGTCATGTACTTCACGCGGGACGTGACGCTCGGGGCCGGCGGGCTCGTGCTCGGGACCCTCATGCTGCCGAGCGTCCTGGGGATGAACGCGGCGATGGGCATGGTGGCGCCCCTGCCCATCGGCGCGGTCCTGGGCTCGGTGTTCACCAGCGCCCGCTCAGGGCCTGATCCCGCTGCCGATCCTGCGGCGTGTCGGATGACCGCCACAGCCCCCCGGAAGGATCAGGCGTGACCACCTCCCTCTCCGCCGCGGCGCCCACGAGCGTGAGCGCCCGGTCCCTGGCGCCGGATCTGGCTCGCGGCTTCATGCTGCTGGCCATCGCCCTGGCGCACGCGCCCGTGTTCGTCAGTGACCCCGCCCACGGGCCTGCCGCGCTCAACACGGCCGCGCAGTTCGTCAAATCGCTCTTCACCGACAACCAGGCGCGCGCCATGTTCGTGTTCCTGTTCGGCTACGGGCTCGGGCAGCTGGCCCAGCGCCAGCACGCCAGGGGCAGCGACTGGATCTCCCTGAGGAAGCTGCTGCGACGCAGGAGTCTCTGGCTGACCGTCATCGGCTTCGCGCACGCCGCGTTCATGCCGATGGACATCATCGGCGTCTACGGGCTGACGCTGCTCGCGCTCACCCCGCTCGTGCGAGCCAGGGACTCCACGCTGTGGTGGACGAGCGCGCTGACGCTCCTGCCGGCCACCCTCCTGATCTCCTGGCAGGGCATGGTGGCACGGGAGGCCGCCGCCGCCGGCAGACCGTTCATGCTGGCCGACACCATGGCGGAGACGTTCGGCGCGCACCTGGTCGACGGCATCGCGTCGTGGCCGATCGAGACGCCGATCGCCACCGTCGTCGTGGTGCCCGGCATGCTGCTGGGCATCTGGGCGGCCAGACGCCGGATCCTCGACGAGCCGGAGCGGCACCTGCCGTTGCTGCGCAGGGTCACCGTGCTCTTCCTCGGGGTGTCCGTCCTCGGCAGGCTGCCCGCGGCCCTGGTGGCGACCGGCGCGTGGACGACCACCTCCCACCCCCTCGCCTGGACGGTCACCACCGCGCACACCCTCACCGGATACGCGGGCGGCATCGGCATGGCAGCCGCCGTCGGCCTGGTGGCGGCCAGGATCGGACGCGACCACGGACGGCTCACCGTCGCCCTCGCGGCGCTGGGACAGCGGTCGATGACCTTCTACCTGTTCCAGTCGGTGGTGTGGGTGGCGCTGTTCTATCCCTTCACCCTGGGCCTGAGGGACGACATGGGCTCCGCCGCCACGTTCGCCGTCGCCGTCGGCGTCTGGATCGTCTCGATCCTGCTGGCCGAGTGGATGCGGCGCGCGGGACACCGCGGCCCCGCTGAGGTCCTGCTACGCAGGCTGTCCTACCGTGAAGGCCGCTCGAACTCCAGGAACCGGGCGGGAGTGACGTCGTGAGTGTGGACGATAACGTCGAACCAGGCGGCGGGCGAGCCGTCCGACAACTGGTGGTCGGCGTCGCTCTCGGTGGTGTAGCCGGGGCCGATCACGCGGGTGGCGGACGGCGCGCCGAGCCAGGCCCTGACCGGTGCAGGGGCGTCGGCCCGCAGGTCGAGGAGGTAGGTCTGCGGCATGGCGGCGCTCAGGGCGGACTCGGCGTAGTGGGCGGGAGGGAAGGGGACGGGCTCGGGCAGCGAGCCGTGGTGGAAGGTCAGCCCGAGTGAGAGGTAGCCGGAGCCGTAGCGCTCCCTCAGGTGGGCTCCCGCCGTGCGATGGGGCAGGCCCGCGGCCACGGTGTGCGCGATGCCTCCCCAGTAGACGATCCTGTCCCCGGTGTGCTCGTGCCACCGGATCGTGTGCTCGGCGAGCGAGCGCTCCATGGACTCGAGGCTGTCGAGCCGTACGGCCTGGGGCGTGCCGTCCGGGGTGCCCGCGAACCTGACGGGATCGCCGGGATGGCGCTCGTTGTGGGCGCGCATCCATCGGACCACGCCGAGGATCTCCTCGGTCTGCCAGAAGGAGCGAGCGTCGGCCAGCAGCGCCCGGGGCTCGCCCCTGCCGGTGCGGACGTACTCCGCCAGCCCCACGCGCTCGGGGTCGTCGCCCTCCAGAGCGAGCGAGCGAAAGCCCCGCTCCTCGACGAGGAGTCGCAGCATCCGGTGGGCGAGAGCGGCGGGTTCGCGGGCCTGGCGGGTGGCGGCGCCGAGGGCGACGATCCGGGCCTCGCCCACCATGTCGAGCAACGGACGCAGGTCGGTCAGCGGGGCGAGGGGGTCGTGCGTGCCGAGCGGGTGGGCCTGGTTCCTGATCCACTGGGACAGTGAGGCGTTTGTCATGCGCTCAGGCTCGTACTTAAACCAAGGTTGAAGTCAACTAAAGTGAGAAGGTGATAGCCAAGGAACTCACCATCGGGGAGCTCTCCGAGCGCAGTGGCGTGCCCTCCTCCGCGCTGCGCTTCTACGAGCGCCAGGGCCTCATCACCAGCCGCCGCACCGCCGGCAACCAGCGCCGCTACCACCGCACCACGCTGCGCAGGGTGGCCTTCATCCGCGCCTCGCAGAGCGTGGGTATGCCCCTGTCGGTGATCGGCGGGGTGCTGGGCTTCCTCCCCGAGGACACCCCGCCGACGCGGGAGTTCTGGCTGCGGGCGTCCGCGTGCTGGAGCGAGGAGATCAACGCGCGCATCGAGAAGATGGAGCGGATGCGCGACAGGTTCACCGAGTGCATCGGCTGCGGCTGCCTGTCCTTCGAGCAGTGCGTGCTGGTCAATCCCGGCGACGCGCTCGCCGAGCACGGCCCGGGGCCGCGCCGTCTCATCGAGCCCTGATCCGCGCGCCCTGTCCATCCGGCACGCCGTCGGGCCGGGTGGACGGGGCTACGGTCAGCCGCAGTTGGTGAAGCGGCCGTTCCCGCCCCGAGCGAACTGCGCCTTGGTCGGGCGGTTGGCGATCGCGCCGGAGAAGCGCACGCACATGCCCTTGCCCTGGAGCTTCACCGGGCCGGCGTAGAACTTGTAGCGCTTGTCGTCGGAGGCCCGCTCGATGTACGGCGGGGTGTTGTTGCTGAAGGGACGCGCCACCTCGAGCAGCACCGAGGTGCGGGTGCTGACGCCCGTGTGCTTCGACTTGATGGTGACCGCGCAGTTGAGCCCGTTCCTGCGGTTGTACAGGAGGTAGACCGTGCCCCACGAGCCGACGGGAGCCCTGTTGACGACGGCGAACCCCTTCCCGCAGATGCCCTCGGGGGTGTAGCCCGCGGCGTTCGCGGCCGCGGGAGCCACCAGGATGCCGCCCAAGGCCAGTGTCGCCGCCAGAACCGACTTGATCACGCTCAGCTTCCTTTCGTGAGATCAAAGGGATCATCATGCCGGACATCTCCTGACAGCGGAGGAGATACGGGGAAAAAGGGGTGGTCAATTCCGCTAGGTTTTCTCCATGAATATCGCGATTACCAGCGGATACGTCGTGCCCGTCGACGGCGATCCCATTGACGCCGGCACTGTGCTCATCCAGGACGGCAAGATCGTGGCCGTCGGGCGGGACGTCGAGATCCCCGACGGCGTCCAGGTCGTCGACGCGGAGGGTGGCTGGGTGCTGCCGGGCTTCGTCGAGGCCCACGGCCACCTGGGCGTCCACGAGGAGGCCGACGGCTGGGCCGGTCAGGACACCAACGAGATGACCGACCCCAACGGCGCCAGGCTGCGCGCCCTGGACGCGATCAACCCGGGCGACCTCGGCTTCGCCGACGCGCTGTCGGGCGGCGTCACGACGGCGGTCATCAAGCCGGGCTCGGGCAACCCGATCGGCGGCCAGACGGTGGCGGTGAAGTGCTGGGGCAGGACCGTTGAGGAGATGCTGGTCCGCGAGCCCGTCAGCGTGAAGAGCGCGCTGGGGGAGAACCCCAAGCGTGTGTACGGTGACCAGAAGAAACTGCCGTCCACCAGGCAGGGGGTGGCCGCGGTGATCCGGGACGCCTTCCGCAAGGCCCAGGACTACCAGGCCAGGCGCGACCATGCCGCCGCGGAGGGCAAGCCGTTCGACCGTGACGGCACGCTGGAGATCCTCGGCAGGGTCCTGGACGGAGAGCTGCCCTGGTGCCAGCACACGCACAGGGCCGACGACATCGCCACGGCGCTGCGCCTGGCCGACGAGTTCGGCTACCGGTTGATCATCAACCACGGCACCGAGGGACATCTGATCGCCGACGTGCTGGCCGAGCGGCAGATCCCGGTGATCATCGGCCCGCTGTTCACCAGCAGGTCGAAGGTGGAGCTGCGCAACCGCTCGCTGCGCAACCCCGGCATCCTGGCCAGGGCGGGCGTGGAGCTCGCGATCACCACCGACCATCCCGTGGTGCCGATCCACTTCCTGGTGTACCAGGCGACGCTGGCGGTGAAGGAGGGGCTCGACCGCGACACCGCGCTGCGCTCGATCACCGTCAACCCCGCGAAGATCATGGGCTTGGACGACAGGGTCGGCTCACTCAGGCCAGGCCTGGACGGCGACGTCGTGATCTGGTCCGGTGACCCGCTGGACATCATGAGCAGGGCGCTGCGCGTGTTCGTCGGCGGGCGCGAGGTCTACGTGTACTCCGACGAGCGCGGCGAGGGTGTCGTCGCCGACCCGTACTACCGCGAGTCCTGACCTCGCCTCCAGGCCGGAGGGCCCCCACCCCTCCGGCACCCCTGCCCCTCGCCGGAGGTCAGGGGAGGGGGGTGAGCATGCGGTGCGGCTCGCGCAGGGCGACGCTCACCGCGTCGTCCCTCGAGCTCTCCAGCCCCGGGCCAGGCCGTACCTCGAGGTCCTCCAGCGGAGGCCGCGTGCCGCACGCCGGGCAGTGCGCGGTGGGGTCGAGCCTGGTCCCGCACGTCAGGTGGAAGAACAGCCGCCGCGGCCCCGTGCTGCTGAGATGGCGCTCACCCCAGTGGGCCAGCGCCTGCATCGGCGGCCACAGCTCCCTGCCCACGTCGGTCAGCACGTACTCCTCCCTGGGCGGATGGTCCTGATAACGCCGCTTGTCGAGGATGCCCGCCTCCACCAGCGCGCCCAGCCGCTGTGACAGCACCGCGCGCGGGATGTCCAGGTGCGCGAGGAAGTCGCCGTAGCGCCGTACGCCGTACATCGCGTCTCTGATCACCAGCATGGTCCAGCGCTCCCCGATCAGTTCCAGGGCCTTGGCCAGCGAGCAGTCCTGCCCCTCGTAGTTCTTTCCCAGCGCCATGCCCCCCACTTTAGTTCATTGATTGAACCGTGCTAGGTTCGTTCAATGAACCAACTGAACGCGGTGCCGTTCCTCGTGCTCGCCACCTACACGCTGCCGATGGTCACGCTGGCCGACACCGCGCGCGACCTCGGCGCGGGGCCCACGGGGCCGGTGTGGATCCTCAGCTCGATCGCGCTCGGACTGTCGGCGTTGCTACTGGTCGCGGGCGGGCTGGCCGACGACTACGGACGCAAGAGGACGCTCGTCATCGGCACCGGCGTGCTCGCGGTGGCAGGCGTGGTGGCGGCGCTGGCGACCAGCGTGCCGGTGTTCGCCGGCGCGCGACTGGTGCAGGGCGGGGCCGGCGCGGCGATGCTTGCAGCCAGCCTCGGCATCGTCGGCCACACCCATCCCGCGGGCGGGCCGCGGCTCAGGGCCACCGCCGCCTACGGCGCGATGATGGGCCTGGGCACCACGGTGGGGCCGCTGCTGTCGGGGATGCTGGCGCTGGCATGGAGCTGGCGGACGGTCTACTGGCTGACGTCCGCGCTGGCGCTGGCGCTGGCGATCGTTTCAGCCCTGACGCTGAAGGAGTCGCGATCCGCCGAGCCGCGCAGGCTCGATCTGCCCGGCGTGGTCCTGCTGACTCTGGGCGTGGCGGCGCTGGTCACGGGCGTGACCGAGGGGCGCCAGGGCTGGACGCGTCCGGTCGTGGCCGTCGCCTTCGTCGCCGCCGCGCTGCTGCTGGTCGCCTTCGTCGCGGCCGAACGCCGCCGCCGCGAGCCGCTGCTCGACCTGGACCTGTTCAGGCGCCCCTCGTTCCTGGTCTCCACGGGCGGCGCGATGATCGTCGGCGCGACCGTGGTCGGCGTGCTCGGCTTCCTGCCGAGCGTGCTGCAGTCGGCGCACGGCATGACCCCGATGGGCAGCGCCTTGCTGCTCGCGATCTGGTCCGGCCTGTCGTTCCTGACCCCTCTGCTGGCAGGCAGGGTACGGCTCGGCGCCGGCTCGCGCCTCTCCCTCGGCCTGCTGCTGAGCGCCGCCGGATACGCGGGGCTGCTCGGCGTGGCGGGCCACCTCTCGCTCCCGTTGACCGTCGCGGGCCTGCTCGTCAGCGGCGTGGGGAGCGGACTGATCAACTCCTCGCTGGCGCACCTCGCCATCGAGAGCGTGCCGCGGCATCGCGTCAGCATGGGGTCGGGCGCGAGCAACACCGCCCGCTACGTCGGCTCCTCCCTCGGCGCGGCGGCCATGGCCACCCTCGTCGGCACGCTGGGCCTGCAGACGGGGGTGCTCGTGACGCTGATCGCGTCCATCGTGCTAAAGCTCGCCGCGGCGGGCGCGGTGCAGGCGCACCTTCTCGCGGTTCCCGCACCGCTTCATCGAGCACCACTGCCTGGACCCCGCGTTTGACCGGTCGGCGAAGCGCAGCCCGCACGTGGGGGACGCGCACACCCGCACCTGCCGCAGGTCAGGGCCGCCGATCAGCTCGATCGCGTCGCAGGCGATCTCGGCCAGGGCCGCGACGACGGGATCGCGCGGCGGGAGCCGTACGACCGAGAGGTCGGACGAGAGTCGCACCAGGGACGGCTGCCGCCGGGCGGCCCACCGGTTGATCGGCTCGGGGAAGCCCTGCTCGCCCGCCATCGCCGCGTCGAGGCAGCGGCAGATGGCCTCCCGCAACTCCCTGGCCTCCACCAGCAACGCCATCCCCGCCACCACCCCCTCAACCGCACTCGAGCCGCTGGAGCCGCCTTCATCCGCGCGGCTCCCGTGTGTCTCGCTCGCACCTGCGTTGCCTTCGTCCGCGCTGCTGGCTTCACCCGCGACGGACGCACCTCGGCCGCTGGCTCCACTTGCGAGGGACTCCCCCCGGAAGGCTCCGGGTGTGGCGGTTCCCTCCCCCGTGGATGAGGGCAAGGCGCTTGGTGGTGGGGTGGTGGCGGGTGTGCCGGTGCCCAGGGGGAGGTTCTCGGGCAGGCCGAGCCAGGCCAGGAGGTCCGCGGGTTCGCGCAGCAGCTCCCAGCCTTCGCCCTTGCGGTTTCGGTAGGTGTTGACGAAATCAAGCGAAGGTCGCCCGCCATACCAGACCCAGTCTCGCGCTCGCATACCCCTAACCCTATGATGAGGTTAACCATGTAACCACACGATGGAGTTACACCATGGCGGAATCACGGATGGCCGACGTCGGCGGCCTGCGCATGCACTACCTGATCGAGGGCGAAGGACCTCTGCTGATGCTGGTGCACGGCTGGCCGCAGACCAGTCATTGCTGGAGGCACCTCATCGGCCCGCTGGCCGAGCACTTCACGGTGGTGGCGCCCGACCTCAGGGGCTACGGCCGCACGGACAAACCGCTCACTGGCTTCGACAAGCGCACCATGGCCTCCGACGTACGGGAGCTGGCCAGGCAGCTCGGCCACGAGCGCCTCACGCTGGTCGGCCACGACAGGGGAGCGCGCGTCGCCCACCGCTACGCCCTCGACCACCCGGACGAGGTCGAGCGGCTGGTCGTCATGGACATCATCCCCACCAGGGAGATGTGGCGCCGCTTCGACATGGACTCAGGCATCGCGCTCGGCACCTGGCACTGGACCTTCCACCTGCAGCCCGACCTGCCCGAACGGCTGGCGGGCGCGGACGTGCGCGGCTACCTCGGCTACTTCTTCGAGAAGTGGACCGTGCAGAGGGCCGCGCTCGACGCAGAGGAGTACTACCGCGCCTTCTCCCAGCCCGGCGCGCTGAGGGCGGGCTTCGACGACTACCGCGCGTCCTTCCCCGACGACGCGGCGCACGACGACGCCGACTACGACGCCGGGAAGCGACTGGAGATGCCGGTGCTGGCGCTGTGGGGCGAGGCGGGGCTTCCCGCGAGGGTGGGGGTGGAGGAGGTGTGGCGCGACTACGCCCATGACGTGCGGGGTGCGGAGATCCCCGACTGCGGCCACTTCCTGGCCGAGGAGCGCCCTGACCTCGTGCTCGATCACCTGCGCGACTTCCTCAAGCTCTGACCGGGTCCGGTCCGGCTGCGCGCGCGGGTCGGTGCGGAGGGCCGTCGGGGGCCGCTGACGAGCGCTGCTACCAGCGTCTGGAGGCGCCCATCACGTGGAGCAGCGCCTCCCTCTGCGTCGTGAACTCCTCGGCGGGCATGGCCTCCCGCTCCGCCCGCAGGTGCAGCATGGCCAGTTCGGTGGCCGCCTGCTGGTAGTCGGCCATCGGCTTGGCGAGCCCGTGCCCCTTCGCCCACCGGCGGGCGTCCCTCCTCGCCCCGAGCGAGCTGAGCATGCCGACATCCTGGGGAGAGACCACCCCGGTGGGCAGGTACGCGGGCAGGATGCCGCCGATCTTGGCGAGCACCGCCTTGCGCTCCCGTACGGTCACCACGACCAGCGCGATGATCACGCACAGGTCGAGCAGGTAGACCACGCCCAGCGCAGGGAGCGAGCCCAGCGTCGCCGCGCCGTTCCACAGTCCGTGCAGCACCACCGCGCCCAGGTAGCCGAGCGGGATGGCCAGGAACCTGACCGGGGTGCGGCGCGTGGCGGCGTAGGCCACCCCGATGCCGATCATCGAGGTGTAGACAGGGTGGCCGAGCGGGGCGATCAGGCCGCGGAAGACGAACAGCCCCACCGCGCCGTCGGTCCCGTTCTCGGTGTAGGCGCTGAGGTAGTAGCCGACGTTCTCCACGGCGGCGAAGCCCAGCCCCGCCATGGCGGCGTAGATGATGCCGTCGGTCAGCCCGTCGATCTCCCTGCGCCTGCGCAGGAGCAGCAGCAGCGCCGCGCCCTTCAGGCCCTCCTCGATCACCGGCGCGAGGATGACGGTGCCGAAGTCGTCGGCCACCGTCTTGCCGTACCCCGCGCTCAGGACCAGCGCCTCACCCGCCAGGCTGAGGGCGATGGCCACCACCACGGCCACGCCCGCGCCCCACACGAAGGCGAACGACAGGTGGAGCCTGGGCTCGGGCTCCAGCCTGTCGAGCGCCAGAACCGCGGCCAGCAGCACAGGAAGCGGCGCCACGGCCATCACCGCCGACAGGCCGAAGCCTTGGGGATCGCTGGAGACCAGCATGAGGGCCAGCATGAGCAGGGCGCAGGCGCTCGAGATCACCAGGCCGATGATGAGCGCCTTGCTCGGCCGTGGCGAGAGCACAGGGGGGCGGGTCACTGCAGTCACATTGCCACACTGCGCCACCGCGATGGAAAGACGGTTGACGGCTGGTTGCCGCTCCGAGCGCGCGACCGCCTGCGCACTTTCGAATCCCTGTCACGCCCGCGAGGGGCGCAGCATCGTGTGGATCCCTGCCGCCATCGCCAGCGTGATCAGCGCCACCGCCCAGAGCACGAGGTGGAAGGCGCCGGTGAACTGCTCGGGCGCGGCGCTCGTGCCCGCGGCGATCCTGTCGGCCAGCTCAGGATCGCCCACGTCCGCCTGGACCAGGCTGACCAGCGCCGAGCCGTACACCGCGATGACGATCGCCTCGCTGCCGATCCGCATCGTGTTGACCAAGCCCGCGGCCATCCCCGCCCGCTCGGGCGCCACCATGCTCATCGCCAGTCCGTCGCCGACGCCGAAGGCCAGGCCCGCGCCCGCCCCTGCCAGCAGCATCGGCACGGCGGGCAGGGCCGCCTCCGTCGTCGCCAGCCAGGCATTGCCCGCGCCGAGCATCACCACCGCCGCGGTGACCAGTGTTCTCGGGGAGACGCCGCGGTTCAGCAGCCAGCCGCCCGCGGGAGGGGTGAGCAGCACGGGCGTGGTGAGCACCAGCATCCACAGGCCCGCCTGCTGCGGCGTCGCGCCGTGGACGCCGGCGAAGTAGGTGGGCAGGTAGGTCAGCAGCGTCACCATGCCGAAGGTGGTCGCGACCGGCAGGAGGCTGAGCGCGAGGAAGCGGCGGTCGCGTACCAGGGTGAGGTCGAGCACGGGATGGGGGCTGCGCCGCTCCGTCACCACGAAGGCGCCGAGCAGCACGGCCGCCGCTCCTGCCAGTGTGAGCACGCCGGGGCTCGTCCAGCCCGACTGCGGTCCCTGCACCACCGCGATCGTCAGGACGGCCAGCCCGGTGACGAAGGTCAGCGCGCCTCGGACGTCCACCTTCTGCCGACGGGGCGCCCGTGACTCGCCCACGAAGGGCAGGCCGAGCAGGGAGACCACCAGAACCAGCGCGTGCGACACGAAGATCGCCCGCCAGCCCAGGCCGCCGACCAGCCAGCCCGAGATCGTCGGGCCGAGCGCGAGGCCGACCCCCGCGACGGTGCCGAGCAGGGCGAAGGCCCTGGTTCTGGCCTGGCCGTCGAAGGTCGTGGCGAGGATGGCCGCGCCGCTTGCCATCACGCCCGCCGCGCCCACGCCGGACAGGGCCCTGGCGGAGTCCAGAAGCCAGATCTCTCCCGCGAAGGCGGCGGCGACCGAGCCTGCCGCGAACATCGCGGCGCCCGCGGCGAACACCCTGCGGCGACCGACGAGGTCGGCCAGCGAACCCGCGACCAGGGTGAAGGAGGCGAAGGTGAGGTTGTAGGCGTTCATGACCCACTGCAGCGGCGCGCCGGCCGTGCGCAGGTCGGCGCCGATTCCCGGTAGCGCCACGGCGGCGCCCGAGATGGACATGGGGACGACGAGGAAGCCGAGCAGCACCACCGTGAGGGTGAGCGTGGAGCTCCGGGGCCGTGTTTGGATTGCCACTCGGCCGAAAATGCCACTTCGTGGCGTTAGCTGTCAAACGGCGATTGTGGGTAGAGTGAGCCCATGGATCTGCGCGAGCTGCCGCTCAGGGAGCGAAAGAAGGCCCGCACCAGGCAGGCCCTGATGGAGACGGCGTTGCGGCTGTTCACCGAGAAGGGGTTCGACCAGACCACGCTCGACGAGCTCGTCGACGCGGTGGAGGTGTCCAAGCGCACCTTCTTCCGCAACTTCCCCTCCAAGGAGGACGTCGCGCTCGCCGCCGACACCGAGCTGTGGTCGACCTTCCTTTCCGAGGTCGACACGATGCAGGTGCGGGGGCCTGGTGCTCGACGCCTTCCTGACGGCGCTGCGGGCGAGCCTGGAGCGGATGGACGACGGGTGGGACGCCCGCTTTCTCGCCACCAGGGCGCTGTGCGGGCTCACCCCCGCGGTGGAGGCGCACAGCTTGCGCTACTGCAACGAGACCACGCAGGCCGCCTTCGCCAGGATGGGCGCCAGGCTCGGCCTCGACCCGGGCGACGTGCGGTTGAAGCTGGTCATCGAGGTCGCCGTGGCGGCCTGGCGGCACGCCGCCCTGAGCTGGGCGGCCGCGGGAGGACAACAAGGGCGGGCAGGGCTGCGCGCGCGGCTTGACGAGGCCTTCGCCGCCGTCCCCGAGAGCATCGCCCTCACCTCGGGCGGCTGAGCGCGACCCCCGATGCCGGTGATGACCGTCCGATGGTCAAAGATGGGCAAGGCCGGACGAACTGCAGAGGGGATCGTATGGACTGGGCGGAGATCAAGTCCGAGGAAGAGCTGCGCGAGCTGCTCGGCGAGGTGATGCCGCGCGCCGTCACGAAGGAGCGGGCGGTCCTGCACGAGCGCGACAGGGAATGGCTGGCCAACTCGCCGTTCTGTCTCATCGCCACTGCCGACGCGAGCGGCGCGTGCGACGTCTCACCCAAGGGCGACCCCGCGGGCTTCACCCATGTCATCGACGACACCACGATCGCCATCCCCGACAGGCCGGGCAACCGCAGGGCCGACGGCTTCCACAACATCCTGCAGAACCCGTACGTCGGCCTGCTCTACCTCGTCCCCGGCAGGGGCGAGACGCTGCGGATCAACGGCAGGGCCAGGCTCGTCAAGGAGGCGCCGTTCTTCGACGAGCTGATCGTGAAGGGCAACCGCCCCAAGCTCGCGATCGTCGTGGAGATCGAGCAGATCTTCTTCCACTGCGCCAAGGCTTTCCTGCGCTCGAACCTCTGGAAGCCCGAGACCTGGAACCCCGACGCGCTGCCTTCGCACGCCGCCATCGTCAAGAGCGTGCAGAAGACGGAGGAGTCCCTCGAGGAGCTCGAGCGCTACTACGGTGACTCCTACGCCGAGAAGCTCTACAAGGTCTAGGCGGCGGGTGTGGGGCCCGAAGGCAGGCGGATCACGTTCCGGCCGCTGTAGGCCCCCAGGTCGACCACCTTCGGATCGGCCTTGCCGTTCTCGCGGCGGGCCGATCCGATGTCGCGCACCTTGTGCCGGGCCACATGCGCCGGCACCACCACCAGCCTCGTCATCAGAGCGCCCCCCAGCGTGATGTTTTCGTGACATCACATTACATATCGGGCACCGCGTAAAACCCTCGTAAAGATCACATCAGTAGGGAAGTTGCCGTCCCGACGGGGACCGCAGGTCAAGGTCCGGTGTGCGGGTCAGCCGCCGTCTGGCCGCCGTCCTGGCTCTCCTGATGCGTCGCATGGTCTGCCCCCCTTCCGCGTGCTCCCACTCTCTGCCCCGCCGCTTGACAGGAGCTTGGCGAATGGTTGCGAACCGCCATGCGCGCCAACCTACGGGGCCGCTCGCCCCCGTTCAATGCATTTTGACCGCTCGGCCATGACCTGACGCAGGAGCCGAGTGGCGGATGTAATAGCAAAGGCGCATATATCGGCCAGGTTGGCCCTCCTGCTGGCGGCCTGGTTCAACCTGGCGGCTGCTGCCCGGCCACGCGTCGAGGCGATGGCGGGGCCCGTCGCGGCGAGGAGATGGACGGCGCTCATCGACGTGGCGCTTCATCAGGGCAACTTCGCCTCGGTAAGCGGCATCTAACCCCTCGTGGGGGATCCTGAGCGCATCGGTGACTACTGGCTGGCCGGACGACTGGGCGAGGGCGGCCAGGGGGTCGTCTACGAGGCCTACGACGGTGAGGGCCGCAGGGTCGCGGTGAAGGTGCTGCACGCCGCGGGGGCGGGACGGCTGGCCAAGGAGGCGAGCGCGGCCGAGCGGGTCGCCCCCTTCTGCACCGCCCGCGTCCTGCACGTCGAGACCGAGGGGCCCAGGCCGCACATCGTCTCCGAGTACGTGGAGGGCCCCAGCCTGCGCGCCGCCGGGCGCGTCTTCTCGGGCGACGACCTGCACCGCCTGGCGACCGCCGTGGCCACCGCGCTGACCGCCATCCACGAGGCCGGAGTGATCCACCGCGACCTCAAGCCCGACAACGTGCTGCTCGGCCCCGACGGGCCCCGGGTGATCGACTTCGGCATCGCCAGGACCACTGGCATGTCGCTGACCAGGAGCGGCGAGGTCGCGGGCACGCCCAGCTACATGGCGCCCGAGGTCCTCACGGGTGCGCGCGCCACTCCCGCGGTGGACGTCTTCGCCTGGGGCGCCGTCGTGCTCTTCGCCGCGACCGGCCGCGACCCCTTCCACGCCGACCACCTGGGCGGCGTCATGCACAGGGTGCTGTCGGACTCCGCCGACCTGAGCCCGCTGCCGCCCGAGCTGCGCGCGCTGGTGGGCGCGGCCATGGACAAGGAGCCCGCCGCCAGGCCGACCGCGCGCGAGCTGCTGCTCGCCCTGGTCAGCGGCGGCGCCCGCGACACACCCGGCCTGCTGGCGGCAGGAAGCCGGACGGCCAGGGGCGTGCACGTCCACGACACGGACGATCCCTCGCTCGGCACCATCGCCGAGGACGCCTACACGGGGCTCGGCCCGCGCGAGCGCGAGCTGGCCGCCGAGGTCTTCCTCCGCCTGGTCGCCGTCGGCGACGACGGGCAGGAGACCGGCAGGTGGGCGCCCAGGGCCGAGCTCGTGGACGGCAGGCCGCAGGAGGCGGTCGAGCGCATCCTGCGCGCCTTCTCCTACGTCGTCACCGAGAGGGACGGCCTGGTCGCGCTCTCCCGTCCGGCGCTGCTGCGCGCCTGGCCGAGGCTGCGCAGGTGGGTCGAGGCGGACAGAGAGGGCCTCGCCGTCCTCAACGGGCTCAGCGCCGCCGCGAGGCAGTGGGCCGAGCACGGGCGCCGCGACGGCGACCTGTTGCAGGGCAGCCGCCTGGAGAACGTGCTGAACTGGGCGGCCACCGGCCGTAAGCACGTCACCCTCACCCCCACCGAACGCGACTACCTGCGCGCCGGCACCGAGCTGACCAGGAGGCGGACCCGCCGCCGCAGGCTGACCACGCTCGCGCTCGCAGGGTCGCTGGCCGTGGCGCTGGTCGCGGGCGGCCTCGCGCTCTGGCAGGGCAGGAGGGCCGATGCCCAGCGCGACACGGCCACGGCCAGGAACGTCGCGCTGGAGACGGCCGCGCTGCGGGCGGGCGACCCGGTCAAGGCGATGCTGCTGGCCGTCGCGGCCTGGCGGATCTCGCCGGGCCCCGACACCCGCTCGGCGCTGATGTCGGCCTTCCAGCAGAGCGAGCGGGCGGCCTTCCGCGATCCGCCGGTCAACGGGGTGGCGCGGCGGGTGCTCAGCCACGACGGGCGCTCGCTGGTCAGCGTCAGCGAGAGCGGCGTGGCCGTCCACGACGTGCGGACCGGCGCAAGGACGGCCAGCTGGGCCGTACCCGGCCTGGAGAGCGAGCACCTGTCGGGCGTGTCGGTCAACGGCAGCGGACGCAGGGTCGCCGTGACGACCGACAAGTGGATCACCGTATGGGACGTCGCGACGGGCGGGCTCGTGGCGCGCAAGGCGATGCCCGAGGGCTCCGGCGGACGCTCGGCGGAGTACGGCGACAGCGAGTCCACGCTGGCGGTCAGCCTCACCGACGAGGTGATCCACCTGTGGGACCACGAAGCGGACCGCACGTTCGGCACGCTCCTCGACGAGGGGTACGTCGGGCGGCAGCACCCGCTCGTCGACAGGAAGGGACGGCTGCTCGTCGTGCCGGGCGATCCGCGCTTCTACGTGCGCCGCCTGCCCTCCTGGACCACCGACGACCGGCTGAGCGCCGCGTGCGAGGACCAGCCGTACGCGGCGGCCTTCAGCCCCGACGGCGCGACCCTGGCCTGCGCGGGCAGGGAGATCAAGCTCGTCGACCCCGCGACGGGACGGCAGCGCCCGCTTCCCGGAGGCGAGCACGAGTACTGGCCGGCCGCGCCGTCCTGCGAGCTGTGCGGGGCGACGGCCAGGGGACTGCGCTTCAGCCCGGACGGCCGCCACCTGGCCGCCTTCGCCGACCGCTCCCTGCGCGTCTGGCGGGTCGCCGACCAGCGGGAGATCCTCGCCTACCGGGCGGAGGGGGAGGTGAGCGACGTCCGCTTCGACGGGCAGGACCTGCGCTACCTGCTCGACGACACGGTCGTCACTCTCGACCTGACCCCGCGCGTCACCGACTTCCGCCTGGACCGCGCCCCGTACGGCACCCGGCTCAGCCCCGACGGCCGGTGGGCGGTGACCATGCCGGACGACCACACCACGGTGCTGTGGGACGTGGCCCGCCGCCGCAAGGTCTGGGTCCTCCCCGCCACCGGGCAGGCGACCTTCGCGCACTCGGGCGATCGGCTGCTCACCGTCGCCGACGACGGGCCGATGACGCTGTGGGACCTGAGCACCCGCCGGCGGCTCTGGACGGCGCCCCAGCCGTACGGCATGCCGCCGTCCGGGACGCAGTTCACCCGCGACGGCGGCACGCTCGTCGTCACCACCGCCCTCACGCAGGCGCCCGTCGACTTCAGGCTGACCAGGATCGACGCCAGGACAGGTCGCCGGCTGGCCACCCTCAGGACCCGCAGTCCCGGGGGTGTGCTGACGCCCGACGGCAGGCGCGAGGCCTCCTTCGACGGCCGCTTCTACGACGTGGCCACCGGCAGGCCCCTCGGCGACGGGTTCGGCGAGGGTGTCCTGGCCATCAGCGACAAGGGCGTCATGGCCGTCAGCGGCGACAGCATGGGCAGGATCGCGCTGCGCGCGATCGACGCAGGCGGCAAGCCGTCGCCGCTGCTCAGAGGCGTGGCCGAACGGGTCGCGCACCTGGCCTTCTCGCCTGGAGGCGACCTGCTGGCCAGCGTGGGCGACGCCCCCGGCACCCTGCAGGTGTGGGACGTGGGGGCGCGCAGGCGGCTCGGCGGCGCGATGAGCGCCTACTTCGCGGGCGTGCCGGGCGGCGGCGGGGTGGCCTTCAGCCCCGACGGCGGCCTGCTCTACGTCGCCGAGGCCGACGGCCTGGTCCACGAGTTCGTGGTGGACCCCGCCAGGATGGCGCGGCTGGTCTGCGGGCGCGCGGGCAGGGAGCTCACCGAGACCGAGTGGCGCGAGCACTTCGACGAGGTGCCCTACCGCGAGGTCTGCGCCGGATAGAGGCGCACCTGTCCTGGCTCCAGGCGGAGTGGCCCGCCGCCAGGGCCCGCGACGGTGTGCGGCAGGTCCGTGTGGTTGATCGCGAACACGGTGTCGCCGCGCCTGACCAGCTCGACGGGCGAGTCCGGCATCGCCAGCCCCGCCTGCCGCAGCACCCACGCGTATCCGGCGTCGTCGAGGCGGGTGGACAGGTAGAACGCGCCCCGCCTGCGGGTGATCGCGGGAGCGCCGTCGGGGTAGGCGGTCACGGCCGTCGCGCCCTCCAGGTGGACGACCTCGCTCCACAGCGTGCCGGTCAGGCCGTGCGTCAGCGACACCGGCCCGTCGAGGGGGCGCAGCTCCTCCACCCTGACGCCCAGCACGTCGCGCAGGGCTCCGGGATAGCCGCCCAGCCGTACCCTGGCGTGCTCGTCGGCCACGCCGCTGAAGAAGGAGACGACCAGGGTCCCGCCCGCCTCGACGTAGCGGGCCAGGTTGGCGGCGTCGGCGTCGGAGAGCAGGTAGAGGCTGGGCACCAGGACCGCGCGGTAGCGCGACAGGTCGGCCGAGGGCGCGGCGAAGTCGGCGGTGTGGCCGTGGTGGTAGAGCACGCGGTGGGCCTGCCGCAGCGCGTCGAGGTAGTCGAGCTCGAGGGAGGGCAGGCCGGGCGATCCCAGCGCCCACCACGCCTCCGCGTCCCAGAGCAGCGCGACCTCGGCGGCGACCTCGCCGTCGGCCTCGGTGTCCGAGAGCAGCGCGCCGAGCTCACAGATCTCGCCGAACAGGCGGGAGGAGGGGCCCGCGTGCGGCACCATCCCCGCATGCCACTGCTCGGCGCCGCCCCTCGAGGCGCGCCACTGGAAGAACAGCACGCCGTCCGCGCCTCTCGCCACGTGCTGCATGCTGTGCCTGATCGTCTCGCCCTCGCGCTTGGCCACCATCCGGGCGCCGGTGTAGACCACCCCCGCCGCCTGCTCCATCAGCAGCCACGGCCGTCCTCCCGCCCACGAGCGCGCCAGGTCGGCGGCGAACGCGCCCTCCTCCACGGCCGTCGTGCCGGGTCCCGACGGGTAGTGGTCGATCGCGACCACGTCCACCTCCCTCGCCCACCTCTGGTGGTTCACCGGCACCCAGTCGCCGAAGACGAAGTTCGTGGTCACCGGCAGGTGCGGGGTGAAGGACTTCAGCAGGTCCCGCTGCGCGGTGAAGTGGCCGAGCAGCTCGTCGGACAGGAAGCGCCTGAAGTCGAGGGCCTGCGAGGGGTTGGGCAGGTACTGGGTGGCGCGCGGCGGCGTCACCTGCTCCCACGCCGAGTAGCCCTGGCTCCAGAACGCGGTCGTCCACGCCTCGTTCAGCGCCGCCAGCGCGCCGTACCTGATCTCCAGCCATTGCCTGAACGCGGCGGCCACGTGGTCGCAGTGGCACCGCGTCCCGTACTCGTTGTGCACGTGCCACATCGCCAGCGCCGGATGCGCGTGGTAGCGCTCGGCCAGCGCCCTCGCGATGGACATCGAGGCCTGCCTGTACGGCGGCGCGCTGACGCAGTAGGTGTCCCTGCTGCCGTGCGTCAGGCGCGTCCCCTCGGCCGTGACCGGCAGCGCGTCCGGGTGCAGGAGTGAGAACCACGGAGGGGGAGAGGCGGTCGGCGTTGCCAGGTCCACCTGGACGCCGCCTTCGTGCAGCAGGTCCATGACGGTGTCGAGCCAGGTGAAGTCGTACACGCCCGGCGAGGGTTCGAGCCTGGCCCACGAGAAGACGCCCACGGTCACCAGGTTCACCCCCGCGCGCCGCATCAGCGCGACGTCCTCCTTCCAGACCTCCTCCGGCCACTGCTCGGGGTTGTAGTCGCCGCCGTAGAACATCGCGCTCCCTGGGATTTCCGTTGACGTTTGTTGGTATAGCAAGCAAACTAATTAAAGCTCAACGCAGCCCCTCGAAGGAGTGCCCCATGCCGTACCGGCCCCCGCTGGTCCCCCACGAGTACTTCGTCGCCGACCCGCCCGAGTTGCCGGTCCGCGAGCGCGGCGAGGAGGGGCTGTCCGCGGTGACGCGCGCCGAGGTCGTCGCCGCCGACGGGGAGGGCGTCACGCTCAAGGCGTTCACCGGCGCGGAGGAGACGTTGGTGGTGCAGGTGGGAGCGGCGGGCGAGGGCGTGATCAGGGTGCGGCTCGCCCAGGACGCCGACGCCCGGACCCGCTCCTCCCGCGCCATCGCCCTGGTCAGTCCCGGCGCCCACCCCGCCACACTGGAGGGGCTCGACGGCGGCTCCGGCCGGCTCGTCGTGGACGCGGGAGCCGTCCGCGCCGAGATCACGCTGGCCCCCTTCCACCTGCGTTTCACCGACGCGGCCGGCGGGCTGCTGACCGAGCAGGACCCCGGCCACACCGACATCAGCGGCAGGCTCAGGACCCTGCCCTTCGGCCGCTCCCTGGCCACGGGCCCCGTCGCCTACCACGAGAGCCTCGTGGCGGCGCCCGACGAGGCGTTCGCGGGCTTCGGTGAGTCCTTCACCCCGCTGGACAAGCGCGGCCAGCGCCCCCTGATGTGGAACTTCGACGCCTTCGGCGCCGAGTCGCAGCGCGCCTACAAGAACGTGCCGTTCTACCTGTCGAGCAGGGGCTACGGGCTGCTGGTCGACAGCGGGCTGCCGACGGAGTTCGACGTCTGCCAGACCACGCACAGCACCGTGCAGATCATCGTCCCCGACGACCTCATCGACTACTACGTCATCGCGGGGCCCACCCCCTCGGAGGTGCTCGACCGGTTCGACCTGCTGACCTGCCGTCCGGCGCTGCCGCCGAAGTGGGCGTTCGGCACCTGGATCTCCTCGGGCTTCTTCGTCGACACCCAGGAACGCGTGCTGGACAGGGCGAAGAAGATCCGCGAGCGCGGCATCCCCTGCGACGTGCTCCACCTCGACACCTACTGGCAGACCGAGGGCCACTGGTCCGACCTGCGCTGGGACCCCGACCGCTTCCCCGACCCCGACGCCATGCTGGCCGAGCTGGACGGGATGGGCTTCAAGGTCTGCCTCTGGATGAACCCCTACGTCTCCCACCTCAGCCCGCTCTTCGCCGAGGCCACCGACTACTTCCTGAAGAACCAGGAAGGAGAGGTGTACGTCGCGGACTGCTGGCACGGCTCCTACCCCGCCTGCGCCTTCGTCGACCTCACCAACCCCGAGGCGGTCGCCTGGTTCCAGGGACTGCTCAGGCCGCTGCTCCAGCAGGGCGTGCAGGTCTTCAAGACCGACTTCGCCGAGGGCGTGCCGCACGACGCGCGGGCGCACAACGGCATGAGCGGCCTCGAACTGCACAACGTCTACTCGCTGCTTTTCAACGACGCCGTGGCGGAGGTCACCAGGGAGGTGCACGGTCACACCCTGGTCTGGGCCCGCTCCTCCTTCCTCGGCGGCCAGCGGCACAGCGCGCAGTGGAGCGGCGACATCGCCACCAGCTACGCCGCCATGGGCTCGACCATCCGCGGCGGCCTGTCGCACGGCCTGTCGGGCATCCCGTTCTGGAGCCACGACGCGGGAGGTTTCACCGGCACCCCCTCCGACGACCTCTACGTGCGCTGGGCGCAGTTCGGCGCGCTGTCGCCGCTGGTCCGCTTCCACGGCACGACCAGCCGCGAGCCGTGGGAGTTCCCCGCCGTCGAGGAGGAGGTCAGGGCGGCGATCAGGCTCAGGTACTCGCTGATGCCCTACCTCTACTCCGCGGCCGTCGAGTCGGCGCGCACCGGGACGCCCATGATGCGCGCGCTGTGCGTCGACCATCCGGACGACCCCGTCGCCTGGCGCGCCGACCTGGAGTACCTGCTGGGCCGTGACCTGCTCGTGGCGCCCATGACCTCGCCCACCGGCGAGCGCCAGGTCTACCTGCCGCAGGGCGACTGGGTGGACTGGTGGAGCGGCGAGACGCTGACCGGCGGGCGCTACGTGACCGTGATCAAGCCGCTCGACCAGATCCCGCTGTTCGTCCGGCACGGCGCCCTGATCCCGACCGCCGAGCCCGGCGACACCGTGGGCGACCACCCCGAGATCACCGTCGTCTCCTTCGGGGACGGCGACGGCCGTACCACCATCCACGACACCGACGGGGAGACCACGGTCACCCGCACCCGCGGTGTCCTGACGAGCACGGGGCCCAAGCGGGTCTCGTTCAGGAGATGACGATGCGCAGACTAGCGCTGGCCGTCGCGGCCACCCTGGTGCTGACCGCCTGCGGCGCCACGGCCGAAGCCCCCTCACCGCAGGAGGCCAAGACCCTCACGTTGTGGCACTACGAGGGCCCCGACAGCGCCATGGCCAAGGCGTGGGCCGAGGCGATCAAGAAGTTCGAGGCCACGCACCCCGGCGTGAAGGTGAAGTTCGAGGAGAAGGGGTTCGAGGCGATGCAGAAGACCGCCTCGCAGGTGCTCAACTCCGACGCCGCCCCCGACCTGACCGAGTACAACAAGGGCAACGCCACGGCGGGCGCGCTGGCCAAGGCCGGACTGCTCACCGACCTCAGCGCCGAGGCGGCCGAGCGGGGCTGGGACAAGCTGCTGACCGGCAGCCTGCAGACCACCGCCAGGTACGACGAGCGCGGCATCATGGGGTCGGGCAACTGGTACGGCGTGCCCAACTACGGCGAGTTCGTCATGGTCTACTACAACAAGAAGCTCTTCGAGAAGGCCGGGCTCGAGGTGCCCACGACCTTCGAGGAGTTCACGAAGGTGATGGACGCCTTCGTCGCCAAGGACCAGACACCGCTGGCCATGGGCGGCGCCGAGTACCCCGCCCAGCAGGTCTTCTACCAGCTCGCGCTCAGCAAGGCGCAGCGCCCGTGGGTCAACGCCTACCAGCTCTACCAGGGCAGGACCGACTTCAAGGGCCCCGAGCTCACCTACGCCGCCCAGACCATGGCCGACTGGGTCAAGAAGGGCTACATCAGCAAGGACGCCGCCGGGCTCAAGGCCCAGGACATGGGCGACGCGTTCATGGCCGGCAAGTTCCCGATGATGGTGTCAGGCAGCTGGTGGTACGGCACCGTGCAGTCCACGGTGAAGGACTTCGAGTGGGGCACCTTCCTGTGGCCCGGCAGCCGCATGGCACCGGGCTCCAGCGGCAACCTGTGGGTCGTGCCCGAGCGCGCGAAGAACAAGGAGCTCGCCTACGACTTCATCGACATCACGATGAGCAAGGAGATCCAGAACCTCCTCGGCAACTCGGGCGGCATCCCCGTGGCCGCCGACACCTCGGCCATCACCGACCCCAAGAGCAAGGAGCTGATCGAGAACTTCGGCAGGCTCGCGGGCCAGGACGGCCTCGCCTTCTACCCCGACTGGCCCGCCCCCGGCTACTACGACGTGCTCGTCGCGGGCGTGCAGGAGCTCATCAACGCCACCAAGACGCCGCAGCAGGTGCTCGACGAGCTGGCGGGGCCGTACAACGACAACCTCGCCGATGTCGGCGACTAGGGCGGGCAGGGGCTACTGGCTCTACCTGGCGCCCAGCGCGGTGCTGATCCTCGCCGTCATCGTCGTGCCGTTCGGCATGAACGTGGCGGCGAGCTTCACCCGCTGGTCGGGGGTGGGGGCGCCGCGCTGGATCGGCCTCGACAACTACGCGCGGCTGCTGAGGGACGAGCGGTTCTGGCAGTCCTTCCAGCACAACGTGGCGCTGATCGTCGCCATGGCGGTCGTGCCGACGCTGCTAGGCCTGGTGCTGGCGGCCGCGCTGTTCACCCTGCGCGGCAGGCGCCTGCCCAGCGTGCTGCGCGCCGCCTACTACCTGCCCCAGGTGCTGCCGGTGGCGGTCGCGGGCGTGGTCTGGGGCTGGCTGCTCAACCCGTCGTACGGCGCGCTCAACGAGCTGCTCGGCCCGCTCGGCCTGGACCGCAACTGGCTCGGCGACCCCGGCTACGCCCTGCCCACCGTCATGGCCGTCATGGTGTGGTTCCAGCTCGGCTACCCCGTCGTGATCTTCATGGCCGGGCTCCAGCGCGTCGACCCCGCCCTCTACGAGGCCGCACAGCTCGACGGGGCCTCCTGGTGGCGCAGGTTCTGGCACGTCACGATCCCGCAGATCAGGCCCGAGATCTTCGTCGTGCTGCTGACCTGCACGATCGCCGCGCTGAAGGTCTTCGGCCCGATCTACGTGCTGACCAGGGGAGGGCCTGGCAACGCCACGATGGTGCCCTCCTACTTCTCCTATCTCAACTTCTTCGAGCGGCTCAACGTCGGCTACGGCTCGGCGATCGCCACCGTGCTCGCGCTGGTCATCCTGCTGGTGACCGTCGCCTTCCTACGCCTGCAGGAGCGCGAATGAGAAGGGGCGCCCTGACGGCCTCGCTCGCCGTGCTCGCGCTGGCCATGGTCGCGCCGTTCGTGATCGTCGCGCTGAACGCCGTCAAGTCCAAGCGCGACTACACCGCCAACGGCCCCTTCTCCCTGCCCGAGGGGCTCTCCCTCGAGGCGGTCGCCGACTTCTGGACCAGGGTCGACTTCGGGGAGAAGCTGTTCAACAGCGCGCTCATCAGCGGCAGCGTCGCCGTGCTCGCGGTGCTGCTGTCGGTGCTGAACGCCTACGCCATCGGCATCGGCAGGGTGCGCGGCAGGATGTGGGTGCTCGTGGTCTTCCTCGCGGCCAACACCCTGCCGCAGGAGGCGCTGGTCTACCCGCTCTACTACCTGGCCAAGGCGACGGGCCTCTACGACACCAGGCTGGCCGTGATCATCATCTTCACGGTGATCCAGTCGGCCTTCGGCACCTACCTGCTCAGCGCCGTCCTCGGCCAGTTCCCCAGGGAGATCCTCGACGCGGCCCACATCGACGGCGCGGGTCGTTTCAGAGCGCTGTGGTCGGTGGTGGTCCCGATCAGCCGCCCGACGCTGAGCGTCCTGATGATCTTCTTCTTCATCTGGACGTGGAACGAGTTCTTCCTGCCCCTGATCTTCCTGGTCTCCAACGACAACCAGACCGTGCCCGTCGTCCTCGGCCTGCTCCAGGGCGAGAAGATGATGGACGCCACGATGTCCAGCGCCGCCGCGCTGCTCGGGATCGTCCCCGCGGTCGCCTTCTTCCTCATCTTCCAGCGCACACTCACCCGCGGCGTCACCGTAGGAGCGATCAAGTGAAGCGAGCTCTCTTAGCACTTGCCCTCGTCGTGTCGTTGTCGGCCTTCACGACCGACGCGCCCGTCTACCAGGATCCGTCCAGGCCGCTGGCCGAGCGGGTGGAGGACCTGCTCGGCAGGCTCACGCCCGACGAGAAGATCTCGCTGCTGCACCAGTCGCAGGAGGCGATACCGCGCCTCGGCCTGCCGTACCACAAGAACGGCACCGAGGCCCTGCACGGTGTGGGCTGGTCGAACGACCACGGCGACGGGTGGAAGCAGAAGTTCGCCAGCGGCACGATCTTCCCGCAGGCCGTCGGCCTGGCCTCCACCTGGAACCCCGAGCTGATCAAGCGGGTCGGCGCGGCCACCGGCGACGAGGTGCGCGGCTACGCGGCCGAGAATCCCGAGCTGTGGGGCACGCAGGTGTGGGCGCCGGTGGTCAACCTGTTGCGCGACCCGCGCTGGGGACGCAACGAGGAGGGCTACTCCGAGGACCCGCTGCTGACCGGCGCCATCTCCACCGCCTACGGCAAGGGGCTGTCGGGCGACGACCCCGTGTACCTGAAGACGGCCCCCGTGCTGAAGCACTACCTGGCCAACAACAACGAGTACCAGCGCTCCCTGACCTCCTCCAACCTGCCGCCCAGGGTCAAGCACGAGTACGACGAGGCCGCCTTCAAGCCCGCCATCAGCGCGGACGCCGCCACGGGGGTGATGGGCTCCTACAACCTCGTCAACGGCCGCCCGAACACCGTCAACCCCGACCAGGACGAGGTCGTGCGCACCTGGACCGACAAGGTCCTCTACAACGTCAGCGACGCGTGGGCGCCCCAGGCCCTCTACCAGGTCGAGAACTACTACCCCGACGAGCCGACCTCCTACGCCGCCACGCTCAAGGCCGGCCAGGACAGCTTCACCGTCGACGGCATGGACACCGCCCCGATGACCGCCTCCATCAAGGCGGCGCTGGAGCGCGGCCTGATCACGCAGGCCGACATCGACACCGCCGTACGGCACGTCCTGTCGATCAGGATCAGGCTCGGCCACGCCGACCCCGGTGGCGGCCCCTACGCGAAGATCACCAAAGAGGTCGTGGACTCGCCCGCGCACAGGGCGCTCAACAGGCGCACCGCCGCCGAGGCCATGGTGCTGCTGCGCAACGACGGCAGGCTGCCGCTCGACCAGGACAGGACCAGATCCGTGGCGGTCGTCGGACCGCTGCAGGACAGGCTGCACCGCGACTGGTACGGCGGCGCGCTGCCGTACCAGGTGACCCCGAAGCGGGCTCTGGCCGAGCGCGCGCAGGTGACCGGGCTCGACGCGCTCGACAGGGTCGCGCTCAGGCACACCGCCACCGGCAAGTACGTCACCGCCTCCGCCGACCTCGCGCAGGCCGTCACGGTCGGATCCGACAGGACGGCCGCCGCCCAGTGGGACCTCACCGACTGGACGGGCGGCGTCTCCACCCTGCGCAACGCCGCCAGCGGCAAGCTGCTGACCGGCAACTGGGGCACCTTCCTCGCCAACTCCGACGAGCCCGACGGCTGGTTCGTCCAGCAGCAGTTCCGCTTCGAGAAGCAGGGCGACGGCTCCTACCTGATCCAGTACGTCGGCTACGAGGTCAACGAGAGCTGGTGGTCGATCCCCGAGCACTACCTCACCGTCCGCGAGGACGGCACGCTGGCGATGGGGGCGAAGGCCGACGCGGCCCGCTTCGCCATGGAGGTCGTCTCCGACGGCGTGAAGCAGGCCGTCGAGGCGGCCAAGGGCGCGGACGCGGCGGTCGTGGTGGTGGGCAGCCACCCGTTCGTCGCGGGACGCGAGCTCCACGACAGGGCCGACCTCACCCTCGGCGCCTCCCAGCTGCGCCTGATCGAGGCCGTGCAGCGGGCCAACCCGAACACGGTCGTGGTGCTGGAGACGAGCTACCCGGTGACGGTCACCGCCAAGGCGCTGCTGTGGACCACGCACGCCGGCCCGGAGACGGGGCACGCGGTGGCCGACGCGATCTTCGGCGAGGTCAACCCCGCAGGACGGCTCACCCAGACGTGGTACCGCTCCAGCGACCTGCCTGACATCCTCGACTACGACATCACCAAGACCGGGATGACCTACCTGTACCACCGGGGCGACCCCCTCTACGCCTT
This sequence comes from Nonomuraea dietziae, assembly GCF_014195505.1. Taxonomy (GTDB): domain Bacteria; phylum Actinomycetota; class Actinomycetes; order Streptosporangiales; family Streptosporangiaceae; genus Nonomuraea; species Nonomuraea roseola. The sequence continues at coordinate 2,961,310 of NZ_JACIBV010000001.1, read as the reverse complement.
CGGTCACGGCCTGTCCTACACCACGTTCGGCTACCAGGGACTGAAGGTCACCAAGGACGGGCAGGTCAGCGTCAGGGTCACCAACACAGGGTCGAGGGCGGGCGACGAGGTCGTCCAGCTCTACACCCACCAGCAGCGCTCCCGCGTGGTCCAGCCGGTCAAGCAGCTGCGCGGCTTCCAGCGCATCTCGCTGCGGCCCGGCGAGAGCCGCGAGGTGCGGTTCACGCTCAAGAAGGAGGACCTGGCGCTCTGGGACGTCACCAGAGGCAGATGGACGGTCGAGAGCGCCACCCACGACGTGCTGGTCGGCGGCTCGTCCTCGGCGATCAGACAGCGCGCCACCCTTCAGGTCGCGGGGGAGCGGATCCCTCCGCGGGAGCTGTCGAAGCCGACCAGGGCCATCGACTTCGACGACTACAAGGGCGTGCGGCTGGTTGATCTCAGCAAGGAGCGCGGCGAGGCCGTGGGCGGCAAGGCGGGGGACTGGCTGGCCTTCAAGGACTCCAGGCTGGGCTCGACCTTCACCGCGCAGCTCGCCTCCGTGACCGGCGGCTCCGTCGAGGTGCGGCTCGGCTCGCCGACGGGCAGGCTGCTCGGCACGCTCCAAGCGCCTGCGACGGGTGATGTCTACACATACGCTACGGCCATGACACCGATCACTCCGGTCCGTGGCGTCCACGACGTCTACCTCGTCTTCACCGGCGACGTCAGGGTCGGCACCTTCACGCTCGCATGACGCTGGCCAGGCTCGTCGCGGTCTGCGCGGTCTGGGGTGTCTTCTGGGGGTCGTGGTCGGCGCTGCTGCCGGCCGTGCAGACCCAGGTCGGCGCCACCAACGCGGACCTGGGTCTGGCGCTGGCCGGTGTGCCCGTGGGCGCCATCCCCGCGATGGCGCTCACCGGCCGGCTGGTCAGGGGCAGGGAGCGGATCGCGCTGGCCGTCAGCACCGCGCTGTTCGCGCTGGCGGCGGCGGGCATCGGGCTGGTCACGACCCCGCTGGCGCTGGGCCTGGCCCTGGTCGGGCTCGGCGCGGCCAGCGGCGCCCTCGACATCGCGCTCAACACCGCCACGGGCAGGGCCGAGCGTGAGTCCGGCGGCAGGCTCTTCCAGACCGTGCACGCCGCCTTCCCCGTCGCCGTGATCGTGGCCGCTCCCGCCACGGGGCTGGCCCGCTCTCTCGGGTACGGCCCCGCGCAGGTGCTGGCGGTCATCGCCGTCCTGGTGCTGGCCTGCGCGGCGCTGGCGATGGGGCTGCCGCTCGGCAGGGGCGTGCAGCCGGTGGCCGACAGCAGACCGAAGGGGGCCTGGCGGCACGCCCTGCTGCTCGGTGTGCTCGCCGCGTTCGCGCTGATCATCGAGAACTCGGTCGAGCAGTGGTCGGTCCTGCTGCTGGAGGACTTCCGCTCGGCCTCCGCGCTGCTGGCCAGCGCGGCGCCCGCCGCCTACATGGGCGCGCTCACCGCGGGCCGCCTGACCGCGCAGGCCTTTCCCAGGCTCGGGCTGCGCCCGCTCTACGTGCTGGCGGGGCTCGGCGGCGGTGGCGGCATCGTCCTGGCGGGGCTGGCTCCCACGGCCTGGCTGTCACTGGTCGGGTTCGCGATCACCGGGCTCGCGCTCGGGCCGCTGGTGCCCGCGATGCTCAGCAGGGCCGCGGTCGGCGACGAGGAAGGGACGCTGGTCTCGGCCGTCTCGACCATCTCCTACACCGGGTTCGTCATCAGCCCGCTGCTGGTGGCGGGGTTGAGCGCGGCGTTCTCGCTGCCCGTGGCGCTGGCGCTGCTCGGGGCGCTCGGCGTGCCCCTGCTCCTCGGATATTTGACCGTTCGTTCCAGATAGGGCATATTCAAGACCACTCGTTCTCGATAGGAGTGGTCATGCGTTTCAACGGCAAGGTCGTACTCGTCACCGGCGGCGGATCGGGCATCGGGAGGGCCGCCGCCCAGGCGTTCGCGGCCGAGGGGGCCACGGTCGTGGTGGCAGGGCGCGGCGCCGAGCCGCTGACCGGGACGGTGAAGCTGATCGAGCACGCCGGCGGGTCGGCGAGCCACGTGATCGCCGACGTGAGCACCTCGGGCGGCGCCGCGGCGATGGTCGAGCAGACGGTCGCCAGGCACGGCCGCCTCGACATCGCCTTCAACAACGCGGGCGTCTTCGCCGGCGGGGCGGTCACCGACCTGGACGAGGCGACCTGGGCCCGCGTCATGGACGTGAACGTGACAGGCGTGTGGCTGTCGATGAAGCACGAGATCGAGCACATGCGCCGCTCCGGCGGCGGCGTCATCGTGAACACCGCCTCCAACCTGGGCGCGCACAAGCGCTACAGCGGCATGGCCGCCTACATCGCCTCCAAGGCCGCGGTGAGCGCGCTGACCAAGGCCGCGGCGCTGGAGTACATCGCCGAGGGCGTGCGCATCAACGCCGTCAGCCCCGGCCCCGCGGCGACCGCGATGTCCATGCGCCCAGGGGAGAGCGTGGAGCAGCGCGACGAGCGGATGAGGTCGGCGGTGCCGGTGGGCAGGGTCGGCAGGCTGGAGGAGATCGCCGCGGCCGTGCTCTACCTGGCCTCTCCCGAGGCGGGCTTCACCGTCGGCACCGACCTGGTGGTGGACGGCGGCGCCACGCTCTAGCCCCGCCGGTAGATCATCGGCCAAGACTTCGCCGGAGGCACGCATGCGCCGCCCCACCTGGGTATCTCCGCTGGAGGATCCCTGATCGGAGGAGCGACATGGCCGTCTGCGAAGTGTGTGGAAACGACTACGACATGAGTTTCGAGGTGCACGCCCAGGGCGCGGTGCACACCTTCGACTCCTTCCAGTGCGCCATCCAGGCGATGGCGCCCATCTGCGAGCACTGCGGCCAGAAGATCATCGGTCATGGCGTCGAGGCGAACAGGCGCTGGTTCTGCTGCGCCCACTGCGCCAGGCAGGAGGGGGCGACGGCGATCGTCGACAGGGTCATGGCGGGAACCTCGGCCTAGCCCGCCTGATCGGTGCCGTTCTCCCGGGCGTCCGCGCGTGTTGCAATGGAACTGCCGGCGAACCGCCGGGAGAGTCCATCGGCTGGGAGGCCTGCACCGATGTACGACTTCGATCTCCTTGTGCTCGGGTCGGGTCCCGGTGGGCAGAAGGCGGCCATCGCCGCCGCCAAGCTCGGCAGGCGCACGGCCGTCGTCGAGAAGACGCACATGCTGGGCGGGGTGTGCATCAACACCGGCACGATCCCGTCCAAGACGCTGCGCGAGGCCGTGCTCTACCTCACCGGCCTCAACCAGCGGGAGCTGTACGGCGCCAGCTACCGGGTGAAAGAGGAGATCACCGTCGCCGACCTCGGGATGCGCACCCAGCACGTCATGGGGCGCGAGATCCAGGTCATCCGCAGCCAGCTGGCCCGCAACCACGTCACCCTGCTGCAGGGGACGGGCCGCTTCCTCGACGCGCACACCATCGGCGTCACGGGCGAGGAGGAGCGGAAGGTCACGGCCGAGAAGATAGTGATCGCCACCGGCACGTCGCCCGCCCGTCCCTCCACCGTGGAGTTCGACGACCGCACGGTCATCGACTCCGACGCGATCCTGCACCTCGACCGGGTCCCCGAGACGATGGTCGTCGTCGGGGCGGGGGTCATCGGCATCGAGTACGCCTCGATGTTCGCCGCGCTCGGCACCAAGGTGACGGTCGTGGAGCGTCGCGAGCGGATGCTGGAGTTCTGCGACCTGGAGATCGTCGAGGCGCTCAAGTACCACCTCAGGGACCTGGCCGTCACCTTCCGCTTCGGCGAGAGCGTCGCCGCCGTCGAGCGCAGGCCGCGCGGGGCGCTGACCCTCCTGGAGAGCGGCAAGAAGATCCCCGCCGACTGCGTCATGTACTCGGCGGGACGCCAGGGCAAGACGGCCGAGCTCTGCCTGGAGGCCGCGGGCCCTGTCCGCCGACGATCGCGGCCGGATCAGGGTCGACGCCGACTACGCCACCCCCGTCCCGCACATCTACGCCGTCGGCGACGTGATCGGCTTTCCCGCGCTGGCGGCCACCTCGATGGAGCAGGGCAGGCTCGCCGCGCAGCACGCCTGCGGCGAGCCCGTCCCCGACATGAGCGAACTGCAGCCGATCGGGATCTACACCATCCCGGAGATCAGCTTCGTCGGGAAGTCGGAGGACGAGCTGACCCGCGAGAGGATCCCGTTCGAGGTGGGCATCTCCCGCTACAGGGAGCTGGCCAGGGGCCAGATCATCGGCGACTCGTACGGCATGCTCAAGCTGCTGGTCTCCTCGGAGGACAGGCGGCTGCTCGGGGTCCACGTGTTCGGCACGGGCGCCACTGAGCTCGTGCACATCGGGCAGACCGTGATGGGGTGCGGGGCGACGGTCGACTACCTGGTCAACGCGGTGTTCAACTACCCGACGCTGGCCGAGTCGTACAAGGTCGCCGCCCTCGACGCCATGAACAAGATGCGCGCCATCGCCAGGCTCACCGCCGAGATGTGACCACATCCCTCGGCCTTACTCGATCTGGGAACGGTCGCCCCCGCCACGCCCTCCCTCAGGGTTGTTCCCGCGCTGGCCGCCTCCGGCTGAGGGGGCGGGGCCGGCGCGTGTCAGGATGGAGAGGTCCCTTGAGACGCGGGAGGAACGCCCATGACCGATCGCTTCGAGACGTTGATCGACAGGCAGATCCGCGAAGCGCAGGAGCGCGGCGAGTTCGACAACCTTCCGGGCGCGGGCAAACCGCTGCCCGACAGGAACGAGATCGCCGACGAGCTGTGGTGGGTCAAGAGGAAGCTGGCGGAGGAGAACCTGTCCATGCCGCTGCCGCCCTCCCTGGCCCTGCGCAAGGAGGCCCACGCCGCCCTGGCGCAGGCGCGGGGGGCCACCACGGAGGCCGAGGTCAGACGCATTCTCGAAGAGATCAACGAGAAGATCGTCGAGGGCAACCGCAAGGCGATGTCAGGGCCGCCGCTCAACCTGATGCCCTACGACATCGAGGAGTTCCTGGACGAGTGGCGCCTCAGCCCTTGATCGCCCCGATGATCACTCCCTTGGTGAAGTGCTTCTGCACGAACGGGTAGACCACCAGGACCGGCAGCAGCGCCACCACCACGATCGACATCTTGATGGCCAGGTCGGGCGGCAGCGCCCGGCCCGCGATCGTGGTGTCGCCGCCCTGGCCGACGAACATCGACTGGCCCTGCAGCACGTACTGCCTGAGCACCATCTGCAGGGGCCACTTGGCGTTGTCGTTGAGGTAGAGGACGGCGTCGAAGAAGTTGTTCCAGTACCCCACGGCGTACAGCATCGCGATCACCGCCGTGACGCCCTTCGACATGGGCAGCACGATCCTGCGCAGGACGGTGAACTCGCTCGCCCCGTCGATGCGGGCGCTGTCCATGACCTCCTGCGGGATGCTCATGAAGAACGCGCGCATCACCACCAGGTTGAAGGCGGCCACCGCGCCGGGCAGGATCAGCGCCCAGTAGGAGTCGATCAGCCCGATCGAGCTGACCAGCAGGTACTTGGGGATGATGCCGGGGCTGAACAGGAAGGTCAGCAGCACCAGGAACAGCAGCGGCCTGTGCATCACCGAGCCGGGCCGCGACAGGCCGTAGGCGGCCAGCGCGGTGACCGTGACGCTGATCAGCGTGCCGACGACGGTGATCCCGACGCTGACCATCGCCGCCCTGCTGACCACGCCGCCGGAGAACAGCTCCTGGTAGGCGCCCAGGGACAGCTCGCCCGGCACGGTCACCAGGCCGCCGGCCCTGGCCACCGCGTCCTGGGTGGACAGGCTGGTCAGCACCACCATGTAGAGGGGGAACAGCACGCAGACCGCGATGGCGGTGAGGATCGCGCCCTTCGCCAGCCGTCCGAGCCTCGAGGGCTTCTCTTCCCAGACATTCATGATCGCTTGTAGATTCCCTGCTCGCCGAAGCGGTGGGCCAGCTTGTTGGCCACCAGGATGAGGATCAGGCCGACCAGCCCCTTGACCAGCCCGGCCGCCGCGCCGTAGCTCCACTCGCCGGTCAGCATCGTGCGCCAGTAGACGAAGGTGTCGAGCACCTCGGCGGCGTCGCGGCCGACCGCGTCCCGCTGGAGGAAGAACTGCTCGAAGCCGACGTTCAGCGCGTCGCCCAGCCTGAGGATCAGCAGCAGGATGATCACCGGACGCAGCCCCGGCAGCGTGATGTGCCACAGGCGCCGCCAGCGGGAGGCGCCGTCCACGGCCGAGGCCTCGTAGAGGTTCTGGTCGATGGCGGCCAGGGCGGCCAGGAAGATGATCATCCCCCAGCCGGCGTCCTTCCACACCGACTCGGCGGTGACCAGCATGACGAAGGTGTCGGGGTTGGTCATGATGTCGACGCCCTGGTAGCCGTTGGCGCGCAGCGTCTGCGCCAGCAGTCCCGCGCCTCCGAACATCTGCTGGAACAGCGTGACGACCAGCACCCATGAGAAGAAGTGCGGCATGTAGACGATGTTCTGGATGAGCATGCGCAGCCGCCTGCTGGCCACGCTGTCCAGCAGGATCGCCAGCGCGATCGGCACGGGGAAGTAGAAGATCAGCTGGAAGGCGGTGATGAACAGGGTGTTGAGCGTCGCCTGCCAGAAGCTCTCGTCCATGAGCAGCCACTGGAAGTTGGCCAGGCCCACCCAGGGGCTGTCGCCGATGCCCACGTAGGGCGAGTACTCCTGGAAGGCGATCACGTTGCCGAGCAGCGGCACGTAGTGGAACAGCAGCAGCAGCCCGATGGCGGGGAAGACCATCAGCAGCAGCTGCCAGTCGCGCCGCAGCCTGACCCGCAGCGCCGACGCCTTCCCCCGGCGGCGACCGGTGCCTGCGGGCGAGGTCAGGTCGCCCGCAGGCCCGGAGCGTTCGGCCTGCTCAAGCACGGCCGTTGTCCCGCAGGACCTTCATGTAGAACTCGCGCGCCTCGTCGCCTCCGTCGCGCTTCCATTCGGTCACGATCTGCTTGGCGTCGCCGACGGGGCGGCGTCCGCGCATGATGTCGGTGAACTTGTCCTCGGTCGGCACCTGCAGGCCTGAGTACTTGGAGGGCCGCTGCACCCTGATGCCGTCGAAGGGGGTCTTCTCGATGAAGGGGAAGGTGGCGTTCTGCCACTCCACGTTGGCCTTGGCCGCCTCGGGGAAGGGCCAGTCCACGTACAGCGGGCGTCCGCCGAGGAAGCCGTAGGTGTAGGCGACCTCCTTGGTGCCGAGCTCGGTCAGCTTGGGGGTGCCGGCGGCGTCGAGCTCGAAGTGCTTGCCCCTGACCCCGAAGTTCGACAGCTCGTACTCCTTGGTCCCGTACGGCGCCGCGCACCAGTTCAGGATCGACAGCAACTCCTCGACCTGCGCCTTGGGCAGGCCCTTCCTGATGAAGGTGAAGATGCCTGCGGCGTTGTTGTGGTACATGATCGGCGTCCCGCCGTCGTGCGCGAACACGGGGAAGGCGCCCAGCTCGAACGACGGGTTCTTGGGTGTGTGCTGCTGCAGCAGCTCCTTCCAGCCGCCGAGGCCGTCGCGGTAGACCACGATCTTGCCGGCGGCGAAGAGCTCCTTCTCGTTGGCGCCCTTGCTGCTGGCCACGTCGGGATGGATGAGCTCCTCGGCGAAGAGCTTGCGCATCCACTCCAGCATGAGCTGCCACTCGGGCGTCTCGTACTTGTGCACGAGCTTGCCGCCCTCGAGCCGCCAATCCTGGGGCACCTTGAAGATCGGCCAGGCCATCTCGTGGATGTCGCCGAACGCCCAGCGCCTGGCCTTGGGGTCGGTGATCTCCTTGCCGAGCTGGTAGAGCTCCTCGGCGCTCTTCGGGCTCTGGTTCCATCCGTTCTTCTCGAACTCGTCCTTGCGGTAGAGCAGCGCGAAGGGGAAGGGCTCGGTGGGGTAGGGGACGCCCATGAGCTTGCCGTTCCACACCGACCACTGCCAGGCCGCCGTCGGCAGGTTGGCCAGCAACGCGTACGGCTTGGCCTTGTCGCCCTGCAGGTAGGGGGTGAGGTCCTCGAAGGCCCTGTCGACGGCGGTGTTGAAGTCCGCCATCTTCTCGATCTCCCAGCTGGGGATGACCATGAGCTCGGGCACGTCGCCCGCCGCGAGCCTGGCGATGGCCTTGTCGGCGTAGGTGGTGCCGTCGGAGATCTGGAACTCGACCGTCGCGCCGATGTCGGCGTTGACCGCCTGGAAGTAGGAGTTGCCGGCCAGCCCAGGAGGAGGGGGACCCCACAGCGGGGTCATCGCCTTGTAGGAGCCACCCTTGCCCGCCTTCTGCGTGAGCGCCGCCGCGGGACTGGCGGGGTAGCGGGTGAAGCCGCCGCTGATGTCGGGGACGCCCGGCAGGGTGGAGACGGTGCCAGGCAGGTCGGGCTTCACCCCCGCGAACGGGACGTAGGTCGGGATGAGGGTCTTGAGCTTGTCGGCCGCTGCCGCGGTGGCGCCTCCGGAGCCTGGCTTGCGGGTGCTGGGCGTGGCGCAGCCGGCCAGGGCCAGGGCGCTCATGCCCACCAGCCCGAGGAATCCGCGGCGAGTGGTCACGGCGTGCTCCCTCCATGTAAGGTTAGTTCGTCTGCTAGCCAAACAAATTAGTCCAGTGGCACCGCTCCCACAAGGGAAAGGCGTCACGGATTGGTGAACGGGCGCGCTGTTGCGGCATGATGGGGCCTGCCAGGCCGATCGGGAACGGGGCTGATCTTGATCACTTCCTCAACAGGCCCTCGGCCTGCGGACTTCGGCGACGTCCGGGCGACCAATCTGGCCGTCGTGCTGAGGTTCGTGCGGGACAACGCGCCGTGCTCCAGGGCGGACATCGCCGCCTCGACGGGGCTCAACAAGGCGACGGTCTCCAGCCTGGTGGCCGACCTCATCGACCGCAGGCTCGTGCGCGAGACCGGCCTGACGGAGAACCGCGTCGGACGGCCCGCCACCATGCTGGTCCTCGACGGCTCGCCGTACGCGTCGATCGGTCTCGAGGTCAACGTCGACTACCTCACCGCGGTCGCCGTCGACCTGTCGGGAGAGCGGCTGCTGTCGTGGCGGCGCGCCTTCCCCGGCGCCACCGCCACGCCCGCCCAGGCGGTCGCCGCGGTCGCCGCCCTCACCAGGCGCGTGGTCAACCGCATGACCAAGGACCAGCGGCAGGTGCTCGGGGTGGCGGTCGCCGTACCCGGGCTGATCGGCACCGACGGCACGGTCAGGGTGGCGCCCAACCTCGGCTGGCACGAGGTCGACCTCGCCGGCGACCTGGCCAAGGCGCTGCGCGATCCCGGCTTCCCCATCCAGGTCGAGAACGACGCCAACCTGGCGGTCCTGGCCGAGCACCGCTTCGGGCCGCTCGGCGGCACGCCCAACCTGGTCTATCTGACCGGCGAGGTGGGCGTCGGCGCGGGCGTCATCCTCGACGGACGGCTGCGCCGCGGCGGCCAGGGCTTCAGCGGCGAGATCGGGCACATCCAGATCGACCCGCAGGGGCCGCGGTGCCGCTGCGGCCGTACGGGCTGCCTGGAGGCGGTGGCGGGCATCGGCGTGCTCGTCTCCACCACCGACCCCGCTGAGGTGGAGTCGGAGATCGACGAGGTCGTCCGCAGGGCGAAGGCGGGCGACGCGGCGACCCTCGACCAGCTCGCGACGGTGGGCCGCGACCTCGGCAGGGGCATCGCGATCGCGGCCAACCTGCTCGACCCCGACGCGGTGATCCTCGGCGGCTACTACGTGCCGCTCGCACCCTGGCTGCTGCCCGCGGCGGCCGATCAGGCGCGGGCGCTGAGCATCGCGGCCGACTTCGGCGGCTGCGAGATCGTCGCCTCCACCCTCGGGTACGGCGCCGCCGCCCTGGGCGGGGCGGCGCGCGTGCTCGACTCCGTCGACTCGGGCCGCCTGCCCTCCCCGTGACCCGGCCATTAGGTTAGGCTTACCTTATGTTTGCCTGATCTTGGCGACCGGAGGGACGAGCAAGTGCCCATCAACGGCCGTGACGTGCTGCGGCGCGCCGTCACCGGACAGTGGAAGCAGTCCGCGGCGGGCGCCCTGCTCGCCGCCGGCCACCAGACCGGTGAAGCCCTCGTCCCCGTCATGGTGGGCGTGGTCATCGACGAGGCCATCTCGCCGGGCGACGGCGGCGCGCTCCTGCTCTGGATCGCCGCGCTCGCCGTCGTCTTCGCAGGTCTGTCCTCCAGCTACCGCTTCAGCTTCCGCGCCGCCGAACGGGCCTCCGAGCAGGCCGCGCACCGGCTGCGGATCGAGCTGACCGAGCGCGTCCTCGAGCCCAGGGGCGGGGCCGAGACAGGGCGGCTGCCAGGCGAGCTGGTCGCCGTCGCCACCTCCGACGCCAAACGGGTCGGCGCCGTCAACGTCGCCATGGCAGCGGCCGTCGCGGCGCTGGCCGGCCTGCTGGCGGGCGGGATCGCGCTCCTGCGGGTCTCGCTCCCGCTGGGGCTGCTCGTCCTGCTGGGCATTCCGCCGCTGCTGATGCTCGCGCACCTGCTGGGCAAGCCGCTCGAACGGCGCAGCGGGGCCGAGCAGGAGCGCGCCGCCCGCGCCTCGGGCGTCGCGGCCGACCTGATCGCGGGGCTGCGGGTGCTCAAGGGCATCGGCGCGGAGAACGCCGCCGTCGCCAGGTACCGCCGCACCAGCAGGGACGCCCTGGCCGCCACTTTGCGGGCGGCCCGCGCCCAGGCCTGGCACGACGGCGGCATGCTCGTGCTGACCGGCCTGTTCATCGCCGTCGTCGCGCTGGTCGGAGGACGACTGGCCGCCCAGGGCGACATCACCGTCGGCCAGTTGGTGGCCGCGGTCGGCCTCGCGCAGTTCCTGCTCAGCCCTCTGTCGATCCTGGCGTGGGCCAACGGCGAGTTCGCGCAGGGAAGGGCGTCGGCCGCGCGGATCGCCTCCGTGCTGTCCTCGCCGCCCGCCGTGACGGGCGGCCAGGCCACCCCCTCGCGTCCGGTCAGGGGTGCGATCGCGCTGCGCGAGGTCTCCTACGGCGCGCTGCGGGCGGTCAGCTTCGAGGTGGCTCCTGGTGAGCTGCTGGGCGTCGTGACGAGGGACGCGGCGGTGGCGCACGCGCTGCTGCGGGTGCTCGGCAGGACGGCCGATCCGGACGCGGGGGTGGTGGAGCTGGACGGCGCGCCGCTGACCGGCCTCGACCCCGCCGAACTGCGCCGCGCGATCGTGGTCGCCGAGCACGACGCCGACCTGTTCGAGGGCACCCTCCTCGACAACATCACCGCCGCCATCCCGGTAACCGGCACCCCGGCAACCGGCACCCCCTCGGCGTCCGCGCCGCCGGAGACGCCGGCTCCCGAGACGGCGATGGTGGCCGCGGGGGCCGATGAGGTGGCAGGCGCGTTGCCGTACGGCCTGCTGACCCCGCTGACCGAGCGGGGCCTGTCGCTGTCGGGGGGCCAGCGCCAGCGGGTGGCCCTCGCCCGGGCCCTGGCCGCCGACCCGCCCGTGCTGGTCCTGCACGACCCCACCACCGCCGTCGACGCCGCCACCGAGGCAAGGATCGCCGACGGCGTCAGGGCCGCCCGACAGGGCCGGACGACGATCATGGTCGTCACCAGTCCCGCGCTGCTGGCCGCCGCCGACCGCGTGGTGTTCGTGGACGGCGGCGGCCCGCCCGCCTGCGGAACCCACGCCGAGCTCGTCGAAGGACACGAGACCTACAGGGCCACGGTCCTGACGTGAGTGCCACGAGGAGAGGACCCATGGCGACCTCCGAGGAGCGCGAACTGCTGCCCACCGCGAACGCGGCGCAGACCTGGGCGGCGGTGCGCGAGCTGGCCCACCCCCACCGGCTGACGGCGCTCGGCGGCTTCGCCGTGCTGGTGGCGGCGACGGCGATCGGCCTGCTCACCGCCCCCGTGCTGGGCCACATCATCGATCTGGTCAGCCGGTCGAGCCCGGCGGCCGCGATCACCGAGCCCGTCACCTGGCTGGCGGCCATCGCGGTCGGGCACGGCGTGGCCACCGCGATCGGCGTCTCGCTGATCGCCAAGCTCGGCGAGGGCATGCTGGCCACGCTGCGCGAACGCTTCGTGGACAGGGCGCTGCGCCTGCCGCTCGACCAGCTGGAGCGGGCCGGCTCCGGCGACCTGACCTCCCGCGTCACCGGCGACGTCTCGGTGATCACCAACGCGGTGCGCGACGCCCTTCCCGCCCTCGCCCGCTCGGTGCTGACGATCGGGCTCACGCTGGTGGGCCTGGCCGTCCTCGACTGGAGGTTCCTGCTGGTCGCGCTGCTGGCCGCGCCGATCCAGATCCACACGCTGCGCTGGTACGCCGGGCGCGCCGTCCCACTGTACGCCGCGCAGCGCGTGGCCGTCGGCGCCCAGCAGCAGCAACTGCTCGGCACGGTCGGCGGTGCTTCGACCGTGCGGGCGTTCGGGCTCGGCGACGAGCACGTGGGCCTGGTCGCGACCAGGTCGTCGGCGGCGGTGGATCTCGTGCTGCGCGGCGCCAGGCTGGTGACCAGGTTCTACGCCAGGCTCAACCTCGCGGAGTTCGTCGGCCTGTCGGCGGTGCTGGTGACCGGGTTCCTGCTGGTGCGGAGCGGCGGCGTGAGCATCGGCACGGCAGGCGCCGCCGCCCTCTACTTCCACAGCCTGTTCACCCCGATCAACATCGCGCTCGGGCTGGTCGACGACGCCCAGGCCGCGGGCGCTGGCCTGGCGAGGCTGGTCGGCGTGGTCGGCGCCGCCGCCGAGCCCGCTCCGGCGCTGGCCTCGGGGGCGGCGGCCGCTGTCGGCGTCCGGGGCGTCGGCTACTCCTACAGGAGCGGACATCCCGTGCTGCGCGAGGTGGACCTCGACCTCGCGGCGAAGGAGCGCGTCGCGCTGGTCGGCGCGAGCGGCGCGGGCAAGACCACGCTGGCCAAGCTCATCGCGGGCATCCACCCGCCGGACAGCGGCTCGATCACCGTGGACGGCCCTGCCCGCTCGGTCGCCCTGGTCACGCAGGAGGTGCACGTGTTCGCCGGCCCGCTGGCCGAGGATCTCAGGCTGGCCAGGCCGGAGGCGAGCGACGGCGAGCTGGCCGAGGCGCTCGACCGGGTGGGGGCGCTGGGCTGGGCGCGGGCGCTGCCCGACGGCCTGGCCACCGTCGTGGGGGACGGCGGGCACCGGCTGACGGCCGCGCAGGCCCAGCAGCTCGCGCTGGCCAGGCTCGTGCTGGCCGATCCTCCCGTCGTCGTGCTCGACGAGGCGACGGCGGAGGCGGGCAGCGCCGGGGCGAGGGCCCTGGAGGCGTCGGCGGCCGCCGCGATCGAGGGCAGGACCGCTCTCGTCGTCGCGCACCGGCTCACCCAGGCCGCCTCCGCCGACCACGTCGTGCTGCTCGACCAGGGGCGGGTCGCCGAGACCGGCACGCACGACGAGCTCGTGCGCGCCGGAGGGCGCTACGCGACGCTGTGGGCGGCCTGGTCGGGCCACCGCGCGCCCTAGTCAGCCCGCGGCCCCGCCCGCTTCCATGGCCTCCACGAGGCTGCGGGGCCGCAGGTCGGTCCAGTTTCGCTCCACGTACTCCAGGCAGGCGTCGCGGGCCTCCTCGCCGAACACCGTCCGCCACCCGGCGGGCACCTCGGCGAAGGACGGCCAGAGCGAGTGCTGGCCCTCGTCGTTGACCAGCACCAGGAAGCGGCCCTCGGGGTCGTCGAACGGGTTGGTGCTCATGCGTCTCTCCTTGTCTCGGTCGTCAGGATGCGGACCAGGTCGTCCGCGAGGGACTGGATCGTGGACCTGTCGAACAGGCCGGTCGCGTACTCCAGCAGGCACACCACGGGAGCGTCGCCGCGCGGCTCGAAATAGCTGAGCGTCAGGTCGGCGAGCAGCGCGCCCGTCGGGATCTGCTCGAAGACCAGCCCGCCGAGGTCGGCCTGCTCGTGGTGGACCAGCATCACCTGCGGGGCGGTCAGGCCGAGGGCCCTCGCCACCCTGTCGAAGGCGACGTCCTGCCGGTCGAGCGCGGCCAGGTCGGTCTCGCGCACCCGGGCGAGCAGCTCGCGGAAGCCCGGCTCGCCTGAGGTGTCGGTGCGCAGGACGACGGTGTTGAAGAAGCACCCCACCAGGTCGGCGAGGCCATCCTCCGCGCGGCCCGCGACCAGGGAGGCGATCGGGAGATCGGTCCCCGCGCCCCTGGCGGTCAGCAGCGCGGCCAGCGCCGCGTGCAGCACCATGAACCTGCTCACGCCGGTCTCGGCGGCCAGCCTGTCGATGCCCGCTTGCAACTCCTCGTCGAAGGCGACCCGCAGGAAGTCACCCCGCCGCGGCGCGCCGTCCGTGCGCGCGGCGCCGTTCGAGCCCGCCCTGTCGTACGGCAGCGCCAGCTCGCGCGGCAGGCCGCTCAGCGCTCGCCGCCAGTAGGCGAGCTGTCCGCCGTCGTCGGTCTCGTGCGCCCATCGCGTGTAGTCGGCGTAGCCGAAGGGCAGCGGCTCCCACGCGGGGGCGAGGCCCTTGGTCCTGGCCTGGTAGGCGGTGGCGAAGTCGCGCAGCAGCGGCACCACGGACCACTCGTCCACGCCGAGGTAGTGCATCGTCAGCAGCAGCGCGCTGCCACCCGAGGGGTCGGTGAGCAGCCTGGCCCGCAGCGGCGGGCGGCCCTCCAGGTCGGCCGGCTCGGCCGCCAGCGTGTGGAGCGCCTCGTCGAGGTCGTCCACCCCGACGAGCTCCAGCCACTGGGCGGCGGGCTCCTGCACGAGCAGTCCGTTCCTCATCGCCACGGCCGTACGAAGGGGCTCGTGGCGGGCGGCGACGTCGGCCAGCGCCGCCGCGGCCGCGCCTTGGACGGGGGAGCGGAGCGCGAAGGCCATGTCGTAGGGGCGGCCCTCGCCCTGCCTGGTCCACTGCCACTCCTGGGCGGGCGCGGCGGGCAGCGCCCTCCGCCGCGGCACCCGCCGCCCTGTGCCGCCCCCCGCGCCCTCGCCCGCCTCTTGCCCGGTGCGAGCGCTCTCGTCCAGGCTCTTGAGCGCGTCAGCCGCGAGCCTGTCCGCCAGCGCGGCGACGGTCGGGGCGTCGAAGACGGCCCTGAGCGAGAGGCGGGTGTCGAACCGGGTCCTGATCCTGCCGATCAGCCGCATCGCGGACATGGAGTGGCCGCCGAGCTCGAAGAAGTTGTCGTGGACGCCCACTTCGGGCAGGCCGAGCACCTCCGCGAACAGCTCGGCCAGCACCCGCTGCCCGCCGGTGCTCGGACGGGAGCCGCCCGCGAGCGCCGACCAGTCGGGCGAGGGCAGCGCCGCGCGGTCCAGCTTGCCGTTGGGCGTGAGCGGCAGCGGCCCTTCGAGCACCACCACGACGGACGGGACCATCGCGGCGGGCAGCAGCCCTGCCACGTGCGCGCGCACCTGCGAGGGATCGAGCGCGCCGCGCGCCTGTGAGGAGCCCTCCGGCGGGCCCGCCGGCACGGCGTAGCCGACCAGCCGGGGCTCGGGGCCGCCGGTGTCGACGACGACGGCCGCCTGGGCGACCGAGGGGTGCCTGGTCATGGCCGCCGCGACCTCCCCTGGCTCGATCCTGAAGCCGCGGATCTTCACCTGGTCGTCGGCCCTGCCGAGGAAGTCGAGTGAGCCGTCGGCCCTCCACCTGGCCCTGTCGCCGGTGCGGTACATCCTGCTGCCGGGCGGGCCGAACGGGCAGGCCACGAAGCGCTCGGCGGTCAGCGCCGCACGCCCGAGGTAGCCGCGCGCCAGGCCGTCGCCCGCGATGTACAGCTCGCCCCCCACACCTGGCGGCACGGGACGCAGGCGATCGTCGAGCACGTAGGCGCGCGTGTTGGGATCGGGCACCCCGATCGGCACCGCGCCGGTCCAGCCGGGACGGGCCTCCCAGAGCGTCGAGTTCACCGTCGCCTCGGTCAGCCCGTAGGCCGCCATGAGGCGCAGCCGTCCGGCCCACCGCTCGATCACGCCCGGCGGCACGGTCTCGGTGCCGACCAGCACCGTGCAGCCCTCGGGGAGCGAGCAGCCCTCGGGCAGCGCGGCCACCAGCGAGGGCGGCAGCATGGCGTGGGTGATCCGCTGCCGGGTCATGAAGTCGGTCAGCTCCCTGCCGGGCACCCTCGCCTCGTCGGGGATCAGCACCAGCGTGCCGCCGTGGCACAGCGCCATGCACAGCTCGAAGACGGTCACGTCGAACCCGATGGAGGCGAAGTGCAGCACCCTGCTGTCAGGGGTGAGCCCCATCCTGTCGACGGCGGTGGCGAGCAGGCTGGCGAGCCCTTGGTGCGGAACGACCACTCCCTTGGGGCGTCCCGTCGAGCCCGAGGTGTAGATGACGTACGCGGCCTGGTCCCGCGCCACGGCCGGACGGACGGGGGCGGGCCCGTCGGGCAGGCGGCCGGGGTCGAGCAGCAGCACGTCGAGCCCGTCGATCGGGGCGGCGGCGACCACCACCCGCGCGCCCGAGTCGGCGACCATGTAGGCCAGCCGGTCGGCGGGGTGGGCCAGGTCGAGCGGGAGGAAGGCGGCGCCCAGCTTGGTCGCGGCGATCATCGTCGCCACGCTCTCCACCGAGCGCGGCAGCGCCACCCCGACCACGCTCTCGGCGCGCACACCGTGCTCGGCGAGCAACAAGGACACCCGGTCCGACAGCGCGTCCAGCTCCGCGTAGGTGAGCGACCGCGCGCCGTCAGGCGCCGCGTGGCAGCCCCCGGTGACCGCAGGGGAGTGGTCCACGATCGCGACGGTGTCGGGGCGCTCGGCGACCATCCGCCCGAACAGCGCGGGAAGGCTCTCCTCGGTCACCGGGCGGTCGGTGCCGTTGAAGCCGGTGAGGACGCGCTCGCGCTCTCCCCCGACGAGCACCTCGACCGAGCCGACGGGGCGTGCGGGATCGGCGGCGACCTCGGCGACCAGCGCCGCCAGCCGCTCGCCCAGCGACGCGATGGTGGAGCGGTCGAACAGCTCGGTGCGGTACTCGATCACGCAGGTGAGGCCCTCGCCCTCCACGAAGGAGAACACGAGGTCGAACGTGGCGGTCGTCACCTCGAACGGGTGCGGGAGCACCTCGAGGCCCTCCAGCGCGAAGTCGTCGCCCGCCCTGTTGCGGTAGCCGACCATGACCTGGAACAGCGGGTTGCGGTCGGGGGAGCGCACCGGGTTGAGCTCCTCGACGACCGCCTCGAACGGCACGTCCTGGTGGGAGAAGGCGGCCAGGTCCAGCTCCCTGACGCGGTCGAGGAGCTCGGCGAAGCTCGGCTCGCCCGACAGGTCGGCGCGCAGCACGAGCGTGTTGACGAAGAAGCCCACCAGGTCGTCCACGGCCTCGTCGGTCCTGCCCGAGATCGGCGCGCCGACCGGGAGGTCGTCGCCCGCGCCCATGCGGTGCAGCAGCGCCGCGACGGCCGCGTGGCACACCATGAACATGCTCGCCCCCGCCCGCTGCGCCAGCGCCCTCAGCCGCCCGCAGGTCTCGGGGTCGAGCTCGACCGCCAGCCGCGCGCCCGCCGGGCTCGGCCTGGCCTGATGGGGACGGTCGACGGGCAGGTCGAGCCGTTCGGGCGCGCCGCGCAGCGTCTGCCCCCAGTAGGCGAGCTGGCGCGCGGCCAGGCTCTCAGGGTCGTTCCTGTCGCCGAGCAACTCCCGCTGCCAGAGCGTGTAGTCGACGTACTGCACGGGCAGCGGCTCCCACGAAGGAGCCCGCCCCTCCCTGCGGGCGGCGTAGGCGGCGGACAGGTCGCGGAGGAACGGGCCGTCCGACCACTCGTCCGTGGCGATGTGGTGCAGCAGCAGCGCCACCACGTGCTCGTGAGGCCCGAGCCTGACGACGCCCGCCCGCAACGGCGGCTCGGCGGCCAGGTCGAAGGGGCGCTCGAGGAAGCTCTCCAGGGAGCCTTCGACCAGCTCCAGCGCGGGACGCGCCCGCTCGGGGGGCAGCACGCGCTGGAAGGGACGGCCCTCCCGCTCGACGACGAGGGTGCGCAGCGCCTCGTGGCGGGCCGACAGGTCGGCCAGCGCCGCGCCGAGCGCCTCCAGGTCGAGCTCTCCGCGCAGCCGCATCACCAGCGGGAAGTTGTAGAGCGCGGAGGCGCCCTCCAACTGCTCGATCAGCCAGAGCCGCTGCTGGGCGAACGACAGCGGAGGCTCGTCGGGGCGCGTCGAGGCGGGTGTCAGCGCCGGCCGCCGCCGCGAGAGCGTGACCCTCGCCGCCAGCTCGGCGACGGTGGGCGCCTCGAACAGGTCGCGGATCGCCAGCTCGGCGCCGAGCGCGGCGCGAGCCCTGCTGACCAGGCGGGTGGCCAGCAGGGAGTGGCCGCCCAGATCGAAGAAGTCGTCGTCGACACCGACGTGCTCCACGCCGAGCAGGTCGGCGAACAGCTCGCACAGGACGCGCTCGCGCGCCGAGCCCGGCGGGCGGGCAGCGCCGCCGCCGGTGACGGCGGGCCTGGGCAGCGCCCGCACGTCAAGCTTGCCGTTGACCGTGAGGGGGAGCCTGCCGACCGCGACGAGCGCGGCGGGCACCATGTAACCCGGCAGCCTGGCCTTCAGCGAGAGCCGCAGCGCCGCGAGGTCGGCCGCCTCGTCGTGGAGCACGACGTAGCCGAGCAGCCGGTGGCCGCCGTCGGCGACGACCGCCGCGTGGGAGACCTGCGGGTGCTCCTCCAGCGCCGCCGCGACCTCGCCTGGCTCGACCCGGTGTCCGCGGATCTTCACCTGGTCGTCGGTGCGGCCGAGGAAGTCGAGGTTGCCGTCGGGGCGCAGCCGTACGAGGTCGCCTGTGCGGTACATCAGGGCGCCCGGCCGCGTGCCGTACGGGTCGGCGACGAAGCTCCCGGCCGTCAGGCCGGGGCGGCGGTGGTAGCCGCGCGCCAGCCCCGCCCCGCTGATGTACAGCTCGCCGGGGGTGCCGGGCGGCACCTGGCGCAGCGCGCGGTCCAGGACGTACACGCGGGTGTTCCAGATCGGCCGCCCGACGGTGGGCGTCGGGCTGTCGTGCGTGGAGGCGCCCAGCGTGTTGATCGTGTACTCGGTCGGCCCGTAGAGGTTGTAGCCGAAGGTGTCCTGGGTGTCGCGCAGGGCGGTCCAGACGGTCTCGGCGACCGCCTCGCCGCCGAGCAGCACCAGCGCGGGCCTGTGCCCCTCGAGCAGGCCCTCCTCGATGAGGTGGTGGGCGTAGGTGGGCGTCACGTTGACGACGTCGACGCGCTCCCTGTCGCAGTAGGCGACCAGGGCCTCGGCGTCGCGGCGCAGGTTCTCGTCACAGATGTGCACCTCGTGCCCCTCGACCAGCCACAGCAGCTCCTCCCACGACATGTCGAAGGCGAAGGAGACCGTGTGCGCCACCCGCAGCCGCCTGCCGCCCGCGGCCGCGATCGTCGGCTCGAAGATGGCCTCGCGGTGGTTGAACTGCATGTTCGTCAGCCCGCGGTACGGCGTGACGACCCCCTTCGGCCGCCCTGTCGACCCCGAGGTGTAGATCACGTACGCCGGATGGTCGAGCCGGTGCGGCAGGCCGCGCGCGAAGCGGGGCCGCTCGTCGTCGGCAGGCTCGCAGGAGGGCAGGGCCGCGAGCCTGCGCGCGGTCGCCTGATCGTCGAGCACCACCCGCGGCACCCCCGTCTCGGGCAGCGCGACGGCGCTCGTGGTCACCACGCACACGGGCGAGGTGTCACCGATCATGAACTCCAGCCGCTCTGCCGGGTACTCCAGATCCAGCGGCAGGTAGGCGGCGCCCGTCTGGAGCACCGCGAACAGCGCGACGACCATGTCGGCCGAGCGCGGCAGCGCCAGGGCGACCACCTGCTCAGGCGCGGCGCCGTGCTCCAGCAGCAGCCTGGCCAGCCGGTTGATCCTGGCGCCGAGCTCGGCGTAGGTGAGGCTGCCCTCGCGCGAGACCAGCGCCACCTCGCCGGGCGTGCGCGCCGCCTGCTCGGCGAGCAGCTCGGCCACGGTCGCGGGAGGCAGCGGCCTGGATGTGTCCGCTCGCGAACGCTCATCGTCCAGGAGCAGGTCGAGCGCGCCGACCCGGTCGTGCGGGCTCGCGATCAGGCGCTCCAGCACGGTCGTGAAGCGCTCCAGCGTTCTGTGGGCCTCGTCCCCGCCGATCACGTCGGGCCGGTACGACAGCGTCACCCGCAGCCTGGCGCCCTGGGTCACCACGAGGGTGAGCGGGTAGTGGGTGGCGTCCACCCCCGACACGCCCACGATGCCGTTGCGGTGGGTGAACGCGGCCATCCGCTCCTCACCGCCCGCGTCGCGCAGGACGAAGAGGGTGTCGAAGAGCCTGCGATGACCGCTGTGCCGCTGCAGCTCACCCAGGCCCAGATGCTCGTACGGCATCAGCGCCACCCGCTCTTCCTGCACCCGCCGCAGCAGGCCGAGCACGGACTCACGCGGGTCGAGCGCGATGCGCACGGGGACGGTGTTGAGGAACATCCCGATGATGTCCTCCACGCCGGGCACCTCGGCAGGACGGCCCGCCACGGCCGCGCCGAAGACGACGTCGTCCCTGCCCACCGCGGCGGACAGCACGAGGGCCCACGCGGTGTTGAGCAGGGTGTTGAGGGTCAGCCCGCGTTCGCGGGCGGTGGCGCGCAGCAGGTCGCACAGGCCCGCGGGCAGCACGACGTCGAGGTTCACCGCGATCGCCGGGCTCAGTCCGTCGTCGGCAGGCCGTACCAGGGTCGGTTCGGCCAGGCCCGACAGCGCCTCGCCCCACGCCGCCAGCGCCGCCTGGGGCGGCTGGCCGGCCAGCCACGCGAGATAGTCCCGGTAGGAGCCCGAAGCCGCGGCACCCGCTGCGCCGGGAAGGCCGCTCGGTCCGTCCTGGCTCGCCTGCCCGGCGAGGCCGCTCGGCCGGTCGGGGCTCGCGTCGTCGGCGAGGCCGCTCGGTCCTGCGGGGCTCGCGGTGTCGGCGAGGCCGTCGAACAGCTGCTCCAGCACCAGCCAGGCCGACCAGCCGTCCCACAGGATCAGGTGGTGGGTGAGCACCACGCGGTCACGGCCGCCCAGACGGATCAGCAGCAGCCGCATCAGCGGCGCCTCGGCGAGGTCGAAGCGGCGCCTCCTGTCCTCGGCCAGCAGCGCGGCCACCGCCTCCTCCTGCTCGGCGGGCGGCAGCCCCGACAGGTCGACCTCGCGCAGCGGCGGCTCCACCTCCGCGCGGATGACCTGCACCGGACGCGACAACCCCTCCGCGGTGAAGGCGGCGCGCAGGCTCGCGTGGCGGGCCAGCAGCGCCGCGCACGACGCGCGCAGCCTGCCGGCGTCGAGCGGCCTGTCGAAGTCGAAGACGTCCTGGGAGGTGTAGACGTCGACCGCGCCCGCGTCGTAGCTGGAGTGGAAGAAGATCCCCTCCTGGAGCGGCGAGAGCGGCCAGACGTCCTCGACGGCGACGTCGCCGGCCGCGCGCACCAGCTCCATCTCCTCCTCTCCCAGGCCCAGCAGGTCAGGCCTGGCCCGCTCCTCTCCCACCTCGCGCGCGCCCTCCGCCAGCACCGACGGCGTACGGCGGGCGAAGACGTCGCGCGGGCTGACCGCGAGACCCATCGCCCGGACGCGGCCCGAGACGGCGATCGCGGCGATGCTGTCGCCGCCGAGGGCGAAGAAGTCGTCGTCCGCCCCCGCCTCGACGCCCAGGACCTCGGTGAAGATCTCGCAGAACAGCCGCTCACGCGCGGTGCCAGGCGCGCGCACCTGACGGGGGAGCGCGTCGGGGACGGGCAGCGCCGCGCGGTCGACCTTGCCGTTGGGCGTCAGCGGCAGCCGCTCCAGCACGACGACCGCGCTCGGCACCATCGGCGCCGGCAGCACCGAGGCCAGCGCGGCTCGCAGTTCGCCGCCGTCGGCCACCGTCCCTTCCTCCGGCACGGCGTAGCCCACCAGCCGGGTGGCGCCGCCGTGCTCGCGGGCCACGACCACGGCCTCGGCGACGCCCCGCAGCCGCGCGAGCCTGGCCTCGACCTCGCCGAGCTCGACGCGGTTGCCGTGGATCTTCACCTGGTGGTCGGTCCTGCCGACGAAGTCGAGCGCCCCGTCCGCGCGCCGCCTCACGAGGTCGCCTGTGCGGTACATGCGGGTGCCCGGCGGGCCGTACGGGTCGGCGACGAACCTCTCGCTCGTCAGCGCGGCTCGCCCGTGGTAGCCGAGGGCGAGCTGGTCTCCCGCGACGTAGAGCTCGCCCTGGTGCGCGGGGCGCAGGCAGACGTCCAAGACATACAGCCTGGTGTTCCACACGGGCCCGCCGATCGGCACGGTCGCACCGGCGACCCGGGCGGCGTCGAGGGCCGGGAAGGCGGGTCGCGCGGAGCCGTCCTGCCAGGTGACCTGGACGGTGGCCTCCGTCGGTCCGTAGCAGTTGTCCACGGGCACGCCGGTCAGCTCACGCCAGCGGTCGGCGAGGTCGGCGTCCAGCGCCTCGGCCCCGCCGAAGACCCTGCGCAAGCTGGCGGCCCACGAGGGGTCGGCGGTGACCTCCTCCGTGCCGAGGAACGCCCTCACCATCGAGGGGACGATGTCGAGCACGCTGACCCGCTGCTCCCTGATGAGCGTGGCCAGGTAGGCGGGGTCGAGGTGCCCGCCCGGCTCGGCGAGCACCACGGCCGCGCCCGAGCACAGCGGCCAGAAGATCTGCCAGACCGAGGCGTCGAAGCCGGCCGAGGCCTGCTGGAGCATGCGGTCGGAGGCGTCCATGGCGAACTCGCCCTGCGCCCACGCCAGGTGGCTCACGATCGCCCGATGCGTGACGACCACACCCTTGGGCCTGCCGGTCGAGCCCGAGGTGTAGATGAGGTAGGCGGGGTCGTCAGGCGAAGCGGCCCGCGGAGCGTCCCCGTCCGCACCGCCGGAGGACACCTCCTCCAGGGGAACGCTCTCGTCGACGGTGATGCGGGTCACGCCGTCCGGCGGGGTGAGGTCCCGGCCGCCGACGACGAGGCGGGCGCCGCTGTCGGAGAGCATGAAGGCCAGGCGCTCGGCCGGGTAGCCAGGATCGAGAGGGACGTAGGCCGCGCCCGCCTTGAGCACGCCCAGCAGCGCGACGACCAGCTCCGCCGAGCGGGGCAGCGCCACCGCGACGAACGAGCCGGGACCCGCGCCGCGGGCGGCCAGTCGCCGGGCCAGCCTCTCGGCCCTGCGATCCAGCTCGGCGTAGGAGAGCTCTGCGTAGGACGGCTCTGCGTAGGACAGCTCTGCGTGGGAGAGCTCGGCGTTCGCGAGCTCGGAGCGTGAGCGCTCGGCCTCCGGCAGCTCGGCGGGGGAGATCAGAGCCGTCGCCTCGGGGGTGCGGGCGGCCTGGGCGGCGAAGGCGCCGGCCAGCGTCGCCGGTGGAACCTCCCTGACCGCGCCCACGAGCGGCGCGCCCTCAGGGTCGGCCAGATCGATCCGCCCGACAGGAAGCCCGGGGTCGGCGATGATCGCCTCCAGCAGGCGTCGCAGCCCCTCGGCGATCTTGAGCGCGGCCTGCTCGCCGATGGCGTGGTCGAGCCTGAACTCCACCCGCTCTCCCGGCACGACCGTGAGCGAGAGCGGGTAGTGCGAGCCGTCCCGCACCTCGACGCCTGCGATGCCCTGGATGTCCCCTTCGATGGGGTAGTTCTCCACCGCCACCAGGGTGTCGAACAGGCCGGTGAATCCGGTCAGCCGCTGGATCTCGGCCAGTCCGAGGTGCTGGTGGTCGAGCAGGTCGGCCTGCTCGTCCTGGAGCCGTGCCAGCAGCTCGGCCGGACGGTCGTCCGGACGCCACGCCAGCCGTACGGGAACGGTGTTGACCAGCAGGCCGACCATCGACTCGACGCCCTCCACGTCGGCCTGCCTGCCCGAGACCGTGGAGCCGAAGACCACGTCGTGGCCGCCGGTGAGGCGGCCGAGCAGCAGCCCCCACGCGCCCTGCGCGACCGTGCCGAGCGTCAGCCCCCGCGACCGCGCCCACGGGAGCAGGCCGCCGACCTCGAAGCGCACCTGCCCTCCAGGTCCCTCCTGCGGGGCCAGCAGCGTCGGCCCTTCGAGCCTGTCCAGCGCTCGCCGCCAGGCCTCGCGCGCCGCCTCCCTGTCGCGTCCGAGCAGCCAGGTGAAGTAGTCGCGGTACGGCGTGACGCGAGCCCGGTGATCGCCCAGCAGCTCCCGCAGCATGATCGGCACCGACCAGCCGTCCGCGACCAGGTGATGCAGCGTCAGGACGAGCGTCGAGCCGCCGACCAGCGCCGCCCTGAGCAGCGGCGGCTCGGCCGGATCGAAGGGCCGCGCCAGCTCCTGCGCGGCGACGGTCTCCACGTCCTGGTCGTGGACCTCCCGCCAGGGGACGGGCGCGTCGCGCACGACGAACTGCGTGACCCTGCCGTCGTCGCCGCGCAGGAACCCGGCGCGCAGCGGCGCGTGCCGTTCCACCAGACGGCGCAGCGCGGCGCGCAGAGCGCCCGCCTCGGCGGGGCCCGCCAGCTCGATGACCTGCTGGACGGTGTAGACGCCGGGGTCGGACAGCGAGTGGAAGTACAGCCCCTGCTGCAGGGGCGTGGCGGGCAGGGCGTCCTCGAGCTCGGGGCCGAGCGCGTCGATCTCCTCCTGGGACAGCGCGACCATGGGGAAGTCGGAGGGCGTGTGCCCCCCGGCTCCGGGCTCGCCCGCGTGGACGGCGAGCGCGCCCAGCGCCTCCAGCCAGCCCTGGGCCAGGTCGGCGACGTCGGCGTCGGCGAGCACCCCGCCGGGCCACGACCATGTGGCGCTCAGCTCGGGCCCCTCCGCGCCGTCGCGGACGAGGGCGTTGATCTCCAGCGGGTGGGAGAGCGGCATGCCGGGGTCCCTCCCGGCGGTCAACGGCTCGGCGTCGTCGGCGGGCGCCCAGTCCGCGCCTTCACCGGACCTGAAGCGGCCCAGGTAGTTGAACAGGATCGAGCCGGCGGGCCGGCCCGGGGCGGGTACGGCCCGCAGCCGCTCCTTGACCCGCTTGATCGCGCCGCCCGTCGTAGGAGCGTCGCCCAGCTCAAGGGGGTCGAGCACGACGGGGGAGACCGTGGTGAACCAGCCGATCGTGCGGGTGAGGTCGGCGTCGCCGTCGCGGCCGTGGCCTTCGAGGTCGACCTGGACGGGGTCGCGCCGTCCGCGCGAGAGAGCGTGGGCGAGCGCGGTGAGCAGCACGTCGTCGACCGTGCCGTGGTAGCGGGCGGGCAGCTCGGCCAGCAGCGGCGCGGTCTTCGCGACCGGCAGACAGACCGTGAGCGAGCGCTCGCCCGCCGCGGTGTCGAGCGAGGCGTCCAACGCCCGCAACCCGAACGGCTCCCACCCGGAACCGGCGCCCGGGTCCCCGGCGCCCGGGTCCCCGGCGCCTGGGTCCCCGGGGCCCGAGGGCCCCGCCACGCCGCCGGAGGCAGGATCGCTCTCCCGCAGATGGGACCAGCGGGTGAACGAGGTGGCGACAGGGGGGAGCTCGACGCGGGCGCCGTCCGACAGCGCGCGGGCCGCCTGGGCGAGGTCGTCCAGCAGGATGCGCCACGAGACGCCGTCCACGACCAGGTGGTGGACCACCAGCACGAGCCGCCGCTCCGCCTCCAGCCACACCGCCCTCAGCATCACCCCCGCACGGGGATCCAGCCGCGCCGCCGCCCGCGCCCGATGCGCGGCGACCGTCCCCGATCCCGCGCGGGAGAGCACGTCGCCCGCGCGCACCGAGCCGGGCGGAGGCACCTCGAGCTCCCAGCCCTCGTCGCTTCCCAGCAGCCGCGCGCGCAGCATCCCGTGATGGTCGAGGACGGCCTGCAGCGCCCCCACGAGCACCTCGGGGTCCAGCTCGCCCGGCAGGCGCACCACCACCGACTGGTGGAAGCCGTCGATCGGCCCGCCCCGCCGCCTCAGCGCGGCGACGATCGGGGTCTCGGCCGCGAGGCCGACGCCGGGGTCGTGGGCGGGCGCGGCGGACGTCTCCGTCCTGCCCCTGGCCAGCGCCGCGACCGTCCTGTGCAGGAAGACCTCGCGAGGGGTGAGGGCCATACCCTCCCGCCTGGCCCTGTTCACCAGCTGGATCGCGACGATGCTGTCGCCGCCGAGCTCGAAGAAGCTGTCGTGGACGCCCACCGACTCCAGGCCGAGCACCTCGGCGAAGACCCGGGCGAGCGTGCGCTCGGCCGGGGTGGAGGGGGCGGCGCCGCCCACCGGCGCGGTCCAGGAGGGATCGGGCAGCGCGCGCCTGTCGAGCTTGCCGTTCGGGGTGAGCGGCAGCGGGCCTTCCATCACCACGATCGCGCTCGGCACCATGTGCTCGGGCAGCGCGCTCGCCGCGCGCCCGCGCAGCCGTCCCGCGTCGAGGTCGCCCGAGCCTGTCACGTAGCCGACCAGCCGCTTGGCGCCGCGGTGGTCCTCGAGGGCGACGACCGCGGCCTGGGCGACGGAGGGATCGGCCATCAGGACGCTCTCGACCTCGCCTGGCTCGATCCGGTGACCGCGGATCTTGAGCTGGCCGTCCTCGCGGCCGAGGAAGTCGATGTTCCCGTCGGGGCGCAGGCGCGCCCTGTCCCCGGTGCGGTACATGCGCTCGCCCGGCGCGCCGAACGGGTCGGGGACGAACCGCTCGGCGGTCAGCCCAGGCCTGCCGAGGTAGCCCCTGGCCAGCCCACGGCCCCCCACGTACAGCTCGCCCGTGACGCCCGGCGCCACGGGGCGCAGCGCGGAGTCGAGGATGTGACAGCGGGTGCCGGGGTCGGGCAGGCCGATCGGCACCGGCCCCCGCCAGCCCTTCTCCGCCTGCCAGAGCGTGGAGTTGACGCTCGCCTCCGTCAGTCCGTAGGCGACCACGACGCGAAGCCGCTCCGCCCACCTGGCCACCAGCTCGGACGGCACGGTCTCGGTGCCCACGACGAGCACCGCCCCCTCGGGCAGCTCGCACTCGGCGGGCAGCGCGGCCACCAGCGAGGGTGGCAGGATCATGTGGGTGACGTGGTGCTCGGCGAGGTAGCCGGTCAGCTCCACCCCCGCCACCCGCCGCTCGGCGGGCACCACGACGAGCGTGCCGCCGACGCACAGCGACATGATGAGGTCCCAGACGGCGACGTCGAAGCCCGCAGAGGCGAACTGCGCGACCCTGCTGGTGTCGTCGACGCCGAGGCGTCCGGTGGCGGTGGCGATGAGCGCGCCGACGCCGTCGTGGGTGACCACCACACCCTTCGGACGGCCGGTCGAGCCCGAGGTGTAGATCACGTACGCGGCGCGGTCCCCGCCCGCGTCGGGCAGGTTCGGCGCGGGCTCGGGGCCGAGCTCGTCCATCAGGAGGCGGGGCAGCGGCAGCTCCTCGGCGTGGCCGGCCACGGAGACCACCAGGCGCGCCCGCGCGTCCGCCACCATGAAGGTCAGCCGGTCGGCCGGATGGTCGGGGTCGAGGGGCAGGTAGGCGGCGCCTGCCTTCATGACGCCGAGCAGCGCCACGACCAGGTCGGCCGAGCGCGGCACGGCCACCGCGACGACGTCCTCGACGCCGATCCCCCTGGCGCGCAGCAGGTGCGCGAGCGCGTTGGCCCTGCCGTTCAGCTCGGCGTAGGTGAGCCGCTCGCTCTCGCACACGACCGCGACCTTGCCGGGGGTGCGTTCCGCCTGCTGTTCGAAGGCGGAGGTCCACGAGAGCTCGGCCAGGTCGGGCAGCGGGGCGAGCGGCGGGGCGGTGGACAGCTCGATGCGGCCGAGCGGCAGGTGAGGCCGCTCGGCCATCGCCTCCAGCACGAGCAGTAGGCGCCGTTCGTGCTCGGCGAGCTCCTCCTGACCGCAGACCGACGCGTCCGCGTCGAGGTCGATGCGCAGCCCGTGTCCTGCGGGCCTGTCGTAGACCGCCACCGACAGGTCGCTGACAGGTCCGAGCGACAGGTAGTGGATGGCGGCGGCGCTCTCGCCGAATCTGATGCCCTCGTGGAAGGGCATGACGTTCACCGTGGGCCCGATGAGCGAGCGCAGCCCTTCGGGGTGGCCGAGCTCTCTGGCCAGGTCCTCGCCCCGGTAGCGGGCGTGCGCGGCCAGCCGTCCGACCTCGTCAGCCACCGCCGCTACCAGCTCGGCGGCGGTGGTGGCCTGGCGCACGGCGAGCCGCAGCGGCAGGACGTTGGACATCAGCGCGGGGGAGTCCTCGCCCCTTCGCCTGGCCGTCACGGGGAGCCCGAGCACGATGTCGCGCTCGCCGCTCGACCGGTGCAGGTAGGCGCCGACGGCGGCGATGGCCAGGCGCGACAGGCGGGTGCCCATGGCGGCGGCGGCCTCGCGCAGCAGGTCGGAACGCTCCACCGAGAGCTCGACGGTCCTGCGCACGACGTCGCGTGCGGGGACGGGCGGGCACTCGACCAGCCTGGCGGGTTCGTCGGGCATGCCCTTGAGCCTGCCGTGCCAGAAGTCGCGGTCGGCCGCGTGCTCGGCGGAGGCGCGGTAGGCGGTGTCCGCCGCGACGAGCCCTTCCAGCGACCAGTCGCCTGCGGATCCCTTCGCGCCGCCGTACAGCTCGGCGGCGCGCTGGATGATCCGCAGGATGCCGAAGCCGTCGGTGACCAGGTGGTGGTAGCGCTGGTACCACCACAGCCTGCCGTCGTCGAGCTGCAGCAGCGCGTGCCCGTACAGCGGGCCTGTGGCGAGGTCGGCGACGGTCGCCATGTCGGCGGCCATCCACGCGCGGGCCCGCGCCTCGGTCAGCTCGAGCACGGAAGGCGACCAGCCGGCGGGCGGGGGCGCGGGCGTCTGGACGGGGCCGTCCCCGCGCTCGGCGACGACCACGTGCAGGCTCTCGGCCTCCTCGACGGCCCGCCGCACCGCCGCCGCCAGCACGGAGGCGTCGGCGGGCGGTTCGGCGGGCAGTTCCACGTAGCAGCCGATGGTGTAGGCCGGGCTGTCCGGCTCGAACTGCTGGGCCAGCCAGATGCCCGTCTGGGCCCCGGTCAGCGGAAGGACGGACATCTGGCAGCCTTTCGGTGGGTCACTTCTTGAGCAGCGGGACGACCTGGTCGATGGCGTACGGGATGCTGAGCACGGTGTTGAAGGACAGCGCCGCGCCGATCGGCGGGTCCTGGTAGGTCAGGAAGAGGTCGCGGCTCTCCTTGGCGACCTTCAGCTGCTTGTAGACGCTGTCGTTCTTGATCCGCTCCCACGGTTGCTTGCCGGTGGTGAGCCAGACGAGGCGGTCCACCTCGAGCAGGTCCATGCGCTCGGAGCCGAATTCGACGCCGTTGAGCTTGCCGGCCTCCTTGGTGATCCCCTCGGGGACGGTGAATCCCAGCTCGGCCAGGAAGGCCGACTTGGGGTCGCCCTTCTGGAAGGCGAAGTACTGGCCCGCCTTGAAGCTGTCGGCGGCGACCGCGGTCAGCCCCTTCCACTGCGGGTTGGCGGCGCGGGCCTGGGCGAACCTGTCCTTGATGCCGGCGATGAGCCGCTCGGCCTTCGGCTCCTCGCCCAGCGCGCGCCCCGCCAGCAGCGTCATCTCCTGCCACGGCGCTGCGTAGGGGTCGTAGCCCTTCGGCTGCGCGACCACGGGAGCGATCTTCGACAGCTGGTCGTACTGCTCCTTCTGGATGCCCGAGTACATCGCGAAGATCAGGTCGGGCTTGAGCGCGAGGAGCTTCTCCATCTTGACGCCGTCCTCGCGCAGTCCGAGCACGGTCGGCTCGGCGCCGCCCCACACGCCCGTGGTCCAGGGCCAGTCGGTGAACGGGGTGCGCTGGAACCAGTCGACCACGCCGATGGGCTTGAACCCGAGAGCCAGGACGGGTTCGTGGTCGCTGAGGCCGATGGTGACGATGCGCTCGGGTCGCCTGGCGATCTCGGTCGTGCCGTGCAGATGCTCGACCTTCACGGGGAAGGCCGCGGCCGGGGCCGAGCCCGAGGCGGTGGGGGCGGGCGTCGCGGCCGTACCGGCGGGGGTCTGGCCGCCGCAGGCCGTGACGACGGCCAGCGCCAGGACGGCGAGCACCATCGACAATCGTGTGGACATGGTTCCCTCTTCTTGATCTGAGTACTAAGGTAAGCCTTACCTATCTTGACGCCCGTGAAAAGCCTTGTATGTCAGGCTTAAGTGAGGTATGCCTAACCTAATGAAGAGGTTGATCGTGGGCAGCGCCGCCGTCCTGGCCGTGCTCTGCCTGCTGTCGCTGGCGATCGGCAGCCGGGCGATCCCGCTCGACGAGGTCGCGCGCGCCCTCGTGGATCCGGCGAGCGTGGATCCCGAGGTGGCCGCCATCGTCGGCGGCACGCGGCTGTTCCGCACGCTGGTCGCCGTGCTGGCGGGGGCGGCGCTCGGCCTGGCGGGCGCGGTCATGCAGGGCCTGACCCGCAACCCGCTGGCCGATCCCGGGCTGCTGGGCGTCAGCGCGGGCGCCGCGTTCGGCATCGTCCTGGCGGCGGGAGCGCTGGGCGTGAGCGGGCTGCTGCCGTCGATCTGGTTCGCCTTCGCCGGGGCCGCCGCCGCCGCCGTGGCCGTCTACCTGCTGGGCAGCAGGGGCAGGGGCGGCGCCTCCCCTGTCAAGCTGGCGCTGGCCGGCATCGCGGTCACCTACCTGCTCGACTCGCTCACCGGCGGCATCGCGCTGACCGACCCCGAGGCGCTCGACCGCTACAGGTACTGGTCGTCGGGCTCCCTCACCGGTCACGACGGCGGCACGCTCTTGGCCGTCGCGCCGTTCCTGGCCGCCGGCGCCCTCCTCGCGCTGAGCACCGCGCCCGCGCTCAACAGCCTCTCGCTCGGCGAAGACGTCGCCGCCGCGCTCGGCCGCAGGCTCGCCCTGGTACGGCTGGGCGGCGCGCTGGCGATCACCCTGCTCACCGGCGCGGCCGTGGCGGTCACCGGCCCGATCGTCTTCGTCGGCCTGGTCGTGCCGCACCTGGTCAGGACCGTCACAGGGCCCGACCACCGCTGGCTGCTGCCGTCCTCGATGCTGGTGGCCCCCTGCCTGCTGCTGGCGGCCGACATCCTCGGCAGGGTCGTCGTGCGCCCGAGCGAGCTGGACGTGAGCCTGGTCGCCGCCTTCCTCGGAGCACCCTTCTTCATCGCGCTCGTGCGCCGTCGCAGGCTCGCGGAGCTGTGACCGTGCTCGAACTCTCCCGAGGGCGCCTGCACTTCCGGCTGACCAGGCCGCCCGTCTCCGGCATCCTGCGCCTGCGCCTGGCGGTGGTCTGGCTGGGCGCGGGCCTGGCCGCCCTGCTCGCCCTCTGCCTGACCGTCGCCATGGGCTCGGGCGACTACGCCCTCACTCCCCACGGCCTGCTGAACGCGCTGCTGGGCGCGGGTGAGCGGGCCGACCTGTTCGTGGTCTGGGAGCTGCGCCTTCCCAGGGCGACGGTGGCCCTGCTGGCGGGCGCGGCCTTGGGCCTGTCGGGGGCGATCTTCCAGTCCGTCACCCGTAACCCGCTGGCCAGCCCCGACATGCTCGGCATCACCCAGGGAGCCGGCACCGCCGTGGCCGCGGGCGTGGTGCTCGGCACAGGAGCGGGCCTGGCCCCGCAGACGCTCGGCCTGGCGGGCGCGCTGGCGTCCGGGCTGGCGATCTACCTGCTGGCCTGGAAACGCGGCACCACGGGCTACCGGATCGTGCTCGTGGGCATCGGGGTCAGCTGGATGTGCGTCAGCCTCACCTCCTACCTGCTGAGCAGGGCCGAGCTGTACCAGGCGCAGAAGGTGCTCGGCTGGCTGGTGGGCAACCTCAACGACAGAGGGTGGCAGCACGCGGGGCCGCTGGCGCTCGCGCTGGCGGTGCTGCTTCCCTCGGTGCTGCTGCTCGGGCGGTGGCAGCGGACGCTGCGTCTCGGCGACGAGGTCGCGGGAGGGCTCGGCACGCCCGTGCAGCGCGTCCGCCTCGCGCTGCTGCTGGGCGGGGCGGCGCTGGCCGCCTTCGCCACCGCCGCCGCCGGGCCCGTGCTCTTCGTCGCGCTGGCCGCGCCGCAGATCGCGCAGCGCACCGCCCGCGCGGGCAGCCCGCCGCTCACCGCCTCCGCTCTCACCGGCTCGACGATCGTGCTGGTGGGCGATCTGATCAGTCAGCGCCTGCTGGCCGACTCCGTCCTGCCCGTCGGGGTGGTGACGGGCGTCCTCGGGGCGCCGTTCCTGCTGTGGCAACTGGCCCGCGCCAACAGGACGGGCACGGGAGGGTGAAAGACGTGACCAATCCGTCGCTGACGGCCACGGGGCTGCGGCTGGCCTACGACGACAGGCTCGTCGTCGACGGGCTCGACCTGGCCGTGCCGCCTGGCAGGATCAGCGTCATCATCGGCGCGAACGCCTGCGGCAAGTCGACCCTGCTGCGCGCGCTGGCCAGGCTGTTGTCCCCGCGCGGCGGCGCGGTCCACCTCGACGGCCGCTCCATCCACGCGATGCCGACCCGCCAGGTCGCCCAGCGGCTCGGCATCCTGCCCCAGTCGCCCGTCGCGCCGGAGGGTCTGACGGTCGGTGACCTGGTCGGGCAGGGCAGGTCGCCGCACCAGACGTGGTGGCGGCAGTGGTCGGCGGCCGACCAGGACGCGGTCACGGCGGCGCTGGTCGCCACCGGGATGCTCGAACACGCGGGCAGGCCGCTCGACCAGCTGTCGGGAGGGCAGCGCCAGCGGGCGTGGATCGCCATGGCGGTCGCCCAGAACACCCCGGTGCTCCTGCTGGACGAGCCGACCACCTTCCTCGACCTGGCCCACCAGATCGACGTCCTGGACCTCGTCGTCGATCTCAACAGACGGCAGGACCGCACGGTCGTCATGGTCCTGCACGACCTCAACCAGGCCTGCCGCTACGCCGACCACGTGATCGTGATGAAGGAGGGCCGCGTCGTCGCCGAGGGCCCGCCCCTCGAGGTGGTCGACGCGGCGCTGGTCGAGGAGGTCTTCGGCCTGCGCTGCGTGGTGACGGCCGACCCGGTCAGCGCGACCCCGCTGGTCATCCCGATCGGCCGCCACCACGTCGGGCCCGTCAGCGGGGGAGCGCGTACGACCGGTTCATGCTGACCGAGGCGGCGATCTCGCCCGCCCTGAGCGCGGTGTTCGACAGCAGGGTGGAGGTGAGGCCGTGGGTGTGCTCGGTGGCGCCCTGCACGTAGACGCCGCAGCGCATCTCCTCCTTGGTGGCCACGCGGTAGTCGCGCCCGATCCGCAGGCCGCCGTCCGGCAGGAGCTCGCACAGCTCGCCCGCCTCGCCCAGCAGGGTGAGCGGGTCGCCCGAGCGGTAGCCGGTGGCGTAGACGACGGCGTCGGCGTCCAGGACGGTGCGCTCTCCCGTGGGCAGGAACTCCACGGTGACCCTGGGGCCGCGCGCCACCTCCACCACGCGGGAGGCGTTGAAGATGCGCAGCCGCTCGGTCCCCCGCACCTTCTCCTGGTAGTGGCGCCGGTAGAGCTCGTCGATGAGCTCGAGGTCCACCACCGAGTAGTTGGTCGAGGCGTGGTAGGCCAGCAGCATCCTCTTCACCTCCTCGGACGCCCCGTAGAAGTGGTCGACGGCCTCGGGGTCGAAGATGCGGTTGGCGAAGGAGCTGTCGTCGGCGGGGGTGTAGCCGTACTTGGAGAAGACGGCGCACACCTCGGCGTCGGGGAAGGCGCCGTGCAGGTGGTCGGTGACCTCGGCGGCGCTCTGTCCCGCCCCCACCACGACCACGCGCCGGGGGTCGCGCAGCGAGGGAAGGCGGTCGAGCAGCTCCTCGCTGTGCCAGACGCGTTCGCCGCTCACGACCCCCGGCGGGAGCACGGGCTCCAGACCGGCGGCGATGACCACGTTCCTGGTGCGCCTGGTCGTCAGCTCGTCGGCGCAGCCGCCCTGCCGTACGACCACGTCGAGGTGGTCCACCACGCCGTCGACGCTCACCGGCGTGACCCCGACCACCTCGGACCTGTACTCCACCTGGTCGGCGAAGGGGGCCGCCGCCCACTCGAGGTAGTCGTGGAACTCCAGGCGCGAGGGGAACATCGTCTTGTGGTTGATGAAGTCGGCCAGGCGCCCCCTGTCGCGCAGGTAGCTCAGGAAGCCGAACTCGCTGGCCGGGTTGCGCATCGTGACCAGGTCCTTCAGGAAGGAGACCTGCATCGTCGTGCCGTCGAGCAGCATGCCGCGGTGCCAGCCGAACGTCGCCTGCTTCTCGAAGAAGACCGCGTCAACCGGTCCGTTCTCCTTTAACGCGATCGCCAGCGCGAGGTTGGAAGGGCCGAATCCGATGCCGATCAGGTCGTGAACCCGCATTGAGCGCCTTTCGAGGTTAGGTTAGCCTCTCCTAATTAAGGGGAGCCTAACCCGTTCCGATCCCCCCTACAAGGAGACGCCATGCGGATCGTGATGTTCGGCTACCAGACCTGGGGCCACCGCACACTGAGGGCGCTGCTCGACTCCGGCCACGAGGTCGTCCTCGTCGTCACGCACCCCAGGAGCGAGCACGCCTACGAGCGGATCTGGAGCGACTCCGTGGCCGACCTGGCCGAGGAGCACGGCGTGCCCGTGCTCCTGCGCAACCGCCCCGACGACCAGGAGCTCATGGCCAGGCTCAAGGAGGCCGATCCCGACCTCATCGTCGCCAACAACTGGCGCACCTGGATCCCGCCGGAGATCTTCACCCTGCCCCGCCACGGCACGCTCAACGTGCACGACTCGCTGCTACCCGCCTACGCGGGCTTCTCCCCGCTCATCTGGGCGCTGATCAACGGAGAGGAGGAGGTGGGCGTCACCGCGCACATGATGGACGAGGACCTCGACGCGGGGGACATCGTGCTGCAGCGCGCGGTGCCCGTGGGGCCCGACGACACCGCCACCGACCTGTTCCATCGCACCGTCGACCTGATCGCCCCCATCGTCACCGAGTCGCTCGCCCTCATCGCCTCGGGACGCACCGACTGGACGCCCCAGGACAGGTCCAAGGCCAGCTTCTTCCACAAGCGCTCGATCGAGGACAGCGAGATCGACTGGAACTGGCCTGCCGAGGACATCGCCAGGCTCGTGCGGGCGCAGTCCGACCCGTACCCCAACGCCTTCACCCACTACAACGGCGCCCGCGTGCGCGTGCTGAAGGCGTCGGTCTCCACCGGCAGGTACGGCGGCACGCCCGGCCGGGTCTTCATCCGCGAGGGAGACGGCGTCGTCATCGTCGCCGGCGCGGAGGCGCGCAAGGGCCGCAGCCACGGCCTGGTGATCGAACGCGTCCGCACCGAGGACGGCACGGACCTGCCCGCCACCGAGCTCTTCCGCACCATGGGCGGCTACCTCACGCGCCGTCCCTGACCTCCGGCCTGTCTCCGGTCCGCCCCGCTGATCGGTGGCGGGCCGGCGAGAGATTGTCGAAGCGCTTCGCCAAGGGGTCTTGACCCGGGGACGCACCAGCGGGCACGCTCAGAGCACCCATCCCGGTAACAACCCCGAAATATCCGGATCGGTTATCGAAGCGCTTCGACAGGCGGACCCCCCACATGAACGAACCCTTCCGAGACCCGGCGCACCCCACCGCGCACCGCGTGGCAGACCTGCTCGGCAGGCTCACGCTCGAGGAGAAGCTGTCGCTGCTCCACCAGCACCAGCCCGCCATCCCCAGGCTCGGCGTCAAGGCGTTCAGGACGGGGACCGAGGCCCTGCACGGGCTGGCCTGGCTCGGTCCCGCCACCGTCTTCCCCCAGGCCGTCGGCCTCGCCTCCACCTGGGACCCCGAGCTGGTCGAGAGGGTGGGCGCCGCGACCGCCGACGAGGTGCTCGCCTCCCATCGCAAGGACCCCGCGGGAGCCGGCCGCAACGTGTGGGCCCCCGTCGTCAACCCGCTGCGCGACCCGCGATGGGGCCGCAACGAGGAGGGCTACTCCGAGGACCCGTGGCTGACAGGGCTGCTGGCCACCGCCTACGCCACGGGCCTGTGCGGCAGGGGTCCCGTTCTCAGGACCGCCCCCACGCTCAAGCACTTCCTCGGCTACAACAACGAGACCGACCGCTGCGTCACCTCCAGCAACCTGCCGCCGAGAGTGCTGCACGAGTACGAGCTGCCCGCCTTCCTGCCGCCGCTCCAGGCCGCCGTCGCCGTCATGCCCTCCTACAACCTGGTCAACGGGCGGCCCGCCCACCTCAGCCCGCTGATCAACGACGTGCTGCGCGCCGCCGCGCCCGACGAGCTGCTGGTCGTCAGCGACGCCTACGCCCCGGGCAACCTGTACGGCCTGCAGGCCTACCACCCCGACGCGCCCACCGCCTACGCCGCGGCCGTCAAGGCGGGCCTCGACAGCTTCACCCAGGACGACGACCGTCCCGCCGACACCCTCGCCCACCTCAGGACCGCCCTCGAGCGGGGCCTGCTCGACGAGCAGGACATCGACAGGGCCGCGGGCCACGTGCTGTCGATCCGCGTGCGCCTCGGCGAGTTCGACGACGAGGAGGCCGCCGAGCCGGGGGAGAGCGCGCCGTACACCCCCGGGCAGCATCAGGACCTCGCCCGCGAGGCGGCGGCCAGGTCGATCGTGCTGCTCAAGAACGAAGGCCTGCTCCCGCTGCGCGCCCCTCTCAAGGTCGCCGTCATCGGCCAGCTCGCCGACACCCTGATGGAGGACTGGTACAGCGGCACCCTGCCCTACGCGGTCACCGCCCTGCAGGGCATGGCCGAGAGGTGCGAGACCGTCTTCTGCGAGGGCGTGGACAGGGTGGCCCTCGGAGGGCACGAGTTCGACGTCTTCGACTGGGGCGGGGGAGCGCTGGCCCTGCGCTCGCCGCTCAACGGCCAGTTCCTCTCGGCCGACGAGGAGGGGCGCCTGGCCTGCGACCAGCCGGGCCCCAACGGGTGGGAGGTGCGCCAGACCTTCCGCAGGGCCGACGGCGCCCTGCGCCACCTGCACTCGGGGCGCTACGTCACCGAGGAGGACGGACGCCTCGTGCTCGCCGACGAGCCGGCCGCCCTGTCGTGGGAGCTGCTGTCGAGCGGCGCGAGGCAGGCGGCCGAGCTGGCCGCCACCGCCGACGTCGCGGTCGTCGTGGCGGGCGACCATCCCCTGGTCAACGGGCGGGAGACCGAGGACCGCACCGACCTGGACCTGCCCGCCGCGCAGGAGGCCGTGCTGCGCGCCGTCCACGCCGCCAACCCCGCCACCGTCCTGGTGCTCAGCAGCGGCTACCCGTTCGGCGTCACCTGGGCCGACGAGCACGTGCCCGCCGTCCTGTGGTCCTCGCACGGGGGCCAGGAGTACGGCCACGCCCTGGCCGAGGTGCTGTTCGGCGACCGCGACCCGGAGGGCCGCCTCACCCAGACCTGGTACAGGGACGCCTGCGAGCTTCCCGACCTGCTCGACTACGACATCATCGCCTCGGACGCCACCTACCTCTACTACCGGGGCGCCCCGCTCTATCCCTTCGGCCACGGCCTCAGCTACACCGGCTTCGCCTACACCGACCTCACGATGGACGGAGCGAGGGCCGAGGTGACCGTCACCAACACCGGCGAGCGCGAGGGCGTCGAGGTCGTGCAGTTCTACACCCACCAGCGCCGCTCCCGCGTCAAGCAGCCGCTGCGCCGCCTGCGCGGCTTCGAGCGCGTACGGCTGGCCCCTGGACAGAGCGCCCGCGTCAGCTTCGAGCCCGACCGGCGCGACCTCGCCTTCTGGGACGTCACGAGGGGCCGCCTGGTCGTGGAGGAGGCCACCCACCTGCTGATGGTCGGCCGCTCGGCCCGCGACCTGCGCCTGTGCGCGGCCTTCGACGTCGAGGGCGAGCGCATCCCACCCCGCGACCCCGGCGAGCTGAGGGCCGTGGACCACGACGAGTACGACGCGATCACCTTCACCGACCGCGACACCGTCCGAGGGGAGGCGCCGGGCGCCTGGATCCTCTACCGGCAGGTCGCCTTCGCCGCGCACGACTCCTGCGTGATCACCGCGGCCAGCGCGGGGGGCGCGATGCTGACCCTGCGCCTCGGCGACCCGCTCTCCGGCCAGGTGCTGGCCACCGTCCCCGTGCCGGGACCCGGCGAGCTCGCCGAGACCCGCTGCGATCTTGCGAGTACGGCAGGCGTGCACGATCTTTATGTCGTGTTCGAGAATGAAGGGGTCACTCTGAGCGGAATGCGGTTCGCATGACCAACCGAGCAGTCACCATCGCCGAGGTCGCCAGGCACGCGGGCGTCGCGGTGAGCACAGTCTCCTACGTGCTCAGCGGCAAGCGCGCCATCTCCGAGACGACCAGGGCGCGGGTGCTGCGCAGCATCGGCGAGCTCGGCTACCACCCCAACGCGGGAGCCAGAGCCCTGGCCAGCAGGCGCTCCAACGTCATCGCGCTCGTGCTGCCGCTGCGCGCGGGCATGCACCTGCCGGTGCTGATGCAGTTCGCCAGCTCGGTCGTGGCCATGGCCCGCAGGCACGACCACGACGTGCTGCTCATGACCGCCGACGAGGGCCCCGACGGCCTGCGCAGGGTCGCCGCCAGCTCGATGGTCGACGGCATGGTGCTCATGGACGTCGAGCTCGACGACCCTCGCGTGCCGCTGCTGCGCGGGCTGGAGGAGCCCAGCGTGCTGATCGGCTTCCCCGCCGACCCCTCCGGCCTGACCTGCGTCGACCTCGACTTCGCCAGGGCGGGCGCGCTGTGCGTGGAGCACCTGACCTCCCTGGGGCATCGCAGGCTCGCCCTGCTCGGCGCTCCGTCGGTGGTCTACGAACGGGGCACGGGCTATGCCCGCCGTACCAGAGAGGGGTTCGTCGAGGCCGCGGGCGAGGCGGGCGTGGCGCTGCCGTGCGAGGAGACCTTCGACGAGGTGGCCGCGACCGTCAAGGATCTGTTCGCCCAGCATCCCGACCTCACGGGGCTGGTGGTGCACAACGAGGCGTCGGTCGGTCACGTGCTCGGCGCCCTGCGACTGCTCGGCAGGCGGGTGCCCGACGAGGTGTCCGTGGTCGCCATCTGCCCCGACGACGTCGCCGAGCGCGCCAGCCCGCCGCTCACCTCGGTGCTGATTCCCGCCGAGGACGTCGGCAACCGGGCGGTCGAGCTGCTCATGGCCAAGCTCGAAGGCCGCCCGGTGCCCGACGCCACACTTCTCGAACCGCGGCTGGCCATCAGGGCGAGCACCCGCTAGACGAGCGACCTCGCGCTGATCCGGCGCGCGTGCTCGCGGGCGGCGACGTGCGCGGCGGCCTGTGAGGCGGCGGCCGCCTCGCGCAGCCCTGCCATGGCGGGCGTCGTGTCCGCCAGCGTCAGCTCGGCGGTGACCACCCGCAGCTCCAGACCGAACACCTCGGTGAGGATCTTGCGCAGGTACGGGTCGGCGAAGTCCCAGCCCTCCCTGGGCATGCCGGGGCCGTACGCGCCGCCGCGCACGCTGATGAGCGTCGCGGGCCTGCCGGCGATCGGGCTGTCGTCGGGGCTCATGCCCAGGGTCCGCCCCGGGATCAGGACCTGGTCGAGCCACGCCTTGAACGTCGAGGGCGCGCCGAAGTTGTACATCGGCACGGCGAACAGGTATGCCTCCGCCTGTAGCAACTCCTCCACCAGCGCATCCTGCAGGAAGGCCGCGGTCGCCTGCTCCGCGTCGTGCTCCTGGGCAGGAGCGTGCCTCGCGACGATCCCGGCCTCGGTGAGGTGCGGTACCGGGCGCGCCCCGAGGTCGCGGTAGACGACCTCGCCCTCCCACGCGTCCCTGAACGACCTGGCCACCTGCCTGGAGACCGATCCGTCGTGGACCGCCGAGGCGTCGATGTGCAGCAGCTGGGGCATGGTGATCCTTTTCATCGGCTGGACAGATAATCTGTTTTACAGATTGTCTGTCGAGCAGCTTGTCTGTCAAGCGCAGTAGACTGGTCCCCATGAAGACTGAGCACGAGCTCCCGGCCGGGCTCGACGACACCCTCGGCTGGCTGCTCGCCCAGGTCTTTCAGAATCACCTGTCCGCCTCGCAGCGGGCGCTCGAGGGCTTCCCCGGCTCGCAGCGCGGTTACATGGTCGTCAACGCGGCGGCGCACGGCTGCGCCCGCAACCAGATCGACATGGCCAACCAGCTGAGGCTCGACCGCACGGTGATGGTCTACCTGGTCGACCAGCTGGTCGAGGCGGGGCTGGTCGAGCGGGTGCCCGACCCCGCCGACAGGCGCAGCAAGATGATCGTGGCCACCGACAAGGGCAGGGTGAGGCTCGAGGAGGCCACGGCCGTCCTCCGCTTCGTCGACGACCACGTGCTCGCCCCGCTGGAGCCCGGCGAGCGCGCCCACCTGCGCGAGATGCTCCAGCGCCTGACCGCGCACTACCTGGCCACGGGCGGCGACTACCGCGAGGCGTGCGCGACCGCGGCCGCCGCTACGGACAAATAGGGATATTTCCCTACGACTCGGCGGGGCGTCACGACTACGCTCCTGTCCTCGTGAAGAGCACCCCCGTGGGCCGCTGGCTGCCCGCCTTCCTGCTACTGGCCCTCATCTGGGGCAACAGCTTCTTTTTCATCAAGGTCGCCGTCGGCGCGCTGCACCCCCTCCAGGTCTCCTTCGGCCGCATGGCGATCGGCGCGGCGACCCTGCTGGTCGCCCTGGCGCTCAGCCGCAGGGCGCTGCCGCGCGACCCGCGGCTGTGGGCCCACTTCCAGGTCGCCTCGGTGGTCCTGACGACCCTGCCCTTCACCCTCTTCGCCTACGGCGAGCAGTACGTCTCCTCCGTCGTGGCGGCCATCTGGAACGCCACCACCCCGCTGTGCACCCTCGCCTTCACGCTGCTGCTGCGCGCGGAGAAGCCGAGCGCGAGCAGGATGGCGGGGCTCGGGCTCGGGTTCGCGGGCGTGATGGTGGTCCTCGGCGTCTGGCAGCCGCTGAGCGGCGGTGAGCTCGGCGGCAGCCTGGCCTGCTTCGGGGCGGCGCTCTGCTACGGCGTGGGCGGCTCCTACCTGGGCCGCTTCATCACCGGGCGCCGCTCGGAGGCGCCCGTGGTGCTCGCGGCGGGCCAGTTGCTGAGCGGCACCCTCCAACTGGGGGTGATCACCCCGCTGGCGGGGGTGGCCCTGGTCGACCTGTCGGCGCCGCCCGCCGTGTGGTGGAGCATGCTGGCGCTGGGCGGGCTCGGAACCGGCATCGCCTACCTGCTGCTGTACTGGGTCCAGGTGCGGGCGGGGGTGACGACGACCTCGACGGTGACCTACCTCCTGCCCGTCTTCGCCGTGGTGTCCGGCGTGGCGGTGCTGGGGGAGAGCCTGGCCTGGAACCAGCCCGTAGGGGCGGTGGTGATCCTCGTCGCGATCGCGATGACCCAGGGGCTCCTGCGCCCCGTCCGCAGGCGCGTCGCCGAACCCGCGCCGCCCGCCCCGAGCCGCGTGGAGATCTGAGCCGCGCCCGGGGCGCGTCCTGAGGGGGTGGCGTCACTCGGCGGGGTCGGCAGGCTTCCTTCCCGTACGGTCGCGCCCGCTCCGCGCGGCGCTCGCCGTCTTCTTGCCCGCCACCAGGGTGTCGCCGGGCAGCTCGTCGGTCACGGTGCGCGGGAGGTGGTGCGGCGCGGTGTCCTCACCGGGCCCCACCTCCGTCTCGCCCGCTCCACGGGAGTCCGGCACGGGGGGACCCGTCTCGGGGGCGGCCGAACCTCGCATGTCGTCGCCGTGCAGGGGGCCGGGCTGGTGCGGGGCGTCGGGGTCGCGCAGCGAGGCGATGACGTTGTCGGCCTCGTGATCGGCGGCGAACTCGTCGGCCGCCTCGGCCTCCCTGCGCCTGATCACCACCATGTGGTCGACCGAGACGCGCCCGGCGCCCGTCACCGCCAGCAGCACGGCGGCCGCGCCCAGCACCACGATGAGGTTGGTGTCGATCGGGTTCAGCGGCCTGGCCACGAAGAAGACGGCCAAGGTCTCGGCGAAGAGCACCAGCCCCAGGGGGGCGGTGAACAGCCCGGCGACGAGTAACGCCCCGCCGATCAGCTCGGTGAGCATGGTGACCGCCGCCCACGCGCCGGGAGCCGGGGCACCCTGCGTGGCGAACTGGGTGCCGGTGGCGGTGAGCCCCACCTCGAGCTTGTGCCAGCCGTTTGCGAAGAAGATCCCGCCGACCCCGATCCTGGCGGCGAGCGTGGCGAGATCGTGGAGGGTCCGTCTCACGGTATTCCTGTGACCTGATCGGGTCATTTGAAACCTCAGTCGCGTCGGATGAGCAGGGCCACCGCGGCCGCGGTGAGGGCGAGCAGCACGACGCTGACGACGATCGTCGTGTGAAGCGCGTGGACGAAAGCCCACCTCGCGGCGTCGAGCAGCGCCGCGCCAGGGCCGCCGCCCACCTCGTGCGCGACGTGCGCCGCGCCCGCCAGCGACTGCCTGGCCTGGTCCATCGCGGGAGCGGGCACCCCCTGCACCGTGGGCACGCCGGGCGCGTAGACCACCGCGGTGATCGTGCCGAGCACCGCGACGCCGAGCCCCGCGCCGAGCTCGTAGGCGGTCTCCTCGATGGCCGCCGCGCCACCGGCCCTGGCCTCGGGCGCGGCCGACATGATGGTGTCGGAGGCGGCCAGCAGGGCGACCTGCAGCCCGAACCCGATGCCGACGAAGCAGACCGCGAGCATGAGCGGATGGGCCTCGACGCCCCATGACAGGGTCGGCGTGAGCGAGACGGCCACCAGCGCGAGCCCGCCGCTCATGGTGGCCCGCATGCCGATCCTGCGCAGCACGCTCGCCGCCGCGAGACCGCCTGCGATGGCCGACAGCACCAGCGGCAGCATCCTGAGCGCCGCGCGCAGCGGGCTGTCGCCGAGGACGAGCTGGAGGTACTGGGCGAGCATGAGCTGCAGCCCGACGAGGGAGAAGACGCCGAACAGCACGCCCGCCACCCCGGTGGCGAAGGCCCTGTCCCTGAACAGGCCCACGTCGAGCAGGGGATGGGGCAGGCGGCGCTGCCGCCGTACGAACCAGACGAGCAGACCGGCGCCGGTGAGGAGGACCGCGAGGCCGGCGGCGTGCCCCGCGCCCGCCTCCTTCAGGCCGAAGGCCAGGGCCAGGATGCCGAACACCGACAGCGCCGCGCTGGTGGCGTCCCACGGCCGACCGGTGAGCCTGCGCGACTCGGGCAGCAGGCGGGAGGCCGCGGGCAGCAGCACGAGCAGGATGGGGACGTTGATCAGGAAGACCGCGCCCCACCAGAAGTGCTGGACGAGCAGGCCGCCGACCAGCGGGCCGACGGCGGCGCCCGCCGCCGCGACCGCGCTCCACACGCCCAGCGCGAGCGCGCGCTCGCGGCGGTCGGTGAAGACCTGGCGGATGATGGAGAGCGTGGCCGGCATGATCATCGCGCCGCCCACGCCGAGCAGCCCCCTGGCCAGGATCAGCGTCAGCGGCGTCGGCGCGAAGGCGGCGGCCGCCGAGGCGAGGCCGAAGAGCACGTAGCCCCACAGCACCAGGCGTTTTCGCCCGTATCGGTCGCCCAGCGTGCCGAACATGATCAGCAGGGGGGCCACGATCAGCGAGTAGGCGTCGATGATCCACAGCAGCTCGACCGAGGAAGGCTCCAGCGCCGCGGTCAACGCGGGGACGGCGATGTGCAGGACGGTGGCGTCGACGGTGATGAGCAGCAGGCTCAGGCACAGCAGAACCAGGACCGACCACCGGTTGGCCTGCCGCTGCCCCGTGACCCGCGACGACCTCGGTGCGCTCTGCAGGATCGTCATGCGGTGTCCATGACGGGTCTGGCTCGGTCATGGAACATGCGTGGCAGCTTAGGCGATGTCCGGTACGTCGCACACCTGGATCGACTGATCACATACCGTGCCGGTACCTCTCTAGAGAGATACAGCCATATGTCCTGATCTTTCGTATGGGGTGCCGCGAACGGATCATGGCGGGTGTGGGGAGCGACGGCGAGGCTTCGGATTCCGCTGCCGAATGGTGCGCCGTCGCTCTCGACCACCTCGTGGCCGACCACCCCGAGGCCGCGCTGACCGCGGCCCGGCGCGCGATCACCCTCGACCACGCGGGCGAGTGGGGACACCGCCTGGCCAGCCTCGCCCTCGAACGTCTCGGCAGCGACCCCGAGGCCGTGCTCGAGGCGGAGCAGGCCGCGCGCCTGGCCCCCGGGTCGTGGCAGTCGAGACTGCGGCTCGGTGCCGCGCTGCGCCGCGTCCCCGGACGTTTCGGGGAGGCGGCCGCCCACATCGCCGCCGCGAGAAGGTTCGCCCCCGAGGAGGCGGGGCCGCACGCCCTGACCGGCGACCTGGCGCTCCTGCGCGGCGAGCACCGCCGCGCCG
The DNA here is from genome assembly GCF_014195505.1 of Nonomuraea dietziae. GTDB lineage: Bacteria > Actinomycetota > Actinomycetes > Streptosporangiales > Streptosporangiaceae > Nonomuraea > Nonomuraea roseola. The sequence goes on along the minus strand of NZ_JACIBV010000001.1, from coordinate 2,917,274 downwards.
CGGCCGCCTACCTGTCCGCGCTGCACAGGGACGGCGCGCACGCCGGCGCCCGCGTCAACTACGGACTCACCCTGCTGCGATGGGACCCACCGCGAGCCCACCACGACCCCGCGTGGACGATCGACCCGCGCGAGACCGGCAGGGCCAGGCGCGCGCTGGAGGTCTGGTCGCGGCAGACCAGGCTGCTGCCCGCCGTCGCCGTCGCCGTCTCAGGCGCGCTGGTCGTCACGGGCCCCGTCCCCGACGTGCCGCTCGGCCTGTCGGGGCTGATCGTGATCGTCCTGCTGGGCTCGCTCACCTTCAGGCAGGCGCGCAGGGTGCGGATCTGGTCCGTCGTCCCCGTGATGCTCGGCCGCGACCGCTGGCTCGGGCTGTCGGTGGCGACGGCGGCCATCGCCTTCGCCGCCTACGCCGCCTCCCTGTTCGTGCCCGTGGCCGACCCGCTGTGGGCGGGGCTGGCCGGGATCGTGCTGCTCAACGCGCCCGCGCTGGTCGCGCTGCGGGTGCTGTCCGAGGCCTGGCGCGGCCGTCCGGTGCGCGCGCTCGCTCAGCTGTCGATGGCGTACGGCGAGCGCACCGCCCGCCGCGATCTGGGCGTCACGCTGTGGGTCGTGCTGGCCAGGGCCTGGTCGGTGCTGGTGGCGCTGGAGCTCGCCGCCCTGGTGACGCACCCGGCGGGCGGGCTGGCCGCGCTGGCGGTGCCGTACCTGCTGGTCAGGGTCCGCGACAGGGGAGGGCTCGCGGGACTCGGCGCGCTGCGCGCGGACAGATGGCTGGCCGCGGCCGTGGCGCTGACCTTCACGGCCGCGTTGGCCTGCGCCGCCGCCGCGACGGCGAGCCTGGTCGCGGCGTTCGCGCCTGGCGGGGCCCTGCCGGGCGCGGCGGCGCCCGGCGGGGTGGGCCCAGCAGGGGAGCAGGCGGCGGCGTGGGGCTGGCGGGTGGCGCTGGGCGCGAGCGCGGCGGTGGTCGTGCTCTTCGTGCTGCGCGCCGTCAGAGCCTGGTGGCGCGGCGCGCCAGGCCCATGGCGCGCCTCCCTGATCATGGCTGAGCCTTCCATGGAAGGGGCGGGGCCGCCGGTGACCCTCACTGCCGAGGTGCGGCAGGCTCTCACCTTCTCCAGGGGCGTCGTCCTGGCCTACGCCGACTCCCTCGGCCCCAGAGCGCTCGCCGTCGGCGCGGTCACCTCGATCAGCGCCTCGGGCGAGCTGCGCCTGATCGCGGGAGAGGAGGCGTGGGAGGCGGCCGAGCGCGACCCCCGCGTCGCCGTGTTCGCCACCGACCAGCCGCATCCCAGGTTCTGGATCGAGGTGCGCGGAGTCGCGCTGCCCGACCCCGGCTCCGACGTCCTGCGCGTGACGCCCAAGCAGGTCGTCGTCGGGGAGTACCCGGGACGGCACCAGCGCCGCTGAGCCCTGTCCAATCGCGGTTTTCGCGCGCGCCGCATAGCGCGCGGCCCACGCCCGTACGGTATAACCGGGGTCGGACCGGGGAGGCGTGATGCGGGACGCGGCGCGGGAGCAGTTCGAGAAGGTACGGCATCGCTATTTCCGCCTTCCCCCCGCCGTCCGCAGGGTGCTGTTCGCCTGCGTCCTGATCGGCTCGGTGGGCGTGGGCGCGGCCATGGGCTGGGACCTGCTGCAGACCTTCTTCGTCACGCTGATCCTTCTCGGCTTCGTCGCGCTGGCCCTGCGCTTCCCCCGCGCCGCCGCCACCGCCGTGGTGCTGGCCGGGTGGGCCGTGGCGGTCTCGCTGATCGACCAGATGTTCCCTCCTGGCTCGATGGTGCCCACGCTGCTGCTCGTGCTGGCCGTGCCCGTGGCCGCCGCCGCGCACCTCATCCGCTGGGTGCCGCCGTGGATCACCGTGCTGATGGCCCTGGTCCCCGCGGGCGCGCTGGCCGCGGCCCTGGCTCCCGTCTCCGACGGCATCGCGCTCTGGGCCGCCTACGGCGCCGCCGCGGCCGTCCTGCTCTACCGGTTCGTCCAGGCCCGCAGGGCCCGCGCGCACCTGGTGGCCGAGGAGCCCGTCAGGGTGCGCGTCCGTGAGACCCAGCAGGGCAGGCCCCAGCAGGCCGACAGGAACACCCCGCCGCCGCCCATCTCGGTGGAGGAGGCCCTCGCCGAGCTCGAGAACATGATCGGCCTGCTGCCCGTCAAGGAGCAGGTGCGCTCGATCGCCGCCTCCATCGAGGCCTCCAGGCTGCGCGCCGAGGCGGGCTACCCCGCCGACAGGCCGACCAGGCACTTCGTCTTCGTCGGACCGCCCGGCACGGGCAAGACGAGCGTGGCCCGCTCGGTCGCGAAGATCTTCTACGCGTTCGGGCTGCTGGAGACCCCCTACGTCGTCGAGGCCCAGCGGGCCGACCTGGTCGGCGAGTTCCTCGGCGCGACCGCGATCAAGACCAACGAGCTGGTCGACAGGGCGCTCGGCGGGGTGCTGTTCATCGACGAGGCGTACAGCCTGGTCAACTCCTCAGAGGGCCAGCCCGACAGGTTCGGCGCCGAGGCCGTGCAGACGCTGCTCAAGCGGGCCGAGGACGACCGCGAGCACCTCATCATCATCCTGGCGGGCTACGAGCAGGAGATGACCTCCTTCCTGGCCTCCAACCCGGGGCTGTCGAGCAGGTTCGCCACCAGGGTGCGCTTTCCCAGCTACTCGCCCGCCGAGCTGCTGGAGATCACCGACCTGCTGCAGAGACGGCGCGGCGACAGCCTGGCCCCCGAGGCGCGGCCCGCGCTGCTCGGCCTGTTCGAGGACGTCCAGCGGCGCGGCCTGGTCGACGAGCTCGGCAACGCGCGCTTCGTGCGCAGCCTGGTCGAGGCCGCGGCGCAGGCCCGCGACGTGCGGGTGGTCGGCGCGGGCGGCACCCCCTCGACCGCGGACCTCACCACCACGACCGTCGCCGACGTCACCAAGGCCTTCAACGAGCTCACCGCGCGCTTCCGCGGCTACCAGGCCACCCCCACGCTGGAGGAGGCGCTGGCCGACCTCGACCGCATGGCGGGGCTCGAACCCGTCAAGCGACAGGTCCACGCCATTGCCGCCCAGCTCCAGGTGGCCCGCATGCGCCAGGAGCGCGGCCTGCCCACCCCTCCGCAGATGCGCCACTTCGTCTTCGCGGGGCCGCCCGGCACGGGCAAGACCACTGTCGCCCGCATCCTCGGCCGCATCTTCGCCGCGCTCGGCCTGCTGGCCAGGCCCGACGTGGTCGAGGGGCAACGCGCCGACCTGGTCGGTCAGCATCTCGGCGCGACCGCGATCAAGACCAACGAGCTGGTCGACAGGGCGCTCGGCGGGGTGCTGTTCATCGACGAGGCATACAGCCTGGTCAACCCCGGCTACTCCGGCGGCGACGCCTTCGGCGCCGAGGCCGTGCAGACGCTGCTCAAGCGGGCCGAGGACGACCGCGACAGGCTCGTCATCGTGCTGGCCGGATACGAGCGTGAGATGGACCGCTTCCTGTCCACCAACCCGGGGCTGTCCAGCCGCTTCAACCAGCGGGTCGCCTTTCCCAGCTACGCGCCGCAGGAGCTCGCCGAGATCGCGATCCTGCTGGCCGAGCGGTCGGGCGACCATTTCGACGAGGCCGCGAAGGCCGACCTGGACGAGGTCTTCACCTGGGTCTGCCAGGAGCGGCTGATCGACGGCCTCGGCAACGGCCGCTTCGCCCGCTCGCTGTTCGAGCGGGCGGCCATGCGCAGGGACGTCCGCCTCGCCGCCCTGGGCAACACGGCCAGCGAGTCGGAGCTGACCACCATCACCAGCGACGACGTGCGCGCCGCCGTCGACGAGCTGTCGGGAAGGTAGTCAGGCTCTCTTCGGCGCTTCGCCACACCCCGGGGATCACATGGTGTAGCAATATGGCTACACCTGGTGAGGGGTGAAGGGGAGGCGATGGCGGGGTTCCTGGTCCGCAGGCTGCTCAACTACGTGGTGCTCGTGGTCGTCGCCACCAGTCTTGCCTACATGCTGGCGGCCAGCGCGCTCGACCCGCGGGCCAACTACGAGGGACGCAACCCGCCGCTGCCTCCCGCGGTGATCGACGCCAGGCTCGACGAGCTCAACCTCAACAACCGCACCCCGCTGCTCGCGCGCTACGTCACCTGGGCGGGAGGGGTCGTCTCCGGTGACTTCGGGCTGACGGTCGGCGGCGACTCGGTCAACGACGACCTCAGGCGACGGGCGGGGGTCACCTTCCGCCTCATCATCCTCGGGGTGTTCTTCGGCGGCTTCCTCGGCGTCGCCGTGGGCGCCTACGCCGCGGTCAGGCAGTACGGCTGGTTCGACAGGCTGACCACCATCGGCTCCTTCGTCGTGCTGGCCGTTCCCGTGGTGGTCATCGCCAACGTGCTGATCCTGGCAGGGGTGTGGTTCAACGGCCTGGTCGGAGAGAGGATCGTCTACGTCAGCGGCGAGTACACGCCCGGCCTCGACGCCGGACTGCCGGGGCAGGCGCTCGACCGCGTCCAGCACCTGATCCTGCCGACGATCTCGCTGTCGATCGGCCTGATCGCGATCTTCAGCCGCTACCAGCGCAACATGATGCTCGACGTGCTCGGCGCCGACTTCGTCCGCACCGCGATGGCCAAGGGCCTGTCCAGGCGGGCCGCGCTCACCAGGCACGCGCTGAGGACCGCGCTCATCCCCGCCGTCACCTACTTCGCCTTCACCTTCGGCTCGCTGCTGGTCGGCGCCACCATCACCGAGAAGATCTTCGGCTGGCACGGGCTGGGCGAGCAGCTGATCGACTCCATCAACACCAACGACGTCAACACGGTCGCCGCCATCGCGCTCCTGACCGCGCTGTCGGTCCTGGTGGCCTCCCTGCTGTCCGACGTGCTGACCGCGGCGCTCGACCCGCGGGTGAGGGTGGGCTGAGGCGTGAGCATCGCCGACGAGGAGCTGGCCGAGCAGGTCGTCAAGATCAAGGCGCCGTCCAGGGGCAGGGTGGTGGCCAGGCGCTTCTTCACGATGCGCCAGGGACAGCTCGGCTTCGCCCTGCTCGCGCTGATGTTCCTGCTGGCCTTCGCCGGCCCGCACTTCACCCACTGGACCTACACCGACAAGGACTTCGCCGCCTTCCTGCGGCCGCCGTCGGCCGAGCACTACTGGGGCACGCTCCAGACCGGCGCCGACGTCTTCGCCGTCACCCTGCGCGGCATGCAGAAGTCGCTCATCGTCGGCCTGCTCGTGGCGGTCGTGGCCACCACGCTCGCGGCCGTGGTCGGCGCCTTCGCCGGCTACTTCCTCGGCTGGACCGACAGGGTCCTGATGTGGGTGGTCGACCTGCTGCTCGTGCTGCCCAGCTTCCTGATCCTGGCCATCATGTCGCCGCTGTTCGCGGGAGGCGCGTGGGTGCTGTTCGTGATCATGCTGGCGCTGTTCCTCTGGATGATCACCTCCAAGGTCGTGCGCGGGATGACGGTCTCGCTCAAGGAGCGCGAGTTCATCAGCGCCGCCCGCTACATGGGCGTGCCCGCCCCCACGATCATCTTCAGGCACGTCATCCCGAACATGTCGTCCCTGCTGGTCGTCGACGCCACGCTGAACGTCAGCTCGGCGATCCTCACCGAGACCACGCTGTCCTACTTCGGCTTCGGCATCCAGCCGCCCGACGTCTCGCTGGGCAGCCTGATCGCCGACGGCTCCAAGACCGCCGTCTTCGCGCCGTGGACGTTCTGGTTCGCCGCGGGCCTGCTCATCCTCACCGTGCTGTCGGTCAACCTCATCGGCGACTCACTGCGCGACGCCTTCGACCCCACCTCGAAGAGGGGCTCATGAGCGATCCCGTTCTCCAGGTCGCCGATCTCGACGTCCGCTTCGGGGACGTGCGCGCGGTGCGCGGCGTCGGCTACGAGGTGCGCGCGGGCGAGGTGCTCGGCATCGTGGGCGAGTCGGGCTCGGGCAAGTCGGTGACCGCCCTGGCGGTCATGGGTCTGCTGCCCCCGCACGCCCGCGTGACGGGGTCGGTACGGCTGCGCGGCACCGAGATCCTCGGCGCGAAGGAGAAGACGCTCACCGCCTTCCGCGGCAGGACGATCTCCATGGTCTTCCAGGACCCGCTCTCGGCGCTCACGCCCGTCTACAGGGTGGGCGACCAGATCGCCGAGGCGGTGCGCGTCCACCAGAAGGTGACGGCCGAGCAGGCCATGGTCAGGGCCGTGGAGCTGCTCGACCTGGTCGGCATCCCCAACCCGGGACAGCGGGCCAGGGCCTTCCCTCACGAGTTCTCCGGCGGCATGCGCCAGCGCGCGGTGATCGCCATGGCCGTCGCCAACGACCCCGACGTCATCATCTGCGACGAGCCGACCACCGCGCTCGACGTCACCATCCAGGCGCAGGTCCTCGACGTGCTGAAGAAGGCGCAGAAGGAGACGGGCGCGGCGATCGTGATGATCACCCACGATCTCGGGGTGGTGGCGGGCTTCGCCGACAGGGTCCTGGTCATGTACGCGGGCAGGGCCGTCGAGGTGGGGCAGGTCGACGACATCTACTACCGGCCGCGCATGCCGTACACGATGGGCCTGCTGGGCTCCGTTCCCCGCCTCGACGCCGGAGGGCGCCGGCCGCTGGTGCCGATCGAGGGCAACCCGCCCTCACCCGCCGAGCTGCCGCCCGGCTGCCCGTTCACGCCGCGCTGCCCGATGGCGATCGAGGCGTGCGCCGAGGCCGAGCCGCCGCTCGAGCCGGTGAACGGCCCGGGGCATCTGGCGGCGTGCATCCGGGCGGAGGAGATCGCCAGGGAGAACCTGTCGCCCGCCGAGGTATACGACGTGGCGGGGGAGGTCAGAGGCAGGCACGCCGCGACGCCGGAGCCCGCCGCCGAACCCGCCGCCGGGCCCGCTGTCAGGGCCGCGCCCACGCCCCGCGAGGGCCGCGAGGTCGTGCTGTCGGTGGCCGACCTGGTCAAGCACTACCCGCTGACGAAAGGCGCGGTGTTCAGGCGCAGGGTCGGCACCGTCCACGCGGTCGACGGCATCACCTTCGACATCCGCAGGGGCGAGACGCTCGGGCTGGTCGGTGAGTCGGGCTGCGGCAAGACCACGACGCTCACGGAGATCCTCGAGCTGACGAAGCCGCAGCGCGGCACGATCGCCGTGCTCGGTCGTGACGTGGCCGCCCTCGGCGCCCGCGACAGGACCGCGCTGCGGCGCGACATGCAGGTCGTCTTCCAGGACCCGCTGGCCTCGCTCGACCCGAGGATGACCGTCTACGACATCCTCGCCGAGCCGCTGCGCACCCAGGGGCGGCGCGACGCGGGCACGCGCGTGCGCGAACTGCTCGACCTGGTCGGCCTCGATCCCGGCCACGCCGCCCGCTATCCGCAGGACTTCTCCGGCGGGCAGCGCCAGCGCATCGGCATCGCCAGGGCGCTGGCCCTCGAACCCAAGCTGGTCCTGCTGGACGAGCCCGTCTCGGCCCTCGACGTCTCGATCCAGGCGGGCGTGGTCAACCTGCTGGAGGACCTCAGGCGCCGCCTCGGCCTGTCCTACCTGTTCGTGGCGCACGACCTGGCCGTCGTCAGGCACCTGGCCGACCGCGTGGCGGTGATGTACCTCGGCAGGATCGCCGAGATCGGCGACGTCGAGCGGGTCTACGGGGCGCCGATGCATCCGTACACGCAGGCCCTGCTGTCGGCGATCCCGCTGCCCGACCCCGTGAAGGAACGTTCCAGGCGGCGCATCCTGCTCGAGGGAGACCTGCCGAGCCCCGCCCACCCGCCCTCGGGCTGCAGGTTCCGCACGCGGTGCCCGAAGTTCAAGGCCCTCACCGACGGCGAACGCGTCAGGTGTGTGGAGGTCGAGCCGGAGGTCAGGCCGCTCGACGTCGATCAAGGCGTGGCATGTCACTACGCCGAGAAGCTCGAAGTCGTCTAGCGCAGGAGGAGCAAGTGAGCAGATCCCGGCTCGCCGTGGCCCTGGCCATGGCAGGTTCGCTGGCCCTGGCGGGCTGTGGAGGCGGTGGCGGAGAGCAAGGCACGGCAGGCCCGGCGGGAGAGCCCTCGGCGGGTGCCCCTGCCGCGCTGAAGGCCTTCGACGTCAACGTGGTGCCCCGCGACCGGGTCAAGGACGGCGGCACGCTGCGCTGGGGCATCGACGAGTATCCGACCCAGTGGAACATCAACCACGTCGACGGCAACCTGGCCAACGTGCGGAGCGTGGTGGCGGGGATGCTGCCCTCGCCGTTCGTCTCCGACGAGAAGGGCGTGATCAGCGGCAACGCCGACTACCTCACCGACGGCAGGGTGACGGCCACCGACCCCAAGCAGGTGGTGACCCTGACCCTCAACCCCAAGGGCAGGTGGTCCAACGGCGAGGCGATCACCTGGCAGGACTACGCGGCCCAGTGGAAGGCGCTGAACGGCGCCAACCCCGACTTCCGCGTCGCCTCCACCACCGGGTACCAGGACATCGAGAGCGTCGCCAAGGGCAAGGACGACTACGAGGTCGTCATCACCTTCAAGAACGACTTCGGCGACTGGCAGTCGCTGTTCGCCCCGCTCTATCCGAAGGCCACCAACACCTCGCCCGAGACCTTCAACACCTCGTGGCTGAACAAGATCCCCGTCACGGCGGGCCCGTTCAGGTTCCAGGGCTTCGACCAGACGGCCAAGACGATCACGATCGTCCGCGACGACGCCTGGTGGGGCGAGAAGGCCAAGCTCGACCAGGTCATCTACCGCTCCATGGAGAGCGACTCGCTGGTCGGCGCCTTCACCAACGGCGAGATCGACGTCTTCGACATCGGCCCCTCCGCTCCCGACTACGCCAGGGCCAAGTCCACCCAGGGCTCGCTCGTACGGCAGGCGGCCGGCCCCGACTTCCGGCACATCACGATGAACGGCGAGAGCGCCGTCCTGTCGGACGTCAACGTGCGCAGGGCCATCACCATGGCGATCAACAGGCAGGCCATCGCCCAGTCCGACCTGCAGGGCCTCGACTGGCCCATCACGCTGCTGAACAACCACTTCTTCATGAACACCCAGGAGGGCTACCAGGACAACGCGGGGGCGCTCGGGACCTACGACCCGGAGAAGGCCAAGGCCGCGCTCGACGCGGCGGGCTGGAAGCTCAGCGGGCAGACCAGGATGAAGGACGGCAAGCCGCTGAACCTGAAGTTCGTCATGCCGTCGGGCCTCCAGCTGACCAAGTCGGAGGGCGAGCTGATCCAGAACATGCTCGCCCAGATCGGGGTCCAGGTGACGCTGCAGGCGGTGCCCAGCGACGACTTCTTCACCAAACACATCATCCCCGGCAACTACGACATGACGGCGTTCTCCTACATCGGCACGCCATTTCCAGTCTCGAGTGGTTACGGGATCTTCGCCAACGCCTCGACCGACTCCAAGGGTGAGCGGAACTGGAACGCCAACCTCGGACGCATCGGCTCGCCCGAGATCGACGCCGCGATGCAGAAGGCGACGGCCGAGCTCGACCTCGCCCAGGCCCGCGCGGCGACCAACGCGGCCGACAAGCTCATCTGGGAGGCGGTGAACGTCGTCCCGCTCTACCAGCGGCCGCAGAACGTGGCGGTGAGGCAGACCCTGGCCAACCTCGGGGCCCGGGGCTTCTACGACCTGAAGTACCAGGACATCGGCTTCACCGGCTGACCCGCCTCCCGGCGCCCCCGGCCCTACGGGGGCGCCGTTCTGTCGGCGCCTGGGTGTAGAAGTAGTCCTGTGAATCTGACCTGGCCCCAAGTGCTCGCCTGGCGACTGTCCCGGCAGTTCGTCTCCGCCGCCGACGGCCCCTCCGCCGTGGAGATCGCGCGCAGGCTCTGCGGCGTCCAGGCCCAGGTCTCCTCCTCGGCCAGGCACGCCGTCGCCGTCCGCGCCGCCGCGCCCGACCACGATGAGATCGAGCGCGCGCTGTGGCAGGAGCGCACGCTCGCCAAGACGTGGGTCATGCGCGGCACCCTCCACCTGGTGCCCGCCGACGAGCTGGCCGACCACTGCGCGGCGCTCGGCACCCTGCGCTCGTGGGAGAAAGGCTCCTGGCAGCGCGGCCACGGCGTCACCGCCGCCGAGATCGAGGCGATCATCGACGCCGTCCCCAAGGCGCTCGAAGGCGCGAGCCTGACCCGTGAGGAGCTGGTCGAGGCGGTCGTCGACCTCACCGGCGACGCCCACCTCCGGCAGGCTCTCACCTCCGGCTGGGGCGCGCTGCTCAAGCCGCTGGCCCGCCTGGGCGAGCTCTGCTACGCCCCGCCCAGCGACGGCAAGGTCGCCTTCACCTCCCCGCGCGCGTGGCTGCCGTCCTGGCCCGACGCCCTGCCGCCGCAGGAGGAGGCGGGGGTGCGCGTGGCCCGCTCCTTCCTGGCGGCGCACGGCCCCGCCTCGCCCGAGATGCTCGACAGCTGGCTGTTCGGCGGCGTGGCGAAGAAGGCCGTGCTCAGAGCGTGGTTCCGCGACCTGGCGCCCGAGCTCACCGAGGTCGACGTCGAGGGCGCGAAGCTGCTCGCGCTGACCGAGCACGTCGACGCGCTGGCCGCGACGACGCCCTCCCGCGAGGTGCACCTGCTGCCCGGCTTCGACCAGTACATCCTCGGCGCCCCCCGCACCCTCGAGGCCCTCATCCCCGCCCCGGTCAAGGCCAAGGTGAGCAGGGCGGCCGGATGGATCTCACCCGTGGTGATCCACGAGGGCAGGGTGGCGGGCGTCTGGGAGGGCAAGGACGGCCAGATCGCGCTGGAGCTGTTCGAGCAGCTCCCCGAGGAGCCGCTGCGGCGCGCCGTCGAGAGGATGCGGCGGGTGTTGACCGGCGAAGGCTGACCCTGGCCAGGGGGCCGGCCGAGGGCCTGCCTTCAGCGCCCCGCGACCCTGAACCTGATCCGGTCGCCCGGCCTGGCCTGCGCGGCCACGGCCAGGTCGGCGGCGAGCACCACGCCGATCACCGGATAGCCGCCCGTCGGCGGATGGTCGGTGAGGAACACGATCGGCTGACCGCTCGGCGGCACCTGCACCGCTCCCGTGACCATCCCCTCGCTGGGCAGCTCGCCCTCCCTGACGCGCCTCAGCGCGGGGCCGCGCAGCCGTACACCGACCCGGTTGCTGTCCTGGCTGACCTCGTACGGCCGCGCGCACAGCTCGGCCAGCGCGTCGGGGGAGAACCAGTCGTCACGAGGGCCGGCCAGCACGCGCAGCACCGGCGGCGGGGGAGCGGCGGGAGGAGCCAGGTCGACCGAGATCGAGGCGAGCGACCGCACCTCGCCCACGGGCAGCCGCGTGCCCGCGCGAAGCGGAGCAGGACCGAGGCCCGACAGGGAGTCGGTCGACCTGCTGCCGAGCACAGGCTCCACGTCGATCCCCCCGCGCACGGCCAGGTAGGTGCGCAGTCCCCGCTCGGGAGAGCCGATCCTGAGCTCGTGGCCGGGGGCGATCCAGAACGGCGCGCCCATCCCCTGCGCGGAGGACATCACACCGCGCTCGTTCCAGATCTCCATCGGGCAGGGGGCGCCCGCGGCGGCCAGCCACGCCCCCGACCTGAAGCCGAAGCGGGCCATGCCGAACGTCAGCTCCAGCCCCGCGTGGCCCTCGGGGTTGCCGACCAGGCGGTTGGCCAGGCGCAGGCCGGCGGCGTCGGCCGCGCCCGAGCGGGGCACGCCCAGATGCGCGTAGCCGGGCCGCCCGAGGTCCTGAACGGTGGCGTAGGGGCCGGGCGCGAGCACGTCGATCATGCGGCCTCGAAGCGCACGCGGGTGCCGGGCGGCAGCAGCGAGGGCGGCTGGGCGTGGACGTCCCACACCCGCAGCGACGTGCGCCCGAGCAGCCGCCATCCGCCGGGCGAGGCCGTGGGGTAGATCGCCGCGTAGGGGCCCGCGATGGCCACCGAGCCCGCGGGCACCGAGGTGCGCGGGGTGGCGAGGCGGGGCACGCGCAGCGCCGGATCCAGCCCCGTGAGGTAGGCGAACCCAGGAGCGAACCCCAGCCAGCCGGCCACCAGCTCCCTACCGGTGTGCCTGCCGATCACCTCCTCGACCGGCATGCCCGTCTCCTCGGCGACGGAGGCGAGGTCCTCCCCGTCGTAGACGACGGGAACGGTCACGACCTCCTCCGACAGCGAGGCGGCTCCTGAGGAGGACAGCGCCAGGTCGCGCAGGCCGGCCAGGCCGGAGCGCAGCCTCGGCAGGTCGGCGCCCGGCGCCACGACCAGCACCGTCTCCGGCCCCGGCACGATCTCCACGACCCCTTCCGGCCTCGAGGCCCTGAGCAGCGCGTCGAGCCGATGGGAGGCGGCCAGCGAGCCGGTCTCCACCAGCAGCCCGTGCTCGCCCGCCCGCCTGATCACGCTCATGCGAAGGACTGGATGGCCACCCCGGCCTCCAGGAGCCCGTCCCGCACGGCCCGCGCCAGCCGTACCGCGCCCGGGGTGTCGCCGTGCACGCACATCGAGCGGGCGTCCACCCGCACCTGCGAGCCGTCGACGGCGGTGACCACGCCCTCCACGACCATGCGCACCGCGCGCTCGGCGACCAGCGCGGGATCGTCGATCACGGCGCCTGGCTCGCGCCGCGAGACCAGCGTGCCCGACGGCGTGTACGCGCGGTCGGCGAACGCCTCGGTGACCGTGGGCACCTCCGCCTCGGCCGCCGCCGCGTGGACCGCCGAGCCGGGCAGCGTCAGGATCGGCAGCGAGGCGTCGTAGTCGAGCACCGCGTCGACCACCGCCGCCGCCTGCACCGGATCACGGACGACCCTGTTGTAGAGGGCGCCGTGCGGCTTGAGATAGGAGACCCGCCCTCCCATGGCCCTGGCGATGCCGTCGACGGCGGCCAGCTGGTAGAGCACCTCCGCGCACAGCTCCTCGGGATCGACGTCCATCTCCCTGCGGCCGAAGCCGGCCAGGTCGCGATAGGACACCTGCGCCCCGATCGCCACCCCCCTGTCGACGGCCGCGGCGCACGTGCGCCTGATCGTCACAGGGTCGCCGGCGTGGAAACCGCACGCCACGTTGGCCGAGGAGACGATGTCGAGCAGGGCGAGGTCGTCGCCGAGCCGCCAGATGCCGAACCCCTCCCCGAGGTCGGCGTTGAGGTCGATCACCATAAGTCACGACGCTACAGCTCGTCGGGGATGTCCGCGATGTCATCCAGCGCGGCGGCGAGTTCGTCGGGGTCGGCCCCTATGCGCTCGACGATCTCGATCAGCACGTGGAGGACCTCGTGCCGGTCGTGGCCCAGGTCGAGCAGCCGCTGCGCGGCCTCCCACAGCTGAGGCGGATCGCCCTCCCACAGCCTGGTGGCGATCTCCTCGTGCCAGGCCAGGTGCTGCTCGTCGATCTCGCCCACGTGGTCGAGCTCCAGCAGGATGCGCCGGTCGGCCTCGTCCGCGGGGTTGAGCGTGTCGAGGTCGACGTCGCCGTGGGTGCCCTGCAGGATCGGGAAGGCGAAGACCCGCCTGGCCAGCGCCGACAGGTCGCCGTCCGGCAGCAGCCTCGACAGCAGCGCCATGTCCAGGCCATAGGAGGCAGGGTCGCGGTAGGCCTCGGGGAAGCGCGCCGTGGCCTCCCACACCGCGTCGAGCGTCGCGGTGACGCCCTGGTCGGGCAGGCCCGTACGGCGGGCGGCGAAGCGTACCCACGCCGCCAGCGCGTGCGGCATCGCCTCCTGCTCGGCGGCGCTCAGCATCACCTTGCGGGGCAGCCAGTCGAGCAGGAACGTCTCGCACTTGGTGGGGCTGACCCGCAGCGGCCTGTCGAAGTCCTGCTCGCAGCCGTAGTCGATGATGTGGTCGGCGCAGCGCGAGGCCGCCGAGGGGTCAGACAGGTGCTCGGCCGCGTCGGAGGACAGGAACTCCGCCGCCAGCATCGCCCTGCGCTCCCTGCTGTAAGGCGCCTCGCTGTGCCGTGGCGCGGGCCGCTTGCGGCCCGGCGGCAGCGCCTTCAGCCTCGATCTGGCGAAGGCGTGGTAGGCGCTGTAGCTGTCGCTGACGGGCGGAGGGCTCTTGGGCTCGCGGGTGGCCCGCATCGCCGATTCCAGCAGCGCTCTGGCCTGCTGGGGCTCGATCTCCTCGAACAGCAGCATCGGGTTGGCCTCGGCCTCGGCGCGCGCCTGCTCGATCAGCTTGTCGACCTGGGAGGAGACCCACGCGTCGCGGGCCATGCCCGACATGTTGTAGTCGACGACCATGACGAGGGCATGCCGGTCCTGGGCGTTGTCCGCCGCGCCGTTCCAGCGGTAGGCGAAGGTGCAGATCACGGTGTCCTGGTCGCCGTAGGCGTCGCGGGAGACGTAGCACCCCGTCGGCTTGACCGCGCCGACCCTGTCGGCCCAGCCTGGCCTGGCCACGCCCGACTCCATCATCGCCAGCGCCGCGCCCTCGGCCTTGGCGCCCTGTCTGGCGGTGCCGAGATAGGCGAGGCAGATCAGCAGGGTCAGGGAGGCTGGAGTGCCGGCCTTGGCCGCGTAGTCGACCAGGCCCTCGCCCAGTACCTGCTCGACGTCGCCGCCGCGCACTCGGCGGCCCCACCAGGCACCGACCATGTCGGAGACCATCAGCTCCGCGTCGAGGGGACTGCGTACGGCCAGCAGCTCGCGGGCGGCCTGCACCATCTCAGCGAACACGTCGTCCGGCGGAGTGCTCTCCCGTGGGTCTCGTCGGTGTCGGCGCACGCCTCCACTCTCTCGCATTCCAGGCGCAAACGGTGCGTTTACGAAAGAGATCGTGCCTCGGTCCAGCGGGTCGGGTCGATGATGTCGATGTTATCGGGGTGTCCGCGGGGGCGGCGCGGAGTTCACGAGTGCGAGCAGATGCTCGCGGGCGATGCGTTCGACGATGTCGGGCGTCGCCTCGATGCCGAGGTGCTCGGCGCAGGCGAGCGCGTCGGCCACACAGCGGTCGACAGTCTCGATGGGCACGGTGAGGAAGTCGGAGGCCAGGCGTAGGCTCACCGGTTCCCGAATGAGGCGAGTGGCCAGTGCGAGCATAGGAGTGAGATTCCTCTAGAGCCGCAGGGCAAAACCCTAGGAACGGTCAAGCTGGGTTGTGCGTTCTCATTTCATCGGTTCTCGGGCGGCTGTCAACCCTCTCTGCGGCCTGTGTTCGCTTCTCGCAAGGGCCTTTCGTGCGAAGCTGGTTCCATGCGCATCCAGCTCGCCCAGCGGACGGAGGCCGACGAGCTGCTCGGCCGCAGCCCGCTCGCCCTGCTCATCGGCATGCTGCTCGACCAGCAGATCCCGATGGAGTGGGCCTTCGCTGGCCCCTACACGATCTCCGAGAGATTGGGCCATGACCTGACGGCCGGGGAGATAGCGGCCTATGATCCGGAGGCGTTCGCGGCGTTGCTCGCCGAGAAGCCCGCCGTCCACCGCTACCCCAAGTCCATGGCCGAGCGGGTGCAACGGCTGGCCGCCTATCTCGTCGAGCACTACGACGGCAGGCCCGAGCAGGTCTGGGCCGGCGTCACCGACGGCAAGGAGCTGGCCAGGCGGCTGCAGGACCTTCCGGGGTACGGCAAGCAGAAGGCGCAGATCTTCCTCGCCCTGCTGGGCAAGCAGCTCGGCGTCAGGCCCGAGGGCTGGCGCGAGGCGGCGGGTCCCTATGGTGAGGAGGGGTCCTTCCGCTCCGTGGCCGACGTCGTCGACGCCGAGAGCCTGGAGAAGGTGCGAGCCACCAAGCAGGAGGCCAAGAAGGCGGCCAAGGCCAAGTAGCCTGATCTTGCTGCGCACAGTGGAGCGATTTTGACAGGATGCGTTGACCGTATGGCGGCCGGGGCTTCCGTCCGCACATGCCCATCGCCGATGATGTACAGCAGAATCCGGTCGCCCGGAGCTGCGCTACGCCGATACACAGTTATGGAGATGTGCCGCGTGGGAGACCCTGGCACGCGACGGAGGTGCCGACCATGAGCGCCGAGACCTCCGTGCCCCGTCCCCGGGAGTCGGGTGTGGACATCTCAGACTCCGGCCTGTTCAAGGGCCTGATGTCGGAGGCGGAGTTCGCCTTCGCCTTCTTCGACCCCGAGGGCCGCTTCGTGCGGGCCAATGAGGTGTTCAGCGATGTCGTCGGCGTGCCCGAGGAGCGGCTGCTGGGCCGCACGCCTGCCGAGACGCTCACCGCCGACCTCAGCCAGCTGGTCACGCACGCCGTCCAGGATGTGACCGAGAGCGACTGTCCGGTGACCGAGCGCGCCAGGGTGCGCTCGACCGAGGGCGACACCAGGCACTGGGCGCTGTCGTTCTCGCCCGTCCACGACGAGCAGGGCCAGCTGCAGGCCGTGGCGCTGGTCGGCGCCGACATGACCGAGAGCCGCCAGACCGAGGAGGACCTGCGCCGCAGCGAGGAGCGCTACCGCTCGCTGGTCGAGGCGCAGTCCCAGCTGGTCTGGATCACCTCGCCCACCGGCGCGGTCGTCGAGGACGCCCCGCAGTGGCGCGCCATCACCGGCCAGGGCCTGGAGGAGTACCTCGCCCACGGCTGGCTCGAGGCCGTGCACCCCGACGAGCGCCGCCACACCGAGGAGGTGTGGAAGGAGGCGCTGCGCGGTCGCACCATGTTCGAGTGGAACTACCGCGTCCGCACCAGGGCCAGCGGCTTCCGCCACTTCGAGGTGCGGGCCGTGCCGATCATCAGGCACGGGCGCGTGGTCGAGTGGGTCGGCGCCAACACCGACGTCACCCCTCAGCGCGAGGCCGAGGAGATGCGCGGCAGGCTGACCGACCAGCTCGGCGCCGCCGCCCTGCGCACCGCCCGGCTGCAGGGCGCCACCGCCATGCTGGCCGAGGCGCTCACGGTCGAGCAGGTGGTGCAGGTCATCATCGACGTCGGGCGCACCGCGCTGGCCGCCGACCGCTCGGCCGTCGCCCTGCTCGACCTCGACAGGGCGGTGCTGAAGCTGGTCAACGGCGGCGGCGTGCCCGAGGTGCCCGGGGCGACGGGCGAGGAGGTCCCGCTGTCGCACTCCAGCGTCCTCACCATGGCCGTCAACAGCCGCAGGCCCGTCTTCGCCGAGTCGCCCGAGAGCCTCAAGGCGCAGCTGCTCGACGCCGGAGGCGACGAGGAGGTCCTGAACGGCTTCCTGGCCACCAGCGACGAGCGGGCGTGGGTCGGGCTGCCCCTGCTGGCCGCTGGGCGGGCTCTGGGCGCGCTGCGCTTCTCCTTCACCAGGCCGCAGAAGATCTCCCAGGAGGACGGCGTCTTCCTGGAGGCACTGGCGGGCCAGTGCGCGCTGGCCGTCGAGCGGGCCACGCTCTTCGAGCGCGAGCACAAGACCGCCGAGACGCTGCAGCGCAGCCTGCTTCCCGACAGGCTGCCCGTGGTCAAGGGGCTCGAGCTGGCCCAGCGCTTCCGCTCGGGCAGCCGCCACGTGCAGGTCGGCGGCGACTGGTACGACGCGTTCGTGCTGCAGGACGGCAGGGTCGCGGCGGTCGTGGGCGACGTCATGGGCAAGGGCGTCAAGGCCGCGGCCGGCATGGGCCGCATCCGCAACGCCATGCGCGCCCTGGCGCTGACCAACCCGCCGCCCGCCGCGGTGCTGGGCGGGCTCGACAGGGTCTTCGACGCCACCGAGGAGGAGGAGCAGGTCACCACGCTGGCCTACATGGTCGTGGAGCCCGGCACGGGCGAGGGCACGCTCGCGCTCGCCGGCCACCCGCCACCCGTGCTGGTCTCGCCGCAGGGCACGGCGGTGCTCTGCGACGCCGAGCCCGGCACGCCGCTGGGCTGGCCCACCACGCGCAAGCAGTTCAGGTTCGTGGTGCCTCCAGGACACACCGCCGTGCTCTATTCCGACGGCCTGGTCGAGAACCGCAAGCGCGGTCTCGACGCGGGGCTATCGGAAATTTGCTCGGTTGTGACCGAAGCGCCGCCTGAGGTCGTGACGAGTCCGCACATGCTGCTTGATTTCCTAGTCGACCGCATGTTGGCCGGATATGAGCAGGATGACGATGTTACGGCGCTGGCGATTCACGTTCCCGCCGCCACGAAGAGTGACTGAATGAAACAGTCATAAGGGTTGCTTTCGGGTATCAGTGCACCGCTTCCGTACGCACTACTGTTCCGGTCGGCCTAGGGTGGAGGTCAACCGCCGGGAGGTGGCCGTATGGAGTGCCGGGTCGTGCCAGAATGCTGGATGGTCCGTTTGCGCTCCGCACGGCCGCTTAGATCTCCGAGAGAGGCATAGCCCCCCAGCGGGCATCTGGGTCCATTGTCGCCACGCGTTCGTTCGAGAGGTGTTCGTGTCGCCTGCAAGTTCGACTCGCTCGAAGCCATCAGAGCTGAACGAGCCCGTCATTCAGCGACTGCTCGAGCGTGGGCGCTCGCAGGGGTTCCTCGAGTCCGAGGATGTCCGTCAGGCCTTTGAGGAGGCGGACATCCCCATGTCGCAAGCCGCGGGGGTCCTGCGGACGCTCAGCAAAGAGGGCGTCGTCGTCCGGCTGACCGCCGCTGACTCGGCGGCTCCGAAGAAGTCTCGTGGTCCAGCAAAGCGCCGCACTGCTGCCCCCGTCAAGACGAGAACCGCAGCGGCTGCCAAGGAGCAGCAGCCCGACACCGTGACCGCGGTCGTCGCCGCTGAGGCCGCCCCCGCCGAGGGGCCCGCCGCGAAGAAGGCCGAGCCCGCCAGGAAGGCCGCTCCCGCGGCCAAGAAGGCGGCAGCGCCTGCCAAGAAGGTCGCCAAGCCCGAGGTCTCGGGAGCAGGTCCCGCCGAGACCAAGCCGAAGTCCCCGGAGGGTGTCGACGAAGACGACATCGATCTCGAGGCAGATGTCGAGCTCGAAGACCTCGACGACCTGGAGGTCGACGTGGTCGAAGAGGTCGAGGTCGAAGTCGAGGTCGAACCTGAGGCGGAGACCGAGGAGGAGCCCAAGGCCGAGGTCGTCGTCACCAGCGACGACGAGGTCCTGATCCTCTCCGACGACGACGATGACGCCCCCGTGGCGCAGGTCGCCGCCGCGGGCGCCACCGCCGACCCGGTCAAGGACTACCTCAAGCAGATCGGCAAGGTCCCCCTGCTCAACGCCGAGCAGGAGGTCGAGCTGGCCAAGCGCATCGAGGCGGGCCTGTTCGCCGAGGAGCAGCTCGGCGGCGGCGAGGTCGACAAGCTGCCCGTCGACGTCAGGGCCGAGCTCGAATGGATCGCCGAAGACGGCCGCAGGGCCAAGAACCACCTGCTGGAGGCCAACCTCCGGCTGGTCGTCTCGCTGGCCAAGCGCTACACCGGTCGCGGCATGCTGTTCCTGGACCTGATCCAGGAGGGCAACCTCGGCCTGATCCGCGCGGTCGAGAAGTTCGACTACACCAAGGGTTACAAGTTCTCCACCTACGCCACGTGGTGGATCCGCCAGGCGATCACCCGCGCCATGGCCGACCAGGCGCGGACCATCCGCATCCCGGTCCACATGGTCGAAGTGATCAACAAGCTGGCCAGGGTCCAGCGGCAGATGCTGCAGGACCTCGGCCGCGAGCCCACGCCCGAGGAGCTGGCCCGCGAGCTGGACATGACCCCCGAGAAGGTGGTCGAGGTCCAGAAGTACGGCCGCGAGCCCATCTCGCTGCATACCCCCCTCGGTGAGGAGGGCGACAGCGAGTTCGGCGACCTCATCGAGGACTCCGAGGCCATCGTTCCGGCCGACGCCGTCAGCTTCACGCTGCTGCAGGAGCAGCTGCACTCCGTTCTCGACACCTTGTCGGAGCGCGAGGCGGGCGTCGTGTCGATGCGGTTCGGCCTCACCGACGGGCAGCCGAAGACACTCGACGAGATCGGCAAGGTCTACGGGGTGACGCGCGAGCGCATCAGGCAGATCGAGTCGAAGACGATGTCCAAGCTGCGTCACCCGTCTCGCTCCCAGGTGTTGCGCGACTACCTCGACTAGGTGTCGTGACGGACGGGGGTGTCGCTCTTCGGAGCGGCACCCCCGTTCTCGTTCACGAGAGGCTGTGACCCGGGCGTCCAGCGTGGTGAGGCAGGCCGCGCGCTGCGCGTGGAGGCAGTGGCCGGTTCGGGCTCAGGTGACGCTCACGTCGATCCTGCCGGGAGCCTGCCGTACGGCGTAGCCCAGATCGTCGAGCACCTTGGCCAGCTCGTCGGGGCCGGCCGGGTCGGCGCCGCTGAGCAGCAGGCTCCTGGCGATCTCGCCGCGCGTGGCCTTGGCCATGTGGCTGACGACCTTGCCGTCCCTCAGCACGCGCACCGCCACCCCGCGCGCGCCCGCCTTCCACGCGCCCGCGTAGGTGGCCGAGCGCATGTCCACGGCCAGCCCCGGCAGCCGGTCGAGCTCCTTGGTCACCAGAGGCCGCCAGAAGGCCGCCAGAGCGCCCATCGGCGGCAGACTCACCCCCATGGACAGGCGGTACGGAGGGACCCTGTCGCCGACCCTCAGCACGCCCCACAGGCCCGAGAAGATCACCAGCGACTCCTCCGCCCTCGCCCTGGCCTCGCCGTCCAATGTGGCCAGGCCCAGGTTGTCGTACAGGACGCCGGTGTAGAGCTGGCCCGCGGGCATCGTCGCCGCCGTCTTGAGCGCCAGGTTCCTGTCGAGCTCGGCGGCCTGGCCCTTGCTCAGGCCGAGCACGTCGAGCGCGTCGCGGCGCTTGGAGGCCTTGATGAGGGCGTTCACCACGCGGGCGCGTGGCCTGGCGAGAGAGGGGAAGGACAGGTCGGCGAGGGCGGGACCGTCCCCCTCCGCGGCCTTGCCCTCCGAGGGCGGGAGCAGAATCAGCACGGGTACGGGTTTACCACCTGGGCGGCTGACGTGCGACGTTGGCCTCGCGACGGCCGCCGGTAAGGCCTCCGCTACGATGCCGTGATGGATTTCGACCGCCTGGTTGACGAGGCGTGGCCGGCCCTCGAGCGCGTGCCCCTGGAGCCGTGGACGCTGCGCCACTCCCTCGGCGTGACCAAGCGGGCCAACTCCGTGCTGGTCTCGGGGCTGCCCGCCGATCTCGCCGAGGCGGTGGGCGAGGCGGAGAAGTTCTATGCCGAGCGCGGCGGGTCCACCGTCTTCTCGCTCGGGACGAGCGCGCCCGCCGAGGTCGACTCCCTGCTGGAGGCCAGGGGGTACCGGCTGGCCGACCCGACGCTCGTCATGGTGGCCTCGCCGGCGCCAGGCGGTCACCCCGCGCACGAGGTCAGGATCGAGGACCACCCGTGGCCCGCGTGGCTCGACACCTGGGCAGGGGTGGAGGGACGTGACCCCGAGGTGGGCGGGCGGATCTGCGCGGGAGTGCCCGCGTGGTACGCCGCGGTGGAGGAGGCCGGCGCGCCGGTGGCCGTGGGCAGGGGCGTCCCCCAGGGCGACACGCTGGGGATCTACTGCATGGCGACGCGTCCAGGGGCGCGCCGCAGGGGCCTGGCCCGCAGCGTCCTGCGCGCTCTGATACGGCATGCGGGGCTCGCCTCGGCATACCTGGTGGTGACGGAGGGCAACGTGGGCGCGCGGAACCTGTATCGCGGCGAGGGCTTCGAACCGCGCGGCGCCTACCACTACCGCGTGTCCTGAGACCGCCCCGCCTGATCCGGAGATTCCTCTCCGGGCGGGGCCCGAGCCTTTCCGGTGACTTCGGACGCCCGGTTCGGGCGGCGCCTCCCGGGCCGCGCCTTCGGGGTCGCGCCTCCCAGGCCGCGCCTTCGGGCCGCGCCTTCGGGCCTGCCTTCGGGCGGCGCTCAGGTTTCGTTGCCGTTGGCGGGTCTTTCGCCTGGGCCGCGCTTTGGCGTCCTTCGTGCGGCTTTGGAGGTCGTTCGAACGCGCGCGGGCGGGTGGTCCGGGTTGCCGGATTACCGCCTGGGCCGCGCCCTGACGGTCCTTCATGCGGCTTTGGAGGGTCGTTCGAACGCACGCAGGCGGTGACCCGGGTTGCCGGACCACCGCCTGAGCGTCATGCCATATGGGGTTATGTCATCGCGTCGAACGCTGAGAGATCAGCGATCGTCGCTGGGTGCGGTTACCTTGGGTTCGCTGAGCCGAGCCGACTCGTCCAGGATTTCGGCGCCCTTCTCACGCAACACGGCTACGTGCTGACGCCCATGGTGGGCGCAGAACAGCAGCTCCCCGCCCACTGGCAGGGTCGCGCGAATGTAGGCCTGGGCGCCGCAACGGTCGCAACGGTCGAGGGCCGTCAGCGGCTTAACGGGGGCGAGAGCTCCAGTCACGTATCGCCTTTCGGGTCACCCCCGCCGAAGCGAGGATCTGGCGTCAGTCACTTGAGACAACATCTAACCGGACCTGGACGTTCCCAATCACGGCCTCTCTACGCCCAGAGCAGAATGTGGCGGAAGGTAACGTCCAAGGCCCCGTTGGTAACGGCAAACGTGACCCGATGGCAAGCTTGTACGCGCGCAGACGGGAAGAACGGTAGGCTACGCACACGTGTTCGATGGCTAGACCAGAGGAGCTGGAGTGACGGTAGTGGAGGCGGGTTACACAGCTCGTCACCTGTCGGTGCTTGAGGGCCTCGAGGCGGTCCGCAAGCGTCCAGGCATGTACATCGGGTCCACCGACAGCCGCGGGCTGATGCACTGCCTCTGGGAGATCGTGGACAACGGCGTCGACGAGGCGCTCGCGGGCCACTGCACCCGCATCGAGGTCGAGCTCTACGCCGACGGCTCGATCGAGGTCCGCGACGACGGCAGGGGCATCCCCGTCGACCTCGAGCCCAAGTCCGGTCTGCCGGGTGTCGAGCTCGTCTACACCAAGCTCCACGCGGGAGGAAAGTTCGGCGGCGGCTCCTACGCGGCCTCCGGCGGCCTGCACGGCGTCGGCGCCTCGGTGGTCAACGCGCTGTCGTCCCGCCTCGACGTCGAGGTCGACCGCGACGGCCAGGTCCACCTCATCAGCTTCAGGCGCGGCGTGCCCGGCGTCTTCGACGGCGACGGCCCCGCGGCCAAGTTCAAGAAGAAGTCCGGCCTGCGCGACGGCGGCAAGCTGCGCAAGCGCGTCACGGGCACCCGCGTCCGCTTCTGGGCCGACAAGCAGATCTTCCTGCCCGACGCCGAGGTCTCCATCGACGAGATCCACGTACGGCTGCGCCAGACCGCCTTCCTCGTCCCCGGCCTCACGCTCGCCCTCATTCACGAGGGCAAGACCGAGGAGTTCCGCTTCGACGGCGGCATCTCCGAGTTCACCGAGTTCCTCGCCCGCGACGAGGCGGTCTGCGAGGTGCTGCGCCTTCAGGGCGTCGGGCACTTCCACGAGACCGTGCCCGTCCTCGACGACCAAGGCCACATGACGCCCACCGAGGTGCAGCGTGAGCTCACCGTCGACGTGGCCATCCGCTGGGGCAAGGGCTACGACAGCACCGTCCGCTCGTTCGTCAACGTGATCGCCACCCCCAAGGGCGGCACCCACATCACGGGCTTCGAGCGCGGCCTCGTCCGCACGATCAACGAGGTGCTGCGCGAGACCAGACTGCTGAAGAACGGCGACGACCCTGTCACCAAGGAGGACATCCTCGAGGGCCTGACGGGCGTGGTGACCGTCCGGGTGCCCGAGCCGCAGTTCGAGGGCCAGACCAAGGAGGTCCTCGGCACCTCGGCGGCCACGCGCATCGTCTCGCACGTGGTCTCCCGCGAGCTCAAAGAGGTGTTCGCCAACCCGCCGCGCGGGCTCAAGCAGCAGCTGCGCGCCGCGCTCGAGAAGATCGTCGCCGCCGCCAAGGCGCGCATCGCCGCCCGCGAGCACCGCGACAACCAGCGCCGCAAGAGCGCGCTGGAGAACTCCGCGCTGCCCGCCAAGCTGGTCGACTGCCGCAGTGACGACGTCGACCGCAGCGAGCTGTTCATCGTGGAGGGAGACTCCGCGCTGGGCACAGCCAAGCTGGCCCGCGACTCGGAGTTCCAGGCGCTGCTGCCGATCCGCGGCAAGATCCTCAACGTGCAGAAGGCCTCCGTGGCCGACATGCTCAAGAACGCCGAGTGCGCCGCGATCATCCAGGTGGTCGGCGCCGGCTCGGGTCGCAGCTTCGACATCGACGCCGCCCGCTACGGCAAGATCATCCTGATGGCCGACGCCGACGTCGACGGCGCGCACATCCGCTGCCTGCTGCTGACGCTCTTCCACCGCTACATGCGGCCCATGGTCGAGGCCGGTCGCGTCTTCGCCGCCGTGCCGCCGCTGCACCGCATCGAGCTGACCAACCCTGGGCGGGGCAAGGACAAGTACATCTACTGCTACTCCGACGCCGAGCTCCACAAGGTGCTGCGCGATCTCGAGCGGCGCGGCAAGCGCTGGAAGGACCCCGTACAGCGTTACAAGGGTCTGGGTGAGATGGACGCCGACCAGCTGGCCGAGACCACGATGGACCCGCGCCACCGCATCCTGCGCCGGGTCCGCATCGAGGACGCGGAGGCGGGGGAGCGCATCTTCGCCCTCCTGATGGGCAGCGACGTGGCCCCGCGCAGAGAGTTCATCGTGAACAGCGCCGCCGAAGTGGACCGCGACCACATCGACGCCTAGGCCCCGCACCTCGCCACCGTCGGCTACGTCTGGCGATACGGTCCTCAAGCCCCACGGGCTGGGACACGGACCTCGCCACAGGCGTCTCGCGCTGGCCACCCAGGGGGAGCCCCCAGCTCCCCCTGCGTCCGTGTGCCTGCGTCCGCGTGCCTCCCTTCCTGCCTGTCTGCGTGCCTGTGTCCGCGTGCCTGCCGGCGTCCTTGTGTCCGCGTCCTCGTGCCTGTGTCTTCTGCCTGGGCGCCTGTGACGGTGCCGCGGTGAAGGCTCCGCTGGAGCGGTGTCCCTGGGGCGGTCCTGCTGGGGCGGTCTTGTTGGGGTGGTGTTCTGGAGTGGTGCGCTGGCGTGGGCCGCTGGGGTAGTGCCCTGGCGGTCGCGGTGCCCTCGGTCGCGCTGGCGCCGGGGCAGGCGGAGGCCCCTTGGTGGACCTGTCGGGGAGTAACGCGCTCAGGGCTGCTACGGGGGACACCTGCCGTGAAGTGGCCTGCGACCCAGGCTGTGATGAGGACCAGGCGCTGTCGTCCGGCCGCTGCGCCACGGTGGCCAGATGATGACCACCGCAAGGAGCGGGATGGCGTACGCCATGCGGTCGATCGTCACGTCAGGGCCGCGGTTGCGGGTGTCTGACGGCACGCTCCCGGCAAGCCGGCCTCACCGCGACGTCCGAGTACGTCGACCGAGCGGCCACCCTGCCTGTCGTCGGGGAGACCACCCGCCGCAGGAGGTCGGACGGGCCCACAAGCCGGCCGCGACCGCGCACGCGGCGAACGAGTGATCACCGTGCTGATGGCCCTTGACCAGCGTGAGGTAGGCGAGGGGTGAGCGGCGATCCGCTCCGATCGCCAGGAAGTCGTCGCACCCGATGCTGGGCCCGTTGATCAGGACGTTGCCCGGGCCGTCCAGATCGCGCTTCCGTCAGGCGACGTGCTGGGCCTGCGGGAGCAGCTCGGTCAGCGTGGTCAGCGCCGCGCGCACCTCGTCGCAGCGGTCGGCGGGGATGATCACGCGGACGCCGGTGTACACCCGATCCTGGTACAGCCGGAGTTCGACCCAGCCGAGCCCGACCTCGACGCTCAGGAAGTCCGGGTTGGCGGGGTCGCAGTCGACGGACACCACGAACTGGTGCGGGGCGTCGTCCGAGAGGCCCAGCAGGTGGGTGAGCCGGGTGGCGTTCTCACGGTCGAGCGGGAACGCCTTCTCGTTCATCCCTACCGCGACCACGTCGACACCGTTCACGACCATCGGCCAGAAGGCCAGCGTGTCAGCGTCGCGCAGCTGCGGGCGGATCCGCTCGTAGGAGGAGTCGGGGGTGCCCGCCAGGGCGAGCAGGTGAAGCGGAGGGACCGTGTCCGTGTGGTCGCCGGGGAAGGTGAAGCTGAGGGGTCCTTCGTCCGTCGGGGGGAAGTCGCTCATGGGGACGACTCGCTCTCTGGATCGGTGATCTTCGGTTTCGGGTGGACGCTTCGGCCGTTGCGCGCATGCCCATAATGCCGTTCCCGGGGTCATGACACGCTTCTTGCCGGTACCCATTCCAAGGCGTGTCGATCTTCAATGGTGGTCGGACATGGATCGGTTGGGTGGTTGTGAAGCTCCTGAAATGATCTGACCGAGGCCCAATGGCAACGGCCGGCACCGCTGCTGCCGGTCAATCTAAGGCAGGGTGGCCGATGCGCCGATCACCGGATGCTGAGCAAGCGAGTCTTCTTCCGAGTCCGAACCAACACCACCTGCAGCCCTGCTATGGCAACCGGGAGAGCATCTACCCCTGGCATCGCCGCTGGTCGATGGGTGGTGTGGGAGCGGGTCGTGGATGTCTGCGGGGGTGGTGCGACGAGGCCGACGGTAGGGAGTGGATGGGTTCCACTGTGGTGCGCGCGCCATCAGCATGCCTTCGAAGTCCGTCATCGGCCGCTGGGGGCATTCGGCAAGGAGGACGGCGTATAGGACCACGGACCGGTCGCAACCATGACCGCCCTAATCTTCGGGCAGCACCAGGAGGTACGTTCGCGCATAAGCGAATTCCGGCAGACGAGGCCAGCCCAACCGCAGCAGAATCGCCGAAGCCTCCTCGTGGACCTCCCCGTTGACACGGACTTCAGCGATCTCAGTTTCCTGGTCGCCGCCACAGAGAATCTTGACTCCGTTGATCCTGGGGTCGTCAAAGGAGCCGACCAGCGCCTGACCAAGCCGTGGCAGCATCGGATTGTCCATGAACCATTCATTGAGCGGTTCGACATCGCCGCCCATCGCGAAGGCCGCGACCGGTCCATGGATGACATGGTGGCCCGTCAAGCCCTCAGGATCGGCGCTCTGGATGTGATCGGCGAGCTCCCCGCTTGGCGAGGTCAACTCCATGAACGTCGCGCCCGCTGTCATCGCCCACATCTCGACGGCCTGCTTGATCGCAGCCTCGTTCGTGCCGCCCATCCCGGAGGTGCAGTCCCACAGGATCGGCGCGCTGTCGTCCTTGGCGTCGAGCGTGATTCCAAGGTCGAGGTGAGCCGGACCGTCGTCGAAGTCAAGACTGCGGATCACGACCGCGCTGTTGCCCGGCCCCCAGACCAGTCCGTCCCTGACGCGCCAGCGCTCGCCGAACGATCCCATCCGCTTCGCGATCGATTGCAGCGCGAATTCGACATGACGATCCGCAGGCGCACGCTTTCCCCGACGACCCGCCTTTCCCATGCCGGGGAACCTATCGCATTTCTGTATGGAACATCCGCACGAAATTGGCGGCTGATGGGACCTCAAACCCAGGTACCTGCTCCAATCTGTGGGGTGACGATCCCTTGAGGCGGCGCACTCGACCGCTGACCCACGCGGACAGTTTCTTATCGGCCCGACACCGAACCGCCATTGCGAATTCACGGACACGACCGGTCGAGCGGCCTGTCAGCCGGCGCCACCCGCCCCGCCTGCACGATCAGCTCCACCAGGCGAGGGTGTCGCAGCGGACGTAGGCGACCTGGCCGTTCGCCAGTACGCGGCCTGGCCGTCTGGGCGCTCCCCCGAAGGGCGAGGCGGTAGGCGATGGTCTCCGCCGAGGTGTCCACCGCCACGTAGTGATCTCGCGCAGGTCGGTCACCGGCCGGCCCTGCTCGCGTAGGTGCTTGACGGCGGCATCGGTGCAGCCGGGCATGGCCGCGTTCAGCGCCGACCCCGGCCTCCCGCGCCGGTCATCCATGCCTTCGCCGCAGCGCCGGCGCGGCTGACCGGCGATGCCCGTGCATGGCTGCCTCCCGTACGCGAGAGACATGCGGGGGCCATGACCTGGGGAGGTACGGAGGGTCCCGCAGGCGGATGCCGTGTGGGCCGCTCACGATCGGGGGAGAGCGAGATGACAAGCCAGACGGACGGCACAGCGTCGACCGAGGAGTTCATGGACAAGGTGTTCGGCGACTACGTGGGCGCGAACGCCATCTTCATGGCCGCCATCGGCGATCGGCTGGGCCTGTTCAAGGACCTCGCCGCCGCAGGACCGGCCACCAGCGTGGAGCTGGCCGAACGCACCGGGCTGGCGGAGCGCTACGTGCGCGAGTGGCTGCACGGCATGGCCGCCGCCGGGTACCTGACCTTCGACGCGAACGGCGCCAGGTACGCCATGCCCGCCGATCACGTGCCCGTGCTCGCGGAGGAGTCGGGGACCATGTTCATGGGCGCCGCCTTCTTCGACTACTCCACCACATTCGGAGAGAGTTTCCACGCGCTCCTGGAGGCGTTCCACTCGGGGGAGGGCGTCCGGCAGGAGCTGTACGGCCAGGAGGCGGCCGAGGCGATCGAGCGCTTCACCGCGCCCTGGTTCGAGCACCAACTCGTCCCGGTCTGGCTGCCGCTCATGCCCGAGGTGCGCACCACGCTGGAGGTGGGAGCGAGGGTCTGTGACGTCGGCTGCGGGCAGGGACGTGCGCTTATCAAGCTCGCGCAGGCGTTCCCTCACTGTGAGCTGGTGGGCCTCGACCGCTACGAGCCCGCGATCCAGGCCGCGACCGAGAACGCCCGTCAGGCAGGGGTGGGCGACAGGGTGCGGTTCGAGATGCACGACGGCGTCGCAGGGCTGCCTGGCCCGTTCGACGTGATCACCACGTTCGACGTGCTGCACGACTCGGCGGATCCGGCAGGGCTGCTGAGGGCCATCCACGACGGGCTCAAGCCGAGCGGTCGCTACGTGTGCGTCGACATCAACTGCGCCGACCGCAGCCAGGACAACGTCGGCCCGATGGGCACGGTGCTCTACGGACTGAGTCTGGCCTACTGCCTGCCCGTCTCGCTCGCTCGCGGCGGCGCGGGGCTCGGCACCTGCGGGCTGCCGGAGGGCCGGCTGCGGGCTATGGCGCTCGAGGCGGGCTTCGCCGAGGTCAGACGGCTGCCGGTGGACGACCCCTTCAACAACGTCTACGAACTCAGCCTCTGACACGGACACGCCAACCTCGCACCGATGGCAGCATCATCGGGAGCCGGGAGCCGGGAGCCGGGAGCCGGGAGCCGGGAGCCGGGAGCCGGGAGCCGGGAGCCGGGCCGCGCGGGCGGGCGGGTAGGACGAGGGCCACCGGACGGCCAAGCCTTCGTAATGTCCCGGATCCCGCACCCGGGGCGGCGGACGGAGGCGCGAGCCCGGTGCCGCCGGTGTCGCCGGGACTTCGCGCGATCCTTGAGCTGCCATTCGAGCCGGCATCGCGCCGATCGCCCCGTTGACCTGCCCCTTCTCCTCGTGCCATGCCTGTGGCTACCGTGAAAGGGGGGAGGCGGTCGCCATGATGTCAACGCAGGACTCATTTGGCGGTGGATCGGGGATTCTTCGCCGCAAACCGGTCAGCCAGATCGCCACGGAACACGAGGGTGAGCTCTCTCGTACGCTGGGCCTCTGGCAGCTCACCGCCATCGGCATCGGCGGCATCATCGGAGCCGGGATCTTCGCGCTGGCCGGAGCGGTCGCCAACCAGACGGCCGGGCCCGCGGTCCTCATCTCCTTTCTGATCGCCGGCATCGCCAGCGCCGCGGCGGCCTTCTCGTACGCCGAGTTCGCGGGCATGATCCCGAAGGCGGGGTCGGCCTACACCTACAGCTACGCCGTACTCGGCGAGATCGTCGGCTGGTTCATCGGCTGGGACCTGCTGCTGGAGTACACCGCCATCGTCGCGGTCGTCGCGATCGGCATCTCCGGTTACTTCGGCTTCCTGGTCGGTCAGCTCGGGATCAATCTGCCCGCCTGGATGCTCGGCGCGCCGGGCACAGGTGAGGGGCGCGTCGTCGACCTGTTCGCGGTGGTGCTGTGCCTGCTGATCGCGTTCCTGCTCACGCTCGGCATCAAGACGGCGGCCAGGTTCGAGACGATCGTGGTCATCATCAAGGTGGCCGTGGTGCTGCTCGTGATCGTGGTCGGCTACTTCCACATCAGCACCGCCAACTACACGCCGTTCTTCCCCTTCGGGGTCGCGGGGGCGATCACTGGCGCGGCCACCGTGTTCTTCGCCGTCTTCGGCTACGACGCGATGAGCACGGCGGCGGAGGAGTCGAGGGACGCCCAGAAGCACATGCCAAGAGCGATCATCTACTCGCTGGTCATCTCCATGGTGCTGTACGTGCTGGCCTGCCTGGTGCTCACCGGCATGCAGAACTACACGGAGATCGACCCCGAGAGCGGCTTCTCCACGGCGTTCGCCTCGGTGGGCCTGTCAGGGCTGGCGGGCGTCATCGCGGTCGGCGCCATTATCGGCATTCTGACCGTCATGTTCACCTTCATGCTCGGCGTCACCCGGGTGTGGTTCTCCATGAGCAGGGACGGCCTGCTGCCGCAGTGGTTCGCCAAGCTGGATCCCGTACGCAGGGTGCCGACCAGGGTGACCTGGATCGTCGGCGTCGCCTCCGCGATCATCGCGGGCTTCCTCCCGATCAGGGAGGCCGCGGAGCTGACCAATATCGGGATCCTGCTGGCGTTCGTCGTGGTGTGTGTCGCGGTGATCGTCCTGCGCTACCGGCAGCCGGACCTGCCCCGCTCCTTCCGCGTGCCCGGCATGCCGGTCGTGCCGGCCATCGGGGTGATCTTCTCGATCTGGCTGATCACGTTCCTGGCGCCCTCGACGTGGCTGCGGTTCGCCGTCTGGTTCCTGATCGGCCTGATCATCTACTTCCTCTACAGTCGCCGTCACTCCGCGCTCAACACCGAGCGCGGCGAAAGGCGCTAGGGCATTTCGACCGGCATCAGCTTGCCCGTGTGGACGTCGTAGATCGCCCCCGCCAGTGGCAGTCCGGCGGGCAGGAAGGGGCTGGTCCTGATGCGGGTGAGGTCGTGGCGGAGGGCGGCGTCCTGGTCGGGCACGGTGTGGAACTCCAGGCTGCGGGTGTCCACGCCGTTCTCCTGGGTGAGGGCGTGCACGTCGGCGTCGGTGACCTTCGCCATCCCGCAGTCGGTGTGCGGCATCACCAGCACCCGCTGGACTCCGAGCAGATACACCGCCAGGACGAGGGTACGCAGGACGTCGTCGGTGACCCTGGCTCCCGCGTTGCGCAGGATCTTGGCGTCACCGGCCCGCAGGCCCAGCAGGCCGAGGGGGTCGATGCGGGAGTCCATGCAGGTCACGACGGCAAGGCCGCGCGCTGCCCTGCCCGTGAGGCCCGAGTTGGCGAACGCCCGTGCATACGTCTCGTTGGCGGCGAGGAGGTCGTCGAACGCAGTCATGCCTTTGATGATTGCGCATGCCCGTTTCGTGATGGTTTCCGGGGGCTGATTGGCGGCAAGTTGTGGAAGAACCCACGATCACCGCTCACTTTGCGTGATGATGACGTTGCCCACCGTGTGTGACCTCAGAGGATGAACGTGAGTAGGACCGAATCGCTCGCCGCGTACCTGCGCGCGCAGGGGCGTCGCCGCCTGGACCGGGTCGAGGCGGCCGACGACGGGCACAACGCCCGCTGCGCCCTGGCGCTGCTCGACGCGGCCGCCTACGCCGAGAGCCTCCCCGAGGACGACCCGCTCATCGAGATGCTGGAGAAGGCGGGGTGTTTCGGACCTCTCGGGTTCGACGAGTTCGCTCCTGGCGAGGAGGGGGCTCGCTTCATCCGCGACTGGTCGGGCAGTGAGCCGCACGAGCTCCTGCTCGCTCTTCCCGCCGTCACCGCGTCCGCCTGACACCGGAGCTGGGGGTTCTGGCCACCGCCGCGTGAGATGGCGCGGGAACCCCTCCTGTACGCCCACGCCGTCTCATCTCGTCGTGCCGTGCCCCCAGCTCCGGGCTTCACCATGGGCGTCCTCCGCGATCGCGATCATCGCAGGACGCCGCCACGTCCGGGGATAGGGCCGCCCTTCCTGGGAATGTCGGTAGGCCCGTGTATCAACAGCGGGCACGGAGGAGAGGAGAGCTCGATGTCGGGAATCGCGCGGATGCGCTCGACCGTCCTTGACTGCGCCGACCCACAGCGGTTGGGCCGCTTCTACGCCGAACTGGTCGGCTGGGAGGTCACAGGAGACGAGGACGACTGGGTGGTCGTCAGCGACGGTGGCCGTTTCCCCCGCCTGGCCTTCCAGAAGGTCGACGACTACCGCCCGCCGGCCTGGCCCGGCGCCGAGATGCCGCAGCAGTTCCACCTCGACGTCACCGTCGACGATCTCGAGAAGGCGGAGGCGCAGGTGCTGGCCATCGGCGCCACCAAGCACGAGTTCCAGCCGAGCGAGGAGGGCGACTTCCGTGTCTTCCTCGACCCTGAGGGGCACCCGTTCTGCCTGTGCATCGCCGAGGACGGCTGACCGCCCCCTGCCGCCCGCGCCCTCCGGCCGGGCCGCGAGACCGCGACCCGGTGAGGGTCGCGAGGTGGCGACGGTGGTGAGGGTCGCGAGGTGGCGACGGTGGTCAGGGTCGCGGGGTCGCGACGGTGGTCAGGTGTGTTCGATGGAGCTCCCCTTCACGTCGAGAAGGGAGCGCCGTCGAGGTGGGTGAGGCCGGGCGGTACGTCAGGAAGGGTCAGCCCTCGTAGCCGGATGGTCCCGCGCAGGTGGCCGATCTTGTCGGCGGCGTGGCCTGCCTGCTCGGCCTGGGTCCGTGCCGCCTCGGCCCACGCGGCCCTGTGCGGATCCTTCTCGTCCTCGGCACGGGCACGGGCCGCCCCGGCCGCGCGGGTGTGAGCCGACCACTCGTCCACGAGCCGCTGGTGGTCGCGCAGCGACTGGAGCTCGGCGCGAGCGTCGGCGCCCTCATCGTCGCCGTGGACGAGGGGCGCGGTGCCGTCCAGCCAGAAGACCGCCTCTTGCGGGGCGGCCTCGACCCCGGGCAGGATCTCCACGCTGTCGGCGCGGCCCAGTGGCGCGAGCAGCAGCAACGGCGGCGTGTTGAGCGCGTGGGCGAGCACGAGCAGCTCGGGGACGGTGATCGACGCTCGGTGGCCGCTCTCCAGCTTGGCCAGGTTCGAGCGCTCCATGGGCAGGCCCATGGCCGTGCAGCGGTCGGCGAGTTTCTGCACGCTGAGGCCCTGACGGGTGCGGTGATGCCGGACGTTGTCGGCCACCAGGCGGGTGTAGGCGGCCGTCCAGGGCGTGGTGCTCGAGCCTGGCACGGAGGTCCTCTCCGCTCGGGGGGTGCGGACGGAAGGATCCACGCTAGACGATCTTCGACGCCGTAGACAAACGGGGCGGGCGCGCAGCGCGCGGCCCGCCCCTTCGAACCGGTCAGCGGGCCGACTGGGTCAGGAGGTCCACGGCCTTCCTGAGGTTGCCCGCCGCCATCTCGTGATCGGCCGCCGCCTGCAGGTCGGGCCTGCGCCCTGCCGCCTGCGCGACGTCCCTCGCCACCGACACCACGGCGTCGTCCTGGGCGAAGGTGTCGCTACGCGAGCGCTCCAGCAGCGCCGCCGCCACGCCCAGCGAGGCCAGCACCACTCTGGTGTCCCGCACCGACCCGTCCGTCGTCCAGTTGCGCGAGGCCAGAGCGACGCTCAGCGCCGCCGCGGCCGCCCTGGACGTCCCGTCGCCCTTGGCCAGCTGGTCGCGCACCGCCTTGAGGCGTGGCCTCGCAGGGTCGGTGCGCAGGCCCCAACCGTAGGGGAAGAGCGGGTCGTAGGCGGCGTCGCCCACGTTGAGCGGCAGCTGCCCGGCCGTACGGAACCAGGAGAAGGGCAGCCTGCCGGTGTACGGCACGGCCCCGAACAGCGGGTCGCTCACGCCCGCGCCCTCGGTGCCCGGCAGCCATGACGCGACGACGGCCTCGACGCCCGAGAGGTCGCCCAGCGCGAGCGGCCGTCCCGACACGACGAGCACGACGCACCTGAGCGCGCCGCACACTTTGTCCACGGCCGCGCGGTCGGCGGCCGACAGGTCGAGCGTGCGACCCTGGCGGCCGATGTCTCCGAAGCCCTCAGCGTAGGGCGTCTCGCCCACGACCACCACGCCGACGTCATGACCGGCCAGCGGCGCCGACGCGTCGGCCGAGTGGGTGACGGAGGCGGCGCGTCCCCTGATGCCCTGCAGGATGGTGGTGCCCTCGGTGATCGGTCCCGAGGAGCCCTGCCAGCTGATCGTCCAGCCGCCGGCCTGGTTGCCGAGGTCGTCGGCGTTGGAGCCGGCGAGGTACACCTTCGCGGAGGAGGGCAGCGGCAGCAGCCCGCCGTCGTTCTTCAGCAGCACCTGCGACTTGGCGGCCGCCGCGCGGGCCACCTGCCGGTGCTCGGCCGAGCCGACGTCGGGCAGGCCCGACCTGTCGGCGTAAGGGCGTTCGAAGAGGCCGAGCTCGAACTTCTGGGTGAGGATGCGCGAGACCGCGTCGTCGATCCTGGACTGTGCGACCCGCCCGGCGGCGACCTCGGCGGTCAGGGTGTCGACGAAGCTCACATAGGCGTACGGGACCATGATCATGTCGAGTCCCGCGTTGATCGACGTGCGGACGTCGCTCGGGTAGTCGCCGGGGATCTGGTCGATGGCCTGCCAGTCGCTGATCACGAAGCCCTTGAAGCCGAGCCTGCCCTTGAGGACGTCGGTGATCAGCTCCCTGTGGGCGTGCATCTTGGTGTCGCCGACGCTGGAGAAGGACGGCATGACGGTGCCCACGCCGCGCCTGACCGCCTCGACGAACGGCGCGAGGTGGATGGCCTCCAGTTCGGCCCTGCTGCCGGTGAAGACGCCCTGGTCGATGGTGTAGTCACCGGTGGTCGAGGAGCCGAAGGCGGTGCCGCCGTCGGCCACGTAGTGCTTGGCCGTGGCCAGCACGCCGTTGTTCTGCAGCCCGTCCACGATCGAGACCATCCGCGAGACGAGCGCGGGGTCCTCGCTGAAGGACTCGTAGGCCCTGCCCCAGCGGTCGTCGCGCGACACGCACAGGCACGGCGCGAAGTTCCACGGGATGCCGGTGGCCTTGACCTCCCTGGCGGTGATCTTGCCGGTCCGCTCCACGAGCGAGGGGTCGCGGGTGGCGCCCAGGCCGACGTTGTGCGGGAAGATCGTCGCGCCGATCACGTTGTTGTGGCCGTGGACGGCGTCGACGCCGTAGATCAGCGGGATCTGCAGCCTGGTCTGCTGGGCGCGCAGCTGGTAGCCGTCGACCATGTCCGCCCAGCCCTTGGGCGTGTTGGCGGCCGGCGCCGAGCCCCCGCCCGACAGCAGCGAGCCGAGCAGGTAGGTCGCGATGTCGTCCTGCTTGGCCAGCGCGCCCCGCTCGGCCTGCGTCATCTGGCCGATCTTCTCCGCCGGGGTCATGCGCGCCATCAGGTCGGCCACCCGCTGCTTCACCGGTTTGCGGGCGTCGAGGTACGGCAGACCGTGCGCGTCGATCACCACGACGGCGTCGTCGGCGGGTGGCGCGACGCCCTCACCCGACAGCTCGATCGGGATGGTCTCGGCGACCTCGGCGTCGGAGTCGCCCTTGGTGGTGACCGTGAACGTCTTCACCGTTCCCGCCGGCGTGCCCGCGGGGAAGGTCAGCGTGCCCTCGGCGGGGGTGTAGTCCGAGCCGGCGGTCGCCGTACCGGAACCGGTCTTGTAGTGGACGGTCAGGTCGGCGGGCGGGACGGCCGAGACGGCCACGCCGACCTGCGCCGAGCCCTTCTCCTTGACCGGGTAGACGGGCGCGGTGGTGGTCAGGCGCACGGGGCGGGGCGGGGCGGTGCCGTACACCTGGACGTCGTCCCACAGCAGCGTGCCCGAGGAGGCGGACGGCAGGCGCATCGAGTAGCCCCACATCGTCTCCAGGTCGAGCTGCCCGTCGGTGGGCGCGCCACCTGGCTGGTAGTCGCCGCGCCTGACGAAGTCGGCGAACTTCACCTCGACGCGGCGCCACCCGGCCTCGGTGTCGGTGAACGACGACTCGAACAGCTCCGAGCTGCCCGGCCCCCCGCCGCCGTCCTTGATCTCGAAGAAGATCTTCTGGCCGGAGCCCGTGCCCTTCACGGAGAAGGCGAAGCCCTCGTACGGTGTCCAGTCCTGGCCGGCGGGCAGGTCGTGGGACCAGCCGCCCCACTGGCTGACGTTGTAGACGGTCTTGAGCACGCGGCTGGTGTCGGTCTCGATGCTGAGCGTGGGGGTGGAAGCGCCGTCGTTGCCCCAGGCCACGACGCCGGGCGGTAGCGTGTCGCTCTCGAAGTCGGTGACGGTCAGCGGGGCGGCCGCCTGCGCGGCGGTGGCCAGGCAGGCCGATAAGAGCAGGGTGATCGCGCTGAGGGCGCCGATGCGGCGGGGGGTCACTGCGCCTCCTGAGGGAAGAGAGCGCTCTCTTGAGCGCACCATCCCGAATTCAAGGCGTGCGGTCCATTCACGTCAAGGCGTTCCTTCTGATCACGTCGCGCAGCCGGAGCGCGCTCTCCTCGGGGTACGGCGCCGCGTCGCGTGGTCGACGTGCGCGATGCCGAACCTGGGCTCGTAGCCGTAGGCCCGGTGGTCATCCCTTGAGGGCTCCCTGCATGATTCCTTGGATGATCTGCTTGCCGAACAGCATCGCCACGACGAGCAGCGGGATCGTGGCGACGGTCGTGGCCGCCAGCGTGAAGGAGTAGTCGACGGAGTAGCCGCTGGAGATGGCTGACAGGCCCACCTGGACCGTGGGGTTCTCCGGGGTCAGGACGACCAGCGGCCAGAAGAAGTCGTTCCAGGCGTTCATGAAGGTCAGCATGCCGAGGACGGCGGCGGCCGGCCTGGCCAGCGGCAGCACGACCCGCCAGAACAGGCCGAACGTCGTGCACCCGTCCACCCTGCCGGCCTCGAGCAGCTCCGTCGGGAGGGCGGCCGACAGGTACTGGGTCATGAAGAACACGCCGAACGCGCTGACCAGGTTCGGCGCGATGACCGCGTACAGGGTGTCGATCCAGCCGATGTCGGCCATGAGCATGTACAGCGGGATGATACCGAGCTGCGTGGGCACCATCATGGTCGCCACGACCGCCAGGTAGAGGCCGTTCCTGCCGCGGAAGCGCAGCTTGGCGAAGGCGAACCCGGCCAGCGTCGACAGCAGCATGACGCTCACGGTGATCGAGGTGGCCACGATCGCCGAGTTGATCAGCGCGGTGGCGAACGGGACGGTGGTGAACACCCGCTCGATGTTGCCGATCAGGTTGCCGCCGGGCAGGAAGGGCGGCGGCACCTGGCCGAGCGCCGAGTTGTCCAGCGAGCCGACGACGGCGCTGTAGTAGAGGGGGAAGGCGGAGAAGAAGGCGATGGCGGTCAGGGTGAGGTAGGTCAGGCGGCCGGGCCTCGGCAGCCCCTTGCGTCTGACCTGAACGAGGGTCTGGGTGAGGGTGGCCATCAACTGCTCCGGATTCTGCGGACGAACAGGTAGTTGATCCCGGCCGCCATGACGATCACGACGAACATCAGCCACGCGGTCGCTGAGGCGTAACCGAAGTCGAACCTGCCGAACCCGGCCTCGAACAGGTAGAGGGTCAGCGTCTGGAACTGGTGGTCGTTGCCGCCCGTCGGCTGCCCGCCGCCGAACAGCAGCGGCTCGGCCAGCATCTGCATGCCGCCGATGGTCGAGACGATGACGGTGAAGATGATCGTCGGCCTGATCGCCGGGATGGTGATCTTCATGAGGCGCTGCAGCGAGGTGGCCCCGTCGATGATCGCCGCCTCGTGCAGCGACTGCGGCACGGCCTGCATCGCGGCCAGGTAGATCAGCGCGTTGTAGCCCGTCCACCTCCAGATGACCATGGTCGCGATCGCGATGTGCGAGGTCGCGGTGCCCGCCGCCCAGTCGATCTGGCCCACGCCGAACAGGCCGAGGAACCAGTTGACGACGCCGTAGTCACGGCCGAAGAGCTGGCCGAAGATGATCGCGACGGCCACGACGCTGGTGATGTTGGGCAGCAGCATGCTCACCCGCCAGAACGTCTGGCCGCGCAGCCTGCCGTTCAGCACGTGGGCGAGCAGGAGGGCCAGCAGCAGCTGGGGGACGGTGGACAGGATGAGGATGGAGACGGTGTTGAACAGGGCGTTCCAGAAGTAGGAGTCGCCTAGGAGCTCGGCGTAGTTGCCGAGGCCGAGGAAGGTGTGCTGGTCCTCCAGCAGGCTCCAGTCGTGCAGCGACACCCAGCCGGTGTAGAGGATGGGGAAGGCGCCGAGCGCGGCGAAGAGCAGGAAGAAGGGCAGGACGTAGGCGTAGGGCGACGCCTTGACGTCCGCGCGGTACAACCACGAACGGATCACGAGGTCTCCTCTCGGAACGCGACGTCCCTCCGAGGGGACGTGCTCCGGTCGAGCGGCCATGGACCCGTCGGCCGCGTGTCTCGACGGGTCCTGGCCCCGGCGGGGTCGGGCGCGCTAAAGGATCTTCTTGATCTCGACCAGCGCCTGGTTCCAGGCGTCGGTGGGCGACTGCTTGCCCTGCTCCACCCGCCCCAGCGCGTTGTTGATCGCAGTGTTGATGTCGCCTGCCTTGGGCCCCAGGTACTGCGCCTTCATCGTCGCCACCGACTCGGAGAAGATCTTGCCGACGGGGGCGTCGTTGAAGAACGGGTTCTTGAACTGCGTGATCACCGGGTCGGTGTAGAGCTTGGTCGTGGAGGGGAAGTTGCCCTTGGACCTGAAGACCTTGGCCTGCTGCTCGGGCGCGGTCAGCCAGCTCGCCAGCTCGAAGGCCTTCTGCTGGTTCCTGCCTTGCTTGGGCACGGTCAGGAATGAGCCGCCCCAGTTGCCGGTGCCGCCGGGGATCTTGGCGATGTCCCACTTACCCGCGGCGTTCTTGGCCTGCTCCTGGATGTAGGCCATCATCCACGACGGGCAGGCGATGGTGGCGAACGACCCGCGCTGGAAGCCGGCGTTCCAGTCGGCGGACCAGGCGGTGATCTTGGCGGACAGCCCGGCGTCGATGGCCTGGATGGTCTTGTCGAAGGCGGCGCGCACGGCCGGGTTGGTCTCCACGACCACGGTGTCGTCGGTGTTGTAGAGCCCGACGTCGGCCTGGCCGAGCACGGCGCGGTACATCACGACGGGGCCGTCGAAGAAGGCCGTCTTCGGGAGCTTGGCCGCGGCGAACTTCCTGCCGGTCTCGATGTAGCCGTCCCAGGTCGACCAGAGCGCCGAGACCTCCTCGCGGTCGGTGGGCAGCCCGGCCTTCTCGAACAGGTCGGTGCGGTAGCACATGGCCAGGCCGCCGACGTCGGTGCCGAGCCCGAGCTGCTTGCCGTCCTTGGAGATCGAGGTCTGCCACTTCCAGGCGGGCCACCGGTCCTTGATCTGGCCAGCGCCGAGGTCGAGCAGGTTGGCGAACTTGTCGGGCTGGGCCTTGAACTGGCCGATCCAGCCCTCCTCGATCGCCTCGATGTCGGCGGCGCCCTTGCCGGTGGCCAGGCTGGTGGCGATCCTGCGGTGGTGCTCCTCGGCCGCGGCCACGCGTTCCACCACGTCGATGTCGGGGTGGAGTCGTTCGTACTCCTGGTAGAGGCTCTGGTAGCCGAAGTCGTTGAACGTCGCGATCACGATCTTGGTCTTCTCGGCGGGGCCCTTGCTCGCCGTCGGTCCGCTCTGCCCGCCACAGGCGGCCAGGCTGGTGAGAAGTAAGGCGGTGACGGCTGGAGCGATCAGTCCGCGCATCGCGAAGCACCTCCGAAGTCGGGGCGAAAGTTGCCCAGACCATACGGCGGCTTAGATTTCACATCAATATAAGGCGTAAAAAAAGTGGTAACGCTGCTGTAACAGCGGTCTGATCACTGCAGGAAGCTCTCGATCACCAGTGTGGCCGCGCCGAGCGCCACCGCGTCGGGTCCCAGCTCGCCGAGCTCGATCGTCGTCTGCCGGTACGGCTGGGCCAGCGCGTGCCGTCCGGCGGCCTCGCGCAGCGCCGGCAGATGCCTGCGCCCCAGCAGCAGCCCCGCCCAGCCGCCGACCACGATGCGCTCGGGGTTGAACAGGTTGACCAGGTTGCCCAGCCCCGCCCCGAGGTAGGAGACGGTCTCCTCGACCACCTGGCGGGCCGCGGCCGAGCCGTCCTCGAGCAGCGCGGCCAGCGCCACCTGCTCGTCGTCGGTGGTGATCACCCCGCCCGCCTCCGCGTAGCGGCCGAGGACGCCCTCGGCCCCGACGTAGGCCTCCAGGCAGCCGAGCGCCCCGCACCTGCACCTGCGCCCGTTCACCACGACGGTGGTGTGGCCCCATTCGCCGGCGCTTCCCGTGACGCCCCTGTAGGTGACGCCGTCGGTGACGATGTTGGCGCCGACGCCCGAGCCGACCAGGGCCACGATCGCGTGCCTGGCCCCCCTGCCCGCGCCGAACCACAGCTCGGCCTGGCCCATGGTCTTCGCCCCGTTGTCGACGAACAGCGGCAGCGAGGTGCCGGCGCGCAGCAGCGTTCCCAGCGGGACCGACTCCCAGCCGAAGGTCTGGGCGTGGATGACGGCGGCGGGGCCGTGCTCGACGATGCCGGGCACGCCGATGCCGACGCCGAGCATCCGCTCGCGGCCGACCCCCGCCTCCGCCAGCACGACGTCGATGCCGGCGAGGATGTGCCTGGCCACGAGCTGGGCCTCGTGCCTGGCGGGTCGCAGCGCGTAGTCGGCCTTGGCCCGCTCGGTCATCGCCAGGTCGAACAGCTCCACGCGCACGTGGGTCTCGCCGACGTCCACGCCGATCGCGTAGCCGTGCTCGGGGTCGACGCGCAGCAGCACCCTGGGCCTGCCGCCGTCGGACTCGACCAGGCCGGCCTCGACGATCGCGCCCTCGGCCAGCAGGCCGGCCGTGACGTTGCTGACGGTGGCCGCGCTCAGGCCGGTCGCGCCCGTGAGCTCCTGCCGGGAGGCGGGCCCGCCGAAGTAGAGCGCGCGCAGCACGATCGCCCGGTTGCCGCGCCTCAGGTCTCTGACGGTCCTGCGCTCTGGTCCCGACATCATGGCCGTCATCCTCCCCGATCACTGCGGTCATCTTAGAT
Source organism: Nonomuraea dietziae (assembly GCF_014195505.1). Classification (GTDB taxonomy): domain Bacteria; phylum Actinomycetota; class Actinomycetes; order Streptosporangiales; family Streptosporangiaceae; genus Nonomuraea; species Nonomuraea roseola. The sequence continues at coordinate 2,876,562 of NZ_JACIBV010000001.1, read as the reverse complement.
CACGGCGCGAATTAAGTCAGCGGAGGGTGTAGTCACTATTTATAAGATGTGAAATAAGTAGCGGCATGACGATTGAGGTTCGAGACGGCGTCACCGCCGTCGACGGCGTGCCCCGCGTGCTCGTCACCGCGGACTATCCCTACTACCGCGACCGGCCGGAGGTCTGGGCCGACCGCCTTCGCGCCGTCCGCGACGACCTGGGCATCGAGGTGATCACCAGCTATCTCCCCTGGCGGCACCACCAGCCGGACCCCGACGTGCCGCCCGACTTCACCGACGTGATCCGCTTTCTCGCCCTGTGCCACGAGCTGGGGCTCAAGGTGATCGCCAAGCCTGGACCCTTCATCCACGCCGAGACCGACTACGGCGGGCTGCCCGACTGGGTCTCCTCCTTCGAGCCCGTCCTCGACTCGGCGGGCGAGCCGTTGTGCTGGGGAGGGCGGCCGCTGCCCGCGCCGCTGGGAGCCGCCTTCTCCGACCGGGCCGCGCAGTGGCTGGGGGCGGTCGGCAAGGAGGTCCTCGAGGCCGCCACCTACCCCGACGGCCCGGTGATCATGATGCAGATCGCCAACGAGGGTCTGTACACCAACGGCGCGCTGCCCCTGACCTCCTACGACTACAGCCCCTCCGGCCTGGCCTTCTTCAGAGCCAGACTGCGCGAGTGGTACGGCACGCCCGAGACCTACAACCGCGCGCACGGCACCGCGTTCACCACCCTGGACGAGGTCGCGCCCGAAGGCGCCGACTGGGGACGCTTCCACGCGGAGTACCTGGCCGAGGTGTACCGGCGCTGGAGCCAGGCGGTCGGCTGCAGGGTGCCCGTGATCGTCAACCTCAACCCGCCGACCGTCGCCCACCTGGACGACTGGCTGGCCAGGGTGCGCCCCGCCACGTGGGACGGCATCCACTACGGGTTCACCAACTGGATGGGCGTCGTCTCCGCCGACCCCGACGCGCACGCCCGCTACGTGATCGCCGCCAAGCTCGCGCCCGGCCCGAACCTGGAGGAGAACTGGGGCTTCTCCGAGCTCTACGACCGCGCCTACGCCGACGCCACGACCAGCTTCCACCAGACGCTGCTCGCGATGGCCGCGGGAGCCACCGGGTTCAACGTCTACACAGGGGTCTCGACCTCGTCGTGGTCCGACGCACTCGACGCCGCGCACGCTCCGCCGTACCCGGACTGCGCGCCCATCGCCGCGGACGGGACGGCCACGGAGAAGGCGCCGGTGGTGAAGGCGCTGGCCGCCTTCTTCGCCAGGCACGGGGCGGAGTTCCTGGAGTGCGCGCCTGTGACGGGCGGCGCCTTCGGCCTGTACCCGCCGTACGCGGGGACCGGCGGGTGCGGTGCCGCGCTGCGCTCCTACCACGACAGGATGCTCGCGGCCGGCCTGGACTACGCGCTGCTCGACCTGCAGCACGTCACGGCCGAGCGGCTGGCCGCGCACGCGACGCTCACCGTGCCCGCGGGCCCGGCCATGGAGCAGCGGGTCCAGGAGCTGCTGTCGGGATACGTCGCGGGCGGCGGCAGGCTGGTCGTGGAAGGCGGCGCGCAGGAGCCGCTCCCCGAGCCCGCGATCAGGGTGGTGCGCGGGAGAGCCGACGCCTACCTGCGGGTCCACCCGTCGAGGGAAATCGGCTACGTGACGGTCCTGGCCCACAGCGACAACGACGAGCCGATCGAGGTGGAGCTCGGGGACGCCACGCTCGAGGTGGTCACCTGCAGGGGCGGAGCCGCCCTGATCAGGCTGGTCGAAGGGAAGCTGGACGACCACCTGGTCAAGGGCCGCAACGCCTTCCTGGGTTCGGCCGTCCGAGCAGCCGTCAGCCTCGGCGGCAGGCGCAGCGAGACGGACGAGCCCGCGGACCTGTTCCGGGTGTGAGACCCCGCAGGGCCCCGCGACCACGCGGGGCCCCGGCGCGTCAGGAGGGCTGGGGCGCCTCAGAGGCGGGCGACCCCTCGGCCGGCGCCTCCTCGGAGCCGGCCCGCAGCGACCCGCCCACCGCGGCGATCGTGTGCGTCAGGCGCAGCCCCGACCCGTCGCGCCTGCTGACCTCGTCGGGCAGCGGCACCGGCTTGCCGACCGCGGAGACCGCCTTGGCAGGGCCGGGCCCCGCCCACGCCAGCAGCAGCACGTCTTCGCCCTTGAGGAAGCGCTGCGCGCGCACCCCGCCGGTGGCCCTGCCCTTGGGGGGGAACTCGGCGTAGTCGGAGACCTTGCCGCCGCCCACCTGGGTGCCCGGCAGCGCGGTGGACGAGCCGGCGATGGTCACGACCTGCGAGGGACGCGAGGGGTCCACCGCGCCGAACCAGATGACACCGGCGCCGTCGTCGAGCCTGATGCCCGCCATGCCGCCGGCGGGCCGTCCCTGCGGGCGCACCGCGGAGGCGGGGAAGCGCAGCAGCTGCGCGTCGGAGGTGATGAAGACCAGGTCGTGCTCCTCGGACTCCAGCTCCACCGCTCCCACCACGGTGTCGCCCTCCTTCAGCCCGATGACTTCGAAGTCGTCCCTGTTGGCAGGGTAGTCGGGCACCACCCGCTTCACCACGCCCTGGGCGGTGCCCAGCGCCAGGCCAGGGCCCGAGGGGTCGCACGAGCCCAGGCCCACCACGACCTCGCCAGGCTCCAGTGATACGTACTCGGCGATCGGATGGCCGCCCGACAGCGACGGCGGGTTGGCCGAGGGCGGCAGCGTCGGCAGGTCGACCACGTTGACGCGGATCATGCGGCCCTGCGAGGTCACCACTCCCACGTCGCCCCTGACCGAGCTGCGCACCGCTGATATCAGCACGTCGTGCGCGGCGCGCTCGGCCCCTCCTGCCAGCGGCGAGTCGTCGGTCGTGCGGGCCAGCAGCCCCGTGGACGACAGCAGCACCAGGCAGGGGTCGTCGGGCACCTCGAGCGTCACCGCGGCGCTGCGCGTGACGCCCGAGGCCTCCAGCAGCACCGTACGGCGCGGCGTGCCGTACTGCTTGGCGACGTCGGCCAGCTCGCCCGAGACCACCTGACGCAGGCGGGTGTCGGAGGAGAGGATCTCGGTCAGCTCGGCGATCTCCCTGGAGAGGGTCTCCTTCTCGCGGTCGAGCTCGAGCTTGTCGAAGCGGGTCAGGCGGCGAAGTGGCGTGTCGAGGATGTAGGCGGCCTGGATCTCCGACAGCTCGAAGACCTCCATCAGGCGGGTGCGCGCCTGCGCGGAGTCGTCGCTGGAGCGGATGACCTGGATGACCTCGTCGATGTTGAGCAGCGCGACGATGAGGCCGTCGACCAGGTGCAGGCGCTCCTCGCGCTTGCGCCTTCGGTACTCGGACCTGCGTCGCACGACCTCGATGCGGTGGTCGACGTAGACCGACAGCAGCTCGCGCAGGCCGAGCGTGCGGGGCTCGCCGTCGACCAGCGCGACGTTGTTGATGCCGAAGGTCTCCTCCATCGGCGTGAGCCGGTAGAGCTCCTCCAGCACGGCCTCGGGGATGAAGCCGTTCTTGATCTCGATGACCAGGCGCAGGCCCTTGTGCCGGTCGGTGAGGTCCTTCAGGTCGGCGATGCCCAGGAGCTTCTTGGCGTTGACCAGCTCCTTGATCTTGGCGATCACGCGCTCGGGGCCGACGTTGAAGGGCAGCTCGGTGACGACGATGCCCCTGCGGCGCGGCGTGATCTGCTCGACCGCGCACTTGGCGCGCATCCTGAAGGTGCCGCGCCCGCTCTCGTAGGCGTCGCGGATGCCCTGCAGCCCGATGATCGAACCGCCGGTCGGCAGGTCGGGGCCGGGCACGTACTTCATCAGCTCGTCGAGCGTGGCGTCGGGCTTCTTGATCAGGTGGCGGGCCGCCGCGATGACCTCGACGAGGTTGTGCGGCGCCATGTTGGTCGCCATGCCGACCGCGATGCCGGTCGTGCCGTTGACCAGCAGGTTGGGAAAGGCCGACGGCAGGACGGTGGGCTCGGTCTCCTGGCCGTCGTAGTTGGGCTTGAAGTCGACGGTGTCCTCGTCGATCGACTGCACCATGAGCATCGCCGCGGGCGCGAGCCTCGCCTCGGTGTACCGCATCGCCGCGGGCAGGTCGTCGGGCGAGCCGAAGTTGCCGTGGCCGTCGACCAGGGGGATGCGCATCGAGAACGGCTGGGCGCAGCGCACCAGGGCGTCGTAGATGGCGGTGTCGCCGTGGGGGTGCAGCTTGCCCATCACATCGCCCACGACGCGCGAGGACTTCACGTGTCCGCGGTCTGGGCGCAGGCCCATCTCGCTCATGGAGTAGAGGATGCGGCGCTGGACGGGCTTGAGCCCGTCGCGCGCGTCGGGCAGCGCGCGCTGGTAGATCACCGAGTAGGCGTATTCCAGAAAACTCGTGCGCATCTCGGCGGAAACGTCGATGTCGACGATCCGCTCCTCGAAGTCCTCGTCAGGAGGGGGTGTGGTCGTCCGTCGGGCCATGTCGAACATTGTGCCGAAGAATCTCGGGTGCCCGCGACACCGCTGACCCTTTGTACGGCTTGCGGCCCCGTCATGATCGGCTCGCGGTCAGGGCCTGGCGCCCGGCCACGGTCCCGGAGTCGTCCCCTCGTCCACGTCGCCGGGCTCGTTGAGCTTCTCGTCGTAGACCTCGAAGCCCCTCGCCCTGTAGTTGGCCAGGGCGGCGGGGCCGTCGAGCGAGCAGGTGTGCAGCCAGACCCGCCGGGTCTCGGGCAGGGAGGGCCAGCGGGTGGCCAGGTCCCAGGCGCGGGCGGTGCCGATCGAGAGCAGGTGGCCGCCCACGCCACCGCCGATCGCGTACGGCAGCAGCCCGAAGTAGGCGATCTCCACCTGCGCCCCCTCCTGCGGCTCCAGTTCCACGTAACCCGCGGGGGTTCCCCTGTGCCAGGCGACCCACGTCTCGACGCCCGGCCTGGTCAGGTGGGTCATCCACTGGTCGTAGGTCCAGGCGAGCCGTTCGGTCCACTGCCAGTCGCCGCCGACCGCGGTGTAGAGGAAGCGGCCGAACTCGGGCGAGGGCACCTCGGCCCTGATCACGTCGACGGGCAGCCGAGGCTGCCTCGCGGGGATCAGGGCGTCGGGCGAGCGCTGCTCCAGGTACCAGGTGATGACATCCACGCGCGCTATTTCAGCACGTCGTCCCTGGCGCTGGGACCACCAGGCCGGTCAGGTAGCGGTTGAGGTGCCCGCGGGCGCACTCGTTGGAGGGGTACAGGGTGTGCCCCGGCCCGTCGTGCCTGACCAGGCCGCTGCCAGGCACCTGCGCCAGCACCCTGGCCACGGCGTCGGACTCGCCCCACGCACCCGCGCCGACCAGCGGCGGCAGGCCCTTCGGCAGCGGCGCGGGCGGGTTGGTCACCCCGGCGGGCCAGCCCACGCAGTTCAGCGTCGCCGTGGCCATCGTGCCCGCCGTCCCCATGTTCGGCGCGATCCTGTTCAGACGGGCGACGGTCGCGGCCATGTCCTTCCTGCCGGCGAAGCGCGGCCAGTCCGTGCACTCGGTGACGCCGTTGGCCGCGTCGGGGAAGCGCAGGCCGCGGGCGGGAACGAAGCCGGAGGCGTCGCCGCGGGCGGCCTTGGTGATCGCCTCGGCCAGCGCGCTCCACCCCTTCGGCCCCTGCCGGACGAAGGACTGGGCCAGTCCCTGCAGGTCGCGGCCGTCGTAGGCCAGGCCCGCCCCCGCGGGGATCGGGCTGCGGTCGGCCTTGGCGACCAGCTTCTGCCAGAAGGCGGGACGGCAGGCCTCGCGCTCGCAGGAGGCGAAGTAGCGGCCCATGGCCTGCTCGTTCTGCAGGGCGGTCAGCTCCAGCTCCCTGTTCCAGTCGGCGGCGCTGTGGTTCCAGGTGCCGTCCAGCACGATGGCGCGCACCTTGCCGGGGAAGAGCCTGGCGTAGGCCTGGCCGTAGAACCCGGCGTAGGAGGCGCCGTAGAAGGTGAGCTTGGGCTCGCCGATGGCCTTCCTGATCGCCTCCATGTCCCTGGCGTGGTCGGCCGAGCTCATGTTGGCGAACAGCTCGGGGTCGCTGCTCCTGCAGGGCTCGGCCAGGCCGCGGTTGAGGTCGGAGAGCCTGGCGAAGTCGGCGTCGTCCTCGGGGAAGGCGGGGATCGGCACGCGCGTCCACGTGCACGGCAGGGCGGTGCTGGTGCCCTGGACCTGCTTGCCGTAGCCGCGGGTGTCCCAGGTGACGATGTTCATCCTTTTCCGCAGCTCGGCCCACATCTGGGGCATGGTCTCCGTCAGCAGGATGCCGGGCGCGCCCGGTCCGCCGTAGGCGATCAGCACCGAGCCCTCGGCCTTGCCGGTGGCGGGCAGCCGTCCGACCTTGAGGGTGATCGCGCGCCCTTCGGGTCTGTCCCAGTCGACGGGCACGCTCACCTCCGAGATCTCCATCTTCTCGGTGGGGGCCGGCGAGGGGGAGGGCGCCGGGTTCAGCAGCGCGAGCGTCATCGCGAGGTGTGTGATCATGCCGACCAGGCTCCCGGCCTCCCGGCACCCGCGCATCAGACCACGGTCTGATCCACGACTTGACCAAGCAATTGCTTGGCAAGTACGTTCCGTGCAGAGGAGACCCCTGGAGGCGTCATGATCGAGTTCCATCCGGTGACCAAGCACATCGGCGCCGAGGTGACCGGCGTCGACCTGCGCAAACCGCTCTCGTCCGAAGAGGTCGCCACCCTCAGGCAGGGCTGGCTCACGCACCTCGTGCTCTTCTTCCGCGATCAGCACATCGACGATGACCAGCACCTGCAGTTCGCGCTCAACTTCGGCACGCTCAACCACCCCGCCTTCAAGAAGGACGGCGCCAGCCCCATCCACGTGCTCGACCAGACCGACCCCAAGGGGGAGGGCGGCGACGAGTGGCACAGCGACAACACCTTCGAGCCGACCCCGCCGATGGGCTCCCTGCTGCGCTGCGTCCAGCTGCCCAGCGTGGGCGGCGACACCCTCTGGGCCAACACCTACCTCGCCTACGAGACGCTCTCGCCGCCGCTGCAGCGCCTGTGCGACGAGCTGACGGCCGTGCACGACATCACGGCCTCCATGAAGAAGGCCATCTCCAAGGGCCACCCCTTCGACCTGGCCGAGGTGCAGGCCAAGTGGCCGCCGCTGGTGCGCCCCGTCGTCCGCACCCACGCCGAGACGGGCCGCAAGGCGCTGTTCGTCAACCGCGCCTCCACCACCCGCCTGGTCGGCCTGTCCGACAGGGAGAACGAGGCGCTGCTGCCGCTGCTCATCGACCACATCCGCTCGCCCGAGTACCAGGTGCGGCTGAACTGGCGGCCGGGCACGCTGGCCTTCTGGGACAACCGCTCCACCCAGCACTACGCCGTCGCCGACTACACCGAACGCCGCCGCATGCACAGGGTCACCGTCAACGCCTTCCCCGAGCACGCGGACGCCTCCTGACCCCTCCTTCGGGCGCTCGCGGGCGAATTCGTCGGCGAGACCTGGTAACAAGGAGCACATGACTGAAGCAGTCGCGATGATGCGGGAAGAAGCCGAGACCCACCTGCGCGCGCTGGCCGGGGAGCACGCGCGGCTGCGCGACGACCAGTGGACGGCGATCGAGGCCCTGGTGGTCGAGCGGCGCAGGGTCCTGGTCGTCCAGCGCACGGGGTGGGGCAAGTCGGCCGTCTACTTCGTCGCCACCGCGCTGCTCAGGGAGCTCGGCGAGGGCCCCACGGTCATCGTCTCCCCGCTGCTGGCGCTGATGCGCAACCAGATCGCCGCCGCGGAGCGGGCCGGCATCCGCGCCGTGACCATCAACTCCGCCAACCCCGAGGAGTGGGAGGAGGTCTACGGGCGCGTGGCCGAGGGCCTGGTCGACGTGCTCCTGGTCAGCCCCGAGCGGCTCAACAACCCCGACTTCCGCGACAACGTCCTGCCCGAGCTCGCCGAGAGCGCGGGCCTGGTCGTGGTCGACGAGGCCCACTGCATCTCCGACTGGGGCCACGACTTCAGGCCCGACTACCGCAGGCTCGCCACGCTGTTCGAGGAGCTGCCGCCAGGCATCCCCGTGCTGGCCACCACCGCCACGGCCAACGCCCGCGTCACCCGCGACGTGGCCGAGCAGCTGCGCTCGCCCATGGGCGACGACGAGGGCACGCTGGTGCTGCGCGGGCCGCTGGAGCGCGACAGCCTCCACCTGTCGGTGGTCAGGCTGCCTACCGCCGAGCAGCGCCTGGCCTGGCTGGCCCAGACACTCAACGAGCTGCCGGGCTCGGGCATCGTCTACACCCTCACCGTGGCCGCCGCCCACGAGATCGCCTCCTACCTGCGCGAACAGGGGCACGAGGTGGCCGCCTACTCCGGCCAGACCGAGCCCGCCGAACGGCTCGCGGCCGAGGAGGCCCTGCTCAACAACAAGATCAAGGCACTGGTCGCCACCAGCGCCCTCGGCATGGGCTTCGACAAGCCCGACCTCGGGTTCGTCATCCACGTCGGCGCACCGCAGTCGCCCGTCGCCTACTACCAGCAGGTCGGCAGGGCAGGCCGTGGCGTCGAACGGGCCGAGGTCATCCTGCTGCCCGGCACCGAGGACCGCGACATCTGGGCCTACTTCACCTCCCTCGCCTTCCCCCCTGAGCAGGTGGTCCGCGCCACCCTCGGCGCGCTGGAGGCAGGCGGGGTGATGTCCACCCAGGCGCTCGAGACGGTCGTCGACCTCAGCCGCAGCCGCCTGGAGATGATGCTCAAGGTGCTCGACGTCGACGGCGCCGTCCGCAGGGTCAAGGGCGGCTGGACGGCCACGGGCGAGGAGTGGGCCTACGACGCCGAGCGCTACGCCCGCATCGCCGCGGAGCGCAGAGCCGAGCAGGAGGCCATGCTCGGCTACCTCACCACCACCGAGTGCAGGGAGGAGTACCTGCGCAGGCGGCTCGACGACGACGCGGCGACCCCCTGCGGGCGCTGCGACAACTGCACCGGCCGGCACCGCTCGCCCGAGATCGCGGCGGTGGCGGTCGAGAGCGCCCGCCAGACCCTGTCCAGGCCCGGCGTCGAGGTCGAGGCCCGCAGGCAGTGGCCCACCGGGCTGCAGGACCTCTCCGGGCGCATCAAGCCGGAGCTGGGCGCCGAGCCGGGCAGGGCGCTGGGCAGGCTCACCGACATCGGCTGGGGCAACCGGCTGAGAGAGCTGTTCAACGGCCCCGACACGCAGCTGCCCGACGACATGTTCAAGGCCGTCATCCAGGTGCTGGCCGCGTGGGACTGGAAGGAGCGGCCCGTCGCGGTCGTCAACGTGCCCTCGGCGTCCAGGCCGCAGCTCGTGCGCGGCTTCGCCGAACGGCTGGCGAGCGTGGGGCGGCTGACCTACCTCGGCGAGCTCGGCTACCGGGCGGGCTCACCCGGCCAGCAGTTCAACAGCGCCAAGCGGGTCCAGGCGATCAGGGAGACGCTCGCGATGCCCAAGGAGCTGGGCGCGGCGATCGCCCAGTGCGGAGGCCCGGTCCTGCTGATCGACGACAGGGTCGACACGGGCTGGACGATGACGCTCGGCGCGGCGCTGATCCGCCACGCGGGCGCGCCCGCCGTCCTTCCCCTGGCGCTGGCCACGACGTCCTGACGGGTCACGAGGCGCGTCAGGACGCCACTCCCATCCGCATCCCGTCGGGCTGATGTGGATGTTCGTGGCGTTCCTGCCGCGGATCAGCGCCGGCCTGTTCCACAGCAGCGGCACCAGCGACGCCTCCCGCAGGACTCCGGCGGCCCGGCCCTCGAGACGGCCGGGCTCAGGTCGGGCAGTTCACCTCTGCCAGGCAGCGGCGGCGGCTGCAAGCCTCTGCCTCAGAGGCGCGGGCGAGCCCCGAGGTGGGAGATCGCCTTGGAGGCGAGGCCGCAGCCGGCCGACAGCGCCTCGGCCGGCGGCTTGCCCGCCAGCCACGCGGGAAGGAAGCCCGCGCAGAACGCGTCACCCGCGCCCGTGCCGTCGACCACCCGCTCCACGGGCTCGGCCGCCACCCTGACGGGCTCGGGGCGGCCGTTGGTGTACCACAGCGCGCCGTCGACGTTCATCTTGATGACGACCTGCGGGAACCAGGCGGTGAGCACCTTGGCCGCGGCCTCGGGGTCGTCGCGGCCGGTCAGCACCTTGGCCTGGTCGGAGTTGGCGAACAGCAGCTTGACGCCGTTGGTCCACTCGAGGAACGGCTCGGCGCCGGTGCGCTCGAGCGGCGCCGAGGACGAACAGTCGACCGAGATCGACATGCCGGACCTGCGCGCCATCTCCAGCGCCGCCAGGCCCGCCTCGCGGGAGCCCTCGTTGATCAGCGTGTAGCCGGACAGGTGCAGGTGGCCGCCCGAGTTGAACAGGTCGCGCGGCAGGTCCTCCGGCGACAGCGCGGCGTTGGCGCCAGGATCGGAGAGCATGGTGCGCTCGCCCTTGTGCGTGACGAGCACCACGCAGGTGCCGGTCGGCCGCTCGGGATCCATCACGAGCCTGGCGTCGACGCCGTAGCCCATGAGCTCCATGTCGCGGTTGCGCCCTGTGATATCGGCGCCACGGCGGCCGATGAAGGCGACCTCGGCGCCCTCGACCGCCAGCCAGGAGGCGATGTTCGCCCCCGACCCGCCACCGTGCATGGTGACGATCGCCGGGGTGTCACTCGCCCTGGCGAGGGCGTAGCGGGCGCGCGCGACCGCATCGGTCATGAGATCGCCCACCACCACGACCCGCGTCATGATGTCACCGCCTTGCTGCAATCCTTCGCGCCTGACGCCGAAAAACTTAACAGCTTCGGGCCTGCTCGTGGGGCATACACCGGACACCCGGTCCTAGTCGATGCACAAGCGTTGCCCAACGGGCGCCGCATGTGAGGCACGGGTCTACGCTCGGGACTGTGGAGGCTCACTATCCCGCCCACTGGGAGGCGGACGTCGTCCTGGCCGACGGTGGCACGGCGCACGTGCGGCCGATCAGGCCTGCCGACGCTGACCGGCTCAGGGCGTTCTACTCACGACTGTCGGCCGAATCCATCTATTTCCGCTACTTCGGGCCCAGGCCCAAGCTGTCGGACCGCGAAGTGGCCTTCTTCACCAACGTCGACTACGTCGACAGGGTCGCCCTGATCGCCACGATCGGCACCGAGATGGTGGCCGTCGTCCGCTACGACCGCACGGCTCCGGGCGAGGCCGAGGTCGCCTTCCTCGTCGAGGACGCCCACCAGGGCAGGGGCGTGGCCTCGGTCATGCTGGAGCACCTGGCCGCCACCGCCCGCGAGCGCGGCATCGAGACCTTCATCGCCGACGTGCTGCCCGCGAACATGAAGATGATGGGCGTCCTGCGCCAGGTCGGCTACACCGCCCAGAGCCGCTTCGCCGACGGCGTGGTCCGCATGACGCTCGACCTCACCCCGACCGAGACCTCGGACGAGGTGACGGCCTCACGCGAGCACCGCGCCGAGGCCCGCTCCATCGCCAGGCTGCTCACGCCCGGCTCCGTCGCCGTCATCGGCGCCTCACGCGAGCCGGGGGGCGTCGGCCAGACCGTGCTGCGCAACCTGCTGGCCGCCGACTTCACCGGGCCCGTCTACCCCGTCCACCGCGAGGTGCGAGCCGTGGCGGGCGTACGGGCCTACCCGAGCGTCAAGGACATCGACGGCGAGGTCGACCTCGCGGTGCTCGCCGTACCGGCTGACAGCGTGATCGACGTGGTCAAGGAGTGCGCGGAGAAGGGCGTGCGCGGCCTGGTCGTGGTCTCCTCGGGCTTCGGCGAGACGGGGCCGAAGGGGCGGGCGCGCCAGGACGAGCTCGCCCGCATCGCCCGCGCGTACGGCCTGCGCGTGGTCGGCCCCAACTGCCTCGGCATCGCCAACACCGACCCGGCCGTACGGCTGAACGCCACGCTCGCGGCGACCGTCCCCGGCAGGGGCAGGGTCGGCTTCTTCAGCCAGTCGGGCGCCCTCGGCACCGCGCTGCTGCAGCGCGTCGCCCAGCGCGGCATCGGCATCTCCAGCTTCGTCTCGGCGGGCAACAGGGCCGACGTGTCGGGCAACGACCTCCTGCAGTACTGGGAGGAGGACGAGGCCACCGAGGTCATCCTGCTCTACCTGGAGTCGCTGGGTAACCCGCGCAAGTTCGCCCGCCTGGCCAGGCGCATCTCGCGCCGCAAGCCGATCGTCGTGGTGAAGAGCGGCGGCACCACCCAGGGCGTGCCCATCGGCCACTCCGCCTCCGCCCTGCGCCTGCCCGACAGCGCGCTCAGCTCGCTGTTCGATCAGGCGGGCGTCATCAGGGTCGACGACCTCATCCAGCTGTTCGACGTCGGGCAGCTGCTGGCCTGCCAGCCGCTGCCCGCGGGGCCGCGCGTCGGCCTGGTCACCAACTCCGACGCCCTGGGTCTGCTGGCCGTCGACGCGTGCGTCAGCGCGGGGCTCGAGCCCCGCCCGCCGGTCAACCTCGGCGCGGCGGCAGGTGCCCAGGAGTTCGGTACGGCTCTCGCGGGCGTTCTCGCCGACCCGGACGTGGACGCGGCGGTCGTCATCTACATGCCCCCGATCCCCGGCGACTCCGCTTCGGTGGCGGCCGAGCTGGTGAGGGTCTCGCGTGAGGCGGGCAAGCCGGTGCTCGCCACGTTCGAAGGACAGCTCGGGATGCCCGCGGAACTGCGAACCGACCCGGCCGCCCTGCCCGAACGCGGCTCGGTGCCCTCGTACGCGGCGCCCGAGGAGGCGGTGCGGGCGCTGGCCGACGTCGTGCGGTACGCGCTGTGGCGCAAGCAGCCGGCGGGGGCGCCGCCCGAGCTCGACCACATCGACACCGCATCCGCCCGCACCCTCGTCGCCCGAGCCCTGACCCATCCTCCAGCCGACCCCCTCGCATCCCCCGAGGGGACCGCAGCCGAAGTCCCGGAGCTCGCGGGTCAGGAGACCTCAGCGGTCGGCCCGGTAGGCACCTCGGCCGAGGTCCCGGGATCCATGGGTCAGGAGGGCTCGGCGGCCGACCACGTAGGCACTCCGGCCGAGGTCCTGCCGGAGGAGTCGCCGCGGGCCGACGCCGGTCCTGTCGAGATCGACCCCACCGAGCTGCTCGCATGCTACGGCCTCACCGTCTGGCCCGCCGAGATCGTCCAGACCCCGGACGACGCCGTCGCCGCCGCCGAGCGCCTGGGCTGGCCGGTGGTGCTGAAGGCCGCCGACCCCGAGGCCGCCAAGCGGGCCGGCACCGTACGCCTGGGCCTGACCTCACCCGCGGCCGTCCGACAGGCCCACGCCGACCTCGCAGGACAGCTCGGCGCGGACGTGGTCCTCGCCGTCCAGAAGATGGCACCCCAACCCGCCGTCCCCACAGTCGTGAACGTCCTGGAGGATCCCGCCTTCGGCCCTGTCGTCTCCTTCGGCCTCGGCGACGTGACAGCCCGCCTCCTGCGCGACCGCGGCTACCGGCTCGCCCCTCTCACCGCGGAGGACGCCGCGGGCCTGGTGCGCTCGGTGGAGGCCGCGCCGCTGCTCTTCGGCGAGTACGGCTACCCACCCGTCGCCGTCGGCGCGCTGCAGGAGCTCCTGGTGAGGGTCGGCCGCCTGGCCAACGACCTGCCGGAGGTCGCCAGACTCGACCTCGACCCCGTCCTGGTGGGGGAGTCGGAGGTGTTCGTGCTGGGCGCGCGCGCCGTCCTGAGAAGCCCCGAGGGCCCCCGCCGCGACGGAGGCCCCCGCCGCCTCGCCTGAGCCCCTCAGACGACAACGCGTCACCTCACCCGCCCCCGGGGAGTCCAACCGCCTCGGTCGCCCCTGAGACGAAGCCCCTGGCCCAGACAACGAGAGCCCCGCCCCCGGTCCGGGCACGGGGAGCGGAAGCCCCGCCCCGGTCGGGGCACGGGGAGTGAGACTCGCCCCGGCCAGCGAGTACCGGAGGATCGCCCCGCCCTGGGCGTGGGAGGCGTGCTCCCGCCTCAGGTCAGGGAGTACCGGAGGATCGCCCCGCCCTGGGCGTGGGAGGCGTGCTCCCGCCTCAGGTCAGGGAGTACCGGAGGATCGCCCCGCCCTGGGAATGGGAGGCGTGCTCCCGCCTCAGGTCAGCGAGTACCGGAGGATCGCCCCGATCGGACACCGGGACGTCCGCCGCCTCTTCTCGGTGCCGGGAGAGGGACCGCCGGCTCGTCCGAGCGCCCGCAGGGGAGCCGACCGCGGCGCTGAGGCGGTCGGGGCACGGCCAAGGGCGGCCGGGGTGCCCGCTGTTCCGGCAGGGTATGCCGCGGAACGGGATACGAGTTGGCGAAATGTTATGTCAGGCAATTGTCCGCCATAGCGCTCTATAAAAGTATCCGGTAAAGCGATATGCATAACGTATTAGGAAATGTCCGGATATGTGCCTGTGAGTGTGAGCGGTGTCCGAGGGCTGGCAGGATGGATGCCATGAGGGAAACCCGAGTCTCAGCCGCGGGCCTGCGTGAAGCGATCGAGCGCAGCGGCTACTATCCCGACCTCGTCACCGATGCGGTCGAATCCGCGCTGGGCAAGGAGGCGGTGACCGCCTACGTGGTGCACCACGAGGCCACGTTCGACCCGGCCATGGAGGTGCGCAGGCACGTCACGGTGCTGGTCCTGACGGGCTCCCGGCTGCTGGTCTGCCACACCGACGAGCACCCGCCCGCCGAGGGCGTCTCGGCCTCCCACGCCTCCACCACCACCGAGGCCGTACGGCTCAGCCGCGTCCAGTCGGTCGCGGTCACCAGGGTCGTGCCCGATCCCGCCTCCTACGTTCCCGGGGTGCCGCCCACCGAGGCGACGCTCACCATCGGGTGGGGCGCCATCTCCCACGTCGACCTCGAACCCGCCACCTGCGGCGACGAGAACTGCGAGGCCGACCACGGCTACACCGGCGCGATCACCGCCGACGACCTGTCGCTGCGGGTCAGCGAGGCCGCCGACGGTCCCGAGGCGGTGGGGCACGTGCTCGCCTTCGCCAAGGCCCTGTCCGAGGCCACCGCTCGCGCCGCCACCTGACCTCCCGCCACCCCGTGCCCCCGCCTCCGCGCCCCACGCCATCGCCCCGCGCCTGCTCGTACCGCCCCCATCGCGCGCGGGCCGAAGCGGAGCCTCTGCGTGCGCCCCCTGTGCGCGGGGCGAGGTCAGGGGCCCGCTTCCCCGTGCCCCGCCGCGCACCTGACTCGCGAGGGCGCGCCGACGCACGTCCCCTGAGCGGCGGTGGCGGACGCGTCCGGCCGCCCGGGCCCCGGCGAGCTCGAGCGGAGGCCCGTACGAGCGCGCACCCATCCGAGTTCGACACCTCAGGAGCGTGATGGACGGCAAGCCCCCCCAGCCCATGGTCCCCGCCTACGGCGGCAACTCCCTGGCCGACCTGCCGAGCTCACTCCTCGCCGCCCTCGGCGTCCCGAGCCGCGACCAGGGCGCCCGGTCCGCGGATTCGGACAACCTCCTGGATCTCGCCCCCGCCGACCGGGTCTGCCTCTTCCTGGTCGACGGGCTGGGCGCCGAGCTCCTGCGGGCCCACGCCGACCGCGCCCCCTTCCTGTCCTCGGCCACCGCGAGGCGTCTCACCGCGGGCTTCCCCTCGACCACCGTGACCAGCCTGTGCTCGCTCGGCACCGGCCTGCCTCCCGGTGAGCACGGCATGCTGGGCATGACGCTGGCCGTGCCGGGGGAGCGGCACCTGTTCAACTGCCTGCGCTGGAGCCTGCCCAAGGGCATGCCGCCGATGGACCCCTCCGAGTGGCAGCCCGCCGAGACCGTCTACCAGCGCGCGGCCAGGGCGGGCATCACGCCCAGCTACGTCGGGCCCGCCGCCTTCGAGGGCACGGGCCTGACCGAGGCCGTCTACAGGGGCGTGCGCTACGTGCCCGCCGACACCGTGGAGGAGCGCGTGGCGGGGGTGAAGGCGATGCTGGCAGGGCCGCGCGCCCACGTGACCGTCTACCACGGCGACCTCGACGCGACAGGGCACCTCGTGGGCTGGGGCAGCCCCCAGTGGCTCGACCAGCTCGAGTTGGTCGACGACATGGCCGCGCGGCTGGCCGAGACGCTCCCTCCCGGCTCGGCGCTCTACGTCACGGCCGACCACGGCATGGTCAACGCCGTGGAGAAGATCGACGCGCAGGCCACCCCCGCCTTGAGCGAGGGCGTGGCGATGTTCGGAGGAGAGGCCAGGGCCAGGCACGTCTACACCGAGCAGGGCGCCGCTCCCGCGGTGCTCGAGGCATGGCGTGAGGTGCTGGCGGGCAAGGCCTGGGTGGTGTCCAGACAGGAGGCGGTGGATTCGGGGTGGTTCGGCCCCGACGTGCGCAGGGAGTGGATGGGCAGGATCGGCGACCTCGTCGCCGTGCCGTACACCGACTGTGTCATCCTCGCCTCTGCGACCCACCCGATCGAGGCGGCCTTCGTCGGCTACCACGGCTCGATGACGGCCGCCGAGCAGCTTGTCCCACTTCTGGAGGTGTCCACCCGATGACCAGCCCTCTGATCGGTCCATCCGAGCTCGCCGCGCTCGAAGGGGCCGCCCTGCTCGACGTGCGCTGGCGTCTGGGCGGCCCGCCGCAGCGTGAGGCCTACGCCGAGGGCCACATTCCGGGCGCCGCCTTCTGCGACCTCAACGCCGACCTGGCCGCGCCCGCGGGCGAGGGCGGCCGTCACCCGCTGCCGTCCGCGGAGGCGTTCACCGCCTCCATGCGCAGGCTCGGCGTGGACGGCTCGCGCCCCGTCGTCGTCTACGACGACGCCGACGCCACCGCCGCGGCCAGGGCCTGGTGGGCCCTGCGCTACTTCGGCCACGAGGACGTCAGGGTCCTCGACGGCGGCTTTCGCGCGTGGCAGGAGGCGGGCCTGCCGGTTACGAAGGACGTCCCGGAGGTCACGGGCGACTTCACCGCCAGGCCGGGCGGCATGCCGGTGCTGTCCGCGCAGGAGGCGGGCGCGCTGGCGAGCACCGGCGTGCTGCTGGACGCCCGCGCGGGTGAGCGGTACAGGGGCGAGGTCGAGCCCATCGATCCGGTGGCCGGGCACGTGCCGGGCGCCGTCAGCGCCCCCACCACGGAGAACGTCGGCCCCGACGGCCGCTTCCTCGATCCGGCCGCGCTGCGCTCCCGCTTCGCCGCGCTCGGCGCGGTCGAGGACGTGCGGGTGGGCGCCTACTGCGGGTCAGGCGTGACGGCCGCGCACGAGGTGCTGGCGCTGGAGGTGGCGGGGGTCCGAGCGGCGCTGTACGTGGGCTCGTGGTCGCACTGGATCACCGACCCCTCGCGTCCCGTCGCGACCGGCTGACGACCACGGGGTGCTCGCCCGCGCCGAAACAGGCGAAGCCGGGCACCCTCGTCTTGCTGGAGGCCGTGGCCAGTGCGGCGGCGGGCGGCTCGCCTGCGGCGATGAGGTTGTGGAAGAGCGTCATCAGCGCCAGCGCCTCGTCGTCGGGCACCGGGATGAGCCCCGCCACCACGCAGGCGGCGCCCCTGGCCAGGAACGTTCCCGCCAGCCCGAGCGGCGCGCCCTCCGCGGGCACCCTGGCCATCCCCGAGTCGCACGCCGACAGCACGACCAGGCGCGGCGGGCAGTCGTGGGTGAGCAGGTCGTAGGCCATCAGCGGCCCGTCCTCCAGTTCGATGCTCGACAGCAGCGGGCTGCGGGAGTGGAAGGTGCCGTGCGCGGCCAGGTGCAGCACGTCGGCCCTGCCGAGCGCGTCGGCGACGTCGGCGAGGCGTCCGCGCACCAGCTCGGTGCGCCGGTGGGCGGCCAGCACCCGCTCGACCTCGGTGGCCGCATGCCGCAGCCCGGGGCCCGCGGCGGCGATCACCAGCGGTTGCGCGCGGCGAGCCCGCTCACGGGCCGCCAGCCACGCCGCGGCGCTGGGCACGACGCTCACCGGCCTGGCGTGCAGGCACGGCAGCACCGACCAGGGCAGCGTGTGCAGGGGGCCGGCGGGGACGATCACCAGAGCGCGGCCGTCGATCTCCTCGGCCACCTCCTCCAGCAGCAGCCGCTGGAGGATCGTGGCCTCGGCGAGCACGGGGTCGGGGCCGCCGTGCCTGGCTCCGGGGGCGGCGTCGCCCAGGCTGGCGCGGCGCAGGCCGTACCTGAGCCTGACGACGGCCTCGGACACGGTCGTCGTGTCGGCGACCCTGCGCAGGGTGATGCCCGTGGCGGTGATGACCAGGACCAGCAGCGCGTCGTCGTGGCAGACGAACTCCACCAGGGCCGCCCCCGCCAGCGCGGACCTGACCGCGGTCATGCCGGGCGCGTCGGGGCGCCCGCCCGCCACCGCCCGCCACCGCTCGGCCCAGGCGAACACCGACTCGGGCTCGCGCGTGTCGATCGCCAGCCCCAGGCCGAAGGAGGCCAGCCGATGCCCCGCGCGCGCCATGTGCGCCCTGAGCGAGGGATCGTCGAAGCGCCCCGCGTCGGAGCCGACCTCGCGCAGCCCTCGATGCACCGCGGCGAACGCCGCGGCGCTGTCGCCGCGCAGCCCCGCCAGCAGCGCCGCCGCGTGCCATCGCACGGGGGACGGCACACCGTCGCAGGGGTCGGGCTCGCCGCCCAGGTAGGCGGCCTGCTGCGCCGAGGCCAGCGGGATGAGGTGGCGCAGGCTCAGCGCGGGCGCGTCGAGCAGCGGGGCCAGATGGCGCGCCTCGCGCGCGGGACGCCGCGCCGCCGCCTCGGGGTCGAGCAGTGACAGCTGTGCCGTGGCCGTCTCGGTGTCGCCCAGCGTGAGCGCCAGCTCGGCGGCCGCCAGCCGTACGGCGGCGGCCTCGGCGGCGAAGGAGGAGGAGGCGAGGTCGTGCGCGCACGCCAGCAGCCGCTCGAGCAGCTCGCGAGAGGGCGGCTCCAGGGCGAGCCTGGCACGCAGGACCACCTCGGCCGCCAGCCGCCAGGAGTCGCAGCCCTGGGCGGTCAGCTCCGCCTCGGCCCTGCGGGCCACGGCGAGCGCCTGGCGCGCGTCGCCGGTGACCAGCTCGACCTGCGCCAGGCGCAGCCTCGCCTCGGCCAGCGCCACCTGCGCGCCCGCGGCCTCCAGCTCAGGTACGGCCAGGCTGAGCATCGCCCTCGCCTCGCCAGGTAGGTGGGCCGCCAGCAGCGCGCCCGCGAAGTCGGCCCGCATCGTGGCCAGGCGCTCGGGGTAGCCGAACAGGGTGTCCTCGCACGCCCGGTAGTGGGCGAAGGCCGCGGGGATGTCGCCCTGCCGTACGGCGAGAAAGGGCAGGTTGGCCGCGGCCAGCCTGGCCAGGTGCGCCAGCCCCGCGCGCTGCGACAGTTCGAGACAGGAGGCGATGTCGCGGGTGGCCTGTGTCCAGCGGCCCTGGTAGGCGTGCACCAGCCCCCTGTTGAGCAGCCCGCCCGCGCGAAAGCGCTGGTCGTCGATGGTGCCCGGCGCCTCGGCCAGGACCGCGAGCGCCCTGTCGCACGAGGCGACGGCCTCCTGGTGGCGGCCGAGGTGCGCCAGCGCGACGGCCCGCTGGGTGTCGAGCTTGGCGCGGTCGAGCGGCGACAGGTAGGCCCACGCCATGGCGGCCACGCGCAGCGCCTGCAGCGGGTGGCCGCGCTGGGTGCGCACGCTCACCAGCGACAACCGCGCCTGGGCCAGCCGCTCGGCAGGGGCGCCGCTCGTGGCGATCGCGCGGCGCAGATGGCTCTCGGCGGTCTCGAGATCGCCCAGCTCCCTGCAGGCCAGCGCCATGGCGCGCAGGGCGATCACCGCCGCTTCGACGGCCCCTGCCTCCTGCGCGGCGGCGAAAACCGCGCGGGCGCTGTCCAGCGCCCGCGCGGGATCCATCCCGGACTGGAGGATCGCCTCCTCCGCCCGCGCGACCAGCCCTTCTGTCACGGACGGATCCGCACCCATCGGGTGGCGACGGGCGTGAACCCCGGCCGGTGGCACACCACGCTGAACCAGCCGGGCGGCAGGCCGGTGGCGGCGAACTGGCCGGTGGACGGCAGGTCGCGCGACACCGTGAGATGCGGCGTGCGGATGTCTATCGTGGCCCCGTCGCCGGGATGCGGTGTGACCCGCCCCGCCAGGTCGATCAGGCCGTCGCCGATGGTCACCTCCAGATCGAAGGAGAAGTCCTGGGTGGCGAACCTGACCAGGCGTGGCCCGTCCGCGTCGCGAGTGTCGCGGGTGGCGACGCTCTCCGCCGGGGCGGCGGTGTCGGCCTGGGCGAGACGCAGCGCGAAGGTGTCGCGCGCGGCGGCCGAGACATGGGCGGGAACGGGGTCGTGTCCCGCGGCGATGCGGAGCGCGGCCAGAAGGTACTCGTCGTCGATCATGGCACCGTTTCCTCTTGAGAGATCAGGGTGCGCAGCTTGTTCAGACAGCGAAGTCGAGTAGGCCCGACGCTGCCGGTCGGCACGCCCAGCCGAACCGCCAGTTGGTGCGTTCCCGCCTCGGGAACCGTCGCCACCAGGCGGAGCAGGGTTCGGCATGGTTCGTGTAGTGCGGACACCGCCTGCCAGAGCAGACGTCCCTCGTCGGCCTCGAGAATGAGCGAGGCAGGGTCGGGATCGAAGGGACCGCCTTCAGGAAGGCAGAGGTGCGGGCGCAGCCCCGCGCCTCTCCGGGAAATCAGCAGAGCCTCACGCCTGGCCGCCGTGGCGAGCCAGGCGCCCACGCTCGCTGGGTCCCTGATCGAGTGCAGATTCTCCAGAAGCCGCAACCACGCACCCTGGACGGCGTCCGCGGTGTCGGCCTCGTTCAGCCCGCACGCGTGAGCGACCGACCACATCCGCTGCCCGAACCGGCCGACCAGGCCGGTCCATGCGGAGTGGTCGCCGTCGGCAGCCGCCTTCAGCAGCTCCTCCGGGAGACGGTGGTCACTCACGTTGCCTCCTCGTAATGAGACGAGGACTGAGAGTAAACCTTATCGCGACCAAGGGCTTTCAAGTTGAGTGAACGACAACTCCCAGACCCGGAATCTGCCGTGAATCAGGCAGATCGGCGACATCGCGCACGGCGGGCGAGGCGGCGAAGGCTCCGGAGACCAGGGCGGCGGCGAAAGAGGTGCCGCTCCAGCTGGCGAACCCCTCGAACTCGCCGAACTCCAGGAAGGTGCTGGTGAGCCACTCGCCCCTGGCCCAGGCGTCCACCCATGGCCCATGGGCGGAGAACGGCGCCCTGTGCTCCTGCGCCGCGTCCAGCGCGCCCACCCCGACCACGGAGGGCAGCGCGGCGGGCCAGAACGGGCGGTCGGAGGCGGTGTTGCCCGCGCACGCCACCGTCACCGTGCTCTCCAGCGAGCCCACCGCGTCGGCCACCAGCCTGGACGGCTGGTCGTCGAAGGTATGGCAGCCCAGGGAGAGGTTGAGCACGTGAGGCGGGTCGGCGCGCAGCCGGTGCAACGCGCGCAGCAGGCCCCGCCTCGTCGCCGACGCCGTCGGCGCCCAGCACCCTGGCGACCTGGAAGGCGGCCGAGGGCGCGCGCCGCTGGATCAGACCCGCGATGAAGGTGCCATGGCCCGCCTGCGCTTCGAGCGCGCCGTCGCCGTCGCCGTCGGGACGGTCGGCCGCCTCGGGCCCCAGCCGGCCGTACCAGTCGCTCTTGGCCCACCACGGATGCGCCGCGATGCCGGTGTCGACCACCGCCACCCGCACCTGCGGGCCGTCGCGCCCGGAGGGGGCCGCCAGAGGGGCCGCGGGGAACGGCCTGGAGGCCGGGCCGCCGAACCACAGCGGCTGACCCGTCAGCACGTGGTTGGGTCCCGCCCTGTGGCCCTCCTCGCGCAACCTCATGGCGATCTCGCACGGGTCCACACCGGGCGTGAGCCTGATGCGGAACACTCCGTCGGCCTCGGACACCGCCTGCGTCCATCGCGCCGCCGCCGACAGCGCCCCGCGGTCGGTGAGAAGTTGGCCGGGGCGGATGAGCGCCGCGCCGACAGCTTGGATGTCCATGGACCCGTATCTTTCCTGCCCCGGGCAGACGTCACATGCCCCAGCCGCAACATCTTGGTATAGCCCCCCACTAGCACCGGGCGGCGACCGACGGTAGTCTCTCCCTAGTCACTTGTGATCATCCCAGGACGAGGCCGTTGGGGAAGGCGCACCTCGTACCGAAACGGGAGGTCCGGTGTCTGCTCGTGGCGTGCTGTACGTCCACTCGGCTCAGCCCGCGCTATGCCCTCATATCGAATGGGCAGTGGCGGGTGTCCTTGGCGTGCCCGTAGACCTGACGTGGACACCCCAACCTGCCGCGCCGAACGTGGTGCGCGCGCAGGCCGAGTGGGAAGGACGCCCCGGCATCGCCGCGGCCATCACCTCCTCGCTCATGGGCTGGCAGCGCATCCGATTCGAGATCACCGAGGACGCCTCGCAAGGGGTGGACGGCTCCAGGCACGCCTACACGCCGACGCTCGGCGCCTTCAACGCGGTCATCGGGGCCGCGGGGGACATCATGATCCCCGAGGACCGGCTGAGGGCGGTGATGCTCATGGCCTCGCAGGGGCGGTGCGTGCTGGAGGACGAGCTGGACAAGATGCTCGGCAAGCCCTGGGACGAAGAGCTCGAACCGTTCCGCTACGCGGGCGACGGCGCGCCGGTCCGCTGGCTCCACGCGGCGGTGTGACCGGCCGCGGGTCCCCGACCGGCTCGCAGGCGGGCCGGACACCGCCGCGCGGGCCCGCTGCGTGCCGGCACGCTGCCGTGCCGGCGTCGACCCGTGCGCGCAGAGGCAACGCGGTCGAAGCCGAAACGGCTGCCCGGCGAATGAAACGTTCGCGGGTGTGGATCTTTGGCTGTACCTTCGCGACATGCTTGCGCGACCGGCGATGTTGAGCAGTGAAGTGCCCTCCTCGTCCCGGATCATGGACTTCACGTTGGTCGGGGCCCCTGCAGGGCCGCTCGTGGTCTGTGCCGACTCCAGGTATGGAGGAGTGTGGACCTGGGATCCCCTGCGGGACGTGTGGCAGCAGGAGCGGCCGCTGACCTTCGAGCCGGGGACCCGCTGGCCGCCCGGTATCCCGATGCTGAGAACGGTGTCGATTCGGTGGCCGCAGTCGTGGCCGGCGGACGTGTGATCCTGGCTGCGGGAGGCGACGAACAGGGCTTCGCCTTCTGGGATCTGGAGAGCGGCGAGCTGGTCCGGGGAGCAGGTTTCGACGATCCCTACCTCGCGGCGATCACCGAAGTGCGGGGAGAGGGACCGCCACTGTTCGTGACCGCCACGCAGTACGCGGACGAGATCCATGTGTGGGGCCTCTCCGACGAGCACGGAGGCGATCTCATCTGTGACCCGCTCACCGGTCACGAGGATGCCGTCGTCGCCCTGGACACGGCCGTGATCGGCGATCGTGTCCTGGCGGTGAGCGGGGGCGAGGACGCGACGGTGTTTCAAACCTTGGCGCGGTAGAGGGCCGGCTGACCGGACCGGCGGGCCGTCACCGGCTGGGCACGCCGACTGGTCGGCGCGCGGCCGAGCGCCTCCATGGCCTGCCGCACCGGCTCGGTCGTCAGCGAGACGGCATGCGCGTGTGCCCCCTCCAGCAGGTGGAGGGGGCACACGCGGTCGGGCACTACAGCGGGATGTTGCCGTGGGCGCCGCGGGCGGGGGTGGCCGTGGCGAGGACCCTGGCGATCGCGCCGCGGGTCTGGGACGGGTCGATGACCTCGTCGATCACGCCCAGCTCCTGCGCCCGCGCCAGCCCGCCGGCGAGCTTCTCGTGCTCCTCGGCCAGGCGGTGCTCCAGCTCCGCGCGCTCCTCCTCGGGGGCGGCCGCCAGCTCGCGGCGCTTGAGGATGCGCACCGCCGCGACCGCGCCCATGACGGCGACCTGGGTCGTCGGCCAGGCGAAGACGCGCGTGGCGCCGAGGGCGCGGGAGTTCATCGCGATGTACGCGCCGCCGTACGCCTTCCTGGTGACCAGCGTGACGCGCGGCACGGAGGCCTCGGCGAAGGCGTGCAGCAGCTTGGCGCCGCGGCGGACCACGCCGTCGTGCTCCTGTCCGACGCCGGGGAGATAGCCGGGAACGTCCACGAGGACAACCAACGGCACCCCGAAGGCGTCACACATACGAACGAAGCGGGCGGCTTTCTCGGCGGACGTGGCGTCGAGGCAGCCGCCGAGGCGCATCGGGTTGTTGGCGATGACGCCGACGGTCCTGCCGCCGAGGCGGCCGAGCGTCGTGACGATGTTGGGCGCCCACTTCGGGTGCAGCTCGATGCCGGGCTCGTCGAGCAGGCCGTTGACGAGCGGCTTGACGTCGTAGGCGCGCCGGGCCGACTCGGGCAGGAAGGCCGAGAAGTCGACCTCGTCGACCGACGAGCTGCGCACGCGGCCCTGGTGGCCGAGCAGCACGGCCAGCTGGCGCGCCCTGAGCAGCGCGTCGCTCTCGGTCTTGGTGACGATGTGCACCACGCCGCTGCGCTTGCTGTGCGGCTCGGGGCCGCCGAGCGCGGCGCTGGTGACGTCCTCGCCCGTGACGCTGCGCACGACGTCGGGCCCTGTGACGAAGATGCGGCCCTGGTCGGCGAGGATGACGATGTCGGTGAGCGCGGGACCGTAGGCGGCGCCACCGGCGGCGGGGCCGACGACGACCGACAGCTGCGGCACGATGCCCGACGCCTTGGTCATGGCGGAGAAGACCCGCCCGACGGCGTGCAGCGACTCGACGCCTTCGGCGAGTCGCGCACCACCGGAGTGCCAGACACCGATGACCGGCACCCGTTCACGGACGGCCACGTCGTAGGCGTGGACGATGTGCTCGCAGCCCTCGCTGCCCATCGCACCGCCCTGGAAGCGGGCGTCACTGCAGAACGCGACGACGGGAACACCCTCGACGCGGCCCATGGCGGCGAGCACGCCGCTCTTGTCCTGGGGAGTGAGCAACCGCAGCGAGCCCTCGTCGAGCAGCGCGGCCAGGCGGACGATCGGATCGCGGGGATCGACGGGCGACTCGTCGGAGGCGCCGGTCACCACCCCGTTGTCGAGCACGGTCATCTGTGGCTCCCTCAGTGCGTGGTGAAGACGACGGTGACGTTGTGGCCGCCGAATCCGAACGAGTTGTTGACCGCGGCGATGTCACCATCGGGGAGCTTGCGGGACCCACCGTGGACCAGGTCGACCTCGATGCCGTCGTCAGGGTTGGCCAGGTTGATGGTGGCGGGCACGACGCGGTCCTCGAGAGCCTTGATCGTGAAGACGGACTCGATGCCGCCGGCGCCGCCGAGCAGGTGGCCCGTCATCGACTTGGTCGAGGTGACCAGCGGGTGGGTGCCGATGGCCTTGGCCACGGCCTGCACCTCGATGACGTCGCCCGCCGGCGTGGAGGTGCCGTGCGCGTTGATGTGCTTGACGTCCTGGCCTGTGACACCGGCGTCGGTGAGCGCCTGGGTCATCGCCATGATGATGCCCCGGCCCTCGGGCTCGGGCTGGGTGATGTGGTGGGAGTCGGCGGAGTAGCCGACACCCGCGGCGTAGGCGTAGACCCGCGCGCCACGCGCCTTGGCGTGCTCCTCGGACTCCAGCACGACGATGCCCGCGCCCTCGCCGAGCACGAACCCGTCGCGGTCGCGGTCCCACGGACGGGAGGCGCCCTGCGGGTCGTCGTTGCGGGTCGACATGGCCCGCGCGGCCGCGAAGGCGGCGATGTTGAGCGGGTGGATGGCGGCCTCGGTGCCACCGGCGACGACCACGTCGGCGCGACCCGACCTGATCATCTCCATCGCGTAGCCGATCGCCTCGGCGCCCGAGGCACAGGCGGAGACGGTCGCGTGGACTCCCGCCTGGGCGCCCAGGTCGAGACCGATCCAGGCGGCGGGGCCGTTGGGCATGAGCATGGGCACGGTGAACGGCGAGAGCCTGTTCCAGCCCTTCTCCTTGAACGTGTCGTAGGCCGACAGCGTCGTGGTGATGCCGCCGATGCCGCTGGAGACGACCACGCCGAGCCGCTCGGGCGCCACCTGCGGAGCGCCGGCGTGCTGCCAGGCCTCCCGCGCGGCGACGAGGGCGAACTGCTCGCTGCGGTCGAGGCGGCGCGCCTCGGGCCGCGGAAGCACCTCGGACGGGTCGACGGCCGCGACGCCCGCGAACTTCACGGGGACGCTGTCGACCCAGTCCTCGGTGATGCTTCGCACACCCGACTGACCGGCGAGGAGCGCCGACCAGGTCGAGGTGACGTCTCCACCGAGGGGCGTCGTCGCGCCGAACCCGGTGACGACGACTCGTGCCCGGTTTGCACTCACGTGGTTACGCTCCTTGCTGATCAGAAGGGACTTTCAGGCCTGGATGAAGTTGAGGACGTCCTTGACCGTCTTCAGGTTCTTGAGCTGGTCGTCGGGAATCTCGACGCCGAACTCGTCCTGCGCGGCCACGGCGATCTCGACCATGGACAGGGAGTCGATGTCGAGGTCGTCCACGAAGCTCTTCTCCGGGGTGACCTCGGACGCCGGGATCCCAGTGATCTCGTTGACGATCTTGCCGAGGCCCTCGAGGATCTCCTGCTCGCTGACTGCCATGTCGGTAGTTCTCCTTTGAGTTTCTTTCTTGGGTTTGTACGGCGAGCCGTACAAGCTATGGGATCTCGACGACCTGGCCGGCGAAGGCGAGGCCGGCGCCGAAGCCGAGAAGCAGGGCCAGCTGGCCCGACTGCACCTCGCCGCGCTCGATCATGCGTGAGAGCGCGAGCGGGATGGAGGCCGCCGAGGTGTTGCCCGCCAGCACGATGTCGCGGGCGATGACGGCGTTGTCCGCGCCTAGCTTGCGGGCGATGGCCTCGATGATGCGCAGGTTGGCCTGGTGCGGGACGAACGCGGCCAGGTCGGCCGGGTCCACCCCCGCACGGTCACAGGCCTCCTTGGCCACCGGGTGGAGCGCGGTGGTGGCCCAGCGGAAGACGGTCTGGCCCTCCTGCTGCAGGAAGGAGTCGCGGTCCTTGATGATGATCGCGTCGAACTTGTCGCCCGCGCTGCCCCAGACCACGGGGCCGATGCCGGGGGTCTCGGAGGCGGTGACGACCGCCGCGCCCGCGCCGTCGGCGAAGATCACCGCCGTCGCCCTGTCGGTCCAGTCGATCCACTGCGACAGCTTCTCGGTGCCGACGACCAGCACGTTCCTGGCCGAGCCCGCCCGTACGGCGGCGCTGGCCGTGCCGAGCGCGTAGCAGAAGCCCGCGCACGCGGCGTTGACGTCGAAGGCGCCGGGGGAGTCGATGCCCAGGCGGTGGGCCACCCTCGCCGCGGCGTTGGGGATCTGCGACTCGAGCGTGCAGGAGGCCACGATCACCAGGTCGATGTCGGAGGCGTCGAGGCCGGAGCCCGCCAGGGCCTTGCCGCCCGCGTGGACCGCCATGTCGATCTCGGACTCGTTGGCGGGGGCGACCCTGCGCTCCTTGATGCCGACCCTCGACTGGATCCACTCGTCGTTGGTCTCGATGGTCTTGGCCAGATCGTCGTTGGTGACGATGTTGGCCGGCTGGTAGTGGCCGAAGGACAGGATCTTCGCTCCTGCCGCGACCTCGGGAATCCTCACTTGATCAGCTCCCTGGCCGCGTCGAGGTCATCGGGGGTCTTCAGTGCCACGCTCTCCACGCCGCGCAGCGCGCGCTTGGCCAGGCCCGTCAGGGTGCCGCCGGGCAGCAGCTCGACCATCCTGGTGACGCCGAGCGCGGCCATGGTCTCCATGCAGGAGTCCCAGCGCACGGGGTTGCTGACCTGGTTGACCAGGAGCTCGACGAACTCGGCGCCGCTGCCGACGACCTGCCCGTGTGCGTTGGACAGCAGCCTGGTGTGCGGATCGCCGGGCGTGAGGGCGGCCGCGGCCTGGCGCAGCTGGTCGACCGCGGGCGCCATGTGCACGGTGTGGAAGGCGCCGGCGACCTGCAGCGGGATCAGCCTGGCGCGGGCCGGCGGCTCCTCCTTGAAGGCGGCCAGCTGCTCGAGCGTGCCCGCCGCGACGATCTGACCGGCGCCGTTGATGTTGGCGGGGGTCAGGCCGTGCCGGTCGAGGGCGGCCAGCACGTCGGCCTCGACGCCGCCGAGGACGGCGGTCATGCCGGTCTCGGTGACCGCGGCGGCCTTGGCCATGGCCTGGCCGCGCTCGCGGATCAGGCTGAGTGCCTGCTCCGGGGTCAGCACCCCGGCGAGCGCGGCCGCGGCGAACTCGCCGACGCTGTGGCCGGCCAGCAGATCGGGGGTCGCGCCCAGAGCCTCGGCGGCGGCCAGCGCGGCGGCCACGAGCAGCGGCTGGGCGACGGCGGTGTCACGGATCTCGTCGGCGTCGGCGGTGGTGCCGTAGGCGATCAGGTCGAGCCCGACGACCTCCGACCATGCGGAGAGCCTGTCCGCGAGGCCTGGTAGCTCTAGCCATGGGGACAGGAAGCCTGGGGTCTGGGCGCCTTGGCCCGGAGCGACGAGTACGAACACGATTTCCACCATGCCCTGTAGAAGTCCGACACGCGGATAGAGATCCGTACGAACTTTGTCCCAGGGTTTTTGTAGGAACCCTACAGTAGGGGTTTCGGTGGAGTTACGTTAGAGCGCGCCAGGTTACGGCGCTCTCTGTGAGCCTGCCCAATATCAGGCCGACCTGCAAGGTGAAGGCCGATCTGCCCTCCGTCGGCTGGTAGCCCGTCAGCTCGGTGATCTTCTTCAGCCGGTACCTGACCGTGTTCGGATGGACGAACAGCAGGCGGGCCGTGGCCTCGAGCGAGGTTCCCTGCTCCAGATAGGTCGCGAGGGTGTCGAGCAGCGGCGTGCCTGCCAGCGGGAGGTAGACGTTCTCCACGAGCTGCTGCCTGGCGTCGTCGTCGCCGTCGAGCGCCCGCTCGGCCAGCAGGTCCTCGGCGTGGACGGGCCTCGGCGCGTCGGGCCAGCCCGAGGAGGCCTTCAGCCCGGCGATCGCGGCCCGCGCCGAGCGGGCGGCGGCGTGCAGGTCGGGCACCTCGGGGCCGATGACGATCGGGCCCGCGCCGAAGCGCGGCACCACCTGCCTGGCCGCGTGGTCCACGTTGTCGGCGCCGCCGACGATCACGATGAGCCTGTCGGCCTGGACACCCGCCAGCAGGTCCATGCCGATGCGCCTGCCCTTCTCGCGCAGGCCGTCGATGACCGCTCGGGGGTCCTCGTCGGGGGCGTGCCCCGCGACCACCACGACGGGGGCGGAGGTCCAGCCGAGCGCCGCGGCCCACGAGTGGAGCCCGTCGTCGACCTCGCCGCGCACCAGCGCGTCGACGATCAGGGCCTCCAGCCTGGCGTCCCACGCGCCGCGCGCCTCGGCCTCGCGGGCGTAGACCTGTGCGGCGGCGAAGGCCACGTCGCGGGTGTAGCGGAGCATCGCCTGCTCCAGCTGGTCGCCGCCGCCAGGGGCGGCCAGCTCGTCGGTCATGGTCTCGACGACCTCGACGACGATGCGGACGATGTCGACCGTCTGCTGCAGCGAGATCGAGCGCTTCAGCTCGCGCGGCGCCGTGCCGAAGAACTCGATGCTCGGGGTGGGACGGCCCTCGCCCGCGTGGGCGAACCACTCGACGAAGGCGGCGATGCCCGCCTGCGCGACCAGGCCGACCCAGGAGCGGTCCTCGGCCGACAGGGCGCGGAACCACGGCAGCCGATCGTCCATGCGCGCCATGGCCGCGGTGCCCAGGGTGCCCATGTTGCGCTCGAGACGCCGGGTGGTGTCTTCCCGTGTCCGGTCCTCGTGGTCTGTCACGCCTCTAGAGTGCCAGGTCCGACGGAGTGCGCCGCTCCCGCCCGAGCCTGACGGCGGCCATCCTGTCGGGTACGGAGAGTTCGCGGTGGACGTTCTCGAGGAGGCCCACCGTCTCGTACAGATCGCTGCCCTCCCGTGACGAACGCCACTGGCGCATGCTGACCGTGTCGCTGATCTCCAGGCGGGTGAGGTCGCCCGACAGGACGTAGTGGCGGACGAGCGGGCGGCCTCGGACGTTGCGGGTGGTGGCCTCGGTCATGAGGTCGTCGGTGAACATGAACAACGCGGGTCGTCGAACGCACCGCCGTCGGCGCGGTGGACGTCGCGGCGGTGCCCGGAGAGGCGCTGGCGGTGCTTCCCGCGGCGCCGGTTGAGGGGCGCTAGATGACCGCGACGGCAGTGATGAGCCCGATGGCCAGGTGGGTGACGGCGAGCAGGCGGGCGCCCGGCTGAAGGTCGCTCTGCTTGACCAGCTCGCGCACCGAGATGCCCGCGACCAGATCGAAGACCAGCATGGCCACCGTCTGTACGGCGATGCCGACCAGCCCGAACACCGCGGTCGCCAGCAGCCCCTCGTGCAGCGCGCCGCCCGAGGACCAGATGGAGGCGGCGACGATCAGGCCGACCGCGGCCAGGCCCGAGCTGGCAAGCAGCGTGGCGTTGGGGTTGCGCTCGTGCTTGATCACGGCGCTGAGCTTGCCAGGCGTGGCCAGGTCGATGGCGTAGAAGCCGATGATCAGCAGGATCATGCCGAGGACGGCGTAGGCGGCGATGGCGAGCGCGCCGGAGAGCAGGTGGTCGACCAGAGGGGACATGGGGTGCCTTTACAGCTCGATGCGATGGGGGACGAACGACGAGGTGTCGTCGGTGATCAATCCTGCCGTCTCGCGGATGCCGAGTCCCGCGGACTCGTCGGCGACCATCCACGCGCCCAGCACGGGCCGCTGCCCCTCGAAGGAGGGCAGCGCCTCGAAGCCCTGGTAGACGAAGCCCTCGGCGCCGTAGGAGCCTTCGGTCCGCGCCTGGTGGTCGGGC
This sequence comes from Nonomuraea dietziae, assembly GCF_014195505.1. GTDB lineage: Bacteria > Actinomycetota > Actinomycetes > Streptosporangiales > Streptosporangiaceae > Nonomuraea > Nonomuraea roseola. Next base: position 2,845,980 of record NZ_JACIBV010000001.1, on the reverse strand, counting down.
GAGACGATCTGCATGGAGGCGCCCTCCCTTCCCAGGAGTGGCTTGACGATGTAGGAGGTCAGCTCGCGGGGGCCGTCGAGATAGGCGGGCAGCAGGTTCGGGTGGCCCGGATAGAGCTCCCACAGCAGCGCGAGCAGCGCCTTGTTCGACAGCAGCGCCTTCCACAGCGGCTCGATCCAGGTGGTGGAGGCGGCGTGCCGTACGGCGTGCTCGCCGAACCTGTCGGCCAGCATCCACTCCCACGGGTAGAGCTTGAAGGCAGAGCGGAGCACCCGCCCGCCGGTGTCGACGAAGCGCCTGTTGAGAGGGTCCCAGCCGATGTCCTCCATCGCGATGGCGACGGTCTTCAGCCCGGCCTGGTCGGCCGTCTCCTGCAGGTAGGCGACGGTCATCGCCTCCTCGCCTGTCTCGTCCATGTTCGTCCAGGCGAAGTGGGTCGGCCCCGTGGGCAGGACCAGCTCGCGCCACCTGTCGATGAGGCGCTCGTGGATGGAGTTCCACTGGTCGTCGCCGGGGAAGCGGTCCTGCAGCCAGTACCACTGCACGACGCTCGACTCCAGCAGCGAGGTCGGGGTGTCGGCGTTGTACTCCAGCAGCTTCGGCGGGGAGACGCCGTCGTAACGCAGGTCGAAGCGGCCGTAGACGTGCGGGTCGCGCCGCTCCCACGAGTGGGTGATCTCCTGCCAGGTCCACTCGGGCAGCGCGAAGTCGGCGAAGCGCCGCTCGGCGATCACGTGCTCGACGACGGCCAGGCACATCCGGTGCAACTCCTCGACCTGCGCTTCGAGGTCGAGGACCTGCTCCATGGTGAAGACGTAGTGGACGGACTCGTCCCAGTAGGGACGGGGCAGGTGCGTGGCCTGCACCGAGCGGTGGAAGGCCAGGCCCTGGCCCTCGATGATCTTCTCCCAGCCCTCGCGGGGAGTGGCGTGCTCGCGTCGCATCAGGATCCCGTCGAAGTGCGGTTGCCGAAGCCGTTGGTGGAGATCTTTCCCGAGCGGGTGAGCTCGTCGCCGCCTTCCGTGACGATGGATACGTCGCGGGGGCGGGCGGTGGTGCCGCCGGAGATCCTGCCGCCGTTCGTCGTCGTGCCTCCGTAGTACCAGAGGTAGGCGCCGTGCTTGCCCACGCCGTCGCAGTTCTCGTCGTCGACGACCTCGTAGGAGTCGTCGTCCTCGCTGTCGCGCTCGACGCACGTGGCGACGACCTCGTCCTCCTCGAAGACCTCCTCGAAGTCGTCTTCGTCGTCCTCTTCGAGGGTCTCGCCCGCGTCGTCGACGGGCTCCTCCTCGGCGTCGTCGACGGGTTCGTCCTCGGCGGAGTCGTCGTACGGAGCGGCGTACTCGATGGTCGGGGAGGGCTCGGGGGAGGCGCAGCCGGTCAGCACGGCCGAGGACAAGGCCACGAGGGCGCCGAGCGAGACCGAGCGCGAGGAGAGCGCCCGGCGCATCAGCTGCCGCCTCCGCCTCTGCCGCCGAAGCCGCCCTTCTGGATGACGTGCCCGTTCCTGCTGGTGATGCGGGCTTCGGCGGGCCGTACGGTGGAGCCCTGCAGCACCCGCGCGCCGGTCCTGACGCCGCCGTAGTACCAGCCGTAGGCGTGGTGCGAGCCGCGCGCCTCGTCGCAGTAGTCGTCGTCGACCACCTGGTAGGAGCCGTCAGGCAACCGGGTGTCGAGATCGACGCAGTCCGCGCCGACCTCCTCGTAGTCGTCGTTCTGTGCGGAGCAGTACCCGACCACCAGCACCGAGACCACTCCGAGCGCGGTCAGTGTGATCGCCTTGGACGATTTCCGGGTTTCTGCCATGGGGCTCCAGAGCTTATCGGTGCTTTATGACTGGAACAACGGGCAGGTGAAGTGCCGGGTTCCCCTCGGGTATTCAACCGGCATGGAACCGGTCAAAGCACTGCGTGACATCGCTTTTCTGCTGGAGCGGGCGGGCGAGCCGTCCTACAGGGTGCGGGCCTTCAGACGCGCCGCCTCCGTGGTCGCGGACCTCCCTCCCGACGAGCTGGTACGGCTGGCGCAGGCCGGCGCGCTCGCCGACCTGCCCGGCATCGGCAAGGTGACCGCGCTGGCGATCACCGAGGCGCTCGACGGCCAGACCCCCACCTACCTGCGCAGACTCCAGGCCACCGTGGGCGCGGACCTCGACTCGGACAGCGCCGTGCTGCGGGCCGCGCTCAAGGGCGACCTGCACAGCCACTCCGACTGGTCGGACGGCGGCTCGCCGATCGAGGAGATGGCCGCCTCGGCCAGGGAGCTCGGTCACGAGTACTGGGCGCTGACCGACCACTCGCCCCGCCTGACCGTCGCCAACGGACTGTCGCCCGCCCGCCTGCGAAGGCAGCTCGACAGGGTGGCCGAGCTGAACGAGAAACTGGCGCCGTTCAGGATCCTCACCGGCATCGAGGTGGACATCAACGTCGACGGCACCCTCGACCAGGACCCCGCGCTGCTCGGACGGCTGGACGTGGTGGTCGCGAGCGTGCACTCCAAGCTGCGGATGAACGCCCACGAGATGACCCGCAGGATGGTCACGGCGATCGCCGACCCGAACGTGGACGTGCTCGGCCACTGCACCGGCCGGATCGTGAAGGGCGGCACCAGGCGCGGAGGGCTGCGGCCCGAGTCGGACTTCGACGCGGAGCTGGTCTTCGAGGCCTGCCGCAGGTTCGGGGTGGCCGTCGAGATCAACTCCAGGCCCGACAGGCTCGATCCGCCCAAGCGGCTGCTGCGGCTGGCCTACGAGATGGGCTGCGTGTTCTCGATCGACTCCGACGCGCACGCGCCGGGCCAGCTCGACTGGCAGCGCTTCGGGTGCGAGCGGGCGGCCCTGTGCGGCGTCGAGGCCGAGCGCGTGGTGAACACCTGGCCCCTGGAGCGAGTCCTGGAGTGGACCTCCTGACTCTGTGCTGATCGTGAGCGGACGGCGGTTGCGCGCGGTGTGGTCACGGAGAGTGCCGTTCGGGGAAGAGTCATGTCACCCCGAGGGCGCGACGGGGTGAAATGTCGGTGGCGGCGCGTAGCGTGCCGGTTGTGAACCGTACCGATCGGCTCTACGCGCTTGTCGAGGACCTGCGCGCGATCTCTCCCAGGTGCCGGTCAGCGCGCCAGCTCGCCGAACGCTTCGAGGTGAGCGTGCGCACGATCGAGCGCGACATCGCCGCCCTTCAGGAGTCGGGCGTGCCCATCTACGCCGAGCCGGGCCGCAGCGGTGGTTACGCGGTCGACAAGAACCACTCGCTGCCGCCGCTCAACTTCACCCCCGCCGAGGCCGTCGCCATCGCCATCGCCCTCAGCAGGGCGGGCGACCAGCCGTTCGGCCGCCAGGCGCGCAGCGCGCTGCGCAAGGTCGTCGCCGCGATGCCGGGCTCGGAGGGTGAGCTGGCGCGAGAGCTCGCCAGTCGCGTCCAGCTCGTCGCCCCCGTCGAGACAGGCGAGGAGATCCAGCCGCTCGGCCGCGCGGGCGTCTCCCGCGTCATCGAGGACGCCCTGCTGCGCCGCCGCGTCCTGCGCCTCGACTACGCCGACAGGAAGGGCGCGCTCACCTCCCGCGACGTCGAGCCCGGGGTCTTTCTGGGCGGCCGGGGCGGATTCTGGTACCTGGTGGCCTGGTGCCGCCTTCGCGACGACGTCCGCGTCTTCAGGCTCGACCGCATCGCGAGCGCCTCCGTCAGCGACGAGCGCTGTCCCGACCGGCCGCTCGAGGGCTACGTGACGGACGTCCCTGACATGATCGTTCACGGCACTCTGCTCGATTAATGGCTCGAAACACCGACATAGGGTTGTCGCCTTCGCGATTTATCGTTGCCTTGTTCGAGAAACTCGACGGCTGGAGCTCCTGTGGTCAACACCGTGTCGTGCTTCGAGGTCGCCACCGGCGACCCCGAGGGTGCGTGGCGCCCCTCCGGCGACCTGTCCGGACGGCGCCTCGCCGAGCCGGCCGGCTGACCCGCGTCACCCCTGTCCGCTGGAGGGCGTCGGACCTTTCCCTCCGACGCCTCGTCAGGCGCCTTCCCCGCCGCGGACGTGACGCGTACCGACCGCCCCATCCGGGCGGTCGCCTCCCTGGGCACGCCGCCAACCGCCGAGCGGCGGCGCGCCCAGGGCATTCCCGCCCGCCTGGCACCGACTACCTCAGGGACACTCGGGACCCCACTCGGACGGCTCCCACGCGAGAGACCACGCGTTGGGTCATGGTTCACACCGAGCACACCGTCCGCCACCGCCCAGTTGATCGCGCTCGGCCGTACAACTGTGGTCACTCCCGAGCCAGCCAGCGCCGGGACCTCGCCGCCGTGCCGGTCCTGGACGCTCCGCCCGTGACAACGGTGATCGCCTGGCCGCCGCACAGCCGCCTTCGTGCAGTTGCTGACCTGATCCGCGTCGCAACACGTCTGTGAACGCGGATGAGGAGGGTGGCCACCCAACGACAGCCCCGATCAAGCAACGGTCAGCTCAACGCTCCTGCCTCAGCGAGGTAGTGTCCTTCAACGTCTCTTGAGCCGTGACCAGGGTGCTGTGGTGGGCGCATCCCGATCCTCCTGGCGTAACACCACCCATGACTGGGCGACCGACGTCGACCTCGGCCACCTCGCCCGCATCCAGGGGAACCCGGCGGAGTTCGCCCCCGGCGGCGTCCGGCACTTGATCCTCGAAGTCCTCGCCCACCCGGCCGACGAGGCGGCGAGCACGGGCGCTGGACGCTGCACCGTCACCCTCCACCTCGACGGCTCGGTGTCCGTGGCCGACGAGGGGCGGGGCACCGACACCCGTTTCGATGAGCAGGGGCGGCCGGTGAAGAAGCCCGTCATGTCGTCCAAGGACCTGCGCTTCTTCGACGACCCAGGCGCGGAGACACTTCCTGACGGGCATCCGCGCCGCGGTATGTCCGTCGTCGCCGCGCTCAGCGAGTGGCTCATCCACACCAACCGCCGCGTGAACGGGTCCTGGGCACAGCGGTACGAGCACGGCGTCCCCGTCACCGGTCTGGAGGCCGTCGCCGGCGACGGCGCCACAGGGACGACCGTGCACTTTCTGCCCTGCGGGCACCTGCCCCCACTCGCTGACGACCTGCGCCGTTTTGCGGACGGATGGCCTGGCCTGGTCGTCACCGTCGACGACCGTCGTGGTGGCTGACTGCTCGAGGACTGTGCCGTCTGCCAGAGCTGAGCGGCTCGCTCTTCGCCCAGATGAGCACCTTCAGCAACGGCTGGCCGCCGCGCAGGACGAACCCGATGACCTCGCCGCTGGGGGCGTCCGTACCGTCAGCGTGCCGGTGGGGTGGAGTCCGGGAGTCGGCCGGTCTGATCACCGGATCGGACCAATCGGCGTTCCCAGGCCAGGGCCGCGACCACACCGATGGCATAGGCGATCAGGTCCCATGGGTCGGGGAACGCGCCGACCAGGACACCGCCGATGCCCGGCGGGGTCATGCCGACTATTTGGTAGAACTCGACGGCGGCGGCGATCGCGGCCGTGGCCAGGGTGCGGCGTGCGGCGGTGGTGCGCCACAGCAGCCCCAAGAACGCGTAGACCAGCATGGTGGCGCCGACGTCGCTCACGTAACCGCGGATGAACGGTTGTCCCGGGCCCCGGTAGAAGAGGGCGAACGCGCCGACGGCGAGGGCGACGCCGCCAAGAAGGACCATGGCACGGCGCATGTGATTGACATCTTCTCCGGATTTCAACGATCAGGACGAACCTGATCATAGAGCTCGTCCCTTACGGCGGCATGCTGACTGCGGCAGGTCAGCGACCGCGGCGGAGTGCCATGGCGACGGCATGCCAGGGCCGATTTCCTGGTCCGCCGCCCGGCCTCGGCAGACTCTCGCCGAGGAGTTGGACGATGTAGACCGGGATAGCCCTTGTCCGCGAACGTCTTCACGCCAGCAACGGTCAATGCGTCGATCAAGGCCACCGCGCGAGCGGCACCCACGTCGTGGACGGCGCCGGCACTGCCGGTGAGGCGCACACCAGCCGGCCCGCGGGGTCGGCCAGAAGGTGCACGTTCATCCCATGCTGCTTGCGTTTGCCGTTGTAGTACGGCCGCTCGTCGGCGAGGCGGTCCATCGGGATGAGAGTGCCATCCAGGATGGCGTAGGCCAGCCGGGCGGCGCGCTTGACGGCGGCGTGCACATCGTCGGCCGGCGTCGCCAGCAGGTCCACGCTTTCACGGACGTAACGCCCTGTCGTGTGGTGCTGTTGGCGAAGCCGGCAGTCAGACGGGCGTAGGTGTCGCCGTTACGCCGGTGGCCCAGGACCAGCAAGGCCTGCTGGGACGCCGCCAACTTCCGTCACCGACAGCGGGCTGCACCCAGGCCGAAGTACCACACGCGATACCGATTCGCGACGAAGATCCTCCGCTTGCCCTTGCCTTGGATACGCGATGGCCTGATGGCGAAGAGAGTCCGGTGCGCCGAGCACGGCTTGTCGCGATCACCACTGACCGTCACCCAGAAATTGCCGTGCGCCGCGCAACTTGGTCTGAAGCCGTCGCTGGGTCATGGCGCAGTCCAGGCGCACGTCTATGGGGCCGGGCGACCTGGTGTCCGCCCGCCGGCCTGGAGGCAAACGGTCCGCGTCGAGGCCATCGCGGCGAGCGATGAGCAGCCCAAGCTCGTATCGGCTCACGGCATCGGCTCCGGCGACGTGGTGGATGCCGCGATACCCGGATGCGGCAAGTTCCAGGAGCGCCGCAGCAAGGTCAGCCACATGTACTGGACACCGCACGTCGTCGGTGAACAGCACTCCTCGAGCGCTGCCGGTGGCAAGCGAACGCACGAGGGCCTCGTGCGAGGAGTCATCGTCGCCAATGATCAAGGAGGTCCTGGCTACCACCGCAGCCGGCGCGATCGCGCTCACCGCTGTCTCGGCGGCGGCTTTGGCCGCGCCATACGGGCTGATCGGGTCAGGGACGCACGTCTCGTCGTAGCGAATCGCCGCGCCGGAGAAGACCGCGTCGCTGGACACATGGACGAGGCGTGCACCCGCCATGGAGACGGCGAGAGCCACGTTCGCCGCGCCGGTCGCCGTGGCCGTCCAGTCCGTCTGCCGGAAGGCGGCGTGGATGACCGCCTCCGGCTGGAAGGCGCAGATCAGCTCATCGACGTTCTCTCGTCGGCGCACGTCGAGCGGCAACCACTCAACGTCGGCGGTCTCTCCAGCTCGGGTCAGGTACGTCGCAGCCACCTCGTGTCCTGCCTGCGAACACTGTCGAGCGAGCTCGCTGCCGAGAAAGCCACTGCCGCCGACGATGAGGGTCCTCATGGTCGGTCACCATAGTTGGCCAGCCGTTCTGAGACGGCCGTCGTGGCTCATGGCCCGTTTCCGCGATCGGAAACAGAGCTCTTGTCGCAGGTGTGCTGTCTGACCCGGCGCGGACCGCATCGCCTGGTGCCAGTGCGTGAGTTCTCTGGTTCCACAGGGCAACGAGGACTGCCTGGCGGCTCATCGGACGAGCTCGTCTCCGGTTTGAGCCGTGCGGGATCTCAGCTGCCTAGCGCTGCTTGAGGCGGAGTGCCTCTTTGCGGGCCTCGGCCTGGACGGACCGCTCGCGCTCCAGCCATGCCGGGTTCTCCGCCTTCAGCTCATCGATCTCAGCGGTGGTGAGCGGTCCGGTGATCCCGCCTCTGGCCAGGCCGGAGATGGAGATCCCGAGCTTCGCGGCGACGACCTGCTTGGGGTGCGGGCCGTTGCGGCGCAGGTCAGCGAGCCAGGCGGGTGGCTTGGCCTGCAACTCGTTCAGCTCGTCCCTGGAGACGACACCCGCCTGGAACTCGGCGGGCGTGGCCGAGAGGAGGACCCCCAGCTTCTTGGCCGCGGTCTCGGGCTTCATCGTCTGGATGGTCTTCGGTTTGGGCGAGGTCATGGCGTCGAGAGTAGTCAGTCGGAACGGGTTCCCCTGACATCGGTACCCTGAGGAAGTGACTGATGGGGAGATCGGCAGGGTGTTCCGGCTGGCGTACGTGCCCGGGGTGACCCCCGCCAAATGGGTCAACGTCTGGACCGAGAGGATGCCCAGCGTGCCGATCACCCTGGTCGAGGTCGCCGCCGCCGAGGTGGTGCGACTTCTGCGGGACGGCGGCGCCGACGCCGGATTCGTGAGGCTGCCGGTCGACCGCGAGGGGCTCAGCGTGATCCCTCTCTACGTGGAGACCACGGTGGTCGTGGTGCCCAAGGACCACGCGGTGGCCGCCGCCGACGAGGTGACCATCGCCGACCTGACCGACGACGAGGTGTTCCATCCTCTGGACGACACCATCGACTGGACGGCCCGGCCCGGGCTGCCCGCGTTCAGCCGCCCGGCCACCACGGCGGAGGCCGTCGAGCTGGTGGCGGCCGGCACCGGGCTTGTCCTGGTTCCGCAGTCGCTGGCACGCCTCCACCACCGCAGGGACCTCACTTACCGGCCGGTGACGGACGCGCCGCAGTCTCAGGTCGCGCTGGCCTGGCCCACGGACGCGACCACTGACCTGGTGGAGGATTTCATCGGCGTCGTCCGCGGCCGGACGGTGAACAGCTCGCGGGGCCGTACCCCCGCCTCCTCTGCGGAGAAACCGGCACAGCGGCAGGCCCAGAAACCCGCCCAGAACGGCTCCGGACGCCGGGCCGTACCGGCCAGCCGTAAGAAGAAGGGCCACCGACCCCGGTGACCCGCAGCTCCGAACCTCCGGTTCGGAGCCGGCAATACCGGTAGAGCACGCGCGCCCATCGACTTTCGCAGCCAGTCGATACAGATGGTGCTGCTTCACGGAATCCGGCACCAGACTCCGTGAAGCGGTCACTTAACGTCATCGAGAAGCCGCTGGACGGGACAGCTTGCCCGTACGGCCAGCCGCTGGGCGGGCGACTACGGGATCTCTACCCGGTCGCTACGGGGCCGCTCAGACGCGACCTAGACGGCATCACCGAGCTGGCCACGGATGGCGCCATCCGGGAACGGCTCGTTGTGGACGTTGGTGTAGAACTGGCTCGGATTCCGGACGATCTCCCGCAGCTCCTCGCGGGTCAGCGTGGTGTCGGCGTTTTCAGGCGTCTCGCGCCTCTCGACGCGGATGCAGGCGCTCGCGAAGCCGTCGGTGGGCGCTTCCAGCGTCACCACGATCGGACCCGCCACTCCTGCCTCGCCCCTGTGGATGTGCGCCGCGGTCGCGGGGTCGATGTTGTGGGCGGTGATGACGTAGCAGAGCGACTTGTCCTTCACCTTCCAGGCGAAGATGCCCACGCCGTCCGGATCGCCGGGACCGGGAACCTCCTGAGCCCCGGTCATCTCGACGACCTCGTAGGGCGACGGGTCGCCTGTGGTCGCGCCGGCCGTGCCGGGGAAGACGGCCGCTACCGCGGCGAGTGCCGGAATCAGGATGATCGACTTGATCAACGTACTCTCCTTGGTGACTATGAGTAGCGATGCGCTACTTTGCGTAATGTATCCGAGTTCTGTCGAAGTGAAACCGTGCCGTCATGAGCGGGATCGTCAAGGAAGCGGCATGCCCGACGACGACCTCGCAGAGGCGTGGGCAAGCCGGCCTCTCGGCTGACGGGGGCCATGCGCCGTCCGTGAGGCGGGCCTCGATGTGCCGGGGCGGGACGTGGGCGTCGTCACCGCGGGGCGGGGGCGGAGGCCCGTGGACCTCCGGCTTGGCCGACCGCACGGCAAACGCCTCAAGGTCAGCCCAAAGAGCGGGACTCGACCAGTCAATCGGGCCACGGAACGGCTGGAGAGCAACTCGTTTGCCCGCAGCGCACGGCCCACGACATGATCGAGTATGACGGTGACACGGGAGCTGCTCGCCTACTACGAACAGGACAGGGAACACGGCCGGCTTCGTGAAGGGCGTGACCGGTTGGAGTTCTGGCGGACACAGGATGTGCTGCGCCGATCGCTGCGGCCCGCTCCGGCACGGGTGCTCGACGTGGGAGGCGGCACAGGGGTGCACGCCGAGTGGCTGGTCGCCGACGGCTACGAGGTCGAGCTGCTGGATCCGGTCCCGCTGCACGTGGAGCGGGCCTCGGAGCTGGCCGGGGTGACAGCGCGGCTGGGAGACGCGCGGGAGCTTCCGGTGCCGGACGCGAGCGTGGACGCGGTCCTGCTGCTGGGCCCGCTCTACCATCTGGCCGAGCGTTCCGACCGGGTGCGGGCGCTGGCCGAGGCTCGCCGCGCCGTACGGCCAGGCGGACTGGTGGCCGCCGCGACCATCAACCGTTACGCGGCCGTGCACGACATGGTTCACACGGGCGCGTACACCGAGGAGCGACAGCGGGAGGCGGCGCACGCGGCCGCGAAGAACGGGATCATGCTCTCACCAGGGCGCGGGTTCCCCGCCTACTTCCACGACCCCGACGAGGTCCCTGGCGAGTTCGCCGACGCAGGACTTCCCGCCGCCGAGCGGTACGGGCTCGAGGGCGCCTTCTGGCTGTACGGCGACATCGACGAGTGGCTCGACGATCCGGAACGCCGCACGCTGCTGCTCGATGCCCAGCGCTCGATGGAGTCCGTCCCGTCGCTGCTGGGGATGAGCGGCCATCTGCTCACCATCGCCTGGCGGCCCGGCGCGCCATGACGGGCATCCACGATCTCGTGACGCTGCGAGCAGGCTGCTTCATGCCACTCCGCCGACCTCAGCCAAGAACGGCTCACGGTACCCACGCGTCATGGAAATGAGCCCATGCTCCCCGACATGTTCTTCCACCCCCTCAAGTCCGCGCAGGTGCTCGACGCCGTCTACGAGCAGTTCGGCGAGCTGGACGAGTCCGGCGAGGTCACCAACGAGTCTGCGGCAGGGAGACGGTCCTGCAGGTGCTGCTGGACCCGCGCAGCCAGGGTGTTCCCGGGGTGTTCGAGCTCGCATGGGAACTTGTCGAGCTCTATGACGACGACGAACTCGACGACGCGGTCGAGCCGCTGACCGAGGTACTCAACGCCCACCCCGACCAGCGCTTCGCCCTGGGTGCCCTGCGCGCGGCCCACCGCGACGCCGAGGGCCTGGCCGAGATGGAGGCCCTCCATCGCGACATGTCACTCCTGCTGCCGGAGCGCCGCGACATCCGTTTCTACTACCTGGCTCCGGCTTTCCTCGCCGAACACAGGGGCAGACCGACCGTGGCGCCGCGCGATGGAGGAGTTGCTCAGCGCAGCCACGCCCTCAGGGAAGCGGGCGCTGGGTGGCGTGCGCTCCAGGTTCCGGATGGCCTATCTGCCCCCACGGGAGTACGCCAAGGGCCTGGCCGAAGGGCTGTTCGACGCCACATTCCCCCTCGACCACGAGGACTACCGTCGCGAGCTGGAAGTATCGCTGCACGACTCGGCCGAGCTCGGCAAGGTCTCGGTGGTCGCCATCGACCTGGCGGAGGTCGACGCGTTCGCCAAGCGGACGGGACGCGACCCCCGACGTCGAAGTACACGGCTGGCCTACCTGTCTACGCTGCCGGACCGGGACGCGATCTCCTGGCCGCCGGAGCGCAACACGCCCTGCTGGTGCATCTCTCAGCGCAAGTACAAGAAATGCTGTGGACGGCCCGGATTCCGCGACCAGCCGTTTCCGACCGAGGGCGGGCCATCCTGCGTGTCGATGGACCCCAGCCGCTCCGGGTGCAGGTCCCCTCCAGGATTCGGCTTGACCGGCTCCACACGGTGATCGACGCCGACGCCGGCGCGGGCGGCCACTACAGCTTCTCCATCCAGGACGGCGAGATCGACGCCGACCAGGCTCCGCACGCGACCCTCACACAGCTCGCCGGCGAGCCCGGCCAGTCGTTCGGCTATCACAACGGCCGCGACCACAGGGTGACGGTGGAGGAGATCGTCCCGGTGGACCCGGCGGACAACGAGCCCCGGGTGATCTAGCGACACGCTGTCGCGGTGGGCGACCCCCATCGCGCACGGCCATCGACGAGCCTGAAGCCGACCGCTTCAGCACGGCGACGTGGCCGAAACTCACGCCAGTGTCTCCCTCGCGGCCATCAGCGCGAAGCCCAGCAAGTTGAGCCCCCGCCACGTCGCAGGAGAGGCGGCTCGCTCGTCATCGGCGGTCAGGCCGATCCCCCAGATCCGATCGAGGGGGCTGGCCTCGACGATCACCCGGTTCCGCGTGCCAAGCAGAAACTCCTTCAGCGCGGCATGCTGGCCGAACTTGGCGATGTTGCCGCGCACCACGATGTCGAACCGGTGGGCGTCCCAGACCTCTTCGTCAAAGTCCCGTACGGCGCGGCCCAGCTTCTTGGCCTCGCCCGGATGCCCGGCAGCAAGGATCTTGGCTGCGGTTTCGCGGTCGTCGAACAGCCAGGCCTTGTGCGCCATCATGTAGTGCTCGGCTGAGCCGTACGTCTGCCCGTCCTCGGTGAAGGTGACCGGCCACCACTGCGACAGGCAGCCGGGGCGCAGGGTCTGGTGGCCCCAGAAGTAGAGGAACTTCAACGATTGACCGGCCTGTTCGGCGGCGATCGCCTCGGCCACGTTTCCAGGGAGTCGCTCAATCACCCCGATACCCTGCCATGCCTCCCCTCGTGGCACCCCTCAATTAGGGTGCGGAGCCGCGCGAACTGCCCATGGAGAGGAACGACAGCAACGGTATCGAGCGCCCCGTCCCCGGCGGCGGCCAGCGGCTCGTGGTGCCCGTCGAGCAGGAAACGCAGTGCTCCGGTCGGAGACGTGTGGGCCGCTGACATCGAGGACGTCGAGCGCGACAGCCGTACCGTCGTGATCGAATCGTGTGCCGGAGACGGTGGCCTCGCCATCGACGCCTGCGATCGCATCGGCACTGCTAACTGGAACAGGCCAGGTCGGTGGACTCGGGCTCCTCCAAGCGCTCGGGCTCCACTTCAGCTCACCGATTTCCGGACTGGTCGAGGTGATCATCCCGGAGCTCCGTCCTCCGCCGGAGGCGGGTTCTGGCCTGCTGCCGGCCTTATGAGGTACCGACCTCGCGGGCGAGATTGGGAATCTTTGACGCAGAGATCCGGCATCATGTCCCGATATCAACAGTTTGGCTATTGGAGGCAGCCGTGGAGGGTCTCACCTCGTACGAACGATTGCACCTGGATTCTTTTGAGGAGATTCAACAAAGCCCGCACTTCGAGGTCTTCAGCGCAGGGGTAGGCGAAGGGCTACGCCCGGCGATCGGTGATGACCTGGGAGAATATCGCCCCGAGTGGGAGAATGTGTCCATGGCTGGAGGGCTGGTGTCTCACCAGCTCCGGTTCTCGGAGTTCTTCATCGCGTGGCAGACGACCGGGCCGCTTCTCCGCGTCCACGGCGAGTTCGATGTGTTTCCGCTGTTGGATGTGGTCGAGCAGGGCGATGTGCCCATGGGGTACCCGACCTCAGAGTTCCAACGTCGCTTTTATTCTCAGTTACGGTGCATCGCGGGCTCCCGGGGCACAGGGAGCGGCCACCTGACCCACTTGCGCGTGCAGCCAGATGCCGGCCCGGTCGAAATCTGGTTCGACGACCAGCATGCCGACACTGGGCCGTACCCCGGTCACCCATACCCCGTGACCTGCACCAAGCTCGATCTCACCTACGGTGAGTACATGGACGCCTTGCTCGCCACCAGAGGGGCTCGCGGCTGGGAGTTTCTGTTCGCTGAAATGGAGCTGGGGAAACCAGGGTTTCATGACATCGTGACGAATCTGCGCAACATGCTTGAGGTCTTCCCCCGGCTGTTTCCTGGATGCGATTACACCCCGTTCCAGGAGCGTTTGGAAGCGCGGCTCTAGCCGCACCTCGGATGTGTCCTTCTTCGGGACCAGTCTGGCCCGACGGTCACCTCCGCGCGAGACCGGCCCCCAGGCCGCAGTTCGCGGGGGAGCACCGCGTGGGCGCGACGGCGCCGCCGCCTTGACCTGGCAAAGGGCACAGTCACTTCGGCAACAGCAGCTCGAGCTGGACACTGGCGAACTCCTGTCGGGCCGCCCAAGTCACGCGCATGTGAACGTCAACATAGAGGGTGGCCATCAGGGTCCTCCTCCTCAGCGACTAGCGATACCAAAGCCGGACTCCCCGCCGGAGGAAGCGTTTGCCCATCGGAGTGGAGCGGCCGGCTGACTGGTCAGCCTGCTGGGGAGTGGTGCCGATCCCGCGTCTGGTCAGATGATCCTGTGACATCGAACCTCGAGCTGTGACAGCCAACGTGCCCCTGCGATCATGCTGGCACATGGTCGAGGAAGGACTGACAGGTGCGGCAGGAACCAGGTGCTTCGAAAGCCGAACGTGGCACGGATAAGAGCCATCTGGCCGTACGCGCTCGTGACCGGAAAGTCCAGGTCCGGCTGACTGTGGCAACGGATCCCGCCGCACCTCCGGAGATTTTAAAAGCCATGAGGACAGACCCTTCCCGCTCGGTCAGGCGTGCCCTGGCGGCTCGAACCGACGCACCGGGCAGGTTGCTGCGTGAACTCGCCCGGGACTCGGATCTGAAAACCCGACAGCTCCTCGCCGAGAATCCCGCCTGCCCGCCTGACGTTCTGATCACGCTGGTTGAAGATGGTCACTGGTCGGTCCGGTGGTCGCTGCCGGAACATCCAGCAGCCAATATCGAGGTCTGCCATGCCATCTGCCGGTCCACCGACGAGGACCTGCGTCGACTGCTCGCCGAGAGGTGCGGATTGGACGACGAGACCAACGCCAAACTCGTCTCGGACCCCTCTCCAAACGTTCGGGCGGGCCTGGCGGCGCATGCCGATGCTCCGGACGTCCTCGCCATTCTGATGGCCGACGCCGACCCCAAGGTCCGCACCGGCGCTGCTCAGAACCCGCTCACAACAACGGACCAGCACCGCCTTCTTGTAAGAGACAGATCCGCAGCCGTCCGTGCAGCCGCGGTGATGTCAGAACAACTCCCGTATGAGGATTTGCAGCGCCTTGCCCACGATCGCTCGGTCAACGTGCGATGGTGGCTGGCCACATGGTCTACGACTCCAGAATCCATCGTGCGAGTTCTCGCCGAGGACTCACATCCCGACGTAGTGACCCAGGCCAAGGCGAGGCTCAGGAAAAGCACGTAGCCTGTTCAAGCGTTGCGACGCCGGACAGCGGCTCGCGCGATCTGGCGAACAACGTCGATAGGGCTTGAGTCGCGCCCGGACCGCGCGGCGCGTTGGGCGGTGTGGTCGCCGGCGAGGCTTCCTTTCGAGACGCGCATCGCCTCGTCGCCTACGTGTACACAGAGACGCGGGGCTACTCGGAATTAGTCGTATTCGGAGACCTGCCCAATCGGGAAGATGTGCCGTTGGCGGCGCAAATCGTCTCTAGGTGTATTGACCTGAGAGGTCAGGTACGCGGCTGGAAGGTGGGTGGCCGTCGAGTCGGAGCAAGCCTGGTCGGCCACTCCAACACGGTGGTGACCGACCGTCTATCGGCATCAGGCCCAGCCGGTGATCATGCAAGAAGCTGCGGCGATGGACAAGATCTTCGGGAGTTAGCCACTCAGACCCGTTTCCATGATCGGAAACGGGCCTTCTCGCAGATGGGCGGTACTGGTATCGAACCAGTGACCCCTCGCTGGCAATCCGAACGAATCCCCGGCCAGGCTCCGTACGGCTCTGCACTGCGACTACGGTCCATGGCCGTGCACTGGTATCCGGCCCCCGTTCGTGGCCGTTGTCACCCAGTTGGTCACCCAGAAGGCATTCCTGAGGACCGGGCCATCACCCCACCCACCGGGGTCTCCGAACCCGTTTTGTCGGGGACTACTGCGATCATGCCACTCACGTGATCAAAGGAGTGACCGTGACCGAGACCCCCGACGAATTCCCCGGCTTCCCAGGCTACGAAACGCTAGGTGAAATCTACTGCGTGTCCTTCGTCCGGCATCTCTCTCCGGAGGAAGTCCTCCGCCGGTTCGGCGTAGACGAGAACACTATGGAGGAAGTGGCATTGGATGAGCTGGACGAGCGCTCGGTGGAGAGTATGAGAGACGACGCGGCCGGTTACATCGGTGCCGCGAAGGTCGGCGACTGGGCCGTGGTCATCGAACCGGGGGGATGGAAGATTGCCGTCGACTCCGACATTTACACCCGAGTCTCCCGGGGAACCGAGGTCGTGTCAGTCTGCCGCCACGACTACGCCGAGGACACCTTCGCGTACATCGTCGACGGCGCGCCGGTCGTCCGGTTCGACCCAATTTTTCCGGCCGAGCGGTCGGGCGGTGATCCAGACCGCTTCGTCCGGGAGATGCACGAGGTCGGACTGGATCCAGACCACGGTATAGAGGGCCCGGGTATCGAGTACCCGATGGAGAGGTCGTTCGCCCTGGCGAGCAGGATCACCGGTCTTCCCTTCTCCCCGGACATGCTGGACCTGCGGTTCCTCGGCGCAGAACCTCTTGATGAATGATCGGCAGGTCCCGCAGAGACCGGACTGTCGGCGGGCTCGGTCGCTCACGGGATAGCGGGTCAACGGTTCCCGCACAATACGTGTACGCGGAGAATGTGGGGCTACCTCAGAATTCGTCGTATCCGGAGACCTGGCCGATCGGGAAGATGTGCCGGTTGGCGGCGCAGATCGTCTCCAGTACGTGGATAGGCGTGCCCTCGGTGGAGTAGCTGGCCCTGAGCACCTGGACGATCCACTCGCTGGGCTCAAGCTCCAGCGTCTCCCGCTCGAACGGTGTCGGCGGCCTGGCGGTCAGGTTCTCCTCCGCGTGACCGAACGTGTAGCCCAGGGCGGTCAAGGCGGACTGAAGCGACGGTTGCACGAACTCGGGCTCGGCCAAGCGGGTGTCACCGAACAGATCGGCGCGGAAGTAGCTGGTCGCGATCCTCACCGGCACGTCGTTGGCCAACATCATCTTCCGTCTGGCGACGATCTCCGTGCTCGGTTCGACACGCAGGCAAGCCGCCACGTGATCACTGGCGGGCTCCAGTCCGACGTACAGCATCCGCCGGTCAGCCTTGAGCCCCTGCCGTTCCGCCTCTGCGAGGAAGAGCGACTTGGAGCCGCGTACGGCTGGCTCGGTCGGCAACGCTCGCTGGACCAGCACCCTGGGTGCCGGAGACGCTGGCCCTTCGGGTGCGCGGGCGGTCGGTCCTTTCCTCATCTGCGAGATGCGGCCGGGGGAGACGCCCAGGCGTCCGGCGATCTCCTCCAGGCTCATGCCGGACTCGCGCGCCTCGGCGATCGCCTGGCGTCGCATCTTCGCCGCTTCGGTGACCAAGCCCTGTTCCTCGGTCATGAGCCGACTGAGGATGCGGGCTCGTTCCACGGGGTCGCTCATCTGGGCGACTTCCCTCAGCGTCTTCAGATCCATCCGGGCAATGCCTCCTCAGCGACTGACGAGAGCCGGTTTTAGCCCCCCTATTGCGAGGGTCAAGGCCAGGTTCTACTCTCGACTTTAGCCCCCCTAAAGTGGGGGACTAAGTAGGACCCCCGCCATGGGAGCACGGTGCTGGAACACCGCCCACAACGGGGGTCCAGAACGCATCGCGGACACGCACGACGGGTACGGCATGGCGCTCGTCTCGGTCTGGGTCGGGCTGGTGGTGTGGTGCGACGGCGAGTGGTTCTGGTGGCGGTCGGGGTGGGACGAGCGGCGCAAGCGCGCTGTCTACGCCCGCCATCCGGCCATGGACCCATCACGGGCCGCTCGACGGGTCGCCTTCCGCTACGCCGACCTACGAGAGAAACAACCACTGTCGGCCGTATCTGATGACGTGGGAACAGCGAGCAAGGCGCCGGGGTGACGTCGCCTCGGCAGGTGCCGGGGGTGCGGGCCAAGATCGTGGACTTGCTGCACAGTCCCGCTCGAACCCGTGCCTCGGGCGCCTGGCTAGTGGGTCAGCGTGGAACCGTGGTCATGGTCCTACGCAACGGCACCCTGGCCCTGCTCGAGCTCGACTCAGCGGCCGACGATCTGCCGGGTGGCGTTCGGCGTTGGCCGGTTCACTGGGACGACCTGCTCGTGTACGGCATGGAATCGGTGTCGGGCCATCCCGTCGACGACTACCGGCTCGGGCTGTCCGGCGCTGGACGGCAAGCGGTGCAGCACGCCGTACCACTCGACACGAAGATCAGCTTGTGTGGGGAGTCGGTGTATCCATTGTCCGTGTGCGGCTGGTCGATACCGTTCTCGCCCACAGCGGACCGGGCTTGCCTGGAGTGCGTACACCGGGCGGAGCTCCCATGAGCATCGCTGGTGAGCGAGCTGGGCCGTCGCGCCGCCGGTCGTGGGTCGGTTCTTCCCACGGCCCATTCCTCCCCGCGCCCCCGATGGCTGCCAGATTGTGTGGCCGCCGAGCATGATCGCGACTCGCGGTTTGCGGTGATCTTTCGGCGGTGAACAATGGGGCGTCGGGTTCGACGTCGCGCATGGCCAGGTTCCTGGCGAAGGCTTTGACGTCGGAGTGGTTGCGGGGTGCGGCGAGGTCTGGCCTTCCACACCATCATCCGCCTCGATGGACGTGACGGACCACCCACCACCGGACTGGGCCGACCACCACCTGCTGGTTCGGGCGGCGCCTGCTGCGGCGCAAGCCGTTGAACTGCTGTCTCCTGCCAGCGATCTCGGCCGGTGGACCCTGGCCTGGGGTGACCAGCTCGACATCCCCCACCCTGCTCGACGCTCGCGCCGACCGGCTCAGCGAACGCGCGGTGGCGGGCTATATCGCCAAGTACGCCACCAGGGCGCCGAAGCCTCCGGCGCCGTTGACCACCGACTGTCCTGCCCATCGCAGGCAAGCTCGACACCGCTGCGGTGAGGGAGTGGCACGCCACGCTGATCGCCCAAGGGCGTAGGGGGGTCGGAGATGGCGAAGGCGTACCGCTTCCTGCGGGCGGTGCTCATGACGGCGGCTGACGGCCGGATCATCCCACGCAATCCATGCCGTATCCGCGGCGCCGGCGAGGAGCAACCGGACGAGCGTCCCGTCCTGACGGTAGCCCAGGTCTTCGAGCTGTCCGAGCTGGTCGTGGTACGGCTGCGCGCCCTGATCCTGCTGGCCCCGTTCGTGAGTCTGCGGTGGGGCGAAGTCGCCGCGCTCAGGCGAATGGACCTGGATCTGGCCAAGGGCACCGTGAGCGTTCGGCAACAGCATGTCGAGCGCGAAGCCCGGTAGCAAGATCGCTACCGGGCTTCTTTGTGCTGGTGGGCGGTACTGGTATCGAACCAGTGACCCCTCGCTTGTAAGGAGCCAAGATCGCCTCGGGCGTGCTCTCGACCTGCGGGCCGACCTCGTACGGCTACCGCAGCGAAGCTACCCGGACCCAACCTAATGGCACGCTAATGGCACGGCGATCATGCCTCTGTTGCACGTCGGCTAGCCTTCGGATCATGGCCGCTCGGCCGTACCCAGGGGGCCGAATGGCACGCGAATGGCACGCGATTTTCACTGCGAACGCACACGCTCCTCCGACGCGTCTGCCTGCAAGGGATGGAACACGGTTACCTTGATCCCTCCTCGCCGTGGCTGTGGTCCGCGACGAGGGCGCGGTAGATCACGTCTGAGAGGTGTCGTTCAGGACGTGGAGGCTACCCATGCCAGAATCCCAGGTGCTCTCCTGGCGTCGTCGTCTTGTCTGGCTGATGTGGCCGTGGTGGGCTCTAGCCGTGAGCCATGATCGCTATCCCGGCCAGCTATCCCTGCCTCTGAGCTTCCCAGAGCGCCGATTCCGCATCTGGAGCTACATGCCTTCGCATAGCGAGCTCGTTTTGCGGACGGAGTTTCAGCCAGGTGCCCCGCACATCGAACTGCTCTTCAAACCGGTCTATCAAATCAACCTTCCCGCGGCGATGCCGGATGGACTCGTGGTCGATATAGATGAGCGGGTGCAAGGCGAAGCGGACGCCGTGACCTTCGTTGTCAGCAATGATCACTTCTGTGGGCGTGTCCTCGCTGACTACCTTTTCCTTGGCCAAGAGGAGCGATCAAGGTATAGCCCGTTCTCGCTTTTCCACGGCTACCTCGGAAGTGAGTTCTCGCGTTAGCGACATGCGCCGCGCCCGCCCGATCTTCCCGTCTGCCTCGTCCCACATGTGATGCAGCGGATCAAGGTCAGGGGTCAAGGTGGAGCGCCCCGCTGGACGAACGACCTTGACCCCTGGCCTTGATCTGCTGGGCTTCGCCTGGGACGTTGCGGGCGGGGAGATCGGGCTCCACCTCAGCTCATTGACTACCGGCCTGGCCGACGCGATCATCCCGGAGCTGAGTTCCCCGCCGGAGGCATGTTCTGAACTGCTGCCACTCTCAGCAGCACTTCGGGTGGCCGCCTGTCTTGGTGATCGGCTTGGCCGACTGTGACCCCTGCCCGCGCGGCGCCCGCGCGAGACCGGCCCCCAGGCCGCAGCTCGCGCGGGGAGGGCCGCGCGGGCGCGGCGGCGCAGCCGCCGCCTTGATCCCTAAAAGAACAATTCGGCAAGATCCGCCGAGTCAGGTCGGCAGGGTACGGCCATGCTCCAGGTACAGGGTTCGTCCGATGTTGTGAGCGGTGACGGCGGAAGAGACCCGGCTGGCCAGGCGCTCGATCATTAGGCCGTCCAGCTCCTCGACTGCGTGGAACTCGTAGCCGGCAAGCTCGCCGTCACCGAACGAGATCTTGCTGAGAGTCTCGGGGCTGAGTCGTCCGCCGTCGAAGATGAAGAGGATCTTGTCGCCCTCTTTGGGGTGGGGTGCCCAGTCGACGACGAGGAGATCCCCGATGGGCGGTTGGATGCCGAGTTCTTCCTGAACCTCGCGCACGCACGCCTGGAACGGGGTCTCTCCCGGCTCGACGTAGCCACCGGGGATGTCCCGGTACGACTTGTAGGTCGGCTTCACCAGCAGCACGCGTCCGTGCTCGTCGAAGAACAGAGCGCCTGCGGCTACTCGGGCGGTGGCCATGGGCGGCGGGGTGTTCCCTTGGTCGCTCATGATCTCGACCCTACGGGGTTCATCGGGTGCCGTCATGCGACATGAAGACGTCGCGCGAGGTCGGCCAGAGGGCGGCTGGGCTTGCCGCGTTGGCGGCGTATCCAGGAGAGGACGAGTTGGCGACTCAAGAAGTGGTGGCGTAGCTGCTCGGGGGCGATGCGTTCGACGGCAAGCATCGCGTCCAACGCCTGCTCTGTGCGATTCCACATGCTGAACGCCTGGGCGACAGCGAGGCCATGTCGGGCACGACGTTCGATCGGTAGGGCGCTGGTGTCGAGATCGGGGCCGATGTCGACGGCGACCTGCACGTCTCCCAGCTCGATCGCCGTGGCGACGCGGTGGATGGCCACATTGGTGGGACCGAAGGCGGTCCAGACGTGGTTGGCGTCCCCTCCGAGCCTGCGGGCGGACTGGTCAGCCTCGGCGAGAAAAGCGCGCACCGTCGACCGGTCCTCGGCTCGGGCGGCAGCCATGGAACCTGCCAGTAGCAACGTCCCGTGAACCGAGAGCAGGGCGGGTGAGGCACCGCCAAGTTGGCCGTCCAACAGCCCGGTAACGTCGCTGGTGAGGTGGGTGGCTGCGTCGTAACGACCTGTGGCAAGCAAGGCATGGGTGACCGAACGGAACAGTGAAGCGGTCACGATCTGATCGCCGGAGTTCTGCGCGTGCGTCAACCCACGTTCGGCTGCGATCCAGGCCAGATCTGCCTCACCGATCTTCACCAGGATGGTGGCGGCGGCGTGGTATGCCTGCCCGAGCAGAGCCTGAGCCCGCAGTTGCTCGTCTCCGTCATACGTTCTGGCGGCGTGCTGGGCCTCGGTGAGCAGGGTGGGCAGCCGCCTGATGACGAGGCCGTATCGCGATTCCTGGTAGGCGTCCCAGATGTCAGCGATCTCGGCCTGTAGCTCCGAGAGACTGGCCGGTTCGTGCGCCTCGACCAGGGAGAGCAAGGGTGAAAGCTGGCGATAGTCGGTTATCGCTGCGCGTAGTGCCGGAACGGTTCGGTCTCCGCTCTCAGGCGTCCATTCCAGCAAGGACGGCTCAGAGAGAAGATCGCCGAGCGATACGTCCAGCGCGACAGCCAGGGACTTGATGACGGACAGCCGGTCAAGCTCGATGCGATCGTTCTCGACCTTGCTGAGCCAGTCGACGGTCCGGCCTACCAAGCCCGCGAGGACTTCTTGGGACTGCCCTCGCCGTCGCCGGTACCACGCGACGCGCTCGCCGATGGTCAGGTGATCTGTCATACCGCGCATGCCCGCTCCGACCTCGCTGGATGGGTTCGGGGAACCCGGAAAATCCTTCCGGGTCAGAGGTTGCTCCGCGATCTAGTGTCACCGCTACCAGTCGTCCCGTCCATCGCACGGAGGGCAGTCGTGGACACAGGGAGCAAGCCGCAGTGCTCATCATGCAGGGGCATCGGGTGGCGGTACGCACAGGATCGCAGGGCGTACGGCTCGCGCACCCTGAACGCTCGCAGCTCAAGCGCGCCTCGGGTTCAGTGTGCCGAATGCGCGGGCTCAGGACAGGAGTCTCGCTGATGAACCACATCTTCATCAGGGTGGCGAAGCTCCCTTCCACGCCTGCGACCGAGCTGATCCAACTGGAGAAGTTGCAGTTCCGGCTTCTCCGGGCTGAGCACGTCGTGGCCAGCCTGCGGCCCGAGTTGGAGTGCCTGCTCGTGTACGGCCCGGAGCCGTGCCTGCCTGTGCACGTCTTCGTGGGGTACGGCGGCGCGTACTTCTCGTGGCAGAACGCCGAGAAGCGCCACCCGGTCGATGACATCGAGGGCGCGGCGCAGACGCTTGCGGCCTACGTCAACCGCGACCGCCGCCCCTGACAGCTGGCGCGGCGACGAGGTCGAGGCCCGGATGGGTGCCGTGCGGCCCAGGTCAATTCCCTCGTCGTCGCGCCTCACGCCCGACAGAGCCGTGTGACGCCCCCACGTCACGGCTCCGCCCTTCCCCCCGAAACGGCTCTGTCGGGCTCCCCAACGGGTTGGGGGTGGCAAGCGTTCAACCCGATGCTACTGTCAGCCTGACAGGTCATATACATGTAAGTGGAGTAGCTGTCATGGCAAAGCGCGAAGAAGACACCTTGAAGTACGAGCGGGTGCTGAACGCGCTGAAATCGCGCATCCAAGACGGAACCTACGCGGCCGGCACCTTGCTGCCCTCACAGCACCAACTCGTCACCGAGTTCGACGTGTCGCGGCCGACCGTCATCGAGGCGCTTCGACTTCTCCGGCAAGAAGGCCTGATCGAGACCCAGACCGGACGCGGCTCCTTCGTGCGGGGCAAGGTGCCCGCCATCACCGAGCAGCGCTCGTACCCCGGGCAACGACTGCTCGACGAGTCGGAGTCGGACTCCTCCGCCGAGCTCCTGCAAGCGGGGATCGTGGTCGCCCCTCTCAAGGTCGCGACACTCCTTGAGATTCCCCCTGGAACCAAGGCCTTCCTGCGGCAATACGTGATCAGTGATCAAGGTGGGCCGATTGAGCTGGTGTCAGCCTGGTTTCCGCTCGATCTCGTGGCGGGGACCAAGCTCTCATCGCCGGAACCTCTGGACGAGGGCATCCGGCGACACCTCTACGGGCGCAAGAGGCTGCGCCTCGACCACGCCGTCGAACGCACCCTGTCCAGGGCTGCCACGCCCGACGAGGCGACCGTTCTCGGCATAGAGGCAGGCGCACCAGTGCTGAACCTTGTCGTCACAGGACACGACTCGGCGGGACACGCCCGCCAGCTCGTCGACGCCGTACTGCCTGGTGATCGCCACGAGCTTCGGGACGTCTATCCGCTCTCATAGACCTAACCAGTCCGCCAACAAAAGCAACTTGACATGTCAGGTTGGCGGACGTACCTTCAGATCACGACCTGATAGGTCAGGTTGACAGCATCGAAGATGCTGCCAGATCAGGAGGTTTGCATTGGCTCTCCAGGGTGGAGCAAGGTTCAAGGTCCGCTTCGACGAGGTGTTCCCGGCTGGCTGCGTGCTGGTGCCGGGCTCGATCGCCCAGGCGGAGGACTACGACGAGAAGTCGGGCAAGCGGTCCCCGGCCAAGGACAAGGTCACCGGTGGCCGCGTCTGGCAGTGCCGGGTCATGGACATGGACCCCGAGCTCGGTGCGAAGTCGCGCGAGGTGTCGGTGAAGATCCTGGCCGACATGCAGCCGGTTCCCCCGACCGGCGTCATGTTCGAGCAGGTCGAGTTCACCGACATGACGGTGACGCCGTACCTGAACGAGAAGACCAGGCGGCTGGCCTACTCGCTGCGGGCGAGCGCGATCGTCAAGCCGAACGGCGTCAAGCCCGCTCCGGCGCACAAGGACGGTGCGTGATGACGGCGCGGCGGGGCGGCTCACGGCAGCGGACGGCACTGCACGTGGACGGCAAGGGTCAGGCATCCTGCGGCATCTACCCGGGCCGTACACCGGTCCTGGCGCTGGGCGCCGGTAACTCGGTCGTGTCGATCTGCCTGCACGCCGACCAGATCACTGCCGAGTCGGTCGAGTTCGCTCGCGACCTGGCCAACGCGGCGCAGCTCTGGGCCGCCGAGATCGAACGGCAGTGGCAGACCATAGCCCCCCTCAACAGGGAAGGCGCGGCCTGAGACGCAAGGCGGGGCCACCACGAAGCGGCAACTTCCGGTGGCCCCTGATCTCCCCAACATCCCCAGCAAGGAACTCAAGGAGGTGTCCATCGTATGCTTCGTCGAACCCACGGTGAGGTAGCCGGGGACCTGGTCACGACCACTCCGGGCGCACCGCTCATGTTCCGCCCGACCGTCGTGCAGACCCCCGCCTTCATCACCATCACGATCCTGGTCTGGCGGTTCGCCTGCGGTCTGATCCGGCTCCTCTACCGGCACCCCGTCGCGATCCTCGCCACCCTGACCCCCGTCTATCTGGTCATCCGGTACGGCTGGCAGGCGGCGGCCTGGCCGTTCGGTTCCGTCCTCCTCGCGCTCACGGCCTGGGGGCTGACCGACCGCGCCACCTTCGCCCGGTGGATCGGCCGGCGGTTACTGGCCTTCTGGCGGCTGATCTGGATCTACCGCCCTCACTGGTCGTTCGCCATGTCCGGCGCGGGCCTGACCAAGACGGCCAGGAACGTGGAGTATCGGCCCCGGCTCGTCCGGGTGACCTGCGGACCGGTGGCCGACACGGTGACGGTCAAGATGCTCAAGGGTCAGTCCTTCGCCGACTGGACCGCACGGGCCGACAACCTCGCGCACGCCTTCGGCGCTCTCGGCTGCCGGACCGCGATCGTCCGTGCGGGTCTGCTGCGCCTGACGTTCCCGCGACGTGACCCCCTCCGCAAGCCGCTGCCCGCACTGCCCATCCCCCAGACCGTTGATCTTGGCGCGGTCCCGGTCGGGCTGTGCGAGGACGGCACCCCGTGGACGCTTAAGGTCCACGGCACACACATCCTCGGCGCTGGCGCGACCGGGGCGGGCAAGGGCTCGCTCATCTGGTCCACAGTGCGCGGACTGCTGCCCGCCATCGGTGAGGGGCTGGTCACGCTCGTCGGGCTGGACCCCAAACTGATGGAGCTGTCCTACGGACGCGAACTCTTCCACCGCTACGCCGCCACCCCGGAAGACTGCGCCGACCTCCTCGAAGAGGTCGTCTCGCTGATGCAGGACAGGGCCGCCCTCTACGGCGGGCACCAGCGCTCCCACACCCCCACGATCGAGTACCCGTTCATGCTGGTGATCGTCGACGAACTCGCCTTCCTGACCGCCTACCAGAACGATCGCGACCTGAAGCGGCGCATCAACGCCGCGCTCGCCACCCTGACCACACAGGGGCGCGCGGTCGGCGTCGGCGTCATGGCGCTGCTGCAAGACCCCCGCAAAGACGTGATCACGATCCGCAACCTGTTCCCCGACAAGATCGCCATGCGGCTGGACGAGTCGGAACAGGTGGACATGGTGCTCGGGGAAGGCGCTCGCGAGCGGGGCGCACTGGCCGACCTCATCTCACCTGTCCCGGAGATCGGCGCGGGCGTCGCCTACGTCCGGCTGGAGACCTCGCCTGAGCCGGTACGGGTGCGAGCGGCCTACGTCTCCGACACCGACATCCGCGACATGGTCGCCTGGCTCACCGACCGCAAGCACGACGGCGACACCCTCACCCTCCCCCAGATCCAGACCAGTGGAGAGGCGGCCTGACCATGACCGACACCGGAACCGAACTGCTTCCCGGCCACCGCTGCCCGACCTGCCGGACCAAGGGCAAGTGCTTCCTCGACCAGGCCACTCAGCAGGTCACCTGCGGCGAGTGCGGACAAGCGTCCCTCGTCCTGGTCGAGCCCGAGCCGGTCAAGGCCAAGCCCCGCCGTACCCGCACGGCCCGCGCCACCCGGAGCAAGACCCGATGACCGGCAATGTTCGCTCGACTCCCCGCGCGGTGCGGATGGCGATGCCGCTCGCGCGGGAGGTCGTCGACCAGCTCGCCATCTCCCTCGGCGTGTGCATCCGTCCCGTGCCGATGCGCTGTGTCGACAACGCGAAAGGCACCGCCCGGGTGGTCGACATCCCCTGTGGTGCCACCCTGGAGAGCAAGTGTCCGCCGTGCGCCAAGCGCAACCTCCAGCTCCGCAAGGCGCAGTGCCGGGAGGGCTGGCACCTCGACCATGAGCCGGTCATCCCCGCCAGCGAGCCGACCGACGAACAGCGTTACCTCGTCGAACTGCGGGCACAGCTTCAAGCCCTGCGCGACCAGGCCGACCAGGACGGGGAAGACCTCGCCCCCTGGGATGACGCGCTGGCAGAGGTCGACGCTGACCTACGCCGTTCGGGACTGCGGGGCAGCGTCCTCGGCAGGACCTCGACGGGCCGTAGGCGCTCGACCAGGCGACGGCAGGATGCCCCCGACCTCCCCAAGCGTAAGAAGGTGTCCAGCACCCTCGGGAGGGTCTACGAGTCGCCGGACGGCCAGCGGTTCCGGCCCTCGATGTTCATCACGCTCACCCTGCCGTCCTATGGGCGCATCCTCGACGGCGCACCGCTCGACCCCACTGCCTACGACTACCGGCGGGCCGCCCGTGACGCTCTGCACTTCTCCAAGCTGGTGGACCGCTTCGTGCAGAACCTGCGGCGCGTGGCTGGCTGGGACGTGCAGTACTTCGCCACCGTCGAACCGCAGAAGCGGCTGGCTCCACACCTGCATCTGGCCATGCGCGGCACGCTCTCCCGAGCGGAGATCAAGCAGATTGCCGCCGCCACATACCACCAGGTGTGGTGGCCTCAAGCTGATCGCGTCGTCTTCGACGGCGAGACGCTTCCCGTCTGGGAAGACGAGGTCGGCTATCTCGACCCCCGCACCGGTGAGGTACTCCCGACCTGGGACCAAGCCCTCGACGCCCTCACCGACGAGGACGCCGAGCCGCTGCACGTGCTCACCTTCGGCGACCAGGTCGACGCCAAGGGCGTGCTCGCCGGAACCCCGAACGCCGACCAGGTGATCCGCTACCTGTCCAAGTACCTCACCAAGTCGATCGCCGAGACCTGCGACCTGGACAACCCGCGCCAGAGGGATCACGCCGACCGGATGGCGGACGCCCTGCGCTACGAGCCGTGCTCGCCCACCTGCCCGAACTGGCTCCGCTACGGCGTGCAACCCAAGGGCGCCAAGCCTGGCCAGGCTCCCGGACAGTGCCGGGGCAAGGGCCACAAGCCCGAACACCTCGGCTACCCGGGCCGCCGCGTCCTGGTCTCCCGCAAGTGGTCGAACAAGACCCTCACCGAACACCGAGCCGACCGCCGCGCCTGGGTCCTGGAGACCCTCGGTCTTTCGGCAACCGCCGGCATCGACCCGAACCGCTACACCTGGCGACCGATCCCACCAGGCGACCCAGACCTTCCGCCGCTCGGACAACGGCTCCTGGTCGAGATCGCCAACCGCCAACGCTGGCGTGCGCTCCTGGCCGAACACCAGGCCCAAGCAGACGACACAGATCTTTCGGCAACCGGCGAACGCAGGAGGGCAGCGTAATGGCGAACAAACCAGGTAAGCGCCGCTTCGGCAGCATCCGCGCGCTCCCCTCGGGCCGCTTCCAGATCAGGCATCCCGGGCCTGACGGCAGGATCCACGTCGGCGAGACGACCTATGCGAAGGAACGCGACGCCGAGAAGGCGCTCTCCCTGATCGAAGCCAAGCTGATCACAGGCGACTGGACCGACCCTCAGCGCTCGAAGGTCAAGCTCGGCCACTGCGCAGCGAAGTGGATCGCGGAAAGGCCCAACCTCCGCCCTCGTACTGTCGAGATCTACACGGGCTTACTCAAGCGGTACATCCTGCCCTACCTCGGCAGTGTCGCCATCGGAAAGATCGACACGTCGACCGTCCGAGAGTGGCGGGCCGCGCTGATCTCGAACGGAGTCGGCGCGTCGGAGGTGGCCAAGGCGTACCGCTTCCTGCGCGCCGTGCTCATGACGGCCGCCGACGACCGGATCATCCCGCGCAACCCCTGTCGCATCAGGGGAGCCGGTGAGGAGAAGCCCGACGAACGACCGGTGCTCACGGTGGCACAAGTCTTCAAGCTGGCTGACCTCGTCTCGAAGCGGCTGCGGGCGCTGATCCTCCTGGCCACCTTCGCGAGCCTGCGGTGGGGTGAGGCGGCCGCCCTACGGCGGATGGACCTGGACCTGGCGAAGGGCACGGTCAGCGTTCGGCAACAGCACGTCGAGCTGGACACTGGCGAACTCCTGGTCGGGCCACCCAAGTCACGCGCCGGTGTTCGCACGGTCGCCATCCCCCGGGCGATCATCCCCGCCGTACAGGAACATCTCGACTCGTTCACGGGACCGGAACCCGATGACCTGGTCTTCACCGGCTCACGGGGCGGAGTCCTGCGCCGAAGCAACTTCAGGCGCGCGGCCAAGTGGGACGAGAACACGACGAAGATCGGCATGCCTGGTCTGCACTTCCATGATCTTCGCCACACAGGCAACACGATCGCCGCCGCGTCCGGCGCAAGCCTCAAAGATCTCATGGTGCGGATGGGCCACGATTCGGTGCGCGCCGCGCTGATCTACCAGCACAGCACCGAAGAGGCCGACCGCAAGATCGTCAACGCGATAGACGCCATAATCAACTCGACCTAATGGCACGCTAATGGCACGAAGCCCGGTAGCAAGATCGCTACCGGGCTTCTTTGCGCTGGTGGGCGGTACTGGTATCGAACCAGTGACCCCTCGCTTGTAAGGCGAGTGCTCTACCGCTGAGCTAACCGCCCCTGATCGGCACTACACCTTACGACACCGCGGGCGCCGATCGCACATCCATTGTCCATCCCGTGCCCGCTCCAGGCACGCCCGCCGCCCTCCAGCCCAGGAGGGCCGCGCCGAGCATGCCCGCGTTCACCCCCAGTGCCGCCGCCACCAGGGGAGGCGCCTCCCTGAAGGCCAGGCGCTTGACCAGCCTGGTGCGTACCGGGTCGAACAGGGCGGGGCCCGCCTCGGCGAGGCCGCCGCCGAGCACGATGACGGAGGGGTCGAGCAGCAGCGTGTACGTGGCCAGCGCCAGCGACAGCGCCTCCACCGCCTCGTCCCACACCTCGATGGCCAGCGGGTCGTCGGAGGCGACGACCTCCTCGGCCTTCACCCCCGCGATGCCCGAGCGCTCGCTGTAGCGGCGTCCGACCGAGGCGGCCGAGGCGTAGGTCTCCAGGCAGCCGAGCTGCCCGCAGGCGCAGGGCTCGCCGTCGGGGAAGACGGGGATGTGGCCGATCTCGCCGCCCCAGCCCTCCGCACCGCCGTACGGCCGGCCGGACAGGATCATGGCGCCGGCGATGCCGGTGCCGATGGGCAGGAACAGGAAGTCGGAGATCCCGCGCCCCGCGCCCAGCACGCTCTCGGCCAGGCCGCCGGTGCGGACGTCGTGGCCGAGCATGACGGGGACGTCCATGTTCACGAAGGAGCGCGCGGGCACGTCGCGCCAGCCGATGTTGGCGGCGTAGATCGCGCTGTCGGCCGTGACGAGGCCGGGCACGGCCAGGCCGACCCCGGCGGGCGGGCCGTCGCCCCTGGCCGCCAGGTCGGAGACGAACTCTCTGACGGCGCCCACCGCCTCGTCGCCGCGCAGCGTGGGACGCCGGTCGGTCACCAGCACCTGACCGTTCTCGCTGACGAGGCCGCCCTTCATGGACGTGCCACCGACATCGAGCGCGACAACGTAGGAACTCATAGCGGTCATCCTGAGGGGCAGGGGCAGGTCAACGGCTATGAACGATAGCGCACCTAATGTCGAGAAAGACCCAGCACTCTGTTGAGCGCCGCCTCGACCTCGTCGGCCAGGCCGGGAAGCGGGGTCGAACCCGTGGGCGCCGACAGTCGCGCGAGCCGCACCGAACCGC
This sequence comes from Nonomuraea dietziae, assembly GCF_014195505.1. GTDB lineage: Bacteria > Actinomycetota > Actinomycetes > Streptosporangiales > Streptosporangiaceae > Nonomuraea > Nonomuraea roseola. The sequence goes on along the minus strand of NZ_JACIBV010000001.1, from coordinate 2,815,774 downwards.
AGGAACGGCACTCGACCTCGCCGAGCCGGCAGATGAGCGACGAGGAGCCACAGGACTCGCACACGTCGAGTTCGAGGTCGTGGGACAGCTGGCAGTCCGGGCAGATGAGCACCTGGACCTCGCCGCGGACGCCGCGCCGCCACGGCGAGACGCCGCGGACCGGGTCGGTCTGCCGGGCCCCGCACTGGTAGCAGGGCATGGTTTCCCTCCGTTACGACAAAGCCTTGAGATAGTCGGCGACGTCACGCGCCGAGGAGATCGGATTGACGACCGACCACCTGATCACGCCCTCGCCATCGATGAGGAAGGTCCCGCGCTTGGCGAGCCCTCTCTTCTCGTCGAAGACACCGTACGCCTGAGCGACCTGTCCGTGGGGCCAGAAATCGGATAGCAGGGGGAATTCGTACCCCTCCTGCTCCGCCCATGCCCGCTGGGCGAACATCGAGTCGACCGAGACGCCGAGCACCCGTACGTCGGCGGGCAGCTGGGGGATGAGCTCGTCGCGTACCTGGGCGAGCTCGCCGCGGCACACGCCGCTGAAGGCCACCGGATAGAAGATCAGCAGGACGCGGCTGCCGCGCAGGCCTGAGAGCCTGACCGGCGTGCCGTGCTGGTCGGGCAGTTCGAAGTCGGGAGCCATGCGGTTCATCCTGCCGTACGGCCCTGGGGGCCGCACGGCAGGCTCAACGTCTGACTAGCGCCGGCCCTTGGGCGCCACAAGCCTGGTCCCCGACCAATCGGGTGCGGCGGAGATGCTGCTGGTCTGGGAGAGGCCCGCCGTGGTGGCGTCCTCCCCGATGTCGCTCGGCTCCACGTGGCCGTCTCTGCCTGCCTTGGGAGTCAGGAGCCAGATCTGGCCCGCGTCGGCCAGTGATCGCATGGCGTCACTCAGAGCGTCGAAGAGGTCCCCGTCGCCATCGCGCCACCACAGCAGCACCACGTCGGCGACTTCGTCGGTGTCCTCGTCGAGTAGCTCGGTGCCGGTCAGGTTCTCGATGGACTCGCGAAGCTCTTCGTCGCAGTCCTCGTCCCAACCGATCTCCTGCACCACCTGACCCGGCTTGAGGCCGAGTCGTTCGGCCAGGCCGCGCTCGCCCTGCGCCTGACCCGCGGTCGCGCTCACTTGTATCCCTCCTGATATGCGGTCATCGCTTCGGGACAGTCCACACGCTGTGACCCTCAGTCGTCAACGGTCGCCACGATGACGGCCGTACTCGAGACGGATTAATCAGACAAAAACGACAGGCGAACCTGGCGTTCACGGTTGTCGACGTTGAGGTCGACGATGGCGACCGACTGCCAGGTGCCCAGTGCCAGCCGCCCGCCCAGCACGGGGACGGTGGCGAAGGGCGGGATGAGCGCCGGCATGACGTGCGATCTGCCGTGGCCCTTCGAGCCGTGGGCGTGTCGCCATCGGTCGTCGGCCGGCAGCAGGTCGCCGAGCGCCGCCAGCAGGTCGTCGTCGCTGCCCGCGCCGAGCTCGATGATCGCCACCCCGGCCGTCGCGTGCGGCACGAACACGTGCAGCAGCCCGTCGCCGCCCACCGAGCCCGCGAAGGACTGGCACTCGCCGGTGATGTCGTGCACCGTCTCGCGCGACCCGGTGGTCAGCGAGATGATCTGGGATTTCACATGGAAATCCTACTTGGGCTCGACCACCGCGTCCGGGCCGGGAAAGACCAGGCCGGTGTGGCCGTCGTCGAACCTGACCATGTAAGGCGGCCCGCCGTCCGTGCCGCGGACCTCGATGATCTCTCCGATCCGGTCTCTCTCGCCCACGGTGCTCCCGTGCACGTGCAGCCGGTCTCCTACCGTCGCGTTCATACCTCCACCTTCGTACGGCGGACGCGATAGGAAAAGGGCCTTCAGCTCACAGAGCGGCTGGCGGAATGATGACCGAAACGTTACCCGCCCGCCGACCCCTTCTCCTGTGGCGCTACGCTGACGCGCGGTCCGTCGCGGCGGCCGGTCGGCGCCTCGACTCCTTGCCAGAAATTTCGTAGCTTTTCCGGGGTTGTTAAATCCGTACCTAGATGTAACCTTTGGTGGCGATTCGTCCTACCATCGGTGGTCTAGGCCACCATTCATGGCCCTGCCAGCAGGGACGTTCTGGTTACCGGTCAGTAGAGATGCACTTTCCGGAGTTAGCGACCAGGATGGAAGGCGACCCAGACCAGACATCAGTCGATCCTCGGAAGGCGAGACCCAGTGGCTTCCGGACGCCAGCGTTTCTCGATCATCAGCGACGGCCTACCCAGCCAGCTGCCTGATGTCGACCCCAGCGAGACCAACGAGTGGCTCGAGTCCCTCGACAACGTCATCAAGACCGAGGGGCGCACCCGCGCCCGCTACCTGATGCTGCGCCTGCTGGAGCGGGCCCGAGAGCATCAGGTCGGCGTGCCCGGACTGCGCAGCACCGACTACATCAACACCATCCCGCCCGAGCGCGAGCCCTGGTTCCCCGGCGACGAGCACGTCGAGCGCCGCATCAGGGCCTACATCAGGTGGAACGCCGCGGTCATGGTCTCGCGCGCGAACGCGCGCACCAACGTCGGCGGCCACATCGCCACCTACGCCTCGGCCGCCTCGCTGTACGAAGTGGGCTTCAACCACTTCTTCCGCGGCAAGGACCACGGCGAGTCCGGCGACCAGGTCTTCTTCCAGGGTCACGCCGCGCCGGGCATCTACGCCCGCGCCTTCCTCGAGGGCCGCCTCAACGAGGCGCAGCTTGACGCCTTCCGCCAGGAGCTGTCGCACGGCTTCCACGGCCTGCCCTCCTACCCCCACCCGCGGCTCATGCCCGACTTCTGGGAGTTCCCGACCGTGTCGATGGGCCTGGGCCCGATCGGCGCGATCTACCAGGCGCGGTTCAACCGCTACCTGCTCAACCGCCAGATCAAGGACACCTCGCGCAGCCACGTCTGGGCCTTCCTCGGCGACGGCGAGATGGACGAGCCCGAGTCGCTCGGCGCCATCGGCCTGGCCGCCCGCGAGGAGCTCGACAACCTCACCTTCGTCATCAACTGCAACCTGCAGCGGCTCGACGGACCCGTGCGCGGCAACGGCAAGATCATCCAGGAGCTCGAGTCGTACTTCCGCGGCGCGGGCTGGAACGTCATCAAGGTCGTCTGGGGCCGCGACTGGGACCCGCTGCTGGCGGCCGACGTCGACGGCGTGCTGGTCAACCAGATGAACACCACGCCCGACGGCCAGTTCCAGACCTACTCGGTCGAGTCGGGCGCCTACATCCGCGACAACTTCTTCGGCAGCGACCCGCGCCTGCGCAAGATGGTCGAGCACCTCAACGACGACGACATCCGCAAGCTGTCGCGCGGCGGCCACGACTACCGCAAGGTCTACGCGGCCTTCAAGGCGGCCCGTGAGCACGTCGGCCAGCCGACGGTCATCCTCGCCCAGACCATCAAGGGCTGGACCCTCGGCAAGGACTTCGAGGCGCGCAACGCCACGCACCAGATGAAGAAGATGACCAAGGCCGAGCTGAAGGAGTTCCGCGACCGGCTCTACCTGCCGATCCCCGACTCCGCGCTCGAGGGCGACCTGCCGCCGTACTTCCACCCTGGCGAGAACGACGAAGAGATCGCCTACATGAAGGAGCGCCGCGCGGCGCTGGGCGGCGTACTGCCCAGGCGCGTCGTGCGCGCCAAGTCCCTCAAACTGCCGGGCGACGACGTCTACAAGCAGTTCGCCAAGGGCTCGGGCAAGCAGCAGGTGGCCACCACGATGGCCTTCGTCAGGCTGCTCAAGGACCTCATGCGCGACAAGGAGATCGGCAAGAGGTTCGTGCCGATCATCCCCGACGAGGCCCGCACCTTCGGCCTCGACGCGATGTTCCCGACGGCGAAGATCTACAACCCGCACGGCCAGACCTACGAGGCCGTCGACAGGGACCTGCTGCTGTCGTACAAGGAGTCGACCGAGGGTCAGATCCTGCACGAGGGCATCAACGAGGCGGGCTCGATGGCCTCGGCGACCGCGGCGGGCACCTCCTACGCCACGCACGGCGAGCACATGATCCCGATCTACATCTTCTACTCGATGTTCGGGTGGCAGCGCACCGGCGACCAGATGTGGCAGATGGGCGACCAGATGACCAGGGGCTTCCTGGTCGGCGCGACGGCGGGCCGCACCACGCTGAACGGCGAGGGCCTGCAGCACGAGGACGGCCACACCCCGCTGATCGCCTCGACGAACCCGGCCTCCATCTCCTACGACCCGTCGTGGGCGTTCGAGACGGCCTACATCGTCAAGGACGGCCTGCGCAGGATGTACGGCGAGCAGCCGGAGAACGTCTTCTACTACCTGACCGTCTACAACGAGCCCTACGTCCAGCCGGCCGAGCCCGCGGGCCTCGACGTCGACGGCCTGCTGAAGGGCCTGTACAAGTTCGCCGCCGGGCCGCAGACGCAGGGGCCGAAGGCCAACATCCTCTCCTCGGGCGTCGCGGGCCCGTGGGCGATGGAGGCGCAGCGCCTGCTGGCCGAGGACTGGGGCGTGTCGGCCGACGTGTGGTCGGCGACCTCCTGGTCGGAGCTGCGCCGCGAGGCGCTGGCCTGCGACGAGCACAACCTGCTCAACCCCGACGCCGAGCAGCGCGTGCCGTACGTCACGCGGGCGCTCAGCGGCGCCCAGGGGCCGTTCGTGGGCGTCAGCGACTACATGAAGGCCGTGCAGGACCAGATCTCGCAGTGGGTGCCAGGCGACTGGAGCTCGCTCGGCACCGACGGGTTCGGCCTGTCCGACACCCGCTCGGCGCTGCGCCGCCACTTCCACGTCGACGCCGCCTCGATCACCCTCGCGGTGCTCACCAGTCTGGTCAAGCGCGGCGAGCTCGACGCCGAGGTGCTGCGCGAGGCGATCGCGCGCTACCACCTGAAGAACGGTGTCACCGAGGCCGGTGGCGCCGAGAGCAACGACACCCAGTCGATGGGCGTCTGACCTTCGCTCCAGGGGAGCCCGTGCCGTCCGCGGCGCGGGCTCCTGGTTTTTCGCCGGAAGTTTTTCCGTGCGGTCGCGTCATGGATGGGCGGGGGCGCTGTCTTGGATGGTGAGGCGGCGTGTTCAGGAGGGGTGCACGCCGCCTCGCCGTCCATGCCGGGGCGCGACGGCGCCTGCCGCCATGTGCGCGCGAGGCGCGCGTGCCGGAGCTAGCGTGGAAGGCGCTGCGGTTCGACGGCGAAAATTCCCGGTCAAGGGGGAGCATCGGCCGATGAGGACGCGCGCGGGGCGGCGTGTTCCTCGCCCGGGATTGTGACAGGCTTTTGTCGCTACTCGATATCGGGGGATGTTTTTCATGCGCTGGACTCTCATCACGGTCACCGTGACGGCGGGGCTGTCCATCTCGCTCGTCGCCTGCGGCACCTCCGCGGGCACCTCCGCGGGGGCCACGCCCAGCGGTTCGGCCTCCGCCTCGGGCTCTGAGCCCGGCGCGGCCCCGGCGGGGAAGATCGCCTGGGGCGCCTGCACGGATCTGCGCAGGCCGGGCGGTGACTCGCCCGCCACTCCGGCCGCCACCATGCAGTGCGGGAAGCTGGCCGTGCCGCTCGACTACGGCAAGCCGGACGGCGAGACGCTCGACCTGGCGCTGATCAGGATTCCCGCGACAGGCCCCGGCCAGCGCATCGGCTCCCTGGTGTTCAACTTCGGCGGGCCCGGCGCGTCGGGCGTCGACACGATGGCGCAGGCGGCCAAGGCGTTCGGCACGCTCGGCGCGCGCTACGACCTGGTGAGCTTCGACCCGCGCGGCGTGCAGCGCAGCCGCGGCGTCACCTGCGGCACCGGCGCGCAGATGGACTCCTACGTCTCGCTCAACACCCTTCCCGCCAACGCCGAGACCAGGGACAAGAACGAGGCGGCCATGCGGGAGTTCGCCCAGCTGTGCGAGAAGGACTCGGGAGAGGTCCTGCCGTACGTCGGCACCGTGAACGCCGCCCAGGACCTCGACAGAATGCGCGTCGCGCTCGGCGACGCCAAGCTCAACTACTTCGGCATGTCGTACGGCACACAGCTCGGCGCCGTCTACGCCACCAAGTTCCCGAAGAACGTGGGCCGCACCGTCCTCGACGCCCCGCTGGACCCCAGCGTCACGTTCTACCAGCGCACGATGGCGCAGACCAAGGGTTTCCAGCAGGCTTACGAGAGCTTCCTCAAGGCCTGCGTCGCCGAGGGCTGTGAGCTCGGCCCCGACACCGCGACGGCCAGCAGCAAGATCGACCGTCTCATGGACCGGTCGGTCGCCGCCCCGCTGCAGGTCGGCGACCGGCTGCTGACTCAGGGCCTGGCCAGCACCGCGGTAGCGGCCGCGCTCTACTCCAAGCTGACCTGGCCCTTCCTCGAGAACGCGGTGGCCTCGGCGCTGAAGGGCGACGGGGGCGCGCTGCTGTACCTGGCCGACACCTACACCGGCCGCAAGCCCGACGGCAGCTACTCCACCGAGATGTCCAGCTTCCCGGCCATCACCTGCGTCGACACCGCCGAGCGGCCCAGCGAGGAGGAGCTTGTCCGCACCGAGGAGGCGGCGCTGAAGATCTCGCCGCTGTTCGGCAACGCCGGGGCGGGCTCCATGTGCTCGGTCTGGCCGGTGCCAGGCAGCGACGAGGCCAGGAAGGTCGACGCGACGGGCTCGGGGCCGATCCTGGTCGTGGCGGGCAAGGGCGACCCCGCCACGCCGTACCAGTGGGGTCCGAAGCTGACCGAGCAGCTCAAGACCGCCACGCTCCTGACGTACGAGGGTGAGGGCCACGGCTCCTACCTGTCGGGCAGCCGCTGCGTGGCAGGGGCGGTCAACGCCTACCTGCTGGAGGGCAAGATGCCGGACTCCGGCGCCTCCTGCCCTGCCTGACGGCGGCGCGGGGCCACCTGCCCTCGCGTGAGCCTCCGTAGGCGCCAGCCGAAGCCGCAGCAGCCGGCCCGCGAGACGAAGCGCGGGGCGGCTGTCGCGGATCGGACCCGAAAGGGTCCCCTGGCCGCACGGAGTGAGGCGCCAGGGCGGGTGGCTCACAGGGCGGGCATGCCGCCGTCCACGAGCACGGAGGCGCCGGTGACCGGCGCCACCTCCGTGAAACGCCCGGAAGGGACCGCCGCGCGGTGGCCTCGCAGAAGCCGGGCCCGTACGGCCGGCGAGATCAGCCGCCCTGGGTGTAGACGGTCTTCCAGCGCGAGCACTTGCCGACAGGGCGCTTGGCCGTGCCGCGGCAGACCTTCACCCTGATCTGCAGCACGCCCCCCACGTCCTTGCGGAAGGTGCCCGTGCCCGTGACGCAGTTGTAGACGCCGTGCGTCCGCCAGCGGCCGTTGCGGGCGTTCTGGTAGCGGATGAGCGCCCACGAGCAGCCCTTGCCGTAGGAGTCGTCGAGGTTGCCCGACACGACCAGCCCCGACTGGCCGACCGAGACCTTGCCCCACGCGGTGGCCCACCCGTCGGTGGAGTGGAGGGCGCCCCACTTCCACACGGTGGAGGGTTCGGCGGAGGCGGCGGTCGAGCAGGACAGGGCGAGCGTGGTGGCGGCGGTCATGCCGATCAGGACGCGGGCACCGATGCGCACGAGGGTCTCTCCAAGCTGGAAGAACGGTTGCCGACCCCTCCAGAGGTATCCCCGCGCGCTTGCGTCCGGCTTGGAGCCGGATGTGAGCGCCGGTGGGAGGGCCGGAAATGGCCGGGAAAATGTCGGTGCCGTAGGGAAGAATCATGCTCACTATGGCGATCTCCCCTCTTCTTCCTTTCACCCCCGTGCGCTCGCCCTCGGGCGACATCGTGGTGTTCTACACAGGCACCGAGCCGCGCATGACGCCTGAGCAGGCGCTGGCCTTCGCCGACCAGCTCAGGGAGATGGCCGCGCCCGCCGGCCTGGTCACCGCCACGGCGGCGCTCTGACGGCGAAGGCTGGTCACACTGGAACCATGAGGCTGTATGTGGAGCTGGCGCTCACCGCGGCGGAGAAGGACAGAGTGCGCTCGCTCGCCGGTGAGGTCCCCGTGTGGTTCGCCGAGCCGAAGGAGCACACCGACCGTGACGCCGAGGCGTTCGCGCGTGCGGAGGTCGCCGTCGGCAACTGCCCGCCCGAATGGCTGAAGCAGGCGGCGAGCCTCAGATGGCTGCAGCTGTCGTCCATGGGGATCGACAGGTACGTGGGGCTCGACTGGGCCGAGCTCGGCCGGCGGATCACCGTGACGAACCTGACGGGTACCTTCGCCGACCCCGTCGCGCAGACCTGCCTGGCCGGAATCCTCGCCCTCTACCGGGGCGTGGACGAGCTGGCCAGGCTGGGGGAGCGGCACCAGTGGTCGACCACCCCGCTGCGGCCGGGGCTGCGGCTGCTGACCGGCGCCTCGGTGGTCATCCTCGGCGCGGGCACGATCGCGAGGCGGCTGGCCGAGCTGCTCGCGCCGTTCGGGTGTGAGGTGACGCTCTACTCGCGCAGGATGACGGCGGGCGAGCTCGACGCCCTGCTGCCCGAGACCGACGTGCTCGTGGGGTTGCTGCCGGGCACGGAGGAGACGGCCGGGCTGGTCGACGCCGCGCGGCTGGCCCTCCTGCCGCGCGGGGCGATCTTCGTCAACGCGGGCCGCGGTTCCCTGGTCGACGAGGACGCGCTGGTGGCCGCGCTGCGGGAGCGACGGCTCGGCGGAGCGGTGCTCGACGTCACCGCGACCGAGCCGCTGCCCCCCGACCACCCGCTGTGGAGCTGCCCGCGCACGCTGCTGACCCAGCACACGGCGGGCGGCTCCGACCAGGAGTCCGGCCAGATCCTCGAGGTCTTCGAGGACAACTGGCGCAGGTTCACGTCGGGGCGGCCGCTGCGCAACATCGTGGAGTGGTCAAGGGGCTTCTAGCGCCGGGCCGCCAGCCGGCGGACGGTGGGGTTCTCAGGTGGAGGGTCCTGGCGGACCAGCGTCCTCCCCTTCATGCCCGCGTCGAGCGCAAGGTGAGTAGGGCCTACCCATGCGGAACCCCGCTTGCCTGCGCCAGCATTCCTGGAACAGATCGCTCCAGCAACGCGGGAGTCCCCATGCCCACGACCCATCGAAGAGTGAGGCCGGCATCGGTCGTCCTGGTCACCGCGGCAGTGTTCCTGACCGGCACGACCTCCGGCGTGTCCAGCGCCGTGGCGTCATCGAGCGTCAGATCCACTCTGATCGGCAACCTCCACAGCGGCAAGTGCCTAGAAATCCTCGGCTACAGCACGGCCGACTGGGCGCAGGCCGGTCAATGGACCTGCCACGGCGGCAACAACCAGCAGTGGAACTACAGCTACACCACCGGACTGATCCAGAACGTCCACAGCGGCAAGTGCCTCGAGATCCTTGGCTGGAGCACGGCCGAGGGAGCGGTGGCCGGTCAATGGACCTGCCACGGGGGGAACAACCAGCGGTGGTACATGAACACGTCCAACGGACTGATCGGCAACCTCCACAGCGGCAAGTGCCTCGAAGTCCTGGGATGGAGCACGGCCGACTGGGCCAGGGTCGGCCAGTGGACCTGCCACGGGGGGAACAACCAGCGGTGGGGCTGGTGAGCGACGTCCACGCGCTGAAGAGCCGATCCCAGACGGACGGAAGGGGCCGAGCCGGGCATGAGGCATGAGGCGGCCTGCTCCTCACGGCTCGCGCGAGGCCCGGCCTTCGGTCTGCTCGGCTCGAGCGCGCTCACCTGTCCGGCGGCAGGGGAGCACCTCAGCCGCGGGCGACGATGTCGCCGAGCTTGGTGACGGTGTCGAAGTCGTTGGCCAGCCGGTTCTTGGTGACGGCGAAGGCGAGGCCGGAGGCGGTGTCGGCGTACGCCACGCTCCCCCCGGCGCCGGCCATGCCGAACACCGTCGGCGTCTCCTCGGGCGTGGACCCCGGCCGGCCGATCGCGTAGCCCAGCCCCCACGCCGACGGCATGCCGAACACCTCGTCCATGCCGGTGTAGGCCACGGCCGTCACCTCGCGCAGCCTCTCCTGCGAGATCAGCCGCGTGCCGTCCACCTCGCCGAGCAGCGCGGCGTACATGCGCGCGATCGCCCTGGCCGAGGTCTTGCCGCCCGCGGGGATGTCGGCCGACAGGTAGTCGGGGCGACTGCCCAGCGCGGCGGTGGGCATCAAGTCCATCGGGCCGGCCTTGAACATCGGCAGGTCCTCGGGCATGTCCGCGAACGCCGACATGTCCATGGGGGCGTCCTCCAGCCGTGCGAGCCTGTGGTGCTCCGACCGGGGCATGCCGAAGTAGAGCTCGTCGGCCACGGCGAGCGGCCCGCTCACCTCCTCCCGCAGCACCTGCGAGATCGGCTTGCCGGTGGCCCGCCGGACGATCTCGCCGACGAGGAACCCGAACGTGTAGGCGTGGTAGCCCATCTTGGTGCCCGGCTCCCACCACAGCTCGGCGTTCTCCAGCGCGGCGACCATCGTGCCCCAGTCGCAGACGTCCTCCGGCGTCGTGTCCAGCGGGACGCCGGGCACCCCCGCGGTGTGCGTCAGCACGTGGCGCACCGTCACGCCTTCCTTGCCGTGCGCCCCGAACTCCGGCCACAGCTCCGCCACGCGCGTGTCGTAGCCGAACAGCCCGCGCTCCACGAGCACGTGGGCGACGGTGGCGGTGGCGCCCTTGCCGATGGAGAAGTTGTAGAAGGGCGTGTCGGGCGTCACGGGCCTGCCGCTCTCGGGGTCGGCCACACCGGCGGCCACGTCCACGACCTGCCGGCCGTCACGGTAGACGGCCACCTGGAGGCCCCGCTCCTGGCCCGACTCGACCAGCTCGTCGGCGGCTTCCTGTACCAGCTTCTGGAGATCACCCATCGCTACCATCCTGTCCATGGTGGGAACTAGACGGTACAGTACTTACCGGGTACGGAACTGTCTAGTACTATCCGACCATCGGCAGAGGGGATCACATGGCACCGGACGTGGACGAAGGCCGTACGGCCCGCAAACGCAGGCAGATCATCGACGCGGCCAGGGCTGTCTTCCTGCGCAACGGCTACGTGGGCGCCAGCATGGACGAGGTCGCGACCCTCGCGGCGGTGTCGAAGCAGACGGTCTACAAGCACTTCACCGACAAGGAGCAGCTCTTCACCCACCTCATGCTCGACACCACCGGCGAGATCGAGGGCCTCACCCGGGTGATCACGGCGACGCTCGACGACAGCGACGATCCTCGCAAGGCCCTGGGCGAGCTGGCCCGCGCGTTCCTCGGCTCGCTCATGCGGCCCGAGGTCCTGCGCCTGCGACGGCTGATCATCGCCGAGGCCGACCGCTTCCCGGATCTGGGCCGCACCTGGTACGAGCAGGGCTTCGAGCGGGTACTGGAGACGCTGACGGGCTGCTTCGGGCGCCTGGAGGAGCGCGGTCTGCTGCGTCTGGACGACCCTCGGCTGGCCGCCGACCACCTCATGGGCCTGCTGCTGTGGATCCCGGTGAACAGGGTCATGTTCTGCGGCGGGAGCGCCTCCTACACCGATGCCGAGCTCGACCGGCTGGCGGAGGCGGCGGTGGCGGCATTCCTGCGAGCCTACGGCCAGGACGCTTCGCGCCCACAGGCCGGCGGAGCCGGAGACGCCTGAGGACCGCGGGCCGACGTTCGACGTGCGCCGGAGCTCGAAGGCACCACGACCCTCCGAGATCGACACGGATCCCGCAGCGCCTTGGCGGTCAGGGACGGGTCCCATCCGCGTCCCGCCGTGGACGGGCGCAGGCATGGTCGATGAGGGAAACTCGGACGCCGCCTCGAACCAATGAGGGTGTCGTCGCATCCAACAAGATCACAGCATCAGAAGGGACTCACGTGATCACCTGGTTGAGCGGCGCCTTCGGAGCAGGCAACTTCGGTAGGCGGCCAGGGCGGCCGGGGCTGCGCGGGACGCAGGCTGCCCTCGCAGCCGTGAGCGTGTCCCAGGCATGGTGATCCGCAAACGCGCCCCACGCTCCACACAGCGAATCGACGTGACCCGCCTTCCCGAAGACGTCGTGGCGCTCATCGACGCCCTCCGGCCTGGTGAGAACCTGGTCGTCACGCGTGACGGCGCGTCGATCGCGACGATCTCCAGCACCGTCGACGTGGTCCAAGGCGCCATCGTCGAACGCGGCGCGCTGGATGGGGCCGGCGATCAAGCACCGACGGACTACGAGAGCGTGACGGTCGTGGCCACCGCGATGGAGCTGTCGACCGCGGCTCGGGTCGCGTTGTCCACCCAGCTCGGGGCGGACTACGTGGTGCTCGACATGCATGCGGCTCCCGCGACGGCCGATGTGCTGCTGGTACCTGCGGGCAGCCCACAGCTGATCGGAGCGCTCCGATCGATGTTCCCGAAGGCTCGCGTCGTCGTCACCGAGATCGAGGACCCCGAACTCGGAGTTCGGTACCACGGCCCGGTCCGGCGACTGCTCGATGCCGGCGCTGACGCGTATCTCCCTCCGGCGACCCTCCCACTCCTGGCCAGGCAGCTTGACCACACACTGAGTCAAGGGCGCGAGATCGCCGGCGGGGCCGCTGCACCACTGCAGATCGCGCCGCCCGTGGAGTCGGCAGACTCGGACGCCGAATGACCCTCCTCTTCGCCCTCGGCCGGCGGCTGTAGAAGCCGGCCTTCGAGCGGCACCGACGGGACCGAGGGAGAGAGCCACATCTCGGCGGCCGAAGGTCAGGTACCTGGCGCAGGTGCTGCCTCGCATGGAGGCGTTGGCGCTTGTGCTGTCCGACCTCGACGACCTGCGCGCCGAAGGCGGGGATGCACCGCTACCAGCGGCTCTGTCGGGCCTCCTGATACGTTCTCCGACGTGATCGTCATCACATTTGACCGATTCGTAATCAACCGCCCCCTTGTCGGGGCGGTTGATGCGTTTGTACGGTCCCTTCATTGCTACTTAACAAAATGTTCAGTGCAGAGAATCGAGACGTTCGATGGCATCTGAGCCCTTGGGCGATCGGATCCGTGCCTACAGGACCATGCGCCAGATGACCGTCAGGGGTCTGGCTGCGCATGCACAGGCGAGCGCCAGCTTCATCAGCCAGTTGGAGCGCGGGCAGACCAGCGCGAGTGTCGGCATGCTGCGGCGGATCGCCGTGGCGCTCGGCATCACGGTCGCCGATCTGTTCAACGAGGAGCAGGCGACAGGACACCGCCTCGTTCGCAGGGCGGAGCGCCCCGAACTGCACGCGGGGCGCGGCTCACGCAAGTACCTGATCTCGCAACGCCCGCTCCAGAACCTGGAGGTGTACAGCGGCGAGTTCGAGCCCGGCGCCTCCACAGGGGACGACCAGTACACCCACGGAGACTCCCAGGAGATCCTGCTCGTGCTGCGCGGCACGGTCACCGTCCACCTCGGCGAGGCGATCCCGCGCCGGCTGGAGCCCGGCGACAGCGTCGAGTACCGCACCTCCATCCCGCACCGCGTCGTCAACGACGGAGACGACGACGCGGAGGTCCTCTGGATCATCAGCCCGCCAACCCCTGACTGACACCCCGTTTCTCCATTACAGAGGGGGCAGACCATGCTCAACATAACCAAGCGACTGGCCGGTACGGCCGTAGCCTCCGCCTCCCTGCTGCTCGCCGCGGCCTGCGGCGGTGGCGCCGCGGCGCCCGCGGACATCGACCTCGGCTCCGGCCCAGCCAAGTCCGGAGTCGTGAAGAAGGACGCACTGAAGGGCGTCAACCTGACCTTCGTCTCCTACGGAGGCGTCTACCAGAAGGGCCAGCAGGACGCGGCGATCGACCCCTTCGCCAAGGAGTCGGGCGCCCAGGTGCTGCAGGACGGCCCCACCGACTACGCGAAGGTCAAGGCCCAGGTCGACTCCGCCAACGTCACGTGGGACGTCGTGGACACCGACTCCATCTGGGCCGCGGCGCAGTGCGGCAAGCTCCTCCAGCCGCTCGACTACAAGATCATCGACAAGTCGAAGGTCCCCGAAGGCCTGGCCACCGAGTGCAGCGTCCCCGCGATGCAGTACGGCATGGTCCTCGCCTACAACAAGAACAAGTTCGGCGCCAACCCGCCGCAGGGCTGGGCCGACTTCTTCGACACCGCCAAGTTCCCCGGCAAGCGCGCCATCCCCGGCAACCCCGGTGACTCGGCGCCAGGCCCGTTCGAGGCCGCGCTGGTCGCCGACGGTGTCGCCCCCGACAAGCTCTACCCGCTCGACGTCCCCAGGGCGACCAAGAAGCTCGACACCGTCCGCGCCGACCTGGTCTTCTGGAAGACCGGCGCCGAGTCCCAGCAGCTGCTGGAGTCCGGCGAGGTGGACATGGTCATGATGTGGAGCGGCCGCGCCTACGCCGGTATCAAGAACGGCGGCACGTTCGACGTCCAGTGGAACCAGTGGATGCCCATCATGGACTCGCTGGCCGTGCCGAAGAACGCCAAGAACCCCAAGGCCGCCATGGCGATGATCAACTACTACCTGGGCGCCCAGCAGCAGGCCAAGCTCACCGAGCTGACCTCCTACTCGCCCATCAACACCGACGCCAAGCCCAAGCTCGACGAGCTCGGCACCTCCTTCCTGACCACCCGCCCTGAGGTCGCCGACAAGCGGCTCACGGTGGACGACAAGTGGTGGGCGGAGAACCAGCCGGAGATGATCGAGAAGTGGTCCGCCTGGCTCGGAGGCTGAGCACGCCGTGAAAGAGAGAACGGCGGGGCCCGCGCTCCTGATCCTGCCCGCGCTGATCGCGCTCGGCGTCTTCTTCCTCTACCCCCTGCTGTCCATGCTGGTCAGCGCGTTCACCGACCCGGAGCCAGGGCTGGGCAACTTCGCCTGGTTCTTCGGCGAACAGGCCAACATGCAGGTGCTCGGCCGCACGTTCAGCACCGCCTTCTGGGTGACGCTGGTCGCGCTGGCGCTGTCCTACCCCTACGCCTACGCGATGACCATCGCGGGGCCGAGGGCCAAGGCGGTCCTCACCCTGCTGGTGCTGGTGCCGTTCTGGACCAGCCTCATGGTGCGCACCTTCGCCTGGGTGATCCTGCTCCAGGACACCGGCGTGATCAACAAGGCGCTGGGCGCGATCGGGATGGGGCCCTTCAGCCTCATCCGCACCCAGACCGGCGTGGTCATCGGCATGGTGCAACTGCTGATGCCGTTCATGGTGCTGCCGCTGTACGCGGTGATGAGCGGCATCGACAGGCGGCTGCTGTCGGCCGCGACCAGCCTGGGCGCGCACCCGGTCAAGGCGTTCCTGCAGGTGTACGTGCCGCAGTCGCTGCCAGGCGTCTCCGCGGGCTGCCTGACGGTGTTCATCAGCGCGCTCGGCTTCTACGTCACCCCCGCGCTGCTGGGCTCGCCGACCGACGCGCTGATCTCCCAGCAGATCTTCACGCAGGTGAACGGCCTGCTCAAGTGGGGCAGGGGAGGGGCGATGGGCGTGGTCCTGCTGGGCCTGACACTCGCCATGATCGCGTTGCTGGCCGTGACGCTGCGCCGTACGGGAAGGAAGGTGACCGGATGAGGGCCCGCGGCCTGCTCTGGGCCTTCTGCACCCTGATCGGCGTGTGGCTGGTCGCACCGGCGCTGATCGTGGTGCCGCTGAGCTTCACCGACAAGCCGTCGCTGAAGTTCCCTCCCGACGGCTACTCCACCCGGTGGTACGCCAACTTCTTCGGCGACCCCGCCTGGATGTCGGCGCTCGGCACCTCGGTGCAGGTGGCGCTGCTGGTCACGGTCGTGGCCACCGTCCTCGGGACGGCTGCGGCGCTCGGCCTGACCAGGGCGAAGATCAGGGGCCTGGCGCTGGCCCAGGGCTCCATGCTGGCGCCGATGATCGTGCCGGGTGTCGTGCTCGCCATCGGCACCTACGCGGTCTTCCTCAAGCTCCAGCTCGTCGGCACGCTGGCCGGGTTCGTCATGGCGCACACCGTGCTCGCCCTGCCGTTCGTGATCATCCCGGTCACGGCGTCGCTGCGCGGCTTCGACAGGCGGCTCGAGGACGCCGCGGCCAGCCTCGGGGCGAGCAGGTGGACCGCCTTCCGCAGCGTGACGCTGCCGCTGGTGGCCCCCGGAGTCGCCTCGGGTGCCCTGTTCGCCTTCGTGACCAGCTTCGACGAGGTGGTCGTCTCGCTGTTCATCCAGAGCCCCTACCTGCAGACGCTGCCGGTGAAGATGTACGCCAGCGTCACCCGCGAGACCGATCCCACCATCGCCGCAGCGGCCACGATGATCATCGTGCTCACCACGACGCTCGTCCTGGTCGCCACCTTCTTCGTCGCCAGGAGGACCCGTGCCAAGTAGCATCCAGCTCACCGGCCTCACCAAGACCTACGCCGACTTCGTCGCCGTCGACGACGTGTCGCTGGCGATCGAGCCCGGCGAGTTCATGACCCTGCTCGGGCCGAGCGGCTCGGGCAAGACCACGACGCTCAACATCATCGCCGGGTTCGTCAGGCAGACCAGCGGCGAGCTGACCGTCGACGGCGCCTCCATCGGCGCCACCCCTCCGCACAAACGCGACATGGGTATGGTCTTCCAGCACTACGCCCTGTTCCCGCACATGACGGTCGCCGAGAACATCGCCTACCCGCTCAAGCAGCGCAAGGTGCCGAAGGCCAGGCGCGCCGAGCTGGTGGCGGCGGCGATGGAGACCGTCCACCTCGGCGACTTCGGTCACCGCTACCCGCGCGAGCTGTCAGGAGGCCAGCAGCAGCGCGTCGCGGTCGCCCGCGCGATCGTCTACAACCCGCGCGTCCTGCTGATGGACGAGCCGCTCGGCGCCCTGGACAAGAAGCTGCGCGACTGGCTCCAGCTGGAGATCAAGCGCATCCACGCCGAGCTCGGCACCACCTTCGTCTACGTCACCCATGACCAGGACGAGGCGCTGGTGCTCTCCGACAGGATCGCGGTGTTCAACAAGGGCCGCATCGAGCAGGTCGGCCCCGCCGCCGAGCTCTACGAGCGGCCCAGGACGCTGTTCGTGGCCAAGTTCCTCGGCGAGTCGACCGTCCTGCGCGGCCCCGTCGACGGCCAGGGCCTCGGCGCCTGCGCCCGGCTGCTGCGGGTGCCCGGCTCGATCGAGGGCAGGGACGGCGCGCTCGTCGTGCGGCCCGAGCGGCTGGCCGTGCGCAAGCAGGGGCACGAGGCCGAGTCCGGCTGGAACGCCCTGCCCGCGACGGTCACCGGCGAGATCTACCTGGGCTCCAGCCGCAAGCTGGAGCTGAAACTGCCGGACGGCTCGCCCGCCCTGGCCCGCGAGCAGGCCGGCGGCCTGAGCGAGGCTCGCGTGGGCGACGAGGTGACGCTGACCTGGCGCGTCGCTGACTCCGTCCTCCTACCCGACGAAAGCGACGCGGAGGCTGTGCTCACGTGAACCTCACCAAGGACTTCGCCAACGGAGGAGTCTCCTTCTGGTACCGCCAGATCGGCATCCCCGAGCGCAGGGCGGCGCTGCCCGGCTCGCGCGACTACGACGTGGCGATCGTCGGCGGCGGCTACACCGGCCTCTGGACCGCCTACTACCTGAAGAAGGAGCAGCCCGACCTGCGGATCGCCATCCTGGAGAAGGAGTTCGCCGGGTTCGGCGCATCGGGGCGCAACGGCGGCTGGCTGTCGGCCGAGTTCGCCGGCTCACGCGAACGGCACGCCAAGGCGCGCGGCCGCCAGTCGATGATCGACCTGCAGCACGCGATGTTCGCCTCCGTCGACGAGGTCATCCGCGTCGCCGACGCCGAGGGCATCGACGCCGACATCCACAAGGGCGGTCTCATCCACACCGCCACCAACCCGGCCCAGCGCCGCCGCCTGCACGAGGAGCTCGACGAGCTGCGCGCGTGGGGCTACGGCGAGCAGGACCTGCGCCTGCTCGAACGCGACGAGCGCGAGAAGCGGCTGCGCGTCGCGGGAGCGCTCGACGCCACCTACAGCCCCCACTGCGCCAGGATTCAGCCGGCCAAGCTGGCCGTCGGGCTGGCCGGCGTCGTCGCCGGGCTCGGCGTCGACATCTTCGAGGGCACCACCGTCACCCAGATCAAGCCACGCGAGGCGATCACCGACAGAGGCGTGGTCAGGGCCGAGTACATCATCAGGGCCACAGAGGGCTTCACCGCGGGCATCGAGGGACAGCGCCGCCAGTGGCTGCCGATGAACAGCTCGATGATCGTCACCGAGCCGCTGCCCGCCGACGTGTGGAAGCACCTGGGCTGGGAGGGGCGCGAGCTGCTCGGCGACGAGGCACACGCCTACATCTACGCCCAGCGCACCTCCGACGACCGCATCGCCATCGGCGGGCGCGGCGTGCCCTACCGCTACGGCTCGCGCACCGACGACCGCGGCGCCACGCAGAAGTGGACCGTCGAGTCGCTGTGGCGGATGCTGGTCAAGCTCTTCCCCGCCGCGGCCGACGCGCGCATCCAGCACTCCTGGTGCGGCGTGCTCGGCGTGCCGCGCGACTGGTGCTCCACGGTCCACCTGGACCACTCCACCGGGCTCGGCTGGGCCGGCGGCTACGTCGGCAGCGGCGTGACCACCACCAACCTGGCCGGGCGCACGCTGCGCGACCTGGTGCTGCGGCGCGACACCGAGCTCACGGGGCTGCCGTGGGTGGGCCGTCAGGTGCGTCAGTGGGAGCCCGAGCCGCTGCGCTACGCGGGAGTCCAGCTCATCTACACCCTGTTCAGGGCCGCCGACCGGCGGGAGAACGACAGAGGAACCTCCACCTCGGGCTACGCCCGGCTGGCCAACCTGATCGCGGGTCGCTGATGACGTACCTGGACGACGCCTACACCGTGGCGATGCCGCCCGCCGTGGCCAAGCCCACCAGCCTCACGGGGCAGCGCGAGTCGACGCTCGAACTGTGGCGCGCGGGCGGCGCGGAGACGGGCGTGTGGGAGTGCGAACCCGGCACCTTCACCGCCGTGCGCGACGGATTCCACGAGATCTGCCAGATCCTGAGCGGCAGCGCCACCCTCACCACCGTGGACGGGCAGGTGACCGAGCTGGGCCCCGGATCGACAGTGGTGCTGCCGGACGGCTGGCAGGGCACGTGGGTGGTGCACGAGAAGCTGCGCAAGATCTATGTGACAATCGAACATTAGTTCATTTATCCTGGACGCATGCTGTTCCAGGGTTCACTGCTCGACCTGGGCGCCGAGGAGGGGCCGGGGCCCCTCACGGTCAAGCGCGTCCAGCTCGGCCACGGCGCCTGGATCGATGTCCGGCCGGGCTGGATCGGCGGGGCCGACGCCCTGCTCGAACGGCTCGTCACCGGTGTGCCGTGGCGGGCCGAACGGCGGCACATGTACGACAAGGTCGTCGACGTGCCGAGGCTGCTCGCCTTCTACGAGGAGGGGCAGGCGCTGCCCGATCCGGTGCTGGAGGAGGCGCGGGCGGCGCTCGACGCGCACTACGGCGCCGAGCTGGGCGAGCCGTTCGCCACGGCGGGGCTGTGCTTCTACCGCGACGGGCGCGACAGCGTCGCCTGGCACGGTGACACGATCGGGCGCGGCAGCACCGAGGACACGATGGTCGCCATCGTCTCGGTCGGCGCGCCCCGCGCGCTGCTCCTGCGCCCTCGCGGGGGCGGTGGCGCGACGGTGCGCCACGACCTCGGCCACGGCGACCTCATCGTGATGGGCGGCAGCTGCCAGCGCACGTGGGAGCACGCCATCCCCAAGACGGCCAAGCCGGTGGGGCCCAGGATCAGCATCCAGTACCGCCCGCGCGGCGTGCGCTGACCCCTTCGCCCCCTTTCCCTGTGGCTGGGCGCGCTCAGTAGGCTCCAGGGGTGGAGACTCTCCTCGAAGGATGGACGGCGCTGGCCGGGCGGTCGAGGGCGGCGACGGCCGTGGGCGCCGAGCTGGTCGCCCGCTGGTCCGAACCGCACCGCCGCTACCACACCCTTGACCACCTGCGGGCCGTCCTGGCCGCGATCGAGCCGCTGGCGCCGGTCGCCGACGACGCCGACGCCGTACGGCTGGCCGCCTGGTTCCACGACGCGATCTACGACGGCAGGCCCGCATGGGACGAGGAGCGCAGCGCCCAGCTCGCCCAGGCCCTGCTGCCGAGGTGCGGGGTGGCGGAGGGCAGGGTCGCCGAGGTGGCCAGGCTCGTGCGCCTCACCGTCATCCACGACCCCGGCTACGACCCCGCGGGGGCGGGCGACGCCAACGGGGCCGTCCTGTGCGACGCCGACCTGGCGGTGCTGGCGGGGGAGCACTACGACGCCTACGCGCGGGCGGTGCGCGAGGAGTATCGCCACGTTCCCGACGAGCTCTTCAGGGCGGGCAGGGCCCAGGTGCTGCGACGCCTGCTCGACGCGCCCCGCCTCTATCGGACCGCCAGGGCCCACGACCTGTGGGAGGCGCGCGCCAGGGCCAACGTGAGCGCCGAACTGCGCCTCCTCGATGGCGTGGGAGCGGTCGGGGGTGGCTTCACGTCGCCCGCGGCGGCCCGGACCGGGCGCGATCAGGCGGAACAGCAGCTTACGTGAGCTGACCGGCTCGACCCCCGGGGCGACGGCGCGCCGGTGGTCTTGACGGCGGCCGGTCGCCGTTCAGCTCGTGCGCAGGAGCGCGCGCAGCGGGGGGAGGAAGGGCTCGGGACCGTCCGCGAAGCCGGTGTGGTCGCCGGGGAACATTACGGGCTCGATGCCGAGGGCCGAGGCCAGCGCCCTGGAGGTGCGGTCGCACTCCTGCCCGGCCGAGTCCTCTCCGATGCCGACCACGATGCGGGTCGTGGTCGCGCGGAGGGCGTCCAGGTCGGGCCGCCAGTGGGTGGTCGCGCGCAGCTCGTGCGCGAACCAGCGACGCTCGTCCGCGACCTGCTGGGGGTCGCGCTCCCCGCCGAACATGTGCTCGATCGCGCCCTCGGGCAGGTGGATGTCGGCATGGGCCATGAACTTCGTCCAGGCCCCGACGACGTCACCGGACAGATAGGTGGCGATGACGTCGTCGGTCTGGGCGTGGATCAGGTCGCGGTCGTCGAGCAGCTCGACCACCGGCGGCTCGTGGGCGATGACGGTGCGGACCTGGTCGGGACGGCTCTGGGCGAGCGCCAGCGCGGTGACGGCGCCCCCGCTGGAACCGAAGACGACGGCAGGACCGGCGTCCAGGTGGGCCAGCAGGCGGGACAGGTCGTCGGCACGCAGCTCCGGCGTGGAGTCCTGGCTCGGGTCGTCGAGCGGGCTGCGGTTGATGCCGCGAGGATCAGTGGTGAGCACGGTGTGGTCGGTGGCGAGCAGCTCGGCCAACGGCGCGAAAGACGTGGCGTCCATCGGCGCGCCGACGAGCGCCACGAGGGGGCCCTGGCCGCGCACCTCGTAGTGCAGGCGGGCTCCGGGCACTCGCAGATGCCGTCCAGGGGTGGTGACGGTCGAGGGGGAGATCATCGGGTCCTCCGGTCAAGGGGTTGCCAGCTCCAACAAACTTAACTGTACGGTACAGGACAGTTGGCCTGTACTCAATAGTTAAGTTCTGGGTAGGATGGCGGCCGTGGCCAGAGACACCAGCAGATCGCCCGCCCCGTCGGGCAAGCGCGCCGAACGCAACAGGCAGGCCATCGTGGCCGCCGCCCGCGACATGTTCGTCCGTGACGGGTTCGACACCAACATGGACGTGATCGCCGCCGCGGCGGGCGTGTCCAAGGTGACCGTCTACAACCACTTCCGCAGCAAGGAAGAGCTGTTCACGGAGGTCATCGGGCAGGCCATGGACGAGGCGCACGCGACACTGGCCGAGGTCCGCGCCCATCTCGTCGACACCGGGGACGCGCGCGAGGCCCTCACGCGCACCGCGCGCGCCATGGTGGAGGCGGCCACCGATCCTTCGAGGCTGGCGCTGCGCAACCTCGTCACGAGCGAACTGCGCCGCTTCCCCGAGCTCGGCCGGTCCTACCAGCAGCGCGGGCCGGGCCGGTCCGCCGCCGCCCTCGGCGAGGTCTTCGGCGACCTGTGCGCACGCGGCCAGCTGGCCATCGCCGACATGGAGGTCGCCGTCATCCAGTTCTTCGGCCTGACCGTCTACCCCCATCTGATCGTGAGCTCCATCGGCGCGACCCTTGGCCAGGATCTCACCGACCGCCTCATCGCCGACGGAGTGGACACCTTCCTCAGCCGCCACCAGCCCCGACCGCCAGGCTGAGGTGACGGCCGCACGACCCGTGACCCCGCGCCTCCTCGGAGGCGCGGGGTCAGCCAGAGGCGGGTTCGCGACGCCTGCGGCGGCGCAGACCGGCCGCGATCAGGCGCGACAGCAGCTCGCGCGAGCTGACCGGCTCGGCGCCCAGGGCGACGGCGCGCTGGTGGACGGTCTCTGGCACGTCGTAGTGGTCCCTGTCGAAGGCCCTCTCCGGCACCCCGAGCAGGGCGGCGAACGCGTGCAGCTCCTCGAGGGAGGTGTCGCTGACCAGATGGGACCACAGCAGGCCCCTGGGCCCTGGCCAGTTGGGCGGATCGATCAGCACGCTCACGGCGTCCAGCGTAGAACCATCCGCGACCGGCAGGGCCCGGGCCCCCTAACCGGTCGTGGGCAGCCAGACGCGCATGGTGGCGGGGCCCGCGTTGCCCCACCGGTGGTACGGCACCAGCCGCAGGCTCGTACCGGTGGTCGCGGGCTGCGCAGGTCGCGAGCTGTAGGGCCAGCCCGCACTCTCCTCCTCCCCGAGCACGGCCTCGACCTCCAGCTCGACCACGCCCGAAGGTCCGGCGTGCTCGACCGGGGGAGTGAGGCGGGCCGAGAGGCCGGCCAGCGGCGGCTCGTCGGCGACGGACTCGGCGCAGTAGACCAGCGGGCCCCGCTCCACGGCGGCGGTGCCGCGCAGCGCGTCCACCCTGCGGTCGGGGAAGGTCCATCGAGGGGCCATCGGCAGGTCGAGCGTGACGACGTCGCCTGCCCGCCACTCACCCTCGACGGCCGTGTATCCCGGCGTCGCGTCCCTGACGATCCGCGTGCGCGCGGCGACCTCGTCGCGGGCGCCTGCTGGGAAGGGCGCCTCCCGCCGCGCGAGGTCGGCTGCCTGAGCGGGGCCGTACCCGACGGTCGCCCCCTCCGCCCACGCAGGCACCCGCAGGGAGAGCCGCCCGCGCCCGTCGGCCAGCATCCGCACCCCCACCCCGCCGGACCAGGGGTAGCCGGTCTCGACCGCCACGCGCAGGCCCGCGCCCTCGATCACCGCAGGAGTGTGGTGGTGGATCCGCAGCCCTGAAGGGTCGGCGGCGGCGAGGTAGGAGCCCAGAGAGGCGAAGGTGCGGGCGATGTTGCTCGGGCAGCACGACACCGCGAACCACGGCGAGCGCAGCCCGCCGCTGTGCCCCAGGTTGATCCCGTCGGACGGCTCGGCAGGCACCCGCACCTGCAGCGGGTTGGAGTAGAAGAACGACCGCCCGTCCAGCGCCACCCCCGTCGCCAGGACGTTGAACAGGGTCCGCTCGGCCAGGTCGGCGTAGACCACCTCGCCCGTGGCCAGCAGCAGCCGGTGCGACAGCATGATCGAGGCGATCCCCGCGCAGGTCTCGGCGTAGGCGCGGTCGGGCGGCAGCTCGAAGTCCTCGCCGAACCCCTCGTCGGCGTGGCGCGAGCCCATCCCGCCCGTCAGATGGGTACGGCGCGCCACCGCCCGCTCCCACTGCGACCGCACCGCCTCCATCAGCTGGTCGTCGCCGGTCTCCACCGCGACGTCGACCGCGCCGCAGGCCAGGTAGAGCGCCCGTACGGCATGCCCGCGCAGCGTCGTCGCCTGCCGTACGGGAAGGTCGTCCTGGAAGTAGGCGGCGCCCAGGTGGATCGGGCCGAGCGCGGGCAGCCCGCGCCGCTCCAGCAGGCGGCGGGCCAGCTCCAGGTAGCGCTCGACCCCGGTCGCCCGGTAGAGCTCGACCATGGCCATCTCCAGCTCGGGGTGCCCGCAGGTCTCCGTGCCGTCCATGAAGCGGCGGCAGACGTGGTCGGCGGCCTTGCGCACGGCCTCGGTGAAGGCGTCCTGGCCGTGCGTGCGCAGCCTGGCCACCCCCGCCTGGATCAGGTGGCCGTAGCAGTAGAGCTCGTGGCCCCACTCGAAGTCGGTGTAGCGGCTGCCGCTCCACCTGGTGTTGAGGTAGCCGTCGCCCTCCTGTGCCTTGACCACGGTGAGCGCGAGCTCGGCGAAATCCGGATGACCGGCCCAGGCCATGGCCTCGAGCAGCTTGTAGATCTCCGAATCGCTGAACTCCCTGCCGCGCCTGGGCAGCTCGCCGCGGAAATTGCCGATCCAGCCTTCGCGCTCCATCCACTCATGGGCGTGCGCGATCGTGACCTCTCTGTTCAGCGCCACGCGGTCGCCCCAGAAACCGGGCGCGAGCCTGACCGCGTCGAGCCCGAGAGGAGACAGCGCGCCGGAGGAGGGCAGGACGGGGTTAGCCACGCAGAGCTCCTGACATGAATCCGCGCACGTAGTGGCGCTGGAGGAGGACGAAGAGGATCAGGCAGGGCAGCGCCATGACCATGACGCCCGCCTGCAACACGCCGTAGTCGATGGCGCCGAAGGTCTGCTGCGTCATGCTGACCACGGCGACCGGCAGGGTGAAGGACGCGCCGTCGTTGAGCAGGATGAGCGGCGCGAAGAAGTCGTTCCACGAGGCGAGGAAGGCGAACAGGCCGACCGTCACCAGCGCCGGCCGTACGGCGGGCAGCAGGACGCGCAGGAAGGCCAGGAAGGTGCCGCAGCCGTCGACCATCGCCGCCTCCTCCAGCTCACGCGGCACCGCCTCGAAGGCGTTGCGCATCATGAACAGGGCGAAGGGCAGCTGGAACATCACGAACACCAGCGAGAGCCCGACCAGGGAGTTCTGCAGGCCGAGGTAGCCGAGCAGGACGTACAGCGGGATGAGGATGGTGGCGTAGGGAACCATGAGGATCGCCAGCGTGGCCAGGAACAGCAGGTTCTTGCCGGGGAAGTCGAACCGGGCGAAGGCGTAGCCGCCGAGGGCCGCGACGACGAGCGTGCCCGCCACCGTCATGGCCGAGACCAGCACGCTGTTGGTGGCGTAGGTGCCGACGCCCTCGCCGAAACGGGCCATCTCCAGGTAGTTCGACGGGTCTTCGAAGGAGGCCCAGCCGCTCCACACCAGCGGGAAGAGGAACAGCACGGCCAGGGCCGACAGGGTGGTGTAACGCCGCGTCATCGGTCGTTCACCTCTCCTCACTCTCTGCGCGGGCCGTTCGTCCCTCGCGGGCCGCTCCGCTCGCCGCGTCGGGTTCTCTCCTCATCGCAGTCTCCGCATCATCAGCGCATTCAGGCCGACCAGCGCCACCAGCAGCACCACCGACAGCGCCGCCGCGCCGCCGAGGTCGAAGCGGAAGAACGCCTCGCGGTAGATGACCATGACCATCGAGACGGTGCTGTTGTCGGGGCCGCCGTTGGTGAAGACGAAGAACTGGTCGAAGGCCAGCAGCGAGCCCGTGACGCTGAGGATCAGCATCAACGCCAGCGTCGGGCGCAGCAGCGGCAGGGTGATCCTGGTGAAGATCTGCCAGCGCCCTGCGCCGTCGCTCCTGGCCGCCTCGTAGACCTCGACGGGGATCGCCTGGAGCCCCGTCAGCAGGATGAGCATGTTGAACCCCGCGAACCGCCACACCACGAGCGCGATCGTCGAGAACAGCGCCATGTCGGGGGTGCCGATCCACTTGACCGGCTCGTCGATGAGGCCGACGGCCCGCAGGAGAGGGTCGATGGGTCCGAAGTCGTTGTTCAGCAGGCCGTAGAACAGCAGCGCGGCGGCCGCGAAGCCCACCGCGCCAGGCAGGAAGAACGCGGTCCTGAAGAAGGTGATCCCCGGCCTGCGCTCCTGCACCAGCAGGGCCAGGCCGAGGGCGACCAGCGAGAGCAGGACCGTGGTGATCACGGTGTACTTCAGCGTGAAGAGCACCGCGTCGAGGAAGAGCGGATTGCCGGCGATCTTGAGGTAGTTGGCAGGGGCGTTGAACGCGGCGCTGCCGAGCAGCGGCCAGCGGTGCAGTGACATCCACACCACCAGCACCAGCGGGGCGAGGAACAGCACGCCGACGATCAGGGCGGTGGGCGCGGCGTAGACCCAGCCCATCGCCCGCCTGGAACGGGCGGCGGTCAGTCGCAAGGGTCTCTCCTACTGCTGCAACGAGGCGGTGACCTCGGCGTTGAGCCGTGCCACCTTGGTGGTGTCGCCGAACATCGCCTCACGGGCCAGCCGCAGCCACGGGCCCTGCGGGTCGTTGAACGTCTGGCCGAAACGCGGCGCGTACGGCGTCTGCCCCTTGGCGACCAGCGAGTTGATCAGGACCACCCTGGGGTCCTTGGCGGAGTGGGCGTTGGCGGCCAGGTCGGTCCTGGCCAGCACGTCCTTGTTCTTGGCCATGACCTCGACCTGCGCCTCGTCCGAGACGGTCCACGACAGGAACTCCCACGCCGCGTCGGCGTGCTCGGTGGTGGAGGAGATCCCGACCGAGTCCCCGCCGACGAACGTCGACTCGCCCCCTGAGGGGCCCGCGATCGGGGCGACCCCGATCTTCAGGTCGGCGGGCATCAGACCGAGCGTGGTCGAGGGCATCGGCATGACGCCGATCTCGCCCTTGGCGAAGTAGCCGGTCCAGGTCGGTCCCTGCTCCTCCTTGGCCGTCGGCCCCGTCACGCCCTTGTCGTAGAGCCCGCGCCAGATGGCGAAGACCTCGCTCATCGCCGCCTGGTCGTTGAGGGAGGCGGTTCCCTCGGCGTTCATGATCTGCCCTCCGGCCGCCCAGACCGAGGGCCAGAAGGTGAAGACGTAGCAGCCGCCGCAGTTGCCGCCGAAGAAGGTGCCGTGGACCTTGCCGTCCCCGCCGAGCTTGTCCTGGACGGCCGTGGCGTGCTCGGCGAACTCCTTCAGCGTCTTCGGGCCCTTCTCCGGGTCGAGCCCGGCCTTGGCGTACAGGTCCTTGTTCCAGAACCAGACCGACAGGTCGAGGGTGTGGGGGAGCGTGTACTGGCGGCCGTCCATGGTGCCCAGCTTCATGTGGCTCGGCGCCAGACCCGCCTTGTACGGCAGGGCGTCGATCCGGTCGGTGATGTCCAGGAAGAGGCCCTGCGAGGTGTAGTTCGGCACGAAGATCACGTCGGCGGCGAAGACGTCGGGAAGCTGCTTGGCCCCGGCCGCCGCCGCGATCCGTGGCTGGTAGTTGTCGGTCGGGATGACGGTCAGCTTCACCTGGTTCTTGTGGCCGGCGTTGTAGGCCTTCACCAGGCGCTCGCTCTGCGCCTGGGTCGCGGCCCTGGTCCACATCGTGATCGTGACGGCGGCGCCCTCCTGCGGCGTTTCGCCGCCGCCACATGCTGTTAGCGTTAACAATGCAGCGAGCGCGATTCCGGTCACCACACGTCTCATGGCTGTCTCTCCTCTGAAACCGTCCCCCGCAGCGAACTAAAAGGTTTTCGGAAACGTAAGAGAAACACTGAGCGGTGTCAATGGCATGTACTGTCTCTGGTGTGCGAAAAGGATTTCGGCCGACCATTACCGATGTGGCCGCCCTGGCGGGCGTCTCGATCGCGACGGCCTCCAAGGCGCTCAACGGACGGCAGGACGTGCGCGACTCCACCCGCCAGAGGGTCCTGGAGGCGGCGCGGGAGCTCGCCTTCCAGCCCAACGAACTGGCCAGAGGGCTGCTGTCCGGCCAGACCCGCACCGTGGGGCTGCTCACCTCCGACAGTGCGGGCAGGTTCGGCATCCCCGTGCTCCTCGGCGCCGAGGACGCCTTCGGCGCGGGCGAGATGGCGGTGCTGCTCTGCGACGCCAGGGGCGACGCCATCAGGGAGCAGCACCATCTGAGGGCGCTGCTCTCGCGCAGGATCGACGGGCTGATCGTGGTCGGCGAGAGCACCGACCCCCGGCCGTCGGTGAGCAGCGACGTCCCGGTGCCGGTGGTCTACGCCTACGGCCCCTCGGAGGATCCCGCCGACGTCTCCTTCGTGCCCGACGACGTGGGCGGGGCGGCCATGGCGGTACGTCACCTGCTGGCCATGGGACGGCGGCGCGTCGCGCACGTCACGGGCCCCGCGCACTACAAGGCCGCCAGGGACCGCGAGGAGGGGCTGCGCCTGGCCCTGGCCGAGGCGGGGGTGGCGCAGACGGGACAGACGCTGTGCGGGCCATGGTCGCAGCGGTGGGGGCGGCATGCCGCCGAGATGCTGCTGATGGCCGAGCCTGAGATCGACGCGGTGTTCTGCGGGAGCGACCAGATCGCGGCGGGTTTCGTGGAGATCGCCCGCGAGCGCGGACGGCGGGTGCCTGACGACCTCGCGGTGGTGGGCTACGACAACTGGGAGGTCCTGTCGACCGAGACGCGACCCGCGCTGACCACGGTGGACATGAACCTCGAGATGCTCGGCAGGACCGCGGCCCAGCACCTGTTCGCCGCCATCGACGGCAGGGCCACGCCCGGTGTCCACCGGATGCCGTGCGAGCTGGTCATCCGCGACTCCACGGGCCGGTCGTGACAGCTCCCGCCTTCCGGTTCTCCCGATCGTTCCCCCGCGAGGCGTGTGGGCGCGGGGAGGGGCGGGGCCGGTGCCGTTCCGCGGCCCCGCTGCTGGTCGCCCGACGGCGGCCGCCTGCGTCAGGAAAGTGATCTTCCACGGGCTGTCTGGCTCTGCGGCTTGTCGACCCTCCATGTCCGCGGGGTTCCGGTGTTCCCTTCCTCGCGGCAGTCACCTCCACCATGTGGTTCCACGCTCTGACGCCGGCCTTGGGCGCCGTCCTGGGCGGGCCACCAGTTAACGAGGCGGGCGGGTCGGCCGTCAAGGGGCGTTAACAGCAGGTTTCGTGTGACCGGACCGTAATCGTGCAGACCCTTGACGCTCCCTAGTGTTAGCGCTCACAGTCTTGCCCAGACAAGAAAGGAGCAAGCCGTGGGAGCGACCGATGCGCGCCGACCGCCAGTCATGGCCGATGTGGCCAAGGAGGCGGGCGTGTCGCACCAGACGGTCTCACGGGTGCTCAACGACCACCCCAACGTGCGCGGAGAGACCCGCGCCAGGGTGCTCGCGGCCATCGGCAAGCTCGGCTACCGCCGCAACCTCGTCGCCCGCGCGCTGGTCACCAAGCACTCGAGGACGCTCGGTGTGGTCAGCTTCGACACCACCCTGTACGGCCCCGCCAGCACGGTCTACGGCATCGAACAGGCCGCCAGATCGGCCGGATACTTCGTCAGCATCGTCAGCCTCAAATCGATCGACAGGAGAGGGGTGCTCGATGCCCTCGACTACCTCGCCGACCAGGGTGTGGACGGAATCGTCGTGGTCGCGCCCCAGCGCTCGGCCGCCACGGCGCTGACCGACCTGCCGGGCGGCATCCCGACCGTCGCCGTCGAGGGCGGACAGGCAGGCGGGGTCCCCGTCGTCTGCGTCGACCAGGTCGAGGGCGGCAGGCTCGCCACCGAGCACCTGCTGTCGCTCGGGCACGAGACGGTCTGGCACGTGCGCGGGCCGTCCGACTGGCTCGAGGCCGAGGGACGGGTGGCCGGATGGCGGGCGGCTCTGGCCGCGGCGGGTCGTGACGGACCCGAACCGCTCGCCGGGGACTGGAGCCCGCGCTCGGGCTACGAGGCCGGGCGCAGCCTGGCGAACATGAAGGACGTCACCGCGGTGTTCGTGGCCAACGACCAGATGGCGTTGGGCGTGCTGCGGGCGTTCACCGAGCGGGGGGTGAGGGTGCCCGACCAGGTGAGCGTCGTCGGTTTCGACGACATCCCCGAGTCGGAGTTCTTCTCCCCGCCGCTCACGACCATCAGACAGGATTTCGACGCGGTCGGCAGGCAGAGCATCGAGGTGCTGCTGCGGCAGATCGGGGGCTCGGGTGAGCGCGAAAGGCTCGTGGTGTCGCCCTCCTTCGTGGCGAGGGCGAGTACGGCGGGGCGGTAGCCGTACCCGGCTTGCCGGGAGGACGGAGACGGTCTGGCTAGGACGCGCTCCCGGCCAGGAGGCAACGACAGGCTACGACCTGACCGGCAGCGCGTGCCGGCCAGAAAACGGTGACACGCACGGCTTGCTCGCAGCGCGAGACGGGCCGGCCGGTGCGGTAGGGCCTGGCTTGCAGCGCATACGGGTCAGGAGGCAACAGCGCAGTACGGCCTGGCCGGTGGCACGAACCGGTCAGGTGCCGACAGCAAAGTGGGACGTAGCCGGTAGCGCAGGACGAGGCAGCGGCGCCGGCGCGGTACAGCCTGGTTGGTCCGGTGCGGTACAGCCTGGTTGGTAGGGCGAGACGGGCCGACTGGTGCAGCAGGGCCTGATTGGCAGCACGTGCCAGTCAGGAGGCACCGGTGCGGCACGGCCTGGCCGGTGACGCGAACCGGTCGGGTGGCGAGGGCGAGGTACGGCCTGGCGCCGTAGCTCGGCCGGATGAAGTGGCAGGACCGGTACGGCCTGGTGGTCGTACCGGATCAGGAGCGAGGCGCGACGTCGCAGACGCGAATGTTAGCGCTAACAATCAGAGAGGACACCCCCCAACGTGTTGAAGAGGATCTCGGCCCTGGTGCTCGCGGGGCTCACGGCGGCCGCGCTCACCTCCTGCGGTTCAGGAGGCTCCGGCGGCGCGTCAGGTGCGGACGACGGCTCGATCACCATGGGCTTCTCCCAGGTGGGCGCGGAGAGCGGATGGCGTACGGCCAACACCAAGTCCGTCCAGGAGGCGGCGAAGGAGAGCGGCATCACGCTGAAGTTCTCCGACGCCCAGCAGAAGCAGGAGAACCAGATCAAGGCCATCCGCTCCTACATCCAGCAGAAGGTGGACGTGATCGCCTTCTCGCCGGTGGTGGAGTCGGGGTGGGACACCGTGCTGAAGGAGGCGCGCGACGCCAAGATCCCGGTGATCCTCACCGACAGGGCGGTGGACTCCAAGGACACCACTCTCTACAAGACCTTCCTCGGATCCGACTTCGTCGAGGAAGGCCGCAAGGCGGGTAAATGGCTCGTCGAATCGTTCAACAATTCCACAGACCCCGTGAATATCGTTGAACTTCAGGGCACCACGGGCTCCGCACCCGCCAACGACCGCAAGGCCGGCTTCGCCGAGGTGATCGGCGCGGACCCCAAGTTCAAGGTCATCGCCTCGCAGACCGGCGACTTCACCAGGGCGAAGGGCAAGGAGGTCATGGAGGCCTTCCTGAAGTCGAACCCCGACATCGACGTGCTGTACGCGCACAACGACGACATGGGCCTGGGCGCGATCGAGGCCATCGAGGGCGCGGGCAAGGTGCCGGGCAAGGACATCAAGATCATCACCGTGGACGCGGTGAAGGACGGCATGCAGGCGCTGGCCGACGGAAAGATCAACTACATCGTCGAGTGCTCGCCGCTGCTCGGCCCGCAGCTGATGGACCTGGCGAAGAAGGTCGTCAAGGGTGAGACGGTGCCGGCTCGCGTGGTGACGGAGGAGACGACGTTCACGCAGGAGCAGGCCAAGACCGCGCTCCCGAACCGCAAGTACTGACCGAACGGCCCCACGGGGCGCCTCGGGCGTGATGTATCCGGGCCCGGAGCGTCTCCGGGCTTTGAGGCTCGAGTCTCCGGAGCTCGGCGCGCCTCGGGCCTGCGGCTCCCGGACACTCCGGCCTCCGGGCCGCGTCCTCGATCCCCGGAGTTTCCGGTCGCCGGCGCCCGGAGTGTCCGGGAGCCGGCTCTCCGGCTCCGGGTGTCCCTCCCTGGGCGCTCGCATCCTCCGGTTGGAGGCCGGGCGGGTCGTGGAGGAAGGGCCGCTTGTCGGGTGGGCGGTGAAGAGGGTGGGCGGCCAGGAGGGGCGCCCCGTGAAGAAGGAGAGGGACGTCGTGATGGCGGTACCCGAGCCGATCCTGCGCATGACCGGGATCGGCAAACAGTTCCCCGGGGTGAAGGCCCTGGACGGTGTCGACTTCCGGCTGCTGCCCGGTGAGGTGCACGCGCTGATGGGGGAGAACGGCGCGGGGAAGTCCACCCTGATCAAGGTGCTCACCGGGGTCCATCCCGTCGACACCGGCACCATCGACCTCGACGGTGTCCCCGTCGCCTTCACCGGGCCGCTGGAGGCGCAGCGGGCCGGGATCAGCACGGTCTACCAGGAGGTGAACCTCTGCACGAACCTCTCGGTGGCCGAGAACATCTTCATCGGCAGGGAGCCGAGGAAGAGGGGCCGCATCGACTGGAAGCGGATGCGCGCCAGGGCCGCCGAACTGCTCGCCAGGCTCGATCTCGACCTGGACGTCTCGGCGCCGCTGGAGGCCTACTCCCTGGCCGTGCGGCAGATGGTCGCCATCGCCCGCGCCGTCGACATCGAGGCGCGCGTGCTGATTCTCGACGAGCCGACCTCCAGCCTGGACGCGGGTGAGGTGGCGCAGCTGTTCAAGGTGATGCGGACGCTCAAGGGCGAGGGCATCGCGATCCTCTTCGTGTCCCACTTCCTGGATCAGATCTATGAGATCGCCGATCGTATGACGATCCTGCGCAACGGCAGGCGGGTGGGCGAGTACCTGGTCAGCGAGCTGTCCCAGGTGGAGCTGGTCGGCAAGATGATCGGCCAGGAGCTCAAGGAGCTCGAGCGGTTGCACGGCGAGGCGAAGAGGTTCGACGCGCCGCTGGTCGAGGCGCGCGAGCTGGGCCGTCCGGGAGCGATCGAGCCTTTCACGCTCACCATTCACGAGGGCGAGGTCGTCGGACTCGCGGGGCTGCTCGGCTCAGGCCGTACGGAAGTGGCGCGGTTGCTCTTCGGGGCCGACCACGCGGGCGGGGGAGAGATCGCGGTCGGCGGGACGCCGGCCGCGCTGCGCACGCCGCGCGCGGCGATGGGCCACGGGATCGCCTTCTGCTCGGAGGACAGGAAGGCGGACGGGCTCGTTCCCGATCTCACGGTCAGGGAGAACATCATCCTCGCACTCCAGGCCACCAGGGGGTGGACCAGGCCGGTGCCGCGCGAGCAGCAGGACGCGCTGGTCGGGAAGTACATCAAGGCGTTGAAGATCAGCCCGCCCCATCCCGAGCACCTGGTGCGCAACCTCAGCGGCGGCAACCAGCAGAAGGTACTGCTGGCCAGGTGGCTGATCCTCGAGCCCAGACTGCTCATCCTCGACGAGCCCACGCGCGGCATCGACGTCGGGGCCAAGGCCGAGATCCAGCGGCTGGTGGTGGAGCTGTCCGACGGCGGGATGGCGGTGCTGTTCATCTCCGCCGAGCTGGAGGAGGTGCTGCGCCTCAGCCACAAGGTGGGCGTGCTGCGCGACCGCAGGCTCGTCGCCCAGCTGCCCAACGACGAGGAACTGACCACGGAGGTGCTCATGGAGACGATCGCGAGCGGAGGGCGGCCCTGATGCGACGCCTGCTCTGGCCGTTGGTGATCCTGGCCGCGCTACTGGCGGTGAACGTGCTCTTCACACCGGGCTTCTTCTCGATCCAGGTGCGCGAGGGGCACCTGTACGGGAGCCTGATCGACATTCTGCGATTCGGCGCTCCGCTGATCCTGGTGGCGCTCGGCATGACGCTGGTCATCGCGACCGGCGGCATCGACCTGTCGGTCGGCTCGGTGGTGGCGATCTCGGGGGCGCTGGCCTGCCTGCAGATCAGCCAGGACGCCGGTGTGTTCACCGCCGTCGTGCTGGCGCTCGGCCTCTCGGTCGCGCTGGGCGTGTGGAACGGGTTCCTGGTCGCCAACGCGGGCATCCAGCCCATCATCGCGACCCTGATCCTCATGGTCGCGGGGCGTGGGCTGGCCCAGCTGATCACCGACGGGCAGATCATCACCGTCAACGACCCCGCCTTCAAGCTCATCGGGGGCGGCTACCTGCTGACGGTGCCGTTCGGCATCCTGCTGGTGCTGGCCGTCCTGGCCGTCACGGCGTTCCTGACCCGCAGGCTCGCGCTCGGCATGCTGATCGAGGCGGTCGGAGGGAACGCGGAGGCCAGCAGGCTCGCCGGCATCAGGGCGCGCGGGATCATCGTGATGGTCTACGCGTTCGCGGCGCTGTGCGCGGGAGTCGCCGGGCTGATGATCAGCTCGAACGTCTCCAGCGCCGACGGCAACAACGCGGGGCTGTGGATCGAGCTCGACGCCATCCTGGCCGTCGTGATCGGCGGCACGTCGCTGGCCGGCGGGCGCTTCTCACTGGCGGGGACGGTGCTCGGCGCGCTCATCATCCAGACGCTCACCACGACGATCTACTCGATCGGCGTGCCGCCGGAGACCACGCTGCTGTTCAAGGCGCTGGTGGTGACGGTGGTCTGCCTGCTCCAGTCCGCGGCCTTCCGCGAGAAGGTCTTCAAGCGCCGCGCCCGTACGGCGGGGGCCCAGGAGGTGGCGGCATGAGCGCGCTCGCCTCCCGGCAGAGGTACCTGCCCGCGCTGGTCACCGGGTGCCTGTTCGCGGCGATGTTCGTGGCGGGCGGGATCCGCTACGAGGGGTTCGCCAGCGGCCAGGTGATTCTCAACGTCTTCGTCGACAACGCCTTCCTGCTGGTGGTCGCGGTCGGGATGACGTTCGTCATCCTCACCGGCGGGATCGACCTGTCGGTCGGGTCGGTGGTCGCGCTGTCCACGATGATCGCCGCCACCCTGATGTCGGGCCCAGGCTGGCCGCCTTACGTGGTGATCCCGCTGGTGCTGCTGATCGGCTCGGGGCTCGGGCTGGTGATGGGCTACATCATCCACGCCTTCGACATCCAGCCGTTCATCGTGACGCTGGCGGGCATGTTCCTGGCCAGGGGCCTGTGCTACACGATCGGCACCGAGTCCGTCCCGATCGAGGACGCGACCTTCACCGCCTTCGCGCAGACCAGGATCGACCTGTTCGCGGAGATGTGGATCTCACCGAGCGTGATCATCGCGGCGGTGGTGGTCGCCGTGGCGGCGTACGTGCTGCACTACACCCGCCTCGGCAGGGCCGTCTACGCCACCGGGGGAAGCGAGCAGTCGGCGCTGCTCATGGGGCTGCCCGTGGGCCGCACGAAGATCGCCGTCTACACGATCAGCGGGTTCTGCTCGGCGCTGGGCGGGGTGCTGCTGTCGTTCTACATGCTCTCCGGGTACGGCCTGCACGCCGTCGGCATGGAGCTC
Organism: Nonomuraea dietziae; assembly: GCF_014195505.1. Lineage (GTDB taxonomy): Bacteria > Actinomycetota > Actinomycetes > Streptosporangiales > Streptosporangiaceae > Nonomuraea > Nonomuraea roseola. The sequence continues at coordinate 2,780,811 of NZ_JACIBV010000001.1, read as the reverse complement.
GACGCGATCGCCGCCGTCGTCATCGGCGGCACCCTGCTGACCGGCGGGTCGGGGCTGCTGCTCGGGACCGTGCTGGGCGTGCTGGTGCTGGGCCTGATCCAGACGATCATCAGCTTCGAGGGCACGCTCAGCTCGTGGTGGACCAAGATCTTCATCGGTCTGCTGCTGTTCGTCTTCATCGTCCTGCAGCGCCTGTTCTCCTCCAGGAGCTCCCGTTGACCTCCGAGGCTCCGGCCGGCGTGGCCTGTCGTCACCGGCGACCTGCCGGCGGTCGGCGACAGTGACCGCGAGTGCGGCGAGGGCTGCGAGCGCGGCGGCGGGGGCGAGCACCGCCCAAGGGGCGCGTTCCACGTAGGGGAGCGATTCGGCCAGCATCAGTCCCCACTCCGAGGACGGCGGCTGGGCGCCCAGACCGAGAAATCCGAGGGAGGCGACGGCGAGAGCGATCGCGGGCAGCCGGAGCACCGCGTGGCGGGCGACCGGGCCCGCGACCGCCGGCAGCAGGTGGCGCCAGAAGATCCGCAGCTCCGAGGAGCCCAGCCCGCGCTGGGCCGTCAGGTGTGGTGCCGCCTTGGCCTCCTCCAGCAGCGCCGCGGTGTGCATGGCGAGCGGGGCCCATGCCACCAGCCCGACGGCGAACGAGGCCCCGAGGACCCCCGGCCCGTACAACGCGGCCACCACCAGTCCGGTGAGCACCGGTGGCAGGGCGTTGACCATCTCCGCCGCGCCCGCCGTGAGCCAGGGCAGGAGCCCGACGACCAGGCCGACGAGGTAAGCGGCCAGGCACACCAGGACGGCGACCCCCACGGTCGCCAGCGCGCCGTGGCCCACGCGGGCCAGCACGTCGCGGCCCAGGCCGTCGGCGCCCAACGGCGCGTCGCCGGAGGGGGTGGCGAGCCGCGCGGCGGTGTCGAGCGCGGCCGGGTCGCGCAGGAGTCCCCAGCCGATGACGGCAAGCAGCACGACGGCGAGCAGCGCGGGCAGCGCTCGGCCGCGTGGGCCCGAGGTGTCGGGCGGCGGCGGCGCCCGTGAGCGCGGCGCCGAGCAGGCCACGCCTGAGCAGGTTGGCCACGACTCCCACGGCGAAGCCCAGCAGGACGAGGGTCAGCACCGCCGCCTGCAGTACCGGCAGATCCTGCGCTTCGGCCGCGCCGAGGGCGGTGCGGCCGAGACCGGGTATGGCGAAGATCTTTTCCACGGCGACGGCTCCCCCAGTGAGGCCGACCACCACGAGCCCGAGTTGGGGAAGCAGGGCGGGCATGGCGCGCCGCGCGGCGGCCCGCGCGACGGTCTTCGCGGGGAACCCGGCCGCACGCCAGGTGGGTACCCATCGTTCGCGTAGCGCGCCCCGCAACGCGTCATCGGCCAGGTGAGCGAGGAGTCCGCCGGCCGGCACGCCCAGCGCGATCGCGGGAAGGATCAGGTGGCGTGGTTCCTGCCAGCCGTACGGCGGAAGCCAGTCCAGCCAGACGGCGACCACGATCAGGGACACGGTGGCGAGCAGGAACTCCGGGATAGCGGCGAGCATCGCCGCGCTGGCGCCGTGTCCGCCAGGGGCATGGCCGCGTGCGGCCCTGAGCGCGGTCGGCGCGCACAGCGCGACGGCCACCACCACCGCGACCGCCATGGCCGCCGCCATGAGGGTGAGCGACACACCGAGCCCGGACGCGATGCCCGGCAGCACCGGACGACCGGACACCCAGGAGACGCCCGCGTCGCCGCGCGGCAACCCGGACAGCCAGCGCCAGGTATGCGCGACCGGCCCCGCGTCCAGCCCCAGGTCGGCCCGGATCGCCGCGAGCGCCTCGGCGGTCGGTTCCTGCTCGGCCGAGCGGGCCCGCAGCAACGACAGCGCGGGATCCCTGCCCGACAGCCACGGCAGCGCGCCTACCAGGGCGACCGCGCCCGCGATCGCGACGGACCTGCTCAGCGATGCACCCAGGCGGCTCATCGAGCGTGCGTGTCGGTGGTGATCAGGAGGCGTTCGCGCGGGTCCTTGACCGAGCCGGTGACGCCCTTCGCGTCTCCCTGCAGAACGCGCTCGTGCAGCATCGGGATCGCCGCGCCGGTGTTCAGGATCGCGGCTTCCGCCGCCAGGATCGCGCGCCGGCGTTTCTCTCCCGCCGGAGTGCGGGCGGCTTCCTCGAGCGCGGCGTCGACCCGCTCGTCACACAGCTGGGCGATGTTGAAGGACCCCTCGCAGCTGAAATCGCTGACCATGTACGCGACCGGGTCGCCGGAGTCCAGTACGGTCGCCCGGGACAGGATGAAGGCGTCGAAAGCGCCCTCAAGGGCGTCCGCCTCGATGTGCGCGTACTCCCGCACGACGAGCTCGACCTCGAATCCGGCCCGCTCCAGTTGCTGGCGCAGGACCGCGGCCACCTCGGGCAGCTCGGCCCGGTCGGTGAAGGTCGCCAGAGTGATCTTCGTTCCGTTCGCCGGGCCTGGCTCGACGGTGGCGGGGCGGGCCGGACGCCGCGCGCTCCACGGCAGGGCGGGACCGAGCAGACCGGCGGCGACGTCGGCCCGGCCCTCGTACACGCCGGTCACCAGGGCCTTGCTGTCGATGGCCGCGCGGGCCGCGGCGCGCAGGCCGGGGTCCTTGAACGCGCCTCTCGCGGTGTTGAGGTAGAGGGTGTTGGTGCGCGGCATCGGCACCTCGCTGATCGTCCGGGAGTCCAGTAGCGCGGCCTGCGAGACCGGGATGGCCTCGACGATGTCGGCCTCGCCGGTCCTCAGCGCGGCGGCGCGGGCCGTGCCGTCCGGCACGAACCGCACCTCGATGCCGGCGGCCTTGGCCCTGGGACCCCAGTAGCGCTCGTTGCGTTCGAGAGTGGCGCCAGAGGTGCCGTCCACCTTGGTGAGCACGAACGCGCCGGTGCCCGTGCCGACGGGGTTCACCGTGCGTCCCTGGTACGCCTTCTCGGCCAGGATCGCCAGCTGCGGACTGGACAGGCGGTGCGGCACCAACGGGTCGGGCGTGGCGGTGGCCACGAGCACCTTGTCGTCCTCGGCCGTCACCGTCAGCTCGACCCCGTCCAGGATTCTGGGCTTGGGCGCGGCAGCGGCGGCGGCGCGCAGGGAACGCGCCGCGCGCTCGGCGGTCAGCGGCGTGCCGTCATGGAATCTCACGTCCCTTCGGATCGTGAATGTCCACGTCAGCCGGTCGCTCTGGGACCAGCCGGTGGCGAGCGCCGGCTGGGGATCGCCCGCGGCGTCGAGGTTGACCAGAGTCTCGGCCGTGCTCCAGCGCGACAGCTTGAACGCGTCGTCGCTCAGCGGGTTCAGGCCGGAGCGGGGCGGCTGGAGCATGACCAGGTCGATGCGGCCGGCTCCGGCGTCCGCCGCGCCGGGCATGGCCGAGCAGCCGGTCAGGGCGATCAGGGAGAGGATCACGGGAGGAATGAGAAGGGAGCGCATGCCGGTCTTTCGCCAAGGGGATTCGAGCTCCGCACCCTAACACAGAATGAAAACCGTATTCATTTTTGCTTGGCGGCGGCCATCGGACACGGGCGGGCCCGCGGGGGACCCGCCCGTATCAGGTCACTTCCTCCCGCTGCTCACCGCGTGGTACTGCAGGTCCTGCACGGTGAAGTCCTTCTTCACCTGCCAGGGCGAGGTGACCGTCACGGCGCCCACCGACGCCTTGTTCGTCCCGTACGCCAGGGGGAAGGTCTTGGCCTGGAGCCCGGCCTGGCCCGCGTAGGTCTTCTCGACCCCGCCGATGCTCGCCTTGACCGTGGCGGCACGGGTGAGGAAGGACAGCACCTCCACCGTGTCGCGCGGGGCGCTGGTGCCCGAGCGCGGGAGCATGAACTTGGTCTGCGTGCCCGACGTCGGCCTGGCGGCGGCGAACTGCGTGCGGTGCGTCAGGTAGAGCGTGTCACGCGTGATCGCCGGCGCCTTGCCGGTCTTCCACCAGGTCAGGTAGTAGGAGGAGATGTCCAGGTAGGCGCCGCCGTTGTGCACCGAGGGCGCGAACTGGGTGCCTTCGGAGAAGTCGTTCCAGGTGGTCAGCTGGATCCAGTCGGCGCCGCCCGAGATCGACTTCTCCCACGTGACGCGCAGGTTCTCCGTGTTGTTGGCCTCGTCGTAGATGCCCTGGTTGGGACGCTCGTCCTGGACGGAGACCGGCTGCATCCAGATCTTCTTCAGCTCGTGCGCCTTGGCGATGTTCGAGGCGATGCCGCTCTGCCCCGCCGGGCTGCGGTTGCCCCAGTTGGAGAAGCCGTAGCTGATCGGCGCGAAGGCCGCGGCGTTGGAGGGGAAGTTCAGGAAGACGGGGACGAAGGCGACCGTGATGCCGTGGGTGTCCTTCATGATCTTCATGAAGTTCGTCCACCAGGCGGCCGACTGGCCCTCCGCCTTGAACGGGGAGATCACCAGGCGCCGGTCCGGCAGGCGGTAGACCGACTTGGCCGTGGCGAGCTTGGCCATGGCGGCGGCCAGCGTGGCCGCGTCGGTCTTCAGCGAGGTCATGTCGGGCATCAGCACGATCTTGAAGCCGGGGTCGACGGCGTCGGCCGCCTTAATCAGGGTGTTGAGCCTGTCCCAGTGGGCGCTGGTGAGGGAGAGCACGTCCACGGTGAAGCCGTCGAGTCCCGCCTCGACGGCGGTCTCGATCTCCTGCTTCATGTCGGCCAGCTGCCAGTCGCCGGACAGGACGCCGCGCGGGATCGGCCGGTCGCGCAGCAGGCCGCCGTAGGCGAGGTGCTTGTTGCTCTCGCCCGTGGGGGTCAGGTAGTGCTTGGTGTAGTAGTCGTCGGCGCCCGCCCTGTTGTTCAGCGAGATCGGGTACGGCGTGAAGTAGTGCGCGAAGACCTTGCGCTCGGAGGCCCGCAGGGTGGCGGTCGAGGGCATGGCGAAGGGCAGCGGGCCGGTGGGCGCCGGGGTGGCCGCCTCGGTGTCGTAGCCGATCGTCAGCTTGGGGCCCTGGCCCGAGGTGGCGCGCGAGGAGTGCAGCACGCCGTGGGCGCCCGAGGGGGAGGTGAGGGCGAAGTCGTAGGCGCCGTTGCCGGTGAAGGCCGACGACACGTCGAGCTTGGCCGTGCCGCCCGCTGTCAGGCCCTTGTGAGTGGTGATGACCTCCCCCAGGGCGGGGCGGTTGTCGAACGTGAGCGAGTCGGCGGTCCACTCGCCCTTGACCGGGCGCACCTCCAGTGTGGTGTCGGTGGTCCTGACCGACTGCACGTCGAGGGTCATCGTGACGTTGACGGCGTTGGCCGGCACGTCCTTGACGTCGAAGCGGACGAAGGCGCCGCGCTCGGAGGCGGCGGCGCCATCGCACGGGGTGGTGCAGACCGACAACCAGGTGACGGTGTGGTGCGTCTTTCCCGGCCCTGCCTGGCTGACGTAGCTGTCCTCGGCGGAGGCGAAGGAGACGGTCTTCTCCGCCTCCGCGACAGCGGGGGTGACCGCCGCGGCGGTGCTTCCCAGGAGGACCAATAACAGGGTGATCGCGCGTAGGCGCATACTCATCGTGCCCTTCATGTAGCGATATGTCATGACATACCGCGTGACAACGGGCAAGATCATAGGCTGACGGATCACCGGTCCACCGGGTTTCGGACCGAAACCCTCACGCCGGCCGAAATGACGGAGGGAACAGCTCCTCCACCGGCCTGTGCAGGTGGTCGCGCGTCGAGTAGGCGGCCTTCATCTCGGTGAAGTACGCCTGGGCCCGCGCCATGAAAGCCTTCTCGTCCACGCCGGGGATCACCCCGTCGCGCATCACGACCCTGCCGTCGATCACCACGGTCGTCACGTCGGCGCCCGAGCAGTTCATCAGCAGGGTTCTGATCGGGTCGTCGACCGGGCCGGTGCGCGGGCCCGACAGGTCCACCACGACCAGGTCCGCCTTCGCTCCCGGCGCCAGCCTTCCCAGGTCGTCGCGGCCGAGCGCCCGGGCGCCCGACAGCGTGGCGGCACGGTAGTAGTCGGCGGCCGAGCCGGCCTCCAGCCGCCCGGTGACGAGCTTGGCCAGGTTGTTGCCGTAGTCCATGTTGCGGATCATGTCGGGCGGGAAGGAGTCGGTGCCCAGCGCCACGTTCACCCCCGCCGCCCGGTAGCGGTCGAAGTCCTGGAGCGCGTCGCCGTACCTGACGGTGGTCAGCGGGCAGTGCACGATGCCGGCCAGCGCGGCGAGCCGGTCGGGCGAGCCCTCGAAAGGCGTCTCGGGCGCGCCGAGGTAGAGGGCGTGCGGGATGAGCAGCCTGGGGCCGAGCAGTCCCACCGACTCCAGCACGTCGAGCGGGTGCCTGCCGTACCACTCCCGCAGCAGCCGCAGCTCGGACAGCCCCTGCATGCAGTGCAGGCGCACCAGGCAGTCGAGTTCCTCGGCGGCGCGCGCGGTGGCGCGCATCAGGTCAAGGGTGACGGTCTCGATCCTGCACGGCAGCAGCGCGCCGCGCAGCCTGCCGTCGTAGGCGCCGTCGAAGTCGCGGACGAACCTGACCGCCTCGGCCAGCCCCTTCTCTCCGAGCTCGGGCTCCCAGTGCACGTCGCGAGCGCCGTCCCTGACCACCGGCACGCCTGAGCGGTAGCTGGGGCCGAGGTACATGCGCAGGCCGAGCCGTCCGGCGATCTCGGCGACGCCGGCGAACTCCTCGTACGACTCCGCCCACGCGCTGTGTGTCTCGGCCGCGATCGGCATCGCGGTGGTGATGCCGTTGCGGATCAGCTGGGTGAGCGCGTACTCCCGCATGAACAGCGTCTCCTCCAGCGGGAAGACGGCGGCCCTGCGCCCGGCGGCGTACTCGGCCGACCAGGTCAGCCCGTCGGAGGAGGCATGCCAGGTGTCGATGAGGGCGTGGTCGATGTCGGACAGCGCGTCGAGGTCGATGAAGCCGGGCCCGACGATCGCCTCGCCCGCGTCGATCACCTCGTCGGCGGGCCCGTCGTAGGAGGACCCGACATGGACGATCGAGTCGCCCGCGTAGACGACGCAGCCGTCGCGGTGGACGACGTGGTCGGCGCCGTCGAAGCCGATGACGTACGACGCCCTGACAACAGTGGTGCTCACGTGCCTCTCCGAGATGGTTTCCAGCCTGGCCTGGGGACCGCGGCCAGGAGGGCTCTGGTGTAGTCCTCCTGAGGTTCGCGCAGCAGGTCCGCGGTGGGACCCCGCTCCACGACCGCGCCCCTGTGCATGACGATGGCGCTGTCGCTGATCTGGTTGACGACGGCCAGGTCGTGCGAGATGAAGACGTAGCTCATGCCGCCCGGCGCGCGCAGGTCGGCCAGCAGGTTGAGGATCTGCGCCTGGATCGAGACGTCGAGCGCGGCCACCGCCTCGTCGAGCACCAGCACGCGCGGCTCGACGGCGATCGCGCGGGCGATGGCCACCCGCTGCCGCTGCCCGCCCGACAGCTGCTTGGGCAGCATGGCGGCGTGCCGCTCGGCCAGACCGACCGACTCCAGCAGTTCGAGTGTGCGCCTGCGCAGCTCGGCGGGGGTGAGGGTGAAGTGCAGCGACAGGCTGGTGGCGATCACGTCGCCGATCCGCTGCAGCTTGTCCAGGGAGGAGTAGGGATCCTGGAAGACGATCTGGATCTCCCTGGCACGCCTGCGCCGCTCCTTGGAGGAGACCCTGCCCGCCGCACGCGGGCGGCCGCAGACGGTGATCGTCCCGCTCGTGGGGGTCTCCAGGCCGAGCAGCATCCTGGCCACCGTGGTCTTGCCCGAACCGGACTCGCCCACGATCGCCAGGGACTCGCCCTCCTCGACGGTGAACGACACCTCCTCCACCGCCACGGCCTCGCCGTAGACCTTGCGCAGCCGTTCGGCCTGGATGACGGTCATGACTCCCCCTGGAGGGTCAGCTCGGCCGAGCGGGTGCAGGCGACGGTGCCGTCGAAGACCGGCCGCGCCTCACCGCACGCGGCCAGCGCGTGCGCGCAGCGCGGGGCGAAGGCGCAGCCAGGGTCGGCCTCGAAGGCGGCCACCGGCCTTCCGGGGATGACCAGCAGGCGGTGGACGGTCTCCTCCAGCCGGGGGCGCGACAGGAGCAGACCGCTGGTGTAGGGGTGCAGGGGCGCGGCGGTGAGCGAGCCCGCCTCCCGCGCCTCGACGATCCTGCCCGCGTACATCACCGCGAGCCTGTCGCACGTCGCCGCCGCCAGCTCCAGGTCGTGCGTGATCAGCAGCATCGCCATGCCGCGCTCGCGCCGCAGCTCGTCGAGGATCGCCATGACCTCCGACTGCGTGGTCACGTCGAGGGCGGTCGTCGGCTCGTCGGCCAGGATCAGGTCAGGTTCGAGCGCGAGCACAGAGGCGATCATCACCCGCTGCAGCAGCCCGCCGGACAGCTCGTGCGGGTACTGCCGCAGCCGCCGCGCCCCGTCGCCGATGCCCACCTCCGCCAGCAGCCGTACGGCCCTGGCGGCGGCCTCGCGGGCGGGCAGGCCCAGGTTGGCCACCATGGCCTCGGTCAGGAAGTCGCCCACGCTGCGCACTGGATTGATGTGCGCCCTCGGGTCCTGGAAGATCATGCCGATGCGCCTGGCCCTGAGCGCGCGCAGCTCCTTGGCGCCCAGCGAGGTGACCTCGGCGCCGTCGAAGACGATGCTGCCGCTGACCCGCGCGCCCGGAGGCGTCAGCCCCAGCACCGCGCGAGCCGTCATCGACTTGCCCGACCCCGACTCCCCGACCAGGCCCACGGCCTCGCCGGCGCCGATCGTCAGGTCGACCTCCTCGACCAGCGTCCGCCACTCGCCCGCCGAAGGGACGGCGAGCGCGAGGCCGGAGATCGTCAGCAGGCTCATACGGTCCTCCCCAGACGGTCGCCGAGCACGCTCACCGACGCGACGACCAGGGCGATGAGCACCCCTGCGGAGATCGCCTCCAGCGGCTGGCCGCGCATGGCGCTGTCGAACCCGCTCTTGACCATCAGCCCCCAGTCGGCGGCGGGCGGCTGCACGCCGAGCCCGAGGAAGGAGATCGCGGCCACGTCGATCACCGCGAACCCGAGCGCCGAGACCGACTGCGCGACGATGATCGGCCGCAGGTTGGGCAGCAGATGCCGCACGCAGATGGCGAAGGCCGAGCGGCCCTGCACCCACGCGGCGGCCACGTACGGCAGGCTGCGCTCCCGCAGCGCCGCCGAGCGCACCACCCGCGCCACGTACGGCGTGTACGCCACGGCCAGCCCCGCCACCACGCCGGGGATGCCGGGACCGAGCACCGCCACGGTGATCAGGGCGAACACGATGCCGGGCACCGCGAACAGCACGTCGAGCACGCGCGAGATGACGGCGTCCACGCGGCCGCCCGCCCACGCCGCGGTGATCGCCAGCGCGGTGCCCACCACGCTGGAGACGCAGATGACGAGCGCGGGGCCGAGCAGCGTGGTCCGCGCGCCGTACATGAGCCTGGACAGCACGTCGCGGCCGAGCGCGTCGGCCCCGAGCGGATGCGAGGAGGAGCTGCCCGCCAAAGCGCTGAGCAGGTCGGGGAAGTCGGGGTCGTAGGGCGCCAGCAGCGGAGCGGCCAGCGTGGTCACCGCCACGACGGCCAGCAGCGCGGCTGCCGCCGTGCCGAGACCGCCCAGGCGGCTCACCGCGACAGGCGCGGATCGAGAGCTGAGTAGCACAGGTCCACCAGAAGGTTGATCAGGACGAACGCGGTCACCAGCACGAGCACCACGGCCTGGACGATGGCGAAGTCGCGCTGGAGGATCGCCCGGACGAACAGCGAGCCGAGGCCGTCGAGGGCGAAGATGTTCTCCACCACGACGGAGCCCGCGATCAGTCCCGCGATGTTGAGCCCGGTGACCGTGACCACCGGGATCGAGGCGTTGCGCAGCACGTGGCGGCGGACGATGTGGCGCTCGCCGAAGCCGCGGGCGCGGGCGGTCTCCACGTGCTCGCGGTTCAGCTCCTCCCGCACCGAGGCGCGGGTGATGCGGGCCAGGAACGCGGCGCTGGCCAGGCTCAGCGTGATCGCGGGCAGCGTCAGGTGGTAGAGCCTGTCGAGCAGGCCCTCGCCAGGTCCGAAGACGGGGAACCAGCCGAGCCCCACCGAGAACACGATCGCCAGCAGCACCCCGACCACGAACGGCGGCGTGGCCAGGAACAGCGAGGACAGCACCCCGATCGCGGTGTCCAGCCTGCCGCCGCGCAGCCCGGCCAGCAGGCCCATGGCGATGCCGCCCGCCGAGATCAGCACGGTCGCGTAGCCGACCAGCAGGACGGTGGTCGCCACCCTCGAGCCGATGAGCGCGGCCACCTCCTGCCGGTAGACCAGCGAGCTGCCGAAGTCACCGGTCAGCGCGTCACCCAGCCACGAGAGGTAGCGCAGCAGGAACGGGTCGTCCAGGCGGTACTGCGCCCTGATGGCGGCGACCTGCTCGGGCGTGCCGCTCCTGTTGCCGAGCAGGAAGGCCATCGGGCCGCCGGGCACCAGGTACAGCAGGCCGTAGACCAGGAAGGAGGCCACCAGCAGCACCACGGCCAGGCCCGCCAGCCGCTTCAGCAGGAAGCTCACTTCGCGCCCAGCCCCACGGCCCACGGGTAGTACAGGTAGGGGAAGGACGGCACGGCGCCGGTGACGCGGTCGCTCATGTAGAGGATGACAGGCAGGTTGTTCAGCGGCATCCAGGCCACGTCGCGGGTGACCTTGTCCTGGATGCCGGTGACGAGGGCGGCCCTGGCGGCGGGGTCGGCCTCGGCGCGGGCCTTCTTGATGTCGGCGTCGACCGCGGGGTAGCCGTTGAAGTTGGTGCGGCCGCCCGCCTGGAAGACCGTGTAGATGTCGAGCGGGTCGGGCACGTTGCCGTACCAGGTGGAGAAGAAGGCGTCGACGCCCTCGCGCGCCTTCGGGTCGGAGTAGAGGTTGCCGTACTGCTCGACGGGGACGACCTTGATGTCGATCTTCAGGCCGAGCGCCTCACCTGTGGCCTTGATGAGGTTGGCGGTCTGCTCGTGGGTGGCCGCGCTGCCCTGGATGGCGATCGTGATCGGCTCGGTGGGCGAGCCCGCCTCGGTGAGCAGCTGCTTGGCCTTGGCCAGGTCCTGCGTCTCCTGTGGGAGCGCCTGGTAGGCCTTCTCGAAGGTGGCCCGCTCGTAGCCCCAGTACTCCGCGCCGGCCAGCGTGCGCTGCGGGGCGGCGGTGCCCTGGAAGACGACCTTGGAGATGGCCGCCCTGTCGAGGGCGAGCGAGAGCGCCTGCCGTACCTTCGGGTCGGCGTAGGGGCCGTCCTTGGCGGCGCTGAGCAGTGTCCAGAACGTCAGCGACTTGCCCAGCGTGACCGAACCCGTCGTCGACTCCCGCAGCTGGGCCAGGCCCGCGGGCGGCAGGTAGAAGTACTGCCCGTCCACCTCGCCCGAGCGCAGCGCGTTGACCGCGGTCGTCTCGTCGGCGATGAAGCGGAAGACGATCTCCTTGGACTTGGCGGTCAGCGCCTTGTCCCAGTAGGCGTCGTTGCGGACGATCGACAGCGAGTCGCCCGACTTCCACGCGCCGAACTCGAAGGGGCCGGTGCACATCAGGCCGCCCGTGGGGGAGCCGAGGTCCTTCTTGGCGGCGTACTCCTTGGACACGATCGCACCCGCCGCCGTCGCCATCGCCTGGTTGAACAGCACGTCGGCCTGCTTCAGGGTGACCGTGACCTGCATCGGCCCGGTCGCCTCGACCTTCTCGACGGTGGAGAAGTAGTCGCTCCACCAGGTGCCGAGCGCCGGATCGAGGTGCCGCTTCAGGCTGGCGGCGACGTCCTGGGCGGTCAGCGGCTTGCCGTCCCAGAACGTCACGCCCTCGCGGATGGTGTAGACCCACGTCGTGGGCGTCGGGTTGTCGGCCTTCTCGGCGAGGCCCGGCTCGATGGTGAAGTCGGGGGTGAGGCGCAGCAGGCTCTCGCACATGTTGGCCAGCGCGGTGTTCTCCGCGTAGTTGAACGACCTGATCGGGTCGAGCGTCTGCGGCTCGTAGGGCAGGTTCCAGGTGACCTTGTCCAGACCCTTGGCCGCCGCGGCGGTGGAGGTCTTCAGGTCGAGGGCGACCGGCGCGGCGGAGGCGGGGGCCTGCTGGGTCTGGGGCCCCGCGCCGCAGGCGGCGAGGGCGAGGGCCAGCCCTGCGAGGGGTACGGCACGACGGATCATCGGGGGGACCTTTCGAGAAGGCGTCCTTCGCGGGCGATCACGGCCCCGCCTCGGACGACGAGCAGAGGGGCGGGCCGGTCCACGACGGCCTCGGCGAGCGAGGCGGCGGGCACCAGCACGAAGTCGGCCGGGTCCCCGGCCTTGAGATCGACCCGTTCGAGGCCGAGGAGCGCGGCGCCCCCGTGCGCCGCGACCGCGTAGCACGCGGCCAGCTCCTCGTCGGTCCTGGCGTCGGTGCGGTAGGCGAGCAGGTGCGCCCGCGCGATCATGTCGCCGTCGCCGAACGGCGTCCACGGGTCGCGCACGCCGTCGGAGCCGGCGGCCAGCAGCACGCCCGCCGCGGTGAGCGGGCCGACGGGCAGCACGGGGTCGGCGCCGAGCGCGCAGGTGGTCAGCGCCACGTTCGACTCGGCCAGCAGGTCGTCGAGCTCGCGCGCCTCGGCCAGGCAGAAGGCGTGGCTGATCGTCACGCGCGTGCCCGTGGCGCGGCGGGCGATCTCCCTCACCTGTGCGAGGCCCTGCTCGCCGCCGTCGTGCAGGTGGATGTCGAGCGGTGCGCCGGTCCGCTCGGCGAGGCCGAACAGCACGTCGAGGTGGCCGTGCAGGTCGCCGTCGATGCCGAGCGGGTCGAGGCCGCCGATGACGTCGGCGCCCTCGCCGAGGGAACGCTCCATCAGCTCGGCGGTTCCTGGGCGGGTGAGCAGGCCCAGCTGGGGGAAGGCGACGATCTGCACGTCGAGCAGGTGCCTGCGGGCCTCGGCGGCCTCCCGCACGCCGTGCACGTTGGCCAGGCCGTACTCGGGGGCCACGTCCACGTGGGCGCGCCAGGCCCGGGTGCCCCTGGCGACGGCGCTGTCCATCAGCGCCCCCGCCCGCTCGGCCACGGAGGCCGTCATGCCCGCCCGCGCCTTCACCTCGCCCTCGATCAGCTCTCGCAGGGTCGAGGCGGGCGTACGGCTGAGCCAGGTGTGGCCCCACGTCGTCTTGTCGGGGTGGATGTGGGCGTCGACGGGGGCGGGCAGCGCGAGCGCGCCGCCGCCGTCGACGATCACGGTGTTCTCCGGCCTCGTCGAGGGGTCGGCGATGCGGCCGTCGACGACCAGCAGGTCGTGTGGGCGGATATTGGTGAACAGCACGGAGTCCATGGGAGGTGATCCCCTTAATCTGAGGAGAACTCCGGACTAGAATAATCAGACATCAGATGTTTAGAGAAGAGGATGAATGCGGAACGTGGGCCGGATCTCGCTCGTCGACGCCGCGATCGGCGAGCTGCGCCAGGAGATCGTGAGCGGGGCGTGGCCGGTGGGAAGCAAGATCCCGTCAGAGAGCCAGCTGGCCGCTTCGCTGGGCGTGAGCAGGCTGTCGGTGCGCGAGGCCGTACGGGTGCTCGTGCACGCGGGGCTGCTGACGACCAGGCAGGGTGACGGCACCTACGTGACCGCCAGCGACGAGTCGCAGGTGGCGCTGCGGCGTCGGCTCGACAGGGCGGCGGCCATGGACATCATCGACGTGCGGCGCGGACTCGACCTCGTGGCGGCGCGCCTGGCCGCGACCAAGCGCACGCCCGAGGACCTCGAACGGATGAGGGAGGCGCTCGAGCGGAGGGTCTCGGCGGGGCGGTCGGTGGACGTGGACGCCTTCGCCGACGCCGACGTGGACTTCCATCTGCTGGTGGCGGAGGCGGCGCACAATCCCGTGCTCGGCGACCTCTACCGCAGCATGAGCGAGGTGCTGCGGGACAGCGTGCGCAAGGACCACTGCATGGAGCGGGTGGTGCTCGGCTCGGACACCTCGCACGACGAGTTGCTGGCGGCGATCGAGGCGGGCGACGCGAGCACCGCGGTGTCGGTCGCCCTGGCCATCCTGGACCAGCAGGAGCGCGACCTCTGAGGGCGCCACGCGCCGGGAGGCCGTCAGGGCGGCCTCCCGGCGCGCGGGGCCGCGGCCGTGAAAGCGCGGCCGGCGGGATAGAACCCGTGCGCGCTGGGCAGTGGCAGGCCCACCCCCCAAGGAGTCGCCATGGCCCGCAGCATCGCCCTTCTGGTGGCCGCCGCCCTGTTCGCGTCCTCGTGCGGCCAGGATCCAGGCTCCGCCGTCACGCTGGACTTCTTCCAGTTCAAGCCCGAGGCCGTCAAGACCTTCGACCGCATCATCGAGGAGTTCGAGCGCGAGCACCCCGGCGTCAGGGTGGTCCAGCGCCACGTGCCCAACGCCGAGACCGCCCTCAGGACCCGCCTGGTCAGGCAGGACGTGCCCGACGTGCTGACGCTCAACGGGGCAGGCGTCTTCGGCGAGCTGGCCGCGGCGGGCGTCTTCCACGACTTCAGCCGCGACAGGGTCGCCCAGGTGGTCAACCCGCCGGTGCAGAAGATCCTCAACGACCTGGGCACCTTCGGGCGCGGAGAGGTGAACGGGCTGCCCTTCGCCTCCAACGCCAACGTCGTGATCTACAACAAGGACCTCTTCGCCAGGCACCGCGTCGAGCCGCCCCGCAGCTGGGCGGAGCTCATCGCGGCCGCCAGGACGTTCAGGGCGGCGGGGGTGACGCCGTTCTACCTCACCTTGAAGGACGCCTGGACCGCGCTGCCCACCTTCAACGCCCTGGCCGCCAACCTCGCGCCCGCCGACTTCTTCGCCAGGCGCAGGGCGGGCCTGGCCACCTTCCTGAGCGCCTACCCGCAGGTGACGGAGAAGCTCAAGGAGCTCTACTCCCACGGCCAGCCCGACCGCCTCTCACGCGGCTACGACGAGGGCAACCGCGCCTTCGCCGAGGGCAGGGCCGCGATGTACCTGCAGGGCAGCTGGGCGATCCCGGCCATCAAGGGCCTGGAGCCCGCCTTCGAGCTCGGCACGTTCGCGCTGCCCGCCGTACAGGATCAGCGGCTGGTGTCGGGGGTGGACGTCGCGGTGACGATGGCGCGCGAGCCGCGGCATCCGAAGGAGGCGATGGCGTTCGTGGAGTACCTGATGCGGCCCGAGGTGATGAAGGCCTACGCCGAGGAACAGGTGGCCATCCCTCCGCTGAGACAGGCCGGCTCGCCGGTCCTTCGGGAGGTGCTGCCCTACTTCGAGCGGGGCCGCCTGGCCGGCTTCCCCGACCACCACATCCCGCTGGCCGTCCAGCTGGAGCGGCTGCTGCAGCGCTTCCTCATCGACGGGGACTCGCGCGCCTTCCTCGCCGAGCTCGACAGCGAGTGGGACAAGGTCATGGAGCGCAGGTCATGAGCAGGGCCTTCTACTGGATGGTGCTGCCCGCCTTCGTGCTCTTCTTCGTCTTCCACACCGTGCCGGTGCTGCAGGGCGTCTACTACAGCCTCACCGACTCCCCGGGCTACGGCGAGCACGCCTTCGTCGGCCTGCGCAACTACGTCAACCTCTTCAAGGACGACAGGATCCTCGACGCCTACCTGTTCACCTTCCAGTTCGCCGTCGTCGCGACGATCCTCACCAACGTGATCGCCCTGGCGATCGCCGTGGGGCTGAGCGCGCGCATCAGGTTCAGGACCGCGCTGCGCGGCATCTTCTTCATCCCGAACGTGCTGGCCATCCTGATCGTCGGCTACATCTTCAACTACCTGTTCTCCAACTACGTGCCCGTGCTGCTCGGCGAGCTGGCGTGGATCGGCGTCGTGGTCGTCGCGGTGTGGCAGGCCGTGGCCTTCAACATCATCATCTATCTGGCCGGGCTGCAGACCATCCCCGAGGATCTGCACGAGGCCGCGCGGATCGACGGGGCGGGCTCGTGGCGGCGCTTCCGTTCGGTGGTCTTCCCGCTGATCGCGCCGTTCTTCACCGTCAACATGGTGCTGTCGCTGAAGAACTTCCTTCAGGTCTTCGACCACATCGTGGCCCTCACCAACGGCGGCCCCGGCACCGCGACCACCTCGGTGTCGCTGCTCATCTACACCGGCGGATTCCAGGGCGGGGAGTACGCCTACCAGACCGCCAACGCCATCGTCTACTTCGTCGTCATCGTGCTGGTCTCGATCTTCCAGCTCAGGATCCTGCAACGGAGGGAACAGCTGTGACCCGCGTCAACTGGTGGCTCACCGGACTGCTGGCCGCCTGCTCGCTGACCGTGCTGGTCCCGCTCTACTTCACCGTCGTCACCGCGCTCAAGTCGCCCGACCAGCTGACGGGCTCGGGTCTCGCCTTACCGAGCGAGATCCGCTGGAGCAACTTCGCCACCGCCTGGGAGCTGACCGGCTATCCGCGCGCCGCGCTGACCAGCGCCCTCATCACGGTCTCCGCCGTGCTGCTCACCCTGCTGACCAACTCTCTCGTCGCCTACGCCATCGCCCGCAACATGGAGCGCCGCCTGTTCAAGGGGCTGTACTACTACTTCGTCTCCGCGCTGTTCGTGCCGTTCCCGATCATCATGCTGCCGGTGGTCAAGCAGACCTCGATGCTGGGCCTGGACAACCAGGCGGGGCTCATCCTGCTGTACGTCGTCTACGGCCTGGCGTTCAACATCTTCCTCTACGTCGGCTACATCCGCTCGATCCCCGTGTCGCTGGAGGAGGCGGCGCGCGTGGACGGCGCGGGCACCTGGACGGTGTTCTGGCGGGTGATCTTCCCGCTGCTCGCCCCGATGAACGCCACGGTCGGCATCCTCACCTTCCTGTGGGCGTGGAACGACTTCCTGCTGCCGCTGGTGGTGCTGTCGGAGGCGCAGACGCTGCCGCTGGTGCAGTACGTCTTCCAGTCGCAGTTCAACACCGACTACACCGTCGCGTTCGCCTCCTACCTGATGGCTCTGGCGCCCGTGCTGATCGTCTACGTCTTCGCCCAGCGCTGGGTCATCTCGGGTGTGCTGCGCGGCTCAGTGAAAGGCTGAGCTCCTCGATCGTCTCGCGTCCTTCGAGCGGCCGCAGCCACTCGGCGGGCAGCGCGGCCGTGCCGTGCGCGGCGCCGAGCAGGTTGCCGCAGATCGCGCCCGTGGAGTCGCTGTCGCCCGAGTGGTTGACGGCCAGCAGCAGCGCCCTGGCTGGATCGGGCTCGGCCAGCGCGCAGTGGACGGCGATGGCCAGGGCCTCCTCCGCCACCCACGCCCCGCCCAGCCGTTCGACCGCCTCAGGGGTGCGTTCGTCAGGGGCCCGCGAGGCCGCCAGCAGCGCGATGCTGGTCTCGTCGCCGCCCGGCAGCAGGTCGAGAGCGCGCCGTACGGCCTCGGCCAGCGGCGCTCCCTCCACCAGGCAGGCCGTGATCGCCGCGAACGCCCCCGCGGCCAGGTAGCCGGTCGGATGCCCATGGGTGATCTGCGCGCACTCCGCGGCCAGCCTGAACGCGGCCGCGGGCTCGGCCACCAGCCCGAAGGGCGCCGACCTCATGACCGTGCCGCAGCCCTTGGAACCGGGGTTGACCGGGCCTGGCTCGCCCATCGGGGCAGGGCCGGGGAAGGGCTGGCGCAGCCCCGACAGACAGGCGTTGCCCGGCGCCCGCCTGGAGTAGAGCCACCCCTGCTCGCGCAGCGATCCCGTACGCCACGGCCGGTCGGGCGGCGGGGGAGCGGAGTGGTCCTGGGTGTCGAGCCAGCGCAGGTAGGCCTGCCGTACCGACTCCACGTCACCGCCGCCGACCAGGCCCTCGACCGTGAACAGCGTCATCTGCGTGTCGTCGGTGACCAAGCCGACCCTGCCCCGCCAGTCGGGCACGTAGCCGGTGACGCCGTCCGGGCCGTGGTGCTTGCGGATCTCCCTGATCGAGTCGAACTCGATCGGCGCGCCGAGGGCGTCGCCGATCGCGCCGCCGAGCAGAGACCCGCGAATGCGCTCCAACCGATCCATGAGGGGACATGGTAGGCCTCAGGGGAGGAGCTTCTCCAGAGCCTTGGTGATGCGCTTCTCCGAGATGGGGGTCGGGGTGCCGAGGGTCTGGGCGAAGAAGCTGACCCGCAGCTCCTCGATCATCCAGCGGATCTCCCGCACGTCGGGGTCGCCGCGGCGGGCGGGAGGGAGCTTGTCGAGCACGTCGAGGTAGTCGTCCTCGACCTTGTGCACCTTGTCCATCCACTCCACGTCGCGCCACGGCTCCTCGGGGAGCTTGGCGAGACGCCGGTCGATCGCCCTGATGTAGCGGGAGATGTCAGGCAGGCGGCTCGCCTCGGTGGCGGTGATGAAGCCGGGGAAGATCAGCTTGCCCATCTGGTCTCTGACGTCCTCGGTCGAGGCGTCGGAGCGCAGCGCGCCGAGCTTGAGGTTGACCTCGTGCCAGGCGGCCAGGATCTGCTCGACCTTCGCCAGGATCTCCCTGGAGGTGTCGTACAGCTCGGCGCGGACGTGCTGGTAGAGGCGGTCGAAGGAGACAGGGTCCCACGCGGGGCCGCCGACGTCGCGCATCAGCTTGTCGACCGCGGCGTTGACCACGTCCTCGAACAGCGCCACCGCGCCGCCGTGAGGCGAGCGCGACAGAGCCAGCTTCGCCTGGTTGGACAGGCCGCCGAGCAGCGACTTGGCGGGCGAGGTGACGTTGAGCAGCAGCAGCCGCCTGGTGCCGAGCCACATGGACCTGCGCTGCTCGGCCTGCGTCTCGAAGATCTTCACCGAGACCGAGGAGCCCGCGTCGACCAGGGCGGGGTAGCCCTTCATCCGGCCCTGCTCGAACACCTTGGGCAGGGTCCCGACGCTCCACGTGGTGAGGCCGGTGCGCTCCAGGCCGTCTCCCGCCTGCGAGAGCGTCTGGCGCAG
Source organism: Nonomuraea dietziae (assembly GCF_014195505.1). Taxonomy (GTDB): domain Bacteria; phylum Actinomycetota; class Actinomycetes; order Streptosporangiales; family Streptosporangiaceae; genus Nonomuraea; species Nonomuraea roseola. The sequence goes on along the minus strand of NZ_JACIBV010000001.1, from coordinate 2,762,030 downwards.
CTTGGGAGCCAGACGTCTCTTGAGCGCGTCGAGGTCCTTGTCCTCGGCGACCGTCCGCTTGCGCTCGTCGATCACCCGGTAGGTGACGCGCAGGTGGTCGGGCAGCTGGTCGAGCTGCCACGCCTCGCGCGGCACCCGCACGCCCGTCAGCCGCAGCAGCTCGCGCTCCAGCGCCTCGAGCAGCGGCTCGCCGCCCGCCTTGACGTGCTGGAGCACCTGCTTGGCGTAGTTGGGCGCGGGCACGAAGTTGCGCCTGATGTTCTTGGGCAGCGACCTGATCAGCGCGGTGACCAGCTCCTCGCGCAGGCCGGGGATCTGCCAGTCGAAGCCGTCGGCGTTGACCTGGTTGAGCACCTGCAGCGGGATGTGCACGGTGACGCCGTCGGCCTCGGTGCCGGGCTCGAACTGGTAGGTCAGCTTCATCCGCTGGCCGAGCTGGCGCCAGGTGTCGGGATAGTCGCGGGTGCTGACGTCGGCGCCCTCGTTGACCAGCATCTCGGGCGAGAACGTCAGCAGCGCCTTGTCGGGCTGCCTCTTCCACCAGGAGTCGAAGTGCGCCGCCGAGACCACGTCGGCCGGCACCCGCTGGTCATAGAAGTCGAACAGCGCCTCGTCGTCGACCATGATGTCGCGGCGGCGGGCGCGGTTCTCCAGCTCCTCGACCTCGCCGAGCAGCCTGCGGTTCTCCTTCAGGAAGGCGTGGTGGCTGTCCCAGTCGCCCTCGACGAGGGCGTGCCTGATGAACAGCTCACGCGACAGCTCGGGGTCGATCCTGCCGTAGCCGACCTTGCGGCCGACGACGAGCGGCACGCCGTACAGCGTGACCTTCTCCATGGCGACGACCGCGCCCTGCTTCTTCTCCCAGTGCGGCTCGGAGTAGGTGCGCTTGATCAGGTGCTGGGCCAGCGGCTCCACCCAGTCGGGCTCGATCCTGGCGTTGACCCGCGCCCACAGCCTGCTGGTCTCCACCAGCTCGGCCGACATCACCCACGCGGGCTGCTTCCTGGCCAGAGCCGAGCCGGGGAAGATCGCGAAGCGCGCGTTGCGCGCCCCGATGTACTCCTGGATGGGCCTGCGCCCTTCGACGGCCTTCTTGTCGACGACGTCCTTGACGCCCAGGTGCGACAGCAGCCCGGCCAGCAGCGAGACGTGGATCTGGTACGGCGAGGCGGCCTGGCTGTTCGGCACGGCGCCGAGCGCCTGGCGCAGCTGGCTGTAGATGTCCTGCCACTCGCGCACCCGCAGGTAGTTGAGGAACTCCGAGCGGCACATCCGCCTGAAGGCGCTGGAGGACAGCTCCTTCTGCTTGTCCTTCAGGTAGTTCCACAGATTGAGGTAGGACAGGAAGTCGGACTCGGGGTCGGCGAAGCGGCGGTGCTTCTCGTCGGCCTGCTGCTGCTTGTCGGAGGGGCGCTCGCGAGGGTCCTGGATGGACAGCGCGGAGGCGATCACCATCACCTCGCGCACGCAGCCGTTCTTCTCCGCCTCCAGCACCATGCGCGCCAGGCGCGGGTCGACGGGCAGGTTGGCCAGCTTGCGCCCCATGGCGGTGAGGCCGCCTGCGGCGTCGAAGGCGCCGAGCTCCTGCAGCAGGTTGACGCCGTCGCGCACCTGCCGCTGGTCCGGCGGCTCCACGAAGGGGAAGGCCGCGATGTCGCCCAGGCCGATCGTGGTCATCTGCAGGATGACGCTGGCCAGGTTCGTGCGCAGGATCTCGGGATCGGTGAACTCCGGCCTGGCGAGGAAGTCCTCCTCCTCGTACAGGCGGACGCAGATGCCGTCGGAGGTACGGCCGCAGCGGCCCTTGCGCTGGTTGGCCGAGGCCTGCGAGATCGCCTCGATCGGCAGGCGCTGCACCTTGGTGCGGTGGCTGTAGCGCGAGATGCGCGCGAAGCCGGGATCCACGACGTACTTGATGCCGGGCACGGTCAGCGAGGTCTCGGCCACGTTGGTGGCCAGCACGATCCTGCGGCCGGTGTGCGACTGGAAGACCCTGTGCTGCTCGGCCGCCGACAGCCGCGCGTACAGCGGAAGGACCTCGGTGTTGCGGAACTCGGCCTTGGTCAGCGCGTCGAAGGTGTCGCGGATCTCCCGCTCGCCCGACAGGAACACCAGGATGTCGCCCTGGCCCTCCAGCACGAGCTCCTTGCAGGCGTCGACGATGCCCTGCGTCTGGTCGTCGTCCTCGCCCAGCGGCCGGTAGCGCACCTCCACGGGGTAGGTGCGCCCCGACACCTCGATGATCGGCGCGTCGTCGAAGTGGCGCGAGAAGCGCTCGGGGTCGATGGTGGCGCTGGTGATGACGACCTTGAGGTCGGGGCGCCTGGGCAGCAGCTGTTTGACGTAGCCGAGGATGAAGTCGATGTTGAGGCTGCGCTCGTGCGCCTCGTCGATGATCAGCGTGTCGTACTGCTCCAGCAGCCTGTCGTTCTGCAGCTCGGCCAGCAGGATGCCGTCGGTCATCAGCTTGACCAGCGTGGAGTCGTTGGCCTTGTCGGTGAAGCGCACCTTGTAGCCGACGACGTCGCCGAGCGTGGTGTCGAGCTCCTCGGCGATGCGCTCGGCCACCGTGCGCGCGGCGATCCTGCGCGGCTGGGTGTGGCCGATGACGCCGCGCACGCCCCTGCCCAGCTCCAGGCAGATCTTCGGGATCTGGGTGGTCTTGCCCGAGCCGGTCTCGCCCGCGATGATCACGACCTGGTTGTCGCGGATCGCCTCGAGGATGTCGTCCTTGCGCTGCGAGACCGGCAGGTTCTCCGGATACCTCACGACGGGGACCACCTCGCGGCGGCGGGTCACGCGCTGCTCGGCGCGTTCGACGTCGGCGAGGATCTCGGCGGCGATCTTCTGCTGCGCCTCGCGGGAGCGTACTCGGCGCGCGCCGTCGAGCCTGCGCCGAAGCCGCCGCTGGTCGCGCGGCATCAGTTCGGGCAGGCGTGAGTGGAGCTCGGTGAGCGAGGAGGTCAAGGAAGGCGTTCCCATACTGCTATCAGGATATGCATGCGGACCAACGGCCCATCGTGCCCGACTCATTCCCGAACCCGCATCTCAATTTCCGCCCGCACCGCCGGACGGGCAGCGGCGCCCCGCGCCAGGGGCGGCCTTCGGAGCAGGCCGCCCGACGGCGCCGGGTCGTTCAGGTGGGCAGCGCCTGCGACCCCTCGCGGGTAGCCAGGGCGGCGCCGATGATGCCCGCCTCGTTCTGCAGCGCGGCGGGGACGACAGGGGTGTCGAGTTTCACGTGCGGCAGAAACTTGTCGGCCTTCTTGCTCACCCCGCCGCCCAGCACGATCAGGGCGGGGGAGAAGAGCATCTCCACGTGCCTCAGGTACTCCTCGACGCGCTCGGCCCACTTGTCCCACGACAGATCGTGATCCTCGCGTGCCCGGTCGGATGCGCGGTGCTCGGCGTCCTTGCCGTGCAGTTCCAGGTGGCCGAGCTCGGTGTTGGGCACCAGGACGCCGTCCACGAACAGGGCGCTGCCGATGCCGGTGCCGAAGGTCAGCATGAGCACGGTGCCCTTGCGGCCCCTGCCCTCGCCGTACCTCATCTCGGCCAGGCCCGCGGCGTCGGCGTCGTTGAGCACCGTCGCCCCGCCGAACAGCTGGGCCGCGTCGACGCCCACCCACGAGTGGTGCACGTTGGCGGCGGTGCGCACGACGTCGTCGACGACCACGCCGGGGAAGGTGACGCCGAAGGGGCCCTTCCACTCGAAGTGCTTGACGATCTGCGCCACCACCTCGGCGACGCCGTCGGGCTTGGCGGGCTGCGGCGTGGGGATGCGCAGCCGCTCGGCCGACAGCCGGCCCTTCTCCAGGTCGACGGGTGCGCCCTTGATGCCGGAACCGCCGATGTCGATGCCGAGAACGTCCATGCCCCCAGACCTGCCCTGGAAAAGTCGGGATGAACCCGACGCCGCCCGGCCGCGTACCTCGCTTCACAAGCGCACATACCAAGGAGGCAGGATGCGGCCACGCATCGTCATACTCTGCGCAGCGGCGCTCATCCTCGGCACCACGGCCCCCGCCGCGGCCGCGCGTCACCAGACCAGGTTCGACGTCGTCAACCTGGTCTCCGACGTCAAGGGCAAGGCGCGCACCACCGATCCCAAGCTGGTCAACCCGTGGGGCCTGGCCATGGGCAAGACCCTGTGGGTCTCGGCCACGGGCACCGGCGTCGCCACCGTCTACTCGGGCGAGGGCAGGAAGGAGGCCACCGAGGTCGTCGTGCCGGGTGGAGCGCCCACCGGCCAGGTCTTCAACCCGACCGAGGGCTTCACCGTCAAGGGCAGGCCCGCCACGTTCGTCTTCGCCAGCCCCAGCGGCGCCATCAGCGGGTGGAACGCCGAGGCAGACGCCAAGAACGCCGTCATCGCCGCCTTCTCCAGGGGCGCCGACTACAAGGGCCTGGCCATGATGCGGACGGAGGAGGGCGCGTTCCTGCTGGCCGCCGACTTCGCGGGTGGGCGCGTGCACGTCTTCGACGACGACTTCAGGCGGGTACGGCTGGACCGCCGCCAGTTCGCCGACCCCTCCATGCCCTCGGGCTACGCGCCGTTCAACGTCTCGGTCGCCCGCGGTGCGGTCTGGGTGTCGTACGCCCTGCGCGACGCGTCCACGGGCAAGTCGGTGGCGGGCAGGGGGAAGGGGTTCGTCAGCCGTTTCGACGCCTCCGGCCGCTTCACCGGACGGCTCGCCGCCCGCGGGCCGCTCAACGCGCCGTGGGCGGTGACCGTCGCGCCGCGAGGCTTCGGGCAGTACGCGGGGGCGACACTGGTCGGCAACTTCGGCGACGGCCGCATCCACGCCTTCAGGAACGGCCGTCACCTCGGCCCGCTGCGCGACGCGGGCGGGCGGGCGATCGTGCTGCCCGGCCTGTGGGACCTGGAGCCAGGCACCGCGGCCAACGGCGGCGAGAACGCCCTCTGGTTCGCCGCGGGCATCGACGGGGCCCAGCACGGCCTGCTCGGCCTGCTGCGCCCCACCGGCGACCGCGCCCGCCGGCCGGCCCCCTCGACCGCTCCCTCGACGAAGGCGCCCTCCACGGGCGCGCCCGCGCCCGCCGCCAGCCCGAGCTCGGGCTACGGCTACTGAGGAAACGCCACGGGACCGTCCGGTACGGCAGGCGCGGGCCGTACCGGACACCCGGGACGCTCAGGGACCCGAGATGTGGGTAAGGTGCGGGCGTGAGCGAGGGAAACTTCAGCGAGTGGCTGCGCGCCCGGTGCGAACCCACCTGGACCGAGGTGGTCACCCACCCGTTCGCGGAGGCGATCACCAAGGGCACGGTGCCCGACGACGACATGCGGCGCTACCTGAGCCAGGATTACCAGTTCGTCGACACCTTCACCGCGCTGCTCGGCGCCGCGGTGGCCTGCGCCGACAGCTTCGAGGCGCGGGTGCCGTACGGCCGCTTCCTCGGGCAGGTGGCCACGACGGAGGAGAAGACCTACTTCCACCGCGCGCTCGACGCCCTCGGAGCGGGCACGGGCGCGACGGTCCTCGAGCCGGTCACCGAGGACTTCCGCACGCTGATGGACGAGGCCAGGACCAGCCAGGACTACGTGCTGATCGTGGCGGTCCTGTGCGTGGCCGAGTGGACCTACCTCGGCTGGGCCTCGCGCGCCACCCAGCCCTACCCCGACAACTTCGTCCACCGCGAGTGGATCGAGCTGCACGAGGGCCCCGAGTTCAGGCAGTGGGTCGACTTCCTGCGCGGCGAGCTCGACAGGCTCGGGCCCGGCCTGGACGAGGACCACCGCCAGGAGGTGCTGAGCGTCTTCCACAGGGCGGTCGAGCTGGAGAAGCGCTTCTTCGACATGGCTAGAGGCTGAGCGCCCTCGCCAGGTCACCCGCCTCGGTGAAGTGGATCCCGATCATGCCGAGCGCCCTGGCGGCCTCGACGTTCTCCAGCCTGTCGTCGATGAACAGGCAGCGCGAGGGGGCGACGCCGGCCACCTGGGCGGCCAGCTCGTAGATGCGCGGGTCGGGCTTGGCCAGGCCGACCCGCGCGCTGCTGACCACGGCGTCGGCGAAGTAGGTCAGGCCGAGACGGTCGAGGTGCTCCTCGAGCGTGTCCATGGCGTTGGTCAGCAGGACGAGAGGAACCCGCTCCTGCGCCTTGGCCAGCAGCGCCCTGACCTCCTCGTCGACCCAGAAGGAGACCTCGGCGAACTCGGCGACGGCCTGGCGGGCCCGCTCGTCGCCGCCGAGCGCGAGCGCGACGGACTCGACCCACTGCGCCTCGGTGATCTGCCCGAGCGTGGCCGGCAGGATGCGCTCGGGCGCGAAGGCGGTCTTCATCAGGGGCAGGCCGTAGCGGGCCTCGATGTCGGCCTGGGCCACGTGGTCGAACTGGCGCAGCACGCCGTCGAGGTCGCTGAGAACCGCGTCGTAGGAGGTCACAACCACCCATTGTGCCGCGCCATGCGAGCGGCCTCGATCCGGTTCCTGGTGTGCGTCTTGCCGATGGCCGACGACAGGTGGTTGCGCACCGTGCTCTCCGACAGGTGCAGCCTGGTGGCCAGATCGGCGATGGTGGAGCCGTCGATCGCGGCGGCCAGCACGTCGCGCTCCCTGTCGGTCAGCGGGCTCGGGCCCGCGTTGAGCGCGGCGGCGGCCAGCGCGGGGTCCACGATCCGCTCGCCCGCCACGGCGCGCCTGATCGCCGCGGCCAGCTCCTCGACGGGCGCGTCCTTCACCAGGAACCCCGCCGCGCCCGCCTCCATGGCCCTGCGCAGGTATCCGGGCCTGCCGAAGGTGGTGAGGATCAGCACCACGATGCCCTTGCCGCGCAGGTCGGCGGCGGCGTCGAGCCCGCTGCGGCCCGGCAGCTCGATGTCGAGCAGCGCCACGTCGGGGCCTACCCGCTCGGCGGCGGCGACGATCGCCGAGCCGTCGGCCACCTGCGCCACCACCTCGATGTCGTCCTCCAGGCCGAGCAGCAGCGCCAGCGCGTCGCGCATCATGCCCTGGTCCTCGGCGATGAGCACCCTGATCACTTCGGCACCGCCACCGTGAGCACGAACCTGCCGTCCTCGGCGCGCGCCTCGACGGCCGCGCCCCGCTCGGCCAGGCCCTTCAGCCCGTTCCCCCTCGTGAAGGCCTGGGCCGCGCCGTCGTTGGCGATCTCGAGCAGCACGCGCTCCCCCTCGTCCCTGAGTGTGATGGCGCAACCGGTCGCCCGCGCGTGCCTGATCACGTTCGTCACCCCTTCCCTGACGGCCCAGCCCAGCAACGCGTCCGCGTCGGGCGAGAGCCGTGCCTCCTCCAGCATGACCTCCGCCCGCACCCCCGCCTCCTCCAGGGCCAGGCGGGCGGCGGCCAGCTCGTCGGCCAGGCCGCGCCCCCGATAGCCCGCCACGGCCGAGCGGACCTCCGCCAGCGCCCTGCGCCCGATCTGCTCGATGTCGCCCGCCTGCCGCGCGGCGGCGTCGGCGTCGCGGGTGGCGAGCCTGCGCACCGCCTCGGCCTTGACCACCACCAGCGACAGCGTGTGCCCGAGCAGGTCGTGCAGGTCGCGGGAGAAGCGCTCGCGCTCCCTCAGCACGGCCGCCCTGGCCAGCTCCTCCCTGGCCTCGAACAGCTTCAGCGTGACGTGCACGACGACCCCTGCGACGAAGGTCCCCCAGGCCACCGCGGCCACCGCGTCCTCTCCGCCGCCGGACCGCAGCGTCACCAGCATCGAGACCACCGTCACCCCCGCCAGCGCGTACGGCACCGCCCGACCCCGCACCACCACGCCGCACGCCATCGACACCAGCGGGCAGAGGTAGAGCCACTTGCCGCCGTAGGCCATGCCGAGCGCGAAGGTCACCGCCGCCAGCACCACCAGCGGCGCCCACGCCGGCCCCTCGCCGAACGCCATCCGGATCGCGGCCAGGTAGGCGGCCGCGAAGACCGCCAGACCGAGCGCCCCCACCCACGACGGCTGCCTGAGCAGGTCGTAGGCGGGGAACCAGGCCACGGCGATCCAGACGTAGAACGCCGAGGGACCGGGTCTCATCGTCACCTCCAGTACGCCAGGTTGTGCTCGGCCGCGTAGTCGATCTGCTCGATCCTGCCCGGCGCGAGCGACTGCGTGCCCCCCTTCAGCGTGGGCCACGCGGGAAGGCCCGCCCCGTTCGGGTCGCCCTTGCGGGCGAAGGCGGTCCAGTACCCCACCATCTGGTCGGCCAGGCGCCGCTGCGCCGGCTCCAGCTTCGCCCGCCTCTCCTCGAACAGGTAGGCCAGCTCGGCGGCGTGGTAGGCGCCCCAGTCGAAGCCGTCGCTGCCGATGTCGAGGAACATCGGCGCGTCCCTGTCGGCGAACTCGTAGCCGTAGACGGGCACGTGCCTGGCCAGCGCCGTGTTCTGGGCGTGGGTGCCGCGCGCCCACATCCTGTCGGTGATCACCTGGGCCCACGCGAGCGCGGGGTCGTCGCCGGGCGGGTACTCCTTCAGCACGTCCTTGCCCGGGAAGGCCGCCTCGGCCAGTTCCGGATAGTCGACCTTCCCGCCCGCCAGCCCGACGAAGATGCGGTGCTCGTCCTTGGTCGCCCCCGCCAGCACCGGCACCCGGTGGAAGCGGCCCTCCTCGACCGCCTTGGAGGGGATCTCGGGCAGGACCCTGTTGCCGTGGACGTAGACCTGGAAGGCGTTCATGATCTGCGGCACCGCGAGGATCCTCTCCACCGGCAGCCTTCTCAGGCACGCCAGGTCGGAGCAGCCGAGCTGGGCCGCGTAGTGCGCGCCGACCGCCTCGGCGTCGGCACGGGAGCGCCATGCGAAGGACGGCTGCGCCGGCAGGCCGGGGATCATGGCGCCCGCGGGCATGTCCATCATGGTCTCGCCGCTCTGCATGATGGCGCGCTGGAACAGGCCCTTCGCGCCGGGCGAGGTGAGGTGGCCGCCGATGGCCAGCGCGCCGAAGGAGACGCCGAACGCCGTGACGTTGCCCGGGTCGCCGCCGAAGGCCGCGGCGTTGCGGCGCACCCAGCGCAGCGCCTCCTGCTGGTCCTGGAGGCCGTAGGTGCCAGAGTCCGCGAGCCCGGGGAAGCCGAACCCGCTGAAGACGCCGAGGCGGTAGTTGATCGTCACCACGACCACGCCCTTCGCGGCGATCCTGCGGGCGTCGGTGAGGTGGCCCGCGCCCAGCGCGCCGTCGCCGTGGATCCACACCATGACGGGGCGCCCGCCGCCGGGCTCGCGGGGCGTCGTGACGTTGAGGAACAGGCAGTCCTCCGTGGAGCTGGTGATCTTGGCGTAGTCGGAGCCCACCTGGGGGCACATCGCGCCAGGCTTGGTGGCGTCCCGCACGTCCTTCCACGCCTTCGCCGGGCGGGGCGACTCCCATCGGGCCGCGGTGGCGTACGGGATGCCCTGGAAGAGGCGGTGGGCGCCGGTGACGGTGCCCCTGACGGGGCCCGAGGCGGTCTCCACCACCGTGGGGTCGTCGACGGCGGCGCACCCCGTCAGCAGGAACGCGAGAGCGAGCAGAATCCTCATGACTCGAGGCTCGCGCAGCCGCGACCTGCGCAGAAGATTCATCGATCCCGTGTCCCTCAGGACAAAAGTCCCGGGGGACTACCATCTTCCGAGACATGAACACTCACCAGCTACCGGCGAGTCTTTGCCGGCTGTTCGAGGACGGCGGCCGCGGGCGGTCGCTCTCCTTCGAGCTGCCCGCGGGCGACGTCGTGTGGCCGGAGCAGCCCGCCAGGCGCCCGGCCTTCTGGATGAGCGACGAGCCCGCGCGAGACGGGCTGTGGGCGGCGATGCGGGCCGAGCATCCGCGTTCGGGTCTGTGGCCCGTGCTGCTGGACGAGTCGGCGCAGCCGTGGTCGTCCGCGCAGGTCGCGCCCGACTCGCCCGATCTCATCGACACCTTCACCGCCGCCGGGTTCATGAGCGAGGTGTGGCGAGACTGGGTCGCGCAGGTGCCGGTGGAGTCGCTGGCCGAGATCGAGCCGTTCGGGCCGCTGTGCCCCGGTCTGGCCGAGCCTGGGGAGCTGCGAGCCGATCCCGGATCGGTCGCCGACTGGTACGCGGGCGTGCTGGGCGAGCGCGGCATGCCGCTCGGACTGGCGGCCGCGCGCAGGGGCGCCGACGCGCTGGCGGTGATGGGCTGGCAGGGGGCGCTGCACCACAACGAGTGGATGGTGCCGCTGGCCGCGGTCGTGCGCAGCTGGGAGGAGCGCTTCGGCGCGCGCGTGGTCGCGCTGGGGTTCAACACGCTGGAGCTGAGTGTGGCCGCGCCGCCGGTCAGCCCCGAGCACGCGATCCACGTCGCGGCCGAGCACTGGGCGTTCTGTCCCGACAACGTCGTCCAGGGCGCGGGCGACCTGTACGGCTACGCCGAACAGATCAGGGGACAGTTCTGCTGGTCGTTCTGGTGGGACTAGTTCGCTAGTGGAAGGCGTGCTCCGGCGTCGGCAGCTCCACCTCCTGCGGGCCGCGCCACGTGGAGGGGCCGGTGGGCACCTCCGCCAGCGGCGCGCTGAGCGCGAAGGGCACGGTCACCTTGCTCCTGGCCAGATCGACCGTGACGGCCGCACCGGTGGCGCGCTCGCCGCTGTAGGTGGAGTCGGTGCCCGCGATCACCAGGGCGAGCCTGTGACCCTTCTTGAAGACGTAGTCGTGCGGCAGGGTCTCCCACTCGACCTGGGTGAAGGCGCCAGGCGTCAGCGGGCTGGGCGAGGACAGCGAGTCGCGGTTCTGCACGTCGAGCCAGCCGCGGGCGACGATCTCCAGCGGGCGGGTGGCCAGGTTCGTGGCGACCTTGCGGTAGCAGCCGTCGTCGGCGGCGGTCGACTCGCCGTGGCAGTCCTCCTCGGCGAGCGTGGTGATGCCCTGGCCGCGCCGCCAGTCGAGGCGGGTGTCGTCGCCGAAGTCGACGAGCAGCGCGGTCAGGTTCGCGGTCGGCCGATCCAGCGCGAGGCGCAGGTCGACCACCGGCGTGCCGGACAGGCGCAGGTCGAGGGGGAGCGCGCCGGTGGTGAAGGCGAGCCTGCCCGGCTTGGCGGTGCCGACGTCGGCGACCATCTCGGTCTCGGGCATCCGTACGTCGGTGAAGGCCGCCGTCGCGCCTCTGCGGGCCGGCAGCAGGCCGAGTGAGCCGTCGGCGGAGGGCCGCAGCGGCACCCTCATCGCCCCGCGCGCGGGCCAGTCCCGCTGGGTGATCCACTGCGCGGGGCCGACCTGCACGTCGGCGCGGGGCTTGCTCATGATCCCGTTGTCGACCCCGAGCAGCCAGTGGTCGAACCACTGGTGCAGCGTGTCCACCCACAGGGCCGCGGCGGCCCTCGAAGTCGAAGGGGTCCACGTGCTGGTACTGGCCGACCCAGATCTTGCGCGGCACGCCCCTGCTGCCCAGCGCCTTCCACCAGGCGGAGAAGTTGTCGGGCTTGACGTTGAGGTCGTTGACCGTGTGGACCACGAACACGCTGGCCTTCACGTTCGCGACGTCCTTCTCGTAGTCGCGCTCGGCCCAGAACGGGTTGTAGTCGCCCGTGTCGTCGCCGTCGCGCGCGTCCATGTCCGCCCGTACGGCCGCGCACTTGGCGTCGGGGTCGGTGTCGACCACGTTGGCCAGCCATGAGGCGTAGTCGTAGGAGTAGACGACGCCGCCCGAGCGCTGGTAGCGGTACCACGAGCTGATCGCCGAGATCGGGACGATCGTCTCCAGCCCCTCGACCCCGGTGGCGGCCACGGCGTTGGCCAGCGTGCCGTCGTACGACTTGCCGATCATGGCGGCTTTGCCCGTGGTCCAGGTGGCGTGGGCGGGCGTGCCGTCGGCGCGGTAGGCGGGGGCCCTGCCGTTCAGCCAGTCGATGACCGCCTTGCCGCCGACGACGTCGGCCTGACCTCCCGTGGCCGGGCAACCGTCGGACCTGGTGGTGCCGAGCATGTCGACGTTGAGTACCGCGTAGCCCCTCGGGACGAAGAAGTTGTCGTAGAACAGAGGGAACTTCGCCAGGTTGCCCTCGGCGTCGTAGACCTTGCGCTCGCTCTCGTTGCCTCTGCCCGAGTTGTCGTAGTAGGGGCTCTCGTCGATGATCACGGGGATCCGGTCCGCGGTCCTCGGGCGGATGATGTCCACCCTGACCCTGTCGAGGCGGCCGTCGGCGTCGCTGTCGATCGGCGCCTCCACGTAGACGTGCTCGCGGATGGCGTCGGCGTAGGAGAAGACCGGCTGCGAGCGGTCGCCGGCGATCGTGAGGGTGGCGGCATGGGCTGGTGGGGCGGTCGTCGCCACGAGGGCTAACGCGACGAGGGCGGCTCGTAACTGTGGCACGCGGGTCCTCCGTTGCAGGGGGGCTACTAGCGCAATGTCGATGATCGGGATGCCCCTGGCAAGATCTCCCTCCAAAGTGCACCGGCTGACCGGTATAGTTTCGAGGCGTGCCAAGACCCAGTTCGAGAGAGCGGCTGCTCGACGCGGCCGCCGAGGTGCTGCTCACCGACGGAGCCGAATCGCTGACGCTGGAGGCCGTGGCCAAGCGCGCGGGGGTGTCCAAGGGCGGCCTCTTCTACCACTTCCCGACCAAGCAGGCCATGGTGGCCGCCATGGTCGACAGGCTCACCTCCGCCTTCGACGCCGCCCTGGCCGGCGCGGGCAGCGAGCCGGGGGACTTCCTGCGCGCCTACGTCGCGGCGACGATCCCCGAGGACCACACCGCCGCGCCCGCCGACAGGGTGACGGCGGCGCTGCTGGCGGGCGTGCTGGTCGATCCGGCGGGCCTTGAACCGCTGCGCGGGCGGTTCGCCGCGTGGCAGGCGCGGCTGGTCGACGACGGCATCGACCCGGCCGCCGCGACCGTCGTACGGCTGGCGGTCGACGGATGGTGGGCCGTCAGGCTGCTCGGCCTCGGCGAGCCCGCACCCGGACTGCACGCGAGCACCCGCCGCTACCTCATGGAGGCGATCGACCGTGCTGCGCGCGACTAAGGCCCTCATGCTCGTGACGGACCTCGGGTTCGTCGTCTACTTCTCGGTCACGGGACTGGGGCTGATCCCGCCGGAGTGGGCCTTCGCCGACTACGGCAACCCGCTCATGGCCGACTGGAACTGGTCCTTTCTCTGGATCGACCTCCTGGCCAGCGCCACGGGCCTGACGAGCCTGTGGCTGCTGAGGACGGGCGGCGCGCGCGGCGCCGGTCTCATGCTGGTCTCGCTGGTGCTGACCATGGCCTCGGGGCTGATGGCGATCGCGTTCTGGACCCTTCGCGGTGACTTCTCGCTCGCCTGGTGGATCCCCAACCTCTACCTGCTGCTCTTCCCGATCCCCGCGATCGCCGCGCTGACCGCCCCCTCGGCCGCCCGCGACGGCGAGACCGTAGAGTTGGGGCGGATCAGGGAGGATCGATGGTGGTCAGGGCAGTGGTGTTCGACGTCGGCGAGACGTTGATCGACGAGACGCGCATCTGGTCGCGCTGGGCCGACAGGCTGGGCGTGACCCGGCTGACGTTCATGGGCGTGCTCGGCGGGATGGCCGCGCTCGACCGCTCCCACCGCGACAGCTTCCAGATCCTGCGACCCGGTTTCGACCTCGAGGCCGAGATCGCGGCATGGGCGCGCGACGAGCCCGAGAGCCTGCGCAACCACTTCGACGCCGACGACCTCTACCCCGACGTGCGCGAGGCCCTGGACGGCCTCAGGCAGGCGGGTGTCCAGGTGGTCATCGCGGGCAACCAGCCCACCAGGGCCTACGACGCGCTGGTGGCCATGGACCTGCCGGCCGACTCCATCCACACCTCCGACGGCTGGGGCGTGGCCAAGCCGGCCCCCGAGTTCTTCGCCAAGGTCGCCGCGGTGGCGGGCAGGGAGCCCGGTGAGATCCTCTACGTCGGCGACAGGTTCGACAACGACGTGCTGCCCGCCGCGCGCGCGGGGATGCGCACCGCGCTGCTGCGCAGGGGCCCGTGGGGCCACCTGCACGCCGACAGGCCCGAGGCCGCCGCGGCGGACGTGATCATCGACGACCTGTACGGCGTGCTGCCCGCCGTGCGCGCACTGAACGAGGCAGGCAGGCCTTAAGGCCACCGGAAGGCGATCGTAAGGGGCGAGGAGCACTGTGGGTCACGTCGGAAGTGATCCACCTTCGAGCCCCTGAGAGGCCGGCCATGACGCAGACCGCCGAGTACGAGATCGTCCTTCACCTCGACGCCCCCCGCGAGCAGGTGTACGCCGCCTGGACCACCCCCGGGCGCTTCGCCCGCTGGTTCGGCCCCCGCATCTTCACCACCCCCGCCGACCGCGTGGCCCTGGACGTCAGGCCGGGCGGCGCCTGGCAGGCCACGCTGGTCGGCGACGAGGGCTTCGAGGTCACCCTCCAGGGCGCCTACCGCGAGGTCGCGGGCCCCGGCAGGCTGGTCTTCACCACCGGCGACCCCGACAACCCCGGCGACGCCCCGGCCTCGGTGGTGACCCTCACCCTGGACGAGGGCGAGGGCGGCGGCACCACGATGCGCTTCCACCAGTTCGGCGTCAACACCGACCAGGAGCACGCCGAGCAGGCCAGGGCGGGATGGCTGGAGTTCTTCGAGCGCCTGGCCGAGCACCTGGCCGTTCAGGCCGCGTCGTCTCAGGGCGTGTCGTCTCAGGCGGCGTCGTCTCAGGGCGTGTCGTCTCAGGCCGCCGTGTCCCTGGCCACGTCGTCGAAGGTCAGCTCGCAGCCGGCGGCGTAGGCGGCGGCGAACGCCTCGGGGCCGAGCGCGGCCTCGATCCTCGCGGTGATGCGCCGCACCTCGTCCTCCTCTGTACGGCTGGCGGGGGTGCGGTGCGCCAGCCTGGCCGACGCGGCCAGACCGAGCAGCCTCGCGCCCTCCTGCGGCCCTGACGCGGCGGCGAGCCCCTCGACCGTGAGCGCCGTCGTGCGGGGGTCACCGATCCTCCTGGCGGCGGCGAACGCCTCGAGGAACAGCTCACGCGCGCCCTCGGCGTCGCCCCGCAGCTCGTGGACGAAGCCCAGCTCCACGAGTGTCGTGGGCAGGAACAGCGGGGGCTCGCCGTCCCTCGGGACGCCGTCGAGCAGCCGGTCGAGGTGGGTGCGCGCCAGATCCAGCCTGCCCGCCCTGCGGGCGGAGAAGCCGAGACCCATCTCGGCGAAGATCTGTCCCTCGCGGTAGCCCTGCCCCGTGGCCAGCTTGAGCGCTTGGCCGCAGTGGTCCATCGCCGCGTCGTGGTCGCCCTCGTTCATGGCCATCCAGCCCAGCCACGACAGCCTGCCCACGACATCGGGCCACAGGCCGAGCTCCTCGGCGATGCGCAGGTCCTCGGTGAACAGCCGGGTGGCCGCCTCGATGTCGCCGTGGATCTCGGCCAGCCCGCCGAGCCACTCGGTGGCCTGCAGCCGTCCCCAGCTGTCGCCGAGCTCGGCGAACAGCGCGGCGCTCTCGCCGCCGTCGCGCTCGAGGGCCTCCAGGTCGCGCAGGGTGAAGGCGTCGCGGGCGTGCCTGCTCAGCGCCGCCGCCACGCCCCACCTGTCGCCCACCTCGCGGAAGGTCTCCAGCGCGCTGTCGACCAGGGCGCGCGAGGTCGGCAGGTCGGCGATGCCGAGGGAGACGAACCACTCCGCCCTGGCCCGGTCGGCGGGATCGGCGAGATCCAGGGCCTGCTTCCAGTCGACGTCCTCGCCGAGCAGCAGCGCGAACCCCGCGCTCCAGGCCCGCGCCCTCGCCCTGTCGGCGGCGGAGGCGTCGCCCCCCACGGCCTGACCCGCCTGAGCGGCCTGAGCGGCCTGTCCCGTCTGAGCGGCCTGTCCCGTCTGAGCGGCCTGGGCGGCCGCGAGCGCGGCCTGCAGCGAGCGACGTGCCTCGCCGAGCCTGCCGCGCAGGAACCAGTACCAGGCCAGGGCGTTCACCAGCCGCAGGGCGTCGGCCACGGGGGCGGCGTCGAGCGCGGCCCTCAGGTTGGCCGCCTCGGCGTCCAGCCGCCGCATCCAGCGCGCCTGCTCGGGCCCGCGCAGATACGACTCGGCCCGTACGGCGAGCGCGGTGTAGTAGCCGGCGTGCGCCTGCCGTATCCGTACGGCCTCGCCCGCGTCGTCCAGGCGGTGCAGGCAGTAGGCCGTCACCGACTCCAGCAGCCGGTAGCGCACCCCCGAAGGTCCCTCCACGACCACCACCAGCGATCTGTCGACCAGCCGCGCGAGCGTGTCGAGCACGTCGACGCCGTCCTGCGCGCACACCGCCTCGGCGGCCTCCAGCGTGCAGCCGTCGGCATGGACGGCCAGGCGGCGCAGCACGACCCGCTCGTCGTCGGTGAGCAGGGTCCAGCTCCAGTCGATCATCGCCATCAGCGTCTGCTGCCGGGCGGGAGCGCCGCGCTGGAAGCCGGCCAGCACCTTGAACCTGTCGTCGAGCCTGGCCACGAGCTCCTGGACACCGAGCGCCCTGACGCGGGTGGCGGCCAGCTCGAGCGCCAGCGGGATGCCGTCCAGCCTGCGGCACAGCTGCGCGACCGCCTCGGCGTTGCCCTCGTCGAGGGCGAACCCCCTGGCTGAGGCGGTGGCCCTGGCCATGAACAGCCGCACGGCGTCGGCCTTGGCCACCGTGAACAGCTCGGAGCCCTGGGGCAGCTCGAGCGCGGGCACGCTCCACAGCGCCTCGCCCGCCACGTTCAGCGGCTCCCGGCTCGTCGCCAGGATGCGCAGGCCCTCCACCGAACGCAGCAGCGTCTCCGCCAGCAGGGCGGCCTGTTCGACCACGTGCTCGCAGTTGTCGAGCACCAGCAGCAGGCGTCGCCCGCGCAACGCCTCGACCAGGCGCTCCATGGTGCCCGCCGAGTCCTCACGGATGTCGAGCGCGACGAGCACGGCCTCGGCGAGCGACGGCGTGAGCCGGTCGTAGGGCGCCAGCTCCACCAGCCACGCGCCGTCGGGATGTGCCCCTGTGAGCCGCCGCCCGACCTCCAGCGCCAGGCTCGTCTTGCCCACGCCGCCCGAGCCCGTGAGCGTGACCAGCCTGCTCGTGTCCAGCAGGGCGCGCACCTCGGCCACCGCCTCCTCGCGCCCGATCAAATCGCTCACGGCGGCCGGCAGGTTCGTCGCGGGGCGCTCGGCCCTGCCGCTCAGCGCGGGGTCCTGGCGCAGGATGCGGGCGTACAGGTCGGCCAGCGCGGGCGAGGGGTCGAGGCCCAGCTCGTCGGCGAGCCTCTCGCGCAGCTCGCCGTAGCTGGCCAGCGCCTCGCTCTGCCGTCCCGCCCGGTAGAGGGCGGCCATGTGGACGGCGCGCAGCCGCTCTCTGAGCGGATGCGCGGCCACGAGTTCGGCCACCTCGACGGGCTCTCCCGCCGCCAGCCGCGCCTCGGCGAGCTCCTCGACGGCGCTGAGGCGCGCCTCCTCCAGTCGGGCGATCACCGGCCTCAGGAACTCGAAGTCGGCGAAGTCGGCGAACGCGGCGCCCCGCCACAGTTCCAGGGCCTCCGCCCACCTGCCCTCCTCGGTCAGCGCCGTGAAGCGGGCGGCGTCGACCGCGCCGGGGGCGGCCTGCAGCGCGTAGCCGGGAGCGCGCGAGAGCACGAGGTTCTTACCGCCTGGCTCGGCGTCCTCCAGCGCGCGGCGCAGCTGCGAGACCCGCACCTGCAGAGCGGCCGAGGGGTTGCCGGGAGGTTCGTCCCCCCACAGGTCGTCGACCAGCCGGTCGGCGGAGACCACCCGTCCGTCGGCGGCGAGCAGGGCGGCCAGCAACGCGCGCACCTTCAGGCCCGGGATCGCGACGACCTGTCCCTCGTCGGTCCAGGCTGTCACGGGGCCGAGCACACCAAAGCGCATACGACCGACCTTAAGGGCAGGCGAACGTTGCCTGCAGCGGGTCGCCGCGCGGCCAGGCCGGCCCGCCGCCCACTGCGCCGCGTCCGCCCCGCCTACGCGATGTGGGTACAGGGGCGAGCACGCCGACGCCGGACCGGTGGGAACCGGTCCGGCGTCAGCGTCCTCACGGCTGCTCGGGGTCGATGCGGACGGCGCGCTCCTCTGCCGACAGGTCGCCCGAGTCGCTCCCCACGTCCTCGCCGATCTCCTCGCTCTCGACGTCGGGCGCGAGGCCCTCGTCGGGCGAGAGGAGCCTGTGCTCCTCGCGGGGCGCTCTCTCCCGTTCGGGGGCCTCCCGCCACAGCCGCTCGGCCACGGTGTCCTGGTGCTGGGGGTCGTCCTCCTCGATCACATGGTTCTGGCCGAGGTCGTCGGTCCACTCCTCGACCTCGATCTCCTGCTCGTCGCTCATGCCGTAGCGGTCCGGCGGTGTTTCGGTCATAGCGGCTCACTACCCCGCACGAGGCCCGAAACCCTAGGACTTTGCCTTCTTGACGGCCTCGGCCAACTCATCCTTGTCCATGGTCGACCTGCCGGGGATGTCGGCCTCCTGCGCCTGCTTGTACAGCTCCTCCTTGGAGGGAGCGGGCGGGCGCAGGGCGAGCAGCTCGCTCTCCCTGCGCTCCTTGAAGGCCTTGCCCAGCTGCTCCAGCTGCTTCTGGCTGAGCGACTCGCGAAGGGCGGGGAGGATCTCGCTCTCCTCCTCCTCGACGTGGTGCTTCACGGACTCGACGAGCTTGACGAGGGTCTCGGAGAACTGAGGGGTGCCGGGGGTGGCGTGCTTGAGCGCGTCGAGGAGGACCTCGGCCTCCTTGTGCTCCTCCACGCCGTGGTGCGCCTCGGAGGGCTGGACCTCGGCGTAGACCCTGTCCTCCTCTGCCCTTGCGTGGGCGGTGAGCAGGGCGGCCAGCTCGGCCACGTCGGCCTCGGGGTCGCCCTGCCTGCTGTTGAGCCGCTCGAACAGCGCCTCGATCGCGCGGTGGTCACTGGTGATCATCGTGATGACGTCGGTTCCCATGGGAGCCGGTGCTACCCAGGGGGTCAGCGTCCAATCGCGGCGCCGATGCGGGCGCGCGGGTCGGCCGCGCCCGCGAGAACCCCGTCCGGCAGGACGTCGATGAGGTGGGCGTGCCCGAATCCCGTCCCGTACGGCATGCCCGCCACCGGATGTCCGAGCGCGGACAGGCCGTCGGCCCAGCCCGCGCCCTCCTCCAGCTCCATGACGGTCTCGTCGGGTGCGTCCCAGGTGTCGAAGCCGGTGCCGCCGGTGCCCAGCCGCCAGCGCGGGGCCGAGATCGCCTGCCCCGGCGTCTGGCCGTGCCTGAGCAGGCGGGTGATGACCTGGAGCAGGATCTGGGGCTGCGCGTCGCCGCCCATGGTGCCCACGACCGAGCGAAGCGAGCCGTCCTGCCTGGTGATGAGGGCGGGGGTGAGCGTGTGCGGAGGGCGGCGGCCAGGGCCGTACTCGGCCGGGTGCCCGGGTGTGAGGGAGAAGCCGATGCCGCGGTTGTGCAGGTTGATCCCGGTGCGCGGCTCGACCAGCAGGCTGCCGAAGCCAGAGGCGTTCGACTGGATGAGGGAGACGCCCATGCCGTCGCCGTCCACGGCGCACAGGTAGGTCGTGTCGCCCTCGGCGGTCAGCCCGCGCACCCTGAGCCGGGCCGTGGGGTCGACCATGGCGCGCCGCCTGGCGATCTCGGTCTCCGACACCAGGTCCCGCGCGTGCTCGTGCAGCAGCGACAGCCTGTCGTGACCGGCGATCCTGGCGGCCTCGCCCAGCAGGTGCGCCCAGAGGGCGTGATCGGGGGTCGGAGGCAGGTCGAGGCCGTCGACGACGCCCAGCGACAGCAGCAGCAGGTAGCCCTGGGAGTTGGGCGGCATGGACCACACGTCGTGGCCGAAGGCCCGCACGCGCAGCGGCTCCACCCAGTCGGCCGTCGGCTTGGCCAGGTCGTCGGGGACGTACTCGCCCGCGCCGAGCTCGAGCAGGCCCTGGCCGAACTCGCCCTGGTAGAAGCCCTCCCTGCCGGAGGAGGCGATCGCCTCGAGCGTACGGGCCACGCCCGGCCTGGTCATCAGCTGTCCCGGCGAGGAGACGGCGGCGAAGTCGGGGTGGTGGGCCAGCGCCGAGGCGATGGGGGCCAGCAGGGGTGAGACGGGAAAGCCGTGCGCGGCCAGGTCGATCGCGGGGGCGAGGACCGTGGCCATCGGGAGCCTGCCGTACCTGGAGTGCAGCGCGAGCCAGCCGTCCACGGCCCCCGGCACCGGCGCCGACCTGATGTCGTTGCGGAGGGGCATGACGGTGTGGGCCTCGGCCCGCAGCCTGCCGGGGTCGGCGCCCGAGCCCGCGCGTCCCGAGGCGTTGAGCGCGGTGACGGAGCCTTCGGCCCTGCCTCCGGAGCCGCCGTCGTGGACGAGGGCGAACAGGTCCCCGCCGAGCCCGCACATGTGGGGGGCGGTGACCGCGAGGACGGCGTTGGTGGCGATGGCGGCGTCGGCGGCCGAGCCGCCGCGGTCGAGCATGGTCAGACCTGCGGCGGAGGCGAGGTGGTCGACACTGCACACCATGCCGGACCGGGCATATCGGGTGTTCTGCACGGATCAGACCTTACGCGGTCCTCGCGCGCAGGATCCTGATGCCCGTCACCCTGGCCAGCGCCAGCGCGGCGAGCAGGGTGGCGGCCGTGGTGCTCACACCGCCGATCTGCAGCGCGAGGCGCGGGCCCATGGCGTCGCTGAGCCAGCCGAGCAGCGGCCCGCCCAGCGCGCCTGCCGCCGCGCTCACCAGGCCGAGCACCGAGATGACCCGGCCGCGCAGCTCGTCGGGGCTGCCGAGCTGGACCCTGGCGCCGATCGTGGTGTCGATGACGACCGCGCCGGCGGCGATCGGCAGCAGCAGCGCGGCGAAGGGCCACAGCCCGGGGACCAGGCCGCTGAGCGCCTGGGCCACGCTGGCGAGGAAGGCCATGACCAGTAGCAGGCGCATGGTCAGCCGCGGCCTGCTCGCGGCGAAGATGCCGCCGAGCACGGTGCCGACCGCGAAGACCGTGGACAGCAGGCCGTAGCCGACCGCGCCCGCGCCGAGCGGTCCGGCCGCCATCGAGGCCATCGTCACCTGGTAGTTGCGGCCGAGGCTGCCGAGGATGAGGGAGAGGGCGAGCACCACCAGCAGCCAGGGGGTGCGCAGCACGTGACGCAGGCCGTCACGGATGCCGCCGGTGCCCGCCGGCGCCTTGGCGAGCAGGTACATCTCTCCAGCGCGCATCGCGGCGAGCGCGCCGATGACGGCCAGGAAGCTGATGGCGTTGATGACGAACAGGCCGCCCGTGCCCGTGAGGGGAAGCAGCACACCCGCCAGGCTCATGCCGAGGATGCGGCCCGCGGAGTTGATGACCGAGCCGAGCGCCATCGCGTTGGGCAGGTCGGCGGGCGGGACGACCTCGGCGCCGAAGCGGCCGAGCGCGGGGCCGCCGAGCGCGGTGACCAGCCCTCCCGCCAGCGCCACGCCGTACACGGGCAGGACGGAGGTGACGCCCGTCATCGCCACGACGGCGAGCACGACGGCCAGCAGTCCCTGGGCGACCTGTGAGGCGACCACCACCGGGCGGGCGGGCAGCCTGTCGGCGAGCGCGCCGCCCCACAGGCCGAAGGCGAGGGTGGGAAGCGCCTGAAGGACCAGGCTGAGACCCACGCTCGTCGCCGAGCCCGTGGCCTCCAGGATGAGCCAGTTGACGCCGAGCACCTGCATCCAGGTGCCTGTCACGGAGACGAGATCGGCGCCGGCCCAGAGTCGGTAGTTGTGGTGCTTGAGCGAGCTGAGCAGCAAGGAAGTGCAATCTCTTGGGAAAGGGGGTGGCGAGATTTGGAACGTAGGGGTTTAGAAACCGATTCCGGTTGTGACCGGATTCACGTTTGGGACATCCTCTCGATGGACAAGCGCGGCGTACCGGCCGTCCAGAGCCATGAGCTGCTCGTGCGTGCCGCGCTCGGCGATCCGCCCCGCCTCGAGCACGACGATCTGGTCGGCCTCGCGCGGGGAGACCGACCCCGCCAACCGCCGCTCCACCCTGTTGCTGATCACCGCGCGTGGCGAGGAGGTCTACGAGCAGGCGCGGCAGGCCAGGCGAGAGGTCGCCCGCGAGCTGTTCGGCGGGCTGTCGCAGGAGCAGCGCGAGACCCTGAGGGAGCTGCTCGGCACGGTGGAGCAGGCGTAGGCGCCGTCAGCCCGCCTCTTCGCGCCGCTCGGCCCCGCCGGACGGCGCGGGGGTGAGCGCGCCGCCGATCACGGTGCCGAGCACCGGAGGCTGGTCGAGCAGCGCCGCGTAGGGGTGACGGCCCCCACGGGTGTCGAAGACGGCCAGATCGGCCCTGCTGCCGGGTCCGAGCGTGCCGATCCTGCCTGGCCCCGCCGCCCTGCCGAGCGCCCGCGCCCCTCCGAGGGTCGCCGCCTCGACGAGCACCCGCTCCAGCCGCGTCAGCCGGGTGGCCTGCCGTACGGCCCTGGCCGCGGCCAGGGGAGGCCCGCCCATCGCGATCGGGTTGCCCTCCTCGACCAGCGCCGAGGCGTCGCCACCCGGCAGCGCGACCGAGCAGCCGCGAAGGCGCAGCAGCTTGCGCTCGCCCGGCCCCAGCAGGCCGGGCCGGGTGAGGTGGCAGTGCGGGCCGAGCACGCCCGCCTCGTCGAGCACCGCGGGGGAGCGACGGCGCAGGTCGGCCATGAGCCGGAACCCGAACGTCCGTGCCAGCACCGCCAGATCCTCCAGCACCTGTGGATCGGCCGCGTGCGCCGCCACCCCCACAGGGCCCGCGTGCTCGCGGAGGGCGGTGATCAGCGCGTCACGCTCACGCTCCTCCCACGCCTGCTCGCTCGCGCAGCCGACCTCGAGATAGGTGACGCCGCCCGGCCTGTCGTGCTCGCCCACGTCGGCCGCCCACGTCACCCCCGGGCCCAGCGGCCCCGTACGGCAGGCGTCGACCAGCCCAGGCGTGATCATGCCGGGCCAGCGGATCTCCTCCTCGACGGGGAAGAGGGCGAGCAGGTCGGGCCTCGGGCCCACCTGGAGCACGCGCTCGCCCCTGACCACCACGGCGCCGTCGCGCAGGGGAGGGGCGGCGACGGGAAGCACGAGAGGGGCGGAGTGGAGGATGACGGGCGCGGGCGGACGCATGCCGAATCCCCGCGTCAACACTCCCATTGTGTGATTAAAAGGCACTCGCGGTGGCAAATCAATCACGACCGTTGATCGGAAGGCGCCGAGCGAGAGGGTTCTCGCAGGCGGGAGAGGCGGCGGAGGTCCCGGGAGGCCGGCGTCAGGAGCGGGGGCGGTAGCGGCCGGACAGGCGGGCGAGCTTCAGGCTGAGATGGAGGCTGAGGCGCTCGCCGCCGTCCTTCAGGTCGGTCTGGGCGAGCTCCTCCACCCGCTGCAGCCGGTAGTACAGCGACGTGCGGTGCAGGCGCAGGCGGCGGGAGGTGGCGACGGCGCTGCCGGCCAGGTCGAGGTAGGTCTCCAGGGTCTCCAGCAGGGGCAGGTGCTGGGCGTCGGCGAGCAGTCGTTCGAGGCCAGGGTGCAGGTCGGCTCTCGGGACGTGGGTCAGCATCCGGTAGACCCCGAGCCGCGTCCACTCCACGGTCCTGCCGAGACCCGGCACCCTGGCCGCCACCTGGGCGGCGTGCAGCGCCTCCGCGTAGGAGGCGTCGGCCTCGGCCAGCGAGGGCCTCGGACGGCCGACGCCGACCACCACGGGAAGCGCCATCGCGGCGTGCACCTCCTCTGCGGGAGGAGGGGAGGTGGTCAGGAGCGTGGCGTGGTCGTAGCGCACCAGGTGCAGGCCGCCCAGGCGGCGCCGTACGGTCAGCATGCCCTGCTCCAGCGCCAGCCTGGCCGCCTCGGAAGGCTCGGCGGCGAGAGGCGCCGCCACCAGCGCCGTGACGGCGAGCGCCTGGGGGAAACCCGCCTCGATCAGCGCGCGGGAGGCGCCGGGGTCGCCGGCCAGCACGCCCGTGACCGCCTCGAGCTCGCGGTGCGAGGCCAGGTGCTCGGCGAGGCTCTCGTGGAACAGCGCGACCGCCAGTGCGGCGGCGGAGGCCCTGGCCTCGTCGATGTCGGCGGCCGACATGGCGGGGGCCCGCGTCGATGAACCACAGGAAGCCCATGAGGGCGCCGTCATGGCGCACGGGCACGCAGACCCTGGGCAGCAGGCCGAGCGCGGGCGCGCCGGGGGTGCGCAGCGGCTCGGTGGCCTCCAGGATGCCCGCGGCGTGCAGGAACCCGCGCACCTCGGGCGTCGTGTGGCGGCGCAGGATCGAGTCGCGCCTGATGTCGTCCATCGCGCCGTCCTGCTCGGAGTAGGCGATCACGCGCTGGAAGCGGTCCTCCAGCAACAGGGGCCGCCCGAGGCGGATGGCTAAGTCGTCGACGCTGCGCTGGAGCACTACCTGGCCTTTTCGGCAAGTGTCGGACAAGAGGAGCGCATTCTTCCCTACAACTGATCGGTGATCTCCGTCAAGTGCGTCTATAGCGTCCTAGAGCGTGAATCTCCCGAAGAAGCTGCTGAAAGGCCTGCTGGCGGCACTCGTGCTGGTCCCCGTAGGCCTTGCGGCCACCCCCGCCTCCGCCGATCCCCCCGGCGACCCCGAGATCCCCTGGCGCCAGGACCACTGGCCGCAGACACAGCCGTGGCAGCGTGACGAGCCCGAGCCCGAGCCGTCGCTGCGCGGCCGCCCCTCGCCCCCCGTCGCGCCGATCGACCCGCAGAACTGGAAGAACCCCGACCACATGACGTGGGCGGACTACAAGAAGATCCCCGGCACCAACTGGGCCGACCCGAGCGTCAAGGGCTCCACCCGCACCTTCAAGGGCGCGCTGGTGCTGCTCGACTACCCCAACCAGTCGTTCGTGGTCACCCAGCCCAAGGGCTCGACGATCTACAGCAACCCCAGCGCCGAGGCGCACGACATCCCGCGTGACCAGGTCGCCACCTTCTACAAGGACTTCCTCAACACCCCTGGCACCCTCAACCGCGGTCACACCATCCACGAGTACTGGATGGAGGACTCGGGCGGCCGCTACGGCGTGGAGCTGACCGGCTTCGGCCCCTACACGCTGTCGGGCAAGGACCACGAGTACGCCATGGAGTTCCAGGGCGGCACCGGCTGCCCCGCGGGCGACTCCTGCAACAAGAACCTGCGCACCGAGGGCAAGGCGCTGTGGGTGGGCGCCATCGGCGAGGAGGAGGCCAAGAAGTTCGACTTCATCTTCTACCTCAGCGCCGGCCAGGACGAGTCCGCGACCTGGCAGGAGTTCGGGATGATGAAGTTCCCGACCAAGGAGGCCGTTCCCGACGAGTGGGGCCCCGAGGACCCCGCGCTGCCCAACTGGGTCAAGACCCGCTACGTCGACTGGACCTCCTGGCAGGCCGGCTCGAACTTCTGGCCCAACGCCGAGATCGGCGTCAACTCCGTGCAGGCCGAGAGCTCGGGCATGGGCGTCTACGCGCACGAGCTGAGCCACATCCTGGGCGTGCTCGACAACTACAACAACCCCTACGCCAACCCGGTCCGCAGGGCCTACACCGGCGTGTGGGAGATGCTGAGCAGGGGCAGCTTCAACGGTCCGGGGGGTCCGCACAGCCGCTGGCTCATCCCGCCCACCTCGGGCGGCTCGATGGGCGCCCAGCACATGCTGCGCAACAAGATCAAGCTCAACATGGTCGACGAGCAGAACGTGCTGCGCCTGTCGCGCGACGCGCTCGACGAGTCCGGCCTGGTCACCGCCAGGGTCACCGCCCGCGCCGTCCAGCCGGGACCGAACGGGCTGATGGGCCTCAACATCCAGTTCGACTCCGGTGACAACTCGCCCGGCTGTGTGTGGCAGACCGACCCGCTGTGCGACGGCGGCGGCTACGAGAACTACACCGTCGAGGTCGTCGACAGGATGGGCACCGACTCCTTCACCCCCGACTCCGGCGTGCTCCTGGCCAAGACCAAGAACCAGGACAGGGCGCCGTTCGAGTGGGTGGTCGACGCCAACCCGCAGGACATCGGCATGACCGACTACGTCCTGCCCGACGGCACCAAGGTCCCGATCACCATCGGCGACTACCGCCAGCTGTCCGACGCCCTCTTCCACGCGGGCACCGACTCGGGCAGCGAGTACGAGTACGTCGACGAGGGCAACCGCCTGCACTTCTACGTCACCGACGTGCACCGCGACCGCCAGGGCGTGCTGTCCTACACCGTCGCGGTCCGCTCCCTCGACGGCGCGGGCCCGCACAGGCGCGGGGTGAAGCTGCTGCCCGCGGCCGGCATCCCCACCGGCAAGGGCCTGTCCACCTGCAAGTTCCCGCTGTTCAACACCGGCAGGACGGCCGCCGCGACGGCCGCGCACCCCGAGGACGTCTCGGCCTACCTCGGCGGCGACGTCTACCGCCTCAGCGCCTCCGTGGAGGGCAGCGGCTGGAGCGCCCAGCTGCCCAACGCCCTCGCCTCGGTCGGCAACGGCAAGCACGAGTCCGTCACGGTCAACGCCCTGCGCGCCGACGGCGGCAGCCGTCTGGCCAAGGTCAAGCTGACCGCGACCTCGGAGTCCGACCCCGCCAAGTCCGTGACAGCCACCTGTCACGTGGCGGGCCTGTAACCGGCGGATGGGGTACGGCAGGGGCCGTACCCCATCCCCCTGGCTGGGTGACGCGAGAAATCGACGGCGTCAGGGGGTGACGGTGGACGCGGGATGTCGATGGGGTGGACAGTGCGCCAAGACTGGCGCGGGCCGTACCTGATCGGCTTGAATCACCCCCGAAGGGGGTGCGTGGTGACGGGGCCGCTGCGACTGACGGAGGACGATCCGAGACCCCGGCGCAGGAGGCGGGCGTGGGTGGCGCCGGTCGCCGCGGGGGCCGCGGCGGGAGCGGCGAGCGTCCTGGCGGCCTCGCTGGAGTGGGAGATCCCGCCCGTCGCCAAGATCGGCGTGACGGGGCTGGCGGCCGTCCTGGTCGGGGTGACGACCTGGGCCACCACCGCGACCAGCAGGAACGAGCCGAAGCCGCGCCCCGAGGACCCGTTGTGGCGCCCGCCCGACCAGTGGCCGCCCTCACCCGAGCACTTCACGGGGCGTACCGAGGCGCTGGCCGAGCTGCGCAAGGTCTTTGGCGCCAGGCGTCAGGCGAACGAGCTGGCGCCGCCGCTGGTGGTGTCGGTGTACGGCAGGGGCGGCGTCGGCAAGTCGGCGCTCATGGCCAGGTTCGGGCAGGAGATCGCCGACTGGTTCCCCGACGGCCGGCTCTACGCCAGCCTGCGCGGCATCAGGCCCGACGAGGTGCTGATCGGCTTCCTGCGCGCCCTGGGCGTGCGGCTGACCACCGACCCCGGCGGCCTGGAGGAGCTGCGCAGGCTCTGGCTGACCTGGACCAAGGGGCGCAGGATCCTCATCGGCCTCGACAACGTCGACGACGCCGAGCAGGTCAAGGCGCTCATCCCCGCCGAGCCCGGCTGCGCGGTGGTGGTCACCTCCCGCCAGCCGCTGTTCCTGATGAACGCCTACGACACCCAGCTCAGCGTCTTCAGCGAGGCACAGGGCGTCGAGCTGCTGGCCAGGCTCGCCGGCGGCGCGCGCGTGGTTGAGGACCTGGCCTCGGCCAAGGAGATCGTCAAGATCTGCGACTACCTGCCGCTGGCCATCAACATCTGCGGCGGACGGCTGGCCACCAGGTCGAGCTGGTCGATGCGCGAGCTGGCCGGCCGCCTGGCCGACGAGCGCCGCCGCCTGGACCAGCTGGAGCTGGCGCGCACCGTCGACAAGAGCGTGCGCGCCTCGGTCCAGCTCAGCTACGACGACTGCACCGGCATCCAGCGCCGCCTGCTGCGCCTGCTGTCCTCGCTCACCTCGCCCGACGTCCCCGGCTGGGTGGCGGGCGAGCTGCTCGACATCTCCGTCCTCGACGGCGCCGACCAGCTGGAGGCGCTGGTCGACGTGCAGCTCGCCGAGACCTCAGGAGCCGACCAGACCGGCGCCATGCGCTACCGCCTGCACGACCTGGTGCGGCTGTTCGCCGCGGAGCTGGAGGAGGACAGGCGCGACGCCGCCATCGAGCGCGTCCTGTACGGCTACCGCCGCCGCGCCGAGGCCGCCGCGCAGGCCCGGTGGCCCCAAGACTGGGGCAGGACGGGCCGCGTCGGGGACCTCGAAGGCCAGGCGCAGGCCAGCGACTGGCTCAACGCCGAGCGGCTCAGCCTCATCGCGATGATCAACCTGGCCAGGTCGATGGGCCTGTGGGAGCTGGTCTTCGGCCTCGGCCGCGCGTTCTGCTCCCTCTGCCACTCGCTGCGCGCCTATTGGAGCGACTGGGGCGAGGTCGCCGAGATCACGGTCGAGGCCGCCCGCCGTATGGGGGACAGGCGCGCGCTGGGCATCGCCCTGCTCGACAGGACCGCCGTGAGCGCCGGCGACGGCGCCGTCGAGGCGCTGGAGATCTTCACCGAGCTTGGCGAGTCGTGGTGGGCGGCCAGGGCCATGCGCACGATCGGCATGCGGCTGTTCAACGACGGCAACCTCGACAGGGCCCAGGGCTACCTCATCGGCGCGATCACCGCGTTCAAGGGCGAGGAGGACTTCTGGTGGATGGCGCGTACCCAGCGCAACCTCGCCGAGCTCCGCCTGGCCGAGCGGCGGCCTGAGGAGGCGCGCGAACTGCTGGAGGACGCGCTGGAGGTCTTCAAGCGCGACGGCAACCGCTACTCCGAGGCCCAGACGCTGCGCGCCTACGGCGAGGTGCTGGCCGCTCAGGCGCGGGGCCTGCGCAGGGAGGGAGACCTCAGGGCGGCGGCCGACCTGTTCACCAAGGCGGGCTTCAGCCTCGACAGAGCCGGCGAGATGTTCAGGAGCAGGGGAGAGCTCTGGGAGGAGGCCCGCTGCCTGCGCGCGGCGGGAGAGGTGGGCGATCCTACCAACGGGCTGCGCGAGCTCGACCAGGTGAAGCGGGCCGAGGAGATCCTCGCCGCGCTCGGCGACTCATGGGGGCAGGCGCGCACGCACCTGTCGGCGGGCAGGGCGCTGGCCAGGCTCGGCAGGAAGGCCGAGGCCGAGACGGAGCTGCTGCGCAGCGTGGCCGCCTTCGAGGAGCTCGGGGACCAGTGGTGGATGGCGCGCAGCCTGCGCTACCTGGGCGAGACGCACCTCGACGCGCGTGACAGGGACGCGGCGGTGCCGCCGCTGGAGCGGGCCCGCGAGATCTACCGCAGCCTCGGCAACGAGGCGGGCATGCGCAGGACGCTCGAACTGCTCAGGAGAGCGGAGTCCTGAGCAGGTGGCCCGCCGCCCTGCGGGCCTCCTGGATCGACTCCTCGAACAGCACGCGCACGTGGCGCGCCTGGTCGGCCAGCTGCTGGATGTGCGGCAGCGCCAGGTCGTCGCGGACGTTCTCGGCCAGCAGGCGCTGGTAGTCGGGGGTGCGGGCGGCCAGCATCTCCAGACGCCTGTGCGCCTGGTAGACGTCGTCGGCCCTCAGCACCTGCAGCGCGTACTCCTCCAGGCTGCGCACACGCTGCGACAGCGACGTCCAGGCCTGGTCAAGCGCGCCCGTGTAGGGCGCGAAGGCGGCTCTGAGGTTCCTCGGCAGGTCGCTCGGGACGATCCTGCGGTGCTCCTCGTGCATCCGCGACAGCTTGGCCAGCCTCCTGGCGATCTGCCACACCTCCTCCGGCAGCGAGACCCTGTTGTCGATGGAGTCGATGAGGCCCGCCCTGTGCACCTCCGAGCCCATGATGGTGTCGGCGGCGTCCTGCGCCCTGCGCAGCAGCACCTGGCAGGGATAGTCGAGGTCCTCAGGAAGGACGTAGCGGTCGGCGTGGTCGTAGGCGAGTTTGAGCCGGCGTCGTGCGGTGCGGTTGGTCTCGTCCGTGGCCATCCAGCGCAACAGCGAGATCAGTGACATGGCGGCCATGGCGACGATCATTCCCGCGGTGCCGGTCACCATCCAGACCAGCAGCAGGAAGCCGGGCAGCACGAACAGCAGGCCGGTGTGGCGCGCGGGCTCGTGCTGCTGGCCCGCTCTGGCCATGCGCATCAGGTGTGCGCCCGCTCTCAGCTGAGCCGACACCTCCGGAGGCAAGGAAGGATCGAGCACCAGACGCGGGGGAAAAGCACGCGGATCCATCTCTTCATGCTGCGTTACGAAACGCGAATCCGCACAGACTTATCCCGACATATAGGCTCGATCTCGTGCGATGGATTGATCTTGAGGGTGCTGTCAACGTTCGTGACCTGGGCGGACTGCCCACAACCGACGGAGGAACCACGCGGCACGGCCGCATCCTCCGATCCGACAACCTGCAGGGCCTGACCCCTTCCGACGTCGACCTCCTGGTCGGCTCGCACAAGGTCAGGCACGTCGTGGACCTGCGCTCGGGGCCAGAGGTCTCGCTGGAGGGCCCGGGGCCGCTCACCTCGGTGCCCGAGGTGACCGTCCACCACCACACGCTGTTCGCCGAAGGCGGCAGGCACACCGACGTCGACGCCGACAGGGCGCTGCCGTGGCAGGAGCGCGACACCGACGACGACCTGCGCGTCACCGGCTTCTACTACGGCTACCTGCGCGAGCGGCCCGACTCGGTGGTCTCGGCGCTGCGCGTGATGGCGCTCGACGACGGCGCGGCGATCGTGCACTGCGCCGCGGGCAAGGACCGTACGGGTGTCCTGTGCGCGCTGGCGCTGTCGGTGGCGGGCGCGACCAGGGAGGCGATCGTCGAGGACTACGTGGCGACGGGGGAGCGCCTCGAGCGCGTCCTCGCCAGGCTCCGCGCCAGCGCCACCTACCGCGACGACCTCGACTCCAGGCCCGCCGACGACCACCGGCCCAGGGCGCGCTACATCGAGCAGTTCCTCGGGGTGCTGGACGACCGCTTCGGCGGGCCGCTCCCGTGGCTGGAGGCCAACGGCTGGACCGAGGCCGACAACGCGGCCCTGCGCTCCCGCCTGCGCGACTGAGGGCGCCCGTACGGCAGTGCGGCGGCTAGCGCACGCGGACGATCGCGTGCTCGCCGGCCGAGCGGCGAGCCGCCTCGATGACCATGAGCGCGTCCACGACGTCACGAGGGTCAACGGGGGGCGGCGAGCCGTTGGTCAGGCAGGCGGCCACGCCCTGGTAGAAGTCGAGATAGCTGCCAGGCTCGGTGCGCACGTGCTCGGCGGCGGCGTCGGTGCCGAGCCTGCCCCAGCGCTCCTCGGGCTCGGCGCCGAAGCCCGGCTCGTCGGGCGTGGCGCCGGCCCGCAGCCGGTCCTCCTGGGGGTCCAGGCTGTACTTCACGTAGGCGCCGGCCGAGCCGAGCACCCTGAAGCGCGGGCCGAGCTGCGCCGCCAGCGCGCTGACCCACAGGTGCGAGCGGGCGCCGCTGTCGTGGGTCAGCGCCAGGAAGGAGTCGTCGTCCGCGCCGACGCCCTCCCGGCGCACGTCGCTCTCGGCGTAGACCTCGCGCACCGGGCCGAGCAGCTGGAGCGCCTGGTCGACGAGGTGGCTGCCGAGGTCGTAGAGCAGGCCGCCGATCTCGTCGGCGCCGCCGCTCTCGCGCCAGCCGCCCTTGGGCCTGGGACGCCAGCGCTCGAAGCGCGACTCCAGGCGGTAGATCTCGCCCAGCTCGCCTTCGGCTATCAGCCGGCGCAGGGTCAGGAAGTCGCCGTCCCATCGGCGGTTCTGGAAGACCGTCAGCATGAGGCGTTTGCGCGCGGCCAGCTCGACCAGGTCGCGGGCCTCCTGCGCGGTCCCCGCGAGGGGCTTGTCGACCACGACGGCGCGCCCCGCCTCGAGCGCCGCGGTGGCCAGCGGGACGTGGGTCCTGTTGGGGGAGGCGATGACGGCCAGGTCGCACCGGGGCCACAGATCGTCGGCGTCCTTGACGGCGGTGGCGCCGTACCTGCCGGTGACCTCGGCCGCGCGGTCGGGGTCGCGGGTGACGACGGCGGCCAGGCGCAGGCCGGGCGTCGCGTGGATGAGCGGGGCGTGGAAGACCGCGCCCGCTGTGCCGTACCCGACCAGGCCCACCCGGATCTCGCTCATCATCCCACGATATCCCGCGCTTGATCTTGTGAGGGAAGGGGCGCGCCAGGTCGGCAGGGGCGGCGGCGAGCCTGAGCCCGGCGCCGGTCTTTCGCGCCCCGGGTCACACGTGGTCGGGGTCCACGGCGAGAGCCACGTGGATGAGGTCCTCGATGGCGTGGGCCAGGCGGCCGTCGGAGATCTCGTAGCGCGTCTGCCGTCCCTCGGGGACCGCGACGACCAGCCCGCAGCCGCGCAGGCAGGCCAGGTGGTTGGAGACGTTCTGCCTGGTCAGGCCCAGCTCGTCGGCGAGCCTCGCCGGATAGGAGGGGCCCTGCAGCAGGGCGATGAGCAGGCGGCAGCGGTTGGGGTCGGCCAGGGCTCTGCCGATCCTGGCCATCGCGTCGAGCCGGGTCTCCACAGTGAACACGATTATCAGGATACACGGTTTGCTGTATATACAGCCCGTACTGTATATACATGGCTGACTGTATAGACAGGGGAGGCCGCAACCATGGGACACGGGCACGGGCACGCGACGGCGAGCGCGCACCACCGCAAGAGGCTGATGATCGTCCTGCCGCTCACCCTGAGCGTCCTGGTCGTCCAGGTCGTGGGCGCGATCATGTCAGGAAGCCTCGCCCTGCTCGCCGACGCGGGTCACATGGCCACCGACGGCGCGGGCATCGCCCTCGCCCTGTTCGCGATCTGGATCGCGGGCAAGCCCGCCAGCGCGCGCAGGACGTTCGGCTACCAGCGGGCCGAGATCCTCGCCGCCGCCGTCAACGCGGTGCTGCTGCTCGGGCTGAGCGGCTACATCCTCGTCGAGGCCGTACGGCGCTTCGCCGACCCCGAGCCGGTCGGCGGCACGATCATGATGGTCACCGCCGCGGTCGGCCTGGTGGCCAACGGGCTCGGGCTGTGGCTGCTGCGCGACGGCAAGGACGAGAGCCTCAACCTCAAGGGCGCCTACCTGGAGGTGCTGGGCGACCTGCTCGGCTCGGTGGCGGTGCTCACCGGCGCGATCGTCATCCAGCTCACCGGATGGGTCGCCGCCGACGCGCTCATCTCGATCGTCATCGCGCTGCTGATCCTGCCGCGCACCTGGAAGCTGCTCAGGGAGGCCGTCGACATCCTGCTCGAGGCCACGCCCAGGGGCGTCGACCTGGCCGAGGTGCGCAAGCACCTGCTGGAGGCGCCTGGCGTCACCGACGTCCACGACCTGCACGCCTGGACCATCACCTCGGGGGTGCCGGTGATGTCGGCCCACGTGGTGGTGGAGGAGGAGGCCCTGACCAGGTGCGGCCCGCTGCTCGACCGGCTGCACGAGTGCCTGGCGGGGCACTTCGACGTGGAGCACTCCACGCTGCAGCTCGAACCGGCGGGCCACGTCGACCACGAGGGGGCCAGGCACCACTAGCCCGCTCCCGGCGGCGCTCAGCCCTCCCGGTCGTCCCGCTCGGCGAGGAAGGCCTCGAACTGCGCGGCCAGCTCGTCGCCCGTCGGCATCGGGGTGCTCTCTGCCATCAGGTTCTCGCGGTCCTCGCCACCGGCGAAGGCGTCGTACTGCTGCTCCAGCCCCTTGATCGCCGACGACAGCTCGGCGGAGGACTCGATCTGCTCCTCGATCTCCGAGGTGGTGCGCCTGGCCGCCTCGTGCAGGCTCTCCATCGGGAACACCAGCCCGGTGCCCCTGGTCACCGCCTCCAGCGCCGCCACGGCGGCCTGCGGGTACTCCGCCTGCGACAGGTAGTGGGGCACATGGACGGCGTAGCCGAGCGCGTCACGCCCCAGCTCGCTCATCCGGTACTCCAGCAGCGCCGCCACGCTGCCCGGCACCTGAACCCTGCCGAACGCGCTCACCTGGGAGTTGATCAGCTCGGGCCTGCTGGCGTGCGAGGTGACGCCCAGCGGCCTGGTGTGCGGCACGGCCATGGGGATGCCGTGCACGGTGACCATCTTGCTCACCCCCAGCCGCTCGGCCAGCGAGGTGACGGCCGCGGTGAACAGCTCCCACTCCCTGTCGGGCTCGGGCCCGCTCAGCACCAGGAACGGCGTGCCCGTGAGATCACGCGCCTGGCGCAGGGCCAGCTCGGGAGCCTCGTAGCCGACCCATCTGTCGGTGTCGAAGGTCATGGTCGGCCGCCGCGAACGGTAGTCGAGCAGGCGGTCGACGTCGAAGGTCGCCACGACGCTGTGCTCCAGCTCGGCAAGCAGGTGGCCCAGCGCGAGCCGCCCGGCGCCGCCCGCGTCGACGAAGCCGTCGAAGTGGTACACCAGCACCGGGTCGATGAGCTCGGGGGTCTCCTCGGCCAGCCGGTAGAGATCCGTCGGGTCGAACACAGTTGATCAGCCTTTCCCTCGGTACTCTCTCCTGAACCTACGGCGAGCCGGAACGATTCCGTGCACGGCACCATATCGATGGAGAATGCCGAACATGAACCAGGACCCCGAGCCGGAGGGGGGTTCGCCACCAGGAGGCTCGGCCCGGCAGGGACGGGCGGCACAGCCAGAAGGCGCGGTGTTCGACGAGGAGCGCGAGGCGGGGGCGCCCGCACGCGGGGGTGCCCAGCGCGGTGGACACCGCCCGCATGTCGGCGACGACGATCTGCTCGGCTGATCAGCTGATCAACTCGTGATGGAACCCCTTGACCTGGCCCCTGAGCAGCGGGTCGGAGAAGCGCTGGGACTCACGCGCCCAGTCGAGGTAGCCGCGCATCCAGTGCTCGAGTCCGGCCACGCAGCGCATGGTGCCACGCCTGACGTTGTAGTCGGTGCCCAGTTCGTCGAAGGTGGCGCTGATCGCCGCCTTGGCGGCGAGGAAGCCCGCGACGCGCATGGAGATCTTCGAGTTGACGAGCTCGATCGCCTCCTGGAGCGAGCAGCCTAGAGCGTTCCAGAACACGATCACGAGGTTGTGGAACTCGCCCTGCGCCAGCTCCCTGTGCAGCCCGATCAGGTCGTTGGTGCAGACCACCACATGGCCCGCCTCGTGGACCATCGTCTGGTACGGGACGCTGGCCCGGATGTCGGCCGGCACGTCGAACTGCTCGACTAACTCGATGAGGTCGAAGGAGGGCGGGACGTAGGCGATGTTCAGCTTGTGCTCGACATAGCTGTCAGGGTCGGGAATCTGCCCACGGGTCCTGTTGTCCACCTCCCACTGGGCCGTCTCGAAGCAGTCCTGCAGGTGGGCGGCGAACCGCTCCCACCAGCCCGTGGAGGCGTGCATCCGCATGCGGTCGCGGATGTCGGCGAGCCCGTGCAGGATCGGCCCCGCCGTGTCGTCCAGCGGTTCGCCGCGCAGCACGGCCGCGAACTTGTCGGCCATCCGGCGGGCCAGGTCGGGGTCGGAGCCCACTTCGGCCAGCTCGAACTGGTCGTCGTAGACGTGGAACCAGCTGTTGAGGTCGGCGGCCAGCGCCAGCGTGGGCACCGATGCCTCGGGGTAGAGCCTCGCGACCAGCCTGGAGTAGGACTCGCCGGCGAAGCGGGAGGTGGCTCGCTCTCCTTCGATGAGACGCAGTCGTCGGGCCCATGACGTGGTGTGCTCGGCGATGACGGGCTCGAAGGGATTGAGCTTG
The DNA here is from genome assembly GCF_014195505.1 of Nonomuraea dietziae. Taxonomy (GTDB): domain Bacteria; phylum Actinomycetota; class Actinomycetes; order Streptosporangiales; family Streptosporangiaceae; genus Nonomuraea; species Nonomuraea roseola. The sequence continues at coordinate 2,726,631 of NZ_JACIBV010000001.1, read as the reverse complement.
GACGGAAACGGAATGTGTGGGTCAGGAAGAGAGAAATCCGGCATCTCTGGCATGGGTGCGCAGCCTCCCACGAGGACGGATGTGGCATTCCGCGGAATTGATCGCGAAAACTGCCATTGTTTAGGCATGCCCGGACATAAAGGCGCCAAATCCGTCAGCGAGATAAGAGGCCAAACGGAGGGGTATTTCGGACATAGAGGAAATGATCACACAGGAGCCGGTCCCGCGTCGAGGTCGTCCAGCGCGAGGTTCGTCGCCTCGTCGAGGTCCAGCTTGGTGCCCGCGTCGAAGGCTCGACGGTAGGCCTCCTCACCGAGAGTTTTCTGGCACTCCTTGACTGCCCTTTCGTGCTCACTTGTCAAGAAGGGAGCGCCCAACATCGGCAGCCCCGCCGCCCGCCAGTTCTGGTGCAGCGCACCCAGCACCCTGGCCGCCCTGTCGGGCTGGTTGAGGCCCACCATGATGCGCGCCATCGTCTCGAGCACCATCATGCTGCCCACGGTGTCGTGGAAGTGGCGCTTGATCCGCAGGCCCTCCTGGGCGCTCTCCAGCGCCCTGTCCAGCCTGTTGCTGGCCAGCAGTGGCATCGACAGCGCCCAGTAGGCGTAGGAGCTGACCCACAGCTCGCCGCGCTCCTTGCACACCTGCAGGACGTCGACGAGCAACGACTCGGCCTCGTACAGCTCGCCCTGGGTGGTGAGCACGATCGACAGCTCGACGATGGCGGGCAGCAGGCCGGGGTTGAGCTCCTTGTTGCCGGTGTTGAACTCGATCGCCATGCCCAGCAGCGCGCTGGCCTTCTGCAGGTCGCCCTGGAGCAGCGCGGCCGTGCCCTGCATCTTGGAGGCGAGGATGACCGCGCGTGAATCGCCGACCAGCACCGCCTCGCTGCTGCGCTTCTCGGCCGCCTCCAGCGCGCCCACGCTGTCGCCCTGGGCGCTGCGCACGTAGGACAGCACCCACAGCGCCTTGCAGCGCTCCTTGCTGGGCTCGGGGTTGGCGCGCAGCGCGCGCTCGAGGTAGACGCGGCCCTCGCGGACGAAGCCGCAGCAGATCCACATGAACCACAGCGACGACAGCAGCTCGAGGGCCATCCGGCTCTCGCCCGGCGTGCGCAGCGCGTGCTCGAGAGCGAGCCTGACGTTGTCGTGCTCCTGGCGCATGCGCACGAACCAGTAGATCTGGCGCGGCCCCGACCAGGCGTCCTCACTGCGGCGCGCCAGGCTCAGGTAGTAGGCCAGGTGCTTGTGGCGCAGGCGCTGCGACTCGCCCAGCTTCTCCAGCCACTCCTCGCCGTACTCGGCCAGCGTGTCGATCAGCTTGTAACGCACGCCCGCGTGGTCGCTCCTGATGAGCAGGATCGACTTCTCCACCAGGCCGGTGACCAGGTCGGTGATGTCCTCGGCGGGCAGCCGGTCGTCGGAGCAGACGAACCTGGCCGCGTCGAGCTCGAAGTCGCCTGCGAAGACCGACAGGCGCGCCCACAGCAGCCGCTCGGCGGGCTCGCACAGCTCGTGGCTCCACCCGATGGCCGCGCGCAGCGTCTGGTGGCGCGGCAGCGCCGTACGGCTCGCGCCGGCGAGCAGGCTGAAGCGGTCGGTCAGCAGACCCAGGATCTGCTCGACCGACAGGGCGCGCAGCCGCACCGCCGCCAGCTCGATCGCCAGCGGGATGCCGTCGAGCCTGCGGCACAGCTCGGCCACCGAGCCGATGTTGTGCTCGTCGAGCACGAAGTCGGGCACGACCGCACCCGACCTGGCCGCGAACAGCTGCACCGACTCGTTGGTGAACATGTTCTCGTGCGGGTCCTCGCCGGGCACGGCCAGCGGAGGCACCGGCACCACGTGCTCGTACGGCAGGTGCAGCGACTGGCGGCTGGTGGCCAGCACCTTCAGGTTGGGGTTGGCCTGCAGCAGCTCGTCGATCAGCTCGGCGCAGCCCTCGATGAGGTGCTCGCAGGTGTCGAGGATGAGCAGCATGTTGCGGTTGGCGACCCACTCCGACAGCGACTCGGACTCACCGCGGGCCGACTGGTCGGCCACGCCGAGGGCCGAGGCGATGGTGTTCTTGACCATGCCCGCGTCCTGCAGCCTGGCCAGGTCGGCGAACCAGACGCCGTCCTCGAACTGCCCGCGCACCTGGTGCGCCAGGCGCAGAACCGTTCGCGACTTGCCGACGCCACCGATGCCCGTCACGGTCACCAGATTGGTGTTCTCGTCGGACAAGTGGCGTTTGAGGTTGGCGAGCAGCCTCGTCCGGCCGACGAAGCTCGTGAGCTCCGCCGGCAAATTGCCTTCTCGACGCCAACCTGTCGGGGTGGCCATGGGCAGCCTCACGGGGGGTAGCCGGACACCTTCTCACGCGCGCTCCACTGTACCTCGACAAGCCTTGACTGTCCCTTGTGCCGCACATGTGTGAGGGTGGTGTTTCTCCCTCCGGATAGCATTGTCGCCGTGAGTGAATTTCTACCTGAGCAGACCGCCGACGACACCGACCTCGGCTGGGGAGAGCGCCAGGAGGACGATTCCGACGCTTTCTACCTGGAGAACAAGCCCCCGCACTGGTGAGTCAGCTGACCACGTCCTTGCTCCTGAACCGGCGGAAGGCCAGCGCGAACAGCAATACCGCGTAGGTCACCGACACCGCCGCGCCCTTGGTCATCCCGCCCCAGTCGAGCACCGGCGCCAGCGCGTCCAGCCACGCGGTGTTCCAGAACGTCGGCAGGAACTCCCTGAGCGTCCCGAGCGCCTCCACGGCCTGCAGGATGCTGCTGACGATCACCAGTCCGACCGCCCCTCCCACCGCGCCGAGCGGCGAGTCGGTGACGGTCGACAGCAGGAAGGCCACCGAGGCCACGACGAGCTGGCTGACCAGCGCGTAGCCGATGACGATGCCGAAACGCGGCAGCACGTCGAAGGCCGGGATCGTCTCGCCCGTCCCCGGCACCTGGATGTCGTTCCAGCCGAACACCAGCGTCCCCGCCAGCAGCGCCATCAGCGGCAGGCAGATCACCGCCGCCGCCGAGTAGCCGAGCGCGACGATCAGCTTCTGCCGTAGCAGCCTGTCGCGCGGCACCGGCGCGGCCAGCAGGTAGCGCAGCGACGACCAGTTGGCCTCGCTCGCCACGGTGTCGCCGCAGAACAGCGCCACCGCCACCACCAGCAGGAAGCTGGCCGACACCGACAGCGCGAACGCGGCGAAGTTGAGGCCGCTCTGCGTGGCCAGGTCCGACAGTCGCAGGGCGTTCTGCTGGTTCGGGTTCTGCGGGCCGAACTGGAAGGCGATCACCAGGATCCACGGCAGCGCGAGCAGCAGGCCGAACATGACCAGCGTGCGCCGCCGCTTGAACTGCCTGACGATCTCCACGCGGAGCGGCAGCGTCCTGCGCGCGTCGTACCCCGCGGCCGCGGTGCTCATGACTTGTCTCCGATCAGGTCCAGGAACACGTCCTCGAGGCGCGGGCCGTGGCCGTTGTGGCGGGCGGTGGCCAGCAGGTCGGAGACCGGGCCCGTGCTCAGCAGGCGGCCGCGGGTCATGACCACCACGTGGCTGCAGGTCTGCTCGACCTCGGCCAGCATGTGGCTGGAGACGATCACCGTGCGGCCGTCGCGCGCGTAGCGCTTGAGCACCTCGCGCATCTCCCTGATCTGGGGCGGGTCGAGCCCGTTGGTGGGCTCGTCGAGGACGAGCAGGTCGGGCAGGCCGAGCATGGCCTGGGCGATGGCCAGGCGCTGGCGCATGCCCTGGGAGTAGGTGCGCACCGCCCGCTCCAGCGCGGCGCCGAGCCCGGCGATCTCCAGCGCCTCCTCCATGTGCGCGTCGGCCGCGGGGCGCCCGGTGGCCTGCCAGTACAGCGTGAGGTTGTCGCGCCCCGACAGGTGCGGCAGGAAGCCAGGCCCCTCGACGAACGAGCCGAGCCTGGAAAGGACGGGCGCCCCTGGGGTCACCTTGTCGCCGAAGATACGGATCTCGCCGCTGTCGGGGTGGATGAGGCCCATCATCATCCGCATCGTGGTGGTCTTGCCCGCGCCGTTCGGCCCGAGCAGCCCCAGCACCTGGCCCTTCTCCACGCGGAAGGAGAGGTCGTCCACGGCCTTGTCGCCGTTGCGGTAGGCCTTGGTCAGCCCGCTGATCTCCAGCGGCACCTCGGCGTCCACGCGCGGGTCCCCGCCGAGGGCGGTCACGGACGCGTCCGCTCCGAGGGCGGTCACGGACGCGTCTCCGCCGAGGGCCGTCACGGACGCGTCCGCGCCGACGGCGCCGGGGACGTGGGCCGTGCCCCTGCCCGCGGGACGCCGGCGGCCGGTCGCCAGCAGGAGCGCGGCGACCGCGACGGCGGCGAGCGGCAGCGCCCACGTCCACCACACGGGCCCGGTCGGGGCTGCCTCGAGGGCGGCCACCGTCGGCACCGCCAGCACGGGCGAGGCCAGGCCCACCACGTAGCTCGCGGGCTCGGCAGGCGTGGCGTACCCCATGTCGGTCGTCGTCAGCGCCAGCCGCACCTTGTGGCCCGCCGCGAAGCGGTGGTCGATCGCGGGCAGCGTGATCGTCGCCTCCGCGCTGCCCTTGCCCTCGGGGATCGTGATCCGCACCGGCGCGACCAGCCCTGCGGGCAGCGTCGGCGGGGTGGCGGCGTCGGCCACGTCGTAGAGCTTGGCGAACAGTGTCACCTCGCCCTCTCCCCGCACCCTGACCGTGACGGTGGGCGCCCCCGTGAGCTGCAGCGGGGCCGCCAGCGGCGCCGACTCGAAGAGCGCGCTCTGGCCCTGCATGTCCAGGGAGAGGCTGAGGTTGCCCTGGGCGCCGCCGAGCAGCCCGCCCATCCCCGGCACCGCCGAGATCGAGGCGGGGCTGCCGCCCGGCGGGTTGACGACGTTCTGGTCTGGGCCCGCCAGCTGGATCTGCGCGGTCGAGGTGCCGTTCAGGCCGGGATAGCGGTCGGCGCCGGGGTGCAGGCGGATGCGCTGCCTGGTGCCGGGGTCGCGGCCGCCGTCCCTGGTGATGACGAAGCGGTCGGCGGTCTCGGTGACGGCGTTCTCACGCAGGTGGCGGTCGAACCAGCCGAGGGTGAGCTCGTCGAGCCAGTCGACCTCGCCGTTGCCGCCGTCGTGCCCGCCGTCGAACCACACCACCTCGACGGGAGTGCCGGCCGAGGAGATGGCCTTGGCGTTGGCGTCGGCCTGGGCGAGGGTGAACAGCGAGTCGCGCTGTCCCTGGACGAGCAGGGTGGGCGCCTTGATCCGCGCCGCCACGGCGGCGGGGCTCGACTCGCGCAGCAGCGCGATCGCCTCGGGCGTCGCCTTGCCCGTGGCGGCGGCCTGCTGGTACATCTCGCACACGGCGGGCAGGAACCTGCCGCACCTGGCCTCCTGCGCCGACAGCGGCCGCGGCGCCGCGGTGAGCGCGCCGAGCCCCTGGGTCTCCACGCTGGGGCCGCCCCTGCTGAAGAACAGGCCGGCCCACATCTTCTTGAACACGCCGTTGGGGAACAGCGCCTGCGACAGGTCGTTCCAGGTGATCATCGGGACGATCGCGTCGACCCTGGGGTCGTGGGCGGCGGTCATGAGCGCGATCGCGCCGCCGTAGGAGCCGCCCGCGATGCCGACGCGGGGGTCGCCCTGCGCGTCGAGCCGGACCTCTGGCCGCTTGGCCAGCCAGTCGATCAGCTGCTTGACGTCCTTGACCTCGTAGTCGGGCGAGTTGAGCGCGATCTGCCCCGTCGAGCGGCCGAAGCCGCGCGCCGACCAGGTCAGCACCGCGTAACCCTGCCCGGCCAGCCGTACGGCCTGGGCCCTCACGCTCTGCTTGCTGCCGCCGAACCCGTGGGCCAGCAGCACGGCCGGTGCCCTGCCGCCGCCCTCGGGCGCGAAATATGTCGTGTCGAGCTCGACCCGCTGGTCGTTCTCAGGACCGTCGATGACGGCGATCCGCTGCTCCTGGCCCCTGACCTCGGGGGTGGAAGGCCACACCAGCCAGACCACCGCCGCGAGTACGGCCAGCGCCGCGACCAGCGCGGCTGCTCTCTTCATGGGCCGAGCGTACTGAGCAGTCCTGAGAAGCAGCTGAGACGGCCTCGCCTGAGCAGCGGGGTCAGGCGAACAGGCTCAGGCGGGCCAGCTCGGTCCTGTTGGAGACGCCGAGCTTGGGAAAGGCCCGGTAGAGGTGATGGCCGACCGTCTTGGGGCTGAGGAACAGCTGCGCGCCGATCTCCTTGTTCGTGGCGCCCGTCGCGGCCAGCCTGACGATCTGGAGCTCCTGCGGCGTGAGAGCGGCCAGCAGGTCGTCGGCAGGGGGCGCTGCGGCCTCGCCCGCGGCTCGCAGCTCGGCGCGGGCGTGCGCGGCCCACGCCGCCGCCCCCGCCTGCTCGAAGGTCTCGAGCGCGGCCCGCAACTGGGTCCTGGCCTGGTTCTTCCGTCTGGACCTGCGCAGCCACTCCCCGTACAGGAGCCTGCTCCTGGCCTGCTGGAAGGGCAGTTCCGAGCAGGCCACCGCCTGCTCGAAATGCTCCTCGGGCTCGTCGGCCAGCAGGGCGAGGCAGCGATGCCGTACTGCCCGCGCCCACGGCCGGCCCGACGCCCGCGCCCAGCTCTCGAATCGCGCCACGGGCGCGAGGTGCGGACGGCCCGACCTGACGGCGGCCTCGACCTGGTCGGGCACGAAGTACACCCCGTGCGGACGGTGCGCGAGAAGATCCAGCCGATCGAGCGCCGCCTCGAAGCGCCCCCTGCCGAGGTCGAGCATCGCCTGCGCCCGCCCCGCCCAGTCTCCTTCCCCGCCTGAGCCGTCCCTGCCCGAGCCGTCCCTGCCCGACTCGCCGCTGTCCCCGTCCCTGTCGGTGTCGCCGGTGCCAGGGCCGGCCTGCGCGAGGTCCTCGCCCCTGAGCGCGGCGGCGAAGGCGAGCAGGCCACGGGCGTGGGAGGCGTGCCGCACCTGCCCGGTGTCGTGCGCGATGCGCAACGCCTCCGTCGCGGTCGTGTCCCTGGTCCGCCCGAGCAGCAACTCGGTCTCGGCCAGCACGGTCAGGACCCCGGGCAGCCAGCCGATCGCGCCGCGGGAGCGCAGGTCGGCGGCCAGCCTCAGCAGGCTGTCCCGAGCCGAGACGAGATCCCCCGCGAGCAGGTCGAGGGCCGTGGCGCTGATCTGCAGTCCGTCCGCGCCCCCGCGGGGCGGCGCCAGGCCCGCGTGCCGCCTGATCAGGTCGAGGCCGATGCCGGGGTCGCCGGACAGCAGCTCGACCACGCCGGTGACCATGGCCGCCGGCCCGGCGTCGAGCCGCTCCCTGACGGCGAGCAGCCCGGCGCTGTCGCCGACCGACCAGGCGACCCTGGCCGCCTCGATCAGGAGCTCGGGCCCTGCGTCGAGGAGCAGCCGCCAGGCCGCCTCGGGGGAGCCGTGCTCGAACTCGACGCGGGCGCGCAGCCGCGCCAGCTCGGCCGAGGCGCCGCCGAGCCGGCGGGCCTGGTCGATCAGCGCCGCGGTCCTGTCGCTCTGTCCCGAGTCGGCCGTGAGAGTGGCGGCCGCGGTGAGCCTGCGGACCCTGTCACGTGTGGCGGGGGTGAGCCTGGCGGCCTGTTCGAGGGCGGCCGCGGCCTCGGCGTACCCCGACACCTGGCCGGCCTGCGCGGCCGTCCGTTCCAGGGCGGCCGCGATCTCCTCGTCGGGTCCTGTGGCCGCCGCGGCCAGGTGCCACGCCCTGCGGTGCCCGCCGGTGTCTCGCGCCAGGGCGCGGTGGACGGCGACGCGTTCGGCGAAGGAGGCGCCCTGGTAGGCGGCGGCGCGTACGAGAGGGTGCCTGAAGACGCCGTCCTCGACCAGCCCGGCCTGTTCGGCGGGGGCCAGCGCGGCGAGGGAGAGCCCGGTGGCCCGCAGCGCCGCGGCCAGATCCTCCGCCGCCATGGCGAGCAGGAGGGTGCGGGTGTCGGGAGGGAGCGCGGTGATCCGCTCCTGGTAGGCCTCCTGGAGCCGGTGCGGCAGCGGCAGTGGCCCAGCGGGCAGGGAGTCCTGATCCATTCGAGGCAGCTCGATCAGCGCCAGGGGGTTGCCGCCCGACTCCTCCACGATCCGGTCGCGCACGTGGTCTCGAAGGCCGGGAGCGTGCTCGAGCAGCACGCTGAGAGCGGCCTGGCGGTCCAGGTCCGCCAGAGGGAGCTGGGGCAGCCCCGCCGCGGCGAGGACGTCGCGCTCCATCGCCCTGGTCGCGAAGATCAGCACGACGCCCTCCGCGTCGAGCCGCCTGGCGGCGAACAGCAGCGCCTCCAGCGAGGCCCTGTCGACCCAGTGCGCGTCGTCCACCAGGCACAGCAGCGGCGCGTGCTCGGCCAGCAGGGTCAGGGTGGCCAGGCCGATGAGGAAGCGGTCCCTGCTCTCGGACCTGGCCAGCCCGAGCGCGCCGCGCAGCGCCTGCGCCTGCGGCTCGGGCAGCGCGTCGAGCCCGCCGAGCAGGGGGCGCAGGAGCTGGTGGAGGGTGGCGAAGGGCAGCTCGCACTCGGTCTCGACGCCGTCGGCTCGCAGCACCCGCAGGCCTTGGCGCTCCCCGGCGGCGTGGTCGAGCAGGGCGGACTTCCCTGTGCCAGGCTCGGCGCGGATCACGAGGGCGGCGCTGCGGCCCTCTCTCGCGCCCTCGATCAACCGGCCGACGCGCTCGCACTCCTTGTCCCGCCCGTGAAGCATGCGTCGCAACCTATCCGGCGAACGCCCGATACGCCGATCCAGGGTCGGGCCGGGCAGCCCTTCCAGGTGCGCACTCCATGGCCGAGCCCGGCTCCCCGGCATTGGGCACATGCCCGATACCCCCGGCCCCGCCTGCTCTCTAGCGTTCTGAGCCGCAAGCACATCCCTCGAGGAGCGATATGAACACCGCCATCTCCGTCCAGGCGCTCCACAAGAGCTTCGGCAGGGCGCACGCGCTCGACGGACTGGACCTGACCGTGCGGACCGGCGAGGTGCACGGCTTCCTCGGCCCGAACGGCGCGGGGAAGTCCACGACCATCCGCATCCTGCTGGGCCTGATGCGAGCCACCTCGGGACGGGTCACGCTGCTCGGCGGCGACCCGTGGAGGCAGGCCACCGAGCTGCACAGGCGGCTGGCCTACGTGCCGGGAGACGTGAACCTGTGGCCTGCGCTGACCGGCGGCGAGGTGATCGACCTGCTCGGCAGGTTGCGCGGAGGGCTCGACGCGTCCCGCCGCGAGGAGTTGCTGGAGCGCTTCGAGCTGGACCCGCGCAAGAAGGCCAAGACCTACTCCAAGGGCAACAGGCAGAAGGTCGCCCTGGTGGCCGCGTTCGCCTCCGACGCCGAACTGCTCATCCTCGACGAGCCGACCTCTGGGCTCGACCCGCTGATGGAGTCGGTCTTCCAGCAGTGCGTGGTGGAGGAGAAGCAGCGAGGCAGGACCGTGCTGCTGTCCAGCCACATCCTGTCGGAGGTCGAGTCCCTGTGCGACAGGGTGAGCATCATCCGCGCGGGCCGCACCGTGGAGTCAGGGACGCTGGCCGAGCTGCGCCACCTCACCATGACGCGGATCACCGCCGAGCTCGCGGGGCCCGTTCCTGAGCTGCCGTGGGCGGGCGGCCTGGTCACCGAAGGACGCCGCGTCACCTTCCAGGTCGCCGACCACGACCTGGACAAGGCTGTGCGCCGCCTGTCCGAGACCGGGATCGTCGCCCTGACCAGCCAGCCGCCCTCCCTCGAGGACCTGTTCATGCGTCACTACGAATCCGAGAAGAGCGCCCGATGACGACAGGGACCTGGAGGCTGACCACCCTGGTCATCCGCCGTGAGCGGCTGATCGCCCCCTTCTGGATGGCGCTGCTGGCCGTACTCGCCGCCGGGCAGGCAGGCCGCTACGCGCAGAGCTTCCCCACCGCGCGCTCGATCGCCGACTTCGCCCGCGAGATGGCGGCCAACAGGGCGCTGACCGCCTTCGCGGGCGAGGTCCACTCGCCCACGGTCGCGGGCATGGCGGTCTGGAAGAACGCCGACGCCATCTACACCGTCCTGGCCCTGATCGCGATCCTCACCATCGTCCGCCACACCCGCGGAGAGGAGGAGTCCGGACGCGCCGAGCTGGTCGGCGCGGGCGTCATCGGCCGCTTCGCGCCGTTGACCGCCGCCCTGGTCTTCACCGCGGGCGCGATGGTGGCGACCGGGCTGATCTGCGCGCTCGCCATGATCTCCACGGGCTTCGACGTCACGGGGTCGCTGAGCTTCGGCGCCGCGATCACCGCGGCAGGGCTGGTCTTCACCGGCGTCGGCGCGCTGGCCGCGCAGCTCACCGAGGGCGCCCGCGCGGCGATCGGCCTGGCCGCCCTCGTCCTCGGCGTCAGCTACCTGGTGCGCTTCACCGCCGACGGCAGCGGCCTGACCTGGCTCAAGTGGCTGTCACCCCAGGGCTGGAGCCACCTGGTCAGGCCCTACGGCGACGACAACTGGGCGGCGCTGCTGCCCGCCCTGGCGCTCGCCGCGCTGACCGCCGCCCTCGCCTACCTGCTGGCCGGTCGCCGTGACCTCGGGCACGGCCTCATTCCCCAGCGCCCAGGCCCGGCGGGATCGGCGCGGCTGCGCAGCCCCCTGTCCCTGGCCTGGCGCCTGCACAGGGGACTGCTGGCCGGCTGGAGCGTCGGCTACGCCGTGGCCGGGCTGGTCCTGGGCGCTCTGGCGCGCTCCATCCCGGAGGTGTCCAGACAGGGCGCCTCGGTCCAGGAGTTCCTGCGCCGCTACACCGCCTCGCCCGAGGCGTCGATGACCGACGCCTACCTGTGGCTGATCGCTCTCAGCCTCGGTTACGTCGCCGCCCTCTACCCCCTGCTGGCCCTGCTGCGGCTGCGCAAGGAGGAACTCGAGGGCCGCGCCGAGCTGCTGCTCGCCACGCCGGTCAGCCGGCTGCGCTGGGCGGGCGGCCACCTGTTCCTCGCCCTCGCGGGCAGCGCCCTCATCCTGGCGGTCGCGGGCCTGACGCTGGGGCTGGCCGCAGGTGACCCGCTCGGCGTGCTGGGCGGGACGCTTGTGCAGATCCCCGCGGTCTGGGTGCTCGCGGGGGTCGGCGTGCTGGCCTTCGGCCTGCTGCCCAGGGCGGCGGCAGGGATCAGCTGGGCGGCCTTCCTGTTCGTCAACCTCTTCGGCGAGGTGCTCGGGCCGATCATGGGCATCGACTACTGGATCGCCAAGTACGTCGTGCCCTTCCCCAACCTGCCGATGGTCCTGTCCGGCGAGGAGTTCGGCGCGGGTCCCCTCCTGGTCATGACCGTGATCACGATCGCCTGCTCGGGCGCGGGGCTCACCGCGCTGAAGCGCAGGGCGCTCGCCTGAGATCAGGAGACGGCGGGACAGGCGGGGCGACCCTGTCCCGCCTGTCCCGGCGTGCGCGTGGAAGCGCTAGTGGCGGCGGGCGGCCAGGACGTAGTGGATCTCCTCCAGGCCGTCCTCCACCTTCGCCCGGCCTGAGGCGGTGAAGCCGAAGCGCTCGTAGAAGCGCCGGGCGCGCGGATTGCCCGTCAGGACCCACAGGCCGACCGTCTGGTGCGGGGGGATGTCCGCCACCGTGGCCGTCATCAGGGCGCGGCCCTGCCCTGTGGACAGATGGCCGGGCAGGACGTAGATCGCGTAGACCTCCGCGTCGGAGAACTCGTCGCGGCTGTCGCCGTACATGCTGAACCCGACCACCTCGCCGCCGGACTCGGCCACGATCGCGCGGGTGCGGCCCGAGGCGAGCGCCTGGCGCCGCAGGGCGACGTTGGGCTCGGTGACCGCCAGCCCGTCGAGGTGGTCGTCGTCGATCACCCCCCTGTAGGCGAACTTCCATGTGGCGATCCTGACGCCCTCGATGGCCTCCGCGTCGTCGGGAGTGGCTGTGCGCATGGGGAAATCATGCCTGATTGCGGAGAAGGTAAAGGCCAGGCATGATGTGCTGGCGTGAGAATACGAGCAGCTGTCGAGTGGGCCCTGCCCTACTGGACCCGCGGGCAGGCCGGCCGCGAGACACCACCCGAACTTTTCAAGATCCTTTACTACGGGTGGCTGCTGGCATTCGCCCTGAAGGTGCTGGGCTCCTCATGGGACGTCTCCTGGCACTTCAAGTGGCTGCGTGACGACCTGGCCCCTCCGCATCTGCTCAACTCGGCGGGCACGGCCATCGTGCTGGCGCTGACCATCATCCACGGCTACACCGGTTACGGCGTGGACAGGACCGCGCTGCGGCTGATCCAGTGGGGCACCGGCGTCTTCCTGGTCGCGGTCCCGCTCGACCTGATCAACCACCGCGTCAACGGGCTCGACATCACCTCGTGGAGCCCGTCGCACATCATGCTCTACCTGGGCACCTTCTTCATGATCGCGGGGGTGATCCGCGGCTGGTACCAGGGCTCGGGCGGCAAGCTCGTGCTCGGCGCGCTGTTCGTCTACTTCCTGGAGAACATCCTCTTCCCCGCCCAGCACCAGGAGTACGGCGTCTTCGCCATCGCCGCGTGGGACAGGGGCGCGCCCGAGGCCGAGCCGATCCTCATGCAGTTCGCCGCCGACCAGATGGGGCGCGCTGTGGACCGTGACATGATGGTCGCCTTCTCGCTGCCGGTGCCCGACTTCCTCTACCCGGTCTACTTCACCGTCGCGGGTCTGATCGTGCTGGCGGTGGCGCGCATGATGGTCGGCAGGTTCGGCACCGCGACGCTGGTGGCCACCGTGCTGGTCGCCTACCGCGCCGCCATCTGGCCGCTGCTCAGCGTCACCGGCTTCCCCGAGTCCGCGGTGCCGTTCTTCCTGATCATCGCGGCCGTCGCGGTGGACGTGGCCTTCCTGGTCAGGCTCCCGTACCTGCGGGCCGTGCTCGGCTCCGCGCTGGCGACCATCGCCGTGTACGGCTCGCTGGTCGTCCAGCACGCGCTGCTGGCCGCGCCGCCCCTGGCCCCCTCCTCGGCGGTGTGGGCCGCCTCGGGGCTGGCCATCGCCTGGCTGGTCATGGAGTGGTTCGTGACCAGGTTCGGGCTGCGCGCCGCCGATCAGCCGATCGGGGCGCGGGTCAGCGCGACCGCCACGCCGTAGGCCAGTCCCATCACGACGAGCTCCATCGCCGCCCAGGCCGCGATGGAGCTCTTGCGTCGGGCGGCGATGCCCGGCATGAGCCGCCACCTGATGTTCGCGGCGAGCGGGATCAGCAGGGCCACCAGCGCCACCTTGGCCAGCACGAGCAGGCCGTACTCGGAGGCGACCAGGTCGCCAGGCAGCTCGACGCCGGTGGTGAGCGCCATCGTGGAAAGGCCGCTGACCAGGCCCGACAGCGACACCAGGGCCAGCGAGATGGTGGCGACCTTGGAGAACTTCGGCAGTGCGAGGGCCAATAGGTCGCCGCGGGGCGCGACCATGGCCGCCACCGCCAGCAGCCCGCCGGTCCAGACGGCCGCGCCCATCACGTGCAGCTCCATCGAGATCATGATCGGGTCGTGCCAGACGGAGTCGACCGCGTGCCCCGTCACCGGCACGGGCAACAGGCCGAACAGCGCGATCACGATCCGCAGCTCGGCGGGCACCTTCTCGCCGAACCTGACGGCCAGCAGCCCGATGCCGGCGTAGGCCAGCGCGCAGGCGGTGCTGAACAGCAGGCCCTGGCCCGCGCCCACGGTGCCGACGTAGGTGGCGATCATGCCGAGGCTCGGGACCACGCCCGGGTTCAGCTCGGCGGTGTAGAAGACGATCGTGACCAGGGCGGTGATCGCCCAGATCCACGCCGCGGTGACCGCGTGGGCCCTGGCCCTGCTCATGACGGGCTCGGTGGAGCCGGGGTCGTCGAAGCCCAGCAGCTTGGGGAGCAGGCTGAGGCCCACCACCACGGCGGCGGCCAGGTCGAGCACGACCCTGACGATCGGCAGGCCGTACTCGACGAGGGGGCCTGGCATCGGGATGCCGGGGACGGCCTCCTCCGCGGTGAGCGTGCTGGCCACGACCACGGACACGACGGCGGCCAGGACCAGGCCGCCCAGCATCCGCGCGCCCGCCCTGGCGACGGGCCTGACCTCGGTGACGGTCATTCGGCGGCGTCCCTGTGCGGCGAGGCGGCCGTCTCGTGGCCGGGGGAGCGCTCTGCCGCCTCGGGCGCGGGGGAGGGGGCGGGGCCGGCGCGGCGCAGTGCGACGACCGTGCCGCCGCCCAGCAGGACCAGCGCGCCGACCACCCACACGATGGCCATGCCTGCGCCGCCGTTCGCGGCCGCCTCCGAGGCCTGGGCGCTGAGGTCGGCCGCCTGCGCGGACGGTTGCGCCGCCGGGGCCTCGGAGGAGGCGGCGCCGGTGCCCGCGACCGTGAGGGCGAACGTCACCTTGCCGGAGACGGGGTGTCCGTCGGCCGACAGGATGCGGTAGCCGATCACGTAGTCGCCCGCGGGGCCGAGCGGCCTCAGCTTCGTGACGACCTTGACGCCGCTCACCGACGCCTTGGCCGCCTCCCACCTGCCTCCGCCCGGCCCCGTCACGGTGACCTGCGCGAAGCCCTGCCGTACCGGCTGGTCGAACTCGAGGGTGACCTGTTCGGGCGCGGCCTGGAGCCGCGCCCCCTCCTTGGGGTCGCTCCCGGTCAGCACGTTGTGCGCCTGGGCGGGCGTGACCGCCAGACCCAGCGCGGCACACGCGAGCAGCAGGACCGTGACTAGCCGCCTCACCGATCATGACCTTCCGTAGAACCGCTTCGACCAAGACATGGTCCCACTGGTCACCACCCGCCGTGCTCACAGGTGTGGCCGAGATGATCCTCAGGGCGTAGCATGCGGCGCACCGCGAGTCCCCCATCGTCCCGCGCGGAGGCCGGATGAGCAGCGTCTCCCCACCCACCTCCGGCGACGCCCTCGCCGAGCCCGTGCGCAGGGTGGGTCCCTGGTGGGTCGCGGGCATCGCGACCGCCAACCTGGCCCTGTTCGTCGGCTACTTCGCCCCCTTGCAGGTGCTGCTGCCCGAGCAGATCGCCGTGCTCGCCCCCGACGGCAAGGAGAGCGCCCTGGCCTGGGTGACGGGTGCGGGCGCGCTCGTGGCGATGCTGGCCAACCCGGTCGCCGGCGCGCTGTCGGACCGCACCACGGGCAGGTGGGGCCGCAGGCATCCGTGGACGCTGGCGGGCGCGCTGGGCGGCGGCGCGGCGATGGTGTTCCTCTCCTTCCAGACCAGCGTGCTCGGCATCGCCGTCGGCTGGTGCCTGGCGCAGGCCGCGCTCAACGCCACGCAGGCGGCGCTCAGCGCGGGCGTGCCCGACCGCGTGCCCGTGGGGCAGCGCGGCGAGGTCTCCGGCTGGATCGGGGTCCCCCAGTCGGTCGGCGTGGTGCTGGCCGTCGTGCTGGTCACCGTCGTCGCCTCCACGACCAGGTCCGGCTACCTCCTGGTCGGCGCGGTGGTGGCGGTGCTGGTGCTGCCCTTCGTGCTGACGACCAAGGACCCCAGGCTGACCGAGCGCCCGCCGTTCGACCCGGGGCAGCTGTGGGTGAGGTCGGCCGACTTCTTCTGGGCGTGGATCACTCGCTTCCTGATGATGCTGGGCAACGCGATCTCCACGCTCTACCTGCTGTACTTCCTCACCGACGAGGTCGGCTACGAGAGGCTGTTCCCCGGCGAGAAGGCCAGCGACGGGCTGCTGGTGCTGATCCTGCTCTACACGGGCGCCGTGGTGCTCACCACGGTCGCGGCGGGGGTGGTCTCCGACCGGCTCGGCAGGCGCAGGCTGCTGGTCACCCTCTCGGGGCTGATCAGCGCGGTCCCGGCGCTCATGCTGGCGTTCTGGCCGCAGTGGCCGGTGGTCATGGCCGCCGCGGTGGTCCTCGGGCTCGGCTTCGGCGTCTATCTCTCGGTCGACAACGCGCTGGTCACCCAGGTGCTGCCCACCGCGAGCGGCAGGGCCAAGGACCTGGGCGTCATCAACGTCGCCAACTCGGGGCCCCAGGTGCTCGGCCCGGTGATCGCGGGGCCGATCGTCGCGGGCCTCGGCGGCTACCCCGTCCTGTACCTGACCGCGGGGGGTCTGGCGCTGCTGGGCGCGGCGCTGGTGTGGAAGATCCGCGGCGTGCCCTGACGGCTCACCGCGCGAAGTCGGCCGCGTGGTCGGCGAGATAGTCGGCCAGCGACCTGGGCGCGTGTCCGGTGAGGTCCTCGACCGTGCTGGTGATCCTCGACCAGGAGCTGTCGGGCACCGCCGCCATCATCTCGGCCAGCTCGCGGGCGGTCGCTTCCGGCATCCCCCGGCGCTCCTGCGCGTGCCTGGTCATCTCCTCCACGCTCAGGTCGACGTAGGTCACCGTACGGCCGAGCGCCTCGGTGAGCCGGGCGGCGATCTCCTGCTGGGACAGCGCCTCAGGCCCGGTCAGGACATGGGTCGCGCTCTCGCCCACGGGTCCGGTGAGAAGAGCGAAGGCGACGTCGGCGATGTCGCGCGTGTCGATGTAGCCGGTGCGGCCCGTGCCGTACGAGCCGTAGAAGCGCCCGTCGGCGACCTCGCGCGGCAGACTCTGCATGAAGCCCACGGGTTCGAGGATGGCGTGGGCCGCCCCCGACTTTCTGAGGTGCGCGTCGACCTCGCCGTGCAGGCCGCCGCTGAGCGGCGCGCCCGGGGTGGCGCCGAGCACCGACACGCTCACCACCTGGGAGACGCCCTCGGCGACGGCGCGGTCGATGACCTCCTTGTGACGCTGGACGAAGCCGGGCCACGGCGAGGTGTTCAGGAAGAGCCTGTCGCCCATGGGGACGGACGAGGGCCGCTCGAAGTCGCCGACGGCGTAGTCGACCCCCAGCTCCTCGCCCTGTTCGGCGCGGCGTACCAACGCCAGGACCTCGGCGCCCGACTCGCGCAGCCGGGCCACCAGCGCCCGGCCGATCGACCCTGTCGCGCCCGTCACAACGATCATTGATCCTCCGTAAGTGGACGATGAGATTCCGCTTAGGCCGTGACGGTACACTAACCGGAAGATGGTCGTCCACTTAGGAGGAACGGGTGCGCGCTGACGCCCGCCGCAACAGGGATCGGATCGTGGAGGCGGCGCGGGCCGTGGTGGCCGAGCGGGGGATCGACGCCCCGATGGAGCTCATCGCGCGCCGCGCCGAGGTCGGCGTCGGCACCGTCTACCGGCGCTTTCCCGACCGGAACGCGCTCATCGCGGCCATGGCGGGCCAGTACGTCCACGAGATCGACGACGCGCTCACCAGGGCGGAGGCACAGGAGCCGGGGCCGTGGGCCGCGGTGCGCTCGTTCGTGATGTGGAGCGCCGACCAGGGGCGCGGCGCGCTGGCCGCTGCGCTGGCCGACCTGCCCCAGGAGCTCTTCGACGCCATGCCGGAGTTCAGCAGGGTGAAGTCGGGCATGGTCGGGCGGCTCGACGCGCTCGTGGCCGCGGCGCAGGAGCGGGGCGACATGCGGGCCGACGTCGGCGTGGCCGACGTGATGAGACTGCTGAGCCTGTTCACCTGTCACGCCGACCTGCCCCAGGAGCGCGCGGCCCACTACCTGCTCGTCATGCTCGACGGCATGGAGAAGAGGTCCGACGGGGCGGGGAAGAGGTCCGACGGGGCGGGGGACAGGCTCGACGGCGCGCGGGAGATATGAGGGCCCGGTCCTGAGGGCCGGGCCCTGAGGTCACAGGGTGTCGAGACGCTCCCTGGACCACGCGCCGTTGCCGATGACGACGCGGTAGCTGAGCGACAGCGTCTCGCCGGCCGCCAGGCGCACCTCTTCGGAGAAGGCGATCGACGGGTTGACCGCGGCGAACGGCTCGGAGCGCACGAACCACCTCTGGCCGGGCTCGGAGACGAAGACCAGCGTGGAGTCCCTGTCCACCTCGTCGTGCCTGCCGACGAAGGCCAGCCACGAGGCGGTCCTGCCCATCATCTCCTCGCCGCCCTGGCCGCCGGAGGCCAGCACCCGGCCGCCGGTGAAGGCGCGGGGGCCGCGCCAGAACAGGCCGGTGTAGCCGGCCATCGGCCTGCCGTTGGTGGTCGGGCTGCCGAACAGCAGGTCCTCGCCGCGCACGTTGGTCAGCTCGGTGGCGAACTCCAGCGTCCAGAAGTCCTCGCCCGACGAGGTGGCGATCGTGCGCCGCTCGTCCACCCAGTGCTCGCCCGCCTGCGTCCACCACGTCAGCCGCTCGACGCCGGGCTCCAGCCACTCCTCGTGACGCATGGAGCCGTTGTTCGGCAGCTCCACGTAGCCGCCCTCGGCGTGGACGTAGCTGCCGCCGCCCCAGAAGTTCTGTCCCGACAGCCACGAGGCCGTCATCTGCAGGCCCTTGTGCCAGCGGTGGTCGTGCGGCCGGTAGCCGGTCACGACGTCGCCGTCGAGCGTGCGCAGCGGGTGGAAGTACGGTTTGGGCGACTCGAAGAGCGGCATGTCGGGACGGTAGACGTAGCGCATGACCTCGACGCCGTCGAAGGTCTCGACCAGCTCGCTTCCTGTGTCCTTCACAGCGAGAGTCCTCCGTTCAGCCGGTGGTAGAAGGGACTGCCGGGGGTCAGCTCGGCGCGCAGGACGGGAGCGCCGGTCAGCGCCGAGGCGTACAGGCCCGTCACCAGCTCCATGGTCCTGCGGGCCTCGACGCCGCTGACAGGGGGGCGCTCGCCGCGCTCGAAGGCGTCGAGCAGCTCGCCGAGCTGTGCGGCGTGCGAGCTCGGCACGTCCTGGGGCGGGTTCCAGGCCTGCGAGGTCGAGCTCCAGTCGGCGTTGGCGTAGCCGTACAGGTGCCGCAGCTCCACCGTCGCCTGGGCGAAGTCGAAGCGTAGGTAGCTCTGCTCGCGCGGCGACAGCACGCTGTTGACCACGCTGGCCATCGCGCCGCTGGAGAAGCGGACCATGGCCATGGAGACGTCCTCGGTCTCCACGTCGCGGTCGAGCCGCCCCGCCATCGCCCTGATCTCCTCCCACTCGCCGAGGATGGAGAGCATCATGTCCATCTGGTGGATGCCGTGGCCCATCGTGGGGCCGCCGCCCTCGCTGGCCCACGTGCCACGCCACGGCACCTCGTAGTAGGCCGGCGGGCGGTACCAGGTGGTCTCGCACAGCGCGACCAGCGGGCGCCCGAGAACGCCCTCGGCCATCAGCGAGCGCAGGTGGTGGGCGCCCGACCCGAAGCGGTGCTGGAAGACCACGGAGGAGTACGGCCCCGCCGCCCCCTCCGCCGCGGCGATGGCGTCGAACTCGGCCAGCGACAGGCACAACGGCTTCTCGCACCACACCCACGCCCCCGCCTCCAGGCACTCCACCACCTGGGCGGTGTGCGTGAAGGGCGGCGTGCAGATGTGGACGAGGTCGGGCCGCTCCTTGTCGAGCATGTCGGTGAGGGAGGTGTAGGCGGCGGGGATGTCGTGCTCGGCGGCGAACGCCTTGGCCCTGTCCTCGTCCACGTCCACGGCGGCGACGATCCGCGCCCTGCGGGACTCTCCGCGCAGGGCGGGGATGTGACAGGCTCCGGCGATTCCTCCACTGCCGACAATGGCGACACGGATCATTTCTGGGGGGATCCCTCCGTTAGGCAAGCGCTTTCCCGACCCTAGGCCGGAGGAAGGGGATGTTCAAGGCCCCGGCCTGAACGCGCCCGGAACCAGAGGTCAGGAGGCGCGGGGCGGGGCGGTGCTCTCGCGCACCACCAGCTCGGTGGCCAGCTCCACCCGCCGGGTCTCGGGCTGCTCGCCCCGCCCCATCGACAGCACCGTCCTGGTCGCCAGCGCGGCCATCTCCTGCAGCGGCTGCCGCACCGTCGTGAGCGGGGGCCAGGCCGACCTCGACAGCGGCAGGTCGTCGAAGCCCACCACCGACAGGTCCTCAGGCACCCGCAGGCCCCGCTGCCTGGCCGCCTCGAAGACGCCGAAGGCCTGCAGGTCGCTGCCGGCGAAGATGGCGGTGGGCGGCTGCTCCAGCGACAGCAGCGCGTGCCCCTGGTCGTGCCCGGAGTCGACGAGGAAGGTGCCGCGCCTGATCAGCTCGGGCGCTGACGGCACGCCCGCGGTCTCGAGCGCGGCCCTGTAGCCGTCGATCCTGGCCTGGCTGCACAGCATGTCGGCGGGCCCGCTGATCATGCCGATGCGCCGGTGGCCGAGCTCCAGCAGGTGGCGCGTGGCGGCCAGCCCGCCGTTCCAGTTCGTCGCGCCGACGGAGGCCACCCCCGGCGCGGGCTCGCCCTCGGGGTCGACCACGACGAACGGCAGGGAGCGGGCGCTCAACTGGGCCTGCACCCCCGTCGACAGGCGCGAGGCGACGATGACGACCCCGTCGGTACGGCGGCCGGCCAGCCGCTCCATCCAGTCGGGCCCGGGGCCGGCGTGGGTGTGCAGCACCGAGATGACGACGCTGGCG
Organism: Nonomuraea dietziae; assembly: GCF_014195505.1. Lineage (GTDB taxonomy): Bacteria > Actinomycetota > Actinomycetes > Streptosporangiales > Streptosporangiaceae > Nonomuraea > Nonomuraea roseola. The sequence continues at coordinate 2,706,329 of NZ_JACIBV010000001.1, read as the reverse complement.
CCCGCCTCGTGCGCGGCCGACTCCGCGCCGCGCACGATCTCCATCGCCCATGGGCTCTCGATCTCGGCGAAGACCAGGTCGACCAGGCCCGCGCGGCCCTCGTCCTGGCTGACCCTGCGCTGGTAACCGTGCTTGTGCAGCAGCCGCTCGACCCTGCGCCTGGTCTCGGCGGCCACCTCGGGCCTGCCGTTGATCACCTTGGACACCGTGGGGATCGAAACCCCTGCCTCCTCGGCTATCAGGGCGATCGTCACCCGCCTCTTCACTGGCATGTCCGGGAGTGTAACCGAAACTTTCGGCGACGATCCTCGCCTATTGACGGTCAACTACCTCCATACCTACGCTACGAGCGCGAAACATTCGGGGGGTACTCGAAACTTTCAAAGAAGGGAACCCCTGTGAGACGTCATGTGGTGGCAGCAGCGGCGGCGTCGCTGCTCCTGGCCGGTTGTGGTGGCGCGGCCGACACGCAGCAGCCCGCCGGGTCACAGCAGCCGGCGGCGAAGGAGAAGGTCACCCTCGAGTGGTGGCACATCCTGACCAGCGACCCCGGCAAGGGCATCTACGCCAAGTGGGCCAAGGACTTCGAGGCCGCGCACCCCAACGTCACCGTCAAGATCACGGTGCTGGAGAACGAGTCCTTCAAGTCGAAGATGGCCACCCAGACCGCCTCAGGCAAGGCGCCCAGCGTCTTCACCACCTGGGGCGGCGGCGTGCTCCGGCAGCAGGCCGAAGCCGGGCTGGTCAAGGACCTCACCGCCGACGCCGCACCGATCCTGCCGACCTTCAGCACCGCCGCCATGGCCGCCTACCAGATCGACGGCAAGGCCTACGCCATCCCGACCGACATCGGGATGGTCGGCTTCTGGTACAACAAGAAGCTCTTCGCCAAGGCGGGCGTGAGCGAGCCGCCCGCCACCTGGAGCGCCTACCTCGACGCGGTGAAGAAGCTCAAGGCGGCGGGCGTCACCCCGATCGCGCTGGCGGGCAAGGAGAAGTGGCCTGGCCACTACTACTGGGCCTATCTCGCGATGCGCGTGGCCGGGCTCGACGCGCTCAAGCAGGCCGCCGAGACCAAGGACTTCACGGGGCCCGACTTCGTGGCGGCGGGCACGCACCTGAAGGCGCTGGCCGACCTGCAACCCTTCCAGACCGGCTTCCAGAACGCGAGCTACTCCACCCCCAGCGGCCAGGCGGCCGCCGTCTCCAACGGCAAGGCCGCGATGGAGCTGATGGGCCAGTGGGCTCCTGACGTGCAGAAGAGCTCGGGCAAGGGCCTCGGCGAGGACCTCGGCTTCTTCCCCTTCCCCGCCGTCGAGGGCGGCAAGGGCGCGATCACCGACGCGTTCGGCGGCGGCCAGGGGTTCGCGGTCGGCGCCGACGCCCCCGCCGAGGCGGTGGAGTTCCTGAAGTTCATCTCCGACCCCGCCAGGCACCGCGAGGCGATCACCAACGCCTTCGCGCTCCCCGTCATCAAGGGCACCGAGGACGCGGTCACCAACCCGGCGCTCAAGCTGGTGGTGGAGAACCTGACCGGCGCCAGCGGCTTCCAGCTCTACCTCGACCAGGCCTACCCGCCCGCCGTCGGCCAGGAGGTGAACGACAGCGTCGCCCAGCTCATCGTGGGCGGAAAGACGCCTGAGGAGGTCGTCAAGTCGATCACCGAGACGGCCAAGTCGGAGTGAGCGTGGTCAAGACCGCTCCGGGCGTCCTGCCCGCCCTGCGCGTGGCGGCCCAGCGGCCGCCCCGCGCCAGGCGCGGGCTGACCATCGCGCTGTTCCTGCTGCCCGCCGTGGTGCTGTTCGCGCTGCTGGTGCTGGCCCCGATCCTGCTCGCCTTCTACGCCGGCTTCTTCAAGTGGAACGGCATGGGCGGCCTGCCCCAGGACTTCGTCGGCCTGGACAACTACCTGCGGCTGTTCGCCAGCGAGGTCTTCGCGGGCGACCTGCGCAACATGGGCTTCCTCGTGCTCGCCTCGCTGGCGGTGCAACTGCCGCTGTCACTGGGCATCGCGCTGCTGCTCAACCAGCGCCTCAGGGGCAGGGCGGGCTACCGGCTGCTGTTCTTCGCGCCGTACGTGCTGTCGGAGGCCGTCACCGCGGTGCTGTTCTCGATGATCCTGGCGCCGGACGAGAGGGGCCTGGCCAACGCGATCCTCGGCGCCTTCGGGCTCTCCTCCACCTGGTTCGCCGACACCTCCACCGTGATGCCCGCCCTGTTCCTGGTCATGACGTGGAAGTACTTCGGCTTCCACACCCTGCTCTACCTGGCCGGACGGCAGAGCATCCCGAAGGAGCTGACCGAGGCCGCGCAGATCGACGGCGGCACCCCCTGGCAGGTCTTCAGGCACGTCACGCTGCCGCTGCTCGGCCCGACGATCAGGATCAGCGTGTTCCTGTCGGTCATCGGCACCGTCCAGCTGTTCGACCTGGTCTGGATCATCACGGGCGGCGGCCCCAGCCACGCCTCGGAGACCATGGCCGTCACGATGATGGAGTTCGGCTTCAAGCGGCTCCAGATCGGCTACGCCAGCGCGATCAGCGTCGTCATGTTCGTGCTCAGCCTCGTCTTCGCGCTGTGGTACCAGCGCTTCGTGCTCCGCCGCGACCTGGAAGGAGCGACGGTCAACCGATGACGACCAAGCTCAAGCACCTGCCGCTGCACCTGGTCGCCGCGCTGCTCGGCGCGTTCGTCGCGGTGCCGCTGATCTACGCGGTCGTCGGCGGGTTCAAGGACACCGCCCAGCTGTCGACCAACCCGTTCGGCCTGCCCGACCCCTGGCGTACGGGCAACTACACCGAGGTCCTCGCCGCGCCCGAGTTCTGGCGGCAGCTGGGCAACAGCGTGTTCATCGCGCTGGCCACCACGCTGCTGGTGGTGGGCGTCTCCGCGCTGGCCTCCTTCGTGCTGGCCCGCTTCGCCTTCAGGGGCCGCGAGGCGATCTTCACCCTCTTCGCGGTCGGGTTGATGTTCCCCTTCGCGGTGGCGATCCTGCCGCTGTTCGTGCTGCTGCGTACCTTCGGGCTGCTGGACAACCCGCTCGGCGTGATCCTCGCGCAGGCCGCCTTCGGCCTGCCCATGACGATCATCATCCTGCGCGCCTTCTTCCGCACGATCCCCAACGAGGTCGAGGAGGCGGCCACCATCGACGGCTGCGGCCCCTTCGGCTTCTTCTGGCGGATCCTGCTGCCGATGGCCAGGCCCGCCCTCGCCACGGTGTCGGTGCTGGCCATCGTCGGCAGCTGGAACAACTTCATGCTGCCGCTGGTCGTCTTCACCGACCAGCAGTGGTGGACCATCCCGCTCGGCGTGCAGCAGTTCCAGGGCCAGTACGCCTCCGACACCGCCCGCATCCTCGCCTACATCGTCCTGGCCATGGTTCCCGCCCTGGCCTTCTACGCGGTCGCCGAACGGCACCTGGTCAGCGGTCTCACCGCCGGCGCAACGAAGGGATAGAGAGTGACTCTGCACGTGTCAGGAGAGCGCCTCCTCACCGCCGACGGCGCTCCCGTACGGCTGCGCGGCGTGGGGCTCGGGGGCTGGATGAACATGGAGAACTTCATCACCGGCTATCCGGCCAACGAGTCGGCGATGCGCGAGGCCGTCACGGGGGTGCTCGGGGAGGAGCGCGCCGAGCTGTTCTTCGACAGGCTGCTCACCGCCTTCTTCGGCCCCGGCGACGCCGCGCTGCTGGCCGAGCTCGGCATGAACTGCGTGCGCATCCCCGTCAACTACCACCACCTCGAGTCCGACAGCCGCCCCTTCGAGATCATCGAGCACGGCTTCCGCCACCTCGACCGCGTGATCGACCTGCTCGGCGAGCACGGCGTCTACAGCGTGATCGACCTGCACGCGCTGCCAGGCTCGCAGAACCAGCACTGGCACTCCGACAACCCCACGCACCTGGCCGCCTTCTGGCAGCACAGGCACTTCCAGGACAGGGTGGTCAACCTCTGGGAGACGATCGCCGACCGGTACAAGGACCATCCGTGGGTGGCCGGGTACAACCCCGTCAACGAGCCGGGCGACCCGTCCGGCAAGGTGATCGGGCCGTTCTACGACCGGCTGGTCAAGGCGGTGCGCGCGGCCGACCCCGGGCACGTGCTGTTCCTCGACGGCAACACCTACTCCACCGACTTCTCCGTCTTCAGGGAGGTCTACGAGAACACCGTCTTCGTCTGTCACGACTACGCCCTGGCCGGGTTCGCGCACGGCGGCCCCTACCCGGGCATGACCAGAGGCGAGTGGTGCGACCGCGAGCAGCTGGAGCGGGCCTTCGACAGGCGGACGACCTTCCAGCGGCAGACGGGCACGCCGCTGTGGGTGGGCGAGTTCGGACCCGTCTACACCGGCGACCCCGTCGTGGACGAGCAGCGCTACCAGATCCTGCGCGACCAGCTGGAGATCTACGACGCGCACGGGGCGGGCTGGTCGCTGTGGACCTACAAGGACGTCGGCCTGCAGGGGCTGGTGTGCGCGTCGGGGCCGTACGGCGAGCGGTTCGGCGCCTTCATGGACAAGAAGCGCAGGCTCGGCGCGGACCGCTGGGGCTCGACGATGGAGGAGTCGGCCGACGAGCTGGCCCCGCTGCACCGGCTGGTCGAGAGGGAGTTCGCCGGATGGCGTCCCTATCCGTGGGGCGCCCGCTACACCACCGACGACCTGATCAGGCACATCCTGCTGGCCCAGGCGCTGCTGCCCGAATACGCGGCGCTGTTCGGCGGGCTCGACGACGACGGGCTGCGCGCGCTGGCCGACTCCTTCGCGCTGGAGGCCTGCGCGCGCCGCGAACCCCTCCTGGACCTCCTGCGAACCAACCTGCGAGGCACGTCGTGACGCCCGCGTCGCCAGGGAAGGGCGGGTAGCGTGAGGAGGTGTCCGACTTCCAGCATCCACGACTGGCACGGATCTACGTCGACGCCTCGAGGATCGCCGACGAGCGGGGCGGCGCCGCGCACCGCGCCCGCCTCGTGGCCGGCCTGTCGGGGCGGGTGATCGAGGTCGGCGCGGGCAACGGCCGCAACTTCGCGCACTACCCGCAGGCGGTCACCGAGGTGGTGGCGGTCGAGCCCGACGACACCCTGCGCGCCCACGCCACGCGGGCGGCGGCGGCCGCGCCCGTGCCGGTCACCGTCGTGGCGGGCCACTCCGAGGCGCTGCCCGAGGGGCCCTTCGACGCCGCCGTGTGCTCCCTCGTGCTGTGCAGCGTCCCCTCGCCCTCCAGGGCGCTGGCCGCGCTGGCGCGCGTCCTCAGACCAGGCGGGCAGCTGCGCTTCTACGAGCACGTCCGCTCGGCCAACAGGGTGTACGGCCTGCTCCAGGATCTCATCACGCCGGCGTGGAAGGTGATGGCGGGCGGTTGCCATCCCAACCGCGACACCCTCGCGGTCATCAGGCGGGCGGGGTTCGCGGTGGAGGAGGCCGACAGGTTCGCCTTCGCTCCGCAGAGCGGCATCCCGCCCATGGCCCACGTCCTGGGCAGGGCGAGGCGTTAGACACCGGCGAAGGGCGTCACCGTGTACCGGTCCCGCCCGGGAGCAGGCGGGACCGGCATCCGGGTTTCACCCGCTAGCTCGATCGCTGCCCGCGTCGCAGGGGGAGCTGCGACTTGGCCAGCCGCTTGGACTGCGCGCCGCCTCCCGTCGTCCGTTCTGTCGCGGCCCCCGACTCGTGCGTGGCCTTGGAAGGCTTGGGCGTCGATGACTGACGGGTCTCGGTGCCGCCGCGCGAGGCGTGCTGCTCGCGGGTCTGCCGTGACTTGGAACTCACACAATCACCCCCCGATATGCGACTTATGTCCGTTTTGGGGGAGGTGAAACGCGCCGGATGGCGAGAGCGGCGGCCCGGATGGCGCCCGAGGGCGAGAGGCGGGCGGCGCGCCAGGCCAGCCGTGCCGACGCCGGCGCCACGATGAGTGCCCGGTTGCGGGCGACGCCGCGCAGGATGTCGGCCGCCAGCGACTCCACCGGATACAGCCGCCCCTGCGCCATGACCGCCGCGTCGCGGGCCTGCGCCCCCGTCTCGGTGTACGGCAGGCCGGGATTGGCGTTGTCCAGCAGCGGCGTGTCGATGAATCCCGGGCAGACCACGCTGACCCTCACCCCGTGCGCCGCCGCCTCCGCGCGCAGGGCCATGGACAGCCCGACGACGGCGTGCTTGCTGGCCGTGTAGGGCAGCATCAGCGGAGCGGGCACCAGGCCGGCCATCGAGGCGGTGTTGACGATGTGCCCGTAGCCCTGCTCGATCATGATCGGGTAGGCCGCGTGCACGCCGTGCACGACGCCGCGCAGGTTGACGTCGATGGCGCGGTTCCAGTGGTCGAGGGTCAGCTCCTCGGCGTGGCCGCCGACCGCGATGCCCGCGTTGTTGAAGACGAAGTCGAGCCTGCCGTGGCGCTGCCTGACCGCGCGTACGGCGGAGGCGACGGCTTCGGCGGAGGTGACGTCGAGCTCGACGTGCTCCATCCCGCGCAGGTCGGGGGCGACCAGGTCGGCGACGGTGACGGCCACGCCCTTGGCGGCCAGCGCCGTGGCCAGCGCCCTGCCGATGCCCGAGGCGCCCCCCGTGACAAACGCGGTCTTCGGTGATCTCACGCGCGCGGCTCCGCCCAGATGCCCATGGCCTTCCATATCCTCCTGGTGACCGGGTTGACCAGGCCCAGCTCGGAGCACAGATCGCGGGTCTTGCCGACCGAGTCGCGCAGCTCTGCCCTGAACTCCTCGCTGCCGGTGTAGACCTCCTTCACCACCTGCGGCGGGATCTTGAAGGCGCGGATCATCGGCCCAGGGGGAGCGAGCATGATCCTGGCCATGAGGCCGAGGATGACCGGCGAGATCACCCCGAGCGCCAGGCGCCGGTAGCGCGGCATCCTGGGCACCCTGCGACGCAGGTAGTGGCGCGCGAAGGAGATGTGCCTGGCCTCCTCGGCGATGTGGATGCGCATGATGGCCTCTTCGAGCGGGTGGTGCTTGTAGCCGTCCTTGAGCACCTTCCGCTGCACGTGGTCGATCGGGTCCTCCCCGCCGAGCACGAAGACGAAGAACAGCTCGGTGGAGATCAGCGGGATCCACGGCGCGACCTGGGCGAGGAGCGACAGCGGCCCCGGCATGCCACGGATCGGGAGTTTCGTCCGGTTCACGAATTCTTGGAACATCATCCCGTGATGTCCCTCTTCGATCGTCTCATGGTAGACGTAGCGGAATTCGGGCGACCCGTTCGGCAGCCGGTAGGCATAGTTGAGCAGGCCGCGCTTGAGCAGGTTCTCGAACTGCAGCCCGATCTTCATGGCGGTCGCCACCCGCCACAGGCCGATCCGCGCCCTGGTCTCGGGTGAGCGGCTCCGGTACCAGGGGTGCCGGCCGAGCTTGTCGACCGGCGGCAGCTCCCAGCGCGGATCGGCGGGATCGATGAGGAAGTCGGGGTCATCCCAGGGGATGTCCACGTACGGCTCCCAGTGCTTGTCGACCGACGCCTTGGACAGGCGTTCGATGACGGACTCGTAGGCTCGCCTCTCCGCGACCGACTCGTCGCGTTCCCTGGCGGCGGTAGAGCTCGGTGCAGCTGTCATGAGCGCAATTGTACGTAGAATCCAATAGCTACGAAAGGTCCTCCTCGCGGATGCCCAACTCGGCGGCCGTCGCCGTCCGGATGAGCTCGGCCACCCTGTGGCGCGACAGCACCCTGCGATGCACGCTCACCTGGACGGCCAGGCCGTCCACCAGGGAGAGGATCCGCCAGGTCGCCGCGTCGGGATCGGCGCAGGCGAACGCTCCGGAGGCCACCCCCTCGTCCACGATCGCCCGCAACGACTCCTTCCATCTCAGATCGAGCCTGCGCGAGGTCTCCTCGAGGTCGGCGCTGCGCATCGACTCCGCCCACGCGTCGATCCACATCCGCCACGTCCTGGCCGAGCCGGTGGGGGAGTAGAGCCTGAGAAGGTGGCGCAGGCGCTCGACAGGGGTGCCGCCCGCGCGGTCCAGCTTGGCCAGTGAGTCCAGATCGCGCCGGGCGGCGTAGACCAGGGCCTGTGCGAACAACTGGTCCTTGGTCTCGAAGTGGTAGAACAACAGCGCCTGGCTGACCCCCGCCGCCCTGGCGATGTCGAGGGTCCTGGTGTGCCCGAATCCCTGGGCCGCGATGACCTCGCAGGCCGTCTTCAGTAAGTCTTCTCGCCGCAAACGGCCGAAACCACGTGTCACAGGGGGAAACTGTATTACCCGTGGTAACCGTTGCGCAGAGGGAGATGTAGGACAAAGCGGGCGCCTGAGGGCGAGTCCTCGATGGTCAGCGTGCCGCCGTGCGCCTGAGCGATCTCGCGGGCGATCGGCAGACCGAGGCCGGTGCCTCCCGCGTCGCGGTTGCGCGAGGCGTCGAGCCTGGTGAAGCGGTGGAAGACGATCTCCCGCTGGTCGGGCGCGATCCCCGCGCCGTCGTCCTGCACCTCGAGCAGCGCCTGCTCGCCCCGCTGGCCCACCGTGACCGTCACCCGCGACTCGGCGTGCCGTTCGGCGTTGTCGAGCAGGTTGGTCAGCAGCCTGGCCAGCCTGAGCCTGTCGCCGGTCACCACGACGCCAGGCCGCAGATCGCGGACGATCTCCTTGCCCCTCGGCCGCCGGTCCAGCTCCTCTCCCACCAGCTCGCCCAGGTCGACGGGCTCCTTCGCGCCTGGCGCCCCCGAGTCGAGCCTGGAGAGCGTGAGCAGGTCGCCGACGATCGCCTGCAGCCTGTCGATGCTGCCCAGCAGCGCCTTGCTGGTGTGGTCCCAGTTGGCCTCCTCGGGATGCAGCCTGGCCTCCTCCACCTGGGTCCGCATGGCGGTGATGGGGCTGCGCAGGTCGTGGGAGGCGTCGGAGGCGAACCTGCGCTGCTGCTCGACCGCCGCCTCCAGCCCGTCGAGGGTCTGGTTGATCGTGTCGGCCAGGTCGGAGATCTCGTCGCGGTGGCGCGAGGGGGGCACCCTGCGGCCCAGGTCGGTCGCGGTGATCTCGGCGAGCTCCTCCTTGATCGTCCGCACCGGCGCCAGGGCTCTGCGCACGGTCATCGAGGCGCCCCCCGCCGCCAGCCCGGTCATCAGCATGACGACCAGCGCCACGCCCAGGAGGTAGAGCGGATGGACGTACCAGGGGACGACGGGGACGTAGGAGTAGACCGTCCAGTAGGCCCCCTCCACCCTGACCCTGTGGGCCACGGTGATCAGGCAGTGCTCGCCTGGCACCTGGTCGGTGCAGATGACGGTGTCGACTCTGCCGTCGTCACCCGTCGGCGTGACGCGGGTCAGCGGCGGCTTGTTCAGCAGGCGGGCGCTCGCCTGCCTGATCCTGCCCCGCTGGTCGGTCACCTGGATCAGCTCGACCTCCTCGGTGGGAACCACCGGCGACAGAGAGGGGGCGTAACTCTCCACGTTGAAGGTGGTCCTGCGCCCGGCCGCCGCGGCCTGCTCGAGGCGGTAGTCGGTCAGCACCAGGTGCGCGAGCATGGTGATCACCACCGCGGCGACCAGACAGCCCGCCAGGGCGGTGAGCCCGGCCAGCAACGTCAGCCTGCGCCGGACCGACCACGTGGTCAGCATCTGTCACCCGTCCTTCGCCGGCAGTCGCAGCACGAATCGCGCACCCGAGTCGGAGTCGGCGATCGTCAGCGTGCCGCCGTGGTGGCGGGCGATCTCGCGGGCGATCGGCAGGCCGAGGCCGGTGCCTCCCGCGTCGCGGTTGCGCGAGGCGTCGAGCCTGGCGAACCTGCGGAAGACGAACTCCCGCTGGCCAGGCGCGATGCCCGCGCCGTCGTCGAGCACCTCGAGGACCGCCTCGCCGCCCTCCCTCAAGACGGTGACGCTCACCAGCGAGTCGGCGTGCCGTTCGGCGTTGTCGAGCAGGTTCGTGAGCAGCCTGGCCAGCCGCAGCCTGTCGCCGTCCACGACGGCGGGGGATAGGTCGGTCTTGACCTTCTTGCTGCGCGGATGCTCGGCCAGCTCGGCGCGGACCAGCTCCGACAGGTCGACCCTGCTGCAGGCCTGCGGCGCGCCGGCGTCGAGCCTGGCCAGCGTGAGCAGGTCCGTCACGATCGCCTGGAGGCGGTCGAGGCTGGACAGCAGCGCCCGACCGGTCTGTTCCCAGTCGGCCTCGCGCGGGTGCAGCATGGCCTCCTCCACCTGGGTCCGCATCGCGGTGATGGGGCTGCGCAGGTCGTGGGAGGCGTCGGAGGCGAACCTGCGCTGCTGCTCGACCGCCGCCTCCAGCCGGTCGAGCGTCCTGTTGGCGGTCTTGGCCAGCGCGTGGAGCTCGTCGGGGTTGGACGGCACGGGCACCCGCTGCCCGAGGTCCGTCGCGGTGATCTCGTCCAGCTTCGCCCTGATCGCCTCGACGGGCGCGAGCGTCCTCGCGACCGTACGGGAGGTCCCGAACCAGGTGAGCCCGGCGAGCACCAGCGTCATCCCGGTCAGGAAGGCCAGCATGAGCGGGTGGACGTACCAGGGGACGGTGTCGTCGTAGGCGTACACCATCCAGTCGCCGTCCTGCTCGTAGACCCTGAAGACGGCCACGATCTCGCACTCGTGGTCGAACTCGGGCACCCCGCACACCGTCTGGGTACGGCTGGCGTTGTCGGGGTCGGGGATGAGGGAGAGCAGCCTCGGCCGCCCTTCGAGGTTCGCCGAGGCCGCGACCACCTCGCCGCCGGTGTTGAGCACCTGGACGCCCTCGGCGTCCGTGATCACGATCTCGGGCAGGTCGCCCCGTTTGATCAGGTGGACCACGCGGAGCGCGGCGCTGACGATCTCGTTGGTCCTGTAGTCGACGGCCGCGCCGTGCACGCCGTACAGGACCATCGCGCCGACGGCGAGGCAGAGCAGGGTGACGCCGGCTGTCGCCATCAGCGCCAGCCGCCCCCGCACAGACCCCGCGTAGCGTGCGATCAAGCCTCTCCCCCCGGTAATCAGAGGATCACACTAGGTGGCCACGACTCTAATTAACGGAGATTCATCAATAAATCCGGACAAATCTCTGCTCTATGCGGGGGCCGGGCGACTGATTAGAGTAAGTGAGCACTGATACCGAGGAGACCATGTGAACCTTGACGAGTATCGGAGCGCGGCCAGGGTCTGGCTGGCCGCCAACGCGGATCGGACCGATGACGCGAGAGAGTTCATGGCCAGGCTCTACGACGCCGGGTACTCCGGCATCACCTGGCCGAAGAGGTGGGGCGGGCAGGGCCTGACCCAGGCAGAGGAGCGCGCCTTCGCCGCCGAGGCCCGCGACTACGCCCTTCCCACCTACATCTTCTCGATCGGCCTCGGGATGTGCGGTCCCACGCTGCTCGACAGGGGCACCGACGCCCAGCGCGAGCGGTTCCTCCGGCCGCTGCTGCGTGGCGAGGAGGTCTGGTGCCAGCTGTTCTCCGAGCCGGGCGCGGGCAGCGACGTGGCCAGCCTGCAGACGCGCGCCGTGCGCGACGGCGACGGCTGGGTGGTCAACGGGCAGAAGGTCTGGACCTCCGTCGCCCAGCACGCCGACTGGGGGCTGCTGCTCACCAGGACCGACGTCGACGTGCCCAAGCACAAGGGCCTGACGATGTTCGTCGTCGACATGCACCACCCGGGCGTCACGGTCAGGCCGCTCAAGGACATGACAGGACGCTCCCACTTCAACGAGATCTTCTTCGACGACGTGACGATCCCCGACAAGCACCGCGTCGGCGAGGTCAACGACGGCTGGGGCGTCGCGGTGACGACGCTGCTGCACGAGCGGCTGTCGATCTCGGCGGGTGTCGGGATGGGCGGCGGCGCCGACTGGCTGGCCAGGCTGCGCGAGGCCGTCGACACCGGTGACCCGCTCGTCCGCGACCAGCTCGTCGAGCTGCACATCCGCTCCCGCGCGCTGTCGCTGTTCAACCAGCGCCTGTCCCAGGAGACCAGAGCGGGCCTCTTCCCCGGCGCGAGGGGGAGCGCGGCCAAGCTGCTGCTGGCCGAGCTGACCCTCTACACCGCCGACCTGGCCACCAGCCTCGTCGGCCCCGAGTCGGTGGTCGACGAGGAGCTCTCCCACGCGATCTCGCTGGCCCCCGCCATGGCCCTCGGCGGCGGCACCAACGAGATCATGCGCAACATCATCGGCGAGCGCGTGCTCAACCTGCCGCCCGAGCCGAGGGTGGACAAGACCGTGCCGTTCAAGGACCTGAAGGTGGGGACGCAGCAGTGAAGCTCGTACTCGGCCAGGACCAGCAGGAGCTGCGCGCCACCGTCAGATCGTTCCTCGCCGGCCTCTCGCCGCGCGAAGGACACAGGCCCGAGGTCTACGCGCGCCTCAACGGGGAGCTCGGCCTGTCCGGCCTGATCATCCCCGAGGAGTACGGCGGAGCGGGCGCGGGCCTCACCGAGCTCGCGGTCGTCCTGGAGGAGACCGGCGCCGCGCTGCTGCCCGGCCCCTTCCTGGCCAACGCGCTGGCCGCGATCGCCCTGACCCAGGTGCCCGACAAGGAGCTGCTCACCGCCGTCGCCGAGGGCCGGCTGACGGCCACGGTCGCCCCGCTGCCCGGCGGGAGCGACCTCGTCACCGCCTCCCGCGACGGCGAGGCACTGGTCGACGGCAGGCTGGCCCAGGTCGTCAACGCCGGGGAGGCCGACGTCCTGCTCGCCCCCGTCACCCGTCACGACGGCGTCGCGCTGGTGGCGATCGACCTGGCAGGCGAGGGCGTGACCCGCACCCCGCTGACCACGCTCGACCTGACCAGGAGCCAGGCCGAGGTCGTGCTCGAGGGGGCGCGCGGCAGGGTGCTCGGCTCGCCGCCCGACGGCATCGCCCTGGAGCGGGCGTGGAACCTGTTCTCCGTCGCCCTGGCCGCCGAGCAGCTGGGCGTCATGCGGGCGAGCCTCGAGGCCATCGTCGGCTACGCCAAGATCCGCGTCGCCTTCGGCCGCTACATCGGCTCCTACCAGGGCGTCAAGCACAAGCTGGCCGACATGCACTGCAAGCTCGAACAGGCCGAGTCCATCGTCAGGTACGCCGCGTGGGCCGCCGACGAGTCGCCGGGCGAGCTGCCGGAGGCCGCCGCCCTGGCCCAGGCCTACGTGGGCAGGGCCTGCTTCGAGGTGGCCCGCGACCACCTGCTGCTGCACGGCGGCATCGGTTTCACCTGGGAGCACGACGCGCATCTGTACTACAAGCGGGCCAAGGCCGACGAGGTGCTGCTCGGCCCGCCCCGTACCCACCGAGAGCGGCTGGCCGACCTGCTGGAGCTGTGATGAACGGGTTCTACGAGATAGCACGGTCCGACCCCGGCCGTCTGGCCGTGGCCGAGCCCGCGACCACCTACGGAGAGCTGCTCGCCCGCGTCAACCAGGTCTCCCACGGGCTGCGCGCCAGGGGCCTGGCCCAGGGCGACGTGGTGGCGGGGGTGCTGCGCAACGGCGTCGAGCAGGTCGTCATGCTCATGGCCACCGGCCAGCTCGGCCTCTACTACGTGCCGGTCAACTGGCACCTCACCCAGCCCGAGATCGACTACATCGTCGGCGACTGCGACGCCAGAGTGGTCGTCACAGGGCCCGAGGACGTGGCCGCGCTCGCCGAAGGACAGCAGGACACCGCGCCCGACGGCCGCACCGCCGGCGCGGTCATGTGGTACACCTCCGGCACCACCGGCTTCCCCAAGGGCGTGCAGCGCCCGCTGCCGGGCGCCGAGCCCGAGGCCATCGTGCCGCTCTACGTCTGGTTCCTCGGCGAGGTGTGCGACCTGCGCCCCGGGCCCGGCGTGCACCTGGTCACCTCGCCGATGTACCACTCGGCGCCGTGCGCCCACACGCAGTTCGCGCTGCACCTGGGCCACACGCTGGTGATCGCGCCGCGCTTCGAGCCCGAGCCGATCCTCGCCCTGATCGAGAAGTACAGGGTCACCAACGCGATGATGGTGCCCACGATGTTCCACCGGATGCTGCTGCTTCCCCCCGAGGTCAGGAAGCGCTACGACCTGTCGTCGATCAGGCAGGTGGTCCACACCGCCGCCGCCTGTCCCGTCGCGGTCAAGCAGGCGATCATGGACTGGTGGGGGCCGGTGCTCTACGAGTACTACGGCTCCACCGAGTCGACCATCGCCTTCTCCGTCAAGCCGCACGACTGGCTGGCCAGGCCGGGCACGGTCGGCAGGCCCGCCCCCACCTTCGAGGCCAAGATCCTCGACGAGAACGGCATGGAGCTGCCGCCGGGCGAGCCCGGCATGATCTACGTCAAGTCGGGTCTCGGCACCTTCGAGTACCGCAAGGACCCGGTCAAGACCGCCTCCAGCATGCGCGGCGAGTGGTACGCCCCTGGCGACATCGGCTTCCTCGACAAGGACGGCTTCCTGTTCCTGTGCGACAGGCGCACCGACCTGATCATCTCCGGCGGGGTCAACATCTACCCGGCCGAGATCGAGGCCGCCCTCCTCGAGCACCCCTCCGTGGCCGACGTCGCCGTCATCGGCGTGCCCGACCAGGAGTGGGGACACAACGTGGTGGCGCTGGTGCAGCCGCACGCGCAGGTCACCGCGCAGGACCTGCTGGCCCACCTCGAGCCGCGGCTGGCCAGGTTCAAGCATCCCAAGGTGATCGAGTTCCGCGACGAGCTGCCCCGCACGCCTACGGGGAAGCTGTCGCGCTCGAAGGTGCGGGAGCAGTACCTGGCCGCGAAGGGGTGATCGCCCGCTCCACGTGCTCCACGGCCGCGAAGGCGCCGAAGGCCAGCAGCCGCACCAGCTCCGCGTCGGTCACCGGCCAGGCCGCGACCTCCCTCTCGGTGATCCGGTACGGCGCCAGCGCCGCCAGCAGCGCCAGCCTGGTCGCGGGCCGCTCCCGCTCGGGCAGGGCCGCCAGAGCTCCTTCGAGCCACCCGTTCCCCAGCGGCGGATGCCCGGCCTCGTGCTCGCCGACGGCCGCGCGGACGACCTGCCTCGCCGTCCTGCTCAGCGCCTCGCCCGTGGCGGCGGCGCGCAGGGCGGCGTAGGCCGGGCCGACGGGCGAGCCCTCGGCCCACGACGGCGCACAGCCCAGGGGGATCAGGGTGAGGGACAGGCCTGGCACGCGGCGCCGCCTCACGGTGCGCGACATCGCCCTGCCCGCCGCCCGCCGGACGAAGGGGGAGGAGTCCATCCCGCCGGGAAGCAGGTTCTCGCCCACCAGCGCGGAGACCATCCTGTTGACGAAGTGGCAGGCCAGCGCGGTTCCCACCTGATCGACGGGCAGGTCGGCGGCGCGCTCCCGCCGTGCCCAGTCCAGCAGCAGGGCGTGGCGCGGCCCAGCGGGCCGTTCGCCACGCGCGATCGCCTCGCCGAGCGCGTGCTCACCCATGGCGTGCAGGAAGACGGCGTGCGCGTCGACGCAGAACGGGCACCTGTTGGCTACGGAGACACACAGCGCGACGACCTCCTTGTCCGTCCTGCGCGAGGGGCCCGCCAGCAGCGACTCCCTCAGCAGCGCCCACGTGGCGGCCAGCACCTCGGGGGCGGGGGACAGGGCCGCGAACAGCTCGCCCACGAAGCCGAACTCGGCCTTCACCTGCGCGTAGACCTGCCCTGCCAGGCCGGTGCGGACGTTCTTGCCCACGGGGGTGACGAATCGAGTCATGGACCCACAGTGGGCCTCTGCCCCCTGCGCTGTCGTCGCTCAGCGGAAGTACTCCCTGTGTATGACGTCTGTGCACATATATCCGTCTATCGTGCGGGTATGAGGTTTGATCGGGATCTGCTGCTGGCCGCCGTCGTGGCGGCGGGGCAGGTCGGAACGGAGATCCTGCTCTCCCCTGGACTGGCCCCGCTCGACTACGCGCTGCTGCTCGGCGGCACGCTGGTGCTCGCCCTCAGACGGCGCTTCCCCGTCGTCGTGCTGGCCGTGACCGTCGCCTGCATGCTCGCCTACACCGTGCGCATGCAGCCGGGCGCCGTGGCGACCTTCCCGGTGCTCATCGCCGTCTACACCACCGTCAGGCAGGGCAAGCACCCCGCCGCGCTGGCGGGAGTCGTGCTCTTCCTGGCCGGCATGTTCGCCTTCGGGCACGACGCCGCCGCGGGACTCTCGCCCAGGTCGGCGATCGAGAGCAGGGTGCTGGTCGTCGGCTGGCTCGTCGCGGCCGCGGTCATCGGCGAGGCCACCCGCGCGTGGAGCGCCTACCTGGAGCAGGTCGAGCAGCGCGCCGCCGAGGCCGAGCGGACCCGCGAGGAGACCGCGCTGCGCAGGGCGGGCGAGGAGCGGCTGCGCATCGCCCGGGAGCTGCACGACTCACTCACGCACAGCATCTCCATCATCAAGGTGCAGGCCGGCGTGGCCGCCCACCTGGCGCGCAAGCGCGGCGAGGAGGTGCCGGCCTCGCTGATCGCCATCCAGGAGGCAGGGGCCGACGCGATGCGGGAGCTGCGCGCCACGCTCGAGGTGCTGCGCTCGGACGAGGGCAGCGGCCTGGAGCAGGTGCCCGAGCTGGTGAACAGGGCGCGCGCGGCGGGACTTCCCGCGAAGGTCGAGGTGAGCGGCTCGCCCAGGCCGGTGCCCGCCGAGGTGGACAGGGCCGCCTACCGCATCGTCCAGGAGGCGCTGACCAACGTCAGCAGGCACGCGGGCCCCGCCTCCGCCTCGGTCCGCATCGGCTACCTGCCGGGAGAGGTGATCGTGCAGATCGACGACGACGGCGCCGCCGTACCGGACGAGGAACACCAGCCGGGCATCGGGCTGACCGGCATGCGCGAGCGCGTCGCGGCGCTCGGCGGCAGGCTGCGCGCCGAGGCCCGCCCCGAGGGCGGCTTCACCGTCAGGGCCGAGCTGCCGGTGGTCCGCTCGTGATCCGGGTGCTGCTCGCCGACGACCAGGCGCTGATCAGAGGCGGCTTCAGGGCGCTGCTGGAGGCCGAGGACGACCTGGAGGTGGTCGGCGAGGCCGCCGACGGGAGCCAGGCGGTCGAGCTGGCCGTACGGCACCGGCCCGACGTCGCCCTCCTGGACATCCAGATGCCCGTCATGGACGGCATCGAGGCCACCAGGCGCATCGTCGCCGACGAGCGCCTGACGGGCGTGCACGTGGTGATGCTGACGAACTTCGGCGTCGACGAGTACGTCCTCGACGCCCTGCGCGCGGGCGCGGCCGGCTTCCTGCTGAAGGACACCGAGCCTGCCGACCTGCTGTCCGGGATCAGGGTCGCGGCCAGGGGCGACGCGCTGCTGTCCCCGACGATCACGCGCAGGCTGATGGACGAGTTCGTGCTCCAGGCGCCCGCGGCCGAGGTGGCCGACCTCTCCCCGCTCACCAACCGCGAGCGAGAGGTGCTGGCGCTGGTGGGACGCGGGATGTCCAACGACGAGATCGCCGCGCGCATGGTGATCAGCCCGTTCACCGCCAAGACCCACGTCAGCAGGGCGATGGTGAAGCTGGGCGCGCGGGACCGCGCCCAGCTGGTCGTGCTCGCCTACGAGTCGGGCCTGGTCTCCAAGCGCAGCTCACCGGTGAACCGGGTGCCGCCCTCAGGGGTGTCGCCCAGGTAGAAGCGGGCTGTCATCGTGCGCTCGTGGGTGTCGAGCACGGTCGTCCACGTGGTCCGCCACATCCTGTCGGCCCCCGCCGCTACCTCGCCGAGCGCGCCCGACAGGCGCGAGGGCGACAGCGGCGCGTCCTTGGCCCGCTCGAACAGCGTCCGCTGCCTGCCGAAGGTGTCCATGGTGGTCTCGTCGTCGGCGGGCAGCGCCATCGGGTCGGGATGGCGGCGCAGTGGATGGTTGGTCACGCACAGCGGCGCGTCCCCCGCCTCGACGATGTGCTCGCTCTCCCAGACGAACGCCTTGCCCGAGGCGTCGGCGATCAGGTAGTGCAGCGGCGTCCCGTGGTCATAGTGCTTGGCCAGCAGCAGCGCCTGCTTGGCCTGCTCCACGTTCTCGCAGGTGTCGAGGACGAACCTGGGCAGCTGGACCGAGCTCAGGCCCACCTGCGGCTCGAACGACGACGGGGGCGCCGCGGCGCCGACGTCCGCGATCAGCAGCACGACGGCGAGGCCCGCCTCGTTGACGCCGTCCATGGCCCCGTCGAGGTCGTTCATCGTGATGACGGTCGAGGCGAGGCCGTCCTCGGGGGTCGTGGTGATCACATAGGGGCGGGAGGCCATGGGCAACTCGCCGGGCAGGGGCGCGCCGCCCATGATCTCGCTGCTGGTCGCGGTGAAGAAGTCGTAGTTGCGGGCGATCCTGCCGTGCCCGTCGGTCGAGGCGGACGGCGGGCACCACAGCGCCGAGCAGCCCGAACCGAAGGGCAGCACCGACAGCCCGTCGAGGCAGAGGTCGTCGCGGTCGGGGTCGAGGTCGAAGGTCGCCGCCACCCCGTCGAGCCGTTCGAGATGCTGCGGCCAGTGGCGC
Organism: Nonomuraea dietziae; assembly: GCF_014195505.1. Classification (GTDB taxonomy): domain Bacteria; phylum Actinomycetota; class Actinomycetes; order Streptosporangiales; family Streptosporangiaceae; genus Nonomuraea; species Nonomuraea roseola. The sequence continues at coordinate 2,687,981 of NZ_JACIBV010000001.1, read as the reverse complement.
TCGAACCAGGCCATGCGCGCCCTGGTGACGGTTCTGTCGGCCGGCCGCGGCGCCCAGCCGAACCGGTCGCGCATCTCCTCGGCCATGGCCCTGCCGATGTCGAACTGGCTGCCGCCGACGCTGAGGTGCCGCACGAGCTGGAAGTCGTTCTCGCCGCCGGCGATCTGTGTGATGGTCATGTCCCGAGCGTCGGCGGAGCCGCTGACCGTCGGCCTACCGGTCGCTGACCGCCCTGCGGTAGCGCTCTGACAGCCCTCGCACCACCTCGGCCAGCTCCGGCGGGTCGAGCACCTCGAAGTCGACGCCGAGCGCGCCGATCCACACCGCGATGCCGTTGAGGTCGTCGCCGCCGACGTGCGCGACGCAGGTGTGCTCGTCGACAGGCTCGAAGTCCATGCCGGTCGGCAGGCCCCTCATCCGCTCGGCGGGCGCGTGCAGCAGCACCCTGGCCCTGTAGCGCCACATCGCGGTGTTCACCCCGCGTTCGACGTGCTCGGCCACGTCGAACGGCAGCTCGCGAGGGGCGAAGCGGGGCCCGCCCGGCGTGCGCGGGCTGATCCTGTCGACCCTGAACGTCCGCCAGTCGCGCCGCTCGACGTCCCACGCCACCAGGTACCAGCGCCCGCGCCTGTGCACCAGCCGGTACGGCTCGGCGTCGCGCGTGGTGACCGAGCCGTCGTGCCCCGTGTAGTCGAAGCGCAGCCGCTCGTGGTCGCGCGCGGCGTTGGCGATCGTCGTCAGCACCTCGGGCGGCACCGAGGGGACGGTGCCGGGGATCTGCACGGTGTAGGCGTTGAGCGCGCTGACCCTGCGCCGCAGCTTGACCGGTAGCACCTGCTCCAGCTTGGCCAGCGCCCGCACCGAGCTCTCCTCGATGCCCGCCACGCCGCCGCCCGCCGCCCTGCCGAGGCCGACCGCGACGGCCACCGCCTCCTCGTCGTCGAGCAGGAGCGGCGGCAGCGCCGCCCCCGCGCCGAGACGGTAGCCGCCCGCCACTCCAGGCGTGGCGTGCACCGGGTAACCGAGGCTGCGCAGCCGCTCCATGTCGTTGCGCACGGTGCGGGTGCTCACGCCGAGCCGGTCGGCCAGCTCGGGCCCCGACCAGTCCTTGTGCGCCTGGAGGAGGGAGAGCAGCTTGAGAAGGCGGGCGGAGGTTTCGAGCATGTTCCCAGTGTGCCGCCTATTGCGGAAGGCCTGCTTCCGTGATCACCACGATCTTCCCCAGAAGGTGGCCGTGCTCGCTCAGCCGGTGCGCGTCGGCGGCCCGCTCCAGGGGGAAGGTCCTGGCGATGGGCATGCGCACGGCCCCGCCGTCCACGACCTCCCCGACGACGGACGGGGCGCTCGGGCCGCTCGAGCCGCTGGAGAACAGGACCCCGTGCTCGCCCGCTGAGGGGTCGGCGATCGTGACCACCCTGGCGGGGTCGCCGGTGAGCCTGACAGAGTCGGCCAGCACGCCCCTGCCCGAGGCGTCCAGCACCGCGTCGACGGGGCCCGTGCGCTCGGCCCAGCCCTCGCCGTAGGTCACGGGGGTCACGCCCAGCTCGCGGAGGAACGCGTGGTGACCCTCGCTGGCCGTGCCGACGACCTCGATCCCGCGCGAGAGGGCCAGCTGCGCGGCGACCAGGCCGACGCCTCCGGCCACCGCGTGGATCAGCAGCCGCTGCCCCCGCTCGACGCCGAGCTCGGCCAGCGTCCTCACGGCGGTCTCGGTGGCCACAGGGAGCGCGGCGGCCTCCTCGAACGACAGCCGTTCGGGCTTGGCCAGCAGCTCGGCGGCCTCGATCAGCACGTGGTCGGCCAGCCCGCCGGTCGCGACCCTGCCGAAGACGGGCTGCCCGACGCTCCAGCCCTCGACGCCCTCGCCGAGCGCGTCGATCGTGCCGGAGACCTCCAGTCCTGTGCCCGCGGGCTCCTCCAGCGGGACGACCATGAAGCCCCTGCGGAACTTCCAGTCGATGGCGTTGACCCCCGCCGCCCTCACCGCGATCCTGACCTGGCCGGGGCCAGGCGAGGGGATGGGCACCTCGTCGAGGCTGAGCACGTCGGGCTCGCCGAACTCCCTGTAGCGGACGGCTCTCGACCTCGCCAGCAGGACCGCCTTGCCGACCAGGGCGCGCGACTCGATCGCGGCGTGCGCCTCCGCCGCCCTGTCCAGCGGTACGGCCAGCCCGACCGTCGGCGTGATGCCCGCGTTCAGGGCCCGCTCCGCCATGGCCCTGAACCGCTCGGGGGTGAACTGGACCTGCTCCATGCCGATGACGGTGATGCCACGCGCCGCCGCGAGCTCGGGATCGACGGCGGCGGGGGAGCCCTCCATGACGCCGTAGGCGAACAGGCGCCCGCCGGGGGCGGTCAGCTCGAACGCCCGCGCACCCATCTCGCCGCCCACGCCGTCGAAGACCACGTCGTAGGCGCCCTTGGGCTCGGTGTGCGCCGCGCCGAGCCGTTCGGCCCGCTGCCTCTTGGCCACGGCGGTGGCGGAGGCGGTGACCTCGGCGCCCGCCGCTGCGGCCAGCTCGACCAGCACCAGGCCGAGCCCGCCGCCCGCGCCGGTCACCAGCACCCGTGAGCCGGGATTCAGCTCGGCCGCCTCGATCAGGCTCATCGCGGCCGCCCCGACCTGGAGCAACGCCGCCGCCTCGGGGAAGCCGAGCTCGCCGGGCAGCGCGATCAGCCCGTCCACGTCGGCCAGCGCCTGCTCGGCGTAGCCGCCGGAGACACTCGCGGCCACCCGCCGCCCCACCCACGAGGGGTCGACGCCCTCGCCCGCCGACAGCACGCGCCCCGCCACCCCTGTTCCCGGCACGAACGGCGGCCGCGCGCCCGACCACTCGGCGCCCCATCCGGTGCGCAACTGCGCCTCGACCGACAGCACGTCGGCCGCCACCACACCCACCACGACCTGACCAGGCCCCGGCGTCAGATCGTCGGCCTCCCGCACCCGAAGGACCTCGGGACCGCCGAAACTCGTCGCCTCCACGATTCTCATGCGGGTCAGTCTGGTTCCTCAAGTGGACTTGAGGTCAAGCGGTCAGCCCAGGAGCTTCTGCGCCTGCTGGATGAGGGTCAGCACGGTCAGCGAGCCGAAGAAGGCCACCGACCAGATCAGCGCCGCCAGCCGGTAGGAGCGCACCTTGATCGGCCCCGGCAGCGCCCGCCTGTTGAGCACGATGAGCAGGATCGAGTAGACGAACATCATCGAGGCGGCGAAGCTGGCCGACATCACCAGCAGGATCAGCGGCTGGTCGAAACCGGCCAGCAGGACGCAGATGCCGATGAGCGTCATCGCCCAGACGACCAGGAAGTAGACCCTGTTGACCGAGATCGCGCGCTCGCGCAGGTAGACCGTCTTGAGCACGTCCGAGGCGAGCCTGCTGGTGTAGTCGACGATGCCCATCGCGGAGGCGAACAGCGACAGCGCCCCGATGAGCCAGAACAGCACGCCGAACCACGCGCCCACGGTGTTGCGCAGCGCCTCGCCCTCGACCTTCAGGAAGCCGATGCTGTTGGCCAGCCCCGGCTGACCGAAGACGGTGGAGTAGGCCAGCATCGACATCAGCGCGATCGTCACGAACGACACGACGGCGAAGGTCGAGCCCTGCTCGATGTTGGCGAAGCGCCACCAGGCCCCGCCACCTGGCCAGGTTCTCCTTCGTCGGGGAGAACTGGAAACCGGTGGAGGAGACCGCCTCCTCCTGGCCGGTGACCGGGCTGACCAGCCGCGGCACGTAGGCGCCCATGCCCAGGCCCTTGTCGCGGATCCAGTTGCTCTGGCACAGGTTCTGCCCGCCGCCCGCGCCTGCGTAGGCGATGGCGCCCATCAGCACCGCGAACTCCAGCGGAGGAACAGGGAAGCTCGCGTCGACCGTGAGGCCCCTGCCCAGCGCCACCCACGCGTCGGCGTTGATCGCGAACAGCACGGCCACCACGATCAGGGTGAGCACCAGGCCGATCTTGATGAAGATCACCCGCTCGAGCGCGGTGTAGATGACGGGGGCCAGCGTCAGTCCGAGCGCGATCACGATCAGCATGCCGATCGCGATGTAGCGGACGGTGCCCTGGCCGCTGCCGGTCAGGTACGTCACCATCGTCGCCGACGTGGTCACCCAGCCAGGCCACAGGTTCGACAGCAACGTCATGAGGACGAAGACCGCGCCCCAGTGCTTCCAGAAGCGGCTGAAACCGGTCAGCGCGGTCTCGCCGGTGGCCAGCGTGTAGCGCTCGATCTCCATGTTGAGGAACCACTGGGTCACGATGCCCACCAGCGCGCCCCAGATGAAGATCAGGCCGACCTGGGAGGCGATGTAGGGCCAGAGGATGAACTCTCCGCTGGCCAGCCCGACGCCGGCGCCCACCAGCCCCGGGCCGATGAGCCGCCACCGAGAGGTGGGCGCGTCTGGTAGGTCTCTGACGGTGACGGGGGGCAGGACGCGATGTGGAACCGTCGGCGTGAACACAGCCGGGACCTACCCGGCTGACACCACATAGTCACCCTTTTTGGTAAAGCCCGTCACTTGTCCGCCGCCCGCCATCAAACCGCCCAGCACCTCGCGCATCGCGTGCCTCCACGCCCTGCCCGCCCCTGGATCCCCCCTCCGCAGCGTCTCGATGTCCGCGGGCGTGCCGACCAGCACGACGGGCCCGCGCGCGGGCTCCCTCACCGGGCGTCCCCCCACCTCCACCAGAGCCGCCACCCCCTCGTCAGGGCGCCGCGCCACGACCTCCTCCTTGAGCAGCCACTCGACCACCAGGCGGTCGGACTCGTCGCCTTCGTTGATGGAGTCGGCCATCCGGCCGTAGAAGTTCTCCACGTACTCGAAGGGGCGGGCGCCGAGCTTGGCGATGTTGAAGTAGGCGTTGCGGCGCACCAGCGGGTCGTAGGTCCAGGTGATGCGGTCGATGCCGCGCTCCAGGCACCACCGCCGCTGGTGCGACTTCAGCGCGTGGCCGACGCCCCTGCCGGGGACGGCCCCCGTGACGTGGGAGTGCAGGCTGTTGCCCGAGGCGAGCAGGCCCACGCAGGCGCCGACCAGCTCGCCGTCCTCGTAGGCTCCCGCGACGTAGCCGCCGGCGTGCGAGAAGACCCGCATCAGCTCGACGGTGACGGGCGGGTTGGCGGGGTCGGGGCGCCAGATGGCGTCGAACAGGCTGCGCACGTCGGCGAACTCGCCGATCTCGTGCAGCTCCCGCACCGTCACCCGGTCTCCCTCCACGCTCAGAAATTTATCCGAGCCGGCCCCCGCCGTCAGCGAAGGGCCTGGTCAGGGCGCCAGCACGGAGGCGACCAGCGCCCGCAGCAGCGCCGCCCTGCCAGGCATCTCCGCCACGATCACGTGCTCGTGGTCGGCGTGCGCGCCGCCGCCCACGGCTCCGAGCCCGTCCAGCGTCGCCACCCCGATGCCCGCGGTGAAGTTCCCGTCGGAGGCCCCGCCGACCGAGGCCTGCTCCAGCGCGCCGAGCCCCAGCCCCGCCGCGAGCCCCTGAGCCAGCCTGAACAGCTCCGCCGACATGGCCGCCTCCATGGGCGGGCGGTTCGGCCCTCCGTTGACCTCCAGCCTCGTCCCCCGCACCTGGGGCGACAGGGCGCGCATCAGCGTGTCCACCCTGGACTGCGCGGCCAGCGTCGGCACCCGCACGTCCACACCCACCCGCGCGAGCGCCGGCACGGTGTTGAGCGTGGTGCCTCCCGCGAGAACGGTCGGCGTCACGGTGGTGCCGCCGGTGCCGGGGGAGTCCGTGGAGTCGGCCAGCGCCGCCATGCCGGCGATGGTGAGGATCTGGTGGGCCAGCTCGATGCCCGCGTTGGCGCCGTTCCACGGTTCGAGCCCCGCGTGCGCGGCCTTGCCGTACACCGTGACCGTGTAGTCGGAGGTGCCCTTGCGCGCGGTCTTGAGCGCGCCGCCGTCCGCGCTGCCCTCCAGTACGAAGGCGGCCGACAGGCCGCGCGCGCACTCCTCGATCAGCGCGCGCGAGGTGGTCGAGCCGACCTCCTCGTCGCCGGTGACCAGCACGCAGATCCCGTCGAGGTCGCCGAGCCCGGCGAGGGCGTGGAAGAGCTGCACCAGCCCCGCCTTCATGTCGAAGACGCCGGGACCCCTCGCGACGCCGTCGATCACCGACCACGGGTGGGTGGCGAGCGTGCCGATCGGCCAGACGGTGTCGTGGTGGCCGAGCAGCAGCACCCGCGGGGTGCCGAAGCTCCAGCGCAGGTGCGTGACGCCGTCGACCACGATCGTCTCGGGCGGGGCGCCGAGGTGGCGGGCGCCCATCGCGGCCACCACCTTGGCGCTGCGCGCCACCGCCGCGAGGTCGCTGGAGAAGGACTCGCAGGTGACCAGTTCCTCGAGATCGTCGATCATGCCAGCGCCTTCCCGAACAGGCGGTGCACGTTGCCGCCGAGGATCTTCCGCACGTCCGCCTCGGGCAGTCCGCGCGCCAGCAGCCCCTCGCCCACCAGCGGCAGGCCGCCCGGACCCGCCAGGCCGGGTATCACCGCGCGGTTGTCGATGCCGCTGGAGCTGACGCCCTCGCAGCACGGGGGCGTGAGGTCGCGCAGGACCTCGTCCATGAAGTCGGGGCCGAGCCCCACATGGTCGATGCCGGCGACGCCCACGATGTGCTCGATGTGGTCGAGCAGGTGGTCGAGGGTGGCCTCGCGGGCGTTCTCGGTGAGGAAGGCGGCCAGGAAGTTCACGCAGATCACCCCGCCCGTGCCCGCCACACCCCTGATCTGCTCGTCGGTGAGGTTGCGGTGGTGGTCGCGCAGGGCTCTGGCCGAGGAGTGGGTGGCCATGACGGGCCTGGTGGCCAGCTCCAGCACGTGGGCGACGCCCGAGACGCCGAGGTGGGAGACGTCGAACAGGATGCCGAGGCGTTCCATCTCCTTGAGCGCCTCGACGCCGTGGGAGGTGAGGCCGCTGCCGGTGGCGTCCTCGCCGCTGCCATCGGCCAGCGGGGTGCGGCCCCAGTGGGCGATCGAGGCGACCCGGACGCCGAGGCGGTGCATGGTCGGGATCAGTTCCACGCTGGCGTCGATGCCCGGCATGCTCTCCATGGCCAGGACCAGCGCGATCCTGTCCTCGGCGAGGGCGGCGTCGATCTGGGCGGCGTCGAGGCAGAGCGCCACGGCGTCGGCGTTGCCCTCGGCGATGACGTGCGCGCACTCGATCATGCGTAGCGTCTGCCTCAGCGAGCCCTCGGGGCGGAACTGCGAGTCGATGAAGACGGGCAGCACCTGCAGCCGCACCCCGCCCTGCCGTAGCTGGGGGAGCCAGCGGGAGCGGAAGAACTCCGCCCAGTGCCGGGGCGCTCTCGCCGATACCGCCATGAGGAGATCGTTGTGCGTGTCAGCCACCATCATGCCGAAGACGTTAGCCGGTAGGCGGGCAGCGGCGGCAGAGCGGTCAGCCTGCGATAGAGCGTGGTCGGTCCGGGCCAGTTGTTGGTGACCCTCCCCTGCGCGGTCTTGTACCAGCTCTGGCAGCCGTTGCCCCACACCATCCGCTCCATGGCCGCCCCCAGTTGCCGGCGCCAGGCCGCCATCGCCTCGGGCCTGACCTCCATCGGCCCCCGCTCGGCGAGGTACGGCAGGCAGGCCATGACGTGGCGGACCTGGCACTCGATCATGAAGACGATGGAGTTGTGCCCGAGGTTGGTGTTCGGGCCGTAGAGCAGGAACAGGTTCGGGAAGTGCGGCACGGAGATGCCGAGATAGGCCTCGGCGCCGTCCTTCCACTCGTCGGAGAGCGTGCGCCCCCCTGTGCCGGTGAACTCGATCGGCTGCAGGAACTCCGTCGTGCGGAAGCCGGTGGCGTAGATGATCGTGTCGGCCTCTCTCAGGCCCTGCGAGGTCTCCACCCCCTTCGGGGTGATCCGGACGATCGGGTCGGTGACCACCTCGACGTTCGGCCTGGTGAGGGCGGGATAGAAGGAGCTGTCGATGACCACCCGCTTGCAGCCGACGGGGAAGGCCGGGGTGAGCTTGGCGCGCAGTGCGGGGTCTGCGACCTGCGCGTGGAGGTGTCCGAGCGCCCGCTTCCTCAGCAGGTTCGCGCTCCAGCCCCTGGCGAGAGCGGGGTAGAGGGTGCCCTCGGCGTAGCGGTAGATCCACTCCCTGTAGACCCGCTGCAGGCCGGGGACCAGGTGTAACGCCAGCCTGGTGGCGGTGCCGAAGGCGGAGTCGGGCTTGGGGATCACCCAGTTGGGGGTGCGCTGGAAGACGTCGAGGCGCTCTGCCAGAGGCTGGATGCGGGGGATGAACTGCGCTGCCGACGACCCGTTGCCGATCACCGCGACGCGGCGGCCGGTGAGGTCGTGCTCGTGCTTCCATCGGGCGCTGTGGAAGGAGACGCCTGCGAAGCTCTCCGTTCCCTGGATCTCGGGATAGGCGGGGCGGTTGAGCTGGCCCACGCTCGACACGACGGCGTCGAACCGCTCGGTGCCGTCGTCCGTCGTGACCTGCCACTGGCGGCCGTCGAAGCGGGCCGACCGCACCTCGGTGTCGAACCTGATCTTCGGCCTGACACCGTACTTGTCGGCGCACATGTCGAGATAGGCCAGGATCTCGGGCTGCTCCGGGTAACGGCGCGTCCAGCTGGCGTACTTCTCGAAGGAGTAGGAGTACAGGTGAGAGGGGATGTCGCAGCCCGCGCCCGGATAGCTGTTGTCGCGCCAGGTGCCTCCGAGCCCGCCCGCCTTCTCGAAGACGGTGTAGTCGGCGATGCCCGACAGTTCGAGCCGGATCGCCATGCACAGCCCGCCGAAGCCCGCACCGATGATCGCGACCCTCATGCGCCCTCCCAGACGTCAGGATCCACTTACGGTAGGCGGCGCACGTCCACGTGTCGAGGTGCGCGAGCCGGTAGTCTGCGCAGGTGACGCTGGCAGATGTGATCAACGTGCTCGAGGCCGCCTATCCGCCCGCCAGGGCCGAGTCGTGGGACGCCGTCGGCCTGGTCTGCGGCGATCCCGCCCAGGACGTGCGCAAGGTGCTGTTCGCGGTCGATCCTGTGCCCGTCGTGGCCGAGGAGGCCCTCGACTGGGGCGCCGACCTGATCGTCGTCCACCACCCGCTCTACCTGCGCGGCACCACGAGCGTCGCCGCCACCACCTACAAGGGGCGGCTGATCCACGACCTGATCCGCAACGGTGTGGCCCTCTACACCGCCCACACCAACGCCGACGTCGCCAACCCGGGCGTCTCCGACGCGCTGGCCAGGGCGGTCGGGCTGATCGGCGACCTGGTGCCGCTCTCGCCGCTGCCCGACGACCCGTGGCGCGGGCTCGGCAGGATCGGCTCGGTTCCCGAGATGACGCTCGGCGACTTCGCCAAGCAGGTCCTGGCGGGCCTGCCCGCCACCTCCTGGGGGGTGCGCGTCGCGGGCGAGCCGTCCAGGCCGGTCACGCGCGTGGCCGTCAGCGGCGGCGCGGGCGACTCCCTGCTCGGTACGGCGAGGGCCGCGGGCGTCGACGTCTTCCTCACCGCCGACCTGCGCCACCATCCGGCCAGCGAGTTCGTCGAGACCGGAGGGCCCGCGCTGATCGACGCCGCCCACTGGGCCACCGAATGGCCCTGGCTGCGCAGCGCGGCGTCCATCCTCACCTCCGGTGGCGTTAACGTTGAGACGCGCGTCTCCGCCACGGTCACCGATGCTTGGACAAAAGGATATTGATCATGAAAGCTGCCCCCGCCGCTCAGAAGCGACTCCTCGACCTGGCCGAGCTCGACTCCGTCCTCGACCGCCTGGCGCACCGCCGCCGCACCCTGCCTGAGCTGGCCGTGATCGACGAGCAGTCGAGGCAGTACGCCCAGTTGGCCACCCAGGCGATCGCCGCCGAGACCGAGGCGGGCGACCTGGCCCGCGAGCAGACCAAGGCCGAGAACGACGTCGACACCGTGCGCATTCGCGCCGAGCGCGACCAGAAGCGTCTCGACTCCGGCATGGTGACCTCGCCCAAGGACCTGTCCAGCCTGCAGTCCGAGATCGCCTCGCTGCACCGCCGACAGGGCGACCTCGAGGAGGTCGTGCTGGAGATCATGGAACGCCGCGAGGCCGCCGACGCCAAGGTCAACGACCTGGTCGCCAAGCGCGACGAGCTCGCCACCACCCGCGCCGCCGCCGAGGACCGCCGCGACGCGGCCCTGGCCGAGATCGGCAAGGAGGCTGCCGACGCAGAGTCGCGCCGCTCCGACGTCGCCGCCGAAATCCCCGCCGACCTGCTCGCCCTGTACGAGAAGCTGCGCGGGCAGTACGGCGTGGGCGCCGCCATGCTGCACGGCGGCCGGTGCATGGGCTGCAAGGTGTCGCTGTCGATCGCCGACATGAACCGGATCAAGGCCGCTCCGCACGACGAGGTGCTGCGCTGCGAGGAGTGCCGCCGCATCCTCGTCCGCACCCCCGAGTCCGGCATCTGACCCGCGCCTTCGCGCACCGACCTGTTCAAGGAGCGTCCATGAGCACGACCGCCTACCTCGTCGAGGCCGACGGCGGGTCGAGGGGCAACCCCGGGCCCGCGGGGTACGGGGCCGTGGTGATGGACGCCCGCGACCGTCAGGTCCTCGCCGAGGCGGCCGAGGCGATCGGCGTGGCGACCAACAACGTCGCCGAGTACAAGGGGCTGATCGCCGGGCTCACCTCGGTGCTCGATCTCGCGGGCGAGGGCGCGGCCGTCGAGGTCAGGATGGACTCCAAGCTCGTCATCGAGCAGATGGCGGGGCGCTGGAAGATCAAGAACGAGGGGCTGCGGCCGCTCGCGATCGAGGCGCAGGCGCTGGTCAGGCGGTTGCGGGTGACGGGGTGGACGTGGATCCCCCGCGAGCGCAACAAGCACGCCGACCGGCTGGCGAACGAGGCGATGGACGCCGCCGCCAAGGGCCTCGCCTGGAAGGCGGGCGGCACCACCTCTGGCGTCTCCCCGACCTCGGGCGGCGTCTCGGGGGGCCTGGGCTCGCCGGATTCGGGCGGCGTCTCGCCGGGCCTCGGTTCGCGTGGTTCGGGCGGCGTCTCGCCGGGCACCGGCTCGCGTGGTTCGGGCGGCGTCTCGGCGGGCTCGGGCGGCGACCTCCTGGATCGCGACGCTGCACCCGGCGAGACCTTCGCCACCGGCCGACCAGCTGACGAGCAGACCGATCTGCTTGACCTGTCGGCGCCCTCGGCCTCCCTGGTCACCGCGCAGCGCACCAAGGGCAGCGGCTGGGGACCCGCCACCAGGGTCGCCACCTCACTCCTGCTCCTGCGCCACGGCGAGACCCCCCTCTCGGCAGAGCGCCGCTTCTCGGGGCTGGGCGACCCCGAGCTCACCCCCAATGGCCTGGCCCAGGCGGAGGCCGCTGCCCGCAGGCTGTCGGCTCCGCCGTACCGGCTGGATGTGGTGGTCAGCTCCCCGCTCAAGCGCGCCAGGCGGACGGCCGAGGCCGTCGCCGGGCTCGCCGGCCTCGACGTGGAGGTGGACGACGACCTCAGAGAGACCGATTTCGGCGCCTGGGAGGGTCACACCTTCACCGAGATCCAGCGCCGGTGGCCCGCCGAGCTCGCCGCGTGGCTGGCCGACCCCACCGCCGCACCGCCCCAGGGCGAGAGCTTCACCGAGGTGGCGCGAAGGGTGGAGGCAGCCAGAGACCGGCTGCTGGAACGCTACGAGGGCAGGACCGTCCTGGTCGTCTCCCACGTCACGCCGATCAAGACGCTGCTCAGGCTCGCCCTCATGGCCCCGCCCGAGGCGCTCTACCGCATGCACCTCGACCTGGCCTGCCTGTCACTGATCGACTTCTACGCCGACGGTCCCGCCGTGGTGAAGTCCTTCAACGACATCTCGCACCTGCGCTGAAGCCTGCGTCACGGCACTCGGCTGCGATCAGCGACCCGCCGGGGTGTGACCCGGTCGTGCGGGACGGGACAGGGCGCCCGCACGACCGGGCCTTCGCACCGTCCCCCTCAGACGATGACGTCCACCATCACACCGTGACGATCTTGTCGATGAGTTGGAGGCGGCTTGGGTTTGATACTCTCCCAGCAGACGAGCCGGCCGGGCGGCCGCGTCGGGCCCCTTTCGGGGGCTCGCCGAGGAAGGTCCGGGCTCCACAGGGCAGGGTGGTCGGTAACGCCGACCCGGGGTGACCCGCGGGACAGTGCCACAGAGAGCAGACCGCCTTCCGGATTTCCGGGAGGTAAGGGTGAAAGGGTGGTGTAAGAGACCACCAGCGCCCACGGTGACGTGGGCGGCTAGGTAAACCCCACCCGGAGCAAGGTCAAGAAGGGACGCTTCGCAAGAAGCGTCCCGCGCGCGACGTTCGAGGACTGCCCGTCCGAGCCGCGCGGGTAGACCGCTTGAGGCCGCCGGCAACGACGGCCCTAGATGGATGGTCGCCCCTTCGTTCGCGAAGGACAGAACCCGGCCTACAGGCCGGCTCGTCTCTCCCCTCTCTCCGCCTCTCCGGTCAAGGAGGAAAGGGGTTGTGCGCGACGTCCGCGCCCGAGGAGGGGACGTCGAGCGCTTCCTCGGCTCGTGCAGGGGCTTGCGGGACGAGGTGGCTACAGGGTTCACGGTGGTGGTGCAGCCACTTGACCGCAGGGCCGGCGCGCACTGCAGGGTTGATGGATCATGAGCAGGAGGCGCTATGTCGCCAGGGGCATTCCCGGCGGCTACCGAATCTGGGACAACACAGCGCGCCGCTGGTGGGGTGAGCTTTACGAGCTCTGCCCCGACGACTTGCTCGATGAGCTGAACGGTGTGGGTGACCACGACAGAATCACCGCCCTTCTCAAGCGCTACCGAGCCGCGAAGCGGTAGGGCGGCGGCCATCTCGTGCGGCTGGGGCGACCCCCAACTCATGGGGACAGTCGGATAGCGCTCTTGTAGGGTCCTCTCATGACCACCATCGACCTGGCTGATCTGCGCCTGGCCGTCCCCAATGCCACCACGCTCTGGACCGCGCTCGCCGAGACCCGCGGCCACGAGGTGGTCAGGCGGCAGGGGTTCCAGGCCGTGGCGGGAGACGAGCACAGCGGGCTGCGGATCGTGCTGAGGTCGTCCGCGCCCGGCAAGGACGACGTGGACGAGCTGACCGAGCTGGCCAAGGGCTGGTCGCGTGGTCCGGTGCTCGTCGAGGACGCCTTCGGCTCCGTCGACATGAGCGCGATCGGGCTGACCCCGCGCAAGCTGCCCGTCATGATCCGCAGGCCGGGCGACACCCTTCCGCCCCCGGCGCTCGAGGTCGTCAGGGTGGAGAGGGAGGAGCAGCTGCGGGCTGCTGAGCGGATCGTGGTCGACGGCTTCCCGCTGCCCGGCTTCCAGCCGTACCGGCCGGGGCAGGCCTTCCCTGCGGCGCTGCTCGGACGGCAGGAGATCGAGCTCTACCTCGTCGTGAAGGACGGCGAGCTGGGCGGGGCCTGCGTGACGATCGTCGACGGCGGCGTGGGCGGGCTCTACTGGGTCACGACGCTGCAGGAGTTTCGTTCGCGCGGCATCGGGCGGGCGCTGATGCACGCCGTACTGGGCGGGCCCCTGAAGGAACTGCCCGTCACGCTGACGGCCGCCAGGGCGGGCAAGCCGCTCTACGACTCGCTCGGCTTCACCGAGATCACGCAGTCCACGTGGTGGGCGTCGGCGTGATCAGGCCGCGGGTGCCGGGCGACCTGGCCGCGTGCGTCAGCGTGCTGCGGGCCGTTCACGAGGGGGACGGGTATCCCGCGAACTGGCCGGACGATCCAGAGGGATGGCTCACGCCGGCGGGGATGATCCAGGCGTGGGTCGCCACGGACGGCGACGAGATCACCGGACATGTCGTCCTGCGTGGGGCGGATCCGGCGCTCCCCGAGGCGGACGGCCTCGTCGCGCGACTCTTCGTCGCCGCGCACGCCAGAGGCTCAGTCGCCAACGCCGGCGGCTCGGCCGTGCACGCTGGAGGCCCACCCACGTACGCCGGAGGCTCGGCCGTGCATGCCGGAGGCCCAAACACGACCGCCGGCGGCTCTGCCCCGCATGTCGGAGGCTCAGCCGTGCACGCCGGAGGGTCAGGAGCGGCCACGGAGGCGGGTGGCTCCGGAGGCCGGGTTCGTCAGGGTGCCGCCGCCGGGCTGATGGCCGCGGTGGAGCGGGAGGCGGCGCGGCGGGGTCTCCGGCTGGGGCTCGATGTCACCGACTCCAGGCTCAGGGCCATGGCCTTCTACGAGCGCGCGGGCTGGCGCAGAGTCGCCAGTACCCGGATGGACTGGCCCGACACGGACGGACGGCCTGCGCTGCTCCACTACTACCTGCGCTGACCAGGCAAGCGGCCCGTCACGACGAGTGCGCTCGCTCGGCAGTCGTGCAGCAGCAGGCCGTTCGCCACGGCGTCGGCGGCCTGGGTCCACCCCCCTGCCCCTCCTCGACGCTCGGCTTTCCGCCACCGAAACAGGCGGCACGGTGGAGGGTGCGGGAAACTGGGAAGGTGACGAACGAGAACGGCCGCCCCCGCCCGCCCGTGACCAGCCCCTCCATCGTCCTGCTGACGCTGGCGCGCAGAATCGAGTCCGAGCTCAACGCCGCTCTCGCCCCGCTCGATCTCACCGTCAGCAGGCTCGGGCTGCTCGGCCACATCGCCGGCCTGCCCGGGGTGTCCTTCAGCGACCTGGCCAGGATGTCGGGCACCACCGTGCAGAGCGTCCACGCCGCGGTGAAGGTGCTGGCCGGCGCCGGGCTGGTGCGCGACAACACCGCCCGCGCGGGCTCCGCCTCGACCATCGAGATCACCCCGGACGGCACCAGCCTCCTCCATGCGGCGAGACAGGCGGTGGCGAGCGTCGACGACCTGCTGTTCGGGCCGGAGGCCGACCCCATCCAGCGGCAGGTGGCCGATGCCGTCCGCGCGGCGTTCCAGAGTGGCGAGCCGTCGTGAGCCCCGCCGAGCTTCAACCTGCCTGAAGCTTTCGTGCTAGCCTTCAATCTGCCTGAAGGTTAGCTGAGGGAGCGTTCATGGAAAAGCTGTTGCTGTCGGTGCACGTGCTGGCCGGCATCGTCTTCGTCGGGGGCTCGGCCGTCGCGACGAGTCTGTTCCCCCGCTACGCGCCGGTCGCCGCCGGCGTCCCCGCAGGGACGGCAGGCGGAGGCGCCGCCGCCGGCACTCTCCAGGAGGCGTCGGGGGAGCGGAACCGGTCCGTGGCCGTCGCGCTGCTCCGCATCACCAGGGGCTACAGCCTCTTCGGCATCGTCGTGCCGGTCGTGGGGATCGTCCTGGCCCTCGTCCAGGGCCGGATGGGGGAGATCTGGATCACCGTCTCCATGGTGCTCACCGCCGCGGCGGGCGTCCTGCTGGCCCTGTGGATCTACCCGCTTCAGCGCGAGGCGCTCGCCGAGCCGGACGACGGCGCCAGGCTGCGCAGGCTCTCCATGCTCGCGGGGATCTACAACCTGCTGTGGGCGGTGGTCGTCGTCATGATGATCGTCCGTCCCGGAGCGGACGGCTGAAGCGGGGTGCGGGCGGTCGCGTCCGCACCCCGCTCGTCAGCTCAGCCGCCGGACTCGCGGGCGGACCAGTCGGCGAGGATGGCGGCCTCCTTCTCAGGGGCGATGCCGTGGACGTTCTTCCTGCCGAACACCCGCTCCGAGACCGGGATCTCCTTCAGCCACTCCCAGGTGTCCCTCACCGTCTCGACGACGGGCCTGCAGCGCAGCCCCGCGGCCTCGGCCTTGGACGTGGAGACCTTCCAGAAGTTGTCCATGTCAGGGCCGGCGGGCGCCCACAGCGGCAGCTCGATCCAGACCTTGACCTCGTGGTCGACCAGGAACTGGTCCTCCACCCAGACGAACTCCGCGTCCGAGCCCGTGACCTGCCTGCACAGCTCCAGCCACTCGCCGTAGGTCGTGTTGCCCTGCGGGCCGGTGACCATGAAGCGGTCGCTGACGCCCTTCTCCGCCTGGTCGTAGCTGAAGATCGCGATGTCGCGGGCGTCGATCAGCTGCATGGCCACCGAGGGGTCGCCGGGCGCCAGCACCCGGCCGCCGAGCGAGATCCTCGTCAGCCACCACGGGAGCCTGGCGACGTTCTCGTGCGGGCCGAGGATCAGACCCGGCTGGATGATCAGGACGTTGCCCGCGAACCCCTGCTCCACGGCGCGCTCGCAGCCCGCCTTGAGCACGCCGTAGTCGCCGTCCTCGGGGCCCGCGTCAGGCTCGCAGTCCCACAGTCCCGAGGAGTCGGTGGCGGGCTTGGCGGGGAAGTCGCGCACGGCCGAGACCGAGGAGACGAAGACGTAGGTGCTCGCGTGGCCCGACAGCAGCCGCGCGGACTCGCCCGCCACGCGCGGCACGTAGGCGGAGGTGTCCACGACGATGTCCCACTGCCGCCCCTCCACCAGGCGCTCGAGGTCGGCCGTCACCTCCCTGTCGCCGTGCACGGCCTCCGTTCCCGGGACGTCGGGGTAGCTCTGCCCCCTGTTGAACGTGGTGACCTCGTGCCCACGGGCGAGCGCCTCCGTGACGAACGCACGCCCGAGGAACGCCGACCCTCCGATGACCAGAACTCTCATAAGAGCATTCTTCGGGTACGGCATGCGAATCCAGTCACCTCTTCACCGAGAGCGTAGGGGGAGGCGCGCGTACGGCCTGCGAAACCGGTCACCTTCACCGAGAGCGGAGGAGGGCGCCGCTCTCGGCGAGGTGGGTGCTACGCAGGAAGGGTGGGTGCGGGGTGTGGATCCGGCGTGGGCTCGCCGAGCACGGGGGTCGGCAGGATGTGGACCCTGGCGGAGGCGATGTCGAAGTAGAGCCCCACCAGCTCCAGCGTCCCCGCCCGCACCTGCTCGTCCACCTTGCGGTGCGTCCGCAGGTTCTCCAGCTGCTGGATGACGTTGACCCTGCACAGCCGGTCCAGCGGCCCGGTGTCGCTCCCGTCGCTGTCGGTGTGGATGAACCTGGCCAGGCTGTGGTTGCCGTGCCGCAGCCAGCGCCGCAACCCCGGCATGCTGCCCGCCTTGGCCCCGCCCGACAGCAGCCCCGCCATCGCCCCGCACCCGGAGTGCCCGCACACCGTGATCGTCCGTACCCCCAACACCTGGGTGGCGTACTCGATCGCAGCCGACACCGAGTCGTCGTGGGGCTGCGCGCCGTGTCGGGGAACGAGGTTGCCGATGTTGCGCACCACGAACAGGTCGCCTGGACCGCTGGCCGTGATCAGCGTCGGCACTATGCGGGAGTCGGCGCAGGTGATGAACAGGTGCGTGGGCTGCTGCCTGCGGGCCAGCTCGGTGAAGATGGGCCGCACCAGCGGGGCCGTCCTGCGGTGGAACTCCCTGGCGCCCACCGTCAGCTCGCACTCGGCGGGCCCGCCCTGCGGCGGTACGGCGGCGCCCCTGCGGCGGCGGTGCGCCCACGGCAGCCACCAGCGCTCGTGCGCCTTCGGCGGGGTCTTGGCGGGGAACATGTGGTTGCCGCCGGCCGCGAGGGCGTACCACTCGTCGTGCAGCTCGTCGATGTCGACGCTGCCGCCCGAACGCTCGTGCTTGAGCCGCCAGGAGTGGAGCGCCTCGAACGCGGCGTTGTCCATGAAGTCGATGTTGAGGTCGAGGTCGACCGGCACGCCCGGCGGGATCGCCCCCAGCGCGTCGGTGAGCCTCGGCACGCCGAGGAAGGTGAGCGAGCCCGAGATCGTCACGTGTCGGCGGCCCTCGGGCTCCTGCCGTACCTGCACGGAGACCCCCGTGAGCCGCCGCAGGGCGAGCAGGACGGCCAGCGCCAGCCCGAACAGCACCCCCTCGGCCAGGCCGAGCACGACCACGCCCGCCAGAGTGACCAGGTAGACGGGAACCTCGCCGTGGCCGTGCACCTTCCGCACGTGGCCCAGGTTGAACATCTGCAGCCCGATGAAGGCCAGCAGCGCGGCCAGCGCCTCCATCGGGATCAGCTGGATCGTCCAGCCGAAGCACAGCACGAAGACCAGCACCCAGATCCCGTGCATGACCGTCGACCAGCGGGTGCGCGCGCCTGCCCGCACGTTGGTGGTGCTGCGGACGATCACGCCCGCGATGGGCAGGCCACCGAGCAGGCCCGACACGACGTTGGCCATCCCCTGGCCGCGCAGCTCCCTGTCGAGGTCGGTGCGCGGGCCGTCGTGCTGCTGGTCGGTGGCCACCGAGCACAGCAGCGACTCCACCCCCGCGAGCAGCGCCACCAGCAGCACCGCGGCGGCGATGCCGTGCCAGTCGCCGGCCGGCAGCACGGGAGGCGCCCACTGCAGGAGTCCGTCGGGCAGCTCCACCCTGGTGATGTCCAGGCCGAGGACGGCGGCGGCCGAGGAGGCGAGGAACAGCGCCGCCAGCGGTGCGGGGACCACCCTGATCCTGCTCGGCAGCCACTTCCACACCAGCAGGACGCCGATCGTGATCAGCCCGACGGCCGCGGCGTGGTTGTGCACGCCCACGATCTGCGCGGGCAGCTCGAGAAGGTTGGCGACGGCCGAACTCTGCGGGCTGCCGCCCAGCACCACGTGCAGCTGGGAGAGCGCGATCACCACGCCGACGCCCGCGAGCATGCCATGGATGACGGCGGGGGAGACCGCCAGCGCGGCCCTCGCGGCTTTGAAGGCGCCGAGCACCAGCTGTACGACCCCGGCCATCAGCGTGATCATGCAGGTGGCCCGCCAGCCGTACGTGTGCACGAGATCGGCCACGACCAGGGCCAGGCCCGCGGCCGGCCCGCTCACCTGTACGGCCGAGCCGCCGAACAGTCCTGCGACCACCCCGCCCACGACCGCCGCGATCAGCCCCGCCGCCAGCGGCGCGTCCGAGGCGACGGCGATGCCGAGCGACAGCGGGACCGCGACGAGGAAGACGACCAGCGACGCGAGCACGTCGTATCTGAGGGCAGTCAGTCCATTACTCTGAGTGTCCACCGCCAGACTGTAACGGTTTTCACTCCCGGAGTTGGAGTGTTACGACAGGCCTTTACGATCAGCGGTAATAGTCGGGGAAGTCCTGATCGGGGGCCCGGTGGTGGCTGCCCCTGCGGCCCTGCCTGGCCGCCTCCGTCTCGGGCTCGCCGTACATCTCGCCATAGGACGGCCAGCTGGCGTTCGCGGCGGGCGGCTCGGGCCAGGCGGCGGGCGTCGCCGGAGGCACGTACGGAGCCTGGGGCTGCTCGTAGGAGGAGGCGGAGTACTGCCCACCCGACAGCACGTCGTCATAGGGCGTGACCGCCCTGCCAGGAGCGGTCGGAGTGGTGGCGGCGGGCGTCGGGCCCGTCAGCGCGTCGTCGTCGGAGACGGCCCAGCCCGCGCGCACCTCGTAGGAGTTGGGGTAGGAGGCGGGGGCCGGCTCCCTGTGCGGCTGCTCGAAGGCGGGCCAGGAGGAGGTGACGGGGGCGGCGTCGTCGAGGACGTCGTGGTGGGCGGCGGCGGCCCACGAGCCCGAGGTCGCGCCGGGGGCGGCCTGCTGCGACTGCCAGGTGGCCTCGGACTCGACCGCGCCGTAGGCGGGGAAGGGGTCACTGGTCGGCGCGCCGTGGATCGGGCCCGAGGGCGCCACGGGGAACGAGCCGCTGTTGACGACGGGGAAGGAGCCGCTGGCGGAGACCGCGGGGAAGGACCCGCTCACCTGGCGCGGCTCGGGCTGGGCCTGGGGGACGGGCGTGGCTCCGGCGCCGAGAATGCTCATCACGTCGGGCGTCGGTGCCGCGAAGGTCATCGTGCGCTGGTCGGCCAGCTCGGCGGCGGAGGGCACGGGACGCGGCTCGGGCCGGGGCTCGGACTTCCGCTCGCGTCGCGACTCACGCCGCGACTCGCGACGCGGTGCGGGCTCGACGAGGTCGGCCAGCGGGTTGGCGGCGGCGGCGGGGGCCACGGGAGCGACAGGGGCGGCGGCGGGGCGCTGCGGCAGCGGAAGCTGGACCGTGCGCTCACTCGAAGGGTCGGCCGCGGGACGCTCGGGCTCGACGGGCCTGCTGGCCGCCATGCGCGCCTTGACGGTGCCGCCCGCGCCGAAGCCGCCCTCGGTGGCCTCGCTGCGGATGTTGGCCCAGAACTCCTCGTCGTCGTCATCGGCGGCGCCGTTGCCCCACTCGTCGACGCCGCGCTTGCCGCGCTGGCCCGTGCGAACCGGCTTCGGCTGCTTGTGCTCGTCTATGGGGCTGAAGTCGGGGCTGAAGTTGACCATCCTGGGCTCGTGCGCGGCGAACTCGTCGGTCGACCGAGCCTGGGTCATCTCCCCTTCCTCGGCCATTGCTTTGAGCCGCTCCGGCGGGAGCGAGCTCTCTCGCTTGTTCATCGAACGCATGCCCAGTGCCACGACTACGAGCACGAGGAGCACGACGGCGACGAGTACCAGTACGACCGCAGTCATTGCACCACCCTCAAGGCCATGGCCTGCCAGCGGCGCCGGTGAGATCGCGCGGCCATCGACGCGATCTGCCCCCTTTGATCACCAACGCACAGCGAACGGATCTGATTGTGTCGGACCACTATGAGCGTTGTCACACCCTAAGTGAAGAATTGGTAACCACTACTACCAGCAGCGTTCGGGCCATCACTCGATGTGCACCGCCGTCAGGCGGCCACGCGCGATGGTCTGGTCGGCGATCATCTTCAGGACGTCGGGGAGGGAGGCGCTCGCCGTGCCCTTGAGCCGCCCGCTCAACGCGTAGACGCTGAAACGATAGCTGCCTTCTTTGTCGCAGGGCGGCTCGTAGCCGACCTTGCCGCTGGTCACCGCCGCCTGTCCGGCCTCCTTGGGAGGGTCGGAGGCGGCGTCTTCGCCGATCTCGGTCGTGCGCGGGTCGATGTTGTAGACCACCCACTGCACGGCGGGGTTGGAGGAGCTGGTGTCGTCGACCACGATCGCGATCGACTTGGCACGTGAGAGCACGTCGCTCGACCAGCGCAGTGGCGGGCTCACCTTCGTGCCGTGACAGGAGTATTCCGACGGAAGGGGGGTCTTGTCGCGCAGACTCGAGCTGCTGACGTTGATCTCCCTGATCTCCCGCGCGGGGCCGCTCAGGATGCCGCAGCCGGACACGCCGAGCGACAGCGCGGCCACCGCCGTCAGGACGGTGGCGCGCCGCACGCGCGTGTACGAGTTCGGCTGCCCCATGCCCGAGAATGCTACGCGCCTGTCGGTGATGCGCCGACCGGTTCGGGAGGTTCGGTCGCGGGGAAAGCCGTTGAAAACTGGAATATTCGGGGCAGGAAAGGGTGACGTTGGACACAACCATGACCTTCGTCAGCCCTATTCGGAGTCGTCACGGGCGATCTTGCTCCCGGTGCGGCCGAGGCGGTCAGAAAGCCGGCGCTCCCTTCTAAGCTGGGCACTGTGACTGAGGCGCCCGACCCGCCAGCGGGTCCCCTGCGTGACCCCCATCATCGCGTCTCGCCCAAGGCCGTCCGCCTGTGGCTGCTGGAGGCGGTGGTCGCCCTCGTGCTGTTCGCCGCGGGGTCGTTCCTGCTGGCCGCCTGGATACCGAGCTGGTCGTGGCTGCCGCTGTGGCTGTCGGGCAACTCGTGGCTGGTGCCGGTCGTGGTGCTCGTGCCCGCCACGCCGTTCCTGGTGGTGGAGCCTTTCGTGCGCTTCGCCGTTCATCGGTGGGAGCTGTCGGGAGACGTCGTCTACGCCAGGTCGGGCTTCCTGACCAGGGAGTGGGTCTTCGTCCCCGTGAGCCGCATCCAGACCGTCGACAAGGCCCAGAGCTGGTTCGAGCGCCTGTTCGGCCTGGCCACGCTGGAGATCCGCACCGCCTCGCACGCCGGCTCCTCCACGATCCAGGGCCTCGACCACACCGTCGCCGCCGGGCTCGCCGAGCACTTGGCCAGGCGGGCCGAAGAGCTCAGGGACGACGCCACATGAGCGAGCAGGGCGCCACGAAGCTGAGCCCCAAGGTGCTGCTCATCGATCCGGTGCGCATGCTGCCGTCCCTGCTGATCCCCCTCGTGGGCGTGCTGTTCGTGGGCGGCTTCTCGCCGCGCTCCTTCGGCTGGGCCGCCTTCGGCGTCCTCGGCACCATCGTCTTCGCCGTCGTGCGCTGGGCGACCTTCAGCTACCGCCTCGTCGGCGACCGGCTCGAGATCAGGCGGTCGCTCATCAGCAGGTCCGTACGGACCATCCCGCTGGAGCGGGTGCGCGGCGTGGACATCTCCACGCCTCCCATGCACCGGCTGCTCGGGCTGGCCGTACTCAAGATCGACACGGGGGCCAGCGGGGGAGGCGAGCAGGAGGGCGAGCTCGACGGGGTGAGCGTGGCGGAGGCCGAGCGCCTCAAGGACGTCCTGCTGCGCAGCGTCAGGGCGGCCAGGGCCGCCGGAGCCGCCACCGGCCTCGACGGCGGCCCCGAGGGGCACGGGAGCGTCGCAGCGCCCCCGCTCGCCGAGGGGCAGGCCGTGCACCGGCCAGGAGGAGCCTCCCCCGACACCTCGCTCGAGCGGCCCTTCGAGGAGCCGCAGGAGCACGTGATCGTGAAGGTGCCGCGCAGGTGGCTCCTGTACGGCCCGCTGTCCGGAGCCTTCCTGTTCACCCCGTTCGCCGTCGCGGGCGGCGCCATCGGCCTGCTCTTCCAGTGGGGCGACCAGCTCGGGCTCGGGCGCGACGCGGCGTGGAACGCGGGCCGCTGGGTGTGGGACCACCCGATCCTCATCGTGGCGGTGGTCCTCGCGCTGATCGTGGCCATGCCGTTCGTGGCGGCGGTGATGTACGCGGTGTTCAACTGGGACTTCACGCTCAAGGAGCGCGAAGGCTACCTCGTCGCCGAACGCGGCCTCGTCACCAGGCGCAGCGTCTCCCTCGAGGCCCGCCGTACCCGCGGCTACGAGATCGTCGACGCCCTGGCCGAGCGGAGGGCCGGAGTCGTCAGGATGTGGGCCATCGTGACCGGCCTCGGCGACTCGGAGACCAGGGGGCAGCTGCTGCCCGACGTCCCGAGGCCCGTCGCCCTGGAGGTCGCCTCCCAGTCCGTCGGCCCGTTCACCGCGCCGCTGCGCCCGCACCCTCCGGTCGCCCGCAACCGCCGCCTGTTCAGGGCGATCGTCCCCTGGCTCGCGCTGGCGGCGGTGCCCGCCGTCCTCGCGGTGGCGACCGCCACGCCGGCCTGGTGGATCCCGGCCGCCGTGTCGCTCGTGCTGGCCGGGCTGGGCGTTCCCCTCGGCAACGACCGTTACCGCTCGCTCGGGCACGGCTACGACGGCGTCAGGCTGCTGTCGGTGCGCTCGGGGTCGCTGCGGCGCTCCCAGGCGGTCATCGAACGGCGGGCGGTCGTCGGCTGGCGGCTGCGCCAGACGTGGTTCCAGCGCAGGGCGGGCGTGCTCACGCTCGTCGCGGGGGTGGGCGCGGGCAAGGGCGGCTACGAGGCGATGGACGTCTCCGAGGAGCAGGGCGTCGCCTTCCCCGCCGAAGTCACCCCCGAGTGGCTGACGCCGTTCCTGACACGCGACTGAGGGACGCTCCCTGTCCGGCAGCGCCCCTCGGTCTTCGATGTCCGGTCAGCCGCGCTCCCGATCTTCCCGGATCTGGCCGGTTCCGCCGGCAGTCTCTCGGTCAGGCCGATCCTGCGACGGCCTCCCAGGCGTGGCCAGCCCTGGCGGCGGTCCTTCCGGCGTGGTCCGTCGTGGCGGCAGTCCTTTCCGCATGGCCCGTCGTGACGGGTGTGGTCAGTTCTGACGGCGGTCTTTCGGGCGCGGTCGGTCCTGGCGGCGGGTCTTTCGGTGTGGTCAGTCCTGGCGGCGGGCGCCGAACATGATCTCGTCCCAGGTCGGCACCGAGGCCCTGCGGCCTCTGGCGTTCTTCTTGGGCTGGCGCGCGGCCGGCGCGGGCGGCGGCGACGGCACGGGCACAGGGGGCGGGTCGGCGGGCGGCTTCTTGGGGACGGGCGGCCTGGGCTGCTTCTCCTGCGCCGTGTCCTCCTCGGCACTCGGGCGCGCCGCGGGAACCGCGGCGGCCTCCTCCTGTACGGCGGACGCCTTGGCAGCCACGGGCTCCTCGGCCTTCGCCCCCTGCGAGGACACCTCCGCCTCGGTTCCCTGCCGCGACTCTGCGGCGTTCCGCTCTGCGGGCTTCGGCTCCTCGGCCTTCGGCTCTGCGGGCTTGGGCTCCTCGGCCTTCGGCTCTGCGGGCTTGGGCTCCTCGGCCTTCGGCTCTGCGGGCTTGGGCTCCTCGGCCTTCGGCTGCTCGGGCTGGGGGCTCTGTGCGGCCTTCTCGGTCGAGGTCGCCTGCGTGGGCGCCTCGGTCTTGGTCTGAGTGTCGGGCGTCGAGGGCGTCTCGACCGCGTGGGCCTCGACCGGGGGAGCGCCTGCTTTGAGGGGCTCGGCCTTCGGCTCCTCGGGCTTCTCCCGTGGGGCTTCCTTGGGCGCGTCGCTCGCGGTGGCCTGCTCGCCGGCCTTCGTGGTCGGGGCGTCGGCGACGGTCGGCCGGGCCTCCGGCGTGGTGGCGGCGGCCGCCTCGGCCTGCTCGACGGACTCCTGCTCGACGGATGCCTGCTTGGCGGACGCCGTCTCGACAGACGCCTGCTCGGCGGACGTCTGCTCCGAGGCGGCCTGCTCCGTGGCGGTCTTTCCTGCGGTGACGGGTGAGGTGACCGACGTGGGCTCGCCGGTGTCGGCCGGCTTGCCGACCTCGCCGCCCTGACCGGTCTCCTGGGCCGCGACCCTGCCGACGACCTCGGGTGCGGCGTCGGCCTTGGGCGTGGCGCCGGTCTCGGGTGCCGCGCCGGTCGCGGGTGTGGCGGTGGCGCTGGGGCCAGGGGTGCTCTCCACCTCCCGCGCGACGACGGTGTCGGGCGCGGCGACCGACTCGGACTTCGGCGCGGCCACGACCTCGGATGTCGCCTCGGGCGCGACCTTGCGTGCGGCTTCGGGTGCGGCCACCGTCTCGGGCGCGACCTCGGGTGCGGCCCCGACCTCCGGTGCGGCGGCCTGCTCGGGCGCGGCCACGGCCTCGGGTGCGGCGGCCTGCTCGGGCGCGGCCACGGCCTCGGGTGCGGCGGCCTGCTCAGGCGCGGCCACGGCCTCCGGTACGGCGGCCTGCCCGGGTGCGGCCGGAGCCTCCGGTACAGCGGCGGCGTCGGTCGAGGCGACGGGCTTGGAGACGCTCGCGGCCTCGCCTGCCTCGGAAGCCTTGGCAGCCTCAGAGGTGCCGGATGCTTCGGGCGCCCCGGATGCCTCGGGTGCGTCGAAAGCGCCGGAGGTCGTGGGCGCCGCGAGCGCCTCGGATGCCTCGAGGGCCTTGGCAGCCTCGGAGGCTGCGAGCGCCTCAGAGATCTCGGGGGCTGCGGGTGCCTTGGCGGGATCGGTCGCGGCGATCGGCTCGGGCGACACGACGGCTTCGGAAGGGGCTTCCGGCGCGACGCCGTCCGCTGCGGTTGCCGCGACCTCGGGGGTGGGGGGCGGCTCGATGGGAGCGGCGGACGCCATGGGAGGCAACGAAGGTGTCACCTCAGGGGAAGACGCCCTCTCGGTCGAAGACGACGACGAATCTTCGGGCGAACGCGACAAAGCGGGCGACGCAGGCTCGGGGGCAGGGGGCTGGCGGAGTGGGGGCGGGAGGAACGGCGCCGCGGGGGGATCGGCGGTCGTCGCCGACTCGTGGGGCAGGAACGACGGCTCCACCGCGGGCTCGGGAGCGGCGGGTGCGTAGATCGACTCGGGCTCACGCGCGGCGGCCCGCGCCGGCGGCTCGGCCGTACGGGAGAAGCCTGGACTCCAGGCGGGCTCCGGACGGGGGGCCGGCGGCTGCGCGTACGGCGGATCCTGGCGCGAGACCGAGGGGAAGGGCACGGGCGGCTGCATCAACGGCTCAGCCGCCAGCGGCGGCACCGGCTGCAGCTTGGCCACCCGGGGCGCGAACGGCGTGACGATGGTGTCCTCGACCGGCGGGTTCGGGTCGAAGTCGGCCGACGACAGCCGCAGCGACTCGTCGTCGTGCGGGGTCACGTGCCTGCGGCGCGGGTCGAACAGCCACTCGGCGTGCCGGGTGTGACCGTTCCAGACGTAGCCGAGCTTGACCCGCCACAGGCCGTCGTCGCGCTTGGCGGAGTCCCAGTCGATCTCGTCGGCAGGCACGCCGCGGCGGGTGAGCCGCTCGGCGACCAGCTCGCCGAGCGTCGGACCTGGGGCGGACTCGCCGGGCATGCGCACGGCGACGCGCTGCGCCTGCTGGGCCACGTACTCCCTCTCCTGGAGCACGGGGCCCTCGAACCACCGGACCCGCTCGACGGGGATTCCCGCGGTCGCGGCGATCTCCTCCGCGGTCTCCCCGGCGCGTATGCGGGCCTGGATCTCCTTGGGGCGCAACGGACTCTCCACTTCGATCTCGTACTGGCCGAGACGGGAGAAGTTTCCGCGGACGGCAGCGCGGAGCCGGTCGTCCACGGGAAGCGTGAAGCGGGTCCCTCTCCCGGCCGTAGCCAGCACGAGATAGGTGCCGTCCTCGCTCACCGCGACGAGTCGGAGCTCCTGCATGCGAGTCCCTTCGTCAGCGTCGTGCTCAATCTTCCCCCGGACCCTTGAGTCTCTCGCGTGTGCCGGTTGCCTGCCAGCACCGTACCCGGCATGTCCGAACATCGCCTTCATGGGATGGGCCCAGGTCGATGTGACGCCGGTCACATTTGTCGATTCCATCCGGAATTACAGCCCGCCACCGTGCAGCAGGAGGTTAGGTGTCCTCGACGGATTCTGGCGAATCGCGTCGTGCGTCGTTGTGGACTTCAGCCAAGACGCGAGAGTCGATGGGGCCGGGGCCGGATGGGACTCCAGGTGGCGGGCCACCGTACCGGCCGCGAGGGGGGAGCTCACGACGAGCACGCCGGACCTGCGCAGGCGGCGCGCGGCGGCCTCGACGGCGGGGGAGTCCGCGGCGGAGACGGCCAGGACGGCCACGGCGGGACGTCTCGCGTGCCCTCGCACCCAGTCGAGCCCCGCGACCACGTCGGACAGCGGCCCCGAGCCGTCGCAGCCGAGCACCTTGACCGAGGCGACGCGCGCGCCGGGCGCCACGCCGTACCTCCTGCCCGCGACGAGCGCGGCGGCCCTCGTGCCGTGACGGCCACAGGCCCGCTCGCGAGAGCCGGCGATGCCGGGAACGCGCTCACGACCGCCGGTGACGTCCGAGCCCTGCTCGTGACCCCCGGCGGCGGCGCCCTGTCCGCGACCGCCGGTGGTGTCCGGGCGATGCCCGTCACCCCCGGTGGCGGAGCCCCGCGCGCGACCGCCGGTGGTGTCCGGGCGATGCCCGTCACCTCCGGTGGCGGAGCCCTGCCCGTGATGGCCGGCGTCCGGGCCCTGTCCGTGATCGGCGACGGCGTCGGAGGCGCGCCCGCGGGGGCCGGTGGCGTCGAAGGCGCGCCACGCCCTGTCGCCGAACTGCTTGCGGGTGACGTCCACGCCGGTGTCGAGGACGTAGACGGTGACGCCTTCGCCGGCGAGCGAGGGCCTGGACGGCTCGCCCAGCGGGGGCAGGCCGAGCGCGCGGACCTCGCGGTCGGGCTCCACCGATCGCACCCTCGCGTCGGCGCGCAGGGCCGCCGCCTCGTGGTCGGTCAGCCAGGTCGCGAACCCGGGCAGGGCCGAGGTGTAGTAGCGGCGCACGCGCAGGTGACCGTCGGCCAGCAGGGCG
Organism: Nonomuraea dietziae; assembly: GCF_014195505.1. Classification (GTDB taxonomy): domain Bacteria; phylum Actinomycetota; class Actinomycetes; order Streptosporangiales; family Streptosporangiaceae; genus Nonomuraea; species Nonomuraea roseola. The sequence goes on along the minus strand of NZ_JACIBV010000001.1, from coordinate 2,660,421 downwards.
CGGGCCTCGGCCCTGCCCGCGGCGGTCACGAGATAGGGGCGCGCGGGCAGGTCGGAGACGGGCGCGGAGGCGGCGGGGGCGATGACGGAGGCCACCACGGGAGCCGCTGTCGTCACGGCCGTCGCCAGGGCCGCGGCGGCGTACACGGAAGGGAGACCGAATCGGCGGGGCACGGCTGTCGAATCTGCCTGTCACGCAGGTCACAGGAACAACAAGACACGCCGCCGCGTCTATTACGAGAAAGCTCTTTACCGAACGCGTGACAAGAGGGGACTGATCCGGGGGATGAGCGGCGAGCAGCCCAGGTTCGAGCTGAGCGTGCCGCAGATCGCAGGGGGAGCACTGGCCGCGGTGACCGCGGCGGTGGCGGCGTCGTACCTCGGGGTGGCGGGGACGTTCGTGGGAGCGGCGGTGGCCAGCATCGCCAGCACCATCGGCGGCGCGGTGTACACGCACTACCTGAAGCGGGCCAACGAGCAGATCAAGCAGCACACGGTGATCGCGTGGAAGGACAGGGAGGACACGGCGCCGATCCACGTGGACGGTGAGGGCGAGCTTGCCACGGCCGTGCAGGCCACCGTCCGCCCGGACGAGCCCCACTCCGACACGCTGGTGATGGCCCCGATCGAGCGGCGCAGGCGGATCCCGTGGGCGCGGCTGCTGGCGGCGGCCGCCCTCGTCTTCACGATCAGCACCGGCGTGATCCTCGCCTACCAGGGCGTGTCGGGTTCACGGGTGGACGAGCAGACGAGGGGCGCGCGCGACGTGCCGGCGGTCGAGCACCACAGGGCGCCCCAGAACGAGCGGGAGGACGACGCGCCCGTCGCGCCGCCCACGTCGAAGAGTCCAGAGGCGCCGAGCCAGACGCCCACCCCCACCCCCACCTCCACCCCTACGCCGACACCGACGCCCAGCGGCACGCCGACACCGGCGCCGACCACCGAGGAGCCCACGGCGACTCCCACTCCTGGCGAGAGCGCTCCGGGCGAGGAGCCCACGGGGAGCGAGGAGCCCACGCAGGACCAGGGCGACAGGGGCCCCGACCCCGATCAGAGCGCTCCCGCGCAGGACCGGCTCGAGAGCGTCCCCGAAGCTCCCTGACTTCGTAGGATGCCGAAGGTGAGCGCACGTGAGGCAGAGGAGTTCGAGAGCTTCAGGCCGCGCCTGTTCTCGCTGGCCTACCGGCTCCTCGGCTCGGCCGCCGAGGCCGAGGACGCGGTGCAGGACGCCTACCTGCGATGGCACGCCGCCGACAGGGCCGCGATCGAGACCCCCGCGGCCTGGCTGACCAGGGTCGTCACGAACCTGTGCCTCAACCGCATGGCCTCGGCCAGGGTCAGGCGCGAGGCCTACGTGGGTCCGTGGCTGCCCGAGCCCGTCATGACCGAGGGCGCGCGGCTCGGGCCGATGGAGAGCGCCGAGCAGCGCGAGGCCGTCTCCATGGCGATGCTGCTGCTCCTCGAACGCCTCACCCCCGCCGAGCGGGCGGCGTTCGTGCTGAGGGAGGCCTTCGGTCACAGCCATCGTGAGATCGCCGCCGTCCTGGAGATCTCCGAGGCCGGCGCGCAGCAGCTCTACCATCGCGCCAGGGAACGGGTCGCCGAGGGCCGTCCGCGCTTCCGCGCCACCCGCGCGGAGGGCCGCGCCATCGCCGAACGTTTCCTGCGCGCCGCGGCGGTCGGCGACCTGCGAAGCCTGGAGTCGCTGCTGGCCGCCGACGTGGCGGCATGGGCCGACGGCGGCGGCAAGTCCACCGCCGCCCGCCGTGTCATCGTGGGCGCGGCCAAGGTCGCCCGCTACCTGGGCTCGTGGGTGGAGAACGGCGCGGCCGAGATCGGCGTCGCCATCGGTGAGATCAACGGCCAGCCCGCCCTGTACGGCGTGGCCGAGGGCCGCCTGCTCGGCGTCATGGTGCTGGAGATCACCGACGGCCTGGTCAGCACGGTCAGGACGGTCGTCAACCCCGACAAGCTCGTCCACATGAGCGCGCGGCTGCGCTCTCAGGGGCCGAGCACGGTGTCCAGGTAGGGGTTGGCGAACAGCCGCGCGGGATCGAGTCTGTCGCGCAGCGTCATGAAGTCGGCGAAGCGCGGATAGACCTTGCCCAGGTAGGCGGCGTCGCGGGTGTGGAGCTTGCCCCAGTGAGGACGCCCGTCCAGGCGGGTCATGATCTCCTCGACGCCCTCGAAGTAGGCGGGGTTCGGGGTCGGCCGGTAGACGTGGCAGGCGATGTAGGCCGACGGCCTGCCGTACGCGGTCGACAGCCACGCCTCGCTCGGCGGCGTCACCCGCACCTCGATGGGGAAGGTGATCTTCCAGTCCATGCGCTCGACGAGGTCGCGGGTCTCCCTCAGCGCCTGGCCGAGACGCTCGCGGGGGACGGCGTACTCCATCTCGAGGAAGCGCACGTCACGGACCGAGGTGAAGATCTTGTAGGAGGTGTTCACCGACTCCGAGTCGCCGAGGAAGGCCGCGGAGACGGCGTTCAGCCGGGGAATGGCGGCGGGAAAGCGGCCGCCCACCCCGCACAGCGCCCCGAACAGGGTGTTCTCCAGGAAGACGTTGTCGAGCCAGTGCTTCAGCGCGGCCGGCGGCCTGGCCGGGCCCGGATGCCGGTTGTTGGTCTTGACCAGGCAGGCGTCGGTGTGCGGCAGCCAGAAGAAGTCGAGGTGCTCGTTGGCCGAGGTCATCGCGTCGAGCCTGTCGAGGATCTCGCTCAGCGGCATCGCTTGGCGCCTGTTGTGCAGCAGGAAGGAGGGCTCCACCCGCAGCGTGACGGCCGTCAGCACGCCCAGCGCGCCGAGCCCGACCCTGGCCGCGTCGAACAGGTCCTCGCCGGGCGCGGCGGTCACGACCGAGCCGTCGGCGAGCACCATCTCCAGCTTGAGCACCTGGTCGGCCAGGCCGCCTGTGTCGCGCCCGGTGCCGTGTGTGCCGGTCTGGATCGCGCCGGCGACGGTCTGCGCGGTGATGTCGCCCATGTTGGCCAGGGCCAGGCCGCGCCTGTCGAGCTCCTCGTTGAGCACGCTGAGCGGGGTGCCTGCCAGGACGCAGACCGAGCTGGAGCCGTTGTCCTTGGTGATGGAGCGGATGCCGGTCAGGCCGTGGGGGCGCAGCATGATCCCGTCGGTGAGGGCCACCCCCGTGAAGGAGTGACCCGTGCCGACCATGCGGACGCGGCGCCCGCTCTCTGCGGCCTCCCGTACGGCCAGCGCCACGTCCTCCACCGAGGACGGGGTGCGTATCTCGGCAGGGGTGCCCGACTGGTTACGGGCCCAGTTCGTGAAGGCCATGCACCCCTCCTGCGAATGACGTTCGGTTAAACGCGAACGATACTCACTTCTCCCAGCCTTCGGGAACGGGGAAGATGTCGCCGGGCTCGAGCTTCTGGTCCTTGATCAGCTCGGAGACGGTCACCAGATGGTAGCCCTTGTTCTGCAGCGTCTTGATGAGCGAGGGCATCGAGTCCACCGTCTGCTTGACCCAGTCGTGCATGAGGACGATGCTGCCCTGCTTGGCCACCGCGAGCGTCTGCTTCTTGATGGCCTCCTCGTTCTTGGACTCCCAGTCGCGCGAGCCGCCCGTCCACAGGATCATCGGCATCCCGAACTCCGCGGCGATGTCGGAGACCTGGAGGTCGGCCATGCCGTACGGCGGGCGCAGCAGCTTGGGCTCGACGCCCGTGACCTGCTTGACGATGTCCTGCGTCTTCTGGATCTCGCTCCGGATGGCCGCCGGACCGATCGTGGTGAAGTTCGGGTGGCTGTAGCTGTGGTTGCCGAGCTCGTGCCCCTCGACCGCCATGCGCTTGGCGAAGGCGGGGCGCGACTTCACGTACTGACCCTCGAGGAAGAAGGTCGCCTTGGCGTTGTGCTTCTTCAGTGTGTCGAGCAGCTCGCCCGCGTACTTGCCCGGCCCGTCGTCGAAGGTCAGGGCGACGCACTTGACCTGCGTGCAGTCGACCTCCTTCTCCTTCGGAGCGGCGGACGCGGCCCCTGGGGTCAGAGTGACGGCAACAACCGCAATAGCCAGAAGTGAAGCAAAATGTCGGGACATAACAGACTTTCCTGTGTGGAGGGTGTGTCTGAGGGGATCTCCCGACCGTAGCGGATCACCCTTTGGCGGGTGAAGGAGCCTCGGGAAGTCTCAGCAAACCCGAACCTCCGATGCCCACGATCGCCGCCAGCAGCGCGCACGCGAGCGAGAAGCCGTAGGCGTTGGAGGCGCCGAACGCCTCGGTGAGCCGTCCGCCCGCCCACGCGCCGACCGCCACGCCGAACCCGATGGAGGTGGAGATCCACGCCATGCCCTCGGTGAGCAGGGACGGGGGCACCAGGCGCTCGGTGAGCGAGAAGCCGGTGATGAGGGTCGGCGAGATCGCCAGCCCCGCGACGAACAGGCCGATCGCCATGACAGGCGCGCTGCCGATGAAGGCGATCGGCAGCAGCCCCACCGCGAACACGATGATCGCCCTGACGAACCTGGTGCGCAGGGAGAGCTGCCACGCGCGCGAACCGAACCACAGGCCCGACACCATCGAACCGCCGGCGAAGGCCGCGAGCAGGAAGCCCGCGGCGCCCTTGACGCCCTGTTCCTCAGCGAAGGCGACGGTGATCAGGTCGACGGAGCCGAAGACCGCGCCGAGCGCGAGGTAGACGCACGACAGCAGGGCGATGGCGGGGATGGTGATCGGGCTGCCGCCGACGTGCCGTACGCCGGTGATGGGAGGTTCGGTGCCGCGCTGCATCGCGAAGACCAGCGAGCCGCCCAGCATGAACACCAGCGCCGCGATCAGCCCCGCGTACGGGTTGATGGCCGTCGCCAGCACCGTCACCATCGCGGGCCCCGTGACGAAGATGACCTCGTCGGCCACCGACTCGAAGGCGAAGGCGGTGTGCAGCTTGGCCGAGCCGCCCAGCAGGTTCGACCAGCGGGCGCGCACCATCGAGCCGAGCGAGACGGAGGTGGCGCCCACGACGAAGCCGGTGGCGTAGAGGGTCCAGTGCGGCAGGCCCCACAGCGCGCACAGCATGAGCGCGACCAGCGCGGCGCCGTTGACGAGGGCGAGCGGCGTGACGACCCTGGCCTGCCCGAACCTGTCGACCAGGCGGCCCGACAGCGGGGCGGCGACGGCGTAGGAGACGTTCGTGGTGGCGGCGACCGCGCCTGCCGTGGCGTACGAGCCGGTGATCATCGAGATGAGGAGGATGATCCCGATGCCCAGCATGGACATCGGCATCCTGCCGATGAATCCCGCGACGACGAATCCCTTAGCCCCGGGCGTGTCGAACAGCCCTCGGTACGGCCCTACCACTGCGTCTCCCCACTCTTCAAGCGCCCAACCTTTACGCACCGTCTGTCCGGACAGCAAGTGATTTTCCGCGCGATCGTCTAACGTGTGCCGAGTGTCTGCTCTTCCCTCTGTCCGCGGGTTCCTGATCGTCACGGCCGTCGTGGTGTCGGTGGGTGCGGCGGGCGCGTTCGCTCTCGTGCTGAACGAGGAGAAGACCCCCGCCTCCGCATCCGCCTCCGCCTCCGCGCCCACCGTCGAGCTCAAGGACGAGACTCCCCGGCTGGAGACGATCGAGCCGGTGCGGCGGTTCGGGCAGGGCGGCCCTGGGGTCACGGTCACCCCGCCGCGCCTGCTGGCCATCGCCCCTGCCACGGTGCCGAAGAAGACCCGCTACGCGCTTTCGCGGCTCAAGCACGTGCAGAAGGTCATCGTGGTCGACGCGGGCTCGGTCAAGGTGGCGGGCACGGCGGTGAACCTGCTGGCGGTCGAGCCGGCGGAGTACCGCTCCTGGACGCCGCAGGCGGTCGCCGACCAGCCCGAGGTGTGGAGCGCGCTGGCCAGGGGCGAGCTGGTCGCCGACACCACCGCCGTGCGCAGGTTCGGCATGGTGCTCGGCGCCTCCTACCAGGTCGACGGCGGGCCCAGGCTGCGGGTGGCGGCCTCGGCCACGCTCGGGCTGCCCGGCGTGGACGGCATCGTCAGCGCCGAGGTCGGCCGCTCGCTCGGCCTGATGCAGGGCGTCGCCGTGCTCCTGCACGGCAAGGAGGGCAAGATCCGCGAGGCGGCCGTGCGCAAGCTGCTGGGCAAGCAGGTCCAGGTGCTTCCGGTCGGCGCCGGCGCCGTCGCCCCGCAGCCCGTGGCGGGACAGCAGCAGGCGGGCAACCAGCAGGCGGGAAGCCCGCAGGCCGACAAGCAGGTCGTACGGCAGGGCAGTTACCTGGAGCTGTACAAGGCCGCCGCCACCCGCTGCCCCGGCCTGTCATGGACGGTGCTGGCCGCGATCGGCCAGGTGGAGAGCTCGCACGGGCGCAACAACGGCCCTTCGAGCGCGGGCGCGCTCGGCCCCATGCAGTTCATGCCCGCCACCTGGAAGGCCTACGGCGTGGACGGCGACGGCGACGGCGTCAAGGACATCTGGAGTCCCTACGACGCCGTGCCGGGCGCCGCCAACTACCTGTGCGCCAACGGCGCGGGACAGGGCGGGCAGAAGCTGCGCAAGGCCGTGTGGTTCTACAACCACTCGTGGGCGTACGTGAACAAGGTCCTCGGGCTCTCGGAGGCCTACGCCCGCACCTACGCCTGACCCCTGCACCCGGTCCCTACGCCCGGTCCCCGCGCCCGGTCCCTACGCCTGGCGCCGCACGGGCGCGGGGCAGCAGGTCAGGGCGCACGGCACCGGCTCGGGCTCGGCCATCAGCTCGCCCACCATCCGCACGAAGGCCGGGTGCGTGCCCGCCGTGGCCGCCCGCTCCAGCGGCAGGCCCAGCTCGGCGGCCAGCTGCCTGGCCTCCACGTCGAGGTCGAAGACGACCTCCATGTGGTCGGAGACGAACCCGATCGGCACCAGCACCACCGCGGGAGCGCTGGTCTTCCTGAGGTGGTCGAGCACGTCGGGCTCCAGCCACGGCACCTGGGGAGGGCCGCTGCGCGACTGCCAGACCAGCTCCCACGGCTGGTCGCGGCCGAGCGCCCTGCTGACCAGCTCGGCCGACCTGCGCAGCTGCGCCTCGTAGAGCCCGCCGGACGGGCCCGCCGTCTCGGCCATCGACACCGGGATGCTGTGCGCGGTGAACACCAGCCTGGCGTCGTCGCGGCCCAGCCTGTCGAGCGCCTGCCTGGTGTGGTCGGCCATCGCGGCGACGAAGCCGGGATGGTCGCCGAAGTGGCGCATCTTGACCAGCTCGGGCCCGCCCTCGACGGAGATGCGCGCGATGTCCTCGTAGTACTGGCGGCAGCTGGAGTACCCGGCGAAGGCGGAGGTGGCGAAGACCGCCGCCTTCCTGACGCCGTCGGCCTTCATCCGGCGCACGGTGTCCTCGCCGAAGGGGTGCCAGTTGCGGTTGCCCCAGTAGATCGGCACGTCCAGCTCGGGCCGCAGCGCCTCGATCAGGTCGCGGTTCTGCCCGTTGATCGGGCTGACCCCGCCGAAGGACTGGTAGTGCTCGGCCACCTCGAGCAGCCGCTCGCGTGGCACCCCTCTGCCCCGCACGACGTTCTCCAGGAACGGCATCACGTCGTCGGGCCCCTCGGGACCGCCGAAGGACAGCAGCAGCAGTGCGTCGTAGTTCCCCACGCTGGTAAGCCTATGGGGGTCAGCATGTAGGTTCGGGACGTGAGCGCATTCAAGGATATTCGTGACTATGTGGCCATCCCTCGAGTCCTTTCGCTGAAGCTGTCGCCGGACGGATCCCGGCTCGTCAGCGCCGTTCAGTCGCTCAATCCCGACGGCAAGTCCTACGGCACCGCGCTGTGGTCGCTGCCGCTGGACGCCGAGCCCTACCGGCTGACGAGGAGCGCCAAGGGAGAGACGGGCACCGAGTTCACCGCGGCGGGTGACGTGCTGTTCACCTCCCGCCGTCCCGACCCCACGGTCAAGGACTCCGACGAGGAGGTGCCCGCGCTCTGGTTGCTGCCGCGCGGCGGCGGCGAGGCGCGGCAGGTCGCCACCCGCCCTGGCGGCATCGGCGCGGCGAGGACGGCAGGCGACGTCGTCGTGTTCGCCTCCGACGTGCTGCCCGGCGACGAGGCCACCGACGAGGAGCGGCGCAAGGCCCGCAAGGACGCGGGCATCAGCGCGATCCTGCACGAGGGTTACCCGGTCCGCTACTGGGACCACGACCTCGGGCCGGGCCGTACCCGCCTGTTCGCGGCCAGGCTGGGCGCCGACCGGCTGGAGGACGTCCGTGACCTGACCCCTGACTCGGGCAGTCACCTCGACGACCACCTGGACTTCGCGCTCACCCCCGACGGCGCGACCGTGGTCACCACGTGGACGGTGCCGCTCGACGCGGGCCGGCAGCGCACCGAGATCGTCGCCATCGACGTGGCCACCGGCGAGCGGCGCACGCTCTTCGCCGCCGCCGACCACGACTTCGAGGGGCCGCTGCGGATCTCGCCCGACGGCGCCCGCGTGGCCTGCTCGCGCAGCCGCCACACCGCGCTCGACGTCTCGGCCCGCTCGGAGCTGTGGATCGGCGAGCTGGCCACCGGCGAGGGCAGGGCCTACGCCGACGACCTGTTCCCCATGGACCTCGCGTGGGCGCCCGACTCGAGCGCCGTCTACCTCGCGGCCGACCACCAGGGCCGCCGTCCCGTCTTCCGGGTGTCCCTCGACGGCGCCTTCGACAGGCTCACCACCGACGACGCCGCCTACCTCGCGCTCAACGCCTCGCCCGACGGCCGCTTCGTCTACGCGCTGCGCAGCGGTTACCACGCCCCCGCCACCCCGGCCAGGATCGACGTGGCCACCGGCGAGGTCGTCGAACTGCCCTCTCCCGCGCCCGCGCTGGAGCTGCCTGGCACGCTCACGGAGATCACGGCGCTGGCCGACGACGGGCAGGAGATCCGCGGCTGGCTGGTGCTGCCGAAGGACGCCTCGGCCGAGAACCCCGCGCCCTTCCTGCTGTGGATCCACGGCGGCCCCGTCTCCTCGTGGAACGACTGGTCCTGGCGCTGGAACCCGTGGATCATGGCGGAGAACGGCTACGCGGTCCTGCTGCCCGACCCCGCGATGTCCACCGGGTACGGCCAGCACATGATCGACCGCGGCTGGGGCGACTGGGGCCCCCGCACGCTGGCCGACCTCGACGCCATCGTCGATCAGACGCTGAAGCTGCCCGAGGTGGACGACACGCGGCTGGCCGCGATGGGCGGCTCCTTCGGCGGCTACATGGCCAACTGGGTGGCCGGCCACTCCGACCGCTACCAGGCGATCGTCACCCACGCCTCGCTGTGGAACCTCGACCAGTTCGCCGGCACCACCGACGCGTCGATGTACTGGCAGCGGGAGTTCGGCGTGCCGGGCTCGGAGCGCTACACCAGGCTCTCGCCGCACGCCGCCCTCGACAAGATCACCACGCCGATGCTGGTCATCCACGGCGACAAGGACTACCGGGTGCCGATCGGCGAGGGCCTGCGCCTGTGGTGGGACCTGCAGCGCAGCAACGTCGACTCCAAGTTCCTCTACTTCCCCGACGAGAACCACTGGGTGCTCAAGCCAGGCAACGCCGTCGCCTGGTACGAGACGGTCCTGGCCTTCCTGGCACAGCACGTGCTCGGCCAGGAGTGGAAGCGGCCGGAGTCGGTGGCGTGACGGACTTCCTCACCCTCGCCGAGGACATCGCCCGCGAGGCGGGGGACATGCTCCTGGCCAAGCGGCCCTCCAACCCCGAGGTCGTGCAGACCAAGTCCAGCCCCACGGACGTGGTCACCGCGCTCGACCGCGCCTCGGAGGAGCTCATCCGCGCCCGCGTCAGGCAGGCCAGGCCGGAGGACATGATCCTCGGCGAGGAAGGCGGCGACACCCCCGGGACCTCGGGGGTGCGCTGGGTAGTCGACCCCATCGACGGCACCGTCAACTTCCTGTACGGCCTGCCCGAGTGGGCGGTCTCCATCGCCGTCGAGGTCGACGGCGAGATCGTCGCGGGAGTGGTCAACGTGGCGCCGCGAGGGGAGCTGTTCAGCGCCTCCCTGGGCGGCGGCGCCGTCCTGCACAAGGACGGCCTCGCGCTCTCGCGCCTGCGCTGCAACAGCGGCGTGCCGCTGGGCCAGGCCCTCGTGGCCACCGGCTTCGGCTACGACGCGACGCGGCGCGCGGTGCAGGGCTCGGTCGTCTCCGCCGTGCTGCCGGCGGTGCGCGACATCAGAAGGGGCGGCTCGTGCGCCATCGACCTGTGCTCGGTGGCGGCGGGCCGGGTGGACGCCTACTACGAGCGCGGGATCAACTACTGGGACTACGCCGCCGCGGGCCTGATCGCCCGCGAGGCGGGGGCCAGGCTCGGCGGGCTCAACGGCAAGGGGCCCGGCAGCGAGTTCACGCTGTGCGCGGCGCAGGGACTGTTCGAGGAGCTGCACGACCTGCTGGTGCCCCTCGGCCCCGAGCGCGACTCCTGAGCGCCAGCCCCTGAGCCACGCGGAGAACGGCCGGAGCCCTCGGGGGCCCCGGCCGTTCTCTCAGGCGTGCGGTTCAGCGCGGCAGGAGGACGCCGTGCTCGTCTGCCAGGCGGCGCAGATCCTCAATCTCGGCGGTGAGGGTGTCGGCGAGGTAGTCGTCGCCGACGGACCTCGCCTCGTCGAGACCCCTCTTGGCCTGGCAGAGGCGGCGTTCGATCGTGGTCGTGAACTCGCCCATCTCACCTTCTCTCTCAGCAACATCACGGGGGGCGCCGGGCGTGCGGTCATAGGGGTTCCAGGGCACGCGGCGATGGGTGTCCCGCGGGTCTACCCACAACGGTGCCGATCCGAAACCTCCGGCTTCGTGTGCCCTGCGTCACGGCCGCTTCGTCGATGGCTTACCGTGCGTTTATCGGGGATGTGGTCAAAATGAGGGCCGGATCCAGAGGTGGGGAGAGGTGCCAGAGGCCGTGCGGGTGCTTGTGGTTGAGGACGAGCGGGTGCTCGCGGACGCGATCGCGACTGGGCTGCGCCGCGAGGCCATGGCCGTGGACGTCGCCTACGACGGCGGAACGGCGCTGGAGAAGACCTCCTACATCGACTACGACGTGATCGTGCTGGACAGGGACCTGCCCGTGGTACACGGCGACGAGGTGGCGCGCAGGCTGGTCTCCGAGCGCAGCGCCTCGCGCATCCTCATGCTGACGGCCGCGGGCGACGTCGACGACAAGGTCGAGGGGCTCGGCCTCGGCGCCGACGACTACCTGGCCAAGCCGTTCGTCTTCATCGAGCTGGTCGCCAGGGTGCGGGCGCTGGGCCGCAGGTCGGCTCCCGCGCTGCCGCCCGTGCTGGAGAGGGCGGGCGTGCGGCTCGACCCCGGCAAGCGGCTGGTGGAGCGCGACGGCAAGGAGATCGTGCTGACCAAGAAGGAGTTCGCGGTCCTCGAGGAGCTGCTGCGCGCCGACGGCGCCGTGGTCAGCCAGGAGGACCTGCTGGACAAGGCGTGGGACGAGAACATCGACCCGTTCACCAACGTCGTGCGCGTCACCATGATGACGCTGCGCAAGAAGCTGGGCGAGCCGCAGGTGATCGAGACCGTTCCGGGAGTGGGATACAAGTTGTGAGCGAGAAGCCGGATCGCCCGGCCGTGCCGACCCATCCGATGATCAGCCCTCACTCGGAGCGGACCAGCATGACGAGGGCGAGGAAGGAACAACCGGACGCAGGGGGAGGCTGGGGAGGGCTGCCTCCCGTCCAGGCCGCCGACGAGGACACGCTCGGCGAGCGGATCAGGGTGATGCGCGACAGGGTGAGCATCAGGTGGCGGCTCACCCTCACCTACGGGGCGCTGTTCTTCATGGCGGGAGCCGTGCTGCTGGTGGCGATGCACCTGATCGTCAGGTCGGTGCTCGACAGCCTCTCCTTCACGCTGAGGCTGCCCGCGGGCTCGCCGCCGTCGCTGGCCGACTGGCTCAACGAGCAGTCGGAGCTGCTGGCCAACAACAACACCAACGCGGTGCTGGAGTACCTCGTCAGGCAGTCGGTGATGGTGCTGATCGGGGTCGGGATCCTGGCGCTGATCCTCGGCTACTTCGTGGCCGACAGGGCGCTGCGCCCCGTCGCGCAGATGACCGCGACGGCGAAGAAGCTCTCCGAGAGCAACCTGGCCCACCAGCGCATCGACCTCAAGGGGCCCCAGGACGAGCTCAAGGAGCTGGCCGACACCTTCGACGCCATGCTGACCAGGCTCAACGTCGCCTTCGACACTCAGCGCAGGTTCGTCGCCAACGCCTCGCACGAGCTGCGCACGCCCCTCACCATCAACAGGACGGTCCTGGAGATCGCCCTGTCCGACCCCGAGGCGTCCGAGGATCTGAAGGCGCTCGGCCGTACCCTCCTCGAGGTCAACGCGCGCAACGAGAAGCTGATCGAGGGTCTGCTGCTGCTGGCGCGCAGCGAGCGGGAGCTCGCCGTGCGCAAGCCCGTGGACGTCAGGGAGGTCGCCCAGACCGCCGTGGAGCAGCTGGCGCCCTTCGCCGCCGAGAGCGGCGTGACCTTCACCGCCGACCTGTCGGCGGCGCCCACGGTGGGGGACCCCGTGCTGCTGGAGCGCTCCATCAGCAACCTGCTGGAGAACGCCGTCAAGTACAACGTGCAAGAAAACGGAAAAGTGTGGATCCGCACGGGAATGGCGGACGGGGCACTGGTTGTTCAGGTGGCCAACACGGGACAGCATGTCCCGGCGTACGAAGTGAACAGCCTGTTCGAGCCCTTCAGGCGGCTCCACGCTGACCGCGTGGACTCGGCGAAGGGATCTGGGCTCGGCCTGTCCATCGTCCGCGCGGTCGTGCAGGCGCACGGCGGAAACGTGGCCGCGGTGCCGCGCGACGGCGGTGGACTTGTCGTGACCATTCGACTCCCTGGGCGGTAGTCCGGCGTGTTGATCTGACGGGGGAGTCTCGTTCACGCCGTACATGTGGTTGGATGTGCCGTCGAACACGGTGGTGCATGCCGCCAATGCTGTGTGTTTCGCCATATTTGGCTAACCACGGGCCGTTGGCAGCACGCCCTTCGTGTAGGGAGGTTCAGTGGCCGTTCCCGCGGGGTACCGATGCACAAATCTCCCTGAAGGAATCGGGCACAAGATGGGCCTCTCGGACGTTAGACACGCGCGACGAGCGCGAAACCATAGATGAGGGGGATGGAGCGAGCACCATGGCTACCGACTACGACAGCCCGCGCAAGACCGATGACGACCTGGGGGAGGACAGCCTCCAGGAACTCCAGGCGCGGCGCACGGACAAGTCATCCGGCAGCATCGACATCGACGAGACCGACCTCGCCGAGTCGCTCGAGCTGCCCGGCGCGGACCTGTCGAACGAGGAGCTGTCCCTGAGGGTGATTCCTCGTCAGGCCGACGAGTTCACCTGTTCACGGTGCTTCCTGGTGCACCACCGCAGCCAGCTGGCCTCCGAGAGGAACGGTCAGCAGGTCTGCAGGGAGTGCGCCGCCTGACGGAGAGGGCAACGCATCGTGTCACCGAAGAAAGAGGAGCGGGACGACTTTGTGAACGACTCTGGACCCGCAGAGTCTCCCGCTGCCTCCGCCGAGGAGAAGGACCCGAACGAAGAGGTCGGCGAGCTCGTCGGACGTCTGGTCCAGGCGGACGAGCTCGAGGGCGGCGAGCGGCGCAGGCTGCTCGGCCGCCTGACCAAGGCCCTGGCCGACGGAGGCAGGAAGGCGGGCGCCTCAGGAGTGGGCAGGGGCCGCTGGCTGGCTGACGTCTTCCTCAGCATCGCGCCCAGAATTCCGATCAGGGACCTGGCCACCCTCTCCGAGCACCACCACGGCCTCACCGGCGAGCAGCTCGCCGACGACCTGGTCCGCACCGCGCAGAAGGCCACGATGACGGTCGGCGCGATCGGCGGGGCCCTGGCCGCCGCCGAGTTCGCCGCCCCGCCCCTGCTGCTGTCGGCGCCGGCCCAGCTCGTGGCCGAGACCATCGTCGTGGCCGCCGTCGAGGTCAAGCTCCTGGCGGAGCTGCACGCGGTCTACGGCATCGACGTGCCCGGCACGGGAACGCAGCGGGCCGTGGCGTTCGCCGCCGCCTGGTCCAAGCAGCGCGGCATCGATCCGCTGGCGCCCGCCTCAGTCACGCTCGCTCTGGGCGCCGCGACCAAGACCGCGCTGCGCAACAGGCTCATGAGAACTCTCGGACGGCACCTGACGACCCTCGGCCCGTTCCTGACCGGCGCGGTGGCCGGCGGCATGCTCAACAGGGCCGCGACCAAGAAGCTCGGCGAGGCGGTGCGCGCGGACCTGCGCATCAAGCGGCCCGCCCTGCCCCGCCCCGCCGGGTCGGCCGAGCTCGAGAGCTGACGTGTCCGGGCGGCGGGCCCTCCCCCGGCCCGCCGCCCGAACTCAGCGCGTGCGGAGGCCGTCGAAGGCGATCTTGACGATGGCGTCGGCGAGATCCTCCGCCGACCCGCCGCGCGAGGGCTGGTACCACTCGGTGATCGAGTTGACGGCGCCGAACAGCAGCCGCGTCACGAGCGCGGGGTCCACGTCGGGCCTGACGTGCCCCTCGGCCGCCGCCTCCTTCACCAGGCCGCTGACGAACCTGTCGAACTGCCTGCGCCGCTCCAGCGCGTGCTGCTCGGTGGCGCTGTTTCCGCGCACCCGCAGCAGCAGCGTCACGTACGGCAGGCGCTCCACGAGGATCGACACACTGCGCCGTACCACCCACTCCAGCCTGGCGATGGCGGGGCCCGAGGTGGCCATGCTGTCGTCGACCATGCTGAACAGTCCGTCGAGCGCCCTGTCCAGGGCCCGTGCCAGCAGCTGCTCCTTGCCGGGAACGTGGTAGTAGATCGCCGACTTGGTCATGCCGAGCGCGCGGGCGAGGTCCTCCATGCTCGTGCCGTCGTACCCGCGCTCGTTGAAGACCGCCACAGCCGTGTGCAGCACGGACTCGGGGTCGTGCCCTCGCCCGCGCTGACGGGCCGGAGTGGTGGTCATGTGGTCGATTATCCCGAAGGTCCGCCATGCGCTGGAGCGTGCCCGCCGACCTGGGGCCGCTCCAGCCGGAGGGCGGCGAGCTCGTCCGGTGACGTCATGGACCCTCCCTCAAGGTACGGCTGCGCCCGCGGAACTCCGCGACCACCCGCTCGTCCTCTCCCCGCACAGTGATGTCGTAGACGCCGCTGCGCCCGAAGCGGGTGCGCTCACGGGCCGAGGCCGTCAGCACCTCGCCCTCCCTCGCGGGGGAGACGAAGACGATCTCCGCGCCCGCCGCCACGGTGACGGGCCCGTGGCTGTTGCACGCGCACGCGAAGGCGGTGTCGGCCAGGAGGAAGACGTATCCGCCGTGACACAGGCCGTGTCCGTTGATCATCGCAGGGGTAACCGTCATGCGGCAGTCGGCGGCCCCTTCGGCCAGCTCGGTCAGCTCGATGCCCAGCGCGGCCGAGGCCGCGTCGTCGGCCATCATCCGACGCGCGCCTTCCACGGATGTCTCCCTTGTCAGCTGACCGAATGTTCGGTAAACACATCATCGTCGGCGGGTCCTGTCAAGGGAGGGACAACCATGTTCGACCAGCACGAACAGACGCTGTCGAGGGCCATGGAGGCGATCGCCGAACGCGGCTACTGGAGCGCCTACCCCGAGTCCCCGAGCCCCCGCGTGTACGGCGAGGGCGCGGCCGAACGGGGCAAGGAGGCCTTCGAGTCCTACCTCGGCAAGCCTTTCCCTCTCGACCAGCACGGCACCGGTCACTGGATCGGCGCCGAACGCTCGCCGTACGGCATGGAGCTCGGGATCACCTACCCCGAGCCCTCGCCCGAGCAACTCGTGGAGCTGGCCAAGGCGGCCATGCCCGCGTGGCGCGACGCGGGCCCGAAGGCGCGGGCGCTGGTCTGCGCGGAGATCCTGCACCGGATCAACCAGCGCAGCTTCGAGATCGCCAACGCCGTCCAGCACACCACGGGACAGGCGTTCGTCATGGCCTTCCAGGCCGGCGGCCCCCACGCGCAGGACCGCGGCCTCGAGGCCGTCGCCTACGGCCTGGCCGCGATGACCGCCGCCCAGCCCTCGGCGCGCTGGGAGAAGCCCGCCAAGGGCGAGCCGCTGGTGATGTCGAAGAAGTTCACCGTCGTGCCGCGCGGCGTCGGCCTGGTGATCGGCTGCAACACCTTCCCCACCTGGAACGCCTACCCCGGCCTGTTCGCCTCGCTGGTCACGGGCAACCCCGTCGTCGTCAAGCCGCACCCAGGCGCCGTCCTGCCGCTCGCGATCACCGTCGCCATCGCCCGCGAGGTGCTGGCGGAGGCGGGCTTCGACCCCGATCTCGTCACGCTCGCCGCCGAGGAGGGGCAGGGCCTGGCCACCCAGCTGGCCACCCACCCCGACGTGCGCATCGTCGACTTCACCGGCTCCACCGAGTACGGCGACTGGCTGGAGCGCAACGCCACCCAGGCGCTCGTGCACACCGAGAAGGCGGGGGTCAACACGATCGTCGTCGACTCCACCGACGCCTACAAGGGCATGCTCGGCAACATCGCCTTCTCGCTGTCGCTCTACAGCGGCCAGATGTGCACCGCGCCGCAGAACATCCTCATCCCCTCCGAGGGCATCGCGACCGACGTGGGGCACAAGAGCTTCTCCGAGGTGGCGGCCGATCTGGCCGCGGCCGTCGGCAGGCTGCTGGGCGACGACGCGCGGGCGGTCGAGCTGACGGGGGCGATCGTCAACGCGGGCGTGCTCGAGCGGCTCGAGGCCGCCCCCTCGCTCGGCGAGGTCGTGCTCGAGTCCAGGGCGGTGGCGCATCCCTCCTTCCCCGGCGCGACGGTGCGGACCCCGGTGATCGTCGAGCTGCCCGCCGAGCGCGAGGACGTCTACGGGCGCGAGCACTTCGGCCCCATCGCCTTCGTGGTCGCCACGGCCTCGACCGACGACTCGCTCCAGGTGCTCAGGCGGACGATCGCCGGCCGCGGGGCGCTGACCGCCTCGGTCTACTCCACCTCCGAGCAGGTGCTGGAGTCGGCGGAGAGGACGGCGCTCGAGGCGGGGGTGAACCTGTCGTGCAACCTGACCGGCGGCGTCTTCGTCAACCAGTCGGCCGCCTTCAGCGACTACCACGGCACAGGGGCCAATCCGGCCGCGACCGCCTCGCTCACCGATCCCGGCTTCGTGGCAGGGCGCTTCCACCTCGTCCAGTCGCGCCGTCACGCCTGACGTCCGAGCCCTGAGGAGGCGGTGAGCGTGCGGGTCGCGGTGATCGGCGGCGGGCGGATGGGGGCGGGCATCGCCCAGGTCTTCCTGGCCGAGGGCGCCTGGGTGAGCGTGCAGGAGGCCGGCGAGGAGGCGGCGAGGGCGGCGGAGGGGCGCATCGCCAAGGGGCTCAGGACGGCCGAGGCCAGGCGGCCTGACGTACGGGCCGATGAGGCGCTGCGACGGCTCAGCCTGGGGCCCGTGCCGGAGACCGCGGAGCTGGTGATCGAGGCGGTGCCCGAGGATCCCGCGCTCAAGGCCGAGGTGCTGGCTCAGGCCGAGGCGCGCATGGGGCCGCAGGCCGTCCTTGCCACCAACACCAGCTCCCTGTCGATCACCGAGCTGTCGGCGGCCCTGCGCGGCCCGCACCGGCTGATCGGGCTGCACTTCTTCAACCCCGTCCCCGTCCAGCGTCTGGTCGAGATCGTCGTCACCCCGCACACCCCGCCCGAGGTGCTCGGCAGGGCGAGGAGATACGTCGAGGCGCTGGGCAAGACGGGGGTGGTGGTCAACGACTCGCCCGGCTTCGCCACCAGCCGCCTGGGCGTGCTGGTCGGTCTCGAGGCCATCCGCATGGTGCAGGAGGGCGTGGCCGGCGCCGAGGACATCGACACCGCCATGACCCTCGGCTACGGCCACCCCATGGGCCCGCTCAAGCTCGGCGACCTGGTCGGCCTCGACGTGCGGCTGGCCATCGCCGAGTACCTCCACGCCAGGCTCGGCCCCCGCTTCGAGCCCCCTGTCCTGCTGCGCGAGATGGTCGCGAGGGGAGAGCTGGGCCGTAAGAGCGGTAAGGGATTCTACGTCTGGGATAGCTGACCGGTTTGTGTTTGTTTGCGCACTCCACGGGTAAATGACAACGGACTTTCGACATCCCTGGAGGACATAGGTGGCCGCCCGAAGCTCGTTCCTGATCGTCGCGAACCGCTTGCCGGTGGACAGGAGCCTGCAACCGGATGGCACCGCCTCCTGGCGCAGGAGTCCGGGCGGGCTCGTCACCGCCATAGCCCCGGTGATGCAGCGCCGCCACGGCGCGTGGCTGGGCTGGCACGGCGCCCCCGACGAGGAGCTGGGCCCCTTCGAGCAGGACGGCATGAACCTCATCCCCGTCCCGCTGTCGGAGCAGGAGGTCCAGCTCTACTACGAGGGCTTCTCCAACGCCACGCTCTGGCCGCTCTACCACGACGTGGTCGCCCCGCCGGTCTTCGAGCGCCACATGTGGGACGCCTACCGCAAGGTCAACGAGCGCTTCGCCGACGCCGCGGCCGAGGCCGCCGACGAGGGCGCCGTGGTCTGGGTGCAGGACTACCAGCTGCAGCTCGTGCCGGCCATGCTCCGCAAGCGCCGTCCCGACCTGCGCATCGGCTTCTTCCTGCACATCCCCTTCCCGCCCGTCGAGCTGTTCTGGCGCCTGCCGTGGCGCACGGAGCTGGTCGAGGGCCTGCTCGGCGCCGACCTGGTCGGCTTCCAGCGGCCGGGGGGCGCCTCCAACTTCATCAGGCTCTGCCGCCGCCTGCTCGGACTGTCCTACAAGGGCAACGAGGTCTACACCGGCGACGGCCGCTCGGTCACCGCGCAGGCCTTCCCGATCTCCGTCGACTTCTCCGAGCTCGACAACCTGGTACGCGAGCCGCACATCGTGCAGCGCGCCAAGGAGATCCGCTCCGACCTCGGCGACCCCGAGCACGTCCTGCTGGGCGTCGACAGGCTCGACTACACCAAGGGCATCGGCCAGCGCCTGGAGGCCTTCGGCGAGCTGCTGGCCGAGGGAAGGCTGAACGCCAGCGAGGCGGTCTTCATCCAGATCGCCACCCCGAGCAGGGAGCGGGTCGAGGAGTACCGCAGGCTGCGCGACGACATCGAGCTGCAGGTCGGCAGGATCAACGGCGAGCACTCGATGCTCGGCCACCAGCCGATCCAGTACTTCCACCAGTCGTACGACCGCGAGGAGCTGGCCGCGCTCTACCTGGCCGCCGACGTGATGGTCGTGACACCGCTGCGCGACGGCATGAACCTGGTGGCCAAGGAGTACGTCGCCTGCCACAACGACCTGCGAGGCGCCCTGGTGCTCAGCGAGTTCGCCGGGGCCGCCGACGAGCTGCGGCAGTCGTACCTGGTCAACCCCTACGACGTGGAGGGGCTCAAGCGGACGATGCTCGCGGCCATGCGGGCCACGCCGCACGAGGTGGCCAGGCGGATGCGCACGATGCGCCGCCGGGTCTCGACCTACGACGTGGACCGCTGGGCCAGCGAGTTCCTCACCGCGTTGGAGTCTTGAGCGCCTTCCAGGCGAGGTAGCGCTTCTTGGCGGTCTTGTTCACCACGATCTGGGCCACCTGCATGCCCACGCCCATCAGCACCGCGTAGCCGATCGCCTCGGCCATGCCGACCTCGTCGGAGTCGGTGTCGATGGGCGGCTCCTTGCCCGTGATCTTCACCCACGCGATCCCGAGCACCTTCTTGGCCGCCCATGCGGTGCCGAGACCGACCAGGCCGCCGATCACGCGCCAGGCGATGTCCGGCTTCTCCTCTGTCTTCATGTGTGCAACCCTATTCGTCTTCGACGCGTACCATTTAGAGGCATGACTCAGCGATCACGCCGTGCGCCCATGCCCGAGAAACCCTCTCTCGACGGCCTGGAGCAGGTATGGGTAGAGCGCTGGGAAGCCGACGCCGTCTACCGGTTCGACCGCTCGAGGACGCGCGAGCAGATCTACTCGATCGACACCCCGCCTCCGACCGTCTCCGGCTCGCTCCACGTCGGCCACGTCTTCTCCTACACCCACACCGACACCATCGCCCGTTTCCAGCGCATGCGGGGGCGCGAGGTCTTCTACCCGATGGGTTGGGACGATAACGGACTGCCGACAGAACGCAGGGTCCAGAACCACTTCGGCGTGCGCGGCGACGCCTCCGTGCCGTACGACCCCGCCTTCGAGCCGCCCGACAAACCGGGCAAGCAGCAGATCTCGATCTCGCGGCGCAACTTCATCGAGCTGTGCGAACGGCTCACGATCGAGGACGAGAAGGCCTTCGAGCAGCTGTGGCGGCGCCTCGGCCTGTCGGTCGACTGGACACTGACCTACGCCACCATCGACGGCGCCTCGCGGGCCACCTCGCAACGCGCCTTCCTGCGCAACCTGGCCAGGGGCGAGGCCTACCAGGCCGAGGCGCCGACGCTGTGGGACGTCACCTTCCGCACCGCCGTGGCCCAGGCCGAGCTGGAGGACAGGGAGTGGCCTGGCGCCTTCCACCGCGTCTCCTTCTACGGCGACCACGGTCCGGTCTGGATCGAGACCACCAGGCCCGAGCTCATCCCCGCCTGCGTCGCTCTGGTGGCCCACCCCGACGACGAGCGCTACCAGCGCCTGTTCGGCACCACCGTGCTGACGCCGCTGTTCGGCGTCGAGGTGCCCGTCGTGGCCCATCACCTGGCCGAGCCCGACAAGGGCTCGGGCATCGCGATGATCTGCACCTTCGGCGACCTGACCGACGTCACGTGGTGGCGCGAGCTCGGCCTGCCCGCCAGGCCCGTCATGGGCTGGGACGGCAGGCTGCTGCCCGACGCGCCCGAAGGGGTGGAGCCCGAGCCGTACAAGGAGCTGGCGGGCAAGACCGTCCACAGCGCCCGCGAGCGGATCGTGGAGATGCTGCGCGAGTCCGGCGACCTCGACGGCGAGCCGCGCCCCGTGACCAGGCCGGTGAAGTTCTACGAGAAGGGCGACAAGCCCCTCGAGATCGTCACCACCAGGCAGTGGTACCTGCGCAACGGCGGGCGCGACGCCGAGCTGCGCGAGCGGCTGCTCCAGCGCGGCGCCGAGCTCGAATGGCACCCCGCCCACATGCGGGTGCGCTACGAGAACTGGGTCAAGGGACTGGCGGGCGACTGGCTGATCTCCCGCCAGCGCTTCTTCGGCGTGCCGTTCCCCGTCTGGTACGAGGTCGACACAGGGGCGCTCATCCTGCCCACCGACGACATGCTGCCCGTCGACCCCTCCTCCGACGTGCCGCCCGGCTACACCGAGCAGCAGCGCGGGGTGCCAGGCGGCTTCGTCGGCGACACCGACGTCATGGACACCTGGGCCACCTCCTCGCTCTCGCCCGAGATCGTCGGCGGCTGGAGGGACGATCCCGACCTGTTCGGCCGCGTCTTCCCGATGGACCTGCGCCCGCAGGCCCACGAGATCATCCGCACGTGGTTGTTCTCCACCGTGGTCCGCGCCCACCAGGAGTTCGACTCGCTGCCCTTCCGCAACGTGGCGATCTCCGGCTGGATCCTCGACCCCGACCGCAAGAAGATGTCCAAGTCCAAGGGCAACGCCACCACGCCGATGGCGATGCTCGAGGAGTACGGCTCCGACGCGGTCCGCTACTGGGCCGCGGGCGGCCGGCCCGGCACCGACACCACCTTCGACACCGGTCAGATGAAGATCGGCCGTCGCCTGGCGATCAAGATCCTCAACGCGTCGAAGTTCGTGCTGGGCTTCCCCGAGGGAGAGGCAGAGGTCACCCAGCCGCTCGACCTGTCGATGCTGTCGGCGCTGGCGCAGACGGTGCGCGAGGCGACCGAGGCGTTCGAGGGATACGACTACGCCAGGGCGCTGGAGGTGGCCGAGCGCTTCTTCTGGTCCTTCTGCGACGACTACCTCGAGCTGGTCAAGGCCCGCGCCTACGACAGCGACGCGGCGGCCTCCTCGGCCCACGCGGCGCTGCGGCGCGCCCTCGACGTGCAGCTGCGGCTGTTCGCGCCGTTCCTGCCGTTCGTGACCGAAGAGGTGTGGTCGTGGTGGCGCGAGGGCTCGGTGCACCGCGCCGCCTGGCCGTCGGCGGAGGCGGGGCAGGGCGACCCCGCGCTGCTCGCGGTCGTCTCCGAGGTGCTGAGGCAGGTCCGCAAGGCCAAGTCGGAGGCCAAGGTGTCGATGCGCGCCGAGATCGCCAGGCTGACCGTCCGCGGCCCGCAGGCCGAGCTGGTCCACCAGGGCGCCGACGACCTGTGCGGGTCGGGCAACGTCGACGAGTTCGTGCTGGAGCAGGGCGAGGAGCTGACCGTCTCGGTCGAGCTGGCCTGATCGCGTGGGGGTACGGCCAGGTCGTACCCCCACTCGATCTTTTCGTCCACGGCGATAACCGCGCGCGTTCTGCCGCGCGGCGTGCCAGTCTTGAACACGTGATTTCCGACCGCCCCACCAAGCTCGTGCCGCCCGTGCTGGCCAAGATGGCCGCCTGGAGCGTGTGCCTGATCGTCGTCGGCGTGGTCGTCTACATCTTCGCGCTCATCGTGGCCCGGCTCAGCTTCGTGGCGCTGCCCGTGGCCGTCGCGCTGTTGCTGACCGCGCTGCTCTATCCGCTGTCCAGCAGGCTGACCGGTGCCGGCCTGCGGCCCATCTACGCCGCCTGGATCACGCTGCTGGTCGCCCTCGCCATCATCGTGGGCGCGGGCTGGCTGATCGGGGCCAGGGCCAGCGACGAGTTCCCCACCGTGGTCGAGCAGGTCCAGAAGTCGATCAACGAGCTGCGCGACTGGCTGGTGACGGGGCCCATCCACCTCGAGACCAAGCAGCTCGACGACTGGGTCGAGACCATAACCAACCAGTTGCAGACCTCCCAGACCGCGATCACCAACACGGTCCTGACCGCGGGGCAGGTCGCCATCGAGGTGCTGGCCTCGATCGTGCTCATGCTGTTCGTGACGTTCTTCATGCTCAAGGACGGCGACCGCATCTGGGCCTGGTTCCTCAAGGGCTTCGGCGGCATGTCTGGCAGGGTCGACAGAGCGGGCAGGGCCGCCTGGCTCACGGTCTCCCACTACGTGCAGGGCACCGTGGCGGTCGCGGCGGTGCACGGCCTGGTCATGGGCATCGTGCTGGCGGGGCTCGGCGTGCCGCTGTGGGCGCCGCTGGCCATCCTCATCTTCCTGGCCAGCTTCATCCCGATCGTCGGCATCTTCTTCGCGGGCACCGTGGCCACGCTGGTCGTGCTCGGCACCACCAGCCCGATCAAGGCGCTGATCTTCCTGGCCGTGCTCATCGTCGAGCAGCAGCTGGAGAACCACGTGCTGCAGCCGCTGATCGTCGGCAGGGCCCTCAACTTCCACCCGCTGGCGATCATCATCGTCCTGGCGGTCGGCGGCATCATGGGCGGCATCGCGGGGGCGGCCGTGGCCGTACCGGTCGCAGCGGTGATCTACCGGGCGCTACCCGAGCTTCGGCACGAACCGCCAGCATTGCCGCCACCGGCGCCGCCGACACCACCGGAGGGTCCCGTCAAGAGCGAATCCGGGCAGCCCAAGGGGTAGTCTCGTGCCCCATGACGCGTACGTTGGGGTTGAGCGAGGAGACCGCATGACCGTAGAGGTGCTCATCCACCGCCTCGACCCCGAGCTGCCGGTGCCCAGCTACGCGCACCCGGGCGACGCGGGGGCCGATCTGGTGGCCGCCGAGGACGTCGAGCTCCTGCCGGGCGAGCGGGCGATGGTCGGCACCGGCGTCGCGATCGCACTGCCCGACGGCTACGCCGCGTTCGTGCACCCGAGGTCGGGCCTGGCGGTCAAGCACGGCGTCACCATCGTCAACGCGCCGGGCACGGTCGACGCCGGCTACCGCGGCGAGATCAAGGTGACGCTGCTCAACACGGACACCAAGGAGGCCCTCCGGCTACGCCGCGGCGACCGGATCGCCCAGCTGGTCATCCAGCGGGTCGAACGGGCCTCCTTCTACGAGGTGGACCGGCTGCCGGGCTCCGTACGCGGCGCGGGCGGTTTCGGATCCACAGGACGATGAGGGAGTGATCGACAGTGTTCCGACGTCGCAAGCGTGAGCAGCCCGAGCAGGCTGTCGCGGAAGCGGCTCCCCTGCAGGAGGCGCGCGAGTCGGGCCCGTGGGACGCCGACGAGCCGCATCCCGACAGGGACAGGGTCGACCTCGGCGGTATGCGCATCAGCGTGAGCCCCGACTACGACGTCCAGGTCGCCGTCGCGGGTGACCAGCCGATCGGCGTCGTGGTCATCCACCACGACAGCGCCCTGCAACTGCACGCCTTCGCCGCGCCCAAGCGGGGCGGGCTGTGGGACGAGGTCAGGACCAAGCTGGCCGCCAGCGTGAAGGAGGCGGGAGGCACGGTCGAGCGCAAGGACGGCCCCTTCGGCCCCGAGCTCGTGGGGCAGATCCCCGCCGAGGGCGGCACCCAGCCGGTCCGCTACCTCGGCGTCGACGGCCCGCGCTGGTTCCTGCGGGCGGTCATCAGCGGCAAGGCCGCCCTCGACGCCGACGTCGCCCAGCCCCTCGAGGACGTCATCCGCGACGTCGTCGTCGTGCGCGGCGACGACCCGATGGCGCCCGAGGAGCCGATCCTGCTGCGCATTCCCGGCGAGCGCCCGGCCGCCACCGCCGAGCAGAACGTCCCTCTCAACCCGTTCAGGAGAGGCCCCGAGATCAGCGAGCTCCGCTGAGCTTTTCATCGCATAAGCTGGGTCATCATGACTAGTACGGCAGAGCCCCACAAACGTGGGGGATTGCGCGGCTTCTTCAGCAGGCTGGCATCCACGCAGGCCGAACTCGAGGCGGAAGAGCTGCGGGAGGACGCCGATCAGGCGGGCGCCACGCCCATCGTCTCCTGTGGTGGCAGGCGCCGCTTCTGTGTGGCCGGTACGCTACGGACAGTGACGTTGCGGCCACGCGGCGGCGCCCCCGCTCTCGAAGCCGAGCTCTACGACGGCTCCGACGTGATCGACCTGGTCTGGCTGGGCCGACGCAAGATCGCGGGCATCGAGCCTGGCCGCATCGTCAAAGCCGAGGGCCTGGTCAGCATGCAAGACGGGCGCAAGGTGATGTTCAACCCGCGTTACGAACTGCGCCCAAGCGCCTGACAAGGAGCGACCCATCCGTGACTGAGCAGGCTACGGCGCACGAGACCGTCGAGGCGGCCATCAGGTCCCAGCTGTCCAAGGCCCTCGGCGGCATCCGCGGCATCGTCGAGGCGGCGGTGCCCACCATCGCCTTCACCGTGTCATGGCTGGTGACCGAGCGGTTGCAGCTCTCGCTCATCATCAGCGCCTCCCTGGCGGCGGTGCTGCTGGTGGTGCGCCTCGTGCAGCGCTCGACGCCGCAGTTCGTGATCAACAGCCTGATCGGCATCGGCATCGGCTGGTTCTTCGCCTCGCGCACCGGTGACGCGCGCGACGTCTACCTGCCCGGCATCCTCTACAACGCCGGCTATGCCGCCGCGATGCTGGTCTCCATCGTGTCCAGGTGGCCGGTCGTGGGCTTCCTCATCGGCTCGGTCACCGGCGATCCGACCGCCTGGCACAAGGACGCGGGCATCGTGCGGCTGTGCACGAAGCTGACGTGGCTGCTCATGCTGCCGTGCGTGGTGCGGGTGGCGGTGCAACTGCCGATCTACCTGTTCGGCGGGGGCGACGAGGCGATCGCGGCCCTGGGCATCGCGAAGGTGCTCATGGGGTGGCCGCTGCAGGTGGCCAGCCTCGCCGCCATGGCCTGGCTCCTCAGCCGCGGCCGCACCCCCATCGCCGCCGCCGCCACCTGATCCTTTTTCATCCTTCACGGCACAGCACGGGAGAGGCCACCGGGGTCACCGGTGGCCCTCTGTCTTTCACGGCGCTCCAGCGGCGCCGTGACCCGCCGTTACGCCGGGGATGCCGGGCGCGTTCTTCGATCTCGGCGTCGCGGACATCCCTCCCGTGACCTGCCGGGGCCTCGTGCTCCCTTCGACTGTCTGGCGCTTCTCGCCCGCTCTCGCTCGCTTCGACTCCCTGGGGCCCTCGCCCGCTCTCGCTCCCTTTGACTCTCTGGGATGCCCGCCGCTCTCGCTCCCTTCGACGACCGGTCGGCCGACTCCGGCGACACCGCTCGCGTGCTCCGCATCACCCGTCGACGACTGTGCGAAGGTGGACATTGCGGATGTAGCGGGGTGGATGTGGGGGTAGGGGCTGGCTGTGGGTGATCCTTCCGAAAGCCGGCTGATCGGCGGCAGGTATCTGCTGGCCGAGGAGCTGGGCAGGGGCGGGATGGGGGCGGTCTGGCGCGCCCACGACCAGGTGCTCGACCGGCCCGTGGCGCTCAAGCAGGTGCTGGTGCCCGGCTGGATGAGCGAGCAGGACAGGGAAAGGGCCTTCGAACGGGTTCTGCGCGAGGCCAGAGCCACCGCCAGGCTGCGCAACCCCTACGTGATCACCATCCACGACGTGGTGGTGGACGAGGGCCATCCGTGGATCGTGATGGAGCTGCTGCCGGCCTCGTCGCTGGCCCAGGTGCTGGAGCGGTCGGGGCCGCTGCCCGAGCACGTGGTCGCCGACATCGGCGTCAAGCTCCTCGGGGCGCTCCGGGCCGCTCACGCCGCCGGCATCACCCACAGGGACGTGAAGCCCGCCAACGTGCTGCTCCTCGACGACGGCGGCGTGGTGCTGACCGACTTCGGCATCGCGCACGTGGCCAACTCCCCGACGCTCACCGCGACCGGAATGCTCATGGGCTCGCCCGCGTACATGGCGCCCGAGCGACTCGAGGGGGAGCCGGCGGGCGAGGCCTCCGACCTGTGGGCGCTCGGCGCCACGCTGTACACGGCGGTCGAGGGGGCGCCGCCGTACGCGATGGACAGCCCTGTCGCGGTGATGGCGGCGATCCTGATGCGCGAACCTCGCCCCATGCGGCGTGGCATGCGACTGCGTCCCGTGGTGGAGGGGCTCATGCGCAGGTCACCCGAGGAGCGGTTGACGCTGGAGGCGGCGAGCGCGGCGCTGGCCGTGGTGGCGGGGCGGCGGCACGGCGAGGAGGCGCGCAGGCGTGAGGGATCGAGGGCGCTGGCGCTGCTCGTACGCCAGGACCAGATCGACCCCGACCCTCCCACCGACCCCCTCAGAGCCCAGCCCCAGGACCCCGGCCCCGCTTCGCCAGCCCCCGACCCGCCCACCTCACCCGCCCAGGACGCCCCCGATTCCCCCGCCCCGTCCGCTCAGGACGCTCCCGGGTCGCCCGCCCCGCCTGCTCCAACCGCTTCCGGCTGGTCCACCCCGCCGTCTCCTGGCGGTGTCGAGTCACCCACCCCGCCAGCTCCCGGCACCCCCGGGCTGTCCGCCCCGCCTGCTCAGGACGCCCCGGGGTCGCCTGCTCCGCGTGCTCAAGAGGCCGCCGGAGCGCCCGCGCCTGCTCCCGGCACGCCTGGGTCGTATGTCCCGCCTGCTCAGGACGCCCCGGGGTCGCCTGCTCCGCGTGCTCAAGACGCTTCCGGAGCGCCCACCCCGCCTGCTCCCGGCACCCCCGGGTTGTCCGTTCCTTCTTCTGGCGTGCGGGACGCACTCTCGCCGGGTGGTCCCGGGGCGCCTGCGACGGCCGCTCGGGGCGGGCACGGCGCCGCGTCCTCTCCGAGGGCGCCCGAGACACCGGCCACGTTCACTCCAGGGACGCCCGGTTCGGCGCCCTCTCGGTCGCAGGGGAGATCCGAGGCGGCGGACCCGCTCCCCGGTCCCGTGCCCCCGCTCTCTCCGGCGGGGACGGCCTCTCCGGCCGGGGTGGCTTCTCCGGCGGGGGTGGCCTCTCCGGCGGGGCCGGCCGGGGCGGAGGTCCGGCGCGAGGCGCCGGCGCGGTCGGCGGGGGAGCGCGGGCCGGCGCGTGAGGGGGGAGGCGCGGCGGCGGCGGTGGTGGTCAGGGGGCTCAGGTTCGGCGCCGTGACGTCGGCGACGCTGGGAGTGCTCGCCTACGCCGTGCCCAGGGTGGCCAGGCGGATGGGGACCGAGCTCACCTTCCTCGCCCCCGGCACCGCCCTGCTGGTGCTGTTCGCCGCTGTCGCGCTGCTGGCCGTCGTGCTCCCGCGCGACCTGCTGCCGGACGGCGGCGTCAACGCCACCCTCACCAGGGCGCTGCCGTTCGTGGCCTTCGCCGGCTACCTGGGCGGCTACCAGACGGGCGCCGCCGCCCACGTGACGACGAGCCTGGCCTACGCGCTGCTGTCCGCGTGGGCCGCCACGACCTCGGCGCGGACGTGGCGGCGTTCCCGGGCGGCGGCGGCCGTCGCAGCGGCGGCGACGGCCTGCATGGCCGCCCTGACGGTGGCGCACCTCTGGATCGACCTGGCAGGGCGCAGCGCCCTCACGACCAGGCTGCTGGAGGCGCTGCCCGAGCTCACGGCCGCCGGCTGGGCGCTGCACACCGCATGGGCGTGGTGGGCGGCCCGCCGTCCGGGCTAGTGGGGGGACAGCAGCTGGGCCAGCTCGTCCTCGACCTCCTGGCTGGCGACGAACATCAGCTCGTCGCCCGCCTCCAGCGGGTCGTCGGCCGTGGGCACCAGCACCCTGCCCTCGCGCAGGATCGCCACCAGCGCCGAGTCGACGGGCCACGGCACCGAGCCCGCGCGCTGGCCGACGACCGGCGCGTCCTCGGGCAGGGTGAGCTCGACCAGGTTGGCCTGGCCCTGGCGGAAGGTCATCAGCCGGACCAGGTCACCGACGCTGACCGCCTCCTCCACCAGCGCCGACAGCAGGCGAGGGGTGGAGACCGCGACGTCGACGCCCCACGACTCGTTGAACAGCCACTCGTTGTTGGGGTGGTTGATGCGGGCGACCACGCGCGGCACGCCGTACTCGGTCTTGGCCAGCAGCGAGACCACCAGGTTGACCTTGTCGTCACCGGTGGAGGCGACCACGACGTGGCAGTTGTTGAGCCCCGCCTCGTCGAGGGAGGAGATCTCGCAGGCGTCGGCGAGCAGCCACTCGGCCCGCGGCACCGCGTCGATCTTGATGGCCTTGGGGTCGATGTCGATCAGCAGGATCTCGTGGCCGTTCTCCAGGAGCTCGGCGGCGATGGAGCGGCCGACCGCGCCCGCGCCTGCGATGGCGATGCGCATCAGTGGTCCTCCTCCGGTGCGGCGGCCAGCACCTTGTTGATCCGGTCCATGTCGTTCTCGGCGGCGATGACGTGGAGGATGTCGCCCTCCTGCACCACCGTGTCGGACTTGGTGACCAGCGCCTCGCCCATGCGGTTGATGAAGGCGACCCTGGCGCCGACGGTCTCCTCCAGCTTGGTGGCCCTGGTGCCGATCCATGCCGGGTTGGTGGCGACCTCGGCCAGCACCACGGTGCCCGTGGGGTCGCGCCACAGCGGCTCGGCGCCCTCCGGCAGGATGCGGCGCAGGATCTGGTCGGCCGTCCAGCGCACGGTGGCCACGGTCGGGATGCCGAGACGCTGGTAGACCTCGGCGCGGCGGGAGTCGTAGATGCGGGCCACGACGTTGTCGACGCCGAAGGTCTCTCGCGCGACACGCGCGGAGATGATGTTGGAGTTGTCGCCGCTGCTCACGGCGACGTAGGCGGCCGCGGACTCGATGCCGGCCTCCTGCAGCACGTCACGGTCGAAGCCGACGCCGGTGACCCGGCGCCCCCTGAAACCCGCCCGCAGCCGCCTGAACGCCTGCGGGTCGCGGTCGATGATCGCGACTGAGTGGCCGTTGTCCTCCAGGATGTGGGCGAGGGTGGACCCCACCCGACCACATCCCATGATCACGATATGCATGTGCTCCCCACGGGTGTGCCTTCCCCTCAGTATGGCGCGCACGTGGAGTGCCGCGTCGGCAGGGAGGGTGACGAGGACTAGCATCGTCAGACGTGGCGAAGGTGACGGATCTAGTCAAGCGTGTCCTGGTCGGACGCGCGCTGCGCAGCGGGCAACTCCATGAGCAGCTCCTGCCCAAGCGCGTGGCTCTGCCGGTCTTCGCCAGCGACGCGCTCTCCTCCGTGGCCTACGCACCCCAGGAGATCCTCGTCATCCTGTCGCTGGCGGGGGTGTCGTTCTACAGCTACAGCCCGTGGGTGGCCATCGCCGTCGTGGTCGTGATGCTGACTGTCGTCGCCTCCTACCGGCAGAACGTGCACGCCTACCCCAGCGGCGGCGGCGACTACGAGGTGGCCACCGTCAACCTCGGCAAGAACGCCGGGCTCACCGTGGCCAGCGCGCTGATGGTCGACTACGTGCTGACCGTGGCGGTCTCCGTCGCCAACGGCGTCGACTACGTGGGCGCCACGGTCCCGTTCGTGGCCCAGCACAAGCCCGCCGTCGCCATCGCCATCGTGGTGCTGCTGACGATCGTGAACCTGCGCGGCCTGCGCGAGTCCGGCGCCGCCTTCGCGATCCCGACCTACGCCTTCATGATCTCGGTGCTCGGCCTCGTCGCCTGGGGTGGATTCAGGCTGCTGGTGCTCGGCGACGACCTCAGGGCGCCGACGGCCGGCTTCCAGGTGGTGGCCGAGCAGACCAACCTCACCGCCTTCGCCGCCGCCTTCCTCGTGCTGCGCGCCTTCTCCTCCGGCTGCGCGGCCCTGACCGGCGTCGAGGCGATCAGCAACGGCGTGCCCGCGTTCCGCAAGCCCAAGAGCAAGAACGCGGCCACCACCCTGCTCATGATGGGCCTGGTCGCCGTCACGATGTTCTCCGGCATCATCGCGCTCGGCCTCGCCTCGGGCGTCACGGTGGCCGAGCCGCAGCACGTCGCCGTCGACCTGCTGCGTCCCGACGGCACGCCGGTCGGCCCCCACTACTACCAGCAGCCGATCATCTCCCAGGTGGCCGACGCGGTCTTCGGCAGCGGCTCGCTGATGTTCGTCATCATCTCGGCCGTCACCGCGCTCATCCTGTTCCTGGCCGCCAACACCGCCTTCAACGGCTTCCCCGTCCTCGGCTCGATCCTCGCCCAGGACCGCTACCTGCCCCGCCAGCTGCACACCCGCGGCGACCGCCTGGCCTTCTCCAACGGCATCGTCATCCTGGCGCTGGGCGCCTGCCTGCTGCTGTGGGGCTTCAAGGCCGACGTCAGCCGCCTGCTGAACCTCTACATCGTCGGCGTCTTCGTCTCCTTCACCCTCAGCCAGACCGGCATGGTCATCCACTGGACCCGCCACCTGAAGACCGAGACCGACCTCAGGGCGCGCCACCAGATGCACCGCTCGCGGGCCATCAACTTCTTCGGCGCCGTCATGACCGCGGTCGTGCTGGTGGTCGTGCTGTTCACCAAGTTCCTGGTCGGCGCGTGGATCGTCTGCATCGCGATGCCGATCCTGTTCCTGATGATGAAGGGCATCCGCCGCCACTACGACAACGTGGCCGCCGAGCTCGAGGTCGACGAGCGGATCGACGAGTCGATGCTGCCGGCCCGCAACCACGCGATCGTGCTCGTCTCCAAGATCCACAAGCCGACGCTGCGGGCGCTGGCCTACGCAAGGGCCACCCGTCCCTCCACGATCGAGGCCGTCACGGTCGGCGTCGAGGGGTCGGAGGCCAGGACGCTGCAGGAGGAGTGGGAGCGCAGGGGGATCCCCGTCCCGCTCAAGATGCTCGACTCGCCGTACAGGGAGATCACCCAGCCCATCCTCGACTACGTCAAGGCCCTGCGCCGGCGCTCGCCGCGCGACGTGGTCACCGTCTTCATCCCCGAGTACGTCGTCGGCCACTGGTGGGAGCACCTGCTCCACAACCAGAGCGCGCTGCGGCTCAAGGCCAGGCTCTTGTTCAAGCCGGGCGTCATGGTGACCAGCGTGCCGTGGCAGCTGCACTCCTCCGACAGGCTGAGGGGCCGCCGCGACCCGTACGCCGCGGGATCGGTCCGCCGTCCGTGGCACGAGGTCGAGCCCGACAGGCGTGACGAGTAGTCTGGGCAGGTGGTGGAACTCGAGGTAGGGCCCGTGGCCCACGGTGGCTGGTGTGTGGCGCGACACGAAGGACGTGTCGTCTTCGTACGGCACGCGCTCCCAGGAGAGCGGGTCGTCGCCGAGATCACCGAGGAGACCACCCGCTTCCTCCGCGCCGACGCCGTGGAGATCCTCGAAGCCTCACCCGACAGGGTGACCCCGCCCTGTCCCTATGCGGGGGCCGGGCCTGTGCGGCGGCTGCGACTGGCAGCACGCCACCCTCGAGGCCCAGCGAGCGCTCAAGGCGAGCGTGGTGGCCGAGCAGCTCAGCAGGCTGGCGGGCATCACCAGGGACGTGCTGGTCGAAGAGGTGCCCGGCGCGAAGGACGGCCTCGGCTGGCGCACCCGCGTCCAGTTCGCCGCCACCCGCGAGGGCGTGCTCGGCTTCCGCAAGCACCGCTCCCACGACATCCAGCCCGTCGAGGCCTGCCTGATCGCCCACCCCTCCGTGGAGGAGGTCGGCGTCGAGACGCACACCTGGCGCAACTCCATGGGCGTGGAGGTCATCGCCTCCTCCGGCGGCGAGCACGCCGTCGTCATCGCGCCCAAGCCGCGCAGCTCCGTCGCGGTGCCCCCGCTCGAGGCGCCCGCCTCCATCCTGGTCAACCAGGGTAAGGGCCGCTCCGAGCCGAGGCACGGCTCCGGCATGCTGCACGAGCAGGTCGGCGACAGGGTCTTCCAGGTGACGGGCAGCGGCTTCTGGCAGGTCCACCCGGGGGCCGCCGAGACCCTCCTCGACGCGGTGCTCAGCTACGCCGCCCCTGAGCCGGGCGAGTGGGCGCTCGACCTCTACTGCGGGGTCGGCCTCTTCGCCGCCGGGCTCGCCGAGGCGGTCGGCCCCTCCGGCGCGGTGTTCGGGGTCGAGAACGAGGCCGCTGCCGTACGGGACGCCCGCGCGAACCTGCGCGACCTGCCGTGGGCCCAGGTCGAACGCGGACGGGTGGAGGACGCCCTCGACCGCTTCGAGATCGAACGCGCCGACCTCGTCGTCGTCGACCCGCCCAGGTCGGGCCTGGGACGCGAGGTGGTCACGCGCATCGCCTCGCTGGAGGCCTCGCGCCTGGTGTACGTCTCCTGCGACCCCGCCACGCTGGCCCGCGACCTGGCCTGGTTCGCCGAACTCGGCTACGGCCTGGCCGACCTGCGCGCCTTCGACGCCTTCCCGATGACGCACCACGTGGAGTGCGTGGCCCTGCTGGTCAGATGAGCGATCAAGGCTGTGACCATGCGAAACGCAACACATGATGCACGGCTGTACCCGAGGATGACCGCCGCCCCAGCCCATGTTCTGCGCACGAGATGCGCACGATCAGAAGTGATGGGTGGGATGAGCGCCGAGCGGTAAGCCTTCGAGGAGATCGCGGCCGAGCGACTCGGCGCGATCGAGGCGGGCGACTACCGGCCCGGGCGCTCAGCTGCCCAGCGAGCATGATCTGACTGCCCGCTACCGCGTTGGCCGCGACACCGCTCAGCGGGCGCAGAGGGTGTTGACCGACAGGGGAGTGGCTGAGCCCGTCCGCGTCTACGACCGGCAGCCGGTCGACAGCAGCATGAGCGCGGGCGGCCGGGAGCTCGGCGCGTGGATCACCGCCGGCATCGTGGAGCCGCCCCCGAGCGTCGCCCGACTGATGCCGGGGGAGCGGGTCGTGGTGCGGCGTATGGGTCGTCGACCTCTGCCCACCAGGTGTGGCGATCGATCTCCTCCACCAGGCGCGGCCGATCTGAGTGCGCCTCCATCAACCAGGCCTGCCGCTCCACGTCAGCCGCTACCTCGCCGGCAAGTACGAGCAGGTTGGAAAGCGGCGCAGCGGAAATCTCCGCACACCGCATCCAGAGCGAGGAAGGACCGTTTCAGGTCTGCGGCACGTCGAAACCAGCCACTGTGACGCGCGAGGGATCCTACGATCCGCCCGAATCGTCGACGATGCAAAGGAGGCCCCCACCCTCCGAAGAGAATGATCGTGGCGCGATGGCACTATTCAGGCGATCTTTGGCAGGGATGGCGATAGTAAGACGACTGCAGAACTCTCAAGATGAGCACACACAACATTCTTTCCTCAAGGTGGGTGCTCGTGATCCATGCTGTGAAGAGGGCCGCTACGGTCGCCCTGGTCTCTCTCGCCACCCTGGCGCCGCTGGGAACAGTGGCGCACGCCAGCCCGTCCGCGACAACCGCCCCGATCACGATCCAGGCGCCGTACTGGCAGCCCAGAGGGCCGTTCGGCAACTACAGCCGCTGCATCAGCGAACGCACGGAATTCAAGCGGTATTACCTGGTCACCGACTGCTACATGTACAACGGCTCGTGGTGGTTCGACTACAAGGACCGGTAAACCGGGGCCTTGGACAGCATGCAACAGCCCCGCCCATCCCGAAGGGAGGGGTGGGGCTTCGCGCTGCTACCGGCTGGCCGTTGTGAACAGTTGTCGGGGCGCCGCTGGTGCCGGTCTCGCCGGGGCTGCAGCGCAGCGCACGAAAGATCTGCCAGCGCTTTGAACCGGGCGTCGCGTGTTCCCCTGAGTCCACGGAGCCTGGCATGGGCGCAATTGGAGGAAAAGTTTCAGTGCGCACCCAGCCAAAATGTTCGCCAAAGACCCCCTGGCCGGATTGACGTGAATTTGGGGTGAATGGCCTGAGTTGGCCGGTATTGTACCCCCTGAAGGAGTACCCAATTTGTTATCGGAGGTTGGCATGTCCATCCTCACTATGTTCCCGGTGCGCTTGCAGGCGGACTACCGCTTCGGGCCCAAGCCGAGGAAGCCGAAGAAGGAGAAGAAGCCGAAAAAGGTTAGGTAGCTAAGCTCGCGAGGCCGTAAGAGGAGCGCCTGTGTCCGGCGGCACGGGGTCCTCGGATTTTCTGAGCGGCCCCGTGCCGCCGGCTGCGGGCACGGCTGCCCCTCTTGGCGGCCCTGACCTTTCAAGTGCGTTCGATAAACAGACCGGACGCTCTGGCGTGGTCGACGGGTCCAAATCAGCCATTGTTCCCTCTGGTCGCATGCCATTTGAGTGGATCCTCCCTATGGCTCGTCCCAAGTAGCCCTGAATCCTGAGAAGCAAGAGCGCCGCCGCTCTCCAGGAGGAGGACGGGGCTGTCGTCGAAGCGACGGCGGTGTACGCCTGGACGCGGCCTTGGATGACGAGCGGGCGGCCGTAGTCGTCGCGCGGGTCGGCGACCGGGGTGATCTTCCGCCGTGACGTGAACCAGGCCCAGGCGAAGACCGCCTCCATCTCCGGCTGGAAGTTCGCCCCTCCGAGCCGCGGTGGGATCTCCAGGCGTCATGCCGGAGGTCCGAGGGCGAGGTCTAGCATCGCAGGCAGGCACCCAGGACCTGGAGGCGCATCGTGCGATACGGCGACTGGGGCCAGCGCTCTGCGCGCTGCGCCGCAATCCGCAGCGAGACGGTGGACGTCCAGGGCGCGAGCGTCCACTACCTGCACGCCAGGGGGCGGCCCGGCCAGCCCGCCCAGCTGCTGGTGCATCCGATGGGCGCCACAGGGACCTTCTGGCTGGACGTCATCCCGCTGCTGGCCGCGCAGGGGCCGGTCATCGCTCCCGACCTGCCGGGCACGTTCGCGGGCCATACCGAGACACCGCATCCCCGCGCGGCGACGGCGCACGTCAACGCCAGGTTCCTGCAGGCGTTCACCCGCACGCTCGGACTGGAGCGCCTGACCGTTCACGGCTGGTCCATGGGCGGGCTGGTGAGCCTGCTGTTCGCCCGGCGCGCCAGGGCCGTGGAGCGGCTGGTGCTCACCAGCCCGACGCTGCCCGGTCCTCTCACGAGGTCCGAGGCGCTGGCCTGGCAGACGCTGGGCCGGCTCACGCTGGCGGCCGCCGTCCCGGCCCTGCGCGGCACGCTGCGCCTGTACGGCAGGCGGCTCCTGGAGGCCAAGCTGAGCAGGGGCGACCCCGTGACCGCACCCGGTGGCGGACTCGACCTGGCACGGGGCGACCTGACGCGCGTCTCGCCCGAACTGGTCGCGCTCCAGACGGAGGAACGTCACGAGATGCGCGACCAGCCGGGCAGGATGGCCGACGCCGTCGTGGCCTTCGCCTCGGTCGTCTCGGCGATGTACGTCGACAGGCGCCCCGTCCTCGACGCGATCGACCAGGTGCGGGCGCCCACGCTCCTGCTGTGGGGAGACCAGGACCCGCTGATCGAGCGGTCAACGGTCGACTTCCTGCTCGATCGCCGGCCTGACTGGGGGCTGCGCGTGTTCGAGGGCGCGGGACACCTGATGCCGATGGAGCTCCCCGCCGCCTACGCCGAGGCGGTGTCGGCCTGACGCCGACCGTGCGCCGGTCGAAGTCGCCCTGCCAGCCTGCCGGGCTCCCCGGTCCCATGGCCGCATGGCCGTCAGCGAGGATCACGTGGCGAGGAAGGCCGCGTCGCCGTCGCCCGCGGGTGCGGAGGAGAGCGCCGCCTCGGCCAGGAGCGGCGGCCGGTACTGGTTCGGCGACTGCCCCAAGGGCAGCCTGTGCGCCTACAGCGGGGTGAGCGGCGGGGGCAGCCGCTGCAGCTGGTCGGGTGACGACGGCAACTGGGCAGGTGGCGGGCGGCCGTGCTCCTTCAGCGGCAGGGTGAAGTCCCTGTGGAACAACGGATACGCGGGCAGCCTGGACGACGTGCACCTCGTCGCCTGCGGCGGAGCGCACCGGGGGCTCCACAACGGCGAGCAGGAGGCGTGGACCAACCCGTCGCAGGACGACCCCGGTCGCGGCAGCCTCTGCATCAAGTCGCACAAGTGGGTCAACATGTAGAAGCCGAACCGCCCGCCGCGGACCGGCCGACGTCCCATGCGCGTGGGGCATCGCAGGTGTGCGCGATCGTCGTTTGTCGCACGAGCCGCCCCCCGCATACCGTGCGGACATGGCCAAGATCGCAGTTGTGACGGGCGCCAACCAGGGGCTCGGTTTCGCGTTGGTGGAGGGGCTCGCGCGACGGCTCTCCCCCGACGACGTCGTCTACCTCACAGGACGCGACGCCGGGCGCGTGGCGCGGGCGCGGGAGCAGGTGACGGAGGCCAAGGCCGAGGTCAGGACCTGCCTGCTGGACGTACGCGACGGCCAGGCCGTCGCCGCGCTGGCCGGACGGCTGCGTGACGAGCACGGCGGCGTGGACATCGTCTTCTCCAACCACTACCTCAGGACGGTGCCGGAGGACGTGCCCGCCGAGGTGATCGAGCCCTACGTGGACGCCAACAACCTCGGCACCACCCGGATGCTGCGGGCGTTCCTGCCCGTCCTCCGCCAGGGAGGGCGCTTCGTCGTCGTCTCCAGCAGCCTCGGACGGCTGCGCGAACTGCCCGAGCCGCTGCGTCGCCCGTTCGACGAGGCGGCGACGCTGGACGATCTCGACGCCACGCTGCTGGCGTGGCGCGATGCCGTGCTCGCGGGGCGGGCGGGCGACGAGGGATGGCCCGCGTTCATCAACATCCCCTCGAAGGTGGGCCAGGTCGCCGCCGTACGGACGCTCGCCAGACAGCGCCGCGCCGAGGATCTCGCGCACGACCGCCTGCTCGTGGCGGTCTGCCCCGGGATGATCGACACGGCGTCGTCGCGGCCGTGGTTCGACATGACGGGGGCGCAGACGCCCGAGCAGGCGGCGGTGGCGCTGGTCGAGCTGGCGCTCGCGCCGGAGGCGGACCCGGCCCTCTACGGGGAGCTGGTGCGGTTCGGCCGCGTGCTGTCCTGGCCGTGACCACGCGCCCCTCTGCGGCTCCTGACCTGCTCGAAGCTGCTCGGACCCGAACGGCTCCCCTAGAGCTTGCGGGTGTAGACGACCCTGTCGACGAGACGCTCGGGCTGGCCCGGCGGGGTGAAGTAGAGGTCGAACGTGTGCCGGTTCTTCGACCTGATGGTGATCACGGTCCGCATGGGGATGGTCTCGCCGAGATAGTCGGGGCCGAGGACACCGGGGTCGGTGAACTCGCCGGGAATGGAGAGCACCGAGGCCTCGTCGCTGACAGGGGCGCCGCGGTAGGTCATCGCCGTCGGTGTGACGCTGTCGAAGGTGGTCCACTCGTAGCGCCGGTCGATGGGGGAGAAGCCGAGGACGCCGAGCCGGTAGTACGCCCTGTCGCCGAGGGTCCCCTCGGTCTTCTCCTCAAGGAACCGGCCGCCGGTCTTGCTGATCCAGCGCACCCGCACGGTCATGTCCCGGGAGACGATCGGCTTGCCGCCGGTCCCGAGGATGTAGTTGTACTTGACCGCCTTCCACGTGCCGACCAGGGGGTCGAGCGTGCGGTGGTACGGGCCGGGGGCCAGGTTGTCGGCGGGTGCCGCCGCCTGCGCGCGCTGCGCGACGGCGGCAGGCCTGTCCGTGACCGCACCCGCGGACGCCACCGGCGCCCCGACGGTGGCGAGAACGACGACGGCGGAGGCCGCTGTCAGCGAGATCTTCCTGAGCATGATGACGTCCGTTCCATGAGCGTGAAGCGCGGCAGGTAGGCAGGGCGCGGAGAGCGAGCCGCCTTCGCGTGCCGTCAGTCAGGAAGGATGGTCGAGGGTCGGATCCGGCAGAAGGTGAACAAGATGCAGAGATCGTGCACGAACCTGCATCCCACGACGACACTTGACCGCGACGTGGCCGCGGCGTCACGGCCGGCGGCCGCGGCGCTCAGGTTCCGCCGCCCCACAGCACCCTGGCGACCTGCGCGGACGGCGGGACGCCGCGCGCCGACCTCCACGCCATGCCCGCGCGCTCGGCGAAGACCGTGAGCTTGCGCGCGTCGAGCGCGCTGAGGTCGTCGGGCCCCGCCAGCACGGAGGTCAGCGCCATGCGCCGCCACGCCGCGGCCGAGTCGACCTGGAAGACCTCGGCGACCTGGCGATGCGCGGCCTTCAGCGAGGAGGCCACCCTGCGCATCCGGCCCTCGCCCGCCGCCTGCGGCTCGATCGCCGTCAGCAGGTTGACCGTCGTGAGGCGCGCTCCCTTCGCCGTGGTCTGCCTGAGCATCTCGAGGTCGGCGGGGGCCAGCCCTTCGGGGCCGAGCGGCACGCTGTAGGTCACCAGGAGGTCGCCCTCACGCTGCAGCGCCGCCACGGCCGTGGCCCTGCGCCGTACGGCGGGCAGGTCGGCGCTGTCGCGCACCTCGAACTCCACGAAGGGGGCGCCGTAGGCGCCGATCACCTCGCGGTAGGCGGAGGTCAGCGCCGCCTGGTCGGCGCAGGCGGCGGCCGCCTCCCGGCCGTCGGGCCCGCCGAACAGCAGTCCGGCCTGACCGCCCGCGGCGCGCAGGCCGGCGACGCGGCCCGCGAAGGGGGTGCGGCCGGGGGCGAGGCCGCCGGCCCACGTGGGCTCGCAGCCGCCTGGCCCCGCCATCAGCCTGCCGAGGGAGAACCAGCGCACGCCGGTACGGCGCAGGGCCTGGGCCAGGTCGAGCCGTGGCGTGCGCGCGGTGTCGACGAAGGCCACGAATCCCGAAGGCACGGGTTCGGCGGCCGAGGGGGCGGGGGAC
Organism: Nonomuraea dietziae; assembly: GCF_014195505.1. Taxonomy (GTDB): domain Bacteria; phylum Actinomycetota; class Actinomycetes; order Streptosporangiales; family Streptosporangiaceae; genus Nonomuraea; species Nonomuraea roseola. The sequence continues at coordinate 2,621,100 of NZ_JACIBV010000001.1, read as the reverse complement.
GGCGAGGGGGCGGCCGAGACCCTGGCCGCGTGCGAGGGGCCTGGCGCCGACCAGTCGGGGGTGGCCTGGGCGGGCAGGAACCAGATCGCCAGCCCTGTCACCGCCGCGAGGCCCAGCCCTGCCAGCACCACCAGCGGACGGGGCGGGGTGCCTGGCTCTCTGTGACGCGCCATCATCACCTACCGTGTCAGCCCGATGACCGATGGTGAACGCTAGCAGTCGTTGGGAGGATGTGACCGGATAATGGCCAGATGCAGCTAAGGATCTTCACTGAGCCCCAGCAGGGCGCCACCTACGATGACCTGCTCGCCGTGGCGAAGGCCACCGAACGGCTCGGCTTCGACGCCTTCTTCCGCTCCGACCACTACCAGCGCATCGGATCAGGCGACCAGGGGCCTGGCTCGACCGACGCGTGGATCACCCTGGCGGGCCTGGCCAGGGAGACCTCGCGGATCAGGCTGGGCACGCTGGTCACCCCCGCGACCTTCCGCCTGCCAGGGCCGCTGGCCATCGGCGTCGCGCAGGTGGACCAGATGAGCGGCGGCAGGGTCGAGCTCGGCTTCGGCACCGGCTGGTTCGACGGCGAGCACACCGCCTACGGCATCCCGTTTCCGCCGGTGGGGGAGCGGTTCGCCCGCTGGGAGGAGCAGTTGGAGATCATCACGGGGTTGTGGGAGGCCGAGAAGGACTACTCCTTCGAGGGCACCTACTACCGGCTGGCCGACTCGCCCGCGCTGCCCAAGCCCGTCCAGCGGCCCCGTCCGCCGATCATCATCGGCGGCACGGGCGCCAAGCGGACGCCGAGGATGGCCGCCAGGTACGCCGACGAGTACAACGTCCCCTTCCACTCCGTCGAGCAGACCGGCGAGGCGTTCGAGCGCGTACGGCAGGCCGCGGGCCGTCCGCTGGTCTACTCGGCGGCCCAGGTCGTCTGCGTCGGCGCCGACGAGGCCGAGCTGGAGCGCAGGGCGGCGGCGATCGGCAACAGCGTGGAGCGGCTGCGCGAGGAGGGCCTGGCGGGCACCCCGTCCGAGGTGCTCGACAAGATCGGCAGGTTCGCCGAGCTGGGCGCGCAGCGGATCTACCTCCAGGTGCTCGACCTGTCCGATCTGGACCACCTGGAGCTGATCGCGGCCGAGATCCTGCCGCACGTGTAAAGACATGGCGGTACTAATCGGGCCTACGGCACACTTGACGGGTGCTGCTGACGATCTCGACCACCGCCACGCCCGCCACCGACCTGGGGTTCCTCCTGCACAAGCATCCGGACAGGGTGCAGGAGTTCTCCCAGTCGTTCGGCACGGCCAGGGTGTTCTACCCCGAGGCGGACGAGAGCAGATGCACCGCCGCGCTCATGCTCGAGGTCGACCCCGTGGCGCTGGTCCGCTCGCGGGGCAGGAACTCGCCCGACTTCAGCCTGGGCCAGTACGTCAACGACCGGCCCTACGCGGCCTCCTCGCTGCTGGCCGTGGCGCTCGGCGACGTCTTCCGCACCGCCAGGGCGGGCCGCTGCAACGCCAGGCCCGAGCTGGCGGAGGGCGCGCTGCCGCTGGAGATCGCCATCCCCGCCCTGCCCTGCAGGGGAGGGCCCGACCTGGCGCGCAGGCTCTTCGAGCCGCTCGGCTGGGAGTGCGAGGCGCTGGCCGTCCCGCTCGATGAGAACTTTCCCGAGTGGGGCGACTCGCGGTACGTGAGCCTGAGGCTGCGCGGCAGCCTCAGGCTGGCCGACGCGCTCAACCACCTGTACGTGCTGCTGCCCGTGCTCGACGACGGCAAGCACTACTGGATCGCGCCCGACGAGGTCGACAAGCTGATCCGCGCGGGCGAGGGCTGGCTGGCCGCCCACCCCGAGCGCACCCTGATCACCCGGCGCTACCTCGGGCGGCGCAGGGCGCTCGAGCGTACGGCCTTCGCCAGGCTCGCCGAGGTGGGCGACGAGACCGAGGAGGCGCTCGAGCCCCGGATCGAGGAGGAGAAGGAGAGGTCCGTCCCGCTCAACACGCTGCGCCGCGAGGCTGTCGTGCGCACGCTGGAGGAGCTGGGCGCGGCCTCCGTCATCGATCTGGGGTGCGGGTCGGGCCAGCTGATCGGCGCGCTGCTGGCCGTGCCGAGGTTCGCCAGGATCACCGGCGTGGACGTCTCCACGCTGGCGCTGACCATCGCCGCCCGCAAGCTGCGCCTGGAGCGGATGCCCGACGCCAAGCGGGCCAGGCTCACCCTCTTCCAGGGCGCGCTCACCTACACCGACCCGCGCTTTTCCGGCTACGACGCGGCGGTGCTCATGGAGGTCGTCGAGCACGTCGACCCGCCCAGGCTGGCGGCGCTCGAGCGGGTGGTGTTCGGCCAGGCCAGGCCGGTGCACGTGATCGTGACCACCCCCAACGCCGAGTACAACGTCCACTACGAGTTCCTGACCGGCATGCGCCATCCCGACCACCGCTTCGAGTGGACCCGCGAGGAGTTCACCGCGTGGGCCACCGCGACCGCCGAGCTGTACGGCTACCGCGTCACCTTCACGCCGATCGGCGAGGAGGACCCCGAGCACGGGGCTCCGACCCAGATGGGAGTCTTCACCCGTGACCATTAGGATCCCGGAGCTGTCGCTGGTGGTGCTCGTCGGCGTCTCCGGCAGCGGGAAGTCGACCTTCGCCGCCAGGCACTTCAAGCCCACCCAGGTCATCTCCTCCGACTTCTGCCGCGGCCTGGTCTCCGACGACGAGAACGACCAGTCGGCCACCCAGGCCGCCTTCGACCTGCTCGACCACATCGTCGAGACCAGGCTCTCGCGCGGCCTGCTGACCGTCGTCGACGCCACCAGCGTGCAGTTCGCCGCGCGCCAGAAGCTCATCGCGCTGGCCAGGAAGCACGACGTCCTGTGCGACGCGATCGTGCTCGACGTGCCGGAGGAGGTGGCGATCGAGCGCAACGCGGGCCGTCCCGACCGCGACTTCGGCGCGGGAGTGGTGATCCGCCAGCGCAAGGACCTGCGCCGCTCCCTCGGCAAGATCGGCAGGGACGGCTTCCGCAGGGTCCACGTGCTGCGCGGCGTCGAGGAGATCGACAACGCCACCGTCTCCTACGAGAAGGCGTGGACCGACAAGAAGGACCTCACCGGCCCCTTCGACCTCATCGGCGACATCCACGGCTGCAGGTCCGAGCTGGAGACGCTGCTGACCGAGCTGGGCTGGGAGCTGACCCGCGTGGACGGCAGGGCGGTCGGCGCCGTCCACCCCGAGGGCAGGACGGCCGTCTTCGTCGGCGACCTGGTCGACCGAGGGCCCGACTCGCCGGGCGTCGTCAGGCTCGTCATGGGCATGGTCGCCGCGGGCACCGCGGTCTGCGTGCGGGGCAACCACGAGGAGAAGCTGGTCAGGGCGCTCAAGGGCGCCAAGGTCAAGGTCGCGCACGGCCTGGAGCAGTCGCTCGAGCAGTTCGCCGCCGAGCCGGAGGAGTTCACCCGCGAGGCGGCCGCCTTCCTCGACGGCCTCATCAGCCACTACCAGCTCGACGAAGGGCGCCTGGTCGTCGCCCACGCGGGGCTGAAGGAGGCCTACCACGGCCGCGCCTCCGGCAGGGTGCGCGCCTTCGCCCTCTACGGCGACACCACGGGCGAGACCGACGAGTACGGCCTGCCCGTCCGCTACCCGTGGGCCCAGGAGTACAGGGGCCGCGCCATGGTCGTCTACGGGCACACCCCGACGACCAAGCCCGAGTGGATCAACAACACGATCTGCCTCGACACCGGATGCGTCTTCGGCGGCAGCCTGACCGCCCTGCGCTACCCCTCGCGCGAGATCGTCTCGGTGCCGGCGGAGAAGGTCTGGTACGAGCCGGTCAAGCCGCTGTCGGCGCCCGGCTACCGCGACCCCGTCACGCTCGACATCGGCGACGTGAGCGGCACCAGGCACATCGAGACCCGCTTCGGCACCAGGGTCAAGGTCATGGAGGAGAACGCCGCGGCCGCGCTCGAGGTGATGAGCAGGTTCGCCGTGGATCCCCGCTGGCTGGTCTACCTGCCGCCGACCATGGCCCCGCCGGAGACCTCGAAGCTCGAAGGCTACCTGGAGCACCCGCACGAGGCGTTCGAGGAGTTCGCCGCCCAGGGCGTGGCCGAGGTCGTGTGCGAGGAGAAGCACATGGGCTCCCGGGCGGTCGCCGTCCTGGCCAGGACGCCCGAGGTGGCCGCCGAGCGGTTCGGCGTCACCGACGGCTCGGCTGGAGCGGTCTACACGCGCACCGGCCGTCCGTTCTTCGACGACCTCGGCCCGCTGGTGGCCCGGCTGCGCGCGGCCTGCGAGCCGCTCTGGGAGGCGCTCGGCTCGGACTGGGTGGCGCTCGACTGCGAGCTGCTGCCCTGGTTGGCCAAGGCGGGCGAGCTGATCCGCGTGCAGTACGCGGCGGTGGGCGCGGCGGCCGGCGCCGCGCTGCCCGCGGCCACGTCGGCGCTGGAGGCGGCGGCAGGACGCGGGCTGGATGTGAGCGAGTTGCTGGACCGCGCCCGCCGCCGTCAGGACAACGCTGCCCGATTCCGCGAGGCGTATGCGCGCTACTGCTGGCCGGTGAACGGCCTCGAAGGAGTACGGCTGGCGCCGTTCCAGATCCTGGCCTGCGAGGGACGCAACACCGCGCTCGAACCGCACGCCTGGCACCTCGACACCCTCTCGCTGCTCGACGACCCGATCATCACGCCGACCAGGCACCTGTTCGTCGACCTCACCTCGGCCGAGTCGCGCGAGAAGGCGGTCGCGTGGTGGGAGGAGCTGACGGGGCAGGGCGGCGAGGGCATGGTCGTCAAGCCCGCCGTCCATCAGCGGGGAAGGGTGCAGCCGGGGGTGAAGGTGCGCGGACGCGAGTACCTGCGCATCATCTACGGCCCGGACTACACCGACTCGCTCGACCTGCTGCGCCGTCGCTTCCTCGGCAAGAAGCGCTCCATGGCGCTGCGCGAGCACGCGCTCGGCCTGGAGGCGCTGGCCAGGCTGGCCGACGGGGACCCGCTCTGGCGGGTCCACGAACCGGTCTTCGCCGTGCTGGCGATGGAGTCGGAGCCGGTCGATCCGCGCCTGTGACGGTCAAGATTGCGTATGCGCCGCCGTACGGGGAGATCGTCAGGGTAGCCCCAGTTCATGGCGACTACGAAGGGGCACGAGGAGCACCTCGGGCACGTCGTGTTCATCACGGCGGCGGCGGCGATCGGCGGGTTCCTGTTCGGCTACGACAGCTCCGTCATCAACGGCGCGGTCACCGGGATTCAGAAGCACTTCGGCATGGGCCCGGGCCAGACGGGGTTCGTCGTGGCCATCGCGCTGCTCGGCTCGGCGGTCGGCGCCTGGTTCGCCGGAGGGCTGGCCGACCGCTGGGGCCGCACCAGGACCATGCAGCTGGCCGCCGCGCTGTTCGCGGTCAGCTCCATCGGCCAGATGCTGCCCTTCGCCACCTGGGACCTGGCCGCGTGGCGGGTCCTGGCCGGTATGGCGATCGGCATGGCCTCGGTGCTCGGCCCCGCCTACATCGCCGAGGTCGCCCCGCCCGCCTACAGGGGGCGGCTCGGCTCCTTCCAGCAGCTGGCCATCGTGCTCGGCATCGCCGTCTCACAGCTGGTCAACTACCTGATCGCCCAGGTCGCCGGCGGTGACGTCAACAACAGGCTGTGGGGCCTCGAGGCCTGGCAGTGGATGCTCGGGGCCTGTTTCGTGCCCGCCGCGCTCTACTTCGTCTTCGCCTCGGTCATTCCCGAGTCGCCGCGCTTCCTGGTCGGCGTCGGCAGGGACGACAAGGCGCGCACGGTGCTGTCGGAGGTCGAGGGCGACGACATCGACCTCGACGCCAGGATCGCCGAGATCAGGAGCGTGCTGCGGACCGAGCGGCGTCAGACGCTGCGCGACCTGCGCGGGCCGGCCCTCGGCCTGCTGCCCATCGTGTGGATCGGCATCATCCTGTCGGTCTTCCAGCAGCTGGTGGGTATCAACGTCATCTTCTACTACTCGTCGGTGCTGTGGCAGTCGGTGGGCATCGGCCAGAGCAGCTCCCTGCTGATCAGCTTCTCCAGCTCGATCATCAACATCATCGGCACCTTCATCGCCATCGCCCTGGTCGACAAGATCGGACGTAAGCCGCTGCTGCTCATCGGCTCGGCCGGCATGGCGATCTCGCTCGCCGTCGCGTCGTGGGCCTTCAGCGCCGCGGTCGAGGCGGGCGGCAGGGTCACCCTGCCCAACCCCGAGGGCGCCGTCGCGCTGGTCGCCGCCAACGTCTTCGTCCTGTTCTTCGCCCTGTCCTGGGGCGTGGTGGTCTGGGTCCTGCTGGGCGAGATGTTCCCCAACCGGATCAGGGCCATCGCGCTCTCGGTCGCGGCCGCCGCCCAGTGGCTGGCCAACTGGCTGATCACCGAGACGTTCCCCTCGCTGTCGGAGTGGAACCTGTCGATGACCTACCTCGGCTACGCCGTCTTCGCCGCGCTGTCGTTCGTCTTCGTCACCAGGTGGGTCAGGGAGACCAGGGGCCGCAAGCTGGAGGAGATGGGCTAGCCGCCCAGCGGCCAGGCCGTTGCGGATAATCCGTTTGGGGACGATTGAGTAGGCTGAGGACATGACCGCCATGGCACCCGGCCGCACCGCGCCCGACCTGTCGTTCCTGCTCGACCACACCAGTCATGTGCTGCGCACGAGAATGGCGGCCGAACTGGCCGAGATCGGCCTGACGCCGCGCATGCACTGCGTGCTCGTCCACGCCCTGGAGGGGGAGCGCACGCAGATCCAGCTCGCCGAGATCGGCGACATGGACAAGACGACCATGGTGGTCACGGTCGACGCCCTCGAGAAGGCGGGCCTGGCCGAGCGCCGCCCCTCCAGCACCGACCGGCGGGCGCGGATCATCATGGTCACCGAGAAGGGCGCCGAGGTCGCCAGGCGCAGTCAGCAGATCGTCGACGGCGTGCATCGCGACGCGCTGGAGGCCCTGCCGAAGGATGAGCGAGAGGTGCTGCTCAGGGCGATGAAGCGGCTGGTCGAGGGCCATCTGTCGACCCCGGTGGAGCTCGGTCAGGGCGCCCGCAGGGCCCGGCAGTCCCAAAAGTAGGCCCGTCAAGGATCGTCTGTAACGGAACTATCTGCTACGGTCTCTCTTGTCGCATCTGAACAGGAGAGGCCATGTCCCCCACCCCCTCACGCTGGTTCGCGCTGATCGTTCTGTCGGCGGCGAGCCTGATGACCATCCTTGACGGCAGCATCGTCACCGTCGCGATGCCGGCCATCCAGCAGGACCTGGGCTTCACGGCCGCCGAGCTGAGCTGGACCGTCAACGCCTACTTGATCCCGTTCGGCGGACTGCTGCTCCTTGCCGGACGCCTGGGCGACCTGATCGGCCGCAAGTCCGTCTTCCTGGCAGGCAACGTGGTCTTCACCGCCGCGTCGCTGCTCGCCGGCGCGGCCACCACGCCTGGCCTGCTGATCGCCGCCCGCTTCCTGCAGGGTGTGGGCAGCGCGATGGCCTCGGCGGTGGTGCTCGGCATCCTGGTGACGCTGTTCACCGAGCCGAGGGAGCGGGTCAGGGCCATCGGCGTCTTCAGCTTCACCGGCGCCGCCGGAGCCTCCATCGGCCAGGTGCTCGGCGGCGTCCTGACCGACGCGCTGTCCTGGCACTGGATCTTCTTCATCAACCTGCCCATCGGGCTGGCCACCGTCGCGCTGGCCGTACGCGTCCTGCCGGCCGACCGCGGCGCAGGGCTCGCGGCGGGCGCCGACGCGCTCGGCGCCGCGCTGGTCACCGGCGGCCTGATGCTGGGCATCTACACCGTCGTCAAGATCGAGGAGTACGGCTGGCTCGCCGGTCACACGCTGGGCCTCGGCGCGGTGTCGCTGGCCCTGCTGGCCGGCTTCTTCGTCCGGCAGGCCAAGGCCGCAGCCCCGCTCATGCCGCTGAGGGTCTTCCGCTCCCGCAACGTCTCGGGCGCGAACCTGGCCCAGATGCTGAGCCTGTCGGCGATGTTCGCCTTCCAGATCCTCGTCGCGCTCTACATGCAGAAGGTGCTGGGCTACACCGCGCTCGAGACCGGCCTGGCGATGCTGCCCGCGGCGGTCGCGATCGGCGGCATCTCGCTGTTCGTCTCCGCCAGGCTCAACAATCGCTTCGGAGCGCGTGCCGTCCTCATCGCGGGCCTGATCCTGCTGCTCGCCGCGATGGGCTGGCTCACCAGGGTGCCGGTGCAGGCGTCGTACGTCCACGACCTGCTGCCGGTCATGCTGCTGATCGCCGGCGGCGGTCTGGTGCTGCCCGCCCTGGCCACGCTCGGCATGTCCGCGGCCAGGGCCGACGACGCGGGGCTGGCCTCGGGGCTGTTCAACACCACGCAGCAGATCGGCATGGCGCTGGGCGTGGCCGTACTGTCCACCATGGCCGCCTCCCGAACCGGAGAGCTGCTGGCAGGGGGAGCGACCCAGGCCGCGGCCCTGACCGGCGGCTACCGGCTGGCGTTCGGCATCGCGGCGGGCCTGCTGCTGGCGGCCCTGGTGGTCGCGCTGGCCGTGCTCCGCTCCGCCGAACGCGACCCCGCCGCCCAGCAGGCGGCCCCGTCAGAGCCGGCCGTCCTCGGCTAGATCCGTTCCCCGCCCGCGGGTGGATGCCGCACCGGCCGTCGCCGCCGGCCCCGGACGATCGGGGCCGGCGATCCGCGCGGGACGGTGATCAGGGGCGCAGCCGGTGCGGACGCGCGCGGCGGTGGACGAAGCCGAACACCATCGCGGCCATCCACACGAAGAACAGCACCTTGAGCACCGACCATCCGCCGACCGCGATGCCGATGACCAGCGCGAGCATCAGGAAGGGCGCGATCGGCCCCGGACCCCTGTGGTGGCGCCTGTGGTGGTGCGGGCTCCAGCGGGCACGGGGGAGGTGGTGCGGGCGCCCTCGCAGCTGTGCGAGGTGGTGGCGGTGAGCTGCCATGGCCTCGGGCCAGCCGTAGGCGTACTCCTCGGGGGAGTGGCGAGCGGGACCGGGCAGGTCGGCGCAGACGCGGGTCAGCTCGCCCGCCGTCTTCGCCGTCAGGGCCAGGCCGAGACGCTCGTCGAGCTCCTCGCGGGTCAGGCGGCCCTGCGCGTAGTGCTCGCGCAGGGCGGCCATCGTCTCGTCGCGCTCGGCGTCGCCGATGCGCAGCTCTTCACCTGTGGTCATGGCGGGAGGTCACTCCTCGTCGGGGTCGCCGTCGGCCAGGATCTGGTAGAGCTTGCGGCGCGTCTCGACCAGCGCCTTGCGGGCCTCGCGCACCTGTGCCTCCGTGCCGGAGTGCAGGATCTGCATCATCGCGAAAGCCGACTGCTTGGCGATGTCCATCAACTCGGCCGAGTTGTCGTCGATGTCGGGGCGCATGGCGTCCCATGGCGCGCGGACCTCTTCGGGATGCTCGGCGATGTAGGCCTGCCCCGCCTCGGTGAGGCGGAAGGTCTTGCGGCCCTCGTTCTCCTCGGCGATCACCAGGCCCTCGTCGGTGAGCTGTTGGAGGGCCGGGTAGACGGCGCCGGGGCTGGGCTTCCAGCCACCCTCGCTGCGCTCGGCGATCTCCTGGATGACCTGGTAGCCGTTGCGCGGCTCCTCGGCGAGCAGGGCGAGGATGGCGGCGCGGACGTCGCCGCGCTTGGCCTTGCGGCCGCTGCCGCCGAATCCGTGACGCCCGAACGGCCCACCAGGACCGCCCCAAGGGCCTCTGCCGAACTCGAAGGGGAACGGGCCTGGCCTGCCTCTTCCTCGCTGCCGGTGTTCGTGCGGGCCGCCCTCGTGCGGCGGTCCCTGCCTCTGGTGGTGATGGCCGCCGTGCTGCCACGCCCCGGCCATCATGCGGAACGCCTCGCGGGCGGCCCTCTTCATCTCGCGGGGGTCGGCCCACTGGCCGCCGCCCATTGCCTGTGCGGAACTCATGGTGTGTTCTCCGTTCTTACGCGATCGGCTTTCGACCGCTCTCGATGCTTCAAAGATATATCGCTGACATTCTGAAGGCAAGGCCGGTTCCGGGACAGCTGTGGAGGAGTGGCGCAGAGTGACCTAGATCACGAAAAAGTCGCGGAATTCGGGAACATGGATGGGACGGGGGCCGTTATCTAGAGCAGACGAGGTCGTTCCGCGTCGGCAGGGCTGGGGGGTGCTGTCGCCGCGGTAGCGACCTCGTCTTTTTTGTCCCCGTCTCCCGCACGCGCTTTGCTCTACGATGACGTAGCGTGATCTTGACATGATGGGGCACACGCACGCGCTGACCGGAGCCGCCGCCTGGCTGGGCCTTGCGCCCGTCTTCGCCGCGCTTCCGCTGGTGAACGAGTCGAGCAGGTTCATCGAGACGGGCATCATGGCGGGCGCCCTGACCCCCGCCGAACTCATCGCGGGCGCGCTGGTGTGCGCGGGCGCGGCGATGCTGCCCGACCTCGATCACCCCAGCGCCACCATCGCCCAGACCTTCGGCCCCGTGACCTGGCTGCTCAGCAAGGTGGTCTCGTGGCTGTCGGGCGGGCACAGGGGGGCCACGCACTCGCTGGCCTTCGCCGTGGCGGCGGGGTTCGGCGCGCACTACCTGGCCGGCACCTATCCGATCGGCAGGGACATCATGGTCGTCCTGCTCATCGGCCTGTCCCTGCGCGCGATCGGCATCGGCATCCCCGGCAACAAGATGGGCTCGGCGATGGTCAACATCGGGCTCACCGCCGGGCTCTACGTCGTGTTCATGTCGCTGGATGTGGGCTACGCGTGGCTGGGGCTGGCGGTCGGGATCGGCTCGCTCATCCATGTGGTCGGCGACTGCATGACCGAGCGGGGCTGTCCCGTGCTGTGGCCGATGGCCTACAAGTTCATGCTGCCGTGGAAGATCGGCATCAAGACCGGCAAGAAATTCGAGCAGAAGATTCTCGCGCCGGTACTTTCCGTGGCGATTGTCGGCCTCCTGTTCTGGCGCCTCGCGTACTAGCGGGTAACTTGATGTCGAGATACTTGGCCGGATATCTTGATGTCGAGAGACCTGCCCCACCTCCTGGTTAGGGTGACCTAACGTCATGGGAGGTCGCATGGTGCGGCAGGATTTGTGACTGAGAACTTGTCTAACGAGGAGGCGAATCACCGTGTCCGCGAACAGCTTCGGCAGCCGTGACACGCTACGCGTCGGCGACGCGTCGTATGAGATTTTCCGGCTTGATGCCGTCGAGGGCGCTGCCCGCCTCCCCTACAGCCTGAAGATCCTGCTGGAGAACCTCCTCCGCACCGAGGACGGCGCGAACATCACCGCCGACCACATCCGTGCGCTGGGCCAGTGGGACCCGAGCGCGACGCCGAGCGTGGAGATCCAGTTCACGCCCGCGCGCGTCATCATGCAGGACTTCACCGGAGTGCCCTGCGTGGTCGACCTGGCCACGATGCGCGAGGCCGTACGCGACCTGGGCGGCGACCCCGCCCGCATCAACCCGCTGGCCCCTGCCGAGATGGTCATCGACCACTCGGTCATCGTCGACTTCTTCGGCCACCCCGACTCCTTCCAGCGCAACGTGCAGAGGGAGTACGAGCGCAACCGCGAGCGCTACCAGTTCCTGCGCTGGGGCCAGACGGCCTTCGACGAGTTCAAGGTGGTGCCGCCTGGCACCGGCATCGTCCACCAGGTCAACATCGAGCACCTGGCCCGCGTGGTCATGACCCGCGACGGCAAGGCCTACCCCGACACCTGCGTCGGCACCGACTCCCACACCACGATGGAGAACGGCATCGGCGTGCTCGGCTGGGGCGTCGGCGGCATCGAGGCCGAGGCCGCGATGCTCGGCCAGCCGATCTCGATGCTGATCCCGCGCGTGGTCGGCTTCAAGCTCACCGGCAAGCTGCCGGCCGGCGCGACCGCCACCGACCTGGTGCTCACCATCACCGAGATGCTGCGCAAGCACGGCGTGGTCGGCAAGTTCGTCGAGTTCTACGGCGAGGGCGTCTCCTCGGTGCCGCTGGCCAACAGGGCCACGATCGGCAACATGAGCCCCGAGTTCGGCTCGACCTGCGCGATCTTCCCGATTGACGGCCAGACCATCGACTACCTGCGCCTGACCGGCCGCTCCGAGGAGCAGATCGCCCTCACCGAGGCCTACGCCAAGCAGCAGGGCCTCTGGCTCGACCCCTCGGCCGAGGAGCCGGTCTTCTCCGAGTACATCGAGCTCGACCTGGCCACGGTCGTCCCCTCGATCGCCGGCCCGAAGCGCCCGCAGGACCGCATCGCGCTGAGCGACGCCAAGAGCGCCTGGCGCGCGGCCGTCAAGGACTACGCGACGGAGACCGACTTCGGCCCCGCCGACGAGGCCTCGGCCGAGTCCTTCCCCGCCTCCGACTCCCCGGCGATCAGCCACGACGGCAACGGCGACCAGCCGCACGCCCCCGCGCTGAACGGCTCGCGCCCGCACAAGAAGGTGCCGGTCACCCTGGCCGACGGCACCTCCTTCGAGATCGACCACGGCATCGTCTCGATCGCCGCGATCACCTCGTGCACCAACACCTCCAACCCGTTCGTCATGCTCGGCGCGGCCCTGCTGGCGCGCAACGCGGTGGAGAAGGGCCTGACCCGCAAGCCGTGGGTCAAGACCTCGCTGGCCCCCGGCTCGCAGGTCGTCACCGGCTACTTCGAGCGCTCGGGGCTCCAGCCGTACCTCGACAAGATCGGTTTCAACCTGGTCGGCTACGGCTGCACCACCTGCATCGGCAACTCCGGCCCGCTGCCCGAGGAGATCTCGGCCGCCGTGCAGGAGCACGACCTGGCCGTCACCGCGGTCCTGTCGGGCAACCGCAACTTCGAGGGCCGCATCAACCCCGACGTGAAGATGAACTACCTGGCCTCGCCGCCGCTGGTGGTCGCCTACGCGCTCGCGGGCACGATGGACATCGACCTCGACAACGAGCCGCTCGGCACCGGCACCGACGGGCAGCCGGTCTTCCTCAAGGACATTTGGCCCTCGCCCGAGGAGGTCGCCGAGGTCGTCAACTCCTCGATCGGCCGCGAGATGTTCGAGCGCGACTACGCCGACGTCTTCAAGGGCGACGAGACCTGGCAGTCGCTGCCGATCCCGACCGGCAACACCTTCGAGTGGGACCCCGCCTCCACCTACGTGCGCAAGGCGCCCTACTTCGAGGGCATGCCGGAGAAGCCCGAGCCCGTCACCGACATCACCGGGGCCCGCGTCCTGGTCAAGGTCGGCGACTCGGTCACCACCGACCACATCTCGCCCGCGGGCTCGATCAAGCCCGGCACCCCCGCCGCGCAGTACCTGCAGGCCAACGGCGTCGAGGTCAAGGACTTCAACTCCTACGGCTCCCGGCGCGGCAACCACGAGGTCATGATCCGCGGCACGTTCGCCAACATCCGCCTGCGCAACCAGATCGCGCCGGGCACCGAGGGCGGCTACACCCGCGACTTCACCCAGGCCGACGGCCCGGTGTCGTTCATCTACGACGCCTCGGTCAACTACGCCTCCAAGGGCACGCCGCTGGTCGTCCTGGCCGGCAAGGAGTACGGCTCGGGCTCCTCGCGCGACTGGGCCGCCAAGGGCACCGCGCTGCTCGGCGTCAGGGCCGTCATCGCCGAGTCCTACGAGCGCATCCACCGCTCCAACCTGATCGGCATGGGCGTCCTGCCGCTGCAGTTCCCCGAGGGACAGACGGCGCAGTCGCTGGGCCTGACCGGCGAGGAGAGCTTCGACATCACCGGTGTCGAGGCGCTCAACCAGGGCTCGATCCCGGGCACCGTGCACGTGAAGGCGGGCGAGGTCGAGTTCGACGCGGTCGTCCGCATCGACACGCCCGGCGAGGCCGACTACTACCGTCACGGCGGCATCATGCAGTACGTGCTGCGCTCGCTGCTGGCCAAGTAGGGGGACTTCCCGCTCCCGCACCCGGCCATCAGCCGGGGGCGGGCGGCGGGAGCCCGGCCATGCGCCGGGCGGGCGCGACCCTCAACGCGCCCCACTCGGGGGAACCACCCGATCTGACCGACGCCCCGCGCACCACCCCGCGCGGGGCGTCGGCGTTCTCCGCGCCCCCGCCCCTCGCCGCTGCGATGGCACGCGCGTCGGCGCGGTGCGTCACGAGACCCTGCGATGGCACGCGCCTCTGCGCGGCCCTGTCACGAGACCCTGCGATGGCACGCGCCTCTGCGCGGCCCGTCACGAGACCCTGGACGGCGGTGCCGACCAGGTGTCGCACGCCGAGGGCGACACCGCCGCGTAGCCGCGTCCGAGCCAGTACGCGCGGCTGGCGCCCTTGCCGTGGCTGCGGCGCCCCTCGGGCTCGTCCCCGCTCGCCCTCACCGCCTCGACGAGCGCCGTCCAGTCGGCGGGGGAGCGGCCGAGCGAGCGCCACACGCTTGCGGTGAACACCCCCGCCAGGCAGTCGGCCTGCAGCTCGTAGCGCCTGCCCAGCTCGGCCTGGTCGCCCCTGCGGGCGCGCACCAGCCTCTCGTAGGCGCTCCTGACGCCCGCCTGCTGCTGCACGTGGTGACCGTACTCGTGGGCGGCGATCTTCAACGGGTACAGGTCGGTGCGCCCCTCGATCCACGGGCCCTCGAGGGGGAAGACGAGCGTGGCGCGCCGGGTGCAGTAGAAGGCCGCCGCCCCGCCCGGCCACGGCAGCCCGCACACCTCGTCCTGCGGCTGCTCGAAGTACAGGACCCTGGGAGCGCGGTAGCGCAGGCCCGCCCTGCGGAAGTGCGCCGACCACCCGGTGTCCATGCACCTGACGATCGCGGTGAGGTACTCCTTCGATCGGGGGATGCCACCCGAGATCAGCGGCGGCTCGGGACAGGAGGCGGCGCGCAGCGCGCCGGTCCCGTGCAGCCGTCCCGGCGGGCCTGCCTGCGCCTGGCCGTGAGCGGGCGGGACGGCGAGAGCACCGGTCGTGACCAGGGCGAGGGCGCAGGGGGCGACCCGGCGAAGGAGGATTCTCACGACCCTGGAGCATAGAGCCCATGACAGACGCGGTGTTGATCCTGATTCTGGCGGGTTTGGCGGTGTTTGTGGGGGCGGTTGTTCAGGGAAGCATCGGGTTCGGCCTGGGCCTGGTCGCCGCTCCCGTCCTGACGATGCTCGACCCCGCCCTCATGCCGGGCTCGATCCAGGTGGTCAACGCCACGTTGCCGCTGTTCACGCTGGCCGTGGAGTGGCGCAGGGCGGACTGGAGGGGACTGGGCTTCGCGCTGCTCGGCCGGCTGCCAGGCAGCGCGATCGGCGCCGTCATCGTCGTCCACGTCTCCGCCACGTCCCTCGGCGTCTTCGTCGGGATCATGGTGCTGATCGCCGTGGCGCTGACCGCACGGGCGATGGCGGTGCCGCGCAACGGCTGGACGACCACCGCGGCGGGCTTCGCCTCGGGTGTCACGGGGACCGCCACCGGCATCGGGGGGCCGCCGATGGGGCTGGTCTACCAGAACGCCAGGGGCCCGGAGATCCGCGCGACGCTGGCCGCCTTCTTCTTCCTCAGCGCCTGTCAGTCGCTGCTCATCCTCTGGTGGGTGGACCGGCTGCCGGTCAGGGCGCTGTGGTCGGGCGCGCTGCTGATCCCGTTCCTGGTCGTGGGGTTCCTCGTCTCCGGGCCGCTGCGCCGCCACCTCGACGGCGGCGGGGTCAGGCGCGCCGTCCTCGTGGTGGCGGCGCTCTCCGCGCTGGCGCTGGTCGCGCAGAGCCTGCTGTGAGCGCGGCCCGCCCTCCCCGCAGGTCTTCGTCTTCACCGAGCCGAGCCCGACCTGGGGGCGGCGCGCCGGCGCCTTGTCCGGCGGGGGAGCGTCGCCGCTTCGTGGCGCTGGGCGAACGCCGGTTACCCGGGCGTTTCTGGATTGTTACCCGCCACAACAAACTCGCCCTGCTGTGGGTCTTCCAAAGCAGGCCGAGGCGGAATACGTTGCCGCAAACAACATTCACCGCGTACGGCAGGCGCCGCCGTACGCGGGCGGAGCAACCCCCCATCCGTTCCCCCTGAGAAAGGACCCGTGCACCATGCGCAAGGGGATCCTCAGCCTGACCGCCGCGGTAGCGGCGACGACCCTCGGTCTCACCGCGTGCGGGGGCGACAGCGGTGGCACCACCCAGGCCAGTCCTGCCCAGTCCAGCGCGGCGCCCGCCTCCAGCGCGGCCGCCGCGGGCAAGATCGGCGTCATCCTTCCCGACAGCAAGTCCTCGGCCAGGTGGGAGACCGCGGACCGCAAGTACCTGGAAGAGGCCTTCAAGGCCGCGGGCGTCGCCTACGACATCCAGAACGCCCAGGGCGACAAGAACGCCTTCCAGACGATCGCCGACCAGATGATCACCAACGGCGCGACCGTGCTGATGATCGTCAACCTCGACTCGGGCACCGGCAAGGCCGTGCTCAGCAAGGCCAAGGCGCAGGGCGTGGCCACCATCGACTACGACAGGCTGACGCTCGGCGGCGGCGCGGCCTACTACGTCAGCTTCGACAACACCAAGGTCGGCACCCTGCAGGGTGAGGGCCTGTCGAAGTGCCTGGCCGACAAGAAGGCCGACAAGCCCATGGTCGCCTACCTCAACGGCTCGCCCACCGACAACAACGCGACGCTGTTCAAGGCCGGCTACGACGGCGTGCTCAAGCCGAAGTTCGACTCGGGCGAGTACGTCAAGGGCCCTGAAGAGTCGGTGCCCGACTGGGACAACGCCAAGGCCGGCACCATCTTCGAGCAGATGCTCACCGGCGAGCCGAAGATCGCGGGCGTGCTCGCGGCCAACGACGGCCTCGGCAACGCCGCCATCACCGTGCTGAAGAAGAACAACCTCAACGGCAAGGTGCCGGTCACCGGCCAGGACGCCACCGTCCAGGGTCTGCAGAACATCCTCGCCGGCGACCAGTGCATGACGGTCTACAAGGCGATCAAGAAGGAGGCCGACGCGGCGGCCGCGCTGGCGGTCTCCCTGGCCAAGGGTGAGAAGCCCTCGGCCACCGGCACGGTCAAGGACACCGAGAGCGGTCAGGACGTGCCCGCCGTGCTGCTCGACCCCCAGGGGATCTTCTTCGACAGCGTGAAGGACGTCGTGGCCGACGGTTTCGTCACCAAGGACGAGCTGTGCACGGGCGAGTTCGCCGCCAAGTGCACCGAGGCCGGAATCCAGTAAACGCGGTCAGGGGTACGGCTGGCGGCAGCCGTACCCCTGCGGAGGAGCATATGAACCCCGTTCTTGAAGTGAGAGGGATCGACAAGAGTTTCGGTCCCGTCCAGGTCCTGCACGACGTCACCTTCGCCGCTTACAGGGGCGAGATCACCGCACTGGTCGGCGACAACGGCGCGGGCAAGTCCACGCTGGTCAAGTGCATCGGCGGCATCTACCCGATCGACGCGGGCGACTACCTCTTCGACGGCGAGCAGGTGCACGTCGGCGGCCCCCGCGACGCGGGCGAGCTGGGCATCGAGATCGTCTACCAGGACCTCGCGCTCTGCGACAACCTCGACATCGTCCAGAACATGTTCCTGGGCAGGGAGCGCAGGAGCGGGCTGGTGCTCGACGAGGCCACGATGGAGGAGATGGCCCAGCAGACCCTCACCAGCCTGTCGGTCAGGACCGTGAAGTCCATCAGGCAGCAGGTCTCCAGCCTCTCGGGCGGGCAGCGGCAGACCGTCGCCATCGCCAAGGCCGTGCTGTGGAACAGCAAGGTCGTCATCCTCGACGAGCCCACCGCCGCGCTCGGCGTCGCGCAGACCGCGCAGGTGCTCGAACTGGTCCGCAGGCTCGCCGACAAGGGTCTGGCGGTCGTGCTGATCTCGCACAACATGAACGACGTGTTCGCCGTCTCCGACCGGATCGCCGCGCTCTACCTCGGGCGGATGGCAGCCCAGGTCAAGACCGCCGATGTGACCCACGCGCAGGTCGTCGAACTCATCACCTCGGGGCGCAGCGGAGACCTGGGCCTCACGAACGGGGTCTCGACATGAGCAAGCTCCTGGCCAACGACGAGGCCATCGTCACCGCGGTGCGGCAGCCCTCCATCGGCAACAGTGCCCGCGCCTACACCGAGAGGGTGCGCGGCGGCGACATGGGCGCGCTGCCCGCCGTGCTCGGCCTGGTCGTGCTCTGCACCGTCTTCGCGCTGCTGCGGCCCACCTTCCTCACCCCCGTCAACTTCGCCAACCTCTTCACCCAGGGCGGCCAGATCACCGTCATCGCCATGGGCCTGGTCTTCGTCCTGCTGCTGGGCGAGATCGACCTGTCGGCGGGCTTCGCCAGCGGCGTGTGCGCCGCCGTGCTCGCCGTGACGCTGACCGACATGGGCATGCCCTGGTACGTCAGCGTGCTGGCGGCCATCCTCACCGGTGTCCTCATCGGCCTGGTGCTGGGCGTGCTGGTGGCCAAACTCGGCATACCCTCCTTCATCGTCACGCTGGCGGGCTTCCTCGCCTTCCAGGGCGTGCTGCTCGTGCTCCTGGAGGAGGGCACCAACATCTCCATCCGCGACGAGACGATCCTGGCCATCGCCAACAGGAACCTCACCCCGATGCTCGGCTGGGGCCTGTTCCTGGTCGGGGTCGGCGGCTACGCGGCCGTCCAGGTCGTCAGGTCGCTGAAGCGGTCGCGGCGCGGCCTGGTCGCCGACCCCGCCTCGCTGATCGCCGCGCGCGTCGGCACGATGGCGGTGATCGCCGGTCTCGCGGTCTACGTGCTCAACCTGGAGCGCAGCCGCAACCCCGGCCTGGTCTCGCTCACCGGCGTGCCCATCGTGGTGCCGATCGTGCTGGCCCTGCTGGTCGTGTGGACGTTCGTGCTGCGCCGTACCGCCTTCGGCAGGCACATCTACGCGGTCGGCGGCAACGCGGAGGCCTCGCGCAGGGCGGGCATCAACGTGGACCGGATCAAGATCAGCGCGTTCGTGATCTGCTCCGGCATCGCGGCGATCGGCGGCATCATCGCCGCCTCCAGGGGCGCCTCCGTCGACCCGAACACCGGCGGCAGCCAGGTGCTGCTCTACGCCGTCGGCGCCGCCGTGATCGGCGGCACCAGCCTGTTCGGCGGCAAGGGCCGCGTGATGGACGCCGTCCTCGGCGGCGCGGTCATCGCGGTCATCGACAACGGCATGGGTCTCATGGGCTACGGCTCCAGCGTCAAGTACATCGTCACGGGATCGGTGCTTCTGCTGGCGGCAGGGGTGGACGCGCTCGCCCGTCGTAGGGCGGCCGCCGCTGGTCTAAGGTGATCAGCGACTTCGGCACGGCAAAGGATCCACTGACGATGCGAGCGGGCCCGTCCCAGGAGGAGATCAGGCGTCACAACCTCGGCGCGCTGCTTCGCCATGTCCACCTGGGCGGGCCCACCTCCAGGGCCGAGCTGACCTCCAGGATGGGCCTGAACCGCAGCACGATCATGGCCCTCACCTCCGACCTGACCGCCGCGGGCCTGGTGCGCGAGGAACTGCCGCGCGAGACGGGCAGGGCCGGTCGCCCCTCGCTCGTGGTGCGGCCCGAGTCCTCGCGGGTCTACGTCTTCGCCTTCGACGTCGGCCCCGACCGGCTCGCGGCGGCCCGGGTCGGGCTGGGCGGGGTGATCCTCGACCGGCGCGAGTCCGTACGGCGGCGCGGCGCCTTCGACCTGGAGGAGGTCGTCGGCGCGCTGGCGGCCTTCGCCAGGCAGATGCACCGCAAGACCCGCGCGGACACCGTCTGCGTGGGAGCGGCGGCCGCGGTCTCGGGCGGCGTGGACAGGAGCGACGGGGTCGTCAGGTACGGCCCCAACCTCCTGCAGGCGGAGGCCCCCTTCGGCGAGGCGCTGGCCAGGAAGCTGGGCCTCGGCCTGCAGGTCAGCGTCGGCAACGACGCCAACCTCGGCGCGCTGGCCGAGCACACCAGGGGCGTCGGCGTGTCCGTGAGAGACCTGATCTACCTGCACGGCGACGTCGGCGTGGGCGGAGGGGTGATCGCGGGCGGGCACCTGCTCGGCGGGCACGAGGGGTTCGGCGGCGAGGTGGGCCACATGGTGGTCCACCCCGGCGGACGGCTGTGCGGGTGCGGCTCGCACGGCTGCCTGGAGGCCGAGGTGGGGGAGCGGGCGCTGCTGGAGGCGGCGGGCCGCACCACCGAGGGGCCCCTCGGACGCGACGCGGTCAGGGCCGTGGTCGACGCCGCCGACAGGGGTGACATCGTGGCGCAGGCCGCGCTGAGCCGCGTGGGCGACTGGCTCGGCCTCGGCGTGGCCAACCTGGTCAACATCTTCAACCCGGAGATGGTGATCTTCGGAGGGATGCTGCGCGAGGTCTATCTCGGCTCGGCCGCCCAGGTGCGCAGCCGCCTCGCGATCGACGCGCTGCCCGCCCACAGGGAGAAGCTGCGGCTGCGCACCTCCGAGCTGGCCGACGACGCCACGCTGGTCGGCGCGGCCGAGCTGGCCTTCGCGCACGTGCTGGCCGATCCGCTCGAGGCGCTGGCCAGGGTGGGCGGCTAGGAGACCTTGGAGGCGGGGGCCGTCCAGGTGTTGCACGAGGCGGGGTCGGCGGTGCGAAAACCCCTGTCGAGCCAGTCGGCGATGTTGCGGCCCTTGCCGTGGTCGCGCACCTTGCTCACCTCGTCGCCGCTCTGCCTGTCGATGAGCAGCAGCTCCTGCCAGTCGGCGTCCGTGCGGTCGAGGGAGTCCCAGACGCTGCCGATGAAGACGCCCGCCAGGCACTCGGCCTGAAGCTCGAAGCGGCGGGTCTGCTCGAGCTCCTCCTTCCTGCCGCTGAAGGGCTCGTACTCGAAGGCACGGGTGATGCCCGTCAGGTTCTGGACGTGGTGGGCGTACTCGTGGGCCACCGTGTCGAACAGGAACAGGTCGTAGGGATACTCCAGCGCCTTCTTGTCCAGCACGATGGTGAAACGCCGTTCAGGCGTGCAGTAGACGCCCGCCGCGTCGCCCACCTTCTCGTCGCAGAACGTCGCGGTCGGCCTGGTGGTGAAGCTGATGCCCGGCCTGGTGAACTTCACGCCCATCGCGGCGAAGCGCTCACCCCACGAGTTGTTCAGGCACTCGTAGACGCCCATCACGTACCGCCTGGCCGAGGCGCGGTCGTCGGCGGTGATCGCTCTCTCGGGGCAGGAGGAGGCCTTGAGCGGGCCGCCGCCGTACAACGTGTTCTTGGTCAGCCGCGGGCCCTTGATCGGATAGGCGCCCGAGGCGGCTGAGGCGGGGACGGCGGTGCCGCCGACGAGCAGGACGGCCAGCACCACGGTGGCGGCGGCGCCGAGAAAGGGGAATCTCATGGGGCGCATTGTCCAGACATGCGCTTGAAAAATGATTGATGTCCGCGATCAGCTAAGACCGCGGACATCAAGTGAAAAATCACGACATGCTTAGGAGACGCGGGCCTTGGGAGCGCTGAAGGTGTTGCAGGCGTTCGGCGACTCGGCGTCGAAGCCCCTCTTCAGCCAGTAGGCGATGTTGGCAGGCTTGCCGTGGATCCCGTCGTCGAAGCCCGCCTGGGCGACCTTGAGGATGTACTTGAAGTCGAAGTCGCGGCGGCCGAGCGACTGCCACACGCTGCCGATGAAGGCGCCGGAGAAGCACTCGGCCTGCAGCTCGATCCTGCGGGCCTCGTCGTAGATGCGGGCCTTGCTCTTGCCCTTCCTGCGGTCGACGACGTCGATCATGCCGGTCAGCTCCTGGATGTGGTGGCCGTACTCGTGCGCCACGACCTCCATGAGGAACAGCTCGGTGGGCTCGGACAGGATGGCGGGGTCGAGCAGGACCGTCATCTTGCGCTCGGGCGGGCAGTAGAGCGCCTGCGCGCCCGCGGGGAACTTGCCGCACTTGCCGACCGACTGGCCGGCCTTGCTGACGACGCCGAACTTCGGCTTGCTGAAGGGGATCTTCGCCTTGGCGAGCTGACGGCTCCACGAGTCGTTGAGGCAGTCGAGCACGAACTCCAGGTACACCCTGGCACCGTCCAGGTCGTCGCGCTGGATCGGCTGCTCCTGGCACTCCTTGAGCTCCATCGCGCCGCTCTTGTAGACCTTGTTCGAGGTCAGCACCGGCGGGAAGGCGGGGGTGCCCGCGGCAGCCGTACCGGCGAACAGGAGGCTCGCGAGGGCGCCGGAAAGCACGGCGAATAGGGGGGAACGCATAGTCACAGGACTTTAGACCACCAAGCGGTCACGCCGGAAGGCGCGACCGCCGGCGGGGAGCGGGCTAGGAGACGTACTTGGCGGAGACGTTCCAGGTGTTGCACGCGGCGGCGGCACCGTAGTCCCAGCCGCGCTGCATCCACCTGGCCTGGTTACGGCTGGAGCCGTGGTCGTTCTGCGGCCAGATTGAGGCGCCCTTCTCGCCGAACCAGTCGATGATCTGCTGGTAGTAGGCCTCGTCCACGGGCAGCGTGTCCTTGACCGACTTCATGAAGACCGCCGACAGGCACTCGGCCTGCAGCTCGAGACGGCGTGAGTAGGCGAGCTTGCCCGCCTTGCTGGCGCGCCAGTGCACCTGGCCGTACCACGGCATGATGCCGGCGACCTGCTGCACGTGGTGGGCGTACTCGTGCGCCATCAGGCGGCCGATGCCGACGGGCGAAGGATTGCGCAGCTCCGTCTTGGTGATCAACATGTACATGGTCCTGTCGGAGGAGCAGTACACGCCGGAGGCGCCGGTCAGCCACCTGCCGCAGGCGGTGTTGCGCTTGGTCGTGATGATCCGCAGGCGCGGCTTGGAGAAGGGCATCCTGGCCTGCTTGAACTCGGCGGCCCACGCGCGGTTCAGGCAGTTGGTGAAAGCCTGGAGGAAGTGCTTGTAGGCGGCGGTGCTGCCGCGCTGGATCTCGCCGGGAGCGCAGTTGGAGCGCGCGAGCGTCCCCGTCTTGTACAACGGGCTGCTCGTGGCCGCGGCCTTCCCTCGGGGGGGCGCCACCTGCGCGGCCTCCGTGGTGGTGGCGGCGGAGGCCTGGGCGACGCCTGCCGTGCCGACGCCGGCCATGGCCAGCACCAGCCCGGCGGCCACAAGTGACGGAAGTTTCCTCAGGGGGACAGTGTTCATAGTGGGTAAACCCTAGGCCAAGATCGGACAAATCAGGGTGCATTTGACTCCGGTGAGTCATCGCGTGGTCCACGAACTAGACTCGATCCGTTGGCGAGTGGATGAGGGGATGATTCCGTGAGCGGGCTGCTGGCCTCGATCAAGGGACCGCACGACGTCAAACGGCTGGCGGCCGAGGAGCTGCCACAGCTCGCCCAGGAGGTTCGTGATCTGCTGGTCGACTCCTGTGCGAGGAACGGCGGGCACCTGGGCCCCAACCTGGGTGTGGTCGAACTCACCATCGCGCTGCACAGGGTCTTCGACTCGCCGCGCGACCCGATCATCTGGGACACCGGCCACCAGTCCTACGTCCACAAGATGCTCACAGGGCGCTCGGACGGCTTCGACGCGCTCAAGCAGGAGGGCGGCCTGTCCGGCTACCCGAGCCAGGCCGAGTCGCCGCACGACTTCGTGGAGAACTCCCACGCCTCCACCGCCCTGTCCTACGCCGACGGCCTGGCCAAGGCGTTCAAGCTGCGCGGCGAGCGCGACAGGGTGGCGGTCGCGGTGATCGGCGACGGAGCCCTCACCGGCGGCATGGCATGGGAGGCGCTCAACAACATCGCCGCGGTCAAGGACCTGCCGTGCGTGATCGTCGTCAACGACAACGGCCGCTCTTACTCGCCCACCATCGGCGGGCTGGCCACGCACCTGGCCAAGCTGCGGGTCAACCGCCGCTACGAGGACATGCTCGAGTTCGTCAAGAACAAGATCGGAAACGTTCCCGTCGTCTACGACGCGCTGCACGGCTTCAAGAAGGGCGTCAAGGACGTCCTGGCGCCCCAGGTGATGTTCGAGGACCTCGGCCTGAAGTACGTCGGCCCGATCGACGGCCACGACGAGCAGGCCGTGGAGGAGGCCCTGCGCAAGGCGCGCGGCTTCGGCGGGCCCGTCATCGTGCACGCCCTCACCCAGAAGGGCCGCGGCTACGCCCCCGCGGAGAACCACGACGAGGACCAGTTCCACTCGCCCGGCGCCTTCGACAGGGCCACGGGCGTGGAGAAGCCCAAGGGCCGCATCTGGACCAACGTCTTCAGCGAGGAGCTGGTCGCGCTCGGCAAGGAGCGCGACGACCTGGTGGCGATCACCGCCGCCATGCTCCACCCCACGGGTCTCAACGCCTTCGCCGAGGCCTTCCCCGACCGCACCTACGACGTCGGCATCGCCGAGCAGCACGCCCTCACCAGCGCCGCGGGCCTGGCGCTCGGCGGGCTGCACCCGGTCGTCGCCGTCTACGCCACCTTCCTCAACAGGGCCTTCGACCAGCTGCTGATGGACGTCGCCCTGCACCGGCTGCCGGTCACGGTGGTCCTCGACAGGGCGGGCGTCACCGGCGACGACGGAGCCAGCCACAACGGCATGTGGGACCTGTCCATCCTGCAGGTCGTCCCCGGGCTGCGCATCGCGGTACCGCGCGACGGCGAGCGGCTGACCGAGCTGCTGCGCGAGGCGGTCGCAGTGGACGACGCGCCGACCGTGCTGCGCTTCCCCAAGGGCCCCGTGGCCGCCACTGTCGAGGCGGTCGGCAGGCTCGGCGAGATGGACGTGCTGCGCAGCGGCGAGCCCGACGTGCTGCTGGTGGCCGTCGGCCCGATGGCGCAGGCCGCGATGGAGGCCGCCGTGCTGCTCGACGCGCAGGGCATCTCCGCCACCGTGGTCGACCCCCGCTGGGTCAAGCCGCTCGACGACGCGCTCGCCGACGCGGCCGCCGCCCACAAGCTGGTCGCCGTCGTGGAGGACAACGGCAGGGTGGGCGGCGTCGGCGACGCGGTCGCCCGCCTGCTGCGCGACCACGACATCGACGTGCCGGTGCGCACCTTCGGCATCCCGCAGGAGTTCCTCGACCACGCCAAGCGGCCGAAGATCCTGGGCTACGCGGGGCTGACGGGGCAGGACCTCGCCCGCGACATCACCGAGGCGGTCGCGAAGCGGAGCTCGGCTCTGGAGAACCAGCCCGCCCAGGGCTGATCGCCCTGCGCACGGCGGCGGAGACGGCCACGACGACCAGGGCCGCCACCGCCGCCACCGGCAGCAGCAGCTCGGCGTGCTCGCGCACCACGCCGCCTGCGACCGCGCCGAGCGTCACGTAGGTGCTCACCCAGGCGGTGCCGCCGATCACCGCCCACGGCATGAACCTCCTGTACGGCATGCCCAGGGCCCCCGCCACCGCGGGGGTGAGGGCGTGCACCACGGGCAGGTAGTAGGCCACGGCCAGCGCCCACCGGCTGCGCTCGAACAGCTCCTCGGCCCGCTCCCAGCGCTCCTCGCCGATCCTGCGGCCGAGCCTTCCGTGGCGCAGCCGTGGGCCGAGCGTCCTGCCCGCCCAGTGGCCTCCCGAGGCGCCCGCCACGCAGGCCACGACCCCGGCCGCGATGAGCGCCAGGACCTCGGGCGGGCTGCCCGCCGTGGTGCCCGCGACGATGAGCAGCGCGTCACCCGGGACGATGAGGCCGACGCCCACCGAGGCGTCCAGGGTGAGGAAGGCGAGCAGGAGCGGCCACATCAGGACGAGGTCCTGGGCGGCCAGGGTGTCGAGCAGATCGCCGAACATGCCTCTCACCATGGCGGAGCGAGAAGCCCAGGTCATCGGGGCGAACCCCGAGACGACCCGGAGAGACTCCGGCCACAAGGACGAGCCTGCGGGCTGCATGATCGCCCATCGTGAGGGAACGATCACGACGTGGCAGAGATAATGAGGACCAAGAGCGTCGAGCAGTCGATCGAGGACACCGAGGCGCCCGAGCACCGGCTCAAGCGGCGCCTGTCGGCCGTCGACCTGACCGTGTTCGGCATCGGAGTCATCGTCGGCACCGGCATCTTCGTACTGACGGGCAGGGTGGCGAGGGAGACCGCGGGGCCCGCCGTCGCGCTCTCGTTCGTGGTGGCCGCCATCGTGTGCGGCCTGGCCGCGCTCTGCTACGCCGAGTTCGCCTCGACCATCCCGGTCGCGGGCTCGGCCTACACCTTCGCCTTCGCCACGCTCGGCGAGTTCCCCGCCTGGATCATCGGCTGGGACCTGATGCTGGAGATGGCCCTGGCGGGGGCGGTGGTCGCGGTCGGCTGGTCGGGCTACTTCACCTCGCTGCTGGCCACGATCGGCATCCCCCTGCCCGACCTGGCCGGCATCAACTACCCGGCGATGCTGATCGTGGCGATCCTGACCGGCATCCTCGTGGCGGGCATCAAGCTGTCCTCCAGGGTCAACCTCGCCATCGTGGTGATCAAGGTCACGGTGATCCTGCTGGTCATCATCGCGGGCCTCTTCTTCATCCGCACGGCCAACTACACGCCCTTCATCCCGGCCCCCAAGGCCACCCCCGCGGTGGAGGGCCTGGGCGCGCCGCTGATCCAGGTGCTGTTCGGCATCACGCCCGTCGCCTTCGGCGTCATCGGCATCTTCTCCGCGGCGGCGATCGTCTTCTTCGCCTTCATCGGCTTCGACATCGTGGCCACCGCGGCGGAGGAGACCATCGAGCCGCAGCGCGACCTGCCCCGCGGCATCATCGGCTCGCTGGTCATCTGTACGCTGCTCTACGTCGCGGTGTCGCTCGTCGTGGTCGGCATGCAGCCCTACAGCCGGCTCAGCGAGGACGCCCCGCTGGCCGACGCCTTCACCGCCGTCGGTCAGCCGTGGATCGCCGGCCTGATCAGCATCGGCGCCATTGCGGGCCTGACCACCGTGGTCATGATCCTGATGCTCGGCCAGACCAGGGTGCTGTTCGCCATGTGCCGTGACGGGCTGCTGCCGCGCACCCTGGCCAAGGTCCACCCCGTCTACGGCACGCCCGCCAGGATCACGTTGATCGTCGGGTTCGTCACGATGGTGCTGTCGGGGTTCATCTCGCTCGGCGCGCTGGCCGAACTGGTCAACATCGGCACCCTGTTCGCGTTCGTCGTGGTGTCGGCGGGCGTGATCATCCTTCGCCGGACCCGCCCTGACCTGCCGCGCGCCTTCCGGGTGCCCCTGGTGCCCGTGCTGCCGATCGCCTCGGTGCTCGCCTGCCTCTACCTGATGATGAACCTGCCGGTGGAGACGTGGCTGCGGTTCTTCGCCTGGCTGCTGATCGGCGTGGTGATCTACTTCCTGTACGGCTACCGCCACAGCACCGTCCGCGGCTACCGCGCACCAGGGCCGAAGGGCCAGGGCTTCTGACGCAGCGGGCCGAGGGCATGAGGCACCCGGTCGTACAGGTCCGACGGCTGGGCCTCTGCCACGCTCAGCCGCGACCCGGAGGGAACCTCCTCTCGCGCTCCGGTGTATTCGGAGCATGAGACGCATTCTGCTCGTGCTCGCGCTCCTGCTGCCCGGCCTGGCCCTCGCGGCGCCCGCCAGGGCGGGGGGCTGGGCCGCCACCTACCTCGACCCGGTGCCCGCCTCCTTCCAGGCGGAGGCCACCTACACCGTGGGCTTCTGGATGCTTCAGCACGGCACCCATCCCTACGAGGGGCCCGACCTGGGCAAGGTCGGGCTGAAGTTCACCGACGGCGCCAGGAGCCTGGAGTTCACCGGCGTCGAGCTGAAGGAGAAGGCCCACTACGCCGCCGCGCTCGCCCTGCCCGCGGGCCGGTGGAAGGTCGAGGCGATCCAGGGGTGGTTCGCCCCGTTCGAGATCGGCACCCTCCAGGTGCCGGGCGCGCTGGCGGTCAAGCCGCTCGATCCCGAGCTCAAGGCCATGCTCCCGCGCTACCTGGAGATGAACGGCGGCAAGGACCCGTGGGGCCAGGTGCGCCCGCCAGGGTCGTCGAAGGCGGCGGTCGCGCCTGCCGCCGGCACGGTGGCCCCCGCCGCCCCCGCCCCCGCTCCCTCGACCGCGCCGGCCCTGGCCGCCTCCGCCTCGCTCCTGCCCTACGGCGCGGCGCTCGGCCTGCTCGCGGTCGCGGGGGCGGCCTGGCTGGTCCTCCGGCGGCGCGTCAGAGCGTGAAGACCGCTCCGCCTGCGGCCTTCATCAGGCACGCGTTGGAGTAGGTCTTGGTGAAGCGGACGGGCTTGCCCCGCCAGGCGCCCCAGATCTCGACGGTGTGCGGCCTGAACTCCTTGGTGCAGATCGGGTTCTTCCTCACCTCGAGCCTGGCGGGCCTGCCCTTCACCGCGCGCAGCAGGCGGCAGGCCGCCCGGGGCGTGGGGTGGTCGCCCCCGTCGCGGTCGCAGGTGAGCCTGACGGTCTTCGCGGTGTCGGCCACGGTCACCGCCACCTTCAGCGAGGACCTCGGCCGCTGTTCGGCCAGCGCCGGAGCGGTCGCGGCCATCATGAACGCCCCCGTGAGGGCCAGTATCTTGATCGCTCTCATCGCCCCACGCTAGAAGACCACGGCGTGGGGCGAGTCGAGCGAGACCGATCGGGCATCAGGCGGGAACCGAGGCGACTCCGGGCTCGAGGAAGCGCGGCTGGGCGAAGCCCGCGCGGTCGAGGTACGGCGTGACGCCACCGAGGTGGAAAGGCCAGCCCGCGCCGAGGATCATGCACAGGTCGATGTCCTGCGCCGCGGCGACCACGCCCTCGTCCAGCATGATCCTGATCTCCTCGGCCAGCGCCCCCAGGACCCGCTCGCGCACCTGCTCGGCCGTCGAGGGGTGCTCGCCGCCGGCGAACAGCGCCACCGCCTCGGGGTCGAGAGAGAAGTCGGGGGCGTAGACGCCCGGCTTGCCGGAGGCGACCAGCTTGGCCATGTTCTCCGACACCCCGAAGCGGGAGGGGAAGGCCGCGTGCAGCGTCTCCGACACGTGGTGGCCGACCGCAGGGCCGACCAGCTGCAGCAGCGCGAACGGAGACATCGGCAGGCCGAGGTCGTCGAGGGAGTGCTCGGCCAGCTCCAGCGGCGTGCCCTCGTCCACGGCCGCGATGACCTCGCCCATGAAGCGGGTCAGCAGCCTGTTGACGACGAACGCGGGCGCGTCCTTGACCAGCACGGCCGACTTCTTCAGCGACCTGCCCACCGAGAAGGCGGTGGCGAGCGTGGCGTCGTCGGTCGAGTCGCCCTTGATGATCTCCAGCAGCGGCATCACCGCGACCGGGTTGAAGAAGTGGAAGCCGACCAGGCGCTCGGGGTGCCTGAGCTCGGAGCCCATCTCGCTGAGCGAGAGCGAGGAGGTGTTGGTCGCCAGCACGCACTCGGCCGAGACGTGCTCCTCGACCTCGGCGAAGACCTTTTTCTTGACGCCCATGTCCTCGAAGACGGCCTCGATGACGAAGTCGGCGTCGGCGAAGGCGTCCTTGGTCAGCGACCCGGTCACCAGCGCCTTGAGCCTGTTGGCGTGGTCCTGGCTGACCCTGCCCTTGGACAGCAGCTTGTCCACCTCGGCGTGCACGTAGCCGACGCCCTTGTCCAGGCGGGCCTGGTCGAGGTCGGTCAGCACGACGGGCACCTCGAGGCGGCGGGCGAACAGCAGCGCCATCTGCGAGGCCATCAGGCCCGCGCCCACCACGCCGACCTTGGTGACCTTGCGGGCCAGCGCCTTGTCGGGTGCGCCCGCGGGTCGCTTGGCCCTGCGCTGCACCAGGTCGAAGGCGTAGAGCCCGGCCCGCAGCTCGTCGCCCATGAGCAGGTCGGCCAGCGCCTCGTCCTCGGCGGCGAACCCGGCGTCGCGGGAGGCGTCCTTCGCCGATGCGATGAGGTCGAGCGCCCGGTAGGGAGCGGGGGCCGCGCCGCGCAGCTTCATGTCGACCAGGAAGCGGGCGTCGGCGACGGCCTTGTCCCAGTCCTCCTCGATCGCGGGCCGCTCGACCGTGACCGAGCCGCCCAGCACCTGGGCGGCCCAGCGCAGTGACTCCTCGAGGAAGTCGGCGGGCTCGAACATCGCGTCGGCGACGCCGAGCGCGAACGCGTCGCGCCCCTTGATCATGCGGTTCTGCGACAGCGGGTTCTCGACGATGAGCTTGATCGCCTTGGCCGGGCCTATCAGGCGGGGGAGCAGCTGGGTGCCGCCCCATCCCGGCACCAGGCCGAGGAAGCACTCGGGCAGCGCCACGGCGGGCACGCCCGAGGAGATGGTGCGGTAGGTGCAGTGCAGCGCGATCTCCAGGCCGCCGCCCATGGCCGCGCCGTTGACGAAGGCGAAGCTCGGCACGTCCAGCTCGCCGAGGCGGCGGAAGACCTCGTGACCCAGCCTGCCGATCTGCAGCGCCTCCTCGCGGGTGCGCACCAGCGCCGCGCCCTTGAGGTCGGCGCCGACCGCGAAGATGAACGGCTTGCCGGTGACGCCGACGGCCGCCAGGTCGGTCCTGGCCGCGATCGCGTCGATCGCCTCGTTCAGCAGCGTCAGCCCGGCGGGGCCGAAGGTGTTCGGCTTGGTGTGGTCGAAGCCGTTGTCGAGGGTGATCAGCGCCATCGTGCCCGCGCCGTGGGGCAGCTCGACGTCGCGCACCAGGGCCTTGGTGACCACTTCGCCGGCGAAAAGGTCGTTGATGTTGCTCATGCCAGGTTCTCCCAAATGACCGTGCCGCCCATGCCCATGCCGACGCACATGGTGGTGATGCCGTAGCGCACGTCGGGCCGCTCGCCGAACTGGCGGGCCAGCTGCGTCATCAGCCGCACGCCTGAGGAGGCCAGCGGGTGGCCGAAGGCGATCGCGCCGCCGTAGGCGTTGACCTTCTCGGAGTCCTCGGGGATGCCGAAGTGGTCGAGGAAGGCGAGCACCTGGACGGCGAAGGCCTCGTTGATCTCGAACAGGCCGATGTCGTCGATGGACAGGCCCGCCAGGCGCAGCGCCCGCTCGGTCGAGGGGATCGGGCCGACGCCCATGACCTCGGGGTCGACGCCGGCGAAGGCGTAGGAGACCAGGCGCATCTTGGGCGTGAGCCCGAGCTCGGCGGCCACGTCGGCGGCGGCCAGGACGCAGCCGGTGGCGCCGTCGTTGATGCCGGAGGAGTTGCCCGCCGTGACGCGGCCGTGGGCGCGGAAGGGCGTCTTCAGCCCGGCCAGGCCCTCGACGGTGGTGCCGGGGCGCGGCGCCTCGTCGGCGACCGCGAGCCCCCAGCCCTTCTCGGCCGTCCTGATGGCCGTGGGCACCAGGTCGGGCTGGATCTTGCCGTCGGCGTAGGCCTTGGCGACCTTCTCCTGCGACAGCGCGGCGTAGGCGTCGGCGCGCTCCTTGCTGATGGCCGGGTAGCGGTCGTGCAGGTTCTCCGCGGTCATGCCCATGACCAGCGCGCTGCCGTCCACGAGCTTCTCCGACAGGAAACGGGGGTTGGGGTCGACGCCCTCGCCCATCGGGTGGCGGCCCATGTGCTCGACGCCGCCGGCGATGGCCACGTCGTACGCGCCGAAGGCGATGCCGCCGGCGACCGAGGTCACCGCGGTCATCGCGCCCGCGCACATGCGGTCGATCGCGTAGCCGGGCACGCTCTTGGGCAGCCCCGCCAGCACCGCCGCCGAGCGGCCGATCGTCAGGCCCTGGTCGCCGATCTGGGTGGTCGCCGCGATCGCGACCTCGTCCACCCGCTCGGGAGGAAGGTTCGGATTGCGCCTGATGAGCTCACGGATGACGCGGACGACCAGGTCGTCAGCGCGGGTTTCCGCGTACAGGCCCTTGGGCCCCGACTTGCCGAACGGCGTGCGAACGCCGTCGACGAAAACGACGTCACGAGAGGAAGGCACGGATTCGCTCCTCGTTGCAGGACTGGTTCGCCCCCTATGCTACTCATGAGTAACTAGTCCTTCCTGTCGCCGGGTTCCCGCCCATGCCGCCAGCAGGCAGGCGAGGGTCAGGGCGAGCAGGGCGCACAGCAGCCAGGTGGCCGGCTCCCACAGGTGGGCGCGGGCCGCCACGAGCGCGCAGGTGGCCGCCGCCGCCCCCGCCCACGCCGGGCGGCGCTCCCGGCCGGGCCCCCGGTGTCCCGGATCCCACGGGTCGCCGGGGGAGGCGGCCGCGTGCGCCAGGGTGTCGCGCATCCACCAGATCGCGAAGAACACCGCTGCGGCCAGCCCGGCCAGCGCGACGACCTCGATCGCCTGGCTCATCGCCGTGGCCAGGCCGTACAGCGCGGACTCCCTGAACAGGCGCGGCACGGTGAAGCCGAGCAGCAGGGTCACCGCCCAGCCCGCGGCGATCCCCAGCCTGGAGGCCGCCTGCCGAGGCCCTGACGAGACCTTGGCGTAGAGCGCCTGCTCGCGCACGCGCACCCGGCGCGAGCGCGCGCCCCAGGCCGCCTGTGTCAACGCCATGGCCGGGACGGCCAGCGCGAGCACGGCCAGCGCCAGCCACGCGAAGGGCCGCGTGCCCTCCCTGGTCGGCGCCCGCTCGGCCAGCATCTGCGCCGTGGCGAGCGAGGCGATCGAGGCGACGAGCACGGCCACGGCCAGGCGCCGGGCCGACCGGGCGTGGGCGCGCAGGCCCGCGATGGCGTCCGCGCCGGGATGGGTGGTAACCATGCCGGTCATCATGGCCGCCGCGGGCTCCCGCTTCGTTCACATCGCGTGGGATTCCTGGACCACCAGGTCGAGCAGGCCGGGGAAGCGGGCGTCGAGGTCGGCGCGGCGCAGGGTGATGAAGAGCTTGCGCCCCTCGGGGCGCTGGACGATGACCCCGGCCTCCCTCAGCACGCGCCAGTGGTTGGTCAGCGTGGACTTGGGGACGTCGGGCAGGACCGAACCGCAGAACATCTCCGTGTCGGGCGGCTGCGCCGAGAGCGTGCGGACGATCTGGGCCCGCACCGGGTGGCCGAGCGCGGCCAGGACCTCGACCAGCTGGATCTGCTCTCTCGTGGGATGAAGCGCCGTCATCCAACCATTGTACGGAACTATCGAACTTGACGCCTGTCGTTCGATCGTACGAGAATCTCGTACTGTTCGTATTTCCCGGACGGTTGAAGGATTCCATGCCGCACACCCGCTGGACGCTCGCCCTGCTGGCGCTCTCGCAGCTCATCACCGCACTCGACTTCTTCATCGTGGTCGTCGCCCTGCCCGACATCGGCAGCGACCTCGGCTTCTCCGCGCAGAGCCTGCAATGGGTCTCCAGCGCCTACGCCGTCGCCTACGGCGGCTTCCTGCTGCTCGGCGGGCGGCTGGCCGACCTGGCCGGGCGGCGCAGGATGTTCGTCGCCGCGCTGGCGCTGTTCGCCCTCTCCTCCCTGGCGGCGGGGCTGGCCACAGGACCCGCCGCCCTGGTCGTGATCAGGGCCGTGCAGGGCCTGGGCGGCGCGCTGCTCTTCCCCGCCACGCTCTCCCTGGTCAACACCCTGTTCGAGGAGGGCAGGGCGCGCAACGCGGCGCTGGCGGTCTGGAGCGGCGCGGGAGCCAGCGGCCTGGCGCTCGGCTCCCTGCTCGGTGGTCTGCTGACCGGCGCCTTCGGCTGGGAGGCGGTCTTCTACGTGAACGTGCCGCTGGCGGTGCTGGCCATCGCGGCCGCCTACGCGCTGATCCCCTCCGACGGCCCCCGTGAGCGCGGCAGGCGCCTCGACCTTCCGGGCGCGGTGCTGGCCACGGCGGGAGTGAGCCTGCTGGCCTTCGCCCTCATTCAGGGCCCCGAGAGCGGCTGGGACTCCGCGCCGGTGCTGGGCGCCTTCGTCGCGGCCACCGTCCTGCTGGCCGCCTTCGTCGCCGTCGAGCGCGGCAGCGGCGACCCGCTCATGCCGCTGCGCCTGTTCCGCAACCGCAGCCTCACCCCCGCGATCGTGGTCATCCTCGTCTTCGGCGGCACCTTCAACGCCCTGCCGTACTTCCTGACCGTCTACTTCCAGACCGTGCTCGGCTACGGCGTGGTGACCACGGGCCTGGCCTTCCTGCTGCCCTCCCTGCTGATCGCGCTGGGCACCCAGCTCGGCGGCAGGCTGGCGGGGCGCATCGGGATGCGCGCCACCCTGCTCATCGGCACGCTCGGCGGCGCGGCAGGCACCGCGCTGCTGGCGCTCGGGGTGAGCGAGGGCGGCAGCTACTGGAGCGCGCTGCCCGGCATCGTGGTCATGGGCGTCAGCCAGGGCTTCACCTGGACCGGCATGTGGATCGCCGCCGCCACCGGCGTGGCCCCCGCCCAGCAGGGAGTGGCCTCGGGCATGGCCTCCACCGCGCTGCAGGTCGGCTCGGCCATCGGCCTGGCGGTGCTCGTCGCGGTGGGCGGCGTCGGCGAGGCCACCGGCGCGGCGCTGGCGGGAGGGGTGCGCACGGCCGTGCTGGTCGCGGCGGCCGGCATGCTGCTCGGCGCGCTCGTCTCGCTCGCCTTCGCCAGGAAGGCGCGGCCCGGGCTGCGCCCCGCCGTCGTCTGACGCAACCACCACACCGCCAGCGGTGTTCAGCACATCGTCGCGCGTACTCACCAGAGGAGACCTCACATGTTCGATGTCGCCGTCGTCGGCGGCGGTCCCGTCGGCATGCTGCTCGCCGCCGAACTCGCCCTCCAGGAGGTCGACGTCGTGGTGGTGGAGCGGCGGGCCGTACCGTCGGCGGAGTCCAGGGCGGGCACGCTGCATGCGCGCACCGCGCAGAGCCTGGAGCGGCGCGGGCTGCTGGCCGAGGTGGGCCACTCCACCTGGGGGAGCGTGCGCTTCCACTTCTCCGGCATGTTCGGGCTCGACCTGGGCGCGGTCGTCGAGGACAGCCCGACGCTCGTGGGCAGCCCGCAGGCGTGGGCCGAGCATGTCTTCGCCGAGCGGGCCGTCTCGCTCGGCGCCACGATCCTGCGCGGGCAGGAGGTCACCGGCCTGGTCCAGCACGACGACCACGTGCGCCTGTCCAACGGTGTCGAGGCCCGCTACGTGGTGGGCTGCGACGGCGCCCGCAGCGCCGTCCGCAAGGCCGCGGGCATCCGGTTCACCGGCAGCGGCGCGCGCGTGGCCGCCCTCATGGGAGAGGTACGGCTGCCGCCTGGCCTGCCCGGCGGCTACCACAGGACCCCGCGAGGCTGGCTCATCGTCTGGCCTGGCGGCAGGATCACCACCTACGACTACAGGGGGCCGCACCCCGACAGGGACGCCCCCGTCACGCTCGAGGAGCTGATGGAGGCGGCCGAGCACATCGCGGGCTTCCCCGTCCCGATGTCGGAGCCGCGCAGCCTCACCAGGTACGGCGACGCCTCCCTGCAGGCCGAGACCTATCGCAGCGGCCGGGTGCTGCTGGCCGGCGACGCCGCGCACGTCCACTTCCCGTGGGGCGGCCAGGGGCTCAACACCGGCCTCGAGGACGCCTTCAACCTGGGCTGGAAGCTGGCCGCGCAGGTGAAGGGCAGGGCGCCCGAGGGGCTGCTCGACACCTACCACGCCGAGCGGCACCCCGTCGGTGCGAGGGTGCGGTGGAACGTGGCGGCGCAGAACGCGCTGGCCGACCCCGATCCCCGCATGGACCCGCTGCGCGAGCTGTTCGCCGAGCTGATGCGCCTCGACCAGGTCAACGCCTATCTCAGCGGCATGGTCAGCGGCGTGGACACCGTCTACGACGTCGGGGTGCCCGGCGCCGGCTGGATGGCGCCCGATCTCGCCGTCGAGACCGACGGGGGCAGGGTCACGCTGGTCGAGCTGCTGAGGAGGGGGCGCACGCTCTTCCTCGACCTGGCGGGAAGGGACGACCTGGTCTCGGCCGTCGGCTCGCGGGCCGAGGTCGTCAGAGGGAAGGCCGACAGCCCCTTCGAAGCCCTGCTGATCAGGCCGGACGGCTACGTGGCGTGGACCTCGGAGGCGGGGGACGCGGCACTACCTGGAGCACTAGATCGCTGGAACTTGTGAAATATCCGGACAAAAAGTGGTGGGGTCTGTTAGGAAGGTGCGCGATCAAGTAAGCACTAGAGAGGTTCACCGTGGCGCGCGACGAGAACGACAGGCCCGAGATGACCGGGGACGTGCTGTCGGACCGCTGGACCCCTGACTCGGCCGACACCGACGAGCAGCCCGCCGTCGATGCGGAGGGAGAGCCGCGGACGCCCGACCAGGCGCCCGCGCCCGCCCAGGCCGCCGCTCCGCCCGCCCCGACCACCCAGCAGATCCCTCCCGAGGCCGCCGACGTCCTCGTCGCCGCCGGTCCGGCCGACCCCGTCGCCGCCGAGGACGTCCCGCTGGTGACGGTCCTGGACACGCCGCCCGTGGTCGCGCTGGACGTGCCTGACACCGAGGCGCAGTACCTGCCCCTCGACCAGGGTTACGACGTGTCGGGCGACTCCTCCCCCCGGGGCTTCCTCGGCTCGGGATGGACCGAGGACAGCGCGGCGCCCGAGCGTGAGGTGCGCAGGCGCACCAGACTCCTGCTGGCGGGCGCCGCGGCCGTCGTGGTGATCGGAGCGGCGGGCGGCTGGATGCTGACCGGCTCGGGCGGCGACTCCTGCGCGGGCGGAGCGTGCGCCTCCAGCCGTTCGCTGGAGCCCGTCGCCACCGACGCTCCCATCGAGCAGACCGAGACCGACGCCGTGGTGGAGCCGCCGCTTGACCCGTCCCAGACGCCCGAGGCGTCCGCGACGGTCAGTGAGAGCCCCGAGCCGGTGGCTCGCGTCCGGCCGACCAGGACGCCCACGCCGAGGCCGACGGTGAGCCGCGCCGTCGCCCCCGCCACCCGCAAGCCGAGCGCCACCCCCGTGCGCTCGCTCAAGGACGATACCGCCAGGGACGGGACGTCGAAGACGGAGTCCCCCTCGGAGTCCAGGTCCGAGGCCCCCTCGTCCTCGGACAGCACCGAGGCGCCTCCGGCCGCCACCGAGCAGCCCGCGCCCGCTCCCACGCAACAGCAGCCCGCCGAGGAGCCGCGCAGGGGCGGACTCCTGGACTGGCTGTTCGGCTAGCACGCCCTTCCCGGCAGCCGCCTTCCCCGAGGGGGAGGGCGGCTGCCGTCGTCATTACCGTACGATCGCGCGAAGGCCGCCGGTCTGACAGACTGGAAATCGCTTTCCGGGAGGGCTCATGGTCACGTTGGAGGACGTCGCCAAACAGGCGGGCGTCTCGCTCGCCACCGCCTCGCGCGTGCTGAACGGCAGCACCCGCCAGGTGGGCGCCTCCCTGCGCGCCCGGGTCGAGCAGGCCGCGGCCGAGCTCGGCTACCGCACCAACTTCGCGGCGCAGACGCTGGCCCGCGGCGCCAGCAAGGTCATCGGCATCGTGGTTCACGACCTCACCGACCCCTACTTCGCCGCGCTGGCCGACGGCGCCATGCGGGTGGCCGCCGAGGAGGGCCTGCTGGTCATGGTGGGCACCACGCACCGCGATCCCGAGCAGGAGATCGCCTACGTCGCCTCGCTCAACGCGCAGCGGGTGCGGGCCGTCCTGCTGGCCGGATCGAGGGTGGACGACCCGCACGTCACAGGGAGGCTGCGCGAGGAGCTCGGCCGCTACCTCGACAGCGGCGGCAGGGTGGCCTGCGTCGGCCAGGACCTGCTCGACGTCGACACCGTCGCCCCCGCCAACCGTGAAGGCGCCGCCGACCTGGCCAGGTCGCTGGCCGCGCTCGGCCACACCCGCTTCGCCGTGCTGGCCGGGCCCCCTGGGCTGCTGACCGCCGCCGACCGGTGCGCCGGCTTCACCGGCGCGCTCGCCGAGCTGGGGCTGCCCGAGCCGCTGGTGCTCCACGGCCCCTTCGACCGCGACGGCGGCTACGAGGCGGCGGCCAGGACGGGCGAGGCGACTTGCGTGTTCGCGGTCAACGACGTGATGGCGGTCGGCGCGCTGGCCTCCTACCGCGACAGGGGCGTCAGGGTGCCGCAGGACGTGTCCGTGGCCGGCTTCGACGACATCACGACCCTGCGCGACCACGTGCCCGCTCTCACGACGGTACGGCTGCCGCTGGCCGACATGGGGGCGAGAGCGCTGGCCATGGCGCTCGACCTCGGCGAGGAGGCGCGGGTGGAGCGGGTGAGCGGTGAGGTGGTCATGCGTGAGAGCGTCAGAGCAGTGGAGGCATAAGTGAGGCTCGCGGTCAGCACCCTGGGAATGCCGGGGCAGGACCTGACGTCGTCGATCTCGATCGCGGCGGCGGGGAAGTGTGAAGGGCTCGAACTGCGGCTGCATCCCGACACGGGTGTGCACGCGGGGCTGGCGGCCGAGGAGCGGAAGGCGGTGCTGCGGCAGATCACCGACGCGGGCCTCACCGTCGCCGCCCTGGCGGGATATGTCGGTATATGCGACTCCGGGGTGGCGGACACCGACGCCGTCAAGGCCCTCCTGGCCGATCTCCGCCTGGCGGCCGATCTCGAGGCGCAGGGCGTGCGGGTCTTCCCGCGCGGGGACGATCCCGCCGTGGGCGCCCGCCGCCTGCGCGCCGTCGCCGACGAGGCCGCCGCCCTGGGCGTGCGCGTGTTCGTCGAGACCCACGACAAGATGGCCACCGGCGCGGCCGTGGCCAGGCTGCTCGATCTCACCGGCAGGCCCGACGCCGCCGTCGCGCTCTGGGACCTGCTGCACCCGTGGCGGCACGGGGAGTCTCCCGCGCAGAGCCTGGCGGCGCTGGCTCCCCACCTGGCCTACGTCCAGGTGAAGGACGCCGTCTCCGCCACCGACACCACGCCCGTCCCCATGGGCTCGGGCAGCGTGCCGCTGGAGGAGGCGGGAGAGCTGCTGCGGGCGCACGGCTACGACGGGTGGGTCTCCCTGGAGTGGGAGCGCACCTGGTATCCGCAGGTCGCCCCGGTCGAGGAGATCCTGCCAGGCGCGGCGGCGTGGGTGCGCCGCCACGCCCCCGCCGCAGCCTCGTGAGCGGCGCCTCCCCGGCCGTACGGCCCGAGGTACTGGTCGTGGGCATCCTGGGGTGATCAGGCGCGAAGGACAGAAGTTCATCACTTGATGAATTTTTTTGCGGAAAGGCATTCCGCCATGCCGCCGTGCGCTGCAGACTCTGACGAACAGGGTGAGTAGCACGACTGACGGCAAGGGGAACGCCCGATGAAGACCGCAAGCGCATCGCTCGCACTCGGGTTCGGCGACATCGACGCGGCGATGCTCGCCGAGGTCGGCGGCAAGGCGGCGAACCTGGGTGAGCTGACCAGGGCCGGCCTGCCGGTGCCCCCCGGCTGCTGCCTGACCACGCGGGCCTACCACCGCGTCGCCGAGGGGGCCGGCCTCAAGGAGGTCATCGCCGAGCTGGCGGGCACGGCGGCGGCGGACACCCCCGCGCTGGCCGAACTGGCGGGCAGGGCGAGAGCGCTGCTGCTGCAGGCCCCGGTCCCCGAGGAGGTGCGCGCCGCCATCGCCGAGTGCTACGCGCGGCTCGGCGAGGGGGCGGCGGTGGCGGTGCGGTCGTCGGCGACGGCCGAGGACCTGCCGTACGCGAGCTTCGCGGGTCAGCAGGACACCTACCTCAACGTCGTCGGGGCCGAGGCCGTGCAGGATGCCGTCCGCCGCTGCTGGGCCTCTCTCTGGACCGACAGGGCGGTGGCCTACCGCGCCTCCAACGGGATCGACCACGCCGCGGTACGGCTGGCGGTCGTGCTCCAGCGGATGGTCGAGGCCGAGGTGGCGGGTGTGATGTTCACCGCCAACCCGGTGACGGGGCGCCGCCGCGAGGCCGTCATCGACGCCGCTCCCGGGCTCGGCGAGGCCGTGGTGTCCGGGGCGGTCAACCCCGACAGGTTCGTGGTGGACCTGGCGAGCACGCGGATCGTCGAGCGCAGGATCGGCGACAAGCGGGTGGCGATCCGCTCGCTGCCCGGAGGCGGCACCGAGCGGATCGAGACCCCCTCGGACGAGCCGTGCCTCACCGACGAGCGCGTGCGCGCGCTGGCCGCGCT
This sequence comes from Nonomuraea dietziae, assembly GCF_014195505.1. Classification (GTDB taxonomy): domain Bacteria; phylum Actinomycetota; class Actinomycetes; order Streptosporangiales; family Streptosporangiaceae; genus Nonomuraea; species Nonomuraea roseola. Next base: position 2,581,455 of record NZ_JACIBV010000001.1, on the reverse strand, counting down.
GGGCGCCAGGGTGGAGGACCACTACGGCTCCCCGCAGGACACCGAGTGGGCGATCGACGCCGACGGCACGCTCTGGCTCACCCAGGCCAGGCCGATCACCACCCTCTACCCCGTGCCCGAGACCAACAAGGACGGCCTGCGCGTCTACTTCTCGGTGAACGTCGCCCAGGGCGTCATGCGCCCGTTCACCCCGATGGGGATGGCGGCCTTCGAACTGGTGAGCGCGGGCGCGGCGGCCCTGTGCGGCTTCCCACCCGCCGACCGGCTGGCCGGAGCGCCCATCATGGTCGAGGCGGGGCAGCGGCTGTTCCTCGACATCACGCCCGCCGTCCGGAGCAGGGCGGGCCGGACGATCCTGCCGCGGATGCTCGCCGTCGGCGAGGCCCGCGCGGGGGTGATCTTCCAGCAGGTCGCGCAGGACCCCAGGCTCTCGGTCACCAGCACCTCGATGCTCCCCCTCATCCGTACGGCGATGCGGGCGGCCGGCCGCGTCGGCGCGCCCGAGCGCGTGGCCCTCGCGCTGGCCAGGCCGCGGGCGGCGCTCGCCTTCACCAGGCGTCTTGGAGAGAAGCTGGAGGCCAGGCTGGCGATCAGTCCGGACGCCACCGCCGAGCAGCGGCTCGACCACGCCGAGCGGGTGCTGCGCGGCACGTTCCCGACGATCCTGTCGATCATGCCGATCGCCATCGCCGGCTACGCGGGCCTGGGCCTTGCGGGGAAGCTGTCGGGCGCGAAGGGCGAGCAGCTGCAGGCCGTCCTGCGCAGCCTGCCGAACAACCCCACCACCGAGATGGACCTGGAGCTGTGGCACCTGGCCAGGGACATCGCCGCCGACCCCGAGGCGGCCGGCCAGTTCAGGTCCGCGCGGGTGAGCGAGCTCGCCGACGCCTACGAGCGCGGCGAGCTCAGGGCGCAGCGGGCGGTCGCGGGCTTCCTGTCCAGGTACGGCCACCGCGGCGTCGCCGAGATCGACCTGGGCATGCCGCGCTGGTCCGACGAGCCCGCGCACATCCTCGGCGTGCTGGCCAACTACCTGCGCCTCGACAACGAGGACCTGGCGCCGGACGCGATGTTCGCCAGGGGCGCCCAGGAAGCCGAGCGGGCGGTGCGGACGATCGTCGCCATGGCCGCGGCCAAGGGCAGGCTCCGAGGACGGCTGGCGGCCTTCGCCCTGCGCAGGACCAGGATGTTCGCGGGGCTGCGCGAGCTGCCGAAGTACTACGCGGTCGAGGTGCTGGCCGCGGTACGGCGCAGCATGCGCGTGGTGGGCGAGGAACTGGTGGCCAAGGACGTGCTCGACAGCGCCGACGACGTCTACTTCCTCGACCTGCGCGAGACGCGCCAGGCGCTGACCGGCGGCTCGCTGAGAGAGCTGGTGGCCGGGCGCAGAGCCGCCTACGAGCAGGAGGTGCGCCGCCGTCACGTGCCCAGGATGCTGCTGTCCGACGGCACCGAGCCGGAGGCGCTGGCGGTCAGGGCCGAGACGGGGGAGGGCGCGCTCACCGGCACCCCCGCCTCGGCGGGGACGGTCACAGGGACCGCCAGGGTGGTGCTCGACCCGATCGGCGCGCACCTGGAGCCGGGTGAGATCCTCGTCGCGCCCTCCACCGACCCGGGCTGGACGCCGCTGTTCCTGACGGCGGGAGGGCTGGTGATGGAGATGGGCGGCTCGATGTCGCACGGCGCGGTGGTGGCCAGGGAGTACGGCATCCCCGCGGTCGTCGGGGTGGCCGACGCCACGCACGCGATCGTCACAGGCGCGACGATCACCGTGGACGGCTCAGGCGGGATCGTCTCGATCGCCGGCTGAGCCCTGTCACCTCCGGGGGCGCCCTGGCGCCGGTTTCCTGGCGCCCGGCGCCCGGGAGGAGGCGGCGTCAGGCGACGAGGGCGGCGAAGCGCTCCTTCATCGTCGCCATCACCGTGTCGGGCTCGGCCGCCCACACGTCGGCGTTGAAGATCTCCACCTCGATGTCGCCGGTGTAACCCGCCTCCAGCACCGCCTTCGTGAGCGGCGCGAAGTCGATCACGCCGTCGCCCATCATGCCCCTGCCGAGCAGCACGTCGGAGGGGAGCGGCTGCAGGAAGTCGCACACCTGGTAGGAGGCGATCCGCTCGCCCGCCCGCGCGATCTGCTCGTACACCGAGGGGTCCCACCACACGTGGAAGGTGTCGACGACCACTCCCACCTGCGACGACGGGTACGGCGAGGCCAGGTCGAGCGCCTGGCCGAGGGTCGAGAGCACGGCCCTGTCGGCGCAGTACATCGGATGCAGCGGCTCCAGCGCCAGCCGTACCCCCCGCTCGCCCGCGTAGGGCGCCAGCACCGACAGCGCCTCGGCCACCTGGGCGCGCGCGCCCGCCAGGTCGCGGGAGAAGCCCTCGGAGGGAGCCTGGCCCGCGGGGATGCCGGGCAGGCCGCCGACGACCATCACCAGGCAGGCCGCGCCGAGCTCGGCGGCCTCGTCGATCGCCCGCAGGTTGTCGTCGAGCGCCTCCTTCGAGCCGCTGGTCAGGAAGCCGCCCCTGCACAGCGACGAGACCCGCAGGCCCGCGTCGCGCACCAGCCTGACCGACTCGGCCAGGCCCTGCGCGGCGACCTCCTGCCGCCACAGCCCGATCGCCTCGAGGCCGTGCCTGACGCACCCGTCGACGGCCTCGGCCACCGTCCACCGCTTGGTGGTCCACTGGTTCAGTGCCGGTTTCACAGCCCGTTCACCGCCAGCAGCGACCGCATCCGGTGGACGGCCAGCTCCTGGTCGGCCAGTAGGCCGGCCCGGTCGGCCAGCGTGAACACCTCGCACAGGTGCGGGAGCGACCTGGCCGCCTGGGCGCCGTTGACCATGGCGAAGGCGTCCTGGTGGCCGTTGAGCCAGGCCAGGAAGACGATGCCGGTCTTGTAGTTGTAGGTGGGCGTCTCGAAGATCTTGCGCGACAGCGGCACCGTCGGGGCGAGGATCTCGTCGTAGTGGGCCAGCAGCCGCTCGCGGGCGTCCTCGGTGCAGGCGGCCTCCGCCGCGTCGAGCACCTGCAGGGCGGCCGCCGCCGCGGGCGCGATCGCGTCGAAGATGCCGAGCAGCGCGTGCGAGCCGGTCCTGATCAGCGAGGGGTAGTTGAAGTCGTCACCTGTGTAGAGCTTGACGCCCTCGGGCAGTGCGGCCCGCAGCGCCACCTCGTGCTCCTCGTCCAGCAGCGACACCTTGACGCCTTCGACGGAGGAGGCGTGCGCGTGGATCAGCTCGAGGAAGGACTCGGTGGCCCGCGAGACGTCGCGCGAGCCCCAGTAGCCGGCCAGCTGGGGGTCGAACATCTCGCCCAGCCAGTGCAGGATCACCGGGCGGCCCGCCACGCCGAACAGCTTGCCGTACACCTGGTGGTAGTCGGCGGGGCCGGTGGCGACGCGGGCCAGCTGGCGGGAGGCCATCACGATCACGCCCGCGCCCGCGTCGCGCACGGTCTCGATCTGCTCGGTGTAGGCGGCGGTGATCTCGTCGAGGGTGGCAGCCTGCGGCGCGTGGTCGGTGCCCGCGCCGCAGGCCACCAGCTCGGCGGCGTCGCCGAAGGAGCGGGCCTCCTCGGCGCTGCGTCTGATCAGCGAGCGGGTGGCCGCCCAGTCGAGGCCCATGTTGCGCTGCGCGGTGTCCATGGCGTCGGCGACGCGCAGGCCGTGCGACCACAGATGACGCCTGAAGCGCAGCGTCGCCTCCCAGTCGACCGCGGCGGGGGAGCCCGGGGTGTTGTCGCCCAGCGGGTCGGCGACCACGTGGGCGGCCGCGTAGACGACGCGGCTGGTGGCCGGCCGCTCGACGACCGGCCAGACGACGGGCTCGGCGAGCGTGTAGGGGCCCGAGGGCAGGTCGATCCTCACTGCTCCTCCAGCGCGATCCTGCGGCCCTCCGCCGAGCTGCGCAGACCGAGCTCGGCCAGCCGCACGCCGCGCGCGCCCGAGGCGAAGTCGTAGGGGAAGGGGGCGTCCTCCACGACGTGCCTGACGAACAGCTCCCACTGCGTCTTGAAGCCGTTGTCGAAGTCGGCGTTGTCGGGCACCTCCTGCCAGTCGTCGCGGAAGCGCGCGGTGACGGGCAGGTCGGGGTTCCAGACCGGCTTGGGCGTGGTGGCGCGGCTCTGCACGCGGCAGTTGCGCAGGCCCGCGACGGCGCTGCCGTGCGTGCCGTCCACCTGGAACTCCACCAGCTCGTCACGGTTCACCCTGACCGCCCACGAGGAGTTGATCTGCGCGATGATGCCGCCCTTCAGCTCGAAGACGCCGTAGGCGGCGTCGTCGGCGGTCGCCTCGTAGGTGCGGCCCTGCTCGTCGACGCGTGAGGGGATGTGCGTGACGGCCTTGGCGTAGACCGACTCGACCTCGCCGAACAGGTTCTCCAGCACGTAGTGCCAGTGCGGGAACATGTCGAGGATGATGCCGCCGCCGTCGGCCGAGCGGTAGTTCCACGAGGGCCGCTGCGCGCTCTGCCAGTCGCCCTCGAAGACCCAGTAGCCGAACTCGCCGCGCACCGACAGGATGCGGCCGAAGAAGCCGCCGTCGATGAGCCGCTTCAGCTTGAGCAGGCCGGGCAGGAACAGCTTGTCCTGCACGACGCCGTTCTTGATCCCCTTGGCCTTGGCCGCCTCGGCCAGCGCCACGGCCTCCTGCACGGTCTCGGCGGTGGGCTTCTCCGCGTAGACGTGCTTGCCCGCCTCGATCGCCTTCAGCACCGACTTGACCCGCGCCTGCGTGACCTGGGCGTCGAAGTAGACGTCGGCCTGCTCGAGGGCGGCGTCGAGGTCGGTGGTGTAGTCGGCGATGCCGTGCTTGCCTGCGAGGTCGGCGAGCTTTGCCTCGCTGCGGCCGACCAGGATGGGGCGCAGGACGACCCTGTCGCCGTCGGAGAGCGTCACGCCGCCCTGCTCGTTGATGGCCAGGACCGACCGGACCAGATGCTGGCGGTAGCCCATCCGCCCGGTGACGCCGTTCATCACGACGCTGATGGTGCGCACGCTCATGTGACCTCTCCTAAGGGGAAAGCGCTTTCCAGATGACCGTAAGGCCGTGGACGCCGGGGCGTCAAGCGGTCTAGAGGATGCCCTTGGTCTCGAGCCTGTCGAGCGCCTTGGCCAGCGGGTGGGCGGCCAGGCCGATCTGCCACTCGCGCGCGCCGAGTGAGCGCAGCCGCTCGGCGACCGTCTCGTCGCTGATCTGGGCGGGCGGCTCCCACGTGAGCCTGCGCACCGCTTCGGGCTGCAGGAGGTTCTCCGTCGGCATGCGGTGCTCGTCGGCCAGCGCGGCGACCACCGCGCGGGCGGCGGCCAGCCGCTTGGCGGCGGCGGGATCGCGGTCGGGCCAGCGGTTGGCCGGCGGCGGCCCTTCGCCGGGCGTGCTGGGCGCGGGCAGCTCGGAGTCGGCGAGCGTGCGCGCCCTGTGGACGGCGTCGAGCCAGGCCCCCATGTGGCGCCTGGCGGACCTGCCGGTGAAGGCGGTGATGTCGGTCAGCGCCTTCTTGGTGCGCGGCATCTCGAGCGCCGCGGTGATGATCGCGGCGTCGGGCAGGACCCTGCCTGGCGCGATGTCGCCCTCGCGGGCGATCTGGTCGCGCATGGTCCACAGCTCGCGGACGATCGCCAGCGCCCGCACGTTGCGGACCTTGTGGATGCCCGAGGTGCGCCGCCACGGGTCGGATCTCGGCGGCGCGGGCGGCATGGCCAGGATCGCGGCGAACTCCTCTTGCGCCCACGCCAGCTTGCCGCTGGCGACCAGTTCGTCGTGGAGCACGTCGCGCAGCTCGACCAGCACCTCCACGTCGAGCGCGGCGTAGCGCAGCCAGTCTTCGGGCAGCGGCCTGGTCGACCAGTCGGCCGCCGAGTGCCCCTTCTCCAGGCGCAGCCCGAGGACGGTCTCGACCATCGTGCCCAGGCCGACCCGCTCGTAGCCGAGCAGCCGGCCCGCCAGCTCGGTGTCGAACATCCTGCGCGGCCTGAACCCCACCTCGGCCAGGCACGGCAGGTCCTGCGAGGCGGCGTGCAGCACGATCTCGGCGTCGGCGACCGCCGCGTCGAGCTCCGACAGGTCGGGGCAGGCGATCGGGTCGATCAGCGCGCTGCCGGCTCCCGCACGGCGCAGCTGCACCAGGTAGGCGCGACCGCCGTAGCGGTAGCCCGAGGCGCGCTCGGCGTCGACGGCCACCGGGCCGTCGCCCTTGGTGAACGCCTCGACGGTGGCCTCGAGCCCCTGCCTGGAGGTGACGACCGGCGGGATGCCCTCGCGCGGCTCGAGGAGGGGAACGACGGCCTCGGTGGTGCTCTCACTGCTTTCGGTCACGGCCTGGTGGACTCCGGATCTTCGCGACGGCGCGGCATCGTGGCCACGTCGGGTGGGAGCGGTGGGATGCCTGCCGCCAGGCACATCAGGTCGCACCAGGCGGCGACATGGCCGGAGAGGTCCTCCTGCGAGGGAGACCACGACGCGCGCAGCTCCAGCTCGGTGGAGACCGGGTCGTCGGCCTTGTCGCCGAAGCCCTCGGAGACCGCCCTGGTCACCGTGCCGCCGGCCGCCGAGTAGCCCGCCTCGCGAGAGTCGAGGGCCTCGGTCAGCCAGCTCCACACCACGGGCCCCAGCATGGGGTCGGAGGTGATCTCGGGCTCCATGTCGGCCCTGACGTAGGCGACCAGGCGGAATTGGCCCTGCCAGCCGCGCTGGCCCTCGGGGTCGAACAGCAGGATCAGCCTGCCGACCGCCAGCTCCTCGTCGTCGCGGTAGACCGAGGCGCCGATGGCGGCGGTGAAGGGCGCGAGCCGCTGGGGGGCCGGGAGGTCCTCCAGCTCGATCTCCGGCCTGACCTCGGCCATGCGCAGGCTCTCGACCGCCCGCCTGAAGGCGGCGGGGGCCTGCGGCGTGTCACCGAGGGTCATAGCCGAAGCGTAGGTCGAGGTCGGTCGCATGGGGACCACGGGGGTGCTCATCCGGGCCGATCAAGCCGCGACCGTCAGCGGGCGCGAGCCTGGCTCTGACGGCTCGAAGGGACCGGCGAGCAGCGCGTGACCGCACTCAAGGCACGCCCACTCGGGGCAGGCCTCGTGCCCCTCCATGCATGGCGGCTGCTCGAACGGCCTCTCACCTGCGCATGAGGGGCAGTGCTCACTGCGGCGCTCGGGGGAACTCCACAACGCGGTCATCGGTACGGAGCCTTTCTTCGCGGACGTGGCTCCGACGTTGGCATGCCGCGCTGACAATTCCGCGCAACGCGCTCGGCGTGTCCTGAAAGTGAGGCGGTATTCGATGACGCGCGGTGGATTGGCGAACATTTGGTCCAGTCAGGAGGGGATTCGGGGGCGACCGTGAGATGAACTGTACCTGGGCGACGCGAAGCTCGGGGCCCGGTCCGGATGGCAGGCCCGAGCTAAAGGGATGAACTGCGCTAAACCTCTACTTCGACTCCTGATCGTGACTTTAGCCCTCGCATGCGTATGTTTCCGATTAGCGCCGGTGGAGCGACCGCCACCATGGCGTGGCACCCTTGAATGGTGAATCTCGCCGACTCCGCCTTCCTGCGCGCCTGCCGTCGCCAGCCCGTCGACCACACCCCGGTCTGGTACATGCGGCAGGCAGGGCGTTCCCTGCCCGAATACCTCAAAGTGCGCGAGGGCGTGCCCATGCTGACCGCGTGCGCGACGCCTGACCTGATCGTCGAGATCACCATGCAGCCGGTGCGCCGCTACGGCGTCGACGCGGCCATCTTCTTCAGCGACATCGTCGTGCCGCTCAAGGCCATCGGCGTCGACCTCGACATCAAGCCGGGCGTGGGCCCGGTCATCGCCGACCCGATCCGCGACAGGGCGGGCCTCGAGGTCCTGCGCCCGCTCGAGCCCGGCGACGTGCCCTACGTGACCGAGGCGATCCAGAGCCTGGTCGGCGAGCTGGGCTCCACGCCGCTGATCGGTTTCGCGGGCGCGCCCTTCACGCTCGCCTCCTACCTGATCGAGGGCGGCCCCTCCAAGAACCACGACCACACCAAGGCCATGATGTACGGCGAGCCCGCGCTGTGGCACGCGCTCATGGAGCGCCTGACCGACATCGTGAGCCGGCACCTGCGCGTCCAGATCGACGCGGGCGCTTCGGCGATCCAGCTGTTCGACTCATGGGTGGGGGCGGTCGCGCCCGACGACTACCGCGAGTTCGTCCTGCCGTACACCAGGCGGATCTTCGAGGCGGTGCCCGACGTGCCGCGCATCCACTTCGGGGTCGGCACCGGCGAGCTGCTCGGCGTGCTCGGCGAGGCGGGCGCCGACGTGGTGGGCGTCGACTGGCGCGTGCCGCTCGACGAGGCCGCGCGGCGCGTCGGGCCCGGCAGGGCGCTGCAGGGCAACCTCGACCCCGCGATCCTGCTGGCCCCTTGGGAGGCCGTCGAGCGCAAGGCGCTGAGCATCCTCGAGCAGGGACGCTCGGCCGAGGGTCACGTGTTCAACCTCGGTCATGGGGTGCTGCCGAGCACCGACCCCGACCAGCTGCGCCGCCTCACCGACCTGGTCCACTCCTTCCGCTGACGCCTCACAGGCGCAGCTGGTCCAGGCTGAGCTTGACGATCAGGGCGGCCACCACGCACAGCAGTGTCGCCCTGATGAAGGCGGCGCCCCTGCGCAGCGCCGTGCGGGTGCCCACGCGGGCGCCGAGGACGTTGCAGGCGGCCATGCCGAGCCCGAGCAGCCAGAACACCTGGCCCTGCGCGGCGAAGACCACCAGCGCGCCGAGGTTGGCTCCCACGTTGACGACCTTCGCGGTCGCCGAGCCCATGACGAAGTCCAGCCCGAGCAGCGTGGTGAGGGCGATGAGGATCATCGCGCCCGTTCCCGGACCCACCAGGCCGTTGTAGAACGGCAGCACGACCCCGACCAGCACGACTGCGGGCACCAGGGTGCGCCGGCGCGCGGGGCGCCGCTGTACGCGCGTGCCAAGGGTGGGCCTGGCGACCACCAGCACCGCCACCAGGGCCAGCGTCACCAGCACGAACGGTCTGAAGACCTCGGCGGGCACCCGGCCCGCGGTGACGGCGCCCGCCCCCGAGAGCGCGACCGCCAGCACCGTCGCGGGCACCGCCACCCGCGCCTGCACGCGGACCCTCCTGGCGAAGCCCACCGCCGAGACCGTCGTCCCCGCTATCGACGACAGCTTGTCGGTCGCCAGCACGGCGGGCGGCGGTGCGGCGGGCAGGGCGAGCAGCAGGACGGGCAGCTGCACCAGCCCTCCTCCGCCCACGACGGCGTCCACCCACCCCGCGGCCAGCGCGACGGCGAGCAACAACAAGATCAGCTCGACTTCCACCCGATATCCCCCGAAGTGCCCCGGTCCCTTGAGGGGAAGATCCCAAGTGGCCGTTGGGCGGCCGTTGTGCCACCGTTGGGTGGGTGCGTTTCGGGGTGTTAGGGCGGCTGTCGATCAGTCGTGATGGGGAAGCGGTCGAGGTGACCTCCGCCAAACAGCGCACGCTGCTGGCCGTGCTGCTGACCGAGGCGAACAGGCCCGTGCCCTCCGACAGGCTGGCCGACGCCGCCTGGGGCGAGAGCCCTCCCGCGCCCGCGACGCTGCGCTGGCACGTCCACCACGTACGGCAGGCGCTCGGCGGCGACCGCCTCACCCGCAGGCCCGAGGGCTACCTCCTCACCGTCCACCCCGGCGAGCTCGACGCCGAGCGCTTCGAGCGGCTGTGCGCCTCGGCCGCCGACCTCGACGACCCCGCCCGGATCGCCGAGGTCCTCGGAGAGGCGCTCGCGCTGTGGCGCGGCCCCGCCTACGCCGACCTGCCGGGCAAGGCCGTGGGGGAGGAAGCCGCCAGGCTCGAGGAGCTGCGCCTGCGCGCGGTCGAACAGCGCGCCGAGTCGATGCTCGCGCTCGGCAGGGCGGAGGAGACCGTCGAAGGGCTGGCCGCCGCCGTCGCCGCCCACCCCCTGCGCGAACGGCTGCGCGAGCAGCTCATGAGGGTGCTGCGCCTGGCCGGCAGACGCGCCGACGCCCTGCGCAGCTACCGGGAGGCGCGCGAGCTGCTGGCCGAGGAGCTCGGCATCGAGCCCGGCCGCGGGCTGAGAGAGCTGAACGCGGAGATGCTGCGCGAGGAGAGCCCCGTCGCCGCCGGGCGGCCCGCGCAGCTGCCGCCCGACGTCTTCCCCTTCACAGGACGCGCCGCCGAGCTGTCCGCGCTGGACGGCGCGCCGCCGCTCATCGTGATCAGCGGTACCGGAGGGGTGGGCAAGACGGGCCTGGCGGTGCACTGGGCCCACCGGGTGGCCGGCCGCTACCCCGACGGCCAGTTCTACGTGGACCTGCGCGGACAGGCCGCCCCGCTGGACCCCGCCGACGTGCTCGAACGCTTCTGCCACGCGCTCGGCGTCACCCGCCTGCCGGCGGGGCTCGAGGAGCGCACGGCGCTCTACCGGAGCCTGCTGCACGACAGGCGGATGCTGATCCTGCTCGACAACGCGGCGGGCGCCGCGCAGGTCAGGCCGCTGCTGCCCGGCGCGGGAGGCTGCTGCGTCGTGGTGACGGGGCGCAGGCGCTTCGACGGGCTCGTGGCGGGGGAGGGAGCCCTGCCCCTCCAGCTCGACGTCCTGCCGCCGCAGGAGGCCGCCGCCCTGGTGGCCCGCCTCGCCTCGCGGGAGTGGCCCGAGGGCGGGGCGAGGCGGGAGCAGGAGGAGTCGCTGTCGCGGGTGGCGGCGCTGTGCGACGGGCTGCCGCTCGCGCTGCGCATCGCGGGAGCGCGCCTGGCCACCCGGCCAGGCTGGACCGTCCAGGACATGGCCGCCAGGCTGGAGAGGGAGCGCCGCCGCCTCGACGAGCTGCGCGCGGGGGAGCTCGACGTGCGGGCGGGCCTCGAGCTGAGCCACCGCGCCCTGTCCGGGGCCGAGCGGACCCTCTTCGAACGGCTCGGCCTGCTCGACCTGCCCGGCGGCTACGCGCCCTGGATCGCCGCCGCCCTGCTCGACAGCTCGACGGAGGAGGCGGCGGACCTGCTCGAACGGCTGGCCGACGCCCAGCTCGTCCTGCCGCTCGGCACCGACCCCGCCGGCCAGCAGCGCTACCGCTTCCACGACCTGATCCGGCTGTTCGCCCGCGAGCGCGCCGACGCCGCCATGCAGCCCGCCGTCAGGCGGGAGGCGCTGAGCAGGGCGTTCGAGGCCTTCCTCGCGCTGGCGGAGGAGGCGGTCTCCCGTGACTATCTCGACGGTTTCATCCCCTTCCACGGCGAGGCGCCGCGCTGGAGGCCGGTGCCCGAGGTGTCAGCCACCGTGCTCGCCGAGCCGCTGGCCTGGCTCGAGGCCGAACGCCGCACGCTCACAGGGCTGGTCGAACGCTCGGCCGAGCTCGGCCTGACGACACACTGCTGGGACCTGGCGCTGTCAGGGGTGCGGCTGTACGAGCTCAGGGGCTACCTCGACGACTGGAGGGCCACCGCGCGGCTGGCGCTGGGGGCCTGCCGCGCCCATGGCGACAGGAAGGGCGAGAACGCGATGCTGGTCTCGCTCGGGGCGCTGGCGACGCTCGAGCGCCGTTACGCGGAGGCGCGCCCGCTGCTGACCGAGGCGCTGCCCGAGGTGAGCGGCCACACCAGGATCCTGGCCCTGGTCAACCTGGCCTCGGTCGAGCGCAGGACGGGCAGGCCCGAGGCGGCGCTCCCGCTCTACGAGGAGGCGCTGGCCCTGGTGCGGCAGACCCAGGACCCGCCCGCCCTCGGGCTCACGCTGTGCTTCACGTCGGGCCTCTACGAGGACCTGGGGCGCTACACCGAGGCGGAGGGGCTGCTGGCCGGCGTGCCCACCTTCGGCATCGGGCGGATCGAGGTGGAGGTCTCGACCCGCCTGGGCAGGATCGCGTTGCGCAGGGGCGAGCACGCCAGGGCCCACGAGCTGTACCACACCGTGGTCGAGGTCGCGGGCTCCTGGGGCGACCTGGCCCACGTCGCGATGGGCCTGGAGGGCAAGGGAAAGGCGCTGGCGGGCATGGGCAGGACAAGAGAGGCGGCCGCCGTCCTGTCCGAGGCGGCGCGGCTGTCGGCGGGCGTGGGCGAGAGCGCCCGCGCCGAGGAGATCCGCGGCGTGCTGGATCGGCTGACCGCCGCGCGCGCGGATCAGTCGGAGGAGGGACGAGCGTCGTCGTCCTCGGGCTGACGGGACGGCGCGCCGTGGGTCACCGGCACGGGAGGCGGCGAAGCCTTCGGCGGCGAGGGACGGCGGGTGCGCAGCCGCCGGACGAGCAGCAGGAGGGCGACGACCAGCGGCACGATGACGATCAGCCACGGCAGCAGCGCGCCGATCACGGTCAGCAGCACCTTCACGAAGCCGACCAGCGCGGACCAGCCCGCCGCCAGCCCGCCGAGGAAGCCCGCGGGCTCGTCGGACGGCTCGGCCACGGGCGTGGCGGGCCCGACCAGCCGCAGCGTGAGCGTCGCCATCGCGACCTGCGAGGCCAGGGCCTTCTGCCTGGCCTGCAGCGACTCCATCTCGGACTCGCGTGAGGCGATCTCCCGCTCGACCTGGATCACCTGGCCGACGGTGTCGGCCTTGGCCAGCAGCGCGCGCATGGCGGCGAGCGCCTGCTCGGCCGACTTCAGCCTGCTGGCGACGTCGGCGACCTCCTCGGTCACGTCGCTGGTGTTCTGCCGCAGCGACTCGCGCTTGCCGATCTCCTTGCCGAGCCGGTCGAGCACCTGCGCGTAGACCGCGGGCGGCACCTTGAAGACCAGGGTGGCCTCGCCCCCGCCGCCGTCGAAGGAGCCGGAGTCCTCACTGGCCAGATGGCCGCCCGCGTTGGTGACCAGCTGCTTGGCCTGGTCGGCCGCCTTGGTGACGTCCTTGGCGCGCACCGTCAGCTGCGACACGTAGATGATCGACCGCTGCTCGGGCGCGACCTTGACCTGCTCGGCCCCGCGCCCACCCGCGCGTGTCGCCTGTGTGCTCACAGGCTCGCCGGACTGCTCCATCTCGCCGGACTGCTCCCTCACGTCGGAGTCATGGGCGGGGCTGATCCGCTGGGGGGCGGAGCCCGATGTGGCGGCCTCGCCTCCGCCGCCGCCGCAGCCGGACACGAGGAGTGCGGCGCACGCCGCGGTCAACGCCATGCCGTACCGGAATCTGGTCATACCCGTGAGACGGACGCGAGCTGCCCTGTGCCGTCACGAAGATGTCACGTTCATCCCTCCGGTCGATCACGGCGACCACTTGGAGGGCAGGGAAGTCATCCTGGGGTACGAGGAGGGAGACGATCTCGTGACACAGGCTGAAGAGATGCGCTCGCTTCCGGACAAACTCCACAGGACGTTCTTCAAGTCGATGTCGCTGCTGCCCGCCAGAGGACAGGGCCTCCTTCTGCGGCACTATTTCGAGTGGTTCCACCGCACACCCGACCCGTGGCGGCACGCCGTCGATCCCTACGAGGCCAGGAAGTACGCCACCACGCTCGCGCACGTCGAGGGCGACACCTTCGACAGGGTCCTCGACGTGGGCTGCAGCGAGGGGACCTTCACGCTGCTGGCGGCCGAGTCCTATCCGCAGGCCGACGTGCTCGGCGTGGACGTCTCCGAGCGCGCCGTCCACAGGGCCGCGTCCAGGTCGAAGGCCCGTCCGAGCGGCAGGACCAGGTTCGCGGCGATGGACTTCCTGAACCAGGACCCAGGCGGGCGCTTCGACCTGGTCGTGTGCGCGGAGACGCTCTACTACGTCGGCAGGGACGACAGGCTGCGCCTGGCCTCCGAGCGGCTGCGCTCGTTCCTGGCCCCCGGCGGCACGCTCGTCCTGGTGCACCCGTGGCCCGAGGCCCGCCGCCTGCACCGCTTCGTGGACGGCGACCCGCTGCTGGTCAGGCGGGACGAACAGGTCGAACACGACGGCGGCAGGCCCTACGCCGTCAGCTCCTACCGGCTCCGGTAGCAGGTCCGGGGCGGTGAGGCGATAGCGTCTTGAGACGTGGAAGGGAATCGACGGCATGTAGTGATCGTCGGCGGCGGGATCTCGGGTCTCGCGGCGGCGTGGTTCCTCAGGCAGGGCGGCGGCGAGCGGGTGCGGGTGACCGTCCTCGAGTCGGGCCCGAGGATCGGCGGCAAGCTGCGGACCAGCGAGGTCGCGGGTGTCAGCGTGGACGAGGGCGCCGAGTCGATGCTGGCCAGGCGGCCCGAGGGCAAGGACCTGGCCAGAGCGGTCGGCCTCGGCGGCGATCTGGTCGCCCCCGGCACCACCCAGGCGGCCATCTACTCCAGGGGCGCGCTCAGGGCGATGCCCAAGGGCCAGGTCATGGGGGTGCCCGGCGACCTGACCGAGCTGGCCCGATCGGGCCTGGTCTCGCCGGGCGGGCTCATCAGGGTGCCGCTGGACCAGGTGCTGCCCGCCACGCTGGTACGCAGCGACGTCTCCGTCGCCTCCTACATCCGCGCTCGCATGGGGTCAGAGGTCGTGGAACGACTGATCGAGCCGCTGCTCGGCGGCGTCTACGCGGGGCGTTCCGACAGGCTGTCGCTGGAGGCGACGATGCCGCGCATCGCCACCGCGGCCCGTTCGGAGCGCTCGCTGCTCGGCGCCGTGCGGGAGATCGTGCGCGAGACGCCCAAGGACGCGGGGCCGGTCTTCACCAGCCTGCGCGGCGGGCTCGGCGGCCTGCCCGAGGCGGTGGCCAAGGCGTCGGGGGCCGACATCAGGACCGGCGTCACCGTCCGCGAGCTGCGCCGCACGCCGTACGGCTGGCAGCTGGTCACCGGCCCCGTGCCGCGACCTGAGACGATGGAGGCCGACGCGGTCATCCTCGCCACGCCCGCCACGTCCTCGGCCAGGCTGCTGAAGGACGAGGTGCCGAAGGCGGCGGCGGAGCTGGCCAGGATCGAGTACTCCAGCATGGCCATCGTCACGCTCGCCTACCCCCTGTCGGCCTTCCCCTCACCGCCCACCGGCAGCGGCTACCTGGTGCCGCCCGTGGAGGGCAGGGTGGTGAAGGCGGCGACGTTCAGCTCGGTCAAGTGGCCGCACCTGACCGACGCCGACCCCTCGGTGCTGCTGGTGCGCTGCTCGATCGGCCGCGTCGGCGAGGAACACCTGCTCCAGCGCGACGACGCCGAGCTGGTCGCCGTCGCGATGGCCGAGATGAGCGAGGTCATGGGGGTGCGCGGGCTGCCGCTCGACTCGAGGGTCAGCCGCTGGGGCGGCTCGCTTCCGCAGTACAACGTCGGCCACCTCGACCGCGTCGCCCGCGTCCGCGCGGCGGTGGCCGTCGAGCCGGCGCTGGCGGTGTGCGGCGCGGCCTACGACGGGCTCGGCGTGCCCGCCTGCGTCTCGACCGCGCGCACGGCTGCCGCCCGGATTCTGGACCACCTCGCCACGCAGGGAGAATGAGAACATGACAGAGGCGACCCAGCGGCCCAAGGCTCGCGACCTGAACCAGGTGATCCGCTACACGATGTGGTCGGTCTTCAAGACCACCGAGCAGTGCCCGAGCAACCGCGAGGGCATGGCCGACGAGGTCGACGAGCTGCTGGAGCAGGCGGCGGGCAAGGACGTGGTCACCCGCGGCTGCTACGACGTGGCCGGCTTCCGCGCCGACGCCGACTACATGTTCTGGTGGCACGCTCCCACCGCCGAGGACCTGCAGGACGTCTACTCCAGGTTCAGGCGCACCACGCTGGGCAGGCTGAGCACGCCCGTCTGGTCGGCGATGGCGCTGCACAGGCCTGCCGAGTTCAACAAGTCGCACGTCCCCGCGTTCCTCGCGGAGGAGGAGCCCAGGGGGTTCGTGTGCGTCTACCCCTTCGTGCGCTCACTGGAGTGGTACCTGCTCGACGACGGCGAGCGGCGCAGGATGCTGGCCGAGCACGGGATGATGGCGCGCGAGTACCCCGACGTCAGGTCCAACACGGTGGCCTGCTTCGCGCTCAACGACTTCGAGTGGATGCTGGCCTTCGAGGCCGACGAGCTGCACAGGATCGTCGACCTCATGCGCCACCTGCGCGGGGCCGAGGCGAGGAGGCACACCAGGATCGAGGTGCCGTTCTACACCGGGGTCCGCAAGCCGGTCGGCGAGCTGATCGCAGCGCTTGCCTGACTTTGTAAAGGCACTCGCCCGTGTCATCTCCGGTTCCTGATCCACATTTCTTTGCCATAATCAGGGGAAATCCCCTGTCGTAGTGAGGCAAAGGGTGCATGAAGGCGGGAGTCTGGCACGCTCCAGACGCGGTTCGCGGGGTAGGCGGCGGCGCAGGAAGTCGCGCGGGCCATGGGCGCTGGGAGGCTCGGTCGCCGGGGCGGCGCTGATGGTCGCGGGGCTCGCGGTCGGCGGCGGGATGCTGGCGCGGGAACGCTCCGAGCAGGTCGCGGCGCGCCTGCCCTCCGCAGGGGCGACTGGCGGCTCGACCGGGCGGCCCGGCTCGCCCGGCGCTCCTGTCGCGGCGGGCGGGCAGGCCGCCAAGCAGGCCAGGACGGGCAACGGCGAGGCGGCCAGCCAGGCGAGCGCACCCGTGCCCGCCGTGTCGCCCCCGGCCGCCTCTCCCTCCGCGCCACCGCCCGAGCCGCCCGCGCCCGCGAGTGGCAAGGACGATTCGGGCGCCGCCAAGGGCGGGCACACCGACGCCAAGGCCGCCGAGTACTTCGACAAGCGCTGGGGCAAGGGCGACAAGGCGGCCAAGCGGCTCAAGGACATCCGCACCGTCGGCGGCTACCTGCGCATCTACACCGACCTGCCGGAGTCGGCCGACAACTCCAAGCAGGCCATCACGCTGTGCGAGCGGGGTCTGGAGTACCTGAAGGAGATGGGCGAGGAGCGGCCCGTGGTCTTCGTGCAGGCCGAGTTCGGCGAGAACGGCAACCCCGTGCTCGCCAACGTCCTCGGCCCCGACGACGGCGACTGCAGGGTCACCCATCCCGCGACGGACTGAGGCCCGCTACGGCGCGGGCTCCAGCCGTACGGACACGGAGTTGATGCAGTAGCGATCGTCGGTCGGGGTCGCGTAGCCCTCGCCGTGGAAGACATGACCCAGGTGGGAGTCGCAGCGGGCGCAGCGCACCTCGGTGCGGACCATCCCGTGGGTGTGGTCCTCGATCAGCGTGACCGCTTCGGACTTCGACGGCTCGAAGAAGCTCGGCCAGCCGCAGTGCGACTCGAACTTCGTGTCGGACCGGAACAGCTCGGCGCCGCAGGCGCGGCAGGAGTAGACGCCCTCGGTCTTGGTGTCGACGTACTCGCCGGTGAAGGGGCGCTCGGTGCCCGCCTCCCTGAGCACGTGGTACTCCTCGGGTGACAGCTGCGCGCGCCACTCGGCCTCGCTCTTGACGACCTTGTCCATGACCCCACTTTATGCGAGCGCGGAAAGATCTCCATGGGCGAAGCATCCTTTCTGCGGCATTTCGGCGTCTTTGTCTATGTAGGAGGTGTGGCATCGCCTCCTCACTGAGGGGTGAGACCGCTCGCCCGGGGCCGTCGCCGCTGCACAGCCGCGCCCGTGCTGTGCGCCGGTGGCCCCATCGAGGCCGGCCGGACGGCGCGCCAGCGTCCGGTGCGGCACGAGGCGGACGGTCTTCAGGTCCGTCCCGTCGAGTGCCCGGTCCCGCCACCGTGGCGGTCTCCGGGACGGACCCGCCCAACTCTTCGCGCCGAATCGGGGTAGGTTCAGCGCATGCCGTCACCTTTCATCGAGCTGCAGGTCGGGGAGCGTACCGTCAAGGTCACCAACCCCGACAAGGTGTACTTTCCGGAGATCGGCGCCACCAAGCGCGAGCTGGTGGAGTACTACGTCAGCGTCGGGGAGGGGGCGCTGCGCGCGCTCAGGGACCGGCCGACCCACCTCAAGCGGCATCCTGACGGGGTCGGCAGCGAGGCCATCTACCAGAAGCGGATGCCTGCCAAGCATCCCGAGTGGCTCGAGACGGTCACCGTGACCTTTCCCAGCGGCAGGACGGCCGACGCGCTCCGGGTGACCGAGGTCGCCTCGATCGCCTACTGCGCCAACCTCGGCACCATCGACTTCCACCCGTGGCAGGTGCGCGCCGCCGACGTCGAGCACCCCGACGAGCTGCGCATCGACATCGACCCGCAGCCTGGGCTCGGCTTCGACACCGCCCGCCGTACCGCCTTCCTGGCCCGCGAGGTGCTGGAGGAGGCGGGGATGACCGGTTTCGTGAAGACCTCGGGCAACAGGGGTGTGCACGTCGCGGTCAGGATCGAGCCCCGCTGGGACTTCGTCGAGGTACGGCACGCGGGCATCGCGCTGGCCAGGGCCATCGAGGAGCGCGCGCCCGACCTGGTGACGACGGCGTGGTGGAAGGAGGAGCGCGGCGACAGGGTCTTCATCGACTTCAACCAGAACGCCAGGGACAGGACGATCGCGAGCGCCTACTCGGTGCGCGCCAAGCCGAGCGGGTCCGTCTCGGCGCCGTTGACCTGGGAGGAGCTGGCCGACGCCGAGCCTGCCGACTTCGACATCAGGACCATGCCCGAGCGCTTCGTGAGGGTCGGCGACGTGCACGAGGCGATCGACGAGCGGGCCTTCTCCATCGAGCCGCTCCTGGAGTGGTACGCCAAGGACGATCGCGGCGACATGCCGTACCCGCCGAACTATCCGAAGATGCCGGGCGAGCCCAAGCGGGTGCAGCCGAGCAAGGCGCGCGACGAGTGACGTGTATCACTTGAATCACATTACTTGACGCCTGGTCCAATAGTTCGGAAGGCTCTCGGGCTATGGCTTTGGCATCAGCACGACGGCTCGCCGCCGCGGGAGCGGTGACGGCCTTCATCGTCGGCGGAGTGACCATGGTGGCGGGTGCGGGCACCGCCATGGCGAGCGACTGCAAGCTGCTCGTCCTGGTCTGCGACGAGCCCGTGCAGGGCGGAGACCCTGACGACCCGTGGAAGCCCGACGTCAGGGTGCCCGACGTCCCGCTTCCGCACGACACCTGGTCCAACGCCCCCGCGCCGCAGGACACCTGGTCCAACGCGCCGGCCCCTCAAGAGACCTGGTCCAACGCGCCGGCCCCTCAGGACACCTGGTCGTCGGGCCCCGCGCAGCCTCCGAAGCAGGAGGCGCCGTGGAAGCCGGTCGACGAGGACAGGCACCGCATGCCGGACGGCCCGCCGCAGACGGGGGCCGGCGGGCTGGCGGGCGCCGACCCCATGTGGCCGTTCGCGGCCGGTGGCGCGGCGCTGCTGACGGGCGCGGGCCTGGCCGGCTTCGCACTACGGCGGGGACGCCCCGCCGCAGCCACGCTACGGCGGGGACGCCCCGCGACGGCGGAGTGAGCACGCCTTCTGGGCAGCGGCTCGTCCTCGTGGGCGCGGTGGTGGTATCGCTGGCGGGGATCGCCCTGATCTGGTTCGGCGTCAGCGGCATGGTGAGCGGCGCCGCCGAGCCCGCGCCCGTCTCCGCCACAGCAGCGGCGAAGCTGCCGAGGGTGGGCGCGCCCGCGCTGACCGAGCCGCCCGAGGTGCTGGTCGGGCGGGTGGCCAAGCCGATGAGGACCGCCAGGCCGACCGCGGTCTACATCCCCAAGCTCGGCATCTCCGCGCCGCTCATGGAGCTCGGCGTCGACGCCAAGGGCGCGATCGAGAACCCGCCGCTCGACCATCCCAACGTGGCGGGGTGGTACCGCTACGCGCCCGTCCCCGGCGCGCGCGGCGCCGCGGTCATCACCGGTCACCTCGACACCCGCACGGGACCTGCGGTGTTCGCCAGGCTCAGGTCGATCAGGCGGGGCGACCAGGTGCAGGTGATGCGGGCCGACAGGTCGGTGGCCATCTTCGTGGTGGACAGGGTCGAGCAGGTCGCCAAGCGCGTCTTCCCCACAGAGAAGGTCTTCGGCAAGGTGAAGTACGCGGGCCTGCGCCTGGTGACCTGCGGCGGCGCCTTCGACAGGAAGGCGCACAGCTACCAGGACAACACCATCGTCTACGCCCACCTGGCGCACGCCTACCACCCCGGGAGCTGACCGGGTCAGGGGTCGCGGGGCAGCCCGAGCGCGCGCTCGGCGACGATGTTGAGCTGCACCTCCGTGGTGCCGCCGCCGATGGTGAACGCCCTGGTGGTGAGGATCATCCTGGCCCAGTGCGGATCGGTGGGCGCCAGCGACCAGCAGAACTCCGAGATCGCCTGGGCGTGCCGCATGCCCAGCAGCTTGCGGACGCTGGAGGCGGTCCCCGCGTCGGCCCCGGCCAGCTGCGAGAGCGTGACCCGCAGGCCGAGCGCCGAGATCGCCTGCCCCTCGGCCCACAGCCGTCCGGCCTGCTCGCGCCGGGCCTGCCGGAGATCGGGAAGGCGCTGGAGAAGCTTCACCATGTCGGTGTGCTGCGAGCCGGGACCCCAGCTGTCGCCGAGCGCCACCCTTTCGTGCGACAGCGTGTCGCGCGCGACCCGCCACCCGCCGTCCACCTCGCCCACGACGAGGTCGTCGGGGACGAAGACGTCGTCGAGGAAGACCTCGTTGAAGAGCTCGTCCCCGTTGATCTCCTTCAACGGCCGCACGGTCACGCCCGGCGCGGCCATGTCGACGAGGAAGTAGGTGATCCCCTCGTGCTTGGGCCTGTCGGGGCTCGTCCTGGCCAGGCAGATGCCCCAGTGCGCGTACTGCGCGAGCGAGGTCCAGATCTTCGATCCGCTGATCGACCAGCCGCCCTCGACCCGTACGGCCCTCGTCGACAGCCCCGCCAGGTCCGAGCCGGCTCCTGGCTCGCTGAACAGCTGGCACCAGACGATCTCGCCGGTGAACGTCTTGGGCAGGAAGCGGTCCTGCTGCTCCCGCGTGCCGTACCGGACGATGGAGGGCACCGCCCACGCGGCTATGCCGAGGTTGGGCCGCCTGAGCCCGCGCAGCTCCTGGTGGATGATCACCTGCTCCAGCGGCGAGGCACCTCGGCCCCACGGCTCGGGCAGGTAGGGCATGATCCAGCCCTCGCGGGCGAACCTGCCCAGCCTGGCAGGCGGCTCCTCCTCGGCGAGCGCCGCCACCTCCGCCCTGATCCGCTCCCTGATGGGGGCGGCCCTCCCGAGGGAGGTCGGGCTCCATGCTCCTGCGCACGCCGCTGACGGCGAGCCCCGCCACCTCCTCCGTCCAGCCGCCCGGCTCTCCTACCAGCATCCGCAGGGACAGGGCGCGCCGGTAGTAGCGGTGGGCGTCGTGCTCGAAGGTGTAGCCGATGCCGCCCAGCACCTGGATGGCGTCGGCGGCGCACCGCACCGCCGCGTCGGGCCCGAGCACCGCGGCCACCCCCGCCGCCAGCCGCGCCTCGTCGGGGACGGGCCCTGCGCCCGAAGAGTCGAGGGCGCGGGCGGCGTCCCACACGGCTGCCCTCGCCTGTTCGAGCGCGACCAGCGCCGCCGCCACCCGGTGCTTGACACCCTGGAACTGCCCGATCGGGCGTCCGAACTGCTCGCGGACCTTCGCGTGGGCCGCGGCCGTCGACACCGCCCACGCGGCCACTCCGCACGCCTCGGCGCCGATCAGCACCGCCGCCAGCTCGCGCACCGGCACGGCGCCCAGGAGGCGCTCCTCGGGCACCTTCAGCGCCCTGACGCGCACCGGCGGGCGTGACAGGTCCATGCCCTCCAGCGGCTCCACCTCGACATCGGAGCCGTCGAGCACCGCCCACCCGTCCCGCACCGGCAGCAGGACGAGGCCGGCGTCGGGCGAGCCGAGCCCGTGCCCCTCCAGGACGGCGGCCGCCGTGGTCGTGCCGTCGGCCAGGCCAGGCAGCAGGGACAGACACCTGCCCGACCTCGCCAGCACCGCCGAGACCAGCACGGTGGGCAGGCAGGGCCCTCCGACGAGCCCCTCGCCCAGCGCCTCCAGCGCCACCGCGAGCTCGACCAGCCCGTAGCCCTGCCCGCCCGCCTCCTCGGGCAGATGCAGCCCCAGGAGTCCCTGTGCGGCCAGAGCCTCGTGCCCGGGCGACCGTGAGAGCAGCCCCCTGACCGAGCTCGCCAGGGCCAGGTGTTCCTCTGTCAGTGCGATGCCCATGCGCCCGAATCTAGAACCTTATTCGGTCGCTGGCCAGGGGTGATCACAGGTTGATGATCGCGGCCTTCTCCCTGGTGTACTCCAGCACCGCGTCGTGCCCGTAGCCGCTGTCCTTCACGCCGCCGAACGGCAGTCCCGGCGGCATCTGGCGGAAGGTGTTCACCCACACCGTGCCGCACTCGAGGTCGCGCACGAACCGGTGGGCGCGTGCCAGGTCGCGCGTCCACACCCCGGCCGCCAGCCCGTAGTCCGAGTCGTTGGCCAGGGCGAGCGCCTCCTCGTCGCTCTCGAACGGCAGCGCCACCGCCACAGGTCCGAAGATCTCCTCCTGGCAGATCCTCAGCGTGTTGTCGGTGACGGTGTAGAGGGTCGGCGCGACCCAGTAGCCGCCGGGCAGGCCGGGCACCACCTCGGCGCCGGTCCTGCCGCCGAAGACGAGCCGTGCGCCCTCCTTCTCGGCGATCTCCAGGTAGGAGGCGACGCGCTCGTACTGCCCTGCCGACACGATCGGGCCCATGGTGGTGGCCAGGTCGAGAGGGTCGCCGAGGACCAGCCCGGCCGCCGCGGCGGAGATCCGCTCCAGCATCTCCTCCCAGATCGAGCGGTGGATGAGGATGCGCGACCCCGCCACGCACACCTGACCCGCGTTGCCGGTGTAGATGGAGTTGACCGTCACCCCCTGGGTGGCGGCGTCGAGATCGGCGTCGGGGAAGACGATGTTCGGCGACTTGCCGCCCAGCTCGAAGGTGAGCGGCTTGATTCCGGCGGCCTGGGTGATGGCCACGCCGGTCTGGGTCGAGCCGGTCAGGCTGATCTTGTTGACGCCGCGGTGCCGTACCAGCGCCTCTCCGACGTCCTCGCCCATGCCGGAGACGAGGTTGAGCACGCCAGGCGGCAGCACGTCGGCCAGCAGTTCGCCCAGGCGCAGCACCGAGGCGCTGGCCTGCTCGGCCGGTTTGACGATCACCGTGTTGCCCGCGGCCAGCGCGAAGGCGGCCTTGGCGGAGAAGGTGGAGATCGGGGAGTTCCACGGGATGACGGCCAGCGCCACACCGTACGGCTCCCGCCTGGTCAGCCCCAGGCTGTCGGGGCCGAGGATGACGGTGTCGCCCCTGACGGCGTCGAGCACCTGGCCGGCGGCCAGCTCCCACAGGAACCTCATGCCGGGCAGGTCGCGTTTGAGTGTGTCGCGAAGGATGCGGCCGTTGTCGCGGGTCTCGATCGTGGCCAGCTCCTCGGCGTGCTCGGCGAAGACCGCCGCCACCTGGCGCAGGAAGTGCGCCCTGCCGAGGGCGGGCATCGCCGACCACGCGGGCAGCGCGGCGCGGGCGGCCGCCACGGCGGCCTCGGCGTCGGCCCTGCCACTGGCGGGGACGCGCGCCCAGACCTCGCCGGTGGCGGGGTTGACCGAGTCGAGGGTGCGGCCGTCGGCCGAGGGAACGAGCCTGCCGCCGATCAGGTTGCGGTACTCCATCACGCAACCAAGCATATGCTTGCTTGACTGGCGGCGGCTAGCGGCGCGTCGAGCTCAGCGTGAAGGCGATGTTGACCAGTGCGACGCCGCCCCACACCGCCAGATAGGCCAGGAGGTCCGACTCGCCGAGGGTGAGGGCGACGGTCGCGATCGTGCCCATCACGAGGGAGACGATCGCCAGCGCCAGCCGCATTCCCGCGACGTTCTGCTGCTGCTGGAGTTGGCGCCGCATGTGTCCGGAGTCGGCCGCCATGCGCTCGTCGACGCGCCTGTCGACCTCCTTGCCCATCTTGTCGAGGAAGGACTCGACGATGGAGTCCTCGAAGTCGGGGCCGAGGTCGCGGCGTGCCGCGACGGCCGCGCGCAGCTCATCGCCCGTTGATGACGTCATAGATCGAGATATAACGCATCTTGTGGTCAGCGGGCAAGAATGTCATCGAGGTTGTACGAAATCGGCTTCTCGAGTTGCTCATACGTGCAGGATTCGGGCGTCCGGTCCGGCCGCCAGCGGCGGAACTGCGCGGTGTGCCGGAACCTGTCGCCCTCCATGCTGTCGTAGGCCACCTCGATCACCAGCTCGGGCCTGAGCGGGATGAACGACAGGTCCTTCTTGGCGTTCCATCGTGAGACGGCGCCCGGCATGCGCTGCCCTCCGCTCGACGGGGTGGCCGCCGGCTGGCCCACCCGCAGCAGGGCCTGGTCGGCCCACTCGCCCCACGGGTGCTCGCCCAGCTTGGCGAGGTAGGGCGTGAGCTCCTCCACCAGCTCGGCCCTTCGCGCCATCGGAAAGGAGGCCGCCACGCCCACGTGGTGCAGTCTGCCGTCGGGGCCGTAGAGCCCCAGAAGCAGCGACCCCACGATCGGCCCGCTCTTGTGCTCGCGGTATCCCGCGATCACCACGTCGGCCGTGCGCTCGTGCTTGACCTTGAACATGGCCCTCTTGTCGGGCAGGTACGGCTGGTCACCCGGCTTGACGATGATGCCGTCGAGCCCCGCCCCCTCGAACATCTCGAACCACTCCGAGGCCCGCTCGTCGTCGGTGGTCACGGGGGTGAGCCTGATCGACCCGCCCGCCTCGGGGAAGATCGACTCCAGCCTGGCGCGGCGCTCGGCGAAGGGGGTCTCCATCAGCGACTGCGTGCCCAAGGCGAGCAGGTCGAAGGCGACGAACGAGGCGGGCGTCTGCTCGGAGAGCATCTTCACCCGCGAGGCGGCCGGGTGGATGCGCTGCTGCAGCGCCTCGAAGTCGAGCTCCTGCCCCTTGCGCAGCACGATCTCGCCGTCGACCACGCACTTGTCGGGCAGCTCGGCCCTGACCGCCTCGACCAGCTCGGGGAAGTAGCGGGTGAAGGGCCGCTCGTTGCGGCTGCCCAGGAAGACCTCGTCGCCGTCGCGGAAGATGACGCAGCGGAAGCCGTCCCACTTGGGCTCGTAGAACAGCGTGCCGTTCTGCTTGGGCATGCCCTTGACCGCCTTGGCCAGCATCGGCGCGACCGGCGGCAGCACGGGCAGATCGAGGTGGAGTTCGAGTTCGTCGTCCATGGCCTACTCCCTGATGTATCGGCAGAAGAGGACGCCCTCCTCCTCCAGCACCTGCGCGAGACGCAGGTCGGTCTGGCCCGCCTCGCCGTTCAGGATGCGCGCGGCGCCGCCCGCGATCAGCATCGGGCTGACCGACAGGCACAGCTCGTCGATGAGACCCGCGGCCGCGAGCTGCCCGTTGAGCCTGGGCCCGCCCTCGCACAGGATCCTCGTGAGCCCGCGCTCGTGCAGCGCGGCGGCGGCCAGGTCGAGCTCGACCCTGTCGTCGCCCGCGACGATCACCTCGGCCCGATCGGCCGCCTCGGTGCGGCGGTCCTTGGGCGCGGCCTCGCAGGTGATCACGATGGTCCTGGCGTCGGGCGCGGCCTCGGTGAACAGCGGGCTGCCCAGATCGAGGTCGAGCCTGCGGGTCACCACCGCGACGGGCGGCGCGGCGGGCCTGCCCTCCCGCAGCGGCGCCCACGACTCGCGGGGCTTGGCGGGGCCGTAGCCCTCGGTCCTGACGGTCGCCGCTCCGGCGAGGACCACGTCCGACAGCCCGCGAAGGACCCCGAAGATGCGCCTGTCGCCCTTGCTGGACAGGCCGCCGGACAAGCCCTTGATCCACGCGCCGCCGTCGGCGCTCGCGACCATGTTGACGCGCAGCCACGGCCGGTCGGCGGGGTAGGCGTAGGCCTGGGGGATGTCTGGATCGTCTGTTATGTCGGGATGGATGCGACGCACCCCTCTACCTTGGCACACGGCCCCGACAACCGGGGCGAGGGGCGTTATTAGCAGTTTGGTGTATCAGAGGACGTACATAGCTGTTTGTGCATAACGTGGCGGCAGGGATCGGGGAATCTGGGAGGCCCAGTGGGTCTGGTCACGGTTGCGGCCTGGGTGATCAATGCTCTGATCGGCGTCTATCTGCTCTACCTCTGGCTGTCGGGCGGTGGGCTGCGGCAGCAGGCGACCAAGGTGACGCGCTTCCCGACCACGTTGGTCTTCTCCCACCCCGCGCTGGCCGTCACGGCGCTGGCCTTCTGGGTGGCCTACCTGCTGACCGGCCAGCGCCTGCTGGCCTGGCTGGCCTTCGGCGTGCTGTCGGTGGCCGCGCTGCTGGGCTTCACCATGTTCACCCGATGGCTGGGCGGCGGACGGCACGCCAGGGGCGCCGAGCAGCGCTTCCCCGTGCTGGCCGTGGTGGCCCACGGCCTGGTGGGCCTGACGACGTTCGTCCTGGTGCTGGTGGCAGCCTCCTCGATCGGCTAGCCACGGCCCTGGCCCGGCGGGCTAGGCCGTGTTTCCAAAAGGGTCTTTGAGGGCTTGCGGCGTGGCGGTCATCGATAAACGACGAGGCCTCCGGTAGTTGGTTCAACGACCAAGAAGAGCCAAGTACCGGAGACCTCGTGGCCAGCGTAGCGGTGACGAGGCGGCACGACCTGACCGACGGGCAATGGGCAGCGCTGGAACCGCTGTTACCCGCCCCTTCGGGCCGCGGTCGTCCGCCGAAATGGAGCAGGCGGCAGTTGATCGACGGGATCCGCTGGCGGATTCGGACCGGCGCGCCGTGGCGGGACGTCCCTGAGCTTTATGCGCCCTGGTCAACGGTGTATGGCCGGTTCCGCCGCTGGCAGCGTGATGGCACCTGGGCGAAGATCCTGGCAGCGTTGCAGGCGCACGCGGACGCCGCCGGGAAGATCGGCTGGACGGCGAGTGTGGACTCCACGATCAGCCGGGCCCACCAGCATGCCGCTGGGGCACGCCGGGACGGTCACCTGCAGAAGGAACCGCCTGGTGGGGTGCACAGCGAACCGGACGGTCATGCGTTGGGCCGTTCACGCGGTGGGCTGACCACCAAGACACACCTGGTCTGCGAGCAGGGCCGCAAACCCCTGGCCCTGCTGGTGACGGCCGGTCAGCGGGGTGACAGCCCGCAGTTCATCCCAGTGCTGAACAAGATCCGCATCAGCCGTCTTGGTGGTGGCCGGCCCCGGACTCGTCCCGATCGGGTCCTGGCCGACAAGGCCTACACCAGCAAGGCCAACCGCGACCATTTGCGCCGGCGTGGGATCAAGGCATGCATCCCGAGTAAGGCCGACCAGGACGCTCACCGGCGCGCGAAGGGTTCCAAGGGCGGGCGGCCTCCAGCCTTCGACGCCGCCCTCTACCGTCGGCGTCATGCCGTGGAATGTGGCATCAACCAGCTTAAACAGAACCGTGCCATGGCTACGCGGTACGACAAGCTCGCTGTCCGCTTCGAGGCCACACTCACCATCGCTGCGATCAACGAGTGGCTCCGCGGTTTATGAAACACGCCCTAGACGACCCGCCGCGGGTGGCGCAGGACCTGGATGCTCCTGGAGGTGACCTCCACCTGCGTGCCGGGCGCGAGCTGCTCGTCGGGATAGGGGTCCTCGCGGGGCGTGTCGTCGTTGGTGTCGAGCACGACCACCCACGAGGCGGCGAACTCGGCGCCGGGCAGCGTGAACGTCATGTCCTCGTGGTGGGCGTTGATCAGCAGCAGGAAGGAGTCGTCCACGATCCGCTCGCCGCGAGGGCCAGGCTCGGTGATCGCCTCGCCGTTGAGGTAGACCCCCATGGACTTGGCGTAGCCGGTGTGCCAGTCGCCCGCGCTCATCTCGGCGCCCGCGGGGGTCAGCCAGACCAGGTCGCGCCTGTTGTCCTCATGGGTGCGTCCCGCGAAGAAGCGGCGGCGCTGGAAGACCGGGTGCTCGCGGCGCAGCCTCGACAGCGCGCGGACGAAGTCGAGCAGACCGTTCTCGGTGCGGGCCAGCGACCAGTCGACCCAGGAGATGTCGTTGTCCTGGCAGTAGGCGTTGTTGTTGCCGCGCTGCGTGCGGCCGAGCTCGTCGCCGTGCGAGATCATCGGCACGCCCTGCGACAGGAACAGCGTGGTCAGGAAGTTGCGGCGCTGGCGGTGGCGCAGCCTGACGATCTCGGGATCCTCGACCGGGCCCTCGGCGCCGCAGTTCCACGAGCGGTTGTCGTCGGTGCCGTCGCGGTTCTCCTCGCCGTTCTCCTCGTTGTGCTTGCGGTTGTAGGAGACCAGGTCGTTGAGGGTGAAGCCGTCGTGGCATGTGACGAAGTTGATGGAGGCGACCGGGCGGCGTCCGGAGGAGGCGTAGAGGTCGGCGGAGCCGGCCAGCCTGGAGGCGAACTCGGGCAGCGCCGAGCCGGTGCCGCGCCAGAAGTCGCGCACCGAGTCGCGGTACTTGCCGTTCCACTCCGTCCACAGGGGAGGGAAGTTGCCGACCTGGTAGCCGCCAGGGCCGACGTCCCACGGTTCGGCGATGAGCTTGACCTGCGAGATCACCGGGTCCTGCTGGATGAGGTCGAAGAAGGCGCTCAGCCTGTCGACGTCGTGCAGCTCGCGGGCCAGCGCGGCGGCCAGGTCGAAGCGGAAGCCGTCGACGTGCATGTCGAGCACCCAGTAGCGCAGGGAGTCCATGATCAGCTGCAGCGCGTGGGGCGAGCGCACGTTGAGGCTGTTGCCGCAGCCGGTGTAGTCGAGGTAGTAGCGCCTGTCGCCGTCGTGCAGGCGGTAGTAGGCGCTGTTGTCGATGCCGCGGAAGCCGAGGGTCGGGCCCATGTGGTCGCCCTCGGCGGTGTGGTTGTAGACCACGTCGAGGATCACCTCGATGCCCGCCTCGTGCAGCGCCCGCACCATCGCCTTGAACTCCAGCACCTGCTCGCCGCGCTGCCCCGCGCTGGAGTAGGCGCCGTGCGGGGCCAGGTAGGCCATCGTGTTGTAGCCCCAGTAGTTGGTCAGCCCGCGGGCGACCAGGAAGTGCTCGGGGACGAAGTGGTGCACCGGCATCAGCTCGACCGCGGTGACCCCGAGCGAGAGCAGGTGGTCGATGACCGCGGGGTGCCCGATGCCCGCGTAGGTGCCGCGCTGCTCCTCGGGGACCGAGGGGTGGCGCATGGTGAGCCCGCGCACGTGCGCCTCGTAGATGACCGTCTGGTGGTACGGCGTGCGCGGCGACCTGTCGTTGCCCCATTCGAAGAACGGATTGATGACCACGTTCTTCGGCATGTACGGCGCGCTGTCGACGGTGTTGATCTTCGCAGGGTCGGTGAAGTGGTAGGGGAAGACCGCCTCGTTCCAGCGCAGCTCACCCTCGATCGCCTTGGCGTAGGGATCGAGCAGCAGCTTGGCGGGGTTGCTCCGGTAGCCCCGTGAGGGATCGTAGGGGCCGTGGACGCGGTAGCCGTACCGCTGGCCAGGGGCGATCCCCGGTAGGTAGCCATGCCATACGAAGCCGTCGACCTCGGGAAGGTCGAGGCGTTCCTCGGAGCCGTCATCGTGAAACAGGCACAGCTCGATCCGCTCGGCGACCTCGGAGAACACCGCGAAGCTGGTGCCGACTCCATCCCAGGTGCCGCCGAGTGGATAAGGCTCGCCCGGCCAGACCTCTCGCATGTGGCCCAATTGTCGCACGTGTCCGCCTCTTCGTCGCCAGGACGGCTCTAGCACCTCACCTGGAGTTCCAATTCGGTCATCTGGGCGGCCTCCCGCGCGGGGCGCGCGGGAGGCCGCGGCGCTTCAGGAGAGCAGTTCGGCGTTGAGCGTGATGGTCGTGCCGGTGAGCGCCTTGCTCACCGGGCAGTTCGCCTTCGCCGCCTCGGCCGTCTCCTGGAACTGCTCGGCCGTGATGCCGGGCACGTGGGCGCGCACGCTGAGCACGATGCCCGTGATGCCCTCGCCAGGCTGGAACGTCACGTCGGCCTTGGTCTCCACGGTCTGCGGAGGGGTGCCGGCCTGGGCGAGGGCGTGCGAGAACGCCATCGAGAAGCAGGAGGAGTGCGCCGCCGCGATGAGCTCCTCAGGGGAGGTCTTGCCGTTCGCGGCCTCGGCACGCGAGGGCCAGGAGACGTCGAAGGTGCCGACCTTCGAGGTGTCGAGCGAAACGGTGCCCGAACCGTCGAGCAGCGCGCCCTTCCACTGGGTCGTCGCGGTACGAGTGGTCGCCATGGCGATGTCCTTTCGCTGGAAAATCCCAACATATCCCGGTAACCGTGCGTAACCTGCCACGCCAGGGGGCGTGTCATCGCGCGGGCTCGCCCGTCCGTCAGGCGCAGCCGCGCGATGAGGTCCGCAGGCAGGCCCAGCCCGCCCTGCCCACCGGCGCGGCCTCGCCGGGAGGCCTCGTGTCGCGGCTGCCGGTGTCGGAGGGGAAGATCTTGACCGTCGCCCCGGTCCTCTCGCGTCGCAGCAGCAGCTGGCCCGCGTGGTTGTTGTGCGCCGAGCCGAACGAGCCGACCCGCAGGTCGGTCCACCTGTCGGCGGCGCTCAGCACCCACTGCGTGCCCAGGTAGCCCGCCCTCTGCCAGAAGCAGGCCACGCCCGAGTCGCAGTCGCCGAGGCCGTCGAAGCGCGCGCAGGTCTCGGGGAAGACATGGACCGACAGCGCCCCGCCGTCGTAGGCGACGGTGTTGCCGTCGACCCGCCTGCCTCCTGGATGCCGCCGCAGCTGGGCGTCGAGCGCCCTGGCGGCGTCGGCCGCGCACGCGTCACGACGCGGCGCGGCCGCCTGGGCGGCGGGGACCGGCAGGAGGGCGACGAGCAACGCCGAAGCGACAGCGAGTCTGGTCTTCACACACGCTCCTTGCGGGTGGCCAAGCCGGAAGTGACCACGGAACGTTAGCGCGACCTGACGCTCCGTGTGAACCGAACGGCCTCACGGCGTGGCTCGTCACCCGCCTTCCCCTGCGCCGTCAGGAGCCCAGCGTCGTCCTGGCCTCCTCGGCCACGTCGCGGGCGTAGTCGTCGTCGCTTTCGGCCAGCACCCGCTCGATGCCCTGCCTGGCCCGCTCGTCCTTGCGCAGCGCGAGCCCGCGGGCGGCCTCGGCCACGGTGTGCAGATCGGTGTCCGTCAGCCGCGCGGCCAGGGCCTCCCGGATGCCGGGAGTGTCGGCGTCGAGGTTGGCGAGACCGGTGGTGGCCCAGTCGCGGACCTCCTCGTCGGAGTCGCCCGTCATGTCGATCAGCAGCGCCAGCCCCTCGGCGTGGTCGTTCGGCAGCACGTCGGCCAGGGCGATGGCATCGGTCATCGTCCGCTTGTGGCCGGGCCTGCCGATGATGTCGAGCACCTGCGGCAGCGCCCTGTGGTCGCCCTGGTGGCCGAGCGCGGACAGCACCGAGCGCAGCACCTGCGGGTTGCCCTCCGTGGTGGCCATCTTCTGCAGCAGCGGCAGGGTGCGCTCGCGATAAGGCTTCTCGCCGTCCTCGGTGACGCCGAACTGGGCGATCGCGTCGACGCCGAACTCGCGCTCGCGGGCGTCCTCGCTGACGCACAGCCTGGACAGCGCCTCGTAGGTCTCCTCGTCGCCGCGCCTGGCGAGGTTGTCGGCGACGATCCACCAGGTCTCGGCGTCCTCGTCGGTGTCGCGGTGCGCCAGCGCCCGCGCGACCAGCTGCTCCACCGGGGTCTCGACGCCCTCGGCCTCCTCCAGCACGGTCGCGATCGCGGCGTGGCCGCGCTGCGCCTGGGCCTCGACGGTGCGCTCGCCGTCGGCGGTCAGCGCCGTCACCGTCACCAGCTCGGTGCCGTCCTTGGCGTACTGCCTGGTCACGACGTACTGCCTGTCGTCGGGACCGTCGTGCTGGATCTGGTCGAGCAGCGCGCTCTCGAGATGCACGCCCACCCAGTCGGCCGCGATGTCGAGCGCGCTGTCGCCGTCGCCGTCGTACTTCCCGACGTCCGCGCCGGCCGCCAGCAGCACCTGCACCACGCCGAGCGCGCCGCGCCTGGCCGCCAGCGTCAATGGCGTGTCACCGGCGTCGTTGGCGGCGTCGACCTCGGCGCCCGCCTCGATGAGCACCTGGGCGCTCTCCGCGTGCCCGTTGGCCGCCGCCCACGCCAGCGCCTGCCAGCCGCCGGGCTCCCTGCCGTTGACGTCGGCGCCCGCGGCAAGCAGCGCGCCCACGACCGGCACGTGGTTCCACGCCGCGGCCCCGCACAGCGGGAGCCCCTCGTCCTCGCCCTCGCTGACCACGTTGGGGTCGGCGCCACCGGCCAGCAGGTCGCTCACGGTCTCCAGGTTTCCGGCCAGCGCCGCCCGGTAGAGCTGTTCCTCATGCATGTCACGGACCCTAGCGCAGCCCAGGCCCTGGACCTGGATCTCGACCTGGATCCCCACCCGGATCCCGGCCCGGTCGAGTGGTGCCCGCCGCCGTGGAGAGCGAGCGGTTCGAGGTTTGCCCCTCCGCAGGAACGACAAAACGCGATATGTTGCGTCTATGAGTGAACCGGGGGAACTGCGCGCCTCTGACATGGAAAGGGAGGCCGTCGTCGAGCGGCTGCGGGTCGCCTCCGTCGAGGGCAGGCTCACGCTGGTCGAGCTGACGGACAGGACCGAGGCGGCCTACCTGGCCACCACGCACGCCCAGCTGGCGCTGCTCACCCAGGACCTGCCCGCCGAGGGCACGTACGCGCCCTCGCCCGTTCCCTCGCCCTCCCGCAAACGGCGCTGGTTCGTGGCGATCATGGGTGACACCAAGCGGCGCGGCAAGTGGAAGGTCGAGCAGGAGCTCGGCGCGGTGGCGGTCATGGGCGACGTGCTGCTCGACCTGCGCGAGGCCGAGGTGCGCACCAACGTCATCGACGTCACCGCGGTGTCGGTGATGGGCGATGTGAAGATCATCGTGCCCGACGGCGTGGACGTGGACCTTGACGGCATGGCGATCATGGGCGACAAGAAGGTCGACGTGATGGAGGCGGCGCCCGGCATGAACGTGCCGGTGGTGCGCGTGCACGCCTACGCCGTCATGGGCGACGTCAAGGTGATCGGCGACTCCAGGGCCAAGCCGATCAAGCGCGGCTGGTCGGCGTGGCGCGAGCACCTCGGGCTGGGCGGCGAGCACCTGTGGGGCGAGCCCAGGCAGCTCGGCCGCGACTGACCGAGCCCGACTGACCGAGCCCGACTGACCGAGCCCGACCGAGCGCGTCCGAGCGCCCCCATGGGCCCTTGCGTGCGGCCAGGCGGCCGAGACGGCAGGCGGGGGCCGTGACGGTCCCCTCAGGCCCTCAGGCGGGCACCCTGACAGGCTCGTGCCTCAGCGCGCTCGTGTAACGCTCCAGCACGACCTCCACGAGCTCGGGGGAGGGGCCGAGCACGTCGGCCACCACGTCGGCGCCGGCCGCCAGCGTGTCCCTGCGCACCTTGTCGGCGAAGAACCCGGGTGCGAGCAGGTACGGCGCGACCGCCACCCTCGGCGCTCCCGCGGCCCGCAGCGACGCCACGGCCTCGGCGGGCGTCGGCCCCGCGGCCGAGGCGTAGGCCGGGACCACCTCCCACCATCGGCCTGCACCGCCTTCATGGAACCCGGGAGCCGCCCAGGAGGGACGGGCCGTCCAGGCGCTCGCCAGGTCGGCGATGACGGCGTTGGCCCTGGCGTCACTCGAACCCGCCGAGACCAGCACCAGCGCGGTGTCGGGCGCGCCGGGCCGTACCCCGGCCTCGGACAGGCGGCGCTCCAGCGCCGGCAGCAGCAGCGGGTGCGGGCCCAGCGTCGTGCCGTAACGCACCCGCAGCAGCGAGTCGCGGGCGCGCGCCTCGGCGAGCGCGGCGGGCAGGTCGACGCGGCTGTGGTAGGCCTCGGTCAGCAGCAGCGGCAGCACGACCGCCTCGCGCAGGCCGTGCAGCGCCTGGGCCAGCGTGGGCGGGCCGTGGTCGAGGTAGGCCGAGCGGACCGTCAGGCCGGGCCGCGCCTGCCTGACCCGCTCGAGAAGCGCCTCCACGGTCGCGGCGGCGCGCGGGTCGCGCGACCCGTGCGCCACCGCGACCAACGGGACCGCGCCCCTGCCAAGGCGCGCCCCCTCACCCGCCGGATGCCGCCCGGCGGTGGCCGGAGGTGCGGAGATCACAGGTGCGGAGATCACAGGTGAATGCCGCATTCGGTCTTCCCCATGCCCGCCCAGCGGCCGCTGCGCGGGTCCTCGCCGTCGGCGACCTGGCGGGTGCAGGGCGCGCAGCCGATCGAGGGATAGTTGTCATAGTGCAACGGGTTGATCAGCACGCCGTTGTCGGACATGTAGTTGTCGACGTCGTCCTGGGTCCACCTGGCGATCGGGTTGACCTTGACCATCTGGCGCTTGGCGTCCCACTCCACGACCCTGGTGCCCGTGCGGGTGGGCGACTCGTCGCGGCGGATACCGGAGATCCAGGCGAGGTACGGCTCGAGCGCCCTGTTCAGCGGCTCCACCTTGCGCAGGTAGCAGCACAGGTCGGGGTTGCGGCCGAACAGGCGGGGACCGAGGTCGCGCTCCTGTTCACCGACCGTCCGCGAGGGCTGCACGTTGATCACGTTGACGTCATAGACCTGCTGGACCGCGTCACGGGTGCCGATCGTCTCGGCGAAGTGGTAGCCCGTGTCGATGAACAACACGTCCACCCCCGGCTTCACCCTGCTCACCAGGTCGATCAGCAGGGCGTCGCTCATCGAGGAGGTCAGGCACAACCGGTCGCCGAACGTCGCGGCCGCCCACCGGATGATCTCGCGGGCGGGGGCGTCCTCCAGGAACACGGCAGCGGACTCGACGATGGCCTGCAGGTCGAGCGTGCCGCGTTGCTCTCTTAACGTGACTTCGAGGTCGACGAGCGTCATATCTTCACTCCGATTCCGAGAAACTTCAGCTTGAAGGCGCGCACGCAGGACCTGCAGTACCAGCCCCCGTCGCCCTCGTAGGGCTCCAGGTCCTCGTCGCCGCAGTAGGGGCAGTGGAAGGGGACCGCTCGCTCGCTCATTTCAGGTCCGCCTCGTCTGCTCGCTGGACCCAGTCGGAGAACGACTCGCCGTCCTTCTTCTGCTCCTCGAAGTGGGTCACGACCCGCTCCACGTAGTCGGGCAGCTCGTCGGCGGTCGTCTTCAGCCCTCGGACCTTGCGGCCGAAGCCCGGGTTGACGCCGAGGGAGCCGCCCAGGTGGATCTGGAAGCCCTCGACCTGCTCGCCCTGGTCGTTGACGACGAGCTGGCCCTTCAGGCCGATGTCGGCGACCTGGATGCGGGCGCAGGAGTTGGGGCAGCCGTTGACGTTGATGGTGAGCGGCTCGGCGAAGGCCGGCAGCCGCTGCTCCAACTCGTCGATGAGGTGGGAGGCCGTCGCCTTGGTCTCGACGATGGCGAGCTTGCAGTACTCGATGCCGGTGCAGGCCATCGTCTGACGGCGGAAGGTGGAGGGGTTGACCTGCAGGTCGATGGCCTCCAGCGCGGCCACCAGCGAGTCGACCCGGTCGGGCGCGACGTCGAGGATGACCATCTTCTGCTCGACGGTGGTGCGCACCCTCGCCGAGCCGTGGCGCTCGGCCAGGTCGGCGATCAGGTGCAGCTTGTCGCCGTCGACGCGGCCGACCCTGGGCGCGAAGCCGACGTAGAAGTTGCCGTCCTTCTGCGGGTGCACGCCGACGTGGTCGCGGCGGCTGTCGCGGGGCTGCTCGGGCGCGGGGCCGTCGGGCAGGTCCTCCTTGAGGTACTCGGTCTGGAGCACGTCGCGGAACTTCTCCACGCCCCAGTCGTTGACGAGGAACTTGATGCGGGCGCGGTGGCGCAGGCGGCGGTAGCCGTAGTCGCGGAAGATGCCGATCACGCCGCCGTAGACATCGCTCACCTGGTCGGGACGGACGAACACGCCGATGCGCTTGCCGAACATCGGGTTGGTGGACAGGCCGCCGCCCACCCACAGGTCGTAGCCCTTCTCGCCGTGCTCGTTGACGACCGCGACGAAGGCCACGTCGTTGATCTCGTGCACCGTGCAGTGCGCGGGGCAGCCGGAGATCGCCGTCTTGAACTTGCGCGGCAGGTTGGAGTAGGCCGGATCGCCGATGAAGCGGTCGTGCACCTCGCGGATCTGCTCGGTGGCGTCGAGCACCTCCTCGGTGTCGATGCCGGCCAGCGGGCAGCCGAGGATCACGCGCGGCGTGTCACCGCAGGCCTCGGTGGTCGACAGGCCGACGGCCTCGAGGCGCGCCCAGATGTCGGGCACCGCCTCGATCTCGATCCAGTGGTACTGGATGTTCTGCCGGTCGGTGAGGTCGGCGGTGCCCCTGCCGTACAGGTTGGAGATGTCGGCGAGCACCCGCAGCTGCTCCAGCGACAGCTGGCCGCCGTCGATGCGGACGCGGAGCATGAAGTAGCGGTCGTCGAGCTCCTCGGGCTCGAGGATGGCCGTCTTCCCGCCGTCGATGCCGGGCTTGCGCTGGGTGTAGAGGCCGTACCACCGCATGCGTCCGCGCAGGTCGGCAGGGTCGATGGAGTCGAAGCCGCGCTTGGAGTAGACGTCGATGATGCGCTGGCGGACGTTCAGCCCATCGTCGTTCTTCTTGTTCTCCTCGTTCTTGTTGAGCGGCTCGCGGTAGCCGAGAGCCCACTGACCTTCGCCACGCGGGCGCTTGTGATGCCGGCTGGCAGGGGTGGTCATAGCGCGTCCTTTGGGTTCGTGGGCGCGCGTTACCCTCCTCCTGCCTCTTCGTCGAGTGCAGGGGCTGAGCTTTGGGCTGGTGCGACGCGCGCGCCGTTACAGAAAACGGGAAGGAGTTAGCGGGCGTCGCTACAGATGGCACTACGGACACGCTGAAGGTCGACGTGACGTCGCACGACGAGCATCGGGTCCGCTGGCATACCTCGAACCATACCTCGGTGGTCGGGTATGTCCAAGGCCGGGTCCACAGTCTGGACGATCTTCAGCCCTGTCTGGGCCAGTCGAGCTCCGACTCCTGAGGCCTCTCCTCGCCCTGGTGCTGGCAGTCGCACCAGGATCCGCCCCTGCACTCCTCGTGCAGCCGCTCCTTGCACTTCTCGCAGATCACCTCTTGATTATTCACCGTGGACTTCTTCGCAGAACTACTCGCCGACCTGCGCGCCGAGACCGCCGACCTGGAGGCCCTGCTGGAGGGCGCCGACTGGGAGTTGCCCACCCCGGCCGAGGGGTGGACCGCTCGCGACCAGGTCGGCCACCTGGCCTGGTTCGACGAGGCGGCCACCAGGGTGGTCACCGAGCCTGGCTCCCTCCGCACGGACGTGTCCGTCGACGACCTCGTGATCGAGGCCCGCGCGCTGCGGGCGGAGGCGGTGCACGCCTGGTTCCGTACGGCCCGCGCCCGCATGCTGGAGACCTTCGCCACGCTCGACCCCAGGACCAGGCTGCCGTGGTACGGCCCGCCGATGTCGGCCGCCTCCTTCGCCACCGCGCGCCTGATGGAGACCTGGGCCCACGGACAGGACATCGCCGACGCGCTGGGCGTGACCAGGACGCCCACCGCCAGGCTCAGGCACGTGGCGACGCTGGGCGTGCGGGCGATGCCGTACGGGTTCGCGGTGCGGGGCCTGCCCGCGCCGCGCGACCCCGTGCGGGTGGAGCTGACCATGCCGGACGGCACGCCGTGGACGGCGGGCCCGGAAGGGGCGGCGGACGTGGTGCGCGGCCCGATGCTCGGCTTCTGCCTGCTCGTCACCCAGCGTCGTCACCTCACCGACACCGGGCTGGTCGCCGAGGGCGCGACGGCGGGCCGGTGGATGGCGGTGGCGCAGGCGTTCGCCGGCCCGCCCGGCAAGGGCAGGGCTCCCTCAGGGGCGATTCAGGGCGATACCGGATGATCTTTTTGGATAGGTCCTGACATGCTGGAACTATGCGGACAATCCTGAACGTCATCTGGCTGGTCCTGGCCGGGATCTGGTTGGCGATCGGCTATGTGATCGCCGGCATCATCTGCTGCGTCCTGATCGTCACGATCCCCTTCGGCATCGCCTCGTTCAGGATCGCCGCCTACGCGCTGTGGCCGTTCGGCAGGACCGTCGTGCGCGACTCCGACGCGGGCGCGATGTCGACCATCGGCAACGTCGTCTGGCTGGTCTTCGCGGGCTGGTGGCTGGCGCTCGGGCACGTCATCACGGCGATCCCGCTGTTCGTCTCGATCATCGGCATTCCGCTCGGCGTGGCCAACATCAAGATGATCCCCGTCTCCCTCCTGCCCCTCGGCGCGCGTATCGTCGAAACCTGACACGAGATGGGATTGTCACAGGTCGTCGCGGGAAGTGACCGGTGACAGCGAATACCTTGGGTGCCATGACGTCCACCGACGTACCGCCGCGCACCAAACGGCGCGGCCCGCGGCTCAGCATGAGCCGCGCGAGGGAGCGGCTCAACTGGGTGCTCGACACCCGGTCGTGGGCCATCGTTCGCGCGTCCGTGGACGCCGGCGTCACCTACCGGGTCACGGGCCTGGCCGGTGAGGCCGCCTTCTTCGCGCTGCTGTCCCTGCCGCCGTTCGTCCTCGCCCTCATCGGCGTGCTGGCCAAGCTCGGGGTCTGGCTCGGGCCGACCATCGTCGAGGAGGTGAGGACCTGGGTCGAGCAGCAGGCCGCCCTGCTGTTCACCCCCGAGGCCGTCGCGGGCGTGGTGACCCCGCTGATCGAGGACGTGCTGCGCGACGACGCGGGCAAGGTCTCACTGATCTCGCTCGGCTTCCTGCTGTCGCTGTGGTCGGGCTCGAGGGCGCTCTACGTCTACGTGGACCTCATCTCCGTCGCCTACGGCCTGGGCGAGGAGCGCGGCATCATCCGCACCAGGCTGATGTCCTTCGGGCTCTACCTGATCGGCCTGGTCATCGGCATCATCGTCATGCCGGTGCTGGTCATCGGGCCGACCCTGCTGAAGGACGGGCTGCCGCCCGACTACGGCGCGCTCGTCGACGTCCTCTACTGGCCGACCGTGATCCTCGGCTCGGTCATGTTCCTGACCGTGCTGTACCACGTGAGCGTCCCGGTGCGCACCAAGTGGTACAGGGAGCTGCCGGGGGCGATCCTGGCGCTGTTCCTGTGGATCATCTGCGCGGCCGTGCTGCGCGCGGTCCTGGCCGCCTGGATCTCGCCTGTCTCCATCTACGGCTCGCTGGCCACGCCCATCGCCGTGCTGTTGTGGCTGTACATCACCGCGCTCGCCGTCCTCATCGGAGCGATACTGAACGCCGAGGTGGACAGGCTGTGGCCGGGCGAGGGAGCGACGAGGGCCAGCCGTACGGCCGGCTGACATCCGATATCGTCTAGGCGTCGCGACTGGCGCATTTGGGTGGGGCTACCACCGGGGAGCGGAAGGGGGCGAAGGCCGAGCGCCTGGGTCTTCGCACATTGTCAATGACGACAGGGGAGTCATGAGTTCTCTCGCCAACGTGGACCCGCAGATCGCCGACCTCATCAAGGCCGAGGAGCGCCGCCAGGCCGACACCGTCAAGCTGATCGCCTCCGAGAACTACGTCTCCAAGGCGGTGCTCGAGGCCACCGGCACGGTCCTGACCAACAAGTACTCCGAGGGCTACGCGGGCAAGCGCTACTACGAGGGCCAGCAGGTCATCGACCAGATCGAGACCGTGGCGATCGAGCGTGCCAAGGCCGTCTTCGGCGTCAACCACGCCAACGTGCAGCCCTACTCGGGCTCGCCCGCCAACCTGGCCATCTACATGGCCTTCCTGCAGCCGGGCGAGACCGTCATGGGCATGGGCCTGCCCTTCGGCGGCCACCTGACCCACGGCTGGTCGGTCAGCGCCACCGGCAAGTGGTTCAACCCCGTCCGCTACGGCGTTCGCCAGGACACCGGCCGCATCGACATGGACGAGGTCAGGGAGATCGCGCTGCGCGAGCGGCCCAAGCTGATCTTCTGTGGCGGCACCGCGATCCCGCGCACCATCGACTTCGAGGGCTTCGCCGAGATCGCCCGCGAGGTCGGCGCCGTCCTCGCCGCCGACATCGCCCACATCGCCGGTCTGGTGGCCGGTGGCGCGCACCCCTCGCCCGTCGGTCACGCCGACGTCATCTCCACCACCACGCACAAGACGCTGCGCGGCCCGCGCGGGGCCATGCTGATGGCCACCTCCGACGAGCACGCCACCGCGCTGAACAAGGCGGTCTTCCCCGGCCTGCAGGGCGGCCCGCACAACCACACCACCGCGGCGATCGCCGTCGCCCTGCACGAGGCGGCCCAGCCGTCCTTCCGCGAGTACGCCGCGCAGGTCGTCGCCAACGCCAAGGCCCTGGCGGAGGAGCTGTCCTCGCGCGGGTTCGACCTGGTCTCGGGCGGCACGGACAACCACCTGATCCTGCTCGACCTCACGCCCAAGGGCATCGGCGGCAAGCCCGCCGCGCAGGCGCTCGACAGGGCCGGCCTGGAGACCAACTACAACACGGTGCCGTTCGACACCCGCAAGCCGTTCGACCCCTCCGGCATCCGCATCGGCACCCCCTCGGTGACCTCCCGCGGCATGAAGGAGGCCGAGATGCGGCAGATCGGCGCGTGGATGGACGAGGTCGTCACCGCGCTGGCCAAGGGCGACGCCGAGGACGTCATCACCCGAGTCCACCACGAGGTCAGCGAGCTCACCGCGCAGTTCCCCGCTCCCGGGCTGGGCTGACCCCCGCAGCACCGCCGACGCGCCCGCCGTCCCCCTCCTCGGGGGACGGCGGGCGCTGTCATGAGCCGCCCACGGCCGGGGAGTACAGCGACGCGCGAGCGCGCGTCGGGGCGCCGGTCACCTGGTCACCTGGGCGGCTGGGCCAGGCGGGCCACGGGGCTCGCGTGGTAGGGTGCCCGCAGGCAGACGGCCACGAGACACAGGAGGTGAGGACTATGCGGGTCTTTCTGAGCTGCACGCTGTCCGAATTCCTCCGGGTGCCCGCCTGACCGATTCCGCGCGGGGCCCGGTTTCCCGAAGGGTACCCAAGCGTTGAACACGCACGATCTTTCTCTGCTCGGCTGGACCGACTCGCTGGCCGCCGAGCTTCCCGCGGGCACCGTCCCCGCACGAGTGGCCAGGGTGGACCGCGGCGCCGCCGAGGTCATCTCCGCCGACGGGCACCACCACGTCAAGTACGGCTCCCGCGTACGGCGGGCCTCCTCCGACGACCCCGTGGCCCTGCCCTGCGTCGGCGACTGGGTGGCGCTCAAGGAGCTGCCCGAGGGGCGGCACGAGCTCGAAGCGGTGCTGCCCCGCCGTACCGCCTTCGTCAGGGGCGGCGTCAGCCGCACCTCGCGCGGCGGGCTCTCCGGCGACGGTCAGGGGCAGGTGCTGGCGGCCAACGTCGACCTCGTCTTCGTGGCCGAGCCGTCCATGCACGCCATCGACTTCGCCGACCTCGGCCGCATCGAGCGGCTGGTGGCGCTGGCGTGGGAGAGCGGCGGCACGCCCGTCGTCCTCATCACCAAGTCCGACCTGTTCGAGCGGGGCCTCGACGACCTGCTGGCCGACGTCGCCGCCGCCGCGCCCGGCGTGGCGGTGCACGCCGTCTCCTCCGTGCTGGGCGAGGGGGTCGCGCTGGTGCGCGACTACCTGGCGGGCTCACGCACCGCCGTCGTGCTCGGGCCTTCGGGCGCGGGCAAGTCCACCCTGGTCAACGCGCTGGCCGGGGACGGGGTCATGGAGACCCAGCTGGTCCGCGCGGGCGACGGCAGGGGGCGGCACACCACCGTGCACAGGGAGCTCATCCCGCTGCCGGGCGGTGGGCTGATCATCGACACGCCCGGCATCAGGCGGGTCGGGCTCTACGAGATGACCGACGGCGTGGACCTGGTCTTCGCCGACATCGAGGCGCTGGCGGGCTCCTGCAGGTTCGGCGACTGCGGGCACGACGGCGAGCCCGGCTGCGCCGTACAGGCGGCGGTGGAGAGCGGCGAGCTGGCCGAGCGGCGGCTGGAGAGCTGGTTCAAGCTGCAGAGGGAGGCGGCCTGGATGGCCGGCAGAACCGACGCCAGGCTGCGCAAGGAGCAGCAGAACCGGTGGAAGATCATCCACAAGGAGATGCGCCGCTCGGGCCGCAACAGGCCGTAGCGGGGCCGTCCCCGTGCCGTCACCGGTGACCTAGCGTGAAGGTCACCGGTGACCGGCTCAGGGGAGGGGCTCGCCTCCCGCAGCGGGTATCACTGCGCTATGGCCCATCTCTTCATCGACAGGGCGGAGGCGGGCGCTCTGCTGGCCGAGCGCCTGCTCGGCCTGCACGACCCGGTCGTGCTGGCGCTGCCCCGCGGCGGGGTGGCGGTGGCGCTGCCCGTGGCTCGCAGGCTCGGCGGGGTGCTCGACGTCCTGGTCACCAGGAAGATCGGCTACCCCGACTCGCCGGAGCTGGGTGTGGGGGCGATCGCCGAGGGCGGCGAGCCGGTCTTCGACGAGCAGCTGATGGCCCGCCTCGGCCTCACCACCGCCGACCTGGAGGAGGTGGTGGAGCGCGAGCGAAGGGAGCTGGCGCGCAGGGTGCGGGTCTACAGGGGGAGCAGAGCGCTGCCGGACGTGGCGGGGCGCGACGTCGTGGTGGTCGACGACGGGCTGGCCACCGGCGTCACCGCCAGGGCCGCGCTGCGCGCGCTGGCCGCAGCCGAGCCCGACAGGCTCACGCTGGCCGCGCCGGTCGGAGCGGCGCGGACGGTCAGGATGCTGCGCGGTGAGGCGGACGAGGTGGTGGTGCTGGCCACACCGCCGGACTTCCGCGCGGTCGGCCAGTGGTACGAGTACTTCGACCAGCT
This sequence comes from Nonomuraea dietziae, assembly GCF_014195505.1. Lineage (GTDB taxonomy): Bacteria > Actinomycetota > Actinomycetes > Streptosporangiales > Streptosporangiaceae > Nonomuraea > Nonomuraea roseola. The sequence continues at coordinate 2,538,972 of NZ_JACIBV010000001.1, read as the reverse complement.
CGGCGACGCCGAGGTGCTCTCGCTGCTGCGGGCGCGCTGAGCCTCAGGCGAGCGCCGCCCAGACGAGCTTGCCGCCGCCGGGGGGATGAAGCCACCCCCAGGCCGTCGCCAGCGCCTCGATGAGCGGCAGCCCCCTGCCGAACTCGGCGAGGAAGCCCGAGGTGGAGGCCACGGGCACGGCTCCGCTGAAGTCCTGTACGGCGCAGCCGAGCCGCCTTTCCGAGCACATCAGCCTGAGCGATCTGGCGCCGCCCCCGTGCCTGATGGCATTGGTGATCAGCTCGGAGACGACGAGCTGCGCGTCGAAGACGGCGGTCTCGCCGGAGTCCCAGCCGGTGAAGGTGGCGCGCACGAACCGCCTCGCGCTGCCCACCAGCGCGGGATCGGCGGGCATCGTGAACTCCAGCAAGGCGACCTGCTCGCCAGGTTCGCCTGACAGCAGGTCCTCGAGCCACGCGGGCGGTGCGGTGCCCTTCGTGGCGTGCCATGGTGCTGCGGAAGTGGTCATGGAGGTCCCCGGGGCTCGGATACTTCACGCGGTCCAAGTGTCCATATTTACGGCGAGGGCTTACCGATGCAAGACTTTTCATGTTTTACAGATGCAAGTCGCATTTGCACGTGCGCTTGGAACGTCCCACTGCCGATCCGTGTAAGACTGGATCTTTCCCGATGAAGGAGACGGCGCGATGGAAGCGGCGGAGAATGTGCGGCCCCTGAGCCCCGCCCAGGGCGGCGGCCCCACGGTGCTGCGCATCCTGCTCGGCGCTCAGCTGCGCAGGCTCCGCACGGCCAAGGGCATCTCCAGGGAGGACGCGGGCTACGCCATCCGCGCCTCGCACGCGAAGATCAGCCGCCTCGAGCTGGGCCAGGTCAGCTTCAAGGAGCGCGACGTCGCCGACCTGCTCACCATGTACGGCGTGATCGACCCCGACGACAGGGCGCGCCTGATCGAGCTGGCCAGGCAGGCCAACCAGCCTGGCTGGTGGCACAAGTACAGCGACCTGCTGCCCGGCTGGTTCGAGGTCTACATCGGGCTGGAGGGCGCGGCCTCGATCATCCGCACCTACGAGAACCAGTTCGTCCCGGGGCTGCTGCAGTCGCCCGACTACGCCCGCGCGGTGATCTCGCTGGCCCACGACAGGGCGCCGGCCGGCGAGATGGAGCGCAGGGTGGCGCTCAGGACGACCAGGCAGCAGCGCTTGACGGGGGAGCGGCCCTTGTCGCTGTGGGCGGTGCTGGACGAGGCGGTGCTGCGCCGCACCATCGGCGGCGCGCAGGTGATGCGCGCCCAGGTCGAGCACCTCATCGAGGCCTCGGAGCTGCCGAACGTGACCGTCCAGGTCATGCCGTTCGACAGGGGCGGGCACGCGGCGGCCGGCGGGCCGTTCTCCATCCTGCGCTTCCCCGAGGCCGAGCTGCCGGACGTGGTCTACATGGAGCAGCTGTCGAGCGCGCTCTACCTGGACAAGCTCGCCGAGTCCGAGCACTACACGAAGGTCATGGACAGGCTGAGCGTTCAAGCGGACACCCCCGCCGAAAGCCGACGTTTTCTGGAGCGGCTGCGCAAGATCGTCTAGTAGCCCGTATTCTCGTGCCCTGCAAGCACTGATGCACGTGCATTCGCGCGCACGAGGAGGAACCATGGGGGAGATTCCCAACGGCATCACCGCGAGCAGTCTCGCGGTGGCCTGGCGCAAGGGCAGACGCAGCAATCCCGACGGCAACTGCGTGGAGGTGGCCGTGCTGCCGACGGGTCAGTACGCGGTCCGCAACTCCCGCTTTCCCGACGACCCCGCACTGATCTACACCAAGGCGGAGATCACCGCCTTCGTCCTGGGCGCGAAGGACGGGGAGTTCGACGACCTGATCGCCTGAATGCTCGCCAGACGGCGTGGAGGCCGGGTTCCGAAAGGGCGATGCGCGTGGTCACCGGCATGACGATAAGGCTCCGGTTCGCCTGAACCGGAGCCTTCTTCGCTTGAAACGTCTTGGGCCCTTCGCAGGAGCGAAGGACGCTCGCCTGATCAGGCAGTTGTCCCGACCGGGTTCGAGTTGGTCATCGGGACAACTGCGTGATCACGCAGCTTTCTGGGCGCTGCCGGGGTGGAACTCAGGCGGCGGAGATGCCGGCGCTGGCCGCGCGGCGCATACGACGACGACGCTCGGAAGCGCGCTCGTCCTCGTTCAGACCGCCCCACGTGCCGTACTTCTCGGGCCGGGACAGCGCGTAGTCAAGGCACTCGGCGCGCACGGGGCACTGGCCGCAGATCGCCTTGGCCTTCCGCTCGCGAACGTCACGCTCGGGCTGCCGCTCGCCGTCGGGACCGAAGAAGAGCACGAGGTCCTCACCTCGGCACGCGGCATCATCCTGCCAACCCCAGCTGGGGCGCGGGCGGGCGATCTGCCGACGTACCTGAGACATGAGAAAACCACCTTCGTGAGAGGTATTTCGTAGTTGAGCCGCATTGGACGCTTTCGGCGTCACTGTTCCAACGCAGGGGTGGACCGTGATGTTCCCGTGATCAGGTGAGGGCGGGCGTGGCGTACCGCACAGGCGTGAGCCTGTCCAGCGAGACCAGCCGGTAGGTGGTGATCGTCTCGGCGCAAGCCGTACCACACGGTGCTTGGAACACCGATGGCTCAACCACAACCTGGAACCGGACCTCACCGCAGCGCACGATGGCTTCGGTGACGTCGCCTTCCGACCTTGAGGATTCCACGGCCACTCCGCCGACCGAGAGCTCACCCGTGTGGACACGGGCGAAATGCTCGGCGGCTTGCGATGGCTCAGGGATGCCTGCGCGTCCCCGGTAACGGTCGAGAATCACCTCGCCGGACCGGTACGCGTTGGCCGCTGCGATCGCAGCAGCCTGAGACATGCTGCCGTAGAAAATTCCGTGTGGCAAGCACACGAGGTTGGCGGCGTAGCGATCGCCGCCAACATGTGAGGTTTCCCACACTCTGTCCGGCAAAACTTCTGCCAGGCGACGAGCGAGGGGTAGTCCAATGCGGGCGCAACACGCATTGCGCTTGGCGTGCGTGCAGACCAGAAATACCGGCTCGTCTTCAAGTATGCAGGACTCTGGGACCACTCCGGCCATCACGGCGTCCAAGTCAAGATCGTCCGGACCTGCGATGACACCCCCCGCGAGCCAGGGGTTCGCTCCCGCCGCGTAGCCGACTAGCACACGCAGGCCCTGCCCCCGCTGGCGGGTCCTGCGCCCCGGACGGCGGATCAACTGGGGCCTGATACCGCGTTCCGACGCTCTGCGCACGAGTTCCGCGATGTCGGCGGGAAGGTCGCAGTTCTCCAGATGTGACGCCCACGGACCGTCGTGCTCGATCAGCAGCCACATGCGGGCGCCCACCGTGGCGCTCGCAAGGGTCGGCACGTCACCGGTGTGAGCGCCGGCCGGATGGTCGCAGCCCCTGCGCATGTGTCACTTCCCCCGATCCCCGTCTTAGGTAAGACTAACCTAACGCTTTAGGGGGTGTGCAGGAGGGGTCAACACGCGTTCAGAGGGTCAACGCGTGACGGGCGGCGCCGGTCGCGGCCTCCCTGTCCTCGGCGACGAGCCCGATCCTGGTGCGGCGATCGAGCAGGTCCGCCTCGTCGAGCGCGCCCTCGTGCCTGACCGCCCAGACCAGCTCGCCGAGCGTGACGCCGGCGCCGACAGGCTCGGGGTGCGCCCGCGTCAGCGCCCCTACGGCCTCGGCCTCGCCTCCGTACCGCGCGGCCAGCCGTGAGGAGCCGTCGTAGGGCCGCGCGCCGACCAGAGGGAGGCGATGCGTCACGCAGGGCCCAGCGGGCAGGTTCCTGAGCCGGACCGCACGGTCGACCGCGTCCTGGGCCATGCGCCGGTACGTGGTCAGCTTGCCGCCGGTGACGGTGATCACCTCGTCCGCCGACGTCAGGACGGCGTGCCTGCGCGACAGGTCGGCCGTGCGGCCCTCGGCCTCCAGAAGCGGCCTGAGGCCCGCGTAGGCGCCCGCCACCTGGCTCCTGGCCACCGGGACCTCGAGAACGGTGTTGAGCACGGTCAGCAGGGCGCTGACGTCCGTCTCGGGAACCTCGGGCACGTCGGGCACGGGCCCCTCCAGCGGCTCGTCGGTGAGCCCCACGTGGACCCGCCCGTCGGCCTGGGGGAGTACCAGGGCGAAGCGGTTGCTCTCGCCGGGAATCGGCACGTGCAGCCCCGCGCGCAGCCCGGAAAGGGTCTCGCCGCGCAGCACCAGGTGGGTGCCTCGCGAGGGCCGCAGCCTGAGGCCGGGGGTGAGCCCGCCCGCCCACACGCCCGCCGCGTTGATCACCACGCGCGCCCTGATCGTGAACGACTCGCCGGTCAGCTCGTCGCGCACCTGCGCCCCCTCGCGGTGCAGCTCCAGCGCCCTGCACCTGGTCAGGATCCGAGCTCCGTGGCCCGCCGCGGTCCTCGCGAGCGCCACCACCAGGCGGGCGTCGTCGAGCAGCCTGCCGTCCCACGACAGCAGGGCGCCGCGCAGGCCGCGCTCACGCAGCACGGGCGCCAGCGCCCTCGCCCTGGGCGGGGAGAGCCTGGAGGGCCCCGGCAGCAGGCGGCGCGGGGTGCGGGCGGCGGCGCGCAGCCCGTCTCCCATGCGGTAGCCGGTCATGACCAGCGCCGCCTGCGCCCTCGACACCTCTGGGGTGAGCGGCAGCAGGTACGGGGCCGCCCTCACCAGGTGCGGCGCGGTGCGGGTGAGCAGGATGCCGCGCTCGACCGCGCTCTCGCGCGCCACGCCGACCTGCCCCTGGGCCAGGTAGCGGAGGCCGCCGTGGATCATCTTGGAGCTCCATCTGGAGGTCCCGAAAGCCAGGTCGTGGGCGTCGATCGCGGCTACTGTGAGGCCGCGGGAGGCGGCGTCGAGCGCCACTCCCGCCCCCGTCGCGCCAAGCCCCACGACCAGCACGTCCACGGTCTCGACGCGAACCCGGTCCAGCTCGGCCAGCCTGCGCGCGGCGTTCAGCGAGGTGTTCATGTGAGATACCTCTCCAGGAGGGTCGCCAGTTCGGCGTCGAGTGTCTCGGGGTCGCCCATGGTGTGGGCCGACAGCAGGAACGACTGGGCGGTCAGCAGCACGGTCCGCGCCCGCGCGGGGCTCATCGCGCCTTCGAGCACGGCGAGGATGGCGTCGTGGCTGGCGCCCCTGCGCCGCGTCAGGTACGGCAGCAGCAGCTCGGGGTCGACCTCCACGATCTTGCGCCACAGCGGGTGCTCGCGCAGCGCGCGCACGCCCTCGACCACGGCGGCGACGGGGTCCGACAGGTCGAGCCCCGACACCACCCGCAGCCACTCGCGCGTCATCAGGTCGCCCACCAGGCTGCCGACGTCGGGCCAGCCCCGGTAGATCGTCATGCGCGACACCCCCGCCCGCCTCGCGACGTCGGTCAGCGTCGTACGCCGCACCCCGTAGGCCAGCACGCAGTCGTATGCGGCGTCCAGCACGGCGTCATTGTGACGAATTGCCGTCATATGTCACAGTGTAAGGCGTGGAGAACGAACCGATGCTGTGGAGCGGCTGGGGCGACCCCGCCAAGGCCCGTGAGCTGCCCGACCAGATCCGCACGCTCCTGCGTGACCTCATGGGCGTGGGCGAGCCGGTCGAGGCGGTGGCGCTCGAGGAGGTGCGGCTCCCTCGGCCGACGCTCTCCCCTGCGGCGCTGGTCGAGCTGGCCGCGGTGGTCGGCGCGGCGCACGTGCGCACCGACCACGAGAGCAGGGTCAGGCACACGAGGGGCAAGTCCACGCCCGACCTCATGCGCATGCGCGAGGGCGACGCCTCCGACGCGCCGGACGCGGTCGTGCTCCCCGCCGGCCACGAGGAGGTGCTGCGCGTGCTGGAGGTGTGCTCCGCGCACCGGGTGGCCGTCGTGCCGTTCGGCGGTGGCACCTCGGTCGTCGGCGGGCTCGTCGCCGGCCAGGGCGTCGTCGCGCTCGACCTGGGCAGGCTCGACCGCCTGGTCTCCGTCGACACCGAGTCGATGGTCGCCGAGCTCGAGCCGGGCCTGCGCGCCCCCGACGCCGAGCGGCTGCTGGCCGAGCACGGGCTGACGCTGGGCCACTTCCCCCAGTCCTACGAGTACGCCACGCTCGGCGGGTTCGCCGCCGCCCGCTCCAGCGGCCAGGCCTCGGCCGGTTACGGACGCTTCGACGACATGGTGGTCGGGCTGACCGTCGCCACCCCGAGCGGCGCGCTCGACCTCGGCAGGGCGCCCAAGTCCGCGGCGGGGCCCGACCTGCGCCAGCTGGTCCTCGGCTCCGAGGGCGCCTTCGGCGTCATCACCTCCCTGCGCCTGCGGGTGCGCAGACGGCCGTCCGCGACGGTCTACGAGGGCTGGCGGTTCGAGACGTTCCAGGCGGGATCGGCGGCGATGCGCAGACTCGCCCAGGAAGGGGTGCTGCCTGCCGTCCTGCGCCTGTCGGACGAGACCGAGACGATGATCGGACTGGCCAGGCCCGAGGCCATCGGCTCGGGCGACTCCGGCTGCCTGCTGATCGCCGGGCACGAGAAGGACCGTGGGGCGGCCGCCGCCGTCCTCGCCGAGCAGGGCGGCGCCCACCTCGGCGCCGAGCCTGGCCGGGCCTGGGAGCACGGCAGGTTCGCCGCGCCGTACCTGCGCGACTCCCTGCTCGCGGCAGGCGCCACCGTCGAGACGCTGGAGACGGCGGGTTTCTGGTCGAACCTGCCCAGGCTGTACGACGCGGTGCGCCTCACCCTGCACGCCGAACTCGGCTCACCCCTGGTCATGTGCCACATCTCGCACGTCTACGAGACCGGGGCCTCGCTGTACTTCACCGTGGTGACCAATCAGGGTCTGCCCGAGTGGGAGCGCGCCAAGCGGGCCGTCAACGAGGCCATCGTGACCGCGGGCGGCACGATCTCGCACCACCACGGTGTCGGCAGGGACCACAGCCAGGCCTACGCCGAGGAGATCGGGCCGCTCGGCGTGGAGATCCTGCGCGCGGTCAAGCAACGGCTCGACCCCCAGGGGATCATGAACCCCGGCGTGCTCATTGCTTGTCCGCCTCCCTCAGCAGGTTGAGGGCCTCGTCCTTGCGGTGGAGAGCGGTCAGCACGTCGGCCACGCAGTGCAACGTCATGGCCAGCGGCGCCCCGCCGAGCCCTCTGGCCAGACCCAGCGACTCCTCGGCCATCGGCAGCGCCCGCGCGGGGTCGCCGCGCGCCAGCCGCAGCCTCGCGCCCTCGCGTAGCGCCCTGACCAGCAGGCCCGTGTGCGCGACCGGATCGCGGGCCGCCAGCCCCCTGGCGCCCGCTATCGCTCTTTCGACGTTCCTCACCGCTCGCCCGCCGAACCGCCGCTGCGTCGCGGCATAGGCGAGCAGCCCCTCGACGGCGTCGGCACTCAGCCCATCCCCTGAACCGTTGCGGGCCATCCCAGCCCCCCGCACGATCGACAACCGCTTGCTTGGGGGATGAAGGCTACCGCACGTGGTCACTCGATGACAGGCCCAGTGATCGGGTAAAGATATGGTCATGGTCGAAGTCGCCGCAGAGCGTGGAAAGCGGTCCTCCTCCCGCACCTCCGAGGAGGGCGCGGGCTGGCGATGCCAGCAGATCGGGTCGTACAAGGGCCTTCGGCCCAACACCGACACCTTCTCCTGGTTCCATCCGCGCACGCTCTGGCGCTCACGCAACGAGATCCTCGCCGGCCTGTTCGGCGATCCCTCGGGCGAGGTACGGCGGCGCTGGGTCGAGGCGCAGCGGGCGCGCGGCGTCGACGGCGACTTCAGGATCAGGCCAGGCGTGGGCAAGAGCTTCAGCTTCCTGCTCTTAGGCGATCCGGGAGAGGGCGACGACTCCCAGTACGCGGTCGTGCCGGGCATGCTGCACGTGGGCGCGGACACCTCGTTCGCGGTGATCGCCAGCGACGTGGTCTACCCGACGGGGGCGGGCAACGAGTACTGCGACAAGTTCTTCAGGCCCTACAAGGACTACCAGGCCCCCGTCTACGCCATTCCCGGCAACCACGACTGGTACGACGGGCTCGGCGGGTTCATGCGCGTCTTCTGCGACGCGCCGCCGCTCAAGCCCCGCCCTGACAGGGGGCTGCGCGCGCTGCTGTGGCGCAAGTCGGAGCGGATCGACGAGCAGGCGCTCGCCGAGGCGCGCAAGCTGCGCGGCGCCCCCTCCCAGCAGGCGGTGCAGCCCGCCCCCTACTGGGCCATCGAGAGCGAGAGCCTGCTGATCGTGGGCGTCGACACCGGCATCAAGGGGGCCATCGACGCCGAGCAGACCGCGTGGCTGCGCCGTACCTCGCTCGACCCCCGGCCGAAGATCCTCATCACCGGCAAGCCGATCTACACGCGCGACGTCCACAAGCCCTCGGCCCTGGAGGGCGGGGGCACCATCGACGACATCGTCCGCGACCCCGCGCACCGCTACGTCGCGGCGATCGGCGGTGACGTGCACAACTACCAGCGCTACCCGGTCAGGGTGGGCGACAGGGTGATCCAGTACATCGTCTCGGGCGGGGCGGGGGCCTTCATGCACGCCACGCACACGATCGGCAGGGTCGGCGTCGCCGGGGTGCACGAGGACGACTTCAAGTGCTACCCGCTGCGCGGCGACTCGCTGTCGTTCTACAGCCAGCTCTACGCCAAGCGCCTGCGCATGCGGTGGCTCTTCCTCACCCCCGCCGAGGCGGCCTGCATCATGGCCGACCGGATCAAGAACACGCCGGTCAGGCAGATCGACCCGGCCGTCACGATCACCCGAAGGATGAGGTGGGCCGCGCGTGTGCTGGGCGCGTGGCCGATGCCGTTCAGGCTGCCGGTCGGCAGCGTCTTCCACCGCTACCTGTCGGAGCTGTCGGACTGGGACACCCCGCCGTTCTTCAAGAGCTTCCTGCACCTGGAGGTGACACCCTCGCAGCTGACCATCCGCTGCTTCGCGGCGACCGGCTGCCTCCCGCAGGAGCTCGACCCGCCGCTGGAGGACGAGGTGTCGATCTCCCTTCTCTGACGCGGGCGCCACCGGGGTTCCCCGCGGGCACCGTCGGGTTCCCTGGTGCGGCCGCCACCGGATTCCCTGGCGCGGGCGCCACAGGGTTCTCCAGCGCGGGCGCCGTCGGGTTTTCCGGCGCGGGCTCACCGGCTTCTCCGGCGCGGGCCGACCGGGTGCTCCGGCGCGGGCCGACCGGGTGCTCCGGCGCGGGCCCGCCGGGGAAATGTCGGTAAGGCCTGGCAGGCTGGAAGGCGTGTACGTCGCGCTGACCTCCGACCCCTCAGGGGGCGGCTCCCTTCTCCCCGTCGGGGGCGAGCTCCGCAGGGTCGACGACCTCGTGCGCGCCGTCCGCGAGATGGAGGAGGACAGGCCGCGCTGGGTCTTCGCCGACGCGCGCCACCTCTACCCCGGCCTGCTGGCAGCGGGCGTGCGGGTGTCGCGCTGCCACGACCTGGCCCTCACCGAGGGGCTGCTGCTGGCCCATGAGGGTCGCTACGGCGAGGCGCGCTCGGCCGAGGCCGCCCACGCCAGGCTGCACGGGCTGCCGGTGCCCGACGACGAGGGCGCCGGCCCCGCCGCGCGGCAGGACACGCTGTTCGAGCCCGAACGGGCCGAGCTCGGCGCCGACGCGCTGGCCGAGGTGCTGCGCGACCAGCTCGCCAGGATCGAGGCGCTGCCCGACCCCGGCAGGTTCAGGCTGCTGGTGGCCGCCGAGTCGGCAGGGGCGCTGGTGGCGGCCGAGATGGGCCACGACGGCATGCCGTGGCGCAGAGACATTCACGACGAGCTGCTCACCGAGCTGCTCGGCCCGAGGCCCGTGCACGGCATGCGGCCGGCCAAGCTCCAGGCGCTCGCCGACCAGGTGACGGCCGCCTTCGGCCACCCCGTCAACCCCGACTCCGTGCAGCAGCTGGTCAAGGCGTTCAAGGGGGCGGGGGTGGCGCTGAAGACGACCAGGTCCGGTGAGCTCAAGCAGATCGAGCACCCCGCCGTCGGGCCGCTGCTGGCCTACAAGGAGCTGGCCAGGCTCTACAGCTTCCACGGCTGGGCGTGGGCCGACCAGTGGGTGCGCGAGGGCAGGTTCAGGGCCGAGTACGTCGTGGGCGGCGTCGTGTCGGGGCGGTGGGCCACCAGCGGAGGAGGCGCGCTGCAGATCCACAAGATGATGCGCAGGGTGGTGGTGGCCGACGAGGGCTGGGCGCTGATCGTCGCCGACGCGGCGCAACTGGAGCCCAGGGTGCTCGCCGCCATGGCGGGGGACCGCGGCCTGGCCAGGGCGGCGGGCGAGATCGACCTCTACTCCGCGCTGGCCAAGGCGTTCGGGGGCGAGCGCGACCACGCCAAGATCGCGATGCTGTCGGCGATGTACGGCGGCACCAGCGGCGACGCGCCCAAGCTGCTGGCCGTGATGCGCGAGCGCTTCCCTCTGGCCTACCGCTTCGTGGAGGACGCGGCCAAGGCGGGGGAGGAGGGCAAGCTCGTCAGGTCGTGGCTGGGCCGCACCAGCCCGCCGCCCTCCCAGCGGTGGAAGGACCTCGTCGCGGGGCCCGACGGCGCCAGGGCGGCGCGCGACAGGGGGCGCTTCACCCGCAACTTCGTCGTCCAGGCCACGGCCGCCGAGTGGGCGCTCGCGCTGCTGGCCGTGCTGAGGGGGCTCCTGCCCGAACCCGCGCGGCTGGTGTTCTTCCAGCACGACGAGGTGATGGTGCACTGCCCGCTGGAGCAGGCCGAGCAGGTGACCGCGGCGATCGCCACCGCCGCGGCCGAGGCGAGCAGGCTGCTGTTCGGCGCGACACCCGTGCGCTTCCCAATGGAGGCCGTCACGGTCTCGTGCTACGCCGACGCCAAGTGACCGCCGCGCCCGCGGTTCCCGCCGGACGTTTCCAGACCGCGCCTCCGGCGCTCTGACCAGAGAGGGCCGTGCTCCGGGACGGCGACCCCTGATTGCCGGGCAACGCAGGGCGCCGGTGGAGAGCTCTGGTCACCGGGGAGGGTCTTGCGCAGGACGGCGGCGGGGGTTCAGCTTCACCCGGGAGCCTAGGTGGCTGGGGTGGGGATGGGGCTCATCCAGGAGAGGTGCGCGAGGGGGCGGGAGCTGTGGTCACTGGGGAGGGGTCTGCGACGGGGCGGCGGCGGTTCGGCTTCACCCGGGAGCGTAGGCGGATGGGGTGCTACGCGGGAGTGCTCGTCGAGGGGCGGGCCAGGGCGAGCCACAGGCCGGTGGCCGTGACCATGACGCCGACCACGAGGCCGAGCACGCCGTACGACAGCGCTCCCACGATCGCGCCCGCGATGATGGTGCCGGTGGCGCCGCAGATGTTCATGAGCAGGTCCGACAGGCCCTGCACGGCGGGGCGGCGCTCGATCGCCACCGCCTCCGACAGCATCGCCGAGCCCGCCACCAGGCCGCACGACCAGCCGATGCCCAGCAGCGTCAGGCCGGCCGTGATCTGCCAGACACGGTCGCCCGCCGTACCCGCCAGCGCCGCCGACGCCACCAGCAGCGCCATGCCGAGCACCAGTACCGGCACCTTGCCGACCTTGTCGGCCAGCCACCCGACCACCGGCGACAGCACGTACATGCCGGCGATGTGCAGGCTCAGCACCAGGCCGATGACCTTGAGTTCCGCCCCCTCGTGACGCAGGTGGACAGGGGTCATCGACATCACCGACACCATCGCGGTGTGACTGACCGCGATGGCCAGCAGCGCGGCGCGGGCGGCGGGGGTGGCGCGCAGGGTGCCCCACGCGTCCTTGATCGTCTTCGACCTGCCCCCGGTGGCGCCGGCCGTCCCGGTGAGCTGCCTGGCGAGCTTGAGCGGGTCGGGGCGCAGCCCCGCCACGACGATGAGCAGCGCCACCGCGAAGGCCAGCGCGGCGAAGGCGAAGGGGCCCGCCGTCGGCGCCAGGCCCATGCTCATGCCGAGCCGGTCGGCGGGGTCGGCCAGGTTGGGGCCCGCGACGGAGCCGATCGTCGCCGCCCACACCACCAGGGACAGGTGCCTGCCGGCGTGGCCGGGAGGCGAGAGGTCGGTGGCTGAGTAGCGCGCGGCCAGGTTGCCCGCGCTGCCGCCGCCCACCAGCACCAGTCCGGCCAGCAGCAGCGGCCACGAGGCGATGCTGATGGCCAGTACCGAGATCACACATCCGGTCAGCGCGGCGACGTAGGCCAGGCCGAGCCCGGCCCTCCTGCCGTCCTTGCCCGCCGCCTTGGCCGCGGGCAGGGCGAGCAGCGCCGCGCCGAGCACGGTGGCCGTTCCGGCGAGGCCGCTGATGGCCTCGGACCCGGACAGGTCGAAGACGACCAGCGAGCTGAGTGCCAGGCCCACCGCCACCCCGACGCCGCCGGTGATCTGCGCGGCGGACAGGACGGCGAGGGTGCGGCGCTGCACCCGTTCGACGGATGGCGATCCTGGTTTGGCAGGGGCGGTGGTCACCGGTGAAGTGTCGCATAGCCCCTGACATCCGCCCAAAGGGGACTGCGGGCCTGGGGTGGGTGGCGAGGGTTTGACCGCCCAAAGGTGACTGGGGGTCTGGGGGTGGCGGAGGAGGCCGACCGTCCGTAGGTGACTGCGACCTCGGGGTGGGTCGGGAGGGGGGTGACCGGCCGCAGGGGACTCTGAGCCCAGGGTGGTCAGGAGGGGACGACGGGGTCGCCGATCCTGATCACGCCGGTCCCGTCGGGGATGAGGTTGACGGCGAACAGCAGCTGCTTGTCGATCCTGCGGTACTTGGCGAGCGTGCGCAGCGGCTCCTTGCCCTTCTCCAGGGTGTCGGGGTCGATCGTGGTGAGCACGCACCTGTCGCACGGCTTGGTCACGCGGAAGTCCACCTCGCCGATGCGCACGCGCTTCCATCCGTCCTCGGCGAACGGCTCCTCCACGCCCGAGACCACCACGTTCGGGCGGAACCTGCGCATCGGCAGCGGCGCGGGCACCTCCTCTCCCCGCTCGACCGCCGTCTCGGCGATCCAGTCGTTGAGCCGGTCGAGGGAGGTGGTGGAGGCGAGCAGCACGGGATAGCCGTCGGCGAGCGACACCCGGTCCTGCGGCGTGCCGTGCTTGGGGTTGACGGGACGGCGAGTCGGGTCGTCCAGCCACACCAGACGCACCGAGCGGCCGAGCAGGGCCGAAAGCCAGTCCGCCGCTTCGTCGCCGCAGTCGGTGAGCTTCACCTCCGTGCGCCACACGCGCACCTCGGTCAACAGGGCCGTCGGCGTCACCCTGAGAGGCTCGCGGTGCGGGCCCGTGAGGGTGAGCGTGCCGCCGGACACCTCGGCCCTGCAGGTCAGCAGCCGAGGCTCCTCCCTGGCGGTCAGCATCTGGCCTTCGGGGGTGGCCACCAGGTATCGGCGGTCGTCCTTCAGTCCCCAGGGCTCGACCTCAGCCTCGGGGACGTCGTGACCCATCGTGGACTTGACCGGATAGAAATGGACGCTCGCCAGTTTCATGGCGGCGACGGTACCCCATGTCCCCCTGAGGCTAGGAAGCGGGGCTGAAGGTGTTCAGGAACACCTCGCGGGTCTTGGCCTGGTCGTCCCACTGGAGCTGAGGCGCGACGAAAGTGATCGTGAAGGCGCTCTGTCCCGTCAGCGTGACGTGCCTGGTCAGGGCCTGCATGGGCACGCCGTTCGACTGGGTGTACTGGTACTCCCAGTCGGCCGCCTTCCACCCGCGGTACTTCGCCTCCTGCAGCTGCACCCGGAGGTAGCCCTCGACGCCGCCGTTGGCCTCCCTTCCGGTGAGTTCGGCGAGCCCGCCGTCGTTCTGCGGGGTCGCGGGCTCCACCGTGATCTTCATGCCGGAGTCCTTGGGCCCGTCGAAGACGGCCTTGTCGGCGGAGGAGCTCAGCTTCCACGCCGAGGGAACCGCGGCGGAGAAGCCGTCGGGGGCGTGCTCCTTGAACCCCTCGGGCACCGTCACGGCCGCCAGCGGCACGGGGACGGGGGCAGAGGAGGCGGCCGGTGAGGCGCTGGGCGAGGCCGCCACGCCGGGCTCGGACGAGGGGCCGCCCGAGGAGATGATCAAGATCGCGGCCGTCAGCACGCCGACGGCCGCGACGGCGGTCACCACCAGGCGCGGGGTCGGGCGGCCCTCGTGCAGCCAGCCGTCGCCGCCGCCCGAGCTCCTCCTGCGGCCCCTGGCCGAGCGGTCCTCTCTGTCGCGGGTGGTCGCGCGGGTCGTCTCTCCCGAGGTCGGCGACCACGGAGACTGCGCGGAGGGGCCCGTGCGCACGCTGTCGGTCAGCGGCAGGATCGGCTGCGGCTGCGGCTGCGGTACGGGCGAGGCGGGGGGTCCCACGCGTCCCTGCGAGCTCTCGAGGGAGCCCGCCTGCGGGGGAGCGCCGTGCGGGCCCGAGGGCGAGCGGAGGGCGTCATAACCGCTGGGCAGCCGGTGGCCGTGAGGGTCGGAGGCGCTGCGCAGGGCGTCGTAACCATGCGCTCCCGTGGGGCCGCCCGCAGGACCGCCCATCGAGCCGCCGAACGGACCGCCCACCGGACCGCCCGCCGGGCCTCCCACCGGACCGCCCGGCGGGCCTCCCACCGGGCTGCCCGCCGGGGCGCCCGTGGGGTTGCCGGTCGGGCCGCCCATGGGGCGGGCCGCGGGGCTGACCGTGGGGTATCCGCCCGAGGAGCTGCCGAAGGCGTCGAAACCGGTAGAGGGCGCGGAGAGCATGTCGGTGCGGTGCGCGCCCGAAGGGCTCTCCACCCCCGCGTACGGCTCGGCGTGCGCACCCGAAGGGCTGTTCAGCGGGTCGTACGGCACCCGCACCGGCCCCGAAGGCGTCTCCACGATCCGCGAGGGCAGCGGCCCCGACGGTGGATCGAGCGGCGGCAGCAGATGCATCGGCGTGGAGTCCGCGGGCGTCGGGATGGGCCCCGCCGATCGCGCCGAGGTGGAGCCGTGGCTGCGCAGCACCCGCTCCATCAGCTCGGCCACCTGGGCGGCGTTCATCCGCTCGGCGGGGTTCTTGCGCAGCAGCCCCTCGATGACCGGCAGCAGGGCCCCCGCCCGCTGCGGCTTGATCGGCTCCTGCGTCAGCACCGCGCCGAGTACCGCGATCGCGTCGGGCCCCTCGTAGGGCGGCCTGCCCTCGACGGCGGCGTAGAGCGTCGCGCCGAACGACCACAGGTCGGCGGCCTGCGTGAGGGGCTGCCCCGACAGCCGCTCGGGCGGGACGTAGGCGGGCGAGCCCATGAGCAGCCCGGTCTGCGTGATCGTGACATCGCCCTCGATCGCGGCGATGCCGAAGTCGGTGAGGACCACCCGGTCGGCGGTCAGCAGGACGTTGCCGGGCTTCACGTCACGGTGCAGGATTCCGGCCGCGTGGGCGTGCCTGAGCGCGTCGAGCACCCTGACGCCGATCTCGGCGGCCTGGATGACGGGCAGCGGGCCGCTCTGCCGTATGGCCTGCTCCAGCGACCAGGCCCTGACCAGCTCCATCACGATCCACGGCCGCCCGTCCTCCTCGACCACGTCGTGGACGGTGACGATCCCAGGGTGGCCGAGCCGCGCGGCCGAGCGGGCCTCGCGCATCATGCGCCGGTGGGCCACCTGCAGGCCCGCGTGGTCGAGCCCGTAGGGAAGGATCAGCTCCTTCACCGCCACGGGCCTGTCGAGCAACACGTCGTGGGCATGCCAGACCATGCCCATGCCGCCCCTGCCCACAGGGGACAGCAGCTTGTACCTGCGGCCGATCAGACGACCCTGACTCTCCACGCCCCCCGGCGCACCGGTTCCCTCGGTGGGAACCTTTCCGAGCAAGCGGTCCGACATCTCCCGCCCCCCATTCCCAACGCAAATTGCGAGGTTCGACACGATATAGGCATGCCATTAGTAAACGGAAGTCGAAGAATGATCAACCTAAGTCAACGGAAGGTAATCTTCAGGGTGAGCTGCGGCAACGCGGAAAATGCCAAAGAGATCACTTATCGAATGCGAGCGCGTTCAACGCGGCAATGAACGCCTCGGCGGGCGGGCTCACCAGTCCCGCGCCCACCTGGCCCGTGCCCGCGACCCTGCCCGCGATGCCGGTGTTGACCACGGGAAGCAGACCGGTCCGCGCGACGAGCGCGACGTCGATTCCGACGGGTGTGCCGCGGAAGCCGAGCCCGGGGATCTGGTAGGCGGGGTGCTCGGCGAGCGTGATCTCGTACATCGAGCGGGTGGCGGTGATCGCGTCGCCGACCTCGCCACCGACGAACTTCACGATCGCCGGAGCGGCGGCCATGGCGAAGCCGCCCAGGCCGGAGGTCTCGGTGATGGTGGAGTCACCGATGTCGGGGTTGGCGTCGGCGGGGCCGTACGCGCCGAGGTAGAGCCCGTCGGGGACGCCCGCGGGCCCGGTGAACCAGCGGTCGCCCAGACCGGACAGCTGCACGCCGAAGTCGGTGCCGTTGCGGGCCATGGCCACGACCAGCGACGATCCGGGCACGCCGCGGGCGGCGTCGGTGCTGACCTTGGCCGCCGCCATGGCCGGGTTGAGGAAGAAGTGGTCGTTGCCTCCCGCGAAGCGCAGCACCTGGGCCGCGTGCGCGGGAGCGGCCTCCACCAGGGCGGGGGCGAGCTCGCGCAGGAACAGCGAGGTGGCCGCCCTGTTGCGGTTGTGCAGCTCGTCGCCCATCTGGAGGGCCTGGGCGATCAACCCGCGCAGGTCGATCGGTCCGGTGACCCGCAGCGCGTCACGCAGCGAGGGGCCGAGCACCGAGCCCATCCAGCGCAGCCGCTCGAGCACCTCGGGGCCGTAGGCGCCGTAGCGCAGCACCTTGCCCAGGCCCTCGTTGAGCGAGCAGTAGGCGGTGCCGCCATGCTCGGCGTCGCGCACCTCGAACATCCACATGGACGGGCTCACCACCCCGGCCATCGGACCGACCGCGCCGTGGTGATGGCAGGGGTCGAGCCGCACCCGGCCCCCTGCGAGCAGGCGCCGCGCCTCCTCCTCCGTGGCGGCCATGTCCTCCAGCAGCACCGCGCCGATGAGCGCGCCGCGCATCGGGCCGGAGGCCCGCTCCCAGGTGATCGGCGGCCCGGCGTGCAGGAAGGTGCCCCTTTCCAGGCCGAGCGCGTCGGCGGCCGGCCGTACGCCGACCAGCTGCGGCCTGGCCGACAGCAGGCGGCCCACGGCCAGTTCGTTGGCCGCGCTCCTGCGCGGGTCGGCCAGCACGCGCGCCAGCGCGGCGGCGGTGCCCCGCAGCGGTGGCCGCCACTCGACAGGGGTCCTCGGTACGGCCTGCGCGTCCAGCGCCTCACCGAGCAGGTCGGCGCCGACGGTGATGACGTGCGGATCGGCGGGCAGAAGGGTCACCGTGCGCTCCCTGCGGCGTGGCGGGCTGCCTGGGCGTTGGAGGTGAAGACCGACGCGCCCGCCTGGTGAAGCGCCTCGGCCTGCCGGCGCAGGCCCTGCGGGTCGCCCTCGGTGCCGACCAGCGCGATGACGACCTGGACGTCCCCGCGCGTGGCCGCCTCGATCGCAGGGGCCAGGCGCAGCGCGGGGTCGGGGTCGGCGCCGTGCCCGAGCACCACGTCCATCAGCGCCACCTCTCCTGGCTCCAGCTTCGCCAGCGCCTCGAGCCTGAGCGTCGCGTCGATCATCGGATGCGCCCTGCCCCTGGTGAAGACGTCGTCGCCGTAGTCGACGAACCCGCCAGGCGTGATGAGAGAGGCCTCGGTGCACAGCGTGCCGCCGGAGTACAGGCCCCTGACCGATCCCTTCGCGACCGGCCTGCTCCACGAGAGCCAGTCGGGCACGGGACGGCCGAGCCGGTCGAGGACCTGCGCCGTGGCCGAGGTCAGGTCGCCGTCGGAGGTGCCGAGCAGCGCGGTGACCACCGGCGTGCGCAGCTTGTCCACCACCTCGCGCACGGCGCCTGCCACCTCGGGCGCGGGCGGCTTGGAGATCAGCACGATCAGCTCGGTCGCGGGATCCTCGTCGAGGAGGCGCAGCGCCCGCATCGCCGACACCCCGCCCACCTGCTCCGACAGGTCCCTGCTCCCGACCCCGAGCACCTGGCTGACGCCTACCCCCGCCAGATCGAGCAGCGAGGTCACCTGCTGGGCCCCCGTGCCCGAGGCGGCCACCACGCCGACGGGCCCGGGGCGCAGCACGTTCGCGAAGCCGAGCCCCGCCCCGCCGATCACCGCGGTGCCGCAGTCGGGGCCCATGACCAGTCCGCCGCGCTCCTCGGCCAGCCGTTTGAGGAGCACCTCCTGCTCCACGGGAACGTTGTCACTGAAGATCATCACGGGCAGGCCCGCCTCGACGGCGTCGAGCGCCTCCCCGAAGGCGTGCTCGCCGGGCACCGACACCAGCACCAGGTTCCCCTCGCCGAGCCTGGCGGCCGAGCGCGTCGTGCGAGGAGGAAAGCCCGCGCTCTCCGTGGCGACCGAACGGCTCGACAGCTCTCCCAGCAGGCGCTCGAGCTCGCCCGTCGCGGCCGTCACGTCCTCGGCCCTCAGCGCCACCAGCAGCTCCGAGGGCTCGGCGGGCGGGATCTCGAAGCCCAGGTCCCTGGCCAGATCGAGGTTGAGCGGCGTGGCCATCGCGACGACCGCCACCTCCACGCCCTGCAGCGCCGACAGAGCCTGGCTGACCCGCATCAGGCTCACCGAGTCGTGGTAGACGCCCTGCACCACCTTCACCAGCGAGTTCATGGACGGGCTCCCAAAGCGAGCACGGAGTCCAGGCCGATCCTGACCCCTTGGGCGAGATCCGCGCCTGAGGTGTGGCCGAGCTGGAGCAGCCGTCTCAGCGCGGGCTCGAGCGCCTGCTGCCCCGTGATGCCGCGAAGAACCGCGCTCACCTCGGGGCTGGCCTCACCCCTGGCCGCGCAGTGCAGGAGCGTCGCCGAGATCGGGGTGGTACGGGTGCCGGCGTCGAAGGTGACGGCGGCGGCCAGCCAGTCGGCCAGCCACACCGCGCGCTCGACCTTCGCTGCCGAGCCCAGGTGACGCAGCGCCACCAGCAGGCCCGCGAGCACGTCGTCGCCGCTGGGCGTGAGGCCGGGACCCAGCCCCACCAGCTGCTCGGCGGCGGTCACGGCCCTCAGCAGCGAGCCCGCCGCGCAGCCCGAGGCCAGCAGGGTGATCGCGGCGTTGCCCTCGAGACCCGGGCGTCTGGTGGTCTGGGGCGACAGGGCCGAGGTGGCCTGCGCCAGCCGTACGAGATCGACGGAGGGCAGCGCGGGCGAGGGATCCCACCAGCGGCGCGCCTTCACCCTGTAGCGTCCGAGCTCGATCACCCCGTCGCCGACGGCTGCCTCGTCGCCCACGCTGACGTGCGGCAGCTCGCCGGCCAGCAGCACGGAGTTGGGCAGCCTCGTCGCCTCCCCGGTGATCAAGGCGATCACCGAGGGCTCCAGCTCGGTCCGCACCTCGAGGTACACGCCCATGGACACGGCGGCCAGCACCCTGGCGGGCGCCCTGGCCGACTCGAGCACCGGGCGCACGGCCGAGCTCGCGGCCCCGGTGAGGTGGGTCAGCGGGTGAACCCTTCTCTGCGTGCCGAGCGTCATGGTCCCGACGGTAGAGCGGGCCCTCACCCCTCCGTACGGAGAAATGTGCCAACAGTCGGTCAAAAGGTTGGCTCTTCCTGACACACGCCTTCATCGGTCACAATCGCTTCATGGAGCCCCCCGTCCGCCTGGCGAGCACCGGAACGATCATCCATGGCGTCTCCGTGGGCGAGGTGCTCGGCGTCTCCACGCTCGCAGAGGCGCGGCTGATCGCCGGGAGGTCCGGTCTCGACCGGATCGTCCAGCGGCTCAACGTGATGGAGGTTCCCGACATCCTCGCCTGGGTCAAGCCGCACGAGCTGCTGCTGACCACCGGTTATCCGCTGCGCAACACCCCCCAGTCGCTCGACCGCCTGGTCGCCGACCTCGACGAACGCGGCCTGGCCGCGCTCGCCATCAAGCTCGGCCGCTACGTCGACGAGCTGCCCGACGAGATGGTCGCCCAGGCCGACAGGCTCGGCTTCCCGCTGATCCTGCTGCCCAACAACGTCGGCTTCGACGACATCCTCAACCAGGTGCTGACCGACATCCTCAACAGGCAGGCCGCCGTGCTGGTCCGCGCCGAGGAGGCGCACCGCGCGCTGGTGCAGGTGGTGCTGGCCGGCGGTGGGCTCGGCGAGGTCACCGCCGAGGTCGCGGGCCTGCTCGACGTGGCCGTGGCGGCCATCGACGGGGCGGGCAGGACGCTGGCCGCCGCGGGCCCGCCCGAGCACGTCGCCGCCCTGCGCCAGCCGGCCGGTACGGCAGGCCGCGCCGGCGACTTCACCTCGGTCCCCATCGTGGCGGGGGGACACCACCACGGCAGGATCGTCGCGCACAGCCCCTCGGGGGTCATCCACGACAGCGACGTCGGCATCCTGGAGCGCGCGGCGACCGTCGCCGCCCTCGTCATCACCAGGCAGGACGCGGTCAACGCGGTCGAGAGCAAGTACCGCGCCGACTTCCTGCGCGACGTCCTGACCGGCAGGGCGGGCACGGGCGAGCGCGTCGCCAACAGGTCGAGGGCCTTCGGCTGGGACCTGGAGCGCCCGGTCACCGTCCTGGTGGCCGAGCTCGACCCCGAGGGCGACGAGCGGACCGCCCAGGACAGGCTCGTCACCTCGTGGACGGCGGCCGTGCGCCGCCACGACCAGCGCGGCGCGGTCGCCGGCTTCTCCCACGAGGTCGTCGCCGTCGTCGACGCCTCGGCCGACAGCGCCAAGGTGGCCCGTGACGCCGCCTCCGCCTTCGCCGACGCGATCTCCTCCGGCACCTTCTCCACCGGGACCAGCCGGACCTGCCCCGGCGCCGATTCCCTGCCCGAGGCCTACGGCCAGGCGCTGAAGGCGGCGCGCGTGGGCCGCCAGCTGCACGGGCCCGGCGCCGTCGCCCACTTCGACCAGCTCGGCGTCTACCGGCTGCTGTCGCTGGTCAACGACACCGCCGAGTTACACGCCTTCGTCCGCGAGACGCTGGGACCGCTCGCCGCGGACGACGACACCGAGAACGCCGACCTGCGCAGGACGCTGCAGGTGCTGCTGGAGACCAACCTGAACGTCGCCGAGACCGCGCGCAGGCTGCACTTCCACTACAACACCCTGCGCTACAGGATCGGCAAGCTGGAGCGGCTGCTCGGCAACTTCACCGAGGACCCCCACCTGCGGCTCAACCTGACCCTGGCCCTGCACGTGCTGCGCATGCGCGGCATCTAGGCTGTGGTGCGTGGACCTGGACTTCGAACTCAACTCTGACTTCATCCCGCTGTGCGACCTGCTGAAGTACTGCGGCGTCACCGAGACGGGCGGGATGGCCAAGCACCTCATCGCCGAGGGCATGGTGCTGGTGGACGGCGAGGTCGAGCTCCGCAAGACCTGCAAGATCAGGTCTGGCGCCGTGGTCAGCGGCGACGGCTTCACCATTCACGTGACCTGACGACCGGGCGTGTCCTCCTGACCTCTAAGGTTCTCTCCGACATCAATCAGGAGACGTAACCGCAGGTTGGGAAGTGGTGTGATGGCGCTGGGCTGGAAGGTGCACGGCGACGGGAGGAAGCTCTCGCCGGGCGAGGTGGTCAAGCCCGACGAGCGGCTGTCGTGGCCGCGCATGGTGGGCTTCGGCGCCCAGCACGTGATCGCGATGTTCGGCGCGACGTTCGTCTTCCCTCTGGTGATGGGTCTGGACGCCAACCTCGCGGTGATGATGTCGGGCGTGGCGACGATCATCTTCCTGTTGATCGTCAAGGGGAGGATCCCCAGCTACGTCGGCTCGAGCGCCTCGTTCGTGGGCGCCGTGGTCGCGATCAGGGCGGCGGGCGGCGGCGACGGCACCGTCACGGGCGCCCTGCTGGCGGTCGGGGTGGTGCTCGGCCTCGCGGGACTGGCGATCCACCTGCTGGGCGTGCGGATCATCCACAGGGTCTTCCCGCCGATCGTCACCGGCGGGGTCGTCATGCTGATCGGCTTCGGCATGGCCTACGTGGCGGCCGACGTCTACTGGCCGCAGGACCCGTGGGTGGCGCTCATCACGATGGTGGCGACCTTCGTCTTCATCGGCGTCTTCCGCGGCTTCCTCGGCAGGATCGGCGTGTTGCTCGGTCTGGTCTTCGGGTTCGCGCTGTCGTGGCTGTGGGACAGGACGGGCGGGATGATCACCGCGCCCGGCGGCGACGGAAAGGTCACCGAGCACTTCAGGGTGAACTTCGACGCGGTGGCCCAGGCCGACTGGATCGGCCTGCCGACCCTGCACGGGCCCGTCTTCGAGGTGTCGGCGATCGTGCTGGTGCTGCCCGTGGTGATCGCGCTGATCGCCGAGAACGTCGGGCACGTCAAGGCGGTCGGCGAGATGACGGGCGCGGACGTCGACGCCTACATGGGGCGGGCGGTCATGGCCGACGGCGTGGGCACCGTGGTGTCGACGGCGGTGGGCGGGCCCGCGACGACCACCTACGCGGAGAACATCGGCGTCATGGCGGCGACGCGCGTCTACTCCACGGCGGCGTACTACGTGGCGGCGGTGATCGCGATCCTGTTCGGGCTGTGCCCGAAGTTCGGCGCGCTGGTGGCGGCGACGCCGGGCGGGGTGCTGGGCGGGGTGACCACGATCCTCTACGGCATGATCGGCCTGCTGGGGGCGAAGATCTGGATCGAGAACAGGGTCGATCTGAACGACCCGGTCAACCTGGTGCCGGTGGGCGCGGGGATCATCTGCGCGATCGGGCCCGTGGCCTTTCCCATGACGGGGACGTTCGCGCTGAGCGGGATCGCGCTGGGGACCATCGTGCTGCTGGCCGGCTACCACGGGCTGCGCGCCCTTCACCGGGACTGACGGTCCTTCAGCGGAACGCCCGCGGTCTCCCCGCTCCGTCACCTTCGCGTACGGCCGGGAGGACGGCGGGCGTTCTGCTGAAGGGCAGGGGTGGGGCGGCGGCGGGCGTTCTGTTGAAAGGAGGTGCGTGGCGGGAGGACGGCGGGTGTTCTGCTGAACGGGCGGCGGCGGGGCGTTCTGTCGGGAGCGGGGGGTGTGGGGTGGGGTGATGGCGAGCGTTCGTTCGGCTCGGGGAGGCCGTCAGGGTGCCGGGTGGTCGCGGAGGGCGGGTTTGTGGATCTTGCCGGAGCCTGTTCTCGGCAGGTCGTCCACCATCTCGAAATAGCGTGGGATCTTGTACTTGGCCAGCCGTCGCAGGAGAAAGCCGCGCAGCTCGTCCTCTGTGACGTCCGCGCCCTGGCGGCGGACGACGAACGCGCGGCCGACCTCGCCCCAGGTCGCGTCCCGCACCCCGACCACGGCGACCTCGGCCACCGCAGGATGCTCGAACATCACCGCCTCGACCTCGGCCGGGTAGACGTTCTCCCCGCCGGAGATGTACATGTCCTTGACCCTGTCGACGATGTGGAGGTGCCCCTCCTCGTCGATCCTGGCGATGTCGCCCGTATGGAACCAGCCGTCCTCGGAGAAGGCCGCCGCCGTCGCCTCAGGGTCGCGCCAGTAGCCGGGCGTGACGTTGGGCCCCTGGACGAGCACCTCGCCGACCACGGCGTCGGCGAGGTCGGGACCGGCCACCCGCACGTTGGCGAAGAAGACGGGGACGCCCGCCGAGCCGACCTTCCTGGCGCTCTGACTCGCCTCGAGGAAGGTGGCCCCCGGCGCCGTCTCGGTGAGCCCGTACCCCTGGCAGAACACCAGCCCCCGCTCCTGGTAGGTGTGGATCAGCGGGGCGGGGATCGCCGCTCCTCCGCCCATGAGGTGGCGCAGCGAGGACAGGTCGGCGCCGGCCCACCGCGGTGAGCGGGCGAGGGCGGCGAACATCGTGGTGACGCCGAACATCCAGGTGATGCCGTGCTTCTCGATGAGGTCGTAGCAGTCCTCCACGTCCCACGAGGGCATGATCACCGAGCGGCCACCCTTGACGAAGGTCGGCAGCAGCGTCTGGTTCAGCGCCGCAACGTGGAAGAGCGGCGCGCTGATCAGCGTCACCTCGTCGCCTGTCACATCGACGCCGACCATGACGTTGAAGGTGTTCCACACGAGGTTGGCGTGGGTGAGCATCGCCCCCTTGGGGCGGCCCGTCGTGCCCGAGGTGTAGAGGATGAGGGCGACGTCGTCGAGCGTCACCGGCACGTCGAGCGGCGTGGCCTCGCCCTGCGACAGCCAGGGCTCGAGCTCCTCGAGCGAGAGCGAGAGCGTGAGCGGGGCCGAGGCGGCGGGCGGCGCGCACTCCGGCGCGTGGACCAGGACGCTCGCGCCCGAGTGGTCCAGCATGTAGGCGATCTCGGGGGGCGCGAGCCTGAAGTTCAGCGGGACGAAGATGGCGCCCAGCAGGTGCGTGGCGAACATCGTCTCGGCGAAGGCGGGGTGGTTGGGGCCGAGGTAGGCGACCCGGTCCCCTGCTCTCACCCCTGCCTCGCGCAGCCGCGAGGCCAGCCTGGCGCTCCGTTCGTGGACCTCGGCGTAGGTGAGGCGCCGGTCCCCGAACACGAAGGCGGTACGGCCCGGCGTCATCCGGGCCCGCCGGGCCGGCCACCCGCCCACTCCTGCGTTCCTCATGGTTGAGCGACCTCCGGTCAGGAAGAGGGAGCCGGGCCCGAGGTCAGATCCTCGCGGCTGGTCTCCTTGAGCGCCAGGGTGCACAGCACCGTCAGCAGGCAGAATCCGGCGATGACCGAGGAGATCACGACCGTCCCCCCGCCACCCGTGGCGGCCTGGATCTGGGCGAAGAGCAGGGGAGCGAGGCCGGCGCCGAGGCCGGCGACCTGGTAGCCGAGCGAGGCGCCGGTGTATCGGCTGCGGGTGCTGAAGAGTTCGGCGTACAGCGCGGCGAGCGGGCCGTACATCATCGGGTGGATCACCGACTGGCCGAGCACGAGTGCGAGGACGAGCAGGCCCACACTGCCCGTGTTCGTCAGGGGGAAGAGCGCGAAGGCGAACGCGGCCATGATCACCGCACCGGTGAGCACGACGGGGCGCCGCCCGACCCGGTCCGACAGTGCGGACCAGCCGACGATGCCGAGGACGGCCAGAGCGGAGGACAGGGTCAGGCCGTTCAGGATGTCCTGGCGCGCGTAACCGGCCTGCACGCCGTACGCGATGAGGAAGGTGGTCAGCGTCCCCTGGGCGACGAAGGCGGACAGGCCGACGCCCACCGCGAGCAGGAGCGTCCTGGGTTGGTTGCGCAAGACGTCGCCCAGCGGGGTGCGCACGGCCTGGTCCCTGGCGGCCTCGAACACCGGGGTCTCCTCCACCCGCAGGCGGACGAACAGGCCGACGGCGAGCAGCACGACGCTGATGAGGAAGGGGACGCGCCAGCCCCATGCCAGGAACGCCTCGTCGCCCACGAGGGCCGCGGTGCCGCCCAGCGCCGCGGTCGAGAGCACCATGCCGAACGGCGCTCCCGCGTTGGTGAAGCTGGCCCACAGGCCTCTGCGCCTGGTGGCGTGCTCGGCGGACATGAGCACCGCCCCGCCCCACTCGCCGCCGACCGCGATGCCCTGCAGGATCCGCAGTACGACGAGCGCGACCGGCGCCAGGGCGCCGATCTGGGCGTACGTCGGGAGCAGTCCGATGAGGAAGCTGGCCGCGCCCATGAGGATCATGGTCAGGACCAGCATCTGCCTGCGTCCGAGCCGGTCGCCGAAGTGGCCGAAGACGACGCCTCCGAGCGGCCTGGCGAGGTAGCCGGTGGCGAAGGTCCCGAAGCTGGCCAGCGTCGCGGTGAGCGGGCTGAGGTTGGAGAAGAACACCTTGCTGAACACGACCGCGGAGGCCGTGGCGTACAGCAGGAAGTCGTAGTACTCGATGACGCTGCCGAGGAAGCTCGACGCGACCGCGCGGCGCAGCTGGACGGGGCTGGAGGTCAAGGCGGGCGGGTTCGGCATGGGAGGGGTGTCCTCACGTGTAGTAGCGATAGATCGCCCTGGCCACGCAGGCGGGCTTGGCGGAGCCGTCGATCTCGACGGCGAAGTCGAGCAGCATCTGCACGCAGTCGTCGGCCACCTCGCTGACGGACGCGACCGTGCCCGCGAGGCGGATCTTGGAGCCCACCCGCACAGGACTGGGGAAGCGGACCTTCTCCAGCCCGTAGTTGACGCCCATCGCCACCCCCTGGACGTCGAGCAGTTCGTTGAACAGCGGGATGATCAGGGACAGCGTCAGGTAGCCATGGGCGATCGTGCCCCCGAACGGCCCGCCCTTCGCCCTGTCCTCGTCGACGTGGATCCACTGGTGGTCGCCGGTGGCGTCGGCGAAGGTGTTCACCCTGTCCTGGGCGACCTCGAGCCAGCCGCTGCGGCCGAGGTCCCTTCCCTCCAGCGCCCTGATCTCCTCGAACCCGCTCACCGTCACGGTCATGGCTTGAGTCCGAGCAGATGTGCGGCGTTGTCCTTGAGGATCATGGGTCGTACCTCCGGTTTGATCTCGAGCTCGTCGAAGTCGGCGAGCCAGCGGTCAGGGGTGATCACCGGGTAGTCGGAGCCGAAGAGCACCTTCTCCTTCAGCAGCGTGTTCGCGTACCGCACGAGCTGGGGAGGGAAGTACTTCGGCGACCATCCGGACAGGTCGATGTAGACGTACGGCTTGTGGGTGGCCACCGCGAGCGCCTCGTCCTGCCAGGGGAACGACGGATGGGCCAGGATGATCCGCAGCTCGGGGAAGTCGACGGCGACGTCGTCGACCAGCATCGGGTCGGCGTGCTTGAGCCGGATCCCGCCGCCTCCGGGCACTCCCGCGCCGATGCCGGTCTGTCCGGTGTGGAACAGCGCGATCGCGCCCAGCTCCTCGATGACCTCGTACAGGGGGTAGGCCATCGGGTCGTTGGGCGAGAAGTCCTGGAGCGCGGGGTGGAACTTGAAGCCGCGCACGCCGTACTCCTCAACGAGCCTGCGCGCCTCGCGGACGCCCGCCCTGCCCTTCCACGGGTCCACGCTGGCGAAGGGGATGAGCGTGTCGGCGTGCTCGGCGCAGCTCTCGGCCACCTCCTCGTTGGCGATGCGGGGGTGGCCGGTGGCGTGCTCGGCGTCCACGGTGAACACGACCGCGGCCATCCCGCGCTCGCGGTAGTAGGCGGCCATCTCGGGAATGGTCGGCCGCGCGTGCCCCTTGAAGTACTCCTTCGACGCGCCGAACAGCTCGGGGCTGAGCGAGCCGTGGCCGTCCCTGGACACCTCGGCGTGCGTGTGGACGTCGATCGCGACGAGCTCGGCGACGTTCATCGGGGACCGCCGTAGGTCTCGGGGTCGGCGCCGACGCCCTCGGCCCAGGAGGCGGCAATGGCGTCGGCGCTCCACCCGCCGTCGGCGAGGGCCACGGCCTTCTCCCTTGGGTGCGACCACAGCGCGAGCCGGTCGCCGCCGATGCCGATGGCCTGTCCCGTCACCCCCGCGGAGGCGTCGGAGGCCAGGAAGACGACGAGCGGCGCGACGTCGTGCACGGTGCCGAAGCCCTCGTCCTTGCGCAGGGAGTCGGGGTAGGGCTCCACCAGCTCGGCGAAGGCGGGGATGGCCCTGGTCATCTCGGTGGCCGCCACCGGCACGACGGCGTTCACGGTGACGTTCGCCCTGGCCAGCTCCATGGCCCAGGTGCGCGCCATCGCGACGATGCCCGCCTTCGCGGCGGCGTAGTTGGTCTGGCCGACGTTGCCCCGCTGGCCGGCCGGCGAGGAGACCAGGATCAGGCGGCCGCCGTCGCCCTGCTCGCGCATGCACACGGCCGCCGCGCGGGCGCAGGTGAACGTGCCGCGCAGGTGGACGTCGATCACCGCGTCGAAGTCCTCGTCGGACATCTTCCACAGGACCCTGTCGCGCAGGATGCCCGCGTTGGCGACCATCACGTCGAGCCGGCCGAACTCCTTGACCGCGGTGGTGACCAGCCGCTCGGCCATCTCGGAGCCGCCGACGGGACCGGCGGCGACGGCCGCCCTGCCGCCGTCGCCGGTGATGGCTCGGGCGACCTCGGCGGCGGTCTCGGCGTCCACGTCGTTGACGACCACGGCCGCGCCGGCGGCGGCGAGCGCTTCGGCGTAGGCGCGGCCGAGACCACGACCCGCGCCCGTGACGACGGCTACTTTCCCGGAGAGATTCACCTCTCGAAAGTAAGGCGATTTTTCGACGCCCGTCAATGGTTTGCACAACATCAGCTGATCCGTCTACGCTCGTGCCATGGAAGGACCCGTACGCCCGCAGTCGCTGATGTTCACCCTCCTCGGCATCTACGTGCTGGGCCGCGACACCGCCCTGTACTCGGGCAGCGTCATCGACGTCTTCGCCAGGCTCGGCCTGTCGGAGGAGGCGGTGCGCTCGACGCTCACCCGCATGGTCAAGCGGGGCCTGCTGGAGCGGCACCGCCAGGGCCGGAAGGTGTACTTCGGGCTCACCGAGCACGCCGCCGAGGTGCTCGAGGACGGGCGCAGGCGGATCTGGGAGACCGGCGCGGTGAACAACGGCTGGGACGGCACCTGGACCGTGGTGGGATTCTCGCTGCCCGACAGCAGGCGCAGCACGCGGCACGACCTTCGCTCGCAGCTCGTCTGGGCCGGGTTCGGCCTGCTGCAGAGCGGCCTGTGGATCGCGCCGGGCACCAAGGACGTCGCGGGCGTCCTCGCGCCACTCGAGCTCGGCGACCACGTCACCGTGCTGACGGCCAGGGCGTTCAAGCCGACGGAGGCGGCCGACCTCGTCAGGAAGGCCTTCGACACCGAGCAGGTCGCCGGACGCTACCGCGCCTTCCTCGACCGCTGGGACACCGGCGACCCGCTGCCCGCCGCGCCCGACGACCTCGCCCGGCAGCTGCTGCTGCACAACGACTGGCTGCAGCTCGTCAGGCAGGATCCGCACCTGCCGGCCGAGCACCTGCCGGACGACTGGCCCGCCATCCGGGCCGAGCACGTCTTCCACACGCTGGCGCGCCTGTACGAGCCGCGCGCCAGGAGGCTGGCCGACACCGTGCTCGACGAGCTGCCCGTTCGGAGCGGCGAAGGAAGGCCGTCGTCCGGCGGCGAATGACGCGCCCGCGCGTGATGGGACGGGGGCGGGTGTCTCCCCCGCGAGGGGCGGTGGTCAGGATGGGAGAAAGAAGCGCCGTACCAGGTGGCGAAATCTGGCAGATCATGCCGGTGAACGGCCGCGCGAGCCAACATACTGTGCCCGCAATGGCCTGCGGGGAAGCCACCGAAGCGACAGAGCGGAGGCGGTCTCATGGTTTTGGGTTGGACGAAACACGGAGACGGCAAGCATCTGGCCCCCGGAGAGGTCGTCAGGCCCGACGAGCGGCTGACCTGGCCCCGCATGGTGGGGTTCGGCGCGCAGCACGTGATCGCGATGTTCGGCGCGACGTTCGTGTTCCCGCTGGTCATGGGTCTCGACCCGAACACCGCGATCATGATGTCCGGCATCGCGACCATCCTCTTCCTGCTGATCGTCAAGGGGAAGGTACCCAGCTACCTCGGCACCAGCGCCTCCTTCGTCGGCGGGGTGCTGGCGGTCAGGGCGATGTTCGGGGGTGACACGGCGGGCGTGGACGCGATCGTCACAGGGGCGATCCTGGTCGCGGGACTCGTGCTCGCGCTGGCGGGCCTGGCGATCCACGTGCTGGGCGTGCAGATCATCCACAAGATCTTCCCGCCGGTGGTGACCGGCGCGGTGGTCATGCTGATCGGCTTCGGCCTCGCCTTCGTGGTCGCCGACGTCTACTGGCCGCAGGACCAGTGGATGGCGCTGGTCACGATGGTGATCACCTTCG
Organism: Nonomuraea dietziae; assembly: GCF_014195505.1. Lineage (GTDB taxonomy): Bacteria > Actinomycetota > Actinomycetes > Streptosporangiales > Streptosporangiaceae > Nonomuraea > Nonomuraea roseola. Next base: position 2,509,271 of record NZ_JACIBV010000001.1, on the reverse strand, counting down.
TGGTGGTGGTGGCGTTCAAGGGCTTCACCGGCCGGATCGGCATCCTCATCGGGCTGGTGGCGGGGTTCGCGCTCTCCTGGGTGGCGGACAGGATCTTCGGGAACATCACCGCCTTCAACGCCGCCACCAGCAAGATCGACACCCACCCGAGGGTCAACCTCGGCGCGGTGGCCGACGCGCCGTGGATCGGGCTGCCACCCATGCACCTGCCCGACTTCAGGACCTCGGCCGTGCTGCTGGTGCTGCCCGCGGTGATCGCGCTGATCGCCGAGAACATCGGCCACGTCAAGGCGGTCGGCGAGATGACGCGCACCGACGTCGACCCGTACATGGGCCGCGCGGTCGCCGCCGACGGCGTCGGCACCATGATCACCAGTGCGGTCGGCGGCTCGCCCACCACCACCTACGCCGAGAACATCGGCGTCATGGCCGCCACCCGCGTCTACTCGACGGCCGCGTACTACATCGCGGGGATCATCGCCATCCTGTTCGGCCTGTGCCCGAAGTTCGGCGCGCTGGTGGCCGCCACGCCCGGCGGTGTGTTGGGCGGCGTCACGGTCATCCTCTACGGGATGATCGGTCTACTCGGCGCGAAGATCTGGATCGAGAACAGGGTGGACTTCTCCGACCCCGTCAACATGGTCCCGATCGGCGCGGGCATCATCCTGGCGATCGGACCGGTCAAGCACGTGATCAGCAGTGACTTCATCCTGGACGGCATCGCGCTCGGCACCGTCGTGGTGGTGGCCGGCTACCACCTGCTGCGCGCGATCGCGGGACGAACGCATGTGAGGGAGCGCACCGGTTGAAACCCGCTCCGTTCGACTACTACGCCCCCCGCGACCTCGGCGAGGCCCTCGACGTGCTCGCCGAGGCGGGGGAGCACGGCAAGGTGCTGGCCGGAGGTCAGAGCCTGATCCCGCTGCTCAACATGCGCCTGGCCGCCCCCGAGCGGCTGGTCGACATCAACAGGATCGCCTCGCTCGAACCTTTCGAGGTCACCCCCGACGGCGTGCGGATCGGCGCGCTGGCCAGGCACTCCCAGGTGGAGCGCTCGGAGGGGATCGCCGCGGTCCAGCCGCTGCTGCGCCAGGCGCTCAGGCTCGTGGCGCACCCGGTGATCCGCAACCGCGGCACCGTCGTCGGCAGCCTGGTGCACGCCGACCCCGCCGCCGAACTCCCGGCCGTGCTGGCGCTGCTAGGAGGGTCGGTACGGCTGGCCCGCGCGGGCGGCGTCCGCGACGTGCCCGCGGGCGAGTTCTTCACCGGGCCGCTGGAGTCGGCGCTCGAACCGGGGGAGCTCGCCGTCTCCGCCCATTTCCCCCGGCTGCCCGAGCGAACGGGCAGCTCGTTCGTCGAGGTGGCGAGGAGACACGGCGACTACGCGCTGGCAGGAGTGGCCGCCGTGGTCACGGTGGACGACGACCTGCGGGTGAGCGAGGCGAGGGTGGTGTGCGTCGGGGTCGGGCCCGTCCCTCTGACGGCCGACGTGAGCGGGTGGTGCGAGCGGCGCCCCGCCTCGACCGTCGACTGGGCGGCGGTGGCGCGGGCCGTACAGGATCGGACGGAACCTGAGGCCGACATCCACGCGACGGCCGAGTACCGCAGGCACCTGGTCGGGGTGCTGGCCGTGCGGGCACTGACGGAGGCGGCGAGACATGCGCTATGACATCACGCTGGTGGTCAACGGCATCGTGCGCAGGGTCGGCGTGCCGGCCAGGCGGCTGCTGTCGGACTGCCTGCGCCACGACCTCGGCCTGACCGGCACGCACGTGGGCTGCGAGCACGGCGTCTGCGGGTGCTGCACCGTGCTGCTCGACGGCGAGCCGGTGCGCTCCTGCCTGACGTTCGCGGTGACCGTGGACGGCCGGCAGATCACCACGGTGGAGGGCCTGGCCGGGCCTGAGGGCATGTCGCCCGTGCAGCGGGCCTTCGCCGAGTGCCACGGGCTGCAGTGCGGCTTCTGCACGCCGGGCTTCCTGTGCACGGCGACGGCGCTGCTGAGACAGAACCCGACGCCGACCGACGAGGAGGTCCTCGAGGGGATCTCCGGCAACCTGTGCAGGTGCACCGGCTACCAGAACATCGTCAAGTCGGTCCACAGGGCCGCCGAGCTGATGGCCGAGGAGGAGGGGCGATGACGACGCGGCTGTTCGGCGAGCGCGTCCAGCGCAAGGAGGACCCTCGCCTGCTCACCGGGCAGGGCCGCTTCCTCGACGACCTGGGCCCCGACGCGCTGGCCGTCGCCTTCGTCCGCTCCCCGCACGCGCACGCCCGCATCCTCGACATCGACGTCTCGGCCGCCCTCGACGTGGAGGGCCTGGTCGCCGTCTACACCTGGGAGGACCTGCCGGGGCTCGTGGCCGAGCCGCTGCCGCTGCTCATCCCGCACCCCGCGCTCACCCACGGCCGCACCGCCTACCCGCTTGCCAGGGAGGTCGTCAGGCACGTCGGCGAGCCCGTCGTCATGGTGGTCGCCGAGGACCGCTACCTCGCCGAGGACGCCTGCGCGCTGATCCGCGTCGACTACGAGCTGCTCAAGCCGGTCGTCGGCATCGAGGAGGCGGTCCACAGCGCGGCGCTGGTGCACGAGGACGTGCCGGGCAACGTGGGCGCGCGCCTGGTGCAGGAGGTCCCCTCCAGGTCGGGGCAGAGCGCCCGCGAGGTCATCGAGAGCGCGCCGCACACGCTCGCCTTCAGGCTCGACATCGAGCGCAGCGCGAGCTCGCCGCTGGAGGGGCGCGGTGTGCACGCCCGCTGGGACGGCACCGACCTGCGCGTCCACTCCTCCACCCAGACCTCCACCAGCGTCAGGATGGCGATCGCCGCCAAGCTCGGCCTGCCCCTGCCGCACGTCGAGGTGATCGCGCCCGACGTCGGCGGCGGGTTCGGGGTCAAGATCGTGCACCCGTGGCCGGAGGAGATCCTGGTGCCGTGGGCGGCCATGCTGCTCGACCGCGAGCTGAAGTGGACGGAGGACAGGCGCGAGCACTTCATCTCCTCGGCCCACGAGCGGGGCCAGGTGCAGTTCGTGCGGGTCGGCTTCGACGACGACGGTCACGTGCTCGGCCTCGAGGTGACGATCCTGCACGACCACGGCGCGTACACGCCGTACGGGATCATCGTGCCGATCATCACCTCGACGCAGCTGCTCGGCCCTTACAAGATCGGCTCCTACCGGGTCGAGTTCTCCTCGATCTACACCAACACCGTGCAGGTCACGCCGTACAGGGGGGCGGGGCGCCCGCAGGGCGTCTTCTGCATGGAAAGGACGATGGACAAGATCGCGGCCCATCTTGGCAAGGACCGCACCGAGGTGAGAGCGGCCAACTTCATCCAGCCGTCGGAGTTCCCCTACGACCAGGGCATGATCTTCCAGGACGGCCGTCCTCTCATCTACGACAGCGGCGACTACCCGGCGATGCTGGCCAAGCTGAAGGAGCTGATCGGCTGGGACTCCTTCGTGCCGAGAAAGGGTCTCGGCATCGGCATCGGCTGCTACGTCGAGGGCACAGGGGTGGGGCCGTACGAGGGCGGACACGTGCAGGTCACCTCAGACGGGCGGGTGCACGTGTCCACGGGCCTCACCTCGCAGGGCCAGGGTCACGAGACGGTGTTCGCGCAGATCGCGGCCACCGAGCTGGGCGTGCCGATCGAGCGGATCTCCGTCGTGACGGGCGACACCCGCAGGTTCGGCTACGCCGTGGGCACGTTCGCCTCGAGGGCGGCCGTCGTCAGCGGCAACGCCATCGCCCTGGCCTGCAGGAAGGTGCGGGAGAAGGCGCTGAGGATCGCCGCGGAGGCGCTCGAGGCCGACCCGGCCGACCTGGAGATCAGCGACGGTCTCGTGCACGTCGCCGGCGCGCCGGGCGCCTCGATTCCGCTGTCCACGGTCGCGGTGCTGTCGAACCCGCTGCGCTACTCCTTCGACGCCGAGACCGCGCGCGCGGGGCAGTTCGCCGGCGGCGCCTCCTTCGACAGGCCGCCCGTCGCGGAGGGGGAGGAGCCCGGCCTCGAGGGGCGCGACTACTACTCGCCCCTGCGCTCCACCTTCGCGGCGGGCATGCACGCGGCGATCGTCGAGACCGATCCCGACACCGCAGAGATCCGCATCCTGCGTTACGCGGTCGTGCACGACTGCGGCAGGCTGATCAACCCCATGATCGTCGAGGGGCAGATCCACGGCGGCGTGGCGCAGGGCGTGGGCGGCGCGCTGTACGAGCGGATGGCCTACGACTCCCACGGGCAGCTGCTGAACGCCTCGTTCATGGACTTCCTCATGCCCTACGCCACGGAGATCCCGCGCATCGAGACCGACCACCTGGAGACGCCCTCCCCGCTGAACCCGCTCGGCATCAAGGGGGCGGGGGAGGCGGGGGTGATCCCGGTGGCCGCGGTGATCGCCGGCGCCGTCGAGGACGCCGAGGGGCTGCCGATCGACAGGATGCCGATCTCACCCTCGGAGCTGTTCCACCTAAGATCCGGTGGATGACCGAGCTACGCGCCCAGGGAGCGGGCCTGACCGCCATGCCCGCCGTGCCCGACGACGTCCGCCTGATCGACCTGGCGTGGAACCGGCTCACCGAGCTGCCCGCGCGGGTGGGTGAGCTGTCCGCGCTGGAAGAGCTGCGGCTCGACGGCAACCTGCTCACCTCACTACCGACGCTGCCCCCTTCGCTGCGGGAGCTGCACGCCGACGGCAACAGGCTCACCTCGCTGCCCCCGCTCCCGCCGTCCCTGGAGAGCCTGTTCGTGTACGGCAACGCGCTGGAGCGCCTGCCCGCGCGCCTGGGCCCGCTGCGGCACCTGGCTGCCGGAGGCAACGGCCTGGAGGAGGTCCCCGACCAGGTGTGGCGGCTGACCGGCCTCCATTCGCTCAACCTGGCGGAGAACCGTCTCACCCACGTGCCCGGCGCCATCGGCGGGCTGAACGGGCTGCGGATGCTCGACCTCGGGCACAACGCGATCAAGGAGATCCCCTCGGAGATCGGGGAGCTCGACCTCACCGACTACCTCTACCTCAGCGACAACGGATTCACCCGCGTGCCGGCCTCCATCGGCGGCCTGCGCAGGCTCACCTATCTCAACCTGACCGACAACAGGCTCACCGCGCTGCCCCCGTCCATCGGCGACATGGCCGCGCTGAAGGAGCTGCGCCTGTACAACAACGCGCTCACCGGCCTGCCGCCCTCCATCGGGCGCCTGGCCGAGCTGCGCGAGCTGCACCTGCAGGGCAACCATCTGACCTCGCTGCCCACGCTTCCCCCCTCACTGCGCGTGCTCGACCTGCGCGACAACCACCTGTCGCGGCTGCCGGAGACGATCGGAGGGCTGACCAGGCTGGTTCACCTCGACCTGCGTAACAACCGGCTCAGGGAGCTCCCGGCAGGACTGCTGGGGATGACCGCGCTGGAGAAGCTGGACCTGCGCTGGAACAAGCTCGACGGCGACCCGGCCGAGCTGCGCGCCCTCGAGGCCAGGGGCTGCGTCGTCCTGCGGTGAACCCTGCACGCCGCTGATCGAACCCGCTGATCGAACCCGCTGATCGCATCGTGCTGATTGAACTTCGCCGGGTGGGCGCGCGTACCTCCGGGCGTGATGACATATCTCCGCATAGCGGCATTCGCGCTCGTGGTCGCGGCCTGTTCGCCAGGCGACGGCGGCGGCTCCTACGGCGCGGCCGTCCAGCCGACGACGGTCGAGCAGCTGGCCGCCAAGGCCGGCTGCACCCCGCACATCCAGATCGACGCCAGCGAGCTCAGGCAGGGCCACTGCGAGACGGCCGACGGGGAGTTCTTCCTCACGACGTTCACCACCCAGCAGGGCAAGGACGCCTGGATGGACACCGCGCCCGAGTACAACCCGCACCTCGTCGGACCGCTGTGGACGGCCCTGTCGAGCAGGCCGGTGCTGGAGCGGGTGCAGCGCAGGCTCGGCGGCGACCTCCACCTCAAGGACCACAGGGTCAAGGGCTGACAGGCTCGGGCAGGTCGCGCATGGTGCGCAGCGGCGACAGCAGCAGCGGGATCACCGACAGCGGCACCAGCGCGCAGGCGATCCACATCGCCGGCACGATCCCGAGGTGCTGGCCGAGCAGGCCGCCGGCCAGCGCGCCCAGCGGCAGCACGCCCCACACCACGAAGCGCATTGTCGCGTTCATCCTGCCCAGCAGGTGGTCGGGGGTGAGCGCCTGACGAAAGCTGAGCTGCCCGACGTTGTAGACCACGATGCCGACGCTCACCACGAACCAGGCGAACGCGTAGAGACCCAGCCTCCAGTCGCGCTCGGTCAACGGCACCAGCAGCACGAACGGCGTGGTCAGCAGGTTCGACAGCCAGATCGCCCTGGCCGAGCCCACCCACCGGGAGAACGGCCCGACCAGCGCCGCGCCGACCAGCCCTCCCACGCCCGCCGCCGCGAACAGCAGGCCCATCACGCCTGGCGTCACCCCGACGACGTTGACGAGGAAGAGCACGGCGAGCGCGTTGTTCATGGAGTTGGCGAAGTTGGCGCTGGCCGTACAGGCGGCGATCATGCGCAGGATCGGGTGGCCCAGCACGAAGCGCAGGCCCTCGCCGATCTCCTTGACCAGCCCGCGCCGCTCCTGAACGCTCGGCACGTCGCGATCGGACCTGATGCCGGCCAGCAGCGCCCCCGACAGCGCGAAGCTGATCGCGTCGACCAGGATCGCCACGGGCGCGGTGACGAGCTGGACCAGCCATCCGGCGACGCCGGGACCCGCCACCTGGGCGCCCGAGCGGACGATCTCCAGCTTGGCGTTGCCTTCGAGGATCTGGTGCCGCTCGACCAGCGAAGGCAGGTAGCTCTGGTAGGCCACGTCGAAGAAGACGGTGGCCACGCCGGCGCCCAGGCCGACCGCGTAGAGCTGCGGCATCGACAGCACGCCGAGCCACCAGGCCACCGGCACGGACAGCAGCAGGACGGCCCGCGCCAGGTCGGCGGTGATCAGGATCCGGCGGCGGGCCATCCGGTCCACCCACACGCCCGCCGGCAACCCGATGAGCAGGAAGGCCGCCGTCTCCGCGGCCACCAGCAGGCCCATCTCGAACGGCGTCGCGCGCAGGGCCACCACCGCGACCAGGGGCAGGGCCACCATGCTCACCTGCGTGCCCACCTGGCTGATCGTGTCGGCGCCGAAAAGGAGCATGAAGGCGCGGTGCCGGAAGAGAGTCACCTGCGCATGGTGCCCAACGACCGGAGGGCAATCAACTCGAATAGTCATGCCCTACTCATGACAAAGCCGGGGTGTGGGTTCACGATGACGCCACAAGCCGACCAACAGGAGGGGGCGCGCCATGAGTCGACACTTCGACCGCATGCGCTACCACATCGCCGACGACCCTGACGCGGGAGGCAGGCCCCGGCCGCCTGGTGCGTTCACCGGCATCGCACCTGGACTGGAGTCCGTCGCGCCGCGCTTCACCTCCAACGAGGCCGCCGCGAGGTTCTACCTCGACCACAAGCTCGCGGAGGAGCCCGAGACCGCGGGCTTCAGGGCCGCGCTGGCCACCGAGTCACCCGCCAGGGTGCCCGACCTCACGCTCCGATCCTCCCGCCAGACCCCCGCCTCCGGCACCACGCTGGTCCGCTTCGACCAGACGCACGCGCAGATCCCGATCTTCGGCAGCGACGTGCTCGTCGAGCTCGACCAGTCGCGCGAGCTGGTGGCCATGGACGCCCGGCTGGCCGAGGTCAGCGGCGCGCCCGACGTTCCCACGCTCGACGCGCCCGCCGCCGTGGCCGCCGTCGCCGCGGCCACCGGCACCGCGATCGAGGGCGCCGGTTCGATGCCGCCCGCTCTCACCTACTACCTCGACGACGCCGGGACGTGGCACCTGGCCTGGCACCTGCACGGGCTGGCTGCCGTCCTGCCCGAGGCCAGGCCGGGGCCAGGCCACACGGGCCACGGCATGGAGGACCCCTCGCCCCGCGAGCTGTACCCCCGCGTCGACTACCTGGTGGACGCGCAGGACGGAGCGATCCTGTTCTACTTCGGGGTCACGCCGACCGTGGACGTGCCCACGAAGCTGCGCGGCGTCGACGAGAACGGCGTGCACGTCGACCGGATCTGGGGCGACAAGCTGGGCTCGGGCTTCGCGCTGCGCGACAGGCTCAGGAACATCGTCACCTTCGACCTGGCCCTCGGCGACCTGGCGGAGAACCCTCAGCTGACCGACCCGGTACAGGTCAACGACCCCGACCTCGGCGAGAAGTTCAAGGCCGCCGTCTCGGCCCACGCCAACGCCACCAAGGTCTTCGACTTCTACCGCGGCGTGCTCAGCCGCGACAGCGTCGACGACCAGGGCATGGCGCTGACCTCCGTCATCAACTGCATCTTCAGCCCGCACGGGCCGGGGCCCGAGTGGAAGAACGCCGCCTGGTTCGACAACCGCATGTGGTACGGCCAGATGCGCAACCCCGCGGGCGTGCTGGTCAGCACCGCCCGCTTCCTCGACGTCATCGGGCACGAGCTCACGCACGGCGTCATCGACACCTCCAGCGGCCTGGTCTACAGGAACCAGTCTGGGGCGCTGAACGAGTCCTTCGCCGACATCCTCGGCATCACGATCAGCAACTGGTACGAGGCCGAGACGCCGGAGAACGTCGCGGGCTGGAACTGGGAGCTGGGCAGGGGCTGGCGGCCCACCGGCGCGGGGCTGCGCTCGCTCAGCGACCCGGTGGCCTTCGGCCAGCCCGCGCACATGCGCGACTTCGTGCACACCACCGCTGACAACGGCGGCGTCCACATCAACAGCGGCATCCCCAACAAGGCGGCACACCTGCTGTTCACCGCCACCACCGCGCAGGGGACACCGGTCCTGGACGCCAGGGACTGGGTCGTCCTGCTCTACCTGGCGATGGTGCGCCTGAGCAGGCTCGCGCTCTTCACCGACGTGCCCGTCGCGTTGAGGGACGTGGCCAAGGTCTACCTCGCGGGCAGCCCGAAGCAGCTCGACCCGGTGCTGGCGGCGATCGAGTCGGCCTACTCGGCCGTCGGCATCGAGTAGCCCCGCCTCGTCCAGGGAGAGCGCGCCCTCCCTGGACGAGCCCTCGCGCTCGGCGGATCCCGAGCGTGGTCCCGGCCCCGGATCTCCGGCGCCCAGACGGCCCTGCCGGGGAAGATCGGGCTGTCCGTCCGGCGGTCGAGATCGTCAGGGCGTACGGGGGCCGGCAGCCGGCCTGCGGGGAGGGGCGGTCGAGGCGCGAGGGACGAGCTCGTGGCCGGTACGGCGGCGCCGAGGCCGTGAGGCGGGCGGCCTGAGCACCAGCTCGAGGGCCTGGGCGCCCATCGCCACCATCGGCAGTCGCACGGTGGTCAGCCCCGGATGGACGTCGGCGGCGACGGGGATGTCGTCGAAGCCCGCGACCGAGACGTCCGAGGGGACCCTGCGGCCCGAGCTCAGCAGCCAGGACAGCGCCCCGACGGCCATGGGGTCGTTCAGCGCCACCACGGCGGTGAGCCCCGGGTCGCGCCGCAGCAGGCGGGCGGCCGAGGAGGCCCCGCCCTCGCGGGTGAAGTCGCCGTGGATGACGGGAACGGCCGACCAGTCCAGGACGGAGGAGGCGGCGGCCCTCAGTCCCGACAGGCGGTCCTCGACCGTGGTGAGGTTGGCGGGGCCCGCGACGACGCCGATGCGCCGGTGCCCCAGGCCGAGCAGGTGCTTCATGATCGTCACACCGCCGTTGACGTTGTCGGGCAGCACGGCGTCGACGGGCAGGCGGTGGCGGCCGATGACCGCCACCCGCCCTCCCGCGGCGGTGAAGGAGCGCACCTCCGCGGCGATGTCGGCCTCGGCCGCCGTGCCGATGTAGCCCGAGCCCGCCAGCACGATGGCGTTGACGCGGTGGGCGCGCAGGCTGCGGATGCGCGACAGCTCGGCGTGCGGGTCGCGCTGGGTCTGGCTGATCAGCGCCATGTAGCCGCGCTTCTCCGTCTCGCGCAGCACGCCCCTGGCGATCTCGCCGAAGTAGGGGTCGCCGACGTCGTGGACGATCAGGCCGACGATGGCCGCCTGGCCGCCCGCCAGAGCACGGGCGTGACTGTTGGGCACGTAGCCGACCTGGGCGGCGACCGCCTTGACGTGGGCGGCGAGGGTGGCGCTGACGCCCGTGCTGTCGTTCAGCGCCCTGGAGGCGGTGGCGAGGGAGACACCGGCGGCCTCGGCGACGTCGATGAGGCGCGGTGGGGAAGGACGGTCGGACATGCGAGCGCAACCCCCTTGTCGCACCGCTGAAACGGTGCAATCGTGACGCGAAAGCGCTTCCGAAAGCGCTCCCTCTCCACCAAGCACCCGAAGACCGCCGAACGCAAGAAGTCCGCAGCCGAAGTCTCGGAGAGCGCCACCGCCGGCGAAGGGCCGGGACGCGCTCCACCAGCAAGGTGACAGGAAGTCCCCGGAGGTCCCTCGAGGTCCCTGGAGGTCGCGAACAATGGTCAGTTTCCGGAACGGTGTGGCAGCGCTGGCACTCACCAGCTTGGCGATCTCGGCCTGCGGCGGCGCCGCCCAGGAGGCGGCCGCGCCCTCCGCCACCGCCGCGGGCCCCGTGAAGATAGGCATCTCCCTGCCCCTGACAGGTGACTTCTCCGAGCCGGGCAAGGGCATCCAGGAGGGCTACCAGGTCTGGGCCGACATGGTCAACGCCAAGGGCGGGCTGCTCGGCAGGAAGGTCGAGCTGATCTTCCGCGACGACGCCTCCGACCCGAACAAGGTCAGCTCCGACTACGAGTCGCTCATCTCCCAGGACAAGGTGAACCTGGTCTTCGGCCCGTTCTCCTCGCGCCTGGTCATCCCCGCCGCGCAGGTGGCCGAGTCGTACGACATGCTCTTCGTCGAACCGGCGGGCGCCGCCAAGGAGGTCTTCGAGCAGGGCTTCGAGCGACTGTTCTACGCCGCCCCCGCCATCGCGAGCGACCACTACAACTACCTGGCCGAGTACCTGCTCGCGCTGCCCGCCGACAAGAGGCCCAGGACCGCCGCCTACGCCAGCCTCGACGACCCGTTCGCCATGGGCACCGCCTACGGGCTGCGCGACAAGCTCGCCGCGGGCGGGATCAAGACCGTGGTCGACGAGGTCTACCCGCCGGAGACGACCGACTTCGCCCCCATCGCCGCCAAGATCGCGGCGGCGAAACCCGACCTCGTCGTCGGCGGCACCCAGTTCGAGGACTCCGTCGGCCTGGTGCGCGCCCTGCAGGAGCTCGGCTCGCAGCCCAGGATGGCGGCCTTCTCCACGGGGCCGACGCTGGCGGAGTTCCCCGCGGCGGTGAAGGGCGCGGCCGAGCACATCGTCTCCCCCGTGGGCTGGGCGGTCTCCTCCGGCTTCCCCGGCAACGACGCCTTCGTCAAGCGCTACAAGGAGATGTTCAAGACCGACGCCAACGAGGACGCGGCCAACGGCTTCACCGTCGGCCAGATCGTGGAGGCGGCGGTCAACGCGGTCAAGTGCGTCGAGCAGACGAAGGAGTGCCAGACCAAGCTGGCCGACCACATCCGCCAGGGCAGCTTCGAGACCATCGTCGGCCCGCTCTCCTTCGACGACAAGGGCAGGCCCGAGCAGGCGCACATGATCCAGCAGTACATCGACGGCAAGGTCGAGATCGTCCTGCCCGAGGGGTCGAAGGCGCAGACCGCCAAGCTCGTCTACCCGAAGAAGGAATGGTGACCCTCCTCCTGCAGGGGCTGGCCCTGGGCGTGCTGACCGGCGGCCTGTACGCGCTGCTCGCCTCGGGCCTGTCGCTGTACTTCGGCGTGATGCGGGTGGTCATGGTGGCCCACCCGGCGTTCCTGTTCCTGGCCGCCTACCTGACCTACACCCTGCACACCGCCTCCGGCCTCGACCCGCTGCTGGCGCTGCCGGTGACGGTGCCGCTGTTCTTCGCGCTCGGGGTGGCCGTGCAGCGCCTGCTCGTGGCCAGGCTGGCGCCGGAGAACCTGCCGATGATGTCGGTGCTGCTCACCTTCGGGCTCGCGCTGGTCATCGAGGGGCTGCTCGGCACGGTCTACACCGGCTCCTACAAGTCGGTCAGCATGGACTACGCCACCAGGTCGCTGACGCTGGGCGCGGTGCGGCTGCCGTACGACAGGATCGTGGCCTTCGCGGTGGCCGCGCTGACGCTGGCGGCGCTGTTCACGATCCTGCTGAAGAGCAGGTTCGGGCGCGCGCTGCGCGCCACCATCCAGCACAGGGAGGCCGCGCGGCTGGTCGGCATCAGGACCGAGCGGGTCACGGGGTACGGCTTCGGCGTCGGCCTGGCCACGGCGGCGGTGGGCGGCTCGGTGCTGGCGCTGATCACGCCCTTCTTCCCCGCCGCCCACTGGGCGTGGATCGGCAAGCTCATGGCGATCATCGTGGTCGGCGGCCTGGGCAGCGTGCTCGGCGCGGCGCTGGCCGCGGTGATGCTGGGCGTGATCGAGAGCCTGGTGCTGGTCACCGTCGACGCCACGTGGGCGACGATGATGTTCTACGTCTTCCTCTTCCTGACCCTCATCGCCCGCCCGCAGGGGTTCTTCGGAGGACGGCTTGCGCAACGCTTCTAGGTACGCGCTTCTGGCGGCGGGGGTGGCCCTCGCGCTGGCCTACCCGTGGATCGTGCCCAACCTCTACCTGCTGTACGCGGGCGTGCTGACGCTGATGTACGCCGCGACCGCCACCTCGTGGAACATCCTCGGCGGCTTCACCGGCTACGTCTCGCTCGGTCACTCGGCCTTCTTCGGCCTCGGCGCGTACGGCACCGGCCTGCTCATGACCCGCGCGGGCTGGTCGTGGATCCCCTCGCTGATCGGCTCGGCGCTCGTCGTCGCGCTGTTCGCCGCGCTGGTCGGCGTGGCGGCCGTCAGGGTGCGCGGCGCCTCGTTCGTGATCGTGTCGATCGCGCTGGTGTCGATGACGAACCTGCTGGTGCAGGGCTGGCGCTCGCTCACCGGCGGCTCGACGGGCCTGCGCGTCCCCTCGCCCTTCCCCGACCTCAACAGGGGGCAGAGCCACTTCGCCTTCTTCTACCTGTTCCTTGGCCTGCTCGCGCTGGTGATGCTGACCTGGTGGTTCATCTCCAGGTCCCGCTACGGCGCGGGCCTGCGCGCGATCAGGGAGGACGAGGACAAGGCCGAGTCGCTCGGCGTGCCCACCGCCGCCTTCAAGGTCACGGCCTACGCGCTGTCGGCGCTGTTCGTGGCGCTGGCCGGCGGCCTCTACGCGCTGTGGTTCCGCAGCCTCGACCCGATCTTCGTCTTCTCGATCCTCATCGGCTCCTACATGGTGCTGATGAGCCTGCTCGGCGGGGTGCGCCACCTGTTCGGCCCGCTGCTCGGCGCGCTCATCGTCGCGCCCGCGGGGGAGTACTTCCTGGTCGCGCTCGGCGAGACGCAGGTGCACCTGGCGGCGGCGGGGCTGCTGCTGGTGCTGGTCGTGCTCTTCATGCCCGAGGGCATCATCCCCGCCGCCGCCAGGCTCGTCAGCAGACCCCAGCAGGCCTCGATCAGGGAGGAGGCGGCCGGATGAGCTCGCTCAGGACCGCGGGGCTGACCAAGTCGTTCGGCGGCGTCAGGGCCGTCGACGACGTCACCGTGGAGATCGCCGAAGGCAGGATCAACGGCCTGATCGGGCCCAACGGCTCGGGCAAGACCACCTTCTTCAACCTCGTCACCGGCCTGATCAGGCCCGACGAGGGCAGGGTGCTCTACCGCGACCGCGACATCACCCGCTACGCGCCGCACCGCATCGCGCACGTGGGGCTGGGCCGTACCTTCCAGCTGTGCAGGGTCTTCCCCCGCATGACGGTGATGGAGAACATGCTGGTGGCGGTGCGCCGTACGCGCCTGCGCGAGCTGCTGGCGGGCACCCACGCCACGGGCGAGGTCGAGCGGGCCCGCCACTGGCTGACCCGCATGGGCATCGAGCACCTCGAACGCGCCGAGGCCCGCAACCTCTCCTACGGCCAGCAGAAGCTGCTCGAACTGGCCGCCGTCTTCATGGGCGACCCCGAGCTGGTCCTGCTGGACGAGCCCGCGGGCGGCGTGAACCCCGCGCTGATCGAGCGGATCGTCACCCTGGTGCGCGACCTCAACGCCGAGGGCCGCACCTTCCTGGTCGTCGAGCACAACATGGACATGGTGATGGGCATGTGCGACCACGTGATCGTCCTCGACAGGGGAGCGCCGATCGCCGAGGGCCCGCCCTCGGCGGTGCGCGCCGACCCTCGCGTGCTGGAGGCCTACCTCGGTGTCTGAGATCGTGCTGGCTCTGAACGACCTCGAGGCGGGATACGGCAGGGCCGCCCTCGTCCTGCGGGGACTGTCGGTCACCGTCGAGGCGGGGCAGGTCGTCTGCCTGGTCGGGCCCAACGGCGCGGGCAAGTCCACCGTGCTCAGGGTCGCCAGTGGCCTGCTCGCCCCACGCTCGGGCACCGTGGTGCTGTCGGGCGAGGACGTCACCGGCCTGGCCCCCCAGGACCTGCTGACCAGGGGCCTGGCCCACGTGCTGCAGGGCCACAGCGTCTTCCGTGAGATGACCGTGGCCGAGAACGTCCTGCTCGGCGGCTTCACCGTGCGCGACGGCGCGCTGCTGGCCAGGCGCGCCGAGCGGGTCAAGGAGCTGTTCCCCGTCGTCGGCGAGCGGTGGGGGAGCATCGCGGGGCTGCTGTCGGGCGGCCAGCAGAAGCAGGTCGAGTTCGCCCGCGCGCTCATGCTGGAGCCGAGGGTGGTGCTGCTCGACGAGCCGTCCATGGGGCTCGACCCCAGGACCACCCAGACCGTCTTCGACCAGATCGACCTCATGCGCCGCACCGGCGTCGCCGTCCTGCTCGTGGAGCAGAACGCGCGCAGGGCCCTGGAGACGGCCGACGTCGGCTGCGTGCTCGACCTCGGCACCGTCCACATCTCAGGGCCCGCTCGCGACCTACTGGCCGATCCCCGTCTGGGCGCGCTGTACCTGGGTGGCGCCGCCAGGGGCTGAGATCCGCTTCCTGAACACCCAGTACGTCCAGCCCTGGTAGCCCAGCACGAACGGCAGGATGGCCAGGCCGATCCAGGTCAGGACGTTCAGCGTGTAGGGGCCCGACGCGGCCTGCTCCAGGGTCAGGCCAGGCATCGGCGCGCCCGCCAGCGTCCCGAACAGCGCGGCCGAGGCCAGCGCGATCGCCCCCGCGGTGGCGGCGAAGGCCCAGCCCTCCCTGCGCCGCCAGATCAGCGAGCCGCCCGCCGCCAGCAGCGCCATCGCCGTGCCTGCGGCGATCCACACGGCGCCGGAGCCCTCGCGCGGAATGGACGACAGCGCCACGATCCCCAGGGGGATGACCGCGACGAGCGTGCCCATGGCGGCCGCTCGGGCGCGCCGCCGTACCACACCCTCGGTCCTGAGCGCGAGGAAGACCGCACCGTGCAGGAGGCAGACCGCCAGCGAGAACGCGCCGCCCACCAGGGCCGCCACCCCGCTGTCGAGCAGCACGTCGGCGAAGACGGCGCCCCACAGGAAGGCGGGAAGCGCGCTGCCCGCCGCGATGCCGACGTCGGCCCATGCCCTGTCGGAGGAGTGCTCCAGCTTGCCGCGCCACTCCAGGGCCACGCCGCGCACGATCAGCCCGGCCAGCACCAGCGTGAGCGGCAGGTAGAAGGAGCTGAGGAAGCCGGCGTACCAGGCGGGGAAGGCGGCGAACATCGCGCCCACCGCGGTGATCAGCCAGACCTCGTTGCCGTCCCACACCGGGCCGATGGTCTGCAGGACCTGCTTGCGCTGGCCCTCGTTCCTGCCGAGGAAGGGCGACAGCATGCCGACCCCGAAGTCGAAGCCCTCAAGGACGAAGTATCCGGTCCAGAGAAAGGCGATGATGACGAGCCACAGATCGATCACTGCGTTCTCCTCAGTACATCAGCGACGGTTCGCGCACCGGCTCGGCGGCCGGCGCCGATGGCAGCTCGGGGCCCTTCCTGACGCTCCTGACCAGCAGGACGACCTCGGCCAGTGCGAGCACGCCGTACAGGAGGGTGAACAGGGTCAGCGAGGTGGCCACCTCGGCCAGCGACACCCCCGGCGAGACGCTGGCGGCGGTCAGCAGCTCGCCCGCCACCGTCCACGGCTGGCGGCCGATCTCGCTGAGCAGCCAGCCACCGATCACCGCGAGCAGCGGCAGCGGAAGGGCCAGGACGAGGGCCTTGGCGTACCAGGGGGGCACCTGCCTGCGCCTGCGGGTCAGCCAGAGGCCCAGCACCGACAGGCCCACCGTCGACAGGCCGAAGCCGAGCATCACCCGGTAGGACCAGAAGACGACCTCCTGGTTCGGCCGGTAGTCGCCGGGGCCGAACTTCTCCTCCAGCCTGCGCTGGATGTCCTCGCTGCCCTGGACGGTGGCCTCGAAGTCGTTGGTGGACAGGAAGCTCAGCAGCTTGGGGATCTCGATGCCGGGCAGCACGTGGAACGGCGCGCCCTTGGTGTCGTGGGTGAGGCCCTCGGCGGCGGCCAGCTTCATCGGCTGCTGCTCGTACATCAGCTTGGCCGACATGTCCCCGCTGCCCGCGACGACGGCCCCCGCGATCGCCGTCATGACCAGGGCGCCGCGCAGCGGGCTCCTGAAGGTGGTGTCGCCCCTGAGCAGCCGGTGGCCGCTGACCGCCAGCACGAACCCGCCCGCCACGATGAAGCTGGCCGCGATCACGTGCGGCACCTGGGCCAGCGCGGTGGAGTTGGTCAGCACCGCCCAGAGATCGGTCATCCTGGCCCTGCCGTCCACGACCTCGTAGCCCACCGGGTGCTTCATCCAGGCGTTGGCGGCCAGGATGAAGTAGGCCGACAGGTTCGAGCCGATCACCGCCGCCCAGATGGTGGCCAGGTGGACCCTCTTCGGCAGCTTGTCCCAGCCGAAGATCCACAGACCCAGGAACGTCGACTCCATGAAGAAGGCGAGCAGCGCCTCCAGCGCCAGCGGGGCGCCGAAGACGTCGCCCACGAACACGGAGTACTCACTCCAGTTCATGCCGAACTGGAACTCCTGCACGATGCCTGTCACCACGCCCATCGCGAAGTTGATCAGGAAGAGTTTCCCGAAGAACTTCGTCAGCCGCAGGTAGTGCTCCTTGCCCGTGCGGTGCCAGGCGGTCTGCAGCCCGGCCACGAAGACGCCGAGGCCGATCGTCAGCGGTACGAAGAGGAAGTGGTACACGGTGGTCACGCCGAACTGCCACCGTGCAAGGTCTAGTGCTTCCATGATCCCCTCACGGGCTTGGAGCTCTACAGCTTGTAGTTCTACTAAAAGTAGTACTACGACTCGTAGAGCAATGCGACGAGGAGGGGCTGCGATCTTCGTCACAGGCAAGCTCAAGGGGTGCGAGGCCGCACACCTCGCACCCCTTGAGGGTCCCCCGGTCACCCCCCGGGCTCCCGGCCCTGTCGTCCCCCCGGGGACAACGATGGCGGGCAGGGGGCTTCGCGCGCGTCACCCGCGCGGCGGATTCCTCGCTACTTCGCCCGGCGGAGGGCCGCCTTCAGATAGGCGTCGAGGTTGCCGAGCTCGTAGCCGCGGCGCTTGATCTTGTCGACCAGGATCCTGAAGTCCCTGGCGAGGTTGGGCCTGAAGTGCAGCAGCAGGATGTCGCCGGGGCGCAGCCTCTTGTCGGGCACCTGGTAGGCGATCTTGCCGCCCGGCTGGACGGTCGCCGTCCACAGCAGCAGCGCGTGAAGGCCGCAGGCCTTGGCGGCGCGCCGGGTGTCGGCGTTGTAGTTGCCGAAGGGCGGCCTGAACAGCGTGGGCCGCACCCCGACCTGCTCGGCGATCAGCCTGGAGGTGCCGCACAGCTCCGCCTTCTGCGCCTCGTAGCCGAGCGTGCGCAGGTTGGGATGGGTCAGCGTGTGGTTCTCGATCGGCACGCCCGCGTCGCGCAGCCGGCGGACGTAGCCCCACTTGCCGCTGCCGACGAAGCGGCCCTGACCGCCCGCGGAGTCGGGCGCGCCGATCGCCTCCACGGCGTCGCGCATGACGAAGGCGGTGATCGGGATGCGCTGCTCGCGCACGTGGCGGACGAAGCCGGGGTCCTGCTCCCAGCCGTCGTCGATGGTCAGGAACACCACTTTGCGCCGGGTGGGAATGGAGCTGATCACCGGCGGCAGCGAGCCGCTCGGCGGGATCCTGCCCACCTCCCCGGCTCTCGGCGTCGCGCCGGGCGGGCCCAGCTCCTGGGCCGAGGGCTGCGGCCGCTGCGAGGCGGCCGGTGACGAGGCCGAGCCCGGCTCCTTGGCCTGCTCCGTCGCGCAGGCGGCCAGTAACGCCACCGCCGTGACGCCCGCGCCCGCGCGCGCCAGGCGCGTTCCCCCGAATCGCCCCGTGACCATGAAAGCCCATCCTGCCATGACCAAGGTCGCATTCTCGGCGTGAGTTGACATGAGGAAGGGGAGGGTCGCTGCCTAGAGTGGCCATGTGAAGGTCGCAGGCAGTGCGGTGCTCGGCATCGACAGAGATCGTGTGTGGGACGCGCTCCAGGACCCGGCGGTGCTGGTGCGCACCATCCCGGGCTGCGAGCGCCTGGAGGAGACCGGGCCCGGCACCTACCGGATGACGGTCAGCGCGGGCGTCGCCTCCATCAAGGGCGTCTACCAGGGGGAGGTGGCCCTCTCCGAGCCGCTGCCGCCCGAGCGCTTCGTGCTGAGGGCGCGAGGACAGGGCGCGCCCGGCACGGTCGAGGCGACCGTGGAGGTACGCCTGGCCGACGTGGACGGCGGCACCAGGATCGACTACGACGCCGAGGCGGTGGTCGGCGGCATGATCGGCGGGGTGGGACAGCGGATGCTCGGCTCGGTCGCCAAGCGCACGGCGGGCGACTTCTTCTCCGCCGTGGAGAGCCACCTGATCTCCCCGCCCGCGGAGGCGACCGCGGCAGGGAGCGGCTCGGCCGCCCCGCCGGGCGTCGCGCTGCCGTCCGGTACGCCCGTGCCCGCTCTCGCCGCGCCGGCGACGGCGCCAGGGCCGGGGGGCGGGCAGGTCTTCGAGCGGCCGTCCCAGGACAGGCAGCACACCCAGACCCGCCCGTGGGTCATGCTCGCCGCCTTCGGCATGGGCGCGGGCATCGCCCTCGGCAGCGCCGCGATCGGCTGGGTGCTCGGCAGGGCGGGCCGCCGCTAGCGCCCGGCGGACCCGGGCGGGACGCGGCGAGCTAGCGGTTCTCGATCGTCACCTCGCGCACGGTGGGCCAGGCGCGCTCGAGCTCCCTGGCCAGCGCCGTGGTGAGCTCGGCGACGTCGGCGGCGGCCGTCGCGTGCATCGCCTCGGCCACGATCAGGACCGAGTCCGTCGTGTCCCTGACGGCCGAGTAGCCGCTCTGCCTGTTGGTCCAGCGGCGCGCGTGCGCCCGCCCCTCGGCGTCGGCGAAGATCACCTCGCCGGGGTCGGGCCGCTCCACCTCGCCGCCGAAGGTCAGGTAGGTCTCCTCACCGACGGCGTGGCGCACCTCCAGGCTGCGGGCGACATGGGCGAGGTCGAAGACCGCCACGGGGACGGCGTAGGCCAGCGAGACCGCGTTGCACAGGTCGATCAGCGGGTGGATGCGCGGCAGCGACCCCTCCTTCCTGAAGCGCCGCAGCAGCGACTCCGACGCGCACCTGTACTGGGTCGGCTTCAGCCCCATCTTCGAGAAGGCGCGCCGCCAGGCCTGGATCTCGGGCAGGTCCGCCTCCGTGCCCGCCGCCAGCCGCTCCTTCGCCACGGCGGTGAAACGCTCCAGGTCCGGAGCGGCGTCGGGGGTGATGCCCTGCGCGAAGACCACTCCGGCCGCCAGCTCGGGGAAGGCGGATCTGATCTGCGGCGAGTGGTGGAAGTCCATGAGGCGGCTCCTGAAGATCGGTGAAGGCGAGTCGGACGCCGAGGGCGACAGGCGCCCATGCGGGCCGTCACTCTCGGCGTCGCAACCACCCTCTCGCCACAATGGCCTGATGAACAGGTCCAAAGCGGAGCCTTTTGAGAGGTCCAATGTGCGGGTTTCGGCTTCCTTCATCTGGACCCGCGACGACCTCGGGGATTCGCCGGCGACCAGCCTAGGCGAAGAGGAGCTCGGCGCCGTCGGGCGATGCCCCTAGAGGATCTCGAGGTTGGCCATCATGGCCATGTCCTCATGTTCGGCGTTGTGGCAGTGGAACAGGTAGCGGCCGCGGTAGCCGTCGAAGCGGGTGATGATCTCCACTCCCTCGCCCGGCCGCAGGGAGACGGTGTCCTTCAGGCCCGCGTCGTGGGGCAGCGGCGGGCGGCCGCTGCGTGAGAGCACCCGGAAGCCGACCAGGTGCAGGTGGACGGGATGGTGGACGTCGGCGACCAGTCGCCATATTTCGACGTCGTCGAGGTGGGTGGTGACGTCGGCGCGGGCGGGATCGAACGGAAGCCCGCCGATCAGCCAGCCGTGGCCGCCGTGCATCTGCCCGACGCGGAAGGCGAACTCGCGCACCCTGACCGCGTCCGACCGGCGCCAGGCCGGCAGGTCGGTGGAGAGCGTGCGTGGGATGCGGCTGCCGTCGGTGGCCTTGCGCGCGACGCGGAAGGCCATCACCTCGCGGGTACGGCCCGAGCCCAGCCGGTTGACCATCCTGACCAGCCCGCCGACGGGAACGCCCGAGAAGTCGACGATCACGTCGTAGCGTTCGGCGGGCGCGATCGGCAGCAGCCGGTGGGTGACCGGCGCGGCGAGCAGTCCCTGGTCGGCGCCGATCTGGACCAGATCCAGGCGGCGTCCGTCGTCGCTGACCGCTTCGAGTTCGTAGTGCCGGGCGTTGGAGGCGTTCAGGATGCGCAGCCGGTAGCGGGCCGCGTCCACCTCGTGCACCGGCCACGGCGCGCCGTTGACCAGGATCACGTCGCCGAGGACTCCGGCCAGATAGGGCTCGCGAACGCCCGGCCGCTCGCGCAGGGTGGGGTCGAGGGAGGGGTAGTCGAGGCTGCCGTCGGCGGCGAACGCCCGGTCGGTGATCATCAGCGGCAGTTCGCGCGGCCCCGCGGGCAGGCCGAGCGAGTCCTCGGCGTCGTCGCGGACGATCTGCAGCCCGGCCAGGCCCCGCCAGATCGCGGGGGCGGTGAAGTCCATCCGGTGGTCGTGGTACCACAGCAGCGTCGGCCGCTGGTCCAGCGGGAAGGTGTAGTCCCGCGTCAGCCTGGTCACCACGGCCCGCGGATCGTGCATGCCATGCGCGCCTTGCGCGGACCCGTGCCCGGTGTGCGGGGTGGCCTCCTGCCAGCCGCCGGGCAGGACCAGGTCGGTCGGGTAGCCGTCGGAGGCCGCAGGGGTGCGTCCGCCGTGCAGGTGTACGACGGTCGGCACGGGCAGCTCGTTGCGGTGCGTCACGGTGACCGGCCGGCCGCGGCGTGCCTCGATCGTCGGCGCGGGAAAGGCGCCCTCGTACGTCCACAGCGGCGTCCTGACGCCGGGCAGGATCTCCGCGCTCGCTTCGCGCTGGGTGATCTCGTAACGGTCGGCGCCGCCCGAAGTGCTGACCGGCTTCAGCACGGCGGGGATCGGCAGCGGCACCTGGAACGGCGGCGGCAGCGGCACGGCGCTGCGCAGTTCGGCACCGGTGACCGAGGGGCGGCGGGCCAGCGCGGCCGAGGCCGACAGCCCGGTGGCCGCCATCAGCCCGAGCGCCCCGCCGATGCCCAGCATCCGCCGCCGGCTCAGGCCGCGGCCCTCATCGCGCTCGCGCATCGCGGGCCTCCCGCCGCAGGAGGGGCCGGCGCCAGACGGCGATGAACTGCACGACGAGCGCGGCGACGGTCACCACGCCCAGCGGGATGTGCAGCCACAGGGCGCCGTCCAGGCCGGCGAAGTACTGCACCGTCTCGGCCACCACCACCGCCATCGTGGCCAGGAATGGCCACGCCCTGCGCAGCCGGACCCACACCACGATCGCGACGATCACCTGCAGATATCCGATGGACGTGACCACGTCGGCGCCGATCGCGTGCCAGAGCAGGCTGTCGTAGTCGCCGGTCAGATACACCCCGGCGAACACCGGCTGGCCGACGATCGCCACCATGTGCGCGCTGACGACGGCGCGCAGGGCCCACCCCGTGGGTGTCGTCATGGGTGCGGCATCGATGACCATGAAGGGTCCTCCTGCCGTGTTCGTCGATTCATCAACACGCGCCGACACTATGACTCAGCAGTTATCTTGTCGAAGATCAATATTGTTATGCTGTCATGCCTTGGGAGGCATGATGGATCTGAACACGCTCCGGCAGTTCGTGGTGGTGGCCCGGCTGGAGCACCTCAGCCGCGCCGCTGAGGAGCTTCGCGTCGCCCAGCCGTCGCTGAGCCGTACCATCGCCCGGCTGGAGGGCGAGCTGGGCGCGCCGCTGTTCGACCGGAGCGGGCGGCTCCGGCTGAACGACGCGGGCAGGCTCTTCCTCGGTTACGTCGAACGCTCCCTGGGGGAGCTCGACGCGGGACGGCGGGCCGTCGCCGAGGCCGTCAGCGAAGGCGTGGGCACCGTACGGCTGGCATCGGAGACCTTCCTCACCCTCACAGGGCCGCTGGCGGCCTACAAGCGCGCCCATCCCGACATCGAGATCGAACTCCGCTGGATGCCGGCCGAGGACATGGCCCGCCACCTGCGCGCCCAGGAGGTCGACCTGTGTGTCGCCTCCCAGCCCATCTCCGCTGAGGGCCTGGCGGCGGTCCAGCTGCTCGATGACGCGGTAGGGGTCGCCACGCCGCTCGGTCATCCGCTGGCGGACCGTACCTCTGTGAGCATCGACGAACTCGCCGGCCAGCCCTTCGTCAGCGCCCGCAAGGGGCATTGGCAGCGCAGGCTGCTCGATCGGCTCTTCGCCGCACGAGACCTCACACCGAAGATCGTCTGCGAGGTCGACGAGCCCAGCGCCATCGCCGACCTGATCAGCGCGGGGCTGGGCATCGGCCTGGTACCCGCCTTCGCCAGGCGTAGCTCCACGCGGCCCAGCGGCGCCTGGATCGCCGTCGACAGCCCCGACTGCCGTCGCGCGGTCACCCTCTACTGGGGGGCCGACAGCCACCTGTCGACCGCCGCCCGGCTGATGCGCGCCACGATCACCGGCTGGAACTGGGCCACCGGCCAACCGCAGGAGAAGCGCGGATGAGCGTGTCGCCGTGGAAGACGCTGCGGCTCGGCGTGGAGGTCGCCCAAGACCTTCCTCGAGGGCGGCAAGCTCGTCGCCGACCAGTGACGCGCGCAGGCCTCCGATCCGCCAGCGCCGCAGTTTCAAGGGCCATCG
This sequence comes from Nonomuraea dietziae, assembly GCF_014195505.1. Classification (GTDB taxonomy): domain Bacteria; phylum Actinomycetota; class Actinomycetes; order Streptosporangiales; family Streptosporangiaceae; genus Nonomuraea; species Nonomuraea roseola. The sequence continues at coordinate 2,486,038 of NZ_JACIBV010000001.1, read as the reverse complement.
GGTCGTCTCCCGCACGCGTGCGTCCTGCGGCCGGCTCACGCGAGCCGACCCCGGGTGGGTGAGCCCCTTCAAAAGGTCGTCAGGTCAGGCGCGCTCCGCCCGCCACAGCCGCTCGCCGTCGTCGAACTGGTCGGTGGGTGAGAGCCCGGCCTTGGCGGCGACGGCGGCGGAGGCGGCATGGTCGGGATGGATGTGGGCCACGACCTGCTCGACCCCCCTGTCGAACAGCCAGGCCACCAGGGCGGTGGCGGCCTGGGAGGCATAGCCCCTGCGCTGCCACGCGAGGCCGATCACCCAGGCGATCTCGGCCCTGCGGCCCTGCTCGGTGATCGTCGCCTGGACGTAGCCGACCGCCTGCCCGTCGTGACCGCGGCGGACGATCCAGTTGCGCCACTCCTCCAGGCCGTCGGGGGAGCGGCCCGCGACCTGCCTGGTGTAGCGGGCGCGCAGGCCCTCCAACGTGGGGGCCGAGCCGCCGGTGAAGGTGTAGAGCCGCTCGCCGCTCAGGACGTCCACCATCTCGTCGGCGTCGGCCACGGTCAGCGGGGTGAGGGAGATCCGGTCGTCGCTCATGCCTCCATCATGCTGCCGTGATCGCCCTGTCCGCCGGGCGTCCGCCTCCGGGCTCGTGATAGATGCCTTCGGGCTCGTGATAGATAGGGGGACATGGGCAGACGGGCCGGGCGGCGCAGGCAGGACGTCCTCGAAGGGGCCGCGCGGGTCATCGCCGAGCGCGGCGCGGAGGCGACCAGGTTCGCCGACGTCGCCGAGGCGTCGGGAGTGCCGATCAGCACGCTGCAGTACTACTTCGGCAACCGCGAGGACCTCCTCGTCGCCGCCTTCCGCCACTCCGCCGCCACCGACCTGGCCGTGGTCAGGCAGGGACTGCGGGGCACGCCGTGGGAGCGGCTGCTGCACATCGCCCACCACGTCGCGGGCGAGGAGGGCGGCGGCTGGCGGGTGTGGGTCGAGTCGTGGCGGTGGGCGCTGCGCGACGCGGAGTGGCGGGGGGAGTTCCTGCGCGACTACGCCGCATGGCGCGCCCTGCTCGCCGAGGTGATCGGTGAGGGGATCGCCGATGGGAGCTTCGGCGCGGACGGTGACCCCGACCGCCTGGCCAGCCAGGCCCTCGCCCTCCTCGACGGGCTCGGCATGCCGCTGGCACTGGCCGACCCCGCGTTGAAGGACCCCGACGTCCTCGCCGACGCCCTGCGCAGGCTGCTGTCCGCACGCTGAGGCCGCAGGGCCGCTCTGCCGCCTCCTCGCGGTCAGGGGCAGCCGCGACCGTTCGACGGGTTGACGCAGAAGTCCACGCCGGTTCCACCGTCGTTGGTGTTGACGCCGCTGCCGCCGTTCAGGAAGTCCGAGCCGCCGCTCCCGCGCAGGGTGTCGTCGCCGGCTTCGCCGGACAGCCCGTCGCTGCCCGATTCTCCGTCGAGGGTGTCGTCGCCGTCGCCGCCTGACACGGCGTCGTCGCCGCTTCCGCCGCACAGCAGGTCGTCGCCGCCCAGGCCGTTGATGACATCGTCGCCGCCCAGGCCGAAGATCACGTCGTTGCCCGGCGTGCCCTCCAGGATCTCGGAGAAGTCGGTACCCGACAGGGTGGGGGTGGCGGTGTCGCACGTCAGCGGCGCCGTCAGGGCCCGAGCCCCGAGGCCGTAGCCCCGCACCGCGGCTCCCGCGGGCGCCGCGCTCGCGCCCATGGCCACCATCACCGTGGCCGTCGCGAGGACGGCCGCCCTCCTCGCGACGCGACGGCTTCCCGTCACCGTTGGCTCCACGATCTGCCCCTTCGTGTCTGATCACGCGTACGCACGCAGATCTCCCCGAGGTCGTCTCTCAACGACCCCAAAGGTTCTCTCTGATCTCACCAACCCCGGCGGCGCCACGGGGACATGCGCCTCGCCAGCCGTGTGATCTGCGCAAACGCGTCCTAGGCTGGGAAAGATGACACACAGGCGAAGGCGCGCGGGCTGGGCGGCCGCGGGCGTGGCGGCGCTGCTGCTCACCGCGTGCGGCGTGGGTGACGGGCTGATGACGGCCGGCCGGCCCGGAGCGCGGTACGTCGAGACGACCCCCACGCCGGCGCTGTCCGCCGCCCCACCGGCGCAGGCCCCGCCCTCGCTGACCAGGGCCCGGATCGACGGGGCCGTCGCCGCGCTCGACGGCGTCATCCGCGACGCGATGACGAGGACCGGCGTGCCGGGCCTGTCGGTCGCCGTCGTGCACAACGACCGCACGCTGTATCTGAAGGGGTACGGCGTGCGGCGCGTCGGCGACCCGCGGCCCGTCGGCCCCGACACGGTCTTCCAGCTCGCCTCGGTCTCCAAGCCCCTGGCCTCGACCGTGGTCGCGGGGGTCGTGGGCGCCAAGACCGTCACCTGGGACGACCCCGTGGCCGAGCACGACCCCGCCTTCGCGCTCAAGGACCCATGGGTGAGCGGGCACGCCACCCTTGCCGACCTGTTCGCCCACCGCAGCGGACTCCCCGACCACGCCGGCGACCTGCTCGAAGATCTCGGGTACGGCAGGCCGTACATCCTGCGGCACCTGCGTTACGAGCCGCTGACGCCGTTCCGCGCGAGCTACGCCTACACCAACTTCGGCCTCACGGCGGCGGCCGAGGCGGTGGCGAAGGCCCGCGGCGTCACGTGGGAGGAGCTGTCGGCCCAGGTGCTGTACCGGCCCCTGGGCATGAAGTCCACCAGCTCGCTCTTCTCCGCCTACGCCAAGGCGCCCGACAGGGCGGTCCTCCACGTCAAGGCGGACGGCCGCTGGGAGGCCAGGTACACCCGCGACCCCCAGGCGCAGTCCCCCGCGGGCGGCGCGAGCTCCACGGCCCGTGACATGGTCGCGTGGATGCGGCTGCAGCTCGCCGGCGGAAGCTTCGGCGGCAGGACCGTCATCGACCCGGTCGCCCTCGCACAGACGCACCTGCCGAGGATCGTCTCCGTCCCGCCCCGCGCCCCGTTCGGCGGGGCGGGCTTCTACGGGCTCGGCTGGAACGTCAACTACGACGCGCGCGGGAGGCTGCGGCTCAACCATTCGGGCGGGTTCGGCGAGGGCGCGGCCACCACGGTGACGCTGCTGCCGAACGAGGGGCTCGGCATCGTGGTCCTCACCAACGGCGAGCCCGTGGGCGTGCCCGAGACGGTGGCCGAGGCCTTCTTCGACATCGCCCAGCACGGCAGGCAGACCGTCGACTGGCTCCCCCTCGTGGGCAGGATGTTCGCGGCCATGGAGCAGGAGGGGCGATCGAAGATCGACTACTCCAGGCCTCCCTCGGACGGCAGGCGGGCGCACCCCGCCGACGCCTACACGGGAACCTACGACAACCCCTACTACGGGCCGATGCGGGTCACCTCGACCGAGGACGGGGGACTGGTGATGCGGCTGGGCCCCAAGGACATGGCCTTCCCGCTGCGCCACTACGACGGAGACACCTTCAGCTACGTCACGCGCGGGGAGAACGCGGTGGGGCTGTCCGGTGTGCGGTTCACGGTGCGGGAGGAGGCGCGGGCGTCGGCGGTGACCGTCGAACACCTCAACGAGAACAGCCTCGGCACCTTCATCCGCCCCCGCTGAGAGGGCCGGTGCTCCTCCTGCGGCCTCACGGAAGGCGGAGTTCGGCGAAGACGGCGCGGTGGTCGGTGCGGGGGACGTCGCGCACCTCCACCCTGGCCACCCCCACCCGCCGGTCGGCCAGCACGTGGTCGATGGTGATCAACGGAGGCAGCAGCCGCCCGTGCGGCCACGTCGGCGTCAGCCCCTTGCCCACCGCCTCGGCGGCGTCGATGTACCCCTTGCCGAGCAGGTCCCGCATCGCCCTGTGGTCGAGGCTGGCGTTGAAGTCCCCCGCCAGCACGCGCACCACGTCGGGCGAGGGCGCGGGCAGCGCCGCCAGCGACGCGTACCATTCGGCCGCCATCGACCCCAGCGGCGGATTCGGGTGAACGGCCACCACCTGTGCCTTGACGCCCGAGGGCAGCGTCACCGTGGCCGCGGGCATGTTGTGGCCGATCGGCGTGAACAGGCCCTTCAGCTCCGTCAGCGGATGCTTGGCGAACAGGCCGCTGCCCGACGCGCCCCGCTCCGCCTGCAGCACCCTGTGCGGCATGAGGGTGTCCAGCCCCGCCTCGTCGAGGCGCCTGACCGTCTCCGGCCCCAGCTCGAGCGCGCTGAACACGTCAGGATCGAACTCCTTCACCAGCGAGACCACCGCCTGCGCGTCCGCCCTGGAGAACAGGTTGATCGACAGAACCTTCAGCGCGGGCCCCCGTACGGTCAGCGGCTCGGCGAAGGCGCGCGGCAGCACGGTCGCGGCCAGCGCCACGCACGCGGCCAGCGCCAGCACGGCGGCGGGCCTCCTGCGGACGGCCAGGATCACCGTCGTGACCACCCCGGCCGCCAGCGCGTACGGCGTGAGCGTCATCAACTGGGTCGGGAACGATCCATGTTCGAGGCCGAAGACCCTGACGCAGGCCCAGGCGGCGAACGCGGCCGCCGGCAGCCACGACCTCCACCGCCTGCGCCCGCTGCGCGGCGCGGGCCCGCTCGCCCGCTGGACCTTCTCGGCGGCGATGCTCACACGACCCCCTCGCTACGGCTTGTCCCGCCACAGCTTCGGGGACGGAAATGAGAGGCGGATGAACCGCCGCCCCGAGGGCAGAACGAGCCCCATGCACATCGATCTCTCGGGCAGGACCGCCCTGGTCACCGGCTCGACCCAGGGCATCGGGGCGGCGATCGCCACGGGCCTGGCCAGGTCGGGCGCGCACGTCGCGGTCAACGGCAGGAGCAGGTCCTCCGTCGAGGCGGCCGCCGACAAGCTACGCGGCGAGGTGGACGGCGCGCGCGTGACCTCCGTCGCCGCCGACCTGTCGACGGAGGAGGGCGCCGCCAGGGTCGTGGACCTGCTGCCCGAGGTGGACATCCTGGTCAACAACCTCGGCATCTTCGGGACCAGGCCCGCGCTGGAGATCACCGACGAGGAGTGGCGCAGGTACTTCGAGGTGAACGTCCTGGCCGCCGTCAGGCTCACCCGTGCCTACCTGCCGGGCATGACGGCCAGGTCGTGGGGGCGCGTGCAGTACATCGCCAGCGACTCGGCCGTGGTCACGCCCGCCGAGATGATCCATTACGGCGTGTCGAAGACCGCCCTGCTGGCGGTGTCCCGGGGGTTCGCCAAGGAGGCGGCGGGCACGGGGGTCACCGTCAACTCGGTGATCGCCGGGCCGACCCACACGGGCGGGGTGGAGGACTTCGTCTACGAGCTGGTCGACAGGGAACTGCCGTGGGAGGAGGCGCAGCGCGAGTTCATGCGCAGGCACCGCCCCCAGTCGCTGCTGCAGCGGCTGATCGAGCCGGAGGAGATCGCGAACATGGTGGTCTACCTCAGCTCGCCGTACGCGTCGGCGACCACGGGCGGCGCCCTGCGCGTCGACGGCGGCTACGTGGACGCCATCCTGCCGTGAAAGGCATGGCTCCTCCGTCGCGTCCTGGCCTGCTGTGATCATGGTGGAGGATGGGCCCGTGACATGGATCGCCCCGGAGATCGAGCGTGTCGGCGGGTCGAAGACCGGCGACGAGCGCGCCCTGCTGCAGGGCATGCTCGACTGGTATCGCGCGACGCTGCTGCAGAAGTGCGCGGGGCTGACGGGCGAGCAGCTCGCCACGGCCACCGTGCCGCCGTCCAACCTGACCCTGCTCGGGATGGTGCGCCACATGACGAAGGTCGAGCGCACCTGGTTCCGCCGCCGCTTCTCCGGCGAGGCCGTCGAGATGGCCTATTCCACGCCCGAGTGGAAGGACGCCGACTTCGAGGACCTCGACCCGGCCGACGCCGCGCTCGACCACGCCCGCCTGATAGAGGAGTGGAAGCTCGCCGACGCCGCCGTGGCGCGGGCGTCGCTCGACGACACCTTCGTCCACGACGACGGCGAGGAGATCTCCCTGAGGTTGATCTACGTCCACCTGATCGCCGAGTACGCACGCCACAGCGGCCACGCCGACCTGGTCCGCGAACGCCTCGACGGCGTCACGGGGGCCTGACCTCTCCAGGCGGCGACCGCCGGCGGCGCGGGCCGCGGCCGTGCGAGCGAGTCATGCGCCCTCAGAGGCCGCCGGCGAGGCACGAGGGATCGCCCCACGACCAGGACCGAATCCGGCGGCGATCACTCCGCGGGCTGCCGCGCGTGTGCGTTCTCGGCGCCGAAGGCCTGGAGGAAGGTGTGGACGGCGGCGCGGGTCATCTCCCGCAGTTCCGTGTCGTCGAGCTGGCGGGTGCCCATCTGGGAGCGTGACTCCAGCGGGCCGATGAGCAGGGCCAGGAGGTGTTCGGCAGCCTGGTCCGGGTTGGTGGCGTGCAGGCGGCCGGCGAGGATGAGCCGCGCCAGCCGGTCGGCGAGCGCCTGGTTGAGACGGTGTGGACCGCTCTCGACGGCGATGTCGAGGATGTCGGGGAAGTGGGTGAGCTCCGCGTAAAGCAGCCGCCGCAGTGCGCAGGAGCGGTCGTCGGCGTGCAGGCGCACCAGGTGGTGACCGACCTCCTCCAATGTGGTGCGGAGGTCGGCGCCGGGCTCGGTGAGCGGTTTCAGCGCGGCGAGTCGCTGGTCCAGCACGCTCTGGGCCGCGGCCTGGATCGCGTGCCTGAAGAGGGTCGCCTTGTCGGTGAGGTGGTTGTACACCGTGGGTTTGGCCACGCCGGCCTCATCGGCGATCTCCTGTACGCAGGCCTGGGCGTAGCCCTGACGGGCGAACACGGCGAAGGCGCCGTCCAGGATCGCCTGCCGTTTGTCGATGCGTCCGCGTGCGGTAGCCATGCCTTGATTGTACTGGCTGGTTCAACCATATGAACGTTCTAGTTGCTTTGGATTCGTTGGATAACTACTTTGAACCCATGAGTTCAATCCCTTCGGATGACCGGCTCGACCGGCCACTGCTGGCCTTGATCGGCGTCGTCCTGCTCGGCGGCTTGCTGGGCATCCTCAACAGCACGATGGCCGCGGTCGCCACCACGACACTGGCGAGCGCCCTGCACGCCTCGCTCAGCACGGTCGGCTGGGCCTCCACCGGCTTCCTGCTCGCCGTCACCGTCACCATCCCGTTCACCACCTGGGCGGTCGACAGGTACGGCGGACGGCGGCTGTGGCTGGCCGGCCTGGCGGTGTTCGTCGCCGGATCGCTGGCCGCCGGCCTGGCCTGGAACGCCGGCAGCCTGATCGCCTTCCGCACCCTGCAGGGCTTCGGCGCCGGGCTGCTCGACCCGCTGGTGCTGATCCTGCTGGCCCGCGCGGCCGGACCGGCGCGCGCCGGGCGCGTCATGGGTCTGATGGGCGTGGTGCTGTCCCTCGGCCCGGTCTTGGGGCCGATCGCGGGCGGCGCCGTCCTGGGCGGCCTGTCGTGGCGGTGGATGTTCCTGCTCAGCGTGCCCGTCGGCCTGATCGCTTACCTGCTGGCCGTACGCGTGCTGCCCGCAGACTCCCTGTCCGGACGGCACCCTGCGGTCCGGCTGGACGTCCTGGGGCTGGCCCTCCTCGCGCCAGGGTTCGCCGCGCTCGTCCTGGCCCTGTCGCAGACGGCCGAGCACGGGACGTTCGGCGTCTGGCAGGCGCTGCTGCCGCTGGCCGCGGGCCTCGTGCTGATCACCGGCTACGTCCTGCGCTCGCTCGGCGCCCGCCGCACACCGCCGCTGATCGACATGCGGTTGTTCACCAGCAGGGGGTTCACCGCCAGCGTCACCATCATGGGACTGGGCGGGCTGGCCAACTTCGCGACCCTGTTCGCGCTCCCGCTGTACCACCAGCAGGCACACGGCCACGGGGTGCTCACCGCCGGGCTGCTGATGGCACCGGCGGGCCTGGGCGGCGCCATCGCCATGCCGCTCGCGGGCCGGCTGTCGGACCGGATCGGCGCCCGGAGCCTGGCCGCCGGCGGCGCGCTCGTGGCCGGGCTCAGCGCCCTGGCCTTCACCCGGATCGACGCCGACACCAGCCAGGCGTGGCCGGTGGTGGCGGCGCTGGCCATCGGCCTGGGGATGGGCTGCTTCAGCGCGCCGTCGATGGGCTCGCTCTACCGGAGCCTGCCCGGCCCGCTCGTCGCGCAGGGCAGCTCGGTCCTCTACATGCTCAACCAGCTCGGCGCCGCGCTCGGCATCGCCCTGGTCACCCTCATCCTGCAGACCGCCACAGACGTGATCACCGGCTTCCACACCGTGTTCTGGTTCGTCAGCGCGCTCATCGCGGCCGTGCTCGCCGTAACCCCGCTGCTACCCGGCCGCGATCACACTCCTGCCACCCTCTCCGAACCCGTCACCACAGCGAAGGCGTCCTGATGACCAGCACCGCGAAGACCATCGTGATCAGCGGCGGCACCGACGGCATGGGCCGGGCCCTGGCCGCCACCTACCTGGATCGAGGCGACACCGTGGTGGTCATCGGCCGCGACGCGGCCAAGGCGGCCACGCTGCCCGGAGCCCACGTCATCCCCGCTGACCTGAGCCTGGTCAGCGAGAACAGGAGAATCGTCGAGGAGATCAACGCCCGCCACCCCGCCGTGGATGCGCTGGTGCTGTGCGCCCGCTACTTCCGGTCCAGCCGGTTCGTCACCGCCGAGGGCGTCGAGGGCGTCTTCGCCCTGGAGTACCTGAGCCGGTTCATCCTCAGCCACGGCCTGACCGCGCCCGGCGTCATCGTCAACGTCTCCGGGCCCGGCGTCCCCATGGGCCGCATCCACTGGGACGACCTCATGCTCGAACACGGCTACGAAGGGGTGGCCGCCCAGATGCAGGCCGGACGGGCTAACGACCTGCTCGCGGTCGCCTACGCCGCCCGCCGGGCGACCGGCCCCACCCGGTACGTGCTGATCAACCCCGGCCCGGTGGCCACCAGCTTCGCAGGCGAGTACGACCCGCCCACCGCCGCCCATGTCGCCACGCTCAAAAGGCACGGCCGGCCGGTCGGCGAAGGCATCGAACCGATCATCGCCCGCATCGACGCCCCGCCGGCGGCGCCGCTCACCGCGTTCGCGCGCTTCGACCCGATCAACCTGGACGATTCCGCCTTCGACCCCCACGCCGCGACCCGGCTGCACGACCTGACCCACCACCTGCTGGCCTCCTTGGAGAAGTGACCCCGGGCCGCCGACGTGCGGACCGGCCCGGGGGGGTGTCGTCGGTCTCCGTCACCCGATGGTGCGTACCGGCCGCGCATGCGGTCCGGGCTGCCGCCGCACGTCTACTCAACCGTCAGCGCATTCTCGGTGGAGTTCCCAGATGCCCACCTGTCCCAGCAGGTCAGGGACGAGCGCGCGCCATGCAGGGTCGTAGGGCAGTTCTGTCATCGCCACGCATCGCGGTGCCGACCAGCCCGGGAATTCCCGCGTGTCGAACCGTAGGGCAGCCGCGGCGGTGGTCCGTACCCTGCCCGCTCCGGCGTGGCGCAGGACGAGACGGATCGCCGCGAGTCCGTCTGGCCCGCCGCCGTCGTGGAGGTGCCGTTGGTTCTGGGGTACGGCGGGCAACAGGGCGGCTGGGCGCTGGGGAGGATTGACCGCCAGGAGATCGGCCTTCATCGGGCGGAGCCGGCTCCAGTCGGCCTCCCACAAGGTCAACCGAGCACGCGCCCGCGACCCCAGGACCCGTGTGACGTTGCGGGCCGTGTCATGCAGGGCCTTGGGGTCGTAGTCCTGGGCCACGACGTGACGAGCTCCCGCCTGCAGCGCCGCCACGGCCACCAGCCCGGCCCCGCATCCAGCGTCGATCACCGTCAGATCCCCGCAGTCGTCCATGCCGGCGGCCAGGAACGCGGAGAACCGCGATGGCCGGTGTACGCCGTCGCTGGTCTGGAGGGTGCCTCCGATCTCGGCCCACTGTTCGATGTCCACTCAGAGGCCGACCGCGCCGTCGATGCCCTGCCGGAGGAAGTCGGCGTGGCCGTTGTGCCGCGCGTATTCCTCCACCATGTGCACCAGCACCCACCGCAGGGAGATCGTGCCCCGCCAGGAATCCTCACCGGTCACCTCCAGGTTCTCCGCCTCGGCCACGAAACGGTCGGCGAAGTCGACCTCTTCCTGCCATCGGCGCCAAGCCTCGGCGACCATCTCGGCATCGGGTGCGGCGTTGTCGAAGGCCGCGTCCCGGTGATCCTCCGAGGCGAAGTACGGCTCGACCGCCTGCCCAGCCAGGTCACGGCGGAACCAACGGCGCTCGACGTCGGCCAGGTGCCGCACCAGGCCAAGCAGGGACAAGCCGGAGAAGGACACCGGCCGCTGGGCGAGGGCCCGCGGGTCGAGGTCGGCGCACTTCAGCCGCAGCGTCTGCCGGTGCCAGCGCAGGAAGGCGGCGAGCATGGCCTTCTCCTCGCCTCCGGTCGGCACGTGGATCCTGGGGTCGGCCCTCTCCTCGACGAACATTTCGGCAAACATGGGCTTTTGGGGGGTCATTTCACTTCTCCATTGGATTTGGCGAGGCGGCGGTCCAGCATGGCCGTCTTGACGGCCGGCCACTCCGTGGCGATCACCGAGAACATGGCCGAGTCCCGCAACAGGCCTTCCTCGCCCGGTGCCCAGGAGGGCGACCACCTGCGCAACACCCCCTCGAATGTCGCCCCGAGGCGCTCCATCGCCCGGCGGGAGCGCTGGTTGCGTGCGTCGGTCTTCAGGTCGACGCGAGTCACGCCCAGCACCTCGAACGCGTGAGTGAACAGCAGCAGCTTGGCCTCGGCGTTGATGGTGGTGCCCTGCGCGGAAGCGGCCAGCCAGGTCCAGCCGACCTCCACAGCGCGCAGGTCCTGGCGGCCGGGCCAGTAACGCGGATCCCAGAACGCCGTGCATCCCACCGCCTTCCCATCCTGCAGGCGGATCTGCGCGAAGGGGGTCAGCCCCTCGCGAGAGAGCTGGGCCTGCAGGTAGGCCTCCACCTCATCCGCACGGGGAACCAGGGTGAAGGCATAGGAGGACCGGTCCTCTTCTGCGGCCTGCGCCAGCTCGGATGCATGGTCCATGGCGAGCGGCTCCAGCCGTACAGCAGCACCGGACAGCACCGGGACGTCGAGTCTCATGAGATCGGTGACCTTCTGCTCTTCGCTCCCGCCTTGACGGCGGTCAGCAGGCGCATGCCGCGTGGGCCGATCTCGTTGCGTCGCACCGACAGCCCGGCCCCGGCGCATTGCGCGGCGAGCCAGTCGGCGCCGATGCGGAGCTTGGGGTAACTACTGACCTGCTGGCTCCAGGTGTCGCCGGCACGGGTGCACAGCACGTCGTGGACGAGGACGGTGTCGTCGTCGCCATATTCCAGGAAGCAGGTCAGCAGCTGGTCGGCGGTGCCGCGGACCAGGATGAACCGGTCGGCGCCGGCCAGGGGACGGGTGAGGTCGCGGTAGGTGATCACGAGCTGGCCGCCCTTCACCAGGGCGTCGGCGATGTCGCCGAGCAGGGCGGTCACGTCGTCCTTGCTGGGCAGATGGGTCAGCGTGTCGCCCATGCAGACGATGACGTCCGCCGTACCGGGCCGAGCGATGTGCGGCAACACCGTGCGGATGTCGGCCTGGACGGTCCGGATGGCGGGGTCGCCGCCGGCGGTGGCGGTCAGTTCGTCGAGCAGCGCCTTGCTCGTGTCGACCGCCAGCACGGTGGAGAAGCCGAGCCGGGCCAGGGCCAAGCTCTGGTTGCCCGGTCCGCAGCCGAGGTCGACGGCGGTAGCGGCGGCCGCCGTCGAAACGACGCCGACGCTGCGCAGCAGATCCGCCTGCTCCGCGGCGAGGGCGGCCAGATCGCCGCCGAGCATCCAGGTGTAATGCCGGGCGAGCAGCCGGTCGTAGTGGTCAGCGGCTTCAGTCATGGATCTTCCTCACGGTCGCGGTTACGGCCGGACGTTCCCAGTCGTGCGGCGGCCGCAGGACCAGGCCCTGGCCGAGCGCCGCACCCAGTGGCACCCCGAGCATGTTGGCCACGGTCAACGCGGAGGGCGCGGCGGCGATCGAGGAACCGGCCCGCCCGGGACCGGCCGCGGTGGTGACCACGATCAGCGCCGGCGCGGCGATCAACGTGCCGAGCGCATCAGCGGTCACCACCTGTCCCGAAATGGGGACCGGCACCCCCAGATCAGAGCCGATCTCCGGCAGCAGGCCGGCGGTCAGGAACTCAGCGGTGCCGACGACGAAGACGCTCCCACACAGAGCGGCAAGCACCGGAAACGTTCCTCTCATACGGAGGAGGTTAAACTCTGACATCCATGTCAGAGTCAAGTGGAGGCGGCGGCGTGCGTATCGGGGAACTGTCGTGTCGTACCGGGGTTCATGAGCGGCTGCTGCGTTACTACGAGAAGCAGGGCCTCCTGTGGCCGGAACGTGCGGCCAGCGGTTACCGCTCCTATCAGGAATCGGATGTCGACACCGTCCTGCGCATTCGCCGTCTGCTGTCGGCAGGACTCAACACCGAGACCATCGGGCAGGTGCTGCCCTGCATACGGGTCAAGGCCGGGAACCTGGTGCCCGTCTGCCCGGAGATCATCGACGATCTACAACACCAGCGTGAACGCATCACCCGCGCCATCGAGGAGTTGCAGGCCTCGCGTGACCTCCTCGACGCGGTCATCGCCGCCGCGCCCCTCACCGTCTCCTCGTCGGCCGCTCCGCCTCACGATGATCCACCAGGCCGTATCGAGGCCCGCCGGCCGGCGAGCGTCCGGTACAAGACCTCGGCGAACTGATCCCCGGCCCCGTAAGACGATGACTCCGCGTCGCGGTGACCGCGGGCGGTCCGTCTTGCAGTTCGACTGGCCGATCATCGCGACCATGTCCTCAGAGGCCGAAGACGAAGCGTGCGGCGCCGCCACCTCCGCCATGGCCACCGCGAGGCGTTGGGTGGCTGACCCCGGCTGCGGTCACGTACTTCAGAGCCTGATCACGACCTTGCCCAGGGCCTTGCCCGACGCGTAGTAGCGATAGGCGTCGGAGGTTTCGTCGAAGGCGAACACCCGATCGATGACGGGACGAAGCCGGTGATCTTCTATGGCGCGGTTCATCGCGAGGAACTGGGCGCGGCTGCCGACGGCGACGGCGCGCACCGTGGCGCCGGAGGCGAACAGCACCCGGGGGTCGATCGGCGGCGCGGTGTCGGAGACGAAGCCCACGCAGGCGATGTGGCCCGCTATCGCCACTGCCTTGAGTGACTGATCCAGCAGGCCCGTGACGTCGACGATGCGGTCGGCCCCTTGGCCCGCGGTCAGCTCCCTGACCGTGGCCGGCCAGTCGGCGGTGGCCCGGTAGTCGATGGTCGCGTCGGCGCCGAGTTCGGCCAGCCGCTCGGCCTTGGCCGGACTGCTGGTCGTGGCGATCACCCGGGCGCCGAGCGCCTTGGCGAACTGGAGCGCGAACAGCGATACCCCGCCAGATCCCTGCACGAGCAGTGTCTGACCCGGCCGGAGGCCGTCGCCGTCACCGGTCAGGGCGTTCCACGCGGTGACCGCGGCGCAGGGCAGTGTCGCGGCCTCCTCGTAGGAGAGGTGATCGGGAATCGGCACGAGGGCGTCCTCGTCGATCACGGCGAGCTCGGTCAGCATGCCGTCCAGGGAGCCGCCCCGCTGCGGCAGGTGCTGGGCGCCGAACGGGCCGTCCTGCCAGTTCGGGAAGAGCGTGGCCGTCACCCGGTCGCCGACTCGCGCGGTACGGAGACCGGAGCCGATCGCGACGATCTCACCGGATCCGTCCGAGACCGGCACCACGTCCGGCTTCACCGGCAGCACGTAGTCGCCGCGCAGCACCATCAGCTCGCGGTAGCTGAGCGAGACGGCACGCACCGCGACGAGGACCTGCCCGGGACCGGGGACGGGATCGTCGTGCCACCGGATCGCCAGGCCGTCGATTCCGGCGCCGCTGTCGAGGTGATAACTACGCATTCTCGGGCTTCCCCTCGGTGGCCAGGGGAACCTCGCCCGCGGTCTTGCTGTAACCGAGGGCCTCCACGATCACGCCGTCGCGCACCCGCATGAGGTTGACCCCGCTCACCCAGTCGGTGGGACCGTCGCCGAAGCGGTAGTGCCAGCGGATCGTCGCCCGATCGGCGGCGATCACGACCTCCTGAGGCTCGAACTGGGTGGTGCGGTCCTCGACGAGCGTCCGCCACCAGGCCAGGCAGGCCTCGCCACCCTCGACGCGCTCTCCGGTGGGGGCCGGCTGGACCGCCTCCATCACACAGTCCTCGCCGATCAGGTCGACGAGCAGGTCGGGGTCGTGATCGATGAAGGCGCGGTTGAAACGGTCGATGACCTCGGTGGTGGTACGAAACGACATCATGACACCTCATAGATAGAACAGTCGGTCTACTGATCGATTTATATAGACTGGTTGATCTACTGTCAACCGCTGGAAGGCGCCGTGGGGCGGTGCGGGCCGGGACCGGCCGCCAGGGCCGCACGTCCGGCCCGTGGCCGCCGGGCGCTGGTCAAGCGTTGTCGTGGTGCTGATCCGGGGGTGGTGCCGTCGTCCTACCGGTAGGAGCCGTCGACGAGGTCGGCGATCGCGCCGTCGCGCCGGGGACGCCAGCCGAGCTTGTCGCGTGCGGCGTCGCCGCTGACGCTCTGGTCCAGGGCGAGGGCGTCGGCGAACAGGGCGCCGAGCGCCTCACGCGCCTGGTCGAGCGGCCATCCCTGCGGTTGCGCCTGGACACCGGCGGCGCGTCCGGCCGCGGAGGCGAGGTCGTGGACGGCGACCGCGGTCTCGCTCACACCGTGCCAGAGCGACCCTGCGGGCGCCCGCTCCACTGCGGCGACGAACAGGTCGGCGAGGTCGTCGACGTGCACCATGGGCCAGCGCACCGACTCTTCCCCCACGAACCTCGGCGCCGCGTGTTCGCGGGCCAGGTTCACCAGGAGGGCGGGAATGCCGCCACCTCGGCCGTGCACGATGCCCGGGCGGATCACCAGGGCGCGCACACCGCTCGCGGCGGTGTCGAGCACCTGACGCTCGATCGTCGGCCGGTATCCCACGATCGGGATGGGGTTGGCAGGGGTGTTCTCGTCCACGGGGCCGGGCCCGGTGGCTCCCAGCACCCAGACGCCGCTGGTGTAGACGAAAGCTCGCCCGGTGCCGCGCAGTGGATCCGTCAGCGCGGCGATCGCGGCGGCGTCGGTCTCGGCGTCTCCAGTGGGCGTCGCCATGTTGATCACAGCGTCGATGTCGGGGGTCACCGCCCGGGTGAGCGAACGCGGATCGGTCAGGTCGCCGACACGCTGTTCGCGCCCGTTCTGCGGGCGGTCGTCGGTGGCGCGGGTCAGTTCGACGATGTGGTGTCCGGCCTCGTCCAGGTGGTCCGCGACCGCCGAGCCGAGGTAACCGCCGGCACCGATGAGCAAGATCTTCATCAAAGTCTCCTCTCGAAAATTTCGATGTCGAAAACTTAGAGCACGATGTTCACAAGAGTCAAACCCTTCGACGTCTAAGTGTTAGTCTCTGTGCAAAGCCCACGCTCAGGACAGGACCCACGATGACGACCGACGAACCCCACGACGGAGTGGACGTGATCATCAGCCAGTGGCAGAGGGCGCGCCCCGATCTGGACTGCTCACCGATGGAGATCATCGGTCGCCTGTCCCGGGTCTCCCGCCTCCTCGAACGCGCCATCAGGGATCACTTCTCCCTGCACGGCATCGAGCCCTGGGAGTTCGATGTGCTGGCTACCCTGCTGCGCTCCGGGCCGCCCCACGTCCTCAGCGCCGGCGAACTGAGCACGGCGGCGATGGTCAGCTCGGCCGCCCTGACCAACCGCATCGACCAGCTCGAGAAAAAGGGCCTGGTAGACCGCGCCGTCGATCCGGCCCACCGGCGCCGCGTCCTGATCTCCCTCACCGATCAGGGGCTGAGCCTGGTCAACAGGCTCGTCGAGCATCACGTCGCCAACGAGCGGCGGCTCCTGGAGGGCCTGAGCTCCGCCGACCGCGACCAGATCCCGGTGCTCCTGCGCCGCCTGCTCGTCTCCCTCGGCGACACGGGGCCGGACATGGAGGCCGAAGCGCAGCCGAACCAGAACGTACGCTGACGCCGAGCTGGGTACGGCCGAGTCAACGGCGGGCCGAGGCCTCGGTGAGCAGGAGAACACCGGAGTCAGTGGCTTCAGTGGCTTCAGGCGTCCCGCAGGATGGACAGCGCGCGGGACGGGCACAGGGTGACGGCGTGGCGCACCTGTGCGGCGCTCTGGTCGTCAGGGTGGTCGGTCAGCAGGGCCACGATGCCGTCGTCGTCCTGGTCGAAGACGGCCGGTTCGGTCAGGACGCACTGGCCGGAGCCGACACAGAGGCCGGTTTCCGCTTTGATCCGCATCATGTCCTGCTCACCAGGTGACCGGGAGTTCGTGAACGCCGTAGATGACGGCGTCCGCCTTGAACGGCACCTCCTCCATCGGTACGGCGAGCCGCAGGGAGGGGATACGGCGGAACAGTGTGTCGAAGACGATCTGCAGCTCCATCCGGGCCAGGTTCTGGCCGAGGCACTGGTGCGGGCCGAAGCCGAAGGCGAGGTGGTGACGGGCCCCGCGCTCGACATCCAGGTCAGCCGGGTCCTTGAACGCCGCCGGGTCCCAGTTGGCCGACAGCATCGAGACGATGACGCCCTCGCCGGCCTTGATGCTCACCCCGCCGATCTCCACGTCTTCGGTGGCCAGCCGGGAGGTGACCCCGTCGGCGATGGTGAAGTAGCGCAACAGTTCCTCCACGGCCATGGGCGTTCTGCCCGGGTCGGCCTTGACCACGGTCAGTTGCTCCGGGTGGGAGAGCAGCCCGACCACGCCGAGCGAGATCATGTTCGCGGTGGTCTCGTGCCCGGCGGTCAGCAGCAGGAAGGCGAGGCTCACCAGGCCCGCGTGGTCGAGGGTGCCCTCCTGGCGTTGCCGGGCGATCTGCCGGCTGAACAGGTCGTCGCCGGGTTCGGACTCCTTGCGGGTGATCAGGTCGTCGATGTAGGCGCGCAGTTCGGCGAAGGCTCGCCGGCGGTCGTCCATCGAGGTCCGGCTCACCATCATGGTGGTGCGGCTCTGGAAGAAGTCGTGGTCGGTGTAGGGGACGCCGAGCAGTTCGCAGATCACCAGTGAGGGCACCGGCAGGGACAGCGCCTGCACCAGGTCGACCGGGCGCCGGTCGGTGGCGAGCATGTCGTCGATGAAGTGGTCGACGATGTCCTGGATCCGCGGGCGCAGCGCGGCCAGCCGCTTCACGGTGAACTCGCCGATCACCGGACGGCGGGCCGCGGAGTGTTCCGCGCCGTCCATGCCGAGCATCAACGGCGGCTGGCTGCGGAGTTGCTGCAGGGTCGCCGCATCGAGGGTGAAGAGCGGGAAGCCGTCCTTGCGCTTGTCGGAGGAGAAGCGGCCGTCGGCGAGGACGGCACGGGCCTCCTCATGCCCGGACACCCACCACGCCTGGCCGCCGCTGGTCAGGCGGACCTTGTTGATCGGCGCCTGCTCGCGCAGCCGCTCGTAGGCGGCGGGCGGGGCGAACGGGCAGCCACGCTCGACCGGCAGTTCCAGGCCTGCCAGTTCGTCGGCGACGTTCTTCGTCATGAATAACCTCCTGGTAAGAGATCTGGCTGAATTCCTTCGGGGCTGTTCGGGTGGTGAGGCCAGAAGCGGTGCTGTTCAGGTGGCTGTCGCGCCGCCGCTTCGTGGGCGCGATGCGGGTCAGCCTCTCGGGGTTGCGAACGTCGTGGAGGCCGGTGATGACGGCGTCCTCACAAAACCCGCGGCCACGGTGGCGGCACGGCGCGCGCGCAGGCCGCCGGCCAGGCACAGCACG
This sequence comes from Nonomuraea dietziae, assembly GCF_014195505.1. Taxonomy (GTDB): domain Bacteria; phylum Actinomycetota; class Actinomycetes; order Streptosporangiales; family Streptosporangiaceae; genus Nonomuraea; species Nonomuraea roseola. Next base: position 2,468,259 of record NZ_JACIBV010000001.1, on the reverse strand, counting down.
ACACCGAGCGTGAGCCAGGTGAGCAGGACGATGACGGAGTGGGTGGCCCCTCGGCCGTCGAAGAACGCGGTGGAGCGCAGCAACTGGCCACCCGCCCCTGGCGGCAACAGCTGGCCGAGGATGCCGGACCAGCCGGGCAGCATTTCGGGTGCGGTCGCCGTACCTGACAGGGGATTGCCGATGAGCATCATGGCGACGGCGCCGAGACCGAAACCCGCCGACCCGAGCAGTGACTCCAGCCCGAGGATGCTCAGGGAGGTGGCCGCGATGGTCAGGGCGACGGCGCCGCTGTTGGCCCAGTACGCGCCGTTGAGCGAGCCGAGCCAGAACTGCAGGATCGCAGCCACGGCCAGGCCGCCGGTGCTGGCGAAGGCGAGCGCTCCAGTGACCCGGCGGGTGGTGCCGCGGACGAGCCTGGTCAGCAACAGCGCGGCGAGCAGACCGGCCATGACCAGGGGAAGGGATCCGGCGGCCAGGCCGGCGCCGCGCGGGTCGTCGGCCGGCAAGGTGACGAGGTCGCGGACGGCGACCGCCGGGCCGGCGCCCTGTGCCTGCGCCTGGCCGAGCGCGGTCGCGACGCTGTTCAGGGTCTGAGCGACCGCTGTGCCGGCGGCGGAGGCCATGATGACCCGCGGGATGCCGGAGCTGACGTCGATCGCCCCGTACACCTCCCGGTCGCGGATCAACCGTTCGGCGGCCGCCGTGTCGGCGACCTCGGTGATCTCGAAGCCGCCCGGCAGGCGTTGGTCGAGAGCGGTGCTGACCTGTTCGACCGCGGCGGCCGGCCCGGCGACGGCGATCGGCACATCGTGCACCGACGAGCGCACCGACGGCCAGGCGAAGGCGGTGAGCAGCACGGAGATGCTCGCTGTGAGCAGGACGACTGCCCTGGCCACCGTCAGCCAGGGTGACGGTGGTGTGTCGGCTGTCAGCGGGGCCTGAACGGCCATGTCCACTCCTCGAATACAACGTTTGCGTGACTGACGTGGTCGTGCCGATGAACCGATGCCTTCGCTCGGGATGCTCCGCGCTGTCGAGATGTCGTGATCATGGCGCGACGGCTGAAGGATCACTTCAGCGTGAGTGGGGTCTCCGACGCGATGCGGGTCAGCTTCCGCGGGTTGCGGACGTAGTAGAGGCCGGTGATGCGGGCGTCCTCGACCCGGACTGCTATGACGCCGTCGATCTCGCCGTTCACGCGGAGGAGGAGTGCCGGGTTGCCGTTGACCACGGTGGGCTCGCTGGTGAGCGCGATTCGGGCCTTGCCGAGGCCGTCGACGATCATGCGGGCCACCTTGTCGGCGCCGGTGATCGGCCGCGGCGCGGCCTGCTTGACGCCGCCGCCGTCGCTCACCAGGACGACCTCAGGGGCGAGCACATCGAGGAGACCCTGCAGGTCCCTGGTTTCGAGCGCGCGCTGGAACGACTCCACCGCCGCCCGGGCCTGGACGGGGGAGACCACCTCGCGAGGCCGCCGAGCATCGACGTGCCGGCGGGCCCGGTGCGCGATCTGGCGGACGGTCGCCGGGGTCTTGCCGACGGCGGCGGCGATCTCGTCGTAGCCGACGTCGAAGACCTCGCGCAGCACGAAGACGGCGCGCTCGGTCGGCGACAGCGTCTCCAGGACGAGCATGAGCGCCATCGACACACTTTCGGCGAGCTCGACGTCCTCGGCCACGTCCGGCGTGGTGAGCAGCGGCTCGGGCAGCCAGGGGCCGACATACGCCTCCTTGCGGCGCTTCATGGTGCGCAGCCGGTCCAGCGCGCGCCGGGTGGTGACCCGGACCAGGTAGGCGCGCTGGTCGTGCACCTGCCCCGCGTCGACCTTGACCCACCGCAACCAGGTTTCCTGCAGGACGTCCTCGGCGTCGGCAGCCGAGCCGAGCATCTCGTAGGCGACGGTGAACAGCAGACTGCGGTGAGCGACGAACGTCTCGGTGGCGGAGTCCATCCGGCCGTCACCGAAGGGCGGCTCGCCCGGGCCGGCCGTCGCCTCGCTGTGCTCGTTCATCGCCTGCTCCTGGGTGTTCTCTTCGCACCTTGCTCTCCACATAAGGCGCCGGCCCGCATCGCCCTGTGACACTCGCGAAGGGTGGCGTATGTCACATGTCCGCACCGTCACAAAGTCCGGGGCGCCGACGCCTCATGGTCGTCAGGGACGCCGCGCGAACGATCCACGCGCCTCGTGGAACTCACCGCTGACCTCGAATCCACCGGACGGCTGATCGAGTGACGCGATCGTCACCGACCGGCCCCCGGCTCAGAGAAACGAAGAAACTGAAGGAGATCCCCACCATGATCCTGGTAACCGGTGCCACCGGAAACGTCGGTTCCCACGTCGTCCGCCAACTCCTGGAGGCAGGTGAGAAGGTCCGCGTCATGACCCGCAACCCCAGCGGCCATGCGTTCCCGGACCAGGTCGAGGTCGTGACCGGCGACCTGACCCAGCCGGAAACCCTGCCTGAGGCGCTGTCCGGCATCGAGCGGGCCTTCCTGTTCCCCGTTCTCCAGGGGCTCGACGGATTCCTCGACGTGGCGAGGCGAGCCGGCCTGCGGCATGTCGTGATGCTGTCCTCGGTGTCCGTCACATGGTCCGAGCCCAGCTGGGTCGGCGACCTGCACCTGCGGCTCGAACGATCCGTCGAAGCGTCCGGGTTGGCGTGGACCTTCGTGCGGCCCGACGCGCTCACGACCAACGACCTGATCTGGGCGCCCCAGATCATCGACGGCGGTGACGTACGCGGGCGGTACGGCGACGCCGCGACGGCCCCGGTCGATCCGCGCGACATCGCCGCGGTCGCCGTCCGCAGCCTCCTCGACGGGCGTGCCGGCGAGGGGTACTCGGTGACCGGACCGCAGTCGCTGACCCCGATCGACCGTCTGCGCGTCATCGCGGAGACCATCGGACGGCCGTTGCGGTGGGAGGAGCAGTCCGAGGCCTGGTTCCGGGACGAGATGGCCCGCCTCGGCATGCCCGCCCAGGGGATCGACGATTACGTCGACGCGCTCACCGCAAGAGTCGGCAAGACCGCGGAGGTCCTGCCGACGGTCGAAAGGGTCACCGGCCGACCGCCCTTCACCTACGCGCAGTGGGTCGCCGACCACGCCGCCGCCTTCGGCGCGGCCTCAGCCTGACGGAAGGCCCTTTCGAGGGCGCTGCCCCCGTCACCGGACGGTACCGGGGCAAGCCGATCACCGGGCAGGCCTTCGTCGAGCAGGACGGCAACCGGCGATAGCTCCGCTGAAAGAACGTCCCCGGGCCCTGAATGGCCGGCTCCGCTCAATCACCACATCACACCGGAAAACCTCCTAGGCGTTCCACGTCGGCGCCTCGACCGGCTCAGGCCGATCCCCCTGCTCCGGTTCGCCCAGGACGATTCCGTCCGTCTCCTCCTCGCCGCACCCGAGGCCGTGCAGCTCTCCGTCGCCGCCGCTGGTTACGACATCGGCTCCGGGCGCACCGTGCCCCCCGTGGCCGTCGTGCTGGGACTGATCAGCGTGGTCATCGGTGGGCTGGCCCGAGCCCGCTCCGTGGGGATCGGCGTCGGCAACCGGCGCGCCGGCGCCGTCACGGCCCTGGCACTCGGGCTGACCAGCCTGATCACCGGGGGGCCGCACGCGGCCGGCTCCGCCGGCGGCTCGGGCACCGGCAGGGGCCATCTTCGCCCTGCTGTTCCGGCTGATCGGCATGGTCCTGGGCGGGCTGGCCCTGTCCCGAGCCCGCCGCACCGCCTGACCCGACCCAGGCGCGGCTTCACGCACGATCTCGATTCGTCGGACGAGGCCCACGGGCTGCGCAGCCGCATCCTCTTCTCCGCCCACGCCCTGGAGGATCCCGCCCAGGAGCCCCACGCGCGGAGCCAGCACGCCCTGGGCGACCTGCACCGGGTCACCACCGAGCGGGTCCGGCACCTGGCCATCGTCAACCGCGCTGTCGCCTTCGTCCAGGCCGACCCCGGCAACCCGAAAGCGGGTGCCTTGCAGATCCGCCGGCCCGCCGTGGTGGCCGTGCTCGCGGATGTCTTCGACGGCATGGGGGAGCGCGCACGCGACCTGGACGACCTGCCCCTGTCGCCGATCGAGCGGCGCGTCCTGCGCGCCGTCGCTTCCCTCTTCCCCACATGAAGCGATCTCCACGGCACGGATCACCACTACGGCCACCTCTCGTTTATCAGCCGGTTGGGCTGCATGCGATCTGCAAGCGTCGCGCCGTAGGGTCTGCCGTGCGGCCCCCGGCAGGGGCAGGCTCCACGGCGATCACAGTGAGCGAGGCCGGCATGAGCAAGGACCCAGCGGTCACCAACCCAGAGCTCTACAAGGTGATCTTCGAAAACGATCGCGTCCGCGTACTGGAGTACAGGGATCGGCCCGGTGACAGGACGGTCGCGCACCAGCATCCCGACAGCGTCATGTACACCTTGAGCTTCTTCCGCAGGAAGCTGTCGGCAGGAGGACGGGAGGTCGCCGTCGAACTTCCCGCGGGGCAGGTGCGCTGGCTCGACGCCCAGGAGCATTCCGGCGAGAACATCGGCGACACGGAGACCCACAGCATCTTCATCGAGCTCAAGGAGCCCGGCCCCGCGAAGGAAGGCGGAGCAGGCGACCTGCTGGGTCCCAGCGGAGGCAGTAGCCGGTAACTGTCGGCGCCAGTCCTTACGGTCGGGGCATGACAGGTGCATTTCGCAGTGTGTCCGCCCAGCTCGGCGGGTCCCTGAGAACGAGCTGCACCCGTACTGCATGGCGTGTGGGCGGGAAGCGACGTCGGCCCCGCACACCCGTAGCGCGCCGCGCCTGGGCGCGGATGACCGGACCTGAGCCCGGCCGCCACGACAACGGCCGCTGAACCCGATGGGGGTCCTGCTTCGTCGCACGGCTTCTCCGCCGTGGTCGGCTCCCGGCATGCCGGGCGGATTCTCGGCGCGACCTTCGCGGATGCCTCGGATGAGACCGAGCAGCGCGGCGGGGGGCAGGTCGCGAAACGAGATCCGGTTGCCGGTGCGAGCACGCTGCCTTCACACCCGGGCCATCCAGAGCACGCTGTTCAACGAAGGTCGGGGATGTGTTCGCCACTCTTCGCATGGCGCTGGGTCGGCGATGAAGCCGGCCACGCGACGTCGTCGATCGCGAGCCACGGCGCCACGGCCAGGGCCGTGGGCGTGAGCCCGGCGAACGTCGTGACCTCGCGGTGGAGGTGGGACTGGTCGACGTAGCCGCTCTCGGTGGCAACGCGGGCGGCGGCGTGACCCGCCGCGAGAAGGTGGGCGGCGTGGTCGAAGCGCACCAGTCGGGCGGCGCGTTTGGGCGTGATGCCGAGCTGGGACCGGAAGCGGGACCACAGGCGCTTGCGGCTCCAGCCGACCTCGTCCGCCAAGCCGTCGACCCGCACCCGCCCCCGGCTGGTGAGCGTCCGCCGCCAGATGTGGGCGACCTGCGGATCGACCGGTGAATGGGCGCCCAGCCGCCGGCCGAGGATGTTCACGGCGATCGTGAACCGTTCGTCCCACGACGCGGCGGCGCGCAGCCTGTCCTCAGCTCGCCCCGCGTCGCGGCCCCAGACATCCTCAAGGGCTACCACCGTCCCGCTGAGCTCGGCCGACGCGCCGAACAACGCAGCCGCCACGACCGGCTCCAGCCGGATCTGGAGGCACTCGCCGACTCCCCGGCCAGTTGCCCGAAGATCGCCGGGGAGGAGCCCGACGACGACACTGCCGCGCTCGTGCCGGCCACGGGTTTCGTAGACGACGCCTTCTCCCTCGCTCAGGTCGACGAGCAGGGTGACGGACGGGTGCGCGACCATGGCGATGTCCACAGCGGCCGGGGCGCGATGGCGGAACCCGGCCATGCTGACCCCCGGCAGCCGAGCCGACGGGCATGGGACTGCGACGTCCACCCACGCCTCGTCAGGCGGCGTCCTGGTCGACAACACGTGACCAGTCTAGGCCTCTGGGATCATGGTCGGACTGTCAGCGGCCGTTGCCGTGAAGCCCAGCAGCAGTTCGCTGGTCGTCTCGGGCGCTTCCACCATGGGGAGATGCCCGACGCCGGGCAGCAGCTCGACCCGCGCGTTCGGCACCGAGTCGTACTGGTGCGCCGACGACGGCTCCCAACGGGGGTCGGCGGCGCCGAAGATCACCAGCACGGGGACCTCGAGGGCGGCGAGACGCTCGGGCACGCTCCGCTCGGCGATGTACGCGGTGTTCCGGCGCAGCACCGTCCTCATCACACGGTAGGTGATGCCCCGTACGTCGGCGACCACGGCGTCCGGAAGGTGCACCGGGCGAGCGGCCGTCGCGCTGATCCCCCTGCGGATCATCGCATCCGAACGCCTCGACCACAGCAGCGGGCCCAAAGGCGGGGCCAACAGGACCCGAAGGATGAACGGCTGCCGAAGGAGCGCATCCGGACGTGGGCCGCTACTGATCAGTGCGAGCGAACCCACGAGGTCGGGACGTTGTTCGGCAAGCGCGGTGGCGACGTAGCCGCCGCTGGAGTGCCCGACCGCGGCGACGTGGCGAAGGCCGAGGTCATCCAGCAGCGCCGCCACCTGGCCCGCCTGCGCAGGCACGTCGTACGACGGCGCGGGCGGGGACTGTCCGCAGCCCGGGAGGTCGACCCGGATGACATGATGGTGGCCGGCCAGTGCCGGGACCACCGGGCTCCAGAAGCCGCCCGAAGCCCCCGATCCGTGGATGAGCAACAACGGCGGCGCCTGCGGCGGGCCGTCATGGACCACGTGCGTCCCATGCGAGTGCTCAATGTCGTAGTTACTCATGCGGAGACCATGCACGGGCGGCCGACCGTCAGTCTTGGACAAATGTTCCCGCGGAGTCGCACGTACCGCTCGCCGCGCCGGTGATGACGGCGACCTTGTTCTCCAGGCCGGGCATGTTCCCTCCCCATCGCGCAGGGTCAGGGTCACAGGTGAGGGAGCCGGTGGCCGCGCGACATCGGCCTGCGGGCCCATGTTTTCCGGCTCCCGCTCGGTTACTGTGAAAATGGCGGAGGACTGATGCGGCAGCAATCGACGCGAGCACGGCTGAACGCGGCACGGGCCGCCCTTCTCCTCGTCTGCGGCGTGATCGCCGGCCCGCTGTTCGTCGTCGTCTTCCTCATCACGGGCGCCACCCGCGCCGGCTACGACCCGTTGCGCCACCCGGTGAGCTCGCTCGCCCTGGGCGACCTCGGCTGGACGCAGGTGGCCACCTTCGTCGTCGCGGGCGCCTTGACGGTGGCCTTCGCCGTCGGGCTCAGGCGCGCGCTCCGGCCCTTCGGCGGCTCGACCTGGGGGCCCGTGCTCGTCGGGGTCTGGGGGGCGGGGCTGATCGGCGCGGGCGTCTTCGTCACCGACCCCATCAGCGGGTATCCGCCGGGCACCCCCGGCAGGCTCACGCAGTACGGCAGCGCGTACGCCGCCCTGCACGACGTCTTCTCGTTGCTCGCCTTCGTGGCCCTGGTGGCGGCCTGCTTGGTCTTCGCCAGGAGGTTCGCCGGATGGGGGAGTCCGCTCTGGGCGGCCTACTCCGCGGTGACCGGCATCGTCTTCACGGGGGCGTTCGTGCTCGCCGGCATGGGTTTCGAGCAGACCGAGGGGCTGGTGGACGTGGCCGGGCTGTTCCAGCGCATCTCGATCACCGCGGGGTGGTGCTGGCTGAGCCTGCTCGCCCTCCGTCTGCTGCGCGGGCAGGAGATCGGGGACCGGGCGGGCGGGTGACGGCGCGGGGTTCCCGGCACGTTGCCCGCCGCCCAGAGGAAAGCCGCCCAGAGGAAAGACGGCGGAATCTTCCGGCCATGGACCGCCATGGATCGACGGGAGCGCCGGGAACCCCACGGGCGAAGGGGTAGGCGAGCAGGCATGGAACGTCGCGTGTCCGGCCGTCTGGTCCTCCTCGCCTACCGGCCTGCTCGCGATCGGCCAGGGAGCGGCGCGATGCTCCGGCGGCTGAGCGCCTGCGGCCGATGGGCGTGGCGGCACGCGCTCTTCGCGGGGGTGCTGGTGGCCGCGGCCACCCTGCGGATCGTCGCCGCCGCGGGGTATCCCTCGATGCTGTGGACCGGCGACTCGGCCGTGTACGTGCGCGCGGCGCTGACGCTGACGCCCGCGGCGCACCACCCCGGCGGGTATCCGATCCTGCTGTGGCTGCTGCGGCCGCTGCACGGGTTCACCGCGGTGGTGGCCGCCCAGGCCGTCATGGGCCTGCTCACCGGGGTGATGGTGTACGCGCTGGTATGGCGGGCGGCGCGCGCCCGATGGCCGCACCGGCCCTGGCTGCCCCAGGCGCTGGGCTGCGCCGCCTCGATCCCGGTGCTGCTCGACGGAGACCGCCTGCAGTTGGAGCACCTACTGGTCTCCGATGAACTGTTCGCCTTCCTGGTGATGTCGGCGGTGACCGTCCTGCTGTGGCGAAGCCCCGTGCCCCGATGGTCGGCGGGGGCGGCAGGACTGCTGGCCGGATGCGCGGCGGTGACCAGGATCGTCGGCCTTCCACTGATCCTTGTCATCGCGGCGGGCCTCGTCATGACAGGTCTGAACGGCGCAGGCGCCGGCGCTTGGCGACGACGGGCGTCGGGCCTGACCGTCATCGTGGCGGTGGGGGCGTTCCTGGTACCGGTCACCGCGTACATGGCGTGGTTCCACAGTCACTACGGCGAGTGGGGCTTCAACCGGCACGGCGCGGTCTGGCTGTACGGGCGGACCGCCGCCTTCGCCGACTGCGCACGAATCAAACCCGCCCCCGACCTGGCCGTCCTGTGCCCCAAGAGACCTCCGAGCGATCCCAGGATCGCCTCGCCGGTCTACGCGGCCATGTTCTCCAAGGAGTCACCGTTCCGCCGGATCGGCGGGATCTACGGGCCGCGCTCCAACGACCTGGCCCGCCGCTTCCTCTGGGCGGCGATCAAGGCCCAGCCGGGCGACTATCTGCGGGTGGTGGCCCGCGACACGCTGCGCGCCTTCGAGCCGGGCCGGTCTCCGTACCCCACCACCTGGACGGAGGCCAAGTACCACTTCCCGAAGAGCGCCCGCAGGGCGCTCAACAGCGCCGCCGCGGTACGCCAGACAGAGCTCGCCGAGGCCTACGGCGGCGCCACCGGCGTCACCCTCGTGGTCCAGCCCTACGCCCGGTGGGTCCGCGCCTACCAGGCCCGCCTGTCGCTGCCGGGCCCGGCGCTGGCCGTCCTGATGCTCATCCCCGTGGTCGGCGTCGCGGCGAGGTGGCGGCAGCGCCGGCGACCCGGGACGGAAGCGGGTGCGCGGGGGCGGGACGGCGAGGCGCTGACGGCCTGGCTCATGGCCGGGGCCCTGCTCGTGATCCCCGCCGCCTCCGCCGACTACGACCCCCGCTACGTCCTGCCCGCGATCCCCCTGGCCTGCCTGGCCGCCGCCCTGACCCTCATCCCCCGCACCCCCGCCCCCGAGCGCCCTGGGACGGAGGCGAATCCGCACTGACCGCAAGACCGTCGCGCTGCCAGGAACGCGCCGGCCGACACCGAAGGCTTCGTCCGCCTGCCACACCGCGCCGGGTCGCGAAGGCCGAGGCAGCGCTCGGCTTCCGCCTCCCCGAGGATCTGCGCGCCTCCTTACTGCGGCACGACGGCACCGAGACGGTGCTCGTCCACCCTGGCCAGGCGGCCGTTCAGCCGGACGCATCCGGCTGGTGACGCCCTTGCATCAGCCAATCGGCGAGGTGATCGCTCAACGTATGCAGCGCGGCCATCGCCGCCTTCACCGGCTCCTCCCTGGGAGGATCATCGCCCTCAACCAGCTCCAGTGCCCGTCTCAGATCGCCGACTTTCTGGGAGAAGGCGTTGCCTGCCTTCCTGCCGAGGGAGAACATGGCGATCTCGGCCTTCAGCGCCTTGACCGTCCAATCCCTGCCCTCTGTCATACGGGGCAATGCGACGCCGCTGTCGAGAGCCTTGGTCAGCTGTATGTCCATGTCGGCCAAGAGGAGAAAGAAATCGACGGCGCTTGTCCGGGCTTCGATCTCGAGCGCGGCTTGTCTCTCGTGCCGCCTTGTCGCTGTGACGACGGCCCATGCGGTCAGCGCCGCCACGACGCCGCCGATGACCGCCGAGAGTGCGCCCTGTAACAGGTTCCCCCACCAGCCTTGCATGCGCCACTTCCTCGGATCTTGTGACGATGGTGCCGGAACCCATTAACCATGGCGGCACTTTCGAGATCAACCGGCAGGGCCGAACTCATACTGCGATCATGAGCATCTCCACTCGGGTGGGCTACGCGTCGCGGCGTTGCATCAGCACGGCGCCTGCGAGCACCGCGGCGGCCACCCAGGCGAGGTAGACCGCGAACCCGCTCCACGGGCCCAACGTGCCGTTGCCCTGGCCGGAGACGACCAGCAGGCCGGCGTTCGTGGTGAAGTACGCGGCCACGCTCGCGCCCCACTCTCCCGGAAGCTGGTTGGCCATCGTGGGCAGCACCAGGATCAGCGCGATGGCCGACACGATCGCGCCCGGCGTGTGCCTGATCAGCGTGCCCAGTCCCAGTCCGAACAGCCCGCACGCGGTCAGGTAGAGACCCGACCCGAGCGAGGAGCGCGCCACCTCTCCCATCTCGATCGACGGCGGCTGGGAGATCGCCACGCCGACGCCGATCGCGGCGGCCGACGCGACCGTGCAGACGACCAGCGAGACCGCGACGAACAGCACGATCTTGCCGGTCAGCAGGCTCATGCGCCTGGGCACGGCCATGATCGAGGTGCGGATCCCCCCTGTGCGGTACTCGCTGGAGATCACCAGAACACCCAGGGTGGCCATGGACAGCGAGGCGAGCATCGTACCGGTCAGGCCCAGGATGATCGCCTGCCAGCCCGGGACCGGCCCGCCGGCCGCGCCCCTGGCCGAGGCGTTGGTGAGGGCGGAGAAGCCCAGCATCAGCACGGCGGTGACGGCCAGCGTCCATACCGTGGAGCGGACTGAGCGGATCTTGGTCCATTCGGACCGGAGAATGTCGATCATGAGGTGAACTCCAGACTGTTCTTGGTGAGCTCCATGTAGGCCGCCTCCAGCGAGGGCTGCACGAACGTCAGCTCCTCCAGCGGGATGCCGGCGCCGGCGGTGATCGTGCCGATCTCGAGCGTGCTCATCGCGGTCACCCGCAGGTGGTCGCCGTCCGGCTCACCCGCCTTGATCAGCTCGGCCACCTCGGCCAGCCGGGGCGAGCGCACCCGCACGTACCCCTGCGAGCTGCGCCCGATGAACTCCTCCACGCTCGTGTCGGCGATGAGCCTGCCCCTGCCGATCACGATCAGGTGGTCGGCGGTCTGGGCCATCTCGCTCATGAGGTGGCTGGAGACGAACACCGTCCGCCCCTCGGCCGCGAGCTTGCGCATGAGCCTGCGGATCCACAGGATGCCGTCGGGGTCGAGGCCGTTGACCGGCTCGTCGAAGATCAGGATCTCGGGGTCGCCGAGCAGCGCCGCGGCGATGCCGAGCCGCTGCGACATGCCCAGCGAGAAGCCGCCGACCCGCCGCCTGGCCACCTCCCGCAGGCCCACGGCCTCCAGCACCTCGTTCACCCTGCTCGCGGGGATGCCGTTGCTCTGGGCGATCGCCAGCAGGTGGTTGCGCGCACTGCGCCCCCCGTGCACGGCCTTGGCGTCCAGCAGCGCGCCGACCTTGCGCAGCGGGTGCCGCAGCTCGTGGTACGGGCGCCCGTCCACGAGCGCGGTGCCGCCGGACGGCCGGTCGAGCCCGAGGATCATGCGCATGGTCGTGGACTTGCCGGCCCCGTTGGGGCCGAGGAAGCCGGTCACCCTGCCGGGCTCGACGGCGAAGGACAGGTCGGCCACCGCGGGGGTGCCGGCGTAGCGTTTGTGCAGGTTCACTGCGCGAATCGCGGTCATGATCCCAGCGTGCCGTCGCGGGCGGCCGGTCTCTTCCTGCCTCGGAACCATCCCGTCAGAGCCGATCCAGGACCCTGCTCCTACTCTCAGGGACGGAGCCGGCTGCGCGGGCGAGCGCGAGAAGACGGCCGGTGAGCCGCGCGCCGGCGGGTGCCGATCCCCGTTCGGCATCATCCGACCAGGTGGACGCCGCCGGGGGCGGCATGGTGCCGCCTGCGGGACAGGGGGCACACTGGGAGTGAGGATCCCGTCGCGGAAGGTTCACCTATGGACAGCCAAGCCAACGGGAAGCCGGCCGGCGTCCTGGACAACCCTGTCGTCGGAATGGCCCCGTGGATCATCTTCTCCGTGCTCGTCGGGCCAGGCCGGTTCGAGCTGTCCGTGGTGCTCGCGCTGGCCGTGTCCGTCCTTCTCATCGTGGCCGACCGGATCGTCCGGCGGGGCGGCGCCCCGAAGCTGCTCCAGGTCGCGGAGGTGGTCTTCTTCGCCGCCATGGCGGCGGTGGGCCTGGTCGCGAGCGCGGGCACGCGCCGCTGGCTGGAGACGTACGCGGGTGAGGTGTCGAACATCGCTCTGGTCCTCATCGCCTTCGGTTCCATGGCGGTGCGGATGCCGTTCACCCTCCAGTACGCCCGCGAGCAGGTCGACCGCGCGCACTGGCAGTCGCCGGCCTTCCTGCGCACCAACTACGTGATCACCGGCGTCTGGGGGCTGGCGTTCCTGGTCGCCGCGGTCGCCGGCGCCTACGGGGATCTCGTCCTTCGCGACCCTGACAACCTCTGGACCGGCTGGATCATCCAGATCGCCGCGATCGTCGCCGCCGTGCGTTTCACGGCGTGGTATCCCGGCGTCGTGCGGGCCCGCGTCCGGCGGGAGGGGGAGACCGGCCAGGGCGCCTGAACCGCGGGCGGGTGCGCGGTCATGCCGGGTAGGCGTGTGTCTCTGTGGCCTTGACCGACGCCCAGACCTGCTGACCCGGGGCGAGGTCGAGGTCGGCGACGGCGGCAGGGGTGATGTCGGCGAAGGCGGCGATCAGGCCGTCGAGGTGGACGCGGACGTTGTCGCCGTGCCGTTCGATGCCCTCGATCGTGGCCTGCCACAGGTTGCGCGGGCTGCCGTCGGGGCGGGAGCGGTAGAGGGCGACGGCGGCGGGCGGGAAGGCGACGAACGCCGGCCCTTCAAGATGCTCGGACGTGCTGAACAGCAGCTCGCCCACCGTGACCCGCGCTCCGTCGGCCATGCCGCGGTAGAGGTTGAGCCCGACCAGGCGGGCGACGTAGTCGGTGCGGGGGCGGCGGGCCACCTCGGCGGGGGCGCCCTGCTGGACGACGGCGCCCTGCTCGACGACCACGAGCCGGTCGGCGAGCACCATGGCGTCCAGCGGGTCGTGGGTGACCAGCACGGTGGCTCCGTCGAAGTCGGCGAGGTGGCGGCGCAGCTGGGAGCGGATCTCCAGCCGGGTGTGGGCGTCGAGCGCGGCCAGGGGCTCGTCCAGCAGCAGCAGCCGGGGGTGTACGGCCAGCGCGCGGGCCAGCGCGACGCGCTGGGCCTGGCCGCCGGACAGCCGGCGGGGTTTGGCTGCGGCGTGCTCGGCCAGCCCGACGCGCTCCAGCAGGGCGGCGGCGGTGCGGCGGGCCTCGGCCTTGGAGGCTCCGTGGCAGCGTGGCCCGAAGGCCACGTTGTCGAGCGCGGACAGGTGGGGGAAGAGCAGGTAGTCCTGGAAGACCATGCCGATCCGACGCCGCTCGGCGGCGGTGGTGTGCAGCGGCTCGCCGTCGAGGGTGATCCGGCTGCCGCCGGACAGGGCCGTGAGCCCGGCCAGGGCGCGCAGCGCCGTGGTCTTGCCCGCGCCGTTCGGACCGAGCAGCGCGACCACCTCGCCGGGGGCGGCCTCCAGGGTGACGTCGAGGGCGAACGAGGGCCGGGTGACGACCAGCCGGGCACGCAGACCGTCGGGTGTCATGGGGTGTTCACCCACCGGTCGCGAAGGCTGGCCAGGATGATGACCGAGACGGCGAGCAGGACGAGGCTGAGCACGATGGCGGCCTCAGGCTCGGTCTCCAGCGCCAGGTAGACCGCCAGCGGCATGGTCTGGGTGGTGCCGGGGAAGTTGCCGGCGAAGGTGATGGTGGCGCCGAACTCGCCGAGCGCCCGGGCCCAGCACAACACCGCCCCTGCCACGATGCCCGGCATGATCAGCGGCAGCGTGACCCGGCGGAACACGGTCCAGCGTGAAGCGCCGAGCGTGGCGGCGGCCTCCTCGAAGCGCTGGTCGGCGCCGCGCAGCGCGCCCTCGACGCTGATCACCAGGAACGGCATCGCCACGAACGCCTCGGCGACGACCACTCCCGCGCTGGTGAACGGCAGCGTGAGACCGAAGGTGGACTCCAGCCACTGCCCGAGCAGCCCCCGTCGTCCCAGGAGCAGCAGCAGCGCCACGCCGCCGACCACCGGCGGCAGCACCAGCGGGACGGTGACCAGCGCCCGCACCACCCGCCGCCCGGGGAAGGACACCCGGGCGAGCAGCCAGGCCAGCGGCACCCCGAGCACCAGGCACACCGCGGTGGCGATGCTGGCGGTCACCAGCGACAACCGCAGCGCCTGGAGCACCTGTGGCTCGGCCAGCCGCTGCAGCAGCGTCGGCCACGGGGCCCTCACCAGCAGCCCGGCGAGCGGCAGCACCAGGAAGGCCAGCCCGAGCACGGCGGGTACCAGCAGCATCCAGGGCAGGCGGCCGGTGACCCGTCGGGGCGAGTCCCGGCGGCCGGCGGGCCCGCCGCGCGAGGGCGCGCGGTCGGGGCCGCGCGAGGGCGCGCGGTCGGGGCTGGGCGAGGCCGAGGAGGTCATGGGCGTCAGGGGGTCTCGAAGCCGGCCTTGGTCAGCACGTCCTTGCCCTGCCGCGACAGCACCAGGTCGACGAACCGCCGGGCCAGATCACCGGCGGGCGCCTCGGTCAGCGTCGCGATCGGGTAGTCGTGGATCGCCTGGTCCGCCTCGGGGAAGGCGATTCCCTTCACCTTGCCCGCCGCGGCGATCACGTCGGTCCGGTAGACCAGCGCCGCGTCCACCTCACCGAGTTCGACCTTGGTGAGGGTGGCCTTGACGTCCTGCTCCAGGGTGACCGGGGTGACCTTCAGCCCGGCCGCGTCCAGCGCCTTGACCGCCGCCGCGCCGCACGGCACCTGGGGGGCGCACAGCGCGACCTTCACCCTGGCGTCGGCGAGGTCTTCGAACTCGTCCACCTCGGCCGGGTTGTCCGCGGGGACGGCGATCTGCAGCTTGTTGCGCACGAAGGTGGCCGGCGCGCCGGCCAGCGAGGCGTCGGTGACGGTCTTCATGGTGGCAGGGCTGGCCGCGGCGAACACGTCGGCGGGCGCGCCCTGGACGATCTGCTGGGCCAGCGTCGCGCTGGAGCCGAAGTTGAACCGCACCGACGTGCCCGGATGGGCGGCCTCGAAGGCCTTGCCGAGCTCGGTGAAGGTGCCGGTCAGCGACGCCGCGGCGAACACCGTCACCTCCTTGGCGCCGTCACCGGCCGCCGCTGAGCCCGAGGCGGTGGACGCGGACGGCCGGCCGGAGCCGCATCCGGACAGGACGACGGCGATCGCGAGCGCGGCGGGCAGGGCGAGGGCCCGACGGGAGAGACGCCTGGACACCAAGGGGGCTCCTCACTGGCTGCCGGTCACGCGTTCGTGGTCGGGGATCTCGACGACGACGTTGGTGGACTTGATGACGGCGACGGCCACGACGCCGATCTCCAGGCCGAGTTCGTCGGCGGCCTGCCGGCTCATCAGCGACACCACCCGGTACGGCCCCGCGGCGATCTCCACCTGCGCCATCACCGCGTCTTTGATCACCTCGGTCACGATCCCGCGGAAGCGGTTACGCGCCGAGGAGCGCCCGCCGTCGCCCGCCGTCCCGACCTGGGCGCGAGCGAAGGCGGCCAGGTCGGCGCCGTTGACCTGCCGGTGGCCGTGCTCGTCCCGCTCGGCCACCAGCCGGCCCGCGTCCACCCAGCGGCGGACGGTGTCGGAGCTGACCCCGAGCAACGCGGCGGCCTCGCTGATCCGGAACGTCGTCACAGGCCCACCCTACCTGCCGCGCATTCGAGCCCCAACCCCCGACTGCCCTCGCAGTCGCTGGGCGAACGACCGCTCAGCCATGGCATCCACGAGACCAGCCATCCGGTGGTCGCGCCGTGGCGTCCGCGAGGCCGGGCCTCCGGCGCTCTTCTGGTGGCCGGGTGGGTCAGGGGCGGGAGACGGCCGGTTGCTGCTGGGTGATGCAGTGAATGCCGCCGCCGCCCGCGAAGATCTCCCTGGCGTCCACCAGCTCGACCGTCCGCGACGGGAACAGCTTGGCGAACAGCGCGGCCGCCTCGGCGTCGCGCGGGTCGTCGAAGGCGCACAGCACGACCGCGTCGTTGGCCAGGTAGTGGTTGATGTAGGAATAGTCGACGGGCTCGCCGTCCACCTCGGTGACCGTGGGCGCGGGCACCTCGACGACATCCAGCGCCCGTCCCCTCGCGTCGGTGCAGGAGCGCAGCAGGGCGATGTTCTCCCTGCACACCTCGTGGTCGGGGTGGGAGGGGTCGGGCTGGCTGTGGGCGACGACCAGGCCAGGTCGGACGAAGGCGGCGAAGACGTCGATGTGGCCGCGCGTGCCGTACAGGCCGTAGTCGGCGGTGAGCCCGCGCGGCATCCACAGGCACTTCTCCGCGCCGACGAAGGCCCGCAGCTCGGCCTCCACCCGCTCGCGCGTCCATCCGGGGTTGCGGAACGGGTCGAGCTGGACGGTCTCGGTCAGCAACACCGTCCCCTCGCCGTCGACGTGGATGCCGCCGCCCTCGTTGACCATCGCCGAGCTGTACGGCGCCGCCCCTGCCAGCTCCGAGACGAGCGCGCCCACCTTGGAGTCGTTCTCCCAGCGGGCGAAGCTCTGCTGGCCCCAGCCGTTGAAGACCCAGTTGGCCGTGGCGAGGCCGCCCCTGCCGTCAACCAGGAAGGTGGGCCCGCTGTCGCGCAGCCACGCGTCGTCGAGCGGACGCTCGACCACGGTGACGCCGGGGTCGAGGTAGCAGCGGGCGTCGGCGCTCTCACCGGTGTTGGCGATCATCACGACCGGCTCGTAGGCGGCGATCGTGTTGGCCACCTGGCCCCACGTCCTGCGCGCGGCCTCGAGGTCGGTGAAGGTCGGGTTGGCGGTGGGGAAGGCCATCCAGGTGCGGGCGTGCGGCTCCCACTCGGCCGGCATGTGGAAACCGTGGTCTGCGGGGGTCATGAGGGCTCCTAGCGGGAACCGCGAAGCGCGGATGTCGTGAGGTCGGCGGGTCAGAGGAAGTACAGGCGGCTGAGGGGCACCGAGGAGACGGGCTCGGCGCCGATCGGCCGGTCGTCGAGCGTCACCTGGCCCGTGCGCGGGTCCACCCGCACCTGACCCAGACGGTCGTTGCGCACGAGCGAGGCCGGGCCGATCCCGCGGGTGCCGCGCACGGGCACCTGGCGGCGCCTGGTCGGCAGGGCCTGCGAGACCCGGCTCACGAAGGCGACCGACAGCTCGGCGGGGGTGGCGCCGTGACCGCCGAACTGCGGGCCGTACACCAGGGGCTGGCAGGCGTCGGTGGAGGCGTTCGGGTCGCCGGTGACGCCCCAGGCGGGAAAGCCCGCCTTGAGCACCAGCCACGGCTTGGCGCCGAAGGAGGAGGGCTCCCACAGCACGATGTCGGCCAGCTTGCCGACCTCGATCGAGCCGACCTCGTGCGAGAGGCCGTGCGCGATCGCCGGGTTGATGGTCAGCTTGGCGATGTAGCGCAGCACGCGCTCGTTGTCGGGCCCCTCCGTGGCGAAGCGCGAGGCGAGCTGGAAGGTGCGCCTGAAGGTCTCGCCCGCCCTGCCCATGCCCTGCGCGTCGGAGGAGGTGATGCCGATGACGCCCAGGTCGTGCAGCACGTTCTCGGCGCCCATCGTGCCCGCCCTGATCCGGTCGCGGGCGATCACCTGGTCGCTGGGCAGGTCGGGCTTGAGCCCGTGCGCCGCGACGATCATGTCGTAGTGCTCGCCGAGCGCGTCGCGGCCGAAGGGCAGCGTCGGGTTGGTGGAGGAGCCGATGACGTTGGCGACGCCCGCCATGCGCAGCACGTTCGGGACGTGGCCTCCGCCACAGCCCTCGATGTGGAAGGCGTGGATGGTCCTGCCCTCCAGGACGGCGAGCGTGTCCTCCACCGACAGGCACTCGTTGAGCCCGTCGGTGTGCAGGGCCACCTGGACGTCGTGCTCCTCGGCCACCCGCAGCGCGGTGTCGAGCGCCGTGGTGTGCGCGCCCATGTCCTCGTGCACCTTGAACCCGCACGCGCCGCCCTCGACCAGCGCCTCCACCAGCGGATCGGCCGACGACGACGAGCCGCGCGCCAGGAAGCCGATGTTGACGGGCCAGGCGTCGAAGGCGGCGAAGGCGTTGCGCAGCGCCCAGGGGGAGTTCACGCCCACGCCCCACACGGGCCCGAACTCCTGCCCGATGATCGTGGTGACCCCCGAGGCGAGCGACGCCTCCATGATGCGCGGCGACATCAGGTGGACGTGCGTGTCGATCGCGCCCGCCGTGGCGATCAGCCCTTCGCCGGAGACGATCGTGGTGCCGGTGCCGACCACCACGTCCACGCCGTCGAGGGTGTTGGGGTTGCCGGCGCGGCCGATCGCGTGGACGCGCCCCTCGCGCACCCCGATGGAGATCTTCCTGACGCCGAGCATCGCGTCGATCACCAGCACGTTGCTGATCACCAGGTCGCAGGTCTCGCGGATGGAGGCGGCCTTCAGATGCAGCCCGTCACGGGCGGTCTTGGCGAACCCGGCGAGGAACTCCTCGCCCGGCTGCTGCGAGTCGTGCTCCACCTGGACGACCAGGCCGGTGTCGCCGAGCCGTACCAGGTCGCCCTGGCGAGGTCCGTGCACCCCGATGTAGTCGTGCATCCTAAGCCCCCTCGTATCCGCAGGCGCGCGCTCTGCGCAGCGCCTCCTCCTTCGCGCCCGGCGCGTCCAGCGGCCCGTCCACCAGCCCGGCGAAGCCGATCACCGTACGGCCGCCGCCGATCGGCGCCAGCTCGACCTCCACCGTGGCCCCCGGGTCGAAGCGCACCGTGGCCCCCGCGGGGATGTTGAGCCGCATGCCGTAGGCCTCCTCGCGGGGGAAGCGCAGGCGCGGGTTGGCCTCGAAGAAGTGGAAGTGGGAGGTGACGGAGACCGGGACCTGCGCGGTGTTGAGCACCCGCACCCGCGCGGAGGCGGGCGGCTGGGTCCAGTCTCCCGCGGACACGACGGCGCCCGGCGCGGCCTCGCCCATGGAGCCGCCGCCGAACGGGTCGGTCACCACCGCGAGCCTGCTGCCGTCGTCGAAGACCGCCTCGACCGTCACCTGGGTCACGATGTCGGCCACCCCCGGCAGCACGTCCTGCGGCCCGAGCACCTCGCGGCCCGCCGCGATGGCCTCGGCCAGCCTCGCCCCGTCTCTGGCCGCCTCGCACACCGCGTCGGCGATGAGCGCGGTGGCCTCGGGCACGTTCAGGCGCAGCCCGCGCGCCCGCCTGGCGCGGGCCAGCTCGGCGGCGGTGAAGAGCAGGAGTCTGTCCTGCTCGGTCGGTGTCAAGCGCATCGGTGACCTCCTCAACGGCACCAGTGGAACATCCGCAGGTGGGAACCGCTGACGCGGGTGACCGTATCGTCATACAGGTTCTCCGTACAAGCTGTCGAGAAAGGATCTACGGGCGTAGCGTGGCTGTATGCGCGAGGCACATGCTGAAGACGCGAGGACCGAGGCCAGACGAGTCATCAACAATCTGCTCGGCGAGCAGCGGCCGACGGCCGCCACGCTGATCGCCGACGCGCGCGCCACGCTGGGCGACGAGCGCGCATCCCAGTGCCTGGAGCTGGCTCTGGGCGCCTCACTGACCAGGAGATCGGCGGAGCTGTCGTCCATCGCCGCGCTCGTGGTCGGGGTGCGGGAGCTGGGCGACAGCTGGTGGGAGAACGAGCGGGGAGGCAAGCTGCCCGCCCCCATGGAGGTGCTGCGCACCTCGACGGCGATCGACCCGTGGACCGATCTGACCCTGCTGGAGATGCTGGCGGCGTGGATCGCCGACGACGCGGCCGACGCGTTGTGGGGGCCCGCCGTCGCGGAGGTCGACCTCAACTCCTGGCAGGCGGAGGACCGCATCGAACTGCCCGACACCGCACGGCCCGGCCAGCGCCTGGTCGTCCACTTCGACGCGGGAGGAAGGCTCGACGCGCTGGTGACCAGGCGTCCCGACGACGATCTCGGCTCCAACCTCGACTTCTCCTCCCTGCGCTACTCCAAGCCCGCCGAGGCGCAGTGGAGCTGGGGAGTGGCGGCGGGTCTCGGCCCCCACCGGCTGCCGGGAGAGGACCCCGACCCCTATGCCAGGCCGGTGCCTGGCGACGCGGTGCGCATCCTGAGGGAGTGGGCGCTGCGACACGGCGCGACGCCGGAACAGCTGGGCGAGTCGTGGTCGGATGTCGGCGACGTGGTGGCCGCGATCGAACGGGTCGACTGGATGTGGCGCAGCGGGGAGTGGTTCGGCTGGTGGCGGGGCGCCTCGGCGCTCGTTGACGATTCGGGCTACCTGCCCCACCGCTTGGAAGAACTCGCGGCTGGTTGAGTGTTACAGCACGTCATGAAGGTAGAGATTTTCTCGGACGTGGTCTGTCCTTGGTGTTATATCGGGCACAAGCGCTTCGCCAGGGCGGCCGCGCGTCACGCGGGCGTGGTGGAGGTCACCTACCGCCCGTTCGAGCTCAACCCCACGGCCACGGCCGAGGGCGAGCCGCTGCTGGAGGCGCTGCGGCGCAAGTTCGGCGGCGACGTCGCGCAGATGACCTCCAGGGTCGCGGCCGTGGGTGCCGAGGAGGGGCTGGAGCTCCACTTCGACAGGGCGGTCAGCGCGAACTCCTTCGAGGCCCACCGGCTGATCGAGCTGGCCTCCCGTCGGGGGCTGGGCGCCCCGATGACCGAGCGCCTGTTCGCCGCCCACTTCACCGACGGGCTCAACATCGCCGACTCCGAGGTGCTGGCCAAGCTGGCCGCCGAGGTCGGGGTGAGCGACACGGGCGAGGCGGGCGACGAGGTCCGCGAGCAGCTCGGCAGGGCCCGCGAGCTCGGCATCACCGGCGTGCCGTTCTTCCTGTTCGAGGGGGAGTTCGGCGTCTCGGGCGCGCAGCCGGAGGAGACCTTCCTCGCCGCGCTCGAGGAGGTCGCCGAGCGCACCGGCAGGCGTGCCGCGCCGCGGGCGCGCTGACCCTCAGGCGGAGGCGGTCAGGCTCTCCTGCGTCCTGGCCGCCCCGCCCCCTCCGGGCATCGCCCTGTCGGCCGGCGGCACCGCCGCGCCCTCGGCGGGCACCGCTTGGTCCGCGGCGGGCATGGCCAGCTGGCCGCTGCGGTGGTGACGGCGGCACAGCACCTGGTAGCGGACGGGCGAGGCGTCGGTGTCGCCGATCACGACCTGCTCGCCGCTGCGCGCCATCGCGCCCCCGACGACGCGGGCGTTCAGCAGCCCTGGCCGCCCGCACCAGCACAGCACCTCGACCTGCAGCCTGCACACCTCGTCGGCCAGCTCGAACAGGCGCTGCGCGGCGGGGAACATCCGCGACCTGAAGTCGGAGGCCAGGCCGAAGGCGTAGACGTCCACCCCGTGCCCGTCGACCAGGTCGGCCAGCTGCTCGATCTGCTCCATGGTGTAGAAGCACGCCTCGTCGCAGATGAGGTAGTCGATCCTGTCGTGACCCCGCACCAGCTCCACCAGGTCGAGGGAGTCGTCCACCTCGATGGCGTCGAGCCCGAGCCCTATCCTGCTGGTGACCTTCGGCCCTCCCGACCTGTCGTGCTTGGTCAGCACCAGCCCGCGCCTGCCCTGCCGTCCGTGGTTGTAGTTCATCTGGAGCGCCAGCGTGGACTTACCGCAGTCCATGGGGCCGAAGTAGAACTTCAGCACGGCGTCGCGGGCGGCGGCTGGCACGGCAGAGAGCGCGGACAATTCGGTCACAGGCCGCTAGCTTACTGGGCATCACCTATGGTCCCATCGCTATCAGGAGGCAACTGTGGCCACGGACAACCCCGCGGCGCTCGACGCGTTGATGACCCCCGACGACCTGACCGCCGCCCAGGCCGACGCCGCACGCTGGCGCTACGGCTTCTTCGTGGTCCTGACCGGCATCATCGTGATCCTCGTCGCGTTCGGGGCCGCGGTGTTCGCCACCAAGGAGTTCGCGACCATGTTCGCGGGGGTGTGCGGCGTGATCGGCACCATCATCGGCGCCTATTTCGGCATCCAGGCCGGACAGTCTGGCAAGGCACGCGTGGAGATGGAGCTGACCAAGGCCCACGAGCTGGCCGTACGGCTGGCCGCCTACGTCGGCACCGAGCACGCCCCGAAGGTGATCGACGACGTGCTCGGCAGCAGGAGACGATGAAGAAACGCCGCTTGTTCGGCAGGTTTCGCTGATCCCCGCAGGCAGGTCCACGGGTGGAGACTGAAGCCATGCGTATCGGAGTGGACACCGGCGGCACGTTCACCGACGTGGTGGCGGTCGACGAGCGGACCGGCGAGATCTTCACCACCAAGACCCCCTCGACGCCCGCCAACCCGGCCGACGGGTTCATGGCGGGCCTCGGGAAGGTCGGCGCCGCGAAGGCGGGCGCGGAGGTCACCGGGCTGGTGCACGGCACCACGGTGGCCACCAACCAACTGCTCGAGGACAGGATCGAGGACCTCGGGTTCGTGACCACCGAGGGGTTCGAGTTCATCCTGGAGATCGCCAGGCAGAGCGTGCCCGACGGCTACGGCAACTCCTACTTCTGGGTGAAGCCGCCCAGGATCGTGCCCGTGCACAGGGTGAAGACGGTCGGCGGGCGCCTCGACCACCTCGGCGCCGAGGTCAGGCCCTTCGACGAGGAGGAGGCGGCGCGGGTCGCGCGGTGGTTCAGGGAGCGCGGCATCACCGCGATCGGAGTGTGCTTCCTGCACTCCTACGCCAACCCCGAGCACGAGGAGCGCATGAGGGGGGTGCTCGAGAGGGAGCATCCTGAGGCCGTGGTCTCGCTCTCGAGCGACGTGCTGAGGGAGTACAGGGAGTACGAGCGCTCGGTCACGACGCTGGTCGACGCGGCGGTCAAGCCGACGATGCGGCGCTACATCGCCAACCTGTCCGAGCGGCTGCGCATGCCGTACTCGGTGATGAAGTCGAACGGCGGCATCCTCAGCGCCGCCGAGGTGGTGCACCAGCCGATCACCACGGTGCTGTCGGGACCGGCGGCAGGGGCGCTGGGGGCGGCGCTGATCGCCTCCACCGCGGGGCACCCCTCGGTCATCACGCTGGACGGCGGCGGCACCTCCACGGACGTGGCGGTGGTCGTGGACGGCGAGCCCTCCCTCACCACCGAGGGGTCGATCGGCCGCTACCCCTGCAAGATCCCGATGATCGACATCGTGACCGTGGGCGCGGGCGGCGGCTCGATCGCGTGGATCTCGCCCGAGGGCACGCTGAAGGTCGGTCCGAGGTCGGCGGGCGCCGATCCAGGGCCCCTGTGTTACGGCAAGGGCGGCGGGGACGTCACGGTCACCGACGCGCACGTCTTCCTCGGCAGGATCCCTCCGCACCTGCTCGGCGGGGAGATCCCGCTGGACGGGCAGGCGGCGAGGGAGGGTGTCGAGGCGCTGGCGGCCAAGCTCGGCCTCACCCCTGAGCGCACCGCGACGGGGATCCTGGAGATCAGCGCGTTCAACCAGTGCAACGCGATCAGGCAGATCACCGTCAAACGTGGCCTGGACGTGCGCGACTTCCCGCTGGTGACCTTCGGAGGCTCGGGGCCGCTGCTGGCCTGCCGCCTCATCGACATCCTCGGGCTGCCCGCGGTGATCGTGCCGCCCGACCCCGGCAACGTGTCGGCGTTCGGCCTGCTCACCGTGGACGTCAAGAACGACTACGTCCGCACCCATGTCACGAGAGATCCGGACCTGGGGGTGCTGGCGGGGATCTTCGCCGAGCTGGAGGGGCAGGCGGTCGCCGCGCTCGAGCGCGAAGGCTTCACCTCGCCCGTCTGCCGGCGAAGCGCCGACCTGCGCTACTACGGCCAGGCCTACGAGGTGCGCGTCGCGGCGCCGCCAGGCCCGCTCGGCGAGGAGTGGCGCGCCGAGGTGCTCGCCCGCTTCCACGAGGCGCACGAGCGGCTCTACGGCTACGCCTACCGCGACGATCCCCGCCACGCGGTGGAGTGGGTCAACCTGCGGGTGTCGGGCATCGGCCCCATCACCCGGCCCGCCATCCCCGAGCGCCCCGGACGCGCCGAAGCCGCCCTCACCGCGCGGGGCGGGCGGCCCGTCTGCTTCGACGAGCGCGAGGGCTGGACCGAGCGCCCCGTCCACCAGCGCGCCGACCTGCGCAGGGGCGACGTGGTCAGCGGCCCTGCCGTGATCGAGGAGTACGGCTCCACCCTGCCGCTGCACCCCGGTTTCACCGCCGAGTGCGACGCGCACGGCAACCTCGTCATCCGCAGGCACGGCGCGGGCGAACCGGGCACGAGCACGAGCACGAAGGGACAGAGCCGGTGACCGCCGTCGACCCGATCCTCGTCGAGATCGTCGAAGGGACGCTCGCCTCCGTGGAGAAGGAGGTCGAGACCGCGATCGCCCGCACCGCCCGCTCCCCGATGATCCGCGACGCCCACGACTTCCGCGCGGGCATCCACGACATCAGGCTGCGCAAGCTGACAGGCCGCTCCTACTCCGCCCTGGTCCAGCCCGTCGTGCGCGACTTCCCGCCGGAGACGATGAACCCCGGCGACGTCTTCTTCCACAACGACGTCTACCTCTCCGAAGGCGGCATCGGCCACCTGCCCGACCTCTGCGTCACCGTGCCCGTCTTCCACCGGGGCGAGGTGGTGGCCTTCGTGCAGGCCTTCGGCCACCACGACGACATCGGCGGATCGGTGCCGGGCAGCATGCCCTCCCACGCCCGCTCGGTCTTCGAGGAGGGCCTGATGGTCCCGCCGATCAGGCTGTGGGAGCGCGGCGTGCCCAACGAGGCCGCCCTGCGCATCATGACGCGCAACTCCCGCATGCCCGACTCGCTAGCCGGTGACCTCGACGCCGAGTGCTCGGCCTGCCTGATGGGGGCGCGCCGCCTGGCCGAGCTGTTCGACCGCTACGGCAGGACCGAGGTCGAGCGGTGCTTCGACGCCATCATCGACAAGACCACCGAGACCTTCCGCAGAGAGCTGCTGTCGAAGATCCCCGAGGGCACCTACGTCTGGGAGGACTACGCCGAGCACGACGGCGTGGACGAGCCGCGCCTGCACGCCCAGCGCATCACGCTCACGCGCGTGGACGACAGGCTCGTCATCGACTTCACCGGCACCTCGCCGCAGGCCAAGGGCCCCATCAACCACGCGGGGGACTACGCCGACGGGGTGTTCCTGAAGAAGTGGCTGGCCCCGATCCTGCGCAACCTGGCCGACACGCCCGAGCGGATGGCCGAGCTGGACGTCAACGAGGGCGTGGTCCCGCTCATCGAGATGCGCTTCCCCGAGAAGGGGACGCTGCTGACGCCGATCTTCCCCGCGCCCACCAACGCCAGGACCTTCGTCATCCTGCGGCTGCTCGGTGTGCTGGCGGGGGTGCTGGCCAAGGCGACGAACGGGCGGATGCCCGCCGACCAGGAGACCATCCGCTACACCGGCGTGTACGGCGAGGACGGCGGCGGCGTGCCGTACCTCATGAGAGAGGTCCTGGGCGGCGGCTCGGGCGGCCGGTGGTACGCCGACGGGGAGGACACGATCCACGTGGTGCCCGACTCCCGCAACATCCCCGTGGAGTTCGCCGAGGCGCGCTGGCCCTTCAGGGTGGAGCGGCTCGGGCTCGCGGTCGACTCGGGGGGTCCCGGGCTGTTCAGGGGCGGGCTCGGCTACGACAAGCACATCAGGATGCTCAGGGACGCCTCGTACATGTCGATCGCCGACCGGTCGATCCTGTCGTGCTGGGGCGTCAACGGGGGCAGGGCGGGGCGTCCCTTCACGGTGTCGGTGGCGGGGCAGGAGATGGAGGGGCTGGTCGACGACCATCCGGTGCGGGCGGGCGAGGTCATCCGCGTCCGCACCACGGGAGGGGGCGGCTGGGGCTCGCCGTACGAGCGTGATCCGGAGAGGGTGGCCGCCGACGTGCGCGACGGGAAGGTCTCGGTCGAGGGCGCCAGGACCGACTACGGGGTGGTCTTCGAGGAGGGCGCAGGGCCGGAGGGAGGCAGGGTGGACGTGCCCGCCACGGCCGCCCTGCGCGCCAGGCTGGCCGAGGAGCCCGTCAGCTTCTTCGACAGGGGACCCGGCTATCCGAGGCTCGCCGACGGCAGGACCCACGCCGAGGTGGACGAGCGGTAGCCGCGGGGAACCGGGAGACTGGCTCGCCTCGGCCGGGGGCGAGGGTGTCATGATGGCGCACATTCCGGATCTGGAGGACGCTGTGCGCATTGCCCTGGCCGGGTTGGCCACCAGTCACCCCTACACCGACGCCCGTACGCTGGCCCGCCACGCCGAGCTCGTCGTATGGGAGCAGGACGCCGAGAGGCTGCGGCGCTTCACCGACGAGCATCCGGGGGCGAAGGTCGCGGCCGGCCTGGCCGAGCTGCTCGCCACCGGGCCCGACGGCGTCGTGCTCACCGTGCCGAACCCCCAGGCGCCCGACGCCCTGCGCGCGGTGCTGGAGACGGGCACGCCGGTGTTCATGAACAAGCCCGCCGCCGCGACCAGGGCCCAGCTCGACGCCCTCGACCGGCTGGAGATTACCGATCGGGTGCTGTCCAGCTCCGTGCTGAGGTTCGCGCCCGCCTTCACCGCCGCGCGGATCGACCCCGCCGAGGTGCTGTCCGTGCGCGCCACCGTCAGGCACGACGTCGGGCTCTGGGCCACCGGCTACAACCCGTGGCAGGACACGCCGGGCGAGGGCGGCGGCACCATGGTCACGATGGGCATCCACGGGGTGGAGCTGCTCGTGGCGCTGCTCGGCCCCGCCGTACGGCTGGCGGGCGCGGCCGGCTCGGTCCGCCACTACGAGGGCCTGCGCTCGGAGGACACCGGCGTCATGGCGCTGCGGTGGGACAGCGGAGTCACGGGCACGGTCGAGATCATCGGCGTCTCGGACTCCGAGGCGTACACCGTCACCGTGCACACCCGGCAGGGCTCGCGCGACATCGTCATCGACAGCGGCGACGACGTCCTGAAGGGCCTGGGCTACGAGGGAACGGTCGAGGCCTTTCTCACCATGGTCGGCGGGGCGCCGAGCCCCGTGCCGTGGGCCGAGACCAGGGCGATTCTGGGCGTTCTGGTAGAGGCCCGCGAGGCCGTTCCGG
The DNA here is from genome assembly GCF_014195505.1 of Nonomuraea dietziae. Classification (GTDB taxonomy): domain Bacteria; phylum Actinomycetota; class Actinomycetes; order Streptosporangiales; family Streptosporangiaceae; genus Nonomuraea; species Nonomuraea roseola. The sequence continues at coordinate 2,440,997 of NZ_JACIBV010000001.1, read as the reverse complement.
CTCGCTAAAAACGGCGCCCCATTGACAGGAAAACACTCGCGAAGTTACGGTCTGGACCGTAAATGAGAGGAGTTCGGGGTGCGGACGGTAGCAGAGCTCGAGGAACGGCTGGCGAGACCCAGCGACGGTCTCGTCGACGACCTGGCCAGGCTCGACGGCGACATCATGATCCTTGGTGCGGGAGGGAAGCTCGGACCGAGCCTGGTCAGGCTCGCCCTCAACGCCACGAAGGGGAGCAGGCGGGTCGTGGCCGTCTCCAGGTTCTCCGAGCCGGGCCTGGCCGAAAACCTCACGCGTGAGGGCGCCACGGTCGTCAGCGCCGACGTGGCCGACGAGCAGGCCCTGCGCGACCTGCCCGACGTGGAGAACGTGGTCTTCCTGGTCGGCGCCAAGTTCGGCACCCAGGGCGCCGAGCACGCCACCTGGTTCACCAACTCCTACCTGCCGGGACGGGTCGCCAACCGGTTCAGGGACAGCAGGATCGCGGCGCTGTCGACCGGCAACGTCTACCCGCTCGTCCCCGTGACCAGCGGCGGCGCGACCGAGGAGACCCCCGCCGACCCCGTGGGCGAGTACGCGATGAGCTGCCTGGGCAGGGAGCGGGTGATGTCGCACTTCAGCGAGAAGTACGGCACCCGCCTGGCCCTCATCAGGCTCAACTACGCCGTCGAGATGCGCTACGGCGTGCTGGTCGACCTGGCGCAGAAGGTCCACGCGGGCGAGCCCATCGACGTCTCGACGGGCATGGCCAACGTGGTCTGGCAGGGGTACGTCAACGAGGTCACGCTCCGCGCGCTGCTGCATGCGCAGGCTCCGCCGTTCACGCTCAACCTGACGGGCCCCGAGCTGATCTCGGTACGGCAGGCCGCGACCGACCTCGGCAGGGCCATGGGCAAGGAGCCCTCCTTCGTGGGCGAGGAGGCGAACACGGCGCTGCTGTCGAACGCCGCCAGGTGTCACAGGCTCTTCGGCTACCCGGAGCTGGCGCCCGCCGAGCTGATCGAGCTCACCGCGCGCTGGGTCGCCGACGGCGGCCCCCTGCTCGGCAAGCCGACCAAGTTCGAGCGCCGCGACGGCCGGTTCTGATCAGCATGCTCATCGATCGAGGGGGAAGTGACGTGCTCAGCACGGCTCCAGAGGCTCAGACGTCCGTCCGCGACCTGTTCAGGCGTGGCCTGGTCATCCCCGCGCACCCGCTGGCGCTCGACGCGGGACGCAAGCTGGACGAGCGCCGCCAGCGGGCGCTGACCCGCTACTACGTCGAGGCCGGCGCGGGCGGCCTGGCCGTGGGTGTCCACACCACGCAGTTCGCCATCCACGGCACCGAGCTGCTGCCGCCGGTGCTCGAGCTGGCGGCGGAGACCGCCCGCGAGGCGGGCCGCGAGATCGTCATGGTGGCGGGCGCGACCGGCCCGACCGAGCAGGCCGTGGCCGAGGCGGAGCTCGCCAGGTCGCTCGGCTACCACATGGTGCTGCTCAGCCCCCACAGGGAGCTGAACGAGGACCAGCTGATCGAGCGGGCGCGCGCGGTCGGCGAGGTGCTGCCGGTCATCGGCTTCTACCTGCAGCCCGCCGTCGGCGGTCGCACGCTGTCCAGGAGCTTCTGGACGAGGCTGGCCTCGATCGAGTCGGTCGTCGGCATCAAGGTGGCGCCGTTCGACCGCTACCGCACGCTCGACGTGCTGCACGGGGTGGTCAGGGCGGGCCGCGCCGGCGAGGTGGCGCTCTACACCGGCAACGACGACCACATCCTGGCCGACCTGATCACGACCCACCGGGTGATCGTGGACGGCCGCGAGGTCGAGGTCGAGTTCGTCGGCGGCCTGCTCGGCCAGTGGGCGGTCTGGGTCAAGAAGGCGGTCGAGCTGCTGGAGGAGGCCAAACTGGCCCGTGCGGGCGACGACGCGGCCGTGCGCAGGCTGCTCGGGCTCGACGGTCACCTCACCGACGCCAACGCCGCCATCTTCGACTCGGCCAACGGCTTCCACGGCTGCATCCCCGGCATCCACGAGATCCTGCGCCGCCAGGGGCTGCTGGCCGGGCGCTGGTGCCTGGACCCCGCCGAGGAGCTGTCTCCAGGACAGCTCGCCGAGATCGACCGCGTGTGGGCCGCCTACCCGTGGCTGCGCGACGACGAGTTCGTCGCCGAGGGCCTCGACCGGTGGCTGGCCTAGCGGACACGCCGGATCCGCGGAAGGCGCGCCGGCCACAGGGCGAGCCGGACCCCGGGACGGGGTGCCGGCCGGCCCGGGTGTGCCGGCTAGAGGGTCAGCCGGTAGAGGGTCAGCGGGCGGCCACTGGTCCCGCTGGTCAGGTTGCCGGTGCGCTCGGCGAGCCCGGCCAGCTCCAGGCGGTGCAGCATGCGGCGGGCCGTGCGCTGCTGCACCGCGAGCCGCTCGGCGATCTCCCTGGTGGTCAGCGGCTCGCCGCCGGCCGCCTCACGGGCCTCCAGCAACTTCTCCAGCGTGGGCACCGAGAGGCCGACCCTGCGGGCGATCACCGACAGGTTCTGCTCGCCGGCGGGTGTCGCGCCGACCGACTCCAGCACGATGTCGGTGTCGGCGCGCAGCGACAGCACCGCGGCGACGTCGCCGATGCGCCTGGCCCTGGCCAGCGCCCTGCGCGCCAGGCTCTCGGCCTCCGCCGCGCTGCGGCCGAGCCCGAAGCCCACCCTGACCACCTGGCTCGTCACGGTCAGCCGCGACAGCATCGGCAGGCAGGAGAAGCCGCCCGTGGCGTCGGCCAGCGGGCCCCTGGTGGTGACCAGCAGATGCGTGCCGCCCCTGAAGGCGGCCAGCGTGCCACCGAGGGCCGCCGCCTCGCGCAGCAGGCCCTCCTCGCTGTCGACCTCGATCAGCCCGAGCGCGATCTGCGCGTCCTCCTGCGCCTGACCCTCGGCGGTGAGCAGCAGCTGGCGCAGCGCCACCCGCACCGAGTGCACCGAAGGCGCGAGGCGCAGCACGTGCATGTCGTCGCGCAGCGCCTCGTGCACCGAGCTGAGGCAGGTGATCACCGCGTGGTCGCCGCCGCGCCGGTGGAAGGAGACCGCCTTCTTGGAGGTCATCTCGGGCCGGTAGGGCAGCGTGCGCACCTGCTCGGTGGGCAGGGCCCGCCTCCTCGAAGGTGGCGTGGACGTCGGCGGCCGAGATCGTGTCGATGGACAGGCGGGTGATGTCCTGGCCCTCGTGCTGCAGCCGTACCAGAGCGGTCAGCAGCGTCGCCCCGGAGTAGTCGACGAACGCCGCCGGGCGGGTGAGCGCCTCGGCGTCACTGGCCAGCATGTACGGCACGATGCCGGTGAACAGCCAGCCCTCCACGGTGGAGGAGTGCGCTTCGACGATCGCGGGAGCCTGCGACTCGTGGTCGTAGTCGAGCCGCAGCGCGGTGACGCCCGGCTGCTCCTCGCAGGTGGCCGCGACGTCGTCGACCAGATCGTGCGGGCCGACGACCCCGATGACGATTCCCACCCACGCCTCCCTCTTGCATATTACGGTCAAGACCGAAAGGGTAACTCGTGACTCTGAACTTTCCAACCATGGCCGATCCCGAGGGCCGCACGCTCGGCGACGAGGAGGTGGCCGCCCTGGAGCGGGTGATCCGCTCGGGCATGCTCAACTCCGTGTGGGGAACCGAGGCCAAGGCGCTCGAACGCGAGATGGTGCAGCTGTACGGCTCCCGCCACGCGATCGCGTGCAGCTCCGGCACCGCGGCTCTCCATCTGTCGGTCGTGGCGGCTGCGCCGGACCCCGGAGACGAGATCATCACGACGCCGATCACGGACTTCGGGACTGTGGCCCCCATCTTGGCGCAGAACGCCGTTCCTGTCTTCGCGGATGTGGACCCCTCCGACGGCAATCTCGATCCTTCCGCGGTCGAGGCCCTCATCGGGCCGAGGACGCGGGCGATCATGGCGGTCCACCTGTTCGGCGCCGCCGCGCGCATCGACGAGCTCAGGGCGCTGGCCGACAGGCACGGGCTGGCGTTGATCGAGGACTGCGCCCAGGCCTGGCTCACCGAGCTCCCCGCCCGGGGGCCGGGGCTCCCCGCCCGGGGGCCGGGGCTCCCCGCCCGGGGGCCGGGGCTCCCCGACCAGGGGCCGAGGCTTCCCGCCGAGGGGCCGGGGGTTCCCGCCGAGGGGCCGGGGGTTCCCGCTCAGGGGCCGGGGGAGCAGCTCGGGGGCGGTGCGCGGGGCGTGGGGGGCGGCAGGCTCGCGGGCACCGTGGGCGACGTCGGCACCTTCAGCCTCCAGCAGTGGAAGCACATCACCTGCGGCGACGGCGGAGTGGTCATCACCCAGGACGACGAGCTGGCCCGCAGGATGCGCCTGTTCTCCGACAAGGGATGGGACCGCGCCGCCGGGCGGTCGCACGCCAGCCTGGGCCTCAACTACCGCATGACCGAGCTCCAGGCCGCCGTCGCCCGCGCCCAGCTGGCCAAGCTGGACGGCGTGCTGGCCGCCAGGCGGCGCACCGCCGCCCACCTGCTGAAGGCCCTGGAAGGGCTGCAGGGGCTGCGGCTGCCGCGCCCCGAGGGGCACGCATGGTGGCTGTTCCCCCTCGTCCTTCCGGACGGCGGGGCCGGCGAGCTGGCCGCCCACCTGGGAGCCGCCGGGATTCCGGCACGGGCCGGTTACCTCGGGGAGCCGCTGAACAGGGCGCCCGTGTGGAAGGGGCCCGTCTACGGCGGCTCCCGCTACCCGCTGGAGGGCTACACGCCCGCGGCCTGCCCGGAGGCGGAGCGGCTGGTGGCAGAGACGCTGCTGGTCATCGACTGGAACGAGCGCTACACCGACGAGCACGTCGAGCTCATCGCGGAGCGAATCAGGAACAGGCCATAGGGGCGGTTTCTCAGCAGCTCGCCCGGACTTCGTCACCAGAACCGGGAAGAGGCGCGACGCGGAGATCGATATTCGCTCGCGCCGACATTCGCCTGCGGCAGGCGCAGCTGGCCGATAGTGTGTTCGAGTGACTGTAAGGCACCGGTGGTGACCGAAAGTGAAGCTGCGCTGCAACTATCGGCTCTATCCCGACCTGTCACAACGCCAGATGTTGGCCAAGACATTCGGATGCGCGCGAGTGGTGTGAAACGACGCACTGGCCGCGCGTAAGGCCGCCCGCAGGGCCGGCCTGGCGTTTATTGGGGATGCTGAGCTACAGCGCTTGGTGCTGACGGCTGCGAAGAAGACTTCCGCGCGGGCCTGGCTGGCCGAGGTCTCGTCGGTGGTGCTCCAGCAGTCGGTCCGGGATCTGAGCACCGCCTACCGAAACTTTTTCGACTCCATCAGTGGCAGGCGCAAGGGGCCGCATATGGGGCTGCCCCGGTTCAAGTCGCGTCACGACCGCCGGCAGTCGGTCAGGTTCACCACCAAGGCCTTCTCTCTGACCGTTCAGGGCCGCCTATATTCGGCGAAGATCGGTGAGGTGGAAGTTCGCTGGTCGCGAGCGCTGCCCGCAGCCCCCTCATCGGTCACCGTCATCCTGGACGCGGCCGGGCGCTACTTCGCCTCCAGATCGCCGACGACAGCCAGATGCTGCCCGAACTCGAAACCGAGACCGGGGTCGACCTCGGGCTCACGCACTATGCGATCCTCAGCGGCGGCGACAAGATCGCCAATCCGCGGTGGCTGCGGCGGAGGGAGAAGAAACTCGCCAAGCTGCAGCGCGCGCTGTCGGGCAAGGAGAAGGGGTCGAAGAACCGGGACAAGGCACGAGCCAAAGTCGCCCGCCAGCATGTCAAGGTCGCCGACGCGCGCCACGATTTTCTGCACCAAGTGAGCACCTCGATCATCCGTGAGAACCAAGCGGTGCATGTCGAGACGCTCTCGGTGCGGGGCCTGGCGCGGGGCTGTCACGCCAAGTCGGTGAACGACGCGAGTTGGGGCGCCTTCCTCGCACTCTTGGAGGGCAAGGCCGTCCGGTACGGGCGGATCCTGGCGAGGGTCGGCCGCTGTTACCCCTCCTCCCAGCTGTGTCCCTGCTGCGGGTGGAGGGTCGGGCGGCTTCCCCTGGGGGTGCGGGGTGGGACTGCTCGTCTTGTGGTGAGCACCATGACAGGGACATCGCCGCAGCGATCAACATCCTGCTGCAAGGACAACGCGTCACCGTGGTCGCCGGGCTGGCTGGACACGGCAAAAACGACTGTGGAGGGCAGGTAAGACCAGGTGCGGCAACTCCAACCCTGGCTCAGCCCGAAAGCTGCGACGCGCGAGCGGCGCAGAGGAAGCAGTAAGGACCCTGCGGCGACGTGGGGGAGTCCCTGGCTTTCACGCCAGGGTGGATGTCAAGTTCGTGTATCGGGCATTGACCGACCGTCCCTTACTCACTAGGTTTCGGTCAGGACCGGTATTCATGAAAGGAAGCCGCCGATGAGGAAGGTAGCGGCAGCCGGAATCGCGGCCGCCATGAGCGTCGTGATCGCCGGGTGCGGGTCCGGTGGCTCAGGATCCGACAAGAGCACTGTGACCCTCTGGATGTACCCCGTGATCGCCGACCAGGCCAAGAACCAGGCCTTCTGGGGCAAGGTCGAGAAGGACTTCGAGACCGCCAACCCCACGATCGACGTCAAGATCGACCAGCAGCCGTGGGACGGCCGGCAGGAGAAGATCACGACGGCCCTCGCCTCGAGGAAGGGCTTCGACCTCGTCGTCCTCGGGCCCGACCAGATCCCGCAGTACGCCCAGCAGGGCACCCTCGAGCAGCTCGACGACGTGATCGCCAAGGACAAGGCCGCCTACCTGTCCAACGCGCTGACCGCGCTGACGGTCGACGGCAAGCTCTACGGTGTTCCGATCTACCAGACGATCACCGCCCCGATCTTCAACAAGAAGCTGTTCGCCGAGGCGGGCGTCACGGAGGTGCCCGACACCCTGGAGGAGCTGAAGGCGGCGGCGCCGAAGCTGGCCGCGAAGAAGGTGGCGGTGCTCGACTACCCCGGCAAGCCCGAGGTCTCGCTCAACCAGAGCTTCTACCCGATCCTCTGGGCCAACGGCGGCACCGTCTTCGCCCCCGACGGCAAGAGTGTCGCCTTCAACGGCCCCGAGGGCGTGCAGAGCCTGCAGTACCTGCTCGACCTGAAGGCCGCGGGCGGCCTGCCGGAGAACACCGCCAGCAAGGGCAACGACATCGAGGGCGGCCCGCTGGCGGGCGGCAAGTCCGCGATGTACCACGCCGCCACCGCGGGCATGGTCGAGCAGCTCGCCGCCGCGATCGGCGAGGAGAACGTGGGCGTCGGCCTGCCGCTCGAGGGCACGAAGCGGGTCGCCTTCGGCATCCCGGGCGGGCTCGTGCTGGCCAAGCACGCCGCCGACAAGGACGCGGCCAAGAAGTTCGCCGGCTACCTCGCCTCCACCACCGTGGCGGCCGAGCTGGCCAAGGAGTCCGGCTTCTTCTCGGCGAGGACCGACGTCACCATCCCCGGGCAGTCGGCCGCCTCCAAGGAGTTCGCCAAGTCCCTGGAGTTCGCCTTCCCCGGCGACACCCACCCGAAGGCCCGTCAGGTGATGGCGATGATCGCGTCGCACATCCAGGCGGCGCTGCTCGGCAAGGAGGACGCCAAGACCGCCCTCGACGCCGCGGCGAAGGAGGCCAACGAGCTGCTGTCCAGCGGCAGCTGACACGATTGGGGCCTTCCCGAGGGAAGGCCCTGTTTTTCTGGAAAGGTGTGAACCCCGGTGCGTCATCGCCTGCGTGATCCGGTCACTGGACTGCTGTTCGTCCTGCCCGTGCTCGTCCTTTTCCTGATCTTCCGGATCTTCCCCACGCTGGGTGCGGCGGGCATGAGCCTGACCAACTGGAACATCGGCGGGGAGTGGGACGTCGTCGGGGCCGACAACTACGTCCGGCTGTGGAACGACCCGAACTTCTGGGCCAGTCTGCGCGTCACCCTGGTGTACGCGGCCATCTTCGTGCCGCTGACGGTGCTCGTCTCGCTGGGCACCGCGCTGCTGCTCAACGCGGTGATCTTCATGCGGGGGCTGTTCCGCAGCATGCTGTTCCTGCCCTACGTCACGAGCTTCGTCTTCGCCGGCATCATCTGGCGCTGGATCTACGAGTTCGACGGCCTGCTCAACGGCCTGCTCACCAAGGTCGACCTCGGCCCCGTCCAGGTGCTGGAGAGCTCCTCGCTGGTGCTGCCCGCGCTGGCGGTCGTCTCCTGCTGGAAGGGGTTCGGCTACTCGATGCTGATCCTGCTGGCCGGCCTGAAGGCGATCCCCGGCTCGTACATGGAGGCCGCCCGCGTCGACGGCGCGAGCGCCTGGCAGCGCTTCCGCAGCATCACGCTGCCGCTGCTCAAGCCCGCGCTCTTCTTCGTGCTGGTGATCGAGACGATCAGCTCGTTCCAGGTCTTCGACACCATCTACGTGATGACCGGCGGCGGCCCCGCCAAGGCCAGCTACACGCTCATCTACGGCATCTACGAGCGCGGCTTCCGCTTCTTCGAGTTCGGCTACGCGGCCACGTGGGGGATGGTGCTCTTCGCCATCGTGCTGGCCATCTCGCTGATCCAGCGCCGCTTCCTCGGGAGGGGGAACACGTGACGCTCACCGCCACCCGCCCCGCGGCCACCAGCGCCCGCGCCGCGACCAGGCCCCGCCGTCCGCGCGGCAGGTGGTGGCTGTTCGCGCTGCTGGCGTTGATGTCGCTGCTGACGGTCGCGCCGTTCGCCGCGATGATCATCGTGGCGCTCAGCCCCAGGGGCAAGCCCACGGTGCCGGTCCAGTGGCCGGAGTCGCTGACCCTCGACAACATCACGCAGGTGCTGTCGGCGTCGGGCTTCGCCCAGTGGACGCTCAACTCGCTGATCTACTCGGCGGTGTCCGTCGTCGTCATCCTGATCACGGCCTCCATGGCCGGATACGCCTTCGCCAAGAAGCGCTTCCCCGGACGCGACGCCATGCTCTGGACGTTCCTCGCCACGATGATGGTGCCGTTCCAGGCGACGCTGATCCCCGTCTTCGTGCTCATCTCGAACCTGAACGGGGTCGACACCTTCTGGGGCCTGATCGTCCCGACGCTGGCCAACTCGCAGGCCGTCTTCCTGATGCGCCAGTTCATCCTCGGGCTGCCCGACGAGCTGTTCGACGCCGCGAAGGTGGACGGGGCCTCGGAGCTGCGGGTCTACTGGACGATCGTGGTGCCGCTGACCAAGCCGATCATGGCGACGCTGGGCGTGTTCGTCTTCCTGTGGCACTGGAACGACTTCCTGTGGCCGCTGGTGCTGTCCCAGAGCGACGCGACCAGGACGCTGACGGTCGGCCTCACCATCCTGAGGACCGAGGAGCTCCAGTGGTCCATGGTGATGTCGTCGGCGGCGATCTCGGCGGTGCCGTGCCTGCTGGTCTTCTTCCTGCTGCAGCGCTACCTCGTCAACAGCATCGCGATGACCGGCCTCAAGTGACGGGGCTCCCGCGCGCCGGGGAGTGACCGGCCCTGGCTCATCGGGAAGGCGGGCGTACCGCTTCGTGACGGGACGTCCTACGCTGGACGCCCCGAAACGTCCGGTGAGGGAGCGATCATGAGCACGGCAATCGACACGCGCGCCGCCCGCCTGCGCGACCGCCTGCGCGGCGCGCTGGTGGCCGCGGCGGCGACCCCGATGACCCGCTCCGGCGAGGTGGACCTCGACCTCGCCGAGAGCTACTTCCACCGGCTCGTCGCCTCGGGCGCCGACGCCCTGGCCGTGCTCGCCCACACGGGCCGCGGCCCCTTCCTGTCCGCCGACGTGCGGCGCGGCCTGATCGTGCGCGCCAGGCGCGCGGGCGTCCCCGTCGTCGTGGGCGTCGGCGGCTCGGGCGGTGCGGCTCCGAACGCCGTCCACGCCCGGAGCGCCGCGACGCCTTCCGGCCGCGAGGCGCCCGCCGGGGCGACGGCCGCCGAGGGCACAGGGGTCGAGCGGACGGTGGCCGACGCCATGACGGCCGCCGAGCTCGGCGCCGACGGCCTCCTGCTGTTCCCCTCGGAGGGCGACCGCGTCGCGCTGCACGACGCGGTTTGGCGGGCCGCGGGGCTGCCGATGATCGCCTTCGACCTCTACACCTCGCCGTGCCCGCCGGCCGTCATGCGCGAGATCCTCGGCCATCCCGGTGTGGCGGGGCTCAAGACCGCGCTGCTGTCGGACGCCATGGGCTGCCAGGAGACGATCGCCCTGACCCGCGCTGCGGGCAGGCTGGCGATCACGGGGGAGGACCGCATGTTCGGCCCCTCCCTGCTGTGGGGCGCCGAAGCGGCCCTGGTCGGCATCGCCGCGGCCTCGGTGGAGGCGACGGGCGCGGTGATGCGCGCCTTCCAGGGCGACGACCTGCGCGCCTTCGAGAAGGCCTCGGCCCGGCTGGACAGGCTCGCCGCCGCCACGTTCACCGCGCCGATGGAGGGCTATGTCCAGCGCATGCTGTGGCTGGCCGCCGCCGAGGGCCTCATCCCCGAATCCCACGCCCACGACCCCTTCGGCCCGGGCCTTGCCGAGGCCGAGCGCGCCGACGTCCTCGCCGCCTCGTCCTGACTGAGGGCCGCAGAGGGGGGAGTCGCCGAACCGCTCGTCCTGAGGGGCGCGGAGGGGGGAGTTGCCGAACCGCTCGTCCAGAGGGGCGCGGAGGGGGGATCTGCCGAACCGCTCGTCCAGAGGGTCGCGGAAGGGGATTTCGCCGAACCGGTGGACATCACGGCGTCGTTGACAAAGGGTTGAGCGCGTCGGCACATCCCCTGTGACAGCGACGAATGAACGGACATGCCTGTGATGATCGCCGCTTCCGTGCTGCTCGCCACGGCCCTGACCGGCCTGCCCTCCTCGCCCGTGCCCGGCGCGGCGGCGGGCGCCGGCACCTCGGTAGTGCCCGCGGCGGCCACGGCTCCCAACCTGCGGGCCTGCCATGACGGCAGGTGCAGTCTCACCCTCAGGAAGTCTGTGTCCTTCAGGGTCAGCTCCAGGTTCGGCATCACCAGGCTGGCCATCTCCTTCACCAGCCACTCCGTCAGGGTGAAGGGCACGGGGCCTGGCGTGAGCTCGCAGGCGCTGCTGGGCGAGGGCACGACGGGGTCGGTCAACGGCATCGGCGTGCGCGTGCTCTCGCTGTCGAGCGGCAAGGCCGTCCTCCGCCTGACCCCTGTGCGCTGAACCCCCTGTGCGCTGAACCCCCCGTGCGCTCGAACCCCTGTGCGCTGAAGCTGAACCTCCGTGCGCTGAACCTTCTCGCGCCGGTCCCGCAGGACGTGCCGGTCCCGCAGGACGTGCCGGTCCCGCAGGACGTGCCGGTCCCGCAGGACGTGCCGGTCCCGCAGGACGTGCCGGTCCCGCAGGACGCGCCGGTCCCGCAGGACGTGCCGGTCCCGCAGGACGTGCCGGTCCCGCAGGACGTGCCGGTCCCGCACGACGCGGCAGGGCCGCCCCGCTGCGGCGGGGCAGCCCCGGCGGGAGAGCCCAAAGGGCCCGGCTCGGCGAGTGAGGGTCAGCGGGGGGAGATGGCGATGCGCACGAGGTTGCGGCCCTTGATGCCGTACAGCGCCCGCTCCGACGGGTCGATGTTCAGCTTGGAGCCGCCGCCGAACCAGTCGCTGGCCAGCCCCGTCACGATCTTCTTGGCCGTGAACGGCACCAGGTCGATCCGGTAGACCCCGTCCACGTCGCTGGTGTAGGCCGTGAAGCCGGCGATCACCAGGTCGCCGCCCCTGTTGTTGACCTTGAGCGTCCGCGTCACCTTCCGCAGCCGCAGGTCGTACTCGAACAGCACGCCGGTGTTGGTCAGGCCGTACACCGCCGTGGCGGTGTGCTTCACGCCGGTGATGGAGGCGACACCCTGCAGCGGCTCGATCTCCCACAGCAGCTTGCGCGAGCGCAGGTCGAAGGCGGCCAGCCGGGCCGTGGGCGTCACAGGGGGAGAGCCGAGCCCCTCCTGGGTGCTGGTGCCCAGGTAGGCGATGCCCCGCAGCGCGGTCACCGAGGCGACGGTCTGGCGTTCCACGATCGGGCGGTAGGTGTCGACCTTGCCGCTGCGCGGGTCGTAGACGTCGAGCGCGCCGTTGGGGTGCCCAGGCTCGGACTGGGTCGGCATGACGATCAGGCGGGTGCGCCTGTCGTACGCCAGGTCGCGCGGGCGGTCCTGGTTGTGTCCCGTGCGGAACAGCAGCTTGGCCTCGGGGTCGCCGATGCGGTGGGAGTAGAGCGCCGCCTGGGTGTAGATGCCGAGGTAGGTGGTGTCCCTGACGGTGATCATGGTCTTGGGTTCGCCGGGGATGGAGAGCCTGGTGACCTTGCCGGTGGCCAGTTCGTGCAGGTCGGCGCCGCTCTTGCCGCCGACGTAGACGTACGAGCCGTCGGAGTGCACCGACATGGGCGCCTCGGCGGCGGCCCGGTAGCCGCGCTGCACGTGGCTGAGGTAGTCGAGCTTGCCGGTGGCGGGGTCGTAGACGAAGACGCCGGGGTCCTGGATGCCGTAGATGCGGCCCTCGTGCTCCAGGATCCTGCCGGTCCCCGCCTCGAAGAACGGCACACCGAGGACCTCGAGCTTGTCCGTGGCGATGTGGTAGCGGTACAGGGTGCCGGAGGGCCGTCCCGCGAAGTAGACCCAGCCGTCGTGGATCAGCACCGCGACCACGTACTTCTCGCCCGGCGCGGTCGCCTTGACGATCTTGTAGTTGGCCGGGTCTGCCTTCTCGACCACGACCAGCTCGGCCAGCGACAGCACGCCGCCCGCCACGTGCGTGTCGGAGCTCGACATGCTCGACACCCAGTCGCGGTCGGCCAGCTCGGCGGGCAGCAGGTCGCGCTTCTCGCCGGTCTTCCTGTCGATCGCGATGAGGTGGGCGTTGGTGCCGATGCCGGCGTAGACGTGGGTGGCGTCGGCCTGGATGCTGCGCACGTACGACTCGCCCGCCACGGGCTGGCCGAGGTCGCGGCTGACGCCGGTGGCGGGGTCGTACTCCACGACCCTGCCGGGCTCGGACATGCCCATGTAGATCTTGCCGTCGGGCGAGGAGGCCATGGTCCAGATGAAGTGGTCGGGGTACTCGGCGAGCTTGGTCGTCGTGCCCGTCACCGTGTCGATCTTGTACAGGTCGGACCTGGAGTGGGTGCCGACGTACAGGTCGGTGCCCACCTTGCACATGGCCCAGATGCCCACGCCCGTGGGGATCTCGAAGTGGGTGGTGACCTTGTCGGCGCCGAGGTCCCACGCTCCCACGACGTTGGGCGACAGGCCGCGCGAGCCCATGTAGAGCACGTTGCCGACGAACTCGCCGTTGCCCAGCGGGCTGGCGACGCTGGCGGGGCCGAGGTCGGTGAGCGTGCCTTCGGGCTCGCGGGCGACGGCGAGGGAGGGGGTGGCCGGAAGGGTGACAGCGGCGGCGGACGCGGCGGCTGCTACCTGGAGGAAACGGCGACGCGGGATCATCTGCCGGACGCTATAACGGCCTAGGCCGTAATGTCCAGACCGAAGAGCTGGACGGCATTGCGCCAAGCGATCAGCTCGGCGACGCCGGGGGAGAGGCCGGCCGCCGCGACGGCGCCGAAGGCCGAGGCGGGGTCGATGAGCGTCGAGTCGGTGCCGAACAGCAGCCTTTCTGGATCGACGCCTGCCACCACCTGCGCGATCCGGCCCGCCGGCGCGTGGGAGTAGCAGGGCTCCAGCCAGAGCCTGTCGCAGGAGCGCGCGGCCTCGACGGCGTAGCGATGGCCGTCCGCGCCCATGTGGCCCGCGATCGCGCGCAGGCCGGGGGTGTCCATGACGGCCTGGGCCAGGTCGAGCACGGAGGCGCCCCAGGTGTGGACGAGGGCGGGCACGCCGCGCGAGGCCACCAGCGCGAGAGCCTCACGCAGCTGCGGCGAGGTGACGGGCGAGCCCGTGTAGTCGGTGTGGATCTTGACGCCGACGAAGCGCCCCTTCGGCAGGTACTCGTCGAGGTCCCGCTCGGCCTCGGCCAGCCTGCGCGGATTGACCGTGACGTAGCCGTAGTGGCGTTCGGTGGTGGCCAGCCAGCCGTCCAGCGCCCTGTTGCCCGCGGAGGCGTCGTAGATGACCGCCTCGGTGGCCGACACGATCGACACGCCGATGCCGTAGCGGTCCATGGTGGCCAGGTTGAGCTCGGCCACGTCCATGGTGAAGAACCACGGCCCCCAGTGCGCGTGCACGTCGACGATCATCCGAGCAGCCTCCTCGCGTTGCCGCCCGCGACGGCGGTGATCTCTTCGGGCTTCAGCCCGCTGGTCGCCAGCCGCAGCAGCGGGACCAGCGGTTCGTAGTGGGGGGTGCGGGAGCCGTACAGCAGCCGGTCGGCGGGTACGGTCTCCAGCGCGTCGGGCGAGTTGAGCAGCCGCGTCGAGGTGTGGAAGCCGGGCTCGTCAGCGGCGACGACGAGGAAGTCGCCCAGGTGGTAGAAGTGGGTGTCCAGGAAGACGACCTTGGCCTCGAGGCCGGAGAACGGCTGCCAGAAGCGGCGCACGTCCCCGCCGGTGAGCACCACCAGCCCGAGCGCCGCCGCCCTCCTCGCCACGTGCCGCACGGAGGGGAAGCCCGCCTCGACGCCCTGCTCGTCGGGGAAGAGCCTGACCGCCCTCACCCCGCGCGCGGCCAGCCGCTCCATCTCGCGCACCGAGCCGATCGGGTCGCGCAGGTCGAGCGCGCCCACGGGGACGACGCCTGGCAGGGCGAGCACCTCGTCGTTGCCGGAGCGCAGGTCGAACAGAGCGGCCCGCAGCGAGGCCACCGCGCCCACGCCGATCCTGTTCTCGCCCAGCACGGCCAGCACCGACGACGGGTCGCCCGGCGGGCCGTCCCTGTCGGCGTAGGCTCCCACCAGCACGTCCACGTCAAGCGTCACCGTGAGCTCGCCGATCAAGCCACGCGCGTCGAACGCCGTCACAACCGCCTCCATTGACTATTCGCGTTCAGCAGATTACGGTCTGGGCCAAAATCGAGCAACCAGGTGGAGGCCCGGCCGTGCCGAGACTGCTCTTAGCCCTTCTGCTGGTCCCGACAGTCTTCCTCGCCACACCCGCGCACGCCGCCACCTGCGACGCACCCGCGATCACCAGGTACGGCCCCGCCTCGCTCACCAGCGCCCTCGTCGGGGCGACCGTCCACGAGGGCAGGGCCTACATCGTCGGCAGGGGGCAGAAGCCGACCCTGCTGTCGGAGATCGACCTGGCCACCCGCAAGGTGATCAGGAACGTCAGGCTCCCCGGGGAGTCGGAGGGCGGCTGGGCCACCACCGTCTCCCGAGGCAGGATCTACATCGGCACCTACCCCTCGCCCGACCTCTACAGCTTCGACCCCGCCACCGGCGAGGTGAAGCGCCTGCACACCTTCGGCGCCTACGGCGGCTTCGTCTGGACGCTGACCACCGCCCCCGACGGCATGATCTACCTCGGCACCTCCCTCGACGGAAGGGCGTGGGAGTACGACCCGGACACCGGCGCGATCAAGAGGTTCGACGTGCCGGCCGAGGGGGAGCGCTACGTCAGGGGCATCTCGGCCGACGCCGAGTACGTCTACGCGGGCCTGCTCGACAAGGCCAAGCTCATGCGCATCACCCGCGCCGACGGCACGATCAAGGAGCTGGCCCAGGGCCCCTCGGGCCTGGTCGAGCTCGCCGACCACGGTGACCGCGTCCTGGCCACCAGCGGGCGCGAGCTCATCGACATCCGCAAGGACGGCACCGACGACAGGCGCACCACCATCCCCGGCGCCTGGCTCGACATGATCTACCCCGCCCCCGACGGCACCGTCTACGCCACCTCGGGCCCCGACGGCACGCTCTACCGCTACCGCACGGGCGACACGGCCTTCACCAAGGTGGCCGACGCGCCCTCGCCGGGCGACGGCACCAGGAAGATGCAGCTGCTCGACGAGCACACCATGCTCGGCATCACCGGCAGCGGCGGCATGTGGTGGCTCGACCTGCGCACCGGCGAGGCCGAGCTCCTCGACCTGCTCGAGGCCGGCATGGAGGCGAGCCCGGAGAAGCCGCAGACCATGCTCCTGGTGCCGGGTCGCGCGGTCTACATCGCGGGCCACTTCTCGATGACCGTGCGCGACCTGCGCACCGGCGAGCACCGCCGCTTCCGCGTGCCGGGCGAGCCCAAGGGCCTGGTACGGCGCGGCGACAAGATCTACGCGGCCATCTACCCCAGCGGCGAGATCATCGCCATCGACATCGGGACCGACGAGGTCACGAGCCTCGGCTTCCTCGGCCACGACCAGCAGCGCCCCGCCGACATCGGCTACGACCCCCTCACCGACAAGCTAGTGGTCGTCACCTCCCCGCTCGGCTCCAAGCTCAACGGCGCCGTCTCCGTCGTCGACCCCGACACGGGGGAGAAGGACGTCCACGTCGGCGTCCTGCCCGACCAGAGCGTCCTCGGCCTGGCCGTCGACCCCAAGAGGGGCATCGCCTACCTCGGCGGCGACGTGGTCGGCCCAGGAGGGACGCCTCCCACCAGGACCACGGCGCAGGTCGCCGCCTTCGACCTGAGGACCCGCACGGTGCTCTGGCGGACCGAGCCGGTGGCGGGCAGCCGTACCGTCCAGGACCTCGAACTGCACGACGGCCTGCTGTACACGCTCTACAAGCGGCCCGCGGGCGCGTGGATCGCGCTCGAGGTGGCCGGCAGGAGCATCGAACGGCAGGGCCGGCTCTCCTTCCACGGCACGATGACCGTCCACAGGGGCAGGGTCTTCGCCTCGACCTACAGGGAGGGCGGCAACGCCTACCTGCTCGGTCCCGAGACCAGGCACCTGGCCACAGGACTGGGCGAGGAGTGGTTCAACGTCCCCGAACTCCACTTCGAGCCGGGCTCGTGGAAGGCCTGGGCCCTCGTCGGCAGAGACCTCGCCACGATCAGACTCGACCCCCGCTGCCCGAAAGTGACACCATGAAGACACCCTTGGCGGCACTGGCCGCCGTGCTGGCCACCGTGCTGGCCACCGTGCTCCTGACCACCGCCCCCGCGCAGGCGGCCACCTGCGAGCCCCCCACCGTGGAGAGGTTCGGCCCCGCCTCGGTGACCGGCGCCATCGTCGGCGCCTCCGTCCACGAGGGCAAGGCCTACGTGGTGACCAGGGGCCAGAAGCCGCCCGTGCTCGCCGAGCTCGACCTGTCCACCCGCAAGGTCGTCAGGAGCGTCACGCTGCCGGACGCCCCGGCGACCGGCGAGCCGGAGGGCGCGTGGGCGACCGCCGTCTCCGGCGGCAAGGTCTACGCCGGCACCTACCCCGTCCCTGACCTCTACAGCTTCGACCTGGCCACCGGCGAGGTGAAGCACCTGCGCTCCTTCGGCAGGAACGGCGGCTTCGTCTGGAGCCTGGCAGCCGCCCCCGACGGCACGCTCTACGCCGGCACCTACCCCGACGGCCGGGTGTGGGAGTACAGGCCCGACACCGGCGCGGTGCGCAACTTCGGCGTGCTGGCCGCGGGGGAGCGCTACGTCAGGGCCGTCGCGGCCGACGCGGACAACGTCTACGCGGGCCTGCTCGACAAGGGCAAGCTCGTGGCGATCGACCGCGCGAGCGGGGCCGTGCGCGAGTTGGCCCAGGGCCCCGGCGGCATCGGCGTGGTGGCCGAGCACGGCGACAGGGTGCTGGCCGTCAGCGGCACGACCCTGATCGACGTCCGCAAGGACGGCACCGACCTCAGGCGGGTGCCGACGGGCGCGGGCAGCCTCGACGCGATCGTCTCCACCCCCGACGGCACCGTGTACGGCACGACGCGCCCCGACGGCGCCGTCCACCGCTACCGTACCGGCGACGAGGCTCTCACCAGGATCGCCGACGCGCCCTCGCCCGGCGACGAGACCAGGCGCCTGGCGCTCACCGGTGAGGGCGCCCTCGTCGGATTCTCGGGCAGCGGCGGCATGTGGACGCTCGAGCTGCCGAGCGCGAAGGCCGAGTTCGTCGACCTGATCGAGGCGGGACTGCCCAGCGGGGCCGAACGCCCGCAGAGCATGCTCCTGGTGCCCAACAGGGCCGTCTACATCGGCGGCCACTTCTCCATGGACGTGCGCGACCTGCGCACCGGCGAGCACCGCCGCTTCCGCGTCCCCGGCGAGCCCAAGGACCTGGTCCGGCGCGGCAACAAGATCTACGCGGCCATCTACCCCAGCGGCCAGATCATCGCCATCGACATGAGGACCGACGAGGTCACCGGCCTCGGCTTCCTCGGCCACGGCCAGCAGCGCCCGTGGGACCTGGAGTACGACCCCCGCACCGACAAGCTTCTGGTCGCCAGCGCCCCGCTGGGCGCCAGGCTCGACGGGGCCCTGTCGATCGTCGACCCCGACACCGGGCAGATGGACGTCTACGAGGGCGTCATCCCCGACCAGAGCCTGATGAGCCTCTCGCTCGACCCGGCGGCGGGCGTCGTCTACCTCGGCGGCGACGTGCTGGGCGGCGGCGGCACCCCGCCGGTCAGGACCTCCGCCTCGGTGGCCGCCTTCGACCTCAAGACGCGCACCGTGCTCTGGCAGGTGGACCCGGTGCAGGGCAACCGCACCTTCCAGGACATCAAGGTCCACGACGGCCTGCTCTACGGGGTCTACAAGCGCAACTCCGGCGCCTGGATCGCCCTGGACCTGGCCACCAGGACCGTCAGGCACCAGGGCGCCCTGTCGGGCTACGGCGAGCTGACCGTGCACAGGGGCAGGGTCTTCGCCTCGGTCTTCTTCGGCGGCGGCAACGCCTACGAGCTGGGCACCGAGGCCAAGCTGCTGGCCACGGGGCTGGGCGACGAGTGGTACACCAACCCCCAGCTGCACTTCGAGCCGGGCTCATGGAAGGCCTGGGCGCTGTCGGGCAGGGAGCTGGCAAGAATCGGGCTTGACCCCAGGTGCCCACAGAGTTAGGTTTCGGTCTGTGCCGAAATTGATTGACGCGCACCGCCTGATCGGGCCCGTGCCCTTCGACGACCTGCCGGAGGACCCGCGGCCCGAGATGGACCGCCTGGGCGTCGAGCGAGCCTACGTGACTCACACGCTGAGCCTCTACTCCGACGCCCACGCGGGCAACCAGGCGCTCTTCGCGCTCGACGACCCGAGGCTGGTCCCCGTCCCCGTCGTGGTGCCCGAGGCGTTCGCGCCGATCCCCTCGTGGCAGGTCGCGATGGTGCGCCTGTGCCCTGAACGGCACAGGTTCGACCTCACGGGACCCGTCGCCCTGCGCTGGCTGGACGCCATCGACGCCGTCGTCGCCGTCGACCTGGAGGAGACCTCGCCCGCCCAGCTGCTCGCGCTCACCACGCGGCTGCCGGAGCTGAGGGTCCTGCTGCTCAACCCCGGCTACCGCAGGCTGCGCGCGATCGCCGAGCTCATGTCGGAGGCGCCGAACATCTGGCTGGAGATCGGCACCGTCAACACCCAGCGCGCGGTGGAGTGGCTGGCCGAGAGGTTCGGCGCCCGCCGGCTGGTCTGGGGCACCGGCGCGCCCGTCCTCGACGACTGCGGGCCCCGCTTCCTGCTCGACCACCTGGAGCTGCCCGAGAAGGACGTCGAGCTCATCGCCAGGGGAGGCGACCTGCTGTGATCCTCGACGCGCACGGCCACGTCGGCTCATGGCCCGATTTCCTCATCCCCGACCCGACCGCCGACGGCCTGGTCAGTCTCATGGACAGGCTCGGCATCGACGCCATGGGCATCAGCCACCTGCTCGGCGTCGGCCCCGACGCGGAGGGTGGCAACCGCCTGGCCTTCGAGGCCGCCGAACGGCACCCGGGCAGGTTCGGCGTCTGGCAGGTCTACAACCCCCACCACCGCAACCGGCTCGTCACCGAGGGCGTCTGGGGCGTCAAGATCCACCCCGACGTCCACCAGTGCCCGCTCGACGACCCCCGCTACGACCCGGTGTGGGAGCTGGGCCTGCCGGTCCTGGCCCACGGGCAGACCGACTCGCCGTGGAGCGACCCCGCCAGGTTCGCCGTCGTCGCCGCCCGCCACCCCGGTGTGCCGCTGCTCATGGGCCACACCGGCCTGTGGCCTTACGGCTTCGCCCGCGCCGCCCGTCTGGCGGCCGACCATCCGAACCTCTACCTGGAGACCTGCGGCTCGAAGATGACGGGCCGCTGGATTGCCCGCCTGGCCGAGCTGGCCGGCGCCGACCGGGTGCTGTTCGGCTCCGACTCCTGCTTCCTGGACCTGCGCGTCGGCTACGGCCGCATCGCCCTTGCGCCGCTCGGCGAGGCCGACAGGGCGCTCATCCAGGGCGGCAACCTGGCCCGAATCCTTGGAGGTCAAGCGTGACCCTCGCCATCCACGGCGGCGCGCCCGTCCGCACCGCCCCCTGGCCCTCCTGGCCGCCGCCCATCGACGACGCCCAGCGCAAGCTCGTCACCGACGTGCTGGAGAGCGGCCTGTGGGGCGCCACCCAGGGCGGCAGCGTCGTCTCCGACCTGACCGCCGCCTTCGCGGCACTGTCCGGCGTGCCGTACGGCGTGGCGGTGGGCAACGCCACGCTCGGCCTTTTCGCCGCCCTGCGCGGCCTCGGCGTGGGCCCCGGCGACGAGGTCGTCATCCCCGCCTACACCTTCGTCGCCTCGGCCACCTCGGTCCTGCTCGCCGGCGCCACCCCCGTCATCGTCGACGTCGACCCCGTGGACCTGCACCTGTCCACGGCCGCGGTGGAAGCGGCGATCACCTCGAGGACCACCGCCGTCATGCCCGTCCACCTCGCGGGCAGCCCCGCCGACATGGATCCGATCAACGACCTGGCCGCCGACTACGGCCTGGTCGTCGTCGAGGACGCCGCGCAGGCCCACGGCGCCACCTACCGCGGCCGTCCCATCGGCGGCCTCGGCGACGCGGGCGTCTACAGTTTCCAGGCCAGCAAGGCGATGACCGCGGGGGAGGGCGGCCTCATCGTCTGCCGCGAGGAGTCGGCCCACGAGGCGATCTGGTCGGTCTGCAACCTCGGCCGCAAGCTCGGCGGCCAGTGGTACGGCCACCCGGCCGTCGGCTGGAACCTGCGCCTCACCGAGATCCAGGCCGCCCTGCTGCTGCCCTGGCTCGACCGGCTGGAGGCAGAGCTCGACCGGCGCGAGGCCTTCTGCGCCGCGCTGGAGCGCGAACTGGCGGCGGCCGGCCTGCCGGTCGGCCTGGTCCCGCAGCCGCCGGGCACCACCCGTGACTCCCGCCACCTGCTGATGCTCCGCTTCGACACCCCGATCGACAGGTCGTTCCTGCTGTCGGCCATGGCCGCGGAGGGCGTCCCGCTCGACTCCGGCTACCCGCCCCTCGGCACGATGAGCGCCCTCACCGAGGCGGGCGCCCGCGCCGAGCCGTGCCCCGCCACGCGGGCGGCCTCGGAGAGCGTCGTCTGGGTCCGCCAGTCGATGCTCATGGACGACCCCGCCCGCGCGAGCGACATCACCGAGGCCCTCGCCAAGGTTCTGCAGGGGTGAGTCTTACTTTGTAAAGGCGTCCGCCTGTGTGCACAAGTACGTGGACCACCTCCCGCGCCTGCCGTCATGATCGCCGCGACACCGGTACCGGAGCGCGGGAGCGTCACAGATGCGGGAGAAGGTCCTGCTGGGAAACAGGCCGCTGTTCGCCAGCGCCGACCTGGACGAGGTACGCGAGCAGGTGGCGCGGGTGTTCTGCCCGCATCGCCTCGACCTGACGGGCGACTTGGCCCTGCTGAACGCCAGGTTCAACTCGGCGCAGCTGGGCGCGGTGCGGATCAGCTACCTCGACTACGCCGCGGACGTGCGGATCGAGCCGGGCGAGCTGGAGTCGTTCTTCCTGGTCCAGATCCCGCTCGCGGGCCGCAGCCTCATCCGCTGCGGCGGCCAGGAGATCGTCTCCACGCCCGCGCTGGCCTCGCTGCCCTCGCCGACGGAGTACCTGGACATGCGGTGGGCGGCGGGCTGCCCGCAGCTCATCGTCAAGTTCGAGCGGGCCGCGGTGGAGAAGGCGCTGGAGCAGCTGCTCGGCGCGCCGATGGACCGGCCGCTCGTCTTCGACCTCGGCCTCGACCTGACGGCGGGCTGGGCGCGGGCCTGGCGCGGCATGGTGGACCTGATCGTCGCCGAGGCCGAGCACGACGACGGCCTGGCCGCCCAGCCGCTGGCCGTCGCGCATCTCGAGAGCGCCATGCTCACCTCGCTGCTGACCATGCAGCCCTCCACCTACAGGGAACGGCTGCTCGCCCCCTGCCCGCCCGCGCTGCCCAAGGTGGTGGGAAGGGCGGCGCAGTTCATCAGGGAGCACGCCCACGAGCCGCTGACGACCGAGCAGGTGGCGCGCGCCGTGGCCGTCAGCGGGCGTTCGCTGCAGGAAGGCTTCCGCCGCCACCTCGGCCACACCCCCATGTCGTACCTGCGAGAGGTGCGGCTGGTCAGAGTGCACGAGGAACTGCTCGCCTGTGACCCCGCGCGCCGTACAGTCACGGCGGTGGCCGCCGGCTGGGGCTTCACCCATCAGGGGAGATTCGCCGCGGCCTACCGGCAGCGCTTCGGGCAGCCGCCGTCGGCCACGTTGCGCGGAGATCGTGCGCCAGGCGGACGGGATCCGCGCTGAGCGGATGGCCCGAGCCTGCCCCTCACCCGTACGGTTTCACCAGGCGCCTGACCGATCCACCTCATCCCAATCCATCCCCCGAAGGGAAGCCTCACCATGCGCGGAATCCTGATCGTCGGCGCCGGGCAGGCCGGCCTCCACCTGGCCGTCGGACTGCTGAAGAACGGCTACGACGTCACCGTCGTCACCGATCGCTCACCGGAGGAGATCCGCGACGGGCGGGTGACCTCCAGCCAGGCCATGTTCGGAACCGCCCTCGGCCATGAGCGCGAGCTCGGCCTCGACCTGTGGGCCGGGTCCTGCCCGCCGATCGAGGGCATCTCCTTCACCGTGCCGGGCCCGGAGGGTCCCGTGATCGACTGGGCCGCCAGGCTGGACGTGGCGGCGCGCTCGGTCGACCAGCGGGTCAAGATTCCCGCGTGGATGGCCGAGTTCGAGCGGCTGGGCGGCAAGCTCGTCGTGCATGAGGCGACGGTCGCCGACCTGGAGACCTACGCCGCGCAGTACGACCTGGTGATGGTGGCCGCGGGCAAGGGGGCGATCGCCTCGCTGTTCGAGCGTGACGCGGCGCGCTCGCCGTACGACAGGCCGCAGCGGGCGCTGGCGCTCACCTACGTGCACGGGCTCGCGCCGCGGCCCGATCATTCGGCGGTCTGCTTCAACCTCGTCCCGGGGGTCGGGGAGTACTTCGTCTTCCCCGCGCTGACCCTGTCGGGGCCGTGCGAGATCATGGTCTTCGAGGGCGTGCCAGGCGGGCCCATGGACTGCTGGGCCGACGTGCGCACCCCCGCCGAGCACCTGGCCAGGAGCCGGTGGGTGCTGGAGACCTTCCTGCCGTGGGAGGCCGAGCGGTGCGCGGAGGTGGAGCTGACCGACGACCTCGGCGTGCTGTCGGGCCGCTTCGCCCCCGTCGTGCGGCGGCCCGTGGCGACCCTGCCCTCCGGCGCGCGGGTGCTCGGCGTGGCCGACGTGGTGGTGCTCAACGACCCGATCACCGGGCAGGGCGCCAACAACGCGGCCAAGTGCGCCGCCTCCTACCTCGGCAGCGTGCTGGAGCACGGCGGCAGGCCCTTCGACGCGGCGTGGATGACGGCCGCCTTCGAGCGTTACTGGCAGGGCGCCCGCCACGCGACCGCCTGGACCAACGCGCTGCTGGCGCCCCCGCCGCCGCACGTGCTCGAACTGCTGGGCGCGGCTGGCGCTCTGCCGCAGGTGGCCTCCCGCTTCGTCAACGGCTTCGACGACCCCTCCGACTTCGCCGAGTGGTTCATGGACCCGGCCAAGGCCCACGCCTACCTGGCGGCGCTGTCATGAGGTCGCTGAGGGAGGCGCTCGGCATGTACGCCACGGGGGTGGCGGTGGTGACCACCGCCCTGGAGGACGGGCGCAGGGCGGGGGTGACGGTCAACTCCTTCACCTCCGTCTCCCTCGACCCGCCGCTGGTGCTGTGGTGCCTGTCGAGGCGGGCGCCCAGTGCGGACCTGTTCCTGCGGGCGGGCAGGTTCGTGGTGAACGTGCTGGCCGCGGGCCAGGACGAGCTGTCGCGCCGGTTCGCCACCCCGGCGGAGGACAAGTTCGCGGGGGTGGCGACCAGCTCGGCGGCGGGCGGGCTGCCCGTCCTGGAGGGCACGCTGGCCAGCTTCGCCTGCCGTACGGTGACCGTGCACGAGGGCGGCGACCACCTGATCTTCGTCGGCGCGGTGGAGCAGTTCGACCGCACGTGCGGCGAGCCGCTGGTGTTCCACTCAGGGCGCTACCTGGAGCGGGTGGCGGGATGACTCAGCAGATCCTGTAGGTGTAGAAGTTCTCGAAGCGCGACAGGTACATGTGCCCGTCGGGCCCCTTGAGCAGGATCGAGATCGGGCGGGCGATGAGGGTCAGCGCCATCGTCGCCCTGTCGATGCGGTAGGCCTTGCCCTGCACCTTGCCGTACAGCCTGCCGTCGGAGCCGAGCTCGATGTTGGTGTCGAGCCAGACCTGGGTGGCGGTGGCCCACGGGTAGGTCTGGTGCTTGACCGAGCGCAGGGTCGCGCCGGTGGCGGGGTCGAGCTCGTAGAGGGCGTCGGGGGACAGGCCCCACAGCCTGCCTTCGCCGTCGAAGGTGATCGAGCCGAGCGCCAGGTCGCCCGCCACGGGCTTGGTCCGCCACTTCAGCGAGTCGGTGGCGATGTCGTAGGCGAAGGCGACGGCCGCGTCGTCCTGCGGGGTGCTGATGCCGCCGAAGGCGGAGGTCGTGCCGTAGACGACGCCGTCGCGGTAGGCCAGTCCGATGATGCTGTGGCCGGGGATGAGGTTGCGCCTGAGGACGCTCCTGCCGGTGGCCGGGTCGTACAGGCCGAGCGCGCCGCCGACCGTGCCCGCCTTCGGGACGGTGCCGAACGCCAGCCAGTCGCCTGCCGAGATCATCGCGAAGGGGCGGTCCTGCTCGTGCTCGGCGAGGTTGAGCAGGAGCTTGGGCTCGCTGCCCGTCCACTCGTAGATCCTGGCCCACGGGTAGACGCCGAGGTAGAGCTTGCCCTGGTGGGTGACCATGCCCTCGCTCTGGCCGACGTTGGGCCAGAACTGCGACTGGCCGGTGCGGGGGTCGTAGGCGGCCAGCCCGCCGGTGAAGAAGCCGCCGCCGTAGACGCGGCCGTCGGGGCCGACGGCCATCGATCGGACGCTGACCGGCTGCCCCGTGAGGGTGCCCTCCAGCAGCTCGCCCTTGCCGCTCCTGCGGTCGTAGCGCCAGATCCGCCCGGTGGAGCCGGTGCCCACCAGCGTGTTGCCGATCCAGCCGAGGGGCCTGGCCGCGCCGCCGCCGTAGTCGGTGAACCCGGTCCTGGTGACGACCTGGCCCGACTTCAGGTCGTAGGCGACGAGCTCCTCGTTCTGGAAGAGGTGGACCTGGTGGCCGTGTCTGCCGCCGGCGACGGTGAGGCTGTCGACGTCCTCCACGACGTCCTTCCAGGCGCCGGTCTCCAGGTCGTAGACGCCCATCGGGTTGGTGTTGGTGGAGGTCGAGAACCTCACGAGCAGGTGGCGGCCGATGACGTCCACGTCGTAGGCGTAGCCGTGGCCCTCGATGGGCGGGTCGATGACGCGCAGGGTGGTGCCGTCCTGGCCGATGACGGCGACCTTCATGTTCTGCGCGCCGACGCCGGCGTAGACCGTGCCGTCCTCGGCGACGGCCAGGTCCCTGAGATACTGCTCGCCGGGGACCGGGCTGCCCAGGTCGGTGATCTGGCCCGTCGCGGTGTCGTAGCGGACGAGCTTGCCGTTGGGCGAGGTTCCCGCGTAGACGGACCTGCCGTCGGGGGAGGCCGCGACGGTCCACACGAACGACTCGCCCTGCGCGGCCATGCCGAGCTCCCTGACCTGGTCGGCGGCGGGGTCGTAGCGGAACAGCCGGCCCATCGCGCCGGCCGTGGCGTTGTAGCTGCCGACGTAGACGGCGTGGTCGGGGGCGACGGTCACCGCCCATGAGCCGAGGGCGAGGGGGAGGGGGCGCTCGGCGATGAGACTGCCGTCGCCCGCCTTCCTGATGCCGAGCATCGCGGGGCCCGAGGCGCTGGAGGTCACCGAGTAGATGCGAGGGCCGTCGGGGTGGGTCGCGTCGAGCGCGGTGCCCGCCGTGGTGGCACCGGTGAGCGGCATCGTGCCGAGGTTCTTGAAACCGCACCCGGTGGGCGGTGCGACGGCGGTTTCGGCCTGGGCCGGGACTGCGGGGGTGAGGGCGAGTAAGAGGGCCAGAGCCGCCGCCCGCCAAGATACGGTCATGGCCGTAATTCTGCCAGCTCCCTCCCCGCCACGGAAGCACCCCGCCCCTCGAGAGGGCGGGGGCGACTCGCGCCCGCCCGGCGTCCCGACCGCTTCTCCCGCGCAGGGGACGCTCACCCGTGTGTTCGGCGTCTCACCGGTCGGCTTCCGGACCCGGGCGGCGCTCAGCGAATTGAACTGCTTTCACCGCTTTCGGGTGTGCGGGTGCCGACGGGGGCAGAATGATCATATGACCGGGCCCCGGCGGATCATCGCGGTACGACACGGCCAGAGCGAGGCCAACCTCGCCTTCCAGGAGGCGATCGGCGTCCCGCTGTTCTACGAGCCTGGCGACGACGAGATCGCGCTGACCGCGCTGGGGCGCGCGCAGGCCGCGTCCCTGGGCAGGTACCTGGCGGCGCTTGCCCCGCAGGAGGCGCCTGAGGTCGTGTGGTGCTCGCCGTACCTGCGGGCCAAGGAGACCTGGAGGCTCGCCCAGCGGGCATGGGGCGCCCCCTCGCTTCCTGTCGGCGTCGACGCGCGGCTGCGCGACAGGGAGTGGGGCGAGCTGCGCTACTACAACCTGGCCGCGCTGGGGCAGCGCTTCCCTGACGAGGTGGCGCGGATGCTGGCCCAAGGGGAGTACGGCTACCGCCCGCCCGGCGGCGAGTCGTTCGGCGACGTGGCGGTCAGGCTCAGGGACTTCCTGGCCGACCTGGCCTCGAAGGCCGAGGGGCGGCGCGTGCTGATCGTCGCCCACGACTCGGTGGTGCTGGTCCTGCGCCACGTCATCGAGCAGGCGCACGACACCGACCTGGCGGCCGTCGACGTCCACGCCCCGATCAGGAACGCCTCGGTCTCGACGTGGGCCGCGCCGGACGGGCGCCTCGAGCTGGTGTCGTTCAACGAGGTGGGCCACCTCGACTGAACAGGGGGTTGACCCACGAGGGCACAGCGTTAACACTCGTCTCCAAGTGAGCGTTAACAGTACGAAATGTTAACGCTAACACACGTTCCTCTAGGAGAAGCTCAGTGCTGACCGCGCACCTCACTCTGGATCCCGCCTTCCGGGTGGCCCCCGTGCACCGCCGCACCTTCGGCGCCTTCGTCGAGCACCTCGGCCGCTGTGTCTACACGGGGATCTACGAGCCGACGCACCCCACCGCCGACCAGGACGGCTTCCGCCAGGACGTGCTCGACCTGACCAGGCAGCTGGGGGCGACGAGCGTCCGCTACCCCGGTGGCAACTTCGTCTCCGGCTACCGGTGGGAGGACGGCACGGGCCCGCGCGAGCAGCGTCCCACCAGGCTGGACCTCGCCTGGCACTCCACCGAGACCAACGAGTTCGGCCTGGACGAGTTCATGACCTGGTGCCGCAAGGCGGGCGTCGAGCCGATGATGGCGGTCAACCTCGGCACCAGGGGCATCGAGTCCGCCCTCGACCTGCTGGAGTACTGCAACATCGACGCCGGCACGCACCTGTCGGACCTGCGGGTCGCCAACGGCGCCAAGGAGCCGCACGCCGTCCGCATGTGGTGTCTCGGCAACGAGATGGACGGCCCCTGGCAGATCGGCCACAAGAGCGCCAGGGAGTACGGCAGGCTCGCCGCCGAGACCGGCAGGGCGATGCGCATGCTCGACCCTGGCCTCGAACTGGTGGCCTGCGGCAGCTCGGGCTCCAGCATGCCGACCTTCGGCGCGTGGGAGGCCACCGTGCTGGAGGAGACCTACGACGTCGTCGACTTCATCTCCTGTCACGCCTACTACGAGGAGCACGACGGCGATCTGGCCAGCTTCCTGGCCTCGGCCATGGACATGGACCACTTCATCGACTCCGTGGTGGCCACCGCCGACAGCGTCGGCGCCAGGCTCAAGAGCAAGAAGAAGATCAACATCTCCTTCGACGAGTGGAACGTCTGGTACCTGTCGCGCTACCAGAACGCCGAGCCCATGACCGGATGGCCGGTCGCCCCTCCGCTGCTCGAGGACCACTACCACCTGGCCGACGCGGTGACGCTCGGCGGTCTGCTGATCTCGCTGCTGCGCCACAGCGACCGTGTCACCTCCGCCTGCCTGGCCCAGCTCGTCAACGTGATCGCCCCGATCATGACCGAGCCGGGCGGGCGCGCGTGGAAGCAGACCACCTTCCACCCCTTCGCCCAGGCCGCCGCCTACGCCAAGGGCGACGTCCTGCGGGTCGAGACCACCTCGCCCGTCCACGAGACCAGCAGGTTCGGCGAGGTCGCCGCGCTCGACGCCGTCGCCACCCATGACGGCGAGTTCACCACCGTGTTCGCGGTCAACCGCTCGGTGGACCAGCCGCTGACCCTCACCGCCGACCTGCGCTCTCTCGGCGCGCTCCGGCTGGAGGAGGTCACCACCCTGTCGGGCCCCGACCCCTACGCCCGCAACAGCGCCGACACCCCTGACGCGGTGGCGCCGCGCGCCAACCCCGACGCCCGCCTGACCGACGGCACGCTCGAGATCACGCTGCCCGCCGTCTCCTGGAACGTCATCCGCCTCGCCCGCCAGTGATCCCGCGCCATCGGGGGGCGCGGCCGAAGTCCCCTGGAGACAAGCAGTGGACCATCTGATGACCCGGAGAGGACTGCTCGGCGGCGCGCTCGCCATGGGCGTCCTCGGCGGTTGCTCCTATCCCACCGACCTGGGCTCCACCCGGACCAGGGTGAAGTACTGGCACTTCCTCGGCGCCAGCGACGGCATCATCATGAACGAGATGGTGGGCGCCTTCGCCAAGGCCAATCCCGACCTGTTCGTCGAGGAGAACGTCCTGGCCTGGGGTGAGCCGTACTACACCAAGATCGCGATGGCCGGATCCGGCGGTCGCTCTCCCGATGTCGCCACCTTCCACCTCGCCCGCCTGCCGGGGATCGGCCCCGGCCAGATCCTCGACCCGATCAACGTCGACCTGCTGGCCGAGAACGGGCTGAGGCCCGAGGACTTCAGCCCGCCCATCTGGGAACGCGCCCACATCGACGGCGTGCTGTACGCGGTGCCGTTCGACGCCCACCCGATGGTGCAGTACTACAACACCGACCTGACCGAGAAGGCGGGCCTGCTGGGCACCGACGGCAGGCTCGCGCCCACCGAGGGCGAGGAGGGCCTGGTCGAGGCGTTGCGCAAGGCCAAGGAGGTGACGGGAGGCAGGCCTCCGCTCGTCTTCGACGCCCTCGGGCTCGGCACGGTCGGCCCCTGGCGGGTGTGGTGGTCGCTCTACCCGCAGAGCGGCGGCACGCTGCTGTCGCGGGACGGCTCCCAGATCACCATCGACGACGACAAGGCGCTCCAGGCGCTGCGCTTCATGCGCAGGCTCGGCGAGGAGGGCCTGTGCGACCCGAACACCGACTACGGCGCCTCGGTCGCCGCCTTCCAGAACGGCGAGGCGGCCTTCCTGTGGAACGGTGACTGGGAGACCACGACGTTCAAGCTGGCCAAGATGCCGTTCAGCATGGCGCGCTTTCCCGCCGTGTTCGGCAGCGGGTCGGCGCAGGCCGACTGTCACGTCTTCGTCCTGCCGCACCAGCGCGAACGCGACCCCGAGGCGGAGAAGGCGACCTACAGGTTCATCGCGGCGCTGGTCAAGAACAGCGCGGACTGGGCAGTGGCGGGGCACGTGCCCGCCTACCTGCCAACCCTTGAGCGGCCCGAGTACCTCGCGCTGCAGCCGCAGTCGGAGTACCGCTCGGTGATCACCGAGGTGGCCCTCGACCCGCAGGTCTGGTTCGCCGGCTCGGCCTCCAGGCTCTGGATCGACTTCGGGGCCTGCTTCTCCACCGTGATCGCCGGCAGTCGCACCCCCGAGCAGGGCCTGGCCGAGGCCAAGGCCGCGCTGGGCAGGCTGATGTCAGCGCCCAACCCCTTCCCGGAGGCAGGCCGATGACCACCACCGTCGCGGCTCCGGCCGCCACCCAGCCCGTCGCCGAGGTCAAGGTCGCGCGCAGGTGGACGCAGCACGGGCTGCTGTTCGTCGGCCCCTTCCTGCTGGTCTACCTGGCCTTCCTGGTCTGGCCCCTGCTGGACGGCCTGCGCATGAGCCTGTCGAGCGTCAACATCGCGGGCTCGAACGACGAGCTGGTCGGACTGGCCAACTACGCCGAGGCGTTCGGCGACCCCCGCATGTGGCGTTCGCTCTGGAACACGATCGTCTTCACCGCGCTCAGCACCGTCCCGCTGGTCCTGCTCGGCCTGCTGCTGGCCCTGCTCGTGCACAACCTGCGCTTCGTGCGCTGGCTGTGGCGGCTGTCGTTCTTCGCCCCCTTCCTGCTGCCGTCCGCCGTGGTCGCGCTGCTGTGGCGCGACATGATCTACCAGCCGAGCTTCGGCCTGCTCAACGGCACGCTCGGCACCGACGTGCTGTGGCTGGGCGATCCGGGCGTGGCCATGTGGTCGGTGGTGCTGACCACCGTCTGGTGGACGGTGGGCTTCAACTTCCTGCTCTACCTGGCCGCGCTGCAGAGCATCCCTCAGCCGCTGTACGAGGCGGCCGCGATCGACGGGGCCAACGCCTGGGTCAGGCTGCGCGCGATCACGCTGCCGATGCTGCGCCGTACGACCGGGCTGATCATCGTGTTGCAGCTGCTCGCGTCGCTGAAGGTCTTCGACCAGATCTACCTGATGACCGGCGGCGGGCCCGAGGACTCCACCAGGTCGATCATCGAGTACGCCTACGACGTCGGGTTCACCGGCTATCGCATCGGCTACGCCTCGGCCGTCTCCTACATCCTGTTCGCCATCATCGTCGTCATCTCCCTGGTCCAGCTCAGGCTGTTCCGCAAGCGTGAGGAGGGCCTGTCATGAGGCGCGGCCAACTGGTGTTGCTGGTGCTGGCTGTTCTGCTGGCCGCCGCGTGGCTGGCGCCGATGGCGTGGGCGGTGGCCACCTCGCTCAAGCCCGAGGGCGAGACCACGGCGGTGCCCTCGACGTGGATCGGCAGCGAGATCACCCTCGACGCCTACGCCCTGGTGCTCGGCACCGGCGGCATCGTGAAGTGGGCGATCAACTCGGCGGTCACGACGCTGGTGGTCACCTTCATGACCGTGCTGCTGTCGGCGATGGCCGCCTACGGGTTCGCCCGCACGAGCTTCCGCGGCCGGCGGGTCCTGCTGGGGCTGATCCTGGCCGGGATCATGGTGCCGCCGCAGGTGCTCATCGCCCCGCTGTTCGCCGAGATGGTCGCGCTCGGCCTGGTCGACACCTGGTGGGGGATCATCCTGCCGCAGATCGCCGCGCCGCTGATCGTCTACATCCTCTACAAGTTCTTCCAGGAGGTGCCGCCCGAGCTGGAGCAGGCCGCCTTCGTCGACGGGGCGGGCCGCTGGCGGGTGTTCTTCACCATCGTGCTGCCGCTGTCGCGGCCCGTGCTGGGCGCGGTGGCGATCTTCACCTTCATCACGACGTGGAACAACTTCCTGTGGCCGTTCCTGGTCTCCACCGACCCGAACACCATGACGCTGCCCGTCGGCCTGGCCAACGTCGTGCAGGGCACCTTCGGTCTGCGCTACGCGCAGATCATGGCCTCGGTCGTGCTGGCCGGTCTGCCGCTGCTGGTGGTCTTCGTGCTGTTCCAGCGTCAGATCATCCGCGGCGTCGCGCACACGGGGCTGGCCGGTCAGTGACGCGTGCCGTCGAGGACGGCATCGGCCCCCTGCCTGGTGCCGTCCTCGGCGA
The DNA here is from genome assembly GCF_014195505.1 of Nonomuraea dietziae. Lineage (GTDB taxonomy): Bacteria > Actinomycetota > Actinomycetes > Streptosporangiales > Streptosporangiaceae > Nonomuraea > Nonomuraea roseola. The sequence goes on along the minus strand of NZ_JACIBV010000001.1, from coordinate 2,409,083 downwards.
ACCACCGCTCCTCCGCCTCGAACCACGCCAGCCACCGCCGCTCCAGCTCGGGCCCGTCCCGCTCCAGCACCCTGGCCAGGCGCACGGCCCTCGGCGCCTCCACCCACACCCTGAAGGCCACCAGGGGGCTACGGCGGGCGGTCCCGACGCCCTCGATGACGAGCACGGGCGCGACGGGCACGCTCACGAGCTCGGCGTAGGCCCCGCGCGCCCAGTCGTAGCGGCGGAAGGCGCCCGCCCTGCCCGAGGCGAGGGGGCGCAGCACCTGCTCCTCCAGCGCGGCGAACCAGGGCCCAGGGCCCTCCTGCCACGGCACGGGGAAATCGTCGCTGTGCACGACCTGCGCGCCGAGCGCCCGCCCCAGCCGCGCCGCGAACGTGGTCTTGCCCGAACCCGCCGGCCCGTCGACGGCGACCACCCTGGTCCCGCCGCAGGAGGGCGGCCGGTCCATGACGCGTTTCACCAGGTGGTCCACGCACCAGATCCTGCCACGCCGGAACGGGGACCTGACTGTCGAGTGGGGGCTCTCGCCTGAAAGGCTAGAAAGCCGTAGGCTCGGCGACCATCACAGGAGGTTGATCTTGCGCGGACCCCTCGGCGACATCGTCGTCCTCGACCTGTCCAGGGCCCTGGCCGGGCCGCACGCCGCCCAGATGCTCGGCGACCTGGGCGCCAAGGTGATCAAGGTCGAGCATCCGGGCGGTGGCGACGAGTCGCGCGGGTGGGGCCCGCCCTTCGTCGGCCCTGACCACGACATCTCCACCTACTTCCTGGCGGCCAACCGCAACAAGCAGTCCATCGCCGTCGACCTGAAGTCGGACGAGGGCAGACGGCTCGTCGAGCGGCTGGTACGGCAGAGCGACGTCCTGATCGAGAACTTCCGCACCGGCGTGCTCGACCGCCTGGGCTTTCCTGTCGAGCGGCTGCACGAGCTCAACCCGCGCCTGGTGATCCTGTCCATCACCGGCTTCGGCCACGACGGCCCCGAGGGCGGCAGGCCGGGCTACGACCAGATCGCCCAGGGCGAGGCGGGGCTCATGTCGCTCACGGGGCCCTCCAAGGACGAGCCGTACCGGGTGGGCGCCTCCATCGCCGACCTGCTGGCCGGCATCCACGGCGCCTACGGCGTGGTCGCCGCCCTCTACGCGCGTGAGCGCACCGGCAGGGGAGAGGTCGTGCGCACCTCCCTGCTGGCCGCGGTGGCGGGCGTGCACTCCTACCACGGCACGGCCTGGACGGTCGGCGGCACGGTCCCGGTCGCTGGCGGCAACCACCACGCCTCCATCGCCCCCTACGGCGCCTTCCGCTGCGCCGACGGCATGCTGCAGATCGCCGCCGCCAATGACGGCCAGTGGCGCAAGGTGGCCACCTTGCTGGACATCGACCCCGATGACGCGAAGTATGCGACGAACAGGCAGAGACTCGCGCACAGGGACGAGCTGATCGCACAGATGGAGAAGTCTCTCGCCCGTCGCGACAGGGAGGACTGGCTGACCGCGCTGGCCGACCTGGGCGTGCCCGCGGGCGCCATCCGCACGCTGGATGAGGTGTACACATGGGAGCAGACCCGTTCCCAGGGGCTGGTCGTGGAGGTGGAGCACCCCGTGCTCGGCACGATCGAGCTGCCGGGACCGCCCCTGCGCTTCGACGGCGCCCCGCGGGCGCGGCACACCGCCCCTCCGGCCCTCGGCCAGGACGGCGAGGCCGTGCTTTCGTGGTTGGCGGAACGGGAACGGTGATCCGCGCGTCAACATTGCAGCACTCGTCGACAGCAGGGGAGCAGTGGTGAGCCGGCCGGATGCGCGCACTCTCATCGAGACGGTCCTCGACAAGGGGTCGTGGAAGTCATGGGACACGCCGCCCGCCGACCCCGCCGTGTCCGGCTCCTCCTACGCCGACGAGCTGGCCGCCGCGCGCGCCAAGACCGGGTTCGACGAGTCGGTGATCACCGGTGAGGGCTTCCTCGGCGGTCGCAGGGTGGCCATCGTGGCCTGCGAGTTCGCCTTCATGGCCGGCTCCATCGGCGTCGCCGCGGCCGAGCGGCTGGTGCTGGCGGTCGAGCGCGCCACCCGCGAGAGGCTGCCGCTGCTGGCCTCGCCCGCCTCGGGAGGCACGCGCATGCAGGAGGGCGCCCTCGCCTTCGCGCAGATGGTCAAGATCACGGTGGCGGTGCAGCGGCACCGCGACGCGGGCCTGCCGTACATCGTCTACCTGCGCCATCCCACGACCGGCGGCGTCTTCGCCAGCTGGGGCTCGCTGGGCCATGTGACCGCGGCCGAGCCGGGCGCGCTGATCGGCTTCCTCGGGCCCAGGGTGTTCGAGTCGCTGCACGGCTACGCCTTCCCCGAGGGCGTCCAGGTGGCGGAGAACCTGTTCGCGCACGGCCTGGTCGACGCCGTCGTCTCGGCCGAGGACGCCCGCGAGGTGGCGATCAGGGCGCTGACCGTCCTCGCGGCCGAGAAGGAGGGCCTGGTCGCGGGGCAGGCGCCGGAGGAGGCGCTGCGCCCCGTCGAGGCGTGGGACGCCATCACCCGCTCGCGCCGCGACGACAGGCCGGGCATCAGGACCCTGCTCAAGCTCGCCGCCACCGACGTCACCCCGCTGAACGGCACCGGCGAGGGCGAGGCCGATCCAGGGCTGCTGCTCGCCCTGGCCAGGTTCGGCGCCGCGCCCGCCGTCGTGCTCGGCCAGGACCGGCGCAGGCAGCGCGCGATAGCTCCGCTCGGCCCCGCCGGGCTCCGGGTGGCCAGACGCGGCATGCGGCTGGCCGCCGAGCTGGGCCTCCCGCTCGTCACCGTGATCGACACGGCAGGGGCCGCGATGTCGAAGGCGGCGGAGGAGGGCGGTCTGGCCGCCGAGATCGCCCGCTCCCTCGCCGACCTCGTCATGCTCGACGCCCCGACCGTCTGCCTGCTGCTCGGCGAGGGCGCGGGCGGAGGGGCGCTGGCCCTGCTGCCGGCCGACAGGGTGCTGGCCGCCCAGCACGCCTGGCTGTCGCCGCTCCCGCCGGAGGGCGCCTCGGCGATCCTCTACCGCAGCGTGGACTTCGCCCCCGAGATCGCTCAGGCGCAGGGGGTGCGCGCCACCGACCTGCGGCGTGACGGCATCGTGGACAGGATCATCCCCGAGGAGCCCGACGCCGCCTACGAGCCGAGGGCCTTCTGCGAGCGGGTGGCCAGGGCGCTGGAGTTCGAGATCGCGCGACTGCTGGAGACGCCGAAGGCGGACAGGTTGCCTGCCCGCCTCGCGCGCTACCGCTCGCTCGGGATCTAGTCCAGTCGCCAGAGCTCCTTGCCGGCGGCGTCGTAGCCGATCACGAGAGCTCCCCCCTCGGCCTTCTTGGCCGGCGTGGAGAACAGCACGAGGCCGAGGCCCCACGGGTCGGGCGTGGTCCCCGCCGCGACCAGACGCGATCCGTCGTCGTAGACCATCTCGACCCGGGCCGTGCCCTTGATCGCGATGCCGGTGAAGATCTCGTCGCCGTAGGTGTAGGTGGCGTCCTCGAAGTCCCGCATCTCGACGGTGAACTGCCGCCCATCCCGCCACATGATCAGGCAGCCGTCCTGGTGGGTGACGGTGACCCCGCCCGCCAGCGTGGCGGCCCTGCCGACCGGAGGGGAGACCGAGCAGCCTGAGGGCGGCTCGCCGCCGATCGCCATGCCGAGTTCACCCCTGGCGTCGCGCAGGTCGAACGTCTCCGTACCGCCCGGGTAGGGGACGGTCCAGATCTTCAGCGGCGCGCCCGCGGGGGCGTGGATCGTCCCCTTGGTCTCGGACTTCTGCGCCGTCACCTGGGTGATGCCGGTCCCCGCCACACCGATCGCGATCGTGCCGAGGTCGGGCAGGCGGCGGGCGTAGTGGGTGGCGACCGGCTCGAAGGCGTTGCAGGTGGTCTTCTTGCCGGGCATCGAGCGGCACAGGCCGTCCCAGGTCCTGCCGTCGGCGAGCGTCACCTTGCTGAACCACACCTTCGCCTCGCCGAGGGTGACGACCTCGCCGATCGGCGGGTGCGGGTCCCAGGCTGGCTTGTCGGCGGGGTGGTCCTCCCGCCAGAGCACCTTGCCGGAGGCGTCGTGGCCGACCAGCTCGAAGCCCTCCAGGTAGGGGTCGCCGGAGCCGGGCAGCTCGCCGGCGAACAGGCTGACTCCCACCTTCCACGGGTCGGTCCTGACCGTGGCCTCCAGGGACGCGCCGCCCCTGCGGGTCAGCGTGACCTTCGCCGCGCCCGCGCGGGCGATGCCGAACCAGCGGTCGCCGTTGACCCTCAGCTCCACCGGGTAGCGCCTGCCGCCCATGTCGGTCATCAGGTCCTTGGCCCTGACGAAGTTGAGTCCGACCTCGCGGCCGCCCCTGGTCCAGATGAGTGTCCTGTCGGGCGTGAGGTAGGGCCGTACGCTCATCCCCTTCATCTCCACGGCGGGACCGGCGGGCTCGCCCTGGTCGGACGCCGGCAGCATCGCCCTCGGCTCCTCCCGCGCGAGGACGGCGCCGTCGGCGGCGGCGAACTCGTAGCGGCCGATCCGCTCGGTGGAGGGGTAGGCGACGGTCCAGATCTGCAGCGGCGCCCCCGAGGGCCGGTACAGTGCGCCGTCGAGCCGCTTGCCGTTCTTGGTCACCGCCGTCACCTTCGCGACGTTCGCGCGCGCCGCGCCGTAGGCGAGGACCTTCTCGCGCGGCGGCACCGACTCCGTGGACCCTTCGAGCCAGGCGGCTTCACTCTCGCGGTTGACGAAAGTGGATCCACACCCGTCGCTGCTGGCACCGCCCGCGTACTGGACGGCCCTGCAGAAGACCAGTGCGCCCTCATGGTCCCTGGCCAGCCACAGCCGCATCGGCCGGTTCTCGGCCGGGTTGTCGATGACCAGCGCCTGGCCGACGGGGGTCGGCTTGGGTGGCGGTCCCGTCATCACCTGACCCCCCTGGAACCCGCCGAGCAGGACGGGCACGAGCAGAGCGACCAGCGCGACGGGCAGCGCGACCAGGACAACCCCCCACCGGCGCAGCGGCCCGCGCCTGCGCTCCTGCACGCGCAGCCAGGCGGTCGGGCTGGTCTCGTAGGTCTGGGCCCTGGCGTCGAGGGCGGCGCGCAGGCGCTCTTCGAGGTCGTTCACAGCTTCCCCCTCAGGGCGGCGAGGCCGCGGCTGGCGTGCGTCTTCACCGAGCCGGGCGTCACGCCCATGGCCTCGGCGATCTCTCGTTCGGACAGGTCGAGCCAGTAGCGCAGGATCAGCGCCTCGCGCTGACGGCGCGGCAGCGCGTCGAGGGCGGCCAGCAGCTCACGGTGCTCCTCCGCCACCAGGACGGCGTGCTCGCTGCTGCGGGCGTGCTCGGGCGGCTCGGGACGGCGCAGCCGCGTGATGCGCAGGTGCCGCAGCCGGTTGCGGGTCAGGTTGCAGACGATCGAGCGCAGGTAGCCGAGTGCGGCCCCCTCGTCACGCAGGCGGCGGGTGTGCAGCCTGGCGAACGCCTCCTGGGCGATGTCCTCGGGGTCGTCCGCGCCCAGCAGACCCGCCAGCCGTACGAGCGAGCCGTAGTGGGCGGCGAACAGCTCCGCGTGGCCCGGGGGCGCGGGCGTCATGGTGGGTGTTTCCATCACATCTGAGAGACCCCTGAGGGGACGGCCGGTTGACGGCGGCGCCGAGATTTTTCTACGTGACGGGCAGGCGCTCGACCCTGATCGAGAAGACCTCTTCGCGTGGCACGACGACCTCGTAGGCGCCGTGGTCGACCATCCAGTAGCCGAGGGCCTCGGCCTTCATGCCGCTGTGGCCGGTGTAGGCGATGTGCAGGCCGTCGTCGTCCTCGTCGAGGATGACGCACGGCTCGCCGCCGAAGGCGCCGACCGTGCGCACCAGCACGAGCCACTCCAGGTCGGAGCGGTCCACGGTACGCCGCCAGTAGCCGGAGGCGGCCTCGAAGCCCTCGAGCTCCTCCTCGCTGAACAGCACGACCTCGTCGCTGTCGGGGCCGATCGCCGCCGGATGGGTGTGTCCCCTGTGGCGGGCGACGAACCCCGAGGCCACGGGAACGATCTCGTCGCTCATGCGGAGGGCCGCCAGGTGAGCCCGTCGTAGAGGGCGAAGGGCCGCTCGCCCCTGTCGCTCACGTGCACGATCTCGGCCCCCGCGGGGATCGGCATCGGCGCGGTGTGGAACTGGGGCACCACGTGCTCGCGCGAGGTGGTGAACCCGTTCCCCGCAAACGGCGGCGCGTCGCTCCAGTCGCCGCCCATGTGCGGCCCGTACGGCACCGCGTAGGTGTCGACGTCTCGTGCGTACCACCGCATGACGTACAGCTCGGGCACCTCCGCGCTCAGCTCCGATCCTTCGAACGACAGGTCGAGCCCCAGGAACAGGGTGCGCGGCGTGGTCAGCCGCGCGCAGTCCTGGACTCTGTAGACGTAGCCGGAGATGACCGTGCGCTTGCCCGAGAGGTAGGGCACGAGCAGCCGAGGCGGCACCACCTTCTGCATCTGCGTCCTACGCTCGTTCACGACACCACTTTACGATCTCTTGGCCTACAGCACTCTGTGTTCGAGGCAGGGCAGGGCCGCGCGAGCCGACGCGGTCGCCTCGGGATCGACCTCGACCACCTGCACGGCGGGTCCGCTACCCAGGTCGGCGCGGACCACGCCCAGCGGGTCGACCAGCATGCTGCGCCCGATGCCGAATCCGTCGCCCGACTCGGAGGGGTTGGGCGCCTGGCCGACGGCGGCGGTCCACATGGTGTTCTCCAGGGCCCTGGCGCGCACCAGCGTGATCCAGTGGTCCTCCTTGAGCGGGCCCGAACCCCAGGCGGCGATCACCGCGAACAGGTCGGCGCCCCTGTCGACCAGCGCCCTGGCCAGCTCGGGGAAGCGGATGTCGTAGCAGGTGAGCAGGCCGATCCTGAGCCCGGCCAGCTCGACCACGGCCGGCTCGGAGCCCGGGGCGACCAGCTCTGACTCGCGGAAGCCGAAGGAGTCGAACAGGTGGATCTTCCTGTAGGCGGCCACGACCGCGCCCGAGGCGTCGATCGCGACGGCGGTGTTGTGAACCCTGCCCTCGGCGGGCTCGAACACCCCTGCGATCACCGCGACGCCATGCTCGCGGGCCGCCGCGGCCAGACCGGTGACGAAGGGCCCGTCGAGCGGCTCGGCCAGGTCGCTGACGCTCCTGCCGAACCTGGTCAGGGTGGCCTCGGGGAAGATCGCCAGGTCGGCGCCCTGCGCCCTGGCCAGGGCCTCCGTGGCCCGCTTGAGGTTGGCGGCGGGATCGGGGGAGACCGGCAGCTGGCACAGGGCGATTCTCGTCACGCCTCCGAGACTATGCCCGCATGGAACCGGGCGGCCAGATCACCCGGACGGGCTTGCCCGCCCGCCTGGCCATGGCGACCACGTCGGCCGTGCCGCCGGGCCCTGCGGGCGGCCCGCCGTCCCAGACGGCCACCAGCTCGTCGGCGGCCTCCAGCATCGCCTTCGCGGCGGCGAGGTAGGCGGGCACGCCCGCCTCGTCGAAGGGCAGCAGGACGACCTGGCTCGCCTTGCCGAGCAGCAGGTCGTAAGTGCGGCGGGCCGCCGCGGGCAGGCTGTCCCTGTAGCGGCGGGCGGGCAGGACGGCGCGCAGCTCGCCGCCCGCCGCGATCGTCTCGGCCGCGAAGATCTGGTCGGCGCCCTCGGCCAGGCAGGACAGTCCCACCAGCCCCGGCCCCGCGCCGGCCAGCTCCTCGCGCAGCGCCCTGCCGACCAGCTCGACGGTGTGCGGGGTCAGCGCCCTGTGGCCTGTCACGGCGAGCTTCGTCATCGGGTGCGCACCACCTGGAAGCCCGCGATGGCCAGGATGTCGGGCAGGTTCCTGATCGTCTCGCGGTCCTTCTCCTTCGCCGAGATCGACAAGGCGGCCCAATCTTCTATGTCGGGATGTGTCCGCTTCGCCGCGTCCCTCAGCGGTCCGTGCCTCCAGCCGCGTGCCAGCATCATCCGCATCCAGCGCACGTGCTCCATCTCGGCGAGAACCTCGATCTCCTCCTTGGTGAAGGCGTAGCCCAGCTCGGGATCGACCCGGGGGCCGAGAGCGCAGCCGACCTCCCTGAGCTTCCTGCCGATGTCCTCGGCCAGCAGCCTGTTGGACTCCTTCTTGTCCTCCTCCAGCTCCTCCCACGGCACCAGCGAGGAGTTGAGCGACGGGCTGCCGCCCCTGCTCGCCTGGCCGGCGAGGTAGTGGTGGTGCGCCGTCGTGGCCAGGGTCTCCACCAGGTCCTCGGCGATCAGCCCGGGATCGGCGGCGGCGTCGGTGACGGGAAAGACCCTGAGCGCGCCGTCGAGCCCCTCCAGCAGGCCCGCGTCGAAGGCCGCGGCGTGCTCGACCCGGACGACCAGTGACCCCGGGCCGCCTCCCCACAGCCGCAGCGAGGTCAGCGCGGTCTTCAGCGCGAGGTCCTGGTCGGGGTAGCAGACGTAGACCCTGCGCGGCGGCCCCTCGGGCAGCGCGCCGGGCCGGCTCACCTGTTCGGGCTCCAGGTCGAGCGCGGTCAGCTCGCAGGACTTCAGCAGCAGGTCGTGCCTGACGGACAGGGCCGCCACGACGCCGGACGCCTCCGCGTCGACGACCGTGACGGGCAGCGGGCCCGCCGCCGGCGAGCGCGGGCGCCACTGCCTGGCCAGCTCCAGCAGCAGCATCCTGCCGAACGTGCCGAGACCGATGATCATGACGGGCGCCGGTTCGCCGATCGGGTCGCTCTTCAGCAACGCCCTGGCAGCCAGCGCGTCGGGGTTGAAGAAGTCGAGGTGCAGACCGGTGGGGCGGGTCAGGCCGAGGCGTCTGGCGCGCAGCGCCGCGCACAGGTCGGGATCGGAGATGAGCCCGTAGGCGGCGAGGGGGCGGCTGCCGGGCCTGCGCAGGGCGTGCGCGGCCAGCGCGATCGCGGTGTTGGTCGCGCTGTCGCCCTCGCAGGCGTACAGGACCGAGGCGCGTTCGACGCCCGCGGCGCGCAGCACGGCGGGATCCCTGGGGTCGCCCGCGACGTGCATGACGGCCCTGTCGGCGCTGGGGGAGGCGGCGATCCGCACGACGGTGCGGCGCGCCGTACGCAGGCGCTGGGTCAGCGCCTGCGCGATCGGGCCGGTGCCGCAGATCACCGCGTGCCCGCGCGAACGGCGGGCGCGCAGCCGCCTGATCTCGGTGGAGAACAGCAGCAGCACACCGGCCACCAGGGCGTAGACGGTCGCGGCCGGCGCGGTGAAGCGGGCCACCTCCAGCGCCCATCCCAGGGGCGCGTGGCCGACGTCGAAGGGCGCGGGATCGAGGACGAACAGCTGCAGCGAGTAGTAGACGAGGTCGAACACGGACGAGCCTGGCCCCAGGAAGGCGGCGAAGCCGGCGATCCCGAGAACGAACGAGGCGAGCACGAGCACGGCGAACGACAGCCGTAGCGTCACAGTGTCTCCCGACCTTGGACAGTCCTTCCGCTACTCGTGTATCCGGGGGCGGGGGCGCCGTCAACGGTCAGAAGAGACGAGCCTGTTGCCCACCGGCTTCCACCGGGTGAGCGCCCGCCACGCCCACTCGAGCGGGCCGTACCTGAACCTGGACAGCCACCACCAGCTGAACAGCAGCTGCGCCAGCAGCGTCACCCCCGTCACCGCCAGCACCGGCCAGCGGGTGGGGCCGGTCAGCACGATGACCACGGTGCCGGTGACGTAGTTGGTCAGCGCCATCCTGCCCAGGGGCTCCAGCCAGCGCGGCCGCAGGTACAGGATCGCGATGGAGTAGGCCGCCGCCCCCGCCAGCCCGGCGACCACGTAGATCCACCACTGCTGGGTGATCGGATAGAGCCACGTGAACACCGCCGAGACGGCCGCGGACACCACGAGGCCCGGCAGCAGCCAGCGACGGCCGGGCCGCAGCTCCATCAGCGTCATGCCGATCAGGAAGAGCCCAGGGACGATCAGGACGCCGCCGCCCATCCACGTGCCCCACCCGAGCGCCGCGACACCGAGCACCAGGATCGGCCATCCTGGCGACAGGAACGAGACGGGCAGCAGCACACCGAGCCCGAACAGCGCGTAGTCGGTCAGCACCTCGCCCTCGTACCAGGTGTGCTGGATCAGCCCGAACAGCAGCAGCCACAGCAGCCTGCGCAGCAGCACCCACCGGGAGGCGCCGCGCAGCACCAGCACGAAGCTGATGCCGAACAGCAGCGAGAAGATCGGGTAGAAGCGGCCCTGGAAGAAGGTCTCGATCCACCACTCGCCCTTGGGCCCCTCGTGGTGCTGCCAGGTGTTGACCAGCATGATCCCGCACACCGCGAAGCCGCGGAGCGCGTCGAGCTCTCTGATGCGCGTCAAAGGAACCAGGACCACCACCATACGAGGAACCCCGCCGCGACGGTCGCGGCCAGGCTGTTGGGGATTGTACGGGCGCGAGCCAGCGCCGCGACGGTAAGCAACGCCGAACCCACCGCGATCCACCCGTACAACTCCAGCACGCGCGGCACGCCCACGGCCAGTGCCGTCTCGTTCACCTTCGTCAGCCCCCACACCGCGTCGGCGGCCAGGCCGGTGAACGCCAGGCCCGTCAGGCCCGCGAAGGCGGTCAGCGCCCTGCCCCTGATCGCGCCCGTGACCAGCTGGGCAAGGCTGGCCAGCACGAACAGCGCCGCCGGCGCGGCCAGCCACGGAGCGGTCATCGCCTGGTAGGGGGCGCCTGTGACGTGTAGGTCGCCGGGCCGCACAGCGGGAAGGCGGCGCACGGAGGGGTCGCAGGGCTGCTTCCAGCCCTCGGGATCGGCCAGGAAGGCGGCGATGGTGCGTGCGCCGCACCGGTCGGAGAGGAACACCGCGTGTCCCACCCCCGCGAACTCGACGAAGCGGGCGTGGGGCAGCCGCTCGGCGGCGGGTCTGGCGGTCCTGGGGGGCGTGGTGGGGTCGTACTGTCCTGCGAGCACCAGGACGGGCGCCTTCGTGCTCGCCTTCGTCGGCTTCGAGGCCGGCAGCCGCCACTCCGCGCACACCGCCCTGTCCACGTTCACCGTGAACAGGCGCGACCTGTCGGGGAAGGTGGCCTCGTCCTGGCACTGGACGGCGTGGTAGAGCCCGAACTCGTGGGAGGCCAGGCCGGGGCCCGTCTGGTCGGCCAGCGGGCGCAGCAGCTCGTCGTGCCCCTCGGCGAGCGCGCCGACCAGCGCGGGCGCCGCGGCGATCACGCTCGTGTCGTGCAGCCCCTCGGCCAGCACGGTCGCCACGTCGTCGCCCGTCAGCCTGGCGGTGAACGCCCTGCCGGTCAGCGGGTCGGTGGTCGGCACCAGGGCGGGGTCGTCGTTGAGTCGCCCGGTCATCACCTCGAAATCCTCGTCGATGCCGAGCGCGGCCACCGTGTCGTCCAGGTTGCGGTCGGCGTCGCCGTACCAGGACACCTCCTGCGGCAGGAAGGAGTCGAGCACGACGGCGGCGGTCCCGCCGGGGTCGGCGGCGGCCGCGTCCACCATCACCCTGGTGGAGTAGCTGACGCCGAACAGGTTCCACTTCTCGTAGCCGAGCGCCTTGCGCAGGTCCACGACGTCGGCGGCGATCTCCTTGGTGGTGTACCCGCGCAGGTCGACGCCCGCCTCCTGGTGGCGCCTGCGGCAGTCGCGCGCGCCCCTGGCCATGTCGGCGCCGGGGGCGCGCAGCCGGTCGAGCATCGCCGCCACGGTCTCGGGGCAGCCGAGGGTGGGCTTGGAGAACCTGCTGCCGCGCTGTTCGACGGTCACGACGTCGCGGTCGGGAAAGAGCGCCGCCAGGTAGCCGGTGAGCTGGATGGAGGCCGAGCCGGGGCCGCCGCTCATGTAGACCACCGGATCGCCCGAGGGAGCGTCCGACCGGTGGACGGCGTAGCCCACCCTGATCGTCGTGCCGGGGGCGTCGCGGCGCTCGGGCACCACCAGGAAGCCGCACCGTGTTCCCTCGGGCATCGCGACGGGACACGCCCTGGCCTCCAGGGGGACGGGAGCGGCGGTCAGAGGGCCGGACACGAGGGTGAGGGCGAGGACGACCCGGGTGATCACCCCTCGAGACTAATAGTCTGGCTCTGTGAGCGATCCCCTTGTTTCCCGCATGCGACGGTTCGGGACCACCATCTTCGCCGAGATGAGCGCGCTGGCCGTAAGGACCGGGTCGATCAATCTGGGGCAGGGCTTCCCCGACACCGACGGCCCCGCCTCGATGCTCGACCGCGCGGTGGAGGCCATCAGGTCGGGCGTCAACCAGTACCCGCCGGGGCCGGGTCTGCCGCAGCTGCGGCAGGCGGTGTCGGAGCACAGGAGGCTGCACTACGGTCTCGACTACGACCCCGACGGCGAGGTGCTGGTCACCGTCGGGGCGACCGAGGCCATCGCGGCGACGGTGCTGGCCCTGTGCGAGCAGGGCGACGAGGTGATCGCCTTCGAGCCCTACTACGACTCCTACGCCGCCTCCATCGCGCTGGCCGGCGCGAGGCTGGCCGCGGTCACGCTGCGCCCGAAGGAGGGCCGTTTCACCTTCGACCCCGACGAGCTGCGCGCCGCCGTCACACCGCGCACCAGGGCGATCCTCGTCAACTCCCCGCACAACCCGACGGGCACGGTCTTCACCCGCGAGGAACTGGCCGTCATCGCCGAGGTGTGCCAGGAGCGCGACCTGATCGCGATCACCGACGAGGTCTACGAGCACCTCACCTTCGACGGCGTCGCGCACGTCCCGCTCGCCACGCTGCCCGGCATGCGTGAGAGGACCGTGATGATCTCCTCCGCGGGCAAGACGTTCTCCGTCACGGGATGGAAGACCGGCTGGGTGTGCGCGCCGCCCGAGCTGACGCGGGCGGCGCAGACGGTCAAGCAGTTCCTCACCTTCACCGTGGGCGGGCCCTGGCAGCTGGCCGTGGCGCACGGCCTGCGCGAGGAGCTGGGCTGGGTGGCCGAGCTGCGGGCGGCGCTGCAGAGCAAGCGCGACAGGCTCATGAGCGGGTTGTCGGGCGCGGGCTTCGAGGTGCTGAAGCCGTCGGGCACCTACTTCGTGCAGACCGACATCAGGCCGCTGGGCTTCACCGACGGGCTCGAGCTGACCAGGCGCCTGCCCGAGCTGGCAGGCGTGGTGGCCATCCCGACGCAGGTCTTCTACGACCACCCCGAGCGCGGAAGGCACTTCGTCAGGTTCGCCTTCTGCAAGAAGGACGAGGTCATCGACGAGGCGGTGACCAGGCTCAAGCGACTCGGCTAATACTGGTATACCGTTACGCGGCATGGAGATCCTGGTGGTCAACCCCAACCGCGTCGACGGCTGCACCCGCCTGATCCACGCGGCGGCCCGCGCCGCCGCCGCGCCGGGCACCACCGTCACCACGCTCGCGCCGGGGCGCGGCCCCTTCGAGCTGACGGGGCAGTCGGAGGTGCTGTTCAGCGCGGTCGGCGTGCTGGAGGTCATCGCGCGCACGCCCGCCGACGCCGTGGTCATGGCGGGCTTCGGCGAGCCTGGCAAGGAGGCCGCGCAGGAGCTGACCGCCGCGCCCGTGCTCGACATCACCGAGTGCGGCCCGCTGCTGGCCCGCGCGCTCGGAGCCTCCTACACGATCGTCACCTCCACCACCGCGGCGGTGCCGATCGTCGAGGACCGCCTCAGGGCGCTGCGCCTCGACGCGGCCTGCGCCGCCGTACTGGCCTCGGGGCAGAGCGTGCCCGACCTGGTCGAGCGGCGGGAGCGGGCGCTGGAGGCGGTGACGGGCGTCGCGGCGCTGGCCGCGACCGAGGTCGTCGTGCTGGGCTGCGGCGGCATGGCGGGCATGGCCGCCGACGTCGCGGCGGCCACGGGGCGCGTCGTCGTGGACGGCGTGGGCGCAGCGGTCAAGCTGGCCGAGTCGCTGGGCGCGCTGGGCCTGGCCCCCGCCAGGGCGCCTCGCCCGCCGGTCACCGGCTGGCCGTTCGGCGACTGATCCGGAGGGAGGCCGGCGCGCGGGGACGCCTCAGGAGATCACCTTCACCGGCAGCTTGCGCTGCCTGACCGCCCCGCGCACCGCCTTGGCCAGCTGCGCGTACTCCGCCGCCCGCGCCGAGCTCGCCCTGTAGGCCAGGCCGATCGTCCGCCCCGGCGCGGGATGGGCGAAGCGGCGCAGCGCCAGCCGTACCCTCTTGCCCGTCTCCACCGGCACCGCCGACTCCGGCAGCAGGGTCACCCCGAGCCCGCCCGCCACCAGTTGCACCAGCGTCGGCAGACTGGTGGCGTAGGTGGTCGCGGTGGCCCGCGCCCCCACTTCCCTGCACACGTCTATCGCCTGCTCGCGCAGGCAGTGGCCCTGGTTGAGCAGCACGATGTCGAGGCCCTTCAGCGCCGACCTGCTCAGCGGCGCGTCCTCGGCGGTCAGGGGATGCCCCTCGGGCAGCGCCAGCAGGAAGTCCTCGTCGTAGAGCGGCTCCTCCACCAGCCCGCTCGTCTCGGTCGGCAGCGCCAGCAGCACCAGGTCGAGCCTGCCCTCGCGCACCTCCTCCACGATCGTCTCGGTCTTGGCCTCGTGCACCGTCAGCTTCAGGTGCGGGAAGCGTCTGGCGAACATCGGCAGCAGCGCGGGCAGCACGTACGGCGCGACGGTCGGTATCACCCCGAGGTGCGCGGGCCCGCTGAACGGCTCGCGGTTCCTGTCCACCTCGCCGATGAGGTCGTCGACCGCCGCGAGCACCCTGGTCGCGTGCACGGCCACCCGCTCGCCCGCAGGGGTGAGCAGCACCCTGCGGGTGGTCCGCTCCAGCAGCTGGGTGTCGAGGATCTCCTCCAGCGCGGAGACCGACGCCGACAGCGCCGGCTGGCTCATCCGCAGCGCCGTGGCCGCCTCCCTGAAGTGGAGATGGTCGGCTACAGCGAGGAACGCGCGCAGCTGAGCGAGGGTGGGCGAGGGCTCACTGATAGGAATCACCTCTCAGATTCGTCCGACTGCTCGATTTCTCGGATCAATGCTAGGTGAGGCACCCTGAAGCCCTGACAACGACGTCTTCCTCAAGGAGATATTCACGTGCTCACCGTTGGTGACAAGTTCCCCGAGTACGAACTCACCGCCTGTGTCGACCTCGACCCCGACAAGGCGTTCGCGGAGATCAACCACAAGTCCTACGAGGGCAAGTGGCGCGTGGTGTTCTTCTGGCCGAAGGACTTCACCTTCGTGTGTCCCACCGAGATCGCCGAGTTCGGCCGGCTCAACGAGGACTTCGCCGACCGCGACGCCCAGGTGCTCGGTGTCTCCGTCGACTCGGAGTACGTCCACCACGCCTGGCGCAAGGACCACGAGGACCTGCGCGACCTGCCCTTCCCGATGCTGAGCGACATCAAGCGCGAGCTGTCGTCGGCGCTCGGCGTCCTCGGCGAGGACGGCGTCGCCCAGCGCGCCACCTTCATCGTGGACCCCAACAACGAGATCCAGTTCGCCATGGTCACCGCGGGCTCGGTCGGCCGCAACGTCAAGGAGGTCCTGCGGGTCCTCGACGCGCTGCAGTCCGACGAGCTGTGCCCGTGCAACTGGAACAAGGGCGAGAAGGGCCTCGACGCGAAGGCGCTGCTGGGCGCATGAGCGAGCGAAGCGAGCGCAGGGAACACAGCCATCTGATGCTTGTGCGACCGACGAAGGAGGGCGCATGAGCATCGACAACCTGAAGGCCGCTCTGCCCGACTACGCCAAGGACACCAAGCTCAACCTGGGCTCGGTCACGACGACGTCGTCGCTGACCGACCAGCAGCTGTGGGGCGCGGCGCTGGCGTGCGCGATGGCCACCAGGTCGGCGCAGGTCATCGCCGAGGTCGCGGGCGAGGCCGCCGGCAACCTGTCGGCCGAGGCGTTCAAGGCCGCCAAGGCCGCCGCCTCGATCATGGCGATGAACAACGTCTACTACCGGGCCACGCACCTCATCGGCGACGAGCAGTACAGCACGATGCCGGCCAAGCTCCGCATGACCGTCATCGGCAACCCCGGCGTCGACAAGGTCGACTTCGAGCTGTGGTGCCTCGCGGTCTCGGCGGTCAACGGCTGCGGCCGCTGCCTGGAGTCGCACGAGCAGGTGCTGCGCGGCGCGGGCATGCCGCGTGAGCAGATCCAGGAGGCGCTGCGGATCGCCGCGGTGATCAACGCGACGGCCGCGACCCTCGAGGCCGAGGCCGCCCTCGTCACGGTCTGACCTCCACGAGAAGCACGGCGGGCGCTCCCTTGCCCAAGGGAGCGCCCTTTCGCGTCTCCGCACGCGCTCCCAGGTGGGAGGATCCAGGTGTGGAAGAGGTACGGCTGCGCGACAGGCACGCCACCAGGCTGCGCATCATGGAGGCGGCCAGAGAGCTGTTCGCCGAACACGGCTACGACCAGGTGACGATGCGCCTCATCGCGGCGAGGGCGGAGGCGAACCTCTCGCTGATCAACCGCTACTTCGGCAGCAAGCGTGACCTGTTCGCCGAGGTGATCGCCGAACAGGGCCGCTTCCCCGGCGTGTTCGACGAGGCGGGCGGCGACCTGCCGAGGGCGCTGGCCGAGTACGTCGCCGACCGGCTGACCTCGCCGGGCGACAGCGTGCTGGTGGCCACCCTGGCGCGTTCCACGCCCACCTCGGAGATCCAGGAGATCATCCGCGAGCGCATCCGCACCGCGATACTCGAGCCGCTGAGCGAGCGCCTGCCGGGCGACGACGCCGAGATGCGCGCCTCCCTCGCCACCGCCCTCATCATGGGCAGCGCCCAGTTGCGCAGGGTCTTCGGCCCGGCCGGCGAGTGGCGGCGTGAGGCGGTCGTCGACCGTCTCACGCGGGTCTTCCGCGCCTGCCTCGGCTGAGCTATTCCAGGAACCGCCCGACGGCCGCCCAGAACTCCTCGGGCGCGTCGGCGTGGATCAGGTGCCCCACGCCGATGGTGACCAGCTTCGCGCCGGGGATGAGGTCGGCCAGCGGCTCGGCGATGACATGGCTGGCGGGTCCGCCTGCCAGCACCAGCGTGGGAGCCGTGACGCGCTTCAGCCCCTCGGCCCACGCGGGGTCGGGAGAGACGATCTGACGCTCGGTCTCGACCATCATGGGGGAGTCGTCCACCAGCGCGGGCCGCTCGTGCGGCACCGGCGCGGGCGGGTCCTCCAGCACCAGCAGCGAGACCCGCTCGGGGTGGTTCATGGCCAGGTGGTAGGCGACCACGCCGCCGAGGGAGTGGCCGATCAGGATGGCCTGGTCCACGCCGAGCGCGCCGAGCAGGGCCACGACGTCCTCGGCCATGTCGGGCAGTTCGTAGCGGCCGGGGCGCTCGCTGGCGCCGTGTCCCCGCAGGTCGGGCGCGATCACGTGGAAGCGTTCGGCGAAGCGGCGGATGAACGGGTTCCAGTTGTTGTGGTCGGCGGTGCGCCCGTGCAGCAGGACCAGCGTGGGGGCCGCGGGGTCGCCCTCCTCCCTGTAGGAAAGGTCGACGCCGTTGACGTGTGCGGTGCGAATCACGTCCGTGAGGCTACCTTTGTCCCGAGATGACCCGCGGACGGCGTCCGCCATGCCGCCCCTCACATCATGGGCAAAGGTTGCCAATGAACGCCTTGTCCAGCGTGGGTAGCGTCGCGAGGGTGGGTGAACGGGTACTCGTCGCGCTGGGCGGCAACGCCATGACAGGTCCTGACGGCAGCGCCTCGCCGCAGGCTCAGCAGAACGCGGTCGAGGCGGCGATGCGGCAGGTCAGGGCGCTGATAGACGCCGGGCACCAGGTGGTGCTCACCCACGGCAACGGGCCGCAGGTGGGCAACCTGCTGCTGAAGAACCAGCTCGCGGCCGCCGTCGTGCCGCCCGTGCCGCTCGACTGGTGCGGCGCGCAGACACAGGCCACGATCGGCACGCTGATCCTCAACGCGCTCGGCCGCCCCGCCGCCACGGTCGTCACCCGCACGCTGGTCGACGCGGGCGACCCCGCCTTCGCCGATCCGGTCAAGCCGATCGGACGCTACTTCACCGAGGCGGAGGCGCGCAGGTTCGAAAAGCTCGGCCAGAGCTGGCGGCGCTTCGAACGCGGCTGGCGGCGCGTGGTCGCCTCACCTGAGCCGCTGGAGATCCTCGACGCGCCCGCCGCGACCGCGCTGATGGCCGCGGGCTTCACGGTGGTGGCCGCGGGCGGCGGCGGGGTTCCCGTGGTGCGGCAGCGGGACGGCTCGCTGACGGGCGTGGAGGCGGTCGTCGACAAGGACCTCGCGGCGGCGGTGCTGGCGCGGGCCGTCGGGGCGCGGATCCTGGTCATCGCGACCGACGTGCCGCAGGCCGTCGTCGGCTACGGCGGGCGGGACCCGAGGCCGATCGGTCAGATCTCCGCCGGTGAGCTGCGTGTCCTGCACGCCGCTGGGCACTTCGCCGGGGGGAGCATGGGACCGAAGGTGGAGGCGGTCCTGCGGTTCGTCGCGGCAGGCGGCGAGCGGGCCGTGATCACCTCGCTGGAGCACATCGCCGATCCAGGCGCAGGAACGAGAGTGGAGAGATAGATGCCCGAACCGATCGAAGTGCGCAAGGTCGCCATCGAGAGCGTGACCGACGCCTCAGGGCTCGAGAAGCTCATCGACGACGGGGTGATCGAGGCGCACCGGGTGCTCGCGGTGGTCGGCAAGACCGAGGGCAACGGCGGCGTCAACGACTACACCCGCATCCTGGCCGACACCGCCTTCCGCGGGGTGCTGGCCAGGAAGGGCCATCCCGCGCCCGAGAGCGTGCCGCTGGTGTGGTCGGGCGGCACCGACGGCGTGCTGAGCCCGCACGCCACGATCTTCGCCACCACCGCCGACGCCCCCGCCTCCGACGAGCCCAGGATCTCGGTCGGCGTGGCCATGAGCGAGGTGATCCTGCCCGAGGACATCGGCCGCCCCGCCATGGTGGAGAAGGTCGCCGCGGGCGTGCGAGAGGCGATGAAGGTCGCCGGCATCGACGACCCGCGCGACGTCCACTACGTGCAGACCAAGACCCCGCTGCTCACCCTGGCCACCATCACCGACGCCAAGAGCAGGGGCAAGGACACCGCCATCGAGGAGACCGGCCCCTCCATGGACCTGTCGAACTCCACCACCGCCCTCGGCGTCGCCGTCGCCCTCGGCGAGATCGAGATGCCCTCGGCCGACCAGATCCACCGCGACCTGTCGCTCTACAGCAGCGTCGCCTCCTGCTCCAGCGGCGTCGAGCTGGACCGCGCCCAGATCGTCGTCGTCGGCAACGTCAGAGGCATCGGCGGGCGCTACCGCATCGGGCACAGCGTCATGAAGGACGCCCTCGACGCCGACGGCATCTGGGAGGCCATCCGCGACTCGGGCCTGGAGCTTCCCGAGCGTCCGCACCACACCGACCTCGGCGGACGCCTGGTCAACGTCTTCATGAAGTGCGAGGCCGACCCCTCGGGACGTGTGCGGGGACGGCGCAACATCATGCTCGACGACTCCGACGTGCACTGGCACCGTCAGATCAAGGCCACCGTCGGCGGCGTGGCCGCCTCGGTCACGGGCGATCCCGCCGTGTTCGTCTCCGTGGCCGCCGTCCACCAGGGACCCTCAGGCGGTGGTCCTGTGGCCGCCATCGCCGACCTGTCCTGACCTCAGGCCAGGCCGTCACGGCGCGCACGGGCGCGGCCACCGCGCTCATCGGTGGCTGCCCGTCCTGCACGCCGCCCGGCGGGACCGCGGCCGGGCGCCGTCAGGTCTCGAGGTGCTCCACGTTGGCCACGTCGGCGGGGTCCGTGCTGGCCGTACCCGCGAACCACGCGTCGAGGATCTCCTTCAGCAGCGGCTCGGAGACCACACGCAGGCTCAGCGCCAGCACGTTCGCGTCGTTCCACCTGCGCGCGCCGTCGGCGCACAGCGCGGCGCGCACGCCCCGCACCTTGTTGGCCGCGATGGAGGCGCCCGTGCCCGTCCAGCAGCACACGACCGCCTGCTCTGCCCTGCCCTCGGCCACGTCGCGCGCCGCCGCCTCGCAGGCCCAGGCCCAGTCGTCGCGCTCGGCCTCGTTCAGCGCGCCGTGCGTCACCACCTCGTGCCCTCGCTCGCGCAGCTCGCCGACGATCCGCGCGGCCACGCCGTCGAGGCTGTCGGCGGCCACCGCGATCCGCATGGCTCAGTCGACCTCCGCGCTCCCGTTGACCCGCAGCTTGCGGCGGGCGCGCTCGTAGAAGGTCGTCGTGCCCAGCCGTACGACCCAGGAGGCACCCAGCACGGCGGTCACGTTCAGCCGGTCGCCGGGGGCCAGCGTGCCCATCACCGCGCCGTCCACCTCGACGGCCAGCGTGCCGCTGGTCGGCAGCAGCTCCAGCGTGACCTCCTCGTCGGCCGACAGCATGACCGCCCTGTTGAACGACGAGTGCGCCGCGGCGGGCACCACCAGGAACCCCTCGACCAGCGGCGAGACGATCGGGCCTCCCGCGGAGAAGCTGTAGGCCGTCGACCCTGTCGAGGTCGCCATGATGACCGCGTCGGCCGCGTAACGCACGAACGGATGGCCCTGCACGGCCACCGACACCGCCGCGATGCCGTCGCCCGGCACCCGCACCAGCGCGATGTCGTTGAACGCGGTCACCTCCTGGCCGTCGCCCAGCGCCGCGCGCACCGCCATGCGCGGCTCCACGGTGTAGCGGTGCTCGTCGATCGCCGACAGCGCCTCGGGCAGCTCGTCGACGTCGATCTCGGCGAGGAAGCCGAGCCTGCCCAGGTTCACGCCGAGGATGGGCGTCTTGAGCCCCGCGATGAGCCGCATGGTGCGCAGCATCGTGCCGTCGCCGCCGAGGCTGACGAGCAGGTCGGCGCGCTCGCACAGCACCTCGGGCTCCACCGCGACGGCGCTGCAGTGGATGCGGTCCACCTCGTCGGGCAGGCCCAGCACCGTGACGCCTCTGGCGGTGGCCCACGAGACGATCGTCTCGATCGCTGTCTCGGAGTCACGCCGAGGATGCAACACCAGCCCAACGGTACCGATCATGCCCATACCGACCACTCTACTGAGACGGGAGAACCTGACGTCGCTCAGAGGGCCAGGGGTCCCAGGTCGTGGACGATCTCGGCGAAGTCGCGGATGAGGCAGGTCTCCGCGGCCGAGCGCCAGACGAGAGCCCAGCGGGCGGGGGAGACCGACACCCTGGCGGCCAGCGGGTGGGTCGCCGACATGGCGAGCACGACGGGCTCGGTGAAGACGACGGGGCCGACGGTCAGGTCGCGCTCCTCGACGGGCAGCCACACGATCGCCAGGTCGGCCTCGCCCGTGCGCAGCCGGCCGAAGGGGTTGCCGAAGTCGAGGTGGCGGTGGCGCACGTCGCAGCCGGGGTGGCGGGTCGCGAACGAGTCGAAGTAGATGCGCCACCAGCGGCCCGCGGGCGTCATCGTCGCCTTCACGGTGACCGACATCGCGGCGGAGTTCGACAGGCTCGTTCGCGAGGGCGCCAACATCACCATGGAGCTGCGCCAGGAGCCGTGGGGGAGAAGCTGCTGCAGCTCGCCGACCCCAACGGCGTCGTGGTCCAGCTCGTGGAGTGGGTGGCCCCCGCCGGGACGTGAGGCCGGCCGAGGCCGGCTGAGGCCGGACCGGGACGTCGCGGACCGGCCCGCAGGGCCCGGTAGTCTCGGACGTTGTGCCGAGCATTCCGCAGCCCCTTGTCCCAGGTGACGACGGGAGCGCCGACGACGCCGTCGCCGCCGCGCTGACCGCCTTCTCCTCAGGTACGGCCGACGCCACCGCCGTCCTGTCGGTGCTGAGCACGTCCAGGCTGCTGGTGCCGGTCGTGGCGCTGCTGACCGAGTCCGAGGTGGGCGAGCACGGGCTCAGGCAGGAGAAGGAGAGCGAGATGGCTCTCCCCAAGCTCATCGGCAAGGACGGCAGGCAGGCGGTGATCGCCTTCACCGGCGTCGAGGCGCTCACCCGATGGCGTCAGGACGCCCGGCCCATCCAGGCGACCACGCTGCAGGTGTGCCAGGCGGCCGTGCACGAGGGCGCGGCGGCCGTGGTGGTGGACGTGGCGGGCCCGGTGCCCTTCGTCATCGAAGGCGGCGTGCTCGAGGCGATGGCCGCGGTGGAGTCGGGCACGCTCGACCAGGTCGGCCCCTCGGTCACCGTGGCGCGATTCGCCGAGAGCACCGAGCCGAGGCGGCGCCGCTTCCCCTGGTCGCGCCGCCGCTGACCACCCGATCGCTCGAGGAGCCCGGCGTCACGGCGGGTCGCCCGCGCCGCCGGAGCGGCGTGATGGAGGCACGCCCGCCGGTGACCGCGGTGGCCGTTCCGTGCGTGAGCCGTACGGAAAGCCCTGACAGAGCCCCCGGAGCACGGGGAGGATGGCGGGATGGTCTGGGCGGCGGCGCTGGCGGGGTTTGTCGTGGGTGTCCTGGTGCGCGCGCTGGCCGACGGGTTCGAGCCCGACCCCGTCGACCCCCGGGCCGAGGCCGGGCGGGCGTTCGCCGGCCTGCCGGGCAGGGTGCGCCTGGCCAAGCCGGTGATCGAGGCGGCGACCGCGGCCGTGTTCGCGCTGCTGGCCTGGCGGATGGAGCCGGTCTACCTGCCCGCGCTCCTGTACGCCGCGGCCGTCGGGAGCGCCCTCGCCGTGATCGACTGGCGCACCCAGCGGTTGCCCGACGTCCTCACGCTGCCCTCCTATCCGATCCTCGCCCTCCTGCTGCTCCCCACGGGCCGCCTCGCCGACGCGCTGCTGGGCGGCGCCGCGCTGCTGCTGCTGTACGGCGTGCTGTGGTTCGTCAGGCCGACGGCCATGGGTCTTGGCGACGTCAAGCTGGCCGGGCTGATCGGCATGGCCGCGGGCGCGGTCGGCTGGAACGCCTGGGTCGCCGCTGCGCTGGCGGGACAGCTGCTCGGCGCCCTCTACGCCATCGCCCTCCTGGTCCTGAGAAAGGCCGACAGGTCGGCGGAGTTTCCCTTCGGCCCTTTCATGCTGGCAGGCGCGCTCTGTCTCGCCTGGTGAGCGGTGTCCATCTCACCGCTCCGCGCATGGAAGACTTGTGAGCATGTTGCGTTGGTTGACCGCCGGAGAGTCCCACGGCCCCGAACTCGTCGCCATCCTGGAAGGCCTGCCCGCGGGGGTGGAGGTGACCACGGCCGCGATCGACGAGGCGCTGCGCCGTCGCCGCCTCGGCTACGGCCGCGGCGCCCGGATGAAGTTCGAGGAGGACAAGGTCTCCATCGTCGGTGGCCTGCGCCACGGCCGCACGCTGGGCAGCCCCGTCGCCATCCGCGTCGGCAACACCGAGTGGCCCAAGTGGGAGAAGGTCATGGCGGCCGACCCCGTCGACCCCGCCGAGCTCGAGGGCATGGCGCGCAACGCGCCCCGCTCGCGCCCCCGCCCCGGCCACGCCGACCTGGCGGGCATGCAGAAGTACGGCTTCGACGACGCCAGGCCCGTCCTCGACAGGGCCTCCGCCCGCGAGACCGCCGCTCGCGTCGCGCTCGGCGAGGTCGCCAAGCGCTTCCTCAGGCAGGCCCTCGGCGTCGAGCTGTTCAGCCACGTGGTGTCGATCGGCGCCGCGCAGTCGCCGGGCAACGTCTTCCCCGTCCCCGCCGACCTCGAGGCGATCGACGCCGACCCCGTCCGCTGCGCCGACCCGGAGGGCAGCGCCGCGATGGTGGCCGAGATCGACAGGGCGCACAAGGACGGCGACACCCTCGGCGGCGTCGTCGAGGTCCTGGCCTACGGCCTGCCGCCCGGCCTCGGCAGCTACACCCACTGGGACCGCCGCCTCGACTCCCGCCTGGCCGGCGCCCTCATGGGCATCCAGGCCATCAAGGGCGTCGCGGTCGGCGACGGCTTCGAGACCGCGCGCAGGCCCGGCTCGCGGGCGCACGACGAGATCGAGTACACCACCGAGGACGGCGTCAGGCGCGTCACCAACCGCGCGGGCGGCGTCGAGGGCGGCATGACCAACGGCGAGGTGCTGCGCGTCAGCGTCGCGATGAAGCCGATCTCGACCGTCCCGAGGGCCCTGGCCACGATCGATGTCAAGACCGGCGAGGCGGCCAAGGCCCACCACGAGCGCTCCGACGTCTGCGCCGTCCCCGCGGCGGGCATCGTCGCCGAGGCGATGGTCGCCCTGGTGCTGGCCGACGCGGCCCTCGAGAAGTTCGGCGGCGACTCCGTGGAGGAAGTCGCCCGCAACCTGTCCGGATACCTCTCCTCGATGGTGATCAAATGACCAAGGTCGTGCTCATCGGTCCGCCAGGGTCGGGCAAGACGACACTGGGCCGTCTGCTGGCGCAGCGGCTCGGCCTCACCTTCCGCGACACCGACTCCGACGTCGAGGCTGTCGCGGGCAAGGCCGTGAGCGAGATCTTCATCGAGGACGGCGAGGAGCGCTTCCGCGAGCTGGAGCACGAGGCGGTCCGCGCGGCGCTGGCCGAGCACGACGGCGTCCTGTCCCTCGGCGGCGGCGCGATCCTGCACGAGAAGACCCAGGAGCTGCTCGGCGGCCACCCCGTGGTCTACCTCGAGGTCGGCCTGGCCGACGCCGTCCAGCGGGTCGGCCTCGGCTCGGCCCGTCCGCTGCTGGTGCTCAACCCGCGCAGCCAGCTGAAGAAGCTCATGGACGAGCGCCGCCCGATCTACGAGCGCCTGGCTGTCCTCAGAGTGGTCACCGACAAGCGCGACCCCGAGGAACTGGTGGAGGAGATCGTGAAGGGGCTGCCGGCATGAGCGCCACCCGCATCACGGTACGCGGCGAGAGCCCCTACGACGTGGTCATCGGCACCGGCGTGCTCGCCGAGCTGCCCGGCCTGCTGGGCGAGGGCGTCCGCACGGTCGCCGTCGTCCATCCCGCCACGCTGCCCGAGATCTCCCGCCCGGTGTGCGGGGCGCTGGAGGGGGCCGGCTACGACGTCGTCTCCCTGCCGGTCCCCGACGGCGAGGCGGCCAAGTCCGTCGAGGTGGCCGCCCAGCTATGGTCGGCCTTCGGCAGGTACGGCATCAGCCGCTCCGACGCCGTCGTCGGCGTGGGCGGCGGCGCGACCACCGACCTGGCGGGCTTCGTCGCAGGCACCTGGCTGCGCGGCGTCAAGGTCGTCCTGGTGCCGACCACGCTGCTGGCGATGGTCGACGCCGCGGTGGGCGGCAAGAACGGCATCGACACCCCCGAGGGCAAGAACCTCGTCGGCACCTTCCTGCCTCCGGCGGGCGTGCTCTGCGACCTGGCCACACTGCCCTCGATGCCCCGCGACGACTACGTCGCGGGGCTGGCCGAGATCATCAAGGGCGGCTTCATCGCCGACCCGACCATCCTCATGCTGGTCGAGGACGACCCCGCCGCCGCCACCACGCCGGAGGGCGAGCACACCCGCGCGCTCATCGAGCGCAAGATCCAGGTCAAGGCCGACGTGGTCGGCGCCGACCTGCGTGAGGCGGGCCTGCGCGAGATCCTCAACTACGGTCACACGCTCGCCCACGCCATCGAGCGCGCCGAGCACTACCAGATCAGGCACGGCGAGGCCGTCGCGATCGGCATGGTCTACGCCGCCGAGCTGTCGAAGCTGGCCGGCAGGGCCGACCTGGTCGAGCGCACCCGCACCATCCTGACGTCGGTGGGCCTGCCCACCTCCTACCGCAAGGACGCCTGGCCCGAGCTGCGCGACCACATGCGGCTCGACAAGAAGAACCGCGGCGCCAAGCAGCGCTTCGTCGTCCTCGACGGCCTGGCCAAGCCCGGCCGCCTCGAGGACCCGCCTGAGGAGCTGCTGGAGGCCGCCTACCGCGAGGTGGCGCGATGATCTACGTGCTGAACGGGCCCAACCTGGGGCGCCTGGGCACTCGCGAGCCCGAGATCTACGGGGCCGACACCTACGCCGACCTCGTCGAGCTGTGCGTGTCCACAGGCAAGGAGCTGGGCCTCGAGGTCGAGGTCAGGCAGAGCGACTTCGAGGGCGAACTCCTCTCCTGGCTGCACGAGGCCGCCGACCGGCGCATCCCCGTCGTGCTCAACCCCGCCGCCTTCACCCACTACTCCTACGCCGTGCGCGACGCCGTCGCCATGCGGACGGCGCCGCTGATCGAGGTGCACATCTCCAACCCCGCCGCTCGCGAGGAGTTCCGCCACACCTCCGTCGTCGCGGGCGTGGCCACGGGCACGATCGCGGGCTTCGGCCTGCAGTCCTACGTCCTTGCCCTGCGAGCGATGGCCGACCTGATCAGATGACGCACTACCGTTCGTTCGTCGCCCTCGGCGACAGCTTCACCGAAGGACTCAACGACCCCGGCGTCGACGGCCACTTCCGCGGCTGGGCCGACAGGGTCGCCGAGGTACTGGCCACCAAGGAGCCCTCCTTCCAGTACGCGAACCTGGCCGTGCGTGGCAAGCTCATCGACCAGATCGTGGCCGAGCAGGTCCCCACGGCGGTCGCGATGAAGCCCGACCTGGTCAGCTTCTGCGCGGGCGGCAACGACCTGCTCAGGCCGGGCAGCGATCCCGACCAGATGGCCAAGAAGCTGGCCGGGGCCGTCCGGCAGCTGCGGGCCACCGGCGCCGAGGTGCTGCTGTTCACCGGCGTCGACCCGCGCGACACGCCGCTCATGCGGCGCATGCGCGGCAAGTTCGCCATCTTCTACCTGCACCTGCGCTCCATCGCCGACCTGTACGGCTGCCGCGTCGTCGACCAGTGGTCGATGCAGGCCATCCGCGACTGGAGGGCGTGGAGCGACGACCGCCTGCACATGAACGAGGAGGGGCACCGCCTGGTCGCCGCCCGCGTGCTCGATGTGCTGGAGGTTCCCTGCGACGACACCTGGCGCAAGGACTGGCCCTCGCGCTCCGTCGACCCCAGGGTGAAGCGGCGCGAGGACGCCCGATGGGTCAAGGAGTTCCTGGTGCCGTGGGTCAACCGGCGTCTGCGCGGCACCTCCTCGGGCGACGGGCTCGACCCCAAGCGGCCCGACCTCAGGCCGTGGGAACTCCGCTAGATCTGATCTAGCGACGATCTAGCGCCTCCTTGGTGAGAGGAGGTGCGAGATGACGCCCAAGGGCCCGCTGCGGACAGCGGTGATCATCGGCAGCACACGCGAGGGCAGGGTCGGCGAGAGCATCGGCCGATGGTTCGCCGCCCGTGCCGAGCTGCGCGACGATCTCGCGGTCTCGGTGCTCGACCTGGCCGACTACGCCTTCCCCTGCTGTTTCCCCGCCGTGGCCACACCCGCGATGCGCGCCTTCTCCCGCGCCGTCGCGGGGGCCGAGGCCTTCGCCGTGGTCACTCCCGAGTACAACCGCAGCTTTCCCGCCTCGCTCAAGCAGGCGATCGACTTCGCCTACGACGAGTGGCAGGCCAAACCGGTCGGCTTCGTGTCCTACGGCTCGGGCTCCGACGGCTTCTACGCGATCGAGCAGCTGCGCACGGTCTTCGCCGGACTGCACACCGTCACCGTGCGTGACGGGGTGGGCATCGACCTGCTCGGCGGGGGAGTGGACGACGGCGGCACGCCGTACGACACCGACGAACGCTCGCTGGCCGTGACCACCATGCTCGACCAGCTCCTGTGGTGGGGCCTCGCGCTGCGCGCCGCCCGCGCCACCCGGCCCTTCGCCTCCTGACCACCAAGGAAGAGGAAGACATCTCATGACAGAACTGGCAATCGAGACAAGAGGTTTGATCAAAACTTTCGGCGACACCCGCGCCGTCGACGGCCTCGACCTGGCCGTCCCCGCCGGCATGGTCTACGGCGTGCTCGGCCCCAACGGGGCGGGCAAGACCACCGCGGTCAGGATGCTGGCCACCCTCCTGCGCCCCGACGGCGGCGAGGGCAGGGTGTTCGGCCACGACATCGCCCGCGAGGCCGACGCCG
Organism: Nonomuraea dietziae; assembly: GCF_014195505.1. Taxonomy (GTDB): domain Bacteria; phylum Actinomycetota; class Actinomycetes; order Streptosporangiales; family Streptosporangiaceae; genus Nonomuraea; species Nonomuraea roseola. The sequence continues at coordinate 2,381,329 of NZ_JACIBV010000001.1, read as the reverse complement.
TGCGCAACAGGGTGAGCCTGACCGGCCAGTACGCCTCGGTCGACGAGGACCTCACCGGCATGGAGAACCTCGTCCTGCTCTCGCGGCTGCTCGGTCACCGCAAGCCGGCCGCGAAGGAGCGGGCCGCCCAGTTGCTGGAGGCCTTCGGCCTCACCGCCGCGGGCGGACGGCTGGTCAAGACCTACTCCGGCGGCATGCGGCGCAGGATCGACATCGCCGCCAGCATCCTCAACACCCCCGACCTGCTCTTCCTCGACGAGCCCACCACCGGGCTCGACCCCCGCAGCCGCAACCAGGTCTGGGACATCATCCGCATCGTCGTCGCCCACGGCACCACGGTGCTGCTGACCACCCAGTACCTCGAGGAGGCCGACCGTCTGGCGGGCCGCATCGCCGTCATCGACAGGGGCAAGGTCATCGCCGAAGGAACTCCTGGCGAGCTCAAGTCCTCCGTCGGCGCGGGCGCCGTCCACGTACGGCTGCGCGATGCCGGTCAGCGGCCAGAGGCCGAGCGGCTGCTGGCCAAGGCGCTCGACGCGCCCGTCTACCTGGAGGCCGACCCCGTCGCGCTGACCGCCCGTGTCTCCGCCGACGGCGCCGCCGCCGCCGAGCAGGCCGCCCTCGCCCTGTCGGAGCTGGCAGGGGCGGGGATCGTCGTCGACGACTTCTCCCTCGGCCAGCCCAGCCTGGACGAGGTCTTCCTCGCCCTCACCGACCACCCCGCAACCGAGAAGGAGATCGCGGCATGAGCACGGACACCTCAGCATCCACCACCGCCTACGTGCCGGTGGCCGAGACCCTCGGCACCGTTCTCGCCCCCTCCTCCCGCCCGCCGCGCCCGAGCGCGCTGTCGGCGTCGGTCACCTTCGGCTGGCGGGCGATGCTCAAGATCAAGCACGTCCCCGAACAGCTCTTCGACGTCACGGCTTTCCCGATCATGATGACGTTGATGTTCACCTTCCTGTTCGGCGGGGCGCTGGCGGGCTCGCCTGGGCAGTACCTCCAGTTCGTCCTGCCCGGCATCATGGTCCAGAGCGTCGTGATGATCACCATGTACACCGGCATCGAGGTCAACAAGGACATCGAGCGGGGCGTGTTCGACCGCTTCCGCACGCTGCCGATCTGGCGGCCCTCGCCCATGGTCGGCTACCTGCTGGGCGACATGCTCCGCTACGTGATGGCCTCGGTCGTGATCCTCATCGTCGGACTGATCCTCGGCTTCCGTCCCGCGGGCGGCATCGCGGGGGCGGCGGCGGGCATCGCGGTGCTGGTCGGCTTCTCCTTCGCCTTCTCCTGGCTGTGGACCATGCTCGGCCTCCTCCTGCGCAGCGAGAAGTCGGTGATGGGGTGGAGCATGATGGTGCTGTTCCCGCTGACCTTCCTCAGCAACGTCTTCGTCGACCCGAGCACGATGCCGGGCTGGCTGCAGGTCTTCGTGGTGCACATCAACCCGATCAGCCACCTGGTGGCCTCGGTCCGCTCGCTGATGTCGGGCCAGCCGAACGTCGCCGAACTCGGCTGGGTCCTGATCGCGGGCGTCGCCCTGATCGCGATCTTCGGCTCCCTGACCATGCGCCTGTACAACCGCAAGTAGCCCCACCCGGAGACCCGAACCCTCGGGCCCCGCCCGGAGAATCTGACGGTTCTGAGAATCCGGACCGCCGGCTCCATCGCCCGAGGGATCTGGTCTGCCGGCCAGTCGCATGGATCGGCGACTCGCACGAACGGCCGAACCCTCGTATCGCCAAGCCCGTGCCCCTCGATTCGGGTACGGGTTGGCCAGCGCCACGATTCAGCTGCGCCGTGAAAAGCTCGTCCACCTGGAGGTCGGCGACTTCGATCCCGCCTCCTGCCTGATCCACCGTCCGGGCGGAGACCACCAGATCCGAGCGGGCCCGGCAGGTCGCCTGTCAGGCCGGGACAGGATCGGTGCGCAGCATAGCGATCAGGCTCGGCGTTCCGGCTCCTCCACGCTGTGCGGCGACAGCCCGGTCGAGCAGGGCCTGCATGGGTTCCAGCAGTGCGGTGCTGATGCCTTGTTCCCTGCTCGCACTGAGGATGTTGGCGAAGCTCACCGCCTGCATCTGCAGGTTCGAGTCGTCGTCGTCGGCGCCGTCGCCGGCGTCCATGGCCTCGGCTACGGCGGGAAGGGCGGCGGTCATGGCGTTGAGCCACGAGACCACCATCGGGGCGAACTCCGCTGCGGGGACCTTCTCCGAGCCGACCATGGCGGCAGCCTGATAGACGCCGCCGAACATGCCGTACATGGCGGCCAGCAGCGCCAGGTCGTACAGCGAGGCGTGGCCGGCGTCCGCGTTCAGGTACGTGGCCGTGCCCAGCGCGCCAAGGGCGCGCTCGTGGACGCCGAAGGCACCGGCCGATCCGCTGTAGAGGATGACCGCCTCGGGGCGCCCGATCATCACGGGCACGGCCATGATGCCGCCATCCAGATAATCCGCCCCGTACCCGGCGGCCCATTCGGCCGCCTCGCGCGCCTGCTTCGGTGTGCCGTTGGTGAGGTTGACCAAGGTACGGCCCGCGATCGAGCCGGACAGCGGGCCGAGGATCTCGTGCACGACGGCGTAGTCGAGCACGCAGATCACCACGACCGGACTCGCGGCGATCGCCTCGTCCACGGTGTTGGCCACGGTCGCGCCCCGCACGGCCAGTTCCTCCGCCTTGCCGATCGAGCGGTTCCAGACGGTCGTGGGGTGACCGTTGTCCAGGAACGCACCCGCCAGCGCTCTTCCCATCGCGCCGAGTCCGATGACCGTCACCGGTGTGCGGTTGGCGTCTTCCATGTCTTACTCCAGTCCAAGGTCGGTTCATCCGATGCCCATATGCGCACGCCCCGGTCCCGGATGCGGGGGGGCTTCGGGGCACGTTCGATGCTGGCCGTCCACTGGACTTTCCTCAAGTACCTACTATTTTCTCAGGTACTGGTCCTTTCGTAAGTGTGGAGTCGGTGTTGAAGAAACAGGGTTACACGTGCGGGCTCGACGCCGCCGTCGACGTCGTGGGCGGCAAGTGGAAAGCGCTGATCCTGTGGGCGCTTCACTACGCACCCCTGCGGTTCGGGGAGTTGAAGAGGTCGGTGCCAGGAATCAGCGAGAAGATGCTGATCCAGCAGTTGCGAGAGATGGAGACCTACGGTCTGGTCCATCGCGAGGTCCACCACCAGGTCCCGCCGAAAGTGGAGTACTCCCTGACCGAGTTCGGCCACTCGCTCAACACCGCCCTCATACCGCTGGGCGATTGGGGCGAGAAGCACATGCGAACCATCGAGGCCATTCCCCGTGGCTGACGTCGGCCTGCTGCGGCAAGGGGTCCAGCCAAGGCGCGCCCACAAGCGCTCACTCCGCCCAAGCGGGCGAAGCGAGCGCTTGAAAGGGCGTGACCGCAGTGAGCCGGCCCGGGCCGCGTCCCTGAAGGGACGGTGCAGGAACGCCTTCTCAGCGGGGGTTCATGATGTCGGTGATCCGGAGGAACCCGTCCGTGCCGTGGCCACGCCCGATGGCGCGGCGAGCCAAGCCTTCAGCCGCACGCATCACGCTCGCGTCGATGCCGTGAGCCTCGGAGGTGTGGACGATATGGGCCATGGACGACACCGCCGACGTGATCGGGTTGTCCTCACCGGAGAACCGCCCGCTGTCCACATCGTCCGCGCCCAGTTCGAAGATCGGCGGAAGGATCGCGCCGATGCCCTTGGCGAACGGTGCCAGCTCCCGTGCGCTGACCCCCTCGGCTCTGGCCACCGCCAACGCGTGCGCGTAACCAGCCATCGCGGTCCAGAAGATGTCGAGCAAGGCGATGTCGTACGCAGCGGCCCGGCCGACGTCCTCACCGAGGTGGGTGTGGGTGCCGCCCAGGGCGTCCAGCACTGGCCGGTGCTCGCGGTACAGCGCCTCAGGGCCGCTGTGGAGGAAGACTCCGGCCGGTGTGCCGATGGTCGTGGTCGGCGTCATGATCGCACCGTCCAGGTACCCGATGCCGTGCTCGGCCGCCCAGACTGCGGTGTCCCGGGCTCGATCGGGGGTGTCGGCGTCAGGTTCACGACCGTGCGCCCCTTGAGCGCGTCGGTCACCGCACCGCGCCGCACGACGGCGTCCGCCGCGTCGTAGTTCACCACGCAGACCACGGTCAGCCTGCTCGCGGCGACCGCCTCTTCGGGCGATCGGGCGCCGACCGCGCCCCGCTCGACCAGCTCCCGGTCCTTGCCCGGCGTCCGATTCCAGACCGTGGTCCGCAGCCCGGCATCCAGAAAGGCTCTGGCCAGCGCCCGGCCCATCGGCCCCAGGCCGAGCACGGTGACGGCAGACTGTTCAATGTGCGAGGTCATGCCTAACTCCTCGAAAATAAGCAAAACGGTTACGAATGGGGATGAAAATGACGCGGAGCCGTGCCCAGGACCCGAACGTCTGCGGAGTGACCGCCGCGATCGCCGTGATCGACGGCAAGTGGAAGTCGACTCTGCTGTGGGCCTTGGAGTCCGGTCCGCACCGTCCGGGCGAGCTGCGCCGGCGCCTGCCGGGCCTCACCGAGAAGGTGCTGACTCAGACGCTGCGGGAGATGGAGACCGACGGACTGATCCACCGGGAGGTACACGATGTACGGCCCCTGAAGACCGTGTACTCCCTGACCGCGTTCGGTCGCGAGCTCTCCGAAGCGCTGGGACCGCTTTCCGATTGGGGCCATCGCCGTCTGGAGAAGCTGGCCGAGTCCCAACTGGTCTCCTGAGACACCGCCAACCTCCCCGTCTTATCTGGATCCAAGGGCGTTTCCGGCCCGCACGACCAAGCTTCAGGCCCTCCTGGCCCGGTCGACAAGTACCCACAAAAAAGTGGCTACCGCAGGCAGCGCGGGGTACCGGTAGGACGACGGTTGCCCGAGGAATCGAACCTGGTTCCTCCGGTGCCAGAGGAACGGAACGTGGTTTCTCCGGTGCCAGAGGAACGGAACGTGGTTTGTCCGGCGGCGATGACCCTGAGACTCTGCGGAAGCCAGGAGTGAGCCACCTGGTCGGCCGGGACCAGACGTTATGACGGACCACTTCCCCTTGAGCCGCTTGCCGCCGCGCGGCCCCGGCCACCAGGGCGCGACCGGCCACCAGGGTGCGGCCCGTTCGCCTTGTCCCGCGTGATCGTCAGCCGACGTACGCACAGCCACGCAGACATGCAGTCGCCGGAAGAAGGCGTCATGACCCATGCAGGCCGCGCTGCGAGCTCACGGTCCAGGCCTCCTAACCCAGCGATCGTTACTCATATTCGCAATAACGTGTCAGTCCCACCACCGAGGGGGCCTGGCCTACCAGCCCACGGTTCTGAGGGCCTCGACCACCAGTCCCCACCACCCGAGGGATCTGGACTACAGGCACACCGCTCGGAGGCCGGACCGCCAGGCACCGTTTGGTGGGTCGGAGCGTCGGAGCCGCTGTTCGGTGGGCCGGAGCGCCAGGCACACCGTTCGGAGGGCCTGGTCGTCCAGGTCCTCCAGGTGTTTGAGCGGCTTCCTCGTGAAATCGATGATTACGAGGCTAGAGGTGCCAGTTGGTGGTCGGGCGGGGGTCGTAGCGGCAGGTGGCGCCTGTGGAGACGGTGGCGCGGAGGTGCGCGGCGAGGGCGGGGTGGAGGCTGTCGAGTTTGCGCAACACATCGCGGATGCGTGCGGTGACCGTCTTGCGGGCGCGTTCCGCCTCGTCGCCGAGTCGGCGTGCCCTCCCGCCGAGGCCCGCTGCCAGGCGCAGCTCCGACAGCAGCGCCTCGCGCTCCCTGTCGAGCTCCGCCGCCCGCCTATCGTCGCCCAGCTCCAGGGCGCGTTCGGTCTCCTCGTCCAGCCGGGTCAGGTGGCTGCGGTAGCGGGCCTTGGCCTCTTCGTCGAGTACGGGGTCGCCGCCCATCCGCCGGGCGGCCACCACCACGTCGCCACCTTCAGGAGCGAGCAGCTGTACGGCAGGCAGCTCCGCGCCTGGCCTGCTCAGCAGCGTGTGGAGGTCGCGAAGGCCCTTGGCGTCGGGCATGTGCACGGTCCGCCCATCGAAGGAGAGCGTCCAAACGGCCCCCTCCCTCCTGAACGCGTTCCCCACAAGCCCCTGTCCACCTGAACCCGACAAGCCCGCCGCACCTGGAGCGAACGTGCCCCCTGAGCCTGCTGGCGTGCCCGAACCAGACGAGCCGCCCGCACTCAGACCAGGCGCGTCGCCTGAACCTGCCGGTCTGCCCGTGCCCGAAGTGGACATGCCCTCCGTACCCAGAGCCGATGAGCGGTTCGAGCCTGACGAGCCGCCCGCATCCAGTGCGGACGAGTCTTCTGAAGCGCCCGGTCTGCCCGCGCCCGAAGCCGGCGAGCCCGCCGAAGCCCGTGAGCTACCCGAGCCTCCGGGTGGGTCAACGGCAGGTGGTCCCGTCGCGAACGAGCCGGTGGCGGAAGGGGAGCCCGACGGCGTGTCAGCGGGTGGCGGGCCAGCCGGGAAAGAGGTGCCCGCGGCAGGCGAGCCCTCGGGCATGCCGACCGGAGACGACGACTCCGGCGTGCTCGGGGGACGTGCGGCACCGGGTGGGTCCCAGGACGGGCCCCGTGGCTGCCCTGTGGCCGTGCCGCCTGCCTGCCGGTCCGCCGCACGGTCGTCGTGCCCCACGCTGTCACGCTCGATCGCCTGCTCCGAGGCGCGCCTCGCGTTCGCCTGCCGTACCCGATCAAGGCGGTCGGGGACGTCGCGGACACCGAGGTCGGCGGCGTCGGCCGCCACCTGTGCCCAGAGGCGCTCGCCGGCCTCCGCGTCGCCAGGCCCCCCACGGGCTGTCAGCGCCGCGCCCAGCCGCAGCCTCGCCTCCATCGACCACGGGCGCGCCCGCAGGAGGTCGGCCGAGCGGGCGGCGGCGGTGAGGGAGGCGATCGCCTCGTCCCACCGTTCCTCGGCCGCCTCCACGGCGCCCATCCAGAGGATGACGGGCCCGCTGACGTCCCAGCCGTAAAGCGAGACGGCCCACTCGTCGAGATGAGGTTCCAGAGCCTCGCGCGCCTGCGCGCACAGGTCGGGGTCGCGGGTGAACGCCGCCGCCTCGGCAAGGAACCGCAGCCACAGGGGGCGCACGCCGTCGTCGGCGGGCTCGGGCACAGCACGCAACAGCGCGGGATCGCCCCCGCCCTGCCTGAACTCCGACAGCGCCTCGAGAAGCCCGGGACACGGATGGCGGCTCGCGCGCAGGCGCTCGTGGACCTCCTCCAGCTCGGAGAAGCGCCCCTGCGCCAGCAGCGTGGCCCACCGGTGGTGTTCGAGCATGTAGCCGAAGTGGGCGTGGCCATGGCCGTGGCCCAGCTCCGACACCTCGCGTGTGAGCGACTCGGCCCTGGCGAAGTTGCCCGTGAGGGTGTCGATGATGCTCTGGTCGATCGAGGTGGACAGCCCGATGTTGAGCTGGTCGCTGGCCTTGCCCATCGCGACGTAGAGGCGGAACTGGTCGTGGAAGCGAGGGTCGCCGAGCTCGAGCAGCGCCACCCAGTGCAGCGCGGAGGTGAAGTGCTCCATCTCGACGTCGCCCCTGCGCCGGGCGAGCCCGCGCAGCTCCTCGGTCAGCTCGACCCGCTGCCTGGCCGTGCCAGGACCCCAGATGGTGTCGTGCACAGCCCACAGGGCGAAGGTCAGCGCCTCGTCGTCTGAGCTGTTCCTGGCCAGAACGCTCACCCGCAGGGCGAGGTCCTGCGCGAGCCGGTCGGGCGACGGGTTGACGGTGGGCAGTTCGCCGACGAGGCTGCGGTGGGCCTCGCGCAGGAGCGCGACGCTGCCGCGGCCGCTCTCCTCGGCCCCGCAGGTCTGGAAGAGGGTGAGTGCGACTCTGGCCAGCAGCTCGGGGTCGTCGAGCTCACGCACGACGGCGATAGCCCTGTCGAAGGCCCGCGCCGACTCCTCGGACTCGCCCGCGTGGTGGAGGAGCCTGCCGAACTCCAGGGCGATCTTGACCAGCCGTCTGGGGTCGCCCGCGCCCGCGAGCTCCATCGCCCTGCGCCAGTGGAGCCGCGACTCCTCCAGGGCCAGCCGCTGGTTGGCCTGTCTGGCCGCGGCGACCAGGAGCTCGGCCGCGAGATCGGGATCGACGTCGCCGCCCGCCAGATAGGCGTGGCGGGCCAGCTCTCCCGGCATCGCGGCGGGCAGGTCGCGCAGGGCATGGACGGCGGCCGCGTGCCGTGCGCGCAGCTCGGCCTGGTCGAGGGAGTCGTAGAGCGTCTCGCGGACCAGATCGTGGGCGAAGGCGAACACCCCGCCGCCCTGCGACCCGACGAGCCGGGCCGCCGCGGCCTGGGCGAGGAGCCTGTCGACCTGGGCCGCGGGCTCGGCGGCGACGGAGGCCAGCACCTGGCGGTGGAACTCACGCCCGAGCACGGCCGCGTCGGTGAGCAGTTTGACCACGGGAGCGGGCAGCAGCGACAGCCGCCGCCACAGGGTGTCGCGCACACCCGGAGGGATCGCCGCCACCGAACCGCCGCTGCGCCACAGCCTGGCGGTCTGCTCGACGAAGAACGGGTTGCCCCCTGTGCGGCGATGGATCTCCTGGACCACGTCGTCGTCGGGCCGGTGGCCGATCGTGCGGGTGACCAGCGCGGCCACCTGCGCGCGGTCGAGGCCGGTGAGCGTGATCACCGTGGCCCGCGCGGCCAGGGGGGACAGCAGCGGACCCAGCGGATGCTCGCCCTGCTCGACCTCCACGTCGCGATAGGTGCCGATCAGCAGCAGCCGCTCGAACCAGGTGTGCTGCGCGGCGAACTCGAGCAGCTTCAGCGACGCGCCGTCGGCCCAGTGGAGGTCGTCGAGGACCACGACCACAGGACGCGACTGCGACAGCGTCACCAGCGCGGTCGTCACCGCGTCGTAGACCTCGAAGGCGTCGGCCGCCTCCGCTCGCGCGCCGTCGCCCAGCAGCGCGGACAGGCTCCCGCCCGCCGCCTCCTCCATCGCGGGCCACTCGCCGCTGCGCCGCAGCGCCCTGATGACCTGCACCCACGGCCAGTAGCCAGGGGCCGCGTCGGAGTGCCAGCACGAGCCGCTCAGCACGAGCGCGCCCTGCCGTCTGGCCTGCTCGGCGGCGCTGGTCACGAGCGTGGTCTTGCCGATGCCCGCCTCACCTGTGACGAGCACCAGACCGCCGTGGCTGCCCGTCACCCTGCTGATCTCGGCGCGCAGCAGCTCGGCAGGGTGCTCCCTGCCGATGAGTTCCGGCCCCGCGTCGTGAGTTCGCATCCTGCTCAGAAGGTAGCGGTTGGTGCCGACAAAAACCCGTGCCCCGGTCTAGAGCAGATCGCCAGAGAGCGCTCTCTCGAGAGCTACAGTAAAGGGCGTGATTCTCTCGGAGATCCATGTCTACCCGATCAAATCGGTGACCGGACGGGCGGTCGACCGCGCCCACGTCCACCCGTGGGGCCTCGAAGGCGATCGCCGCTGGGCCGTGGTCGGCCCCGACGGCGACAACCTCTGGCTCGGCGAGTACCCCCGTCTGCTCGCCGTCACGGCCACCGAGCTCCCTGCGGGCGGCCTGCTGCTGTCCGCGCGGGGCCTGCCCGATCTCAGGGTGCCGCCCGCGGACGGCCCGAGAGTGCCCGTGGGTTTCACCGGCCTCGACCACGCCATGCTGGCCGCGCCCGAGGCGCACGCGTGGTTCACCGAGCTGCTCGGCGTCCCCGCCAGGCTGGTGTGGCTCGACGATCCCGCCCGCCGCTCCGTCGACCCCGCCCACGGCGGACTGCCCGGCGAGGTGGTGAGCTTCGCATGGGACGCCCCGCTGCTGCTCATCACCACGGCCTCCTCGCGCAGGCTCGACGAATGGATCGAGCAGGGCGCCGCCGAACGCGGTGAGGCCTCGGCGGGCCCGCTCTCGCCGCTGCGCTTCAGGCCCAGCGTGATGGTCGAGGGCGCCGAGCCGTTCGAGGAGGACACCTGGCGCGAGGTCCGCATCGGCACGGTCTCCTTCCGCGTCTCCGAGCTGTGCGACCGGTGCGCGGTGACCACCATCGACCCTCACACCTACCGCAAGGGCAAGGAGCCTCTCCGTACGCTCGCCGCGCACCGCAGGTGGGACGGCAAGACCTGGTTCGGCATCCGCCTCGTTCCGCGGGACGTGGGCGAGATCCGGGTGGGAGATCCCGTGATCGCGGGATAGAAGGGGATCCGTGGCGGCCGGTTCCGACCCGGCGGGAGCTCTCAGCCCGTCAGGCGTTTCAGAGCGGTGCGGACCACCGCCGGGTCGCTCGTCCTCCAGAACGGCGGCAGCGAGTTCAGCAGGAACCCGCTGTAACGCGCCGTGGCCAGCCGGGGGTCGAGCACCGCCACCACTCCCTTGTCGTCCTGCGCCCGCAGCAGCCGCCCCGCCCCCTGCGCCAGCAGCAGCGCCGCGTGGTTGGCCGCCACCGCCATGAACCCGTTGCCGCCCTTGGCCACCACGTGCCGCTGCCTGGCGGAGGTGAGCGGATCGTCGGGCCTGGGGAACGGCACCCTGTCGATGATCACCAGCCGCAGCGACGGCCCGGGCACGTCCACGCCCTGCCACAGCGACAGCGTGCCGAACAGGCACGTCGGCTCGTCCTCGGCGAACTGCTTGACCAGCAGCATCGTCGAGTCGTCGCCCTGGCACAGCAGCGGGACGTCGAGCCTGTCGCGCAGCGCCTCGGTGGCGGCCTTGGCCGCCCGCATGGAGGAGAACAGCCCCAGCGTGCGCCCGCCGGCCGCCTCGATCAGCTCGGCGATCTCGTCGAGGTAGGCCTGCGGCAGCCCGTCGCGCCCCGGCTGGGGCAGGTGCTTGGCGACGTAGAGGATGCCCGCGCGCGGATGGTCGAAGGGCGAGCCGACGTCGATGCCCGTCCACCCGCGCTTACGGCTGTCGCTCTCTCCTCCCGAGCTCCTTCGCTCCGGGTCGCCGAGCCCCCACTGCTTGGCCAGGCCGTCGAAGGTGCCGCCCAGCGCGAGCGTGGCCGAGGTGAGCACCACGGTGCGCTCGCCGAACAGCTTGTCGCGCAGCATGCCGCCCACGCTCAGCGGCGCCACGCGCAGCGTCGCCGGACGCCGGTCGGTGCTGCCGTCGAGCCACACCACCTCCGCCCTGTCGACCTCGGTGGCGTGGCCGTAGGCCTCGAGCATGCGCACGGCGGTGTCGTGCACCTCGTCGAGCGCGGTGAAGGCCGCCTTGCGCTGGCCGGCCTTGTCAGGGTCGTCCTTGTCGGCGCCGCGCGAGCCCATCGCCGTGAGACATCTGGCGGCGCTGTCGCGCACGAGGGCCAGGGTGAGGCCGAGCACCTCGGGAAGCTCGTCGATGCGGCCGGGCGGCGCCGCCTCCAGCAGCGCCTTGAGGTCTTCGCCCGCCTCGAGGAGCTGGTCGGCGATCGGCTGCTCGATGAGCCTGCCGACCCGCCGTACGGCCAGCGCGATCGCCGCCTCCGACAGCTCGTCGGTCACCACCGAGGTGACCCTGTCGACCAGCTCGTGCGCCTCGTCGACGACCACCACCTCGTGTTCGGGCAGGATCGCCATGCCCTCCATGGCGTCGATCGCCAGCAGCGCGTGGTTGGTGACCACCACGTCGACCTCTCCCGCGCGCGCCTTGGCGAGCTCGGCGAAGCACTCGGCGCCGCTCGGGCAGCGCTGGGCGCCCAGGCACTCCTTGGCGCTCACCGAGAACTGCCGCCAGGCCTGCTCGTTGACGCCGGGGACCAGCTCGTCGCGGTCACCCGTGGTCGTCTCCTCCGCCCACTCCTGGATGCGCTGGACCATCCGGCCCGTCGCGCTCACCTCGCGCGGATCGAAGAGCTGGTCCTGCTCCTCCTCGGGCCACCCCGCCGTCGCCTTGTAGCGGCACAGGTAGTTGCGCCGCCCCTTGAGGATGGCGAAGGTCGGCTCGTGCGGCAGCTCCTTGCCCAGGGTCTCGGCCAGGCGCGGCAGGTCGCGGTCGACGAGCTGGCGCTGCAGCGCGATGGTGGCGGTGGAGACCACCACGGGGGAGTCGGACTCCATCGCGTGCCTGATCGACGGCACCAGGTAGGCCAGCGACTTGCCGGTGCCCGTGCCGGCCTGGACGGCGAGGTGCTCCTCGTCGTCGATGGCCTTCTGCACGGCCTTGACCATGGTGATCTGCCCAGGCCGGTCGCTCCCTCCCAGGGCGCCCACGGCGATGGATAGCAGCTCTTCGACTGGAGGGAGAGTGGAGTCCGGCACGGCAGAAACCGTACCCGCTCGCGGTGACAGAACGCGCAGTCATCGGGCGGACGCATCCTGGCGTTCCAGGCCCCGTCGGCCGTTCCCCGTGGCACACTTGCGGAGATAACCCGCCAGGTCAAAGAAGATCTTCCTGCTGTGGCGTGTGGGGCCCGAGGTGGGGGCGTAAGGCCCGTTTCGCTAGGGTTTCTGAAGGTTGAGTGGACGAATAAAGGCTGGTTAAAGCAGTATGTCTGCCATGTCGGAAGTTGTCCCGTTGCCGTCGTTCGGCGAAGTGTTCTTCGATGCACGAGGTCAGGAGCGGTGTCTCCGGGTCACGTGGCACGAGGGCACCCTGGTGCTCAGCCTGTGGCGAGGGGAGATGTGCACCGGCAGTTTCCGGATGCCGATGGAAGACGTCGGGCGGCTGCTCGACACCCTCGATGACGGCTACGCGGAGGCCACCGGCGAGCAGCCGCCCGTCGTGGTCGAGCCCCCCGTGGAGGTGGGCGAGTATCCGGGGACGGGCACGTACCACCGGCCGCCGCCCTTCGAGCACGACCCGCAGCGCCCACAGCACGACGACAGGCCCACGGCCACGCTCGCGCCCAGCGACGTCCTCGTCGCCAGGGGGGCGCCGCCGCAGCAGGACAAGCTCGTCGCCACGGCCTACCAGGACCAGCGCGAGCCCGTGATCGGCGCCGACGGCAGGCCACGCGCCGCCGAGCCGCAGGCGGCCAGGGCCGCCGACCCGCTGGGCGGGCCCGGCTACCAGATGCCCGACTACCAGCTGCCCGTCGAGCGCTCGCCCCAGTCGACCGACCCGTTCGGCTTCCCCGGGCAGGGCGGCGCCCACCAGCAGACCCCCTCCGACCCGTTCGCCGCGCAGCAGCCCCTTCACCAGGCGGCCACGCAGCAGCTTCCGGTCCACCAGGACCCCTACACCCAGCCGCCGCAGCAGGCCGCCCCCGCGCCGTACACCGACCCCTTCTCGCCGCCGCCCCAGCGCGCGCAGAGCGCCCCGGCGGTCCCGGGCGCGGCGGGTCTCGGCACGCCCATGCACGGCATCCCCGGAGCGGGCCGCAGGCCCGTCGCCGAGGCCTACCCGCAGCCCGAGCCGTACACCCAGCAGGACCAGTACGTCCAGCACGAGCAGTACGCCCAGCCCGAGCGGTACGCCCAGCCTGACCAGTACGGCAAGCCGGATCAGTACGGGCAGTCTGACCAGTACGGCCGGCCCGGCCAGTACCCGCCACCCGAGCAGTACGGCGGCCAGCAGCCCGGCTACCCGCAGTCGCCGCTGAACCCCGCCGACCCGCTCGGCCTCGGTCCTGGCGCCTACCAGACGCAGCCGCCGCACCAGCAGCCCGACCCGAGCATGCACCGCCCCTACGTCAACGACCAGATGTTCGTCACCGGCGAGCGCCTGCGCCCCGAGCAGCAGCACCAGGAAGACAGGACCGAACGCCGCGAGTGGTGATCGCCACGCCCCTGTCTAAGATGTCCCCGTGCCGAGTGAGAATCGTGCCGCGGGCCTGACCTGGCCCGCTGCCTAGCAGGGGGAGCGCGTGGAAGCGTCGACCGGCCTTTACTGGCTGCTCGTGGCGGGCGGGGCGATCGCGGTCGCCTGGGTGGCCAGGCGAAGGGGCTGGCCCGCTCCGCTGCTGCTGGTGCTGGCAGGGTTGGTGGTCTCGCCGCTCGTGCCCTCCATCAAGCTGGAGCCCGAGCTCATCCTCTACGTGTTCCTGCCGCCGCTGCTCTACTCGGCGGCGCTGGAGAGCTCCTACCTCAGCCTGCGCGAGAACAAGCGGGCGATCGGCATGCTCTCGATCGGCCTGGTGCTGTTCACCACGCTGGTCGTCGGCGGCGTGGTGCATCTGCTGCTGCCCGACCTGCCCCTGGCCGCCGCGTTCGCGCTGGGCGCGATCATCGCCCCTCCCGACGCCGTCGCCGCCGTCGCGGTCGGGCGCAGGCTCGGCCTGCCGCGCAGGCCGCTGACCATCCTCATCGGCGAGAGCCTGTTCAACGACGCCACGGCGCTGACCGTCTACCGCGTCGCCATCGGCGCGGTCGTGGGACACGGCATCAGCCTGATCGAGGGGGTCGGCGAGTTCCTCTACACCGCCGTCGGCGGCGTGCTGATCGGCCTCGCCGTCGCGCTGGCGTCCGGCTGGCTGCTGGGGCGGACGCGCGACGCGCTGGTCGAGAACACCGTGATGCTGCTGATCCCGTTCGCCACCTATCTGGGCGCCGAGTCGGTGCACGCCTCAGGCGTGATCGCGGTGGTGATCGTCGGGCTCTACCTCGGCTACCGGATGCACCGCACCGGCGCGGGCACCCGGGTGCTGCTGTCATCGGTGTGGAAGGTCGTCGACTTCATGCTGGAGTCGATCGTCTTCGCGCTGATCGGCCTGCAGCTGGTGCCGGTGCTCAGCGGGCTGGCGGGCCGCAGCCCATGGGAGGTGGCGGGCTACGTGCTGGCCATCTTCGCCGTCACCGTGCTGGCCAGGTTCGTCTGGGTCTTCCCCTCGGCCTACCTGCCGCTGCTGTGGCTGAAGAGCGCGCCGAGGCCGCCGTGGCAGCACGTGGTCATCGTCGGCTGGGCGGGCATGCGCGGCGTGGTCTCGCTGGCGGCCGCCTTCGCCATCCCCGAGGGCTTCCCCGAGCGCGACCTGCTGCTCTTCCTGACCTTCAGCACCGTCATCCTCACCCTGCTGGTTCAGGGCCTGACCTTCCCCACGCTGATCAGGAAGCTGCGCGTCTCGAGCGAGCGCGAGGAGTACGAGGACAACCTGTCGGAGGCCGCCGCCCAGCAGGCCGCCGTCGAGGCGGGCCTGGCCAGGCTGGAGGAGGTGCTGCGTGAGGAGCCCGGCGACCAGATCCACGGCGAGGTCATCGACATGCTGCGGCAGAAGTCGGAGCGGCGCGCCCTCACCGCCTGGGAGCGCCTGGGCGGCGGCACCGGCCAGGGCGGCGCGGAGACGCCCAGCCGCCTCTACCGGCGCCTGCGCAGGGAGATGCTCGCCGCCGAGCGCGAGGTGCTCGTCAGGCTGCGCGACGAGCGAAGGCTGGACGACGAGGTGCTCCGCCGGGTGACGGCGGAGCTCGACTTCGAAGAGGCGATCCTCGAGCGCTAGCGCTAGCTGTACTGCCCAGGCAGGTTGGTTGAGATTGTGTGACGACATGGTCTGAATCTGCGATGACGAAGGCCTCCGGTTGTGGAGTGGAGCTGTCTAGGAACCGCTCCGCCAACAGGAGGCCTTCGTGTCCCACGCTAATGCCGCTTTGACTCCTCGCGCACGTCTTCGGCTGGCGCGCTTGATCGTCGATGACGGCTGGCCGATCGCCAGAGCCGCGGAGCGTTATGACGTGTCCTGGCCGACCGCCAAGCGGTGGGCCGGTCGTTACGCCCAGCACGGTGCGGCCGCGATGGCCGATCGGTCCTCCAGGCCACACCGCAGCCCGTCCAGGACGCCGCAGCCGGTAGTACGCAAGATCGTGCACCTGCGATGGAAGCAGCGTCTGGGCCCGGTCCAGATCGCCGGGCGGCTCGGCATGCCGGCCTCGACCGTGCACGCCGTCCTGAGCAGGTGCCGGATCAACCGGCTCTCACACATCGACCGCGCCACCGGCGAGGCGATCAGACGCTACGAGCACGACCGGCCCGGCGCGATGCTGCACGTCGACGTCAAGAAACTCGGCAACATCCCCGATGGCGGCGGCTGGCGCTACCTCGGCAGAGTCCAAGGCGAGCGCAACCGAGAGGCCACCGCTCGCCGCACCGGCGCCCGCAACACCCGCTATGAGCCCCGCATCGGCACCGCCTTCGTGCACACCGTCGTCGATGACCACTCACGCGTTGCCTACGCCGAAATCCGTGACGATGAGAGAGCCGCCACCGCGATCGACGTCCTGCGCAACGCCGTTGCCTGGTTCGCCGAACGCGGTGTCACCATCCAGCGGGTGCTCAGCGACAACGGATCGGCCTACAAATCCCACGCCTGGCGTGATGCGTGCGCCGAACTCGGCATCCGGCCCAAGAAGACCCGCCCCTACCGCCCTCAGACCAACGGCAAAGTCGAACGCTTCCACCGCACCCTGGCAGACGGCTGGGCCCTGGGGCGCTTCTACACCTCAGAACGAGCACGCCGCAAAGCCCTACCGGCTTGGCTCCATCACTACAATCACCACCGGCCCCACACCGCTACCGGCGGCAAACCACCCATCACCAGGTTGACCAACGTCCCTGGGCAGTACAGCTAGCCCATGGTGTTGTCGGTGAAGCACCACCGCCAGTCCTCGCCCGGCTCGAACGACTGCATGACCGGATGACCCACCATGCGGAAGTGGCTGGAGGCGTGCTTGCCGGGCGAGGAGTCGCAGCAGCCGATGTGCCCGCAGTCGAGGCAGCGCCGCAGATGCACCCAGCGGCCCCCCGTGGCCAGACACTCCTCGCAGCCCTCCGGTGTACGCGGGGAAGGGTCTCCTGCCTTGGAAAGATGCTCGCAAATTGCCATGACAGGAAGCTTAGAACCAGAACAGGGTTCCAATTTGGTCGCACCCCTTGATCGAGCGCTTGGTGAAGGCGACCCTTTCTCTCATCGGGGGGTCGCCACCTAGGAGGCCCGCTTGCTTGAGGTTCGCAATCTCGAGGTCGTGTACGACGATGTGATGCTCGTGCTGCGCGGCGTCAGTCTCACCGTGCCGCCCGGCTCGATCGTCGCGCTGCTCGGCGCCAACGGCGCGGGCAAGACCACTCTCCTGCGCGCCCTGTCGGGCCTGCTCGACGTGCACGACGGAGAGATCACCAAAGGCTCCGTCACCCTGGACGGCAGGCCGCTCCACACCCTGAGACCCGCCCAGATCGTCAGGCGGGGCGTCAGCCAGGTCATGGAGGGCCGCCGCATCCTGGCCGAGCTCACCGTCGAGGAGAACCTCAAGGTCGGCGGACACACCGCCACCGAGTCGCACCTGGACCGCGTCTACGGTCTGTTCCCCGTCCTCAAGCAGCGGCGCAGGAGCGTGTCGGGCTACCTGTCGGGCGGCGAGCAGCAGATGCTCGCGGTCGGCAGGGCGCTCATGGCGGGCCCCCGCTACCTGCTGATGGACGAGCCGAGCCTCGGCCTCGCGCCCGCGCTGGTCGGGCAGATCCGCGACCTCATCATCGAGATCAACAAGCAGGGCACGACCGTCCTGCTGGTCGAGCAGAACGCCACCATGGCCCTGTCGATCGCCGCCCACGGCTACGTGATGGAGACCGGCAAGATCGTCATGGACAAGCCCGCGGCCGAGTTGCTGGCCGACGAGGACATCAAGGAGTTCTACCTGGGCCTGGGCGCCGAGGGAGCCGCCAAGTCCTTCAGGGACGTCAAGCACTACAAGAGAAGGAAGCGGTGGCTCTCATGACCGCCCCCGAACCCCCCGGCGCGCCCGACGTCCTCGACGTGCGGGACGTGCGGCTCTCGTTCGCCGGTGTGAAGGCGATCGACGGCGTCTCCTTCACCGTCGGCCCCACCGAGCTGTTCGCCGTGATCGGCCCCAACGGCGCGGGCAAGACCTCCATCTTCAACGTGCTGTCCGGCGTCTACCGCCCGCAGCAGGGCGGTGTCACCTTCCTCGGCGCCGACCTGCTCGGCAGGCGCCCGCACGAGATCGCCGCCATGGGCCTGGCCCGCACCTTCCAGAACGTCGAGCTGTTCCACAACCTGACCGTCCTGGACAACCTGATGCTCGGCCGCCACTGCCACTTCCGCTACGGCGCGCTGCCCGCCGTCCTCTGGTACGGCAAAGCGCGCAGGGAGGAGCTCGAGGCGAGGGCCAGGATCGAGGACATCGTCGACTTCCTCGAACTGGAGGCCTGGCGCAGGCACCCGGTGCGGCTGCTGCCCTACGGGGTGCAGAAGAGGGTGGAGCTGGGCCGCGCCCTGGCGATGGAGCCCAAGCTGCTGCTGCTCGACGAGCCCGTGGCCGGGATGAACCTGGAGGAGACCGAGGACATGGCCAGGTTCGTCCTGGACATCCGCGACGAGCTCGGCATCCCCATCGTGCTCGTCGACCACGACATGGGCCTGGTCATGGACCTGGCCGACCGGGTGCTCGTGCTCGACTTCGGCCGTCAGGTCGCGCTCGGCACGCCCGCGCGGGTGCAGCAGGACCCCAAGGTCATCGAGGCGTACCTGGGAGGCGCCGCATGACAATGACGGCAACGAGAACGCAGACCATCGCCACCAGGGTGCGCCGCAGGGCCGAGGAGAGCCCTGGCGCGGTCGCGATGCGCTACAAGGACTTCGGCATCTGGAAGGAGGCCGGCTGGCTCACCTACTGGACGCACGTCGAGCTGGTGGCGCACGCCCTGATGGCGCTGGGGGTGCAGCCCGGCGACAGGGTGGCCGTCCACTCGGAGAACAGACCCGAGTGGCTCTACGCCGACCTGGCCACCGTCGCGATCAGGGGCATCACGGTCGGCCTCTACCCGACCAACCCGCCCGCCGAGGTGGCCTACCTGCTGTCGAACTCGGGCGCGAAGATTCTCATCGCCGAGGACCAGGAGCAGGTCGACAAGGCCTTGGCGGTCATCGACGAGTGCCCCGACCTCGAACGCATCGTCTACCTGGAACCGCGCGGCATCAGAGGGCGCTACGACGACCCGCGGCTGATGTCGTGGGAGGAACTGCTGGCCATGGGCGCCGAGCGGGCGGGTCCCCTGGAGGAGCGGATGGCGAGCGCCGAACCGGGCGACGTCATGACGCTCATCTACACCTCGGGGACCACGGGCCCGCCAAAGGGGGTCATGCTGACCGTGGCGAACGTGGAGTTCGCGGTGCGGACGCTGGTCGAGAACGGCGGCTTCACCTCGCCTCCGCCCTCGGAGCGCGACCTGATCGTCTCCTACCTGCCGCTGTGCCACGTCGCCGAGCGCGCCTTCACGGTCTGGTTCAACTCGGCCGCCGGCGTGCAGGTGAACTTCGCCGAGTCCATCGACACCGTGCAGGCCAACCTGCGAGAGGTGCAGCCGACCATCCTGTTCGGCGTGCCGCGCATCTGGGAGAAGATCCTCGCGCAGGTCAACATCAAGATCGACTCGGCCTCCCCGCTGAAGCGGCTCACCACCCGCCTCTGGCTGCGCGTGGCCGACCGCATCGGCGACACCCTCGTGCGCACGGGCGGCAGGCACACCATGGGCACCAGGGCCCTCTACGGCCTGGGCTGGCTGATGTGCTACCGCTCGCTGCGCGAGCGCCTCGGCATGCGCCGCGTCCGCTACGCGGCCTCGGGCGCCGCGCCCATCGCGCCTGACGTGCTCAAGTTCTACATGGGCATCGGCGTGGCCATGCACGAGGTGTACGGCATGAGCGAGAACACCGCGATCGCCACCGGCAACCGTCCGGGCAGGATCAGGCTCGGCACGGTCGGCGAGCCCCAGGAGGGCGTCGAGCTCAGGATCGACGAGCTGACGGGGGAGATCCTCACCAGGCACCCCGGCACCTTCGCCGGATACTGGCGCAATCCCCGCGCCACCGCCGACGTGCTGGACGAGGACGGCTGGCTGCACACCGGCGACGTCGGCGAATGGGTCGAGGGCACGCACGTGCGCATCACCGACAGGATGAAGGACATCCTCATCACCGCCGGCGGCAAGAACGTCGCGCCCAGCGAGATGGAGAACGCGCTGAAGGCCTCGCCGTACATCAAGGAGGCGGTGGTGATCGGCGACCAGCGGCCCTACCTGGTGGCGCTGATCGGCATCGAGCTCGACACCGTGGGGGAGTGGGCGCGCAGGCGCGGCCTGTCCTACACCACCTACAGGGACCTGTCGGAGAAGAGCGAGGTGCGTGAGCTGGTGCAGGGCATCGTCGACGAGGTCAACCAGAGGTTCGCCAGGGTCGAGCAGGTCAGGCGCTTCGCCTTCCTGCCCAAGGAGCTCGACCACGAGGACGGCGAGCTCACCGCCACCCAGAAGGTCAAGCGCTCGGCCATCGCCAAGCTGTTCGAGGAGCTCGTCGAAGGGATGTACCGCCGGTGACGGACGTGGTGGAGTCGGTCATCAGGGGCCTGGGCAACGGCTCGGTCTACGCGCTGCTCGCCCTCGGTTTCGTGATCATCTACAAGGCGACCAGGGTCATCAGCTTCGCCCAGCCGTCGCTGATGCTGGCGGGGGCCGTCGCGGTCAGCTACCTGGCCGAGGTCACCGGGTTCTACCTGGCGGTGCTCCTGGCGGGGCTGCTGATCGCGGGGGTCGCGCTGGTGATCGAGCGCGTCGCGATCAGGCCCATGGTGGGCCGTCCCTTCTTCGTGGTCGCGATCATCACGCTCGGCGTCGACGTGGTGGTGCGGGTGGTCGTGAACGCCTTCATCGGGCGCGACGTGCGGCAGATGGGCGACCCCTGGGGCTTCACGCAGGTCTCCTTCGGCCCGTTCGTGGTGCAGACCAGGTGGCTGGCCATGCTCCTGGTCACGGCCGTGCTCGTCGGCCTGCTGTTCGCCTTCTTCCGCTACACCAGGTACGGCCTGGCCATGCGGGCGGCCGCCTTCGACCAGGAGACCGCGCTCGCCCAGGGGGTCTCGGTCGGCATGGTGTTCGCGCTGTCGTGGGGGCTGGCCGGCTTCCTCGCCGCGATCGCAGGCATGTTCGTCGGCACGGGCCAGGGCGTGGAGCAGCTGACCTGGATCATCGCGCTCAAGGCGCTGCCTGCGATCATCGTCGGCGGGCTCGACTCACTCGGCGGAGCGGTGGTCGGCGGCCTCGCGATCGGCGTGGTCGAGTCGCTGTTCCAGAGCTACCAGGGCCAGCTCGCGCCGTGGCTGGGACAGAACTTCGCGGTGGTCACGCCGTACGTGGTGATGCTGGTGGTGCTGCTCATCAGACCCTACGGCCTGTGGGGCACCAAAGAGGTGGAGCGGGTATGAGCGACAGGGAATCGCCGACGAAGGAACGGCGCCCGTGGAAGCAGGGGCGCCCGCCCATGGCCTGGGCCGCCGACATACCGACCGGACGGTCTCGCAGACCCCGTGGGCGCCCGCTGCTCTACACCTCCTACAGCCAGGACATGGCGCTGCTCGACACCGGGGCCAAGAAGGTCTGGACCGGGCTGCTGGTGCTGGTGGCGTTCGGGCTGTCGGTCGTGCTGGCCGACCGCTCGCTGGAGGTGCTGGCGGGCGCGTACGTGCTGGCGATCGGGGCGATCGGGCTCAACATCGTCACCGGCTACGCGGGCCAGGTCTCGCTCGGCCACGCCTTCTTCGTCGCCATCGGCGCCTACACGGGCGCGGCGCTGTCGGGGCCGCCCGGCGGCAGGACGCTCGGGTTCGGCGTCGCGGAGATCTGGATCTGGCTGCCGGCCGCGGGGCTGATGGCCGCCGCGGCAGGCGTGCTGGTCGCGCCGCTGGCCACCAGGTTGCGCGGGCTCTACCTGGCCGTCGTCACGCTCGGCCTGGTCTTCCTCGGCGAGCACATCTTCAAGGAGTGGGACGCCCTGACGGGAGGGCCCGGCGTCGGCCGCTCGGCCGCGGTGCCGCAGCTGTTCGGCGTGCGTCTCGACCAGGACGGGCCGCTCGGCACCCGGGAGCAGCTGCTCTACCTGCTGATGCTGGTCCTGCTCATCGTCTTCGCCGTCGCCGCGCGCAACCTGGCGCGCTCGCGCATCGGCAGGGCGTTCATGGCCATCCGTGACCGCGACATCGCCGCCGAGGTCATGGGGGTGCCGCTGACCAGGTACAAGGTGCTGGCCTTCGGCATCTCCTCCTTCTACGCCGGCTGCGCGGGCGCGCTGCTCTACAGCATCAGCGGCTACGTGGAGCCCGGCTCCTTCAGCCTGCTGCTGTCGGTGCAGTTCATCGCGATGGTGCTGATCGGCGGGGTGGCCACCGTGTCCGGCGCGATCGCGGGCGCGCTGTTCATCTCGCTGCTGCAGCCGCTGACCAGGTCGCTGCCCGCGCTGGTGCCGTTCGTCAGCGCCGACACGACGGTCACTCCCAACGTCTTCCAGGTCGAGACCGTGCTGTACGGCCTGCTGATCATCCTCTTCCTGGTCTTCGAGCCGCGTGGTCTGTTCGGCGTCTGGATCCGCGTCCGCAACTACTGGAAGAGCTGGCCCTTCTCCTACTAAGAGAGGAAATTTCGTGAAGAGTCGCTATGTCGTGACCGGGGTCGCGGTAGTGGCCCTTCTGTCCGCATGTGGCGTCATCCGGGGGGACGACGAGGGCAGCAAGGGCGGCGCCGTGGCAACGGGCGTCACCAACGAACCATGTCCCAAGGCCATCGACAAGAAGAAGGGGTGCATCTACCTCGGCACCGTCTCCGACCTCACCCAGGGGCCGTTCGCGGCGCTGGCCGTCCCCATCACCGACGCGCAGAAGGCCTTCTGGAAGCGGGTCAACACCGCCGGCGGCATCGGCGGCAAATACGAGGTGGACGTCGAGAGCTACGTCAGGGACAACAAGTACAACCCCGAGACCCACCGGCAGGTCTACAACGAGATCAAGGACAAGGTGCTCGGCCTGGCCCAGACGCTCGGTTCGCCGACGACCGCGGCGATCATCGACGACCTCAAGGCCAACAGCGTGGTCGCCGCGCCCGCCTCCTGGACCTCGGCGTGGGAGTTCGAGGACGTCATCATCGAGACCGGCTCCAACTACTGCATCGAGGCCATGAACTCGGTGGACTACGCGATGGAGGCCTACAAGCCCAAGACCGTGATGGCCGTCCACCTGGCCGGTGACTACGGCGCCGACGCGGCGGCGGGCGCGAAGATCGCCGCGGAGAAGAACGGGCTGGAGTTCACCGCGGTGGAGACCCCCTCGGGCGCCACCGAGCAGGGCAGGGCCATCACCGAGATCACCAAGAACAAGCCCGACCTGGTCATCCTCACCACGGGCCCCGCCGACGCTGCCGCGATCATCGGGCAGTCCGCCGCCGCGGGATACAAGGGCCGCTTCATCGGCACGGGCCCGACGTGGAACCCCGCCCTGCTCAAGTCGCCTGCCGCGCCCGCGCTGAAGGCGCTGTACGAGCAGTCGTCGCCCGGCAAGCCGTACGGAGCCGACACGCCGGGCCACCGGGCCATGCGTGACGCGCTGCCGGGCGTGACGCCCAACGACGGCTACACCTCGGGCTGGGCGTGGTCCTACCCGCTGAAGGCGGCGCTGGAGAAGATGGTCGCCGGCGGCGACGTCAGCCGCAAGGGCCTGCTGGCGGCGGTCAAGACGCTGGCGACCGTCGACTACGAGGGCATGCTGCCCCCGGAGGCGGGCAACTTCGCGGGCGACGCGAACGCGGCCACGTTCCGGCAGACGCTGATCAACAAGGTGGACGAGTCGGCGCCGACCGGGGTCACGGAGGTGAAGGACTTCTTCACAGGGCCCACCGCGCAGGCTCACACGATGGACGGTCCCTGTTTCAGCAAGCTGTCCTGATCATCGCGGGGGGCGCGGCCGTTGGATAGGGTCGTCGGTATGCGACTCGTTTCCAGCAGGTTCGTGCCCCTCGCCGCCTTCGCCGTGGCCGTCTTCGCCACCGGGTGCAGCGAGATCAACGCGACGGTCGACAAGGCGCAGGCCTGCCTGGAGGCCCCCAAGATCATCACCGAGACCGTCACCAAGATCGGCACCCTGGTCAACGACCCCGCCGCGATGGAGAAGGAGCTCAACTCCGCCTCGCAGAAGCTCGGCGAGGTGGCCGACAAGGCCTCCAACACCACGCTCAAGGAGGCGACGGACGACCTGGCCACCAGCCTCGGCAAGCTCAACGTCACCAGCGCCAACGAGGCGGTCGACGCGGTCCAGAAGGTCGGCACTGACACCACCGCCTACCTGACCAAGCTGAAGGAGGCCTGCAGCTAGGACAGGCCCAGCTCGCCGGTCAGATGCGCGGGCAGGATCGCCGCGCCGAAGTCGGCGCCGGGACGCCTGATGACCGTGTGCGCGTGGTCGGCGGCGTCCGCCGTGTTGTCGTACTCGATCAGCAGGCCCTGCCCCTGGATGCGGTAGTAGTGCCCGGCCCCGGGCGTGACGGGGCCGGCCCACGCGAACGACAGCCCTGCCGCGTCGTGGCTGCCGCGCAGCTCGGGAGCCAGCCGGTCCACGTAGACGGCCGTCAGCCCGGCCAGTAGGTCGCGCTCGGCCGAGCCCATGGAGGCGCCGCGCACGCCCAGCGGCTCCAGCGCCGAGGTCACCTCCGAGGTGCCGGTCAGGATGTCGGGCGGCGCCTCGTCGGCGACGATCGCCCGGCCGCGCAGGGCGGGTGACAGCTCGGCCAGCAGCGCCCTGGCCAGCTCCTCCTCCAGCGGCAGCGGACGCACGACCGCGGCTGAGCCGTACCAGACGCCCGCCGGATGGGCGCCGAGGAACAGCGGCGCGACCTCCACCCGCCCGCCGCTGACCGTCGCCGTGACCGACACGTGGTGACCCTCGAAGCGCCAGCCCCACTCCTCGTCGCCTGGTGTGCCGAAGACGGCCAGGTGGTAGTCGTCGCTGTGGCGGCCCCTGGCGCCTCCCTCGTCGAGGTCGAGCACCTCCTCCAGCGCCATGATCGTGACCACCTGGGCGAAGGCGTGCCGCGACAGCGCGGTGGCCAGCAGCCTGTGGGCCCCCTTGCGGGACTGCCTGTCCAGCCCGAGCAGCGACACCCCCGGCCTGGGCGTGGGCACGTACGTCCAGCGCAGCCGCCGCGGGTCGTGGAAGGGGTAGGCGGCGGCCTGCCGCTGGGGGTCGGTGAGGCCGCCGAGGAACTGTGCCGCGATCTCCGCCATGCGCATGCTCCCAGGATCTCCTATCCCAGCTTCTCTAGGGGAAATGGGGTCGAACTAGCGTGGAGACATGAACGGCACCGAGCCCGACCCCCGGTTCACCCTCGCCAACGAGAGGACG
Source organism: Nonomuraea dietziae (assembly GCF_014195505.1). Lineage (GTDB taxonomy): Bacteria > Actinomycetota > Actinomycetes > Streptosporangiales > Streptosporangiaceae > Nonomuraea > Nonomuraea roseola. Next base: position 2,356,293 of record NZ_JACIBV010000001.1, on the reverse strand, counting down.
TTCCTGACCTGGCTGAGCACCTCCCTGGCGCTGTGCGCGGGCGGCGTCGCCATGGCGGCGGTGGCCGACGACGTCTTCGTCCCGTGGGCGCGCACCGTCCTGTCGGTGATGCTCGTCGCGCTCGCCGCGCTGGCCGCGGGCATGGCCTACCCGCGCTGGCGCAACATCCAGCGCGCGCTGCGCAACCAGGCCCCGCTGCCGCCCCCCGCGCTGGCCGCCGTCTTCGGCTACGGCGTGGCCGCGGTGGCGGTCGTCGCCCTCGTGCTCATCCTGATGACCGTCTGACCATGTCGAGCGAGATCTGGGACCCCGGACTGCAGAGCGAGCGCACCCGCCTGGCCTGGGTGCGCACGGCGGTCGCACTGTCCACGGGCGGCCTCGCCGCGGCCGGCCTGTCGGCGCGCACCGGTCTCGGCCCGGTGTTCGTGGCCGGGTTCGCGCTGGCCGCCCTGTGCGGAGGAATCCTGCTCGTGCGCACCTCGGCCCGCTTCCGCGCCGTTCAGCTCGCCCTGCATCGCGGTGACCCGCTCGACGGCCGCCTGGACGCCCTGGTGGCCTGGATCGGCACGCTCTGCGTGGTCGTGGGCGCGGCCCTGCTTCGTGGTCGTCTCCACCCTCTAACGGCCGCCCCGCCGCCCGCCCCGCCGCCCGCGCGGACGGCCGCCCCGCCTCCAGCGCGGACGGCCGCCCGTCTTCGGGTCGGGTGGCTCCACCGAGCAGCCCCTACACCGCGAGCAGCCCCGCGCTCACCACGGCCCGCCCGAACGGCTGGGCGAGCTCGGCCAGGCGCGCGCATCCCTGCTCGCCGAGCGCGGCGTAGGCGGGAAGGGCCAGCTCGTCGGTCCTCGCCTCGATGTGGGCGCGCAGCCGCCTGCCCTCCTCGGTCAGGCCCGCCGCGGTCCAGCCGCCTCCGGGGGGCGGGGCGTCGGCGGCCTGCCCGTCGGCGGCTCCGGCCAGCAGGCCCTTCGCGCGCAGCGAGGCGACCGCCGCCGCCCAGGCCTCCTCGGGCCAGCCGCGCGACGCCCGCAGGAAGATCTCGGGCACGTCGCCGCCCGCCGCGTGCATCGCGAGCGCCTCCACGGGAGACAGTCCCTCCGAGGTCAGCACCGCGACGTGGCCGTCGCCCCTGAACTCCCTCAGCAGGGTCTGGGCGTGGAACAGGTCGCGCAGCGGCTCGCCGGGCCACGGCAGCGTGGTGTGCGCGGCGAACAACGGCCTGCCGTGCAGGTGCTCGGCCGCCGCCTCCGCCGCCCTCCTGGCCAGCGCGAGCGTCTCCTCGAGCGCGCCCGCCGTGTCGATGCCGCCCCTGCGCAGCGCCGCCTCGGCCGCCTCCATCCTGGCCTCGAGTACCTTGGCGGGTGTGGTCACCTCCCACGCGGAGGGCAGCGCCCGCCGTACGAGGGCGGGGTTGAAGTTGAAGAAGGCCGCGATGACCACCTCGGCGCTCGCCTCGCCGAAGGCGGCGCCCCTGGAGGCGAAGTAGCCCGTCATCTGTCCGGTGAGGCCGAGCGCGGCGTACCGCTCGCTCGCCTCGGGGACGAAGTAGATCATGCCGTGCACCGGCTCAAGGCGTCGCCATGCCCGCCTCGCCACGTGGGGATCGACCATCGACGCTCTCCTCGCTCGTGAACCAACCGGTCGGTATGGGAACCTACGGGCCGTTTTCTCCCTCGTCAATGGCTTGCGAGCGCCGGGCATGGAGGCGGACACTCGGAAGAGAGGCGGAGGTGATCCTCGTGCGAGAAGGCTATGACGCGAGGGAGACGTGGCCGTTCGAGTGCCAGTGCTGCTGGCATGTCTGGGAAGAGGAGTACCTCGTCAGACGTCTCACCGACGACCACGGCAACGAGGTGGAGGTCTGGCTGAGGTCCGGCGTGTCGGTCCAGCCGCCCAACTCCGACAGGAGCTGCCCGAAGTGCGGGGCGGTCCAGATCACCACGTTCCCCTCGGGCTACCTGGCCAAGAGGGCCGAGCCCGTGGTGCCGGCGCCCAGGGAGATCGCGCAGGAGACGGCGCTGAAGTTCACCTGGCGGGCGCCGATCATGTAGTGGCGAACGCACCGGCGCGGCCCCGCCGTGGCGGGGCCGCGCCCTCTCGCGTCGCTCAGGCGAGGCTGTCGAGCCAGGCCTGGTGCAGGCCGGCGAAGCGGCCTGACGAGGCGACGAGCTGCTCGGGCGAGCCGTCCTCGACGATCACGCCCTTGTCCATCACCAGCACCCTGTCGGCGATCTCCACCGTCGACAGGCGGTGCGCGATGATCAGCGCGGTCCTGTCGGCCAGGATCGTGCGCAGCGCCCGCTGGACCAGCCGCTCGCTCGGCACGTCGAGCGAGGAGGTGGCCTCGTCCAGGATGAGCACCGAGGGGTCGGCGAGGAAGGCGCGCGCGAAGGCGACCAGCTGGCGCTGACCGGCCGACATGCGGCCGCCTCGCTTGCCGACCTCGGTGTCGTAGCCGTCGGGCAGCGCCGAGATGAACTCGTGCGCGCCGATCGCCTCGGCCGCCTCGACGATCTCCTTGCGGGAGGCGCCCGGACGGCCGAAGCCGATGTTCTCCGCGACCGTGCCCGAGAACAGGAAGTTCTCCTGCGTCACCATCACCACGGCTCCGCGCAGCGTCGTCTCGTCGAGATCGCGCAGGTCCACGCCGTCCAGCAGCACCCGGCCCTCGGTGGGGTCGTAGAAGCGGGCGATGAGCTTGGCCAGCGTGGTCTTGCCCGCGCCCGTCGCCCCGACCAGCGCCACGCTCTGACCCGCCGGGATGGTCAGGTCGAGGCGCGGCAGGATCGGCATCTCCGGCACGTAGGAGAACGCGGTGCCCTCGAAGCGGACCTCGCCGCGCGCCCTGGCGAGCTCCGCGCCGCGCGGCGGCTCGGGGACCGAGGGCTCCTCCTCCAGCACGCCCGACAGCTTCTCCAGCGCCGCGCCCGCCGACTGCAGGGTGTTGTAGAACTGGCTGATCTCCTGCATCGGCTCGTAGAACTGGCGCAGGTAGAGCAGGAAGGCCGCCAGCACGCCGACCGTGACCTCGTCGTGGAAGGCCAGCCAGCCGCCGTAGATCAGCACCCCGGCGATCGTGAGGTTGCCGATGAGCTTGATGCCGGGCATGAACACCGCGATCAGCTGCATGGCGCGGGCGTTGGCGTCGCGGTAGTCGGTGTTGAGCTGGCCGAAGATCTCCTGGTTGCGCGGCTCGCGGCGGAAGGCCTGCACGGCCCTGATGCCGGTCATCGACTCCACGAAGTGGACGATGACCAGCGCGACCGTCTCCCTGGTCCGCCGGTAGGTGAGAGCCGACTGGCGGCGGAACCACCGGGTGAACAGCAGCAGGATCGGCAGCGGCACCAGCGCCACCAGGCCCAGGTGCACGTCGAGGATCAGCAGCAGCGCCGCGGTGCCGAACATCGTCAGCACCGCGGTGACCAGCCCGTCGAAGCCCGACTGCAGCAGCTCGGCGATCGCCTCGATGTCGGAGGTCAGCCGCGAGATGACCCTGCCCGAGGTGTACTTCTCGTGGAAGGACAGTGAGAGCCGCTGGAAGTGGTCGAAGACCCTGCGGCGCAGTTCGAGCAGGATGTCCTGGCCGATACGGCCCGACATCTTCAGGAAGGCCTGCCTGGTCAGCGCCTGGGTGACGGCGGCGGCCAGGATGACCGCGATCACGGTCAGCAGCGTGCCTGAGCCCTCGCCCCTGGCCATCGGCGGGATGCCCGAGTCGATGCCGACCTTCACCAGGTAGGGGATGGCGAGGCCTGCGCCGCTCGAGCAGACGATGACCGCGCTGAGCAGCGCGATCGCCTTGCGGTGCGGGCTGAGCAGGTCGGTCAGCAGCTTGCGCGAACGGGTGCGCAGCAGCAGGGACACCTTCTCGGGAAGGTCGTCCTTGTTCTCCGAGGCGACGCCGCGCCAGTCGGTGGCGGTCGTCATCGCAGGGCCCCTTCCTCGGACATGTCGGCGTCCTGCGCCAGCAGCTCGCGGTACTCCGGCACGTCGGCGAGCAGCTCCTGGTGGGTGCCGACATGGGTGATCGTGCCGCCGCGCAGCAGCGCCACCTTGTCGGCGAGCAGCACGGTCGAGGCGCGGTGGGCGACCACGATGCCTGTCGCCTCGCGCAGCACGTGCCGCAGCGCCTCCTCCACCAGCGCCTCCGTCTCCACGTCCAGCGCCGACAGCGTGTCGTCGAGGACGAGGATCTTCGGCTTGGACAGCACCGCGCGCGCCAGCGCCAGGCGCTGACGCTGACCGCCCGACAGCGACATGCCCTGCTCGCCGATGCGGGTGTCGAGACCCCACGGCAGGTCGTAGACGAAGGTCGCCTGCGCCACCTCCAGGGCCTCGCGCACCTCCTCGTCGGTGGCCTCGCGGTGGCCCAGCGTGAGGTTCTCGCGCACGCTCATCGAGAACAGCGTGGGCTCCTCGAAGGCGGTGGCGACGACGTCGCGCAGCACGCTCAGCTTGAGGTCGCGCACGTCGTGTCCGTCGATGGTGACCCGGCCCGAGGTCACGTCGACCAGGCGGGGCACCAGCGCGGTGAGCGTCGTCTTGCCCGAGCCCGTGGCGCCGACCACCGCGACCGTCTCGCCCGGCCGCACGTCGAGCCAGACGTCGTGCAGAACAGGGCGCTCGGCTCCGGGGAAGCGGAAGCCCACGCCCTCGAGGCGCAGATGGCCCCTGGGGTCCTCGATCGTCTCCGAGCCGTCCCTGATCGAGGGCACGGTGTCCATGACCTCCATGACGCGGTCGGCCGAGGTCATCGACTCCTGTGCCATCGCCAGGATGTAGCCGAGGCTCGCGATCGGCCACACCAGTTGAAGCATCAGCGTGGTGAAGGCGACCAGGGTGCCCAGCGTCAGCCCCCCTGTGCCCACGGCCAGCGCGCCCAGCAGGAGCACCAGGGCGAGGGTGAAGTTCGGGATCACCTCGAGGAAGGTGAAGAATTTGGCCGAGAGCCCGACCTTGTCGATCGAGGTGGCGTAGACCTTGCGCGCGGACTCGTCGAAGCTGTCGTAGACGTGGTGGCGGCGGCCGAAGGCCTTGATCGTGCGGATCCCGATCGCGGACTCCTCGACGAGTGTGGCGAGGTCGCCCTGCTCGTCCTGGACCTGGCGCGAGATCTTGATGTACTTCTTCTCGAAGCGCAGCGACACCCAGATGATGGGCACGGCGGAGGCCGCCACCAGCAGGCCCAGCGGCCAGTACATGTTGAGCAGCACGATCGTCACCGTGGTGAGCTGGATGACGTTCATGACCAGGAACAGCATGCCGAAGCCGAGGAAGCGGCGGATGGTCGACAGGTCGGTCGTCGCGCGCGAGAGCAGCTGGCCCGACTGCCAGTCGCTGTGGAAGGCCATCGGCAGGCGCTGCAGGTGCTCGTAGAGGTCGTCGCGGATCTCGGTCTCGAGGCCGAGGACCGGCTTGGTCTGCACCCATCGCCTGAGGAAGATCATCAGGGCTTCCGCGACGCCGACGCCCACCGCCAGGAGCCCGAGGGGGAGCAGGTCGGCGGTCTGCTCGGCGTCGATCACCTCCTTGCCCACGAGGGGGAAGGCGATGCTGGCGGCTATGCCGAGGATGGCGACGAGCCAGATGAAGACCAGCTTGCCGATGTGGGGGCGCAGATAGGAGCGCATGCGCCACAGGGAGTTGGAAGCGAGCAGGGGACGTCTGGGGGAGTTCGTATCGGGAGGCATCCCTTCTAGATTAATAGTGGGATCAACCCATTTTTGGTGACGAAAGCCCTCAGAGTGCTCTCCCTGGGGCCCCTGTCGCGTGGCGGTCAGGCGAGGTCGAACTCGCCCGTCCGGGGCGTTGCCGCCCGCGACCGTACCAGGCCGCGCCGCCATTCCCTCGCTTGACCGTCCGTAGATCCGCACCATGCCGCGAACGGGCCGAAGCGCCCCGTGCACCGGTTCGTGAGAGGTTCTATAGCCGCTCGTGAGCCCTGTTTGCACCGGCCGTGATGGGCCGTCGGTGACCGTGGAAAGGTGCAGTTCAGCAGATTTCGCCCACGCTCCATCAGGGCCCGCATGACGGTCGCCACGGTGGCGCTGTTCGGCGTCGTCCTCCTGGTAGGCGTCGTGACGCTCTGCCTGACCCTGCCCTCATGGGCGCGCGCCCAGCTCGTCGACCGCGCGGACGAGGCCAGCCGCATGGTCACGACTCTCATCGACACCCGGCCGATCCAGGGCCCGATCCCGTCGCAGGGCGAGGTCTTCCTGCTGCAGGTGGTGGACGCGAGGGGAGAGGTGGTCGCCGCCAGCGCCCCCCTGGAGGGGGAGCCGCTCCTCACCCGCGCCGTGCCCGTCGGCGGCGACTCCAGGGTCCTGGACAGGGTCTGCCGCGCCGGCGGCGAGAACTGCCTGATCGTCGTGGGCACCAGCAACAGGTCCACCGCGTACGGCCCGGCCGTGGCCTACGCGGCGGTCAGGGAGTCGGCGGTGCTGAACGTCCCGCTCCTGGCCGTGATCCTGGGCGCCGCCGCGCTCGTCCTGCTCGCGCTGATGGGGTGGGCGGCGTGGATCGGTGTCGGCCGCGTCCTGGCCCCCGTGGAACGCATCAGGTCGGGCCTGGAGCAGATCAGCGCCACCGACCTCGGCGACAGGATGCCGGTGCCCGACACCGGCGACGAGGTGGCCCGGCTGGCCGTCACCGTCAACGACACGCTGGGCAGGCTGGAGGAGGCCGTCGAGCGGCAGCGCCGCTTCGTCTCCGACGCCTCGCACGAGCTGCGCACCCCGCTGACGGCGATGCTGGTGCGGCTGGAGGCGTGCGCCGTCAGGCCCGATCCCGAGGAGTGCGCTCAGACACTGGAGGAGGCGCTCGGCGACGCCAGGCGGCTGTCGGCCATCGTCCAGGACCTGCTGCTCATGGCGAGGCTCGACGAGGGGACACGTCCCACGGAGGAGCTGCTCGACCTCGGCAAGCTGGTGGCCGACGAGATGGACCGCCGCTGCTTCCGCCTTCCCTTCACCACCTGCGTCGAGCCACGCCTGATGGTGCGCGGCAACCGCCTGCGACTCGACAGGCTGGTGACGAACCTGCTGTCCAACGCCGACAGGCACGGCGGCCAAGCCGTCCACGTCACGGTCTCGCGCCGCGGTGACGAGGGGGTGGTGGAGGTGCACGACGACGGGCCGGGCATCCCCGAAGACCAGCGGGAGGCCGTCTTCCAGCGGTTCACCAGGCTCGACACGGCCCGCTCGCGCGACCACGGCGGCACCGGCCTCGGCCTGGCCATCGCCCGCGACATCGCCACCGCCCACGGCGGCACCCTGCGCGTCGGGGACTCGGCGAAGGGCACCCGCCTGGTGCTGCGTCTCCCGCTCGCTTCCCCCGCCGAGGAGGCACAATCCGGAAATGAGTGATCCACTGTCCGAGCGGGAGCAGGCCACCGCCGCGCTGAACCTCGTCGCCGCGGCCGCCGAGCCGTACCTCGGCTCGCTGGGCGAGCGCCCTGTCCACGACCACTCCGCCGACCACCTGCTCGACCTGCTGGAAGGCCCGCTCTCCGAGGAGGGCGAGGGCACGATGGCCGCCGTCGAGCAGCTGCTCGCAGTCGGGACCGAGGCCTCCACCCAGACCTCGGGCCCGCGCTTCTTCCACTTCGTCGTCGGCGGCGCCACGCCCGCCGCGCAGGCCGCCGACTGGGTGACCTCGCTGCTCGACCAGTCGAGCGGCCTGCACCTGACCTCGCCGCTGGCCGCCAGGGCCGAGCGGGTCGCGCTCGACTGGCTCAAGGACCTGTTCGGCCTGCCCCCGGCGTACGGCGGGGTGCTGACACCGAGCGCCACGTTCGCGAACCTGACAGGCCTGGCGTGCGCGAGGCAGTGGTGGGGCGAGCGGCACGGCGCCGACGTCACCTCGCAGGGCCTGGCCGGACTGCCCAGGATGCCGGTGCTGGCCGGCGGCTACATCCACCCCAGCAGCCGCAAGGCGCTCCAGATGCTCGGCGTCGGCCGCGACGGCGTGACCGTGTGCGCGCGCGACGAAGCGGGCAGGGTCGATCTGGAGGCGATGGAGAGGGAGCTGGCGGCGCTGGAAGGACCCGCGGTGATCGTCGGCAACGCGGGGGAGGTCAACACGGGAGACTTCGACCCGATCGCCGACCTGGCCGACCTGGCCGGGCGGTACGGCGCCTGGCTGCACGTGGACGGCGCCTTCGGCCTGTTCGCCGCCGCCTCGCCGCGCCTGCGGCACCTGGTGGAGGGCGTGGAGCGGGCCGACTCGATCACCGCCGACGGGCACAAGTGGCTCAACGTCCCCTACGAGAGCGGCTTCGCCTTCGTGCGCGACCAGGACCTGATGTTCAGGTCGTTCGGCGCGTGGGGCGCCCACTACCTGCCCTCCGACGTCAACTACAACAACCTCGGTCCCGAGTCTTCGCGCAGGGCGCGGGCGCTGCCGATCTGGGCGACGCTCAGGGCGTACGGCAGGCAGGGCTACGCCCGGCTGGTCGAGCGCCACCACGACCTGGCCCTGCACCTGGCCGAGGCCGTGGACAAGGCGCCCGACATGGAGCTGCTCGCCCCTGTGCCGTTGTGCGTGGTGTGCTTCAGGTACCGCCCCGAGGGGACGAAGGAGAAGGAGGAGCTCGACGACCTCAACCGCCGGCTCGGCGCGGCGTTGCTGGCCGACGGCCGCGTCTACGCGGGGACGACCACCTACAGGGGCGTGACCGCGCTGCGCCCTGCCATCGTCAACTGGCGCACCACCGAGGCGGACATCGACTACTTCTGGCAGGTGCTCAGAGAACTGGCCGACCGGCTCTGACCGGCGGCCCTGGGCCGGGGATCGCGCCTTCGGCGGGATCCCCCGCCCCCTCGCCCAGGACGGTCAGGAGGTCGCGCCCATCGCGATGGTCTCCGACACCTCCGCGTGGCGTTCGGCCTCCTCGGCGGCGAACCGCTCCGCGTCGAGCTTGTCGGCGATGTCCTCGTCCTGCTTCATCAGCGCCTCGAGCGACTGTCCCGCCATCTCGAGCACGCCCATGTCCGCGTAGGCCTGCTGCAGGCGCGGCGACCACAGGCCGATGTCCTTCACGCACGGCACGATCCTGCTGAACAGCAGCGACCTGAAGATGCGCAGGTACTCCGACTGGTCGACCGAGGTCATCGCCTCGTCCACCTCGGCGCGCGAGAGGCCGAGCGTCTCCCAGGTCTCCCTGCCGCGCAGGCGGTCGCGCATCAGGTAGCAGCCCTCGATGACGAAGTCCTCGCGCTCGCGCAGCTCCGCCTCCGACAGGTTCTTGTAGTAGTCGCGCAGCGCCATCCGGCCGAACGCGACGTGCCGCGCCTCGTCCTGCATGACGTAGGCGAGGATCTGCTTGGGCAGCGGCTTGGTGGTGATGTCGCGCATGACGCCGAAGGCCGCCAGCGCCAGGCCCTCGATCAGCACCTGCATGCCCAGGTACGGCATGTCCCACCTGGAGTCGGACAGCGTCGAGTCGAGCAGCGCCTTGAGGTGCTCGTTGATCGGGTAGGCCAGGCCCACCTTCTCCTGCAGGAAGCGCGCGTAGGTCTCGGCGTGCCTGGCCTCGTCCATGGTCTGGGTGGCGGCGTAGAACTTGGAGTCGAGGTCGGGCACCGACTCGACGATCCTCGCCGAGCAGATCATCGCGCCCTGCTCCCCGTGCAGGAACTGGGAGAACTGCCAGGCGGCGCCGTGCCTTCGGACCTCGGCCCGCGTCCTGTCGTCCATGCGCTCCCACAGCGGCGTGCCGTAGATGGCGATGGTGTTGTCGGGCATGCCGAGGACGTTGTAGGGATCGACCTCGAGATCCCAGTCGATCCGTTTCACGGAGTCCCACTGCTTGTCCTTGCCCTTTTGGTAAAGGGCCAGCATGCGGTCACGGCCGTCGTCGTACTCCCAGGTGAAACGGCTGGACCCGGCCATGTCCACATTCCACGTGGAGAGCTCGGCGGGGATCGTGTAGAGATCGTGCGTCGACATGCGGCCTCCCGGGGGACGTACACCGTACGTACGTCTTCGAGACTTGCACGTACGGTGTACGTGCGTCAATAGAATGAGCTATGCCCTCTGAGCCGCTGTCCCGCGCGCGCATCGTCGCCGCCGCGATCGACCTCATCGAGCGGGAGGGCGCCGACGCGGTGTCCATGCGCAGGATCGCCGCCGACCTCGGCGTGGGGGTGATGTCGCTCTACAACCACGTGCCGAACAAGGCCTCGCTGCTCGACGGCGTCGCCGAGGCCGTGCTGTCGAAGATCCAGTTCACCGACGATCCCGAGGCGCACTGGACCGACAGGGTGCGCATGCAGGCCAGGGCCTTCCGGCAGATCGCCCACCACCACCCGCGCTCCACCATGCTGGTCGTCAGCCGCCAGCTGCACTCCAACGCGGGCCTGCTGCCCGTCGAGCGGGCGCTGTCCACGCTGCGCGAGGCCGGCTTCGACGGGGCCGACGCGGTGCGGATGCTGCGCCTGTTCATCGCCTACATCATCGGCTCGCTGCTGCGCGAGGTGGGCGTCACGCCGACGTTCGCGCCCGTTCAGGGGGCCACCAAGGTCGAGAAGGTCGACCCCGAGCTGTTTCCCGAGGTGAGCGCGCTGGCCCCGCTCCTCGGCGCGTGCGACCACGAGGAGGAGTTCGACTTCGGCCTCGAACTGCTCATCCAGGCGATCGCCGTCCACCTGGACAGGAAGGGCACCCGGGGCTGAGCCCAGGGCGCCCTTCCACGGCAGCCGCCACTTCCCCTTGGCGGCTTCCTAGTACCAGTTGTGCGATCTGAAGTGGCCCCAGGCGCCGCACGGCCTGCCGTACCTGCCCTGGATGTACTTCAACCCCCAGCGGATCTGGGTGGTCGGGTTGTGCCGCCAGTCCTGTCCGACGCCCGACATCTTGACCGCAGGCAGCGCCTGCGGGATGCCGTACGCCCCGGACGAGGGATTCTCGGCCCGGTGGTTCCAGTTGCTCTCCCTGGTCCAGAGGCTGTCCAGGCACTGGAACTCGCGCAGCGACCATGACCTCTGACTCACGAGGTCGAGGGCGATCCGCTTGTTGGTGCCCTTGCCCGGTGTGATGGGTCTCGCCTTCGGCAGCGCCTCGGTGTCCCAGGTGGCCTGATGGCTCACCATGGGCCGCGCCGTCACCCTGTAGGTCTGGTGATGGAACACCCGAGGCTCCGCGTCCAGCGTCCAGGTCCGCTGGTGGACCTTCCTGGCCGAGTCCATGTCGGCCAGGGCGGTCGAGGCTGTCCCGCCGGTGAAAGCGACAGAGGCGATCATCACGGCGAGCACGCGATTGCTGTCCAACTCGATCCTTGCTGTCCGGTCGCGTGCGGGCGGGCCTCCACGTGAGGGAGCACCCTGCCGGACCGCGCCCGTGGCTCGGGCGAGGAGGGCCCGCGTGGCCTTGCGGGGATCTTTTTCCGTCCGATCGTGCTGGACGGCCCCGAAGACGCCGCGACGTGTCTCTAGGCGGTTTCTAGTACGCCATGTCGCCACTGGTCAGGCAGCCGAAGCAGGGAAAGGAAAGGACTTTGCGAGGTGGCGATCCCGCGTTGGCGCGCCCCGGAGCCCTGGTGACCATGACTATTCGAACAGCGGACGCGAGGGTGGGAAAGTGATCAGTACCAGCCGCGCGACAGGAAGTGCGACCAGGCTGCGCACGGCGAGCCGTACCGCTTCTTGATGTAGGAAAGGCCCCATTCGATCTGTGTCCTGGGGTTGGTGCGCCAGTCTCTGCCCGCGCTGGCCATCTTGTGGCCGGGCAGCGCCTGGGGGATGCCGTAGGCGCCCGAGCCGTTGCCCGCGCGGTGGTTCCAGCCGCTCTCCCTGGTCCAGAGCCGCTCGAGGCAGCCGAACTGGGCCCTGCCCCAGCCCTTGTCCGCCACCATCGGCCTGGCGATGGACTTGTTCCTGCTGCTGCCGCTCTCCGCGTAGGCGGCCGTCGCTGTGCCCGCTCCCGACGCCACGAACGTGGCGGCGAGGAGCAGGGCTCTGGTACGGCGTGACATGCGGTATTCCCTTTCGAAGGCGATCGGGGGACTGCGTCACCCTGCCGCAAAGGGAGCATTTGTCGCTAATTGACCATGAAAAGGTAGATCGTTAGTAAAGATCCGATCTTGTGGTTACTCAGGGCTTATAGCCGCCAAATGTGGACCCTGTCACATTTCGGCGAGGGGTAGGGTCGGCTCATGAGTCTCCGAGACATCCCCGTCCGCACGATCGCGGACGCTCCGACCACCCTTGCCGAGCTGGCCGGCGACAGCGCGCTGCTCATCGTGAACGTCGCCTCCAGGTGCGGACTGACCCCGCAGTACTCAGGCCTGGTCGAGCTTCAGAAGGAGTACGGCCAGCGCGGCTTCAGCGTGGTCGGCGTGCCCTGCAACCAGTTCATGGGCCAGGAGCCCGGCTCGGCCGAGGAGATCCAGGAGTTCTGCTCCACCACCTACGGCGTCGACTTCCCGCTGCTGGAGAAGGCCGAGGTCAACGGCGAGGGCAGGCACCCGCTCTACGCCGAGCTGACCGCCACGCCCGACGCCGAGGGTCAGGCCGGCGACGTCCAGTGGAACTTCGAGAAGTTCCTGGTCGACCGTGAAGGCTCGGTCGTGGCCAGGTTCAGGCCCGGCACCGAGCCCACCGACCCCGCCGTCGTCTCCGCGATCGAGAAGCTCCTGTGAGTTCGTGCCCGTGCGGGCTGCCCGCGCCCTACGACGAGTGCTGCGGGCGCCTGCACAGGGGCGAGGCGGCGGCCGAGACCGCCGAGCAGCTCATGCGCTCGCGCTTCAGCGCCTTCGCGGTGGGTGACGCGGACTACCTGCTCAGGAGCTGGCACCCCTCCACCAGGCCCGCCGAGCTCGCCTTCGAGCCGCACCTGCGGTGGAAGCGTCTGTCCGTCGTCGCCACCGGCGCGGGCGGACCCGCCGACGAGGAGGGGACGGTGGAGTTCCGCGCCCGTTTCAGCCGGCGCGGCAGGGCGGGGGAGATGCGCGAGGTGAGCAGGTTCGCCAGGCACGAGGGCGCATGGGTCTACGTCAACGGCGAGGTCCGCAGCTCCCCCTGACGATGAGCTCGGTGGGCAGCAGCACGCTGCGCGGACGGCGGATGCCCGCCCGCAGCACCAGTTCCGCCGCGCGGTAGCCGAGGTCCTGCGCGGGCTGGGCGATGACGGTCAGCGGCGGCGAGCACAGCTCGGCCCACGGCACGTCGTCGTACATCACCAGCGACAGGTCCCGGGGGATGCGCAGGTCGAGCTCCCTGGCGGCCAGCACGGCCGCCTCGCCCAGCTGGTTGCCGCCCGCGAGGACGGCCGTCAGGTCGGGACGGCTCTGGAACAGCCCCGAGGCCGCCGCGTAGGCCGCGTCGCGGGAGCCGCCCGCGAAGACCACCAGTTCGTCGTCCACGAGCGGCCCCAGCGCCTCCCTGAAGGCCGAGACGCGCCGGGCGTGGCCGGGACCGCCGAGATAGGCGATGCGGCGGTGACCGAGGCCCTTGAGGTACTGCACCGCCGTGCGGACGCCCGAGCGGTCGTCGGCGAGCACCGTGGGGATGCCGCCCTCCACTCTGGGCCTGCCCCTCAGCCCGTCGAGCAGCAGCAGGTCGTCGACAGGCTCCTCGGTGGGCTCGTCGGGCCGCTCGCCCGCGAAGACCACCGTCATGCCGGTCCTGAGAGCCGGGCCCCAGGTGTCGGCGTCGCCCGAGGGGACCGCGACCACCTTGTCGACGCTCTGCTCGAGCAGCATGCCGATCAGTTCGGACTCCTGCTCGGGATCGCCCCCGGTCGAGCCCACCAGCACGGGCTCGCCCGCCGAGCGGGCGCACGCCAGCACGCCCTCGGCCAGCCTGCCGTACAGCGGGTCCGTCAGATCGGGCAGCAGCAGGCCAATGCCGCCGGTACGTTGCTGACGGAGGTTGCGCCCCAGCGCGCTGGGGCGGTAGTCGAGATGGGCGGCCACCGCGAGCACGCGCTCGCGGGTCTCGGGGCTGGCCGACCCGCCCGACAGCACCCTGGAGACGGTGGCCACGCCCACCCCGGCCGCCTCGGCCACGTCCTTGATGGTGGTGCGCTTCATGGAAACGATTCCATCATGGGTTCCACGAGGTTTCCACCTCTAATCAACAACAGGGGCTGGTCTCTTGACAGCGATGTCCCTTTCGGGTGAGATGCATGAAAACGTATCCACAGTGCGTGGTGACCCCCACGACCATCCGGGCCCCCGCCCGTTGCGCGAAGGAATGTCATGGCATCCATCGTCCTGTCAAATGTCGACAAGATCTACGCCGGTGGCGTGAAGGCAGTGAACGGGCTGAACCTTGAGATCAAGGACGGCGAGTTCATGGTCCTGGTCGGCCCCTCCGGTTGCGGCAAGTCGACCGCCCTGCGGATGATCGCCGGCCTGGAGGACATCAGCGGCGGCGAGATCTCCATCGGCGAGAAGGTGGTCAACCACCTGCCTCCGAAGGACCGCGACATCGCGATGGTCTTCCAGAACTACGCGCTGTACCCCCACATGACCGTCGAGGAGAACCTCGCCTTCGGTCTGAAGCTCCGCAAGATGCCCAAGCCGGAGATCCAGAAGCGCGTCAACGAGGCCGCCAAGATGCTCGGCCTCGAGACCTACCTCAAGCGCAAGCCGGCCGCCCTCTCCGGTGGTCAGCGCCAGCGTGTCGCCATGGGCCGCGCCATCGTCCGCGAGCCGCAGGCCTTCCTCATGGACGAGCCGCTGTCCAACCTGGACGCCAAGCTCCGCGTCTCCATGCGCGCCTCGCTGAATCAGATGCACGAGCGCCTCGGCGTCACCACGGTCTACGTCACCCACGACCAGGTCGAGGCCATGACCCTCGGCGACAGGGTGTGCGTCCTTCGCGACGGCCTGCTCCAGCAGGTCGACACGCCGCAGAACCTGTTCGACAAGCCGGTCAACCTGTTCGTCGCCGGCTTCATGGGCTCGCCGTCCATGAACTTCGTCACCGCCCAGGTGGTCCGCGACGGCGACGGCGCGGCCGTCACCTTCGCCGACGTCAAGCTGCAGATCCCGGCCTCGACCTTCACCGAGAAGCCCGGCCTCGACCAGTACATCGGCAAGTCGCTCATCCTCGGCATCCGCCCCTCCGACTTCGAGGACGCCAGCGCCGCCGGCAGCCACGCCAACGGCTGGGCCACCCTGCCCGCCAAGGCCGAGGTCACCGAGGAGCTCGGCTCCGAGATCAACGTCCTGTTCCTGATCGACGCCCCGCCGGTCGAGCACAAGGACACCGTCGCCGCCCAGGACACGGGTGACGACGAGGAGGCGGCGCTCCCGCTGATCGGCGACAAGTCGCTGTGGACCGCCCGCGTCAACGCCCGCAGCCACGTGCGTCCCGGCCAGACGATCGACCTGGTCGTCGACACGCACAACCTGCACTTCTTCGACTCCGAGAGCGGCCTGGCCATCGGCCACGAGGCCAACCGCTGACCCAGCGAAGGAAACGTCCCCCCGCCGCGACCCCCTCCCGCGGCGGGGGGATCTTTTTGTCCCCGCGTCGACCGGTTCGATCGGCGGCGGCTCGCCCGGCGGGGGCCCGTCGTCACGTTCAGGTCGCGGCCAGGCCGGCCCGCAGCCGCGCGTTCTCGCGCTCCAGCGCGGCGATGCGGTCGCGGGCCGACCCCAGCGCCCGCTCCACGAGGTCGCGAGGGTAGAGCTCAGGGATGTGCTGCGAGCAGTTCCAGTCGAAGCCCTCGACGTCGATCAGCACGGCCCGCTCCACCTTCCCCTGGTAGCCCTCGACGGCCAGCCGTCCGATCAGCTCGGGGTCGTCCTCCACCGCGCGCGCCCTGCCGAGCACCTTCAGCCTGCCTCTGTTCGCGTAGTCCATCAGGAACAGCGCGACCCTGTCGTCGTGGTCGAGGTTGCCGCGGGTGATGTACTGCCGGTTGCCGCGGAAGTCGGCGAAGCCGAGGGTGTGCTCGTCGAGCACCCGCAGGAAGCCGCGCGGCCCGCCGCGGTGCTGGATGTAGGGCCAGCCGCTCTCGCCGACGCTGGCCAGGTAGAAGCTGTCGCGCTCGCCGATGAACAGCCGCTCGGCGTCGCCGAGCAGGTCGGCGCCGCCCGCGCCCTCCATCAGCCTTCGATAGGCGTGGCTGCCGTGCTCCAGCTGGTGCCGCTGGACGCCGGGGGTGAACGCGATCTGCGCGAACCGACTGCTCATGACGCCTCCAATCTAACGCTTACACATAGATGTAAGCGTTAGAAGCGTCGATCAATTCCCTCGTGCGCCACGCATCAGAAGTCCTTCGAACGGCGCAGCCTCGGCGGCCGCCCGTCGGGGTCGACGACCATCCGGTAGAGCGGCATGGCCAGCGTCCTGCGCAGGCGGCCGAGCTCGGGCTGCGGATGGGGACGCAGGCGGCCGGGCGGGCGCGGCCCCCTGCGGCCGCTCTTGTGCCAGGACTCCAGCCGCGCGGCCGACTCGGCGAAGGCCTCGAAGGCGGTCACGGGGTCGCACAACTCGTCCACGTCGTCGGGGTCGCGATCGAGGTGCTCGGCAGCCAGAGCGAGCCTCAGGCGCCTGGCGTACCTGCTCGCGCCCGACGGCGGGCGCGGATCGGGCTCCTCGTCGAGCACCGCGCAGCTGAGCTCGGAGTCGAACGTCCACGACCGCAGGTTGACGTTGTCGGAGCCGACGCTCGCCCAGACGTCGTCCACCACGCAGACCTTGGCGTGCACGTACACCGCCGTGCCGAGGTGGTTCTCCAGGTCGTAGATCGCGACCCGGCCCTCACCCGCGCGCATCAGCCTGGCCAGCGCCTCGGACCTGCCGATCAGGCTGGCGGGGCCGGCCAGCCAGCCGTCCTGGTCCGGGTACCGGGGCACCACGATGACCATGCGCAGCTCCCGCTCGCGCTCCAGCGCCTCGGCGAACGGCTCGATCACCTCGGTGGACCACAGGTACTGGTCCTCCAGGTAGACCAGGGAGCGCGCCCTGCCCAGCACCTTGTGGTAGGCCCTGGCCACGCTCCGCTCGCCCTCGGGCGCGAAGGGGTAGGCACGACGCAGGTGCGGATAGGTCCTGAGCAGCTGGACGGCGTGCGTGCCCACGGGGTCGGGCGGCGGCCCCGGCTTCGGCAGCGGCGGCACGTCGTCCATCCGCTGCAGGTGGTCGCGCAGCCGCCTGATCGGCTGGCGGGTCTCGGGTGCGGGGTCCTCCCAGCGCTCGCAGAAGACCTTCTCCACCTCGCCCACGGCCGGGCCGTGGATGGCCACCTGCACGTCGTGCCAGGGCGGACGCTCGCCGTAGGACTTCGGCATGGGAGCGGCCTGCGGATCGCCGAAATGGGCGGCGTCGTCACGGCGGCTGTGGCACAGGTCGATGCCGCCGACGAAGGCCACGTCCCTTTCGGCGTCGCGGTCGTGGCGCAGGATGACGAACTTCTGGTGGTGGGAGCCGCCGTGCCGTACCCGGGTGTCGAGCAGGGCCTGGCCGCCTGCCGCCTCGATGTCCTCGCCCAGGTGCCTGTTCTCGGCGGAGCTGAAGCGCAGGAAGTCGAGGTGGGAGCGCCAGATGAGCCCCCTGACCAGCGCGCCCCTGCGGGCGGCCTCCGCCATGACCTCGGCCACCGGCTGCCCGCCGCCGGTGAGCAGCTCGTCGGGGTCGCCGCGCCAGTCGGCGAACAGCAGCAGGTCGTCCTTGCCCAGCCCGTCGATGCGCTCGGCCAGCTCGGCGAAGTAGGTCGCGCCGTGAATGAGCGGACGCACCAGGTTTCCCGTCGTCCACCCCTCGAGCTTGGTCGAGGGGTTGCCCCGCTCCTCGTGCGTAAGGAACCAGTCCTCGAGCCGCACCCGCACGCACCTCCCCGAGGGTCGCCTGAACCCTCAAGGTGCCCCCGATCGCGCTGTCTAGACGTTCATCTGCGGGCGATGCGCGCGGAGACCCGCTCCATAAGGGCGCGCGGGATGAGCCTGCCGATCCCGACGATCGCCTTGTAGCGCAGGTCGGGGATGGAGACCCGCCTGCCGAGTGCGAGGTCGCGCATCGCCTCGTTCACCACGTCGTCGGCCTCGAGCCAGAGGAAGTTCGCGATGCCGGAGATGTCCATGGCGGCCCGCTGGTGGAACTCGGTGCGCACAAACCCCGGGCACAGCGCCATGATCCGGATGCGCGGGCTGCCGACCTCCGCGGCCGTGGACTCGCTGAAGTTGACCACCCAGGCCTTGGAGGCGCTGTAGGTTCCGCGGGTGAAGAACGCCGCCACCGACGCCACGTTCACCACCGCGCCCCTGCCGCGGGCGCGCATGCCTGGCAGGACGGCCAGCGTCAGCCTCAGCACGGCCTCGCAGTGCAGCTTGAGCATGCGCAGCTCGTCCTCGACGGGAACGTCGGGGAAGTGGCCCTGATGGCCGAAGCCGGCGTTGTTGACCAGGAAATCGACGCCGTCGCGCAGGCGGGACTCCACGACCTCGAGGCCGTCGTCGGTGGCCAGGTCGGCGGGGAGCGTCTCGACGGCGACGCCGTACCTGAGCTTGAGCCGGCCCGCCGTCTCGGCGAGCCTGGATTCGTCGCGTGAGACGAGGACCAGCGAGAAGCCGTCGGCGGCCAGGCGGCGGGCGAACGCCGCGCCGATGCCGGCGGTCGCGCCCGTGATCATTGCGGTAGGCATGCCGCCAGCGTAATGCCAGCAGGCCGCGGGAACCTCCGCCGGTCGCAGGGGGTAGGACCCTGGAAAGAGCCCACATGAGAGGATCGACAGCGTGCGCCTCGCGCTTCCCTTCGCCGTGCTGGTCGCGGCGCTGACCGCCTGTTCGGCCACCCCGACCGCGGACACGACGCCCGCGTCCCCGCCCCCTCCGCCCGCGGCTCCCTCGCTCGCGGTGAGCCCGACCTCCGGCCCGAGCGTGAACGCGGGCCAAGGGCTGCAGGACAAGCTGAGGTTCACCCAGATCGCCCGGCTCGACAAGCCCGTCGCCCTCGCCGTGCGCGCCGGCGACGACGCGCTCTACATCGCCGAGCAGGGCGGCAGGCTGCACGCGGTGAAGGGCGGCGCCACGACCCAGATCATCGACCTGTCGGCTGAGGTCAGCAAGGGCAACGAGCAGGGCCTGCTCGGCGTCGCCTTCCACCCGTCGGGCCGGTGGCTCTACCTCGACTGGACCGACGCCGAGGGCGACACCCACGTCACCGAATGGGCCTTCGACGGCACGAAGGCCACCGGCCGCCGCGACGTGCTCACCCAGGACCAGCCGTACGCCAACCACAACGGAGGGCAGCTCGCCTTCGGTCCCGACGGCCACCTCTACATCGCGCTGGGCGACGGCGGCAGCGGCGGCGACCCCGAGGGCAACGGCCAGGACCTCGGCACGTGGCTGGGCAAGATCCTGCGCATCGACCCTCGCGGCGAGCCCTACAAGGTGCCCGAGGACAACCCGTTCGTCGGCAGGCGCGGCGCCGAACCCGAGATCTGGGCGTACGGCCTGCGCAACCCCTGGCGCTTCAGCTTCGACAGGCAGAAAGGCGACCTCTGGATCGGCGACGTCGGGCAGAACGCCTGGGAGGAGGTCGACCACGAGCCCAGGGGACGGGGCGGCAACAACTACGGGTGGAACGCCTTCGAGGGCGACAGGCCCTTCGACGAGAGCGTCGACATCGGCAAGGCCGTCGCGCCCGTCATCACCTATCCGCTCGGCGAGGGCGGCAACTGCTCGGTGATCGCCGGATACGTCTACAGGGGCACCAAGATCCCCGGCCTGCGCGGGCACTTCCTCTACGGCGACTTCTGCGCGGGCTGGATCAGGGCGGCCCCCGCCGACGACCCCGCCAAGAGCGTCGAGGTGGGCAAGGTCGAGCAGCTGTCGTCCTTCGGCCAGGACCACGACGGCGAGCTCTACGCGCTCAGCCTCCAGGGGCCCGTCTACCGGGTGGACGGGCCGTGAGCAGGGTGCTGATCGTGCACCACACCGCCTCACCGGCCACCCACGAGCTGCTGGAGAAGACCCGCGAGGGCGCGGGCACCGACGAGCTCGACGGCGTCGAGGTGGTGACCAGGGCCGCGCTCCAGGCCACCGCCTCCGACGTGTTCGCCGCCGACGCGGTCATCCTCGGCACCCCGGCCAACATCGGCTACATGAGCGGGGCGCTCAAGCACTTCTTCGACACGATCTACTACCCGTGCCTGGAGGAGACGCGGCGCCTGCCGTACGGGCTGTACGTGCACGGCAACGACGACGCCACAGGCGCGGTGCGCGCGGTCGAGTCGATCGCGGGCGGGCTCGGCTGGAGCCCGGTGGCGGCGCCGGTGGTGGTGATCGGCGCCGTCACCAGGACGGACCTCGAGGCGTGCTGGGAGCTCGGAGCGACGGTGGCGGCGACGATCAGTTCATGATCACCCGGTCGATGAGGTCCTCCGCGAGGGCGTTGAGCCTGGCTCCGCGTGCCCAGCCGGCGTAGTGCGTGAGGAAGACGACGGTCTCCCTCAGCTCCTCCGCGCTCAGGTCGCCGGTGCGCAGCGCGGTCTCCAGTTGCACCTCGACCGCCTCGTCGAGTCCTTGGCCGACCAGCAGGCCGACGAGCAGCAGGCGCCGGTCGCGGTCGCTGATCGCCTCACGTGACCACACCTCGGCGAACAGGTGCTCCACGGTCATGGCGAAGTTGAGAGGTTCCTTCATGGCGCGCTCCGAGCGAGGCGGGAGGGGATTCCGAAGCTCCCTATCCTTAGCCAGTTCGGCGGCAAGAGATAGGCCCTTCGAGAAGACATCATCACCAGGTCTCGGTTGCGCAAACGTTGCGACCGGGTAGAGACGGGGAGAGGAAGCCATCATGCGGATGAATGACCCCCACTTCGGCGATCTGTAACAAATGGAGCCAAGGGTCGGCCAAGATTTGGTGAAGACTTCTGGCGGCAAAGAGGAGATTAGACGGCAAAAACGGGCACAACCAAGGCGTTGGCGGGTAACGCGGAGGTAAGCCCTGGTGAAAGAGACACGGGCTTGGACGAGATGGGCCGCGATCACGGTCGCGGCCTTCTTGATGGCCGGAACCGCCGCCTGCGGTCAGGCGGAATACACCTACGTGCGCGACAGGGAAGGGACCACCTACTTCAGGGTGCCCTCCTCCTTCTCGAAGGTCGACTCCACGCAGATCGATCTCCTGCTCAGCGGTGACCATCCCAACTCCGAGACGGCGAAGCTGCGCAAGCAGCTGGTCTGGTCGACGGCCTTCGACCAGTCCGCCGAACCGGCGGTCGACCACCTGCTGGGCTCCCAGGACCCGTTCGTCTACTCGACCGTTCACCTGCTCACCGAGCCCCAGCGCAACATGATCTCCCTCAACACGATGCGCGACTTCGTGCTGCCCGTGACGGAGGAGATGCGGCAGGCCTACGCCCAGCGCCTGATGGAGGCGGGCCAGCGGCCCATGCTCACCGGCTTCGAACTGCTCAACGACCAGCAGCTCGCGCTCGGCGACGGCGCGCGCGGCGTGCGGGTGCGCTTCAACTACCAGATCGGCGACACGGTCCAGACCTTCGACCAGACGGCCTATCTGGACAGGACGGGCGGAACCGTGTCGGTGCTGCTGATCCGCTGCACGGCCGAGTGCTTCGGCAAGAGGGCCGCGGAGTTCGACAAGATCGCCGAATCCTTCAAGCTGCTCAAGTTGCCGGGATGAGGGTGCCACAGTGACCACGACCTACCAAGAGGGCGGCCTGCGCGCTCCCGGCAGCGGCCCCGTCGATCCCGACACCGTGACCCGCAAGCGGATGGTCTTCTGGGACCGCATCAAGATCCTGCTGGTGCTGTCGATCGTCTTCCTGGTGCTGGCGTGGAAGGAGATGGCCGACTACGCGGGCATCATGCCCTTCGACGACGCCCTGCGCAGGATCGGGGAGAACCATCCGTGGATCTTCTACCTGCTCGGCGCCGAGTTCGTCAGGCAGGTCCACTTCTTCGTCAGCGAGCGCTCCTCCGGCTACCACCGCTTCTGGAGCAGGGGTGTCTTCGGCGGGTTCGAGCGCTGGACGCACCGCAGGTTCAGCGACTGGACGAGGTTCCGCCTCGCCAGGCTCATCAAGATCGTGTTCTGGGTCACGCTGCTCGCCCTCGTGCTCGGCGCCGTCCTCGACACCAGCCCCTTCCTGGCCCTCTTCCAGGCGCCCGCGCTGGCCTTCCAGGCGCTGCCGTACGTCGCCCAGCTGGCCTTCGCGTTCTTCTTCATCATCTTCCAGTTCGTCGGACTGTTCTGGTTCCTGTCGCGCGGCGGCGTGGAGACCTACTATCCCGACGACATCAAGACCCGCTTCCGTGACGTGTGGGGCCAGGACCACGTCGTCGAGCGCGTCAAGGAGAACATCGTCTTCCTCGAGCAGCCTGACGCCATCGAGGCCAGGGGCGGGTACGTGCCCAGCGGCCTGCTGCTGTGGGGCCCGCCGGGAACGGGCAAGACGCTGATGGCCGAGGCCGTGGCAGGGGAGACGGGCAAGCCGTACGTCTTCGTCGACCCCGGCGCCTTCGTCAACATGTTCATGGGCATCGGCATCCTGAAGGTGAAGGCCCTTTTCAGGAAGTTGCGCAAGCTGGCGCTCCGCTACGGCGGCGTCATCGTCTTCTTCGACGAGGCCGACTCCCTCGGCCGCAGGGGCAGGCTCGCCGGACAGGCGCCCCCGGGGCAGGGCTTCACCACCGACGGCTGCCACGGACTGAACTACCTGTCCGAGCACTCCCGCTCGGTCCTGCTCACCAGACCCGCGGCCGGCGCGGAGGACAACCGCTTCTTCATGGGCGGCGGCATGAACGGCGGTAGCGGCGACATGGGCACGCTGCAGGCGCTGCTCACCGAGCTGTCGGGGCTGAAGAAGCCGCGCGGCCTGTTCAACAGGCTCGTACGGCGCGCGCTCGGCATGCGGCCCAAGCCGCCGCCGAAGTACCGCATCCTCGTCATGATGGCGACCAACATGCCCGACGCCCTGGACGAGGCGCTGCTGCGGCCAGGGCGCATCGACCGCATCTACAAGGTGGGCTACCCGTCCAAGGCCGGAAGGGTGCGCACCTACCAGGGCTACTTCGCCAAGGTCCAGCACGAGCTGACCGACGAGCAGATGGACAAGCTCGCCACCATCACCCCCTACGCCACCGGCGCCACGATCAAGGACCTGGTGAACGAGGCGCTGATCACCACCATCCGCGACGGGCGCGAGGTCATCACCTGGTCCGACGTGCTGCGCGCCAAGAGGCTCAAGCAGCTCGGCCCGCCCGAGGACGTCGAGTACATCGAGCGCGAACGGCACGCGGTCGCCGTCCACGAGGCCTGCCACGCGGTCGTCGCCTACCGCACCCGCTACCACCTCGAGATCGACATCGCCACGATCGAGAAGGGCGCCGACTACCTCGGCATGGTCGCCTCCATCAAGCCCGAGGACCAGTTCACCCGGTGGAAGTCCGAGCACGAGGCCGACATCATGGTCTCGCTCGCCTCGCTGGCGGGGGAGCGGATGTTCTTCGGCGACGACAACTCCTCCGGCGTCTCGGGCGACCTGATGTCGGCGACCTACCTCGTCGGGCTCATGGAGTCGCACTGGGGCATGGGCACCGGCATCGCCTCGCTGCCCGCGCTGCAGGAGCTGGGCATCCACGCGGGCAAGGCGATGCGCGGGCAGCAGGGCGCCGCCCAGGATCCCGCGCCGCGCGAGGCCGCCGTCCCCGAGCACCTCAGCGAGCGGGTCGAGTTCAACCTGGTCAGGCTTCTGGAGCAGACCGAGGAGCTGCTGCGTGAGCACCGGCGCGAGGTGCTGTGCCTGGCGCACGCGCTGGAGACCCACAAGACGCTCAACGGCGAGGACGTGGTCGCTGTCCTCGAGGGCAGGCAGGGCCCGCTGGTGGACGGTGCGATCTACCGCTCGCAGGAGCTCCTCGAGGAGCTGGAGGAGTACCACCGCGACGCGGCCAGGGCGCACCGCGAGCACAACAGGGTCGAGCGCGACCTGCCGGGCCCTGTCACCGTGGAGGCCGAGGTCGTCGAGGCCGACGTGGTCTACGCCCCCGCGGGGGCCGCGCCCGTCCCGATCCAGCCGGCGGTGGTTCAGCCGGCGACGCAGGGCTCCGCCCAGGTGCAGCCGGCGGCCCACGGGGAGGAACGCCGTCCCGAGTTCGTCCCCTGGTCGCCGGAGGCCATGACCGCGAGCGCGCCGGCCACCCCGGGTCTCGCGGGAGGCGCCCCCCATGCCTTCGGTACGGCGGAGCCACCGCCCTCCCGCAGGTCGCCCGCGACGGTGTGGGTCGTGGCGGGCAGCGTGATCGTGCTGGTGGGCCTGGCGCTGTTCGGCGCGCTGGCCGCGACGGGCGCGATCGGCAGCGTGGCAGGGGCGCTGTCGCCCGGGTTGCTGCTGGTGCTGTTCATCATCGTCGTCGCGATCGTCGTGGGCGTCGCGGTGGCGCTCATCGCGGTGAAGGCGGTGCGCACCGCCCAGCGAAGGGCCGAACAGGAACGCGACAGGGCCAACGCCAGGGCCCAGCTGCTGGCCGCGGCGATGGACCCGGAAACGGCGATGCGCCTGCTCGGCTACGACGGCCAGCGCCCCGACGACCGTCCATGAACCCGCTCACGCCGTGCCCCGAAGACCTCCGGGGCACGGCACGGCCTCCCCTGGCCTAGCGGGACAGGGAGTCGACCAGATCGGGGGTCAGATCGTCCAGGGTCTTGGCCGTGCCGGCGGCCAGGGCCAGGGCGTCGGGAGCGGGCGGGTAGAGCGGGTGCGGCACCGCGACCACCCGCATCCCCGCCGCGTGCGCCGACCGCAGCCCGTTGCTGGAGTCCTCGACCGCCACGCAGTCCGAGGGGTCCACGCCGAGCCGTGAGGCCGCCTCCAGGTAGCCGTCGGGGGCCGGCTTGCCGTACGCGACCTCCTCTGTCGAGACCGTCGCGCCGAAGAAGGCGCCCAGCCCTGTGGCCTCCAGCACCACGTCGATCAGCGCGCGGGGGGAGGAGCTGGCCAGGCCGAGGGGACGGCCGGCCGCCAGCCGCTCGACCGCCTCCTTGGCGCCGGGCAGGAGCGGCACGCCGTGCCGATAGCGCTCGGCCATCTGCCCGACCACCCCGCGCGCGATCTCCTCGGGCGGCAGCCGTACGCCGAGCTCGGCCAGGTAGGCCGACCACTCGCCGGTGCTCATGCCCATCAACCTCGACTGCGTCTCCTCGCGCCACGTGCCGCCGTGCTCGGCGACGAAGGCCCTGCGGACCTCCTCCCAGACCGGCTCGGAGTCGACGAGCACGCCGTCGAGGTCGAAGACGACCGGTGATCTCATGCGGGCTGCTCCATCCAGTACTCGGTGAACTCGGCGCAGCGGCCCTCGCCGTCCAGCCTGAGCACCCACAGGTTGCTGAGGACCCGGTCGGGATAGGTCGTCACGCCCTTGACGACGGCCGTCTCGCCCTCGACGGCGACGGGCTCGTACTCGAACGCCGAGGGGCCGCCCTCGTCCTCGCGCTCCAGCCATCCGCGCACGATCGCGTCGCGCCCTCGCCACGGCCGGGCGTAGGGCTCGGTGAAGTAGGCGGCGTCGTCGGTGAACAGTGCGCCGATGTCGGCCGGCTCGTTGGTGTGCCACGCCCTGACGTAGGCGTCCACCCATGTGGCGGGATCGGTCATGATCTCCTTTCTACCCCTCTGGAGTAGATGACGAGGTCGCAGGCCGTGGCGATGACCAGGGTCCTGCCGCTGGGGGAGAAGCCGGAGGCGCGCAGCTCGCAGGCCTCCTCGCGATGGATGTGCCACCAGTTCGAGCCGCGGTAGGGCTCGTCGTCCTTCGACAGGAGCACGCTCTCGGCAGGCCAGTCGGGGGCGACGAGGTGGACCGCCCATCCGTCGTCCGTCGTGGTGCGCAGACCGCCGCCCCACAGCCCCGCCATCGTGACCTGGACGCCCTCCAGCGGGCCGATGCCCTCGCGCACCAGAGAGTCGTCGGGGTAGGTTTCCCCGTGGTCGCGGTACACCCGCTGCCCGTTCGCGCAGTCGAAGACGCCTCTGCCGGTGCTCGAGGCGACGAGCAGGAGATCGGGCGCGGTGAGCCCTTCCTCCCGCGAGGGCCTCCCGAAGCCGACGTCCGTGATGCCGCCCGTCTTCTGCGCGGGCACGGGCCGCCACGGGGCCGGGGGAGGGCGCAGGGGAGCGCGGCGGAAACGGTCGCGGAGGGCAGTCCAGTCCATGGGTCCCCATTCTTCGGGAAGAATGGGTCGCCACACCTCGATCGAAGGGTTGTTCCATGACCGACTGGGTCTCCCAACTCGCGGACGACGTCATCGCCGAGGCCGAGCGCCGCGCCCCCGGCAAAACGATCGTCTGCGCCTCGGGGCTCAGCCCGTCCGGCCCGATCCACCTGGGCAACCTGCGCGAGGTGATGACCCCGCACCTGGTGGCCGACGAGATCAGGCGGCGCGGCCTCGACTGCGTGCACCTGCTCTCGTGGGACGACTACGACCGCTTCAGGAAGGTGCCGGTGGGCATCCCCGAGGAGTGGGCCGAGCACATCGGCAAGCCGCTCACCTCGGTCCCCGCCCCGCCCGGCAGCGCCTACCCGAACTGGGCCGAGCACTTCAAGACCCCGATGATCTCCGCGCTGGCGCGCCTGGGCGTGACCTACCGGGGCGTCAGCCAGACCAAGCAGTACACCTCGGGCGTCTACCGCGAGCAGATCCTGCACGCGATGCGCGAGCGCGACCGCATCGACGCGGTGCTGTCCCGCTTCCGCACCAAGGCCAAGCCGAAGGCGAAGGACGCCGACGAGGCCGCCGCGCTCGAAGGCTCAGGCGCGGCCGAGGAGGAGGCGGGCTACTACCCGTACAAGCCCTACTGCGCGCTGTGCGGGCGCGACCTCACCACCGTCACCGGCTACGACGACGAGACGACCGAGCTGGCCTACACCTGCGCGTGCGGTTACGGCGAGACCGTACGGCTGGCCACCCACGACCGCGGCAAGCTCGTGTGGAAGGTCGACTGGCCGATGCGCTGGGCCTACGAGGGCGTCGTCTTCGAGCCCTCGGGCGTCGACCACACCTCGCCGGGCTCCTCCTTCGAGGTCGGCGGCCATCTGGTCGGCGAGGTGTTCGGCGGGCAGCAGCCGATCGGCCCCCGCTACGCCTTCGTCGGCATCAGCGGCATGGCGAAGATGAGCAGCTCCAAGGGCGGCGTCCCGACCGCGGCGGACGCCCTGGAGATCATGGAGGCGCCGCTGCTGCGCTGGATGTACGCGCGCCGCAAGCCCGCGCAGTCGTTCAAGGTCGCCTTCGACCAGGAGATCCAGCGCCTCTACGACGAGTGGGACGCGCTGGAGCGCAAGGTCGCCGACGGCACGGCGCTGCCCGCGGACCTGACCGTCCACGCCAGGTCGGTGCGCACGGCGGAGGGGCCGCTCGAGTCGACGCGGCGGCGGGTGCCGTACCGGATGCTCGCCTCGATCGCGGACGTCACCACCGGCGACGAGGAGCAGACGCTGCGGATCCTGCGCGAGCTCGACCCCGCCGACCCGGTCACCGACCTGGAGTCGGTGCGTCCGCGCCTGGACAGGGCGCAGCGGTGGGTGAGCACGCAGGTGCCCGCCGAGCAGCGCACCAGTGTCCTGGCCGAGCCCGACGCCGACCTGCTGGCCGGGCTCGGCGACGAGCAGCGCGAGTCCCTGCGGCTGCTGCTCGAAGGGCTCGACGAGCACTGGTCGCTGGAGGGACTGACCGCCCTGGTGTACGGCGTGCCGAAGCTCCAGGCGGGCCTGCCCGCCGACGCGAAGGCGACACCGGAGCTGAAGGCGGCGCAGCGCGAGTTCTTCGTCCTGCTCTACACGCTGCTCGTCGGCCGCGACACCGGCCCGAGGCTGCCCACGCTGCTGCTGGCCGTCGGGGCCGACCGCGTCCGCAAGCTCCTCGGGGCGTAGAGTCGGATCATGAGACCTGTGCTCGTCTTCGACGGCGACTGCGGCTTCTGCACCACCTGCGTGCGTTTCGTCGAACGTTACCTGCGCCCCGACGCGACGATCATCGCCTGGCAGTTCGCCGACCTGGGCGAGCTGGGGGTGACCAGGGAACGGGCCGAGTACGAGCTGCTGTGGGTCGACCAGCGCGGCAGGGCCTTCGGCGGCGCGCAGGCCGTGGCCAAGCTGCTGATCCACGCGGGGCTGCCGTGGAGCGCGCCGGGCCTGCTGCTGCGGGTGCCGCCGGTGCGCTGGCTAGCTCACTGGCTCTACCGCGCCGTCGCCGACAACCGTGGCAGGCTGCCCGGCGGTACCCCTGCGTGCGCGCTTCCCGCCGATCGCCGCCCGCTCCAGCGGTAGGAAGGCCAGCAGGCAGATCACGTGCGGCAGGAAGTGGATCGTGATCGCCGCCCACGTCATCAGGTGGAACAGCGCGAAGAAGCCGACCCCCGCGTACAGCACGCGCCCGCGCGTGAACAGCAGCGCGGGCGCGGCCGTCTCGGCCAGCAGCACGACCCACTGCCCGACCAGCAGCGCGCCGGGCAGGGAGGCGACGAACTCGCCGAAGAACGTGCCGCGTCTGCTGACCGCCCACTGGAAGGTGGCGCCGTTCGGCCACTCCCAGCCGCCGTGCCTGATCTTGGCGTAGGCCGACAGGAAGTAGGCGGCCACGACCGCGATCTGGACGCACCTGATCGCCCACCCCGCCGCCTGCTCTCCTGCGCGGACGGCGGTGGGCAGCACGAACAGGGCGACGACCAGCGCGAGGTGGTCGTGGTCGACCTTGCCGTACGACATCGCCAGCAGCGCCCAGTAGAGGTAGCCGGCCGCGACGGTGTAGCCCGCCGCGCGCGGCAGCCTGCCCCATGCGGCGATCAGGGCCGCGCCGACCACCACCGCGAACAGCGCGTAGACCAGCGCAGGGTTGGCGCCCGGCAGGTGCAGCAGGCGGGCCACCAGCACGGGCCGGTAGCCGGAGGGGTTGCCGGCGTTGCCCCAGACGCCGCCGGTGAACAGGATCATGTCCAGCGGGAGGAACAGGTAGACGACCACCGACAGGATCCGCACGCGTCGCGGCGAGACGGGCGCGAACCACCAGCGATCTAGCGCACCACCCATGAGAGCCTCTCCACGTTCGTCGTCCAGGCGGGACGGCGGTCCCTGAGCGTGATCACCTTGGTCACCACGATGAGCTTGGTGAGCCTCGGGTCGCCGGGCCTGATCCTGGCGTGGGCGTCGGCCAGCCCCTGGAGCAGCTCGGGACGGGCCAGGTAGCGGCTGAGCTGTCCTTCGAGCTCGGCCCTGCGGATGCCGACGTAGTAGGGCTCGATCGGGATCTCGACCCTGGTGCCCGCGGCGGTCTCGGCGTGCAGGTGCAGCGACTTGATCTCGCCGTCAGGCGGGATGCTGAAGGCGTACTGCACCATGGGCCCGAAGGGGAACAGGTCGTCGTCCCCCAGCACCGTGCCGTACCCGAGTGCGGCGATCACGGCCCCCGCCGCTGCCAGCCGCCATGCCTTGCCCTGCCTGGATAAACCCCCCCGCATGCCTGAAAACTAGCAGATCATTTACTGATTGATCATGATATTTCGGGCATTCGTATGGCGGTGGGAAGCGGTGCGGCGCGGGTCGCGGGAAGCGGTCACGCCGTGGCGGGGGAAGGGCCGCAGGCCCGTGGCCACGACCGCGAAAAGCGTGGAGCTAGGGGAGTTCGGCGAAGCGTTCGACGTCCGCGGTCCTGCCCGAGACCAGGATGACGTCGTCGTAGGTGAGCTCGGTCTCGGCCGTGGCGTAGGTGAACTCCTCGCCGGGGCTCTTGACCGCGACCACGGTCACCCCGAACTTCTTGCGCATCCCCGACGTGCCCAGCCGCACCCCGACGTAGTCCTTGGGCGGCCTGGTCTTGGCCAGCGCGAAGCCGGCGTCGACCTGCATGTAGTCGAGCATCCTGCCGCTCACCAGGTGGGCCACGCGCTCGCCCATGTCGTGCTCGGGCAGGACGACGTGGTGGGCGCCGATCCTGCTGAGGATCTGCCCGTGCTGCCTGCTGACCGCCTTGGCCCAGATGTCGTCGATCCCCATGTCCACCAGGAGGGAGGTGGTCAGGATGCTGGCCTCGAGGTCGCTGCCGATCGCGACGACGGCCCGGTAGAAGTCGGGCACGCCGAGCTGGGTGAGCGACTCGAGGTCGGTGGAGTCGGCGGCGGCGATCTGGGTGATCTGACCGGAGAGCGCCTGGACGAGCTTGGGGCGGTTGTCGATGGCCAGGACCTCGGTGCCGCGTCTGGTCAGCTCCAGTGCGAGCGCGGTGCCGAACCGGCCGAGACCGATCACGACGACCGGGTCGTTCCTCATGTCAACCAACTATGACCCGTCCCTCAGGTAGTGCGTGGTTCAAATCAGGTATCTCACCCAGAAGTAGGGCACGCTCGCGAGAACCGTCACGAACGTCACTACCAGACCGTATCGGGTGAACTCCCAGAAGCTGATGGGGGTCCTGTTCCGCGCGGCGATGCCGATGATCACCACGTTCGCCGCCGCTTCCACGGCCGTGGCGTTGCCGCCGAGGTCCGCGCCGACGGCCAGGGCCCACCACAGCACCTGCGAGGTGCCGTCACCGCCGGTGGCGTTGACCAGGTCGGAGACGATCGGGCTCATCGTGGCCACGTAGGGGATGTTGTCGACGATCGCCGAGATGGCCGCCGACCCCCACAGCAGCAGCATCGTGGTGAACCTGAGGTCGCCGTCGGTGAGGTCGACGACCCTGTCGGAGACCGTGCCGATGACGCCCGTCTCCACCAGCGCGCCGACCATGACGAACAACCCCGCGAAGAAGACCAGCGTCGGCCACTCGACCTCGGCGATGGCCTGCTCGGTGGTGACCCTGGTGGCCGCCACCAGCGCGCCCGCGCCCAGCAGCGCCACGACCGAGGGCTCGTAGTGCAGCAGGGGGTGGAGCACGAAGGCGACCATGACGAGGGTGAGCACGCCGAGCGACTGCCACAGCAGCCTCCGGTCGCGGATGGCCTCGCGCTCGTTGAGCGCCATGATCTCGGCCGCGCGCTCGGGGTGGTAGGCGAAGGACCCGCGGAAGAGGAACCTGCACAGCCCGATGAAGATCACGAGCAGCACCACGACCAGCGGCGCGAGGTGGACGAGGAAGTCGTTGAACGACAACCCGCCTCTGCTGGCGATGATGATGTTGGGCGGGTCACCGACCAGCGTCGCGGTGCCGCCGATGTTGGCGGCCATCGCCTCGGCGATCAGGTACGGCGCGACGGGCAGCGCCAGCCGCTCGCAGACCAGGAACGTCACGGGCGCGATCAGCAGCACGGTGGTGACGTTGTCGAGCAGCGCCGAGGCGCAGGCGGTGATGAGGATCAGCAGCACCATCAACCGGAAGGGCCTGCCCCTGGCCCGTTTTGCCGCCCAGATGGCCAGGTACTCGAAGACGCCGGTCTCCTTGAGCACACCGACGATGATCATCATGCCGAGCAGCAGGAGTATGACGTTCCAGTCGATGCCGGTGTGCTCGGTGAAGAAGGCGGCCCTGGCGTCGGTCGCGTGGATGAGCAGCATGATCCCCGCGCCGCCCAGCGCCGCCGCCACACGGTGGATCCGCTCGGTGGCGATCAGGGCGTAGGAGCACAGGAAGACGGCGAGTGAGATCCAGGCCAGGACGGTCACAGGACCCTGTCCAGCAGCGCCTGGAGCGTGACCGCGCCGAGCAGCCTCCCGCCCTCCACGACCGCCACCAGCGGGCTCCGGGTACGGGCCATCAGCGCCGCCAGTTCGAGCACCGTCGCCTCAGGCCTGGCGACCGGCAGCTCGCGATGCTCCTTCGGCAGGCACTGGCGCACCGACAGGCCGTCGAGCCCGCGCAGGAACCGGTCGGCGTGCGCCTCGTCCACCACCCGCGCCAGCGCGGGATCGTCCTGACAGTAGGCGGGGACGGCCAGCCTCAGCACCTGGGTGCCCGGCAGGATCGTGAAGGGCGACCCCGCGTCGTCGACGAAGATCAGCCCGGGCAGGTCCTGGTCGGCCAGCAGCCGCGCCGCCTCGATCGCTGAGGAGTCGAGCGCGACGACGGGGAAGTCGGCGAGCAGATCACGGGCGCGCACAGCCCGACGCTATCAAGAGTGAACCTGACGGGACCGGCTCACGTCTGTGGAGGTGTGACAGGTCGGCTGACGATGCTCTGCGCGCTGAGCGTGATGCTCGCGCTGCCCGGTTGCGCCCCCGAGAAGGTCTGCACCCTCATCGGCGCCCCCGCGGGGGTCTCGCTGACGATCGCCCCGCCGCTGGCGGCCAGGGTGTCGGAGGCGGAGCTGATGGCCTGCTGGGGTGGCTCGTGCACGACGGCGCGGCCGCTGCTGAGCCCTGCCGATCGGGTGACGACGCAGACCTGCGACGCGGACAGCTGCGGGGCGACGCTCACCCGGACGGGCGGCAAACGCGGCTTCGGCGACGTCGCGGGCCTGCCGAAGGCCCCGGTGGATGTGCGGGTGAAGCTGAAGGGGGCGGACGGCGGCACAGTGCTGGACAGGACGCTGACGGTCACGCCGCGGGGCAGCTTCCCCAACGGTCCCGACTGCGGTGAGGGCGGCCCTCAGGCCGCGATCACGGTCTCGGGCGACGGCGGGCTCAGCGAGGCGACCTGAGCGCCGGGCGCGTGGGGCTCATGCGGGCCCGCCGCTCAGCGCGCCGTGCAGGAAGATCTCGACCAGGGCGGCCGTGCCGGGCTCGCCCGTCCTGCCGCGGGTGAACAGCAGGCCGAGGAAGACGGCGGCGGCCTGGTCGGCGGGCACCCGCAGCGTGCCAGGCTCGAACAACTCGGCGACCGCGGCCTTGATCGCCTCCATGGACCCTTCGCGGTCGCCGTGGCGGGCGGCGCTCTCACGCCTGGCGTGTCCCGAGGCCATCAGGGCGCCCGCGACCGTGCCGATGCGGGCCAGGTGGGCCTGGAGGGCGTCGGCGGCCTCCGTCAGGCGGTCGGCCAGCGGCCGGTCCATGGAGATGGCGGCGATCTCGGCGACGGCGTGGTCGGGGCGCAGCGCCTCGGCCATGCAGGCGTTGAGCACCTCGTCCTTGTCGGCGAAGACGCGGAAGACGGTCGCCTCACCGATGCCCGCGGCGCGGGCGATCTGGCTGGTCGTCACGGCGGTGCCGGACTCCGCGACCAGCGGCAGCGCCGCCGCGACGATCATGGCGCGGCGCTGATCGGGGCTCATGCCCGGCGCGCGGCGCCGGGGAGAGGGAGTCGTCATACCGAACACGCTAAGGAGTGAGTACTCACTCCGTCAAGCCTGTTCGATAGGGTGATCACATGATGCGTTGGACCCTTATCGTGCCCATCGTCGCTTTTCTGGTACTCGTGCTCACCTGGGGCCGCTCGCCCGGCGGCCTGCTCGTCGCGGTGGTCGCCCTGGCCCTGATCGGGGCGGTGATAGCCGCCGTCCACCACGCCGAGATCGTCGCCCATCGGGTGGGCGAGCCGTTCGGCACCCTGATCCTGGCCATCGCCGTCACCGTCATCGAGGTCGGCCTGATCGTCATGCTGATGAGCGCTGGCGGCGAAGGGTCGGAGTCGCTGGCGCGCGACACGGTGTTCTCCGCATTCATGATCGTGTGCAACGGCGTGATGGGACTGTGCCTGCTCGTCGGCGCGCTCAAGCACCGGGTGCTGGAGTTCAGGGTGGAGGGCGTGACCGCGGCGCTCGCCACGCTGAGCGCGGTCGCCACGCTCGCGCTGGTGCTGCCCTCCTTCACGGTGACCACGCCGGGCCCGACGTACTCCACCGCGCAGCTGGCCTTCGCCGGTGTCGCCTCGCTGGTCCTCTACGGCGTGTTCGTCTTCATGCAGACCGTGCGTCACCGCGACTACTTCCTGCCCGTCCAGGCGGGGGGTGAGGACGACCACGCCGACCCGCCGTCCGCGCGCACCGCCCTGATCAGCCTCGGCCTGCTCGTGTTCTGCCTGGTCGCCGTGGTCGGGCTGGCCAAGACGGCCTCGCCCGCCATCGAGGCGAGCATCGCGGCCGTGGGCGCGCCGCGCACCACGGTCGGCGTCGCCATCGCGATGCTGGTGCTGCTGCCCGAGACGGCCGCCGCCGTGCGCGCCGCGGCCCGCGACAGGGTGCAGAACAGCTTCAACCTCGCGCTCGGCTCGGCTCTGGCGAGCATCGGCCTCACCATCCCGACGATCGCGGTCGTCTCGATCATCACCGGCAGCAGCCTCGCGCTCGGCCTTGGACCGCTCCAGATGGTGCTGCTCGCGCTGACCGTGGTGGTGACAACGCTGACAGTCGCTCCGGGAAGGGCGACACTCATGCAGGGAACCGTCCATCTGGTGCTTTTCGGTGCTTTCCTGTTCCTTGCAGTGAGCCCCTGATCTCCCCTTTAATCGGACTCTGCGCATTCGGACGGAGAGCATTGACCCGGCTTCCTGGCGCTCAGGTCGTCATCCAGACCTTCCTGCGCCGCACCAACCTCCTCATGGCGGGCAGACGCGTGGCGATCGTGGGCGACGTGCCAGGGCTCGCCTCGCGTCTGCGCGCGATGGGCGCCCACCCCGGCGCCGCGCCCGCCGACGCCGACCTCGTGATCGGGGACGGCGTGGACCTCGGCACGCTCAAACCCGGCGCGATCCTGGCCACCACCCGGCCGGTCGAGGGGGAGCGGATGCGCGAGGGAGTGGTGGCCAGCGGTCACGTGTTCGTGGTGGACCTGACGTGCTGACCGACATCCGCCACCCCGACCGCTGGCGGGAGGGGCTGGAGAAGATCGCCTGGGCGCGCCGGTTCATGCCGGTCCTGGGCGCCCTGCGCTCGGAGCTCTCGCTCGAGGGCGCCAGGGTGGGGCTGGTGCTGGTCCTCGAGCCGAAGACGGCCAACCTCGCGCTCGCGCTCAGGGACGCAGGGGCCGAGGTGACCGTCACCTGCCCGGGCAGGGAGACCATGGACGACGTGGCCGCCGCGCTCGTCCACGAGGGCGTCGCGGTGCTGGCCCGCTCCGACTCCGGCAGGGACCAGGACGACGAGCTGGCCAGGCGCATGCTCGACGCCGGCCTCGACGTCCTGGTCGACGACGGCTCGCGCGTCATCAGGCTCGCCCACGCCGAGGACCGCCTGGGCGGGTTGCGCGGCGCGGCCGAGGAGACCACGAGCGGGCTGCGCCCGCTGCGCGAGATGACGCTGCGGGTGCCCGTCATGGCCGTCAACGACGCCCGCTCCAAGTACCTCTTCGACAACGTCCACGGCACGGGGCAGTCGTGCGTCATGGCCGCCCTCGACCTGTCAGGCCTGGACCTGGAGGGCGCCACCGTCGCCGTGGCCGGCTACGGCCATGTCGGCCAGGGCGTCTCCCGCTACGCCGCCGCGCTCGGCGCCAGGGTGATCGTCAGCGAGACCGACCCGCTGGCCGCCCTGCGCGCCCACCACGACGGACACGAGGTCAGGCGGCTGGCCGACGCCTGCCCCGAGGCCGACCTGGTCTTCTCCGCGACCGGTGTACGGCACACGATCACCCGCGAGCACCTGCGGGCGCTCAGACCCGGCGCCTTCGTGGCCGTCGCAGGAGGGGTGCTGGACGAGGTCGAGCCGGGGGTGGAGGGCGCGTACCGGCTGCTGGCCGACGGCGAGTGCGTCAACTGCGCCGCCGCCGAGGGGAACCCGATCGAGATCATGGACCTGTCCCTGTCGCTGCAGGCGCTCGCGGTCGGGCACCTGCTCACCCACGACCTCCCGCCGGGGCTGCACCTGCTGCCCGACCACCTCGACGAACGGGTGGCCAGGCTCAAGCTCGACGCGCTCGGACTGGAGCTCGACCAGTGATCATCGACATCCGCGACGCGTCCGTCCGCTACCGCAGCACCGGGCAGCAGGTGCTGAGCGGGGTCTCCCTCGCCGTCGCGGCAGGAGACTTCGCGCTCGTGAGCGGCCCCTCGGGGTGCGGCAAGAGCACGCTGCTCAGGATGGTCAACGGCCTGGTCCCCCACTCCTACAGGTCCGAGGTCCAGGGCACGGTGAACGTCGGCGGCAGGCCGGTCGCCGAGCAGACGATCAGGCAGCTCTCCACCGTCGTCGGCACCCTGCTCCAGGACCCGCACAAGCAGATCGTCGGCGCCACCGTCTTCAGCGAGCTCGCCTTCGGCCCCGAGAACCTCGCCCTGCCCAGGGCCGACATCCTCGCCCGCATCGAGGAGGTCGCCGCCAGGGTCGGCATCACCCACCTGCTCCAGCGCGCCACGCACGAGCTGAGCGGCGGCGAGCTGCAGATGGTCGCCTTCGCGGGCGTCCTGGTCATGCGCCCGCGGGTGGTGGTGGTCGACGAGCCGCTGGCCAATCTCGACCCCGCCGCCAGCCGCCGCCTGCTGGGCGAGCTGCGCCGCTTCGTGGACGACGGCGGCGCGGCGGTCGTCGTCGAGCACAGGGTCGAGGAGCTGCTGGAGTTCGGCCCCACCCAGGTGCTCTACCTGGAGGAGGGGCGAGCCCGCTACACCGGTGACGTGCCGGGCTTCCTGCGCGAGGCGCCCGTCGCGCACGTCAAGCTGCCCTTCGAGGCGCTGGTGGCCAGGGCGGGCGAGCTGCCCGAGGCGCCGTCCGTACCGAGGGCGCAGGCCGTCTCCGAGGCGACCCGCCTGGAGTACAGAGGGGTCAGCCTGGGCTACGGCGAGCGGCCCGTCCTGCGCGAGGTCGATCTCGCGCTCGGCGCGACCGAACGGGTCGCCGTGCTGGGCCGCAACGGCGCGGGCAAGTCCACGCTGCTGCGGGCGGCGGTGCGGCTGATCGAGCCGTCGAAGGGCGAGGTGCTCGTGGACGGCGCCCCCATCGGTGACCGCTCGGTGCTGAGCCTGGCCACGACCTTCGGCTACGTCTTCCAGAACCCCAGCCAGGCGCTGTTCTCCGCCACGGTGAAGGAGGAGCTGGCCTTCGGCCCCCGCAACCTCGGCTGGACGGCCGAGCAGATCGCCGAGGTGTCGAGCGAGGCCCTGGCCACGATGCTGCTGCACCACGAGCCCGACATCATGAACCGCTCGCCGCACACGCTCTCGCACGGCCAGCAGCGCCGCCTCACCGTGGCGCTCGCCCTGGCCATGCGCCCCGAGACGCTCATCCTCGACGAGCCGACCGCGGGACAGGACCTCCACACGACCACGACGTTCATGGAGCGGGTGCTCGGCGGGTTGCGCAGCGTCTACTTCATCACCCACGACGTCGACCTGGCGATCACCTCCGCCGACCGCATCGTGATCGTCGACGGGGGACGGATCGTCGCGGACGCCTCCCCCTCCGAGCTGGCCCATCGCGAGCAGCTGTGGGCCGACTCCGGCCTGCGCGCCACCAGCCTGGTGCGTGCCGTCCGCGACCGTCTTCAGGGAGCGGGAACCGTCCCGCACCCCTTCGAGTTGGCGCGATTAACCCATCCATGAGGAAGGACTCACCCCCCATGAAGTCCGAGACAGTCCGGCCCCCGCTCTGGGAGATCAACTCCAGGGTGGTGGTGTTCGCCGCCGTCGGCGCCGCCCTCTACGCGGTGCTCGGCCTCATCAGCTTCACCATCCCCGGTACCCAGAACGTCGACATCCGCCCCGCCTTCGCCCTCGTCCCGTTCTTCGGCATGAGGTTCGGGCCCATCGCCGGGTTCTTCACCGGCCTGGTCGGCAACATCGTCATCGATCAGATCAAGGGCTACGGCGCCCTCACCTACTGGAACTGGAGCCTGGCCAACGCCCTCACGGGACTGATCGCCGGCCTCCTGTTCGCCCTCGTCGTCTCCCGCATCAACAAGGAGGCCGTGCGCCTGGTCGCGGTGGGCGTGCTGACCTGGGTGGCGATGCTGATCGCCTTCGCCACCACGATCACCGACATGTGGCTGCAGGACCTGACCCTGGGGGCATGGGCAGGGGTGGCCTTCGGCCCGCTGCTGCTCAGCAACACCCTCGTCGCGCTCATCCTCACGCCCGCGCTGGACGCGGTCTGGGAGCCGATCTCCAAGCGCATCGGCAGGTAGCCGATGGACGTCACGCCACGTTACCTGGGAGGGGACTCCTTCCTCGGTCGCCGTGATCCGCGCGTGCTCCTGCTGGTCCCGGTGTTCTACCTCGTGGCCGTGGCGCGGCTCAGCGACCTGCGGGTGATCCTGCTCTGCGGCCTGGTGGCCCTGGCCTACTACCTGTCGGCGGGAATTCCGTGGCGGGCGGTCAGGGCCAACTGGGCGTTCGTGCTCACGCTGATGACGATCACCGTGGTGGTCAACAGCGTCTTCACCGACGCCCTGCAGATCGAGGCGGCCGCCGAGGCGCCGACGCTGTTCTCGATGCCCGTCACCGGCAACGCGGTCAGCACCGCGACGCTGTCGTACTCGGCGACGCTGCTCGTGCGGTTCGTGTCGCTGGCGATGATGGGCTTTCCCGTCGCCTTCTGCATCGCGCCGGGCGACCTGGGTGTCACCTTCGCCAGGCTCAGGGTGTCGCAGCGGCTGGCGTTCGGGGTGGATCTCACCTTCCGCTTCCTGCCGTCCACCGCCGCGCGCATGCAGGAGATCGTCGACGCCCAGCGCGTACGCGGCTACAACCACCCCCGCACCAGCAACCCCGTCAGGCGATTGAAGTCGCTCAAGCCCATCGTCATCCCGCTCACCGTCAACTCCCTGATCGACGCCGAGGACACCTCCAACGCCATGGACCTGCGCGGGTTCGGCGCCAAGCACCGCACCTGGATGCGCGAGCTGGCCTTCGACCGCACCGACTACCTTGTGCTGTCCGGCTTCGCCGCTCTCGCGGCGGCCCTGCTCGCCTTCAAGATCTTCGGGAGCGACGTCGTATGGGTCCCGTGAGCTTCAGCGCCCCGCTGGTCCTGCCCATCTCGGGGCCGCCCGTGCGCGACGGCAGGATCGTCGTGCGCGAGGGCAGGATCGAGGAGGTCGGCACGGGACGAGGCGAGGTCCACTACGAGGGCATCCTCGTCGCGGGGCTGGTCAACGCGCACACCCACCTGCAGTACACGGCCATGGCCGAGATCGGCAGCCGGGTCTACGCCTCCTTCGAGGACTGGGCGCGCGCCTTCGACCTGGCCTACTTCGGCGGCCAGGACGGCAGCTGGAACTCCGCCCACCGCGAGGGTGTGTGGGACTGGGCAGCGGGCGCCATGGACGGCGCCTGGCAGTGCCTGCGCACCGGCACCACCGCCGCCGCCGACATCGTCACCGACCCCGAGGCGCTCGTCGACACCCCGCTCGGCGGCCTGCGCTACCTGGAGGCGATCGGCGACAGCGACGCCAGCTGGCGCGACGGCGGACGCGGCCGCTTCCTCGACCTGCTGGCCAAGGCCGACGGCATCTCCCCGCACGCCCCCTACTCCCTCGACACCGGCGTGCTGGCCGACCTGGCCCGCCTGGCGGCCGAGCGGGGCATGCGCACCCACATCCACCTCTCGGAGTCGGTCCACGAGCGCGAGTTCACGGTGCACGGCTCGGGGCCGCTGGAGCAGTACGTCACCAAGCTCGGCCTCGACTTCGCCATCCTGCGCGAGCACGGCTCGGGCCTGCCGCCCACCGCCTACATCGACTCGACGGGCCTGCTCGGGCCCGGCTGCCACATCGCGCACGGCGTCGACCTCACCGCCGAGGACCGCGCGCTGCTGCGCGAGCGGCGCACCGCCGTCGCGCTCTGTCCCCGCTCCAACCACGTGCTCGGACTGCCGGGGCCCGACGTCGCGGCGCTGCTGCGCGAGGGCAACCCCAT
This sequence comes from Nonomuraea dietziae, assembly GCF_014195505.1. Taxonomy (GTDB): domain Bacteria; phylum Actinomycetota; class Actinomycetes; order Streptosporangiales; family Streptosporangiaceae; genus Nonomuraea; species Nonomuraea roseola. The sequence goes on along the minus strand of NZ_JACIBV010000001.1, from coordinate 2,316,673 downwards.
CGCCGTCGGCACCGACTCGCTGTCGTCCTCGCCCTCACTCGACCTGCTCGCCGACGTCGCCGCGCTCAGAGAGCTGGCTGTACGGCAGGGCTACCACGAGCCCGACCTCGACCAGCGCCTCATCGAGGCGGCGACGCTCGGGGGAGCGCGCGCCATGGGCCTGGAGCACGAGATCGGCAGCCTCACCCCAGGACACCGCGCCGACTTCGCGGTGTTCGACCTCGACCCCTTCTCCGAGAACCCCTACAGATCGCTGGCCGAGCGCGGCGCGGGCCGCTGCGCGGCGACCGTGGTGGGCGGTTCACCCCTGACCGAAATGACCTAGGACACATGGCCTCCCAGAGTCTCCGTTTCAAGCTGTACTCGCTGCTCAGCCTGCCGATCGTGGCGCTCATCGGGCTGTGGACGTTCGTGGCGGGACACACGCTCGGCGACTTCTTCGAGCTGTCCACCGCCACGGCGGTCTTCGAGGAGATCGGCTCGCCCGCCACGGGCCTGGTCGGCGCGCTCCAGCAGGAACGCAGGGACTCCGCCCTGTTCCTCAGCTCCGATCGGCCCGACGCGGTGCGGTTGGCCGACTCGCGCCGCCGTACGGACCAGGCGGTCGCGCTGTTCAGGACCATGGCCACCGGCGAGCGGGCCTCGACCGTGACCACGGAGGAAATTCGCGTGGCCGTCGAGGCGGTGCTCGACGGCGCGCAGGGCCTGGCCAGGCTCAGGGAGAAGGTGGACGAGCGGCTGACGAACAGGCTGGAGGCCGTCCAGGCCTACGGCGGCGTGACCGACACGGTCTACCGGCTCTTCGACCAGCTCATCACCGTGCCGCAGGTGCGGCTGTTCCAGCAGGCGGTCGGCCTGCGGCGCATCGCCCACGCCCAGGACCTGCTCTCCCGCGAGGACGCGCTGGTCTCTGGCGCGGTGATGTCCGGCAAGCTCACGCACGACGAGTACGAGGCCATGGAGGTGCTCTCTCCCAACCGGCAGCTCCTGCTGGCCGAGGGCGTCGCCACGCTCGACGCCGAACTGCGCGCCCCCTTCGAGCGGATGGTCGACTCGCCCGACCACAAGCAGCTCATCGGCCTCGAGCACGAGATCATCGAGGAGGCCGAACTGCCCGCCGACCGCGCCGCGTGGCAGTCCGTCACCGCCAGGCTCGATCCCGCCCTCGACCAGTTGCTGGCCTCACGCATCGGCCTGCTCACCGAGAGGGCCGACGACTCGGCGGGCGGCATCATCGCCACGATCGTCATCGTCGGCGGGCTCGGGCTCGCGGCCATCCTGGCCGCCGTCATCTGGTCGGTACGGCTGGGCCGCGGCCTGGTCGAGGAGCTGGACGGCCTGCGCGGCGCCGCCACCGACCTGGCCGAGGTGCGCCTGCCCCAGCTCGTCAGGCGGCTCAGCCTCGGCCAGCCTGTCGAGGCGGGAACCCCGCGCATCGCCGCCACCGCCGCCACCCAGGAGGTACGCGACCTGGCCAACGCCTTCGACAGCGTGCAGCGCACCGCCGTTCAGGCCGCCGTCGGCCAGGCCGAGCTGCGCCAGGGGCTCAACAGGGTCTTCCGCAACCTCGCCAGGCGCAACCAGTCGCTCGTCCACCGTCAGCTCGGCCAGCTCGACGCGATGCAGCGCAAGACCACCGAGCCCGACCAGCTCAGCGACCTGTTCAGGCTCGACCACCTCACCACCCGCATGCGGCGGCAGGCCGAGGGACTGGTCATCCTGTCCGGCGCGCCCGCCGGCCGGCACTGGCGCCGCCCCGTCGCCATGATCGACGTCGTGCGCGGCGCGGTCGCCGAGGTCGAGGACTACCTGCGCGTCAACGTGCAGCCCATGCCGCACTCCACGCTCACCGGCGGCGCCGCGGCCGACGTCATCCACCTGCTGGCCGAGCTGGTCGAGAACGCGACCGTCTTCTCCCCGCCCAACACCCACGTCAACGTGAGCGGCGAGCTGGTCGCTCGCGGCTTCGCCGTCGAGATCGAGGACCGCGGCCTGGGCCTGGCCGACGCCGAGCGCGACGAGCACAACCGCCGCCTGGCCGAGCCGCCCGAGTTCGACCTGGCCGACAGCGACAGGCTCGGCCTGTTCGTCGTCGGGCGGCTGGCCGTCCGGCACGGCATCAAGGTCACCCTGCAACGCTCGCCCTACGGGGGCACGACCGCGGTGGTGCTCATCCCCATGTCGCTGATGACCGACCCGACGAGTGACCTTGCTCACAGCCGCACCGATTAACACGGCGTTCACATATGGGCAAAGACCTCGAAACGGCGCAATGCGAATCTCGGCGTGGCTGAGAAACACCCCGAAAGGACCGCCGTGAGCATCAAGGCTGAGTACATCTGGATCGACGGCACCGAGCCCACGGCTCTGCTCCGCTCGAAGACCAAGATCCTGGCCGACGGCGCCACGCCGCCGGTGTGGGGCTTCGACGGCTCGAGCACGAACCAGGCCGAGGGTCACTCCTCCGACCGCGTGCTCCGCCCTGTCTTCACCTGTCCCGACCCCATTCGCGGTGGCGAGCACATTCTCGTCCTGTGCGAGGTGGAGGAGATCGACGGCCAGGCGCACACCAGCAACACGCGTGCGCTGCTGCGTCCCATCGCCGAGCGCTACGCCGACCAGGAGTCGTGGTTCGGCATCGAGCAGGAGTACACCTTCTTCAAGGGCTCGCGTCCGCTCGGCTTCCCCGAGGGCGGCTTCCCCGCCCCGCAGGGCCCGTACTACTGCGGTGTCGGCGCCGACGCCATCTTCGGCCGCGAGATCGTCGAGCTGCACCTCGACCGCTGCCTCGCCGCCGGTCTGGCCATCTCCGGCATCAACGCCGAGGTCATGCCGGGCCAGTGGGAGTTCCAGGTAGGCCCCGCCGGCCCCCTCGAGGTCTCCGACCACCTGTGGATCGCGCGCTGGCTGCTCTACCGCACCGCCGAGGAGTTCGGCGTGGAGGCCACCCTCGACGCCAAGCCCGCCCGCGGCGACTGGAACGGCGCAGGCGCGCACACCAACTTCTCCACCAAGGCCATGCGCGAGGGCTACGACGCCATCATCACCGCCTGCGAGGCGCTGGGCGAGGGCGACAAGCCGATGGAGCACGTCACCCAGTACGGCTCGGGCATCGAGTCGCGCCTGACCGGCGCCCACGAGACCGCCCCGTGGAACAAGTACAGCTACGGCGTCTCCCACCGCGGCGCTTCGGTGCGCATCCCGTGGCAGGTCGAGGTGGACAAGAAGGGCTACATCGAGGACCGCCGCCCGAACGCCAACGTCGACCCCTACGTGGTGACCCGCCTCCTGGTCGACACCTGCTGCGCCGCCCTGGAGAAGGCCGGCCAGGTCTGACCGCAGGCTCACCCGCGTTCGGCGGGTTGAGACAGACATCGACGAAGCCCGTCGCTGCGTCGCAGCGACGGGCTTCGTCGTGTCCTGCCACCATCACCTGTCGAGCTCCTGTAGATCCACCACGATTAGGTCCCAAGGCAGCAGCGGCCTGACCTCCGCATCCCAGGGCTTGCGATCGGCCGTCAGGACGGGCCAGCCAAGCCGGCGCGCCACCGCTGCTGTGTGCGCCACGGATAGCTCCGAGGGCCGCTCGCTCGGTGCGTCCGCCAACCGCTCGACCAGCAAGGTGAGGCGCGCGGCGTCATCGATGCTGGAGAGAGCGTCGAGCTCGACGTGATCGAGCAGCAGCGCCCCGGCGAGACGGTCTCGCTGCTCCTTGTGCAGATGCGCCGCTGCGACTGACAGCGCAAGGATCGGGACGCTCATCCGGACGCTTCGCCCGTCGAGTGTGGCGATCAGATCGATCAGACCGAAGTCTCCCCGGCCCATCTCGGCCAGCAGCGAGGTGTCGAGCACGTATCCCAGATCGATCACTGCGCGCTCATCCGCCGCAGCAGTTCGATGGCGTTGTCCGCACGCTTCTGAGACAACTCGTGGATCTCCGGGTGCTCCATGCGGCCCTTCTCAAGGGCATCAGCGAACGCCGCCTGAGCCTGCATCCTTCGGGTCTCGTGTTCCTCGATGAGCTGGGCGAGCGCATCGGCGAGAGGGCGGCGGCCGGCGATCGCGGCGAGTTGGTCGCGCAGGTCTTCCGGTACCCGGATGGACGTCGATCTGGGAGTCTCAGCCATACGGCCAGTATGCGATGCATGCATGATATATGCAACCATGACCTCCCTTTCAGGTCAGGCGGGCGCGGTAGACCCTGCGGGCCTCGTCGAAGACCGACAGGTAGTCCTCGAGCTGACGCCGGTGCTCCAGCCTGGCCGTCGTACGCACCAGCTCCTCCAGCAGGTCGATCCACCGCAGGCAGAACGTCACGTCGTCCTCCCTCGCCACCCTGCGGTGGTCGACGTCCAGGTACACCGGGCTGGTGTGGGCGTAGACGTGGGTGAACAGCGAGCGCGGATGGGCCCCTCCGTCGGCCACCGCCACCACGTACGTCGGCCACTGCACGGTCAGCTCGGCGCTCACCTCCGAGCCCGAGGAGGAGGCCAGCTCGCCGTCGGCCGTCAGCAGCGTCAGGCGCTCGACCTCGGGCCCCACCACCTTGGCCGTCACCCGCACGCGCTCGCCCTGCGTCAGGTCGAGCGTCTCACCCGGGCCTCTGCCCTCCACCGACAGCTCCAGGAACGGCCCCGTGGTGGCGAACGTGCGGCCCCGCCGTACGGCGTCGGCGTAGGCGGCCGCGGTCAGCGGCCCCTCCACGCGGGCGTAGGTGCGCTCCCAGCCGATGGGGCTGGCCACCATCTCCATCCGCTGCCTGGTGAAGGTGAGCATCGAGTCGGTGCCCGCCACCGCCGCCAGCCTGTTGCCCGCGCCGATCAGCCGCCGGTAGGCCTGCGCCGAGCCCGTCGCGCTGGAGAAGTGCAGCAGCTCGAAGCCGTCGACGAGGCCGAGCGCCGCGTCGACGACGACCATCCTGGCCGTGCACCCCGGCGTGCCGACCAACTGCTCGGGTGTCTCGGTCGGGCCGCGGAAGGCGTGGGCGTAGCCGACCAATGCGCCCAGCTCCCTCAGCTCCTTCAGCGCCTGCGTCGTCGGCGGCCAGTCGGGCGTGCCCGCGAACCCCGTGGAGTAGAGCGAAGGAGGGCCGTCGGGCGCGAAGGCGTGCAGGTGGCCGAACAGGTCGTTGCGGTGCTCGACGCCCATCCTGGCCACGTGGGTCGCGTCGGACCACGGCAGGTCCTGGCCCGCCCAGTGCTCCAGCGCCTCCTTGTCGAGCACCCGCTCGCCCGAGACGTTGGCCGCCAGCAGGCTCAGCACGTGGAGGTCCTCGCCGTGCTGGGAGTCGGCCGCCCACTTCGGCGGCGCGACCAGGTCGCCGACGTAGTTGAGGTGGACGTGCAGGTCGCCGCCGTACCAGCCTCTGGCCGCCGCGTCGTAGATGCGCTTGGGCGCCAGCTCCACCAGCGTCTCGATGTGCTCGGGCGGGGTGAGCGAGGTCTCGGCGCAGCCGTACTCCATGCCCCTGGTGACGCGCACGGTCAGCGGTTCGGCGGGCACCGGCAGGATCAGGTCGTCGCCGTGGAAGTACGGCACGCCGTTGTAGTCGCGCTTGGGCGGCACGCCCGGCGGATACCAGCCCTGGCCGTCGGCGCTCCACACGCTCCACCGGCACGGGAAGCCCGCGCGCAGCCGGAGGGCGGCCCTCGGGGCGGTGCGGGTCAGGCCGGACAGGTCGATGACGCGCCCGTCGACGCGCACCTCGGCGGAGGTGTCGAGCTCCACCAGACGGGCGCCCTTCACGCCGACCTCGTGCTCCTGCCCGCCCACCGTCACGTAGGCGGCGTGGTCGCAGACGCTGTCGATCAACAGTGTGAGCGGCAGCGGCGCGCCGCCCAGCACCGCTCTGGTCCGGCCGCGCAGGTCATGGCCGTCGGGGGTGAGGCGCAGCACCGCCAGCCCCTCGGGCGGGATGGGGCCGAGCGCGCCGCGCAGCACCTCGTCGTAGTCGAGCTCGCACTCCAGCCGCTGCAGCTCGGCCGGCACCGCGCCGGGAGCCTGCTCCCTGGCCAGGCGCCTGGCCTCCCGCCAGAACGGGCCGACCTCCACGAACCGTGACTGGCTCATGACCCTGACGTAGGCGATGGGGGGTTCGCCCCAGGTCATCCCGTGATCGGCGAGAAGTTGTCGGTACTCCTCCAGCATCCGGGCGACGGGCTCTGGAAGCATCGGATCGTCACGCATCGGTCTCTCCCCGTAATCGCAGGCGCCGTCATCGTGACACATACCGGCGTTGGCCTGCGGAGGGGCGGATATGGTTTTCCCCCACCCGGGGTGAGCCAGCTTCGACCCGGATCAACGTCAGAGGCGGAACTCCAGGTCCGGGACGATGTCGGCCACGTCCATCTGGGCCTTCTGCAGCCTGCCCGAGTGGTCCCAGTTCATCGCCTGCCAGCGGGTGAACTGGTCGAGCACCCACATGCCCGACTGGCGGCTGCCGTTGCCCGACTTGCCGTTGCCCCCGAAGGGCAGGTGCGCCTCGGCGCCGCTGGTGGAGTTGTTGACGCTGACCATGCCCGCCGAGACGCCCTCGCGGAAGCGGAAGGCGTGGCGGGGGTCGGTGGTGTAGATCGACGACGACAGGCCGTAGCCGGGCAGGTTCGCCAGCTCGATCGCCTCGTCGAGCGTCCTGAAGGTGGTCACGCCGACGATCGGGCCGAAGGTCTCCTCCAGGAACAGCCGGTCCTCGGGGGTGACGCCGTCGACGACCGTCGGGTGGTAGTAGATGCCGCCCTCGCCGGTGAAGTCGCCGTGCGGCTCACTCCTCGTGATTTTTCCGACCTTTCCGAGGACGGTGTGGTGGTCGGCGATCCAGCCGATGAACTCCTCGAACCGGTCGGCGAACTTCTGGTCCAGCAGCGGCCCCATCAGCACCTCACCGGCCGGGTCGCCCACGACGGCCTCCTCGACGGCCGAGGCGAAGCGCTCGACGAAGGCGTCATGGATCGACTCGTGCACGATCACCGTGCCGAGGCTGGTGCAGCGCTGGCCCGCCGTGCCGAACCCGGCGAACAGCGCGCCCTCCACGGCCAGGTCGAGGTCGGCGTCGGGCATGACGACCATCGGGTTCTTGCCACCGAGCTCCAGGCACGGCGACTGCAGGTGCCGTCCGCACAGCTCGCCGATCTTCCTGCCCACCTCGGAGGAGCCGGTGAAGCCGACCTTCTGCACCGTGCCCTCCTCCAGGGCCGTCTCGAGCCCCTCGAAGGTCTGCACGCCGTCGGCGAAGACCACGTTGAGCACGCCCTCGGGCAGCCCCGAGGCGGCGAACAGGCGGTACATCGCGTGCGCCGAGGCGGCGGCGTACTCGGCGGGCTTCCACACCACCGCGTTGCCGCACAGCAGGGCGGGCACGAGGTACCAGCTCGGCACCGCCACGGGGAAGTTGCCCGCCGTGATCACCGCGGCGACCCCCACAGGGTTGCGGAAGGTGAACAGGTTCTTGTCGGGCATCTCCGAGGGCACCGTCTGGCCGTAGAGCCTGCGGCCCTCGCCGAGGAAGAAGTCGCAGGTGTCGACGATCTCGCGGACCTCTCCCAGCGCCTCGACGTACGGCTTGCCGATCTCCTCGGTGACCAGCGCGGCCAGCGACTCGGCGTTGGCCTCGACCAGGCGGCCGATCGAGGCGATCACCCTGCCGCGCACCGGCGCGGGCGTGCGCGCCCACTCCCGCTGCGCCTCCTTGGCGGTACGGCAGGCGGCGGCGAAGGTGCCCGCGTCGGCCAGCCCCACGCGCGCCACGACCTCGGAGGTTCTCGCGGGGTTGGTGGAGTCGTAGGTCGTGAAGGAGGCGGCATCCTTGCCGCCGACGACGGAGACGATCTGACGGGTCACCGGTGACCTCCTCGTGGATTTTCCTGGAGCCAGCCAATCATTCCGCACGTCTTGCGGGGAAGCTCCCTCAGCAGACCGGACCTCGCGCGGCGGCCGTCGCCCTCAGCATGGAGCGGACGAGGTCGGTGTCCAGCCGGTCGGGACGGCGCAGGCGCAGGCAGCTCTTGCCCATGTCATGCCCCACCAGACGGTCGGCGTGCGCGTCGCGGACGTCGGTGCGCATGAGATAGATGGAGATGTACTGCTTCTGGCTGGCGAAGGCCACCTCCCCGACGCCGTCGCGGGTGTAGGTGGGCATGCCGTACATGATGGTCTCGGTGAAGCCGGTCAGCTCCTCCAGGCACATCCGCCTGATCAGCATCATGGCCTCGGCGCGCTCGGGCGGCACCGCTGCGAGGTAGTCGTCGACGGTCATGGTCTCAGGCCGTGAAGTCGGCGAACTCGAAGCCGGGGGAGACCACGCAGCTGACCAGCACCGCCTCCTCACCCGCAGGGCGGGCGGCCTGCCAGACCCCTGCGGGCACCCTGGCCTGCGGCACCTGACCCTCCTCTACGAGGGGGCCGAGCGTGAGGCGCTCGTCGCCGATGGTGAGGATGAGGGGGCCGCCCCTGTGCCAGAGCCAGACCTCGTCGGACTTGACCATGTGGGGGACGGACTCCTCGCCGGGCTGGAGGAGGAAGTAGATGCCGGTGGCGGTGGCTCGGGGGCCGTCGTAGCCGTCGGGCTCGAAGGTGAGCGCGCTCTTCCACGTCTGCCTGAACCAGCCGCCCTCGGGATGGGGGAGCAGGTCGAGGGCCTCGGCGATGGGCGGGCGCTCGACGAAGGCGACGGCCCTGCCGGTGACGTCGCGGCGCAGGAAGCGGTTGCCGTCGAGGACGAGCTGACCCGGCAGGTCGCTGGCCAGCGCCTCCGCCTCGTCGGCGACGTCGACGCTGGGACCGTCGGGGTGGACCTTCAGCTTCATCCCGCCGATTCTAGGCGCGGGCGGGCTCCGTCAGGGCCGGTCGGCTCATCGCGTCATTTCCAGGTGGCCGCCTTCACGATCTGGTCCAGCCCCGCGACGCCCGAGCTGTCCACGATGAGGATCCGCTCCTTGGGCAGGTACCACTCCCGCTGGACGAAGGTCCTGGTCTTCTTGTCGGTCTTCATGCTGTAGCACTCCCCCCGCCAGGCGCGGTACTGCGCCGTGTGGCCGGCCCCGACCTTGCGGGTGCCCGAGGCGACGGGCCTGCGGTCGGGGAAGCGCTCGCCGTATTCCGTGCCGGTGGTGAGGCGGCAGGTCGACACGCCGGTTCCCGGGGCGAAGGGGTGGCTGGTCTTGTACGTCTCCAGGAAGTCCTCGGGGCCGGGCTTGAGCACCTTGGGGCCGATCAGCTGGACGTGCGCGCAGGTGGGGCCGCAGCCCGCGGGCTCCACGCTGACCCAGTCCCCGCCGTGACCGGCGGCCTTCACGACCTTCCAGCCCGAGGGGAACGTCAGGGTCATGGATCGGAAGTGGACCTTCTTCCCGGAGGCGGCCGTGACGGCGGCGGTGTCAGCGGTCGCGGTGCCGGTGAGCGCGGACGCGGGCGCCGCGGTGATCGTCATGGCGAGCAGGGCGGTCGCGGTGAGCGTCAGGGGCCTGAGAGAAGATGTGATCATGCCGGGTTAGATGGCTGTTCGTCGGGAGAAGTTCTCGCCTGGCAGCATTCCGGCGGTTTATGGCGCGTTTGCGCGCTGTCGCGGCCGGCTCAGGCTTTCCTGGGGATGTGTCGCCTGGCCTTGAATTGTCGGTGCGGGCCGTTAGTGTGCCGCGAGTGATCGAACGGTGGTCTCCCTCGGCACCGCACACCGTCTCCCGTGTGGCCGGTCCTCCCGGCGCGGCCCTCTCCTCCGCCGGGGTCGCGGCCTTCGGCGCCGGCTCGAAGGGTGTCGGCGGTGGCGCGCGGGGCGGCGCGGGCAGGCGGGCGCGGGTGGAGGCGGGGCTGGCGGAGCTGGAGAGGTGGCTGGCCGACCAGGTGCGCAAGGGTCTCGCCGCGGCGAGCGAGAGCGAGTGGCAGCATCTGGCCAGGCGGCTCGTCGACGCCCAGGCGCCCGGAGTGGCGGCCATGGTGGGCGGGCTGGCCGAAGCGCGCTCGGCCGCCGACTGGCCAGAGCGGCTGCTCGCCCAGATCGCGATGCTCCACCTGCTCGCGGCGGGCCACCGCGGGCTCGACGAGCTGCCCGACGAGCTCGCCCAGACGGTGCGCACCAGGGTGGGCTACCTCGTCACGCGAGAGAAGGTGCTGGCAGGGCCCGCGGTCCGCGATCTCTGGCACGTCCTCGGGCGGCGGGATGAGACCCACGACCGGCTGGTGGCGCGCAGGGTGTGGCTGCTGGGGCGGAGCACGGGGCGGGCCGCCCTCGTGCTGTCCTTCGCGCCCGTCGGCCTGCCGCTCGACGACTCGCTGGTCACCGGGGAACTCCTCGACGCCTCGCTCGCCTTCTACCCGGGAGCCTCTCCCCTGCGAGCTTTGGTCGCCACCCGCCACGACGAGCCCTCCTCCGTGACGGGGATCGAGCGGATCGAGCGGCTCCAGGGGCCCGAGCAGGGCCGGCGCGTCAGCGCGCCGGTGCCGCCCGGCGGATCGGTGAGCGTGGCCCTCGACACGGTGGCGAAGGCCCTCGCGGGAGACCCGTGGACCGACTCGTGGCCCCTGGTCCTGGCGGGGGCGCTCCCCACCGCGGGCACGCTCGCGGGCCTCCCCCTCCACCCCGGGCTCGCCACCCCCTGGCGGCTGATCGCGCTGTCCGGAGGGCGTCCGCTGACGGTGGCCGCCGAATGGACACCGCGCGGCCTGGTGCCGCTCACCGCGTGGGACGAGCAAGGCCTGGCGGTGATCCTGTGAGCGGCAGATGGGAGGAGCTGGTGTCGGCGGCGCTGGTCGGCACGGACCGCAGGCCGTACGACGGAGACCTGCTGGGCGACGCGGCGGTCGAGGTGGTGCGCCTGCGGGCGGGGCAGAGCGCGCCCGAGCAGGAGCCGCGGGCGCTCACGCCCGCCCCCGAGGAGGAGCGCGAGGTGGTCGGGGCCGCGGCGGCCGCGAGGCTGGCGCGCATCCTCGGCGGCGAGCACCCTCGCGTGCTGCCCGAATGGCTGGCCGCGGCGGCCGCCGCCGGGCGGAGGGTGCCGCCGCAGGCGCTGCCCGAGCTGCTCGACAAGGGGGCCAGAGACCGTTCGATCAGGGCGCACCTCGGCGTGCTGGCGGGGCGGCGGGGCAGGTGGCTGGCCGGGCTCAACCCCTCATGGGCCTACCTGCTGGAGGAGCCGACCGGCGAGATCTGGGAGCTGGGCAGCCAGGGAGATCGCAGGGCCTACCTCGGCGAGCTGAGGGGCAGGGATCCCGAGGCGGCCAGGGTGCTGCTGGAGGAGGCGTGGGAGAAGGAGACGCCCGACGACAGGGCGCGCTTCCTCCCGCTGCTGGACGAAGGGCTGTCGATGGCCGACGAGCCGTTCCTCGAGAGCGCGCTCGACGACCGCCGCAGGGAGGTGCGCCAGGTGGCGGCCGACCTGCTGACGAGGCTGCCCGACTCCCGCCTGGCCGCCAGGATGGCCGACAGGGCCGCGCGCTGCCTCAGGGTCGAGGGCACGACGCTCGTGGTCGAGCCGCCCGCCGCCTGCGACAGGGCCATGGAGCGCGACGGCATCAGGGCCAGGCCGCCGAGAGGCACGGGGGAGCGCGCCTGGTGGCTGCAGCAGGTGGTCTCGCGGGCGCCGCTACGCGAGTGGAGCACCGCGCTGCTCAGCTCGAAGATCCCCGAGTGGGCTCGTGAGGTGCGCTCGGGGTGGGTGCGGGCCGCGGTGCTGCAGCGCGATCCCGAGTGGGCCAGAGCGCTGTTCGCGTGGGACCCGCTCGCCGACCTGCTGGCCGTCCTCCCGCCGGTCGACCAGGACGAGGTGGCCGCCGACTTCGTGCGCAGGCACGGCGTCGACGGACAGATGATCATGGTTTTGGGCGGGGCCGCGACCCCGTGGCGGCAGGGGCTCGCCCAGGCCGTGCTGAGCAAGATCAGGCAGGTGGCGGTGACCCAGCCGTGGAACCTGAGTGAGCTGTCGGCGATGGCGGGTGAGCGGATCGACCCCGCCCTGCACTTCCTCGCCGAGGGCGTCGGAGAGGTCCCCGGCCTGCTGCGCTTTCGCGCCAACATGATGAAGGAGCTGCGTTGACCACCGTGCTGCGGCCGCACGCCGAAGACGACCACGCCGAGGAACTGGCCCTGCTCGCCAAGGAGGACGACAGGGTCAGGCCACCGGGCTGGAAGCTGTCGCCGTGGGCGGTCACGACCTACCTGCTGGGCGACGGCGACCGGATCAGCCCGAAGTACGTCGGCGCCAGGCGCATCGTCGAGGTCGCCGTCGCCACGCTGGCCACCGACCGCGCGCTGCTGCTGCTCGGCGTGCCGGGCACCGCCAAGACCTGGCTGTCGGAGCACCTGGCCGCCGCCATCAGCGGCGACTCCACCCTTCTGGTGCAGGGCACGGCGGGCACCGCCGAGGAGGCGATCCGCTACGGCTGGAACTACGCCAGGCTCCTGGCCGAAGGGCCCTCGCGGGCGGCGCTGACGCCCTCGCCCGTCATGCGGGCCATGGCCGAGGGCAGGATCGCGCGGGTGGAGGAGCTGACCCGCATGCCCTCCGACGTGCAGGACGCGCTGATCACCGCGCTGTCGGAGAAGACGCTGCCGATCCCCGAGCTCAACGAGGAGGTGCAGGCGCGGCGCGGCTTCAACATCATCGCCACCGCCAACGACCGTGACAGGGGCGTCAACGAGCTGTCCAGCGCGCTGCGGCGGCGCTTCAACACCGTCGTGCTCCCCGTGCCGGCCACCGCCGAGGAGGAGGTCGACATCGTCACTCGGCGCGTCGCCCAGCTCGGCAGGTCGCTCGAGCTGCCGGAGACGACGACAGGGATGGCCGAGATCCGCAGGGTCGTCACCGTCTTCAGGGAGCTGCGCGACGGCGTCACCGAGGACGGGCGCACCAAGGTCAAGTCGCCGAGCGGCACCCTGTCCACCGCCGAGGCCATCTCCGTGCTGACCAACGGCCTGGCCCTGGCCGCCCACTTCGGCGACGGGGTGCTCAGGGCGGCCGACGTGGCGGCGGGCATCGTCGGCGCGGTCGTGCAGGAGCCGGTCTCCGACCAGGTGGTGTGGCGCGAGTACCTCGAGACCGTCGTGCGCGAGCGCGAAGACTGGCGCGACTTCTACCGCGCCTGCAGGGAGGTCTCCTGATGCCGCGAGGCGGCTGCTCGGAGGTGTCGTGAGCGTCACCGTCCTCGGGGTCAGGCACCACGGGCCGGGCTCGGCGCGGGCCGTCCGCGCCGAGCTCGCGCGCCTGCGCCCCGACGCGATCCTCATCGAGGGCCCGCCCGAGGCCGACCCGCTGATCGCGCTCGCGCCCGAGATGGAGCCGCCGGTCGCGCTGCTCGCCCACGTGCCCGGCACGACGCGCTCGGCCTTCTGGCCGTTCGCGCTCTTCTCGCCCGAATGGCAGGCCATCCTGTACGGCACGGCCGAAGGCGTCCCCGTGCGCTTCGTCGACCTGCCCGCGGTGCACACGCTGGCCACGGACGGCGGCGGCACCGCGCACGCCGACCCCCTCGGCGAGCTGGCGGCGGCCGCCGGATACGACGACCCCGAGCGCTGGTGGGAGGACGTCGTCGAGCACAGGGGCGACACCCCCTTCCAGACGATCGCCGAGGCCATGGCGGCCGTGCGGGAGGGCCACCAGCCGGGCCCGCACGAGGCGCGCCGCGAGGCCCACATGCGCCGCTGTCTGAGGGCGGCGCTGAAGGAGGGCTTCGAGCGCGTCGCGATGGTGTGCGGGGCCTGGCACGTCCCCGCGCTCACCGGCGCGCTGCCGTCCGCGACCGCCGACAACGCGCTGCTGCGCGGGCTGCCCAAGGTCAAGGCCGAGCTGACCTGGGTGCCGTGGACGTACGGCAGGCTCGCCTCCCACAGCGGCTACGGCGCGGGTGTCACCTCGCCCGGCTGGTACCACCACCTGTTCACCGCGCCCGACCGGCCCGTCGAACGCTGGCTCACCTCCGCGGCGGCGGCCCTCAGGCAGGAGGGCACGGCCGTCTCCCCCGCCCACGTCATCGAGGCCGTACGGCTGGCGGAGACCCTCGCGGCGCTGCGCGGGCGGCCCCTCGCCGGGCTGGGCGAGGTCACCGAGGCGGTGCGCGCGGTGCTGTGCGACGGCGACGAGCTCCTCGTGCGGCTGGTCCAGCGGCGGTTGGTGGTGGGCGACAGGCTCGGCTCGGTCAGCCCGCGCACCCCGATGGTGCCGCTGCAACGCGACCTGCGCGAGCAGCAGCGCAGGGCGAAGCTCGGGATGGAGGCGCTGGAGCGGGAGCTCGACCTCGACCTGCGCAAGCCGCTCGACCTGACGCGCAGCCGGCTGCTGCACCGGCTGCGGCTGCTCGGGGTCGAGTGGGGCAGGCCGGGCGAGGCGCGGGGGAGGGGGACGTTCAGGGAGGTGTGGCATCTGGCGTGGCGTCCCGAGTACGACCTCGTGCTGATCGAGTCGGCCGCCCTCGGCACCACCGTGGAGTCCGCCGCCACCCAGCGCGCCCGCGCCCTGGCCCGCGGCGCCTCCGCCCCTTCCGGCCCCGGTGGCGCGGCTGCCCACGGGTCTCCAGGATCGGCAGCCCGAGGGCGTCCCCGGCCGGGGGGCGCGGCTCGCCCCAGCGCGCACGGGGTTCCCGGCGCGACCCCCGGCGGCGCGACCCCCGGCGGCGCGACCCCCGGCGGCGCGGCCTTCGGCGGCACGGCGCCGGAGCCGGCGGTGTCGCTGGCGGAGCTGGCCGGGCTGGTGGAGCGGTGCCTGCTGGCCGATCTGGGCGGGGCGCTGCCGCAGGTGCTGGCGGCGCTGTCGGACAGAGCGGCCCTCGACACCGACGTCACCCACCTCATGGCGGCCCTTCCCTCGATGGTGCGTGCCCAGCGCTACGGGGACGTGCGGGGAACCCCGGCCGACGGGCTCGAGGCGATCGCGGAGTCGATGCTCGACCGCATCCGCGCCGGGCTGCCGGCGGCGGTCACGGGGATCTCCGACGAGGCCGCGGCGGGACTGGTCGGACAGCTCGAGGCCGTCCACGCCGCCGTCGCCCTCCTGACCCCACCCCCCGGCAACCCCGCGTCCTCAGGCCCTGGGGGGCAGTCGCCGGCTGATGGTGGGGACAGGCAGCCGGGATCGCCCCCTCAGCCGGGCGCGCCCGACGCGGAGGCCCCTACGGGGCGTGGGCGGGTGGCGGCGCGCGAGCGGTGGCTCGCCACGCTGCGGGCCGTGTGCGACCGCCCACGCCTGCACGCCCTCATCGAAGGCCGCCTGGTCCGCCTCCTGCTCGACGCCGGCGAGCTCACCCCCTCGGGCGCGGGCGAGCGCATGGCGAGGTCGATGTCCAGGGGCAATCCCCCCGCCAGGGCCGCCGCATGGGTGGAGGGGTTCATGGCGGGCAAGGGCCTGCTGCTCGTGCACGACTCCCGCCTGCTCACCCTGGTCGACGACTGGCTGACCGGACTGACACCCGAGGAGTTCACCGGCGTGCTCCCGCTGCTGCGCCGTACCTTCAGCAGGTTCGAGGCTCCGGAGAGGCGCGCGATCGGCCAGCGGGTGCGGGCCTCCGGCGGCGAGGAGGAGGGCAGACGGCGGCAGGTGGACGAGGGCAGGGCAGCGCCCGCCGTCCGAACGGTGGAGATGATCTTGGGGGTCGCTCGTGGATGAACGGCTGCGCAGGTGGCGGATGGTGCTGGGCGGCGGCGAGGCCGACGGCACCGGGTTCGTCCCACAGGGGAGCGACGTGCGGATGGACGAGGCGCTCGACGCCGTCTACGACCTGCGGCCCGAAAGGGCGGGAGGGCTCGGGGCGTCGGCGCCGAGGGTGGCGCGCTGGCTCGGCGACATCAGGTCGTACTTCCCCTCGACGGTGGTCCAGGTCATGCAGCAGGACGCGATCGAGCGGCTCGACCTCACGAGCCTGCTGCTCGAACCCGAGATGCTGGAGGCGGTCGAGCCGGACGTGCACCTGGTCGGCACGCTGCTCGCGCTCAACAACGTCATGCCTGACAGGGCGCGCGAGTCGGCGAGGGCGGTGGTGCGCAAGGTCGTCTCCGAGCTCGAACGCGAGATGGCGCAGCGGGTCAGGTCGGCCGTCGACGGCGCGCTGAACAGGTCGGCCAGGACCAACAGGCCGAGGCGCGCGGCCGACATCGACTGGGACCGCACGATCAGGGTCAACCTCAGGCACTACCTGCCCGACAGGCGCACGGTCGTGCCGTCGAGGCTGGTCGGTTACGCGCGCAGACGGCGCGGCGTGCAGCGCGAGGTCGTGCTGTGCGTCGACCAGAGCGGCTCGATGGCCTCCTCGGTCGTCCATGCCGGGGTGTTCGGGGCGGTGCTGGCCTCGATGGGGTCGTTGAAGACGTCGCTGGTGGTGTTCGACACCGCCGTGGCCGACCTCACCGAGCATCTGCACGATCCTGTGGAGGTGCTGTTCGGCACCCAGCTCGGCGGCGGCACCGACATCAACAGGGCGGTCGCCTACGCCGAGGGGCTGATCTCCCGGCCGGCCGATTCGATCTTCGTGCTGGTCAGCGATCTGTTCGAGGGTGGTGCGCGGCAGGAGATGCTGCGCAGGATCGCGGCGATGACCAGGGCGGGCGTGCAGGTGATCGTGCTGCTCGCGCTCTCCGATGACGGCGCGCCCTTCTACGACCACGACAACGCGGCCGCGCTGGCGGCCATGGGGGTGCCCGCGTTCGCGTGCACGCCCGACGCCTTCCCCGCCCTGATGGCCGCCGCCATCGAAAGGCGCGACCTGGCCGGGTGGGCGGAGCGCGCCCCGTCCTGACCGCCGACGGCCGAGGCCCCGGCCCGCAGGGCCCGGGGCGCCTGCCGTACGGGGGTCAGTGGGAGGGCTCCTCCCTCGCGTGGCGGGGCAGGAGGAAGGACAGGGCGCAGGTGAGGAGCAGCAGCCCGATCTCCACCGCCACCATCGCCTGCATGGCCTCGCCGAAGCTCCACCGGCTCGTGAGCAGGTGGAAGAAGAGGGTGCCGAGCAGGGCCGCGCCGAGCGCGCCGCCCAGCTGCTGGATGGCGGTGAGCGTGCCGGAGGCCGAGCCCGACTCGTGCGGTTCGACGCCCGCCAGGACGATGTCGAAGAACGGCGCCATGGTCAGGCCCATCCCGATGCCGACCAGGGCGAGCCCCGGAGCCAGCTGCCAGGCGTCGATGTCGAGCCCCGCCAGGTGGATGGTCAGGCCGAGCACGCCCGCGCCCGCCGCCATGACGAGGGTGCCGAGCTGCAGAAGGGTACGGCCGAGCTTGGCGACCAGCGCCATGGCGATGCCGAATCCGACCACGCCGCCGACCGCCTGGGGAAGGCTGGCCAGTCCTGCCTTGAGGGGGCTGAAGTGCAGGCCCTCCTGGACGTAGAGCGTGAAGACCAGCGACAGCCCGATCATGCCGGTGAAGAAGGACAGCCCCGCGACGAGACCGCCGGTGAAGGCCCGCTCGCGGAACAGGCCGGGAGTGACGAGCGGGTCCTTGCCGGAACGCTGGCGGCGCGCCTCGTAGGCGCCGAACAGCGCGAACATCACGACGGAGCCCGCCATACAGGCGAAGGTCCAGGCCGGCCAGCCTGCCTCCTGGCCCTGGATGAGCGGGAAGATCAGCAGGAACGCGGCGGCGGAGACCAGGACCATGCCGCCGAGGTCGAGCCTGGTGGCGTTCGAGAGGCGGAACTCCGGCAGGAACCTCAGCGCGGCGAGCACGGCGGCGACGCCGATCGGCAGGTTGATCAGGAAGATCATGCGCCAGCCGGTGCCGAACAGGTCGGCGTCGACCAGCCAGCCCGCCAGCACGGGGCCGCCGACAGAGGAGATGGTCATGACGGGCCCGAACAGGCCGAACGCCTTGCCGATCTCCTCAGGAGGGAACATCTCCCTGATCAGGCCGAGGCCCTGGGGGATCATGACGGCGCCGAACAGGCCCTGCAGCACCCGTGAGCCGATCAGCATCTCGGGGCTCATGGACACGCCGCACAGCAGCGAGGCGACGGTGAAGCCGAGCGCGCCGATCACGAACATGCGCTTGCGGCCGTAGAGGTCGCCGAGGCGGCCTCCGGTGATGAGGCCGACCGCCATCGCGAGCGTGTAGCCGGAGACGAGCCACTGGATCAGGCCGGCCGAGCCGCCGATCTCCTTCTGGATGGTGGGGGCGGCGATCTGGGTGATCATCGCGTCGATCAGGTCCATCACCTCGGCCGCGAGGATGACGAAGAGGGCGGGCCAGCGCCACCGGTAGGCGGTGGCACGCTCCAGCGTGGCGGTCATGGGGGATCTCCTCGGGGGAACGTTGTTCTTAGGGCGAACACTGTTCGTTCGCAGACACCGTTCTATTAACGAACGCCGTTCGTGTCAAGTACATTGTTCGTATGGATCCAGTGCCCGCGCCTCCGTGGCGAAAGACCCGTCGTGCCAGGCCGGTGAAGCCGCAGCTCACCCAGGAGCTCATCGTGCAGACCGGTCTGCGGATCGTGGATCACGAGGGCCTCGACGCGCTGAGCATGCGCAGGGTCGCCCAGGAGCTCGACACGGGCCCCGCCTCCCTCTACGCGCACGTCGCCAACAAGGACGAGCTGCTGGAGCTGATCTACGAGCGGGTTCTCGAGGAGATCGAGCTGCCCGCGCCCGAGCCCGGACGCTGGGCCGAGCAGCTGCGCGAGGCGGTGTTCGCGCAGCACGCGGTGTTCAGCCGTCACGCCGACGTCGCCAGGGTCTCGCTGGCCAACATCCCGACGGGCCCGAACGCCCTGCGCCTGGCCGAGGGGATGATGGCCATCATGGTCGAGGGAGGGGTGCCGCCGAGGGCCGCCGCCATCGCCATCGACCGCATCGGCCAGCTGGTCGCGGCCGACGCGCACGAGGGCTCGCTCTACCGCGGCATGCAGCGCGCCAGCGGCATGGAGTCGGAGGAGTTCGTCGCCGAGCACTTCAGGCAGATCGAGGAGTACATGCGCAGCCTGCCCGCCGACCGCTTTCCCTACCTGGCGCGCTACGCCGACGAGATGGTGAAGCCGAGCGGGGATGAGAGGTTCGCCTTCGGTCTCGACCTGATGATCGCGGGGCTGGCGGCGCAGGTGCCGTCCGCCGAATGACCTAGGACCGCCGCCCGATGTGCTGACCTGGGGTTCGGCCATACGTTTCGCTGCATGACCGCGACTGTTGAGACCGCACCCCCTGTCAGTGTGATGTCCGCCAAGTACCGCTCGCTGAGCTCGGGCCTGGTCGCCCTCGTCATGCTGGTGGCGTTCGAGGCGATGGCGGTGGCCACGGCCATGCCGGTCGTCGCCAGAGAGCTCGACGGCATGCACCTGTACAACCTGGCCTTCAGCGCCACCCTGGCCGCCAGCGTGATCGCCACCGTGCTGGGCGGCAGATGGAGCGACGTCAAGGGGCCCCTGCCGCCCATCGCGGTCGGAGTGGTCACCTTCGTCGCGGGACTGCTGCTCGCCGGTTTCGCCCCCACGATGGAGGTCTTCGTCGGCGGCCGCTTCGTTCAGGGTCTCGGCGCGGGCCTGATCCAGGTCTCCCTGTACGTCCTGGTCGCCAGGGCCTACCCGCAGGCGATGCATCCGAAGGTCTTCGCGCTGTTCTCGGCGGCCTGGGTGGTGCCTTCCATGGTGGGTCCCGCGATCGCCGGCCTGGTCGTGGAGAACATCGACTGGCGCTGGGTCTTCCTCGGCGTGGCCCTGATCGTCGTCCCCTCCGCCCTGCTGCTCTGGCGCGGTACGGCCGGCCAGCGCCTCGACACCGGCAGCGCCCAGCCCGCTCCCGGCCTGGGCGGCAAGCTGGTGTGGGCCACCCTGACCGCCGTGGCCGCCGCCCTGATCCAGTACGGCAGCGCGCTGGCCCTGGCCGGGATCCCGCTGTTGGTCGCCGGCGTCGTGCTGCTGGCCGTGGCGCTGCCCAAGCTGCTGATGCCCGGCTCCCTGAGGGCCGCCCGCGGCCTGCCGTCCGCTCCTGTGCTGCGTGGCCTGGCCTTCGGCTCGCTGACCGCCTCGCAGGTGCTGATCCCGCTCATGCTGATCAGCGAGCGCGGCCTGTCGCCGACCGGGGCGGGCATCGTGCTGACCGTCGGCGCGCTCGGCTGGTCCACCGGCTCGTGGTTCAAGGGCAGGGGCACGATCGGCAGCCTGACCGCCATGCGCGGCGGCGCCTTCCTCATCGCCCTCGGCACCGCGCTCATCGCGCTCGTGCTGATCGACGCGGTGCCCATCGCTCTGGCCTACATCGCCATGGCGATCTCCGGCTTCGGCATCGGCGCCCTGCACCCCACGGTCTCCGTGCTGGTGCTGGAGATGTCCAGGCAGGGCGAGGAGGGGCAGAACAGCGCCGCCGTCGGGGTGGGCGAGTCCGTCTTCACCGTCGGCGCCGTCGCCGGCACCGGAGCGCTTTTCACCGCCTCGGGCGAAATGTATCTCGTTGGGTTCGGATTCACTTTTGTCCTGGCCATCCTGGCCGCGCTGATCGCGCCCCGTTTTGCGCACTCCACTCCTACGGGCACCATGGAAGGAGTCCGTTCTTAGGGGGGAACATGCCGCGAGTGCGGGAGCTCGAGGTCTTCCGGCTGGTCCTGCCGTACGGCAGGCGGCCGGAGACCCTGCTCGTCCGGCTCACCGACCACGGCGGAATGAGCGGATGGGGCGAGCTCGTCTCGCCCGAACCGAAGCTGTGGAGCGCGCTGGAGGAAGGGCTGGCCGCCCAGCTGATCGGCGTCGACTGGGAGCACCCCGACCAGGTGCCTGGTGGGGGCAGCGCGGTCGACATGGCCCTCTGGGACCTGTGGACCAGGATGCGCGGCGTCCCCCTCTCCCACGCGCTGGGCGGCGCAGGCACCTCGCTGATGGCCACCGTCAGGCTGGGGCTCGACCCCTCGACCGAGAGCATGGTCGCCAGGGTCAACCAGCAGGTCTGCGGGGGCTACGCGCACGTCACGCTGGACGTGCGGCCCGGCTGGGACGTCGAGCCCGTGCGCGCTGTACGGCAGGCCTACCCGGCGCTGAGTCTCGCCGTCGACTGCGGCGGCGCCTACACCTCGCCCGAGCAACTGGTGGCCCTCGACGAGTACGGCCTCGAGGTGATCGAGCGCCCGTTCGGCATCGACGACGCCTACGCCCACGCCGACCTCCAGGACAGGGTGCGCGCCTCGGTCGCCGTGGAGCCCCGCTCGACCGCCGAGCTCGACGACTACCTCACCCTGCGCGCGGCGAAGGTGCTGCTCCTGAGGCCCGCGGCGCTGCCGTCCCTGAGCGACGCCAGGCGCGCGCACGACAGAGCGGTGGCCGCGGGCTGGGACATCCAGTGCGCGGGCGGGCAGGGCGCGGGGCTGTCCAGGGCGGCGGCGGTCGCGGTGGCCAGCCTGCCGGGCTGCACGCTGCCGTGCGACGTGACGCAGCCGCCCCGCAACGCGCAGATCGTGACCCCCGCCGTGGGCGCCTCGGGCGGGGTGGTGGCCGTTCCGCTCACCCAGCCGGGCCTCGGCCACACGATCGACGAGGAGCGCGTGCGCAGGATGGCGAAGGACACCTTCCGCGCCTGACCCGCCGGCTACAGCCGGACGATCATCTTCCCCGTGTTCTCGCCCCGCAGCAGCCCGAGGAAGGCCTCGGGCGCGTTCTCCAGGCCGTCCACGATCGTCTCCTCGTACGACAGCCTGCCCTCACGCAGCCATCCGCCGACCTCGTCCACCATGGCAGGCATCCGGTCGGCGTGGTCGCTGGCGATGAAGCCGCGCAGCGTCAGCCGCTTGCCGATCGCGAGCGCGAGGTTGCGCGGCGCGGGCGTCGGCTCGGTGCTGTTGTAGACGGCGATCGCCCCGCACATCGCCACCCTGCCGAAAGTGCGCAGCGACCCGATGGCCGCCTCGAGGTGGTCGGCGCCGACGTTGTCGAAGTAGACGTCGATCCCGTCGGGAGCGGCCTTCCTCAGCTGCTCGGCCACGGGCGCGTCCTTGTAGTTGAACGCCGCGTCGTAACCGATCCCGCGCAGGTACTCCACCTTCTCCGCCGAGCCCGCGCTGCCGACGACGAGTGAGGCGCCCTTCAGCTTGGCGATCTGGCCGACGATGCTCCCGACCGCCCCCGCGGCTCCTGAGACGAAGACGGCGTCGCCCTCCTTGAAGGAGGCCACGTCCAGCAGGCCCGCGTACGCGGTGAGCGAGGTCATGCCGAGCACGGCCAGGAAGGCCGAGTTGGACAGGCCCTCGACGGGGGTGAGCTTGCGCGCTCGCGCGGCGTCGAGCACGGCCTCGTCACGCCAGCCGAGGCCGTGCAGGACCAGGTCTCCCTCGGCCAGGTCTGCTGAGCTTGACTCCACGACCACGCCGACCGCGCCGCCGTCGAGGGGCCGGCCGAGTTGGAAGGGCGGGATGTAGGACGGCACGTCGTTCATCCGTCCCCGCATGTAGGGGTCGACGGACATGAACTGGTTGCGGACCCTGACCTGGCCCTCCTCCAGCGGCTGCGAGGCGACCTCGACCAGGTCGAAGTTGTCGGCGGTCGGCCACCCCGAGGGCCTGGAGGCGAGGTTGATCTGTCGCGGCATAGTTGACTCCCCTAAAAGATTGATGCACATCAACTATACTCCAGGGCATGAGCGAGACACGGGAGGTCGTGGCCCTGTTCGCCGAGGTGGCGGCCAGGTACAACGAGGGCTACGAGGCGGCGGCGGCCGCCAGACGGCTGACCGCCCTGCAGGCCAAGGCTCTCGTGCTCCTGGCGCGCGAGCCGCTGCCGATGCGGCGCATGGCCGAGGTGTTCCGCTGCGATCCCTCCAACGTCACCGGCATCGTCGACCGGCTGGAGCGGCGCGGTCTGGTCAGCCGCGAACCCGGCGCGGCCGACCGGCGGGTGAAGAACGTCACGCTGACCCCGGCGGGTCTGGGCGTGGCGGAGGAGCTGAGAGGCGTACTGGGGTTCGCGGGCGAGCCGCTGGCCGCGCTGAGCGAGGCCGAGCGGGAGCAGCTCAGGGACCTGCTGCTGCGGATGCTCGGCCGCTAGCGCCGGCCCCACGCGGGTTCGCGCGGGCCGGGACGTCACCCGGCCGGGTGACGTCCCGGCCGGGTGACGGGGGTGAGGTCCAGGATCGGTGGGAGGGGCGCTAGCGGGAGAGACGAAGGTCGGCGAGGACGGCGGCGTGGTCGGAGTAGAACGTGCCGGGGCCATGGCGGCGCATCCGCTGGTCGACGACCTGGGCGCCCTCGACGGCGACCGGGCCCCTGGCGAAGATCATGTCGATGCGCTGCGGGGTGATGAGCCGCTCGGTCGGCAGCGGCGACCAGGTCCTGCCCTCCACCGCGCCCGCGTCGGGGTGCGCGGCGCGGAAGGTGTCGACGAACCCGGCGTCGGTGACGACCTTCGTCGCGGTGAGCGGGTAACTCGTGCCGAGATGGTTGGGGGCCGCCGCCCAGGTGGCGCTCCAGTCCTCGGCGGGCACGGTGTTGAGGTCGCCGCCGATCACAAGGGGATCGGTGTTGCCCGCGAGCATGGCGGGCAGATGCCGGTCGACGATCTCCCTGAGCTGCGCGGTCTGGCGCTGGTCGGCGGCCACGACCTGCTCGGCGGTGTGCCGGGGGGTGAGCCCCGCCCTGACGCCCGCGGCGTTCTCGTCGATGAGGTAGCCGACCCACGGGTCGGTGTAGTTGATCCAGGTGACGAAGGCGTTCAGCTGCTGCCCGTCGGCCAGCCGTACGCGGATGCCGCCGAGGTTGAAGTCGGTGATGTGCGTGCCGCCCGCGGGCTTGGGATAGACGTGGGCGACGGGCAGATGGGTGAAGATCCACAGGTTGTCCTTGCCCGCGGGCCTGTCGGTGATCTGCACGCCGGTGTACCTGCCGTGGCCGGCGCCGCGCGACAGCGCCTCGCGGATCGCCTCGCCCGAGCCGTAGGTCTCGACCGCGAGGTAGATGTCCGGCCGCAGCTCCACGAGCTGGTCGAGCGCGTGCGGCAGGTTGCCCGCCCCGATGCCGTGGCCGCCCTTGTAGATGTTCCACGTCACCACCCGCACCGATGCGGCCGGGCGGCCGGCCGCATCGGAGGTGGCGGTGGTGGCGGCGGCGGTGGCGGGCAGCAGGCCGGCGCCGGCGGCCACCGTGGCGGCGGCCGCACTGGTGCGGAACAGGTCGCGACGTGAGAAGGGGGACATGGCTTTCTCCTTCAGGGGGTGGTGCGGCCTCGCCAGTGAGGGCCGCCGCGACCATATAGTGCTCATTTCTGCTCAGTCAATCGGACATATGAACATCTGTGCTCACTTGTCGGTCCTGCCGCCGGACGCGCGTTTGAATCCTCCGGGGGTGGGCGATGCTGACCATGGGGGAGATGTCCAGGGGTGACAGCACTGACGCAGGAGACGGTCGCCGCGCTGTCCGAGACCGTGGCGGTGCCGTCCTACGACCGCTCCCGGCTCACGGCCGGCATCGTGCACATCGGCGTGGGCGGGTTCCACCGCGCCCACCAGGCGATGTACCTCGACCGGCTGATGAACGAGGGCAAGGCGCACGACTGGGCGATCTGCGGTGTCGGCCTCCTGCCCGGCGACGCGCGGATGCGTGACGCGCTGACCGCTCA
Source organism: Nonomuraea dietziae (assembly GCF_014195505.1). GTDB lineage: Bacteria > Actinomycetota > Actinomycetes > Streptosporangiales > Streptosporangiaceae > Nonomuraea > Nonomuraea roseola. Next base: position 2,292,187 of record NZ_JACIBV010000001.1, on the reverse strand, counting down.
GGACGGCCTCTACACCCTCGTGCTGAAGCACCCCGACGGAACCCGTGAGGCCCGCGTCATCGGGTCGATCATCGACTACCTCTTCGCCCCCGACGACCCCGAAGCGGTCATCGAGAAGATGGCCGATCCCTCGGTGCGCATCGTCTCTCTGACCGTCACCGAGGGCGGCTACAACATCCACCCGGTCACGGGGGCCTTCGACGCGCAGGCCCCGGCGATCCGCGCCGACCTGGAGCCCGGCGCGATCCCCGCCACGGTGTTCGGGCTGGTGACCGAGGCCCTGCGCCGCCGCAGGGCCCGCGGACTCGTCCCGTTCACCGTGATGTCCTGCGACAACATCCAGGGGAACGGTGAGGTCGCGCGCCACTCCTTCACGGCGTTCGCCCGGCTGGTCGACGACGGGCTCGCCGACTGGATCGAGGCCGCCGTCGCCTTCCCCAACTCCATGGTCGACCGCATCACCCCCGTCACCACCGACGAGGACCGAGAAGCGGTGGCCGAGCTGTTCGGCATCCTGGACGCCTGGCCCGTCACCTGCGAGCCCTTCACGCAGTGGGTGCTGGAGAACGACTTCTCCCGCGGGCGCCCTCCGTTCGAGGAGGCGGGGGTCCAGGTCGTCGGGGACGTGGAGCCGTACGAGCTGATGAAGCTGCGCCTGCTCAACGCCGGACACCAGGCGCTGTGCTACTTCGGGTACCTCGGCGGCCACCGGTACGTCCACGAGGCGGCCACCGACCCCGCGCTGGCGAAGTTCCTGCTCGACTACATGGACCTCGAGGCCACCCCGACGCTCCGCCCTGTGCCGGGGGTGGACCTGGACGGCTACAAGCGGACCCTCGTCGAGAGGTTCTCCAACGCGGAGGTGCGCGACACGCTGGCACGGCTGTGCGCCGAGTCGTCGGACCGGATCCCGAAGTGGCTGCTTCCCGTGGTGCGCGAGCAACTGGCGCGTGGCGGCCCGGTGACGCGCGCGGCCGCCGTGGTGGCCAGCTGGGCCAGGTACGCCGAAGGGAGCGACGAGTCAGGCGAGCCGATCGTGGTCGTCGACCGGCTGGGGGACCGGCTCATGGCGGCCGCGAAGGCGCAGCGCCAACGGCCCACGGCCTTCATCGAGGACAGGGAGTTGTTCGGCGACCTCGCCGACGACGAGCGGTTCGTCGCGCCGTACCTGCGCGTGCTCGAATCGCTGCACGCCGAGGGCGCCCGCGCTACGGTGCGGTGGCTGGCGGGCTGAGCCGGCCGGCGGTCGCGTAGCGGGCGTACTGCCGCCTGATGACCGGCTGGTGGTCGGGCGCGGGTTCGGCGGCGATGGACACCGGCCAGCGCGGCCGATCACCGGTGAGCGCCCATGCCGCCTGGACCGCGGCTCCGTCGGCGACGTACTCGCCGGGTTCGGGAACGACGACGGGCGGCTCGAACGTCTGCGCCGCGGTCCGCTGCACGGCGGCGTTCTGGGCGGCCCCGCCGATCAGCAGCACGCGCTCGCACGCGACCCCCTGGCCGCGGACGGCTTCGAGGCCGTCGGCCAGGCCGCACAGCATGCCCTCGATCGCGGCGCGCGCCAGCGCCGGCCGGGTGGTGGCGGCGAGCGTCATCCCGAAGAGCGTCGCCGTGGCGTCGGGCAGGTCGGGCGTGCGCTCCCCTTCGAAATACGGCAGGAGCACCAGTCCGTGCGCGCCAGGAGGGGCTTCGAGCGCGAGCCCGCCGAGCCCGTCGTGATCGACGTCGAGCAAGCCCGCGACGGCGTCGAGCACACGGGCCGCGTTCAAGGTCGCGATGAGCGGCAGGAACGATCCGCTCGCGTCGGCGAATCCGGCGACGGTGCCGCTCTCGTCGCAGGTCGGACGGTCGGTCACGGCGAAGACGGTGCCGCTGGTGCCGATGGAGACGACGACGTCGCCGCCGGAGGCGCCGAGGCCGAGCGCTCCCGCCGCGTTGTCGCCCGCGCCGGGGCCGAGGACGGTCGAGGCTCCGGCGACGGTGCCCGCGCGCTCGGCGGGCCCGAGCACCCTGGGAACGATCGCCGAGTGTCCCAGGGCCAGCTCGAGCAGCTCGAGATCGTAGTCGCCGGTGAACGGATTCCAGTAGGCCGTCCCGCTCGCCTCGGACCTGTCGGTCACGAGCGCGTCGAGATCGGGCCCGAGGGGGGCCGAACCGGCCGGGCCGTACCCGCGCAGCCGCCAGGTCAGCCAGTCGTGCGGCAGCGCGACGGCGGCGACCCTCGCGGCGTTGTCCGGCTCGTGATCGCGCAGCCAGCGCAGCTTGCCGGCGGTGAAGGAGGCCACGGGAACGGTGCCGGTCCTCCTGGCGTAGGCGCCGGCGCCGACTTCGGCGGCCAGGTCGTGGGCGGCGGCGGCCGACCGCGTGTCGTTCCAGAGCAGGGCGGGCCTGATGACGTGGCCGTCGCGGTCGAGGGCGATGAGGCCGTGCTGCTGCCCCGCGATCGCGAGCGCCGCGACGTCGTCGATGCCGCCCGCGTCGGCGATCGCCGCCCGCATGGCCTCCCACCAGAGCGCGGGGTCCACCTCGGTGCCCTGGGGATGGCCCGCCCTGCCCGATCGGACGAGCCCGCCGGTGGCGACTTCCCGTATCACGACCTTGCAGTTCTGGGTCGATGAATCGACGCCTGCGACCAGTGTCATCACGCGCCCCGAGTGTACGGCGGCGGTCATGAGAGCGCCGCTGACCAGCAAGGACAAAATTATCATATTGAATTCGAGAAAATATCACATGTGCGTTTACATTGATATTTAAAAGAGAAAGCCTGTTTTCATTGCTATTACCCGCTGCGGCAGCCGGGGGGTGCAGTGGACAGTGGACCAGCCCAGTAGACGCGACGTCCTCAGAGGCGCCCTGGCCGCAGGGGCCGCGCTGACTCTGGGCGGTGGTGTGACCGCCTGCGGGGCCCGCGGCGACGCGCCGCGAACGGCCGGCGGCGACCAGTGGCGCCAGTACCAGGGCACCACCTTGAACTTCATCTCGGAGAACACCGCGCCCACCGCGGCCATCGCCGCCGACATCCGCCCCTTCACCGACCTGACAGGCATCGACGTCAGGATCGTGACGCTCGAGCTGACCGCGCTGGTCCAGCGGGTCGCACTCGATCTGGCCTCGGGCCGGGCCCAGTACCAGGTGATCTACGCCGACCCCTACCAGGTGCTCGCGCCGTACCAGCGCGGGCTGGTGGACCTGCGGACGCTGCAGGCCGACCCGAACCTGCCCGACCTGCCGGGCGGCGTCGAGGACTTCATCCCCGCCCAGTTGGACGCCGCGGGCCGGTTCGTCGACGCGGGACCGGTCTACGCCCTGCCGTACGACGCGCCGACGATGATCTGGCAGTACCGGCGCGACCTGTTCGACAAGTACCGCGGCCGCATGGCCGCAGACCTCGGCTTCGATCCTGCCCCCGGCGGTGACCGGACGTGGGAGGAGTACTTCCGCATGGCCGAGTGGTTCAACAAGAACGCCACCTCGGACGTCAGGTACGGCACCGGCCACCAGGCCCGTCAGCACGACTCCTTGATGAACGACTTCAGCAACGTGCTGTGGTCCTACGGCGGGACCTATTTCGACAACGGCAAGGAGGTCGGGCGGCTGGGGGCGCGCGACCCCGGCCCGTGCCGTCTCGACGCCGACGCCGCGATCGCGGGCGCGGCGTTCTACCAGCGCCTGCTCGGCATCGCCGACCCCGCCTCGAAGACGTGGGACTGGGACGGCGTCGGCGCCGCCTTCCGCGCGGGACGGCTCGCGATGTGCCCCAACTGGCACGAGTTCGCGGCCAGCAACGAGCAGGTGCTGCCGGGAAAGGTCGGCTACGCGGCGCTGCCGAAGGGCCCCGCGGGCACGGCGAACATGTACGGCGGCACCGGCGTGGCGATCAGCGCGAACACGCTGCCCAACGAGCGCGGCGCGGCCTGGCTGTTCCTGGTGTGGGCCACCTCGCCGCAGACCCAGCTCGCCAATCTCAAGAGCAAGGCGGGCGGGGGCACCCCGACGCGCACCTCCGTCTACGAACTGCCCGAGGTGCGCGCGGCCGAGCAGCGGCCCTCGCAGATGCCCAACATGCTCACGGCCGCCGCCGTACGGCAGGCCTGGCAGGCCGACCGCATCGGCCTGCGACCCAAGATCCCGATGTGGAACGAGTGCAACACCGCGATCTTCACCCAGCTGTCCCGCATGCTCACAGGCGGCGCGTCGCCGGAGGAGGCGATGCGGTCGATCAAGTCGCGGGTGGACCAGATCGTGGCGCGAGGGTGGGTGGCCTAGATGGCGCACCGAGCGGCCTCCTCACCGGTGCTCGGCCAGGCCGCCAGGCCCGCGACGCGCGCCCCGAGGCAGCCGCGGGTCGGCTTCGAGGGCAGGATGATGACGCCTGGCCTGATCCTGCTGGCCGCGCTGTCCATCGTGCCCTTCCTCGCGCTGATCGCGATGAGCTTCTCCCGCGTCAGGCTGCTGGGCGGCGTGGCGCTCGACGTGGTGGGCCTCACCAACTGGGTGCGCTTCTTCACCGACGCCGACATGTGGATGTCGTGGCTTCGCACGATCGTCTACTTCGTGCTCACCGTGGGGCTCGAGATGGTCCTGGGCATCGGGATCGCGCTGTGCCTGTACCGGGTGCTGCGCGGGCGCAACATCCTGCTCGGCCTGCTGCTGCTGCCCATGTTCGCCGCGCCCTCGATCGTGGGGCTGCTGGGCCGTTACCTCACCGACTCGACCTTCGGCCTGTACGCCTGGGTGCTGCGCTCGCTCGGCTACGGCGGCGACATCCTCGGCAGCCCGGCCACCGCCTTCGCGGCGGTCGTGCTGATGGACGTGTGGGAGTGGACGCCGCTGATCGCGCTGATCACGCTCGCGGGCCTGTCGAGCGTGCCGCAGTCGGTGCGGGAGGCGGCCGCCGTCGACGGGGCCGGCGGGTGGATGGCGCTGCGCTACATCATCTTCCCCGCGATCTCGAACGTGCTGCTCGTCGCGCTGCTCATCCGGTCGATGGACGCCATCCGCTACTTCGACATCATCTGGGTCACCACCGGAGGCGGGCCCGCCGACGCGACCAAGATCGTCCCTGTCCGGCTGTACGAGACGGCGTTCCGCTTCTTCGACCTCGGCTACGCCGCGGCGATCGGCCTGGCGATGCTGGCCTTCTCGATCATCATCGCCCGCACCTTCGTCCGGCTGCTGGACGTGAGGGGGCTGACCCGATGAGCACCGTCACCGCCGCGCGAAAGGCGCCACAGTCCCCGCTCGAGGCCACCAGCCGCCGCTCGCGCTGGCTCGTGGTGCTCCTGCTCGCCCTGGCGCTGCTCTGGACGCTGGTCCCGCTGCTGTGGATGCTGCTGTCGTCGTTCAAGAACCGCACGGACGTGACCGCCGCCACGCCCCAGATCCTGTTCGCGCCGACCCTGGACAACTACCGCAACCTGTTCTCCGGACCGAACAACCTCGGCCCCTACATCTGGCACAGTGTGCTCGCCGCCGGGATCTCCGCGCTGCTCGCGGTCTGCCTGGGCGCGCTGGCAGGCTACGGCCTTGCGCGGACCCAGATGCGCGGCAAGCGGCACCTGGCCTTCTGGATCATCTCGACCCGCATGGCGCCGATCGCGGCGGTCGTCGTCCCGCTGTTCCTCATCTTCCGCGGGCTCGGCCTGATCGACTCCATTCCAGGGCTGGTACTGGCCTACCTCACCTTCAACCTGCCGTTCGCCATCTGGCTGATGAGCGCGTTCTTCGCCGAGGTGCCGGCCTCGCTGGAGGAGTCGGCGCTGGTCGCCGGCTGCACCCGCTGGCAGGCCTTCTGGACGGTCGTCCTGCCGCTGACCAAGTCGGGACTGGTCACCACCTTCATCCTGTGCCTCGTCTTCGCCTGGAACGACTACGCGTTCGCCGTGGTCTTCTCCGGGCCGAACTCCCAGACCCTCCCGATCGCCGCCTCCCAGCTGGTCACCCAGACGGGCGTCGACTGGGGCCAGCTCACGGCCATCGGCACGATCGTGGTCGTGCCGATGATGCTCGCCGGCCTGGCCGTACGCCGGTGGCTGGTCACCGGGCTCACCCTCGGCGCTGTCACCGGAGAGTAGGAAGCCATGCGCGCAGCCGTACTTCATGGCGTCGGCGAGATCCAGTTGGAGGAGCGGCCGCGACCCGAGCCAGGCCACCGCGAGGTGCTCGTACGGGTCGACTCGGTCGGCACGTGCGGCTCGGACGTGCACTACTACGAGCACGGCAGGATCGGCGACTTCGTGGTGGAGTCCCCGCTCGTGCTCGGCCACGAGCCGTCGGGGACGGTGGTCGCCGGCGGAGCGGGGGCCACCCGCCACCGCCAGGGGCAGCGGGTCTCGCTGGAACCGGGCGTGCCCGACTTCACCTGCCCGCAGTGCCTGGCGGGCCGCTACAACCTTTGCCCGCGGATGCGCTTCTTCGGCACTCCTCCGATCGACGGCGCCTTCAGCGAGTACGTCGTCGTCAGGGAGGAATTCGCCTACGCCGTTCCCGACAGCCTGTCGGACGACGCGGCCGCCCTGATCGAGCCGCTGTCGGTGGGCGTGTGGGCCTGCGCGAAGGCGCGGGTCGGGCCGGGCACCCGCGTGCTGGTCACCGGCGCGGGCCCGGTCGGGCTGCTGTGCATGCAGGCCGCGCTCGCCTTCGGCGCCGTCGAGGTGATGATCACGGACGTCAACCCCGTCCGGCTTCGGCTGGCCCGCGAGCTGGGGGCGAGCGCGACCCTCGACGTGCGGGACGGCCGTCTGTCCGAAGCCGGGTTCGACCCCGACGTGCTGCTGGAGTGCTCGGGCCATCCAGCCGCCATCGGGGAGGCCGTCAGGGCGGTCGCCAGGGCGGGGCGCGTGGTCCTCGTCGGCATGGGCGGCGAGGAGATCCCGCTGCCGCTGGCCCACGTGCAGACCCGCGAGCTCGAGGTGACGGGCACCTTCCGCTACGCCAACACCTGGCCGCGGGCCATCGCGCTCGCCGCCTCGGGACGCGTCCAGCTGGACGCGCTGGTCACAGGACACTACGGCCTGGCCGAGGTGGAGCAGGCGCTCAAGGCCGGCGGCCGCGATCCCGAGGTGGTCAAGGCGGTTGTCCGGCCACAGGAGTGATGGAGAGATCGATGGCTACAGTCATTTACGACGAGGCGACCCGCGTCTATCCCGGATCCGACAGACCCGCGGTGGACGCGCTCGACCTCGACATCAAGGACGGCGAGTTCCTGGTCCTCGTGGGGCCGTCGGGCTGCGGGAAGTCCACCTCCCTTCGCATGCTGGCCGGGCTCGAACGGGTCGACGGCGGCAGCATCAGCATCGGCGACCGCGACGTCACCCACCTGGCTCCGCGCGACAGGGACATCGCGATGGTGTTCCAGAACTACGCGCTGTACCCGCACATGTCGGTGGCCGACAACATGGGCTTCGCGCTACGGGTGATGAAGGCGCCCAAGGAGGAGCGCGACCGCAGGGTTCGCGAGGCCGCCCGCCTGCTGGACCTGGAGGACTACCTCGACCGCAAGCCCAAGGAGCTGTCCGGCGGCCAGCGGCAGCGCGTGGCCATGGGCAGGGCGATCGTGCGCGAGCCGAAGGTGTTCCTCATGGACGAGCCGCTGTCCAACCTGGACGCCAAGCTGCGCGTGCAGACCCGCACCCAGGTCGCCGCGCTGCAGCGCAGGCTCGGGGTGACGACGGTCTACGTGACCCACGACCAGGTCGAGGCCATGACGATGGGCGACAGGGTGGCCGTGCTGAAGGACGGTGTGCTCCAGCAGGTCGACACTCCGCTGCGGCTCTACCAGCATCCCGCCAACGTCTTCGTCGCCGGCTTCATCGGCTCGCCTGCGATGAACCTCGCCGAGTACCGGGTCGAGGGCGAGGAGGCCGTCCTCGGCCAGATGCGGGTACGGCTGAGCCGCGAGACGCTCAAGGCGATCGAGGACGAGGGCGGCGACCGCGTCGTCCTGGGCTTCAGGCCCGAGGCCGTCGGCGTGGTCGGCGACGACGACGACCAACCCGCCTTCCCCGTCACCGTCACCGTCGTCGAGGAGCTCGGCTCGGACGCCTTCCTGTACGGCCAGCACGCCGACACCAAGGACCCCGCGCTCGCCGGCCAGACCGTCATCGCGCGGGTCGACCCCAACGCGCCGCCCCCCAAGGGCGCCACGGTGCGGCTGCGGATCCTGCCGGGCAAGGAACGGCTCTTCTCGGCGGTCACCGGCCTGCGGCTGCCCGCCGCGGAGTCCAGCGGATGATCGTGTCCTGCGGCGAGGCACTGATCGACCTGGTGCCCAGGCAGGACGGCGCCTACCTGCCCCGCCCAGGAGGCAGCCCGGCCAACGTCGCCGTCGGTCTCGGCCGCCTCGGCGCCGAGGCGGCCCTGCTGGCCCGGCTGGCCGACGACGGGTTCGGCGGCCTGCTGCGCGCGCACCTGACCCGGTCGCACGTCGACCTCGGCCTCGCCGTACCCGCCGAGGAGCCCACCACGCTGGCCGTCGTCACCCTCGACGCCAGGGGCGGGGCCGAGTACGCCTTCTACGTCGAAGGCAGCGCCGACGGCGCCTGGCGCCCCGACCGGCTGCCGGCCGCGCTGCCCGAACGCGCCCGCTGCCTGCACGTCAGCGGGTCGTTCGCGCTCGCCGTACCCGGCATGGGCGACACGCTGGAGCTGCTGCTCCAGCGGGAGCGGCCCATGCGCGCCGTCACCTTCGACCCGAATCTGCGACCACGGCTGGCCCGCGACCCCGCGCGCCTGCGCGAGCGGCTGGAGCGCTGGATCGCGCTGGCGGACCTGATCAAGGTCAGCTCCGACGACGTCGCATGGCTCGCTCCCGACGAGCCTGTCGAGGCCCTCGCGGCCCGCTGGAGGAGCCGCGGGCCGAGCATCGTCGTGGTGACGCGCGGGGCGGACGGCGTCCACGCCGCAGGACCGGCCGGAACCGTCGACCTGCCCGCCGAACGGGTGCGGGTCACCGACACGGTCGGCGCGGGGGACGCCTTCATGTCCGGCCTGCTGGCCGCCCTCGACACGACCGAGAGCCTGTCCAGGCGGCGACTGGCCACGATCTCCGCCGACACGCTGACCGTCGCGCTCACCTACGCTCAGCGCGTCGCGGCCATCACCTGCACCCGCGTGGGCGCCGACCCGCCCTGGCGGTCGGAGCTGGACCCGCTGATCACCGAGCAGAGCGCTACAACGTGCCACAGCCGTCGGTGAGGTCCTTCGGAGCCGCCACGTCACTGGGTTTCGGCTTGGGCGTCGCCTTGGCGGAGGCCGGCGGCGAGGCCGACGGTGACGGCGCGGCGGAGGCGACGACGGGCTTCGGCGTGACCGAGTCCTTGAGCGCCTTGGCGGTGACGGTGCGGATCTTCGCCCAGTCCGGGTAGCCGGTGTTGATCAGCGGAGGCACGAACTGCACGCTGGTGACCTTCGCGTTCTTCACCTTCAGCGCCAGCGGGACCAGGTGCTCCAGCATCGGGCGGGGGATGTCGGTCCGCACCAGCTCCTTGGTGGCCAGCGCGATCCCGTTGAACCTGGTCAGCACCGTGGTGGGGTCGGCCTCCCTGAGCAGCGCGCCCATGACGCAGCGCTGCCTGCGCATGCGGGTGAAGTCGTCGCTGAAGGTGCGCGAGCGGGCGTACCACATCGCGTCGGCCCCCTTCAGCTTGCGGGTGCCCGCCTTGACCAGGCCCTCGTTGTACTTGCCGAACACCACGTCCTGCTCGACGTGGATCGTGACGCCGCCGATCGCGTCGATGAGCCTGGCGAAGCCCCACATGTTGACCAGCGCGTACCAGTCGATCTCGAGACCGAGCGTGTAGCCGATGGTGTCCATCAGCGCCTGCGCGCCCTGTCCCTTCCTGCCGCCGAAGATCTCGGGGTGGGCGTCGGCGTACTCCCACACGCTGTTGAGCAGGTCACTGCGGCCGCCTGCGGCGTCGGTGGGGAGCCTGAAGCCGTCGGGGAAGCGCTTGGCCATCGGGCTGCCAGGTGGGAAGCGCACGTTCTCCAGGTTGCGCGGCAGGCTGAAGAGCACGGTGTTGCCGGTCTTCACATCGATGCTCGCGACGTTCATGCTGTCGGTCCGCACGCCGGTCCTGTTGTCGTCGGCATCGCCGCCGAGCAGCAGGAGGTTCACCCTCGTGCGCGCGGCCCACGGGTCGGCCGGCTCGCGCTCGCCGGCCTGCGGCTCGGTGGGCTGGTTGAAGACGCTGTCGATGGTCCTGTCCGAGACCCACAGGAGCTGCGCGGTCGCGGCGAACGGCACGACGACGGCGACAGACAGGAGCCCGGCGGCGACTCCGGTGAGGAGCTGTCCCCGCTGAGGCAGGCGGCCGGGCAGGAGAACCAGGAAGGAGTGGACGACCAGGGCGAACCATCCGAGGCCGAGCACCGCGGCGGCGGCCATGGCCGCGGTCAGCCAGGCGCTGGAGTGGATCAGCCAGCCTGCCAAATCCCCGTCGGCCGCCAGCACCAGCCACAAAACGCCCAGCAGCAGGAGGGCGTATCCGCCCAGCAGCGCGAGACCCGTCCTGCGCCATCCGGCGCGCAGATGCGCCGCGCCGGGAGCCACGGCGGACAGCAGCGTCCAGCCCAGCACCGCGCCCGATCCGGCGGGTCTCGTCCTGTCCGTCACGCGTAACCTGCTTCCCCATCCGGTCCGTCGTAGGCCGACGGGAGCTTACGGAGCCATTACGAAATATCCGCCTATAACCGGATGAACATCCAGCAAATCCTGTCGACCGAATAACATTCGGTTCATGTCCTTCACTCAGATCGAGTACGGCGTGACCGACGGCATCGCCACCCTCACATTGAATCGCCCCGAACGGCTGAACGCGTTCACGTTCACCATGCGCAGCGAGCTCATCGACGCCTTCGATCGGGCCGACGCCGACGACTCCGTCAGGGCCGTGGTGGTCACGGGGGCGGGCAGGGCCTTCTGCGCCGGGGCGGACCTCGGCGGGGGAGGGGAGACCTTCGGCCGCGCCGACGACGGGCGAAGCGAGAGCGTCGACGGCGCCCCCCGCGACGGCGGGGGCACGGTCGCGCTGCGCATCGCCGCCTCCCTCAAGCCGGTCATCGGCGCGATCAACGGCGCCGCCGTCGGCGTCGGCGTCACGATGACGCTGCCCATGGACATCAGGATCGCCGCCGACGGAGCCAGGTTCGGCTTCGTCTTCGCCCGCCGCGGCATCGTCACCGAGGCCGCCTCCAGCTGGTTCCTGCCGAGGATCGTGGGCATCTCGCAGGCCATGGAGTGGGCGGCGACAGGACGCCTCTTCCCCGCCGCCGAAGCGCTGGAGGGGCGGCTGGTCTCCAGGGTCTGTCCCGCGGACGAGCTGCTGCCCGCCGCCTACGCGCTGGCCCGAGAGATCGCCGACAACACCTCGGGTGTCTCCGTCGCGGCGATCAGGCGGCTGATGTGGTCCGGGCTGTCGGCCGCCTCCCCCTGGGAGGCGCACGCCGCGGACTCCAGGCTCATGGCCGAGCTGGGCGGGGCCGCCGACGCGGTCGAGGGCGTGACCTCCTTCCTGGAGAAGCGGCCCGCCCGCTTCACGATGAAGGTCAGCGAAGCCGATGTGCCGTTCTGGCCGGCCAATCCCTATGGTGATTGACGTGTACGAGACAACGGTCCTGCGCCTGCCGTCCGACTTCGAGGGCGAGGTGGTCGCCACCCTGCTCGCCAGGACGGCCGGCTCCCGCCGCGCGGTCCTCTACCTGCACGGCTTCACCGACTACTTCTTCCAGGATCACCTGGCCGACTTCTACCTGGAGCGGGGCGTCGACTTCTACGCCCTCGACCTGCGCAAGTACGGCAGGTCGCTGCTGCCCCACCAGACCAGAGGCCTGATCAGGAGCGTCACCGACTACTTCCCCGAGATCGACGAGGCCGTCCGCCTCATCAGGAAGGACCACGACGAGCTCACGCTGAACGCCCACTCCACCGGCGGCCTGGTCGCCGCCCTCTGGGCCGACAGGGCGCGCGGCAAGGGCCTGGTCCAGGGGCTCGTGCTCAACAGCCCCTTCCTCGACCTCAACGTGCCCTACCCGCTGAGGCTGGCCGCCGACCTGCTCAAGACGCCGCTGTCCTACACGACCAGGCCGCTCCCGCTGGGCGTCAGCACCGCGTACGGCCAGAGCATCCACCGCGACCACGGCGGCGAGTGGGACTTCGACCTGGAGCTCAAGCCACTGGGCGGCTTCGACGTGCACGCCACCTGGCTGGCCGCCATCCGCAGGGCGCAGCGCCGTCTGCACAGGGGGCTCGTCGTCGACGTGCCCGTGCTGGTGCTCGCGGCCGCGGCGGGGCTCAGGGTGCGCGACTTCAGCCCCGAGGCGCGCTCGGCCGACATCGTGCTCGACCCGCGCCAGATCGCCAGGTGGTCCACCTCGATCGGGCCGCACGTCACCTGCGTGCGGGTGCGCGACGGCATCCACGACCTCGTGCTGTCGGCCGAACCCGTGCGCAAGCAGGTCTTCGACGAGATCGACCGCTGGACGCGCGCCTACGTCCAGGGGTGATCACCAGGGGATGGCGAACAGGCCGTAGTAGGCGGCGGCCACCAGCAGCAGCCCGGTGCCGCCCAGCACGCCCGCCATCGCCACGTGCTGCCACCTGCTCGGCCGCATGCCCTCACGCAGCCCCGACACCACCGCCGCCACGGCCGTCACCTCCTGCAGCAGCATGAGGACGGCCAGCGCCCTGACCACCAGCCACCCGGCCAGCACGGCGGGCCACGCGCCCGCCTGGTTGATCGAGAACATCACCAGCAGCATGATGAAGGCGAGCACCGCGGCCAGCAGGCCGAGGCCCGTCCACACCATCCTGTGCAGCCTGCGCCTGATCGGCGGCCACAGCCTGGCGTTGGTCTCCTCCAGCGTCGTGTGGCGACCGCGCAGCCTCACGAACATCACGGCCACGGGCCCCGCGACGTAGCCGACCGCGGCCAGGCAGATCGTCAGGCCCAGCATGGCGCCCCCCGCGTACCAGGGGGCGGCCGGCACGTCGCTGGCCGCGAAGCGCTGGACGGGCGTGGCCCCCGCCAGGTGCAGCGCGGGCTTGGCGGTGTCGGGCAGGCCGAGGATCCAGTTGCCGAGCGTGTCGAGGTAGCCGGGGGTGAAGGGGCCGCCGCTGATGCGCATCGCGTGGTCGGCCCTGTCGAGATAGCGGATGGTGTAGTCGTCGTTGCCCGCCGCGGTCAGGCCCTTGATCAGGGCCTCGGTGCTCTCGACGAAGGGGATCGAGGGGTCGGCGGTGCCGTACAGCGCGAGGACGGGCTGCCTGACGCCCTGCAGCGCGGGCAGCGCGTCGTAGCGCAGGAAGTTGAAGCCCACGCCGCCCATGGCCCTGGTCAGCAGGTCGCGCGCGCCGATCGGCGCGCGCAGGCGCAGCAGCTGCTCGTTCAGCGCCCACGCGACCTGGCGCAGCGGCGAGACGTTCGGGGAGGAGACCAGCACGATGAAGCCGACGGCCGAACTCTTGGCCGCGGCGATCGGCACCACCCAGCCGCCCTCGCTGACCCCCCACACGCCGGTGCGGGCAGGGTCGACGTCCGGCCTGGCGCGCAGGTGGCCGACCATCCGCAGCACGTCGTCGGCGAGCAGGCCGAAGTCCCTGCTGCGGAAGTCGTAGCCGATCTCCCTCTTGTCGTAGGCGAGCGTGACCACGCCCGCCCTGGCCAGGAACTCCGCCTGCGGCGTGAACTCCTCGCGCGAGCCGTTGCCCGAGCCCGACACGAACACCATCGCCGGGTGCCTGCCTGGCCTCAGCGGCACCCTGATCGTGCCGTGCAGCCACTGGTGCTCGGCGCGGATGGAGAAGCGCTCGGTGCGGAAGGAGCCGGTCGCCGCCACGGGACGCCGCTCGACAGCGGGCTGCGGGGGCAGCGACTGGAAGACCGGATCGGCCGTGAGCGGAGGGGGGTCGAAGGCCGGAGGCAGGGCGTAGCCCACCGTCGCGAGAGCCATCAGCACCAAGCCGACGGCCACGCTCAATGTGCCTCGGCCGGTGGGCATCGGCCTCCCCATGTGAGTTGGTTTGCCCGCTGATCTTCTAGCCTACTCCCGGCGGCCTCACCGGCGCCCATGATAAATGTCGGTGGAAGCTGTTAGCTTCCTGCCTCATGCGCCTCTTGCACACCTCCGACTGGCACCTCGGCCGGTCCTTCCACCGCGAGAGCCTCATCGAGGGCCAGGCGGCCTTCGTCGACCACCTGGTCGAGACGGTCAGGGCCGAGAAGGTGGAGGTGGTGGCGGTCTCCGGCGACGTCTACGACAGGGCGCTGCCCTCCGTCGACGCGGTCGCGCTGTGCAACGAGGCGCTGCGACGGCTGGCGGGCGCGGGGGCGCGCGTCGTCATGATCAGCGGCAACCACGACTCCGCGCGCCGCCTCGGCTTCGGCGCCGACCTGATCGACTCGGCGGGCGTCCATCTGCGCACCGACCCCTCGCGCGCGTGGGAGCCCGTGCTCATCGGCGACGTCGCCTTCTACGGCATCCCCTACCTGGAGCCCGAGCTGGTGCGCGGCCCCTGGGATCTGGCCGAGCGCAGCCACACCGCGGCCCTGTCCCATGCGATGGCGCGCGTCAGGTCCTCTCTCGTACGGCAGCGCCGCTCGGTCGTGCTCGCCCACGCCTTCGTCGCAGGCGGCGCGGCCAGCGACAGCGAACGCGACATCAGCGTCGGCGGCGTGGCCCACGTGCCCCTCTCCCTCTTCGACGGCATCGACTACGTCGCCCTCGGCCACCTGCACGGCCGCCAGCGCATGTCGCCTTCGGTGCGCTATTCGGGCTCGCCGCTCGCCTACTCCTTCTCCGAGGCCGACCACGTGAAGGGCTCGTGGCTGGTCACGGTCGGCTCTCCCGAGGCCGACTTCGTCCCCGCCCCCGTGCCCCGCCCTGTCGGGCGGCTGCGCGGCCGGCTGGAGTCGCTGCTGACCGACCCGTCGCTGGCCGACCGCGAGGACCACTGGCTGCAGGTCACGCTCACCGACCCCGTCCGCCCCAAGGCCGCGATGGACCGGCTGAGGGCCCGTTTCCCGCACACGCTGGCGCTCGCCTTCGACCCGCAGGGCGCCGTGCCCGGCGCTCCCGCCGCCCCGTTGAGCGGGCGGCCCGAGGCGGAGGTGGCGCTCGACTTCGTCCGCGAGGTGCGCGGCGAGCCCGCCGACCCGATGGAGGAGCGGCTGCTGCGCGAGGCCGTCGAGGCGTCGAGGATCAAGGAGGTCCTGGTCTAGATGCGGCCGCACCGGCTGACGCTGACGGCGTTCGGTTCGTTCCCCGGCACCGAGACCGTCGACTTCGACGCTCTCGCCGAGGCAGGGCTCTTCCTCGTCCACGGGCCCACGGGCGCGGGCAAGACGACCCTGCTCGACGCGCTCTGCTTCGCCCTCTACGGCGTGGTGCCCGGCCAGCGCAACAGCGCGCGCAGCCTGCGCTGCGACCACGCCGCGCCGTCCGTGGGGCCGTCGGTCGAGCTGGAGGTGACGCTGAGGGGCCGCACGCTGCGGATCCAGCGCTCACCCTCGTGGACCCGTCCGAAGCTGCGCGGCACCGGGTTCACCGAGGAGAAGGCCAAGGTCATCGTCTCCGAACAGGTGCGCGGCCAGGAGTGGCAGGGGCTGACCACCCGGCACGACGAGGCGGGCGACCTGATCGGCCAGCTGCTCGGCATGAACGCCGACCAGTTCTGCCAGGTCGCGATGTTGCCCCAGGGCGACTTCGCGCGCTTCCTGCGCGCCGATGGCGACGAGCGGCGGCGGCTGCTGGAGCGGCTCTTCACGGTGAAGGTGTTCACGGCGGCCGAGGCGTGGCTGGCCGAGCACCGCAAGCGGACGTGGAGGGAGTCGCAGGAGGGCCGGCAGGAGGTCGAGTTCACGGTCAAACGGCTGGAGGAGGCCGCGGGAGAGACCCTGCTGCACGCGCTCTCCTCGGCGGCTTCGCCATCCGCCGTGCCCGTGCCCGTGTCCGCGCCCGTGGCCGGGGTGGTCCCCGCGCCCAGGCCCGAGGCCGACGGCGAGGCGGCGCCCACCCAGGAGAGCGACCCGCTCCGCTGGTCGGGCCTGTTGCTCGAGGCGGCCAGGGCACTCGCGGGCCAGACCACCACCGCCTGGTCCGCGGCGGAGGCCACGCTCAGGGAGCATCGCGACAGGGTCGAGCAGGCGACCGCCCTGGCCGACAGGCAACGCCGTCACGCGGAGGCGACCAGGCTGCGACGGGCGCTCGACGAACGCGCGGAGGAGCGCTCCGACCTCCTCACGATCCTCGACGAGGCCACCAGAGCCGACAGGGTGCTCCCGCTCATCGCCGCCGCCAGGCAGCGCGCCGAGACGGCGGGCAAGGCCCGCGCTCTGGCCGCCGACGCCCTGGCCCGCGCCCGCCCCCTCCTCAGCGGGCCTGCCGGGTTCGAAAACTTCTCGCGGCCTGTGCCCGGCCGGCAGTCCGGACCCTTCGGCTCATCCGGCTCCGTGGGTCCTCGGGGTCTTGAGGGGGTCGACCTCGGGATGCTCGCGGAGATGGAGCGTGAGAGGCTCAGCGAGATCTCCAAGATCGCTGAGCTCCTCGTCGACGAGACCAGACTCGCCCAGCTCCACCGCGACCGCCGGGCCGCCGAGCACGAGATCGCCACCCTGTCCTCCAGGGAACGAGCGATCGCCTCCAGGCTGGAGGTGCTGCCCGGCCTGGTGAGGTCGGCCGACGAGGCCGCGGCACAGGCGAGGCTCGATGCCGCGCGCATCCCCGCCGCCGAGGCCGCCCTCGCGTCCGCCACGGCCCGCCTCGAAGCGATCGAACGCCGCGACCGGCTCACGGCCGAGCTCGACGCGGCTCACACCGAGATGGTGACCCGCCTCCGCGCGGCCGCCCCCCTCTCGCCGGCACTGGCCGCTCTGACCCCGCCTCTCGCCCCGCACCCGTCCCCACCGGCGCCTCCCGCATCCCTCCCTCGGTCCTCCGCCACGTCGCCCTTCACGGAGTCGGCGCGTCCTGCGTCTGGGTCTTCGGTGTCGTCCTCTTCCGCGCCGGGGTCGGATTCGGGCTCGTTCTCTCCGGAGTCGCTTCTTCCCTCGTCGTCCTCTTCCGCGTCGTCGTCTCCTGAGTCGGCGCGTCCTGAGGCTGGGTCTTCGGTGTCGCCCCCTTCCGCGCCAGGGTCGGAATCGGGCTCGCTCTCTCCGGAGTCGCCCTCTCCTGGGTCGCTCCCTTCTGCGTCGGGTTCACCTGCGTCTGGGGTGCTCGAAGGGGGATCCGCGGCGGGAGGGCTCCTCGAGCGGCGCCAGGGGGACGGGCATCTGGTCGGGGCGCAGGGGGCCGATCCAGTCGGGGATATCCGGGCGGGCCGGCTCTGGCGGGCCGTCAAGGAGGAGGCGCGGAGGGTCGAGCGCACTCTCGGCGACCAGCTCGCCACCCTGGAAGGTCTTCGCGCCGACGAATCGCGACTGGCCGAGCTCGACGAGCGGCTGGCCGTGCTCGAGGCCGAGCTGTCCGCGCTCGCCGAACGAGAGCTGGCCGCCCGCGCCGCGGCGGACGACCTGCCCGCGGCGCTCCACGAGGTCGCGGGGCAGCTGGCCGAGGCACGGGCCGCGGCGGGGCGGTTGCCGTCCGCGACCGCGGCGTGTGACGCGGCGGCCTCCGGGCTGGCGACGGCAGGCCGCAGGCAGGAGCTGGAAGAGGAGGCGGAGGCGGCCCGCGACGCGTACGGCGCGGCCGTCGAGACGGCGCAGGCGCTTCGCGACCGCCTGCAGGAGATCCGCCAGGCCCGCATCGAGGGCATGGCCGCGGAGCTGGCCGCCCAGCTGTCCGACGGTGCCCCGTGCGCGGTGTGCGGCTCGCCCGACCACCCCGCGCCCGCAGCCCCCGCCTCGATCGCGTACGCCGCCGACGACGAGAGCGAGGCGCAGGCGGCCTACGACGCGGCGCTGGCCGAGCGCCAGTCGGCCGACAGCGTCCTGTCCTCGCTCAGCTCGCGACTCGACGAGCTCGCGGGCGCGCCGACCGTGGCAGAGGCGGAGGCCGAGCTGGCCGCGCTCTCTGACGAACTCGAGGCCCTGACCGCGCTCGCCTCACAGGAGGAGGGTCTCGAGCGGGCGGCGCAGCGACTGGAGTCCGAGTTCGAACAGGCCCTCGACCAGCTCCACGACACGGAACGACGGCTGACGGAGGCCCGTACGGCGCGCGAAGGGCTCGCGGGCGAGCGAGCCCGCGTCCTCGCCAGGCTGGACGAGGCGCGAGGCGAGGACGCGAGCCTGGGCGCGCGGAGGGAGCGGTTGGGCGGCGAGATCATCAGCCTGGCCGAGCTCGCGGAGTGCGCCGAGCGGGTGGGCGAGATCGCCGCCCGCCTCGACGACGCTCTCACCGCTCTCGCGAGCCTTCTCGCCTCGGCTCCCGGCCCGCACACCTCCAGACCTCCGGACCCCACAACGGCACCAGGCACGCGGACGGACTCGGCCTCGGACGCCGGGGCGAGCCGGTTCCGCGCGGATCGGGCCGAGGGTGAGACGGGCAGAGGGTGGACCGTCTCGGTGGAGCGGTGCGCGGGTGTAGATGAGGTGCCGGTCGAGGGTGCTGGTGAGTGGGCTGTCTCGGCGGAGGGCGGCGCGGGTGTGGGTGGGGTGCCGGTCGAGGGTGCGCCCGGGGTGGGTAGTGGGTGGGTCGTCTCGGCGGAGGGCGGCGCGGACGTCCCTGCGACGCCGGTCGCGGCTCGGGATGGCGTCGAGGGGGATGGCGCGTCGGGCGAGCCGATGGGTCGTGCCGAGGCGGGCGACGCGTCGGACCAGCGAGCCGGCGGTGACGCGGCGGTTGGGAAGACGTCCTCGGAGTCCGACGGTGACGCCGAGGCGGGCGGCACATGGGCCGAAGCGCCCGTCGAGGCTGTGCGGGTGGACAGGGAGTGGGTTGAGGGTGTTCGTGTCGTCGCCGAGCGCGAGCTGGCCAGGCTGAGGAGAGCCGCCGACACCTATCCCGGCCTGGCGGGCAGCGCAGGGGAGCTCGCCGACGAGCAGGTACGGCTGGGCGCCGCGTTCAGGGAGCTCGGCGTCGCCCTGGCCGCCTGCCGTACCAGAGTCGAGGAGCTCGGAGCCGAGGCGGAGAGGCTGGCTGAGCGGATCCTCGTCGCCAGAGGCCAGGACGCGACGCTCGTCGCCAGGCTCGAACGGCTCAAGGAGGAGGCGCAGTTGCTCAGGGAGGCGCACGAGGCCACCCAGGCGGCCATGAGCGCCGCCGCTGAGCATCGCGACGCCGTCCAGGCGGCGGAGGAGGCGGCCAGGCAGGCGGGATTCCTCGACGCCGGTGACGTCCTGCCCGCCGTACGCACGCAGGAAGAGAAAGAGGAGAAGGCCGAGCGGCTGCGCGAGCTCGACGCGCGGCACGCGGCGGTGACGCGCACGCTGGCCGATCCCGAGCTGGTGGCGGCCGCCGCGCAGCCGCCGCAGGACCTGGCGGCGCTGGAGGCCGAGCGAGAGCAGGCCGAACGGGAGCACACCGCGCTGGCCTCGGCCCGCGACCGGGCGGAGCGGCGGGTGAGCAGGCTCGCCGAGCTGCACGAGGAGCTGACGGCGTGCCTCGGCCGCTGGCAGCCCGCCGCCGACAGGCACCGCCTGGCCGAACGGCTGGCGGCGCTGACCAGCGGCACCTCAGGTGACAACCAGTGGAGCATGAGCCTGTCGTCGTACGTGCTGGGGGAGCGGCTCAGGCAGGTCGTCGACGCGGCCAACGAACGGCTCGACCACATGTCAGGCGGGCGCTACCAGCTTCAGCACGACCTGCGGAAGACGGCGGGGGCGCGGGGCAGGGCGGGTGGCGGGCTCGGACTGCGGGTGCTCGACGGGTGGACGGGAGTCGACCGCGATCCGGCGACGCTGTCGGGAGGAGAGTCGTTCATCACGTCGCTGGCGCTGGCGCTCGGACTGGCCGACGTGGTGACGGCCGAGGCGGGGGGCGCCGAGATCGGCACGCTCTTCGTGGACGAGGGCTTCGGGACCCTCGACGAGGACACGCTCGACGGTGTGCTGGACATCCTCGACGGGCTGCGTGACGGCGGGCGCGCGGTCGGCATCGTCAGCCACGTCGCCGAGTTGCGGACGAGGATCCCGGCCCAGCTCAGAGTGGCCAAGACGAGGAAGGGCTCCACGCTGTCGGTGATCGCGGGCTGACGTCGGCCTGGGGTGATCATCATGTGGAGCGCTCGACGCTGTCGGTGGTCACCAAGCTGATGTCTCCCTAGGGCATCACGTGAAAGGGCGACGATGGTGGGTGTGACAAGGGCCCTCGGGGGTGGGCTTTCGGAGGAGGACCCGTCGGTGGGGGCCGGGCTGAGGCTGGGCGCGGGCGGTCATCGCGTGGGAGAGCGTTGGTGCGTTGGGCGGTCCTCTTGAGGGTGGGCTCTCGGGGGAGGGCTCGAGGGGGTGTCCACGGGGCCGAGCTGATGTGTCGAACCGGCAAACGCGGCCGGGCCCGGATCACGTGTGGTGGCGGAGCAGGTGCGGTGTCTGTGGCTCGTCGGGAGCGAACTGCATGTGCTGGCCCCTCCTCCTGCCCAGGGGGCGGGTGATGGGCCCCGTCCCCCGGCTTGAACAAAGGATCTTGCCTAGAGGACCTTCAGCAGTCCGCCGTCGATGACGTAGTCGCTGCCGGTGACGTAGCCGGCGGCCGGGGAGGCGAGGAAGACGATCACGTTGGCGACTTCCTGCGGGGTGCCCCAGCGGCCCAGAGTGACGTTGATCTGTTCGGGCAGGTCGGTCATGAGCTGCTGGTAGTCCGCGCCGCGGGCTTGGCTGACGCGCGGGCCGTACTCATCCCAGAGGGGAGTGCGGATGAGCGCGGGCGAGACGGTGTTCACCCGGATGCCGCGCGGGCCCAGCTCGTCGGCCAGGCCCTTGCTGAAGGCCGTGAGCGCGGCTTTGGATGCGCCGTACCAGTGCGGCCCGGAGGCCGGCCAGTGGGCCACACTGGTGGAGACATTGACCACCGCCTCGCGCAGGCTGGGCAGCAGCGCCCGGGTGATGCGCACGGTGCTGAAGAAGTTGAGCTCGAAGGCTCGCTGCCAGGTCGAGTCGGAAAGGTCGGGCAGTCCTCCGAGGTCCAGACCTGCCAGCCCGCCGACGCCGTTGACGAGCAGGTCGACGCCGCCGAGCTCGCTGTCGGTGACCCGTCGCAGTTCCTCGACACCTTCTGGGGTGAGCAGGTCGGCCTCGACGGTGATGGCGCCGGTCTGCTTCAGTTGATCCGTGACCGTGCGGTCGGCGCCGAGCACCGTCACCCCTTCGGCGATCAGAGTGCGGACGACCGCGCCCCCGATACCTCCGCTGGCGGCCGTGACAACGGCGGTCTTCCCAGCAAGCTGCAGATCCATGATTTTCTCCTCACGTCCGTTCGTTGCCCTCACTGTGCCGGGCACCGCTGACGATCGGCTGGGGGTCGGCTGAGGGCTCTCAGCCAGGCGCGATCCAGAACTTGATGAGGGGCTGGCCGAGGTGGCGGCGTTGGCGGGCTCGTACGAGGAGGTGACCCGGCTGCCCGCGGAAGCGGCGGCGCTCGGGGAGTCGGTCGGCGCACCGCTGCCACCTGGGCGAACGTGGTGATGTGGACCGCAGAGCCGGCCGACCGGGCCAGAAGCGAGGCGGTCCAGCCGGGGTCTGGAGAGGACCCGGGTTGCCGTACTTCACGCCCTTGGGCGCCTTGGTGATCACGTGCCCGACCGGCCCGGTCGCGGAGGTCAGGGCGATGGAGCCGTGGGTGGCGACCTTGTGGGCCGAGCCGGCGGCGCCGACGGCGGACGCCGCCAGGAACCGCGGCACCGAGGCGGCCACCCCCTGGGGCGACACGCTGACCGCAGGTGGGGCGGTGTGACTGGAGAGGTGGGAGGGGTGGAGGTTCCAAGCGGGACCATGTCCTGACACGATTGGGTCATGGTGAGTATTGGTCAGGTGGTCATCGGCGTCGACGACATGCGGCGGGCCGTCCGGTTCTGGAGCCAGGCGCTGCACTACATCCCCCGCTCAGGGGCGGTGACGGACGACTGGACCATCCTCGATCCCGTCAACGGTCTCGGCACCCCGCTCGCGCTCGACGTCAGCGTCTCTCCCGTGCAGGAACATCCGAGGATGCACCTCGACCTGTTCACCGAGAACGCGCTCGAACACGCCGCCGAGGTCGAGCGGCTGATCGCCCTGGGCGCGCAGAAGGTCGACTGGGACCTCTATCCCGCCGATCCCGACTTCACGGTGCTCGCCGATCCCGAGGGCAACCGGTTCTGCGTGATCGACCTCAGCCACGGCTGACGGCCCGACCGGCGATTCGACAGAAATGTCCGCACGGTGTCAGAGGCCGTGGTGGAGCTGATACGGTCGGCGGACCACCACGTAAGACGCCATCCCGCATAGTGAGACACAGCATGGTCCAGGCCCCCGCCGTCGCGCAGCCCTCGAGAACGCGCATCGCCGCCGCCAGCCTCATCGGCACCGCGATCGAGTTCTACGACTTCTACATCTACGGAACCGCCGCCGCCCTGGTGCTCAACACCGCCTTCTTCCCCGAGATGGACAATCTGGCGGGCAGGCTCGCGGCCTTCTCGACGTTCGCCGTGGCGTTCGTCTCCCGCCCGCTCGGCTCGGCGATCTTCGGGCACTGGGGTGACCGCATCGGCCGTAAGTCCATGCTGGTCGTCTCGCTGCTGCTGATGGGCCTGTCCACGGTCGCGATCGGGCTGCTGCCCGGCTACACCGCCATGGGCGTGGCCGCGCCCGTGCTGCTGGTGCTGCTGCGGTTCACCCAGGGCATCGGCCTGGGCGGCGAGTGGGGCGGCGCGGCGCTGCTGGCCACCGAGCACGCCCCGCCGGGCAAGCGCGGTTTCTACGCGATGTTCCCGCAGCTCGGCCCCTCGGTCGGGTTCATCGCCGCCAACGGCCTGTTCCTCATTCTCGGTGCCGTCCTCACCGACGAGCAGTTCGTGAGCTGGGGCTGGCGGCTGCCGTTCGTCGCCAGCCTGCTGCTCGTGGTGATCGGCCTCTACGTCCGGCTGAAGATCTCCGAGACGCCGGTCTTCCAGGCGGCGATGGACGAGCGGAAGATCGCCAAGGTGCCGTTCGTGGGCCTGATGCGCCACCAGTGGCGGCGCGTGCTGCTGGGCGCCGGCGCGATGGTCGTCACCTACACCCTCTTCTACACCGCCACCACCTACTGCCTGTCGTACGGCACCGCGACGCTGGGGATCCCGCGCACCACGATGCTGGCGCTGACCATGATCGGCGTGCTGTTCATGGCCGCGGGCACGGTCGTCTCCTCGCTGGTCTCCGACAGGCTCGGCCGGCGCCGTACGCTGATCGCGGGCACCGGTGTCGCGATCGCCTGGGGGCTGGTGATGTTCCCGCTGATGCAGACCGCCTCCGTCCCGCTGGTTGGGCTCGCGCTGTCCGGAGCGCTGGCGTTGATGGGTCTGATCTTCGGCCCGATGGGCGCGTTCCTGCCCGAGCTGTTCCGCACCGAGTACCGCTACAGCGGCGCCTCCGTCGCCTACAGTCTGGGCGGCGTCCTCGGCGGCGCGGTCCCGCCGCTGATCGCCACCCAGATGCAGGCCAGCGGCCTCGGCGTGTTCTCCGTCGGCGTGTACGTCTCCGCCATGGCGGTCCTCAGCCTGCTCTGCCTGCTCGCCCTGCCCGAGACCGGCGAGGAGAGCATGTAGCGTCAGCCCTCGCCGAGCTGGCCGGGGAACATCAGCGCCAGCTCGCGCGGGTAGGCGGCGATCAGCCGCAGCTCGTCGTCGGTGAGCGGCCTGCCGGTCATCGCGTTGCACAGCTGGACGAGCTGGAAGGCCAGCTCCTCGTCGGCCGGCTCGGCCTCGAGCCCGTCCATGACGTGCCTGAACCCGGCCTTCCCGCCGTACTCCCCGGTCAGCACGACGCGCCCCCTGCGCGCGTGCCAGTCGGAGGGGAAGGGGCCGAGCGTGCTCTCGTCGTAGAGCTCGTAGTTGCCGTGGTCCTTCAGCGCGCCGTCGGCGTGGATGCCCGACTCGTGCGCGAACGCGTTCACCCCCACCCCCACCTGGTTGTACGGCAGCGCCTGCCCGAAGGCGTAGCTCGCCCACAACGCGAACCTGCGCGCCCACGACAGGTCGAGCGCGTCGCCGATCTCGGCGCTCAACCCGAAGCCGTGGCGGAAGGCCAGGATCGTCGAGAGCAGGTCCGCGTTTCCCGAACGCTCGCCGATGCCGTTGACGCAGGTGTTGATCCAGGCGTCCTGCCCCGCCTCCAGATCGCCGAGCGCGCCCGAAACCGAGTTGGCCACCGCCATGCCCAGGTCGTTGTGGCAGTGGGTCTCGATCGGCATGGCCGTGGCGGCGGCCAGCTTGGCGAAGCGTTCGCGGATCCTGTCGGGGGTGTCGCCGCCGATCGTGTCGCAGTAGCGCACCCTGTCGGCCCCCGCCTCCTTGGCCGCCAGCGCGAACTCCAGCAGGAAGCCGTCGTCGGTGCGCGAGCCGTCCTCGGCGTTGACCCCGATCGTCTCCGCGCCCGCGTCCTTCGCCACCGCCACCGCGGCGGTCATCTCCCTGATGATCGCGGCGCGGTCCAGCCTGCCCCTGAACTTGTTCTGGATCATGTAGTCGGAGGTGGAGATGGACAGGTTGTAGTGCCTCAGCCCGAGCGGCACCGCCTTCTCCACATCGCCCGGCACGCCCCTGCACCATCCGCTCAGCCGCAGCTCTCTCATCGCCCCCGCCTCCGCCAACGCGACCTGGGCCCTGACGTAGGGAACCTCGTGGAAGAGGAAGGGGAAGCCGATCTCCGACTGGGCCACGCCGAGCCTGCCCAGGTAGAAGTTGACCATGGTCTTGCCGAATTTGGACAGGCCGGTGCGGGCGGTCTGCACGCCGTCCCTGTTGGTCACGTCGAGGAAGTGAATCTGTGGCATGTGTCCACGTTGACATCATCACTCGACGTGTATCAATATTGATTTTCGTCAACATATGGAGGGTGCGGTGGAGTGGATCGACGCGGCCACGGCGGCCGAACGGCTCGGCGTGAAGCCCGCCACGCTCTACGCGTACGTGAGCAGGGGAGTGCTGCGCCGCAGGCACGGCGAGGACGGGAGGCGCAGCTTCTTCGACGCGGCGGAGGTCGAGCAGCTGGCCAGGCGGGGGCGGCCGCGCAACCCGCCCCCCGAGCTGGTCATCGAGTCGGCGATCACCGCGCTGGGAGTCGACAGGCCGTACTACAGGGGGATCGACGCGCTCGACCTCGCCAGGAGGATCCCCTTCGAGGCGGTGGCCGCGTGGCTGTGGGACGTCGAGGAGGAGGACGCGCTGCCGCCGTGGCAGGGCGACCCGCAGGGGATCCGCGCGGCGGCAGAGGCGCAGAGGGGTCTGCCGGAGGGGTTGCTGCCGCTCGACCGGTTCCAGGTGATCACCACGGTGCTCGGCGCCACCGACTCGCTGCGCTACCAGCTCGACCCCGCCTCCGTCGCGGCGACGGGCCGCCGCCTGATCGCGGGCCTGGTCGACGCCCTCCCCGCTCAGCCCACCGTGGACGCCCCGGCCACGCGGCCCGGCCGAGGCGCTCAGGAGATCTCGGCCGTGGGGAGCGCCGCGGCATCCGACGAACCTCTCCCTGGTGGAGGGTCACCGAGCGGTGGAGGGACATCGGGCGGTGGAGGGACATCGGGCGGTGGAGGGGCGCCCGGGGGGTCAGGCGGTGGGCGGCCCTCGGGTGGGTCGATCGCGGCGCGGTTGTGGGGGCGGTTGACGCCTCGCGCACCCGAACCCGCTCTCCTGTCCGCCCTCCAGGCGGCGCTGGTCCTGCTCGCCGATCACGAGCTGGCCGCCTCCACCCTGGCAGCGCGGGTCGCCGCCTCCGCCAAGGCCGATCCCTACGCCGTCGTCCTCACCGCCCTCGGCGTCCTCGGCGGCCCCCCTTCACGGGGGCGCCTCCTACGGCGCCGAACGGCTGCTGGCCGAGGTCGCCGAGCCCTCCCACGCCTCCCGCGTGATCACCGAGCGGGTACGGCGCGGCGAACGCATCCCCGGCTTCGGCCACAGCGTCTACAAGAACGGCGACTCCAGGGCCACCGTCCTGTTCGAGATCCTCACCCACGCCGCCCCCGGTCATCCCGCGCTGGACGTGGCGCAGGCCGTGAGGAAGGAGCTGCGCCGCCGCAGGCTGCCCGACCCGAACATCGACTTCGCGCTGGCCACCCTCACCTCCCTGTCCGGAATGGTCCCAGGCGCGGGAGAGGCGATCTTCGCCGTGGCCAGGACGGCTGGCTGGCTGGCCCACGCGATGGAGGAGTACGCCAAGGGGACGCTGCTGCGTCCGCGCGCCTCCTACATCGGCCCGCCCCCACGCTGACGGCCGCCACCGGATGTTCACCCGCCGGTCGCCCGGCGGCGCGTGAGCGCCCGCCAGGGTCGTGCCGCAAGATCGACTTGGGGGTCGGGGTGACAGCGGAGTTTCTGGTCGGGCAGGCCTCGCTCGAGGCGGCGGCGCGGGGCATGGAGGAGCGCCGCTGCTGAGGGCAGCGTGAAGATGTGCCTCGGCGTCGCTAGTAGCCGCGGGTGCGGCGGGCGGCGGGCCTGATCCTGCGGGCCAGGCCTCGCCCGCGGAAGGCGCGCAGGATCTCCGCTCCCATGATCACTCCGGCGCCGATGCCGACGGCGATCGACAGCGCCTCGATCAGGTGCAGCGCGCCCGCGGAGACGTTGTCCAGGCTCAGCTCCAGCATGCCGCGGTACA
Organism: Nonomuraea dietziae; assembly: GCF_014195505.1. Classification (GTDB taxonomy): domain Bacteria; phylum Actinomycetota; class Actinomycetes; order Streptosporangiales; family Streptosporangiaceae; genus Nonomuraea; species Nonomuraea roseola. The sequence continues at coordinate 2,265,491 of NZ_JACIBV010000001.1, read as the reverse complement.
GCGCGCTGCCCGGCAGCAGCGGGCCGATCGCCGGGATCACGAAGACGGCCGAGGGGACCCGCACCCTGCGCGCGTACGCGGTGCCGAGCAGGCCGACCACCGCGGCGGCGATCGCCGTCGCGCCGATCAGCGGCACGCCGTGCCTGGCCAGCCACACGAACGTCAGCCAGATCAGCCCGCCGCCCAGCGCGCCGGGCAGCAGATAGCGCGGCGGCACGAGCAGCGCCACGGCGAACGTCAGGCTCAGCCCCAGCGCCCCCGCCAGCTGCGGCGGCGCGAGGGTCAGCGGCGCGGACGGCACGCTCTCCACCGTGATGGGCACGCCCAGCCGGACCGCGACGGCCAGCGTGGCGCCGATCCCCGCGATCACCGCGGCCACGATGAACACCACCTCGGTCAGCCTCGCGGTCGCCGTGACGTACTCGCCCGCGATGCCGTCCTGGACGCACGCCACCAGCGGACGGCCCGGCAGCAGCGCGACCACCGCGCCGACCACCACCGCGGACGCCTCGACGGGCACGCGCATCGCGATGAGCAGGACCGCGACCAGCGAGCCGAACATGGCGGCCACGGCGAGCTGGAAGAACTCCGCCACCCCCCTGCGCCCCAGCCACGCTCCTGCCCTGTCGCCCAGCACGGTCGCGACGAACGCCGCCGCCGCCACGGTGAGCCCGCCGCCGATCAGCACCGCCGCCGACGCCGAGATCAGCGCGAGCGCGGTCACCACCGCCCAGTCCGGATAGACCCGCACCCGCCTGGTGATCCTGCGCAGCCGCTCCTCGGTCTCGCCGAGCGGCAGCTCACGCGCGGCGACCTCGCCGACCAGGTAGTGGACCGCGATCAGCCGGTCGTAGTCGGGATGCCGCCTGCGCACCCGCCGCTCGGCCGTCGTGGCGGGCCTGCCGTCGTCGGGCACGTGCGACAGCGTGATGGCCGACAGGTTGACGTCCGCCTCGACGTGGCGCATGCCGTACGCCTCGAGGATCCTGCGCATGGCGCCGCCGACGTTCTCGGTCGCCTCGCCGCTGCCGAGCAGGAGCTCTCCGACCCGCAACGCCAGCGCCATGGCTCGATGCCCCTCGGCATCCGAAGCGGTGAATGTCATCGCACGGCGTCATACCCCCTGATCAGAGCTTTGATCAGGTAGGGGCGACTCGCCCCTGCCCACGTACGCGGCCAGGGCGCGGACCCTTCCGGCGTGCTGGTCGTGACCCACGATCACCGGAGGCTCGTTGTAGGCCATGGCGTCGGAGCTGCGCCGCAGCTTGATGTACTGTCCGCAGGCGTCGATCGCGTAGGGCTCCATGTCGTCCTGCAGCGCACCGATCACCGTGATGCCGTACGTCTCGCCGATCCTGCGGAACAGCGCCACCGCCTCCCTGCGATGCTCCTTGCCCAGGTTGCGCCCGAGCTCGTCGAGGACCAGGCACAGGTGGCCGCCGCCCGACGACGCGATCGCCGCCGCGCAGACCAGCTTGACCGCCTTCTCGTCCATGAGCGCGGTGTTGGCCCTGCGGTTGTACGGCACGAAGCCCTGTCCCTCGCCGCGCCGCCACTTCGGCGTGACCCGCCACTGCCAGCGCTGCTCGGGGTCGGCGGGCGCGGGGGGCACGGGGAACTCCAGCGTCGCGCCGTAGCCCCCGTAGGAGGTGTCGAGCTTCTCGAACTCCTCCGCCACCCGCGTCAGACGCGACTTGATCGCCGCCGTCAGCGCCGCCCTGTGCACCGCGGTCGACTGGGCGGCCTCCTCGGCGCCCTTCTCCGCGGCCGACAGGTCGCGCTGCCGCGTCACGATCTGCGACTCGATCTGGCGGCGCTGGTGCTTCTCGTACTCCTCCTGCCCGCGCAGGTAGGAGGCCAGCGACCCGCACACCGCCGCGAACGTCGCCTGCTCCCTGCTGGAGCGCCCGGTGCGCTCGCTCATCAGGAAGCGCAGCTCCTCGGGCACCTCCTCCTCGTCGTCACCGGGGAAGGTGTCGCGGAAGGCGCTGTCGAGATGGCGTTCGGCGACCCGCCACCACTCCTCGGCCGAGCGCGGCCGCTCCTCCTCTGGCAGCGCCGCGATCCACTCCCTCGCGCCCTCGACGCTGCCGCCCCAGTCTCGGCCCAGCTCCTCCAGCCGCAGCCCTTCGCGCTCGGCCTTGACCCTGGCCGCCTGGTCGCGCGCCTGGGCGCGCTCGGACTCGTGCCTGCCCCTGCGGCCCTCCATCCGTTCGATCTCGAGGTCGCGGGTGCGGGCCCTGAAGTCGAGCGAGCCCGCCTGCTGCTCGGCCGCGGCGACCGCGGGGGTCAGCTCCTCCAGCGCGCCGGTCAGCTCGGCGAGCCTGGCCCGCCGCTCGGCCAGGCGGCGCTCGATCCCGTCGAGCTGGACGCCCGCCTTGGCGCCCTCCAGCCTCCGCTGGGCGGTCGCCACCCGCTCCTCGCAGGCGCCCACGACCTGGGCGGCCTCCTCCTGGACGTCTCGTGCCCTGTTGAGACGCTGCTCGGCGGCCTTGATGCGGGCCTCCCTGCCGGTGGCGACGCCGTCGAACGCGCCGACCACGCTGACGCCCGCCGAGCTGACCAGGACCGAACCCGGCAGGCTCTTCAGGGCCTCGGCCGCCGCGGCGAGGTGGGCGGCGTCGACGATGACGGCGTGCTCGGTCGGCCATCCGCGCAGTTCGTCGAGGGCCGAGGCGCGCGTGTGGTCGCGCGCCTGCTCGGCCACGTCGAGGGAGTCGAGCAGGCCCGTCGCGCTCACCCCCGCGGCGGCGAGGGCGGTGAGCTGGGCGGCGGCGGGGCCGCCCTCGGCGTCGTCGAGCGCCGCCTGCGCCGAGGCCACCTCGCGGTCGGCCACGCCCAGCGCCTTGAGCGCCTCGTTCAGCTCCACCCGCGCCGCGGCCAGCTCACGCTCGGCGGTGGGCACGTCGCGCCCGTCGGCAAGGCGCCGCGTCTCCTCCAGCGACGGGATCAGGCCGCGCAGCTCGTCGGCGGAGTTCTCGGCGACCGCGCGGTCGGCGTCGAGCTTGGCCGCCCTCGACTGCAGGACGGCCAGCTCCTTGCGAGCCTCGACCACCATGCGGTCGAGGGTGTCGTCCTTGAGCGTGGCGATCTCGGCCTTGACCATCGCGATCGCCTCGGCCGCGCTCTCCTGCGCCGACTCCAGCGCCTCGAGCTGGGCGGCGAACGCCTCGTCGCGCTCGGCCGCGTCGGCCAGCCTGCGCGCCTGTCGGCCCCTCCAGCACCTCAGCGCCTCGGCCAGCCTGACCCTGGCCTGGTCGCGGCGGTCGAAGGTGGCCAGCAGGGCGCTCGACTCAGCCTCAAACTCCTTCAGCCGCTCGCCCGCGTGGGCGGCCCTGACGCGCCTGGCGTGCTCGTCGCGCCTGGCCTCACGCTCCTGCTCCAGCTCGGCGTCGAGGCCCGTCAGCGCGGCGATCGCCTCGAAGACCCGCTCGGGGGAGATCTCGTTGAGCGGCTGCGACAGCAGGTTGGTGGCCACCTTGCTGCGCACCGAGGTGGACAGGAACGACACGCAGCGGACGCGGTCGCCGTACAGGACCTTGGTGAGGTCGCGGGCGACCACGTCGCGGCGGCCCGCCGACTTCGGCAGCGAGGCCCACACCTCGTCGGCCCTGGCGACCCGCTCGGCCTCGGAGCTCGCGGCGGCCAGATGGACGCCCTCGCGCCAGCGGATCTCCAGGTGCGGCGCCTCCTGGTTGACGCGCAGCCACACGGTGACCGGCCCGTCGGAGGCGTCGGGCTCGGGGAAGAGCGCCTCGCCGTCGGCCGGCGGTTCGGCGCCGTGAGGCTCGCTCCCTTCGGGGGTGTCGTAGCCGTCGCGGCCCGAGGGCCCGAAGACGCCCACGATGTAGCCGTGGTCGGCGCTGGCCCACTGGCGGCCGCCGGCGCCGCTGGCCAGCTCGGCGTTGAACAGCAGCTCGGAGACCGCCTTGGCGCCCGAGGCGAAGCGCCACTGCTCGTCGCCGAGCAACGCGGTGATCGAGGCGATGAACGACGACTTGCCCGCGCCGTTGGAGTCTTTCGGCCCCGCCCCGGCCACGACGATCAGCGTGCCGGGCACGGTCGGCACCGGATGGGTGGACAACCGTGAGATGTTGACCGCCTGCACGGCGATCAGCACCCGATCGCCGACGACGTTCTCCGTCAGAGCCACTTACTCGTCCCCCGTCTTCCGCTGTGCTCGTACGGCCGCCGCGAGAGGCGTGTGCGGCCCCGCGGCGAGGATCAGCTCTTCCTGCAGGCGCCGCCGCGCCGCCTGCGTCAGGCGGTGGAACTGCGGTCCCGGCACGTAGCCGCCCGCCTCCTCGCCCGCCTTCACCTGCGCGAGCAGCCCCGCGTGACGCAGCACCCTGAGCGCCGCCTCCAGCTCGCCGATCGGCAGCTGGGTGTGGCGGCGCAGCTCGTCGACAGGGGTGGCGTGCGGCGAGAGCCAGCTGTCCTCGGGCAGCAGCCCCTCCGCGCGCGGGATCGCCACCGAGTGGATCAGCACCAGCGTCAGCACCGCCCGCTCGCTCTCGCCGAGCGCCGTGCCCGTCTTCGCGGCCACGGCGTCGTCATAGCCCGAGGTCCACCGCTCGCGCTGCTGGATCAGCGTGCGCCCGCGCCTGGCCAGCATCTCGGCCAGCACGCGGCGCGGCGCGGGATCCCTGAGCGCGGCGAAGCGCGACTCCTGGACGGGCTCGGCGGCGAACTCCAGCGCCATGAAGGCCGCCACCACCTCGGCTCTGCGCCGTTCGTCGAAGGCGTCGAGCAGGTCGTCGAACTCGGCCCGCGCGCCGTCGATCCGCCCGGCGTGTGGCTGCGCCAGGCTCTGGTCGTCGGGGCCCGCCGCCTCGACGAGGTCGGCGTCGCGCAGGACGGTCAGCTCTCCTCGCTCGGGCTCGGGCAGGCGGCGCATCAGCTCCTTCAGCTGCCCGTAGGACTCCACGGGCCAGGTGGCGCACCTGGGCCCCAGCCTGACGAACCCGTCGGCCATCACCACCCACGCCGAGTCGTGCAGGCGGCGCAGCGCCCCCACCGCCCAGTTGCGCATCACGTCGTCGGTGCGCCCGATCAGCGCCCTGTAGGTGTCGAGCACGCGCTCCACCGGCGCGGTCGCCCCCGGCCATGGGTCGGCCGACAGGTCGCTCCAGCAGCACTTCAGGCAGGCGGCCAGCACGCGTCTGGTCTCGCCGGACCGTTCCACCGGCGGCGGGCTGACCTGGTACTCCTCGAGCAGGGACGGCGTCACCCCGTCAGGCCACACGGGGACGGCCAGCCCCGCCAGCCGTACCATGCCCGCAGGGGTCGCGGCCCCCTCGGCGAGTGGCAGCGGGCCCGCGGCCCTGGCCGCGGCGTGGGCGTGGGCGGCGGTCATGAGGTGCGCTCCAGGAAACCGTGCGACAGCCAGGCGGGCTCGTGCGAGGGGTCGACGGAGAGTTCGTCGGACCAGGTCAGCCGGTAGGGCAGCTCGGGACGCAGGTCGACGCTCGTCAGGTCGGCCAGCAGGCGGCGGGCGGCGGGCCAGTCGGAGGCGAGCAGGTCGGACAGCGCCACCCTGTCGGCCCCGCCCAGCGCGGACTCGGCCAGCTCGGCCAGCCGCTCGACGGCCGCGCCCGGCGAGCGGTCGAGGGAGTCGGCGGGGCCTGGATCGGGCAGGTCGGAGCGCGGCGGGGTGGGCTGGGCGGGCGCGGGGCCCTCGGGCTCTCGTCGACGGCGCGCACGATCGCGGCCGGGTCGTGCCACGGCGCGGGAGCGTCGAAGACGAACCCGTCGAGGACGGCGGCCAGCCGCTCCTTCGAGGCCGTCTGCGCGAAGGTGCGCCAGGTCTCGGAGGGCAGGAGCGTCAGGTTGCGCGTCGTGCCCGCGGAGTCGGCCAGCCGCCCCGCGGCGCGGCGCGAGGCGTCGCTGTAGGCGTAGATGGCCGCGCGCAGGTCGGTGCAGACCCTGTCGAGCTCGGGCCAGCGGGTCAGGATCGTGCCGTGAAGGTTCTGCGCGCGACGGGCGATCTCCTCGGTACCCCACAGCTTGGGCGCCTGCTCGCGCAGCTCCTCGATGGTGCCGGTGGTGAGCGTGATCAGCTCGAGCGCCCACAGCCTGAACGCCCTGGCCAGGTTGACCGCGCTCTGCCTGGCCTGCTCCATCGTGGTGCGCGGATCGGCGACGTTGAGGTCTTCGAGCGCGAGCAGCCTGTGCATCTCCGACTGCCCGCCGTCGTCCATCATCCGCCTGATGAACATCAGCCCGACCACGCTGGTGAAGGAGGCGCGGTAGCGCAGCTGGTTCGGCTTGGGGAACACCTCGCGCACGGCCCCGAGCCCCTTGAGCACGCGCAGCCTGTTGTCGAACTGGTCGGAGGGGTAGGCGCGGCAGGCGAAACGCATCTGCTCGTGCGTCAGCCACTCCTCACCCGCCTCCGCGAACGCGGCGAAGAGGGTCTCGGCGATGTCGACCATGGCGGGATCGTCGACGACCGCGCCGCTGTCGCGGGCCAGGGCCGCGAACATCCTGCGGTAGGTCGACAGCACCGCCTCCTCCGAGAGGGCGGCGTCGAGGGTCAGAGGCTGTTCGGACACGCGCTCTAAGGTAGGGCCTGGCCCCGACAGTCTTGGACCTACATCGCGGGAGTCCTGCCACCGGCTACGCGAGCACGCTAAGGTGAGCCCCGTTAAAAGGGGGACATAAGCGCATACGGGTGGAGTTGCTGTGCGTGGGGATAAGATCACCGCGCTGGTCGCGGGCGGGGTGGTCGCGGTCCTGGCGGTCGCGGCAGCCGTGTTCGGCGTGGGCGTCTCGAGCGCCAATCCGAAGCTGGCCGACGTGGGCGCATGGCTGTGGACCAAGGCCAGAGGCAAGGTCGTCCACGTCAACGGGTTGTCGGGCGAGGTCGACGGCTACCTGAACGACAAGCGGGGCCGGCCGATGAAGGTCGTCCAGGACGGCTCCAACGTGCTGCTCGTCGACGACAGCACCGGCTTCGTCAGCAGGATCGAGCCGAGCCAGCTGACCGTCTCCCAGACCAGGAACTTCGGCGCCGCCGGCCTCCAGCTGGTCGTCAGCGGTTCCACCGCCTACGCCGTCGACCCCGAGGGTTCGGTCCAGCGGATCGACCCCGTCACGCTCAACTCCGTCGGCGCGCCGCTCGACCTGCCGGGCCCGCTCGGCTCGGCGCGCATCGACGGCGGCGGCAGGCTGTGGGTGCCGGTGACCGCGACGGGCGAGGCCGTGCCCATCAGGGCGGGGGTGAAGGAGCGGGCGGTCAAGGCCGGCGAGGCGGGCGAGGAGCTCTCCGTCACCATCGCGGGCGGCCTGCCGGTGATCACCAACACCCGCGCCGCCTCCACCGTCGTCATCGGCGCGGACGGCGGAGCGGGCGAGATCACGCTCCCCAAGGAGGTCGCCCAGGCCGCGGAGGGCGGCGTACTGACGCCGGCCTCGACGGAGGGCTCGCTGGTCCCGATCCTGACGCCGGGACGGCACGGCCTGCTCGTGGTGATCGACACCATGTCCAACGCCGTCCTCACCACCAAGCTCGCCGTGACGGACGCGGGCGTGCCGCAGGTGCTCGGCACCAAGGTCTACGTCCCCGACCAGCGCACCGGCGCGATGATCGTCTGGGACACCGCGGCGGGCGGCGACCCCGTGCGCATGCAGGTGGCCGAGCGGCCGGGCCCGATCGAGGTGTTCGTCAAGGACGGCCTGCTGTGGGCCAACGACGAGAACGGTGACAAGGCCGTCGTGATCGACCCCGAGGGCCGCAGGCACGCCGTCGACAAGGACGACACCGACGTGCCGGGCCCCACCCGCACGCCCAAGCCGCGTCCCACCCCGAAGACGGTGCCCAGCAGCACCGCGCCCGACCTCGACCCCGACCCCACGGAGAACGCGGAGGAGCCCACGAGGACGGTGGAGGCGGAGCCCACCAGGTCCCCGCAGAACAAGCCCACGCCCTCGGAGACCCCCACCCCCACGCCGACCCCGTCGCGAACCCCGACGCCGACCCCGTCTCCCACGGCTCCCGGCGCGCCAGGTTCGGTGTCGGCGAAGTCGGGTCCAGGCAAGGTCGACGTGATGTTCAGCCCTTCGACGGGCGGCAAGGTCGAGAAGTACACGCTCAAGGCGTCGGGCGCCGGCAAGGTCACCCCCGAGTCGGTGGGTCCCGAGGGGCCCTTCCAGTTCGAGTACACCTCCGACCAGTGCGCCGACGTCTCCTTCACCGTCGTCGCGCACTGGGAGGGCGGCGAGGTGGAGTCGCAGTCGAGCGCGTCGGGCATGCCGTGCGTCGCGCCGGGGGCGCCGACCAACTTCCAGGCCAAGGCCAAGAACAAGGGCGCCGACCTGTCGTGGGGCGCGCCGGAGAACGCCGCGGGACAGGGCGTCACCTACGCGCTGTCCGGCGCGGCCACCAACGACGCCATCCAGGGCACCTCGTTCAGCGCCGAGGGTCTGAAGAACGCGGCCAAGCACGAGTTCACGCTGAAGGCGAAGAACGCGGCAGGGGAGAGCCAGACGACCGCCACCACCAGCGTCGACCTCGCCTATCCCAAGAAGGCCTACCAGAACGCCAACAACAACAAGACGGATTCACTGATCCAGTGCGGTCCCCAGGGTGGGTGCAAGGTCGGCGAGATCCCACAGGGCCAGTACATCTCGATCACGGTGATCTGCCAGACCAGGGGCAAGTCCGTGACCGAGGACGAGACGGGGGAGACCACCGACGTCTGGAACCGGATCGAGTGGAACGGCGGCACCGCCTACATCAGCGACACGCTGATGGCCATCCCTGGAAGCGGGCTGGCCGCCGACGGTCTCTACGAATGCGAGAACTGAGTTGAGCTACCCGGACACCGCGGCCATGGCAGGGCAGTTCGCGCAGCGCTTCCAGCTGATGGCGGGCAACATCGAGCGCGCCATCCGAGGCAAGCGCGAAGCCGTCGAGCTGGCCCTGGTCTGCCTGTTCTCCGAGGGGCACCTGCTCATGGAGGACGTGCCGGGCACCGGCAAGACCACGCTCGCCCGCTCCGTCGCCGCCAGCGTCGACGCCGAATGGCGGCGCATCCAGTTCACCCCCGACCTGCTGCCCAGCGACATCACCGGCGTGTCGATCTTCAACCAGGCGCACCAGAAGTTCGAGTTCCACCAGGGACCGGTCTTCGCCAACATCGTCCTGGCCGACGAGATCAACCGCGCCTCGCCCAAGACGCAGTCGGCGCTCCTGGAGGTCATGGAGGAGCGCCGCGTCACCGTCGACGCCGAGCCGCACCCCGTGCCCAGGCCGTTCATGGTGGTCGCCACCCAGAACCCCGTCGACATGGACGGCACCTATCCGCTGCCGGAGGCGCAGCTCGACCGCTTCCTCATGAAGATCTCCGTCGGCTACCCCGACCACTACTCGGAGGTCGAGATCCTCAAGGCCGGGCCCCAGGTCGACAGGCTGCCGCAGGTGGCCCGCGCCTCCGACGTCGCCGCGATGATCGACTTCGCCGGTCAGATCCACGTCGCCGACCCCGTCTACGACTACATCGTCGCGCTGGTCGCCTCCACCAGGACCAACCCCAACCTGCGCCTGGGCGCCAGCCCGCGCGCCAGCCTCGCGCTGCTGCGCGCCAGCAGGGTCAGGGCAGCCTCCACCGGCCGCCACTACGTGGTGCCCGAGGACGTCAAGGCCCTGGCGGTCCCGGTGATCGCGCACCGGCTCATCCTCACCCCCGAGGCCGAGCTGCGCCAGCGCACCGCCGCCGACGTGCTGGGCGAGGTCATGGCCGGAATGCCGGTACCCCAGGCGGCCTGACATGCTGACCCCGCTGGGCTGGGGCACCCTCGCAGGGTCGCTCGTCCTCTACGCCGTGGCGTACGTCCTCGGCTATCCCGAGCCCGCCGTCCTGGCCAGCGGCGGGCTGCTGGCGCTGGCCTGCGCGCTGGCGTGGACCGCGCCCAGGCCCAAGCTGGAGGTGCGGCGGGAGGTGACGCCGCTGAAGGTGCCGCGCGGCGACGCCGCGGTGGCCGTCCTTCAGGTGCGCAACCTGGGCGGCTGGGCGCTGTCGGGGCTGCGGGCGCGCGACAGGTTCGGCGCGGGCGAGCAGACCGTGGACCTGCCGCGCCTGCCCAGGCGCGCGCTCAGGACCGTCTCCTACCCGCTGCCCACGGACGAGCGCGGCGAGATCCCCGTCGGCCCGCTGCTGCTGATCCGCGCCGACCCGCTCGGCCTCACCCGCAGGGTCCGCGAGTACGGCGAGGCCGTCACCCTCCTGGTGCGGCCCCGCACGGTCGCGCTGCCCGTCCCCCCTTCCGGACGCGCCCACCATCTGGAGGGCCCGACCAGCGACAACGCGCCCAGCGGTACGGTCACCTTCCACACCCTGCGCGAGTACGTCGTCGGCGACGACCTGCGCCACGTCCACTGGCGCTCCAGCGCCCGCACGGGCACCCTCATGGTCCGCCAGCTCATCGACGCCAGCCTGCCCACCACCACCGTCGTCCTCGACACCCGCGACCTGACCGAGCTGTCCGTGGACGCCGCCGCCTCCGTCGCGCTGGCCGCCGCTCGCGCGGGCTTCCCCGTGCGGCTCATCACCGGCGAGGGCGTGCTGGCCGAGACCAAGTCCGACGCCGAGCTGGTTCTCGACCGCCTCGCCCTGGTGCGGGCGGGCGACGCGCGCGAGGCGGTACGGCTGGCGCGGGGCGGCGGCTCCCTCGTCCTGGTCACCGCCGACCCTGCCGAGGCCGCGAGGGCCGCGGCCGTCAGGAAGAGGTTCGACAGGGTGATCTGCGTGTTCACCGGCTCGGCCGAGGTCAGCGTGCCGGGGGTCGTCACGCTCCGCCTGGGCGACCTCGACGCCCTGTCGTACGTCTGGACCACCCGATGACCGCCCCACCGCCCCCGCCGCCTCAGGGCCCCCCGCCCGCGTCTCCCTCGGGTCCTCCGCCCGTGTCTTTCTCGGGTCCTCCGCCTGCGTCTTTCTCGGGTCCTTCGCCCGTGTCTCCCCCGGGTCACTCGCCCGCGTCTTTCTCGGGTCCTTCACTCGCATCGCCCTCGGGTCCCTCACTCGCGTCTGCCTCGGGGGCGGCCTGGGGGTCTGGGGGTGCGCCTGCCGCAGCGCCGCCCTCAGGGCCTTCCGTCGTGCCCGCCGCGGCGCCGCCCCCCACGTCCCCTGGGTCCTCCTCCAGGCGCGCTCGGGGAACCGCCTCGAGGCGGCGCGGCCGGCGGGACGGCGCGCGCGTCGCCGAGGTCGCGCTGTGGCGGCGGATCGCCGGGCCTGCCGTCGTGGCGGCGCTCGCCGCGACCGCCGGATGGGGCTTCCACCGCGTCTTCCCCGCCGCCGAACTGCTGACCGTCGTGGTCCCCGCCGCCCTCGTCCCCGCCGTCGTCGCCGCGCTGACCAGGAACAGGCCGCTGTGGCTCGCGCTAGTCCTGGACGTCGTCCTCTGGCTCGCGGCGGCCGTCCCGCTCTACGGCGCCTTCACCCTCGCCTTCGCGAGTGATCTCACCAACTCCTGGCAGGCTCTGCTCACCACCCTGCTGCCCGCGCCCGCCGAGCCCCGGCTGCTGATCCTGACGCACACGCTGGTCTGGCTCGCCGCCGTCACCGGCGCCGAGACCCTCACCCGTACCCGGCTGAGGATCGCGCCCGCGCTGCCCGCCCTCCTCGTGTACGGCGTCGCGCTCGTGCTCGGCGTCGACGGCGAGGGCTCCAACCTGGCCACGTCCGCGGCGCTCCTCGTCATGGTCGGCCTTCTGCTGGTGCTGCGCGAGGACAGGCCCGCCCTGTGGCTGCTGCCCGTGCTGCCCGCGATCGGCGTCGTGACGCTGGCCGCCGCGCTGCTCGGGCCGGTGCTGCCGATGGCGCGGGAGCCGTACGACCCGAGAAGGGACGCCGAGCTGCCGCCGCCGGTCAGAGTCGACAGCGTCAGCCCGCTCGACAGGGTCTCGGCCTGGCTGCAGATCCCCGACAGGCCGCTGTTCACCGTGAAAGCCGACAAACCGCTCAACTGGCGGCTGGCCGTCCTCGACCGTTACGACGGCGTGCGCTGGACCTCCAGCGGCCGCTTCCAGCCGACCGGCGGCAGGGTGCCGTCGGACGCCTGGACCGGCGCCACCACGACCGTGCGGCAGACGGTCACCTTCCAGGGGCTGCCCGGCACCTGGCTGCCCGCCGCCGACCGTCCCGTGGAGGTGAAGGGCGCGCGGGGGCTGGCCGCCGATCCCGAGAGCGGGGCGCTGCTGACCTCGGCGGCGACGGGGAAGGGCTTCACCTATCAGGTGACCTCCGAGGTGGCCGCCCCCACGAAGGACGAGCTGCTGCACGCCGTGCCGGTGGCCGACCCCGGCCTGACGGCGTTCCCCGCAGGCCCGCAGGAGAAGCTGTTCAGGAAGCTGGCCCAGGACGCCACGCGCGGAGCCGACGTGCCGATCAGGCAGGCCTACCGGCTGCAGAACTTCCTGCGCACCACCGCCAAGTACGACATCACCGCGCCCCCCGGGCACTCGCTCAAGGCGCTGGAGTTCTTCCTCGACACCACCTACCGGGGCACCTCCGAGCAGTTCGCCTCGTCCTTCGCGCTCATGGCCCGCACGCTCGGACTGCCCGCCAGGGTCGTCGTGGGCTTCCGGCCAGGGCAGGCGAAGGACGGCGTCTACCACGTGCGCTCGGGCGACGTCATGGCGTGGGCGGAGATCAAGTTCGACAAGCTGGGATGGCGGCCGTTCTACCCCACACCGGGCAAGAGCGGCGCGAAGGACGACCACGACGTCGTCTCCTCGGCGATCGAGGAGAGCGAGAAGCTGGAGGGGGAGTTCGGCCAGAGCGGCGCCTCCAAGGCCAAGGAGCCCGCACCCAAGGGCAAGCCCGTGCCGGTGGCCGAGAGCACGTCGCACTGGTGGGTGATCGCCCCCGTTGTCGTGGCCGCCTACCTCCTGCTCGCGCTGGTGCTGCCGTGGTGGCGCCGCCGCTCGCGGCGCGGGGCCACTCCTGACGCGCGACGGGTCATGGGCGCCTGGCACCAGGCCTGCCAGGACCTCGGCGTGGTCGGTAAGCACTCACTCACCGCCTCCGAGATTGTGGCAAGGCACCCAGCCGTCGAAGAGCTGCAGCCGCTCGCCGCCCTCGCCAACCACGTCCGCTACGCCCCGGACACCCTCCCGCCGCACGCCGCCTCCGAGGCCTGGCGCTACAGCGACGCCATCCGCGCCCACACCCGCCGAACCACCCCCCTCCGCACCCGCCTGACCCACCGCCTCAACCCGAAGACCCTCATCCGCCCCTGAACCCCGCACCCCCTCGACACCGCACCCCCTCGACACCGCACCCCCTCGATCCCTGGCCCCCTCGATCCCGGGCCCCCTCGACACCGCACCCCCTCGATCCCTGGCCCCCTCGATCCCGGGCCCCCGCACTCGCCTGGCCACCGCCTCAACACAAGAACCCCGCACCCGGTGGATCCCGCACCCGGTGGGTCCCGCACCCGGTGGGCCCCGCACCCCGTGAACCCGGGCCCCTCGATCCGCGTCCCGTCCGGTTGTTCCAGTCCCTTTTCTCTTCCGATGTTCGGGTCCTTTGAGAGCGCGTCCGCTGTTCGGGTTCTTCGAGAGGTCCGGATCGGAGCGGTTGGTGACCGGGGCGATGGCCGGGGAGGGACGGGCAGTAGGCTCCCGGCTGTGCCGAACCAGACGCGCAGCGCCCGCATGACCGCCCAGCTCCTCCACCGGCCGCCGGGGCTCGGCCCAGGGGAGATGGTGCGCCACCTGCTGGCCGTCCAGGCGCAGGACGTGCCCTCCGCGCTGCTCGCCTTCCGCGCCAGATCCGCCACCCTCACCGTCGCGCAGATCGAGGACGCCTGGCGCTCCCGCGAGATCGTCAGGGCGTGGGGCCCGCGCGGAACCCTCCACTTCGTGCACCGCGACGATCTGCCGTGGCTGCTCGCCCTCACTCGCAACGACACCGGCACCCTGCGCAGGCTCGCCCAGGAAGGTGTCACGGGCGACGACCTGCCGCACCTGATCGACCGCGCCCTCGCGGGACAGGGCCCGCTCACCAAGGCCCAACTCGAGGAACGGCTCGCGGGTCGAGCAAAGGGCCAGGGCGTCGTCCACCTCGTGGCACTCGCCGCCTTCCACGGCCTCGCCGTCCTGGGGCCGCTCAAGGGCGGGAAGCCGACCTACGTCCACGCGGCCGACTGGCTGGGCGCGCCGATCTCCTTCGAGCCCGACCGTGACAGGGCGCTGGCGGAGCTGGCCGTCCGCTACCTGCGCGCCCACGCTCCCGCCACCCCCGAGGACCTGTCCGCCTGGTCGGGGCTGCCCGTGGGCACCGCCCGCACCGCCTTCCGGCTGGCCGCCCCCTCTGCCGTGGACGATGCCTCCGAGCCGGGCGGGGTACGGCTGGCGCCCGCCTTCGACGAGTACCTGATGGGGTGGGCGGACCGTACGCCGATCCTCGACGAGCGGCACAGGCGCGAGGTGTTTCCCGGAGGCGGCATCCTCCGCCCGGTCATGCTGGTCGACGGCGTGATCAGAGGCACCTGGTCACGCAAGGGCGAGACGGTGACCCTCAGCCCCTTCGAGGAGAGCGAGGCGCCTGAGCGGGAGAGCCTGGGGAACGGCGAGTCGCATGGGCGTGAGCGTCACGGGGAGATCGGCCCGCATGGGCCGGTGAAACGCGCGGAGAACGACCTGCGTGTGGCGGAAGGGCTCGGGAAGATCGACCGTCGTGGGCGGTCGGAAGGCCCGGACGATCGCCGTGGGAAGGCGGAGCTCGGCGGGGGCGACTTCCGTGGAGAGGAAGATGGGCAGGAAGAGCGCGGGGAGGACGTCTCGAGTCGACGTGGGAAGCTCGGGGAGATCGACCCACAGGGGCGGGAGCAGTCTGACGGCGGTTCGCGGGCTCTCGGGGAGACGGGCTCCAGGGGCGGCGGCTCTAGGGGCGGCGGCTCCCGGGGCGGCGACTCTCCGGGCGGCGACGCTCGGGGGTGGGCGGAGGAGGTGGCTGATGTCCGGGCCTTCCTCAGCGGCTCACCGCGCCTCTGATGCAGTGCGGCTTCGACCAGGCGACCGTGCTCTTCTGGCTGATCTCCAGCGCCGCGCCCACCAGGAAGCAGTAGCCGGTGTCCGGGTCGAGGCCCAGCACCCTGGCAGAGGTGGCGCCCGCCTCCATCGTCATGAGCTGCTGGCCGTCGGCGGGCTCGCGCTGCAGGACCAGCGGGTAGCGGCGGGTCTTCGCGGGCAGCGTCCACTGGACCGTGACCGCGGCCCCCTTGTCGGAGACCACCCGTAGCCTTCGGGGCGCCAGCGCGGCCAGAGCCGCCTTGCTGATCTCGGCGGGCTTGGTCGAGGCCGACTGCGGCCGCTTGGAGGCCTGGGCTGTGGGCTGAGGCTGCTGGTTCTGTCCGGGAAGGACGAAGGCGAGGACCGTTCCCGCGACGGCCACGGCCACGGCCACGACTGACGCGCCGATCACCACGTTGCCCCGCACCCGCGACCCACGCGTCTCGACGGGCGTCGTCGAGGCATGCCTCCCCTCAGCCTGCGTCGCACCCACGCCACCCGGGGAGCCGCCCACGCCCAGGGAGCCTCCAAAGGCTGCGGAACCTGCATCGCTCACGGTGCCCATCGAGCCTGCGGTGCCGGAGCCTGCGGTGCCCATCGAGCCTGCGGTGCCTATCGAGCCTGCGGTGCCCATGGCGCCGAGGTCCGGGGGGAAGCCGACGGAGCTCGGGGAGGCAGGGAAAGCCGGGGAGGCGAGAGAGTTCGCGGAGGATGGGGAGACGGGGGAGGGGGTCGTCGGCTGTCCTGCGCCGAAGGCGGGACCTGGTGACGCGGTGACGGGACCCGAACCGGGGGCGAACGGCGATCCGTCAGAGGGAGCGAAGGGCGAAGCCGCGACAGGCCCGTAGGGCGAACCCGCATGCGTGGGCGGTGCGTAAGGGGAGCTGTTCTGGTGGGGAGGCGCGTAAGGGGAGCCGTCCTGGGAGGGCGGCGCGTAGGGCGGGCCGCCATGCGAAGGAGGCGCGTAGGGGGAGGCGTCCGAAGGGGGCGCGTAAGGGGAGGTGCGGGCAGGAGGGGGCGCCTCCGCCACGGTGGCGGGCGCGGGCTCGGCGGACACCAGGTCCGTGACCGGCAGCCCGAGCGCCTCCTGCACCTCCCTCAGCCGCCTCGCGAACGCCCACGCCGACTCGTACCGCTCGCCCGGCGTCTTGGCCATCGCCCGCAGGATCGCCTCCGTCGCGATCGACGGCACGTCCGGCCTGTTGATGGGCGGCGGCTCACTGCTGAGCACCCTGAACATCAGCGGCGCGATCGAAGGGTCGGTCGGCGAGTGGAAGGCCGGCTGCCCGGCCAGCAGATGGTAGAGCGTGGACCCGAGCGAGTAGACGTCCGACGCGACGCTGTGCGGCTGTCCGCTGACCACCTCGGGCGCCGCGTGCAAGGGGGTGAAGGCCTGCGACGTCACCGACATCTCGGACGAGTCGACCACCCTCGCGACGCCGAAGTCGGCGATCGCAGGCTCGCCGTACCGGGAGACGAGGATGTTCTGCGGCTTGATGTCGCCGTGCAGCACCCCCGCCTCGTGCACCGCCGCCAGGGCGGCGGCCAGCTTCACGCCGGTGCGCAGCACGTCGGCCAGCGGCAGCGGCCCCTGCGCGCGCACCCTGTCGCGCAGCGAGCCGTTCTCGAAGAACTCCATGGCGATGTACGGCTTGCCCGCCCGCGTCGTGCCCGTGTCGAAGACGGTGACCACGTTCGGATGCCCGGTCAGCCGCCCCGTGAGCTGCAACTCGCGCTGGAACCTGCGCATGGTCCGCTGGTCGACCCTGTCGACGGTCAGGACCTTGAGCGCCACGACCCGGTCGAGGCGCTCCTGGTAGGCCTTGTAGACCACGCCGAACCCGCCCTGGCCCGCCGTGTCGAGCACCCGGTAGCCCGGGGCGTCCTCCCCTGAACGCACGCCGCCTCCCCCTGTTCCCCGGGCGAGTTTAGTGGGGTTTGCGGTGCTTGATGGGGCGTAGTGACATCAGAGCGAGGGCAGGACCGCCGCAGGCAGCATGAGCCACGCGCCGCCGACCACCGAGGCCGCCGCGACCACCAGGAAGAACAGGACGTAGAAGCCGCCGGGCAGGAAGGTCAGCCTGGCGAGCTGGTCGGCGTCGGAGTCGGGCGCCTGGCCCCTGCGCCGCTTGCGCCTCAGCTCGAGAATGGGCCTGACCCCGCCGAACAGCAGGAACCACACCGCGACCTGCGCCACGACCATCTGGACGTCGTCGGGGGCGTACATCGACAGGGCGAACACCGCCCCGCCCGTCGCCAGCAGGATCAGCGCGCCGTACAGGTTGCGGATCAGCAGCAGCATGCAGACCAGGAACAGCAGCACGCTCCACACCAGCAGGGTGACCCGCCCCTGGGCGGTCAGCCACGCGCCGGCCAGGCCCAGCAGTGAGGGGGCCACGTAGCCGGCGAGCGCGGTGAAGACCATGCCGGGGCCCGTGGGCCTGCCTCTGGTGAGCGTCACGCCCGAGGTGTCGGAGTGCAGGCGGATGCCCTGCAGCCGGCGGCGGCTGAGCAGCGCCACCAGCGCGTGACCACCCTCGTGGGCGATGGTGACCAGGCCTCTGGTCAGCTGCCACGACGTGCGGTAGGCGACGATCACGAAGGCGGCCAGGGCCGAGAGCGCCACGAGCCACAGCTCGGGGGGTGGCTGAGCCTCGACCAGGTGGGCCCATAGCTTGTCCATCACGCATGACCCTATCCAGGTAAGGTCGCGACTGTGGCCATAGAACAAGATTCTGCCGTGCCCGGCTGGTGGCAGGCGCTGGGGCTGCCGGGACTTGTCGACCTGCACGTCCACTTCCTGCCCGAGCGGATGGAGCGCAGGGTGTGGCACCACTTCGACAACGGCGGCCCGCTCATGGGGCAGGGCTGGCAGATCCGCTACCGGCAGCCGGTGGAGGAGCGCGTCGCGCTGCTGACCGGGATGGGCCTGCGCGCCTTCCCCGCCCTGGCCTACGCCCACAGGCCCGGCATGGCCGCCGACCTCAACGCCTGGACCCTCGACTTCGCCCGCAAGGTGCCCGAGTGCCTGCCGTCGGCGACCTTCTTCCCCGAGCCCGGCGTGCTCACCTACGTGCGGCAGGCGCTCGACGACGGCGTCAGGATCTTCAAGATCCACCTCCAGGTCGGCGCCTTCGACCCCAGGCTCCCCGAGCTCGACCCGGTCTGGGGCCTGCTCGCCGAGGCGGGCACCCCCGTCGTGGTGCACGCCAGCTCGGTGCCCGTGCCGGGCGGCTGCGTCGGCGTCCAGCCGGTCAGCGAGGTCATGCGCCGCCACCCCCGCCTGTGCATGGTGATCGCGCACCTGGGGATGCCCGAGTACGAGGACTTCTTCGACCTGGCCGAACGCCACGAGCGCGTCGCCCTGGACACCACGATGGCCTTCACCTCCTTCGCCGAGCGCGGCATGCCCTTCCCCCAACGGCTCAGCCCGAGGCTGCGTGAGCTCGGTCTCGCTGGGAAGGTGGTGCTCGGCAGCGACTTCCCCACCATCCCGCACGCCTACGCCCACCAGCTCGACGGCCTGGAAGGACTCGGCCTGGGTGGTGACTGGTTGCGCGCCGTGTGCTGGGAGAATGCGATACGCATGATCTGATCAGAGGGGGATGTCATGAACGACCGGCATGTGGCCTTGCTCACCACCTTCTTCGAGGCGTTCAGCAAGAGCGACACCGACGCCATGGAGCGTTGCTACCACCCTGACGTCAGCTTCGGTGACCCGGTCTTCCAGGAGCTGGAGGGCCGCGACAAGGTGATGGCCATGTGGCGGCTGATGCTGTCCAGAGGCGACGGCACCGACGTGACCTACCGGGCTATCACCGCCGACGACTTCACCGGCAGCGCCAGCTGGACGGCCCGCTACACCTTCACCAGCACGGGCCGCGAGGTGGTCAACGAGGTGGAGGCGTTCTTCCGCTTCGACGACGGGCTGATCGTGCGCCACCATGACGACTTCGACTTCCGCCAGTGGTCCAGAATGGCGCTGGGCAGACCGGCGGGGTTGCTGCTCGGGTGGACCCCGATGTTCCGCAAGACCATCAGAGACCGGGCCCAGCAGGCGCTCACCGAGTTCCAGCTGTCGTAGGAGGGCCCCCATGGCACGGATGAAGGGCTTCCTGCGCAGCGGCGGGCGTGAACCGGCGCCCGAGCACTCGATGGACCCCAAGGGCGAGGAGGCCCCTCCCTACCGCCCCACCGTCATCGACAACGCCCTCTACCTCGACGGGCACCGCATCGGCACGCCCGCCTCCCTCGCCGACGCCTTCGACAGCCTCAAGAACACTCCCGGCAGCATGGCCTGGATCGGCCTCTACCGACCGAAGGACTGGGAGCTGGCCAAGCTGGCGGGCGAGTTCGGCCTGCACGAGCTGGCGCTCGAAGACGCCATCGTCGGTCACCAGCGCCCCAAGGCCGACCGATACGGCGAGATGCTCTTCGTGGTGCTGCGCGCCGCCACCTACCTCGACGACGTCGAGGAGGTCGCCTTCGGCGAGGTGCACGCCTTCGTCGGCAACAACTTCGTGGTGACCGTACGGCACGCCGAGTCGCCCGACCTGGCCGCGGTGCGCAGGCGCATGGAGTCGGACCCCGACCTGCTGCGTCAGGGGCCGCAGGCCGTCCTCTACGCCATCCTCGACGCCGTGGTCGACGGCTACGCCCCCGTCGTGGCGGGGCTGCAGAAGGACATCGAGGAGATCGAGGTGCAGGTCTTCGGCGGCGATCCCACGGTCTCCCGCCGCGTCTACGAACTGTTCGGCGAGGTCATCGAGTTTCAGAGGGCGACCAGCCCGCTGCTGCCGATGATCGACGGCTTCATCGCGGGCGCCCACAAGTACGGCGTCAACGAGGAGCTGCAGAGCTACCTGCGCGACGTCGCCGACCACGCGATCACCGTCTCCGAGCGGGTGGCGGGCTTCCGCCAGCTGCTGCAGAACATCCTCATGATCAACTCGACGCTCGTGGCGCAGGAGCAGACCAGGGCCAGCTACGCGCAGAGCGAGGAGGTCAAGAAGATCTCCGCGTGGGCGGCCATCCTGTTCGCGCCCACGCTGGTCGGCACCATCTACGGGATGAACTTCGACCACATGCCCGAGACCCACTGGGCCTTCGGCTACCCGTTCGCGATCGTGCTGATGGCGGCGGTGTGCCTCATCCTCTACGTGGTCTTCAAACGGCGCGACTGGCTGTGAGGCGGGTACGGCGCGCCGCCGTACCCGCCTCGCGAGCGATCAGCTGAGCAGCTTGCGCGCCGCCTGCTCGATCTCGACCTCCGACAGCAGCACGTGGTTGGCTGCCTCGCCCAGCGGGATGAAGCTGTCGGCCGAGGCGACCCTGGCCAGCTGCCCGGTGAAGCCCGCGTCGAGCATCTCGGCCACGATGCCCTCCGAGACGCCGCCCGTGCGCCTGCTCTCGTCGGCGATCAGGACCTTGCCGGTCAGCTCGGCCGCCCGCATGAGGTCCTCCATCGGCAGCGGCGCCAGCCACCGCAGGTCGAGGACCCTGCAGCTCACCCCGTCCTGGGTGAGCTTGACCGCCGCCCGCAGGCTCATCCGCAGGCCGTTGCCGTACGTCACGATCGTCAGGTCTCGGCCGTCGCCGTAACCGCGCGCCCTGCCGATCGGCACGTGCGTCTCGGCCCACCTGGTCGGCGGCGCGTACGGCGCGAGCCACCCGCTGTCGCCCTCGTCGAACAGGTCGCGGGTGTTGTAGAGCGCGATCGGCTCGATGAACACGCACACCGAGCCCTCGGTGCGCGCGGCGGCCAGGCACGTGCGCAGCATCGCCGAGGCGTCGTCGGGCCTGGACGGCGAGGCGATGACGATGCCTGGGATGTCGCGCAGCGCGGCGATGGAGTTGTCGTTGTGGAAGTGGCCGCCGAACCCCTTCTGGTAGGCGTAGCCCGCCACGCGCACCACCATCGGGTTGCGGTAGGCGCCGCGGGAGAAGAACGACATCGTCGCCGCCTCGCCGCGGATCTGGTCGAGCGCGTTGTGCAGGTAGGCGAGGTACTGGATCTCCGGCACCGGCAGCATCCTGGACACGCCCGTGCCGAGCGCCAGGCCGAGCACGGCTTGCTCGTCGAGGAGGGTGTCGAAGACGCGCCCTGCGCCGAAGCGCTTCTGCAGCCCTCGCGTCACGCCGTAGACGCCGCCCTTCTTGGCGACGTCCTCGCCGAAGACCATCATCTCCGGGTAGACGGCCAGCGCGTCGGCCAGCGTGCGGTTGATCGCCTGGGAGAGCGTGAGCGGCTTGTCCTCCTTCTCGGGCAGCTGCCCTGCGAAGGCCTTCTCCCTCGCCGAGGGCTCGGCGGCGACCGGGCTGATCTTGGCGATCATGTCGGCCCTGCGCGGGGCGAGCGGCTCGATGATCTCGCGGGCGGAGGTGAGCTTGGGCGCGCGGGTGGCCTCCAGCGCCATCCGCAGCAGGTGCTCGCGCTCGGCCTCGTAGCGCCTGAGCAGCTCCTCGGGCGTGGCCAGCCCCGCCTCGACCAGCAGGGCGGCCGTGCGCAGCAGCGGGTCGCGCTCGTAGTCGGCGCGGATCTCGCGCTGGGTGCGGTAGGAGGACTCGACGTCGGAGCCCGCGTGGCCCATCAGCCGCACGGTGCTCAGGTGCAGGAAGGCAGGCGAGCGCGTGGTGCGCACGTGCTCGGCGGCGCGGACGGCCGCGTCGTGGACCTCGGCCAGGTCGCAGCCGTCGGCCTGGATGTACTCGATGCCCGGACGGCGCGCGGCCGCCTCCACCCAGCCCTTGGGCGTGCGGACCGAGATGCCGAGGCCGTTGTCCTCGCACACGAACAGGATCGGCAGCGGCTGGCCCTGGTAGGTGGCGTAGGAAGCGGTGTTGAAGGCCGACAGGGCGCTGGCGTGGTTGATCGAGGCGTCGCCGAAGCTGCACACCGCGATCGCGTCGCCCGGCCAGGCGGAGGCGACGCCGAGCGCCCTGGCCCGCTCGATGGCCAGCGCGACGCCCACCGAGCGCGGCAGGTGGCTGGCGATCGTGGAGGTCTGCGGGATGATCGCCAGGTCTGGATGGCCGAACACCTTGTGCCTGCCGCCCGCGATCGGCTCGTCGGACGAGGCGGTCAGCCCCAGCAGCACGTCGCGCAGCCCTTGCTCGGGCAGGCGGCCCGCCATGACGGAGCGAGTCAGGTAGAAGGCCCCCGAGCGGTAGTGAAGGAGGGCGGGATCGGTGGTCCGGACGGCGGCGGCCACCGCGGCGTTGCCCTCGTGGCCGGCCGAGCCGATGGTGTAGAAGCCCTCGTTCTGCTCGCGCAGCCATCTGGCGGCGATGTCGAGCAGCCGGCTGCCCTGCTGGCGGTCGTACAGCTCACGGCATCGCTCGCCGGTCAGCGTGCTGCCCTCCCTGATGGGCAGGGCCGGATCTCGGGGAGCGCCCGCCTTGAGCGTCGCAACCGCATCGGTGAAGTGAGTCTCAACAGTGTCGCGCGCCACAAGCCCGATTATGTCCCCCAGATACCGCGTGCGTCTGCCGGTCCGGGAGGACAGAGTTCTTGTCTGACAGATCTGAATGACAGTTTGTCAGGATTTCAAACTCTTTGCCTGTCCTAAACGTCTACTTTAAGTACGACGTGGCACCCTCATGCCGCGTTTCAACCAACGGGGAAAGGAACGGAGTACCCGAATGTTGCAACGCTTCCGAGCGGCAGCCGTGGCGCTCGCGGTAGGAGCAGGGGCACTCGCCCTCGCGCCCACCGCCACCGCGGCGACCGCGCCGAGCATCTCTCAGGTGGATGTCTCTCCCTCGCCGATCGTCGTCACCGGCGACCAGCAGGTCACCGCGACGTTCACGTTCACGACCAAAGACGCCGGCAAGGCCGAGCTGAAGCTCAGGGCCCCCGGCGACGTGGGCGTGGGCACCCCGGTCGACCTGACTCCCGCGCCTCACGGGCAGGAGACCAGGTGGACGGGCAAGAAGTCCTTCGACGCCAAGAACGCCGGCAAGTGGAACCTCCTGGCCATCGCCCACTCGGGTGACGGCTCGGAGAAGTCGACCAACGGCTCCTTCACCGTCGAGGTCAAGAAGAGCGCCGTCGACACGAAGATCGTGGACTTCGGCGCGCACCCTGACGTGGTCGCCAAGGGCGACCGCATCTCGGTCTCAGGCCGCCTGCTCGCCGAGCGCGACGGCTGGAAGGGATACGGCGACCAGCGCGTCACCATCACCTTCCGCGAGAAGGGCACCGACGCCTACCGGCACATCACCACGGTCGGCACCAGCCGTAGCGGCTGGTTCTCCGCCAGGGTGAGCGTCGAGGCCACCGGCTGGTGGCGGGCCGAGTTCAACGGCCACGCCGGCGCCAAGGGCTCCGTCAGCGACACCGACAGGGTCGATGTCAGGCACCGGTCGGCCGACAGCAGGATCGTCGGCTTCAGCGCCGACCCCGAGCCCGTCGACAAGGGCGACAGGCTCACCTTCAGGGGCGCCCTGCAGGTCGACGGCTCGCACGGCTGGGACGGCCTGGCCGGCCAGCGGGTCACCATCCTGTTCAAGGCGCACGGCTCCAGCAGGTGGGAGGCCGTGACCGGTGACAGGACCGGCCGCGACGGCCGCTTCTGGGCCTCGGCCACCGCGCAGACCTCCGGCTGGTGGCGCGCGGTGTTCTCGGGGAGCAGGGGCGTCGAGGGCTCCAGCAGCTCGAGTGACTGGGTGAGGGTCGTCAAGCCGACGCCCCCGCCGAGCAGGGACAAGAGCAAGCTGGTCAAGTTCAACGCCTACCCCGAGCCGGTCAAGTACGGCAACTACCTGCGATTCAGGGGCGTGCTCCTGGTCGACGGCGGTGGCTACGAGGCCAAGGTCGGGCTGTACTTCAAGCCCAAGGGCTCCAGCAAGTGGCAGTTCGTCAAGACGACGAACTCCACCGGCAGCGGCAAGCTCTACACCAAGGTCAAGGCCTACAAGTCGGGCTACTGGAAGTTCGTCTTCAAGGGTGACGACGACGCCTACGGCTCGCAGAGCGGCAGGGACTACGTCCGCGTCAAGAGGTAAATGATCGGTGAACGAGGGGCCTGGTCGTCAGATCAGGCCCCTTTTCATCGCCGTGACCACGGCGGCCGCCCTGTTGTCGACGCCGAGCTTGCCGAAGACGTGCCGCAGGTGGGTCTTGACCGTGGTCTCGCTGATCAGCAGCCGCCTGGCGATCTCCTTGTTGCCCGCGCCCGCCGCGACCAGACGCAACACCTCCAGCTCGCGCGGGCTCGGCTCGACCTGCTCGCGCAGGCCGAGCAGCTTGGAGGTGATCGAGGGGGCGATCATCGGACGGTCCTGCGCCGCCGTGCGGACCGCCCTGTGCAGATCCTCGCGCGGCGCGTCCTTCAGCAGGTAGCCGACCACGCCGTGGGCCAGCGCCCTGGAGACGTCCTCGTCGGAGTCGTAGGTGGTCAGCACGATCACCCTGATCTCCGGACGGTCGGCGCGCAGCCTCCTGATGGCGCCCACGCCGTCGAGTCCGGGCATCCGCAGATCCATGAGCACCACGTCGGGCCGCGCGCTGTCGGCCATCGCCAAGGCCTCGTGCCCGTCACCGGCCTCGGCCACCACCTCGATGTCGGACAGCCCCTCGAACATGCCGCGCAGCCCGTCGCGCACCACGGGATGGTCGTCGACGATCATCAGGCGCAGGGGATGCTCACGCACAGCGCCGTCCCCTCTCCTCGCGCCGACTCCACCGTGACCGCGCCGCCGACGCGGGCCGCCCGCTCCCGCATCGCGGTCAGCCCGTAGCCGCCCTCCCTGCCCGCGCCGCCCGGTCCCGCGCCGTCGATGCCCAGGCCGTCGAGTCCCGCGCCGTCGAATCCCGCGCCGTCGTCGAGCACGTCGAGCGTCACCTCCCCGTCCATGTACGTCAGCGTGAGCGCCACCGAGGTGGCCCGCGCGTGCCTGGCCACGTTGGCCAGGCCCTCCTGCGCCGCGCGCAGCAGCACGACCTCCACGTCGGGGTCGAGCGGGCGGGGCGGCCCGCTGACCGCCATCCGCGCGCGCACCCCGGTCCGCGCCGACCAGCGCCTGGCCACACCCGCCAGGGCGAGGTCGAGCCGCTCCCTCTGCAGCGGCTCCGGCCGCAGCTGGTGCACCGACCTGCGCGCCTCCGCCAGGCTCTCCCTGGCCAGCCGCTTCGCGCTGGCGATCCGCTCCCGTACGGCCGCCAGGTCGTCGCCCGCCTGCTCGGCCGCCTCCAGCTGGGTGATCACCCCGCTGAAGCCCTGCGCGAGGGTGTCGTGGATCTCCCCTGCCAGCCTGGTCCGCTCCTCGAGCACGCCCAGCTCCTTGTTGCGTTCACCGGCCTTGACCAGGAAGTTGACGAACAGCCCCATCAGGACGGCCAGCGCGATGCCGGCCAGGAGCGAGACGGCCCTGGAGGGAGCCCGGCTGATCTCGGCCAGGCCGCCCGCGGCGCTGAAGGCCGTTGTCACGAGCACCGCCGCGCCGCCGTACGCCCATCTGCCCGGCAGCATGACGTACGGCAGCGAGAGCATCCCGAAGATCAGCGTGTCGAAGGCGGGATCGAGGACGATCAGCACGGCCATGAGCGCGATGAGCACCGTCAGGTGCCAGCCCATCGGGTGCAGCCGTTCGAACCTGTCCCTGCCGCGCACGACGAAGAGCCAGTAGTAGAGCGCCATCACCGCGGCCACCGCCCACGCGGGGGCCCCGCCCTCGCGGCCGGTCAGCGCCGGGATCGCCAGACACGCGTAGAACAGCAGGTGGAAGGCTCGAAACCACCTGGCCTCCTCGCCCATCTCACTCCCAGCGGAACAGCGCGGCCGAAATGACGGTGGACGCCACGATTATCCCCGTGAGCGCGAGCAGGGGAAGCGCCGTCGGCGTTCCCGCCCAGCCCTCGCGCAGCGCGGTGACCGCCGGGCCGAGCGGCAGGTACTCGCCGATCGCGCGCAGCGACGGGGGCAGTCCCTCCCTGGGGATCGCCGCCCCGCTGAGGAAGATCATCGGAAACATGATCATCAGGCCGAGCAGGTCGGCCACCCTGACCGTGCGGGCGACGGCGGCGATCAGGAACCCGAGCGAGCAGGTCATCAGCACGGTCAGCACGAAGGCCAGGGCCAGCGGGGCCGGATGGGCGGGAGCGTCCACCCCGAAGGCGGCCAGCGCCGCGACCACGATGATGGCCGCGCCCGCCAGCCCCATGACCAGCTGCGCCACCACCTGCGCGGCCAGGACGGCCAGCGGCGCGATCGGCGTGGTGGCCAGGCGGCGCAGCACCTTGCGCTCGCGGTAGGTCACGACGAACCCGGGAAGCGCGGAGATGCCGCCGATGGCCAGGATCATGGCCAGGTAGCTCGGCACGAGGACCGCGATCCTCTCGCTGCCGGTGTGCAGCACCAGCAGCATCAGGGGGAAGGCCACCATGAAGAACAGCGTGCCGGGGTCGCGGGACAGCAGGGTCAGCTCGGTCGCCGACATCCGGGCGAAGGCTCTCATCGGACCAGCTCCAGGTAGGCCTCGTCCAGGGAGTTCGTCCCCGTGGCGGTCATGAGCTCGGCGGCCGTTCCGAGCGAGATGATCCTTCCCCTGGCGAAGACGGCGATCCTGTCGCACAACGCCTCGGCCTCGTCCATGAAGTGGCTGACCAGCACCACCGTGACGCCCGCGGCCTTGAGCTCGCCCACCAGCGCCCAGGTCTCCCGCCTGGCGACGGGGTCGAGCCCGGTGGTGAGCTCGTCGAGTATCACCAGTTCAGGGCTGCCCACCAGGGCCAGCGCGATCTGCAGGCGCTGGCGCTGACCGCCCGACAGGTCGCCGTAGGCCTTGCGGGCCAGCGGGGCGAGCCCCCAGCGCTCCATCACCTGCCGCCAGTCGTCGGGGCGGCGGTAGAAGGCGGCGAAGAGCCTGAGCGCCTCGGCGACCTTGAGCCGGTCGGGCAGGCCCGCCTCCTGGAGCTGGACGCCGATGCGCTCGGCGAGCGCGCGGCGGCGGCGCGCGGGGTCGAGCCCGAGCACCTCGATCGATCCCCCGTCGGGGCGGCGCAGGCCCGACAGGCACTCGACCGTGCTCGTCTTGCCCGCCCCGTTGTGTCCGACGACGCCGAAGGTCTCCCCGGCGCTCACGGTGAACGACACGTCGTCTACGGCGACGTTCGCTCCGTACGTCTTGCGCAGTGCGCTGACTCGTATGGCTGTCATGCCGCAAGCCTCGCCGCGGGGCGGGAGCCGCGGCATCGACCTGGACGGCGCCCCCGCATCGTCCTTTCGGACGATGGAGCTACCAGAATGCGGGCCAGTGCTCCGGCCTTCAGGCCTGAGGTGAAGGCCCGCGCGGGAAGGCCCCCTGGGGCCTGAGCGTGTCCTAACCGGGACGGTTGTGCTGCTCGATGTACTGGCACAGGACGCTGATCGGTGCGCCGCCCACCGACCCGGCGAAGGAGGAGCCCGACCACAGCTTGTTCGCCCGGTAGTGGTGGCGGGCCAGTTCAGGGAACTCGGTGCGCATTCCTGCGGGAGGAGACGCCCTATGTCTTCATGTTCGGCCATAGACCAATGAGATGATCAGCGGGTGCGGCTTCGTTACAACTACCGGATGTATCCCGACGCCGACCAGCGTGCCGCGCTGGCCAATGCGTTCGGGTGCGCCCGCGTGGTGTTCAACGACGCACTGCGAGCGCGGCAGGACGCCCGCGAGCAGGGCTTGCCGTACATCTGTGATGGGGACCTGTCCAAGCGGGTCATCACACAAGCAAAGGCGACGCCGGAGCGGGCATGGCTGGGCGAGGTCTCAGCGGTGCTGCTCCAGCAGACGCTCGCGGACCTGAACGCGGCCTACCGCAACTTCTTCTCCTCCCTGTCCGGGAAGCGGAAAGGCCGAAAGGTCGCCCCGCCCCGGTTTCGGTCACGCCATGACACGCGGCAGGCGATCCGGTTCACCAAGAACGCCCGATTCGCGGTCACCGAGTCGGGCCACCTGCGGTTGCCGAAGATCGGAGACGTGCCGGTCCGCTGGTCGCGGTCGCTGCCGTCCGAGCCGTCATCGGTGACAGTGATCAAGGACAGCGCCGGCCGATACTTCGCGTCGTTCGCGGTCGAGACTTCGGACGAGCCGTTGCCCGAGACGGATTGCGAGGTCGGGATCGACCTTGGGCTGACGCACTTCGCGGTGGTGTCGGACGGCGAGAAGGTGGACAACCCGCGCATCCTGCGGCGCGCGGCCAAGAAACTACGTCGGGCGCAGAAGGCGCTGAGTCGCAAGGAGAAGGGGACTTGTTCCGGCGCCGCGCGAAGAAGCAGTAACCCGCCGGGAGTCGCACGCGCGGCAGACCGGAATCTCCGTCCTTCAGGGCGGAGTGGAAGTCAATCGGCCCTCTTGAACTGCGCGACCGCGATGCCCAGCAGGGCAGCGCCGACCAGCGCCACCAGGCCGAGCTCGACGCCCACGGGCACCTGCCAGCCGAACCACTCCACGCCGGGGTTGAGCACCGCGTTCACCTGCGGCGGGATGTCGAGATGGGCGAAGACCGCCTGCCGCATGGGGTCGACGGCGTAGGTGAGCGGATTGACCGTGGTCAGCACGTGGAGCCACGAGGGCAGGTTGGCCAGCGGGAACATCGCGCCCGACAGGAACATCATCGGCATGATCGCCATCTGCATCAGGCCGAAGAAGGTCTGCATGTTGCGCATGCGGGCGGCCAGCGTGACGCCGAAGGCGGTGATCGTGAACGCCGCGAGGAACATCTCCCCGAGCAGCGTCAGCATCAACCCCGGTGAGTACGGCACGCCCACGAGGCCGGCCATCGCCAGGATGATGAGGCCCTGCCCGCAGGCCACCACCGCCCCGCCGAGGCACTTGCCGACCACGATCGCGCCCCGCGAGACCGGCGCCACGAGCATCTCCCGCAGGAAGCCGAACTCCCTGTCCCACACGATCGAGCCCGCGGAGAACATCGCGGTCATGATGACCGTCATCGAGATCATGCCCGGGTACATGAAGGTGCGGAAGTCGACGCCGGGGATCGAGCCGCTCACCAGCGTGCCGAGGCCCGTGCCCATCACGAACAGCCAGAGCACCGGCTGGATCAGCATCGACAGCATGCGCGTGCGGTCGCTGAGGAAGCGCAGCATCTCCCTGTGCAGCACCACCTTGATCGCCCGCAGGTCGTGGCCGGTTCCGCGTGCGGGGATCCGGACGTTCGCCACGTCTGCCGCCATCATCGCCTCGCCATCGCCTTCATCCACTCGTTGCCCGAGCCCGACTCGGCGTCCCTGATCGTCGAGCCCGTGTAGGACATGAACACGTCGTCGAGAGAAGGCCTCGACACGCTCACCGACTTGATGGACAGCCCGAGCTCGGCGAACAGGCGCGGCACGAACTCCTCGCCCGAGGCGACCGCGAACGTCACGGCGCCCTCGTGGACGGCGGCCTCGATGCCGAACCTGTCGCGCAGCGCCACGATCGCCAGGGCGTCGTCGCCGGTGTGGATCTGCACCCTGTCCTTGCCGACGCTGGCCTTCAGCGCCTCGGGGGAGTCGATGACGACGATCTCACCGTGGTCGATGATGGCGATCCTGTCGCAGTACTCGGCCTCGTCCATGTAGTGCGTCGTCATGAAGATGGTGATGTCCTCCTTGTGACGCAGCTTGTTGATGTAGCCCCAGATGGCGGACCTGGTCTGCGGGTCGAGGCCGACGGTCGGCTCGTCCAGGAAGAGCACGCGAGGGGAGTGCAGCAGACCCCGCGCGATCTCCAGGCGCCGCTTCATGCCGCCGGAGAACGTCATCACCTTGGCGTCCTTGCGGTCCCACAGCGCGACCATCTCCATGACCTGCCTGATGCGGTCGGCCACCAGCTGCTTGGGCACGCCGTACAGCTCGGCGTGGAAGCGGAGGTTCTGCTCGGCGGTCAGGTAGCCGTCGAGCGTCGGGTCCTGGAAGACCAGGCCGATGTTGCGCCGCACCTCGTCGCGCTCCCTGACCACGTCGTGACCCGCGACGCTGGCGCTACCACCCGTGGGGTTGACCAGCGTGCACAGCATGCTGATCGTCGTGGTCTTGCCGGCGCCGTTCGGTCCGAGGAAGCCGAAGACCTCGCCCGGCCGCACCTCGAAGTCGACGCCCTTGACGGCTTCGACCTTGCCGTAGGTCTTCTTCAGACCCTTCACCGTGACCGCGCTCATTCGCCCTCCGCCGGAATCGTGAAGATGGATCTGCGGGTCTCCTGAACAGGGCTGCGCGCGCTCGCTCAGGTGGGCGCGCCCTCGTTCGGTGAGCCGGTAGGCGCGGCCGCCGCCGCGCTCCTCGCCGACCGGCAGCCCTTCGTCCTCGAGCCGCTGCAGCGCGGGGTGGACCGAGCCGGGCGCGAAGTCTCGCATGCCTGTCTGCCCCTACTGTCAAGATAGCGCAAAGATATATCTAGATCTTCAGGACGACAAGCATGTTAAGAGCCGTTAACTAAGAGTGGAGAGGCCCGCGCGCGCCATCGCGCGCAGCACCTCCCTCATCGCCTCGGGCGGCAGCTCGCCCGCGCTGTGCGGCGTCGAGTTGAGCAGCCCGAAGGCCGCGTGGGTCGCGGCCCGCAGGCGCGGAGGCGGGCAGCCGGGGTGCAGCTCGGCCAGGACGGTCACCCACTCCTCGACGTAGAGCCGCTGCAGGCGCCTGATCTGCCGCCGCTGCGGCTCGGGCACGTTGCCCAGCTCCCTGTCGTGCACCGTGATCAGCGCGGGCTGCTCGAGCGCGAACGTGATCTGGGTGTCGAGCAGGGCTTCCAGCGCCTGGGCGGGATCCTGCGCGGCGGTGACGACGGCGACCGCCGCCTCGCGCAGGCGGGTGCTCACGTCGGTGAGCATCTCGGCCAGCAGGGCCTCCTTGCCGCTGAAGTGCCGGTAGAGCGCGGGGCCTGAGACGCCTACCGCGCCGCCGATGTCCTCGATGGACACGCCGTGGTAGCCGCGGGCGGCGAACAGGGTCGCCGCGGCCTCCAGGATCTCGACGCGGCGATTCCGGGTAGGAGTTCTCACATCTCACATTCTAGACACAGACGTTAATGATGATTAACCTTCAGGGCATGTTCAAGCGCAACGCCGAGGTCAACGAGCGGCTGGCGGCCGAGCTGCGCGAGCGCCTGGCTGAGGCCGCCAAGGGTGGACCCGAGCGCTCCAGGCAGCGTCACGTCGAGCGAGGCAAGCTGCTGCCACGCGACAGGGTCGACGGGCTGCTCGATCCCGGCTCCCGCTTCCTGGAGCTGTCGCCGCTGGCCGCCAACGGCCTCTACGACGATCAGGCCCCCGCCGCGGGCATCATCACGGGAGTGGGCAGGGTCTCGGGCCGCGAGTGCGTGGTCGTGGCCAACGACGCCACGGTCAAGGGCGGCACCTACTACCCGATGACCGTCAAGAAGCACCTCAGGGCGCAGGAGGTGGCGCTGCAGAACCACCTGCCCTGCCTCTACCTGGTCGACTCGGGCGGCGCGTTCCTTCCCAAGCAGGACGAGGTCTTCCCCGACCGCGAGCACTTCGGCCGCATCTTCTACAACCAGGCGACGATGTCGGCGCGCGGCATCCCGCAGATCGCCGCCGTCCTCGGCTCCTGCACGGCAGGCGGCGCCTACGTCCCCGCGATGAGCGACGAGGCCGTCATCGTGCGCGAGCAGGGCACGATCTTCCTCGGCGGGCCCCCGCTGGTGAAGGCCGCCACCGGCGAGGAGGTCACCGCCGAGGAGCTCGGAGGGGGCGACCTGCACGCCCGCGTCAGCGGCGTCACCGACCACCTCGCCGAGGACGACGCGCACGCGCTGGCCATCGTCCGCGACATCGTCGCCACGCTCGCTCCCAGGTCCGACTCGCCGTGGCAGCGCGCCGACCCGGAGGAGCCGCACCTAGACCCGCAGGAGCTGTACGGCATCGTGCCGCCCGACCCCCGCACGCCGTACGACGTGCGCGAGGTGGTGCGACGGATCGTCGACGGCTCCCGCTTCCTGGAGTTCAAGGCCGAGTACGGCACCACGCTGGTCACGGGCTTCGCCCACATCCACGGCCACCCCGTCGGGATCGTGGCCAACAACGGCATCCTGTTCAGCGAGTCGGCGCTGAAGGGCGCGCACTTCATCGAGCTGTGCGACCGGCGGAAGATTCCCCTGGTCTTCCTGCAGAACATCAGCGGCTTCATGGTCGGCAAGGCCTACGAGGCAGGCGGCATCGCCAAGCACGGCGCGAAGATGGTGACCGCGGTGTCGTGCGCGCGGGTGCCGAAGTTCACCGTCGTGATCGGCGGGTCGTTCGGCGCGGGCAACTACGCGATGGCGGGCAGGGCATACTCGCCCAGGTTCCTGTGGATGTGGCCGAACGCCCGCATCTCGGTGATGGGCGGCGAGCAGGCGGCCACCGTGCTCACCACGGTCGGCAACGCGGACGCCGACGCCATCAGGGCGCAGTACGAGCACCAGGGCAACCCCTACTACTCGACGGCCAGGCTCTGGGACGACGGGGTGATCGACCCCATCGACACCCGCACCGTCCTCGGACTCGGGCTGTCGGCGGCGGCCAACGCGCCGCTCGACCCCATCGGCTACGGCGTCTTCCGGATGTGATGATGTTCAGCACCGTACTGATCGCGAACAGGGGCGAGATCGCCGTGCGGATCATCCGCACGCTCCGCTCCATGGGCATCGCCTCGGTCGCCGTCTACGTCGAGGCGGACGCGGGCGCGCTCCACGTGCGCCTGGCCGACCACGCGCTCCGGGTCCCGAGATACCTGGACATGGAGGCGGTGATCGCGGCGGCGCAGTCGTCGGGGGCGCAGGCCGTCCACCCCGGCTACGGGTTCCTGGCCGAGAACGCCGAGTTCGCCCGCAGGTGCGCGGCCGAGGGCCTGGCCTTCATCGGCCCGCCCGCCGAGGCGATCGAGGCGATGGGCGACAAGATCCGCGCCAAGCGGACCGTCGCGGCGGCGGGCGTGCCCGTCGTGCCCGGCGGCATCTCCGACCTGGCCTCGTGGAACGACTTCCCCGCGCTGATCAAGCCGTCGGCCGGCGGCGGCGGCAAGGGCATGGTGCTGGTGCGGTCGGCGGCCGAGCTGCCCGAGGCGCTCGCCTCCGCCCGCCGTACGGCGGAGGCGGCCTTCGGCGACGGCACCCTGCTGATCGAGCGCTACATCGAGAACCCCAGGCACATCGAGATCCAGGTGCTCGCCGACGCGCACGGCAACGTCGTGCACCTGGGCGAGCGCGAGTGCAGCCTCCAGCGCCGCCACCAGAAGATCATCGAGGAGGCGCCCTCGCCCTTCGTCACCGCCGAGAGGCGCCAGGCGATGGGGGCGGCGGCCGTCGAGGCGGCCCGCTCGGTCGGCTACACCGGCGCGGGCACCGTCGAGTTCATCGTCGACGGGCGCTCGGGCGACTACCACTTCATGGAGATGAACACCAGGCTGCAGGTCGAGCACCCCGTGACCGAGCTGGTCACCGGCCTCGACCTGGTGGAGCTGCAGGTCCGGGTGGCCGCGGGCGAGCCGCTGCCCTTCGGCCAGGACTCGGTACGGCTGCGCGGCCACGCCGTCGAGGCGCGCGTCTACGCCGAGGACCCCGCGCGCGGCTTCCTGCCCACAGGCGGGCGGGTGCTGGCCCTGCGCGAGCCCTCGGACGTCAGGGTCGACTCCTCGCTGACCGAGGGGCTGGTCGTCGGTAGCGACTTCGACCCGATGCTGTCGAAGGTGATCGCGTGGGCCGAGGACCGCTCCTCCGCGCTGCGGTCGCTGGACAGGGCGCTGGGATCGGCCGCCGTGCTGGGTGTGACGACGAACATCCCGTTCCTGCGGGCGCTGCTCGCCGAGCCGGACGTCGTCGCGGGCGCGCTGGACACCGGTTTGGTCGAGAGGGTGCTGCCGTCGCTCCCGCTGGCCGCGCCCGTCCCTGACGAGGTGCTGGCCGCCGCCGCGCTGGCCTTCCACACCACGCCCCGGGCGAAGGACCCATGGGAGATCGCCGACGGCTGGCGGGTGGGGGAGCCCGCCTGGACCACCTGGCGGCTGGAGTCACGCGACGGGATCCACGAGGTCGGAGTGCGCGGGCTGCCCGCCTCCGGCGCGGAGGTCCGCCTGCCCGCCGCCTCCCCCTCCGACGGCTCCGGCGCAGTGGGCGCCCAGGCCGCGCCTGCTCGGATCGTGGGCGCCAGGGCGGTGGCCGAGGGGGGCGAGCTGGCCGTCACCCTCGGCGGGCGCGCCTTCCGGTTCACGGCGGCCCGCGAAGGGGAGACGCTGTGGCTCGGGCGTGAAGGACAGGCATGGGCGCTGACCAGGCACAGGATCGGTGACCCCGGCGACAGGGCGGGCGCGGCGGGCGCGGGCGACGGCGTGGTGCGCAGCCCCATGCCCGGCACCGTCCTGCTGGTCAAGGTCTCGCAGGGCGACCAGGTGAGCGAAGGCCAGCCGCTGGTCATCGTGGAGGCGATGAAGATGGAGCACACCGTCACCGCGCCCATGGCGGGCGTGATCTCCGAGCTGCCTGTCAAGGCGGGACAGTCCGTCGACATGGACGCGGTCCTGGCCGTCGTCGACACGGAGGAGTGAGAGGCGTGCCGTTCAGAATCGACGGTCTCCCCGAGCGGGTGACGGTCTACGAGGTGGGGCCGCGCGACGGCCTGCAGAACGAGAAGGCGGTCATCCCGGTCGAGGTGAAGGCCGAGTTCATCGACAGGCTCGCCGACGCGGGGCACCGGGTGATCGAGGCGACCAGCTTCGTGCACCCGAAGTGGGTGCCGCAGCTGGCCGACTCCGGCGAGCTGCTCGCGACGCTCAAGCGGCGGCCGGGCATCCGCTACCCGGTGCTGGTGCCCAACGAGCGGGGCCTGGACAGGGCCCTGGAGAGCGGCGTCGACGAGGTGGCGGTCTTCGCCAGCGCCACCGAGACCTTCGCCGCCAAGAACCTCAACAGGAGCCTCGAGACCCAGTTCGACATGTTCGAGCCGGTCATCGCCCGCGCCCTGGAGGCGGGGGTGAAGGTGCGCGCCTACGTCTCGATGGTCTTCGGCGACCCGTGGGAGGGCCCGACCCCGATCGAGCAGGTCGTGCGCGTCGGCACCAGGCTGCTCGACCTCGGCTGCCACGAGCTGTCCCTCGGCGACACCATCGGCGTGGGCACGCCCGGTCACGCCACCGCGCTCGTCGAGGCCTTCGGCGACCCCTCCAGGCTCGCCGTCCACTTCCACGACACCTACGGCCAGGCACTGGCCAACACGCTCGCCGCGCTCAGGGCGGGCGTCACCGTCGTCGACGCCTCCACCGGAGGCATCGGCGGCTGCCCCTACGCCGAGTCGGCCACCGGCAACCTCGCCACCGAGGACCTGGTCTGGATGCTGCGAGGGCTCGGCATCGACACAGGACTCGACCTCGGCAAGCTCGTCGCCACCAGCGTCTGGCTCGCCGAGCGGCTCGGCCGTCCCAGCCCCTCCCGGGTCGTCCAGGCCCTCTCGAAAGGGTGACAACCATGCTCAACGACGAGTACCAAGAGCTGCGCAAGACCGTCGAGTCCTTCGCCCGCGAGGTGGTGGCGCCGGTCATCGGCGACTACTACGAGCGTGAGGAGTTCCCCTACGACATCGTCCGCCAGATGGGCGACATGGGGCTGTTCGGGCTGCCGATCCCCGAGGAGTACGGCGGCATGGGCGGTGACTACTTCGCCCTGTGCCTCGCCCTCGAGGAGCTGGCGCGGGTCGACTCCAGCGTGTCCATCACGCTGGAGGCGGCGGTGTCCCTGGGCGCGATGCCGATCTACCGCTTCGGCACGGCCGAGCAGAAGGCGCACTGGCTGCCCGAGCTCACCTCGGGACGGATGCTCGGCGCCTTCGGCCTCACCGAGCCGGGCGGCGGCAGCGACGTGCCCGGCGGGATGCGCACCACGGCCGTCCTCGAAGGCGACGAATGGGTGCTGAACGGCACCAAGGCCTTCATCACCAACTCGGGCACCTCGCTGACCGGCGTGGTCGCCGTGGCGGCGCTGACGGGCGAGCGGGAGATCTCCACGATCCTCGTGCCCAGTGGCACGCCGGGCTTCGCCGTGTCGAAGAAGTACTCCAAGGTCGGGTGGAACGCCTCCGACACCCGCGAGCTGTCCTTCACCGACTGCAGGGTGCCCGCCGCGAACCTGCTGGGGGAGAGGGGCCGCGGCTACGCGCAGTTCCTGCAGACCCTCGACGAGGGTCGCATCGCGATCGCCGCGCTCAGCGTCGGGCTCGCGCAGGGCTGCGTGGACGAGTCGCTGCGCTACGTCCGCGACAGGCGCGCCTTCGGCCACCCCATCGGCCACTACCAGGCCATCCAGTTCAAGGTCGCCGACATGGAGGTCCGCGCGCACACCGCCCGCCTGGCCTACTACCACGCGGCGTCGCTGATGCTGGCGGGCAGGCCGTTCAAGAAGGAGGCGGCCATCGCCAAGCTGGTCTCCTCCAACGCCGCCATGGACAACGCCCGCGACGCCACCCAGATCTTCGGCGGCTATGGATTCATGAACGAGTTCCCGGTCGGACGCTTCTACAGGGACGCCAAGATCCTCGAGATCGGCGAGGGCACCAGCGAGGTCCAGCGCATGCTGATCGCCAGGCAGCTGGGCATGGGTGATCTGTAGAAATGCTGGAGTTCCGGATTGGACGGACGGTGCGGGAACGATCTAGGGTCCACGTCATGACCTCAGACGATCCGCACATCCGGAGGGCGGAGCCGAGCGACGCAGATGAGATCTTCGCGCTGGCGCGGGAGTTCGGGCTGACCTTCAGACCCGAGCGCGCGGCCTTCGACCTGGCCTTCCCGCAGTTGCTTGACGACGAGGACGCGCTGATCCTCACCGCGGTGGCCGAGGGCCGCGTCCACGGTTACCTGCTGGGTTTCGTCCACCTCACCCTGTTCGCCAACGGGCCCGTGGCATGGGTGGAAGAGGCCATGGTGCAGCCCGGTTTCCGCAGGCAGGGCATCGGCAGGCGGCTGCTGGAGGAGTTCGAGGTCTGGGCGCGCGAACGGCAGGCGGGCTACGTCGCCCTGGCCACGCGGCGCGCCCCCGAGTTCTACAAGGCCCTCGGCTACGAGGAGTCGGCGAACTTCTATCGCAAGGTGCTGCGCTGAGTTTCGTCAGAGCCTGATGGCATCCTGTTGGGCGTGAGTACCAATACCGTGAGCCCCCTGTTCGTCGGCAGGGCCGACGAGCTCGCCACCCTCGAGGGGGCGCTCGGCCGCGCGCGTGACGGCGCCTCCTCCACCGTGCTGGTCGGCGGCGAGGCGGGCGTCGGCAAGACCAGGCTGATCCGCGAGTTCGCCGAGCGTGCCGAAGGGGCCAGGGTGCTCGTGGGCGGCTGCCTCGAACTCGGCACCGACGGCCTGCCGTTCGCGCCCTTCACCGCGGTGCTGCGCAGGCTCGTGCGCGACCTCGGCCGCGACGCCATCGCCGAGCTGCTGCCCGGCGGCTCGACCCGAGGGCTCGGCCGCCTGCTGCCCGAGTTCGGCGAGCCGGAGGGCGACGGGCCCGAGGCCCGCGCCCGCCTGTTCGAGCAGGTGCTCGGGCTGATGGAGCGCCTGGCCGAGCAGCGAGAGACCGTCCTCATCGTCGAGGACGCCCACTGGGCCGACCGCTCCACCCGCGACCTGCTCTCCTTCCTGGTGCGTTACCAGCGCTCCGACCTGCCGCTGCTCATCGTCGTCACCTACAGGGCCGACGAGCTGCACCGCACCCACCCGCTGCGCCCCCTCCTGGCCGAGCTGGGCAGGATCGACTGGGTCACCAGGCTCGAGCTGCGCAGGCTGAGCCGCCGCGAGGTGGTCGAGCAGGCGTCGAGCATCCTCGGCGGCCTGCCGGGCAGGCTCGACGTGGACGACGTCTACTCGCGCAGCGAGGGCAACCCGCTCTTCGTCGAGGCGCTGCTGGCGGGCGACGGGCACGACACGGTCCCCGAGTCGCTGCGCGACCTGCTGCTGGCCAGCGTCGAGCGGCTGCCGGAGGAGACCCAGGAGCTGCTGCGGGTGGCCAGCGCGGGCGGCGCCAGGATCGAGCACGCGCTGCTGACGGCCGTCGCCGGGCTCGACGAGGGGTCGCTGTCCAGGGCGCTGCGGCCCGCCGTGGCCGGAAACG
Source organism: Nonomuraea dietziae (assembly GCF_014195505.1). GTDB lineage: Bacteria > Actinomycetota > Actinomycetes > Streptosporangiales > Streptosporangiaceae > Nonomuraea > Nonomuraea roseola. Next base: position 2,227,408 of record NZ_JACIBV010000001.1, on the reverse strand, counting down.
TGCTGGTCGTCGACGGCGAGGGCTACTCCTTCCGCCACGCGCTGATCCGCGAGGCCGTCCACGACGACCTGCTGCCGGGCGAGCGCACCCGCCTGCACACCCGCTTCGCCAAGACGCTCGAGGACAACCCGCTGCTGCTGCCCGCCACCAGGGCGGCGATCGAGCTGGCCCACCACTGGCACGCCGCCCACGACGTACGGCCCGCGCTGATCAGCGCGTGGCGGGCGGCGGCGGCCGCCAGGAAGGCCACCGCCTACGACGAGCAACTCAGAATGCTCACCAGGGTGCTGGAGCTGTGGGATCAGGTGCCCGACGCCGCCGAGCTGCTCGAGACCGACCATCTCGAGGTGCTGAGCACCGTCATCCTCGTGGCGCACCTCGCGGGCGAGTTCGAGCGGGCCATCTCCCTGTCGCGGGCGGCGCTGCGGCTGGTCGACCCCGAGCGCGACCCCACGATCACGGCGGGGCTGCTGCGCAGGCGCGGCCCTGGCCGCCTACGACCTCGGGCGCGCGGGCTACGTCGACGACCTGCGCACGGCGGCCCGGCTGGTGCCCGCCTCGCCGCCCAGCGCGCTGCGCGCCAGGATCCTGGAGGGTCTGGCGCGCATGCTCAACACGCCCGACGTCTGGGCGGAGAAGGAGGCGCACGCCGCTGAGGCGCTGCGCATCGCCCGCCAGATCGGCGACGCTACGACCGAGGCCCAGGCGCTCATCACCCTCACCTGGTCGCGCAGCCACCGCGCGGACACCAACCAGGACCTCACCGGCTACGCCGAGGCCAGAAGGATCGCGGGCGAGGCGCGCGCCTACACCGCGCTGATGCGCGCGGCCATCTCCGAGTCCGACACGCTGGAGGGCTGGGGGCGCCACGAGGCCGCCACCGAGGTCGCCCGCAGGGGCATCGCCCAGGCCGAGGAGTACGGCGTCGCCCGCACCTCGGGCGCGTTCCTCGCCATCAACCTGGCCGAGCCGCTGGTGTCGCTGGGCCGGTGGGACGAAGCGCTCGAGGTCATCGAGCACGCGCTCGACCTGGCGCCGCCCCCTCCCTACCGGGCCAGCCTCATGGGGTTCTCCCTCGACATCCTGCTGGCCCGCGGCGACGTCGAAGGGGCCGAGGCGCTCTTCCACGAAAGTCACAGCATTCTCGCCAAGGGCACCTACCGCGACCAGACCCTGCTGCCGAACCTGCGCAGGGAGCTCAAGCTGCGCCTGGCCCAGGGGCACGACGCGCAGGCGCTCGAGCTGATCGCCGCGGTCCTGCGCGCGGAGGACGCGCACGCCAACCCCCGTTATGCCAGCCCCCGCTACGGCTGGCCCTTCCTCGTCTCCGCCCTCCACGCCGCCACCGTGATCATCCCCGGCCGCGCGGGCGCGCCGGGCTCTCCCGGTACGGCGGCCCGCCCCGGCCCGTCCGGTACGCAGGGCGGGCCTGGCCCGTCCACCGTGGCGGGTCCGCCCGGCTCGTCCGTCGTGGCGCGCGGTGTGATGGGGCTGCCGGGAGCGGCGCTTCCCGACGGCGAGGAGGCCACCGCCGAGCAGGTGGCGCTGAGGCTGCGCGAGGTGGCGGAGAAGCTCGAGATCAGGGGCGAACTCCAGCGGGCGCAGAGCCTCACCTTCGCCGCGATGATCTCCCGCGACCTGGCCGCATGGGACACCGCGACGCAGGCGTGGGAGGCGCTGAGCCAGCCGTACGCGCGGGCCCAGACGCTGCTGGCCGCAGCGGAGGCGGCGATCGCGCCGCCGGGCGGAAAAGAGCCGGTGGGTCAGGCGGGCGGCGTTCGCGAGTCGGTGGCCGAGCGGTTGTCCACGGCCCGCGCGCTGGCCGAACGGCTCGGGGCCGTGCCCCTCCTGGCCGAGATCGACTCGCTGGCCCGCCGCGCCCGCATCTCCCTCACGGGGGAGGCTCCGGCCGAGGAGACCAGGCTCGGGCTGACCGCCCGCGAGTTCGAGGTGCTGAAGCTGGTCACGAGGGGGTTGAGCAACAGGGAGATCGCGGGGGAGCTGTTCATCTCGGTCAAGACGGTCAGCGTCCACGTGTCGAACATCCTCGCCAAGCTCGGCGCCGCCTCACGAGGCGAGGCCGCCGCCACCGCCCACCGCCTCCACCTCTTCACCACCGCATAACCGGCACGACCTGCCCCTGCGGGCCGCAGGGCGCTGAGCTGTCCGGACAGGGCTCAGCGCCGACCCGGTGCCGATGTCCCTCGGATCCGGAACGCGCGCGTGTCCGGCGCCGGTCTCGTCGAGGGTGAAGGGGTTGGCGCAGGAGGTCTTGACGGCCGGGCTCAGCAGGCTGGAGCGACAAGGCGAGCACGGCCTCGCGTGGCGGCACCGTGCTCGGGATGTCTGTCAGACGTTGATGGCCTTGTTCTGTGCGGCATCGAAGAGGCGTTGGCCGGACTGGTCGTCGCCGGTGATGGTGAGCCATCCGTCGGTGACGGCTTCGGCGAAGGCCTCCTGGTCGCCGAGGACACGGGACAAGGTGTCGGGGTCGGAGTCGATGATCGTGTCGGGTGGGTCGTGCGGCTCTCCACGCCTCACGTCGACGAGGTGGCCGTCGGCGACCCGGAGGGTGAAGCGGTATCGGCCGAGGCGTATCTCGTAGGTGGCGCTCCAAGGTCGTTCTGGCTGCGGGCTGAACAGGCTGCGCAGCCTGATCATCGCGGAGTCCGCACTCACAGGGTCAGAGGATCGTTCAGGCGCGAGCGCGCCCCAGTGTCCCAGCGCGACGACGACGGGATCCAACGCGGTGCCCCATTCGGTCAGCTCGTAGACCTGCGAGGCGGCCGGTGGGGGAAGGGTGCGGCGCCGTACGACGCCGGCGGCCTCCAGTTCCCGCAGTCGCTGGGCCAGGACCTTGGGACCCGCGTTCGGCAGTCCGGCCTGCAGGTCGGTGAACCGTTTCGGGCCGAGCAGGAGTTCGCGAACGATCAGCAGGGCCCACCGCTCGCCCACATGGTCGAGTGCGGTCGCGATCGCGCACCCATCACCGTACGGACGGTTCGTCGTCATGGTTTCCACCATACCCATGGCGACTCGCTCTTGACCATGCATCAGCTACCTGTTAGACCTGTCAGTACTTCCCGATAGAAAGTAGTCACTAGTCGATAGGAAGGGCTGATATCGATGGAGCGCACAGCCGTCAACCCCTGGCCGTTCTCGGTCCCGCTCGGCTTCGACCAGGCGCAGCTCGTCGAGGGGCGCCGACGAGAGCTCATCTGCAGCGCACAGGACGCAGTCGACGCCAACGGCGACTCGCAGCACCCGGGTGACCTGGCCGCCCAGCTCGGGCTCGCGCTCGACAACCTCGAAGCGGTCCTGGCCGGCGCCGACATGACCCTCGCCAACGTGGTCCGGCTCAACTTCTACACCACCGACGTCAACAGCCTGCTGCAGCACTTCCCTCTTGCGACGAAGCGCTTCGGGGGCAAGCGCTTCGCCACCACCGTGCTCGGCGTCGCGAGCCTCGCAGGGCCTGACCTGCTCGTCGCGATCGAGGCCACCGCGATGGACTGAACCGGCCGAGCCGCGACCGCGATGGACGGCACTGAGCCGCGAACGCGATGGACTGAACCGGCCCGAGCCGCGACCGCGATGCACGGCACTGAGTCGCGAACGCGATGGACTGCGCCGGCCGAGCCGCGACCGCGTCTGCGGCCCGGTCGATCCCCGACGACAGAACTTCCCGAACGGGAACCGGCGTCGGCGGACTGGCCACCCACAAGAACAGGAGAAGGACATGCCCATCGGATACCTCGACGTGCCCACCGGTGCCGACCTCGAGACCAAGCGGGAACTCGTGAAGGCGATGTACGAAGCCATGCGCGAGGCCTACCCGTTCCCTGACGACACACGGATCTTCCTGCGCGAGTGGGCGCTGGACAGCGTGAGCCAGAACGGGCTCCTCGGCTCCGAACCGGCCAGGCCCGCATTCGTCGCCCATGTACCCGAGGGCGTCGACCTCGACGTCAAGCGCACGATGCTGAAGAAGCTCAACACGGCGGTCGCCAAGGCCTACCGGCTGCCGTGGTTCATCACCTTCCTCCACGAGCACCCGCTCGACCTCGTGGCGGTCGACGGAGTCGTCCTCGCGGACGACCAGCAGCGCGTCGAAGACCAGCGAGAGGCCTACAGCTGAGCAGTCCAGGGCGCGGGCTCCCCAGGAGTCCTGAGGCGGTGAGGGGCGCGGCGGGCCGGTCACGCTACGGCATGCCGAAGTGACGCAGGAGGCGAAAGGTCACGATGCGTTACGCTCGTCGCAGCCATGGATCTACCGCGCGACCTCCCCCGAGACCTCTCCGGCGCTTTTCGCGTCGTCGGCCTGCCCTGGCCGGACGCCCGGCTGGACCACTTCGACGGAGTGCTCGCCGAGCTCGGCGACCGCCCCGAGGTGCGGCCACTGCGCGACCACGTCCGCGCGCTGCGGAAGGCCCAGCGGGTCTTCTTCGAGCACCTGCGAGACCTCGCCGACGAGCACGACGGCGACGGCATGCGCCTGATCCGGCACAAGGACCGACCGTGCGTGAGCGCGGTGCGGGAGAAGTGGGCCAGGACCGCGGCGCAGATGGCGGACTACCACGAGGCCGTCAGCGCCCGGACCCGGCAGGCCGTCGGAGGGCTGCACGCCTCCTGCGAGCTGTCTGTGGTCCCCGACTACCTCGACGGCTCCCGGCCCGCCTGGCTGGAGCGACGGCCCGAGCGCGGCATCCGCGACGAGCCCACCGCCGGCCGCGCGCCCGCCGCCGGGGCGCTGCTGCGCTGGCGCGAGGACCCGTACGGGCCGCGGATCTGCGTCGTCACCGGCTCGCCCGCCTCGGGCAAGACCCGGCTGCTGGCCTGGTTCAGCCACTCCACCGTCTGGCACTGGTCGGGCTACGCGAGCGCGGCCGAGGCCGCCGTCTGGTTGCGCGGCATGGAGGTCGAGGAGGCCGTACGCGAGCTGGCTCGGCAGCTGCGGCTCGACGGCGACGAACCGAACGGACCGCCGGCGCACGAAAACGCCGGCCCAGGCCGCGCCCTCACCGGTCCGCTGGCCGCCCTCGACCGGCCCGTGCTCGTCACGCTCGCCGACCCGCATCGCAGCGCCGACCCCGGACGCACCCTCGCCGAGCTGGTCCGCCCCCTGGCCGCCGACCCGCGCGTCCGCCTGCTCGTGGAGTTCCCCGACCCCGCCGCCCTGCGGTCCTGTCTGACCGGCTCGGCCGAGCTTTCCGGCGTGCCGGTCTTCGTGCTGGACCTGGACGACCCGCGCTGCACCGACCTGGACGCCTTCACCGCGTGGTACGCGGCCGAGCGCGCCGGGCGCTCCCCTTTCACCGCGAACCAGGTCTACCCCTCCCCGGCGCTCGCCGCCATCGCCGCCCGCGCCCGGGGCGCCGACCCGGGGCCGGGCCTGCCCATCGCGGAGCGCGTGGCGGGCGCCTGGCTGGGCGGCCTGTCAGCGGCGGCCCGCGCCGCCGTCGGCACGCTCGCCCTCGCCTTCGCCCCGATCGGCCCGTACACCTGGCGGCTGCTGCACTGCGGACGCCACCGCGACGACCCGGAGGCGGCCGCCCGCGGCGTGGCGGAGGCCGCCGAACATCTGCCCCTCGCCGAGCCGGGCCTGCCCGCGTATGCCGTGGACCTGCCCGCCCTGGCCGAGGCCGTGGCCCCGCCTCCCGAGGCGCACCGTGAGCTGGCGGCCGTCATGCGCGGCTGGCCGGTCTCGGTGGAGCTGTCCCCTCCCGAGTACGCGCGCCTGCACCTGGCCGGGCACGAACGCCTGGCCGGCGGACCGGAGGGCATCGCGCCGCTCCCGCTCTGCCGGCCCCCGGTCAGGGTCACGCGCGAGCTGCTGGAGAGCCTGTACGGCACGGGCGGCGTCATCCGGTTGACGCCGGAGGAGATCCATCCCGCCATCACCCACGGGCCCACCCGCCGGTTCCTGGCCGAGGTCGGCCTGCCCACGAACGGCGTGCACGAGGAGGACTGGACGGGCGACAGCCTGCGCTGCGTCAAGCCCATGACGGAGACGTGGCCCGAGGAGGACGCGCGGGAGCTGCGCGCCTGCGCCAGCCTTCCAGACGACCTGGGCGCGGTGTTCATGCTCGACTCGCCGCACTCCTGGTACCTCTTCATGGACGGCGGGACCGGCCTGGTCCACGAGGTGCCCGAGGGGCTGGAGACCGCCCGCGTCGCCCACCGGGACGTCGAGTCGTACGTCTATTTCGCGTACGTGATCCACCGGGAGCGCGCGCTGTGGTGCGGCAAGGACGCCCACCCCGACGCGGCCTACTGGTGCGCCGAGGACCTCGTACTGGAGCTGCACACCTACGAGCCGCAGGCCATGGCGGGCGACGAGCCGCTCTGGCCGCCGACCCTGCTCGACTACACCCTCCTGTGACGTCGGCGGGGGGAGGGTCAGCTGGTGAGCTGGGCGTCGAGGCGGTAGCCGTCGACCGTGACGTACACCTGGTCGCCGGGCCTGGCGTTCAGGCGCATCAGCACGGGCTGCAACGAGTCGAAGACCGGCTGCTGGTCGCGCCAGACGAGCACCACCGCGTTGTCACCCGGCCCCGTCACCGACAGCAGGGTGCCGGGGCGCATCCCGAGCTGGGCGGCATACCCCTCGGGAACCGCCACGGGCGCGCCGCGCAGGTGCTCGGGCGTGACGTCGATGCGCTGCCACCGGCGCGGATCGGAGGTCGGGCTCGGCGGCGGGGGCGGCGGCGTGGAGGGCGCGCCCGCCAGCAGAGGCGGCGGCGCGGAGGAGCCGGCGAGCAGGGGAGAGCGTCCGCCTGACAGCGCCGACAGCGTGGCCAGCGCCGCGCTGGGGTCGATCTGCTGCGGCGGCGCGGGCGGCACGGGCTGTCCGCCTCTGTGGTGGTGGCCGTTGGCCCCGGGCGTACGGCGTGGCAGCGGCTGCTGGACGGCCGGCTGCGCGCTGGGCCCGTCGGAGGGCGCCTCGGCGGGCAGCGCGTCGAGCCAGGCCTTGGCCGAGTGCCGCCTGATGCCGAGCTCGGCCAGCAGCTCCTCGACGTCGGCGTCGGCGGGATGGGCCGCGAGCAGTTGCCTGGTGCGCGCCTGCAGTCCTGTCAGGTCGCCCACGACGAGCCAGCCGTCCTGCAGACGACGGTCGGGCATGAGCGTGACGAGCACCCGCCACAGCGGGCTGCGCAGGGTGGGCACGATGACGGGGTGGGCAGGGTCGGCGCCGATGAGCTGGTCCTCGGTGGCGGCGGTGCCGAGCCACTCGGTGAGACGGAACATGTGGCCGGTCACCGGCGCGGACTCGGAGGAGCGCAGCCAGTGCAGCACGCGCTCCTCGGCGGTGCGCTGGGCCTGGGACAGCACGTCCCTGTCGACCAGGAGTTTGTGGGCGAGGGTGCGCAGGGTGTCGGGCTCGGCGGCGAACAGGCGATTGACCGCGACGGCCAGCTCGAGCCGGTCGAAGGAGCGGAACAGCCCGTCGACGACGCGCACCATGGGGTAGTCGTCGTCAGGCGTCTCCGCGATGGGTGGCGCGGCGAAAGTGGGTGGCGCGTAGGAGCTGGGGGACGGCGGCGCGAAAGGCGAGACCTGGCCCGGCTGACCCGTCTGACCAGGATGCGGCTGACCGGGTTGTCCGGGCTGGCCCGGCGCCTGCTTCGCGCCGGGACCGGCCTGCGAGCCGGCCTGGCCCTGCGAGCCCGGCTGGCCCGGGTGCGAGCCGTTGGACCCTGGCCCTGGCTGCCCGGCCTGACCGGGGAAGGCTCCGCTTGAGGGGCCCACGGCGGGAAAGGACCCGGTGGAAGGCCCGCCACCGGGCTGGCTCGGGAAGGAGCCGGTCGAAGGACCCACCGCGGGCCGGCTCGGGAAGGAGCCGGTGGAGGGACCGACGGCGGGTTGACTCGGGAAGGAGCCGGTGGAGGGACCGACGGCGGGTTGACTCGGGAAGGAGCCGGTGGAGGGACCGACGGCGGGTTGACTCGGGAACGAGCCGGTCGAAGGACCTACCGCGGGCTGACTCGGGAACGAGCCGGTCGAGGGGCCCGCGCCGGGGGCGCCAGGCTGGTTCGGGAAGGGTCCTGTCGATGGGCCGCCGCCGGGCTGGCCCGGGAACGAGCCGGTGGAGGCGGGGCCGCCGGGCCGCTGCGGCAGGGGCGCGCCCTGGTCCTGGCCCTGAGACGCGGGCTGGCCAGGAGCGCCGGCCCCGGGAGCCTGTGAGCCGGGACGGGAGACTCCGGGAGCGTCCGGCGTGGCCGAGCCGGGAGCCGAAGGGCCGGACGGGCCCGCCGCGGCGGGCCCCTGCACGGGAGAGCCGAGACCGGACGCGCCGGGATGGGCCGCGCCGGGATGGGACGGAGTCCCCTGACCGCCGGCCTGCTGGGGCGAGAAGAACCCGCCCGAAGGCGCCCCCTGGGCGGGGACGTTGGCGGGACGCTGGGGGAGCGCTCCCGCCGGACGTACGGCTGGGGCCTCCGACGTCGCGGGGATGCGCCCGAGGACCTCCCTGAACACCGAGCCCACCACGACCTCGGTCGAGGCGGAGGAGGACGGCGCGCCGAGGTCGCCCGTGCTGAGCCGGCGGAGCACCCGCCATCCGCCCAGCCCGGTGATCACCGTGCGGGCGGGTTCGGGCCAGCCGGGCAGGGACGGGTCCACCTGGTGCACGTGCAGCGCGGGCAGCACGTCGGCCAGCGGCAGGTGGTCCCAGCGGGAGGCCGCGAGCCGCGCGAGCCGTTCGCACATCCACTCGACACCGGTGGTGCCGAGGGCTCGCGACAGCGAGAGCGAACCCCACCAGCCGGCGGGGAGTCGAGGGTCGGCCAGGGCTTCGGCGACCTGCTGAGGACGGCTCCAGCGCAGCGCAGGGACCAGGTCGCTCAGGCAGATCGATGACTCGACGTCCATCGGCGGACCGCATCCTCCCCAAAAGTTGTGACGCGTGTGGCTAATGGTGCAGCCTACGCCGCAAGCTATCAATCGGTGTGAATAGGGTAAAGACGATTGGAACCCAAACCGTACCGTGGGCGTCCCCCCACGATGGCCACCGCGTCGGCTCCCGCCGAGCACCCCGCCTCGAGAGATGCCAGGTCAGAGCCGCCCCTGAGTCTCGCGGTGAGAAAACCCGCCGCGAAGGCGTCGCCTGCGCCGGTGGAGTCGATCACGTCGCGCTCTCTGCCCGCGGTGGCGGCGGTTACGCGTCCCTCCGTGGCGAGGATCGCGCCCTCCGCGCCGAGCTTCACCACCGCCGTGCCGTACCTGAGGCTGAGGGCCGAGGCGGCGGCCTGCGGGGTGGCGGCGCCGGTCAGCAGGAGCGCCTCGTCCCTGTTGGGAATGATCAGGCCGGCGGGCGCGGTCTCGGTCAGGAAGCGTTCGACGCCGAAGTCGCGCAGGAAGCCGGTCGAGGCCGGGTCCACGCTGATCGTCAGGCCGAGCGACGAGGCGGCGGCCATCGCCAGCCTGGCCAGCTGGAGACCGGGCTCGGCGAACAGCGTGTAGCCGGACAGGTGGAGGTGGCGCACGCCGTCCAGCAGGTCGGGCGACCAGTCGTCGGCGGAGATGCGGCCGCCCGCGCCCCTGTTGGTGAGCATGGAGCGCTCGCCGGTGACGTCGACCATCGCGATGACCACGGCGGTCGGGTGGTCGGGGTCGACGCGGGCGTGCGGGCGCACGCCCGCCTTGGTCAGCTCGGCGGTGTGCCATTCGCCGGTGTCGAAGCCGACCCTGGTGAGCAGACGGACGTCGGCGCCCAGGTGGGCGGCCCACGAGGCGGTGTTCGCCCCCGAGCCGCCCGGACGCAGCACGATGTCGGCCGCGGTGTCGGTGCCGGTGCTCACGGGCGCGCCGTGGAGGGCGACGACGTCCGTGACGACGTCGCCGATCACCAGGAGCCCTGCGCTCATCTCCCGGACCACGCGACCGCGATGTCGCTGGCGACGCGGACGTTGCCGCGGACGGCGGCCAGGTTGGCCTCGAGGGAGGCGCCGTCGGTGCCGCGCACGAGGTACGACAGCAGGAACGGGGTGATGGCCTGCCCCGTGACGCCCTCGCGCTCGGCGGCGGCCAGCGCCTCGGCCAGCACGCGGTCGTGCAGGGCGGGGTCGAGCTGCTCGGCGACGGGCACCGGATTGGCGATGATCAGCGCGGTCTCAGGGCCGCCCAGGGCGTCCTGGCCGCGCATGATGGCGGCGGCCTGCTCGGGCGACTCGATCCGCCAGTCGATCGGCTCTCCGGAGCTGTGCAGGTAGAAGCCGGGGAAGGTGTCGGTGCGCAGCCCCGCGATGGTGACGCCGCGGGTCTCCAGGCGCTGCAGCGTGGCGGGCACGTCGAGGATCGACTTCACGCCCGCGCAGACGACGGTGATGCGGGTGCGGGCCAGCGTGTCGAGGTCGGCGGACTCGTCCTGCTCCTCGGTCCAGCCCCGGTGCACGCCGCCGAGGCCGCCGGTGGCGAAGACGCGGATGCCCGCGCGGGCGGCGAGGAACGAGGTCGCCGAGACGGTGGTGGCGCCGCTGGCCTCGAGGGCGGCGGCGACGGGCAGGTCGCGCTGGCCCAGCTTACGAAGGCCAGGCTCGGTCGCGATGCGCACCAGCTCGACCTCGTCCAGGCCGATCCTGGCCACACCGTCCAGCACGGCGATGGTGGCGGGAACCGCGCCCGCCTTGCGGACGATCTCCTCCAGCTCCCTGGCGACCTCCAGGTTCCGCGGCTGCGGCAGCCCGTGAGAGATGATCGTGGACTCGAGGGCCACGACGGGAGCGCCCGAGGCGAGCGCCTCGGCGACCTCGGCGGACGGGCGGAGGGCGGGGTCAGTGGTGCTGGGCATGAGGTGGTTCGAGCTCCTTGGACGTGCCGGCGCTGGTCTCTTCTGGAACGGGGCAATGGCCGGGGATTGTTCCAAAAGGAGCAGGTTACCCAAGGTCAGACGAACAGTGCCACGAGGGCGAGGGAGATCGCGCCGATCAGCGCCGTGGAGATCGCGCCGAGCAGCAGCGCCCTGCCGCCCCTGAGGAGTTTGCGGGCGTCGATGCCGGTGCCCAGGCCGAACAGCGCGGCGGCGAGCAGCAGGCCGCTGATCCTGGGCGCCACGTCGGTGACGGCGTGCGGCACCAGGCCGGTGCTCCGTACGGCCACCATGAGCAGGAACCCGAGCACGAAGAGCGGGACCAGCGGGGCCGAGCGCCGGCGGGACAGGCCCGTGCGCAGCGTGGTCAGCGCGACGAGCGGGGCCAGCAGCACCACCCTGGCCAGCTTCACCGTGACCGCGACCGCGAGGACGGCGCCGCCCGTGGCCGCCCCGATCGCCGCCACCTGGGCGACCTCGTGCACCGAGGCGCCCGTCCACACACCGAGCTGCCGCGCCGACAGGCCCAGCCACGACGCGGTGAGGGGCAACAGCACGATCAGCGCCGTGCCGTACAGCACCACCACGCTCAGCGCGCCGGCCGCGTCGTCGTCGTCGCTGACGCCGCCCTCGCCGCCCGTGGCCTCGTGCATCCCCGCCACGGCCGCCGCGCCGCAGATGGACACGCCCGTGGCGACCAGCAGCGAGGTGCCGGGGGACAGGCCGAGGCGCCGGCCGATCAGCGGGGTGATCGTGAAGGTCAGCCCCGTGGCCAGCGCGATGACGGCGATGGGCTGCCAGCCGAGCGCCAGCACGTCGGGCAGCGCGATCTGCAGGCCCAGCAGGACGATCGCGGTCCGCAGCACCGTGCGGGAGACGAACCTGACGCCGGGCGCGACCGAAGCGCCGATCCCCGCGGTGTTGGCGAGGGCGGCACCCAGCGCCACGGCGACGACCGCGGGGCTGAGCATGGGCACCAGCCTGTTGACCACCAGGGCGACGGCCACCGCGGCGGCGGTGAGGGCGAGACCAGGCAGGAGCCGTCCTGCGGCGGGGGGAGCGCCGGCGGTGAGGGTCATGGTCCCAGTGTTCGGCCCCGTGGAGACGGCCAGTAGACCGATCTTGCCTGGGAGGTCATAGCCTGAGGCTATGAGTGAACTCCCCGACCTGGAGTCCCTGCAGCTCCTGGTCGACGTGGGCGAGCTGGGCAGCCTCGGCCAGGCGGCCAGGGCCGCGGGCATCGCGCAGCCCTCGGCCAGCAAGCGCATCGCCCGCCTCGAACGCCGCCTCGGCGTGCCGCTGCTCGAGCGCACGCCGCGCGGCTCGGCGCTCACCGCGGAGGGCAGGATGGTCGCGGGCTGGGCGGCCCACGTGCTGGCCGCCGCCCGCGAGCTGATGCGCGGCGTCGAGGCCGTACGGCAGGGCGAGGCCGCGCAGCTGCACGTCGCGGCCAGCATGACGGTGGCGGAGTACCTGGTGCCGCGCTGGCTGGGCGAGCTGCAGGCACGCGAGCCCGACATCCAGGTCGGTCTCGACGTCATGAACTCCACCGACGTGGCGGCCAGGGTGCTGGGCGAGAAGGTCGAGCTGGGGTTCGTGGAGGGGCCGACGGTGCCCGACGGCCTGGCCAGCAGGGTGGTGGCCACCGACAGGCTGGTGGTCGTGGTCGCTCCCGCGCATCCGTGGGCGCGCCGCCGTACGGTGCTGAGAGTGGCGGAGCTGGCGGCCACCCCGCTGGTGGTGCGCGAGCCGGGGTCGGGCACCAGGGAGACGCTCGACCTGGCCTTCGCGGGGCAGCACGTGGCCTGCCCCCGGCTGGAGCTGGGGTCGAACTCCGCGGTCAAGGGCGCGGCGCAGGCGGGCTCGGCGCCCGCGGTGCTGAGCGGGCACGCGGTGGAGGCGGAGCTGGCCACAGGACGGCTGGTCGAGGTGCCGCTGGCCGGCCTCAACCTGGTGCGCAGCCTGCGCGCGGTCTGGCGGCGCGGCAGGACGCTGACGGGGCCGGCCGCGACGCTGCTGGCGATCGCCTCCCGGCCTTGACGATTCGCCGGCCATCCAGGACAAATAGGACGTATGTCGTACGATGTCGTGATCGCAGGCGCAGGGCACAACGGCCTGGTCGCAGCCGCCTACCTGGCGAGGGCGGGCCGCAGGGTGCTCGTGCTCGAGCGGCAGGACCACGTCGGTGGCCTGGCCATCTCCACCAGGGCCTTCCCCGGCGTGGACGCCCGCCTCTCGCGCTACTCCTACCTCGTCAGCCTGCTGCCCACGAAGGTCGTCAAGGACCTGAGGCTGCGCCTCCAGCTGCGCGGCCGCCGCTACGCCTCCTACACCCCCGTGGGGAACGGCGGCCTGCTGGTCGACAACGCCGACGAGGAGCGCACCAGGGCGTCCTTCGCCCAGGTCACCGGCGGCGAGTCCGACTACCGGGCCTGGCGGGAGTTCTACGGCATGACCGCGCGCCTGGCCGAGCGCGTCGCGCCGACGCTGCTCGAACCGCTGCGCCCCGCATGGGAGCTGCGCGAGCTGGTCGAGGACGAGGTGGCGTGGCGCGACCTGTTCGAGAGGCCGATCGGGCAGACGGTCGACGAGAGGTTCGCCGACGACACCGTGCGAGGGGTGGTGCTGACCGACGCGCTGATCGGCACCTTCGCCGACCCCTCAGAGGATCTGCTGGCCAACAGGTGCTTCCTCTACCACGTGATCGGCGACGGCACCGGCGACTGGAACGTGCCCGTCGGCGGGATGGGCGCGGTCACGCAGGCGCTGGAGTCGGCGGCCAGGGAGGCGGGGGCCGAGATCAGGACCGGCGCCGAGATCGTGGGCATCGACCCCTCGGGCGAGGTGACCTTCCGCGACGCCGGGGGCGAGCACGCGGTGAACGGCTCGCACGTCCTGGTCAACCTGCCGCCCGCCGTACTGGACCGCCTGATGGGACGGGAGCCGGCCGTCCCCGAGGGGGCGCAGCTCAAGGTCAACATGGTGCTGAGCAGGCTGCCCAGGCTGAAGGACGCGAGCGTGGACCCGCGCGAGGCCTTCAGCGGCACCTTCCACATCAACGAGGGACGCGACCAGCTGGCCCGCGCCTACGAGCAGGCGGCCGCCGGCGAGGTTCCCGATGTGCCGCCCGCCGAGGTCTACTGCCATTCGCTGACCGATCCGTCGATCCTGGGCCCCGGGCTGAAGGCCGAGACGATGACCCTCTTCGGCCTCCACATGCCCGCCCGACTTTTCCCGAAATATCGCGATGAAGCGGTGGCGGCGACGCTGCGGTCGATCAACTCCGTCCTGGCCGAGCCCCTCGAGGACTGCCTGCTCCTCGCGCCCGACGGCACCCCGTGCATCGAGGCCAAGACCCCCTTCGACCTGGAACGGGAGGCGGGCCTGCCCGGCGGGCACATCTTCCACCAGGACCTCAGCTGGCCCTACGGCGAGGCGGGCCGGTGGGGCGTCGAGACCGAGCACCCGCGGATCCTGCTGTGCGGCGCGGGAGCGCGGCGCGGAGGAGGCGTCAGCGGCATCCCGGGACACAACGCCGCGATGGCACTTCTGACCGGACCTTCATGACGTTCTCATGAAGCCGGTCTACCGTTGGTGACCATGAGTGATGGCGCACGGTTGCTGGTGGTCGACGACGAGCCCGCGCTGAGGGAGGCGCTGCAGTCGAGCCTCGAGTTCGAGGGCTACCGGGTCGCCACCGTCTCCGACGGCCAGGCCGCGCTGGAGGAGCTGGCGCGCGAGGGCTACGACGCCGTGCTCCTCGACGTCATGATGCCCAGGCTGGACGGCCTGACCGCCTGCCGCAGGCTGCGCGCGGGAGGCAACCACGTGCCCGTCCTCATGCTCACCGCCCGCGACGCCGTCGGCGACCGGGTCTCGGGGCTCGACGCGGGCGCCGACGACTATCTCGTCAAGCCCTTCGAGCTGGACGAGCTGCTGGCCAGGGTCCGGGCCCTGCTGCGGCGCAGCTCGCTCGGCGGCGGCGGCTCCGACAGCGGCGCGCTGGCCTTCGGCGACCTGCGGATGGAGCCCGCCACCCGCGAGGTGACCAGGGGCGCGCGGCGGCTCGACCTGACCAGGACCGAGTACCTGCTGCTGGAGCTGCTGCTCACCCATCCGCGCCAGGTGCTGACGAGGGAGCAGATCCTCGAGGAGGTGTGGGGGTTCGACTTCGAGCCCTCCTCCAACTCGCTGGACGTCTACGTGATGTATCTGCGGCGCAAGCTGGAGGCCGAGGGTGAGCCCCGGCTGATCCACACCGTGCGCGGGGTGGGGTACGTGCTGAGAGCCGCCGCGTGAGACGGCGCAGCCTGAGGTCGCGGCTGACGCTGCTGGTCACGGTGGCGGTGGCGGTGGCGATCGCGGCCTCGGCGGGACTGTGCTGGTTCATCGTCAACAGGGAGCTCTACGCCCAGCTCGACCACGCGCTGGCCGAGCCCGAGAGCCCTTCGAACAAGCGCTGGCTCGTCGACAACTGCGAGGAGGCGGGGACCTCCGACCCCTTCTCGGGGATCGCCACGGTCCTGTTCGAGGACGGCACGACGTGCTCGCTCGGCCCACCGATCAAGGTCGAACCCCAGGACAGGCTCGTGTTCGGCAACCACGGCAGGCCGGGTTTCCGCTTCGGCACCACGACCGACGGCAAGCCGGTGCGCGTGATGGCGACCTTCGAGCGGCCCCCTGACCGCGCGCCGGGCGCGCCGAGCGGCATAGTGATCCTGGAGGGCCGCTACACCTACCAGATGCAGAGCACGCTGCGCAACCTCGCCCTGATCCTGGCCGTGGTGGCGGCGATCGGGGTGCTCGGGGCGGCCTCGGCCGGGCTGCTCGTCTCGCGTACCGCTCTGCGGCCCGTCGGCAGGCTCACCAAGGCCGTCGAGCACATCGCCCAGACCGAGGATCTCAACACGACGATCCCCGTCGAGGGCACCGACGAGATCGCCCGCCTCAGCCGCTCCTTCAACGCGATGACCGCCGCCCTGGCCGGCTCCCGCGACCGCCAGCAGCAGCTCGTCGCCGACGCGGGACACGAGCTGCGCACCCCTCTCACCAGCCTGCGCACCAACATCGACCTGCTGCTGCGCAGCGAGCACACCGGCAGGGCCATCGAGCCCAAGGCCAAGGAGCGCCTGCTCGTCAACGTCAAGGCCCAGTTCGAGGAGCTGTCCACGCTCGTCGGCGACCTGCTTCAGCTCTCGCGCGGCGAGGGCGACCACGAGCCGCACGTCGAGCTGGCCTTCCACGACGTCGTCAGCGCCGCGGTCGCGCGCGCCAGGCTGCGCGGCGCGGACGTCACCACCGACCTCGCACCCTGGTACGTCGAGGGCAACCCCTCCTCGCTCGAACGCGCCGTCGTCAACCTGCTCGACAACGCCGCCAAGTTCAGCCCGGGCGGCAAGGTCGAGGTCGCGCTGCACGAGGGCGAGCTGACGGTCCGTGACCACGGGCCGGGCATCCCCGCCGAGGAGCTGCCGCACGTCTTCGAGCGGTTCTGGCGCTCGCCGTCCGCCCGCAGCCTGCCGGGTTCGGGGCTCGGGCTGGCGATCGTGGCGCAGGCCGTCAAGGAGGCGGGGGGACAGGTGCGGCTGGACAACGCCGCAGGTGGCGGCGCCGTGGCCTGGATTCGGCTGCCCGGTTCACCGGTTCTCAGTCAGTCTTAATCGCCGGCTCAGTCAGGTCCAAGTCGCACCCGAGACCTTGGAACCATGAAGACAGCAGTCAAGACGCGGCTGGTCGAGGTGGTCGTTCCCGTCCACAACGAACAGCGGGCGCTGCGGGCGAGCATCGAGCGGCTGCACGGCTACCTCGCAGGGTCCTTTCCCTACGGTTTCCGCATCACGATCGCCGACAACGCCAGCTCCGACACCACCTGGCAGATCGCCCAGGAGCTGGCCGCGTGCCACCCGGAGGTGAACGCCGTCCACCTGGAGGAGAAGGGGCGGGGACGGGCGCTGCGGCAGGTGTGGGCGGCCAGCGAGGCCGACGTGGTCAGCTACATGGACGTCGACCTGTCCACCGACCTCGACGCCTTCCTCCCGCTGGTGGCGCCGCTGCTGTCGGGCCACAGCGACCTGGCCATCGGCACCCGCCTGGTCAGGACGGCCAACGTGGTGCGGGGGCCGAAGAGGGAGTTCCTCTCGCGCACCTACAACCTGCTGCTGCGCGGCGTGATGGGGGCGGGCTTCTCCGACGCGCAGTGCGGATTCAAGGCTGCCCGCACCGAGATCGCCCAGGCGCTGCTGCCCGCTGTCGAGGACCAGGAGTGGTTCTTCGACACCGAGCTGCTGCTCCTGGCCGAGCGGCACGGCCTGCGCATCCACGAGGTGCCCGTCGACTGGGTGGACGACCCGGACAGCAGGGTCGACATCGTCAGGACGGCCGCCGACGACCTCAGGGGCATGGCCAGGGTGGCCCGCAAGGCGCTGTCGGGCGCGGCCAACCTGCCCGTGCCCGCGCGCGTCCAGCAGGCGCGGCTGCCCAAGGGCATGGCGCGGCAGCTGCCCAGCTTCGTGGTCATCGGCATCGTCAGCACGCTGTCCTACCTGCTGCTCTACTCGCTGCTCAGGCTCGTGGCCCCCGCCTACGTCGCCAACGCGGTGGCGCTGTTCGTGACGGCCGTGGCCAACACCGCCGCCAACAGGCGCTTCACCTTCGGCGTGAAGGGGAGCGCGGGCGCGATCCGCCACCAGGTCGAGGGCCTGATCGCCTTCCTGGTGGGCCTCGCGCTGACCACCGGCGGCCTGGCCCTGCTCCCCTCGGGCGCGCCGCACCGGGTCGAGCTGGTGGCGGTGATCGTCGCCAACGGGCTGGCCACCCTGGTCCGCTTCCTGCTGCTGCGGGTGTGGGTCTTCAACCCCGACAGGAGGAGCTCCCGATGACCGTCACCACGCTGCCTGCCTCGCACGGGGCCGCACCGGGAAGGGGCCGCCTGGCCCGCGTCGTCCTCGGGCCCGAGCGGGAGCCCCGCTGGGCGAGACCCGCGCTGTGGGGCGTGCTCGGCCTCGCCTTCGCGCTCTACGCGTGGGCGCTGAGCGGCATGGCCAACGAGTACTACTCGGCGGCGATCCTGTCGGGCACGAAGAGCTGGAAGGCCTTCTTCTTCGGCGCCCTGGACTCCGGCTCGTTCATCACCGTGGATAAACCGCCTTTCGCGCTGTGGGTCATGGGGCTGTCCGCGCGGATCTTCGGCTTCGGCACCTGGAGCATGCTGCTGCCACAGGCGGTGGCGGGCGTGGTCACGGTGGCCCTGGCCCACTCGGCCGTACGGCGGAGCCTTCCCCCCGAAAGGCCGGGCGCCGCGCACGCGGCGGCGTTGCTCTCGGCGGTGGTGATGACGCTGACGCCGATCACGGTGGCGATCAACCGCGACAACAACCCCGACACGATCCTCGTCCTGCTCCTGGTGGCGGCGGCCTGGTTGGCGCTGGAGGCGATCAGGCGGGGCGGACCGCGGGCGCTGCTGCTGTGCGCGCTGCTGGTCGGGCTGGGCTTCAACACCAAGATGCTGCAGGCCTACCTCGTGGTGCCCGCCCTCGCCCTGGCCTACGTCACGTGCGCGGCGGCGCCGTTCCCGCGCAGGCTGGGGCACCTCCTGGCCGCGGGGGCCGTGCTGGTGGCCTCCAGCGCCTGGTGGATGGTGATCGTCGACCTGTGGCCCACCTCGTCGCGCCCCTACGTCGGCGGCTCCACCGACAACTCGGTGTGGGACCTGGTCATCGGCTACAACGGGCTGGGCCGGATCTTCGGCCGGGGCTTCGGGGGCAGCGGCAGGGGCGGCGGCGCCTCCTTCGGCGGGGAGTCGGGCGCGGGCAGGCTGTTCAACGACACGATGGCAGGACAGATCTCGTGGCTGCTGCCGTTCTGCGCCCTGGCGCTGCTGCTGGCGGCGGCGACCTGGCGCACCCTCGGCACGCGGGCGGTCGCCGGCGAGGACCGCTCCTCCGTCAGCGCCCTCGGAGAGCGCGGAGGGCTGAGGGTGAACAGGGCGGCCTGGCTGGTGTGGGGCGGATGGCTGGCCGTGCACCACGTGGTGTTCAGCTTCTCCAGCGGCACCTTCCACCCGTACTACTCCACCGCCATGGCTCCGGCAGTGGCGGCCGTGACAGGGATGGGCGCGGTGCTGATGTGGCGGGCCTACCGGCGCTCCGCGTGGTGGTGGGTCCTGCCCCTCGCGGTCGCGGCGACGGGGGCGTGGTCGTTCGTGGTGCTGCGCCGTACGCCCGAGTTCGTCCCGTGGCTGGCGTGGGCGGTGGCGGCCGCCGGCGTGGCCGCGGTGGCCGGGCTGGTGGGGGCGCGTCTCGCACGCGGGAGGGCCGCGAAAGCGGAGGCCGGGGCAGGGGGAGCGGCCGCCGCGAGAGTGGCCGCGGTCGCGGTGGTGGCGGCGCTGCTCGCGGGGCTGGCGGGGCCGGCCGCGTACGCGGTGACCCCCTTGCGATCGCCGATCAACGGCACCAACCCGACGGCGGGCCCCTCGTCGGGCTCGGGCTTCGGTGCGGGCTTCGGCGCGATGCGTGGCGGCCCCGGCGCGGACGGCGGGACGCGCGCGATGGAGGCGCCACCCGGTCAGGCGGGACAGGCGAGGAGCGGTCCAGGTGGCGGCGTCAGCAGCGCGCTGATCGCCTACCTGGAGCAGAACCAGGGGACGGCCACCTGGCTGGTCGCCGTCGGCAGCGCCAGGCAGGCCGCACCGATCATCCTGGAGACCGGCGAGCCGGTCATCGCGATGGGCGGCTTCACCGGCAGGGACCCCGCGCTGACCGTCCAGGGGCTCAAGGAGCTCGTCGCCTCCGGCCGCCTCAAGTACGTCATGGCGGACGACGCGCGCGGCGGTCCCGGCAGGGGTGACAGCGAGGTCACCGACTGGGTGCGGGCCACCTGCGCGGCGGTGGACGGCCAGGACGGCCTGTACCTCTGCGCCCCCTGACCTCCGCCGCCTCGGGCGCTGGACGTATGTCCGTATCGGCTACTCTTGGCCGGTGCGACGTGCGGACAGTGCCCGAGGCAGCAGGGCGGACCAGGCTGACCAGCGCAGGGCCGAGCTGCTGGAGGCCACGCGCAGGGTCGTGCTCGAACGCGGCCTGGCCAACACCCGGGTCGCCGACATCGCCAAGGCGGTCAACGTCAGCGGCGGGCTCATCCACTACCACTTCGCCACCAAGGACGAGCTGATCACCGCCATGCTGCGGGCCACGCTCGACATCGAGAGCGCCAGGCTCGACCAGCTCGTCACCGGCGAGGGCAGCGCCGCCGAACGTCTCGACAGGGTGCTGCGCTTCTACATCCCGCAGTCGCGCTCCGACCAGAGCTGGCTGCTCTGGATCGACGCATGGAACGCCGCGCTGCGCGAGAGCGCGGTCCGCCAGATCGTCCTGGAGCTGGAGACGACCTGGCTGCGCGCGCTCGAGCAGGTGATCTCGGCGGGGGTCGCGGAAGGCGACTTCACCTGCGAGGACCCGGCGGGCGCCGCCGAGCGCATCGACGCGATGCTCGACGGGCTGATCATCAGGTACACCCTGCACCCCTCGGTGCTGTCGAGGGGCCGGCTGCTCGAGCACGCCCACATGGCCGCCGCCCGCGAGGTCGGCATCTCACCCGACGCCTTCTCCGGTTAGCCGCCCCGGCCCTCTGCCCCGCGGGTCAGGGCGTCATGACGCCGTCGCGGATCTCGTGGACGTCGTCGCAGAGCCCGCCGAGCAGGTCGAGGTCGTGGCTGACGACCACGACGGCCGTTCCCCCCTCCGCCACCTCGCGCAGCAGGCCCGCGACCCTGCCCGCCGCCACCGTGTCCAGCCCGGAGGTCGGCTCGTCGGCCACCACCAGCGCCGGAGCCGCCATCACCGCTCGCAGGATCGCCACCCGCTGGCACTGTCCCGCCGACAGCCGTCCAGGTCTGGTGCGCGGATCGAGGTGGCCGAGCCCGACCGAGGCGAGCGCCTCGACGGCCCTGGCGCGCCGCCGCGCCGCTCGCAGGCCGGTGAGCGGCTCGGTGATCGTGCGCCAGATTGGCCACAGCGGATCCAGGCTGGCTCTGGCGTCCTGGAAGACGGGCATCACCCAGCCGGGCCGCCGCTCCGGCAGGCGGAGCGTCCCCGCGTCGGGCGGCTCCAGCCCTGCCAGCAGCCGCAGCAGCGTGGACTTGCCCGACCCCGACCTGCCGTGCACGCCCACCACCTGACCGGCGCCGATCGCCAGGGAGGCGTCCCTGACGGCGGCGCGGGCGCCGTAGCTCCGGGCGAGGTTGCGCGCCTCCACCAGCGCGGGCCCCTGGGGGGCGGCGCGCCCGCCCGACGCGGAGGGAAGCGCCGCCACCAGCGCCCGCGTGTGCGGATGCCGCGGATCGGCCAGCAGCCGATCGGCGGGCCCCGTCTCCACGACGCCGCCCTCGCACAGCACCGCCACCCGTGAGGCCCAGCGCGCGGCCAGCCGCAGATCGTGAGTGATCACCAGCAGCGCTCCCGCCGACCTTCCCAGCGCCGCCATCACCTCGTCGGCCAGGTCGGCGTCGAGCGCGCTGGTCGGCTCGTCGGCGACGGTGAGAGCGGGTGACAGCGCGCCCGCCGCCGCGATCGAGGCGCGCTGCAGCATGCCGCCCGACCACTGGTGCGGATGCTCGGCCAGCGCGGCCACCTCCAGCGAGAGCGCCGCCACCGCCGCCTCGGCGGCTCCCTGCGGCGCCCGCAGCCCCGCCGCCCGCCACGCCTCCCGCACGTGGTGCCCGACCGTCCGCAGCGGGTCGCACGCGGTGAAGGGGTCCTGCGCGACGTATCCGGGCCTGCCGTCGGTGCGGATCGACCCCTCGGCGAGGGCGCCGCGCGGCAGCAACCCGAGGACGGCGCGCGCCAGCGTGGACTTCCCGCTCCCCGATGCTCCGACGACGGCCAGCCGCTCGCCGGCCTCCACGGTGAGAGAGACGCCGCGCAGCGCCCGCGTGCCGTCCCGATAGGTCACGGAGAGCCCTGACACCTCCAGCGCCGGGCTCACAGCCGCTCACCCAGCCAGTCGCTGAGCAGTCCCGCGGCGCTGACCGCGACAAGGATCGCCACGCCGGGCCCCGCCAGGAGCCAGGGTGAGGAGGCCAGGTCGTAGCGGCTCTCGGCGAGCATCTGCCCCCACTCGGCGGTGGGCGGCTGCGCGCCGAGACCCAGGAAGGACAGGCCGGACAGCCCGATGATCGTCTCGCCGAGCCCCAGCGCCGCCACGGCGAGCACCCGCAGGAAGGCGCCGGGGAGCACGTGGCCGAGCACGACGCGACCGCGCCCGACGCCCGCCATCCTGGCGGCGACGACGTCCGGCCTGGTGGCGGCGGTGAGCACGTGCGAGCGGGTGAGCCTGGCCACGGGGGCCCACGCGGCGACCGACATGGCCAGCACCAGATGGACCAGCCCAGGACCGAGCGCGCCCACCACGGCGAGCGCGACCAGCGTGCTCGGCACGGCCAGCAGGACGTCCACCACCCTGGAGATCGCCGCGTCGACGGGCCCGCGCGCGTATCCGGCCACGCCTCCCGCGACGACGCCGATCGCCGCGCCGAGCGTGGTGACGGCCAGCGCCGCGCCCAGCGTCACCCTGGCCCCGCTCGCCAGGCGCGCGAGCACGTCCCTGCCGAGCTGGTCGGTGCCGAGGGGGTGGGCGGCGCTGGGCGGCAGCAGCTTGGCCGCGTAGTCGGGCAGGTCAGGGTCGGGAAGCGCCAGGGGGCCCGCCAGCGCCAGGACGGCGAGCAGCGCGGCGGCGGCAGTACCGGCGAGCAGGGAGGCTCTCACAGGCGTGGGTCTCCCGCACGGGTGGCCAGGTCGGCGGCGACCGCGCCCGCCAGGAAGGCCAGCACGCCGGCGAGCACGCAGCCCTGGACCACCGGCAGGTCCCTGGCGGTGATGGCCTCCACCAGCAGGCGCCCCACGCCCGGCCAGGTGAAGACGCTCTCGACCACGGCCGCCCCTGCCAGCAGCCCGCCGACGGTCATGCCCGCGACGGCCAGCAGCGGGGGAGCGGCGTGCGGGAGGCCGTGGACCAGCAGCACGCGCAGCTCGCCCGAGCCCCGGGCGCGAGAGACGTCGGCGAAGGGCGCGCTCGCCGCGTCGATCAGCGCCCCTCTGGTCACCCGCGCCCACTGCGCGACGATTCCCGCGGCGAGGGTGGCGGCAGGCAGCGGGGTGTCGGCCCATCCGCCGTCGGCCACGACCCTCCCGACGCCCCAGCGCACCACCACGATTTCCAGCAGCGCCACCCCCAGCAGGAAGGACGGCACGGCGGCGCCGGCGAACATCACGCCCCTCGACAGCGCGTCGGGCCAGCGGTGGCGGCCGAGGGCGCCGGCGAAGGCCAGGGCGAAGGCGGGCAGGATCGCCAGCGCCACCGCCGTCAGGCACAGGCGCAGCGTGGCGGGCAGCCGCTCGCCGAGCTCGGCGGTGACGGGCCTGCCCGTGCGCCAGGAGGAGCCCAGGTCGCCGGTGAGCGCGCCGCCGAGCCAGCGGGCGTACCTGACGGGCGCGGCGTCGCCGAGGCCCAGCTCGGCGCGTACCGCCTCGATCTGCGTCTCGACGGGGACGGCCACGCCCCTGGACAGCAGCACCTGTCGCGCGGGATCGCCGGGCGACAGCTCGGCCAGTCCCCAGACCAGCAGGCTGGCGGCCAGCAGCGTGCCCGCCGCCGACGCTAGGAGCCGCAGGAGTCGCCGCACGGAGCCGTGGAGGCGTCGAGGTGCAGCAGGACCGACGAGGGCCGGTAGTCGCGGTAGCGGGGACCGGCCACGACCCTGGGCACCCTGTCCACGACGATCAGGTGGTAGGCCTGCTCCTCCACCGCGACGCGCTGCGCCTCGCGCAGCAGCCTGTCGCGCTCGGCCGGTTCGAAGGCGCCCGCGAGCCCGTCGATGACCTGGTCGAGGCCGGGGTCGGCGATCCCGCCGAGGTTGCGAGGGCCCTTCGTGCGCATCATCTGCGCCAGTGGCGCGACGGGGTCGAAGCCGTAGGACAGCGAGCCGTCGAAGCTCAGCCCGACGTCCCAGCCGTCGGCCGAGCGCATCGCGGCGTAGTTCTCGGGCACCTCGGCGACCTTCACCAGGAAGCCCGCCTTCGCCAGCTGCGCCTGCATGGCCACGGCCAGCGGCTTGGTGTCGGGCTGCGGCGAGTAGGCGTTGATCGTGATCGCCAGGGGCCTGCCGTCCCTGGCCCTGGTGCCGTCGGCGCCCCTGCGCCATCCCGCCTCCTCCAGCAGGCGCTCGGCCGCGGGCAGCTCGGTGCGCAGGTTCTTGACGGAGTACGGCAGCGCCTCGGGGTAGACGCCGGAGGGTGTGCGGTAGAAGCCGTCCATCACCGTCTCGGCCAGCTCCTTCCTGTCCACGGCGAGCGACAGCGCCCGCCGGACCCTGGAGTCGTCGAGGGGGGCCTTGCGCACGTTGAGGAAGCCGCGTAACTGCCCCGTCGCCAGCGCCGCCTCCCTGATCGAGACCCGCGCGTCGCCCTTCAGCGTCCGCAGCGCGTCGGTCGGGGGGTAGAAGGCCAGATCGGCCTCGCCGCTGCGGACGGCGAGCGTGCGCGCCTGCCCGTCGGGCACGAACCGCACCTCCACCCCGTCGAGGCGCACCTTCCCTCCCCAGTAGCCGGGGTCCCTCGCCAGCACCAGCTTCCGCGAGTCGAGGCTCTTCACCTCGAAGGGTCCGGTGAAGGTTCCGCTGGCCACGTCGAAGACGGAGAACATGCTCTCGTCGGCCAGCAGGCTCGGCAGGTTGGCCACGGGCTCCGCGGTCTCCAGCCGTACGGCCAGCGGCCCGGTCACGGCGACCTTCGCGCCCTCCAGCGCCGACCTGACGGCCGGGTTCCGCGCCAGATGCGCCTCCATCAGCTCCTTGAGCGCGACCGCGTCCAGCGTCCTGCCGCTCTGGAAGCGCACCCCCTGCCGCAATGTGAGCGTCCACGCCGACTCGCCCTGCCTGCTCAGCGAGGCCAGCAGCCACGGTTCCACCGTGCCGCGCTCCGTCGGGCGCATGAGCAGCTCGCCGTAGCCCCACTCCGAGGCCCAGAACCCCTGCTTGATCGGGTCGAGGCTCTTCACGCTGTACGGCGTGACCACCCGCAGCCGTGCCTGCGCCACGGGCTCCTGAGCGCCGCACGCGGCCAGCGAGGCCAGCAGGGCGACGGCAAGGAACGGCCGCTTCACATCAATCGACATGGACCATGACAATGCAGCCAATGAAAACCATTGTCAATGCGCTCCGGCCGGATCGGCGGGCGCGCTGGTCGGGGCGAGGTCAGGCGGGAAGGGCTGCCAGCAGGTAGGCCAGGCGGGCGGCCGCGCCGTTCACGTCGTCCACGGTGCCGAGCCGGTAGCCCCAGGAGGTGACGTAGGCGCCCTCGGGGGAGCAGGTCACGGTCTCGGTCAAGGTAAGGGAGAAGCGATTGACCACCGAGACGAACGCCGGCTCGCTGGCAAGGGCGAGATTCTGCACACGCAGGTCCGCGTGTGTTCCTGCAGCCCTGGCGAATTCCTCGAGGCACAGCATGGTGTCGAGCATCGTGCATCACCTCCGCATCAACTGATCGCTAGGGTTGCACGATCTTGCTGGGATAGGCAAGCAATTGTCGGTATTAAAGTTGCGATTGTTTCGCGTAGTCGTGATTCACGCGCATGATGACAGATCTGGCCTCTTCCCCATAGACCGCCACCTTGTGGTACTCGTCGAACACCCGGGCGTAGAACTCCACGTCCTGGCGCTCGCTGGTGCGCACCTCCTTCGACCTCGTCGGCACCAGAACCTGGTCGTTGTCGAAGAGCCAGAAGCCGGTCAGCGGCACCGAGGGGTGCTGCTGCTCGAACGGGATGATCCCCAGCTCGATGGTGGGAAGCGTGGTGACCGCCAGCAGCCTGTCCATCTGGCCCTGCATCACCTGGCTCGGCGCGAGCTTCGTCCGCAGCGCGGCCTCGGGCATGATGAACCTGAACGTGCGGGAGGCGTCGTAGAGGATCTCCTGTCGCTGCATCCGCACCCGCACCGCCGCGTCGAGCTCGCCTGTCGCGCCGTACTCCCGCTTGAGGGTGAGGAAGACGTGCCGCGAGTACTCCGCGGTCTGCAGCAACCCGATGATCACGCCGGGCTCGAACACCCTGAACAGGGTCGCCCTGGCCTCCTGACCTCGTACGTCCTCCTGTGAGGCGGCCAGGCCGCTGTGCGCCCAGTGCCGCCAGTCGGAGCGCCGCAGCTCGATGGCGGCGGCCCGCTCCTTCAGCTCGGCCAGCTCCTCGGGCTCGGCCCGCACGGCGGCGGCCCAGGCGCTCACGTCGTCGTCGGTCGCGCTCTGCCTGGCGTTCTCGAGGCGGGAGACCTTGGAGGGCTGCCAGTCCAGCAGCTCGGCGAGCTCCTTGCCGGACAGCCCGGCCGTCTCGCGCAACTGCCGCAACCTGATGCCCATCTCGACACGGGCCTGCTGGAATGACGTCACGCCGCCAGAGGCTAGACCCAGCGGGGACGATCATGCCAGGGGTAGTGCCGCAATTGTGACGTCAGAGCACCCTGCGTGCGATCTCCACGAGCAGTTCCCGAGGCACCTCCACGGCGCTCTCTCCGTCGAGCACGTCCCGCAGGTCGGCCAGGGCCTCCCTGTCGGTCACGGTCAGACCCTGGACGACGATGGTTCCGCGGTCGGTCTCGTAGAGCGTCGGGCAGGCGCCCGCCTCGGACGTGGAGCCGAGAAACCTCATGCGCATGATGCATCCTTCCCCGAAACCGCGATGGCAATTGCGCGCAATTGTACGGGGAAGATCACGCTTAAGACGAAAAATCGCCGTATTTGGTATGGGCGGCGGCGCGCTTGTCGGGCAGGAACTCGCTCGGCCACAATCCGGGGGACGGAGAGTATCCGCGCAGCACGCGCCGCGCGATGGAGGCCTGGTGCACCTCGGTCGGCCCGTCCATGATCCCCATGAGCGGCGCCGACTGCCACAGCCTGGCCAGCGGGGTGTCGGTGGAGACGCCGAGCGCCCCGTGCAGGTGCATCGCCCGGTAGACGACGTCGTGGAAGACCCGCGCCGCCGCTACCTTGCACGCGGCGATCTGAGTGCGCGCCTCCTTGGTCGAGGACTGGTCGATGAGCCACGCGGTGTGCAGCACGAGCAGCCTGAACTGCTGGATCTGCAGGTAGGAGTCGGCGATGGCGGCCTGCACGAGCTGCTTGTCGGCCAGCACGCCGTCCACGGTCTGCCTGGACAGCGCCCGCTCGCACATCATGTCGAAGGCCCGCTTGACCGCGGCGACCGTGCGCATCGCGTGGTGGACCCTTCCGCCGCCCAGCCTGGCCTGGGCCACGGCGAACGCTCCGCCCTCCTCGCCCAGCAGCGCGTCGGCCCCCACCCTGACCTGGTCGTAGCGGATGTGGGCGTGGTGACCCCCTCGCTCGCCCATCGTGCCGATGTTGCGCAGGATCTCCACCCCCTCGGTGCCGGACGGGACCAAAAACATCGACATCCGCTTGTACGGGTGCGCGTCGGGATCGGTGACGGCCATGACGATGAGGAAGTCGGCATTGGCCGCGTTGGAGGTGAAGTACTTCTCCCCGTCCAGGACCCAGCCGTCCTCGGAGCGGACGGCCCGCATCGTGAACAGCCGGGGGTCGGACCCGCCCTGCGGCTCTGTCATGGAGTAGGCGGAGAAGGCCTCGCCGTCGAGCAGGGGACGCAGGTAGCGCTCCTTCTGCTCGGCCGTGCCGTACATCGCGATGATCTCGGCGTTGCCCGTGTCGGGCGCCTGGCAGCCGAAGATCACCGGAGCCCAGGTGGAGCGGCCGATGAGCTCGTTCATGAGGGCGAGCTTCAGCTGGCCGTAGCCCTGGCCGCCGAGGTCGGGCCCGAGGTGGCAGGCCCACAGACCGCGCTCGCGCACCTGCTCCTTCAGCGGATCGACGATCTTGCGCAGGCGCTCGTCCAGCTTCTGGTACGCCTGACCGGGGAAGACCAGGTCGAGCGGTTCGACCTCCTCCGTAATGAAGGCATCCATCCAGTCCAGCTTGGCCTGGAACTCCGGCTCTACCGAGAAATCCATGTCTGCGCCCTCGCGAACAGGTCGAGTGTTGTCTGGTGAAGAAGGTCACCGATGTCCTTGGGCGCCTTGCCCGCGCACGCGCGCGCGTGGGTGCCCTCCAGCACGATGCCGAGCTTGAAACAGGCCATCACGACGTACCAGTCGACCGAGGACAGGTCGCGCTCGGACAGCTCGGCGTAGCAGTCGAGGAGCTCCTCGGCCGCCGGCAGGCCGGGCACCTGCAGCTGCGACGAAGGCCAGGTGGCCACCAGCCAGCCCAGGTCGAGCAGCGGGTCGCCGATCGTGCACATCTCCCAGTCGACGATCGCCGCCACCCACGGGCCCGCGTGGGAGAACATCAGGTTGGCCACGTGGTAGTCGCCGTGCATGACGCCGGGCGTGAACGCCCGCGGCCTGTTGCGCTCCAGCCACTCGGCCGTCTCGCGCAGCAGGGGGATCTCCGGGCCCGGATAGCCTTCGAGCCTGCCGTACGACTCCAGTTCGCTCGTCCAGCGCGGCACCTGCCGCTCGAGGAATCCCTCAGGCCTGCCGAAACCGGGCAGCACGTCGGGCGAGACCCTGCCGAGCGCGGCCAGAGCGACGGCGGCCTCGAGGCCCATGCGCTGCCTCATGGCGGGGTCGGAGGCGTGCGGCTCAGGCAGCCCCGTCGTCGCGTTGAAGCCGTCGACCGGCTCCATCAGGTAGAAGACCGGTTCGTCGGCGGTCTGCGCGGCCACCAGCCTGGGCGCGGGCACGCCGGTGCCCTCCAGCGCCGCCAGCACGCGCGCCTCGCGGCGCAGCACCTCGTTGCTCTTCGCGCGCACGTGCAGGGGCGGCCTTCTCAGCACGTACGGCACGCCGCCCCGCTCGAAGGCGACCATCACGTTCTGCGTGCCGCCGAGGACCGGCCGCGCGTTCTCGAACGGCCCCTCGGGCAGGCCCTCGGCGTCCATCCAGACGCCGAGCACGTCGAAGTCGATCGCGCTGACGTCGATGTGCGCGGGGGTCGTGGTCACGACAGAACCGAACCATGTTCTGGTTGCCGGGTCAACCCATGGTCGTGATCATCGGGGCGACCGCCCGGCCGGTCGTCGTCAGCCCAGCGCCTGCATCGTGGGGGCGAACAGCTTCGACTGGTCGCCGGGCAGCGCGCCGCCTCGCACCATGGCGCTGGTGGTGAAGAAGTGGGGCACCCCGCGCTCGACCGCCCAGTCCACGAGGTCGGGACGGCTGTCGTCGAGGTCGAGACGCACCGGCAGCGTGGAGCCCGCCGCCAGGTCGGCGATGAGATCGCGCGCGGTGGCCTGGTCGTCGGCGACGACCGGCCCGATCATCAGCGTGCCGTCGTTGCGCCACGCGCCGCCGAAGCCCGTCATCCGCCCGTCGCGCTCGGCCACCCGCACCTGCTCGTGGAAGCCCGGCATCCGGCGCAGCACGGCCGACCTGTCGGCGCCGAACCGCGCGGCGTCGAACGCCACGACGGCCTCGATGTCGTCGGCCTTGTGGGTGCGGCCCGAGGCCTGGCCGGTGAACATGCCCTTGTGGGTCACGACGGTGGCGACGGCGCGGAAGCCGGTGCGCTCGTAGAGGGGACGGCCGTACGCGGTGGCGTGCAGCGACACCGTCCTTTCGCCGGCCCGTGCCAGCACGTGCTCCATGAGCGCGCGGCCCATGCCCTGCCTGCCGTACCTCTCGGCGGTCAGGACCATGCTGATCACCGCGTGGTCGTCGCCGTAGAGGGTGACGATGTTGGTGGCGGCCAGGCCGTCGCCGTCGGGCGCGTCGATGCCGTACGCCTCGCCGACCTCCAGCAGGAAACGCCACTTGCGGCTCTCGGCGCCCCAGTCGCGGCTGAGGGCCAGGCGGCCGCAGGCGGGCAGGTCGTCTTCGGTGAGGCGGCGGATCTGCATGCGGGCCATCCTGTCCCACACCCCTGACCGGCTTCAAACCGATTCCTGCGGATCTCGTCTGTCCGGGCCTCGTCCTCCTCCGGTGCGTTTCCGGCCAGCGCGGCTGCCTGGCCGCCTACGCCTCGGCGTCGTCGATCGCGGCGCGCTGCGGGGAGAGCTCGGCCGAGGCGGTCCTCTCACGGACCGACGAGGTGGCCCGCAGGGTGTGGGACGAGGCGGTGGAGGCCCTCGCCCTCGCCCTGGCCACCGCCACGCTGCTGCTGGACCCCACGCTCGTGGTGATCGGCGGCGGGCTCGCGCAGGCGGGCGAGGCCCTGGTGGGTCCGCTGAGGACGCGCCTCGCCGCCCGCCTGGCGTTCCGCCGACCGCCCAGGGTGGAGGTGTCGGCGCTCGGCCCGCAGGCGGGCCTCCTCGGCGCCGCCCTGCTCGCCGCCACCGCGCTCGACACCACTGCCTGAAGCCGGACGCCGCGCCTCGTGGCGGACGGGCGTGCCGATCTCATCGCAGGAAGGTCTCGGGCACCTCCAGCATCCGGGCCCGGAGCTCCTCGCCCAGGGCCTTCGCCTGCGGGTCGAGCCGGGGGCTGGCCGCGACCCCCCTGCCGAGCAGCCCGTGGACGACGAAGTTCAGCGCGTTGAGGTTGGGCAGCTCGAACCGCTCCACCATCAGCCCCTCCAGCGAGGGCAGCAGCTTCACCAGCCGCTCGACTGTCAGCGTCCGCGCCAGCCAGCCGTACTCCTCGGGGGTCCGCACCCACACGCCCAGGTTCGCGTTCCCTCCCTTGTCGCCCGATCTGGCCCCGGCGACCCGCCCCAGCGGCGCGGGCACCGTCGGCACGCCCGTCGCGTCCCATCGCGGCGCCACGGGATCGACGAGCACCTCCACCGCAGGGTCCGGCCGTTCGGAAGAGGGGAGCGCGACCTCCTCGCCGCCCACGATGACGCGGGGGCGGACGTCGGCGGCGGGGATCAGCGTCGGCCAGTAGACCCCGTACGGCGAGGCGTCCCCCGGCGGCGTCAGACCGTAGAAGCCCGGATAGCTGGCCAGGCCCGTCTCCACCACCGCCGAGGAGAAGGCGCGTCCCGCCCTGCGGGCGTCGCGGTCCATGACGGTGATCCGCAGCAGCGGCGGGTCGAAGGAGACGTCCACCGACTCGAACGACTCGCGGGGCACGCGGGCCCAGATCGCCTCCTGCGCGATCCGGGCCTTCTCCTCCAGGTCGAGGCCGGTCAGCATGAGCGTCATGGTGTTGCGGTACCCGGCGAGGTAGTTGACGGCGACCTTCAGCGTGCCGGGTGGGGGTTCGCCCCTCACCCCCCAGACCCTCACCCTGTCGGGGCCCTCCTGCGACAAGGCGATGGTGTCGAAGCGGGCCACCACGTCGGGCCCGAGATAGCGAGGCGAGCCGATCTCGTACAGCAGTTGCGCGGTGACCGTGCCGACCGAGACCAGGCCGCCGGTGCCGGGATGCTTGGTGACCACCGACGAGCCGTCCTCGTGCAGTTCGACGAGGGGGAATCCGCAGTGCGCCAGGTCGGGCACCTCGCCGAAGAAGGAGTAGTTGCCTCCCGTGGCCTGGCAGCCGCACTCGATGACGTGCCCGGCGACGACCGAGCCCGCGAGCGCGTCGAGGTCGCCGGGGCCCCAGCCGTACCGCCAGATGCCGGGGCCCGTGACGAGGGCGGCGTCGGTGACCCTGCCGGTGACCACGACGTCGGCCCCCGCGGCCAGGGCGGCGGCGATGGGACGGGCGCCGAGGTAGGCGTTGGCCGTCAGGACGGGCTCGGTGAGCCGCTCGCCTGTGTCGAGGTTGACCAGGTCGAGGTCGTGCCCCGTGACGTCGTCCCCGGTGACGTGGGCGACCCTGGCCGACAGGCCCAGCTTCTCGATCGCCGCCGCGCACCCTTCAGGGTCGAGCCCTCCGGCGTTCGAGACGATCTTGATGCCCCGCTCCAGGCAGGCGCCGAGCACCTGCTCCATCTGCCTGACGAAGGTGACGGCGTAGCCGGGACGGCCCTTCAGCCTGTTGCCCGCCAGGATCAGCATGGTCAGCTCGGCCAGCCAGTCGCCGGTCAGCACGTCGATCGGGCCGCCCTCGACCATCTCGCGCGCGGCCGAGAGCCTGTCGCCGTAGAAGCCGCTGCAGTTGGCGATCCTCAGCACCACTTGGGCGGCCTCTTCTCCATGAAGGCGGCGATGCCCTCCTGGCCCTCCTCGGAGGTGAAGCGCTGCGCCGACAGCGCGGCCATCTGCCTGAGACCCTCCTCGAAGGAGACCGACGGCAGGTCGCGGACCAGGCGCTTGGTGATGGCCAGCGCCTCGGGGCCGCCCTTGACGAGCATGTCGGCGTAGCGGGCGACCGTGGCGTCGAGCTCCTCCATCGGCACCGCCCTGTTGATCAGGCCGATCTCCTCGGCCCTGGCCGCGTCGAACACCTCGCCGGTCATGAGGTACTCCGAGGCGGCCCTGGCCTGCAGCCGCCGCAGGACCGGCACGGAGATCATCGCGGGCACCACGCCGAGCCGTACCTCGGAGAAGGCGAACGAGGCCGTCAGCGGCGCGATCGCGAAGTCGCAGGAGGCGACCAGACCGAGGCCGCCCGCGCGGGCGGTGCCGTTCATGCGGCAGATGACCGGCTTCGGGCTCTCCCAGATCAGCGTCATGATCTCGGGGAACGAGGCGGTCACAGGGGCGTCGCTGACCCCGCGGGCGGGCTCGATGCGCTGCTCCTTCAGGTCGGCGCCCGAGCAGAAGACCGTTCCCGTGGCGGTCAGCACGATCACCCGTACCTCGGGCTCGGCCAGCGCCCAGTTCAGCCGGTCCTCCAGGTCGCCCAGCAGCCGCACCGACAGCGCGTTGCGGTTGGGCGGCGAGTCGAGGGTGATGGTGGCGATGCCACCCTCCAGCTCCTTGTGGACCAGGCGCGTCATGCTTCCCCTTCCTCGATGATCGCCAGCACGGCTCCCGCCTCGACCTGGTAGCCCTTCTCGACCATGACGGCCGAGACGACTCCCGCGGCGGGCGCGGCGATCTGATGCTCCATCTTCATCGCCTCGAGCACCAGGACCACCTGCCCCTTGCTGACGGCGGCTCCCTGCTCGACCTCGACGCGCAGCACGCTACCCGGCATCGGCGCCAGCAGGGAGCCAGGCGCGTGCTCCTCGGCGGGTTCGGGCAGGCGCGGCAGCGGGGTCAGCCGGGTGTCCCCGACGTAGACGCGGCCCTCGTAGTGCGCGATCTCGAAGGTCTGGCGCAGGCCGTCCGTCTCCGTGACCACCCGGTACGGCCGGGCGCTCACCACCCCCCGCGGCGCGGGGTCGTAGACCACCTCCGCCTCCTCGAACCTGGCGATCTGGGGTTGCGATCTCACGTTGCGCCAGCCGCACGGCAGGCTCCTCTGCACGGTGGCCTCGCTCCTGTGACGGGCGGCGATGGCGAGTGCCGCCGCCAGCGTCTGCGCCTCGGTGGGCGGCTCGTGCGCCGCGAGCCGGTGCTCGTCGAGGAATCCGGTGTGGGTGTCGCCTTCGCGGAAGGCCCTGCTTCGCAGGATGTTGCGCAGCAGGACGCGGTTGGTGGTCAGCCCGTGGACACGGGCGCCGTCGAGGGCGGTGGTCAGCTTCCTGATCGCCTCGCCCCTGCTGCGGCCGAACGAGATGATCTTCGCCAGCATCGGGTCGTAGTGGGTGGAGACGGTCGAACCCGACTCCACCCCTGAATCCACCCGCACCGGACCCTTCACCTCGAACAGGTCGACCGTGCCGGACTGGGGCAGGTAGGCGGCGTCCTCGGCGTAGAGCCTGACCTCGACGGCGTGCCCCGAGGGCGAGGGCCGGGCGCCTGGCAGCGGTTCGCCCTCGGCGACGCGCAGCTGCAGCTCGACCAGGTCAACGCCGTAGACCAGCTCGGTGACGGGGTGCTCGACCTGAAGGCGAGTGTTCATCTCGAGGAAGGCGATCGTGTCGTCCTTGACCAGGAACTCCACCGTGCCCGCGCCGACGTACCCGATCGCCTGCGCGGCTCTGACGGCCGCCGCCTCCAGCCTGTCGCGCAGCGCGGGGGTGACGGCGGGGGAGGGGCACTCCTCCACCACCTTCTGGTGGCGGCGCTGGATGGAGCACTCCCGCTCGCCCAGCGCCCACACCGTGCCGTGGGCGTCGGCCAGGATCTGGACCTCGATGTGGCGCGCCCGATCGAGGAGCGGTTCGACGAACACGGTCCCGTCGCCGAAGGCCGCTTCGGCCTCTCGCCTCGCCGAGGCGAGCGCCCTGTCGAGGTCGGCGGGGCCGTCGACGACGCGCATGCCGCGTCCGCCGCCGCCCGCCGACGCCTTGACGAGCAGCGGATAGCTCCATCCCGCTCCGGCGGCGCCTTCCGTCTCTCCGCCCACCGGCGGCCCTTCCCCTGGAGCCTCGCCATCCTGGAGGAGGCCGTCACGGGTGGGGGTCTCGCCCATGGAGGCGGGGACGGCCAGCGAGGGCAGCACGGGGACGCCCGCCTCGGCCATCAGCCGCTTCGCCTCGATCTTGGAGCCCATCGCCGCGATGGCGCCGGGCGGCGGGCCCACCCAGGTCAGCCCCGCCTCGACCACCGCGACGGCGAAGGCGGCGTTCTCCGACAGGAAGCCGTAGCCGGGATGGACCGCGTCGGCGCCCGACCGCTCGGCCGCCCTGACGATCGCCTCGATGTCCAGGTACGCCATGGGCTCGCCCAGCCGTACGGCGAGGCCCGCCTCCGACACGTGCGGGGCGTCCGCGTCGGCGTCGGAGTAGACGGCGACCGTCTCGACGCCCAGCTCGCGGCAGGTGCGGAAGATCCTGCGCGCGATCTCGCCCCGATTGGCCACCAACAGTCTCGTGATCATGGCCTGAACACCCCGTATCCGGCCGTCTCGGGGACGGGCGCGCTGTTGATCGCCGACAGGCAGAGCCCGAGCACCGTGCGGGTGTCGCGCGGGTCGATCACCCCGTCGTCGTAGAGCCGTCCCGACAGGAAGAACGGCAGCGACTCCTGTTCGATCTGCGCCTCCACCATCGCCCGCATCGCCGTGTCGGCCTCCTCGTCGTAGACCTGGCCGCGCGCCTGGGCGGCCTGCCGTCCGACGATCGACAGCACCCCCGCCAGCTGCGCGGGACCCATCACCGCCGACTTCGCGCTCGGCCAGGCGAACAGGAAGCGCGGGTCGTAGGCGCGCCCGCACATCCCGTAGTTGCCGGCGCCGTAGGAGGCGCCCATGACCACGGTCAGGTGCGGCACCGTCGAGTTCGACACCGCGTTGATCATCATCGCGCCGTGCTTGATGATGCCGCCCTGCTCGTACTGCCTGCCGACCATGTAGCCGGTCGTGTTCTGCAGGAACAGCAGCGGCGTGTGCGACCGGTCGGCCAGCTGGATGAACTGCGTGGCCTTCTGCGACTCCTGGCTGAACAGCACGCCGCGCGCGTTGGCCAGGATCCCGATCCGATAGCCGTGCAGGCGCGCCCAGCCTGTCACCAGCGACGCGCCGTAGAGGGGCTTGAACTCCTCGAACTCGCTGCCGTCGACGATCCTGGCGATCACCTCGCGCGGATCGAAGGGGATCTTGAGATCCTCGGGGACGATCCCGAGCAGCTCCTCCTGCGGGTAGCGCGGCTCGACGACAGGGCCGGGCCGCACGCCGAGCTTGCGCCACCCCAGCGACCTCACGATGGCGCGGCCGATGCGCAGGGCGTCGTGCTCGTCGGCGGCCAGGTGGTCGGCCAGCCCGCTGGTACGCGCGTGCATCTCCGCCCCGCCGAGCGACTCGTCGTCGGACTCCTCGCCGGTGGCCATCTTGACCAGCGGGGGGCCGCCGAGGAACACCTTGGCGCGCTCCTTGACCATGACGACGTGGTCGCTCATGCCGGGCACGTACGCCCCGCCGGCCGTGGAGTTGCCGAAGACCAGCGCGATCGTCGGGATCCCCGCGGCCGACAGCCGCGTCAGGTCCCTGAAGATCCGGCCCCCCGGGATGAAGATCTCCTTCTGCGTCGGCAGATCCGCGCCGCCCGACTCCACCAGGTTGATGTACGGCAGGCGGTTGCGCAGCGCGATGTCGGCCGAGCGCAGCGTCTTCCTGAGCGTCCACGGGTTGGACGCGCCTCCGCGCACGGTCGGATCGCTGGCGGTGATCACGCATTCGACGCCCTCGACCACCCCGATGCCGGTCACGACGCTCGCCCCCACGGGGAAGTTGCTGCCCCATGCGGCCAGCGGCGAGAGTTCGAGGAAGGCCGAGCCAGGGTCGACGAGCAGCTCGACGCGCTCCCTGGCCAGGAGCTTGCCGCGCTCGCGGTGGCGCCGCACGTACTTCTCCCCGCCACCGGCGACCGCCTTGGCGTGCTCGGCGTCGAGGTCGGCCAGCTTGGCGAGCATGGCGTTGCTGCGGTCACGGTGGTCGGCGCTCGCCGGATCGAGTCGGCTGATGATCACGCCTCACCCCTTTCCTCTCGGTTCTGCCCGCCAGGACGCGGAGTTGACGCCTGCGTCAGGCCGATGGCGCGGGCCCACAGACGGGTGAGATGGTCGACGGCGGTGGCCTCGTCGGCCCGCTCGCCGAGGTCCAGCCAGACGTGGGCGAAGTGCTCCACCATGCCGCCGAGCATGATCGCGGTCAGCCGCGGGTCGAGGTCCCTGTCGGCCAGGCCCTGCTCCTGCAGCCTGCGCAGGCCCTCGGCGCCCCTCCTGACGAACACCTCGCGCAGTTCGAGCAGCAGCCGTCCGAAGCGGTCGTCGGTGGTCGCCGCGTGCTCCAGCATCCGCACCAGCCTGGAGTTGGCCGCCCATGCGCGCAGGTAGAGCCGGTTGGCGGCCTCGACGCGGGCGTAGGGATCGTCGGGCACGGCGGGGCCGACCATGCTGGCGGCGAACATCTCGCCCACCACGGCCCCCGCCACCTCGCCGAAGAGCGACTCCTTCGAGTCGAAGTAGGTGTAGAAGGTGCCGTGCGAGACCCCCGCCCTGGCGCAGACGTCGTCGACGCGCACGGCGTCGTACCCC
This sequence comes from Nonomuraea dietziae, assembly GCF_014195505.1. GTDB lineage: Bacteria > Actinomycetota > Actinomycetes > Streptosporangiales > Streptosporangiaceae > Nonomuraea > Nonomuraea roseola. The sequence goes on along the minus strand of NZ_JACIBV010000001.1, from coordinate 2,190,669 downwards.
TGCTCCTCGAAGGCCTCCCGCCCCGCCTCGAGCAGCGCGGCCCTGGTGCGCCGGCCTCTCGCGGTCAGCGTCTCAGACTTGACGATCACGTCAACAACGTAGGCGGGTCAGCCCGTCTTCGCAAGACCCGCCCCCGTCGCGGAGATGAGGAGAGGCTGCAGGTTCCGATCACGCCCACCCGGGCGGACGGGCCTCGACGCCCCGCTCGGTGGCGACGCGGTATCACGAAGATGACAGGCGCCGGCCATACGGGGTGGGCATGACATGGCGGAGGCCCGCGTCTCGGGACGCGGGCCTCCGGGAGTCACAGCAGGGGGTGCGGACGGAGGGTCAGCCGCAGTGGCTCCAGCCGCTCTTCCACGTGAGCGTGCCCCAGCTGCCACCCCAGATGACGCACTTCTTGACCGCCGGGAGCCTGACAGGCCCCGAGTAGGTGGAGAACTTGCCGGGGTTGGAGCCGCTGGCGCCGCCCTTCACCTGGAGGATGGCGTTCATCGAGATCTTGGCGGGCACCACGTACTTCGACATGGTGATCACGCAGTTCTTCCCCGCGGCGGTGTTGTACAGCAGGTAGATCGTGGCCTTGGCGCCGAGCGCGTGGGAGTTGATCACCTTGTACCCCGAGCCGCAGACCGTCGTCGCCTGGTACGGGTTCGGCTTGGGCGGGGGAGTGGGCTTGGGAGTTGGCTTGGGCGTCGGCTTCGGCGCGACAGTCGGCTTCACGGTCGGCTTCGGGCTCGGCTTGGACGAGTGGCCGTAGTAGTCGCCCGTCGTCGGCTCGGTCAGCCCGGTGGGTTCGGGCTCCGGGTCCACCATGTCGGTGTTCTTGGTCGGCTTGACCTTGGGCGTGGACGGCTTGGCCGTCGGCCGCACCTCGGGGGGAGCGATCGTGGTGTGCGGCACGGAGACCGCGGGCTCGTCCTCGCTCTTCTTGGACCTGCTCGCCTTGGGCGTCGGCGACTCGTCGATGAGCTCGGGCGTCAGCTCGAGGTCGCTCGGCGGGTCGACGGGCGCCTCGGTGGAGCCGGCGGCCGGATCGGTGGCCGGATCGGCCGCCGCCGAGGTGGCAGGGCCGTTGGCCGCGACCAGCGAGGCGGTGGTGTTCTTGCCCGCCTGGGCCCAGACCACGGTGCCCGCCAGCACGAGCGCGCCCGCCGCCGCGGCCGAGACCGCGATGGTCAGCGTACGGCGGCGCGTGGCCGAGCCTGGCGCCGTACCACCCGAGGGAGGACGCTGGCCGGGGACCTGAGCCCCGGGATAGCCGTGCTGTCCCGGCACGGGCCCGCCGGGCTGGCCGGGAACGTGCGGCCCAGGGCCACCAGGACCACCGGGAGCACCGGGCGGGCCGGGAACAGGACCGCCCTGCGGCCCTGGACCGGCGGGAGCGCCGTGCGGCCCGGGACCACCGGGAACGCCGGCAGCGCCCTGCGGCCCGGACGCCGCACCGGGGTGCGGGAACGGCGGAGGGAGCTGGCTGCCCGTCTGGTGGACGGCGACAGGGCTCTCCCCGGTCTGCTGGCCCGTCAGGCGGGCGATGAGCTGCTCGGCGGTCGGGCGGTGCGCGGGATCCTTGGACAGGCAGGCCTCCACCAGCCCGCCCAGCACCCCTTCGAGCCCGCCGATCTCCGGCTCCTCGTGGAGGATCCTGTTCATCACCACGGGGATGGAGTCGGAGCCGAACGCGGGCTTGCCCGTGGCGGCGAACACCATCGTGACGCCCCAGGCGAACACGTCGGCCGCCTCCGAGACGGGGGCGCCGCTCAGCTGCTCAGGAGCGAGGTAGGCAGGCGTCCCCATCGCCATGCCGGTGGCCGTCGCGCCCGGCGAGTCGAGCGCCCGCGCGATGCCGAAGTCGATCACGACGGGGCCCTCGGGCCCCATCAGCACGTTCGCCGGCTTGAAGTCGCGGTGCAGGATGCCCGCGCGGTGGATGGCCGCCAGCGCGGTGGCCGTGCTGATCGCCAGGCGTTCGAGGGCCGCTCCCCTGCGCGGACCCTCCCTGTCGACCAGCTGCCGGAGCGAGGGCCCCGGCACGTAGTCCGTGACGATGTACGGCCGGCTGCCCTCGAGATCGGCGTGCAGGACAGGCGCGGTGCAGAACCTGGCCACGCGTTGCGCCACCGCCACCTCGCGCAGGAACCGGGTCCTGGCGTCGGCGTCGGCCACCAGCGCGTTGTGCAGGAGCTTGACAGCCACCTGCTCGCCCGACTGCCCCTTGGCCAGGTAGACCACGCCCTGCCCGCCCTCGCCGAGCCTGGCGACGATCTCGAACGCACCCAGCCGTCGCGGGTCGTCCGCCGCCAACGGCTGGAACTGATTCACGTAGAACCCCCGGAATTCCTCATAGGTGGGGCAAAACGTTATCAGTGTGGTTCGTGTGTCGTCTCACCGGTTTGACGATTCATCCACTTTGCTATCAACTGCGCGCAGTCATCCGCCGACATGAACGACGTGTCGACCTCCATGTCGTAGACGACTCCCTCGTGTACCACGGTGGCCTGGGACCGCGCCATGCCGATCGGCCGGTCGCCGCGCTCGCCCTCCCTGCGCGCGGCCACCTCAGGGTCGCAGCGCACACCCACCCAGAGCACCTCGAGCCCGGTGAGCGGGACGCGCCAGCGCTCCTGCGAGGCCGGGCCGCTGAGGAAGACGTCGTCGAGGATCACCCGCGCGCCCGACCTGACCATCGTGGCGACACCCGCCATCCAGGCCTCCTCCAGCTCCCCGAAGCGGGGGCCGAGGTGGACCTCGCCGTCGGGCGTGAAGGTGATGCACGAGGACGGCATCGCGTCGACGAGCGTGTCCACGCTGAACGCCAGCCACGGATCGGGCAGCAGCGCCTGGAGCGAGCGGGCCAGCGAGGACTTGCCCGAGCTGGACCCGCCGTTCAGCACGATGACCACAGGATCGCCTCTCATATCGCCTTTCCCGGGTTGAGAATGCCGAGCGGGTCGAAGACCCTCTTGATGCCCTGCTGCACCTCGGTCGCGACCGGTCCTGACTCCAGCGCGAGCCAGCGCCGCTTGAGCAGCCCCACCCCGTGCTCGCCGGTCAGCGTGCCGCCCATCTCGAGCGCGGCCTTGAACACCTCGTCCGCCGCCGCCCACACGTTGGCGGGCGGCTCCACGGTGCCGTGGTCGAAGATGAACACCGGGTGCAGGTTGCCGTCGCCCGCGTGGGCGACCGTGCAGATCATCACGTCGTGCCTGGCGGCCGCCGCCTCGATCGCGGAGATCATGTCGGGCAGCGCCGAGCGCGGCACGCACACGTCCTCGACCAGGCAGGCGCCCAGCCGCTCCTTGGCCTGGTAGGCCATCCGCCTGATGCCGATCAGGTCCTCGGTCTCCTCGGGCGTCGAGGACAGCGCCACGAAGGAGGCGCCGTTGGCCTCGCACAGCTCCTGCATCATGGCCGCCATCGCCTGGCCGTCCGAGGCGTCGGACTGGCCGATCAGCATGGCCTGGGTGGACTCCTCCAGGCCGATGTTGCGCCAGTCGTCGATCGCCTTCAGCGTCGCCCTGTCCAGCAGCTCCATGAGGGACGGCTGGCAGCCCGCCGCGATGATCGCCGAGACGGCCGCGGCGGCGTCGCGCAGCGAGCCGAACTCCGCGGCGATCGTCGCAGGGGGCGCCAGCGGCGCGCGGCGCAGCCGTACCGTGGCCGAGGTGATGACCCCGAGCGTGCCCTCCGAGCCCACGAACAGGCCGGTCAGGTCGTAGCCCGTCACGCCCTTGACCGTGCGGCGGCCGGTGTTGAGGATCCGTCCGTCGGCCAGCACCACCTCGAGGCCGAGCGCGGAGTCGCGGGTCACGCCGTACTTCACGCAGCGCAGCCCTCCGGCGTTGGTGGCCAGGTTGCCGCCGATGGTGGAGATCTCGTAGGAGGACGGGTCGGGCGCGTACATCAGCCCGTGCTCCCTGGCAGCCCTGTCGAGGTCGGCGGTGATCACCCCGGGCTCGACCACGGCGAACTCGTCGGCGGGATTCAGCTCGCGGATCGCGGTCATCTTCGCCAGCGACAGGACGATCGACCCCTCGCTGGCGGTCGCCGCGCCCGCGAGGCCGGTGCCGGCGCCGCGCGGCACGACCGGCACCCTGTGCTCGGTGGCCCAGCGCAGCGTCGTCACCACCTCGTCGCGGGTGGTGGCCAGGACCACGCCCAGAGCCTTTCCCGGCTCGAGGAACGTGCGGTCGCGCGCGTAGGAGTCGACCACGTCGGGGTCGGTCAGCACCCTTCCCTCGGGAAGAGCCTTCACAAGTGCCTCAATCACGCTGTGGACTCTACGACCCGATTTGCGGGATCCGCACGCCAGGGCCAGACTGCCCGGATGGATCTGTCCTGTCCGGAGTGCGGCCTTGCTGACAGGGTGGCGTCGGTGCCGGGGGTCGTGGCCGACGGAACGAGCTTCCGCCTCGGGCGAGCGAGCATGCCGAAGGAGCGTGCCATCGTCGACCTGCCCGCTGCCTCGCTGGTCGGCACCAGGAAGCACGCGATGACCAGAACCCAGCTCGCGGTGTGGCTCTCCTTCCCCGCCAGGCACGAGGTGCCGCGCGCGCGGCACCAGGGCTACGTCATGCTCGGCTTCGCCGCGCTCGCGCACGTCGTGCTGGCGCTGACCCTGGCGATGAGCGAGCACACCAACCTGCTCGTGGACCTGCTGGGGCCGTTCTGCGTGACGGGCTTCTTCTGGTGGTTCGGGCTGCTGTTCGTCATGGGCGCGCAGGGCGCCCGCCGCCGCGACCAGGCCGAGGCGCCGGCCAGGGAGCAGGCGCTGCTGGTGTGGCAGGAGCTCTACTACTGCCCGCGCGACAACGTCGCCTTCGAGCCGGGGGTGGGTCTCGCCTTCCACCCCAGCGAGACGCGGGAGTACATCTTCGGCTTCAGGTACGGCAGACGCCGCCCCCAGTGACATCCACTCCGCCCTTGCAGGCCGTGGACGGGCTCCGGACGGGGGCACTGCCTCTTCGCGCGCTCGACCCGGCCACCGCCGCCCGCCCCACTGTGGCGGGGGCGGGCGGCGGTGGGGTGCTCAGGCCTGCGAGAGCAGCTTCTCCGTCGCCACGAGGCGCACGCAGACGGTCAGGCCCGTGATCGCCTCCTCCAGCTCCTCCAGGTCGGGGTAGGTGGGGGCGATGCGGATCGTGCGGTCGGCGGGGTCGTCGCCGTAGGGGTGGGTCGCGCCGGCGGGCGTGAGGGCGATGCCTGCGGCCTTCGCCTTGGCCACGACCTCCTTGGCGCAGCCCTCGGGCACGTCGAGGCTGACGAAGTAGCCGCCCGCGGGGGCCGTCCAGGAGGCCAGGCCGGTGCCGCCGAGCTCCTTGGTGAGGATCCTGTCGACGGCCTCGAACTTCGGCCAGATCAGCTCGGCGTGCCTGCGCATGTGCGCGGCCACGCCCTCGGCGTCGCGCAGGAACTCCACGTGACGCAGCTGGTTGATCTTGTCGGGGCCGATGCTCTGCTTGGACAGGTTGGCCAGGTACCAGGCGACGTTGGCGGGGGAGGAGCCGAAGAAGGCCACGCCGCTTCCCGCGAGGGTCACCTTGGAGGTGGAGCCGAAGACGAAGGCGCGGTCGGCGTTGCCGTGCTCCTCGCACAGGGCGAGCAGGTCGGCCAACTCGGCGTGCTCGTCGGTGAGGTGGTGGATGGCGTAGGCGTTGTCCCAGAAGATCCGGAAGTCGGGCGCGGCGGTGGTCATGGCGGCCAGGCGGCGCACGGTCTCGTCGCTGTAGCTGACGCCCGAGGGGTTGCTGTACTTCGGCACGCACCAGATGCCCTTGACCCGCGGGTCCTCGGCGACCAGCCGCTCGACGACGTCCATGTCGGGGCCCTCGGCGGTCATCGGCACCTGCACCATCGTGATGCCGAACCGCTCGCACAGCGCGAAGTGCCTGTCGTAGCCGGGGACGGGGCACAGGAAGACGATCTCGCCCTCGTCCGCCCAGCGGCGCGCCGCGCCGGGCACCACGCTGAGCAGCGAGAAGACGATCGTGTCGTGCATCATCGCGAGGCTGGAGTTGCCCCCGGCCAGCAGCTGCGCCGCGGGGACCTGCAGCAGGCCCGCGAACAGCTCGCGGATCTCGGTCAGGCCCTGCAGGTTGCCGTAGTTGCGGCAGTCGGTGCCGTCGGCGGCCAGGTGCGTGGAGGGCAGGGCGTTCATCCCGTCGGACAGGTCGAGCTGGCGCGGGGACGGCTTGCCTCGCGTCAGATCGAGCTTCAGGCCTCGCCTGACGAGAGCGTCGTAGTCGCGGGCGGCCTGTTCGCGCTGGGCTGTCAGCTCGGTCACGGGGATGTTCCTTCCTGAGACTGGGACATGTCGAGGATAGTGGCCCCGACAGGGGGAACCGTCGGCGGACAGCGCTTTCGGCGTCGGCGAGTCAGCACGTCAGCCTCCACAGGCTGGTCACCTCGGCGGCTCGCGCCCTGTGCAGGGGGTCGGCGCCGTCGCGGGCGCGCGGGTGCCTGGGCGCGACGTCCAGGCGGCCCGCGACCCGCAGCCCCGCGTCGGCGAACGAGGCGAGCAGCTCCTGCCTGCTGCGCAGGCCGAGGTGCTCGGCGAGATCCGACAGGATGAGCCAGCCCTCCCCTCCCGGTTCGAGGTGGCGGGGCAGCTCGCCGAGGAAGCCGTGGAGCATCCGGCCCCCGGGGTCGTAGACGGCGTGGTCGCGTCTGGTGCCCGGTCGTACGGGCAGCCAGGGCGGGTTGCACACCACCAGAGGGGCGCGGCCGTCGGGGAACAGGTCGCGCCGCGTCACCTCGACGCGGCCCGACAGCCCGAGCCGCGAGAGGTTGTCGCGGGCGCACGCGACGGCGCGCTCGTCGAGATCGGTGGCCACGACCTGCTCGACGCCCCTCCTGGCCAGCAGGGCGGCCAGCACGCCCGTGCCCGTGCCGATGTCGAAGGCGGCCGTGCGGGAGGGCAGCGGGGCGCGGGCGACCAGGTCGACGTACTCGCCGCGGACGGGAGAGAACACGCCGTAGTGCGGGTGGATGCGCTCGCCGAGCGCGGGCACCTCCACGCCCTTCCTGCGCCACTCGTGCGCGCCGATCACCCCGAGCAGCTCCGTGAGAGGGACGAGCGTGGGGCCTTCCGCTGGGCCGTAGGCCTCCGTGCACGCCTGCCGTACGTCGGGGGCCCTGCGCAGCGGCACGGTCAGCTCCTGCGACAGCGGCACCAGCAGCCTGCCCAGCAGGACGGCCCTCGTGGCGCGCGCCTGCCGGTAGGCGTGGAAGCCTGCGGGAGGCGGCTGCCTGTCGGCGCGGCGAGCCAGCGCGCGCAGGAGTTGCCTGGCGTTGTGGAAGTCGCCCCGCCACACCAGCCCCGCGCCCTCACGGGCCAGGCGGTACGCGGTGTCGGCTTTCGTCGTGTCGTCGACGCGGACCAGCCTGGACGGCGGCGGCTCGGCCGAGCGCCACCCCGCCGACAGGGTGTGACCTTCTTCGTTCCAATGGACGTCGGGCATCGCGTGCTCCTCTTGATCGAACGGGGGCTGTCGATGAAGAGCACTTCGACGTGGAGGGGTGGGCTAGCGGATCTCGGACCTCCACGAGGAAGCGCGAGCCGCGGCGTCGCCGAGGACGCTGCCCAGAACGGCGAACGACATGATCAACCTCCTTGGAATCACCCCATGCTAGCCCCGATACAATCGCCTCCTTTCCTTCGTGCTCGGCAAAGGGGGTCAGGTGCCTGTCGCCAACTGGCAGCTCTACCAGGCGGCGGTGGTGCGCCTGGCGGTGGACGGCGCGTGGCTCCAGGTCGCTCCCGCCGAGCCCGGTGTCCACGCCGGCGGCTTCCCCGACCCCGAGGGCCGGACCATCCACGTGATCACCGCCCACAACCCCCGGGGCCGTACGGTTCCCGCCGCCGACAACGCGCGCGCCCACCGCCGCCTGACCGCCGAGCTCGACACCCTCGCGCTGTCCTGGTGGCCGGCGGCGGGCGGCGACGTCACCTGGACCCACGTCGAGGAGTCCGTGGCCGTCGTCGGCCTCGACGACGACACCGCCCGCCGCATCGGCGCCCGCTACGAGCAGGACGCCGTCTTCGCGTGGGACCCGAGGCGGTGGCGCCTGCTGGAGTGCGAGGGCGACCACCAGGTGACGTCCGGCTGGTCAGTGACCGTGCCCGTGCCCATGACCGTGCCCGACGAGCGCGGCGGGCCTGCCTGACGGCACCAGGCCGAGCGCGATCAGCCCCGCCACCGCCGCCGCCCCCGCGCACCAGGCCAGCGTCGTGGTGAAACCGCCGACCGCCAGGCTGGAGACCAGCGCCACCCCGATCGAGCCGCCCAGCTCGTGGAAGGTGTTGACGACCCCGGAGGCCACCCCCGCCTCGCCCTGCGGCACGTTGGCCATCGTCGTCGCCGTCGCGGCGACGAAGGCGGGCCCGATGCCGAAGGCGGCCAGCACGAAGCCGGGCAGCAGGGTGGTGTGGACGCCCGCCTCGGGCGAGACCCGCGTCATGAGCAGGGCGCCCGCCGCGGTCAACAGGAAGGCGGCGACCGCCACGGGCCGTCCGCCCACCCTGCCGATCAGGCGTCCGCCGAGGTGCGCGCCGAGCGTGATGGAGATCGCGACGGGCAGGAACAGCAGCCCCGTCTCCAGGGCGCTGAAGCGCAGCACCTGCTGCAGGTAGAGCGAGCTGACGAAGAACAGCCCGAGCATGAGCCCCGTCGCCATGAGCATGACGAACACGCCGGACAGCACGGGCCGCCTGGCCATCGTCTCGGCGCGCATGAGCGGCGCCTTCGCCACCCGCTCGGCCCACACGAAGGCCGCGTACAGCGCCGCGGAGCCGGCCAGCCAGGCGCTCGCGGAGCCCCAGCCCGCCTCGCCCGCCGAGACCAGGCCGTAGATGAGCAGCCCGGTCGCCGCCGTGACCAGCAGCGCGCCCGGCACGTCGAGCGGCCGCCGTTCCGTGGCCATGGAGGCGGGCACGAGCGAGGGCAGCGCCACCATGACGACCAGCCCGACGGGCACGTTGACGAAGAACGCCCACTCCCAGCCGGGACCCGCGGTGAGCAGCCCGCCGACCAGCACGCCGACGGCCGCCCCCGTCCCGCCGATCGCCGCCCAGACCGCCAGCGCCCTGGTACGGCGCTCGCCGTGGAAGGCCGTGGTGATGGTGGCGAGCGCGGCGGGAGACAGCAGCGCCGCGCCGACGCCCTGCAGCGCGCGCCCCGCGATGAGCGTCGCGCCGTCGGGAGCGAGGCCGCACAGCAGCGAGGCCAGCGTGAACAGGGCGAGCCCGCCGAGCAGCACGCGGCGGGCGCCGAAGGCGTCGGTGAGCCGCCCTCCGAGCACCATCAACCCGCCGAAGCACAGCGTGTAGGCGGTGACGACCCAGGTCAGCGCCTCGCGGTCGAGCCCGAGCCCGGTACCGATGGACGGCAGCGCCACCTGCACGACGGTGATGTCGATGATCAGCATGAACTGGGCCAGGCAGAGCAGGACCAGCACCATGTTCCCTCCCAATAACTCGTACAGTAGTGTTCGAGTTATGAGGCAAGCATACGCAGGAGGGGTATGTCTACTGTTATCCGGAAACGAGCACCGAGCGCAGGGTCCTGGTCAGCACCTCGGCCGCCTCCTCGCGCGGCAGGCGGCCCGCCTCGATCTCGCCCGCCGCGTTGTGCAGCACCACGAGGAACGTGCTGACCAGCCACGACAGCGGCAGGTCGGTCCTGAAGGAGCCCTCGTCGCGGCCTCGCACGATGAGCCGTTCGACCCTCGCGAGCGGCCCGCTGTGCCGTTCGCGGATGCGCTCGGCGGGCAGCGCCCTGTCGGCGGCCACGAACAGGCGGCTGTGCCTGTCGAGGATCTCCCACGAGGAGACGACCAGCCGCTCCAGCGCCTCCGGCGCGGGCAGTCCTTCGAGGTCGAGGCCCGACAGCGCGAGCTCGGCGTGGTCGACCGCGTGCTCGAGCACGGCGTCGACCAGCGACTCCCTGGAGGGGAAGTGGCCGTAGAGGGTGACCCTGCCGACGCCCGCCGCCTTGGCGATCTCCGCGACGCTGGCGCCCGGGTCGGCGCACAGCAGCCGCGTGGCCGTGGCGAGGATCGTGGCGATGTTGCGCTCGGCGTCCGCCCTGCGCGGCTGCGTGGTCTTCCCCATGGCCGCACTGTAGGTCCCGCGCGCCCCTCCCCTCGACCGAGCGGGGGCTCGGCGTGGACATCGCCGCCCGGCGGCTCGAACGCCCGAACGCGCCGGCGGCGTCGCCGACGCGCCATCACGCCCCCGTCACGTCGCCGTCGCAGCCAGGTGACAGCCCTCACCTCAGGCTGGAGTGAGTGAGGTCGCGGTAGACGCCCGTGGGGGACGACAGGCCGAGGTCGGTCGACGTGCCGGGCGCCCGAGGCCGGAGGACCGAGGTCTCGCCCGCCTTGGGCGCCAGGGCGGGGGACAGAACAAGGAGGGTTGCGCTCATGGCGACCATGAGCAGGCAGGAGAGAAGAGCCGCCGGCCGGGCGAGGGCGAGGCGAGCAGGAAGGACGCCGTGGGGGAGGCGTGCGTTCGCGGCGCTTGTGCTGGCGCTGCCGGCGCTGGTGGCCGGCCCCGCCGCGGCCCAGGACTTCGAAGCGCCTAACGTCGTCCCCAGCGTTCCCGAAACGGGCAGTCTGCCCGGAAGCATCTTCGTCCGGTGGGAACACAACGCCAATCCCTGTCCCGGGATCGGCTGCGTCTGGGACTACAGCGTCGAGCGGGAGAATCCGCAAAGGCCGGAGACTGCGGAGAAGCGCGTGGACAACGTGAAAGGGAGCGAGCGCCTCCTCTTCGACAGCGGCCTCCAGCCGAACACCGAGCATCGCTACCGCGTCTGCGCCTTCTTCATCACCGAGGACGGCGATGTGGAGTGCTCGGAGTGGACGGCCGGCAGGACCGGCCCACCCGAGCAGCCCAGGCAGCCGAATCGGCCGCCCCGGCCCCGGATCGTCGAAGAGCACGCCGGCGAGACCTGGATCGGGATCAAGTGGGAAGCCGGTCACAACTACGATTCGTACTTCATCAACGTCGCAGGCCCCTTCGGCACGGCCAGAGGACCGCGCGAGCTGCGGACCATCAAGCACGACGACGACGGGACCTGGGGCTACCAGCGGGTGGACGGCCTGCTTCCCGGCCGCGCCTACGACTTCGCGGTGCAGGGATGCAGACCGACCTTCCTGGGGATCGGCGACGACCAGTGCTTTGACTGGAGCACGAAGGTCAGTTTCCCCACCCAGGCATATCCGCTGCACTCCGGGCCGCACACCTGCGCGCCACCGTTCGTCTGGCGGGAGGCGTTCGACGGAGACACCGTCTGTGTCGAGGTGTCCCGACGCACCCAGGTCGCCGCCGACAACGCCCAGGCCCAGGCGCGGCGTGCGTACACCTGCACCCCTCCCAACTGCACCTTCACCGGGCCCGACACCTGCAAGGTCCCCTACGTCTGGCGGGAGGCGCGCCCCAGCGACCACGTGTGCGTCCCTGTGAGGGAACGCTCGCAGGTGGCCTCCGAGAACGGTCTGGCCAGGGAGCGCCTCGCGGACCCGCCCTGATGCAGGTGCGGGAAGGGGACGCCCGCCGCGAGCAGGCCCCTCATGGCGCGGCGACGACCCGTTGCCGCTGGCCGCCGAGGCGCTCGATGCCCAGCTCCATCACGTCACCAGGACGCAGGTAGATCGGCGGGTTGTGGCCCATGCCGACGCCGGGAGGGGTGCCGGTGTTGATCAGGTCGCCGGGCTCCAGAACCATGAACTGGCTCAGGTAGTGCACCAGGAAGGCGGGGCCGAACAGCATCGTCGCCGTCGAGCCCTTCTGCCTGCGGGTGCCGTTCACGTCGAGCCACATGTCCAGCGCGCCCACGTCGGGGATCTCGTCAGGGGTGACCAGGTACGGCCCGCACGGGTTGAACGTCTCGGCCGACTTGCCCTTCACCCACTGGCCGCCGCGCTCGATCTGGAACTCGCGCTCGCTGACGTCGTTGACGACCACGTATCCGGCGATGGCGTCCTGGGCGGCCCGCTCGTCCTTCAGGTACCTGCACCTGCGGCCGACGACGACGCCGAGCTCGACCTCCCAGTCGGTCTTGGCCGAGCGGCGCGGGATGTGAACCTCGTCGTACGGGCCGACCAGCGTGTTCGGCGCCTTGTTGAAGACGATCGGCTCGGAGGGGACGGCCTGCCCCGTCTCGGCGGCGTGGTCGCTGTAGTTGAGGCCGATGCAGATGATCTGGTGGGGGCGGGCGATCGGCGCCCCCACGCGCTGGTCGGCGAGCGGGATGACGGTCCCGGTGGCCGACGCCTCGCGCAGCGCCTCGAGGCCGCCCCTCTCGAAGAAGGCGGCGTCGAAGTCGGGGGTCAGGTCCGACACGTCGACGTAGCCGTCGCCCGATCGGACGGCGGGCTTCTCGGCTCCTGCGGGGCCGACGCGCATGAGGTACATCGCTGAACTCCAGTGCTCGGATCCGGGACGGATCACGTTGTCTCGGGTATCGCGGTTCGTGGGCGGGGTCTCGAAGCGCCGACGCTAGGACAGTGGGCTCTCCTGGGGTGAGGGGAGAGGGACCGGGCCCCGCCAGGGGTTGGAGGGCAGGCCGGTGACGTCGGTCCCGGTCGCGAACAGGCCGCCGCCCGCCGTGGTGATGACCAGGGTGGAGCCGGCGAACGTGACGCTGGAAACCTTCGGGGCCGGCACCTTCACCGTGGACAGCAGCCGCCCGCCGGGTGAGAGGCGGCGCACCTCGCCCCGGCCCCAGATCGCGATCCAGAGGTTCCCCTCCACGTCCACCGCCATCCCGTCGGGCAGCCCGTCGTCCACCCGCAGGATCTCGCGGGGCGCGCCGGTCTCGCCGCTCTCCACGTCGTAGGGGCGCGCCCACACCACCCCGGGAACGCTGTCGACGTTGTAGAACGTCCGTCCATCGGGGGACCAGCCCAGGCCGTTGGAGATCGTCAGCCCCTCGGCGACCACGCTCACCGACCCGTCGAGCTCCAGCCGGTAGAGCCGCTCCTGCCCCCTGCGGTCGTCGCGCGCCATGCCGCCCGCCAGGAAGCGCCCCGCGGGATCGCACGCGCCGTCGTTCAACCGGCTCGGCGCCCCGTCGGACAGCACCCGGGGGCCCATCGCGAGGTCGGGGCCGAGCGTCGCGAAGCCGTACTCCGCGGCCGTCAGGAGAGAGCCGTCGGCGGCGGGCACGACCGCGCCGACCATGCAGGGCAGCGTGTGGGTCGCGGTGACGGTGAGGTCCCCGTCGAAGGCGCCCTCCATCACGCGCCCTGTGGGGATGTCCACCCAGAGCAGCCGCTCTGCCACCGGATCCCAGACGGGCCCCTCCGCCAGGGCGTAGGTCTCGGTCGACAGCGGGTGGACGGTCATCATGGCTCCCTGAGGATGGCGTGGATCTCGGGCACCGCCTCGACCAGCGAGGGCAGCGGTGTCCTGTAGGCGAGGGCGCTCACACTGACCGCTCCGCTCGGCCTGGTCGAGGAGGTCAGGAAGGCGGGCACGGCCAGGCAGGTGACGCCCTCCTCGTTCTCCTGGTCGTCGACCGCGTAGCCGCGCTCGCGCACGGCGGCCAGCTCCTCGGCCAGTTCCCCCGCGCTCACCTTGGTGCGCGGGGTGCGCCGCTCCAGCGGGGCCTGGTCCACCCACGCGGTCACCGCGGCGTCGTCGGGCAGCGCCCAGGCCAGCAGCAGCTTGCCGACACCGGTGTTGTGGGCGGGGTTGCGCCCGCCGACCGTCGAGGTCAGCCGCACCGCGCCCGAGGGCGGATCGACCTTGGCCCGGTAGACGACCTCGCGGCCGTCGAGCACGGCGTAGTGCGCGGTCTCGCCGAACCTGGCGGCCAGCCGCACCAGCGCGGGCCTGATCCTGACATGGTCGGGGCGCGCCTCGTGATGGGCGAAGGCGAGCCTGAGGAAGTCGTCGCCCAGCACGTAGCGGCCTCTGCCGTCCTGGCTGGCGAACCCGGCGCGGCGCAGCGCGGCCAGCGCCCTGTGCGCGGTGGGCTTGGGGCTGCCGACCGCCTTCGCCATCTCCTCCAGGCCGATGCCCTCGGGGTGCTCGGCCAGCACCCGCAGCACCACGAGCACCCGGTCGGAGCCGACGAGCCGGTCTTCTCCTCGGGCCGTTTCGGGGCTAGAGTCGATCACGTTCCGAATGGTAGATCAGTGTTCCGATTAATGGAAGAAGCGCATGCGTAGTTCGCACTGGTATGCAGGAACCGATCGAAACGCCTACATTCACCGCGCGTGGATGCGTCGCGGTCTTCCGCAGGACGCCTTCGAGGGCGGCAAGCCGTACATCGCGATCGCCAACACCGCCTCCGACCTCACCCCGTGCAACGCCCACCTCGACGAGGTCGCCACGAGCGTCAAGCAGGGCATCTGGGAGGCGGGCGGCGTCCCGCTGAACCTGCCGGTCATGTCCCTCGGCGAGACCAACGTCAGGCCCACCGCCATGCTGTGGCGCAACCTGGCCGCGATGGCGATCGAGGAGATGCTGCGCGCCAACCCCATCGACGGTGTGGTCCTGCTCGGCGGCTGCGACAAGACGATCCCTTCGTTGCTCATGGCGGCGGCCTCGGTGGACCTGCCCGCCGTCGTGGTGCCGGGAGGGCCGATGCTGACGGGGCACTTCCGCGGCGCGCCGCTCGGCTGCGGCACCGACGTGTGGCGCCTCAGCGAGGAGGTGCGGGCGGGAACCCTGTCGAGGGAGGCCTTCCTGCGCTCGGAGTCGGCGATGATCCGCAGCAAGGGCCACTGCAACACGATGGGCACCGCCTCCACGATGGCCTGCCTGGCCGAGGCCCTCGGCATGACCATCCCCGGGACGGCGGGCACCCCCGCCCCCGACGCCAGGCTGCTGGAGCGCGCCCACGAGACGGGGCGCCTCGCGGTCTCGCTCGTCGCCGAGGACAGGACACCGAGCAGGGTGCTCACCCGCGCCTCCTTCCTCAACGCGATCGTCACCCTGGCCGCGATCGGCGGCTCCACGAACGCGGTCGTCCACCTGCTGGCCATCGCAGGACGGCTCGGCGTCGAGCTGATCCTGGACGACTTCGACAGGGTCGGCTCGGGCGTCCCGCTGCTGGTCGACCTGCAGCCCGCCGGCCGTCACCTCATGGACGACCTGTTCAGGGCCGGCGGACTGCTGGCCGTGCTGAAGGAGGTCGGCGACCTGCTCGACCCCTCCGCGCCGACCGTCACGGGGGAGCCGCTGACGGCCTACCTGGACGCGGCGGAGATCTGGGACGAGACGGTCATCAGGCGCAGGTCGTCGCCGCTGCTGGAGGACGCGGGCATCGCCGTCCTGCGCGGCAACCTCGCCCCTCGCGGCGCGGTCATCAAGCCCGCCGCCGCCTCGCCCGAACTGCTGCGCCACCGCGGCAGGGCGGTGGTCTTCGACAGCGTCGAGGACCTCAACGCCAGGCTCGACTCGCCCGATCTCGACGTGGACGAGACCAGCGTGCTCATCCTGCGCGGCTGCGGCCCTCGCGGCTACCCCGGCATGCCCGAGGTCGGCAACCTACCCCTGCCCCGCAGGCTGCTGGAGAAGGGCGTGCGCGACATGGTGCGCGTCAGCGACGCCAGGATGAGCGGCACCGCCTACGGCACCGTCGTGCTGCACGCCGCGCCCGAGGCGGCCGTCGGCGGGCCGCTCGCGCTGGTGCGCACAGGGGACCCGATCGTGCTCGACGTGCCCGCGCGCAGGCTCGACATCGACCTCCCGCAGCGGGAGCTGTCGCTCAGGACCCCGGTGACCACCGGCTTCGCCGAGCCCGCCAGGGGCTGGCAGCGTCTCTACATCGACCACGTCCTGCAGGCCGACCAGGGCGCCGACCTCGACTTCCTGGTCGGCTCCAGCGGCCACGAGGTCAGCAGGGAGTCGCATTGAGAACGGCGCTCGTCAGCGGCGGCGCGAGCGGCATCGGCCGCGCCTGCGCCGACCGGCTGTCCGCCGAGGGCGTGCGGGTCGTCACCGCCGATCTCGCGCCGGGCTGCGACGTGCGCCTCGACGTCACCGACCCCGAGGCCGTCACGGCGGCGGCGGGCCGCATCGGGCCCGTCGACATCCTGGTCAACAGCGCGGGGATCATCGGGCCGAACAAGCCGCTGTGGGAGGTCTCCGACGAGGAGTGGGCCGCGACCTTCGCCGTGAACGTGACCGGCACCTTCCACCTGTGCAGGGCGTTCGCGCGGGGGATGGCGGAGACGGGATGGGGCCGCATCGTCAACCTGGCCAGCATCGCGGGCAAGGAGGGCAATCCTGGGCTGGCCGCCTACTCGGCCTCGAAGGCGGCCGTCATCGGGCTCACCAAGGCGCTGGGCAAGGAGCTGGCGACCAGCGGGGTACTGGTCAACGCGGTCGCCCCCGCGGTGATAGAGACGCCCATGAACGCCGCGACGGCCCCCGAGGTGCTCGACCGCCTGGTCTCGCTCATCCCGATGCGAAGGCTCGGCAGGGCGGAGGAGGTGGCCGAGCTGGTGGCGTGGCTGGCCTCCGAGCGGTGCAGCTTCTCCACGGGAGCCGTCTACGACATCAGCGGCGGCAGAGCCACCTATTGAGAAAGGCGGCAGAGCCGCCTATTGAGAAATCCGTGGTTACGGCTTTCTATCCGGTGGGCATGGGCGTGAAATGGGAGTGACCGGGCTCACACCCAGCGTGGAGGGAGCAGCCGTGACGACCGTTCGCGAGGCCTCAGTCCAGCAGGTCAGGCGCCGACGCACCGGCACCGTCATCGCCGCGTGGATGTCGACCACCGATCACAAGGTCATCGGGTATCTCTACCTGATCACGTCGTTCGCGTTCTTCCTCATCGCGGGCGTGATGGCGATGATCATCCGTGCCGAGCTCGCCCAGCCCGGCCTGGAGTTCGTGAGCCAGCAGCAGTACAACGCGCTGTTCACCATGCACGGCACGATCATGCTGCTGCTGTTCGCCACCCCGCTGTTCGCCGGGTTCGCCAACGTCATCATGCCGCTGCAGATCGGCGCGCCCGACGTCGCCTTCCCCAGGCTCAACGCCGTCGCGTACTGGCTGTTCCTGTTCGGCGGCCTCATCGTGCTGGCCGGGTTCGCCACCCCTGGCGGCGCCGCCGACTTCGGCTGGTTCGCCTACACGACGCTGTCCACGGCGACCTTCTCGCCCGGCGTGGGCGGCGACCTGTGGATCATGGGGCTGGCCCTGTCGGGGCTGGGCACGATCCTGGGCAGCGTCAACTTCATCACCACGATCATCTGCATGCGCGCCCCCGGCATGACGATGTTCAGGATGCCGCTGTTCACCTGGAACACGCTGCTGACCAGCATGCTCGTGCTGATGGCCTTCCCCGTGCTGGCCGCCGCGCTGCTGGCGCTCGAGTCCGACCGCAAACTCGGCACCCACATCTACGACCCGGCCACGGGCGGCCCGCTGCTGTGGCAGCACCTGTTCTGGTTCTTCGGCCACCCCGAGGTCTACATCATCGCGCTGCCGTTCTTCGGGATCATCACCGAGGTGATCCCCGTCTTCAGCCGCAAGCCCCTCTTCGGCTACATCGGCCTGGTGGCCGCGACGATCGCCATCGCGGGGCTGTCGATGACGGTCTGGGCGCACCACATGTTCGCCACGGGCCAGGTGCTGCTGCCCTTCTTCTCGTTCATGACGTTCCTGATCGCCGTGCCGACGGGGGTGAAGTTCTTCAACTGGATCGGCACGATGTGGCGGGGCCATCTCAGTTTCGAGACGCCGATGCTGTTCGCGATCGGCTTCCTGATCACCTTCCTGCTCGGCGGGCTGACCGGCATCATCCTCGCCTCGCCGCCGCTCGACTTCCACATCAGCGACACCTACTTCGTCGTCGCGCACTTCCACTACGTGGTCTTCGGCACCGTGGTGTTCGCGATGTTCTCCGGCTTCTACTTCTGGTGGCCGAAGATGACGGGGCGGATGCTCGACGACCGCCTCGGCAAGGTGCACTTCTGGTCGCTGTTCGTCGGCTTCCACACCACCTTCCTGGTGCAGCACTGGCTCGGGATGATCGGCTTCCCCCGCAGGTACGCCGACTACAGCGTCAACGACGGCTTCACCACCCTGAACCTGATCTCCTCGGTCGGCGCGTTCCTGCTCGGGCTGTCCACGCTGCCGTTCCTCTACAACGTGTGGAAGACCGCGCGCAGGGCGCCCAAGGTCACCGTCGACGACCCGTGGGGCTACGCCAACAGCCTCGAATGGGCCACCTCCTGCCCGCCGCCCCGGCACAACTTCCGGTTCATGCCGCAGATCAGGTCGGAAAGGCCCGCCTTCGACCTGCACTACCCGCGGGCGGTCGAGCCCGACGACACCGTGACAGGCGCCCCGACGGAACTCGACGCCGTCACGGGGTCGGGGGAGGTCACGGCCACGGACGACGCTCCTCCCAAGGGCTGAGCCAGGAGGGAGCGGTCCGCGTCGCCATGCCGTGGAGGAACAGGGGTTTCCGAAACCCGTACCCGGTGCTTACGTGGAAGGGACGATTCGCCAATCAAGGAGGTCGGCGATGACAGGTACACGCACCCCCTTCGCACCCGAGACCGCACCCTGTGGCAGGAAGTGCGGTGGTGAGCGGTTCGTCGAGGACGACGGTTACGGCCTGCTGATCAGGGACCAGTACTTCGACTGCGGCTGCCGCAGGATCCGCCACGAGTACCACGACGGCAGCATTCATCTGACGGCGGTGCGCCACGACGGCAAGCCCATCAGGGACCAGGTCCAGCCCGACCACGGGAGCTGAGGCATGATCGACGTGCTCATCGTCGGGGGAGGAGGGGCCGGTCTGCGCGCGGCCATCGCGGTCGCCGAGACCGACCCGTCGATGACGGTGGCGGTGGTGTCGAAGGTCTACCCCATGCGCAGCCACACGGTCTCCGCCGAGGGCGGCGCCGCGGGCGTCATCGCCGACGGCGACACGCTCGACGAGCACGCCTACGACACCATCTCCGGCGGGGACTGGCTGTGCGACCAGGACGCGGTCGAGGCGTTCGTGGTCGAGGCGCCGCGCGAGCTGATGCGCCTGGAACACTGGGGCTGCCCCTGGAGCAGGGAGCGCGACGGGCGCGTGGCGGTGCGGCCCTTCGGCGGGATGAAGAGGATGCGCACCTGGTACGCCGCCGACAAGACCGGCTTCCACCTGCTCCACACCCTGTTCCAGACCACGCTGAAGTACCAGGAGATCGTCAGGTACGACGAGTGGTACGTCACCTCGCTCGTCGTCGACGACGGACGCGTCCACGGCGTCGTGGCGGTCGAGATCAGGACGGGCAGGGTCGAGGCGATCGCGGCCAGGACGGTCATCCTGGCCACCGGCGGCTGCGGGCGCGTCTTCCCCTTCACCACCAACGCCGCCATCAAGACCGGCGACGGCATGTCCCTGGCCTACAGGGCGGGCGCGCCGCTCAAGGACATGGAGTTCGTCCAGTACCACCCGACGGGCCTGCCCTTCACCGGCATCCTCATCACCGAGGCGGCCAGGGCGGAGGGCGGCTGGCTGATCAACAAGGACGGCTACCGCTACCTGCAGGACTACGACCTCGGGCAGCCCACCGCGACGCCGAAGCTGCGCAGCATGGAGCTCGGCCCCCGCGACCGGCTCTCGCAGGCCTTCGTGGCCGAGCAGAACAAGGGGCGGACGGTCGAGACCCCCTATGGCCCTGTCGTCTACCTCGACCTGCGCCATCTCGGCGAGGCGAAGATCGAGGCCCGCATCCCGTTCGTGCGGGAGCTGTGCCGCAGCTACCAGAACCTCGACCCCGCCACCGACCTGATCCCGGTCAGGCCCGTCGTGCACTACATGATGGGCGGCGTCCACACCGACCTCCACGGCGCGACCCCGGTCGCGGGGCTGTTCGCGGCGGGGGAGACGGCGTGCGTCAGCATCAACGGGGCCAACCGCCTGGGCTCCAACTCGCTGCCGGAGATCCTCGTCTTCGGCGCCCGCGCGGGGGCGGCTGCGGCCGCGTTCGCGCGGGAGCACCGCGAGGGAGAGGCGGCCGCCGTCCGCAGCCAGGGCGCCGACGAGCAGCGCAGGCTGAGGCGCGCGCTGGAGAGCGGCGGCACCGGGCCGAGGATCGCCGACCTTCGGGAGGAGATGCAGCACACGCTGGAGGGCGCGGCCGGCATCTACCGCACCCACGACACGCTGGCCAAGGCCGTGGAGACGCTGGAGTCGCTGCGGGAACGGGCGGCCGACGCGCGGGTCGACGACCACAGCACGACCTTCAACACCGAGCTGATCTCGCTGGTGGAGCTGCACGCGATGCTGGACGTCGCCGAGACGATCGTCGCCAGCGCGCTGAACAGGACCGAGTCGCGCGGCGCGCACCAGCGTCTCGACTTCCCCGCCCGCGACGACGAGCGCTTCCTGGCCCACTCGCTGGTCCACCGCGCCCCCTCAGGGAACCCCTCGGTCGGGCTCCTGCCCGTCGCCCTCACCCGCTGGCCTCCGGGCGAGAGGATCTACGGCCGTGACTGATCTCGTACGGAGGTGCGGGCGATGAGCGCCAAGGCCACACGGGCCGGACGGTCCACCGGCGGCGAACGCACGATCACACTGGAGATCAGCCGCTTCCGCCCGGAACAGGACAGCGAGCCCGTCTTCGAGACCTTCGACGTGCCGCTGCGCGACGACTGGGCCGTCCTCGACGGCCTCAACCACGTCAAGGACCAGCTGGACGGCACGCTGTCGTTCCGCTGGTCGTGCCGGATGGGGGTCTGCGGCTCCTGCGGCATGACCGTCAACGGCAAGCCCAGGCTGACGTGCGGCACCTTCCTCACCGAGTTCGGCGCCGGCCCGGTCAGGATCGAGCCGCTCAAGGGCTTCCCCGTGATCCGCGACCTCGTGGTGGAGATCGACGACTTCCTGGCCAAGCTCTCCCACGTCAAGCCCTGGCTGATCAGGGAGGGCGAGGAGCTGCCGCTGACCACGGAGTACGCCCAGACGCCCGAGCAGCTCGAGGCTTACAAGCAGTACTCGATGTGCATCAACTGCATGCTCTGCTACTCGGCCTGCCCCGTGTACGTGCTCAATCCCGACTTCCTCGGCCCCGCGGCGATCGCGCTCGCCCAGCGCTACAACCTCGACTCCCGCGACCAGGGTGACAGGCTCGACCTGCTCAACACCGACGAGGGCGTCTGGGGATGCACGTTCGTGGGGGAGTGCACGAGCGCCTGCCCCAAGCACGTCGACCCGGCCGAGGCCATCCAGCGCTACAAGGTCACCGCGGCGATGCGCTCGGTCCTGCCCTGGGCGCGGCGATGAGCGAGACGACCAGGACCTACAGGCCCCGACGCGACCGGGTGTGGTTCCTGCGCTCCAGGGCCTACACGATCTTCGTGATCAGGGAGCTGACCAGCGTCTTCGTGGCGTGGACGATCGCCTACCTGCTGCTGCTCGTCGCCGCCGCGCTCGACGGCGCCCTGCCCGCGTTCTCCGCCTTCGCCGCCCAGCCGTGGGTGATCGCGCTCAACCTGGTCGCGCTGGCCGCCACCGCCTTCCACTCCGTCACCTTCCTCAACCTCGCCCCCAAGGCCACCGTCGTCAGGCTGGACGGCTGGCGGGTGCCCGCCTTCATGATCCAGGGCGGCAACCACACCGCCTGGCTGCTGGTCTCGGCCGTGCTGTTCTGGGTGGTGACGCGATGAGGCGCACGCTGGAGCCGTACCTGTGGCTGCTGTTCAGCGGTGGCGGCGTGGTGGCCGCGCTGCTGCTGCCCGTCCTGGTGCTGCTGTTCGGGGTGCTCATGCCGCTGGGCCTGGTCGACTGGCCCACGCAGGCCGAGCTGGCCGCCCTCCTCGACCCCCTCCTCGTACGGCTGGCGCTGCTCGTGGTGGTCGTGCTCTGCCTCTTCCACGCCGCGCACAGGATCCGTTTCACCAGCGAGGAGATCCTGGGCGTCGCCAGGTTCGACCTGGCCGTCGCCGTCCTCTGCTACGGCGCGGCCGTCGCGGGCGGGGTGGTGGCCGCCCTGCTGCTGTTCTGACATACCGCTTTGCGCATAGGCCGGAACGATCTCCGCTTTCGCGCCTAACGTCCGCACTGCACGACCTCTGAGGCCATTCGCCCGGTAGATCCCGGGGAGAGAGGGAATGTGGTGCCAAGCGCGAAGCGCCTGCTCGTGGCGCTCCCCCTGGTGGCGCTGGTCGCGGGCGGGTTAACAGGCGTCCACGCCGACACCGCCGCCCGCTACGAACCGGCGCTCGCCGACCACTACATCAACTACGTGCCGCCCGCCGAGGGCTTCACCCCGGCCGACCCGCCGAGGCCGGGCAAGGACGCCAGAGCCCGCATCCCCGCGCAGAAGCTCGACAGCCGGTTCAGCAGCGGCAACCCGGTGACCGCCAGGGTGCTGGCCGCGCGGGAGCGCCAGGCCGTCAGGACCGGGCTCAACCCGGCCGACTTCATCTTCAAGAAGTCCCGCAGGACGAAGACGGCCAGGCTGCTGACGATCCTGGTCGAGTTCAACGACCGGGCGAACGATGATTTTTCGGGATTCGAGCGGCTCAGGGGGCCGCGCAGCGCTCCCGACGACTGCGTCACCGAACCGCCCGGCACCAGGCTGAACGGCCCCCTGCACAACCGCATCCCCGACCCCGACACCCTGCCGCGCGAGGACAACTTCTCCTTCTGGGTGCCCGACTTCAGCCCCGGCCACTACGACAGGCTGCTCTACTCCAGGCAGGGCCTTACGGCCAAGGTCAGAGGCGTCGACCTGTCCGGCCTCACCATGCGGAACATGTACGAGGAGATGTCCAAGGGCGCCTACTCCGTCTCGGGCTCGGCGGTGGGCTGGATCAGGCTCCCGCACTCCGAGGCGTGGTACGGCGCGGCGGCGTGCGGCCAGCCGTACCAGGACATGTCGGGGCACCCCGACAATCCGCGCGGCAACGCCCAGCTGCCCATCGACGCCGTGAACGCGCTGGCCGCCGCCCAGCCCCGCTTCAACTGGTCCGACTACGACCGCGAGGACCTCGGCGACGCCGACCGCGATGGAAATGTCGACGAGCCCGACGGCGTCGTCGACCATCTCGTGCTGGTGCACGCGGGCAAGGACAAGTCCTCCGACGGCGGCGCCCAGGGCGCGTACGCGCTGTGGGCGCACTCCAGCGCGGTCGCGGGAGGCCACACCGTCCCCGGCACGAGACTGAAGATCTCCAACTACATCGTGCAGCCGGAGGACGCCGGCGTCGGCGTCTTCGCCCACGAGTACGGCCACGACCTCGGCCTGCCCGACCTCTACGACACCAGCGGCGCGGCCAGTTCGGCCGTCGACTTCTGGGACCTGATGGCGAGCGGCTCGCACAGCGGGCCCCTCTACCAGTCGATGCCCGCACACCTGGGCCTGTGGGCCAAGTGGGTGCTCGGCTGGGCCGACCCCGAGATCCTCGACCCGGGTGAAAGGCCCAGGACGGTGGTCGTCGGGCAGTCCTCGCGCACGCCCCGCCTGACCGAGGACGGCGTGCGGGTCAACCTGGACAGCGCGCCCCTGAAGATGCTCGACCCCCACGGCGGCGCGAAGATGTGGTGGTCGGGCATGGACCAGGAGTGGGCCGACGTCAGGATCACCCGCGACCTGGCCGTGCCGGCGGGCTCCGACCTGCGGTTCTGGATGTGGAACAGCTACGACATCGAGCCCGACTACGACTACGGCTTCGTCGAGGTCTCCACCGACGGCGGGGCCACCTGGACCCAGCGCAAGGTGTTCGCCGAGTCGGGGGCCGAGGTCAGCACGCCCGACGGCTACCCCGACCCCAACAAGGCCCTGCGCGGCTACGGCGGCAGGAAGCACGGCCTGACCGGCGCCACCGGCGGCTGGCGGCACGACTACGTCGACCTCACCCCGTTCGCGGGGACCACGATCAAGCTGCGCCTGGTCTACAACACCGACGGCGGCACCACCCCGCGCGGCTGGTTCGCCGACGACTTCGCCCTCACCAGCGGCGGCGCCACGGTGTGGAGCGACGGCGTGGAGCAGGGCGCGGGCGGATGGACGCCCTCGGGCGCCACCTTCACCAACACCAGCGGGCAGGGCTGGACCGTCAGCACGGGCTCCCGCGAGATCTCCCGCTTCTACCTGGCCGAATGGCGCAACCTCGACGGCTTCGACAGGGGCTTGGCCCACGCCTACGACACCAGCTACCTGCGCGAGGGCTCGTGGAAGGTCGAGCGGGTGCGGTACAACGCGCCCGGGCTGCTGGTGTGGCTGCGCGACTCGACCTACACCAACAACGTGCTGGCCCCCACGCTGCTCGAAGGGCCGAGCCTCGGGGTGAAGGGCGGGCTGCTGCTCGTCGACTCGCACTACGAGCCGCTGCGCCGTACGGGGAAGTCGGCGGCCGTGGACCCGAGGGAGCGCAAGAACCTCGACGGGCGGGTGCAGAGCTCGAACGCGGCCTTCTCCTTCGGCGCGACCCGGCCGTTCAGGGAGTGCCTGGAGGGCGAGCCCTTCACCGAGCACTGCGCCTCCTACCCGGCGCTGAAGGGCGTGCCCGCCTTCACCGACGCCAAGACCTGGTACCCGGGGCTGGACCTCGTCGAGGGCTCCCTCGACTACCGCGACTTCGACGCCTCTGTGGTGATCCCCGCCAAGGGGCCCTACACCACCAGGGTCGTCGACGCGGACGGCAGGCCCGCCACCGAGCTGTACGGCACCGAGCTCGCCGGCGGCCACGTCCTCGGCTCGGGCGAGCCCGGCGGGCAGGCGCTCGGCGTGCGGTTCAGCCTGCTCACCCCGTTGCCGGGCAACCTGGGAGCCGTCGTGCGGGTCACCCCGCCCAAGAAGTGATCATGCGCCGCCGGGACGAGCGTCCCGGCGGCCCTACGATGTCATCCATGACCGAGCTCCGCAGCAAGGCCGAGCACACCGAGGCCATTCGCA
Source organism: Nonomuraea dietziae (assembly GCF_014195505.1). Taxonomy (GTDB): domain Bacteria; phylum Actinomycetota; class Actinomycetes; order Streptosporangiales; family Streptosporangiaceae; genus Nonomuraea; species Nonomuraea roseola. The sequence goes on along the minus strand of NZ_JACIBV010000001.1, from coordinate 2,165,802 downwards.
GGGACCGGCGGATCGCCGTCGTGATCAACACGCGTTCCCGCCGTGGCCGCCGCCACTACTTCGAGGTGCTGGACCAGATCCACGCGCTGGGCTTCGAGCCCTTGGCGGAGCTCTCCGTCGTCAACCCCAAGCGGCTGCGCGCCCACCTGGACCGGGCCTTGGAGACCAAGCCCGACCTGCTCGTCGTGGGCGGTGGCGACGGCACCCTGTCCTCGGCGGTCCGCCACGTCGCCCACCGCGACGTCGCGCTGGGCGTGCTGCCGCTCGGCACCACCAACAACTTCGCCCGCAGCCTCGGCCTGCCGCTCGACCTCGCCGGCGCGATCCGCGTCCTCGACACGGGCAAGGTCGCCGACATCGACCTCGGCATGGCCGAGGACAGGCCCTTCGCCAACCTCGCCAGCTTCGGCGTCTCCGTCGAGGTGGCCGGCACCGTCAAGCCGTGGCTCAAGCGCGTACTCGGCCGTCCCGCCTATCCGCTGACCGCTCTCACGATCCTGCCAGGGCACAAGCCGTTCAAGGCGATCCTCACCGTCGACGGCAAGCGCCACGAGCTCCTCACCGACCAGCTCAACATCGCCAACGGCCGCTTCCACGGCGGCTGGCAGGTGGCCAGGGACATCAGCATCGACAACGGCATGCTCGTGGCCTACCAGCTCGGCTCGGGCAAGAAGCTGCGCCTGCTGGGCGAGACGCTCGTGCGCGCGACCACGGGAAGGTGGCGCAGCCTGGCGGGCGGCCCGTTCGTGATGGGCCGCGAGATGCTGCTGGAGACCGAGCCGCCGATGGCGGCCGACGTCGACGGCGAGGTACGGCTGCGCACCCCGATCAGGCTGCGCGTGGTGCCGAACGGGCTGCGGGTCATGGTGCCGTCGGAGTTCGAGGACAGCTGACCCGGCCACTTGCATCCAAGCTGACAGCGAATTAACCTATAAACAGATTTGCAGGTTCTAGTCAGCGAGGAGGTTCGGAGATGCTGTTGACCTCGATCGACCCGTTCATCCAGGAGTTCGAGCGCCAGTTCAACCGGCTGGCTCGCCAGAGCGTCGAAGCCGGCTCGGCCATGCCCATGGACGGGCTGCGGCGTGACGACGACGTGGTGCTCAAGTTCGACCTTCCCGGCATCGACCCCGACTCCATCGAGGTGACCGTCGACCGCGGCGTGCTCAGCGTCACCGCCCGCCGCGAGGAGGAGATCGCCGAGAACGAGCGGATGTTCGTGAGGGAGCGCCCGATGGGCGCCTTCACCCGCCGGGTCTACCTTTCCGAGCATCTCGACAGCGACAGGATCGACGCGGGCTACGCCAACGGCGTGCTCGTCGTCCGCATCCCCGTGCTGGAGCGCGCCAAGCCGCGCAAGGTCGAGATCCAGCGCGGCGAGAGCAAGGCCATCAAGGCCTGACCTTGAGGCGGGGGCGGGCGAGGGAACCCAGGTCCCCGTCGCCCGCCCCATGTCCCCAGGAGGTCGTGATGCCCGCCCTGCCCTTCGACGACGACCACGCGCCGCTCTACTCACTGGGGCAGGTGGCCGACATGCTGCAGGTGCAGCAGGCCTATCTGCGCCGGCTCGACCAGCACGAGGTCGTCAGCCCTGCCCGCTCCACCGGCGGGCAGCGGCGCTACTCCCGCCACGACATCATGACCGTGCAGCATGTCACCCAGATGGCCGACGAGGGCATGACGCTCATCGCCATCCGCCGCATCCTCGACCTCGAACGTGAGGTGCGCCGCCTGCGCCAGGAGCTGAAGGCGGCCCAGGGCCCGTCTGACCGAGCAGGGTTGAGGACCGGCGCGCGGGGGCGCTCAGGCGTGCTCGCGGTACCAGGCGAAGGTCCTGCGGACACCCTCCTCCAGCGAGACCTTCGGCTCGAAACCCGTGAGCTCGCGCAGCAGTGAGATGTCGGGACAGCGGCGGGCGACCGAGCCCGCCGGCGCGGGAGCGGGGGAGATGACGGGATCGGCGCCGGCCACCCTCAGGACGAGCTCCGCCAGGTCGGCGATCCCGGTCTCCGCGCTGTCGTCACCGATGTGCACGATCCGCCCGAACGCCTCGGGCGTGGCCATCAGCCTGACCATCGCCTCGACCGCGTCGTCGACGTAGCAGAACGCCCTGCTCTGCTCGCCGCCGTAGAGGGTGAAGGGGTTCTCGCCGCGCGCCGCCCGCAGCGACAGCTCGGGGATGACGTGGTCGTGGCCCATCCTGGGCCCGTAGACGTTGTGGAAGCGCCCCACCACCGCGTGCGCGCCGTGCAGGACCGCCGCCTCGCCGTGCAGCTTGCTGATCGCGTAGGAGAAGCGCGGCGCGGCGACGTCCTCGATCACCAGGGGGACGGTCTCCGGCGTGGGAACGGGGACCAGCCCCGCGGTGACACCGCCCGCGTACGCCTCGCTGGTGGAGGCGAAGAACAGCGGCTCACCGGGCTCGATCCAGTCCAGCAGGTGCATCAGCGCCAGCGTGTTGACCCGCAGCACCCTGGCGGGGTCGCGCTCCACGTTCCGCACACCGACGACGGCGGCCAGCATGTAGATCTGGTCCCAGCCGTGCTCCAGCGCCCGGTAGGAGCCCGGGTCGGTGAGGTCGGCGTCGCGCACGTCCAGCGGCAGCTCCTCCAGCGCGGGATCGCGCCTGCCCCTGGAGAAGTCGTCCACGACCGTGACGGCGTGGTCGTCGGCGAGCAGACGCGCGGCCAGGTGCAGGCCGATGAAGCCGGCGCCGCCCAGCAGGAGGACTCTCATCGCGTGTATCCGATCCCCGCGTAGCGGATGCCCCTGCCGGCGAGCACGCCGGCGTGCCGGTCGGTGTCGAGAATGCGCCAGGAGTCGAACAGGACCCTGATCGAGGTCTCGCCGATCTCCATCCCCCTGTAGTCGGGGTGGTCGTTGACGATCAGCATGGCGTCGGCCTCGGAGAAGGCCTTGTCGAGGCTGACGGGCTGCCCGCCGTACTCGCGGATGACCTCGTCGGTGACCAGCGGGTCGTGGCCGAGGACGGTCAGTCCGGCGGCCGTGAAGACCGGCATCATGTCGGCGATGGGGGTGCCGCGCATGTCGTCGGTGGCGGGCCAGCCCTTGTAGGCCCAGCCCAGCACCGACAGCCGCCTGCCGCGCGTCTCGCCGAAGGTCTCGCGGATCAGGTCCACGAGCCTGCCGGCGACGTGGGAGGGCAGGCGTTCGTTGAGCGCCCTGGCGTGGCCGACCAGGGAGGTGGTGGCGCTGGCCCGCATGAGATAGGGGTCCTTGGTGAGGCAGCCCCCTCCCACGTAGCCGGGTCTGGCCAGGTCGGGGCGGGGGTAGTCGAGGTTGGCCGCGCGGATGACCTCCAGGGGGTCCAGGCGGTGCTGCTCGGCGACCAGGGCCAGCTCGTTGCCGTAGGCGTAGATCAGGTCGGTGTGGCAGTTGTTGGCCAGCTTGACCATCTCGGCGGCCTCGAGGCTGGAGACGGGGACGATCCGGTCGGCCAGGCCCTCGAACAGCTCGACGCCCTCGCGCAGGCTGGCCTCGTCCAGGCCGCCGATCACCTGCGGCAGCTCGACCAGCTCGCGCAGCGCCTGGCCCTGGATCGTGCGTTCGGGCGCCATGACCAGCCGGGCGCCCTCGTCCAGCCGCGGCAGCACCACGGCGCGGCTGGTGCCGATCGGCACCGTCGAGCGGACCACCACGAGGCGCTGCCCCGCGCAGGCGGCGGCGGCCTCGGCCAGGTTGCCGAGCCTCGGCGCGCCGCTGGCGAGGTCTACGGGCGTGGAGACGCAGAGGATCACCGCGTCCAGCGGCACACCGTCGGGCAGGGTGTGCCCGACCGTCACACCGGTGCCCAGGTGGTCGGCGAAGACCTCCGCCACCCCCGGCTCGTACACGTGGACGCGGCCCCTCGCCAGGGCCTGGACCACCTCGGGGTTCGCGTCGACCCCGTGCACCCTGTAGCCCTTGGCGGCCATCGCCGCGGTGAGCGTGAGGCCCACGTATCCCATGCCGACAACGCCGACAGTCTTCGGCATCGTCACTCCTTTCCGTCACAGGGAGGACTCACCACGTCGAGTTCGACCGTGGTGACGTTGCCCGCGAACCCCGCCCTGCCGTACGCCTCACAGGCGGTACGGCGGTGCGCGGCCGTGGTGGCGTAGTCGGTGGCCAGAACCGCCTTGCCCGCGGCGCGCAGGGCGGCGGCCTCCGAGAGGTTCTCCCCGCACCATTGCCGGTCGCAGGGCCGGTCCGTGGCTCTGAAGAACAGCTCCTCCATGCCGATGCCGTCGATCGCCTCGGTGTAGCCGGCGTGGTGGCGCAGCTCGGGGGAGTTCTGCGGGACCACGAGGAAGCCTGGCCTGCTCGCCTTGGCGTGGGCGCTGATCCTGACGATCAGGTCGGCCATCTTCCTGCCGAGGCTGCGCCGGCTCTCTCCCGGCACGCGTGCCAGGTCGATCTCCTCGTAGGCCAGCGGGGTGTCGAGGTAGACGCCGTCGAACCCGGCCCGCATCGCCTGCTCGAGCCTGGGCCTGACGACCAGCTCCCACCAGCGCGGGTCCCAGTAGCGCACGAAGTGCTCGTCGGGCCAGTCGGGCCAGACGTTCAGCCTGAGATCGGCGGGCAGCGTCGCGAACTCCGTGCGGAACTCCTCCACCGAGCCGATCTCGAAGTAGGCCAGCACCCTCTTGCCCGACTTCCTGACCTCGGCGATCTCGGCGGCGCTGAAGTAGCCGGGAGCCGTGGCGTCGCGGGACAGGTCGACGATGGCCAGCTCGTGCGGGGCGGCGGCGACCGCGTCGAGCCGTCCGCCCGGATAGCCGGTCAGCACGTAGGTGAACGACCGCACCCCGGTCAGCGGTCCCGCCTCCCGAGAGGCCGACCCCTTCGACGGCGCGGCGCAGGCGGGCAACCACAGCGCGGTCAGGGCCGCGAGCGCGGCCAGCGCCGGCGCGGGCCGCCTCATCCCTGCTCCGCCATCGCCTTGAGGGAGTCGGCCAGGCCGTGGACGGGTCGCCAGCCGAGCACCTTCTCCGCCCTTGAGATGTCGGCCTGGCTCCACGTCGCCGCCCCCGACCTGTCCTCACCCGTCACCGCGCGGGGGTCCTCCCTCTCGCGGATCTCGCCGGTGAAGCCGACCGTCCGCGCCAGCTGCTCCACCGCCTGCCTGACCGTCACCGCGCGCCCCGAGCCCACGTTGAACACCCGCTCGGGGAGGGGGCCGGCGAAGGCGGCGGCCACCACCGCCCGCGCCACGTCCCTGACGTCCACGAAGTCGCGCACCGCGCCGAGGGGGCCCAGCGTGATGCTCCCCTCCGCCTCGCCGAGCAGGGCGTGAGCCTTCCCCATCACGTTCACCCTCGTCAGCCCGGGGCCGACGGGGTTGAAGACCCGCAACGAGACCCCGTCCACAGGGGCCGAGGTGATCAGCCCGGTGCCCGCCAGGTGGCTGACCCCGTAGGCGGTCACCGGCCTGGCGGGGTCGTCCTCGCGGGTGGAGCTCCCGTACGGCACCGGCCCGTACTCGGCGGCCGAGCCGAGCCTCACCAGTCTGGCCGAGGGCGTCACCTCGGCCATCGCCTCCACGAGCATCGCCACCACGCCCGCGTTGCCGCGCAGCAGCTCGTCGGGCCCGCCGCTCATCCGCCCCGTGCAGTTGATCACGACGCCGGGCCGTACGGACGCCAGCAGCCCGGCGACGGAGGCCACGTCGGCGCGGAGGAGGTCGAGCCTCGCCCGTCCCGCGCAGACCAGCTGGCCCACCCTGGGGTCGCCTTCCAGCAGGAGCCGCACCTGCCTGCCGAGGAAGCCGGAGGCGCCGAGGAGCAGCACCCTCACAGCGCCCGCTCCCTCTCGGGCAGCAGCAGCGGCCTGATCTCCTCGAAGCGGGCGTTGGCCTCGTCGTAGTCGTCGGGGCGGCCGATGTCGAGCCAGTAGCCCTCGAACTCGAACACGGCGGGCGGCCGCCGCCTGGCCAGCAGGTCGAGCACCAGCTCGTCGAAGCCGAAGGCCATCCCCTCGGGATAGCCCTCGATGCAGCCGCGCGACAGCGCGTAGACGCCCATGCTGACCAGGTAGCTCAGCAACGGCTTCTCCCTGAACCCCGTGATGTGCCCGCCCGCGGCCTCCAGCACACCGAAGTCGATCTTGACCACCCGCGGCGCCGTGGCGACGGTCAGCGGGGCGCTGGAGGCGGTGTGACGGTGCAGCAGGTCCGCGTAGTTCAGGGTGGTCAGGACATCGCCGTTCATGACGAGGAAGTCGTCGGGCAGCCGGTCCCTGATCGAGAACAGCGGCCCGATCGTCGACAGCGGCGTCACCTCCTCGGTGTAGTCGACGGCGAGGTCCCAGCGGGTGCCGTCGCCGACGAACGCCCTGATCAGCGGTGACAGGTGGCCGACGGCCAGCGTCACGCTGGTGAACCCCTGCGCGGCCAGCTGGCGCAGGATGATGTCGAGGATCGCGTACTCCTCGCCGATCGGCACCAGCGGCTTGGGCAGCGCCGAGGTGTACGGCCGCAGCCGCACCCCCTTGCCGCCCGCGAGTATGACGACATGCATAGGCTTCCCTTCCAGCGGTAGTGCCGAGTTCCACGAGTGTCGGGGCCGGGAGTTTCACTTCGGTTCCTCCTTGATTTCCCCGGATAGGCTCCCGATCATGGGATTCGAGGGTGCGGAGGGACGCTGGCGCGCCGGTCTCGGGACGCTGCGCAACGTGGTCAGGCAGGAGCTGGTGACCAGGCAGCTGGACCGCCATCTGCCCGCGGCACCTGCCCGCGTGCTCGACGCGGGATGCGGCCAGGGCACCCAGGCCCTGCGGATGGCCGAACGCGGCCACGACGTCACGGGGGTCGACGCCTCCCGCGAACTGCTCGACCTCATCGACCCCGCCCTGGTCCGCACGGTCCAATCCGACCTGTCAGGGCTGTCGTCGCTGTTCGAGCCCGAGTCGTTCGACGTGGTGCTGTGCCACGGCGTCCTGATGTACCTCGACGAGCCCGGCTCGCTCCTCACCGACCTCGCGGCGCTGGTCAGGCCCGGCGGGTTCCTGTCGCTGCTGGTGCGCAACGGCGACGCGCTCGCCATGCGGCCCGGCCTGATGGGCGACTGGCAGGCCGCTCTGCGGGCCTTCGAGGGCGGCCACTACACCAACCGCCTGGGCCTGCGCGCCAGGGCCGACCGCCGCCTCGACCTGTCCGCGGCCCTGTCGGCCCGCGGCCTCGAGGTCGTCGCCTGGTACGGCGTGCGCGTCTTCACCGATCTCGATCCGGACACCGAGGAGGCTCCCGCAGACCTCGACGCGCTGATCGCGTGCGAGGAACTCGCCGGCCGTACCGATCCCTATCGGTCGGTGGCCGCGCTGACTCACCTCATCGGTGGTAGACAGGAGATATGAAACGTCCCGGCTCCTGGTGCGAAACGCCGCGTCCTCCCCAGCCGTGGTGCGAGCGCCCCGCCCCTCCCGCCCCCTGGTGCGAGAGCCCCGAGTCCTCCGTGCTCAGCGTCCTGGACAAGCTGCTGAAGGCTGTCAAGCGCTGAGGTTTTCCTTCCGTGGGGTGGGTAGGCGCCATACCCATGAACACGAAGCAGGGCCTGTCCACGGCTGAGCTGGTCAGCGACCTCTCCGCACAGCTGTCGCAGCTCGTGCGTAGCGAGATGCGCCTGGCGCGCCTGGAACTGGCCGAGAAGGGCAAGCGGGCAGGGTTCGGCGCGGGCCTGTTCGGCGGCGCGGGCCTCATGGCCTTCTACGGCGGAGCCGCCCTGGTGGCCGCCGTCATCTTGCTGCTGACTGCCGTGCTGCCGGCCTGGGCCGCCGCCGCGATCGTGGCCGCGGCCCTGTTCGTGCTTGCCGCCGTTCTCGGCCTGATCGGTAAGAAGCAGGTCAAGCAGGCGACACCACCGACACCTGAAGCGGCGATCGCGAGCGTCAAGACCGACATCGACGTGGTGAAGGAGAGGGCACGACGATGAGCGAGACCGATCCAGGCTTCAGTGAGTCACACGCGGGCGACGTGGGAGCGCGCAGGGCCACCGTCGGCACGCCGACAGATCATGAGTCCATCAACGTTCCGCCGACTCGTGCGGGCGCGGCGGAGAACGCCCATCAGGCCGAGGAGTCCCGCAGGCCGCACGAGGAGTTCGTGGCCGAGGGAACGGTGCCGGACGAGCGCGTCGGCTCGGGAGAGGTCGTCCAGCCGCCGGAGATCCCCGGATCGGGCAAGACCGCCGCCTGGACGCATGCGGGGGCCTCGGGAAGGACTACCGCCTCCAAGGAGGCCGAGCTCCGGGCCGAGACGGCCGCCTCGGCCGAGTTCGAGACGGCCGAGGAGACGAGCCGCTTCGTGGAGGACGGCGGCCGCGGGGTCGCCCGCCCGGCGGCCAGACGGCCACGCGGCACCACAGGATCGACGACCGCCCATGACACAGAGGTATTCAAGGAGGAGCAGGTGCGCAAGGACATCACCGAGACCCGCAAGGAGCTCGGCGACACGGTCGAGGCCATCGTGAACAAGGCGGATGTGAAGGGCAGGGCGACCGAGGCCGCGGGAGTGGCCAAGGACAAGGTCGTCGCCGTCGCCGACAAGATGCCCGACCAGGTGAAGGACGCCGCCGACAAGGTCGGCGCGGAGGCGAGGCGCAGGCCTGCGCTGATGATCGCGGCGGCAGGGGCGGTCGCCCTGTTCGTGATCCGCAGGATGATGCAGCGGAACCGGAAGTAGGCGCATGTGGTGGGGTGCGCTCAAGAGGGCGTTCGCCGAGTTCAGGCACGACGGGGTGCAGGACTGGGCGGCCGCCCTCACCTACTACGGCGTCCTGTCTGTCTTCCCCGCGTTGATCGTGCTGGTGTCCTTATTGGGGCTGGTCGGGCGTGACGACGCGGCGGCCGTCATCGGCAGCATCGCCGTCCTCGCTCCTGCGGAGGTGCGCGACCTGCTGGTCCAGGGGCTGGCGGGGGTGCGCAGCACCGGCGCGGGCGTGCTGGCGATCGTCGGCCTGCTGGTCGCGCTCTGGTCGGCCTCCGGCTACATCGCCGCCTTCGTCCGCGCCGCCAACGCGATCTACGACATCGAGGAGGGGCGCCCGTTCTGGAAGCTGACCCCGCTCAGGCTCGGCCTGACCCTGCTGGTCATGGTGCTGCTGGCCGCGGGGGCCATCGCGGTCACGCTGACAGGCAGGGTGGCGCAGGTGGCGGGCAGCAGGCTCAGCATCAGCGACACGCTCGTCACGCTCTGGGACATCGTCAAGTGGCCCGTCCTCGCGCTCATCGCCGCAGGACTGATCATGGTGCTCTACTGGGCGGCGCCGAACGTGCGGCAGCCGGGCCTGCGCTGGATCACTCCCGGCGGGCTGCTCGCGGTGGTCCTGTGGGTGCTGGTCTCCGGCGGCTTCGCGCTGTACGTGGCCAACTTCGGCTCCTACAACAAGACCTACGGCACGCTCGCCGCCGTCGTGGTCTTCCTCATCTGGCTGTGGCTGTCCAACATGGCCCTGCTGTTCGGCGCCGAGTTCGACGCCGAGCTGATCAGGGGCAAACGCATCGCGGAGGGGCATCCCCCTGAGGTGGAGCCGTACGCGGTGCCGAGAGATCCACCCAAGCCGGATACGCTTCCTGAATGATTCGTCGCGCGATGGTGGCGCTGGTTCTCGCGCTGGGCCTGGCCGGATGCGGTGCGGGCACGGCCGTCAGCGATCTCGGCAAGGTCGTCGAGGGGGCTCCGGGCGCCACCACCCCCGTCGAGGTGCGCAAGGGGCAGCGCTTCTCGCTGTCGCTCACCGAGGGGCAGTGGGACCTCAAGGCGGTGCCCGACGCCAAGGTGGCCTCCTTCATCAGCGAGGAGCACCTCGAAGGCCGCACCTACTTCGTCTTCAACGCCAAGCATCCAGGCTCCACCCGCGTCGAGATCACCGGCCAGGCGCAGGCGAGTTTCTCGATCACCGTCAGGAACTCGTAGGCGCTCGCGCGGTCGTCATGAGTAGGGTGCGCCCATGAGCGATCTCCGAGACTTCATGCGAGTGCGGGCCAGCGCCGACGGCGCCGAGACGGTGACCTGGTGGACGGGCGACGTCTACGCCTACGGCCTCGACGACGGCCCGCACCACCTGTTCGGGTTCGAGGGCGTCAACGTGGCCAGGGCGGTGGAGAAGGACGGCGGCTGGGAGCTGCTGACCAGGGAGGCGGCGGCCTATCTCGACCCCGCCTCGCGCGACCCCCTCGACACCTGGGACAACCCCTTCACCGGCAGGCTCGTGGACGTCCAGCACGTCTACAACGACCCGGTCAACCAGCGGCTGCGCGGCTTCCAGGTGCCTGCCACGCGCATGGGCGACACGGTGGTGCTCAACACCGACATCCTGCTGGCCTACCCTTCGCCGCTGAAGGTCGCCGACTACCCCGACAACTCCTTCAGCGACACCTACAGGGCGATGGAACTGTTCCAGTTCTTCGCCCCCGCCGCCGCGCTCGAGGGCGACGCGCCGTCGGTGCCGAACACGCTGTCGTGGTGCAGGGTCTCGCCCTGGTTGCCGTGGATGACGATGGGCCAGCGGCCGGGTGCGCTGGTCTACCACTGCAGGGGAGCCAAGGTCGGCGAGGTGCCCGGCAACCTGGAGACCCTGTTCGGGCCGCTCAACGCGCCCACCGAGTGGAGCGCGCCCAACCAGACGAGCTGGACGACGTTCGTTGACCGAAGAAAGTTCTGATCGTTAGCCTTGTCAAGGTGACGCTTGGCAGGTACTACGAGGACTTCACCGTCGGCGACGTCTACCAGCATCCTCTGGGCAGGACGATCAGCGAGGCCGACAACACCTGGTTCACGTTGCTGACGATGAACACCAACCAGAACCACTTCAACGCGCACTTCGCGGCCAAAGCCCCGGCCGGGAAGATCATCGTGAACTCCGGTCTGTCGGTGGCGATCGTGCTGGGCCTCTCGGTCATCGACGTCAGCCAGACCGCGATGATGAACCTCGGCTGGGAGGAGATCAGGCTCACCCACCCCGTCTTCATCGGCGACACCCTCTACGCCGAGTCGAAGGTGCTCGCCAAGCGTGAGTCCGGGTCGAGGCCGTACGCGGGGATCGTCACCTGCGCCACGCGCGGCCTCAACCAGGAGGGCGACGAGGTGATGTCCTGGCGCAGGACCGTCATGGTCTACAAGCGCGACGCCCCGCACGACAAGGGCTACTTTCCCACCGCGAAGAACGGACCCATGTGATGAACTTCGAGCTCGACGAGGACCAGCAGCTGTTCCGCGCCACGCTGAGGGAGTTCGTCGACAAGGAGATCGTGCCCGTCGCCTCCGAGTGGGAGCGCTCGGGACGCTATCCCGCTGAGATCGTCGAGCGGTTCAAGGAGCTCGGGCTCTTCGGCATGACGATCCCCTCCGAGTACGGCGGGCTCGACCTCGACCGCGTCTCCTACGCGCTGGTCTTCGAGGAGATCGCGCGCGGCTGGATGGGCGTGGCGGGGGTGCTCGGCTCCCACTCGCTGTCCGCGTGGATGATCAACCAGTACGGCACGCAGGACCAGAAGGAGCGCTACCTGCCGGACCTGGCCAGCGGCGCCCGCCGTACCGGCATCGCGCTGACCGAGCCTGGCGCGGGCACCGACCTGCAGGGCATCCAGACCCGCGCCGAGCGCGACGGCGAGCACTACGTGGTCAACGGCGCCAAGACGTGGATCACCAACGCCCGCCACGCCGACCCGATGCCGGTGCTGGTGAAGACCTCCGACGAGAGTCCCGCCCACAGGGGGCTGTCGATGCTGCTCGTCGAGGCGGGCACGCCCGGCTACACCGTCAGCCGCGACCTGCCCAAGCTGGGCTACAAGGGCACGGAGACCTGCGAGATCACCCTGCAGGACGTCCGCGTGCACAGCGACCAGCTGCTCGGCGGCGTCGAGGGGCGCGGCATGCAGCAGGCGCTGTCGGCCCTCGAGCTGGGCAGGGTCAACATCGCCGCCAGGGCCGTGGGCGTCTCGCAGTGCGCCTTCGACGCCGCGCTCGCCTACGCGGGCCAGCGCGAGGCGTTCGGCAGGCCCATCGGCGACTTCCAGGCCATCCAGCTCAAGCTCGCCGACATGGCCACCGAGATCCAGGCGGCCAGGCTGATGACGTACTGGGCGGCCTCCAGGTCGGCCAGGGCGGAGGCCGCCATGGCCAAGTACTTCGCCTCCGAGGTCGCACTCAGGGTGACGATGGAGGCCATGCGGGTGCACGGCGGCTACGGCTACTCGCAGGAGTTCGTGCTCGAACGGCTCTACCGCGACGCACCGCTCATGGCGATCGGCGAGGGCACCAACGACGTGCAACGCCTGGTGATAGCAAGGGACCTGCTCAGCGGAGCGGTTAAGGTCGGCTGGTGAGCTGTCTGTTCTGCGAGATCGTGGCAGGGGAGCGACCCGCCTTCGTGGTCACCTCCGACGAGGTGGCGCTCTCCTTCCTCGACACCAGGCCCGTGTTCAAGGGACACCTGCTCGTCGTGCCGCGCGCGCACGTGGAGACACTGACGGACCTGGCCGAGGTCGGGCCGTTCTTCGAACGCGTCCAGCACCTGGCGGGAGCCGTCGAGAAGGGGCTCGAGGCGGCGGGCACGTTCGTGGCGATGAACAACCGCGTCAGCCAGAGCGTTCCGCACCTGCACGTCCACATCGTGCCGCGCAACAGGAAGGACGGCCTGCGCGGCTTCTTCTGGCCACGCACCAGGTACGCCTCCGACGAGGAGGCCGAGTCGTACGCCGCGGCGATCAGGCGAACCAGCTGAGCGACTGGCCGTGCGGCCCCGCGAAGGCCAGCGGCCTGCCGTCCAGGACCAGCGCCATCACCGCCCTGTCGGCCGGCGGCGGGTACGGCAGGCGCACCCACGGCTGCCTGGCCGGTCCCTCGTTGGCCAGCCAGTGGCACGGCAGCGCCCGCATGGTCGCGGCGAACCGCTCCCTCTCGGCCTCGCTCAGGTACGGCAGCACGGCGGTGTGGAAGACCACGACCGTCGCCTCCTCGGGCGCCTCGGCGACCAGCCCCGCCACGCACTCGTTGAGGTCGCCGCGCACCAGGCGGGGCGGGTCCTGCGCGACGACCGCGACGGCCCGCTCCAGGTTGGCCAGCCGTTCGGGCTGCCACGGCCACACCAGCGCCCTCAGCCAGGCCACGGCGTCGGGGTCGCGCACGTCGAGCGGGTTCAGGTCCACGCCCACCCGCCACACCACCTCGGGCAGCCTGTCGGGCAGCGGGGCCGGCCCGGTGACCTCACACGTGAACGCCCCCTCCTGGGGGCCCAGCTCTCGTCCCGGATAGCGGTAGCCGTACCTGTCGGGATAGAGGCACAGCCCCGCGGAGGCGCCCACCTCGATCAGCGCCAGCGGTCCGTCCAGCAGGCAGAGCGCGGGCAGCAGGGCGGCGCAGCGGGCCGCCTCGTTGGTCTGGGTGGAGCGGGCCAGCATGGTGGCGCGGACGGCGTCCCAGCTCTGCCGTACGAACGAGGAGAAAGCGGGATAGGCGGTGACAGGGCCGCCGAGAAAGCGGACGGCGGCGAACAGCAGGTTGGGCTGCTGCTTCGGGGCGGGCAGCGCGGCGATCAGGCTCAGGATCGCCGGATCGGCCGCGATCCCCTCGGTCAGCTCCCGATAACCCGGCGCCTCCACCCGTCCGAACAGCTCGTAACGCCGTGCGAGATCGTTCACGCCCGCAGCATAGGGTTCGGGAAGTGCTTCGGATGAGTGTTCAAGGGTGCCTCCTTGCTGACCGTGAGCGCTGTATGTTCTTGTCCTGGGGCCTGACGGAATTGGCACGAGCGCAGGGCATCACCCCTCGTACCGCGTGCCGATGGTTTCGTGAGGGCACGCTGCCGGCCCCTGCGGACGCATGGGGTCGCGCATGGTCCTGGTGACATCGACGCGAACACCTCACGCTCCGTGAGCGGTGGCGTGGGCTTGTCTGCCCGAGTGTCGTCGAATGACCAGAAGGCGAATTTTGAACGGCATGAGGCTGCGGCGGCCGATGACTGAGAACAAGAAGAAGCAGCTCCGCGCCATCGACGCGCCGTTCGTTGCCCTGGGCCCGGCTGGTGTGACGATACGCGACCGACTGGGGCACCTCACGCCCGAGGACGAGAAAGTCCTCCGGCTGGCAGGTGCACATCTGGGGTCTCTCGCCTCCCGTGACCTCAAGGCCCGTTGTGCGGATGGTTTGAAGCACGACACGGATATGTGGGCGGCCCGGAAGCGGGATCTGACCGCCGAGTCGTCCTCCCGATGGGCGGGCAGCATCACTAAAGCCACGCATGACCAGTGGGCTCTCTCCCACCGCTGTCAGCTCGCACACATCCACAACCTTGAAGCCGGTGTGCGCACCCTGATGCACCGGCTTTCCCGGCCCATTGGAGATAAGGGCACGAAACGGGTACCAGGCGGATACCGTTCCGAGCACGAGTGGTTCGTGAAGTCACGCCGACTGGCCGCGCTGGAGCGCCGGCTCGATGCCGCCCGCGCCGAGCGCGAGGCCGGGATCGTCCACGTCGTGCGCGGCGGCCGTCGCCTGTTCAACATCCGGCACAACCTCGAGAAAGCCCGGCTCACCGAGACTGAGTGGCGACAGCGGTGGGAGGCGGAGCGCTGGTTTCTCGCCGCTGACGGCGAGTCTGGCAAGCGATACGGCAACGAAACCATCCGCGTCACTCCTGACGGCGAAGTCTCCATCAAGCTGCCCGCACCGCTCGCCCACCTGGCCAACGCGAAGCACAGCCGGTACATCCTCGCTTCCAGGATCCAGTTCAAGCACCGGGGCGAGGAGTGGGGCGACCGCGTCCACGGCAACCGGGCGGTGGCCTACCGCATCCACTACGACGTTGCCCGAGGCCGCTGGTACCTCACCGCGTCCTGGCAACGCCCGGTTGTGAAGACGATCCCGCTGGAGACGGCCCGTGCAGGCGGGATGATCGGTGTCGATACGAACGCCGACCACTTCGCCGCCTACCGCCTCGACCGGCACGGCAACCCGGTCGGCGCCCCTCACCGCTTCTTCTACGATCTGACCGGCAGCGCGAACCACCGCGACGCCCAGATCCGGCATGCCATCACCCGGCTCCTGCACTGGGCCAAACGTGCCGGTGTGGCTGCGGTCGGCATCGAGGACCTGGACTTCACCGCGGAGAAGTCCCGCGAGAAGCATGGCCGTAAGAAGAGGTTCCGGCAGCTCGTCTCCGGCATCCCCACCGGCAAACTCAAGGCGCGGCTGGTGTCGATGGCGGCTGAGAGGGACGTATCCATCGTCGCGGTGGACCCGGCCTACACCAGCATGTGGGGCGCGCAGCACTGGCAGAAGCCCATGACCGCGCCCCGGCGAAAGACCACCCGTCACGATGCCGCGAGCATCGCGATCGGACGACGCGCCCTCGGGCACCCGATCCGGCGACGGACGACACCGCCCCCACAACACCAGAGCGATGCTGTGGGGCATCGGACCGTCCAGGCCGATCGTCCTGCTCGGGGGCGAGAGGAAGCCCGCCGCCCCGTCACGGAATGTGCACACGATGCACGACCCCGGACAGGGAACACTCAAGGAAAGCGGGCGACCAGCGCATCCACCACCGTTCGGGATGCGCTCAGTGCCGGGCAGTGGGTCCAAGACTCACTCCTGATCACTGATGAGGAACGGTAAGCTCCGCGCGTGGAACCCTTGGTCGTCGTTCTGCTGCTGGTCCTCCTTGTCGGGGGCCCCTCGCTCGTGCTGTGGCGCGTCTTGCGGGGCAGGCGCGAGCTGGGTGCGGGCCCCGCCGAGCGCGCGACGTTCGAGACCCTGCACACCGCCTCCCTGGCCGCGCCCCCGCTGCGCGCGGGGCTGAGCGAGGAGGGCGCGCAGCGGGCCTCGCGGCACCTGCGCGAGCTGCTCGGCTCGCCCGCCATCGCGATCACCGACGGCGAGCGGCTGCTGGTCTACGACGGCGCGGGCGAGCACCACGCGGCCGAGGCGTTCGCGCACGCGGCGGGCACGCTCAAGGACGGCCGTACCCAGGTGCTCAACCTCGACTGCGACCTTCTCGAATGCCCGATCAGGCACGCCGTGGTGGTGCCGCTCAGCACCGACGAAAGAGTGGTCGGCTCGCTGGCCGCCTACGGCCAGGAGACCTCAGCGGGGCTCGTCAGGGCCGCCCAGGAGGTGGCCAGGTGGGTCGACTCCCAGCTGGAGCTGGCCGAGCTCGACCGCAGCCGCACCCTGCTGATGGAGGCCGAGGTGCGGGCGCTGCGCGCGCAGATCTCCCCGCACTTCATCTACAACTCGCTGACCACCATCGCCAGCTTCGTCCGCACCGACCCGGAGCGCGCCCGCGAGCTGCTGCTGGAGTTCGCCGACTTCACCCGCTACAGCTTCCGCAGGCACGGCGACTTCACCACCCTGGCAGAGGAGCTGCGCTCCATCGACCGCTACCTGATCCTCGAGCGCGCCCGCTTCGGCGACCACCTGCGGGTCACGCTGCGCATCGCGCCCGAGGTGCTGCCCGTCGCGGTGCCGTTCCTGTGCCTGCAACCCCTGGTGGAGAACGCGGTACGGCACGGCCTCGAATCCAAGAACGGCGTCGGCCGCATCGCGATCGTCGCCGAGGACGCGGGCGCGGAGTGCCACATCAGCGTCGAGGACGACGGCCTCGGCATGGACCCCGAGCGCCTGCGCCGCATCCTGGCCGGGGACGTCTCGGCCGAGAGCGGCGTCGGCCTGGCCAACGTCGACGAGCGGCTGCGCCAGGTCTACGGCGACGAGTACGGCCTGGTCGTCGAGACGGCGGAGGGCGCGGGCACCAAGGTCAACATCAGGGTGCCCAAGTACCACCCCGGCGTGTCGGCCCGCTGATCAGCTCCTCCAGCCGCAGCCCCTTCAGCTCGGGCGAGTCGCGCGAGACCATCCTGGCCGCCAGCCTCTCCACCGGAACGACGCCGAGCGGCCTGGCCGCGTCGATCTCGTCGCGGATGAGCAGCGCCACCCGCCGCTGGTCCTTCGGCACCAGGTCGGAGGAGGTCCACGCCCGCACGATCGCCTCGGTCCTGATCGCGTTCATCGACTCGGTGTTGCCGCGCAGGCCGTCCTCGACCGCCCGCCTGATGAGCTGCTCGAGCTCGGGCGTGATCGGGTCGTCGCGCTCCTCGCGGCACTCCACACGCAGCACCAGGTAGTCGAGCAGCACCGGCCGGCCGTCGGCCCTGAGCCGTCCCTCGACGATCTCCAGCCTTCCCGGCGGCGCGGGCGCGTCGAGCACCACCAGATGCCCCGCCTGCACCGGCCTGCCGCCGCCGCCTGGCGCCACCATGCTCCAGTGGACGCCCAGCCTCGGCTGGTCTCCCGTCGCCTCCAGCACCACCTCCAGGCCCTCGGACATCTTCTCCGCGATGGTGGCCGCGGTCGCCAGCGGCGGGCCGACCAGGCCCGCGAGCTTGCCCAGCACCTGGACGGCGGCGCCCAGCGGCCCCTGCTGCGTGACCTGGTAGAGCCCGGCCTCGACGGTGACCACCCCGCCGTTGTACGGCACCAGCGGCGAGACCTGCAGGTCGAGGTGGACGCCCGGCGTGGACCACGCGGGCGTGCTGACCGCCTTGAACCCGACGGGCTGGGTGCCCAGGAAGTTGAGGGTGAGCCCGCCGTGCAGGGCGGGGAAGTGGTCGTTGCCCCACGACCTGCGCTGGGCGAGGAACCCCTCGGTCAGCCACAGCCGCACGTAGCCCTCGCGGGGGACGAGCGGCCTGGAGCCAGGGTCGGGGATGAACTCCAGGTGGACGTGGTCGGCCTTGGCGCTGAACCACTGGGACAGACGGCTCATTCATCCTCCGGGTCGATGGGAAGGAACAGGATCAGGTCGCACAGCACCTCGGAACCGGCTCCGATGATCTTCCTCAGGTGCCGCTGCAGCCTGAGCAGGCTCCTGGCGTCGAGTACCTCGCCTTGTCGCCACATCGGCCAGTCGGCGCACGCGGCGATCACCTGGGCTGCGAGCTCGTCGGGCAGGGGAGGCACGACGAGCGCGGCGGGCGTCCCGCCTTCGCAGAGCGCGCGGGCCAGGCTCGCCGCCAGGGCATGAGCGGAGCCGAGAGGCTCGGGCGGGCCGTCCACGGGCTCGGCCTGCAGCACCACGAAGTCGGGCGGCGGGGCGAGATCCATCAGCCGCTCCCTCGACTGCGCGCCCGAAGGGGCGGATCTGTCGTCGGCGACGCGCAGGCGCAGCCCGTCGGCGGTGCGCACCAGCGTGCCCACCCAGAGGGCACGCCCTCCCGACAGCGCGCGCGGCGCGAGGTGATCGGGCCCCCTGTAGTCGCCCTGCGGGCTGACAGGCGTCAACCGCGCCCGTGAGTGGAACGAACGGAACATCGCGGGCAGCCGTGCGGGGGGAAGGTGCCCGAACAGCCCGAACTCCACGTCACCGTCGATGACGCGGTTTGTGCTCACGAGTCTGACGGCCTTCACCCATGGTCTGGGCCGCGCCTCGTGCCAGGTCGTCCGCACGGTGGCGACATGCCGCGACGGCGCCAGCCACGTCGGGACGCCCGGCCCCCACGCCTGGCCTCGCCATTCCCCCGACCCGTGCAGAAGCAGGTCGGTGGAGCCGTCGCTGATCTCGGCGGTCATCGCGGTGGACAGGATGCCGCTCCAGTGCACCGCGCCGGCTGCCGCGGCCAGGACGCATCCGGCGACGACGACCGTCGGGCCCAACGCGCTCATGATCTGAGGGAGGAACGCCTGAAACGCGACCACGCCCACGAAGGCCACCAGCACCGCGGCGATCTTCCATCCCGAGATCCACTCCGACTCCGGCTCGTCCTCTGCCGTGGTGGGGGCGGGGTCCTGGTCGTTCACGGAAGGCCGCCGCTGCGGGTGGGGAGAGCCGTCGTCCGGTTGTTCTCTGGCGTCGGCGGGCGGCCGGCGTCTCGTCGGCAGCAGGCGGTCGGAGCCGCGCTCGCCCCGCGTCGGGTCGTCAGCGCTCTGATCAGGCCTGCCGAGCGGCTGCTCGCCGCCGTACACCCACTGCGGGAGCGACGGCCGCGAGAGGTCCGGGAGGGCGAGCTCGGGCAGCCCTGAGACGCTGGTGGTCCAGGACAGGCGGCTCAGCGCGGTCGTGCGCACCACCCATCCTCCTGACAGCGGCTTCGCCGGCTCCCTGCGGCCGGCCTCCAGGGGCGCTCCGGAGCGGATCCCGGCCATCGCCGCCAGCAGCGCGGCCTGCCTTCCGAGCTCGGAGTCGCGGCCGAGCAGCACGGACGCCTGCTCGAGGAGGCGCGCGGCCTGGGCGGGGAAGCGCAGCGCGAGCACCTCCGCCTCGGTGAGCAGGGTGACGCCGCGCACCCAGCCGAGACGCGGGTCGAGCGGGCCGGGGGGCTCGACGGGAGGGTCGCCGCCTCCGGTCAGGAGGCTCGCCTCGGTCGCCGCCGCGCGCAGGAGCGCGGCTGGGACGCCCTCCTCCTGACGTGGCGGCGGCCGGTGCCCGTCCTGGAGCGAGTTCACATCCTGGCAGCGCCACCAGCCGTACCAGGAGCCTGCCTCGCTGATCGAGCGGGGCCGCTCGCCCTCCACCAGGGTCAGCGTCAGCCAGGCCTCCGCCCTGCACAGCGGTGAACCGTGCAGCGACAGGTCCCTGACCCCCGGATAGTGCCGCAGGTCGCGCTCCCTGCGGCAGACCATGAGCAGAGCGAGCTGGCACTCCTCCACCGTCGCGGGGTCGTCGCCGGCCTCCAGCGCCTCGCGCAGGCGGGCTCGCAGGACGGCGGCCGCCTGGCCGTACTCGCCGCGCGCCATCCGTGCCCACGCCAGACTGACCGCGAACGGCTGGATCCGCCTGTGCACCCACGCGCTGCCACCCCGCCACAGCGGGTACCCGGTGGTCGGCAGAAGCCCCAGCGTCGAGCCTGTCGCCCGCCCGCGCGCGCACAGCAGGAGCAGCGTGAGGGAGAGCCACCGGTCGGCGTCCACAGAGCGGGGCAGCCCCGCGGCGAACAACGCCTCCAGGCTGCCCAGCTCCTCTCTCGGCCCGCCCGTGCCTTCCCCCTGGGACGCCTTCCCGTCGCCCTCGCCCACCGGCGCGCTTCCGCGTCGCCCGCCCACCGGCCCGACGCCGGACTGCCCGGCGTCCATCGGCCTGGCGTCGACCGGCCTGGCGTCGGACTGCTCGGGGTCCACCACCCCGACGCCGGGCTGCCCGTCGGCCGGTCCGCTGCCGGCCGGGCTGCTTTCGTCCGGTTCGCTCGCGGCGGGTCCGCTGTCGGTGGGTCTGCTCTCGGCCGGTCCGCCGGGAGGCCGGCGCTCGGGCGAGCTGGCGGAGGGTTCGTCGGAGGCGCTCCTGATCAGCAGGCTGACGAGCGCGGCCCGGGCGCGGGCGTCGCAGCCAGGAGGGAAGTCGGCGGCGGACACGCGGAAGAGCGCCGGTGCCTGGCCTGCCCCGCGCGGGCCTTCGAGCGTCTCCACAGCGAGGGCGGCCAGCTCTCGTGGATCATGAGTCCGCTCCTCCGCGGCCTGCGCGAGGAGGGCGGCCTGGCCGTAGAGAAGAGAACGGACGGCGGGGTCGACGCCCGCCTCGGCGACGGCGAGGAGGTCCGCGGCGCGCAGGTCACTCCATCGGCCTTCGATCATCCAGCGGTCGGCGGCGGCGGCGATGGATCCCGCGAGCACGCCCACGGTCGAGCCGGCGGGCGTTCTCACCGTGGATTTCGTTCCCTCGTCAGCCTCCGCGCCGGTTTCGGCGTCCGGGGCTGCCAGGTTCGTGCCGGTGGCCACGATCCTGCGCAGTTCGGCGGGGAAGTCGATGTCGCCCTCGCCGGCGGACACCAGCCCCAGCAGGGCACGGTCGCGCTGGACCGCGTTGCCGAAGCGCAGGACGTGCCACCACAGCGCGGCCACTCCTCCACCTCCGGTCTGGACGCGGGTCGCGGCCTGCGTGGACAGCACCGCCGCGAGCACCTCCCGCACCCCGGCGAGCACACCTGCCCGCCGATCGCCGCCAGAGCGGCGGTCCTCCGAGCGGCGGCCCTCCGAGCGGCGGTCGGGGGAGGGGGAGTCGCTCCGTTCGGGTGAGAAGGGGGAGGGGTGACTGAGGAGGCGGTCGGCGGTGTCGGTGAGGTCGGCGGCGGCGCGGGCCGTGACATGCTCGGCCCACCCCCACGCCCGCTCAGCCACCACCCGCGCCTCCACCTCCGCCCACAGCGCGAGCGCCTCTCCCGACGGCAGCAGGCGAAGGGCGGCCAGGAGCGTCGCCACCGGCGCCTCCGCGATCGACTCCACCCCCCTGACCAGTTCGGCGGCCGTACGGCCCAGACGGCGGCCGTGCAGGGGAAAGCGATCGGGATCGGCGGACGTCACCGCGCGCAGGCGCGCGCACAGCTGCGCCTCCAGCTCCACCACCGACGGGCGACCGTCGGGAGTGTGGGCGCGCACGCGAGCCCACTCCTGGGCCGCCAGCTCGCCGAACACGGCGTCGGCCTCGACCCCGAGCGCCGCGAACTCGGCCGCCGCCAGCGCCCTGTCGAGCGTGCCGAGCTCGGCGGCCACGCCCAGGCAGCGCACCAGCGCGGGGTCGCGCAGGCGGCCGATCACCCGGCGCTCGATGTAGGGGTCGCCAGGATCGGTGACGAGGGAGGCGGGATCGAGCGACGGTTCCGCGAGCACCCAGTCGGCGTGGACGGCGAGGTCGAAGGGGTTGTAGCCGTTCTCGCCCGCCGCTCGCGACAGCACCGCGGGGGTGAAGCGTGGGGGCAGGCCCCTGGCCGTCAGGTAGCGCTCGGCCTCGGCCCTGGTGAACCCGCCGACGGGCAGCACCCGCAGATACGGCCGCGGCCGCAGCAGCGGGCCCGAAGGCGCCCCGGAGGGCGGCGGCACCAGCCAGCGTCGTCCCGCCAGCACGACGCGCAGCGAGGGCACCAGCGCGTGCAGCCGCTCCAGCAGCGCGAACGTCATGTCGATGCCTGGCGCGGGCTCGCCGGGCGGGTAGAGCTTGGCCAGTTCCTCGCACGTGTCGAGGACGAGTGTGACCTCCTGGTCGAGCGAGGTGAGCAACCCGGCGAAGGCGGCGACCATCCGGTCGAGCAGCGGTTCGGTCCTGCTCTCCAGCCGATACGGCCTGGCCAGCTCCTCGTGCAGCTCCTCCACCGCGTCGAGGAAGCGCCGGTAGGCCGCCTCGCCTGCCCTGCTGCCCACCCAGCCGAGCAGGTCCACCGCGAGCGCGGTGAACATCTCGCCTGGACGGCTCTCCGGATAGCGCGGGTCGAGATGGTCGAAGTCCACCCTGGCCGTGGTGACCCTGGTGGCCAGGCGCCTGACGAGCATGGTCTTGCCGGCGCCGCCCGAGCCGAGCAGGTGCACCGCCCACGACGGCCCGACGAGCATCTCCTCCTCGATCTCGTCCCTGCGCTGGTAGTGACGCAGGCGATGGGCGTCCTCGGCCTCGCGGGTGGCTCTGGCCAGCCGCCAGGCGGCCCTGCGCGCCGACCCGGTCAGATGGCCGCCGAGCACGTCGGCCAGCGCCTCGGCGGTCGCCACGAGCCTGGCGGCCTCGGGCAGCCGTCCCGCCTCGACCCGGTCGGACACCTCCCGCAGCAGCCGCAGCCCGGTGGGGTCCTTCTCGTGGACGTCGGCGACCGTGAACCAGTCGTGATCTACCCTGTAAAGGAGCCCGGTCAGGCGCCGTAGCGCTCGCCGCAGCGTGTCGGCGTGTTCGCGCCGGAGATAGGCGCCCAGCTCCGCCCTGACGCTCTCACGCACCCAGAAGGCCCGCTCCTGCCCCCCGTCGTCGAGGAGCAGCATCGTGCTCTCCACCAGCTCTTCGGGGACCGCACCGAGCTCTGCCGTGCGCGCCAGCGTGTCCGTCCAGCGCGGCAGCAGCGCCAGGGCGGCCAGGGTCGCGGCCGGATAGGCGGCGAAGCGCTGGGCGCGCAGGCGCTCGAGCTCCTCCTGCAGCCCGGTCACGGCGCGAGCCTGTTCAGCTCGGCGTAGGCCCGCCAGGCCGCCTCGTCGTCGTGGGAGAGGAAGATCTTCGCCGAGGCCAGGGCGTGCGCGACCAGGTAGAGCTCGTAGTCGACCATGGCGGGACGCCCCTCCAGCGTGCTGAACGCCTCGCGCAGCATCTCCCTGTCGTGGCCGGGGGCGGCCACCCACACCTTCTTGTAGCGGTCCTGCTCGTGCCACGGCTGCAGCAGGACCCACTGGTAGCCGAGCGTCGCCTCGTCCTCAGGCAACGCGGCGAGCGGGACGAACCGATAGGCGGCCATGCCCGCTCGCTCGGCCTTGAACAGGCCCAGCTCGACGCTCTCGGCGGTCGTGGCAATGACGGGAGCCGGCCGTTCGGGTGGGCCGAGGCCGCTGGGCGTGAGCAGGTCGAGCAGGCCGGGAGGCCGGCCGGCGATCCAGCCCAGCGCGCCGTCCCACAGGTGCAGGCCCTCGGCCAGGACGACGGCGCGGGTGTGGGGGCCGAACGGCTCGCCGAGGGACTGCGCCGTCAGGGCGAACGAGGACAGGTCCTCGGCGAGCGACTCTCGAAGATCGTCCACGTCGAGAGGGTCGGAGGAGGCGGAGAAGGCGGCGATCGCCTTGCGCAGACCGCGCCGTACGGCCGACTGGGCGTGCCCGGAGGGCGCGGCGCAGGCCACGGTTTCGAGAGGGGGAGCCGGCAGCGACAGGCGTTCGCAGGTGTCGACCACGGCCTGCAGCACCTGGGCGGCGACCTGCCGTAAGGAGTGCGGCGCCGTCGGGTGGGCGCGAGGGGCGAGCAGGAGCGGGACATGGCCGTCGTGCAGCAGCCTGAAGCCGATCTCGCGCAGCAGCCTGGTGGCGCCGAGCCTGCGGAAGTCGCCCTCGGCGCAGGCCACCAGCAGCGCCCTTCGCGCGCTGAACAGCGCGTCGACCTCGTCGAAGAGGCTGCGGCGGCCGA
This sequence comes from Nonomuraea dietziae, assembly GCF_014195505.1. Taxonomy (GTDB): domain Bacteria; phylum Actinomycetota; class Actinomycetes; order Streptosporangiales; family Streptosporangiaceae; genus Nonomuraea; species Nonomuraea roseola. Next base: position 2,141,956 of record NZ_JACIBV010000001.1, on the reverse strand, counting down.
TGTAGAGGGGCTGCTGGGCCAGTTGGAGCTGTTCGGCCATCCGCAGCATCGCGCGGGCGGGGGCGGGGTCGACGGGCTGGAAGGCGGCGGGCAGCGAGGAGGCGGTGTAGACGGTGGGCCTGGCCCAGTCGTCGCTGTCGCCGGGATCGCGCTGGCCCATCAGCGCGGCCCTGCGGCCGTGGGCGGCGGCCTCGGCGACGCCGTCGCCGTTCAGCAGCGCCCGCACCAGGCGTTTGGAGAACAGGCGGCAGGCGGGTTCGGCGATCTCGCCGTCCATGGCGACCACGATCGGCACCCCTGCCGCGATCAGCGAGGCGGCCAGCGAGGCGGGGGACAGGCGGGCGGTGTGGCAGACGCTGAGCACGACGGCGAGCGGCCTGCGCCCGCCCGCCAGCAGCGCGGCGACCAGTTGCTCGGGCGTGGCCATGGCGCCCGCCAGGTCGACCAGGACCCTGCCGTCCTCGTCGGGTCTGCCATGGGCGACCAGGTGGACCAGGTCGGGCTCGAAGGCGGCGCAGCGGCGGGTCAGGCCGTCGAGGGTCAGCCCGTCGGCGACCCTGGCCAGCGCCAGCCCCGCAGACTCGCACTCGCGCAGGAGGCCGAGGAACATCGCGCCGGGCAGGATGACCTGCTCGGTCAGTTTCGCGCCCGAGGCGAACAGCACCCTGGGCGCGCCCCTCACGGCGGGCGGCGGGCCCGCGTTCGAGGGGACCAGCCTGGTGACCGCGACGAGCAGACCGGGGTTGGCGCCGAGGGGGTGCTCGCCGTCGTGCATGGCCTCCCACATGTGGTCGTGCAGCTCAGCGGGCAGATCGAGGGCCAGCTCGACGCCTCGTCCCGCGTGGTTCTCCAGCACGCGGGGCCAGAGCGGGCCGAGGAGCGCGGCGAACAGCGCCCTGCCGTACTCGTGGGCAGGGGCGCCGGCAGGGGGGAGCGGGCCGAGCGGACGCGAGCCCACGGGGGTGCTCACCACGCCCTCGGCGACCCTGACGACGACGCGCGGGAGCGTCACAGCAGCCTCCTGGTGAGCTCGCCGGTCAGCTCGCGCAGGGAGGGGGCGGCAGGGGCGGCGCCCATGGTGCCGTCGGGGCCGCACAGGGGCAGCTTCTCCAGCAGCCTCGTGTGCACCCCTTCGGGGTCGGAGGGGAAGGCGGCGACCCCGGCGGCGACCAGTGTCCTGGCGGCGGCGCGGGAGCGCACCTTGGTGATGGCGCTGTCGTTCGCGGCCAGGGCGGAGGTCCACCGGCGCGCGAGGTCCGCGTCGAAGCCCTGCCCGAGCTCGCGCAGCGGACGGCCGTCGACCTGGAGGCCGAGCAGGCCGGAGGAGGCGGGGTCGGCGAGCAGGGCCAGGCGTTCGGCGGGCGGCGGGTAGTAGAGGGTGTCGACGCTCAGCCCGTGCTGGAGCTCCTCCACCATCCAGGCGGCCGCGTCGCCGACCATGAGCACCGAGTAGGCGTCGGCGAACATCTCGTCGGCCCAGTCGCCCGCCACCATCCTGGCGTCGTGGGCCAGGTCGAGGTCGTGCATGACGAGGTGGCCCGTCTCGTGCGCCGCGACCACCAGCCACCACGCCTGTCTGGCCGCCCACGCGGGCAGCGAGATCACCGGGATCGGCAGCTCGCGCACCAGCTCGTCGACGAGGTCCCTCGGCACGTCCTTGCGCGGGGTGGCGAAGGCGTCGAACATCGGGTCGAGGTAGGGCAGCGGCCCGGCGGGCGGTCTCCTGCCCAGCACGTCGAACGGCTGCCACCAGCAACTGCGCACCACCTCGTCGGCCGCGGCGAGCACGGGGCCGCGCAGCGGGTCGAGCCGCTGGTCGTACTTCGGGGCGTACCACTCGAAGAGCCGTTTGACCGTCGACAGGCTCGCGTCCAGATGGAAGCAGCGCGCGTAGGCCGCCTGCGAGGTCGCGCCCGTCACCGCGAGCAGTTGCTGCCTGATGCCGGTGAGCATGCCGTCCAGGATCGCCCCGAGGACCTCGAAGTGGTGGCCGAACCTGCGGAAACGCCCGTCGGCCGCGCGGGCGGCCAGCCAGGCGGAGGTTTCCTCGCGCAGCAGGTCGGCGGCGGTGAGAGAACGATCCACTCGGTTCTGCACACGCACGGGGAAACCATACTCGGCTGTGATCGGGGCGTGACAGGCTTGACGCCTGATGTCTGTTTCATCACTCTCAACGATGGAAGGGGAGAGCCGTGAACGGGCTGCGGGTGCTGGCGGTCGACGACGAGCTTCCGGCGCTCGAAGACCTGTCGTACCTGCTGCGGGCCGATCCCAGGATCGGCGAGGTGGCCACCGCTCGTGACGGGGCCGCCGCGCTGCGGCTGCTCGACAGGGCCATCGCCGAGGGGCGGCCGATCGACGCGGTCTTCCTCGACATCAGGATGCGCGGGCTCGACGGCGTGGTGCTCGGCAGGCTGCTGTCGCAGTTCGCCAACCCGCCCCGCGTCGTCTTCGTGACCGCCTACGAGGAGCACGCGGTCGACGCCTTCGAGATCAAGGCCGAGGACTACCTGCTCAAGCCGGTGCGGCCCGAGAGGCTTGCCGAGGCGATCAGGCGGGTGTGCGTCTCGGCCGACGTTCCCGTCGAGGGCGCGGAGTCCGACACGATCCCCGTCGAGCTGGGCGGCGTGACGAGGTTCGTCTCCACGGCGGACGTGATCTACGTGGAGGCGCAGGGCGACTACGCCCGGCTGCACACCGCCGCGGGCAGCCATCTGGTCCGCATCCCGCTGGCCACGCTGGAGGAGCGCTGGGCCTCCTCCGGCTTCGTGCGCGTGCACCGCAGCCATCTGGTCGCGCTCAGGCACATCGAGGAGCTGCACATCGACTCCGGGCGCTGCTCGGTCAGGGTCGGCGACACCGAGATCCCGGTCAGCCGCCGCCACACCCGCGAGCTGCGCGACCTGCTGCTGCGCAGGGAGAGGCGGTGAAGGCCTGATGACCAGGCGCAGAGTCACGGTCATGAGCCCGCGCACGGCCGCCGCGCGCAGGCCCCGCTACCCGGTCAGCAGGGAGATCGACGAGCAGACCCACCTCGGTGAGGTCTACATGCGCTCGCTGCTGCGCACGCAGTTCAGGCTCGCGCTGCTCGTCTGCACCGTGCTGGCCTGCGTGGTGCTGGGGCTGCCGATGCTGTTCCTGCTCGTGCCCGAGCTGCGGGCGGTGCACCTGGCGGGGGTGCCGCTGCCGTGGGCGGTGCTGGCGGGGCTGATCTACCCGATGTTCGTCGCGGGGGCCTGGCTGTACGTCCGGCAGGCCGAGCGCAACGAGCGCCACTTCGAGGACCTGGTCGAGCGGCAATGAGCCTGGCCGCCGTCGTCATCGTGGTGGTCGCGGCGATCCTGATCGGCGCGTTCGGCCTGCGTCTGTCGCGCACGACGTCCGACTTCTACGTGGCCTCCCGAACGGTCACCCCGCTGTGGAACGCCTCGGCCATCGGTGGGGAGTACCTGTCGGCCGCCTCCTTCCTCGGCATCGCGGGCCTCATCCTCACCCATGGCGCGGACATGCTGTGGCTGCCCGTCGGCTGGACCGGCGGCTACCTGGTGCTGCTGGTGCTGGTCTCGGCGCCGCTGCGCCGCTCGGGCGCCTACACCCTGCCCGACTTCGCCGAGTCGCGCCTGGAGTCGATGGCCGTGCGCAGGACGGCCAGCGTGCTGGTGGTGCTGATCGGCTGGCTCTATCTCATGCCGCAGTTCCAGAGCGCGGGCATCGTGCTGCGCGCGATCACGGGGGCGCCCGGCTGGGTGGGCGGTCTGGTGGTCGCCGTGGTGGTGGCGGTCAACGTGCTGTCGGGAGGGATGCGCTCGATCACGTTCGTGCAGGCCTTCCAGTACTGGCTCAAGCTCACCGCGCTCGCCGTCCCCCTGGTCTTCCTGCTGATGGCCTGGCGGTCGGGCGGCGCGCCCGGGCTGTCGGAGCACGACATGGCGCACTGGCAGCTGCCGTTGTCCAGCGCGAAGGAGTACGGGCTCTACTCGACCTACTCGCTGATCCTGGCCACCTTCCTCGGCACGATGGGGCTGCCGCACGTGCTGGTGCGCTTCTACACCAACCCCGACGGGCGGGCGGCCCGCCGTACGACGTTGGTGGTGCTGTCGCTGCTGGGCGCCTTCTACCTGCTTCCCGCGCTCTACGGCTGGCTGGGCAGGATCTACGCTCCCGACGTGGCGGGCACCGACGCGGTCGTGCTGACGCTGCCCGGCAGGGTGATCGGCGGCACGCTCGGCGACGTGCTGACGGCGCTGGTCACCGCGGGCGCCTTCGCGGCGTTCCTGTCGACCTCCTCGGGGCTGACGGTGTCGGTGGCGGGCGTGATCGCGCAGGACCTGCTGGGCGGCGGCGCGGTGCGCGCCTTCCGGCTGGCGACGCTGATGGCCGTGGCCGTGCCCCTGGTGCTGGCCGTGTGGGCCAGGGCGCTGCCGGTCGCCGACGTGGTCGGGCTCGCCTTCGCCGTGGCGGCCTCGTCCTTCTGCCCGCTGCTGGTGCTGGGCATCTGGTGGCGCAGGCTGTCGTCGACGGGGGCGCTGGCGGGATTGTTCGTGGGCGGGGGGCTGGCGTGCGCGGCGGTGATGGCGCAGATCACCGGCGGGCCGTACGGCGGGCTCGTGGGCGCGCTGCTGGCCCAGCCCGCGGCCTGGACGGTGCCGATCGCCTTCTTCGTCATGGTCGTGGTCTCGTTCCTGACCCCGCACCGCGTCCCGCTGGGAGTGGCCAGGACGATGGTCCGCCTGCACACCCCCGAGACGCTCAACCTCGACCGCGGCGACTGGCGCTCTCGCTCGTCGTGACGGGCAGCTCGCCCGAGCCGCGCACCACCAGCTCGACCGGCACCCTGACCATGCGCGCAGGCCCGCCGTCCAGGAGCAGGTCGACGGCGGTACGGCCGAGCAGCGCGGTGTCGTAGCGCACCACGCTCACCCCCGGGTCGAAGACGTCGGCCAGCGCGAAGTCGTCGAACCCCACGAACGCGGGCCTCTCGCGGCGCGTCCTCAACGCCTGGAGGATCCCGATCGCCGCCCTGTTGTTGGTGGCGAAGAAGGCCGTGGGCGGGTCGGGCAGCTCCAGCAGCCTGTCGACCTCGCGCGCGGCCCGCCAGGGGTCGAACACCCCGCGGGTCACGAGCGACTCGTCCACCGTGCCGAGGGCCTCGCGGTAGCCGCGCGCCCTGTCGTGCACCGAGCTGAGGTTCTCGTCGTCGGAGATGAGCGCGATGCGCCGGTGACCGCGCGCCATCAGGTGCTCGGTGGCCAGGCGCCCGCCCTTGAAGTCGTCGAGCAGCACCGCGCTGGACTCGGGCAGCCCGGCGGGCACCCTGTCCACGAACACCGCGCGAAGGCCGCCGCCCAGCAGCTCGGCCAGCCAGCTGTGGCCGCCTGCCGACGGCACCAGGATGAGGGAGTCGACGCCGCGCGCGAACATCGACTCCACGAGCATCCGCTCCCGTTCGGGCCGCTCCTCGTAGGAGCCGAAGACGACCAGCGCCTCGTGCTCGGCCGCCGCGCTCTCCACGGCGGCGGCCAGGTGGGCGTAGAACTGGTTGGAGATGTTCTCCATCACCAGCCCGATCGTCAGCATCGCCGCGCCCCTGGCCAGGCGGCTGGCCGCCTCGTTGCGGCGGAAGCCGAGCGCGTTGATCGCCTCCTGCACCCTGCGCTGCAGCGGCCCGCTGACATGCGGCTCCTGGTTGACCACCCGCGAGACCGTCTTGAGGCTCACCCCCGCGTGCCTGGCCACGTCCGCCATGGTGGGTCTCTGGCGCGCTGTCATAGTGTCCCCCCATGAACGATGACTGGATCTGCGGCAGGCTGGGCGAGGACGAACCGTGGGCGCTGGGCGCGGTCAATCCGCCGGTGTTCGAGAACTCCCTGTTCACCTTCGAGACGGCGGGCGACCTCGCCGAGGCGATCAAGGACGAGGACGAGCGCTACGTCTACTGGCGCGGCACCAACCCGACCGTCGACCTGGCCCAGCGCAAGCTGGCGGCGCTGGAGCGCGCCGAGCGGGCCAAGTGCTTCGGCTCGGGCATGGGCGCGATCTCGGCGACCGTCTCGTCGCTGGTGTCGGGGGGCGACCACGTGCTGGTGCTGGGCGCCATCTACGGGCCCACCACGCAGTTCCTCCGCTACCTGGAGAAGTTCGGCGTCACGCACACACATGTCGGCGACCCCGCCGGTCTTGACAGCGCTATCAGAGCGAACACGCGAGTACTCTACTTCGAGTCGCCCTCCTACATGAGCTACCGCGTGGTGGACATCCCCGCCGTGACCGCGTGGGCCTCGGGCAACGGGCTGGTGTCCGTGATGGACAACACGTGGTCCACGCCGCTGTTCCAGAAGCCGCTGACCATGGGCGTCGATCTGGTGATCCATTCGCTGTCGAAGTACGTGGGGGGCCACAGCGACCTCGTCGGCGGGGTGGTGGCCGGCTCCGCCGAGCTGATCAGGCCGATCGCGCTGACGGAGTACCAGCTGTACGGCGCGGCGATGTCCCCGCACGACGCGGCCAAGGTGATCAAGGGATTGCGCACGCTGCCCGTCAGGATGGCCGCCCACCAGGAGCGCGGCCTGGCCGTCGCGGCCTTCCTCGACCGGCACGAGGCGGTGCGCGCCGTCCACCATCCGGGGCTGGCCTCCCACCCCGACCACGAGCTGGCGAGGCGGCAGATGGCGGGCTTCTCCAGCGTCTTCGGCCTCGAGCTCGACACCGACGAGCGGCAGGTCGTGGCCGCCTTCCTCGACGGGCTGAAGGTCTTCAGGATCGGGGTGTCGTGGGGCGGGTTCGAGAGCCTGGTCGCCGCGCCCGCGCTGACCACCGAGGAGTCGGTGCGCGTCACCATGGGCATCCCCGTCGGGCTGGTGCGCCTGTCGGTGGGTCTCGAGCCTGCGGACACGCTCGTCGAGGATCTGGCTCTAGCGCTGGAGGGGGTTGTGCGCCTAGCTTGAGTGACAGCGCTGTCACCCAGGAGGCACCCATGAGAACTCCCCTCCTCGCGGCCCTGGCCGCCGCCACTCTGACGATCGCCGCGTGCGGCTCGGGCTCCTCGTCCGACGGCGGCGGCACGGTCAGGCTCCGCATGATCGAGAGCCTGACCAGCCCCGACAGGACCAAACTGATGAAGAGCCTGCTCGCCGACTTCGAGAAGGCCAACCCCGGCGTGGAGGTGGAGCTCATCTCGCCGCCCCTCGACAGCGCGGATCAGAAGATCACCCAGATCCTGCAGACGAAGAAGGACCTGGACGTGCTGGAGGTGCGCGACCACACGGTCAAGTCCTTCTCCAACAACGGCTGGCTGGCCGAACTGCCCACCACGCAGTGGGCCGGCTGGCAGGACCTCACCGAGCTGGCCAGGAAGAAGGCCGTGGAGGTGGGCGGCAAGCCGTACCTGATTCCCTACGGCTTCTACCAGCGGGCGCTGTTCTACAGGACCGACTGGGGGATGACCAAGCCGCCCGCCACCTGGGAGGAGCTCTACCAGGAGGGCAAGAGGATGACCACGGGGGAGCGGTTCGGCTACTCCTTCAGGGGCGGCAAGGGCGGCGCCGACTACGCGGTCCAGATGATCAGCGCCTACAACGGCGAGGCGCTGGACCCCGAGAAGTCCTTCTACCTGAAGGACAAGAAGACGATCTTCTCCACGCCCGAGGCGGCCCAGGCGCTCGACCTGTTCGTGAAGATCTTCAAGGAGGCGTCGCCGCCGGACTCGGTTTCGTGGGGCTACCCGGAGATGGTCCAGGGCTTCACCTCGGGGGTCACCGGCATGCTGATCCAGGACCCCGAGGTGATCAAGACGGTCGAGGAGAGCGGCGTCACCTCCTGGTCGACGGCGCCCATCCCCAAGGGCCCGACCGGCTACGCCTTCCAGCCCGTCGGCTACGCCGGATGGGGCGTCACCTCCTTCAGCGCCCACAAGGCCCAGGCCGTCAAGCTGGTGCAGTTCCTGTCGGAGGCGCGGCAGAGCCTGCGCTTCGCCAAGGGCAACTCGCTGATCCCGATCTCGTCCTCGGCGCAGAACGACCCGCAGTTCTCGCAGGGCGCGTGGAAGGCCTACCTGGAGGCGCAGAAGGACCCCAAGCAGGTCATCACGATCAGGCCGGTCGACTCGCCGGGATGGAGCCAGTTCCTCGTCGACTCCGACCGTGACGTCCAGGCGCTGCTGACCGGCAAGAAGAGCACGGCCGAGGTGCTGAAGGCGTGGGACGAGTTCTGGACGGGTCAGGCTTCGTGAGCCGTCCCGCCTTCACCGCGAGGAAGGCAGGGCTCATCGCGCTGTGCCTGCTGCCCGGCGTGGCCTTCGTCGCGGTCTTCACCTACTACCCGATGGTGCGCGGCAGCGTCATCGCCTTCCAGCGCTACAACCTCTTCGACCTGACCTCGACGCCGTTCGTGGGCCTGGAGAACTTCAGGGCGGTGCTGGCCGAGGAGCGGTTCTGGACGGCGCTGCGCAACACCGGCCTCTGGGTGGGCCTGTCGCTGTTCTTCCAGTTCCTCCTCGGTTTCGGTCTGGCCCTGCTGCTGCGCAGGCACTTTCGCGGCAGGGGGCTCTACCAGGCGTGGGTGTTCTTCCCCTGGGCGATGTCGGGCTTCCTGATCGGGCTGCTGTGGCGGTGGATGTTCAACGGCCAGTTCGGTGTGATCAACGACCTGCTGCTGCGTACCGGGATCATCGACACCCGCATCGGCTTCCTGTCCTCGCCCGGCTGGGCCATGACGTCGGTGATCGTGGCCAACGTCTGGTACGGCGTGACCTTCTTCGCGATCATGATCATGGCGGCGCTGCAGTCGGTGCCGCGAGAGCTGTACGAGGCGGCCGCGGTGGACGGCGCCTCGCGCCTGCGCCAGTTCTGGCACGTGACGCTGCCGCACATCCGCCCGACGCTGGCGCTGATCGTGCTGCTGCGGGTGATCTGGATCCTGAACTTCCCCGACCTCATCTACTCGATGACCGGCGGAGGGCCCGCGGGCTCCACGGACATCGTCACGACCTTCCTCATCCAGCAGGTGATGGGAGGCGACTACGGCAGGGCGGGCGCGGTCGGCTTCCTGGTGCTCGGTCTCCTGCTGGCCTTCAGCCTGTTCTACCTCAACGCCACACGCTTCGAGAGGTCGCGATGATCCTGAGGAGAGCGGCCAAGACGATCGTGCTCGGCGTCTGGCTCCTGATCACGGTCTTCCCGCTGTACTGGATCGTCATCACCTCGCTCAAGCCCAAGAGCGAGATCTTCTCCATGCCGCTGCGCTACTGGCCGGCCGAGGTGACCTTCGAGCACTACGCCGAGCTGTTCTCCTTCGCCGACTTCGACCTCTACCTGCTCAACAGCCTCCTGGTGGCGCTGGTCTCCGCCGCGGTGGTCACCGTGATCGGGGTGCTCGGCGGCTACGTGCTGGCCCGCTTCGACTTCCCCGGCAGGGGCGCGCTGATGCTGGCCTTCCTCGTCACGCAGATGATCCCGCTGTTCATCGCGCTGGGCCCGCTCTACCTGCTGATGTCCGACCTCGGCCTGCTCAACAGGCTGGCGGGGCTGATGGTCGTCTACATCGCCATGCTGGTGCCGTTCTGCACGATCATCATGCGGGGCTTCCACGAGCGGGTCCCCGTCGCGCTGGAGGAGGCCGCGCAGGTGGACGGGGCCTCCAGGCTCCAGGCGATGGTCAGGGTGATCCTCCCGGTCATGCTGCCGGGGGTCGCGGCCACCTTCATCTTCGCCTTCGTCCAGGTGTGGAACGAGCTGTTCCTGGCAATCACCTTCATCGACAGCGAGGACGCCAAGACCGTGCCGGTGGCGATGAACTCCTTCATCACCCAGTACGACATCGACTGGGGGTCCATGGCGGCGGCCACCGTGGTGTCGGTGGTGCCGACGCTGGTGCTGTTCGCCGCGATCCGGCGCTACATCGTCGAGGGGCTGACGGCAGGGGCGGTGAAGGGGTGAGACCGCTCACCGCGCAAATCGGACCATTCATCGCAACCTGACTTCAGCTGGTCGCCACGCCGTGGCGGCTCACCGAACAAGCGGACTCACCCCCTCCACGCCGGGTAGTTTGCCCTCTTACCTTGTGCGTGATCCGCATCACACTCCCCGGAGGGCTTGAGCTGTGACTACCAGAGAACATGACTCTTCTGTCTATGAACAGGTGCAGGCCAGCAGTGAGTTCCAGGAGCTGAGGCGGCGCTTCAGGGCGTGGACCTTCCCGATGACCGCGGCGTTCCTGGCCTGGTACCTGCTGTACGTGGTCCTGTCGGGCTGGGCGCGCGACTTCATGGGCATCAAGGTCCTTGGCAACATCAACATCGCGCTCATCTTCGGACTGCTCCAGTTCGTCTCGACCTTCTGGATCGCGTGGGCCTACGCCAGGCACATGGAGAAGAAGCTCGACCCCATCTCCGACAAGCTCCGCCACGAGGTCGAGGAGAAGGCCAAGTGACTCTCTCCGCCGTCCTCTTCCTCGTCTTCGTCGTCGCGACGCTGGGCATCACCTTCTGGGCCAGCCGTCAGACGAAGACCGCCGCCGACTACTACGCGGGCGGCCGCTCCTTCACCGGCTTCCAGAACGGCCTGGCGATCGGCGGCGACTACATGTCGGCCGCCTCGTTCCTCGGCATCGCGGGCATCATCGCGCTGTCGGGCTACGACGGCTTCCTCTACTCCATCGGCTTCCTGGTGGCCTGGCTGGTGGCGCTGCTGCTGGTGGCCGAGCTGATGCGTAACTCGGGCAAGTTCACGATGGCCGACGTGCTGGCCTTCAGGATGAGCCCGCGCCCCGTCCGCACCGCGGCGGGCGTCTCCACGATCGTGGTGAGCATCTTCTACCTGCTGGCCCAGATGGTCGGCGCGGGCGCGCTGGTCGGCCTGCTGCTCGGCGTCACCGACCCGGCCCAGAAGAACCTGGTCATCGTCGGCGTCGGCGTCCTCATGATCATCTATGTGGTCGTGGGCGGCATGAAGGGCACCACCTGGGTGCAGATCGTCAAGGCGGTCCTGCTGATGGGCGGCGCGGCCCTGGTCACGCTGCTGGTGCTGGGCAAGTTCGGCTTCAACCTGTCGGCCCTGCTCGGCGACGCCGCCACGCAGAGTGGCAAGGGCGAGGCCTTCCTCAAGCCTGGTCAGAAGTACGGCACCGAGGCGCAGGGCCTGGCCGGCAAGCTCGACCTGATCAGCCTCGGCCTCGCGCTCGTCCTCGGCACGGCGGGCCTGCCGCACATCCTCATCCGCTTCTACACCGTGCCCACCGCCAAGGACGCCCGCAAGTCGGTGCTGTGGGGCATCGGCATCATCGGCACCTTCTACCTGCTGACCCTCGTCCTCGGCTTCGGCGCCGCCGCCGTGGTCGGGACGAAGGCCATCACCGCGGGGGACAAGGCGGGCAACACCGCGGCTCCCATGCTGGCCCAGCAGATCGGCGAGGACATCTTCGGCCCCATCGGCGGCACGATCCTGCTGGCTCTCATCGGCGCCGTCGCCTTCGCCACCATCCTGGCGGTGGTCGCAGGGCTCACCCTCGCCTCCTCCTCCAGCTTCGCCCACGACCTGTACGCCCACGTGTTCAGACGCGGCACCGCCAGCGAGCGCCAGGAGGTCGTGGTCGCCAAGGTGTCGGCGTTCGTCATCGGCGCGGCCTCCATCGGCCTCGGCATCCTGGCCCAGGGGCAGAACGTCGCCTTCCTGGTGGCGCTGGCCTTCGCGGTGGCGGCCTCCGGCAACCTGCCCGCGATCCTCTACAGCCTGTTCTGGAAGAGGTTCAACACCGTGGGGGCGGTGTCGGCCATCTACGGAGGACTGGTCTCCGCGCTCATCCTGGTGATCTTCTCGCCCGTGGTGTCGGGCTCGGCGACCGCGCTGTTCAAGGACGCCAACTTCGCCTGGTTCCCGCTGTCGAACCCGGGCCTGATCTCCATCCCCGTCGGCTTCTTCTGCGGCTGGCTCGGCACCGTGCTGAGCAAGGAGTACAACGCCGCCAAGTACGCCGAGATCGAGGTCCGCTCGCTGACCGGTGTCGGCGCCGAGCAGGCAGTCAAGCACTGACCGTCGCCGCCTCGAAGGGCCGGGCTCACCGCGAGCCCGGCCCTTTCGCGTATGTCAGCGCGAGGCCCGCTCGAGCAGCGCCAGCTCGTCGGCCCCGAGCTTCAGGTGGACGGCGTCGAGCAGCGGCTTGAGCTGCTCGGCGTTTCGCGCGCTGGAGATCGGCGCGGCGACGGTCGGCTGGGCCAGCAGCCAGGACAGCGCGACCGTGGCCTGCTCGACGCCCCTGCCCGCGGCGACCGTGGCCAGCGCCTCCAGGACTCGGGGTCCGCGCTCGGTCTCGAGGTACTCCGCCGCCTTTCCCGCGCGCGGGCTGTCGACGGCGGCGCCGCCGGCGTACTTGCCGGTCAGGAAGCCGCGGGCCAGGCCGAAGTACGGCGTGCTCGACAGCCCCTCACGGGCCACCACCTCGCGCAGCTCGCCCTCGTAGCCGCGCTCGACGAGGTTGTAGGGCTGCTGGAGCGCCATGTAGCGGGCCATGCCCTCGTCGTCGGAGATGCGCAGCGCCTCGGCCAGCCGTGCCGCGCCGTAGTTGGAGGCGCCGAGGTAGCGCACCTTGCCCTCGCGCACCAGCGCGTCGAAGGCGGCCAGCGAGTCGGCCAGCGGCGTGTCCCGGTCGTCGACGTGCGCCCAGTACAGGTCGATGCGGTCGGTGCGCAGGCGGCGCAGGGAGTTCTCCACGGCGGTGCGGATCGTGGAGGGCGACAGGCCCTCGAGGCCGGCCAGCATGCCGACCTTGGTGGCCAGGACGATCGAGTCGCGGTTGCCGCGCTCGGCCATCCACTCGCCGATGACGATCTCCGAGGTGGACTCTCCCGTAGCCCAGCTCGGGTACACGTCGGCGGTGTCGATGAAGTTGCCGCCGGCCTCGACGTAGGCGTCGAGCACGGCGAAGGAGGCCTCACGGTCGGCGGTCCAGCCGAAGGTGTTGGTGCCCAGGCACAAAGGGAACACGGACAGAGCCGTGGTGCTGATCGATCTCATCCGGCTATTATGCGCGGGTCTCATAAGGAGGCCCGATGGCGGCCAGGGTCCTGGCGGCGGGCGGCGTGCTCGCACTGGTCGTGGCGGTCGCGGTCGTCCTGCTCCTGAACAACGGCGGCCGGCAGGAGCGCGGCCCGCTGAACCGCGACGTCCCCGTCGAACGCGACGCGGAGCCCGCCGTCACCGAGCGGCGGCTCGACGCCCGGCGGATGGAGCTGACGATCGAGTCGGCGGCGCTCGGCGCCACCACCAGGGTCAGGCTGCTGCTGCCCAAGGGGTGGTCGCGCGAGGCCGACCGCACCTGGCCCGTGCTGTGGCTGCTGCACGGAGGGTTCGACAGCTACACCTCGTGGACCTCGAGGACCGACGTCGACGATCTCACCGAGGACACCGGCGTCATCGTGGTCATGCCCGACGGCGGCAGGTGCGGCAGCTACTCCGACTGGTGGAACGGCGGCAGCGGCGGCCCGCCCCGCTGGGCGACCTACCACCTCAAGGAGCTGCTGCCGCTGCTGGAGACGCGCTACAGGGCGGGCGGGCGGCGCGCCGTGGCCGGCTACTCGATGGGCGGGCAGGGGGCGATGCTCTACGCCGCCGAGGGCCACTTCCAGGCGGCGGCCTCCTTCAGCGGGGCCGTCCACATCCTGGCGCCAGGGGTGCCGCAGGCGGTCATGGCGGGCACCACGTTCGGCTGCCCCGGCACCGACTGGAAGCGCGTCTGGGGCGACCCCGACGAGCAGCGCGCGGTCTGGCGCGCGCACAACCCCTACGACCAGGCCGAACGGCTCAGGGGCGTCCGCCTGGTCGTCGCCTCGGGGACGGCCGAGCTGTGGGAGGACCCCGCCGAGCACCTGGCGGGAAAGGCGGGCAGGGCCTTCGCCGCCAGGCTCGGCGAGCTGGGCATCGAAGTGGAGACGCACTTCTACAGGGGCAGGCACGACCACGCCCACTGGCAGAAGGAGCTACGCCGCGCCTACCCCACGCTGATGCGCGCTATCGGTGCTCGGTGAGGCTCAGCGCGCGCGGGGTGAGCCACCACACCGCGACACCGGCGACCAGCATCAGCGCCGCTCCCGCGGCCCCCGTGACCGCGAGCGAATCGGTGAAGGCGGTCTGCGCCTGCCGGGCCAGCTCGGCCCCCGCGGCTCCCGCCTCCCGCGCCGCCTCCAGCGCCGAGCCCAGGGACTCCTCGACGGCCTGCGCGGGCATGCCCTCGGGAACCGTCAGCCGCGACCGGTAGAAGGCGGTGGCGAGGCTGCCGAGCACCGCGACGCCGAGCGTGCCGCCCAGCTCGTAGCTCGTCTCCTCGATGGCGGCCGCGCTGCCCGCCTTCTCGGGCGGTGAGCCCGCCATGATCACCGCCGACGCGATGGCCAGCGAGCCCATGCCCGCTCCGACCAGCAGCAGCGCCAGCGCGACCGCGCCGTAGCCGAGCGGGCTCGGCGCGACGAACAGCACCAGGAAGCCCGCCCCGGCCACCAGCAGGCCGCCCGCCAGCACGGTGCGCGCGCCGATCCTGGCCGCCAGCGCGGGCGCCAGCGGCGACAGCACGAAGGCGCCGAACGCGGTCGGCAGCATCCGCACGCCGGTCTCCAGCGGAGAGTAGCCCTGCACCAGCTGCATCCACTGCGCCAGCAGCAGCATCATCGCGGCCATGGCGATCGAGGTGGTCAGCGCGGCGACCGTGCCCGCGCTGAAGGACGGGCTGCCGAACAGACGGATCTCCAGCAGCGGATCCTTCCTGGTCAGGCAGCGCCTGACGAACCAGCCCAGCAGGACGGCCGCCGAGGCCAGCGCGACCCAGCCGCCCGCGTCGCCGGCGTGCTTGACGCCGTAGACGAGGGCGACCATGCCGGCGATCGACAGCAGGGTGCCGAGCGCGTCCCAACGGCCGGGGTTCGGGTTGCGCGACTCGGGCAGCAGCATCAGCCCCGCCACGATCGCGAGGGCCATCACGGGCACGTTCACCAGGAACGCGGCGTGCCAGCTGAACGCCTCCAGCAGCAGCCCGCCCAGGATCGGGCCCAGCGCGGCGCCGAGGGCGGCCATCGCCGACCAGATGCCGAGCGCGGTGGCCCGCTCCCTGGGGTCGGTGAACAGGGTGCGGATCATGGAGAGCGTGGACGGCATGATCATCGCGCCGCCCACGCCGAGCAGCGCCCTGAGCGCGATGAGGGCGGCGGGATCCCTCGCCCACACCACCGCCACCGAGGCCGCGCCGAACAGCGCGAAGCCGCTGATCAGCATCTTCCTGCGACCCCACCGGTCGCCCAGCGCGCTCACCGTGACGAGCAGGCCTGAGACCGCCAGCGAGTAGGCGTCGACCATCCACAGCAGCTCGATCGCGTCGGGCCGCAGGTCCTCGGAGATGGAGGGCAGCGCCACGTTGAGGATCGTCATGTCCATGACCACGAGCAGCAGGCTCACCGACAGGACGGCCAGCGCCGCCCACCGCCGCCTGCGGCTCAACAGGCCGCCGTCCTGCAGCTGGGTCATCGGCCCATGCCCTTGAGGAAGGTGTCGACGAGCAGGCCGGTCGCGTCCCTTCTGGCCACGTCACCCCTGCGCAGGCTCTCCCTCACCGCGACCAGCAGGCCGTACACCGCGTTGCCCACCCACCGCACCGGCAGCTCGGCGCGCAGCACGCCGGCCCGCTGGGCGGCGGCGAACAGCGCCATCTCGCGCCCCTCCAGCTCCTCGAGCTTGCGCAGCAGATCGGGGTCGACCTCCATGGCGGGGTCGGTGAGCGCGAAACCGTGCTCGTCGGCCATGTCCACGAGGTTGACGAGCAGGTCGCGCAGCGTGGCGGCCAGCCGCGCGGGGTCGCTCTCCTGGGCGGCTGAGGTGAGGTCGAGCGCGTCCTGCACCTGCTCCCAGCGCTCCAGCGCCCGCCTGCCGAGGGCGACGAGCAGGTCGTCGCGGCTGGAGAAGTGGCGGTGGAGGGTGGCCCTGCTGACCCCCGCCGCCTCGGCCAGCTCGGCCATGGAGGCGGTGGGGTGGGAGTTGAGGTGGTGGATCGCCGCCGTGACGATCTGCTCGGCGGTCACTGCCATGATACTTCCCCGTATCTTTTGCGACATATATGTCTCAAACCATACACGAGTTTCTCATAACGGTGATCTCCCCTTGGCGGCAGGTCCTGCACGGCGAGGCCCCGGCTATCGTTCGGCTGTGGACCAGACCTCACCGCACCCCGACGAGCCAGGCCCACCCGCCAAGGAGTTCGCAGGAGGCGACTCCCGCACGCGGATCCTCGACGCGGCGGAGGAGCTGTTCGCGGGTGGCGGCTACGCCGCGACGCCCACCTCGCTGATCGCCAAGCTGGCCAAGGTCCCCAAGGGGCTGCTGTTCCACTACTTCCCCCGCAAGATCGACGTCCTGGTCGCCCTGGTCGACGAGCGGACGCTGGTGGAGGAGGGGCGTGAGGTCGAGGCGGTGCCGGGGGACGCGGCCCGCACGCTGTCCAGGCTCGCCAGGCGGCTGCCGCTGAGGGCCTCGCCCGCGATGCGGCGCATCCTGTTCAGGGAGGCCGACACGCACGGCTCGGTGCGCGAGCGGCTGGGGCGGCTGAACGGTGAGCTGATCGGGCGCTCCAGGTTCGCGCTGGAGCTGGCGCTGCCCGGGGCCAGGGGCGACAGGGCGCGGCTGGAGGTGGCCGCGGCGACCTTCGCCGCGGTGCTGCTCTACCAGGAGAACCTCTGCCAGCTCACCGGACACCAGATCGACGCCGACGCCGTGGCCGACCTCATCGCCCACTCGCTCGCCTGACCGCCCCGCCCCCTCGCTAACCGCCGAGGTGCGGAGCGCGCGCGGCGGAGGAGCCGTCCCTGATCAGCTCGCCCGTCAGATTGCCGTTGGCGCCCGAGCCCAGGAACACCACGATCCTGGCCACGTCGTCGGCGTCGGAGAGCCTGCGGGTGGGCGTCGCGGCGGTCAGCGCCTCGACGACGAACTCCGGGACGGGCGGGCGGCTCTCGGTCAGGGTGAAGCCGGGCGCCACGACGTTGACCAGGATCCCGTCCCTGCCTCCGTTCCATGCGAGGCTGCGGGCGAGCCCGTACAGGCCCGACTTCGCGGTGCCGTACGGGCCCGGCCCCGGCAGGCCCTCCTCCGCGACACCCGAGGAGATCAGCACGATGCGGCCCCAGCCCTTGGCGCGCATGCCGGGAAGGACCGCGCTGACGGAGGCGGCGGCCCCTACCAGGTTGGCGTTGATCATCGCCTCCCACTCCTTCAGCGGCACGTCCTCGAACCGGACGCCCGGCTCGGGCGGTGCGTCACCGCCCCAGCGGACGGCGTTGGCCACCAGGACCTCGACGTCGCCCCAGTGTCCGGCGACGGCCTCGACTGCCCTGGCGACGCTCGGCAGGTCCTCGAGATCGAGCCGCACGACGTACGCCTGCCCGCCCGCGGCCTCCACCTCGGCCGCCACCTTCTCGGCCTTGTCCCTGCTGCTCCTGTAGGTGATCGCCACCCGGGCGCCCTCGCGTCCGAAGGCGCGGGCGGTCGCCGCCCCGATGCCGCTCGACGCGCCGGTGACCAGGACCACGCGATCCCTGAGTTCGGTGTCCACGCTGATTCCTCTCAACTTCAGATGATCTGAGACAGAAATCAATATAGAATCAGATGGTTTCAAGTCAAGATGATTTGCTGTTGCTATCATGGCGTCATGACCGCCGCCTCCGCCGCCGAAGACTCGCCAGGCAGCTGGCTGCACGAGGACCTGCACTGGTCGTTCGCCAGGTTGAAGCAGGGCCTGTCCACCGCCGAGAGCGCGGTGGTCAGGGAGCACGGGATGAGCCTGTGGGGCTACACGGTGCTGATGGCGATCGTCGAGGCCCCTGCCCGCACCCAGCTCGCCCTCGCCCAGGCGGTGTCGGTCGACAAGAGCAAGCTGGTGATCATCCTCGACGAGCTCGAGGGCGCTGGGCTGGTCGTGCGCAGGCCTGATCCCGCGGACCGCAGGGCGCGCATCATCGAGGTCACACCCGAGGGCGGCCGGGCGCTCAAGGCCGCCAGAGGCGACATGGAGGCGATCGAGGAGCGGCTCCTGGGCGGCCTCGACACCCAGGAGCGGGCCGTGCTGAGGAAGGCGCTGCGCCATCTCGTCGGCGCGCCCATCCTGGCGATCGAGGACGGCAGGCAGGCCGAGAGCGCCTGCCCTCCCTCAGGCCCCTAGACCGGCGCGAGATCCCTGGTGAGGAAGGTGAGCTCGTCCATCGCCGTGCGCAGGTGGTGCATCAGCCGCCACACGTCGTCCACGCGATCGGGGCAGGCCACGACGCCGAAGTCGAGCACGCCGTCGTAGGAGAAGCAGGTGATGTTGACCCCGCCGCTCAGATCCGTCAGCACCGACAGCGGGTAGTACGACAGCACCCGCCCTCCGCACAGGTACAGGGGGAACTGCGGCCCTGGCACGTTGCTGATGATCAGATTGATCGGCGGGAACGCCACCGAGGCCAGCCTGAAGACCGCGGGGGTCAGCGCGGAGACCGGCGAGGGCAGCATCGCGCACAGCTCGTGGAGCCAGGTCGCGGGAGACATCGCGAACCTGCGCTTGGCGGTGCTCATCGCCTCGGCCGTCGCCCTCAGCCGCTCGCCGGTGTCGGCGACGTGCGTGGCCATCGGAATGATCATGGCCGAGATCTGGTTGCCCGCGCAGTCTCGCGCGCTGGCCGTGCGCACCGCCACCGGCACCGCGGCGATCAGCGGCTGGTCGGGCAGCGCGCCGCGCTCGTCGAGCCAGGCGCGCAGCGCCGACGCGCACAGCGCCATGACGATGTCGTTGACGCTCATCCCGTAGCTCTTGGCGACGTGCTTGACCTCCTTCAGCGGCACCGAGCCGTAGGCGAACCTGCGCTCGGCGCTGATCGGCCCGTTGAACGGGGTGTGCGGGACGGCCAGCGAGGGCAGGTCGGGCCTGGAGCGCTCGTCGCCCGTGACGAAGCGGGCCGCCCTGGCGATCAGCCTGGAGCCAGGCAGCGTGGCCACCACGGGGATCGCGTCGAGGTCACCTGCCGCCCTGGCCAGCGAGCGCACCGCCCGCGCCGGGTGTGTCACCGTGCGCACGGCGGCGCCCGCCAGCATGTCGAGCACGTGCGGGGCCCTCGGGCGGCGGGCACGAGGGCGGCTCCACCGAGCGCGGCTCGGGGGAGAGGTCGAGCAGCGCGGCCAGTGTCTCGGCGCCCGAGACGCCGTCGATGGCCGCGTGGTGGACCTTGGTGTAGACCGCGACCCTGCCGCCGGACAGCCCGGTGATCAGGTGCATCTCCCACAGCGGATGATCGCGGTTCAGGTGCCGCGCGTGCAGCCGGGCGACGGTATCGGCCAACTGGGTGTCCTCGCCCGGCGCCTCGAGCTCGGTCTCGAACAGGTGGTTGTCGATGGAGAAGTCGGGATCGGGCGCCCAGTAGGGATGGTCGAGCCCGAACGGCACCTCCGTCACCCGCAGGCTCAGCGCAGGAGACAGGTGCATCCGCTCCAGCAGCAGGGCCGCCAGACGCTCACGCGTGATCGTGCCCGACGGTGCGCAGCTCGGGTCGAGGACGGCCACACCCGCGACGTGCGCGGCGGTCGTGGCGGACTCGGCGCTCAGGAACTGCGCGTCGAGCGCGGTCAGCTGCGTCATGGGACCTCCCTTTCCGCGGTGGTGTCATGGTGACCCGCCAGGATTGCGAGTACGTTTCTGCGAGAGTCTTTCAGATGAATTCCAGAGCGCTTCCCAAGATTTCGGCTGACTTTTATGATGGTGCAGCTCAGCCATCCGAAGTGATAATTCCCTATCCCCGGGTAACCGTGATCGGGTGTCTGACCACGGCGTCGAAGTGGTATCCGAAGGGGTGGCGCGCGGTACGCGGGGGCTGTCCCGCGCCGGTCTCGTCGAGGGCTCTGGCGAGCAGGACGTGCGGCCCCACCTGGCGCGGGGTCCAGGCGACGCTCCAGGTCAGCCAGGCTTCGCGCCGGGGACCCCGGCGCTCGGCCGGGTGCCAGGTCGCTCCGTTGTCGGCGCTCACCTCGACGTGCCCGACGCGCCCGTTGCCTGACCACGACCTGCCGCGCAGCACGTGCCGCCGCCCCGCCTCGAGCACGGCCGGCCACGGCAGTTCGAAGGCGCTTTTCACCGTCATGGTCGTCACGCCGGGGTAAAAGAGAGTGTTCCACGGCGTGAACAACTCCGTGGTCGAGACCTCGAGGTCGCCCAGCCATTTCACCGAGGCGATTCCCGCCCACCCGGGAACGATGAGACGCGCGGGAAAGCCGTGGTCCACGGGAAGCGGCTCGCCGTTCATCTCGTAGGCGACCAGGACATCGTCCAGCGCCTTGCGCACCGGGATCGGACGGCGCACATGCCCGAGGTTCTCGCCCTCGTGGACGTAGGGCGCGTCGAGCCCGGTGGCCAGCACGTCCACGGCGCCGTCCCTGAGCCCCGCCATGGTCAGCAGGTCCCTGAGTAGCACGCCCCGCCAGCGCGCCACCCCGACCGCGCCGAGACCCCACTGGATGCCGGGGGCGGGCTCGTGCTGCTGGATGTCGTAGAAGCGGCGGGCGTTGCCCGCGCACTCCAGCGTCACGTCCACGCTGCGGGCGGGCATCGCGCGCAGCTGCCGGTAGCCCACCTCGACGGCGCGGCGCAGCCCTGGGCCGTGCAGGAGCAGACGCCAGGTGGCCGCGTCGACGCGGGGGGTCGCGGTGTGGTTGCGGACGAAGAAGCGGTCGTTGGGCGTGTGGTATCCCTGACCCGCCATCGCCTCCCAGCGCGTTTCGGCGTTGCCGTCGTGGAGGGTGAACAGGTGGGAGGGCAGGGGTTTGACGATGGACTCGGTGGCCAGCCTCATGTATTCCCTATTCCCTACCAGTTAACTCTCTAATCGTGGTCAGCGCACCGCCACCAGGATCACGTCGTCGCCCATCTGCCAGACCGGCCCCACCTCGCCGAACCCTGCCTCCCGCAGCAGCTCACGATGGGTCCGCAGCGGCAGGTGATGGTCGCCGCCGTGCGCGCCGAGCCTGCGCCCGCGCTCGGCGACCAGGTCGGCCAGCGCGGGTTCGGCCTCGACCGCGCGCCACCACGCCGACCAGTCCTCGCCCCCCGCCGTCATGGTGCGGCGCAGCGCCGCGGCCAGCGTGGCGACGGCCGGCTGCTCCTCCAGGACGTTGTCGGCGTTGACCAGCACCCCTCCAGGTCGCAGCAGCCCTCCCAGCTCCGCGTAGAGCGCGCCCAGCTGCTCCTTCGGCAGGTAGTGCAGGGCGGTGGTGGACACCACCGCGTCGACCTTGCGGTCGAGGCCGAGCGCGGCCGTCCAGCCGGGGGAGCGCAGGTCGGCGTCCACCAGACGGGAGATCTCCGGGTAGCCCGCCCTGCCGAGGGCCAGCAGCAGCGGGTCGACGTCCACGCCCACGACCTCGGCCGACGGCAGGCGCCGCGCCAGCCGTACCGACAGCGAGCCGGGGCCGCAGCCGACGTCGAGCACCAGGGGAGAGCCTGGCACCGCCTGGGCCACCACCTCCCCGATCGCGGCGAAGCGCGCCTCCCGATCGGCGACATAACGCTCCTGCTGGGCGTCCCAGCGCTCCAGCCACACCTGGGCGAGCTCGGGTGTCATGACGATCCCCTCAAGTGGAAATGGTTTTCACTTTCGGGGAGCAGTCTAACGGCCGAAGAAGGCCAGCAGGCGCTCGAGCGGCCAGGTGTTGATCACGTCGTCGCCGGTCAGCCAGGCCCGCTGGGCGATGCCGATGCCGAAGCGCTGGTTGTCCAGGTGGGGGATGGCGTGGGAGTCACTGTCGATGGAGAACTTCACCCCGTGGTGCCTGGCCAGCCTGACCAGGTCGGAGGGCAGGTCGGAGCGGTCGGGGTAGGAGTCGATCTCCATCGCGGTGCCGGTGCGGGCCGCGGCGCGGAAGACGGCCTCCCAGTCGGCGTCGACAGAGGGACGCTTGCCGATCTTGCGGGTGGTGGGGTGGCCGATGATGTCGACGTGAGGGTTCTCGCAGGCGGCGATGAAGCGCCTGGTCATCTCCTCGCGCGACTGCGTGAAGTGCGAGTGGACCGAGGCCACGCACACGTCGAACCCCTTCAGCACCTCGCCCGGCCAGTCGACCGACCCGTCGGGGGCGATGTTGAGCTCGGTGCCGTGCAGCAGCCGCATGTCAGGGTATTTCCGCTGCAGCTCCAGCAGGGCGCCGCGCTGGTCGAGGGCCTTGTCGAGGGTCATGCGCTGCATCGCCAGATCGGGCGCGTGGTCGGTGACCGCGTAGTAGGAGTAGCCGCGCGCGTGCGCCGCCGCCACCATGTCCTCCAGCGAGGCGATGCCGTCGGTCAGGTTGGTGTGGGTGTGGAGGTCGCCGCGCAGGTCGCCGAGCGTGACCAGGGTGGGCAGCTCGCCGCGCAGCGCGGCCCGCACCTCGCCGCCGTCCTCGCGCATGGCGGGCGGCACCCACTGCATGCCGAGCGCGGCGTAGATCTCCTCCTCGGTCCGCGAGGCGATCACCCGCTCGCCCTCGAACAGGCCGTACTCCGACAGCTTCCAGCCCTTCTTCACCGCCATCTCGCGGATGGTGACGTTGTGCTCCTTGGAGCCGGTGAAGTAGATCTGCGCCGCGCCCCACGACTCGGCGGGAACCCTGCGCAGGTCGACCTGCATGCCGCTGGTCGTGCGGATCGAGGTCTTCTTCTCGCCCGCCGCGATCACCTCGGCGACGTACGGCTGCGCCCTGAACTCCTCCATGATCGACTCGGGCGCCACGGCGAGGATGTCGATGTCGCCGATCGTGTCCTTCATCCGCCTGAGCGATCCCGCGTAGGCCAGCCGCTCGGCGCTCAGCGACGCCATGACGGTCTCGGCCAGCGACATCGCCACCCCGATGTGCGCCCTGCGGCCCGACTGCTCCAGCTGCTGGACGCCCTTCACCAGGTTGGCGAGGGTCTTGGGGCCGAGGCCCTTGACGCCGTCGAGCCTGCCCGCGGCGATCGCCTCGGCCAGCCCGGCGGGGGAGTCGATGCCGAACTCCTCGAACAGCATGATGGCCGTCTTCGGGCCCAGCGACGGCACGCGGGTCAGCCTCCGCACGCCGTCGGGCACCCTGCCGCGCAACGCGTCGAGCTGGCGGAAGCTGCCCCGCTGGAGGAACTCCTCCATCTTCAGCGCGATCGCCTCGCCCACCCCCGGCACGCTGCGCACGTCGACCTGAGAGATGTCCTCGGGGAAGCCGGCGATCGCCTTGGCCGCCTTCTGATAGCTGCGCACCCTGAAGGCGTCGCCGCCCGTGAGAGCGAACAACTCCGAATATTCCTGAAGGGCGGCGGCCGCCTCGTCGTTTGCCCGTGCCATGGGGCCAGCGTAGGGGAACGCTCTGACACTTCCAGATCACGGATCGGCGTGGATTGGATGTCACCCCTTGTGCCGCGTCGGGTGCGATCAGTACGAACAGAGCGTGCGCTTACGTGTCGTGATACCGCTGCTGTCCGTCCTTCTGCTGCCCGGCGGCACGGCCGCCGCCGACCCCACGCCCCCCGTACGCGACTTCGGCAACGGCGCCGACCGCAACGAGGAGGCCGCAGGCGTCGGCGAGTCCGCCGCCAAGACGCTGCGCGAGAGCGCGCCCGAACTGTCGTGGCGCCCCGACCACACCCGCGGCTACCCGCGCAGGACCACGCTCCCCGTCCCGCAGGAGAACCCCGCCGACGCCTCCATCAAGCTTGGCCTCGTCCCGCACCACGCCATCGCGGCCAGGCTCAACCAGCTGCAGGCCGTGGGCGACAGGGTCAGCGCCGAGGTGGTCGGCCGCTCGGCCGGCGGCAGGGACATGTACCTGGTCACCGTCACCGCCCCCGAGAGCGCCTCGGAGACCCGCAGGCAGGAGCGGCTGCGCCAGCAGATCGAGAACGGCCACCGCATCCAGGCCAGGACCTACAAGGCGCCCGTCTTCGTCAACGGCAACATCCACGGCAACGAGTGGGAGGGGACCGACGCCAGCCTGCGCGTCATCGAGGAGCTGGCCACCAGCACCTCTCCCCAGATCAAGGACCTGCTCGCCACCACGCGGCTGTACTTCAACATCACCGCCAACCCCGACGGCAGGGTGCTGGGCCAGCGGCCCAACGGCAACGGCTTCGACCTCAACCGCGACTTCGTCACCGCCTCGCAGCCCGAGACGCGGGCGATGCGCCAGATCATGATCGACAACCAGCCGGTCGTCATGATCGACCTGCACGGCTACGTCAACGGCACCCTGGTCGAGCCGACCACCCCGCCGCACGGCGCCAACTACGAGTACGACCTGTTCATCCAGAACGCCTACGCCAACGCGCTCGGCATCGAGCAGGCCATCCTCGCCCTCGGCTACACCTTCGAGAAGGACGGCACGCACCCGCCGCAGATCCCCTTCCGCGACTCCGCCGAAGGCTGGGACGACTGGCCGCCGATCTTCACCCCGCAGTACGCCCCCTTCCACGGCGCGGTCGCCTCGCACACCATCGAGTTCCCGATGCGCGTCAACGGCACGGACTACACCACCCTGCCCCAGGCCGAGCTGCAGCGGCGCAGCCGCATCAACGTCGACATCGCCGCCGCCTCCATCAGGGCCACCTACACCTTCGTCCAGAACAACAGGGAGAGGCTGGTCGGCGACCAGATCGAGGTGTTCAGGCGGGGAGCGGCGGGTGAGCCCTCCAAGGAGGTGCCCCTCGGCATCGTCCCCGGCTTCGGCCCCGAGGACGTCTACACCACCACCTTCCCCCGCGCCTACGCCATCCCCTCGGGCACCCCCTCGGCCGCCACCCTGGTGGACTTCCTCCTCGCCAACGACGTGAAGGTCGAGCGGGCGCTGCTGCCCTTCCGCGCCGGCGGCAGAACCTACCCGCAGGGCACCTACGTCGTGGACATGCGCCAGCCCAAGCGCGGCCTGGCCAACGTCATGCTGGAGCCCGGCGCCGACATCAGCCCGAGGGTCGACGCCATGTACGACATCTCCGGATGGAGCCACGCCCTGCTGTGGGGCGCGGCGGTCGAGCCGATCACCGAGCGGCGCCTCCACGTGGTGGCCCAGCCGGTCAGGCTCGCCTCGCCCACCGGCCACGTGCCGCGCGGCGAAGGCCCCCTCTCGCTGAGGATCGACGACGCCAAGGCGGTGCGGGCCGTCAACGACCTGCTCGGCCAGGGCACGGCCGTCACCATGGCGGCCGACGGCAGTGCCGTCGTGCCCGCCTCGGCCAGGCAGGCGGCGAAGACGGTGGCCGACAGGTACGGCGTGCCGTTCACCAGGGCCGCCTCGACCGCGGGAACCCCGCTGTCCCGTGTCAGGATCGCCGCCGCGCTCTCCGCCGACGAGCTGTTCACGCTGCGCGAGCTGGGCTTCGCCGTCACGCCCGTCTCGACCACCGTGCTGAACAACGGTTTCGACTGGAGCGGCGTCGACGTGCTGTACGTCTCCAGCGGGCTGTCCTACGGCGCGCTCAACCCCGCGGCCAGGACGGCGCTCGACGCCTTCATGACCAGGGGCGGTGTGGTCACCCGCGGCGGCACGGGCGCCGCCTTCAACGCCGCGGCGGGTCTGCTGACCGCCACCGCGGTGGCGGGCCGCTCCGACGCCAACGGCGTGGTCAAGGTCTCCTCGGCCAACGGCCCCGTCGGCTCGGGCTCACCCGCGCACTCCTTCGTCTTCTCACCGCGCTGGTTCACGGCGCTGGGCCCCGAGGTGCGGGTCGAGCAGACCTACGCCACCGAGGGACCGCTGGTGGCGGGCCACTGGCGGCCCAACCCCGGCGACGGCAGCGGCGGCCCCGAAGCCGCCAGAGGCCAGGCCGCGGTGGTCAGCGGCAGGGACGAGCGGGGCGCGGCCGTGGTGCTCTTCGGCACCGAGCCGATGTTCCGCAACCACCCGAAGGGCCTGTTCCCGCAGGTCGCCAGGGCGCTGTTCTGGACCTCCTCCACTGCGGACGTCCTGACCCCGTAGACGGGCTGCGTGGGCGTCCCCCCTCGCCCACGCCGCCAGCTCCGCGCGAGCCGGGCCGCTCCCCTCGAGCGGCCCGGCTCCCGCATTCCGCCGGCTAGAACCGCACCTCACGGGCGCGGTACGGCTCGGCGAGGTAGTCGCGCTCCTTGTCGGTGAGGGCGACAGAGACCGCGGCCACCGCGTCGTCGATGTGCCTGTCCTTGGTCGCGCCCACGATCGGGGCCGTCACGCCCGGCTGTCCCAGCAGCCACGCCAGCGCCACCTGCGCGGCGGGCAGCCGGCGCTCACGTGCCACCTCCGCCACCCTGTCCAGGATGAGCGCGTCGTTGTCGGGGTCGTACAGGTAGTCGATCCTGCCGTCGGAGCCGCTGCGGGCGGTGCCCTCGCCCGACTGCCCCGCGCGGGCCAGCGTGCCGCGCGCCAGCGGGCTCCACGGGATCACCCCGACGCCCTGGTCGGCGCAGAGCGGCAGCATCTCCCTCTCCTCCTCCCTGTAGAGGAGGTTGTAGTGCGGCTGCATGGAGACGAACCGCGTCCAGCCGTTGGCGGCGGCCACGTGCTGGGCCTTGGCGAACTGCCACGCCCACATCGAGGAGGCGCCGAGGTAGCGCGCCTTGCCCGCCTTCACGACCTCGTGCAGCGCCTCCATGGTCTCCTCGATGGGCGTCTCGTCGTCCCACCGGTGGATCTGGTACAGGTCCACGTAGTCGGTTCCGAGCCGCTCGAGCGAGGCGTCGATCGCGGCGTGGATGTGCTTGCGCGACAGGCCCCTGTCGTTCACGGCCTCACCGACGGGGAAGTACACCTTCGTGGCCAGGACATAGTCCTCACGCCTGGCGAAGATCTTGCGCAGCAGCCTTCCCGTCACGACCTCGCTGGCCCCCGAGGTGTAGACGTCGGCCGTGTCGAAGAAGGTGACGCCGGCCTCCGCCGCCCTGCGCACGATGGGCTCGGCCGCCTCCTCGGACAGCACCCAGTCCCACTCGCCCGGGTCGCCGTAGCTCATCATGCCCAGACAGATCCGGGAAACTTTCAATCCGGTGTTGCCAAGCCGTGTGTAGTCCATGAATGTCACTTTATGGGGGCCTGGTAGGCGTTCAAAGAGGATCAGAACCAAGCCCAAGTGAGGTGTCGATGGTCTCTGTCAAGCGCACAGCCGCCAGGATGCTGTTCGGATCCCGCTACAACAACGTGCCGTGGGGGCAGCGAGTCTATGTCAGACCCGGCGAGCGCCTGATGCGCGAGGCGCAATGGCGCCTCAAGCTCAGAAGCGCGCGCGTGATGTCCCTGGAGGAGTACAAGGCCACCGTCCCGCTCGGCGAGATCGAGGAGTTCCTCTCCTGCATGATGTGCGGGGACTCTCGCCAGCAACCGCTGTTCGAGCCGACAGGGGGCAGGAACTGGCGCTACCACGTCGTGCGCTGCCCCTCGTGCGGCTTCCTCTACCGCAACCCCAACATCAGGCCCGAACGGCTCGGCGACCTGTACGCCAACTCCTACAGCAGCTTCCTGACCGGCAAGTACGCCGCCAACAGGCAGCGCCGCTACCAGCTGACCATGGACGCCTTCTCGCCGGTCTTCGAGCACGGCGAGGGACGGCGGCTGCTCGACTTCGGCTGCGGAGCCGGCCTGTTCCTTGAGCTGGCCGAGCAGCGCGGCTTCGACGCGGTGGGCGTCGACCTCTCACCCGACTCCGTCGAGCAGGCCAACGCCAGGCTCACCAAGGCCAGGGCCTACTTCGGCGCTCCTGAGGACGTGCCCGAGATCGCCGCCGGCGGGTTCGACGTGATCACACTGTGGTCGGTGCTGGCCCACCTGCCGAGGCCGCTGGAGGACTTCGAGCGGTTCAGGCACCTGCTGGCGCCCGGAGGGGTGCTGCTCATCCTCACGGTGAACGCCGGGTCGCTGCTGCTCAAGGCCTACGAGTCGGGGTGGAGCGGGTTCACCAAGAACCACCTGATGTTCTACTCCTCCGCCACGCTGCCCACGCTGCTCGGCCGTACCGGCTTCAGCGGGGTGGCCTACGCGCCGCACTACGGCGACACGATCGAGGCGGGCACCTCGCAGCTGCCCGGGCCGCTGCGCGCCAGGCTGCGGCGGGCGGTGGAGAACAGCGACGGCGGCAACATGATGCGCGCGCTGGCCTTCGCCGACGACGAGGCGATCAGCAGGTGGGGACAGCGGCTGCGGGTACGCAGGCTGTGACGTCGCGCCCGGCTCAGGGCACGATCATGGTCACGCCCGGCACCGAGCCGATCGAGGCGAGCGCCTTGCCTGCATCGGCCAGGCCGATCGTGCGGGTGACGAGCTGGTCGGGGTGGAGCGTACCGGCCCTGATCAGCTCCATCATCGGGGCGTAGGCGTGGGCGGCCATGCCGTGGCTGCCGAGCAGGCGCAGCTCGTGGGCGATCACCCTGCCCATGGGCAGCGGCGTGTGCCCGCCGGGCAGCAGTCCCACCTGCACGTGGCGGCCCCTGCGGCGCAGGCTCTCGATCGAGGCGGCCGCGGTCTGCGGGCTGCCCAGCGCGTCGATCGAGACGTGCGCCCCACCCCTGGTCAGCTCCCTGACCTGGTCGGCCGCGTCACCCGATGAGGCGTTGACGAAGTGGGTGGCGCCCGCCCGCTCGGCCAGGTGCAGCGCGTCGGTGCTGACGTCGACGGCCACGACGCGCGCCCCGGCGGCGGTGGCGATCATGATGGCGGACAGCCCGACGCCGCCGCACCCGTGCACCGCCACCCACTCGCCCGGCCTGGCCTCCCCGACGTGCGCGACGGCCCTGAAGGCGGTGGCGAAACGGCAGCCGAGGCCCGCGGCGGTGCTGAACTCCATGTCCTCGGGCACCGTGATGAGGTTGACGTCGGCGTGGTCGATCGCGACGTAGTCGGCGAAGGAGCCCCAGTGGGTGAAGCCGGGCTGCGTCTGCCGTTCGCACACCTGCTGCTCACCGGCCGCGCAGGCGGCGCACGCGCCGCAGGCGCAGATGAAGGGGACGGTCACCCTGTCGCCCTCGCGCCAGCCGCGCACGTCGGCCCCGACGGCCGCCACCACGCCCGCCAGCTCGTGACCTGGCACGTGCGGCAGCACCTTGATGTCGGGGTCGTGCCCCTGCCATCCGTGCCAGTCGCTCCTGCACAGGCCCGTGGCGGCCACCCTGATCACGACGCCGTGGGATGCGGGAGTGGGATCGGGCAGCTCCCGCAGGTCCAGCTCCCCGCCGAACAGGTCAAACGTCACCGCGCGCATCTCATGAGCTTAGAGTCACCTCCCGCAACCTGCGCAAGGCCTGGTGAGAGGGGGAGCCCGGTTCGGTGGTGTAGAGGACCAGCCGCAGGTCCTCCCTGTCGGGCACCGGCAGGACCTGGCAGATCGCCTCGATCACGCCGACGGCCGGGTGGGCGATCTGCTTGCGCTGCTCCCTGCGCACCTTCACCTCGTGCTCGGCCCACAGGGCGGCGAACTCGGGGCTGAGCGCGAGCATCTCCGCGACCAGCGCCTGGATGCCGGCGTCGCCGGGGTAACGGCCCGCCGCCCAGCGCAGGTCGGCGACAGCGGCGCGGGCGAAGCGGCCCTTCTCCTCGTCGCTCAGGTGCTCGGCCAGGTCGGGGGAGCGGAACACCCAGCGGATGACGTTCAGGTCGTCGCGCGGCCGGCTGTCGAGACCGCCCATGAGCGCGGCGGCCATGGGGTTCCACGCCAGGATGTCGTACTTCGCGTCGAGCACGTAGGCGGGCACCTCCTCCAAAAAGGCGATCAGGTGCAGGATCGACCGCGGCACGTCGCCGCGCAGCCGCTCGGGCTCCAGCGCCTGCCCCGCCAGATGGAACAGGTACGCGCGCTCGTCGGCGGACAGCATCAGCGCCCTGGACAGCGCGTTGAGCACCTGCCGCGAGGGATGCGGGCCCCTGCCCTGCTCGAGGCGGATGTAGTAGTCGATCGACATGCCCGCCAGCTGGGCGACCTCCTGCCTGCGCAGCCCGGGAGTGCGGCGGCGCCCGCTCTCGGGCAGCCCCACCTCGCGGGGTGTCACCCGCGCGCGGCGGCTGCGCAGGAATTCGGCCAGCTCCTCACGGTTCATGCCGCCAGTCTCGTCCACCCGGCCGAAGCGTGGGTGGTACCGCCGATCCCAGCCTCGCGGGGTCTCTCCCGCCCGGCCACCGGGGCGACCAGCGTGGAGGCCATGACGACAGCTCTCATCACAGGCGCGAACAAGGGAATCGGCTTCGAGATCGCCAGGCGGCTCGGCGAGCGCGGCATCACCGCGATCGTGGGAGCGCGGGACGAGGAGCGCGGCAGAGCCGCCGCGGAGCGGCTCGGGCAGCCGTACGTGCGGCTCGACGTCACCGACCCCGGCAGCGCGCAGGACGCGGCCAAGTGGATCGAGCAGGCGCACGGCGGCCTCGACATCCTGGTCAACAACGCGGGCATCACCGTCTGGCAGGACGACGACAGGCCCAGCGCCACCTCCGCCGACGTGCTCAGGCAGGTCTACGAGGTCAACGTGTTCGGCGTCGTGACCGTCACCAACGCGATGCTGCCGCTGCTGCGGCGCTCACCGGCGGGCCGGATCGTGAACATGTCGAGCGAGCTCGGCTCCATCGCCATGGCGATCGACCCCGAGAGCCCCTTCTGGCCCTTCAACCTGATGGCCTACAACTCCTCCAAGGCCGCGCTCAACATGATCACCGTCTCCTACGCCAAGGAGTTGTGGGACACCCCGATCAAGGTCAACGCCGCCAACCCCGGCTACTGCGCGACCGATCTCAACGGCCACACCGGCCACCGTACGGCCGAGCAGGGCGCCGAGATCGCCGTCCGCCTGGCCACCCTGGACGGCGAGGGCCCGAGCGGCGCCTATCTGCAGGACGAAGGGACACTTCCGTGGTGAGGTGTGGACACCTTCTGACCGGACAGTAACCGGGGCATGGGACAAGATGTGGACAAGGAGCGCTTCTCCGAGGCGGACTACCTTCGCTTCGGGGAGCGCCTCACCGAGCAGCTGGCCGAGCTTCGCGAGCTGCTCGATAGACCGGGCTTCGGCGACGGTGTCACCACCGTGGGCGCCGAGCTCGAACTCTTTTTGATCGACGAGCGCGGCAGGCCGCTGCCGCGCAACGCCGAGGTGCTCGACAAGCTCGGTGACGACCGGCTGGTCATGGAGCTCGGCCGCTACAACGTGGAGGCCAACCTCACCCCGCTGCCGCTGGCGGGCAGGCCGTTCACGGCGCTCGCGACCGAGATGCAGGAGCTGTTCAAGGCCGTCGACGGCGCGATCGACGGCGGGGGAGCGCTGCCCATCGGCATCCTGCCCACACTCGGCACGGGCGACTTCACCCATGCCGCGATCAGCGACGAGGCGCGCTACCGCGCGATGGCCAGAGGCATGCGCAGGCTGCGGCTCGAGCCGTTCATCGTCCAGATCGACGAGCTCGAGCTGGAGGTGGAGGACATCATCCTGGAGGCGGCCAACACCTCGTGGCAGGTCCACCTGCGCACGCCCGCCTCCGATTTCGCCAGGCTCTACAACGCCGCCCAGCTGGCGATCGGTCCCGTGCTGGCCGCGAGCGGCAACTCGCCCCTCTTCCTGGGCAGACAGCTGTGGGAGGAGACGAGGATCGCGCTGTTCGAGGAGGCCTCGGACGACCGTGACGTCGAACGCCGCTTCCGCAGGGACGGCCGCGTCACCTTCGGCTCCGACTGGGTGCGCTCGGGCGCCTTCGAGCTGTTCGAGCGGTACGTGCGCGACTATGAGCCGGTCATCCCCGCGCTGTCGGACGAGGGCGAGCTGCCCGAGCTGCGGCTGCACCTGGGCACGATCTGGCAGTGGAACAGGCCCGTCTACGACCCGGCCGACGGCGGCCACCTCCGCATCGAGTTCCGCGCCCTTCCCGCCGGGCCCACCTGCGCCGACATGGCCGCCAACACCGCCTTCCTGCTCGGCCTCACGCTGGCACTGGCCGAGAGGGACCTGACGGAGCTGCCCTTCGGCGACGCCTACCAGAACTTCTACCGCGCCGCCATGCGTGGACTGCAGGCCAAGCTCACCTGGGAGGGGCAGGAGGTGCTCGCCTCCGATCTGGTGCTGTCGCTGCTGCCCGAGGCGAAGGCGGCGTTGCTGCGGGCGGGCGTCGACCCCGCCGACGCCGACCTCGACGTCATCGCCCAGCGCGTACGGCTGGGCCGTACGGGAGCGGTCTGGCAGCGGGAGACGCTGGCCGAGCTGGGAGGAGACAGTGAGGCGCTGGTGCGCAGGTATCACGAGAACGCGCTGACGGGAATGCCCGTGCACATGTGGCGATAACTGAACCAGAAGCCCCTTTCGCCCGTCAAAACATGGCAAAGACGGGATAAAGCGAGGGCAACAATGATGCTTCCTGCGGACAAGGGCGCTTTCACGCTGAGGCGGGCGACGGGGACGCTGGCCGAGGGCGCCGACAAGCTCGCCGCCGACCTCGGCGCCGCGTCCGTGGAAGCGGTGCTGGCCCAGGCCAACAGGAAGGCGGTGCGCAAGGGGGCGCCCGCCGCGTTCGGCGCCATGCGGCCGAGGCCGCACGAGTGGTACGCCTTCGACGAGAAGGACAACGACACCCCCGACTGGTACCCGCAGGGTCTGACCTGCTCGGAGGACGCGGGCTCCGCGGGGGTGCCGGCCTTCGTCGCAAGCTGGTACTTCAAGCCCCTGCCCCCCGTGGCCGAGCGGGGCATCAGGGTGACGTTCCTGAGCCCGCAGACCCTGCGCTACCAGCACGCGCTGCTCGTGGAGGCCAGGCCGGACGGCTCCTACACCCCGATCAACATCCACGCGGGCGGGATCGCGTGGTACGGCGAGCACCTGTACGTCGCCGACACCAAGCGCGGCCTGCGCGTCTTCGACGTCGGCAAGATCCTCGACCTGCGGACGGTCCAGAGCGACCTGGGCGACGGGGCGCGGGTCGGCCGGTCGGAGGGCAGGTTCCACGCCTTCGGCTACCGGTACGTGATCCCGCAGACCGACTTCTGGCGGGTCGTCACGCCGGGGGCGCACTTCTCCTTCGTCTCGGTCGACCGCAGCACCAGCCCGCACACGCTGATCTCCGGCGAGTACGACGGCGAGGCGCCGACCGGCAGGGTGGCCAGGTGGGCCCTCGACCTGACCGACGGGGTGCCGGTCGACGCGTACACGATGGGGCAGGCCAAGATCCAGGGGGCGGTGTCGCACGGCGGGAGGTGGTACCTCAGCCAGACCGTCGACGCCCGCTCGAACGGCAGGCTGGTCGTGGAGTCGGGAGGCAAGGTGTCGGTCAGGGCCTTCCCCGTCGGGCCCGAGGACCTGACGGTCTCGGGGAAGCGGCTGTGGAGCGTCACCGAGTTCAGGAACCGCAGAGTCATCTTCGGCGTCGACCTCTGACCTCCAGGCTTTCCGGCTCCGTCGGCCCGCTTCTTCCGATCGCTCCTGCGGGAAGCGGGGGTCAGCGGGGGAGGGCCGGGGTCAGCTGTTGAGGTGGGCCTGCAGCGCCCTGCGGTAGTCGCGGTCGAAGTCGTCGTAGCGCGCCCGTAGCCGCGCCCCCGGCCAGTCCTGCGGCAGCAGTTCGGCGGGCAGCAGCGGGTCGGCCAGCAGATGCCGCAGCACCGCCGCCGACACCAGGAACCCCTCGGCCAGCCCCTCCGCCTGGCCGAGAGCCCGCTCCAGCCTGCGCGCCTCGGCCGCCCACCCGTCGAGGTCCCACAGCAGCGCCGTCGGATCCTCCCTCGGCCGCCCGTCGACGAGCGTGCACTGCGCGGTGACGATCTCCGGCCACCGCCTGATCAGGTTGGCGGGACGCAGCCAGGTGCCCTCCCGCAGCTCGGCCAGGCGCAGCGCCGTCATGGTGTGCCGCAGGGCCGCCCTGTCGGACGGCGCGCGCCGCTCGGCCGTCACGATCGCGATCTCCCACGTGCCGTCCCACGGCCTGGTGTGCGGGGAGCGGCTCTCGTCCTGCCTGGCCTGCCGCTCGCGCAGCCGCTCGGACAGCTCGTAGCGCCCGTCGTCCTGCACCAGGTCGCCGGCGGCGACCATGCGGGACAGCGCCACCCGCACGGTGCCCTCCGCGATGCCGAACACCTCCCCGACGCGCACGAGAGCCCTGCTCGGCAGGCGCGGAGGGTGGCTGCCGAGCAGCGCGCTCAGGACGGCGGAGCGGGCGGTGAGAGTATTACGGTCTTCCATCGCGTGTCGATTATATGTAACACTCCGAGAATGGCGAGCTATCTGATCGAACCCGTGGACGGCCCGAGCGGCCGCTACGACACCGCGCGCTACCAGGGCGCCGCGGGCCGCAACTGGTGGACGAGCGACCCCTCGCTGCAGTTGCTGATGCGCCGTCACCTCGGAGAGGGCTACAGCTGGGCCGAGCCCCACCTGTCCCGCCTCGGCGCGCTGATGGGCGGGCCGATCGCCGCCTACGCGGAGGAGACCGACCGCAACCCGCCCCGCCTGGAGAAGTACGACAGGTGGGGCCGCGACGTCAGCCAGGTCGTCATGCCGCCGTCGTTCACGTCGGCTCGCGAGGCGCTCATGGCCGACAACTTCACCTCGCCTGGCTTCGCCGCCACCGCGAAGGACAACGGCGCCGACCCCGCCGCGCTGGGCGCCGCCTGGACCTACCTGCTGGACCAGGCCGACATCGGGATGGGCTGCGCGCTGGGCACGGGCGGCGACATGGTGGTCTCCCTCGCCGAGAAGCACGCGCCCGCCGACGTCCTCGAACGAGTCCGCGCGATCTTCGCCAACGGCTTCTACTCCGGCGAGGCCGCCCAGATGTTCACCGAGCGGACCGGCGGCTCCGACCTGGCCGCGCTGGAGGCCACCGCCACACCCGACGGGCAGGCGTGGAGCCTCACGGGCCTCAAGTGGTTCGCCTCCAACGCCAACGGGTCGGCGTTCGTGGTGCTGGCCAGGCTCCCCTCAGGCGACGTGGCTCCCTTCCTCGTGCTGTGGGAGCGCAGGGACGGCGCGCGCAACGCCGTACGGATCAGGAGACTGAAGGACAAGCTCGGCACCAGGTCGGTCGCCTCCGCCGAGGTCGAGTTCACCGGGGCGGAGGCCTTCCTCCTCGCGGGCTCGGGGTCGGGCTCGGGGCTCGGCACGATGATGAAGCTCACCAACGCCTCCAGGCTCGGCGTGGCCATGATGGGCCTCGGCGTCGCGCGCAGGGCACTGGTGGAGTCCCTGTGCTACGCCTCGGCGCGCGAGGCTTTCGGCAGGCGCCTGATCGACCAGCCGCTCATGCGTCGCAAGCTGGCCGAGCTCGTCGTGGAGGTCGAGGCCGTCCAGGCGCTGGTCTTCGACGGACACCTCGGCCCACGCCTGCGCCTGGCCCCCGCGCTGGTCAAGCTGCGCGCCGCCAGGCTGGGGGTGCACGCCGCCAGCGACGCCATCGAGATCCACGGCGGCAACGGCTACATCGAGCAGTGGCCGGTCGCCCGCCTGCTGCGCGACGCCCAGGTCAACCCCATCTGGGAGGGCGGCGACAACATCCTCTGCCTGGACGTACGGCGGGCGATGCTGAAGGAGTCCGCCCACGAGCCGTTCCTCGAGCGCCTGACCACGGCCGTCGAGCAGGCCCCGCCCGGCTCGGGAGACCTGGTCCGCGGCCGGATCGACGACCTCCGCAAGGCGATCACCGTCTGGTCCTCGCTCGACCCTGTCACGGCGGAGGCGCGGCTGTATCCGCTGGCCCAGTTCATGGCGGACGTCTACGCGGCGGCTCTGCTGCTCGAGCAGGCGGGCTGGGAGCAGCGCTCGGGGCACGGCGACCGCAAGGCCCTGGTCGCCCGCCTCTACGCCGACGCCCACCTGGCCGACCACGGCCCCCTGCGCGGCCTCGACCGCACGGCGGAGGACCTGGACCACTTCGACGACCTCGTCGCGGGAGCCGTCACGCTCTGATCTGGGCGGGCCGTTCTGAGCTAGGTTGCCGTCATGAGTGAAATCGGCTTCGGCCTGGTGCTCGATGTCGCCGACCCGGACACGCTCGCGCCCTTCTGGGCCGAGGCGCTCCATTACTCCGTGGTCGGCGGCGTGGGCAACTACGTCATGCTGCGGCCCGAAGGCCGCAGCGGCCCGCGTCTGCTCCTGCAGAAGGTGAAGGAGGGCAGGACCGGCAAGAACCGCATGCACCTGGACATCGATGCCGCCGACATCGAGGCCGAGGTGAACCGGCTGGAGGCCCTCGGCGCCAGGCGGCTCGAGAACGGCCAGGTGGAGGAGCACGGTCACCGCTGGGTCGTCATGGCCGACCCTGAGGGCAACGAGTTCTGCGTGGGCGAGTCCTGAGCCACCTCCGCCTCCGAACGCGCCGCGCAGGCCGCAGGCTCAGGAGTCGGCGAAGGCGAGCCCCCTGGCCGCCAGCTCCTCCTCGAGGATCCTGATGGCCTTGGGCCCCACGCCATGGATACGCAGGAGCTGCGCGGGCGTCACGCTCGTCAGCTGGTCGTAGCGGGTGTAGCCGTTGAGGGCCAGCTCGCGAGGGGCCACCTTGCCCATCCGCGGCGGGAACTCCGTCGGCTGCGCGGCATCGTGAGTCGCCATCTCGCCCCTCCCTGGTTGCCGGCCGATGACCTGGATCACGGCGAGCCTAGACGACCGATCCTCTCGGCGCGGCCGCGACGGACCCGCCGCCTGCGCTGGCTACGATCGGCTGGCCCGGGAGAAGGCGCCGGGACGGACGAACGGAGAAGCAGATGACCGTGCGCGTCGAGAGGGAGGGCGCCGTCACCACGGTGGTGCTCTCCCGCCCTGAGGCCCGTAACGCCGTCGACCGCGCGACCGCGGACGCGCTGAGCGAGGCGTTCGCCGCGTTCGAGGAGTCGGACGCCTCGGTCGCCGTCCTGTGGGGCGAGGGCGGGACCTTCTGCGCCGGCGCCGATCTCAAGCGTCTCGACAACCACGTCGGCGAGGAGGGCGACGGCCCGATGGGGCCGACCAGGATGCGGCTGTCCAAGCCGGTCATCGCGGCCGTCGCGGGCCACGCGGTCGCCGGAGGACTGGAGCTCGCGCTCTGGTGCGACCTGCGGGTGGCCGAGGAGAGCGCGGTCTTCGGCGTCTTCTGCCGCCGCTGGGGCGTCCCCCTGATCGACGGCGGCACCGTACGGCTGCCGCGCCTCATCGGCCTGTCCCACGCCATGGACCTGATCCTCACCGGCAGGCCGGTTCCCGCCGGCGAGGCGCTGCGCATGGGACTGGCCAACAGGCTCGTCCCCGAAGGGCAGGCCCGCCAGGCGGCCGAGGCGCTCGCCCGCGACCTGGCCAGGTTCCCGCAGGCGTGCATGCGAGGCGACAGGCTCTCCGCGCTCGAGCAGTTCGGCCTGCCGGAGAGGGAGGCGATGGGCAACGAGCTGCGGCACGGCGTGGCCGCCCTCGGCGAGGCGGCGCACGGCGCCGCCCGCTTCGCCGAGGGCGCCGGCCGCCACGGCGACTTCTCCTGAGGGGGTCAGGGATCTTGTCGGGGGCGCCGCGTAAGGTGAGGGCATGCCGGACATCGACGGTGTGACGATCACCAGCCAGGACAAGGTGATCTTTCCTGAGGGCGGGCGGACCAAGCTCGACCTGATCCGCTACTACCAGGCCGTCGCCGACGGCGCCCTGCGCGGCGTCTTCGGACGACCCATGATCCTCAAGCGGTTCGTGCACGGCATCGAGCAGGAGGCCTTCTTCCAGAAGCGCGCTCCCGCCAAGCGTCCTGACTGGGTCGAGGTCGCCGAGCTGCGCTACCGGTCGGGCCGCAGCGCGGAGGAGGTCGTCGTCACCGACGTCCGCCAGCTGCTGTGGGTGGTCAACCTCGGCTGCGTCGACCTCAACCCGCATCCGGTGCGCGCCGCCGATCTGGCCCACCCCGACGAGCTGCGCATCGACCTCGACCCGGTGCCTGGGGTGCCGTGGGGCCAGGTAGTGGAGACCGCGCAGGTGGCCCGTGAGGTGCTCGCCGACCACGGCCTGACGGCCTGGCCCAAGACGTCGGGCTCACGCGGCTTCCACGTCTATGCCCGCATCACCCCCGACTGGCCCTTCGCCCAGGTACGGCAGGCCGCCGAGGCCGTCGCCCGCGAGGTCGAGCGCCGCGCGCCCGACCTGGCCACCAGCAGGTGGTGGAAGGAGGAGAGGCAGGGCGTCTTCGTCGACTACAACCAGAACGCCTACGACCGCACCGTCGCCTCGGCCTACTCGGTCAGGCCCGTCCGTGACGCCCGCGTGTCCACACCGCTGACGTGGGACGAGGTGCCCGGGTGCCGTCCCGAGGAGTTCACGATCGACACCGTGCCCAAGCGGTTCGCCGCCCTCGGCGACCCGTGGGAGGACATGGATCTGCACGCGGGCTCGCTGGCCCCGCTCCTCGAGCTGGCCGAGTCGCAGGGGCCGCCGCCCGAGCGCGCCGAGCTGCCGCTGATCGAGATCGCGAGGGCGCAGCACAAGGACGAGGCGCTGGCCGGGCTCGAGCGCTGGAAGGCCCGCCACCAGCCGGTCGTGGAGTTCCTCGAACCCGCCGACGTGCTGGTGGACGGCATGCGCGGCCGCAGCAGCGTGTGGTACCGCATCAGGGTCAACCTGCAGCACGTGCCCGCCGACCTGCGTCCCGAGCAGGAGGCGCTGGAGATCGACTACAACCCGTGGCCTGAGGACTGGCGCCCGCCCGGCTAGACCCGCTGCTCGGCGTCGTGCCCGTGGTCCTGGACGTGCTCCTGTTCGAGGTCGTGGTCGAGTTCGGCGATGACCGCCGTCACGGGCGTGCACGCCGGCAGCCTGGGAGAGCTGAAGTAGCCGGGCTTGTGCGCCCTCAGCAGCGCCTCGCCGTCGAGCTGCCAGGTGAAGCCGCGCCTGCCGAGCAGGGTGGCGAACAGCCTGCCTGCCCGTTCGGGATCGCGGGCGGCCAGGCGCCTGATCGGCACCGGTGAGACGGAGTCGCCGCGCAGGTAGCGGCTGACCGCGTCGCGGTAGCGGGCCCTGGTCACCAGCGAGGGATCGGCGAAGGCCTCCTCCACCGCGCCGAAGTCGGTGTAGTAGCCGAGCCCGTCGCGCTCGTCGAAGATCAGCGCGACCGTCTCCTCCCGCGCCAGATGGTCGGGAAAGCTCATCGAGGTGAACGCGCCCATCCGCGCGGCGACCTCGGCCCCCTGCATCACGACCAGGTCGGAGCCGAAGTGCTCGGTGAACTGCCGCCGCTGCGCCGCCTGGATCTGCCAGGCCTCGGCCAGCAGGGCGGGGTTGCGGAACACCCTGGCCGGGTTGCGCAGCGCGGCCTCGGCCGCGGCCCGCACCAGCTGCCTGCGCGCGTCGGGGGTGTAGACGGCGGGCGTGGCGCTGATCATCCAGTCGTCGAAGGTGACGGGGATGAGCCTGCCGACCATGAACATGCCGGGGTCGAGCGCCTCGAAGGCGTCCTCGCCCAGGTCGGAGTGGGCGGTGTAGGTGAGCTCGTCGATCAGGTTGTGCAGGATGAGCGCGGGACCCGCGACGGTGCGGACCTCGAAGATGCCCTCGACGACGTCCTTCCAACCGAGCACCATCGCCCGCTCGGCCTCGTGCAGCTCGGGCCGCTCGGCCAGGAACCTGTCGATCAGCAGGTCGCCGCCCGGCAGGCGGTACTCCAGCGCGAAGTGGTCGAGGGCCAGCGCGGAGGTCGCCTCGTCCGTGACGACCCCGTCGGGGAAGAATCGGCTGTACACCAGGCCGAGCTCCCTGGTGAACCTGCCTGACACCGCGAACTCCAGCAGCTCGGGTTTCAGCTCCGCGGCACGCGCGAGTAGATCCATGGGCCGACCTTAGCCGCGCGCCGTACCGGCTTGAGGTGATTTTCGGTAACCGGCCGGTCACGCGCCGCCACGTCAGGACGGCTGGCCGATGTCCTCGTTCCACACCTCCGGCCAGCGTTCGATGAAGGCCGCCATGAGCGAGCGGCACTCGGCGGAGTCGGCCACCACGACCTCCACCCCGTGCGCGAGGAGAAGGTCCTCGCGCCCCATGAAGGTGCGGTTCTCGCCGATCACCACCCGGGGGATCTCGTAGAGCAGGATCGCACCCGTGCACATCGCGCAGGGCGACAGCGTGGTGTACATGGTCGCGCGCCGGTAGACCCGCGCCGGCCTGCGCCCTGCCCGCTCCAGCGCGTCGGTCTCGCCGTGGCGGATGACGCTGCCCTCCTGCACCCTGCGGTTGCGCCCCGCGCCCAGCACCTGGCCGTCGGCCACCAGCGCCGCGCCGACCGGCACCCCGCCCTCGGACAGGCCGAGCCTGGCCTGCTCGACGGCGATCTCCAGGAAGTCCATCAGGCCACCCTAGGCTGCAACCGGCGTGCAAGCCCGTGAGCCTACCTTTGGCGCGTGTCCAGACGCTGGTTGACCGGAGTGGCCGCCGCAGCGGCGGCCGCGACCCTGACGCTCCCCGCCGCCGCGGGCCCACGCCGCGGCACCGAAGCCGCCCGCCACCGCCAAGAAGCTGTTCGACGCGTGGCTGCGCGCCGACAGGACCGCCGCGGCGAAGCTCGCCTCGCCCGCCGCGGTGCACACCCTGTTCGCCTACCCGTTCAGGGCGCCCGACAGGTTCGCAGGATGCGTGGGCGGCGCCTGCCGGTTCACGCACACCAGCGTGCGCGTGCCGGGCGAGCTCAACGGCCTGCTGATGATCGTCTCAGGCGCCAAGGTGACGAAGGTCTATACCTCACGCCACCTGCCGAAGGCCGCCGTCGCCAAGCACCTGCTCGACGCCTGGCACAAGGGTGACCGCAACCAGGGCAGGGAGGTCGCGAGCGCGGCCGCGGTCAAGACGATCTTCAGGGTGAAGTGGGACCCCAAGGGCGTGCCGTACACCTTCCAGGGCTGCCAGGCGAGCGTCTGTGCCTGGTCCTACGAGGGCGGCGCGATGCTGATGCACGTCAAGGGCTCCAAGGCGCGGGGCTACGAGGTGCGCTCGATCGGCTACGTCGCCGACTGATCCGCGGGCAGGGCCGCCCACTGGTCGGCCCACGCCATCAGCGGGCGCATCGCCTCGACCAGGGCCGCGCCGCTCTCGGTGAGCGTGTAGCGGATCTGGACGGGCGTGGTCGGCGTCACCTCGCGGGCCACCACCCCCGCCTCCTCCAGTTCGCGAAGGCGCTGGGCGAGCAGCCGCTCCGACAGGCCGGGGACGTCGTCGCGCAGCTCGCCGTAGCGCGTGGCGCCCCTGGCGAGCGCCAGCAGGATGACGCCGTTCCACCTGCGCCCGACCAGCTCGATCGCGATCTGGAACCGCGGGCAGTGCCGGCTGAGCGCCTCGGGGAAGGACATCGGGCCTCCTCTACTTACACTTCGTAAGCCACTTATGTAGTGTAGGTCCTATGGCTGATTTCCCGCATGACCTGTGGTTCGGCGCGTTCCTGACGCCCGAGGCGAAGGACGCGCACCCGCTCGTGCGCCAGGCCGTGCTCGCGGAGGATCTCGGCCTGGACATCATCGGGGTGC
Source organism: Nonomuraea dietziae (assembly GCF_014195505.1). Classification (GTDB taxonomy): domain Bacteria; phylum Actinomycetota; class Actinomycetes; order Streptosporangiales; family Streptosporangiaceae; genus Nonomuraea; species Nonomuraea roseola. The sequence goes on along the minus strand of NZ_JACIBV010000001.1, from coordinate 2,100,550 downwards.
AGGACCATCCCTACCAGCCCTCCTTCCTCGACACCTGGACGCTGCTGTCGGTCCTCGCGGCCAGAACCCAGCACATCAGATTCTTCCCCGACGTGGCCAGTGTGCCCCTCCGTCCGCCCGCCGTGCTGGCCAGGGCCGCCGCCAGCCTCGACATCCTCAGCGGCGGCAGGCTGGAGCTGGGTGTCGGCTCCGGCGCCTTCTGGGACGGCATCGCCGCGATGGGCGGCGAGCGCCGTACGCCGGGGCAGGCGGTGGCCGCGCTCGAGGAGAGCATCGAGGTGCTGCGGGCGCTGTGGACGCCCGGAGAGCCTGTCTCCTTCGACGGCGAGCACCACCGCCTGCGGGGCGCGCTTCCCGGCCCCTTCCCCCCGCACCCGATCGGCGTGTGGATCGGCGCGTACAAGCGGCGCATGCTGGAGCTGACCGGGCGCGTGGGCGACGGCTGGGTGCCCTCCTCCGCCTACGCCGCGCCGTCCGAGCTGGCCGCGATGAGCGCCGTCGTCGACCGCGCCGCCGAGGAGGCCGGGCGCGACCCCGGGCTGATCCGCCGCGTCTACAACGTCAGCGGCCGCTTCTCGGCGCTCGCGGGCAAGGGTTTCCTCCAGGGGCCGCCCTCCCTGTGGGCCGAGCAGCTCACCGAACTGGCCCACGCGTACGGCATGAGCGTCTTCGTCATGGCGCCGGGCGACGAGCGCGACCTCAAGATCTTCGCCGAGGAGGTCGCGCCCGCCGTCAGGCAGGCGGTGGGCCGTGAGCGTCCGCCGGCCGTCCAGCCGGCGGCGCGGGGGCCGCTGGAGGAGTCGACCAGGCCCAGGCTGCCCAAGCGCGACCTTGCCGCGTTGCCCGCCGCGCAGCAGGAGCGCGGCCTGCGCCTGGTGATGATCCACGACCAGCTGCGCCAGGAGCTGACGCAGATCCGCGACGCCGTCGAGCAGGTCGCCGCGGGCCGCGGCGAGGTGGCGGCGCTCCGCTCGATGATCAGCCGGCTCACCATGCGGCAGAACTACTGGACCCTCGGCAGCTTCTGCGCCTCCTACTGCAGGATCCTGACCGTCCACCACACGATCGAGGACGAGCGGATGTTCCCCGCGCTCAGCAGCGCGCAGGCGTCGCTCGCGCCGGTCGTCGACCGGCTCCAGGAGGAGCACGAGGTCATCGCGGAGCTGCTGACCGACCTCGACGCGGCGCTCGTGGCCATGGTCGAGGACGCCGACGCCATCGACGGCGTGCGCGAGCGCCTCGAGGTGCTGTCGGAGGCCCTGCTGTCCCACCTCGCCTACGAGGAGGAGGAGCTGGTCGAGCCGATCGCCAGGCTCGACCTCGACATCTGACCCCCGGCACGGAGCCGCCCCGACAGGCCGGGCACGATGAGCGGATGACCTACACCTGTGCCGTCGCGACCCCTCACGCCCTGGCCACGGCCGCCGCCGAGGAGGCGGTCGCGAACGGCGGCAACGCGCTCGACGCCGCGCTGGCGGCGGCCACCACGCTGAGCGTCGTCTACCCGCACAACACCTCCGTCGGCGGCGACCTGATCGCCCTCGTGCGCGACCCAGAGGGCCGCATCACCTGCGTCAACGCCAGCGGCCCTGCCCCGGCCACGGCCGACCGCGCCGCGCTCGCGGCCAGGCACGGCGCCCTGATGCCCGTCACGGGGCCCGACACGATCACGGTGCCGGGCGCCGTCGCGGGATGGGCCGCGCTGCACGAGGCGGGCGCGGCGCTGAAGTGGAGCGCCTGCTTCGAGGCCGCCGTACGGCACGCCGACGACACCCCGGTCGTCCCCGGACTGGCCGAGGCGATCGCGGAGGCGGCCGAGCTGATCGCCGCAGACCCCGGCATGCGTGAGGTCTTCAGCCTCGGCGGCAGGCCGCTGACCGAGAACGACACCCTGCGCCAGCCCGCGCTGGCCGCCACGCTGGCCGACCTGGCCGCCCACGGCCCCTCCACCCTGTACGGCGGGCCGCTCGGCCGCCGCCTCTGCCTCTCCGGCGTGCTCGACCTGGCCGACCTCGCCGCCTTCGAGGTGGAGCGCACCGCGCCGCTGAGCCGTCCCCTGCGCGGCCACGACGTGCACACCAGCCCGCCCAACACCCACGGCTTCCTGCTCCTGCAGGCCCTCGCGGCCACCGAGCCGCTCCCTCTGGCCTTCCACCGCGGCATCGCCGACAGGAACGCGCACCTGGCCGACCCCCGCTTCGTGCCGGTGGACGTCGACGCCCTCCTCGACCCCGCCCGAGCGCTCACCCCCTCGCCCCCACCGGCCGTCACCGGCAGGGCCACGGGCGACACCGTCGCCGTCGTCGCCGCCGACAGCGAAGGGTGGGCGGTCTCGCTCATCCAGAGCCTGTTCCACAGCTTCGGCTCGGGCGTGCTCGACCCCTCCACCGGCGTCCTGCTGCACAACAGGGGCTCGTTCTTCTCCCTCGACCCCGCCTCGCCCAACGTCATCGCCCCCGGCAAGAGGCCGGCTCACACCCTCATGCCCGTCATGGTCACCAGGCACGGACGGCTGGTCTGGGTCGCGGGCACGATGGGCGGCAAGGCCCAGCCGCAGATCCTCACCCAGGTGCTGCTGCGCCTGCTCGAAGGGGCCGACCCCGCCGCCGCGGTGGCCGCTGCGCGCTTCGTGGTCGGCGGTCTCGAGGCCGGGCAGCGGGAGGACACCGTCAGCGTCGAGGCCGACCACGAGGAGCTGGCCGCGCTGACCGCCTCAGGGGCGCCGGCGGTGACCCTTCCGCCTCGCTCGGAGTGGGTGGGACACGCTCAGGTGGTCGCGGCCGGCCCCTTCGCCGCGGGCAGCGACCCGCGCAGCGACGGAAGGGCGGCCGTGGTCCACCGGTGACGCACGAGGGCCGGTGGGGTCACGAGCGCGACAGCCGGTCCGCCGCTCTGATCGGCTCGGGCAGCCTGAAGTCCGGCGACAGTCGCAGCACGTGCGAGCAGGCGTTGTCGAGGCTGACGCGGTGGCCCTGCGAGACGAAGACGGGTTTCACCCCTTCGCGGGTGCGCAGCGCGCGGCCGACCACCTCGCCGTCGAGCAGGATCGGGCTCCACGACCCGCGTGCGGCGGGCGGATCGTCGTGCCGTCCGACGAAGGCGGTCTTCGCGACGCCGATCGTCGGCAGCCCCGTCAGCACCCCGAGGTGGCAGGCCAGGCCGAAGCGGCGGGGGTGGGCCAGGCCGTAGCCGTCGCAGACCAGCAGGTCAGGCGGCACGCGCAGCCTGTCCATGGCGGCCAGCAGCGGCGGCAGCTCCCTGAAGGCGAACAGGCCGGGCACGTAGGGGAAGCCGGCGCGCTGACGGACGGCCACCTGGTCGACGACCTCCAGCGTGCCGGACCTCAGCACGACCACGGCCCCCGTCACCTCGTCGTCGCCGCCGTAGCCGACGTCGAGCCCGGCCACGAACTCCACCCGCTCGGGCCCCGGATCGTCCAGGTCGACCAGCGGGCGCAGCCGCTCCTGCTCGGCCTCTGCCTCCTCGATGGACATCACACCCCTATCCAACAGGACGGGCCGCGCTCAGGTGACCGGCACGATCCGCGCCTCCACCAGCGCGCCCCGCTCGATGGTGAGCAGCCCCACCGTCCCGTGCGGCTGGCGGCGGCGGTCGGTGGGCGAGCCGGGGTTGAACAGCCGCACGCCCTCGGCCTGCTCGTCCATCGGGATGTGAGAGTGCCCGAAGACCACCAGCTCGGCCCAGGGGAAGCGGTGGCGCATCCTGACGCCCCTGCCCGCCAGGGGTCCGCTGTCGTGGATCATCGCCACGCGCAGCCCGTCCAGCTCCAGCTGGAGGGTCTCCGGCGCCACCACGTCGGGCCCGTCGTTGTTGCCCTTGACGACGTGGACGGGCGCGAAGGCCGCCAGCTCGTCCAGGACGGAGGGCACGCACACGTCCCCCGCGTGCAGGATCAGGTCGGCCCCGCGCAGGTGCGCCGCCACCCTCGGCGGGCACGACCGCCACCGGCGCGGCGCGTGCGTGTCGGACAGGACGGTGACGCGCATCGAAGCCCTCAGGGCGTCGGGGAGGGGCTCGCCGGCGGAGCGACGCTGGAGAACTGTCCCACCCGCTCCTTCACCGGGACCTGCACCCGCACGTCACCCGCTCCACTGAAGGTGAACGTCATCGGGACCGAGCTCTGCGTCCTCAGCCCCGAGACGGTGGCGATCGGCTTGTCCACGCCGACGGGCTGGTTCGGCGGCAGCTCGACGGGGGCCGTCAGCTGTACGGAGCCGCCCTGGACGGTGATCCGCTCGAGCCTGTCGGCCGCGGCGCGGTTGCTGATCAGCACCGCGTACAGGGGCAGCTCGGCGGGGGCCTGCTGGCCAGGCGCGCCGCCGACCAGGTAGGCGTTGCGCAGGTGCAGGCCGTGCACGCTGGCGTTGGCCCCCTCGTTCTGCGGGTGATGGAACCTGGTCACGTCGTCGTAGTCGTTGCTCACCCCCGTACACGCGCCGGTGGCGAGGGCGAGGCACAGCACGGTGGTCGTGATGGCGCGCAGCGTCCGCACGGCAGACCTCCATTCACGCGGGGCCGGACCACCCGCGCTACCCGGGCACGGCCACATGTAACCAGCGTTTCACCAGGTCGGGGCCGTGTTGGCCGGGATCGACGAGCCTGAAGGGGACACCCGCCTATCCGGACGGCCACATCATCTGCAAAGGTAGGACATCGACAGACAGACCATCAGGGGTGAGAGAGATGACGGTTGGCTCCCGGCACCAGCGTGCCGCGGATGTACCTCCCCCTTGGCCCGGTGATCGCTACGAGGTGCTGTGTCAGCGCCTGGCGCCGTTCAGCGGCACCAGGGACCAGTACCACTTCGCGCAGTACGCGATGGAATCGGCGAGGGCGCTGGAGAACGCGGGGCTCGCGACGCGGGTCGCGGTCGTCAGACTGGCCGACGACACCGTCATCTACGACCCTGTCGGGGGAGTGGAGCTACCGCAGGACCAGTGGTGAGCGCCCGCGCCGTCGCCAGGGGAGCCTGACGCCACTGACGGCGAACCCGCCGTACGGCGGCTTCCTCTTCATCGGCTCGACGCCAGCCGCCCGGATCTCCTCGCAAGAACCGGGACCTTGTCGGGAAAAAGGGAAGAGGTGGGGCCATGAAGCTCCATCACCACACCGACCACGCCGAGGGCGCCGGCCCCATCCTCCGACCGAGGCTGTACGAGGTGGTGTCCGAGATCGGCTTCGCGGGACGGCGCCGCCTCGTCTCCATCCGGCTGGTCGCCCTGTCGGGAGCCCGCCGCGGCGATCACGTCCTGGACGTCGGATGCGGCACCGGCTACCTGACCAGGCTGCTGGCCAGACGAGTCGGGCCCGAGGGGCACGTGACGGGCCTCGACGTCGCCCAGCCCATGATCGAGCACGCCAGGGCCCGCGCCCCAGGCACATGCGCGTACGTGCTGGGGGAGGGGCAGGCGCTGCCGTTCCCCGACGCCCGCTTCGACGTCGTCGTCTCCTGCCTCGCCGTCCACCACCTGCCGGCCGCGGCGCGCGGCACCGCGCTGCGGGAGATGTTCAGGGTGCTGAGACCCGGGGGACGGCTGCTGATCGTCGAGTTGAGACCACCGGCCAACCGGCTCGCTGCCCGCCTCGCCGGCGTGGTGGCCGGGCACGCCCTACGGCCGAGCATGCCCGACCTGCTCGCCGAACTCGTCCCCGCGGCGGGCTTCCGCGTCGAGGGGACGGGAGAACTACGCCCCCTGCTCCACTACATCCTGGCGGTCCGCTGAGGGCGGAATTCGCCCTCCCGCTCGCGGCGAACCCGCTGCGCCCTGACCTCGGGTGTCGGCGCTCTGGTGGAGGATGGCTCCATGACACTGTGGCTGCGCCCCGTGATGGAGGTCGACAGGTTCAGGCGCTCACTCGAAATCTCGGGTGCACTCAGCGCCGCCGATCTCGAGGCGGCGCTGTCCGTCCTGGCCGACGAGGCTCAGGACGTCGTCGGTGAACTGCGCGACGGAACGTGACTCCACCGGCCACCTCGACCTCACCGCCGTGCAGGAGGGGACGGCTTTCCAGTGGATGCCGTCCCCTCCGGTCGGGTCAGCGTGCTCGCGTGTAGCGGATGCGTGGCGCCGCGGGCGTGGTCATGCCCGCCCCGATGAAGAAGCCGGGGTGCGGCGGCTGGTTGTAGCCGATGTTCTGCCAGGCCACCCCGAGCCGGTAGACCGGGTCGTGCATCAGCGTGCGCAGCCGCACGTCGGTCAGGTCGACCGTGGTGTGGATGCGCAGCGCGGAGCTGTCCTCGGTGCGCCAGACGATCTCCTCCCGCCAGTCTCCGTACAGGTCGGCCTGGAGGGCGGGGGTGCCCTTGGTGGAGTTGTTCGAGGCGGTGCCCTCCGCCTTGAGCAGCGGTTTCGGCGTGCCGCTCGTCCAGTCCCACTTGCTGATCGTGCCGACGCCCACGCCCCTGGCCGGGTCGTAGTCGTGGTCGACGATCTCGCGCAGCGGGTCGCCGTCCCACCAGGCGAGGAAGTTCGCCGGCGGGATGGCCTGCCCGATCAGCTCACCGGCCGAGGAGCGCAGCTCGCCCTCACGGGCGTTCCACTCGCCCGTCGTGGTGACCGCCCAGCCCTCCGCGCCCGGATGGCGCGGGTCGATGTCGCCCGCGGCGGCGCGCCCGGTGTCCCTCGTGGCGGGCATCCCCCACAGCACCTGACCCGTGGCCGCGTCCCTGAAGGTCGCGCCGCGACCGCCGCTGCTGCCCATGTCCTCGTGCGCGGCGAACGCCTCGAGTCCCGGCCTGCCCGGATCGAGGTCGCTGACGTGGAGGGCGTCGCCGTGGCCGAGGCGGGTGCTGTAGAGGCCCTCGCCGTCGTCGTCGACCGTCATGGAGCCGAAGACGATCTCGTCCTTCTGGTCGCCGTCCACGTCGGCCACGGACAGGTTGTGGTTGCCCTGGCCCGCCCACTGCGGACCCGCCGAGGCCGAGTCGAACACCCAGCGCCGCTTCAGCTTCTCGCCGTCGAAGTCGAAGGCGGCCAGGACGCTCCTGGTGTAGTAGCCGCGGGTGAAGACGGCGGAGGGGCGCTCGCCGTCCAGGTAGGCGACGGCGGCGAGGAAGCGGTCGACCCTGTTGCCGTAGCCGTCGCCCCATGAGGCCACGTCACCGCGGGCGGGGACGTAGTCGATCGTGTCGACGGCCCTGCCCGTCGCGCCCTCGAAGGCCGTGAGGTACTCGGGGCCCGACAGCACGTAGCCGCTGGAGTTGCGGTGGTCCTTGCTGGGGCTGCCGACGGCCTTGCCCGAGGCGTCGACCGTGCCGTCGGCGGTCTTCATGAGCACCTCGGCCCTGCCGTCGCCGTCCAGGTCGTAGACCACGAGCTGGGTGTAGTGGGCGCCCGCGCGGATGTTCCTGCCGAGCGAGACGCGCCAGAGCCTCCTGCCTTCGAGGGTGTAGGCGTCGACGTACACCAGGCCCGTGTAGCCGGACTGCGAGTTGTCCTTGGCGTTGGTCGGGTTCCAGACCAGGACCACCTCGTGGCGGCCGTCCCCGTCGAGGTCGCCGACGGAGGCGTCGCCCGCGGTGTAGGAGTGGGGCTGGCCGTCCTTGGTGTAGTCGTCGGCGGGCCTGTCCAGCGGGAGGTCCCTGTACTGCGCGCTCCACACGCCGAACTCGGCGGTGGACTCGCCGTCGCCTGCCGTCACCCGGTAGCGCGAGCGCGCACTGCCCTGCGGGTCGAGGACGTTGGTGGCGCCCCTGACGCTGCTGATCTTCCTGCCGTCGCGCCAGACGTCGAAGACCTGGTCGTCCTCGTCCAGCCCGAGCAGCCGCCAGCCGACGTAGACGCCGGCTCCGGTGGCCACGGCGACCGGAGCCCGGTCCAGGCGCTCCATCTGCCGCTTCAGCCTGGTGACCGCCCGCGAGGCGACGACCGCCGACCGCTCGGACACGCCGCCCCTGTTCACCGCCGCGACCCGGTAGTGGAAGGGGATCGTCGTCAGCACGCCGTCGTCGTCGAAGGAGGCCCGCTCGGTCGTCCCGATCCCGGTGTAGGGGCCCGCCTCCTTCTCCGCCCGGTAGACCCGGTACAGCAGCGCGTCAGGCACCGCTCGCCAGCGCAGCGCCACGCTGTTCTTGGCGACCCTGCCCGTCCGCAGGTCCTGCGGCGTGCCGGGCGGCGGCGTCGTGCCGTCCACGGTCGCGACGCTCGCGGTCGCGGAGGGCACGGACTCCTCGCCCGTCGGGTCGAGCGCGGTCACCGTGTAGGTGTAGACGCCGCCGATCCGCGCGGTGGCGTCGGTGTGGGAGGGGTCCCGCACCTTCTTCAGCAGGGTGGGGGCGGTGTCGCCCTCCTCGGCCCTGTACACGTTGTAGGCGGCCGCGCCGTCGACCTCCTGCCAGGTCAGCGGGACGCTGGCGGAGGTCGCCTCGAAGGTGACGGCTCCGGCCGTCAACCCGGTAGGCGCGGTGAGGACCGGCGTGATCTCCAGGCCGTTGAGATGGCCCGTCGCGCCGGTGATCACCACGTTCAGCTGGCCGTCGGTGACCTTCACGCCGGTGACGGCCCTGGTCGTGACGTTCCTGTTGGCAGAGAGCGCGATGGGTGTGCCTCCTTCGGCCGAGACGTTGGTGCGCGCCGAGCCCAGCAGGTCGCCGACGTGCACGTTCAGCCCGTACAGCCCGTTGGGCAGGTCCACCTTGAACTCGTAGCGGCCGTTGAAGTAGGCGAGGAAGTCCCTGCCCACGTCGTCCAGGCCCGCGCCCCTGTCCCTGTCGATCATTCCGGTGGCGTCGGTGAGACCGTGGCCGAGCTCGGCCGTGTAGAGGGTGGCGCGGGTGACCTGCGTGTACCCGGCCGCGACCGGCGAGGTGGCAGGGCCGAAGTCGTAGCGGTACTTGGCCTGACGCGTGGTGACCGTCACGGGGTCGGACGGCTCGGAGTCGCCGCGTCCGTTCACCGCCACCACGCGGAAGTCGTAGGAACGGCCCTCGGCCAGGCCCGAGAGCGCGGCCTGGGGGATCGTCGCCGTCGTGGCGAGCGTCCAGGCGCCGTCGCTCCCCTTGCGGAAGACCTGGTAGACGTCGGCGGTCACCGCGGCGTCCCACTTCAGCACGGCGCCGGAGTTGGAGATGCCGCCGGCGACCAGGCCGGTCGGCTTGGCGGGTACGGCGGCGGGCGGCTCGACCTCCTTCACCAGGGCGGACAGCGGCAGCCCGAGGCCCTTGACCGCGCCCGCGACCAGGCGCGCCATCTGGATGGCGCCGTACTCCTGGAAGTGCGTGTTGTCGGCCGAGCCGTTCGGCCACGCGGTGTACACGCCCGCGGGGGTGTGCAGGAACACCGACCTGGCCGCCTCAGGCCCGATGGAGTCGAGGTAGGCGCGGCTGAGCGCCGACAGGTCGACCAGGGCGACGTCCTCCTCGGTGGCGAGCTCCTTCATCTTCGCCACGTACTCGGGGAAGGAGACGTTGAACGCGCCGGTGGCCGGGTTGTGGTCCAGCCGGGAGACGGGCGTCACCAGGATCGGCGTCGCGCCGCGCTGTCGCGCGCCGTTGACGTAGACCCGCAGGTACTCCTTGTAGTCGGCGGGGGAGGCGTACCGGTCGGGGACGCTGACGGTCGCGTCGTTGTGGCCGAACTGCACCAGGAAGTAGTCGCCAGGCCTGATCTGGCGCAGGATCGTGTCCAGCCTGCCCTGGGTGATGAAGTTCTTGGAGCTCCGGCCGCCGATGGCGTGGTTGTCGAATCCGACGCCGGTGCCGAAGAAGCGCTCGACCATCTGGCCCCAGCCCGCCTCGGGCGCCCAGTAGGGGTCGTAGGTCTGGACGGTGGAGTCTCCGGCGAGGTAGGCGGTCGGGATGGTGCCAGGGCCGCGTTCGGCCTGGCGGGTCACGACCAGTGCGTTGATCTTCGGCGCGGCGCCGGAGAAGACCAGGTCGAGCCTGCCGTCCACCAGGGCGATGCCGAACGACATCTCCAGGTACTCGCCCGCCGCCTTGGTCGTCGCCTGGACCTTCTCCATGGACTCGGCGGAGATCGCGATGGTGGTCGCCTCGGTCGCGTCGCCCGCGACGAGCGAGACCGTGTAGTCGCCGTCGGACAGGTCCACGCTGAAGGTGGCGCCGGTGGCGGTCACGAAGTCGGAGCGCAGCGCGTCGCCGGTGCCCCGGTCGGTGGAGGACAGCCCCGTGGGGTCGGCGAAGCCGTAGCCCTGCGCGCTGCTGTAGGAGGTCGTGTCGGTGACGCGCGTGTAACCGGCCTGTACGGCGCTGCCCGCGGTGCCGAAGTCGAAGGAGTAGGCGGACGGCGCGGCGGCGGCCCGCAGCGGTGTTAGCGTTAACAAAAGCAGAGTGAGCGTGGTGGTCACTGCCCGGATTCGGCGCATGGGGGGTTCCATTCTTAAAACGATTTAGCAGATCCTCTGGCTTGATCACAACCCTGTCAAGAGGTGGTGAGGCGCCCGTCGCGCAGGTCCAGCTCCGCGACCCCCACCGCGCTGGTCCGCTCGCCCGTCGGGGTGAAGTAGTAGAGGAGGGCGCGCCCGTCGCGGACGAGCACGTCGGCGTGGTGAGCGCGCGGATCGTCGCGCAGGATCGTCCCCGGTTGCCTGGCCCAGGTCAGCGCGTCGTCCGAGCGGTAGACGGCCAGGCCGTCCCAGACGTCGACGACCATCCAGTAGCTGCCGCGCCACCTGAAGACGTTGGGGCCCTCGCCCGGCTGCTCGCCGACGGCCTGGCCTCGGTCGGTCCACGAGCGCAGATCGGGGCTGTCGGCGAAGAAGGTCCGCTTGCCCGAGGGCTCGTCGTTGTACCAGAGCCGCCACGTGCCGTCCTCCAGCTGGTGGACGCAGGCGTCGATCACCCTGGAGCTGGACAGCTCCAGCCTCCGGGGCTCGCGCCAATGGCGCAGGTCGTCGCTGACCAGGTGGACGATCGAGCGGTCCGCCTCCCAGTCGGTGAAGACGCCGGGCACCACGGTCAGGAACATGTGGCCCAGCCCTTCATGCACGACCACCTCCGGCGCCCAGAGCGTCGGCTCCGGCACGTCGATCACCGCGTGGCCGAGGTGATCCCAGGCGAACCCGTCGGCGGAGGTGGCGATGCCGACGGGGGTGCCGTGCACCCATGACACCCCTGGCAGGCCGAGGACGTTGGCCCGGCGGCTGGTGTAGAACATCCACCACGCCCGGGCCCACGGGTTCCATACGACGGTGGGATCGGCGGGGCCCTCGTGGACCGGATCGACATATCTCATGCCGATGATTAAAACGTGAAAACGCCGGAAGGTTTACGATCAGCCCATGAACGTCGTCCTCGCAGGGGCACATGGGTTCGGCCGCTGGCACCTGCGGAACATCCGCCGTCTCGGCCTGCGGCTGGCGGGCGTGTGCGACCTGGTCCCTCTCGAGGACGCCGACGGCGATCTCGACGGCGTGCCGCAGTCGAGCGACCTCGACTGGTTGCTGCGCCGTACCGGAGCTGAGGTCACGATCATCGCCACCCCGATCCACACCCACGCGGACCTCGCCCGCACCGCTCTGGCGCGTGGCTCCCACGTCCTGCTGGAGAAGCCGCCGGTGCGCACGGTCGAGGAGTTCGAAAGCCTCTCCGACGCGGTCGCCGAGAGTGGCCTGACCTGCCAGGTCGCCTTCCAGAGCCTCGGCTCGCACGCGTTGGGCGCCGTCGCCCGCCTCGTCGCCGACGGCGCCGTCGGCCAGGTCAGGGGCATCAGCGTGACGGGGACCTGGTCGCGCGAGCCCGGCTACTACGAGCGGGCCCGCGTGGGCGGGGCGGCGTGAGGCGGGCGACGGAGCGCTCACGAACCCGTTCGCGCACGGCATCGCGACCGCGCTGTGCCTGGCGGGCTCCGAGCGGCTGGGCGAGGTGGCCGAGGTCGAGGCCGAGCTGTTCCGCGCCCACCCCATCGACGCCGACGACACCTCCAGCCTGCGGGTCCGCACCACGGGTGGCACGGTCATCGCGGTCGCGGTGACGCTCTGCGCCGAGCGTGAGGCTGACCCGTACGTCACGGTCCACGGCGACGGGGGCCGGATCAGGCTGTGGTACACCCGCGACGAGGTGCGCGTGGGCGAGGACCCTGTCGTCTCCTACGGTCGCGACGACCTGCTGGAGAACCTCGTCTCGGGCGGGGAGCCGCTCGTGCCGCTCGCCCGCACCGGCGCCTTCACCCAGGTGATGGCCGCGATCCTGACCGCTCGCGACCCGCTGCCCATCCCCTCCGTGCTGGTCGGAGAGCGTCGCGTCGTTCAGGGGGTCGACGAGCTGGTGACCTCGAGCGCCGAGGGGCTGGCCCTGTTCTCGGAGATCGGCCCGCCATGGGAGGCCAGGTAGCCCGCACGGTCAGCCGTGCTCGGCGAGGGCGGCGTCGATCATGGCGCGGATCCGCTCACGCCCCTCGCCGCCGAGCGCCCCGCCCAGCGCCTGGGCCAGCCTGTCGAAGGGGTCGTCGTACGGCAGGCGCTCCAACTCCGCGGCGAGCTCCCCGACCGTCCACAGCCCCTCCTTGGCCACGCGCGGGCCCGGCGACCAGCCCTTGTTGACCATGACGTCGCCGCCTCTGACGGTCAGCACCTGCCCGGTGAGCGGGCAGCCCGCCGCGGCGAGATAGGCGGCCACCGGGGCGCTGGCGGCGGGGTGGAACGGGTCGAACGCGCCTGGCGCCGGCCTCTCGCTCATGCCGGGGACCTCCATGGTCAGCCGGGTGCGCGCCATGGAGGGGGACAGGCAGTTGACCCGGACGCCGTAGCCGCCCAGTTCGAGCGCGTGGACGGTGGTCATGGCCGCGATGCCCGCCTTGGCGGCGGCGTAGGAGGTGTGCAGCGGCAACGGGTTGAGCAGGCCCGAGCCCGAGGCGGTGTTGACGAGGGAGCGGTCGACGCGGGCGCCGAGGTCGTACTGCTCCCGCCAGTGGCGGGCGGCGAACCTGCTGACGGCGAAGCTGCCCTTCAGGTGCACCGCGATGACCGCGTCGAACTCCTCCTCCGAGGTGGCGACCAGGCTGCGCACCCGTTCGATGCCCGCGTTGTTGACCACCACGTGCAGGTCGCCGAAGGTCTCCACCGCCGTGGCGACCATGCGCTCCGCGCCGTGCCAGTCGGTGACGTCGTCGAGGTTGGCGACGGCCTGCCCGCCCGCGGCGACGATCTCCTCGACCACGGAGTGAGCGACCGCGCCGTCTCCGCCCGTCCCGTCGATCTCCACCCCCGGGTCGTTGACCACGACTTTCGCGCCCTCCTTCGCGAAGAACAGCGCTTCTTCTCTGCCGATCCCACGCCCGGCTCCGGTGATGAGGGCGACACGCCCTTCGAGAGTTCCCATGCCTCTATGACTACACTCAATGTATTAATGCAGTCAATGTAGTGATTCAGGCGATGCAGTAATCTGCTCCTCGTGAGTCAGGACATGGGGTTGCGCGAACGCAAGAAGCGGCGCACGCGCGAGGCGTTGATCACGGCGGCCATGGGGCTGTTCAGGAGCCAGGGCTACGAGCAGACCACCGTCGCGCAGATCGCCGCCGCGGCCGAGGTGTCGGTCAGGACCTTCTTCCTCCACTTTCCCGCGAAGGAGGACCTGGTCATGGCCGAGGTCTCCGAGCGGGTGGCGCTCGGCGTGCGCGTCTTCGAGCAGCCGCTGCCCGGCGAACACCTCACGGACCTGCTGCTGCGCGCGGTCAACCAGATGATCACCCACACGGGGGACACCGACCTGGTCAGCGGAGTCGCCTACAGCCGCGTCCAGCTCATCGTGTCGGTGCCGGACCTTCAGGCGCGGATGCTGCGACGTCTCGCGGAGGCGCAGGCGCTGATCGCCGACGCCCTGCGCAGGGCCTATCCCGAGGCGCTCGACCCCATCGCGGCCGCGGCGGTGGTCGGCTCCGTCGTGGGCGCCGTGACCGCGGCCGCGGCGGTGAGCGTGAGCCGGGAGGATCCGCCCGAACGCGTGGTGGCCGCCATGCGGCGCGCCGCCGGCCTGGCCGTCGGCGACTTCCGCGCCTTGATCGGTCAGTAGGCGACGGTGACCGTCTGCCGCACCGCCTCCGGCCGGCCGACCAGCGCGAGCATGAGGTGCGCGGCGTCGGCGCGGGAGATGCGCAAGGCGCCCCTGAGGTTGCGACCGTACGCGGTCCTGTAGCGGCCCGTCAGCGGCCTGTCGACCACGTACGGGATGCGCATCAGCGTCCAGTCGAGGTCGCTGCCGCGCAGGAACTCCTCCATCAGCGCGACGTCGGCCATGTGGGTCGCCCCGAAGATCGTGAGCTTCGATTCTCGCGGGGTGTGAACTGTCATGTGGTCTCGCCCTCCTGATCGTTTGCACCCTGAGAGCGACACCGGACCCGAAGTGTGACATCCCCTCCCCGGTGCGGACGGGCTCCTCAGTGCCGCAGCTCCAGCGGGACCTCCCCCCGCAGCCAGCCCGCGAGCTGGTCGCGTTCGACGAGGATCAGCTTCGCCGCGCTCGCCTCGGCCATGGCGTGCCGGGTCAGGCGGCCCGAGGTGACCAGGACGCCGGTGTGCCCCGCGAAGGTGTGGGCGAGCGCGCCGAGGAAGTTGCGCACCTCGGGGGAGCCCACCGTCCTCGCGTAGCGCTTGCACTGGAAGGCGAACCGGCGTCCGTCGGGGCCGACGGCCGTGATGTCCACCCCCATGTCGCCGGCCCTGCCCAGCTCCCTGACGTGGCGGAATCCGTCCCTGCGCAGCAGTTCGGCGGTCAGCGTCTCGAAGTCGGACCCCGACAACTCGTCGACGCGGGCCAGCTCCAGATGGTCGGCGAACCACTGCCGCTGCCGCTGGGCGACCCTGCGGGCACGGATCAGGGGGAAGGCGACGGCGGCGACCGCCGCCACGAGCCCGGCCGCCGCGAACAGCGGCCAGTGCTCGCCGACGAAGCCGAACAGCGCTCTGGCCACCGCCACGGCGACGACCGCTCCGCCGCCCCACAGGACCAGATCGATCTCCCGCCCCTTCCGCTGACGCCTCCTGCCCTTCCGGCGTGCCATCGCGTCCGGCTCCCCTCTCCCAAGGCTGTTGATGGGAGTGTGAGCCAGAGGTCCGACAAAATCGGGCGGAGAGGCTACGAGGGGCGGTCGCGGACGTAGTAGTGGCCGAGGGTGTCGTCGTAGCGGCCGGTGGCCCGGCAGCAACGGCGGAAAGCGCCGCCCCGAGCCGCACGGGCACGGGTCGCCGCCGCCGAGCTTCTCGACCAGCTCGGTGTCGAGGCCGACGCGGCGGTCGCCGCGCTTGACGTGGGTCTCGCTAGAGGGAACCCCCTGCGGCGCTTGCTGATGGGCTCAAAAGGACATCTCGTCGCGGTCCATGGCGGGCTCCTCGATTCGGGAACGAACGCGTCCGACGATAGATCGCTCGGCCGGTGGGGGCGATCGGTTTTCTCGCCGAAAGACGAAACGCGGGTCAGAGCGTGTCTGACCCGCGTTCGCGGATGGTGGACGATACTGGGATTGAACCAGTGACCTCTTCCGTGTCAGGGAAGCGCTCTCCCGCTGAGCTAATCGTCCGTATTGAGTTGGTGAAACTCAGAGCGGAAGACGGGATTCGAACCCGCGACCCTCACCTTGGCAAGGTGATGCTCTACCACTGAGCCACTTCCGCATGGCGCTCGCACTACTTTAGCGGATCCTGAAGGTTCCGCGTCACGCACCGAGGTGGAGACGGGATTTGAACCCGTGTAGACGGCTTTGCAGGCCGCTGCCTCGCCTCTCGGCCACTCCACCAGGAGATCGTCTCCGAGCGGAAGACGGGATTCGAACCCGCGACCCTCACCTTGGCAAGGTGATGCTCTACCACTGAGCCACTTCCGCGTGCGTTCCGGCGAGGTGCTCACCGGCCACGGGAAAACAATATCGCCTCTCGGGAGTGCGTGTGCGCATGGAAGGCGCGATTCTCAGGAGATCACCCGGACGTCGTCGGCCCTGACGAACATGACCCTGTGCCCCAGCTGGATCTGGTGGTAGCGCAGCTTCCCCCGCACCGTGACGTGCTTGGCGGGGTTGTAGGAGCCCGCCGCCAGATAGGAGCCCTTCAGCGTCTGGGCGAGGGAGTAGTACTGGCCCTTGCGCAGGGTGTAGGGCAGCGGCGCGTGCTCCTGGTAGCGCACGCCCGAGGGGTAGGCCGACCTCTCGGGGTAGGCCCTGCCGTACACCTTGACCTTGTCGGTGATGGGCGTGACCAGCGGGCCGTTCGCGCGGACCGCGGTGGGGCTGGAGGGCGGGTTCTGGAACCACGCCTTCTGGCCGAGGTACCAGATGGCCGTCCACTCGCCGCTGGTGCCCGCGAGGGCGTAGCGCTGTCCGGCGGTGGCGCGGGCGCTGTGGTCGTAGACGCTGAAGGTGGAGCCGGCGCCGGGGCGCTTGCCCGCGTCGTCGACCAGGGCCGCGTCGGAGCGGGGCTCGGTGTGCAGCCAGACGCTGGCGGCCCCTTGCGGCTTGCAGAGCTTGGCGGAGGTCTTGCTCACGCAACCGGTGAAGGTGGGCTGGTGGGTCGCGTAGTCGGGATTGATGATCACCGACGTGCCCTCGCCCTCGCCCTCGCTCCCGCTCTCGCCGTCGCCCTGGATGGGGGCGCCCATGAGGGCGAAGAAGCGCGCCCAGTCCCAGTAGGGCCCAGGGTCCTCGTGCATGCCGGGCACGGTCTTGGCGGTGGTGCCCGGCACGTTGTCGTGGCCGATGATGTGCGCCCTGTCCAGCGGCACGCCGTACTTGTCCGCCAGGTGGCGCACCAGGTCGGCCGAGGAGCGGTACATCGCCTCGGTGTACCAGGTGCCGCCCTTGGCCAGGTAGCCCTCGTGCTCGATGCCGATCGAGCGGGAGTTGACGTCCCAGTTGCCGGCGTGCCAGGCCACGTCGTTGGTGCGGACGTGCTGGGCGACG
The DNA here is from genome assembly GCF_014195505.1 of Nonomuraea dietziae. GTDB lineage: Bacteria > Actinomycetota > Actinomycetes > Streptosporangiales > Streptosporangiaceae > Nonomuraea > Nonomuraea roseola. Next base: position 2,083,688 of record NZ_JACIBV010000001.1, on the reverse strand, counting down.
TGGCCGTCGCGTGAGCGGATCGTGTAGTGCCAGCTCACGTACCTGGGGTTCTTGACCAGCGTGGGGATGCCGCGGAAGGTGCCCTCGGTGTCGTGGATGACGATGTAGTCGACGCGCCGCTTGGACCCGAGCCTGTCGTGGTTGCCGTAGTCGCCCTTGCCGAGACGTTCGTAGGCGGCGGGCATCCACTCGCAGGCCAGCTCGGAGGGGCACTCGGCCGCCGTGGCCCCGCCCGTCCTGAAAGCGGGCACCGGGGTGGCGGGCAGGCGCACGAGCGAGCCGTCGTCGGTCCTGCGTCCCGCGCCCTCGCGCAGCACCTCGAACACCTCGTTGGCGAAGCCGGCGTTGGCGTAGCGGGTGAGGGCGCCGTGCCAGGCGACGGGGTCGGAGCTGAGCGGGGCGCCGAGCCTGCGCTGCTCGTCGGCCAGGAGCGCGGCGCCGCCCCTGAGGTTGGCGGCCCTGTCGCGCCGCAGCACGTCGGGCGGCAGCCCGGTCAGGCGCGCCGCCCGCTGCAGCGTCTGCTCGGCGGGCCGTGCGGGCGGCAGGGGAGCGGCCATGCGCATCGGCCGCGCGCCGTCTCCCCGCGGGTCGCCGACATGGTGGTGACCGCCTTTCGGCACGGCGGCCGCGTCCACCAGGTGCATCGGGCCGTAACCGCCCGACACGCTCGGCCGGCCGCCGTGGGAGTCCCATCGCGACTCCAGGTAGGAGACGCCCAGAAGCACGCTCTCAGGAACGCCGTACTCGGCGGCCGCGGCACGGGCGTCGTCCTGAAGACCTCCCGCGGCACTGGCGGCGAGAACCGCGGCGGCCCAGAGCAGCATGACATCCCCCTACGTAGCGATATCAGTTAGCTACGTAGAGTAGTGCCGTGCTGCTCCGATCCTCCCGATTGGAGCTGCGTTTTCGGCCGGAATCGACGGCCTCTCCGGCGGATCCGGCGGGATCGCCTGCGGCGTGTCGCGGCGAGGACGACTAATCCTGCCCGATTTCGGGCAGGATGTTGGCGTGACTGATGATCCCTGCGTAGTGTCCTGCTCTGTGTCCACGGCCCGGCCTCAACACGAGGACCTCATCGCGCACCTGACCAGGACGAGTCCGCTCGGCCCTGGAGAGGCCGCGCGCGTGGTGGCGGAGGTGCTGTCGTACTACTCCGAGACCGTCGAGGAGTTCGTACGGCGGCGCCACGGGGAGCTGAAGTCCCGTGGCCTCACCAACGACGAGATCTTCCCGAGGATCGCGGCCGAACTTCCGGCGCGCCGCATGGCGCCCCCGGAGTTGTCCCTGCGGCAACTTCGCCGGATCGTCTACGGATGACAATCAGAGGAGACTTGCATGTGCGGAATCGTCGCCTATGTCGGCCCCAAGGACGCGGCCCCGATCCTGCTGGAGGGACTCCAGCGTCTGGAGTACCGAGGCTACGACTCGGCTGGGGTGGTGGTGTCCAACAGAGGCCTCAAGCTGCGCAAGGTCAAAGGCCGCGTGGCTGACCTGGCCAAGGCCGTACCCGCCAAGTTCAAGGGGACGCTCGGCATCGGGCACACCCGCTGGGCCACCCACGGCGTGCCGAGCGACGAGAACGCCCACCCGCACCTGTCGACCGACGAGCGCATCGCCGTCGTGCACAACGGCATCATCGAGAACGCCGACGAGCTGCGCGCCAAGCTCGTCGCCGAGGGCGTGGAGTTCGTCTCCGAGACCGACACCGAGGTGCTCGCGCACCTGATCGCCCGTACGGTCGCCGAGACCGAGACCCTCGAGGAGGCGGTCAGGAAGGCGCTCAAGAGCATCGTCGGCACCTACGGCATCGCGGTCGTCGACTCCGAGCGGCCCAAGGAGATCGTCGTCGCCCGCAACGGCAGCCCGATCGTGCTGGGCCTGGGCGAGAAGGAGATGTTCGCCGCCTCCGACGTCTCCGCGCTGGTCCGCTACACCCGCCAGGTCGTCCACCTGGAGGACGGCGAGCTGGCGGTCCTGACCGCCGACGGCTTCCACACCTTCGCCAGCGGCGGCCGCGAGACCGCCAAGGAGCCGCTGACCGTCGACTGGGACGCCGGCCACTACGACACCGGCGGCTATGAGCACTACCTGCTCAAGGAGATCTCCGAGCAGCCCGAGTCGATCGCCCGCACGCTGCGCGGCCGGCTCGACGAGCGCTTTCACATCGCCCACCTGGGCGGCCTCAACATGGACGCCCGCGAGACCCGCTCCTTCCGCCGGGTGAAGATCATCGGCTGCGGCAGCGCCTACTACTCGGGACAGATCGGCGCCCAGCTCATCGAGGAGCTGGCCCGCATCCCCGCCGACGCCGAGCCCGCCAGCGAGTACCGCTACCGCAACCCCGTCATCGACCCCGACACCCTGTACGTCGCGATCAGCCAGTCGGGCGAGACCTACGACACGCTCGCGGCCGTGCAGGAGATCAAGCGCAAGGGCGGCAGGGTCATCGGCATCGTCAACGCCGTGGGCAGCGCCATCGCCCGCGAGGTCGACGGCGGCATCTACCTGCACGCGGGGCCCGAGGTCTCGGTGGCCTCGACCAAGGCGTTCACCTCGACCGCGATCGCCTTCGCGCTGCTGGCCCTGCACTTCGGCCGCGTGCACGACCTGTCGCCCTCCGACGGCAGGCGCATCGTCGAGGGCCTGCGCAAGCTGCCCGACCAGATCGAGCAGATCCTCAAGCAGGGCGAGCGCATCGCCGAGCTGGCCAAGAAGTACGCCGACCACCCGAGCATGATGTTCGTCGGCAGGGTGCGCGGCTACCCGGTGGCGCGAGAGGGGGCGCAGAAGCTCAAGGAGATCTCCTACGTCCACGCCGAGGCCTACCCCGCCAGCGAGCTCAAGCACGGACCGCTCGCGCTCATCGGCCCCGACATGCCGACCGTCGCGATCGTGCCCGACGACGAACTGCTGGACAAGAACCTCACGACGCTCGGCGAGATCAGGGCGCGCGGCGGGCGGGTGCTGATGGTGGGGCACAGGCAGCCCGACGCCAAGCTGGCCGACGACGTGATCGTGATCCCGAAGAACGAGATCGAGCTCGACCCGATCCTGCTCACGATCCCGTTGCAGCTGCTGGCCTACCACGCCGCCGTCGCGCTGGAGCGCGACGTCGACAAGCCCAGGAACCTCGCCAAGAGCGTCACCGTCGAGTAGGACCCCGCGGCCTGCGGTCCTCACGGGAGCAGCAGGCCCCAGTAGAAGGCCCACGGGATCATCACCGCGCCGCCTGCCACCAGCACGCCCAGCCGTACCCGCTCGGAGCGGCCGGACGCGCGCCGCCAGGCGAGCGCGGTGAGGACGGTGGCGACGGCCGCGGTGAAGGCCAGCGCCTGCAGCAGCAGCCAGAGCACCGGCCGCCCCGCCAGGACGGGGCCGGGAGCGGCCAGCTTGCCGCCCGTCATGAGCAGGTACATCACGTAGCCGAATCCGCCCAGGCTGACGGCGAGGCCGGAGAAGGCCAGCACCCGGGGCGCCCTTCCCGACGGTACGGAGGTGCCCCTGATCCTGCGGACCAGCGCGGTGATCGGGTAGGCCAGGAAGGCGACGACGAACAGCACGAGCGCGGCGGTCTGGACGGGAGCCGACTCCCACCAGGCCGGCGGCGGGGTCTCGACGGTCAAGGAGGCCTGGCTGGCGCGCGGGCCCTGGACGGCGTCCTGGGTGCGCGGCGCTCTGCCCTCCGCGGCCTGCTTCACCCATGAGCCGACCAGGTCGGCGTAGCCGGGGGCCAGTTCGGGGAGCCTGGTGACGCCGCCGTCAGGGCTCTGGTGGACGGCGTGGTCGGCGCCGGCGAACATGCGCATGGTCACGTGCCCGTTGCCGCCGCGCGCCAGAGCCCCCGCCATCAGTGGCGGTGTCTCTGCGGGCGGGGTCAGCAGGTCGTGCGTGCCCCAGACGGCCAGGACGGGCTGGCGCACCCGGCCGAGCGTCGGCAGCGGGTCGAACCACGGCTCGGGGAACAGGCCGCCGTCGGCGATCGCCCTGTACATCGTCGGCACGGTCCTGTCGGCCAGCGGGCCGGACACGCCCGCCTTCTTCAGGCCCGCCGACACCGCCCACGCCTGCTGGCGCAGCGGCTGGTGCGCGTTGGCGCCGACCAGCACGACGAAGGCGACGTCAGAGGAGCGGCCGGCGGCCAGCGGCGCCACCCAGCCGCCCTCGCTCAGCCCCCACACGCCGACCTTGGCGGGATCGACGCCCGGCTGGGCACGCAGCGCCTTGACCGCGCCGAGCGCGTCGTCGGCGAGTGTCGAGTAGGAGCGCTCGAACAGGGAGTAACCCTCCGACCGCTTGTCGTAGACCAGCACGCTGAGGCCCCGCCTGGCGAACTCGGTGGCCTCGGTCATCAGCTTCGTCCTGGGCGTGCCTGTTCCCGCCCCGTGGACCAGGACGAGGCCGGGCCTGCCGGCCGCGCTCTGGCCGGAGGACAGGACCGTCCCGTGCAGGGTGAGCCCGCCGCCGCCGGTGAAGCTCACCTCCTTCGCGACCAGCCCGTCGGGCACGGGCGCCGCCTGCGCGGCTGTCGTGGGCGCGGCCAGCGCGATCAACGCCGCCGCGATCGTCACCAAGAATCGGTTCATACCGCCGACAGTAGTCTGCAGAGACCTCTCGGCAAAGGTTTCTCTGCAGATATCCTTCTGGAGTATTAGGCTGCTCCTCATGAAGGATGACAAGCCGTGGGTGCTGGACGATCCGGGCAGACTGAAGGCGCTTGCCCATCCGATGCGCCGGGCCATGCTGCGCCACCTGGGGCTGCACGGGCCGGCGACCTCCACCACGCTCGGTTCGCTGCTGGACGCCAAGACCGGCACCACCAGCTACCACCTGCGCCAGTTGGAGAAGTACGGGTTCATCGAGGAGATCGTCGAGCGCTCGGCAGGACGTGAGCGGTGGTGGCGGCGCGTGGAGACCGGTGACATCCGGCTGCCGCTGCCTGCCGAGCTCGCGCCCGAGGACCGTCCCGTGCTGGCCGAGTTCCACAGGATCGGCTACGAGGAGGACAAGGGGATCCTGCTCGACCTGCTGCCCGCCGCCTACGAGGCCGATCCGGCCTGGGTGAAGGTCTCGAGAGGTCTCGGCAGGATGCGGCTGGAGGAGCTGGAGGCGTTCTTCGAGGAGTACATCGCGCTGATGAAGAAGTACAGCCACGGGGCCGCCGACGTCCCGCCGGGCGCCAGGCCCCTGTACCTGCGTCTGCTGGCCCTGCCTGCGGACCTGCCCGCCCCGCCCGCACGGGAGGAGTGACCCGAACGGCCACCCCGCCGAGTGACTGGCTGTGATGCACCGATAACGTATTGTATGGGGCGATCGGGACCGGAAGCGGGGGAGGGCGCGCATGCGCCGTCGGGACTTCGTGGCGGGGGCACTGGGCGCGCTGGCGTGCCTGAGCGGCTGCGGCACCGAGCCGGGCCGTCCCACGCCCAGGTTCTTCTTCGTGGCCGGGGGCGCCGCGTGGGAGCCCGTCGCCGAGACGCTCACCGGCCTGCTCGACCCCGCCGACCTGGCGCAGGACGGCACCCGGCTCACCGTCACGGGGCTGCCCGCCCTGGCCGCCGCCGAGATGAACAGGGTCGGCGAGCGGGGCACCCCGCTGGCCAGGCTCATCGGGGACGTCGAGGTGCTGGTGGTCCCCGGGAAGTCCCGCTTTCGCGACTTCGACGCCTTCGCCGCGCACCTGGTGGCCTCTCCGGCAGAGACGGCCCTGGTGGGCAGGAAACAGGGCGAGTCGGACCACCTGCTGTTCGGACTGGTCGCGCGAGGGCTCGGCGCCGACGCGAGAGTGCTCGACTACGCCGGCTACCCCACCTGCGCCGACGCGGCCGACGCGCTGCTGGCGGGGAAGGCGGGGGTGGCGGCGGGCCCGCTGGGCCAGTGGCGCGAGCGGATCGGCGAGGGCAGGCTGCGCGTGCTGGCCGTCTCGTCGGCCGAGCGGATCGACGGGATCGACGCGCCCACGCTGCTGGAGTCGGGGGCCCGCGTCGACTTCACCGACTGGAGCGCGGTGCTCGGGCCCAACGATATGGGCGAGCGAGAGAAGGCCAGGGCGGTCGACCTGCTCGACGAGGTCGTCAGGTCCGAGCGGTGGCTGAAGGCGTGCCGCGTGAAGGGGTGGACGCCGATCCCCCTCCTCGGCGACGACTTCGGCGTGTGGCTCGGATCCGAGACCGCGAGGACACGCACGGTGCTGGGCGAGCTCGGCCTGCTCGACACAACCTGTGGGCGTGGTTGCGTCGGCGGCCACTAGATGTAGGATCCTGGACGTCGCTGGTTCGCCCCCTCGCAAAGGGGCGGAGCAAAAGGGAACCTGGTGCGAGACCAGGACTGCCCCGCAGCGGTGAGCGGGAACGACCGCCGTCATGGAAGCGACGGCCAGTAGGCATGTGATCAGCGCCCGCGAGTCCGAAGACCTGCCAGCGGTATGACCTGTCCAGGGCCTCGAGGGAGGGCCCGGGGGTGACGCGGCATGCCCGCGTGCTCTCGCCTGCCCTCACGAGGATGAGCTCGCGAGGAGAGAGCGTGACACAGATCGTTGAGGTCGACCGCAGGCTGGCCATTGAGGAGGCCGCCGCCAGGGTGATCGCCGACCCTGAGAACTCGAAGGTCGCCGCCGGACTCCTGGCCGAGGAGATCGCCGACGAGACCGCCACCCACGGCGTGCGCACCTTCTCCGAGTCGGTCGCCGCCACCCACGCGGCGGGCCTGCTGCAGGACGGCCTGGCCGCCTTCGTGAGCGCTCACTCAACCGAGCTGGACGCGCTGATCGACGAGAGCGCCGACGACCGGTTCGAGTACTTCGGCCTGCGCACCGTCTACGACCGGTACCTGCTGCGCCACCCCGAGACCAGGCGGGTGCTCGAACGGCCCCAGCACTTCATGCTGCGCGTGGCGTGCGGCCTGTCCGCCTCCGTCGCCGAGGCCGCCGAGCTGTACGCGCTGATGTCCACGCTGTCGTACCTGCCGAGCTCGCCCACCCTGTTCAACTCGGGCTCACGCCGTCCGCAGCTGTCGTCCTGCTTCCTTCTCGACTCGCCGCGCGACGAGCTCGAGGGCATCTACGAGAGGTACGGCCAGGTGGCCAGGCTCTCCAAGTACGCGGGGGGCATCGGCATCTCCTGGACCAGGGTCCGCTCCCGCGGCTCCCTGATCAAGGGCACGAACGGCCACTCCAACGGCATCGTGCCGTGGCTGCGCACCCTCGACTCCAGCGTCGCCGCCGTCAACCAGGGCGGCCGCCGCAAGGGCGCCGCGTGCGTCTACCTGGAGACCTGGCACGCCGACATCGAGGAGTTCCTGGAGCTGCGCGACAACACGGGCGAGGAGGCCAGGCGCGCCCACAACCTCAACCTGGCCAACTGGGTCCCCGACGAGTTCATGCGCCGCGTCGAGGCCGACGCCATGTGGTCGCTGTTCGACCCGAAGCGCGTGCCGCACCTCACCGACCTGTACGGCGAGGCGTTCGACACCGCCTACCGGGCCGCGGAGGCCGAGGGCCTGCACACCCGCCAGATCCCCGCGCGCACCCTCTACGGCCGCATGATGCGCACGCTCGCCCAGACCGGCAACGGCTGGATGACCTTCAAGGACGCCGCCAACCGCGCCTCCAACCAGACCGCCCGCCCCGAGAACGTCATCCACCTGTCCAACCTCTGCACCGAGATCCTCGAGGTCACCAGCGACGGCGAGACCGCCGTATGCAACCTCGGCTCCATCAACCTCGCCGCCCACCTGGCGGGGGAGTCGATGGACTGGACGCGGCTGCGCGCCACGGTCAGGACCGCGGTGCGCTTCCTGGACAGGACGATCGACCTGGGCTTCTACCCGACGCCCGAGGCCGAGGCCGCCAACCTGCGCTGGAGGCCGATCGGGCTGGGCGTGATGGGCCTGGCCGACGTCTTCTTCTCGCTGCGCCTGCCCTTCGACTCTCCCGAGGCTCTCGCGCTGTCCACGAGGATCGCCGAGGAGATCGCGCTGGCCGCCTACGACACCTCCGCCGACCTGGCGGTCGAGCGGGGCCGCCACCGGTCCTACGGCGACACGCGGGCCGCGGCCGGCGTGCTGCACCCCGACCACTACGGCCTCGGCTCCTCGCCCGCGTGGACCGCCCTGCGCGAGAAGATCGACAGGACCGGGCTGCGCAACTCCCTGATGGTCGCCATCGCGCCGACCGCGACGATCGCCTCGATCGCGGGCTGCTACGAGTGCATCGAGCCTCAGGTGTCGAACGTCTTCAAGCGCGAGACCCTGTCGGGTGAGTTCCTGCAGGTCAACAGGTATCTGGTGACCGATCTCCAGCGGCTCGGCCTCTGGACCCAGGAGATGCGCGACGCCGTCAAGCGGGCCGACGGGTCGATCCAGGACATCGCGGGCATCCCCTCCGAGCTGAAGATCCTCTACAGGACGGCGTGGGAGCTGCCGCAGAAGGCGCTCATCGACCTGGCGGCGGCGCGGACGCCGTACATCGACCAGTCGCAGTCGCTCAACCTCTTCATGGCGACCCCCACGATCGGGAAGCTGTCGTCGATGTACGCCTACGCGTGGAAGCAGGGGCTGAAGACGACGTACTACCTGCGCTCGCGCCCGGCCACGCGCATCGCCCAGACCACCGTGCAGGCCCTGGTCCCCGCCGAGGCCGAGGCCGTCGCCTGCTCCCTTGAGAACCCCGAGATCTGTGAGGCTTGCCAGTAATGCTGCTCGACCCCGGCATGGACCTGACCCTGCGCCCGATGCGCTACCCCGACTTCTACGAGCGCTACCGGGCCGCCATCCGCAACACCTGGACGGTCGAGGAGGTGGACCTGCACAGCGACCTGGCCGACCTGGCCAGGATGACGCCGCAGGAGCGCCACCTCATCAACCGCCTGGTCGCCTTCTTCGCCACCGGCGACTCCATCGTCGCCAACAACCTCGTGCTCAACCTCTACCAGCACGTCAACGCGCCCGAGGCCCGCCTGTACCTGTCGAGGCAGCTGTTCGAGGAGGCGGTGCACGTGCAGTTCTACCTGACGCTGCTCGACACCTACCTGCCCGACCCCGACGAGCGCGTCAAGGCCTTCGCCGCCGTCGACAACATCCCCTCCATCCGCGACAAGGCGGAGTTCTGCTTCCGCTGGATCGACACCCTCGCCGACCTGCGCAGCCTGGAGACCAAGCAGGACCGCAGGGCCTTCCTGCTCAACCTCATCTGCTTCGCCGCCTGCATCGAGGGCCTGTTCTTCTACGGCGCCTTCGCCTACGTCTACTGGTTCCGCTCCCGCGGGCTGCTCAGCGGCCTGGCGACCGGCACCAACTGGGTCTTCCGCGACGAGTCGATGCACATGGAGTTCGCCTTCAGCGTCGTCGACACCGTCAGGGCGGAGGAGCCCGACCTGTTCGACGACAAGCTCGGCGAGCAGGTCACCCTGATGCTCGAGGAGGCGGTGGCCGCCGAGCTGGCCTTCGCCCGCGACCTGTGCGGCGACGGCATGTCGGGAATGAACGTCGACCAGATGCGAGAGTACCTTGAGTACGTCGCCGACCAGCGGCTGCGCCGCCTGTCCATGCCGATCAGGTACGGCACCGCCAACCCCTTCGGGTTCATGGAGCTGCAGGACGTCCAGGAGCTGGCGAACTTCTTCGAACGCAGGGTCTCGGCATACCAGGTGGCGGTGGAGGGCAATGTGACCTTCGACGAGACATTCTGAGACATTAGGGGGCATGACTGTGTCGCCGACGGACTGGCTCCTCCTCATCGGGTCCGTCTTCGCAGCCGTCGTGGGAGTCGAACTGGTTCGGCGGCTGCTGCTGAAGGCAGGCCGAACCTGGGACTTCATCGGACACCTCGTGCGCAGGTGCACCTGGCCCGGGTTCGCGGTCGCGGCGGTGGTGGCCTTCAACGCCGCCTTCACCCCCAACATGGTCAGCAGGTCGGCCGAGCCGCTGGTCGAGCGGTTCATGGGCGTCATCACCATCGCCGTGGTCACGTGGCTGGTGATCCAGGCCGCCTACGCGGTCACCGACCTCGTCCTCGACCAGCTGGAGCGGGTCGAGGAGGACAACCGCAGGGCCAGGCGGACCAGGACCCAGATCGCCCTGGTCCGCAGGGTCGCCGCCGCGGTGATCATCGTCATCGCCTTCGGCGCGGCGCTGTTCAGCTTCCCCGAGGTGCGGGCGCTCGGCGCAGGACTGCTGGCCTCGGCGGGCATCTTCGGAGCGATCATCGGCATCGCGGCGCAGTCCACGATCGGCAACATGATCGCCGGGCTGCAGCTCGTCTTCAGCGACGCGCTGCGGCTCGACGACGTGGTCGTGGTCAACGGCGAATGGGGCAGGATCGAGGAGCTCACGCTCACCTACGTCGTGGTCCGCTCGTGGGACGAGCGCAGGCTGGTCTTCCCGGTCTCCTTCTTCACCCAGAACCCGTTCGAGAACTGGACCAGGCACGGCAGCAGGGTCATCGGACACGTCTACATCAGGGTCGACTGGTCGGTGCCGGTCCCCGAGCTGCGTGAGGAACTGCACCGCTTCATCAAGGACCACCCGCTGTGGGACCAGAAGGACTGGACGCTCCAGGTGACCGACGTCCTGCCCAACGGCCTGGTGGAGCTGCGCGCGCTGATGAGCGCGGCCGACTCGGCCTCGGTGTGGGACCTGAAGGCCGACGCCCGCGAGCACCTGGTGGCCTACCTCAGGGCCAACCACCCCCACGCGCTGCCCCGTTTCAGGGTGGAGAGCTCCTCCTACGGCGCGTTCGCCGACTCAGGACCCGGGGGCTGGCCGAAGGACCCGCGTGGCGCCCGCGATCAGCGCGGTGGCCAGAACCCAGCCTGACACCACCAGCGTCCAGGCCACCCAGGCCGTCCACCCCGCCGGCTCGTAGGCGCCGCGCACCTCGAACACGCTGACCGGCACCAGCAGGTCGAGGCAGTAGACGAAGGGGGTGAACGTGCGCACCTCGTCGGGGTCCACCTGGACAGGCGGCACCCTGGTGAAGATCGCCGTTCCCGCAGCCAGCAGGAGCGCCGCCCACAACCCCGCCAGCCATGAGCGGTAGCCGTAGCCGACCATGAGGTCGAGCAGCCGTCCCCACGCCCTGCCGGGCGCGCGCAGCGTGCCGCGCCGCTCGCGCTGCTTGGCCAGCAGCACCCGCCGCGCGTCGGGCTCGTGCCCGATGCGCCGGTACCACGAGGCCAGCTGCTCGTACGGCTGGGGCCGGTACCCGTCGGGGTCGCGGCGCAGCCAGTCGAGCCGCTCGGCCACGGTCCACTCGCCGCGCAGGGTCTCGTAGCTCAGCCCGTTGAGCTGCACCTGGCCCGGATAGGCGTCGGGCGCGTCGAGCAGCACCCCGAAGCGGGAGTAGCCCAGGTTGACCTCGCCCACGACCTCGTCGGGCCGCATGATCACCTCGTCGGCCTGCATGTGGCTCAGGTGCAGCGCCCGCCCCTCGGCCCGCACCGAGGCGTGGTGCAGGGAGAGCACCCCGTCGATCCGCGCGCCGCGCATCCTGACCGTGCCCTCCGCCGTGAAGCCCCGGCTGAGCTCGACCGTGCCGGCCGTCACGAAGTCGGCGTTGACCGCGCCGACGTGGGCGCCCTCCAGGTAGAGCCCGCCGGGGAAGTCGCCGCCGATCAGCCGGAGGGCGCCGTCGGCGCGCAGGCCGCGCAGGAACGTGCCGCCGCCCACCGACAGCCCTCCCGCCCACAGCGCCCACTCGTGCATGGTGTTGCCGGCGTCGCCCTCCGGCTCGCGGACGTCGCCGAAGGCCGACTCGGAGGTCGTCGTGCGGCGCGGCGGCGCGGTCAGCACCGCCCTGGACAGGCGGCACTGCCCCTCGACGCGCGCGTTGTCGAGGCGCACGCCCGCGTGCACCGTGGAGCCGTCGAGCTCGAACAGGCCGTCCACCCGCATCCGCGAGCCTCTGAACCTGGCCAGCTCGCAGCCGCGCAGCCGCACGCCCCTGGTCGTGGCGTCGGTCAGGTCGACCGTCTCGGCCAGGTGGCAGTTGAGCAGGTAGAGCGTGGCGTCGATCGCCGCGTCGGACAGGTCGAGGACACCGGTCACGCGGGCGCCCGCCAGCCGTACCCCCGGCACCTGCCCGGGGGTGCGCTCGACCGCGCCGAGGAGCAGGGCGGCGATCACCTCGGCGCGCACCTCCCGCTCGCGCCCCCATCGGCCCGCCTGCGCGGGATCGTCGAGCTCCTTGTCTCCCTCCCGCAGATCGACCCACGCGCCGGTGGGGAAGGCCCGCCACAGGCGGCGTTCTGCGGGAGATAATCTGCGCACGCCAGAATTTTAATGTGTGGCGGTTTCGCGAATTGCGCTATTACCTTTGTGAGTGTTCGCGAGAGAGAAAGGTCCATTTCTTTCTCAGGTCTGACCGGCGGGAATGGCGCCCCCCGGCTGGATGTGAACGCCTTGAGCCCCGGGCCTGGACCCACGCCAGCCGTGCCCGGGGTCAGACGTCTGGTGGAACGGCGGGCCGGACCTTGAGGTCGGCGAGCAGTCCGGCCACCCGCCGGGCGCGCAGGGGGTCGACGGGCAGGACATGGCTCGTCCACCAGCGGGCCACCTCGGGGTCCGGCCCCTGCGCGACCAGGTCGAGATAGTCGCTCAGCGGCGGGTCGTAGACGAAGCCTGGCACGACGCCCCGCCGCTCCAGCTGGGCGACGACGGTGTCCCTGTCCTCGACCACCAGCGGCACCCGCAGCAGCGGCTGGGGTTCGGCGTGCCGTACCCCCTCGGCCGCCCACGGCGTCTCACGCAGCAGCCTGACCCCCGCCAGCCGGGGCTCCCGCTCGCGGTCGATCACCCTGAAGCGAGAACGCTGGTACCGGCGCAGGAGCGGGCCCTGCCGCATCCGCCAGTCGGCCAGATCGATGGACAGCCAGTAGTCGAGCGCGGTCAGCGCGTGCTCCATGTCGCCGTGTTCGCCGCCCTCACGGGGGTGGCCGAGGCCGTCGAGCGCCGCGCGCAGGTCGGGCTCGCGGGCGGGCAGGCGGTGTCCGGTCCACCGCACGAGGCCCAGACGCCGCAGAGCGTTCCACACCGGCCTGACCAGCCCGGTCCTGTAGATCGTCTCCCTGATCACCGGACGCAGGACCGCGGGCAGCTGGCGGCCGGGGACCAGCAGCTCGTCGCGCGCGGCCGCCAGGGCCTGCAGGTCCGCGGGGTCGGGGCAGGTGAGGAAGCCTCCCGACATCGCCCTGCCGTGCTTGGCGAGGCTGAAGACCCCCGCCGCCCCGAACGTGCCCGCGGGGCGGCCCCGCACGGTCGTCAGCATCGCATGCGCGGCGTCGTCGATGATCGTCACTGCGTGCCGCGAGCAGGCCGCCGTGAGCGCGTCCATCCGGTCGGGCTGGCCGTACAGGTGGGTGGTGAGCACCCCCGAGACGCCGCTCCAGTCGACGGCCTCGACGTCGAGGTTGCCGTCGCGCCACGAGACCGGCGCCATCACCGGGGTGAGCCCGGCCGCCAGCACCACGAACAGCACGCTCTCGCAGTTGGTCGGGGCGAGCAGCACCCGCTCGCCGGGCCTGAACCAGTGACGCAGCGCGAGGAGGAGGCCGAACCTGGCCGACGGCACGTGGAGGCAGTCCTGCCCGATCCTGTCGCGCATCATCGGCCCCTGGCGGACGCGCGTGTCCCGTACGCGCGAAGCAGCTTGTCGGCGGCCCTGTAGAGCACGGGGGTCTCGAGCACGAACCTGCGCGCGAGCCTCACGGGTTCGTGACGCGCGCGGTGCACGGCGGCGCCGAGGGTGCGGCGGCGCACGACACCCTCGCCGACCGGCGCGCCGTGGCTGCGCAACGCCTCCTTGTACTCCGAGCCCGTGCCGATGCCGAGGTCCATGGCGCCCAGCCCCGCCGCCGCGGCGGCCTCGGCCATGCGCAGGTGCTGGATGAGGCCGGGGGAGTACTTGGCGAAGGAGGGGTCGTAGGCCGGGAACCAGCCCACGAGGACGGAGTCCGAGCGCAGGCCGAAGTGCCCGGCGACGGGCCTGCCGTCGACGTACATCATCGACAGCGGCCCCGCGAAGGACGGCGTGTCGATGGCGTGCAGCCGCTCGGTCAGCTCCACCACCCACGGCTTCGCGAAACGGTCGGCGCGGCCCATGCGGCGGTACTGATCGGACTTCCACCTCCGCAGCGTGCGGAAGTCGTCCGGCTCGCGAGAGGCGAACGTGAAGCTGATCTCGCCCGCGTCCCTGCCGAGCTTGCGCTCCTTGTACAGCGTGCTCTTGTAGAACTTGGGCGAGCGCCCGGCCAGCGCCCGGGAGTACTCGGCGTAACCCGCCGAAAGGTCGAGGACCACGCTCTGCTGCGAGAGCGTCTCGTACGGCGCGAACCACGGCTGCCGCTCGACCAGGCAGCCGAACTCCCACACGTGCAGGCCCAGCCCCTGGAGCAGCGCGTCGGCGTCGAAGGCGGCGCCCGGCCGATGGACCACGCCCTGGCACAGCGACACCCAGTCGCCGATCGCCGACCCCACTCCTCTCGCGCGTAACTCGAACGGCAGGAAGCCGGCCAAGCCCTCCTCGTCGCTCAGGATCCCGACCCGCGCGGACGGGCTGACCTCGCCCATGGCCAGGGTGAACTCGGGGCTGAGGAAGGGGTTGGCCAGATGTGGCTGCGCGGCCTGCATGCCGCGCCAGGCGCTGAGCTCGTTCTCGCCGAGCTCGTCGGGCCGAACAACCGATACGGAGTGGTGCTTCCTGTCGAGCTGCTGCATGACCCACCTTGTTAGGAGACGACGGCGACCCTGCGAAGATGTGGCACGACGGCGAGGGCCACCACGGCGTTGGCCGCCAGGACCGCGTAACCCACGCCGGTGACCCCCGCGAGGGGGAAGAGGACCGCGATCAGTCCCAGCATAATGACGGCGAGCCCGATCTGGACGATCGCCAGCCGCCTGGCCTGGCGCAGCGTCCTCAGCGTGCTGAGGTGGATCTCGATCAGGATGCCGGGCAGCACCCCCAGGGCCATCAGCCGCAGCAGCGGCGAGGTCGCCTCGGCCAGCTCCGCGCTGAAGACGGTCAGGATCAGCGGCGCGGCCAGTGTCACGATCGCCACGATCGGCACGACGATGAGCACGGTGCGGCGCAGCGCGTTGCGCACGCTGCGGGCCAGCTCGGCAGGGTGGAACGATCCTTCCACGGTGAGCGAGACCGCCATGTTGGCCGCCAGCAGGCCGATCATGCAGCCCAGCGTGTGGGTGACGGAGAAGTAGCCGAAGACGGTGGCGTCGTTGAGCCAGGCCGCGATCAGCACGGGCACCAGGTAGAGCGTCAGCAGTAACGACAGCGCGCCGGGGAAGTCGCCGGCCAGGAAGCGGCCGATCTCGCGCAGGCGCGGCGGGTCGTCCTCGGTCCGCTCCACGTGCCGGGGGATGGCATGCCTGAAGATGAACCAGTTGATCGGGATCAGCGCCATCGCGGTCGGGATGATCCACGACAGGAAGATGCCGCCGAACAGCCCGCCCTCGGGCAGCGCGAACGCCAGGGCCGCCAGCAGGACCATCTTGACCAGCCCGAAGCCGAGGCTGTTGGCCGGGACCCAGACCGCCCTGCGCAGCCCCGCCAGCGTCACGTCCTGCAAGGTGAAGATCGTCCAGACCAGCACGGAGACGAGGAAGAACAGGCCGGGGCCGAACCCGCCGAGCTGGGCGTAGGCCGGGCCCCACAGCGGCAGCGTCAGCAGGAACCCCAGCGCGGCCACCACCCCGGTCGCGCCCGCCACGCCGTAGCCGCGCAGCACGAACTCGGAGGTGCGCCGCCCCGCCACGGGGATGAACCTCGCCATCGCGCCCACGAACGCCAGCCCGGTGAGGGAGGAGAACAGGCGCATCGCGCTGATCATCGTCTGCCCCTCGCCGAAGGCGGCGGGGGAGTAGAGCCTGGTGGCCAGCACCCAGTAGCCGAGGCCCAGCACGGCGGTGATCGCCGTGTTGATCATGAGCGCGTAGGCCTGCAGGAACAGGGGGTTGCGCAGGTCCTTGCGCAGCCGGTCGGCCAGCGTGGGGGTGGCGGCGGCGTTCGGCATGGACCCATCCTCGCGTGGGCCGCTTGCGGCGGCCTTGCCCGGTACTTTCATCCGGTCGTCGTCGCCGGGGACCTCGCTCGCCATGTCGACCATCATGTCCGAAGATCGGCGGCCTGTAGCGCATCGTGAGCCACTCGTTATCCACCGTGATCCGGCGGCCCTGGCCGCCCTCGCTCCTGTGTACCAAGCCGCGGTGCCGTACGGGGCCGCGACCGGGCGCCGCGGAACTCGGGCGCAGGC
Source organism: Nonomuraea dietziae (assembly GCF_014195505.1). Taxonomy (GTDB): domain Bacteria; phylum Actinomycetota; class Actinomycetes; order Streptosporangiales; family Streptosporangiaceae; genus Nonomuraea; species Nonomuraea roseola. The sequence goes on along the minus strand of NZ_JACIBV010000001.1, from coordinate 2,067,432 downwards.
TGCGGCTGGCGCCGGTGGCCCTCAGCCGGGCCCGGTGGCCGATGCCGCCGGCCACCGGGCTGCACCGGGCTGCACCGCCTTCCGCCGCCCGGCTCCCGCGACCGGCGGCCGCCTTCCCGCTAACGGTCCACGATCTCGTTCTTGCCGATCACCACGACGCCGCCCTTGGTGACGGCGAAGCGGGTGCGGTCGTAGTCGAGGTCGAAGCCGATGCGCGCGCCGTCGGGGATGACGACGTTCTTGTCGACGATGGCCTTGCGCACGATGGCGCCCCTGCCCACCTTCACGTTCTCCATCAGCACGGAGTCCTCCACCAGGGAGTGGGAGTGCAGGACCACGCGGGGCGACAGGATCGAGCGCTCGGCGGTGCCGCCCGAGATGATGACGCCCGGCGAGACCAGCGAGTCGATCGCGCGGCCCACGCGGTCGCCCTCGTTGTGCACGAACTTGGCGGGCGGCAGCGGGTCGTGGCCGGTGTAGATCGGCCACCTGTCGTTGTACAGGTTGAAGACCGGGTGCGCGGAGATCAGGTCCATGTGCGCCTCGTAGTAGGCGTCGAGGGTGCCGACGTCGCGCCAGTAGCCGCGGTCCCGCTCGGTGGAGCCCGGCACGAGGTTGTCGGCGAAGTCGTAGACGTCGGCCCCGCCGGACTTGACCAGCATCGGGATGATGTTCCCCCCGAGGTCGTGCTTGCTGGTCGGGTCGAGCGCGTCCTCACGCAGCGCGTCGATCATGGCCTGGGTCCTGAAGACGTAGTTGCCCATCGAGGCGAAGACCTCGTCGGGGGAGTCGGGCAGGCCGACCGCGTCCTTCGGCTTCTCCCTGAACGCCACGATCCTGCGGCCCTGCGGGTCGGTCTCGATCACGCCGAACTGGTCGGCGAGCGACAGCGGCTGCCTGATCGCCGCCACCGTCACGTCCGAGCCCGACTCGACGTGCTGGTCGACCATCTGCCGGGGATCCATGCGGTAGATGTGGTCGGCGCCGAAGACGATGACGTGCTCGGGCATCTCGTCGTAGATCAGGTTCAGGTTCTGGAACAGCGCGTCGGCCGAGCCTGAGAACCACCGCGGGCCCAGCCGCTGCTGGGCGGGGACGGGCGTCACGTAGTTGCCCAGCATCGCCGACAGCCGCCAGGTCTGCGAGACGTGCCTGTCGAGACTGTGGTTCTTGTACTGCGTCAGCACCACGATCTTGAGGTAGTGCCCGTTGGCGAGGTTCGACAGCACGAAGTCGATCAGCCGGTACATCCCGCCGAACGGCACAGCCGGTTTGGCCCGGTCGGCCGTGAGCGGCATCAATCTCTTACCTTCTCCACCGGCTAGCACGACTGCGAGAACCCTGGGCGACGTCATGGCGTGACGCTACCCCGAAATGGGCGGTCAACGCAGGTCCGGTCACCGGTGCGTTAGGGTCGCGGGTGTGCGCGTGGATCTGCTGAGTCGTGAATACCCGCCCGAGGTGTACGGCGGGGCAGGGGTGCATGTCGAGTACCTCGCCAGGGAGCTGCGACGGCTGGCCGACGTACGGGTGCGCTGCTTCGGCGCGGCCAGGGACGAGGAGGGCGTGTCCGCCTACCGGGTGCCCGGCGGCCTCGAGACCGCCAACGCCGCGCTGCAGGTGCTCGGCGTCGACCTGGAGATGGCCGCCGCCTGCGAGGGTGCCGACCTGGTGCACAGCCATACCTGGTACGCCAACTTCGCCGGGCACGTCGCCAAGATGCTGTACGGCACGCCACACGTCGTCACCACCCACAGCCTCGAGCCGCTGCGGCCGTGGAAGGCCGAGCAGCTGGGCGGCGGCTACACGCTGTCGTCGTGGGCCGAGCGCACCGCGCTGGCCTCGGCCGACGCGATCGTCGCGGTGTCGGAGGGCATGCGCCGCGACGTGCTCGAGGCCTACCCCGAGATCGAGCCTGGCAGGGTCAGCGTGGTCCACAACGGCATCGACACCGTCGAGTACGCCCCCGACCGCGGGGTCGAGGTGCTGAACAAGCACGGCATCGACCCGAGCAGGCCGTACGTCGTCTTCGTCGGGCGGATCACCAGGCAGAAGGGGCTGGTCCACCTGCTGCGCGCGGCCCGCTCCTTCGACAGGGCGGCGCAGCTCGTGCTGTGCGCGGGCGCGCCCGACACGCCGGAGATCGCCGCGGAGGTGCGCGGGCTGGTCGAGGGCCTGGGCCGCGACGGGGTGTTCTGGATCTCCGAGATGCTGCCCAAGCCCGAGGTCATCCAGCTGCTCACGCACGCGACCGTGTTCGTCTGCCCCTCGGTCTACGAGCCCATGGGGATCGTCAACCTGGAGGCGATGGCCTGCGAGACGGCCGTCGTCGCCACCGCGACGGGCGGCATCCCCGAGGTCGTGGCCGACGGGGAGACGGGGCTGCTGGTGCCGATCGAGCAGGGCCGCGACGGCACCCCCGACGATCCGGCGAGGTTCGAGGCCGACCTCGCCGAGCGCGTCAACGCGCTGCTGGGCGACCCGGCCAGGGCCAGGCGACTCGGCCTGGCCGGCAGGGCCCGTGCCGTCGAGCACTTCTCGTGGGAGCGCATCGCCGACCGCACCATGGAGCTGTATGCCACGCTCGGCGGCTGACTGGACATCCCGATCACCCGGGTATGTGATCGTAGTCTGACCGCCTCCTCACCCCCGGGAGCCGCCGTGACCGAGATCATGCGAATGCCCCTGGACGGCGGGGGCGCGCTCTACGTCGAGGTGCCCGAGCGCAGCGCCGGAACGCGCAGGGTCTCCCGCACCGGCGAGGTGATCGACGCCTCCGTGGAGTCGCTGCAGGTGGCGCTGCGTCCCATCGGCGAGGCGGCCGCCGCGGCGCTCGACGTCTTCCGCCGGTCCTCACCCGACGAGGTGGAGCTGGAGTTCTCGGTCAGGCTCAACGCCGAGGCGGGCGCGGTGATCGCCAAGACCTGCGGCGAGGGGCACATCCAGGTGCGGCTGGCCTGGCGCAGCGGCGGATAGCCCGCGCTGCCGTACGCTTTCTCACGCCGAGCCGACGACCGGAGGGAGAGTACGTGCTGCTGGCCGAGGGCGTGCACGCCGTCATCACCGACAGGAACGGAGGAGGCAGCGCCCCGCCGTACGACAGCAGGAACCTGGGCGGCGCGGTGGGCGACTCCCGCGACAGCGTGGCGGCCAACCGCCGCGACACCGCCATGGAGCTGGGGCTCGATCCCGGCAAGGTGGTCTTCATGCGCCAGGTCCACAGCGCGAACGTGGCCCAGGTGAGCGAGCCGTTCGGCGACGACCCGCCCGAGCTCGACGCGATCTTCACCGACCGGCCGGGGCTCGGGCTGGCGGTGCTGGTGGCCGACTGCGTGCCCGTGGTCGTCGCCGACCCCTTCGCCGGTCTGGTCGGCGTGGCGCACTCAGGTCGCGAGGGCACGTTCAAGGGCGTGGTCCCCGCGCTGGTGGAGGCGATGGCCGGCCAAGGGGCCAGGCCCGAGCGGATGACGGCGCTCGTCGGCCCCTCGGCCTGCGGTTCGTGCTACGAGGTCTCCGCCGAGCTGCGCGACGCCGCGCCGGGGGAGATGCGCTCGGTGACGCGCCACGGCACCCCCGCGCTCGACGTCCGCGCGGGAGTGTCGGCGCAGCTGGCCGCGGCCGGTCTGCGGGCCGTACGGCACGACGCCCGCTGCACGATCGAGTCGCCCGAGCTCTACTCCTACCGGCGCGAGCACGTCACGGGACGCTTCGCCGCCTACGCCTGGCTGGCCGGCTGACCCCGTCTCATCTGGCGATGTAGTGCAGGATCACGTTGTGCACGTGGTGGGCCTTGTTCTCGCCCCTGAACTCCACCTCGTAGGTGTGCGTCCCGACATGGATGGCGATGGCGCCCGAGGAGAAGAACGACCCGGCGAACGACTTGTTGCTCACCACGCTCACCGCTGAGATCTTGGCGTAGGGGATGCTCGTGATGGCGACCTTCTTGCCCACGAACGACTTGTCCTGCACGATCACGCGCCGATCGGTGAGGCCGAGGAAGCCCGTGCCCGCCCCGATGGCGTCGTAGACCGCTATGACCTGCTCGCCGGGGAGCAAGCCGCTCTGAATCTGCTGCAGTTGCTCTTGACGGTCGAAAGCGATGTCCATATTTGAGAAATGGGTCTTGCCGTCCTCTTTGTTACAGACAACGCTGGGTCATAGGGGGGTGCGAGAGCACACCAGGAGGCGCAGCATGACCGAAGTCACGCAGTCCAGACCACTCGGAGTCAGCCGCCCCGATCTCACCGTCACCGACCTGCCGCGCCCCGAGGAGGTCTTCGGCGTCCAGCGCATCGGGCCGAAGGAGCTGTTCAAGTACGCCGTCGGCCCCTCGCTCATCGCGCTGGGCATCTCCGTCGGCAGCGGCGAATGGCTGCTGGGGCCCCAGGCCGTCGGGCAGTACGGCTTCGTGGGCGTCGGCTGGGTCATCACGATCTCGGCGCTCCTGCAGACCTTCTACAACGTAGAGTGCTCGCGCTACGTCCTGGCCACGGGCGAGGTGCCGGTCGTGGGCTGGGGCAGGGTGCCGCCCGGCTTCAAGTTCTGGGTGCCGCTCTCCGTCTTCGTGGTGATCTTCGCCTTCATCGCGGGTGGATGGGCCGCCTCCGCGGGGCAGGGCCTCTACGCGCTCGTCCACGGCGTCGCGCCGCCCCGGGGAGCCGAGGAGCCCAGGCTGTGGGCCATCGCCCTGCTCGTGCTCGTCTTCGTCATCACCGCGCTCGCCCGCCGCATCAGCAGGGTGCTGGAGCTGGCCAACTGGGTGATGGTCAGCGCCATCCTCATCACGCTGCTCGTCATCGACCTGTTCGTGGTGCCCTTCGAGCAGTGGTGGGAGGCCATCAGGGGCTTCGTCACCCCGGCCGCCCCGCCGGCGGGGATCACCGCCACCCAGCTGGGCGGCCTGGCCGGGTTCACCGCGCTGGCCTCAGGACTGAACTGGTACGTGATGGGCCACTACCGCGACAAGGGCTACGGCATGGGCTACCGCGCGGGGTTCATCTCCGGCATGCGCGGCAGCCGCAGCGAGCTGCTGGCCAGCGGCGTCACCTTCCCCGACGACGCGAAGAACACAGCCCTGTGGAAGCGGTGGTACCGCCTGCTGCTCGTCGACATGTGGGGCGTCTTCTTCGTCGGCGCGATGCTCGGCATGCTGCTGCCCACCATGCTGATGGCCCGTGCCGTCGAGATGACGGGGCAGCGGCCGACCACCGCCAACGTGCCGACCTTCGTCGCCACCGCGCTCAACGAGGAGTACGGCCGGCCGATGTTCATCCTGGTGCTGGTCATCGGGGTGCTGATCCTCTTCTCCACCCAGCTGGGCATCTTCGAGGCGATGGTCCGCGTCACCACCGACGCCGCCCACGCCACCAGCCCCCGGCTGCGCCGCCTGGTCGAGGGCGACCCCCGGCGCTTCTACTACCCGTTCATGCTCGCGCTGCTGGTGGTCATCGGCATCGTGCTGCACCTGGCGGTCCCCGTCGAGCTGGTGCAGTGGTCGGCCAACATGTCCAACCTCGGCGCGCTGATCTACCCGTTCCTGCTGATGTACCTCAACAGCAGGCTGCCGAAGGCGGCCAGGCCGCGCTGGTGGCACTACGTGATCCTGGTGCTGAACTTCCTGTTCTTCGGCTTCTTCTTCGTCAACTTCATCGCCGACTTCCTCGGAGAGCCACTGGTAACGTTCTGACGTGATCATTCGCCCGGCTGACAAGAAGACGGACGCCGCCCGCATCGGCGCGGTCCTGAGCCGCGCCTTCCACGACGATCCCGTCGTCCGCTGGCTGCTGCCCTCCGGTGAGGGCAGGGAGCGGATGTTCGTCACGCTCGCCCGCCACGTCCACGCCCTCGGCGATCTGGCGATCGACGGCGAACAGCTCGTCGGTGCCGCGCTGTGGGACCCGCCGGGCTACCGGCAGCCGCCGCTCGAGACGCTGCGCTCGCTGCCCGGCTTCCTGATGGCGATGGGCGGCCGCGTCACCTACGGACAGCTCCTGCAGACGGAGTTCCACCGGCGCAGGCCGCGGGTGCCGCACTGGTACCTGGCGGAGATCGGCACCGACCCCGCGGCGCAGGGCCGCGGGGCGGGCAGCGCCATGCTGGCCGGCAGGCTCGCCCACTGCGACAGCGAGGGGACGGCGGCCTACCTGGAGAGCAGCAAGGAGAGCAACGTCCCCTTCTACGAGAAGCACGGCTTCAAAGTCACAGAGGAGATCCGCCTGCCCAAGGCAGGACCCACCGTCTGGGCCATGCTGAGGGAGCCGGTCAGCTGAGCCGCTCCAGGACCACCACGGGGATCTCGCGGTCGGTCTTGGTCTGGTAGGTGTCGTAGTCGGGCCAGACCCTGGTCATCATGCGCCACATCTCCGGCTTCTCCTCCGGCAGCGCGGTGTGCGCCCTGGCCCTGAACTTCTCGTCCTTCACCTGCACCTCGACCTCGGGATCGGCCTGCAGGTTGAGATACCACTCGGGGTGGCGGGGGTCGCCGCCCTTGGAGGCGACGACCAGGAAGGAGTCGCCGTGCCGCTGGTAGATCAGCGGGGTGGTGTACTTCTTGCCCGACTTGCGGCCTGTCGTGGTCAGGAGCAGTGTCGTGGTGCCGTTCCACTCGTGACCCTCGGCGCCGTCGGTCTCCTGATAGCGCTGCACGTGTTCTTTACCGAAGAGCATGTGCATCCCGTACCCGGCATCGGGTCAACACAGGGTCAGCGGTCTGGCTGGTCCTTGCCTGGAGGGTTTAGACTCCCGGGCATGACCTGGCGACATTGATCCACCACCAGAGGTCGACGCGGGGCGCGTGAACGCGGACCCCCGGGCGCGCTGCCTTACGCCCGACGTCCGATCCCTCCGTCAGGAAGACCTCATGCCTCTGAAGCTCTACGCCTACGCGTTCCTGGGCGACTTCATCCTGCTCTATCCGGTCTATGCCCTGCTGTTCTCCGACAGCGGGCTGACCGTTCCCGAGATCACCTCGCTGCTCGTCATCTGGGCCGCGTCGGGCCTGCTGCTGGAGGTGCCGTCAGGCGCGCTGGCCGACACGCTGTCGCGCAGGGCGCTGCTCGTCGCGGCCCCCCTGCTCGGCGCCGCCGGCTTCGCGCTGTGGACCGCCGTGCCCGCCTACTGGGCCTTCGCGGTCGGGTTCGTGCTGTGGGGCGCTCGTGAGGCGCTGGAGTCGGGCGCGCTCGAGGCGCTCGTCTACGACCACCTCGACCACGACGGCGCGGCCGAGGAGTACGCCAAGGTCATGGGCAGGGCCCGCTCCGTCGGCCTGGTCGCCGTCGCGCTCTCGATGGCCGTGGCCGGCCCCGTCTTCGCCGGGGGCGGCTACACCGTGGTGGGCGTCGCCAGCGTGCTGGCCTGCCTGGCCTGCGCGCTGGTCGCCCTGACCTTCACCGAGCGGCGCGCCGCCGCACACGACGAGGACCCCACCGGCTACCTCGACACCCTGCGCGCCGGCCTCGCCGAGGCGCGCACCTCGCCCAAGGTACGGAGCGCGCTGCTGCTGGTCCCCGCCGTGACCGCGATCTGGGGCGAGCTGGAGGAGTACGTCCCGCTGCTGGCCAGGGAGAGCGGGGCGGCGACGACGGCCGTGCCCCTGCTGGTGCTGCTGGTCTGGGTCGGCGCCACCTCCGGTGGCCTGCTGGCCACGTACGGCAGCCGCATGCGCGCCCGCGGCTTCGCCGCCGTCCTCGCCGTCGGCGGCCTGGCTCTCAGCCTGGGCGCCATCACCGGGCACCCGGCGGGGTTCGCCGGCATCGCGGTGGCCTTCGCGATGTTCCAGCTCGGCGGCGTGCTGGCCGACGCCAGGCTGCAGGAGCGCATCACGGGACCGAGCCGCGCGACCGTGACGTCACTGGCGGGCCTGGTCACCGACCTGTGCACCATCCTCGCCCTCCTCGTGTACGGCGCGGCGTCGCTCGTGCTGCCGCACAGCGCGCTGTTCGCCCTGTTCGGCGTGCCGTACCTGGTGATCGCGCTGGTGCTGTCGAGAAGCGGGCGCCGGCTCCGACCGCGCGGGGAGGATCAGGAACGTGCCGAAGTGATCCCGTGAGTGTTCCGCGCATCGGCCTCAGCGAGGCCCTCGCGACCGCGCTCTGACGATCAGGCCGCCCGCCCGTACGAGGCGCGATCATGCCCGCGTGCGGGCGGGCGCCCCGCCTCAGATGTAGGGCTTGGCGACGGCCACCAGCTCGGGGAGGGCGTCGGCGGTCTCGACGAACAGGGCGGGAGAGGGCGTGCGCTCCCGCACGTCCTTCACCCTGATCGCCATCACCGCGGGCGTCGCCGCGCCGACGTCGCCGTAGCGCGCGTCGACCGCGGCGCTGATCGCCCTACGGGCGTCGGCCACGACCTCCCGCGCCGCGTGCGAGGGGCCCGAGGCGGCCAGGTAGCCGATCAGCGCCGCGAACCGCAGGTCGCCGCCCTTCGCCTCGGCCGAGCCGGGACTGTCGAGCCAGAACACCTTTCCCGCCAGGAACGCCGCGTAGCTCGAGCCCTGGCGATCGAGGGTCCGCGTGGCGCCGGTGAGCAGCTCACCGAACTCGGCCAGATCCGCCTCGGGCGGCAGGTCGGTGGTGACCAGGAGCGGCACGATCAACGAGTCGAGCATCAGTCAACATCCCTCCGTGAGGTCGCTCATGCTAGACCGCCCCACCGACAATCCGCGGCCGGTCGCCGTGTGTCGGCCCGATCCGCGCGTCGCCCTAGGATCCGAGGATGCCCTCCGCCCTCCTGATCAACGGCACCGTCGGCTCCGGCAAGACCTCGGTGGCCGACGCGGCCGGTGACCTGCTCGCCGCAGCCGGGGTCCCGAACGCCGTCATCGACCTCGACTGGCTGCGCCGCGCCTGGCCCAGCCCGCCGCACGACAGGTTCAACACGGGGCTCACGCTGCGCAACCTGCGCGCCGTCGCGGGCAACTACCTCGAGGCGGGCTCCGAGCGGCTGGTTCTCGCGGGCGTGGTCGAGTCGCGCCAGGAGCGAGCGGGATACCTGGCGGCGCTGGGGGTGGACGACCTGACGGTCTGCAGGCTCCGCGTCGACCTGGGGGAGGTACGGCGCCGCCTGACCCGCCGCCACGAACTCGACGAGCAGGGCCTGCGCTGGCACCTGGACCGCTCGGGCGAACTGGAGGCGATCCTCGAACAGGCCAGGACCGAGGACTTCACCCTCGACGCCACCGGCCTCATGGCACCGGAGGCCGCCGAACAGGCCCTCCGCCTGACGGGCTGGCTCCCACCGGCGCAATGAGGACCGGTGGTGCACTGTGCCGGATGATGAGCCCCTGCCCAGGCCGGCGTGCGGGGACGGAAATATGAGCAGCTCGAAGGGTGTGCACCGCGGAGTGGTGGCGAGGCGTCGCCTGACTGTCTGGCCAGGCGGCCGGGGCACGTCAGAGCGGGCCGGAGCTCGGCCGTACGCCCAGCCCGGATGAAGGCGGGGCGGCGTCACGGCGGCCTCGGGGCCCGCCGGATTCCGGCGGGCCCCGAGGGGTGGATCAGAAGCGGACGCCCCAGTGGAGGTTGTCCGTCCGCCACAGCTCGGACTGGCGCTGCTTCAGCAGCGACCTGGATCCTCCGCCCACCGGGCAGCGGGTGCCTGGCGCGGGCACGACCAGCGAGATCAGGTACTGGTCGAAGGGCACGGTGGCGCACTCCTCCTTGCCGTAGATGCGGTGACCCCAGCCCTCGTAGGTGAGCAGCACCGCCTTGGGGCCGAGCTGGCGGGCCACGTTGGCCGACCAGCCGTACGGGGTGGAGGGGTCGTGCAGCGAGCTGCCCAGCATGATCGGAGCGCTGCCCCTGTAACGCAGCCTGTGCTGCGGATTGGTGGTGGGGTGGTTGAGGCAGACGGGCAGGTCCTCGATCGGCATGGGGTTGTAGCGCATGTCGGGGGCGCGGCGGTTGGAGCTGCGCAGCAGCGCGGCGTACTGCTTGTAGTTGCGCACCCGTAGGTTGTAGTCCTCACAGAGGATCACGGTCGGCAGGTGGGCGAGCTCGCCCTCCACCGGCTGGCGGCCGGGCAGCGGCGGCACCCACGGCGGCAGCGGTCCGCCGCCGTCCAGGGCGCGGAGCATCTCGCTCAGCAGCTGCCAGGCGGGGCCTTCGGTGCCGAGCACGCCCTGCCACAGGACCTGCAGCTCGGTCATCGGGCGGTCAGGCACGCCCGGGTAGTAGAGCTTTCCGCTCCGAGCCTTGGCCAGCAGCCTCTCCCACACCGCCCGGACGTCCTGGCCGTGCAGGGCGCAGCTGGGCTCCTGCGCGCACCAGCCGGCGAACTCGTCGAAGGCGTCCTCGACGGCGGCCGCCTCGGTGTCGAGGAAAGCCTTGACCCCGAGGCTGTGGTCCATGTTGCTGTCCAGGGCCATGGCCCTGATCCGGTGCGGGAACAGCTCGGCGTACATCTGGCCGATCAGCGTGCCGTACGAGATGCCGTAGTAGGTGAGCTTCTCCTCGCCGAGGGCGGCGCGGAGGGCGTCCATGTCACGCGCGACGTTGGTCGAGTCGACGTGGTCGTACAGGGGGCCGGTTCGGGCCCGGCAGTCCTGGCGCAGCCTCTTGGCGTAGGCGCTCCACCTGTCGAAGTCGGCCTGGCTCGTCATGACCGCGTGCGGCATCTGGTTGTACACCGACGCCGAGCACACGACCGGGTGGCTGCGGCCCACGCCTCGCGGGTCGAAGCCGACGATGTCGAAGCGCCGCTGGAGCTCCTCGGTGAAGAAACCGGGGGCGCCGTAGGCGGCTTCCACGCCGGAACCGCCGGGCCCGCCCGGGTTGATCACGAGGGAGCCGACGCGGGCCGCGGGGTCGGTGGCCTTGCGGCGGGCGACGGCCAGGTCGATGGTGGGCCCATCGGGCTTGGACCAGTCGATCGGGACGGCCAGCTTGCCGCACTCGGCGGTGGGCTCCTCTTGGCAGGGCGCCCAGGCGATGCCGCCGCTCCCCGGAGGAGCCGGGCTTCCGTTTCCTGCCGACGCACCGGCCGCGGGTACGGGCAGCACCGCCGCCACCACGACGAAGGCGGTGGCAAGGAGAGAAAGACTTCTTCGCACATTGCTCCAATCGGATCGGTCGGCACTCGACCGGTCTAGATCATTCCGGGTCGGTGGGACCGACGGAGCAAAGATGAGAAATTTCTTAAAACGACCAATTCCGGCAGTGGCTGAGCCGATCGGCTTCAGTGGGCGGGCCACTCGTCGGCCAGGGCGGAGTGCACGATGGAGTCGCGCCAGCCCGCGGGGGTGGGCACGTGATGGCGGATGCGCCCCTCCTCCACCATCCCCGCGACGAGCATCGCCAGCTGCGCGGCCGTGTTCGCGGGGGAGCGGGCGCCCCAGAGGCGGTGCAGCCCCAGGTCCTTGAAGCCGAACTTCAGCAGTAACCGGATCAGGTCCGTGCCGATGCCACGTCCCCACAGGTCGGAGCGCAGGCCGAGGCCGATCTCGGCGCTGTGCGGGTGGTCGGCCTCGATGTGCAGGCGGGCCACGCCGATCACCGCGCGCGTCTCGCTGTCGGTGACGGCCAGCACGTACAGGCGGCGAGGGGTCGCCGCGGCCGCCGTGATCGCCTCGGCGACGATCTCGGCGACCTCCTCGCGGGTGCGCGGGTCGAAGGGCAGATGATGGGTGGCGGCCGGATCCCCGTAGACGGCGTGCAGCGCGTCGACGTCGTCGACGGTCACCTCACGCAGGCCCAGCCGCTCGCCGGTGACGTGGACGCTGCGCATGCGCAGACGGTAACGCCTGGGCCGCGATCTTCACAAGAGCGGTCAAGTCGCCAGTTGACTGCCGTAAGCACGCGCGACAAGTTCGGCGACGGCCCCGTGCGCGCCCAGCGGGTCGGCGAATCCGGCCCCCACGCTCGCCGCGGCCGACTCCAGCACGGAGGCGTCGGCCTCGTGCCCGATGAGGCAGGGGGAGATCGCCAGGCGCTCGGCGCCCGCGGCGCGCAGCCGTGCGGCGGCCACGTCGACGCCGGGCTCGCTGTCGAGCGAGGCCGCCACGACGGGCAGGGTGAGGCGCGAGGCGAGCAGTACGGCGGTGGCCTGGGCGGCGTGGACGGCCTGCTCGCCGCCGACGGTGCCGAGGATGACCGCGTCGACAGGGCTGGAGACGCTGAGCAGGCGCATCCTGTCGGCCCTGGCGAGCTCCTTCTCGGCCAGCTTGATGTGCAGCGCCTCGGCCAGCAGCGGGTGCGGGCCGAGCGCGTCGGTGATGGTGGCGTCGGCGCCGGTGGCCGCGACGACCTTGGAGATCTCCTCGGTGACCGCGGGGTCGGGCCAGAGCGTCAGCGGCACCACGATCGCGGCGCGGTCCTGCGGGAGCTGGTCTGCGAGATCCTCGAACGTGGCCAGGCGCACCTCGATGTGCGGGTTGTCGACACGCACGAGCCCGACGATCTCCTCGGCGTAGCCGCCGGGGTCGGCGGGGCACGCCAGCACGAGGGCAGGGGCGTCCGGCGGCAGGGACGTGGGCACGGGCCGCCGATGGCGGCCGCCACCGGGCCGGGGGGAACGTTCACGTACAGGCAGGCTCACGGCGCGGAGTTTATGACTATTTGGAAAACCGCGTGCTCGGAATCGGCCGCGATTCCATTACAACCTCACCAGTCTCACCAGTCAGACAGCTCCAGGCTGTGAGCGAGATCACATCGTGACGTGACGAAACGTTGACGTCACGGCGCGCGGCGCGAAACTTTGAGAAATCTAGAAGCGCGTTCTAGAGCAACCTTCCACCGCTCGGAGGTTGGAGTGAAGCCGTTCTACGTCCGCGAGCTCACCGTCTATCCCGTCGGCGCGCGGCGCGTCCGCCTGCTGGCGGTCGCCGTGCTGGCAAGCCTGGTGGCCAACTTCGAGACCACGCTGGCCACGATCCTCCCGCTGCTGCGCGAGGACCTCGACATGTCGCTGGAGGTCTACGGCCTCATCGCCGCCCTCTCCGTGCTGGTGGGCGGGTTGTCGGCCGGATTCGGCGGGATCCTGTCCGACCGGTGGGGCAGGGTGACGATCCTGGTTCCCACCCTGACGGTCACCGCCGCCTGCAACTTCCTGCTGGCCACCGTCGACACCGTCGGCGGGCTGATGTTCGTGCGCTGCCTCATGCTGTTCATCGAGGGGGCGGCCATCACGATCACCGCCAGCCTGGTGCGGGACTTCTCCCCTCGCGTGGGCAGGGCGCAGGCGTTCGGCTTCTGGACCTGGGGGCCGGTGGGCGCCTCCTTCCTGGCCTCGGTCATCGCGAGCCTGACGCTGCCGATGTTCGGCAACGCGTGGCAGTCGCAGGCGATCATCATGGGCGTGGTCTCGCTGGTGCTCTGCGCCGTCATCATCTGGCAGATCGCCGAGCCCTCGGCCGCGCTGAGGGCCCAGGTGATGTCGGCGGAGGTGGCGGTCGCCACCGAGGGGAAGATCGACCCCGGCAAGGTCCGCGAGCTGCTCAGGCACCCCCACCTGTGGGCCCACGTGTTCGGCAACACCGGCTGGCAGGTGCTCTACTGGACCTTCGCGATCTTCGGCCAGACCATCCTGGTCGACTCCTTCGCGATGAGCGCCGCCCAGGCCAACGGCGTCGTGGCGTTCGGCATCGTGCTCAACGCGGTCGCGGTCATCGTCGTCGGGCGGGTGTCGGACCGGCTGCAGCTGCGCAAGCCGTTCACGCTCGCGGGCACCGTGCTGACCATCGCCACGCTCGGGGTGTTCGTCGCCCTCATCGGCTCGGGGGCCTCGGGCCCGGCGGTCGTCGCCGTCTACGCCGCGCTCTTCCTGATGCTCGGCGTGGCCTACGTGCCGTGGATGGCGAACTTCTCCGAGGACGCCGAGGACGTGGAGCCCCGCCTGCAGGGCGCCGCGCTCGGCCTCTGGGGCATGGTGGTGCGCATCATGATCGTGGTCCTGCTCCTGGTGTCGCCGCAGGTCGTGGCCGCCGGCGGGTGGAGCGCGTGGCTGCTGGTCGGCCTCGCGGGACAGGTGGTCTTCCTGGTCTCCATGCTCGCCTTCAGGGGCAGATGGCGTACGGCCAGGCCCGCCTCCGCTTCCGTCTGATCCCGGCGCGGGCGCTGTGACCTGAATCACAGTGCCCGCTGTTTACATCTATGTAATCGATTACCTATGGTGATGTAATCGATTACATGGAGGACTCATGGCACGCATCAAGGACGTCGCGGCACACGCCGGCGTCTCCGTCGCCACGGTCTCCCGCGTCCTGAACGACAATCCGTCGGTCACCGAGGAGACCCGCGACCGCGTCTACGCGGCCATGAAGGAGCTCCGCTACGTCCCCAACGCCGTCGCGCGGTCGCTGCGCACCGAGGCCACCAGGACGCTCGGCCTGATCATCGGCGACATCCTCAACCCCTTCTTCACCGAGCTGGCCAGAGGCGTGGAGGACGAGGCCAGGCAGGCGGGCTACACCGTCATCATCGGCAACGCCGACGAACGGGCGGAGGAGCAGGACCACTACGTGCGCACGCTGGTGGAGCAGCGCGTCGACGGACTGCTGATCTGCCCCACCGCCGAGGTCACCCCGCTGGTGGAGGAGCTGGTCCGCACGGGCAGGCCGCTGGTCTTCCTGGACCGCACGATCAGCGGCCTCGACGTGCCGTCCGTGCGCGCCGACGGGGCCACGGCCATCGCCGAGCTCGTGGCGCACCTGAAGTCGCGGGGGCACCGCAGGATCGCCTTCGCCTCGGGACCGGCCACGCTGTCGACGGGCCGCGAGCGGACCGAGGCCTTCGCCGCCGCCATGGCCGAGGCGGGCCTCGACCTCAGGGCCGAGTACATGGCCGCGGGCGACTTCCGCGAGGGCAGCGGCAGGGCCATCACGGCGCGCCTCCTGGACCTCCCCGAGCCGCCTGAGGTGATCTTCTTCGGGGACAACCTGATGACACTCGGCGGGCTGGACGAGATCAGGGCCAGGGGGCTGAGCATCCCCGGCGACGTGGCGGTCGCCTCGTTCGACGACGTGACGTGGTTCGTCCACGTCGATCCACCGATCACCGCGATCGCCCAGCCCACCGCCGAGATGGGGCGCACGGCCGTACGGCTGCTGCTGCAGGGCGTCGCGGGGCGCAGCGGGCAGTCGGTGGTCCTGCCCGCCGAGCTGGTCGTCCGCAGGTCCTGCGAGAGGAAGGGTGCATGAGATGAGCGAGGAGATCCTCAGGGTCGAGGGCCTGCGCAAGCGCTTCCCCGGCGTCCTCGCGCTGGACGGTGTGGACCTCTCCCTGCGCACCGGCGAGGTCCACGTGCTGCTCGGCGAGAACGGCGCCGGCAAGAGCACGCTGATCAAGATGCTCTCCGGCGCCTACCACCCCGACGAGGGCCGCATCCTGCTCGACGGGCAGCCCGTGGAGGTCCGTACGGCAGGCGACGCCCAGCGCCTCGGCATCGCCACCATCTACCAGGAGTTCAACCTGGTCCCCGAGCTGACGGTGGGGGAGAACCTCGCGCTCGGCCGCCCGCCCCGCAGGTTCGGCTTCATCGACGTCAAGGCCATGCACCGCCAGGCCCGTGAGCTGCTCGACAGGGTCGGGCTCGACCTCGACCCGCGCAGGAGGATCGGAACGCTCGGCATCGCGCGCATGCAGATGGTCGAGATCGCCAAGGCGCTCGCGCTGAACGCCCGTGTGCTGATCATGGACGAACCGACCGCGGTGCTGACCACCAGCGAGGTGGACAAGCTCTTCTCCATCGTCAGGCAGCTGCGCGACGAGGGCGTGGCGATCGTCTTCATCACCCACCACCTCGAGGAGATCGCCCAGATCGGCGACAGGGTGACCGTCCTGCGCGACGGGCGCTCGGTGGCCGAGGTGCCGGCGAACACAGCGGAGGACGAGCTCGTCAGGCTCATGGTCGGCCGCCCCATCGACCAGCAGTACCCCAGGGAGCCCGAGCAGCCCGGCAGGGCCCTGCTGAAGGTGAGCGGGCTCGGCAGGCGCGGCGCCTTCGACGACGTCTCCTTCGAGGTGCGCGCGGGCGAGGTCGTCGGGCTGGCGGGGCTGGTGGGCGCGGGCCGTACGGAGGTGGCCAGAGCGATCTTCGGCGCCGACCGCTACGACACCGGCGAGGTCACGGTGGACGGCAGGCCGCTGCCCGCAGGAGACATCCACGCGGCGATGGCCGCGGGCCTCGGCCTGGTGCCGGAGGACCGCAAGGGGCAGGGCCTGGTGCTCGGCGCCGACATCGCCGAGAACCTCGGCCTGGTGACGCTCGGCGACGCCAGCCACGGCGGCTTCGTGGACCGCTCGGGCCAGCGCAAGGCGGCCGCCAAGGTCGCCGGCCAGCTCGGGGTCAGGATGAGCGGGCTCGGCCAGGAGGTCCGCACGCTCTCGGGCGGCAACCAGCAGAAGGTCGTCATCGGCAAGTGGCTGCTGGCCGACGTCAGCGTCCTCATCCTCGACGAACCGACCCGCGGCATCGACGTCGGCGCCAAGGTCGAGATCTACCAACTGATCAACTCTCTGACGGCCTCGGGCCACGCCGTCCTCATGATCTCCAGCGATCTCCCCGAGGTGATCGGCATGAGCGACAGAGTGCTCGTCATGGCCAGAGGCAGGCTCGTCGGCGAACTCCCCGCGGGCGAGGCGACACAGGACACGGTGATGGCGCTGGCCGTCACCGAGGTGGAGGGAACTCGTGTCCAGTAGAACGAAGGTCTGGTTCTCGGAGAACGGCGCGCTCGTCGCGCTCGTGGTCCTGGCCGTCGCGTTGTCGCTGCTGTCCAGCGACTTCCTGAGCGTGAGCAACCTGCTCAACGTCGGCGTGCAGGCGGCCGTCACCGCGATCCTCGCCTTCGGCGCCACGTTCGTCATCATCACCGCGGGCATCGACCTGTCGGTCGGCTCCGTGGCCGCCCTGTCGGCGATCACGCTGGCCTACCTGTCCACGACCTCGGGCCTGCCGTGGCCGCTGGCCACGGTGATCGCGCTGGCCGTCGGCGTGGTGTGCGGGCTGGCCAACGCCGCCCTCATCGCGTACGGCAAGCTGCCCCCCTTCATCGCGACCCTGGCCATGCTCGGCATCGCCAGGGGCCTCGCTCTGGTCATCTCCCAGGGCAGCCCGATCGCCATGCCCGACGCGGTCTCCCACGTCGGCGACACCATCGGCGGCTACCTGCCCATCCCGGTGATCGTCATGGTGGTCATGGGTCTCATCGCCGCCGTCATCCTCAACCGCACCTATCCGGGCCGCGCCATGTACGCGATCGGCGGCAACGAGGAGGCCGCCAGGCTCTCCGGCATCAAGGTCAACAGGCAGAAGCTCGTCACCTACGCCCTGTCGGGCGGTTTCGCCGCCGTCGCGGGCATCGTGCTGGCCAGCCGTCTCGCCTCCGCCCAGCCGCAGGCCGCCGCCGGCTACGAGCTCGACGCCATCGCCGCCGTCGTCATCGGAGGGGCCAGCCTGTCCGGAGGCAAGGGCCGCGCCTTCGGCACCTTCGTCGGCGCGCTCATCCTCGCCGTCCTGCGCAACGGCCTGAATCTCCTGTCCGTCTCCGCCTTCTGGCAGCAGGTGGTGATCGGCGTCGTGATCGCGCTCGCGGTCCTCGTCGACACCCTGCGTCGCAGGTCAAGCAATTAAGGGAAGAGAACAGTCATGAAGCTGAGGATCATCGCGGCCGGTGCCGCGCTCGCGCTCGGCCTGACCGCCTGCGGTTCGGCCGACACCACCGGGCCTACCGCCACGGGCGGCGGCTCGGGGGATATCAAGATCGGCATGTCGGTCTCCACACTGAACAACCCCTACTTCGTCCAGCTGCGCGCGGGCGCGGAGGAGGAGGCCAAGAAGCTCGGCGTCTCGCTGACCGTCACCGACGCCCAGAACGACGCCTCGCAGCAGGTGAACCAGGTCCAGAACTTCACCAGCCAGAACATGAAGGCGATCGTCATCAACCCGGTCGACTCCGACGCGGCCGCGCCGGCCGTCAAGGCGGCAGAGCGGAGCAACATCCCGGTCATCGCCGCCGACCGCGGCGTCAACGGCGCCGAGGTCAAGCAGACCGTCGCCTCCGACAACGTCCAGGGCGGCAAGCTGGCGGCCGAGGAGCTGGCCAAGCAGATGGGGGAGAAGGGCAGGGTCGTGGTGCTCCAGGGCGTCGCGGGCACCTCCGCCTCCCGCGACAGGGGACAGGGCTTCACCGAGGGCATCAAGGCCTACCCCGGCATCCAGGTGGTCGCCTCCCAGCCCGCGGACTTCGACCGCACCAAGGGCCTGGACGTCATGACCAACCTCCTGCAGTCGCACCCCGACGTCACCGGCGTCTTCGCCGAGAACGACGAGATGGCGCTCGGCGCGATCAAGGCTCTCGGCGCCAAGGCGGGCTCGGCGGTGAAGGTCGTCGGCTTCGACGGCACCCCCGACGGGCTCAAGGCCGTCCAGGCGGGCACCCTCGCCGCGACCGTCGCCCAGCAGCCCAAGGTCCTCGGCCAGCAGGCCATCGCCGGAGCGGTGAAGGCCGCCAAGGGCGAGAGCATCCAGCAGACGGTGGCCGTGCCGGTGAAGGTCGCGACCAAGGACAACGTCTCCGAGTTCGCGAGCTGACCATGGACGTGGTGGTCGTGGGGTCGGTCAACGCCGACCTCGTGGTCAGGGTCGGGCGCAGGCCCGCGCCCGGCGAGACCGTGATGGGCTCCGACCTCGACACCTTCCCCGGCGGCAAGGGCGCCAACCAGGCCGTCGCCGCCGCCAGGCTCGGCGCGGACGTCGCCCTGCTCGCCAGGACCGGCACCGATCAGTACGGCGCTCGCCTGGTCGAGGGGCTCGCCGCCGAGGGTGTCGGCGTGGAGCACGTGATGGAGACCGAGGGGGCCAGCGGCGTCGCGCTCATCACCGTCGACGCCGAGGGCGACAACAGCATCATCGTCTCGCCCGGCGCCAACGCGCGCCTCACCCCCGCGGACGTGACAGCCGCCGGCGACCTGGTGAGCGGGGCGGCGGTGGTCTCGCTCATGCTGGAGATCCCGCTCGACACCGTGACGGAGGCCGCCCGCGCCGCCCGCAGGGCGGTGCTGAACGCCTCACCGCCCCGCGAGCTGCCCGGCGAGCTACTGGCGCTGGCCGATCCGCTGGTGGTCAACGAGCACGAGGCGGCGTTCCTGCTGGGCGCGGCCTCGGCTGATGCCGTCTCCGAGCCCGCCGGGATGGCGCGCGCGCTGCTCGCGCTGGGACCGCGATCGGTGGTGATCACCTTGGGGGCGGACGGCGCGGTGGTGGCCGAGCCCCCGACCGCCGGGCCGCCTGGTTTCGTGGACGCCGCGGCGGGCGCTCCCGACCACGCGGGCGTTCCGGAGGCCGCGCCGGGTGGTGTCGCGGCTCATGGGGACGGTGCCCCTGGCCGTCCGGAAGGGGCGGTCGTGACGGTGGTGCCGAGCCCCGTCGTGGACGTCGTGGACACCACGGGCGCGGGCGACGCCTTCACCGGCGCGCTGGCCTGGCGCCTGGCCCTCGGCGACACCCTGCCGGAGGCGGCGGGCTTCGCGGCCAAGGTGGGCGCCGCCGCCGTCCGCAGGGAGGGCGCCCAGAGCTCGTATCCCCGCGGGGAGGAGCTGTGAAGCGCTCGGGGATACTCAACGCGGCGCTGGCCGGCCAGCTGGCCAGGCTCGGCCACACCGACCGGGTGCTGGTCTGCGACAGCGGGATGCCGATCCCCGCCGGCGTGGAGGTGGTGGACCTGGCCTTCGTGGCGGGCGTGCCGTCCTTCGCCGAGGTGCTGGACGGCCTGCTGGCCGAACTGGTCGTGGAGGGCGCCGTCGCGGCCAGCGAGGTCGGCGAGGCCAACCCGGCCTGCGCCGGCCCTGCTGGGGGAGCGGCTGCCGGGCCTGGAGTACGTCCCGCACGAGGAGCTCAAACGCCTGTCGCGCGAGGTGAAGCTGGCGGTACGGACGGGTGAGGCCCGCCCGTACGCCAACGTGATCCTGCACTGCGGCGTCTACTTCTGACACCTGAACCCTCGCCCCGTCGCGATCTCCCGAGCAGGAGGACCGGCGCGGCTGACAGGATCGTTCGCCTGGACCCTCAGGTGCCAGGCTGGGCAACATCGCCCTGAAGCACGACGGGCAGGTGGTGAGGATGGTCACGGTGAGTCGGCGAAGAAGGTCTGGAGGTGCTGGTTGACCGGTTCCGGGCAGTCCAGCTGGGGGCGTGGCCGCAGCCGTCCAGGATCTGGAGCCGGGCGTCGGGCAGCAGTTCGGCGAAGTGGTGTGCGCGCTCCACGGGCTGGACGGTGTCCTGCCTGCCCCACAGCACAAGGACCAGGGTCTCGGTGGTGGACAGGGCGCGTTCGGTCGGCAGCCAGTCCAGGCGGCGTTCCAGCAGGTAGGTGGCGCGGATGTTGTCGTGGAAGGTCATCGGCGCCCACCACTCGTCCAGCAGCTGGTCGGTGACGCGCTGCTTGTTGACCATCATGCCCTCGGCCAGGCCGCGAACGGCGGACTTGCCGGTGGACAGCTTGACGGCCAGCTCACCGATGACGGGGATCTTCAACGACTCCCACATCCAGGTGCCGGGCAGGTCAAGCCCGGTGGCGTCGAGCAGGGCGAGCTTGGTCACGCGGTCAGGGTGGCGCTGGGCGAAGGCCAGGGCCCAGCCGCCGCTCCGCCACCTCATCGACACCTTCCGCAGCCGCTATCCGGGAAGCGACGTCCAGATCGCCGAGTTCCACTTCAGCGCCCCCTTCACACAGCTGCGCACCGGCCAGGCCGACCTGCAGCTGCTGTGGCTGCCCGTCAGGGAGCCCGACCTCACCGTCGGCCCGGTCGTGCTGACCGAAGGCCGCGTCCTGGCCGTGGCCGCCAACCACCCCCTGGCCGCCGGGGGCTCGGCGTCCCTGGAAGACCTCGGCGACCACCTCGTCGTCGACGGCGGCGCGGACGCGCCCGACTACTGGGTGGAATCCATGGCTCCCTGGCGCACCCCGAGCGGCCGCCGCATCCCGCGGGGAGCGAGCGCGCGCACCTTCCACGAGGTGCTGTCCCTCGTCGCCGCGGGATGGTGCGTCTCTCCACTGAACGCCCACACCACTCGGTACTACAGCCACCCGGGGGTCGTATTCCTGCCGATCACCGACGCCCCGGCCACCCAATGGGCGCTGACTTGGCGCATCAGCAGCGAGAGCGCGCACATCCGTGCCCTGGCCCAGACGGCTCGCGACATCGGCACCGTCGCCCTGGCTCAGCAGCCCACGACCCCGGCCGACGCGACGTGATCTTCACCGGTGCCCGCGCGGCTCAGGACAACTTGGCAGAACGTTCGAGTACGAACGAGACTATGACCGCACTCCGTGCTCGAGGAGTTGTTCCGATCTCTGGTGAGCGACACACACGCGCGCACTACCGTCAAGTTCGACTATCGGTATGTCTGTGGTACGACCACGCTGATGGAACGCGTGCCCTTGTCCCGCAGGCGCCCTGAGACCAACAGTGAGACGGCGGATGCGCTCCCCTGTCGGATCGAACAGGTCCTCAAGACGGGAGAGACCGAGAACTTCATCGCCTTCTGCCGTGTGCCTGAGCAGGCGACCGAGGAGGACCTGTTGCGGCGGTGTGGTCTGCGTGTGATCGCGGTGGTCCAACCCATAGGGCGGCGGCGCTGATGAGCGCGGACAGCAACAGCAGGATGCCGATGAGGATCTCGGTCATGATGGACATGTGAGCCTTCCCTTCGTCTCGCCACGACCATGCGGTCATGGGGACGAAGGTCTTCCCGCGCCCTCCGCGTCGGCGGGAGGGCCACCCCGCCGGACCCTTGGCAGGGCCGTGGTGGCGATCGGGATGTCGATCGAGGCGATCGGCGGGTACTCCCCTTCGCGCTGCCTCCACTATCCGCCCAGCTCGCACCAACGGTCAAACCTCGTCACCGAGCCGTGGTAGGTCGGCCAGTGCTTGCGGGTGGAGGTGCCGGAGCAGGTGGCCTACCCTGAAAGGCGAGGGGAGTACTTCCCAAGCGCCGACCCCGGTCAGTACGGACCTCAGGCAGGGTCCCCGGGACGGCCGCCCGCGCGACAGGGGTGAAGGAGACCTCGAACATGCTCGGCTGTTCGAGGAGGTCCCGTGTCGGCTCAGACGACTCACATCACCCTTTCGCCGGAATCTATCGGTTCGCCGCAGCTGTGGACCATTACGGTGGCCGGCCTGGCGGTGCTGCTGGCCGTCGACTTCATACTGACGCGGCGCCCGCACCGTGTGCGGATGGGCGAGGCGCTGGGGTGGTCGATCTTCTACCTGGCGCTGCCGCTGGCCTTCGGCGCCTACGTGTGGCAGGCGTTCGGCTCCGGGACAGCGCTCGAGTTCTTCACCGGATATGTGGTGGAAAAGTCGCTGTCGGTGGACAACCTGTTCGTGTTCATGTTGCTGCTGTCGGCCTTCGCAGTCCCGGACGCGCTGGCCCAACGCGTCCTGCTGTACGGCATCGTCGGCGCCCTGGTGCTGCGGGCGATCTTCATCGCGCTGGGAGCGGCCGCCCTGCAGAGCGGCACCTGGGCGTTCCTGCTGTTCGGCGCCATCCTGATCGTCACCGCCGGGAAACTCGTCAAGGACGCGATGACCGGCCAGGAGCAGCAGGTCGACATCTCCGCCATGCGCTCCATCCGGCTGCTGCGCCGCGTCATGCCGGTCACCGACGACTACCGCGGCCCTCACCTCATCGTCCGCGACGGCGGCCGCCGCGCCCTGACCCCGCTGGCGCTGGCGATCGTGGCCGTCTTCGCCACCGACATCGTCTTCGCCGTCGACTCGGTACCCGCCGTGTACGGAGTGACCGAAGACCCCTTCCTGGTCTTCGCCACCAACGCCTTCGCGCTGCTGGGCCTGCGAGCGCTGTACTTCGTGCTGATCGGCGCGCTGACCAAGCTGCGCCACCTCAACCACGGACTCGCCGTGATCTTGGCGTTCATCGGCGTCAAGCTCGTCCTGCACTGGGCGCACGGCATCTGGCCACAGGTGCCGGAGATCCCCACCCTGGCCTCGCTCGCAGTGATCATCGCGGTCCTGGCCGCCGTCACGCTCACCAGCGTGCACGCCAACCGGCGCGATCGCCGGCGCGCAGCCGTACCGCAGCGGCAGACGATCGCGCGACCGTGATCAGCCCGCGTCAGATGCGCCGTGAGCTGCCTGCCCCGATCGGCCCCCGAAGCTCTCTGCTCGGGGCAGGCCACACGCTCACAACAAGGTCTTCGGGGAGGCTGAGTGCAGAAATTGGCGGTAGCGACGTGTTTCACCCGACTGCAGCTCCAGATATAGGAGTTGTTCGGGGTCCCTCCCCAAAGGATCACAACGGGGATGGCTGGGGGAATGTGGGCGCGTGCCGTTGGCGTGCCCTGTCACGCTGCAGGGATGGCACGTGACGCTGGCGAGTACGTCGCCTACGCCGAGTGGGCTCTTGGGGAGCTTCTCCAGCGAGAACGTGCCTTCATCTGGGCTGAGGCCGAGGCAGATGGATCCGCGAGCTGCTGCGCTCACTCGCGGCCGAAGGCCGCACCGTCCTGCTCTCCAGCCATCTGATGAACGAGCTGGCGATCACCGCCGACCACGTCGTCGTCATCGGACGCGGCTGGCTGATCGCCGACACGACCATGGACGCGCTCGCCGCACGCTTCCAGCGTGACGTGCTGCTGCGCGCGGCACACCCGGAACGGCTGGCGCAGATCCTGCGCGCGCACGGCGCGACCGTAGCCGCCGAGACCGCCGCGAGCGCCGAGCGGGCGGCCCCGCCGACGCCCGGCACGCCCCGCACGGCCCCGCCGACGCCTGAGACGGCCGCGGGCGGCGACCCGTCCGTGCAAGGCCAGTCCATGCAAGGCCTGTCTGAGCAAGAGCTGTCTGAGCAAGAGCTGTCTGAGCAAGAGCTGTCTGAGCAAGAGCTGTCCGAGCGGGCACTGTCCGTGCGGGGCATGGACGCTGCGGGGATCGGCGAGCTGGCGCTGCGGGCATGGATCGCGCTGCGGGAGCTGACGCCGCGCAGCGCCTCCCTGGAGGAGGCGTTCATGGAGCTCACCGAGGACAGCGTCGAGTACGGCGCCCGCCCCGCCGCCGTCACGGAGGTGGCCCGATGAAGGGTGGGCGATCCGGGGTTGAGGCGGAACGTTTATACTCATATGCCTTTCGACCCCCGCCGTAAGGTCACGGCTGCTGTCCGCCGTCGCGACGCCGGCCGACACACGTCGGCAGGAGCGCGAGCGCTGGTCCCCCCGCAGCGCGGGCGCCCCTCGGACCGACCCGGCGGTGGGGCGAGATCTTCCCGCCCTGGATTCCATACCTTCGCGGCAGGCGGCCGGAGTGTTTCCGGCCGATCTGGAGCGCCGCGCTGGCCGCCGCCACCATCTGCCACCACCAGCGCCGCGAGCACGACACGCACCACGAGAGCGCCGACCGTACCCCCCGTCAAGCCGATCGCAGCATCTGACAGGGAGACCACAGGACTGTCGGGCACAAGCCACGGCCGGTCGCTCCCCCTCACGAGCGGCTGGACCTGGGAGCGTTCGCTAGCGGGAGGGGATCACCACCGCCTCGGGGTTGCCGGGGGCGTACACGGTGATGCCCTTCGGCAGGGCCCTCAGCTTCTCGATCTCCGCGCAGGCAGGGCACTTGTCGTAGCCGTCCTGTCTGGCCCTGTTCGCCTCGGCCTCCGCCCTGGCCTGCGCCACCCTCGCCTGCGCCTCCGAGACGGCGGCGTTGGCCGCCAGCGAGCGGTCCACCGACTGCTGCACAGGCTCGGGCAGCGCCACCCTGGCCAGCGTGAACCGCAGCCCCGTCAGGTACTCGCCGCCGAGCGTGGCGGCCAGGTCGCGGGCCAGTGTCCTGTTGACGCCGTCCTGCACCTTGGCGATCGTGGCGTTGCTGTCCTGGGCCTTGAGCGTGGAACTGCCCAGCAGCGCGCAGGACGGCACGAGCTCCGCGCAGCGCATGCCCCCGACCTGGATGCGCAGCGCGTTGTCGATGACCGGCCGCACGGCCTGGCCGAAGAAGGCCGACCAGCCCTCGTCGCCCTCCCACGCGTACAGCTCGCCCTTGTAGGTGCGCGTGCCGTACCTGTCGTCGAAGGTCTTCAACGTCGCGGGGTCGAGATTGAGGGTGAAGTAGAGCGTGCCCTCGATGCCGAGGTTCACCCCGTCGCTGCTGGGGACCGTCACGACGTCCACGCCGAGGGCGGTGGCGCGCTTGGCGTCGGCGGTGATGGTGTAGAAGCGCTGCTGGGCGGGGTAGGTGTGGACGGCCGACCACCAGCCGGTCCAGGTCAGGCCGGAGCCCGGCTGGATGACCTGGCGGACCTTGTTGTCGTCGAGCGGCCCGCCGTCGCGCACGACGGCGACCTGGCCGCCGTCCGTGCTCTCCCACCCGCCGACCAGGCCGACCAGGACGGGGACCGCGAGCACGGCGGCGACGATGATCAGGATGACTCTCACGAGCACCTCCAGGTGGGCGGCGGTGGCAGCCGCCGCCCACGTCCCTTCTCGCGGCTACCTCGTGGCCTGGACGGCCTGAGCCTGCGCCTCGGCGCTCCTGGGCGCGATGGCGAGACCGAAGGCGGTGATCGCCAGCGCGATCACCACGTAGACGGACACGGCGGTGGTCGTGCCGTAGGTGGCGTGGAGCTGCAGGGCGATGATCGGCGCGATGGCGCCGCCGACGATGCCCGCCACCTGGTAGCCCATGGACGCGCCGCTGTAGCGCAGGCGGGTGCTGAACAGCTCGGCGATGAAGGAGGCCTGCGGGCCGTACATCGCCGCGTGGGTGACCAGGGCGACCACGGCGGCCACGACGATGAGCGGGAAGGACTTGGTGTCGAGCAGCGGGAAGAAGAAGAACACCCAGACGGCGGCGCCGACCACGCCGGACAGGTAGACCGTGCGCCTGCCGTACCGGTCGGAGAGAGCACCGAACAGCGGGATCAGCAGCAGCTGGCAGGCCGAGCCGATGAGGACCGCGTTGAGCCCGACCGAGCGCTCCATCTTCAGCACAGTGGTGATGTAGAGCAGGATGTAGATCGTGAAGGTGTAGAAGGCCACGTCGACGCCGATGCGCGCGGTGAAGGCCGACAGCAGCGCGCGGGGGTGCGTGCGCAGCACCTCGATCAGCGGCATCCTGGCCTTGGCGCCCTTCTGCTCGATCTCGGCGAACAGCGGCGACTCGGTGATCTTCACCCGGACCCAGAGGCCGACCAGGACCAGCACGCCGGACAGCAGGAACGGCACCCTCCAGCCCCACGACAGGAACGCGGCCTCGGACAGTGTCGCGTTCAGGATGCCGAGCAGCGCGGTGGCCATGATGAAGCCCGCGGGCACGCCCACCTGGGGCCAGCTGGCGTTGAAGCCGCGCCGGCGCGGGTCGCCGTGCTCGATCGACATGATGACGGCGCCGCCCCACTCGCCGCCCAGCCCGAGGCCCTGGACGAACCTGAGCACGCCGAGCAGGATCGGCGCGGCCACACCGATGGCGTCGTAGCCGGGCAGCAGGCCGATGAGGAACGTCGAGACGCCCATGACCAGGAGCGTCACCACCAGGACGGTCTTGCGCCCGACCCTGTCGCCGAAGTGGCCGAACACGATGCCGCCGAGCGGGCGGGCGACGAAGGCGACCGCGTTGGTGACCAGGGCGAGCAGGGTCGCGCTGAGCGGGTCGAAGGTCGGGAAGAACAGCTTGCCGAACACCAGCGACGCCGCCGTGCTGTAGAGGAAGAAGTCGTACCACTCCAGCGACGTGCCGATCAGGCTGGCGAGGATCACCCGCCGCGTCTGGTGCATGTCATGGCTCCTAGCTGCGTGGGGGGTATTACGATCGAATCTAAGGATCGTTCAACAATTCGACAAGAGTTTTGTTCGATGATTCTCTTTGGACTGTGGATAACGCGGTGGCAGCGCTGGAGCACGATCGATCCCGCCTGGGGCGCAGCAGTACGGCCGAGCGGGTGGCCGACATCCTGCGCGAGCGCATCATCGAGGGCCTGTTCGTGCCGGGCGAGCGCCTGTCCGAGGAGGCGATCGGCAGCGCGCTCGGCGTCTCACGCAACACCCTCCGCGAGGCCTTCAGGCTGCTGGGGCACGAGCGCCTGCTTGACCACAAGCTGAACCGTGGGGTGTTCGTCCGCGTCCTGTCGGCCGCCGACGTAGCCGACCTCTACCGCATGCGCAGGGTCCTGGAGGGCGCCGCCGTACGGCGCTGCGCCGAGGCCTCGCCCGAGGCGCTGCGGCTGATCGGGGAGACGGTGGAGGAGGCCGAACGCTCGGCCTCCGACGACAGGTGGCAGGACGTCGGTACCGCCAACAGCCGTTTCCACCAGGCCCTCGTCGCCCTCAACCAAAGCCCGCGCCTGGACGAGACGATGCGGCAACTGCTGGCGGAGCTGCGGCTGGTCTTCCACGCGATGCGCAACCCCCGATCCCTGCACGAGCCGTTCGTCGAACGCAACCGGCTGCTCCTGGGGCTGCTGGAGGCGCGGCGGGCGGAGGACGCGGCGACGTATCTGGAGATCTACCTCGACGACGCCGAACGGCTGCTCCTCCAGGCGTACGAACCCGCCGGCTGACCCGCCGGCGTCTTCTACCTCCGAGTCGGACCCGCCGGGCCGCCTCGCTGCACGGTGGCCGGTACCCCGCGTTCCGACGCGACACCGCCCCGCTCCACGAATCCGACCGCTCGACTGCACCCCGCTTGGTGATGCCATCCGCTGGTGACGTCGACCCGATAAATCTCGGTTCGTCTGAGAGCGCTCCGGGCGGTGTCGTCTGCCTCGGTTCTGCCCCGCTCGACGAATCAGGCCGCGAGACCTCGCCCTGCCGGATGGACTTCGTCCCGCTGGGTGGTGTCATCCGTTGGTGACGTCGCCCCGGGAGATCTCGTCGCGCCTGGTAGCGCCCATGGCGATGTCGTCCGCCTCAACTCTGCCCCGCTCGACTCCCCCAAGGGCTCGCCCTCCCCGGAGGACCTCTCTGATCGCCTCGGCGACACCCGCCCGCCCCGGACGACGTGACGGCTTTTGCCGGCCGTACCGCAGCTGTGGCTGACCTGTGACCAACCGATCCCGCGATGGGGGAGTCCAACCGGTTGAAGAAGGAGAGGGGTCATGAAAAGGACACTTCTGGGAGCGGCGGCCGTGGCACTGGCCGTCGGCGGGACGACCGTCCCGGCACACGCGGACACCACCGCGACCACCATCACCAAGGCGACGGCCGCCGAGTCGGACGCCGCCACCGCCCGCATGGCGTGGGTGGGCGCGTGCAAGGACGCGGACGGACTCGGCCACCCGTGCGGTGCCTGGCGCCTCAGGCTCAGGGCCGGCGGCACGGTCACCGTCGCCGGCGCCTCCGCCACCGCGGTGGACGCCCGCGGGCGCAAGGCCGACATCGTGGGCGCGTTCGCCATCAGCGGCGATGGCCAGTGGATCCTCTACGAGCGCGTCAAGGACCACCGGCTGGTCGTGCGGAAGGTCGCGGGTGGCAGGGGGACCGTCCTGCCGGCCTCGCTGACCAGGAAGGGCACCGACAGTCTGCGAGCCTGGCTCTCGCACGCGGGGGACAGGGTGCTGGTGGAGCACAACGACGAGGCGGCGCGCGAGCCTGGCAAGATCGTCACGGTCGCCACGGGGAAGATCGTGAAGCTGCCCGCCGCCGACGATCTCGAGGGGTTCAGCGGCGACGGGGACGAGGCGCTGGCCACGCGCCACAACAACGACAACACCACCACGCTGGTCGCGCACGGACTGGACGGCCACAGCGTCGCCAAGGTCCCGCCGCAGGTGGTGATGAACGCCTCCACACGCGCCCTGTCGGCCGACGGTCACACCGTCGCCGTGCTCATCGGCGGCAACGCCGACACGCGCGTGCCTCCCAAGCTGCGCCTGTACGACCTGACCACCGACCGGCTGTCGGCGGCGGTGACGCTGCCGCTCAGGCCGGACGCGACGGTCTACCTCGCCCACTGGACCGGCGAGGGCAGCCTCACGGTCAAGGCGCACACGGGCGGGGACGAGAAGCCGACGGTGGTACGGGTGCTCACCGTCGACACCACGACGGGCGCGGTCAAGCCCGCCGACACGTTCACGGTCACCGCCAGGAACTACACCTGGCTGACGGCGGGAGAGTGACGAGATGAAGATCAGAATCCTGGCGGCGATCGCCGTCGCACTGGCGATGCTCGGGCTGCCGGGCACGGCGCTGGCCGACCCAGGGCACGGCGCGATCCGCTACGCCTCCGCGAAGGGCTGCGTGAAGAAGGACGGCGCCACCGTCCCGTGCGGCACCTGGCGGCTGGTCAGCCACGAAGGCAAGGTCACGCTGCTCAGGGACGCCCAGTTGCGGGCGGTCGGCGCGAACGGCAAGGAGGTCGACTACGCGGTGGCGCCGCTGGCCGTCTCCGGCGACGGGCGGAAGGTCGCCTACTTCAGGAAGGACGGCAGGCTGGCCGTCCGCACCGTGCACGGGGGCGTCACCCTGCTGCCGAAGGACGCGCTGCCGCCCAGGACCAACCAGTACGACGTGGTGCTCCAGCTCTCCGACGACGGCGCGCGGCTCGCGGTCGTCACGTCCAGGGTGCGGCTGTTCGACACGGCGACGGGGAACAAGCTGGGGACGCTGCCCAGGTACCAGAACTTCATCGGCTTCAGCGGCGATGGAGACAGGGTCCTGACCAGCGCCGACGGCGACGAGTCGGTGATGGAGATGCATGTCTTCGACCTGGCGGGCAGGCGGCTGCTGTCGGGCACGCCGCCGCAGCTGGTCGCCGGCAACGGCCCCTACGCGCTCAGCGCCGACGGCAGGACCATCGCGGTGCATGTGGCGGGGTCGAAGGTCGCGCTGTACGACCTGCACTCCGACCAGATGGTCAGCAGTCACCCGATCAAGCTGCCCAAGGAGGGGACGGTCCACAAGCTGGACTGGACGGGCGACAACCAGGTCACCCTGCACGTCTCGCAGTACCCGGAGGGCAAGGCGACCAGGATGACGGTGATGCAGCACGACGTGACGTCGGGGGCGACGCGCGTCCGTGACAGCTACTCGATGCTGAAGGACACCTTCGTCTTCGCCGCCTGCGGCGGCTGAGCGGCACCCCTGGCCCGCGCTGCGCTCCACGTGTGACGCCGCGGGCCTTGCCCTTCGCCGGACGGCAGGCGGGCGGCGGGCTCGCGGATGTGGATCCGAAGAAGGTTCCGGCCGCCCTGCGGCACAATGCCTGCATGAAGGACCGGACCGTGCGGATCTCGAAGTACCTCGCCAGGCACCTGCGCCACGATCCGGCCGCGATCGGGATCACGCTGGACGCGCGGGGCTGGGTCCCGATCGACGATCTGCTGGAGGCGGCGGCCCGCCACGGCTTCCCCATCACCAGGCAGGAGCTCTCCCGGGTGGTGTCGGACAACGACAAGCAGCGGTACGTCATCGAGGGCGACCTGATCAGGGCGAGCCAGGGGCACTCGGTGGCGGTCGATCTCGGGCTGGAGGCCGTCGAGCCTCCGGAGATCCTTTACCACGGGACCGCCCCTCGCAGCCTCGGCGCCATCAAGGCGTCGGGGCTGCTGCCGATGTCGAGGCAGTACGTCCACCTGTCGGCCGACAGGGACACGGCCGTGCGGGTCGGCGCGAGGCGAGGCGTTCCCGTGGTGCTGGTCGTCGCGGCGGGGGAGATGCACGAGGGCGGACACGAGTTCAGGGTCAGCGCCAACGGGGTGTGGCTGGTGGCAGCCGTTCCGCCGGCGTTCCTCCGCTTCCCTGGCTGACACCGCCGGATGTGACTAATTCCCTGCCGGGGCAGGGTGGGGGATCTCCGGCGGGAGTGTGACGAGGTGGCCGGGGCGCGGGGGCCTGCCCCGGAACGGGTGAGAGGTCGACGCGGGGCCCGTGGACGGGCGTCGAGGGATCGTCGCCCGGAACGCGATCCGCCCCGGTCCCCCGGGTGTCATCCGCCGGTCAGGAGACCGGCAGGCGCACCCGGAGACCGGGGCAGGGGAATCGCGCGGGGACTACGCGCCCGAGTACTGCGGGTAGCCGTACCCGACGACCTGCGACTTCGGACGGACACGCTGCTCGACGGCGCCGTTTCCGGTGTTGCCCTCGATCGTGGTGATCGTGCCGTTGCCGTTGTCCTTCTCCACGAAACCGACGTGGTTGATGGAGCTGATGCTCTTGCTGCCGCTCCAGGAGAAGAAGACGACCGCGCCGGGCTTGGGAGTGGTGCCCCAGCGCTCGTTGCTCTTGAACCACTTGGCGTGGGCGACGGTGTAGGCGTCCCAGCCGACCTGGGGACGGGCGCCGGTCATCTCACCGACCCAGGAGACGAACATCGCGCACCACGCGGCGTTGGCGTACGCACGGGGGCTGCCGCCGTCACGGGCGACGGTCTCCCTGGCGCGCTGGGAGTTGACGTACCACTGCTGGAACTTGGTGCCGCCGCCGGAGGAGTTCTCCTTGACGCCGATCTGCTTCTTCGCCTCGGCCAGGACGGTGCTGGCGGTCGGCATGGCGGGGACGCGCTGCTGCTGCTTGACGGCGGCCTGCTTGCCGTCGGTCTTCGCGGCCATGGCGGCCACGTGGGACTTGTCCTGGGGGGCGGGAGCGGTGTCGGCCTGGGCGGCCTGCGTGGGAACAAGAGTGCCTGCGAGAACCGCGGCGCCGAGGGCGGCGTGGGCGTAGGTCATCTTGGGGGCACGGCTACGACGGTGCTTGGCCATGAAAAGGGGAGTCTCCTTGCTCAGCTTCATGCCGCTTACCGGGTTAGCTGACGGGTTCGGGCGTGAAGCTGCCCTACGGCACGGTGTGCCGATTCACCCCAGAAGGATTGGGTCCCCGGTTCCGCATGGTGCGGATTCAGCGGTCACAGGCATAGGACCTGTGAGTGTTTTGCAATGTCAGGCAATGTCCGGTTCGTCCGGTTTATGCCTGGAGTGACCCCAAGGTAATACATGAGGCAAGTTGGATACAAATTGATAAAGGTCGCGCGATCATCTACGGTCAGGTCATGTCGCCCCAGGACCTGTTCAACCACGGCCTGCAGGAGGACGGACGCCGTCCACGCGAAGCTCGAAGATGGTATCTCCTGGCCATCGAGTCAGGGCACCAGGAGGCCGCCCGCAGAGCGGCCTTCAACCTCGCCCTCATCGAGGATGAGGACGGTCGGATCGACGAGGCCCGGCACTGGTACGGCAGGGCCGCCACCCCCCGGGCGATGTTCAACCTCGGGGTCCTCGAGGAGGGCTGTGGCAACGCCGAAGCCGCTCGCCAATGGTACGCAAAGGCGGTGGAAAGTGGCCACCCGGAGGCCGCCCCCCGGGCGATGTTCAACCTCGGGCTGATGGAGGACCGGGCGGGCCACCACGCCAGGGCCCGCGGCCACTACCTGATGGCCGTCGGCTCCGGCCATGAGGAGGCGGCCACGAGGGCCCGCGCCAACCTCGAGGCGCTCAGCGAGCACCCAGCCTGACCCTGGCCTCCTCCAGCATGCGCATCATCGCCAGGCTCTCGTCCAGCGGCATGATCGCGCTCTCCGTCCTGCCCTCCGCCAGGGCCTCGCGCACCTCGCGGATCTCGCCCGCGTAGCCGTTCAGGGCGGGGTCGAGCACGTGCTCCTCGGTCTCGAACCCGGGGCCCGACAGCGTGATGCGCTGGGGCGCCCAGAACGGCGCGGCGATGTCGGCGCGCAGCCCCGTGCCCACCACCGTCGCGGTGTTGGCCAGCGGGCTGATGAGCGAGGTGTCGAGCAGCGCGCGAGCCCCGCCCTCGTAGGTCAACAGCGCCCCCACCTCGGCGTCGACGCCCGAAGGAGCGAGCGATCCTGTGAGATGCGTCTCAGCGGGCTCGCCGAGCAGCAACTGCGCCAGTCCGAACGGGTAGATGCCCAGGTCGAGCAGGACCCCACCGCCCAGCACGGGATTCCAGAGGCGGTGCTCCTCCTGGTAGGGCAGGACGAAGCCGAACGAGGCCTGGACGGTGCGCAGCGCCCCGAACCGCTCCTCTGTCAGCAACCCCCTGATCAGCGGGTTGAAGCGCATCCACATGGCCTCCATGAGGAAGACGCCCGCCTGCCTGGCCAGCTTCACCATCCGCTCGGCGTCGGCCAGCGAGGCCGCCAGCGGCTTCTCGCACAGCACGGCCTTGCCCGCCGCGATCGCCGCCTCGGCCACCTCCAGGTGCTGGGCGTGCGGGGTGGCCACGTAGACCACGTCCACCGCGGGATCGGCGCACAACTCTGCGTAGGAGCCGTAGGCCGACTCCGCGCCCAGGGTCGCGGCCAGCTGCGCCGCCCTGCCCCTGTCGCGCGAGCCCACCGCGGCCACCCGCATCCCGGGCTCGGCGGCGATCACCGCGCCGACAGTCCTGGCGATCCCACCGGTCGCCGCGATACCCCAAGCCAGATCAGCCATGAGAGCCTCCTTCAGAGGTCAATCATGAAGGATCGCGGGACGGCTCACGCCGGGCGGGGCGCCTGCCGTCCCGCTCATGGACGCTCAACCCATCCAGTCGAAGGTGGCGGGGTCAGGACCGATGCGCCTGCCGGTGTTCATGGCGCCGATCGCGGCCATGTCCTCGGCGTCGAGTGTGAAATCGAACACGTCGATGTTCTCCCTGATCCGCTCGGGCGTGACGGACTTGGGGATCACCACGTTGCCGAGCTGGATGTGCCAGCGCAGCACGACCTGGGCGGGCGACTTGGCGTGCTTCATCGCGAGCTTGGCCAGCCCCGGATCGTCGAGCAGGCCCTTACCCTGGCCCAGCGGGCTCCACGCCTCGGTGAGGATGCCGTTGGCCTCGTGGAAGGCGCGCAGCTCCTTCTGCTGGAAGTGCGGGTGCAGCTCGATCTGGTTGATCGAGGGCACGATCTCGGCCTCGTTCATGAGCCGCTCGAGGGTCTCGACGGTGAAGTTCGACACACCGATCGCGCGGATCCTGCCGTCCCGGTAGAGCCGTTCGAGCGTTTTCCACGCCTGGACGTACTTGTCCTGCGAGGGCACCGGCCAGTGGATCAGGTAGAGATCGAGGTAGTCGAGGCCGAGCTTGCCCAAGCTGGTCTCGAAGGCCGCCTCGGCGTTGTCGTGCTCGTCGTTCCAGAGCTTGGTGGTGATGAACAGCTTCTCGCGCGGCACGCCCGACTTGGCGATCGCGCGCCCCACCCCTTCCTCGTTGAAGTAGAGCTTGGCGGTGTCGATGCTGGTGTATCCGGCCGCTATGGCGGTGCTCACCGCCCGCTCGGCCTCGTCGTCCGGCACCTGCCACACACCGAAGCCGAGCTGCGGAATCTGAACGCCGTCGGTGTTGAGAAGCAGTGAGTTCATGTTCATCTCTCCATTGTTCACTCTGAGTTGGCTGACGCTTCGGGTGGGCGTTCTACCGTGGCGCGTGTCGTGAGAGAACAGGAATCCGTGGCCTGGGTGGAGTCGCCACTACAGATGCTGTGCGCGGTCGAGGCCCACCACGCCGGGCTGCTGGGTGACCGCACGCTGGTGGTGCCGCGAGCGGGCCTGCGTCCGCTCGCCGCGACCAGGCGCGAGCTGGTGGGGCTCGCCCTGCCCGAAGGGCTGGAGCTGGCCAAGCCGCAGGAGCGCATGCCGCGCAGGCTCAACGCCGTCGGCGACGCCTTCTCCGGCAGGGTGCAGCTGCGCTGGATCACCTCACGCAGCGGCCGCGTCGTGATCGTCGACGACGGCCTGGCCACGATCAGGCTGCTCGAACTGCTGTCCTCTGGACCTGCCAAGCCGCTGCTGCGGGCCCGCGCCACTCCCAGCGCGTGGCGCGGCACGCTGGGCCTGCTCGCGGCGCTGCGGCTGCGCGCGGCCGCCAGGCGCGGCTCGCTGTCGGTCTTCACCGCCCTGCCCGTGCCCGACAAGCTGGCTGAGGCCGTACGGCAGGCGGGGGTGGGGCTCACCGGCCACGACTTCGGCTGGCTGCGCGAGCAGCCGCTAAGCGTGCCCGGACCGGCCGAGCGCACCGTCGTGCTGGGCACCTCCCTGGTCAGGAACGGCCTGGTGCACCGCGAGCGCTACCTGCACTGGCTGCGGGAGCTGGCCGAACGCGAACCGTTCGCCTACTTCCCGCACCGCCGCGAGGACCCCGTCGACCTGGCCCTGATCCGCGAGAGGCCAGGCGTCACCGTCCACGCCGCTGGGGTGCCCGCCGAGCTGACGCTGCGCGGGCTGTCGGCCGGCCAGCGGGTGCTGAGCCTTCCCTCGACCGCGATCAGCTCGCTGCGGGTGCTGCTCAGCCCGCGAGGGGTCGCCGTCGAGCCCGTGCACGTGCCGGACGACTGGTGGACCAGCCGGGCGGCGCCTTCCCTCCGTTCGCACCTGCAGATGTTCTCGGGAGCTCCCAGTTGAAGGTTCTGGCCCTGGCCGACTCCGACTCCTACCTGAAGTGGGCGGCCAGCCTGCTGGACGACCTGCCGCCCGACTGCGTGACGGAGCTGGCGGTCGTGCGCACCCCGATCACCCCCTCGGCCGAGCAGATCGCCGCCGCCGTCGCGGGCACCCGCGCCTCCGCCGTCCCCGTGCTGTCGGCCAGGGCACTGCGGAGGGCCGCCGAGCGGCTGAGGCCCGACGCGATCCTCGTGGCCTGCACAGGACCTGTCGTGGACGTGCTGGTCGCCGAGGTCTTCGACGGCCTGCGCCCGCGCCCGGTGTTCGTCACGGGGCTGCCCGGCATCTCGGTGCCCGCGACGGAGAAGGCGTGGCTCTACCGCAGCGGCTGCGACCTGTTCGTCGTGCACAGCGGGCGCGAGGTCGCCGAGTTCGGCGAGCTGGCCGCCACTCTCGGAGGGGGCGGGGCGGTGGGCCTGGCCAGGCTGCCGTTCCTGCGTGACGTCCCCGCCGTCGAGGGCGGGAACAGGGTGGTCTTCGCCACCCAGGCCAAGGTGCCCAGGCGCCGCGAGGACAGGGAGTCGATCCTGCGCGCCCTCGACAGGCTCGCCGTCTCCCGCCCCGACCTCGACGTCGTGGTGAAACTGCGAGCGCTCGAGGACGAGCGGCAGACCCACAACGAGCGCCACCACTACGAGCGGCTGTGGCGCGAGCTCGGCCTGGCCGGGCCCGTGCGCTTCGCCGCGGGCCCCATGCACGAGCATCTGGCCAGCTCGGCGGGGTTCGTCACGGTCAGCTCCACCGCGGCCCTGGAGGCGATCGCCCAGGACGTGCCGCTGCTGGTGCTGTCCGACTTCGGGGTGAACGCCGAGATGATCAACCTGGTGTTCGAGGGCAGCGGGGTGCTCGGCACGCTGGACGAGCTGGCCCGCGGCGCCTTCATGACACCCTCGCCCGAGTGGTGCGCGCAGAACTACTTCCACCCTCAGGGCGGCAGCGACTGGGTCGCGCTGCTCACCGCCCTGGTCATCGGTCCTCGCACGCCCGCGCGCTCCCTGCTCGACGGAGCCGAGCACGTCGCCGCCCGCCGCAGGGCTCGCCTGCGCGTGGAGATCCCGCCGAAGATGCTGAGGGCGGGCTACCGGGCCAAGCGACGCGTCCGCCGCTACATCAGAGCGCTCACCTGACGCTGGGCGGCAATCGGCGATCGCCTTCAAAAGGCCGCCGACGCGGATAGGAGGGCAGCATCGGCTCACGCCACTGCCACTCCTCCGCTCGGCAAAACATATGAGGATTCAGGCGATCGCCACCGGCTGATCTGTGCCGGAGTATTGTCGACGTCCGTCAGATCACCCGGCGTGAACGCCGTGGACGATGAGGAGAAGGGCTATGTCGCGGCCAAGAGGGACAGGCACGGTCTTCTCCAATCATTCGGCGTGAAGAACCTTATGATTTTGAAGGTCGTGCCTGTTCGTTCATCCGGCCAGCGTCGCACTTCGTCTCATTACCTGGGGGACAGCACGCGACCCTTGTACTGCGGGCGCTTGGTCTCCCAGTAGTGCCAGCCTTCCACCCTGGCGGGCACGTTGGCGATTCCGCTGGCGACCTTGATGTGGCGGCACGTACCGAGCACCGACCATGACGACCAGCCGATGCGGTAACCGAAGACGCGGTACCACATGTTGCCGTACATGCCCT
The DNA here is from genome assembly GCF_014195505.1 of Nonomuraea dietziae. Lineage (GTDB taxonomy): Bacteria > Actinomycetota > Actinomycetes > Streptosporangiales > Streptosporangiaceae > Nonomuraea > Nonomuraea roseola. Next base: position 2,030,481 of record NZ_JACIBV010000001.1, on the reverse strand, counting down.
TGCTGACCTCTCGCGTGTACGAGTGTCCGGTGAGGACCATGTGCCGCTGCTCGAGGTGGGGAACTCCCGCCCTTCGCAGGCTGCGGACCACATCCTCGGTGGTGACAGACTTCTCCCTTTCGCTCCCGGTCTCGACGTATGCGAGCACTTCGGCCTCTCGCTCGATCGACGCCGTCATCGATCCGCCGGGACCGTCGATGAAGCGGGTGCGGGGCACGAAGAAGTTTCTCGGCGAGAGTTTGTGAATCTTGTAGAAGATGCGCGGCTTGCACCGCCTCTTGTCCGTAGCGGTCGTGGTGGCGCTGGCCGCCGTCTCGTCGCCTGCGTCCCTGCTTGCCGCGTTCGCCGCCGAGGACAGGGGGGTGACCAATGCCAGAGAAAGGGAGCCGGCCGTGGCGAGCATCACCATTCTCGTCATGGAGTAACGCGCCTTCGGCTGGGCTGGAATGGCTGTGGAGTTCGTTCGAGGAGTGGGCGTGAACATGTACCGTTCCTTTCAGAATGCGACCGTGATCGCGACTGGTCCGCAAGCTGTGATGCAGCCTGTGCCTACCCACAGAGCGAGCGCTGGGACCAGGACAATGGTTGCAGTCACCGCGAGTCGCTCCACAACGCCACGCCGGAGTTGAATTCCCCGTACCGGGAAAGATCCGGTAAATGGGTGACCCTATTGGGTCATCTATCGATATGGGGGATTCCCCCTTGAATGGTGACACCTTTTGACGCCGGATCCTGGACGTCTGAAGGAAAGCGGCCATTCATGGCGATGAAGGGATATTCACTGAATTTCATAGCGGACACGGTCGCTTTGGGCCAAGTCGGACCAGAATGGGCACTCCAGACACCCAGAGGCCCCAGACAGCCCCGACACGCCGACACCCCCCTTCGGGTTGGACCAGACGCTCAGGTCGCCCGGAATCTCGGCGTGAGGCCGAGACGTTGTGCGCAACACCGACCGTCACCCGCACGGCGAGCCCAGCTTCAGGGCCCCATCGGCGGAGCGGGCTCGGCCGGTGGCCCCGCCGAGGGTGAAAGCCGTCCCGATCCAGGCGGCCGCGTTCGCGCCGTGGGTCGGGTGTGGACGGCGGCACGTAGTTCGCCGCCGCCATCGCTCACGACCATCGCGTCTGCCGCCAGGCCCGGCTGCCGCGCCACCGTGTCCCCAGCTCGCAGGCCGCGGCGAACCGGCGGGCGCGACACGTCCGTCCATGTCTGGCGAGCATCGCCTGGCTGGTCTGGCGTGGTGCCGGGGTCAGGTCGATGACGGGCTCAGGAGGTCCACGCTCAGGACGGGCGCGGGGCGCGGCGGTCCTTGCGCTGGGCGAGCTCCTCCTCGTCCACCAGCGTGAGCATCGGCTTGCCAGGCTCGCACAGCATGGTGACGGTGAATCGGAGCGGGATGTCGTCGCGGTTGTTGCCGTCCTGGTAGTGGATGACGTCGCCGCCCGGCTCCCAGAACGCCTCCCCTGCGCGTACCACCCGCTCCGGCTCGCCCTCCACCTCCAGCAGCATCTCGCCCTCCAGGACGAAGCCGAACGCGGGCCCGGAGTGCCGGTGCGGCGGCGTGCCGGGGTCACCGGGCGGAAACTCGATGACCACGGTCATGGCGTGCGCACCCGCAGGGATGAACGGCGGTTCGGCCTCCTGCAGCACGGTCAGCGCCGTCTGCCACGCGGTCGATCGCGGCTTGGGACTGCTGTCAGTCATGGGAACCACCTCTCGTGAGCTACGGGCAGCAGCCAGGGCTACTTCCCTGTCGCGTTCCGGCCTGGCCAGTCGCTGTAGCGGATCTCGCCCAGGGTGGCGCCGTCACCCGGAACCAGCGTCCGCTCGCCCGGCGTGCTTCCGAAGTAGAGCGCGTGCGGGTCGGTGACCACCTCGCGCGGATCGTTCCAACCGGCCAGCGCCTCGCGGAAGAACTCGTCCATGCGGAACTGCTCGGGCCCGGCGACCTCGACCCTGCCGTTCAGCGGTGAGCCCACCGCGACCCTGCCGACCGCCCGCGCGACGTCGTCGCCCGCGATGGGCTGGAAGCGCACGGGCGCGATCCGTACCTTGTCGTCGTCCGTGGCCTCATCGGCGATGCCCCGGACGAACTCGAAGAACTGGGTCGCGTGCACGAGCGAGAACGGCCTTCCCGACTTCTCGATCAGCTGCTCCTGGGCGATCTTCGCCCGGAAGTAGCCGTTCTCAGGCATCCGCTCCGTCCCCACGACCGACAGCGCGACGTGGTGACCGACGCCGGCCGCCGCCTCCGCCGCGAGCAGGTTGCCGGTGGAGGTCTCGAAGAACTCCAGCACCGCGGCGGGCTCGAAGGACGGCGAGTTCGACACGTCGATCACCACCTGCGCGCCCGTCAGCACCTCTTCCAGCCCTTCGCCGGTAAGGGTGTCGACCCCGGTGTTCGGCGACGCCGCCACGGCCTCGTGACCGTGCTCGCCCAGCTTCGTCACGAGCTTCGACCCGATCAGGCCGGTTCCGCCGACTACCACGATCTTCATGGCAAATCCTCTCTGTCCGCCGGGGCACGTGTCGCCGACCGGTCGCCAGCTAAGACAGGGCAGCCCCCGGTCTTGTGACAACCGCCGCGAGATTCTTTTCCTGGCCGGGGACGAAGCCCTCGTCAACGACCGGGATCCCTGCCCCGAACGCACCCGCTGACCTGCGACGAGACTGGTGGTGGCGCGAAGTCCATGACCGGCTCAGCGGCGAGTCGCTCATCGACGCGGACAGAGCCGCCAACCCGAACGAGGCCAGGACGCGCCTCGACGCCACCTACGCACCCCATCAGGCGTGGGCGATCCCGGAGCGGCTGCGGGCGAAACGTTCTCCAAGCGGCGCTCGGCGACGTGCCCAAGTCGGCGCCAGCAAGCTGCGCCCGGATCATGATCGCTTGTTTCAGGTGGGCGAAGAGCAGCTTCGCGTCGTTCAGGGTCGCGTCGCTCCAATCCGCGCCGACCAGGTTCGTGCTCGTCACATTCGCCGCGCTCATGTCCACACCGTTGAGATAGGCCCTCGGTAGCAGCTCCAGCCCGTGAAGATCGACGCCGGTGAGGTCGAGGCGGCGCTTGGCTTTGGCGGCTGGGTCGAGCGAGGTGAGCACGTTGATCGCAGCCGCTACGTCCACCAGTGCCTGGCCCCTGACGACCTGGGATTTCGGCGGGTGGGCGTGGATTATGACGCAGGAAGTCAGCACCTCCATGATGGTGGGCCGGTCGCGTGCCGAGTTTTTGGCCAGTCTTTGGTCAGCCGCTCGAGCGCGTGGATGCCGCCGAGGCGAACGTCGACGCTGGACGAGCCAGCTGCTCCACCGCCTCGGTGTAGCGGTGGGTGACCTGGCCTTCGCGACGGCGTCCAGTGTTTCCAGTGTGCGTGCGGTGTAGACGAGTCCGGCACCGGTGAAGACGAGGCCGCCGACCACCGCGAGCTCTTTAGTGTGTTCCATGTGGGGGTTCGCGCGTGGAGAAGCGTCGCGAACCTCGGCCTATGTCCTTCGGGGCAGATGGTCGGGCGCGAACAGCAGCGCGGGCACTTGTCTGATCTCGCTGAGCTGACGCGCCCGCTTCTCCAGCCGCTCCAGCGCATCCGACGTCGACGGACACGCCTCCTGCGTCAGCCCGTCCAGGATGCGCCGCACCTGCACCGGCTCAAGCATCTCCCGACCACACGGCCTCCAGCTCGCGGAGTGTGCCGCGTAGGAGATCGGCCTCCAGCCTGAAGACCGGCTTCCGCGAGTACCCTCTGCTGCGCGTCCTGCTGCCGCCACAGCAATGCCTCGTGCCGCACATCGTCCGCGATGCCCGGCCAGGTCGGGCCGCTCGTCACGGCGTCCCCGCCGCGTCCGCTTGGGAGCACCTACCACTGGAACTGCCAGGATTGGTTGATACGCCAATGGACATATGACTTGTTCGGGAAGCAGTCCCAGATCTGCAAGGGAGCGTTATCGGGCGGCAGGACGGCCCTGGCGACGGAGGCGGGGTTGTGGACGTCGAAGCACCTGCCGCTACTGACGCTTACGAGACGTGTGATGCCCTCATTGGGGCCCTTGTAGAACGACTCGATCCGCCATTGCTGGTTGGGGCCTCCATGGCAACCCCACAGGATTACGGGCGTGCCGTTCGTCCTATCACCGCGCGCGACATCCAGGCAGAAGGTGTTATTCGCGCCGAACCATTTGATCTGCTTCGCTCCGCCTGCTCCCGGCAGGTCCTCGAAGATGAAGGAGTCGTAGTTGCTGCGGCTCAGCCGGATGCGTGAGCCGAGGACGCAGCTGGGATCCTCGATGTTATAGGCGCATCCGCGAGGCTCGTCGACCATGATTGGCCAGCCCCTCCACTTGTTGGTGATCCAGGTGGTGGGTTGATGGCTGTCCGCGAGCGCCGGAGGTGACCCAGCGATGAACACCAACGATGCGCTGATCGCGTTCAGGCAGGCCTTGGGTTTCGACATGTCGATTCCCCCTGTCGCTCTTGTCGCAGGGATGCGCCGCCTAAGGGGGGCCGGCAAGATTCGGGAATTCGATATCGCCAGTATATCGGAGACCATCTCGCTACGGGCCAAAGCTCACTCAATATCTCACCAAGACGACTACTGGGTGAGATCTGACTAATTTATGACATTATCGTTCAATGTCCCGCGAAATTTCAGGCGCATGACACTAGCGAGGAGCGGCATGGTGGGGCGCGCCTTCGGCGCGCCGGGATCGCGGGACGTCGCAACGCCGTCCGCCACGTGACCCTCCGGCCGCACCGCAGGAGAATCTTCCGGGGCTGTCACCCCCGCTGGGCTGTCCTTGCTGCTCGAGGGGTAGACGCAGGTGACAGGTCCAGGGTGGGGACTGGAAGGATGGGGTCGCCGACGGCGTGCGGCCAGGTGGGGGGCGAGGGCGATGGCGGTGACGGACGCCGAATCGGGTGGTCCTGAGGATCTCGAGCAGGCCACAGCGGTGTTCACCGGGGTGCGGCCGCGCCTGTTCGGAATCGCGTACCGCATGCTGGGCAGCGCGGCCGAAGCCGAGGACCTGGTGCAGGACGTCTGGCTGCGCTGGCAGGCGTACGACCGCGCCACGGTGGACAGCCCGGCCGCGTTCCTGGCGACGACGACCACGCGGCTGGCCATCAACGCCGCCCAGTCCGCCCGTGTCCGGCGCGAGACCTATCTCGGCCCGTGGCTGCCCGAACCGGTCGACACCGGCGCGGACCCCTACCTCGGCGCCGAGCGAGGCGAGGCCCTGGAGTTCGCGGTGCTGCTGCTCCTGGAGCGGCTCTCGCCCACCGAACGAGCGGCGTACGTGCTGCGGGAGGCGTTCGACTACCCCTACCGGCAGATCGCCGACATCGTCCAGCTCAACGAGGCGGCGGTCCGCCAGCTGGTCAGCAGGGCCCGCAGGCGCGTTCTCGTCGAGCGTCGCGCGCCCGTGACAGGAGCCGAACAACGCAGGCTGCTGACCGCCTTCGTCGCCGCGGCCCGCTCCGGCGACCTGACCGCGCTGGAGGAGCTCTTCGCCGCGGACGTGACCAGCTACTCCGACGGTGGCGGCGCCGTGCGTGCCTCTCGTTTCCCCGTGGCGGGCGCGTCGCGGGTCGCCAAGTACGTCAAGGCGTTCGCGGGCCACTTCTGGTCCGGAGTCGACGTGGGCTGGGCGAGCATGAACGGCCAGACCTCCGCCCTGCTCAGCCGCGACGGACAGGCGTTCGCCGTCCTCACGGTCAACGCCTCGGAGCAGGGCATCGACCAGGTGCTGTGGATGATGAACCCGGCCAAGCTCACCGCGGTGTCCATTCCGCCTGACGCGCCGCGACCCGCGCAGGGCTCATGATCCCGCACCGCCCGCGCCGTCCGTGGGGTTCGCCCACTCCGCCGAGGCAGGCGGCCCACCACGCCGCCCGGCGCATGGCTCGCCTGCGCGCGCAGGTCCCGCCCAGGATGGCCGAGGGCGGGGCTGCCGCGCCAAGTACAGGTGACCGTCCACGACCTGCTTCGTGAAGCCCACCTGCCTGCCCGGGCCGGGTCGCACGCGAGACATCTTGCCGGTGACCACGACCTTGTCGCCGGTGAGCAGGGTCACGCCGTCGGTTCCGCCCGCGCCTGGCCGCTCGGCGGCGGCTCCCGGGCCTGGCGCGGGGATGATGCCGATGGTGGCCGCCAGGAAAGCCTGGACGAGGGCGATTCTCACGTACATGGAGCGCCCTCGCCGTCCTTCTTGGCTGAGAAAGAGTCACAAGAGGGTGGATGTGCGGCTGCCGCCTCCTGTTACAGGAGTCAGCTGAGAGAGCGGGCCAGGCGGCGGCGCAGGCGTGCGAGGGCGCCGGCGTCCCCGGCCGCCCGCCCGCCCGGTGCCAGGCCGAGCGCGCCCAGACGCTGCCTCTTGAAGTAGCGCTCCGTGCCGTGCTCGGACAGGTAGGCCTCGGCGACGGGGCGCAGCTCCGGATAGGCCTCGCTCTGCATGCAGTAGCCCACCGCGCCCGCCAGCTCGGAGATCTCCACAGCGGGCGGCGTCTCCAGCTCGCCCGCCTGCGACAGCCTGGGCAGCAGCGCGTCGATGATCGTGGCGGGGATCCTGTTGCTGTTCTCGTACGGCGTGAGCCGCTCCAGCACCAGCGGAGTGCCGTACGAGGCGACCCGCAGCCCGAAGTAGCGCGAGGCGGTGACCAGCCCCGTCGAGAAGCACCCCACGACCAGCTCGGGACGCAGCGCCGAGAAGACCACCTCGGCGGGCACGCTCTCGCCCGCGACGACCAGCCGCACACCCAGCTCCTGCGCGCTGGCCCGCAGCAGCCGCGTGTGACGGCTGCCGGCCGCCGGGTGCGGCTTGAACACCACGCTCCTGTGTCCCCTCGCGACCAGGGCGCGCAGCATCGCCTCGTGCAGCTCGTGCTCCTGCTCGGGCGTGACGATGTCGAGCGACGACAGGTACTGCCCGAGGATGACCGCCTCGCCCGCCAGCATGTCGGGCGCGGTCACCGCCACCTGGTTGACCACCTCGAGGAAGGCGTCGGAGTCGATGAGCTCGGGCCGCACGCCGTGCTCGGACAGCAGCAGGGGCGTCAGCCCCGGCACCAGGTCGAGGTGGAGCAGGCGGGTGACGCGGCGGAAGATCTCGGCGGGCAGCGGGTCGCGGGTGGGCCCGTAGCTCATCAGCCCGTCGGAGTAGACGGTGATCGGGCAGTCGCGCACGAGCCCCGCGATGGTCCGCGCGGGCGGCACCGCGATGGACTCGACGACCAGCTCCTCGACCCGGTCCAGGCCCAGCGCCTCGGAGACCAGTCTGCTGATCATCGGCACCTCGATGACGCGCGCCTTCCAGTCCGAGGGATGCAGCGGCGCGATCAGCTCGTTCCACGAGCGCACCCCGTCGAAGCGGGAGCGCAGCGCGGCGAAGCCGGGCGTCTGGTCCAGCGGCGTGGACACCTCGGGGACCAAGGTGTTGGTGGAGACGACCAGCACCCTGCGCCCGCCCTCGCCGAAGCGCCCCGCGTCGATCGCCGCCGCAAGGGACATCGCCCCGAAGAGCGTCGAGGCGTAGAAGACCCGCGTCACGCTTCCTCCCTCCGCACCCGCGCGCCGGCGGGGATCTCAGGGAGCAGGGCGCGCAGCGCCTGCTCGCGCTCGACCGACATGCGCGGCACGGCCGCGGCGACCAGGTCGGCGGGCAGCGCCCGCACCATCGCCGCGCCCCGTGCCTCGAACCGCCGCCGCAGTTCGGGGGTGAACCGCTCGGCGAGCTCCAGATGGTGGGCCAACAGCGCGCAGAAGTTGCGCACCGCCTTGGGCATGAACTCCGGCTCCAGGTCCTCGAAGACGAGGTCGAAGGCGTCGAAGAAGTGCAGCTGCCGTTCGTCGCCGATCTGTGTGAGCGACCCCTGCACGCCCCGCCGGTAGAACAGGCCGGCCATCGACACCACCGCGAACGAGGCGGCCTTCCTGTGCAGCCGCCAGATCCACGGCCTGTCCTCGGCCGTGTGCAGCGAGCCGGGGAAGCGCAGCAGGTCACCCAGCGTGCGGCGGTAGATCCCCGCCCACGCGTAGGGGTAGTCGACCATCGTCCTGACATCGGCGGGCAGGATCGTCTCCCGCGGGTTGAGCACCAGGCCCCTGCGCGCCTCAGGGGCCCGGTGCACCACCCGCTTACGTCCCTCGACCTGCACGTGGTCGGTACGGACGAAGTCGCAGCCGAGCCCGTCGATCGCGGCGACGAGCCCGGACAGGTAGCCGGGGGCGAGCCAGTCGTCCCCGTCCATGAACGTGACATAGGTGCCGGAGGCCAGCTTCAGCCCGGTGTTGCGCGCGTCGGCCAGGCCCACGGGCGTGGGATTGCGCGCCAGCGAGAGCCCGGGCACCTCCGACTCGGCGACGATCGCGGCGGTGTCGTCCACCGAGCCGTCGTCCACCACGATGAACTCGAAGTCGCGCCTGGCGTTGCGGGCCAGCGAGGCGAGCGCGTCGGAGATGAAGCGCTCGCCGTCGCGGACGGGGACGACGACCGAGAGTGTGATCACACCGTGACCCTGCGGAGCCTGGCCTTCGGCGCCTCCTCACCGGGGAAGACACGCTTGACGCCGTCGCCCATGGCCTGCTCGATGATCCTGATGTCGCGCACCAGGTGCTCCAGACCCGCGGGCTCCAGGGAGGCGGCGTGGTCGGAGCCCCACATCGTGCGGTCGAGCGTGATGTGCCGCTCGACGGTGACCGCGCCGAGCGTGACGGCGGCCAGCGAGATCTGCAGCCCGCGCTCGTGACCCGAGTAGCCGACCGGCACGCCGTACCGCTCCTTGAGGGTGGTGATGGCGCGCAGGTTGGCCTCCTCCGGCGGCAGCGGGTAGGTGGAGGTGGCGTGCATCATGATCAGCTTGTCGGTGCCGAGGATCTCGACGGCCTGGTCGATCTCGCTCAGCGTGGACATGCCGGTCGACAGGATGAGCGGCTTGCCGGTCGAGGCCAGGGCGCGCAGCAGCTCGTGGTCGGCGACGCTGGCCGAGGCGATCTTGTGGACGAGGACGTCCATCTCCTCGAGGAACTCCACCGACGGCACGTCCCACGGCGAGGCGAACCAGTGCAGGCCCCGCTCGTCGCAGTACTTGGCGATCTGGGTGTACTCGTCGCGGCCGAACTCGGTGCGCTCCTTGTACTCCAGGTAGGTCATCTCGCCCCATGGCGTCTGCCTGATCTGCGAGCGCTGCTCGAGAGGCACGCAGATCTCCGGCGTGCGCTTCTGGAACTTCACCGCCTGGCATCCGGCGTCGGCCGCCACGTCGATGAGCCTGCGAGCCAGGTCCAGGTCGCCGTTGTGGTTGATGCCGATCTCGCCGATCACGTAGACGGGCTGGCCGTCGCCGACCAGCACGTCGCCGATCGCGACGGGCTTGGGGACGCCGAGCCTGAGCGCGGCCTTGGGGGCGGTGGGCTCGGGAAGCTCGGGCCTGGCCGCCAGCACCCTCTCGCACAGCTCCCTGACGGCGCCGTCGCCGCCCTGCCTGGTGAGCACGACCCGCGCCGCCGCCCGCACGCGGGGGTGCGCGTCGGGCACCGCGATCGGCCAGCCGACCAGCGACATCGGGCCCAGGTCGTTGACGTCGTTGCCCACGTACGCCACGCGGGCGGGGTCGAGACCCTCGATGGTCAGCCAGTCGCGCAGCACGGTCCGCTTCTCGGCGAGGCCCTGCAGCACGGGAACGCCCAGCTTGCGGGCGCGGGCGGCCACGACGGGGTTGTGCTCGGTGGACATCACCAGCAGCTTCACCCCCGAGCGGCGAAGCAGCGAGACGCCCATGCCGTCGGAGCGGCTGACCAGCACCATCTCCCGGCCGTCCGAGTCGACGTAGGCGCGGTCGTCGGTGTGCACGCCGTCGAAGTCGGTGATGACCGCGTCGACGTCGATCGGCTCGGGCAGGTCGACCAGCGGCGCGAGCGCTCTCACGATCTCCAGGTCCTCGGGGTCGTCGATCTCGATCGCGTGACGCGTGGGCACCTGCTGGACGGTGACGTCGCCGAAGAAGCGGTGACCGTGCTCGCGCAGGCCCTGCGTCCTCATGACGTAGAAGGCGCCCGTCTCGCGGAACTCGGGCGCGCGGTCCTGCCGCATCTGCCGGCTGGAGCGGTCGTGGTTGACCCCCTCGCCCTCGGGCGTCCAGAGGAAGGCGTGGTTGGACACGCCGGACAGCACCGCGTCGGCCTCGCCCTCGAGCACCTTGCGCACAGCCTCCGACAGGTCGGCGGGGTCGATGAAGGCGCTGGTGCACTGCACGAGCACGACGACCTCGGGCTCGACCGCGAGGGCGTCGAGGGCGTGCAGCAGCGCGCTCTCGCTGGAGGCGGAGGCGCCCGACAGCTCGGCCGGCCGCTCGACGACCGTGGCGCCCGCCTCGCGGGCGGCCTGCGCGATCCCCGCGTGGTCGGTGCTGACCACGACCTGGTCGATCAGCTCGGCGCGCTGGGCCGCCTTCACGGCGCGCGCGACCAGCGGAACGCCGCCCACCTGGGCGAGGTTCTTCAGGGGAATGCCCGCCGAACCTCCGCGGGCGGGAATGACGGCGAGGACTCGCAACGTGGCTCCTTGAATTGCTTGAGGTGCCATGGAAGCTAGTCACACCATCCGACCGGGCCGGGGATCGGAGCTGAACTCCCTGTTAACGTTGCGTGCGGATCCGGTAGAGCAGCTCGGGACGGCCCACGCCGCCGTACTGCGGCACCCGGTCCGCGCTTCCCGTGTCCACCAGGTGCTCCAGGTAGCGCCGCGCGGTCACCCGCGACACCCCGATCGCCGCGCCCACGGCCTGCGCGCTCATCGGCGACCTGCGCAACTCGGCGCAGACCGCGTCGAGGGTGTCCTGCGTCATCCCCTTCGGCAGCGAGGAGTGACCCCTGAGCGTGGCCAGCGCCCTGTCGACGTCACCCTGCCCCGTCACCTCGCCCTCGCTGGCCCTGAAGTCCGCGTAGCGGAGCAGCTTCTCCCTCAGCGTCGCGAACGTGAACGGCTTGAGCAGGTACTGCGCCACGCCCAGCGACACCGCGTTGCGCACCACGGCCAGATCGCGGGCCGAGGTCACCACGATCACGTCGCAGGCCAGCCCAGCCGCCCTGACGGCCCTGCACACCTCGAGCCCGTGCATGTCGGGCAGGTAGAGGTCGAGCAGGATCAGGTCGACCTCGCTCCTGCGGAGGAAGCGCAGCGCCTCCCCGCCCGACCTGGCCACGCCCGCCACCGTGAAACCCTCCACCCGCTCCACGAACAGGCGGTTGGCCTCGGCGGTGACCTCCTCGTCCTCGACGACCAGCACCCTGATCACAGCGGCAGCCTCACCGTGAAGACCGAGCCCGCCACCTCGATCGTGCCGCCGAGCTGCCGCACCGCCTGCCCGACCAGGGCCAGGCCGAGCCCTCTGCCGTCGCCCTTGGAGGTCCAGCCCTTGCCGAAGGCCGCGGGGTCGGGCAGGCCGGGCCCGTCGTCGGACACCCTGATCACGAAGGTGTCCGCGTCGGCCCTCAGGTGCACCTCCACCCTGCTCGCCGCCTCGATCGCGTTGTCGATGAGGTTGCCCACGATCGTCACCACCCTTCGGGAGTCGAGGTTCAGATCGTCGAGCTCGCTGTCGGGGGCGATGACCAGCTCGGTGCCGCGCTCGGCGGCCTCGGCCGACTTGCCGAGCAGCAGGGCGGCCAGGACGGGCTCGCGCACCGCGCCCATCACCCTGTCGGTCAGCTCCTGGGCGGCCCTGAGCTCGGCCGTTCCGAAGGCGACGGCCTGCTCGGTCCTGCCGAGCTCGACCAGGGTGATCACGGTGTGCAGCCGGTTGGCAGCCTCGTGCGCGGCGGCCCTGAGGGAGTCGGCGAACCCGCGCTCGGCGTCGAGCTGGCCGGTGAGGGCCTGCAACTCGGTGCGGTCGCGCAGGGTGACGACGGCGCCGAGGCGGCTGGGCGCGACGTCGACGACCAGGACGCGCTCGCCGACGAGGTGGACCCGCTCCCGCACGGACGTGGGCTCGCCTTCCCCGCCTGGCGCGACCGGCGACGTCGGTGCGCTTCCCCCGGATGGGGCGGGTGGAGACGACGGCTCGCCGGTCTCAAGGGGGAGGGGCAGGACCAGGTCGGCGATGCCCAGGTCGCGCACGTCGCGGCCCTCGGCGTCGGACGGCAGGCCGAGCAGGGTGCGCGCGCCGTCGTTGCACAGCGTCAGCGTGCCGTCCCTGGCGACCAGGAGCAGCCCCTCCCTGACCGCGTGCAGGATGGCGTCGTGGTGCTCGTGGATGCGTCCCAGCTCCACCGGACCGAGGCCGTGCGTCTGGCGGCGCAGCCTGGCCCCCACCAGCCACGTGCCGCCCGCACCCACCCCGAGGCCCACGCCCCCGACCAGCGCCGCCCACGCGATCTGCTCGCGCAGCCTCGCGTCGATCCTCTCGACCGTGATGCCCGCGCTGACCAGGGCGCGGACGCCCCCGCCAGGGTCCTTCACGGGGACCACGGCGCGGGTGGAGGGGCCGAGCGTGCCGGTGTAGGTCTCGGTGAACGTCTCGCCCAGCAGCGCGCGGTCGATGTGGCCGAGGAACAGGCCGCCGATCTGCGACGGGTTGGGGTGGGTGTAGCGCCGTCCAGCGGTGTCCATGATGGTGACGAAGTCGACGCCCGTGGCGGCGCGGACCCGCTCGGCGTACGGCTGCAGCCGTGCCGAGGGGTCGGGGGCCGCCAGGGCGGACAGCACGTCGGGTGAGACCGCCACGCTCTCCGCCACGGCCAGCGCCCTGCCCTCGGCCTCCTCGACGAGCAGGTCGCGCGTCTGCACCAGCGTGAGCGTGACCGCCCCCGCCAGCGTCACCACCACGACGGCCAGTTGGAGGACCAGCATCTGTTTGGCCAGGCTCCAGTCACGCACAGACGCCTCCCCTCTCCTGTGAACGAAACTTACGCAATGGTGACCTGGGTCACTCACAGACGCATAGTCGCACGACAAGTGACTCAATCTGCGAGGAGCCCCTATGCGTGACCGCACCCGGTACCTGTACCTGGCGGTGATCCTGGCTGTCGTGGCCGGAGTCGCCGTCGGCTTCGCCGCTCCCGAGCTCGGCAAGGAGCTGAAACCGCTCGGCACCGCCTTCGTCGCGCTGATCAAGATGATGATCAGCCCGATCATCTTCTGCACCATCGTGCTGGGCGTCGGCTCGGTCACCAAGGCGGCCAAGGTCGGCAGGGTGGGCGGGCTGGCGCTCGGCTACTTCCTGGTCATGTCGACGGTAGCGCTGGCCATCGGCCTGGTGGTCGGCAATCTGCTCGACCCGGGCGCGGGGCTCCACCTGACCGACGCGGCCAGGCAGGCGGCGGTGGCCGAGGCGGCCAAGGGCGGGGAGTCCTCCACCGTCGACTTCCTGCTCGGCATCATCCCCACCACGCTGGTGTCGGCCTTCACCGAGGGCCAGGTCCTGCAGACGCTGCTCGTCGCGCTCCTGGCCGGCTTCGCGCTGCAGGCGATGGGAAGCAGGGGCGCGCCGATCCTGAGGGGCGTCGAGCACATCCAGCGGCTGGTCTTCCGCATCCTCGCCATGATCATGTGGGCGGCGCCCGTCGGCGCGTTCGGGGCCATCGCCGCGGTCGTGGGGTCGACGGGCATCAAGGCGCTGGAGTCGCTGGCGGTCATCATGGTCGGCTTCTACGCCACCTGCGCGCTCTTCGTCGGCCTGGTGCTCGGCCCCCTGCTGTGGCTGGTGGCCAGGGTCGGGCTCTGGTCGCTGCTGCGCTACCTCGGCAGGGAGTTCCTGCTGATCCTCTCCACGTCCTCGTCGGAGTCCGCGCTGCCCAGGCTCATCGCCAAGATGGAGCACCTCGGCGTCTCCAAGCCGGTGGTGGGCATCACGGTGCCGACCGGATACTCCTTCAACCTCGACGGCACCGCGATCTACCTGACCATGGCCACGCTCTTCGTCGCCTCGGCCACGGGGGCGCCGCTGGCGGTCGGCGAGCAGGTCTCGCTGCTGCTCTTCATGATCATCGCGTCGAAGGGCGCGGCGGGTGTGACGGGGGCGGGCCTCGCCACGCTCGCGGGCGGCCTGCAGTCGCACAGGCCCGACCTGGTGGACGGCGTCGGCCTCATCGTCGGCATCGACAGGTTCATGTCCGAGGCCCGCGCGCTGACCAACTTCGCGGGCAACGCGGTGGCCACCGTGCTGGTGGGCACCTGGACGGGCGAGTTCGACAGGGCGCGGGCCGGCGAGGTGCTGGCGGGCAGGCTGCCCTTCGACGAGGCCACGCTCCTCGACGAGGAACAGCAGCCGCCCGCCAAGGACGTCGAGATGTCGGGCGTCTGAGCGCTCAGGCAAGCGGCAGTCGCATCACGAAGCGCGCGCCGCGGGGGCTGTCTGCCACGCAGACGGCCCCTCGGTGCGCGACCGCCACCTCTCTGGCGATCGCCAGGCCGAGCCCCGTGCCCCCGGCGTCCCTGCTGCGGGCCGCGTCGAGCCTGGTGAAGCGCTCGAAGATTCGGTTCCTGTCCTGGGGGGCGATGCCCGTCCCGTCGTCCTGCACGGTGAGCACGGCCGAGCCGTCCTCGGTGCGGAGCGACACCGTGACCGAGCCGTCGGCGTGCCGCTGGGCGTTGTCGAGCAGGTTGTCGATCACCCGCCGCAACTGCACGACGACGCCCTCGACGAAGGCGCCCTCGGCCAGGTCGCACCGTACGGGGATCCTGTCCTGACGGCCGGAAAGACCTTCACGCACCAGCTGCGCCAGGTCCACCCGCTCCTTGACCACGTCCACCCGCGAGCCGATCCGCGCGAGAAGCAGCAGGTCGCTGACGATGGCCTCCAGCCGGTCGGTGTCGTTCAGCGCGCCGTCCAGCAGCTTCTCGAGGTCGGTGTCCTCCGGATAGAGCTGTGCGCTCTCCAGCTGCGCCCTGAGTCCCGCGATCGGGGTGCGCAGCTCGTGGGAGGCGTCGGAGGCGAACTGCCGCTGCTGCTCGGCCGAGCGCTCCAGCCGGGCCAGGGTGCCGTTGACCGACCTGGCCAGCTGCGCCACCTCGTCCTCGCCCTTGGGCACGGTCACCCGCCTGCTCAGGTCCGTGGCGTTGACCGCGTCGAGCTCGCTGCGCATCTCGGCCACCGGGCTGAGCGTGCGGCCCGTGACCAGCCAGGTCACCCAGGCCACCAGGGCGAGCACCAGCGCCACCTGGGCGGCGATGGCGATCTCCAGGACGCGGGTGCCGAGCACGCCCGGCGTCGGCCTGGCCGCGTAGACCACGGGCGAGTCCGCCGCCCTGGACACCCTGATCGCGGTGAGGTGGACGCAGTCACCGTTACTGCAACTGATGGTGCTGACGGCCCGGTCGTCGGGCGTGGGCCAGATGTCGGTGAGCGGCGGTTGCAGGGCGGCGGCGCTGCTGGAGGCGATCACCCTGCGGTCGGGGGTGACGACCTGGATGAGGTCCACCTCGTCGACGGTCACCGGGATCCGGCCCGACACGAAACGGCCTTCGCGCAAGTCTGGGGTGACCGCGGCGGCGGCGTCCCTGGTGTCCTTCCACACGCTGGCGGTCACCACGGTCCTGGTGACCGCCGCGCCGCCGATCCCCGTGGGGACAAGCACGATGGCCGCGACGGCAGTCGCGATGAGCGTCACCCGTCCGCGGAGGGATCTCGCCCATATCCGTGACACGCCCCGAGATTACTCACCACCCCCTTCGCGAAAGCTCGCGATCAGGGAAAAATTAGGTCATCCTTCCCCAGCGCTCGCCCAGACCGCGGTGTCGGGAGGAACCGAGCCGTCGGCCGCGAGCGGGCCGCTGGACAGCAGCACCTCGCCGGGGCCGGCGACGGGGGTCTCGCCGAAGTTGACCAGCACGACCAGGCCGGGCTCGCGCCTGAAGGCCAGCACGTCCTTGGGCGAGTCGAGCCAGGTCAGCTCGCCGCCGCCGAGCGCCGGATGCTCCTTGCGCAGCTTCAGCGCGGCCCGGTAGAAGGCCAGGGTCGAGCCGGGGTCGCCCTCCTGCGCCTCCCTGCTCAGCGGGCCCCACGTGGAGGGGATCGGCAGCCAGGGGGAGTGCCAGCCGAAGCCGTCCGAGCAGGTCCAGGGCAGCGGCACCCTGCAGCCGTCGCGGCTCTCGCCCGAACGCAGGAAGGCGGGGTCCTGCCTCAGCTCGTCGGGCAGGTCGAGTACCTCGGGCAGGCCGAGCTCCTCGCCGTTGTAGAGGTAGGCCGAGCCCGGCAGCGACAGCATGAGCTGGGTGGCCGCGCGGGCGCGGGCCAGCCCGCCGTGGCGGGTGACGTGGCGCGGCTTGTCGTGGTTGGACAGCACCCACGTCGTCGGCGCGCCGACCAGCTCGGCCTCTGCCAGGGACTTGTCGATGACGTCGCGGAAGGACTTGGCGCCGTAGGCGGCCATCATGAACTCGAAGTTGAAGGCCTGGTGCAGTTCGTCGGGGCCGACGTAGCGGGCCAGGCGGGCGGGGGAGGAGACCCACGCCTCGGCCACCGCCATGCGGCCGTCCTGGTAGGAGTCGAGGATGGGCCGCCACTCGCGGTAGATCTCGTGCACGCCGTCCTGGTCGAAGTACGGCACGCTGTCGTGGCCGAGCATCTCCACGTGCAGGTCGTCGCCGACGTCGGGCAGGCCCTCCGCCTTGACCATGCCGTGCGCCACGTCGATCCTGAACCCGTCGACGCCCCTGTCGAGCCAGAAGCGCAGGATGTCGCGGAACTCCTCGCGGACCGCGGGGTCGTCCCAGTTGAGGTCGGGCTGGGTGGGGTCGAACAGGTGCAGGTACCACTGGCCGTCCTCGACCTGTGTCCAGGCCGGCCCTCCGAAGATCGACTCCCAGTCGTTCGGCTGGTCGCGGAAGATGTAGCGGTCGCGCAGGCCCTCCTTGAACCAGGGGTGCTCGGAGGAGGTGTGGTTGGGCACGATGTCCACGATCACCCTGATGCCGCGCGCGTGCGCGTCGGCGATCATCGCGTCGAAGTCGGCCAGGGTGCCGAAGCGCGGGTCGACGTCGCGGTAGTCGGCCACGTCGTAGCCGCCGTCGTTGAGCGGAGAGGTGTAGAAGGGGCTCAGCCAGATGGCGTCGACGCCCAGCTCGGACAGGTAGCCCAGGCGCTCGCGAACCCCGATGAGATCGCCGGTTCCGTCGCCGTTGCCGTCGGCGAAGCTCCGGGGGTACACCTGGTACACGACGGCGTCGCGCCACCAGTCGTCGTTGCCACGCATTGGTCAGTCCTTCCCCGATGTCCACGATGTCCACGGAGAGGATCCCGCGCGAAGATGGTCAAGCGCAAGTTACGGAAACTTGCAAGCGGGTCAAGGTCCCTCCAAGCCCCCTCCATGCGGTCCCATGCCAGGTAGCGGTGAGGTAACTCTCTTACGCAAGTTCTTCCAATTCTTGCAAAGAGTCGCTAACGTCCCCGAAACATAAGCCGCAAAGGCGGCTATTTCTGGATCTTTCAGTGGCGCGCCGCACTCGCGCCGCTTGACCTCAGGAGGGTCCCATGCGCATCCGAGCACTGGGCGTGGCCGCAGCGGCCACCGTGGCGTTCGGCGCCACCGCTTGCGGTGGTTCTGCGCCGACGTCGTCGGCCGCGCCGAGCAGCTCCGCGCCCTCGGCCGGCGCCTCGGCCACCGCCGACAAGGGCAGCGGCAAGCTCGTGATCTGGGCCGACCCCAACCGCACGAAGGCCCTCAAGCCCTTCGCCGAGCAGTTCGGCACCGAGAACGGTGTCACGGTGGAGGTGAAGGAGATCAGCAAGGACAACCAGCAGACCTTCCTCACCGCCTCCCAGCAGGGCAGCGGCCCCGACATCACGGTCGGCGCCCACGACTGGATCGGCAACCTGGTGCAGAACGGCGCCATCGACCCGGTCAACCTGACCGAGGAGCAGAAGGCCGCCTTCTCCCCGATCGCGCTCAAGGCCGTCACCTTCAACGGCCAGGTGTACGGCGCGCCGTACGCGATGGAGAACGTCGCGCTGATCCGCAACACCAAGCTCGCCCCCGACGCCCCCGCCACCTTCGACGACGTGATCGCCAAGGGCAAGGAGCTGAAGAAGGCCGGCAAGGTCAAGGAGGTGCTCTGCCTCCCCGTCACCGCCAAGGGCGACGCCTACCACGTCTACCCGCTCTTCTCCTCCGCGGGTGGCGCCATCTTCGGCACCACCTCCGCCGGCGACCCCGACCCCAAGCAGGTGCTGGTCGGCTCCAAGGAGTCGCAGGCCGCCTTCGAGAAGCTCGCCGAACTCGGCGAGAAGGGCGACGCGGCCCTGAAGACCTCGCTCACCAACGAGAACAGCATCCCCACCTTCGCCGGCGGCAAGTGCGCCTTCCTGGTCTCCGGCCCGTGGGCGATGGCCGACGTCAAGAAGAGCGGTGTCGCCTACGACGTCACCGCCGTGCCCGCCTTCAAGGACGGCAAGCCCGCCACGCCGTTCGTGGGAGTCCAGGCCTTCTTCGTCGCCTCCAAGGGCGCCAGCAAGACTCTCGCCCAGGAGTTCGTCACCAACTACGTGACCAACCCCGACGTCGCCAAGGCCCTCTACGACGCCGACCCGCGTCCTCCGGCCCTGACCGCCGCCCTCGACACCGTCAAGGCGGCCGACCCCGACGCCGGCAAGTTCATCGAGGCGGGCGCGGGCGGCATCCCGATGCCGGCCATCCCCCAGATGTCGGCCATCTGGGAGCCGTTCGGCATCGCCGAGGCCGCCGTCGTCAAGGGCAGCGACCCGGTCAAGGCCGCCGAGTCGGCGCAGAAGACCATCGACGGCTCGCTGAAGAACTAGCCCATGTCCCTGGACGTGCGTGAGGCCGCGGAGGTCACGACCCCTCCGCGGCCCCGTCGCGAGCTGACCACCGCCTTCGTGGTGAGCAGGATCGCCGTGCTGGCCGTGGCCGCCGCCATCCTGCTCTACGCCGTGCCGCCGCTGGTCGCGGCCGAGTCGTGGATCTCGCTGACCCTGCTCCTGCTGGCCGGCGCGGGCATCGGCTACCTCTACCTGACCCGCCGCTTCGTGCCCGCCAAGTACCTCGTGCCCGGCACGGTCTTCCTGCTCGCCTTCCAGGTCTTCCCCGTGATCTACACGGTGAGCACCGCCTTCACCAACTTCGGCGACGGCCACAGGGGCGACAAGGCGGCCGCGATCTCGGCGATCGAGACGGGGTCGGTACGGCAGGCCCCCGGCTCGCCCGAGTACGGCCTGAGCGCCGCGCTCAAGGGCGACACCCTGGTCTTCCTGCTGGTCGACCCGAAGACCAAGCAGGTGCAGGAGGGCTCGCCCGACGGGCTGACAGCCGTCCAGGGAGCCAGGCTGGGCGTGACGGGCAAGGTGCTGGAGGCGCCCGGCTACACGGTGCTCAAGGCGCCGCAGGCCGCGGCCCGCGCCGATCAGATCGCCGAGCTGGCCGTCCCGACCCGGGGCGGCCTGATCAAGGCCAACGGCCTGAGCAGGGCGGTCGAGGGCAGGGCGGCGCTGACCTACGACGCGGGCTGCGACTGCGTCAAGGGCGACGGCGACAGCTGGCAGGCCGACGAGTCGCAGGGTTACTTCGTCAACGCCAAGGGCGAGCACCTGGCGCAGGGCTGGCAGGTCAACGTCGGCTTCGCCAACTTCATCCGCGTGCTGACCGACCCGACGCTCTCGGCCCACTTCCTCGGCATGTTCACCTGGAACATGGTCTTCGCGGTGCTGTCGGTGCTGACCACCTTCGCCCTCGGCATGGGCGTGGCGCTGGCGCTGCACCACCCGAAGATGCGCGGCACGAGGTTCTACAGGATCGCGCTGATCCTGCCGTACGCGATGCCGGCCTTCGCGATGCTGCTGGTCTGGCGCGACATGTTCAACCGCGACTTCGGCCTGATCAACCAGCTGTTCGGGCTCGACGTCGACTGGATGGGCGGGATGCTGTCGGCCAAGTTCGCCGTCATCCTCGTCAACACGTGGCTGGGCTTCCCCTACATGTTCCTCGTCACCACCGGCGCGCTGCAGGCGATCCCGCGCGAGCTGACCGAGGCGGCCTCCATCGACGGGGCGCCGCCGTGGTACGCCTTCCGCAAGGTGACGCTGCCGCTGCTGCTGGTGGCGCTCACCCCGCTGCTGATCTCCTCCTTCGCCTTCAACTTCAACAACTACAACGCGATCGCGCTGACCACCGACGGAGGGCCCTTCCCCGCGGAGAGCCCGACAGTGGGCGGCACCGACCTGCTGATCAGCTACACCGTCAGGCTGGCGTTCGGCACGGGCTCGGCGCAGTTCGGGCTGGCCGCGACGATGTCGGTCTTCATCTTCGCTATCGTCGCGACGATCTCGGCGATCACCTTCAGGCGCACCCGCAAGCAGGAGGACGTGTACGCATGAAGCTGGCTCTCAGGCACGCCTTCGTGCTGCTGGTGTGCGCCTTCGCGCTGTTCCCCATCCTGTTCGTGGTCTCGGCGGCCATCAACCCGCTCGGCACGCTCGCCTCCTCCGACCTGGTGCCCAACGGGGCGAGCTTCGACAACGTCGCGAAGCTGTTCTCCTCCGACATCTACCCCTTCGGCCGCTGGGTGTTCAACTCGGTGTTCATCGCGCTGGCCTCCTCCACGGCGAGCCTGCTGCTGTCGATGTTCGCCGCCTACGCCTTCAGCCGCATGCGTTTCGCGGGCCGCCGCGTCGGCCTGCTCGCGCTGCTGCTGATCCAGATGTTCCCGCAGTTCCTGGCCATCGTGACGATCTTCATGATCTTCACCAGGGTCAGCGAGCTGTACCCCGCGTTCGGCTTCAACACCACCTGGGGCATCCTGCTGCTCTACCTGGGCGGCGCGCTCGGGGTGAACACCTGGCTGATGAAGGGCTTCCTCGACACCATCCCCAAGGAGCTCGACGAGTCGGCCACGGTCGACGGAGCCACCCACGCGCAGGTCTTCTGGAAGATCATCATGCCGCTGGTCACGCCCATCCTGGCGGTCACCGCGCTGCTGGCCTTCATCGGCACGATGAGCGAGTTCCTGATGGCCAACATCTTCCTGCGCGACGCCGAGAGCAAGACGCTCGCGGTCGGCATGTACGGCATGATCGCCGGCGACGGACGCAACGCCAACTTCGGCATGTTCGCCGCGGCCACGCTCATTACCGCGATCCCGACAGTGGGTGTGTTCCTCTGGTTGCAGAAGTTCATCGTTTCCGGTCTGACCGCGGGCGCGGTCAAGGGGTAAGGACCTTTCTTGCACTACCTCGACCAGCCGCATCACGACGGCTCGTCCCTCTACGTCTCCACGCTCGCCCCCTCCCTCGGCGAGGAGGTGAGCGTGTGGCTGCGCGTGCCGCAGGGCCTGGCCATGGACGCGGTGCACGTGCGCACCGTCTACGACGGCGAGCCGCGCTACACGGCGGCCGCCCCCGACCCCTCGAGGAAGGGGCTCGGCGGGTACGGCGAGGGCGACACCTGGTGGAAGGCGACGATCACGGCGGTCAACCCCCTCGTGCCGTACCGGTTCCTGCTGATCTCCGGCCGGGGCCAGCGGTGGCTGAACGCCTCGGGCCTCACCGGTCACGACGTGACCGACTCCACCGACTTCAGGCTCGTCTCCCATGAGGCGCCGCCGGAGTGGATGGCCGACGCGATCGTCTACCAGATCTTCCCCGACAGGTTCGCCAGCGCCCGTCCCGGCAAGGACCTTCCCTCGTGGGCGCTGCCCGCCTCGTGGGACGGCGACCCCGTCATCGGGGAGGGCCCCGGCACGCCCGAGCAGCTCTACGGCGGCGACCTCGACGGCATCACCGAGCGGCTCGACCACATCCAGGCGCTCGGCGCCGACACCGTCTACCTCACGCCGTTCTTCCCCTCGCGCTCCAACCACCGCTACGACGCCGCGAGCTTCGACCATGTCGACCCGCTGCTCGGCGGCGACGAGGCGCTCATCCGGCTGTCCGACGCGCTGCACGCGCGCGGCATGAGGTTGCTCGGCGACATCACGACCAACCACACAGGCGACTCGCACGAGTGGTTCACCGCGGCCATCTCGGACGTCAACGCCCCCGAGCGCGAGATGTTCTACTTCGACCCCGACACCGGCGACTACGAGTCCTGGTGGGGCGTCAAGACGCTGCCCAAGCTCAACTGGGCCAGCGAGCTGGTCCGCACGCGCATGCCCGCCGTCCTGCGCAGATGGCTCGGCGTGCTCGACGGCTGGCGCGTCGACGTGGCCAACATGACGGGCAGGCTGGGCGCCGACGACCGCAACCACGAGGTGGCCGCCATGCTGCGCCCCGAGGGCGCGGCCTTCATCGCCGAGCACAACCACGACGCCTCCGCCGACCTCGACAGGAACGGCTGGCACGGCACCATGAACTACGGCGGCTTCACCCGCCCCGTCTGGACGTGGCTGCGCGGCGACGACCTGGAGCTGACGCACTTCCTCGGCGTGCCGGGCGGGGTGCCGCGCCGCGACGGCGAGGCTGCCGTGGCGACCTTCAGGGAGTTCGCCGCGCACATGTCGTGGCGCTCGCTGGTCCACTCCTGGCAGCTGCTCGACTCCCACGACTCGCCCCGCATCCGCACCGTCACGGGCTCACGCGAACTGCACGAGGTGGCGGTCGGCCTGCAGGCCACGCTGCCGGGCACACCGATGGTGTTCGCGGGCAGTGAGTTCGGTCTGACCGGCGCCAACGGTGAGTACTCACGCACTCCCATGCCGTGGAACAGGCCGCAGGACCGCGACGAGCCGACCCACGCCGCCTACCGGGCGCTGCTCGGCCTGCGCAGGGCCGAGCCCGCGCTGCGCAGGGGCGGGCTTCGCTGGCTGCACGCCTCCGCCGACTGCCTGGTGTTCCTGCGGGAGACGGCCGAGGAGTCGCTGCTGGTGTGCGCCCGCAGGGCGCAGGGCGAGCCGCTCGAGCTGCCGCTGGCGGGCGCCGCTCGGGGCGTCTACAACGCGGGCGACCTGTCGCCGCTCGTGCTGCCGGGTGACGGTCCCTCTCTGCGCATCTGGCGTCTGTCGGTGGAGGCGTGATCACGCTACGGTATTGCCCCTGACGATTCGCCTTTCAACTAGATGAGTGGTGCCCCGATGAAGTCGCTGGCCGTGGCCCTTCTGCTGTTTCCCGCACTTCCCCTGGCGGAGGGAACGGCAGGTACGACGTACTACGTCGACTCCAAGGCGGGTGACGACTCGGCCGCGGGCACCAGCGCGGCGACGGCGTGGAAGAGCCTTTCCACGCTGAACGCCGCGACGCTGGAGCCGGGCGACACCGTCAACCTCAAGAGGGGCAGCAGCTGGAACGGTCCGCTGGAGCTGTCCGCCAAGGGCACCGCCGCCCGGCCGATCGTGGTCCAGCCGTACGGCAAGGGCGCAGCCCCGAAGCTCAGCGGCCAGGACGCCCACTGCGTGGTGATCAGCGGCAACTACTGGCGCGTGTCGGGGCTGCGGGCCAGTAACTGCCAGTGGGCGGGGTTCGAGATCTCGGGCGACGGCAACGAGCTCGTCGGGGTGGCGGCCGACCGTAACATCGCGGGCGTCCACATCACCCCCGAGGGAGCCCGCAACACCGTCAGGAACAGCTGGCTGACCGGCAACAACAGGATGAGCGTCAACGACGAAGGCGGCGACAACGACTCGGGCGCCTTCGGCGTGCTGGTCAACGGCGACGACAACCTGATCACCGGCAACTCTATCACCGGCAGCACCGCCGCGAGCAAGGACTACGGCCTGGACGGCGCCGCGGTCGAGATCTTCAGCGGCGACCGCAACAGGGTCACGCACAACCTCTCCCGCGACAACCACACGTTCACCGAACTCGGCGCGAAGAAGGGCACGACGGCGACGGGCAACGTGTTCGCCTTCAACGTGGTGACCTCCGCGCGCAAGCTCGGCTCCTTCCTGGTGACACGCGGCTCGCGGCACATCGTCGGCCCCGTCAAGGGCACGGTCGCGGTGCACAACTCCGTCTACCTGCCGGGCTCGAGGACCATCGGCTGGTCCTGCCACGACGGGTGCGCCCCCGACATCCTCAAGCTGCGCAACAACGTGATCGTCGTCGGCGGGGAGATGGGCTGGGAGGACGGCAAGGGCGCCGACGAGGGCGGAAGCGTCTACAAGGGGCGCTCCAAGCGCTTCAAGGCGGGCCCCAGGACGGTGATCGCCGACCCGCGCTTCGTCTCCCGCACCGACCTGCGCCTGAGCCCCGGCTCACCGGCTCTCGACAGGGGCCTGCCCCTCGGCCCCGCCTGGTACGGCGGCGCCGCGCTGGGCAAGGACTTCACCGGCAAGGCCCTCGGCGCCGCTCCCGACGCCGGCGCCTACCAGCAGTGACGCCCCGCCGCCGCTCAGCGCGACCTTCAGCCGCGCCCTCCTCAGGCGGGCGCGGCTGACAGCCCCGCCTTGGCCGCGCGGCTGGGCTCGTCCACCAGCACCTCCGTCAGGCCCGCCTCGACGCCGGCCAGCGTCATGGCCGCCACGAGCGCGGGGCTCACCTTGGGCTGGGTCACGCGCCTAGTTGGTCGCCATCTCCCGCTCGGCCTGGCCGAGCACTCCTGCGTTGTTGATGACCAGATCGACGTCCCCGCACCGCTCGGCCGCCGCCGCCACCTGGCCGGGATCGGTGACGTCCAGCGGCAGGGGGGAAGAGGGCGGGATCCCGCACCGTGGACGGGTCGCGGACGCCCGCGTAGACGTCTTCGCGCCCCGCTCGACCAGGGCGCGGGCGAAGGCCGCGCCGAGCCCTCGGTTGGCCCCCGTGACGAGCGCGACGGCGCCCTCGATCCTCATCGGAGGGACTCCAGGACGGTGGCGTTGGCCAGGCCGCCCGCCTCGCACATCGTCTGCAGCGCGTAACGGGCGCCGCGCTGACGCATGGCGTGGACCAGCGTGGTCATGATGCGCGCGCCGCTGGCCCCGAGCGGGTGGCCGAGCGCGATCGCGCCGCCGTTCACGTTGACCTTCGCAGGGTCGGCGCCCGTCTCCTGCAGCCAGGCCAGCACCACGCTCGCGAACGCCTCGTTGACCTCGAACAGGTCGATGTCGGACAGCGCCAGTCCGGCGCGCCTGAGGACCTTCTCGGTGGCGGGGATGACCCCTGTCAGCATGAGCAGCGGGTCGGAGCCCGTGACGGCGAAGGAGTGCAGCCTGGCCATCGGGCGCAGGCCGAGCCTGGCCGCGTTCTCGCTGGTGGTGATCAGCACGGCCGCGGCGCCGTCGTTGGTGGGGCTGGCGTTGCCCGCCGTGACCGACCAGTTGATCTGCGGGAAGCGCTCGGCGTATCCAGGGTCGGTGAAGGCGGGCCTGAGCCCGGCCAGGACCTCCATCGTGGTGCCCGGCCGTACCGACTCGTCCCTGTCGACGCCGTCGATCGGCGTGATCTCCTCGGAGAGGTCGGCGGCGGCCGCCTTGACGTGCGAGCCCATCGAGAAGGCGTCCATGGCCTCCCGTGACAGGCCCCACTTGGCGGCGATCAGCTCCGCGCTGATGCCCTGCGGCACCAGCCCCCCGGGGAAGCGGGCCGCGACGCCGGGCCCGAAGGGGTCGGCGCCCTGCGGCACGTTCGACCACATCGGCACCCTGCTCATCGACTCCACGCCGCAGGCGACGACCAGGTCGTAGGCGCCCGAGATGACGCCCTGAGCGGCGAAGTGGACGGCCTGCTGCGAGGAGCCGCACTGCCTGTCCACCGTCACCGCGGGGACCTCGTCAGGGAAGCCCGCAGACAGCCAGGCGTAGCGGGTGGTGTTCATCGCCTGCTCGCCCACCTGGTCGACGCAGCCACCGATCACGTCGTCGACGAGCGCGGGGTCGATCCCGCTGCGGGCGACCAGTTCGCGCAACGTGTGGGCGAGGAGCTCGACAGGGTGGACATGGGCGAGGGCGCCCCGCGGCTTGCCCTTGCCGATGGGAGTTCGTACGGCCTGCACGATCACGGCGTCACGCATCGCATCCCCGTCCCGTTGTGAGTTGGAAAACTGGATGAACACTATCCCTAGTGAGTCCGGTTTTCCAACCCTTTGGTGTCCAGTGTCGACAAAACGGGTAAATGGGCAGCATGCTGGACATAGCCCAGAAACGCCCTGGAAATCTCGCTGCGGCACTGTGTGAGCCCTGAAAGGGGGAGATGCGATGTTGCTGCGACTGAGGGTGTCCCTGCCGGACCGCCCTGGAGGACTCGGCCAGGTGGCGCGCGTGCTAGGCGCGCTCGGCGCCGACATCCTGCAGGTCACCGTGCTCGAACGGGAGGCAGGGAGGGCGGTGGACGACTTCACGGTCTCGTGGCCGGGCACGACCACCCCGGCCGCGGTCCACGAGCGTCTGTCGTCCGTGCCGGGCGTCAAGGTCGAGGGGGTCTGGCCGACCAAGGAGGTGCCGGGCTCGGCGCTCGACTACGACCTCCTGATGCACGTGGCGGGCGATCCCGCGCGGGGCTTCGCCACGCTGGTGGACGCGCTGCCCGGGCTGTGCGGGGGAGAGTGGGCGCTCGCGCTGGCCGACGGAGTCGTACGGCACGCGAGCCTGGCCGCGCCGCCCGTCTTCGAGCTGGCCGCGCCGCCGCCGCCCCGCCCGGCCGTCCACGTGGCAGGCGAACGCCGCCTGATGCTGCTGCCCGTGAAGGGGACGGCCATGAACCTGGTCGTGGCCCGCTCCGAGGGCCCGCCGTTCCACCGCGCCGAACTCGACCGCGCGGCCCGCATCGTGGAGGTGGTCTCCCGCATGGCCGCCCGCTTCGAGCCTGTCAACGACTGAGGGACGCGGGGGACTCCGCGGACCTTGGCGGAGACCTTGGCGGAGGTCAAGGCGGAGGCCAGGGCGGAGGCCGTGGCAGAGGTGGAGGCGGAGACGGGGGTCAGCGGCGGGGCGGGTCGATGCGGCTGCCGTCGAGCTTGAAGAGCATGAGGCGCGTGACGTCCACGCCGATCTTCGCCGCGTCGCCCGTGCGCCACGCGGGCCGCACGCCGAGCCTGACGATCAGGTCGGCCCTGCGGTGGTGGCCGTCGCGCAGGTTGTGGCCGACCTGCTCCTGCTGGGCGTGCTCGTCGGGCTCCGAGCCGAACATCCTGCGCACCATCGCGCGTAGGCCGCCGCCTCCGCCCTCGTTGCCGTGGGCGTTCTGGCGGGGGTCGGGCGGTTCGGGCACGGCCACCGCCGGCACGCCGCACTCCACGTAGGCCAGCCACTCGTGACCGTGGTACTCCAGCGCCCTGACCCTGCCGTAGAAGCTCGGCCCCTCGTAGGACTCCTGGACGGGGGCGAGGCCGTCGGGCCTGATGCCGACGATGATCTGGCCGCCGGTGTGCTGCGAGATCGCGTAGGCCCTGGGATCGCTCCACGGGATCACCAGCTGGTGGGGGCCGAAGTCGAGCAGCACGTACTGGTTCTGCGGAGTGCGCACGGTGGCGGCCAGCAGGTTGAGCTGCTGGGAGCTGAGGAAGGCGGCGACGAAGGCGGTCGCGGGGTCGTTGTAGATCTGCCCTGGCGTGCCGACGTCCTGGAGCACGCCGCGGTTCATGATGGCGATGCGGTCGGCCAGGGTGAGCGCCTCGACCTGGTCGTGGGTGACGTAGATGGTGGTGACGCCGAGCGAGCGGACCAGGGAGGAGATCTCCATGCGCAGCTCGGTGCGCATGCCCGCGTCGAGGTTGGACAGCGGCTCGTCCATGAGGAAGATCTTCGGCTGACGGACGATGGCGCGGCCCATCGCCACGCGCTGCCGCTGGCCGCCCGACAGGGTGCCGGGCCTGCGGTCGAGGGTCTCGTCGATGTGCAGGGCCTTCGACAGCTCCGTCACGCGCTCCTTCACCAGCGCGGGATCGGCCTTGGCGATCTCCAGCGGGAAGGCCATGTTGCCGCGCACCGTGCGGTGCGGATATAACGCGCCGTTCTGGAACACCATCGCGACGTCGCGGTCGCGGGGCGCGAGGTGGTTGGCGAGCTCGCCGTCGAGCCACAGGTCGCCGTCGGTGACCTCCTCCAGGCCCGCGATCATGCGCAGCAGTGTCGACTTGCCGCAGCCGGAGGGCCCGAGCAGCACGAGGAACTCCCCGTCTTCGGCGCGCAGACTCAACCTGTCGACCGCCAGGTATCCCCCGGGGTAGACCTTGGTGACCTTGTCCAGGACGACGGTGCTCATGGGTCCGCTCCACCCTTGTAGATCCGCATCAGACTCCCGCGTTAGGGGGAGTCACCGCTGCTTGGCGGGCGTGAGACGTCACCTGTGACGGGGCTGATTGATGAGGTAGTACATCGCGTGTTCCCCCGTGTGTCCAGACTTGACATGAAAATTCAGTAACCGTCGTGTTTCGGTTTCAAGGTCAACGTCTCGGGCCCCGCGCGGTGCGCTTCCCCAGAGCCCCTGCTGAGCAAGGTTTTGGTGTGGCCGTAAGCCCCTTCGCCACCTCTTATTGCGAAAAATCCCACTTTGGAAAGGCTTGCGTAAACTTACGGCAAGCTCTTTCATATGAGGTGGTTCCGTCACAAGGAGGGACCTGTATCTCGGGGGACACGTTTTCCATGATCCATACTTCGGCAGCCACCCGCTGGTGGCGTGACGCCGTGATCTACCAGGTGTACGTGCGCAGCTTCGCCGACGGCAACGGCGACGGCGTCGGCGACCTGATCGGCGCCCGCGATCGGCTGGGCTACCTGGCCGACCTCGGCGTCGACGCGATCTGGCTCACGCCCTTCTACACCTCGCCGATGGCCGACTTCGGCTACGACGTGGCCGACTACCGCGACGTCGACCCGCTGTTCGGCACGCTCGGCGACGCCAAGGCGCTCATCGACGAGGCACACGGCCTGGGCATCAGGGTGATCGTGGACATCGTGCCCAACCACACCTCCTCGGCCCACCCCTGGTTCCAGGAGGCGCTGCGCGGCGTCAACCGCGACCGCTACATCTTCCGCGACCAGCCGAACGACTGGGAGTCGATCTTCGGCGGGTCGGCCTGGACGCAGGTCGAGGACGGCCAGTGGTACCTGCACCTGTTCGACTCGAGCCAGCCCGACCTCAACTGGGACCACCCCGAGGTGCGCGCCGAGTTCGAGTCGGTCCTGCGCTTCTGGCTCGACCTGGGCGTCGACGGCTTCCGCGTCGACGTCGCGCACGGCATGGTCAAACCCGAGGGGCTGCCCGACATCGGCCACGCCGACCAGGTCCGCATGATCGGCAGCGACGTCGTGCCGTACTTCGACAACGACGCCGTCCACGAGATCCACCGCTCCTGGCGCAAGATCCTCGACTCCTACCCCGGCGAGCGCATCGGCGTGGCGGAGGCGTGGGCGCCCACGCCTGAGCGGCTCGCCCGCTACGTGCGCCCCGACGAGCTCCACCAGGCCTTCAACTTCCACTACCTGGGCACGCGGTGGGAGGCGGGCCCCCTGCGCCACGTGATCACCGAGTCGCTGGAGACCGCCGCCTCCGTCGGCGCCCCCTCCACGTGGGTGCTGTCGAACCACGACGTCAAGCGGCACGTCACCCGCTTCGGCAGCGTCGAGAGGGCCCGCGCGGCCGCCCTGCTCATGCTCGCGCTGCCCGGCTCGGCCTACGTCTACAACGGCGAGGAGCTCGGCCTGCCCGAGGTGCTCGACCTGCCGGAGGAGTTCTGCCTCGACCCCCAGCGGCTGCGCGACCCCGACAGCGGCCGCGACGGCTGCAGGGTGCCCATGCCCTGGACCTCGGCCGAGGGGTACGGCTGGAGCAGCCCGTGGCTGCCCATGCCGGCCGGATGGGGCCCGCTGAGCGTCGAGGCGCAGACCGGCGAGGCCGGCTCGATGCTCTCCCTCTACCGCGAGGCGCTGCGGCTGCGCCGTACCGTGTCGGGCGAGCTGCGCTGGTCCGACTCACCGGAAGGCACGCTGGTCTTCAGCCGCGACGACGGCTTCGTCTGCACGGTCAACCTCACCGGCTCGGAGATCGCCTTCCCCGCTCCCGGCGAGCCCGTCCTGTCGAGCGGGCCGGTCGAGCCCGGCACGCTCGCTCCCGACTCCGCCACGTGGTGGAGAGCCAAGGTTGCGTAAAGTGTCCATCATGAACGGTCACGCCCGACTCTCCGACATCGCCGCCCACGCAGGGGTGAGCGAGGCCACGGTCAGCCGGGTGCTCAACGGCAAGCCGGGAGTCTCCTCGGCCACCAGGCAGGCCGTGATGACCGCGCTCGACCTCATGGGCTACGAACGGCCGCAGCGGCTGCGCCAGCGCAGCAACGGGCTGATCGGGCTGGTGACACCCGAGCTGGACAACCCGATCTTCCCCGCCTTCGCGCAGGCCATCGAGAAGGCGCTGACCCACAACGGCTACACGCCGGTCCTGTGCACGCAGATGCCGGGGGGCGCGCCCGAGGACGAGTTCACCGAGCTGCTGGTCGACAGGGGCGTCAGCGGCATCGTCTTCGTCTCGGGCCTGCACGCCGACACCACCGCGCGGATGGACCGCTACACCAGGCTGATCGACCGCGGCCTGCCGATCGTGCTGGTCGACGGCTACAACGACGACATCGACGCGCCCTTCATCTCGCCCGACGACAGGCTGGCCTCGCGCCTGGCCGTCCAGCACCTTGTCGATCTCGGGCACGAGCGCATCGGGCTGGCCACGGGCCCCCGCAGGTTCGTGCCGGTGATCAGGAAGATCGAGGGCTACCAGCAGGCGATGACGCAGCTGCTGGGGGCAGGCGATGCCGGCGACCTGGTCGCGCACTCCCTCTTCTCCGTCGAGGGCGGCCAGGCGGCCGCGGCGCAGCTGCTGGCCAAGGGGTGCACCGGCATCGTCTGCGCCAGCGACCTGATGGCGCTCGGCGCCATCAGGGCCTGCAGGGAGCGCGGGCTGGCAGTGCCAGGCGACGTGTCGGTGGTCGGCTTCGACGACTCGCCGCTGATCGCCTTCACCGACCCGCCGCTGACCACGGTCCGCAAGCCGATCGGCGCCATGGCCTCGGCGGCCGTCGCCACGCTGCTCGAAGAGGTCAACGGGGCGCAGGCGCGGCGCGTCGAGCTCATCTTCCAGCCCGAGCTCGTGGTGCGCGGCTCCACCGGCTCCGGGCCCCTCGTCAACCGCTGACCGAACCTCCAGGAGACGACGAATGTACGACGTGCTGGTCATCGGCGGCGCGGGGGTCGACAGCACTGTCTACGTGCCCGAACTGCCCCTGCCCTACGCCGACACCTACGCCGTCCCCCCTGTCGTCGACCGCATCGGCAACACGGGCTCGGGCGTGGCGCTGGGCTGCACCGCGCTCGGCCTGCGGACCCGCTTCGCCGACCTCATCGGCGACGACCCGCAGGGCAGGCTGATCAGGGAGCACCTGGCCGCCAAGGGCGTCGACTTCGTGTGGGCCCCTTCGGCCGCGGGCACCCGCCGCAGCGTCCTGTTGGTGGGCCCCGACGGCCGCAGGACCTCCCTGTTCGACCCCAGGGGCGTGCTGGGCGAGGTGCTGCCCCGCGAGCTGTACCTGCGGCCCGCCCGCCACGTGCACGTCTCGATCACCGACTTCTCCCGGCACGTCTACGCCGACCTGCCCGACGACGTGCCGACCTCCACCGACCTGCACGACTGGGACGGCTCCTCCGACTACCACAAGGACTTCGCCTACCGCTCCGGCCTGGTCTTCCTGTCGGCCACGGCGCTGGCCGACCCCGCCGCGACGATGCGGCACATCCTCGCGAACGGGCGCGCCCACACCGTGGTGTGCACCGACGGGCCGCGCGGCTGCCTGGTGCTCACCCGCGACGCGGACGTGCGCGCCTTCCCCGCCGCGCCGCTGCCGGGGCCGGTCGTCGACTCCAACGGCGCCGGCGACGCCTTCGTCTCCGGCTTCCTGTACGGCCTGCTGCGCGGCGAGCCCGTGCAGGAATGCGTCCGCCTCGGCTCGATCGCGGGGGCCCACGCCTGCGTCTCCGAAGGCACCCACGAGAACCCCATCACCGAGCAGGTCCTGATGGCCCGCGCCGCCTCGAGCTGAGGCCCTACTGGCTGGTGCAGCGCAGGGGGCGCATCACCAGCGTCACGCGCCGCTCGGCGTCGCCCACGGGCGCCTCGTAGTCCAGCCCGTACCGCCTGGCCAGGACGTCGAAGAAGTCGCCCCCGGGGTCGGGCTCGACGCGCTCGACCACGCCGCGCACCTCCAGGTACCGGTAGGGGGCCTCGGGGTCGTTGATCGACAGCGAGATCGAGGGCCGCTCGGCGGCGTTCCTGCCCTTCTGCCGGTCCGTGGTCGTGGTGAAGCGGAGGAACTCGCCGTCCCAGATCGTCCAGACGGGCGTCACCTGCGGGGTGCCGTCGGGCATCAGCGTCGCCAGGTGGGCGAACAGCGGGCGGGTCAGCAGATCGACATGGCTGTCGGGAATCACGCTCATGGCCGAGGACACTATCAAAGCTTTGATGGTTGTCCACGCCTGTATGGTTCTGGCATGGGAATGCCTGCCGAGGAACGACTCGGGCTCGACGTGAAGCGCGCCGAACAGCTGCTCATGGCCGCCAAGCACGCGGCCGTGAAGCGGGCGGGCCTCACCGTGCCGCAGTACGCGGCGCTGCTCGTCCTGGCGGGCAACCCTGGTATCTCCAACGCCGCCCTCGCCAGGCAGTGCCTGGTCACGCCGCAGGCCTCGAACGTCGTGCTGAAGAACCTGCTCGAGCGTGGCCTGATCGAGCGCCGCCCGCACGCCTGGCACCGCCAGATGCTCGAGACGCACCTCACCGAGCAGGGCAGGCAGGCGCTGGAGGTCGCCGACGCGGCCGCCGTGGAGATCGAGCGCAGGATCGAGAAGGCCTTCACGCCGCCCGAACGCGACCAACTACGCGAGCTGCTGGCCCGCTTCGGCCGCGCGGTGTCGGGCTGAGCCGGCCGGCCCCGCCCCTCAGCCGAGAACGACCTTGATGCCCCTGCTCAGGCCCGAGTCGTGCAGTTCCACCCCTGCGGGATCGGCCTCCTTGGGAAGCTCGAAGACCAGCCCGCCGGTGAACGACTCGCCCGGCCCGATCCTGATCGGCTGGATCTCCTTGCCCGCCCTGTCGAGCAGCTTGGCGGCGCTGTGCCTCATGTCGTCGTTGTCGAGCAGCTTCTGCTGGCCGGGGTAGAGCACCCGGCCCTCCTGGCCGATGTTGCTGACCTTCAGCGACACCCTGCACGTGCGCACCTTGGCGGCCTGCGCGGCCTTCGCGCACTTGTGCCCCGTGACGGTGAAGCGGAGCTTGCCGTCCTGCACGGGACCCTCGGCCCCGATGGCGGGCGGCTTGAAGATCCACGCGACCGCGGCGATCAGCAGCAGCACCAGGACCACCACGACGGCGGCGGCGACCAGGCATCCGCTCAGCACCCCGCCCCTGCGCGCGGGCCGGGGCGGCAGCGGCCCCTGCCCGGTCATCTGGTACGGCGGGCGCTGCGGCAGCGGGCCCTGACCGGTGGCGTGATAGGGCATCGGCCCGCCCCCGGTCGTCTCGGCCGGGTTCGCGCCGTGCGGCACAGGACCCCGCCTGGTGGCCGTCGGCGGGATCGTCATCTCGGCGGGCGGCACGAACGGGCCGGGCCTCGGCGGGACGGTGGTCTCGGCGGGCGGCACGAACGGCCCCTGCCTGGGCGGGATCGTCGTCTCGGCGGGCGGAGGGGGTGGAGCCTGCCGCGAGGGGGGCGGGGGAGCGGCCTGCCGCGAGGGCGGCCGTTGCCTGCCGGGCGGAGGCGACCAGCCCTGCCCGGGCGGCGGCTGCCGTACACCGAGGTCGGCGGGGTTCCACGAGTCGGTGAGGTGACGGGTGGCGGCCAGCTGGGCCCCTGCCACGTCGGGCGCGCCCACCAGCTCCAGCAGCAGCTCGCGCGCCTGGGGACGCCGTGAGGGGTCGGGGTGGATGGCGGCCGCGACCAGCCGGTCCAGCGGTGCGGGCAGCCCGCGCAGGTCGGGAGGGGCGGTCCGGGCGCGCGCCGCCATCACGTAGGCGTCACCCGAGCCGAAGGGATGGCCGCCGAGCCCCGCGTAGGCGATCAGCGAGCCCCAGGCGAACACGTCGGCGGCGGGGCTGGTGCGCCCCTCGAAGACCTGCTCGGGCGCGATCCAGCCGGGAGTGCCCATCACCAGGCCCACGTTGGTGTGCCGCGAGCCCACCTGCGTGGAACGCGCCAGGCCGAAGTCGATCACCCTGGGCCCTGCGAGCGTGAGCATCACGTTGGCCGGCTTGAGGTCGCGGTGGACCAGGCCGGCGGCGTGGATCGCGGTGAGCGCCGCGGCCACGCCCACGGCGGCCGAGTGCAGCACCGAGGGCTGCAGCGCGCCGTGCTCGATGAGGTGGTCCTCGAGCGAGACGCCGTCGATGTACTCGGTGACCAGGTAGAGCATGCCGCCGTCGTCGCCGTGGTCGAGCACGCGGGCGGTGCAGAAGGAGGCCACCCGCCTGGCGTTGGACACCTCTTCGTGAAAGCGCGCCCGGTAGACGGGGTCGGCGGCGAAGTCGCGCCTGATCGCCTTCACCGCGACCTTGGCCCCGTCGGGGGCCGTCGCGAGGTAGACCGTGCCCATGCCGCCCGAGCCCAGGCGGCTCTCGAGCCGATAGGGCCCGATCGCGGCGGGGTCGTCAGAGGTCAGCGGCGATCCCACCGTCGCTGCCCCCTCGCCTTCGTGATCCCGCCGTCCCAACCGACCGTCCTCCGCCCGGATGACCGTATTCACCCGGAACTCTAACCGAGGAACGGCCCGCGGGTGGCCCGTCTCCCGCGCGGGACGGGAGACGGGCTGAACGGTCAGCGGCCGCCGAGCGCCCGCATCGCGGGCAGCGCCCTGTCGTCGAAGCCGAACAGCGCCTGGTTCTCCCACGCGTTGCCCGAGGCGGGGTCGGCGGGGTCCCATCCGTTGCCCCGCACGGCGGTCCAGGTGGCCTCCCAGCTGAACACGCCGAGCCCCCGTCCGCCGGGGACCGCCCTGACCAGGTCGCTCACCTTCCTGAGCATGGCCGCCTGCCCTTCGGGCGTCGCGGGATAGCCGGGGTACGGCTCGGCCGAGGTGATGATGTTCTCCCAGCCGTCCTCGTCGGCGGTGGTGAACGGATAGGCCGTCTCGGCGACGAGGAGCGGCTTGCCGTACCTGGCGGCCACGTCGTTCATGTTGGTCTGGAACGCTTCCAGCGTGCCGTGCCAGAACGGGTAGTACGACAGCCCGATCACGTCGAAGCGGACGCCGTGGGCGACGGCGTTGTCGAACCACCACCGGTACAGGCCGTTGTCGGCGCCGTCGGCCAGGTGCAGGACGACCTTCGTGGCCCGGCTGACCTCCTTGACCGCGTCGGAGCCGGCGTTCAGCAGGGCGGCCATGCCCTGCCAGTCGTCCCAGCGGCCCTCCGGCCACAGCAGGCCGCCGTTCAGCTCGTTGCCGACCTGGACCAGGTCGGCGGGCGTGCCCTGCCGCTTGAGCGCGTCGAGCACGTCGAAGGTGTGGTCGTGGACCGCCTGGCGCAGCTCCTCGAAGGACAGCGCCGCCCACGCGGCAGGCTTGTTCTGCTTGGAGGGGTCGGCCCAGCTGTCGGAGTAGTGGAAGTCCACCAGCAGCTTCAGCCCCGCGGCCCTGGCCCGCCTGGCGACGGCCAGGACGTGCGGCCTGGTGTTGTAGCCGTCGGCGGGCTCGACCCACACCTTGAGCCTGATGTGGGTCAGCCCCGCCGCGCGAAGGATGCGCAGCGGGTCGCCGCGCCGGCCCTCCGCGTCGCGGTAGACGCCGCCCAGCGCCTCGGACTTGGCGAGGCTGGAGACGTCCGCGCCTCTGATCGGCAGCGGTCCGCCTTCCGCGTGGGCGGGAGGAGCGGTGAGTAACGCCGCGACACAGAGGAAGGCGGCGATGGCTCGCTTCACAGGGACCTCCTGGGGGGTGTGAGGGTGTTCTCAGGCCTCTCGGACGACCGCGACCGCCCCTGCGGGCACGGTGCAGGAGCCGTCGTGGACGCCGCCGTCGAGCAGGTTCACCCCGCTCACGCCCGCAACCGTGACGGGGGTGTCGCCGTGGTTGATCAGGAAGACGTGGCGGCCTCGCCGTACCAGCTCGAGCTCGTCGGGCAGGTCACGGGGACGGGTGACGCCGGCGTGGTCGAGGACCTCGGCCAGCAGTCCGCGCAGGCCGGTGACCGGCGCGGTGGCCAGGTACCAAGCGCTGCCCGCGCCGAGGTCATGGCGGGTGAAGGCGGGGTGGCCCGCGTCGGGGCCTTCGGCGAAGGAGCGAAGGGCCCGCGCGCCCGCCGGCCTGACCCGCTCCGACCAGATCCTGCCGGACAGGCCGCCCGACAGGCCCACGCGCTCGTCCTCGCGCAGCGGGTGGAACTCCTCCACCGACAGGCCGAGGACCTCGCGCAGCGCGCCGGGGAAGGCCCCGGGGTGGATGGTGTCGTGGGCGTCCACGATGCCGGAGAAGAACGAGGTCAGCAGGTGGCCGCCCGACTCGACGTAGCGGTGCAGGTTCTTGGCCGACGCCTCGGTCACCAGGTAGGAGCTCGGCGCGACCACGAGCCTGTACGCCGACAGGTCGGCGGAGGGATGGACGAAGTCCACGGTGACGTGCTCGCGCCACAGCGCCTCGTAGAAGGCGTCGACCCGCTCGCGGAAGGACACGTCGACCGAGGGCCGCCAGTCGAGCTCGAGCGCCCACCACGACTCCCAGTCCCACACGACGGCCACCTCGGCGGCGACCGTGCTGCCGGCGACCTCGGCGAGCGCCTCGACCTCGGCGCCCAGGGCGACCACGTCGCGCCACTGGCGGGAGTCGGTGCCCGCGTGCGGGATCAGCCCCGAGTGGAACTTCTCCGCGCCGAACCGCGAGGCCCTGATCTGGAAGAACATCACGCTGTCCGACCCGCGGGCCACGTGCGCGAGGCTGTTGCGCCGCATCTCGCCTGGGCGCTTGGCGATGTTGCGGGGCTGCCAGTTGACCGCCGCGGTGGAGTGCTCCATCAGCAGCCACGGCCTGCCACCGGCCACCGACCTCGCCAGGTCGGCCGACATGGCCAGCTCGATGTGGTTGTCGGGCTTCTCCGCCGACAGGTAGTGGTCGTTGGCGACGACGTCGACCTCGCGCGCCCACTGCCACAGGTCGGTCGACTTGCAGTTGACGGTGCCGGCGAAGTTCGTCGTCACCGGCAGGTCCGACACCCGCCGGATGAGGTCGCGCTGCAGCGCGTAGTGCGCGCGGTGCTGCTGGTCGCTGAAACGCGCGTAGTCGAGGCGCTGGGCGGGGTTGACCGCGGTGTGGTTGGCCCTGGGAGCGTCGATCTCCTCCCAGTCGGTGTACCGCTGGCCCCAGAACGTTGAGCCCCAGGCGTCGTTCAAAGCCGACAAGTCCCGATATGTACGGCGAAGCCACTCGCGCCAGGCCCGCACGCTGTGATCGCAGTAGCACTCGCCCAGCGGCGCGCCGTACTCGTTGTGCACGTGCCACATCACCACCGCGGGATGGTCCTTGTAGTGGCCCGCGAGCGCGGTGACCAGCCTGGAGGTGGCGGCCAGGAAGTCGGGGGAG
Organism: Nonomuraea dietziae; assembly: GCF_014195505.1. Classification (GTDB taxonomy): domain Bacteria; phylum Actinomycetota; class Actinomycetes; order Streptosporangiales; family Streptosporangiaceae; genus Nonomuraea; species Nonomuraea roseola. The sequence goes on along the minus strand of NZ_JACIBV010000001.1, from coordinate 1,993,088 downwards.
CTGGAGCACGCGCTCTGCCGCCCGCCGAACCCGATGCGCCTGCCCTCGCGGTTCACCGGCAACGCGTCCGGATGCTTCCTGACGAACCACGCCGGAGGGACAGCCGTCGGCGTCGCCAGGTTCACCGCGATCCCCGCGGCGTGCAGCCGGTCGACGATCTCGTCCAGCCAGCCGAACTCGAAGCGGCCCTCGGCCGGCTCCATCAGCACCCAGGAGAACATGCCGAGGCTGACCAGGTTCACCCCCGCCTCGCGCATGAGGACGATGTCCTCCTCCTGCACCTCCCGTGGCCACTGCTCCGGGTTGTAGTCGCCCCCGAACGCGATCCCGTCACGCATCAACATCCCCAATCGTTCTGTGAACGTGCACAGTATCGGCACATCCGCCGTGCAGGGAACCCACCTGGACCTTAACGAGAACGTAACGGGCACTTGACGGGTCATCTCTGCGGCAATCAGTCTGTGCACGTTCACAGAGTCTGCGGCGCGCTGCCGACAGCTTAGAGTTCTCATCTCGGTGCTCGGAGGAACAAATGCGTACAAAACTCCTGGGCGTGGCCGCTCTCGTGGTCACGCTGGCGGCGGCGGGCTGCGCTTCGGAGGGAGCCGCCCCGGCCCCTGAGGCGACCCAGGCGGCTCCCCAGGGTCCGGTGAAGCTCACCTACTGGACCTGGGCTCCCAACATGGACAAGATCGTCGCGGTCTGGAACCAGGAACACCCCGACATCCAGGTCACCGTCAGCAAGCAGGCGGGCGGCGACGACGCGGCGGCCAAGTTCCTCACCGCGGCCAAGGCGGGCAACCCTCCGGACCTCGTGCAGGCCGAGTACCAGCACCTGCCCTCGTTCATCGCCGCCGACGCGGTCGCCGATCTCACGACCGCCGCGGCCCCGGTCAAGGCCGACTTCTCCGAGGGCGTGTGGGGTCAGGTCACGCTCGGCACCGACACCGTCTACGCCATCCCGCAGGACAGCGGCCCGATGATGCTCTTCTACCGCAAGGACCTGTTCGACAAGTACGACATCGCCGTGCCGAAGACCTGGCAGGAGTACGCCGAGGCCGCGCGCAAGGTGCACGAGCAGGACCCGAAGGTCTTCCTCGGCACCTTCTCCAGCAAGGACCCCGGTGCCTTCACCGGCCTGGCCCAGCAGGCGGGCGCCCAGTGGTGGGCCATCGACGGCGAGTCGTGGAAGGTGAACGTCGCCGACGAGCCCACCACCAGGGTCGCCGACTTCTGGGGCGGCCTGGTCAAGGAGGGCGTCATCGACGGCATGCCGTACTTCACCCCCGAATGGAACAAGGCGCTCAACGACGGCAAGCTGCTCACCTGGCCTTCGGCGATCTGGGCGCCCGGCGTGCTGTCGAGCAACGCTCCCAAGGCCAAGGGCAAGTGGGCCGCCGCGCCGCTGCCGCAGTGGAAGGCGGGGGAGAACTTCAGCGGCTTCTGGGGCGGCTCGTCGGTCGCCGTCGCGGCCAAGTCGAAGCACCAGGCCGCCGCAGCTAAGTTCGCCACCTGGCTCAACACCGACGCCAAGGCCGTCGACCTGCTGGTCAAGGAGGCGGCGATCTACCCCGCCGCCACCAAGGGACAGAGCGCGCTGACCGAGGCGCCCGACTACTTCTCCACCCAGCCGGACTTCTGGCAGCAGGCCGCCGGGGTCGCCGCCGGCGCCAGGGGCTTCACCTTCGGCCCGAACGTCGGCGTCACCTACAACGCCTTCAAGGACTCCTTCGACAAGGCCGTGCAGGCCAGGTCGTCCTTCTCCGACGCCGTGCGCGCCATGCAGGAGGCGACCGTCGCCGACATGCGCAAGTCCGGTTTCCAGATCGCGCCATGAACCGACGCGTCAAGGCCGCGCCGTACCTCTTCCTGACCCCCGCGATCGTCCTGTTCACGCTCTTCCTCGCGCTGCCCGTCTGCTACACCTTCTACCTGTCCATGCGCAGGGTGAAGGTCTCGGGGCTCGGGCTGGGCAAGGGCTCGCGCCAGGAGATCTTCGTGGGCCTGGACAACCTGGCCGCCGCCGCCACCGACGGCGAGCTGTGGGCAGGATGGCTGCGCGTGCTGGGGTACGGCGCGCTCGTGCTGATCGTGATGCTCGGCCTGGCCCTGCTGTTCGCGCTCCTGCTCGACTCCGCCCACGTACGGCTGGCCAGGTTCTCGCGCATCGCGATCTTCCTGCCCTACGCGGTTCCAGGAGTGGCGGCCACCCTGCTCTGGGGCTTCCTCTACCTGCCCTCGCTCAGCCCCCTGCGCGCCCTGCTCGACGTGGACTTCCTCGGCGCGACCACGATCACCTTCTCCATGGCGAACGTGGCGGTGTGGGGCGGCGTCGGCTTCAACATGCTCGTGCTCTACACCACCCTGCGGGCCATCCCCCGCGAGCTGTACGAGGCCGCCAGGATCGACGGAGCCACCGAGACGCAGATCGCGCTCAGGGTCAAGATCCCGATCCTGGTGCCCGCGATCATCCTTACCACGGTCTTCTCGGTCATCGCGACCATCCAGGTCTTCACCGAGCCGACCACGCTGCGGCCGCTCACCAACACGATCAGCTCGACCTGGAGCCCGCTCATGAAGGTCTACCGCGACGCGTTCGTCACCGGCGACCTCTACTCGGCCGCCGCCACCTCGATCGTCATCGCGGCCGTCTCACTCGTGCTGTCGTTCGGCTTCCTGCGCGTGGTGCGCGGGCGCGCCTTCGGGGAGGAGTCATGACCAGGCGCCTGGCGCCGACGGGGCTGCTGCTCCTGGGCGCGATCTACTGCCTGTTCCCGGTGAGCTGGGTCCTGGTGGCGGCTACCAAGTCACCCGCGGAGCTGTTCACCACCTCCACCCTGACGCCGGGCACCGGGCTGCTGTCCAACATCGAGGAGCTCTTCGCCTACCGCGACGGGGTGTTCTGGCTGTGGCTGGCCAACACCCTGCTCTACGCGGGCGGCGGCGCGCTGCTGTCGACCGCGGTCAGCGCCGTCTCCGGCTTCGCCCTCGCCAAGTACCGCTTCCCCGGCCGCGACGCGATCTTCAACCTGCTCATCGGCGGCATCCTGGTCCCCGCCGTCGTGCTGGCGATCCCGCAGTACCTGCTCTTCTCCCAGATCGGCATGGCCGACACCTACTGGGCGGTGCTGCTGCCCCAGATCCTGCACCCCTACAGCATCTACCTGGCCCGCATCTACGCGACCGCGGCCATCCCCGACTCGCTGCTGGAGGCCGGCAGGCTCGACGGAGCGGGGGAGTGGCGGCTGATGACCAGGGTGGCCATCCCGCTGATGGTGCCCGGCATGGTGACGATCTTCCTGTTCCAGTTCGTGGCGATCTGGAACAACTTCCTGCTGCCGTTCATCATGCTCGGCGACGACGGCAAGTTCCCGCTCACCGTCGGGCTCTACACCATGCTCGCCGCGGGCGCCAACCAGCCCACCCTCTACAACCTGATCCTGACCGGCGCGCTGCTGTCGATCATCCCCTTGATCGCGCTGTTCCTGACGATGCAGCGATACTGGAGGACCGACCTGTCCTCCGGAGCCGTCAAGTGAAACGTCCCACCATCCACGACGTCGCCGCCGCCGCGGGTGTCTCCCGCGGCACGGTGTCACGCGTGCTGAACGGCGACAAGTACGTCAGCGCGGCGGCCCGCGCGGCCACCGAGAGGGCGATCGCCGAGACCGGCTACGTCGTCAACCGCGCCGCGCGCAGCCTGGTCACACAGAAGACGGGCTCGGTGGTCATGGTGCTGTCCGACCCGCACGAGAAGCTGTTCGAGGACCCCAACTACAGCGTCCTCATCAGTACGGCGGTGCGCCGCCTGGCCGAACGCGACGTCTCGCTCGTCATGATGATGGCGGGCGACGACGGCGACAGGCAGAGGGTCATCCGCTACATCAGGGGCGGCCACGCCGACGGCGTGTTCCTCGTCTCGACCCACGCGGGCGACCCCCTTGCCGACGCCCTCGGCTCCGACGTCCCCGTCGTTGCACAGGGCGCGGTCATCGGCAAGGAGAACGTCATCCCCTACGCCGCCGCCGACGAGCGCCTCGGCGCCCGCCAGATGACCTCCTACCTCGTCGAGCAGGGCCGCAGGCGCATCGCCATGATCACCGGGCCCATGGACACGCCGGGCGGCACGCAGCGCCTCGAGGGCTTCGCCGACGTGCTCGGCCGCAAGGCCTCCAAGAAGCTCATCGCCCACGGCGACTGGTCGCGCGCCAGCGGCGAGCGGGCGATGACCCAGTTGCTGGAGCGCTCTCCCGATCTCGACGCCGTCTTCGTCGCCTCCGACCTGATGGCGGCCGGAGCCCTTGCGGCCCTGCGGGCGGCGGGGCGGCGCGTCCCCGACGACGTCGCTGTCGGCGGGTTCGACGACTCCTCCGTCGCCGTCTCCACCCACCCGCCCCTCACCACCATCCGCCAGCCGCTGGCCAGGGTGGCCGAGGAGACGGTCAGCCTGCTGCTGGCGCTGATCGACGGCGCGGCGGGCGTCGAGCCGGTGATACTGCCGACGGAACTGGTGATCAGAGAGTCCGCGTGAGCGCCGCCGAGTGTGGCGAGGACCTCGCGATGAGGCTCTCAGCCCTTGGCCATCAGCTCGAAGGCGCCCTTGGCCAGCGCGAGCGCCTCGGTGGCCACGTTGCCCTCGTCCAGCGGCGCCTTGGTGTCGGAGGCCATCGTGGTGACGAAGAAGGTGCGTCCGTCCTTCGTCGTGGCCGAGTGGCCGAGTGCCAGCACGCCCGCCTCGGAGCCGCCCTTGAACCAGGCCGGACGCCACTTCTTCGCGTCGAGGCCGAGCCCCGCGTCGCTCTGGGACATGACCTCGCCTACGCGCCTGTCGCCGAGCACGCGCAGCCTGGCGTGCGCCGCGCACACCTCGCCGGGGGTGCCGAACCACTCGATGGTGTCCAGCTCCCGGGGTGAGACCCACGGCTTGATCGCGCTGAGCGGGATCTTGGCGACCACCCTGTCCAGGTAGGCCCGCCGCTGCTTCTCACCGAGCGACAGGTAACGCTTGGCATGCTCGGGATAGGCCGCCCCCTTGAGCGCGAACAGCTCCCGCGTGGTGAGGAGAGGGGCGTTGCGCGACTGGTAGGCCTCGACCGTCTTCCTGCCCACCTTGTGCATCAGCAGGTCGGTGGCGGTGTTGTCGCTGATGCCGATCATCAGCTTGGCCGCCTCCAGCACCGACACCTTGCTGTTGTCGGGCCTGTCCTGCAGTTCGCCGCTCGGCAGGCTCTTGAGCGAAGGCTTGATCGTCAGCTTGGTGTCCCAGTTGGGAATCTTCTTGGCGACCGCCGCGAGGACGTAGAGCTTGAACATCGAGCCGAGCGGCCTGGGAGTGCGGGGGGCGAGCAAGCGCACGGGCACGCAGCGCCCGTCACGGGTGATCTCGGCGGCCAGGAAGCCCACTCTCGGCGCCACCTTGCGGACCCGCTCGTCGATCTCCTTCCAGGTCGTGGGGGTGGGCTTGGGCGTGACGGGAGGCGTCATCCGCAGCCCGGAGATCTTCCCCTCCGCGTCGACCGTCAGCTCCATCCAGAGCGTCCTGCCGCCCGTCGTCACCTCGGCGGTGATCGCGGTGTCCACCGCGTAGAGGATCTTGATCAGGCGCAGGTCCTTGGTGCCGACCAGGACCGCGTTGAGCTCGGCCGGCGGCAGGGCGGAGAGCATGAGCGCGGAGAAGTGCTCGGTGAGCTGCTGCTCGGGGATCGGCGCGTCAGGAACGGCGGACATCAGCCAGCTCAGCTGCCTGCCTGCCGGGGTGTCGGGGATGGGGACGTCGCGCGCCACGGCGGATGCCGAGACGGGCGCGGTGGACGGCGTCGCGGAGGCCAGGGCCGAGGGCGCGGCGGCGCACGCCGTCAGCAGCAGCGAGGAGGCGGTCACGGTGATGGCGACGGATCTCATGGCTTCCATGCAAGCGAGCAGGGCAGCGCGCGCCCACCATGCCAGCCGCATCGTCAAGTGTGCGGTTAACCTCATAGACGCCGCCCGGCTTTCACACGACGATGGGTGCCCATGGGTTCGAGGTTGACGGCCGGGCTCCTCGTGGCGCTGGCCGCCGTGAGCCTGACCACCGGCGCGCTGCTGGAGTCGGGGCTGCCCCCGCCTCCCTCTCAGCTCGCCTTCATCCTGCTCGGCCTCGTCACCCCCGCGCTCGGCTGGTTGCTGGCCGTCAGGCGGCCCTTCAGCCCCTACGGCTGGCTGCTGCTTGCCACCGCGGTGTTTCTGGGCCTCGGCTCGCTCGGGGTCGGCATCGCGCTCGCGGCCGGCACACCCACGGGCGTGCCAGGCTGGCTTGCGGGGCTGTTCGCCGTGTACTTCGGGCTGAACTCGATCTTCGTGCCGCTGCTGTTCCCCGAGGGCCGGCTGCCCTCCAGAAGGTGGCGGCCCGTCGCGTGGATCTCGGCGGGCACGATCAGCGCCCACGCGCTCGGTGTCGTGGCGGCATGGCCCGTCTCGGGACCGCAGAGCCCGCCGGTGTCCATGACGGCGGCCGCCGTGGGCGCGCTCGGGCAGATCCTGTCGTGGGTCATGGCCGTCATCGTGCTGGTGGGACTGGTCGTGCGCTGGCGGCGCAGCGCGGTCACCGAGCGCGGGCAGTACGCGTGGATGGTCGCGGGCGCGGGCGCCAACACCCTGTCCTTCGTCGCGCTCATCGTCTTCCTCATGGGCGGCGATGCCGGATGGGGACTGGTCGGGATGACCGGCACCCTCGGATCGCTGCCCGCCGCGGTCGGCGTGGCGATCGTCAGGCACCGGCTGCTCGACATCAGGTTCGGGGTCCGGGGCTCCAGGCTGCTGTTCGTCTTCGACGTACGGCCCTCCGTGGGTGACGTGCTCTCCAGCCTGGGCTCGGCCATGGAGGAGCGCCCCGAGCCCGCGGCGCTGATCGGCAGGCTGGCGGCGAGCGTGCGCTCGGCGCTGGAGACCACCTGGGCGGCCGTACGGCTGGCCGACGGCACCCGTGTCGTGGCCGGGGTCGAGGTGGGCCCCCCCGCGCTCGTCGTGCCGGTCAGGGGCGGGCTCGGCCAGCTTGAGTGCGGCCCGAGGCAGCACGGCAGGCTGACCGCCGACGACCGCCGCTTCCTGGAGGCGCTGGCCGTACCCGCGGGGCTGGCCATCCAGAGCGAAGGGCTGGCCGTACGGCTGGTCAACGCGCAGGAGGCCGAGCGGCGGCGCATCGAGCGCAACATCCACGACGGCGTCCAGCAGCAGCTCGTCGCCCTGATCGCGGGGCTCGAGCTGGCCAGGGCCACGGGTGGCGGCGCCGACCTGCTCACCGAGCTGCGCGAGCAGGCCCGTCAGACCCTGACGGACCTGCGCGAGCTCGCCGCCGGCATCCACCCCTCCGCGCTCGGGCAGGGCGGCCTGGTCGAGGCGGTCGAGGAGCGCTGCGCGAAGCTGCCGGTGCCCACGAAGGTGAGCGCGGGCGAGGGCCTGCGCGCCACCCGCTTCTCCGACGAGGTGGAGGGCGCGATGTACTTCACCGTGAGCGAGGCCGTCGCCAACGCGCTCAAGCACGCAGCGGCGACGAGGATAGAGGTGCGGCTCGACCGCGAGGAGGGCCGCCTGCACGCCCGCGTCGTCGACGACGGCAGGGGGTTCGACCCCGCCACGACCGCCAGACGCGGCCTGGCCACGCTCGCCGACCGCCTCGACGCCCTCGGCGGAGGGCTGGAGATGCAAGCCGCCCCGGGGAAGGGAACACAGATGACGGCCTGGGTGCCTGTCGATGGGTGAGCGGCTGCGCACGGTGGTGGCCGACGACCACTACCTGGTGCGGGAGGGAACACGGCGGCTGCTCGAGCTGTCGGGCGAGGTCAGCGTCGTGGGCGCGGTCGGCGACGCCGACGAGCTGCTCGACGCGGTGCGCAGACTCGCGCCCGACGTCGTCGTCACCGACATCAGGATGCCGGGAGGCGCGTGGAGGGCGGGCTTCGAGGGCATCGACGCCGCCCACCGCGTCCACGCCGAGCATCCTGGGGTCGGCGTGGTGGTGCTCTCGCAGTACTCCGACGCGCTGTTCGCCTTCGAGCTGTTCAAGCACGGCACCGAGGGCTTCGCCTACCTGCTCAAGGACAGGGTGGGCGACCTGGAGGAGCTGCTCGGCGCGATCAGGGCGGTCGCCTCGGGCGGCTCGGTGATCGACCCCAAGGTGGTGGAGGGGCTGCTGGCCAGGCGTGCGGTGCGGGCCGAGCAGGAGGAGCTGACGCCGCGCGAGCGCGACGTGCTGCGCGAGATGGCCAGAGGAAGATCGAACGGCGGGATCGCGCGGGCGCTGCACCTGTCGGTGTCGTCGGTGGAGAAGAACGTCAACGCCATCTTCACCAAACTCGGCCTGGAGAACAGCGGCGACGTCCATCGCCGCGTCGCCGCCGTTCTGGCCTATCTCGGTCCTTGACCCGCGCTCACTTCTTCAGACCCGGCTGATCGAAGGTCGAGGGGATGTCGAGGGAGGTCCAGCGCGAGACCGGCCACATGATCACGAAGGCCCTGCCGAGCACGTTGTCGACCGCGATCGTGCCGCCGCCGGGGTCGCCCGTGTGGCCGCGCGAGTCGTAGGAGACCGAGCGGTGGTCGCCCATGACCCACAGCCTTCCCGCGGGCACCTTCACCTCGAAGGGACGGTCGGAGGGCTCGTCGCCGGGGAAGAGGTAACTCGTCTCGTCCAGCGGCACGCCGTTGACCGTGACCCTGCCCTTGGAGTCGCAGCACTTGACGGTGTCGCCCGGCACGCCGATGACCCGCTTGATGTAGTCCTTCTCGCCCGGCACGAGCCCGAACAGCTCGCCCACCCAGCGCAGCGCCCCTGTGACCGGGTTGGTCGGCTCCTCGGTGACGACCTCGGGATCCCACGAGTCTTCACCGTTGAAGACGATGACGTCGCCGCGCTCGATGTCGCGCGTGTGGTAGACGAGCTTGTTCACCAGCACCCTGTCGTTGATCAGCAGGGTGTTCTCCATCGACTCCGACGGGATGTAGAACGGCTGGACGATGAACGTCTTGATCAGCAGGGCGAGGCCGAGAGCCACGACGATGAGGATCGGCAGCTCCTTCCACGAGGAGCCCTTCTTCTTGTCGCTCTTGCCGTCCTCGGCGCGTTGCTGCGCGTCTTCACCGATCACGTCCACCTCGTCCCCCCGGAAGGCGCTTCGTCGCCATGGTTGATGCTTCCATCATCGCTGATGGGGCAGCTCAGCTTCCTGATCTCATGCCCAACAGTCAATTCGAATCCTCTCGTGCTCCGCGTCAAGTCGGCGTATGGCGCCTTCGCCCGGGGCGGCACGCCGCCGGAGAGGGGTGGCGCAGCCGTGGCCAGGCACGGCGGGGGAGCCCGTGAAGGGGTGGGAGAGCGCGCTGGGAAGGCTCGCGTGGAAGCGGCCGAGGCGGATGGCAAAGATCACTTCCCTCGGTGCGCCCATCCCGCGATGATACCGCCGCGAGCTGCGTCCCAGCGGTCCCAGCCGCTGCGAGGACAGCGGAAAGGCCCGGGGCGCGGGGTGCGCGCCACGGGCCTGTTCCACGAGCGCCGCGCCGGGTCACGGCGCGCTCATGGCCGGCGGCGGGCGAGGGAGGTTGTCCCGCCGACGAGTCTCATCCGGGTCTCTCGGTTCGGCGCCGTCCCAGGCCAGGCGTCGTCCTCGGCTCGGGTCGTTCTCGGCTCGGGTGGTCGTTCTCTGCCCGGCACCGTTCTCTGCCCGGGTGGCCGTTCTCGGCCCGGCCCGTTCTCGGCCCGGCACCGTTCTCAGCGCAGCGCGGCCGCCTCCGCGGCGAGCTTTCTCACGCGCTCCCAGTCACCGGTCGCCAGCGCGTCGGCGGGGGTGAGCCAGGTGCCGCCCACGCAGCCGACGTTCGGCAGAGCGAGGTAGTCACGCGCGGTCTCGAGCCTGATGCCGCCCGTCGGGCAGAACCTGACGTCCGGCAGCGGCCCCGCCAGCGACTTGAGGTACGGCAGGCCGCCCGCGGCCTCGGCGGGGAAGAACTTCAGCTCGCCGATGCCCCGTTCGGCCAGGGCCATGACCTCCGATGCGGTCGCGGCGCCGGGCAGGAAGGGCACCCCGCTTGCCAGCAGAGCGTCCACCAGCGACGGAGTCGTCCCGGGGGAGACCAGGAACTTGGCCCCAGCCTCCACAGATGCCGAAATATCGGAGGAAGTCCGGATCGTGCCCGCACCGATCACCGCGTCGGGCACCTCGGCGGCGATGCGGGAGATCGCCTCCAGCGCGCCGGTCGTGCGCAACGTGACCTCGATGACCGGCAGGCCACCTTCCACCAGGGCGCGCGCCATCGGCACGGCGGTCTCCACGTCGTCGATGACGACGACGGGCACCACGGGGGCGAGGTCGAGCAGACTCATGGGACGAGCTCCTTCAACGATTGCTGCGCCAGCCACGCGGCCGCTCCGGTGAGCGCCGGCTGGGGCGCGACGATCAGGGTGGTCGCGATGGCCGACAGGTAGTCGACCAGGTGGGGCGTGGCCTCGAACCGGCGGCGGAAGTCGCTGGCGCGGACCCGATCCACGATACGGGGCAGCACGCCGCCGCCGAGGTAGACCCCGCCTCTGGCGCCGAGGGTCAGCGCCACGTTGCCGGCGAAACTGCCGAGCATCCCGCAGAACACCTCGACCGTCTGCGCGCACAGCGAGTCGTCGAGCCTGGCGACGATGTCGGAGGCCGTCAGCCTGGGCACGGAGACGCCGTTCACCACCGCGAGGGCGCCGTGCAGGCGCGTCAGCCCTGGCCCGGAGAGCAGGTCCTCGGCCACCACGTGCGCCATGCCGCCCGCCCGCAGGACGCGGACGACCTCCAGCTCCCTGTCGTCGAGGACGGGCACGGTGACGTGGCCCCCCTCGCCGGGAACGGGGACCCAGCCGCGCTCGGAGGGCACCAGCGCCCCCACCCCGAGCCCCGTGCCGGGGCCGAGGACGGCCTTGACCCCCCGCGCGGGCGGTGGGCCGCCCAGCGCGATCAGGTCGTCGCCGTCCAGGTGGGGCAGCGACAGCGCCAGCGCCTCGAAGTCGTTCAGCAGCGTCGCGTAGGGGATGCCGAGGTCGCGCACCGACCCCGTCCACGGCAGGTTGGTCAGCCGGTAGACGTCGCCGTCGATCGGCCCGGCGACCGCCAGGCACGCCGCTCCCGGCCGCACTCCGCCCGCATGGTCTGCGAGATAGGCGGCTACGGCGTCGGGAAGCGTGGCATGGTCGGCTCCGGCCAGCACGGCCACCTCGGTGGGCGGCCCGCCGGGCTCGCGGACGAGCCCGAACCTGGCGTTGGTGCCCCCGATGTCGGCCACCAGCCAGGGCAGGTCGAACGCGCTCACCGCGCACCTCCTGCGGGGTGAAGCTGCTGAGGGGCGGTGGGGCTCATTCGGGGACCTCGGAGTGCGCGAAGCCCGCGGGGGCGGCGAAGCCGAGACCGGGGCCGTGGGTGGGCGACTCCGCGCCGTTGACGCCGAAGACGCTCGCCCCGTGCTCGGCGTGCCCCGCCATCCTGCGGAAGGCAGAGAACAGCTCGCGGCCCGTGCCGACCCACTCCGCGTCGCTCAGCGCGCGGCCCTCGGGGACCCGCTCCGACAGGTCGGCCAGCACGTCCAGCCTGCCCGCCGCCGAGTCGAGCCTGATGAGGTCGCCCTCGCGCACCAGCGCGATGGGGCCGCCGTCGGCCGCCTCGGGCGACAGGTGGATGGCCGCGGGCACCTTGCCGGACGCGCCCGACATCCTGCCGTCGGTCACGATCGCCACCCGCTGGCCGCGGTCGAGCAGCACCGCCAGCGGAGGGGTGAGCTTGTGCAGCTCGGGCATGCCGTTGGCGGAGGGGCCCTGGTAGCGGATGACCGCGACGAAGTCCTGGCCGTCCAGCTCTCCCGCCTCGAAGGCGCGAAGCAGCTGGAGCTGGTCGTCGAAGACCTTGGCGGGCGCCTCGATCACCAGGTGCTCGGGCTTGACGGCCGAGACCTTGCTGACCGCGCAGCCCAGGTTGCCCTCCAGCATGTGGATGCCGCCGTCGGCGGAGAACGGCTCGGCGACGGGACGCAGGACGTCGAGGTCGGAGCTGCCGGAGGTGACCTCCTCCCACACCAGCGACCCCTCCTTCAGCGAAGGGGCCGAGCGGTAGTGGTCGAGGCCGCGGCCCGCGATCGTCAGCACGTCGCCGTGCAGCAGGCCGTTGTCGAGCAGGTCGCCGATCAGCACCTGCATGCCGCCCGCGTCGCGGAAGTGGTTCACGTCCGCCTGGCCGTTGGGGTACATCTTCGTCAGCGACGGCACGACCTTCGACAGCTCGGCCAGGTCGTCCCAGGTCAGCACGATGCCCGCGGCGGCCGCGATGGCGACCAGGTGCAGGGTGTGGTTGGTGGAGCCGCCGGTGGCCAGCAGGGCGACGCAGGCGTTGACGATCGACTTCTCGTCCACGACCTCGCCGACGGGGGCGTACTCCTCGCCGTGCGCGGTGATCTGCACCGCGCGGGCCCCGGCCGCCTCCGTCAGCGCGTGCCGCAGCTCGGTGTGCGGGTTGACGAAGGTCGAGCCCGGCAGGTGCAGGCCCATGACCTCGATCATCACCTGGTTGGAGTTGGCGGTGCCGTAGAAGGTGCAGGTGCCGGGGGAGTGGTAGGACTGCGACTCGGCGTCGAGCAGCTCCTCCCTGCCGACCTTGCCCTCGGCGAACAGCTGCCTGGTGCGGGCCTTGACCTTGTTGGGCAGCCCCGAGGTCATCGGCCCCGCAGGGACGAAGACGGCGGGAAGGTGGCCGAAGTGCAGCGCGCCGACCAGCAGGCCGGGCACGATCTTGTCGCAGACGCCGAGCATCAGCGTGGCGTCGAACATGTCGTGCGACAGCGCGATCGCGGTCGACATGGCGATGACGTCACGGCTGTAGAGCGAGAGCTCCATGCCGGCGCGGCCCTGCGTGATGCCGTCGCACATGGCGGGCACGCCGCCGGCGACCTGCGCCACGCCGCCGGCCCTGCGCACGGCGGTCTTGAGCTCACCCGGGTAGGTCTCGTACGGCTGGTGCGCGCTCAGCATGTCGTTGTAGCTGGTCACGATGGCCACGCCGGGCTTGGCCGTCCCGCGCAGCAGGGGCTTGTCCTCGGCGGAGGCGGCGGCGAAGCCGTGCGCCAGGTTCGCGCATCCGAGGTGCGCGCGGGCGGGGCCGCGCTCGCGGGCGAGCGCGCCCTCGCGCCTGATCCGCTCCAGGTAGACGGTACGGCTGGCACGGGAGCGCTCGGCCACCCGCTCGGTCACCTGCTGGATGATCGGGTTCGTCGGGCTCACTGTCTTACGCCTCCTCTTCGTGCCAGGCCCGGCCGCTGCGGCCGAGCAGTTCGTGCGCGCCCGCGGGACCGGTCGTCCCTGCGGGGTAGGGCTCGGGAAGTTCGGCCGAGGACTCCCACGCGGCCAGGATCGGGTCGATCCACCGCCACGCGGCCTCGACCTCGTCGCGCCGCATGAACAGGGTCGGGTTGCCCGCCAGCACGTCGGTCAGCAGGCGCTCGTAGGCCTCGGGGACGCGCGCGGTGAACGTCTTGCCGAACGACAGCGACAGCGGCACCGGCTTGAGCATGGTCTCGCCCGCTCCCGGCTCCTTGGCCATGATGTGCAGCTCGATGCCCTCCTCGGGCTGCAGCCGCAGCACCAGGCGGTTGGGGGTGCCGCCGGGGAAGATGGAGTGCGGGACGTCCTTGAACTGGATCACGATCTCCGAGCGCCGGTACGGCATGCGCTTGCCGGTGCGCAGGTAGAACGGCACGCCCGCCCAGCGCCAGTTCTTGACCTCGGCGCGGATCGCGGTGAACGTCTCGACCCTGCGCGAGGCCTCGGTGGTCGGCGTGGAGGCGGGCTCGTCCAGGTAGGAGGGCATGTCGCCCTGGCCGGTGTACTGCCCGCGCACGGTGAAGCGGTCCACCTCGCCGCCGACGATAGGGCGCAGCGACTGCAGCACCTTCACCTTCTCGTCGCGGATCGACTCGCGGTCGTTGCGCGCGGGCGGCTCCATCGCGACCAGGGTGAGCAGCTGCAGCAGGTGGTTCTGCACCATGTCGCGCAGCGCGCCCGCGTGGTCGTAGTAGCCGCGGCGGCCGGGGGTGCCTACGGTCTCGGCGGCGGTGATCTGCACGTGGTCGATCCAGAGGGAGTTCCAGATCGGCTCGAGGAAGGCGTTGGCGAAGCGCAGGACCAGCAGGTTCTGCACCGTCTCCTTGCCGAGGTAGTGGTCGATGCGGAAGATCTGCCGCTCGTCGAAGATCTCGCCGACCTCGTCGTTGATGCGCTGGGCGCTGACCAGGTCGCGGCCGAGCGGCTTCTCCAGCACCACCCGCGAGCGCGGGGTCACCAGACCGGCCTCCTGCAGCTCCCTGCAGAAGGGGCCGAACGTCATGGGCGGGCTGGCCAGGTAGAACACCCTGTCCCTGTCCTCGTGGCCCGCCAGCATCCGCACCACGGTCGACCAGCCGCTCTTGTCCTCGCCGCCCACGTCGACCGACACGTGGTGCAGGCGGCCGAGAAAGCGCTGCCAGGCCACCGCGTCGTCGGGTACGGCCGCGCGCACCTCGGCGTCCACCTTGCCGCGGAAGTCGGCGTCGGTGAGGCCGCCGCGCGACATCGCGACGATCCGCGTCTCGGGGGCGAGGCGGCCCTCGAGGTCGGAGTGGAAGAGGGCGGGCAGCAGCTTGCGCATGGACAGGTCGCCGGTGCCGCCGAAAACGACCAGATCGGCGGTGTGAGAGGTGGGGGAGGACACGCCAAGGCTCCGATGGTCTACCAAGGAAGGACAGAACGGACACTAGCCAGAGTTTCGGCTCTACACAACCAGGCTTTTGCTATTTGAGATGAGAAAGTCGTGACTTTTCATTACCTAACCGTCTGTGATTCACTTGGCCGATGCCCAGACGTACCGCAGCCACGCTCGCCACCAGCGGGGAGGTTCTCGACCTCATCCGCACAGGTGAGGCAGTCACGCGCGCGGACCTCGGCAGGGTGACGGGCCTGTCCCGGCCCGCCGTCTCGCTGCGCGTCGGCGAGCTGCTCGAACGCGGTCTCGTCGTCGAGCGGACCGACGCCCCCTCCACCGGGGGGCGGCCTCCCGTGCGCCTGGAGTTCAACGCCGCGGGCGGGGTCGTGCTCGTCGCGGCGCTGGGTGCCAGCCGTACCAGGGTGGCGGTGTGCGACCTGGCGGGTGTGGAGCTCGAGGGGCGCGAGTTCGTGATCGACGTCGAGCAGGGCCCCGACGTGGTGCTGCCGTTGCTCATGGACACCTGGGACGAGCTGATGCAGGGCCGCCCCGGCGTGCCCGTCAAGGGCGTCGGCATGGGCGTGCCCGCGACCGTCGAGTTCGCCGCGGGCCGCACCGAGTCGGCCAGGGTGATGGCCAGCTGGACGGGTGTGGTGATCCCTCCGCTGATCCGCGAGCGCTTCCCCGTGCCGGTCTTCGTCGACAACGACGTGAACGTCCTGGCGATCGGCGAGCACCGCGGCGTCTACGCCGAGGAGACCGGCGACCTGATGTTCGTGAAGGTCTCCACCAGGATCGGCGCGGGCGTCATCGCGGGCGGCGAGATCCTGCGCGGCGCGCTCGGCGCGGCGGGCGAGATCGGGCACATCCCCGTCCGCGACGGCGGCGGCGTGCTGTGCAGGTGCGGCAACGTCGACTGCGTCGACTCGGTGGCGAGCGGCACCGCCCTGCTGCGCGATCTGCGGGCGGCCGGGCGCGACGTCAAGACGATCCCGGACGTCACCGCCCTGGTCCGCGCCGGCGACGCCGAGACGATGGCGATGGTGCGCGAGGCGGGCCGCAGGATCGGCGAGGTCCTCGCGGGAGCGGTCAACATCCTCAACCCCGCGGTGGTCGTGCTCGGCGGCGACGTGGCCGAGGCGTTCGGCCCGCTGGTGTCGAGCATCCGCGAGGTCGTCTACCGGCGCTCGACCGCGCTGGCCACGCGCAGGCTGCGGATCGAGACCAGCCGGCTGGGCGCGGCCGCGGGCATCAGCGGCTGCGCGGTCATGGTGCTGGACCACGTGCTGTCACCGGACGCCGTGGACGAGACCCTCACCAATCGGCCGACACGTCAGTAACCACGTGTGGCAGGATCTGGCGAATGTGGTCAAGATTTGTGACTTTCACCGCCTTTGTGATCCTGGTGGCCGGATGTAGCCCCATGTCCTTCCTGCCCGTGGCGCAGCAGTCCCCGGCGCCCCCTCCCTCCGCGCCTTCGTCCGTGACGCCCTCGTCCGCGGCCCCTTCCTCCTCCTCCCCCTCGCCCGGCTCCTCGGCGGGCGGCGACGACAGGCCCGCGCTGACCGCCGCGGTCCACGGCGTGGACAAGACGCGGCTCAAGGTGGAGCCCGTCGCGGTCAACAGGGTCGCAGGCAAGCACCTGGTCGTGCAGCTGCGGCTGTCCAACGCCGGCACCGAGGAGGACATCTCCTGGACGGGCCCGATGGGCGACAGCACCAGGCCGCTCGGGCAGATCAGGTGGGCCTCTGGCATCGGCGTTCTCGACGGCGCCGCGCACCGGCTGCTGCTGCCGTACAAGCCGGCGGACGGGGTGTGCCTGTGCTCCGACCAGGACCGCGACGACCTGCCCTACTCCCTCGAGCCCGGGGAGTCGATCACCGTCTACGGCGTGCTGCCCGCCCCCTCGGGCGAACCCGAGACGGTCACCATCGTCACCCCCGAGACCGCGCCCATGTTCGACGTGCCGGTCAGCGACGAGCCGCCGGTGCCGGCCCCCGGCATGGCGCTGCCCGACCCCGACGCCCAGCAGGTGAGCACGCTCAGCCACCCCGTCCAGGTGCCCTCCGAATCGCTCGACAAGAGCGAGGAGACCGCCGACGATGGCAAGGACCTGCGCGTCAGCCTCTCCTCCGACGTGCTGTTCGCGGTGAACAAGGCGACGCTGACGCCGAAGGCCAGGAGCGTGCTGGCCCGTACGGCCAAGCTCGTCGACGCCTCGACCGGGCCCGCCGTCACCGTCGAGGGCCACGCCGACTCCTCCGGCACCGACGCGATCAACGACCCGCTGTCGCGGCGGCGCGCCCAGGCCGTCCAGCGGGCGCTGTCGTCACTGGTCACCCGTGACGGGGTCGCCTTCGAGGCCAGGGGGTACGGCTCGCGCAGGCCGCTCTACGACAACGCGAGCGAGGAGGGCCGCCGCCGCAACCGCAGGGTCACCGTGACCTTCCTCAAGCCCGAGCCCGCCGCCCCCTCGCCCACGACCACCTCCACCGTGGCTCCCGGCGCCGAGGGATCGAAGGCCACCTCGCGCGCCGAGGGCCAGCCGTTCGGGCTGGAGGTGACGGGGCTGCGCCAGCTGCCCGGCCAACTGGCCGTGCTCACCTACCGCGTCACCAACAACGGTGACCAGGAGGCCCACTACAACGAGCTGAGCCGGTCCTCGGAGTGGATGTCGTACAAGTACCGCAGCGCCAGCAACGTCCGGCTGACCGACGTGGCCGCCCGCCGCGAGTACCTGCCCGGCCGGATCATGGTGACGACCGACGACGGCACCGACGCCTACTGCGCCTGCAGCGAGACCGCGGGCGTGCGACTGAGCGCCGAGACCTTCGGCCCCGGCCAGACGAGGGAGTACTGGACGCTGTTCGCCCTGCCCTCAGGGGCCGCCTCGCTCAAGCTGAGGGTCGGCGACTTCCCTGAGCTTCGAGTCGCGGTGAACTAGCCTCTTCGGCCGCTTGGGCTTCTTGGTCCGCGTGGGCCTGGGAGCCTGCGGCGTGGCCTCCACCAGGCTCGGAAGGGGCGAGGGGACGGCGGCGGAGACTTCGGGCGCCGCCGTGCCCGGCTCCGCCGCGGAAGGGGTGGGCCGCGGGCTGCGCTCGGCCCTGAGCTTGGTCGGCCGCGAAGGCCTGCTCCTGTCGGGTTCGGGCGTCACCGGCTGGGCGACAGGCCGCTCGGGCGCCCGCGGGGTGCGCGTCGCGGCCCCGACGCCCTGGACGGACTGGTGGGCGGGTGAGGGCGGCTCCGCCTCGTCCTGAGCGCCCCACGGTCCCGACGACGGCAGCGAGCCGCCGATGAGGATCGCCGAGAAGGCCAGCATCAACGTGCCGGCGAGGGCCGCGACGGTCATCAGGGCGCGTTCGCGCCGGCCGGGTCTGCTCACGACATGCATGGTAGGCGAGCCGGGCCGCGAATGGATCAAGGCTTGCCTTTTCGGGCGCCCTCAGGGCCTCAGCAGGTGCACAGGATCGCGCGCAGCGACTCCTCCAGGCCCACGACGGTGCCGGCGGGCTCGGGCCAGGGGAAGCGCACCAGGGCGGGGTCGTCCTCGCCGATCCTGACGGTCGCGCCGTAGCGGTCGAGCTCCCACAGCCACACGGGTTCGGCGGGCAGGCCGAGCAGCCGTCCCACTCCCGAGGCGAGCTGGGCCCTGTGGGCGCCGTTGACGTGGGCGAGCACCCGCTCGGCCACCTCGGCGAGCGGGTCGGGCGAGGCGTCCATGTACTCGTCGGCGTCCAGGACGCCGGAGTCCTCACCCGTCAGGTAGACCACCTGCCCGACATCGAGGCGCAGCAGCCTCGGGGCGTCCGGCGAGCCGTATCCCTCGATGGCCTCGAAGAGCGCCTCGTCCGCGACGTGCTCGGCGATGGCGACCGCGGCGGCCCTCACCTCGTCCTCGGGGACGGCCTCGGCCCAGCCCTGCACCTCGACGATGCCCCTCGGGTGCTCGACCCCGCCGAGCACCCGCATGGAGGTCAGGCTCACCGACACCACCGCGTCGCCGCGCAGCGGGTGCAGCGGCTCGCCGGGCCTGACGAGGAGGACGGGGCGGCCCGCGCCGTCGACGGCGCCGCTCACGGGGCAGCGGACGCCGTCGACGACCAGCTGGCCGGCGCGGGAGGTCGCGGCGAGGGTGCGGATCCGCTCCGGGAGCGGCGGGGCGGCCAGCGGCATGGCGTCTCCTTGAGATCGGCGTCAAAAGTAGGTTAGGCTTCCCTTAGTAAGGATTACCTAACCACATTGAGGTGAACGTGCGCTACACCGGCCCGAAGGTGCGACTGTCCCGACGTGCGGGCGTCCCGCTGACCAGGAAAGCCGTCCGCTACTTCGAGCAGCGCCCCTATCCGCCGGGCGAGCACGGCCGCAAGACCAACCGCTGCACCACCGGCGACTACGGGCTGCGGCTGATGGAGAAGCAGAAGCTGCGCTGGTTCTACGACGTGTCCGAACGGCAGCTGCGCCGCTACTGGGACCTCGCCGTCCGCAAGTCGGGCGCCTCGGGCGCCGAGCTGGTCGTGCTGCTGGAGAGCCGCCTGGCCTCCCTCGTGCTGCGCTCGGGCCTGGCCCCTTCGATCTACGCGGCCAGGCAGTACGTCACGCACGGCCACATCAGCGTCGACGGTCGCAAGGTCGACATCCCCAGCTATCTCGTCAAGCCGGGCCAGGTCGTCACGGTCCGCGAGCGATCGCGCCCGATGCAGCCCTTCGTCGCGGCGGCCGAGGGGATCTACGCCGACGAGCGGATCGCTCCCTACCTGAGCGTGGACCACGCCAACCTGACCTTCACGCTGGCCGCCAGGCCCGAGCGCGAGCAGATCGCCGTACCGGTCGACGAGCAGCTCGTGGTGGAGTTCTACTCCCGCTAGGCCTCCTCGGCCGTGGCGCGGGTCAGCCTGAAGACGCGCAGCTCGCGGCCCGACTTCGCCGTGTAACGGTCGTAGACGGGCCACTGCGCGATGAGCCCGGGCCAGGCCCGCTCTCGCTCCTCGCCCTCCAGGAGCGTGGCGAGCACGGGGAAGCGCTCACCCCTGAAGCTCACGGCCGCGCGCGGCGTCTTCAGCAGATTGCCGCTCCACGCCGGATGCCTGTCCCTGCCGAAGTTGCTGCCCACGACCAGCAGCGTGCCCTCCGGCTCGGGCAGGCAGGCCAGCGGGGTCTCGCGCGGCTGCCCGCTCCTGGACCCCGTCGTGAACAGCACCAGCGTGGGGATCATCCGGTCACTGATGGGACGGCCTCGGGTGAGCCTGTGCGCGAGGCGGTCCATCGCGGGAACGATCTTCGGGCCCGCCTTCATGAACGCGTCGGTGCCCGCGAGCCACTGGAAGAACGGCCGCAGCCGTTCGATGAGCGTCACACTCGCACACAGTAGCCCGAGATGCCCTTTTCCAGAAGGTCGAAGGCCTGCTCCGCCTGGCTTCTGAGTTGCGGAACGATCTCGGCCCAGCTCTCGCCCGCCAACGTGCGCGCCGTGGCGTGCCGTGAGAGCAGCCTGGTGGTCTCCAGGATCTGCGCGGCCACCAGGGACGGGGTCAGGTCGTCGGGGGCCGCGCCCGACTCCTCGGCCAGTGTCCTGGCCAGCCGCTGCGTCTGGGCGTGCTCCAGCTCCCTGAAGCGCGCCAGCAGCGAGGGGCTGTCTCCCACCAGGCGCCCGAACACGTCGGCGCCCTCGTTGAGGCCGTAGCGCCAGTCGCGCTCCTCGATCGCCTCCATGAAGTCGCGGCGGAAGGCCGCCACCACGCTCTCGCCCTTGCCGCGCTCGCGCACCACCCTGCTCTGCAGGTCCTCGACCTCCTCCTGCCGGTCGAGGAAGAGGTCCTCCTTGGTGCCGAAGTAGTTGAAGACGGTGTTGACCGACACGTCGGCGGCCCGTGCCACCTCGGCCACCGTGACCTGGTCGAACCCGCGCGCCATGAACAGCCCCATCGCCATGTCGGCGATGCGCCGCCTGGTCTGCCGCTTCTTGCGCTCGCGCAGCCCCTCGTCCATGGGCACATGCTACAAGCTTGCAGTCACACCAAATTTGGAGCTACTCTAAAAATATGATCGATGTATCCGGTCTGACCAAGACCTTCAGAAACGGCGTCGAGGCCGTTCGCGGCGTGGACCTCACGGTCGCCCCCGGCGAGATCGTCGGCTTCCTCGGCCCCAACGGCGCGGGCAAGACCACGACCATGCGCATGCTGGCCACCCTGCTGCGGCCCAGCTCGGGCTCGGCCACCATCGCGGGTCACGACCTGCGCTCCGACCCCCGAGGCGTACGGCGCAGCATCGGATACGTCTCCCAGAGCGGAGGTGTGAACCCGGTCAACCCCCTCGGCGACGAACTCGAACTCCAGGCCATGCTGTACGGCATGAGCCGCGCCGAGGCCCGCTCCCGCATCGCCGACGTCCTGGCCACGCTGGAGCTCACCGGACTGGAGGGCATGCCGGGCGGCGCCCTGTCCGGCGGCCTGCGACGCCGCTTCGACATCGCCTTCGGCCTCCTGCACCGCCCCTCGGTGCTCTTCCTCGACGAGCCGACCACCGGCCTCGACCCGCAGAGCAGGGCCGCGCTCTGGGAGCACATCCGCTCCCTCGGCCTGACGGTCCTGCTGTCGACGCACTACCTGGAGGAGGCCGAGGCGCTCTGCGACCGGCTTCTCGTCATCGACGGCGGCAGGATCGCCGCCGAGGGCACCCCCGCTCAGCTCAAGGGCGAGCGCACGCTGAACGAGGCGTTCCTGGAGATCGCGGGGAGGCCGGCATGAGGGACACCTGGCTGATCTTCCGCCACCACACGCGCATCACGCTGCGCAACAAGTTCGCCATCCTGATCACCGCCGCGCAGCCGTTGTTCTTCCTGGTGCTGTTCGGCCCGATCTTCGCCACCTTCGGCTCCTGGGAGACGCTGGTCCCCGGACTGATCATCCAGCTCGGCCTGCTGAGCGCGGGCATGGCGGGGTTCGGCGTGGTCTTCGACTGGCGCTCCGGCGTGCTGGAGCGGCTGCGCGTCACCCCTGCGGGCCGGCTGCCGCTGCTGCTCGGCAGGGTGCTCAACAACACCTTCACGCTGGTGGTGCAGACCGTCCTGCTGGTGGCCGTCGCCTACCTCATCGGCCTGCGCGCTCCGCTGCTCGGCGTGCTGGGCGCCATGGCGCTGGTGGTGGTGCTCGGCGTCAGCCTGGCGGCGCTGTCGCATGCGGCGGCGATGCGGCTGAACGAGCACCTGTTCGCGCCCGTCATGATGACGGCGGTCTGGCCGCTGATGCTGCTGTCGGGCACGTTCCTGCCGATGTCGATGGCGCCGCAGTGGCTGAGCACGCTGTCGTACGTCAGCCCGTTCCGGTACGTGCTCGAGGCCATGCGCGAGCTGTTCGCGGGAACCTACGCCAGCGGGGTGGTCGCGGTGGGCGTCCTGGTGGTGGCGCTCTTCGCGGCGATCAGCCTGACGGTGGGCACGAGAGTCTTCAGCAGGGACAACGCCTGACCACAGCCGGGGCGTCGGAGTGGTGCGATCCGGGGTCGGGCGGGTTGACTGGAGGGGTGAGGATCGACGTTCTGGGAGCGGGGTTCAACTCCGCGGGGGTGCGGACCGGGGTGGCCAGGGGGCCGCACGCGTTGCGCCGAGCGGGCCTGGTCGCGCGGGCGGGGCTCTCCCACGAGGTGAGGGACGTCGGCGACGTCGCGTTCAGCGAGCCGGTGCCACGGCGCGGCGAGGCGTCGCGGCTCCTGGCGGAGCAGGCGCTGACGTCCATGCTCGCCGAGGTCAGGCGGAAGGTCGAGGCGATCATGGCGGGAGGCGCCTTCCCGCTGCTGGTCGGCGGGGACTGCGCGGTGCTGCCGGGGGCGCTGGCCGCCTGCCGCTCGGTCCACGGCTCGGTCGGCCTGCTGTTCGTGGACGGTCACGAGGACGCCTGGCCGCCCGCCGACTCCACCACGGGAGAGGCCGCGGACTGCGAGCTCGGCCTCGCTCTCGGCGTCACCTCGGCCGACGTCGGGCCGGAGCTGGCGCCCGTGCTGCGCCCCGAGGCCACCGCGCTGCTGGGCCCGCGCGACGGCGAGGAACTGCGGGAGCACGGAGTCGGCTCGTTGCGCGGCTCGCTGTGGTTCGCCACCGACAGGGAGCTCAGCGGACGCGTCGCGGCCTCGGCGGAAGACGCCATCGCCACCATCGAGAGGTCGGCGTCGCGGTGGTGGCTGCACGTCGACCTCGACGTGCTGGCCACCGACCAGCTGGCCGCCGTCGACTACCCCCAGCCTGGGGGACTGCGCTGGGAGGAGCTGACCGAGCTCACCGCCGTCGCGCTGCGGCGGCCTGGCTGCGCGGGATGGTCGCTCACCATCTACAACCCGGATCTCGACGAGGACGGACACGAGGCCGAGCGCATCGTCGGCTACGTCGAGCAGGCGCTGGCGCTCGTCTAGCGCGGTTCGGGACCGAAGGGCTCGATCCTCGGGTCGGAGAAGGGCGGGCCGGTGCGGTGGCCCGCCTCCTCGGTCACGCGCAAGCCGTACAGCCCCTGGTCAGGGTCGATGAGCACCAGGCCGTAGCCGGTGTCCACCTCCTCCTCCGCCAGCCCGAGCCGCTCCATCGCGTCGGCGAGCGTCGCGCCGGGCGGCAGCCGTACGGTGACCAGGACCATACGGTCAGGCTACGCGCTTGGCCCTTCGGCGCAGGGCGGCGAGCACCCCCGCGGGGTCCACGACCCCGTAGCCGTAGTCGAAGTCGTAGCCGACGTCGCTGCGGTCGTCGGCGGTGCGCCGCAGCAGCGAGCGCAGCTGGCCGGGCGACAGGCGCGCGGCGGGCCACTGGGTGCGGATCGCCGCGACCAGGCCCGCGGCCACCGGGCAGGCGGCGGAGGTGCCGGAGTCCGGCTCGCCGTCGCCGAACGCCTTCGAGCCGGAGAAGTGCGTGTAGGCGCACAGGTCGGGCTTGCGCGTGGCCAGCCGTCCGGGCCCCTGCGAGGAGTACCCGACGCGCTCGCCCTCGGTGTCGACGCCGCCGATCGACAGCACCCTGGGGTGGGAGTTGGCGCCTCCGATCGGCCGGTCGGGATAGGCGCACCTGCCGTCCTTGCACTCGCGCCCGCAGTTACCCGCCGCGAACAGCACGTCGGCGCCCGCGCTGTCGAGGGAGGCCACGACGAGGTTGAAGGGGTGGGCGGCGTTGTCGGAGTAGTTGCCTGGGTGGCCGGGAGGGAAGTCCCATCGGGGGGAGAAGGAGCCCCAGGAGTTGCTGATGACCAGAGACCTCGACTCGGCGGGCTGGGCCTCCAGCAGGGTCCGCAGGTGCGCGAAGGCGGCCACCGCGTCCGAGAGCAGGCCGTCGAGGGCCGAGCCGCCCATCCGGCTCGACAGCAGCACGGGGATGTCGATCAGCGACGCCTGGGGCGCGGCGATCAGGGTGTCGAAGGCGCACATCGTGCCGTGGTCGACCTCGAACTCGCCTGGACGGCCCTGCACACCCGAGGGGTTCCAGCTGCGCTCGGCGTCGAGGTTGACGCCCCTGCCCAGGTGCCTGGCCACGTGGGCGGCGTTGATGCCGGTGTCGAGCACGGCCAGCGCCACCCCCGAGCCGTCGAGGCCCTCGGCGTGCAGGGCCGAGGTGCCCAGCAGCCGCTCGACGTCGCGCCAGTCGCCGACGGGCGCGTCGCCGCCGCAGGTGAGGTTCGGCTCGATGACGGGGTCGGCGAAGACCCCGACGACGTCGGGGCGCAGCGTGGGCAGCAGCGCCAGCCTCGTGGTCAGCTCGTCGTCGGAGATCTCGCCCCGCACCAGCACCGAGGCCTCCTCGGCGGCCATGGAGAAGTCGAGCGGCTGGTTGAGTGAGAGCGGGTCGCCGCCCGCGGGGGGAACGGGCCTGGGGACGGCCACGGGGGTGAAGGACGGGTCGAGCATCACCCCTGGCAGGCCGTCGGCCACGTCGGCGGTCGTGGCGCTCCTGCCGGGGTCGGTGACCGCCGCCACCAGGTCTGGGGATGGGCGTAGCTGGATGAGCACTCGCATGGGGGATCACCGAATTCTGATGGAGGGATCGAACCTCCCCACATTCCTTCAACATCACCTCCCGCGTCCAGCGACTCTTGAGGGTTGTGACCTGGGAAAACACGGCATTTCACGCTTATCGGGACGCCGCGTGGGGGCTTCCCTGACGACGGCCGGTTCACTAGCGTGTGGCGGCATGACCGCACAGGTGCAGGCCGCCTCCTCCGACTCCACTCGTGATCACTGGATGGCCGTGAGGCCGCGGTTGATCCTGGCCAGCGCTTTCATGCTCTTCCTCGAGCTGGCGCTGATCCGGTGGACGGGCTCCAACATCGTGCACCTGAGCTACTTCACCAACTTCGTGCTGCTCGGATCCTTCCTCGGCATCGGCCTCGGCTTCCTGCGCGTGGGGCGGTCCAGGCGGCAGCCGTACTACTCGCCGGTCGTGCTGGCGGTGCTGGTGCTGGTCGTGCTGATGTTCCCCGTGACGGTGAACAGGGAGACCGAGGGCGTCCTGTACTGGACCAGCCTGGCCACCACCGGGCCGCCCGCGTGGGTGATCCTGCCGGTGATCTTCGTAGCCGCCGCGCTGGTGCTCATGGGCCCCGCCGAACTGGTCGGGCGGTGCTTTCCCGAGCTGCCTCGCCTGGACGCCTACCGCTACGACCTCATCGGCTCGCTCAGCGGCATCGCGCTGTTCACCGCGCTGTCGTTCCTGAGCGCGCCGCCCGTGGTATGGGGCGTCCTGGCGGCCGTCGCCTACGGCGTGCTGCTCGTGCCCAGGCCGCGCGTGCCGTACGTGCTGCTGGTGGTGGTGCCCTCGCTGCTGGTCGTCGGACTGCTGCTGGTCGAGACGCTCACCGCGGGCGCGCTGTGGTCGCCCTACTACAAGGTGACCTACAACGAGCTCGACCGGGCCGGCGTGCGGGTCATGAACATCCAGGTGAACGGCATCCCGCACCAGGAGGCCGTGCCCGCGGCGGCCAGGCTGCAGTGGGAGGCGCAGTACGGCCTGCCGTACGAGAGGGCCGCCGCGCCGCCCAAGGACGTGCTGATCGTCGGCGCGGGCAGCGGCACCGACGTGGCGATCGCGCTGTCCAAGGGCGCGCAGCGGGTGGACGCCGTCGAGATCGACCCCAAGCTGCGCGAGCTGGGCGGCACCTACCACCCCGACCACCCCTACAGCGACCCGCGCGTGACCACCTCCATCACCGACGGCCGCGCCTATCTGGAGCAGACCGACAGGAAGTACGACCTCATCCTCTTCGCCCTTCCCGACTCGCTCACGCTGGTGTCGGGGGCCAGCTCGCTGCGGCTGGAGAGCTACCTGTTCACCGAGGAGGCGATGCGGGCCGCCCGCGAGCACCTCAAGCCCGGCGGGGCGTTCTCGATGTACAACTACTACCGCGAGAGCTGGCTGGTCGACAGGCTCGCCTCCACCATGCAGAACGCCTTCGGGCACAAGCCGTGCGTCGACGTCGTCAGCACGGCGGGACAGCAGGCCGTCATCACCGCGGGCCTCACCCCCGACGCCCAGCGCTGCGGCCCCGAGTGGGCGGGCGCGGCGGCGGGCACACCCGCCCCGACCGGCGACGACAGGCCGTTCCTGTACCTGAAGGACTCGACGATCCCCTCGCTGTACATCATCACGCTCGGCCTCATCCTGATCGTCTCGCTCCTCGCGGTGCGCGTGGTCGCGGGGCCGTTCGCCAGGATGCGGCCCTACGCCGACCTCTTCCTGCTCGGCGTGGGCTTCCTGCTACTGGAGACCAAGAGCGTCACCGGGTTCGCGCTGCTGTTCGGCACCACGTGGGTGGTCAACGCCATCGTCTTCGCCGGAGTGCTGGTGGCCGTGCTCGCCGCCGTCGAGGTGACCCGCCGCTTCCGCACGCCACCCCTGCCGGTGATGTACGGCGTGCTGTTCGCCGGACTGGTGCTGGCGTGGCTGGTGCCCAACACGTGGCTGCTCGGGCTCCCCGTGCCGGTGCGCGTCGTGGCGGCCGTGACAGTGGCCTTCCTGCCGATCTTCGCGGCCAACGTGGTCTTCGCCAAGCGCTTCTCCGAGTCCGCCGACGCGACGACCTCCTTCGGCGCCAACCTGCTAGGCGCGATGGTGGGCGGCTGCCTCGAGTACCTCGCCCTGGTGGTCGGCTACAAGGGCCTGCTGATCGTGGCGGCGGTGCTCTACCTGGGCGCCTTCGCGCTGCTCCCGCGCAGGGCGGTGGCCTGACCGGCGGTGGAACCCCGGCGGTGGATCCCGGGGGCCGATGTGGTTGGCTGCCTTCCCGTGAACGACAACCGCCTGCTCGAGTGCCTGGCCGCCGACTACTCCCTGCTGAGGAAGGCGGCCGCCGCCGGCGACCCCGCCGCCCCCGTGCCGTCCTGCCCCGGGTGGAACGCCGCCGACCTGCTCACGCACATCACCGCCGTCTACATGCACAAGACGGTCACCATGCGCACGGGCTCCTACCCCGACCCGTGGGACCCGGACCTGTCGGGCGAGCCGCTGGCCGTCCTCGACGCGGCGTACGGCGCGCTGACCGCCGAGTTCGCCGCCAGACCGGCCGACTCGCCCGCGCTGACCTGGTACGAACCCGACCAGAGCGTCGGCTTCTGGATCAGGAGAATGGCCCACGAGAGCGTCATCCACCGCGTCGACGCCGAGCTGGCGGCGGGCCTGCCGGTGACGCCGATCCCCGCCGACCTGGCCGCCGACGGCGTGGACGAGGTGCTGACCGTCTTCCTGGCCTACGAGGCGGCGCAGTCGCCCGAGGAGTTCGCGGCGATGGAGGGCGGCCACCTGGCAGGGCCCGAAGGCGAGGAGGCGATCGTCGTGCGGGCGGGGGAGCGCGAGTGGACGGTCCTTCCCGCGCCCACGTCGGTGCGGATCTCCGAAGGCGGCGTCGAGGCCCCCCGCGCGCTGGTCGCGGGTGAGCCCGCCGAGGTGCTGCTGTGGATGTGGGGCAGGGGCGGCGGCGTCGAGGTCACAGGCGACCCCGCCTGGGCCGCCTACCTGCGCCGCATGCTCGTGCTCGTCACCCAGTAGCCGACCGGGTCGGGGTCAGAAGCCGCACAGCTCCGCCAGGCTCTTGGCCGAGGCGTTGTTGGCGGCCGACTGACCGTTGCGCGTCGGGGTCTGCGACGGCTTCACCGGACGGCTGGCCGACGGCGTCGCCGTGGGCGAGGACGTGGGGGAGGACGTCGTCCCCGGCGAGGCGGTGACCCCGGCCGCCAGCGCCCGCTTGGCCGGCTTGAGCGAGTCGTTGATCGCCTTGACCGTCGCCCTGCGGATCTTGGGCCAGTCAGGGGAGCCGGTGTAGAACTGCGGGGGCACGAACTGCAGGCTGGTGATGCGCGCGTCCTTCACCTCGAGCGCCAGGTTGGCCAGCGGCTCCAGCAACTCCTGCGGGATGTTCGTCTGGGCCATCCGCTTGGCCGTCCTGGCGATCTCGCCGAAGTTGGTGAGGATCTTGTCGGGCGTCGCCTGCTGGGCGAAGGCGCCGATGACGCAGCGCTGGCGGCCCATCCGGCCGAAGTCGTCGTCGACGACGCGGGAGCGCCCGTACCACAGCGCCTCCTCGCCGGACAGTTGCCGGAAGCCCGCCTTGATGGTGCCCGCGGTGCCGTAGTGGCCGCCCCACGGAATGTCCTTCTCCACCCGCAGCCTGATGCCGCCGATCGCGTCCACCAGGTCGACGAAGCCGTACATGTTGATCAGCGCGTAGTAGTCGATGCGCAGACCGAGCGTGTGGCTGATGGCGTCCATCAGCGCCTTGGGGCCCTTGTTCTTGCCCCCCATGATCTGCGGGTTGTCGTTGGCGAACTGCCAGACCTCGTTCAGCAGCCCGCCGTTGGGCAGTTCGGCCATGAAGCCGTTGGGGAAGTGCTTGGCCAGCGGCGAGGAGGGGGGAAAGCGCACGTGTTGCAGGTTGCGGGGCAGGCTGAACAGCACCGTGTTGCCAGTCTTGATGTCGACGCTCGCCACGTTCATGCTGTCGGTCCGCATGCCGGTGCGGTTGCCCGCCGCGTCACCGCCGATGAGCAGGAAGTTGACCCGCTTCTTGCCGTTCCACGGATCGGCCTGCTTGATGGGCTGGACCTCCGGGTCCGACGTCGAGGGGAAGATCGCCTTGACCGTGTCGCGGAAGGTCAGCACGGTGTTGGCCGTCAGCGCGAAGGGCGCCATGACCGACACGCACAGCAGGCCGACCGCGATCCCGGAAATGATCTGGCCCCGGCCGTTGAGACGGTCGGGGCCGAGGGCGATGTAGGAGGTCAGCACGAGCGCGAACCAGCACAGCGCGCCTATCACGGCGGCCGCCGAGACGGTGATCATCGTGCTGTCGCGCGCCGCCGCGCCGTAGTTGCCCACGAAGGACAGGCCGTAGATCAGCCCCACGAGCAGCAGCAGGCCGAAGAGCCCCAGCAGGATGAGGCCGGTACGGCGGCGCCCCGCCCGCAGGTGGGCGGCGCCGGGCACGATGACCGACAGGGCCGTCCAGCCGATGATCGAGCCCGTGGTCATCTTCCTGGCGAACCGGGGCCCGCCGGAGGCCTGCAGCCTGGCAAGGAACTTCGGGGTACGGGGCGCGCGAGGAGGCTTGGGGGCGCGGTTGCTCGGCTGTGTCTCGCGGTCTCTGGTGGGAGTGTCAGAGGCGGGGGCGCGCCGAGGAGCCCGCCGTTTCCTGCCGCGCTCGGCGGCGTCTCCCCCAGGGCGCTTCGACACACCGGCTCCTTCTTACGTCGCACCAGGCCAAACCCTGGGGTTTGCCCCCCGTTGGTCACGAGATTGCCAGGATTCTAGCCCCCATATCGGGACATCAATGACAGATGACCAATGTGGGATGAACGCCCCATGAAGCTAGGAGGTCGAGGACGAGGAGGCCAGCCACGTATTGCACTGGTAGGTCATGTTCCTCTCCCACCCCTGGCGGAACCACCGGTTGTTGTTGGCGAGACTGCCGTGGTCGCGGGGGTAGCCAGGGTGGTCGCCCACACGCGAGTAGAACCAGAACAGGGTGTCGCGACGGCTGGAGTTGATGGGATAGCTGTCGGCGACGGCCCTCATGAACATACCGCCGAAACAGGTTGCCTGGAGCTCCAGTTTTCTGCTCAGTGCCAGCCGCCCGCTCTCGCTGGAGGAGTCGAGGTGCTTGCGCCAGTGCGAGCCGAGGATGCCGGTGATCTGCTGGACGTGGTGACCGTACTCGTGGGCCATCATGCTGATCGTCGCGCCGTGCCAGGCGACGATCTGGCCGTACCCCATGGAGTTGCCGTTGCCCCGCGCGAGCGCGGAGGTGGAGGCGTAGATGGTGTTGTTGCGCGGGCAGTAGTACGGCACCATGCTGCCGGGCGAGGGGTAGTCGCCGCACGCGCCCCTGCCGCGCTTGGCGGCGATCGCGTAGTTGGGCGGGCTCCAGTCGATGCCCTGCTTGCGCAGGATCGGCGCCCATGCCGCGTCCATGCATCGGCCGGTCTTCAGGATGAGCGCCTTCAGCTGGCTGTGGCTGAACAGGCTCGCGTTGCCCGCCCTGCACGTCGTACGCGGCAGCCTGCCGGCGCGGTAGAGGGTGTTGGCCTGCAGGCTGGTGTTCAGCGTGACCCTGGCGGGCGGCTTGAGCGTCTGCTGCTGCGAGGGGCGGGTGGACGGCTCCCGTGTCGGCCGCTGCGAGGGCTGCCCTGTCGGCCTGTCCGTCGGCTCGATCGGCCCTTCGCTGCGGTCGGGCTCGGGCTCGAAGGTCGGCGGGGTGAACGTGGGGATCGCCACGGGCGAGGTGGTGTCGGTGTGCGAGGCGCTCTTGAAGAGCGCCGCGCCGATCACGAGCAGCACGAAGATCGCCGCGACCGAGCCGAACACCGCCCCGATGATCGCGCCCGCGTTGGACTTGCCGCGCTGGGGCGGCCGCTGCCATGGCCCGCGCGGGCCATGGGGCGCTCCCCAGCCGGGCCGCGGACCCCCGCCCTGCGGGTGCGGCGGGTAGGGGCCGCCCTGACCGTGGGGAGGCCCCTGCGGGGGCTGCCCGTACGGCACGCCGTACGGCTGCCCCTGGTTCGGCCCCTGCGGCGGGCCCTGGTACGGCGGACCCTGGGGTGGGCCCTGGTAGGGCGGCCCCTGAGGTGGGCCCTGGGGCGCCGGGCTCTGGTGCGGCGCGTGGGGAGGCCTGCCGTACGGCGGGGCGGGCGGCTGCGGCGGGTAGGGAGCCTGCGGCGGATAGGGGGCCTGCGGGCCCGCCTGTGGCGGCCCGCCGTACGGCGGGCCCTGCGGGGCGGGCGGCTGCGCGGTGGGCTGGGCGGGCGGCTGAGGGGGCGGCGGCCGGTACTGCCGGGTGGCCGGTTCCTGGTACTGCTGCCCGTCCCGCTGGGGAGGCCACGGGGGAAACGGCGGCTGCTGGGGTGGGCCTGAACCTGGCTGCCCCTGGTGTCCCGGAGGCGGGGGTGGATACTGCCCGTTGCCTGTCACGCTGTCTCCCCTTGACACGGTTGTCCGAAATGGGAACCGCAGTCCAGACCTTTGCCAAATTTGGGGCAGAAGCATACTGATTTCTCACCCGTCACGGATGTAGCGGTACTCGGTTACAGTCCGAAATCATTCGAGGTGATCTCCGCTATGTCGCCGTCCGAGGAGCGGCCGTTGTCCTAGCTTCAATGTCATGAATCTGCAGCAGCTCCGCTACGTGGTCGCGACTGCGGAGCACCGCACCATGACCGACGCGGCCAGGTCGCTCTACATCGCGCAGCCTGCGCTTTCGCGCGCGATCCGAGACCTGGAGCGCGAGTTGGGCATGACGCTGTTCGCCCGCTCGGGGCGCGGGGTGGTCGTCACCGCGCAGGGCCGCAGGGTCGTCAAACTGGCCCGAGAGGCGCTCGACGCGGTCGGCGAGATCGAGGCCCTGTCGACCCACGGCGGCGCCTCGGAGGCCGAGCTTCGCATCGCCTCCACCGCCAACCTCGAACCAGGCCTGGCAGGCCGGTTGCTCCCCGCCTACGCGGCCGAGCATCCGGGTGTCAGGGTGCACATCATCCGCTGCGACGGCCGTGACGCGGTCGTGAACGCGGTCAGGGACCAGCGGGCCGATCTCGGTCTCACCGACCTGCCGGTGCCCACCGACCTGATCACCCATCCCCTCGAACGCCAGGAGATCGTGCTCATCTCCCCTCCGGGGCTCGATCTGCCCGATCCCGTCCCGATGCGCAGGCTCGACGGGCTGCGTCTGGCCCTGCCCGCCAGAGGCAGCGTCCGCAGGCGGGAGCTGGACGCGATGTTCGGCAAGTACGCGGTCAACCCGATCGTCGTGCTGGAGACCGACGAGCGCAACGGCTGGCTCAACGCGGTGCGGGCGGGGCAGGCCTCGCTGCTGTGGTACCGCGGCATGGCCGAGCAGGCGGCCAGGGCGGGACTCGTGGTGCGCTCGCTCGATCCGGCCGTGCGCCGGGTGATCGCCGTCGTCCACGCCCGCCGCAGGCTTCCCCTCATCGCCCAGGACTTCCTGGCGACGGCGGAGAAGGGCTCCACGGCCGCATGACCTCCGCCCAGGGGCGAGAGCCACTCTCGTCCCTGGGCTGGTCGCGGTGGTGGGGCCGACCGGCCGTACGGCTCTGTAGGCTCCGAGGTGATGAGCATCTTGCGCCTGCGCGGCAGGGAGTTCGGCCCGGGGGAGTACGCGGTCATGGCCGTGGTGAACCGTACTCCCGACTCCTTCTTCGACCGGGGAAGGACCTACGGCTTCGGGGCCGCGCTCGAGGCGGTCGCCCAGGCCGTCGAGGGCGGCGCCGACATCGTCGACATCGGCGGCGTCAAGGCGGGCCCCGGCGAGACGGTCGACGCCCACGAGGAGATCAGGCGGGTGGCCGACCTCGTCTCCGCCGTCCGCGAGCGCCACCCCGAGCTGATCATCAGCGTCGACACCTGGCGGGCCGAGGTGGGCGACGTGGTGGCCAAGGCGGGCGCCGACCTGCTCAACGACACGTGGGGCGGCGTCGACCCCGGCCTGGCCGAGGTCGCGGCCAGGCACGGGGTAGGGCTCGTGTGCGCGCACGCGGGCAGGGTGGAGCCGCGCACCAGGCCGCACCGCATCGCCTACGCCGACGTGGTCGCCGACGTCGTCTCCTACACCGTGGAGCTGGCCGGGCGGGCGGTCGCGGCCGGGGTGGCGAGAGAGTCGATCCTCATCGACCCGGCACACGACTTCGGCAAGAACACCTTCCACTCGCTGGAGGTCAGCCGCCGCCTGGACGAGATGACGGCCACCGGCTGGCCGGTGCTGGTGGCCGTGTCGAACAAGGACTTCGTGGGCGAGGCGCTGGGCGGGCTGCCCGTGGAGGAACGGCACGCCGGCACGATCGCCACGCTGGCCGTCTCGGCGTTGCAGGGGGCGCGGGTCTTCCGGGTCCACGACGCCGCCTCGGCCAGGACGGCGCTGGCCGAGGTCGCCCGCCTCACGCGACCCGGCGCCTGAGGCCCCCCACCGGCACCCTGCGCCCGAGGATTGGCGGCGCGGGGTGCTTCGGCGGTCGTCTCGTCAGCCGACGAACGTGGCGCCGACCTCCATCATCCGCTCGACCGCGTAGGCGGGGTCGAGCAAGGCCTCGGGGGTGTGGATGCCCGGCGCCACGGCATCGCCGCGCAGCCCGAGCAGTCGTTCGACGCCGAGGGCGACGCCGAGGGCGGTCAGGGGCCGCTGCCCCTCGGGGTGGACGAGGTGTCGGCTCGTGCTGAGCGGCGCACCTGTGGACCCTGCTCCTTCGAGGTCGATCCGGACCTCCATGGAAGCGGGTTCGCCGCGGCGCCTGCTCGGGGACTGCCCGACCGCCAAGTCGAAGCGGACGTTCGGTGCGCCCGTGGCGAGGGCGAGGCTCGGCACGTCGAGGATGGGGATGCTCTGGCCGGGCAGGACGGTGCCGTCGAAGCCGATCACCTCCGCCTGCGCGTCGCGGCTGTCGAGCCAGGTGAAGACGCCGTCACGGCGCACCAGCCCTGCCGAGGTGACGGCCGACCAGCGCTCCAGATCCGCTACCCCCGCGGGCCCGCCGATGTCTGTTTCGTCGAGTATGGCGCCGATCCTGATGGTGTCGATCCGGTCGAACTCCCGGGCCGAGTCCAGCGCCGCGAGGACGACGAGACCGGCGAGATAGTGGCTGGCCACCAGGATCGGTGCCCCGCCCGCCCGCTGGGCGCCCGCGACGACCTCCGGTGCGATGTCCATCAGACCGCTGGAGATGCTGAGATAGGGCAGCCCGCGCTGCTGCGCGTAGCGCAGCCCGTGCAGGCGGGCGTCCCACACGGCCGCGACCACCGCTGAGTGGCCCTGGCCGGCAGGCAGGCCGAGGTCGCTCCGCTCCAGGTCGATGGTCACGGCCGTCGCGGTCCCGAGCTCGTCGGCGACCCGCTGCGCGCGAGCGAGATCGCGACCCGCGATCGTCAGCGGCAGTGTCGGATGCCATTGGCGCAGGAGGGCGGCGGCTCCCGCGCCCGCCTGGCCCGAACCACCCATGACCAGGACGGATGTCGAATGCTCCACTGAGGTTCCTCTCGTGTCCAGCCAAGCTACATTTTGTAACTTACATTTTGTAGCTAAACTGGGGCGACAGCGCAAGGGAGGACGATGACCACATCACCGAGTCGCCTGTCCAAGCAGGCCAGGCGGGAGCAGCTGCTCGACACCGCCATGACGATGGTGCGCGACCAGGGCGCAGACGGTCTGACGCTGGCGACCCTCGCCGAGGCCGCGGGCGTGAGCAGGCCGATCGTGTACGAGCATTTCGGCACCCGGCCAGGCCTGCTGCTCGCGCTCTACCGGCGACTGGACGAACGACACAGGGACGCGTCGGCGCGGGCGTTGCGGGAGGCCGCGCCCGCCGTCGAGGAGATCGCTCGTGCCATGAGCGCCGCGTACTTCGCCTGTGCCACCGACATGCCGGAGTTCAACGCCGTGTCCGCCGCGCTGAAGGGGAATCCGGAGATGGAGGAGATCCAGCACCAGATGCTCGACAGCTTCAGGGACTGGCTGGCCGCCGCACTGCTGCCCCACTCGAGCCTGACCTCCGAGGCGCTTCGGCTGCGCTGCGTCGGCGTGCTGGGCGCAGCGGAGACGATCGCGGCGGAGCTGAACAGGGGGCAGACGACCGCGGCGGAGGCGGTCACGGCGCTGTCCGACCTGATCGTCGGAAGCGTCGGCGCCAGGACCGATCGCTGATGCCGCGACGGCGCCGGCCCTCGACGGTTCGGAGAAGGCGACGCAGGCCTCAGGCGGCGGGTGGCAGCCTGACCACCGCGCGCAGGCCGGGAGCGGCGTCCTCCAGGTGGACGGTGCCGCCGTGCGCCCTGACCGTCTCGCGCACGATCGCCAGGCCCAGGCCCGCGCCGCCCTCGTCCCTGCCGCGGCCGTCGTCGAGCCTGGTGAAGCGGTTGAAGACGCGCTCCCTGTCCTGCTCGGGGACGCCGGGCCCGTCGTCGGACACGGTGAGCTCGCCGTCGGCCCTCAGCGCCACCTCGACCTTGCCGGTGGCGTGCCGTACGGCGTTGTCCATGAGGTTGGTCAGGACCCTGCTCAGGTCCAAGGCGTCGCCGCGCACCACGACGGGCTCGCAGGCGGTCAGACGGGCCTCGCCGTACCTCTCGACCACCTGCCTGACCACCTCATCCAGGTTGACGGGCTCGTTCCTGGCCAGCCTGCCGCCGCGCTCGTCCAGCCTGGCCAGCGCCAGCAGGTCCTCGGCCAGGCGCGACAGCCGCAGGGTGTCCTCGAGCACACCCTCGGCCGTCTCGCGCCAGTCCTGGCCCTCCGGATGGCCGAGCGCCACCTCGAGCTGCAGCCTGATGCTGGCCAGCGGGCTGCGCAGTTCGTGCGCGGCGTCGGAGACGAGCGCCCGCTGGCGCGACTCGGCTCCCTCCAGCCGGGCCAGCATGTCGTTGAGCGTGACCGCCAGCGAGTGCACCTCGTCGCGCGCCTCCGGCACGGGCAGCCGCCTGGACCTGGCCGTGTGGGTGATCTCGGCGGCCCCCTTGCGCAGCGCGGCGATCGGACGCAGCGTCCTGCCGATGATCAGCCAGCTCGCCCCCGCCAGGAAGGCCACCAGCAGCGGCGTGCCCACGAACAGCACCCTGCCGGCGACGATGAGGCTCTTCTCGATCTCGGCCACAGGGCGCGCCGCCAGCACGGTGATCCCGTCGTCCCCGCTGACCACCACGACGCGCAGCGGCCCGGGGATGCCGTAGGGCTCGCCGTCGCGGAACCGGGCGTTCTCGTGGCTCTGCGCCCGCCTCCTGTCGTGGGCGGGCAGCAGCGGCACCAGTCGGTCAGCGCCGTACGTGCCGTGGGTGATCCTGCCGTTGGCCGCGATGACCTGCACGATCGTGCCGTCCTGCGTGGTGATCGGGTCGGTCAGCGTGCCGCTGTCGGCCTGGGCCCTGACGGCCTGCGCGTGCTGCCTGGTGGTCTCGTCGACGGTGTCCATCAGCGACCTGCCCAGCACCATCATCAGCGTCGAGGCCGAGACCCCGAACGCCAGCACCAGCGCGACGGCCGCCAGGGCGGTCAGCCTGAAGCGCAGGCTCCTGCGCCTCCATCTGGCGAGAGGGGAGTCAGCCACCGTCGCCGGCCAGCCGGTACCCGGCGCCGCGCACGGTCTGCAGCGCGTTCCTGCCGAACGGGGCGTCGATCTTGCGGCGCAGGTAGCCGACGTAGACCTCGACCACGTTCGGGTCGGTGTCGAAGGTGTCCCAGACGTGCTCCAGGATCTCCGTCTTCGACACCACCTCGTCGTGGCGGCGCATCAGGTACTCCAGCAGCGCGAACTCCCGTGGCGTCAGCTCCACCGACTCCTCGGCGCGCTGCACCTTGCGCCTGGCCGGGTCCAGCGACAGGTCGCCCGCCGTCAGCACGGCCGGACGGCGGCCCGCGTCACGCCGCAGCAGCGCCCGCAGCCTGGCCACCAGCACGACGTAGGAGAACGGCTTGGTGAGGTAGTCGTCGGCGCCGAGGTCGAGACCGTCGGCCATGTCGTACTCGCCGTCCTTGGCCGACAGCATCAGGATCGGCACCCAGTTCTCCTCCGCGCGCAGCCGCTTGCACACGTTGTAGCCCGACAGCCTGGGCAGCATGATGTCCAGCACGACCACGTCGTAGTCGCCCTGCCTGGCCAGGTGCAGGCCCTCCTCGCCGTCGTGGGCCAGATCCACGGCGAACCCCTCGGCCTGCAGCCCTCGCTGGAGGGCCGCCGCCATCCGCCGCTCGTCCTCGACGACCAGAACTCTCATAGGCCACATAGTGCACCATCAGCGCTGAGAGCCCTCTCAGCTCGTCTCAGGGTCGCCACAGGACACTTCACGCACTGTTGAGAGGTAAGCAATACCGTGAAGGAGTGAGATGTCCAGAGGCAAGCTCGTGAGGTGGGGAGTCCCGATGGCGGCCGTGGCCGTCATCGGCGCCGCGATAGGCGCGGGGCCGGTGATCGCCGCGGTCAGCGGAGACCCGGTCCTGCCGGAGCGCTCGGCTCAGCAGCTGCTGGCGGAGGCGGCGGCCGCGGTGCAGAAGGACGGACTGCCCCCGATGTCGGGGACCGTCCTGGAGACCGCCTCCCTCGGCCTTCCCGCCCTCCCGCAGACCGCGTCGGCAGGATCCCCGATCGCCCTGCTGTCCGGATCCCATGAGGCCAAGGTCTGGTACGGCTCGCGCGACCAGTTCAGGCTGGCCGTCCCCGGGCCGATGAACGAGACCAACGTCATCGTGAACGGCGACCAGACCTGGGTGTGGGACAGCCAGTCCAACACCGCCACCCGGGTCAAGATCGCGCCCGGCGCCGAGAAGACGCACACCGCGGCCCCGACCGGGCCCTCGATGACCCCGCAGCAGGCCGCCGAGCAGCTGCTGTCCAAGGTCGGCGAGCACAGCGTGGTCAGCGTCACCAGCAACACCCAGGTCGCCGGCCGCCCGGCCTACGAGCTGGTGCTGGCGCCCAAGGAGGCGGGCTCGCTGGTGCAGGACGTACGGCTGGCGCTCGACGGCGAGACCTACGTCCCGCTGAGGGTCCAGGTGTACGCCAAGGGCTCGGCCGAGCCCGCCTTCGAGGTCGGCTTCACCCAGGTCACCTTCTCGGCTCCGGCGCCCGAGAACTTCGCCTTCACCCCGCCCGCCGGGGCCAAGGTCGAGGAGAAGACGCTCGGCTTCTCGAAGGACGAGGAGAAGCACGACTTCGCCGAGGGCGAGGTCAAGACCGTCGGCGCCGGCTGGACCACGGTCGCGGTCCTGCCCACGCCGAAGACCCCCGCGGCTCCCGCCCAGGGGCGGAGCGAGGGGCAGGGGCAGGGCCAGGAAGCCGCCGCCGCGCTCGACACCGTCCTGCGCTCGGCCACCCCGGTGAGCGGCGCGTGGGGCAGCGGCAAGCTGATCAGGACCAAGCTGGTCAGCGCCCTGTTCACCGACGACGGCCGCCTCCTGGTCGGCGCGGTCACCCCCGAGGAGCTCACGAAGGCGGCAGGCGCCAAGTGAGTGTGACGCTGGAAGCAGGGGCGCCCTCAGGGGCGTCCCCGCCCGCGGGGGACGACGCGATCGTCACCGAGGGGCTCACCAAACGCTTCAAGGGGGGCCAGGTCGCCGTCGACGCCCTCGACCTGGCCGTGCCGCGAGGCTCGGTCTACGGCTTCCTCGGCCCCAACGGGTCGGGCAAGACCACCACCATCCGCATGCTGCTCGGCCTGGTCACGCCCACCTCGGGCAGCTACTCGGTGGTGCCGCTGCCCAGGGTCGGAGCGCTGGTCGAGGGGCCCGCCTTCTACCCCTACCTGTCGGGTGAGGCCAACCTGATGCGCTACGACGCGGCCGATCCCACCGCGCCGCGCCGTACGGCCAGGACAAGGGTCGCGGCGGCGCTCGACAGGGTCGGGCTGTCGGCCGCCGCGGCCAAGCGCTACCGGCACTACTCGCTCGGCATGCGCCAGCGCCTGGCCATCGCCGCCGCCCTGCTCGGCCCGCGCGAGCTGCTCATCCTCGACGAGCCGACCAACGGGCTCGACCCGCAGGGCACCAGGGAGGTGCGCTCGCTGGTGAAGGAGATCGCCGCCGACGGCACCACCGTGTTCGTCTCCTCGCACCTGCTGGGCGAGGTCGAGCACATGTGCACGCACGCGGCCATCATGCGAGCCGGCAGGCTGGTCGCGCAGGGGACCATCGCCTCGCTGAACGGCGGTCGCGCCCCGCGCGTCAGGGTCGAGACGCCCGACGGGGCCGACGCGGCCAGGGTCCTGCGCGGGCTCGGCCTGTCG
This sequence comes from Nonomuraea dietziae, assembly GCF_014195505.1. Taxonomy (GTDB): domain Bacteria; phylum Actinomycetota; class Actinomycetes; order Streptosporangiales; family Streptosporangiaceae; genus Nonomuraea; species Nonomuraea roseola. Next base: position 1,954,139 of record NZ_JACIBV010000001.1, on the reverse strand, counting down.
GCCGTCGCGCACGACGGCCATGAGGTGAGCGCCGACCTCGGCGGGCACGCCACCGAACGGCTCAACGCCTCGCTGGTCGAGGCGGGCGTGGCGGTCCGAGGCCTGTCGGTCGTACGGCCGAGCCTGGAAGAGGTGTTCGTCGGGCTGACCGGGGAGGGTTTCGATGTCGAAGGTTGAGCCTGAGGTTCGCGACGTGGAGGCCGGTGAGCCGCCGCGCGGCGGCGGGCCGCGGCGGATTCCGGGGCTGGTGCCGGTGGCCGAGTCAAGGCTCACCGCCGAGGTCGGGCCGCGCGCCGACCTGCCGGGCCGGATCGCCCTGCAGGGACCGCCGGCCCTACCGGTCCCCACGCAGGACGGCGGGACCGGACCGGTTAGCGCCTTCCTGCGCATGCTCGGCTCGGAGCTGAGCCTGACCTTCCGCAGGCCGCGCAACCTGGCCATGCTCGCCGTCCTCGCGGTCGTTCCCGTCATTCTCGGCGTGGTGCTGCGCCTCATGGGCGACGACCTGGCCGACGGACCCGGCGGCCTGATCCAGCAGGTGACGGGCAACGGCTTCTTCCTGAGTTTCATCTCGCTGTCGGCGCTGGTACCGCTGCTCATGCCGGTCGCCGTCGCCGTCGTGGCCGCCGACTCGGTGGCGGGCGAGGCGAGCGCGGGCACGCTGCGCTACCTGCTGGCCGCTCCGGCCGGCCGGACGAGGCTGCTGGCGGTGAAGTACGTCAACGCCGTGCTGTTCTGCCTGGCCGTCGCCTCGGCCGTGTCGCTGGCCGCGCTGGTCACCGGCCTGATCCTGTTCCCCGCAGGGCCTGTGACGCTGCTGTCGGGCGTGGCGATCCCGCTCGGCGACGCCCTGCTGCGGATGCTGATCGTCATCGGCTACGTGACGGCGGGCATGGCCGCGCTGGCCGCCGTCGCGCTGGCGCTGTCGACGCTGACCGAGGCGCCGATCGGCGCGATCGCCGCCACCGTGGTGCTGGTCATCTCCACCCAGGTGCTCAGGGTGATCCCCCAGCTCGACGTGGTGCAGCCGTATCTGCTGCCCAACTGGTGGGGCGACTTCGACGCCGTGCTGCGCGACCCCATCGCCTTCGACGACCTGAGCTCGGGACTGCTGGCCTTCGGCGCCTACATCCTGCTGTTCGGCTCCCTCGCCTGGGCCCGCTTCACCAGCAAGGACATCACCTCCTGAGGCCGCCGCGCCGCGACCGCCCACGGGGATCCCCGGCTTCACGGCCTCACGCGGCCGTGGGCCGGGGTTTCCTGGTTCATGAGCCGTCCTCGTGAGCCGTCTTCGCGCGCCGTCTTCGCGCGCCGTCTTCGTGAGCCGTCGTCGCGCGCCTCGGGGGCCCATGCGTTCACGGGCCCCCGCAGGACGTCAGGCCGAGCGGCGGCGCAGGCCCATGAAGCCGATCACCACGCCGATGACGCCGACGACCAGCCCGGCCCCGCCCAGCAGCCTGGCGGTGCCGTCGGAGGACGAGCCCGACGCCGCCACCGGCGCCACCGAGGGAACGCCTCCGGTGCCGGCCGGGGTGGCCTCGCCACTCGCGGCGGACGGCGACGCGGAGGCCGTGCCGTGCGCACCGTCGCCCGAGGCGGGTGTGAGCTTGAGCAGCGGAGCGGGCTTCTCCGCCTCGCTGCCGTCGGCCTTGGGCTCGTCGTCCCACTGCACGACCTCGCCGCCCGAGTAGGTCTGGGTGGTGGGGAAGAGCAGCTGCGTGGTGTCGGTCGGCAGCTGGCCCATCGACACCTCGAACTCCTGGAACTGGCCCGGCTTGATCTCCCCGCCCGACCAGACGACCTTGGTGACCGCCTCGGTCAGGTCGCCGTACTCGGTCTTCACCGGCTTGGGCAGCTTGCCCTCGGTGACCTTGACCTCCCAGCCCGGCACCGGCTTCACCGAGACGAAGGCCAGCGGATGGTCGACGGGGAAGGAGACCTCGATCTTGGTGGTCGAGGCGTTGTCGCGCTCGTTCGGCACGCGGAAGGCGACCTTGGTGAACCCGCCCTGCTCGGCGCTGCCCGGGTTGATGGTGACGTGGGCGAGAGCGGGGATGGCCAGGCCGAGGGAGAGGGCGGTGGCGGCGGCGAGCACGCCGGCCGTACGACGGAAGGTGGACATGCGGAAACTCCACTTGAAGGACGAAGGAAGGGAAGAGGCGTCAGACAGCGGGAAGTGGAGGACCGCGTCTGCTGACGATGTGGCGAAGGACGGCGCGGCGGCCTGCGACGCGGGGGATCGCGCGGACCGGCGCCTGCCGGATCGAGATCGTGGCGGGCGCGGGGAGCAGGCCGACCAGCCGGTGGCCGAGGCGGCGCAGCAGCGACCAGAGCGCGGCCTCGCCGCGCGCCAGCCACCAGCCGGTGATCAGTGTCGCCGTCAGGTGGGCGAGCAGCATGCCCAGGTCTTCACCGAGCCTGGAGCCGAGGCCGGCGCCGAGCGCCGAGCCCAGGCCGGTGCCGTGCCCGTGGGCGAGGGTGAGGACCGCGCCGCCGCCTTCGGGGGCGAACAGCTCGTGCAGCCCCGCCTGCAGCCCCAGGAGCATGAGGTTGATCGTCGAGGTCGAGCGCTCCCTGCCCGACAGCGCCAGCGCGAGCGCCATGACCGTGCCGCCGCCCAGCCCGAGCGCCCACAGCGGGGGCCCGTCACCGCCGGCCACCAGGTGACCGAGCGCTGCCAGCAGCACGCAGACGGCCGAGAAGGCGGCCGCTCGCGTGAGCCGGAGTGGAAGGTTGGCGCGCATGGGTGCCCGTATGTTCTCACGGGGCCCATACAGCTGTGTTCAATGCCTGGAAGAAGTGTCTGCTTTGTGGCTAGGGTCAGGGCTGAGGTGAGGAATTTGCGGCATTTCGCTGGATTGCTTCTCGGCGTGATCGTGACCGGCGCCCTGCTGGTCGGGGGCGGCTGGGCAGCCCAGCAGGCACTGACGGTCGCGCCGGGCACGGCCGCGCCCGTCACGGGCACGCGCCTGTGGATCGCCCTCGCCGCCATGGCGGTGGTCGGCCTGGTGCTCGGGCTGGTGGTCGTGGGCAGGGTCTCGCCGCTGGCCACGTTCGTGCCGTCGATGGTCCTGCTGGCCTGGACGGTCGTCTACGCGCTCGACGTGAACAGGGCGCTGTCGTTCATTCCCGACGAGCCCTCGATGCACCAGGTGGTGCTGGAGGCGGGCGCGGGCAACGTGACGCTGCTGACCACCGGCGTCTACGCCCTGCTCGGCGTGCTGATGTTCCTGCCCGTCCTGATGCCCTCCCGCTGGTCGCGCAGGCACGACGACCTGGACGACGACTACGAGGAGGCCCAGGAGGGCAGTTACTACTGACCCGCGCGGGTGTAGAGCCTGGTCACCACCTCCTCGATCGTCTCCTCAGGCGAGGTGGCCATCAGCTGCTCGAGCGAGCCGTCGAAGGCCAGCCGCCCGTGGTCGATGACCATCACCCGCCTGCACAGCCGCTCGATGTCACCCAGGTCGTGTGTCGTGAGCAGGACGGTGGTGCCGCGCTCGGCGTTCACTCGCAGGAGGAACGCGCGGATGCTGTTCTTGCTGATCACGTCCAGCCCGATCGTCGGCTCGTCGAGCACGAGCACGTCGGGCGCGTGCAGCAGCGCGGCCGTCAGATCGCCGCGCATGCGCTGGCCCAGGCTGAGCTGGCGCACCGGCGTGCGCAGGAACTCCGCCAGGTCGAGGGTCTCCACCAGCTCGTCGAGCCGTTCACGGAACACCTTGCGATCTACTTTGTAAAGGAGCCGGATCAGTTCGAAGCTGTCCTTGAGCGGCAGATCCCACCACAGCGTCGTGCGCTGCCCGAACACCACGCCGATCCTCCTGGCCAGCGTCGTGCGCCTCCTCGAGGGGTCGAGCCCCGCCACACGCACCCGCCCCGAGGTGGGGGTGAGGATGCCGCAGAGCATCTTGATCGTGGTCGACTTGCCCGCCCCGTTGGGGCCGAGGTAGCCGACGAACTCTCCAGGCTCGACCCTGAACGACAGATCCCGTACGGCGTGCACGAGCGCGCGCTTGACCTTGAACGAGCGTCCAGCCCGGTCCAGTTCGATCATGCTAACTCCCCGTCGATCGGTAGCGGCGAACGCCCTGGCGCCAGGCGAGGGCGGCCAGCAGCGCGAGAAGGAGGGCGGCGAGAGGCCCGGCGAAGCGCAGGAACCCGGGCGTGCCGAACGGGTCGTCCCTGCCCAGGACGTACAGGCCCGGCTGCCAGTTGATGAAGGCGAGCGGCACCACGTAGGTGACCCCTCGCACCAGGTCGCGGCCGTAGACGCTGAACGGGTACTGGCTGAGCTGGCCGCCGCCGTAGGTGAAGGCGTTGCACACCTCGGGCGCGTCGGTGACCACGAACTGCAGCGCCCCCGCCAGGGTCCAGAGCGAGGCGAAGATGACCATGGCGGTAGCGATCATGACGGGGACCATCCAGACGCGCTGCCACGGCACGTCGAGTTCGGCCATCGCCACGCCCAGCACGATCACGGCCTGGAGCACCCGCCCGATCCTGGTGGGGGTGAACCTGTCGACGGTGGTCTGCACCCAGGTGGAGGCGGGCCTGATGAGGAAGGCGTCGAAGGTGCCGGCCTTGATGTGCTGGCTGATCCTGTCGATGTTGCCGACGCACATGTCCACGGAGGAGAAGGCGATGTTGGCCGCGCCGTACAGGAAGAGGACCTCGGGGCGGGTGAACCCGGCCAGGGAGGTGGTGTTGGCGAAGACGACGAGGATCACCCCGACGTCCACGGCCGCCAGCGCGAAGCCGAAGACGACCATGAGCGCGAAGGAGACGGGATAGGCCGCCGCCGCGCGGGTCCAGGTCCAGGCGAGCAGGGCGTAGGTCCTAACCACCCTGGATCACCACCTTGTGCCTGATCGCGTGGGTGGCGAGCGCGCCGAGCCCGAGCAGGACGGCCGCCCACAGCGCCTGGAAGGCGAGCGCGTCGGCGAGGTCGGCCTTGCCGAGGTAGACGTCGGCCGGCACCTGCACCATCGCGGCCCAGGGGAGCGCGGAGGCGAGGTCGCCGAGCCAGCCGGGGAAGATCGACAGTGGCACCATCATGCCGCTGAAGAAGGTCGTCAGCACCAGCGACACGGTGGCGATGCCCCTGTCGTCGGTCAGCCAGCACACCGACAGCGCCACGAGGTAGCGCCAGGCGAAGCTGACCAGGACGGCGAGCAGGAAGCTGGCCAGGAAGGCGGCCCACTGCCCCGCGCCTGTGGGGAAGACGATGCCGAACATCAGTGCGCCGAGCATCGTCGGCGGGATGCCGCGCACGAGGAGCAGGTAGGCGGCCCTGCCCAGGTCCTCGGCGAGGGAGCAGGCCTGGAGGGAGGCGGGGCGGACGAGGTCGAGGGCGATGTCGCCGCTGCGGATGCGTTCGGGGATGGTCAGGCCGCCGCCGAACAGCTGCATCGGGCCGATGAAGGCCTGGGTGATGAAGCAGAACGTGACGGCGTCGATCACGTCGTAGCCGGCCAGGCCGGGTCTGGCCTGCCAGAGGGCGATCAGGACGTAGGCGCGCAGGATGCCGAAGACGCTGTTGGTGAACGCTCCGGCCACCGCGGCCCACACGTAGGTGGCGTGTTTGCGGAAGCCGTACCGGACGAGCCGGGCGTAGAGGGAAATGGTGCGTCACCTCCGGTGAGTGATGGCATGGCGACAGCCCGTGGCCGGGTCGGGGCACGGGTGGTGGAGCGGTAATTATCGGCTCAAGGATCAGCGGTCGGCAAGGCGATAAACCGGGCGCGGACCTGACCGGGTGCCGTCGATCGCCTTCGCCGTCCTGCCGGGCTCAGTCGTCGCTGGGGCCGCCCGCCACGCCGACGGCGGGCGCGGGCCGGCACGCCCGGGGCCCGCCGTTCGTCGCCGGCCGCAGGAGCGCCCTGCCGAAGCGGGCGTGAAGAGCGGCGATGCCAGGGCAGAGGATCGGGACGGCGTCGTAGGGTCGCCGCCCCGCGCGACGGTGGTGGCCCTCGACGGCGAGATCGCCGGGCGCGCCGGCGGCCGGCGACGCGATGGTGCGGTTCGATCCCCGGCTTTCCCGGCAGGGGGCGCCTGGCGGAAAGGATCTCACAGCACCACCGACATATACCGAAAATATAGGAGTTGCTTACTTGCCGGTAGAACGATCCTCTAGAGGGAATTCTTCAGTTGTGCGGTCTGAGATCGACCTGGACGTCTGTCCCGACTATCCGTTCAGCTGGCAGTGCAGGGCGCTCAACGGCCTGCTCCGCGGCACGCTGAAGCCGGCCTCCAGCCTGCTTCTGCGTCACCCCCTGGCCATCACGGCCTGCTCCAGGCTCGGCGAAATCATCAGGCTGGTCCCGATGCGCCAGCCGGGGCACGTGAGCATCGTTCCTCATCGCTCGGGCGAGTGGGTCCGCGCCGGCCATGGGCTCGACGAGCGCAAGGTGCTGCTCTACTTCCACGGCGGCGGGTACTTCAGCGGCTCTCCCGCCACCCACCGGCCGATCACCTGGCGGCTGTCGGTGGTCGCGCGGCGGCCCGTCTTCGCCCTCGACTACCGGCAGGGCCCGATCCACTCGCTCGCCGAGTCGCTGCAGGACGCCCTCGACGCCTACGGGGAGCTGATCGAGCGCGGTCACGAGCCGGGCGACATCCTGTTCGCGGGCGACTCGGCGGGCGGCCACCTCACGCTGGCGACCCTGCTCGCGCTGCGTGACAGGAACCTTCCGCTGCCGGCCGCCGCCATCTGCCTGTCACCGTGGGCCGATCTGAGCGACACCCCGCGCAGGGCCAACCGCTGGATGGATCCGATGCTGCCCGCGGGCAGGGTGGAGTGGCTGGCCAAGCGGTGGACCTCCGGCCTGGACCCGCGAGATCCGCTCGTCTCGCCCGTCTACGGCGACTACACGGGGCTGCCGCCGCTGATGATCGTCACAGGCTCCACCGAGGTGCTGCGCGACGAGGACCGCAGGGTCGCCCTGCGCGCCCGTGAGGCGGGTGTGCCCGTGACCTACGAGGAGTGGCCGAGGATGCCGCACGTCTTCGCGATCCTGGCCGATCTCCTGCCGGAGGCGCGCCTGGTCTACCGGCACATGGCCCGCTTTCTGGCCGCGGTCGAGAACCCAGGGGCGGAATCTTCGCTCGCCGCGTGACGTTCCAGTTGTAGGTTAGGCAGACCTAACTACGCTGGAGGGGTTCGATGACGGAACATCGTGGTGTCGTGCTGCGCACGGAGCGGCTCACGCCGCACATGGTCCGCGTGGTGTTCGGCGGCGAGGGGCTGGCGCGGTTCGCCACCGAGGGGCTGACCGACCACTACGTGAAGCTGGTCTTCCCCTGCGAGGGCGTGGACCTCCCGACGCCCTTCACCATGGCGGGCTGCAGGGAGAGCATGCCGCGCGAGCACTGGCCCAGGCTGCGCACCTACACCGTGCGCGTGTGGGATCCGGCCGCTCGGGAGTTGACGATCGACTTCGTGGTGCACGGCGACGAGGGCCTGGCCGGGCCGTGGGCCGAGGCGGCGCGTCCCGGTGACGAGCTGTACCTGCTGGGCCCCGGCGGCGGCTACGCGCCGAGCCCCGACGCTGACTGGCACCTGCTCGCCGGCGACGAGAGCGCGCTACCGGCGATCGCCGCCTCGCTGGAGGCGCTGCCGAGCGGCGCGACCGCGCGGGTCTTCATCGAGGTCGAGGGCCCCGAGGAGGAGCAGAAGCTGGACGTGCCCGTCGTCTACGTGCACAGGCAGGGCGGGCCTAGGGGCGACAGGCTCGTCGAGGCGGTGCGCGGGCTGGACTTCCCCTCGGGCAGGGTGCACGCCTTCGTCCACGGCGAGGCCGCGTGCGTCAAGGAGCTGCGCCGCTTCCTGCGGGTGGAGAAGGAGATCCCGCTCGACCAGCTGTCGATCTCGGGCTACTGGCGCCTGGGCGTCGACGACGAGGGCTGGCGCTCGGTCAAGAAGGACTGGAACCGCCAGGTCGAGGCGGAGGAGTCGGCGGCTCTGACGGCCTGACGCCCCAGCGGTCACACCAGACCCGCCACATCCCTCATATCACAGCGTTTACTAACTTCGGGGGAAGATTCGCCTTACCTGCGATACCCCTTGTGACACTCCCGGAGAAAAGCCTCACCCTGCCCGGACACAGTGTGCAGTGACTGTGCCCCTAAGCAGGAGAGGCGAGGTCCCGGATGGCACGTGGATCGAGCGGTATGCCGGCAGGCGTGCGGCCGCTGACGGTGGGCGACCCGGTGATCATCGGCAGGTACCTGTTGCTCGGCCGTCTGGGGACCGGTGGCATGGGCGTGGTCTATCTGGCCGAGCACCCCCGAGGCGGGCTGGTGGCGCTGAAGACGCCGCACGCCGTCCACCTCAACGACCCCACGCTCCGTGCCAGGTTCGCCGAGGAGGTGAGGTTCTCCCGCCGCGTGGTGCCCTTCTGCACCGCCGCGGTGATCGAGGACGGCACCGACCGCGACCGCCCCTACCTGGTCTGCGAGTACATCCAGGGCCCCGCGCTGTCCCAGGTCGTGGTGGCTCGCGGCCCTCTCACCCCCGACCTCGCCTACGGCGTCGCGCTCGGGGTGGCCGCCGCGCTGGTCGCGGTGCACGACGCGGGCCTGGTCCACCGTGACCTCAAACCGGGCAACGTGCTGCTGTCGCCCGAAGGGCCGCGCGTCATCGACTTCGGCATCGCCCGCGACGTCGACACCGTCGCCGTGCACACCCAGGCCGGGCAGGTCATGGGCAGTCCCGGCTGGGTGGCGCCCGAACGGCTGACCGGCGGGCCCGCGGTGCCCGGCTCGGACGTCTTCGCCTGGGGCTGCCTGATCGCCTTCGCCGCCACCGGCCACCACCCGTTCGGCACCGGCGAGCCCGACGTGCTGACCCGCCGCATCATGCTGGAGGCGCCGCGGGTGGAAGGGGTGCCCGCGCTGCTGCGTCCGGCCGTGGAGGCCGCGCTGGCCAAGGATCCGGCCGAGCGGCCCAAGGCGGCCGACCTGCTGCGCGCGCTGCTGGCCGCGGGCGGGGTCGGCGATCCTTGGGACCTGAGGGCGGCGGTCGGCAGGGTGCTGGGCGAGATCTGGTCGCCGGTGCCGTACCCGCCGGGAGCGGGCAGGGTGCGCCTGGCGCAGGCGGCGCCCGAGGCCGAGCGGACCGAGCCGCGCCGCCGCCGCGCCAAGGCAGGCGCCCACCTGTCGCACGCCAGCTTCGCGGCGCTGGCGACCGTCTCGATCGCGGCGCTGACGGTGGCCGCGGCCGGCGGCGGAGGCGTACGGCTCGACGGCGCCACCCAGCCGCCTGAGAGCGCTCCCTACGTCATGCCGAACGGCACGGCCAGGTCGACGATCAATCAGGGCACGCCCACGGAGGACACGGCGCAGCCGCCGCCCGCCGGGCCCTCGGTCACCCCGACCGTCGTCGTCACCCACACCAGGACGGTCGGCCCTTCCACGTTGCTGCCCGCCAGGACCGAGACGCGGAGGGTCACCTGGCCCGAGCACCACGGCAGGCCGCCGGACGTGCCCGGCGACGGCGACCCAGGCGACTGCGTGAACCCGGCGGGCAAGAAGCGCGGCAACCGCGACTGCCCTCAGCCCTCCTCCGGCATCACCACGATTCCGCAGGAGGGGCCCGGCGAGGAGCCGGGACCGTCGCCCTCGGTGAGCGTCACACCGACCGACCAGGGCACACCGTCCGCCACGGAGCAGCCGTCGAGCTCAGGAAAGTGAACGAACCGCAGCAAAGGCGGTTGATGTGACGCAGGTGGACTGTCGAGTTTTCTGTGTCCATAGATGCAGGTGGGTTTCCGGGGTTTCTTCGCTGGTCAGCCTCTTTGTGTGAAACGTGCAGATCGCAGCCGTGCCGTACGGCTGGCCATGGTGTTCTCTCTCGCCCTCGCCTGCGCCCAGCTCCCGCAAGCCGCCGCAGCGGTCGCGGCGCCCACGGCGACCTGCGCCTTTCCCGCCAGACACCTGACGCTCGACCGGGGCGCGGTCCTGGCGCTGGAGGTGAGTGTCGCCAACACCGGCGCGGCCGACGCCACCTTCACCGCGGCGATGCGCGCCAACGACCTGTTCGGCGCCGCGCACACCGTCCTCACCCGCACGGTCGGCGCGGGACAGGGCGCCGAGCCGAACGCCCACCTGGCCACCACCGCGGCCTCCTTCGGCACCGCCGAGGTCACCGTGGACATCACCTCGTCGGCCACGGGCGCCACCGTGCTGGGCTCCTGCACGACCAGGCTCACGATCAGCCCCGACACCGACGGCGACGGCCTGCTCGACGCGTGGGAGACCCAGGGGATCGACGGCGACGGCGACGGCGTCGCCGACCTCGTGCTCACGGGTGCCGACCCCCGGCGCAGGGACATCTACCTCGAGCTCGACCACATGACCGCGCACGCGCTGCGGCCCGAGGCCCGTCAGGACGTCGTCGCCGCCTTCGCGAACGCCCCGCTGGCCAACCCGGACGGCAGCAACGGCATCACCCTGCACATCGACGAGGACGAGGAGATCGCCCATCAGGACGACCTGACCACCTGGGCCGGCTTCGACGCCGTCAAGTCCGCCTCGTTCGGCACGGCCGCCCAGCGCCAGAACCCCAAGGCGCTGGCCGCCAAGCGGCTGGCCTACCACTACGCGCTCTTCGCCCACCGGCATGACAGCAGCACCTCGTCAGGGCGGGCCGAGATCCACGGCGACGACATCCTGGTGACGCTGGGCGCGGACACGTGGGGGTTGAACGACGAGGGAACCCACCACGTGGGCAGCACGAGGCAGCAGGCGGGCACGCTCATGCACGAACTCGGCCACAACCTCGGCCTCCTGCACGGCGGCGACAACGACGTCAACTGCAAGCCGAACTACATCAGCGTCATGAGCTACGCCTTCCAGACGGGCTACATCCCGCAGGCCGGCGGAGGACGCAAGCTCGACTACTCCACCCAGGAGCTCAGGCCGCTCGAGGAGCCGCGCCTGCTGGAGAGGGACGGCGTCGGCGACGCGGGGCGGAACATCACCTACTGGAGCTCCGACGGCGGGGCGGGTGGCTGGAGCAGTGGCCAGGCCAACGCTGGGCTCGACTGGGACGAGGACGGCGCGCAGGATCCCGATCCGGTGTCCGTGGACGTCAACAACCTGGGCATCTCCGGCTGTGGCCCCAGCGCGGGCCAGACGCTCACGGGCTACGACGACTGGCAGCGCCTCGACCTCAACTTCCGCGACGACGCCGACTCCGGCAGGGGCCCGCACGCGCCGGCCCTCTCCGAGCTGACGGGGGAGAGCGCCAGCAGGATCGAGGAGCAGATCGCGGCCGCGCTCGCGCCCAGGGCGGAGGCCGGGGGACCCTACGTCACGCAGGGGAGGGCGGCCGTCACCTTCCAGGGCTCGGCCAGGGACCCCGACTCGTCCGAACTCACCTTCGCGTGGGACTTCGGTGACGGCGCGGTCGGCACGGGCGCCACGCCATCCCACACCTACGGCGGCGAGGGCACCTTCACCGTGACCGTCACGGTGACCGACTCCAGCGGCCTGTCCGGTAAGGACAGCGCCACGGTCACGGTCGGAGGCGCCGTCGCTGCCGGCTCCTCCTGAACGCGATCAGCATGGGGCGAACGCCGCGATCGGCGGCATAATGCCGCTCGTGGAACTTGCCATCGACCCGGATCGTCAGGTGAAGTCTCTCGCCTGCGACTGCTGCGAGACCCCGTTCGACCGGGTGACGGGGTTCATCAACAACGAGAACGGCGCCTACGCGATCTACTTCGCCTCCTGCTACCACCATGACGGCGTCCACGACGCGTGGATCGACGTCATCATGGACGACCACTGGGACGCGGACGCGCCCGCCACCCGTCCGGGGGCGGGGCGCGTCACGTTCGGCTGCAGGGTGGGGCCGGTGGAGGGGCATGACGGCGTCGCCTGCTCCCTGGTCGGCGCCGCGCGGCTCGCCGCCGACATCCCGCTGTACGGGCGCAAGCTCTCCAGGGGCGAGGCTCTCGACCACCCCTGGCTGGTGGCCTACTGGGACACCGTCGACCACATCCTCGAGAACGACCCGACGGTGAGCGCGCACCTGTACGGCGTCTGAGAGGGCGGGCGTCGCCGCCGGAGCGGCGTGATGGACGGACGGTCAGCGGTGACCGGGGTGGGCTTCGGGGTGCTTGCCGTACCGGAGGGACAGCGCGCCCGCCGCGCAGACCAGCAGCGCCCCCGACCAGACGATGGAGGCGGCGACGCCGGTCACCTCGGCGACCAGGCTGCCCGCGACGACCCCCGCGATCGTGAAGTTCACCATGACGGCGTTGAGCAGGGCCACGCCGCGCCCGCGCAGCTCCTCGGGCAGGTCGCGCAGCAGCGTGTTGGCGACGGGCACCTGGAACAGTCCCGAGCCGAGCCCGGTCAGCAGGCACCACAGCCCGATCACCGCCAGGTGGCCGCTCCACTGGACGGGGGCGAGCGCGAGCAGCGACAGCCCGAACACCACGATCGAGGCCGTCAGCAGGCGGTCGGGATAGCGCCGCAGCAGCGCGGGGCCGATCAGGGCGCCGACGATGGAGCCGCCGCCGAACAGCGCCTGGGCCAGGCCGTAGGAGAGCGCGGGCAGCTCGAAGACGGTCAGCAGCTGGGCGTTGAAGTTCGTGGTGAACAGCCCGAGCACGAGCATGGCGGGAACCAGGAAGACCGCCAGCCTGCGCAGCGACGCCACCCCGAGCACGCCGCGCACCCCCGCCCGAAGCGCCCCCCAGTACGGCTCGCGCGCCCCTGCCGGCAGCTCGCGCAGCACGGCCATGCTGCCCAGCAGCGCGGCGGAGAGCAGGAAGGTCGCCGCGTCGATCATCAGCACCACCGGCACGCTGCCGACCGCGACCAGCAGACCGCCGAGCGCGGGTCCGAGCAGGTTGATCGTGTGGCTGGTGCTCTGGAACAGCGCGACCGCCGACGGGATGCTGTGCCGTCCGACGATCTTGGGGATGGCGGCGATGCGGGCGGTCTCGAAGAAGGCCTTGCCGACGCCCTCGAGGAAGATCAGGACGAGCAGCAGCCACGCCGAGCCCAGCGCGGGGATCATCGCCAGCACGATGAGCACCCTGGCCAGGTCGGAGCCGATCAGCAGCACCCGCTTGGGCAGCCGGTCGGTCACCGGTCCCACGAAGGCGCCGAGCACGCCCGAAGGCAGCAGCTGGGCGACGATCACCAGCGCGATCAGCACGACGGGGGCGTCGGTCAGCGTCGCGGCGACGTAGATGAGGGTGACCCTGGTGATCGCGTCGCCCAGGAACGACACGACGACGGCCAGCCAGTACCGGAGATAGACGCGATCCCTCAGCAGTTCGAGCACTCGTGGGAGCCTAGGCCGCTGAAGGGCGGATACTGCCAGAAATCACCCAGAGCGGAAAAGCCCCGGTTCCGCGGGCGCGCGGAACCGGGGCTGTCGCCGGGGAACCCTCCCATGCCCTAGGAGGAATCGGCGAGTCTCAGTGGGCGAACTGCTCCTCCTCGGTGGAGCCCTTGAGCGCGGTGGTCGAGGAGTCGGGCGCGATCGCGGTGCTGACCAGGTCGAAGTAGCCGGTGCCGACCTCGCGCTGGTGCCTGGTGGCGGTGTAGCCGCGCTGCTCGGCGGCGAACTCGGCCTCCTGCAGCTCCACGTAGGCCGTCATGCCGTCGGAGGCGTAGCCCTGGGCGAGGTTGAACATCGAGTAGTTCAGCGAGTGGAAGCCGGCCAGCGTGATGAACTGGAACTTGTAACCCATGTGCCCGAGCTCGCGCTGGAACTTGGCGATCGTGGAGTCGTCCAGGTGCTGCTTCCAGTTGAAGGAGGGCGAGCAGTTGTAGGCCAGCATCTGGTCGGGGTACTTCGCCTTGACGGCCTCGGCGAACTCGCGGGCCACGTCCAGGTCGGGCGTGGAGGTCTCCATCCACAGCAGGTCGGAGTAGGGGGCGTAGGACAGGCCGCGGTCGATGCAGGCCTCGACGCCGTTGCGCACCCTGTAGAAGCCCTCGGCGGTACGGTCACCGGTGGTGAAGCGCTGGTCGCGGGGGTCGACGTCGCTGGTCAGAAGCGTCGCGGCCTGGGCGTCGGTCCGCGCGATGATCAGTGAGGGGACGCCTGCCACGTCGGCCGCCAGGCGGGCCGCGTTGAGGGTCTTGATGTGCTGGCCTGTCGGGATCAGCACCTTGCCGCCGAGGTGGCCGCACTTCTTCTCCGAGGCGAGCTGGTCCTCCCAGTGCACGCCCGCGGCGCCGGCCGCGATCATGCCCTTCATCAGCTCGAAGGCGTTCAGCACGCCGCCGAAGCCGGCTTCGGCGTCGGCCACGATCGGGGCCAGCCAGTGGGTGTCGTCGGACCCCTCCGACCAGGTGATCTGGTCGGCGCGCAGCAGCGCGTTGTTGATGCGGCGCACGACGGCGGGAACCGAGTTGGCCGGGTACAGCGACTGGTCGGGGTAGGTCTGCCCGCCGAGGTTGGCGTCGGCGGCCACCTGCCAGCCGGACAGGTAGATCGCCTTCAGCCCCGCCTTCACCTGTTGCACGGCCTGGTTGCCGGTCAGCGCGCCGAGTGCGTGGACGTAGTCCTCGGTGTGCAGCAGCTTCCACAGGCGCTCGGCGCCGAGGCGGGCAAGGGTGTGCTCCTCCTGGACGCTGCCGCGCAGGCGGATGACGTCCTCGGCGGTGTAGGTGCGCTCGGTGCCCTGCCAGCGAGCGTCGCTCTCCCACTCGCGCTGCAGCTGCTCAGCGGCTCCCTTGAGGCGATCGTTCATTTTTCACTCCTTTGTCGTCCCCTGGGTGCTTGTTCCGAGTCTGTGCCCGGGATCGAGGAGTCAACAGGCTTGATCTTGCAGAAGAATCGTGAAATTTCTCCTCAGGATGATACTCACCGGTATTCAATGCAGAAGAAATTGCGAGTTTTCACTATGGACTAGACCAATCGAGCGGCGCTCTGGAAGATGCGGGGATTTTTCGTTTAGGATCCCGACATGGCCCCCTTGCTCGGCGAAGAACCGCTGTCTTTGACGCAGGAGCTCGATCTCATCGCCTTCGGTCAGAGGCTGCGCCACCTGCGCAAGCAGCGCGGCCTGACCCTCTCCGACCTGGGAGGACGGGTCAGCAGGGCGCCCAGCCAGCTCTCCCTGCTCGAGAACGGCAAGCGCGAGCCCAAGCTGTCGCTGCTGAAGTCGCTGGCCACCGCGCTCAACGTGCCGGTCGAGGAGCTGCTGCGCCGCCAGCCCCCCAACCGACGCGCCCAGCTGGAGATCGCGCTCGAGGAGGCCCAGCGCGACCCCATCTACACGAGCCTGGGCCTGCCGCGGCTGAAGGTCTCCGCCCGCGTGCCCAACGACGTTCTCGAACACATCCTCGGCCTGTACGGCGAGCTGCGCGCGAGGCAGGCCCGCGGCACCGCCACCCCTGAGGAGGCGAGGGCGGCCAACGCCGAACTGCGCCGCAGGCAGCGCGAGCGGGGCAACTACTTCCCCGACATCGAGAAGGCCGCCGCCGAGGCCCTGGCCGCCGTCGGCTACCGGGCGGGCGCGCTGTCCCAGAGCACCGTCCAGGCCCTCGTCACCCACTTCGGCTACACCGTGCACACCGTGCAGGACCTGCCGCGCTCGGTCCGCTCCATCACCGACCTGCGCAACCGCCGCATCTACGTCAAGCACGAACAGCTCGGCATGCACTCCCCCCGCACGATCCTGCTGCAGACCCTCGGCCACCTCGCGCTCGGCCACGACAAGCCGCGCGACTTCGCCGACTTCCTCCAGCAGCGCACCGAGGCCAACTACTTCGCCGCCGCCGTCCTGGTGCCCGAGCGCACCGCCGCGCAGTTCCTCCAGGAGGCCAAGCAGGACCGCGCCCTGTCGGTGGAGGACCTGCGCGACGTCTACGCCGTCTCCTACGAGATGGCCGCCCACCGCTTCACCAACCTGGCCACCCACCACCTCGACCTGGTCTGCCACTTCGTCCGCAACGACGCCGGCGGCACCATCTACAAGGCCTACGAGAACGACGGCATCGTCTTCCCCGCCGACGAGCAGGGCGCCATCGAGGGGCAGCGGATGTGCCTGCAGTGGTCGGGACGCCAGGTCTTCCTCTCGCCCGACCGCTTCTCGGTCTTCTACCAGTACTCCGACTCGCCGACCGGCACCTACTTCTGCGTCGCGCACGTCGACCCCTCGCGCGAGCGGGACTTCGCGATCACGCTGGGCGTGCCGTACAGGGAGTCGCGGTGGTTCAGGGGGAGGGAGACGACGAACAGGACGCGCTCCAACTGCCCCACGGGCGACTGCTGCCGCCGCCCTCCGACCGAGCTGGCCCAGCGGTGGGAGGGATACGCCTGGCCGTCGGCGCGGGCCAACTCCCACGTGCTCGCCGCGCTGCCGCCTGGCTCGTTCCCCGGCGTGGACGAGGCCGACGTCTACACCTTTCTCGAACGTCACGCCGCCCAGGCGTAGCGGGCCTTCCCCTCCGGGCCCCACCCCTCCGGTGGCTGGCCGTACGGGCGACTCTAAGCTGATGAATGGTGAGATCGACGGGGGAGGGGCTCGTGCTGCCTGAGGTGGAGGCGTGGTTGCGCGGCCGTACGTCCTCGGCCGACGACTGGCCCCTTCACGCGCTGCTCGAGCGCAAGGGCGCCACCACCGTCAGCGTCGTCCTGCCGGCCCGCGACGAGCGGGCGACCATCGGCACGATCATCCGCGTGATCAGGCGGGAGCTGCGCGGCCTGGTCGACGAGGTCGTGGTGATCGACTCCCGCTCCTCCGACGACACGGCCGCGGTGGCCGCGCGCGCGGGGGCCGCGGTCCACGCCCAGGACGAGATCCTGCCGGAGCTCAAGCCGCTCGACGGCAAGGGCGAGGCGCTGTGGAAGTCGCTGGCCGTGACCTCGGGCGAGCTGGTCGTCTTCGTCGACTCCGACCTCAGGGACTTCCGCGCCTCCATGGTGACGGGCCTGCTCGGCCCGCTCCTCGACGACCCCTCCGTCGTGTACGTGAAGGGCTGCTACGACCGGCCGCTCCTCGGCGCCCCCACCGGCGGCGGCAGGGTGACCGAGCTCGTGGCCAGACCCCTGATCAACCTGCACTGGCCACAGCTGGCCGGCTTCGTCCAGCCGCTGGCGGGAGAGTACGCGGGCCGCCGCTCCGCCCTGGAGCGCGTCCCCTTCATCACCGGCTACGGCGTCGAGATCGGGCTGCTGATCGACCTGCTCGAGATGGCCGGCCTCGACGCGCTGGCCCAGGTCGACCTCGGCTCGCGCGAGCACTCACCGCAGTCGACAGAGGCGCTCGGCGCGATGGCGGGGCAGATCATGCTGGCCGTCTGGTCCCGCCTCGAACGGCAGGGCAAGATGATCCCGCTGCACGAGCCGTCCGCCAGGCTCTCGCAGTTCAGCCGCGCGGGGAGCGGCCACAAGGTGACGACCAGGGACGTCTCGATCGCCGAGCGTCCTCCGATGATCACCATGGCGGGTAATCTCCGGTAGATGAGCAGATGGAACGACCTCACCGGTGGCACCTCGGGCAAGGAGTACGCCGGCAGGTTCGAGGCGCTGGCCGCCACCGGCAAGGACGTCCACGGCGAGGCCCGCCTGTGCGCCGCGCTCGTCCCGCCGGGCTCGCGCGTCCTGGACGCGGGATGTGGCACAGGCAGGGTCGCGATCTGGCTGGCCGAGCAGGGCTACGACGTCACGGGCGCCGACCTCGACCCTTCCATGCTCGACGTCGCCCGCGCCAAGGCCCCCGGCCTCACCTGGATCGAGTCCGACCTGGCCGACCTCGACCTCGACGACGCCTTCGACCTCGTCGTCGCGGCGGGCAACGTGATCCCGCTGCTGGCCGAGGGCGCCGAGCCGCACACCGTCTCACGCCTGGCGCGCACGCTGAGGCCTGGCGGCCTGCTGGTCGCCGGGTTCGGGCTGGACGCCGCGCACCTGCCGGTGCCGCCGAGCGTCACCCTCGCCGACTACGACGCCTGGTGCGAGACCGCGGGGCTGGTGCTGGAGCGTCGCCTGGCCACCTGGGACGGCAGGCCGTACGACGACGGGGACTACGCGGTCAGCATCCACCGCCGCCCTTCTTCCCCGCTCTAGCGGTCGGCTCTCCTCTGCTCTAGCGGTCGGCGGGTGCGGCCGGCGCGCCGGCCTCGATCGCCGCGGCGACGAAGGCCGCCACCTGGTCGCGTCCCGCCTCGGCGTCGGCGAAGTCGTCGCCCAGCATGATGCGCCCGAGCTGCGGCATCATCGACGGCCACAGCGCGAGCCCGGTGAGCGTGTAGAGCAGCCTGGCGATCTCGGGGGAGACCTCTCTGCCGAGCCCTCGCGCCAGTGACTCCGCCTTCTTCCCGCACCGCTCCGCCCGGGCCTCGAAGCCGGGCAGGTCGGGGCCGCGAAAGTTCAGCGCCTCCCACATCAGCAGCCGTACCAGCTGGGGGTGCTCGCGGTAGTAGTCGGTCAGCTTGGCGACGTACTCGACAGGGTCGCTCGGCATCGCGATCTGCTCGGTGAGGTCGTTGATCGCGTCGGTGACCACCGCGTCGAAGAGCATCTCCTTGGTGCCGAAGTGACCGTAGATGCGCTCCTTGTTGACGCCCGCTCGTTCGGCGATGCGGTCCACCCGCGCTCCGGCCAGGCCGTAGGCGGCGAACTCCTCCCCTGCGGCCTTCAGTAGAGCGGCCCGGGTGGCGGCGGTCGAGTCCTTCGTAGCCATGGTCGGCATTCTATCGGGACCAACTAGTTGGTTGACGTCCAACTAGTTGGTTGGCTACTGTCCGATCCATGAGTACAGCGACCTTGAGCCGTCCCGCCCCCGCGGCGCCCGCATTCGCGCCCACCTTGACCGTCTTCATCCTGACCGCGTTGCTCGTCAGCGGCCAGCTGTACGTCGTGATCCCGCTCCTGCCCGACATGGCGGTCGGCTGGCACACCGATCCGGGCGCACTCACCTGGCTGGTCACCGCCTTCGCCATCGGCTACGCCATCGGATTCCTGCTGTTCGGCCCGCTGTCCGACCGCCTCGGCAGGCGCAGGCTCCTCATGATCGGCATGCCCCTCGCCGCCGTGGCCACCGCGCTCGTGGCGATCAGCTCCGATCCTGGCGTGGCCATCGCGCTGCGACTGGTCCAGGGGGTGGCGGTGGCGACCTTCCCGCCCGCCGGCATGGCCTACCTGGGAGAGTCCGTCGAACCCCGCCGCAGGGTCGTCGCCATCAGCGCGATCACCGGCGCCTTCCTGGCCTCGGCCGTCCTGCTGCAGGTCGCGGGTCAGCTCCTGGTCGGCTCCGTCGGCTGGCGCGGGCTGTTCGTCCTGTCCGCGATCGGGCTCGCGCTGGCCTGGCTCGGCCTGCGGGCCGTCATGTCGCCCGACCGGCCGCGCGAGCAGCGCGGCTCGCTCATGGCGACCTACAGGGTCGTGCCCTCGCTGCTGGCCAACCCCGCTCTGGCGCTGCGCTACCTGGCCGTGCTCGTCCTGCTCGGCGGCTTCGTCGCCGTCTACACCGGACTCCAGCTGTCCGGCGTCGTGACCTCCTCCGGCGAGCTGCTCGGCCTCAGGGCCGGCGGACTGCCGTCGATCCTGCTGATCCCGCTGCTCACGCCCTGGCTGGCCCGCCTGTCGGCGCCGGTCCGCGCGACCGTCTTCCTGCTCCTTGCCGCCTTCACCCTAGCCGTCACCGGCGCGACGGGTCCCGGCGCGGTCGGCCTGGCGCTGCTGCTCGCCCTCTACGTCGCCGCGATCACCGCGGGCCTTCCCGCGCTCAACGAGTCGATCGCCTCGCTCGCCGAGAGCTCGCGCGGCACCGCGCTGGCGCTGTTCTCCTTCTTCCTGGCCGTGGGCAGCAGCCTCGGCCCGCTCGCGGCGGCCGCGTTCTCCCGCTTCGACCTGCTCATGTACGGCCTGGCGGGCGTCATGATCGTGGGCGCGCTGGCCGTCCTCGTGTCGACCCGGCTGGCGGCAGGAGGCCGCCGGGTGTGAGCTGGGGTCCGGAGGTGTCGAGTCAGGTTCCCCCTCGGGGTGGCCGCGGGTGGCGGGTTCGGGACGGCGGCGGGTAGAGTCAGCCCTGTTACCACCGGTAACGCCATGGTTTTGGGCATACCGGCATAAAAGACCACGTAAGCGGGAGTGGCGGGATGACCGGCTTCTGTCCAGAACTCAGCGACGACGTCATCGACGTGCGGAAATGGGTCCACGAGTTCGCGCGCGACGTCATCCGTCCAGCAGGCGCCGAATGGGACGAACGCGAAGCGACCCCCTGGCCGGTCATCCAGGAAGCCGCCAAGATCGGCCTCTACTCTCTCGACTTCTTCGCCACCCAGTGGTTCGAGGAGAGCGGGCTGGCCCTGCCCGTGGCGTTCGAGGAGATCTTCTGGGGCGACGCCGGCATCGGACTGTCCATCGTCGGCACCGGCCTCGCCGCCGCCGCCCTGTCCTCCGGCGGTACACCCGAGCAGATGGGGGAGTGGCTGCCCCAGATGTTCGGCAGCCCCGACGACGTCAAGCTCGGCGCCTTCTGCGCCTCCGAGCCCGACGCGGGATCGGACGTGGGCGCCATCCGCACGCGTGCCGTACGGGACCCCTCAGGAGACTGGATCCTCAACGGCGTGAAGACCTGGGCCACCAACGGCGGCATCGCCAACGTGCACGTCGTGGTCGCCTCGGTCGATCCGGAGCTCGGCACCCGCGGGCAGGCCTCGTTCGTCGTCCCACCCGGCACCCCAGGGCTGTCCATGGGACAGAAGTTCCGCAAGCACGGCATCCGCGCCTCGCACACCGCCGAGGTCGTCCTCGACGACGTACGGCTGCCCGCCTCCTGCCTGCTCGGCGGCCAGGACAAGCTCGACGCCCGCCTGGCACGCGTACGGAAGGGGGAGAGGGCGGGGGAGCAGGCCGCCATGCGGACCTTCGAGACCACCCGCCCTTCGGTGGCCGCCATGGCGGTGGGGATCGCCCGCGCCGGCTTCGAGTACGCCCGCGACTACGCCCGCGAGCGCGAGCAGTTCGGCAGGAAGATCGGCGAGAACCAGGCGATCGCGTTCCTGCTGGCCGACATGGCCACGCGGGTGGACATGGCCAGGCTCCTGACGTGGAGGGCGGCGTGGATGGCGCGCAACGGAAGGGCGTTCGACCAGGCGGAGGGGTCGATGTGCAAGCTGGTGGCGGGGGAGACGGCGGTGTGGGTGACGGAACAGGCGATCCAGATCCTGGGCGGGGCGGGATACACCAGAGAACACCCGGTGGAGCGCTTCCACCGCGACGCCAAGATCTACACCATCTTCGAGGGGACGTCGGAGATCCAGCGCCTGATCATCGGCCGCGCCGTCACCGGGCTACCGGTGCGGTGAGAACTCCCCATGTCAGAGGGGTGGCGTGAGTGCCGGACAGTTTCGCACCACGCCTCCCCTGGTCGACAAAGCATCGGGAGTCAAAGTCCAGTTCTGCCTCAGTTCTGCCTCAAGAACCTTCGGGCCGCCGGAGCTGTCGATCGATGGCCTAGCGTGCCCGGGCGTGTGACGAAGGCAGTATGTGAGCGTAGACACGGAGAGTGAGCGCGGGGGCAACGTGCCCCGAGTATTCGGACAAGTCCTTGATGGTCACGCCGCCGGCCAAGGTGACGTTGGCGAAGTAGTGCGAAGCTGGTGTGCGCTCTGCTGCCGGGTCGTGACGTACCTTCGCCTGCCTCGTTTGTTCTTGACCGGCTCGGAGATGACCCCGGCCGCGACGAGCGCGGGCTTCCAAACGGTCTCGTCGTAGTTGCGGTGCCGGACGTGTAAGTCGTCGGTTGCCCAACGGAACAGCAGGTCATGAGTGCGTGGCTTCGCGCCGAGCGAGGAGGCCGCCGGTGTCTAGCCGCAAGCCGGCCCGGAAGCCGAGGCCGAAGACGTACGGAGTAGGCGACCGCGTGCAGCTGCGCGGTGCGTACGGCGTGGTCGGCAGCGTCGTGGAGGTGATCCGCCGCAGCAAGCCTGCGTTCTTCGGCTACCTCGTCAATCTGAACGGCAAGCCGGTCGAGCTGGCCGGTACCGATGTCGTCGAGCCGCCGCGGCCGCTGCTGGAGGAGTCCCGCCGCTGGCAGGAGGACCTTCTCGGGTGGGAGCACGTCGCGCTGCTCGATGACGCGCGGCTGGCCCAACTCCGTATGGAGTGGACCGAGGTGTACAAGGCGTTGGCCAAGCTGCGGCCGGACATGATCCCGCACCGGGGGGACGGCGTTCAGCCGGTGCACCGGGTGAGTATCCGG
Source organism: Nonomuraea dietziae (assembly GCF_014195505.1). Classification (GTDB taxonomy): domain Bacteria; phylum Actinomycetota; class Actinomycetes; order Streptosporangiales; family Streptosporangiaceae; genus Nonomuraea; species Nonomuraea roseola. The sequence continues at coordinate 1,931,952 of NZ_JACIBV010000001.1, read as the reverse complement.
AAGACCACCGAACGGTACGAGGCCTGGTCGTCGAACGGCGCCCACCTGCGGGTCCGTGAGCGGCACAGCTGGTGGCTGCGGTGCCCTTGCGGGCACGTCGAGGTCACCGAGTCATCGCAGAGACCATTCACAAATACGAAAGGGCAGGAGCCACAACCGGCTCCTGCCCTCATCTGCTGGGTCTGGCTTACCGTCGGCCAGGGTCTAATCGCCTGTTTCTGATGTGGCGCTCAGAAGATCATGAAGCGTTAGCACAGATCGCGACGACACTAACCGACACAGATTGGTCGGTGGGATTGTTAAATGTGACCGCCCATCCGTCGTTCTCCAATGTGGCGGTGTCTTGCGACGTGTCTACTGCTGGATTTCCCGACGAGTACCCTCCGCCCAATACCACCTTGCCCGGAGAGCATCTGGTAATGGCCTGGTAGGTAATCCTGTTAGGCGGAACTACGTACCCGACGCCATTGACTTCGTATCCGGCGAGCCCGGGCGGACCCTGCTCGCCCCTGTCGCCCTTAGGGCCTCGGTCGCCCCTGTCGCCCTTAGGGCCTCGCGCGCCTGGAGGACACTTCTTGCAGTGGCCGCGATGACGATGACAGCGCGAGCAGCCAGCATGCAAGAGCGCCTTGTCGCTTGAGAGAACCGCGCGCACCTGCCCGGTGACAGCGTGCGCGGACACCTGAGTTGACGAAGTCAGGGCAACCCCAACCATCGCCGTGATAACTGCTAGGGCGAAGGAGTATACCCGCTTGAATTGAATTTTTTTGTTGCGAGGAATCATCTAGCTTCCCTGTGCTGAGTCTGCAGTGATCGTGACGGCGCCATACAGCAGATACCCGGAAGATGAACCAGAAACGCATTACTCGGTTGATGTCAATGCAAATATTGTCGCCAGATAGTAATTAGGTCATATCCGGCCATTCGGTGCCATAGGCACTTATGTTTCGCACTTGCGAACAGCCGAGCCGAATCGCCAGCACCCACACCGAGCGGCGGCGCAAGGCCGACATCACACCCTGCTCGAAGGCGAAGGGCTGCAGGCGAGCTTCTGACGCACTCGGCGTGTCATTCGCGTCTGCTGCGTGCTCTACGGCTCGATACCAGCGAAACCGTGACATCGGGTGAGTAGGGCATGAACAAGGCAGAGCTGGCTGAGGCGTGGGGCACGCGAACCCGCGCCCCGTCCATGGCGGCCGCGAAGCGCGGCGTCCAGGCGTTCATCGACATCATCGTCGGCGCCGACGCCGGCCCGCGCCCAGCGCGAGCAGTTCCCAGCGCGTCGGCGACCCACTGGGCCACCTCGTCGGGATCGTCGCTTTCGGGTGGTGCGACGACCGAGGTCAGGTTCAACATGCCGTCACGGATCTCCAGCACCCGCCACAACAGCCGTTCCTTCAGCGTGGCCTCCATCGGGAGCGCCACATCCGGGTACTGGCCGGTGAGTCCATCCCACAGAGGCCGTAGCTTGCGCAGCGCGGCCATGTCCCGACCAGCACCGCCATAGCGCCGTCCCTCGACGACCTCATGCAGCTCATCGCCCAAGAGCCGCACAGCACTGGGACTACACGGCCAAGACCACATTGACTACAAGATCGCAGAGGTGGAAGCCTGGGAAGAGTCGCTGTATGTGGAGCAGACTGCTGGCCGACCACGGCCGAGCGACGGGCCCCGGATCACTCTCTGTGATCCGGGGCCTTGGTGTTGGGCGGGCGTTACCGGCGGTCGATTTTCCTCGCTCGGTTCTGCCTCAGTTCTGCCTGAGGGCGGCTAGCGATGGCAAAGGACTACAAGCGACGACAGCGTTTTCCCAGCTAGAGGCTGCTTCCCGGGGAGAACCCGCAGGTTGGGATTTTGTATGCCGAAGATCTACACAGTCTTCGAGGGCACGTCGGAGATTCAGCGCCTGATCATCGGCCGCGCGGTCACCGGCCTGCAGATCCGTTGAGGAAGACTCAGCGGCATTGATCGTGGTGTGCCCCGTCTGCCGGTGTCGTTCCGTCAGTTCGGCGATCGCGCGCACCCTCGGCGTCGCCGAGCGCACGCCGGTTCCCCGCTGGGCGGGCAGCCCGTTGGCGCCCAGGACGCTGGGCGTCTTCCAGGTGCCCGGTAGGGCGCTGTTCCGCAAGGGGATGAGGGCGAGCGCGGCGACGGCCTACATTGAGCGTGGTTGGCCAGCGGCGTCCCTGCCTCCACCGAGCGTGGCTGCGGTGAGCGCGATCCCGTAGGCGAAAGGTCCCTGTCACAGGCCGTACGCGGCCAGAGCGCCACCGGCGTAGGCGGCCATCGGGGTGGCGATGTGGGCGGCGTCGAGATGCACGCCGCGCAGGGTGTTGGAGGCGAACGAGCGCTGGAACTCCAGGCCCACGTAACCCAGCCCCAGGTGGGTGGCCGACAGACCGCCGGCCTGCAGCGGCAGCCCGCGGGCGTCCAGGGCCCCGAGCGGCCGAAGGTAGTCCAGGTGAGGTCGGTAGCCGGTGGCGAAGATGACCGTGTCGACCTGCTCGGCCGTGCCGTCGGACCAGATGACGTGCTCGCCGACGAAGCCGGTGAACATCGGGCGCCGGTCCATCCGGCCCTCCTCCAGGGCGGCGGCATAGTCGCCGGTGTCCAGGACGAGCGTGCCGGTGGCGATCCGGGCCAGCCACTGCGGAGGCAGGGAGTCGAAGCCGGTGGTGATGTGCCAGTAGTGGATGTCCTTGCCGCCGACCAGCTGGGGCATGAACTGGACCGGTTGGCGGGTGGCCAGGGTGACGGTGGCGCTGCCGGCCAGTTCGTAGGCGACCTGGACGGCGGAGTTGCCCGCGCCGACCACGATGACCCGCTGCCCTGCGTAGTGCTTCGGATCGCGGTAGTCGGCCACGTGGAGAAGCCGGCCGGTGAAGCTCTCCCGGCCGGGCAACTCGGGGACATGCGGATTTCCGAAGGAGCCGCTGGCCGCCACCACGCCGGCAGCGCGAAGGGTCTCGCCTCCTTCGAGGTGCACCAGGAAGCCGCCGGAGTCGTCGGCCTCCACCGCGCTGACGCGGGTGGTGGTGCGGATCTCCACGTCCAGACGGTCGGCGTAACGCCGCAGGTAGTCGACGACCTCGTCGCGGTGCGGGTAGTGGTCGCCGTCGCCGTCGAAGGGCTGGCCGGGCATCGCGCTGTAGCGGGCGGGTGAGAAGAGGGTGAGGCTGTCGTAGTAGTGGGCCCAGGAGCCAGTGGGGTGCTCGCCCGCCTCCAGGATGACGGGCGTGAGTCCGGCGTCGCGCAGAGCTCGGGCGGCGGACAGGCCTGACTGGCCGCCGCCGATGACGATCGTGTCCATGGGCGGCATCATATCGTCATATTAGGAAATGACAATATAAGCGAGTAGAGTCATCCTATGGAGATGGCGAGCGACATCGAGCTGACCGACGCGGCGCGCGGCTTCCTCAAGGCCATGGCCAGCGACACGCGTCAGCGGATCCTCATGCTGTTCTCCGGCGGAGTCGAGCTGACCGTCAACGAGGTCGCCGAGCGCATGTCGCTGGCGCAGTCGGCCACCTCCACCCATCTGGCGATCCTGCGCGACGGCGGTGTGCTGAGCTCGCGGCGGGAGTGGAAGACGGTCTACTACCGCGCCGACCCTGCCAGGATCGGCAGGGCGCTGAGCGATCTGCAGGCCAGTTTGCAGGCGTGCTGCCCGCCGACTGACTGTGCTCCTGGCGGTGGTTGCGGCTGAGCCTCAGCAGGGGCAGGGGCCGTGCTTCTCGACGGAGCGGACGGCCTTGCGCGCGTCGAGCTCGACCCGGCAGCACGCGCCCAGCAGGTCCCCCACTCGCCTGCGTGCGCGTTGCACCCGCGACTTCATGCCGGGGACGGAGACGCCGGCCCGCCGAGCGGCCTCGGCCTGGGTCAGACCCTCGTACTCGGTGAGCATGATCGCCTCACGGTAGGGGTCGGGCAGCCCGGCGACCAGCGGTTTCAGGCACTGCGCCAGCAAAGCCGACTCCTCGGCGTCGCTCTCACCGAGCAGCAGGCTGCGGTCGGCGGCGACCTGTGCACGCGTTCGAGCCATCGTCGCTGATCGGCGGTGGTGGTCGATGATGGCGTTGCGGGTGATCTGGTAGACCCAGGCCTCCAGCCGTTCCTCCTCCCGGACGCCGTCGATGGACTGGCTCATCTTCAGGAAGACCTCCTGAACGATGTCCTCGGCGTCGCCGGGCTGGTCAACGCGCCGGGCCACGAAGGTGACGAGGCGCTCGCGCATCTGCCGCCAGAGTTCGGCGGGATCGGCCTGGGTCATGAGACGAACTTCCTGTCTGGCGGTTACCGGCAGCCGCAGCTGCTCGGCGCTTCGGTGGCGGCCTCGCCTTCGACGGTGCCGCAGCACTCGGCCTTGGATTCGAGGGCGCAGCAGGTCTCCTGGGCGGCGGGCGTGCAGCACTGGGTGGTCATCAGGTGCCTCCATGGTGGTTCGGGCGAGTCACTCGGGTAGACGCGGCCGGGCCGACAGGGATGCACCTCGCAGCTTAGGCGCCCCTCTAATTTGACATCTCTCTAATCAGTGAGGCAAGCTGCCAACTACTTCGACAAACTTCTAAACAGGAGGTGCGCGATGCGCGCTCTGTTCCGCCGGATCCGCCGGGTGCAGGACGTCACGCTCGACGAGGCACACGGCGTGGTGTGCGACGCCGCGTGCCGCGCGGCCGCCGCCGTGGACCGTTCGCGCACCTCCGTCCTGCTCTTCCGCTAACCCTTCAGAGACCCAGGAGAAGCCCTCATGAGCGACAGCTGCTGCGGCACCACCGCGTCCCTTGAGCTTGAGCAGATCGCCACCTCCGGCGCCACCGGCGCGCTGCCGGTCGTGGTGATCGGCGCCGGACCCGTCGGACTGGCCGCCGCCGCCCACCTGGCCGAGCGCGGCCAGGACTTCCTGGTCCTGGAGGCCGGCGAGCAGGTCGCCGCCTCGGTCGCCCGGTGGGGCCACGTCCGCGTGTTCAGCCCGTGGAAGTTCAACATCGACGCCGCCGCCAAGCGCCTGCTGAAGGCCGACGGCTGGAGCGAGCCCGACCCCGAGTGGCTGCCCACCGGAGCCGAGCTGATCACTGATTACCTCGCCCCGCTGGCCAAGCTGTTCGGCGACAAGGTACGGCTGCACACCAAGGTGACGGCGATCAGCCGCCTCGGCTACGACCGGGTCCGGACCAACGGCCGCGAAGACGTCCCGTTCCTGATCCGGCTCGACGGCGGCGAGGAACTGCGCGCCCGCGTGATCGTCGACGCCTCCGGCACCTACGTCACGCCGAACGTCCTGGGCGCCAGCGGCCTGCCCTCGCACGGCGAGAACTCCGTGGAGGTCGACCACGCCCTGCCCGACGTCCTCGGCGCCGATCGCGAGCGCTACGAGGGCAGGCACACGCTCGTCGTCGGCGCCGGCCACTCGGCCGCCACCACCCTGCTCGCCCTGGCCGAGCTGGAGGACTCGCAGATCACCTGGGCGATCAGGGCCACCGATGCCAGCCGCACCTACGGCGGCGGCGGTGCGGACGCCCTTCCGGCTCGCGGCGCGATCGGCACCCGGCTTCGAGCACACGTCGACTCGGGCCGCATCACCCTGGTCACCGGCTTCTTCGCCCACTCTGTCACCCGTAGCGGCGGCCAGGCGATCGTGGTCAGCCGTGACCCGTCCGGCGTCGAGCAGTCGGTCACCGTGGACCGCATCGTGGCCGCGACCGGCTACCGCCCCGACCACTCCATCGCCACCGAACTGCGCCTGGACCTGGACCCCATCCTCGGCTCCACTCGGCAGCTGGCCCCGCTGATCGACCCGAACCAGCACTCCTGCGGCACGGTTCCCGCCCATGGCGTCGACGAGCTGTCCCACCCCGAGCCGGGCTACTACGCCGTCGGCGTCAAGAGCTACGGCCGCGCCCCCACGTTCCTGATGGCCACCGGCTACGAGCAGGTCCGCTCGGTCGTCGCGGCGGTCGCCGGTGACTGGGAGGCTGCCCGTGACGTGCAGCTCGACCTGCCCGAGACCGGCGTCTGCTCCTCCAACCTCGCCGAGGCCCAGGAACAGCGCGTCGGCCTGGCCACCGGTATCAGCGGCGGCCTGCTGGCCACCCCGCTGCCCTTGGCCACCGTCGGCGCCTCCAACGGCGGCGGCTGCTGCGGCTGAAAGCAGGCATCGACATGTCGGCCGGATACCCGACCGCCTGGTGAGCCCCACCGCCGAGACCGCCGTCCCCGAGACCAAGGACGGCGGTCAGCCACGCTCCGGCCGTGGGTGGCGGATCGTCGCCGCGCTCGCCGTCACGCAGACCATCGGGTACGGCGTGCTGTCCTACGCCTTCTCCGTCTTCCTCACCCCCATGGCGGCCGACCTGCAGGCCGGCACCGCCCAGATCGCCGCCGCTCTCACCACCGCGATCCTCGTCGCCGCGCTGTGCGCCCCGCTGGTCGGCCGCCTGCTCGACACCTACGGCGGCCGGGGGTTGATGAGCGCCGGATCCGTCCTGGGCACCCTCGCCGTGCTGGCCTGGTCCAGAGTCGACAGCCTGCTCCAGCTCTACGCGGTCTTCGCCGCCATCGGCGTCGCTTGCTCGATGGTGCTCTATGAGAGCGCCTTCGCCGTCATCGTCAGCTGGTTCGACGGCCCCGCTCGCGCGCGCGGCCGGGCCAACGCGCTGCTCGCGCTCACCGTCGTCGCCGGGTTCGCCTCCTCGATCTTCCTGCCGCTCACCGGCCTGCTGGTGGAGTGGCACGGCTGGCGCCAGGCGCTCGTCATCCTGGCGCTGATCTACGGCGTGGCGGCGATCCCCCTGCACGCGCTCGTCGTGCGCCGCCGTCCCCGCACCAGGCAGAAGCCCGCCACAGCAGAAGAGCGCGCCGACTTGGTCAAGGCAGCCACCCGGCGGCGGCCGTTCTGGCTGCTGGTGATCGCCTTCACCGCCAACGGCGGCGCGGCGGCGGTGATGGCAGTCCTGCTCATCACCTACCTCGTCCACCTCGGGCATCCGCCCGTTCTGGCCGCGACGCTGGCCGGGCTGCTGGGCGTGCTGTCGGTGACCGGGCGCCTGCTCACCACCGGCCTGCAGCGCCGTCTGCCCGCCGCGCTCATCGCCGCTTCGATCTTCGCCCTCCAGGGGGTCTCCGTCCTGCTGCTGCCGCTGGTCGGGCACGCGGTCCCGGGGGCGATCGGCTGCGTGCTGGGATTCGGGCTCGGCTTCGGCATCGCCTCCATCACCCTGCCGTACCTGCTCCTGCAGCGGTACGACTCGACGGCGTACGCCTCGCTGTCGGGCCGCATCGCCGCCTTCTCCGTCACCGGCAAGGCCCTGGCTCCACTGGGGGCGGTCGCGCTGGCCCAGGCGGCCGGCTACGGCTGGGTGATGGGCGCGGTGGCCGTCGCCTGTGTGATCGCCGCGTTGGCTCTGGTCGCCTACCATCGCCTATAGTTTCGATAGATGTCGAAGTAGGGAGTGCCGCATGACCGCTGTCACGATCCAGTGCTGCGCGCCGATCGCGCGCGAGCCGCTGTCGGAGACCGACGCGGCTGACCTCGCGGTCATGCTCAAGGCCGTCGCCGACCCCGTCAGGCTGCGCCTGCTGTCGATGATCGGCTCACACGCGGGCGGCGAGGCCTGCGTCTGCGACCTCACCGACGCCTTCGACCTGACCGCCCCCACCATCTCCCACCACCTCAAGGTCCTGCGCACGGCAGGCCTGATCGACGGCGAGCGGCGCGGCACCTGGGTCTACTACCGGATCATCCCCGAGGCGGTGAACAGGCTGGGCGCCCTGTTCGCGCCACTGACAGAGCCCGCGCCAAGGTCGGTGGAGCTGGAGCTCACCCCAGCATGAGCGAAGGTCCGCGCGAGGTCGACGTCCTGGTGATCGGCGGCGGCCAGGCGGGCCTGGCCGCCGGGTATCACCTGCGCAGGGCCAAGGCCGACTTCGTCATCCTCGACGCCCAGGAGCAGCCCGGCGGGGCGTGGCAGCACGCCTGGCCATCCCTGCGCCTGTTCTCGCCCGCCCAGTACGGCTCCCTGCCTGGCCGGATGACGCCCGCCCCGCCCGGCGGCGGCTACCCCAGCGCCGAGGATCAACCTCGACGGCGCGGCCAAGCTCCACGAAGCCGCCTCGGTTGAGGCCGGCGGGCCCGCGCACGGCTCCTCGCCGTCCTGGACCAGGCCGGGCCCGAGACGGGCGTGCCCCCGCCGGCCGGAGCCATGACCTCGGACAACCGCCGCCACGCCGCGGCCGGACTGGCCGCGATCGGCATCGGGATGGGCATGCCGGGCACCCAGACGCCAGCCGAGACGCCGGACCGCGTCGAGGCGGGCACCCTCATGGCCGCAGCGCGGCTGGTCACCGCCACGGTGTGGCGGCTGGCCCACGCCGACTCCTGAGCCGGCACCTTCCGCTCCTCAAGCAGCGTTCGGATGCGGCGTGCGGCGCCCCATTCGCAGTGGGGTGCCGCCTCGGCGTCAGGGGCCGATCACCGTGCTGCGCCGTTCCAGCAGCAGGACGTCGCGCCAGGCTCCGTAGTGGCGTCCGACCCGCTCGCGCGCGCCCACGACGCGGAAGCCCAGCGCCTGGTGCAGCGTCAGGCTGGCGGTGTTCTCGGGGAAGACGCCGGACTGAATGGTCCAGATCCCGGCGTCCTCGCTGGCGGCGATGAACGCGGTGAGCAGGGCGCGGCCGATGCCGTGGGCCTGGCAGCCCGGGTGGACGTAGACGCTGTGCTCGACCACGCCCGCGTAGACCGGCCTGGCCGAGACGGCTGACGCGGCGACCCAGCCGACCACCTCGTCCGTCTCTGTGTCGACGGCGACGTAGCGCAGGTGCGGCAGCCTGCCGGCGGTGAAGCCCTCCCAGCTCGGTGCGACGGTCTCGAAGCCGGCCTGGGCGGTATCGAGACCCGCCTGATAGATCGACAGCACCTGGCCGGCGTCGGCCTCTCGCATCGGCCTGATCTCCAGGCCGGGCACGATCGCGGGCTTGTGCGCCTGGACGATGGCCGAGCGGACCCCGTCACCGTGGTCGGCGGTGAAGGTGATGACGATGCCGACGAAGCCCGCCTGGCCGAGCAGGGCACGGTACTCCTCGACTGTCAGGGATCCGGCCACGCAACCTACCCGTTGCTCGGCGGCGGCCCGCCGTACCGGATCCACGGGCCCGTCGGTGACCACGTCGCTCACCCCGAACCGCCCGCCGGGCCGTAGCACCCGGAAGGCCTCGGCCAGGACGGCGGGCTTGTCGTCGGACAGGTTGATCACGCAGTTCGAGATGACGGCGTCCACGCAGTGGCCGGGCAGCGGGACGGCCTCGATCCTGCCGTGCAGGAACTCCACGTTGCTCACGCCCGCCCTGGCGGCGTTCTCGCAGGCGAGTTCCAGCATGTCGGGGCTGGCGTCCAGGCCGTAGGCCCTGCCGTGCGGGCCGACCCTGCGCGCGGACAGCAGCACGTCGATGCCGCCGCCCGAGCCGAGGTCGAGCACGGTCTCCCCGGCGTGCAACCCGGCGACGGCCACCGGGTCGCCGCATCCCAGACTGGCCCGCAGCGCCCCCTCGGGAAGGCCGGTGGTGTCGTCGTATCCGGCCGTCCCGAAGCAGCCTTGGTCGAACTCTTCCGCGTCGCAGTCGACGACGACCTTGCCGGTGAGGGCGGCACGTGCCAGGCCCGAGTAGCGCTTCACCACCTCGTCATGTGCCATCGCGATCTCCTGTTCGGTCGCAGGCGGGTGAGGCCGGTACGGGCTTGCCCATCACCACGTCGGCGGCGGTGGGGAAGCAGCTCACGCAGGCCTCGTTGATCCGGTACAGGCTGGAGGTTCCCTGCCGCTCGACCAGCACGAAACGCACCTCGGCCAGGATCTTCAAGTGGTGCGACACGGTCGACTGGCCGACGCCGGAGACACTCACGATCTCGCCCACGGTCATCGGCTCACGGCGCCGCGCCAGCAGCGACACGATCTGGATGCGCGTGGCGTCGGCCAGCGCCTTGAACCAGCTCGCGTACTCCTCGGCCTCGGCCCGATCCAGCGGCTTCACCTCTGCATTCATCGATAATCGACGATAGTCGATAGATCTTGGTCAGGGAACCCCTGCAAGGCTGGATCCGCGCCGGTCGTAACCGCCGCCGTCCGCCCCGGCTCTCGTCAACGCCTTCCTGAAGTTCACCGTCCCGGTGGTCTTGCCCCATGACCGCAGCCCTTCTCCGTTCGGCCGCCTCCTCCGATGCCGCCATCAGCCGGGGCGAGGATCGTCCCGGCGGCGTGGTGGAGTCCACGCTGACCAGGTTGAGATAGGCTGCCCGAGGGCAGTGCGGGCGGGCCGAGTAGGGTGATGAGGCTCGAGGTAGGTGTCGCCGGCGAGAAGGGGTGTCGAGGGTTCTACCTCAACACCCCTTCTCGTGCGGCCTGTACAGGCGGAGACGTCCTCGGCCTACAACTCGGGATGGACCCAGAACAGCCATCGGTACGTCATCGCGAGCTTGGCTCTGTACGAGAATCTCGCTACCGGCCGCAGCACCAAGCCGTGGCTCAGTGATGCGTCGAAAGCCGTACTGGGCGCTGCTGGACCCCTGGTTCACCACGACGGCACCGACTGACACGATCGCGCCTGCCCGCCGGCCTCCCTCCCCGCCCCCGCGGCGAGCTCCACGCTCCCCGGCCTCGGGGCATGATGGTGCCCAAGCCCCCGAGGTACTAAGCTTCCGGTCATGCCGGTTGCCGCCCGTCTCGCCCCTGGTTGCCGCCCGCGCGGCTGCCGGGCGCCTGCGCGGCGTGTGCACGGCCGCCGGGTGCGGTACGTGATCGGCTCCGATCCTGGTCAGGTCAACGGCATGCGATGGCTTTGCGCGCCGCGCATGGCGCGGGGTGTCTGAGGGGATCTCTTCTTCCCTGCCCTGACTCTTCACCCGACACCGGGGCGCTGTCCCCCAGCTCCTCAAGCGTGCCCGCAGGCCGGGCCGCTGAGGGCTCGTGCCTTTCAGGGAGGGGCAAGGGGGAAGGCTCCTCCACCCCGCCGCGCGGATACGCGTTCCGTGACCATCACAGCCAGACATCCGGGGCGTGTGCCCCGGCATAGGAGCATGTCGCATGTCCAGCGAATTCTTCATCCCGGACCCGGAGGGTCAGGTCCCCAGCGCCGAAGGGTACTTCGGTGCGTTCGGCGGCAAGTTCATCCCGGAGGCCCTGGTCGCCGCCGTGGACGAGGTCGCCGTCGAGTACGAGAAGGCCAAGGCCGATCCCGCGTTCGTCGCGGAGTTCGAGGATCGGCTCGTCAACTACTCCGGGCGCCCGAGCGCGCTCACCGAGGTGCCGCGGTTCGCCGAGCACGCCGGCGGCGGGCGGATCTTCCTCAAGCGGGAGGACCTGAACCACACCGGCTCACACAAGATCAACAACGTGCTCGGGCAGGCCCTGCTCACCAAGCGGATGGGCAAGCCCAGGGTCATCGCGGAGACCGGCGCCGGCCAGCACGGTGTCGCCACCGCGACGGCCTGTGCGCTGTTCGGTCTCGAATGCACCGTCTACATGGGCGAGATCGACACCGAGCGGCAGGCCCTCAACGTCGCCCGGATGCGGATGCTCGGTGCCGAGGTCATCCCGGTCAAGTCCGGCTCCCGCACACTCAAGGACGCCATCAATGAGGCGTTCAGGGACTGGGTCGCGAACGTCGACCGGACGCACTACATCTTCGGCACGGCCGCGGGGCCGCATCCCTTCCCTGCCATGGTCCGCGACTTCCACCGCGTCATCGGCGTGGAGGCTCGCCGCCAGATCCTGGAGCGGGCCGGGCGGCTGCCGGACGCGGCCATCGCCTGCGTCGGCGGTGGCTCGAACGCACTCGGACTCTTCCACGGCTTCCTTCCCGACAGCGGTGTACGTCTCATCGGCTGCGAGGCCGCAGGGCACGGCGTGGAGAGCGGCGAGCACGCGGCCTCGCTGTCCGCGGGCGAGCCGGGCATCCTGCACGGCTCGCGGTCGTACCTCCTGCAGGACGAGGAGGGGCAGATCACCGAGCCCTACTCGATCTCGGCCGGTCTGGACTATCCGGGCATCGGGCCCGAGCATGCGTATCTGAGGGACATCGGCCGCGCCGAGTACCGTGCGGTCACCGACGACGCGGCGATGCAGGCGTTTCGGCTGCTCTCGCGGACCGAGGGCATCATTCCCGCGATCGAGAGCGCGCATGCGCTCGCCGGAGCACTGGAAGTCGGCAGGGAGCTCGGCAAGGACTCGCTGCTCGTCGTCAACCTGTCCGGGCGCGGCGACAAGGACATGGACACGGCCGCGCGTTACTTCGAGCTGTACGACGCCGCCGAGGGGGAGTCGAAGTGAGTGGCAACATCCAGCTGTTGAACGACACCCTCGCCCAGGCCAGGGCCGAGGGCCGCTCCGCGCTCATCGCCTACGTCCCGGCCGGCTTCCCGACCGTCGACGGTGGCATCGAGGCGGTCAAGGCGGTCCTCGAATCCGGCGCGGACGTCGTCGAGGTAGGGCTGCCGCACAGCGACCCGGTGTTCGACGGACCGGTCATCCAGACGGCCGACGACATCGCCCTGCGCGGCGGGCTCAAGATCGCCGACGTGATGCGCACCGTCCGCGAGGCACACGCCGCCACGGGCAAGCCCATCCTGGTGATGACGTACTGGAACCCGGTCGACCGCTACGGCGTCGAACGCTTCGCCGTCGAGCTCGCCGAGGCGGGCGGCGCGGGCTGCATCCTGCCCGACCTGCCCGTCCAGGAGTCGGCGACCTGGCGCGAGCACGCCGAGAAGCAGGGCCTGGCCACCGTCTTCGTCGTCGCGCCGAGCAACAAGGACGAGAGGCTGAAGGAGATCACCGCGGCCGGTTCGGGATTCGTGTACGCCGCCTCGCTGATGGGGGTCACCGGCACACGCGCCTCCGTCGGAGAGGCCGCGGCCGCCCTCGTACAGCGCACCAGGGCGGCCACCGAACTCCCGGTCTGCGTCGGCATCGGCGTGTCCAACGGGGAGCAGGCCGCCGAGGTCGCGGGGTTCGCCGACGGTGTGATCGTCGGCTCCGCCTTCGTCAAGGCGCTGCTCGACGCACCCGACGAGGCGGCAGGGCTCGCGGCGATCCGGACGCTCACGGCCGAGCTCGCCAAGGGCGTACGCGGGAACGTGTAGCTGAGGCCTGAACCGGGGAGGCACGCTGATGCCTCCCCGGTCGGGTCGCCGGTGTGAGCAAGAACCACCGCGGGGAAAGCACCGCCCGTTAGCCCGCGACGCGTGTGACATGGAGTCGGCCGGCGCGATGCCCCGAGTTTCAGCGCGTGGCGCCGAGCCGGGCCCGCACCTTGGTGAGGAGGTCGTCCGGGAGGGGCGCGTAGCCGTGCAGGGAGAGGTACGACTGGCCGGCGTCGCTCGCGGTGTAGCGCAGGAAGGTCCGCACCAGCGGGTCGGAGTCGTTCGAGCAGGTGATCGCGTAGGTGACCAGGATGATGGGGTAGGCGCCCTTGGCTTCGGTCAGGTAGTCGAGCTTCACCACCGGACCGGCATTCTCGGCGACGACCCGGGCGCCCCTCAGAGCCTGGGTGGCACTCCGGGGCGAGAGCGCGACGAAGTGGCCTGAGGCGTTGCGCACCCTTGCGGTGCGCAGGCGGGCGTTGCTGGCGAATCCGTACTCCACGTACCCGATGGAACCCGTGGTGTCCTGGACGGCCTCGGTGATCCCCGTGGAGCCCGCGACGCCTTGCCCCGAGCCGGTCCACTTCCTGCCTGGCTCGTACGGCCAGCGGCCCGCCGCCTTGAGATAGGCAGTGAGGTTATGGGTCGTCCCCGAGTCGTCGGAGCGATGAAAGAGCCGGATACGGGTGTGCGGCAGACGCCTGCCGCGGTTGTCGACGGCGATCTCCTGGGCATCCCACCTGGTGATCCGTCCGCTGAAGATGCCGGTCACGGTGATGGGCGACAGCTTCAGATCCGGCACGGACGGCAGGTTGTAGGCCAACGCGATCGGGCCGACCACCATGGGCAGGTGCGCCACGCGGCCGCCGCAGCGCCTGTCGGCCAGCGCCTGTTCGCCGGGTCGCATCGCGACGTCGGAGCCGGCGAACGCGGTGGCGCCCGCGATGAAGTCGCGAATGCCGGCCTCCGACCCGTTGGCCCGATAGTCCACCCGCAGTTCCGGGTGGATCTGGTGGAACTCCGCACGCCAGGCGTCCATCGCGCCCTTCTGCGCGCTCGAACCCGAGCCGGAGATCGACGCGGCGATCGGCAGACTCCGGGACACGTCATCGCGGGGCAACATCGCCGTCACGCTCAGGCCGGTTCCGTAGGCGGCCAAGGTGAGGGCAGCGAGTACACGCGGCCAAGCGGTCGATGTCCGTTGTGCCATCTCACGAGGCTACGAAGGGGTGGTTGCGGGTCCGTGAACCCCTTGCCAAACTCCTGGCCCCAAACGGTCATCGAACCGGCAAGCCGGTCCTACCGGCAGGGGGCGCCGCCACCATCCCCGCCGGGCCGCCCGCTCCTTTGAGACCTAACGGAGCAGGCGGGCCGGGGAAGGAGGTCAGGCCTTGGCGGGGAGGGCGGCGGCGCGGAGGGTGTCGAAGTTGGCGACGTACTGGCCGTAGATGTGCCGGTCGTCCACACGCAGCAGGGTCTCGTCGTTGCGGCGCAGCGACGTCTGGTTGAAGTTGTGGCTGCCCGTGTACACCTTGCCGTCCACCAGCAGGTACTTGGAGTGGATGCGCCCGGGCAGCGCGCTGCCGTTGGCGAGCAGCCGCAGGTCGATGCCCGGCTCGGCGAGGAGGCTCTGACTGACCTCCTGGCTCAGGATCCCGGCGACGATCTGCACGTCGCACCCGCGCCTGGCCAGCTCGCGCAGCCGGTCGGCGATCGCGATGCGAAAGGTGTCCCACTCGGACATGCCCACGCGGATCTTCTCGCCGCGCCTGCACGACACCCTGCGCAGGCTGTCGACGACGAGGTCGCCTTCGGCCTGCGGGAAGAAGGTGGCCACCACGCGGCCGGCGTGCACGGTGCGGTCGTAGTCGAGGTTCTTGCGCTCCGCCGCGAGGTCCTCGAAGTAGCCGTTGTACGCGCGCGACAGCTTCCTGTCGCCGGCGAAGATGACAGCGTTGTTCCAGTACGTCGTGGAGTTCAGGTCGGTGAGGTTGGCCGAGGACTGCACCACCACGTGGGAGGCGTCGCCGGTACGGGAGAACAGGTAGAACTTGTTGTGCTGGCCCTTGTCGCCGATGCACGCGGCGGTGCCGCCCGACATCGGCCCGGTGCAGACGTGCAGCCAGGAGTTCGCCGTGATGTCGGTGCCCAGCGCGGCGGCGAGCTGGGCGGCGACCTTGCCGCCGCGGGTGTCGCCGTCCACGACCACCTGCACGTCCACGCCGCGGTCGCGAGCCTTGATCAGCTCGCTCGCGAAGCCCTCGCCCGCCGCACCCGACATGACGAAGTGCGCCACCCTGATCCTGGCGCCCGCCGGGGCCTGCTTGATCATGGAGCAGAGCCGCTGGACGATGACGGCGCCCTCGTCCGCGACGGGGTTGTTGAACACCGCGCCCGTCGCGACCCGGACGTGGGGCGCGTCGGCGCAGGCGGTGTCTGCCGCGGCCGACGCGGGGGCGGACACGGCGAGGGGTACGGCCAGCGCTGCGGCGGCCAGCACGGACATGACCGTCTTGGTCACGGAGATCTCTCCTTAGGAAGCGGCGAAGTGGCAGGTCACCGGATGACCGGCGCCTCTTTCGATCAGTGCGGGTTCCACTTCGCAGCACCGATCCTGGGCCAGCCGGCACCGAGTGCGGGAAAGGCAGCCTGTCGGCGGCGCCAACGGGGAGAGAACTTCTCCCGACAGGACGATCCCCTGGCGGCCGGTCTCCCGCCGATCGCCGACGCCGGACACGGCCGACAGCAGCGACGAAGTGCAGGGCTGGCGGGCTTGGAGTAGATGCCGTCAGCCGGGCCGATCCCGGCGACCTTGCCGAGGCACACCACCGCCACCCGGCCGCTCAGGTGGTGGACGACACCGAGGCCGCGGGAGATGAACAGGCGGGCGATGCCGAGGTCGCGCTGGAACTCCTGCTGCAGGTGAAGATCCGGGCGCGGACCGGGCCGTCGATGGTCACGCCGCCTGCCAGGGTGAGGCCGGCGAAGCAGTGCTGGAGCTGGCGCGGTTCGACTGTCTCGTGCAGGTGCACGCCGTCACCGCCGCCGCAGCTGCACGGCGCGTACGACGTGATCGGCCGTGTCGCGCGGGTTCAGACGTTGTGGAAGAAGTCTCCACCGAAGCCGCTGATGAAGAACTCGCTGTCGCTGGAGGCGGAAAGGTTGACGACGAGCAGGGTGGCGCCGATGCCGAAGGCGATGTTGGCCTGGCGGACGGTGAAGGAGTTCACGCTGTCCACCCCCTGCGAATGATCGCCCTGCTTGCGCATCTCCTTGAAGGTGTTGATGCGGCGGGGACCATCGAAGACGTGCAGCTCCGCGATCGCGCTGTTCTGACGCGCGTGGAACAGGACCATCAGCTTCTCGAGGGTGGCGCGGTCGTTCTCCACGATCACCGGCGTGGGGACCGGCAGATGGATCCATTCGCTCCGGCCTGGCGGAATTGTGAAGGTCACCCCGAAGCCCTGGCGGAACGTCCGCAGATTGGCGGTCTCGGGGAATGCCGTGTATCCCGACGCCCAGGAGGCGTACAACTTTTCCGCCATGACCATGCCTCTTCTCGTCGCCCGCCGGACCTCCTGCGGGATTCCCTGCAGCGGCCCCACGCGAACCCTGGGAGACGCTTTGCTCACCGCCGAGACAGGGCCGCCTGCGGCCACGCGTCCGGCGGTTCAGGGGTGAAGGGCACCCACTTCCGTACGTGGTTCAGGCTCGGATCTGACGGGTGATCGAGGGGTCGGTGATGGCGGTGTCGTTCGCCAGAAGGAAGGCCTTGCTGAGGATGAGCGCCAACCGGCCGTCCTCCTCGAACGGGAGAAACAGCCCGGCGTGGGGGTCGCGGGCGGAGACGATGCACAGGTAGGCGTCGTTGGGCTCCATCAGGATGTTGGCCGACCCCAGATGGATCTTGTAGGTGCGCAGGTCGCCCCTGACCACCAGGAAGCGGTCGGTCAAGGCACACCGGTCGGCGATGGCTGTACGCCCGATCAGCCGGGCCAGCACGTCCCGTCGCACCTCGGCGGAGGGCTGCAGCGCCGCGAACGAGCCGGTCCGCCAGTACTCCTGCAGCCGGTCCGGCCCGCTGTCGGCCCACTGGGGATCGGCCGTGATCGAACAGACCCCCACGAAGAGGTCCACATCCCGCATCGCCTCGCTGAACACCAGCGTGGGGACCTCGGCCAGCGGCGCCAGGCGCCACCTGCCCTCGACCAGCCGGTGGAAGAGGACCTGCCCGGTGAGCGCGTAACCCTCGTCGTAGAGGTCGTGGTCCAGCGTCGCCCGCCACTGCCCGCCGGCCAGCAGCCGCCGCCCGTCGCCGCCGTCGAAGCCGCCGTCCCACGGCCCCAGGTAGTTCGATTTCCAGCCCCGGGCCTTGAACAGCGCGCGGAGCCTGCGGTAGTCCACCACATGCCCGGCGAACCGGCGCGAATGGTCGCGCGTCTCCTCCTCGGCGGGCGTGAGCAGGTAGACCTCGCGGAAAGCCTGCTTGTACGGCTGGCGCAGCTCCTTGTCCTGCACGACCTCGCGCCAGGCCCGAACCTCCTCCACCGACGCGCGGGCCGGATGCCACGGCCGCACCGGCACGTCCGGCACGTTCAGCCCCAGCTCGTTGCGCCACACACCGGGGGAGACCTCGAACTCCCAGATCAGCCGCTCAGCGATCGGATGACCCTCCAACTGCCGGTACGGCGGAGCCTCCTCGGCGGTGTAGCTCGCCTCCAGCGCCCTGGCCAGGGTCGTCTGCTGTTGTTGGACCAGCTTGACCTGCTCGCGCAGCCGCTTCACCTCCTCGGGATGCTCCCGCTTGACGGCCGCCGGGACAGATCTGAGCTTCCTGTCGCCGTGCCACCATGACAGCTCGGCCGCGCCGTCGATCGAGATCACCGCCGCGTGCTCGCCGAACGCCTGCCGTACCCGCCCGTCGGGTAGCCGGAACGCCACCTCCAGCCGCTCGGCCAGCGCGGGCTCGATGCGCTTGAACATGCGGTCGAGCTGCTTGGGCACCCCGGCGTGCCGGGTGGTCTGGCGGGCGGCACGCAATGAGGAGATCGCCTCGGGGGTCGGGTGGTCCTCCACCGCGCGGGCGATCTCGAACAGCAGGGCCTGGGAGGGCAGCGTCTTGGCCTGGGTGGGCGCGACCGCGACGCCGCGCAGCAGCCGGTCCAGCAGGGCGGGCAGCCAGGGCTCGTCGCGGTAGAGCGCGAGCCGTACGGCACGCCCGAGAGTTCTCGTCTCCCAATAGTCGAACGCCTTGTCCGCCTGGTAAGGGATCTCCCCTGTCTGGATCGCCGCGACGCGGGCCTCGGCCTGCTCCAGGGCGACACGGGCGAAGGCGGGGTAGCCGGGCAGGCCGTCGAGCCATTCGGCCAAGCCGGTCGGCCGCGGTTCGTCGAGGACCGGTGCCCGGGCGGCCTCGGCGAACAGGGCGCGCGACTCCACGTCCCAGCCGAGCAGCAGGTCCACCTCCGCCATCGCGACGGGACCGAGCGCTTCGGCGAACCGCGCTCTCACCTCGGGATCCATGCCCGCCAGCCCCGCGGCCACCAGCACGGCGAAGGACAGGCGGTTGTCACGCAGCAGGTAGTCGGCGAGCTCGCGCGCTGGCGCGACCATGTTCCGCCAGGTCTGGTCGACGACCGCGCTGTCACCGGGCCTGCCGGCCATCGCGGTGGTCAGCTGGGAGGTGACCGGCCAGAAGGTGGCGTCGGGTGCGGAACCGTCGAGCAGCGCGAGCAGGCGTGCCGCGAGGGGGGAGAGGTGCATGCCGATATTTCCTGTCACGGGTGGATCTGGCGGGTGATGGACGGGTCGTTGATCGCCGTGTCGGCGGCCAGCAGGAAGGCCTTGGAGATGATGATCGACAGCATGCCGCCGTCTTCTTCGAAGGGGAGGAAGACCTGGTCTCCCGTTCCGCGGGGGACGATGCACAGATAGGCGTCGTTGGGCTCCATGAGGATGTTGCCCGAGCCGAGATGGATCCTGTAGGTGCGCAGGTCGCCGCGGACACGAAGGAACCGCTCTTCCAGGGCGTAGCGGTCGGCGACGGCCAGGCGGGGCAGCAGCCGGGCCAGGGCGTCACGGCGGACCTGCGCGGACTCGGTCAGGTCGCCGAAACCGTAGGACTGCCAGTAGTCGCCGCTGCCGTGGGGGTCCAGCCCGGTGGAGGCGACGCCGACGGCCAGGTCGGCGTCGCGCAGCGCTTCCGACAGGATGAGCGGCGCCACCTCGGCCAGCGGGACTGTCTCGCCCTCGAAGGTGAAGCGGAGCTCGCCGCTGACGCAGATGGAGGCGGTGGTGCCGTAGCCGTCGCGTTCGTAGGAGTTCTCGTCAAGGTGGAAGTCCCAGGCGGCGGTCAGGCCGCCGGGCAGCTCCTTGGTGGCGGTGCACCAGCCGGATCCTCCCGCGGCGTCCCAGTGGCCCAGGCTCATGCCGGTCCAGCCCGCGGCCGGTCAGCAACGCCTTGGCCTGGCCGTACCTGAGCAGGTGGCGGGAGAAACGGAGCGAGCGGTCGCGGGTCCGCTCCTCGGCGGGGGTGAGCAGGTAGATCTCGCGAAAGGCCTGTTTGTACGGCTGGCGCAGGCCGATCGCCATCAGGTGGTCGCGCCAGGCCCGAACCTCGTCCGCCGTGTGTGAGATGGGGTGCCACAGCAGGACAGGGGTGTCGGGGCGGGGCTGGATGCGGCGTCCTGCCGGATCGGTCAGCTCCCAGCCGCCGTCGACGCGGACCGGGAGCCCCGCAGGGCCCTGGAGGACCTCCCAGATCAGAGCGCGGGAGAAGAAGCCGGTGACCGGGTGGTCGAGGTAGAACTCGCACACCTCGTCCCAGCGCCAGAGCCGCTCGGACGCCAGGGCGCGCTCGACGCGGAACCGTTCGGCGGGGATCGCCTTCTCCAGCTCCTTGGCCGTGGCCTTGAACTCGGCCAGCAGGTCCCGGTCGACGGTCTTGGGAATGGTCCTGCGGCCGTCGAAGGTGACCGTGCCGTTGAGCGAGAGGGCGAGCCCCTGCTCGGCGCGGGTGCCGTCGGGGCTCAGGCCGAAGGTGGGGACAGTGCGTTCCAGCAGTTGCTCAGGAGACAGTCCCGTCCGTACGGCCACCGCGTCCAGCGTCCTGGCGACCTTGGCCAGAATGCTCTTCTTGCGCACCTTGGCCTGGACCCTGGCAAGCTGGGGCACCACTTCCAGCCCGCCGCGCCGGGACAGGGCTCCGAGGGCGGCGTTGGCCACCCGCTCGCTGCGTGAGTTCGGACCGGACCCACCCATTCCGGTGCCGGTGGCCACGGCCACGTCGCCCAGCAGTCCGGTCACCCAGGGCTCGTCGGTGAGCTCGCACGTCCAGACCATCCCGCGTGCAAGCTCCGCGGTGCGCTGCTGGAGATAGGTGACCTCGTCGCGGTAGCCGGTGTTCCAGGGACTCTCGCGGTAGGCCGGTAGGCGGCCGAGGATCTCCCCGGCCAGCGCGACGGCCCCGGGCGTGAGCAGCCCGCGTGCTTTCGCGGTCCACTTCGGCGCGGGATCGGACGAGGTGGCGGTGACCCAGTGTCTCAACATCGGCAGAACTTCGGGGCTCTCGAGCCGCTCGCCGTACTCCCCTCGCACCAGGGCGGCGAAGCCGTCGCACTCCGGCACCAGGCAGCGGCTGGCTTCGCCCGGTTCGCCGGTCGGGTGTTCGGACAGCAGGAGGTCCAGAGTGCGCGTCGCCGGCCAGAGGTCGGCATAGGGCACCTGGTCCAGCTCGCGCTTGGCCCGGCGGATGTGGGGCAGGAGCGGCCCGAGCTCAGCAGCGGGCAGGTCCTTGATCGCAGAGACGGGGAGCTGGTACAGGTGGCCGGAGTTCGGCGCCGCGAGGGTGGTCCGCCACAGCAGCTCCCGTTCGCGGGCGCTCCAGCCGAGCTTTCGCCGGGTCAGTGACTCGAGCACCGCGAACGAGGGCATGCTGCCGTCGGTGGTGCGCAGGGTGAGCTGGGTCCACAGCGCCATGGCCCGCCACCCGGCGTCGTCGACGGCCAGAGGCTTCAGCCGGGTATCGTCGGGATAGCGGTGGGGATGACCGCCCTGCAGGGTCGCGTCGAACTGCCGGCACCGCTCCAGGGCGGCAGGGTCGAGCTCGTCGAGCACCGGCCGAAGCTCGGCCGGAAGGCCGTCGAGAACGCCCACGTCAGCCGCCGACCAGCGGGATGAGCCTGACGAAGGAGACGACGGGGTCGGCGATCAGGTCGATCTCGGTGTCCAGGTCCTCGATCTGGCGGTCGCCGACCAGTAACAGGAAGCCGTTGCGGGCGAACGCGGTCTCGGCGGCGTCGGCCTGCTTCTCCCAGTCGAGCTTGCGGGCGGTGCGCATCCGGTAGCCGTTCAGCTCGGCCTCGGCGTCGCTGGGCTTGACCAGGCCGCGAAAACGGGGGGAGGGGGCGGCGTTGTATCTGGCCACCTCCTCGCGCACGCGCAGCCGTACCAGTTCCCGGGCCGAGATCCGCTCGGGCAGGTCTGGCAGGGAGAACTCCGCCAACGCCCGTCCTGTCGCCGTCTCATCGCGAAACGTCACCAACGCCATCGAACACCCTGCTTCCGTGTGAATACCGGGGTTATGGCGTAAGTCCTAACAGTGGTGACCGACAGAATCGCGATCTTCGGCTGCCGGTGGGGCTGCCGGAGCTGTGCAGGCGCTGCTGTGGACTGCCACGATTACATCTCGTGGACATCGACGTCTTCTGGACGATCGCCACGCGCGAGGTCTGGACGGCACGGAGGAGTATCCGGAGTTCGAGTCGCTGGGCTACGTGACACAGAATCCCTACAAGCAGCCGCGTGGGGCGGGGCCGGGCGCTCGGGCTGGTCGGGACTTTGATCTGGCAGGTGATCGTCCGTCAGCGGGAGGTTCAGCCGACACCCGGATCGCGCTGCTCCTTCGTGTGTCCTACCAGAGGGTGGACGGTCCCGCGACGACCCAGCCGGCGTCGGTAGGCTTGACCCAAAAGCCCAATGACACCTCGACTATCTGCGCGCGGTAGGTGACCTCGACGTAGAAATGGCTGCCGGTGTGGCCCCAGTGGAAGTCTCCGAGGTCAAGTTCGCAGAGCCAGGACAGGTCCTGCTCCCACTCATCGGCAGCACGGCTGCAACTCGCCTCGTCCGCATCGGCGCTCGCTCCAACCGAGCCGGACCATAGCGACTTGAGCACATGCCGGACCGATGAGTGATCGACGAGCTGTTCGGCCTCAGGGATCTTCCCAGCTCGGAGCAGGCTGAAGTAGCGGCGAACGACTGCTTCGACGTCGGTCTTGGCAGGGCGCTCCGTCCAGATCCTCACCGCGAGATCATAAAGATCGGATGACGCCACTGAGCGATTTCACCCTGAACATCGCGGGCGGTGAGGGCTGGCGTGGGGCGGCGCTGCGGTGCTTCCCTGAGCACCCCGCCCCGTCCCACGCCAGCCCCGTGACCTGCAACTTCAGGATGAAAGTAACGCCGACATCGGGCAGCGTGTCGCCCATCACCGCAAGCCGGACACCCATGTGGTTGTGGCCCTCGATCCCGAGCCAACCCGCGCACGCCAGGTTCGCGTGGAGCCGCTCGCCCCTGTCGAACTCGCCCCGGTCCCGGTTCACCGGGGACGAGTCGAAACAGGGGAGAGGAGTCCTCTGGCGTCCGCGAGGGCCTCGGTCAGGTGCCGACGTAGGCCGCGAGGTGCTCGCCGGTGAGGGTGGAGCGGGCGGCGACGAGGTCGGCGGGTGTGCCCTCGAAGACGATCCGGCCGCCGTCGTGGCCGGCGCCCGGGCCGAGGTCGATGATCCAGTCGGCGTGCGCCATGACCGCCTGGTGGTGCTCGATGACGATGACCGACTTGCCGGAGTCGACGAGCCGGTCGAGCAGGCCGAGCAGGTGCTCGACGTCGGCGAGGTGCAGGCCGGTGGTCGGCTCGTCGAGGACGTAGACCCCGCCCTTGTCGGCCATGTGGGTGGCCAGCTTAAGCCGCTGCCGCTCGCCGCCGGACAGCGTGGTGAGCGGCTGGCCGAGGCTGAGGTAGCCGAGCCCGACGTCGGCGAGCCGCTCGAGGATGGCGTGCGCGGCCGGCGTGCGCGCCTCACCGGCGCCGAAGAACTCCTGGGCCTCGGTCACCGACATCGCCAGAACCTCGCTGATGTCGCGGCCGCCCAGGTGGTATTCCAGCACCGCTGCCTGGAACCGCTTGCCCTCGCACTCCTCGCAGGGGGTCTCCACGCCGGCCATCATCCCGAGGTCGACGTAGATGACGCCGGCGCCGTTGCAGGTGGGGCAGGCGCCCTCGGAGTTGGCGCTGAACAGCGCCGGCTTGACGCCGTTGGCCTTCGCGAACGCCTTGCGGATGGGGTCGAGCAGTCCGGTGTAGGTGGCCGGGTTGCTGCGTCGCGAGCCCTTGATGGCTCCCTGGTCGACCGAGACGACACCCGCGCCGGCCGGGATCGATCCGTGGATCAGCGAGCTCTTGCCGGAGCCCGCGACGCCGGTGACGACGCAGAGGACACCGAGCGGGATGTCGACGTCGACGTCCCTGAGGTTGTGGCGGGTGGCGCCGCGGATCTCCAGCATGCCCTTGGGGGTGCGCACCGTCTCCTTGAGGACGGCCCGGTCGTCGAGGTGGCGGCCGGTGATGGTGCCGCTGGCGCGCAGGCCCTCGAGCGTCCCCTCGTAGCAGATGGTGCCGCCTGCCGTACCGGCGCCGGGTCCGAGGTCGACGACGTGGTCGGCGATCGCGATCGCCTCCGGCTTGTGCTCGACGACGAGCACCGTGTTGCCCTTGTCCCGCAGCCGCAGCAGCAGGTCGTTCATCCGCTGGATGTCGTGGGGGTGCAGCCCGATGGTGGGCTCGTCGAAGACGTAGGTGACGTCGGTGAGCGCCGAGCCGAGGTGGCGGATCATCTTGGTGCGCTGCGCCTCGCCGCCCGACAGCGTGCCGGCCGGCCGCTCGAGCGAGAGGTAGCCCAGCCCGATCTCCACGAACGAGTCGAGGGTGTGCAGCAGCTTGCCGAGCAGCGGCGCGACCGAAGGCTCGTCGAGGCCGCGGACCCATTCGGCCAGGTCGCGGATCTCCATCGCGCAGGCGTCGGCGATGCTGATGCCCGCGATCTTCGAGGAGCGGGCCGCCTCGGTGAGCCGGGTGCCGTCGCACTCGGGACAGACGGCGAAGGTGACCGCCCGGTCCACGAACTCCCGGATGTGCGGCTGCATCGCCTCCCTGTCCTTGGACAGGAACGACTTCTGGATCTTGGGGATCAGACCCTCATAGGTGAGGTTGACGCCCTCGACCTTGACCTTGGTCGGCTCCTTGTAGAGGAAGTCCTGCATCTCCTTCTTGGTGAACTGGCGGATCGGCTTGTTCGGGTCGACGAAACCCGACTCGGCGTAGACCCGCACCGTCCAGAAGCTGTCCGACTTCCAGCCGGGGATCGTGAACGCGCCCTCGGAGAGCGACTTGGAGTCGTCGTAGAGCTGGCTGAGGTCGATGTCGGAGACCTTGCCGCGGCCTTCGCAACGCGGGCACATACCGCCGGTGATGCTGAAGTCGCGACGCTCCTTCACGGTCTTTCCCGCACGCTCCAGGCGGACCGCGCCCGCGCCACTGATCGAGGCGACGTTGAAGGAGAAGGCCTGGGGCGAGCCGATGTGCGGCGTGCCGAGCCGGCTGAACAGAATACGCAGCATCGCGTTGGCGTCGGTGGCGGTGCCGACCGTGGAGCGGGGGTCGGCGCCCATCCGCTGCTGGTCGACGATGATCGCGGTCGTCAGCCCGTCGAGCACGTCGACCTCGGGCCGCGCGAGCGTCGGCATGAAGCCCTGCAGGAACGCGCTGTAGGTCTCGTTGATCAGCCGCTGTGACTCCGCGGCGATCGTGCTGAACACCAGCGAGCTCTTGCCCGAGCCGGAGACGCCGGTGAACACCGTCAGCCGGCGCTTCGGGAGCTCGATGCTGACGTCCTTGAGGTTGTTCACGCGCGCGCCGTGCACGCGGATCAGATCGTGGCTGTCGGCAGCGTGCAGCGCAGGCGAATGCGGGTCCGGCCTCGGGGCCATGCTCATCGTGTCTCCATCTGTTACATCTGTTACACGGGGGCCGCTTTCGCGGTCTCCGTCGGCGTCGCCTGGCTCGATCTAACCAGCTTTGAGCAGTACGTCTGCTGCTCCTCCGCTTCGGTCCGCGGCGCCTCCGGGTCCGCCCACGCGGCGTGCCCGCCGAGAGGGCAGAGGTCGAGCGGCTCGTTCACCCGCGCCCAGCCCGGATAAGGGGGATGTCCATGGCAGTCACGCTAGGTGCGGCTCGAGAGCCGGCGCTTCTCGATTCCTGACCGGTCTGGCCGGCTGTGTCGCCACGCAGGGCCCCGCCACCCTGCGGATCGCCTGGCGCCGCCGAACGGGTATCCCCGAACACGGGCCGGTCGCCGGAGCGTGCGTCCGCGCCGCTGGGCGCCCACCGAAGGCCGCTATCCGATCTCGCCGAGGTCGAAGGCGACGTCGGCGAGATGAACCGTCCGCACCTCCGGGTCGTCGAGGAGCTCGGGTCGGCATGATCAAGCGGCGTCGAGGGCTTCGGTGATCTTGCGGATCATCTCGGCCATGGTGGGGCTGGGCTGGCCCTTGTGGGTCTGGGCGGCGGCTTCGATGGCGACGATGACGGTGCGGCGGAAGTTGTCGGCCTCGGACGGGGCCTGCTGCTTGAGCAGGCTCATGGCTTCCGTCAGGGCCGGCAGCACCTGGTCGGCGAGTTCGGCCACGGACTTGCCGTACTTCACGCCCTTGGGCGCCTTGGTAAGCACGTGCCCTGCCAGGCCGGTCGCGGAGGTCAGGGCGATGGAGCCGTGGGTGGCGGCCTTGTGGGGTGAGCCGGCGGCGCCGGCGGCGGCCATCAGGGAGATGGCGCCCCACGCGGCGGTCCGCAGGGTGAGCTTGTCCTGGTCGGTGAGGGTGACGGACATGGTGGTGTGCTCCTTCGGATCCGAGAATTCAGGTGAACGGACGGCTCGCGGAATGGGGTTCCTGTCGGCGCCCGAGTGGATCTCGCGCGGTCGCCCTGAGGGCTCAGTCGCTGAACCGTTCATGGCGTCAACTTTCGCCGACCGCTCTGATACCGGGCCGTCGCCGTCCTGACACGCCCGCTGACGCGACACCGCATGGTCGACGGCGAGCGCCGCATTCCCCCGGCCCGCCGAGTTCACCGCCAGGCTGCGGCTCGAAGTGGTCGAGGAGCTCGACGCGATCGGGCCGTACGAGATCCTCGCGTACGTGGCCGGTGCCACCGTGCGGTCCGCCAAGCCTCTGACCAGGCTTCATACGTGATCGGATATGAAGCACGCCCCAATATCGCTATTAGACATCGTCTCGTCGGATCTGCTTTGCTCCTGCCTTCTGGCGAACGACAGCTAAAGGACATGCCATGCGAAACCTCCGCGCCCGGCGTCTACCGGGAGCGCTGGAAGCCGTCGCGTTGACAGTCTCCCTCCTGGCGGGTGGCTCCCTCGGCGCGGGCACGGCCTCGGCTGCGGCGACGCCCGCGACCGCCGTACAGCCGCAGCCGTCCGCCGGGGCGGCCGAGGCCGCCGCCCGGAAGGAGCTGCGCGCGCTGGAGGTGTCCTTCAAGGGCCGCATCGGCGCGTATGCCGTGGACACGGCCACCGGCAGGACGATCGCGTACCGGTCAGGCGAGCGCTTCCCGTTGCTGTCCACCTTCAAGGCGGTCCTCGCCGCGGCCGTCCTGCACAAGGCGCGCACCTCCGAGCCGGGTCTCATGGACAAGGTCGTCAAGTGGACGGCCGCCGACCTGAAGCCCAACTCACCTGTCACCGCGAAGCACGTCGCGGAGGGCCTGACCGTCGCCCGGCTCTGCGAGGCGGCCATCACCCTGAGCGACAACACCGCGGCGAACGTGTTGCTCAAGCAGATCGGCGGTCCCGCGGGCCTGACGAGGTACTTCAGGACGCTGAAGGACCCGACCTCGCGCCTTGACCGCTGGGAGACCGAGCTCAACGACTGGAACCCCAAGGAGCGGCGCGACACCACCACCCCTGCGGTCATGGTCCGTGACCTGCGCGCCCTCACCACCGGGAACGCGCTCCACGTCAAGGACAGGGAGCGGCTCAACGCCTGGCTGATCGGCAACAAGACCGGCGACGCCCGCATCCGCGCCGGCCTGCCGAAGAGCTGGGCCATCGGCGACAAGACCGGCACCAGCTCGGCGTACGGCGCCGCCAACGACATCGCGGTCGTCTGGCCGGGCAAGTCGGGCACCCCGATCATCATGTCCGTCTACACCAATCGGAAGGCGGCGAACGCCCCCGCCGACGAGAAGGTCATCGCGGACACCGCCACCATCCTGGCTCGTGGGCTCGGGAGAATCTGATGTCACGTCGGGGGACGAAGATCGTACGGCTCGTCGTCGCGGGCGCGGCGGCGGGCGTGCTGGTGGCGGGGATCGCCTTTCCGGCCGTGGGGGGCGCGGGTCTCGGCTTCGTGTCGGCGGAGGGAGCGGTCGGCCTGGGGCCGGTCGACCTCGTCGAGCCGCCGCCGGCCGAGGTCACGATCGTGCAGGACGCCAAGGGGCGCGAGATCGCTCGCTTCTACGAGGAGTACAGGGAGGTCGTCTCCCTCGACGCGATCGCCGAGGTCATGAAGACGGCGATCGTCGCGATCGAGGACGACCGCTTCTACGAGCACGGCGCCATCGACGTCGAGGGCACGATACGGGCGCTGGCCAAGAACCTGCAGTCGGGCAGGGTCAGCCAGGGCGGGTCGAGCATCACCCAGCAGTACGTGAAGCAGGTGCTGCT
Source organism: Nonomuraea dietziae (assembly GCF_014195505.1). GTDB lineage: Bacteria > Actinomycetota > Actinomycetes > Streptosporangiales > Streptosporangiaceae > Nonomuraea > Nonomuraea roseola. Next base: position 1,904,031 of record NZ_JACIBV010000001.1, on the reverse strand, counting down.
CAACTCCGCCACCACCGACGCGCAGCGCAACGCCGCTCTGGAGGCCAGCTACGCGCGCAAGCTGAACGAGCTGCGGTACGCCATGGGGGTCGAGAAGAAGTACACCAAGGAGCAGATCCTCGAGAAGTACCTGAACATCGCCTACTTCGGCGCCGGAGCCTACGGCGTCGAGGCGGCGGCCAAGCGCTTCTTCGGCGTCAGGGCCGGCAAGCTCACGTTGCCGCAGGCGGCGACGCTGGCGGGCGCCGTCCAGGACCCGAACGCCACCGATCCGAACCTCGGCAGGAAGCACCGCGAGCGGCTGCTGAAGCGTCGTGACGTCGTGCTGGACCGGATGGCCGAGCTGGGCAGGATCACCCCGCAGGAGGCCGCGGCGGCGAAGGCCGCCAAGCTCGGTTACAAGGGGACGAAGATTCCCGGCGGCTGCGAGTCCAGTGCGCATCCGTACTTCTGCCTGTACGTCCGGCACGAGATCCTGAGCAATCCCGACTTCGGCAGGACGGCCCGCGCGCGCCTGGAGATGCTCAACCGCGGTGGCCTGACGATCAGGACCACGCTCGACCCGGCGACGCAGGCGGCCGCGAATCGGGCGATCAGGAAGTACGTGCACGCCTCCGACCGCGCCGTCGCCTCCGAGGCCCTGGTCCAGCCGGGCACAGGAGCGATCAGGGCCATGGCGGCCAGCAGGCCGTACGGCCGGAGCAAGGCCAGGAACGAGATCTCCTACAACGTCGTCGCGGACGCCGAGCACGGCGGAGGCGTCGGCTTCCAGGCAGGTTCCACGTTCAAGGTCTTCACCCTGATCAACGCGCTGAAGAAGGGCATGAAGCTCGACGACGGCCTGAGCGCGGGCGCCGGGTACCGCGCGCCGGGCTACTCGGCGTTCAAGAACTGCAAGGGCGAGAGCATCGGCGACCCGACGCACACGGTCACCAACGACGAGGGCTCCCCGGGCTGGAAGACCCTCCGGACCGGCACCAGGACCTCGGTGAACACCTTCTTCATGGAGCTGGAGCAGCGGGTGGGGCTCTGCGGGACGGTCACCACGGCCAAGTCGCTGGGAATCCGCCGCTCGGACGGGCGCAAGCTGCAGGAGTACGAGACGTTCGCCCTCGGCATCAACGAGATGGACCCGGTGACGGTGGCCAATGCGTACGCGGCGATCGCGGCGCGCGGCAGGTACTGCGCGCCGATGGCGATCTCCCGGATCACCGATCGCGACGGCAGGGCCACCACGTACCGGCCGAAGTGCCGCCAGGCGCTCGATCCGGGGATCGCGGACGCCACGGCGGAGGTGCTGTCCGGCGTGTTCACCGAGGGCACGATGCGAGGCGTCGGCGGCATCGGGCGCGACGCGGCGGGCAAGACGGGCACCACCGACGCCTACGCGACCGCGTGGTTCGCCGGTTTCACCCCGGACCTGGCGGCGGCGGTGAGCATCGGGGACCCGCGCGGCTCCAGCGACCACAAGCTGACAGGGGTGACGATCGGCGGGCGGTACTACGGGGCGGTGGCAGGGGCCACCCTTCCCGGGCCGATCTGGAAGGACACGATGATCGGCGCGCTGAAGGGCGTGCCGCCGACGTCGTTCACCCCCATCGACAAGGACAGGTTCGAGGGGTGCTCCCAGGACTGCCGACCCGCGTCGCGGCCGACCGACGGCGATGACGCCAGGGAGCCTCGTCCCGAAGACGAGGAGGGCGCCATCGGGAACGGCGGTCCCGGCTTCGGTGCGGGATCCGCCGCGCCGCCTGCCGGAGATGTCCCGATGCGCCGTGGCGAGTGACGGGAGGCGCCCGCGGCGTGCGGAGCGCGGGTGAGTGGCATGGCAGGACAGGGGGAGGTGTGCGCGCAGCCGCGGCCGGAGACTCCGCCACGGCGTCCTGGGCGCGGGCGGACATGGGCGATCGCGGCGGGGCTGGTGCTCACGGTCGCGGTCGCTGGGGTGATCTGGGCGCAGCCGCGCACGCGGGGAACGGCCGACGAGACGGCCAGGAGATACCTGAACGCGTGGTCGGCGCAGGAATATGCGGTGATGCGCGAGCTCGTGCTCGATCCGCCTGCCGACTTCGAGCAGGTGCACCGGGGCGTGTTCAGCGCCCTCCAGCTCGACGCGATGGCCTTCAGGATCCATACCCCCAGCGGGGTCTTCGCCGCCTCCACAGAGGAGCTCGGTCATGCGACCTTCACCGCCACGCTCACCGGCCCTGGACCCGACTTCGCCTACGAGAGCCGGCTGAACCTCGTCGAGCACGAGCACCGCTGGAAGGTCTCCTGGAGCCCGGCCACCGTCCACCCCGAGCTCAAGCCTGGCCGCACGCTGCGGCTGGTCACAGGAGGGCCCGAAACGGTGCCGATCCTGGCGGCGGACGGCAGCCGCATCGACACCCCCGACGCGCCCAGGTCGGTGCGGCAGCTGGCCGGCAGCCTCAAGACGAGGTTCCGCGACTGGCTCAGCGTGGGACGTCCCACCCGGATCGAGCTGGTCGAGGACGGCAGGCCGGTCAGGACGCTCGCCGAGAACAGCGCCCGCCAGCGCATGCCGCTCACCACCACCCTCGACCCGCGCGTCCAGCGGGCCGGTGCGGACGCGCTCACGCTGACCGGGAAGCCGGCGGCGCTGGTGGCGTTGAAAGCCTCCACGGGTGAGATCCTGGCCTCGGTCAACAGCAGGGGCGGCTTCGACCGGGCGCTCATGGGCAGGTACCCGCCAGGCTCCACGTTCACGGTGGTGACGGCCTCGGCCCTGCTCGCCAACGGGCTCTCCGCCGAGCAGGTGGTGAGCTGCCCGGCCAGGCGGAACGTCGGCGGCGTTCGGCTGCGCAACCCGTCCTCTCGTGGGTACGGCGGCCTGCCGTTCCGCGCCGCCTTCGCCCACGCGTGCGACACCACCGTCGGCGCGCTGGCGGTGAGCTCGCTCGAGGCCGAACGGCTGGCGAAGGTGGCGGGCGACGTCGGGTTCGGCGCGCCGTTCGATCCGGGGGTGCCCGCCGTACGCGCCGACTTCCCCGTCCCCAAGGACGACGCCGCCCTGGCGTCCGCCTCGATCGGGCAGGGGCGGGTGCGGGCGAGCCCGCTGAACATGGCGGCGGTCGCCGCCGCCACCGCCCACGGCATGTGGCAGCCGCCCAGGCTGGTGCCCGCAGAGAACGTGCCCACCGACGGCGAGGCCCGGCGTCCGCTGGAGCCCTCGGTGACCAAGGCGTTGCGATCCCTGCTGCCCGCGGTGGTCTCCGAGGACCCTGCCCACGCCGTTCGCTTCCCTCCCGGGACCGCTGGGAAGGCCGGCTCCGCGGAGCACGGCTCGGGCAGGCGACTTTCCTGGTTCATCGGCTACAGGGACGACCTCGCCTTCTCGGTCGTCGTCGAGGGCGGCGGCGCGGACTCAGCCACGGCGGCGCCCATCGCGGCCCGCTTCCTGAAAGGCCTGGAACGGAATCCCATTGACTGAGGAAGACCGGCACCAACAACGGCAACAAGGAAGCCTGGTTCGTCGGTTACGACCTGCAGCTCTCGGTCGCGGTGGGGATGTATCGCGAGGGGTGCAGGCCCAGCAGCGACAAGCTCGTGGAGCCCTCGGCGACCCGACAGAGGACGACGTCAGCGAAGAGAGCAGGACCGACGCCGACGGACCGACCGCGCCCCCGCCCGGAGGCGGCTCCCACCTGCCCGGCCCACCGGCTCGGGACGCAGGGCGACGGAGATAACGGATTTGTGACGGACGCGGGCCTTTTCGTGGCCGCGCTTCACTCTGGGAGAGTGACGAGATCTGCACAGCGGGCATCCAAGCCGGCGAGGCGCAGGCGGCCGCGCGTGCTGGCCTGGACGGCAGGCGCGGTGGTGTCGTTGGCGCTGCTGGTGGCGGGTGCGGCCGTCTTCTTCGCCGACCCACAGCAGGGTCCCACCGTAGTGGAGGACGTGCTGGACAAGCGGGCCAGCGTGGTGAGTATGTTCGTCGGCGTCGCCGGACTGCTGGTGGCAGGGGCGGCGTTGTTGGCGCAGCTGCGCTCGTCGGCTGCGTCCGCACCCGGTGGCGCCTCCAGTTCGGGGCCGGCTTCGCCCGCGGTGGGCACCTTGTCGGGGGGCATGGTGGTCGGGCAGGCCGTGGGTTCGGCGCGGGTGAGTGGTCCCGGCAGCACGACGGCCGAAGGCGCTCGCGCGCTCGCGGTCGGCGGCGACAGCTGGGGCCCGGTGATGACCGGTGATGGGGCGATCGCGGTTACCGGGCAGGTCGGTGTTCTCGGAGGCGTGCATCTGCCGCCGCGGGCTGAGGTGGCCTCTCGTCCGATAAGGCTGGCGCCGCGCCCGCCGCAGCTGTCCGGACGCGACGAGATCCTGGCCGGTCTCCGTCAGCGGCTTGTGACATCCGACCGCCTGCCGAGCGTGGTGACCGTGCACGGCCTGGGTGGGGTGGGTAAGACCAGCCTGGTCCTGGAGTACGCCCACCGATACCTGCACGAGTACGACCTGGTGTGGCAGATCCCCGCAGAAGACCCCACCGTCGCCTCGGCGGCGCTGACAGAGCTGGCCGCCCTGCTCGGCGTACGGGACGTGGGTGACAAGGCCAATCCTGTCGACCAGGTTCATGCGATCCTCGCCGCCCGCAACGAACCCTGGCTGTTGATCTTCGACGATGCTCCCGACATGGCGGCGGTACATCCGCTCTTGGCGCCCACTGGCCCTGGGCACATCCTCATCACCAGCCGCGCGAGCGCCTGGCCCTCCCGACACAGCCTGGAACTGCCCGTGCTCTCCATCGAAGCGGCTACGGCGTTCCTCCTGGAACGCACCGGCCACGACGACGCCGCCAGCGCCGCCGAGATTGTCAAGGAGCTGGGGGCGCTGCCACTGGCGCTGGAACAGGCCGGTGCCTACCTGTCGGAAACCGGCATCAGCCCAGACGCCTACCTGAACCTGCTCCGCACACAACGAGCCCAGGTGTTGACCCAGGGGCAGCCGTGGGGCTACCGCGAGCGGGTCGCCTCCACCTGGCAGCTGGCCTCCGCCCAGCTGGCCGACACCGACCCACACGCAGTCGCGTTGTTGCGGTTGCTGTCGTGCTACGCCCCGGACGCGATCCCTTATCAGCTCCTGCTCGACGAGATCGACCCGACGGGTGACGACGGCCCGAACGAGCTGCCGTACGGCGAGCTGGCTGTGAACGCCGCCGTCACCGCGTTGCGCCGCTACAGCCTCGTAGGCCGACCGGCCAACGGCATGATCTCGATCCATCGACTGGTCCAGGCCATCACCCTCGACCAGCTCTCCACGAGGCAACGGGAGCGCTGGTATGAGAAGGCCGCCGCTCTACTGGAGAGCGCGATCTCTGACCACGACCCGGCATTCCCGCCCGATTGGCCGCGGTTCGCACAGCTGCTCTCCCACGTTCGCGCCGTCCTGCCGGCGGACTCGCCCGGACTGCGGAGCACCGCGCGCTACCTGGGTCTAAGCGGCGACTACCGCACTGCGGTGCTCCTGTCTCAAGAGATCACCGAACACCTCACCGCCAGTCTTGGCCCGGAACACCCTGACACCTTGGTCGCCCGGCACACCCGCGCCCGCTGGACAGGGGATGCGGGGGACGCGGCCGCTGCTCGCGACCAGCTTCGCGACCTGCTGCCCGTCCGCGAGCGCGTCCTGGGTGCCGACCACCCCGACACCCTGACCACCCGGCATGAACTCGCCCATTGGACAGGGCGAGCAGGAGACGCGGCCGCTGCCCGCGACCAGCTTCGCGACCTGCTGCCCATCCACGAGCGGGTCCAGGGCTCTGAGCATCCCGACACCCTGACCACCCGGCACACCCTCGCCCACTGGACGGGGCGAGCGGGGGACGCGGTCGCTGCCCGCGACCAGTTCCGCGAGCTCCTGCCCATCCGTCAGCGCGTCCTGGGCCCCGAGCATCCGGACACCCTGGCCGCCCGGCATACCCTTGCCCGCTGGACGGGAGACGCGGGGGACCCCGTCGGCGCTCGCGACCAGTTCCACGAGCTGCTGCCCATCCGTCAGCGGGTCCAGGGTCCTGAACATCCCGACACCCTGACCGTCCGGCATGACCTCGCCTGGTGGACGGGTGAGGCGGGGGACGCGGCCGCTGCCCGCGACCAGCTTCGCGACCTGCTGCCCGTCCGCGAGCGGGTCCAGGGCCCTGAGCATCCGTACACCCTGACCATCAGGCATACCCTCGCCCGCTGGACGGGGCGGGCGGGGGACGCGGTCGGCGCTCGCGACCAGCTTCGCGACCTGCTGCCCGTCCGCGAGCGCGTCCTGGGTGCCGAGCATCCCGACACCCTGACCGTCCGGCACGACCTCGCCCGCTGGACGGGTGAGGCGGGAGACGCGATCGCTGCCCGCGACCAGCTTCGCGACCTGCTGCCCAGTCGCGAACGGGTGCTCGGCGCCGCGCACCCCCACACCGCGGACACCAGGCGCCAGCTCGCCTACTGGAGGAAGCAGGCACAGCGGAAAGAGGGTCTCATCACCATGCTCAGGGCCAGGATCTGGGGCTCGGGATGACCTACAGGAACGGCGGCCTCCCTGGGTGATCTCGTGAGCCGAGGCCCGTTCGAAGACGTCGTCACCTGGTCCTAGATTCTGCCCATCAAGCCGAAGAGATTCGTCAGGAAGACTCTGGCGGACGATGAGTCGTATCCGGGCGAGCTCAGAGTCGGGCTGGACAGGAACGAGACGATCTCCCTCCGGTCTACGGCGGGCCCCTTTCCTTCGAGGCCTGCGACGATCCGGCTGACGAGGTCGTCGACGTCCTGCTGGCTGTATCCCAGCCGTGGCACGACCGGGAGCTCGAACTTGCGGACCTCCCGTGCCAGTTGCCTCGGTGACACCCGCTCCGGCAGCGTCCGGGCGGCGGCGGCCGCCTTGGCCGCACGCCGCTCTCGCGCCCTGGCCCACGGGGTGGTGCCGATTCGGAGTGATCGAGCGCGAGACGTGTCCAGTCCTCCGCCGCTGCCGTTCGGGAGTCGGCTGGAACCGGCGCATCGCCGAGGCTGCCGGCGGAGCACACCAACCTGATGGGTCACCAAGGCCCCGGCGTCTCGTTCGGACGAGACGCCGGGGCCGCTCTCGCGGACAGCCGCAGAGCACGCCTTACTCGCCTGGCGGACAGGCCGGCTCGATTTTCACCGCGTTGCTGACGAAGCCCGGGTCGGCGGGGTCGCCGCTCTGGACCTCGACGTACCAGGCGAGGTTCTCGTCCGGCGGAAGCGGGATCCGGCCCGCGTACGTCCCGTCGGCCTCGCGGTGCAGCCCGGTCATGGACCAGGTCGCCGAGCGCCAGTCCGTGCCACGGTTCCGCGCGGTGGCGAGCCTGACCGTGGTGGCGGGGCCGCCGGCCTGCGCCCTCACCACGAGCTCGCGTGCGCTTCGTTCGTGCCCCACCTCGAGAGCGGGCAGGTCACGGCCGTGGGCGAGGTGGGGTCCAGCTCGGCGAGATCGAAGTGCTCGGCGGGGCCGACCCGCTTCCACGCGTCGTCACGCATGGCCGTCCTCCTTGCCGGCTGCGACGGTCTCCAGGCTCACGCCCGTCGTCCGTGGCCCGAACAGGATGGCCAGGCAGCCGCCCATGACGCCCAGGATCGCCAGGAAGACGAAGACGGCGGTGTAGCCGAGGCCGGCGTAGATAGCGGTGACCAGCAAAGGCCCTGAGAAGTTGACGACGCGTGACAGCGCGTTGGCCGTGCCGGCGCCCAGCGCCCGTACGCGGGTGGGGAAGATCTCCGCCGAGTAGACCTGGAGGAACGGCACCGCCATCTGGAAGAGCAGGCTGACCAGGCAGCCGAAGACGAGGATGGCCCAAGGCGCCCTGGCGACGCTGAACATGAGGAGCACGAGGGCGAGCAGCGTGCCGATGGCGAGCTGGGTCTTGCGCCGGTCCCATCGGTCGATGAGGGGGATGGCCAGCAGCGCGCCCACCGGGGCCATGGAGGCCAGCGTCGCGGAGAGCAGCAGGGTGTCGTCGAGCTGGAGGCCGTTCTCCGCCAGCAGGGTGGGCGTCCAGGTGGTGAAGGCGGAGTAGGCGAGCAGTCCGGTGACCCACATGAGCGAGGCCAGGAGGAACCGGCCCCTGTTGGAACCGCTCAGCAGCTCGGCGACGCGGGCGGGCGGCGCCGCGGGCTGGGCGTCCGAGTCCGTGCGGGCTTCGGCCGGGTTCACGCCGCACTGGCGCTCGATCTCGCAGACCACCTCGTGAGCACGGGCCGCCTGCCCGTGCGCCAGCAGCCAGCGCGGGCTCTCCGGTACCCACCGCCACACCAGTACGGTGAAGACGGCGCCGAGGATTCCGATGCCGAACAGCAGGCGCCAGCCCGCGGGCCACTGCGGGATCAGGAAGTAGCCCAGCCAGGCGGCGAGCGGGATGCCGAGCGACCCCACGACGACCTTGTAGGTCTGCAGGCGCCCGCGCATCGCGGCGGGCACGAACTCCGACAGGGTCACGATGGCGACGACCGCGGTGCCCTGCGCGCCGAAGAAGGTGAGCGTGCGAGCGGCCATGAGCTGGCCGGGTGACTGCACCAGCGTGCACAGCACCGCCGCCACGCAGTAGACCGTGCTGAAGATCAGCATGCTGCGCCGGCGACCCAGCCTGTCGGCCAGGTATCCGCCGAGGACACCCCCGCTGAAGGCGCCCAGCGAGCTCACGGCCGCCACGGCGGCGAAGGCGGAGATGGGGGCCTGCCACTGGGTCCGCAGCACAGGAAGGACGTAGGCGAACGAATGGGTCTCCACCCATTCGAAGAGGATCATGCCGGCCAGGGCCAGGACCAGCTTGCGATGGAAGGACGTGAGCGGGAGCCGGTCGAGGCGATCTCCCAGCGTTCTGGCGGTGACGGTGTCCACGCGCGCTCAGTTCCGCTCGCCGAGGAACAACTGGTGGGCGATGGCGTTCTTCTGGATCTCGGAGGACCCGGTGAGGACGCGGAACATGCGCAGGCTCCGGAACAGCCACTCCACCTCCGAGCCGCGGACCAGACCGGCCTTGCCGTGAATCTGGACCGCCTCGTCGGCGATGCGGAAGGCCGTCTCGGCGACGAAGAGCTTGCTCATGAAGGCCTCGGCGCGCGGCCTGCCGCCCGCGTCGAGCGCGGCCAGCCCGTCATAGGTCATGCTTCGCGCCGCGTAGTAGCCGGTGGCCATGTCCGCGACCTTGTGCTGGATGGACTGCAGAGCGGCGAGAGGACCGCCGAAGACCTCCCTCGTCCTGGCGAAGTCCAGGGTGAGGGCGAGCGCGCGCCGAGTCAGGCCGAGGACGGTGGGGCAGTGCAGGAGCCGGTTGGCCGTGACGCGTCCCAGTCCGATGCGCAGCCCGTCGCCGACCTCACCGAGGAGCTGGCCGGGGCCTACGTAGCAGTCGTCGAGGATGATGTCGCTCTCGATGTGCTGGCCTGACATGGGAGTCTCCGCGTCGCGGACGGTGCAGCCAGGCGAGTCGAGGTCGACAAGGAACGCGGCGTAGGCGTCGGAGCCGGCCACTCTGGCGATCAGCACGGAGAAGTCCGCGAACGGTCCCGCCGAGGAGAACACCTTGTGGCCCGTGATGCGCCACCCCTCTCCGTCCGGCGTCGCCGTCGTGGTCATGGCCCGTACGTCGGAGCCCGCGCCGGTCTCGGTGAGCGAGAAACAGCACGCCCGCTCGGCTCGGATGACCGGGAGCAGGTACCTGTCGAGCTGCTCCCTGGTGGCGTACCGGAGGATGGAGCCCGCGCGCAGCGGCCCGCCCATGTCGCCGAGCACGCTGAGCTGGAGGACCCGTCCCGAAGCGCCGACCTCCTCCTTCAACGCGCCCAGCTCGGTGAAGCTGAGCCCCTGTCCGCCATGCTCCGGCGGCAGGTGGATGCCGTAGAAACCGAGCTCGCGGCTACGCCGCCAGACTGGCTCGAGCACGTCTCTGGTGTAGCGGGACTCATGGGTGAGGCCGAGCTTGGCCTCGTAGTCGGCGAGCTCTCCGTCGAGGTAGTCGCGAAGCCTGGTGACGAGCTCCCGCAGGCGCGGGTTCTCGTCGTAGGTGGGGGTCAGGGTGAAAGGCATCGGTTGCTCCTCAGTGCACGTTCCGAGCGGTGTCGCTCCAGTAGGGCTCTCGTACGGCGCGGCGGTCGATCTTGCCGTTGCGGTTGATCGGCAGGTCCGCGACGAACTCGACTGACTTGGGCTTCTTGACGCGTGACAGGCGCTCGCCGCAGAAGTCGATGAGCGCCTCAGCGCTCACCTCGGCGCCGGGACGGGGGATCACCACGGCCTTGACGGCCTCGCCCCACTTCTCGTCCGGGACGCCCACGACGCAGGCCTCGGCCACGTCGGGGTGCTCGTACAGAACGGCTTCGACCTCGCTGCTGTAGACGTTGAAGCCGCCTGAAATGATCATGTCCTTCTTGCGGTCGACGATGAACAGGTAGCCGTCCTCACGCAGGTAGCCGACGTCGCCGGTGTGAACCCACCCGTCGCGGAAGGTCTCGGCGGACAGTTCGGGCTCGTTCCAGTACTCCCGGACGCAGTCGGGACCGCGCACCACCACCTCGCCGTGCACGCCGGCGGGTACCGGCCGGCCTTCGCCGTCGACGACGCGGACCTCCGTGTCGAACATCGCCCTGCCGCACGACAGCAGCAGCTCGGGGTCGGTGGTGGTGCCCGTCAGGACGTCCTGCCTGGTGAGGACCGTGACGCCGCTGGTCGTCTCGCCCAGCCCGTAGCCCTGCATGATGACCGGCCCGAACGCCTCCACCGCCTGGCGCAGCCGCTGCGGGGACACCGGTGCGCCGCCGACGGCCAGCCTCTCCAGACTGGACAGGTCGGTCGCGGTGATCGCCGCGTCCGCCAGGACCATGTTCAGCATGATCGGCACGAGGAACGTCGAGGTGATGCGCTCGGCCTCGATGGTGCGCAGGAACTCCCCCGCGTCCCATTGCGGCAGGACCACGACGGTCGCACCGCGTGACAGGGCGGCGAGAATGCCCATGCCGGTGGCGTGGGTGATGGGGCCGGCCGCGAGGTAGCGCTCCTCGGTCGAGGGAGCGCCGTCCGGGTTCATCAGGAGCTTGCGCATGTTGGCCAGCCGATTGCCCTGGGTCTGGACGGCGGCCTTGAGCTTGCCGGTGGAGCCGGAGGTGAAGTTGAGCACGGCCGGGTCGTGCTCGTCCACGTCGATGGCCACCGGCTCGTCCGAACCCTCGGCCAGCAGGTCCGCGAGGTCGCGGTCGCAGTCGATCACCAAGCAGTCCGTGGCGCTGCGCCCGGCCGCCGCTCTGGCCGGCTCGGCGCGGGGCGCGTCGGTGAACAACACGCGGACGGCCGCGTCGGTCAGGATGTGCTCGATCTCCTCTGTGGCGAGCCTGGCGTTGATGGGCACCCTGAGGAACGCGCCCTTGTACAGGGCCATCTCCGTGACGACCACCTGATCGCTGTTGCCTGCGAACGTCGCCACGGCCTGCCCAGGAGCGACCCCGCGAGCCAGCAGGGCGGAGGCCAGCCGGTTCGTGACCGCCTCCAGCTGCCGGTAGGTCCATCGGCGCTCCCCGCAGACCAGCGCCTCACGGTCGGGCCAGAACATGCTGCTCCGGCTGAGATAGCTGCCCAGATTCACGTGGCGATCCCCAATCCTGGTCTCTGTGATTAATAGTGGACAGCATGTTTAAAAACATGCACCACGTCAATGGGTGGATAGACTGCGACCTGTTGACCATTGGAGAGGGGCCAGATGCCGCAGGAAGATCGCCGCACGCGGCGCACCCGCCGCCTACTGCGTGACGCGCTCGTGGCCCTGGTGCTCGAGCGCGGGTATGCCGGTATCACGGTGGAGGACATCACCGAGCGCGCCGATCTGGGGCGGGCGACGTTCTACAGCCACTACACGGACAAGGACGCGCTGCTCAGCCAGATCGTCGCCGACCTGCAGGCCGAGCTGGACAGCCGTCTGGAGCCGCTGCTGCGAGCGCCTTCGGTCGGTTTCAGCGGCAAGCCGATCCTGGAGATGTTCCGCCACGCCGCGGAGGAACGCGACGCCTACCGCGTCATCCTGCGAGGTGAGGGCGACGGCCGCGCCCTGCGGGAGTTCATGGAAGCGCGCAGCGCCGCCGCCGCGATGGTGTTCGGGCATCGGGCCCGCGCCATGGAGGTGACTCCCCGCATCGACATCGACGTGCTGGCCAGGGCATGGGTCGGCGAGCAGGTCGCCGTGCTGCGCTGGTGGCTGGAGGCCGAGCCTCAGCCGCTGTCGGCCGAAGCGGTGACCCACATGCTGCTGGAGCTGTCGCTGCGCGGAAGGTACTGGGCCAACGGCTTCGACGGTGAACCACCCACGGCGTCGGGAGAGGGCAGCCCGGACTGAGACCCAGGTCCTACCTCCCGGCCCAGCCCCACCACCTGACCGCGTCGACTCGGCTGGGCGGTCCGTGGCGGCGAGTCCGACCCCTCAATGAGATCAACAGGCGTTTTGCCCGCTCATGACTCCCACCCTGCCATCGTGGAGTATGGACGCCTCGGGGGAGGAGCGCTGGCTGAGAGTGCTGCGGGAACACGCCGCACGTCTCGCCTTCCCCGACTGGACGTCCGGGCCCGACGACTGGCCGAGCTTCTACACCTCGTTCGACGACGCCGCCGAGCCGTACATGGAAGTCACCGTCTACCGAGGCGTCGACCGCATCCACTACCGCCGGTACACGGGCGACGAACTGGCGGCGTTCTGGGCGAGGCTGCTCGACAGCCTGACCGAATAGGCGCAGGACGGGCCTCGCCCGGCACGAGCCGCCTCGACCCCACGAACGGCGCAGGGACAGGCATCCGGCCCGCTCGACGATTCCATGTCCTGTCACGCCTGACATGGGAGACTGGAGGAGATGTCATCCTCCCATCCACCTACCCGGGTGATCGCCTCCCGCGCGGGAGGCGCCGACGTGGCGCGGCGCACTCCGCCGATCCACGTCCCCGAAGTGGCGTACGAGATGACCGTGGCCGAGCGGCTGAGGCTGGGCGAGGAGGAGTAATGAGCGCTCCGACGGTGTGGCGTGACCTGCTGTCCGAGGTCAAAGGCACCCGCCAGCGGGTAACCGTGCACCTGTACGGCGGCCAGTCCCTCAAGGGCGTGGTCGTCGAGGTCGACGACGTGAACGAGGTCGTCGTCCTCGACGAGTACGCGCACGGTTCCACGGTGTCGGCCCACGAATCCCCCGTGCACACGATCGCCCTGTCTGCCGTGCAGGCCGTCACGGTCCATCGGCACGAATAGGCCGACGCCCTGCCCTCGCAAGGGCCCGATCGGCTTCACCACGTGCCCTGGCGCGGCCCGGTAGACGCAGGGGGAGCCGGAGGACGGTGACGAGATCACGGCCGATACGATGCCAGGCATGCCCTCAGAGTCGTTGGTCGTCTCGGTCGCCCAGCTTTCCGCGACGCCGGGGGATGTGGAGGCGAACGCCCTGTCGGCGGCCGCGGTGGTACGCGGCGCCGCCGATGCGGGGGCGAAGCTGCTGATGTTCCCCCAGCTCTCGCTGGTGGGCTACGACCTCGGCCTCTTCGCCGACCCGTCCTGCTGGGTGACGGAGAACGATCCGCGGCTCGACGTCGTCCGCAAGGCCGTCCAGGAAGCCGGGGTGACCGCGGTGGTGGGCGCGGCCTACCGCTGGCCGGACGGCACGCCCTGGATCGCCTCCCTGGTGCTGCGCCCTGACGCGGAGATGCTCGTCCACGGCAAGCGGAACCTGCACGGCCAGGAGCGAGACCTGTTCCGGCCCGCGGGCAAGGGCCAACTCCTCGACGTCGACGGCTGGCGCGTCGCCCTGGCTCTCTGCCTCGACGCCGGCATTCCCGCGCACGCCGAGGACGCGGCCCGCGACGGCGCCGAGGTGTACGCCGCGTCCGCCCTCTACACACAGGAGGAGGCGCGGCGCATGGACATCCACTTCGCGGCCAGGGCCATGGACCACCGCATGTTCTCCGTCGTAGCCAATCACGCGGGCACGGGGCCGGGGTGGCGCTCGTGCGGCGGCAGCGGAGCCTGGCACCCGGACGGCAGGAGGCTGACCGAGGCGGGCACCGAGCCCGGCCTGTTCACCACGGCCCTGTCGCGCGGCGAGCTCCAGGCGTTGAGAGACAAGGACGCCCTGGCCGGGTATCCGCGTGGAGCAGTGACCGGCAGGTGACGGCGCGGGCTCGGCGGAGCTCCCCGAGCCGCGGCGCCACCTCTTGAGAAGCGGAAGGATCATCCCCATGAGCGACCAGCGGCCCGGCGCCGACCAGGTGCGCAGGACGCCCAGCGTCTCCTGCGTCTTCCTCTGCCACGACGGCCGTGGCCGGGTGCTCCTGGCCCGACGCGGCACCGGCGCGCGGGACGAGCCCGGCACCTGGGACTGCGGCGCGGGAGCTCTGGAGTACGGGGAGTCGTTCGAGGCGGCCGTCGCCAGGGAGGTGGCCGAGGAGTACGTGACCCGTCCGCTGGAGATCGAGACCATCGGCGTGCGCAACGTCCTGAGGGAGGAGCCCGCCTCTCACTGGGTCGCGGTGATCTTCGCGGTCAGGGTCGACCCCGCCGAGGCCGCCATCGGCGAACCGCACAAGTTCGACGAGCTGGGCTGGTTCTCTCCCGACGCGTTGCCGTCCCCTCTGCACTCGCAGCTCGCCGAGAGCATCAAGCTCTTCCGCGCGTGGCAGGAGGCGTGAAGCGTCCTACGCCCTGATCCCGTTCACCGCCAGGGCGATCAGGACGACTGTCACCCCGCCGACCAGGACCATGCTCCAGAGCGCCGCCCAAGCCGCCGATTTGGCGTCCGGCACCCTTCCCGCCGCGGCCGCGGCGTCCTTGACCGCCTTTCCCCATCCTCGCCAGGTGTCGAGCGCGCGCTGAAATCGGCGTCCGACGACGAAGAGGACCATCGCGATCACAATGATGAGAAGGACCCGGCCGTCCGCGCTGTCCATAGACGTACTCCCTGGATGGCTTCTCTTGCCGTAAAAATACGACAGGTAATGCGACCAGGCCAGAGCCGGATGGGGCGGCCCTGACCCGGGCTGTTGGTTATGGGTGAGTTGTCCCAGTTCGAAGGATGCTGGTCACCGGCTTGCTGCGCCGATCAGACGGCCGTTGGCGGGGATTGTCTTGACCACTAGTGGAAATGCTTGTGCGATTTAGTAGAATCACGGCAATTTAATCGGTGAAGGTGCGCAGCGGGGGAGAAGCGTGGCGAATCTCGGCGATCACATGGCGGTCGCCAGAGTGCTTGCCTCGATACCTCAGCTGGAACCCGCCGATCTGGTCGACGCGGTAGTCGCCGAGATGGGCTCGGCCGGGCTCGACGTCCCCTACTCCGCCAAGCGGAAGGTGCATTTCCTCAACATCGCCCTGCACTGCCTGGCGAGCGAGCAGGCGCGCGGCGCCCTGGTGCGGGCGGTCGAGTTCTTCGCCGCGGGGCTCCCGCAGGTGGAGCAGATCAGGAGGCTCGCAGGACTGGCCGACAGCCTCCTCGAGCCGGAGGACGAGCGGCGGATCGAGGAGTTGCTCAGGCGCTGCGAGGCCGGCGACCTGCGCGCCCTCTACCAGGTGGTCACCGAGGGCAAGGGCGCCGTCTGCCCGGTGGGGCTGACCAGCGCGTGGGAGATGTTCGAGTTCCTGCTCGACGTCAACGGCAGGCCCGGCTGGCTGGCGCCGCACCTGCGCTTCGTGGCGCTGCTGCGGGGACGGCTGGTGCACCAGGAACCGGCGAACGACCCCGAGCTGAAGGACGAGCTGGGCAGATGGCTCTACCGCCAGCGGGACCTGCTGCGGGAGCTCGACGACGTGGCCGCGACCGAACTGGAACTCCTGTTGCGCCAGCCGCCGCCCTTCCAGACCCGTACCGACCTGCCGGTCTGCCTCATCGTCGAGATCGACAGGTCGCCCGTGCCCGACGACGGCACCGACCCGCATCGCGTCACGCACTGGACACAGGCCGACCAGTCGCGCTGGAGCCCGGTACGCGGCGAGGACGTCGAGCTGCCCTCCGCCCGGCTCGGGGACTACGTGGTGGAACTGGTCCTGAAGGCGGAGGAGGAGTGGACGTCCGGCGGCCCCTTGCTGCTGGAGTTCATGCTCGCGCCCGATCTGGTCAATCTGGCCGTGGATCGCTGGCCCCGCCAGATCAGCCAGAACCTGCCGCCGCGCGCGCTCGGCCAGGACTACGAGGTGGTGCTGCGCAGCGACGCGCGCCTGCGCCCGCGCCACCGCCACCGGCACTGGCGCGACAGGTGGGACAGGTTCATGCGGGGCGAGGGCGGCACCCATGTGATCCCGCTGGAGGAGGCCGAACTCGGCGCCGTGCACGACGACCTGATACGGGGTTGTCACCTGGTGGCCTGCGTGCTTTCGGCGCCGCCCGACCATCCGCTGGGGCGTGCCCAACTGGAGGCCGCTATCGACGCCGGACTGCCGATTGTCCTCTGGTGTCGCGATGTAGCATCGAATGTCGAATTTCGGGAGATTGTCCACGACGTCGTCCAACCGGTCAAACTCAAGAAACTCCCGGAGAGCATCCTTCAATTGCGCAGTTCAGCGGCTTGTGAGAGCGTCGCCCTCCTTTGGGACGATCCCGACAGGCCAATTCCGCCTGTCCCGCATCTCAGGGTTGCGCGGTAGATTAATCAAGGGGATGCTTCAGAAGAGCCCAATTTCATGCGCCGCGCCGTGTATCCGAGTGAGGAAACATCCACAGATGAGCGTGGAAACACCACATGGGGACGGTGAGTTCGCAGCCATCCCCCAGGGGTGGCTCCTCTACCGAGGCACGGGACGGCCGCTACAGGACATCTCCCTGCGGCACGCCCTGCCGGCGCCACCCCCCTGGCGTACCTTCACCGGCGGCCAGGTGATCGACCCTCCGGCGGAAGACCTCGAGGAGCTCGACCGCAGGCTCGGCAGGGTCGACACGCTTCCCGTGCGCAGGCCCGACCCGCAGGAGGTCATCGCGGTCAACGCCGCGCTCTGCCTGCGTCGTCCGCTGCTGGTCACGGGGCCGCCCGGCGTGGGCAAGTCCACCCTGGCCTACCAGGTGAGCCGAGAGCTGCACCTCGGCCCCGTCCTGCGCTGGCCCGTCAACAGCCGCAGCACCCTGCGCTCCGGACTGTACGACTACGACGCGGTCGCCCGGGTCCAGGACGCGCGGGTGGCCGGCAGCGAGCCGAGCATCGGCAAGTACGTTCAGCTCGGGCCGCTGGGAACGGCGCTGCTGCCCTACGAGCTGCCGCGGGTGCTGCTGATCGACGAGTTCGACAAGGGCGACGCCGACCTCGCCAACGACCTGCTCGACGTCGTGGAGGAGGGCGGCTTCCAGATCAGGGAGCTGTTCCGGGCCCGCTCGGGGCGGCCCGAGGTCGTCCACACCGCCGACGCGGGCCGGACCGCCGCGATCAGCGAGGGCGCCGTGACCTGCAGGGCCTTCCCCTTCATCGTCATCACCAGCAACGGAGAGCGCGAGTTCCCTCCCGCCTTCCTGCGCAGGTGCATCAGGCTCGAGATGCCGGAGCCCAGCGCCGAACGGCTGGCCGAGCTGGTCGTGGCGCACTTCGGCCAGGACGCCGAGCCGTACAAGGACCGGATCATCCAGGAGTTCCTCGACTACCGCACGCGCAACTCCGTGGCCGCCGACCAGCTCCTCAACGCGCTGCACCTGGTCATCACCGGCCAGGACGGCTGGAGCGAGCAGTTCTACAAACAGGTGCTCGACGTGGTGCTACGACGGCTTGACGAGGCAGGCGTGGGGTGAGCAGGTCGGCAGGTCAATCGCCACTCGGCCGCGAGGGCGCGCCGCACTGGCAGGAGGCCGCCGACCTTCTCTGGCTCGCCGCCCATGCCGTCGCGGGCCGGACGGGGGAGCTGCCGTCAGCTCCCAGCCGAGCCAGGCAGGACCCGCCAGGACCCGCCGAGGCGCCGCCCGGCCACCAGGCGCCGCCGGCGCAGGGCGCCGACACCGACGTGACCGGGGGCGAGGCCGCGGGCTCCGGCATGCCGTTCGCGGTGACGCTGGAGCCGGCGGTCCATGAGGTGGTCGGCGAGCGGGCCGACCTCACCGTCTCCGAACCCAGGCGACGTCGCGCGGTCAGTCAGGCCATGCGCGCCTTCCGGCGGCTGGTCGAGTCACCGCACGGCGCGGCCGAGGTCGACGAGGAGGCCACGGCCGAACAGGCGGCGGGCGACGACCTCTGGCTGCCGGTGTTCGCGCCCGCGAGGGAGCGCCTGCTCGAACTCGACGTGGTGATCGACGACGGCCGCTTCGCGATCCTGCACAGGGCCGCCGCCAACAGGTTCGCGGCGGCCTTCACCGACGTCGCGGCCTTTCGGGTGATCCGGACGCATCTCCTCGACGCCGACGTGGAACGGGAGTCCGAGCTGAGGCTGCGCACAGGGCGAGCCGATGCTCCCGCGACCCCCGCCTCGGCGCTGGCGCTGCCGGGCCGTACCGGGCGCAGGCTCATCGTCGTCCTCACCGACGGCATCGGCGACGCCTGGCACACCGGGGCCGCCCACAGGATGCTGGCTCGCTGGGGTGAGAACAACGCGGTGGTCGTGGTTCATCTGCTGCCCGCGCGGCTGTGGCGGCGCACGGGCATCGCGCCGGAGCGGGCCGAGCTGCGCAACACCAAGCCCGCCGCCGCCGCCGTCGAGTACGGCTCGGCCGTGCCGCCGGGAATGGTGCCGGTGCCGGTCATCGGGACGGCGGCCGGTCAGGTGAAGGGCTGGGCCGAGTTCGTCATGGGCAGCCGCGCCCGCTGGTCCTGCGGGGTTCTGGCCTGCTCCTCCGCCGAGACCGACCATGAGTCGCGGGAGCCGGAGGAGGACGCCTCGGCCGAGGAGCGGGTCTGGCGGTTCCGCATGGGCGTCTCGCCTGTCGCCTTCGAGCTGGCCGTGCACCTGGCCGCCGCGCCGCTGACCATGTCGGTGATGCGGCTGGTGCAGCGCAAGCTGGTGCCCCATGCCAGCGACGCGCACCTGGCCGAGGTCCTGGGCAGCGATCTGATCCGGCGGGCGGACTCAGGGGAGACGCCGCTCAGCGTGCCGTACGACTTCGTGCCGGGGGTGCGGGCGGAGCTGTTGCAGGCCGGCAGGCGTTCGGAGACGGCCGAGGTGCTGGTCGCGGTCGTCGACCACCTGGGCCAGGAGGTGGACGAGTTACGCGGTCTGCGCGACATGATCGTCTCGCCGGGCAGCGCGTCCGTGCCCGACCTGCCGCGCGAGCTGTCACCACTCGTCGAGCCCACCGTGTCGGCCCTGGAGGCGATGGCAGGGCGCTACACCGTGCCCGCGCGGCGGATCAGGGATGCCTTTCGTGGCCATGAAGGCACGAGTGAGCCGGCGCTGGCGGGGCACGCCTCCAGCCGCGATCTTCCTCGCCCTGAGGACACCGTCTACCCGCATGTCGTAAAAGATCCATCGCCGCCTGACCCGTTTGGAGTAACCATCAACATGAGCGCCGTACCGCTGGCAGCCAAGCGTGAGTCCCACGAGCCGACGCCGGTGTGGAACGTCCCGCAGAAGAACGTGAGCTTCACCGGCCGCGAGGAGATGCTGGCGCTGCTGCACGAGCGGTTGTCGGCGGGGACCACGGCGGTGCTTCCCGAGGCGCTGCACGGCCTGGGCGGCGTGGGCAAGTCGCAGATCGCCATTGAGTACTGCTATCGCCATCAGGACAAGTACGACCTCATCTGGTGGATACCCTCCGAACGGCTGACCATGGTGCGCCAGGCCTTCGTGGACCTGGCCGTCCACCTCGACCTGAACGTCACCGAGCCGAACGTGGCCGTTCCCGCGGTGAAGGAGGCCCTGCGGCTGGGCCGCCCCTACGCCGACTGGCTGCTGGTCTTCGACAACGCCGAGAACGTGGACGAGATCAGGAAGTTCTTCCCGACCAACGGTCCGGGGAAGATCATGGTGACCTCCCGTTCGCGCGACTGGTTCTCCTACGCCGCTCCGCTCGAGGTCGACGTCTTCACCCGCGAGGAGAGCCGCGAGCTGCTGCGCCTGCGCGGGCCCGAGCTGAGCGACCAGGACGCCGACGAGATCTCCAGCCGTCTGGGCGACCTGCCGCTGGCGATCGAGCAGGCCGCGGTCTGGCTGTCGGAGACGGGCATGCCGACCTCGGAGTACCTCCAGCTCTTCGACGAGCACAGCACCGAACTGCTACAGGTCGAGGGCGCCGAGGTGCCGGTGGCGGCGGCCTGGAACGTCTCCTTCGACCGGCTGAGGGAGAGCCACCCCGCGGCCCTGCAGCTCCTGCAGGTGTGCGCCTTCCTCGCGCCCGAGCCGATCCCGAGGTCGCTGCTGACCAGCAGCCGCGACATGGAGGGGCCGCCCGAGCTGCTGCAGGCGCTGCGCGACCCGATCGCGCTCAGCCGTACCACCCGTGCGATCAACCAGTACGCGCTCGCCAAGCTGAACTACCGCGACAACACCATCTCGCTGCACCGGCTGGTGCAGCGCGTGGTGACCAGCCAGCTGTCGGACGACGACCGGATGCTGTTCCGCCACTGCGGCCATCTGATGCTGGCCAACGCCGACCCCAAGGCGCCGGGCAACCGGGCGCGCTGGCCGGAGTACCACGCGCTCTTCCCGCACGTCTTCGCCTCCAAGCTGGAGGAGTGCACCGACCCGTGGGCCAGGGAGCTCTTCCTCAACCTCATCGACTTCCTCTATCTGTGGGGCGACCACAACGGCTTCATCTCGATGGCGCAACGCGCCGTCGACACCTGGAGCGAGAACCTGGGGCCCGAGCACGACGCCACGCTCGCCGCCGAGCTGCGTCTGGGGCGCGCGCTGCGCCTGTTCGCCGACTTCCATGCGGCCTACCGCCACCACCTGCACGCGCGTGACGCGCTGCGCGACAGGCTCGGCCCCGACCATGAGCGCACGCTGGAGGCGCAGGGCTATCTGGGCGCGGACCTGCGCTACCTGGGCCGCTTCGACGAGGCGCTGGAGATCGACCGCCAGGCGTACGAGACGCTGCGCCGCCGCTTCGGCCCCGACGACCCGCTCACCCTCGAACAGGCCCACCTGCTGGCCATCGACTACCGGCTGACCGGCGACCCCGTCAGGGCCCGGGAGCTGGACGAGGACACCTACCGCAGGAAGCAGGAGGTGCTCGGGCCCGACAACCTCAGCACCATCAGCTCGCGCGTCGCTCTGACGGTCGACATCATGGAGTGCGGCCACTACCTGGAGGCGCGCAATCTCCAGGAGATCCACACCAACGAGATGCGCCGCCGCTTCCAGAACTCCCACCCCGGCACCATGGACGCCATCGGGCTGCTGTCGGTGATGAGCCGCAAGGCGGGCAGGCAGGACGAGGCGCTCAAGCTCTCGGAGGAGGCGATGTCGCTGTTCAGGGCCCGCTACGGCGAGAAGGCCCAGACCACGGTGGCCATCACCCTCAACCACGCGATCAACCTGCGCCACATCGGCGACCTGACGCAGTCGGTCGAGCTCGGCCTGCGGGCCAAGCAGCTCTACGAGGAGATCTTCGGGCCCGACCACGCCAACTCGCCCACCGCGGCGGTCAACGTCGCGGTCGGGCTGCGGCTGATGGGCCGGGTGGAGGAGGCGAGGGATCTGGATCGCCAGGCCTTGGAGGACCTCACCAGGCTGCTGGGGGCCGAGCATCCCCGCACGCTCATCTGCGCGATCAACTACGCCAGCGACCTGTACGAGCTGGGCGAGCACGAGCAGGCGCTGGAGCTGGACCGGCGCACCCTCGAACAACTGCGTGAGGGACAGGGCGCCGACCATCCGACCGCGCTGGCCTGCGCGTTCAATCTCAGCATGGACCTACAGGCGGTCGGCAGGGAGGCGGAGGCGGCCACGCTGCTGTCGGAGACGCTGGCCGGCTACCGGCGGGTGCTGGGCGAAGACCATCCCGCGATCAAGTCTCGTGGCCAAGGAAAGCGGGCAAACTGCGATATCTACCCAATCTCCGTGTAGCGGGTGCTGTAAGAGCCAAAAGCGGACAGCGTGGTCCCGTTGCCAACAGGTTCCACAAAGAACCCGGGAGTATTGCGACGTGAGTGAGAGTGCTGAGTTCCCCTGGCGTAAAAGCACGTGGAGCGATGGGACAGGCGGTGGGTGCGTGAGCGTCGCCCATCTCGGCAACGGCTGCGCGATCAGGGACAGCAAGGATCCCGGCCCCTATCTTCTGGTGTCGTTAGGTTCGTGGCGGGCCTTTATCGAGGGGATCAGACGGGGGCAGTTCGAGCCGGTAAAGGACGGGGCGCCGCCACAGCGCCCCCTCCGCTCAGATGGGGCGTGAGCCGATCGAGCCCACGAAGGCGGCCCAGGCTTCACGGGAGAAGCTGAGGTGCGGGCCGCCGGGGTTCTTGGAGTCGCGGACCCCCATCCGGTCGCCGAGCTCCGCCACTTCGACACAGGTGCCGAACTCCTGTTCGGTGCTGTAGCTGCTCTTGCGCCATGCGGGTGCGTCGTGCATGTTGCTCCCTCCGTAACTCTGGAACGTGATTACCCGGCTACTCTACAGAGAGAAAGTGTGCCGGTTGCCGGCATGGCATTTCCATATAAATCAGGATCTTTGTCATAAGATGCGACTATGTTGCCAAGCAAGCCGAAAGCGGCAGATTTCGACCTTTCGTCTGTTGTATGGATGAGGAGCGAAGCCGGGCAGACAATTGAGGATCCGGTGGAAATCGCCTTCGTTGGGGAAAATATCCTTATGCGCAACGGCGGCGACAAGGACAGCGCGATCCTGGTCTTCACCCACGCCGAATGGGACGCCTTCGTCGCCGGCGCCCTCGACGGCGAGTTCGACTACGACGGTCAGGGGCGGTAGTGCTCGATCGCCTCCGCCAGAGCGCGTAAGGGGGAGGAGTCCGGGCCCTCCAGCCGCTCCAGAACCTCCAGCAGGTCGGCCAGTCCCGTGGGGTAGGTGCCGCAGACGCTCGCCAGGCTCAGCAGGGCGTGGCGCGTCCGCGTGTCACGCTTCACCAACCCCTCCACGGGCGGGCCGAGCAGCCGCAGGACCTCGTCGCGGTCCTGCGGGGTCTGCAACGACGAGACTCGTTCCATCGCCGTCACGAGGTCCAGGAGCGAAAGCGGGCGGTGCTGCGTGCTCGCAGGCGAGGAGGAAGGGGGCAGCACGTCCAGCAGAGCCCGTACGTACGCGGCGGCCGCCAGCGACGCGGCCGGGTGCCACAGGTCGGACTTGGCGGCGTCGCCATAGTCGCTGACGCCCCGCACCGCCAGGCAGTCGCGGCCGTCGAGCGCCGCGCCGACGGCCACGCCCGCCGCCTCCATCTCGATGGCCAGCAGATCCTCCCGCCGCGCGAGCTCGTCCCTGCGCCGCGCGCTGCGCAGCAGCTCGTCGCCGCTGCCGATCCTGCCGTGGAAGACCTGCCAGTCGCGCTCCGACGGCGGACGCGCGTACAGCGGCGAGGGCGGCGGGCTGGCCCGCTCGCGCCAGGGGTGCCGGCCGCGCAACGACGCCGCACGCAGCTCGTTCACCCCGCGCAGCAGCCGGGGCGCCGCCACCAGTGTCGCGCCTCTGGTCCTGACGCCCTCGTCGGTCACCCTGACATGGCTGTAATGGACCACGCCGGCGCTGCCCACCACGACGTCACCGAGCCGGACGTCCCGCTCGGGGTCGCCGGGCCTGGGCACGCCCAGCGCGATCCCGCACATGATCACGGTCTCGACCCCGGGGAAGCTGCGCACCAGATGCGCGCACGCGTGGGCGGCCGCGCTGTTGCCCGTGGTGGTCAGCACGGTGGTCACCACAGGGCCGCACGGCAGCTCGGCCCGCACGTACTGGTTGGTGTCACCGGCAGGCGCCCGGACCTTCCGCACCTCACCCAGCACGTGCAGGAGGGCGACCGACTCCACGGGCAGGGCGGTGATGACGCCGATCATAAGGTCCCACCCTAGACCTGGTACGGCGCGGCAGATCACGATATGTCCTGGGAACCGGCGGCGGGCGAGGGAGCGACATGCAGGAACTGGTCATCGGGGTCGTCAGCTCATTGATCGCGACCGTGCTCACGGTCGCGGCAGGCTGGTTCGGCCTGTCCTGGCCGCGACGGCTGCTCCTTCGCCTGCTGTCGCGGATGTCGGGGGTGGGCGTGCTGCGCTCCTATCCCAAGCAGTCGGCGGCCAACGCCGACCTGGCGGCCGACCTTCGAGCGGCCCGCTGGATCAAGGTGCTCACGGGACGCGGCAACGAGCTGGCCCGCGACAGCTTCCAGGAGGCCTGGCGGCCGGGCAACCCGCGCCTGGAGTCGACCCGCGTCCTGCTTCCCGACCCCGCGGACGCGGGAGGGTGGCTGCGGGCGAGGGAGGACGAGGTGCGCCGCCTGGATCCGGGGATCGAGAGCGGGCTGCTGGCCAAGCAGGTCTCGGCGAACATCGACTACGTCTCGGCGGTGGCCACGAAGAACGCCTCGGTGGAGTTACGGCTGTTCGACGCGCCGCACAACTGCCGGGTCATCCTCACCGACCGGCTGGCGTACTTCACCCCGTACCTGCAGGAGACCCACGGGCGCAATTCACCGTGTCTGGTCTTCAGGAACGGCAGCGCGATGTACGACTACCTGCTGCGCCTGTTCGACGGGTTGTGGCAGGCGGGGGCCGGGGCTCCGCCGGAGCTCCGCGAGTAGCAGGGCCGTTCGGGGGAACGGCGGAGAGGATGTTCGAGGATTTCATCGACGAGCACGTCGACGTGGGCGAAGCCAGGCTGCGGGTACGGCACGGCGGATCAGGCGCCCCCGTGCTGCTCCTGCACGGGCATCCCCGCGCCCACGCCACCTGGCACCGTGTCGCCCCGCTGCTCGCCGCCGACTTCACCGTCGTCTGCCCCGACCTGCGCGGCTACGGCCAGTCGTCCAAGCCGCCCAGCACCCCTGACCACGAGCCCTACTCCAAGCGGGCCATGGCAGGCGACTGCGTCCGGTTGATGCGGGCCCTCGGCCACGAGCGCTTCGCCGTCGTCGGCCACGACCGCGGCGCCTACGTGGCCCAGCGCCTGGGACTGGACCATCCCGAGGCCGTGACCCACGTCGCCGTGCTCGACGTGGTGCCGATCGGTGAGGCGCTCGCGCGCTGCGACGCGGGTTTCGCGAGCGCCTGGTGGCACTGGTTCTTCCTCGGCCAGACGGCCAAGCCCGCCGAGCGGGTGATCAACGCCGACCCGGACGCCTGGTACGGCCTCACCCCCGAGGTGATGGGGCAGGAGGCGTACGACGACCTGCGCGCGGCGCTCCACGATCCGGAGACCGTCCACGCCATGTGCGAGGACTACCGGGCGGGGCTGGGCCTCGACCGGGCCGCCGACGACGCCGACCGCGCCGCCGGCCGCACGATCGCCTGTCCCCTCCTCGCGCTCTGGGCGACAGGGGACGACATGGAGGATCTCTACGGCGACGTGCTCGCCGTCTGGCGGGGCTGGGCGGAGAACGTGGACGGCGGCCCGATCGAGAGCGGGCACCACATGGCGGAGGAGGCCCCTGACCAGCTGGCCGCCAGGCTGCGGCTCTTCCTGAAGGGCTGACTCGACGGCGCCCCTGCCACCGCCTACGCGCCAGGACGGCCCGCCGTCACGGCGTCCTGCCGCCCGGCCGGCGGCGTGGCCTCGGTGGGGGGCAGGTGCCTGAGCGCCGTCGCCGCCAGCACAGCCAGCCCCGCGGCCAGGATGGCGCTGATCGCGGCGACCGCGCCGAACCCGGCCCCGAACGCGGCCCTGGTGGCCTCCATCAGCTCCTGACCCGCCGCCCCCGGTAGGCTCCGGGCCGCCGCCATCGCCTCCTCCAGCGTCGCGCCGGCACCCGCGGCACGGAAGATCGCCGTCCCGACGGTCCCCAGGGTGGCCACGCCGAGCGCCACGCCCAGCTCCATGCTCGTCTCCGACAGCGCGGCGGCCGCGCCGGCCCTGTCGGGAGCCGCCGCTCCCACGACCAGGTCGGTCCCGAGCGCCATCATCGGGCCGACGCCGGCGTACACGACGACGAATCCGGCCACCACCAGGGGCAGGCTTCCCGCCACGGCCAGCAGCCCGTAGCCGAGCGCCGAGACGGCCAGCGCGACCGCCACGACGTGCGCGGGGCGAACGCGGCGCACGAGGATCGGCGCCAGCATCGAGGTGACGATCATCACGAGCGCGGCGGGCAGCAGCCACAGGCCCGCCTCGAAGGGCGACAGGTTCGCCACCGTCTGCACGTACTGCGTGACGAACAGGTACGTGCCGCCGATGGTGACCAGACCGATCAGGAGGATCACCAGGGCGACGGTGAATCCGCGTCCTGCGAACAGGCGCGGGTCCAGCAGCGGATCGGCGAGGCGGTGCTGCCGCCGTACGAACAGGACACCCATCACCGAGCCGAGCACCAGCGCGAGAACCGGCGCCACCGCCGGACCGCCCTCGGCGAGCTGCTTGAGGCCGTAGACGACCGGCAGCACGGCGGCCAGCGACAGCGCGACGCTCGCGGGGTCCACGCCTCCGGCGGCGCGATCACGGTACTCCGGCAGCAGCAGCGGGCCCGCCAGCAGCAGCAACGCCATGACCGGCACGTTGACGAGGAACGCCGATCCCCACCAGAACCACTCCAGCAGCAGGCCGCCGATCAGCGGACCGGCGGCCAGCCCCACGGAGAGGGAGGTCGCCCACACGCCGATCGCCAGCCCCCGCTGTCTGGCGTCCTTGAACATGTTGCTGATCAACGCCAGCGTCGACGGCATCAGGGTGGCGCCCGCCACTCCGAGCAGCGCCCGCGCGGCGATCAGCAGCTCGGCGGACGGGGCGTACGCGGCGGCCACCGAGGCCACGCCGAACGCGGCCGCGCCCAGCATGAGCAGTCTCCTGCGGCCGATCCGGTCACCGAGCGAACCCATCGCGATCAGGAAGCCGGCGATCATGAAGCCGTAGACGTCGATGATCCACAGGGTCTCGGTGGCGTCGGGTCGCAGCTCGGCGCTCAGGTGAGGCAGCGCCAGGTACAGCACGGTCGCGTCCATGGAGGTCAAGATCGTCGGCAGTGCGAGGACGGCCAGTCCCAGCCAGTCTCGCAGCCGGGCGCGGTTCGATGACATGGTGTCTCCTCTCTCAGGAGCCCCACGGTGCCCGTGGCCGCTGTCGCCCGGCTGTCCCTCCGCCGTCGTCGGCTATCGTGTCCGGGGTGCGTTTCGGGGTGCTGGGGCCGCTCGCCGTCTGGACCGAGGGTGGTGACCTCGTCGCCATCCGCGAGTCCAGGGTCAGGGCGCTGCTGGCCGACCTGCTCGCCCACGACGGCGGGCCGCTCTCGCCTGATCGGTTGATCGACGACCTCTGGGGCGAGCGCCTGCCCGCGCATCCGGCCGGCGCGCTGCAGCTGAAGGTCTCCCGCCTGCGCAACGCCCTGGAGCGGGCCGAGCAGGGAGGCAGGCGCCTGCTGGAGTACGGCCCCGCCGGCTACCGGCTGCTGGCCGACCCCGAGGCGTTCGACGCCCACCGGTTCCGCCGGCTTGTCCTGCGGGCCAGGCAGGCAGGGGGAGATCCGGCCCAGGCGGCGAGCCTGTTCGCGCAGGCGCTGGCGCTGTGGCGCGGGCCCGCGCTCGCCGACTTCGCCGACGCGTCCTTCGCCCAGCCTGCGATCGCCAGGCTGGAGGAGGAACGCCTGACGGCCATGGAGGAGCACGCGCACGTACGCCTGGCGCTGGGCGAGCACGGCTCGCTGGCCGCGGAGCTGGGTGACCTGGTCTCGCGGCATCCGCTGCGCGAGCGCCTGCGCGCCGCGCACATGAGGGCCCTGTACCTGTCAGGACGGCAGAGCGAGGCGCTGGCGGCCTACGCCGGCCTGCGCGCCCGGCTGTCGGACGACCTCGGCCTCGATCCAGGCCCTGAGCTGACCGCGTTGCACGAGGCGATCCTGCGTCAGGATCCCCTCCTTCACGCGGCGGTCGTGAGCCGCGACACCGCCGTGCTGCAGGAGCGGCCGCGGACGAACCTTCCCGCACCGGTGGACGACCTGATCGGCCGCTCCGACGCGCTGCGTGAGACACGCGACCTGATGGCGTCCACCCGCCTGGTGACACTCACAGGCCCCGGCGGGGTGGGCAAGACGAGACTGGCCGTGGAGACCGCTCGCCAGGCGGCGGAGGAGTTCGCCGACGGCGCCTGGCTCGTGGAGCTGGCCGGGGTGAGCCCGGCCGCCTCCGCGGCGACGCTGGCCGAGGTGACCGCCGCCGCGCTGGGCGTCCGTGACGTCCGGGTACCGGGTTTCGGCGGTCGTGAGGTGCCTGCCGCATCCGCCGTCGGCGCGCTCGCCGACGCGTTGCGCGGCCGGCGCGCGCTGCTGGTGCTCGACAACTGCGAGCACGTGATCGACGCGGCGGCCGAGCTGGTGGAGCGACTTCTGGCCACGGCCCCCGGCCTGCGGCTGCTGGCCACGAGCAGGGAGCCTCTCGCCATCGCGGGCGAGCACCTCACGGTGGTGCCTCCGCTGGAGCTGCCGGACGCCCGGTCCGGCTTCGACGACCTCCGCCGGGCGGCCGCCGTGGAGCTCTTCGTCGCCAGGGCGCGGGCGGCGGCGCCGGAGTTCGTCCTCGAGCCGGGCGACGCCGAGGTCGTCGCCGCCGTCTGCCGCCGCCTCGACGGGCTGCCGCTGGCGCTGGAGCTGGCCGCGGCCCGGGTGCGCACCCTCGGGATCATGGAGCTGGCCCGTCGGCTGGGGGCGTGGGATCCGGAGTGGGCCGAGCAGGCCGGTGGAAGGTTCAGCGTCCTGACGGCGGGGCGGCGCGGAGCCCCCGCCAGGCAGCGCACCCTTCGCGCCGTGATCGACTGGAGCTGGGCGCTGCTGTCCGAGCCCGAACGGGCCGTGCTGCGCCGGCTGTCGGTTCATGCCGACGGCTGCGGCCTGCGGGCAGCCGAAGCGGTGAGCGCGTCACCCGGCTGGGAGGCGGCTGAGGTGGCCGAGATAGTGGGCCGGCTGGTCGACCGGTCGCTCGTCGCCGTCGGGCCCGGCCCCCGCTACCGGCTGCTGGAGTCGATCGCCGCCTACGCCGCCGAACGGCTCGACGAGGCAGGCGAGCGCGATCGCGTTCATCTGCTGCACGCTCACCACTACGTCGAGCTCGCCGAACAGGCCGAGTCTCGGCTGCGCGGACACGAGCAGGGGCAGTGGCTGCGCAGGCTGGACAGCGAGGCGGCCAACCTCCGGGTGGCGCTCGAGCGCGCCGTGCGCCTGCACGCCACCGGCCTGGCGCTACGGCTGGTCAACGCGCTGGCGTGGTACTGGGTGCTGCGCGGCAGGCTGGGCGAGGGCCGCCGAGCGTTCGCCGCGGCCCTGGCGCTGCCCGCTCCCGGCCCGCCGCACGGGGACGACTCCCTTGAACGCGCGCACACCGTGGCCCTGGCCTGGCAGGCGGCCTTCGAGCTGCTCGTCGAGGGCGTGAGGCGTCCGCTCGGACCCGTCCTCGACCTGCTCGACGGACTCGACGATCCCAGGGCCGCCGCCAGAGCCCGGTTGTTCCTCGGCTCCACCCTCTTCGCGGGGACCGGCATGAGCGACAGCGAGCATCTGGTCGCCCGCGCTCTGCGCGAGTGCACCGAGCTCGGCGACCGGTGGGGCGTGGCCGCCGCGCTCAGCGCGCGGGCCACCCAGGCGATGCTCCGCGGCGACCTCGCCGCCCTCCGGCGCGACGGCGAGCGCAGCCACGCCCTCTTCGAGGAACTCGGCGACCAGTGGGGCAGGTTGCAGGCCATCGACAGCCTCACGACGGCGGCGGAGATCGAGGGCGACTATCCGCGGGCGGGCAGGCTCAACAGCGAGGGGCTGCGCATCGCCGAGGAGCTCGGCCTGTGGACCGAGGTGTCCCAGCGCCTGTCAGGCCTGGGCCGGATCGCCCTGCTCACGGGCGATCACGAGGCGGCCGAGCGGCTGCACACCCAGGCGCTTCGGCTCGCGACCGAGCAGTCCAGCATGCCGGCCGTCCAGTTCGCCGAGTTCGGGCTGGCGCTCGGCGCTCGACGGCAGGGGCGGCTGGACGTCGCCGAGGCGCACGCGCGCCGGGTACTCGCCGCGAACCAGGCCATCGGCTACCAGCCGGGCATCGCGCTGACCCTGGCCGAGCTCGGGTTCGTGCACGAGCTGCGCGGGCAGGCCGACGCCGCGCTCGCCGTACATCTGGAGGGTCATGCCGCCGCGCGGGAGACGCGCGACGTCCGCGCTCTCGCGCTGGCCCTGGAAGGGCTCGCCGGCGCGCACGCGCTGGCGGGACGGCACAGGCTCGCCGCCGAGCTCCTCGGCACCGCCGCGCAGGCCAGGCGGTCGGTGTCCGCGCCGCTGCCGCCCGGTGAGCGCGGCGACGTGGACCGCATCACGCGGACGGTCAGGCTCGCCCTCGGTGAGCGGGCTTGCACCGCTGCCTTCGAGCGCGGTGCCCGGCGCAGGCCCGACGTCCTGCCCGAGGCCGCGACGCGGCCGGTGTAGCCGCCGCGGTTACGAGCAGGGCACCGCGGGCTCGTTCGACGTCGTCACGCGACCACCTTGTCCAGGAACCCGGCCAGGTTGCCCGCCGTCCTCTCGATCTGCTCCTCCAGCGTGAGCGACTCGTGCAGCCGCCCGCCGAGCCCGATCTCCTTCTTGCCTCGCAGGTAGAGCGAGCAGGCCAGGTCGGTGCAGATGTAGGCGCCGACCGAGTTGCCCTGCTGCCCGCTCTTGCCCGCTCTGCGCGCGGTCATCAGCGAGACGCCGTCCCCCGTGTGCATGGTCAGGCACAACGAGCACATGCTGCGCCGTACGTGACCGGCATGGGGAGAGGCCAGCCGCAGCGCCACGCCCACGAACCCGTCGCCGGACTCGGTGACCAGGTAGGCCCGCTCCGGCGCGCCCGGATCCCGCCACCCGAGGAAGTCCAGGTCCTCCCACGGCAGCGCGGCCAGGTCCTTGGGGACGGCCAGACGCTTCGCCTCCCCCTTGGTGCAGTTGACGAATGACGCGCGGATGTCGCGCTCGGTAACCTCTCTCATGGCCACGAAACTACCCTTCCTAGAGCAATGTCGCGACTGATTAAGTAGGATCCTAGAAGCTCTAGGAAACGCGAAGGGTGACGCATGACACGCGCGGGGGTGACCGCCGCACGCCTGACCGAGGCGGCGGCGGACCTGGCCGACGAGGTCGGCTTCGAGAACGTGACCGTCTCGGCGCTCGCGCGCGGCTTCGGCGTCAAGGACGCGAGCCTGTACTCACACGTCAAGAACGCGCACGAGTTGAAGGTCAGGGTGGCGGTGTTCGCCCTGGCGGAGCTCGCCGACAGGGCCGCCGCCGCGCTGGCGGGCCGTGCGGGCAAGGACGCCCTGGTGGCCTTCGCGAACGCCTACAGGGACTACGCGAAGGAGCATCCCGGCAGGTACGCGGCCATGCGCATGGAGCTCGACCCGGAGACGGCGGCCGCCAGCGCGGCGCGACGGCACTCCGAGCTGACGCGGGCGATCCTGCGCGGCTACGAGCTGCGGGAGCCCGCCCAGACGGACGCGGTGCGGCTGCTGCACAGCGCCTTCTTCGGATACGTGAGCCTGGAGACGGCCGGCGGCTTCCGCCACCACGCGCGTGAGGTGGACGCCTCCTGGTCCAGCGCCATGGACGCGCTCGACGCCCTCCTCAGGAACTGGCCTCCTGCCTCGTAGCGCCTACGAGGGTCACCCCGCGTCGTTCGGCAGGGCGGCCGGCTCCGGCAGGGGGAACAGGCGGAGGAACCGCTCGACCAGGCCCCCTGGGTCGTCGAGCACCAGGTGGCCTGCCCGCACGGCGTCCGCGACGGGCAGGTCTCCGTACAACAGCGCGCTCAGGGTGTCGGGATCGGCCGCGATCGTCGCGTCGGCCCGCTCGGTCTGCCCTCGCGCGATCCCCAGCCGCCCGCCGGCGATCTCGACCAGGAAGCGGTCCTCGCCGAGCCTGAGCGCCACGACCGCGTCGAACCCCTGCGCGGCCTCGGGGTCGAACAGCGCCTTGAGGGACAGGACGAGGGAGTCGACGCCGATCGCGGCGTCGCGCCGCAGCCTCGGTGAGCGGCTGCTCCACCGGCCGAGCCGCGTGACGATCGGCTCCAGTTCCGCACCCCACGCGGTCAGCTCGTACACCCAGGAGCCGGCGGGCGGGGCGAGCCTGCGCCGCCGGACGACGCCCGACTCGGACAGTTCGCGCAGGCGCTGGGTCAGCATGTCCGCGCTCGCTCCCGGTATCCCCGCGCGCAGGTCGGTGAAGCGCTTCGGGCCGAGGAGCAGCTCGCGAACGACCAGGAGCGCCCACCGCTCGCCGATCAGGTCGAGTCCGTGCGCCACCGCGCACCCGTCGTCGTACTTCCGCCTGCCCGCCACACCGACGAGCCTACTCGAGAGTCGGGAAGGACATCTAGTTGGTTGTTTTTCCCGACTCTTTAGTTGTACTGTCCGACTGTCGGTTGATGACCCGCTGAACAGGAGACCGTTGCCATGCCCCAGTTCTTCATCGAGGCTCCCACCGGAGTCCGGTCCGAGGCCAAGCAGAAGATGATGAAGGAGATCACCGCGGCGATCGACGCGGCCTACCACATTCCCGACGTCAGGATCTGGCTGCGCGAGTACGCGCCCGACCAGGTCGCCCAGGACGGGCGTCTCGCCGCGGAGCCGATCCGGCCCCTGTGTTTCCTCGAAGCACCCGAATTGGCCAGCCTCGACGCGAAGAGGCGGATGGCAGCCAAGATCCACACCGCGATCGCCGAGGCATACGACGGCATCGCGAACACCGAGGAGACACTGATCCTCATGAACCACTACCCGCTCGAGAACGCGGGCTGGGCGGGGCGCCTGCAGTCCGACAACGCTGACATCGTCGAAGCCATGGCGGAGCTGAACGGCTGACCGGGGACCGTCGCCGTCGCCACCCCGCCTCGGCGGCGGCTCCACCGCGTCGCTTCACCACGCTCAAGGGCTTGCCTGACCTGGCTTGACGAACACCACCACCTCGGGATCGTCGACGACCCTTCGCCAGCCGGAGCGCTCGTACAGCCGGATGGCGTCAGGGGCCTTCGGGGAGGTCAGCAGCCAGCTGCGACGCTGATCGCACAGCAGGTCGAGGATGCGACCGGCCAGGCCCTGCCCGCGCGCGTGCGGCGCGACCGCCAGTTCGTCCACCTCCAGCGCGCCGACGAGGTGGTGGGCCGTCCCGTCCTGGCCGAGCGCCGCGAGCACCTTGCCGTAGCTGCGCTCGGTGGGGAACGGCGAGGTGGTCGGCCAGGCCGTGCCGAATCCGCAGGGCCCCGCATCTCCGGTGGCCAGGACGGCGCGGAAGCCCGCTCGTCCGGCGTCGGCGGTGAGCCGGTCGTGGAAGGCCCCGACCGCCTCCTCGCTCTCGTGCCACGGCGGGCCGGTGAACGCCTCACGGTAGACGCTCACCAACTCGGCCCGCCTCAGGAGCGTCTGCTCGCCGGTCAGCACATCGAGTGTCATGCGGGCGCCTGCACCTTGCCGATGCCCAGGGTGCTGGTCATCGGCAGCAGGCCGGACTCGAAGGCGGCGCCCAGCAGGGGCAGGCTCAGCTGGGCCAGCCGTTCGGCGCGCTCGGCCCCGAGCGCACGCCACGGGCCCGCCGCCAGTTCGTCGGTCATCCGCTCGACCTGGTCACGGAGTCGCCGCCCCTCTTCGGTCGCCTGCCCTTCGTCGTCGAGCAGTCCGCGCGCGGACAGCCGGTCGCTTGCCGCCGCCCACTCCTGCTCGCTCCAGCCGCGCCCCGCGAAGTTCGCCGCCGGGGCCGCGCCGATCGCGGCGAAGGAGACGAGCGCCTCGCAGCCGTCGAGACCGGCGGACAGCAGAGCCGCCAGGTGCCCGTCGCCGCGATGCTCGCGCAGGATCGTGTACGCCTGCCAGAGCACCAGGTGCGCCTCCTCGGGCCAGGGCAGGTCCAGATTGGCCGCGGCCAGCGGCCGGTGCGCCACCTTCACGCTCTCCGCCGCCCGCCTGGCCAGCTCGGCGGCCTCGGCGAGGTCGGGGCTGTCGAGCCTGTCGCCGAGCAGGGCGCGGTAGGTGCGGTCCACCGCCGAAAGCCGGGCGTCGAGCACCTTCTCCGGGGCGGCCGTCGCCCAGATCGCCGGAACGTGTTCAGCGACCATGGCCGGGCTGAAGCTGTAGGCGGTGGCGGTGACCAGCCGCGCGCCGGGGGTGCCGAGCGGCGCCCAGCGCCAGGCGAAGTAGCTCGGCCAGCGCGACTCGATGTCGTAACCAAGCCCCGACGCCTCGTCGAACGCCTGGGGTGAGAAGTACAGCAGGGCGTGCACCGGTTCGATCTGGTGCCACATCCTGCGAGAGAGACCCGCGTACTCCGACATTGTTGCCTCACTGTCTAGATAGAATATGACAGTGACTATAGAAGCCTGGCGAATCACTGGTCAAGCCCAAATAGACAGTTACGTTGAGCGGCACGTCCGGCGGGCCGTGCTCCTGGTGAACGAGCTGGCCATCTCACGGGCGCGCGGGCGGGACGTCGTGTCGCCGGCCACGGGACAGGACCGCCGTGAGGCCATCCAGCAGGCGCTCGCCACCGCCGGGCTGCCCCAGAGCCAGTCGCTCACGGACTCCGACGCCGACAGGCTCGCGGTCGTCGCGCTGCGGCTGCGGCCCGTCTTCGACCCGGAGGAGAGGATCGAGTCCAGGGCCGAGGGTCTCAATCAGCTGCTGGTACGGCACGCCGCCGTACCCAACCTGCACGGCCACCCCGACGGACAGCCCGTCCTGGCCTTCCACCGTGCCGACGCCGACCTGGTCGACGCCTGGACCTCCGACGCGGGCACCGCCCTGGCCATGGTCATCGGCGTGGGCCAGGCCGCCAGACTCCGATCCTGCGAGGCGGGGGGCTGCGAGTCGGTCTTCTTCGACACCACGCGGAACGCCTCCCGAAGGTTCTGCGGCCTGTCCTGCCAGAACCGAGCCAAGGCCAGCGCCTACCGCGCGCGCCGAGCGGCGGAGACGGCCTGAGCCGACGCCTGGTGTTCCCCTGGCCGTGCGCGCCGAGCCGTGAACGTCTCTTTCAGGGCCGATCGAGTGCGTCTGATCTTCAAGGCGCCATGGACGGGAGGCCGTGCGCGGATGGCGGTCTGCCTGGTCAGGGTGTCGCTCGGGGCGACCGTCAGGAGTGGCGGGATGCCGGGCGGGTACGGCGAGCTCATGGCATGTCGAATCAGCGAACTGGTGCTCGACAGCCGCGACCCTGAGCGGCTTGCGGCTTTCTGGTGCGAAGTGCTCGGCTACGTGGTGCTCGACCGCGGCGACGGCAGCGTCGAGATCGGCCCGGAGGAGGGATCCGGCGGCCTTCAGCCGACCATCGTGTTCAATCCGACGGACACTCCGAAGTCGGGCAAGCTCCCTCTGCACATCGACGTGAACCCCACCGACCGGGACCAGGCCGCTGAACTGGACCGGCTGCTGAAGATCGGCGCCAGGCCCGCCGACGTGGGGCAGACGGGTGAGGAGTCCTGGCACGTGCTCGCCGACCCTGAGGGCAACGAGTTCTGCCTGCTGCGCCGGCAGCTGAGCGGCAAGCCCTGAGCGGGAGGCTCTGCGAATCGGCCCGCCTCGGCGGTCGATTCCAGACGGCACGGCAGGCTCCGGCGCTCGGGCGGATCCTGTTCCACCTGCTCCAGGAGTACGCGCGGCACGTCGGCCACCTCGACGTCGCCAGGCAGCTCATCGACGGCGCGACAGGGGAGTGACGGGCCGACAGCTCGCTTATCGTTGTCGTCATCGGTCTCGATCTTCAAGGGAGCGCTCGTGGCGAACGCGGGACGGTGGACCGCCGGGCTGGCCGTCCTGGCGCTGGCGGCCGGAGGGTGCGCGCTCGGCACAGGTGACGACCGCCGCAGGGCGGAGGAACTGGCCGCCAAGCAGTTCCCCGGGCAGCTGACGG
This sequence comes from Nonomuraea dietziae, assembly GCF_014195505.1. Taxonomy (GTDB): domain Bacteria; phylum Actinomycetota; class Actinomycetes; order Streptosporangiales; family Streptosporangiaceae; genus Nonomuraea; species Nonomuraea roseola. The sequence continues at coordinate 1,868,166 of NZ_JACIBV010000001.1, read as the reverse complement.
TCGTCACCGCCCGCAATCTGTTCCCCGAGACCTCCGGCTCGGAGGTCGTCTTCTCGCTGAGCGGCGACCCCGACGCCGTGGTCCGGTTACGCGTCGACGCCGACGCCGGCACCTGCGAGCGGCAACCCTGCGAGCGGAAGCTGGCAGAGGCCGTGGACAAGGGCAAGTCGCTGGGAACGGCCTGGCGGCACCTGGCGACCGCCTTCCAGCGGTGCAGGCACCCCATCATCGCGGCGAACTGGTCGCTGAACGAGGTCTGGATCGAGGCCGCGCCGACGAACGCCAACGTCAAGGCCCTGCTGGCAGATGTCGGCGAGTGCGTCCAGGAGTGGGCGAAGGTTCGTGACGGCCGGGGCGGCCTCTCCGTCAACCTGGTCGAGCCCGTGGTCGCAGGGAAGCGTCCCCGGGGCGAGCCGGGGCAGCCGACCCTGCTCAGGATGACGGAGAGCAAGCTGCTCGCGGCGCTGTCAGAGAGATCACGGTTCGTCGCCGGCTACGCCGTCCCCGAGGATCCGTCGGAGCCGCCGGAGGTGACCGCGCGGATCTTCCGGCCCTTCGCCGAGCGGCAGGCCTTCGACAAGAAGGTCCAGGCCGCGGTGGCGGGCTGGCTGCGGGCCAACCGCCCTGGGGCGAGCGTGGGCAGGGTCGTCGGCGTGTGGCGGCTGGTGCCCGGCACGGTGGACCGGCAGTCCGGACACGTCCTGTTCTGCGAGGGACAGCCCAAGGGGGAGGTGTGCCACGGTGACCAGGTGGTCGCCGTGACGGTGGACCCGCAGGGCAACCCGGTGGGCAGGCTCCAGGTGATCGAGGACGTGCGGGACGAGAAGGGCACTCTCCGGCTGCCGGACGACGCCGACGGGGGACAGGGGACCGGGTGACGGGGCGGGCCGCGGCCGCGCGGTGAGAAGACGGTGACCGTCCAGGTCCGGTTGACGGCGACGATCGACGGCGCCGCCCAGGAACGGTGACCCGTGGCCGTCCACCAGCGGGCGGGGTGAGCGTCACGGCGACACCGCAGTGACGGGCGCCGCTCACCCGGACGCAGGCGGGCGCTCCGAGGGGCAGGGGCGGAGGTTGGCGACGAGCAGGACGACGTCGTCGCTGCCGTCGGGTGGGCGCAGCGCGTGGAGGAGCACGTCGCAGGTCTCCTCCAGCGGGCGGCGCGGGCCGTCCAGCAGCCTGCGAAGGGTGTCGAGCCGCTGGTGGATGGGGTCGTTCCTGGTCTCGACCAGGCCGTCGGTGTAGAGGACCAGCAGGCTGTCCTGGGTCAGGGGGAGCGTGACCGTGGTGAAGTCGACGCCGCCGACCCCCAGCGGCGCGCCAGGAGGGATGTCCACGAGCTCGGCGACGCCGTCGGCGGGGACGAACACCGGGGGCAGGTGACCGGCCGTGGAGATGCGGCACTGCCCGTGCGCAGGGTCGCAGACGGCGTAGACGCAGGTGACGAAGGGACGGCTCAGGCCCGCGGCGATGTCGTCGAGGTGGCGCAGCACCTCGTCGGGGTCGAGATCGAGCGCGGCCAGCGTGGAGGTCGCGGTGCGCAGCTGGCCCATGGTGGCCGCGGCGGCGATGCCGCTGCCCATCACGTCGCCCACGACGAGCGCGGTCTTGCCGTCGGCCAGCGGGATGACGTCGAACCAGTCGCCGCCGACCTCGTTGCCCGCTCCCGCGGGCAGGTAGCGATAGGCGATCTTCAGCCCGGGCCGGTAGGGCGGCGGATGGGGGAGCAGGCTCCGCTGCAGGGTGAGCGCGGTGTTCCGCTCGTTGCGGTACAGCCTGGCGTTGTCGACGCACACCGCCGCCCGCGCGGCCAGTTCGGTGGCCAGCACGAGGTCCTCGCCGTCGAACGGGGTCGGGTTGCGGGCCCGCACCATGCACAGCACGCCGAGGACCTCGCCGCGGGCGATCAGCGGCACCGCCAGGTAGGAGTGCACCCCGGCCCCGGCGAGGTGGGCGGCGGCGCCGGCGTCCCTGGCGATGTCATGCAGGGCGGCGCCCTCCACGTGTTCGACCAGGATCGGAGCGGCCGACGTCACGCATCGGGTGGCCAGCCGGTCGGCCTCGTAGGTCACCACCTCGTCGACGGGGTCGGCGGCGCCGATGGCCTCGGTGGGGTAGGCCGAGACCACCGCCAGCGCGCGGAAGCGAGCGGGGTGGCCGGCCTGCGGTTCGGCGTGCCCGTTGGTCAGGATCTCCTCCAGGACGTCCACGGTGGCCAGGTCGGCGAGGTCGGGCACGACCACCTCGGCCAGTTCGCGCGCCGTCCGCTGCAGGTCGAGCGTGGTGCCGATGCGGACGGTCGCCTCGGCGACCATCGCCAGCCTGCGCCGGGCGCCTGCCGCCTCGACGGCCGCCCTGTGGCGTTCGGTGACGTCCACGACCGAGACCGCCACCCCCAGCACGTGACCGGCGGTGTCCTCCAGACGGTAGTAGGAGGTCGACCACGCGATCCCCCTGTTGCGCAGGTCGATCTCGTACATGTCGATCAGGGGGACGCCGCTGGCCAGGACCTGGCGCATCGCGGCCTCGACGGCCGTGGCGTCGACGAAGACCAGGACCTCGTGCACGTGCCTGCCGAGGTGCTCAGCGGCCGACCGGCCGTTGATGCGCTCCAACGCCGAGTTGACCATGACGTAACGCAGGTCGGTGTCCAGGACGGCCAGCCCGATCGGGGACTGGTCGATCAGCTTGTCCGACAGCGCCAGATCGGTCTCCACCTGGCGCAGGGTGGCCTGATCGGTGGCCAGCGCGAGCGCGTACAGGTTGTGCCTGTCGTCCTGGAGGCGCATGTTGCGGAACTCGATCCGGCGGATGGAGCCGTCCTTGACCCGCACGGGGAAGACGCCGACCCACGGCCGTCCGCTCCGCATCACCTCGTCGAACAGCTCCATGACCAGGTTCAGGTGTTCGGGATCGACCAGGAGCCTGCCGGCGTACTGGCCGAGCGCCTCTCGCGCGGAGTAGCCGAACAACTGCTCGGCATGCGGGCTCCACAGCACGATGCGGCCTCCGGCGTCCACCACCACGGCCGCGACGTTCAGCACGTCGAGCAGCCCGCCCGGCGGGGAAGGCCCCCCGGGTTGATGACCGAACGGATCGACCACGCGCGCTCCCTCCGCGACGGGTCCCTCCATGGTCTCACCGCGAGTCCCGCAGCCACAGGCCCGCAGCGGTGGCCCGGACACCCCTGGATGCCTCGCGGAACCCGCGGGTGGAGGCGGATACGGCGGGGCGAGCGTCCCCCGGGCCCGCCGCGTCAAGTTACGGCAACAGTATGACCGGCCGACGGCGAGGCGGGGTGTGCCGCGAGGAGTGTCTCCGGCGTGGACACGCTCGGGTGCGGAATGCGGGGTGGCCCGCGGGCGGGACTGCTCGCCACCGCAGGGGTGGCCACGAGCGAGGCCGTCCACGTCGCCGTGGCGGCGGCGGGGCTGGCGGCGCTCTTCGAGGCGGTGCCGCTGGCCTTCACGGTGGTACGCGTCCTCGGGGCCGTCTACCTGGTCTACCTCGGCGTGCAGATGATCCGGCAGCGCAAGGGCGTCGAGAGCGAGCTGCCCGTAGCGGGGGAGGGCAGGATGTCGGGACGCAGGGCCTTCACCAGCGGCATGGTGACCAACCTGCTGAACCCGAAGATGGTCACCTTCACCATCGCCTTCCTCCCGCAGTTCGTCGACCCCCGGCTGGGCCAGGTCTGGCTGCAGTTCGCGATCCTCGGCACCATCCTGATCCTGCTGGAGTTCGTGGTGGACGGCACGGTCGGGGTGCTGGCCGGGCGCATCGGGGGGTGGCTGCGTCACCGGCACGCCGTCGCGTCGGCGTCGCGACGGGAGGCCTGTTCATCGGCCTCGGCGTGCGGCTGGCCGTCGACCGCTGATCCCGGCTGAACCCTCATTCCCGCACCTTCAAAAACCTGTAGTGGCGGGAGTAGACATCCATGGTTGATCGCGCTAATGTTTCTGACATCGCAAGGGACGGATCCACGAGGGCAGAAGGTAGCAGGACGACGACCTGCCCGGACGAGCGTGGACGAGTGCAGTTGGCAGTGGATTGACGCAGAGGTGACAGAAGGTCGGACGTTCTGGGGCAAGGCAGTGGTTAGGGCTCCGGAACGTGGACGCGCTGTCGTAGAGGTAGGAAGTGGGCAGAAGGCCGGACGTGTCGGGGCCGAGTAGGACGCAAGGGGCTCTGGCGCGTGGGCGCGCTGCCGGATGAAGTCGAACAGATGCAGGGATAGAGAAGGGAGCGTTGAACGCCATTGGGATCGCCCGCCGCGGTCGGTTGCGCCGCGCGGGTACCGCAGTTCCACAGACAGGACGGTGGTCTACGGTCACACATCCGCGATCCCCGCGTCCTCGCCCGCAGTGGGCGTCGAGGCGGAAAAAGATAAATCGGCCAACTGGCCGGTAGATGGTGTTTAACCTCATTTTGGGCCCCGGCGCATGGCGCCGGGGCCCACGTCGGCGTGTGGGAAGGTTTTATGGATCAAGCAGTGAAGGCGTCGGGCGGCAGGCCCGAGGAGTCCTCAACCGGCATCGGCGGCACATCCCGTGCCGCGTTCGGTGACAAGTTCGACGACGAGGACTATCCCGCGTACAGCATGGGCCGGGCCGCGGAGATGCTGGGTGTCACCCCCGCTTTCCTCCGGGCTCTGGGCAGCGCCAAGCTGATCGAGCCGCGACGCTCCGAAGGCGGCCATCGCCGCTACTCGCGCTACCAGCTCCGTCTGGCGGCCAGAGCGCGCGAGCTGGTCGACCAGGGCACTGCCCTGGAGGCGGCCTGCCGCATCATCATCCTCGAGGACCAGCTGGCCGAAGCGTTGCGCATCAACACCGAACTGCAGCAGGCCCGCGCCGCCCAGCGATCCGCCGGTGAGCCCGAGCCGCCACGGTGACGGTCGTCGGAGGCGGCGCAGGTGATGAACGCGCCACCGCGAGCGGTGGCCCCCTCCCTACGCGCTGACTCAGGCGGCCGGCGCCGCGCGGCCCGGACCGTGGGTCCGGACCGCGCGGCGCCGCCGTCCTCCTGCTGAGGCTCCGAGCCGTCTGCTGCCTGCTCGGGGCAGGCACCGGCGGGGAGTCGTCGGCTTGCCGCATCATTGCCGTTCCCGGCGGAGTCGATACCCGCTCGGGCGTTCCTCATCGGCTGGGCCAGGGAACCACCGGCTCAACACCATGCGGGCGCACGAACGGGACAGGATGAAGATCGTAGGAATCGCGGGCGTCTTCCTTCGGCGGTCGTATGTCCACCGCCTGTTGGAGGCGGTGGCGCTGGAGCTGCCCGAACCGGCGGACATCGACGTATGGGACGGGCTCGAAGCCATGCCCCCGCTGCGCCGAGGCCGGCTGCCGGCCGAGGCCGCCGAGCTGTGCCGGACGCTGGTCGCGGCCGACGCGCTGGTGATCGTCGCTCCGGAGCACAGCCTCCTGCCGCCCCAACTGGCACACGCGCTCGGCTGGGCGTCGTCGCCCATGGCGGGCGGCGCCCTCGTGGGCAAGCCTGCCGCGGTGGTCACCTCCTGCGTGGGCCCTCACGAGGCGATGTGGACGCAGACGAAACTGCACCGCCTGCTCACCTCTGGCGGCGCGATCGTGCACCGCGCCGACCTGCCGGTACGCCCCGGCATCCGGCAGTTCGACATCATCGGCAGGCTCGCCGATCCGTTGGCGCGCGACAGGCTGCGCCCCGCGCTGCGAGCGGTGTGCGCCATGGCCCGCGAGGCCAGGGCGACCAAGGCCGCCCACAGGGTCGCCCACCAGGCCACCCTCACGAGCACCGAAGCCGAGCGCGTGGTGTCGGGGCCTGTCGTGTCGGGCCCTGCAGTGTCGGGCCCTGCAGTGTCGGGCCCTGCAGTGTCGGGCCCTGCAGTGTCGGGCCCTGCAGTGTCGGGTCCCGTCGTGTCTGGGTCCGTGGCCTCCGAGCCTGTCGCGTCCGAGCCCTTCTGAGGTCGGCGGCCCCTCAGCCGCCGGACGGCCGGGCTCCGGTTACAGCCAGCCGCGCTCCTTGGCGAGCAGGGCGGCCTGGAACCTGTTGCCGGCGCCGAGGCGCTCCATCAGCTCGGCCACGTGGGTGCGGAACTTGCGCACGGAGATGTTCAGCGCGCGCGCCGCGGTCTCGTCCTTGTCGTGCAGGGCGAGCGACTGGAGCACCTGCCGTTCGATGGGGGTCAGCTCCGGCTCGTTCAGCTCGCGCGCGCGAGCCCACATGCCCTCGAACATGTCGACGAGGATGGCCACCGTGCCGGGCTGGCGGATCAGCAGGGCTCCGACCGTCCTGTCGGCGGGGTCGATCTGCACGAAGGCGACCGACCTGCTGATGATGAGCACCTGCCTGCTCCACTCGGGGCTCACGCGGCACAGGTCCCCCAGGGCGTGCCCCTCGCGCGCGGACTCCAGCCAGCCAGGAACGCTCAGCGCCTTCTCGGAGACAAGGGTCCTGCTCACCAGCCCCGCGGAGAGCCTCTTGCGAAAGCGCCGCACCTTCTCGTCGTCGGGCGGCAGGGCTCTCACCACGTTCGCTATGTTCATGACCTCCTTGGCGGAGGAGAACTCGCGGATGCGCCGGTTGACGTTCTCCACGCCCTCGATCCGCTCGACGAGCTCGACCGGGCGCCCGCTGCGCTGCTCCTCGGCGAGGTCGCGCACGATGTCCCAGGCGGCGCTGAGCTGGTTGAGCTCGCGTGAGGTCTGCTCCACGCGGCGTCTGATGAGCAGGTCGACGGCTTTCGCGGGCGAGACCGAGGCCAGGCTGATGTCGATGATGCCCAGCGTCTTGAGCCTGTCGACCACGGCGGACAGGTGGTGGACACCGAGTTCCTCGGCGGCGGCATCGAGATCGGCGTGAGGGACTCGCAGGAAGTATCGGTAGACCCGCTCCTGCTCCGCGGTCAGCCCGAGGCTGGCCAGATTCAACGCCACCTCCCGTCAGAAACGACTTCATTATCCATGCTCCTACGGACTTGCCTGGATTCCGTTGAACGGAGTATCTTGTCCGGCATGCCGCGAAGATCAACCGAAGTCAGCGAGCCGATGTACTTCGTGCTCGCCGCGCTGCTCGACGGCCCGCTGCACGGCCACGCCATCGTCGGGAAGGTCACCGAGCTCTCCCGCCAGCGGGTCAGGCCGTCGATCAGCACCCTCTACGGCATCCTGGAACGCCTGACCGCGCAGGGGATCCTGGCCGTCGACCGCGAAGAGGTCGTCCAGGGCCGCAACCGCCGCTACTTCCGCATCACCGACAGCGGCAAGGCCCTCGCCGCCGCGGAGGCCGAACGGATGCACCACGCCGCGGGGCTGGTCAGAGCCAGGCCCGACCTGGGCACGGCGTGACCCCTCTGGAACGGCGCTACCGGCGGCTGATGCGGGCCTACCCGCGCTCCTACCGCTCGGCCTACGGCGAGGAACTCCTCGACATCCTGCTCGGCCACACCGACCCTGCGCGTACCACGCCTCCACTCAAGGAGGCAGCGGGACTACTCGTCAACGGGGTGCGCGAACGGGCCTGGCAGGCGGCCCGCGGCCCTGCCTGGACGGACGGGCTGCACCTGGGCGTCACCGCACTGAGCGCGGCCCACCTGGCCACCCTGCTGCCCTACGCCGCCGCCGTCCCCGGATGGCTGGCGCTGTCGGCCCTCACGCTCGCACTCGTCGTCCTCGGCCGGGCCCGCCTCGCCCTTCCGCTGGCGTCACTGACCGCCGTCAAGATGGGAGCGATCGGCACCGGCGCCGTCTTCCTCGACGCCACCCTGCTGCCCGTCGAACCTGGATTCCTGCTCGACCATTCCCTTTACGGCTACAGCGGCCTCCTCGGCGCCGCCGCCGGCCCCGTGCTGAACGTCGCGGGGCTGGGGATCCTCGCCTGGCGCGGAGGGTCGCTGCGGCGCAGATCCCTGTGGTGGGCGCCCGCCGCCCTGCTGGTGGCGGGCGCGGACCCCGCCTGGATGGCGCTGACCGACGCCGCCCCAGGACCCCTGCTGCGCGTGACGGCCGAGGCCGCGGTGCTGGCAGGAGCCGTGTGGGCCGGACGTCTGACCGGCGACCTGCGCTGGGCGCTGGCCGCCGCGCTCTACCTGGCGGCCACCTCGGCCGCCTTCGGCGAGCACCTGCTCCACCAGTCGCGCCAGGACCTGGCCTACTGGGGCGTGCTGGCCTTGCTCACCCTTCTCACGGCCGTGGTGCCGTACGGCGCGCGCACGCGCGCGATCGACTGATCGGGAGTTCCCCCTATGCGTCGTGTCACGTGGTTGCTTTCGCTTGCCCTGATCTCGGGATGCGCGGCCGAACAGGCCGCCGCCCCCTCTCCGAGCAGGGGCCAGGACCCGCGACCCCGAATGGAGCAGATCAAGGCCGACTGCATGAAGCAGGGCGGCTTCAAGTACGTGCCCTTCGTGCTTCCCCGTGAGGACAGGCCTGATCTGTCCGGCTACGACAGCATGAAGGCGTACCGGCAGAAGTACGGCTTCGGGATCTTCTCGCGCCACGTCTACCCCAGGGATCGCCTGGCAGGAGGGGTCGACGCCGTGGTCGAGAACCCGAACAACGCGATCATGATGAAGCTCAACCCTTCCCAGCTCGCCGCCTACAGGAAGGTGGAGAGCGGCTGCTTCCGCAAGGCGGCCAAGGAGGTGCTCGGCAAGGAGGCGAGCTCGACGACGGACGCGGCCGAGCAGCTCAACGCGGCCTCGGCCAGGCTAGCGGCCACCGAGATCGACGGGGACCCCGAGCTGGTGAGCCTGGCGGCAGGCTTCGCCGACTGCCTCACGGTCAAGGGCTACAAGGTCTCCTCCACCAGGCCGACCGACCTGGCCAGGAGAGGGCACGATGAGATCCTGAAGGAGTCCGACAAGCTGGGCGCCAAGGAGTTCGACAACCCTAAGCCGGGCGTCCACTACGGTCCGACCCTCTCACCCGCGCAGGCCAGGCCGTACCTCGAGCGGGAGATCAAGGCGGCGCTGGACGACCTGGAGTGCGGCAAGGAGTTCTACGCCCGGTACGCGCCCAGGCAGGCCGCGATCGACGCCAGGGTGATGAACGAGTACGGCCCGCTCATGGGCCTGTGACGACCCGAAGTGGGAGGAGCGCGTCAGTTGAGCTGCCAGATGGCGAGGTTCAGCGCCGCGGCGTAGGTCACCCACAGCAGGTAGGGCAGCAGCAGCAGCGCCGCGGCGCGCCGGATCGGCCAGAACAGCACGACGTTGGCCACGATCAGCAGCCACAGCAGGCTGATGTCGGCGAAGGCGAGGCCGTACTGGTCGGCGGTGAAGAACAGCGGCGTCCAGACCGCGTTCAGCAGCAGCTGCGCGGTGTAGACGCCCAGCGCGGGGGTCCAGCCGCGCGCCGACCACGCCAGCCAGCCGGCGACGGCGATCAGGCAGTAGAGGATCGTCCAGACCGGGCCGAACAGCCACGGCGACGGCGCGAAGGTGGGTTTGGCCAGGGCGATGTACTGGCTGCCCGTGCTGGCCGACGACAGCGAGCCCGCGACGGCCACCAGGGCGACGGCGAGGACGAACATCGGCAGGGCGGCCCAGTGGCGGGCGGGAGGAAGGGTGACGCTCATGAGATGTTCTTCTCCATCGACTTCGGAGCGGGGTGGGACACCGGGTTCGGCTCAGGCGGGTGCCAGGACGTGGTTGCGGAGCCCGAGATCCTCGGGGTACGGCGCGAAGTAGGTCTGGTCGCTCACGTAGCCGGCGCCCTCTCCGCGCGCGTGGTGGCGCAGGAGGGTGGCAGGGACACTGAGCGCGACCTGCCCCGCCTGGTAGGAGGCGATCACCTCGACCAGGTCCGCCTTGCGCGCGGCGTCCAGGTTGATCATGCCGAGGCAGTGGTGGAGCACGTTGACGTTGCGGCCGACACCGGCCTTCCTGGCGAGGGTCGTGCAGAACACCCGGGTGTAGTCGGCGGCCAGCTCCCCGCGCGGGCGCGCGCCCGCGCGGGCCACCACGCGGCCCGCCTCGCGATAGCCGGCCGGGTCGTGGGCGAGCAGCTGCATCTTGTGCCTGGCGTGGAAGGCGACGAGGTCGCGTGGCGTCCAGCCGGTCGCGAACAGGGCGCGCAGCCTGGCGTGGGCGAAGATCCGCTCGACGAAGGTCTCGCGGATCAGCGCGTCGTGGAGCCGGCCCTCGTCCTCGACGGGCAGCAGCGGGTGGGCGTCCATCACGACCCCGGCGAAGACGCCCCTGTTCCTGCGGTCGCCTCCGGTGGACGGGATGCCGTGGATGCCGCAGCTGGGGCTCTTGGCCTTGAACACGTAGCCGTCGACGTCGAGGCCCGCGGCGCGCTCGGTCGCCAGGGCGGTCATGCGGTCGGTGAGGTCGAGGCGGGTCTTGCGGGTCATCAGGCGAGGCCCCGCCGCCGAGGACTCCAGGCGGAGCGTCTCGCGCGGCGAGCCGAGGCCCGCCTCCATCTCGGGGCAGATCCGCACCCAGTCGACATGGGCGTCGAGCGCGCCGCTCAGGAAGCGGTCGCGGCTGTGGCCGCCGTTGAAGCGCACCAGCTCGCCGAGCAGGCAGCTCGACGCGGCCACGCGTGGGCGGATCATGCCGCGGCCAGCAGGGCGGACAGGCGGTGCAGGCCGCGGGCGGTCCTTGCCTTGACGGTGCCCAGCGGCACGTGCAGCCGCTCGGCGATCTCCCGTTGGCTCAGGTCGCCGTAGTAGGCCAGCTCGATCGCCTGGCGTTGCGGCGCGGGCAGTTCGGCCAGCGCCCTGCGGAGCTGGTCGCGGTCGGCCAGCGCCTGGTCGTCGATGCGGCCGTCGTGTCCTGGAGGGTCGCCGACGACGTCCAGCGACACGGTGGGCGCGGCGCGGGCGCGCAGGTGGTCGACGCCCCGCTTGTGGGCGATGCCGAGCAGCCAGGCGCGCATGCTCCGGTCGGGGTCGAAGCGCTGCCGGGAACGCCAGGCCTCGGTGAAGACGACCTGCAGCACGTCGTCGAGGTCCTGCACGGGCACCAGCCGCCGCAGGTAGGCGCGCACGGAAGCGGCGTGCGCTCGATAGCTCTCGCTGAACTCCTCCATCGCGATCCCCTCCCACTCGAAGATAACTTATTCAAAACCTATTCATACTCGGCCGCGCGAAGGCGTGCAACCAAGACAAGGGAGATCAGGCCAGTGCGTGCATGACCTGGGAGACCGCCGCGTCGAGCGTGGACACCCTGGTGACGCCCCTCGGCAGGCCGTCCCACCAGCCGGGACCGCCGACGACGACGCGGACGGTGGGGCGCAGCGACGGCAGCGCGGCCAGCGGGGCGGGATCGCCGGTGGAGTCCTGCTGCGACCACACGAAGACCACCGCGGGACCGAGGCGGCGCATCGCGTCGGCCAGCGCGGAGTAGGGGGTACGGGCGCCGAGCACCCTGGTCTGCACCGCCCGCTCGACGGTCAGGACGGCCGCCAGCGCGTAGATCGGCAGGCTGTGCTGCTCGTCCTCGGCGCAGGCCAGCAGCACAGGACGGGCAGGCGTGTCCTGTCTCGGCGGCTCGACGAGCGGGTGCAGCGCGGCCAGGACCTGGTTGGAGAACAGGTGCTCGACGTCGATGCCCAGGTCCTTGCGCGTGATCGCCTCGAAGACCGGCAACACGAGCTGGTGCCAGGTCCACCGCACGCCGTACCGGTCGAGCGCGGCGCGCACGCCGTCGGCGACGGTGGGGGAGTCGAGCACGCTCGCCGCCCGCGCCAGCATCGCCGGCGACGGCACCTGACGGACCGGCGCACGGACGTCGAGGCCGCCGTCGGGGCCGCCGTCCCCGGTCCCGCCGTCGCGGCCTGTCTCGGAGGGGCGCAGTCTCAGCGCCTCTCGCGCGGCCTCCGCGGGGGCGACTCCCGCGTGGATCAGCCGGTTCATCTCCTCCAGGCGGCGCAGGTCACCCGCGTCGTAACGCCGGTGGCCGCCCGGGCTGCGCCTGCTGGGGCCGATGCCGTAGCGCAGGTTCCAGGTGCGGAGGGTGGGGGCGGGCACGCCGAGTCGCCGGGCGACGGCGCCGATGCCGTAGCCCGCCTCCTCCTCGCTCAGGTCGTCCATGCCACCCCCCGGTCATTCTTTCGGATTCCAGGCCCGCGAAGTTGCACCGCGACCGTCGAGCCCCGCTACCGCGAGCTGCCGCGACGGGCGGCGGCCGCCACGTTCCTCGGCATCCTGCCGAAGATCAGGCCATGGAAGGGGTAGATCGCCCACCAGTAGAGGTGCCCGAGCAGTCCGTGGGGATGGAAGACGGCTCGCTGGCGGTAGACGGTCCGGCCGTCCTCGACGCTCTGGCTCAGCTCCAGCCAGGCCAGACCGGGCAGGCGCATCTCCGCCCGCAGGCGCAGCAGGCGCCCCCGCTCGAGCTCCTCGACCCGCCAGAAGTCGATGGAGTCACCCACGCGCAGGCGCAGGGGGTCGCGGCGGCCGCGGCGCAGACCGACGCCGCCGACCAGCCTGTCGAGCGCGCCGCGGATCTTCCACGCCATGGGCAGGGAGTACCAGCCGTTCTCGCCGCCGATCCCCTCGATGACCCGCCACAGCTCCTCGGGGCCCGCGGCGACGGTGGCGGTGCGCCGATCGATGTAGAGGCTGCCGCCCGCCCAGTCGGGATCGGTGGGCAGCGGGTCGCTCGGCGCGCCGGGCAGGCTCGCCGACGACCACCTGGTCACGACGTCGGCTTCCTTGATCCTCTGCAGGGCCAGCGAGACGGCCAGGTCGAAGCCGATCAGGCCGCCCTGCGGGTCGGCGACGTACCGGGCGATGTCGTGTTCGGCGCAGACGGCCTGAGTCCGCAGCGACTCCACGAGGGGACGTGCGATGGCGGCGGGCACCGGCGTGACCAGTCCCACCCAGAGGCTCGACAGCCTCGGGCTCAGCAGCGGCACCGGAATGATCAGCCGTGGCGGCAGCCCCGCGACGGCCGCGTAGCGCCGCATCATCTCGGCGTAGCTCAGCACGTCGGGCCCGCCGATGTCGAAGGCCCTGTTGACCTCCTCCGGGATGCCCGCCCATGCGACCAGGTAGCGCAGCACGTCGCGGACGGCGATGGGCTGGGTACGGCTGCGCACCCAGCGCGGCGTCGTCATCACCGGCAGCCGCTCGGTCAGGTAGCGCAGCATCTCGAAGGAGGCCGACCCGGAGCCGATGATCACCGCCGCTCCGAGCACCACGCTCGGCACGCCCGACGACAGGAAGATCTCGCCGACCTCCGCCCTCGAGCTCATGTGCGCGGACAGGTCGTGTCCCTCGGACGCGCCCGGCGTGAGCCCGCCGAGGTAGACGATCCGGCGCACGCCCGCCCGCCCGGCCGCCGCGGCGAACGTGTGCGCGGCCTGCCTGTCGGCCTCGGCGAAACCCCGTCCTCCGCTCATGCCGTGGATCAGGTAGTAGGCGACGTCGATGTCCCGCAGCGCCGCGCCGGTGCGCTCGGGGTCGCGCGCGTCCGCCTCGGCGATCTCGGCCTGCGCGGCCCACGGCAGGTCGCGCAGCCGTCCCGCCGACCGCACCATGCAGCGGACGTCGTGCCCGGCCGCGAGCAGTTCGGGCACGAGCCGTCCGCCGAGATAGCCGGTCGCGCCGGTGACCAGACATCGAGCCATGCCGCTGCCCCTACCCGGCGGGAAGGGCGCCTCGCCCCCCTTTGCCGCTTCTTGGACAGGCCCCACCGGCCGGGACGGCCCTCACCAGACGGTGTAGGGGCTCTCCGCGCCGCCGCCGAAGGTGGCCGTGCCCGTTCTCTTCCACCGCTGGCGCACGTCGAGCTTGGCCCCGGTACGCGCCGCCGTGGTGGTGAAGGGGCCGCAGGTGACGATCTCGCCCTCGCTCGAGGGGGAGACACCCGAGCAGATGAAGGGCTGGGAGACGTTGGCGTCGGCGTCGGTGTTGAACAGCTGCACGTGGATGTCCGAGGAGACCGAGGTGGACCCCCTGATCCGCCCCTTGACGTGCAGGACCTCGCCCACCACGGCCATGCAGGGCGACATCTCCGTGTCCGTGCCGGTTCCCGTGGTGATCCACGAACGGCAGCGCCAGTTCGGCTCCGTCTCCTCGGCCGGGATGTCGTCCTGCCTGCTCTCGCGCGGCGGCTCGACCGGCTCCTCCGTCGTGCGCCGGGGTCGCGGGGTCGTGACGCGCGGCACGGGCTGCTTGGCCGTGGCCGGTCGCTCGGGCTGTTCGGAGACGGTCGCCTCCTGCGGACGCCTGCGCACCGTCCGCTCCTTCGGCGACTGCGGGGGCGTGCTCTTCGCCGTGCCGACCTCCGTGCCGACCGCCGGCAGCGGAGGGCTGGGGTCCTGCGGGGTCGACACGGCCGACGCGACGGCCAGACTGGGCGACGCCCCCGCGTCGGGCGCCCGCCACGGCGCCACGACGGCCACGGCCGCCGCACTGAGCACCAGCGCCACCGCGGCCGCCGCGACGACGGCCAGCCGCTGCCTGGGCCACCGGCGCCGGCCCGAGGCCACGGTCTCGGGCGCAGGGACGGGGCCCGTCGCGGACAGGGGCTCGGACGTGACGGAGGGCGCCTCTCCTCTGGCGACGGCAGGCAGCGCAGGCATGGCCGCCAGCGAAGGCGCCGCCTGGCGCAGCGCCGCCGCCACCTGCGCGGCGGCCGGACGCCGAGCAGGATCCTTGGCGGTGCACGCCGCGATGACAGGCCACAGGACGTCGGGCATGCCTGGCAGTCGCCTGGGCGCGGCCGTCGCATGCTGCCTGAGCAGGGCCATCGGATGGTCGCCGACGAACGGCGGACGCCCGGCGAGCAGCTCGTACAGGATCAGGCCCAGGGCGTACACGTCCACCGCCGCCGTGGGCGCGCTGCCGTCGGCGACCTCGGGGGACAGGTACGTGGGCGTGCCGATGACCGAGGTGGTCTGGGTCAGCCCAGGGCCATGGACGATGCGGGCCACGCCGAAGTCGGTCAGCCGTACCTGCCCGGTGGCCCTGTCGATCAGGACGTTGCCCGGCTTGACGTCGCGGTGCACGACGTCCAGGGCGTGCGCCGCGGCCAGCGCGTCGGCGACCTGGGCCATCAGCCGCGCCGCCTGCGCGGGGGGCAGCGTGCCCTGCCGCTGGAGGAGCGTACGCAGATCGCCCCCTTCGACGAAGTCCATCACCAGAGCGAGGCGCTCGCCCTCGATGACGAAGTCGCGCACTGCGACGATGTGCGGATGGCGCAGTGACTTCATCACGTTGCGCTCCTGCACGAACCGCAGGACGAGCTCGTGGTCGCCGGAGAGGCTGTCACGCAGCAGCTTCACCGCCACGATCTCCCCGCTGTCGCGGTGCCGCCCCCTCCAGACCGTTCCCATCGCACCGGCGCCGATCTCGTCCAGAAGGACGTACCGGCTTCCGAGAGAGTCCTCGGCTCCGCCCACCGCCATCCTCAGCCTTCCCCCTCCAACAGACGGAGATCACAATAGTCGGGAAGATCCACATCGGCGCAAGGCGGCAGGGGCCAGGCCTCGTGGGTTCACGCCCAGCCCGTCGTCGACGCCCCGCCCACCAGCAGCGCCGTCAGCACGACGCCGCCCAGCAGCGCACGCAGGCGCCCTGACAGGGTCGGCCGAAGCAGCACCACCAGCGCCACCGCGAGGGCCAGGCTCGCCCAGTCCTGTCCCGGATGGGCCGCCTCCACCGCAACGCAGCAGCCCTCCTCACCCGAGGGCAGCAGCGCGAGCGCGGCGGGGAACGACTGCCCCTGAACCAGGACGGCGGCCGCCAGGTCCCCCGCAGGTCCTTCGCGCCGGGTCAGATGGGCCAGCAGCACACCGGCCAGGGGAAGCGCGACCACCCACAGGACGTGCGCGGCGCCTGCCACGGGGTCGAGCGGGATCAGCTCGTACGGCGGCGGCGCTCCGCGCAGCAGGTCGGTCGCCGTCCCGGCGGCGTAGGCTCCGACGGCCAGTGCCAGCCCGCTCACGACCGCCTGCGAGGCCGTACGGGCCGCCCGCCCGCACGCCACCGCGCCGATGAACAGGGCGAAGCGGAAGAACAACGACTCCAGCAGCAGGTCGCCCTGGTCGTGCAGGAGGCCGGCGACGACCCCGAGCGCCAGCCCGGCCGCCCCTGCCGTCAGCGCCGCCACGACCAGGCCCGGCGAGGTCGGGGGAGCGGACCGTCGGATCAGCGGCACGGTCCCAGTATGCGCGGGGAATCCTCCGACGAAGCATGAAATGTCGTGATCTTCTGTGGTTCACTGAGCGGGTTCTTGATCATGACCCCCCACACGAGAAGAGAACTCCTTGCCCCCCACGTTATTCAGGCGCGCCGCACTGGCGGGCTGCCTGCTCACCGCGACGCTCGTCGCCGTGCCGTCGCCGGCGGTCCAGGCCGAGCCCGTGCCTCCGGTTCCGGTGATCACCGAGGACCCCTACGCGCAGGTGACGCCCCCCGACTACAAGCTGAGCCACGCCTTCAAGGAGGCTGAGCGGCGCGCCGCGGAGAAGCCCGACGTGTACGGCCCGCCGTACATCAGCTACGGAACGATCGTCGCGCCGGTGACGGCGGCGGAGGCCCAGGCGGAGGCGGGCGCGCTCATCGCGCTGCCGCCCCAGATGACTCCCCCCGAGGACGGCACGGGCGACCCCTCGAACGTCCCTCCGCCCGAGGAGAAGGAGTCGGTGCCGCCGGAGGCAGGCATCGCCGCCCAGGCGCCGGCCCCCGAGGAGCAGCTGTCGGCCGCCGACAAGAGCGCCCGGCAGAGCCTCGCGCCCACCGCGGACGCGGGTGAAACCTGGACGGTCCAGCCCAAGGTGAAGCTGGTCAAGTACAGCGTGAACCGGCTGAACGCCATCAAGGACGAGATCGTCGCGATCTCTCCCGGCGTGCTTCCCGGCGTCGAGAAGGTGAGCGCGGCCCTGATCCAGGCCGAGCAGAACCGGGTCATCGTGGAGTCCTCCGACGCCTCGGAGGCCTTCCGCGTCGCGCTGGCCACGCGCTACGGCGCGGACGCCGTCGTGGTGAGGCAGGTGCCCGACGAAGGGTTCGACGGCGCGCAGGCCAGGTGGAACGACACGAGCGTCGGCGGCTTCTACGGCGGCGCCCGCATCAGCACCAGCGTGGGCTCCTGCACCAACGCCTTCTCCTGGCGCTACAGCGGCTACCAGGCCATGATCACCGCCGGCCACTGCACCTCGCTCAACGGCTCGGTCTCCACGCTCTCCGAGTACCAGGGCAGCGTGGTCAAGGACACCTGGAACAACAGCACGGGCACCGTCTACATCGACGGCCAGTCCACCTACCGCGGCGACCTGTCGCTGATCAGGCTGAGCGGCAGCAAGAAGAGCGCCGCCCGCATCTACGTCGGCAACAGCACCTCGGGCAGCAGCAGGGCGGTGGCGGGCATGTGGTCGCGCCGCCCCGGCTACGGCGACCAGTACTGCACGGGCGGCAGCACGGCGGGCGAGCTGTGCGGCTGGAAGGTCAACGCCCTGAAGATCAACGTGCGCTACAGCGGCGGCCAGTACGCCAGGAACATGACCAGGGGCTACAAGCAGGGTCAGTGCACCAGGGGCGGCGACTCCGGCGGTCCCGTCTACACCGTCAACTCGGCGGGCAAGGTGGTGGCCAAGGGCGTCCACAGCGGCGGCGGCGGTGGCGGCTCCGACGGCTGGGGCGGCGCGCTCGACCCCTGCCGTGAGTACTTCACCGACGTCTACGAGGCCTACTACGGCTTCCCCGGCGTCATCGCCACCAGCTGACGAGGACGGAGGGAGGGCGGCGACTCGCCCTCCCCCCGTGCTCCTCGAGGCCGGGCGCTACGAGGAGCCCGGGATGACGGCGGCCAGTTCGGGGATGCGGGCGCGGTAGCCGTCGAGCAGCCTGCGCGCCGTGCCGACCGAGTCGACCAGCGGGTGCAGGGCGAACGCCTCGACGGCCAGGCGGGCCGAGCCGGTCAGCGCGGCCTCGATGGTGGTCTGCTCGACGGCCTTGACCTGCTGCACCAGCCCCAGGAGGCGGCCGGGGAGCGGGCGGGTGGCCAGCGGCCTGACGCCCGAGCCGTTCACCGCGCACGGGATCTCGACCACCGCCTCCGAGGGCAGGCCGGGCACCGCGCTGCCGTTGCGGACGTTGAGGATCATCGTGGAGGGCTCACCCCTGGCGATGGCGGCCATGAGGGCGAGCGCGATGCCCTCGTACCCGCCCGCCTCCAGGTCGGCGGCCTCGCGCTCGCCGGCGTCGGTGCTCTGGCGGGTCTCGGCCATGTACGTCGCGTCGCGCTCCCTGCGCGCCCTACCCCACTCGGCGAGGGCCTGCAGGGGACGCTCCCGCACGGCGGCGTAGAAGCGGCTCTGCTGCTCGAGAAGGGACTCGCCCCTGGTGCGCCCCGCGCCGTCGATCGCGGCGACGGACTCGCGGGTGAAGTAGTAGTAGTAGAGGTACTCGTTGGGCAGCGCCCCCAGGGTGCGCACCCAGTCGTCGCCGAAGATGCGGGCCTCCTCGACCTGCCGCAGCGCCGCGTCGTCGGCGAGCAGTCCAGGCAGCACGTCGCGGCCCTGGTAGGTGAGCCCCCGCAGCCATCCGAGGTGGTTGAGCCCCACGTAGTCGGGCGAGACGAGCGCGGGGTCGAGCCCGAGAGCGGCGGCGGCCCGCCTGATCAGCCCGATCGGCGAATCGCAGATGCCGACCACGCGGTCGCCGAGCACGCTCCGCATCGCCTCGGTGATCATGCCGGCCGGGTTGGTGAAGTTGATGACCCAGGCCCTCGGCGCGACGGCGGCCACCCGCTCGGCCAGGCGCACGGCCACGGGGACGGTGCGCAGGCCGAAGGCGATGCCGCCTGGCCCGGTGGTCTCCTGGCCGAGCAGGCCGAGCTCCAGCGCCACCCGCTCGTCGGCGGTGCGGCCGGCCAGGCCCCCGACGCGGACCGCGGAGAAGACGAAGTCGGCGTCGCGCAGCGCGACGTCGAGGTCGGTGGTGGTGCGCACCTCGGGCGCCCTGTCGTGTCCCTCGGCGAGCTGGTCCAGCACGTTCCTGATGGCCGCCAGCCGCTCGGCCGACACGTCGTGCAGCACCACCTCCTCCACGCGCGGCTTGGCGGTGTCGCGCAGCAGCGCGCCGTACACGAGCGGGACCCTGAACCCTCCGCCTCCGACCACGGCCAGTTTCATCGCGCCTCCCTCACCTGCAACACCTCCGTTCCGGCCCGCCGGGCGTCCGTCACGCGAGCAGCACCTCCGCGCCCGCCGCCGCGCAGTTGCGCAGCGTCGTCTCGTCGGCGCCCTCGTTGGTGACGATCATGTCGATGTCCTCGGGGCCGCACACCCGCAGAGCGCCGGTGCCGGGGAACTTCTGCCGGTCGACCAGGAGCACCACCTGCCCGGCCGCCGCGATCATGGCGCGCTTCAGCGGCACCTCGGCCAGGGTGGTGTCGACGAGCTGGCCGTCGGGGCGCACGCCGCTCGCGCCCAGGAAGACCCTGTCGGCGCAGACCTGGCCCAGCGCCTCCTCGGTCAGCACCCCCACCAGCGAGTGGTACGGCCGGCGCAGCATGCCGCCGAGCAGCAGCAGCTCGACCGCGGGGTCGGCGCGCAGCACGTCGAGGACGGCGAGGCTGGAGGTGACCACGGTGACGCGGCGGCCACGGAGCCTACGGGCCAGGCGCATCGTCGTCGTGCCGATGTCGAGCAGGACCACGTCGCCGTCGCGCACGACCTGCGCGGCACGGTCGGCCACGGCCTCCTTGTCCCGCTCGTCGAGCGCCGCCACCTCGGCGAAGGGCATGGAGTCGTCGGCGTCGACCTCGGCGAGCGCGCCACCGCGCACGCGCCTCAGCGTGCCGTCGCGGTCGAGCACCTCGAGGTCTCTGCGAATGGTCGACGGGCTCACACCGAGCTGCCTGGCGAGGTCGCGCACGCTGGTGGCACCCGAGAGGCGGACCCGCCGCATGATCTCCGCATGCCTGAGGTGCTGAAGCACGGTCGGATCCTATCAGTCATTTGCGTGCATCAGTGAGCATCATTCAGCAAATGCCCGCACAGAGTACTTGATATGCGCGGCGAATCGTGCAAGATTGCGCACAACTCGATCTGTCGAGGAGGACTCTTCCCGTGTCTGTCCAGGCGTACGACCCTCTGGCCGACCAGCGCACCCCCGAGGGGCCGCAGTTCGACGTCTTCTTGGCGGGCACCGTCTTCCTCGACATCGTCTTCACAGGACTGCCCGCCATGCCCGCCGCGGGAACCGAGATCTGGGCCGAGGGCATGGGATCGTGCCCCGGCGGCATCGCCAACCTCGCCATCGCCACCAGCAGGCTCGGCCTGCGCACCTCGCTGGCCGCCGCGTTCGGCGACGACGACTACGGCGACTTCTGCTGGCGCACGCTGGCCGAGCAGGAAGCGGTCGACCTGTCGAGATCGCGACGCTTCGAGCAGTGGCACTCGCCTGTCACGGTCTCCATGGCCGTCGACCGCGACCGCAGCATGGTCACCCACGGCCACGCCGCCCCCATGTCGGCGTCGGAGATGATCGGATCGCCGCCGCGCTCCAGGGCGGTGATCGTGGCGCTCTCGGCCGAGGAGCCGCTCGGCGTCCCCGGCGCGAGCTCCTGGGCCGAGCTGGCGCACCGCGACGGCGCGCTGATCTTCGCCGACGTGGGCTGGGACCCGTCGGGCGCCTGGTCGCCCGCGCTCCTCGAACAGCTCTCCGCCTGCCACGCGTTCATGCCCAACGCGGTCGAGGCCACGGCCTACACCGGCACCGACAACCCTCGCGACGCGCTGTACGCCATCGCCGACAGGGTGCCCCTCGCGGTGGTCACCGACGGCGCCAACGGCGCCATGGCCATCGACTCCATCACCGGAGAGGAGGCGTACGTCCCCGCTCCACGCGTCACGGCGCTCGATCCGACCGGCGCGGGCGACGTCTTCGGCGCGGGCTTCGTGCTCGGCACCCTGTGCCGCTGGCCGCTGGCCGACCGGCTGGCCTTCGCAGGGCTCTGCGCGGCGCTGGCCGTCCAGCAGTTCGGCGGATCGCTGGCCGCGCCGGGATGGGGGGACATCGCCGACTGGTGGCACGAGGTGCGGGCGCAGGCCGGCCACGGCGGCGCGTACGCCGACTCGGTGGCCCGCAGGTACGCCTTCCTCGACAGGCTGGTGCCCACGGTTCCCGTGGGCGCGGTGCGCAGGGCCGCCGCCACCATCGCCAGGCACGCCGACCTGGAGATGGCGCCCCTGGTGTCAGGGGAGGCATCAGGGGACACCACCACGCGCGAACCACGCGCCGGCTCCGCGGCCGCCTCCGAGGGAGCGCCCGCCGGTCCCGACGAGCCCGAAGGCCCCGAGTCGCCTCGCGTGCCCGCCCAGAAGGAGTGACACCATGATCGCCTCGACGCGAGAGGTCCGGACGCGGAACACGCGCGGCGCAGGGACGCGCGCCGTACTCGCCGCCGGTGTCGTGGCACTCGCCGCGGCCGCGTGCGCGCCCGGATCCTCGGCCCCGCCCGCGGCCTCCCCGGCGCAGCCGAGCGCCTCGGCGGTGCGCACCGACGCCGCGGCCCTCGGCGACGTGACGCTCACGATCTGGGACCAGGAGGTACGCGGCGGGCAGGCCGCCCAGATGAAGCAGCTCAACGCCGCCTTCGAGGCGAAGTACCCCAACATCACGATCAAGCGGGTCTCCCGCTCCTTCGACGACCTCAACACCACGCTGCGCCTCGCGCTGAGCGGGAACGAGCCGCCCGACGTGGTGCAGGCCAACAACGGCAGGCCGCAGATGGGCGCGTTCGTGAAGGCGGGCCACCTGCGCCCGCTGGACGCCTACGCCGAGGCCTACGGGTGGAAGAAGCGCTACTCGCAGTCGGTCCTGCAGTACGTCAGCTACAGCGCCGACGGCAAGGTCTTCGGCCAGGGCAACATCTACGGCCTGCCGCAGGTCGGCGAGGTCGTCGGCATCCTGTACAACGCCGCCAAGCTGTCCGAGCTGGGTCTGCGGCCGCCGAAGACCTGGGAGGAGTTCGAGGCCGCGCTCGCCAAGGCCAAGGCCGCGGGCGAGGTGCCGCTGCAGCTGGGCAACCTCGACAAGTGGCCCGGCGTCCACGTCTTCGGCACCGTGCAGGGACGGCACGTCCCCGCCGACCAGATCACCACGCTGGGCTTCGGCCGCAAGGGCGCCTCGTGGACCACGCCGGAGAACACCAGGGCCGCCGAGCAGATCGTCGGCTGGGTCGACAAGGGCTACTTCAACAAGGGCTTCAACGGCCAGGGCTACGACGCCTCCTGGCAGGCGTTCGGCAAGGGCGAGGGCGTCTTCCTGATCGGGGGCAGCTGGCTGATCGCCGACCTGGAGAAGGTCATGGGCAAGGACCTGGGCTTCGTCCTGCCGCCCGGCACGGGGTCGGCCCCCGGGCCCGTCGCGACAGGCGGCACCGGCCTGCCGTTCGCCATCACGGCCAAGAGCCCTAACCCCGACGCGGCGGCGGCCTACATCGACTTCATCACCAACGCCGACGCCATGAAGGTGCTCACGGCCAACGGCCTGCTGCCGATCGCCGACACCGAGCAGCAGAAGGTGAAGCAGGGCCCTCAGCAGGACATGTTCACCGCGTTCGGCACCGCGGCCAAGGAGAACGGCCTGGTGCCCTACCTCGACTACGCCACCCCGACCTTCGCCGACACGCTGGGCGCGGCGCTGCAGGATCTGCTGGCCAAGAAGTCGGCGCCGCAGGACTTCCTCGCCACCCTGGAGAAGGACTACAAGACCTTCGTCGAGAGCAACGGATGAGGGGAGCGAGGTGATCCGCACCCGTTCGTCCTCGGTGAGGGCGCGGGCAGGCCATCCTCCCGGCGAGCCCCGGCGGGTCGCCTTCCTCTACCTGCTGCCCGCCTTCGCCGTCTACGCGGTGTTCCTGCTCTATCCGATCGGCCGCGCGGTGCACCTGTCGCTGTTCGACTGGGACGGGCTGAGCCTCGGCACCTGGGCGGGGCTGGACAACTACGTCGCGATCGTCGAGGACGAGGGGCTGCGGGCCGCCTTCGGCCACGCCCTTGTCCTCGTCCTGTTCTACGCCGTGGGGCCGCTCGTCATCGGGCTGACGCTGGCGGCGATACTCAACCACGCCAAGGTGCGCGGGCTCGGCTTCTTCCGGACGGTGGTGTTCCTGCCGCAGGTGGTGGCCATGGTCGTGGTGGCCGTCGCCTGGCGGCGCGTGTACGCCCCCGACGGCACGCTCAACGGCCTGCTCGGCGCGCTCGGGCTCGACTCGCTCACCAGGGGCTGGCTGGGCGACCACACCTTCGCGCTGCCGGCGGTCGGCGTGGTCGGCACCTGGTTCGAGACCGGCCTGGTGACCGTGCTGCTCCTGGCGGGGATGAGCCGCATCCCGCCGGAGCTGTACGAGGCCGCGCGGCTCGACGGGGCCGGCGCGCTGCGGGAGTTCCTCGCCGTCACGCTGCCTTCGGTCCGTGGGGAGATCGCGGTCGCGCTGACGCTGACCGTGATCGCCGCGCTGCGGACGTTCGACCTGGTGTACGTCACCACGCGGGGCGGTCCTGGCAACTCCACCTCCGTGCCGTCGTACGAGGTCTACCACCGCGCCTTCGGGCTGGGCCAGGTCGGCTCGGCGGCGGCCATCGGCGTCACCCTCACCGTCGTCATCTTCGCGATCTCGTTCGTGATCAACCGCGTGGCCGACAGGGAGGTCTCGTGATCTCCCGAGGCGAGCGCCTGGCCAACTACCTCATCCTGACCGCGTTCGCCGCGTTCGCGCTGTTCCCGATCGTGACGATCCTGTCGGCCGCGCTCGGCCCCAACGACAGCCCCGGCTTCGCCGGATCCGGCCCCCTCGACAACTTCGCCGCGGCGTGGGAGATCGGGCGCTTCGGCTCCTACCTGCGCGCCAGCCTGGCGGTGTCGTCGTTCGTCGTGGTCGTCAGCGTGGTTCTGTCGATCTTGAGCGGCTACGCGTTCGGCACCATGCGCTTCCCGGGACAGGCGGCGCTGTTCTACCTGTTCCTGCTCGGGATCATGATGCCCAGCGAGGCCATCGCGGTCCCGCTCTACTTCGACCTGCGCAGTCTCGGCCTGACGGACACGTTCTGGTCGATCGCGCTGCCGCAGGTCGCGATGTCGGTGGCGTTCGGCACCTTCTGGATGCGGGCCTACTTCCGCACCAGCAGCCGCGCGATCGTCGAGGCCGCCCGCATCGACGGCGCCTCCACGTGGCGCATCCTGTGGCAGGTGCTGGTGCCTCCGGCCAGGCCGGCCATCGTCACCCTGACCGTCCTGGTCTTCATGTGGACGTGGAACGAGTTCCTCATCCCGCTGATCATGGTGACGAGCGAGTCGCTGCGGACCGCGCCGCTGGGACTGGCCTTCTTCCAGGGGCAGTACACCGCGGGCTTCACCCTCCTCGCGGCTGGATCGGTCATCGTGGCGACCCCGGTAGTGATCTTCTATCTGTTCCTCCAGCGTCACTTCATCCGCGGACTGCTCCAGGGGGCGGTTCGCGAGTAACTCCCGGAGGTTCCATGCTCGTGCCGCGTACGCCCGGACGCCTGGCGGTGCTCGCCGCCGCGGTCGTCCTCGGCCTCGTCCCCTCCGCACCCGCGCTGGCAGGGAAGGCCGCCGCCCCTCCCACGCAGGCAGGAAGGGCCGCCGCGCCCCCCGCCACCTCGGACCGCTCCTCCGCCGACCTCGACGCGCTGTTCGTCGGCGCCCATCCCGACGACGAGGCCTTCACCCTGTCGACGCTGGGGCAGTGGAAGGAGGATCACGACATCCGCACCGGCGTCGTCACCGTCACCAGGGGCGAGGGCGGGGGGAACGCGGTCGGGCCCGAGGAGGGCCCGGCCCTCGGCCTGCTCAGGGAGGCCGAGGAGCGTACGGCGGTCGCCAAGGCGGGCGTGCGGGAGGTGTTCAACCTCGACGACGTCGACTTCTATTACACGGTGAGCGCTCCGCTGACCGACACGGTCTGGGGCGGCGACACGCTGGAGAAGGTCGTCAGGATCGTCCGCCAGACCAGGCCGGAGATCCTGCTCACCATGGACCCCGCGCCCTCTCCCGGCAACCACGGCAACCACCAGCAGGCGGCGCGGCTGGCCGTCGAGGCCTTCTACGCGGCGGCCGACCCCGAGGCCTTCCCCGAGCAGATCGCCCGTGAGGGGCTGCGCCCCTTCGCGCCGGCTCGCGTGCTCCTCGGCAGGGCGCGCGGCACCTCCAAGAGCGGCCCCGACTGCGCCTCGACCTTCCGTCCCGCCAACCCGGCACAGAACGTGTACGGCGTGTGGAGCGGGCGCGCCTCCGAGAGCCAGGGCAGGACCTGGGCGGCCATCGAACGCGACGCCCAGCGCGTGTACGCCTCACAGGGCTGGGCCGGCTTCCCCGACCTGCCGACGGACCCCGCCCAGCTCGGCTGCGACTTCTTCACCCAGGTGGACGCGCGCGTGCCGTTCCCCGCGCCCGGCACCGAGGCGGCCGCGGCCCCGACGGCGATCCTCGACGGCGCGCTGGTGCGACCTGCCGGCGGCGTCCCGCTCGGCACCCTGCTGGACCTGCGTCCCAGCACGTTCGACGTCCGTCCGGGCAAGGCGTTCACCGTCAAGGTCAGCGTGACGGCGCCGTCCCGCGAGCCGCTGGGCCGGTCGGCCGTGGCGCTGCGCGTTCCCGACGGCTGGAAGGTCAGCGGCTCAGGCGACCTCGGCAGGCTGGCGCCGGGCCGTACCGGCTCGGCGACCTTCACCGTGACGCCCGCAGGGGCTCCCGGTGACCGGGCGCGCGTCGCCGCGACGCTGACCACGGAGAGGGGAGGCGGCTACACCGACCGCCAGGTCGAGGTCAGCCCCGCCGTACGAGGGGGACAGCAGGCGCTGCCCCAGGTCGAGCAGTACGAGAAGTGGGTGGGCGCGCTCGGCGTGCCGCAGCTGCGCGGCCTGGTCGCGCCCGTGCTGACCCTCCCGTCAGGCGGTTCGCGCGAGGTGGGGGTCGTGGTCACCAACGTGAGCGACACCACCCAGTCGGGGACCGTGCGGCTGGCGCTGCCGGCCGGCTTCACCGCCGACCGCGCTGAGGCGGGCTACAGCGGCCTGGCGGCCGGGGCGTCGACGACCGTGCCGTTCACCGTCACCAACACCGACACCTCGCTGAAGACCTCGAACGAGGGCGGCGACTACGCCTACACCATCACGACCACCAGCGCGGACGGCTCCAGCGTGAGCAGGCCCGCGCTCGAACTGGTCCCCGCCACCTCCATCGCGCGGGCGGCATCGGCGCCGTCGATCGACGGCGCCGAGGGCCAGGGCGAGTACCCGGGACCCTCCCTGGACATCTCACGGTTGTGGGAGGGCGGCGCCTGCTCGTCGGCGGCCGACTGCTCGGGCACGGCCAAGCTCGCCTGGCGTGACGACACGCTGTACGTCCTGGTCCAGGTGAAGGACGACGTGATCGGCGCCCGCCTGCCGGCGTCGGACTGCAAGCGGCACTGGCGCACCGACTCCGTCGAGGTGACACTCGACCCGCGCGGGAGGTCGGAGAACACCTCCACGACGTTCAAGACCGCCGTGCTGCCCGTGACGGCCGAGGGGCCGCCGTGCGTCCTTCGCGACGCCGACAACCGTCAGGGACCCGGTGCCCCCGGCACGCGCGTGGCCTCGTCGCTGTCCTCGGGGGCGTACACCGTGGAGATGGCCATCCCGATGGAGGCGCTCCCCGGCGCCGTCGACCCCTCACGCCTCGGGCTGAACGTCCTCGTGTACGACTCCGACACCCAGGACAAGACCGGCCAGACCCGGATCGGCTGGTCGACGTGGGGCGGCGTGCAGGGCGACCCGTACCGGTGGGGCATCGCGACGCTGCCCGGATACCAGCCGCCGCCCGGACGGCCGACCACCCCGCCCGACCCGGTGATCCCCGACACAGGGCTGTCCAGCCTGGACTCCCCGCAGTCGCTGGAGCAGGCGGTCCGCATCGGCCTGCCGCTCGCGGGCGGTCCCGCGGCCGAGCGGTCCGAGAGCGGCTGGGTCACCTCCGCCAGGAGCACGAGGAACGCCGTCGAGGTGACGCTGCGCGCCAACGCGGCGGGCAGGGCGCACCTGTTCGTCCGCGATGAGCGGGGAACGGTCGGCAGTCGCGTCGTCACCGTCGCGAGCCGGGGCACCACGACCGTGCGGGTGCCCCTGACCCGCGCCGTGGACGGCCACCCGACGGTGGTGGCGGGATGGCAGGCGCCGGCGGGAGGCACCGCGGCCTCCCGCACGCCGGTCCGCTGACGCGCGCACGTGCTCGACCCGGTAGCCCGCACCTCGCCGCGCGCAGGGTCAGGAGCGGGGCTCCAGCCTCAGGACGGCGGCAGGCAGCCCCCGCAGCCCTTCGGGGACGACGACCTGTCCTGAGCCGTCGATGTCGGCGGGGCCCTCGCCCCACGAGGCGGTGGCGCGCGCCGGCTCCACCAGGTCCTCGGCCAGCCGCAGCCGTCCGGCCGCCGGGTCGAGGGCGATCACGTGGAGCGTGCCGTCCTGCGCGAGCGTGTAGCGGACGGGGTCGCCCGCGGGCTCGGCGTGCCGTACCCACGGCCTGGTGCCGTAGATCGCGCCGCCGTGGGCGTCGAGCCAGGCGCCCAGGTGGCGCAGCCGTTCCACCTGCGACTCCGGCAGCGACCCGTCGGCGCGAGGGCCGATGTTGAGCAGCAGGTTGCCGTTCTTGGCGACGGTGTCGACCAGCAGGTGGACCAGCTCGGCCGGCTCGAGGAGGTGCCTGTCGTCCTCGGCCCTGTTGTAGCCGAACGAGCGGCCGAGCCCGCGCGTCGCCTCCCACACCCACGGCGAGGTCTGCTCCTCCGAGACGTACTCACGGGTGCGCGACCCCAGATGCGGGACGCCCCACCTGTCGTTGACGATGCCGTCGGGGACGCGCTCGTAGTAGCGCTCGAAGAGGGTCTGCAGGCTGTAGGGCCCCGCCGCCTTGGCCGAGTCCGGCCAGTCGATGTCGTTCCAGAGCATGTCGGGGGCGTGCCCGTCGATCAGCTCCATGGCCTGGTCGAAGCAGTACCTCGCGAACGCCTCGTCGTTACGGCGCAGCGTGAACAGGTCCGTCATCGACTGGATGGGCGGGAAGTCGGAGACGTGCCAGTCGAGCGCGCCCGAGTAGTAGAGCCCGAACCGCAGCCCCTCCTCGCGGGCCGCGCTCGCCATCGCGGCGATCAGGTCGCGGCGCGGCCCCCTGTGCACGCTGCTGAAGGCGGTGGTGGCGGTGTCCCACAGGCAGAAGCCGTCGTGGTGCTTGGCCGTGGGCACGACGTAGCGCGCGCCGCAGCCGGCGATCAGCCGCATCCAGCCCTGCGGGTCGAACGCCTCCGCCGTCCACGAGTCGGCCAGGTCCTCGTAGGAGGTGCCGACGCCGTACTCCCGCTCGTGGAAGGCCCGCGCGGGCGAGCCGGGGATGCGGACGGTGTTGGCGTGCCATTCGGCGTACTGGTGGTGGCTGAACTCCAGCTCCACCGGCACGTGCTCGCCCGGCAGCCGCGGGGTCGCCCACGCGGACACCGAGTACAGCCCCCAGTGCACGAAGACGCCGAACTTGGCGTCCCTGTACCAGTCGGGCACGTCCCTCGCCGGGTAGTCGGCGCCCAGGTCGGGGCCCACGCGGCGGTCGAAAAGCAGCACTGCGATCCTTTCAGCGGCCGGCCAGACCGGCGGTGGCGATGCCCTTGACCAGGTGCTTCTGGAGGGCGATGAGCAGCAGCAGCGTCGGCAGAATGGAGACGACGGACGCCGCCATCACCAGATGCCACTGGTTGCCGTTCTGGCCGAAGAACAGTTGGAGGCCGAGCGGCACGGTGCCGCGCGCGGTCACATCGTTGATCATGATGAGCGGCCACAGGAAGCTGTTCCAGTAGTTGATGAAGGTGAAGACGGCCAGCACCCCGAGCGCGGGCCTGGCCAGCGGCAGCATGATCCGCAGGAAGATCCGGAGCTCGCCCGCGCCGTCGATGCGCGCCGCCTCCTGCAGTTCACGCGGCACGGCGCGGAAGAACTGGCGCAGCAGGAACGTCCCGAACGCGGTGAAGGCCCAGGGGAAGATCAGCGACTGGTAGGTGTCCACCCACCCGAACGCCTGCATGAGGATGAACATCGGCACGACCAGCACTTCCTGCGGCACCATGAGCGTGGCGAGGAACACCAGGAAGATCCCGTCCCTGCCGCGCCAGCGCAAGGAGGCGAAGGCGTAGGCGGAAAGGGCCGAGGCGGCCAGCACGACCAGCGTGCCGACGCCCGCCACCAGCACGCCGTTGAGGATGTAGCGCTGGAACGGCACGTAGGTGAAGACGTCGCCGAAGTTCTGCCAGCGGATTTGGGAGCCGACCAGCGCGCCAGGGTCGGCGAACGTCTCGCCTGCGGGCTTCAGCGCGGTGGCCACCGCGAAGACCAGCGGGTAGAGGAAGGCCAGCGTGACCGCGGCCAGCAGCACGTGGGAGACGACGCTCTTAGCTCTCATAGTGCACCCACCGCTTCTGGCCGAGGAACTGCACGGCCGTCACACCCAGGATGATCGCGAACAGCACCCACGCTCCCGCGGCGGCGAGTCCCAGCTCGCGGGACTGGAAGCCGGCCTGGTAGACGGTCATGACGAGCGTCTCGGTGGCGTTGCCAGGGCCTCCAGCGGTGAGGATGTAGGGCTGCGTGAACACCTGCATCGAACTGATCACCGTCATCGTGGTGGCGAAGAACAACGCGGGCGAGATCAGCGGCAGCTGGACGCTGACCAGCCTGCGCAGGCCCGTGGCCCCGTCCAGCGAGGCCGCCTCGAGGACGGAGGGCGACATCTCGTTGATCGCCGCCGAGAACACGATCATGTTGTAGCCGAAGCCCTGCCAGACGCTCATCGCCACCACCGACAGCAGCGCGGTGCTGCCGTCGGCCAGCAGGTTGGGCTCGGTGCCGACGAGCTGGAACAGCAGCTTCCAGATGACCGCGTTGGCCACCATCGGGGTGATCGCCGGGATGAAGAACAGCACCCGCCACAGGTTCTACCAGCGCGAGTTGCTGATCCAGAACGCCAGCCCGAGCGCCACGAGGATGTTCAGCGGCACGTACAGGCCGGTGAAGACGAACGTGTTGCGCAGCGAGGACAGGAAGTCGGGGTCCTCGCCGAACAGGTAGCGGAAGTTCTCCAGCCCGACGAACTCGCTCTCTCCCAGCATCGGCCAGTCGAAGAAGCTCATCACCACGGCCATGCCGACGGGGAACAGGGTGAACAGCCCGAGCCCGAGCACGCTCGGGGTGGCGAACCCGAGCGCGCTCCACTCCTCCCGTGATCTCACTGCCCGCGCGCCCCCTGCTGCTGGATCGTGGTGAGCGACTCCTTGGCGCTCTGCGCGCCGGTGTAGACCTGCAGCAGGTGCTGGGCCATGAGCTTGCTCACGTCGTCCCAGTTCTTGGTGGTGAACAGCGGCACGCCGCCGGCCAGCCCCTCCTTGACCGAGGACATCGCGGCCTGCACGTCGGCGGCCTTGTCCTGGTTCTGCTTCACCAGGAAGTCCTCGTAGACCGGCTGCTGCTCGGTCCTGGCGGGGAAGCCGCGGCCCTGGCCCGCGAGGTAGGCCTGGGCCTCCTTGCCGCTGAGCACGGAGACCGCCTTGATCGCCTCCTCCTTGTACGCGCAGCCCTTGGCCACGCCGAACCCGGAGTTGGCCACGTAGGTCTTCGACCCGCCGGGCCCCCGCGGGCAGCGGCGCGATGCCGACCTTGAACTTGGCGTCCTTGATGGTGGAGCCGATGTTCCACGAGCCGTCGACGGCCATCATGGCGTTGCCGTTGATGAACTGCGTCTCGCCCCAGCCCGCCTCGGCCGAGCCGGCGGGCACGCTGGCCGACTTGCCGGCGCCTAGGCCGGCGTACCAGGTGACCGCGTCGACCATCGGCTGGCTGTCCATCTGCAGCTTCACCTCGTCGGTGACCGGCCTGGCGCCGTTGTAGGACAGCAGCAGCGACAGCGTGTGCAGATCGGAGAAGGACATGCCGAAGCCGAACTTGCCGCCGGTGCTCAGCGCCTTGGCGGCCTTCTCGAAGTCGGCGATCGTCCAGCCCGCCTTAGGCTCGGCCACCCCGGCCTTCGCGAAGGCGTCCTTGTTGTAGTACAGGAGCATCGGCGACAGGTCGTACGGCAGGGCCAGCTGCTTGCCGTCCATCTTCAGCGCGTCGAGCGAGGCGGGGGCGAAGCCCTCGGGAGCGGTCAGCGGCTCCAGCAGGTCGGCGTAGGCACCCAGGCGCAGGCTCTGCATGGACACGACGCACGCCTGCTTGCCCGCGGCGAACTCGGTCTGCAGCTTGGTGAAGTAGGCGTTGAACGGCGCGGTCCGCAGCTTGATCCTGATATTCGGGTGCTGCTGGGTGACCAGCTGCGCCACATGGTCGAGCTGGGCCTTCTCCTCCTCGCTGCCCGCCCACATCTCCCAGTCGAGAGTGACCGTGCCGTCGTCCTGCTTGGCGCCGCCCGCCGTGCCCTCGCCGCCTCCGCACGCGGTGGCGCCGACGAGGATCACAAGTCCCGCGGCCAGTAGTGCCTTCATCGAGTACCTCCGTCACGAACTATAATTTCGTGGACGAAATTATTATGATGCCGGACCCTAGGCTTGATCAGCGAGACCGTCAAGAGGGAGCAGCCCATGCGCGAGGACTTGGTCAGGACGGAGGTCCTGACCATGCTCGGGTCCGAGCCGCTCAATCGGACGCAGATCGCCCACAGGCTAGGGCTCGGGGCGGCGACGGTCTCGGAGCACACCAGGCGGCTCATCGAGCTCGGCTACCTGCGCGAGCTGGCGCCCCAGGTGGCGGGGAGGGGACGGCCCAGAGTGCCGCTGGAGGTGGTGCCGGACGCCGCCTACACGCTCGGGCTGCGGGTCCACCACACGCACCTGGTCGGCGTGCTCATGCGGCTCAACGGCAGCGAGGTGCGCCGCTTCACGCTGCCCTTCGACCCGAAGGCCGCACCGGTGGAGCAGCTCGTGGCGGTGTGCGAGCAGGCGCTCGCCGATCCCGAGACCGGCGAGCGCATCCGCGGCATCGGCCTGGCCGTCCCCGGCGTGATCGACCCCGCCAGGGGCGTCGTCCGGCTCTCGCCGCACCTCGGCTGGTCGGACCTGCCGCTCCAGCCTCTGCTGGCCGGGCGCCTGCCCGTCCCCGTGCTGATCGACAACGACACGCGCGCCAGCACCATGGCCGAGTTGCTGTTCGGCACAGGCCGCGACCACGACGACTTCCTCGTGCTGGCCGTGGGCGGCGGCGTCGGCATGGGGATCGTGCTCGGCAGGCGCATCCACAGGGGGCCCGACGGGGTGGCGGGGGAGTTCGGGCACGTCCCGATCGACAGGGAGGGGCCGCCGTGCGTGTGCGGGCGGCGCGGCTGCCTGGAGACGTACGCGGCCGACTACGCCCTGGCCGCGCGGGCCCACGCGCGCGGCCTCACCTCCGAGGTCGTGGAGGTGGCCGAGCTGCACCGCCTGGCAGCGGTGGACGCGCCGGGCATTCGCGACCTGATGGCCGAGGCGGGCGCGGCACTGGGACAGGCGGCGGCCGGCGTGGTGAACGTGCTGGCGGTGCGGGCGCTGACGGTGATCGGCGAGAGCCACGTGCTGTGGCCGTACCTGGAGAGGGGGTTCAGGCCGGCGGTGGAGGGCGGCGTGCTGTCGGGGCTGGAGATCATGGTCCGCCCGTGGGACGACAGCGCCCACGCCCGCGGGGCCGCCGCCCTCGTCCTGTCCGCGACGGTCGCCTCCCGCTGACCGCTCCGGGTTCGCTGTGATCGAATGGGGTCAGGCCGTCGTCGAGACGGACACGGGGGCGGCCTGCCCCGCCTCGGCTCCTCCGGCGCGGCGGCGGAGGCCGAAGGCGGTGATCACCGCGCCGGCGACCGCGGCGGCTACAGGGACGACGAGGGCGAGTTGGAGGGCGTCAAGCCTCGCCTCGGGGGTGGTGGCGCCGCCGAGGGCAGCGACGCTCACCGCGGTCACCGCCGACAGCCCGAGCGCCGTTCCGAACTGGAAGGACGTGTACAGCAGGCCGCCGGCCAGGCCGTGCTCGTGCTCCTCGATCCCGTCGGTGGCGGCCATGGTCAGCGGGCCGTAGGCCAGGGAGAAGGCCAGGCCGAGCAGGAGCATGGTCGGCAGCATGGCGGCGTAGGTCCAGTCCATCCCGATCGGCAGGAAGAGCGCGTACCCCAGGGCCGCGACCACCAGGCCGCCGAACAGCACCCGCACGTTGCCGAACCGGTTGACCAGGCGCGGGGTGAGCGTCGGGGCGAGGACAGTGTCCATGCCGATCACCAGCATGGCCAGACCGGTCTGCAGGCTGCTCCAGCCGCGTACCTCCTGCAGGTAGAGGGTGGCCACGAACTGGAACCCCGCGAACGAGGCGAGGAACAGCAGCGCTCCCAGGTTGGCCCTGACGAGCGGGCCCGAGCGCAGGATGCCCAGACGCACCAGGGGGCTGGCCGCCCGCCGTTCGACCAGGACGAAGAGCACCAGCAGCGCGAGCCCCGCGCCGAAGGCGCCCAGCGTGCCCGCCAGGCCGTTGCCCGGGTGCTCCAGCCGCACCACGCCGTAGACCAGCAGCAGCATCGAGCCGGTGATGCTGAACGCGCCGGCCAGGTCGAAGCCGCCCGAGGGGCGCTCGGGCGCGGGGGCCTCCTTGATCAGGGCCACCGCCGCGAACAGGATGACCGCCGCCAGCAGCACCGGGGCGAAGAACACCCACCGCCATCCGAGCGAGGTCAGCAGCCCGCCGACCACCAGGCCGAGCGAGAAGCCGCCCGCCGCGGTGCCCGCGTACACCCCGAGCGCCTTGGTGCGCTGCGGTCCTTCGGGGAAGTTGCCGGTGACCAGCGAGAGCCCGGCTGGCGCCATGAACGCCGCCGCGACGCCGGTCACGAACCTGGCGACCAGCAGCATCCACCCTTCGGTCGCGAAACCCCCCAGACCGGAGAAGACCAGAAAGACGGTCAGCCAGAACAGGAACATCCGGCGGCGGCCCAGAAGGTCGGCCGCTCGGCCGCCCAGCAGCATGAACCCGCCGTAGCCGAGCACGTAAGCGCTGACCACGCCGCTGAGCATGCCGGTGGACAGGCCGAGGTCGGCCCGGATCGCCGGCAGCGCCACGTTCAGCATCGCCACGTCGATCCCCTCCAGGAAGATCGCGCCTGCCAGCACGAAGAGCACGCCCCACGCGCGTGCGTCCATGCGGTTGTTCGTTGTGGACACGGTCCACTCCTCTCACAAAGCACAGAACCGGCCCATGGTTCCTCAACCGACTGCCGGTTCCTTCTTGTAACCAGCTGAATCGTCGATCATCATGCAATGTCATGGAAGATGGCACTATTAAGTCCCTCGGTTACTGCGGGGATACCGACGGCGACTACGACGTTCTCCAGTGGGACACGCGCGCGGACTGCGAGGTCAGGCAGATACTCGACCGCGTGGCGGACAAGTGGTCGCTGCTGGTGATCGCGCTGCTGGACCGGCGCAGCCTGCGCTTCACCGAACTGCGCCGCCTGATCGACGGCGTCAGCCAGCGCATGCTCACGCGCACGCTGCGCCACCTCGAGCGCGACGGGCTGGTGAGCAGGACCGTGCACGCGACCGTCCCGCCTCGCGTCGACTACGAGCTCACCCCGCTGGGCGCGACCCTGCACGCCACCATCCGGGAGCTGGTCACCTGGACGGAGACGCACCAGAACGAGATCGCCGCCGCCCGCACCGCCTACGACGCCCGCGTACTGGCCGAGCAGCAGGCCGCCGAGGAGGAGGCGGCCGAGCGGGCCGAGATCGCCCGCAACGTCCTGGCGGCCAGCCGCTGACGCCTCGCCAAGGACGCTCTACGCGGTGCGGGGGAAGGCGCGCCGGTAGTCACTGGGCGAGACGCCCACCTGCTTGAGGAAGTGGTGGCGCAGGTTGTTCGCCGTGCCGAGGCCGCTCAGCTCCCCCACCTTCTCGATCGGCAGGTCGGTCGACTCGAGCAGACCTTGGGCCAGACTCAGCCGCTGGTTGAGCAGCCACTGCAGCGGCGTCAGCCCGGTGGCGCCCTGGAGCCGGCGGTAGAAGGTGCGCGGGCTCATCGCGGCCCGGCGCGCCAGATCCTCCACGGTGAGCGGCTGGTCGAGGTTGGCGCGCGCCCACTCCAGCACCGGCGCCATCCCGTCGTCGTCGGTGGCGGGCACCGACAGGTCGACGAACTGGGCCTGACCGCCGGGCCGGTGCGCGGGCACGACCATGCGGCGGGCGAGCTGGTTGGCCACGTGCGCGCCCAGGTCGCGCCGTACGAGGTGCAGGCACAGGTCGAGCCCCGCCGTCAGCCCCGCGCTGGTGAGCACGTCGCCGTCGTCGACGTACAGCACCGAGTCGTCCACCTGCACCTTCGGATAGCGCTCGGCGAGCTGGGCGGTGTGCATCCAGTGGGCGGTGGCGCGGCGGCCGTCCAGCAGTCCGGCCTCGGCCAGGGCGAACGCGCCCGTGCACAGCGACACCATGCGTGCGCCGGCGTCGTAGGCGTCGCGCAGAGCGGAGACGAGCGCGGGCGGCAGCGGCGCTCCGTCCTCGACGCAGGCGTCGGGCACCGACGGCACGATGACGGTGTCGGCGCCGACGAGGTCGTCGAGCCCGTACGGCGTGCGCAGCGCCAGCCCCGGTACGGCCAGACCGCCGGGATCGGCCTGCCCCGTCCCGCACAGGCGCAGCTCATACCAGGGGTCGGCCAGGTCGGGCTGCGGCTTGCCGAAGACGGTGCACGGCAGGCTCAGCTCGTACAGGTCCCAGGAGGGGACGGCGATGTCCTCGGGCACGACCACGGCGACGGATCCGGCACTCATGGACCCACCGTATGGCAGGAATTTGGTGATGGCCGTCATCGGTGTCACTGTCGCGGCCTGATGTCCCCCTGTGAAGCTGGTCCCAGCAGTCGAGATCTGAGGAGTTGTGACATGCGGGTGACCGTGCTCGGACTGGGTTCGATGGGGTCGGCGCTTGCCGGCGCCCTGCTGGACAAGGGTGTGGAGACGACGGTGTGGAATCGCTCGGCGGGCAGGGCCGCGCCGCTGGTGGCGAGGGGAGCGCGCGAGGCCGCCACGCCGCTGGAGGCGGTGGAGGCCGCCGACGTGGTGATCGCCTGCGTCCTCGACTACGACGCGGTGCGGGGGGTGCTGGAGCCCGTGACAGGCTCGCTGGAGGGCAGGCACCTGGTCAATCTCACCTCCGGCTCTCCCGAGCAGGCGCGGGAGATGGACGCGTGGGCGCGCTCGCACGGCATCGGCTACCTCGACGGCGCCATCATGACGACGCCTCCCGGGGTCGGCAGCCAGGACATGATGTTCCTCTACAGCGGCTCGGAGGAGGTCTTCCAAGCGCGTCGTGAGGTGCTGTCGGTCCTGGGAGACCCCCTGCACCTGGGCGAGGACCCCGGCGTGGCCTCGCTCTACGACGCTGCGCTGCTCGGGCTGATGTGGGCCACCATGACCGGCTGGCTGCACGGCACGGCCGTGGTCGGCGCGGACAAGGTCGAGGCCACCGCCTACACGCCGATCGCGCTGCGCTGGCTGGGCGCGGTGGCGCACTTCATCACGACCTACGCCGCCCAGGTGGACGAGGGCCGCTACCCCGGCGACGACGCCACGGTGGACGTCCAGATCGCCGCGATCGAACACCTCATCCACGCCGCGCACGAGCGGGGCGTGGACAACTCCCTGCCGGAGCTGCTGAGGTCCACCATGCTGCGGGCCAGGGCGGCGGGTCACGGCTCCGACAGCTACGGCAGCATCATCGAGGTGCTGCGCCGCCCGGCGGGGAACTGACCCGTCGTGCGAACGTAACCCTCCCAGGGCGCCGAGACGGGCACCTCCGCTGCGCGGCGGTGCCGCCGGGCGTCACGGCTCCCCGAGCCGCCGGATGTCGTCCACCTGTGGACATCCGGCGTCCATCGCCACCTCCGGCGGCCTCGTGCAGAGAGGTCAGGCCCCCTGCCGGTGGGGATGCCGGCGGCGGGCAGCGGCTTCATCTCGCACCTGTGCGGGCCCGCGCCGTCGAGGGTCGCCGGCCCTGCTGGAGTGAGCGGCTCCGTGGCGTGGGTCCTGTGGGTGTGGAGGAATGCACGGTTCGGGCGGGAACTTCATGGGGGGTTGGGGGCGTAATGACAGATATGAGAGATCATGCGCAGAGCGATCGGTTCCGGGACCTGCCCGAGCGGCCGGACCCGGCGACATGGCGGTCCAGCCTGGACGAGGAGCCGTTGCCGCAGGTAATCGTCGAACCCGCGGAGGTGGGGGACCCCGGCCTGCGCCCCTGGGCGGCGCCCGAGCTCGACGTGGCGCGTCATGTCAGCGACGCGATCGTACGGCGCCGCGCTTCCCGCGACTGAGCCGAACGGACCGCCTGGTCGCGATGGCGCAGGTCTCTCCTTGTGGGGGTCGCCGGTCAGGCCAGATCGAGGACGGCCTTGCCGTGCAGGCGGCGCTCACGCAGGGCGTCGAAGGCCTCCTCGGCCTTGTCCCACGGGCCGCGCCAGCTGATGCCGGGATCGAGCGCGCCCCTGGCCACCAGCTCCGCGAGATGGGTCAGGTCGGGGGCGAGGCCGGTGCAGGCCAGCAGGTAGAAGGTGGAGATGGTGCGGTTGTGGCGACCCTCGTCGCCCCTGAACGATCCTGCGGGGAAGACGGTGTCCTCCTGCGAGGCGTGACCGACGCTGACCAGGGTGCCGTGCTCGGTGAGCCTGGCGTACGCGTCGACGAGATGGGCGCCGCCCACCAGCTCGACGACGCCGTCCACCGCTTCGCCGAGCTCTCCCGGTGCGCAGATCACCTCGTCGGCGCCGAGCAGTCGCAGGCTCTCCCCGTGCGCGTCGGGGTCGCCTGTCACCGCGACCACGTGCGCGCCGCCCTGGTGGGCCAGTTGCACCGCGAACCTGCCGACGCCGCCGGTGGCGCCGGTGACCAGGATGCGCTTGCCGGGCAGGGCGCCGATCCTGTGCAGGGCGCGTAGCGCGCTGCCTGCCGCGACCGGGATCGTGGCGATGGCGCCGAGGTCGGCGCCCGCGGGGACCTCGCCGATCAGCGAGGTGTCCACGGCCCTGAGCTCGGCCCAGGCGCCGCCGTCGGCCAGGGTGACCACCGGCGTTCCCGCGGCCGGTCCCGATCCGTCGGCGGCGGGGCGTTCCACCACTCCCGCGGCGTCCCAGCCGGGGACGGCCCCGTCGGGCTGGCCCGCGAGGACGTACCTCACCTCGCCGTAGTTCAGGGAGGTGGCGGCGACCCGGACCAGCGCCTGGTGCGGAGCCGGTTCGGGATCGCGGATCTCCTGGAGCCGCAGCCCGGCGGGTACGGAGTGGTCGACGACCAGAGCACGCATCGGCGTACACCTTTCGAAGAGGCGAGGTTGCCAGCCGCCAATATAGCGCCACTCAGTGGCACAAGTACATCAAGGGCGTTGGCTCTTCAGGTGCATCGATCAGGACGAGTGCTCCCGGCTGCGGGAGGGGTGCAGCCCGTCGATGCTGAAGGTCAGCAGGCGCTCGCCCTGGGCGGGCGTGGTCTGCTCGCCCGCCCACGCCACCGCGTTGATCATGGCGTACAGGTCCGCGGCCGTGGCGTCCTCTCGTACGGTCCCGGCGGCCTGCGCGCGGGTGAGCAACTGCTCGCCGCCCACGAGGACGGCCCGGCAGGCGGCGTGCAGTTCGGAGCTCTCGTCCTTGATGCTGCGCATCAGTGCGGTGACCAGCCCCCGGTAGGTCGTGGTGTGCGCCATCGCCGCCCGCGCCCAGATGACGAGCGCCTCGTGCGCCGACGGGTGGTCGAGCAGGTCGCGCGCCGTGGCGGTCAGCGCGTCCATGCGGTCGCGCAGCAGCGCCTCCAGAAGGGCCTGCCGGGTGGGGAAGTGGCCGTAGAGCGTGCCGTTCGCCACCCCTGCCCGCCTGGCGATGTCCTCCAGCGACGCGTCGACACCGTGCTCGGCGAAGACCGTCGCCGCCGCGGCGAGCAGTCGTTCGTAGTTGCGGCGGGCGTCGGCGCGCATCCGGCGCTGCGGCGCGGGGCCTGTGGTCGACATGGGCGCTCCAGGGATTGCTAAGTTGAGACTCTCTCAATATATTTCTCGAGACAGCCTCAGTTTACTCTGCGCTCAGGAGGAGCCCTGTGATCAGCCCCGACAAGCCCATCCTCGTGACCGGCGCGACCGGCCGCCAGGGCGGCGCCACCGCCGCCCGGCTCCTGGAGGCGGGCTGGCCCGTGCGCGCCCTCGTTCGCGACCCCGACGCTCCAGCGGCCAAGGCGCTGGAGGCGGAAGGCGCGGAACTGCGCGCGGGAAACCTCGACGACCCCGGCTCTCTCGCCGAGGCCGTCGCCGGCGTCCACGGCGTCTTCGGCGTCACGCCCGACGACCTGGAGGTCGAGCGGGAGGTCCGCAGGGGCCGCGCCCTCGTCGACGCCGCCGCGGCGGCCGGCGTCTCCCACTTCGTGTTCGCCTCGGTCGGCGGCGCCGAGCGCGGGACCGGCATCCCGTACTGGGAGAGCAAGTGGCGGATCGAGCAGCACATTCGCGCGCTCGGCCTGCCCGCGACGATCCTGCGTCCGGTCAGGTTCATGGAGAACCACACCATTCCGGGGCTGCCTGTCGGCGGCATCGTCGACGGCGAGCTCAGGCACCTGTTCGATCCCGACACGCCCGTGCAGCTCATCGCCGTCGCCGACATCGGCGTCTTCTCCCGCCTGGCCTTCACCCACCCCCAGGACTACATCGGGCAGGCCGTCGAGATCGCGGGCGACGAGCTGACGCCCGAGCAGGCCGTGGAGCTCATCAGCCGGAGCCTCGGGCGGCAGATCACCTACCGGCAGGTCGCCGTCGACGGCCTCGGCCTGGGTGCGGTGGAGCGCACCTTCCCCGGAGGCCGTGGCCTGTGGCGAGCCGACATCGCGGCGCTGCGCGAACGCCACCCCGGCCTGCTGGACTTCGAGACCTGGCTCCAGCGGGGCGGCGCCGGCCAGATCGAGGCGCTGTTCACCGGCGGGGGAGCGGCGGTCACAGCATGAACACCAGCTGGGCGGCGATCAGGACGTCGAAGACGCCGCACCACTCGGCGTACGAGCGGGCCACGACCTTGTCGAGCTTGAGGTGGACGAAGTCCCAGACGCCGTGGAAGAGCCAGCCCGCCGCCACCAGGTAGCGGCCCAGGTCCGGATCCACGATCAGCCCGGCCAGCGCGAGCGCGCCGAATGCGGCCATCCCCAGAGCCTGCGTCCTGAACGGCCCCGGCCTGTGCAACTGCCCGTCGACGGCGCCCCAGACCAGGACCGCCAGCGCGACGGCGGAGAAGAAGGCGGAGGGCGGCATCACGTCCAGCGCTCGCAGGAGGACGAAGGGCACGACCAGGGCGGCGAGCACCGGCCATGACGCCTGGCGTCGCCGTAGCTTGGCGACGATCAGGTACAGCAGGGGCAGCAGCATCAGCGCGTTCCCGAGCGCGGCGACGCCCTGGTCGGAGCCACCTCCGCCCAGGCTGAGAAACGCGATTCCGGCGGCCAGCGCGGTGGGCCAGCGGCGCAGCACGACGGTCAGTCGTGTGCGGCTGGGAGCGGTGTTGTCCATGCGCCCAGCGTGCTGGCGCCCTGGCGCAAGCCCCACCCTCGCGATGTCACCGATCGGCCATGCGGATCGCACGGTCAATCCATGCGCATGCCGTCCTCGCCGCATCCGCCGCGTCGAGCGCTGGGAGGCGGACCGGCAGCGGAGTCAGCAGAGCTGTCCGCTCTGGTGCAGGTGGTCGAAGATGATCTGGTCGACAGGGGACACGCGCTCGCGGTCGGTGTAGGACAGCCAGATGAGTTCCTCGATCTCGGCGCTGGGTGTGGGTGTTCCGTGGTACTCGGCGGTGTAGCAGGTCATCCGCACGGTGACGCCGTCGGTGTGACCGTGTGCCTGGGCCTGGTAGGTGCCGATGTGCCTGGCGGTGGCGGGGAGGATGGTGATCGCGAGCTCCTCGTCGATCTCACGGGTGAGGGTGTCGAGGTCGGTTTCGCCGGGTTCGCGCTTGCCGCCGGGGATGTAATAGACATCTTTACCGCGTGAGCGGGTGCTGAGGATCTTGCCGTCTGCCACGTGGATCCACGCGATCTTGTCGATGGTGCCGGTCATCGGATGCTCCTGTCGGTGGGCGGAAGGTTCGGCGTCAGACCGTGGCCGTTCGACAAGTCGTCGTCCAGCGCAGGATCGTGTCGCGCCGGCCAGGGCGGTCAGGTGGCACTGGACGGCCACAGGACCATCATCTTTCCTTGATAGGCCCCACGAGCATCGGGCGGCCGAGCATGTCCGGCGTGAACGACACCCCGGTGACCTTCGCCGCCAGGGCGAAGCCCCTTGGCACGGCGTTGTCGTAGTTGTCCTCCCACGTCGCGTCGTCCTCCGGCTTGTCCAGCACCATGCCCAGCTCCCGCATGAAGCCGTTGAGCCGGTCGGGGTCGGAGCCGTAACGCTCGTACGGGTGCCGCAGCGGGTAGCCGGTGACGCGCGCGCCGTCGATCGCGTACTCGAAGCTGTGCTCAGCGGCGTAGTCGTGCCGGGTGACCGCCAGCACCTCGCAGCCCCGCGACAGCCTGCTCACCACCTCGTGGTCGGTGGCCATCCAGCCGTAGGCTCGATGGCCACGCACCACTCGCCGGCCTGGAAGACGCCCACGTAGCCGCCGCCATCCCCGCCGTCCGTCTCGCTGACGAACTCGTAGGCTTTGTCGTCGAGGCCGTCGAAGTCCGACTCCTGGCCGGAGTCCTCACCACGGCCGAAGCGGCGCACCACCTCCGCAGGGTCGAGCCCACTAAAGAAGGCCACGCTGAAGATCACGCCCAGTGGGCCGCCGCCGCCGTCGTTCTCGGACACGTTGAGCCACTGGAACGGTGCCAAGGGATCGGTTGTCGTCATGCGGGCCATGGTGGCAGGCCGTACCGACAGTCAGCCGAGATCGGCCGCCACCAAAGATCCGAACCCGGCACAGGCCCTGCTTCCCACAGGATGGGACGCCACTTTCGGAATCAGCTCGCTCGCTGTGGACCCGCTCGTGCGGGACCGTGGCGAGTGGCGGGCGGTCCTGGGCCGATGGGCGGAGGCGGGCACCGCGGTCTCGGGGACTTCCAGTAGGGGTGGGGCAGGCACTACCAACGAGTGGCCTGCCAACGGCAATGTCGCGGCTCACAACGGTTCCTAGAGTCTTCCCCATGAACTTCGCACGGCTGATGATGTCCGGCGCGCTGGCGCTTGTCTGCCTCTCGACCGCCCCGGTGGCGGCGAGCGCCTCTGCCCGGACCGCGCCCTCGGCCCGCGGCACGGTGGTCTCCGCCACCCAGGTGGAGAAGCTCGACAAGAAGCAGGTGGCCGAGCGGCTCAAGGCGGCCGGCCTGGACCCTGCTCAGGCCACGTACGGCGTGCGGGCCTACCGGGTCGTTCACACCACCGTTGATCCGTACGGCAGGCCGACCACGGCCAGCCAGCTTGTCGCCCTTCCTGACAACGGCGAACGCAACCTGCGGGTCGTCTCCTGGCTGCACGGCACCACGGTCTACCGGGGTGACGTGGCCTCGATGAACCCGGCCGCCACCGACCGGGCCGCGGCGTTGCTGTTCGCCTCGACCGGGCAGGCGGTGTCGGCGCCCGACTACCTCGGGCTCGGGAAGGGGCCGGGCCACCACCCGTACGGCTACCCGCGCGCCACGGTGTCGGCTCCGGTGGACGCCCTGCGCGCGACCAGGGCCTTCGCCGCCAGGAGTGATCGACGGCTGGACCGGCGGGTGCTGATCAGCGGGTTCTCCCAGGGTGGGCCGGCGACCATGATGGTGGGCAGGGCGCTGCAGCAGGGGGAGGACTCCTACTTCAGGCTGGGAGCGCTGGCGCCGATCGCAGGGCCGTACCACCTGAGCGCCTTCGAGGCGGCCGCCGCCGATGACAGGATCCGGATGGCTTCGCTGTATCTGGCCTACTTCGCGATCGCCGCCGACCGGTTCACCGGCATCTACGACTCCCCGGCGGAGGCGTTCCGCGAGCCGTACGACCAGCAGGTCGAGGAGCTCTTCGACGGCGATCACAAGCCGCAGGAGATCGCCCAGGCGCTGCCGCCCACGTCGGCGAAGCTGTTCACCGAGGCGTTCCTGCAGAAGGTGCGCGAGCCCACGGGAAGGCTCGAGCAGCTGCTCACCGCGCTCGACTCCACCTGCGACTGGAAGCCGGCCGTGCCGGTGCACATCTTCCACGGCAAGGGCGACGCCGACGTCTCCTTCGACAACGCGCTGTACTGCCAGCGGCAGCTGAAGGCCAGGGGCGCCACCCAGAGCCTCACCGACGTCGGCGACGTCGACCACAACATGTCGGTGCGCAGGGCCCTGCCGCAGGTGGCCGAGGAGTT
This sequence comes from Nonomuraea dietziae, assembly GCF_014195505.1. GTDB lineage: Bacteria > Actinomycetota > Actinomycetes > Streptosporangiales > Streptosporangiaceae > Nonomuraea > Nonomuraea roseola. The sequence continues at coordinate 1,824,856 of NZ_JACIBV010000001.1, read as the reverse complement.
CGCCGCCGCCTGATGGAGGCGCGGGGTCTCACCGCAGGAACCGTTCCAGGCGACCAGGCCGGATCACTCAGAATTGGACATCATGAAGACGCAGAGAACGGCGGTGACCGCGGGCCTGCTCGGGCTCGTGGCGGTGTTGGCGGGGTGCGGCACCGGCGGCTCGCTGGATGAGGAGGTCGTGTCGTACGACGTCACCGACAAGGTGGCGGCGCTGCACGTCGAAGCCGACTCAGGGACCGTCGAAGTGGTTCAGTCGGATCGCAGGGGGATCCGCGTGACGGAGCGGCGGACCTGGCTCAAGAACAAGCCGGAGTCCAGCCACAAGGTGCAGGGTGACACGCTGGAGCTGACCTTCGCCTGTCCCACCACGTGGGGGTGGGCCGCCATCGGCACCTCCTGCGACGTGAGCTACCAGGTGGAGGTACCCGAGGGACTGCGCGTCAAGGTGGGCTCCGACTCGGGGGGCCTGACGCTGAAGAACCTGTCGGGCGAGGTGGAGGCCACCACCGACTCAGGGGCGATCGAGGCCGCCGGGCTGACGGGCCGGCGGGTCGTCACGCGGACCGACTCCGGTGACATGAACCTGGCCTTCGCCGGGCGGCCCGACCAGGTCACGACCACCACGGATTCAGGTAGGACCGTCATCCACGTGCCGCGGGGGCCGTACAACATCGTGGCTCAGACGGACTCCGGCACCAAGGACATCAAGGCCGCGAGCGCCCCCTCGGCCCCGCGTTCGATCGAGCTGTCCAGCGACTCGGGAGACCTGGAGGTCGTGACACCCTGAACCCGCGGACAGGCGGCGAGGACGGCCCCGGCACGCTGGTCGACGTCGGTGAAGGGGCGTCGTGGGCGGCCCACGGTCCTGCTGGGCGCCCAGGCGCGCTCTCCTCCATCTGTCATGCGGGCAGCGGCACGCCGCGCTTCATCACCAGTGAGCGCGGCGGATGGGTGACCACCGCCTCGGCGGCGCCGCCCACGGGGACGACCACGAGGTCGGCCTGGTCGCCGACCGACAGCCCGTAGCCGGGCAGGTTCAGCGCCCGGGCTCCGCCATAGGTGGCCGCCTCCAGCGCGAGCTCGATGTCGGCGTCGGCGCGGAAGGTGCTGCGGTAGGCCAGGTGCATCGCCCGCTCCAGCATGTCGCCGCTGCCGTAGGGGCCCCACAGGTCGCGGATGCCGTCGTGGCCGCACGCCACGGTGACGCCGGCCTCGCGCAGCTTCCTGACCGGCGGCACGGGGAAGCTGTAGACGGCCGCCGTGGCCACCGCCACGCCCGCCTCGGCCAGGCCCTTCGCCAGGCGGTCCTGGTGGGCCCCGTCGATCTGGCCCAGCGCGTAGGCGTGGCTGACCGTGACCCGCCCGCCGAGGCCGAGCGCCGCCGTGCGTTCGATGATCAGCTCCAGCTCCCACGCGCCCAGCGTGCCGCCGTCGTGCAGGTGGATGTCGACGGCGGCTCCGTAGCGGGAGGCCAGCTCGAAGACGGTGTCGAGGTGGCGCACCGGGTCGCGGTCGATGCCCGCGGGGTCGATGCCGCCGATCGCTTCGACGCCGCTCTTGAGCGCCTCCTCCAGCAGTTCGGCCGTGCCCGGGTTGGTCAGCAGCCCGTGCTGGGGGAAGGCGACCTGGCGTACCGAGACCCGGTCGCTCAGCGCCGCCGCGGCCTCGCCGACCGCTTCCACACCGCGCAGCCCCACCGCGGGGTCGATGTCGGTGTGCGTGCGGACGTGGGTGGTGCCGAAGGAGCTCATCCGCTCGAGCAGCGCGGTGATCCGCTCGACGCTCGGCACTCCGAGCTCCGCCCTACGCCCCAGGTCGTTGGACATGCGGCCGGTGAGCGTGTCGTCGGCCGAGTGCGGGACCCAGGCTCCGCCGTACAGGGTCTTGTCGAGGTGGCAGTGGGCCTCGACCAGGCCGGGCAGCACGAGCTGGCCCGAGACGTCGACGACGCGGGCTCCGTCGGCGTCGAGCCCTTGACCGACCCGCGCGATGACGCCGTCGCGTACCAGGAGATCGGCCGGCGCGGGCAGCCGCCACGGACGGCCGCCGCGCAGGAGGATGTCGGTCATGTCCGCACTCTAACGACCATCTCTGTGTGGCAAGACCTGATCGCCCGCCGATCTGGCCACACGGTCATGGTCGAGCTGGTGCTCCGTCACCCCCTGATCGCGGCGCCTTCGTCCTTGTCGGTGCTCGTTCGGCGAGGGCCTCGAGTTCGGTGACCGCTCGGTCGGTGGCCGTCTCGGCGGCGATCTCAGCCGCCAGTCGCTGCGCTTCGCGGCGGTAGGACGGGTCGTTCAGGACTCGGTCGACCGCGCGGGCGATGGCGCGCGGTGAGCTGCGCCTGCTCACCGTGATCCCGGCGCCGGCGTATTCGACGTGCCGTGCAACCTCGCGCTGGTCTCGCCCGAGCGGCACGCAGACCAGGGGGACCCCGGCCGCCAGGGACTTGACGGCCGTCCCGTGGCCGGCGTGCGTGATGGTCACCGCGGCGTGGCGCAGCGCGATGCTGTGCGGGGCGGCCGCGGCGACCAGGACGTTGCCGGGCGCGCGGACCCTCGCCGGGTCCACGGCCGGGCCGGTGGTCAGCAGCCCGCGCACCGGCAGCGTGCCGAGGGCTTCGGCGATGCGCTCGAGCACTGTGCGCTGGTCCATGAACGACGAGCTCAGGCCGACCAGCGCCAGTGGTGCGTCACCCGCCGGCAGCTCCAGTTCCCCGGCCCAGGCCGGGTCGTCGAGCCGTGGGCCGACGTGCCGCACGTAGGCGGGGAAGCGTCGGCTGGGATAGTCGAGCGCGCGCGGGGACAGCACGAGCAGCCGGTCGACGCGATCGAACGCGCCGATGACCGAGTCCACCGGCGCCAGGCCGTTGGCGATGCGGGCGGCGTTGAGCGCCGGCAGCCCCTTCCCCCACGGTTTGACGATCAGCTGGGTCAGAACCCGGTCACGCAGGCGCCCCAGCGCGCCCGTGGCCGGGGCGAGGCCCGGACCGGGCGGTGGCGCCCCCGGAGTGGGGAGTGGATAAAGGCTCGTCACCAGCGAGGCCACAGGGATCCCGGCGGCCTCGCCGCCAGTGAGCGCGCCGAGCAGCATGTGCTCGGCGACCAGCACGTCGGCCGGGCGGGCACGCAATTCGGCCAGCGTGTCCCGGGCGTAATCGGCCGCAGGTCCGCAGACGATGCGATCCCGCAGCCGCGCGAACTCGCCCAGCGGCGTGCGGGCCTCGAAGTCCTTGATGACGTCCTTGACCGGATCGGAGGCGTCGCCCTGGGGCGCCGTCGTCCAGGCGATCGGCTCCACGCCGCTGGCGGCGACCTCCTCGTGCAGCGACCTGTCGGCCAGCACACGGACGCCGTGGCCGCGTTCGCGCAGCGCGCGGGCGACCGACAGGACGGGCGGCACGGCTCCGCCGCCGGCCCAGGTGGCGAACAGGAAATCGCTACTCATGGTTCCTCTTCCGCGGGTCGATCGAGGTCAACAGGTCGCACATGGCACGTTCGGCGTCCTCACGCGACAGGCCGAGGTCACGCCGCCACAGTTTCCACAGGTAGACGTCGGTGGCGGCGTGGTGCAGGTTCAGCGCGTGCTCGCAAGCGGGGCCCGGGGCCGGGAGGCGGTCGGCGAAGACCCGTTCCAGCCACGCCCGATGCTGGCCGCGCGCGTGAGCGGCCGCCCGGGCGATCGCAGGTACACGGTCGACCTGCGCGATCCAGAGCACGTTGGCGTCGCCGTGTCGCTCGTAGTCCTCGAACAGCGCGGCCACGATCGCCGCGACATCACCGGTCGGCGCCTGACGGGTGAGCGCCGCCTGCGACGCCACCCAGTCGGCGACGGCGTCGGCCAGCTCATCCTTGCCACCGAAGTGGTTGACGATCGTCTGTACCGACACGCCCGCCTCATCGGCGACGTGCTGCAGCGTGACGTCGTCGTACCACCGCTGCATCCACAGCCCGGCCGCCGCCTGCAGCACGCGCGTACGCGTGACCTCCATGGCCGCGGCACGGGCACCCATGCGGTACGGACGCCTGGCCTCACTTTCCATGGAGTCATGATTATATTCAATTGATTGCTGAGTCAAATGAACCCATGGCCGAACCAGCGGATCTTGGGTCCCTGCCTGGAGGAGACCGGCCCGATCAGGCGGCTGTGACGACGAGCCTCTCGTGGTGCTTGAGGCGGGCCGTGCAGTACACGCCGACCAGCGAGATGGCCATCAGCAGCCCGGCGACCGGCCAGAAGCTGCCGCCCGCCGAGGCCGCCAGCGCCGTCGCCGCGATGGGGGAGAGCCCGCCGAAGATCATGGTGGAGACCTGGTGCGACAGCGAGATCCCGGTGTAGCGGACCCGCGCGGCGAAGCCCTCGGCCAGGACGGTCGCGACCGGACCGTAGAGCGCCGACATGGCGAACCGCATGGCCAGCATCGCCAGGTAGATGAGCGCGACGCTGCCCGAGCCCAGCACCAGGAACTGCGGGACGGACAGCGCGATCACACCGATCAGCCCGGCGATGACCATGCGGTGAGGCCCGATCTTGTCGGCGTAGAACGACAGCAGCGGCGTGACCAGCAGTTCGAGGAAGGCGGCCAGTGACAGGCCGTTGAGCAGCATGGCCTCGGTGAGACCGTGCGTGCCGGTGCCGTACGTGAGCAGGAAGGTGGTCGTGACGTAGTACCCGCCGGTGGCGGTGGCCAGGGCGAAGACGCCGAGGAGCACGGTGCGCCACGACTTCTGCAGGACCTCGCGCACCGGCAGCGTGTCGGCGACGGCCCGCTCCGCGCGCACCTGCCGCATCGCGGGCGACTCCTCCAGCTTGAGCCTGATCATCAGGCCGATGACGACCAGGACGGCCGACAGCAGGAACGGCACGCGCCAGCCCCACGAGACGAACGCCTCGTCGCCGAAGGAGCTCATCAGGCTGAAGGCGCCCGTGGACAGCAGCGCTCCCACGGAGGAGCCGAGCTGGGCGAAGGAGCCGAAGAAGGCGCGCCGGCCTGGCGGCGCGTTCTCCACGGCGACCAGCACGGCGCCGCCCCACTCGCCGCCCAGCGCGATGCCCTGCACCAGCCTGAGCGCCACAAGCATCAGCGGCGCCCATGCGCCGACCTGCGCGTACGTGGGCAGCAGGCCGATCGCGAACGAGGCGACGCCCATCATGAGCAGCGTGGTGACCAGCGTGTTCTTGCGCCCGATGCGGTCACCGATGTGGCCGAAGATGATCCCGCCGAGCGGCCTGAGCAGGAAGCCGACCGCGAACGTGCCGAACGAGGCCACCGTCCTGACGAAGGGCGACATGTCGGGGGGGAAGAAGACCTGGTTGAAGACGATCGCGGCGGCCGTGGCGAAGGCGTAGAAGTCGTACCACTCGATCGAGGTGCCGACCAGCGCCGCCAGCGCCGACCTGCTCTTGTTGGTCATGGGGGGTTCCTCCAGGGCGGGATGGGGGGTCAGGCCGACCAGGCGAGGCGGCCGCCGATCCAGGTCTGCGTGACCCGGATCGAGCTCAGCTCCGCGGGCTGGGCCGTGGTGGGGTCGCCGTCCATGACGGCGAAGTCGGCGAGCTTGCCGGGCTCGAGCGAGCCGACCGCGTGCTCGCGGCGCAGCGCCCCCGCCGCCGCGATCGAGTGCGCGCGCAGGCCGTCGGGCACGGACATCCGCAGCTCGGGGCCGCCGAGCACGGTGCCGAGAACGGTCGTGCGGGTGGCGGCGGCGGCGACGGCCTCCAGCGGATCGGGCTGGGCGACGGGCGCGTCGGAGCTGAAGACGACGGGCACGCCCGCGGCGGCGCACAGCCCCGCCGGGTTGTAGCGGTGGCCGAGCTCGCCGACCGCGGTGATCGTGCCGTCGCCGGTGCGCAGGTGGTGCTGGGGCTGCATGACGGGGATCACGCCGAGCTCGGCCATGCGGCCGATCTGCTCGTCGGTGGGCAGCCCCGAGTGCTCGATCCTGTGGCGCATGCCGTACGGCGGCCCCGCCTTCTCCACAGCGTCGAGCACCATGCCGATCGCGTAGGGCGACTGCGCGTGCGTGGCGGTCTGCAGGCCGAGCCGGTGCGCGCGGCCGATCAGCTCGGTGTACTCCTCGGGGGAGTGGTAGAGCTGGCCGTGGTGGCAGCAGTCGGCGGCGTACCCGTCGGGGAAGTAGGCGGTCCAGCCGCCCAGGGTGCCGTCGGCGTAGAACTTGACCCCCGCGATCCTCAGCCGGTCGTCGCCCAGCTCGCCGGCCAGGCCGAGGTCGGCGGCGGTGTCGAGGAGGGCGGAGGTGAGATAGGCCGAGACCCGCAACCGCAGGGCGCCCTCGTCCCTGGCCCAGAGGTAGGTCTCCAGCTCGCGCCGCGACACCTGGGCGTCGCCGACGCTGGTCACCCCCGCCGCCAGGAAGATTTCCTGGGCCCGCCTGACGTGCTCGATCATGATGTCGGCGGGTTCGGACAGGTGGAAGTTGGGCCCGTGGTTGCGGATCTTGACGCCGTCTAGGCCGGTCAGCAGGTCGCAGGCGGCGTCCCATAGCTCGCCGTTGGGCTCGCCGCCGTCGAAGCGGCCGATCCGCCCGCCCACCGGGTCGGGCATGCCGGCGGTGATGCCGTACTGCCGCAGCGCGTAGGTGTTGACGACGCCGCCGTGACCGGAGGCGTTCATCAGATAGACCTCCCGATCGGTCGCGACCCTGTCGAGGTCGTGGGCGGTCGGGTGACGGCGCTCGGCCAGCCGCCTGTGCTCGTAGCCGAAGCCGCGTACCGGCGCGCCGGGCGGCAGCCGCCTGGCCGTCTCCGCCAGCAGCGACACCAGCGTGTCGAGGTCGGGGGCCGCCTCCGGCCTGCAGTCGACCCAAGCCAGTGCCTGGCCGTACATGACGGGGTGGCAGTGCGCGTCCACGAAGCCGGGGTGCACGACCCCGCCGTCCAGGACGAGCTCCTCGTCCACCCGGCCGAGCGCTTCCCGGCACTCGGCGACGGTCCCGACGTGCTCGATCCGCCCGCCGCGTACGGCGAGCGCCTCCGCGTGCCCGTCCGGCGTGACCACCGTTGCCCCGGCGACCAGCAGGGTGTCCATGCGCACTCTCCCCTCAAGCGGTTTCGATTGAAGGGAGCATGCGTAACGGACGAGTCGTTTGTCAAGTGGCCATCTGGCAAACGAATCGTCAGTAGCGCTCCTTGACGAGCTCGGCGTGGACCCAGGAAGTCAGCTCTCTCACGCCCTTCATCTCCCGCACCTGTTCGAGCAGCGTGATCACCTCGGGCAGCGTCTCGCCCGCCACGGTGCCGACCAGATCGGCCCGGCCCATGCACGCGGCCAGGTAGGACACGCGCTCCCACGACGACAGCCGCTCAACCAGGGGCGCGGCGTCCCCTTCGACGGTCAGCGCGAACCCGCACAGCTGTCCCATGCCCAGCACGTCAGGACGCACCAGCGCCACCACCCTGGCCACCCCCGCGTCGAGCAGTCGCAGCGCCCGCACCCTGGCGGCACCGGGAGACAGCCCCACCCGCTCGCCCAGGTCGGCGAAGGCGATCCGTCCGTCGGCCTGGAGCTCGCCCAGGATGCGGTGGTCGATCTCGTCCATCTGCAGCTCGGCGCGCGGCTCCGACAGCGCGGTGGAGTCCTTGAGCACCCGCGTGTAGACCAGCGTGTCCACCCCGCGCACCCCCTGCATCCCGCGCAGCCGCTCGATGGAGGCGGCGAGCGTGGCGAAGTCGGGCGCGCGCACCTCGGCCACGACCGCGTGGCCGCCGACGGTCAGCGTGACGAAGGGGGGCCCTCGGCCAGTTCGGCGATCGAGTGGGCGACGGGCCGGGCGGGGCCGTCCACTCTGATGGAGGCGTGGGCGATGGCGGTCAGCCCCTTGACCGTGGGGTGCACGATGGCGACGATCCGCAGCGCGCCCGAGGTGAGCAGCCGCTGCGCGCGGGTGCGGGTGGCGGGCCGCGACAGGCCCACCCGCTGCGCGATCGTCTCGAAGGTCATCCGTCCGTCGGCCTGTAGGTGCCTGACGATCTCAAGGTCGGTGCGATCCAGATCCACATAGACAAAGGTAACGGGCGAAACGTAGGCTCAACCGCACTATGGCAACCGAATCATCATTGACCGGTGCCGCAGCCGTGGTGGGCGCGCTGCGCGGCAACGGCGTCGAGACCGTCTTCGGCATCCCCGGCACCCACAACCTGGAGCTGTACCGGCAGCTGGCGAGCTCGGACATCCGTCACGTCGCCCCCAGGCACGAGCAGGGCGGCGGCTACGCGGCTGACGCCTACGCCAGGGTCAGCGGCCGTCCAGGCGTGTGCGTCACCACCAGTGGGCCGGGTCTGACCAACATCGCCACCGCCGCGGCCACGGCCTACGCGGACTCGGTGCCGCTGCTGGTGATCTCGCCGGGTGCGCCGCTCGGGCAGGAGCGCGCCGACGTGGGCTGGCTGCACGAGGTCAAGGACCAGCGGGCCGCCATGGACGCGCTCTACGACCGCAGCGTCCGCGTCTCCTCGCCCGCGCAGGCCGCCGCGGTGATCCACGAGACGTTCGCCCGCTGGCGGGTGGAGCGCCCCCGCCCCGTCCACCTGGAACTGCCGCTCGACGTGCTGGAGTCGCCGTGGGACGGGGCGGCTCCAGGGCCGCTGGAGAGCGCGGCGCTCCTGCCCTCCGCCGGCGTGCTGGCCGGGGCCGCCGCCGCGCTGCGCGGCGCCTCCACCCCGCTGATCGTCCTCGGCGGCGGCGCGCGCGACGCCTGCGCCCAGGCCGTACGGCTGGCGGAGCTGCTCGGCGCGCCGGTGGCCACCAGCGTGAGCGGGAAGGGCGTGGTGCCGGAGAGTCACCCGCTCTCGCTGGGCGCCGGCGTCGGCCTCGGCCCGGTGCAGGAGGCGATCGAGGCCGCCGACGTGCTGCTGGTGGCGGGCAGCGAGCTGGCCGACTCCGACCTGTGGGGAGTGCGGCTCCATCCGCGCGGCACCGTCATCAGGGTCGATGTGGACCTGCGCCAGCTGCACAAGAACGTGCCCGCCGACATCGCGGTCCACGGTGACGCCGCCACGGTGCTCGGCGCGCTGGCCGACAGCCTGGCCGATGCCAGGGGCGACACGCCGAGGGACACCCCGGGCGGTATCCAGGCCGCGAGCCCGGGCGGCGCCCGGGATGACGTTCTGGGCGGCCGCGCACCCGGCCGGCACGGACAGGAGCGCGCCGCGCGGGTGCGGGCGGCGGCCGAGGAGGCGGCCATGTCGGTGGGCGCCGCCTGGCGGCCGGTGCAGGAGGTGCTGCGCGACTGCCTGCCCGAGGACACGATCGTCGCGGGCGACAGCGCACAGGTGTCCTACTTCGGGACCGTGCCGTTCTGGCCGATGGACGCGCCGCGCAGGTTCGTCTACCCGACCGGCTACGCCACGCTCGGCTACGCCGTGCCCGCCGCGATCGGCGCCAAGCTGGCGGCCCAGGACAGGACCGTGATCGCGCTGGCCGGTGACGGGGGCACGCTGTTCAGCGTGCAGGAGCTGGCCGTGGCCGCCGAGCTGCGGCTGAGCCTGCCCGTGATCGTCATGAACAACCACGGTTACGCGGAGATCCGCGAGGAGATGCTGGCCAGGAACATCCCGCCGGTCGCCGTGGACATCGACGGCATCGACTTCCCCGCACTCGGCCGCGCCTTCGGCGGGCGAGGCGAGCGGGTCGCCGACCTGGCGGAGCTGCCCGCGGCGCTGAAGCGGGCGCTCGACGTCAACGGGCCCACGGTGATCGAGGTGACCGTGGACGGCTCCGGAAGCTCTGCTACGTGAGAGATGGCTCCACCCGTTGCCTCCAGGCGGGATACAACTTCCGGTTGAATCGCCGCGTCTAACCCGCTATGGAGACGCGTATCGGCGACTACGTCCTGGCGGGCCGCTTGGGTTCGGGCGGTCAGGGTGTGGTCTACGACGCCTATGATCCAGAAGGCCGCCGCGTGGCGGTCAAGGTGCTGCACACGGAGGGCAGCCGCGACCGACTCGCCAAGGAGGCCGCTGCGGCCGGGCGCGTGGCCTCGTACTGCACGGCCAAGGTCCTGGCCACCGACCTGACCGGTGGCCGGCCGTACATCGTCAGCGAATACGTCGCGGGCCCGAGCCTGCGCCGTGCCGTGCGGGAAGGACGCGCGTTCGGCGGCGACGACCTGCACAGACTCGCCACCGCCGTCGCCACCGCGCTGACGTCCATCCACGACGCCGGTGTCGTCCACCGCGACCTCAAACCCGACAACGTGCTGCTCGGTCCCGACGGGCCTCGTGTGATCGACTTCGGCATCGCCAGGACCGCGGACATGTCGCTCACCATGACCGGCGTGATCGCGGGAACGCCCAGCTACATGGCGCCCGAGGTGTTCACGGGGCAGCGTGCCGGCACCGCGGCGGACGTCTTCGCGTGGGGCGCGGTCATGGTTTTCGCCGCCACCGGCGAGGACCCCTTCAGAGGCGAGACCATGGGCGCGGTCATGCACCAGGTGCTGTCAGCGCAGCCCGACGTGAGCGCGCTGCCCGACCCGGTGCGCTCCCTGGTCAAGGCCGCCTTGGCGAAGGATCCTGAGGCCAGGCCCACAGCACGCGACCTGCTGCTGGCCCTGGTGACCGGCAGCCCGGCGAACACCACCGAGCTGCTGGTGGCCGGGACGCGCACGGCCGGAGGCGTACGGTCGCCCGGTCATGACGACCCCTCGCTGGGGGCGCTGGCCGAAGACGCCTACACCTGCCTGGCGTCGCAGGAGCGCCGGCACGTCGCCCCCGTCCTGCTGCGCCTGGTGGCGATGGGAGAGCGGGGCGCCACGACCGCCGAGCTCGGGCCGCAGGCCGAACCGGTGCTACGAGCCTTCCGCTACATGGTGGCCACGGATGACGAACGGGTCGTGCTGACCCGGCCGGCGATCGTGCACGCCTGGCCGCGGCTCAGGGAATGGGTGGCGGCCGAACGCGAAGGCCTGGCCATGCTGGCCGAGATCAGCGCGGCCGCGCGCGCCTGGGAAGACCACGGCCGCAGGGACGGCGACCTGCTCCGCGGCAGCCGCCTGGAGCACGCGCTGACCTGGGCGGCCACCGGCCGCACCCACGCCACCCTGATCGCCCGCGAGCGTGACTTCCTGCAGGCCGCCACCGGCCTGACCCGGCGGCAGGCCCAGCGCAGGCGCGCGGCGACCGCGGTGCTTGCCACGCTGCTGGCCGTCGCGGTGGCCGCCGCCGGCGCCGCTGTCTGGCAGGCGAGACTGGCTCAGGACCAGCGTGACCTGGCGACCGGCCGGCAGGTCACCGCCGAGGCCGGGCGGCTGCGCACGACCGATCCGGTCAAGGCGATGCTCCTGAACGTCGCCGGCTGGCGGCTGGCGCCCGACACCGGCACCAAAGCCGGTCTGATCGACGCGGTGCGGGCGCCGGAGCGGGCTGCGTTCCGCCTCCCGGCCGTCGCGGGGATCGGCGCCATCGCGGCCGGTGGCAACGGCCGGCTCATGGCCGGCGTCGGCGAGCACGGGGTACGTCTGCACGATGTGCCCTCCGGCCGGCTGACCGCCTCCTGGCCCTGGCCGCCGGGGCAGGCGCAGACGCCGGCGGCGGCGGCGCTCAGCCCCAGCGGCCGCATCCTCGTCGTGGTGTCACGGGCCGAGAAGGCCACCGCCTGGGACGCCAGGGTCACCGCGTGGGACGCGCGATCAGGCAGGAAGCTCCGCGAGCGGTTCCTCGGCCAGGGCGGCGAGCTGCCGCTGGTGCGCTTCGGCGACCACGAGTCGCTGGTGGCGCTCGGGCGCGGAACCGGCGTCCACGTCCTGTGGGACACCCTCGACGGGCGAACCTTCGAGCTCACCGACTTCTACGCTCCGGACGGCCCGCTCATCTCCGCCGCCGGCACCCACGCGGCCGCCGTCCACCTCGGCGCGCTGAAGCTCGTGCGGCTGCCTGTCATGACGGCCGACGACCGCGTTCCCAGAACGTGTGGTTCGGTGGCCGCGTTCAGCCCCGACGGACGCCGCCTGCTGTGCGCCGACGGCGACATCACCTCCTGGGACCTGGCGACCGGGCGGAAGACCAAGGGGCCGCACTGGCGGATCTCGGCGCTCGACCAGATGAACATGGTCGGCGGCGCCGGACTCAGGGCGGCGGACGAGGTGATGGTGGGGTACGCCGGCGACGCGATCACCGTGTGGGCGGCTGGAAAGCGGATCCTGGAGCACAGAATCGGGGCAGAGCCGCAGGCGGTATGGCTGGAGCCGGACGGCGCCACCCTGCGGTACCAGCGCGACGACACCGTCGTCACCCTCGACCTGCGGCCCCGCCTTCCCGTGACGCGGCCGTCCCGGGCGGCCGGGCGGTCGATCCCCGACGCGGACCGTGCGCCGGGCGGCCGGCTGCGGGTGAGCGCGACCGAGGCGGCCCTGCGCGGGTGGGACAGCGCGTCCGGCCGGCCGCTGTGGACCCACCCGATCCCCGCCGGCTGGAGAGTCAACAGGCGGACGTTCACCGCCGACGGCACGGTCCACGTGGTCGGCCTGCAGACGATCGACTACGTGGCCAGACCCGGTGACCGGCTGGTGCGGCTGGACACGGCCACCGGCAGGGTGATCGACGACAGGACACTCGAGTCGGATCTGGGCCACTTCGTCGTGGCGGCCGACGGCACGACGCTGGTGTCGCCGACCGGGGCCATGCTCGACCTGCGGACCGGCCAGAAGATCGGCCTCGGGTTCTCCGTCGTCGACCACTCGGTGGTGGCCGCGAGCCCGGTGGGACCCCTCATCGCGGTCAGCGGGACCCAGGGCAGGATCACGCTGTGGGACATCCACCGGCGCACTCCGCTGACCCCTTCTCTCCAGGCCGACGCCGAAACCCGCCTTCTCGCCTTCAGCCCCGACGGCTCCCTGGTCGCCGCGTACGGTGAACAGTGGCGGGACGGCGGTGTCGTCCACGTGTGGGACACCGCCACGATGACGCGACTGGCCGCGGTGCCCCTCCCTGACGAACATGCCGTGGAGCACTTGCTCTTCACCGCCGACCTCACCCTGCGGATGACGACCCGGCGCACCGTACTCGAGCTACCGACCGACGGCGACCGCCTGGCCCAGGAGCTGTGCGACCGGGCCGGCCGTGCCCTCACCCCTGCAGAGTGGGAGCGCCATCTGCCGGGAGTTCCCCGCCGCCCCAGGTGCTGACGGCGGAACCACAGGGAGGACGGCCGCCGGTGGGCGGCCACGCGACCTGCGATGGCCGCGCAGACCGCCGTCTGCGCTGGCGGCCGTTTCGGGACGTGGACTACGCCGCCGGGTCGTGGAGGAGGAGGTGACGACCGCGGTGCGGTCGTTCTCCGCCAGCAGAGCCCTGCCATGAGCCAGCACCATCGGGTCGTTGTCGACGTAGACCACCCGCGCGTCGGGGTTGGCTCGCTGGGCCACCTGGTGGGTGTTCTCCACCGTCGGCAGCCCGGAGCCCAGGTCGAGGAACTGGTCGATGCCCTGGTCGATGAGGAACCGCACGCCGCGCCCGAGGACCTGCCTGTTGTAGGCCGCCACGTCGTAGATCTCGGGGACGACCTTCACGATCTCGGAGACGAAGCTCCGGTCGACCTCGAAGTTGTCCTTGCCGTTGAGGACCACGTCGTAGGCCCTGGCGATGCTGGGCCTGCTCGTGTCAATCGCGCTGTTCCACTCGTCTGCCATGTCGACCACAAGATCCTCTCACCAGGGGCGGTGAAAATGATCATAGGCCGCCCGGCGACCAGGAACCACGCGAATGACGCGAAGCGGGCGCAGCATCGAAGGGGAGCGGGCCTCAGCCTCGACCCGACCAGTAGGCCTGCGCGCGTTCCCATGCCACGGCGCCGACCGCCTTGCCGAGCGCGCGGCCCTGCAGGTCGCCCGCGAGGAAGTGGATGCCGCCGTACCTGCGCGACAGCCCGGCCTGGTCGGCGGCCTCGGTGAAGGTGGACCAGCGCAACGTCACGTCGTGCGCGGGGCTGACACCGGGCTCCACCAGCGACGATCCCTTCGCGATCACCGCCTCGCCGCCGAAGGCGTCGCCGCCGGTGAAGCGGCGCAGCACCTCGGCCGCCGCCGCGCTGAACGTGCTGTGGCCCGAGACGTGCTCGGCGAACGGCGGGGTCGGGAACGTCGGCGCCTGGTAGGGCGTCCAGGTGGCGCCGTCGATCACCCTGCCGCCCCAGGTCGGGATCTGCCTGCCCCGGTGGAGGAAGCGCACCGCGGTGATCGGGCGTACCGAGTCGTGGTCGCGCTTGGCCTCCCACGAGGCGATGCCCGCGTCCATGACGGAGTTGGCCAGCGCGAAGAACATCTTCACGTCCTCGTCGAGGCCGTGGCCGTCGCGGGCCGACACCCGCTGGGCGAACAGGCTCCAGTGGCCGGGAGGGGTCTCGCTGCTCGGGCCGTCGGCCCAGTACTCCGCGATGGCCTTGCGCCTGTCGGTCAGGCCGGCCGTGAGCGACACGATCTCGGCGACCTGGGCGCGGTAGGCGTGCGTGCCGTACGCCGCGGGCGCGGGCACGGCGTCGGCCAGGTCGCGGGCGCGGCCGGTGAAGGAGGCGACCCCGCCCCAGTGCGGCGCGAGGAACGGTGGGGTGACCAGCACCCCTGCCCTGTTGCGATAGGTGAGCGGCTGCCAGCGGCTCGGATCGGCGACCGAGGTCAGCGGGTCGGCGACCACCATCGGCGCGTTGACGGGCGCGTAGCCGGTGGTGTCGGCGTAGCCGCCGAGCTGGTTGGAGCCGTCGCCGTGGCGGTGGTCGAGGACCGCCTGACAGGCGGCCAGCCCGGTGCGGGCCGGCTGGCCCGTAGGAGCGGCGGGGTCGTAGCCCAGCTCGGTCATGAGGGCGTCGAACCCGGCCCGCTGCGCCGGGTAGAGGTCGACGGCCGCCAGATGGGCGGCGTAGCTGATGGCCTCGGCCCTGTTCGCCTCCGTGCGCTCGGCCTCGGGCCGCCGAAGCGAGCCGCCCAGCCGGGTGCCGACCGCGACGGCGTCGTACGCCGCCCACGCGTCGTAGGCGCAGGTGTGCACGACAGCCAGCGCCCTGGCCACCATCGGAGGGCCGAGCGTGCCGGAGCGGACGGCCGACAGCAGCGCCTCGTTCCACCGCAGCACGACGTTGCGCTCCACCGGCGCGACCGCATGGGCGGGCGCGGCCGGCGCGACGAGCGCGGTGGCGGACACCAGGACGAGCGCGAGCGCGCGTAAGGATCCTCGGACGGGCATGACAGATCTCCTCGCTCCAGCGGGCCCCCGTGTGCCCGACCCGAAGAAGATCCCATACGTCGAACAGAGTTTCGACTGGCTTCGAGGTAAGAAGTCCGTGTGCAATCTGCACATGGAACCGGTGCACGGCGAACTACCAGCGACCACGCGCCTTCCCCAGGATGAAGGCATGAGTTCGGACATCATTCCCTACCGCATCGAGATCCCCCAGGCAGACCTGGACGACCTGCAGACGCGGCTCGATCTCGCCCGCTTCACCGACGAGTTCCCCGACGCCTACGGCGTGAGCGTCCAGCGTGTCAGGCGGCTGGTCGACCACTGGAGGAACGGCTACGACTGGCGTGCGTGGGAAGCCAGGTTCAACGCCTACCCGCAGTTCACCACCGAGATCGACGGGCAGACGATCCACTTCTTCCACGTGCGTTCGGAGAAGCAGGACGCGCTGCCGCTGATCCTCACGCACGGCTGGCCCGGTTCGTTCGTCGAGTTCGTCGACGCCATCGAGCCGCTGTCGAAGGACTTCCACCTTGTCATCCCCTCCCTTCCAGGGTTCGGCTTCGGCGGGCCGACCACGGAGAGCGGCTGGGGCACCGTACGCACCGCCAAGGCGTGGGTGGAGCTGATGGCGCGGCTCGGTTACGAGCGCTACGGCGCCGTCGGCAACGACGGCGGGTCCATGGTCTCGCCGGAGGTCGGCCGTCTGGCCCCCGCCAACGTCGTCGGCGTGCACGTCACGCAGATCTTCTCCTTCCCCTCCGGCGACCCTGCGGAGTTCGAGGGCATGACGGAGGAGGAGCTGGCCGCCATGGAGGTGCTGAAGTGGTTCTGGGAGGAGAAGGGCGCCTTCAACCTCCTGCACTCGCAGCAGCCCCAGACGCTGGCCCACGCCCTCGCCGACTCGCCCGTCGGCCTGCTGGGCTGGAACGCCCAGCTCTTCGACGAGGACCTCGACGACGAGTTCGTGATCACCAACACGGCCGTCTACTGGCTCAGCCGTACGGCGGGCTCCTCCATCCGCTTCTACTACGAGAACGCCAAGGCGGGACAGCCGCCGGCCGGACCGACCACGGTGCCGATCGGACTGGCCTCGGCCAAGGGCGACTTCCAGTCCATCCGGCGCTTCGCCGAACGCGACCACGAGAACATCGTGCAGTGGCACACCTACGAGCGCGGCGGGCACTACGCCGCGCACATGGAGAGCGCCGTCTACGCGAGTGACGTCCGCGAGTTCTTCGTGAAGGTGACCGCATGAGACCGTTCACGATCGACATCCCGCAGGCCGACCTCGACGACCTCCAGGATCGGCTGAGCCGTACGCGCTGGCCCGCCGCGCTGCCCGGCGAGCAGTGGAGCAGGGGAGTGCCCGTGCCCTATCTCCAGGACCTGGTGGCCCACTGGCGGGACGGTTATCGGTGGAGGGAATGGGAGCGGCGGCTGAACGCCTTCCCGCAGTTCGTCGACGAGATCGACGGTCAGCAGGTGCACTTCTTCCACGTGCGTTCGGCCAACGAGGACGCGCTCCCGCTGATCATCACGCACAGCTGGCCGAACTCGATCGCCGAGTTCCTGAACCTGCTGGGCCCGCTCTCCGAGACCTTCCACGTGGTCGCGCCCTCGCTGCCAGGATTCGGGTTCTCCCCGTTCCCCGAGCCCGCCGACGAGCGGCCGTGGAGCGTCGAACGGGTGGCCCGCACCTGGGCCGAGCTGATGAGCAGGCTCGGCTACGACAGGTACGGCGCGCACGGCAACGACGCGGGCGCGCTGGTCTCGCCCCAGCTCGGGGCGCTGTTCCCCGAGCACGTGGTGGGAGTGCACATCACGGGAGGGGTCGGCATGCTCACCGGCGCCCCAGGGGAGCTGGAAGGGCTGTCGGAGGAGGAGCGGGCGAGCGTGGCCTGGCTGGCCGACATGCTGGCAGGGTCGGGAGGCAGCGGCTACGCGCCCTACCTGGCCGCCCGTCCGCAGACGCTCAGCTTCGGCTGGTCCGACTCGCCGGTCGCGCAACTGGCCTATCTCGTGGAGCGCTTCAGGGAGTTCGACGGCTGGCAGCCTGATCACGAGCCGATCGAGCGTGACCTGGTGCTCACCAACGCCAGCCTGTACTGGCTGACGAACACGGGCGGTTCGTCGTCGTGGACGTACTACGAGAACGCCGCCGGCATGCCGATCGACCAGAGCGCGGTGCCGACAGGGGTCTCGCACGGCGGCTCGTCGGCCTTCCGAAGGCTGGCCGAGCGGCACAACGACATCGTCCACTGGGAGGATCTCGAGCACCCCAGCCACATGCTGGCGATGGCGGCGCCCGAGCCGCTGGTGGCCGACATCCGCCGCTTCTTCGCGGCGCTGTCCTAGCGGCGCTGTGTTCGGTGGATCTCGCCTGAGCCATGGCGGCACGCAGGCAGAGCGGCGTGACGGCGGGCGGCGAGCTTGCGGCCGCGCATCGCCCCGGTCGTGCCGGGCCGGGGCGATGCGCGTCTGCGAGGCGGGGGGCGCTCGTCGGGTCCGGTGGTCTCGGCGGCTGCCGTCAAGAGGCTCCCGCGGCGTACAGCTCGGCGACGCGCGCGCTCAGGTCGGCGCCGTAGTTCTGGTGGTAGACCTGCGCGGAGCAGTAGACAGGACCGCCCGTGCGCGTCAGGGCGGGCGTCCAGAAGGCGGCGTTCTCCACGCCGGGATCGCTCAGCTGCAAGCCGGTGACCGCGATGTCGTCCACGCTCGCGTCGACCCGGTAGTCGCTCACGCCGATGCGCTCGTACAGCCGCCACTGCAGGGTCGCGCTCGTCGCCCCGGCCAGCTTGGACGTCAGGTCGACCGTCGCCTTCTGCCACTCGTCGCGCGGATCGGCGGCGACGTCCCGCTGCCAGACCACCTGACCGTTGAGCAGGAGTTGCTTGACGTGGTATCCGCCCCTGTCGCCGGATCCGCGGGTGTCCCTGTGCCAGAAGCTCACCGCGTGCCTGGCCGCACCGGACGTCAGGCCGACCTTCCGGATCGCGGTGCACGACATCCCGGCCCTGGTGGCCATGTCGGCCTCGACGACGAAGCTCAGCCGTCCGTTGCCGGTCCGGGCGAGGTTGTCGGTCGCGGGGCGCGTCCACCCCGAACTGCGGGACATGTACGGGAGCTTGTACTGCACGACCCCGGCGAGCTCTGCCGTGCCGACGTGCTCGAGAGCCTTCCTGGTGACGGCCTCGACGTAGGCGACGGTCGGCTTCTGGGCAGCGTGGCTCAGGGGGTAGGCATACGGCATCAGGTAGACGTCGGTATAGGGAAGACGCCTGGCGATCTGTTTGACCTGGGAAGACAGGCTCCACGACCACGACGTGTCCCGGACCGGATCATCCCAGAAGGGGAAGATCACCCCATCCAGCAGCGGGGCCTGCTCGGCGACGAACGCGTCGGTGAAGTGGAGGTAGTAGACGATCGGGATGAACTTCAATGAGGGGTTGATCGCCTTGGACGCGGCCCGCATCTGCTGGACGTACGCCGGGGTGAACGTTTGGAGATCGAAGCTGTAGTCGTCCACGGTCCAGCCGATCAGGTTCGGGTGGCTCTTCGAGAGAGTGGCGAGCTCGCGGGCCCACGCGACGTAGTCGTGCTCGTAGGGCCGCGAGACGCAGCAGGTCGCCTGGCTCGGCGCGTTCACCAGAACCCACACGTCGATCCCCGCGTCCGCGGCGGCCGGCAGAAACTCCCTGTGCAGGTCGTCCCAGTGATGGTGGTCGCCGGCCATCGGGTAGACGTAGGTGTTCACGTTGAGCGCCTTCAGCGCCGGGATCATCGCCTTGGTGTCGACGTGCCTGATCCCGTCGGCGCGCGGCTCCACCTCACGGACGAGGTTGCCCGCCGTACCCACCACGCCGGGCGGCGCGGCATGGGACGTGCCGGGGATCATCGACAGCAACAGGGCGAGGACGGCGACGCGTACGAGGCGGGGCACGGAGGCTCCTTGAACGTGATCATGTGAGGGGTCCGTCAGCGTACTGATCCCGGGTATGTCGCCGGTATGCCGACAGGTCGACGGCTGCTCGTCCGCCTTCGATGAGTACCGACCTTCTCCTCCGCCCCGCGGAACGGCCCTGTGGGCGGTGAGCCGGCCTGCGGCGTCATCCGTCTCCGAAGACTTCGGACCTCGTTCGAACCACTCGGTGAATCGCTAGACTCCGAATCTTCATTGACGATGGGAGCGCTCCCTTGAGGCTGGAGATCAGGTGCCTCGGCCCCTGGGAGGTCGAGGCCGACGGCGTCGCTGTGAAGGTCGCCGGGGTGCGACGGATCGGGGTGCTCGCCCGGCTCGCCCTGGCCGCGGGGCAACCCGTACCGGCCGATCGGCTGCTCGCCGACGTGTGGGAACGCAGTTCCGCCGTGACCGCGGCCAAGCAGGTGCACATCGTGGTCTCGAAGCTCAGGGAGACGTTCGCCCTCCACGGTCGTGCGGAGATCATCCAGACCGTGCCCGGTGGTTACCGGCTCGTCGTCGAGCCCGACCACGTGGACGCCCACGCCTTCACCCGCCTGTCCAGGCAGGCGCGCGCCGCCCACGCCGAAGGCGCGACAGCGACCGCGGACGCGCTGTTCCGGCGGGCGCTGGGGCTTTGGCGGGGCCCTGCGCTGGCCGAGGTGGACACTCCATGGGCGAAGACCGAGGCCGACCGGCTGGAGGCGGAGCGGCTGTCCGTCCTGGAGGACCACGCCGAGCTGCGCCTGGCCGCCGGCGACCACCGCGCCGTGGCCTGCGAGCTCGCCGCGCACGTCAGGGCGCACCCGCTGCGGGAGCGGCCCGCCGCCCAGCTCATGCTCGCCCTGTACCGCGACGCGCGGGCGTCCGAGGCGCTCGAGGTCTACCATCGCCTGCGGCGGGTCATGGTCGAGGAACTGGGCATCGAGCCCGGCGCCGAACTGTGCCGCCTCCACCAGGCTGTCCTCGTCAAGGATCCGGTGCTCGACCTGGCGCCCGCGCCGCAGGCGACGCCGGACCGGCGCGTCGCCCCGGCCGAGTTGCCCGCCGATACCCGGGCGTTCACGGCGCGGGCCGCCGAGATCGAGCGCCTCCACGCCGACCTGGTGAACGCCGCCGCGGTCACCGTGATCAACGGGCCCGGCGGCATCGGCAAGTCCGCGCTCGCCGTACACGTCGCCCACGCTGTCGCCAGGCGCTTCACCGACGGCGTCATCTACGTCAACCTGCACGGCTCCACCGCCGGGCTCGACCCCCTGACACCCATCGAAGCGCTTCGTCACCTGCTGCGCTCCCTCGGACTGGACGGCGCCGCCGTCCCCGCCGACCCCGAGGAAGCCGCCGCCCGCTACCGCTCGCTCACCGCCACGGCCAACCTGATGGTGATCCTCGACAACGCCCGCGACGTGCGTCAGGTCCGCCCGCTCGTGCCCGCGGGCCAGGGCTGCCGCGTCCTGGTCACCAGCCGAGACCCGCTCGCCACCCTGGACAACGCCCGGCCCCTGCGCCTCGGCGGGCTCGACGACACCGCCGCCGCCACGCTGCTGGCCAGGGTCGTCGGATCCGACCGCGTGGAGGCTGAGCCGCGGGCGGCGGAGGAGATCGCACGGCTCTGCGGCGGTTTCCCGCTCGCCCTGCGCATCGCGGGAGCCCGCCTGGTAGCCCGTCCTGACTGGTCGCTCTCCGATCTCGCGGTACGGCTCGCCGACGCCACCCGGCGGCTCGACCTGCTGGAGTACGCCGATCTGGCCGTACGTGCCGGCATCGCGGTCAGCCACCAGCAGTTGCGCGAGGAACCCGCCGGGCGGGACGCCGCGCGGCTGCTCGCCCTGCTGGGGCTGGTGGACCTGCCCACGCACACCGCGGCCGCCACGGCCGCGCTCGCCGACTGGTCCGAGCGCCGCGCCGAGGCCGCTCTGGAGCACCTGATGGACGCCCGCCTGCTCGAGACCGCAGGACCGGGCCGCTACCGCTTCCACGACCTCGTCGGGCTGTACGCCCGTGAGCAGGACGTCCCCGACGAGGAACGGGCCGGCGCGGTCGCTCGCCTGCTGGACCACTACCTGGCCACCGCGCGACGGGCCTCCGCGTTGGTGAACGGCGGCAGCGTGGACGCCTCCCTGTTCCCCGCCGAGCGGCCAGGGGAGGAACTCGCCACCCCGGCGGCCGCCAACGACTGGGTCGAACGCGAACGGGACAACCTGCTGGCCGCGGTACGGCAGGCGGCGCGTGACGCCGACTCTTCGACGGCGGGGCTGGCGCATTGCGTCCAATGGCTGTTCGACCGTCGCGGCTGGTTCGCCGAGCTCGTCGAGGTGAGCGAGGAGGCGCTGCGGCTGGCCAGGGAAGAGGAGGACTGGACGACCCAGGCGTACCTGCTACAGGGCCTCGGCTCCGTCCACCAGCAGCTCGGGCGCTTCCAGAAGTGCGTATCCCATCTGGAGGAAGGCCTGGCCTGCTGGGACCGGGCCGGGCTGCCGGACAGGAAGGCGGGAATCCTCAACGACCTCGGCACCAGCTACACCATGATGGGCCGCTACGACGACGCGCTCGCCGCGCTGGGAAGCGCCCTCGCCATCACCGGACGGACGAGACGCAGGGATCACGAGGCCTACGTTCGCAACAACCGGGTGCACGTCTACTACCGCCAGGGGAGATACGAGAAAGCCGTGGGCGAGGCACGGCATGCCCTGGCGCTGGCGGAGGAGGTGGGCGACACCGGTGACCTCGGTGTCGCCCACGACACCCTGGCCGACGCCTACCGGGCTCGCGGAATGCTTCACGAGGCCATCGAGGCGTACCGGCATGCGATCAGACTGCAGCGAGCGGCCGGACCCACCGTGGGCGTCGCCGTGTCGTGCTGGTGGCTCGGCCGCACGCTGTTCGACCTCGGCCGGCCCGAGGAGGCCAGGGAGTCCTGGCGGCAGTCGTTGGAGATCCTGCGCGAAGCCCGCCTCCTCACCCCCGCCGAGGTGGCCGACCACCTCGCACAGCCGGTCCCTGACACACCGGAACCGATCAGGAACCAGTTGTGACCACGCGGCAGCCGGACGTGCGACCCGCGTGCCCGGCTGATCGAGGAACTGCTGTGGGCACGCGAGCGGAGCGCGTGCTCACCGCGCTGCTCGCGAGCGCCTGTGAGAGGCCACCCGTTCACGCGTCGCGCAGCGGCGTGAGCAGTAACGGCGCGGCAGGCCGCTTCCCTGCGTGAGATAGACGTTCCGGCAGCTGGACGATGCGCACAGACCGCCAGGTGGACGCTGATGGTCCCAGATCAGCACCATCAGAGCCATGCACGACGAGGCGAGGAACCATTCCCCCCAGGGCGCGTCGTCGTCGCTGTCGAGATGAGGGTGCCAAGGGGTGAGGCCGCCGTGCGAGGTGAGGCGCACGGTTCCGAGGCTCTGCCGTAGAAGCCGGTTCAGCAGCGACGCGGCGACATCGACGTGGGCGGCGGCGAAGACCTCCCGCAGGAGCACGGCGGCGGCACGCATCTCGGCGACATCACTCGGCGAGAGATCGACAGAGCCGACCTCTCCGTGCTCCCTGAGCAGCTCAGCGATCACACCCGGGGTCGGCTCCTCGTCGGACAGGGCGTTGACGAGGGCGGCGGTACGCCGTGCGACGGCCTGTACCGAATGACGGGTGGACCATTCAGTGCTCGAAGGGGTCACCGGTCGAATGTAACGCATCTGGCCAAGTTTTGAGTTACCTGCGTAACGTGACGGTCGTGAGAAAGCGTTACGCCTTAAGGGGATATGCCGTGGGGGCAACCGCCGCCCGCACGGGAGACGAAATGTCAGGGCCGGCCTTGCTGCTCGCCGGAGCGGCGATCACCGGATCGGTTTCCACGGCCTCCTCGCTGCTGGCAGGCATCATGATCTCGGCGGCGATCGGCGGCCCCGTCTTCGGCGTGCTGCTCGACAGAGCGACCAGACCAGGCCGCCTGCTTGCCTGGGCGCTCGGCGTCTACGCGACGGGCCTGGTGGCCATCCTCGCCAGTCTGGGACGTGTCCCGGTCGTCGTCACGATCCTGCTTGCCGTGTGCGTCGGGCTGCTGGGACCGGCTCTGTCCGGCGGATGGACCTCCCAGTTGCCTCGAGTGGCGACCGGTGAGCGGCTGCCCCGCGCCAACGCGCTCGATGCGATGACGTTCAACCTCGCGAGTCTGGTGGGTCCGGCGCTGGCCGGGATCGTCGCGGGAGTGTGGGGCGCCTCAGCTGGTGTGGTCGTGTCCGCGGCGCTGATCTGTTCGGCGCTGCCCTCGGCGCTGACGCTGCCCGCGATCCCGAAGCCGGCCAAGAGCCGGCCGAGCCCCTCGGTCGCCTCCGACCTCGCCGCTGGACTCCGCGCCATCCTCCGCAGCAGGGGACTGGCAAGGGCGACCGGCACCTCGGTGATCTCCTGCGCGGGCCAGGGCATGGTGATCGCGTGTATCCCCCTGCTCGGCGACTCCCTCGGCGCGGCCGGCTACGGAGCGATCCTTCTCTCCGTCACCGCCGCCTCCGCGCTCGTCGCCAACGCGATACTCACCCGCCACCCTCGGCTTCTGGCCCCGGACACCATCATCTGGTGCAGCACGATCGTCCTCGCTGCCGCCCTGGTCCTCCTCGCGACCGATCGACCGGCTCTGGTCATCGCCGCGATGGTGATCGCCGGCCTTGGGGAGGGCCCCCAACTCACCGCCCTGTTCGCGATACGTCATCGTGAAGCGCCCGGGCGTCTGCGGGGTCAGATCTTCACCACGGGCGCGAGCCTGAAGATCACAGGTTTCGCCCTGGGCGCGGGCATCGCAGGACCGGTCGCGGACTGGTCGCTTCCCGGAGCACTCCTGACCGCGGCAGGGACGCAGGTGCTCGCCGCGCTCGGCTTCGCCTGGCACAGCCGGGCTCGTCGGCGAGCGATCGTGACGTGCTCGCCTGCACCGCCGGGCGCGACTGTCGAGACAGACGATCGCTGAGATCGCCGACCGGCCACGGGCCCGACCCGACCGACGATTCGTGATCGACCGGACGCGCCCTAACGGCGCTGTCCTGGGGGCGCCGTCCTGATGGCGTCGTCCCGGCGGCGTCGTTCTGGTGGGGGGACGGCCGCGACCAGGGTGAACGTGCCGTCGCCCTGGTCGCCGGCCGAGAACGAGCCGCCCGCCTCCTCGACCCTGGCCGCCAGGTTGGCCAGCCCCCTGCCTGCCGAGGGAAGGGCCGGCGTGACGCCGTCGTTGGCGACGCTCAGCCGTACCTCGTGCCCGTCGTCGGCCACCGCGATCGTGCACGAGCGCGGGACCGCGTGCCTGACGACGTTCGTCACGGCCTCGCGAAGGACCGTGGCGAGCACGGGGTCCTCCTCCGGGGCGCGGATGTCCAGCAGGACGTCCACGCCCGCGGAGGCCAGCAGGACACGTGCGGAGTCGATCTCCTCGCGCAGGCTGAGCGTGGCGCCCTCCTCGGTGATCGAGCGCACGTCCGCGAGCGCGCGGACGGCCAGCGGGCCCACCTCCTCCAGCAGCGACTCGGCCTTGACCCGGTCGTCGTCGAGCACGCGCAGGCCCAGCTCGGCCTTGAGCGTGATGGCCGACAGGGTGAAGCCGAGCAGGTCGTGCACGTCCCTGGCCACCCGCAGCCGCTCGGCGATCACGGCGTTCCTGGCGATCTGGCGGCGCAGAGCGCGCAGGCGCGCGGCCGCCTGGGGCAGGCGGTTGAAGGCGTACACGCCGATGGCCATGACGAGCAACGACGCGGTCTGGTAGAGCGCGTAGTCGCCGACCTCGGGGTAGAGCCGCAGGAGCTGCCCTTCACCGACGGCGGCGACCACGACGATGGGCACCGACCAGCGTGGGGGCAGCCACAGCAACGTGTTGCTGACCGCGAGGCCCACCAGCGCCCCCAACATGCCCTGGCCCACGTACACGGCGGCCGCGACGGCGATCAGGATCTGCGCCGGGACCGTCCAGCGCCAGGCCGCGGGTGTGGAGGCGCGGGGAACGCCGTGGTAGAGCTGAAGGACGGCCGTCAGCACCGTCACGAGAAGCGCGACGGCCCAGACCTGCCGGTCCGCGGCGCCGGAGTCTGCGACGTTGTTGAGCGTGATGGTCGAGATGCTGAGGGTCATCGCGATCATGGACCAGCGGGCGAGCCTGGCCGACGCGTCAGGCAGGCCGGCCGCGTGGACGGGCGGCGGCAGCGGCTCCCTGCGTACGTCGGCGACCGCCCGAGCCTCCTCCGCCGCCTTCCGCGAGATCCGCGCGATGTCGGCGAGCGCGTCGGCGGTGACCGGAGTTCTGCGCGACAGTGTCAGGACGGCGGAGAGCCTGGCGCCGATGGCCCTGCGCAGGTCGTCGGCCGCGCGCAGACGCTCGTCGGCCACCTCCAGCGTGGCGACCTGCCGGTTGGCCGCGTGCGTCTGCGCCAGCAGGACGGCCAGCCGTACCAGTGCGAAGAGGGTGAGCCCGGTGTTGAGGTCGATGATCGCGAAGCTGGTCACCGTGAAGACGCCCGGGGCGTGGAGCACGAACGACACCAGCGTGTCGGCGCCTATCACCCCCGCGAACAGGGCCCATCCGGCCGGGCCCGCGACGGTCAACGGCATCGCCGCGGCCAGCGGCCCCGCGATCGGTCCCCACAGCTCCGCGAACGGCACGTAGGCCCCGAAGGTCACGGCCGCCAGCAGAGGGACGGCCCACCGCCTGCCCACGGCCACCACGGCGAAGAGCGCCATGACGGAGACGATGAGGCCCAGACCGGACGCCGAGGTGAGCGGCGAGTACCGCTCCCCCTGGGCCATGGTCTGGAAGATGGTGAAGCGCGCAGGGACGAGCAGGGCGATGTACCCGAACACGAGCGCCCAGCCTGTCCACGCTCGTCCGCTCGCGTCCTTGGCCGTCACGTGCGTTGTCTATCACGCCTAGCATGCAACCTGTGATTCGTGTGCTTGTGGCGGAGGATGTCCGGATGCTGCGTGAGGCGCTGGTCGCCCTGCTCGGCTTCGAGGAGGACATCGAGGTCGTGGCCGAAGTGGACACGGGCGACGCGATCGTGCGCGCGGCGCTGGAGCACCGGCCCGACGTCGCGGTGCTCGACATCGAGTTGCCGGCGCTCGACGGGCTGAGCGCCGCTGCTCTGCTGCACGAGCGGCTGCCCGAATGCCGCGTGCTGATCCTCACCGGGCTGGGCAGGCCAGGCAACCTACGGCGCGGCGTCGAGGCGCACGTCTCCGGCTTCATGCTGAAGGACTCCAGGCCGCAGGACCTGGTGCAGGCCATCCGCACGGTCGCGGCCGGCGGTCTGGTCATCGACCAGCAGCTCGCCTACGCGGCGCTCGACGTCCCTGGCAACCCGCTGACCGAGCGCGAGGCCGAGGTCCTGCGCCTGACGGGTGAGGGAGCCACGCCCCGCGACATCGCCCGCGACCTGCACCTCAGCTACGGCACCGTGCGCAACTACCTCGCCTCCTCCGTGACCAAGCTGAACGCCCGCACCCGCATGGACGCGGTCCGCATCGCCACCGAGGCGGGCTGGCTCTGAGACGCGGCTCACACTTCCGGGGCCGATGTCACATCGGCAGGCCCTCCGCGGCTCTTAGGGGGATGTCCGCGACAGTTGAGGAGGGCCACGATGCCGGACAACCCGACCAAGGTCTTCGCCGACCATCGTGAACTGCTGTTCTCCATCGTCTACAACATGCTCGGCAGCGTCGCCGACACCGAGGACGTGCTGCAGGAGGCCTGGCTGTCGTGGGCCTCGAGAGACCAGAGCCGGATCGAGAACCCGCGCGCCTACCTGGTGCGCATCGCGGTCAACCAGGCGCTGGCCCAGCAGAGCGCGCTGCGCCGCCGCCGCGAGGCCTATGTCGGACCGTGGCTGCCCGAACCGCTCGTCGCCTCCGCCGGCGACGTGGCCGACGGGTCGGAGGAGGTCCTGCGGGCGGAGTCGGTGTCGATGGCGATGCTGGTGGTCCTGGAGACACTCAGCCCGCTGGAACGCGCGGTGTTCATCCTGCACGAGGTGTTCGCCTACGCCCACACCGAGATCGCGGACATGATCGACCGCAGCCCCTCGGCGGTCCGCCAGCTGGCTCACCGCGCCCGCGGGCACGTCCAGGCCCGGCGGCCACGCCACCACGTCGACCCGCGCGTGCAGCGGCAGGTCACCGAGCGGTTCGTGGCCGCCGCGTTCGGCGGCGACCTCGACGCGCTCATGGAGATGCTCGCGCCGCAGGTCACGCTGTGGTCCGACGGCGGAGGCAGGTCCAACGTGGCGAGTCCACGGCCGGTCAAGGGCCGCGACAAGGTCGCCAGGCTCCTCGTCTCCAGCGCCGCCGAACAGGCCGAGGGCCTCGACATCCAGTACAGGGACGTCAACGGCGACCCGTCCGCGGTGGTCTTCGCGCGGAACGCGCCGTTCGCCGTCATGGTCGTCGACCTCACCCCCGACGGCGAGCAGGTGCGTGACATCTACGTCGTCAGCAACCCCGACAAGCTCTCCCGAATCCCTGAGGGGCCCGAACGATCCGGATGACCACAGGCGGCTCTCCGCCGCAGGACCCCGGGACGGGGGGCGTGGGCGCCGGACACCCTCGCCCTGCCGGGCGTCCGTGGGTCAGGTCCTGGCCACGAAGTAGTCGCCCTGGCTGACCGCCAGATGGGTGGCGGCCATGAGGTCGTCGAGGGACATCTGGTGCTCGACGCCGTCCCATGGGTCCAGGACCTTGAAGTTCGAGGCCAGGTAGCCGGCGTCAGGGTGCTGCCAGCCGCCGTAGCCGTGGATGACGATGTAGTGCCGGGGCAGCGGTGAGCTGGTGTTCCACGGCAGCGAGCCGGACCTGACCATCACGATCACCGGCCGGCCGCGGGAGAGCGACTGGACGATCTTTCGCAGTCCCGCCTCCCAGCCCTTGGGGGTGCTGCTCTGGTAGTAGCCGTGGTAGTCGGGCGGGCCCGCGTACTTGTTGAGGGCGACGGAGAGCCCGCCGGGAAGGGTGAACTGGAAGAAGTCGGTGGCCATCTGGTCGGCCAGCGTCGACTGGGAGGGCGCGCAGACGCCCATCGTGGCCAGGGCCGTCTGGACCGCGGCGGGGTAGGCCGACGGGTCGCGCCCCGCTGAAAGATTCACGGCGGACGGCGGGTTTCTCGGCCGGGGGTTGACGTCCCGGCCCTTCCCGGCGGTTCTATGGGATCGCTCCCACGAGCAGGAAGGGAGGGCCGCGGCCACAGCACTCGCACCAGGACCGGGAGCGGGGCGCGGCTGACCGCGACGGCGGTCAGCCGCGTCTGCCGTCGAACCTGCGCCGCGCCTCCTCGATCGCCTCGTCGTCGGCGAACCCGGCCAGCGCCGCCTCGTGACAGCGCTCGGGCACCAGCGCCCTGACCTGCTCGGCGTAGTCCCCGCCGGAGGCGGGCACCCGTACCGTGGGCCTGCCCGCCAGCCGTACGGCGATGGGGCCCGCGGCGCGCACCGAGGTCGCCCACGACTGGCGCGCGCCCGTGACCGCGCACATGTGGTGCGCGTAGACCCACCGCACCTCGGCCACCTTCACCGCGCCCTCGGGGTGGACGCCGAACGGCGCGACCGCGCAGACCACCTGCCCGTCGTGCTCGCCGAAGTGGTGCCCGTGCTCGCGGTGCTCCTGCAGCGTGGCCTGCTCGAGCACCTGTGTCACCCGCAGCGCCAGGGCCCGCTTCAGCTCGGGCGGGCCGAACTCGTCCGCGTTCGCGGCCAGCGCCACGACGGTCACGGCAACGGCGACCAGGACGGCCGCCGACGCCGCGACCAGCACGGCGGCCCGTGTCCTGACCTGCCAGGCGTACGGCAGGCGGAGGGTTCGTCTCATGTGATCCTCACTGCTGAAGCGGCTGGAGAGTAGCCGGCCCCGCGGGCCCCGGGGAGGGGCCCGCGGGACACCGGGTCAGGAGGTGGTGCAGGTCAGGGCGGGAGCGGGTGACGGAACGCTGCCCGTCGCGTTGAATCCGAACGCCGCCGTCGCGTTCGGCGCCAGCCGCCCGTTGTAGGAGGCGTTGCTCACCGAGACGTCAGGCGGCTGCGAGGTCAGCACGCCGTTCCATGGCG
This sequence comes from Nonomuraea dietziae, assembly GCF_014195505.1. Classification (GTDB taxonomy): domain Bacteria; phylum Actinomycetota; class Actinomycetes; order Streptosporangiales; family Streptosporangiaceae; genus Nonomuraea; species Nonomuraea roseola. The sequence continues at coordinate 1,795,648 of NZ_JACIBV010000001.1, read as the reverse complement.
CGCCCTCGAAGCCCTGCCCTCCGGTGTAGGCCCATTGCACGCGCCAGCCGTTGGTCGCGGTGGATCCGGTGTTCTTCACCGTGACCTCCGCCTGGAAGTGGCCGGGCCAGCCCGGGTTGTCGACGGCGCGCCAGGTGGCCGTGCAGCCGCCGGGAGTGGGCGTCGGGGTCGAGGTGGGAGTGACCGTCGGCGTGGGTGAGGGGCTCTGGCCTGGGCCCACCCCTGTGACCTCGCCGTTGCCCCCGTCGAAGACCACGTCAGAGCAGCTGTAGAAGTTCTCCTGGCTGTCGGCGCGGATCCAGTGGGTGAAGACGATGTGCCGCCCGCTCTTGCCCGAGGGCAGTTGCAGGTCCCAGTAGTAGTAGTTCAGCCCGCCGGGCCCGCCCGACTGCGGGGGGTTGGCGACGCTGGTCAGCACCTCCAGATCCGACCACTTCAGCGGCGCGGCGGGGTTCCAGCCGTTCTTGGTGATGTAGACGACGAACGAGCCGGGGTGCGCGGCCCAGTTGCTGTGCCGTACCTGGATGGTGGAGCCGGCGCTGAGGTGGGTCAGCGGCCAGTCGTCGCGGACGGCGTTGTAGGCGGTGAAGTCGTAGGGTCCGCCGCTGCCGCCGCTGCAGATCTGGCCGTCGGGGATGAAGCCGGTGGTACGGCCGCCGCCGTCGGAGCGCAGGACCGCGAACCAGTTGTACAGCGGTGTCGTGCCGCTCTGGGCCACGGCCGCGCCGCAGGCGGGGTTGTAGGACTGGATCGAGCCGTTCTCCCGCAGGCCGTCCTGCCAGCACAGGAAGGTACGGCTGCCGGGGAACATGGTGACGCCGTGGGCCTGGGCCGGCGAGGAGCCGACCAGGAACGAGGCCAGGAGGACGGTGCAGGCCAGTGCGGCCAGGTGCCGGAGTTTCCGCAAGACTGAGATGCCCTTTCGAGTGCGACGCCGTCGGACAGCACGGCGAAAGCCCGGTGTGTCAGGGCCACACGGCACTCGCGGTGGAATTGAAACACGCCCCACGCCCGCCGACAACGAGCGGTGAAACTTTCACGGGTCCGCGCGGGTCCGGCCGTGCGCGGCGGGCGTCGCGCGGGTGTCTGGCCGGCGCTCAGGCCAGGGCGGCGAGCTTACGCCGGAGCAGGCCGCGCTCGCGCTCGTTGGCGCAGAGCCGTACGGCGAGCTCGATCTCACGCCGCGCGTCGTCGACCTTCCCGAGGCGGCGTAGCAACTCCCCGCGCACGCTCGGCAGCAGATGGGAGCCGGACAGGCCGCCCGCCGCCACCAGGTCGTCGACGAGGGGAAGCGCGGCCGCGGGGCCTTGGGCCATGGAGAGCGCGACCGCCCGGTTGAGCTCGACGACAGGCGAGGGAGCCAGCCTGCCGAGCGCCTCGTAGAGCAGCACGATCCTTTCCCAGTCCGTCTCCTCGACGGACGGCGCGACGGCATGACACTCGGCGATCGCGGCCTGCACGCCGTAGACGCCGAGACCACGGCCGACCCGCCCTGCCTGAACCAGGGCCGCCCGCCCGCGCCGGATCGCCGCCCGGTCCCAGCGCCGGCGGTCCTGATCCTCCAGCAGGACCGGCTCCCCGTCGTCGTCCAGGCGCGCGGGGAAGCGGGCGGCGGTGAGCTCGAGGAGCGCGAGCAGGCCGTGCACCTCCGACTCGTCAGGGACCAGCCGCGCCAGGATCCGGGTCAGCCGTACCGCCTCGCGAGCCAGGTCGGGGCGGATCCACTCCGGTCCGGACGAGGCGGTCGAGCCCTCCGTGAAGATCAGGTACAGCACACTGAGCACCGGGCCGAGCCGCTTGCGACACTCGTGGGTCGGCGGCACCTCGAACGGCACCCGCGCGGCCGCGAGCGTCTTCTTGGCCCGCGTGATGCGCGCCTGCACCGTGGCGGTCGGCACGAGGAAGGCCCTGGCGATCTCGTCGCTCGTGAGGCCGCCGAGGACGCGGAGCGTGAGCGCGATCTGGGCCTCGCGCGACAGCACCGGGTGGCAGGCGATGAACATCAGCGCCAGCAGGTCGTCGTCGACATGGTCCGGATCCCACAGCAGGTCGGTGTCCGGTGCGGCGCCCACCGGATGGCCGGAGGCGGCGCCGCCCTCTCCCAGGTGCCGGGCGAGGGCGGCGTATCTCTCGTCGAGGGCCGAGCGGCGGCGGAAGGAGTCGATCGCGCGACGCCTGCCCACGGTGAGCAGCCATCCCGCGGGATTGCGCGGGACGCCGTCACGCGGCCAGGCGACGAGCGCCTCGGCCAGTGACTCCTGGGCCAGGTCCTCGGCCAGAGCGAAGTCGCCGGTGAAGCGGGCGAGTGTGCTGACGATGCGCGCGGACTCGATCCGCCACACCGCCACGACTGCCTGGCGACCGCCGTACGGGTCGCTCACAGCTGGCCGGTCGCCACCCGCCATGCCCGCTCCTTCTGGATCCACTCGTTGTCCTGCGGGAACTCGTCGATACTGGTGACGCGGCGGATCTCGGCCTTCATCCCCGGACCGCTCATCGGCGCCCGCTTGGCCCACTCGACGGCCTCCTCCTTCGAGGCGACGTCGAGGATCCAGAAGCCGCCGAACAGCTCCTTGGTCTCACCGTAAGGTCCGTCGGTGACGACGGGAGGCTCGGAGGAGTAGTCCACGACGACACCCTGTGACGCGTCATCGAGACCCTCGGCGGCGACCAGCACGCCGGCCGAGATCATCTCGCTGTTGTACCGGCCCATGGACTCGATGATCTCGTTGAAGTCGACGTCCTGGAACGCGGCGTAGGCCTCGTCGCTCGCGCGCATGATCAGCATGTACTTCACGGTCTTCTCCTGCGGTGTCGCGGGTCCCGTTCGGACCCTCTCACCCATGGGTCGAACGGCGGAACCGCCGGATCGACATCGCGGGCAAGAAATCCGAAAAGAAGTTGAGAAGAGTCTGCCCTGCGCCCCGCAGGCGGCCATGTATAAGACGTGACGGGCTTGTTCATGCAGGCGATGGGGAGGAGCGTCGGCCACCACGGGCTATCGGCCGTGCGCCGCGCACCACGTTCGTCGCCCGCTCCTCACACGACCGCGAGGTCAGTCGTCGATGGCCTGGTAGAGGGTGGTCCAGAAATCGTGGATGGCATGCGCCGAATCCGGGGTGGACATCCCGGTCTGGGTGAGCAGGATGCCGACGAGCTGGTTGTCCGGGTCGGCGTAGGTGGTGGTGCCGGCTCCGCCGTCCCAGCCGAACTGACCGATGGGCGCGTAGTCGCCGCGATGGGTACGCACCGTCATTCCGAAGCCCCAGCCGCCGTGTTGCCCCTGGCCGTGTGACAGATGGACGACGCTGCGGGCCCAGGCCTGGAGGGCGGCTGTCTGCTCGGGCGTGAGGCGGTTGGTGGTCATCAGCTCGACGGCGGGCCGGGACAGGATCCGTTCGCTGCCGTGCATGCCGTGGTTGAGCAGCATCCGGAAGTAGGCGTGATAGTCGTCGACGGTGGAGTCGAGTCCGCCGCCGCCTGACTGGAACGCCGGAGGCCTGCTGTGGTGTCCCCCTTCGACCTCGTCCTCCACGAGGAACTCTCCGGTCTGCCAGTCGGGGGCGTACAGGGGCGGCAGCCGGTCGAGCTTGTCGGCGGGCACGTGGAAGGCGGTGTCCTTCATGCCCAGCGGGCCGAAGATGCGTTCGCGCAGGAACTCCTCGAACGACTGGCCGGTGACCCTGGCCACCAGCACGCCGAGCACGTCGTCGCTGACGTTGTACAGCCACCGCTCTCCGGGCTGGTACATCAGCGGGAGCGTGCCCAGGCGGCGCATCCACTCGTCCGGCCCCGGTTCGGGCAGCAGCCATCCGTCCTCCTGGCCGTAGACCCCCTGCTCGAAGAAGGCGCTCATCATCGGGGCGGTCCGCGCCGTCATGTCCAGTCCGAGCCCGCACGTGGAGGTGAGCAGGTCCCGCACGGTGATCGGCCGCCGTGCCGGCACGGTGTCGTCCAGCGGGCCGTCGGGACGCTTCAGCACCCGCCGGTCGGCCAACTCGGGCAGCCACGGATCCACCGGGTCGTCCAGCCGCAGCCGGCACTCATCCAGCAGGACCATTGTCGCCGCGACCGCGACAGGCTTGGTCGTGGAGGCCATCCGGAAGATGGTGTCGCGGCGCATCGGCGCGCCACCGTCATGGCGCATCGTCCCGAGCGCTTCGACATGCGTCTCCTCGCCCCGGGTGACCAGGGCGACCAGCCCGGGGATCTTCCCGGACTCGACATGCCGTGCCAGCACCTCGCGCAGTCTGTCCAGTCCGGCCTTGGAAAATCCGCTGTTGCCGTGTTCCATCATGAATTTCCTTACCTGGGCGTTCATTCATTGCTGAACGTCTGCGACAGTACATTGCATTCATAAATCGGTCAACATAAAGCGCAGAGGTAGAACCCTGTTAAGCCGCGATAATGAACATTTATTGCAATGAATGTGACACTGAATGCAAGGGGCGATCAAGAGTTGCATTGCAATGAGCTTCGAGTGAATGCATACTGTGCGGCGAAGGTGCGGCGCCGAGCTCCGCGCCTGCCGGCAGATGGGAGACGAGCACCGATGCCCGGAGACAGACTCACCGATGAGGACCGTCAGCACATCGCTGCGGGGCTGGCCGAAGGGCTCGGATACACCGAGATCGGCCGACGTCTCGGGCGGCCCGCCTCGACCATCATGCGGGAGGTCACCCGCAACGGCGGACCCGACGGCTACGGGGCGCAGCGGGCGCAGGAGGCCACCAATCAGCGTGCGCGCCGACGCAGGCAGGCCAAGCCTCCGGCGCCGCCGGTCGGCGACAGCAGCCATGGGCGTGACCCCCAGGCGGTCCACGACCTCACGGAATCCTTCGCCACGCTCCTCGAGCAGCAGGGGATGCCCCGGATGGCGGCCAGGGTGCTGGCCTGCCTGTACGCCACAGACTCCGGGACCCTCACCGCCGCTGACCTGGTCCAGCGACTTCGCGTCAGCCCCGCGTCGATCTCGCAGACCGTCGCCTTCCTCGAACAGCAGGGACTACTCGCACGGGAACGAACCCCCGGCGGGCGCCGCGAACGCTATGTCGTCGACGACGAGCTCTGGGTCCGGTCCACCCTTGCGGCTCTGCGGATGAACGACACCCTGATCACCGCGTCGCAGCACGCGGTGGAGATCCTCGGTGCCGCGACCCCGGCCGGCGCCCGCTTCGGCGTCGCAGCCGAGTTCCTGCTCCTCGTGAACGCGTCCCTCGGGCAGGTCATGGAGCAGTGGCAGCGGAACCAGGCCGACCGGAACGCCGGGCAGCAGTCGTGATCTCTCGCGGCGCTCCCCGGGACAGCCGCCGGCTGGCCATCTCCCGCGACTGACCCAGGTGCCGAGGCCGTCAGCTCATGCGGAAGTCGTAGTCCGCGGGCAGGTCGCGCTCCTCGCCGTGATAGGCGAACCACAGCTCGTCCAGGGCGTCCTCGCCCTCCCGCAGGTCGGGGACGACCAGGCCGTCCCGCAGGATGCGGCCGGTCCTGTCGCGCTCGCCGGCGGCCAGGGCGGCCCTGGCCTCCAGCAGCCGGATGCGGCCATGGGCGCGATCGCCAGGAGGCAGGCGGTCGATGAGCGTCAGAGCGTCGGCGGGACGGCCGGCGGCGAGCAGGGCGGCGAGGGTCTCGACGGTGAGCGGGCGCACGGCCGGCGCCAGCGCGTGCGCCTCGAGGAGCAGCGCCGCCGCCGTGGCATCGTCGCCGTCGATCCTGTGGGCCTCTGCGACGGCGCGCAGCACGAGGGGGTCGCGCCGTTCGGCCAGCGCCTTGCCCCAGGCGTCCAGGGCCGCGGCCCTGTCGCCGGTGGACCACAGGTTGAGCCCGAGGTGGTAGCGGCCGTGCGGGTCCGCCGCCGCACGAAGCAGGGCCAGCCAGCGCGCTCCGACGACGCACTCCGCCTCGCCCGGTAGCCGGCCATCCTCCAGGAGGGTCAGCCACGGGGCCTGCTCCGCGCCGAGCGTGTCGTCGGGGAAGGGTGTGGCCGCCGACGCGGGCAGCCCTCCTGCCCTTCGCTCCAGCGCGCCCCACCCGGATCCTCGGTGGATGACGTCCGTGACGGGAAGCTCGGTCCACGGGCCGGTCTCCGGCTGTCCCGAGGCCTGGACCAGCACGTCGACGGCCGCGCGGGCCCGGTCGTACGGGGCGTCGGGCTCGGGGAGGGCCAGGGGCCTGTAGGTCTCCGTCCAGGTCCAGGTGGTGTGGCCAGGCAGGGCGAGGTGCTGCAGCTGGGTCCTGGCCAGGCCGGCCTGGATCTCCAGATAGGGGGAGCGGGGACCGGACAGCCAGCGCTGCCAGTGGTCGCCGCCGGGGGAGGTGCCCCAGCCGAACAGCTTCCTGCCCCGCAGCCGGGGAGTGGAGGTGTGGAGCAGGCCGTGGCCCTCGGCGTCGACGGCGGCGATCCAGGGAGTCTCCGACGTGACGTGGAAGAAGTAGTCGGCGGCCGCCCGCCAGGTGCCGGGGCGGCTGACGTCGGGATCGCCCGGATAGGGCACGGTGGTCAGGCGGTGGGCGTAGCCGAAGTGGTCGGCCAGGGTGGCGGGCGCGAGGACGCGGGTGCCGGGGGTCTGCGGGACGGCGATGGTGGACCACCAGTAGACGGGCACGCTCTCCGGTCGCGGGTTGCGCACGGCGACCGACACCACCAGCGCGCGAGAGCCAGGAGGCAGGGCGGCGTCGATCTGGACCACCAGCCCGCGCATCCGCTCGTACTCGTACAGCCGCAGCACGGGGTACGGCGCGTCCACCCAGGCCGCGTGAAGGGGATCGCAGGTCAGGGCCCAGTGGCCGGTCGTGCCCAGATTCCACTCCACGCCGCCGGCGAACCACGCGTCGCGCAGGGCGAGGTTGGCCGGTTGGATCACCGGGTTGCGGTGCAGCAGCTCCCTGCCGGTGGACAGCTCGACCAGCGACCACAGGCGGCCGCCGAGCCCCGGCAGGAACACCGCCCTCAGGTGCTCGTTCTCCAGCGTGATCGCGGGCACCTCGCGCTCGACGGGGTCGCGCCGGTAGGAGTCGCGGGCGCCATAGGGGAGCAGCGAGGGCGGTGGCCGAAGTCGGTGATCGGCACGGCGGGGGGCCGCAGGATCGGCAGCGGGCTGACCGGCCCCGCGTCGGCGATGACGAGCTTCATCCGGTCTCGACCCCTTCGTGGAGAACGTTTTAAGGACCGTTGTCGCGAACGCTAAGGAGCGGACGGGGCGCTGTCAACGGGGTCAGCGGTGCGTATAACGGTCCGAAGACGGATTATTGACCGCAGCTCTGCGCAGGTCTACCGTCCGATCCAGCGGTTTGAAACGTTTTATTTGCGTCCTCGGGGGATCTCGTGAGGAGCCTTGGATGGCAATCAGACCGGCCCTGTCAGCAGCGGTATCCCTTCTCGTCATCTCCACGCTCCTGGCCGTTCCCGCTCATGCGGCCGCGCTGTCCGTCTGGGTGCAGAGCGCGGCCGAACGGGCCTTCTCCTCGACCGTCCGACCGTCGGGCGACTCCTCCTCGGTCGCGCTCTGGGCGGCCCGTGGCGAGAGCGAGGCCGCGCAGATCCTGGTCAGGTCGGACACGCCGCTGACCGGTGTCCAGGTCACGGCAGGCGCGCTGAGCGGCCCCTCGGGCGCGGTGATCCCCGCGTCGGCCGTCACCGTCAGGCGTGAGTACAACCACCCGCGCATCTCCAAGGTGGGCGCGCACCAGAGCCCGCCCGACGGCGGCACCGCCTACTACGACGCGCTGGTGGAGAACACGCCGCAGACTCTCGCCGCGAACCTCACCCTGCCCTACCACTACAGCGTCAGGGTCCCCGCCTCGCAGGCTCCCGGCACGTACACCGGCACCGCCACGGTCAGGAGCGGCGCGGGCGACGTCGTGGTGAACGTCGCGGTCACGGTCTACGGCGTCACGATCCCGCCCGCCGACCGGTCCACCTTCAAGATGAACAACTGGTTCACCTCGGCGGGCTGGGACTACAACGGCACGGTCAGGGCCATCCCCGCCCAGTACGGCGTGCAGATGTTCGACGCCAACTGGTGGCGGGTCATCGAGAACATCGCGGCCAACCACGCGAAGCACCGCAACAACGTGATCTTCGCCGACTTCCAGGCCCTGCTCATCCCCGACACGACCGTGGACGCGGCGGGCGACTACACCTTCGGCTGGGCCACCTTCGACAGGTTCGTCCAGACCTTCGTCGACGCGGGGGCGATGCAGTACATCTACACCCCGCACCTGCTCGAGGGCCTGCCGAACGACGTCGTCAAGCTCGACATGATCAAGAAGGTGAACGGCGTCGTGCAGCGGGTCCTGGCCGACCCCGACACCGCCGAGACCAACGCCTACCTCGCCCAGCTCTTCCCCGCGCTCAAGGCCCACCTGGACGCCAAGGGGTGGACCGACCTGTTCTACATGAGCGCGCTGGACGAGCCGTCCACCGCCAACCAGGTCAACGCCGCCAAGTGGGTCTACGCCACGTACCGCGAGTACTTCCCGAACCCGCTGACCAACGAGGCGCACCTGGCCGTGCTGCCCGCGATGGAGGGCGACCTCACGACCGCGACGCCGTACACGGGCCTCTACGACGGGAACGTCGGCTACTACCAGCGCCGCCGCCTGAGCGGGGCGGACCTGTGGCTCTACAACTGCATCGTCCCGCAGGACAGGCGGATGAACCGCTTCATCTCCTACCACCTGGCCTCGACCAGGCTCACCCCCTGGCTCACCTGGAAGATCGGCGGGACCGGCTACCTGCACTGGGGCTGGAACTTCTGGTGGGACTTCAGCGACCTCAACCGGTCGTCGGACACCTTCGACGACTGGCAGACCGGCGACAACTGGCTGGTCAGGCCGAACAAGGCGGCCTACGACGTCTACGACAGCGTCAGGAGCGAGACCCAGCTCGACGGCCTGGAGGACGTGGAGCTGCTGAACCTGCTGGCCAGGACCAAGCCGGTCACCGCGCGGGCCATCGCCGACACCCTGATCACCGACTCGACCTCCTACGAGCAGTCCGGCCTCGAGGTCGACAACCGGCACAGGCAGATCCTCGACGCGCTCGTCTCGCAGGGACCCGACCTGAGCTTCCCCTACGCCGACGACTTCGCCGCCGGCGAGAAGAGCTGGCGGCACAGCGCCGGCGCCTGGTCGGTCAGCGGCGGCGAGTACGTCCAGTCCGACTCCTCCGCCACCTGGGGGATCACGGCCGCGCTGGAGGGCAGGGCCTACCGCGACGTGGTGGCGGGCGTCGACCTGCGGATCACCGGGGTGAACGCCAGCGGAGGCAGGACCAACTGGGCGGGGCTCATGGTGCGCAACCTCAACGCCACCGACATGGACACCGGCTACCTGGTCGCGCTGCGCGACAACGGCCAGGTCTTCGTCTACCGCAGCGGCGTCACGCTCGGCTCGGCCGCCGTGCCGGGCTACGTCTCGGGCCAGTGGACCAGGCTGCGGGTGGCGGCGCGCGGCGCGACCCTCACCGTCCACGCGGGAGCGAAGAAGATCCTCACCGTCACCGACAGCGCCTACCCCGTGGGCGGCCTCGCCCTGGTGACCGGCGGCGCGAGCGCCCGCTTCGACAACGTGCGGGTCAACCCTGAGACCAACCCGGCCGAGGGCCGTACGGTGACCGTCTCCAGCTCCTACGAGGGCGACGGCTGGACCACCCCCGCCGTCGTGGACGGCGCCCGCGCCGGCATCGGATGGAGCAGCTCCACCGCGAACATGGGCGGCAACCACACCGAGTGGATCCAGGTCGACCTCGGCGGCGCCAGGCCTCTGAGCAGGGTGGACCTCCATCCCCGTTCCGACGGCCCCAACACCGGCCTCGGCTTCCCCGTGGACTTCACGGTCCAGGTCTCGGCCGACGGCTCCTCCTGGACGACGGTCGCCACCAGGACCGGCTTCCCCCGGCCCGGCGCGGGCGCGCAGACCTTCCCCTTCCCCACCGCCTCGGTCCGCCACATCAGGGTGACGGGGACGAACCTCAGGCCCGACCAGCACGGCAACCACCACATGCAGCTGGCCGAGATCGAGGCCGTCGGCGGCAACCTCGCGGCGGGCCGCCCGGTCACCGCGTCCAGCTCGGTGGAGTACACCGACGAGGGCTGGCTGCGGACCAACCTCACCGACGGCGCGCGCTCGGCGCTCTGGTACTCGATGGGCTGGAGCAGCCTGCCCGGTACGGCCGGCCGTACCGAATGGGCGGTCGTCGACCTCGGCGGCCCGAGCCTGGTCTCCAGGGTCGACCTCCACGCCAGGTCGGACGGCGAGAACACCGGCTCCGGCTTCCCCGCGGACTTCACGGTTCAGGTCTCGGCCGACGGCTCCTCCTGGACGACGGTCGCCACCAGGACCGGGTACCCGAGGCCCGGCGCGAGCGCGCAGGCCTTCTCCTTCACGCCCGTCACCGCGCGGCACGTCAGGGTCGTCGGCACCGGTCACCGCGACGCCCCGTACCACATGCAGCTCGCCGAGCTCGAGGTCCACTAGGAGAACCATGAACAGGACGTGCAGAGCGATGGCCGACTGGTCGATGTGAGAACCCAGGGCGCGGGCGGGTTCACCCGGCGGAGGCGTCGTGCCCGGCGAGCCGGTCGCGCAGGCGGGCGCACTCGCGGGCGAAACGGCTGTTCCTGCCGCTTGTCGCATGGGCGGACACGGCCGCGATCTCTCCCCGCGCTCCGCTCCAGAGGGCCACGTCGGCGGCCAGCGCGACCGCCTCCGCATGCGTGACGGTCGGCCGCTCGCCCTCACCTGGCAGCAGGACCGGCAGCAGGCCCATGAGGATCTCCCAGACCTGCGCCTGCGCCCCCTGCTGAGCCGCCTCGGCGAGCGAGGCCAGCACCGGACGGGTCTCGAACCAGGTGCGGCGAATCAGCAGCCCCAGCTGGCGGCCCAGCGCTCCGGTGGGCAGGCCGCCACGGGCCGCCATCCGCAGCAGCAGCGGCACCGCCTCCTGATCCCGCCCAGGAAGGGGCGGGTGAACCATGCTCGTGCACCTGTGTCGCGCTCGTCATGGTCGAGGACAATAGAGATCATCACCGACAGACTCAGGACGACGGCCGGCGGGCATAGTGGGAGTCGACGGCGGGCTGGCCGGTGTAGTTGGGGCCCGCCTGGTCGTCGGAGCCGAGGTAGGAGTAGGGGAGTGTGATCTCTCGTCGGCCCTGACAGCTGATCCGCCTGGTGCGCGGCTCGTACGTCAGGCCGGCGGCCCGCAGGTCGCGGGTCAGGCGAGCTCCCGCCGGAGCGCCGTCCTCGACTCGTACGCCGCGGGTGTCGAAGTTGGCGACGAACAGGCCGTCGTCGGTGAGCCGGCGCGCGGCCTGCGCGATCACGCCGAGCTTGTCGCCCACGTAGTGCAGCCCGTGGACGCTCGTGATCAGGTCGAAGACGCCGTCAGGCTCCCAGGAGGCGACCGAGGCCGTGATCAGCCGCAACCTGGGCGGGTCCTGCGGGCCCACGAAGAAGTCGACCAGGTCCACGCCGACCATCTCGACCTGCGGGGGGAGCGTGTGGGCGGCCTCGAAGAGCGCGCCTGCCGTTCCGCAGCACAGGTCCAGCCACCGCACCCTGGCCCCTTCGGCGGTTCGGGCGCGGAGATGGGCGGCGATGTCCAGACCCAGCTCGCGGTTGTAGCCGGGCAGGCGGCGCTCGCGGTTCATCAGGCAGTTGGCCACGACCGACGAGCGTTCGAGCTCCTCGTCACCGAGCAGACCGGTCACGGAGCTCATGACGAGGCCTCGCGGTCGGCCCGATCGGCAGGGCTTGGACCTGCGAAGGCGCGCCTGCCGTACCGGAGGAACTCACGCACCGCGGGGCCGTGGGCGCTCTTCCACACCAGGGCGAGCAGAGCGGGCGTCTCGACGTCGGCCAGGGGCAGGGCGGTGAGCCGGTCGCGGTGGTGCGCGGCCATCGACTCGCTGAGGACGGCGACGCCGAGCCCCCGGACGGCGAGGTCGGCGATGGCGTCCGCGGCGCTGGCCTGCAGTGCGATCGCGGGGTGGAGGTCCTGCGCGGCGCACGCGCGGTCGAACACCGTGCGCAGGCCGGTGCCGGGCGGCATGCACACGATCGGGTACGCGCCGAGGTCGCGCAGGCTGATCGCCTGCCGTTCCGCCAGAGGGTGCCCGGAGGGGACCACGGCCACGAGGCGTTCGCTGATGATCGTCAGCGCCTCCAGGCCGTCGGGCGTGGCGGTCGCGGCGCCGATCAGAGCCAGGTCGAGGGCGCCCGCGCGGACCCCCTCGACGAGCCGGTCGGAGTTGTCCTCCAGCAGCGAGAGCTCCACCCCCGGATGCGCCCGGTGAAAGGCCGCCAGGGCGTCGAACAGGGGCGTGATGGTGCAGCCGATGACCATGCCGACCGTGAGCCTGCCCCTGATCAGGTCGCTCACCTCGTCCACCGCCTGGCCGAGCGCGCCCGCGGCGGCGAGCGCGGCGCGGGCGTGCTGGAGCGCGGCCTTGCCCGCGACCGTGAGGGTGGCGGTGCGCGCCGACCGGTCGAAGAGCTCGGCGCCGAGCTCGCGTTCGAGCTGACGGATCTGGGCGCTGACGCCCGACTGACTGATGTGCACCCGCTCGGCCGCCCTGGTGAAGTTCCGCTCCTCGGCGACGGCGACGAAGTACTCCAGCTGCCGCAGTTCCATAAGCAGAGATTCTAGTTCCCAGTAGTTCTATCTGTTGGACTTCTGGCCAGTGGAGGGGTGAGGCTGGAGACATGACGGAATACGAGAAGGCCATGAGGCCCGAGGACATCACCAGGCTGTTCGTCGAACGGTCCAACGCGGGTGACGCGGCGGGAGTCGCCGAGCTGTACGAGCAGGACGCGGTGCTGGCCTATCCGCCGGGCAGCCAGACGGTGGGCCGCGAGGCGATCCGCGAGCTGTGGGCGAAGGTGCTTGCCAACCGTCCCCGCTTCGAGCCGGAGGAGCCGCTGCCGACGTTGATCAGCGGCGACCTCGCCCTCACCTCGACCCCGCCGAGGGACGGCGCGGGCGCCCGCGCCCAGGTCGTCCGCCGCCAGCCCGACGGCAGCTGGCTACGCCTGCTCGACCAGCCCGAATTCACACCCCCTGCCCGCTGAGCCGCTACCGGCCAGGTGCTCCGATGCGGACCAGCCGGTCGAGCAGACGGCCGAAGGCGCCGAGATCCGCGCACTCCACGGAGTAGCCGTAGGTGATGGGCTTGGCGCCGGTGTGCGACCTCTTCGGAAAGCGGCGCATGTTCGAGCCGTGCCGTATGCCGGAGGACACCAGCAGCCCGGGGACGGCGAGGAGCGGCGCCAGATCGGTCTGCGGATGCACCATGACAGCGATGACGTTCAACGGGGTGCGCTGCCGGTCGAGATAGACGGCGACGCCGCAGGGGTGCTGCAGCTCGCATTGGTACTTGACGACGTGGGTGAGGGCGAAGTCGTGATCGAAGGCGACTCCGACCAGACGCTCCTCGAGATGCAACAGGGGGTGCCTGGCGAGATCCATGGGGACTCCTGGCGGCGGATGTGGAGGAGTGCCACCTTATGATCTCCAGGCTCTACGTGAGGCGGAACAGTTCGGTCTCGGTCAGGCTGAGGGTCGTGGCGGAGGCCGAGTCGCGGATGGTCGCCGGGCGGCTGGCGCCGGGGATCGGGATGAGCGTGGGCGACAGGGTGAGCAGCCAGGCCAGGCAGACGCGCTGCGGGCTCACCCCGCGCTCGCGGGCGATCTCGTGGAAGGGCGTGCGCGAGCCCTCGTCGGCCGAAGGCCCGTCCAGCGAACTGCGGGAGATGCCGCCGAGCGGGCTCCACGGCAGGAACGCCAGGCCGAGGTCCGCGCACAGGCGCAGCTCGGGCTCGCTGTCCCGTACGGCGGGCGAGAAGCGGTTCTGCACCGAGACGAGCCCCTCGCCGAGGATCTCGCGGGCCGTCAGGATCTGCTCGGCCGTCACGTTCGAGATGCCCGCCATGCGGATCTTCCCCTGATCGAGCAGCGTGCGCAGGGCGCCGACCGAGTCGGCCCACGGGACCTCAGGATCGGGCTTGTGCAGCTGGTACAGGTCGATGGCCTCGACGCCGAGCCGCCCCAGTGAGGCCTCGCAGGCGCGGACGAGGTGGCCGGGCGTGCCGTTCACCGTCCACGAGCCGTCGCCGGGACGGCCCCTGCCGCCCTTGGTGGCGATCATCGCCTCCCTCGAGAAGCCCGCGAGAAGCCGCTCGTTGTGGCCGACCTCGTCGGCGTGCCAGTGGTAGGAGTCGGCGGTGTCGATCAGGGTGATCCCCGCGTCGAGCGCGGCGCGGACGGTGGCCAGGGCTCTGCTGCGGTCGGGGCGTCCCTCGATGGACAGCGGCATGGCGCCCATGCCGATCGCGCCGACCTCGTGCTGACCGATCAGGCGCATGCCACGGCCTCCTCCAGCCAGTCGCTCACGTGAGAGAAGGTGAAGCCGAGGCTCGTGGCCCGGCTGTTGTCCATCGCGTAGTAGCGCTCGAAGGAGTACGGCGACTCGCCCCGCTCGTACACCGGCCGCCTGCCCACCTTCGCGGCGATGACCTCGCACAGGGCGAGGACGTCCAGCTCGCCGTGGGAGCAGGCGTTGACGACGCCGGTGAAGTCCGCGCCCGCCGCCCACTCGAGCACGGCGGCGATCTCTCTGTCGTTGACGAAGCAGGTCGGCTTCGGGTCGGCGTGGACGGCGACCGGCCTGCCGTCCGCGATGCGCTCCTTGTAGTGCGCGAGGCGTCCGGTGAAGTCATGGCCGCCGAGCACGTGGGTGCTGCGCACGCTGACGAAGTCGAAGGCGGACTCCCGGGCGAGGACCGCCTCGGCCTGCCGCTTGCCGTCGCCGTAGGCGTACTCCCGCAGGCCGTGCCGTACCGGCACGGTCAGCGGGTCCACGGCCGTCTCCGCCACGGGCCCGCTGTGCTCCAGGTCGGCGTACACCTCGATCGTCGAGGTCATCACGTAGCGAGGGGTACGGTCCGCGAAGACCTCGAGCGCCGTGCGCGCCTGGTCGGGGGTGTAGCAGACCTGGTCGATCACCACGTCGAACCCGCGGTCTCCCAGGGCGGCCGTCATGGCGGAGGCGGAGTCCCTGTCGGCGACCACGTGCTCGACCCCGGGAGGCGCCGGCATGGATCCCCTGTTGACCAGGGTGACCTTCGCGACGGCGGACAAGGACTCGATCAGATGGCGGCCGAAGTATCGGCTGCCCCCGATGACGCAGACGGTTCTCATGGGCACCGAGCCTGCCCGGCTATGGTCTTAAGCAGAAGTGGCAGCTTGCTTAACCCGTATTAAGGAGAACTGATGATCGACGTGGCGCGACTGCGGGTGCTGCGGGAGGTGGCCAGGCAGGGCAGCTTCAGCAAGGCCGCCGCGGTGCTGCTGTTCACGCCGTCGGCGGTCTCCCAGCAGATCACCGCCCTGGAGCGAGCGGTCGGCGCGCCGGTGGTCGAGCGCAGCACCCGCGGCGTGGTGCTCACCGAGTCAGGGCGGCTGCTGGTCGAGTCGGCCGAGGCGATCTTCGCCGAGCTCCACAGAGCCCGCGAGCAGATCAGCAGGCTCACGACAGGACGCAGCAGGCTGACCGTCGCCACCTTCACCAGCGGCGGGCGCCGCCTGCTGCCGTCCGCGCTGGAAGGCTTCGTCGCCGCCCATCCCGAGGTCGAGGTCAACGTCGTCGAGGGGGAGCCCGAGATCAGCCTGTCGCTGGTGCGGGAGGGAAGGGCCGATCTGGCGGTCGCCTACCACTTCGACGGGCCGCTGCCCGACTCGTCCGGCCTGCGGTGGACGCCGCTCATGGACGATCCCATGTCGGTGGTCCTCCCGCCCCGTCACCCGCTCGCCGGGCGAGCCGAGCTCGACCTGGCCGAGCTCGCCGCCGAGTCATGGGTGATCGGATGCACCAGGACCGAGGGCTTCCTGCGCCGCTACGCGGCCATGGCGGGGTTCGAGCTGCGGGTCTCGGGCAGCACGACCGACTACTTCTTCGCCCAGGCCCTGGTGGCGGCGGGGCTGGGCGTCACCCTGGTGCCCGAGCTCGGGCTCGATCCCGGCGCCGCGGACCTCACCCTCGTGCCGGTCAGGCCGCCCCGCCCGGCCAGGTACGTCGGGGTGGCCGCCTCGCGCAGGCACCCCTCGCCGCTGGTCGAGGCGATGACCGGCGCGCTGCGCGAGGCCGCGCGGCAGATCGTGGAGCCTCAGGTGGCGGAGCGGACGAACTCCTCCAAGGTCACCGGCCGCTCGATGGTGACCCGGTAGAGCGGGTGGTCGGCCGAGCCGATGAACCTGAAGATCGCCCACAGGTGCGACAGGTGCTCGACGGCGTAAGGGTCGCCGTAGACGGCCATCGCGCGCTCCTCCCACTGCTCGGGAGGCAGATCGACGTAGCGCAGGCCCATGGCGTCCGCCACCTGGCCGATGGTCGCCATCTGCCCGGTGAGCAGGCAGATCGGGTCGACAGGTCCTGGCTCGAGCAGCAGACGCGCCCCCGCCCTGGCCACGTCGGCGGCCGCGACGAGCGGCAGCAGCGTGTCCCTCGAGCCCAGCGGAAGGGCCAGCTCCCCGCCCTCTCCCGCGGCGGCCACGACGGCCAGGTTCTCGAAGAAGACCGCTGCCCGCAGGTGCACCGCGCCCACGCCCGCCCAGTCGAAGACCTGCTCCGACACCCAGTGGCGGCGCATCCGCGGCGTGCCGGCCTCGGGGCCGGCGTCCAGCTGGGACACCTCGACGACCCGCTCCACGCCCTCCTCCCTGGCCGCCGCCGCGAAGACGCCCGTGGCGTCCAGGAGTCCGGCCGTCACCGGATAGGTGAAGAAGGCCCGCCGCACCCCGCGTACGGCAGGCCGTACGGAGGAGATCTCGCGCAGATCGCCGACGACCACCTCGGCCCCGAGCTTGCGCAGCTCCTCGGCCCTGTGGTCGTCGGAGTGGACGAACGCCCGCACGGCCTCGCCCCGCTCGAGCAGGAGGTCGACGACCTGCCGTCCTGTCGAGCCCTGCGGCCCTCCTGCCGCGCCCGTGACGAGGATCATCGTTCCGCCTTTCCCTGGATGCTGAGAGTGAACAGGCCGAGCCGTTCGAGATCGCGCAGGTACGGCTCGGCGGGGAAGGCCTCGGCGGGGCCGTGGACGCCGCTCGACCCGGGACCCTGTCCGTCGGCCAGGCGCAGGGCCGCCTCCACCGAGGCGACGGCGCTGGCACGCCACAGGTCGTGCCCGCGCACCTGCCCCGCCCTGCCGCCGTCCGCGGTGATCACCTGGACGGCCACGGTGAAGTCGGAGCCCGCCCTGGTCTCGGCGTCGATGTGCTCGCTGGTGAAGACCTGCTCCTCGGAGAAGGTGTCGGCGGTCAGCTGCGCCTCCACCCGCAGAGCCTCGACGTGCCTGGGGATGGTCACCACGTCGGACGAGGGGAGCGGCGCGATCATCGTGCGCGGGCCGAGCGGCGGAGGGAAGGGGAAGACCGCGTTGCGCGGCTCGACGTAGCCGATGTGGAAGGCGCCGTCGGTGTAGGTGATCCGCTGGGTGTCGGCGAACAGGAGCTCGGCGGTCTTCTTCGCCCCCGTGGTCAGCCGCCATCCGGTCACCGCGTAGGCGACCGTCACCCGCTCGATGCCGGTCAGGCCCTCGGCCACGGCGCCGGCGAGCAGGTCGCCCAGCCCGCCGTAGAAGCTCATCGCGGTGACCATGGTGATGCCCGCGCGCTGGGCGGGCTCCCGCATGGCCTCGAACATCCAGCGGGTGTGGTGCTGCTCCAGGCCGTGGTCGACGTAGTGGCAGCCGGCCTCGACCGCGGCCTGCGCGACAGGCTTGCCGGTCTCGGTGAAGGGACCCGCGCAGTGGATCAGGACGGAAGCCTGCGCCGCGAGCGCCCGTAACGCGGCGGGGTCGTCCAGAGCCGCCTGGTGGACGCGGGCGCCGCCGAGCTCGTCGGACAGCGCCTTGAGCGCCGCGCCGTCGCGACCGGCCAGGATGACCTCCCTGCCTCGGGCGTGCAGCTCGGCGGCGACCAGGCGCCCCGTGTGACCGGTGGCGCCGTAGACGGCGATGTGCGGTGAGGACACAACTCACCTCCATGTTTCATACTGAGGGTATGTAACTTCTGTCGAAGTTACGTACCGCGAGTACGTAAGTCAATGGGGGAGTGCACGATGGGCCGCCGCACCCAGGCCGAGCGTTCGGACGCGACGACGTCACAGCTGGTCAGCGCCGCGCAGGAGCTGTTCGGCAGGAACGGTTACGCCGCGACGTCGATCGACGCGATCGCCGCGGCGGCCGGGGTGACCAAGGGCGCGGCCTACCACCACTTCGAGGGCAAGCCCGCGCTGTTCAGGGCGGCGTTCGTCCGCGAGCAGGAGGAGACCGCCGCCATGCTGGGGCGGCTTGCCATGGGCGAGGGCGACTCGTGGGCGGCGCTGCGGCGCGGCTGCCGTACCTTCCTCGAGCGCTGTCTCGATCCGGGCTTCCGGCAGATCGTCATCCTGGACGGGCCCTCGGTGCTGGGGTGGGAGGCCGTGCGGGAGATCGAGTACGGTCACACGCTCAGGGTCCTGCTCGACGGCATGCGCATGGCCGCCGCCGACGGGCTGCTGGCCGAAGGGAACCTGCCCGCCAGGGCCCAGCTGGTCTTCGGAGCGCTCTGCGAGGGCGGGATGCTGCTGGCCCGCTCGCCCGACCCCGAGGCGGACCTGCCCGTCCTCGCGGCGGAGGCCGAGCGCCTGCTGGAGGCGCTCAAGCCGTGAGGGAGGGCGGCCGTCAGGCGGGCCTGACGCCTTCGGCGACGGCCGTCAGCTCGCCAGGGCCGAACCTACCGGTGTCGATCGTGACAGAGACGGCCACGCCCGGCTCCATCAGCCAGAACACGTGGCCATCCGCGCGCAGCCCCGGACGCGCCCCGACCACGACCTCGCTCCAGGAGCCGGGTGCCCGCTCGTGGTGGCGCGCCATGAACGAGCGCAGCCGGCCGAGCGAGGTCAGGCTCGCGCCGCGCAGGACCACGACGGTCAGGTCGACGCTGTGACCGCCGTCGCCTGTCGCCCGCTCCCAGACCCGCGAGGCGCACCTGATTCCCTCGTCGGGCTCGTAGGCGAACTCCGACACGCTCGGCCCCGCGCCGCGCGGGACGTGCTCGATGGCGAAGCCGTCCAACGGCTCTTCGGCCGCCGTCGAGGGACCGGCCGGCGCGAGCGCCAGGACGAGCGCGACCAGGATCCGCAGCGTCATACGCACCCGGCGATCCTGTCACACGCCGTCACCGTTTCACCACGGTGAAGGAGCGGGAGGCGCCACGACCGGCGGGGCCCTCGCCGGGAGTTGCATCGCACGCTCCAGAGCACAGCGTTGGCGAGGAGGATGTCGATGCCGCCCCAGTGCTCGACGACGCTTGCGACGACCTGGGCCCGGTCGGCAGTTTCGAGGGCGAGTCGGACGAGGTGTGCCTGCCCGCCGCATACTTCGGACCATCGGTGCGTGGCAAAAGGCGGAAGGCCGTACATCGATGGATGTACGGCCGTTTCCGCTGGTGGGACGAGGCTGGCAGGGTTTCGCGCGGCGAGGCTTGACGTGTGACAAGACGAATAGACGCACTGGACGTGTTACGCGGTGTGGCGATCATGGGCACGCTGGGGACGAACATCTGGATCTTCACCAATCCCGGCGGCCCGGCGGAGCTGATGGGGCTCGGCGGCGACATCGGTGTGGTGGAGACATTCCTGCGGTTCCTGTCCAACGGGAAGTTCCTCGGCCTGCTGACCCTGCTGTTCGGCATCGGCCTCGAACTGCAGTACCGCAGCGCGGTGCGCAAGGGGATGACCTGGCCGGGCAGATACCTCTGGCGCGCGACCCTGCTGTTCGCCGAGGGCGCGCTGCACTACATCCTGATCTTCGAGTTCGACGTGCTGATGGGCTACGCGATCACCTCCATGATCGTCGCGTACCTGATCGGCAGGAGCGATCGCATCGCGCGGATCTGGATGATCGCCGCGGGCACGGTGCTCGTCTCCCTGGTAGGCCTGCTGACACTGGGCTTGCTGGCCTCGGGCGGCAGAGCCTTCACCAGCACCGCCACCACCCTCTACACCCAGGACGGCTGGACCGACCAGGTCGCCTCTCGCCTCCAGCAGTTCCTCCTCTACCGTTTGGAACTGGTCTTCATCGTCCCCTTGGGCGTGGTGCTGTTCCTGCTCGGCTCACGGCTGCTGCGCGCCGGCGTCTTCGACGAACGCGGCGCGGGCCTGCGCAGGAAGCTGATCCTCGTCGGACTCGGGGTCGCCGCGCCGCTGAACCTGCTCACCTCCTTCGCCGGGCTCGCCTGGTTCGCCGTCGACCGCTACATCCTGGCGCCATTGGTCGCGCTGGGCCTGCTGGGGCTGATCAGCTCGATCGTCCTCGGCATGCGTGGCTCGCCGGGCGTGGTCCGCACGGCCATCGCGAACGTCGGGCGCATGGCACTGTCCTGTTACGTCTTCCAGAACCTGGTCGCCGGCGCGCTCTGCTATGGCTGGGGCTTGGGCCTGGCCGCCGAGCTCGACTGGCTGCGCCCCTGGTGGGTGCCCGTGGCGTGGGCCGGGATCTGCCTGCTGTTCGTCATGTTGACTTCGCTGTGGCTGCGCCGGTTCGAGCGCGGGCCCCTCGAGCTGGCCTGGCAGTGGGCCTACCAGGCGCCATGGGCCAAGCGTGCGGAAGTGACCGACCAAACGTCGAGGAAGACGCCACCGTCCACGGCGGGTCCTTCAACGCCGCCGAAGGCCGGCTAGAACTCGCCCCAGCCAGCATTGACGGTGGTCTGGTCCAGAGGATTCGGATCTTGTTCAGGACGGTGATGAATCGCATCAACCATCTAGGCGGTGGCCACCCAGGGCAGGTCGCCGCCATGGCGGTGCTCCCTGCCGGGCGGGAGGCTCGCGCCGTCCTGGCCTTCGCCGCCGGGATCGGAGCATCGCCAGCACAGGGCGGGGCCGTCCAGAGGGACCGGGTAGGTGCATCGCGCGCAGGCCGCGCCGCCGCAGCCCGCGCACAGCGCGGTCCCGGAGTCGGCATCGGAGTCGGCGCGTTCACCCGGCGGGTGGGGACGGCAGCCGCCCGCGCAGCGGGTACGGCCGACGGCGCGGTCGTGCAGGATCCGCCGCAGGTCCTGATGGTGCAGCGGCCTGACGACGGCCATCAGATCGGCCAGCACGGCGTGCACGTACATGACGGCCTGCTGAAGCTCGTCGCGGTCGGCGTCGGCGTCGCCGAGCCGGCGGGCCAGGATCTGCACGCACGCGCCGAAGCGGGCGCACTCGCTGATGACCAGGGCGGCCGCGTCCGCCGTCTCGGTGGTCCCGGCCGCGCCTGCCGGCAGGTTGTGGTTGGCGCTCACCCTCCCACGGTAGGGCGAGAGAGCGGCCATGGCCGGGCGGCGCGCAGGCGAATGTCACGGTCGGCTTTCGTGACTTCACTCAGGGTGGTGCTCGCCTTCCTGGATCAGGTCGGCCGCGACCGCCCTGGCCGCGGCCTGGAGGCCGGGATCGAGGCTCGAGAGCCTGTCGTCCAGGTCGTCGGCGAAGGAGAGACGCTCGAGGTCTCGCGGAGCGGGAACCGCGCGAGGCAGCCACGCCCCGTGGATCATGAAAGGGATCACCTCCCCGCCCGGAGGGGCGAGCACCGCCACGGGCCCGCGCGAGACGTCGGCGGCGTCCAGGAGCTCGACGCGGAAGCCGTCGTCATGGTGGACGACGACGGCCAGGTACCCGCTGTGCCCGCCGGGGTCGCGGCCCGCGTACCGCGACCTGCCGGGGCCGCCGGGTGCCCGCGGCACGAACACGGGCGAGGTCGGGTAGTCCTCCAGCGTCCACGCCCACTCCGACAGCGGCTTGAGCGAGTCGCGCTCCAGCGAGGCGAGCACGGAGGGCGTCTCCTCGCGAGGGAAGAGCGAAGGGTCGACCCTGCCCTCGTAGTTCCGCAGCGCCCGCTGGTTGATCGCCTCGGGGTGGAAGCCCTGGAAGACGAGGTGGTGGCGCGTGGGCGCGAGCTGACCTTCGAAGGACCAGTCCATGGCAGACAGCTCGGCCTGCCAGTAGCGCGAAGGGTCGTACAGCCTGGCCACATCGGTGACGGTCCCCTTGACGGGGTCGAACTCCAGCACGGTGGTGAGCGCGGGGCTCATGCCGTGGCAGTACATGCCGCGCAGCGCGGGGTCGATCGGGCGGCCGAAGGCGTCCACGTCGTCCTCCCGCAGGTACATGCCGATGTCGACCCCCGGCGTGTGCTCCATGACGACGCGGATGCCCGCCGAGTCGTCGTAGGCGGCGTAGAAGTGGTTGACCTCGGGGGCGAGCCTGAAGACGCTGCCCCGCACGGCGCCGCCGTCGCCCGCCGACTCCAGGTCGTCCTTGCGCACCAGGACCAGCGGGCCGTCGGGGTTGTTGGTCACCGTGCGGTCGTCGGCCAGGTCCACCTTGTAGGCGGTGTCGGCCAGCACCAGCCAGTCGCGGGTCTGCGTGATCGTGTGCGTGGCCTGGGGGAAGCTCACGCCCTCGACCCTCCATCTCCTGACGTGCCTGCCCGAGCCGTCGTAGCGGACGACCGACAGCTCGCCGCTGAAGACGTCGCGGGTGACCGACCACAGGCAGCCGCGCTCCGGGTCGATGACCGGATGCGCGGTCGTGGCGATCAGCGGCAGCACGGGCGCGTCGAGCGCGGGCGCCCAGTCGTCACGGTGGCCCACCTCCGCCACGAAGGCCAGCGTGACGGGGTCGATCTCGACAGGTCGCCCGGCGTCCCAGGTGGCGAAGAGCCGGTCGCCCCACGGCAGGGGCGCGGTGTTGGCCGCGTTGAGCGTGCCGAAGGGGGAGGTGGTGCCGAGCCGCGTGGCGGTGAACACCTCGGGACGGCGGCGGCGCAGCCGTACCGAGGGGGTGTCGATGACCCGTGGCCGCCAGGCGAAGCGGTCGGGTGCCGCGCCGTCGGTGCCGGGCTCGAGGGCCAGCCTGACCATGACGCCGTCGCCGAAGAAGGCGTGGACGGGATGGGTGCGCTGGTCGGAGGTGCTGATCACCAGGTGGCCCGAGATGTCGGAGGGCCAGGCGCCCCGCACGACGCGCAGATCGAGGTCGGGGAGGTCACCCTTGGTGAGGATGGAGCGCGGAATCGGCACGACGGCCTCCGAATCTCGTTCTGTTACCCGGTACCGCCACCACACCGCCCGGGACGCGAGGAGTCAACCCGCCGTGCCACGCGATCAGGAGGGGAAGTCGAGGACGAGATACTCGTACTCGCCCTCGCCGGCCCGCTTGAAGGCTCCGTCGCCGTCGAGGTCGACGAAGACGGTCAGGTAGAGCTCACCCTGCCGCTGGGCCACGGGCGATGCGGCGCCGCCGTGGAAGAGGCTGGCGAACAGGACCTTGTCCTGGGTGGCGGAGTGAGCGGCGACGCGGCTGCCGACCAGGTGGTTGTGGCCCGCGTTGTTCAGGTACAGGGTGCCCGAGCCGTGCTCGTAGTCGGCGATGCCGGTGCCAGGGGCGAAGCAGGGGTGATCGTCGGTCCTGCCGCCGTCGGTGACGGAGAAGACGGAGGCGTCCGTCCACGCGCAGATCTGCAGAGGGGTGTCCTTGGGGAGGGTGGGGAAGCGCAGCTCGAACGGCGCCCGCTTCATGGCGACCGTGGTGACGGGGCGTTCGAGGTCGGTCAGGGTGAGGAGGCTGGGCGCGCCGTCCTGCCAGAACTCCAGCCCGAGGCGGGGCGAGCGGGCCAGCTGCCCCGCGGGCGTCCCCTGCGAGGTGGCGGTGGAGGGCGAGGTCGTCGGTCCTGAGGTGGTGTCCGGCTGTCGCATGACGTTGGCGATGACGACGGCGAGCACCGTCAGGACGGCCAGGCCCGCGGTGAGCGCCGCGCCGGCGACCGCCCTGCCCTTCATCCGGCTGGGCCGGGTCGAGGGCGGCCCCGCAGGCGGCTTCGAGGTCTGCCAGGACGGCGGGGCGGCGTTCTGCCAGGAGGGCGGTCCCGGTGGCGGGGGCGCGGGGGGCCAGGAGCGGGCCGCGGGCGGCCGCGGATCGACGGGGCCGGGTAGAGGGGGGATCGGGGCGCCGGGCCGCTCGTCCATCAGCCCCAGCAGCACCTGCTGGGCTGTCGGCCGCCGCGACGGGTCCTTCTCCAGGCAGGCGGCGACGAGGGCGCGTAAGGTCCCGGTCAGCGGGCCGAGGTCGGGCGGGGCGTTCAGGATGCGGTTGATCACGGCGGGAAGCGGCTCATGACCGAACGGCGGACGGCCGGCGGCCGCGTACACGATCGTGCAGGCCCACGCGAACAGATCCAGGGGCGGGCCCGCGGGGTCGCCCGCCAGCTGCTCGGGCGACATGTAGGCGGGGGTGCCCACGACACCGCTGACCGTGGCGGCCGTGGCATCGAGCGGGCGGGCGATGCCGAAGTCGATGACGCGCGGGCCGTCCGCGGCGAGCAGCACGTTCGCCGGCTTGAAGTCGCGATGGACGACCCCCGCCGCGTGGATGGCGCCCAGCGCCGTCGCGGTCGCGATGGCCAGGCGGGTCAGCTCGGCGCCCGCCATGACCCCGCGGTCGCGGACCGCGTCCTGCACCGAGGGGCCGTCGATGTACTCGCTGATGACGTAGGGAGGGTCGGCGTCGGGCTCGGCGGCCAGGACGCGGGCCGTGCAGAACGGCGCCACCCGCCGCAGCGCCGCCAGCTCCCTGTCGAAGTAGCGTCTGGCCTCGGTGTCCTGGCCGAAGGCGGCGTGCAGGAGCTTGACCGCCACCTGCTCCCCGGTGGGGGAGACGCCGAGGAAGACCGTGCCCTGGCCGCCCTGACCGAGCCGCCCGCGCAGGGTGAACCCGGCGACCTGCCGGGGATCGGTCGATCGCAGGGGCGGAATCCGCCGCATCAGGAGCTCTCGGATCGGTCACGACGCATGCGGACGGAGACCTCGCCTTCGAGCGGGTAGGAGCGTGGATCTCATTGTGCCGGATGGGCGCAAGATCTGGCGCGGACCGCCCGCAGTACCGCACCCTGTCGCGGTACGGCGGGCATCCCGTCGGCGCGTCAGCGCCGGCGCTCGTCCCCGGACCCCACGGCGTAGCGGACCAGGAGGTTGTCCGAGCCCTCCTGCGACCGCGTGCCGAGCAGGCGCAGCGGCGGCGTCTTGCCGTCGGCGAACGCGGGCGTGCCCGCGCCCAGGACGGCCGCGCCGATCATCAGGTGCAGCTCGTCGACCAGCCCCGCGGCCAGCAGGTCGTTCCACAGGGTGCGGCTGCCGAAGACCAGGATGTCGCCGCCCTGCCCGCGCTTGAGCTCGGCGATCCGCTGGTGCGCCTCGGCACGGGCGACGACGCGGGTGGTCGCGGTCCACGGCGCGGTCCTGTCGGCGGTGAGGCCGTCGGAGACGACGACCTTCTCGATGGCGTTGTTGAGGCGTGAGATCTCACGGATGACCTCGCGCTGCTCGGGGTCGTCGGTGAAGGTGGACACCTTCTCGGGGTCGTCGGCCAGCGACGGCCAGAAGTCCCTGAACAGCTCGTACGACTTCCGCCCGAGCAGCAGCGTGCCGGCCGCGCGGAGCCGCTCGGCGTTGTGGGAGTCGAAGAAGGCGTCCATCGGCAGGGCCATCACGTCGTTGCCCTGCCCTTCGTGGTAGCCGTCCAGCGAGATGATGTTGGTGACGATCAGCTTGCGCATCGGAACTCTCCTGTCGTGAAAGGCGCTTCAGGAGGGGAGAGACCTCGGCCGTCGCTGATTCATCGCTCTGGCGAGAACTGGCCGGCATTTTCTTCCCGCAGCTCTCGTGGCAGGCCGAACCGGCGGTGGACCTCAGGGTCGAGGAAGCCCGTCAGCTCGGTGATCCGTCCGTCGCGCAGGCTGAGCACGTTGATCGCCCCGAGCAGGAAGCGGCCGTCGTCGGGGCTCTGCTGGTAGCAGGCCAGGGCGGGCTGGCCGTTGGCCCACATGGGCTTCAGCCGCCACGCGGTGGCGAAGACCCGTTCGGTGAGGAAGCGGGCGACGTCGGCGCGGCCGTCGAACCAGGCGGGCAGCGGCGGCATGGTGAACCTGGCGTCGTCGGCGAGCATGGCCACGATGCCGTCCACGTCGGCCCTCTCCCAGGCCGACACGAAGGCGTCGACCAGCTCACGGCGTCCTTCGGCGCCGAGGGCGGCCAGCTCGGCCCGCTGGCTCACAGGGGGGACGCGCTGCTCGACCGCCTTCCTGGCGCGCTGCAGGGCGCTGTTCACCGAGGCGGGGGTGGTGTCGAGCTGGTGGGCGACCTCGGCTGCCGAGAACTCCAGCACCTCCCTCAGGATCAGGACCGCGCGCTGGGTGCCGGGCAGATGCTGCAGCGCGGCGACGAAGGCGAGCTCCACGCCCTCGCGCCGCAGATAGCTCGCCGCCGGGTCCGGCTCGTCGGCGGGCACGTCGTCGGGCCACGGTTCGAGCCAGACCGGGCCCGTCACAGGCTCGCCCAGATCGGCGGTGTCTCGCCGCGCGGGACCCTGGTCGGGAGAGAGGAGCCGCCGGGGGCGCCTGGCGCTCATGCGCAGGCAGGCGTTGGTGCTGATCCGGTAGAGCCAGGTGCGCAGCGAGCTGCGGCCCTCGAACCCGGCCAGCCCCTTCCACGCGCTGAGCAGCGACTCCTGGACGGCGTCCTCGGCGTCCTGCGGCGAGCCGAGCATCCGGTAGCAGTGCGCGGTCAGCTCGCTCCGGTATTCGGCGACCAGCAGGTCGAAGGCCGCCGCGTCGCCGCCGCGAGCCCTGGCCAGCAGCTCTGCCTCGTTCCTTCGAGCGCTCTCCACCGGATCGAGCCTACTGCGGTGTCCCGTCGCGCATCGAGGCGAATGTGGGGGGTAGGGGATGGGCATGTCAACGATCATTGATCGGGTGCGCGCGTACCTGCGCAGCCCCTCGGGCAGACAGACCATGGACAAGGCCAAGCGCATGGCCCGCGACCCGCACAACCAGCAGAAGGCCAAGAGCTTCTTCGAGCGGTTCCGCTCGCGTCGCCACTGAGTCGGGCAACGCGTCAGCGGCGCCGCGCGAACCACGCGCGGGAGGCCTCAGGAACGACGAGCGGCGCGACGAGCGCCGCCGAGAGCACCGTCGCGGCCACGGCGGGAAGGGCATCGGCCGTGACGGTCTTCAGCGTGCCCAGCCCCTGCAGGAGCCGCCACGGCCACGAGCACGACGGGGACGACAACGGGAACAGGAGGACGGCGCCTGTCGGGGGACGACATGAACCGACCCTACGGACGCCTGACCTCGTGGGCCGCGCGATCAGCGCCCCTGTGGACGCTGCGGACCGCCGCGACATCAGGATGGGGGCGGAGGCCGGGCACGGCCGCCGCCAGCTCGTTGAGGTCGCGCTTCACCCGGGAGGCGATGCCGCCGCCCAGCGTGTACCTCGTCGGGGACAGGGCGCGCCCGGCGCCGGCGAGCAGGTGCAGCGCCCCTCTACTGGTGAGTCCGGTGTGGCGCAGATCGAGGTGGGCCAGCCGGTGCGGCCCTTCCGACAGCGCCTGGGCGATCAGGGCCGCCGCCTGCTCGTCGAGGCGGTTGTCCGCAGCGTGGAGGGGCCCCGCGGCGGGCACACGTCCCAGGTCGAGCATCTCCACACCGGCCCGCGCCGCCCCCGCGACGAGCTCGGCCAGTACGGCAGGGCCGATGCCGTTGCTGGCCATCGACAGGCGCCGCAGCCGTCCAGGACGTAGCGCGCCGGCCACGACCGACGCGCCCTGGTCGCCCAGACCGGCCGCGGAGACATAGAGCTCCTCGGCTCCGTCGCTGGCGATCAGCCGGGCCAGCTGCTCGGCGCCCTCGGGGCCCAGCTGGTTGCCGCTGACGAACAGCCGTCCCGCTTCTCCCGCGGTCGGCAGACGGTCGACCAGGACGGCGAGGCCCGCGGCGTCCAGGCCCGTCTGGACCAGGTCGATCGTGCGCAGGCCCGCGTCGACGGTCTCCGCGACGATCCGGCCGCCGTCGGGGCCCAGCGGGTTGCGCTTGAGCCAGAGCCCTCGCACGATCCCCGGCGAGGCGATCAGGCGGTCGGCGATTCTGCAGGCCCCCGCGGCGGTGATGGCGTTGCAGCCGAGATAGAGGGTCGCCGTCCCCGAACGGGCCGCGCCCGCCGCGGCGATCTCCGCTCCCTCGTCACCGAGGCCGTCGGTGCCGAGCAGCAGGTGGCGGGCGGGCCCGCCGACCGGCAGGGCGTCGGCGACCAGGCGCATGCCGTACGGCCCCAGCCCCTGCTTGCACAGGTCGAGCCGCCCGTCGGGCATCGCCGAACCCGCCGCGAAGTCGGTACGGCACGCCACGGGCTCGCCATCGCGCAGCCACGCCAGCAGGTCGCCAAGAGGGGGCGTCACCATGGCGCCACCTGGTAGTCCTTGAGGAAGACGCCGTGCAAGGGCGCACCCGCCTCGCCGCGCACGATCGGATCATAGAGGCGGGCGGCGCCGTCGATCACGTCCAGCGGCGTGCGGCGGTCCAGGCGCTCCCTGACGGGTGCGGGCTGCTCGTCGGTGATCCACCCGGTGTCCACGCTGCACAGGTGCACGCCCTGCAGCGCGAGATCGGCGGCGCTGGTGCGGGTCAGCATGTTCAGAGCGGCCTTGGCCATGTTCGTGTGCGGGTGGCGGCCGGTCTTGTTGGGGACGGCGAACTGGCCCTCCACCGCCGAGACGTTGATGATGTAGCGCCGCTGGGCCGGTGAGGTGAGCAGGAGCGGCAACAGCCGGTCGATGAGCAGGAACGGCGCCACCGCGTTGACCAGCTGGGTCTCCAGCAGCTCCACGGGGTCGACGTCGCCGATCCTGGCCGACCAGGAGTTCGCGGGTGACAGGTCGGGCAGCAGCCCGGACACGTCGGGCAGCCCCGCGAGGGGCTCGGTGAGAGGAAGGACGGCGTCAGGACGCTCGCCCTCGGCCAGTGCCGCGTAGGAGGAGGCGGGCCTGCGGATGGTCTGCGCGGCGTTGTTGACCAGGATGTCCAGCGGGTCGCCGGCCTCCAGCAATCGGTCGGTCAGCGCGATGACCTGGCGCGGGTCACGCAGGTCGAGGCCGATGATCCGCAGGCGGCCCTTCCAGTCGCCCGCCTCGGCGAAGCGGCGGGCGGCGTCGTTGGGAAAGCGCGTGGTCACGGTGACGTGGGCGCCGTCGTGGAGCAGCTTGAGCGCGAGCTGGTGGCCGATCTTCACGCGTCCGCCGGTGACGAGCGCGCGTCGTCCCTTCAGGTTCGTTCGAGCCGTACGGCGTGCGGCGTTGACGGAGGCGCACGCCGGGCACAGCAGGTGATAGAGGCCGTGAACCCGGTCGTACCCGGCCTTGCAGATGTAGCAGGTCCGTGTCCTGCTCAGCCGGAGCTCGGTGGCGTTCTCGGGCGGGATGACGGGCGCGTCGGGGACGCGGTCGGGTGCTCCCATGGCGGTGGCGGCCATGGCTCGCGCGTCGGTTCGCGCGGCGGACCGCTCACGTTCCCTGCGGCGGCGGCGCTGTCCGTCGCGGACCAGCGCGAGGGCGGCGTGCTCGAGGCGCAGGCGGTCGGGATCGTCCAGCGGCAGCTCCCGCGCCTGTCCGAGGCTCCGCAGCATCGTCGAGACGTCCACGTTGTCCTTCCCTCGGGTGGAGCCCGGCTGGAGTCGAACCAGCGTCCTCCTCTATGCGGTAGAGGCGCGACGGCCACCTGCGCTACGGGCTCCCTGCGAAGTGAGGGGTCCAGCCGGATTCGAACCGGCGTTCTCCGCCTTGGCAAGGCGGCGCGACGGCCACTGCGCTATGGACCCACCCGGGCAAATCTACCGGTGATGATCAGCGCTGGAGCCACGCTTGTTGGAGGGGTTCGTAGCCGATGACGGTGATCTCCTCCTCACGGATGATGTCGCGGGCTCGCGGTGAGGTCAGGAAGTCGTGGTCCGTCGTGCGCACCCGCCGGCCGTCGTCGATCGCTCCGGAGTCGCCCGTGCTCGGGTGCGTGGCCCACTCGCTCAGCCCGGACGGCAGGGCGCGCAGCAGTTCGGCGTAGCGTTCGGCCTTGCCGTCGAGGTCGAGCGAGAAGCTGTCCAGGAAGTCGTGGTCGACGACCGGCAGCCCGCGCCGTCGCAGCTTCTCCCGTCCTGGCGCGAGCCAGGCCCGCACCGCCAGGCCGTACTCGTCGGCCAGCGCCACCGTCAGGTCGAAGATGTCGTCGCGCCCGCCGTCGGCCAGGCAGTGCCAGTCGAGGTGCGTGGGCGTCAGGCCCGCGTCGAGCACGGCGCCGAGCTGGGCGCGGAACTCCCGCTCCACCTCGTCGAGCCGGGCCCCGGCCAGCAGGTCGGGGATGCGCGGAGGCGTGAACAGCTCGCCCTCCTCGTCGAGCAGCGAGGGGACGTGCTCCTTCGCGGTCAGCGGGCCCCACCGGCAG
Organism: Nonomuraea dietziae; assembly: GCF_014195505.1. Taxonomy (GTDB): domain Bacteria; phylum Actinomycetota; class Actinomycetes; order Streptosporangiales; family Streptosporangiaceae; genus Nonomuraea; species Nonomuraea roseola. Next base: position 1,765,306 of record NZ_JACIBV010000001.1, on the reverse strand, counting down.
TGGCCGGCGTCGCGGACGAGCGTGAGGTGGATCCCGAAGGGGATCTCCCGCCGCCTGATCAGGTCCATGGCGTGGGACGCTCCCGGACACGGGGGCATCAGGCTGCACGAGGCGGCGACGCCCTCCTCGATCGAGGCGATGACGGCGTCGTTGATGGCCTCGTCCATGCCGAAGTCGTCGTTGTTCACGATGAGCACCCTGGCGTCCGCGGGGAGGCCCAGCAGCTCGAGGCTCGACGGCCGGGGCTCGTGATCAGGTACGTCCATGCCCCGAGCCTGGAGGCACAGGGCAGGAGGTGTCCAACCCTTTCAGGGGTGGGCGTCACGGCCACACGAGGTCAGCCTTCGTGGACGACCTCGCCGCCGACGACCACGAGGTCCGTGCGCACTCCGGGGATCGCCTCGGCGGGGATCGCGAACAGGTTCTCCGAGAGGAGCGTGAAGTCGGCCAGCTTGCCCACCGTCAGCGAGCCCCTGTCGTGCTCGCAGAAGTTGGCGTAGGCCGAGCCCATCGTGTAGCCGCGGATCGCGGTCGCCCGGTCGACGGACTCCTCGGGCATCCAGGCCGGGCCTCCGGCGAGACCTCGCCTGGTGACGGCCGTGTAGATGCCGACCATGGGGTCCATCTCGGCCACGTTCCAGTCGCTGGAGAAGGCCAGGACCGCGCCCGCCTCGTGCAGCGACCGCATCGGCCACGCCTTGGACCATCGGGACGGCCCGACCGCCTCCGCCCAGTCGCGTCCCGGCCCGGCGATGTCGGGGGAGCAGTGCCTGGGCTGCATGCAGGCGACGACGCCAAGCTCGGCGAAGCGCGGCACGTCGGCGGGGTCGAGGCACTCCACGTGCACGACCTGGTGGCGGGCGTCGCGCGGGCCGTTGACCCGCCTGGCGTGCTCCACGGCGTCCAGGACGGTTCTGATGCCCCGGTCGCCCGTGGCGTGCACGAACGCCTGGAAGCCGGCGGCGTCCAGCTCGGTCAGCAGGGCCGCGAACTCCTCGGGCGGGTAGAAGGTGTCACCCCTGTGGTCGCCGTGCCCGCAGTACGGCTCCAGCAGCGCGGCCGTGTGGGGCTCCACCACGTCGTCGATGTAGAGCTTGAGCGGCCCCGCCCTCAGCCACTCGTCGTCGTAGGTCGCCGCGGCCCGAGCGAACTCGGCCAGATCGCCTGCGCCGGTCCCCCTCGGGTGGAACAGCGCCGCGATCAGGCGGGAGCGCAGCCGTCCCTCGGATCTCGCCCGCTCGAAGAGGGCCAGGTCGTCCACCGAGTTCTGCGGCTCGACGATCGTGGTGATGCCGAACGCCGTGGCCATGTCGAGGCTGTCGAGCAGGCGGGTGTAGGCCCGGTCGGCCCCCGCCCACGGCACGCCGAGGGCGGCCAGCGCACGGTGCCCGTCGCGGGAGAGGCCGCGTACGGCGAACTCGGTGACGAAGCCGGTGGGCCTTCCCGCCCCGTCGACCTGGGCGACGCCGAACGGCAGGTCGGTGTGGTCGCCGTCGATGCCGAGGCGGCGCAGCGCGGCGGTGTTGGCCCACATCGTGTGCACGTCGTAGCTGAACACGATCGCGGGAAGGTCGCCGGTGAGCGGGTCGAGATCGGCGGCCGTGGGCATGCCGGGGAGCGCGGAGTAGTCGAAGCCCTCGCACTCGATCCACCTCGCCTCGGGGTGGGCGGCCCGCCAGGCTCCGATCCTGCGGCCGATCTCGGCCAGGTCTGCGGCGCCCGCGAGCTGCACGCAGGCCGCGTCGGAGCCGAGTCTCACGTGGTTGTGCGCGTCCACGAAGCCGGGCAGCACGAGGCGGCCCGCGGCGTCGATGGTCCGCGCAGCCTCGGGCGCGTCGGCGTCGTCGCCCAGCCACACGATGCGGCCGCCGCTGACGGCCATCGCCTCCGCCCGGGGAAGGGCGTCGTCGACGGTGTGGATGCGGGCGTTGCGGACGATCAGGTCGGCGGTCATCAGGAGCTCGTCTCTCAGTCTTCGGGAGCGGTGACGATCCAGTGGGTCGCGCGGCGCGGCCACAGGTAGAAGGCGTAGTAGGCGGTGAACAGCACGACGATCGCCGCCCCGACCAGGAGGTCGGTGGCGCTCTGCTCGAACAGGGCGTAGCCGAGGGCGGCGATCACGACCAGGGGGGGAAGCGGCCACAGCGGCATCCGCCAGGCGCGCAGCGCGCGGTGCGCCGCCGTACGGGAGCGGAGCGCGGCGGCGGCCAGCAGCAGCGACACGACGGTCACGATCACCGAGGTGAGGCCGAGCAGCTGCTCGATGTCGAGCAGCCACGCCATCGCGGCCCCCGGCAGGCCGATGACCAGCGTCGCGACGTAGGGGGAGCCCCAGCGCGGGTGGATGCGGGTGAGCGCCCTGCTGACAGGCGCAGGCCAGGCGCGGTCGCGGGCGGAGGCGAACACGACGCGGCCGTTCTGCAGGACCATCACCAGGACGGCGTTGAGGATCGCGATCGCGATGCCCAGGTTGACCGCGGTCGCCACGCCGTCGCCGCCCCATTGCCTCACGTAGTCGGAGAAGGAGCGGTTGACCAGGTCGTCGAGGGAGCCGACGCCCATCACGGTCGCGGTCACCGGCACGATGATGACGACGGCGGCCAGTCCCAGCGACCAGAACACCGTGCGGGCGATGTTGCGCCGCGGGTCCTTGATCTCCTCCGCCAGGTAGGTCGCGGTGCCGAAGCCGTTGACGACGAACATCGCCACCGTGAGGCCCGCCATCAGCGCGGCCAGCCCGAACGGCGAGAGGCCGCCCTGTCCGTCGGGGACGACGGGCGCGACCAGGGCGTCCACGCCGCGCTGGGTGTGGGCGAAGCCGAGGAAGGCCACCACCGCGGCGGCGAGCACCTCGATGGCCAGGAAGACGCCGGTGATCAGCGCGTTCGACCGGATGTCGAGCACCGCGAAGGCGGTGGCGGCCAGCATGACCACGGCGCCGGCCAGCGCCCTGTCCACGGCGAACAGGTCGCTCAGGTAGTCGGCGGTGCCCAGGGCGATGACCGGCGGGATCACGATCAGCAGGGTGATGGACAGGCCGAAGGTGAGCCAGCCGCTCAGACGGCCGAGCATGGCGGTCACCATGGCGTACTCGCCGCCCGAGCTGGGCTTGAGCGTGCCGAGCTCGGCGTAGCAACAGCCGACGGCGATCGAGACGGCCACGCCGGCCAGCAGCGTGAGCACCGCGCCCGAGCCCTGCCCCGCGAGCACCTCGGGAACGATGATGAACAGCGAGGAAGCGGGGGTGATGCACGACAGGGTGAGCAGCACCGCGCCGAACAGGCCGAGCACCCTGGACAGGGACGGAGGGGCGGGGGCGGAGGGGGGCGCCGTGTGCGGCTGGATCATCGGGACTCCTCGGAACGGACTTTGAATGCCGTTCAAAGTATTGAATGGCATTCAAAATGCACTGCCGTACTGTGGTCCGTCAAGACATGTCAACGACCGTTATCGCAAGGTGAGCAATGGCACGGGAGCGTCGCAGGCTGGATCGCCCGCGGGAGCAGATGCTTGAGGCGGCCATGGCCGCGATCACCGAGAACGGCCTGGCCGAGCTCACGATGGCCGGCCTCGCCAGGCGACTGGGCACCAGCGGGGGCCACATCCTCTACTACTTCGGCAGCAAGGATCAGGTGCTGCTGGAGACGTTGCGCTGGAGCGAGGACAGGCTCGCGCCCAGGCGGCGTGAGCTCGTCGGGCGTGCGGCCCCCCGCGATCGAGCGGCTGGCGGCGTACGTGGACCTCTATCTGCCCACGGGCGCCGCCGATCCGCGCTGGCTGCTCTGGGTGGACGTGTGGAGTCGCACGATCGCCGTGCCCGAGCTGCGCGAGACCCAGGCCGACCTGGACCGGAGCTGGCACGAGGACCTCGTGCGCCTGGTGGAGAGCGGTGTGGCCGCGGGCGAGTTCGCCCCGCTCGACGCCGAGGCCTTCTCGGTGCGGCTGCGCGCGATGCTCGACGGGTTCAGCACCCAGATCGTCATCGGCGTGCCGGGGGTCGACCGGCGGGGACTGGCGGCGCACGCCATGGGCTACTCCCGCGAGGCACTATCGATCGATAGCTGAACCCCCTTGTGTCCGTCCGTGGGCGTCCTGCAAGCTATCAATCGATAGCTTCCGGACGTGAAGGGGACAGCCATGACGCACGCCCTGGTGCGGCACACCCGAGATCTCGACACGCTCGACTCGCTGATCGCCCGGCAGGAGGGTCTCCTGGTCTCCAGGATGAGCCGCTCGTTCGAGCTGCGCGAGAGCGCTCGCGAGACCCTGGCCGGAGGCGTGGCCTCCTCCTGGCAGGACTCCGTGCCCGGCGCCATCTGGATCGAGTACGGCAGGGCCCAGCGCATCCGCGACGTCGACGGCAACGACTACGTCGACATGCACGGCGGCTTCGGCGTCGGCCTCGCGGGCCACGCCCACCCCGCCGTGGTCGAGGCGCTCACCGGCAGGGCGCGCCTCGGCACGCACTTCGGGCAGCCGACCGAGGACCTCATCGCCGTCTCCAGGCTGCTGCGCGAGCGCTTCGGCCTGCCGGTCTGGCGCTTCGGCAACTCCGGCACCGAGGCGACCATGGACGCCGTCCACCTGATGCGCGTCGCCACCGGGCGCAAGAAGATCATCAAGGTGGAGGGCTCCTATCACGGCCACCACGACTCGGTGCAGGTCTCCACCTACTCCGCCGACGGCGACATCGGCCCCGACGACGCGCCCCGCTCGGTGGCCTTCGGCCCGGCCTACCCCAGCGAGGTCGTCGAGTTGACGCTGGTGGTGCCGTTCGGCGACCTCGACGCCGTGCGGCGGGTGCTGGAGGCCCACCAGGGTCAGGTCGCCGGCATGATCATCGAGCCGATCATGATGAACATCGGCATGATCACCGCTGACGAGGGTTACCACGCCGAGCTCAAGGCGCTGCTCCACTCCCACGGCGCCTACCTGACCTACGACGAGGTCAAGACGGGGCTGGCGGTCGCGCCCGGCGGGGCCACCGAGCTGTACGGCGTCACACCCGACATCGTCTGCCTGGCCAAGGCCCTGGGCGGCGGCGTGCCCTGCGGGGCGATCGGCGCCACCGCCGAGCTCATGGAGCTGGTCGCCGACAACACCTACCAGCAGGTCGGCACCTTCAACGGCAACCCGCTCACGATGGCCGCGGTGCGCGCCGTGCTCACGGAGGTGCTCACCCCCGCCGCCTACGCCCACCTCGACGCGATGCGCGCCCACATGGCCGACGGCGTCACCGAGCTGATGTCCCGCTACGAGATCCCCGGCTACGTCGCCTCGGCCGGCGCGAAGGGATCGGTGATCTTCGCCGACCGGCTGCGCAACTACCGCGACTTCCTGCGCTACGCCGACCAGTGGGGTCACGCCCACTGGCTCTACCAGATCAACGGCGGGATCTTCCTGCCGCCGTGGGGCAAGACCGAGCAGTTCACGCTCTCCGTCCAGCACACCATGGAGGACGCGCGGCGCTTCGTGGCCAACTTCGAGACGCTCTGCGCGGCCGTACGCGGGGAGAGCCGATGAGCTCCGACGCCGTGGTCGACCCGGCGACGGGGCAGACGATCACCGAGGTGCCGCGCGCCACGCCGGCCGAGCTGGAGCGGGCGGTCGCCGGCGCCCGCGCCGCCTTCGACGGGTGGCGCAGGACCACCCCGGCCGAGCGCTCCGACGCGCTGCACGCGCTCGCGGACCTGGTCACCGAGCACGCCGCCGAGCTGGCGGAGCTGGAGTCGCGCAACGTCGGCAAGCCCATGGCGGGCGCTCCAGGCGAGATCGCCTACTGCGCCGACAACCTGCGCTTCCTGGCCGGCGCCGCGCGCACCTGCGAGGGCAGGGCGGCGGCGGAGTACCTCCCCGACGCCACGTCGATGATCCGCCGCGAGCCCGTCGGCGTCGTCGCGGGCATCGCGCCGTGGAACTACCCGCTCATGATGGCCGTGTGGAAGATGGCCCCCGCCGTCGCGGCGGGCTGCGCGGTCGTGCTGAAACCCTCCAGGCAGACACCGCTGACCACGCTGCGCCTGGCCGAGCTGGCCTCGCGGGTGCTGCCCCAGGGCGTCTTCACCGTCGTCACCGGCGGAAGGGAGGCGGGGGCGTTCCTGTCCTCGCACCAGGGGGTGGACATGGTCTCGGTCACCGGCTCCACCGCGACGGGCAGGGCCGTCGCGGTCGCCGCGGCCGGCACGGTGAAGCGGCTCCACCTGGAGCTCGGCGGCAAGGCCCCCGTCGTGGTCTTCCCCGACGCCGACGTGGACCGGCTGGCGGCGAGCCTGCGGGTGGCCGCCTTCGCCAACGCGGGGCAGGACTGCACGGCCGCCACCCGCGTGATCGTGGTGGGCGAGCGCTTCGACGAGGTCGCCTCGGCGCTGGCCGAGAGCGCCCGGTCGCTGCGCGTCGGCCCGCCCGCCGACCCCGCGACGGAGATGGGCCCGCTGGTCACCCGCGAGCACCGCGACAGGGTGGCCGACCACGTCGGCGCCGCCGTGGCGGCCGGCGCCGAGGTCCTGGCGGGAGGGACCGTGCCCGAAGGTCCCTGCGCCTCCTACCCGCCCACGGTCCTGACCGGGGTGGAACAGCGCTGGCCGATCGTGCAGGAGGAGGTCTTCGGCCCTGTGCTCACCGTGCAGCGGGCGGGCTCGGACGAGCAGGCCCTCGCGATGGCGGCCGACGTGCCGTACGGCCTGGCGGCCAGCGTCTGGACGCGCGACGTCGGCAGGGCGATGAGGGCCGCCGCCGAGCTGCGCTACGGGGCGGTCTGGGTGAACGACCACATGACCGCCGCCTCCGAGCTGCCGCACGGCGGCTTCGGCCAGTCGGGCTACGGCAAGGACATGTCGGCGTACGCGCTGGACCACTACGCCGAGCCCAAGCAGGTGACGATCCGATGGTAGGAGGAGGGCCGATGACGCGCGAGGTGCGCGGGGGGCTGGCGATGACGGAGGAGCAGGCCGCGTTCGTCAGGCTGGCGCGCGACTTCGCCGCCGCCGAGATCAGGCCGAGGGCGCGCGAGGTGGACGAGGCCGACCACGCGCTGCCCTCGCAGGTGTGGGAGAAGGCCGCCGCCGTCGGCCTGACCTCCTTCATGATCCCCGAGGAGTACGGCGGCGGCGGGGTGACGGACCTGGTGACGCAGTGCCTGGTGCAGGAGGAGCTGTGCCACGGCGACGTCTCCATCGGCAACCTGACCACGTCGGCGGGCTTCTTCGCCGCTCCGGTGCTGGAGCTGGGCAGCGAGGAGCAGAAGCGCCGCTTCCTCGCCCCGCTCTGCTCTGGTCTGCCTCCGCTGACGGCCCTCGCGGTCACCGAGCCGGGAGCAGGCTCGGACGCGGCCTCGCTGACCACGCGAGCCGTGCGAGACGGCGACTCCTACGTCCTGAACGGCCAGAAGGCGTGGATCTCCAACGGTCCCTACGCCGACCTGTTCGTGATCTTCGCGACGGTCGCCCCCGGCACCAGGTCGAAGGGGATCACCGCCTTCGTGGTCCCACGCGGCGCGCGAGGGCTGACGGTCGGCAGGCCGATGCCGAAGATGGGGCAGCGCGGCATCGCCTGCGCCGAGCTCTTCCTCGAGGACGTGAGGGTCCCCGTGGCCGACAGGCTGGGGGAGGAGGGGCAGGGTTTCCGCGGGCTGATGCGCACCTTCGACGCCTCGCGCATCCTCATCGGCGCGGCCTGCACGGGGCTGTCGAGGGCCGCCCTCGACGCGACGCTCGCCTACGCGCGCGAGCGGGAGCAGTTCGGCGTGAAGATCATCGAGCACCAGGCGGTGGCGTTCAGGCTCGCCGACATGGCCGCGAAGGTCGACGTGTCGCACCTGGTGACGATGCGCGCGGCCAGGCTGTTCGACGCGGGTGAGAGCGTCACGCAGGAGTCGGCCGTCGCCAAGCTGACCGCGTCGGAGCACGCCATGTGGTGCACGTGGGCGGCGGTCCAGACGCACGGCGGCTGGGGCTACTCCCGCGAGTACCTGGTGGAGAAGTGGATGCGCGACGCGAAGCTGGAGGAGATCGAGGAAGGCACCTCCGACATCCAACGGCTGATCATCTCCAGGTCCCTGCGGTCGTGAACGGCATGCGGGTCTTCGCCGACCCCCGGTCGGTGGCGGTGGTCGGCGCGTCGGCCGACCGCGCCAAGTGGGGCTACTGGCTGGCGCGAGGGGCGATCAAGGGCGCGCACCGGCGCGAGGTCCACCTGGTCGGACGGCAGGGCGCGGTCGTCGAGGGAGTGCGGTGCCTGTCCTCGCTCCACGACCTGCCGAGCGCGCCCGACCTGGTCGCGCTGTGCGTGCCGCCGGGGGCGGTGCCCGGAGTGGTGGAGCAGGCGCTCGGCATGGGCGCGCGAGGGTTCGTCGGCATCACGGCGGGGCTCGACCTCGCGCTGGGCGAGGGAGCCGAGCGCGCTCTCGCGCAGCGGATCGCCGCCGCGGGGGCCAGACTGCTCGGCCCCAACTGCCTCGGCCTGTACGACGCGGCCACCGAGCTGCACCTGGCCTGGGGCTCGTTCACCTCTGGCAGCCTGGCCATCGTCTCGCAGAGCGGTCAGCTCGGTCTGGCGCTCGGCACGCTGGCGGCCGACGCGGGCCTCGGCGTGTCCAGGTTCGTCTCGCTCGGCAACCAGGCCGACGTCACCGCGGCCGAGGCGCTGGCCGACCTGGCGGGACATGACCGCACCAGGGCGGTCGCCCTGTACGCCGAGGACTTCGGCGACGGCCGCGCCCTGGTGGAGACCTTCGCCGCCCTGCGCGAGGCGGGCAAGCCCGTGATCGTCCTCACGGTCGGCGGCGGCGAGGCGTCGAGGGCCGCGGCGCGCTCCCACACAGGAGCGCTGACCTCGGCCATGGAGGTCGTGGACGCCGCCTGCGAGGCAGGCGGCGCGATCAGGGTCGCCTCGCCAGGACGGCTGGTCGACCTCGCCCAGGCGCTGGCCGCCCCCGCCCCTCCTCGCGGACGCAGGGTCGCGGTCGTCTCCGACGGCGGAGGGCAGGGCGCGCTCGCGGCCGACCTGGCCGAGGCCGAAGGGCTGCGCGTGCCGCCCTTCTCCGCGGGGCTCGCCGCGCGCCTGGCCGCCCTGCTGCCACCGGCCGCCGCCACGGCCAACCCGGTGGACCTGGCGGGAGCGGGCGAGCGCGACATGACGAGCTACGCCAGGGTCGTCGAGGTGATCGCCGGCAGCGGGGAGGCGGACGCGGTCCTGCTCACCGGCTACTTCGGCGCGTGGGGCGGCGACAACCCCGCGCTGGACAGGACGGAGGTGTCGGTCGCGGGGCGGATCGCCGAGGTGGCGCGTGGAATGGCCGTCCACGTCGACAGCATGGGCAGGGGCACGGAGGCGCTCGCGGCGCTGAGGGAGTGCGGCGTGCCCGTCTACGACCGCGTGGACGGCGCCGCCTGGGCCCTCGGACGGGCGGCCGCCCTTCCCCCGGCCCGTCGGCCCTGTCCGCCCCTGCGGCCTCTCGCTCCTTCGCCGCCGGCGCAGGGGTACTGGGCGGCGAGGGAGCTGCTGGCCGGATACGGCGTGCCGTTCCCTCCCGGACGGCTCGCCGAGGAGGGCGTGGAAGGGCTGCGCGCGCCGTACGTGCTCAAGGCCGACTGGCTCGAGCACAAGAGCGAGGCGGGCGGAGTGGTGGTCGGGCTCCCCGACGAGGCGGCCCTGGGCCGCGCCAGGCGCGAGATGGCGCGGCGGCTGGGTCCTGGCCGCTACGTCGTGGAGGAGATGGACACCCGTGACCACGTCGTGGAGATCCTCGTCGGAGGGCGCAGGGATCCCGCCTTCGGCCCCGTCGTGGTGGCGGGGTTCGGCGGCACCGAGGTCGAGCTGTGGCGCGACACGGTGACCGCGCTGGCGCCCGTCACCACGCGGGCGGCGACGGAGATGCTGCGCGGCCTGCGCTGCCACCGGCTGCTGACCGGATGGAGGGCAGGGCCCGCGCTGGCGGTCGGCGCCCTGGCCGAGGTGATCGTGGCGGTCTCCCGCCTGCTGTCCGAACGGCCCGACGTCGCCGAGGTCGAGGTGAACCCGGTCAGGGTGGGCGTCGAGGGGGTGCTCGCCGTGGACGCCCTGGTCGGCTACGCGGGCCCGAGCGGGCTCACGTAGCGGCGCGGTAGGCGGCGATCACCTCGGCGGCGGCCCGCCTGACCTCGCCGACGCGGCCGGGGTCGGCCAGCAGGCCGCGCAGCAGGAAGGTCGCGGTGTCGTCTGGCCTGCTGCCGGCCCTGCGGCGGCGTCCGCCGTGGGAGACCCTGATGACCTCCCACTCCACGCCCCAGATCGCCTGCCTGGCGAACTCGGGGTCGATGGGGGCGAGCTCGCCCTCCTCGACGCCCTCGCGGACGAGCGCGCGGACCGTGCCGTACCAGGCGCGCAGCCTGCGGTTCCATGACTCGAGTCCGGGCTCGCGGATCAGGTCGTCGGGCAGGCCGCGCATGTCGATGGGCGCCTCGAGGCAGTACTCCACGTCGAGGCTGACCGCGGCGTACAACCTGGCGGAGGCGCTCGCCTCCGCTCCTGCCAGCCACCTGACCCGCTCCTCAGGGACGCCGATGTCGTAGGCGCACAGGTCCTGGAGGATCGCCAGCTTGGACGGGTAGTGGTTGTACAGCGACGGCTGGCGGATGCCGAGCGCCTCGGCGATGTCCCTCGTCGAGGTGCCGTGGTAGCCGCGCTGGGCGAACAGGCTGGCCGCCTCGCAGAGGATCTGCTCCCTTCGCGGCCAGCGCTCGCGGGGCAGCGCTCTGAGCTGGGTGAAATCCGGACGGCTCTCGGTGCTCGGCTTCGCGCTCATATGGGGGCCGAGGATATCACCCGATAGTAAATGGCTCTGGACGGGAGCCAGGCCCAGCGCTTAGGTTCAACTATCAATCGATAGCCTCCGCAGATTGAGGAGTCCGGCGTGACCACACCCCCCAGGTCGCCGGCGTTCGCGCTGGCCGCCATCTCCATGGCTCTCACCGCCGCCTACATGGTTCCCACGATGCTTCCGACCCTGATCGAGACCCTCGGCTCCGGTCTCGGCCTGAGCATGGAGGGCGCGGGCTTCGTCGGCACGGGCGCCCTGCTCGCCTCCGCGGTGACGGGAGTCCTGATCACCCGACGTGCCGCCAGACCCGGCAGGGCACGGGCGGCCGTCGTCAGTCTCACGGCGATGGTCACGGGCTTCCTGGCCGCCGTGCTCGTCCCCGTGCCCGCCCTCGCGATCGCCGGCATCCTGCTCGGCGGGGTCGGCGGCGGCGCGGTCCTGTCGCTGGCCAGCGCGGGAATCGCGGCCATGGCCAACCCCGACAGGGCCACGGGGGTCGGGCTCATCGCCAGCACGGTGATCGGCTCGGGCATCTACATGGCGCTCCCGCTGTTCGGCGGAGGGCTGGCGGTGACCGTCGGCTCGATCGCGGTGGTGTGCGCCGCGACCGTCCCCTTCATGCGCGACATGCCGGAGGCGCCGGTGGAGAGCGCCGCCTCCGCCGGCCCGCTGGGGTCCAGAGGGGCGGGCCTGGTCCTGGTGGCGGGCATCTGCCTCTGGGGCGCCTGCGAGTACGCCCTGTGGGCGGTCACGGGCACGATCGGCGTCGACGAGATCGGCATGGACGAGGGCGTCGTCAACCTGATCCTCTCAGGGTCGCTGTTCGCCGGGCTGATCGGCGGCGGCGTGGTGGCGGTGATCGGCGACAGGTACGGCAGGGCCGTGCCGCTGGCGGTGTTCCTGCTGCTCGGCGTGGCCTCCAAGGTGATGATCGCGGCGGGAGGGGCCCCCGCGATCTACACCACGGGCCAGCTCCTGTGGAACCTGACCTACCAGGGGGCGCTCACCTACATGATCGCCATCGCCGCCACCCTCGACGCGAGAGGACGATGGGCGGTGCTGGCGAACGCCGCGTTCGGCTTCGGCACCGCCCTGGGGCCCGTCGCGGGAACCGGGATCCTGTCGGCCGGCGGGATCGGCGGGCTGTCGGCCGTCCTGGTCGCGGTCAGCTGCGCCGTGGTGATCCCGCTCGTCGCCGTCGCCCGCAGGTCCGGCGCGATCAGGGGCGAGGCGGGAGCGGAGCGGCACCCGGTCGCCCCCGTGTGAGGCCCCAGCCGTTGGGCGCTACGACGGGAGGGCGTCGGCGGGCCGCGCCAGGGCGGCCCGCTCGCCCGACCACAGCCTGGAGGCCATCCAGGCCACGCCGACGGCGGCCAGCACCAGGCCCGCCAGATAGACCGGCAGAGGTACGGCGTTGCGCAGCGAGCCCGGCACCATCCCCGCGGCGTAGAGCACGACCGCGATCGCCGGCGGCGCCCCGGCCCTCAGCGCCGCCGCCGCGAACACCAGCACCCCCGCCACCAGGACCACGGACGTGACGAGGAAGGCCCGCCCCGTCCCTCCTGCCAGCAGCCCTGCCACCACGCCGGGAGCCAGCAGCGGGAAGACGAAGTGCAGGGTGTACTCGATGGCGAAGGCGCCCGCCAGCCCCGCCGCGTTGAGCAGGTAGCCCGCCAGGCCGAGACCGCCTGCCGTACGGCGGATGAGCAGGTAGACCCCGGTGATCGCGAACAGCCCCGTGAGCGGGGCGAAGGGGGCGACGGCGTGGGTGAAAGCGGTCTCGGGCAGCAGGCCCGCCCTGCGGGCGATGTTGACGATCAGCAGGACGGCGCAGGCGAAGCCCGCCACCGCCGTGACCCGGTAGAGCTGCATGGCGCAGGTCCCTTCTCTCGGTCATAACGCTCGTTATCATCCGTGTTATTGACCGTTAGGGTGAGAGGGTGGGCCAGGCCGTAAGAACCTCGAAAGAACTCCTCGACGCGGGAGTGCGCGTCCTTCGCGAGCAGGGGGCCGCGCACCTGACCCTGAGGAGGGTGGCCGAGGCCGCGGGCACGTCCACGATGGGCATCTACACCTGCTTCGGCGGGCGCGCCGGGCTGCTCGAAGCCATCTACCTGCACGGCTTCCACGCCCTGCGCGACGCGCTGACCACCGCTCTGGCGCCCTGCGGCGACCCCGTCGACCGCGTCATGGCCGTGGCGGCGGGCTACCGCGCGTTCGCCCTGGCCGACCCCTCGCTCTTCGCGCTGATGTTCGAGCGGCCGCTACCCGACTTCGACCCCTCGCCCGAGCTGCGGCGCGAGGCGCTCGAGTTGACCTTCCACCTGCTCGCGGACGCGGTGGAGGCGGCGGGGCTCGGCCGCCAGGGAGAGCCGGACAGGGCGGCCTACCTGGTGTGGACGACGATCCACGGCATCGTCGGCATCGAGCTCACCCACGCGCTGCGCAGCCCGCTGCCCGGCTGGTTCCTCGACTCGCGGGAGGAGGGCGAGCGGGTGCTCGACGAAGGCGTGCGCGCCCTCCTTTTCGGGCTGCGCGATCAGGCGAACACGTCCTGCTGATAGCGGCCCTCGGCCTCCAGCCCCGCCAGCCACGCCTCGGCGTCGCCCTCCGCCCTCTCGCGGTGGATCGCCAGCAGCGCCTGCCGTACGGCCGGCGCCATCCGCAGCCCGTCGCCGCAGACGTAGACGTGCGCGCCCTGCTGGAGCAGCTCCCACACCGCGTCGGCCTGCGCCGCCACGGCGTCCTGGACGAACCGGTAGGGATGCCCCTCGACCGCGGAGAACGCCGTGTGCACGCGCACCCCCTCGGCCGCGGCCCACGCCTCGACCTCCTCCTTGTAGAGCAGGTCGTGCTCGGGGTGACGGCACCCGGTGAACACCTCGGCCCTGCCCTGGGCCCCGGTCAGCGCCCGCTGCTCCATGAAGCCGCGCAGCGGCGCGAACCCGGTGCCAGGCCCGACCAGGACGACCGGCGTGGCCGGGTCGTCAGGCAGCCTGAACGGCGGCGCGGGCACCCTGATGTAGCCGTAGAAGACCTCGCCCTCGGCCAGCCCCGCCAGGTAGGCCGAGCACATGCCGCGGTAGGCGCCGCCGCCCGACCACGCCGGCCCCTCCACGAGCCCCACGGTGATCCGCACCCTGCCGGGCTCGGCCAGCGGCGAGGAGGAGATCGAGTAGTAGCGCGGCCTGATCGGTCCCGCGAGCTCGAGGAAGACCGGCAGCGGCAGCTCCACGGCGGGGAAGCGCTCCAGCAGCGTGAGCACCGACAGCCGCTTGGCGAGCACCTCGTCGGCGTAGTCGGCGGTCAGCGCCGCCAGCTGGCTTCTGGTCCACGGGCAGCCGGTGTGCGCGGCCAGTGCCTCCAGGTCGGAGCGGGTGGCCACCTCCTGCAGCTCGGCGAAGTCGGTGAGCAGCAGGCCCGCCGTCACGGGGGTGTCCACCGGCAGGTGGGTGTGCCCGTGGGCGCGCAGCCGCACGACCCTGTCGCGCGGGACGCGCAGGCAGCGCAGCGCCCACTCCACCAGCTCGGGATCGTTCTTGGCGAACACCGCCAGGTGGTCGCCCGGCTCGTACTCCACGCCCTCGGGCAGCTCGGCCACGATCGAGCGGACGCCTGGACGCGGCTGCTCCAGCGAGAAGTCCCACAGGCCCGTGGGGTCGCCGGTCAGCTCCCTGTTGGAGACCACGGTCAGCGGGACGGCGCGCTCCGACACCACGGCGGGCCGCACCTCGGCCTCGGTGAGCACCTCCATCTCGTAGCGCGGCCCCGCGTCGGCCGCCGAGGCGCTGTACTCCTGCGCCAGCGCCGCCCACAGCTTCGCCGTCCACGCCGAGACGTCGCCGTCGAAGTCGCCGTCGGCGTCCGCCTCTCCACGTTCGACCAGCGGGACGGCGCCCGCGGCCGTGAGCTTGTCGAAGGCGCGGCGGGGGAAGTCCTGGTAGGTGGGCCACTGGGTGTTGCCGCAGCCGAGCAGCGCCAGCCGTACCTCCGACAGGTCGGGAAGGTCCTCGAGGGCGTCGAATCGCTGGGCGTTGTCGGGCGCCTTGCCGTTGTAGGAGGAGGCCACCACCAGCAGCAGCCCCTCGGAGGGAGGCTCCAGGTCGTCCAGGCTGGTCAGCGTGGTCGCGAAGCCGGACCTGCCGGCCCGCTCGGCGAGCCGTTCGGCGATGTCGGCGCAGGTGCCCAGGTTGGAGCCGTAGGCGACGGTGAGCGCCACGCCCGTGACCGCGATGTCGTGCTGGTCGGCCTGCTCGGCGGGCAGAACGTGGACGGCCGAGCGCTCGTGCGGCCTGCGCTCGCGCACCCTGATCGTGAAGCCGTCGGGCTTGAGGGTGAGCGTCTGCTTGATCTCCATCCGGTAGACGGCGGGGTCGGAGACGGCGAAACGGCGCAGGATCATCGCCAGCGCCAGCCGCGCCTCGGTGAGCGCGAACTGCCGGCCGATGCAGGCCCGCTCGCCGTTGCCGAACGGCTTGTAGGCGGCGGGGTGGTGGTTCTTCTTGTTCTCGGGCAGCCAGCGGTCGATGTCGAACTCCTCCGGCCGCTCCCACGCCTTGGGGTGGCGCTGCAGCGATGGCAGCAGCACGACGATCTTCTGACCCTTCGGCACCGGGTAGCCGCCGATCGTGGTGTCCTCGTAGGCGTTCACGCCGTACGCGGGGATCGGCGACCAGATCCGCAGCGTCTCCTCCAGGATGCGCGGGATCACCTCGAGCTTCATGATCGTCTCGTAGGTGGGCGGCTCGTCGCCCGGCAGCAGCCTGTCGACCTCGTCATAGGCCCTAGCCAGCGTGTGCGGGTCGCGCAGCAGGTTGTACATCGCGAAGGAGAGCAGGCCGCTGGTCGTCTCGTGGCCGGCGATGAGGAAGGTCAGGACCTGGTTGCGGATGTTCTCGTCCGACAGCCGCTCGCCCGTCTGCGGGTCGGAGGCCTCCAGCATGAGACCGAGCAGGTCCTTGGTCCCGCCGCCGCCTTCGGCCCTGCGCTGCCTGATCACCTCGTCGACCAGCTCTTGCATGACGGCGATGTCGTCGCGGTAGGCCAGCTCCTGCCTGCGCCTCATCTTGGTGACGATGGGCAGCTGCTGGAGGCGGAGCATGGCCTCGGTCAGCGCGCCGCCCATCGCCAGCAGGAACGGGTGCAGCTCGGGAGAGTCGAAGGAACGGAACCTGTACCCGAACCCGGTGAGGGAGATGGTGTCGAGCGTGAGCCTGGTCATGTCGTCGGTCACCGGCAGGTCCCGGCCCTGGCGGCCCGCCCACGACTCGGTCAGCTGCTCGGCCACCTCCAGCATCTGCGGGAAGTAGGCCTTCATCGAGCGCTGGCTGAAGGCCGGCATGAGGATGCGGTGCGCGTGACCCCAGACCGGCTCGTCGTGCCTGGCGGTGAACAGCCCGTCACCGGCGAAGTCGCGGACCGTGCTCAGCGGGGGATCGATGCCCTTGTAGAAGCGGGTCTCGTCGCTGACCTCGGCGACCAGGTCGGGGTCGTAGACGAACAGCACGCGGCGGCCGACCAGCTCGAGCTGGAAGATGCCCTCCTCGTACCTCTTCGCGACCTGCTCGAAGTACAGGGCGGGCGCGTGCGCGGGCACCTGCAGCGTGTTGCCGAGCAACGGCAGCCCTTGTGGGGCCGGAATCGTCTTCATGAGCACTCCCCAGGAGTAGCCATACACCGTATGGTTGACGCTACCATACGGTGTATGGCAGTGAGCGCACGGCGGGGGACGCCCCTGACCCTCCAGGAGATCCTCGGCACCGCCCTGCGGCTGATCGACGCGGGCGGCGTGGAGTCGCTGTCCATGCGCAAGCTCGCCGCCGAGCTCGACGTCAACCCGATGTCCCTCTACCACCACGTAGCCAACAAGACGGAGCTCATCAGGACGCTGTGCCTGAACGTGGCGCCGCTGCTCCAGCTGCCACCCGACGACGGCGCCCCGTGGCCCGACCAGCTGCGCGCGCTGGCCCACGCCTATCGCAGGCTGGCCCGCACCCACCCGTCGCTGTGGCGATACGTGCACCACCACCCCGAGGTCACCATGCCGAGACAGGGCGGGCTGTGGGACGTCCTCGACCGGATCCTGCGTGACGCGGGGACGCCGGAGGAGGAGCGGGAGCGTACGGCGGACGTGCTGCACGCCTTCGTCTCGGGCTTCGTGCTGGCGGAGAACCTGGGCCACATCGCCGAGGAGGAGAGCGAGCCCGCCTTCGACACCGCGATCAACCTGATCACCGCAGGCCTGCGCACCCACCGCTGAGCCTGGACGCCGCGTCGCAGGTGAGCCGAGCCTTCGGGCACCATGGAAGGGTGACGCAGGCGGTGCGAGATGAGGCGGGCCGGGCGGTCCCCGCGTTCGACATGCTGGTCGACCTCGTCGGCGACGGCGGGGTGCTCGTCCTGAGCGGAGCCGGGCTGTCGACGGAGTCGGGCATCCCCGACTACCGGGGCGAGACAGGCCGCAGGCGCAGGGCGGAGCCGATGACCTACCAGGCCTTCGTCGGCAGCGCCGCCGCCAGGCGGCGCTACTGGGCCCGCAGCCACCTGGGATGGCGGCACATCGCGCACGCGGGCTGGAACGCCGGCCACCGCGCCGTCGCGGGCCTGCAGTCGATGGGGCTGGTGAGCGGCATCATCACGCAGAACGTGGACGGCCTGCACCAGGCGGCGGGCGCGGAGCAGGTGGTCGAGCTGCACGGCAGCCTGCACCGCGTGGTCTGCCTGTCGTGCGGGGAGCGCACCTCGAGGGAGTGGCTCGAGCAGCGGCTGAACGCGGCCAACCCCGGCTGGCTCGGCGCCGCCGATGCCATCAACCCCGACGGCGACGCCGTCCTCGCCGACGACCAGATCGGCGCGTTCGAGATCGTCGACTGCGCCGGCTGCGGCGGCCTGCTCAAGCCCGACGTCATCTTCTTCGGCGAGAACGTGCCGCGCCCCCGCGTCGCGGAGTGCTACGAGCTGACCGAACAGGCCGGCCTGCTGCTGGTACTGGGCTCCTCGCTGACCGTGATGTCCGGCTACCGGTTCGTACGGCGGGCGGCCGACCACGGCGTCCCCGTCGTGATCGTCAACCAGGGCCCCACACGCGGCGACGGCGACGCCCACCTCGCCCTCGACGCCCCCCTCGGCCCCACCCTCACCGCGTTGCTGGCGAGGTTCGGCTGCGAGCCGGGATCGCTCGGGGGCGTCGCCGGATTGTCTTAGCCCGTCACCTCTCCCGCCTCCCAGCGCGAGGTCCGAAAACCGCCGAGGTCGGCGGCTGGAATCGCGTTATACAAGGCGAGGAGGAGAGATGACCGTCTACACCACGACCGAGAGCCCGCTGGGCCCGTTGCTGCTCACCGGGGACAAGGACACCGACGGCGTACGGCTGACGTCGCTGACGTGGGCCGCTGCCGTCCAGCCCGGGTGGACCGAGGACGCGGCGGCGTTGGCCGCGATCACCGGCCAGCTGCGCGCCTACTTCGACGGCGACCTGCGCGACTTCGACCTGCCCCTGGCCGGAGAGGGCACCCCGTACCAGCAGAAGGTCTGGCGCGCGGTGGAGAGCGTTCCCTACGGCACCACGATCACCTACGGGCAGCTCGCCGAGCGGATCGGCGCGCCAAGGGACCGCATCCGCGCCGTCGGTGCGGCGATCGGCGCCAACCCGCTGCTGATCGTCAGGCCCTGCCACCGCGTCATCGGCGCGACGGGGTCGCTGACCGGCTACGCGGGCGGACTGGAGCGCAAGCGGCTCCTGCTCACCCACGAGGGCGCGCTCCAGCCGCTGTTCGTGTGACCCTCCACGGAAGGACGACCATGATGAACCCTGAGGCATGGGCACAGGAGATGGACGCCTACGGATGCGCGCCCACGGGCCCGCTCCTCACCGAGGCGCAGTGCCGCGAGATCGCCGGACTGTACGACGAGGTCGCGCGGTTCCGGTCGACGGTCGACATGGAGCGCTACAGGTTCGGCAGGGGGCAGTACCGCTACTTCGCCCAGCCCTTCCCCGACCTTGTCCAGGAGTTGCGCAGCACGCTCTACCCGAGGTTGCTGCCCATCGCCAGGGACTGGGCCGCGAGACTGGGCAAGCCAGCCCCCTGGCCCGACAGCCTGGAGGAGTGGCTGGAGATGTGCCACGCGGCGGGACAGACCAAGCCCACCCCGATCCTGCTGCGCTACCGCGAGGGCGACTGGAACGCCCTGCATCGCGACCTGTACGGCGACCTGGTCTTCCCTCTGCAGGTCGTGATCGGCCTGGACAGGCCGGGCGACGACTACGACGGCGGTGAGTTCCTGCTGGTGGAGCAGCGTCCGCGCGCCCAGTCCCGCGGCACGGTGACGCTCCTGCGGCAGGGCCACGGCCTGGTCTTCACCACCCGTGACAGGCCCGTGCGCTCGGCGCGCGGCTGGTCTGCCGCGCCCGTACGGCACGGCGTCAGCACCGTGCGGCGGGGCCTGCGGCACACGCTCGGCCTGGTCTTCCACGACGCGGCCTGACCACCACGGCCAGGCCGGCTGTTTCGGGATGTGCCTGTGACTGATGCGCAGGGGGCGCGGATCGAGCCGTTACTGCCGGACCGGTCACCGAAGCGCGGTGGCCGCTCGCGAGTCCAGACGATGGTTCTCAGGGAGTATCCGGCTTCGTCGGCAGGATCTTGGCGAGGACGACGCTGTCGTAGTTGGTGACGTCCCACCGCCACGTCCCGATCGGCACGTATCCGCGCCGGCGGTACCAGGCCACGAGGTCTTCCGCTGTCGCGGAGGTGTCGATGACGGCGTGTGTCGAACCCAGGGCGGCCATCCTGGCCTCCGCCAGTGTCAGAAGCCGGTGTCCCAGCCCGTTTCCCCGCTGCGACGGATCCACCGCCAGTTGCCAGAACGACCCCGCTCCTTCGGGTGCGGGGTAGCCGGTGGGAGCGGTGTGGGGGGCGGACACGGTGACGGTCCCGACCAGCGCGTCATCTCTCACGGCGATCCAGCACTCGCCCTTGCTCAGGCGATGCCGGGTGTCTTGTGGAGACTGGTAGGAGGCGAAGAAGATCCGCCCGGCAGCGGCGTGGTCCGCGTACGCACGGTGGAGCAGGAGGGTCACCTCCTCCACCGAGTCGCCCTCGTGGAAGCGCCGCACCTGGACCGATTCCCGCGTGCTCGTGCCCGTCGAGTCGATGTTCATCCCGGCAGTCAACAGCAGACGACCGCGGCCCCCGAGCGACGGCCTGCCCCGCCGTCGCCGCGGGGTGGAGGTCGACCGCTGTGAGCGGCGGCGCTGGTGCGGGCCAGATGGCTGTCGACGCCGACGGCGACCAGCAGGGCGCCGGGCACGTCGACCCACGCTCCCGCGCCACCCGCAGCAGGCCTGACGCCAGCCACTGCGGCGGCACGTAGACGGCGTCTGGGCGGTGATCGAGGATCTCCGCGGCGGCCGAGACCGCGCTCGTCTCGAGCTTGTCCGGCCGCGCCAGCACCAGGATCGGCTCGATCCCCTTGTCGGCTGTCCACTCCCTGTAGGTCTGCTGGGCATCGGCGAACCAGGACCACCCGATGCCCACGGAGAGCATCGCGATGCTCTGCGCCCCCGCCCCGGCGAGGTGGTCGAGCACCGTCGCCGTGCTGCCCGCGCTGTCGGCCGCCACCCACCACGGGTCCTCCGCGCGCGCGACGTCCCTGCCGATGGTCACGACGGGCACGCCCGGCTCGTCGACCATCGCGACTCTGCTGTCGAGGGGCAGCGGGTCCACCACGATGCCCCCGTCCACGCTGGAGCGCCGCCGTCGGCCTGTCGGCCGGTTACCTCACCCTGGCAGGGAGCGTCCTGCTGGCCTGAGATCGCTCGGGACGGGGTGGCCCTCCTCGTCGGTGCGGTCCGACTGCGTGGAGAACCTGGAGACGAAGACGTCGAAACCGCCGTCGGGCCGCTCGGTCAGTGTGGCGCCGTCCTGCCAGATGCCGTTCTCGTCCCACCACTGCGAGCCGTACGGGTCGCCCTGGTTCTGGTGGATGTTGTGCACGCCCAGGCCCTCGTCGAACGGCTCGCCGAAGATCAGCACGCGCCGCCCTGGAGTGAGCAGGGGCTCCAGGGCCCGCGCGGCGTCCAGGTTCGTCCCCGAGACCCACGACCCGCCGCCCTCCACGAGGGCCGGGTGCCGGTAGTAGTCGAGCGCCCCCGAGTCGCGGTCGCGGGCCAGCTCGTGGAAGCCCGCCGCCAGGTGCGCCGCCGGTCCCAGCGCGCCGGGCGAGATCGTGAACGTCCTCCACCGGACGCCGGTGGCCGACTGCTTGCTGTCGACGTCGACCGCGCAGCGGTGGACGCCGAGCGGCGCGCTGACCTCGATGTTCACATGGAACCAGCGGCCCTGCGTGTCGGGCCTGTCGCGAAAGTGGCGGCGCACGGTCCCCACGAGCACGCCGTACCGGTCGAGTGGCACGCCGTCACGTCCTTTCCTCTCGACGGTTCAGCAGCAGTATCGGGCCAGGACCGCTCCCGCGCCTGAGTACGCCGTACTCACCGCATTTCGCCAGCAATGTGGGTGAGTCGACGATCACCTGAGAGGCGGCCCGCCGTCCTGCCATCCTGGACCGCGTCATGGCGGATCACACGGCGGCCCTCGAGGCGTACGGGCGAGCAGCGGCGCTCGCCGCCGAACACCACACCCACCTCGACACCGCCATGCGCCTCATGCGGACGCACGCCTGGGTCGGCGGCGGCGCCCCAGCCTTCACCGCCGCCCTCGCCCGCCACCGCGCCGGCCTGCAGTCCTCGCTGACCGTCGCCCTGACCACCCTGGCCCACCTGGTCGTACGGCAGGGCGGCGCCGCCCCCGCCCTCCCCTTGCTGACCACCTCGGTCACCACCATGAGCGCTACCCTCGGCACCTTCCAGGGCATCGACCCCCTGGCGATGTCCGCCCTGATCTCGGCGCTCGAACACGCGGGCCAGACCCTCTCGGCGGCGGGCACCCGCCTGGCGGCGGAGCTCTCCGCCCACGGCCTGCCCGCCGAACCCGGGCACTCCCTCGGCAGGATCGCCGACTGGTCCACCACCCACGGCGCCGACCTGCGTCGCCGCCTGACCCGCATCCAGCAGACCGTCCCCGGCACGTCACTGCCCGCCGGTCTCGCGGCCCACGACCTGTTCGCCGCCCACGCCACGGACCCCGCCGCCGCCCAGGCTCTGCTCGCCCGCCTCGCCGGCGGCGACGGAGACGCGGTCACCCGGCTGCTCGACCTCCAGGACCAGGGCGGGGACCCCGGCCTGGCCGCCCGCGTCCACGCCTGGTGGCACACGCTGACGCAGGGCAGCCGGGAGGAGCTGATCCGCCTGCCGGGGCTCGGCCTGCTCAACGGCCTGCCCGCGAGCGTCCGCGACCGCTCGAACCGGCTGGGGCTCGCCAGCCAGAAGACCGCGCTCAAGCGCCGGCTCGACGCCGCCGCCGCCGAACTCGACCG
The DNA here is from genome assembly GCF_014195505.1 of Nonomuraea dietziae. Taxonomy (GTDB): domain Bacteria; phylum Actinomycetota; class Actinomycetes; order Streptosporangiales; family Streptosporangiaceae; genus Nonomuraea; species Nonomuraea roseola. The sequence continues at coordinate 1,743,078 of NZ_JACIBV010000001.1, read as the reverse complement.
CCTCGACGACCCCACCCTGTTCGGCGGCTGGGAACGCCTCGCCAACCAGCTCCGCCGCATCGAGAACATCGAAAGGGAACTCCAGCCGGTCGCCGGCCACCCGCCACCCCTGCTGCTGGCCTTCGACGTGAACGGACAGGGACGACTCATCGTCTCCTGGGGCGACCCCGACACCGCCGACACCACGGTCACCTCCGTCTCCGGCCTCACCTCAGGCCTGGACGCCGCCCCAGGCGACCTCCAACGCTCCCGCGCCCTCTGGCAACAGGCCACCGCCACCAGTGGCTCGCGGAGCATCGCCGCCGTCACGTGGCTCGGCTACGACGCGCCCCAGATCGACCCGGGCATCTTCGACCCCGCCAAGTCGGTCGCCTTCGGCCACGCCGCCGCCAAGGGCGCCACGGCCCTGGCCTCCTTCGCCGACGGCCTGCGCGCCGCCCACGAACCGTCCTCCACGGCCCGCGCCGTGATCGTCGGCCACAGCTACGGGTCGCTGACCACCGGCAAAGCCGCCACCCTCCGCCCCGGACGGCTGGCCGACGACCTCATCTTCGTCGGCAGCCCTGGCGTCGGCGTCGACCACGCCAGGGAACTGGGCGTGGCTCCGGGACATGTGTGGGTCGGCGAGGCAGGCAACGACCCGGTAGCCGCCCTCGGCCGCTTCGGCGCCGACCCAGGAAACGCCTCCTTCGGCGCCCAACACTTCCCCGTAGGCAGAGACGTCTACACCAGAGCTCACAGCAGCTACTGGGACCCCGCCTCAGTCTCATTGGCGAACATGGGCCGCATCATCAATGGGCAATACGACAAGGTGGCCGCCCCAGAGTCGCACAACGCTCAGCCACAGCCGTTGATGCCTGAACTTGCCCCCGACCTGGCGCTCCGCCCGCAAAGGTGATCCACATTGCTCCGCGCTCTCGTGCTCGCTCTCGCCCTCGTTTCTCTGATTGGCTGCACTGTGGACCAACCGACTATCACCCAGTCGCATGCTCTCAGCCGGGTCGAGCAACTCATCCGCGAAACTGCTGCCGCGTTGCAGCCTCAGCCTCGGCTGGAGCTCCTTCCTTCGTCGGTTGCTCCCAACACTTGTCTGGCCAAGGGGGGGTCGGAGAAGCAGGTGGTGATTCATAGGGCCTACTGGCTGCGAGGTGTTCCCCAGAGCGCGAACATGAGCATTGCTCACCAAGTTCGGGCTCGCTGGGTGGAACAGGGCCATGTGATCACCGCAATGGGCGGCTTCCAGGCCGGAGCGCCCACAATCCATGGCGAGTCGAGGCCTGACGGGTATCTCTTGGGCCTTATCTGGGCGGAGGGAGATGATCTCTACCTGGCGGCAACCTCTCCCTGCGTCTGGCCCGATGGGACGCCTGCGCCGGCCGATCGTTGACACACCAAGAGCACTGAACCCATGAAGTTCAGTTCGAAACGATTTTCAAGGGGACGCCGGCTGCGCGTAGTGGGGCGAGGTCGGATTCGGGGGCGTCGCTGTCCACGATCACCAGGTCGAAGGCCGTCAGCGGCGCGAGTTGGTGCAGCCCCCGCTTGCTGAACTTCGTGTGGTCGATCAGCAGCACCTTCTTGCTCGCCGACTCCATCAGCGCCCGCTTCACCGCCACCGTCTCCTGCGACTGGTGGTAGCAGTGCCCGTTGGTCACCGCCGTGGTCGACATGAACAGCACGTCCGCGTGCAGTGACCTGATCGCCTCGGTGGTGCGCATGCCGAGGAAGGCGTCGTAGGCCGGGTAGTAGGCCCCGCCCAGCGCGATGAGGTCGATGGTGGCCTCGCCGGCCAGCAGGTTGACCACCGCGAGGAAGTTGGAGATCACCGTGACGGGCCCCCTGGCCGGCAGCAGTCCGGCGACGGCCAGACCTGTGGTGCTCTCGTCGATCATGACCGAGGCGCCGGGCTCGACGAGCGTGACCGCCTCCTCGGCGAGCAGCCGTTTGGCCTCGGACATCGCCTGCACGCGATGACGCACGTCGCCGTGGTAGAGCGCGGACGGCTGGGCCGTCGCGCCGCCGCGTACCTTGCGCAGCCATCCCTCGCTCTGGAGTACGTCGAGGTCACGGTGGATGGTCATCAGACTCACGCCGTGGGCCTCGGCGAGCTGCTCCATGCGGACGAAGCCCTCGCTCGCGACGAGCTGGCGGATCTGGTCGCGGCGTTCCCTTGGGCCGAGCGCGGGGTCGCCGTCTGCCACGAGTCGCCTCCTGATCAGTGTGAAGTCGGTGCTAAAGGTAACACGAGATGTCGCCGTAAGTTCTCACATGTCCGCATGTTGTAGTTATCAGACTCTTGACATATTTGGCCCATCGGGTGTTGTGTTCCTCACACCACAACACACACCCAGACCTCTCGTCGATGAGCCAAGGAGCAGTCATGAAGAGGGTCACCTTCGCGGTCGCCGTCGCGCTGGCGGCGGCCACCGCCTGTTCGTCCACCACCACGTCGGCAGGGCAGGGCGAGAGCGCCGCCCAAGGTGCGAAGATCGCCTTCCTCATGCCGGACATCGCCTCCACCCGCTACGAGCTCTACGACGCGCCGCTGTTCAAGGCGAAGATGAAGGAGCTCTGCCCGACCTGCGAGGTGCTCTACCAGAACGCCGGAGCCGACGCGGCCAAGCAGCAGCAGCAGGCCAACTCCGCCCTGGCCCAGGGCGTCAAGGCGATCGTGATCGACCCCGTCGACTCCGCCGCCGCCGCGACGATCGTCCAGTCGGCGCAGGCGCAGAAGGTGCCGATCATCGCCTACGACCGGCCGATCCCCGCCGCCAAGGCCGACTACTACGTCTCCTTCGACAACGAGAAGATCGGCTCGCTCATCGCCCAGTCCCTCGTGGACGAGGTGAAGAAGAAGGGCGGGGACGGCGGCCTGCTCGTGGTGAACGGCTCGCCCACCGACGCCGCCGCCCAGCTGATCAAGAAGGGCATCCACAGTGCGGTCGACCCGAGCGGCCTGAAGCTGCTGGCCGAGTACGACACCCCAGGGTGGCAGCCGAACAAGGCGCAGGAGTGGGTCAGCGGTCAGATCGCCCAGTTCCCCGGCAAGATCGGCGGAGTCGTCGCCGCCAACGACGGCACCGCCGGCGGCGCGATCGCCGCGTTCAAGGCCGCCGACACTCCCGTGCCGCCGGTCAGCGGCAACGACGCCGAGCTGGCCGCGGTCCAGCGCATCATCAACGGCGACCAGTACAACACCATCTCGAAGCCGATCAAGATCGTGGCCGAGGCGGCGGCGGTGGTCGCGAACGAGTTCGCCCAGGGCAAGAAGCCGGCGGGTAAGACCACGCTGTTCGACACCCCCTCCGAGCTGTTCACCCCGACCGTGGTGACCCAGGAGAACGTGGCGAAGGAACTGCTCGGCCCCGGCGGCGCGCTCAAGGTGTCGGAGGTGTGCACCCCCGACTACAAGGCCGCCTGTGACAAGCTCGGGATCAAGTAGATGCCCATCCTGTCCCTGAGCGGCATCACCAAGACCTTCGGCGCCGTCGCCGCGCTCACCGGCATCGACCTCGACGTCGAAGCCGGTGAGGTCGTCGCGATCGTCGGCGACAACGGCGCGGGCAAGTCCACCCTCGTCAAGATCCTCTCCGGTGTCCACGCCGCGGACTCAGGGACGATCACCTTCGAGGGCGGGCAGGCGCACATCGCCACCCCCGCCGACGCCCACCGTCTCGGCATCGCCACGGTCTTCCAGGATCTGGCACTGTGCGAGAACCTCAACGTGATCGAGAACCTCTTCCTCGGCCAGGAGCTGCGCGCGCTGCGCCTGGACGACGTGGCGATGGAGGTCCGCTCGTGGGAGCTGCTGCGCCAGCTCTCGGCGAAGATCCCCTCGGTGCGCACCCCCGTGGCCTCGCTCTCGGGCGGACAGCGGCAGACCGTGGCCATCGCCAGGTCGCTGCTGGCCGATCCCAAGGTGGTCATCCTGGACGAGCCGACGGCCGCGCTGGGCGTCGCGCAGACGGCGGAGGTGCTCAACCTGATCGAACGGCTGCGCGACCGCGGTCTCGGCGTGATCATGATCAGCCACAACATGGCCGACGTGAAGGCCGTCGCCGACAAGGTGGCGGTGCTGCGGCTCGGCCGTAACAACGGGACCTTCGCCGTCGGCGAGGTGTCCCAGGAGGACATCATCGCGGCGATCACCGGCGCCACCGACAACGTGGTGACCCGCCGCGCGCAATCGCAGGAAAGGCTCCGCCAATGACCGATCTCGAGACTCCGACGGACCTGAAGGACGAGCGGCTGATCGGCAGGCAGGGCCTGCGCGGCGCCGCCGAGGGCCTGCTCGACCGGGTCCGCGGCGGCGACCTGGGCGTCCTGCCCGTCGTCATCGGGCTGATCGTGATCTGGTCGGTGTTCCAGGCGCTCAACCCGATCTTCCTGTCCAGCGTCAACCTGGTGAACCTCACACTGGAGTGCGCCCCTGTCGGCATCATCGCGCTGGGTGTGGTGGTCGTGCTGCTCGTCGGCCAGATCGACCTGTCGGTCGGCTCGGTCAGCGGCCTGACCTCCGCGGTCATGGCGGTGTTCTTCGTGGACAGGAGGCTGCCGGTCTGGCTGGCGATCCTGGCCGCGATCGTGATCGGCTGCGCGATCGGCTGGGTCTACGGGCAGATCTTCAACAGGTTCGGCGTGCCGAGCTTCGTCATCACCATGGCGGGACTGCTCGGCCTGCTCGGCGTGCAGCTGTGGATGCTGGGCGCTAAGGGCTCGATCAACCTGCCTTTCGACTCGGGCCTGGTCGCCTTCGCGCAGCTGGCCTTCGTGCCGGTGTGGCTGTCGTACGTGTTCGTCGTGGTGGCCGCCGCGGGCCTGTTCGCCAGCGGGTACGCCCACGCCAGGCGGCGCAGGAAGGCCTCGCTGTCGGCGGTCTCCACCCAGCTGCTGGTCGCCAGGAGCGTCCTGGTGCTCATCGGCCTCGGCGTGGTCGTCTGGTATCTCAACCAGACCCGCGGCGTGGGCTGGATGTTCGTGCTGTTCCTCGCGCTGGTGCTGGTCATGCACTACGTGCTGGGCCGTACCAAGTTCGGTAAGTCGATCTACGCGGTCGGCGGCAACGCCGAGGCGGCCAGGCGCGCGGGCATCAACGTCAGGGCCGTCTACACCTCCGCGTTCGTGCTGTGCACGACGCTCGCCGCCGTCGGCGGCGTGCTGGCCGCGGCCAGGCTCGCGGCGGTCAACCAGAGCAGCGGAGGCGGCGACGTCAACCTCAACGCCATCGCGGCCGCCGTCATCGGCGGCACCAGCCTGTTCGGCGGCAGGGGTACGGCCTTCGCCGCGCTGCTGGGCATCGTGGTGATCCAGTCCATCTCCAGCGGGCTGACCCTGCTCAACCTCGACTCCTCCTTCCGCTTCATGGTCACCGGCGCCGTCCTGCTGCTCGCGGTGGCCGTGGACTCGGTGGCTCGCAGGTCGCGGGTCTCCCACGGCAGGGCGTAGGGGGGGAGCGAGCGATGGCAGTGGTCTGTGTCGACGCCGGCACCACGATGATCAAGGCGGTCGGCTACGACGAGGAGGGCGCCGAGGCCGTGGTGGCGCGCAGGGCCACCACCGTGACCAGGCCCCGTCCCGGCTGGGCCGAGCAGGACATGAACGCGGTGTGGGAGGCGGTCGTCTCCTGCGTGCGCGAGGTGGTCGAGGGCATGGCCGGGCCCGTCGACTACGTCGCGGTCACCGCGCAGGGCGACGGCTGCTGGCTGGTCGGCCCCGACGGCGAGCCGACGGGGCCCGCCATCCTCTGGAACGACGCCCGCGCGGCCGCCTTCGTCGCGGACTGGACCGAGGCGGGCGTGCTGAAGCGGGCCTTTCACCGCAACGGTTCGCTGACCTTCGCAGGGCTGCCCAACGCCGTGCTGGCGTGGCTGCGCCTGCACGACCCGGAGCGGCTCGACCGCTCGGCGACCGCGCTGACCTGCGGCGGCTGGCTGTTCTCCAAACTCACCGGCAGGGTCGCGGTCGACAGCTCCGACGCCTCCGCGCCTTTCACCGACCTGGCCACGGGGCGCTACTCCGCCGAGCTGCTGGCCCTCTACGACCTGGAGTGGGCCGCCCCGCTGCTGCCCGAGCAGCTCGACGACGAGGACAGGGCCGCGCCGCTGACCGCACAGGGGCTGGGCCTGCCCGCGGGCACCCCCGTCGTGCTGTCCTCCTACGACATCGCCTCCACCGCGGTCGGCGTCGGCGCCGTCACCCCAGGTCAGGCGTGCACGATCCTCGGCACGACGCTGTGCACGGAGATCGTCACCGACCGGGTGGAGCTGGGGGAGCGGGCCTCGGGCCTGACCGTCGCACTCGGGCTGCCCGGGCTCCACCTGCGGGCCTTCCCCACGCTGGCGGGCGGCGAGGTGATCGGCTGGGCCTGCGAGATGCTCGGCCTGAGCCATCCCGCCGACCTCGGCGAGCTGGCCACCCTGGCGCCCGCGGGCGCGGAGGGTCTGGTGTTCCTTCCCTATCTGTCGCCCGCCGGAGAGCGCGCCCCCTTCCTCGATCCGTTCGCGAGAGGCGCGTTCGTCGGCCTCTCCTTCGAGCACCGCCGCGAGCATCTGGCCCGCGCGGTCATGGAAGGCCTCAGCATGGTCATCAGAGACTGCCTCACCGCCTCCCACGTCAGACCCACCGAGCTGCGCGTCTGCGGAGGCGGCGCGGCCAGCGAGGTGTGGACGCGGCTCATCGCCGACGTCACGGGCCTGCCCGTGCTCCGCACGGCCGACGAGGAGGCCGGCGCCAGAGGCGCCTACGTCATGGGCGGCCTGGCCACCGGTGCGCTGGCCAAGGTGCCCGAACCCCGGGTACGGCAGGCGCTCGACCCGGCCGCGGGGCCGTACGACGAGCTGTTCGACCGGTTCCTGCGCGTCAGGGAGAGCGTCAGGAGCGGCAGGTGAGCGGCGTCTGGGTCGGGCTGGATCTCGGCACGCAGAGCGTCAGGGCGCTCGCCGTCACGGGCGAGGGCAGGGTCGCGGGCATGGGCACGCGCAAGCTGACCAGCCACCGCGAAGGCGAGCGGCACGAGCAGGACCCCGAGCAGTGGTGGCACGCGACCGCGCTGGCCTGCGCCGAGGCGCTGGCCGACGTGCCGGACGCCGAGGTGCGCGGCGTGGCGGTGGACGCGACCTCCGGCACCGTCCTGCTCGCCGACACGCAGGGCCGCCCGCTCACGCCCGGCCTGATGTACGACGACACCCGCGCCGCCGCCCAGGTGGACAAGATCAACGAGGTGGGCGGCCATGTCTGGTCCCAGCTCGGCTACCGCCGCATGCAGGCCGCGTGGGCGCTGCCGAAACTGCTCTGGCTGCTCGACGAGTACGGCTGGAGCGGCGTCAGGCTGCTGCACCAGAGCGACTTCGTCAACCGCCGCCTGGTCGGCCACGAGGTGCCCACCGACCTCAGCAGCGCGCTCAAGACAGGAGCGCACCTGATCGAGGAGGACTGGCCTTCGGACGTGCTCGCCACCCTCGGTGTGCCGGGCGAGACGCTGCCCTTCCTGGTCCGTTCGGGCACGGTTCTCGGCACGGTCTGCGCCGCCGCGGCCGAGCTCACCGGCCTGCCCGAGGGCACCCCCGTCATCGCGGGGGCGACCGACGGCTGCGCCGCCCAGCTCGGCGCGGGCGCGCTCACCCCCGGCAGCTGGAACTCCGTGCTCGGCACCACCCTGGTGATCAAGGGGGTGACCCGCGAGCTGGTCCGCGACCCTCTGGGCGCGGTCTACTCGCACAGGGCCCCCGACGGCGCCTGGCTGCCGGGCGGCGCGTCGAGCACGGGCTCGGGCGCGATCGCCCGTGACTTCCCCGGCCGCGACCTCGACGAGCTGAGCGCCGCGGCCGCAGGACGCGAACCGGCCGGGCCGCTCGCCTACCCGCTCGTCTCGGCAGGGGAGCGCTTCCCCTTCGTCGCGCCGCAGGCCAGAGAGTTCCTCCTCGGCGAGGTGGCCGACGAGGCCGAGCACTTCGCGGCGTTGTTGCAGGGTGTCGCCTTCGTCGAACGGCTCTGCTTCGACTACCTGGACCAGCTCGGCGCTCCCGTGGACGGCGCGCTCACCCTGACGGGCGGCGCGACGCGCAGCGCGTACTGGTGTCAGCTGCGCGCCGACGTGCTGGGCAGGCAGGTCACGCTCCCCGAGAACGCCGAACCCGCGCTCGGCATGGCGGTGCTGGCCGCCTCGCCAGGCCGCAGGGTCGCCGACGTGGCCGCGGAGATGGTCCGCGTCCGCGACACGATCGACCCCCGCCCCGGCTCTGCCGACCGCTTCGACGAGGCCTACCTGCGCCTGGTCGACGAGCTGGCGCGCAGACAGTGGCTGCCCGCCGAGGTCGCCGCGCACGCACACGAGAGGACAACCCGATGACCCGCCTGGTCCTGGTCCGTCATGGAGAGTCGGTGTGGCACGCCGAGAACCGCTACGCGGGCATCAGTGACATCGCGCTGACCCCGCTGGGCGTACGGCAGGCCGCCAGGCTCGCCGCATGGGCCGGGGGCGCGCAGCTGTCGGCGGTGTGGGCCTCCACGCTGTCGCGCTCCAGGCTCACGGCCGAGCCGTGCGCCGAGGCGGTCGGTGTCCCGCTGCGCGTCGACGAGCGGCTGCGCGAGCTGGCCTTCGGCGAGGCCGAGGGGCTCACGGCCGCCGAGATGAGCAGCCGCTTCCCGCAGGCGCGCGAGGCGTTCACCACCGACCCCGTCGCCCACCACCTGCCGGGCGGCGAGGACCCCGTCAAGGCCGCCCAGCGCTTCACCGAATGCCTGCACGACATCGCCGCCGAGCATCCCGAGGGCCGCGTGCTGGTGGTCGCGCACACCACGATCATCAGGCTGGCGCTGTGCGGGCTCATCGGGGTGCCGCTGCGCGAGTACCGGCGGCTGTTCCCGTTCCTGAGCAACGGGGCCCTGACCGAGATCGCCCTCCGCGACGGCGACATCGCCCTCCTCCAGTTCAACGGAGCCCTCTCATGACCACCCGTGTCCTCGCCGCAGGCGACCACTTCGTCCTCAACCGCCTGTTTTCCGAAGCTCTCCAAGGCGTCGGCGACCTGGAGATCTCCGAGCTGACCCTGCCGTGGCCGGTCGAGCCGTTCGGCCCGGTCGCCGAGGTGCGCGAGGCGTCGGGAGGCGAGGAGGAGCTCATCGAGGCGCTGCGCGGGGTGGAGATCTGCCTCACCCAGATGGCGCCGCTGACCGAGCGGATCCTCGCCGCCTCACCGGAGCTGCGCCTGTTCTGCGTGGGGAGAGGCGGGCCGGTCAACGCCAACCTGGAGGCGGCCACCAGGCACGGCGTCGCCGTCTGCTACGCCCCGGGCCGCAACGCCACCGCCACGGCCGAGCACACGATGGGCATGATCCTCGCCGCGATCCGGCGCATCCCCGCCACCCACGGCGAGCTCGTCTCCGGCGTCTGGCGCGGCGACTACTACACCTACGACAGCGTCGGCCCCGAGCTGGAAGGCGCGACGGTCGGCCTGGTCGGCTACGGCGCCATCGGCCGCAGGGTGGCCAGGATGCTGGCCGGGTTCGGCGCGCGGGTGCTGGTCTTCGACCCCTACGCCGAGCTGGACGGCCCGGCCGAGCGGGTCGCGTCGCTGGAGGAGCTGCTGTCGAGGTCGCTGGTGGTGTCGTTGCACGCCAGGGCCACCCCCGAGACCGCCGGCATGATCGGCGCGAGGCAGCTGGCCGTCATGCCCAGAGGATCGGTGCTGGTCAACTGCGCGAGGGGCAGCCTGGTCGACTACGAGGCGGTGTGCGACGCGCTGGAGTCGGGACAGCTGTTCGCCGCGGCGTTCGACGTCTTCCCCGAGGAGCCGCTGCCGAAGGACTCCAGGTTGCTCACCGCGCCGAACGTGGTCATGACGCCGCACCTGGCGGGGGCGAGCAAGGAGACGGCGGGCAACGCCGCCCGCATCGTGGCCGCCGAAGTAGGCCGCTACCTGCGCGGAGAGCCGCTCGCCCACTGCGCCAACCCGGAGGTATTCCGGCTCAGTTAACCGGAGATTTCGCGCCAGACATTTACTCTAGGCACGCACTTGCTTGTCATGTTAGATGGAGGAGCGGCACCCAGTAAACAATCTTGCACCGGGAGAGAGGACCGGGCTCGATGGCGCTGGTTCTTGACGGTGTTTGCGTACGACAACGTGACGAGATCTGGCTCGACGACATAAACCTCGAATTATCCAGCGGAATGACCGTGCTCATCGGCCCGCTGGGCGCGGGGAAAACGACGCTGATGCGGGTCGTGGCAGGCCTGCACCCGCCGGGTGCGGGCCGGGTCATTGTCGACGGAAAAGACGTCGCCTCGATCTCGGTGCGAAAACGCTCCGTGGCCTTCGTCTACCAGCAGTTCATCAACTACCCCTCGCTGACGGTCCACGAGAACATCGCCTCCCCGCTGCGTCTCGACCGCGCCTTTCCCAAGGACCAGGTCGACCGGCGGGTGGGCGAGGTCGCCGAGCTCATGGGCATCGGCGACCTGCTGCCACGCAGGCCGTCCGAGCTGTCGGGCGGCCAGCAGCAGCGCACCGCCATCGCCAGGGCGCTGGCCAGGCCCGTGGACGTGCTGCTGCTCGACGAGCCGCTCGCCAACCTCGACTACAAGCTCAGGGAGCAGCTCAGGGGCGACCTCAAGAGCATGTTCGGGCAGTCGAAGGGCGTGGTGCTCTACTCGACGTCCGATCCCGCGGAGGCGCTCGGCTTCGCGGCGCCCACGGTGGTCCTCGGCGAGGGCCGGGTACGGCACGTCGGCGATGCCGCGGACATGTACGACAGGCCGCCCACGCTGGCCGTCGCCGCGACGCTCAGCGATCCGCCGCTGAACCTCCTGCCCGGCGTCGTGCGCGACGGATGGATCGAGTGCATGGGCGCCTCCTTCGAAGCTCCGCGGGCGCACGCCCGGGCCGAGCGCGTCGTCCTCGGCGTCCGCCCGCACCAGGTGAGCATCGAGGGGGCCGGGCCCGGCGCGCTCGCCTTCCCGGCGGAGATCCGCCTGGCAGAGGTGACCGGCAGCGCGACCTTCCTGCACCTGCTGCTGCGGGGCGGCACCCACCTCGTCGCCCAGCTGCCGGGCACCCGGCTGTTCACCCCCGGCCAGCAGGCGACCGCCTACGTCGACCCCGCCCACGTCCTGGTCTTCGACGAGGCCGGCGGGGACCTGCTGGCCTCGTCGACGGCGGAGGTCGATCTGCATGGCTGACATCCGCCTCGAGGGCGTGGGACACAGCTACGACGGCGGCAGAACCTGGGCGCTCAAGCCGATGACCTGGACCTGGCGGGAGGCCAGGGCCTACGCCCTGCTCGGGCCGAGCGGGTGCGGCAAGACCACCCTGCTGAACATCGTCTCCGGCCTGCTCTCCCCGACCGTGGGGCGGATCTGGTTCGGCGACCGCGACGTGACCTCGGTGCCGACGGCGGGCCGCAACATCGCGCAGGTCTTCCAGTTCCCCGTGCTGTACGAGCAGATGTCGGTCTACGACAACCTCGCCTTCCCGCTGCGCAACCGCAGGTATCCCAAGGCGGAGATCGACCAGCGCGTCCGCAGGGTGTCGCAGCTGCTGGGGCTCGACGAGCATCTCCACCGCAGGTCGCGCAGGCTGGATCCGGGCCGGCAGCAGATCGTCAGCCTGGGCAGGGGCCTGGTCCGCTCCGAGGTCGCCGCCGTGCTGCTCGACGAGCCGCTCACGGTGATCGACCCCGCGCTGAAGTGGACCCTGCGCAGCAAGCTGAAGGAGATCCACCGCGACACCGGCCACACGCTCATCTACGTCACGCACGACCAGACCGAGGCGCTGACCTTCGCCGACGAGGTGGTGGTGCTCAAGGACGGAGAGGTCGTCCAGTCAGGCACGCCCGCCGAGCTGTTCCTGTCGCCCGCCCACGAGTTCGTCGGCCACTTCATCGGATCGCCCGGCATGAACGTGCTGCCGGCCGAGGTCGCCGGCGGGCTGGTCAGAGTGGGGGAGGCGGTGATCGGCAGGGCGGTCGGCGAGCTGCCGCCAGGTCCCGTGCGCGTCGGCGTCAGGCCCGAGTTCGTGCGCGTCAGCGCCGCGCGGGAGACGCCCGGCGTGAAGGCGCGGGTGAAGGGCGTGGACCGCATGGGCGCCTACCACCTGGTCCGCGCCGACGTGGACGGCCACGACCTGGTCGCCAAGGTGGACGCGGGCTCCCACCACACGCCTGGCGCGGTCGAGTTCTTCCACTTCGCCGCCGACGGGGCGTTCCTGTTCAGGGACGAGGTGAGGTGCGGGTCCATAGCGCCGCTCGAAGGGGGCCAGGGAGCGTGACCAGCCAGTTAGCCGAGGACGCCGGCGCCGAGACCTCACCACGAGAGGAGGCCCGCGGCAGGCAGGCCGACCTGAAGCCGAAGAACAACCGCGCCTGGTTCCTGGTGCTGCCCGTCGTGGTGTCGGTCGCGTTCACCGCGGTCATCCCGCTGATGACCGTCGTCAACTTCTCCGTGCAGGACATCTTCACCCCCACCGACCGGATCTTCGTGGGGCTCGACTGGTTCAGGTCCATCTCCCGCGACCCCGAGGTGCGCGCCGCCTTCCTGAGGACCCTGCTGTTCTCCGCCCAGGTGCTGCTGGTGGAGATCCCGCTCGGCGTCGCGATCGCGGTGTGCATGCCGCGGCGCGGGGTGTCGGTGTCGGTGGCCCTGGTCGTCGTCGCGCTGCCGCTGCTCATCCCGTGGAACGTGGTCGGCACCATCTGGCAGATCTTCGCCCGCGGCGACATCGGCCTGGGCGGCTGGACGATCAACAACGTGCTGGGCATCGGGTTCAACTACACGCTCGACTCCACCGACGCATGGATCACCGTCCTGCTCATGGACGTCTGGCACTGGACGCCGCTGGTGGCGCTGCTGGCCTACGCGGGCCTGCGCTCGATCCCCGACCCCTACTTCCAGGCCGCGCAGATCGACGCCGCCTCCGCGTGGGCCACCTTCCGCCACATCCAGCTGCCCCGCCTGCGCGGTGTGCTGACCATCGCCGTCCTGCTCCGCTTCATGGACAGCTTCATGATCTACACCGAGCCCTTCGTGGTGACGGGCGGCGGGCCCGGCAACGCCACCTCCTTCCTCAGCATCCTGCTGTCGAAGATCGCCGTCGGGCAGTTCGACCTCGGCCCCGCGGGCGCGTTCTCACTGCTCTACTTCCTCATCGTGCAGATCATCTCCTACGTCTTCTTCACCGTGCTGACGAGGAGCGGGCGATGAGGCTGCCATGGGCGCGCACGGTGTTCTGGCTGTACGCCGCCACCCTCATGCTGCCGCTGCTGTGGATGTTCGGGATGTCCATCAGGCCGAACGAGGACATCCTCGGCAGTTTCTCGCTCATTCCGCAGCGGGTGACGCTGGAGAACTACGAGACGTTCTTCACCAACGACGTGTGGTATTCGAGCTATCTCAACTCGATTCTCTACACGTCCATGAACGCGGTCATGTCGCTGATCGTGGCGCTTCCCGCGGCGTACGCGTTCTCACGCTTCAGGTTCGCCGGTGACAAACACCTGTTCTTCTGGCTGCTGACCAACAGGATGGCGCCGCCCGCCGTCTTCCTGCTGCCCTTCTTCCAGATCTACCAGAGCGTCGGCCTTTTCGACACGCACCTCGGGGTCGCCATCGCGCACATGCTCTTCAACGTGCCGCTCGCCGTATGGATCCTCGAAGGCTTCATGTCGGGAATTCCGCGCGAGATCGACGAGACGGCGGCCATCGACGGCTATTCGCTGCCGCGCTTCTTCATCCGCATCTTCCTGCCGATGATCCGCTCGGCGATCGGCGTCACCGCCTTCTTCTGCTTCATGTTCAGCTGGGTCGAACTGCTCATCGCCAGGACCATCACCTCCGTCGACGCCAAGCCCATCGCGGCCACCATGACCAGGACGGTGAGCGCGGCGGGCGTCGACTGGGGACTGCTGGCCGCGGCGGGCGTGCTGACGATCATCCCGGGTGCGATCGTCATCTGGTTCGTCAGGAACTACATAGCCAAGGGCTTCTCCATGGGGAGGGTCTGACCGTGCTCGAGTGGATGGTGTGGACCCCGCCCACGGCACTGGTGTTCGCGGGGCTGGTCCTGCTGCTGACCGGGATGGCGGTGTGGGGCAGGCTCTCGCCTCCCGTCGCGCGCCGCGGATTCCTGCGCATCGAGACCGACAGGGGCGACCGCCTGTACATCGGGCTGATCAGCGCGGCCGTCGTGCTGGCCGGGTGGATCGCCCTCACCGACCTGTCGATGTGGCTGGCGCTGGGCTGCGCGCTGCTGGTGGCACTGGTCATCGGCATATGGGGATGAAGGAGGGACGATGTCGTCAACGCTCAAACGGGCAGGTGCCGTACTCATCCTGCTGGTGGCGGGCTGCAGCACCGGCGGGGGAGGTGGGGGCACGAGTGACTTCAGGGAGGAGGACGGCAAGGCCGCCGCCCGCCGATGGGTCAGCGAGGAGTTCACGCCCAGCACGCTCTCCCGCGACCAGCAACTGGCGGAGATGGACTGGTTCATCAAGGCGGCCGCGCCGTACCGCGGAATGGAGATCAACGTGGTCTCCGAGACGATCACCACCCACGAGTACGAGTCGCAGAAGCTCGCCAAGGCCTTCAGCGAGATCACCGGCATCAGGCTCAAGCACGACCTGATCCAGGAGGGTGACGTCGTCGAGAAGCTGCAGACCCAGATCCAGGGCAACCAGAACATCTACGACGCCTACGTCAACGACTCCGACCTCATCGGCACCCACTCCCGCGGCGACTACGTCTTCCCCCTGTCGGACTACATGGCGGGAGAGGGCAAGGCCGTCACCTCGCCCACGCTCGACCTGCAGGACTTCATCGGCATCAGCTTCACGACAGGCCCGGACAAGAAGCTCTACCAGCTTCCCGACCAGCAGTTCGCCAACCTCTACTGGTTCCGCTACGACTGGTTCACCGACGAGAAGATCAAGAAGCAGTTCAAGGACGCCTACGGCTACGACCTAGGCGTCCCCGTCAACTGGGCGGCCTACGAGGACATCGCCGACTTCTTCACCAACAAGGTGAACGGCGACGGCACGATCGACGGCAAGAAGGTCTACGGCCACATGGACTACGGCCGCAAGGACCCGTCGCTGGGCTGGCGCTTCACCGACTCCTGGCTGTCCATGGCGGGCAACGGCGACGCGGGCATCCCCAACGGGCTGCCGGTGGACGACTGGGGCATCAGGGTGGAGAACTGCCGCCCCGTCGGCTCGTCGGTGACCCGCGGCGGCGACACCAACGGCCCCGCGGCCGTCTACGCGCTCAACAAGTACGTCGACTGGCTGAAGAAATACGCCCCGAAGGAGGCGGCGGGCATGAACTTCAGCGAGTCGGGGCCCGTGCCCGCGCAGGGCGCCATCGCGCAGCAGATCTTCTGGTACACCGCCTTCACCGCGGACCTGGCCAAGGAGGGCCTGCCCGTGGTCAACGCGGACGGCACGCCGAAGTGGCGCATGGCCCCCAGCCCGCACGGCGCGTACTGGAAGGACGGCAACAAGCTGGGTTACCAGGACGCCGGCGCCTGGACGTTGCTGAAGAACACCCCCCAGGAGCGGCGGGCGGCGGCGTGGCTGTACGCCCAGTTCGTCACGTCCAAGACGGTCTCGCTGAAGAAGTCCATCACGGGCCTCACCTTCATCCGCGACTCCGACATCAGGAGCGACTACTTCACCGAGAACGCCGCCAAGTACGGCGGGCTCATCGAGTTCTACCGCTCGCCCGCCCGCAAGCAGTGGACCCCGACGGGCACCAACGTCCCCGACTACCCGAAGCTGGCCCAGCTGTGGTGGCAGAACGTCGCCACCGCGGTCACGGGAGAGACGACGGCCCAGCAGTCGATGGACAACCTGGCCAAGCAGCAGGACGACATCCTGTCCAGGCTGGAGCGGCGGGGCTACGGCGGGGAGTGCGCGCCGAAGCTGAACCAGGAGAGGGATGCCCAGTACTGGCTGGACCAGCCCGGCGCCCCCGCGCCGAAGCTCGCCGACGAGAGAGGCAAGCCGGAGACGCTCGACTACGACAAGCTGCTCGCCCAGTGGAAGGGCACCGACTGACGGCCGCCCGGCCTCGGCGCCACCGGCCCGCGAAGGGCCGTGGCGGCGGCTGAGGCCGGCAGTGCGCGATCACCAAGGCGCGGGCCGGCCGCGGCCGCGCTACCCTGTCGGCTACCTGCGGGGGCGCGCCGCGAGGCGGGCCCGGATCCTCTCCGGCCTCGTCGCGCCCCCGACCGGGATCGACCGAGGGGGCTGATCGTGCACGTGACCGCCGGCCGCGCGACGGGCGTCGCCACCACCGCCGCGGGACAGCGGTGAGGGCGCCGGGACGGCCGCGCAGCCAGGAGGTGGACGCGGCCGTGCTCGCCGCCGCCCTCGACCTGCTGATCGAGTACGGCGCCAGCCAGACCAGCATCGAGCAGGTCGCCCAGCGGGCGGGGGTGACCAGGGCCACCGTCTACCGGCGCTTCACCGGCAAGACTGCGCTGCTGGTCCAGGCGATCGAGTCGGTCCACCAGGACCACGAGCCAGGCGCCATCGACTGGCCCGACATCGCCAGCATGCTCGACGACTGGGCCCTCTACCTGAGCGAGCCGCGCAACCGCCGCATGCTGCGCCGCCTGTACGGCGCCGTGGACGACCACCCCGAACTGCTCCAGGCCTACCGCGGCGCCAACGGCCTGCGCAGGGCGGCGGCCGAGCGCGCCACGCTGGCCGCCGCGCGCGACAGCGGCGAGCTGCCCGCCGACACGGACCTCGACATCCTCCAGCAGGTGCTCAATGGGGCGGTGCTGCACCACCTCGGCTCCTACCCCGACACCACGAGCGCCGCCGACATCAAGGCCTTTCTCGCCGCGGTGCTCAGGCAGGCGGGCCACCGTCCCGGCGCGCGCGGTTGACCCTCACACCGATGTGACGCTTTAACCTCCCGTTGTCGCGAATCTGGACGAACGGAGGAGGCAAGGTGGCAGGAGCGGTGGTCATCGGAGCGGGACCGGGGATCGGGCAGGCGGTCGCGCGCAGATTCGCCAGGGAGAGCATGCCGGTCACGCTGATCGCGCGAGGGGCAGGGACGCTGAAGGGCGCCGAGCCGGGCGGGGTGCCCGTGCTCGCCCTGACGGCCGACAGCACCGACGAGGTCGCGCTGCGCGCCGCGCTCGACAGGGCGGCAGACGAGTTCGGCCTGCCGGACGTGGTGGTGTACAACGCCGCGATCATCCAGGCCGACAGGCCGGGCGAGCTGCCCGCGCGCGCCCACCTGGACGCATGGGCGGTCAACGTGGTGGGCGCGCTCACCGCCGCCGGCCACGTCGCGCCCGCGATGGCACGGCGCGGCAGCGGCTCCATCCTCATCACCGGGGGCATGCCGCAGCCGAAGGCGGCCTACGTGAGCCTGTCGCTGGGCAAGGCGGGGGTCAGGACGCTGGTGAGCCTGCTCGACCAGGAGTACGGCGCCGCGGGCGTGCACGTGGCAGGCGTCACCGTGGCGGGGGCCGTCGCCCCCGGCACCGCGTTCGACCCCGACGACATCGCCGAGCACTACTGGCGGCTGCACACCCAGCCCCGCGAGCAGTGGGAGCACGAGGTCGTACACGAGGGCTCCTGAACACCGGCGCCGGGGGGCCGGGCGCACCGGCGCGTGCCGGTGCGCCCGCGTGAGCCTGGACTCTCCTAGCCGTTCAGGTGGACCGCTTCGACGTTCCTGTTCGTCGCGCGCATGATGTCGGTCATCTCGTGATAGGGCTGGTCCTGCTGGTTGGCCAGGCCCATGTTGAAGGCCTCGGTGGCGCCGGGTTTGCGGGTCACCGCCTGGTCGTAGTAGACGAACCAGGCGTAGCCCACGAAGACCGGGCTCTTGGCCTGCGCCTCGACGAACGCCTTGAACTTCTCGCCCCTGTCGGCGATGCCGGTGGCAGTGATCGAGGGGTTGTGGGAGGTGAGGCCGCGGTCGGGGTAGCAGAAGGAGAACTCGATGTTGATGATCGGCTTGTCGTGGGTCTCGTACTGCCGCAGGTAGTCGGCGCTGTCGGAGTACCAGTCGAAGGAGATCGCGTCCAGGTGCTCGATGCCGCCGACGTTCCACTCCGGGCTCGTCCGCCAGGTCGGCACCAGGGAGGATCCGAGGAACAGGTGGTGCGGGTCGTGCCGTTTGATCGCCTGGCGCACCTTGCGGAAGTAGGTCGCGGAGGCCTGGGTGATGAAGGCCCGCACGTCGCCGTCCGGCACCCTGCCGATGTCGATCACCTCGTCGGCCAGCGCGCGGAAGGAGCGGGCATCAGTGCCCAGGATCTCGTTGACGCGGGCGAGATCCGCGCCGTAGGCCTGCTCGAGGTGGCGCACGAAAGCCCTCTTGGCCGGCAGGTCAGAACCTCTCCGCACCACCTGGGCCACGATCTCCCTGTTCCAGCCCCGCTCGTTCTCGAAGAAGTAGCCGATGAGCCACGGGTCGTCGCGCATCCTGCGCATGCCGAAGTCGCCGAAGGCGCGATCGAGCTTGGCGGAGAAGTCACGGTCGAACGGGTCGATGCCCCAGCCCACCTTGATGACGTCGGTGGGCGTCGGCGCCCGCTCGATGTAGGGCATGACGACGGCTGGGTCCCTGTGCCACTTGCCCTGGGCGTTGAACCCCCAGTCGATCATCCGGCGCCGGCTGATGTCGCGCCACCTGTCCTTGTAGTCGTCGCCGTACTTGCGCATCAGGTTCGCCTTCAGGAAGCTCACCGTGTGCAGCCCCTGCTCGACGACGGCGTACGCGGCGGCGAACCGGTCACGGTCGGGCAGCTCCTCGAACAGCTCGCGAGGGCTGCCGTCGGCGTTGAGGTACAGGGTGCCGTAGCCCCACTCCTCCGCGGAGAAGGCGTCGACGCCCTTGAGGAAGAACAGGTGGCCGTCGGGGGTGACGAACCACCAGCGGCCCTCGACCTTCTCCAGGCGGAAGTATCCGGTCGCCTCGCGCCGCCCCAGCCGCTTCAGGCCGCCGTAGGCGTCATAGGTGGTGGTGTCGAAGGCGACGTCGGCCAGCCGCGCCGCCTCCTCGGCGTACTCGCGCCGCAGTTGCTCGTCCGAGGTGACCTTGCCTGGCCAGCTCTGGTGGAGGTACTGGCCGTAGCGGTCGACGAGCGCGGTGCCGGCAGCGTTCGCCGGTGCCGCCGTGGCCGCCCGGCCTTCGGCGAGCACGCCGGCCGCGGCGAGGGCTGGTACGCCCAGGAGCAGGCGTCGTCGTGATATCGGGGACATGGGTGTGGACTCCTTCTTGTGGGGGAGTGAAACGTGTCCTGGAGTTACCTGTCGAAGGGCGTGGGTTCGGCCGGTGAGCTCACCCGCAGGCCGTCCCAGCGCCAGCGCAGCAGGCCGTCGCCGTCGTGGTCGCCGGTCACGGCGGCGGTGCCTGGCCGCTCGCCGGGGGCGAGCAGTTCCAGGGCGAAGGCGGCCCGCAGCCTGGCCTGGTGGAAGTCGAGCGGCGTGCTCGGCCCCTGGTGCAGCCGCACCTCGACCCGCGCCTCGCCGTCGTCGTTGACGGCCTGCCAGGTTCTGGTCCGGTCGAGGAAGCGCGCGGGAGCGGTGTGCACGACCGCCTGCCGCTCCCCTGCGCGCAGGGCGAACACGCCGTCGCCCAGCTCGCGGGCCTCCACCCCGCGGCCCCGCAGGGTCACGCTCAGTCGCAGGTCGCCGACGTGGAAGACGCTGCCGGCGGGCCGGTCGAGCACGGGGTGGAAGTCGCCGGAGTCGTAGCTGAGCCACCAGGCCGACAGCACGCGCGGGCCTTCCTGATGCTGGCGGCACCAGGCGGCGCTCAGGTCGTGGCCGTTGAGCGACATCCGGGCCCGCAGGACCACGGCCGGGTCGTCGGGGGTGCGCCAGTAGCCGAGCAGGGGGCGGCGCTGGACCCAGGCGAACTCCTCGTCGGCGGAGCCGAGGCAGGCGTCCTCGGCGAACCAGGACGTGCCGGTCGTGTCGGAGCTGAATCGGGTGCGCACCTGGTAGGGCACCGAGGGCAGGGCGCGGAAGCGTTCGGCGATGGGCCGCGGGCAGGGCAGCGGCGGCACCAGCAGCGGCGCGACCACCGACGCGACCACCGGCGGTGGCGCCTGCGGTGGCCGCTCCTGGATCGGCCCTTCCTGCGACGGCCCTTCCTGCGACGGCCCTTCCTGCGACGGCACGTGCGGCTCGGCCTGGCGGCCCGACTGCCCGGCCGCCACGACGGGCGCGCCCGTCTGCGCGCGAAGGTACGCGGCCAGGTCCGGCTGGATCCTGTCGTGGTAGGCGCGGCTCATCGGGCCGGCGAGCTGGCCGGTGCCGGGATGGAACCGCTCGGCCAGCGCCGCCCACGTGAGCTCCCTCAGCTGCTCGGCGACGGCCCTGAAAGCGGGATCGGTCACGATCAGCGCGGCCCGCTCCAGCTCCTCCAGCACGACCCTCCCGTAGGCGGGGGAGTTGTACTCGGTGAACCCGCCGGCCTCGTTGTGCAGGGCGAGTACCGCGCGCAGCCGCCGCCTGCCGAAATCCAGCAGCAGCTCGCCATCCACGAACTCCAGGGCGTCGTCGACGTCACGGGGAGCGGAGGCAGGGGCCTGGGGAGGCCCGGGGCGCAGCAGCTGTCCGGCCGCGGCGGCCGTCACGGCGCCCATCACCGCGATGTTGGTGTAGCCGGGATCGACGTTGCGGCGGAAGACGGACATCGCCGCGTGGTGGAGCGCGGCCCGCACCCGCCGCCGCACGCGAGGCTCGAGCAGCCGGCCGTGGACGGCGAGGACCTGCGCCAGCCGTACCCCGATGAAATCGGCCCAGTTCCAGTCGGCCGGGTTCATCTGCTCGGGCGGCTCCTCCATGAACCATCCCCAGATCCCGTAGTGAGCCGACAGCGGGTCGGTCACCTGCAGGTCGGCCAGGGCGTCGAGCACCTCGCCCGCGCGATCGGCCCTGCCCAGCCGCAGCAGCGCGATGGCGTAGTCGGCGGCCAGCTTGGTCTGGTGCGCCCGGGCGCCCTCGGGGACGCGGGTGTGATAGCCGGGCCCGGTGGCGGGCGACCAGGGCATCCGCACGTCGGCGTCGTATCGCGCGTCGAGCTCGGCCACGTACTCCTCGAGTCGCATCCGCCCTACCTCCCGTCGTTGACGCAGCGCAGCACCGGGGCGCAGATCAGCGACGCGGGATCGAGGTCGCGGGAGCTGCGGACGTGGAAGACGGCTCGCTCGCCAGGCAGCAGCGTGATCATCATGTCGTCCACGGTGGCGTCCGGATCGAGCCTGTCGGGCAGGAGCGTCAGGTCGCGCAGCAGGGTGCTGGCGGTGACGGTGACGAGGTAGCCGTCGGCCACGGGCCGCACGCCCGCCTCGAAGCCTGCGGAGGGAAGCGCCAGGTCGACGTCCTCGGCGAAGAACCGGATGACGCGCGTCTCGTCCATGGCGGCCACCAGCAGCTCGGCCGACGGGTCGGCGGCGGTGGCCACGTGAGGAGGCAGGGCGATCCTGCTCACGCTCCTCGGCGGCACCCGCACCCGCGCCGACTCCTTGGCCAGCGGCTCGCCTGTGAGGCTGCGGCGCACCAGCTCCAGCTCGCCCGACCACGGCTCGGGGCTGTCGTTGACGGCGACGAGGGCGCCGTCCTGGACGGTCAGCAGGCGGTCGGCGTAGGCGCGGCGCAGCGCGTACCAGAGGGGTTTGCGGCGCCCGTCGCCGTCGATCGCGGACCAGGAGGTGACCGGCCAGCAGTCGTTGAGCTGCCAGACGATCGTGCCCATGCAGGACGGCATGAGCGAGCGGAACCTCTCGACGCCGAAGCTCACCGCCCTGGCCTGGTTGAGCTGGGTGAGGAAGTGCCAGTCGTCGAAGGTGGCGGGCGGCGGCAGGTGCCCGTCCAGGCCGCGCAGCAGCTTGCGCTGACCGTCGACCGCCTTCTGGTGGGAGGAGTCAGCGGTGAGGGGGCCGTGCGTGACGGAGCGGCGCAGGGTGGCGTGGGTGGGAGGGCCCTGGAAGCCGAACTCGGCGACGAAGCGTGGCCGCCAGTCGGCGTAGCCGGTGTAGTCGCGCTCGTTCCAGACGTCCCAGATGTGGACGGTGCCGTGCTCGGGCGCGTTGGGATGGCGGCTGTCGTCGCCCGAGTACGGCGTGCCCGGCCAGTACGGCCTGCAGGGGTCGAGCTCGGCGACGATGCCGGGCAGCACGTCCAGGTAGTAGCCCGCGCCCCAGCTGCGGTCCGCCAGCTGCTCGCGCCAGCCCCAGTCGGCGTGGCCCATGAAGTTCTCGTTGTTGCCGATCCACAGCACCAGGCTGGGGTGCGGCGCCAGACGGACCACCTGCTCGCGGGCCTCGGCGGCGACCTCGGCGGCCAGGGGGTCGTCCTCGGGGTAGGCGGCGCAGGCGAACAGGAAGTCCTGGAAGACCAGGAGGCCGAGCTCGTCGGCCAGGTCGTAGAAGTCGTCACTTTCGTACAGGCCGCCGCCCCACACCCGCAGCAGGTTGACGTTGGCCTCGCAGGCCTGGGCGAACCGCTCGGCCAGGCGCTCGCGGGTCACGCCTGCGGGAAAGCAGTCGTCGGGGATCCAGTTGGCGCCGCGCACGAACACCGGCACGTCGTTGACGACGAGGGTGAAAGCCGATCCTTGCTCGTCAGCGGTGGTGTCCAGCCGGATCGAGCGGAAGCCGACGTCGCGCCGCCAGGTCTGTCCCGTCTCCTCGAGCACGACGGTGAGCGGGCTGAGCGGCTGCGGGCCGTAGCCGCGGGGCCACCACAGGTCGGGCTCGTTCACGCGCATCTCCAGGACCGCCTCGCACGCGCCCGGCGCCAGCCGTGCCCGGGCGAAGGCCCCTGCGACGGTGGCGGTCAGCGTGATCGGGACGTCTGCGGCGCGTTCCACCGAGACGTGGACCCGCACCAGGCCGTCGCGCCCGTCGAGGGTGACCTCCGGGCGGACCTGGGCGAGGCGGGCGGTGCTCCAGGTGTGCAGGGCGGCCGGCCGCCAGATGCCGGAGGTGACGAGGGTGGGGCCCCAGTCCCAGCCGAAGTTGCAGGCCATCTTCCTGATGAACTGGTAGGGCTCGGGATAAGGGCTCGGGCGTCCGCCGCTGACGGCCCGTTGCGCCTCGGCGTGGTGGTACGGGGACTCGAACTCCACGGCCAGCGTGTTGCGGCCCTGACGCAGCAGCTCGCGGACGGGGAAGCGGTAGGAGCGGTGCATGTTGGCGACCGCGCCGACCCGCTCGCCGTTCAGGGTCACCGTGGCGACGGTGTCCAGACCGTCGAAGGCCAGGTCGGCGCGGTCGAAGTCGTCGCCGTCGACGGCGAAGTCGGTCTCGTACCGCCAGGCCGTACGGCCGATCCAGGCCAGTCCGTCCTCGTTGTCGTCCAGGTAGGGGTCAGCGATGAGCCCAGCCGCGAGCAGGTCGGTGTGCACGCAGCCGGGAACGGTGGCGGGCACGTTCTCGATGGCCACCTCGGACGAGACTGCGGTCACGGTCCACCCGTGATCCAGCGGTCGGTACACACTCACATGGTCTCCTCTGGATGCACTTAAGCGCATAAGCAATGGGGACGATATGGCCGCCGCTCCTTCAGGTCAATACCGTAATCGAGCTGGCATGCGATCCGTGATCGCGCTTTATGAGGCGCTTCAGCGAAGTATTGACAACGGGGCGGATTGCCACCCATAGTGACGGCCCACCCCCTTGAACGGAGCTCTCATGCGAGAACGACCGCCGGGCCTGTACGCCGCCGCCCTCACCGCGCTCGCCGGCGCTGCCCTCACCGCCGTCGCCGGCTGCTCGGGTGGACCCGCCGAGCCCGCCGCGGGCGGGCGGACCCGGATCACCGTCGCGGACCTGCCGCCCACGACCCAGCAGAACGTGCGCCAGCAGTTTCTCAACCAGGTCGCGGCCTTCGAGAAGGCCAACCCCGACATCGACATCGAACCGCGCGAGTCCAAGTGGGAGGCCAAGACCTTCGCCACCCGCCTGGCCGGAGGCCAGGTGGAGACGGTCTTCCAGGTCCCGCTCACCGAGCCGCAGGGGCTGATCAAGCGGGGCCAGGTCGCCGACATCAGCGGTGAGGTCAGCGCGCTGCCGCATGCCGCCACGTTCGACAAGCGCGCGCTGGCGCCCGCGACCGACCAGGCCGGCCGCATCTACGGCCTGCCCACCAGCCAGTTCGCCCTCGGCCTCGTCTACAACAGGCAGCTGTTCGACAAGGCGGGCCTCGACGTCGCCAAGCCGCCGACGACCTGGGACGAGGTCCGCGCGGCGGCCAAGACGATCACCGACAAGACCGGCGTGCCCGGCTTCGGCGTACCGGCCACCAACAACACCGGCGGCTGGATCTTCACCACGATGACCTACACCTACGGCGGCCGCGTCCAGCAGGACAGTGGCGGCAAGGCCGTCGCCACGCTCGACACCGAACAGTCCCGCGCCGTCCTCGGCCTGCTCAAGGGGATGCGCTGGACCGACGGCTCCATGGGCACCCAGCACCTGCGCAACGCGGCCGATCTGGCCAAGAACTTCGCCGCGGGCAAGGTCGCCATGATGATCGCCACGCCCAGCTCCTACACCGAGTTCGCGACCCAGTTCGGCGGCGCCGCCGAGGTGTTCGGCATGGCCGCGCTTCCCTCGGCCGGCACGCCAGCGACGCTGCTCGGCGGCAAGGTGGCCGTGGTCAGCCCCAAGGCCACCGCGGCCGAGCGGGGCCGCCGCGGTGAAGTGGATCGACTTCTTCTTCCTCAAGCCGCGATACGACACCAAGGCCGCGGCGACGGTCGCCGCCGCCAAGGCCGCCGACGACGTCCCTGTCGGCTTCCCCTACGTCTCCCTGTACGGCCCCGCGGTCGCGGACCCCGTCCTGCGAGCCGAGCGCGAGCACGCCAACGTGCCGGTCGCCAACTTCGAGCCGTACGAGAAGGGCGTGGCCGCCCAGGAGTTCGTCACCGAGCCTGCCGTCGCGGGCCAGGACATGTACGCGGCGCTGGACACAGCGGTGCAGGCGATCCTGACGCGCGAGGACGCCGAGCCGGCCGAGGAGCTGCGCAAGGCCCAGGACAAGGCCGCCGCCGCGCTGGATCGGGCCCGGCAGTGACCGCAGGACGGGAGCGCCGATGACGACGCTGCACCGGCGCCCCGCACGGGATCGGCCGCGGGAGGCGTCGGCCGGTCCCGTACGGGACGGCCGCAGGCTCGGCCTGCCGCGCCGCCGGCCGCGTCCGGCGGGCTGGTTGTTCGTGCTGCCCATGGTGGCGGTGTTCGGATGCTTCGCGTGGTGGCCGATCGTGCGCGGCGCCGTGCTGAGCTTCCAGCGCACCAACCTGGTGGAGGCCCCCGTGTGGGTGGGGGCGGACAATTTCGCCGCGCTGCTGGCCGACCCGCTGCTGTGGATCACGGTCCGCAACACGCTCTGGTTCGTCGGGCTGGCGCTGATCCTGGGCTTCCCGCTGCCGATCCTGCTGGCCGTGGTGATGTCGGAACTGCGCAGGTTCGGCGGCCTGTTCCGGGTGCTGGTCTACCTGCCGGTGGCGGTCCCGCCCGTGGTGGCGGTGCTGATGTGGAAGTGGTTCTACGATCCGGACCACGGTCTGTTCAACCAGGCTCTGGCCACGATCGGGCTGGGCCCCTTCCTCTGGCTGCAGGACACCACCACCGCGATGCCGAGCCTGGTGCTGGAGGCCACCTGGGCCGCCGCGGGCTCGACCGTGCTGATCTACCTGGCGGCGCTCACCTCGGTGCCGGGTGAGCTGTACGAGGCGGCCGAGATGGACGGCGCCTCCATCTGGCGGCGGCTGTGGCACGTGACCCTCCCGCACCTGAGGGGCGTCCTGCTCATCATGCTGCTGCTGCAGATCATCGGGACCTTCCGGGTCTTCACCGAGCCGTTCGTGCTCACCGACGGCGGGCCCGAGGACTCCACGGTGACGATCCTGCTGCTGATCTACCGCTACGCGTTCATCTACGGCGACTACGGCACGGCCGCCGCGCTCGGCGTCCTGCTGGCGATCGCGCTCGGCGTCGTCTCCGCCGTCTACCTGCGTCTGACCAGGAAATGGAGCCGTGCATGAGTGACGACCGCGGCCGGGGCATCGTCTCCGACCTCGACCGGCGGCGGCCCGCCATGCGCTGGTCCCTGCGGCTGACCCAGGGCGTGCTGCTGCTGGCCACACTGGTGGTCGGGCTGGGGCCGATCCTGTGGACCGCGAAGGGGGCGCTGTCCTCCACCCAGGAGCTGTTGCGCGAGCCGCTGCGGCTGTGGCCCTCCGATGTCCGGTGGGAGAACCTGGCGGCGGCCTGGACGGAGCTGAGAGTCGGCCACTACCTGCTGAACACCGTCGTCCTGGTCGGCGGCTCGTGGTTCGTCCAGCTGTTCGTGGCCGCCACCGGGGCGTTCGCGCTCTCCGTGCTCAGGCCCAGGTTCGGCCGGTTGATCTACGGCGCGGTGCTGGTCACCCTCTTCGTCCCGTCCACCGTGTCGCTGG
Organism: Nonomuraea dietziae; assembly: GCF_014195505.1. GTDB lineage: Bacteria > Actinomycetota > Actinomycetes > Streptosporangiales > Streptosporangiaceae > Nonomuraea > Nonomuraea roseola. The sequence continues at coordinate 1,716,644 of NZ_JACIBV010000001.1, read as the reverse complement.
TGGCGCTGTACCTGACGGTGCTCGACCTGTCTCTGGTGGACACCCCGTGGGCGGTGTGGCTGCCCGCGGGCGCGCACGCCTTCAACGTGCTGATCATGAAGCAGTTCTTCGACGCGCTGCCGCGGGAGCTGTACCAGGCCGCCCAGGTCGACGGGGCGGGTCCATTCCGGCTGTTCTGGCAGATCGTCCTGCCGATGTCGCGGCCCATCCTGGCGGTAGTGTCGCTGCTGGCGGTGATGGACGCGTGGAAGGACTTCCTGTGGCCGATGGTCGCCATCTCCGACGCCGAGGCGCACCCGCTGGCTGTCGCGCTGCCCAGGCTGGCCGAGACGGCCGAGCAGAACCAGGTGATCGCCGGCATGCTCGTCGCGATCGTGCCGCCGGTGCTGCTCTTCCTGGTCTTCCAGCGGCACATCATCCGCGGCATCGGTTTCACCGGGCTCAAGGGGTGACCGGAGTGATCGCTCCCGTACGGCGGGCCGGCGCCAGGCCCGCCGTACCAGCGGGTAAGGTGCGAGCGTGAAGCGGCCGACCATCGCCGACATCGCCCAGCGGGTGGGGGTCTCCCAGGGCGCGGTGTCCTACGCCCTCAACGGCCGCCCCGGCGTGTCGGAGGCGACACGAGCACGGGTGCTGAAGGTCGCCGACGAACTGGGCTGGCGGCCCAGCGCCGCGGCCCGCGCCCTCACCGGCGCCCACTCCGGCGCCATCGGCCTGGTGCTGTCCAGACCGCCGAGCGTCCTCGGCGCCGAGCCGTTCTTCATGGAGCTGTTCAGCGGGATCGAGACAGCGCTGAAGCCCCAGTCCTACGCGCTGATGGTGCAGATGGCCGACGACCAGGACGCCGAGATCGAGGTCTACCGCCGCTGGTGGGCGGAGGGCCGCATCGACGGCGCCATCGTGGTGGAGGTGCACGTCGCCGACCGCCGCACCCCGGTGCTCGAGGCGCTCGGCATGCCCGCCGTGGTGATCGGCGGGCTGCCGGGCAGCGGCTCGCTGGTGTCCGTGCGCTCGGACGAGAGCGCGCCTGTGCACGAGACGGTGCAGTACCTCGCCGCGCTGGGCCATCGCAGGATCGCCCGCGTGGCAGGCCTTCCCCACCTCGTGCACACCAAGGTGAGGGACGAGGCCTTCGCCGAGGCCTGCGCCAGGCTGGGCCTGGAGGAATGCGCCACCCTGCACACCGACTACACCGGCGAGGAGGGAGCGCGCGCCACCCGGCGCCTGATCAGCTCCCCCACGCGGCCGACCGCGATCGTCTACGACAACGACATCATGGCGGTGGCCGGCCTGTCGGTGGCGCAGGAGATGCGCCTGCGCGTGCCCGACGACCTGTCCCTGGTCGCGTGGGACGACTCGCAGCTGGCGCAGGTGGTACGGCCGGCCCTGACCGCGATGCGGCGCGACGTGCCCGCCCTCGGCACGGCCGCGGCCCGCCTGCTGCTGTCGCTCATCGGAGGGGAGACGGTCTCCGACCTGGAGACCGAACCGGCCCAGCTCGCCCCACGGGGCAGCACGGGCCCGCTGGCTCAGGACCGCTGAGGACAGGACCGCTGGAGGACAGGGCGGCTGAGGGCAGAACCGCCGAAGGACAGAACCGCTGAAGGACAGGGCGGCTGAGGACAGAACCGCCGAAGGACAGAACCGCCGAAGGACAGAACCGCTGAAGGACAGGGCGGCGCCGGATCGGCGCCGCCCTGTCCCGCTCCCGCTCCTTTCAGGTTCGTTGTGACCGCGGGCCGAGCCCTACCGTCGCGGCACCTTCACCCGCAGCGGCGCGGTCGTGGCCGTGCCGCCGCCGCTCGTGCCGCTGACCTTGAGGACGAGGGTGACGGTGGTGGCGCGGGAGGGAAGCCGGACCGTCCCGTCCGGTGCGACGATGTCGGGCCTGCTGGAGGAGGCGATCTCCAGGGTGAACGCCCGCGGCAGCCGCGGCAGGGTCAGCGCGGGCTCGTGCCCGCCGGTCACCGGCCCGAGCCGGGTGATGGAGCCGGCGACCATCGGGGCGGTGAGCTCACGGGTGCCGTGCAGGTGCACCAGTTCCAGCGTGAGGTTGGCGTCCCGCATGACGTCGGTCATCTCGGTGTAGGGCTGGTCCTGCTGGTTGAGCAGGCCGAAGTTGAAGCTCTCGCCGTCGCCGGGCCGTCCGGTGACGGCCTGGTCGTAGTAGACGAACCAGCCTGAGCCGACGAAGACCGGGCTGGCTGCCTGCGCCTCGACGAAGGAGCGGTACTTGGCGCCGCGCTCGGCGATCGTCGCTGAGCGGGTGGAGGCGTTGATCGCCCGCAGGCCGCGCTCGGTGGTGCTGAAGGAGTACTCGAGGTTGAGCACCGGCTTGTCGAGCGCCTCGTATTCGGACAGGTAAGCGGCGCTGTCGCTGTAGACGTCCAGTGACACCGCGTCCAACTGGTCGATGCCGCCGATGTTCCAGTCGAGGCTGGTCCGCCAGGTGGGAACCAGCGCGGAGCCCAGGAACAGGTGATGGGGATCCTGCTTCCTGATGGCGGTGCGCACAGCGGTGTAGTAGGTCTTGGACGCCAGGCGGATGAACCCCTTCATGTCCTGCGCGGGCAGCTTGGCGACGTCGATCGGGGTCGCCGCCAGCGCCTCGAAGGAGTCGGCGGTCACGCCGAGGACCGCGTTGACCCGCGCCAGGTCCTGCCCGTAGGCGCCGGCCATGTAGGTCGCGAAGGCACGCTTGGCCGGGAGCGTGGCGTCCTTCAGCAGGATCTCCTTGACCACGTCGGCGTTCCAGCCCCGCTCGTTGTCGAAGAAGTAGCCGATCAGCCAGGGATCGGTGCTCCGCGCTGCCAGGCCGCGGGCGGCGATGTGCCGGTCGAGTTTGGCGGCGAACTCGGGGTCGAACGGGTCGATCGCCCACAACACCTTGATCACATCGGCGGGGGCGGGAACCTGGTCGATGTACGGCAGGCGCAGCCCCGGATCGCGGGCCCACTTGCTCAGCCCGTTGAACCCCCAGTCGACCAGCCGCCGGGTGGTGACCTTCCGCCACTCGCGCTCCCAGCCTCGCCCGTACTTGCGCATGAGGTTGGCCTTGACGAAGCTCACCACGTCGCCGCGCTCGGTCGTGGCGTAGGCCTGCCTGTAGCGCACGGGGTCGGGCAGCGACTCGAACACCTCACGCGGGCCGCCGCCCGGCTCCTTGTACAGCGTGCCGTACCCCCACTCGTCGTGGGAGACCGAGTCGACGCCCTTGAGCAGGAACGGGTAGCCGTCGGGGGTGACGAACCACCACTTCCCCTCGATCTTCCTGAGCCGGAAGAACCCTTCGGCGGGCTGCTTGCCCAGCGCCTTGACGCCTCCGTACCGGTCGTGGACGGCCCGGTCCAGGGACACCTCCTCCAGCCGCTCCCACTCCTGCTCGCGGTCTTCGCTCAGCCGGGCGTCGGAGGTCACCTTGCCCGGCCAGTCCTCGTACAGGTACTGGCCGTACTGGTCGGCCAGCTTGGTGTGGCGGCTCAGCTCGTGCCGCAGTCCGTCGGCGTCCAGCGGCGGCGCGGGGTTCGGGCCCGTCTGTCCGCTGCCCCTGGTCAGCTCGATCTCCGAGAGCGGGATGTGCAGGTACTGGTTGCCTCTGCTGAGCTGGATCCGAAGGAAGCGGGCCGACCTGCCGGTCATCGGGATCTCGAGCCGGTAGTCGAGCTCGGTGCGGGCCCGTACCCCGCGGGTGGCGATCCGATAGGTGGTCTCCGCCTCGGCCCGGTAGGTGACGGTGATCTCGTCGAAGCCCCAGAACTGGTTCGGCGCCTTGCTGAAGATCTTGATCGTGTCCAGCGGGTGGTCGGCCAGCAGGTCGAAGACCACCGACACCGTCTTGGGCGCACTGGCGCTGCCTCGCCATCCCACGTAGCGGGCCAGGTCGCGGTCGAACAGCTCGCCGTGGCTGAACGGCACGACCCCTCCGCCGTTGTCCGGCACGCCGTCGTGCGGGGTGACCTCGGCGTAGTAGTTGCCGGCGTCCACCATCCCCGGGCGCGGGATCTGCCTGACGGGCTTGGTGATCTCCGTGCGCAGCGCGTCCGCCGAGAACGGCGGCGCGGGGGAGGCCCCCGGCTCGCCGGTGCCCGGGTGGACGGAGATCTCGTTCAGCGCCATGTGCTGGTACTCGTGCAGGCGCGTGATCGTGACGATGACCAGGCGGGCGGTACGGTTTCCCAGGTCCACGGTGAGGGTGTTGTTCAGCGGCACGCCCGCGGGCAGCGGGCTGGCGGTGCCGTACCAGGGCTGGGCTTTGATCGAGGTGTAGTCGTCGTCGGCCTCGGCGCGGGTGCGGACGGACACGGCGGCGATGCCGAAGTAGCGGTTGGGGGCGTTGCTGACGATCGTGATCTGTTCGAGCGGGTGGTCTCTCAGCAGGTCGATGACGATGGAGACCTCTTTGTACCTGGCCGAGCCGTCGCCGGCCCACTGGGCCCTGGTGGTGACCGACGCGTCGGCCAGCGCGCCATGGCCGAAGGCCAGCAGCCCGCTCTGGTTGAGGTCGGGGCCCGCGCCGGAGTCGGGCGCCTGGTCGTAGGCGTAGGCGCCGGTGGTCAGAGCGGGCTGGGGCTGGGCCCGCGCGGGCAGGGAGACCAGCAGCGGGACGACGAGCACGAGAAGTGCGGTCAGAAGCCTGGATAACACGAGCTGAAACCCTTCAGTGCTGTGGCTCCGCATCGGGGCTTCATCGGAAAATGGCAGGACCTCCCCCGAGTGTTTCTCTGTTCCCGCTGCTCATCCGCGCTAGTCGCCGGTGCGTACACCTGGGTGGCCTGCTTCTTGCAGACGTCACGATGACGAAACATTCACGAGATGTCAACGACTTGTTCGCTAAATTGCTTAAGCGCTAAAGTCGGATTGTGTGTGAGTCTCCATGTGCGGCGTCATGAGGTGGCGGTGCTGCACCGACCGCCTTGGCGGGACGCCCGGGCGGCGGCTGGGCGGGTCAGTGGCCGCCCGCGTGGAGACGGGCGGGTCAGCGCCCCTCTTCCCTCAGCACCCGCTGGGCGACCGCGAAGGCGGAGTTGGCGGCCGGCACGCCGCAGTAGACGGCCGTCTGGAGCAGCACCTCGCCGATCTCGTCGGGGGTGAGCCCGTTGCGCAGCGCGCCCCGCACGTGCATGGCCAGCTCGTCGAGGTGACCGTGCGCGACCAGGGCGGTGAGGGTGATGCAGCTGCGGGTGCGGCGGTCGAGCCCTGGCCTGGTCCAGATCTCGCCCCACGCGTAGCGGGTGATGAGGTCCTGGAAGTCGCGGGTGAACGGCGTGGTCGCCGCGATCGCCCTGTCGACGTGGGCGTCGCCGAGGACGTCCCGCCGTACGCTCATGCCGGTGACAGGCGCGCGCAGGTGCGCCTCGAGGGCGGCCGTGACGGCCGCGGGCCTGTCCACGTTGGCCAGGTGGGCCGCCGAGGGGATCTCCATGAGCGTGGCGTCGGGCAGCCCGTCGGCCAGCTCCCTGCCATGGGAGGGTGGGGTGGCGGGGTCGTCGCGGCCCGCGACGACCAGGACGGGCTGAAGGATCTCACCGAGGTCGGCGCGCAGGTCGTAGCGGGCGAGCGCCTCGCAGCAGGCCGCGTACGACAGGGGATCGGTGGTCGCGAGGTCGTCGAGGAGGGCGGGGGAGGGCTCGCCCGCGAACCATCGCGACCGCGCGCCCTCCAGCAGCGGGGCGGTGCCCTTGTCGCGCACCAGCGCGGCCCGCTCCAGCCAGGGCTGCCCTTCGCCGAAACGCGCGGACGAGCACACCATGGCCAGCGACCTCACCCGCGAAGGGTGATGGAGCGCGAGGTGCGCGCCGATCGCGCCGCCGAGCGAGATGCCCGCGTAGTGGAAGTCGTCCCATCCCTGGGCGTCGGCCAGGCGCAGCACCAGCTCGGCCAGGCCGCCGACGGTCGCCACCTCGCCTGGCTCCGACCCGCCGTGCCCGGGCAGGTCGAAGCGGAGCACGCGGTGACGCAGCGCGAGCGCCCCCATCTGCGGCTCCCATACGCGCAGCGAGGTGCCGAGCGAGGGCCCGAGGATCAGCGGGACACCGCCCTCCCCGCCGTCCAGACGATGATGCGGCAGACTCACGCGCTCTCCCCGAGGGTGCGGCGGCTCACGGTCCCGCCGACGGCACGGCGGCTCACAGACTTCTCTCGGGTACGGCGAGGCGTGGTGGCGGGGCGGGTCACGGGGTCTGTCCTGGGGTGCGGCGCAGGGCTCGATCGACGAGGGCGGGCGCCGAGCCGAGGTAGTGAGTCGGGTCGAGCAGGTCGTCCAGGGCGAGCCGGTCGCCCACCGCCTGCTCGAGCGCCTCCCTGAGCCCCTGACCGGGGGATGCCCCGGCGAGCAGGGCCCTGGCGCGTTCCTTGCCGAGCACAGGGGTCAGCGCGGCGGCGAGACGTTCAGAGACGATGAGGCCGCCCGTCAGGTCGAGGTTCGCGCGCATCCGCTCCCGATCGACCCGCAGCCCCTCCACCAGGTCGGCGGCGTCCCTCGCCGCGCCGCCGACCAGGCGCAGCAGGTCACGCAGGGTCTGCCACTCGGCATGCCACGCCCCCGAGGGACGCTCGTCCTCGGCGGCCAGCGAGCCGTAGAGGACGGCGGCCAGCGCGGGGGCCCTGCGCACGGCGGCGGCGATCCAGGTGGCGCGCACCGGGTTGCTCTTGTGCGGCATGGCCGACGAGCCGCCCCCCGCCGCCTCGCTCACCTCGCCGATCTCGGTACGCGAGAGCACCAGCACGTCGGCGGCCATCTTGCCGAGGGCGCCCGCGGTGAAGGCGAGCGCGCCGCCGAGGTCGGCGACCGGCGTGCGCAGCACGTGCCATGGCAGGACGGGCTCGGCCAACCCGGTCTCGCGAGCGAACCCGGCGACCAGCGACGGCCCCACCCCAGCAGGCTCCCCACCCGACCCCGCCGAGCCTTCCGAGCCGCCCGACCCCGCCGAGCCTTCCGAACTGCCCGACCCCGCCGAGCCTTCCGAGCCGCCCGGGCCGCCCGGGCCTTGCGAGGACTTCGAGCTCTCCGGAACCTCCACGACGGCGGGTCCCGGCGAACCAGGCGGCACCGCCGACGTCGCAGGGGCTTGCGAGATGGCGGAGAAGGCGGCCATGGTGCCGGCCGCGCCGCCGAGCTGGGCGGGGAGGGAGCGTCGTACGGCCAGCAGCCGGTCGTGGGCGTCCAGGGCCAGCGCCCGCCACCCCGCCGCCTTGAGCCCGAACGTGGTCGGGACGGCGTGCTGGGTCAGCGTCCGCCCCGGCATCGGCGTGTCGCGGTGCTCGGCGGCCAGGACGGCGAGCGCGCCCGCCGTACGGGCCAGGTCGGACAGGACGGCGCCGAGCGCGCGGTGGGCGACGAGCATCAGCGCGGTGTCCATGATGTCCTGGCTGGTCGCGCCGAGATGCACGTACGGCGCCGCCCTGTCGCCGACCGCGGCGGTCAGGTCGGCGACCAGGGGGATCACCGGGTTGCCGCCCTCGCGGGCGCGCAGAACCAGCGAGGGCAGGTCGAAACGCTCCGCACGGGCGGCCTCGGTCACCCAGAGCCCCGCCTGCTCAGGGACGTGGAAGCCGCCTCCGGCGAGCGACGCCCACGCCCTGGTGAGCGCCGCCTCAGCGTCGAGCAGCGCCTGGAGGAAGGCCTCGTCGCTGGTCGCGGCCGCCACCGCCGAGCCCGCGTGGCCCGCCGACAGCAGCCCGAGATCAGCCGAAGTCAAGGAAGACCGTCTCCTGCTCACCCTGCAGGCGCACGTCGAACACGTACACACCCTCCCGTTCCTCGGCCGCCATCAGCGTCGCCCTGCGGCCGGGCTCGAGGGCGGCCAGCAGCCGGTCGCCGGGCTCGTCACGCAGATAGGCGCGAGTGTAGAGGTGGTGGCCCAGGCCGCGCGCGAAGACACAGACCGAGATGTAGGGCAGTCCAGGCATCAGCGTGCGCAGCATCCAGCGCCCGTCGGCGTCGGTGGCGACCCTGCCGAAGCCGGTGAAGTCGAGGCCGTGCCTGCCGATGATCGCCCCCGTCACCGGATCACGCCGCAGCGAGCCGGGCGCGCCGCGCAGCCCGCCGTCGGGGTCGGACTGCCAGAACTCCAGCAGCGCGTCGGGGACGGGCTCGCCCGCTCCGTCGTAGACCCTGCCGTGGAGCACGATGCCGCCGTGGGCCAGGTCGCCGCCGCCCGCGAACGGCAGCGCGTAGCCGTAGAACGGGCCGACGGTCTGCGAAGGAGTGGGTTTGATCATGATTCCATCCAGGTCGCGGAGGGGCCGTCCAGCACGATGTCCCACCGGTAGCCGAGCGACCACTCGGGAACCGACAGGTCGTGGTCGTAGGCCGCGATCATCCGCTGCCTGGCCCGCTCGTCCAGGACGGAGTTGAAGATCGGGTCGTAGGGGAACAGCGGATCGCCGGGAAAGTACATCTGCGTGATCAACCGCTGCGCGAAGGCCGTGCCGAACAGCGAGAAGTGGATGTGCGCGGGCCGCCAGGCGTTGCGGTGGTTGCGCCACGGGTAGGCGCCGGGCCTAACCGTCGTGAACGCGTAGCGGCCCTCGTCGTCGGTCAGGCAGCGGCCGACGCCGGTGAAATTGGGGTCGAGCGGCGCCGGATGGTCGTCGCGCTGGTGGAGATAGCGTCCCGAGGCGTTGGCCTGCCACACCTCGACCAGCTGGCCGCGTACGGGGCGCCCCGCCCTGTCGAGGACCCTTCCGGTCACCGTGATGCGCTCGCCGAGCGGCTGACCCTGATGCTGACGGGTGAGGTCGGCGTCGAGGGCGGTCACGTCCGTGACGCCGAAGACCGGGCCGGTCAGCTCGGCGGCCTCGGGGTCGTCCACCACCACGAGCGGCTGGTGCGGGTGACGCAGGGCGCTGCTGCGGTAGGGGGCGAAGTCGCGGGCGGCATGGTGCCGCTCGACCCCCTCCTTCAGGTACGCCTCGTGCAGGTCGGCGATCTCGGCGGAAATGCGTTCTTGGGTCATGAATTCCTCAGCGCTCCAGGACGACGGCCAGGCCCTGGCCGACGCCGATGCACAACGCCGCGAGGCCGAGGCCCGAGCCCGCGGAGGCCAGCTGGTGGGCGACGGCGCCGGTGATGCGCGCGCCCGAGGCCCCGAGCGGATGGCCGAGGGCGATGGCCCCGCCGCGCGGGTTGACGATCGAGGGGTCGAGGTCGGGCAGCTCGGCCAGGCACCCCAGCACCTGGGCGGCGAAGGCCTCGTTCAGCTCGACGACGGACGGCTCGCGTCCCCTCAGCGCCTTTCTCATCGCCTCGACGGGGCCGAGGCCGAAGTACTGCGGCTCGATCGCGCTGACCGCGCTGCCGGTGATCCTGGCCAGCGGCTCACGCCCGACGGCGGCCAGGCCGTCCGCGTCGCACAGCAGCAGCGCGGCGGCGCCGTCGTTGAGCGGGGAGGAGTTTCCCGCCGTTACCGTGCCGCCCTCGCGGAAGGCGGGCTTCAGCCTGGCCAGCGCCTCCAGCGAGGTGTCCTCGCGGATGGACTCGTCCCTGACGACCTCGCCGACGGCCACCACCTCGGCGCCGAAATCGGCCTCGGCCGCCTTCTGGTGGCTGGCCAGCGCGTAGGCGTCCTGCGCCTGCCTCGAGACGCCGTGCCTGTCGGCGACCAGCTCGGCGCCCTCGCCGAGGGAGACCGTCCACTCGGGGGCCATGCGCGGATTGACCAGGCGCCAGCCCAGTGTGGTGGAGACCAGCTCCTGGTTGCCCGCGGGGAAGGCGCGCGAAGGCTTGGGCAGCACCCACGGAGCGCGGCTCATCGACTCGACGCCGCCCGCGACCACCACCGAGGCGTCGCCGAGGGCGATGGCGCGATAGGCCTGGATCACCGCCTCCATCCCGGAGCCGCACAGCCTGTTGACCGTCGCGCCGGGCACGCCGACCGGCAGCCCCGCCAGCAGCGAGGCCATCCTGGCGACGTTGCGGTTGTCCTCGCCCGCGCCGTTGGCGTTGCCGAACACCACGTCGCCGATCGCGGCGGGGTCGAGGGCGGGGGAGCGGGCCAGCAGCTCCTTGATGACGTGCGCGGCCAGATCGTCGGGGCGGACGCCGGACAGCGCCCCGCCGTACCTGCCGATGGGCGTGCGGACCGCGTCCACGACGAAGACCTCGTTCACAGCGACGACGCTAGGGCGCGATCGCCCCGCCCGCACGCACCGGCTTCCGGTGAGTGGAAGCCAGCGCGATCAGCGTAGACGGGGTCGGGACGCGGGCGATCCTGCTCGGGCAGCGCGGCCGGCAGGGCGTCGAGCTCCTCCAGCTCGGCCGGGCGCGCACCGCCGCGCGTCGCCGATCACCACGGACGCCTCCAGGCGGGAGGCGGCCACCCGCGCCATGCCGGGCGAGCTGTCGACGCCCACGATCCACCGTCCCAGGCGCCTGAGCAGGGCGGTGACGATACCGATCCCGCAGGCCACATCGGCGATCACCGCCGCCGAGCCGGGAAGGAGTCTCTCGACCGCCTCCGCCGCCGCCCGCGCCCCTGACCTCTCCTTCGCGCGTGGCGTCGTAGTGGGCCGCCTCACTGTCGTAGTCGAGCACCCGCGCCTCCTCCCTGTCGGAACCCCGATCGGTCGGAGCCCCGGTCGGTCGGAGCCCCGGTCAGTGGGGCCCGGCTCCGTCGCGGTCCTAATCCGTCAGAAGTCGAACTGCGCGAACGGCTCGCCGCGCAGGATCGCCAGGAGCGCCGCCTGCGGGTAGGGCACCAGGGCGTCGGGCAGCGCGTCCAGCGGATGCCAGTCGAGCGCGGCGCACTTTCCCGGCTCGGCGTTGTACGGCTCGCCGGTCCACCGCTCGGCGCGGAAGAACAGCCCCATCCTGTCGGGCGCCCGGTGCATGGCGTGCGCGAAGGTCAGGTCGGCGGGGTCGATCACCACGCCTACCTCCTCCCTGGCCTCCCGTACCGCGGCCTCGAGCGCCGATTCGCCCTCCTCCAGATGTCCTGAGGGCAGGTGCCACAGGCCGTCGGCGTAGCCGGTGTTCGCGCGCCGTCCGAGCAGGACCCGCCCCTCGCGGACGAACAGCACGTGCACGTCCACGATCGTCCTGAACCTGGCCCTCTTCACCTCGTGTGGCGCGACCGCCCCGCCGCGCCGCTCCAGCGCCTGAGCCCACTTCACCGCCACGGCCGCGACCTGCACCAGCTCGGCGCGCAGCAGGTCGGGGTCGTCCTCGGCGAAGGCCTCCATGACCTCCTCGAGCAGCACGTGCCGCCAGGTGTGCTCGCCCTGCCTCGCGGCCGCCTCGAGCTCGGCCCTGGCCTGGGCCGCCGCCGCGGTGCGCTCGGGGCCCGTGCCGTCGGGGAGTTCCTGGACGCCCCACATCGCGTCCTGTGCCACCCGCTCGGCGGCCACGTCGGCCAGCACAGCGGCCAACGAGCCCGGCATCCCGTAGTCGCCGTCGCCGAGGGGGAAGAACTGCTCGGCCCGCCACGTCGTGCCGTCGAAGGTCGCCAGCGTGACCCCTCCCACCTGGGCGGTGAAGGGTAGCCGCGTGACCAGGTCGGCCTCGATCCGCGCCATGACGTCGGCCTCCGCGCCGTCGGCGACCGTCAGGTGGGGGACCACGTCCGGGTGGCGCCCGCCGTACGGCCGGGCCTCGGGCCAGCGGGCGGTGACCGCCTCGGTGAGCTCGCGCAGCGGCCCGGAGGGCTCGGGGGCCAGGTAGAGCACGCCGGGGAAGCGGCCGGTCGCGCGGAAGGTCAGGTCGAACGCCCTGCGGGCCGCGAACAGGCGTGCGAGCTCGTCGCGCACCCCTGCGTCGATCCGCCCGAGCGTCAGGAACGGGTAGAGGACCGTGACGTGCGCGCCCACGCCGTAGCGGGCGGAGGAGTCGTAGAGCCCGCGCCAGCGCCCCACGACGGGTTCGGCCGCGGGCACGTTCACCACCAGGGCCGTCTGGCCCACCTCGAAGCGCTCCACGCCGTTCGCTCCTCTCCTCGCGCGGTCAGGTGACGGTGTGACCGCCGTTGACGGTGATCTGCTCGCCGTTGACGAACCCCGCCGCGTCGGAGGCGAGGAAGGAGACCACCGCGGCCACGTCCTCAGGGGTGCCCGTCCTGCGCACCGGCGTCTCCGCGACGTAGGCGGCCAGCTCATCGGCGGGCAGGTCCGCGTGCCGCTCGACCGGGATCCAGCCGGGCGCCACGAGGTTGACGGTGATGCCGTGGGGGCCAAGCTCGCGCGCCCACGACCTGGTCAGGCCGAGCTGCGCCCCCTTGGCGGCGACGTAGGCCGACATGCCGGGCAGGGCGCGAGCGAAACTGTCGGAGCCGATCTGGATCAGCCGTCCCCGCCCTCTCGCCTTCATCGCGGGCAGCGCGGCGCGCAGCAGCAGGGTCGGACTCTTGACGAAGAACAGCAGCTGGTCCAGGTGCCCCTGCCAGGTGAGCTCCTCGACCGTGATGCTCGGCTGCGGGCCCGTGGCGTTGGCGACGACGACCTCCACGGGGCCCAGCGCCCTGCCGACCTCGGCGAACAGTGTCGTGACCGACTCCTCGTCAGTGACGTCGGCGGCGAACGCCTCGGCGGCGCCGCCCTTTCGCCTGATCTCCTCGACCACCGCTCGAGCCGCCTCGGCGCCCGAACGATAGTTGACGGCCACCGTCCAACCGTCGGCGGCCAGTCGCCTGGCGAGAGCGGCGCCGAGTCCTCTGGAGGCTCCCGTCACCAGCGCGACGGAACCGGTTCGTTCGATCATGGTGGACACGAACTCTAGCGGGCGGCGTCCCTCTCCACCTGCTCGGCTACCCTGGGGCGCGATGAACGAGCTCGACCTGACCCGCTACCCCGCCAACCCCCGCGACCAGCTGCGCGCGTGGGACGCCGCCGACGAGTACCTCCTGCGGCACCTCGGCGACACCCTCCACGGCGACGTGGTCGTGTTCGGCGACCGGTGGGGAGCGCTGGTCACCGCGCTGGCCGCCCACCGGCCCACCCAGATCACCGACTCCTTCCTCACCCAGGAGGCCACCAGGGCCAACCTGAAGCGCAACGGGATCGACGAGGGACAGGTGCGCCTGCTGTCCACCAGGGACACCCCGCCCGACCGCGTCGACGCGCTGCTGGTGCGGGTGCCCAAGAACCTCGCGCTGCTGGAGGACCAGCTGCACCGCCTGGCGCCCGCCGTCCACGAGGGCACGGTCGTGGTCGGCGCCGGCATGGTCACCGAGATCCACACCTCGACCCTGCGGGCCTTCGAGCGTATCCTCGGCCCCACCAGGACCTCCCTGGCCGAGCGCAAGGCGCGCCTCATCTTCTGCGCCCCAGACCCCTCGCTGCCGAGAACGCCGAGCCCGTGGCCGGTCAGCTACGCCCTGCCCGACGACGTCGGCCCCGCCTCGGGGCGCACCGTCGTCAACCACGCCGGCATCTTCTGCGCCGACCGCCTCGACATCGGCACCAGGTTCCTGCTGCGCCACCTGCCGGGCAGCAGGGGCCCGGAGCGCGTCGTGGACCTCGGCTGCGGCAACGGCGTGGTGGGCCTGTCCATGGCGCTGGCCAACCCCGAGGCCGAGGCGCTGTTCGTCGACGAGTCGCACCAGGCGGTCGCCTCGGCGCGGGCCACCTACCAGGCCAACCTCGGATCCCAGGCCGGGGCCGCCGCCCGCTTCGCGACGGGCGACGGCATGGCGGACGTCGAGCCGGGCTCGGTCGACCTGGTGCTCAACAACCCGCCCTTCCACACCCACCGCGCCACCACCGACGACACGGCCTGGCGGATGTTCACCGGATCCCGTACGGCGCTGCGCAGGGGCGGCGAGTTGTGGGTGATCGGCAACAGGCACCTCGGCTACCACGCCAAGCTGCGCAGGCTCTTCGGCAACTGCGAGGTCGTCGCCAGCGACCCGAAGTTCGTCGTCCTGCGCGCCGTCAAGCGCTGAGCCGGCGGACCGTCATGGCCGCGTCCGCACCGACAGGATCCTCCCCTCGCGCTGCTCGGCGGCCTTGTTCGCGTCGGGCGCCGTGCACAGGAACAGCGTGCGCCCGTCGCCCCCGCCCAGCGCGCAGGCGAAGACGCCGAGCTCGCCCGCGCTGACCTCGTCGACGATCTCGCCGCCCTCACGGACCCTGACGGCTCTGTTGCCGCCCGCGTCGGCCGCCCAGATCGTGCCGTCCGCGTCGAGCGCCAGGCCGTCGGGCGCGCTGCCCTCGGGCAGCTGCGCCCACGTGCGCCTGCCGCCCAGCGATCCGTCGGGGGCGAGGTCGAAGGCGGTCAGCCGCCCCGCCCACGACTCGGCGACGACCAGCGTCGCGCCCCCGTCGGTGATGACCATGCCGTTGGGGAAGCGCATCCCCTCCGCGACCACCGTGACCGAGCCGTCCTGGTCGACCCGCAGCAGGACGGTGTCGGGCCCGGCGAAGTCGATGGTCCCGACGTAGGCGCGGCCGTGGCCGTCCATCACCAGGTCGTTGCTGAACTGCGTGCTGTACGGCGACAGGTCGGCGTACTCCACCGCCTTGCCCTCGCTCACCCTGAGGAGCTTGTTGTCCATCATCGAGACCACGAGCAGGTCGCCGTCGGGCAGCCACCCGAGACCGGACGGCGCGCCGGGCACCTCGGCGACGGGCTCGGCCGTGCCGTCCATCGAGATCGCGAAGACCTGGTAGCGCCAGAAGTCCGAGACCCACAGGCGCCCCTCGTGCCAGCGCGCCCCCTCGAAGAACGCGCCCCCACTGACCAGCGTTTCCATCACTGTTCCTCCTTTTCACAGGAGACGTAGAAACCGGGGCCCCTTTCTCGACATCCGGCCGGAAAAATCTTGGAAGAATCTTGGACGGGGCCCGGTAACGTCGTGCGCATGGAGCCTGACCAGTACGTCCGGGTACGCGGCGCGAGGGTGCACAACCTGCGTGGCGTGGACGTCGTCATGCCGCGCGACGCCCTGGTCGCCTTCCGCCGCTACCTGGAGGGCTGATCGCGATCCCGGCCGGCCGACCGGCGTGTCGGGCTCGGGCAAGTCGTCGCTGGCCTTCGGCACCCTCTACGCCGAGTCGGGCGGCCGAACCGTTTCACCACCGCCGTCCAGGCGCTCGGCCGGCGCTCGGTGAGCCTCTATCTCTTCCAGTCCGTGGTGTTCGTCCTGGTCTTCTACCCGTACGGGTTCGCGTTGCAGGACGACCTCGGGCTGGCCGGCGCCACGGGGGTGGCCGCGGCCACCTGGGTGGTGTCCGTCGCTCTCGCCGAGTTCATGCGCCGAGCCGGCTACCGGGGGCCTGCGGAGATCCTGCTGCGCCGCCTCGCCTACCGATGAGCCGCGGCAATGCTCTCATCTGACCGTGGCCGTCCTGGCAGGGCTCATGGCCCATGCGGCGCAGCGCTGGAAGGCGAGATCACCGACCATCTCGGCCACGACAAGCACGATCCGGCTGGTCGCGGGGCGGGTAACTCGCGCAACGGCAGCAGGGCCAAGACCGTGCTCACCGATGTGGGGCCGGTGGAGATCAGCGTGCCCCGCGATCGGGACGGCAGCTTCGAGCCGAAGATCGTCCGCAAGCGGCAACGCCGGCTGTCCAGCGTGGACGAGATGGTCATCTCTCTGGCCGCCAAGGGGCTGACCATCGGGGAGATCTCCGCGTATTTGGCCAAGGTCTACGGTGCCGAGGTGTCCAAGCAGGCCATCTCCACCATCACCGACAAGGTCCTAGAGGGGATGGCCGAGTGGCAGAACCGGCCGCTGGATGCCGTCTACCCGGTGATCTTCATCGACGCCGTGCACGTCAAGCTGCGCGACGGCCAGGTCGCCAACCGGCCCATCTACCTGGCCATGGCGGTCACCGTCGACGGCGAGCGCGACATCCTCGGGCTGTGGGCCGGCGATGGCGGTGAGGGCGCGACGTTCTGGCTGCACGTGCTGACCGAGATCAAGAACCGCGGCGTCGGTGATGCGCTGATGGTGGTCTGCGACGGTCTGAAGGGGCTGCCGCAGGCGATCGAGACCATCTGATCCCGCCTCCGCACGACGGAGGCGGGAGCCTCCGGCCGGTCTTTCCGCCGGCGGCTGCCCATGCCGCCCACCTATACCGACGAGTAGGTGCGTGAGCTGTCCGTGCCCGTACAGGTGCTGCTGGGCGCTCGCAGCGCAGTGCACGACGCGCAGGCGGTGCCGCGCGGCTGGCCGAGATCGCGTCCTGGCGGCCGACGAAGCTGCGGGCAGACCGTCGCGGCAGCGACACCAGCCGAACCGGCGACCGTTCTTCGGCAGTCGCCGCGCCGGCCGGGTTGGTCGACGCGGCCAGGCCAGGCCGGACGTCCAGGCCGGACGTCCAGGCCGGGCAACGGCAGGGTACGGCGTAACGCGACCACCGCGCCTACCAGACCGACCAAGCCACCCAGGCCGATGACGATCCCGTGGCTACGGGGTGCTGTCCGTCACGAAGACGTGACCAGGCGACGCCCCACACGGTCATTGGTCTGCTCCTGCGCGATGCGGATCGTTCGACGCCACAGCGGCTCCAATGCCGGGGTCGAGGAACGAGAGGACAGCCGTCCCGGCGTCGCCGGGAATGGTGGAGTCAGTGCCGGGACGGCGATGTCGACCCGGCACTGACGTGTGAGTCAGCCGTGCAGGGCTTCCTTGAGCACGGCGACGGCCTGCGCGATGGCAGCCTTGGCGGCGTGAGTGTCATGCATGGAGTTGACCATCACGAAGTCGTGAATGATCGCCGCGTACCGAACCTGTGTGACGGGAACGCCCGCCTCGCGCAGCTTGCCTGCGAACGCTTCCCCCTCGTCCCGCAGAACGTCAGCTTCCGCGTTGATGATCAGTGCGGGCGGCAGGCCGGTCAACTGCTCGGTGGTAGCGCGCAGTGGCGAGGCCGTGATCTGTGCGCGGTCCTGCTCACTGGTGGTGTACTGGTCCCAGAACCACTTCATCCCCTCGCGGGTGAGGAAGTACCCTTCGGCGAACTCCGCGTACGAAGCGGTGTCAAAGTTGGCGTCGGTCACGGGGTAGAACAGCACCTGCTGCACGAACGAGACGTCACCGCGCTCTTTCGCCATAAGCGTCAATGCGATGGCCATGTTGCCGCCGACCGAGTCGCCGGCAATAGCGATCTTTGAAGAGTCCAGCCCCTTCCCGACGCCATCGGTGGTGACCCACTGAGCTACGCGGTAGGACTGCTCGTTCGCGACCGGGTAGTGCACGTCTGGGGAACGGTCGTACTCGGGAAAGACCACGGCCGCGTTCGCGCCGACAGCCAGGTCACGGACGAGGCGGTCGTGGGTGTGCGCGTCGCCGAACACCCAGCCTGCGCCGTGGGTGTAGATGATCACCGGGAGGGTTCCGACGGCGCCTCGGGGCTTGACGATGCGGACCTTCACCGAACCGGTGGGGCCGCCGTCGACGGTGATCCACTCTTCGTCGATCTCAGGTTTGAAGATCGGACTGTCCTGCACTCCGTCGACGGCCTTGCGGCCCGCCTCTGGAGCAAGCTGGTAGAGAAATGGGGGCTCCGAGGTCGCATCGACGAACTCCTGTGCCGCCTTCTCAAGCGAGATGCCCAAGGGGTTTCCTGCCATGATCGCCTTTACTCCTTCTGTGTCAGGTTGGATGTCAGCCGAGTTCGGCGATCGCGTCGGTGATGAACGTCGCCACCTCGGCCGAGTGGGTCTGCATCACCAGGTGAGGGGCGTCGATCTCGATCACCTTCCGCAAGCCGGCCCGCGTGTAACCGAAGCGCTCGACATCGGGATTGATGGTGCGGTCGGCGCTGGAGACAATCCCCCAGCCCGGCTTGGTCTTCCACGCGGCCACTGATGCGGGCTCTCCGAACGCGATCGCCGATAGAGGCCGCTGCGATACCGCGAGCACCTTCGCCTTGTCTGTGTTGACACCGGCGGCGAACACGGCGGGGAAGGCGTCGATGTTCACCGACACATCCGTGCCGGGCTCGCCGCTCTCGATCGGGTAGGGAGAGTAGGCGAGGTTCGCCGCGAGCTCAGAATCGGGGAATCCGCCCTGCAGTTGTCCCAGGCTCTCGCCCTCCTCGAGGGCGTACCCAGACACGTAGACCAGCCCGACGACGTTGTCGGCGACACCAGCGACCGTGATGACGGCGCCCCCGTAGGAGTGGCCGGCGAGGATGACCGGCCCATCGATCTGCTCGACGAACGACTTGATGTAAGCCGAGTCGCCGGACAGGCTGCGGTTGAAGACGGGGGGTACGAGAACCTTGTAGCCCTGGTCGAGCAGCCGCAGCGTCACGGGCGCCCAGCTGGCGCCATCGGCGAAGGCGCCGTGCACAAGCACGATAGTGGGAGTCTCGGACATAAATATCCCTTTCTTGAGACCTTGGGTCGAGCCTTGAACCGTCACGCCTTGGGGCGTGACGCAGCACGGACTGTGTGCTCTCCGGACAGCACGAGTTCGGCGCACTGGTTGTACGCGCGGCGAGCGCCGGAGGGCGGTACGGAAAGCACGGCCAGCCACAGTTGTGGAGTCACGCCTCCACAACCAACTCCCTGCACGAAGTGCATCGAGGTGCAGCGCTCACGGCCGCCGCGGCCGCTCGTACGGGCGGTGACCGGCGTGAACGTCACAGACATGATGCTCCTCCACTAAAGGGGCGACGACTGAACGGAGCTCTGCAGGGAGCCGCCTTGGATGCCTTCCAGTCTGGTCAGGGGCTATCCGGACGGCTGTCGAGCCGCCTTCAAACCCTGTGTCGGCCACCCCGAGACCGTCCCTGGGGAAAACCCCACGGTGCGCCTGAGAGGAACCGGCGTCCCCGCCCGATCCGACCGGGTCGGCGCCGCCGACTAGGATGCCTGCATGAGCGGGCCCCTGCGTGCAGTGCTCGGAGAAGACCAGCCAATCGTCCGTGAGGGCATCACGGCCATGCTGAAGCGGTCCGGCGTCGAGGTCGTCGCGTCGGTCTCCAACGCCGTGGAACTGGTCAGCGCCGCCGCGGAGCACAAGCCGGACGTGGTGATCGCCGACATCCGGATGCCGCCAAACCTGGCCGACGACGGACTTCAGGCGGCGCGCCGGATCCGGGCGGAGCGGCCGGGCACGCCGGTGATCGTGCTGTCGCAGTTCCTGGAAGCCTCCTTCGCCCTCGATCTCGTCGGAGACGATCCGAGTGGCGTCGGTTACCTGCTCAAGGAGAAGGTCGCCAGCCCGCAGGTCCTCATGGACGCGGTGCAGCGGGTCATCGCCGGCGGTTCGGCGCTCGACCCGGACGTCATCGCCACGCTCGTCAGCCGCCGGCGCGCCGCGGACCCGCTGGAGAGGTTGACTCCCCGGGAGCGTGAGGTCCTGGCGTTGATGGCCGAGGGGCATTCCAACTCCGGCATCGCCGACAAGCTTGTGGTGACGGTTCCGGCGGTGGAGCGCCACGTGACCGGCATTTTCCTCAAGCTGGGCTTGCAGCAGACCGAATACTCACAGCACCGCCGTGTTCTCGCCGTGCTGCGCTACCTCAAGCGGTAGGCGAGAACAGAGCGATCAGGTCGGTGTCGAACAGCCGGTCCTTGGCCACGAAGCGCAGGATTCCGGCACTGGCCAGTTCCTCCTCCGACCACGTCCAAGAGTCGGTGGAGGTCAGCACGATCCTCAGCGATTGCCCCTCTCGGGTGAGCGCTCGGGCGACGGACAGCCCGTCCTCGCCCGGAAGATGAAGATCGAGCAGCACGCCGTCAGGGCGGTGTTCTCGGACCGCCGCGATCGCCGATGCCCCGTCCGGCGACTCGGCGACGACCCGCAGCCCTCGCGCGGCCAGCAGAGCCCTGGCGATGCGACGGAATCCGGGGTCGTCGTCGACGACCACCACGTTGACTGGCACCAAACCAGCGTCTCCGACGGGAGCACGTGCAGGCCATGGGGCCAACCCCACGGTTCGTCCTTAAGCGGCCTCAGGGCGGTATCGGGATCTGCGCCAGGATCGTCGTGCCGCCGCCCAGGGGCGACTCGATGGTCAACGTGCCATCGAAGGCGGCCAGCCGATCGGCCAGCCCGGTCAGGCCGCTGCCGGCGGTGGCGGCGTTCACACCGCCGACGCCGTCGTCGACGACCCGAATCTGCAGTGCCTCTCCGAACTCCAGGAAGATGTCGATCCGGGATGCCTGGGCGTGCTTGACCGCGTTCGTCACGGCTTCCGCCACGACGAAATAGGCGTTCGATTCAACGGCCGCGGGAATCCTCTGGTCAAAGTCGCTTTCGACGACGGCGGGGATCGGACTGCGGGACGCCAGGTCCTGCACCGCCGCCACCAGCCCCTTCACCGTCAGCACGAGAGGGTAGATCCCCGACGCCAGCTCCCTCAGCTCATCGATCGCCGTCTGCGCGTCGGCGATCGACTGGTCCAGCAGCTCGGTGGTGGACGGTTCCGCATCGGGGACCAGCTCCCGTACAAGCCGGAGCCCGATCATCAGGCTGACGAGTCGTTGCTGCGCCCCGTCGTGCAGGTCCCGAGCCGTGCGTCGGTGTACCTCCTCGACGCTTTCCATGATGCGCCTGCGGCTGTCCTGCAATGAGGCCGCCATGGAGTTGAAGGACGTGCCCAACGCGCCGATCTCCGCCACCTTGCTCGGGACGATCCGCACTCCGAGGTCCCCGTCGGCGAGCCGCTCCGCCGCGGCAGCCGCCCCCCGGACGGGCCGCACGACGGCCCGGTGCTGGAGCACCGTGAACGCGGCCACCAGCGCGGTCGATGCCGCCAGCCCCGCACCTGCCGCAATCACCGCCCGCCGCCCGTTGGCCATTGCGGTGTCTTCACGCGCCGCGAGCTGGGCGCGTTCGCCCGCCGTGTACTGGTCGAACTGAGCGCGCAGGGCATCGACGCGCCGCTTGCCCTCGGCCGTCGCCGCCAGACCGGATGCGGCGGGATCCCCTCGCCGCACCGCCTCCACCAGCGGAACCGAGTAGTCGCTCACCAACGAGTCGGCGCCGTGCGTGATCTGTTCGGCGATGCGCCGCTGTTCGGGGGAGGTAGCGGTTTCGGTGAACCTCCGCGCCTGCGCCGGGAACTCCTTGCGCGCCGCCTGCCACGGCTGGAGAAACTCCTCACGCTTGGTGATCAGGAAGCCGCGCTGCCCTGTCTCGAGGTCGAGGACCAGTTGTTCCAGATTGCCGACTTCGACGAGAGCCGTCCGAGAAGCCCGTCTCGCCGATGTGGAGCTGTTGGCGTCAGCGATCGCCCACAGCAGGACCGCGAACGCGACACCTATCAACAAGGCGAGCACCGCACTCGCCGCAATCGTGAGGCGCGTCAGTCCCAGTCGCGGGCCCCTGAATCCTCGTGGTCGCCTCATGCTCCGCCTAGGGAGACAACGTAGGATTCACCGACCGGAGCGTGCCCGCCTGTCGGTACGACCGTGCGCTGCGGCACCCTTACCACCTCGTTCCCCTGCGGCGGCTCGGGCGCTCTGGAGCCCGCTCCGCCAAAGACATATGCGCCGACCCGTCGGGGCGGCGCCGCGCATCCCAGCCGGGGACGTGGAACGAGTCGACGACGGACGTTCGAGCGATATCGATCATAGGTGACGGCCGGCCCTCATTGCCGTGCCGTGGACTCGTGGACCGCGCCCGCAGGGAAGTATCCACCCGTAGTTACGGGCAGGTCAAAGGCCTATTTACGCCGTCCCTCTATCGAGGCACCAGCAACCCCAAGACGCCACCATCACCACGACGATGACCGTGCGGTTGGATCGAGCGAGGTGTTCACGACACTGCCTGATTGTCGAGTTGTTCGTCGGGTCGGCCCGGGGGGTCCAGGACGCGGTAGACGGCGGCGCGGCCGACGGAAAGAGCTCCATCAGGTCGGCGATGGTGTAGCTGCTGGTGGCGTGCATCCGGACCAGTTCGGCTTGCTGGCGGGCGGTGAGTTTGGGTTGCCTGCCCTTGAGTTTGCCGCGCGAGCGGGCGATTGCCATGCCCTCGCGGGTGCGCATCTTCAGCAGGTCGGCCTCGAACCGTCGGGGACCGAGCGGGCCAGCACCCTCTACCTGCTGGACGAGCCGACCGCGGGGCTGCACCCCGCCGACACCGAGGTGCTGATGCGCCAGCTCGGCGCCCTCGTGGACGGCGGCGCCACTGTGGTCGTCGTCGAGCACGATCTCGACGTCATCCTGGCCGCCGACCACGTCATCGACCTGGGGCCGGGCGGCGGCGAGCAGGGCGGCACGATCGTCGCCCAGGGCACGCCCGAGGAGGTGGCCGCCGTCCCAGGCAGCCGCACCGCCCCCTACCTGCGAGCGCACCTGCCCGGCTTCCGCCCCTGAGACGTGGCGCTTCGCGGCGGCCGTCGGAGTGACACCGGCACTCTTGACAAGAAAAGTTGTCGGTGCGAGGCTGGAGCCACACCGCAAGGAACATGAGGAGACGACATGCGAAAGATCACGGCTGCCTTCTTCATCTCCCTCGACGGCGTCGTCGAGTCTCCCGACCAGTGGCACTTCCCCTACTTCAACGACGAGATGGGCGCCGCGATCGGCGCGCAGATGGCCGAGTCCGACGCCATGCTCATGGGCCGCGTCAACTACGAGGAGTGGGCCGCCTACTGGCCCAGCAAGAGCGGCCAGGGCGACGTCTTCGCCGACCACATCAACAACGTCAAGAAGTACGTCGTCTCGAACACGCTCGACTCGGCCGACTGGACCAACAGCACGCTGATCAAGGGAGACTCCTTCGTCGAGGAGCTCACCGCGCTCAAGCGGCAGGACGGCGGCACCATCGCGATGAGCGGCAGCGCCACCCTGGTCAGATCGCTGCTCGAGCACGACCTGCTCGACGAGCTCTACCTGATGGTTCACCCGATCGTCGTCGGCGCCGGCCAGCGACTGTTCGAGGGCACCGGCCAGATCCCGCTCAAGCTCGTCTCCTCCACCACCTTCGAGACCGGCGTCCTCTCCCTCGTCTACTCCACGGAGCCGAAGTGACCACCAGAACCACCGCCGACTAGCTGCTCGTCAAGCAGGGCGCGGCTCCTGTGGATCTCCCACCCCGACCGGCGCGCCCTCGTCGAGCCCCTGCCCGACGGCGTGCGCGAGGCGGCCGGCCCGCAGGAGGCCGCCGTGGCCCTCGTCTCCGCCGACGACGCCGCCTCGTCTGGGCGCCGAAGCCCGGCGAGCCGGCCTTCACCGGCGGCAGGTGACCTTCAGGCCTTGCGATAGACGGCGACGGCGAAGGGCCGATGGGTGCCGGTGTCGACCCGGTCGGTCACGGGCGACAGTGAGCGGTCGGCGTCGGCGAACCTGTGCAGGCTCGCCGCCTCGGGCCACGGATGCACCAGCACCAGCACCCCGTTTTCGGCCAGCAGCCCCGCCAGCCGCTGCGAGGCCTGGCGAAGCCGTCCCGACCTGCCCACGTAGTAGAGCGTCTCCGCGCAGAAGACCAGGTCGAACCGCTCTTCAAGAGGATGGCTCAGGAGGTCGGCATGGACGAACCTGGCCTTCTCCGTCCGCTGCCTGGCCCGCTGCAGGGCCCGCGTGGAGATGTCGATACCGACGATCTCGGCGTCGGGGAAGCGCCGCGCCAGAGCGTCGGTGAACACCCCCTCCGCGCACCCCACCTCCAGAATCCGCCGGTACGGCAGGCGGGGAACCGCCTCCAGCGTCATGGCGTACTTGTGCCGCTCGTAGGCGTCGCTCCCGAGCCTCCACGGATCGGGCGTGCGGTGCCACCAGTCGAAGTAACGGCGCAGGAAGACGCCCTGCCCCCGAGGGGAGAGCAGGGACATCATCCGGAAGAAGGTCCGATGCATCCGCTCGGCGAGTTCCGTCATGCTGTCTCCCTTGATCGAGAAGCACTCAAGGGAAACCTAGGATCTGGAACGCCGACGGGCTAGATGAATGAGTCCAAGGCGTATGGTCACGTTCAGTGGTCGTAGGCGATCAGGGATCGTTTGATCGGCTGGCTGGTCTTGTCGTTGTGCCAGATCACGGTGGTCAGCGCGAGGATCCTGGACAGCACGCGGATGAGGACGCCGGCTGGGGTCCGGCCCCCGTGGCGTTCCAGGTCGAGCTGGCCCTTGAAGGTTTGGTTGATCGATTCGATGGTCTGGCGTAGCGGTTTGAACAGCCGCGCTCCGGCCCGCTCGCTTTCGCCCTGGCGGGCCGGTCGCAGCAGGCGCAGATCACGCTCGGTCAGCGCGTGCTCGAAGTCCCGCCCGTAGTACTGCCGGTCGGCGATGATCGACTGGCCCGGATGGCCGGCCACCACCTCGGGAGCGGCATCGAGCATCCCGAGCAGGGTGTGGCGCTCATCGGCCTTGGCGCCGGTGAGGGCGAACATCACCGGCAGCCCGCCCAGGGTGCACAGCAGATGTAACCGCAGCCCCCAGAAATAGCGGGAGTGACTGGCGCAGTAGCCGTACTCGGCCCACCCGGCCAGGTCACTGCGCCGAGCGGTATCGCGGGAGCGGCCGCACTCCACCGGGGTGGAGTCGACGACCCACACATCGTCGCTCCACAGCGTGGTGTCGGCGGCCAACATCCTGATGATGTGCAGGACCAGCCCCGATGCCTTCCGTAGCCGTTTGCCGTACCCCGACTGTCCGGGCAGGTAAGGGAACATCCCGCCCAGTTCGGCGTGGGCATAGCGCAGCCAGCGTCGTTCGGAGACGAAGCCCAGCAACGCTGACATGACCGCCAAGGTCACCAGTTCGGCGTCGCTGAGCGTGGGCCCGATACCTGTCTTCGGCCGCCACGGGGCCAGGCCTGGTGAGGCCTTCAGTAGATCATCGACCTTCACATACAGTGCGGTTGCGAGGGTGTCCAACTTGGTCGTCACAAACTGAGGGTGGGCGCCCTCGCCCTATCTCCGCAGCTACGCCTTGGACTCATTCATCTAGTGCTGCCGCCGTGTTCCCCTCGTCGGGGCCCGGTGCGCGCCGGTCCCCGTGAGGGAGCGGACCGACAGCTCGTCGAACCTGTCGGTGTCGGGCTGCTCCCTGCTCCGCAACGCTCCGGCGACCGCGCAGACGAAGCCGAGCGGGATCGACACCAGGCCGGGGTTCTCCATCGGGAAGAAGGCGAAATCGACGCCACGGGGGAGTAGCGACAGGCTGGCCCCGGTGACCGGGTCGACCTTCCCCGACACGACGGGGGAGAAGAACACCAGCAGCAGCGACCCGGACAGCCCGCCGTACACCCCCGCGACGACGCCGGTGGAGTTGAACCTCTTCCAGAACAACGACAGCACGATCGCGGGCAGGTTCGCCGAGGCCGCCATCGCGAAGGCCAGCGCCACCAGGAAGGCGACGTTCTGGTGCCGGGCGACCACCGCGAGCACGACCGCCAGCAGCCCGATCACCAGGGCGGACAGGCGCGCAACCCCGACCTCCTGCGACTCTCTCGGCCTGCCGAACATCAGCACGTGGCCGAAGTAGTCGTGGGCGAGGGAGGTGGAGGAGGCCATGACCAGGCCCGAGACCACCGCGAGGATGGTGGCGAAGGCGACCGCGCCGATGAAGGCGAGCATCAGGTCGCCGCCGACGGGCCCTCCGACGTACTCGCCCAGCACCTGCGCCAGCTGCAGGGCGGCGGTGTTGCCCGCGGGGTCCTGCGCGGTGATCGCCTCGCGCCCGACCAGGGCGGTGGCGCCGAAGCCCAGCGCCAGCGTCATCAGGTAGAAGACGCCGACCAGGCCGATCGCCCAGTTGACCGAGGCGCGGGCGGCGCGGGCGTCGGGCACGGTGAAGAACCTGGTGACGATGTGCGGCAGGCCCGCCGTGCCCAGGACCAGCGCCAGGGCGAGGCTGATGAAGTCGAGCTTGTTCAGCAGCGTCCTGACGGGATCGCCCTCGACGTCCTGGCCGAACCTGACCCCGGGCCGCAGGAAGTCGGGCTGGCCGCTGGCCTTGGCGGCGGCGCCCAGCATCTCGCTCAGGTTGAACCCGAACCTGCCCAGCACCAGCACCGTCAGCACGATCGTGCCCGACATCAGCAGCACGGCCTTGATGATCTGCACCCAGGTGGTGCCCTTCATGCCGCCGAACATCACATAGAAGATCATCATCGCGCCGACCGCGACGATCGTGACGACCTTGGCGGTGTCGGTGGAGACGCCCAGCAGCAGCGACACCAGCGCGCCCGCGCCCACCATCTGGGCCAGCAGGTAGAAGACCGAGACGGTGACCGTGGACACGACCGCCGCCACGCGGACCCTCGGCTGCTGCCGTACGCGATAGGACAGGACGTCGGCCATCGTGAACCTGCCCGCGTTGCGCATCAGCTCCACCAGCAGCAGCGTCAGCAGCCACGCGACCAGGAAGCCGATCGAGTAGAGGAAGCCGTCGTAGCCCGACAGCGCGATGATGCCCGCGATGCCGAGGAAGGAGGCGGCCGACATGTAGTCGCCGGCCAGCGCCAGGCCGTTCTGCGGCCCGGAGAAGGCCCTGCCGCCCGCGTAGAAGTCTTCGGCGCTGCGGGTGTTGCCCCTGACCCAGAACGTGACCACGAGGGTGATGACGATGAAGAGGATGAACAGGCCGAAGGTCAGCACCGTCCCGCTCATCGGCGCCGCCTTCCGTGCCGCGGCTGGGGTGTCCAGTTCTCGATGCGCCTGCGTTCGGCCAGGATCTGCTCGTGCCGCTCGAGGTCGGCCTGGCGCTGCTCGGCCTCCTGGCGCAGCTGCGCCGACAGCGGGTCGAGCATTCTGCGCGCGTAGCGGGTGTAGCGCCAGGCCAGGACGAAGGTGGAGACGAACTGCAGGATGCCGAGCAGCAGCGCGACGTTGATGTTGCCGATGGCCGGATAGGCCATGAAGTCGCGGGCGAAGGCCGACAGTGCGATGTAGAGGAAGTACCAGCCGAGGAAGGAGGCGACGATGCCGATCGCCAGACGGCGGAAGCGTGTTCTGAGAAGGCGGAACCTCCGGTCCTGGACGACATCCGCGTACGGCCCCGCTGGTCCGTGACGCCCTGAGCCACCCACCATGCGGCCCTCCCCTGGCTCGCGATCACCCTCTGTGGCGGTGCGACTCCACAGTGAGATGAACGATACGGACGGCTCCGCACTTTTTCCGGGAAATGCGGGAACTCCCAATGCGCACCCCTCCTGCCGGGGAAATGTCGGCGTCGTGAGGTTGAATGCAGGGATGGATCGACAGTTGACAGTGATGGCCGTGCACGCCCACCCCGACGACGAGGTGATCGGCACCGGCGGCATCCTCGCCCGCTACGCCGCCGAGGGGATCAGGACCGTCCTGGTCACCTGCACCAACGGTGAGCAGGGTGACGGGCCTGGCGGGGTGAAGCCGGGCGACCCCGCCCACGACGACGCCGCCGTCGCCGAGCGCAGGCTGACCGAGCTGCGCGAGTCGGTGGCGCACCTGGGCATCGAGCATCTCGAGCTGCTCGGCTACCGCGACTCGGGCATGGACGGCTGGGAGGGCAACGCCCACCCCGACTCCTTCTGGAACGTGCCGGTGGAGCGCGCGGCGGCCAGGTTGGCGGAGTTGATGGAGCGCTACAGGCCGCAGGTGGTGGTCACCTACGACGAGAAGGGCGGCTACGGCCACCCCGACCACATCCAGGCGCACAGGATCGCGGTGGCGGCCACCGAGTCGACGGGCATCCCCGACAAGCTCTACTACACGGCCGTGTCGAGGAAGGGGGTCCAGGAGATGTTCGACTACATGCGGGCCTCGGGCATGGAGATGGACGAGCTGGAGCTGCCCGAAGACTTCGGCACCCCCGACGAGCTGATCACCACGGTGGCCGACGTCTCGCCGTACGTCGAGCACAAGGTGAAGGCGTTGCGCGCGCACGCCAGCCAGGGCGACAGCATCTTCCTGCTGCAGATGCCGCAGGAGGCCCAGCACCGCGTCTTCTCCACGGAGGCCTTCGTGCGGAAGGTCTGCAAGGTCCCCGCACCCGATCACGAGGACGACCTGTTCGCGGGCCTGCGCGGCTAGCGGCGACAGAGCCGCCGGCCCTGGCGCCGGCTCTGTCGCCGGGATGCGCCGGGCGCCGGGCGCGTGGGCATGGGGCGCGGGGCGCGTGGGCATGGGGCGCGCGGGCGTGGGGCGCGCCCGGGGGCCGGCATCCCCCGCGCAGCCTCTCGCGGCTCAGACCGTTTTGATGGCGCCGCCGTCGATGACGTAGTCGGCGCCGTTGACGCTTCCCGCGTGCGGTGAGGCCAGGTAGGTCACCAGTGCGGCGACCTCCTCCGGTTCGACGAACCGGCCTGTCGTCATCCCCGTGCTCGACGGCAGCGCCGCCAGGAGCTGGTCGTGTTCGAGACCGAGCGAGGCGGCGAGCGCGGCGCCGTAGCCGTCGGGGTCCTCCCACATCGAGGTGCGCGCCGCGCCCGGCGAGATCGTGTTGACCCGTACCCCGCGCGGGCCGAACTCCTCGGCCAGCGCCTTGCCGAACGCGGTCAGCGCCGCCTTGGCGGTGGTGTAGGTGATCGGTCCCGCGTGCGGCATGCGGGCGCCGTTGGAGGAGATGGTGACGACCGAGCCGCGCCGGCGCAGCAGGCTCGGCATGGCGGCCCTCGTGGCGCGCACGGCGCTGAGGAAGTTCAGCTCGTAGGCCTGCTGCCATTGCTCGTCGCCGAAGCCGAGGAAGCCGTCGAGCTGGCCCTCGCCCACGTCGCCGCCGCCCACGTTGTTGACCAGCAGATCGATGTCGCCCAGTTCGGCCAGCGCCTGGTCGATCAGCTCGGCGGGCCCCCGCGCGGTCGACAGGTCCACCGCCACCACGCTCGCCCCGCTCTCCTCGAGCGCGGGTGAGATCGTCCGCGCGGCGGCCACGACCCGCATCCCCTCGCCGGTCAGCGCCTTGACGATGGCCAGGCCAAGGCCCCTGCTCGCGCCGGTGACGACGGCGGTCTTGCCGGACAGTCGCATATCCATGGTCGTGAAACCTCTCTTAGCTGCGTCAATGTCGATGCCGTTAACGTACAACTTGCAACACCGATGACGCAAGTTCGAATTGACTGGCCACGATGACGTAACATCAGGGGTGTGAGTGAGACGACGCGTGCGCTGCGGTCCGACGCGGAGCGAACCGTACGGACGATCCTGGAGGCGGCCGAGCGGGTGCTCAGCAAGAACCCGGCGGCCAGCATGGAGCAGATCGCCGAGGCCGCGGGGGTGGCGCGCACGACCGTCCACCGGCGCTTCGCCTCCAGGGACGCGCTGGTCGACGCGATGGCGGGATGGGCGACCAAGCAGTTCGCCGCGGCCGTGGAGGCCGCGCATCCCGAGACCACGCCTCCGCTGGTCGCGCTCTACCAGGTCACGGCGAACGTGCTGCGAGTGAAGATCGACTGGGGGTTCGCGATGAGCAGGGCGCTGTCGTCCGACCCCGAGGTGGGCAGGGTGCACGCGGAGGTGGAGGCGCGGTGCGACCGGCTCTTCCGCGGCGCCCAGGCCGCAGGAGTGCTCCGCGCCGACGTCGACCCTGACTGGGCCAGGCGCGTCTACTACGCGCTGATCCACGAGGCGGCGCAGAGCCACGACGGCGACGCCGACACCCTGGCCACGCGCCTGGTCGACACCCTGCTGCGGGGCCTGGGCACGGGCAAGGGTCTGGCCTAGTCCGAGCCGGGGAAGATCGCGCAGGGCGTCGGTCGGTCGCGACGACATGTCTCCCCCAAGAAGAGGGATTGTTTCCTGATCGGGTGTTTCCGCCTGGCGATCACGCGGAGCCCGTTGTGCCAGGCTGCGGATCGTGGACCAGCTCGTGCTCCTGTTCCTGCTGTTGCTCGGCGCGGTGGTGACCGTACCGCTGGGCGAGCGGCTCGGGCTGCCCGCGCCGGTGCTGATGACGCTGTTCGGGATCGTCATGGCGCTGCTGCCGTTCGTGCCGAACGTGGACGTCCCGCCCGAACTGGTGCTGCCGCTGGTGCTGCCCCCTCTGCTGTACGCCTCGGTGCAGCGGACCTCGTGGCGGCAGTTCGCGGCCAACTGGCAGCCCATCTTCCTGCTGGCCGTCGCGCTGGTGTTCGTCACGACCGCGGCGGTGGCGGCCGTGGCGCACGCCATCGTGCCGGGGCTGCCGCTGGCCGCGGCCGCCGCGCTCGGCGCCCTGGTCGCCCCGCCCGACCCGGTGGCGGCGACCGCGGTGGCGGGCAGGCTCGGCCTGCCCAGGCGCATGGTGTCGATCCTGGAGGGCGAGGGGCTCTTCAACGACGTCACCGCCATCGTGCTGTACCACGTGGCGATCGCCGCCGCCGTCACCGGCACGTTCACCTGGACGGGCGCGGTGGGGGAGCTGGTGCTGTCGGCGGTGGTCGCGGTCGTGGTCGGCGTGGCGGTCGCCTGGACGGCCGGCAGGCTCATGGGCTTCGTCGCCGACGCCACCCTGCAGATCGGCCTGTCGCTGCTGGTGCCGTTCGTCAGCTACGCGCTGGCCGACCAGCTGCGGGGCTCGGGGGTGCTGGCCGTGCTGACCACGGCGTTCCACCTGTCGGAGCGGACGGCCAACCCCGACGACGTCTCCGGCAGGCTCGCGGGAGCGACGTTCTGGGAGATCGTCGACACGCTCGTCACGGGCATCGCCTTCGGCCTGATCGGGCTCGAGCTGCACACCGTCTTCGGCACCTCCGAGGGGCGGGCGTGGCAGATGCTCGGCTGGGGCGCCGCGGTCGTCGCCGTGGTCGTGTTCGTACGGCTGGCCTGGCTCCTGCCCGCCGCGTGGGCGGCCAGGAAGATCCGCGAGGCGACGCACAACCACCCCGAGATCCCCGGCAGCCTGCGCGAGACGATCGTCATGTGGTGGGCGGGCATGCGTGGCGTGGCCTCGGTGGCGCTGGCCCTGGCCATCCCGTTCGAGACCGAGGACGGCTCGCCCTTCCCCGCTCGCGACGAGATCGTCTTCATCGCCTTCGTCGTCATCCTCGCCACGCTCGTCCTGCAGGGGCTGACCCTGCCCTGGTTGGTGAGCAGGCTCGGCGTGCGCGCCGACACCGAGGCGGAGAAGTCGCTCGAGCGGGAGCTCGCCATCCGCGCCACCCGCGCGGCCAGGCGCCGCCTCGAGGAGATCGACGCGGCGGAGGAGCTGCCTGAGGAGGTGAGGGAGCTGCTGGTCAGACGGGCCTTCGACATGGGGGTGCGGATCAGCCCCGACATGGCCGACGAGGAGCGGCGGGCGGCCGTCGCGCAGCGGGTCGAGCGCGGACGACGGGTGCGCCGGGTCCAGGAGGAGATGCTGTCGGCCTCGCGCCAGGCCGTGCTCGCCGCGCGCAAGGAGCCCGGCGTCGACCCTGAGGTGGTCGACAGGGTGCTGCGCGAGCTGGATGTCAGAAGCCTGCGCTGATTCAAGTTAGGAAGGTTTCCTAACTTCCTTGACAGCCGCCCGAACCGCTTGCCAGGATGCCGATTAAGCGGCTTGGCGCGGCGTCGGCGACGACGTGACGCGCTCAGTGATCTTTCTGCCCCGGCCGTGCGTCGTGAGTAGTTCCCCCATGCCTTGGAGCCCTCGATGCCGCGTGCGCTGCTGTTATCCCTCATCCTCCTGGCAGGGCTGCTCGTCGGCCCCGCCGCCGCCACCGCAGCCGAATCCCTGCTCTCCCAGGGCAAGCCGGCGACCGCCTCCTCCGTCGAGGACGCCACCCTGGGCGCCGCGAGCGCCTTCGACGGCGATCTCACCACCACCCGATGGGCCTCGGTCGAGGGCCACGACCCCGAATGGCTCCAGGTCGACCTTGGCGCCGTCACCCCGCTCACCCGCGTCAAGCTGACCTGGGAGGCCGCCTACGGCAAGGCCTACCAGATCCAGGCCTCCAACGACGGGGCCGCGTGGACCACCCTCTACTCCACCTCCACCGGCGACGGCGGCACCGACGACCTGACCGTGTCGGGCTCGGGCCGCTACGTCCGCATGTACGGCACCGCCCGCGGCACCGCCTACGGCTACTCCCTGTACGAGATGCAGGTCTACGGCGAGGGCGGCCCGGGCAACCCCGGCCCCGACTACCAGGCCGAGAACGCCACCCTCTCCCAGGCGAGCGTGGCCGCCAACCACGCGGGCTTCACCGGCAGCGGCTTCGTCGACTACGTCAACGTGGCGGGCGGCTACGTCGAGTGGACGGTCACCGCGGCCACCGCGGGCGCCCACAACCTGACCCTGCGCTACGCC
Organism: Nonomuraea dietziae; assembly: GCF_014195505.1. GTDB lineage: Bacteria > Actinomycetota > Actinomycetes > Streptosporangiales > Streptosporangiaceae > Nonomuraea > Nonomuraea roseola. The sequence goes on along the minus strand of NZ_JACIBV010000001.1, from coordinate 1,684,625 downwards.
AACGGCACCACGGCCAACCGCCCGCTGGCCGTCGCGGTCAACGGCGTCACCGTCAACCGCGACTTCCCCGGCACCGGCGCATGGAGCACCTGGGCCGACGTCACGCTCACCGCGACACTGAACGCGGGCGCCAACACCGTCCGCGCCACCGCCACGGCAGCGACTGGCGGTCCGAACCTGGACAAGCTCACGGTCGGCCCCGCCACAGGCGGCGGCTCGTTCGTGGTGGCGGCCCGCCGGCGACATCGCCGACCAGTGCACCGCCAGTTCGAGCTCGTGCATGCACCCCAAGACCGCCAACGTGGTCAAGTCGATGAACCCCGAGTTCGTCATCACGATGGGCGACAACCAGTACGACGACGCCAGGCTGCAGGACTTCACCGCCTACTACGACAAGACGTGGGGCTCGTTCAAGAGCAAGACCAGGCCCGTGCCCGGCAACCACGAGACCTACGACCCGGCGGGCTCGCTGGCGGGCTACAAGTCGTACTTCGGCTCGATCGCCTACCCCAACGGCAAGAGCTACTACAGCTACGACCACGGCAACTGGCACTTCGTCGCCCTCGACTCCAACGCCTTCGACCAGAGCGCGCAGATCAACTGGCTGAAGGCCGACCTGGCCGCGAACACCAAGCGCTGCGTGGCCGCCTACTGGCACCACCCGCTGTTCAGCTCGGGCGAGCACGGCAACGACCCCGTCAGCAGGCCGGTCTGGCAGGCCCTCTACGACAAGCGGGCCGACCTCGTGCTCAACGGCCACGACCACCACTACGAGCGCTTCGGGCCGCAGAACCCCAGCGCGCAGGCCGACCCGAACGGGATCGTCGAGATCCTCGGCGGGATGGGCGGCGCTCCGCCGTACAACATCGAGAACGTGCAGCCCAACAGCCAGAAGCGGCTGTCGGGGACCTTCGGCGTGGTGAAGCTCAGCCTCGGTGAGAGCACCTTCTCCTGGCAGCTGATCGGCGTCGACGGCGCGGTCAAGGACACCAGCCCGACCTACACCTGCCACTGATTGATGTACATCTCGGGATTCCGGTATCGCGGGCTGACCATGGCCGTGCCGGCCAACGTGCTGGCACTGGGCATGGTCAGCCTGGTCACCGACATCTCCTCGGAGATGGTCACCGCGGTCCTGCCGTACTACGCGGTCCTCGTGCTGGGGCTCAGCCCGCTGGCCTACGGCCTGCTCGACGGGCTCTACTTCGGGGTCACCGCGGTGGTACGGCTGGCCGCGGGGCACGCCGCCGACCGCTGGCAGCGCCGCAAGCTGGTCGCGGGGCTCGGCTACGCGCTGTCGGCGGTGTGCAAGCTCGGCCTGATGGCGGCGGGCGGCTCGGTCGGGCTGCTCGGCGCCGTGGTCGCCGCCGACAGGACGGGCAAGGGCCTGCGCACCGCGCCCCGCGACGCGCTGATCTCGCTCAGCGCCTCGCCCGATACGCAGGGCCAGGCCTTCGGCGTCCACCGGGCGATGGACACCGTCGGCGCCTTCCTCGGGCCGCTGGCCGCCTTCGCGGTGCTGGGCGCGACCGGCGCCTACGACGTGGTGTTCGTGGTCAGCTTCGCGATCGCCGTCCTCGGTGTCGTGCTGCTGGTCCTCTACGTCAGGGAGCAGCCGCCGGTCGTCGTGCCTGTTCCCGCCGTGCGCCCGCGGGTCACGCTGGCGCTGCTGCGCGAGCCCCGCTTCCGCGGGATCTGCCTGCTGGCCGCAGGGCTCGGCCTGGTCACGGTCAGCGACCCCTTCGTCTACCTGCTGCTGCAGAAGGGCACGGGCATCGCGCCCGAGCACTTCCCCCTTCTGCCGCTCGGCACGGCCGCCGTCTACCTGCTGCTGGCCGTACCTGTCGGGCGGCTGGCCGACAGGTGGGGGCGCGTGCCCGTGTTCATGCTCGGCCACGTCGCGCTGGTCTGCGTCTACGCGCTCCTCGGTGGCGGCGCGCCGTACTGGCTGGTCCTGGGCGTCTTCGGGTTCTTCTACGCCGCCACCGACGGCGTGCTGATGGCCGCCGCGGGCCCGCTGCTGCCCGCGCACCTGCGCACCAGCGGGCTGGCGCTGCTGCAGACCGGGCAGGCCGTCGCCCGCATGCTCTGCTCGATCATGTACGGCGCCGCGTGGACGTTCTTCGGCCCCGTGCCGGGGCTGGTCGTGATGGGCGCGGGCATCGTGGCCTGCCTCGCATTCTGGAAGGTGGTCCGATGAGGAAGGCGCTGATCCTCGCCGTCACGCTGCTCGTGCTGGGCGGTGGCGCGCTGTTCTACGCGGTGCGCGCCGCCAGGGTGGCCCCCGCGCAGGAGGCCGCCTTCGACCTGGCCAGGCCGGGCCAGATCGTGGTGAGGGACCACGCGAGCGGCTTCGTGCGCGGCAGCCGTACCCGGTGCGAGCGGTTCGCCACCGCGGCGGGAACGGGGGTCTGCCTGGTCACCGAGGTCGCCAAGACCTACGCTGTCGTGGTCGACAGGACCATGAAGCAGACCAGGCGCCTGCACATCGCGGGGATCCCGAGCCGCGCCAGGGTCTCGCCCACGGGGCGGATGATCTCGTGGACGGTCTTCGTGACCGGCGACTCCTACAACAAGGGCGGCTTCTCCACCTGGACCGGCATTCTCGACAACCGCACCGGTTACGCGATCACCAACATGGAGGAGATCCCGCTGACCAAGGACGGCCGCCGCTACCACTCGGCCGACGTCAACTACTGGGGCGTCACCTTCGCCGGCGACGACAACCGCTTCTACGCCACCGTCTCCACCCGGGGCAGAACCTATCTCGTGGAGGGCGACTACGGCAGGTGGCAGGCGCGGGTGCTGCGCGAGAACGCCGAGTGCCCCTCGCTCTCCCCGGACGGCAGGCGGCTGGTGTTCAAGAAGCTCATGCCGGGAGGGCGGTGGCGGCTGCACGGCCTTGACCTGGCGAGCATGAAGGAGACCCCGCTCGCCGAGCCGGCCCACGTGGACGACCAGGCCGCCTGGCTCGACGACCGCACCGTCATGTACGCCAAGGGCCCCGACGTGTGGGCGGTGCCCGCCGACGGCACGGGCGCCCCCCGCCTGCTGGTCGCGAACGCCTCATCGCCGACCGTCGTCCGCTGACCGGAGTACATTCGCCGCATGCGCTCAGTGCCCGTGCTCCTGGCGCCCGTGATGGCGGCGGGCTGCTCGGGGGCCGGGGGGCGACCTCGGTGGACAGGTGCCGGCCGTCCGGTCCGGCCGGCGCAACGCCGCCGGCGTGGATACCGAATGGCGGCGATGAGGTGTGCATCCGCTCCTGCCGGGCACACGGCGATCAGCTTCACCCCCCATTCGGAGCTGAGTAAGGAGCCGCACATGACGGTTACGGGCATCATCACCGCCATCGTTATCGGCGCCATCATCGGCGCGCTCGGCCGCCTGGTCGTACCAGGACGCCAGAACATCCCGATCTGGCTGACCATCGTGGTCGGCATCGTGGCCGCCTTCGTCGGCACCGCCATCGCCGGCGCCTTCGGCCTCGCCGAGACCCGCGGCGTCGACTGGATGGAGCTGGTCCTGCAGGTGATCGTCGCCGCCGTCGCCGTCCTCGTCACCGCCGGGGTGTACGGCAGGCGCGGCCTGAACCGATGACCCGTCCCGCGGCCTGACCCGCCGGCGTCCACGGATCATCTGCCCCGTCCCGGGACCGTACCGGGGCGGGGTCTCGGCCGACGTCACGGAGAGCGGTGGCCGAGACCTAGGTGTGGCGCGGCAGGCGCGAGAAGGTCTTCAGCGGCGCCGTGCTCGGCGTGGTGGCCGAGCCCGCGCCGCTGGACAGGCTCGCCGACCGGGGCCCTATCGGCTCAGATCGCTCAGCACCGCCCGGTAGGCGGCGATCCTGTCCTGGCTGGTGTCCAGGCAGCAGCTGGCGCACAGCGTCTTCTCGGCCGAGGTGTAGTAGAGGCAGCAGGTGTCGCGCAGGTAGAACAGGCCCTCACGCGCGCCCTCTCTCAGCCGCACCACCGTGCCGAGCCGGTCGAGCCCGCCGCCCGCCGCCGCCATGAACCGGTGGTAGGCCGCCTCCAGCAGGTCGACGTCGCCGCCGCGCAGGCTGGCCGAGCAGAACGCCGCCGCGCAGCCGTACGCGATGCCGCCGTGGAGCTGCCGCAGCCCCGCCCTCGTGCGCGAGCGCAGCGCGTCGGCCAGCGGCAGCAGGTGCTCCTCCAGCACCCACGCGACCAGCGTCTCCACCGGACCCTCGACGGCGGACGGCTGCCGCAGGCCCACCGCCTCGAACCCGTGGTGCTCCGACAGGCGGATGGCGACGTTCGAGGGGCGCATGTCCAGGAGCACGCCCTCCAGCGCCCACGCCAGCAGCGCCGCCGTGGTGACCCTGCCGGCGTAGACGGCGATGACGGTCAGCGCGGTGGCGTGGTCGGAGACCTGGCCGCTGGCGTGCCGCTCCGCCTCCAGGACGCGGGTGAGCTCAGGCGAGCCGGGGTCGAGCAGGCGCGAGCAGTCGATCCAGTCGTCGTGGGGGATCAGGCCGCGCTCGAGCCGGTAACGCTCGCCGAAGGCGTCGAGCCTGGCGAACACGTCGTGCATGTGAATCCTTCGTCGAGACGGAGCTACGACGAAGGATCGTAGTTCACAGCAGGGAGAGCGCGTGACAGTGGTGGGCGATGAACGCGCTCATCGCGGGCGCGGCGGCCACGACGGCGGGCCCGCCGAGCAGCAGCGCCACGGTGGCCAGGCCCGCCAGCCGCTCGCCCCTGGCCAGGGGCGCCGCGGGGCGCAGCATGCGGCGCACCCTGGTGAGCGCGCTCTGGCCGCCGGCGCCCATCACGAACGCGGGCACCCGCCCCGTGGCCAGGCCCACCAGCGCGGCGGCGATCTGCGCGCGCGGATGGCGGCGGGCGGCCACGTCGTCGGCGCGCAACTCGATCAGGCGCGCCACCTCCCGCCTGGCCACGTCGAACAGCGGGACGAAGGGGAAGGCCCTGGCGAACGCCTCCCCGGCCGCCAGCACCAGATGGTGCCTGCCGCGCACGTGCGCCCGTTCGTGCGCCAGCACCGCCGCCACCTGGGACGTGCTGAGCGAGCGGAGCGCCGCGGTGGTGATCACGGTCTTGGCGGCGCGCCCCGGCAGGCAGTAGACCAGCGGCTCGGCGTAGTCGACGACGATCGCGCCCAGCGCCCTGTCGGGACGGCCCAGCAGGGCGAGCATCGCGGCGTGCCTGCCCCGCTCCCTCCTGGCCCGCACCAGCACCGCGGCGAGGCTCGCCGCCAGCCGCGACAGCGTGATCGCGCAGACGCCGAGCGCCGCCCACGCGGACGCCCCCGGCCCTTCGGCCAGCATCATGGTGCACAGCTCGAACAGGCGGGCGAGCCCGTGGCCGACGGCGTCGGCGGGCACGGTGGCGGTCAGCACGGCCAGCAGCGCGGAGCCGACGACGGAGGCGCAGGCCGACAGCCACATGGCGATCGCGAGCCGCGGCGCCCGCTCGGCCCAGCGCGCCGCCGACAGCGGGCGCGCCAGCAGCGCGCAGGCGGCGACGGTGTAGACGGCGAGGATGAGGGCGTCGGTCACTCCTGACGGCCCTTCGGCGGGTAGACGCGCAGCGCCGACTCCAGGGCGGCGGCCTCCTCGGGGCTCAGCCGCTCGAGGAAGTGGACGAGCGTGGCGGCCTGGTTGCCGCCGCTGGCCAGCGTCTCGCGCATGAGGCCCGCGGTGTAGGCCTCCTTGCTGCTGACGGTCTCGTAGACGTAGGCCTTGCCAACGGGGTGACGGCGCAGCAGGCCCTTCTTGTGGAGCTTGTCCATCACCGTCATGACCGTGGTGTAGGCGATCTCGCGCTCGCGCCTCAGGTCTTCGAGCACGTCACGCACGGAGGCGGGGCGGCGGTAGGACCACATCCTGTCCATGATCGTGGATTCGAGGTCACCCAGAGCGCGCACCATGGGCTCATGCTACCTGCGATCGTAGGACAATCGAGGGGTGAAGACCCTCGAGGCCACCCCCATCCTCGACTGGGGCCACCCCCTGGTCGCCCGGCTCGCCGCCCAGGTGCGGGGCGCCGATGACAGGGCGAGGCTGATCGCGGCCCACCGCCTCATCGCCGCCAGGCTGAGGCCCGTCTACGCGCAGGCTGCATCCGCGCGGGTGTGATGCGCGCGGGCTTGGCTAGGTGAGCCTGGCCAGGCGGTTGCGGACACCCTCGAAGTGGGCGTGGACGGCCGCCACCGCCGCCGCCCTGTCGCCCGCCGCGACCGCGGTGTAGATGTCGCGGTGACGCCTGGCCAGGTCGGCGGGCGACTCGTCCGGCGCGCCCAGATGGTCGCGCAGCTGGTGGTAGACGTCCCAGAACGCGCCGAGCAGCTGCCCCACCAGCGGATTGCCCAGCGGCCTGTAGAGCACGTCGTGGAAGAGTCTGTCGGTCTCGGGGGAGATGATCCCCACCTCGGCCTCGGCGCTCATCCTCGCCATCACCTCGGCCACGGGAGACAGGTCGGCCTCGCCGCCGAGGTCGATGAGGCGCTCGACCAGCCCGGCCTCGAGCACCTCGCGGATCTCGACGAGATGACCGAGCTGGCGCGGGCCGTCGTCGTGCATCCTGATGCGGCTGTGGAAGGCGAGCTCGTCGACCAGGCCGTTGAGCGACATGCGGCCCACGAACATGCCGAAGCCATGGCGGATGTCGACGATGCCGACCGCCTGCAGCGCCTTGAGCGCCTCACGCACGGAGTTGCGGCTGGCGCCCAGCTCCTCCATGAGCTCGGTCTCGGTGGGCAGCGGATCGCCCGCCGCGAGCCTGCGGCTCAGGATGATCTCCTTGACGGCCTGCTGGACCTCGACCGCGCGGCTCAGTCTCACGCGTGCATCCTAGGAAACATTGGCGAAACCTTCTCTTGACCGGAACCTTCATGGAGCCTAACCTCCACTTTACCTTATTGGTAGGACGTCCCACGTCCTAGGAGAGGAGACGCCCATGTCCAGGTTGAGCCGTCGCGACTTCCTTCGCTACAGCGGGGCGACCGGCGCCGCGGCGTTCATCGCGACCACGGTCGCGGCCTGCTCCGGCGGTCCCGCCTCGACGGGATCGGTGGGCGCGGGCTCCGACACCGACCTGATCACCGCCGTCATCGGTTACGGCAACGACGGCAGCTGGGACCCCACGCAGACGGCCTCCGCCTTCGCCATGGCCGCCAACAACCACATCTACGAGGGCCTGCTGGAGACCGATCCGATCACCAGGGAGCCCTATCCCGCGCTGGCGACCGCGCTGCCGTCCGACGTGAACGCCACGCGCTGGACCTTCACCCTCAGACAGGGCGCCACCTGGCACGACGGGAAGCCCGTCACGGCCGACGACGTGGTCTTCACCTTCCAGCGCATCCTCGACCCCGAGGCCAACGTGCTGACCGGCTCGTTCTTCAGGCCGTTCCTTGAGGAGGTGAAGAAGGTCGACGACCGCACGGTCGAGCTGGTCTTCAAGTTCCCCTTCCCCGACGCGGCGCCGAGACTGTCGATCGCCAAGATCATGCCGAAGCACGTCTTCTCCCAGCCGGGAGCGTGGGACGCCGCCAAGGGCGGCAAGGCCGTCGGCTCGGGGCCCTACCGGCAGACCGCGCACAACCCGAAGTCGAACACCACCTTCGAGGCCTACGCCGGATACAACGGGCCCAGGCCCGCCACGGCCAAGAAGATGAACTGGCTGACCATCGTCGACGCCTCGGCCAGGGTCGCCAAGATCTCGGGCTCGTCGGCGGAGGCGCAGATCGCCGACAACGTCCCCTACGCCAACATCGAGCAGCTCAGGCAGCAGGGCCTGACCGTCGAGGGCGGCAAGGGCATGAACCACATGTTCCTGATGTTCAACACCGCCACCAAACCCTTCGACGACGTCCGCGTACGGCAGGCGCTCCACTACGCCATCGACAAACGCAAGATGATCGAGGTGGCGCTCAAGGGTCACGGCAGCGCCTCCAGCTCCTTCCTCAACGAGCAGCACCCCGACCACCGGCGGGCCGCCACCGTCTACGACCACGACCCCGCCAAGGCCAAGGCGCTGCTGGCGGAGGCGGGCGTGAAGGACCTGTCGATCAACCTGATGTCGGTCAACGTGAGCTGGATCGTCGACTGCCTGCCGACCATCGCCGCCTCGTGGGAGGCCATCGGCGTCAAGACCACCCTGGAGCCGCAGGAGACCACGGCCGTCTTCACCAAGATGGACCAGTCGCAGGACTACCAGGTCGTCGCCGCAGCGTCCAACCCCAACCAGTTCGGCATGGACGCCGACCTGATCCTGCACTACAACTACGTGCCAGGCGGCGTGTGGATGAAGTACACCAAGTGGGCCGAGAGCGACGACGCCAAGAAGCTGTTCGCGCTCATGGACCAGGCGACGAGGGAGCTCGACCAGGCCAAGCGGCGCGAACTGATCCACTCCTACCTCGACGTCATCGCCGAGCAGGCCGTGCTCTACCCGGTCGTCCACACCGAGCTCATGACCGCGTGGGACCCGAAGAAGCTCTCGGGCATCAGGGCGCAGGCCTACCCCGGCATCAGCCTGCTGCAGGCCAGGCGGGCATGACCGTCGTCCTGCGGATGCTGGCGCGGCGCGTCCTCATCCTGATCCCGCTGCTGCTCGGCGTGATCGCGTTCGTCTTCGTCGTGATGCGCTTCTCCAACAACAAGCCGGAGTACGCCTACTTCCAGGGCGCCAACCCGACCGCCGAGCAGATCCGCCAGTTCCAACTGGAGAACGGCCTGCTCGACCCGCTGCCGCTGCGCTACGTGCGCTTCGTCGGCGACCTGGTCCAGGGCGACCTCGGCACCAGCGTGCTCACCAAGAAGCCGGTGCTGGAGTCGGTCGTCACCGCGCTGCCGCTCACCCTGCAGCTCACCTTCCTCGGTCTCGGCGTCGCGATCGTGCTCGCGCTGGTCTTCGGCGTCACCGGCGCGCTGTTCCGCGACCGCTGGCCCGACCAGGTCATCCGCATGGTGTCGCTGATCGGCGTGGCCGCCCCCGCCTTCTGGCTGGCGCTGCTGATGATCCAGTGGCTGTCGGTGGGGGAGGGCCTCTTCCCGACCGGCGGTTACATCAACCCCGCCGACTCCCTGCCGGGATGGCTGCGCTCGATGACGCTGCCCGCCCTGTCGCTGTCGCTGCCGGTGGCCGCCCAGCTGACCAGGATCATCCGCACCTCGATGGTGGAGGAGCTCGACCGCGACTACGTGCGCACCGCGATCGGCAGCGGCCTGCCTCCCGTCGTGGTCGTCGGCCGCAACGTGCTGCGCAACGCGCTGATCAACCCGTTGACCGTGCTCGGCCTGCGCATCGGCTACCTGATCGGCGGCGCGGTGGTCATCGAGCAGATCTACGGCCTGCCCGGCATGGGCCAGCTCATGATCAACGCGGTGCGCGACGGAGACCCCGCGGTCGTCCAGGGCGTCGTGCTGACCATCGCGGTCGGCTTCATGGTCGTCAACCTGGCCGTGGACGTCCTCTACCTGCTGGTCAACCCCAGGCTCAGGAGCGCGGGCTGATGAGAAACGGACTCACCGAACGGCTGTCCCGCCCCGGCGTCGCCTTCCGCAGGCTCTCACCGCTGTCGTGGGCCGCCCTGGGCGTGCTCGCACTGGTCGTCCTGGCCGCGGTGCTCGCGCCCTGGCTGGCGCCGCACTCGCCGTACTTCCAGCAGGCCGCGGGAGGCGGGCCCTCGGCGGCGCACTGGATGGGCCTCGACAGCGCCAACCGCGACATCCTGTCCAGGCTTCTGCACGGCGCGCGCTGGTCGCTCCTCATCGGGCTGGGCGCGACCGCCCTGGCCCTGGTGGCGGGGGCGATCATCGGAGCCTTCGCCGCCACCTCCCGCAAGGCCGTCGACGAGACCGTGATGCGGATCCTCGACGTGATCATGGCCTTCCCCGGCATCGCGCTGGCCGCGGTCCTGGTGGCGGTCTTCGGTGGCAGCGTCCCCGTGCTGGTGATGGCGATCGCCTTCCTGTACATGCCGTCGGTGGCCAGGGTGGTGCGGGCCAACGTGCTCGCCCAGTACGGCGAGGACTACGTCGCGGCCGAGCGGATCATCGGGGCGCGCACGCCGTACATCCTGATCAGGCACGTCGCGGTCAACTGCGCCGCGCCCGTGCTGGTGTTCTGCACGGTCATGGTCGCCGACGCGATCGTCTTCGAGGCGTCGCTGTCGTTCATCGGAGCGGGCGTGCGCCCGCCCAACCCCTCGTGGGGCAGCGTCATCGCCGACGGCAAGAACCTCGTGCTGCTCGGCGGCTGGTGGGCGACGGTCTTCCCCGGGCTGCTGATCCTCCTGACCGTGCTCGCGCTCAACATCCTCTCCGAGGGCGTCTCGGACGCGTGGGCCGCTCCTGCCGCCCGCGCGCGGCCGTCCACGAGGAAGGCGTTCGAGCAGGCCGCCCCTGGCGAGCTCACCGCGCTGCCCGGCCTGGCCGAGGCGGCCAGGCGTCTGGCCGAACGGGCCCGACCGCTGCCGACCGGCGAGCCGATCCTCCGGGTCGCCGGGCTGAGGATCACCTTCGACGAGGTCGACATCGTCGACGGCATCTCGCTGGAGGTACGGCCAGGCGAGGTGCTCGGCCTGGTCGGTGAGTCGGGCTGCGGCAAGTCCCTGACCGCGCTGACCATCATGGGCCTGCAGCCGCGCGAGGCGAAGGTCGGCGGAACGCTGCTGTTCGAGGGCCGCGACCTGCTGACGCTCTCCAGAGGCGCCAGGCGGCGGCTCATGGGCCACGAGATGGCGATGATCTACCAGGACGCGCTCTCCTCGCTCAACCCCGCGATGACCATCAGGTCCCAGCTCAAGCAGGTCGTGCGGCGGGGCGGCACCCGCAGCCCCGCCGAGCTGCTCGAACTCGTCGGGCTCGACCCGCCGCGCACGCTGTCGGCCTACCCGCACGAGCTGTCGGGGGGCCAGCGCCAGCGGGTGCTGATCGCGATGGCGCTCTCCCGCGACCCCAAGCTGATCATCGCCGACGAGCCGACCACCGCCCTCGACGTCACCGTCCAGGCACAGGTGATCGAGCTGCTGCTGCGCCTGCGCGCCGAGCTGGGCTTCGCGCTCGTGCTGGTCTCCCACGACCTCGCGCTGGTCGCCGACGTCACCGACAGGGTCGCCGTCATGTACGGCGGGCAGATCGTCGAGACCGGCCCCACGGCCGCGCTCGTCGGCAACCCACGCCACCACTACGCGCGCGGCCTGCTGGGCTCGGTCCTGTCGCTGGAGGCGGGGGCCGAGCGGCTCACCCAGATCCGCGGCGTCGTCCCCTCGCCCGCCGACTTCCCCGTGGGGTGCAGGTTCGCCGACCGCTGCCCGATGGCCACCGAGGTGTGCCACACCGACGCTCCCGCGCTCCTCGAAGGGGTGGCCTGCCACCATCCCGCGAAGGTGGAGGTACCCGCATGATCTCCCTGACCGACGTGCACGTGGTGCACAGAGCCCGCACGGGCGGGCTGTTCTCCCGCGACCGGGTCCACGCGCTCACCGGCGCCGACCTGACCGTGGCGGCGGGGGAGACCGTCGGCGTGGTGGGGGAGTCGGGGTGCGGCAAGTCCACGCTGGCCAAGGTGCTGGTCGGCCTGCAGCGGCCGACCTCGGGCACGCTCTCCTTCCGCGGGCAGGACGTGTGGGCGATGCCCGAGTCGCGCCGCCGCCCGCTGCTCGGCGCCAGCGTCGGCATGGTCTTCCAGGACCCCTCGACCGCGCTCAACAGGCGGCTGCCGATCAGGCAGATCCTGCGCGACCCACTCACCGTCCACGGACGGCCAGGCAGGGACGCCAGGGTCGCCGAGCTGCTCGACCTGGTCGGCCTGCCCGCCTCCAGCGCCGACCTCCTGCCGGGCCAGCTGTCGGGAGGGCAGCGGCAGCGGGTGGCCATCGCCAGGGCGCTCGCCCTCGAACCGGCCCTCCTGATCGCCGACGAGCCCACAAGCGCGCTCGACGTCTCGGTCCGCGCCCAGATCCTCAACCTGCTGCTGGACCTGAAGGAAAGGTTCGGCCTGGCGATGGTCTTCGTCTCGCACGACATCCAGACCGTCAGGCGGATGAGCGACAGGGTCGTCACCATGTACCTCGGGCGGATCGTCGAGGAGACGCCGGCGCTCGCCGTCCCCCATCGGGCACGGCACCCCTACACGCGCGCGCTGTTCTCCGCGACGCCGGGGCTGCTGTCGCCGATCAACCCGATCCCGCTGGGCGGGGCGGTTCCCTCGGCCACCCGCCCGCCCAGCGGCTGCCCCTTCCGCACGCGCTGCTGGAAGGCCGACGCCCGGTGCGCGTCGTCGATGCCCGGGCCGACAGGCACGGGCGGGCACCTGTTCCGCTGTCACCACCCGGTGCCCGAAGGGGCCACCGATGTCGAACTGATCAACCAAGCGATGGAGAGCTCGTGAAGCTGACCGGCGTGATCCCTCCGGTGTGCACCCCCTTGACACCCTCCTTCGACGTGGACGGGCCGTCGCTGACCCGGCTGGTCGACCATCTGATGGACGGCGGCGTCGACGGCCTGTTCGTGCTCGGTTCCTCCTCCGAGGCCGCCTACCTGCCCGACGGGCATCGCAGGGCCGTGCTGGACACCGTGGTGGGGCACGTGGCGGGACAGGTGCCGGTGCTGGCAGGCGTGATCGACATGACCACGCTCAGGGTGCTCGACCACGTGCGCGCGGCGGTCGTGGCTGGCGTGGACGGCATCGTGGCCACCGCGCCGTTCTACGCGCGCACCCATCCGGCGGAGATCGCCCTCCATTTCCGGACGATCGCCGAGGTGGCGGAACTGCCGGTCTACGCCTACGACCTTCCGGTCTCCGTGCACACCAAGCTCGGCCGCGACCTGCTGCTGGAGCTGGCCTCCTCAGGGGTGCTGGCGGGGGTGAAGGACTCCAGCGGCGACGACGGCGGGCTGCGCTCGCTCATCCTTTCGCGGCCTTCGTCCTTCAGCGTGCTCACGGGCTCGGAGGTCACCGTGGACTGCGCGCTGTGGATGGGCGCCGACGGGGTCGTTCCGGGGCTGGGGAACGTGGACCCGCACGGCTACGCGCGCCTGTTCGCCGCGGCGAGGGCGGGGGACTGGGCGGCGGCGAAAGATGAGCAGGAGCGGCTGATCAACCTGTTCGAGCTGGTGACGGTGGGGCTGCCGAGGATGGGCGGCGGGTCGTCCGCGCTCGGCGCCTTCAAGGCGGCGCTGCACCTGCGCGGAGTCATCGACCATCCCACGACGGCCGTGCCGCAGATCCCGCTGAACGAGGAGGAGACCAGGCGGGTGGGCAAGCACCTCGCCGACGCCGGCCTCCTCTGACGCCCTCTCCCGCACCCTCCGGCCGGTCAGTTGTCAGTCGTCAGTCTTCCAGGGGCGGGAGGGAGGCGGCGGCGCTCTCGCGGTCGGCGCCCGTGGCCTGGAGCAGGTCCACGATGATCGAGCGGAGCTGGGCCGTCATCACGTCGGCGGAGAACCCCGTCCTGTCGCCGGTCTGCGCGGCGGCCACGGCGGCGATCGCCTCCCTGGCGCCCGCCGGCTCACCGCCGGAGGCGAGCTCGTCGCGCAGGAGCAGCACGGCCGCCGACAGCTGCCGGAGGGCGGGTGCCAGCCCCACGGGGACGCTCGCGCCCTGGTCGAGGGCGACGAGCGCGCGGCGGGCCAGCACCCTGGTGTTGCGCAGCGCGTGGTCGACGGGCCTGGCCGCGTTCTCGTACCGCAGCAGCAGCAGGCGACGGTGACGGCGGCGCACCGGCGAGATGGTGGCGATCTCCCTGCCCGTCTGCAGCGCCTCGGAGAACTGCTCGACTGCGCCCTGTGTGCCCCTGGCCTCCTCCAGCGCCTCGGCGGCCAGGTCGGGGTCGGCGCGCTCGACGGCCAGCGCCGTGCCGTCGAGCGCCGCGGCCAGGGCCTCGAACACCGCCGAGGCGTGCCTGCGGACGACGGCGGCCGGGCTCGCCGGCATGAGCGCGAAGGCGGCGATGCCGAGGACACCGCCGAGCAGGGCGTCCACCATCCGGTCGAGGCCGCCGGTGCCCGAGGGCGGCAGCAGGGTGGCCACCAGCACCGCCGACGAGCCCGCCTGCAGGACGATCAGCGTCCCCCTGTCCAGGAAGACCGCCACCACCATGGCCAGCGCGACCACCAGCGCGATCTGCCAGGCGCCCGAGCCGATCTGGGAGACCAGCAGGTCGCCCACCCCGACGCCGAGCCCCACCCCGACCACGAGCTCGGCCACCCTGCGCAGCCGCGCGCCCAGGCCCACGCCGACGCACAGCACCACGGCGATGGGCGCGAAGAACGGGCGCGGATGGCCGAGCAGGTCCTTGGCCACCAGCCATGCCAGAGCCGCGGCGACCGCGCACTGCCCGATCGAGGGAGCCATGAGGCGGAGCCGGTCGAGCCGTCCCCGCAGGTCGAATGTCACGGCGTCAGCATGCCCGCAAAAGATGACAAACCTGTTTCCAGGCAGAAAGCTGCCGGCGAGCTGAGCGTTGGCTGTCAGCCCTCGGGCCAGCTGCCGTCGGGGAACCCGCCGCTTCCGACCTGCCCGACCACGACCCTGTCGCCGGCCGTCAGCCCCTCCTTGACCTGCACGTACTGGTCGCCGCGCACCCCCGTCGTGACCCGCTGCTCCTTCTCACCCGACCCGGTTCGCACGGTCACCGTCGCGGTGCCGTCCTTGCCGGTCTTGACGGCCTGGGCGGGAACGTAGAGCGCGTCGTCGGCCTCGCCCGTGGTCACGGTGACGGTCGCGGTCTGCCCGAGCAGGAGGTCCTTCGGCGGGTCGTCGAAGGTGATCGTCACGGCGTAGCGCACCAGGCGTCCCGTGGTCGTGGCGGTGGGGGCGAGGTGGGTGACGGTCCCGGAGTACCGCTCGCCCTGGCGGGTGGCCAGTGTGATGACGGCCTGCTGGCCGAGGCGGAGGCTGTTGACGTCCGACTCGGTGAACAGCGCCTGGACCTGCAGCTCGTCCAGGTCGCCGAGAGTGATGAAGGCGCCGGTGCCCGCGGTGTCGCCCTTCGCGCCCGCCACCGACAGCACGGTGCCCGAGGCGGGGGCGACGATCCTGGTGCCCCTGACGGCGTCGGCGGCCTGCTCCATGGCGGCCTGCGCCTTGGCGAGGCCGGATTCGGCCTGCTCCTCGCTCATGCCGCAGGGCGTCTCGGACAGGTCCCCGCGCCGGGAGTCGGTCCGGGCCCCCGGGGTCGTCCTGCCGCTCGGGCCCGCGCTCTGCCTGCCGCCGGGGGTGGCGGTGGGCTTGCCGCTGGCGGCGCCGGTCGGCCTGCCGCTCGGGGTCGTGGCGCGGGTTCCCGCAGGGGTGAGGCTCACGGCAGGGCCGGCGGTGCGGCTCGAGGTGGGGCTGGGCCGCGCGCTGGGCCAGGCGTCCGGCCTGCCGGTGGCCGCCGGATCGGCGCCCGGCCCCGTGCCAGGCTCTGTGCCAGGCTCTGTGCCAGGCTCTGTGCCCGGCTCTGTGGTCGGCTCTGTGGTCGGATCTGTGGTCGGCCTTCCTGACGGGCTGCCCGAAGGCGAGGGGGTGGCGGTGACGGTGGCCGTCACCGTAGCCGTGACGGTCACCGTGACGGAGGGCGCGGGCTCGGTCACCGTGACCGTCACGGTGGGCGCCGGCTGCTCGAATACCGTGGGCGGGGGCGAGCCACCCGGACGCGCGACCGGGTCGGGCGAGGGTGTGAACCCCGCCCACGCCACCCTCGCCACGGACCCGCCGCCCGCGGCCGAGGAGCCCCCCGTCCCCGGCGAACCGGCCGCCCGCGCGGAACCTGCGGCGCCCGACGAGGTGTCCGAGGGCGGTGCGCAGTCGGTCGCCTGGGCCTCCTCCAGCGCGTCCTGCGCCGCGGCGACGTCCGCCTTGGCGGCGGTGTAGGCCTCCATGGCGGCCGCCGAGTCGATCCTGGCCAGCACCTGCCCCTTGCGCACCCGGTCGCCCGCCTTCACCGACAGCGCCGTGACCCTCCCCTGCGCGCCGAACGACAGGTCGCGGCTGGAGCCGTCGCTGGTGTTGCCCGTCGCCGAGACCGCCGCCGTCACCGTGCCGCGCTGGGCGGCCGCCAGCCGTACGGTGACCTGGGGTGCGGGCTCGTCGGTCAGCGCGAACAGCACGCCGGTGCCCACCAGCGCGGCCGCGGCCACGGCCAGGACGCCCGTGCGAACATACGTCGGTCTCATGGCGGCCCATCCTGGCGTGCCAGGTTCGGAGAAGGCTGCCGGGAACCTGGAGGTTGCCTGAGCGCGCCGGGCGAAGGGCGCGGCCTCTCAGCAAACACCCAGGCTTCGTGAGGCTGGAGCCAAGGATGGTGTGCGAGGGTCACGGCCTGTGAAGCTGTCGACCAGGCGCAGGGGCCTGATAACGAACGGGATCCTCGCGGTCGCGTTGCTGGGCGGGGCCGGGTTCGCCTACTCCGCGCTGGGAGCGGGCGGGTCCCCGGCCGACGCCGTGGTGCGCACGGTCACCGCGACGAGAGGCACGGTCACCGCCTCGGTGACCGCCTCGGGCGCCGTGGAGAGCGCCCTGTCACGCTCGCTGGCGTTCGGCTCCACCGGCACCGTGGAAAGGATCTACGTCAAGGTGGGCGACAAGGTCGCCAAGGGCGAGATCCTCGCCAGGCTCGACGACGACGCCGCCAGGGAGACCCTCGCCTCGGCCGCGGCCTCCTACGAGGCCGCCGTCGACGACGGCACCGCCACCACCGCGCTCTACGCCGCCTACGTCAAGGCGCGCAACGCCTACAGGGCGGCCCTGCGCGAGGTCGAGGGCACCGTCCTGAAAGCCCCCTTCGCGGGGACGGTCACCGCGCTCAACGGCGCCGAAGGTGGCTCCTCCAACGGCTCGAGCGGCGGCTCCGACGCCTCGACCGGTCAGAGCGCGGCCACCGGCTTCATCGAGCTGGCCGACACGGGCAGGCTCAAGCTCGTCGGCGCCTTCACCGAGTCGGACGTCACCAAGCTCAAGGTCGGCACGCCCGCCTCCGTCAGCTTCGACGCGCTGTCGGGCGTCACCGCCACCGGCAAGATCACCCAGATCGAGCCCGTGGCGGCCACCAGCGACAACGTCGTGCAGTACCCGGTGACGATCTCCCTCACGGAGGTGCCCGACCAGGTCAGGCTCGGCCAGACGGCCACCGTCGAGGTCGTCACCGGCACGGCGGAGAACGTGGTGACCGTGCCCTCCTCCGCCGTCACCACCGCCGGCGGCCAGAGCACCGTGACCCTCCTGAAGGACGGCCGGCAGGTCCGCACCCCGGTGGAGGTCGGGGTGAAGGGCACGGCCACCACCGAGATCAGGTCGGGCGTCGCCGAGGGCGACCTGCTCGTCCCGCCCGCGGCCACGGGCACCTCCGACCAGCAGCAGCGGCAGCCGAACAGGTTCCCCGGCGGCGGGATCACCGGCGGCATTCCTGGCGGCGGCCGATGAGCCCGCCCGTGCTCCGGGTGGAGAACCTGGTCAAGACCTACGGCGAGGGGGACGCCCAGGTCCGCGCGCTGCGCGGGGTCAGCCTCGACGTGGAACGCGGCGACTACGTGGCCATCATGGGCGCGTCGGGCTCGGGCAAGTCCACGCTGATGAACATCCTCGGCTGCCTCGACATCCCCAGCGGCGGCCGCTACCTCATCGACGGCACCGACGTCGGCGCCCTGGACGAGCACCAGCTCGCGATCCTGCGCAACCGCAAGATCGGCTTCGTCTTCCAGTCGTTCAACCTCATCCCGAGGATGAGCGCGCTGGCCAACGTGGAGCTGCCGCTCACCTACGGCGGCGTCGGCGTGGCCGAGCGCAGGTCGCGCGCCCTGGCCGCCCTGGAGCGGGTGGGCCTGGCCGATCGGGTCTACCACGACCCGAACGAGCTGTCCGGAGGGCAGCAGCAGCGCGTGGCGGTGGCCAGGGCGCTGGTGACCGCCCCTTCGCTGCTGCTGGCCGACGAGCCGACGGGCAACCTCGACACCGCCTCCACCCGCGACGTGCTGGACATCATGGACCAGCTCAGCGAGGCGGGCAGAACCATCGTGATCATCACGCACGAGGACGACGTGGCCACGCACGCCAAGCGGGTCGTCAGGCTCGTGGACGGCGAGATCATCGAAGACCGCCGCCAGGCCCCCGTGGCCGGCCCGGAGCAGGCGCCGAGCGGGGTGCGGGCCAGGTGAACCAGCTGGAGACCCTCCGTTTCGCCCTGCGCGGCCTGGCGGCCAACAAACTGCGCAGCGCGCTGACCACGCTCGGCATCCTCATCGGCGTCGCCGCGGTCATCCTCCTGGTCGCCGTCGGCGAGGGCTCCTCGCAGAGCATCCAGCAGAACATCCAGCGCCTCGGCTCCAACACGCTGACCATCTCCCCTTCCTTCTCCGGAGGCGGCGGCGGCCCCCGGCGGGGGACAGGGCTCGGCCGGGCCGCGCACGCAGGCCAGGGAGCTCACCGTGCAGGACGCCAGGGCGCTGACCGAACTGTCCTCGATCAAGAGCGTCTCGCCGGTGGTGACCTCGAACGCGGTCGCCGCCGTCCACGAGGGCGCGAGCCACTCGATCGCCCAGCTGGTCGGCACCTACCCCAGCTACTTCGAGGCGATGAACAAGCCGGTCACCGCGGGCACGTACTTCGTCAACGACGACGTCCGCGCCGCCAGGAAGGTGATGGTGATCGGCAGGACGGTCGCCGAGGCGCTGTTCGGCCGGACCGACCCCGTCGGCAGGTCGGTGAGCGTGTCAGGGGTGCCCTTCACCGTGGTCGGCGTGCTGAAGGAGTCGGGCTCGAGCGGCATGCAGGACGGCGACGACGTGGCGATCGCGCCGCTGCCGGCCGTCCAGCAGAGCCTGACCGGGTTCGGCTCGCTGGGCTCGATCGTGGTGCAGGCCACCTCGGCCGCGGCGACGGAGACGGCGCAGGCGGAGGTCACCACCGTGCTCAACCAGCGGCACGGCGTCACCTCCGCCACCGAGGCCGACTACCGCATCCTCAACCAGGCCACGTTGCAGGAGACGGTCAGCGCGGCGACCGGCACGTTCACCGTGCTGCTCGGCGCGGTCGCGGCCATCTCGCTGCTGGTGGGCGGTATCGGGATCACCAACATCATGCTCGTCACCGTCACCGAGCGGACCAGGGAGATCGGCATCCGCAAGGCGATCGGCGCGCCGAGGAGCGCGATCCTCGGCCAGTTCCTGCTGGAGGCCACACTGCTCAGCCTGGTCGGCGGCCTGTCGGGGGTGCTGGTCGCCTTCGTGGGCACCCGCTTCACGATCGCGGGGATCGAGCCCGTGCTGGTGCCGTCCTCGGTCGTGCTCGCGCTGGGCGTCTCGGTCGGCATCGGGCTGTTCTTCGGCAGCTATCCGGCCAACAGGGCCGCCAAGCTCCGCCCCATCCAGGCGCTGCGCCATGAGTAAGGAGAACGTCGTGCTCGATCAGTCACCGTTCGAGGAGCAGTTCCAGGCCCGGCCCAGGCCGCGGGCCTCGAAGCTCACGCTCGGGCTCGGCGCGGGGCTCGTGCTGGTGGTGGGGGTGATCATCGGCATCCAGGCCCAGAAGACGCTGGGCGCGCCCTTCTCGGCCGCGGGCCTCGCGGGCCTCGCGGGTCAGCCAGGGGCCAGGCCGGGGTACGGCGGGCAACCGGGCGCGGGCCAGGGGCAACAGGGGCAGCAGGGCCAGCCTGGGCAGCAGGGACAGCGGGGTATGCTCGGCGGCGCCACCGTCGGCACGGTCGAGAAGGTCGACAAGGACAAGGTGATCCTGAAGGCTGCGGACGGCTCGTCCATCACCGTGAAGACGACGGCCGAGACGGCCGTGCGCGTCACCAAGGAGGGCGAGGTCGCCGATCTGGTGGCAGGCGCCACGGTCGTGGTCCAGGGGGACAAGGGCGAGGACGGCTCGGTGCACGCCACCTCCATCAGCCAGGGAGGCGGCGCGGGTGCCAGGCGATAGACCGCCCGAGGCCAGGCTGCTGGTCGTCGACGACGAGCCGAACATCAGGGAGCTGCTGTCGGCCAGCCTCCGCCTGGCCGGATTCGAGGTCGAGGCGGCGGCGGACGGCAGGCAGGCCCTGCGCCTGTCCGAGGAGTCCAGGCCCGACCTGGTGATCCTCGACGTGATGCTGCCCGACCTGGACGGCTTCGCCATCGCCGACCGGCTGCGGGCCGGCGGCAGGCGGGTGCCCGTGCTCTTCCTCACCGCCCGCGACGCCCACGACGACAAGGTGGCGGGGCTGCGGGTCGGCGACGACTACGTGACCAAGCCGTTCAGCCTCGACGAGGTGCTGGCCAGGATCAGGGCGGTGCTGCGCCGTACGAGGGGCGGGGAGGCGGCGCCGTCCCGGCTGGAGGTGGGCGACCTGGAGCTGGACGAGGAGGCGCACCAGGTGCGCAAGGCGGGTGTGCCCGTGTCGCTGTCGCCGACGGAGTTCAAGCTCCTGCACTACTTCATGCTCAACGCGGGCAGGGTGCTGTCGAAGGCGCAGATCCTCGACCATGTCTGGTCGCACGACTACGACGGTGACGCGGGTGTCGTGGAGTCCTACGTCTCCTACCTGCGTCGCAAGCTGGACAGGGGCGAGCCTCGGCTGCTGCACACGCTGCGCGGCGTCGGCTACGTCCTGCGGGAACCCCGCCGGTGAAGGCGCTGCCGCTGTGGCTGAGGCTGGTCTCCACCACCCTGCTGCTGGTCACCCTGGCGATCACGCTGACCGGTGGGTTCGCCGTGCAGTTGCTGCGCGGCTATCTCGTCGAGCGGGTCGACCAGCAGCTGACGGCGGCGGGCAGGCCCATGAGCCTCGGCGAGGGCCCGCGGCCCGAGCCGCCCAGGCCGCTGCGGCTGCCTGGCCTGTTCCACATGGTGCTGCTCGACGACGGGGGTGAGGTGGTCAGGACCGTCGCCGAGTCGATCGACGCCGACCGGCCCGACCTGCCGAGGCTGACCTCCGAGCAGGCGGCGGGCATGGCGGGCAGGCCCTTCAGCGTGGGCTCGCTCCAGCCCGGCGGCCCCGAGTGGCGGGCCGTCGCGGTGGGCGGTCCCGAAAGGACGACCAGGATCGTGGCGATCAGCCTTGCCGACATCGACCGCACCGTCTCCCGCCTCGTGGTGATCGTCGCGGGCGTGGGCGGCGGCGTGCTCGTGGTCCTGGGGCTGGCCTGCTACTGGCTCGTACGGCGCAGCCTGCGCCCCCTCGGCGAGATCGAGGCGACGGCCGTCGCGATCGCAGGGGGAGACCTGTCCAGACGCGTGCCGCAACTGCACCGCCGTACCGAGGTGGGCAGGCTGGGGCGCGCGCTCAACGGGATGCTGGCCCAGATCGAGAGGGCGGTCAGGGAGCGGGAGGCGGCGGCCGACACGGCGGGGCGCTCGGCGGAGCTGATGCGCAGGTTCGTCGCCGACGCCTCGCACGAGCTGCGCACCCCGCTGACCTCGATCAGGGGGTTCGCCGAGCTGTTCAGGCAGGGCGCGCCCGACCTCGACAGGACCACCTGGCTGATGGACCGCATCGAGAACAGGGCCGCGCACATGGGTCTGCTCGTCGACGACCTGCTGCTGCTGGCCAGGCTCGACCAGCGCCGCCCGCTCGGGCCGGCGCCCCGTGGACCTGCTGAGCCTGGCGGCGGGCGCCGTCATCGACGCCAGGACCCTCGCTCCCGACCGCCAGGTCACGTTCGAGCGGCTGGACGGCGGCGAGGGAGAGGTCGTCGTGCTCGGCGACGAGGGACGGCTCACCCAGGTGGTCGGCAACCTGGTCGGCAACGCGCTCAGGCACACCCCCGAGGGCACGCCCTTCTCGGTCGGTGTGGGCCTGTCGGGCGGGCAGGCCGTGGTGCAGGTCGCCGACCAGGGGCCGGGGCTGCCGCCCGGCGCGGCCGAGAGGGTCTTCGAGCGCTTCTACCGCGCCGACCCCGCGCGCGGGGCCGACTCAGGCGGCACGGGTCTCGGCCTGTCGATCGCCGCCGCGCTGGTCGAGGCGCACGGCGGCACGATCAGCGCCGCCTCCCCTCCCGGTAGGGGCGCGGTCTTCCTGGTCAGGCTGCCCGCCTACTCCAGGAGCTCGTCGAGCGCGCCTTCCGGCAGATAGGGCGAGTAGAAGTCGCTCAGCGCCTGGCGGGCCAGCCTGGCCGCCAGCGGGCCGTCGCCGGCCCTGACCGCGGCCAGCGCCTCCTCGTGGTGGGCGATGCTGCGGCTGCGCAGCTCGGGAGCCCTGATCTTGTCGGCGATCAGGTTCAGCACGATGGAGCGCACCACGTCGCTGCAGATCAGGATGAGCTTGTTGCCGCTGGCCCGCGCCACCGCGTCGTGGAAGTCCACGTCCGCCGCGCCGAAGGCCTCCTCGCCCTCGGCGGCCCGCATCCGCGCGATCGCCGCGTCCATGTCGGCCAGCTGCGAGGGGGTGTGGAGCCTGGCGGCGAGCAGGTAGGCGGCGCCCTCCAGCACCATCCTGAACTGCACGAGCTCGGCCAGCGACAGCTCGTCGACCCTGGCCAGCGTCGTCATCGACTTGTGCAGCGCGGCGGGGGTGAAGGGCAGCACCTCCGCGCCGTTCGGATCGCCAGGCCTGGAGCGCACCATCCCGCGCGCCTGCAGGACCCGCAGCGCCTCGCGCACCGTGGAACGGCTCACCGAGAACTGCACCATCAGGTCGCGCTCGCTCGGCAGCCGCTCGCCAGGGCGCAGCTCACCGCTCTCGACGGCCTGCTCGATCTGCTCGACGATGCGCTCGTAAGCACGGACAGTCCGTACAGGTTGGAACCGAGGTCCGCCCATCACGCCCCCTCTTGACCGGAAAGTCCTGGGCTGGCAGTGTGCGTAGCCTACTGGTCAGACCAGTGCACTAGCCAGGAGGCTTAAGGCATGAGGCGCATCGGCACCTGGGTCGCCCTCGGCGGCCTCCTTCTCAGCGCGGCCTGCGGTGGCGGCTCCGCCGCGACCCCCACGACCGCGACCAAGCCGCTCGCGGTGGGCTTCGTCGCCGAGCCCGCCAACCTCGACTTCACCGCCACGGAGGGCGCTGCCATCCCCCAGGCGTTGCTGGTCAACGTCTACGAGGGCCTGGTCAAGCTCGACCAGGACGGCAAGATCCAGCCCCTCCTCGCGGAGAAGTGGGAGGTCTCGCCCGACAACAAGACCTACACCTTCACCCTGCGCAAGGGCGTCACCTTCACCAACGGCGCGCCGTTCACCGCCGACGACGTCGTCTTCTCCATCAACAGGGTGAAGAGCGACTGGAAGCTGAAGATCAAGAGTCAGATGGACGTCGTCGACAAGGTGGAGAAGAAGGACGACTCCACCGCCGTCGTGACGCTGAAGCAGCCGAGCAACGGCTGGCTCTACTCGATGGCCACCAGGCTCGGCGCGATGTTCAGCCGCACGGGAGTGGCCGACCTGGCCAACAAGCCGGTCGGCACCGGCCCCTACCAGCTCGGCTCGTGGAAGCGCGGCGACTCCAT
Source organism: Nonomuraea dietziae (assembly GCF_014195505.1). GTDB lineage: Bacteria > Actinomycetota > Actinomycetes > Streptosporangiales > Streptosporangiaceae > Nonomuraea > Nonomuraea roseola. The sequence continues at coordinate 1,661,236 of NZ_JACIBV010000001.1, read as the reverse complement.
CCAGCTCACCGCCAACGAGAAGTACTGGGGGACCAAGCCGCAGGTCCCGCAGATCACGCTGAAGTACTTCAAGGACGCCACGGCGATGAACAACGCGCTGCTCACCGGCGGCATCGACATCATCTCCGCGGTCCAGGCGCCCGAGTCGCTCGCGCAGTTCGCCGACACCAACCGCTTCCAGGTCGTCGAGGGCACCACCAACGGCGAGGTGGTGCTGTCGATGAACAACTCCCGCCCGCCCTTCAACGACAAGAAGGTACGGCAGGCCGTCCGCCACGCCATCGACCACAGGGCGCTGCTCGACACCGCCTGGGCGGGGCGCGGCCAGCTCATCGGCAGCATGGTGCCGCCCACCGACCCCTGGTACGAGGACCGCACCGGCGACTACCCCTACGACGTCGCCAAGGCCAAGGAACTGCTCGGCGGCAAGACACACAACGTGAAGATGCGCATCCCCAACCTGCCCTACGCGGTCGCCGCGGCGCAGGTGGTCAAGTCGCAGCTGGCCCAGGTCGGGATCACCGCGGAGATCGATCCGCTGGAGTTCCCCGCCAGATGGCTGGACGTGGTGTTCAAGCAGGGCGACTACGACCTGTCCATCATCAACCACGTCGAGCCCCGCGACATGGGCATCTTCGCTGACAAGTCGTACTACTTCCGTTACGACAACCCCGAGTTCGGCAAGCTGCTGGCCTCCGCCGACTCCGGCACCGAGCAGGAGCAGGCCGCCGACCTGAAGGCGGCAGCCAAGCTGCTGTCCGAGGACGCCGCCGCCGACTGGCTGTTCCTCTTCCCGAACCTCATCGTGGCCAAGAAGGACATCACCGGCGGGCTGCCGAAGAACGGCATCTCCGAGGCCTTCGACTTCACGGCCCTCACCAAGCGGTGATCTCGTACCTGGCCAAGCGCGTCGCGGTGCTTCTGGCGAGCACCGCGACCGCGGGTGTGGTCGTCTTCGCCTTCATGGCGCTGCTGCCAGGCGACCCCGCCGAGGTCGCACTGGGCGTCAACGCCACTCCCGAGGCGATCGAGGCGCTGCGCAGGCAGTGGGGCACCGACCGGCCGCCGCTCACCCAGTTCCTCGACTGGATCGGCGGGCTGGCCGCCGGTGACTTCGGCGTCTCCTACGTCACCAGCTCGCCCATCGGCCAGCAGATCGGCGAGCGCCTCGGCGTCACGCTCACGCTGGTCGTCGGCGGGATGGTGATCGCCCTGATCGTCGCGGTCCCCGCAGGCACCTTCGCGGCGGTCCACCACCGCAACCCGCTCGGGGCGCTCATCAGCGCCGCCAGCCAGGTCGGCATCGCCGTCCCGGCCTTCCTCGCGGGCATCCTGCTGGTCTTCGTCTTCGCGGTTCAGGCCCAGGCGCTGCCGTCGGGCGGCTACGTGCCGCTGACGGAGGACCCCTCACTGTGGTTCCAGTCGCTGCTGCTGCCGTGGCTGTCGCTCGGGCTGGTGCAGGGCGCGGTGCTCACCCGGTACGTGCGCAGCGCGGTGCTCGAGGTGATGCGCGAGGACTACCTGCGCACCGCGCGCGCCAAGGGAAGGGGGCGCATGGGCGCGCTGTGGCGGCACGGCCTGCGCAACGCGGCCATCCCGGTCGTCACCGTGCTCGGGCTCCAGCTGGCCACGCTGCTGATCGGCGCGGTCGTCGTCGAGCGGGTCTTCGTCATCCCTGGGCTCGGCGACCTGCTGCTCAACGGCGTGGCCCAGCGCGACCTGCTGCTCGTCCAGGGGGTGGTCATGGTGCTCGTCGTGGCCGTCCTGCTGGTGAACTTCGTGGTGGACGTCGCCTACGCCGTCCTCGATCCGAGGTTGCGATGAGAGGGAACCTGGTCATCGGCGCCGTCCTGGTCGGCCTCACCGTGGTGGCCGCGCTGGTGTCGTTCGTCTGGACACCGCACGACCCCACGCTCGTGGACGCCGCCCACCGGCTCGCCCCGCCCGGCGGCGACTACCTGCTCGGCACCGACAAGTTCGGCCGCGACACGCTCAGCCAGCTCATGGTCGGCGCGCGCACCACGCTGTACGTCGGCATCGTCGCGGTCGGCATCGCCGCCGTGATCGGCACGCCGCTGGGCATGCTCGCCGGCATGACGCCGCGGGGCTGGCTCTCCGAACTGATCATGCGGGTCAACGACCTGGTCTTCGCCTTTCCCGCGCTGCTGCTCGCGGTCATGCTCGGCGCCGTCTACGGCGCGGGCACGCTCACCGCGATGATCGCGATCGGCGTGGCCACGGTGCCCGCCTTCGCCCGCATCGCGCGCGCGGCGACGATGCAGGTCATGGTGACCGACTACATCATGGCCGCCCGCGCCGCGGGACGGCGCGGCCCCGCCATCGCGCTGCGGCACGTCCTGCCCAACATCGGCTCCATGCTCATCGTGCAGGCGTCGGTCTCCTTCGCCATCGCCATCCTGGCCGAGGCCGCGCTGTCGTTCCTCGGCTTCGGCACCCGCCCGCCGACCCCCTCGTGGGGCAGGATGCTGCAGGAGGCGCAGGAACTGCTGTTCTCCACGCCGCGCCTGGCCCTGTGGCCAGGGCTCGCGATCGCGCTGGCCGTCCTCGGCTTCAACCTCCTCGGCGACGGCCTGCGCGACCACCTCGACCCCAAGCTCAGGAGGATCCGTGCTGAGCGTTGAGGCACTCACCGTCAGGGCCGACGGCGTGGAGCTGGTGCGGGAGGTGTCGTTCGGCATCGCGCCGGGCGAGCGCGTCGGCCTGATCGGCGAGTCGGGCTCGGGCAAGTCGCTCACCGCGCTCTCGCTGATGGGGCTGCTGCCCGAGGGCGTCAGCGCCACGGGCTCGGCCACGCTCCAGGACCAGCCGCTGCTCGGCGTGCCGGACAAGCGGGTGAAGGGCCTGCGGGGCAGGGTCGTGTCGATGGTCTTCCAGGAGCCGATGACCGCGCTCAACCCCACCATGCGGGTCGGCGCGCAGGTCTCGGAGGTCATGACGCTGCACGGCGTGCCGCGCGCCGAGGCCAGGGAGCGCGCGCTCGACCTGCTAGGGCGGGTGGGAGTCGAGGCTCCGCGCGCCTACCCGCACCAGCTGTCGGGCGGCCAGCGGCAGCGGGTGATGCTGGCCATCGCGCTGGCCAACGAGCCTTCGCTGCTCATCTGCGACGAGCCCACCACCGCGCTCGACGTGACCGTCCAGAAGCAGATGCTGGAGCTGATCGTCGAGCTCGCCCCCGCCGTGCTGTTCATCACCCATGACCTGGCCGTCGTCGCCTCCGTCTGCTCGCGGGTGCTCGTGATGTACGGCGGGCGCGTCGTGGAGAGCGGCCCCCTGCGCGAGGTGTTCACCAACCCCCGCCACCGCTACACCGAGGGCCTGCTGGCCGCCTCGAAGCTCACGCCCCGAGGCACCCGCCTGCCCATCATCCCCGGCGCCGTCCCCTCCAGGTTCCCCTCGGGCTGCCCCTTCAGGGACAGGTGCGCCCACGCCTCGCCGGCCTGCGAGAGCGACCCAGCGTTGACAGGAGAGGGCCATGCCTACGCCTGCTGGCACCCCCGTGATTGAGGCCCGCGACCTCACCCGCGTCTACCGCGCCTCGCGCTTCAAACCCGGCGTCGAGGCGCTGCGCGGGGTGTCGCTCGACATCGGGCGCGGCGAGCGGTTCGGGATCGTCGGCGAGTCGGGTTCGGGCAAGTCCACCCTGCTGCGCCTGCTGTGCGGGCTCGACAGGCCCACCAGCGGCTCGGTCCGCTTCGAGGGCAGGGAGATCACCGGGCTCGGCGAACGTCAGCTGCGCTTCCTGCGCGACGACCTGCAGATCGTCTTCCAGGACCCGATGAGCTCGCTGGACCCGCGGATGAGGGTCCGCGACATCGTCGCCGAGCCCCTCGTCGCCCTCGGCAGGCCCGTCGGCGACCGCGTGGCCCAGCTGCTGACCGAGGTCGGCCTGCCCGCGTCGGCGGCCGACCGCTACCCGCACCAGTTCTCGGGCGGGCAGCGCCAGCGCATCGCCATCGCCCGCGCCCTCGCGCCCAACCCCAAGGTGCTGGTGGCCGACGAGCCGGTCAGCGCGCTCGACGTCTCCGTGCGCGGCCAGATCCTGAACCTGCTGGCCGACCTCATCGACACGCACGGCCTCACCCTGGTCTTCGTCTCGCACGACCTTTCCGTCGTGCGGCACGTGTGCGAGTCCGTCGCGGTCATGCACCGCGGCGTCGTCGTCGAGCGCGGCCTCGTCGACGACGTGTGGTCCCGTCCCCAGCACGACTACACGCGGACGCTGCTGCAGGCCGTACCCACTCTGGAGGGACTGCTGTGATCGAGATCGATGCCCAGGGAGTCGTGGAGTTCACCCAGGAACTGGTCCGCGTCCCGAGCACCAACGACCCCGCCCGCGGGCGCAGCGAGCAGCCCGCCGCCGACCTGGTCGAGGCGAGGATGCGCGCGTGGGGCTGGGAGGTCGTGGTCGAGGAGGCCGCCCCCGGCAGGCCGAACGTCGTCGCCGTGGTCGAGGGCGGCGGAGGCGAGGGCCCGACGCTGATGTTCGAGGGTCACACCGACGTGGTGACCGAGGGCGACCTGTCGGAGTGGACCGTAGACCCGTTCGGCGGCGAGATCCGCGACGGCAGGCTGTGGGGGCGCGGCAGCGCCGACATGAAGTCGGGTCTGGCCGCCGTCATGTACGCCACCAGGGCGCTGCAGCTGGCGGGACCCTTCCCCGGCCGGATCAAGGTGTGCGCGCTGGCCGACGAGGAGGGCCTGATGATCGGCGCCCACCACTTCGTCAACTCCGCCCTCTCGGAGGGTGTCGACGCGGCGATCGTGGCCGAGCCCGAGGCGGGGGAGATCTGCGCGGTCGCCAAGGGGGCGCTGCGGTTGCGCGTCGACTTCACCGGCAAGATGGCGCACGGCGCGATGCCGCAGCACGGGCGCAACCCGATCCAGGCGGTGGGCGCCCTCCTGGTCGCCCTGCGCGCCTACCAGGAGGAGCTGCAGGCCGCCCACCCCGCGCACGAGCACCTCGGCGAGGTGTACGTCACACCGACCGTCGTCCAGGCGGGCAGCCAGGAGCAGGTCAACGTCATCCCCGCGGTCGCCTCCGTCTTCGTCGACGTGCGCACCGTTCCCGGCGTCGCCCACAAGGAGGTGGCCGACAGGGTCGAGGAGCTGGCCTCCTTCGACGGCATCGAGTCGCGGGTGGCCATCCTGGTGGACAGGCCGCCCGTCGAGGTGCCGGTCGAGCACCCCGTCGTCACCGCCCTCGCCGCGGCGCACACCGCGGTCACGGGTGAGGAGCCGGTGTACGGCGGCGTGCCGGGCTCCACCGACGGCACCGTCCTGACGCACTGGGGCGGGATCCCCTCGGTGGTCTACGGGCCAGGCGGCAAGTGGATCGCCCACCAGGCCGACGAGTTCGTCGAGGTCGAGGAGATCGTCCGCTGCACCCGCGTCTTCGCCGAGGCCGCGCGGCGCTTCCTCACCGGCGCGGACGGCTCCCGATGAGGCGGGGGCCGACCAACTCGCTGGCCGACGTCGAGGGGCTCAGGGTCGGGCACGCCCAGCGGGTCGGCGACGGCTACAGGACAGGGGTCAGCGTGGTGCTGGCCCCGCAGGGCGGCGCGGTCGCGGGCGTGGACGTGCGCGGCGCGGCGCCCGGCACCCGCGAGACCGAGCTCCTCGACCCGCGCAACCTCGTCGAACGCGTCCACGCGATCGTGCTGACCGGCGGCAGCGCCTACGGGCTGAGCGCCGCGTGCGGTGTCATGGAGCGGCTGGCCGATGCGGGGACGGGCTTCCCCGTCGAGGGCGGGGTGGTGCCGATCGTGCCAGGCGCCGTCATCTACGATCTCGGGCGGGGCGGGAGCTTCCGCGCCACGCCCGACGCCGCGATGGGCGCCGCCGCCTACGACGCGGCGCTCTCCTCACCGGGCGCCCTCTCCGGAGGGCTTCCCTCGGACGGGGCGGCGTCCCCTCCCCGGGTCAACGGGTCGGTGGGCGCGGGTACGGGCGCCGTGGCGGGCGGGCTGGCAGGAGGGGTCGGGACGGCGAGCGCGGTCCTGCCCTCGGGGGTCACCGTCGCCGCCCTGGCCGTCGTCAACGCCGCGGGCTCGGTCCTCGACCCGCGCAGTGGCCTGCTGTCCGGCGTCAGGTACGGCCTGCCGGGCGAGTTCGACCACGTCGGCGAGCCCGACACCGGCGAGTACGAGCGATGGAGCCCGCAGAAGGCGCCGTCGTTCAACACCACGATCGGCGTCGTCGCCACCGACCTCACGCTGTCCAAGGCCCAGTGCGGCAAGCTCGCGGGCGTCGCGCACGACGGCCTGGCCAGGGCGATCAGGCCCGCGCACACGATGGTCGACGGCGACACCATCTTCGCCATGTCGACCTGCGGCCTGCCAGGCCCCGACGACACGGGACTGCACGACGTGCTGGCCGCGGCGGCCGACGTGTTCAGCAGGGCCGTGGCCCACGCCGTCCTCCACGCCACCGGCAGGGAGGGCGCCCCCGCCTACCTGGATGTCTTCCCTAGCGCACGGAGCGGACGATGAGAGAAGGGCTGCCGATCGGGGCAGGCTGGCTGCCGGTCGAGGAGACGGCCGAGGTGGTCTTCCCCTACGACGGGAGCACGGTGGGCCGGGCCCCCGTCGGGACCGTCGAGCTGGCAGGCAGAGCCCTCGACGAGGCGCTCGCGGTGGCGGGCGAGATGGCCAGGACGCCCTCGCACGCCCGCCGCGCCGCGCTGATGGGCGCGCACGACGCGCTGCTGGCGCGCAGGGAGGAGTTCGAGCGCCTGCTCGTGCTGGAGACCGGCAAACCGCTGGTCGACTGCAGGGTGGAGGTCGCCAGAACGCTGGTCACGCTGGCCACGGCGGCAGAGGAGGTGGCCAGGCTGCACGGGGAGACCGTGCCGCTCGACCTGCTGCCCGCGGGGGAGGGGCTGGTCGGGTTCTGGACCAGGAGGCCGATCGGGGTGGTCGTCGGGATCACCGGCTTCAACTACCCGCTGCTGCTGGCCGCCCACAAGATCGCGCCCGCGCTGGCGGCCGGCTGCCCGGTGATCGTGAAGCCCGCCCCCGCCACCCCGCTGGCGACGCTGCTGCTGGTGGAGGTGTTGCGCTCGGTCGGCGCTGTGCCCGCCGCGGCGGTGCAGCTCGTCACGGGCGACGTGGAGGTGGGCAGGGCGCTGGTGGAGGACCGCAGGATCGGCGCCGTCTCCTTCACCGGCTCCGCCGCCGCCGGCCACGCCATCGCGCGCAACGCCGCCCCGACCAAGGTGGTGCTGGAGCTGGGGTCGAACGCCGCGCTGGTGGTCGCGGCCGACGCCGATCTCGAGGCCGCCGCCGACGCGGTCGTGCGCGGCGGGTACTACGCGTCGGGTCAGGCGTGCATCTCGGTGCAGCGAGTCGTGGTCGAGGAGGCGGTGCGCGCCGACTTCCTCGACCTGCTGGCCGCCCGGATGAAGGACGTGGTCGTCGGCGACCCCCGCCTGCCGGAGACGAGGGTGGCGCCGCTGATTGACGAGCGCGCGACGAGCAGGGTGCTCGGCTGGGTGGAGTCGGCGGTGTCGGCGGGCGCCCGGCTGGTCACCGGGCCGGCGCCGGCCGGCGGGCGGGTGATCACGCCGACCGTGCTGGCCGACGTGCCCGACGGCGTGGAGGTGTGGGACGAGGAGATCTTCGGGCCCGTGGTGTGCGTGCGGGCGGTGGCCGATCTGGAGGAGGCCTTCGAGACCGTCAACCGCTCCAGGTACGGCCTGCACGTCTCGGTCTTCACCAGGTCGCTGGCCACGGCCTTCGCCGCCATCGAGCGGCTGGAGGCCGGTGGCGTGGTGGTGAACGAGGTGCCTGGCTTCCGCGCGGACAACATGCCGTACGGGGGCGTCAAGGACTCGGGCATCGGCCGCGAGGGCCCGCGCTTCGCCATCGAGGAGTTCACGGTGACCAGGATGGCGATCATCCGTCCCTGACCCTCGTCATGGCCGAAGCGGATGGACGTGAAGATAGTTTTCGCGTTTTATGGCGATCATGGCGAATATCTCACGCAGAACGGTGCTCAAGGGCGCGGTGCTGTTGCCCGCGATTCCCGGCACGGCCCTGTCCGCCGACCTGGAGCAGCGGGCCATGGCGATGGACCCGCCGGTCTTCCTGCTGGAGACGGCCGTGCCGCCGCACTTCACCGGCGAGGGCCTGACCATCAGCGACAAGACCTCCGTCTGCGGGACGAGGTCGCTGCGCTGGGACCACCAGGGGCGTGCGGTGATCACCGTCAGAGCGCCGCTCAGGTGGGCGGCCGACCCCTACAGGCCGGGTGACGACCAGGCGTGGCAGGGGCTCGTGGACGCCTTCTGCGTGTGGATCCACAACGAGACCCCTGTCGACGACGTGGTGCGCTTCGAGTTCGGCAGGGGCGACAGGACCGACCTGTGGTTCGAGTTCCACCTGAACTACACCGGCTGGCGGACGGCATGGGTGCGCTACGCCTACGACATGCGCGGCAGGCCCAGGCCCGACATGGACACGCTGCGGATCGTCGCGCCACGCCGTACCGGGAGCCTGCACCTGGACCAGCTGATGCTCAACGTGCCGCTGCGGCCCGACGCGCCGTGCAGGGATTACCAGCTGCCCGAGATCGCCGCCGAGGGCGACGAGTACGACAACCAGCACTGGCAGGCCCTGTACCTGTTCGACAGGCTCCTCGCCGAGCACAGGCCGCAGGTGAGGCCGCCGACGTCAGAGGAGAGCGCGGCGCTGCGGGCGCTGCTCACCCGCTATCACGACGAGTACCTCATCGCGCAGGTCAGGCCGGACGTGCCGGCGCTCACCGCGCAGACCGAGGCGCTCATGGGCCGTCCCGTCCACGCCTACCAGTCGCAGATCTACCCCGTCGAGATCGCCGCCGAGCTGAGGGCGTTCGTCAACCCCGTCACCCTGCGCTCCTGCACCGACCTGATGAAGACGATCGCCCAGGCCCACCAGGCCAGCCCGCCCGACAGGCCCGCCCTCGCCGCGCTCTACCTGAAGATCGTCGCCCACCTGCGCGAGCAGGGCTGGACCAGGGGCAGCTGCCAGGGGACGATCCACCACCTCGGCTACGACGTGCGCGGCTACTACGACTCCGTCTACCTCATGCGCGACGCCCTGAGGGAGGCCGGCCTGTTCGAGCAGGTGCGCGCCGACCTCGACTGGCTGACCGGGCTGGGCAGGATCTTCCGCGGCTGGAAGCACCGCATGGCCCACGGCTCCATCATGGACATCTTCAACACCACCTTCCGCGGCCTGCTGGCGACCGTGCTGCTGCGCGACACCGAGGCCGAGCAGGTCGCCTACCTGAAGGCCCTGCGCGACTGGCTGAACATCGCCCTGCTGCCCACCGACGGCATCCAGGACGGGATCAAGGTCGACGGCACCGCCTTCCACCACGTCGGCTTCTTCCCCGACTACGTGCGCGACGGATTCGCCGGCCTCGCCCCGCTGGTCTACGTCATGAGCGGCGGCGGGTTCGCCATCTCCACCGAGGCGTTCGGCTGGCTCAAGAAGGCCCTGCTCATGCAGCGCGTCTACGCCGGCAGGACGCAGTGGCCGATCTCCCTCAGCGGCCGCAACCCCATCGGCACCACCGCGCTGTCGATCGTGCCCTTCCAGTGGCTGGCTCCGATCGACGACGAGATCGGCGCCGCCTTCCTCAGGCTGCTGCCGGCCTCGCCCACCCCGCAGCAGAAGGAGCTGGCCGCGAAGCTCGCCGCCAGGGGCGTCGTCGCCGAGCCCTCGCCGACGGGCAACTGGGCGCTCAACTACGCCGCGCTCACCGTCCACAGGCGCGGCGACTGGCAGGTCACCGTCCGAGGACACAACCGCTACCTGTGGTCCACCGAGATCTACGTCGGCGCCAACTGGTACGGCAGGTACAACACCTACGGCCAGATCCAGGTCGTGCACCGCGGCACCAACCTCGACAGCGGCTACTCCCACGCCGGCTACGACTGGAACCGCAGGCCGGGCACGACCACGATCCACAAGCCGCTCGACGCGCTCAAGGGAGACCTCACAGGGGCGATCGAGGAGATGCTGCTGACCGACTCCCGCTTCGGCGGCTCCTGCGCCATCGACGGACGGCACGGCCTGTTCGCCATGGACCTGCACGAGCACCCGAAGTACGAGGGCACCCACAGGGCTCGCAAGTCGGTGTTCCTGTTCGACGACAGGATCGTGGCCCTCGGCACCGGCATCACCAACGCCGACGGCACGCACGAGACCGAGACCACCCTGTTCCAGACCAGGAGGACGGGCGCCGTCGTGATGGACGGCGAGCAGGTCCCCTTCCCCTACGACAACCGCGACCTGCGGCCTCGCTGGCTGCTCGACGACAAGAACATCGGCTACTACCTGGCACCGGGACAGCGGGCCGGGCTCACCCGCTCCACCCAGGCCTCACGCCACAACGCCACCGAGGCGCCCACGAGCGGTGACTTCTCCACCGCGTGGATCAGCCACGGCCGCGCACCGCGCGCGGGCTCCTACGAGTACGCCATGGTCGTCGAGACCACCGCCGAGCGCATGGCCGCCTTCGCCGCCGACGTGCCGTACGAGGTGGTCAGGGCGGACGACCTCGCGCACGTGGTCACCGACCGCGCCACCGGGATCACCGGCTACGCCGTCTTCGAGCGAGTGCGGCTGGCGGGCCCGGTCCTGGAGGTCGACACGCCCTCGCTGCTCATGACCCGCCGCGACGGCGACGACCTCGTCCTCGCGGTCGCCGATCCCGACCTTCGCCTGTACAACGGCATCGACCACGACCAGTACGAGCGGGGCCGCTACGTCGGCCACTACAGCCCGTGGTCACGGCCGTGGCTGACCCGCCCCAGCCATCCTCACCTGCTGCGGGTGACCGTCCAGGGCAGGTGGAGGGCGCAGGGCCCGTGCCGGGCGCGGATCACCGGCGGCAGGACCGTGCTGGAGTTCGAGACGGTCCACGGCACGTCGCTGCAGGTGAGGCTCAGTTCGGCGGATTGAACCTGCCGTCGACGGCGGTCCAGCCGCCGTCGACGTACAGGACCGAGCCCGTCACGAAGGTGGCCGCGTCGGAGGCCAGGTAGACCACGGCGCCGGCCATCTCCTCGGGCCGCGCCCACCTGCCGAGCGCCGACTTGGCGGCGTAGGCGTCGTACCAGGCGGGATCGTTCTTGATCTGGCTGGTGAGCGGCGTCTCGACCACCCCGGGCGCGATCGCGTTGACCCGCACGCCCGAGGGACCGAACTCGGCGGCGGCGGTCCGCAGCAGCTGGACCAGGCCCGCCTTGGTGGCCGAGTAGACGCCCTGGCCGGGCTCGGTCACCGCCGCCCTGATGGAGGCGAAGCCGATGATCGAGCCGGTTCCCCGCTCGACCATGCCGGCGCCGAAGGCCCTCAGCACCTCGAAGGAGGCGCGCAGGTTGAGGTCCACGACGCGCTGGAACTCCTCGCCCGAGTAGTCGAGCAGCCGTTTGCGGACGTTGGTGGCGGCGGTGAACACCAGCACGTCGACGGCGCCCGCGGCGGCGGCCGTCTCGCGCACCGCCTCGGTGTCGAGCACGTCGAGCAGGACGGCGGAGCCGCCGCAGCCTCGCGCGCTCTCCTCGGCCGCGGGCAGGTCGCGGTCGGCGCAGACCACCTGCGCGCCGTGGGCGGCCAGCGCCAGGGCGGCTTGCCTGCCGATGCCGCTGCCCGCCCCGATGACAACCGCCCGACGCCCGTCAAGGCGGAACAACCGCTCGTAGTCCATGGTCGAACCCTACCTACTGGTCCGACCAGTGCACTAGGTGGCTCCTGTGTAGAGTTCCACCGTGCTCATCGAGGAACGTCCGCTCGCCGACGCCCAGCTCCAGGCCCTGCTCGAGGCGGCCTTCGCCGAGCTCGTCGCGCGCTACGGGCCGGAGGGACGCTCGGGCGTGGACCCCGCCGCCCGCTTCCTGGTCGCGGTGGACGAAGGGCGCCCGATCGCCTGCGCCGCCCTCCAGCAGGTGGACGACCGCACCGGCGAGGTCAAGCGGATGTACGTCCTGCCGTCGCACAGGGGGCGAGGGGCGGCGAGGGCGCTGCTGAAGGCGCTCGAGACGCTGGGAGCCGAGCTCGGCCACACGCGCCTCAGGCTGACCACGGGCATCCGGCAACCCGAGGCGATCGCGCTGTACGAGAGCGCGGGATACGCACCCATCCCGGCGTACGGCAAGTACGTCGACGAGCCGACGAGCAGGTCCTACGGCAAGGCGCTCGGACGGTAGGTCAGAGCCTGCGGACGTTGGTGGCGCAGTAGTCGAAGCTGTCCTGGGAGCGCTCGACGAGGTCGAACTCCACGGCGTCGCCTTCGTGCAGCTCCCTGTAGCCCTCGCCGAGGATGTCGCTGAAGTGAACGAACGCGTCGCGGCCAGGGGGAAGATCGGGGGAGGAGATGGCTCCCCAGCCTTTCTCGGCCTTCCAGAACTTCACGGTGCCTCGGGTCATGAGGAGATCATGCCCCCTCGGACCGCACAGGTGACAACCCCATGCCCTCCCCGGGTGGAACGCGGGAGCCGGCTGAGGGTGCGGGCCGGGGCCATGGTCAGCTGTTTCCCGGCCTGGTGAAGCCGAGGGGAGTGCCACTGTAGGGGGCGATCTTGACGTCGGAGCCCGTTCTGGGCGCGTGGATCATCGTGCCCTCCTTGGGGTCCAGCACGATGCCCACGTGGTCGGCGATGCCGTCGCCGTCGTTGTCGAAGAAGACGAGATCGCCTGGCTGCGCATTGCCGTCAGGGACGCGGGGCCCGCTCATCCACTGATCGTGGGCGACTCGCGGAATGCGGGTCCCCGCCGACTCGTACGCGCGCAGCGTCAGCCCTGAGCAGTCGAAGGAGTGGGGCCCTGTCGCGCCCCACACGTACGGGTCACCGATCTGCTTGAGCGCGTAGTCGATGACGGCCTGGGCGCGCGGGTTGGACGCCAGGCTGCTGGCGTTCGGCGGGACCGCCAGCGAGGGCGCGCCCGCGCCGCCGCCACCCCCACCTCCGGCGCCACCGCCTGATCCGTTCGCGCCGTACCCGTTGGCGCCGACCGGCGTGCTGTCCCCGTTGTAGGACGCCGACTGGGTGGTCGAGGTGCGCGGCAGGAAATCGGGGTCGGGGATCCAGCGCATCGTGGGATTGTTGCCGGGGACGAAGTCCCGGTCGCCGGGCGCCGGGATGGCGGAGAAGAACTGCACCTCGCCGAGGTACTTGCCGATCTCGTCGGTCGCGTTCTTGATGGCCTGGGTCGCCTCGGCCGTCGGCGCCTTGGCCCGCTCGAGGGCGTCGGACACCTGGGCCCTGATGCTCGTCAGCGAGATCGCGGTGGTCTCGGGGTCGTTGCGCTGCGCGTCCAGCCAGGCGCTTTTCTCGCGGTAGAGCGCCTGGACCTTGCCCTTGGCCGTCTCCAGCGCGGTCGCCGCGGCATCCAGCTTGCCGGCGCAGCTGGTCAGAGCGCTGCTCAGTGCCGTGCCTGCCTTGGGGTACTCGGCCATGTAGGTGGCGAAGCTCTCGGCCGCGCCGCCGTTCCACGCGTTGTTCACCGTGTTGACCGCGCGCCTGACGGCACCGGTCTCCGTGGTGATGGTGGTGGCCAGCGCCCGCCAGCGCTTCGAGATCTTCGAGATCTCGGCCTGGTCAGCGGTCAGGTCGTCGATGAGGCTCTGGATGGCGCTGAAGTATTGGTCCGTCACGCCTGCTCCGTCCGAGGACCGGGGGACGGGTCGGCCTTGCGAACGTTGTCGACGACCTTGTAGATGGCCGCCTCCACCTTGGTCAGGTTCTGCTGGGCGTGGCGCGTCTCGGCCTCGATCTTCGCCTCAAGGTCGTTGACGGCCTTGACCAGCTTGTCGGAGAAGCCCTCGAGGTCTCCGAAACAGGAGGCTCCGACGCTCGGCGGAGCCTCGTCGGCCAGGCTCTTGAACTGGTTGGCGACCCCTTTGGCCCTGGTCGCGCAGTCTTCGAGCCCGTCAAAGTAAATCTCCAACCCCGCCACGTGAGTCACGCCTCTCGTGCCACACCAACATCAACGGTTCCGAGAATCTCATACCTTCGGCACTTTTCGGGCGGGGTCGCGCGGCAGACCGCGTCGGCGCTCGCCTGATCACGCGGTCGTTCGGTCGCCTGGTGGGGCCGGAGGCCGCGTCAGCGTTCGGGGCCCTGCCGTGCCGGTCGAGGGTTGTCCTCGTGGCGGGCGCAGCCGTGCACGACGACCTGAACGACCTCCTGGACGACGTCCCTGTTGACGCTCCCCGGCGGCGCGGTGACCAGGCTGAACAGCGCACCCCCGTAGAGCGCGATCAGGGCGGGGATCCTCTCTCGCGGGATGGCGAGGCCGAGGTTGTCGTGGTGTCCGGCGGTGATCTGCAGCGACGTGTCCTGCAGGCCCGCGAGCACCGAGGCGAGCACCGGCCGGCGCGCGGCCTCCAGCCGCAGTTCGAAGATCGCCAGATAGCGGGTGCGCAGTGTGGTCGCCGCTGTGAGCAGCGATCGCGTCAGCAGGTCGACCAGCGTCGCGGGCTGCTCGGTGGCGCGGTCGGTGTCGGCGTGATGCAGCTCGGCGATGCGCTCCGCGGCGGCCACCAGCAGCGCCTCCCTGCTGCGGAAGTAGTTCGAGGCCGTCCCCTGCGGAAGGCCCGCTTCCTTCTCCACCGCGCGGTGGGTCAGGCCATGCGCGCCAGAGGACGCCAGCAGCTCGATGGCGGCATCGGTCAGGGCTCGGCGACGGGCCGGATTGGTGGGCGGCACAGGGCCATGTTAAACCAATAGTCGTAGTAGTACGATCGTAGTGAATAGGCGAGGAGGGTCTCATGCGGATCGTTGTGGTCGGTGCCGGGCTCGGGGGAGTGACGGCCGCGGTGGGGCTGCATCGCCTGGGCCACGAGGTGACCCTCTTCGAACGGGGCGCCGAGCTGAGGGAGGCGGGCACCGGGATCGTGGTCATGCCCAACGGGCTGCGCGCGCTGGACGCGCTGGGGCTGGCAGAAGACGTTCGCGGGCACGTCATGCATGCCGCCCGCGCCGGACTGCGGGACTGGCGCGGACGGCCGCTGCTGGTCACCGACGCGATCCAGGCGCAGCAGGAGATCGGGACGCCCGCCCTCATCGACCGGGCGGAGCTGCACCGGGCGCTACGCGCCCCCCTGCCCGCCGACCTGGTGCGAACCGCGACCCCCGTCGAGCGTCTGGAGCCCGATCCCACCGGCGTCAGCGTGATCAGCGACGGCGACCCCGTCGCACGGGCGGACGCCGTGATCGTGGCCGACGGCATCGGCAGCACGCTGCGCGGACAGCTCATGCCCGGCCACCCAGGGCTGCGGCGGACCGGCCGGATGGACCTGCGTGGCATGCTGCCCCGCCCTCCCGGAATGGGGACCGACCTGCTCGCCTGCCAGCTGGTCGACCGCCGTAGCGGGGCGATGTTCGGCCTGTTCCCCGTCGGCGAGGCCCGCCTGTACTGGTTCACCGACTCCGCCCTGCACGGGCCGCCGCCCGGCGTGGACGAGGCGCGCAGGCAGATGCTGTCCCTGATGGCCGACTGGCACCCGCTCGTCACGGCGCTGATCGAGGCCACCCCGCCCGCCGACATCTACGTTGACCCGATCACCTGCCTGGCCGAACCTCTGCCCTCGTTCGCGGCCGGCAGGATCGCGCTGCTCGGTGACGCCGCGCACGCCATGCCACCCGACCTCGGCCAGGGAGCCGGCCAGGCCTTCGAGGACGCGGCCGCGCTGACCCGCCACCTGACCGGCGCCGGGCCCGCGGACGTCGTCCAGCGGCTCCTGCGCTACGACGCCGAGCGCAGGCCCAGCGCCAACCGCATGATGCGGGCGGCGTCCCGGCAGTCGCGGCTGACCTCCCGGACCGGCCTCACCGCGTGGCTACGCGACGCGTCGCTGCGCGCCGTGCCGTCCGGGCTGGCCACCCGGCGGCTCGCCGCCCTCTGGCACGCCTGAGCCGCGCCGCCGTCCAGGGAGTCGACCAGGGCGAGGTGAGCCTGCCGAGACTCCCGGGGACGCGGCTCCAGGGCGGCTGGTCAGCGGAAGTCGGTGATGCGGAAGACGGCCAGCATGTCCGCGCCCCTGGCACCGGTGGAGAAGGAGGCTTCGGCGCCGACCCACCCGCGGAAGGCGCCCCTGTCGTCGATGATCTGCATGAGCGGTTTGACGTGGGAGTTGCCCGTGTAGCAGAACTGGCCGCGCTCCATCGCCAGGCAGGTGCACCAGTGCCACAACGTGTCGCGGCGATCGGAACTGGAGACCTTCGTGAGGTAGTACTGGATGGAGCTCACGTTCGCCTTCGTCCCGCCACCGTACTTGGGGCAGCCGCCCGACTTCTGGCACGCGCCCGAGGACGACGGCTGCAGGTAGGTCAGGCACCAGGTGGTGCTGGCGCAGGCGCGGAAGGCGGAGTGGCCGAACCGCTGGCCGCTGGAGTTGACGATCTTGCCTCCCGCCCAGCTCGTCAGATCCTGTCTGAGCGTGCCGGAGAACGCCTTCACCGAGCTCATCGCACGCCGCGTGCCGAGCGCCGCGTTGCTGCCGTATCCGTAACCGTGCGTGGCCAGCGTGCTGTGCTTGAGGTCCAGACGGGCGAGCGTGCCGTCGGAGGAGGGCCGCACGAACCACTGCTCGGTCCACGTCTGGGCGATCTTCCACCGGATGCTCACCACGTTCCCTGACACGGTGTACGTCCCGGTGCGGTTCTCGTCGGGGGCGCCGGTGAAGCCCCCGGCGGTGAGCACCTCGCAGGTACGGGGGCGCGATGCGGAGCCGCCCGCCTTGGTGGTGCAGCCCGCGTCGGGGGTGGTGCCGGTGCCCTGCCTGGCCTCGGGATGGCGCTGCCACCACAGATACAGGGCCGCGGTCACCGTGCCGTCGGCGGAGAAGCGGTAGCTGCCGAGTCGTACCCAGTTCTGGTTGGACGCGCCCTTCAGGTGTCCTTGCGAGACGACATAGGTGGCCTTGCCGCCCGGCAGGGCCACCGTGGACGCGGCGGCAGGCCAAGGGGCGATCGTGCAGGCGAGAAGGAAGGTGAGGACCGCCGCGATGGGGGGAACCGCGCGCATGGAATCTCCCTGTCAGCTCCGGACGTGCCGTCGTGCGCCGATATCCGGTCTGCGCCGGAAAGGCTCCCAGCCATACTGCCGGGCGATGGACCCCTTGTACGCCGAATGCCCAACAAGAGCGTGCCGTCCCGCCAGGTTCACCTGGATCGGGCCGACGGCGGGTGGCCGGGCGTGCCGACACCCCCGCGCGAGGCCGCGTCTCAGCGGGCTCGGTGCCGGCGTCAGTACAGGATGCTGGGCAGGTACGCCCCGGCGGGCTCGTTGTAGAGCCCGACGGTCATCAAGGTCATGAGCTGGGTGACCTTGAGCCCGTGGCGCAGACACCACTGCAGCAGCGCCGCGTCGCTCGCGGGCACGAGGATGCCAGGGCCGCCGAAAGCCGTGGCCGAGGCGATGAGCGCCTTGACGTCCTCGATCGTCTCTCCCACGGCGTGGGCGAAGAAGGCCAGATCCGTGGCGTAACCGGTCACCCGGCCCTCGTGCTCGACGACACGGGCCGTGCCCTGCTTGAGCGCGTCGCTCACCTCGCCGCCGCGGTCGACGCCGTGGACGCGCCTGGACACCTCGTTGCAGGCGGCCAGGTCCGCGTCCGTCGCCGGCCGTACCGTGTAGCCGGCGACGGTGCGCCCGATCGGCGGGCCCTGCAGGCAGGCCAGGGTCTCGCGGAACTGGAAGCCCAGGCCCGCGTACAGGGCGAACGACCTGCAGTGGTAGGCCGACTGCAGCAGCCGGATGCCCGGCGCCTGCCGCTCGTCGGCCCGGCGCATGACATCCTCCATGAGCCGGCGGCCGACGCCGGCGTTCTGGCAGGCCGGATCGACGGTGATCGGCCCGACGCCGACGACGCTCGAACGCTCGTCGAGGAAGTTGCTGCCGGCGATCCGGCCGTCCAGCTCGGCGGTCACGCTGTAGAACCCCGGGTGGCCCAGAAGCGTGTCCATCAGCCCGGTCGCGGCCTCCACGCTGGGAAAGTCGCCCACGAAGCCGTGTTCGCGGGCCAACTGGTCGAACGCTTCGAAGCAGATCCTTCCGCAGTCAGCCGCGTCGGCGCGCGCCCCCGGCCGTAGGAGAAGCTCCATGGCGTAACCTCCGTCTCCGCTGGTCACCAGCGCGGCATGTGTCCGCTCTGGATCGGGAAACGCCATCTCCTCCATGAAAGCACCCTGCCGTCGCACGGCGCAGCGCGGCAGGGCCGGTCCGCGCCACCGCCAGACCAGGGGCCCTGCGGACGATGCGGATGAGGCTGGCCGGGCGACGAGGTGGCCTCCTGGTTCCGATGCTTCCCCACATGGTGATCAGCAGTGTCCTCGGCGCACTCGGGGTCGACCTGGGCGGAGGCGAAGGCTCCACATCGGCTCCCCAGGGGGAGACGGTCTTCCTCGCGCTCGGCTTCGCAGGGATGGCCGTGGGGCTGGCCGTAGCCCTGCCGATCTACCTGAGGGAGAGATGGCCGCAGGCCTTCCTCGGCCAGGTCGGGGACGGCCCTGCCCGCTCGTCGACGCCGGTCACCATGGCGACGGCCGTGGCCGCCGGGCTGGGCCTGGTCTGCCTCTACTGGGCGCTGGGCGGGTCGCTGGGCCTCGACCCCGCTCGTGGCGCCCACATGGGCGTGACCGCCGAGTACACGATGGTCGCCGTCGTTCAGCACGCCTTGAGCATCGGCGCGGGCCTGACCTTCATGGTCGTCATCCTGCGAGGCGCCCGACGTGCGGGCGCCTCCCGCTAGGCGGACCGATCCAGCAGGGCCGCGGCGCGGGCGCGGTAGTCGGCGACCCCGCGCAGCTTGACGTGCTCGTAGCCGCGGATCACCTCGGGCAGCCGCACCAGCTCCATGACCGTCTCCTCCGAGGCCCCCGAGGCCAGGGCACGCAGCACGTCACGGGTGTACTCCTCCGGCAGCGACCGCTCGGTCCTGCGCACCTCGCCCAGACCGAACACGTCCAGCTTGGTGCCGCGCAGCGTGCGCAGGCCGTACAAGGCCTTGAAGGCGGGGTCGAACCACGGCCCGAGGCTCAGCTTGCGCTTCATCCCGAGCGCGCGCAGCACCGGCGGGTGCAGGTTGTAGGCGACGCGGGCGCCGTGGCCGAACTCGGCGGCGATCCTGGCGCGCTCGGCCGGGTCGAGGTGCAGCCTGGCCACCTCGTACTCGTCCTTGTAGGCCATCAGCCTGTGCAGCTGGGTGGCGTACGCCTCGGTGATCGCGCCCGGCGCGCGCGAGTGGACCTCGCGCACGGCCTCCAGGTAGCGCAGCGCGTAGCGCGGGCTCTGGTAGGCGACCAGGTCGGGCACCCGTACGGCCAGCAGCCTGTGCAGCTCGCCGTCGGCGAAGGCGATCCGCCGCAGCACCTCGGCCGAGGGGGCGGCGGGCTCGGGGACGGTGAACAGCGCCTCGACCGCCGAGGGAGCGCAGATCACCGCGCGCCCCCAGTGGAAGGCGGTGGCGGACTTGCCGAGCGCCTTCTCCATCGACTCCAGCGACAGCGGGATCAGCCCGCGCTGCCAGGCCGCGCCCAGCACGATCGTGTTGGCCTGCATGTGGTCGCCGAACAGCGCCTGAGCCAGGCGTTCGGCGTTGAGCGCGACGACCGAGCGGGTGCGCGACTCGAGAGCGGCCAGCTGGGGGCCGAGGTCGGTGACGTGCTGCGAGGGGTCGAGCACCATCGCGCCCGTGGGCGACAGGTGCGTGGAGACCACGGCCACCGTGCGCTCGGGGGAGGCGGTGCGCAGGTGCTTGGGGTCGGTGCCGCCGATGACGTCGAGGGCGAGGTAGGCGTCGACGGAGCCCGCGGTGGCCTGGGCGGAGCGGTCCTCGTCGCCGTCGAACAGGCGCAGGTCGGACACGACCGTGCCGCCCTTCTGCGCGAGGCCGGTCTGGTCGAGGCCGCGCGACTGGCGGCCGTCGAGCATCGCGGCCTTGCCGAGCAGCCGAGCGACCGACACCACGCCGGTGCCGCCGATGCCGACGAGCCTGATCGTGGCGTCTCTGACGACCACGTCGGGCGCGGGCATCGCGGGGGGAGCGGGGACGGCGGCGCGCTTGCGCGCGCCTGGAACGATCGTGAGGAACGACGGGCAGTCGCCCTCGACGCAGGAGTAGTCCTTGTTGCAGGAGGACTGGTGGATCTCGGTCTTGCGGCCGAACTCGGTCTCGACAGGCAGCACCGACAGGCACTCGGACTTCTGCCCGCAGTCGCCGCAGCCCTCGCACACCCGCTGGTTGATCGCCACGCGCTTCACCGGGTCGGGCAGGTCGCCCTTCTTGCGCAGCCGCCGCTTCTCCGCGGCGCACTGCTGGTCGTGGATGAGGACCGTGACGCCCTCGATCGCGGCCAGCTCGCGCTGCGCGGACTCCAGGTGGGCGCGGTCGCGCACGGTGGCGATGCGCGACAGCCGTACGCCCTTGTAGCGGGAGGGCTCGTCGGTGGTGACGATCACCTTGCGCACGCCCTCGAGCTCCAGCCAGCTGGTCAGCGCCGCGACCGACAGCGCGGGGGTGATCGTCTGGCCGCCGGTCATGGCGATGGCGCTGTTGTACAGGAGCTTGTAGGTGATGTTCACACCGGCGCCGACCGCCGCCCTGATGGCCAGCGAACCCGAGTGGTGGAAGGTGCCGTCGCCGAGGTTCTGGAAGATGTGACGGGTGCCGGTGAAGGGCGCCTGCCCGATCCACTGCGCGCCCTCGCCGCCCATCTGGGTGAGCCCCGTCAGCTCGCCCTTGCCCTCGGGGTTGAGCACGACCATGGTGTGGCAACCGATGCCCGCGGCCACGACCGAGCCCTCAGGGACGGCGGTGGAGCGGTTGTGCGGGCAGCCCGAGCAGAAGAACGGCGTGCGGGAGGGGCCGAGCAGCTTCAGCGGCTCGCGCGGGCGCGGCAGGTCGATGGAGAGCCGGTCGGCGAGCACCCTGGCGACCAGGTCGGCGTCGACGCCGCCGTGCTGCGGGATGACGGCCTTGCCGGTGACCGCGGGCGCGTCGGGCGTGCCGTACAGGACGTCCTTGACCAGGCCCTCCAGCAGCGGCGCCTTCTCCTCGACCACGATGATCTCGGAGAGGCCGCGGGCGAACTCCTTGACCACCGTGGGCTCCAGCGGCCAGAGCATGCCGATCTTCAGCAGGCGGACCTCGTCGCCGACGCCGAGCTTCCTCAGCGCCTCGCGCACGTCGTAGTAGGCCGTGCCCGCCGCGACGACGCCGAGCCGCGCCTCGGGCGCGGCGCAGGTGATCTGGTTCAGGCCGTTCTCGCGGGCGTAGGCGCGGGCCAGCTCCAGCCGCGGCCCGACCAGGGTGCGCTCCATGTCCAGTGAGTACGGCGTGAGCAGCGTCGCGTCGGGTGTGTGCCGGTACGGCCTGCCCTGCCACATCACCTCGGGCATGACGGGCTTGATCCGCTCGGGGTCGAGGTTGACCGTCGCGGTGGCGTCGACGACGTTGGCCACCGCCTTGATCGCCACCCAGAGGCCGCTGGCCCGCGAGGCGGCGATCGCGTGCCTGCCCAGGTCGAGCAGCTCCTGCACGGTGCCGGGGTAGACCACGGGCATGCCGAGCGCGACGAGCGTGCTCTCCGTGGCGCTCGGCAGCGTGGAGGACTTGCAGGTGGGGTCGTCGCCGCAGAGCGCGATCAGCCCGCCTTCGGGGTGCGCGCCGACGAAGTTGCCGTGCCTGAACGCGTCGGCCGCCCTGTCGACGCCGGGGGCCTTGCCGTACCAGACGCCGAGGACGCCCGCCTTGCGGGGATCCGGCAGCGCGGTGACCAGCTGGCTGCCCCACACCGCCGTGGCGCCCAGCTCCTCGTTCTGGCCTGGACGGTGCACGACGCCCTCGGGTGTCGACCTGGCCAGCTCCTGGTCGAAACCGCCCAGCGGCGAGCCAGGATAGCCGGAGACCATCGCGCCCGTGTCCAGCCCCGCCCTGCGGTCGGCGGCGAGCTGGTCCTTGAGGAGGTGCACCAGGGCCTGGGTGCCGCTCATGAACGCGTCGGTGGTCATGTCGAGAGATTATTTCAGGGGTCGGGATATCCGATGTCAATACTTGCGGCGATTTCCGCAGTGGTTAGCATCTATTGCCATGGATGCCACAGATCGCGCAATTCTCCGTCTACTGCAGGAGGACGGACGGCTCAGCAACATCGAGTTGGCCGAGCGGGTACGGCTGACGCCGTCGCCGTGCCTGCGCCGGGTGCGCAACCTGGAGGAGACGGGAGTGATCACCGGTTACCGCGCGGTTGTGGACGCCGGAGCGGTCGGACGCGGCTTCCAGGTGCTGGCCTTCGTGGAGCTCGAGGGCCAGGACGCCGAGACGGTGACGGCCTTCGAGACGGCGGTCATGCAGGTGGAGGACGTCATCGAGTGCCTGCGCATGTTCGGCCGCCCCGACTACGTGCTCAGGGTGGCGGTGACGGACATGGAGGCCTACAGCCGCCTGTGCCTGGAGAAGCTCGGACGCCTTCCCGGCCTGGACAAGCTCACCTCGCAGATCGCGATGAAGGCGCTGAAGCCGGGTGGCTCACTGCCGCTGTAGCGCGCTACAGGACCCCGCCCTCGACGAGGATGAGCAGGCCGAGGCCGACCAGGACGACGGGCAGCACGACGTGACCCCAGCGCGCCAGCGTCCTGGCGACGAACGGCCTGGTGGCGAGGAAGCGGCCCGCCGCGCACCAGACGGCGACCAGGGCGAGGAAGACGAGCACGTAGCCGGTCATGGCGCCGGTACCGGCCGTGGCGAAGACGGGCACGTAGACGCCGATGTTGTCGCCGCCGTTCGCGAAGGTGACGGCGGCCACCGCGAGCGGGCCCGCCGCGCCGTCCTCGACCGTGCTCTCCTCGGGGCTCCCACGCTCGCGCCACGCCTGCCAGGCCGCCTTCAGCCCGAGGGCCAGGGGGAGCAGGCCGAGGTAGGGCAGGAGCGCGGGAGGGAGCAGGGCGGCGCCGAAGGCGGCGGCCACGGCGAAGGCGAGGATGGCCGCGAAGCCGAGATACTGCCCGGCGACGATCCGCGCGGCTGAGCCTGGACGCCCGGAGGTCCTGGCGAAGAACAGGGCCAGGATGACCAGGTCGTCGAGGTTGGTGACGGCGAACAGTCCCGCCGCCTGTCCGACGAGGCCGAGATCCACGGGCGCGGGGCATCCTCTCGGTGGGGGGCGCGGTCGCGGATCGACGATAGCGGCTGGGCCGTCAGAAGTAGTCGGCGACCCAGTGGATCGCCGAAGGCGAGGCGAGAGTGGGGGAGGGGTCGACGGCCAGTGGGCGGGCCATGCCGCTGGTGTCGGCGACGGTCTCGAGCTCGGCGAACAGGAAGGGCAGCGCGGGCTCGCCGGGGGTGAGGCGGGCCTCGGCCCGGGTGACGCCGCGGGCGGCGGCCTCGGCGGCGACCCACGAGAACAGCTCGGGCAGGTGGCCCGCCGCCTCCAGCACCTCCACCGAGGTGTCGTGCCAGCGCAGGGCCACGTAGCCCGAGCCCTCGGCCAGACGCAGGTCGACGGAGTCGTCGTAGTGGGCCGGCACCCTGTGGCGCCAGTCGTCGGGCGAGCGGACCGTGGTGAGCGGCCGGTGGGCGTTGTGCCTGTCGTACAGCTCGGCCAGGAGCGGCCACTCGGCGACCGAGGCCCGCCGCACGCCGGACGTGTCGCGTGTCGCGGCGGCGAGCGGGCCGCGCGTCAGCGACTGGGAGAAGACCTTGTAGCCCGAGCTCTCGTAGACGCCGGGGCTGCCGGTGAACAGCAGCGACCAGTCGCAGCCCGCCTCGGACATGCTCTCCAGCGCCATACCCAGCAGGCTCCTGATGTGGCCGCGACCGCGCGCGTCGGGACGGGTGGCGACGTTGGCCACGCCGCCCACCAGGTCGATCCCGCCCTCGGCGTTGCGCACGCGGCGCGGCAGCCAGTAGACGACCGCCTCCACGCCGTCCGAGCCCTCGGCCACCATGGTGCGGGGCAGGCGGTCAGGATCGCTCCGGTAGAGGGGCAGGAGCTGGGGGGCGGCGAAGCAGACGGCCCACAGGGCGTGGAGGCCGGGCTCGTCGGCGGGGGTGGCGGCGCGGTAGGTGGTCATCTGGTGCTCCTTCGTTGGCGACCCCGGGCTTCAGCCCCTATCCCATCCGGTCGAGAAGCGCGGGGGTGACGGCGTGTTCCAGCGGCAGTCCAGCGGCGAAGCGGGCGATCTCCGAGACCACCACGTCGCCCTGCCTGCGCCTGCACTCGACGGTTCCCGCCGCCTGGTGCGGCGTGAGCAGCGCGTTCGGCAGCGAGCGGAAGGGGTGGCCCTCGGGCAGCGGCTCCTCGTCGTAGACGTCCATGGCCGCGTCGATGCGTCCCGAGCGCAGCTCGGCCAGCAGCGCCCGCTCGTCCACGAGCCAGGACCTGGCGGTGTTGACCAGGCCCGCGCCGTCGGGCATGAGGGCCAGCTCCCGCTCGCCGAGCAGGTGCCTGGTCTCGGGCAGCGAAGGGGCGTGGACGGCGACGATCCTGCTGGTGGCCAGCAGGTCGTCGAGCGGGATGGCGTCCTCGTGGTAGGGGTCGGCGATCCTGACGCCGGCGCCCAGCGCGCGGACCAGGTCGATGTAGGCCCTGCCGGTGCGGGAGGCGCCGATCACGCCGATCGGGCAGCCCATGATCTCGTGCCTGGCGGGGGCCCGCTCGGCGGACTGCCACGGCAGGCCGCCGCGCAGGGCGTGGTCGAACCGGTGCACCTGGTGCAGCAGCGCCAGCGTGAAGGCCAGCGCGACCTCGGCGACGGAGCGCGCCATGCCCGATCCGGCCTGGGTCACCTGGACGCCGCGCGACCACAGCTCGTCCGTCACGAACGGCTTGACGGTCGCGCCGGTGTGCGCGACCAGGCGCAGCCCGGGCGCCCTGTCGAGCAGATCGGCGGTGAGCGGGGGGACGCCCCAGCTGGTGACCAGCACGCCGGTGCCAGGAAGGGCGTCGGCCAGGCCCGCGTGGTCGTCGAGCAGCCGCACGCTGCCGAGCGCGAGCAGGCCGGAGGGGTCGGGGAAGAACTGCTCCCGCAGGCCGGGCGGGACGCTCACCAGCACGCCGCTGTCAGCCGAGCCACTCATCGAGGTGCTCCGAGACGAAGTCGTCGTCGGTCAGCCACGGGTAGGCGCCGCTCACCCTGGCCAGCTCCTCGGCCTGCCCTGGCGAGAGCCCTTCGTCCGGGTCGAGGCACCAGATCCCCTCCAGCAGTCGCTGCCTGCGCAACACCTCGTGGACGCCGGCGATGCAGCCGGCGAAGCCGTTCGCCGCGTCGAAGACGGCCGCGTTGGCGTCGGTGAGCGCCGCGGCCCTGCCCGCTCACAGTTCCGGATCTTTCGCCAGCCCCGCGACCATGTCAACCGC
Source organism: Nonomuraea dietziae (assembly GCF_014195505.1). GTDB lineage: Bacteria > Actinomycetota > Actinomycetes > Streptosporangiales > Streptosporangiaceae > Nonomuraea > Nonomuraea roseola. The sequence goes on along the minus strand of NZ_JACIBV010000001.1, from coordinate 1,635,864 downwards.
CGCCCTGGTCCACACGGCCCACTGTCCGAGCAGGCCGCCGGAGAATTTGAGCCCTCCCGGCAGCTCGGCGAGCAGGTCACCGATGATGTGGTCGTCGTTGCCCGTGTAGAGGACGACCTGGTCGGCGCGGCCCGAGCCGGCCACGCCGTGGGCGACGTCGAGCGTGCGGTAGCGGTCGAAGGCGGCGACCTTGACGGCGACCGTCGAGGGCTGCTCGGCCAGCTCGCGCCAGAACCGCCGGGAAAGGACAGGGCCGCCGATCGCCGTCTGCAGGTAGAGCCCGACGACGGGCAGCACCTCGCCGACGGCTCTGGCGCGCTCCAGCAGGTCGGCCTCCGACGCTCCAGGGACCACAGGGGACAGCAGCACCGCGTCGTAGCCGAGCCGGGCGGCCAGTTCGGCCTCCTGGACCGCCTGCCCGACAGGCCCGCACGCCCCCGCGATCAGCTGGAACCGGCCGGACCCCAGGGGACCCGCCGGCTCCCCCGCGACCGGCGCCCCGCGGGACTCGGCGACGACGTCGGCTGCCAGGCGGAGGACGGGCTCCAGCAGGCCCGCCGTACGGATCTCGAACTGGGTGGTGTGGACGCCGACCGCGAGCCCGCTGACCCCCGCCGCCACGTAGTAGCGCGTCAGAGCCGCCTGACGCCGCTCGTCGAGCGTACGGCCGGCCGTCAGCGCGAGCGGATGACGCTCGCCGTCGTGACGGGCGCGGCCAGGGGCATCGGCCGCGCCATCGCCGCCGGCCTGACCGGGGACGGCTACGAGGTCGTCACCGTGGACCGCGCCGGCGCCGACGTGCTCGCGGACCTGGCCGACACCCGGGCCCTGGCAGAGCTCGTGGACGGCGTGCGCCGCGAGCACGGCCCGATCGGTGTGCTGGTCAACAACGCGGGCACCGCCCGCCTCGAACACTTCAACGAGATCACCGTCGATTCCTGGCGGCACGTCATGGTGGTCAACTGCGACGCGCCGTTCTTCCTGTCGCAGCGGACGGCCGAGCACATGATCGCCGACGGGGTGGAGGGGCGGATGGACGGCGGCGTGCTGGCCGACCAGATGCCGAGGCGGCGCTTCATGCCGCCCTACCGCAACTCGGTCTCCTGGCCGCGCGAGCTCAGCGACCGCGCGCTCAACCGCAACTCGGTCTCCTGACCGCGCGAGCTCAGGGACCGCGCGGTCAGGCGCGCAGCACCTCGGCGAGCCTGGCCGCGAACGCCTCGGGGGCGTCGGCGAAGCCGCCGTGGCCGCCGGGGAAGACCACGGGCTCGAGGCCCGCCTGCTCGGCCAGCGCGATCGCGCTACGGCGGGCCAACTGCCCCTCGGTGCTCTCGCCGATGCCAACCACGATCCTCGGCGAGCCCGACCGTAGCGCCTCGAAGTCGGGCCTGTAGGAGCTGATCGGGCGCACGCCCTTGCCGAGGAAGTAGCCGAGGTTGCCCATGAGGCGGCCGAACATCTCCTGCTGCTCGGGGCTCGGCGGCCCCTGCGGGGCATCCTCCTCACTCATGCCGATGAGTTCGTTGAACTTCTGCATGCCTGCGGGCACACCCTCGCGCTCGTAGGTGGAGGCCACCTCCTCCATGCCCGCGGCGACCTGGTCGGCGTCGGGCAGCAGCCGCACGCACGGCGGCTCGTGCGCCACCACGACGCGGACAAGATCGGGGTGCCTGGCGGCCAGGTTCAGGGCGATCTGGGCGCCGCCGCTGCTGCCGAAGACGTAGGCGGGCTCGCCGCCCAGCTCGGCGACCAGGCGGGCGGCGTCGTCGCCGTGCACGTCGATGTCCTGCTCGAGAGCAGGGTCGTCGGGGACGCTGCGGGAGTTGCCGCGGGGGTCGTAGGGCACCACGGTGAAGTGCTCGGCCAGCAGCGGGGTCACGGCGGCGAAGATGCCCGCGTCCGTGGGGCCGCCGGGGATCATCAGCAGGATCGGGCCCGAGCCCTGGACCTCGTAGTAGAGCCGCGCGCCCGGCGCCTGCAGGGTTTCCGTCTTCTTCATGGCAGGAGCGTCTCACCGACAAATTTTTTTGTCAAGGGGTGACGTACAGTCGAAGAATGGAGAGCACGCCCTGGGCCTTCGACCGGCCGATCACCTCCCCCTTCGCGCAGCCACGCGGTCTCGCGGGACGGCTGGCGGGCCTGTTCATGCTGCTCACCAACGAGCAGCGCGAGCTGGTCGCCCTCATCGACGCGGGGGAGGGCGACCACGTGCTGGAGGTCGGCTACGGGCCGGGCGGGCTCGTCAGGGAGCTGGCGAAGGGGCCCTCCGCGCGCATCTGCGGCGTGGACCCCTCGCCGGACATGCGCGACCTCGCAGGCCGCCGCCACCGCGCCGACAGGCGGGTGGATCTGCGGATCGGCGCCGCCGACGCGATCGGGTTCGGCGACGGCGTCTTCGACAGGGTCGTGTCGGTCAACAACGTCGCGCTCTGGCCCGACCTCGGCGCGGGCCTCAAGGAGTTCCGCAGGGTGCTCAGGCCCGGCGGACGCGTGGTGATCGCCTGGCACGGCGGCAGCGCGCCGGGACGCATCGCCAGGAAGCTCACCCTGCCGGAGGACAAGCTGGCGATGATCGCGGACGCGCTCGGGGAGCGCTTCGCCGACGTGACCAGGCACGAGCTGACAACGCTCACCGTATTCACCGGGATGTCCGTGTAAATCCGGCCTTGACGGGCTGTGGAGAGATATGGTCGGCTCTTACCTTTCGTAATTGCGCAACCACATTCCCGGGGGAATGCCCGTCATGTCGCGGCTGTCCTGCGTCCTGCTCGCCTGCGCGTTGGTCTTCGGCGTGCCCACTGTGGCTCACGCCGTGCCGAAGGAGGGCAGACCGCGCATCGAGCCGGTGGCGCGGGTGGAGGTGCCAGGCGCGGCCCCCGCCGCCCCGGCCGGCAAGCCGTCGCTGGCGACGCGCGTGGGGGAGCAGAAGCCCGAAGGGCCGGGCAAGCCGGAGGTCACCATCCCGGAGGGTCCCGAGCTGGCGGGGAAGGTGGCGGAGGAGGCGAAGCGGCGGATGGGCGCCGACAGCCCCTCGACGGAGGCCATCCTGCCCGCCGACCCCGGCGAGGGCCTCGGACTGCTGCCGGTGAAGGGCGTCCGCGCGCTGACGGGCGGGCGCGAGCGGGTGCCGCTGGTCACCTTCAGGCTGTGCGCGGCCGGCGAACGGCTGCCCGCGGCGTGCTCGTCGGCGCGGCCGGTGGCCACCCCCGTCCAGGCGGACGTCACGGGCGACGGCCTGCCCGACCTCACCGCCACGCTGGTGCCGCGCAAGGCGGAGGGCGGCAGCGTGGGCATCGGCCTGACCGTCGTCCAGCTGGGTGACCCGGTCAGCGCGCAGGTGTGGGCCGAGTACGGCATCGGCGAAGGACGGGTGGTGAAGGTCGGCTTCGACGGCTACCGCCGCGGCACGTCGCTGTCGGCCCGCGACTCCGGCCTGTTCACGGTCGACCTCGCCGCCCTCGCCGAGGGCAGAATCGACGTCAGGGCCACCGTACGGCGCAGCGACCCCGGAGCCTCCGTCGCGACCATCGCGGGGCTGGAGGGCAAGGCGCTGCTCAGCCTCAGGCAGACGCCCGCGACCGAGCGCTTCGCCGCCCACGCCGCCATCGACGGTGACAGGAGCACGCTGACCGCCACCGCCTCCACGCCCGCGCGCCTCGACGCCCTCGCCGTCACAGGAGGCCGCAGGTTCACGCAGGTGACCGTCGACAGGATGGGCGCCGAACTGACCGCCGAGCTGACCAAACCTGGCGAGGTCCGCTTCGCCGCCGCCGCGCCGATCGCCTCGGCCACCTTCCACGACTACCTCTACGACGAGGGACGGCTGTCCAGAGCGGCGGCGCTGTCGATCACGCGGCTGCCCCGCGAGTTCCGCGCCACGGCCCGCTCGGGCGGGCTGTCGGTGGCCTCGGGCGCGCCCAGGCCCAAGGCCGCGCAGCTGACCTTCTACGACGCCGCACGCGACCGGACGCTCGTCCAGGCGAGCCTCACGGGGCTGCCCGCCACGATGACGATCGAGCACGACGCCGAGGCCAACCGCGTCGTCCACACCTCCAGCTCCCCGCTCGGCGGCTGCTCCCTGCTCCTGCAGCGTGGCGGCGGCGCGATCGCCGGACTCGCGGGCGACCACGTCACCATGATCAAGGAAGGGGCGCGGCTGGGCGTCTCGGCCAGGCTGGCGGGGGTCGCAGGGTTCGACGTCACGTACGGCGCCGCGCCGCGCGTCAAGCTGAGGCTGGGCTCGGGCGGCAGGCCGTTCGTCGGCGCGGCCAGCATCGACAGCAGGCACCTGGCCAGGCTGGAGATCTCCAACACGCCCGCCACCATCGAGGCCGAGCTGGATCCCGGCGCCCGCAGGGCCGTCTACTCGGCGGGCGGCGCCATCGACCGCCTGCGCGCCGCCTACGCCGACCCCACCTCGGGCCTGAGCGTGGAGGCGAGCGTGCGCGGGGTGCGCGGCAGCGTGCGGGCCTCGTGGGAGCTCGGGCCCAGGACCTCGCTCGAGGTGCGCAGCCCCGCCAGGCTGGCGCGCGTGGACCTGCATGCGGCGAGCGGCCAGGGGACGCTGCGGGCAGGGGTGCGGGGCGTGCGAGGGAAGGTGTCGGCGGTGGCCGACAGCGTGGGCAGGCGGCTGGACTGGACCGCCGACGCCCCCGTGAGCTCGGTGACCGTCTCGGCGAGGGCGGGCGACCTGCGCGCCGCCGTCAGCGCCGTCGGCGTCCCCGCTCGCTGGCAGGCCACCTGGGGAACCCCCGGCCAGGCGAGCGCCACCCCGACCGCCACCCCGACCGCCACCCCGACCGGCACCCCGGCTCAGACCGCCACCCCGGCTCAGACCGGTACCCCCGCCCAGAGGGACGCCCCGGCTCAGGGCACGGCGTCCGCCGCCGCCGAGGTGGTGGGTTTTCGCGGGCTGTCGGGTCCCCTCGGGTCGGCGACGATCGCGGTGGCCAACCACCCGGACGCCACCGCCCCCGAAGGGCCCCACCTGGCCGCCCACTACGACGCGGCCACCGGCAGGTTCGACGCCAGCGCCCGCCTCGACCGGCTGCGCGCCGCCGACCTCGCCATGGACCCCGGCCGCACGGGCTTCCATGCCGACGTGCGCGCCGCCCGCCGTCCCGTCACGCTCGACGCCGACCTGCGCACCTCGGACGGCAGGCGGTGGGGCGCCATGGCCGCCCTCGGCCCCGCGCCCGGCCGCGTCGCCGTCTCGACCTCGTCAGGCAGGCTTATCTACGAGGCGGGCCAGGTCGCGCTCAAGGGACGGATCTGGCTCGGCGACAGCGCCGCCGTCCCCGACGCCCCGCACGTGCGCGGAGGCCTCTCCCTCGTCGACGGCGGCACCCGCGACAGGCCGGGGCTCAAGGGCTACGTCGACGTGCGCGGACTGCCCGGCAAGGTGAGCGTCGACCTGGCGAAGAAGACCTTCACCTTCCAGGGCTTCCACCCCGAGGGACGCAGGCTCGCGCTCTACCTCGACAGCTCGATCCTGGCTCCCGTGCCGATCAGGGCCAGCGCCACTCTCACGGGACTGCCCTCCGCGATCACCAGCATGACCGTCGGTCCCATCGGGGTCGAGGGCAGGTCCGTCACCGCGGCCTACACGATCCTGCCGCCCGCCACGTTCGGCACGCTCGACGTCCGCGCCGAGACTGACAGGGGCGGTCTGCGCGGGCGCGTGCTGATCGACCCCGTGCCCTCCGCCGTCTCCGTCACCGGCCTGTACGGCGGGCAGACCCGGGTGCGCGTCCGCAACTCCGCCCCTGTCAGGCGGCTCGAAGCCGCCGTGACCATGGGCGGGGCCACCGGCCTGCTCCGCTTCACCGACGTCCCCGCCGTGTTCGGCATCGACGCCGACACCAACGCCAGCGGTCTCCAGCTTCCCCGGCTCACCTACAAGGCCGACGCCGGCACCCTCGACGGCCTGCTCGCCGTCCAGGCCGCGCTGGTGGAGAAGGTGTACCAGCCGCCGCAGGGCGGCCTGCTCGACACCGTGCTCGAAGTCGAGGACCTGGCGCAGGAGACCACCGCCAGGCTCAACCCCGACCTGTCCATCGACCTGGTCTCCAAGCCGTCGCCCACCAGGCTGCTGAGAGCCCGCACGGGGCTGGACCTGGCGCCCGTCACCGCGCGGAAGGTCTCGGCCCGCAAGGACGTGCCGTACGCGGGCGGGTTCCTCGCCTACCAGCTCGACGGCAGCTTCGGCATGGGCCGCAGCAGGATCGACGATCTGACGCTCGCCGTCCACGGGATGTCGTGGCTGAGGGTCCGCCCCGGCAAGCTGCCCTTCGGGGTGTCGGCGCCGCCCGCCGCAGGGTTCGTCTCACCAGGGTTCGAAGGCGGCTACGACCGGCTCGTCCTGCGCACGGCCGGCGTGGACCTGCGCCCCGACGTCCGCATGGACGTGAAGGTCACCAGGAGCGTCGGGGCGGACGTCTTCGACGAGAGCGTGCGGATCGGGCCGGTGACGTCGCTGTGGCTGCGCCGCTACGACCAGCGGATGCGGCCGATCAGCTCCAGGCAGGCGGTGAAGGCGGGCAGCGTGCCGCTGGCCTGCGTGGGCGTCGAGGCCAAGCCCGGTCTGGTGCCCGCCCGGCGAGGCGGCGCGTTGACGCTGCGCGGAGCCGACGGGCCACAGGTCGTCTCGCTGCTCGACGCGGGAGGTCAGACGCCGGGCTACGCCCTCGATCTGCTGACCTCCTTCATGTCGCCCTTCCCCGGGGCCGACTGGAAGGTCTCCTCCGTCAACCCCGGCACCTGCGACTAGAGGGAGGAGCCACCTCGGCGCTCGGGGTTCGCACCTCTAGGAGTCGATGCCCAGCGACCGGATGAGCTGAGCCAGCTCCTCTCGGAAGAGCTTGTCGGGGCTGATCGTCTGGGTGCGCAGATGTCCGTAGATCTCCAGCGACACCAGGCCGTGCAGGTGGCCCCAGATGCGCAGCGCGAGCGCCACGCCGGCCGGGGGCAGGTCGGGGAAGGCAGGGCGGAGCTTGTCCAGAAGCCCGGCGTCGAAGTCGGACCACTGGAAGTCGCTGTCGGCGTAGAGCGGACCGGCGTGCGGCCAGGCGGCCGCTGCGAGGGCGGCGATGCCCGTGCAGACCCGGTACGCGGCGTCCGGGGCCGCACCGCCCTCGGGGACTTGGTAACCGGGCACGGGGTCGCCATAGATGAGGCGAAATCCCTCGGGGTTGGCCAGGGCCCAGCCGCGGAAGGCTCGCGCCCAGGCCCGGATCCGGCCGGCTGGATCCGCGGCGGGCGCGTCGGCCCAAGCGGCGTCGACCGCGTCGGCCAGGGTGGTGTAGACCTCGTTGATCAGCGTGGTGACCAGATCGTCGCGGGTGGCGAAGTAGCCGTAGATGGCATTGGCGGTCATGCCCATCTCGCGGGCGATGGCCCGCAGCGTGATCGCATCAGGTCCCCCCGAGGCCATCAGCTTGAGCGCGACCTGCCTGATCTCCGCTGTCGTCTCGGCCCGCAGCCGTGCCCGGCGCCCTCCCGTGCCTTCCACAGCAGTCACTCTACCCCGTCACCGGACTGGTTGCCGTGAAGAAACTTCACGGCGTATAGTTTTCTCGCGCCACGCTCGACCACGCAGGGGGGCCCATGCACATCGGAATCATCGGAGCCACGGGCGGCATCGGAAGCCGCGTCGTCACCGAGGCGCTCGACAGAGGGCACCACGTCACGGCGTTCACCCGCGACGCCGGCCGGATCAGCGAAGAGCGGAAGAACGTCGTCTGGAGGAGCATCGACGTCCTCGACGCCGGGAGCATCGCCGCGGTCCTGCCCGGGCTGGACGTACTGATCAGCGGATTCCAGCCCGGCAACGCCGCCAAAGACTTCGCCGACACCGTGGCGCGTTCGATCGCCGATCCCACGGTCTACGCCACCGCCGCCCGAGCCCTGCTCAAGGCGCTGGAGAGCCACCCCAGGACCAGGCTGATCGTGATCGGCGGCGCCGGCAGCCTGGAGATCGAGCCTGGCCTCGTGCCGGCCGACTCCGACGACATCCTGCACGAGAGCCTCGATCAGCTCGGGCTGCCCAGGGCGTACGCCGCGGCCGTACGCGGGCACCGGGACGCCCTGAACGTCCTGCGCACGTCCAACCGGCTCTGGACCTACTTCAGCCCGGCGGAGGACATCGCGCCCGGCCAGCGCACCGGCCGGTTCCGGATCGGCGGCGACCAGCCGGTCGTCGACGCTGACGGACGCAGCCGCATCTCCTCGGAGGATGCCGCCGTCGCCCTTGTCGACGAGGCGGAACTGCCCCGCTTCGTCCAGCGGCGCTTCACGATCGGCTACTGAACCGGCCCTCCGAGCGCCCTGAGGGAGCCTCGAAACCGTGCGCGGTCAGGCTCACAAGCGTTCACGACCCTTGGGATGGCGGGTCGCTGTCGACACCATTCGGCGAGTGCGGCACGATCGACCCGCCCCACCGCGATCCCCCTGGAGGTAACCGAGTGATCCGCCCGCCTGCCCTGCGCCCCGGCGACCGTGTGGCGGTGATCGCCGCCAGCGGCCCGCCCAACCAGGTCAACCTCGAACGCGGCCTGCTCGCGATGGAGCACGTCGGCCTCAAGCCCGAGGTCTTCAGCGCAGCACGCATGGGCGGCACCGAGTACGACTACCTGGCAGGAGACGACGCCACCCGCGCGGCGGAGCTCACCGCCGCGCTGGCCGACCCCGCCTTCGCCGCCGTCTTCTGCGCGTGCGGGGGGTACGGCATGCAGCGCACGCTCGAGTTCGTCGACTGGAGCGTCGTCGACCCCGCGAGACCGAAGGTCGTGGTGGGCTACTCCGACGTGACCGCGCTGCTGGAGGCCGTCGCCGTCAAACTCGGCTGGGTGTCGCTGTTCGGCCCGATGGTGGCGTGCGGCGGCTTCTACCAGGGCCCTGGGGAGTATGACTTCGACCAGCTCATGCGGCTGCTCTTCACCCCCGCAGAGGTGAGGGAGCTGACCTTCCCGGGCTTCAGGACCGTCGTCCCGGGGGTCGCCGAGGGCATCACGCTCGGCGGGACCGTCACCCTGCTGGCCGCCTCCCTCGGCACCGACACCAGCCTGCCCGCCCGTGGCGGGATCCTCTTCCTCGAGGACGTCGACGAGGAGCTGTTCCGCCTCGACCGCTACGTCACCCAGCTGCGCAGGGCCACCTACAGCGACGGCGTCGCGGGCATCGTGCTCGGCACGTTCACCGACTGCGGCGACCCGCGCGACGTCGAGCGCATGCTCGTCGAGCGCCTCGGCGACCTGGGCGTCCCCGTGCTGGCGGGCGCGGACATCGGCCACAACGTCGCCATGCAGACCTACCCGATCGGCGTGCGCGCCCGCCTCGACACCGAGAAGGGCACCCTCACCTTCCTCGAGCCCGTGCTGACCGAGCCCGCACAGGTCTAGCTACGGACGGCCCGCCCTGCGCAGGAGGGAGGGGCGCAGCTCGCCCAGGCCCTTGGCCGTCATCGGTTCGGCGGGGGTCAGGGCGAAGGCCGCGCTCCCGACCAGGCCGCCCGCCAGTTCGGGGTCGGCCAGGACCCCGCCCGCGGGCGCCAGCGAGGTCAGCCTGCTGGCCAGGTTGACGGTGGTGCCGAACACGTCGCCCATTCTGCTGATCACCGGACCGAGCGCCAGCCCGACGCGCAGGTCGGGCATCGCCCTGTCGGGGGCGTGCACCTGGATCAGCCGCAGCGCGATCTCGGCCGCCACGGCCGCGGAGTCGGCGACGAACAGCACCGAGTCGCCCAGGGTCTTCACCACCCTGCCGCCGGAGGAGGTGACGACGTCGGCGGAGCGGCCCTCGAACCGCTCGACCAGCCCGGCCAGCTCCTTCTCCGGGATCTGCCTGCTCATCCTGGTGAAACCCACCATGTCGGCGAAGCCGACGGCCAGCCGTACGGTGCCGACCTCCTGGTCCACGATGCGCCCCGCGGCGGAGGCCAGCTGACGCCGCCAGGTGTAGACCAGCAGCTGCTCCAGGGAGGGCACCACGCGGTCGGCGCGCGCCCTCCACGCCGTCGGGCGCGCGGACAGCGGCACGCCCGCCTGGTCGAGCGTCTCGGCGCCCAGCTCGGCCTGCGACTCGGCCAGCGCGGCCGTCGCCCTGCCGAGCGCCCTGGTGACCAGCAGCATGTGCTCCTCGTCGTAGCACCCGTCGCCGACCAGGTTGACCAGGGTCCTGAGCGCCTCCACGTCGGCGTCGGTGAAGACCACCGCCTCGTCGGCGACGTTCGCGAATCCGAGCGCGCGCCAGTAGCGGCGGGCACGGTAGACCGGCACGCCCGCCATCGCGGCCACCTGATGACTGGTGTAGCGCGCGGGCTGGCGGAGAAAGGCCTCCGTCAGGAGGTCGATCTCGGGGTCCTCGACCGTCATGGGGACATTGCACCACACACCCGGCATAGTTAGCGTTCATCACCATGAGGTCTTATGCCGTGCAGCTCTACACCCTCAGAGACCATCTGGCCGCCGACCCAGCCGCCACCCTCTCCAGACTCGCCTCGCTCGGGTACGAGGCGGTCGAACCGTTCGATCTGACCCCTGTGGACGGGTTCGAGGTCCCCTCCGCCCACGCCCCCCTGCTCGGGCCGAACAGGGACGACTATCTCAAGGTCGCGGGCACGCTCATCGTGCCGATGGTGCGGCCGGAGGAGTTCACGACGCAGGAGGGGATCGGAAGGACCGCCGACGCGCTGAACGCGGCCTCCGCGTGGGGAGCCGAGCACGGCGTCACCGTCGGCTACCACAACCACCACTGGGAGCTGGCCTCGCGGGTCGGCGGACGTCACGCGCTGGAGGTCCTGGCCGACCTGCTCGACCCCGCCGTGGTGCTGGAGGTGGACGTCTACTGGGCCGCGGTCGGCGGCGCCGACGTGCCCTCGCTGCTCGGCAGGCTGGGCGAACGGGTGCAGTTCCTGCACGTCAAGGACGGCCCTGCCACTCTCGGCGAGCCGATGACCGCGGTCGGCTCCGGCACGCTGCCCATCCCCGACATCCTGGCCGCCGCCCCGCGGGCAAGGCGCGTGGTCGAGCTCGACAGCTGCGCCACGGACATCTTCGACGCGCTGGCCGACTCCCTCGCCTACCTGCGCTCGGTGGAGGGCCGATGACGGGAATCGCCATCGTCGGCTGCGGCAACATCAGTCACCAATACCTCACCAACCTGACCTCCTTCACCGACGTCCGCGTGGTCGCCTGCGCCGATCTCGACGTGGACCGCGCGCGGGCCGTCGCCAAGGAGTACGGCGTGCCGGTCGCGGGAGAGGTCGAGCGGGTCGTCAACCACCCCGACGTCGAGATCGTCGTCAACCTCACGGTTCCGGCCGCGCACGCCGAGGTCGCCGCCCAGGTCATCGCGGCGGGACGGCACGTCTACAACGAGAAGCCGCTGACCCTCGAGCCCGCCGCCGGCCGCGAGCTGCTGGAGGCGGCCGAGGCGGCGGGGGTCAGGGTCGGCTGCGCGCCCGACACCTTCCTCGGCGCGGGGTTGCAGACCGTCGCCCGCAGTGTCGCGGCGGGGGACATCGGCAGGCCGCTGTCGGCCATCACCCTTCTGCAGGGGCCGGGCCCTGAGCGCTGGCATCCGAGCCCCGAGTTCCTCTTCAAGCCGGGCGCGGGCCCCCTGTTCGACATGGGCCCCTACTACCTGACCGCGCTCGCCGTCCTGTTCGGGCCGGTCACGAGGGTGGCCGCCAACGGCAGCAGGGCGCACGCGCAGCGGCGGATCGGCTCGGGCCCGCTGGCGGGAACCGTCTTCGACGTGGAGGTGCTCACGCACGTCAACGCCCTGCTGGAGTTCGCGGGAGGCCAGCGGGCCACGACCGTGTTCTCCTTCGACTCGCCGCTGTCGCGCGGCGACTTCCTGGAGCTCACCGGCACCGAGGCGACGCTCGCGGCGCCCAACCCCAACGACTTCACCGGCCCTGTACGGCTGCGCCCCACCGGAGCACCCGACTGGACCGACCTGCCGGTGAAGGGCGCCACCGCGGGCCGCGGCCTCGGCGTGCTGGAGATGGCGCAGGCCATCGCCGAGGGCCGGCCGCACCGGGCGTCGGGCGAGCTGGCGCTGCACGTCGTCGAGGTCATGACCGCGATCCTGACCTCGGCGGAGGAGTCCCGCTTCGTCCCCGTCACCTCCACCTTCACCCCACCTGACCCGTGGGACGCCACCGTCTGAGGCCCTGGTCCGAGGCCCTGGTCCGAGGGGCACTGCCTGAGGAAGGAGCCGGGCGCGACGCTCGACCTCAAGGGGCCGTCGCGCCCGCCTACAGGACCCGCAGGGCGTGCTCCTCGATCACGCGCGCCACCTGGCCAGGGGCGCGCAGGTGGCCGCCGTGGCCCTGCCCTGGCAGGGTCACGCGCTCGGCCGCCGGCAGCACCCCGGCCAGGGCGTCGAGTCGCTCGCCGAGATGCGCGGGGCTGGTACCGCCGCCCAGCAGCACGGTGGGCGCCCCGACGGCTCCGTAGGCGTCGAGGCGTCGGCCCGACCGGTCGATGGCCTGGAGGTCGTCGATCTGCCGGGGGACCAGCGCCCGCAGCCGGGGGGAGAAGGGAAGGACCAGCCTGATGAGCCCGGCCTGCCATGGCGGCAGCCGTACGACATCGCGCAGGAAGATCTGGAGCGCCCTGCCGGGACGGCCGCGCGCGACGGCGGCCTGGGCCGCCGCGGTCGCCGCGCCGCCCAGTGACGTGCCGACCACGACGGGCGGCTCGTAGAGGACCAGCCCGCCGAAGGCGGCGGGGGAGGCGAGCGCGGCCTCCAACGCCACCACGCCGCCCGAGGAGTGCCCGACGAGCAGGACGGGCCCGCCGCCGAGCGCGGCCACGACCGCCAGCACGTCCTCGACCTCCTGGGCGATCGTGCTCGGCGGGGTCAGGTCCAGCCGGTACTGCCGGCGATGGACGCGCACGACGCGGAAGCGCGGCGCGAGCCGCGCGGCGACCTCACCCCACTGTGAGCCGTCGTCGAGCCCCGCGTGCAGCACCAGCACGATCGGGCCCTCACCCTGATCCGAGGCCCTGACCTCGGTGCCGTCGGCGGAGAACGCAGTGATCATGACTCTCCTTAGCAACGCTAAGGAGAGCTTAGCAGTGCTAAGGTGGCTGGTCGATGGGTGAGAACAGGAGGGCGGGGCTGACCCCGCAGAAGCTGATCGACGCGGCGCTGCGCCTCCTCGACGAGGTGGGGCTGGAGGGCCTGACGGTCCGCCGCCTGGCCGCGGAGCTCGGCGTGCGCTCACCCGCCCTGTACTGGCATATCCGCACCAAGCAGGACCTGCTGGACGGCATGGCGGGCGCCATCGTCCTGTCGGCGGGGATGGGGCCGCCCGAGGAGGGTGAGTCCTGGCAGGACTGGCTGGCCAGACGCGGCCGCTCCTACCGCAGGTCGCTCCTGGCCCACCGCGACGGCGCTCGCGTCGTCGCCAACGCCACCGGCCTGGGCCAGGAGCCGATCAGGCGGCTCAACGAGGAGCTGACGGCGATGCTGGCCCACGGTTTCACGCCCGTGCTCGCGCTGCGCACGATCACCGCGATCAGCCACTACGTCACGGGATTCGTCCTGCAGGAGCAGGCCGCGCGGCCACCCGGCACCGCCCCGCTCGACCCCCTGATCGATCTCCTGGGCGGCGACGTCGAGGCGCCACTGGTCGTGGCGCTGAGGGAGGGCTCCTCCGCCGGGGGAGACGCGGCCTTCGAGCACGGGCTCCACGCCATCATCGCGGGCACCATGCCCGCGGGCCCGTGCTCGGACACGTGAGGCGCGCTGCTCTCACGGCGGTCTCGTACGGCCAGGGCCCACTGCGGCGGCTCGCCCGGAAGTGAGGCGCCGCCCCCGCTCGTCACCTCCTGGCTCCTCGGACCGCCCTGAGAGCGGACGCCGTTCTGTCGGTGCCGCCTGGCACAGTGCCCTCATGACGACGGACTACTGGGACAGCGCCGCTGCCACCTTCGACCAGGAGGCCGACCACGGCCTGCTCGATCCCGAGGTGCGCGCCGCCTGGCGTGAGCGCCTGCTCTCCTGGCTGCCCGAGCCGCCCTCGCGCGTGCTCGACGTCGGCTGCGGCACGGGCACGCTGGCGCGTCTGCTGGCCGAGGAGGGTCACACGGTCACCGGGGTCGACCTGTCGCCCCGCATGGTCGAGCTGGCCAGGGCCAAGGTGGCGGGGCTGCCCGTCGAGGTTCTCACCGGCGACGCGGCCGACCCGCCTGTGGGTGAGGCGCGCTTCGACGTGCTGCTGTGCAGGCACGTGGTGTGGGCCATGCCCGATCCCCATGCCGCGCTGCGCCGCTGGCGCGACCTGGTGCGCCCAGGCGGCAGGCTCGTGCTCGTCGAGGGCCGCTGGGGCACGGGTTCGGCCGAGGCGACACCGTGGTCGGGCGGGGTCACGGCGGCGACGCTGTCGCTCGCGCTGCGCGACCTCGTCACCGGCCTTCGCGTGGAGCCGCTGACCGACCCGCGTCTGTGGGGCAAGCCCATCGACGACGAACGCTACGCGCTCCTCGCCACCCGCTAGCCGAGGCCCCAGTCAACGATCTCGGGGACGCGCGGTGCACGAGTGGATCGGCCCGCCTGTTCGGCGCCTTCAGGGTCCCTCGCTCCAGATGTACCAGGGGCCCTTGAAGTGTTCGTACCGGCCCTCTTCCGGTGCCCGATCGGGGCTGTAGGCGAAGCCGTAGCTCTGCCAGTCCATCGTGAGCGAGGTGACCGTGAACCTCGCTCCCCCTGGAATCTTCTCCACGTGGTCCACCCGGTACAGGCCCCACCACCGGTTGCTGTCATGGTCGTCGCGCACGGACCGGGCGTGGCGCTCCAGGCTCGGTTCGGACAGGGCGAAGCGCGCGTGTAGGGGCGCGTCGAGTCCGACCAGCAGCACGGTGCCCAGCACCAGCGCGACCGGGACGAACATCCAGGGCTTCCACGCTCGCTTGGCGGTGCCAGGTTCCCTCACCCGTGCGAACCAGGCGGTGGCGATGGCGAGCGCCACCCAGTACAGCGCCAGCGCCAGCGCCCAGAAGGACAGGCCGGGAGTGCTCGCCTCGATGAGCGTCAGGAGCGAGGCAAGTGCGACGGCCCCGGCGAAGAGCAGGACGAAGGGATCGCGGCTCGGACGCATGGAGCGATCTTGCCTCATACGGGCGCCGGTGAGGCCGCCGCACACACATGCGTCAGGCCGCATGAGGGCCAGAAAGGTAGCTGACGAGGAGACGTGGTCGCGATGGTCAGTCGGTCGCCTTGCGGTCGGTGATCTGCTCGACGAAGCGGCGCTGGTCGGCGAGGAAGCCGGGCGCGTACAGGCGTCTCGGGGCGAAGACGGCGGTGAGGGCGAGGCGCGGCTCGGAGTTCTCGACGGCGTGGTCGACCAGCGAGTGGGTGGCGTCGGGGTAGTGCCGCACCGTCAGGGAGGCGGGAGGCAGGATGCGCCGGTAGACGGCCTCGGTGTCGGCGACGTCGACGTTGACGTCGTGCCCGGCCAGCACCAGGAGCGTGCGGGTGCCGCGCATGGCGCGCAGGTCGTCGCTCGCGTTGGAGCGGTAGTTCTTGGCGATGAACCGCCAGCGTTCGGCGGTCATGCCGTCGGTGTCGCCGACGGCGGTGCGGTACTCCTCGAAGGTCGCGCCCTGCCGCAGCAGGCGCAGGTTCGCCTCACGCCGTCGCAGCGCTGCGTGTTTCTCGTCCTCGGTGGCGCCGTTCTCACGCAGGCCGGCGAGGAGGTTGTAGCGCCCCTGCTGTTGCCAGTCGACGGCCGGTGAGACCGCGATGACGAACCGCACAGCGCGGTCGCGGGCCGCGACCTTGGGCAGCACCCACCCTGCCTGACTGGCCCCCCACAGACCGATGCGCCGAGCGTCGATGTCGGGACGCGCGCGTGCCCAGGTGATCGCGGCGAGGGTCTCGCCGGCTCGGTCGTCCATGCTCTGGTCCAGCCAGTTCCCCTCGGAGGCGCCGATGCCGGGCTTGCTCAGGGAGAGCGAGGCGTAGCCGGCCTTCGCGAAGGACTCCCACAGGGGCCGGTAGAAGGTGTCGTGCGTGGCGTCGATGGGTCCGTCGCCGTGGACGAAGACGACCAGGCCGAAGGGGCCGTCGCCGCTCTCCGGCCGGGCGAGCACGCCGTCCAGTGACCGCCCGTCGTGGCGCACGGTGATGCGCTCCTCCCGTAGCGCGTAGGTGTTCTGCCAGACCGCGACACCGCCGAGCCCCGCGCCCACCAGCAGCACGACGGCCAACGACCACACCAGGACACGCCCGCGGCGCCGCGTCGCCATTCCTCGGCTCATATCCACCCCAACCTATCGTTTTTGATACGCTCGTATTGAGAATGAGCGTAGTAGTGTCGATAGTGCAAATGGGCGGGCGTCCGGCCCGCCGCTCAGGAGGAGCGCCGATGGACACGACCAAGCCGGGAGCCAGACCGGACAATCCGGATGACCCGCAGGTGCTCAGGGGCCTGCCCGAGGGCAGTGAGGCGCGGGTGGCCGCGCTGTACTGGCAGGCGTTCGGACGGAAGCTCGGCGCCGCCCTGAACCCGCCGGACAAGGCCCGCGCCTTCCTCGCGGCCCACCTCCACCACGACCGGGGTGTGGCCGCCGTCGTCGACGGCGAGGTGGCAGGGGTGGCCGGCTACCAGCTCGGCGGGCGCGGCCTGACGGGCGGCGGCGCGGGCGACGTCCTGTCCGCCTACGGGACCCTGCGCGGACTGCCGCGCCTGGCCCTGCTCACCCTGATGGAACGGCGCCCCGCCGACGGCGAGCTCGTGATGGACGGCATCGCCGTCGCCCCCGAGCACCGGGGCAAAGGCATCGGCAGCCTCCTGCTGCGCGAGATCGCGGCCGTGGCCGCCGAGCACTCCTGCCGGCGCATCCGCCTCGACGTCATCGACGTCAACCCGCGCGCCCGCGCCCTGTACGAACGGCACGGCTTCATCGCCGTGCACACCGAGAAGACCCCGTACCTACGCCACCTGATGGGCTTCGGCGCCGTCACCACCATGCACCGGCCCGTCACGCCGGCCGTCTCGACCACGCGCGGGCAGGTTTGATGGGCGTCCACCCGAACACCCCGATGGGCACGGGGGCCGACGCGGGCAGCGCCGCCCCTGTGCCCGTCCCCACCCGGCTGCTGGTGCACGCCCTGGTCCGCGAGGACGGCACCGTCGACGCCGGTGAGCTCTACACCGTCGCCGGCCTTCTCGGCATGAGCGACCAGCAGGTCCGCCTGTGCGTCAAGCGGCTTGTCGCCGAGGGCCGCTTCAGCCACGAAGGCCGCGGGCGCAAGGCCCTGTTGAGGACGGTCGCCGACGCCACGGGCTCGCTCACCCCCAACCTCGCCTACGTCCGCCACGCCTACCGCCAGGACCACGGGCTCGCCCCCTGGGACGGTGTCTGGCACCTGTTCGCCTTCGCCATCCCCGAGTCGAGCAGGACCTCCCGCGACGCCCTGCGCGACACCTTGCGCCATCTCGGCGCCGCCCCCGTCCAAAGCGGCCTCTATGTCAGCGCGAACCGCATCGAGGAACTCGTCGAAGCCCAGACCCGCCACCTCGGCGTCGCCCACGCGCTCACCTGCCTCACCACCACCGACCTGCGCATCGGCGGCCAGGAGGACCCGCCCGCCCTGGCCGCCGCCCTCTGGCCCCTGGACGACATCGCCGCCCGCCACGACCGCCTCGCCGACTTCGCCCGGGTCTGCCTCGACCGGCTCGCACAGCAGGACACCCTCACCGGGTCCGAGCAACTGACCATGGCCGTCCAGCTCGCCGCGGCCTTCACCCACGCCATGGAACCAGACCCGCTCCTTCCCCCCGAGCTCCTCCCGCAGCCCTGGCCCGGCGCCCACGCCCGCCGGCTCACGGCCGCCTGCTGGACCGCGCTCACCGCGGCCGACACCCACGCCACGACAGGGACCCCTGTCCCGCGCCTGTTCGTCCAGTACGAGGACCTCCTCGCGTCGATCCCCGACCGCCTCACCTGACACACGGCCCCGTGGCCTGGCCCCCTCGCCGCGCCCTGGTGACGGCGGACAGGACCGCCCTCACCGAGGCGGTCAGCACCGAGCCGTCCTGACCTGCGCCCCACCAGGTCGTGCCCACCACCCTGCACGCGGCATAGGCGATCGCGGGGCTGCCGGGCCCCGCGGCCGTCGCGTGCTCGGAGCAGTGCACGATGTCCACGTCGACCCCCGCCCCGCGCAGGGCGTCGACGAGGGCGGACAGCGGGCCGTCGCCGGTCCCCTCGCCCAGCTCGCAGGTGAAGCGGTGCTCGCCAGGCGCCACCTCGGCCGTGCTCCACGCCATCGAGGGAGTCTCGAGGTAGGTCGCCTGGAACAGCCGCCACAGGTCCTGCGGCGTGGCCTCGTGGCCGCTGCCGTCGGTGGCGGCCTGCACGACGGCGGCGAAGTCGGCGCGCAGCCGTACGGGCAGGTCGAGGCCGTAGTGGGTGTGCAGCAGGTGCGCGATGCCGCCCTTGCCCGACTGGCTGTTGACCCTGATGACCGCCTCGTAGCTGCGGCCGACGTCGGCCGGATCGATCGGCAGGTACGGCACCCGCCACGGCTCGTCCGGCTTCTGGTGGGCCAGGCCCTTGCTGATGGCGTCCTGGTGGGTGCCGGAGAAGGCGGTGTAGACCAGCTCGCCGCCGTAGGGATGGCGCGGGTGCACCGGCAGCCTGTTGCACGCCTCCACGGTCTCGCGGACGGCGTCGATGTCGGAGAAGTCCAGCATCGGGTCCACGCCCTGGGCGTAGAGGTTCATGGCCAGGGTGACCAGGTCGACGTTGCCGGTGCGCTCGCCGTTGCCGAACAGGCAGCCCTCCACCCGCTGCGCCCCCGCAAGTACGGCCAGCTCCGCGCAGGCCACGCCGGTGCCCCTGTCGTTGTGGGGGTGGACCGACAGGATGACCGACTCGCGCCTGGCCAGGTGCCTGTGCATGTACTCGATCTGGTCGGCGTAGACGTTGGGGGTGGCGATCTCGACGGTGGCGGGCAGGTTGTGGATCACCGGACGGCCCGGGGAGGCGTCCCACAGCTCGGTGAGGCCGTCGCAGACCTCCAGGACGAAGTCGGGCTCGGTGAGGTTGAACACCTCGGGCGAGAACTGGAAGCGGGTGGCGGCCGTGCCCAGCCTGGCCATGTGCTCGGCCGCGTCCGTGATCAGCGCGCGGACCTCCTGCCTGGTACGGCCCAGCACCACCTCCCGCCACACCGGCGCGGTCGCGGTGTACAGGTGCACGACCGTGCGCGGCAGCCCCTCGATGGAGGCGAAGGTCCGCTCGATCAGGTCGCGGCGGGCGGCGGTGAAGACGACCAGCGTCACGTCGTCGGGCACGGCGTCGCTCTCGGCCAGGTGTCTGACGAAGTCGAAGTCGGTCTGGCTGGCCGAGGGGTAGCCGACCTCGATCTCCTTGAAGCCCATCCTGACCAGCAGGTCGAACAGGCGGCGCTTGCGCGGGGTGTCCATGGGCTCGGCCAGCGCCTGGTTGCCGTCGCGGAGGTCCACCGACACCCAGAGCGGCGCCCGTCCGAGCCGCCTTCCCGGCCAGGCCCGCTCGGTGAGCGGCACCTCGACGCGCTGGTCAAAGGACTGGTAACGGTGGTAGGACATGGGGCTCGGGCGCTGGGGATTCCAGGTCATGTGCGGTAGATTAAGCACACCTCAGCTCCTCAGACAACCTGAGAGGTTTCGATGCTCCGTCCCAGTCCGCTCGTCGACCAGGCCGCCCAGCACCTCCGCGAGGAGATAGCCGCGGGGCGCTACCCGGTCGGCACGAAACTGCCCGGAGAGACGACACTCGCCCAGACGCTCGGCGTGGGAAGGTCGACCGTCCGCGAGGCGCTGCGCGCGCTGGCGGGGGCGGGGCTGCTGCAGGCCCGCCAGGGCGCCGGGGTGTTCGTCATCGCGACCGAGGCGGCCGAGGAGTGGTCCGCGCGGCTGCGGCGGGCGGCCGTGGCGGACGTGTACGAGGTCAGGATGCTGGTCGAGGTGCAGGCCGCCAGGCTGGCCGCTGAGCGCAGGAGGCCCGCCGACCTCGAGGCGTTGAAGGCGGCTCTCGCGGACAGACGCGCCGCCTCCGCGGGCGACGACGCCGCCTTCGTCGACGCCGACATCGCGCTGCACGCGGCGGTGGTGGCCGCGGCGCGCAACCCGGTGCTCACCGACCTGTTCGCCGAGTTCGTGCCCGCGCTGCGACAGGGGTTGATCGACCTGGTCGACCTGCTCAAGCTGCGCGCCGGCGACGCCAACCACGGCGACGCCTCACACGCGGGGCTGGTCACCGCGATCGAGAAGTTCGACAGGGAGGCGGCCAGCCGCATCGTGCAGGAGGAACTGGCCACGACGCTCAGGGCGCTGCAGAAACTGTCGCCGCCGCCCTCTAGGCTCTCCGCCCATGATGGCTGACCGCAAGCACGGCGCACCCGCGCCGCCGACCGACACCACCGTTCGCTCCGCCGACTGGGACAGCAAGGACCTGTCGGGCGAGCAGCACCGGCGGGTCGCCTTCGTCGACGTGGATCTCACCGAGGCGGTCAGCAGGGGCGCGGAGTTCTTCGAGTGCACGTTCCGCAACTGCCGCTTCAACGCCTCCACGCACGAGGAGAGCGGCTTCATCAACTGCACCTTCACCAGGACGTCGTTCTTCGACGCGACCTTCACCAGGTGCAAGTTCGTGGGCAGCATGTTCGACGGCTCGACCTACGACCTGATGAAGGTCGCGGGCGGCGACTGGTCGTTCGTGGGGCTGCCCGGCGCCGACCTGCGCAACGCCACGTTCGCCGACGTGCGCATGCGGGAGGCCGACCTGACGGGCGCCCGCTTCGCCGGGGCGAAGCTCAGGGGCGTCGACCTGTCGGGCGCGTGGCTGAGCAAGGCCGATCTCAGCCGGTGCGACCTGCGGGGCAGTGACCTCACCTCGCTCGACCCCGTCACCTGCGAGATCGCCGGCGCGATCATCGACCCCGTCCAGGCCATCACCATCGCCGCCAACCTGGGCCTCAGCGTCAGGGAGTGACTCCTGGCCCCTGCTCTGCCCGCGCCGCCGGCTCCTCGAGCGGGAAGAGGATCGGGCTGAGCAGGTACTGCGCGCGCTCGGGCGTGGGTTCGTTGGCCATGCGGGCCACGATCGTCCGGCGCAGCTCGCTGATCATGTCGGCGAGCTCCTCCCTGCTGAGCCAGAGCGCGTGCTGGCGGTAGCCGACCGACTCGGCGATCGAGCCGTCGTGCTCCCTGTCGAGGAAGACGTTGAACTCGGCGATGAGAGCGGCCATCGCGGTGGCGAACACGCGGCGGTGGTCCTCCAGCGACGCCGACGCGGCCGTCTCGGCGTCGATCAGCGCCAGTTCCCCGCGCAGCCGGTACCTGCGCTCGACGGCGCCGCGCACCCGCTGCTCGCCGTCGATCTCGAGCACGCCTCCCTCGGCGAGCAGGCCGACCTGGCGGTAGACGGTGGCCTTGGAGATATCGGGCATCCGCGCGCACAACTGGGAGGTCGTGAGCGTCCGCCCGCCTGACATGGCGTGCACGACGCGCAGCCGTACCGGGTGCGTCAGCAGTTCCCACGTGTCCACGGCGTCATCATCTCACACTGCAACCTTTCGCAAGATGATACTGTTCTCACGTTGAGAATGATGATGCGGAGGAACAGCCATGTCAGAGCAGTCATTCGAGGGGCCGCCCGTGGGGCGGCTGCACGACGTGGAA
Source organism: Nonomuraea dietziae (assembly GCF_014195505.1). Lineage (GTDB taxonomy): Bacteria > Actinomycetota > Actinomycetes > Streptosporangiales > Streptosporangiaceae > Nonomuraea > Nonomuraea roseola. The sequence goes on along the minus strand of NZ_JACIBV010000001.1, from coordinate 1,614,179 downwards.
GGCCGGCGCCTGCTGCTGCACCGCTCCGGCGAGGGGGCGCCGAGCGTGGTGTTCCTGCCGGGGGCGGGGCTGGTCGGCCTGGACTTCCTGAACGTCCAGGAGCGGGCCGCCGAGTTCGCCACGAGCGTGTTCTACGACCGTGCGGGGACGGGCTGGAGCGACCGGGTCGAGCTGCCCCGCAGGGCGGAGGAGGTCGCCGACGAGCTGCGCCGCCTCCTGCGCGCCGCCGAGGTGCCAGGCCCCTACCTGCTGGTCGGCCACTCACTGGGCGCCTTCTACGCGCGACGCTACGCGCAGCTGTTCCCCGCCGAGGTGGCCGGCCTGCTGCTGGTGGACCCCGGCCACGAGGACATCCTGGCCTTCATGCCGGAGCAGATGGCCGAGCTGAGCGAGCAGATGAAGCTGAACGAGGCCGACATGCCTGACCTGACCGCCGAGCAGATCGAGGCCGCCCGCGGACAGTACGCGCAGATCTACGCGCAGTGGCCCGACGCTGCGCGCGAGTCGCTGATCGATCACCACCTCGCGTCGTGGCGGACGGGTCTGCGGGAGACGGAGAATTTCGAGACCGAGATCTACGACGAGCTCAGGCACGGGGGAGGGCTGCCTGACGTCCCGCTGATCGTGATCACCGCCGGAGGCGACAACCCCTACTGGGCGCAGTTCATGTCCCCCGAGGAGATGCGTCAGGGGCTCGAGGGTGTGCGCGCCATGCACGCGGCGATGGCGGCGGCCGTTCCACGGGGGGAGCAGCGCGTGCTCAAGGACGCCGCGCACAACCACCTCCACGTGGAACAGCCTGACGCCGTCATCGAAGCCGTCCGCGACCTGCTCGACAGGAGTGGCCACGGCAGGCCGTGATCGACGCAGTACCCGCGGCCCCTCGGAAATGTGAGGCGACGCCTCGACCTCACAATCCGAGGGGCTGCCTCGTCGATCTGGTGAGGGCAGACGCGACAAGGAAGGCCGGCCACACCATGACCACCCCATCCGGGCCAGGAGACGGCCGGCTCGATCCGGGCCTGAGCGCGATCATGAGCGAGCGGCGTCAGCTGATCAATCTCGCCTACCGGCTCCTCGGCTCCCTGGCCGACGCCGAGGACGTCGTTCAGGAGACCTACGCCCGCTGGTACGCCATGTCCCGGCGGCAGCAGGAGGCCATCGAATCCCCCGGCGCCTGGCTGACGAGGGTCGCCAGTCGCATCTGCCTCGACCTGCTCGGCTCGGCACGGGCCCGGCGCGAGAGCTACGTGGGCGAATGGATCCCGGAGCCGCTGCCCGACCGAACGGAGTGGACGAACGGTCTGCCGGGCGGCACCACGGCCGACCCGGCCGACCGGGTGACCCTCGATGAGTCGATCAACATGGCCTTCCTCGTCGTGCTCGATTCGATGACCCCGGCCGAGCGCGTCGCGTTCATCCTGCACGACGTCTTCCGCTACTCCTTCACCGAGGTGGCCGAGATCGTCGGCCGCACGCCGGCGGCCTGCCGCCAGCTGGCCTCCTCAGCCCGCCGTCGCATCCGCGCCTCGCAGGCTCCCGCGACCCCCGCGGCCCAGCGCGCCGACCTCGTCAGAGCCTTCAAGCAGGCATGGGAGGCCAAGGACATCGGCGCGCTCATCGGCCTCCTCGCCCCCGACGCCACGGGGATCGCCGACGGCGGCGGTCTCGTCAGCGCCGTGCTGCAGCCGATCGCGGGTGGCGAGCAGATCGCGCGCGTCTTCGTCGAGATCGCCACCAGGGCGCCCGGCCTGACGATCCTGGAGCGTACGGTCAACGGTCAGCCCGGCTTGGTGGCGCAGTTGGACGGCGTCACCGTGGTGGTGCTGGCGATCGACGTCGCAGGCGACCGGATCAAGCACATCTGGGCAGTACGGAACCCCGAGAAGCTCCGGCCCTGGACGACGGCCTGACGCACACCGACCGTTCCTCGAAGGGATGGGACGGCTCGACGCTCAGTCCGCGAGGATGCGGTCCAGGGTGCGTCGGCCCATCCGGCTCATGCCGGGGTTGCTTTCGACGTAGTACCAGACCACACCCATCGCCTGCTCGAAGGCCCACGCCTTGCCGCGCTCCCATTCGAGGTCGTCGCAGCCGAGCTCCTCGCGCAGCACCTGCCGCGGCCCCGCCTCCAGCAGATGCCAGGCGCTCACGAGATCCAGAGCGGGGTCAGCCGGTCCGAGGCCGCCGACGTCGAGGATCCCGGCCACCCGCCCGGCGGACACGAGCACGTTGCCGGGGATCAGATCACTGTGGCTCATCACGTCGACGGCGTCGCGCGGCAGACTCCGCATGAAGGCCCACACGCGGCGAAGCCGGGGGACGTCCAGGAGCGCCTCGCTGTGCCTGAAGCAGGTCTCCATCCACCCGTCGTGGGATGCCAGGTCGCCTCCCCTGCCTGTTCCGGCGAACGTGCGGCCGCACGTGTCGATGGCGCGCAGGTCGGTGATGAGGCCGGCCAGGTCGTGGGCGAACGCGACCGACTCCCCAGGGTCCTCGTGGGTGGCCACGACACCAGGCAGCCACGTCTGCACCGACCAGGCAAGCGGGTAGCCCGCCCCCGGCTCGCCGAGCGCGACCGGCTCGGGCGTGCGAAAGCGCGTGCGGCCCACCAGCTCACGGGCTGCCCGCGCCTCCGACTCCAGCCGGCGCCGCGTCGACTCGATGTCCCCTGGCTGGAGAGGGAACCGAGCCGCGAACAGGTCGCCGATGCGGAAGATGGCGTTGACCGTCCCCTGGCCGGTGACGCTCCTGACAGGCAGGCGCCGCCACTGCGGGAACTGCTCGTCCACCAGCGTGCGCACCATCTCGATCGACACCGTCAGCTGGTCGGCGTGCATCTTCACACGGGGGAGCGTCCCGCGTCCCGATCTTGATCTGCAACCCGATTTCCGCACGGGGAGGTCCGAACCCCCCGGACAGACGCCGGCTCCGGGCCCCCGAGGCCGGGGGCGCGAATCCCTAGGCGGCGCGATCGGCCCCGCGTCTGCTCTCCCTCTGCCAGTGCACGTCGGCGGCCCAGCGCAGGCGCTCGAACAGGCGGATGAGGGCGGCCGACGGGTCGATCTGGTTGCGGCCGAGACCGTGGCGGGCGCAGCTGGGCTGGCTGTGGTGGCCGTTGTGCCAGCTCTCGCCGAACGACAGCAGGGCCAACGGCCACAGGTTGGTCGAGCGGTCGTGGCGACGGGTGGCGTGCGGCCGGTCGCCGATCATGTGGCAGAGCGAGTTGACGCTCCACGTCACGTGCTGGAGCAGGGCGACCCTGACCAGCCCTGCCCACAGGAAGGCGGTCAGCCCGCCGTACAGGGTGCCGCTGATCGCCCATCCCGCCACGAACGGCAGCGCCAGCGAGATCGCGCACAGCGCGGGAAAGGCGCGCGCGACGCGCACCATGGCGGGGTCGTCGAGCAGGTCGGGCGCGTAGCGTTCGGCGGGCGTCGGGTCGGCGCTGAACATCCAGCCCAGATGGGCGTGGGCCAGCCCGCGCAGCTGCCCACGCAGGTGGGTGCCGTAGCGGTAGGGAGAGTGCGGGTCGCCGGGTCGGTCGGTGAAGGCGTGGTGGCGGCGGTGCACGGCCACCCAGTCGACGACGTTGCCCTGGAAGCCCATCGAGCCCGCGACGGCCAGCGTGACGCGCAGCCACGGGCGGGCGACGAAGGAGCGGTGGGTGAGCAGCCGGTGGAAGCCGACCGTGACGCCGAGCCCCGTCACGACGTAGAGCACCGCGAACAGCACCACGTCGGTGAGGGAGATCCCGCTGCCCCACGCCAGCCAGACACCGGCGGCCAGGGCGAGGAAGGGGGCGACCACGATCGCGGTGGTCAGGGAGATCTGCAGGGGGCCGGCCTCGGCCGGCGCGTCCTGCTCGGGGAAGGGTGCGCTTCCGTCATAGCCCTGGGAAGAGGGCGTCGCTCGCGTCGCGAGAGAAGGAGAATCGGTCATTGTCGCCTGTCCAGGCCCGCTCAGGGGCCGATGCAGTGAATCGCCGTGGGCGACGCCGACCTGAATGCCAACGCGCGAAGAGACCTCGGTGTCTTCGAGTCTACCTCCGCGAAAAGCAGCTCAGTCGGCTCCCCTGGCGACGGCCAGCGCGGCGGCGGGGTCGGACTCGGCCGGTCCCGCAGGGTGCCAGTCGCCGTCCCCGGCCACGAAGGGATACCACCGGCCGTCCTTGCCGTAACGGAGCTGGACCTCGCCGAGAGTCCACCGGTTGCGCGCGGCCTCGAAGCCCGGCAGCTGCCAGGCGGCGCGGGCGACGGCCTGCTTGGGCGGGGTCCAGGCGGTGGTCAGCGTGTCGAGGGCGTGCGCACCGCCGTACCGCCAGGACTGGACGGCGGCGGGCAGCCCGATGTCGAGGTCGTGGACGGCGGCCAGCCGCACCCTGTCGTGGTACTCGGTGAGCACTGCGGCGGCGCCCGAGGTCAGCAGCTCGCGGGCGCGCAGCGCGGCGTCGGCGGCCAGCACCCGCATCGCGGCGGGATCGACGCCTGGCGCCGGCTCCACCTCCAGCGGCTCGGCGGCGGGAAGCTCCGCCGACGACAGGCGGGGCAGCGGCGGCACCCCGTGGGCGTAGGCCTCCTCGACCGGCGTGCCGGAGGGGGCGGCGGCCTGCTGGAGCGCCGCGAGCAGGTCGTCCTTGTCCATTCCGCGCATGAGCATGAGCAGGAACGGGTCGCGGTCGAGCAGCCATGAGGCCTGGTAGCACAGGGCCGCGGCGTGCTTGCAGGGGTGACCCCAGTCGGGGCATTCGCAGTCGGGCTCGAGGTCGCCCACTCCGGGCAGCAGCTCGACCAGGTCGTACGGCATGTCACCGTCGAGCAGCGCGGCCAGGTGGCCCGCCTTGGCGGCGACCTGCTCGAGGAAGCGGTCCCAGTCGGGCAGCGGGCTGATGTGCACCACCGCCGAGTACTCGGCCGAGGCCACCGCGGCGATGCGGCCCTCACTGACCGTAATGGGGCCCAGCTGGCCTGTCTTGGCGAAGGCGCGGCCCTTGGCGAGCAGCGTGTGGTCGAGGGAGGTGTCCTCCAGCGCTTTGAGCCAGGCCCTGCCCCACCACGAGGTGGCGAAGCGGGCGCCGGCGCGCTGCGGAGGGAAGGCGGGGAAGCCCTTGGCGGCGGTCATCGCAGCTCCACGAGGTTGAGCAGGTCCGCGTCGGTGAGTTCGGTGAAGTTGTTGGAGAGCACGGCCTCGGCGAGCGACCGTTTGGTCTCGAGCATCGCGGCGATGCGGTCCTCGACCGTGCCCTCGGCGATCAGCCTGTGCACCTGGACGGGTTTGGTCTGGCCGATGCGGTAGGCGCGGTCGGTCGCCTGGTCCTCGACGGCGGGGTTCCACCACCGGTCGAAGTGGATCACGTGGTCGGCGCGGGTGAGGTTGAGGCCGGTTCCGGCCGCCTTGAGCGAGAGCAGGAAGACCGGGCTCTCGCCGTCCTGGAAGCGCCTGACCATCTCCTCGCGCCTGGGGACGGGGGTGCCGCCGTGCAGGAACTGGGTGGCCACGCCCCTGGCGGCCAGGTGCCGCTCCAGCAGACGGGCCATCGTGACGTACTGGGTGAAGACCAGCACGGCGCCGTCCTCGGCGAGGATGGTGTCGAGCAGCTCGTCCAGCAGTTCGAGCTTGCCCGAGCGGCCCTCCAGCGCGGGGTCCTTCTCGTGCAGGAACTGGGCGGGATGGTTGCAGATCTGCTTGAGCCCGGTGAGCAGCTTCACGATCAGGCCGCGCCTGGCCATGCCGTCCGCGTCGGAGATCGCCGACATCAGCTCGCGCACCGTGGCCTCGTACAGCACGGTCTGCTCCCTGGTGAGGGAGACGGGCCTGTCGGTCTCGGTCTTGGGGGGCAGCTCGGGCGCGATGCCGGGGTCGGACTTCTTGCGGCGCAGCAGGAAGGGCGCGATGAGGCGGCCGAGCTTGTCGGGCTGCGGCTCCCACCTGGCGCGGAAGCGCGCCAGCGAGCCCAGCAGGCCGGGGGTGGTCCAGTCGAGGATCGCCCACAGCTCCGACAGCGTGTTCTCGACGGGGGTGCCGGTCAGGGCGACGCGGGCGGCAGAGGGGATCTCGCGCAGCGCCTTGGCGGTGCCTGAGCGGTGGTTCTTGACGTGCTGGGCCTCGTCGGCGACCACCAGGTCCCAGGGGTGCTCGGCCAGCTTGGCCGCGTCGACGCGCATGGTGCCGTAGGTGGTGAGCACGAATCCGCTCTCGGGCAGGGTGCGCTGGGTGCCGTGGTAGCGCCGTACGGGCACGCCCGGTGCGAACCTGGCGATCTCCCTCTCCCAGTTGCCCAGCAGCGAGGCGGGGCAGACGACGAGCGTGGGGCCGCCGCCGCGATGCAGATGGAGGGCGATGAGCGTGATCGTCTTGCCGAGCCCCATGTCGTCGGCCAGGCACCCACCGAGCCCGAGCGCGGTCATCTGGGCCAGCCAGCGCAGCCCCGCCAGCTGGTAGTCGCGCAGCGTGGCGGCCAGGGCGGGCGGCTGCTCCACCGGTTCGGCCAGCAGCCTGCCGCGCAGCTCGTCGAGGACGGGGCCGGGGGAGACCTCGATCTCCTCCTCCTCGACCAGCGCCGTGCCCGTGAGGGCGGCGCCGATGGCCTCGATGCCGGTCAGCGGCTTCATCTCGCGGTTGGCGGCCTTGCGGGCCATCGCGGGGTCGATCAGCACCCACTGGTCGCGCAGCCGTACGACGGGGCGGTGCGCCTCGGCCAGCCGGTCCATCTCGGCGGCGGTCAGCGGGTCGTCGCCGAGCGACAGGTGCCAGTTGAAGCTGAACAGCCCGCTGGACTCTCCGTCGATCATCGCTCGCGCGCTCACGCCGCGCACCAGCTCGCGCGGCCAGTGCACGTCGATCCCCGCGGCCGCGCCCGACAACAGGGCGGAGACCTCCTCGTCGGTCAGCTCCAGCTCGTCGGGCACCTCGGCGTCGAGCAGCCGTTCGAGCGGCGGCCATCGCCTGACCGCCCTGCGCAGCTCGACGAGGGCCTCGACCTTCGCCCTCGCGCCGAGACCGGGGTCGCGGCCCTCCCACAGGTCGGCGGCGTCGACGACCAGCGTGGGGTCGGAGAGGCTGTGCAGCTGGACGACCGCGCGGAACCTCTCGTGGCCGTCGCCGTCGCTCTCCACACGCAGCGACAGCCGTACGCCGGGGTCGGCGGCCCACTCGCGCAGCTGGGGCGCCTTCACCGGCTTGGCGGCGGAGAAGGCGGGCACGCCGACGGCCCGCAGCGCGCCGGGGGAGCGCGGCATCCCGTCGGCGACGGCGTCGAGGAAGGCGCGGACCAGCCCCTCGGCGTCAGGCAGCAGCAGCACCCCTTCGAGGGGGATGGCCCTGGCCGCGGCGGGCATGGCGTCGGCCAGCTCCTTCATCTTGGCCACGTCGGCGGCGTCGAGCGGGCCCGCCCGCCAGGCGGCGTAGTCGCCCGAGGTGACGCCGGGCCTGATGCGGCCCCTGGCGACCAGCTGGAGCGCAAGCAGCGCCACCGTGCCCCAGAATCGGGTGGCAGGATGGGCGTTGTCGTCGGCGCGAGCCCTGCTGAGCTGCGCGATTGCCTCGTTGACGGGAACGCGGGTGACGCGCGCCTCGCGCAGCCCCTCGGGCTCGGCTATGGTCACACGCTCGCCGCCTTCGGGGTCGAGGAAGGCCATGGTGCCGGTCCTGGGCGGGTCGCCCGGTTCGAAGATGGCCGCGTGCCGAAGGAGTTCCCGCATAGCCGTACAGCGTACCGTACGCTGTAGCTGTGGTTTACCACACTCAGAATTCGGCAGGTGACCGCATTCGCACATCATGTGATCGCTCGTAGGCTCAGGGCATGACATCTAACGACGGGATCGCCGGGTGGGCCACCGGCCTGATGGAGACCCTTGGCGCGCCTGGCGCGGGGCTGGCCATCGCGCTCGAGAATCTCTTCCCGCCGCTACCGAGCGAAGTGATCCTCCCCCTGGCCGGATTCACCGCGGGCCAGGGCCGCATGGGACTGGTCGAGGCCCTGGTGTGGACCACCGCGGGCTCGGTCGTCGGAGCGCTCGCCCTCTACCTGGTCGGGGCCCTGCTGGGCAGGGACAGGGTGGTGGCCATCGCGCGACGGCTGCCGCTGATCAAAATCTCCGACATCGAGAAGACCGAGGCCTTCTTCGCCAAGCACGGCGTGAAGACCGTGTTCTTCGGCCGGATGATCCCCATCTTCCGCAGCATGATCTCGATCCCCGCAGGGGTGGAGCGCATGCCGATCTGGGTGTTCCTTCTCTTCACCACGCTCGGCAGCGCGATCTGGAACACCATCTTTGTCATGGCGGGCTACTACCTCGGCGAGAACTGGCAGCTCGTCGAGGGCTACGTCGGCATCGGCACCAACGTGGTGATCGGCATCGTGGTGCTCGCGATCCTCGTCTTCGTCGGCGTACGGCTGACCGAGCGGCGCAAGGGCAGGCATGCGGGTCGTTCTTAGCGTCACCCTTGGAGCGCTGAGCGCCCTGGCCGAGCTGATCGCGCTCCCTTTCCTGGCCCATCCACGCCTGGCGGAGCACGCCTCGCGGGTGGCGCGGCTGGAGACCCGGCGGCTGGGCGTGCGGGTGGGCGACTTCTCCCGGGGCCAGGCGCTGCGGTATCTGGCGCTGCGGGTGCCGGTGGGTGTGCTGGGCGGCCTGGTGGTCGCCCTCCTTGTCATCGGTGCGGTCACGGCGCTGCTCATCGCGTGGAGGTGGGCTCGCGGAGAGTCCTTCGACGGCATGTACATGACCCCTCCCATCCTGGTCTACCTGACGGTCGTGGGCGTCGTGCTGCTGTTCATGGACCTGACCGGCATCGTGGGCGTGCAGGCGCTCGAGCGCCGCCTGGCCCTGCGCACGCTCGGCCCGCACTCCACCGAGGCGCTCGAACGCAGGATCGCCGAGCTCGCGCAGACCCGCGCGGGCGTGCTCGCCGCCGTCGACGCCGAACGCCGCCGCATCGAGCGCGACCTGCACGACGGGCTCCAGCAGCGCCTCGTGGCGCTGGCCATGGTGATCGGCAGAGCGAAACGAGGCCGCGTCGAGCTGCTCGACCAGGCGCACGAGGAGGCCCAGCAGGCCCTCGCCGAGCTGCGCGAGGTCGCGTGGCGGGCCTACCCGAGCGGCCTGGACAGCCTCGGCCTCGGCGAGGCGCTGGCCGCCGTCGCCGAGCGCTCCGCCGTACCGGTGAAGGTGAGCTGCGAGCTGCCGTCGCGGCCGCCGCGAGAGGTGGAGACGGCCGCGTACTTCCTGGTCTGCGAGGCGGTGACGAACGCGGCCAAGCACGCAGAGGCGGGCCTGATCACCGTGGAGGTCGCCGTCGATGGGACGATGGTCGTCGTGAGCGTGCGAGACGACGGCAGGGGCGGGGCCGACCCCTCGGGAGGCGGCCTGTCCGGCCTGGCCCGCAGGGTCGCCGCGCTCGACGGCGTGTTCGCGGTGTCGAGCCCCTCAGGCGGGCCGACCGTGGTGAGAGCGGAGCTGCCGTGCGGGTGATCCTTGCCGAAGACTCGACGCTGCTGCGCGAGGGCCTGGTCAGACTGCTGGCCGAGGAGGGCCACGAGGTGCTCGCCGCCGTCGGCGACGGCACGGCGCTGGTCGAGGCGGTGGAGGCCGAGCGGCCCGACATCGTGGTGGTCGACGTGCGGATGCCGCCCACCCACACCGACGAGGGGCTGCGCGCCGCGCTGGAGATCAGGCGCCGCTGGCCACACGTCAGGGTCCTGGTGCTGTCGCAGTACGTCGAGAAGAAATACGCCACCGAGCTGATGTCGGGCGACGTCGACGGCGTCGGCTACCTGCTGAAGGACAGAGTGGCGCAGGTCGGCGACTTCCTCGACGCGCTGGAGCGGGTGGGCGCGGGCGGGGCCGCCTTCGACCCCGAGGTCGTACGGCAGCTGCTGGCCCGCAGCCCGCAGGTCGATCCGCTGGCCAAACTCACGCCGCGCGAGCGCGAGGTGCTGGAACACATGGCGCAGGGGTACACCAACGCCTCCGTCGCCGAGGCGCTGTTCATCTCGCAGAGCGCGGTGGAGAAGCACGTCAACTCGGTCTTCGACAAGCTGGGCCTGTCGCACACGGCCGGCTACAGCCGTCGCGTTTTGGCGGTGCTGCGCTTCCTGTCCTAGAGCTGAAGGAGGCCACCTCGACAACGACTGGGACCTCACTTTCGAGCACGGGCTGACCTACCTGCTGGACGGCATGGCCGCCGCCATCGGGAATGTCGGCGACCCTGTCTAGGGTGGACCCGTGATCAGCAAGCGTGCCCTCAACCGCGCCACTCTCGCCAGGCAGCTGCTCCTGCGCCGCCACGCCATGAGCCCCTTGCGGGCGATCGAGCATCTGGTCGGGCTGCAGGCCCAGGCGCCCTTCGCACCCTACTTCGGCCTGTGGTCGCGTCTGGAGAGCTTCGAGCCGAAGGAGCTGGCCGACCTGCTGCTCGGCCGCGAGGTGGTGCGCATCACGCTCATGCGCGGCACCGTCCACCTGGTCAGCGCCGCCGACTGCCTGGCCATCAGGCCGCTCATCCAGCCGATGCTCACCCGCGCGCTGACGGCCAGGAGGCTCGAGGGGCTCGACCACGAGGCCGTGGTGGCCGAGGGCAGGGCGCTGCTCACCGAGCGTCCGCTGTCGGTCAAGGCCATGACGCCGCTGCTGGCCGAGCGCTTCCCCGACGCCGACCCCGCCGCCCCGCCGGTGATCCTGCGCTGGCTGCTGCCGATGGTCCAGGTGCCACCGCGCGCGGTCTGGGGCAAGGCGGGCGATGCCGTCCTCACCCCCGTGGAGGCCTGGCTGGGCCGCGACCTCGACCCCTCGCCCGACCCTCAGGCGCTGCTGACCCGCTACCTCGCCGCCTTCGGCCCCGCCACGGTCGCCGACATGCAGGCCTGGTCCGGCCTGACCGGCCTGCGCGCGTCCGTGGCCCGCATGGACCTGGTCGATCTCGGCGGGGGCCTGCTCGACCTGCCCGACGCGCCCCGCCCCGACGAGGACACCCCCGCTCCCGTACGGCTGATCGCCCCGTTCGACAACCTCGTGCTCAGCCACGACGACCGCACCAGAGTCATCTCCGACGAGCACCGCAAGCGCGTCATCACCGTCAACGGCCAGGTCCACGGCACCGTCCTGGTCGACGGCTACGTGCGCGGCATCTGGAAGCGCACCGCCGCCACGGTGACGGTCACGCTGTTCGGCCCAGGCCCGCGCGAGGAGATCGAGGCCGAGGCCCTCGCGCTCCTCGCCTTCGCCGAGCCCGGCAGCAAGCCGGTCGTCAGATTCGACTGAAGAAGGCCCTGATGTCGGCGGCCGGCAGGGCTCCTCCATCGCGGCGAAGTGGCCGCCCCTGTCGAACTCGCTCCAGTGCACGATGTTGTCGGTCTCCTCGGCCGGCGCCCGCACGGGCTTGCCGCCCTCCGCGGGGAAGACCGCGACGCCCGTGGGCGCCTCCAGCCGCGCGGCGGAGCCCGGCTACGCCCCGATCTCGCTCGTACGGCCGCACGTGAGCCCCACGGCGGGCGTCCTCACACCCATCGGCGGCCCCTCCTGCCTGCTGGAGGTGGGGGCCGACTCGCTTCAGACATGCCCTCCCTGGTCGGCATGCTCGGCGCGGAGTTCGAGGTGCACGAGCCGCCGGAGCCGCCTTCGGCGCCGGCCGGGCCGGCGGGAAGGCTGATCAGGGACGCGGGCGTAGGCTGGGGATCATGCCGACCCGCCTGGCCGTGGCCGTGGAGACCGACCTTCCTCCGGCACGGCTGTTCGAGGTGCTGACCGACTGGCCGCGTCATCCCGAGTGGATGTTCCTCACCACGGCGCGCGTCGTGGCGGGCGACGGGCGCGGAGTGGGCAGCGAGCTGGCCGCCTTCACGGGGGTCGGCAGGCTGGGCTTCCTCGACACGATGACCGTCACCCGGTGGGAGCCCCCGACGGTGGTCGCGGTGGCCCACACTGGATGGCTGGTGCGTGGCGTCGGAATCTTCAGGATCGGTGGCGGACGGCTCATCTGGGCCGAGGAGCTGTCGCTGCCGCTCGGATCACTGGTACGCCCGGCGGCCAAGCTCTTCATGCGCTGGACGCTGCGCAGACTGGTGCGCGCCGCCAGCGGCTGAGGCAGGACCGGTCGGAGCGGAATTCCGGGGCGCGGGTCCGGCCAGGACGCGGCGGAGGGCGTCGGCGGGGCGTCGGCTGCTCGCCCGCCACGCGATGAGCCCGTCAGGGCGGATCAGGACCGCTCCGTCGGAGGCCACGCCGGGGTCTGCTGGGCCGACGCCTGCTGACGGACTCCCAGTCGCTCGACTGCGCGAACGGTATTGCGTTCACAGGCAGTCCATTGCAATGCCGCGTTGCGTTCATCGACAAGCTCACTGCAATCCTCAGCGCTTTCATCTGGAGTGATGCCGAAACTTGAGGTTCAAGGATTGACACAACTATTGAACGCAACATAGCTTTTGCTGGGAGCGGAACGCGTAATATCGCGACTAAGGAGCTGACGTGACGGAGCCCCCGTACACCGTGACCGCGCTGCCCACCATGCGCCCTCCCGGCTGCCCGTTCGACCCGCCCGAGGAGTTGGCGCAGCTGCGCGAGCAGCACCCACTCAGCAGGATGGTCTTCCCCGACGGGCACGTCGGCTGGCTGGTGACCAGTCACGCCCTGGCTCGCGCGGTCGTGGCCGACCCCCGCTTCAGCTCGCGGCACGAGCTCATGCACTCGCCGTTCCCTGGGGCCATCTCGGCGGAGAGGCCGCCGCCGGCCGCGCCCGGCATGTTCATCGGCGTCGATCCGCCCGAGCACACCCGCTACCGCAAGCTGCTCACGGGGAAGTTCACCGTCCGCAGGATGCGCAGTCTCGCCGCCCGCGTCGAGGAGATCACCGCCGAGCACCTGGACGCCATGGAGCGGCAGGGCCCGCCTGTGGACCTGGTGCAGGCCTACGCCCAGCCCGTCCCCGCGCTGATGATCTGCGAGCTGCTCGGCGTTCCCTACGCCGACAGGGAGTTCTTCCAGCGTCACGCGCTGGCGCTGAACAACTTCGACGCCGTCCCCGAGGAGCAGTACGCCGCCTACGTCGCGCTGCAGGAGTACCTGCACGCGCTGGTCCTGGCCAAACGCGCCACCCCCACCGACGACCTGCTCGGCGATCTCGCGCGCGAGGAGCTCACCGACGAGGAGCTCACCAACATCGGGGTTCTGCTGCTGGGCGCCGGGCTCGACACCACCGCCAACATGCTCGCGCTGGGCACCTTCGCCCTGCTGAGCCACCCCGGCCAGCTCGCCGCCCTGCGCGCCGACCCGGGCCTCGCCGACCAGGCCGTCGAGGAGCTGCTGCGCTACCTGAGCATCACCCACACCGGGATACGGGCCGCACTGGAGGATGTCGAGCTGAACGGTCACGTGATCAAAGCGGGGGAGAGCGTCGCCCTCTCGGCGCAGGCGGCCAACCGCGACCCTGAGCGCTTCGCCGACCCCGACACTCTCGACCTGCACCGTCAGGCCACCGGACATCTGAGCTTCGGTCACGGCGTCCACCAGTGCCTCGGCCAGCAGCTGGCCCGCGTGGAGATGCGCGTCGCCCTTCCCGCGCTGGTCACCCGTTTCCCGACGCTGCGGCTGGCCATATCCTCAGCAGAGGTGCCGCTGCGCACCAATTCCGACATCTACGGCGTGCACCGGCTCCCGGTCGCGTGGGACAAGGAGTAGCCGATGGAACTCGAAGTGGATCGCGAGCGCTGCATCGGGGCGGGCATGTGCGCGCTGACCGCCCCCGAGGTCTTCGACCAGGACCTCGACGACGGCAGGGTGATGCTGCTGGATTCGTCGCCGCCCCCCGGGCACCAGGCGAAGGCGCGCCGGGCGCTCGACGTGTGCCCGTCGGGAGCGATCACCCTCGTCTCGCGCGCCGGCTCGCCTGCGGACCCTTCATGACCGACGCAGGGAGGAGTCGCATGACCGGCGAGGCCGCCCGGACGCGTCTGGTCCTACACGCAGGTCTTCCTCTCCGGTGAGCAGTGCTTGACCTCGGGGTAACGCTTCGACGGTTTGTCCAGCAGGGGCTGCGCCTTCTTGCGCAGGTGCAGGTCGAAGAAGGCCCCGGCGTACCGCCGGGTGATCTCCAGCGCGCGGGCCCCTGACAGCCGGGCGCCGTGTTCGAGGCCGAGCTGGTCGGCCAGCACCGGGATGTCGGTGAAGGAGGCGTGCTGCGCCTCCGACACCACGAGCCAGCGCTTCCACCCGGTCAGGTGCCTCCAGTCCCGCGCCCACGAGGGGTCCTTGCCTGCCGGGCTGTGCACCGCCTGCGAACCCAGGAACAGGAACGGCCGCGACAGCCCGCCCGACGGCAGCGCGGCGAACGTGGAGCCGTCCATGTCGATCCCGGCCCGCACCCGGGAGTCCTTCGCCATCGTTCCCAGGGCGCTCGCGCCTCCTACGCACTGGCCGGCCATCGCGATCCTGGACGGGTCGATCAGAGCCGAGCCCTTCCACCTCGGGCGTGTCCCCGTCAGCTCGTCGAGCACGAAGGAGACGTCGGCGGCCCGGACGCCGACCACCTTCCCGCCGAAGTCCTTGTCCTTGCCGACCGCGCACGCGGCGCACATGGTCATGAAGGCGTTCTCCACGTCGTCAGCTGACGCCAAGGCTTCGGCCGGCGGCTCAGCCGGACGAAGAAGGCGCGCCGCGTCCTCGACAAGGACGTGGCGCGCCGCGAAGGACGGCTCAGAAGAGACGGTGACAGCCGGATGCGGTGATCCGGGAAGGCGTGTCGGCCTGACCTGACCTGCAGATGATGACGCGGGTCAGCTGGAAGGGCGACCAGACGGCGAACGGCCCCTTGACCGTGCCGCGGGCGGGGGCGCCGTCGTTCTCGTGGCAGTAGGTGCCGTCCAGCGTGCCGTCCTCCGCCAGGTTCACGACCATGCAGACGTAGGCAGGGGTCGAGCCCGCGTGGGCAGGCGAGGCCAGGCCGACGAGGGCGAAGAGAGCCAAGCTCAGCGTGGCAACGGTGATCTTCATCGAAGGTTCCTTGTCGAGA
The DNA here is from genome assembly GCF_014195505.1 of Nonomuraea dietziae. GTDB lineage: Bacteria > Actinomycetota > Actinomycetes > Streptosporangiales > Streptosporangiaceae > Nonomuraea > Nonomuraea roseola. The sequence continues at coordinate 1,599,176 of NZ_JACIBV010000001.1, read as the reverse complement.
GAGTGATCAAGCGCTACAGCCGTAGGGCGCTAAGTCACACAATAGTGTTCGTTCGATCACTCTGTGTAGTCACCATGAGGAGTGCGGGGCAGATCATGGGCCAGGCGCTACGCGGAGCATCACTTGAAGGGCAGGAACCAGCCGTTGTTCAAAGCAATCTCAGGGGCCGGCTTGCGGAACTCCTGATCGTCCGCGTCGTGAGCGAGGTGGGACAGAGCCCGCGTCAGGGCGGCGCGGGCGCCGGGGCCCAGGTAGGCGGCCCAGCTCGGCCGCCTCTCCCCGCGCAGCCAGCAGTAGCGGGCGAGCGCGTAGCCGAACTCCTGCTGGGTGAGGTAGCCGAGGCGCCGGCTGCTCAAGTCGCTGGACGCGCCGTTGAGCAGTTCGTCGCTCAGGTAGCCCCTGGGCATGATCTGCCAGCCGCGCGCGGCCCGCGCGAACCTCATCGCGGCGTTCGCGGTGAAGACGCCGAACCCGAGGTAGACCGTGAGCAGGTCGGTCAGGCGCTCGTGGTCCTCCCGTTCCCACGAGATGCGCCCCTCCCCGAGGAGGCGCACATGGCAGAGTTCGTGCGCCACGATGGCCGTCAGGACGGTGCGATCGGCGAGCTGTCGCCGATCGATCCCGATGACGTGATGGCCGTCTTCTGTGTCGTAGTGCCCGACCGTTGTCGCTTCGGATGTGTGCTCCTCGGCGGTGAAGAGCCTCACCCTGATGTCGGACACGTCGACGGCCATCAGCCGGCGCGCCCTGCTCACCAGGGCGTTGAGCGCCTCCTCGGCCCCCGTCGGCACGGAGAGGAAGTGGAAGAACTCCGGAGTCGGCAGGGCGACGTCGCCAAGGGCGATGTCCTTGCCGAACTGGCGCACGAACCAGGCCATCGAGGAGTCGATCCATCTGCGTTCGGCCGGGCCGATCAGCCCGTGCTCGTCCGCGGACGACAGCCAGGGGGGAGGTTCGTCCTCTCGCCTGAATGCCACTGCTCGCCTCCTCGGCACGGCGACGATCACTACCGGAACTCATGAGCGGCCGGCCGGGTTCCCGACAGCTCTCGTTACCACCCGGGCTGCGGTCGGGGAGTGGTGGGGATCAGGTGGGCCACCACCACTGCGGCGATGCCCACACCTGGTTGGCGCCCTCGTAGCAGCTGTACTGGACTGCCTCACCGAAGTCCGCGGTGCTGTAGTTGAGGATCTCCAGGCACTTGCCGCTGTTCTGGTTGCGCAGCATCATCCTGTTGCTCGGCTGCCCAGGGCCGATCTCGACCTGGACGAGCTCCCACTTCTGGTTGGCTCCACCGTCGCAGGTGTCCTGGGTGACGGTCGCGAAGTCGGCGGTGCTCCAGTCGAGTACGTCCAGGCACTTCCCGCTGTTGACGTTGACCAGGGTCTGCCGCCCTCCGCCGGCCGACTGTATGTACCACTTCTGGTTGTTCAGGCTGTGGCACGTGTACTGGCCGACGTCCGCGAGGTTGGCGGTGCTGGCGTACGCCACCTCCAGGCACTTGCCGCTGTGCAGGTTGCTGAAGGTGAAGGTCGTGCTGGCCGCGGCGGGCGGGGCGGGGAGGAACAGCAGGGCTGCGGCGGACAGCACCGCCGCAGCACGTTTCGACGAACGCATCTTCTGCCTTTCGACGTAGCCGTCATGACGTGTCCGGGTGCCTTGGGGCGAGGTGAGGCGGGGGTTTGCATCGCCGTACGCGTGGATTATCAGCTCGATCCCCGCCCGTTTCCATAGCCCGTCAGCTTTCGGACACCTCGCCCCCGTGCCCGGTGTGATGGCCGGGGCCCGGGAGCGGGGCGCTGACCCGTGCGGGCGCGTCCGAGGAGATGCTGCGCTGGCCGGCTGGCGCCGCCGCCTGGCGACCGCCCGACGCTGCCACTACCAGCGCAGACCCCGATCATGATCTCAAATCGTCACCGGAGTACTAGACGTTGCAGTAGACGTCGTAGGGCGCCTTGCCCTTCTTGGCGCTGACCACGGCCCCGCCGACGGTGACGCTCAGACGGAGCCTGGCTCCCTTCCTGCCTTCGGCCACGGCCACGATCGCGCAGGTGTTCTGCTTCACCCTGAAGCTCTTCCTGAACGGAACGCGGGCCTTGACCGCCTTGGTCGCCTTCTCCACGGTCGCGGTGTCCTCCAGGTCCTTCACGGAGACGACGGCGTAACCGACGACGAGCTTTCCGACCTTGGGGCCGGAGAGCTGAGTCAGGGCGAACACCGCCCTGTCATCCACCCGCTCCGCCATGGCCGCGGCGGGGAGCGCTGTGAACATCAGACCGGTGGCGAGCGTGGCAACCAGCACCTGCGTGCGCTTCATCACGAAACCTCTTTCGGGAGTTGTCGTCGTTGGGCGCAAACGTAGGAGCAGAGGGTTGCGCGGGCCGTATAACGGACCGTATAAAGGGCTGTCCACCAGGGCATTTTCCCCCACGGAAAACAGGGCATGGAATTCCGCATCCTCGGTCCGCTCGGCATCACCAAGAACGGGATCGAGCTTCGGGTTCCCGCAGGCAAGCCGCGCCTCCTGCTGGCCGTGCTGCTGTGCCACCCCAACGAGCCGGTCTCCACCGATCGCCTCGTCGACGTCCTCTGGGGCGAGGAACCCCCCAAATCGGCGGGGGACAACCTACGCGTGTACGTGTCGCAGCTCCGCAAGCTTCTGGGCGACGCCGGCAGGATCGTCAGGGGGCCGCACGGCTACGCCCTGACGATCGGACCTGGAGAGCTCGACGCCGGCCGTTTCGAGGAGCTCCTCACCGCCGCCCGCGGCTGTGGCGATCCGGTGATGGCCGGTGTGTTCCTGCGCCAGGCGCTCGCCCTGTGGCGGGGCAGGGCCTTGGCCGACGTCGAGCATGTCGACCCGATCGCGGCGACCGCCCTGCGCCTGGAGGAGCGGCGGGCCGCCGCCGCAGAGGACGCCGTCGAGGCCGACCTCGCGCTGGGCCGCGACGCGGAGGCCGTCGCCGAGCTGCGCGGCCTGGTCCAGGAGTACCCGCTGCGCGAGCGGCTGCGCGCGCAGCTGATGCTCGCCCTGTACCGCTCGGGCCGCCAGGTCGAGGCGCTCGCGGTCTACCAGGAGACGCGTAAGGTGCTCGTCGACGAACTGGGCATCGAGCCTGGCCCCGCCATGCGCGCGCTGGAGATGCGCATCCTCAACGGCGACCCCGACCCCGACCCCGACCCCGACTCCGACCCCGGCCCCGACCTCGGTGTCACCCCGCCGCGTCCTCAGGCCCAAGCCCCGGGAGGCGGCCCGGTGTGGGGCAGCTGGGTGTGGGCGGCCATCCCGCTGCTGAGCTGCGGATACGGCACACCGTGGGCGTTCGTGTACGCCGCCGTCACGCGGCGCTCGCTCGGACTGGGCCTGTGGGCCCTGGCCTACCTCGGGTTGGGCGCCATCTTCCTGGTGATGCCGTTCACCGACGACGACGGGCTGAACAAGCTGGACATCATCCCGATGCTGGCGTTGATCAGCCTGTGGTTCGGCGGGACCTGCCACGCCGTCCTGGTCAGGGAGCAGGTCTTCGCCCGCGACCCTTCGGTGGAGCGGCCGCGATGGCAGAAGGTGGCGGGCGGAGCCGCCCTCGTGCTCGTCTCGCTGGTGGCCGCCGCCGGCTACGTCTGGCTGGAGCCACCCGCCTAGGGGTGCCGTCGGCTGCCTTGCCGTGGCAGGCGCGACACCGAGCGGTGTCCCTCACTCTGCCCGTCGCTACGGCTCGTGCGGCGCCGCCGTACGGCCGGTGCCGGTTCCGGAGCCGGACGCCTGGACGTCCGGTCCGGTCGAGCCCCCGTACGTGGCGATCTTGTACTCGACCGCCGAGAGGGAAAGGGTCAGCTCGCGGAGTCGGCGGCGGATGGTGTCGCGCTGTTCGAGCAGCATGTCGAGCCGCTCGGGCTCGGTGTGCTCGCCCGCGTCGACGAGCGAGACGTAGTGCTGCAGGTCGCGCATCGCCATACCGGACAGCCGCATCCTGGTGATGAACACCAGGCGCCGCACCGCTTGGGCGTCGTAGACGCGATGGCCGTTGCCGTCGCGGGCCACCTCGACCAGCCCGGCCCGCTCGTAGTAGCGCAGCGTGTGGGGCGAGACGTCGAGGAGCTCGGCGACCTCGGCGATCACCATCGACTCGGGCACGTCGGCCGGCTCGGTGAGGCGGTGGATCGCCTCGACCGACAGCGGACCGTCGTCTCCCAGCATGTCGAGCGCCCTGGTCATCAGATCTTCGGTGGCCATGCCTGCCAGCCTAAATCGGCCGGGCCGAGGCCGGCACGCCCTCGAAGTCGGCGCTGCGGGCCATCTCGGCCCACCGCTCGAATCGTCCGGGCCACGCCGGTAGGCACCGCTTGACGGTCATCACGCGGATCCCCATCCAGGTCTGTGTCGTCATGGCGGCGACGCTATGGCTTCGAGCGCGCTCGAACGCAAGCCGGCGCGGTGGCCGGCGGCGCCACGCCGAGGCGCTCGCGCGTGCGGCGGCGCGCCCGGCCTGGTCGCCGTCATGCCGGGCTCTTGGCCGAATCGATCGGCGGCCGAGCCCGGTGCCGTCAGTCGGTCCCGAACTCCATCGCGGCCTGGTCGAGCAGCTCGTCGTGGTCAGGGTTCTCCCCGCGGGACGCGATCGCCTCGGCCCCGCCTTCGGGCAGCACGCCGACCAGGCTGGTCGTCGGGGCGGCACCGATCAGCGCCGGGTGCGGGGTGCCGACCATGCCGAGTCCGGCGTACAGCTCGAGCTTGGCGCGGGAGTCGGCGATGTCGAGATTGCGCATGGTCAGCTGGCCGATGCGGTCGACCGGCCCGAAGGCGGAATCCTCGGTCCGCTCCATGGAGAGCTTGTCCGGGTGGTAGCTGAACGCGGGCCCTGACGTGTTCAGGATGGAGTAGTCCTCGCCGCGGCGCAGGCGGAGGGTCACCTCGCCGGTGACCGCCGTCCCGATCCAGCGTTGCAGCGACTCGCGCAGCATCAGCGCCTGCGGGTCGAGCCAGCGGCCCTCGTAAAGGAGCCTGCCCAGCCGCCGTCCCTCGCTGTAGTAGATCGAGAGGGTCTCCTCGTTGTGGATGGCGTTGACCAGCCGCTCGTACGCCACGTGCAGCAACGCCATCCCGGGCGCCTCGTAGACGCCCCGGCTCTTGGCCTCGATGACCCGGTTCTCGATCTGGTCGGACATGCCCATGCCGTGCCGGCCGCCGATGGCGTTGGCCTCTAGCACCAGGTCGACGTCGGAGGCGAATCCCTTGCCGTTGATCGTCACCGGGCGTCCCTGCTCGAAGCCGATCGTGACGTCCTCGGCGGCGATCTGCGTGGCTTCGTCCCAGAACCGCACGCCCATGATCGGCTCGACGGTCTCGATGCCCGCGTCGAGGTGCTCGAGCGCCTTGGCCTCGTGGGTCGCGCCCCAGATGTTCGCGTCGGTGGAGTAGGCCTTCTCCACGCTGTCGCGATAGGGCAGGCCGCGCTCGAGCAGCCACTCCGACATCTCCTTGCGGCCGCCGAGCTCGCTGACGAAGTCCGCGTCCAGCCACGGCTTGTAGATCCGCAGGGACGGGTTGGCCAGCAGGCCGTACCGGTAGAACCGCTCGATGTCGTTGCCCTTGAAGGTGGAGCCGTCACCCCAGACCTGGACGTCGTCCTCGAGCATCGCGCGCACCAGCAAGGTTCCCGTGACGGCCCGCGCCAGCGGCGTGGTGTTGAAGTACACGCGGCCACCGGACCGGATGTGGAACGCCCCGCACGCGAGGGCCGCCAGCCCCTCCTCCACGAGGGCCGCCCGGCAGTCGACCAGCCGGGCGACCTCCGCGCCGTACGCCGTGGCGCGTCCGGGCACCGATGCGACGTCCGGCTCGTCGTACTGGCCGATGTCAGCGGTGTAGGTGCACGGCACGGCACCCTTCTCCCGCATCCACGCGACCGCTACCGAGGTGTCGAGGCCTCCGGAGAAGGCGATCCCGACACGTGTGCCGACTGGCAGGGAGGTGAGCACTTTGGACATGTGCAGAAGTATGCACGTTGGCGCATGAACATTCAATTCCTTCCGTGAATCGGCTCCGGGACGGCCCGCTCACACCGTCGCCGATGCGCGGGTCAGCGGCCGTCGGCCGAGGTGAACGCCGCGGCGTGGTCGCGGGCGAAGTCGGCGATGTCGCGCGGGGGGCGGCCGAGAAGGTCGGCGACCGTGTCGGTGGTGAAGTCCCCCCAGCCGGAGACGTACGCCTGCGCGTACTCCTCGACCATGTCGACGATCCATCGCGGAACGCCGTAGCCGAGCAGTGTCCGGCGCTTGGCGTCGTCGCTGACCGGCAGATACGTGACGGGCCTGCCGAGAGCGAGGCCCAACTGGCCGGCGACCTCGTCGAACGTCAGCGAGCGCGGACCTGTGAGGGTGTACGTCCGGCCGTGGTGGCGATCCGGGTCGTCGAGGAGCACGCGGGCGGCGCACGCGGCGATGTCGCGCACGTCGATCATGCTGAGCCGCGCCGAGGCCATGTTCAGCGAGAACGAGCCGGTGGCGGCGATGTCGCCCGCCTCGTTCAGCAGGTTCTGCATGAACCAGAGCGGACGCAGGATCGTCCAGCGCATGCCGCACCGTTCGGTTTCCCTGTCGGACAGCGCGTGCAGCCTGCCGCTGCGGTTCGGCGCGTCATGCGCGGCGCCGACGGCGGACAGGCGCACGATGCGCTCCACGCCGGCCTGGCGTGCGGCCCACACGGCGTTCATGTTGTTCTCAGGGGCGCGCGGGCTGTTCGGGGTGAGCAGCCACACGTCCTGCACGCCCTCGAAGGCGGGCGGCAGGGAGCGGGGCTCATCGAGGTCGCCGACGACGACCTCGGCGCCCCGCTCGCGCGGGCCGTCCGCTCCGGACTTGTCGCGGACGAGCGCACGAAGGCGCACATCGGCCCCTTCCAGCGCATTCATCAGCGCGGTGGACACGGTTCCGGTGGCTCCGGTGATCAGCACGGTGCGCGACACGCTCATTCTCCTTCGGTGGTGGCGGGGAAACGGACCAGGTTGCGGACGACCTCGGGGGTCAGCTGCGCGGCGGCGATCGCGGCCAGCGCGAGCACGAACCCGACGCCCTGCCATGCCGTGAGGGCTTCCCCGAGGAACAGCCAGCCCAGGACCGTGGCGACCATGGGCGAGAGCAGGGCGAGGAACGACACGGCGACCACGGGCAGCCGGCCGATGCCGTGGAACCAGACCAGGAAGGAAAGCAGGGCGCCTACGACGGACAGCCACGCGTAGCCGCCGACCGCCCGAAGATCCAGTCCGGACGGAAGCCCCTCGAAGGCGAGGGCGAGCGGAACGAGCACGAGACCGCCGGCGGTGAGCTGCCAGCCGGCGATGGTCGCCGCGCCGGCGCCCTCAGGACGCCCCCAGCGTTTGGTCAGGACGATCCCGCCGGCCATCACGCCGGCGGCCGCGATGCCGGCCAGGATGCCGAGCAGGTCGAAGGAGAGCCGGCCGCGCAGCACGATCAACCCGACGCCCACCACGCCGACCAGGCCCCAGCCGAGCCGCCAGCGTGTGGGCTTCTCGCCGAGCAGCAGGAACGCCAGGCCGACGACGAGCAACGGCTGGACGGCGGTGAGGGTCGCCGCGATGCCGCCCGGCAGTCGATAGGCGGCGACGAACAGCAGCGCGAAGAGCGCGCCGATGTTGAGTGTGCCGAGCAGCAGCGAGCGCCACAGCCACGTGCCGTGTGGCAGCCTGCGCGTGACGGCGAGCAGGATCAGCCCGGCCGGCAGCGCGCGGATCACACCGGACACCAACGGGTAGCCGGTCGGGAGGAACTCGGTGGTGACCAGGTATGTGGTGCCCCAGCTGGCCGGAGCGAGCGCGGTCAGCGCGGTCATTCCCAGGGTGCCGCCGGGCGGGGGCGCGCTGCCCACGTCGGACCGGCTCAGAGCCTGCGTCATCCCATCTCCTTAACATTGAAATGTTTAACGTTGGCGAATGTAGCCGTCTGTTAGCATGGCGTCAAACAGTTTCACGTTGAGACGTTCTGGAGGCGGCAGGCCCGTGGAGGACAACGTCGACTGGCGGATGGACCAGTGGCGGACCGAGCGGCCCGACATCGACCCCACGCCGATGGGCGTGGTGGCCCGGATCCAGCGCGCCTGCCGACTGCTCGAACGCGAGCTTCGCGACCACTTCGCCACGCACGACCTGCAGCTGTGGGAGTTCGACATCCTGGGGACGCTGCGCAGGTCAGGGCCCCCGTATCAGCTCACCGCGGGGCAGTTGGTCGAGTCGTCGATGGTCACGTCCGGAGCGATCACCAACCGGATCGACCGGCTCGTCGCCAGGAAGCTGGTGACCCGCGAGGTCGATCCCCTCAATCGGCGCAGCGTGTTGATCTCGTTGACCGAGGGCGGCAGGGAGCTGATCGACCGGGTCGTCGTCCACCATGTCGACCTGGAGGCGAAGCTTCTCAGCGAACTCAGCGGCCGTGACCAGGAAGATCTCGCCGGTCTGCTGCGCAAGCTGCTCACCAGCCTCGGCGACTACTCGCCGGGCAATCCCCTGAATCCGTCAGGCTGACCTGCAGGGATCTCGACGTCGGCGAGGGGCGAAGGTCGGGCCGGATCGGCCGGCCGGAGCGCGGCTCTGGCCGGGACGAGCGAGGCGGCGACGGCGAGCAGGAGGCAGATGCCGATGACCGCGCCGATGACGGGCCAGGGAAGGATCATGCCGACGGTCATGCCGATCATGTCGGTCAGCCCGCGGTGATGCCGACCAGAGCCGTCACGGCCACCACGATGCCGGGCAGCGCGCCGATCGCGACCACCAGGGTCGACTCGAGGGCGACGGTTCGCAGCACCTGGCCGGTGCTCGCGCCCGACATCCGCAGCACACGCAGATCGGCTGTCCGGTCGGCCGTGGCCATCAGCAGGGTGTTGGCGATGGCGCTGTAGCCGACCGACAGTCCGACCAGGAAGAGCACGAAGACCCAGACCAGCTCGTCCTCATGTGCCTCGATGCCGGCCATTCGGTCGGTGACCTTCTCGACGACGGCTCCGGTGTCCGCCGGGACAGCAGCGGAGGTGGCGAGGTAGACGGGCCCTGCCAGTGCCGATGGATCGTGGTCGCGTACGGCCTGACGGGTCAGCAGGATGTCAGCAGGGGAGTTCCTGAGCAGGGCGACCACGGTCAGCCGCGAGCTGCGCCCGTCCTCGAACGTGACCGGCGCGACGGTGCCGATCCGCCAGCCGCGCTCCCGCGCGGCCCACTCGGCCACGCCCATCGTCCTGCTGCCCCGCAGACCGTCAATGACGACTCTGCCGTCGCCGGGCCGGTCCCGCCCGGCGGCGCAGTGCAGCAGCGTGGACTTTCCCGAGCCGGAGGGGCCCATCACCGCGGTAAAGGTGCCCGGCGCGAATGCGGTGGTCACCGCGTCCAGCGCGGTCACCGCATGGTCTCCTGAGCCGTACACCCTGCTCACCGACCACAACTGGACCATATCTGTCGATGTCATGCCTCGATCCAACCGGCGCGAGGATCGTGGCACATGGGCGCTGAGGAGAGAAAGACAGGTAGACCGAGCACTACTCACCCCGAGCCGTGGTCGGATCGCCCAGGGGCGGGACTCAGGCGCCGGCGGGCTCGCGGCTCCACTCCTGGCCCTGCCACGCCGGGTCCAGCGGGGTGTGCGCGATGTGGTTGGTGTAGTTCGACAGCGTCTTCATCCCGACGCCGAGCACGATGTCGAGGACGTGGCGGCGGGTGTAGCCGGCCGCCATGAAGGCCTCGATCTGCGCTTCGTCCACCCAGCCGCGCTGGACGACCATGGCATGGGTGAGCAGGCGGGCCGCCTCCAGCGCCTCGTCCTGCAGCGGCTTTTCCGCTCGCAGGGCCTCGACCACCTCGGCGGGGACCCGCGAGCGCAAGGCGAGGGTGGAGTGGGCGGCCACGCAGTACTCGCAGCCGTTCTCCACGCTGGCGGTGATCCACACGACGTGTTTGGCCGGTCCTGGCAGGGAAGACCTGCCGAACTGCTCGGCCAACGCGTTGTATCCGGCCAGCAACTCCGGCGACTCGGCCATCACCCCGTTCAACGTGGTCACGAACCCCATCCGCTTCTTGGCCGCCTCCAGCTGCGGGCGCGCGGCCTCAGGGGCGTCGGTCTCGTCGTAGACGCGAAAATCGATCATCGGTTCTCCTCGGTGGTGGTGACATCGGTGAAGCCGTCCAGGACCGCGCGCACGCCGGCCAGGAGTTCGGCCGCCTCGGCTCCGGATCGTGAGCGGAGGTTGACCGCGTAGGCCAGCAGTGCGAGCGTCTCGGCGCTCGCCTCCGTATCGAGGCCGGATCGCAGGTGGCCGTGCCGGCGGGCCGCCTCCAGCGCGGCACGCATCGCCGAGCGCAACGCCCGGTGGTGGGCCGCCAGCACGTGCTGTACCTCGGGGAGCTCGCGTCCGGCCGCGGCGTGCGCGTTGGTGACCAGGCAGCCCCAGCGGGCGTGCTCGCCCGTGCAACGCGCGGACACCAGCCGCTCGAAGAAGCCGGCGATGGCGGGCATGCCCCGCTCGTCGGCGGCCAGGGCGTCGAACACCGGGCGGGACTGTCGCTCCAGGTAGCGGCGCAGTGCGGCCGCGTACAGCTGCCCCTTGCCGCCGAAGGTCGCATACAGGCTCGATCGGCTCAGCCCGGTCGCCTTCACCACGTCGGCGACCCCTGTGGTGTCGGCGCCGTGCTCCCAGAACAAGGACACGACCTGATCCAGTGCAACGTCGGGATCGAAATGCTTGACGTCCGGCATTCCCGAACTCCTATCTTGGAACGACTAGTCCAAGATAGGAGATGGGAGCCCCATAAGGCAACCGGGAGCGACCGCGGCCGTACACCCGGGCCGTTCGCCAACGCCCGGTCTGGCCGGGCGATCACCCGCAAGGCCAGGCGTGGGCCCCCTGCCGGCTTGAGGGGCTGTGGAAGCCGGGGACGCGCACGTCCACCGGGAAGCGGCGTGGGTCAGCCGTTGACGACGCGGAGCGTGCCGGGGTGGCGGCCGGCCAGACGATCGAGCGCGGCCGAGGACGTCTCGTCCGCCGGCAGGTAGGCGATCAGACGCTGATCGTCGGCGAGTTCGAGAGCCTCGTACGCGAGGCGCAGCTCCCCGGCCTCCGGATGCGTCCAGCGCTGGACACCGGCTCGCTCGGGGACGCCCGGCGTCGTGAGCCGCCCGCTGAAAGGTCCGCCGGCCGTGATGGTGAGCTCGTCGACGAGCGCGGCCACGTGCGGGTCGGCGAGACCGGCCGCGTGCTTGAGGGTGGCGACCTGCTGGGTCGCGACGGCGTCCCAGTCGGGGTAGACGTCGCGGGCGCGCGGGTCGGTGAACACGAACCGGAGGAAGCTGGGCTCGGCCGCGTCCAGGAGGCCGCTGGGGCGGGCCAGGCGCTCGAAGCCCGTGGTATAGGCGAGCACCTGTGTCATCCGGTTGATCAGCACCGCCGGGGACGGCTCCAGCTTGTCGAGCAGCGCCCGCACCGTCGGCCGGATGGACACGACCGGCGGCCGCGCCGAAGGGCAGACGTACGAGCTGCCGCCTTCGATCGCCTTCGCCAGGAGCCTGAGGTGGAAACGCTCGTCGGTGGACATCCGCAGGGCGTCGGCGAGCGCGCCGAGCACCTGCGGGGACGGACGACGGTCGCGGCCCTGCTCCAGCCGTGCCAAGTACTCGACGCTGATCCCCGAGATCATGGCCAGCTCGGCGCGGCGCAGCCCGGGGGTCCTGCGCCGGGACCCGTGGGGAAGCCCTACCTCTTCAGGGCTGAGGGCCTCCCGGCGGCTGCGCAGGAACGCGCCCAACTCGTTGTCGCTCACACCCGCAACCTACCGGCCTCCGGCGCGCTCATCGTCGCCCTGTCAGGGCCCGTCTCAGCCCGGCCTCCCTGAGCGCCGCCGTCCGGGCCAGATTGGGGGCATGACTGCTGAGACCATGACGACCACGACCGCCCTGCCGCTCGCAGCCGGGCACCGGACCCTCGATCCGTTCCACTCGGCGGTCGGTTTCACGATCCGCCACCTCGGCATCTCGAAGATGCGTGGCCAGTTCGGTCACGTCCGCCGCCACGCGGACACGTAGGACCATGACGATCAGCGACGCTGTCATCGTGATCAACTGTAAATGAGAGGGCGAAACCGACAATGACATCGAGCACGTTCCGCATCGGGGGTGAGCTCGGCGTACGGCGGCTCGGGTTCGGGGCCATGCGGCTGCCGACCGATCCAGGGCCGGACCGGCAAGCCGCCATCGCCGTGGCCCGGCGCGCCGTCGAGCTGGGCGTCACGCTGATCGACACCGCGCACATGTACGGGTGGGGCGCCAACGAGGAGCTCCTGGCCGAGGCGCTGTACCCCTACCCTGACGACCTGCTCGTCGCGACGAAGGTCGGGGTCGCGCCGCCGGACCCGCCGCACGAGGCGACGCTCTGCGGACGGCCGGACTTCCTGCGCGATCAGGTCGAGCAGGGACTGCGCAGGCTCAGGGTCGACCGGCTCGAGCTGCTCCAACTGCATCGCATCGATCCCGCGGTGCCGCTCGCCGACCAGCTGGGAACGCTGCGCGAGCTCCAGGTCCAGGGCAAGATCGGCCACATCGGGCTGTCCGAGGTCACCGTCGCCGAGCTCGAGCAGGCGCGGCAGATCATCGACGTCGCGAGCGTGCAGAACCGCTACAACCTGCTCGATCGCGAGCACGAGGCCGTGCTCGACGCCTGCGCCGCCGCTGGGATCGCCTTCCTGCCCTGGCGCCCCGTCCACCCCACGGTGACGAAGGCGACGGCCGAGGTCGCCGCCGTGGCGGCCGAACTCGGTGCCACGGCGGCGCAGGTCTCGCTCGCGTGGCTCCTCGACCGCTCGCCGGTCGTGCTGCCGATTCCGGGCACCGCCTCGATCGACCACCTGCAGGAGAACGTCGCCGCGGCGAGTCTGCGGCTGAGCGTCGACCAGTGGCGCCGACTGGATCGGATCCAGCCGGGTTAGGCCATCCGCAGGCCGGCCCCGTCGGCGAGTCGGGCGGTGAGCGCGCGGACATGTTCGATCAGCTCAGGCGGGTCGTGGACGGTGAAGGGCACCCCGGTCAGTGCCACCCACAGGGCCAGCTCGTCGAGGGAGTTGGCCACGTCACGATCTACTGGCTGACCGGCACGGCGGGCTCCTCCGCGGCGCTCTACAACGAGGACGGACACGCATGGGGCGAGCAGGAGGCGTCCCCCGTGCCGATGGCCGTGGCGCTGTTCACCGTGCAGGACATCGCCCTGCGCCGAGATGAGGACAAGGTCAACAATGTCGTGCGCTGGTCCGACTTCGACCGCGGTGGTCACTTCGCCGCGATGGAGGCGCCCGACCTGCTGCTCGCCGACATCCGCGAGTTCTTCGCCGCCTACAGGTGAATGGCCGGCAGGGCTGAGGCTCGCGACGCCGCCTCACATACGGCGGGGCTGTGTCGTCGTACTGCTGGGAGGAGTCCCCGTCCCCACTCCGGCCGCTGAACCGGAGTCGCCTACGACCCCTGCAAGGAGAACCCCATGGACCTCGCTCTGTGGATCATCGCCGGACTGCTGGCCGTCGCCTTCCTGGCCGGCGGCACCATCAAGCTGAGCCTGTCCAAGGAGAAGCTGGCCGCCGCGCCCGGCGGGGGATGGGTCGAGGACTTCAGCGCCGGCGCCGTCAAGGCCATCGGGGTTCTCGAGGTCCTGGCCGCGGTAGGCCTGATCCTGCCGGCCGTGCTCGGCGTCGCGCCGGTTCTGGTGCCGTTGGCCGCCGTGGGTGTGATGCTGCTGATGGTGGGCGCGATGATCACGCACCTCCGCCGTCGCGAGGCCAAGGTGATCGTGGCGAACCTGGCCTATCTCGCCCTGGCCGGCTTCGTGGCGTGGGGCCGCTTCGGCCCCGAGTCCTTCACCGGCTGACGGCTGCCGCGTCTGGCTGCCCTTGCACCAGAGGCGCCTCGACACCACGTCCCCGGCGCGACCCGGTCGTGGCGCTGCCCTCTCCCAGGGCGCCGGAGGGCCGATTTGGCGCTGACGCGGGCTCAGAGGAATAAGCGGACAAGGTGTCCGGTTGGCTCCGGTGTCGTGGGGGCTCGCTCCCGTCGAGGGCGCGGCCACCGTCCCCCAGAAGGAGCCAGAAAGGGACGCATGATGGACACCGGCACGATCGGGATCGTCTTCGGTAGCCTCACGCCACCGGAGGAGCTGAGAGAGGGAGCCGCGCTGGCGGAGCGGCTGGGCTTCGGCGAGCTGTGGTTCTCCGAGGACTGCTTCTTCACCGGCGGCATGTCCGGGCTGACGCAGCTGCTCGCCGCGACCCGCGCCATGCCCGCGGGACTGGGGCTGGCCAGCGTGATGACGAGGCACCCCGCCGTCCTGGCGATGGAGCTGGCAGGACTGGCCAGGACCTACCCGGGGCGGGTCAAGGCGGCCGTGGGCCTCGGCAACACTCACTGGCTGCGGCAGATGGGGCTGCTGCCCCCGCGCCCGCTGAGCGCGGTCACCGAGACCTTCGACGTCGTGCGCGAGCTGCTCAACGGCGCCACCGTCGACCGCGGGAGCGCCGCACACCATCTGGAGGGCATCCGGCTGGACTTCCCGCCGAAGCAGCCACCTGAGCTGTGGATCGGGGCGGTCAACGAGCGGGCGCTCCGCGCCGCAGGAGGCAGGGCGGACGGGATCCTGCTGTCGGTTCTCGCGAGCCCCGCCTATGTGAACTGGGCCAGGCGGGTGGCCACCGACGCGGGACGGGCAGCGCCGCCGATCACGGCCTTCGTCCTGGCCTCCGTCAGCGACGACGAACGGGCGGCGAGGGACGCGGTACGGGACGCGGTCGGCTTCTTCCTGAAGGCGGAGGCGCACACGGCGCTGGTGGGACAGTCCCGGTACGGCAGCGAGATCCGTCGGCGCGTGGCGGCTCTCGAAGAGGACGAACCGCTCGCCGTCGAGGACGCCTGGATCGACGAGTTCGCGGCCGCAGGCAGTCCTGGCCAGGTGAGAGACCGACTGCGGGGGCTGCTCGACTCCGGTGCCGACTCGCTCGGCCTGTGGCTGTTCCCGCCCGACCGCCTCGCGGACCAGTTGCAGCGGCTGGCCGTCGACGTGCTGGGCAGGACCTCTCCGTGATCGCGCCCGCCGCGGCCTTCACGCTCAGGTGCCGGGCGGGGGCCCTGCCGCTCGCCGGGGCCCGAGCGCGGAAGACGTGCCGGTAGGTCTGAGGGGTCATGCCGGTGACACGTCCGAAGTGAAGCCGGAGGTTGGCGGCGGTACTGAAACCGGTGCGGCGCGCGATCCTCTCGACCGGCTCGTCGGAGGTCTCCAGCAGTTCCTGGGCCAGCCGCACCCTCTGCTGGAGGAGCCACCGCAGGGGAGTGGTCCCCAGCTTGTCGTGGAAGCGGCGAGCGAGGGTGCGCTCGCTCAGCTTCGCCGTCCTGGCGAACTGCGAGACGGTCAGCGGCTGGTCCAGGTGGTCGCGCGCCCACTGCAGCACCGGTGCCAGGTCGTCGCTGTTCTCGGGCTGGACCAGCAGCGGAGCGTGCTGGGCCTGCCCGCCCTCCCGGTGCGGCGGCACGACCATGCGGCGGGCCACCTCGTTGGCGACCGCGGCCCCGTGGTCGCGGCGCAGCAGGTGGAGGCACAGGTCGACGGCGGCGCCCGTGCCTGCCGAGGTGAGGATGTCCCCGTCGTCGGTGTAGAGCACGGCCGGTTCGAAGCGGACCTCGGGGAAGCGGTGGGTGAAGTCGCCGGCGTTCATCCAGTGTGTCGTGGCAGGACGCCCTGCCAGCACGCCGGCGGCGGCGAGGATGTAGGCGCCCGTGCACAGCGAGACGATGCGGCGGCCGAGCTCGTGCGCCTTGCGCACCGCCTCCACCAGGGACGGCGGCGGGCTGGTCTGGACGGCCCGCGCACATGCGGGCACCACGACCGTGTCCGCCTCAAGAAGATCGTCCAGGGTGTGAGGGGTGTGGATCTGCAGCCCGCCGGAGGTCAGCAGCGGGCCTGGCTCGGCGGCGCACAGGCGCAGCTCGTACCACGGATCGACGATGTCGCTGCGGTCGAGGCCGAAGACCTCGCACGGCACAGCGAGTTCGAACGTCGGCATGCCGCTGGTCACGGCGACGGCGACGACGTGGTTACGCATGGCAGGAATCACGGTACACCGCTCCGACCGAGCATGATCCGAGGCATCCGCCATGGGAAACGCATGAACCATTCGTGCGTTCCGCATCTGCCTTTTGCGCGCCGTCCGCCCGAGCCTTGGGTCATGGAAACCACGACGCTCATCCGGGAAGCGACCACCACGACGCCCCGCAGGGGCCATCCCCTCCTGCGCCGCTGGCCGACCCTGGTGGGCCTGGCCTGCGGCGGCTTCATCCTGTTCACCGCCGAACCCTGGCAGGCCGCCGACTTCGTGACCTGGGGCCTGCCGATGCTGGCCCTGGCGTACCTGATCTTCGGGGCCTTCCGCGGGGAGCTGCGCGGGCGCGGCGTGCTCACCCTGCAGGGCGGCGCCCTGGCGGTCTACGCCCTGCTCGCGGGGGCGGCCTTCGCGCTCGCCCCCGACCTGGGCCGCTACCTGGTGGCCGCCGGGTGGGCCGCGCACGCGGCGTGGGACTACGTCCACCACCGCTCCGGCCGCGTGGTGCCGCGCTGGTACGCCGAATGGTGCATCTCGGTCGATCTGCTGGTCGCCGCGTCCGTTCTCGTCCTCCCCGCCGCCGCCGGTGCCTAGAAGGACGCAGGTGCCGCATCCCCGGCACCTGCGCGTGGCCAGGATCGCCACACTCGCCACCCTGAGCATGGCGATCCTGACGACGCTCGTGATGCCGGGGGCCGGACTGCTCAGGGACGGCGGCACGACCCGTCAGGCCCTGGCCGCGATCGGCATCCTGGCGATCACCGCCGCGCAGGCGGGCGTGCTGTACGCCGCCGTCACCCCGCAGGCCTCCAGCCGGGCCCTGGCGCGCCTGGTGACTGTCTTCCTGCTCGCCGCGGCCGCATCGGTGCCCCTGGTGGCCCCGCTGGCCGGCACCCGCTGGCACACCTGGGCCTGGGTGGGCGGCTCGGTGCTGGCCACCGCTCCCTTCCTGGGCGGCAGGTGGCTGCGGATCGGGACGGGCTGCGCCGCCGTCGCCGTTTCGCTGGCGGTCGGCTGGTGGCAGGGCGCGCCTGTCGCCTATGCGGTCATCACGCTGGTCACGGCGCTGTGCGTGGTAGCCGTCAACGGCCTTCACGTGTGGCTGTGGACGCTGCTGCTCGAGGCGGAATCCGGCCGTACGGCGCAGGCCAGGCTCGAGGCGGCCGAGGAGCGGCTGCGCCTGGCCGGCGAGGTGTACGACCTCCTCGGCCGCGATCTGTCGGTGATCGCGCTGAAGGCCGAACTGGCCGAGCGCGACCCAGAGCGCGCCGTGCAGGAGGCCGCCGACCTGCACAGGCTGGCCACCGCCGCGCTCGCACGCCGCGCGGCCGCCGACCCTCCCGCGTGACGCAGATCGCGCAGGCCCCTCCTGGCTGACCTGCCGGACCGTCCCGGGGACGCGGTGCGGGGCGTGGCAGGAAGACGACGGATTCTGACAGTCATACGACTCGTGTTCTCGGCCGTGCGTGCCAGCATGGGTGATCGGCCGGATACCGCCCCGCCGCCTCCTGCCGATGAAGGGTGTGATCGGGTATGAGTCTCGCTGATGTGCTGCTCAGCGCCGGGCCGCGGTCCGAGGCCGCTGTCGAGCTGGCCTTCTTCGGCCGGCTCGTCGGCTCCTGGGACGTGGCGGTGACGAACCACCATCCTGACGGCGCCGGCGAGGAGCTGCTGGGGGAGTGGCACTTCGGGTGGGTGCTGGACGGCCGCGCCATCCAGGACGTGTGGCTGGCTCCCAGCCGGGCCGAACGGGCCAGGACCGGGGACGACAGCGGGGAATGGGGGGCGACGCTGCGCTTCTACGATCCGCGGATCAAGGCCATCCGTTCCACGTGGATCGGCCCCGCGCGAGGTTGGGTCCTTCCGTTCATCGCTCGTCAGCAGGGTGAGGAGATGGTTCTGGAGGGGACCTTCGACGGCGTGCTGACCCGTTGGATCTTCTCCGACGTCAAGCCCGGCTCCTTCCACTGGCGCGCCGTCGAGTCATCGGACGACGGCAGGACGTGGCGGCTGCGCCAGCAGATGGTCGCCAGCCGTCCCTGAGACCGGCCCGAGGGAGGGATAGGGGGCACGGCGCCGGCGGAGGGTCAGCTCGGGTTCGGGCCTCGTCGCCGCACAAGGGGCAGGTACACCTCGTCGACGATCTCGACGAGGACGTCGTCGGGCACGGTAGGCGCCCCGCGCACGACGAACTCGTTGCGCAGCAGGACACCGGCCACGGTGGCGACCCGGGGATGGAGCGCCTCGGGGCTGGCTTCACCGCGAGCGACCGCGCGGCCCAGGATGGTCAACCAGGGGGCGGCTGCGGCGTCGCCGGACTGGTCCTGCAGTTGCGCCAGGAGTTCCGACGTGCCGCCCGCCGCGGAGAGCAGTTCGCGCAGGAGCGCGCCGAGGGGGGAGCTCCAGTAGCGGTTGGCCTGGCGTAGCCACTCGAGGACGTCGCCGCGCAGCTCACCGGTGTCAGGGGGAGGGACCGCCGTGGCCAGTCGCCGGTAGGCGGCGATGCCGAGCGTGAGGCGGTTCGGCCAGCGGCGGTAGATGGCGTTCTTGTTGGTGCCTGCGCGGGCGGCGACCTTGTCCATGGTGAAAGCGGCGTATCCCGACGCGGTGAGTTCATCCGCCGCGGCGCGCAGGATCACCTCCTCCAGGGCGGCTCCTCGTCGCCGCGTCTGCCCGGCACCTGGCTGCCTCGTCGGATCCGCTGTCATGGCCCCTTCCCGCGATCGGTACCGGCCGTACCCCCGCATTCTGCTTGCCATCCCTGTCTACAGGCAACTAAGGTACGTCGAGTACCGTAACAACAGCCTGAAAGAGGGCGCGGCATGCGAGCCAAAGGCATCAGCTACGACACCGGCTTCGTCTACAACGGAGTGATCGGCCACACGCGTTTCGACTCGGAGACGGTCAGGCGCGAGATGCGCGTCATCCGTGACGACCTGCACTGCACCGCGGTCCGCGTCATGGGAGGCGATCCGGAAAGGATCGAGCTCGCGGCGGCGCACGCCGCCGACCTCGGCCTCGAGGTCTGGTTCTCCCCCTACCCGCTCGAACTGACCGACGACGAGATGCTGTCGCTGTTCGCCGACTGCGCTGAGCGCGCGGAGCGGCTCAGGCGGCGGGGAGCCGAGGTCGTGTTCGTCGCCGGCGCCGAGCTCAGCCTGATGAACAAGGGGTTCCTGCCGGGCGGCGACATCGACGAGCGGATCGAGCTGCTGCGCCAGCCGCATCGCGTGCGCGAGCACGTCGCGGAGGTCGGCACCCGGGTCAACGACTTCCTCGGCAGGGCCGTGGCGCTCGTCCGAGAGCGCTTCGGCGGCAAGGTGACCTACGCCTCCGTACCGCTTGAGCGCGTCGACTGGGAGCCCTTCGACATCGTCTCCATGGATCTCTACCGGTCGGCCGAGGTCGCCGACCGCTTCGCCGCAGGCGTCCATGACCTCGTCGCGCAGGGGAAGCCGGTCGCGATCACCGAGTTCGGCGCGGCCGGCTACCAGGGCGCGGGTGACAGGGGCGCTCTCGGGCTGGCGATCGTCGAATACGACAAGGACACCCGTGCACCTGTTCGGCTGGACGGTGTGTACGCCCGCGACGAGGCCGGTCAGGCCGCGTACCTGCGCGAGCTGCTGGAGGTCTTCGACGCCGGAGGCGTCGACAGCGCCTTCGTGTTCACCTTCGCGCTCCGCGACCACCTCCACCGCCCCGACGGCGATCCCCGCGATGACCTGGACCTGGCCAGCTACGGCATCGTCAAGGTCTACGAGGACCGCCTCGGAGTGACCTACCCCGACATGCCCTGGGAGCCCAAGGCCGCGTTCGCCGCCCTCGCCGACTTCTACCGGGAACACTGAGCCCTCACCGAGGTGACCGACGAAGGCCGGAGTGGGAGGCGCCTAGGTGCGGGGCCTTCCCGGTCACCGTGCTTCCGATCACCGGTCACCGTGCTTCCGGTCACCGGACACGGTCGGAGGGCACGGTCAGAGGGCAGGGTCAGAGGGCAGGGGGCGCGCCGAAAACGTGGGCGCCGGGTGCCTCGGGGTCGTCGCCCGACCAGAACTCGCTCCAGTGCAGGACGAACTCCGCGCGAGAGATGGTGCCGTCGCCGTCGGCGTCAAGGCGCGAGAACACGGCGGCGGTGTCGGTGGAGCGGCCATTCCATGCCTCGATCATCCGCCGGTACTCGGCCGGGGAGATCCGGCCGTCGCCGTCCTCGTCGACGGCTTCGAACATGACCTCGGCGGTGGCGGCGACGGCGTCAGGCATCCGGCCGAGCAGATCCACGACGGTGAGGACGTCCTCGACCGCGACCGAGTCGGGGTCGCGGGAGCTCGCGGCGAGCGTTCCCCACCAGCCGTGCATGATCGACCTCAGGCGCTCCTCGTCGCCCGCCGCGCGGACGGACGCCCAGCGCCGCGCGAGAGCCTCGAAATCGCTCTCGCGCAGGATGCCGTCTCCGTCGGCGTCCATCGCGCTGAACACGAGTTCCACCTTGCCCCGCTGAAAAGTGCTCGCCATGCGCGGATCGTCCCCTCTGTAACGGCGGATGACTCCTGCCCCAACGGCTCCATCTCCTTCCCCTCTGGTGACGCAACCATCACTGTCGGTAATAGGGCGAATGGCGGGCCTCGGGCGCGTGCGCGAATGTGCGCGCCAGGGGTCTTGCTCGATCGTTTCCATGCATGGTACGAATGGCCCAATATCGGCCCGGTCCGTAATAAGCCCCCGAGAGGCAAGTGGATGAGAAGGATACGGTTCGTCCCGGCGTTGACCCTGGCCATGGCTCTGGGCCTGACGGGCGTCGCGCCCGTCGCGGCAGGCGCGACGCCCGTCGTCGAGGACCTCGGCCCGGCCTCGCAGGTGACCTCGATCAGCGCGGCCGAGTTCGTCGGCGACCGCCTCTACCTGGGCACCGGCGGCATCAAGCCGACCAGGATCGGCGCCTACGACCCCGCGCAGCGCAAGGTGACCTCGATCACCGAGCTGCCCAGCGGCGACGGCACGTGGGCGGCCGCGGCGGTCGGCACCGACCTGTACGTCGGCACCTACACCCCTGGCGACATCCACAAGGTCGACACCCGCACCGGCACGGCCACGAAGGTCGCCGACGTACGGCCTGACAACTTCATCTGGTCCATCGACGCCGCCCCCGACGGCAAGATCTACGCCGGCACCTATCCCAGGGGCCGCGTCGTCGAGTACGACCCCGCCACAGGCCAGACCCGCGACTTCGGCCAGGCCGTCGCGGGTGAGCAGTACGTGCGCAGCATCGCCGTCGACGACACCACGATCTACGCGGGAGTGGGCGCCAAGGCCCACCTGATCGCCATCGACAGGGTCACCGGCGCCAAGCGCAAGCTCCTGCCCGCCGAGCTCGCCGACCGCACCTTCGTGGCCACCCTGGCGCTGGAGGGCGGGCTGCTGGCGGCGGGGCTGTCGGCGACGGGCGACCTGATGCTCATGGAGACCGCCGACCCCTCGCGCCACGTGCTGGTCGACGCGCCCGGCGACTCCTACGTCACCGCGATCGGCATCGACGCGCCCAACAACGACGTCTACTTCGGCACCAGGCCCTCGGGCACGCTCTACCGCTACGACCGCGACAGCGCGAAGCTCGACAGGCTGGCGGTGCCGTACGACGGGGCGTCGTTCAACCGGATCTTCGTCGGCGGCGGCAAGGTGACGGGCGTGCTGACCAGCTCGGTCGTGGAGTACGACCTGGCCACCGGCGAGCTCACCGGCGTGGACCTCACGCAGGCGGGCATGCCGCCCGCACCCGAGCTGGCGATGGCGGTCACGGCGACGCGCGACCAGGTGCTGGTCAGCGGCAAGGCGGGCGTGCAGGTGCACGACCTGGCCACCGGCGGCAGCACCCGCACGTTCCTGCCCGGCGAGGCCAAGGCGATGACGGTCGTCGGCAAGCAGGTCTACCTGTCGGTCTACACCCTCGCCTACCTGTTCGGCATGCGGCCCGACGGCTCCGACCTGCGCAGGCTGGCCCGCGTCGGCGAGGAGCAGAACCGCCCGCTCGACGCCCACTACGACCCCGTCAGCAGGCGGCTGCTGGTGGGCACCCAGCCCGAGTACGGCCTGCACGGCGGCGCGCTGGCCCTCTACGACCCGCGCGGCGACAGGATCGAGACGTTCAGGAACATCATCGCGAACCAGTCGATCCGCTCGGTCACCGCCAGGTCTGGCACCGCATACGTCGCCAGCGAGATCAGCGGCGGCCTCGGCACCACCCCGGTGGCCAAGCAGGCCGAGCTGGCCGCCTTCGACCTGCGCACCAAGCGGGTCCGCTGGTCGGTGGTCCCGGTGGAGGGCGCGACCGTGATCTCTGAGCTGGTCTCCCACGGCGCCATGCTGTACGGCATCGCCGACACCGGCGTGCTGTTCGAGTTCGACCCGCGCCGCAAGAAGGTCACCAGGACGGTGGAGGTGCCGCTCAGCAAGTCTCGCACCGGCACGATCGTGCGGGCGAGCGGCCGTCTCTACGGCACCGACGGGGAGAGCGTCTACCGGATCGACCCGCTGACCATGACGATCTCCACCGTGGTCGACGGGCTCGCCGCGCAGGCCTACGGCTCGCAGCCGCTGCTCGCGGCCGCTCCCGACGGGGCCGCGCTCTACGCCCTGCGCGGCCGCAACCTGGTGCGCATCGTGCTCTGAGCCCGGTTCACGCTCCTGTGCGGCCACCGGCCCTACAGGAGCGATTTGACCGGTATTTGTCGATCACGTGATTGGCCTGGACGACGGCGGATTCTAGGGTCACCAGTATGACGTCAGTAAAAGGGGGTGAGCGGGAGCGCATCCTCAACGCTGCGACCAAGCTGTTCGCCGCGCTCGGCTACGACGCGACCGACATCGGGCAGATCGCTGAGACCGCCGGGTTGAGCGCGAAGGCCGTGAGCTCCCACTTCGGCGCCAAGCGCGACCTGTACATAGCCGTCATGGAACGCGCCCACACCCTGCACGCGGCCGTCGTGAAGGAGCGGATCAGGGACCTTCAGGTCGCGCCGCCCGAGGACAAGGTGGCCGCGGTGCACAGGTTCATCGACGCCTACATCGACTTCGCCGCCGAGCATCCCGAGGTGCCGTCACTGTGGATGCACCGGTGGCTGTCGGACGCCAGCGACGTCAGCAGCCTCGAGGCGCAGTATGTCCAGCCGCTGGCCGAGTTCGCCATCGAGAACATCATCCCGGCCTCGAACGTGGAGCACGCCGACGTGCACTACACGATCAACTCGATGATCTGGTGCGTGCACGGGTTCGTCCTCAGCGGTGTGTTCGACGCGGCGGCGCAGCGGCGCGGTCCCGACGACCCGCGCGCCATGCGCCGCTTCCGCGCACACATGCACCAGATGATCCATCGAACGCTCGGGCTGCCCGGGTCGCCGCCGTGACCGGGCGGCCGCTCACTTGACGATCTCGGCGAAGGCCTCGATGAACGGGCGCTGCTCCTGACCGACATGGTGCAGGAAGATCTCGTCGAAGCCCTGCTCGGCGTAGGAGTGCAGCAGCTCGGCGTGGCGGCCCACGTCGGCGGAGACGTGCACGACCTCGGCCACCTTCTCCGGCGGGACGTCTCGGGAGACGATGTCGAACAGCTCCACGCGGTCCAGGTCCCAGCAGACCGGCGGCGCGAACACGTTGGAGCGCCACTGTTCGTGGGCCAGCCGCAGCGCCTCCTCCTCGGTGGGCGCCCAGCTCAGGTGCACCTGCACGCGCAGCGGGCCACGTCCGCCCGCCTCCCTGTAGGCGCGCGCCACACTCTCGGCCTGCGGCCCGCCCACGGTGATCAGGCCGTCGGCCCACTCGGCGCACCAGCGCGCGGTCTCCTCGCTCACGGCCGCCCCGACGAGGTGGGGCGCCTCGGCGGGGAGCGTCCACAGCCTGGCCCTGTCCACCGTGACCAGTCCCTCGTGCGTGACCTCCTCGCCGGCGAGCAGCGCCCTGATCACCTCCACGCACTCGCGCAGGCGGGCGTTGCGTACCTGCTTGCGCGGCCAGGGGGCGCCGGTGATGTGCTCGTTGGACGCCTCGCCGCTGCCGAGCGCGGCCCAGAACCTGCCGGGATACATCGAGGCGAGCGTGGCGATGGCCTGCGCGATGATCGCGGGGTGGTAGCGCTGCCCGGGGGCGTTGACGATGCCGAAGGGCAGCGACGTCCGCTCGAGGGCGGCGCCCAGCCAGGACCAGGCGAACCCCGACTCACCCTGCCGCTCGCTCCACGGCGAGAAGTGGTCCGACGACATGGCGGCGCCGAAGCCGGCCTCCTCGGCGGCCGCGACCGCGTCGAGAAGCGCCCTGGGCGAGACCTGCTCGTGCGAGGCGTGGAATCCGTACGTAGGCATGGCGCCGCTGCTACCCGATCACACCCGCGGCGAACCTCCTCGCGCTCATCACGCTTCTGGGTGGATGCTAGAGATATGACCGCATCGTCACGTTTGTGACATTTGGAGTCGTCATGAAGACCCAGGAATGGACCGTCAAGATCCTCATCAGCGAGGACGACGAGGACAAGCGCACCGAGGCCACCGCCGTGCTCTACGCCCTCGGCAACAGGAGACACGAGAGCGTCGGCCACGCGCGCCGCAACCCCGAGGACCGTCCCGTCCCCGAGATCGGCGACGAGCTGGCGGCAGGGCGCGCCCTGATGGATCTGGCCGAAAAACTCCTCGGTGACGGGGCCGAGGACATCGCCGAGCTGTCGGGACCCGCCCGATCGGGAGGTGCGACACTCACCCCATCGCCTTGATCGAGGACACCACCCAGACGGCGGCGCCGGCCTGCCGCGCTACAGGCGTCTGGCGGATTCGCTGATCCTGTCGCGCATGGGCCGGCGGCGCAGGGCCTCCAGCGCCTCGTCGACCAGGCGGCTGAGCGGGTAGGGCAGCTCGGCGTCGAGCTCGGCCGCGGCGGCGCTGGTGGCGGCCCACTCCCTGTCCAGGGCCGGCAGCAGCGCCTCGGCTCTGCTGGTCAGCCGCACGATGCGCTGGCGGGCGTCGGCGCCGGGGGAGAGGGTGACCAGCTCCTCCTTGGCCATCTGCGCGACGGTCTGACTGGCGGCCGAGTGCGTCACGCCGATGGCGCGGGCCAGGTCGCGGATGGAGGCGGGGCCCTCGGCGGCGAGCTGGCGCAGGATCGGGGTGAAGCGGGGGCGGAAGCCCTCCAGCCCGAGGCTGGGATAGAGCGCCGTGACCCCGTCGTCGAGAAGGTCGAGGAGCAGGCGCAGCCGCGTGCCCAGCAGCTCACTGGATTCCATGGCCCCTCACTCTAGGGGCGCGTGGCCGCGACGCCGCGCGACTTCGCCGGCTACTGGCCGCTCAGGCTCACCCAGGACGACGCCCCACCCCCGACGACCTCGCCGAGGCCGCCGAAAAAGTGCAGACCGGCTGACCGTACGATCTCTGCCATGGACATTCCCCGCGTTGCGCACAGGTTCGTCGAGGTCGAAGGGGTGCGCGTCTTCTACAGGGAGGCGGGGCCGCTGGACGCGCCGGTCCTGCTGCTCCTGCACGGCTTCCCCTCGGCCTCGCACCAGTACCGCAGGCTGATCGACGCGCTCGGCACCAGGTACAGGGTGATCGCCCCCGACTATCCCGGCTTCGGCCACACCGAGGCCCCCGAGGGGTTCTCCTACACCTTCGACAGGCTCGCCGACATCACCGAGGGCTTCCTCGAGCGGCTCGGGCTGGCCAGGTTCGTGATGTACGTCTTCGACTTCGGCGCGCCTGTCGGCTTCAGGCTGGCCGAGCGTCACCCCGAGTGGATCGCGGGCCTGGTGGTCCAGAACGGCAACGCCTACGAGGAAGGCCTGTCGGACGGCGCCCGCTCCTTCGTGGCGCTGCGGCCCGAGCAGCCCGGCGCCGAGCAGACCATCAGGGAGCTGCTGACCCTGCAGGGCACGCGCGGCCAGTACGAGGGCGGCACCAGCGACCCCGAACTCGTCGCCCCCGACGGCTGGACCCTCGACCAGCACTTCCTCGACCAGCCGGGACGGGCCGAGGCGCAGGTCGCCCTCGCCTTCGACTACAAGTCGAACGTCGAGAGCTATCCGCGCTGGCAGGCGTGGCTGCGTGAGCACACGCCGCCCGCGCTCGTCGTGTGGGGCCGCAACGACCCGTTCTTCCCCGAGCCCGGCGCCCGCGCCTACCTGCGCGACCTGCCGGAGGCCGAGCTGCACGTCTTCGACACCGGGCACTTCGCCCTGGAGGAGAACCTGCCCGAGATCGCCCCGCTCGTCGCGGACTTCCTCGACCGCGCCTGGAAGCGTTGATGTCGTGAGGGCGTGGGCGGTCAGGCGCCGCGCCCCGGCGTCCGGCCCAGCCTGCCGTTGTCGCGCAGGATCCGCAGGGCGTCGACGGTGACGGCGCCGCGCCAGTCCAGCGCCCCCGCCTGCGAGATCGTCGCGTAGTCGACGGTCCACCCGCCGTCCTCCCGCTGCAGGCTCTCCAGCCGGTCGAGGTCGGCGGCCACCGCCTCGGCCGTGAACAGCCGGCGTGAAGGCAGACCGGGAGCGGGGGAGAAGTCCAGCGGGCGCAGCATCTCGTGCTCGGTGCCGCCCTCCACGTGCATCTCCCCGTCGGGCGGCACGAACGCGCCCAGGCGGTCGAGCAGGTCGGAGGCCGAAGGCTGGGTGTCGAGGAAGCGCACGGCGAAGGCCAGGACGTAGGCGTGGGGCCGTTCCTTCAGCGAGGAGATGGCTTCCAGGCAGTAGGCGCTCGCCCGCGCCAGCCACGGGTGCGCGGCGACGGCGGGGTCTTGGGCGGCCACCCGCCAGGCCGCCGCCGCCGTCACCGCGGTGATCTGCAGCGACGACTCCGAACGGTCCGCGCCCTGCCACCACGGCGCCGTCGCCTGCGTGACCGTCAGCGGCAGGGCGAACGGCAGGCCGCCGTCGGGCCGCGTCACCGTCTGCAACCAGTCGCACAGCTCGGCCGCACGGGGGCTCGGCGCCTGCTCGAACACCTCGAAGGCGTGCAGCGCGGAGCCAGGCTGGCTCTCGGGCGAGCGCAGGTCCGGCTCCAGGCCCCAGCCGTATCCGCCGTCGGCGTTGCGGTAACCCTCGAGCGCGGCCAGCGCGCCGGCGGGGTCGCCCTCGCCCATCAGCAACTCGAAGCGGCGCCTGTCGAGCAGTCGCGCGTGACCGGCCATGAAGGAGGCGACCTTGTCGATATCCATGCCGCCATCCTTCCTCAGCCCCGACCTGCGGTCTTGTACATATCGGCCGCCTGTGGCGGCCCCGTTCACTCTGCGGGGCAGACGGTGCCGGGCCCCGGCAGCCTCAGCGTGGTGAGGTACCTGGTGGCGTGCTCGATGGGGCACTTCTTGCCCGACAGGTACATCACATGCCCGGGGCCGTCGTAGCCGACGGTGACCGAGCCGGGGATCATCGCGGTGAAGCTCTCGGTCCACGCGTAGTCGCCCCAGGTGCTGCCCACCCCCAGGAACGGCGGCAGGCCGCCAACCGGCAGCGGGCGCGACGGGTTGGCCACCCGCAGCGGCCACCCCGCGCAGCCCAGCGCGTCGAACGCGGCTCCTCCGAAGTTCGGCGAGGTCTTCCTCGCCTGCCGACGGGCCTGCTGGAACCGGGCGTATCCGGTGTAGCCGCGTTCGTCCCCGCACGTCATCGCGAGTATCCCCGGCATGCTCCAGACGCGCGCGTTGCCGAGAGCGAAGTCGGCGAATCCGGAGCCGTCCCCACGCCTACCCTTGTCCACGGCGTCGGCGAAGGTCAGCCACCGGGAGTTCCCCTTCCCCGGGTCAGGGAAGAAGCCGAAGCTCCTCAGGTGCCATCCGGTCAGCTTCGCCTTTCCGAACTGCGAGGACGTGACCGGGATCGGCGCGCGATCGGCGTCCCTGACGAGCTCGCGCCAGACCGCTCCCGCGTCCTCGCCGTGCAGCGCGCAGGCGGGGGTGTCCGCGCACCAGCGGGTGAACCTGCCGAACACCTGCTCCATGCGACGCAGGGCCAGCAGTCCCTGCTCGGGCCAGCCCGTGGTCTGGTTGATCACGCCGTCGAGGTACATGGCCCGGATGCGCTGCGGGAACAGCCGGGCATAGGCGGCCGCGGGCACCCCGCCGTAGGAGTTGGCCATGAAGCTCAGCCGCTCCTCGCCCAGAGCCTTGCGGACCGCCTCCATGTCCCTGGCCACCGACAGGGAGTCGAGGTGGGCGGACAACCCGCTCCTGTCCTGGTTCGCGCATGCCGTGAAGGCCTTGGCCATCGTCGTGGACAGCGCCTCGTACTGCCCGCGGTTCCTGGGCTCGTGCAGGGAGGCCCCCGGCCGCCTGCACACCTGCGGCAGCTGATCCATCCACACCGTGTTGCGAGGGTTGTAGGCGACGAGGTCGAACCGTCGGCGCAGCTCGGTGAGGTCGCCCGCCGCGCGTTTCAGGTCCTCGATGCCCTTGGCCCCCGGGCCGCCGGGGACACCGAGCACACTGCCGATCCTGCGCGCCGGCTCGGTGGCGGGCAGCCGGGCCAGGTCCAGCCTGATCCGCCGCCCTGCTGGTCGGGCCCAGTCCACGGGCACCTCGATGGCGGCGCATTCCATGCCTGCGGGCAGATCCTGGCCCGTGCACGCCTGCCACCTCGGCCGGCCGTTCCCTGACGCCTCCCCCTGAGCGGCGGAGGCCGCCGATGGCGTCATCCCCGCCAGCGCCGCCATGGTCACACCGACGACCAGCCATCCGGTCCTGCCGGGCATGCGCGACTCCTCTGTCTCGATGGCGACTTCTTCGCCGTGTCGTATCCACGCTCGCGAAACCGGTCGGCCGATACCACCGGGAGGCCCGCCGTACCCTCTTCGGGTTGTCCCCCGGGGGATGACCGGCTGGTCCGCCCGGCTCGGTGTCGGTCAAGCTGTACGCGTGGACAGGCGAGCGTTAGGCGGCTTCAGGTCGTGGCGGGTGCCGATCACCGCTCCCGTGCGGGGACGGGCGGGTCGCGAGCTGGCGTACGCGCTGCTGATGCCGCTGATGGCAGGTCTCGGCCTCCTCTACCTGCTCGTCGTGCTGTTGGGCGTCATCGCGACGGCCAACATCGTCGGCGTCCCGTTCCTCGCGCTGTGCGTGGTGGGGGCGAGGGGGCTGGGCGCCGCCAACCGCGGGCTGGCGCGCGCGCTGGCAGGGGAACAGGTGGCGGCTCCCGCTCCTTTCCGCTCCCGGCCTGGACCGCTCAACCGGCTCGCGGCGGCGCTGGGTGACGTCGTGGGATGGCGCGCCGTCATCCATGGCCTGGTCCGGCTGCCGGCGGCGGTCCTCGCCTTCGCGGTCGCCGCGGGGTTGTGGGGGTATGGCCTGCTCCTTCTCAGCTGCCCGCTGTGGTGGCGGACCGCTGCCCTTCCCGCCATCGCCCCCACCACCTGGCCGGACGCCCTGCTGCTGAGTGCGGCGGGAGTGGCGCTGCTGCTCCTGGCCCCCTGGGGCGTGCGCCTGGCGCTGGTTCCCGAGCGGTGGCTCGCCAGGACCCTGCTCGGACCCGCCCCTGGCGCGGCTCGGATCCGCACGCTGGAGCAGACCCGGGCGCTGGCGGTGGACGACGCCGCCGCCGCGCTCCGCCGGATCGAGCGCGACCTGCACGACGGGACGGCGGCCCGCCTGGTGGCGCTGGCGATGCGCCTGGGCATGGCGCAGGAGGAACTGGCCGAAGCGGACCGCCCCGAGCGGCTCGAACGCGCTCGCGGCCTCGTCGACGGCGCGCATCGCGAGGCCAAGGAGACGCTGGCCGAGCTGCGTGTCCTGACCCGCGGCATCCACCCGCCCGCCCTCGACAAGGGGCTGGAGATCGCCCTGGAAACGCTCGCCGCGCGCAGCCCGATCCCCGTGGCGCTCGAGGCCGACCTGCCCGAGCGGCCGTCGCCGGCCGTCGAGAGCATCGCCTTCTTCTGCACGGCCGAACTGCTGGCCAACGTGGCCAAGCACAGCGGCGCCCGGCGGGCCGCGGTCGAGTTACGGACCCGGGCAGGCCTGCTCGCCCTGCTCGTGCGCGACGACGGCAAGGGCGGCGCGATGATGGACGCCGGATCCGGTCTGCGTGGCCTCGCCGACCGGGTACGGATGGTGGACGGCAGGCTCGGCATCCGCAGCCCGGCCGGAGGACCTACGGTGGTCACCGTCGAGCTGCCCCTGCACATCTGAAACGGAGGCCGCATGCGCATCGTGATCGCCGAGGACGCCGTGGTGCTCAGAGACGGACTCCGCCTGCTGCTCGCCTCCAGGGGCCACGAGGTGGTCGCCGCCGTGGGCGACGGCGAGGCGCTGCGAGCCTGCGTGGACGAGCACCGTCCCGACATCGCGGTGGTCGACGTGCGCATGCCGCCCTCGCACACCGACGAAGGACTGCGCGCCGCCATCCAGGTCCGCCGGGACCACCCTGACCTGGGCGTGCTGGTCTTCTCCCAGTACATCGAGACGCGTTACGCCGCCCAGCTGCTCGCGGGCGGCGCCCGCGGGGTGGGCTACCTGCTGAAGGAGCGCGTGGCCGACGTCAGGGACTTCCTCGCCGCCCTTGACAGGATCGCGGCGGGGGAGACCGTCCTCGACCCTGAGGTCGTCACCCAGCTCATGGGCGCCAGCAGACGCGGCGACGCCCTGGGCGCGCTCACCGCCAGGGAACGGGAGGTCCTGGCGCTGATGGCGGAGGGCCGCTCCAACAGCGCCATCGCCGAAGCGTTGTTCCTCTCCTACGGCTCGGTGGAGAAGCACGTCACGCAGATCTTCACCAAACTCGGCCTGCCTCCCTCGGACGGTGACCACCGCAGGGTGCTCGCCGTTCTGCACTACCTGCAGGCCTGACCGCGCCACCCCCGCGCCTGCCCGCCGGGGCGTGGGCGCGCCGTGCCTCGCCTTCGAGATCCCGGCCCGCTGGGATCGCGCCGAGGCCAACACCGGCCTGGCCGTCCGTGACGGAAGGCTCCGCGTCAGGCCCGGCCGAGGACGCAGAACTGGTTGCCCTCGGGGTCGGCGAGGACCATCCACGAGACGTCGCCCTGGCCGACGTCGGCGGGCGTCGCGCCGAGGGTCTGCAGCCTGGCCACCTCCGCGGCTTGATCGTCAACGGGGTTCGGCAGCAGGTCGAGATGGACGCGGGTCGACACGGTCTTCGCGCCTGGCGTTGTGCGGAGGAATTCAAGATACGGCCCGACGCCCTTGGCGGAGCGCAGCGTCGCGTGATCGTCGGTCACCTCGTGCAGGGTCCAGTCGATCGCTTCGCCCCAGAACCTGGCCATGGCCCGCGGGTCCGCGCAGTCGACCACCACCGCGGCGATCGGCCCGGTATCCCGGTAGATCTCCCGAGGCTCCAGCACGCAGAACACGTTGCCCTCCGGGTCGGCCAGGACCGTCCACGGGACGTCGCCCTGGCCCACATCGGCGGGCGTCGCACCGAGCTCCTTCAGACGCGCGACCAACTCGGCCTGATGGGCCGCGGAGGTGGTGGCGAGATCGAGGTGCACGCGGTACTTCACCGTTTCGGGGTCCGGGACCTTGACGACATCGACGTAGAAGGCGGCGGGGTCCGGCCAGACGAAGCCCTCGGGCTCGAGGTTGGTCACGCCGGGTCCCTCGCTGGAAACGCCCCAACCGAGCGCCTCCGCCCAGAACCGGCCGAGCGCCGAGTCATCCCGAGCTTTGACATTCACCTGAACAAGAGTCAGTGCCATGCCGCCTTACCTTATGCCCAACAGACAAACCAGGAGGAACCACGTCTTCGGTTCTGCCGGCGGTAACGGATCTCGTCTCCCCCGGCGCCGTGATCATCGTCGACCAGGCGTAGCGGCAGGCCTCACGATCGCCATGCGGTGTTCTCCGAACGAACGGCGCCGGAGGCGATCGTCGTCGGCGGGCAGCCCGCTGCTAATACGAATTACTTGAGCGATTACCCCTTGACGCCCCGTTGTGCCCGGTTACACAATGACCGCACTAATACGCATTATCAAGACGACGGGTGATACGCACAGTGACTCCTTCAGGGCGGCGTCTGACGCAGCAGGACATCGCGCGCATGGCAGGCGTGAGCCAGACGACGGTGTCCCTGGTGCTCAATGGGAGGGCCGAGGGCGAGGTGCGGATCTCGCCCGAAACCCGCGACCGGGTGCTTCAGGTGATCAGGGAGACCGGATACGTGGCCGACCCCGCGGCGCGCCGCCTCGTCGAACGCCGCAACCGCATCTACGGCGTGTTCACCTACGAGGCCGTCTTCCCCGCGGAGAGCGCCGACTTCTACCACCCCTTCCTGGTCGGGATCGAGGAGTGCGCAGAGGAGGCGGGCTGTGACCTGCTGCTGTTCACCAGCGCCAAGGTGGAGCAGGGCGAGTGGCGACGGATCTTCAGCGCGGAGAGCCGGATCCGGCTGGCGGACGGCTGCGTCCTGCTCGGCCGGACGATCGACAGGGACGATCTGTCCAGGCTGCTGACCGAGGGCATTCCGTTCGTCTCGGTCGGCCGCCGCGACGACGCCGGCGGGCCGGTGCCGTACGTCGGGGCGGACTACCCGCCCGCAGTGCGGGCCCTGGTGCAGCGGGCGGCGGCGCTCGGGCACCGGCGCATGGTCTACGTCGGGACTGGGCAGGGTGCGGAGTCCTACGCCGACCGGCTGCGCGGTTTCACCGAAGGGGTGGCCGCGACCGGCGTCGAAGGCGTGCACCTGGAGCAGGCTGACGGGCTGTTCGGCTCCGGCGCCACCGTCGTGTTCGCCGAGGAGCTGGCCGACGGCGCGGCCATCGCCGAGATCGCCAGGACCCGCGGCCTGGACGTGCCGCGCGACCTTTCCATCGTCGCGCTGGGCGCCCGCACCAGGCCGGTGTCCACCGACATCGACTTCGCCGGCTTCCGCATCCCCCGGCGGGAGATGGGCCGCAGGGCCGTCGAGCTGCTCACCCAGGTGCTGGAGCACGGCGGCGTCCCGCAGGAACTGCTGGCGTGCGAGCTGGTCGAGGGCTCGACGCTGGCACCCGTACATGATGAGAGGTAACCCTCACGTGGTTGAGATATCGGCAGACGCGCTCGTCGTCGGCGGCGGGCTGGGCGGCGTGGCCGCCGCGCTCGCATTGCTGCGGGCGGGCCGCTCGGTGGTGCTCACCGAGGAGTACGACTGGCTGGGCGGCCAGCTGACCAGTCAGGCGGTGCCGCCGGACGAGCACACCTGGGTGGAGCGGTTCGGCGTCACGGCGAGCTATCGCGCGCTACGCGACGGCATCCGGCGCTACTACCGCGACCATTACCCGCTCACCGAGCGGGCGCGGGCCTGGCGGGAGCTGAACCCGGGAGCGGGGCACGTCAGCAAGCTGTGCCACGAGCCCAGGGTCGCCGTCGCGGTCATCGAGGCCATGCTGGCCCCGTACCGGGGCTCGGGCAGGCTGCGCGTGCTGCAGCCGTACCGGCCGGTCGGGGCCGAGGTGGACGGCGACCGCGTCACGGCCGTGCGGCTCGCGCACCGGGACGGAGACGACCAGATCACCGCCGTGGCGGCGTACGTGCTGGACGCCACCGAGACCGGCGAACTGCTGCCGCTGGCCGGGGCGGAGTACGTGACCGGCTTCGAGGCGCAGGGCGACACCGGGGAGCCGAGCGCCCCCGCGGTGGCCCAGCCGATGAACATGCAGGCCGTGTCCGTGTGCTTCGCGATCGACCACGTGGACGGCGACCACACCGTGGACAAGCCCGCCTCGTACGACTTCTGGCGCGCCTACCAGCCGCCCTTCTGGGGCGACCGGCTGCTGTCATGGCGCTGCCCCAGCCCGCGGACGCTGGAGATCGTGGAGCGTTCCTTCACCCCGAACCCCGGCGACGACCCGCGCCTGGTGGAGGCCGATCAGCGGGTCAACCCGGGCGACGGCAACCTGTGGACCTTCCGCAGAATCGCCGCCCGCGACACCTTCGTGCCCGGCGCCTACGAGAGCGACATCACGCTGGTCAACTGGCCCATGATCGACTACCTGGAGGGCCCGGTCATCGACGTGTCTGACGCCGACCAGCACCTGGCCAAGGCCCGCGAGCTGTCCCTGTCGGCGCTGTACTGGCTGCAGACCGAGGCCCCCCGCCACGACGGCGGGACCGGATACCCGAGTCTGCGGCTGCGCGGCGACGTCACGGGCGGGGCCGACGGGCTCGCCCAGGCCCCCTACATCCGCGAGTCCCGGCGCATCCGGGCCCTGACCACCGTCACCGAACAGGACCTGTCCGTGGCGGTACGCGGCGACAAGGGCGCCGTCTCCTATCACGACTCGGTGGGCGTGGGCATGTACCGCATCGACCTGCATCCGTCGACCGGCGGCGACAACTACATCGACGTCGCCTGCTCCCCGTTCGAGATCCCTCTCGGGGCGCTGATCCCGCAGCGGATGACCAATCTGCTGCCCGCATGCAAGAACATCGGCACCACCCACATCACCAACGGCGCCTACCGCCTGCACCCGGTGGAGTGGAACGTCGGCGAGGCGGCCGGCGCGCTCGCCGCTTTCTGCCTGGACCGTGCGACCACGCCGCACGCCGTGCGCGCGAGCGAGCGGCTCCTGGCCGACTACCAGGACCGGCTCACCCAGGACGGCGTGGAGCTGCGCTGGCCCGACGTCACCGGTTACTGACGCCGCAATCACGCCAGAAGGAGAACCCCCATGAAAGCACCAGGGAAGCTGGCGGCCCTCTCGCTGACCGCTCTCCTCGCGGTCACCGCCTGCGGCGGCGAGGCCGCTCCAGCCGCGCAGGGCCCGCAGCCGCTGCGCATGTCGATCTGGACCTCCAACGAGGCTCACCTGAAGTTGTTCAACGAGATCGCCGCCGAGTACCGCAAGTCCCACCCGCAGGTCGGCGAGATCACCTTCGACCCCATCCCTTTCGAGAACTACACGACCACACTGACCACGCAGATCGCCGGCGGCAACGCCCCCGACCTGGCGTGGATCCTGGAGAACTCCGCTCCGGACTTCGTCGGCTCCGGCGCCCTCGTCCCGCTCAAGAGCAAGATCGAGAACGCGGGCGAGCTGGTCCCTGCCGCCACCCGGCTGTGGGAGCGCGACGGAGAGCTGTACGCCTACCCGTTCTCCACCTCGCCCTTCGGCGTCTTCGTCAACACCGACCTGGTCAAGGCCGCCGGCCAGAAGACGCCGCGCGAGCTGATGAAGGCCGGCCAGTGGGACTGGCAGCACGCCAACGAGATCAACAAGGCCGTCGCGGCGAAGGGCAAGAACGGCCTGACCATCCTCAACTTCGACTACAAGGCCTGGGACAACCTCGCCACCGTGTGGCAGGGCTGGGGCGCCAAGGCGTGGAGCGACGACGGCGGCACCTGCCAGTTCAACGCGCCCGAGATGGTCGAGGCGATGACGTTCCTGCACAAGGCGATCTTCACCGACAAGTCCATGCCGGGTCCGGGCACCGCCGTCGACTTCTTCTCCGGCGACACCTCGATGGCCGTCGCCCAGATCTCGCGCGCCGCCATGCTGGAGGACGCGACGTTCAAGTGGGACCTGGTGCCGCTGCCCGCCGGGCCGAAGGGCGAGTACGCGGTCATCGGCCAGGCCGGGATCGGCGTGCTGAAGAAGTCGCCGAGGGCCGAGCAGGCCACCGACTTCCTCACCTACTTCACCAACGCCGCCAACTCCGCCAAGCTGGCCGCGTACTTCCCGCCCGCCCGCGGTTCGGTGCTGACCGCCGACACCATGGCGAAGACCAGCCCCATGCTGAACGGCGACCAACTGCAGGAGGTGGTGGTCGACGGCATCCAGAAGGGCGTGGTCAAGCCCTCCCACACCGGTCAGGCCGAGCTCGCCCAGACCGCCAGAGCCGCGCTCGACCCGCTGTGGAAGCCGGACGCCGACGTCAAGGCGGTGCTGGACGGCGTGTGCGCGAAGATCCAGCCGCTGCTGGGCGGATGACGTGGCGGCGACGGACCTCCTCGACCGGGTGGCCGTGCGCGCCGCCACCCGGGCCCGTCCCTTCTGGACCATCCCCCGGCGCGACGCCCTCGTCGGCTACCTGCTGATCTCACCGCAGCTCGTGGGAAGCGCGCTGTTCGTCCTGCTGCCGCTCGGCCTGGTCGTCTACTACAGCCTCCAGGAGTGGAACGTGCTGGCGAGCACGTTCGAGTACGTCGGGGGCGCGAACTACGCCAAGCTGCTCGCCGACCCCAACATGGGGCAGGTGCTGACCGGCACCGCGCTCTTCTCGGTCGGCCTGGTCGTGCTCAACCTCACCCTCGCCCTGAGCCTGGCCATCCTGCTCAACCAGCGGCTGGCCGGCACCACGTTCTTCCGCACGCTGTTCTTCTCCCCGGTGCTGGTGTCGCTGGTCGCCTGGACCATCGTCTGGCAGTTCCTGCTCCAGCAGGACGGCGGCGTCAACGGCCTGCTCGGCGTGGTGGGCGTCGAGGGCCCCAACTGGCTGCGCGGCGAGACCACCGCGCTGCTGTCGGTCATCGTGGTCCAGGTCGTCAAGAACGTGGGGCTCAACATGGTCCTGTTCCTGGCGGCGCTCCAGGGCGTGCCGCGCCAGCTGTACGAGGCCGCGCAGCTCGACGGCGCCGGCGCCTGGACCCGGTTCGCACGCATCACGGTGCCGCAGATCAGCCCGACGATCCTGCTCACCTCGATCATCACCGTGGTCGGGTCACTGCAGGTGTTCGCCCAGATCGCCGTGCTCACCCAGGGCGGGCCCGGCATGTCCACCACGGTCCTCGTCTACTACCTGTATCAGCAGGCCTTCCAGTTCCGGCACCTCGGTTACGGCGCCGCCCTGTCGGTCCTGCTGTTCCTGATCGTCGCGGCGCTGACGCTGCTGCAGTGGCGACTGCGCCGGAAGTGGGTCTTCCATGAGTCGTAAGCTCAGGCTCGGGCTGTATGCGCTGCTGTGCGTGCTGTGCGTGCCGTTCGTCTTCCCGACGTGGTGGATGGTCACCTCGTCGGTGAAGCCGATCAGCGACATCTTCGCTTTCCCGCCCGCGCTGGTGCCCTCCAGGTTCGACTTCTCCACCTACGGCCGGGTCTTCGAGCTGCAGCCGTTCGGGCAGCAGTACCTCAACAGCCTCTACATCGCGGCGGTGGTGACCGCCGGGACGATGGCGGTGGCC
Source organism: Nonomuraea dietziae (assembly GCF_014195505.1). Classification (GTDB taxonomy): domain Bacteria; phylum Actinomycetota; class Actinomycetes; order Streptosporangiales; family Streptosporangiaceae; genus Nonomuraea; species Nonomuraea roseola. Next base: position 1,561,988 of record NZ_JACIBV010000001.1, on the reverse strand, counting down.
GCGATGGCCGGCTACGCCTTCGCCCGCATCCGCTTCCCCGGCCAGAACGTGCTCTTCCTGGTCGTGCTCGTCGGACTGCTGATCCCCAGCGAGGTGACGATCGTCCCGCTGTTCCAGATGTTCCACACGGCGGGGCTGACCGACACCCACTGGCCGCTGATCCTGGTGCCGATCCTTGGCGCGCCCAGCGTGCTGGCGACGTTCATCATGCGGCAGTTCTTCATCACGCTGCCCGGCGAACTGGAAGAGGCCGCCAGGGTCGACGGGCTCGGCCGCTTCGGCACCTTCTTCCGGGTGGCGTTGCCGCTGTCCAGGTCTGCGCTCGGCGCCGTCGCCATCTTCACGTTCCTGCACTCGTGGAACCTCTACCTCGAACCCATCGTGTTCCTGTCCACCCCGTCGAAGTTCACCCTGCCTCAGGCGCTCACCCAGTTCGTCGACGCCTACGGCTCGCCCCTGTGGAACGTGCAGCTGTCGGCCGCCACGATGACCGCCCTGCCCATCCTGGTCGTCTTCGTGCTGGCCCAGCGGCAGTTCATCGAGGGGCTCGCGCACACCGGTCTGAAAGGTTGACCATGCTCTCCCGCCGCACCCTCCTCCGAGCCGCCGCCCTGCTCCCGGCCGTTCCCGCGCTCGCACCCGGCACCGCCTTCGCGGCGCTCCCCGATCTGGCGCCGCTGCCCCCTCTGAACCGCACGCTGTTCGCCCCCCACGAGCAGCGCTTCGCGCGGTACCTGGCCACCCTCGCGCCCATGGTCAACGACATGGACGACACCGGCTTCTTCGCCGGCGGCTGGTGGCGCTCACCGTCCGCGCCGTACAACGCCCGCGTGCAGGAGCACGTCTTCACACTGGCCTGGTTCCACGCCAACGCCCGCCCGTGGAATCCGTACACGGGGAACGCCGACCTGCTGGCGGCGCTCGACGCGGCGCTCGGCCACTACCTGTCACTTCAGCACAGCGACGGGTCCTTCCCCGAGTACAACCGTAACGAGCACGGCTTGGCCCCCACGGGATTCGGCCTGGGCTACCTGGCCAAGACCCTGGGGATCCTGCGCGGGACGGGGGCGCTGCCGACCCGGCAGTCCCAGCTCAGCGCCGCGTTACGGAGGGCCATGACCTGGTTGCTGAACCCCGCCAACCGCACCGTCTGGCAGGAGCCCCTCCACTACTCCAACCAGACCGCCTCGGGTCTGGCCGGGGCCGCGGTCGCGCTCAAGCTCGACCCCGACCCCTCGCTCGCCGCGAGCCTGACCGAGGCGTTCGCCCGGATCGCCGCGACCGGTGTCAGCCCCGCCGGCTTCTTCCACGAGGAAGGCGGCCACGACATGAACTACAACTTCGAGGTCATGCTCCCCGAACTGGCCGACGCCTACCACCACAGCTCGGACCCGCACCTGGTGGACATGGCACGCGCGTTCACCGGTTTCCTGTCCTACAACCTGCTGCGCGAGCCTGACGGCGCCGGGTACCTGGTCAACGTCGCCCCTTCCACGCGCACCAGCACCCGCTGGTACGACGAGGTCAGGCCCGACCCCGACAGGACCGCGCTGAACTGGACCTTCACCCGCCAGGTGCCGCTGCTGTCGGCGTTCATGACCGCTCGCGAGGACCTGGCCGATGCCCGCGCCGCCTGGGCCGCCTCCACAGAGCCGGTGACGCCGCTCGCCAAGCAGGACACCTCGCCGCGCATCCTCACGCACGGCCTGTACGGTGAACGGTTCCCCAGCCGGCGGCAACGGGCCGCCGCCATCGCGGACCTGCCCTATCTGGCCTCACACGACTTCGTCGAACTGCGCAGGGACGGCGGCCTGGACTTCCTGTACGTCCGCAAGCCCGGCCTGTACCTGGGCGGCTACTTCGGCGCCCGCGTCTCCCGCGGTCGCACAGGGCTGACCTTCCTGTGGCATCCCGAGGCCGGCACGATCATCTGCGGGCTCAACGACAACGACCACGCCTGCTGGTCCACCGTCTTCCCCGGCCAGGCGCCCGACTCCGACGGACCCCTGCCGGCCACCTACTTCCACGGCGCCCCAGGTGGCAGGGAATGGACCGGCGGCCGGGCCCCCGCCGCCCTCGGCATCCGCTACGGCAACGCGAACGTCACCACGGATGTCCTGGTCACGCGCCGGACGATCCGGCGTGCCGTCAGGGCGAACGCCGCCGCCACCGAGCAGATTCCCCTCGTCCTCCAGCCCGAGGACGTCCTCACCTTCACCGACGGCACGCGGGCCACGTTCGGCGGCTCGACCACCGCCACCGCCGACGGCCTGGACGTGCGCCGGGGCCGCACCACGATCCGCTTCCGCTGGGGCACCCCCCTGCAGGCGACCATCGCGGCTGGAAGCGTCCGATACTTCCGCGACGGCGCCCGCCGCTTCCATGCTCTCCGCGTCCCCCACCAGGGCTCGTTCGACCTCACGGTCATCCTGGGCTGAGGCGGCCCCATGGGCTCCGCCGACCGTCCCGCCGTCCAGTACGGGCGGCGGGCGGACGGGAGTCCCGGCGACGGACCGCCGACCGGATGGCGATCACCGCGCCCTGCTTTAGGGTTCTGAGTACCGCTGGACCCCTGACGATCGGGTCCCACCTGGAGGCGGATCATGAGCAAGCTGCTGTACTCGGCGACGATGTCGGTGGATGGCTTCATCGCGGGGCCAGGCGGTGACATGTCCTGGCTGACCGGGCACCTCGGGCCCAACCCCGCGGTGGACGACCTCATCCACGAGGTCGGTGCGCTTCTCGTCGGCAACCGCACCTTCCGCGGCGACGACCCGCACCGCGGGACGGAGCAGGACGGCAAGGCGTTCGGCGGCGGCTGGAGCGGGCCGCAGTTCGTGCTCACCCATCACGCCCCTGCCGCACCGGTCCCGGACGTCACCTTCGTCGGGGACCTCGACAGCGCCGTCGCGGCGGCCAAGGCGGCCGCGGGCGACAAGTACGTCAACGTCCTGGGCGCGAGCGTCGCCAGACAGTGCCTGGAGGCGGGCGTGCTCGACGAGGTCCTCGTGATCATCGCACCGGTCATGCTCGGCGACGGCGTCCGGCTCTTCGACCACCCGGGCGGGACCAACGTCAGGCTCGAACGCCTCAGCCTGGGCGAGGTGCCGCACGCGACGAACCTCTGGCTCCGCGTGCTCCGCTGAGCTCTGCGCCGGGGCGTACGGCCGCAGCGGGTTCACGCGGGGCGGAAGGGGCCGTCCAGGGCCGCCCACTGCAGGAGCATGATGGTCTTGGCGTCGAGGATGGCGCCGTCGCGGATCATCGTGAGCGCCTGGTCGAAGGGCAGCTCCACGGTGGTGATGTCCTCTCCCTCCGCGGCGATCCCACCGCCGTCGGTGGTGGCCGTCGCCTGGCCGTACGGGGCGGCGAAGAAGTGCAGGCGCTCGGTGACCGAGCCGGGGCTCATGTAGCTGTCGAAGACGTGCTCGGCCCTACCGACGGTGTGCCCGGTCTCCTCGGCGGCCTCCCTGCGGATGGCCTCCTCGGGGCTGTCGCCGTCGAGCAGTCCCGCGGCGGTCTCGAGGAGCATCCCGTCGGGGTGCCCGTTGACGTAGGCGGGCAGCCGGAACTGGCGGGTCAGCAGCACGGTGCGACGGCTGGTGTCGTAGAGCAGGATCGTGGCGCCGTCGCCGCGGTCGTAGTTCTCCCGCTGCTCACGGCTCCAGTGGCCATCGCTGTGCTGGTAGTCGAAGGTGGTCTTGCGCAGGACGTACCAGTCGCAGGAGAGCACCTCCACATCGGTGATCCGTACCCGCGGGTTGCCGGTCAGGTCGCGGCCGTGCCGTTCCAGGCCGGTACGGCCGCGCCGATCGGGGATGTCGATGCCAGGGGCGTTCATGACGGCACTCCTCAGATCATGACGACGCGGACGCCCGCGTCGCGCAGGGCTCGCAGGGTCTGCGGACCCCCCGGGTGGGTTTCGGGGTCGTCGGCGGCCGCGTCGGTGACGAAGGCGTCCACCGCGCCGAGGTCGGCGACCTTGCTGAAAGCCCGCACACCGAGCTTGGTGGCGTCGGCGACCGCGATCGTGGTGGCGGCCTGGGCCAGGCCTGCCTGCTTGACGGCCGCGTCGTCGAGGGAGAACTCCGACCAGCCGTGCTCGGCGTGCACGCCTCCGATGGACATCACGAAGCGGTCGAAGGCCAGCGACTCCAGCGTGCTCAGCGCCAGCGGGCCGACCAGGGAGCGCTCGCCCGGACGGGAACGGCCCCCCACCACCAGCAGGTCGATCCCTGGACAGTCGGCGAGGCGCAGCGCCGCCTGCAGGCTGAGCACCGCGACCGTGAGGGGCGCGCGGCCGGCCAGATGCTCGGCGACGTGCACGGTCGTGGTCCCGGCGTCCAGCAGCACCCGCGAGCCCGGCTCCACCATGGCGGCCACGTGCGCGCCCAGACGGTCCTTCGTCGCGGCCTGCCATGGCTCTCGGACGGAGAACCCCGCCTCCTCCTCGCGGGAGCGGGTCGCGACGGCGCCGCCATGCACCCTGCGGACCAGACCCTGGCGCTCGAGTGCGTCCAGGTCCCTGCGCACGGTCATCTCCGAGACGCTCAGCCGCTGGGCCAGCTCGGAGACGGAGATGCGCCCCGAACCCTGCACCAGCCGCAGGGTCAGGTCAAGGCGGTCGGTGACACCCATGCCCCATTCTAACACATGGATGTTCGAATGAACATTCAGATGGTCAGTAGTAGCGGCTCATGAGCCTGGTGGCCCAGGGCGGCTGGACGACCGGATGGCGGGGCGCGAACTCGGCCAGGTACGGCTTGAGGTCCAGGACGGGTGAGCCCGAGAGGGCGTCCAGGTCGGCGACGTGCAGGTTCAACCCGTCCACCGCGAGCAGCCGGCAGCGGGAGACGCCAAGGCGGTTGGGGCGGTACGGCCGGCGGTGCGCGAAGACCCCCACGGGCGCCGCGTCCGGATTCCCCCTCGGCGGGCGGGGCTCGTCGCGCACGTCGGCCGGGTCGATCCGGTCGAAGTGGAAGACGACCTCCAGGTGGGAGAAATGCTCCAGGCCGAGCACCGCCGACGCGGTGAAGGACTCGCCGTCGAGCCGGATCACGGCCCGGACGTCGTGCCAGTCGTCCTCGAACATCTCGCTGCGCCCGCCGACGACCTGCCCGATGGGTCGCAGGGTCACGGTGTCCGTTGTCATGGTGATCTCCGATGCCTAGCCGCGGTCGGCATTCGTGCGGAACCTACCGCTCAGCTCGAACCCGTCCCTGACACTCATCGCCATGAGAGTCAGGCTGACCGCGCCCGCGAGCAGCTCCACCGCCTGGACCAGGGTGAAGACCGTGGTGAACGGGGTGCCGGCGGACAGGTAGAACGCCGAGGGGGTCAGCACGAGCAGCCCGATGCCCGCGATGACCAGCATGCGGCGGCGCTTGCCGTCGATCCGGGTGCCTGATCGGTTCCCGGCGATCGAGAAGCCGCTCGCTCCGGTGAGCGCCAGCGCGGGGATCAGGACGATGAGCCCCCACGGGATCGCCTGTTTCACGGTGACCACCAGTTCGTGCGAGCCGAACAGCTCGACGAGCACGGTGGAGATCCAGGAGGCGAGCAGGGTGAGGACCCCGCGAGACCGGCGAGGGGATGCAGCTGTCTGAGCATGGTCGAGTCACTTTCGGATCGAAGGGGAGAGGAGCCGCGCTCTAGGGACGGCCGAGGGTGCCGCGGCGCTTGGCGAGGTGCTCGAGCCGGTTGAACAGCAGCACCCCGGCGGCCGTGATGAGCAGCGGCTGGATCAGCAGCCAGCCGAGGCCCCAGCCGGTCGGGAGGGTGGCCAGGGAATGGCCGCCGAGCAGGATGTCGCGCATGGCCTCGATGCCGGGCGCGATGGGGACCAGCAACCGGCTGAGGGCGGCGACGGGGTCGGGCATGGCGGCCAGGGGGACCAGGGTGCCGCCGGCGATGGCGTAGACGGCCACGGACAGCTGCGTGACGATCTCGATGCGCCTGAACACCAGAGTCAGTCCGCACAGGATCAGAGCCAGCCCGCAGGTGCCCAGCACGATGGCGGCCAGCGGCACGATCACCTGCGCGTCGAAGGGCATTCGCCCGCCCTGGACGGTGATGGCGGTGGCCCCGGTGGCCAGGACGGCGAGGGCCGTGGGCAGGGCCGAGATCACGGCGGCGACCTGACGGCCGAGGATGCTCGCGGCTGAGGGCAGCGGGGTCAGGTAGGTCTGTTCCAGCACGCCGGACTGGATGTCGCCCAGGTAGCTCCAGAACACCCGGTTGACCTGCTCGTGGATGAAGGTCAGCGCCACCATGCCGAGCAGTACCGGCAGCAGCAGGTCGGCACGCAGCTGCCCGCGCCCCATGAACAGCACGATGAGCAGGTAGAACAGCGGGAAGGTGATCATCTGGATGAGGCTCTCGCGCCATCCGGCGACGAGGTCGAGCAGGCCCTTGCCGACCTCTGCGGCGAATCCGCGTGCGAAGGTCATGACGACTCCTGCAGGGCTCGGCGATGGTTCCGGACGAACAGCAGGCCGCCGGCGGCGGTGAGCGCGAGGGTGTGGGCGACGAGCCAGGGCAGGGTGCCGCCGGTCCAGATCTCGGCCACGGTCCTGCCCTCGAACAGCGTCTGGGTGATCGCCTCGATGCCGAGGGTGGTGGGCAGAACCCTGGCGAGAGCGGCCAGCCAGTCCGGATAGAGGGCCAGCGGCAGGAACGAGCCGTTGAGCAGCAGCACCAGCGAGGTGAACAGCGACTGCAGGGCGCCGATCATCGGGGAGACCAGGGCGAGGGAGGCCAGCAGGAAGGTGAAGGCCAGCACGTTGATCCCCAGCAGCATGGCGGGCAGGAGCGCCGCCCAGCGCAGCGGGACCGCGATCCCGGCCGTGAGCATCGGGACGAGGGAGGCGACGGCGGCCACCGCCAGGCCGAACATCGAGGCGGTGATCAACCGGCCGAGCATCGGCAGCCACGGCGGCGCAGTGGTCATCTGCGCCTGGGCGAAGGTGCCGGCCCGTTTCTCCTCGATGAGATCGGCCACCATCACCAGGCCCGCGTACTGCAGGAACCAGTATCCGCCGATCGCGACCAGGGTCTGCGGCAGCACGTCCTGCCGCAGCTCACCCTGTCCCAGGACGAACTGCAGGCCGAGGTACATCATGGTGCTGATCAGCAGGGTGATGACATGTCCGATCGGATGGGCCAGCTGAACGCGCAGGCCCTTGCCGATCTCCGCGCCCAGCACGTCAAGCATGGGACGCCTCGTTCACCAGGGCGAGGAACACATCCTCCAGGTCGGGCTGCACCTGGGTCAGCGACTCCAGGACGACCCCGTGCGCGCGCAGGCGCTCGACCACGTCGTACACCTCGCGCGGATCGTTCACCCGCACGCTCATCGTGGTGACGCCCTCGCGGGTGACGGCGTCGAACCCGGCGGGGGCAGCGCCTTCGATGCGGATCTCGTACTTGTCGCGTTCGCGGAAGCCTGCCAGCAGTTCGCGCGTGGGCAGGTCGGCGACGAGCCGTCCCCGGCGTATGACGGCCACCCGGTCACACAGCTCCTGGACCACGTCCAGCTGATGCGAGGTGAGCAGGATGGTGGTGCCCAGCTCGCGGGCCAGTTCGGCGATCCAGTCCTTGACGACGCGGGTGGCCTCGACGTCGAGGCCGAGCGTCGGCTCGTCCAGCAGCACGATCGGCGGATCGGCGATCAGGGCGGTGGCGATCGCGACCTTCTGCTGCATCCCGCGCGAGAAGCCGCCGACCTTGTCGTCGCGGCGCTCCCACAGCCCCAGCCCGCTCAGCAGGTCCTCGGCCCGCTCGCTGACCTGGGCCTTGCGCAGGCCCTTGAGTCTGCCGAAGTACATCAGGTTCTGCCAGGCCGACAGGCTCCAGTAGACGTTGCGCGAGCCCTCGAGCACGGCGCCGAACTGGGCCATCGCCGCCGAACGCTGCCGGACCACATCGAAGCCGCCCAGTCGGACCTGGCCCGAGGTGGGGGTCAGCAGGCCGGCCAGCATCTTGATGGTGGTGGTCTTGCCCGCGCCGTTCGGCCCCAGGAAGCCGAAGACCGATCCGGCGGGGATGTGCAGCGACACCTCGTCGACCGCCCGTACCTGCGCCGAGCCGTACATCTTCGTCAGCGCCTCTATCTCGATCATGTCATCTCCTCTGTTCGGGGGAGCCCCGGCCCCTGGGTCCCGGGGCCGGGGTCGGGCGGTCAGAGCTCGTCGAGAATCTCGATGTCCTCCGCGGTGACCTCGCTGGCCACCGCGAACGCCGCGACGGCCGCCTCGGTGCCTGGCAGTGCCTGGCGGGCCGCCCGCAGGCAGGCGGCCGAATCCCAGCGCCAGACGCCGACCCACGTCTCGTCGCCGGTCCGGCCGAGACGCGCCTCGGCGAGGCCGGACATCGCGGCCCTGGTCGCGGAGACCAGGGCCGCGTGCCGGGCCCGGACCTGGTCGGCATCGGCGGGATCGGCCTGGAAACGGGTGACGGTGATGACGGACATGGCTGGACCTTATTTCTAGAGTTGACTTCTAGCTACTTAATCTAGAGATAGACTCTAGCCATGAGCGATGTCAAGCGGACGAACAAGCGGGCGCAGAAGGCGAAGGAGACGCGCCAGCGCATCCTCGCGGCGGCACTGGAGCTGTTCGTGCAGGACGGATACGGCGCGACGAACCTGCAGGACGTCGCCGACAAGGCCGGTGTCGCGGTGCAGACGATCTACTTCGTCTTCGGCAACAAGCGTGCCCTGCTGAAGGAGCTGGTCGACGTCACGATCGCCGGTGACGACGAGCCGGTGGCCACCATGGACCGGCCGTGGTACGCCGGCGCGCTGGCCGCCGACACCGCCCAGGACATGGTGCGCGCCTACGTCGCCGGCACGACCTCGGTCCTGGAGCGGGTCGCGCCGATCGGCCGGGTCCTGGAGGCCGCGGTGGCGAGCGACCCCGAGGTCGCCGCCCTGTGGCCGCACGACGTCGATCCGCGCTACGTCGTCCAGCAAGGGGCGGCCAAGGCCCTGGTCGCCAAGCCTGGCGCGCGGGCCGAGCTGTCGGCGGAGGAGGCCGCCGATCTGCTGTACGGCCTGCTCAGCCCCGAGCTGTACCTGCTGTTCGTGCACGAGCGCGGCTGGCCGCGTGAGCGCTGGGAGCGGTGGGCCGAGCAGACCCTGCGCGCCCAGCTCTGCTCCGGTTAGCTCCGCAGGCACGGCCTCACGGCGGCCAGGGGACCCACATGCCGTGACGAGCGGCGCGGCCACCGCCGTGAGGACGTGGAGTGCGTCGTGGACGTCGCGGCCGGCTCCGCGGTCAGAGGTGGAGCCGCGGCCAGGTCGCCGTGTCGCGCAGCAGTTGCCTGTCGTGGGTGGCCAGGACCACGGCGGCGCCCGTCGCGGCCAGCGCCTGGGTCAGCTCCTCCACCAGGGCCATCGACAGGTGGTTGGTCGGCTCGTCGAGCAGCAGGAGGTGTGGTCGCGCGCCCAGAAGTACGGCCAGGTCGAGCCGCCGTTGCTGGCCTACCGACAGCTCGCTCACCGGCCGGTGGGCGGCGCCGGAGGGGAGCAGGCCGAGCTGCGTGAGGCCGAGCCGCTCCGCCTCGTCGAGCTCGCCCGAGCTGACGAGCCGGCCCATGGCGGCGTCGTAGACCTCGAAGGCCCGCCGCCGCGATGGTGGCGGCGACTCCTGAGCGAGCACCCCCACCCGCGCCCCCCGCTTGCGCTGGACGGTCCCCGTGTCGGGTGCCAGCGTCCCCGCGAGCACGGCGAGCAGGCTCGACTTGCCGCAGCCGTTCGGGCCGGTCACCACGAGACGGTCACCGGCCCGCAGGAGCACCGAACGAGGCGACGGGATCCTGCCGTGCACCATCACCTCGTCGGCCCGCAGGAGCGTGGCCCCCTGCGGCGCGTCCAGGCGCGGCATCTGGAACCGCGACGGGGGCTTGGGAACGTCGACGACGTGAGCCTGGAGTTCCTCCTGCCGCCGGTGAACCGCCCGCACCAGGGCCGGCGCTCGGGTGGCGCGCGTGTGCTTGCCGGTTCCCTTCTCCGGCCGCCACCCGGTGGACAGCCGGTTCTGCGCCGCGGAGAGGTCCTGGGCGAGCCGCTGCCGCTCGCTCTGCTGATCCCGGTACTCGCTCTCCCATCGCTCCCGCTCGGCGCGGTGGCCCTCCCGGTAGCCGGCGTAGCCGCCGCCGTAGGTTCGGGGACGCCCGTCACTGGTCGGGTCGAGGTCCAGCACCGCGGTGACGATGTCGGCCAGCAGCGCCCGGTCGTGGCTGACCAGCACCACCCCGCCCTGATGCTCACGAAGCCTGGCGGTCAGGTGGTCGAGACCTCCTGCGTCGAGATGGTTGGTCGGCTCGTCCAGCAGCAGAAGATCGTGTCCCGCGCCCAGCAGGCAGGCCAGCCGGATCCGGTAGCGCTGGCCGACGGACAGCTCGGCCAGCGGACGGGTGCGGTCGTCCACCGCGCCGAGGGCGGCCAGCGAGATGTCGACGCGGCGGTCGGCGTCCCAGGCGCTGATGGACTCGGCGGCCGCGAGCGCGTCGGCGTAGGCCTGCTCGGCGCCGGGGCGTTCCTCGACGAGCGCGAGCGTGGCCGACTCGAACGCACGAAGCACGGCGCGTACCTGGGCGAGTTCGAGGTCGATCAGCTCGCCGACCGTGCGGTCGCCGCCGATCGGCATCTCCTGGTCGGCGACGCCCAGCGTGCCGGCCCTGTGCACCGAGCCGGAGTCCGGAGCCAGGGTGCCGGCGAGCACCTGGAGGAGCGTGGTCTTCCCGCGGCCGTTCTCGCCGACCACCCCCAGCCGATCGCCGGGGGAGACGGTCAGGTCCACGCCGGTCAGGACCGGTTGGCCGCCGCGGGAGAGGTGCAGGTCGGTGGCGTTGAGATGGGCCCGCGCACGAGCCGGTAGAGCAATGACGGTGGACATGCTTCCTCCGAGAGCAGGCTCTCGCGCGCCTCGGCACGACACATGGCGTGGAGACGGGGAACCCGGAGATGAGGGACGACGACAGGCATGCTCGGCCGCGCCCGGAATGCCCGCTTGTCGGGGCTCAGTCGGGACAGAACAGGCGGCCGAGGTCGTCGTCCTCAGAGGAAGTACAAATGCACGGAGCCAGGGTAGCCGATCCGCGAGCCGGCCGCCGCCGACCCCTGGGATCGGCGGCGGCCAGGGGCCTCGGCTGCTACGCGCTCCACTCCCCGGGTCCGCCAGGGATCGGGGCGGCGGGATCGTACGGCTCGCGGGTGAAGATGAAGGTGTTCAGGTCGAGGTAGCCGTCGCCCGCCCTCAGCACCTCTCCCGCGTAGTAGCCGTCGAGCCCGAGCCATGTGCCGTCCTGCTGGGCCACGAAGTGGGAGGCGCGTCCCACGCCGCGCAGGGGCGTCAGGGACAGGCCGCGCTCGGGCAGCAGCCTCAGCACGTACGGCGTCGGCCCCCAGTGCCACAGCCCCGTCATGGCCAGCAGGTCGGGGTCGGCGGCGACGGGCTCCCACGGCTCGGGCAGGCGCGGCTCGTGCTCGTCCAGGATGGCCAGCAGGTCGGTCAGCAGCGTGCCACGCACCCCCGAGGTGGTGTTGGCCATGAACAGCACGCCGACCCTCTCGGCGGGGTCGGCCCACACGGTGGCCAGGAAGCCGGGCATCGACCCGGTGTGGCCGGACAGGCGGCGTCCTCCGTCGCGCAGCAGTTGCAGGCCGAGGCCGTAGCCCGCGCTCCAGGCGTCGCCGTCGGCGACGGTGGCGGGTTCACGCATCTCGGCCAGGGTGGCCTTGCCGAGCACGCCGTCGCCCGACCCGGTCAGGAAGATCGCCCAGCGGGCCAGGTCGCCGGGGGTGGACCACAGCTGGCCCGCGGGCGCCATCGAGACCGCGTCGTGCTCGGGCTCGGCCAGCAGCACGTCGGCGAAGGGATGCACCGCGTAGCCGCTGGCGTGCGGGGCGCGCGGCCTGGCGGTGGTGTCGTTCATCCCCAGCGGCTCGAGGACCTCGCGGCGGACGGCCTCGAGCCAGGGCATGCCGCGATGGCGGGCCACCAGCTCGCCCAGCAGCCCGTAGCCGAGGTTGGAGTAGTGGAAGCGGCGGCCCGGCCGGTGCCTGGAGTTCTCGGGGCCGAGCCTGGCGAGCAGCTCGTCGGTCGGCAGCCCGGGCGTGCGCTCCCACCACTCGGTGGGCGGCTCGGCCGTCAGGCCGGCGGTGTGCGAGAGCAGCTGGGCGATCGTCACCTGCTCGAAGGGGGTGCCCTCGACGTGCTTGCCGATCGGGTCGAGCAGGTCGACCAGGCCCTCGTCACGCAGCCGCATGACGACGGTGGCGACCATGCTCTTGGTGATCGAGCCGAGGCGGTACTGGGTGTCGAGGGTGGGCTCGCCCTCGCCGACCCTTCCCCTGCCGCCGAACCACGCCACCTCGCCGTCGCGCACGACGGCGGCCGTCAGCGACGGCACCCTGGACTCACTCTGCTCCACGGCCAGCCTGCGCAGCAGCGCCCTGGCGGTGGACTCACCCACTTGGCTCATAACGCCGAAGAGTACCGAGAGAGCAGGGAGACGCTGAAAAGATCGCCTTTAGGATGGTCGGCGTGGAGAACGGCAGCGTGCTGGAGGCGGTGCTCGAGCGGATCACCTACGCCAACGAGGAGAGCGGCTACACCATCGCGCGCGTGGCCACCGAGCGTTCGGGCGCGGAGCTGCTCACCGTGGTGGGGCCGCTGCTGGGCGCGCAGGTCGGCGAGTCGCTGCGGCTGACCGGCCGCTGGACCTCCCACCCCCGTTACGGCAGGCAGTTCGAGGTGTGGTCGTATGCCACCGTGCTTCCGGCCACGGTGCAGGGCATCCGCCGCTACCTGGGCTCGGGCCTGATCAAGGGCATCGGCCCGAAGATGGCCGAGCGCATCGTCGACCACTTCGGCACCGACACGCTCGACGTCATCGAGACCAGCCCCGAGCGCCTGGTCGAGGTGCCGGGCCTGGGCCCCAAGCGCACCAAGCTGATCGCCGTCGCCTGGGAGGAGCAGAAGATCATCAAGGAGGTCATGATCTTCCTGCAGGGCGTGGGCGTGTCCACCTCGATCGCGGTGCGCATCTTCAAGCAGTACGGCGAGGCGTCGATCTCGGTCGTGCGCGGCCAGCCGTACAAGCTGGCCGACGAGGTGTGGGGCATCGGCTTCAAGACCGCCGACACCATCGCCCAGGCGGTCGGCATCCCGCACGACAGCCCCGAGCGGGTCAAGGCGGGCCTGCGCTACACCCTGTCGCAGGCCGCCGACGACGGCCACTGCTACCTGCCCGCCCCCAACCTCGTCGGCGACGCCGTCAAGATCCTCGAGGTGACGCCCGAGCTGGTCAAGAGCTGCCTGGAGGAGCTGGTCGCCGAGGAGGGCGTGGTCCGCGAGGACATCCCCGCGGGCGACAACGTGGTGCCCGCGGTCTACCTGCTGCCCTTCCACCGCGCCGAGCTGTCGCTGGCCGGCAGCCTGCTCACCCTGCTGCGCACCGGCCGCGACCGGCTGAAGGGCTTCGCCGACGTCGACTGGGTCAGGGCCGAGCAGTGGCTGCACGGTCAGACGGGCGCGGAGCTGGCCACCGAGCAGCGTCAGGCGGTGCGCCTTGCCCTGACCGAGAAGGTCGCGGTGCTGACCGGCGGCCCCGGCTGCGGCAAGTCCTTCACCGTGCGCTCCATCGTGCTGCTGGCCCGCGCGAGGAAGGCGAAGGTCATCCTGGCCGCCCCGACAGGACGGGCGGCCAAGCGCCTGTCGGAGCTGACCGGGCACGAGGCCACCACCGTGCACCGCCTGCTGCAACTGCGTCCTGGCGGTGAGGCCACCTTCGACCGCGACAACCCGCTGGAGGCCGACCTGGTCGTGGTCGACGAGGCCTCCATGCTCGACCTGCTGCTGGCCAACAAGCTGGTCAAGGCCATCGCCCCAGGAGCTCACCTGCTGCTGGTCGGCGACGTCGACCAGCTGCCCTCAGTCGGCGCGGGCGAGGTGCTCAAGGACCTGCTGGCCGCCGACGACATCCCCCGCGTACGGCTGACGCAGATCTTCCGCCAGGCGCAGGAGTCCGGCGTGGTGGTCAACGCCCACCGGGTCAACACCGGCCGCCACCCGGTGCTGGAGGGTATGAAGGACTTCTTCCTGTTCCCCTGCGAGGAGCCCGAGGAGATCGCCACGCTCACGGTGGACGTGGTCGCGCGCCGCATCGCCCGCAAGTTCGGCCTCAATCCCCGCCGCGACGTGCAGGTGCTGGCGCCCATGCACAGGGGCGCGGCCGGCGCGGGCGCGCTCAACCTCGCCCTGCAGGAGGCGCTGACCCCCGCGCGTGAGGGGATGCCCGAGCGGCGCTACGGCGGGCGCGTCTTCAGGATCGGCGACAAGGTCACCCAGCTGCGCAACAACTACGACAAGGGCGCGGCGGGCGTCTTCAACGGCACCGTCGGCGTGGTCACCGACATCCGCCCCGACGACCACAAGCTCACCGTCCTGACCGACGAGGAGGAGAGCGTCGACTACTCCTTCGACGAGCTGGACGAGCTGGCCCACGCCTACGCCGTCTCCATCCACCGCTCCCAGGGCAGCGAGTACCCGGCGGTGGTCATCCCGCTGGCCACCAGCGCGTGGATGATGCTGCAGCGCAACCTGCTCTACACCGCGATCACCAGGGCGAAACGCCTGGTGGTGATCGTCGGATCGCGCCGGGCGCTGGCCCAGGCCATCCGCACCAAGGGCGCGGGACGCCGACACACGGGTCTGACTCACCGCCTGTCAACTGGTTGACGCTCTTAGGTGTCCTAATTGTTACCGAACTCTCCCATATGATTCGGCATCTAACAGGTATGACCAATAAAGTCTTGTGGTGCGCTTTGCTGTTCTGGGGGAGAGATCTGTGTTGAGTGTTGCGCCAGCTTGGAGGAGGCCCGTCGCCGGAGTCGCGGTCGTCGTGGCCGCCGCTTTGACGGCGTCCTGCTCGGGCGGCCCAGCCGCCCCGGGCGGGCCCGCCGCAGCTGGGAAGTCGGCGACGGCCTCGGCCTCGCCCGCTCCCGCCATCAAGATCAGCCCAGCGCAGGGCAGCTCCAAGGTGAAGCCGAACAAGAAGGTGGTCGTCACCGCCTCGGGCGGCGCGCTGGACGAGGTGGTCGTCCAAGGCGGCGGCAAGCAGCTCGAAGGCTCCTTCAACGCTGACAAGACCAAGTGGGTCTCCAAGGAACCGCTGAGGCCGACCAGCAGCTACAGCGTCTCGGCCAAGGCCGGGACGACGACGGCGGCGGCCAGCTTCAAGACCCTCAAGCCCGAGGTCGAGCTCGAGGTCGCCGACGTCACCCCGAACCAGAAGGGCGAGAAGGTCGGCGTGGGGGCGCCGATCATCCTCACCTTCAACAACCCGGTCTCCGACAAGGCGGCCGTGGAGGGGGCGTTGGAGGTCGAGGCGGAAAAGCCCGTCGAGGGCGCCTGGCGGTGGATCAACGACAAGACCGTCATCTACCGCACCGCCAAGTACTGGCCCGCCCACCAGGACGTCAAGCTGACCGCGCGCCTCAACGGCGTGCAGGGCGGCAAGGACATGTACGGGGTGAAGGACTACACCACGACCATCAAGATCGGCGCCAAGCAGATCAGCAAGGTCAACACCAAGACGCACATGATGTACGTCTACCGCGACGGCAAGAAGGTCAAGACCATGCGCATCAGCGCGGGCATGGCCACCACGCGGGAGTACACCACCACCTCGGGCGTCCACCTGACCATGGAGCGCGCCAACCCGGTCCGGATGATCTCGCCCGGCCGCAAGAAGGGCGACCCCGGCTACTACGACGTGATGATCAACCACGCCGTGCGCATCTCCAACTCCGGTGAATACGTCCACGCCAAGAACAACGTCTGGGCGCAGGGCAGGCAGAACGTCAGCCACGGCTGCATCAACTCCCGCCCCGACCAGGCCAAGTGGTTCCACGACACCATGCAGCGCGGCGACGTGGTCGACATCACCGGCACCAACCGCGAGCTGGAGTGGAACAACGGCTGGGGCTTCTGGCAGCTGTCGTTCAAGGAGTGGAAGAAGGGCTCCGCCCTCGAGGAGACCCGCTAGCCGGGGCGATGTTGTGGCTGCGGCCCAGGACGTTGCCGGGATCCCACTCCCGCTTCACCTCGGCCAGTCGCGCGTGGTCGGCGGCGGTGTAGGCCGTCGCCGTCCTCGACGGGTCGTACAGGAAGTTCAGGAACGTGCCGCCCATGGCGTGCGGCCGCAGCGCCCTGGCCACCTCCCGCTGGTCCCCTTCCACCTGTTCGCGCTCGTCTGAGCCGTCGAGCACCGAGGTCGCGATCACCGAGAACGGCACCCGCCGATGCCCCACGGGCCCCGCTCCCGGCTCGGGCCTGGCCATCGCGCCGCCCCAGTGTCGCACCTCGATCGCCGTCAGCGTGCCGTCCGCGCTCTTGACGATCGTGTCGATCGCCTCGTCGCTCACCTGCTCCAGCAGGTCGATGTGCTGGAGCACGGCCATCGGAGGCGGAGGGGGGCCGCCGAAAGCGGTGGCGGCCTCGGCGAAGCTCATCGTGGCGAACTCTCCGCCCAGCGAGGGCCCGGCCACCTCCAGCAGCGACTCCAGCGCGTGCTCGCCGCCGTCCACGCAGAAGGCCCGGACGGCAAGCACCCAGCCGCGGCCCGGCATGCGCATCAGGATGACCGAGGTGTTCAGCTCGTCCGGCTCGGTCAGCGCCCACTCCCTGTAGCGGGCCAGGGTGTCGGCCGCCCGCTCGAAGGGGAACAGCGCCATCCCCGCGTGCACCCGGCCCACCGGGTGCAGCCTGAACTCCAGCGAGGTCACCACCGCGAAGTTGCCTCCGCCGCCGCGCAGCGCCCAGAACAGCTCCGGGTGCTCGTCGGCGCTGACGGTGACGCTGTGCCCTTCGGCGGTCACGACCTCTGCGCCGATCAGGTTGTCGGCGGCGTAGCCGTGCAGACGCGACAGCCAGCCCGCCCCGCCGCCCAGGGTGTAGCCGGCCACGCCGATCGCGGGGGTGCCGGAGACGGGCGCCAGGCCGTACGGCGCGGCGGCGGTGATGACGTCGGACCAGATCGCGCCCGCGCCCACCCGGGCGGTGCGCCGCTCGGGATCGACCCGCACCGACGCCATCGGTGTCGTCTTGACCAGCACGCCGCCGTCGGTGGGCACCAGCGTGCCGTGCCCGGTGGACTGGACGGCGAACGGCACCTCGCGCTCGCGCGCCGTCAGCAGCGCGGCCCGCACGTCACCGGGGCCGGCCGCCTCGACGACGACGGCCGGCCGATGATCGACCAGCCGGTTCCACGGCCGCCGCTCCGCCTCGTAGCGCTCGTCGCCGGGGGCGTGCACGGCGCCTTCCACCCGTTCACGAAGGATGTCGTTCATGCTGTCGATCGTCGCCCGGCCCACCCCGCCCGGTCGTCGTCCCAGGGAAGGCTCCTTGCGTACGGCAGGCGAAGTAAGTAGCCCCGTCTGCCGGCGGGTGACCGCCCCTGGCGGCGCAGGTCCTCGGCCGCTACCCGGGAGCCGGCGAGCCCGCCCCACGGCTCAGCGGCAGCACGGGGACGCGCAGCGTGATGGTCCCGGCGGAGGGGAAGCGGAAGGTGACGTCGATCGGGGTGGCGCCGAGCGGCCGGTGGATGCCGACCAGCTCCAGGTGCGGCCGGTCATGGCCCTCCTGCAGGCTGACGGTGCGGCGGGCGGGCAGCGTCACCGCGATCGGCTGCGGCTGCTGGTCCCCTTCGCGGTAGACGACGCTGTCGGCGTGCACGGTGCTGACGCCGTTCAGGACCTGGTCCCTGTCGCTGTTGTTAACCAGCGTCACGTACAGGCCGAGGTCGTCGCCCGTCTTCTGCGCGTCCATGGGCGGGGCCAGGACGTGGGCGTGGATCAGCTGCACCGCGCCGACCTGCCCGTCGACCAGGCCGCCGCGGTCCCACTGGTCGGGGCCGCGTTCCTCGGCGCAGGCCGCGCACACC
This sequence comes from Nonomuraea dietziae, assembly GCF_014195505.1. GTDB lineage: Bacteria > Actinomycetota > Actinomycetes > Streptosporangiales > Streptosporangiaceae > Nonomuraea > Nonomuraea roseola. The sequence goes on along the minus strand of NZ_JACIBV010000001.1, from coordinate 1,544,039 downwards.
AGCAGCAGACAGGCCGCCACCACGGCCCGCAGCGCCGCACGCCGTCCGCTCGTTCGATGTGACCTGGTCATTGTCGTCCCCTGTGGTCCTGGCGAAAGGTTCAGATGGTGATGAGGCCACTGGCGAGGCCCGCGACGCCGATGACCGCCCCCACGACGGCCACCACGAACAGCACCAGCTCGGCGGGGGAGAAGACCCTCCTGCCGCGTTCGCGCCTGGTGATGATGAACAGGATCGTGCCCGGCGCGTAGATGACGAACGACAGCAGCAGGAACTCCAGCCCCGCCGCGAAGATCAGGAAAGCGGTGTAGACGACGGCCAGCGCCGCCACCACCAGGTCCTTGCGCCGCGCCCGCGCCTCCCTCTCGTAGCCGTCCCTGGTGAGGGTGAGCTTGAGCGCGTACCCGGCGGCCAGCAGGTACGGCACCAGCGACAGCGAGCTGCACAGCTTCAGCGTGAAGGTGAAGGCGTCGTCGGAGAACAGCGTGATCGCCAGCACGGCGGTGACCAGCACGCTGGTCATCACCAGCGCGGTGACCGGCGCGCCCTGCCGGTTCTCGCGCTTGAGGAAGGCCGGCATGTCATCGTCCCTGGCGGCCACGAACAGCACCTCGGCGGCCATGAGGGTCCAGGCCAGGTAGGCGCCGAGCACCGAGACGATGAGCCCGACGCTGATGAGGGCCGCGCCCCAGCCCCCGACCACCGACTCCAGCACCCCTGCCACGGACGGCTGCCGCAGCCCGGTGAGCTCGGCCTTGGACAGGGTGGCGTAGGACAGGATCGTCACCGAGGCGAACAGGGCCAGGACGCTGAGGAAGCCGAGCACGGTGGCCCTGCCGACGTCCTCGCGCCTGCGGGCGTAGCGGGAGTAGACGCTGGCGCCCTCCACACCCAGGAAGACGAAGACCGTCACCAGCATGGTCGCCTTGACCTGCTCGAACAGCGCTCCGGCCGAGCGTTGCTGCCCGCCCCAGAAGTTGGCGCCGAACACGTCCGCCTTGAAGGCGACGGTGAGGATCACCACGAACAGCAGCAGCGGCACGAGCTTCGCGATCGTGACGATCTTGTTGATGGCGGCGGCCTCCTTCACGCCGCGCACGATCATGAAGTGGAAGGCCCACACGCCGACGACCGAGACGGCCACCGCCAGCAGCGTGTCTCCCTCGCCGAACCCCGGCACGGCCGCGCCGACCGTGGACTTGATCAGCACCCAGTACGACACGTTGCCGACACAGGCGCTGGCCCAGTAGCCGAAGGCGGAGAAGAAGCCGGGGAACTCGCCAAATCCCGCCTTCGCGTAGGCGTAGACGCCCGCGTTGAGTTCGGGCTTGCGCACGGCGAGCGTCTGGAAGACGAAGGCGAGCATCAGCATGCCGGCTCCGGCGACCGTCCAGGCGATCAGCGCGCCGAGCACGCCGGTGGCCTGGGCGAAGTTACGGGGCAGCGAGAACACCCCGGCGCCGACCATCGAGCCGACCACCATGGCGGTCAGTGTCAGCAGCGGCAACTTCTGAGCGCTGGAGGTCTGCGCGACCGCGCCGCTCGTGTGCTGGCTCATGTGCTCAGCCGTCCGAGCGTGAAGCCGGTGGGTCAGCGGGCCGCGGCGGCCGACCGGGCGGCCTCGACCGACTCACGCAGGGATGCCTCGGCCTCCGCGCTGAGCGAGGTCTGGATGATCTCCCCGCCGTAGGGCGCGACCTCGGCGATCACCTTGTCAGGGGTGCTCTGGACGACCAGCAGGAACAGCGTGGCGCTGCCGGGCTGCATGCGCTGGCCCAGGTCCCTCATGAAGGAGTCGTCCACGCCGATGTCGGTCGCCGCGCCGCCGGCCGCTCCGGCGGCCGCGCCCACCGCCATGCCCAGCAGCGGGGCCAGGAACAGCAGGCCGATCAGCCCGCCCCACAGGCTGCCCGCCGCCGCGCCGCCGCCGACCGTGCTGCGCAGCTGGTGAAGTTTGATCTTCCCGTCGGGCTTCTTCTCCGCCACCGCGGCGTCGGCGAGCGTGATGAGCTTCTCGCGCTGCATGTCGAGCAGGCGGTCGCGCACCCGCGTGGCGGTCTCGACGTCCGGATAGGCGATGGCGATGAGATTGCTCATGAGGTCCCCGATTCTTCGACTGCCCCTGCGCGGGGTCGGTGTCTGGGGGGAGACGTGCGCGCCGCCGTCCGGGGCCCTGATCGAGGCCAGCCGCGACGCGCATACGCCATCATTCCGTCTCAAACCCTCCGTCAATCCCTGTGGCGGAGTTCCTTTACCAAAAGGGGCCCGTGGTCACAGCCGTACGGGGTCGGAGACCCTGCGCTCGAGCACCTGCCCTGGCCACTGACCCACCGTGAAGGTCTGCGCGCGCCGGAAACCGCAGCTTTCGTAGTAGCGCACCAACTGCCCGTCGTCACCGGCGTAGCAGTCGACGCGCACGAGGTCCACGCCCTGCTCTCTGGCCTCGCCCACTGCCAGGTCCAGCAGCGCCCTGCCCACGCCGCGCCCGTGGAAGCGCTGGTCGATGACCAGCCCCTGCACGTACAGCTCGGGTTCGTCGGCCGCGCTGACGTACGGCAGCGGCCCGCCGACCGTCATGCACCCGGCCGCCTCGCCGTCGATCACGGCGATGCGCATGCCCTCACCCTCGGCCCAACCGGCCACCTGCCCGACACGCTTGGGGTCGGCGGAGAAGGGCTCGCTGCCCCACTGTCCGGTCCTACCCTGTGCCACCAGCCACTCGATCGCGCTGTCGAACATCCGCAGCACCGCCGCGACGTCTCCTGGTCCACCTTTGCGAATATCCACGCCGAGATCATAGGGCGCGCGTGCGGGCTACCCGCGCGCGGAGTCTCGCCGCGCTGCCGACGCCGAGCCGCTCACCGTACGGCCCTGGCCAGCGGGGTGTCGGCCGAGGGGTCGAGCGGCGCCGACAGGAAGACCGGTGTCTGCGCCATGAAGCGCGGCCTGGTGCCGAGGTGCTCCTGGGCGGCGTGCACGGTCAGCGGGTGCACCAGGTAGACCTCGCCCGGCGCGCCCGTGGCGTGGGCCAGCGGCCGATGCGCGCTGGCCGCCTCGACCAGCCGGCTGGCCGGCACGTGCTCGTGGACGCCCTCGCCGAGGGCCGCGATCGAGTCGCGCTGGGAGCCCACCCTGATGCGTGTGGGCGCGTCGTCGGGGCCGACCTCGGAGAACAGGATGAGGATCAGCAGCGTGGCCGAGCGGGCGCTGACCGCCCAGCTGCCGTCCTCGCGCATGACGTTCAGGTCGAGGTGCCAGCCCCTGTCGTCGGCAGGGGGCACCTTGGGGAAGCGGATGGGGATGTTGCCGCAGCTGCCGCTCTTGCGCCAGCCGCCCTGCCCGCACACCTCGTCCAGCGCCCGCGCCAGCTCGGGCGAGTTGATGATCTGGCCGAACGGCCCCTCGCCCGTCAGGTCGGCGGCCCATCGGACGGGCTCGGTCCACCCGGACGGGTCGTCGGGCGTGAGCCCGATCTGCTTCCACAGCAGCGCCTGGGCGGCCAGCCCGACCTCGTCGGAGGCTGCCCGGATCTTGACGAAGCCGTTGGCGACGAAATCCTCGCTGATTGCCATGCAGGTCACGCTAGCAACCGGGTCAATCGTTTTTCGGGGCGAAGGAGCGGCGTGCGAAGTCCTCCTCGTGCAGGGCTTGCGCGGCGGCGTGGCAGGCCCCGCGACCGTCGGCCCTGGCCACCACGCGCGCGGCCCTGACGGCGATCGCGGCCTCGGTGCCGTCGCTGACGGCGCTCAGCCCCGCCGCCGTCGCCAGCTCGCCGCTGTCGTCGAAGACCACCCGCAGGCGCGGCCAGTCCCGCGGCGCGAAGGACTGGCGCAGGCAGTGCCGCAGCTCGGCCATGACGAGCCTGGCCAGCGGCGCGAGCTCCCCTGGGTCGCCGGTGACCATGGCGAGGGTCACCGGCGCGCCCTGCGGCGCGGCCCGCACCGCCTCCTCGACGGCCTCCAGCCGGTGCAGCCCGAGGACGGCCAGCACGCCGTCCTGCTCGAGGGGCACGGTCTCGCCGCGCAGCGCGTCGGCGATCGCGGGAGGTGACCACGGCTCGTCGGCGGGGCGCGGATGCGGAGCCCACGGCAGGTGCGGGGGCGGCCAGGTGTCCTGCAGTTCGAGGCCGGCCAGGCGTTCGCAGGCGCTGACGACGTTGAACGGCTCGACGAAGCCGGGCGCGGCGGCGGCCAGCTGCGCGGCGCCGTACAGGGTGGTCAGCGCCGCCTCGGCGACGCCCACCAGGCGGGCGGGCGGCGTCCGCGGCGAGCCCACCCGCTCCATGGCCAGCCCCAGCAGGATCGCCTGCAGCTTCAGCAGCTGCGCGAACGGCAGCCTGGTGCGCTCGTCGGCGATCACCTCGGCCAGCAGATCCATGCCGAGCCCGGTGCTGCCGTGCCGGTCGTCGGTGGTGAGCGGGAGCCTGGCGACCCAGGCGCGGGCGAAGGCGCCCAGCGCCTGGCCGGGCCGCATGTCCTGCTGGGGCCGTGGCGACTCGGGAGCCTGCTCGGCGAGCTCGGCCAGGACGGCGAAGTACAGGGCCCGCTTGCCGGGGAAGTTGGAGTAGACCGCGCCGCGGGTCAGCCCCGCGCGCTCGGCGATGCCGTCGACCTTGGCCTCGCGAAAACCGCGTTCGGCGAACTCCTGCCTGGCCGCGCTCAGCACCCTGGCCCGGTTGAGCTGTTGCGTCTGCGCCCTGCTGAGCCGCTCCATCGCCCTCCTTCGCGTTGCCGTCCTTCACGGATCCAAGATACCGTGACCATTCAGATGACATCATCATCTGTTATTAACATCTAACCCGTGGAGGCCCTCATGACCAGCGGTGTCCCCGAGATCGACCTCACCAGCCCCGACGTCGTCGCGGATCCCTTCACCGCCTACGGCCGCGCCCGCGAGCAGGCACCGCTGGCCCGTGTCAGCGCCCCCGGCTTCTCCCTGTGGGTGCTTACCCGCTACGACGACGCCAGGGCCATGCTCAACGACCCCCGCTTCGAGATCACCTCCGGCAGCTTCACCCCGCCGCCCGGCATCCCCGAGGACTGCCTGCCGTACATGAGGACCATGACCGAGATGGAGGCACCGGAGCACCTGCGCCTGCGCAGGCTCGTCGCCCCCGCCTTCACCGCCAGGCGCGCCGCCGACTTCAGGCCACGTCTCGAACCCCTCGTCGAGGCGCTCCTCGACGACCTGCCCCGCCTCCTCGACGACGGCGCCGTCGACCTGATGGCGCACTTCGCGGCCCCCCTGCCGATCGACGTCATCTGCGAGCTGGTCGGCGTCCCCGACGCCGACCGCCCGCGCTGGCGCGAGTACGGCGCCGCCGTGGCCGCCGGCTCGGGACAGAGATTCGGCGAGGCCATCCCCGCCGTCCTGGAGGGAGCCAGGGCCGCCATCGCGCGCAGGCGCGCCGAACCCGGCGACGACCTGCTCACCGACCTCATCAGGGCCCAGGACGACGACGGCGGCAGGCTCAGCGACACCGAGATGGTCACCATGGTCTGGAACCTCGTCCTGGCCGGGCAGACCCCGATCAACCTCATCGCCAACGCCGTCCACGTGCTGCTGTCCCACCCTGACCACCTGGCCAGGCTGCGCGCGGAGCCGGAACTCATGCCCCGCGCGGTGGAGGAGCTCATGCGCTGGTGCGGCCCCATGCTGCTGTCGATTCCCCGCTACGCCCGCGAGGACGTCGAGCTGTTCGGCACCCTCGTCCACAAGGGCGAGGCCGTCAGCGCCTCCATCGTCGGGGCCAACCGCGATCCCCGGGCCTTCACCGACCCCGAGACCCTCGATCTGGGCAGGCCCGCCGGCACCGCGCCCCACCTCGGCTTTGCCCACGGTCCGCACTTCTGCCTCGGCGCCTCCCTGGCCCGCGTCCAGACCGAGGTCGCCCTGACCGCGCTGCTGCGCCGCTATCCCGGCCTGGCCCTGGCGGCCGCGCCGCACGAGGCGCGGCGCGTCCCCGACCCCGGCACCTGGCGGCTGTCCACGCTGCCGGTCACCCTCTGACCGCGGTGGCTCGCATCGCCAACCCGCTGACCTGCACCTTCTGCGGCAAGAACCAACAGCAGGTCAAGAAGCTCATCGCAGGACCCGGCCGCGTCTGCATCTGCGACGAATGCGTCGAGCTGTGCAACGAGCTCATCGTCGAAGACCTGCCGCCCGAAGCCGGTGAGCGCGCCCCGATGCCCAGGCCGCGCGAGATCCACGACTTCCTCGACCAGTACGTCATCGGGCAGGACGCCGCCAAGATGACCCTCTCGGTGGCCGTCTACAACCACTACAAACGCATCAACGCCACCCTCTCCGGCCACGACCCCGTCGAGCTCGGCAAGTCCAACATCCTGCTCATCGGCCCCACCGGCAGCGGCAAGACCTACCTCGTCCAGACCCTGGCCCGCCTGCTCGACGTCCCCTTCGCCGTCGCCGACGCCACCGCCCTCACCGAGGCCGGCTACGTCGGCGAGGACGTCGAGAACATCCTGCTCAAGCTCCTGCGGGCCGCCGACGACGACGTCGCCAAAGCTGAGCGCGGCATCGTCTACATCGACGAGATCGACAAGGTCGGCCGCAGGAGCGACAACCCGTCGACCACCCGCGACGTCTCGGGCGAGGGCGTCCAGCAGGCGCTGCTGAAGATGCTGGAGGGCAGCGTCGCCTCCGTGCCGCCCCAGGGCGGCCGCAAGCACCCGCAGCAGGACTTCATCCAGATCGACACCACCAACGTGCTGTTCATCGTCGGCGGCGCCTTCGCCGGCCTCGAGCAGATCATCGAACGGCGAGCAGGCGATCACGGCTCGGGCTTCAACGCGGCGCCGCGCGCCGCGCCGCGCGACAGCCTCGCCGACGTCATGCCCTCTGACCTGCTGAGCTTCGGGTTGATCCCCGAGTTCGTCGGCAGGCTGCCGGTGGTGACGACCTTCCAGCCCATGGACGCGACGGCGCTGCGGCGCATTCTCACCGAGCCGCGCAACGCGCTGGTCAAGCAGTACCAGCGCCTGTTCGAGCTCGACGGCGTGGAGCTGGAGTTCACCCCTGACGCGATCGAGGCGCTGGCCGAGCAGGCGCTGCTGCGCCGTACCGGCGCCAGGGCGGCCAGGGCGGTGGTCGAGGAGGTCCTGCTCAACGTGATGTTCGAGGTGCCGAGCCTGGAGGAGGTGGGCAAGGTGCTGGTCACCCGCGACACCGTCCTCGAGCACGTCAACCCGACCCTGGTGCCGCGCGAGCAGCTCTCACGCGAGCGCCGCGAACGATCGGCCTGACGTGCTGTCGTGATCGGCCGCATCTCCGAGCCGGGGGAGCGGGGTGGGTGAGGTGGTGGCGGGGTCAGACGAGGGCGAGCTGGTCGGCCTGCGGTGGGCGGGGCGCGGGGGAGGGGGCGGGGCCGCAGCTCATGCCGTACGCCTGGGCCAGCTGGGCGATCTGACCGGTGATGCGCGACTCGTAGCCGAGCGCCGGCATGCCCGCCTTGTCATACAGCTCCGCATAGCGTTCGACCAGCGCGGGATGTGCCTGTTCCAGCCAGGTGAGGTACCACTGCCGGGTGCCGTGCGGCAGGCGCAGCACCACCGGCTCCACCCCCGTGGCCCCCGCGGCGGCGATGCGCCGTACGGTGGCGGCCAGCTGGTCGGCGGCGTCGCTCAGCAGCGGCAGCACCGGCGCCATCAGCACCCTGCACTCCACGCCCGCCTCGGCGAGGGCCGCCACCAGCTCCAGGCGGCGCTGCGCGGTCGGCGCGCCGGGCTCGACCGCGCGGCGGATCTGCTCGTCGACGAAGGCGATCGAGACCGCCACCCGCGCCCCCGCGGATCGCAGCAGGGCCGCGTCGCGCAGCACCAGAGGGCTCTTGGTGTAGACGGTGAAGGGCACACCGGCCTCGGCCAGCGCGGCGATCAGTGGCGGCATCAGGTGGTAGGTGAGCTCGGCCTCCTGGTAGCAGTCGCCGCCCACGCCGATCGCGACCGGCTCGCCCTGCCAGCGCGTCAGCTCGGCGCGCAGGCGCGGCGCGGCGTTGGCCTTGACCACGATGCGGGTGTCGAAGTCGCGCCCTGCGTCGAGACCGAGACCACGATGCGGGCGCCTGGCGCCGCACCCTCTGCAGGCGTGCGCACACCCTCGGTAGGGGCTGACGGCCCAGCGTTCGGTGATGCCCGCGCTCGCGGGCACCTTCTCGATCATCGTGCGAGCCTGCGTCTCGTAGAACGCTCCGCGTGCGAGCGCGCGGCGCTCGATCGCCGGGCGCTCGTCGGCGACGTCCACGAGCGAAAGCGCGTCCCAACCCACACTCCACATAGAACACGCATTCGACAGCGGTTTCAAGCGGATCCGCGATTCCGGCTCCGCTAAAGTGGCACGTGCGTACCACTTTTTCGTGAAAGGGTCCCCTATGGCCTGGCTCCTGCTTTTCGGCGCCATCGCGACGGAGGTCGTGGCGACCTCGGCGCTCAAACTCAGCAACGGCTTCTCCCACCTGGGCTGGAGCGTCGTGGTGGCCCTCGGCTACGTCGCCTCCTTCGTGCTGCTGGCGCAGGTGCTCAAGCTCCACATGGACGTCGGCACCGCCTACGCCGTCTGGTCGGGCGTGGGCACCGCGGCCATCGCCCTCATCGGCGCGCTGTTCCTCGGCGAGAGCCTCACTCTGGTGAAGGTCGCCGGCATCCTGCTCATCGTCGGCGGTGTGGTCGTGCTCAACCTGGCGGGCGGGCATTGACCGCCACCCAGCCGCGCGGCCTGCGCCGCAGGGCCGCCCTGCTGGCGGCCGCCGTCGACCTGCTCACCGAGGGCGGCTTCGCGGCCGTCACCCACCGCGCGGTCGCCCAGCGCGCGCAGCTGCCCCTGGCGGCCACCACCTACTACTTCACCTCGCGTGATCACCTGCTGGCCGAGGCCTTCGCCTGCCTGGTGGACAGCGAACTGGCCGCCACCCGCGCATGGGTGACCGACCACGGCCTGGAGCAGATCATCGACGAGGTCGCGGACGCCGACCGTGGGCGTCAGCTGGCCCTGTGGGAGCTGTACGTGCACGCCGGACGCGACCCCGCCCTCCAGCGACTCGCCAGGCGCTGGACCGACGGATGCGTCGCCATCGTCGCCGACGCGCTCGGGCTGCCCGCCCACGACCCCACCGCGCGGCTGATCTACTCGACGGTCACGGCCCAGTGGCTGGAGCACGTCGTGGAACAGCGTCCCGTCGCCGACGCCCGCGCCCTGCTCGCCCTGGCCCTGCGCGCCGTACCCCCTCGCCCTGACACTCAGGGCACGCCGAGCGCCTCCGAGGATTGAGCCGCCTACGGCGGCGGACGCGCCTCAGCCGGGGAGTGTGGCGGCTTCGGCGCCGGCCGCCGCCGCCTCGTCGAGGCGGCCGAGCTGCTGCAGGCAGGCACTCAGGCTGAGCAGGGCGTCGTGCAGATCCTGCTCGGCGCGACGGACCTGCCTGCGCGAGGACTTCAGCTCCTCACGTCGCCGGCCGAGCAGGTAGGCCTCGGAGTAGCGATGGTCGTCGTCCCAGTCGTCCTCCGCCTCCAGCTCCCGGTGCCGCTCCTGATGAGCGCGCGCCCTGTCGCGGTAGAGCTGTACCGCTTCCTGGCCGGCGGTCAGCGCCGCCTCCGGCGCCCCCAGCGCGAGCAGCCGGACGCCGAGGTTGTGCCAGGCCCCTGCCTGGTAGGTGTCGCGCTTACGGCGCCGCAGCTTTCTCATCGCCTCGATGATGCACGCGTGCGCCCGTTCGGTCTGCCCGCTCCGGACGAGCCGTTCGCTGCACAGGTCCAGCGTCTGGAGGAACTGAACCGTCGAGTCGGCCCGGCGCCACCAGGCCGCCATGACCTCGGCGCTCACCTCGGCGGCTTCGGCCACGCGGCCGACCTTGTCCAGACGATCCGCATAGGCCGCCAGCGCGTGGATGAGCTCCAAGCCCGTCGAGAGGGCCTCGGCGTGCTGTAGCCGTTCACGGATCTCGGTCACCGCCTCGGCCGCGGACTCCACCGCCTCGCGATCGCGGCCGAGCCTGGCCAGGAGCACCGTCCGCCAGTAGCGCGCACCCGGAGCCTGCGCCTGCGCCGATCGGTTGGCCTCCGACAGTCGCAGGAGCTCCTCGACAACCTCCAGTGCCTCCTCATGCCGCTTGCACTCCATGAGGTTGTCGCGTAACGCGGCCAGGGCGTGGACGATCCGGTCAGCGAAGAAGCCCGGCCGGGCAGGGGACAACGTCCGGCAGACCGCCAGCTCCTCCCGGCGAGCCAGGCAGGCGAGATCGTCCCAACCCAGCTCGGTCAGCAACGAGGCCAGGTGGTCCAGCGCCTCGGGTAAGCGCCACATGTCCGGAGATCGCCCACGCATCCGGCTGACCTGCTCGAGCTCGTTTCTCGCCCACCGCACGGTCTTGTCCGGCCGCACCACACCTCTGTAACGGGCTGGATTCACCGGACGTTCGAGCATCGCAGGCTGGATCACTTCGGCGTCGCGCTCGTTCATCACCCGTATATACCACCTGCGTGTGCTCCCGACCGTCGTGGCGGATGTGGCGGCCGGGGCCACCGGAACCGCTCCGAGGGCGTGGGCTCAACCATTCACGAAGGAGAGGCTGGTCGCGTCGTACCGGGTGCCCGCGACCTGGTCGGGCGGGGCGGCGGCCTCGATGGCGGCGAGGTCCTCGCCGGACAGCTCGACGTCCAGGGCCGCGAGGTTCTCCTCCAGGTACTGCCGCCGCCGGGTGCCGGGGATCGGCACCACGTCGTCGCCCCGGTACTGCATCCAGGCCAGGGCGAGCTGGCCGGCGGTGACTCCCTTCGCCGCGGCCAGCTCGTTCAGCCTCGCGACGATCGCCAGGTTCCTTTCGAGGTTGCCGTCGGCGAAACGCGGCTGGCCGCGCCGTACGTCGCTCTCCTCCAGCCCCTCGACCGAGTTGTAGCGGCCGGTCAGGAAGCCGCGCCCGAGCGGGGAGAAGGGGACCAGGCCGATGCCGAGCTCACGGCAGACCGGGGCGATCTCCGCCTCCAGGTCGCGGGTCCACAGCGACCACTCGCTCTGCAGCGCGGCGATCGGATGCACCGCGTGCGCCCGCCGGATGGTCGGCGCCCCGGCCTCGGACAGCCCGAGGTGACGGACCTTCCCCTCCCGCACCAGCTCGGCCATGGCGCCGACGGTCTCCTCGATCGGCACCTGCGGATCGACCCGGTGCTGGTAGTACAGATCGATGTGGTCGACCCCGAGCCGGCGCAGCGACGCCTCGCAAGCCTGCCGCACGTAGGCGGCGTCACCGCGGACCCTGGTGGGTTCGCCCAGACGGTTGGCGAAGCCGAACTTCGTGGCCAGCACCACCTCGTCGCGGCGCCCTGCGACGGCCCGTCCGATCAGCTCCTCGTTGTGCCCGGCGCCGTAGAAGTCGGCGGTGTCGAGAAAGGTCACCCCGAGGTCGAGGGCGTGCTGCAGGGTCGCGATCGACTGCGCGTCGTCCGTGGCGCCGTAGCCGTGGCTCATGCCCATGCACCCCAGGCCCTGCGCGGAGACCGCCAGTTCGCCCAGGTACCGGGTGGGGACGTTGTTCATGCTGCTGCCTCCTGGCTCGGAACCGTCTTCTGCCCAGGGACGCTAGGGCTTCGAGCGCGCTCCAAGTCAACCGGGCGTGAACGTCGTCACACCGTCAGAGCCGCTCCTTCCAGCCCTCGAGGTCCTCGACGAGGATTCGAGGCGTGCTGGCCTGAGCCGGGATACTGGGCCGATGCGTATCGGAGTTCTCGGGCCGCTCGACGTGCGCAGCGAGGATGCAGCATGGAACTCGTCACCGGTCTGTTCAGCTGACGACCGTCGCTCCAAGCGAGCCGGACGGGGTGGCGGCCCTCCTCGGTCCGACTTATCGCGCGAAGAGCGCCCCCGCCCTCGGGCGAGTTCGGCCCCGTTGGTGATCTTCGCTGAGAACGCCGCAGGGGCGAGACGCTGGGACATGTGGCGAAGACAGACGGCCATTCTGCCGACCTTCCGATCTCCCTAGGGTGGACCGCAGCAAGGGGGTGTTTCCCATGCGTGCAGGACCCAACCTCGACGGGAGGCGGACGGCTTCGCCTCCCGCGACCTCGCCACACCTCACCACCGAAAGGCCATTTGATGCCCACTGTGCCCTGGATCAAGGTTGACACCCCTGTCGCGCCCGACGCGCTGATCATGGCCTCTCGTCTGGAGGTCAGATCGCTGCGCCAGGTGCCAGGCTTCCTGATGGCCTCCATGACGTTGCTGCGCCAGGCTCGTCGATCGCCTGGTGCTCTGGGTGTCTCCTTGAAGGCCGACCTGCTCAAACGAACCTTCTGGACCGTCTCCGCCTGGACCGACAAGGCCGCCGTGCACGCCTACGCCGCCACCGAGCCGCACAGGACGACCATGCGTCGCAAGCGTGCTGTGATGCGGGAGTCCACGTTCATCTTCTGGACGGTGCCCGCCGAGCGACTGCCCATCGAATGGGACCAGGTGCAGAACCGCATCGCCCAAGAACGCGACTCGGATCGAGGGTCTGCCGCCCGCGAGTAGCCGCAGGTGAGTCTTACCAGCTGCCGGGTTGCCCGCAGCAGGAGGGCCGAGGGAACTCGGAGCGGGACGGGGTGGTCAGCGGACGTCTTCCCGATCGCCCGCAGTCTCATGATGATGGCGGACCCGGCATCGATCGGGGTGCCGGCGATAGCCGTTCCTCGGCGCTCATGAGGGATTCGAGGCCCTCGGGTCGTTCTACGCGGCGGCTGCCGGCGAGGGCAAGGCGGTCGTGGGCGGGGTGCGCTGACCCTGATCGGTCGGTTCAGCGGGCTCGGTCGTAGACCATGGCCATTTCGCCCAGCTCGCCGGTGTGCTGGTGAGAGAGTGTCCACTTCGTGGCCGGCAGGCCGTCGTCGAACAGTCGCTGCCCGCCCCCGGCGATCTCGGGGAAGATCATGAGGTACAGCCGGTCGAGCAGGTCCGCCGACAGCAGCGGCTTGATGATGCTCGCGCTGGAGTTGACGAGGATGTCGCCCTCACCGGTGGACTTCAGTTCGGTGACGACGTCCGTGGCGGGGGCGCTCACCACGCGGGTGCGTTCCCACGGCGCTTGCGTCAAGGTGGTCGAGAGGACCACCTTGTCCGTGTCGACCAGCCACTTCGCGTACCCGCGATCACGCGGATCGGCGTTCTCGTCGTCGGCGACCGACGGCCAGTACCCCATGAATCCCTCGGCGTTGAGCCGGCCGAGCAGCGCCGTCGTCGCGCCCTCCCAGATGCGGGTCATGTGGTCGCGCGCGACCTCCGTGGTCACATACGGGGCGAACGCCCCGAAATCGCTGGGCCCGCCGGGACCGTTGTAACGCCCGTCGAGGGTGAGGCTCAGGTTCGCGGTCACCCTGCGGCCGGTCGGGTTGGTCATGTCGTGCTCCTTGTGTCGGTGTCGTGCCCGGTGCTGACGTGCTCGGTGTTGACGTGCCCGGTGCTGTCGGTGTCGTGCGGGCTCGCGGCGAGGGTCGCCGCGAGCTTGTCGAGGCTCTGGCCGAAGCCGATCTCGATGCCCGCGACGAAGTCCGCGGAGTCGACGGTGCTGTCGGTGATCCGCCAGTGGACGTCGAGGTCCGTGCCGGCGTCGGTGGGCCGGAGGCCGAGGTCGACGTGGGCGGTGAAGGCGAGGCTGCCGTCGGGAAGCAGCGGGGAGAGCCGGTAGGAGAGGCGCTCACCGGGGCGTACGTCGTCGACGACTCCATGCGCGCGCCCGGCGACCAGGTCGGAGCCGTCGGCGTCCTCGGCATCGCGGTACTCGTGGACGATCCGCCCACCCGGCCGCGCCTCGAAGAGGAGCTCGGAGACGCGCAGATCGTCGGGCGTCCACCATCGGGCGAGCAGGGCGGCCTCGGTCAGGTGGCGCCAGACCAGCTCGGGGGGTCCCATCAGTGACCGGTGGAATCTGAATGAGCGGCTGTCGGCCCACCCCCGCTCCTGCGCGGCGAGCCGCTCTGCGCGCAGGCTCAGCCCGTAGCGGTCGTAGGTCTCGCGCGGGCCACCGGCCTGGTCGGCGGTGTCGGCGAGCCGGCTGAGCGCCGCCGCCAACTCCCGCAGCGGACCGGGCTGGAGCGCGTAGATGCGGCGCTGGCCGGTGCGCTGGGAGGTGACGACGCCGGCGCGCTCAAGGGCCTGCAGATGCTTGGTCGTCTGCGGCTGGCGCGCCTCGGCGAGCTGGGCGAGGACGCCGACCGGGCGGGGCCGCTCGGCCAACAGGCAGACGAGCCGCCAGCGGGCCGGGTCGGCCAGTGCGGTGAGGAGTGCGTCCATGAGGTGAAGTATTCACCATAGAGAATATTCGTGTCAACGAATATCTAGAGGAAGGTCGGCTTCGGTCGAGCCGGGCATCCGATCGAGGCGGTGAACAGGGCATCGATCTCCCGCGCCGCTCCTGCGGTGTCACCCGTGGTGGAGTCCTCCGTCTCGTGTCAGCGCGGGGACGCCGGTGCCGGTCAGCTCGTCTGGGCCGACGGGCCTCCCGGACACCGCCAGCAGCAGCGCCAGGGCGGTGCCGCGCACCTCAGGGCCTTTGCCGACATCGACAGCCGTGTCGCTCGCCATCAGGCGCAGTCCACGCGCTCGTTCCTTGCCGTCGCCGAGCGCCACTCCCGCGCCGAGCTGGTAACGCAGCGCGGCGGCGACGTGCTGGACCGGATGGTCCCTGCTGAGGCCGAGTGGGCGCCGGATGTCTTCTCCGTGCACGAACGCTTCGACCAGCCGGGTGGCTTGCGGCGCAGGAGCCCCGGTAGTCCTCCTGCGCGCCGCGCGGAACGAGGCGAGCGTGCGTCGCGGTTCGCCGGCGCGCTCCCGGGCGACTCCCGCGTTGTTGTAACGGTCGAAGTCGAAGCGGGCGGCGGCAAGACGGAGAAGGAAGCTCAGGCGGGTGGTCTTGGCGTCATCGGCGAGATGCGCCACGACGTCGTGCACGTCCCAGCCGGGGCACAGGGACGGTGTGGTCCACCGCTCCGGTGGGACGGTCTCCAGATCTCGGATCAGTGCCTCGCGTTCGGCGTGGACCACGGCCCAGGTCTCGTTCATGGCTGCCTTTCGCTGAGGAGATTAACTGAACTGTACTGTACAGGACAGTTGTTTCTGTACTCAATAGTTCAGTTGAAAGAGCCGGCAGCAGGTGCCTGCATGACGCCTGTCACGGGCCGCGATGCCGTGCCTGCATCGCCTCCAAGGCCGCGGACGGCCGCGGAGGTAAACCTGCGCGGTACGGCGCGCGGCGCATACCGCCCGAGTCGTAGCGGCAGGTAGCCATGCGGCCGATGAGGGACGGAGACGATCGCGGCTACCATGCGCTGATGCGCGCAAAGGTGCTGCCGTCCCTCAGACGGCTCGCCGAGATCGATCCTTTCGTCGTCGACCTGACATTCAGCGTGGTGGCCGCCGGCACCACCCTGGGCTTCGGATTCGCGTTCGCCACGGACTCCGGCGATCTGGGCTATGCGCAGCGCCCCCTGGACGCCGTCGGCGTGGGGTTGACGCTCCTGACCAACCTCGTGCTGGCATGGCGGCGGAGGGCTCCGCTCGCCGTGCTGGCGATCTCGTGCGCTGCGGCGGTCGTCTTTCACGCGGCGGGCTACGACTCCAGGCTCAACGAGGTGGCACCGCTGCTGGCGCTCTACACCGTGGCCAGCCGGCGGCGCCCGGCGGTCTCGCTCCCGTGGGGGCTGCCCGTGGCGGCCTCCTGGTGGCACGCGTCGTTCCTCGGTCCTGGCGAGTACCTCTGGCCGAACCTCGTGCAGGTGAGCGTCATGGTCGCGGTCGCCTGGACGTTCGGCAACAGCACCCGGCTGCTGGTCGAGCGCAACAAGCAGCTGGCCCACCTCACGCAGCGGCTGCGCCAGGAGCAGGAGGACAGGGCGCGGCGCGCCGTCACCGAGGAACGGGTACGCATCGCTCGCGAGCTGCACGACGTGGTCGCCCACCACATGTCCGTCATCGTGATCCAGGCGGGGCTGGCCCGGTACGTCTTCGGCTCCGACCCTGCGACGGCGCGCGGCGCGCTCTCCACCATCGCCGACACCGGCAGCGAGGTCATGGGCGAGATGAGGCGGCTGCTGTCCGTCCTGCGCATCGACGCCGACGACGAGGGGGACGGCTACGACTCGGTCCCCGGCCTGCAACGGCTCGACCAACTGGTGGAACGGGTGCGCTCGGCGGGCGTGCCGGTCCATGTGTCGATCACCGGTTCCGTGCGCCCGCTGCCGTCCGGGATCGATCTGTGCGCGTACAGGGTCGTTCAGGAGTGCCTCACCAACGTGCTGAAACACGCGGGCCAGGCGAGCGCGTGGGTCTCGCTCACCTATGGGCGCGAGCTGGAACTACGCGTCGCCGACGACGGCGTCGGAACGGCGCCCACCTCGCAGGGAGACGGTCACGGCTTGATCGGCATGCGCGAACGCGTCAAGCTCTACAAGGGAACGGTCACGGCCGGAGTAAAGCCGTCAGGCGGATTCGAGGTCGTGGTCACCCTGCCCATGCCGCCCCCCGGCATTGTCCATCAGCCCTCCGACCCGCCCGGTGAGCCGAACGCATGATCAAGGTACTCGTCGTCGACGATCAGATTCTCATCCGTGCGGGCCTGGCGGCGCTCATCCGCGCCGTACCCGACCTGGACGTCGTGGGAGAGGCGGCGAGCGGCGAGGAGTCCGTCGGCATGGCGGCGGCCACCCGCCCCGACGTGATCCTCATGGACATCAGGATGCCCGGGATGAACGGCGTCACGGCGACCGAGCGCATCCTCGCCGCGGAGCACGACCACCGGCCCCTGGTGCTCATCCTGACCACCTTCGACCTCGACGAGTACGTCTACAGCGCCTTACGCGTGGGGGCGTCGGGGTTCCTCCTCAAGGACACCCCGCCCGAACGGCTCATCGCCGCCATCCGCACCGTCGCCTCCGGCGACATGCTTTTCGCCCCCAGCGTCACGCGCCGCCTGATCGAGGCCTACACCCGCCGCCCCACCCCGGCCGCCGCTCCGCCCTCGCCCGAGCTGGGCAGCCTCACGGCCCGCGAGGCCGAGGTGCTCAAGCTGGTCGGGCACGCGCTGTCCAACACCGAGATCGCCAGCCGCCTGTGCGTCAGCGCCGCCACCGTCAAGACCCACCTCAACCGCGCCATGACGAAACTCAACCTCACCAGCCGCGCACAGGCGGTCGCGCTGGCCTACGAAGCCGGCCTCGTCACCCCCGGCCGATAGAGCCTCACGCTCTGCGGCTCCTAGCCGACCACGGTGATGTGCCAGGCCTGTGAGAGCGACTTCTTGCACGGCCACTGGATGGCGGCCTTGCCCTTGCGGGCCTGTCCGTTGCCGATCGCCAGGCACATCCCGGTCGCGCCGTTCATGAAGTGCCGCGGCAGGCCGGAGATCTGGGAATCCGTGGAGCCACGCCATATCTGCTTGTTCTTCCAGCGCTGCGCCCATCCGCCGTTGCACGTCCACTGGATGGCGGCCTTGCCCCTGCGCTCCTGTCCGCCGCCGATCGCCAGGCACATCCCGGTCGCGACGTTGACCAGATACCCCTCGGACGTCATCATCCAGCGCTGCGCCGGGCTGTGGATGCAGGGCCACTGGATGGCGGTCTTGCCCTTGCGCGCCTCACCGCGGCCGATCGCCAGGCACATGCCGGTGGCGGCGTTCTGCAGTTCGACGATGGTTCCGCCGGCTCCGCCGGCTCCGCCGGAGGCCTCGGCGGGAGCCACCAGCAGGCCACCGGCCAGCGTGATCCCGGTCAGGAGGGTCATGGCTGCACGCATAAAGTCCGTCCTCTCTCGTATGTGGCGGCCATACAGGGCGCTGTGAACGGGCTCGCTGCCGGGAAACGGCGCAGATCCTTGCGCGAGCGGTTCGTTCGAGGCCGTTGGGCCGCATCAGGTTACGAACGGGACGCCGTCCTGCGCGTCAGCCGCAGGGTGGAAAGAGAAGGGGACCTTCACCCGCCCTGCCGACGGTGCTGCAACTTCTGCGGTAGCCCGCCCGCGGTATGGCGGAGCCCCGTCAGGCGGCAGCTCCATGAGGTCATCGGTGGCAGGTCCGCTGATAGGCCAGTTCCGGGATGTGCGCTTGCCACTCGGCAGGGGACAGGCCGCCGTCCCGGCGGCAGATCACGGCGGTGGCGGCGCCTGGATCGACGGTGATCTCCCGTAAGGCCCCGTCGGCGGATGAGACGAGGAGAGCGGTCCGGTTGAACGCCACGGCCGGTACGGACCGGGTGTGGTAGGTGATCGGTGAGGCGATCCGCTGGTGTCCCCGCCAGTCCCATAGCTGGATGCCGTATTCGCCTTCGCCGGCGACGGTGGCGAGCAGTTCGCCCCGCGGGTAAGGAACGAGAGCGTTGATCGATGCCGTGTGCGCCGTCTGCGGCGGGGACAGGGGCCTGCGCAACTCCCTGTCCCAGAACGTCACACGCCCGTCGACGTCGCCGATCGCGGCCATGTTCTCGATGAAGAGAATCTCTCCCTCGGCGCGGGCGTCGGATGATCGCCGGCGTATCTCGCCGGTGGCCGTGTCGACCAGTAGGCGCCCCTCCGGGGACACGTCCACGAACAGCCGGCGCCCGTCAGGCTCGAAGATCATGATCCCGGATCCCGCACCGGCGACGGTGCGGAGCCATCGGCGAGCTCGCACGTCCCACAGCTCCAGGTCCCACATCGCCTCCTTGTCATCTGGATACGGGCTGAGCGGGACGAACGCGACGGTTTCGCCGTCGGGGGAGAAGGTCAGGGACATGACTCCGACGGCGCCCCGGCTCCGGACGCGGAACGCGCCGACGCGGCGGCCGTTCGTGACGTCCCACAAGGTCACCACGGGGGACGCGGGGTGGGCGAGCGCGAGCGTACGCCCATCGGGGCTGAACACCGGGGCGTACGCCGTCTCCGTGGAATCCTCTTCAGGAAGATCGTCGACGGGTAGCGGGCCGCTCACGGGTTTGCGCGCGGCGACATCCCAAAGGCGCACCTCCGGCCTGCCCTTCCGGTGATTCGTCGTCACCAGGTAGCGGCCGTCGGGGCTGAACAGCCGCTCGTCACCTCCCGGAGCGAGTACCTCGGGGTGGGTGTAGGGGGAGATGTCCAGGACGTTCACCGTGCCGTACTGGCCGGTCACCCGGAGAAGGCGGGTATCCGGTGAGAAACGGGCATCGGCTGCCACGACGTCGGAGGGAATCGGGGAGCTCATCAGCAGTGTGCCGTCGTCCACCCGCCACAAGGTCACCCGCCCCTCCGCCTGCGTTCCGACCAGGAACCGGCCGTCGGGGCTGAACTCCACGCGCCCGGACGCCGGAAGCAGCGGGCGTAGAACCGCCTTGCCCGAGGAGAGGTCGAACAGCCAGATGCCGTCGGAGGTGGAGACGGCCAGGTGCTTGCCGTCTGGGCTGAACGCGCCGTCCGTGGCGGTGTGCGGCAGCCAGGAGGCCCGGAGCGGCTTGCGCTGTTCGAAGTCCCACAGCTCCACTCGCCGCCCCGAACTCCTTCCATCGCCTGAGGATGACAGGGTGGCCGTCAACTCGTCGGCGTTCACCGGGATGACCAGGGCCAGCCGGCCGTCCGGGCTGATGGCGCTGACCGGCTCAAGGAGCACGCGTGTGCCGTCCGCGACGCTCCAGACTTCGTTCAGCTCATCGCGGACCCCGATGAGAAAGCGCCCGTCCGGACTGAACTCCGTAGGAGCGAGCTGGGGGAATGCCACGCCGAGATCCGTCAATCGTGCGCCGTCGACGGCCCACAACCGGGTGTCGGTATCGTCGTCCACCGCCACCGTACGGCCGTCGGGGCTCCACACCACTTTCCAGACCTGCTGCCCGCTCCATCTCGTGTTCGCGATCTCCTTCTTGGTGACCAGGTCGAATATACGCAGGGCGGCAGGCTCGGCCGCCGTCCCGGGTGTGTAGACGGCCAGTTTGGTGCCGTCCACGCTGAGCCCATGCACCAGGTCCGTCGCGTTGTACGGGGCGGTGACGACGTCCACCAAGGGGAGCGCCATCGAGTCGATCAGCTCGCTCCTGGCCTCGGGGACCTGGGCGATCCGCCAGGCGGCGGCGCTCAGGCGGCGGGCCAGCTGCGGGTCGCTCATCCGCAGGGTGGCCGCGCGTCTGGCGGCCAGCCGGGCCGTCGCCTCCCGCAGCCGGTCGTCGGCCAGTCCGGCCTGCCGGACGGCGACTCCCGCCGCCACCATGGAGGCGACCAGCAAGATCACCAGAACGGCCGAGACGGCGACCCGCATGAGGGAGGTGCGCCGGGCCAGTGCCGCGCTCGCGTGAACGAAGTCCCGTTCTAGGGGCGTGAGGTCGTCGCGGTCCCCCGGCTCGACGAACAGCTTGTCGACGACGGCCAGGCGGCTGCCCCGGTAGAGCAGCCCGGCATCCCGGCCATGCGCCTCCCACCCTTGGGCCGCCTCGGTCAACTGCCGATGTGTGCGCAGGCGATCGCGTCCTTCGTCCACCCATCCACGCAGTCGCGGCCACGACTCGATCAAGGCCTCATGCGCGAGCTCCACGCTGTCCTGGTGCAGCGTGAGCAGCCTGGCCGCGGCCAGCTGCTCGATGACCAGCGCGGTGTCCGCCTCCCCGTAGGGGTCCAGCTCCGCCCGGGCGGCGGGACGGCGGGTGTCCTGGGCCTGCTCGCCCGGACTGATCAGCCTGAGCAGGACCCGCCGGGCGATCCTCGCCTGCGCCGGCGACAGGCCGGCGTAGAGCTCCTCCGCGGTATGGCTGATCGCCCCATGGACCCTGCCCACGCTCTCGTAGGCGCCCAAGGTCAGCATCTTGCCCGTACGGCGGCGCCAGACCTCCCGCAGCGCGTGCGACATCAGCGGAAGTGCCCCCGGCTCGTCGGCGACGTCGGCGACGATCGCGGCCGTCAGCGCCCGCTCCACCGTCAGGCCCTCGGCCATCGCCGGCCGGACGATCGCCTCCCTGAGCTCCTCGTGCCGCATCGGCCCCACCAGCAGGTTGGCCTCGCGCAGCGCTACGGTGAGCTCGCGGTGCTCGGCGCATCGCCCGTAGAAGTCGGCGCGCACCGCTATGACCACCTTCATCCCGCTCTGCGGTTGTCGCGCGCTGAGCAGCAGGTCGATGAACTGCCCCCGCTCACGCTGGTCCCTGCAGAGCGTGAACACCTCCTCGAACTGGTCGACCACGATCAGTGTGTCGAAGCCGCCCTCGCCAGGGACGAACCGGTCGGCGTGCCGCATCGGGTGTTCCCCCGGGGTGAGTACCAGGCTCTGCCCGAAGGACTGACCCGAGGGTGTCGTCTCCCCACGTGCCGCGGGGACGAGCCCGGCACGCAACAGGGACGACTTACCGCTGCCCGAAGGGCCGAACACCGCGGCGAAGCGATGCCGCCGAAGCAACTCGTGCACCTCCTCGACGAGCCGCTCCCGTCCGAAGAATCGACCGGAATCATGGGTGTCGTAGGAAGCCAGCCCCAGGTACGGCCCGGCGGCGTCATCCTCGTCCGCCCTCTGGCGGGCCAGTTCATCGGCGACCTGCTGCCAGCGGCGCTCCCATTCGGAGAGGTCTCCGTCGCATGCCTGCACGAAGGCCAGGACGACGGGCAGTGAAGGCAGACGCTCGCCCGCCGCCGCCTGCGACAGCGTGGTGACCGAGTAACCCGCGCGCTTGGCCATGGCCCGATAGGTGAGGCCGTCCGCTTTCTGGCGCAGGTCGCGTAACTCGGAGGCGAAGCGTTGAACCGGTCCTGCTTCCGGGTCCACCGGACTTTCGCGACGGCCTGCCACCGCTATCGGACTCCGTTCACTGGACGACCAAGAGGGTTCGCCTCGACGCGTGACCCGGGTTCGCCGATCGCGTGCGTCGCGGCGTGCAGGCCTGCGCGGGCAGGCAACGCACGAGGGCCGATCGGTGTCAGAAGCCACTGCCACGGGTCGGGGAGGCGTGGCGAGGACCCGTTCGCCGAGAGAAGCATTGTTTGCCTGTCTGATGAGGGGTGTCGAACAATCGTGCCGCCATGATCCTGGTGCCACAGGTCTCCGCGGGCAAACGGTCAAGGGCCGCTTGCCCGCCGTGGGCCGCAGGGGGAGCTGTCCCGGCCTGCTTGCCCATCGTGACCAGTCTCGTGATC
Source organism: Nonomuraea dietziae (assembly GCF_014195505.1). GTDB lineage: Bacteria > Actinomycetota > Actinomycetes > Streptosporangiales > Streptosporangiaceae > Nonomuraea > Nonomuraea roseola. Next base: position 1,521,950 of record NZ_JACIBV010000001.1, on the reverse strand, counting down.
CCATCCCCCCTTGATCACCCACCGAGTGAAGGACCTCCATGCGCACGAGCTCCAAGACCACCGCCGTGGTCGTGACCGCCCTGACCGTCCTGTCCCTGTCGCCCGCCGCGTCCTCACAGGCCGTGGCGTCCTCCGCCGGCCCCGGCCGGGCGCACGTCAACGGCGCCACCGGCATGTGCCTGGCCGTCGGCGGGGGAGAGGTGAAGGCCGGCAAGCCGGTGATCCAGTGGCCCTGCATCGGGAGCAAGGCCCAGCGCTGGATCCACCGCTCCGACCGTCGGCTGGTGAACGTCAAGACCGGGTTGTGCCTGGCGATCGGGCGGGGGGAGAAGAAGCAGGGCAAGGTCGCGATCCAGTGGCCGTGCACCGATGGCGGGCTGGCCCAGGAGTGGGTCTACGACGGCATGCAGCGGCTGCGCAACAGGGCCACCGGCATGTGCCTGGCCATCGGGTCAGGCGAGAAGCTCAAGGGCAAGAAGGCGATCCAGTGGCCCTGCAAGATCACCTCCGAGCAGGCCTGGTTCCGGCGGTGACAGCGCCGCGGTAGTGCGCTGCGAGTCCGTGCTTCCACGATCGGATGGCGACGAACGTGGAGGACGAGATGGACGATGACGTGGTCAGCACGGCGGTGCTGGACCGGACAGCCCGCCTACCGGAAGGGGACCGGCGCAGGTGGCTCGCGGTCGTGGCCCTCGGGATCGGCGCGTTCGCGATCGGTACCGACATGTTCGCGATGGCCGGGATGCTCGGCGGGATCTCACGGGACCTCGGTGTCACCGTCGGCGCCGCGGGGCTGACGGTGACGGTGTTCGCGCTGGCGTACGCGATCGGCGCGGTGCTGCTCAGCGCTCTGCTCGGGTCGTGGCCGCTGCGACGGGTGCTGATCGGCTCAGCGGCGCTGTTCGGGATTCTGAGCGCGCTGTCGGCGGTGGCGCCGGCGCTTCCCGCGCTGCTCGCCGTCCGGGTGCTGGGAGCGCTTGCCGCGTCGGTCTACGTGCCGGCCGCCTGCGCGGCGGCCGTCGCGGCCGTACCGGCGAGCCACCGCGGGCGGGCGCTGAGCGTGATCTTGGGGGGTACGGCGACCGCCATGGTGCTGGGCGCTCCGCTGGGTGTGGCGCTGGCGTCGAGGCTCTCGTGGCGGGTGGCGTTCGGGCTGGTCGCCGTGCTGGCGGGGGCCACCGTGATCGCTCTGCTGCTCACCCGTGCGGGGCCGGGCCCGCTGACGCGCGCCACGGTGCGCGAGCGGCTGCGCCCGATGCGTTCGCCTGCCGTCGTGGGGGTGCTCGGCGTGACCTTCCTGGTGATGACCGCCTCGTACAGCATGTACACCTACCTTCCCCTGCAGGTGGCGGCAGGGGCAGGGCCGCTCGGGCTCGGGCTGTTGATCGGGGCGTTCGGCATCGGAGGCATGCTGGGCACCTGGTGGGGCGGGACCGCGGCCGACCGGAGCGGCCCTCGACGGGTGATCTTGCCGGCTGTGGCCGTGCTGGCCGTGGCTTTCGCGGCGCTCCCGCACGTCGCGACGACGGCGGCCGGGGCGCCGGCGGTCATGGTCGCGTGGGGGATCGCGGCCTGGGCGTTCGTCCCCGCACAGCAGCACCGCCTGATCGGATTGGGGGCGGGGTCGGCGCCCCTGCTGCTCGCCCTGAACAGCTCCGCGATCCATCTCGGGTCCGCGGCCGGCGCGCTGTCCGGTGGCCTGGTGGTCGACACCGCGGGAGTCGGCGGTCTCTGTGTGATCGCCGTCGCCTGCTGCGGCGCGGGCCTGGCCGTACACGGCATATTCGGCAGGGAGGTCCTGGCATGATCGAGCGTGCGTGTGATGTCGCCGACCTGGGCGTCATCCTGGGGATCTGGGCGCATCCTGACGACGAGGCCTACCTGTCCGGCGGTTTGATGGCCCTGGCTCGCGACAGCGGATCGCGGGTGGTGTGCGTGACCGCGACCTGCGGCGAGCTCGGCACGGGTGACCCGGTGGAGTGGCCGCCGCATCGACTCGCCGCGGCGCGCGCCCGCGAGCTGGCGCGCTGCCTGGAGATCCTCGGGGTCGGCGAGCACCACTGGCTCGGCTACAGGGACGGGCAGTGCGCGCAGGCCAGCAGGTCCGACGCGGTCGCTCGGCTGTGCGACGTCATCGAGCGGGTGCGGCCCGACACCGTGCTCACCTTCGGCCCTGACGGCATCACCGGTCACCCGGACCATCAGGCGGTCTCGGCCTGGACCACCGCGGCGTTCGGCCGCGCCGCCTCAACCGGAGCGCGGCTGCTGTACGCCACCTTCGCGGAGCGGCGGGCACCGCGCTGGAGCGCGCTCAACGAGAGCTTGGGCATCTTCCCGCCGGGATACCCGATCACGACACCGGCCCACCTGCTGGCGGTCGACCTCGTGCTGGACGCGGAGACGGCGGCCCGCAAAGTCCGTGCCCTGGCGGCGCAGGAGACGCAGACGGGCGAGCTCATCGCCGCCATGGGCGTCGACCGTTTCACGGCATGGGTCGGCGACGAGTCGTTCGCCGAGCCGCGCCCAACGGCTGTCAGGACCGAGTGAGGTTCCGCTCGATCGCCTGCCGAGCCAGCTCGAGGAGGGCGACCCGGCTGGGGATCGGCGTCGCTGAAGCGGCCACGGCGCGCGCGGGGCGTTCGCCGTGGGAGCGGTCCACGGCCGGAGCGTCGGGAGCCTGGGCCGCCGCGGCGTCGATCAGCGCCGCGGGCTCGTCGTCGCCGAGCCTGCGTAGCAGATCGGCGAGGTTGCGCAGGGTGACCCACAGGTGGGTCCAGTTGCCGTTGCGGGCGAAGTATTCGATGACGTCGCGGTAGCCGCCCAGCGCCTCGTGGACCCGGCCCGTGGCGGCGCGCACCGACAGCAGCCCGACGGTCGCGACGCCGACGAGAAAGGTCGCGCCCGAGGTGCGGGCCAGGTCGATGGCACGGAGGTAATGCCGCTCGGCCGGCTCGCTGTGGCCCGCGAGACTCTCGATCTCTCCGGCGACGTAGGCGCCCCACGAGAGCATCGTGGGCGACACCGCGCCGGCCAGCCCCCGCTCGTTCAGTCCGCGCGCCGCATCAGGATCACCCGCGTAGGCGGTCGCGAGGGCGGCGATCCCCAGGCTCTCCCGGTGCGGGCCGGCGAGAACGGTTGCGGCGAGGGAATGCTCGACCACGTCGTCGTAGGCGCCGCGCGCCAGGTCGGCCACCGACAGCACCATCAGGCAGTGCCATGACCCGATGCTGTCGCCCGCCTTCTCCAGCCCGGCGCGGGCGAGCCGGTCGGCCTGGCGGTAGTCGCCACGGTGGTAGGCGGCTTCCCCCGCGGTCGCGAGCACGGCGCCGGCCCGCGGGTGGCCGGCGAGCCCCTGGTCGCCGGCCAGTTCCTCTGCCCAGTCCCGGAGCTCGATCAGGTCGCGGTAGGCGACCGTCTCGAACAGCGCGATGACCATCGCCGCGGCCTCGTCCAGACAGCCCCGGCTGCGAACCAGCCGCCACGCGGCCCGCAGGTTCGGCAGCTCGCGGCGCAGGACGGCGTCCGCCTCGGGCTCCCGCTCGGTGGTCATGGTGGCCTCGATCCATGAGGTCAGCTCCACAGCCCACCGGGCCATGCGCTCCACGGCGGCCTTCTCCTCGCCGGCCGCCGCGAGCCGGTCCAGCCCGAAGGCCCGCAGCGTCTCCAGCATGCGATACCGGGTGGTCCCCTGGAAGGAGGCGTCGATCATGGAGGCGTCGACGAGACGGGCCAGAGCGCTTCCCGGATCAGTGTCCAGGCCCAGCTCGGCGGCGAGCCGCTCGGCGGTGTCGAGATCGACACCGTCGGGGAAGACCGACAGATGCCGGAACAGCCGCCGTTCGTCCTCGGTGAGGAGCTGGTACGACCACTCGATGGTCGCGCGCAGCGTGCGGTGCCGGTAGTCCGCGCTGGGCCTGCCATCACCGAGCAGGTCGAGCGAGCGGTCCAGGCGGCCACGCAGATCGGCGAGGGACAGCGTGGACAGCCGGCCCGCCGCCAGTTCGATGGCCAGCGGCATCCCGTCGAGCCGGTGCACGATGTCGGCGACCGTGCACAGCTCCGCCGGCGTCGGCGGTGGACCGGGGCGGACCCGTCGGGCCCGGTCCAGGAACAGCGCCACGGACGGAGCCCGCGAGGGGTCCTGGTCGGGGCGGGGCAGCGGAAGCGGCGCCAGCCGTGAGACGTATTCGGCCGCCAGTCCGAGAGGTTCGCGGCTGGTGGTCAACAAGGAGATTCCGGGACATGAGGAGAGGATCACGTCCACCGTGTCCCTGACCCCGTCGAGCAGGTGCTCACAGTTGTCGATCATCAACAGGCCGGGGTGGTCGCCCAGCACGGCGACGCACGCGGACAGCACGTCACCCTGGTCGATCTTCAGGTTCATGGCCGCCGCCAGCGCGTGCGGGATGGCGGCGGGGTCGGTGACCGGCGCCAGCAGCAGCACCGTCGCCGTGCCGCTCCGCAGCGCGACCTCCAGAGCGACCCGGGTCTTGCCGATGCCGCCTGGCCCCACGAGCGTGACCAGGCGCTCGGCCGCCAGCAGCCGATGCAGGGCAGCGACCTGGGACTCCCGGCCGAACAGCCGCGTGGTCGGCCGGGCGGGCCCCTCGGGCCGGCTGGGCGGGGAACCGGCGGCGCCGCCGATGATCTCGCGGTCGAGCGCGTCGAGCGCGGCTGAAGGATCGAGGCCGGTCTCCTCGACCAGCCTGCGCCGATACTCCCGTCCGACGCGCAGGGCCTCCGGCGCCTGCCCGGTCGCCGCCAGCGCCCGCATGAGCAGCAGGACGGCGGGCTCCCGCAGGGGGTCGGCGGCCGACGACGCGGCGGCCAGGCCCAGGATCTCATCAGCCTGTCCTGCGGCGAGGGCGCTGTCGACCAGCGCGTCGGTCACTTCGCGGCGCAGCTGCGCGTACTCCTCGACCGCGGTGGCGATGGGCACGACGTCGGAGAGGTCGGCGAGAACCGGCCCTCGCCACAGCCCGTGCGCCTCCTGCAGCAGGGAGAGCGCGCCTGCCGGGTCCCGCTGCGCCGTCGTACGCGCCGTCGCGAGCAGTGCTCGCGCCTGTGCCACGTCCAGTTCGTCGCGCTCGAGCGCGAGCAGATAACCGTCATGCCGCGTCTCGAGCCGGGCCGCCGCAGGACCGAGGTGCCCACGCAGCCGGGACACGTGGTTGTGCAGGGCCTGACGCCCGGATTCTGGAACCTCCGACGGCCAGAGCGCGTCCACGAGGCGATCGACCGTGACGACTCGGCCCTCGGCGAGCGCGAGCAGCGCGAGCACCGCCCGTCGTTTCGGGCCGGACACCTCCACAGGGGCGCCGTCAACGAGGAGCCGCAGCGGCCCGAGCACCTCCACCCGGACCGGCGGCGGCAGGCTCCTGACTGCCATGGCATCCCCCGTGTCCAACACTCCCGTGACGAGGACGAACTCGGCCTGTTAGCACGACGATAGCCCGTGCGAGGGCCGTGAAAGGCGGCGGGCCGACCCTGGGGTTGTGACCGGCACCAGCCGGTCCGACAGGAGGGGAGACCAGAGATGGACCACGAGAAGGTGAACGAGTTCCTGGGCCGGTTCGTGAGCGACCTGGCAGCGACCGACGCCGCCGGCTCCGTCGTCATCGGGCAGCGGCTCGGCCTCTATCGCGCGCTCGCGGAGGGCCCGGCGACGCCCGAGCAGTTCGCCGAGCGCACCGGGTGCCACCTGCGCTACCTCACCGAGTGGCTGCGCGGACAGGCCGCCGGGGGATATGTCAGCTACGAACCGGAGACCGGTCAGTTCTCGCTGACCGAGGAGCAGGCGTTCTGCCTGGCCGACCCGAACGGTCCCAACGTGCCGACGGCCTTCCTCATCTCTCTGGGCATGCTGCGCGCGGAACCGCGCATCACCGAGGCGTTCCGTACCGGTGCCGGCGTCGGCTGGCACGAGCACGACGAGGACGTCTTCGTCGGGTGCGACGCGTTCTACCGGCCCGGCTACGTCGCCGAGCTGATCCCGAGCTGGATCCCCGCGCTGGACGGTGTCGAGGCGAAGCTGACGGCCGGGGCCCTGGTCGCCGACGTCGGCTGTGGTCTGGGCTCGTCGTCGGTCCTGCTCGCCGAGGCGTATCCGCGTACCACGGTCGTCGGCTCCGACTACCACGCCGATTCGATCGCGCTGGCGCGCAAGGGTGCCGCGGAGGCCGGGCTCGCCGACCGGGTCAGCTTCGAGGTGGCCACCGCGCAGACCTTCACAGGGACCGGCTACGACCTGGTGACGATGTTCGACTGCCTGCACGACATGGGCGACCCGCTCGGGGCGGCCAGGCGGGTGCGGGAAGCGCTGGCTCAGGACGGCACGTGGCTTCTGGTGGAGCCGTTCGCCTCCGACAGGGTCGAGGAGAACTTCAACCCGGTGGGACGGCTGTTCTACAGCGCCTCCACGTTCCTGTGCGTCCCCAACGGCCTGTCCCAGCCGGGCGGGTACGCGTTGGGCGCGCAGGCCGGTGAGGCGGCGATCCGCGAGGTGATCACGGAGGCGGGCTTCACCCGATTCCGGCGGTCCGCGCAGACGTCGTTCAACGTGGTCTACGAGATCCGGCCGTGAGGCGGGGTGCCCGTGGGCGCTCGACCGGACGGCACGCGCGTCATCCGACGTCGCGGGGTCGGGTCGCGAGAGCGCGGCGCGGCTCAGCCGGCGAGGAAGGCGCGCATGTCGTCGGCTTCGGGCAGTCCCATGCGCACGTAGACATCCAGCGCGCCGGTGGCGTGCTCGCGGGCCAGATCCCGCTCGCCGCGCTCGCGGTGGGCGCGGGCCAGCCCTTCGTGGGCGGCGGCCTGTCGGGCAGGGTCGCCGGCCTCGACCGCTATGGCGAGGGCCGCACGGTGGTCCTCCACCGCCTGTGTCGTCTCGCCCAGGTGGCGCGCCGCGGTGCCCATGCCGTTGAGCGCGTCGGCCTCGCCGCCGGGGTAGTCGAGGCCACGATGGTGCTCCAGCGCCTGCCGGTAGTGCTCCAGCGCCTCCGCTGGGCGCCCCCGCCACAGGCAGATCTGCCCCAGGTTGGCGCGGATCGTGCCCTGCCCGCCGGGCAGCCCGATCGCCTCGAAGCCCGCCAGCGCCTGCCGCAGCGCCCGCTCTGCCTCGTCGTAGCGGCCCTGCCGCCCGGCGACCAGCCCCAGGTTGCCCAGCACGATGGCCACGTCGGTGCCGGCGTCCACCTCGCGGAACAGCTCAAGGGCGGCGCGGAAGCGCTCTTCCGCCCGCAGGTCGTCGCGCTCGCGCCAGTGCATGTCGCCCAGCGCGTTCAGCGCTCTGGCCTCGCCGTACCGGTCGCCGATCTCGCGGGCCAGATCCCTGGCGTGCTTGGCGTCGTCGTGGGCGGGGTCGTAGCGGCCCTGGCGGGCGTTCATCGACATCCGCTCGTTCAGCAGGTGCACCTCGCCGCCCCGGTCTCCGAGGTGGCGGGCGGCCTCCAGCGCCCCGCCGTACAGCGGGAGCGACTCGGCGTGGTGGGCGTGGCCGTCGAGGTAGGGGTAGAGGGTCCGCGCCAGCAGGACCGCGTGCTCAGGCCAGCCGTGCTCGGCGGCGTACGTCCCCGCCGTCACGAGGTTGGCGCGCTCGCCGTCCAGCCAGCGCAGCGCGTCGGCGGGGCGGGCGAAGGGCTCCCCCGCGGGTACGGCGGGCCGCAGGTGCGCGCCTGAGGGGTAGAGCAGGTTCGTGGCGGTGGCCGCCGCCCTCACGTAGTGGTCGAGCAGCCGGGTCAGCGCCCCGCGCTTCTCGTCCCGCTCCTCGGCCGCCCCGCGGGCGAGCTCGCGCAGCAGGTCGTGCTGGTGGTAGCGGCCCGGCACGTTCTCCAGCACCAGGCTGGCGTCGACCAGGTCATCCAGCAGCCGGCGCGCCGTACTCACCGGGACCTCGGCGAGCGCCGCCGCGGCGTGCACGCTCAGGTCCACGCCGGGCGCCAGGCCGAGCAGGCGGAACATGCGGTGCTGCCCGCCGTCGAGGTCGCGCAGCGACATCGACAGCACCCCCGCGGTGCCCAGGTCGCCCTCGCGCAGGTACTCCGCCAGCGTCTCCAGCGTCCAGGCCGGGCGGTGCCGCATGCGCGCGGCGGCCACACCGAGGACCAGCGGCAGGTGCCCGCAGCGGCGCAGCACCTCCTCCAGCGCGGGCGAGTCCTGGGCCCGCGCGTCGCCGAGCGCCGCGCCGAACAGGTCGGCCGCCTCGCGCGGGCCGAGCACGTCGAGCGAGACAGGGTGCGCGTCGCCGAGCCCGACCAGCCGCCTGCGGCTGGTGATCAGGACGATGCTGGACCCGGCCCCCGGCAGGAGCGGCCGCACCTGCGCCTGGCCCGCGACATTGTCGAGCACGACGACGGCGCGCCGCATGGCCAGCTCCGACCGCCACAGCGCGGCGCGCTCCTCCACCGCCTCCGGTATCCGCCCGGACGGCACGCCGAGCGCGGCCAGCAGGATCCGCAGCGCCTCGGCGGGCTCGACCGGATCCCGGCCGGGGGTGAAGCCGTGCAGGTCGAGGTAGAGCTGCGCGTCGGGGTAGTCGGAGGTCAGCCGGTGAGCCGCGTGGACGGCCAGGGTGGTCTTCCCGACCCCGCCCATCCCGTCGATGGCCACCACGCGGTCGGCGCGCGCGGCCGTCAGCACCGCGGCCAGTTCCTCCTGCCGTCCGGTGAACGTGGTGATGTCGTACGGCAGGTCGTTGCGGGTCACGGTGACGGCGGGACCCACCCGGGGGCCGCGTTTGCCCGCCTCCCACAGCGGCCGCAGCGGCCGGGGGTCGACGCCCGCGACCTGGCAGAGCCCCACGACCACCGACCAGGGCGGCACGGCCTGACCGGTCAGGTAGCGCGAGAGCGAGGAACTGCTCACGTGGAGTGAGCGCTCCAGGTCGCGCAGGCTGCGGCCGCCGGTCTCCCGGATCTGGCGCAGGCGCCGTGCGAGATCCTCGCTCATGCTCCATCCTTCGGACGTCCCGTCCCGGGACAGCGCAGGGACAACTGGATCTCACTGTATCGCCCGAGGTCAGCTCGTCCGCCCAGACGGTGATCGCGTCCCGGACGGCTCGCGGCCGGTGGCGGGCGGCCGTGGCCCCGTGGCGTCATGGAGCCGCGAGCCACTCATTCAGGAGGACACCATGAACCCTCGGATGCCGAACCCCGTCACCGTGCTGCCCGGCGCGATGCGGCCACTCATGAAGATCGTGGAGGTCGCCAGGCAGGGCGGTGTCCCTGAGACCACGCTGGAGCTGCTGCACCTGCGGGTCAGCCAGGTCAACGGCTGCAGCGCCTGCGTCGACGGCGGGTCACGCACCGCCAGGAAGTCGGGTGAGAGCGAGGAGCGCCTGGGGGCGGTGACGGCCTGGCGCGAGACGCCGTACTTCACCGACGCCGAGCGGGCCGCGCTGGCCCTGGCCGAGTCGGCGACCCGGCTGGCCGACCGGCAGGACGCCGTCCCTGACCAGGTCTGGGACGAGGCGGCCAGGCACTACGACGAGCGCGGACTGGCCGCGCTGATCCTCATGATCGGTGCGACGAACCTGTTCAACCGGCTCAACGCCTCGACGCGGCAGATCGCCGGGGCGTGGGGCTGACCGATGAGCACCACCCTGACCACCGTGAACCCGCCCGCCCGCTCCCTCGCCCTGCGCATCCGCGACACCCTGGACCGGCTCGACCGTGACGTCGACGCCTGGTTCGCCACCGCCGATCCGGCCGGCCTGCCGTACCTGGTGCCGCTGTCGTTCCTGTGGGACGGCAGGGCCCTGCTCATCTCCACGGCCAGGACCAACCCGACGGCCAGATTCCTGGAGGCCACCGGCAAGGTCCGAGTCGCGCTCGGCCCCACGCGCGACGTCGTCCTGATCGACGCCGAGGTACGGGAGGTGATACCGGCCGCCGAGCTCCCGGCCGAGGTCGGCGACGCCTTCGCCGCCAAGACGGGCTTCGACCCGCGCGAGCAGCGCGGCGCCTACCCCTACTTCCATGTGGTCCCGCTGCAGGTCCAGGCCTGGCGCGAGGTGAACGAGCTCGCCGGGCGCGATCTCATGATCGACGGCAGATGGCTCAGCGATCCGCAGACGGCCATAGGTGTGATGTAGACTATGTGTCATGTCCCTTAGACATGCCATCCTCGGCCTCCTCGACCTGAAGCCGATGACCGGGTACGACCTCAAGAAGACCTTCGACGACACGGCCCGGCATTTCTGGGCTGCCGATCGGTCGCAGATCTACCGGACCCTCGGCGCCCTGCACGCCGACGGCCTGCTGGACGAGCACGTGATCCGCCAGCGCTCACGCCCGGACCGGCATGAGTACCGGCTGACCGAGGCGGGCTCCGCCGAACTGGACACCTGGCTGCGCTCCCCTGCGCCCACCGAGTTGCCGCGCGAGGCGTTCCTGGCGCGGGTCTACTTCGCCGGCCGGGCCGAGGATCCCCAGCTCGTACGGAAGCTCGTCGATGAGCGCAGGGCGCTGTTGAGGCGACGACTCGACGAGCTGCGGGCGCTGGAGGCGCCCACGACGACGTACCCCGAGCGTCTGCGGGCGATGACGTTGCGCAACGGCATCGTGCACCACGAGGCCGAGCTCAGCTGGCTCGACGAGCTCGAGGAGGCGCTGTGATGTTCGTGCACGAGGAACATCAGGACGCCGGCGAGACCCTCCTGTTCCTGCACGGCGGCAATGTCGCGGGGTGGATGTGGCGCGACCTGGCGGCGTCGCTGCCCGATCACCACAGCCTGATCCCGGACCTGCCCGGTTTCGGCGCGTCCAACGCCGAGCCCTGGACGAGCGTCGCCGAGGTGGCCGACTCGGCGGCGGCGATCATCCGAGACCGCGCCCACGGCGGACGCGCGCACGTCGTCGGCCTCTCCCTCGGCGCCGTGGTCGGCACTGTTCTTGTGGCACGCCATCCCGATCTCGTCAGGAGCGCGATGCTCACCGGCGCGCCGCTCCAGGGCGTGGGGACGACGACAAGGGTGTCGGGGGTCGCGCAGATCCGGTGGTGGGGTTCGCGCTCGTACTGGCGGGTGATGGCGCGCGCGTTTCGGTTACCCGATGATTCGGTCGACACGTTCGTGGAGACCGGCATGGGGATCGACCGGGCGTCGGCGCGACGCATGCTGACCCAGGTGTACGAAGGCGTGCCGGCCACGGACCTCGAGGGCCTGCGGCGTACACGGACGCCGATCCTGATGCTGGCGGGCGAACGGGAGCCGAAGGCGGTGCATCGAGCGCTGGCCGAGGTGACCTCCCGGGCGCCGAAGGCGGTCGCGCGGGTGGTGCCCAGGATGCACCACGTGTGGAGCGCGGAGGACCCGGAGCTGTTCCGTCGCGTGCTCCAGCACTGGCTGGCGGCGCGCGAGCCGGCACCCGAGCTGGCCTCACGCCGCCGGCCCGGCGACTGAGAGCGACGTTCACGGGCCTGGCGTGCCTCAGTGGTGTCGCTGGGAGAGGAGCGCGGGGATCACGGCCGCCAGGACGTCGCGGGGGGACATGGCGGGCACGCCTAGCGTGATGCGGTCCAGGGACAGGCCGGTCAGCACCGAACCGAGGGCGTCGAGCTGCTCGTCGGTCGCGTCCGGGTGCACGGCTCGGGCCTTGCGGGCGATCACCTGGAACGCGCCGGCGCGCATCTCGCGCATGAGAGCGGCCAGCTCGGGATTCCGCGCGGCTTCCAGCGACAGCTCGACTCTGGCCAGGTAGCGGTTGCGGGCCGTGCCGTCACCTGCCTCGACCGTCGCGGCGAGCAGGTCGAGCAGTTCGGCGGGGGAACCGGGCAGGGGCGTGACGGCGAGGCGGTCCAGGTCGGCGAGCTGGAGATCGAGCAGGCGCCGCACGATCGCCTCGTACAGAGCCGATCTGGTGCGGAAGTAGTTCGAGGTGGTGCCGTCGGGGACTCCGGCGGCCTTGTCGATCGCCCGGTGCGTCACCTGGGCCAGGCCGGAGTCGTCGATCAACCGCAGCGCGGTGTCGGCGAGCAGGTCACGTCGGTCACTCTTCCTCGGCATGCCCTTGACAGTACTACAACGTAGTACTACACAGTAATCACTACACCGTAGTGAATGGCTGGGGTGCAGCGGGAGGGGAGTCCGATGAACACAGAGGTCCTCGTGGTGGGTGCGGGCCCGACCGGCCTGACCCTGGCGGTCGAGCTCGCCCGCCGGGGCGTGGCGCACCTGGTGATCGACCTGAACGACGGCCCCGCGACCGGGTCGCGGGGCAAGGGGCTGCAGCCGCGCAGCCTGGAGGTGCTGGACGACCTGGGTGTCATCGAGGAGATCCTCGCCAACGGCCAGGTCGGCCTCTCGTTGCGGATCCACCAGGGACACCGGCCCACCGTGGAGCTGTCCACCGCGACCGCCGCGGGCCCTCGGCCCGGCGTGCCCTACCCCGACCTGGTGGTGCTGCCCGAGTGGCGGGTGGAGCAGGTGCTGCGCGACCGGCTGGGGCAGCTCGGCGGCAAGGTCGTCCACGGCGCCGAGCTGGTCGCCTTCGAGCAGGACGAGGAGGGCGTGATCGCCACGCTGGGAAACGGCGAGAAGGTCCTGGCCCGCTACCTGATCGGCTGCGACGGCGGGCACAGCACCGTACGGCGGCTGCTGGGCGCGACGATGGACGGGCGCACCCACGCCGACCAGTACTTCCTGGTCGGCGACGTGCGGGTCGATGGCCTGACCGACGACGCCTCCCACGTCTGGTTCGGCGAGGGCGGCACCTACCTGGCCTTGGCGCCGCTCCCGAACGCCGACGGAGCGTGGCAGTACCAGGCCAACGTGCTGCCCGGCCCCGGCGGATCGGTGCCCGAGCCTACCTTGGAGATCTTCCGTGAGCTGTTCCTGCAGCGGTCCGGACGCGCGGACGTGCGGCTCAGCGAGGCGACCTGGCTGTCGCGCTACCGCTTCAACGCCCGGATGGTGGACGGCTACCGCCACGGTCGGGTCTTCCTGGCAGGGGACGCCGCGCACGTGCACTCCCCGGCCGGCGGCCAGGGCATGAACACCGGAATCCAGGACGCCTACAACCTCGGCTGGAAGCTGGCCGCCGTACTGGCGGGCGCCTCCGACGCGCTGCTGGACAGCTACGGCACCGAGCGGATGCCGGTCGCTGCCCAGGTCCTGGCCAGCAGCTCCCGCGGCTTCGAGTCGGTCTTCGCTCTCAAGGGCGTGCGCCGGCTCCTGCGCGACCACCTGATCTTCCCGCTGGTCAAGCGGCCCGCCATCATGAGCCGCCTGCTCGCCAGGACCAACCAGCTCGACATCTCCTACCCCGACTCGCCCCTCACCGTGCCCAGCGACACCGCTCGTGGCCCGCGTCCGGGCGAGCGCGCCCCCGACGCCCGCGGCACCGCCGCCGACGGCACGCCGATCCGGTTGTTCGATCTCCTGCGCGGCACGCACTGGACGCTGCTGGGCTTCGGCGCCAGGACCGCCGCCACCGTCGCCGGCCTGCACCACGCCGACCTGCGAAGCTGCCTGGTCGTCGGCCCCGACGCGGCAGGCGTCGGCAACTGTCTGATCGGGGCCGAGGCCGCGCGGGTGTTCCGCGCCCGCCCCGGCACCCTGATCCTGATCCGCCCCGACGGCTACATCGCCGCGCGCACCACCGACCCTCAGATCATCACCGGCCACCTTGCCGGCATCCTGCCCGCATGAGTGCGGAGCCGCCGCCCCGCGACCCTGGGCACCCGGCGACGACGGAGGGCAGCTCCACGCATCTGTGGCAGCGCCCCCGCGGGCGCCGGGCCGACGTGCCGAACCCGAACCGCCATGACGACACCGTCGACGTGTGCCGGTGTCCAGGAACGCCGCCGGCTCGGCCGGGAGCCGGCGTGCGTCCGGCCGAGGTCAGGAGCTCGTGAGGATGACGAGTTGCTGGGTCGCCCGGGTCATCGCGACATAGCGGTCGACCGCCCCCTCGATGCCCTCGCCGAAGGACTCCGGATCGATGAGGACGACCAGGTCGAACTCGAGCCCCTTGGCCAGCTCCGGAGTCAGCGACCGGACGCGGGAGGTCGCAGGGAACGCCGGATCGCCGATCACGCAGGCCGTCCCGTCGGCGTGCGCGGCCAGCCACGCCTCCAGGATCGAGCCCAGCTCCGCGACGGATCCACGGGTGACGGGCACGCCGTTGCTGCGGATGGAGGTCGGCACGTTGGCGTCCGGCAGCGCGGCCCGGATGACCGGCTCGGCTTCGGCCATGATCTCCTCCGGCGTCCGGTAGTTGACCGTCAGCGAGGCCAGGGTGATCCGGTCGAGCCCGACCCGCTCCAGCCGGTCCTGCCACGACTCGGTGAACCCGTGCCTGGCCTGGGCGCGGTCGCCGACGATGGTGAAACTGCGAGACGGGCAGCGCAGCAGCAGCATCTGCCACTGCGCGTCGGTCAGTTCCTGCGCCTCGTCCACGACGATGTGCGCGAACGGGCCGGCCAGCAGGTCCGGCTCGATGCCCGGCACCGCCGTCTCGTCGACCAGGGCGTCTCGAAGGTCCTGCCCGCGCAGCATCGTCACCACCCCTTCACCGTCGTCATCGGCATCCAGCAGGCGGTCGACGACCTGTGCCATGCGCTCGCGTTCGGCGGCGACAGCCGCGTCCTGGCGGCGCTTGAGCCGGGCCACCTCAGGGTCGCCGAGCCGCTGGCGGGCCGCGTCAAGGAGCGGCAGGTCCGACACCGTCCAGGCCTGGGCGTCCTCACGCTGCAACACCCGGATCTCCTCAGGGGTCAGCCAGGGAGCGCACAACCGCAGGTAGGCCGGCACCGTCCACAGGTCGCCGACCAGGTCGGCCGCTTCGAGCAGCGGCCACGCCCGGTTGAAGATCGTGAGCAGCTCCCTGTTGCGCAGCAGCGACTTGCGCAGCAGCTGCGGCGGCGCCTCGTCCTCGTCGTGCTTGTCCAGCAAGATCGTGAGCAGTTCCTCCCAGATCACGTCGCGCGCGTCGTTGTGCGGCGTGCCGGGATCCGGCGCCGCGAACGCCTCGGCCCAGTCCTCGGCGCTCAACCGGATGTCGGACCAGGGAGTGGTGACCGTCATCGGCTGGGTGGGCGGGTTCTCATAGAACCGGACGGCCGGCTCGATCGCCTGCACCATGCGCGCCGACGACTTCAGACGCTCCACCTCCGGGTCGGTCTCGATCGCCGCCGCGGCTCCTTCGGCGACCAGGTCGCGCAGGGTGCAGGTCTGCACGCCCTCCTCGCCGAGGCTGGGCAGGACGTCGGCGACGTAGGCCAGGTAGGGCTGGTGCGGACCGACGAACAACACGCCGCCGCGGTGATGACCCAGGCGGGGGTCGGAGTAGAGCAGGTAGGCCGAGCGGTGCAGCGCCACGACCGTCTTGCCGGTGCCAGGGCCGCCGTCGACGACCAGCGCGCCGGCGGACCCCGCGCGGATGATGGCGTCCTGGTCGGCCTGGATGGTTCCGAGCACGTCACGCATCCGGGCCGACCGGTTGCTGCCCAGGCTGGCGATGAAGGCCGACTGGTCATCGAGCGCGGCGTGCCCGACGAGCCCGTCGGGGGTGAACACCTCATCCCAGTAGTCGCTGATCCGGCCGCGGGTCCAGCGGTATCTGCGGCGGCTGGCCAGCCCCATCGCGTTGGCGTGGGTGGCTCCGAAGAACGGCTCGGCCGCGGGCGAGCGCCAGTCGAGCAGCAGCCGGCGTCCGGTGCTGTCGGTCAGGCCCAGCCGTCCGATGTAGACCGGCTCGCCGCCGTCCGCGCTGACCATGTGTCCCAGGCACAGGTCCAGCCCGAAGCGACGCAGGGTGCGCAGCCGGGCGGTCAGCCGGTGGATCTGCAGGTCCCGGTCCATCGCGGCGCGGCCCGCGCCGCCGGGCGCCTTGCGCTCGGCCTCCAGCCGGTCCGACAGGTCGGCGATCGACTCGGTCAGGGTCTGCGCGATGGCCGCGAAGTGCTGCTCGTCACCGGCGATCAACGCCGGGTCGGCCTTCGGGGCGAGGTGGTCGGGAAGGTCAAAAGCGCTGGTGGTCAGGTAATTCACGTTCATGGCTCCGATACAGGGTCGCCGGCGCCCTCGCGTGCGGCGGGGCGTCCGGACCGGGGTGACGAATCTGGCGGCCATGACGAGCGACGCGCTGTCTGACGTGGCCGCCATGGCCGTTCCCGGTTCCAGCCGCCAGGGGTGGCGGTTACTCGTGTTCTGACGGTCTATGTGTGGTTCAGGCGGAGACGGGCGGCCTTTCGCGGCTGACCGCGTTCAGCAGCAGCCTCGCGGCCACCGTCGCCCCGTCGGCGCGGATGGTGCCGGCCACGGCGGCCGCTCGCGCGCGGGTCTCGGGGGCCAGGGCCGCCTCCAGCGCGGCTGACAGGGACTCGGAGGTCGGCGTCGGACCGTCGTGCGCCGCGCCGATGCCCAGCTCGGCCACCCGGCCCGCCCAGTACGGCTGGTCCGCCCCCTGGGGTACCACCACCTGAGGAGCGCCGGCTCTGGCGGCGGTCGTCGTGGTGCCCGCGCTGCCGTGGTGCACGACGGCGGCCACTCGGCGGAACAACACCTGATGGTTGACCTCGCCGACGGCGAGACAGTCGCCCCCGTCGTCGATCAGGTCCAGGCCGGCCCAGCCGTGGCCGACGAGTACGCGGCGCCCCTGCGCGCGGATCGCCTCGACGGCCACCCGGGCGAACTCCTTCGGGGCGCTCATGGGCGTACTGCCGAAGCCCACGTACACCGGGGGTGTGCCGCCGTCCAGGAACGCCGCCAACCCGGCCGGGAGCGGGCGCTCGTCGGTCAGGATCCACGCGCCGGTCTGCACCACGTCGAGGCCCGTCGGCTGCCACGGGGACAGGATCGGGTCCGTCGCCAGCCACGGGCGGTCGGTGAAGGCGTAGTCGCGGACGTTGTCCACCGGCGGCAGGCCGATCGACGCCCGGTGGGTGTTGAGCACCTCGCCGAACATCGCCTGCGCGATCTCGGCGTCCAGGTCCCACAGCGCCCGGTTGTCGGTCACGTCCGGTGGCAACGGCCGGCCCCGCCGCGCGGGCGGTCGACGGTACGGCGACGGCAGGATGACCGGCTGGTGGCTCACATGCACGTAGCGGATGCCCAGTTTCTCGGCCACCGAGCGCGCGCCGGCCGTGGCCGGCAACGGGCCGGTCGCCACCAGCGCATCACATCCCTCGGCCGCCGCGGCGACCGTGTCGAACTGCGCGGCCATCAACTCGGCCGCACGCTGCGGCAGGCCCACCGCCGAGCCCGGCGTCACCGTGGTCACCAGCGGGCGCACCGGCCGGCCGGTCGGCACCAGCGGCACACCGACTCCGGCCAGCAGCTCCACGAACTCCTCGTCCGGCGGCGCGCACATCCGCACCTCCGCGCCGAGTGCCCGCAACCCCACCGCGAGCCCCGCCATCGGTTCAACACTTCCGCGCGACCCATACGCCGACAACAACACACGCACTCCGCGTTCCTCATTTCCGCAGGTTCTGGCCTCGGTCGGCGATTCTGCAGCACGACAGGGGTCTTGCCGCAAGCCCCCCGGTGCGCTATACGTTGAGAGTGGAAAGGAGCGGGCGCTCTCCTTTCCCTTTTTGTTGTCCGCGATGGACGGATCCCTGCCGTTGTCCGTGATGGACGAACAGGCCCTTCTCCAAGCGGCGGCGGGTGCTCAGGGCTCCTTCGGCCGCCCTCACCGGGCGCTTCCGGCGTGCCTGGATGAGTCGACTGTCGCCAAGACGTTGAAGATGCTCCGGCAGGACGCCGACCTGGTCTTCAGCGTTGCCGCGCACCGAGGGGACGCGCCGAACCTACCGGACCGCCACCCCCGCGCCTACACCTACGCCCGAAGCCGCCCCCGTGGCGGCGCCGGCAGCCCGGCGGACCCGGCGGCATCCCCCCGGCTTCCGTCCGCTCGGGGCAGTGGGGCCGTTGGAGCCACCGAGTCAACGCGATGGGGGGCCGACCCCGGCCGCGGTGATCAGCGGAATCGACACCCCCGACCCCGGCGCGTTCTGGCGCGTGGGGGCCAGGCGCGACGTGAGATACGTCGACGGGTGGCGGGGGCAGTGCCGGGCTGCGACCTTCGCGAAGGTCTGTTCACGAGGCGGACGTGCGCCGAGGCTCGCGAGGTGCTGGTGGCGGCTCTCGGCCTGGAGCCCGGCGGCGGCGTCGCGGTCGGGTCCGGACCACAGTGGACGGCGGCCGCGCCCGCATGCGTAGCGCGGCCGCTCGTCATCGACTGATCAGGACGGGGATGCCGCAGTGAGCTTCGCGAAATCGGGGGCGTAGACGGTCATCCAGTGCGGATGCAGCCGGTAGTAGACCACGTCGTTGTCCCAGTCGAAGGAGTCGTCGCCGTAGAAGTCCTTGAAGTAGGCGAGCAGGTTTGACCAGTCCGGGGCCGGCTCGCCGTCCTGGGGGTTGAGGATCTCCACCGTGCCGTGCGTGAACACGCCCAGGTCCTCCCCGCGCATGTGCGCGACGCTGGCGGCGGGGCGGGCGGCGAGGTGGCGGGCCTTGGCGGCGCCACGCGCCGTGCCGAAGTGCCACTTCCCGTGCAGGAAGTGCCCGTCCACACCGCTGATCCGGGGCTCGCCCTTCGCCGTCACGGTGGACAGGGCGAGGGTGCACATGCCGGTAAGGACCTGGGTGAGCTGCTCTGCGGTCAGCGTGCGCTCGGTGTTGATGATCGAGCGCAGGTGCGAGGTGGAGCGGGAGAGGGAGGTGTCGAGGAGAGCCTGGAGCTGTTTGAGATCTTCTGCCGTTTCACGCATGGAGGTCCTTGTCTATTCGTACTGCCCGACTCACGGGCGCCATCGACCGTCGACCGGTTGCCAACCATGCTCGACCCCAAACCCGACACCTTGTGTCCTCTTTCTTCACCCACCTCGGAGCCGGAGCCGAGTACTGAGCGAGCCTGTCGTCACTGCGCCCGGGGTCCGCGTGCGGGCGGCCTTCGACGGGTCAGGCGCTCTCCTTGTTCTCCAGGCCGACCGCCTCCCTCAGCTCTCTGGTGTCATCGCGCAGGCGTTGGGCGTCCTGGCTCTCGGCCATCTGGCTCATCAGGTCGGCCAGGCCGTCCGCGATGGCGTTGAGCTTGTGCTGGACGGCGTCGTTGGCGCGGCTCTGGGTGTTCTGCAGAAGCGCGACCAGCAGGAAGGTCACGATGGTGGTGGCGGTGTTGATGACCAGCTGCCAGGTGTCGACGCTGCCGAACGCGAAGTAGGACGGCGCCCAGATCAGCACCAGCAGCACGCACATCGCGAAGAACCACGCGCCGGAGACGAAGCCGGCCGCTTTGGTGGCGAAGCGATCGAAGAATGACAGCCGCGAGCTGACCTCCGACGGCATGGTCGCGCCGCCCTTGCGCTGGTCTGCCGTCATCGGTGCCTCCTCGATCCGCCACGACCCGTCGACCTGATCACTAACCTGGCGTGGCCAGGCGAAACCCGGACGGCCGGCGGGGGCCCGAGGCTTACCCCCGCCGCAGCCGGAGAAGGGAATGCCTTGCCGGGGCCGGTCGAGGAGACAGGCGCCGCAGGACGCTGTCGCGCGCTCCAGGAGGCGGACCAGCGCGGCGGGTTCCTGAACGGCGGAGACCGGTGGGCCTCCGCCGATGACGAGCGCGGGGACGCCGCTGATCCCGCTCAGGACGGCGGGGCGCTCCTCGACCCGCACGTCGGCGGCGAACGCGTCGTCGTTCAGGAGCTCGAGCACCTGGGCAAGCTCGAGTCCGGCCTCGACGCCGAGGCTGGTCGCCTCTTGCCGATGTGGCACCAGGGGTACAGGACGTCGAAGTAGGCCTCGACCTCCATGATCATCTGGTCCTTTCAGCCGAACGCGATGTCGTGCGCCGCAGGGTCAGGGTCAGCAGGGCCAGCGCGGCGAGCAGGGGGATCGTGATGAGCGCGTGGACGTGGAGGCTGTGGGTGAACGCCTCTCTGGCGGCCTCGGCCAACGGGACGCCGATGCTCTCGGGAAGCCGCCGGGCGGCCTCGAGCGCAGCGGGCAACGTCTCGCGGGCGGCCCTGGCGACCTCGGGCGGAACCCCTGGGGGCAGGTGGTCGGTCAGGTAGCCGCCGTAGACGCCGGTGGCGACGCTGCCCATGACGGCGATGCCCAGCGCGCCGCCGAGTTCGGTGCCGGTCTCGGAGATCGCCGAGGCGCTTCCCGCGCGTTCGGACGGCGCCGCGTCCACCACCAGGCTGGTGCCCAGGGCCATGAACGGGGTCAGCCCTGCGAAGAGCGCGACGGAGCCGCACACCAGGACGAAGGGGTTGTCGTCCGCCTGGGTGAGCAGGACAGGACCCGCGACGGCGAGGGTCGCTCCTGCCGTCATGAGGACGGCAGGGCGGATCCGGTCGGTGAGGGCGGAGACCACCAGTGCCACGACGGTGCCCGTGACCGCCGTGGGCAGCTGCCACAGGCCCGCCTCCAGCGGCGAGAAGCCGAGGACCAGCTGCAGGTACTGCGAGGTGAGCAGGCTGGTGCCGAACAGCAGGATGCCGACCAGCGCCATTCCCGCGATCGGCACGGCGAAGGCGGGGATGCGGAACAGCGTCAGATCCAGCAGCGGGTGGGCAAGCCGCCGCTGGCGGCGCACGAAGATCGTTCCGATCGCCAGGCCGGCGGCCAGGACCCCGGCGGACGGCAGCGCGAAGCCGTGAACCGCGAGATCCTTGATGCCGAACACGATCGCCAGAGGAGTCAGGAGCGACAGGACCACACTGACCGCGTCCAGCCGCCCTGCGGCCGTGGCGCGCGACTCGGGGATCAGGAACGGCCCTGTCACCAGCAACAGCGCCATGGCGGGAACCGCGAGCAGGAACACCGCCCCCCACCAAGAGAAGTGCAGCAACACGCCCCCGACCAGCGGGCCGAGGGCGCCGCCGCCCATGAAGCCCATCATCCAGATCGTGATGGCCAGGGTGCGCTGCCTGGAGTCGGGGAACAGGGCGCGGATCAGCGCCAGCGAGGACGGCGCCAGGCAGGCCGCGGCGATGCCCTGGACCGCCCGCGCCGCGATGAGCATGCCCGCGCTGGTGGAGCAGGCGGCGAGAACGGAGGCGCAGGCGAAGAGGACGGCCCCGATCAGCAGGATCCTGCGGTGCCCGAGACGGTCGCCGAGCGTCCCCATGGTGACGAGCGCTCCCGCGACCATGAAGCCGTAGATGTCGGTGATCCACAGCAGCTGGGCGCCGCCGGGCCTCAGCTCGGCGCTCAGGCTGGGCAGCGCGAGGTAGAGCACCGACATGTTCATCATCACCAGGACGGCGGGGACGCCCAGGACCGCCAGAGCGGCCCACTCCCGCGCTCCGGCTCTGACCGGGAGCTCCGGCGCTTCAGCCGCGGACATGGGCGCCTGGGACGAGTAGGGTCTTGCCCGTCGTGGCCCGCGCTTCGATCGCCCGGTGCGCGGCCGCGGCCTCGTCGAGCGGGAAGGTCTGGCCGATGACAGGCCGCAGCCTCCCGCCTGCCGCCAGATCGAGCGCGTCGGCGATGAGAGCGCGCGTCATCGCCGGGCTCGGCGCGGACGTGAGGCCGATGACGGCGATGGAGCGCCTGCGGAGCTCCTCCTCGTCCAGGTCGGCCTCCACGCCACTCGCCACTCCGTAGATGCTCACGCGTCCGCCTTCGCGCAGCGCGCCGACCGCCACTGTGCCGATCCGGCCGCCGACGCCGTCGAAGACCAGATCGACTCCCGCGCCCCCGGTCGCCTCCATGACCTGGTCCAGCCAGCCGGGCAGAGAGTAGTCGACGTAGGCGGCCGCGCCCAGCGAGGTGACCAGCCCCGCCTTCCCCGCTCCTCGGGCGGCGCCGATCACCTGGGCCCCCTCGGCGGCGGCGAGCTGCACGAGCAGGCTGCCCACGCCTCCCGCCGCGGCCTCCACGAGGACCCGCTGTCGCGGCCTGACCTCCGCCTGCCGGTGCAGCAGCAGCGCCGTACGTCCGTCTGCCAGCAGGGCGACCGCGTCCTTCAGCTCCAGCCCCGCGGGGACAGGGACCACGTCCTGTGCCCGCGCCAGCGCCAACTCGGCGTAGCCGCCCTCGCCGCCGGTGGTGGTGACCACGACGGTTCCCACCAGAGCCGGGTCCACCTCGGGCCCGACGGCGAGGATGCTGCCGCCCACGCCGTTGCCCGGTACGCGCGGCAGCGGCGGCCTGCCGAAGGGCCCCTTGCCCGAGCGCACCTGCGTCTCGACGAAGGTGATGCTCGCGTAGGCCACCGCCACGAGCACCTGCCCCGGGCCCGGCGCAGGGTCGTCGACCTGTCGCACCCGCAGGACCTCGGGCCCCCCGAACTCTTCCATCACCACGGCTCGCATGACGCCACCCCAAACGGATCGATTCGCTTCGTTTGAAATCTATAACGGAGTGAATCGCTTCGCAAAGCGGTACGGTGGAGGCATGGCCCGCAAAGCGCCCCGGCACGCCGAAGCAGAGCGCAACGACTACGCACTGCTCGATGCCACCAAGAAGGTCCTGGCCGTGGATGGAGCCCACGCGTCGGTGGCGACCATCGCCGCGCGTGCGGGAGTCGGTGTCGCCAGCCTCTACCGCCGCTACCGCTCCAAGGACGAGCTCTTTCAACACCTGTGCGCGCTCTCGCTCGACCAATGGATCGAGGCCGCCGAACGCGGTCTTGAGCACGACGACCCCTGGGAGGGGCTCGTCCATTACGTCAATGCCGGCGTCGAGTTCAGCGGCGGCTCACTCGGGCCGCTGGCCGGCACGATCGCCGTCACCGACGACATGGCGACCAGGTTCACAAGGTCCGACCAGCTGATGCGAGAGCTGGTCGAGCGCGCGCACGTCGCCGGAGTGCTCAGGCAGGACGTCACGGCCATGGACATCTCGCTGCTGATCGAGCAGCTCGGCAAGTCCCCCCTGATCGAGCAGCTCGACCGGCAGGGCCGTACCGACCTGGCCGACGCGGCCCGCAATGCCCGCAGGCGCATGATCGCCATCGCTCTCGACGGCCTGCGCCCGGGCCATCCGCCGCTGCCAGGCACCGCACCCGCTCCCGCCCTGTTGGCCGAACGCTGGGAGCACACCCCTACGGACTCGGCGAGGCCACCCGAGCGGCCGTAGGACGGAGCGGCGGGAGACGAACCCGCGCGGCAGCGCAGCCGCGACCCCGCCGTCCGCGCCAGCCTCGGGCGTCGAGGTGGCCCGCTCAGCCGAGCCGACAGCTCGAGCCCTCTCGCTCCACTCCACCGACCGTTCGAGCCGCTCGTAGTGCTCGCGAAGATCGGTGGGGCATGCGGAGCAACCCGTCCTCCCGGTTCAGCGGGTGTCTGGATCCGCAGCAGAGAAGGCGGCTCCTACCAGTCGGTGAGGTCGACCAGGCGGATGGAGTGAGGATCGGGTTCGGCGTAGCGGTAGCTCTCGGTGATGAGGGAGGGAAGCGCGGCCAGGAGAGCCGTGAGGGCTCCTGATGGGCGCGTGTCCACCGCGACGACGCCGTCAGGGACTTCGCTGGAGGCCAGGTAGAGCCGGAGTGTGTCTGCGGCGTGGAAGAGGAAGCCGAGCAGGAGCGGATCAAGCCGGTCTTCTGTCCAGGGACACACAAGGGTGCGCAGGATCGTGTAGGCGTTGTCCTCGGGTGTGCGCGCGGAGGGAACGACCGACCGGGGATCCACTGTGATGAGGGGGATCCCCATCAGGTCGCCGACGCGGCTGCTGGGGTCGAGGGCCGCCGCCTGTGCAGATGGTGCGGAGGATCCCGGCGATGTCCATGCCGGTCAGGTAGTGATCGTCGACGTGTAAGGGGATGTCATAGCCGACCATCTGGTCCGGTTCGTCGACTGATCCGTTCGAGGGGCCGAGGACCACGCACACCGATGGCGCGGATGCCGGTGCCGGAAGAATTCCGCGGATGTACACGGAGCCGGTGAGTGGGGTGTGCGCATGGTGGAGCAGCAGGGCGACGATGCTGGCCTGCTGCTCTGTGATGTCCTCGTCCAACACCTTTGTCTCCACTGGTTCGTGCGGCTGGTGCATGCAGTCCCTCACGCGCTTGCAGGAGGCGATGATCACACCGTCTCTCTCTTACCACCTTCTGCTCGCCGCTGGCGCGACCGTGGCGGCCGCCGACCTGAGCCTCCAAACGGCCGCCGAGCACGGTGCGGTGCCGCATCAGCTGGTCGCTCGTCTCCCAAAGCTGGGAGAGGGCATCCGGCTCCGCGAATCCTGGCCACGACGGTGCATGTGCACCGGCGGTGAGGCCGAGCCCGACGTACCGCACGGGCGACGTAACGATCGACCGCGGGTCTTGATCGACGCGTTCGAGACCAAGCGCCGCGGGATCGCGGAGCTCGAGCGGATGATTCTCCTCCATCCAGCCGGCGTCTGCTCCCGACATGGCCGACAACGCCGAGCTCCTGTCTCGGCGATGCGCCGCAAACACGCCAAAGAGCCGCTCGTCCTCCGGAGAGACGTCGCGTGAATAGGCGAGCGTCGATACGGGCGCTATTGCAGCGCCGATCACCTTGCCGACACGTAGATCGACTGAGAGACGCGCCCACGTCTCCAGCCCCAGCTCTCGCACCACGAGCACGTCAGCGAGGTCGCCCGAGAAACGAGCCGAGATGTGGTCTGGTCTCTCGCCCGCCCTCAGTGCGCGCAGAGCCCGCCAACTCAAGCGCAGATCCGCCAACTGAAGCGCTCAGTCACATGGAGTCGTGGCACGTCGCGGCGCTCGACCCCGCGACGGGGACGCTGACGGCGCTACGGCGCGGTCAGGTGCTGGTCGCGGTGACAGTGAACGGGATCAAGAAGGAGGCCACGGTCGTCACCGCGTCCAGCGCGCCGCCTGACCCTCGCACCTCGGAGCACCCGCCTCCCCACCGGGCGACGGGCGCCTTCTCGTCGCCATGGCTGGCCGAGGGCGGGAGCGTGGGTCAGGGCGTGGGCTGGGAGGTGAGCTGGTCGGCCCAGGGTGGGTCGGCGCCCGCCACCGCGCAGGTCAGCGCCGCCACCGTGGCCCCGAAGGCGGCGGCCTCGGCGGCCGAGGCGAGGTCCAGCCCGTCCAGCCGCCCGCCCAGCAGTCCCCTGGACTCGAGCCGGTGCAGCAGCCCCGCCGTGAAGGAGTCTCCCGCGCCGACCGTGTCCACCACCTCCACCGGCTCCGCTGGCACCGTCACCACAGCCCCGTCCAGCGAGACCAGCGCCCCCGCGGCCCCCATCGTCACCACGATCAGCCGCGCCCCCGCCGTGTGCCAGAGCTCGCACGCCCTGACCATCGAGACGTCCGGCATCAGGAACGCCAGGTCGTCGGCGCTGAGTTTCAGGATGTCGGCCAGCGCGCACCACTGCGGCATCCGCGACAGATAGTCCTCTCGCGAGGCGAGGCTGGGCCGTACGTTGGGATCGATGGAGACGGTCGCCGCGGCCCGCGCCGCGAACTCCGCCACCGCGCTCGCTCCTGGCTCCCTGACCAGTGCCAGCGACCCCGTGTGCAGGCAGGACGCGCCGCTGAGCCGGTCATCCGACAGCTCGGCGGCGCTCCAACCCCAGTCGGCCGTGCCCTCGGCGTGGAAGGAGTAGCGGGCCTGCCCCTCGGCGTCCAGGGTGGCGACGGCCAGCGTGCTCGGCTCGCGGGCCCGCACGCACGCCGACAGGTCGACCCCGGAGGCGGCCATGCGCTCGCGGAACAGCTCGCCGAACACGTCGTCCGATAGACGCCCGAGGAATCTGGCGGCGGTGCCGAGGCGGGCCAGGGCGACCGCGGTGTTGCTGGGCCCGCCGCCTGGCAGTACCCGCATCGCCAGCTCGCCCGGGCGCCTGTCGGCGAAGGCGTCGGCGACGCACTCACCAAGGACGGCGATCATCTGCCTGCCTTTCCGTTGTTGCCCTTTTGTTACGGGCCCAGGGCATTGACGTTTCCCGAAACGGAGTTCATCATCGCAGCACAGCGGATGTCAACGTTGACATATGTCAACGATGACACCGGGTCTGTCCAGCTCATGTGAGGAAAACCCGCCATGAAACGACTCATCGCAGGCCTCGGGGCCGCAGCGCTTATGGCCGCCGGATGCGGCGGCGGCACCCCGTCCGGCTCAGGTTCGGACACCGTCAAGGTCGGCCTCATCACGAAAACAGAGACCAACCCGTTCTTCGTGAAGATGAAGGAGGGCGCGACCGCCGCCGCCAAGGCGCAGGGCGCCGAGCTCATGAGCGCGGCGGGCAAGTTCGACGGCGACAACGCCAGCCAGATCACCGCCATCGAGAACATGGTCGCCGCGGGAGTGAAGGGCATCCTGATCACACCGAGCGACACCAAGGCCATCGTGCCCGCCATCAAGAAGGCCAGGGACGCGGGCGTGCTGGTGATCGCCCTGGACACCCCGACGGAACCGCAGGACGCCACCGACGCGCTGTTCGCGACCGACAACTTCAAGGCGGGCGAGCTGATCGGCCAGTACGCCAAAGCCGCGATGGCCGGCAAGCCCGCCAAGATCGCCACCCTGGACCTGGCTCCCGGCATCACCGTCGGCAAGCTCCGCCACGACGGCTTCCTCAAGGGCTTCGGCGTCGCCGAGGGCGACCCGTCGATCGTGTGCTCGCAAGACACGCAGGGCGACCAGTCCAAGGGCCAGACCGCCATGGAGAACTGCCTGCAGAAGGCGCCCGACATCAACCTCGTCTACACCATCAACGAGCCGGCCGCCCTCGGCGCCCACACCGCGCTGAAGGCCAAGGGCATCGACAAGGACGTGCTCGTGGTCTCCGTCGACGGCGGCTGCACCGGCACCAAGGCCGTCAAGAGCGGTCAGATCGCCGCCACCTCCCAGCAGTACCCGCTGAAGATGGCGGAGAGCGGCGTCAAGGCCGTCACCGACTTCGCGAAGGGCGGCAAGAAGGCCACCGGGTACACCGACACTGGGGTCACGCTCATCACCGACAAGCCCGTCGCCGGAGTGGCCGCCAAGGACACCGCCTTCGGCCTGGCCAACTGCTGGGGCTGACATGGCCGTCATCGAAGCGACCCTGCCGCGCAGGATCCTGACCACGCCGACGGCCGGCCCGCTGGCCGCGCTCGTGATCGCCTGCGCGTTCTTCTCACTGAACAGCCCGCAGTTCCTGACCGGCGGCAACTTCTCCCTCATCATCCAGCAGGTCATGGTCGTCGGCACGCTCGCGATCGGCCAGACACTGATCATCCTCACGGGCGGCATCGACCTGTCGAACGGCGCGATCATGGCCTTCGGCGGCATCGTGATGGCCAAGCTGGCCCTGTCCATGACGCCACTGCTCGCGATCGCCGCCGGCCTGGCGGTGTGCGCCCTGTTCGGTCTGGTCAACGGGACGCTGGCGACGCGGATCTCGCTGCCGCCGTTCATCGTCACGCTGGGCATGCTGAACGTGGTCTTCGCCCTCACCCACATCTACTCCCAGGACCAGACGGTCACGGGCCTGCCCGACGAGCTGACCTTCCTCGGCCAGACCTTCCAGCTGGGCGGCACCCGCGTCACCTACGGTTCCGTGCTCACGATCGCGCTCTTCCTGCTGTTCGCCTACCTGCTCGGCCAGACCGCATGGGGCAGGCACGTCTACGCCCTCGGCAACAGCCCCGAGGTCGCCAGGCTCACCGGCATCCGCACCTCGCGGCTGACCGTCGGCGTCTACACCCTTGCCGGCCTGGTGTACGGCATCGCCGCCCTCCTGCTGGTCTCCCGCACCGGTGTGGGCGACCCGCAGGCGGGCCAGACCGACAACCTCGACAGCATCACCGCCGTCGTCCTCGGCGGAACGAGCCTGTTCGGCGGTCGCGGCCTGGTCATGGGCACGCTCATCGGCGCGCTCATCGTGGGCGTGTTCCGCAACGGCCTGCAGCTGATGGGCGTCCCGTCGATCTACCAGACGCTCATCACCGGCATCCTGGTGATCCTCGCGGTCACCGTCGACCAGCTCTCCCGCAGGAGGACCCGATGACCACGCCAGTTCTCCAGGCGCGGGGCCTGGTCAAGCGCTACGGACACGTCACCGCCCTCGACGGCGCCGACTTCGACCTGCTGCCCGGCGAGGTCCTCGCCGTCATCGGCGACAACGGCGCCGGCAAGACCACCCTGATCAAGGCGCTGACCGGCGCCATCCAGCCCGACTCGGGCGAGATCCTGCTCGACGGGAAACGGGTGCGCTTCGGCGACCCGCTGGAGGCGCGCAGGGCCGGGATCGAGACGGTCTACCAGGACCTGGCGATCGCCGCCTCGCTCGACATCGCCACCAACATGTTCCTCGGAAGGGAGCTGCGCAAGCCCGGACTGCTCGGCAAGGTGTTCAGGATGCTGGACAAGCACCGCATGCGGGCGGAGTCCGCCGAGCACATGGCCGCGCTGAAGATCGGGCTGCGCTCGCTCTCCGTACCCGTGGAGTCGCTGTCGGGCGGGCAGCGGCAGGGCGTCGCGGTCGCCAGGGCGGTGGCGTGGGCCTCCCACGTGGTCGTCATGGACGAGCCCACGGCCGCGCTCGGGGTGAAGGAGTCCGGGCAGGTGCTCGACCTGATCCGCAGGGTCCGCGACCGCGGCCTGCCCGTGGTGCTGATCAGCCACAACATGCCGCACGTCTTCGAGATCGCCGACCGGATCCACGTCCAGCGGCTGGGCCGCAGGGTCGCGCAGATCAAGCCGGGCGACCACAGCATGGCCGAGGTGGTGGCGATCATGACGGGCGCCATGGACGTGGCGGACGGCAAGGCCGTCATCGCCGACAAGGGGGCCGCGGAGGCGATCGGCCTTTCGTGATCCCGCTACCCTGTTCCCGACAACGGGGAGGTTCGATGGCGAGCGCACGGCGCCCGACGATGACCGACGTCGCCCGTGAGGTCGGCGTCACCGCCAAGACCGTCTCCAGGGTCCTCAACGAGGAGGGCCCCGTCGCCCCCGAGACCAGGGCGCGTGTCATGGAGGTCGTGCGCAGGCTCGGCTACCAACCCAACCTGATGGCCCGCAACATGCGGGTCGGCGCGAGGGACGCGGCGATCGGCCTGGTCATCCCCGACATGGGCAATCCCTTCTTCGGCACCGTCGCGGGCGGCATCGAGAGCGCGGTGCGCGAGCGCGGCCTGACCGTGATCGTGGGCTCCTCCAGCGAGACGAAGGAGCTCGAACGCTCCCTGGTCGCCACGTTCCTCGCGCGCAGGGTGAGCGCGCTGCTCGTGGTGCCGTCGGCCACGGGCGACCACCGCTATCTGCGCGCCGAACGTGAGGCCGGGCTGCCCATCGTCTTCCTCGACCGGCCCGCGATGGGGCTGGCGGCCGACTGCGTGGTCAGCTCCAACCGGGAGGGGGCGCGCGAGGGCACCGCGCACCTCATCGCGCACGGCCATCGCCGGATCGGCTTCATCGGTGACCTGCCCGCGACGCTCTACACCAGGCGCGAACGATTCCAGGGCTATCGGGACGCGCTGGCGCAGGCGGGCCTGCCGTTCGACAAAGGACTGGTGGAGACCGGCCACTCCGCCGAGGCCGCCGCCGCGGCGGCCGAGCGGCTGCTGGCGCTGCCGGACCCGCCGACCGCGCTGTTCGCCGCCAACAACTTCGCCGCGACGGGCGCGGTGGTCGGGTTGGCCAAGGCGGGACGCAAGGATGTGGCCCTCGTCGGGTACGACGACCTGCCGCTGGCCGAGGTCCTCGACCCGCCGCTGACCGTGGTCGCCCAGGACCCGGCGGGGATCGGTGCGGCGGCGGCGGCGCTGGTGCTGTCCCGTCTGGACGGCGACCGATCGCGCATGACGAAGACGCTGGTGCCGACCCGGCTGATCCCCCGAGGCTCGGGCGAACTCCGGCCGCGCTGAGTCTCCGCATCCGGCACGGCGGCGTTGTGTCCTCCCCTGCTGTACGGCACGCCCCACCCGGCCGCCACCCTGGGCGCGGGGCCGGGCTCTGTCCAGGGATACGCGTCACCGAGCGCGCGTGGCCGGCCGCCCCAACGGAAGGCGATCGGCCTAGAGTCGTTCAGGGCGTGGGCGGCTGCCTGGAGATCCACACGCAGACCTGGTCGATCACCACGTGCGCGGCACGACCGCGAGGGGCCTGACGCGCACCGAGTTCGAGGAGCTGATCCCCAGCTCGGGGTGATATCCCACGGCCCCGGCGCGAGCACCCACCTGGGCGGCCTGCTGCACGAGTGGGACCGGGCACGCCCGTCCCTGCCGACCATCACCGCCTACCCGGCCCGGACCCCCGATGAGGCGCTCTCAGCCGGCTACCTCATCGACCGGCCGGGAGCCCGGCTGATCGTGACCTGGTGAACCCCACGCTCGCCATATGACAGGAGGGCACCACCGTGAGGCGGACATCGCCCGAGCCGGCCGAGATCGCATGCCGGTTCCGCTGGTACCCCGGGCCAAGCCGGTCTGCCGGTCCCGGACCGACCGCATCGGCCCGGTGCGGATGCCGGCCAAGGCCACGCGACGCGATGACGAGCCGCTGCAGCGCGCGGTCTCCTGAGAGGAGGTGAGGTCTGGCCAGGTCGCGATAGGTGGGCATGCCCAGATCGACGGCGGCGTTGCGGCGGGCGATGAGCCCGTCGACCTGGGCGAGTCTGGCTTGGGCGGCGGCGAGGCTGACGTGGAGCCCTTCGGCTTCGCCGGTCCAGCCCTCGCGCTCGGCTTCGGTGATGCGGGGAGCAGGTTGTCGCGGATCTCCTGGAGCCGACGCTGGCGTCGATGCGCAAGAGTGGGCACCGAATGCAGGATTCTCTGAACTACAGGGCCGTTCGTCCCAAAGCCTCTGATCTGCAGCGCTCTGAAAGCGAATCGGTGATGCCAGAGGAGTCACAACGAGATGCTCCGGAGAGCGAGAGCCGTTCCGCCTGCCGCCTCAGTACTGTGACCCCGCATGACCGACACCGAGATCGAGATCACCGCAGACCTGGTCCGCGACCTGCTGCAGGAGCAACATCCAGACCTTGCAGGGCTGGCCATCCGCGAGGTGGCGGGCGGCTGGGGCAACCACATGTGGCGCCTCGGGGACGAGTTGGCCGTGCGCATGCAGCGCATGGACCCCACCCCGGAGCTCCAGCTCAAGGAGCGGCGGTGGCTACCCGTGCTGGCCCCGCGCCTGCCGCTCCCGGTACCGACCCCGGTGCGGTTCGGAGAACCGTCCGAGCGCTTCCCCAAGCACTGGACCGTGATGACGTGGGTTCCCGGCGAGCCGCTGGACCACGGCTCGATCAGCCGCGGCGCCCACGCGGCCGACATCCTGGCGGGCTTCCTCAGGGCGCTCCATGTGGAGGCGCCCGCCGAGGCCCCGGCCGGTTCGGACTTCGGCGCTCACCCGAAGAGGTGCACGGGCGGCTTCGAGCAGTTCTTGCAGGCCATTGACCCCGACGCCGTCGGCGATGTCCCCGCCGTCCGGGCCGTCTGGGCCGATGCCGTCGCGGCCCCCGAGTGGGAGGGCCCGTCGGTGTGGGTACACGGTGACCTCCATCCCGCGAATGTCGTCGTCTCGGACGGGACGCTCTCGGGCGTGATCGATTTCGGTGCCTTGTTCGCCGGCGATCCGGCGTGGGACCTCGGCGCCGCGTGGGTGCTGCTCCCCGCGGGCGCGGCCGCACGGTTCTTCGACGCGTACGGGCACGCGGACGAGGCGGCGATCCGGCGCGCCCGCGGGCTGGCCGCTATGAAGAGCCTCTTCCTGATGCTCATGGGGCAGAACGGGGATCGGGGCATTCCCGGCGGGAAGCCGAACTGGGGACCTGCAGGCCGGGCGGCACTTGATCGTGTTCTGAAGGGCGTTTGATGCAGTCAGCCCGTCTTATCCCGGTTCTCAGCTTCCCGACCTACGAGCTGGCCGATCGGTGGCATGCCGATGAACACCGGCGAGTCCTTCCGCCGCTCCCTGGCGTCAATCTGGCTGATCTTGGCATCGGTGGCGAGGCTGACGGCCAGTTGCTCGACGTCGCCTAGCCATCCTTCACGTTCGGCTTCGGCGATCCTGGCATGGAGGTTCCCCCGGATCTCTTCCAGGCGCGGGGCCGTTCGGCTGGCCCCACGATCAGTACCGGGATCGAACACAGGCGTGCTCGAGGAAACAGCTGCTTCCGTATGCTCGGCCGCACTGCTCACCAGCTTGCGCCTCTCGAAGTGTCCGAGGAACTCCTGCCACTCCTCGTCGGTCTGCTTCGCGCCCGCACACCTACGCGCCCACCCGCGTGGCCGCGCGCGCAGCAGGGCGCGTCCCCCCCGGGATGCGTGCCGGCGATGCGGGCGGCGTGCAGCTCCAGAGAGTCCGGAAACTCACGGTGAGATCTCACCGTGAGATCTCACCGTGAGATCAAGGCACGAGGCTTCCGTCGCCCACCGCGGTGGGCGACGGCGAGCGACGAAGCCCGGTGGTGAGGGCGGCGTGTCTCCAGTCGGCGGCGACGGCCCGGCGGTCACGAGCGTTGGTGGCGATCACGCTGGCGAGCCTGATCGGCCCTCCACTCGGGTCCGTGCCACCCGGGGCAAGGTAGTTCTCTGTGAACCGCTCGCTTCGGTGTCGCGACCGCGTCGGAAGACCACAGGTCGCAGGTGGTGAGCGAGAACCCGAGTCGAGAATCAACGTCGACAAACAGCTCGGCGAAGGAACTCGACAGATGCTTCCGCGGCGCTTGACCTCAGGAAACGAGTCCATCTTGCGCCCCATCGCGCCTACCCGAGAAAAGGACCTGATTCAGGAGACTTGCTCCACTAGTTGAAACAGTCCTGCTTGGTGAGCGCGATGCCGTACTCGGTGACCTTGCCGTGCGTGACGCCGAAGGTGTAGTAAGCCTTCTTGTTGCCGGGAACCGTGATCACATAAAAGCCGTGGAAGTCTCTCTTGATGCGCGGGTAGGCCGCCTTCACCTGCTTGACGGTGGAGCCGATCTTGATGCCTTCCGGGGTTCTCATGCCCTTCGCGGCGAAGATGGCGGCCAGTCCCACGTTCGGCGAGATGTAGATGCCGACCGAGTCTTTGGGGGTCGGGAACTTCTTCAGGTCCCAGCCGGAGCAGCCGCCGTGGCCCGGCCTTTTCTTGACGACGTCCCCCGTCGTCTTGGCCTGCTTGACGGTCATGCCGAGCTTGACGGCGCCATAACCGTCGGGACCCAGCGTCGGCTTCGTCTGGGCGTCCGCCGCGGTGGCGCCGGAGACCAGCAGCGAGCCGGCGAGGAGCGAGGCTCCGATCATCGTCTTCATCATGCTCTGCTTTGACTGCGAATCGCCGGTAAAGGTTGTGAGTAGAGCTACTTTTCCTCTGTTGACGCCGACCCGAGCGGCGGGCCTGATCAGGCGGTGGGCCGGCTCGCCGAGCTCGCCTTCCCAGCCGGCCGGCGGCTCGGCCTCGGCGGCTCGGCCTCGGCGGCCTGGTCCTCGCCGTCGACTACGGCCGGGATGACGGGCAACGTGGCGGCCAGGTCGGCGGCCAGGTCGGCGGCCAGGCGGCCGCCCAACCATGGCGTGTGGGCGGCGGCGCGGCGGCGGGCTCGGTGGGCGGCTTGGCGGCAGGGCTGCTTTCCGCAGTAGCGGGAGGGGTGGCCGGAGCGAGGTGCCGGGCGGGGTGTGCGGCGTCGTGCCGACGACCGTGTCAGGGTTGGGTGTCGAGCCACTCCTGGAAGGTGGGGCCGGCGAGCTTGGCGTGAGGGCTGGGCAGGAACCCGCCGCTGGCGGCGGTCTCGGCATCGGGCATGCCGGAGCCGTCGACGCCGACGACCTTGATGCCCCGGCGGGCGCCGAGGAGGGTGGCCGCCTCGGCCATGATCTCCTTGCGGGGCCCGGCGATCTCGGGGATCGGTGTTCCGGGAGCGGGCTGGGCGGGCGCGTCGGGGTCGGTGGCCAGGTCCACCAGTTCCTCGGCCACGGTACGGCAGGCCACGAGCTGGGTGGGCAGGGCCGGGATGTAGGCGACGTCGCCCTGCTGCCAGTCCAGGAGTTGACCGACGAACTCGTGGAACTGCGCGGCCCGCAGGAGGCGGGCGGGCAGCGGGCCGGACAGGTTGGCCGCCTCGTGCACCTGCTGGGCCGCGATGAAACCGGCGGTGGCCTTGTCGGCGCCGATGATGGACACGGCGACGATCTGGCCGACTCCTGCCTCCTGGCCGAACTCGTACAGGTTGCGGGTCGCCGTGCGGAAGAACTCCGTCGCCGCCTGCTGGTCGGAGGAGTGCCACGACGCGACGTCGATGATGACGTCGACCCCGCTGAGGGCCTCCGCGAGGCCCTCAGCGGTGATGATGTCCACGCCGGTGGCTCGGGACATCGGAACGACCTGGTGCCCCCGTTCAGAGAGGACGTCGACGACGTGACGTCCCAGCCGCCCGGTTGCTCCTGCCACCGCGACCTTACGGATGCTCATGTTCCATGCCTTTCTTGGGTGCCGAATGGTGTTCTAGTGGTACGACGACGGGGCGATGCGCCGAACTCGCCGTTCGTGGAGACGTCTCGTCGAACGGGCAGGGCGTGATGCTGCCACCAGCCGCACCTCAGGGGTGAGGAACGCTCGGCGTGTCCTCACCCCGAGCCTGTTCCGTGTTACTCGCTGTAGTTCTGGCCGGGCGGCATGCCGGGGATCGGCTTGGCGATGAGAGCGGCGGGGGTGAAGAAGCCGATGTGGGCGATCGCCATGATGAGCGTCCAGAGTGCCTTGTCGTCGTAGTGCGCGGACGCTTTGGCGTACAGCTCGTCCGGGACGCGCTCCCCGGACGGGTTGGGGGACAGGACGGCCTCCACCAGCTCCAGTGCGACCCGTTCGGCGTCGGTGAAGTAGGTGGCGTCCCGCCAGGTCGCCACGGCGGTGATGCGCTCCTCTGATTCGCCGGCCTGGCGGAGGTTGCCGGTTTCCCTGATGGTGAAGTACGTGCTGCCGAGCATCTGCCCGGCGCGCAGCTGCAGCAGGTGGATGGTGACCTGCGGAATCGAGCCGTTCTTCATGACCTTGTGCAGGCCTTCGGCGACTATCGCCATCTCGGGGACGAACGGGAGGGGGTTGGGCATGCGCGACCGGAGGTCGGTCGTCGTGGGTGTGGACATGGCGAGGGCTTTCCTTCTCAAAACTCGACTCGTGGCGTTGCCTGCCGTACGGATCGTTCGCGCGGCGTCCTGACGAACACGAGACGCCGGCCACCCGCCCCCCGTAACAGCGCTGTCGTGTGACGTGGACCACCGATCGCAGGTGTTACAAAACGGTCGGAAACGGCGTCTCGTGCGTGTGGTAGAGCTAAGTGCGGACAGGCAGGAGCCAGGCATGAGCGAGCGCAGCGAGCGAACGACGGACACACCGGGACCGCTCGACCGTGCCGATCGCGTCGACTCCGCTACCGAGGCGTTCGTCGCCCATCGCAACCTGCTGTTCACCGTCGCCTACGAGATGCTCGGTTCGGCCGCCGACGCCGAAGACATCCTTCAGGAGACCTGGCTGCGATGGGTCGACGTCGACCTTGACACCGTGCGGGAGGAGCGTGCCTACCTGGTGCGGATCGTCACACGGCAGGCGCTGGACCGGCTGCGTGCGCTCGGCCGGCGTAAGGAGTCCTACGTCGGACCGTGGCTGCCCGAGCCGTTGCTGACCGCGCCTGACGTGGCCGAGGACGTGGAGTTGGCCGACAGCGTCTCGATGGCGATGCTGCTGGTGCTGGAGACGCTCCAGCCGATTGAGCGGGCGGTGTTCGTGCTGCGCGAGGTCTTCGATCTGGATTACGACGAGATCGCCGAGGCCGTCGACAAGAGCCCGGCCGCGGTCCGTCAGATCGCCTATCGGGCTCGGGCACACGTGGCCGCGCGCCGGCCACGCGGCACCGGCTCGCCGGCCGAGCATCGAGCCGCCCTCCAGGCTTTCCAACGAGCGGTCGAAACCGGCGAACTGCAGGGCCTGCTCGACATCCTCGCGCCGGACGTCGTCGCCCTGAGCGACGGCGGCGGAGTCAAACATGCCCTGCTGCGGCCCGTTGTGGGGGCCGGCAACGTTGCTCGCTTGCTGGCCGTCGGCTGGTGGAAGCGCGACGCGGAAAGGTCGGTCGAGCTGGTGCAGATCAATGGCGGCCCGGGGCTGCTCGTCCGAGTCAACGGTGAGATCGACGGTGTGCTGGCGGTGCGAGTGGAGAACGGCTACGTCACCGGCGCCTACCACGTGCGCAATCCCGAGAAGCTGTCGCGTATTGAACGGCAGACCGCCGTGAGCCGCTGAGGCCGGAACGACCTGCGGCCCGCTGCGCCCTGGAGATCGCACGCGCCCACTGCCACGGACCCATGCCAAGAAAGGCGTCATCTTTGATGCCGGAGGAGTCTGATGAACGAGCTCACGCCACAGCTGATCGTGGACGGCGCCGTGCCGCTGCATTCGGTGATCTCTCCCGACGGCCGCTGGGTCGCCTACACGGTCGCCGCGATCACGCGCGAAGAGCAGCATCCGAGCAGCGCCCTCTGGGTCGCCGCCACGGACGGGAGCTCACCGCCCAGGAAACTGACCGAGGGCAGGGCAAGAGACTCCAACCCCCGCTGGGCGCCGGACTCGGCCTCGCTCTTCTTCGAATCCGATCGGCTGACGCGAGGCACCGCCCAGCTGCACCGGATCCCGGTCGACGGCGGGCAGGCGCGGGCGCTGACCACCTGGCGGAGCGGAATCCGTGACCATCTTCCGCTTGCCGACGGCCGGCGGGTCGCGGTGATGGCCGAGGACCCGCCGAGCGACGAGGACGAGCGCAGGAAGGCCGAGCGCGACGACGCCAAGGTGTGGGGACAGCAGGTGCCCTACGGCCGGTTACGGCTGCTCGAGCTGGACACCGGCCGGTCGCGCGTGGTGGACGGACTCGGCGACAGGCACGTCGTCGAAGTGACGCAGCGCCCGGACGGCGGGCCGCTCGCGGTGCTCAGCCGGCCCACCCCGGAACTCGACCCCGTCAGCCCTACCTTCGAGCTGCACGTGGTCGACCCGGAGACCATGAAGATCCAGAATCTCGGCCAGGGCGCGCTGGAGGCCTCCTCGCCGACCTGGTGGAGCACGGACGGCAGCTGGCACCTGTGCTACCTGGCGACGACCCCGCCCGGCCCGGTCGGGGGCCGCGCCGTCTTCGACCTGGCGGTGCCCGAGAACGACGCCGCCCAGGAACATCACAACCTGACCAGCGGCATGGCCATGTGCCCCTCCGGCCTGGCCCAGGTCGCGGACGGGCCGCCGCTGGCGCTGTTCGCCGACGGGCTCGACACCGCGATCCACCGGCTCGATCCCGGCACCCGGCGATTCCAGCCGATGTCGCGCCTGAAGGGCTATGCGGCCTCCCTGACGGCCGGCCGCTCGGGCGAGGCCGTCGCCGTACTGGCGAGCACGGCCTACGAGCCGAGGAACGTCCACGCGGGCCCGCCCGCCGGTCGGCTCGCCCGGCTCAGCGACACCAGGCCTGAGTTGCGCGAGATCAGGTGGGGAACGCAGGAACGCCTCTCCTACCACGCGCGCGACGGGCTCGACCTCGACGGGTTGCTGATCCTGCCCGTCGGCAGGAGTCGCGAGGACGGCCCGTTTCCGCTCATCACGCTGGTGCATGGCGGCCCGTACGCCAGGTACGCCGACCAGTTCCTGCTCGGCACGAGCCCGTCGGCGCAGTGGCTCGCGACCGCGGGATACGCGATCTTCCTGCCCAATCCGCGAGGCGGCGAGGGCCACGGGCACGCCTTCGCGGCGGCCGTCGCGGGAGCGGTCGGCACGCAGGAGTGGACGGACATCACCAGCGGCATCGACCTGCTGATCGCCGACGGCATCGCCGACCCTGACCGGCTCGGGATCGGCGGGTGGAGCCACGGCGGGTTCATGGCCGCCTGGGCCGTCGGGCAGACGAGCCGGTTCAAGGCCGCGGTGATGGGCGCGGGCATCAGCCACTGGGGAATGCTCGTCGCCACGGGCGAGTGGGGCATCTGGGACGCGGGGCTCGGCGGCAGTTGCGGCTGGGAGGCGGCCGGCCCGCACCGCCACGACCAGCTCAGCCCCATCTCCTACGCCTCGAAGATCAGCACTCCGGTGCTGATCCTGCACGGTGAGGACGATACGAATGTGCCCGTCGGCCAGTCCACGTACTTCCATCGTGCGCTACGGCGCTTCGGGGTCGAGCACGAGTTCGTCGTCTACCCGAGGGAAGGCCACTCGATCCTGGAACGCAACCACCAACTCGACGTGCTGCGGCGTACCCGCGCGTGGTTCGATCGCTGGCTGAGCACGCCTGCTGTGTGACCACCTCGGCGCGCTCGCACGCGGGCGAGCGCGCGTGGTGCAGCGGCCGCCACGTCGTTGTCGCGCCGGCCACCACCTGTGGCAGAGCCCGTGTGCCGTCCGGTCCGGGCCACACCGATGTGGCAGGCGAAGGATCTCGGACCTGCTGCAGGCCACGACCGAGACCGGTCGCCGTCACGGCGACCGGCCCTCGTGGTGTCGCTATTTCCATTCCCATACCTGGGCGCTGGTCTTCCCGCTGTCGTCCACTTCGTACTCGAAGAGGCCGATGGCGCCGTTGACCTGGACGAGGCGCTGGGAGTCCGTGCGGTAGAAGATCGCGCCCCGCCAGACGGTCCTGCCCCCTTCCATGAAGCGGCCGACGCCCTGCCCCTTCCAGGTGACCATGTCGCCGTCCGCGGTCATCAGGACACCCTGCCCCTCGCCGGCCAACGTCCCGCCGGGACGCGGCATGGCCACGTAGGTGCCCGTTTCTGTGATGTCGGCAGCGAGGAGCCGGCCCTTGGCCTCGTACGTGACCTCGACGGCCGGCGTGCCCCCCTCCTCGAAGGGCAGGACCCGCCTTCCCGTGATCTGCCCCTGATGCTGTCCCAGAAGATCGCCCAGCATGCGAACCCCCATTCTCTCGATCTGCGTCCCCGATGCCCGGCCTGTTCCGATGCCAAGCGAGACCACAGGCAACGGCTGGGTCATGGCCGGGCCGGAGATACGCGGGGCCCGTCATCCGCAGGGCGGCCGGTAGGGCACGCCGGGAATGTGCCTGGCCCACTGCTCCCGGGTGATCCTGGGGTGGGCGAGCGCGCAGACCCGCCCGGCGACACGCTCGGGGTCGGTGTCCCACAGCCGTACCGTGGCGTCGACGCTCCCCGAGGCGAGCGCGCCGTCCTGGCCGAACGCCACCGCGTAGACGCGGTCGGTGTGACCGCTCAGCACGGCCGGGGCGCCCGTCGGGCGGGGGCCCGCGACCTGCCACAGCCGTACGGTGCCGTCGAAGCTGCCAGAGGCGAGCGTCCGGCCGTCCGGGGCGAACGAGAGGTCGGCGACGGCGTTGGTGTGGCCGGTCAGGGTGGCGAGGGGGAGGGGACGGCGGGGGTCGGTGACCTTCCACAGCCGCGCCGTGCCGTCGAAGCCGGCGGAGGCCAGGATGTCTCCCCGGGGAGCGAACGTCACGTTGTTGACGGCGTTGGAATGGCCCGTCAGGGTGGCGAGCGGAAGAGGACCGCGGGGATCGGTGACGTTCCACAGCCGCACCGTCCTGTCGGCTCCGGCGGTGGCGAGCGTGTCGCCGTCAGGGGCGAACGCCACGGAGTAGACGGTGTCCGCATGGCCGGTCAGTGTGGCGAGGGGGAGCGGGCGGCGGGGGTCGGTGACGTCCCAGAGCCGCACCGTCCTGTCGGCTCCGGCGGTGGCGAGCGTGTCGCCGTCAGAGGTGAACGCCACGGAGTAGACGTTGTCCGCATGGCCGGTCAACGTGGACAGCGGTGCGGGCCTGCCCGGCCCGCCGACGTCCCACAGCCGCACCGTCCGGTCGAGGCTCGCGCTGGCCAGCGTCCTGCCGCCGGGTCCGAACGCCAGCCCGACGACGCCGTCGGTGTGGCCCGGCAGGTCGGCCAGCGGCCTGGGCTCGCCGGGGACGCCGACGTCCCACAGCCGCGCCGTCCGGTGGCTGCCGGTGGCGAGGGTACGGCCGTCCGGGCTGAACCCCACGGCGTACACCGTGCCACTGTTCCCGCCGAGCAGCGGGCCAGGGACGTCCCAGAGCCGGGCGGTGGCGTCCCTGGCGGCGGAGACCAGCGTGCGGCCGTCCGGGCCGAACGCCACCGCGAAGACGGTGTCGGCGTGTCCGCGCAGCACGATCGGATCCCCGGCGTCGCGCACGTCGGTGACATCCCACAACCGGACGGTGAAGTCGTAGCCGCCGGTGGCCAGGGTCCGGCCGTCGGGGCTGAAGGCCGCCGCGGCGATCCCGCCGCCCTCCTCGGTGAGCGTGGCGAGCGGTTTCGGGCGCCGTGGGTCTGCGACGTCCCACACGCGCAGGGTGTCGTCGAAGCTCCCGGTGGCCAGGGTGCGGCCGTCGGGGCTGAAGACGGCTGACAGGACGGGGCCGGTGTGGCCGCGGAGCGTGGGAAGCGCGACGGGGCGCCGCCTGTCGGTGAGGTCCCACAGGCGTATGAGGCCGTCGGACCCGGCGGTGGCCAGCGTGCGCCCGCGCGGGCCGAGCGCGACCGTGGGCGAGGCGTCCTGCCCTCCGTCCAGTTCGGCCAGCGGTTCAGGACGGTTCGGGTCCGCGACGTCCCACAACCGCACCAGCCGGTCGTGGCCGGCCGTGACGAGCGTCCGCCCGTCGGAGCCGAACGCCACCCGCCGGACATCGCCGGTGTGGCCGGGCAGGGTGGCCGCCTGCCGGGGCCGCCCCGGGACGGTGAGGTCCCACAGGCGCGCCGTGTCATCCTCTCCGCCGGTCGCCAGCACCCTGCTGTCGGGGCTGAACGCCACGGAAAGGACGCCCCCCGTGCTGTCGCCGATCGTGGCCAGGACGGCGGGGCGGCGGGGGTCGGCCATGTCCCACAGGCGCAGCGTCCGATCGGTGCTGCCGGTGGCGAGCAGCCGCCCGTCAGGGCTGAACGCGGCGGCGTAGACGGCGTTGGTGTGACCGTTCAGCCGGGTCGCGTAGGGACCGGCCAGGGCGCTGAGCAGGCTGCCGCGCGCCTCAGGGCCGGGGACGAGGCGGTAGGCGGCCAGGCTGAGCTGGGCGGCCAGCGCCGGGTCGGTGGTCCGCAGCGCCCCGGTCTCGGCGCTCAGCTTGAGTGACAGCGCCGCATCGCGTTGCCCGGTGGCCGTTCGCTGGGCGTGGAAGGCGAAGCCGGAGGCCCCGAGGGCGATGGCGAGCAGGACGCCCAGGGCGACGATCGTCTGGTACATGCGCCGCGTGCGGCGCCGGGCGTGGTGCGCGCTGGCGTCCAGGAACGCGCGCACCGGCGGCGGCAGGTCACGGCCGGCGGCCCACTCCTGGGCCGCCAGCAGGCGGGCGCCGCGGTAGAGAGCGTCGGGGTCGCGGTGGTCACGTTGCCACGCGGCGGCGGTGGCGGCCAGCTGACGGCCGGCGAGGAGGCCTGCGCGGTCGACGCTCAGCCATGCCCGCAGCGCCGGCCATGCCGTGAGCAGGGCCTCATGGCTGATCTCGACGCTGTCGGTGTCGGCGGTGACGAGGCGCTGCGCGATGAAGCGATCGAGCACGTCCTCCGCCTCGGCCGCCCGCGCGTCGCCGTAGCCGGCCAGCAGTTCGGCGGTGGCGACCCGGCGGCGGGTGTCGGCGGTGTCGGGGGCGACGTGCACCAGATCGAGCAGAAGGCGGCGCGCCAGCTCGCGCCCAGGTTCGGTCAGCCCGTCGTAGACCTCGCTCGCGCTGGCCGCCACGGCGCCGTCGAGGCCGCCGACCTCGTGATATCCGGCGACGGTGAGACTCCTTCCGCGCCCCTGCCGCCATGCGGCGTACAACACGTGGGACAGCAGCGGCAGCACGCCCGCGCTGTGGGCGGCCTCGCCCCCGCCGCGGGGGGCGACCTCCTTGACCAGCAGCTCGACGAGCCCGTCCTCGATGTCGATCTTCGCCATCCGCGCGGGTTCCGTGATCGCCTCGCGCAGCTCCGCCTCGTTCATGGGCCCGACGGCCAGCTGCCCCTCCTGCACCGCGGCGACCAGCTCGGGGTAGCGCAGCACGGGGGCGTAGAAGTCGGCCCGCAGCCCGAGGACCACCAGCGCCCCGCCCGAGGCCAGAGCGCACAGCGCGTCGACGAGGGCCCGCCGCTCGTCCTCGTCGCCGCACATGGTGAACACCTCCTCGAACTGGTCGACCACGAGGACGAGGGGAGCGCCGGACGCGGCGGCTTCGCGCGCGTGGGCGCGGCAGCGCAGGGGATCCGTCCGGATCGCTGCGGCGACCTCCTCCTGCGGGGTGCCGGTGAGCGCCGCCAGCCTGGCGGCCAGTTCGTCCACCGGACGCGCGCCGGGGACGCAGAGCGCCACGGGCCAGTCCTCCGCGCCGGGCAGCTCGCCCGCGCGCAGCGCCGCGATCAGGCCGGCGCGCAGCAGGGACGACTTGCCGGACCCCGACGGCCCCACCACGACCTGCAGGCCTCCGCCCGCCTCCCGCAGCCCGGCCAGACGGGCGACCAGCCGGGCGGTCAGCTCGCGCCTTCCGAAGAACCACCCGGCGTCATCGACCTGGAAGGTCGCCAGGCCCCGATACGGCTCCGGTCCGACCGACTGGCGTCCCGGTGAACGCCGC
Organism: Nonomuraea dietziae; assembly: GCF_014195505.1. GTDB lineage: Bacteria > Actinomycetota > Actinomycetes > Streptosporangiales > Streptosporangiaceae > Nonomuraea > Nonomuraea roseola. Next base: position 1,479,535 of record NZ_JACIBV010000001.1, on the reverse strand, counting down.
GTCCTGAGCCAGGCGCGCATCCACTCCTCCAGCGGCTCGCCTTCGGCGACCCCGCACGCCTTCAGCACCCGCGCCAGCAGGTCGCGCGACGCCGCGGAGGGAAGGCCCCGGCCGGAGAACCAGTCGCCGACGGTGCTGTGCGCGCCCTGGCCGCCGGCCTTCGCCGCCACCTGCCGGACCGTCAGGCCCGCCTGCTCGCGCAGCAGCGAGAGCTCGCGGGCGAAGTCCCGCCGATCCCGCACCCGGCCGGGGTCGGGCGTCTCGGGTCCTGGGGCGGGGGAGTGGGGCAATTTCGGTCTCCTTCACGGGTCGGCACATCAGTACGTCGCCGGGGGACGGCGGAGGGTTACAGGAACGGATGTCCCGAAAGTCCTGTACGGCCTTGTACGGACAATCCCGTAGCGCTGTTCAAGGGCCCGAAACTCCCTGATCGTCGACACGGCAGCGACCGAACAGCCGGCCGGGGCGTCCGCGTTCGGCGCGCCCCCGGCGGCGATCACCCTCCACGCGCAAGGAGCATCCACATGCGATTACCACCAGGAGCCGCCCGCACCCGCAGCCCGCGCGGGCGCTCACGGGCGGCCGCCGTGCTCGTGGCCGCCGTGCTGGTGGCCGCCGTGCTGTCGGGCCTGTCCCCCGTCGCCCCCGCCGCCCCCGCACACGCCGACGCAGGCCAGGTCTGCAGGGTCGCCTTCACCGTCACCACCGGTGGAGACGGACTGCGCGACGACTCCCTCGAGACCGTGACGCTGGGCGGCGCGGCGTTCCTGTTCGAGGACTGGAACGGCGACGGCGCCGACGACACACCCCCCAAGCCCTTCCACCAGGGAGGCACCGGCGACAGACCGCACACCACCTTCACCTGGAACGCCCACCTGTCGCCGTGCGTGCCTGCTACCGCGCTGCTCGACGGCTTCACCTTCCACCACCTCACGACGGTGCCCGACTGGCAGGCGGACAACTGGGACCTGAAGGCGCTCAGGATCGTCGATCGCGACAGCGGTTTCGTCTACGTCGACCGCCCTCCCTCGGGGGCGCTGCTCCACCGCTTCTACAAGAACTCCGACCAGACGTGGAACACCAACGAGGGGCGGCCCGACACGGACACCGACGGCGACGGTCTGACCGACCGCATCGAGTTGCGCGGCATCCCCCGTCCTGACGGCACCCGCGACACCTGGCTGCCCGAGCACGGCGCGGATCCCTGCAGGAAGACGATCGCCGTCGAGATCGACTGGCTCGACGACGGGCAGGACTCCGACCGGCCGTCGGCCGGCGCCATGGCGGAGGCTCGGCACATGTTCGACAGCGCGCCGGTCAACCCGGCAGGGCTCTGCCCGTACGGTCCCACCCCCAGGCCGGGCATCCAGCTGCTGACCGACGAGTCGACCGCCATCAGGGTGACCCCCGCCGAGCGCAGGCGGTACCTGTTCACCGAGGGGGCGGACGGGCGGACCGACTTCGATCGCTACAGGGCCGGCAACTTCCCCGACGCCCGGAACGGCCTCTTCTTCTACTCCCTGTGGGGCTACCAGTACAGCGACTCGGGAAGCAGCGGCCACTCGCACGCCGGCGGGCGCAGCACCGACTTCATCGTCACACTGGGATCGTGGGGCGACACCTCCGACCGCGTGCAGAGCGGGACGTTCGTCCACGAGCTGGGTCACGCGCTGGGGCTGGACCACGGCGGCGGCGACGGCGTCAACCACAAGCCGAACTACCTGTCCGTCATGAGCTACACCTACCAGCTCATCGGGGTGCCCGACATGAGCGCGTGGGAGGCGGCCGTCGGGCGCGTGGGCGACGACGTGGACGCCGACATCTGGAGTGACACGGTCCGGTCGGTGAGTTCGATCGACTACTCGCGGGAGAAGCTGGCGGACCTCCGCCTGGCGCGGCTCGTCGAGAGCAGGGGCGTCGGAGCCGGCACCGACCTGCTGGCGGCGTGGCGGGACGAGAAGCTGGTCCAGCGGGTGGGCGACGCGTCCAAAGGCATCGACTGGAACTGGAGCTCCCGCGGCGTCCCCGATCCCGATCCGTCCCACGAGGTGGGGGTCAGCCTCATGAGCTGGACGCAGGTGTGCGTCTCTCCCGAGGATCCCGCAGGCTCGCAGGACGGCCTGGACTCCCCGCGGCACTCTGAGGACATGCCGTTCGGCAACCAGATCGTCACCGGTCCCGACGACCAGTGCTCGACCCCGGCCCTGGACGGCGACACCCAGGTGCAGCCACCCGGGTTCCGCTACCCGGGCAAGGACCAGACGTTGAGCGGGTTCGACGACTGGGAGGCCATCAGCTTCCCCATCGGGGTCTCTCCCGACGCGGGCGCTCCGGCTCCCGAGACGCACGAGCCTGAGCTGACCGAGGAGGAAGGCGAACGCATCGTCTCGGACCTCGTCGACGCGCTCGTCGCGTCCGTCGCGCCGGCGGCCTCACCCTCTCCGCGCTGGGGCTATGCCTACATGGACCAGGCGACGGCACCGCTGAACGTGGAGACGGCCCTGAACCCGACGTTCCAGTGGACCACGGGCAGGCTCGACGCCTCGACCGCGGGTCACCGGGCGACGGTGCGGCGCACGGGGACCGGCGCCTACGAGGTCCGCCTGCCGGACGTCGCCTCACCGACCGGCGTCGCGCACACCACCGCCTACCGGACGCTGTACAGGGGCCGGACGTGCTCGGTGGTCGGACAGGAGCCCTCCGGCCCTGACGAGGTGATCCGGGTGGCCTGCTTCGACCACACCTGAGCACCCGTGGACTGGTGGTTCACCGTGTTCTTCGCCGCGCCCGCCGACGGCGAGGCCCCCTACGCCACCGTCCGCTACAACCCGCCAGGAGGCGCGGGCGACCTCACCCCCGTGCGGAACGACGGGACGTTCAACTCCGCAGGCGGCGTCAACCACGTCCGTCACGAGGGGACGGGCCGGTACACGGCGGTGCTCAAGGGCGCGCCGTACGCCGCCGACAAGGGATACGTCCAGGTGACCGCGTACGGCTCGGGAACGCCCGCGCGCTGCCACCAGGAGGGGACCGCGGCCGCCGGCGGCGACGCCCTCGAGGTGACCGTCGGCTGCTACGCGATCGGCGAGGACACCACTCCACGCAGGATCAACTCTCCGTGGGTGCTGTCCTACGTGGAGGGGGCCGGGCTGCACCGTGACGCGTCGGCGCCCGCCGCCTACGTCACGACCACGGGTGACGTGGGCAACCCGCAGGTCGACACCCGCCGCTCCTACAGCGCCGACGGCGAGACCCCGACCGTCAGCCGTCTCGGGGCGGGCTGGTACCGGGTCGCCTACACCGGGATCGGCAAGCTCGGCGACAGCGCCCAGGTGTCGTCCCTGAGCCCGGGCCGGTACTGCCATCTGGGCAACATCAACTCCTACTCCGCTCCGCCCAGGCTCCTGGTGGACGTCTACTGCCACTCGGCGGCGGGCACCGGAGCCGACGCCCGCTTCGGAATCGCCTACGTCAGGGCCCCCTAGCAGGGGGCTCGCTTCCCGCAGCGTGGGCCGCGGCCGTGAAGACCGGCCGCGGCCCGCGCCCGTACCCCGGGGCGGGCGACCAGCACGATGACGACCATGGAAGGAACACCTGTTGACCGGCTCGCAAACGGCTGACCCGCCTCCGCGCACGCGCGAGACCGTGCTGTTCACCGGTCTCGGGGTGATCGCGGACACGGCGGCCGTGGCGCAACTCGTCACCAGCGGATCGGTGACGGGCATTCTCGTCACCGGCCTGCTGGCCGCCCTGCTGGGGTTCGTCCTGCTGCTCCGGCGGCTCGGCGAGCCGCTGCGCGCAGGAGACCTGCTCCTGGCCCTGCTGATCGCCATCGGGTCCGGGACCGCGGGCGCGGCCATGGACCGGCTCTTGACGACTCCCGCCTCCGGCGTGGCGGCCGCCCCGGTGAACGGCGCGGTCTCCGTCACGCCGAGCCAGGCCGCGGACGGCGTCACCCCCGGTGACGATGCCACCTCCCCGGCGGCGGCGTCGCCCTCGGGGACGACCCCGGCCTCCACCTCGACCCCGACCCCTACGGTGTCCGGTGGCGGCGTCATCAACAAGGGGGAGGTCACACTGGCCGACCACGACTACCTCGACCTCGAGAGCGGCGTCGTCAGCGAGGTGAACGCCACGGTGGACATCCTCTACGACGCCCCCTACACCGACATTTGGACCAAGGGCGGCGGCGAGCTGTGGATCACACCGTTCGCCGGGACCCCGACGATGACCGCGTGCGACGAGCAGCTTCGGCGTCGCCACTACGGCAGCGTCGGCGCCGAGAAGAACGCCTGGTTCTGCCTGGAGACCACCGAGGAGAACATCGGGGCCGTGCGGGTCGTCGAGATGCCCACGCGGGACGAGGGCATCGTCCTCTCCTACATCGTCTGGCGGCGTTGACCCGCGGCCGCGGTGGCCGTTTGTCGGTAGCCTGTCGGCCATGTTGCACGGGAGGCAGGCCGAGCGAACGCTCGTCGTCGAGCTTCTCGCGGGTGCCCGCGCGGGCATGAGCGGCGCCCTGGTGATCCGTGGCGAGCCGGGGATCGGCAAGACCGCGCTGCTGGAGTCCATCGCGACGCAGGACGACATGCAGGTGCTGCGCGGAGTGGGGATCGAGTCGGAGGCCGAGCTCTCCTTCAGCGGACTGCACCTGCTGCTGCATCCGGTCCTGTCGCGCCACCTGCCCGGCCTGCCGGGCCCGCAGCGGCAGGCGCTGGAGGGGGCGTTCGGGCTGGCGCAGGGGCCGCCGGCCGACCGCATGCTGGTCGGGCTGGCCGTTCTCACGCTCCTGTCGGAGCTGGGGGAGAGCTCTCCCGTCCTGTGCGTGATCGACGACGCGCAGTGGCTGGATCGTCCCTCGGCCGAGGCGCTGCTGTTCGCGGCCAGGCGACTGAGCGCCGAGGACGTGGCCATGATCTTCGCGGTCCGTGACGGCGAAGCGCCCTTTCCCGCGCAGGGGCTGGCCGAGCTGCGGCTCGGCGGGCTGTCTGCCGAGGCCGCCGCCGCACTGGTCGACGAGCGAGAGCGCGATCTCAGCCCCGAGGTACGGCGGCGCGTGCTCGCCGAGGCCGGCGGCAATCCGCTGGCGTTGATCGAGCTGCCGGCGGCGCTGCGCTCCCTTCCGCCGACCGGCGAGCTGCCGCTGACCAGCCGCCTGTTGCGGGCCTTCCACGCCCAGGCCGTCCGGCTGCCGACACCGAGCAGGGACCTGCTGCTGGTGGCGGCGGCCGACGACACGGGAGATCTGAGCGTGCTGCTCCGTGCGGCGGCCGCGCTCGGTGCCGGGGTCGAGGATCTGCCCGTGGCGGAGAAGGCCGGGCTCCTGCGCGTCGAGGGCAGGAACGTGTCGTTCCGCCATCCTCTCGTTCGCGCCGCCGTCTACCAGGGCGCCCCACTCGACCGGCGGCTGCGCGCGCATCGGGCGCTGGCCGAGGCGCTGACGGAGCCGGAGCAGGCCGACCGGCGGGCCTGGCACCTGGCCTCGGCGGCGACGGGTCCCGACGGTCAGGTCGCGGCCGAGCTGGCCCGCACCGCCCGGCTGGCGGCGGCGCGCAAGGGGTACGCGGCAGCGGCGGCGGCCTATGAGCGGGCGGCGCAGCTCGCGCAGGACGCCGACGAGGCAACGCTGCTACTGGCCCGCGCGGCCGACACCGCGGCCGAGGCGGGGGAGCTCGTCAGGGCGCAGACGCTGGCCGAGCGGGCGGTGGCGCGGGCGCGCGATCCTGAGCAGCGCGCCGCGCTGCTCAGGATCCTGGCCAACGCGGCCGCCGGACGCGGCTTCCTGCGGCAGGCCCACCGCCTGCAGTCGGAGGAGGCCGCCAGGCTGGCCGGCGCCGACCCGCGCCAGGCGGTCGAGATGATGATGGACGCGCTGCACACCGCCTGGTTCGCCGGAGATCAGGAGCTGACCGCCGCCACCGCCGCCCAGTTGGAGGCGCTCACCCTGCCCGACGGCGATGCCGCATGGCCGGTGCTCAGGCTCCAGCGCTGGCTCGCCTCCCTCGGCACCGGACAGGCCACAGGACGGCTGGAGCACCTGGCGGACGTCGTCGACCAGGCCGCGGCGCTCCACCGGCACAGCGCGCGCGACCTGCTGCTGATCTGCCAGGCCGGCCTGCTGGGCGGGCTGGAGACGCAGGCGCTCGAGCTGGTGGGCGGCATCGTCGCCCGCTCGCGTGAGGAGGGCAAGGTCGGCGTGCTGCCGTCCGCACTGTGCTACCTGGCGGTCGCGCAGACCTTTCTCGGCCGATATCGCGACGCGACGACCAGCGCCTCCGAGGCGTGCGACATCGCCACGGACACCGGTCAGCCGCACTGGGCCGGCCACGCCCGCGGCGTCCTGGCCTATCTGTCGGCCGTCACCGGTGACAGGGAGAGCTGCCAGGAGCTGGCCGGTCTGGCCCTGGACGACCAGGGGGAGCGCGCCCTCGGGCATCGGGCCAGGTGGGCGCTGGGCCTGCTCGAACTCGGGCACGGACGGGCGCAGGACGCGCTGGAGCACCTGATGGTCCTCTACCGCGGTCCCGCCGCCCACCAGCTGCCCGCCGAGCGCAGCCTGCCCGACCTGGTCGAGGCGGCGGTACGGCTGGGCGAGAACGGCCTGGCCGCCGAGGCGCTGGCCCGCTTCGACGTGGTGGCGCGAAGGGCGCCGCAGCCGTGGATCGAGGCGCTGCTACACCGCGGCCGGGCGCTGCTCACCCCGGACGACGACACCTTCGCCCGCGCCCTGCGCCTGCACGAACAGGACAGCCGCCCCTTCGACCACGCCCGCACCCGGCTGCTGTACGGCGAGTATCTGCGCAGGACCCGCAGGAAGGCCGAGGCCAGGCGGCAGCTCGCCGCCGCACTGGAGGGCTTCGACCGGATCGGCGCCAGACCGTGGGCGGACCGGGCGCAGGCCGAGCTGGAGGCCGGCGGCGCCGGGCTGACCCAGCGCAGGAGCCCCGGTGTGCTGGCGCTGCTCACCCCGCAGGAGCTGCAGATCGTACGGCTGGCCGCGCAGGGGCTCGCCAACCGCGACATCGCCGCCCAGCTGTTCCTCAGCCCGCGCACGGTGGGCCACCACCTGTACAGGGCCTTCCCCAAGCTGGGCGTGGGCTCGCGTCAGGAACTGGCCGCTCTCCTGCTCTCCGAGCAGTAGGGCACGACTGATACCGGCTCGCGCGACTGGCCGGCGATTAAGTCATGGCTGCCGATTCGGCGGATCGGGGACGCCGCCTACCGTGGTGAACGCCACGAGGAGGGGGTCCCGCTTGCCGTACAAGAGTCATGTCGCGCCTGTGTCCTGGATGTCGGCGGAGCAGGCCGCCGCCTGGCACGCGGTCGTCGCCGCCTCGATCGGGCACGATCTGCCCGGCGAGTCCGCGCCGACGCCCGAGCAGGTCCACGCGCGGCTCACCACGGCGGCGCCGGACGGCAGGAGGCTGTTCTGGCTGGCCGCCGAGGACGACGGCGCCGTGGTGGGCGTGGCGGGGCTGCGGCTGTTCACCGAGCAGGGCAGGGACCACCTGGCCGAGCTGGAGCTGCACGTACACCCGGACCGCAGGCGGCGCGGGGTGGGCTCGCACCTGCTGACGACGGCGATCTTCGCCGTCCAGGTGGAGCGGCGGCGCGGCCTGCTGACGTCGGCGGTGGCGGACGGGCCCGGCGACGCCTTCTGCGCCGCGCGCGGCTTCCTGCGCCACCTGACGCTCAGCCACGTGCTGCTCGATTTGGCGGGAGCCGACGACAGCGCCGCCGACGCGAGCCACCCCGGCTACGAGCGGATCGCCGAGATCGAGTCCGTCAACGCCGAGGACGACGCGCGCGTGCTCGCCGTCAACCGGCGCCTGGGTTTCCTGCCCTACCGCCGCACGCACGAATACCGGCTGGACGTGACCCCATGAGGATCAGCCAGCCCACCGACCGTCGAACGGGGCCGCACCGCGGCCACGGAAGGAGACCATCCTTGAACGTCACCACCATTCCCTCCACCCCCGAGCAGGTCGCCGCGGTTCGAGGGCAGCTCACGGCGGGGGCCGCGACGCCGCTCCCCGCCGAGGCCGAGGTCTCGGGCGACTGGGTCAGCGCGCCGGGAGCGGGACAGGGCGCCGTCGTCTACGTGCACGGCGGGGGATTCGCCCACACCAACCCCGAGGCCGAGCGCCTGGTGGCCTACCGGCTGTCGAGGGCGACCGGACGGCCGGTGCTGCGGGTGGACTACCGGCTCGCCCCCGCCCACCCCTACCCCGGGGCGATGCAGGACGTGCTGGCCGCCTACCAGAGCGTGCTGGACAGGGGCGTTCCCGCCTCCGAGATCGTCATGTTCGGCGAGTCGGCGGGCGGCACGCTGGTGCTGTCGGCGCTGTTGGAGCTCGCCAGGACGGGCAGGTCGTCGCCGGGGGCCGCGGTCGCGATCTCGCCGCTCACCGACCTCGCCCTGGGCAGTCCTTCCCTGTCCGCCAACGACGGCAAGGACCTGCTGAGCCGCGCCGTGCTCGAGACGGTCCGCGCCCAGTACCTGGCGGGCGCGCCGGCGGACGAGGCGCCGCAGTCGCCCCTGCACGGCCGGCCGCGCGGACTGCCGCCGCTGCTGATAGCGGTGGGCGCCGACGAGGTGCTGCTCGACGACGCCCGCAGGTTCGCCGAGGCGGCCGACGCGGCGGGAGTGAGTGTGCGCCTGGAGATCTACGAGGGCATGCCGCACGCCTTCCACCTGTCGGAGGCGGGCGAGGCGCTGTTCGCCCGTGTCGGGCGGTGGCTCGCCGACCCGGTGAGGGAGTTCACCGTCTCAGGGCGCGAGGCGGGGCCGTACGCGCTGGCCGAGGGGGCCGACGGCGCGCTGTGGTTCACCCTCGTCCACCAGGCCGCGATCGGCCGCAGGTCCCCGGATGGCGAGCTGAGCACCTACCCGGCCGGGGCGGGCCCGACCGTGATCGTCCCCGGCCCCGACGACGCCCTGTGGTTCACCGAGTATCAGGCCCATCGCATCGGGCGGATCACCCTCGAAGGGCAGGTCGACTCCTTCGAGCTGCCCACCCCCGAGGCCGGGCCGTTCGGCATCGCCGCGGGCCCCGACGGCGCGCTGTGGTTCACGCAGACCAACGCGGGCCGCATCGGCCGGATCACCGTCGAGGGGAAGGTCACCGACCATCCCGCGCAGGGCGGCTTCCCCTCCTCGATCACCGCGGGGCCCGACGGGGCGATGTGGTTCACGCTGAACCAGGCCAACGCGATCGGCCGCATCACCATGGACGGCGACACGACCGCCTACCCCCTGCCGACCGAGGCGGCCGCGCCGGTGGGCATCACCGCGGGCCCCGACGGAGCCCTGTGGTTCGTCGAGATCGGCGCGGGACAGATCGGGCGCATCACCGTGGACGGCGCGATCACCGAATACCCGCTGCCCGACCCCGGATCGCGTCCGCACGCCATCGCCACGGGCCCTGACGGCGCGCTGTGGTTCACCGAGTGGGGCGGCAACCGCGTCGGCCGCATCACCGTCGACGGCCGGATCAGCTCCCACGATCTGCCCACGCCCGGATCGGAGCCCCATGGCATCGCCAGCCACGGCGGGGCCCTCTGGTGCGCCCTGGAGATCGGCACGCTGGCCAGGATCGAGGTTCCGCATGACCGTCCCCGACCCGGACGTGGCGCATCCGCGAACAGCTGACGATCTCCGTCGAATGCGCGCAGCGCCGGGCGACTCGCGCGGACCCGCGATCACGACGGACCGGCCGGGGAGGTGGGTGTCCACCCGAGTGGTGTCCCCTCTCTGATCACCGGCCCCGCCGGAAGCCGGCCTCCTACGGGAGGTCGGCCAGGCGGAGATCGGTTGCGCGACTCTCGTGACGGAGTGTCGAATGGGATCGGGCACACGGGCGGGACGTCGGCCAACCCCTTGGAGAGTCAATGAGACCGTTGGCCATCGCACTGGTAGCGGTCCTGCTGGCCGCGGGATGTTCGACGCCGAGACGGGACAAGATCACGGTCGCGTGCGGCGCGAGCGAGCGGTGGTGCGCGATGATGGTCAAGAGGTTCTCCGACTCCACCGGTGTGGAGGCCGACTTCGTCCGGCTGTCGAGCGGGGAGGCGCTGGAGCGGATCAAGACGGCCAGGGCGCGGCAGGAGTTCGACGTCTGGCACGGCGGTCCGGCCGACTCCTACGTGGCCGCCAAGAGTCAGGGGCTGCTGGAGCCGTACAGATCCGAGAGATCCGGTGAGATCCGGCAGCAGTGGGCTGATCCTGAGCACGCCTGGAGCGGCATCTACGCCGGCGTGCTGGCCTTCTGCAACAACACCAAGGAGCTGGCCAAGCGAGGCATGAAGCCGATCCGCTCCTGGCGGGACCTGCTGGACAAGCGGCTGCGAGGGAGCGTCGCCATCGCCCATCCGGCCACCTCGGGAACCGCTTACACCGCCCTGTGGACGCACGTGGAGCTCAGCGGCGGCGATCAGGACGCGGCGCTGGGCTACCTGCGCGGCCTCCACCCGAACGTGCTGAGATACAACTCTTCCGGCAGCGCGGCCGCCCTGCAGGCGGCCAAGGAGGAGGCGGCGGTCGGCGTCGTCTTCTCCCACGACTGCGTCGCCGCCCAGGAACAGGGCTATCCGAACCTGGAGGTGACCTTCCCGCAGGAGGGCACCGGTTACGAGCTCGGCGGCCTTGCCGTGCTCGCCGGGGCGCACAACCCCGACAGCGCGCGCAGGTACGTCGACTGGGCGCTGAGCGGGGCGTCCCAGCGGCTGGGGCCGTTGGTGAAGTTCTACGCCCTGCCCACCAACACCCAGGTGCCCGCGCACTCCAAGGCGGCCGACCCCGCGACGGTCAAGCTGGTCTCCTACGATGTGGAGGTCGCCGGGCGCGCCAAGCAGGCGCTCGTCGACAGGTTCAGCGCGGAGATCGCCGGGCCGCCCGCCTAGGAGCAGCCCTCGAACTGCGGAACCGAGATCACCGACAGGTCGATGCCCGACCTGCCGAACCACTTGTCCAGCAACATGTGGGCCGTGCCGTCCTGGTACATCTGGGTGATGGCCCTGTTGAGCTCCTCGCAGCCTTCGACGTCGCCCTTGCGCACGCCGATCGACGTGCGCTGCTCGTTGAAGGTCGCGCCGACCAGGTGCAGGTCGACGCCCGGCCTGGTGAGCAGCCCCGCCAGGATCTGGCTGTTGGTGGAGATGGCGTCGATCCTGCCGTCTTTGATCATCTCGAGGCAGACGTTGTAGTCGGGTGCCGGGACGACGATCGCCTCGACCCGGCGCTCGTCGACGATCCGCTGAGCGATGTTCGTGCCGCGCACCCAGCAGATCCTGCGGCCCTTCAGATCGCGGACGTCGCGGATGGAGCCCCTGTCGGCCGGCCGTACCGCGATGTCCTGGAAGTCGACGTGGTACGGCCCGGCGAAGTCGATCACCTTCTTGCGTTCAGGGGTGACCGACATGTGGGCGAAGACCAGGTCGGCACGCCCGTCCGTGAGCACGGTGAGCTGGTCGCCTGCCTTGATCTCCAGCCAGCGGATCCGCTTGCCCAGCCGGGAGACGAGGTCCTCGGCCACGTCGATGTTGAAGCCGTCGTAGGCGCCGTCCTGCCCCCTGAAACTGATCAGCGGGACGTCGGAGCGGATGGCGACGACGAGCTCGTCGTCGTCCACGAGGGATTCCCGCCGCGCGGCGCCGCAGGCGGTGAGCAGCAGCATCAGGCAGATCAGCAGTCTTCTCACCGGTACTCCCTGAGCCGTGGCCAGACACCGACCAGCACGAGCAGGGCGCCGGCGGCCAGCCCGGCGGGGACCGACCGCCACAGCGTCTCCAGAGCCCCGTCGCCGCTGTCGATGGCGCGCTCGAAGTCGGACTCGTGCCGCCGGACCAGCTCCTCCAGCACCCTGTCGTAGCTCTCGTAGGCCTGGGTGAGCTCGCCGTCCCAGAACTTGATCGCCGCTTCGGCCCGCATGGTCCGCATCCGCGCGTCGGCCTGCTGGAACCTCTGGTAGACGGCGAAGAGCCGCTCGCGGTCCTGGCCCGTCAGGCCGCCGAGCAGTCCCTGGAAGTTCGCGCGCAGCTTGCTCTGGTAGTCGGGCAGGCTGGTGGACTCCACGGCTGCGATCGTCCTGGACTTGTCCAGGAAGGTGTGTTCGTAGGTGTCCTTGCGGAAGCGGTCGAGCAGGTAGCGGCTCTGGTCCCCGTGCATGCTCCTGCTGATCGCCCGTGCTCTGGTCAGGGTGAGCACCGAGTCGAAACCGCGGCGCTTGGCCTCCTCCAGCGCCTGGCCCTGCCGGTTGAGCAGAACCGTGCCGGTCACCAGGCCGGCCGCGGTGAGCACGGTGGCGACCACCAGGGCCGGCGCGAAGACCCTGCGGAACCTGCTGGTCAGGTAGGTCTGCAGGCCCAGCAGGCAGGCCAGCGCGAGCAGCCCGGTGACGATGACGGCGGTGCGGGCCAGCGAGGTGGCCGAGCGCTCGGCGTCGTGCGCGCGCCTGACGATCGTCCCGGTCTCCAGGGTCAGGTTGTAGGCCTGGGGGAGCAGTTCGCGGTGCATGAGGTCGGTGGCCCTCTGATAGGCCTCGACGACGTGGTCGGGCGGCTGTCCCGCGGTGTGCTCGGACTGCACGTCCAGCAGCCGGGCCTGGGCCGCCAGCCGTTCGTAGCGGCCCAGCCCCTCGATCAGCGACTCGACCGTGCGCTGCTCGACGGGGTCGTCCAGGGCCAGCCGGTAGGCCTTGAGCAGGCTCTCGGAGATCTCCAGCCGCCGCTGGTCGTAGCCGGTCAGGTCGGCCTGCTGTTGCGGGCCGTACTCCCTGCCCAGCAGCAGGGTCTCGGCCACCAGCGCGTCCATCTCCGACATCTGCCGATGCAGGCCCGTCGTGGCGAGCACCTGCGGCCCGGCGTCGTGCCCGATGGTGCGCAGGCCGGAGCCCGTACTCGCCGCGCCGCCCAGGATCGCGGCCAGCAGCAGTGTCAGCGTCAACAGGGACAGCCCGGCCAGCGTGCGCACCCGCCCGGAGACCGACTTCACGCGCCGCACCGGAGGCATCGCTGTCACCGTCACGGCCCGCTCCGGCGGGAGACACCGGGGTCGTTGGTGGGCACCGCGCCTCCGGAGATCGACTCGTGCTGGGAAACCGAGCATGACCACGGGCGCGGCAGGTCCGCAAGAGGGCCGCCGCCGGCGTTGCCGAAAAGATCAACGTGCTGCGCGGGTTCACGCCGTGCCCACCGGCGTCCCACGAGCTGAGGCCATCCGGGCTCATGGACCGGGAGGGCCGACGCCGGCGAAGAGGCCAACGGATGCAGGCGACTTCAACCGTTAGAGGGATGGGTAGGGTGGCGACATGCGAACACGCGCGCCGCTCCTGGGCGAGCCCTTGCCGGTGGAGCTGATGAACACGGTCTGGGCCGACCGCGACGGCGTCCACGACGCGCTGGACGAGCCCGCCGCCGTCCTGGCCTGGCTGCGCGCCGTCGCCCCTGGCCTCGACCACGTGAGCCTCGCCGACCTCGACGCCCTGCCGCCCGGCGACCTCGACCAGCTGACCCGGCGGCTGGTCCGCCTGCGCGATGCGCTGCGCAGGCTGGCCGCCGAGGCCACCGGTGATCCGCGCTCCTCGGCGGCTTCGGCGACGAGCGACCTGCAGGCCGCCGTCACCGCGGTCAACGAGGCCGCCGGCGCGCTGCCGCGCTGGTCGGCGCTGGTCTGGACACCCGGTGGCCCGCCCACCCTGCAGACCCGCACCAGCGGCCAGGCGGCTGCCGCCATTGTCTCGGCGATCGCCGAGGAGGCCGTCGTCCTGTTCGGACAGGACGACCGGCTACGGCTGCGCGCCTGCCAGGGCCCCGGATGCGTCCTGTACTTCCTCAAGAACCATCCCCGCAGGGAATGGTGCTCAGCGGCCTGCGGCAACCGGGCCAGGGGCGCGCGTCACTACCGGCGCCACCGCCGCCCACCCGCCTGACACCACAGCCTCCGGCCGCGCGCCTACGGTTAAGCCGGACAGACCGGGGCAGGATGCGCATTGTGGCAGGTGGGAGGTGGTTCTCCCGGTGGCCGGTGCTCCGGCAGCTCAAGGGAGAGGACGGCAGGAGCGACGCCGCGCGCTCGGCGCGTACCGACGCCCTGAGGCCGCGCACCGAAGAGGCCGACAGCGTCGCCCGCTCGGTCTGCCCCTACTGCGCGGTCGGCTGCGGCCAGCTCGTCTACGTCAAGGACGGCCGGGTCAGCCAGATCGAGGGCGACCCCGACTCGCCCATCTCACGTGGCCGGCTGTGCCCCAAGGGCTCGGCCAGCAAACAGCTCGTCACCCATCCGGGCCGCCAGACCCACGTGCTGTACCGCAGGCCGTACGGCACGGAGTGGGAGCGGCTCGACCTCGGCGCCGCGATGGAGATGATCGCCGAGCGGGTGCTGAGGACGCGAAAGGACACCTGGCAGCAGACCCATGAGGGCAAGGTCGTGCGCCGCACGCTGGGCATCGCCGGCCTGGGCGGGGCGACGCTCGACAACGAAGAGAACTACCTGATGAAGAAGCTGTACACCGCCCTGGGCGCGATCCAGGTGGAGAACCAGGCGCGTATTTGACACTCCTCCACCGTCCCCGGTCTGGGGACCAGCTTCGGGCGTGGCGGCGCGACGACCTTCCAGCAGGACCTGGCGGGTGCGGACTGCATCGTCATCCAGGGCTCCAACATGGCCGAATGTCATCCGGTGGGCTTCCAGTGGGTGGTGGAGGCCAGGGCGCGGGGAGCGAAGGTCTTCCATGTGGACCCGCGCTTCACCAGGACCAGCGCGCTGGCCGACCGCCACCTGCCGATCCGCGCCGGTAGCGACATCGTGCTGCTCGGCGCCCTGATCAACCACGTCCTCGCCAACGAGCTGGACTTCCGCGAGTACGTGCTGGCCTACACCAACGCCGCCGCCCTCGTCTCCGAGGACTTCAGGGACACCGAGGACCTCGACGGGCTGTTCTCCGGCTTCGATCCCGAGACGCGTACGTACGACCCGAGCAGCTGGTCGTACGAGAGCACGGGCGAGCAGGCACCGGGCGAGACACTGGAGGGCGGCCTGCACCACGCCAAGGCCGCGGGGGCGGACCGCTACGGCTCCGGCGGCGCCGCCGCGCACCCCAGCCCGCCGAAGGACCCGACGCTGCGCCACCCGCGCTGCGTCTACCAGATCCTCAGGCGGCACTTCGCCCGCTACACCCCGGAGCTGGTGGAGCGGCTCTGCGGCATCCCGCCCGAGGACTTCGCCGAACTCGCCGACGCGATCACCGCCAACTCCGGCAGGGAGCGCACCACCGCGTGGGTGTACTCCGTCGGCTGGACCCAGCACACGGTGGGCGCGCAGTACATCCGCACCGCCGCGATCCTCCAGCTGCTGCTGGGCAACATGGGCCGTCCCGGCGGCGGCATCCTGGCGCTGCGCGGGCACGCGAGCATTCAGGGCTCGACCGACATCCCGACGCTGTTCAACATCCTGCCGGGCTACCTGGCCATGCCCCACGCCCACCGGCACGAGAACCTGGACGACTATCTGGAACGCGAGGGCGGCGAGACCGGCTTCTGGGGCAACCGGCGCTCCTACCTGGTGAGCCTGCTCAAGGCCTGGTGGGGAGAGGCGGCCACCGAGGAGAACGACTTCTGCTTCGGCCACCTGCCGCGCCTGACCGGCGACCACGGCCACTACACCACCGTGATGGGCCAGATCGACGGGACGGTGAAGGGCTACTTCGTGGTGGGGGAGAACCCCGCGGTCGGCTCCTCGGGCGGCCGCGCCCAGCGCCTCGGCCTGGCCAACCTCGACTGGCTGGTGGTGCGCGACCTGACGCTGGTGGAGACGGCCACGTTCTGGAAGGACGGTCCCGAGCTCGAGACCGGGGAGATGCGCACGGAGGACATCGCCACCGAGGTGTTCTTCCTTCCCGCCGCGAGCCACGTGGAGAAGGAGGGCACCTTCACCAACACGCAGCGGCTCCTGCAGTGGCGGGAGAAGGCGCTCGACCCGGTCGGCGACTGCCGCAGCGACCTGTGGTTCTACTACCACCTCGGCAGGCTCCTGCGCGAGCGGCTGACCGGGGACGAGATCGACCGGCCGCTGCGCGAGCTGACATGGGACTACCCGGAGGAGGGCGAGCACCGGGACCCCTCGGCGGCGGCCGTGCTCCGCGAGATCAACGGTGTGGGCCCCGACGGGCGGGCGCTGTCTTCCTCCACCCAGCTCAGGCCCGACGGGTCCACCGCGTGCGGCTGCTGGATCTACTGCGGCGTCTACGCGGGCGAGGTCAACCACGCCGCCCGGCGCAGGCCAGGGAGGGAGCAGACGCCCGTGGCGCCCGAATGGGGCTGGGCCTGGCCGGCCAACAGACGGATTCTCTACAACAGGGCCTCCGCCGACCCCGAGGGCCGCCCGTGGAGCGAGCGCAAGGCCTACGTCTGGTGGGACGCGGAGCGCGGCGAGTGGACCGGGCACGACGTGCCCGACTTCGAGCGGAACAAGCCGCCGGACTACGTGCCGCCCGAAGGCGCCAGGGCCGAGGCCGCGCTGGCTGGGACCGACCCGTTCATCATGCAGTCCGACGGGAAGGGCTGGCTGTACGTGCCGGCGGGTCTGGCCGACGGGCCGCTGCCCGCCCACTACGAGCCGCACGAGTCGCCGGTCCGCAACCCGCTGTACGGCCGGCAGTCCAACCCCGCGCGCCGGATCTACGCGCGTCGGGAAAGCCCCTACAACCCGCCTGGGTCGCCGCGCTTCCCGTACGTGCTGACCACCTACAGGCTCACCGAGCACCACACGGCGGGCGCCATGAGCCGGCCGCTGGCCTACCTCGCCGAGCTGCAGCCCGAGCTGTTCTGCGAGGTGTCCCCCGAGCTCGCCGCCGAGCTGGGGCTGGTCAACGGCGGCTGGGCCACGATCGTGACCAGCCGTACCGTGATCGAGGCCAGGGTGCTGGTCACCGGCAGGGTCCGGCCGCTGCGGATCCAGGGCAGGACGGTCCATCAGGTCGGCCTGCCCTACCACTGGGGGTGGGGCGGCGGCGGCCTGGTGACCGGCGACGTCACCAACGACCTGCTGCCGCTGGTGCTCGACCCGAACGTCTACATCCAGGAGAGCAAGGCCGTGACCTGCGACGTACGTCCCGGAAGGCGGCCGAGGGGCCGGGCGGCGCTCGACCTGCTGGAGGTGTACCGCCATGACTGAGCGGATGGGCTTCTTCACCGACACCAGCGTCTGCATCGGCTGCAAGGCCTGCGAGGTGGCCTGCAAGGAGTGGAACCAGCTGCCCGACGACGGGTTCGTGTTCGAGGCGACCTCCTACGACAACACCGGGCAGCTCGGGGCGAGCACCTGGCGACACGTGGCCTTCATCGAGCAGACGCGCACCGTGCGGATGAAGGAGGACGAGGGCGACAGCGGCGTGGATCGCTGGCTGATGTCGTCGGACGTGTGCAAGCACTGCACGCACGCCGCGTGCCTGGACGTGTGCCCGACCGGTGCGCTGTTCCGGACCGAGTTCGGCACGGTGGTGGTGCAGGAGGACATCTGCAACGGCTGCGGCTACTGCGTGCCGGCCTGCCCGTTCGGGGTGATCGACCGCAGGGAGGGCGACGGGCGGGCCTGGAAGTGCACGATGTGCTACGACCGGCAGCGCGGGGGCCTCGAACCGGCGTGCGCCAAGGCCTGCCCGACCGACTCGATCCAGTTCGGCCCGCTCGACGAGCTCAGGGAGCGGGCCGAGGACCGGCTGGAGCGCCTGCACGCCGACGGGCGCTCGGAGGCCCGGCTGTACGGAGAGAGCCCGGACGACGGGGTGGGCGGCGCGGGGGCCTTCTTCCTGCTGCTGGACGAGCCCGAGGTGTACGGCCTGCCCCCCGATCCGGTCGTGACCACCCGCGACCTGCCGTCCATGTGGCGCTGGGCGGGGGCCGCGGCGCTGTCCGTGGCGGGGGCGGTGGCGGTGGCCTTCGCGGGAGGCTTCGCGGGATTCCGTGACGGGGGGCGGCGGTGACGCGGGAGCGGTCGATGGTGCCGGAGGCCGAGTTCCGCTCATACTACGGGCGGCCGGTGATCAAGGCTCCGATCTGGCACGAACCCCACATGCCGACATATCTCTACCTGGGAGGTCTGTCCGGGGTTTCGTCGATGATGGCCGTGGTGGCGGGGTTCACCGGGCACCACCGGCTCGCGCGCACCACGCGGGTCGCGGCGGCGCTCGGGGCGGCCGCCGGCGCCGGCCTCCTCGCCGCCGAGCTGGGCAGGCCCGAACGGTTCCTCAACATGCTGCGGGTGTTCAAACCGACCTCGCCGATGAGTGTCGGCTCATGGATCCTGGCCGCCCAGGGCGGGCTGTCGGCGGTCGCCGCCTCCTCCGAGCTGACCGGGAGCCTGCCCGTCGTGGGTGACGCGGCGGTCCTCGCCACGGGTGTGACAGGGCCGCTGACCGCCACCTACACCGCCGTCCTGGTCGCTGACACCGCCGTGCCCGCCTGGCACGAGGCGTACAGGGAGCTGCCGTTCCTGTTCGCGGGGAGCGCGCTGGCCAGCGCGGGGGCGTTGGGCATGCTGGCGACGCCCCGTGCGGAGGCGGGGCCCGCCCGTGCGGTGGCGGTGCTCGGGGCCGCCATGGAGACCGTGTCGGGCGTGGTGATGGAGCGCAGGCTGGGGCAGGCAGCCGAGCCGTACCGGCAGGGGAGGGCGGGCCGCCTGATGCGCTCGGCCCGCGCGCTGACGGCCGGCGGCGGCCTGCTCGCCGCGGTCGCCGGGCGCAGCCGTACGGTCACCGCGCTGTCCGGTCTCGCCCTCACGGCAGGCGCCCTGTGCACCCGCTTCGGCATCCTGGCGGCGGGCCGAGCCTCGGCCGCCGACCCGAAGTACACGGTCGTGCCCCAGAGACAGCGCCTCGACGGCGAGCGACCCGCCTGACCCTCCGCCTCCGGCGTTCAGCGCAGTCGCAGGTGAGAGCCGGAGAGCGGGACGAGCTCTCCGATGACCGGCGCGCCGGGGATCTCGCCTGCCACCAGGAGGCCGCCGGAGGTCTGGGCGTCGGCGAGCAGCAGCAGGTCCTCCTCGCCGAAGCCGCCGGGGTCGAGGCAGGGACGCACCCAGTCGAGGTTGCGTCGGGTGCCGCCGCTGACGTGGCCGTCGCGCGCCGCCTCACGGGCCCCTTCCAGGTACGGCACGGCCGCCACGTCGACCACGGCCGTGACCCCGCTCGCCCTGGCCAGCTTGTAGAGGTGGCCCAGCAGGCCGAACCCGGTCACGTCCGTGGCGCACACCGCTCCGGCGGCCAGCGCGGCCCTGGAGGCGTCGCGGTTCAGCGCGGTCATCGCGGCGACCGCCTGCGGGAACACCTCGCCGGTCGCCTTGTGCCGGGTGTTGAGCACCCCGATGCCCAGCGGCTTGGTGAGGCTGATCGGCAGCCCGGGCCTGCCGCCGCCGATGCGCAGCAGCCGCTCGGGATCGGCCAGGCCGGTGACGGCCATGCCGTACTTCGGCTCCGGGTCGTCGACGCTGTGGCCCCCCGCGACGTGGCAGCCCGCGGCCCGCGCCGCGTCCAGGCCGCCGCGCAGCACCTCCTTCGCCAGCTCCAGCGGCAGCCTCTGCCTGGGCCAGCCGAGCAGGTTGACCGCCACCAGCGGCTCCCCGCCCACCGCGTAGACGTCCGACAGGGCATTGGCCCCCGCGATGCGGCCCCAGTCGTAGGGGTCGTCCACCACGGGCGTGAAGAAGTCGGCGGTGGCCACGATCGCCCGGCCGCCGTCGACGCGGACCACCGCGGCGTCGTCCCCGTCGTCGAGACCGATGAGCAACTCGCCGGCGGGGGAGGCCAAGGGCCGGCCGACCAGCCCCGCCACGACGGCCTCCAGCTCGCCGGGCGGGATCTTGCAGGCGCAGCCGCCCCCGTGCGCGTACTGCGTCAGCCGGATCGGGCCCTGCCCCTGCCGGGTGCTGAATGTCATGGCGTCCTCAGGTGGATCGCGACGGTGTGTGCCGCTTCAGCCCCTACCCACCTGCGAGTATGTTCTCCCTTGGAGGCGTGTGGGCGCCTGGTGGCCCCCGCGGTCTTCAAAACCGACGAGGCCGAGGTCCTCGGCCTGGCGGGTTCGATTCCCGTCCGCCTCCGCTCTATTTTCGAAGAGTGGATCCACGAAGGCACGTGCCACGTACCGACGCCGTGCTCGCCGACCCGCGGCTGGTCGCGGCGGGCGGGCGGCTGGGCAGGTCGGTCGTCAAGGACGCGGTGGCGCGGGCCCAGCAGCGCGCGCGACTCGGCGAGATCGGCCCCGAGCAGGTCGCGGACGCGGCCGTGGCGGCGCTCCCGTCACAAACCGCGAGCCTGCGCGCGGTGATCAACGCGACCGGCGTGCTGATCCACACCAACCTCGGCAGGGCGCCGCTGTCGCCCGCGGCGGTCGAGTCGATGGCGGCCGCGGCCGGCGCCGCCGACGTGGAGTTCGACCTGCAGACCGGCGCCAGGGCCCGTCGCGGGCGGGGCGCGCTGGACGCGCTCACGCGCGCCGTGCCGGCCGCCGAGGACGTGCACGTCGTCAACAACAACGCCGCCGCGCTCGTCCTGGCGGCCACCGTGCTCGCCGCGGGCCGGGAGATCGTGATCAGCCGCGGCGAGCTGGTGGAGATCGGCGACGGGTTCCGCATCCCCGACCTGCTCGTCTCCACAGGGGCGCGGCTGCGCGAAGTGGGCACCACCAACCGCACCTCCTACCGCGACTACGCGGCGGCCGTGGGACCGGAGACCGGATGCGTGCTCAAGGTGCACCCGTCGAACTTCCTGATCGAGGGTTTCACCGGCTCCGCCGAGGTGTCGGAGCTGACCGCGCTCGGCGTGCCCGTCGTGGCCGACATCGGCTCCGGCCTGCTCACCCGCGAGCCGCTGCTGCCCGCCGAGCCGGACGCGACGACCGTGCTCGAGGCCGGGGCGGATCTCGTGACCGCCAGCGGCGACAAGCTGCTCGGCGGTCCGCAGGCGGGGCTCCTCCTCGGCCGCCGTGACCTGGTCGAACGGTGCAGACGGCATCCGCTCGCCCGCGCGCTGCGCGTCGACAAGCTGACGCTGGCGGCGCTGGAGGCCACTCTCAGGGGCCCCGCCGTCCCTGTCCGACAGGCGTTGTACGCCGATCCGGCGGCGCTCGGCGACCGGGCCGCGGCGCTCGCCGGCGCGCTGGCCGGTGCGGGAGTCGACGCGCGAGCCGTGCCGAGCGAGGCCGCCGTGGGGGGCGGGGGAGCGCCCGGCGTCAGGCTGCCGAGCGCCGCCGTGAGCCTGCCCGAGCGGCTCGCCGTAGCGCTGCGAACCGGCGAGCCACCGGTCGTCGGCCGGATCGAGGGCGGGCGGCTGCTGCTCGACCTGCGCACCGTTCCCGGCGACCGGGACGGCGATGTGGCCCGCGCGATCCTCGAGGCGAGCGGCTGAT
Organism: Nonomuraea dietziae; assembly: GCF_014195505.1. Classification (GTDB taxonomy): domain Bacteria; phylum Actinomycetota; class Actinomycetes; order Streptosporangiales; family Streptosporangiaceae; genus Nonomuraea; species Nonomuraea roseola. The sequence goes on along the minus strand of NZ_JACIBV010000001.1, from coordinate 1,458,136 downwards.
GCACGTCGTCGCCACGGCGGGTCACGTCGATCACGGCAAGTCCACGCTGGTGCGGGCGCTCACCGGGATGGAGCCCGACCGGCTGGAGGAGGAGCGGCGGCGGGGGCTGACGATCGAGCTGGGCTACGCCTGGACGACTTCGCCCTCGGGGCGGCGCCTCGCCTTCGTGGACGTTCCCGGCCACGAGCGGTTTCTCGCCACGATGCTGGCCGGGGTGGGCCCCGTGCCGGCCGTCATGTTCGTGGTGGCCGCAGACGAGGGCTGGATGCCGCAGTCCGAGGAGCACCTGGTGGCGCTGGAGGCCCTCGGCGTACGGCACTGCCTGCTCGCGGTGACGCGCGCCGACCTCGCCGACCCCGCCCCGGCGATCGAGCAGGCAAGGAACCGCCTGGCCGCCGCCGGGCTGGGTGGAGCGGGGGAGGCGGCCGGGGCGGGCGGCGTCGAGGCGGTGGGAGTGAGCGGGCGTACCGGCCAGGGGCTCGGCGAGCTGAGGGAGGCGCTGGACCGGCTGGTCGCAGGGCTGCCCGCGCCCGATCCCGAGGCGCCGGTCCGGCTGTGGATCGACAGGGTGTTCACCGTGACGGGCAGCGGCACGGTCGTGACCGGAACCCTGCCCGAGGGCACGATCTCGGTGGGTGACGAGCTATCGCTCGGCGGCGAGCCGGTACGGGTGCGGGCGCTGGAGTCCCTCAAGGAGCCACTGCCCGCGGTGACCGGCGTCGCCAGGGTCGCGGTGAACCTGCGGGGCCGCAGCTTTCCCGAACGCGGCCTGGCCCTGGTCACACCTGGCAGATGGACCTCCACCGACCTGGTCGACGTCCGGATCTCACCTGTCGGGGCGCTCCGGGACTCCGGCCGCGGCCCTGGCGAGCGGAGCGACGGCGGCGAGGAGCGGCGCCTGCCCGGGCGGCTCACCGCGCACATCGGGTCGGCGGCGGTGGCGTGCGAGGTCCGGCCGCTCGGCGCCGGCATCGTGCGGCTGCGCCTGGCCGCCCCGCTCCCGCTCCACCTCGGAGACGTGCTGCTGCTGCGCGACCCTGGCCGCGACCGGAGCGAGGTGCGGGTGCTGGCAGGGGCCAGCGTGCTCGACGTGCGCCCGCCGGCGCTCGGCCGCAGGGGCGCGGCGCGGGCGCGCGCCGCGAGGCTGGAGCCGGCCACGCCGGACGCGGCCTCCGCCCTGCGCCTCCATCGGCTGCTGCGAGCGGCCGACCTGATCGCCATGGTGGGGGAGCTGGGCGGTCGCCGCCCGGTCTGCGACGACTGGTACGCCAGCCCTGAGCATTGGGAGGAGCTGGCCAGGCGACTGACCGAGGTGGCCCTGCGGTACGCGGCCGAGCACCCGCTGGATCCCGGCATGCCGCTCGAAGCGGCCAGGCACGAGCTCGCCCTGCCCGACCGGAGGCTGGTCGCCGCGCTGGTACGGCCGCCGTTCACGGTCGCCGAGGGCCGGATCCTCACCCGGCCTTCCGGGCTGCCCACGCCGGTGGCCAGGGCTGTCGAGCGGCTGAGGGCGGAGCTGTCCGCCCATCCCTTCCAGGCGCCGGAGGCCTGGCGGCTGACCCAGCTGGGGCTGGGCGTCCGGGAGGTGGCGGCGGCCGTACGGGCGGGGAGCCTGCTGCGCGTGGCCGAAGGCGTCGTGCTGCTGCCCGGCGCGGACGCCAGGGCGGCGGAGCTGCTGAGGCGGCTGCCGCAGCCCTTCACCGTCAGCGAGGCAAGGCGCGCCCTCGACACCAGCAGGAGGGTCGCGGTGCCGCTGCTGGAACACCTCGATCGGAGCGGGATCACCGAGCGGGTGGACGAGGTCCACCGCCGCTGCCGTTGACCGGAGCCTCCGGCCGATCACCTGCTCGGAGCCCCGGACGGGGACGCCCGGCGCCGGTTCACCTCACGGTGTACCGGCGATGGCGCACGCCCGGCACGGGGGACGCCCGCAGATGCACTGCATGATGGCGTCGAGGACGTCGTGGTCGTGATACAGGCACCGGTCGTTGCAGGTGTGGCGTGGAACGAAACCCGCCTGGATCTCGTCGGGCCACGGCTCTTCGCCTTCACGGCAGCGGACGAACTGGTCAGGGTCCTCGGAGTGGAGACCGTGCATGCGCGCCCTGGCCTGGGTCTCCAACGTCCGCGTCTCCGCCACCATGGCCTTGAGCTGGGCGGCGAGGTCGGAGTACCGGTCGTCGCCGGTTCGTACGTGCGCGGCCCGCAGCGCCATCACCGCATTGCCGAGGAATCGGCTGGCGTCCTGGAGGTCCGTGGTGTGGTGCAGTTGGATGCCCGTCACGTTTCGGACCCACACGGCGTCGTTTGTCATCGATCAACCCTTCGAAGTGGCAGGCTCGCGCACCTGTTCGGGAGTTGCCCAGGGGGCATGGCGGGTTTTACAGATACGCGAAGGGTAACCGAAGTTTTGCGCCTTTTTCGTACTCGGTGTCTTGTTCTTGACCGTAGGCGAAGGCGCGGCGGCACGCTTGACGGCCCGCTTCGCCCGTGGCGAGAGGGGCGCACGTCGCGACACCACGATCGCGGCGTACGGAGAACCTTGACGAGAAACAGGCCGAGATTTTAAGCAGGCGAGCCCGGCCACCGCTTCGGGCACGGTGACCGGGTCCGTCGTGCGGCGGCGATCAGCTCGTCACCGCGCACTGCCCGCGCTCCTTCTTGACCGGCCCCTCCATGGTCGGCCGTACGTCGAAGTCGAAGATCGCGGTGGGCAGGTAGAGCGAGCAGCATGCGTTGGGGATGTCGACGATCCCGCTGACACGCCCTTCGATCGGGGCCGAGCCGAGGAGCAGGTAGGCCTGTTCGCCGGTGTAGCCCCACTTCTTGAGGTACTCGACGGCGTTGAGGCAGGCCCTGCGGTAGGCCACCGTCGCGTCGAGGTAGTAGTTGGTGTCGGTGTCGGGGTCGACCGAGATCCCGATGAAGGAGAGGAACTCGGAGTAACGCGGCTCGACGTTGCCTGGCATGAAGATCGGGTTGGTGGTGACACCGTACTTCTCCATGCCGCCCTTGATGAGGTCGACGTGGAAGTCGATGAAACCGCCCATCTCGATCGCGCCGCAGAAGGTGATCTCTCCGTCACCCTGGCTGAAGTGCAGGTCACCTCCGGAAAGCTTGGCGTCCTTCACGTGAACCGGGTAGAAGACCCTGGCTCCTCGGGTGAAGTTCTTGATGTCGTGGTTGCCGCCGTTCTCCCGCGCGGGAACCGTGCGGGCTCCCTCGGCGGCGATCCGCTGCGCCACCTCGCCGCTTGCGGTGCCGGAGATGACGTTCTCGGCCAGCGGTGGCAGGCCGAGCGGCGGCACCCTCTGCGGATCCGTGTCGATGAGAGCCTGCTCCCTGCGGTTCCAGGTCGCGAGCAGGTCCGCTGACGGCGCGGTGCCGAACAGCCCGGGGTGGGTGATGCCGGTGTAGCGCACGCCCGGCAGGTGGCGGGACGTGGCGACCTGGCCGTGGAAGTCCCAGATCGCCTTGTAGGCGTCAGGGAAGTAGTCGGTCAGGAATCCACCGCCGTTGGCCTTGGCGAACACGCCGGTGTACCCCCACCCCTGGCCTGGCGCTCCGCCGACCTGCTGTGGAACAGGACCGAGATCAAGGATGTCGACGACCAGGAGGTCGCCAGGCTCGGCTCCGTCCACACCGATGGGCCCGCTCAGGACGTGCGCGACACTGAGGTCGACGTCCCGTACGTCGTTCGCGGAGTCGTTGTTGCCGATCTGGGCGTCGGTCCATTCCCTGCATTCGACCCGGAACTCGTCCCCAGGGCGCACCATGTCGGCCACAGGAATGTCTGGGTGCCATCGGTTATGCCCTGGTATTTTCTGATCTCGCATCGACATTGACTGATCGATGCTGAATACGACGTTCGGCATGATGAATGTCCTTCGTGGATGCGTGCTGAATCTCAGGCATGACCGCGTCGCATCACCGCCTCTCCAGCTCTTCGGGTCTCCGTGTCAGGTCCAGCGGGGGCGGTGCCTGTGCTCCCGGGCACCCACCGCCTCGTCACCCGGGCTCGGTGCCGCTGCCGCGGGTTCCCGTCCTCGTGTCAACGGCCACAGCCCGATGAACACCACCAGGCCGAACACGGCGAGGATGACCGCGATGAGGTTGGTGTTCCGCCAGTAGCCGGTCAGGATCATGAACGCCGGGATCGCCGCCGTGACCCATCCCTGGATCGCGGTGACCCAGCCCGTGTACCTGGTGATCTGTTCGTGTTTCAAGCCCAGCAACACGAAGAAGAGGAACCACAGGAAGGACCAGTAGAGCCAGATGACGCCGAACGCGGGGTCGCCGAGAATCTGGAAGTTCGCGTACGCGTATCCGAGCGCCATGACGGCCACGAACAGGGAGAAGTAGCCAACTCCCGTGGAGTCGAAACCGCCGAGCAGATTGATCCCGACGTAAAGGTAGGTGAAGCCGAAGAGGTAGATGCCCGACGCGCCGAGGATCTCGGCGGGCCTGCTCAGATTGGCGATGATCAGCACGGTGGGCGTGACCACCTGCAGGGCTCCGACGAAGAGATTGAAGATAGCCGTCGCGCGTGGTTCGACCTTCCCCAGGAGCATCATCCCGTTGAGGAAGAGCACCGCGCCGACGTAAAGCAGTCCGACAGCTCCCATCAGCGACGCGCCTCCTAGTGCCTGTGATGGGTGGTTTCCTATTGGCGGCATCGTCCACGGGCTCGTCCATCCGAGGCGGCGTCCAGATTCTGCGGATCTCCGTGCGCGGCTGGTCCGAGCACACGTGGACACACTGTTGTGTTGATCAAGGGCGGGGCAGGCGTGACACCGCCGGATGCGGCGGCCGCCGGCGCTGCCTGGGAGGCAGGCTCGTGACGACCTCGGGGGCTTCCTGGCTCTGCTCCTCCCGGCTGAGCGCGGCAGACAGCGTCGAGGGCACCCTGGTCAGATGGGGCGAGGAGAAGACACGACGGGCCGCGCGGTGGCACTCGGGGCAGTCGCAGACCGTCGGAGCACTGCCGATCGGCAGGTGCACCTCGAACCGCCCGCAATCGGCGCAACGGTACTCGTAGGTTGCCATAGGCACCCCCACCGGAGATCAAGCCTCGTTTCCCGGCAGCACCGCGACCCGTCGCCGGTCCACGGCGATCTGGGCTGTCAACCCCAGGTAACCTCCGGCCTTGACCACGTGTCAACGTCGCGGAAACGGCCGGTGAGGCCGTCGAGGAGACCCCCTCTGAGCTGAAAATCGGGGGACTTTAGCAGGAGGACGGCCGCAGGTGCCGCCAATATGGTCGGGTTTTTGAGGACAGGGCACCGCGCTGCCCTGGAAACCCCTGAGATTTTGCCGGACGTTTGAGGCGTTGACGTCACTGATCGTCGACCCGGGTGGCGACGCCCGCTTCCTTTCGCCCCCCGCACTCTCCGCAGCCGGCCGGTCCGGAGATCTTGACGTGAGGCACTCCCGGAGCCATTCTTACCACTTGGTAGGTAAACGGCGGCGTAGCCCGCCGTTCACGCTGTGCGCACGGCGTTCGTTTCGCTCACGCACCGGCTCCGCGCCGCGTGCGTCCCTGCTCTTCGTCCTCGACAGGGTTCAGTGAGGTGGCCATGCCCGCAGTCAGTCAACGGCACAGGAAGACACTCGTCGCGGTGGCCGCGGTGGTCGCTTTGGCGACCACCGCGGCGCCGGCCGCTCAAGCCTCCGTCCGTGATACCTCCGTCCGTGACACATCCGTCCGCGATATCTCCGTCGCCCACTACGTGGCGCTCGGCGACTCCTACACCGCGGGGCCGGGAATCCCCGACGAGACGGACGCCAACTGCGGCCGTTCCGACCGGAACTACCCCACGCTGACAGCGGCCGCGATCGCCGTGCCCGCCTTGGGCGACGTGAGCTGCGCGGGCGCGACCACGGCGCACATGACCAGCTCGCAGGGCACGGCGCCGCCCCAGCTCGACGCCCTGCGGCCGACGACCGACCTGGTCACCCTCGGCATCGGCGGCAACGACATCAACGTCAGCGGCATCATCGCCCGCTGCGTCCTCCTCGGTAAGCTCAACCCCAGCGGTTCGCCCTGCAAGGCCAGCTACACGATCGCCGGCATCGACCAGCTCGACCAGCGCCTCAAGACCACCGCGGCCAAGATCGACACCGTGCTCCAGGACATCAGGCGGCGCTCGCCGAACGCGCGCGTCCTCGTCGTGGGATATCCCGTCATCATGCCGGACGACGGGAGCAACTGTTACGCGACCGTCCCCATCGCCAGGGGCGACGCGCCCTGGCTGCGGGATGTGGAGAAACGCCTCAACACCATGCTCGCCGGCCGCGCGGCGGCCAACGGCGCCGGCTTCGTCGACACCTACACCGGCTCGATAGGGCACGACCTGTGCAAGCCCATCGGAGTCCGGTGGATGGAGCCGATGGAGGGCGTGGACTCGGCGGGCCTGCACCCCAACGCCGCGGGCCACCAGGCCATGGCCACCAGCGTGGTGAACGCGATCAACCGTACCCTGGCCTGATCTCCGGGCCGGGTCCTGCCTGCCGTCGATCTCCGTCCGACTGCCGTGCCCACGGTCCGCCCGCCCACATGGCGGGCGGACAGCTCCACACCGCGAGCCGTGTCACCCGAACCGCAGAGCCGCTGGAAGCGGGTTCGGCTCCCTCAGCACCTTCAGAGGCAGAGCTGAGCGCGGTCCACGACCTGCTCGCATCTCCTGACCCGCAGACCAGCGCCGCGGTTCTCCTGACCCGCAGACCAGCGCCGCGGTTCTCCTGACCCGCGGACACCAGCGCCGCGGTTCTCCTGACCCGCGGACACCAGCGCCGCGGTTCTCCTGACCCGTCAGACCAGCGCCGCGGCGACGACGCGGACGAAGGCGCTGCCGGGCGCACCGGCAGCGCCTGCCGGCCCTCGCCCGGCAGGCCGCCCTCGACCAGGCGCGGGAGGTCCGCTGGATGAGGATCTCCCGGACCATCCCGCCGGCGACGCGCCCACGGCGGTTCTGCGCCGAGCTGCGCGCCCGGCCCTCCCCCACGATCGCGGAGGGCCCGTTCACGCTGGCGTCGGGGCCGTGATCGACACCGGCCTGTATGAGCGGGCCCACACCGCCGACCGGTTCGCCGCTTGTGGCTCGGCGCTTGTGGCTCGACGCTCCACGCGGGCCCGGTGCCCCGCGAGCAACTCCTCGGCAGGCTTCCCACGCTGCTCCCGCCCACGTCATGGCGCTCACCCTCGCCGGCCGCATGCGGGCGACGCGACGGCCCAGGCGATCCGGCACAGCCCGCGACCGCCCTGCAGGAGCGGTTGGCCCGACGCCGCACCTGCCGCCGAACGCCACCCGACGATCCGAGCCTGCCCGTCCCATGCAACCGGCGCCCGGGCCGGAAGCATCTTCTGGGATGTGAAGCCATCAATCTGGGAGACCCATGAGCCTTGACGAGGAGTACACCGCCTACGTGAGCGGCCGGCTGTCCTGGTTGCGGAAGATCGCTTACCCGCTGTGCCAGGACTGGCACCGAGCCGACGACCTGGTGCAGACGGCGATCACGCGGCTCTACGTCAAATGGCGCCAGGCGCGAGCCGCCGATGACCTCGACGCCTACGTACGGGTGATGCTGATCCGGGTCTTCCTCGCCGAACAGCGAGGGGGCTGGTTCTCCCGGGTACGGCTGACGTCCGCGATATCCCACCAGCCGTTCGAAACCGGCGACCGGGACATGGCCATGGACATCACCCGAGCCCTCGCCGCCGTCCCTCCGCGCCAACGCGCCACCCTCGTACTCCGCTTTCACTGCGATCTGAGCGTGGAACAGACCGCTCACGCGCTCGGCTGCTCCACCGGAACCGTCAAGAGCCAGACCGCCCGCGGCCTCGCCACCCTGCGCTCGATGCTCGGCGCGCCGGAGTCCCGTCTCGCACGTACGGAGGACCACTGATGGATGTCAAGCAGATGTTCGACTCGCTGGCGACGCACGAGCAGCCGCCTACCACGGTTGACGCGAACCGGGCCATGGCAGCGGGACGTGCCGTGCGCAGACGTCGTCGTGCTGCCGTCGCCGGGGCCACGGCCTCGGTGGCGGTAGCGGTGGCGGTCGCGGCCGTCCTCGCGGTCGGGACGGTTGACCCGTGGCCGCGGCAGGACGGCGTCGCTGTCGCCGTGCCCGCCACACCCTCCGCCACGCCCTCCGTCACGGCCACGCCACGGCCCACCTACAAGGGATTCGCGGAATTGAAGAAGAGGTATCCCCCCAAGGGGAAGGTCGCCTCCGTGCCGCCGCTGCTGATGTGGGTGAGCGACGCGCCCCGCAAGAACGAGCTTTTCCTGTGCGAGAGCGGGCCGAACGGTAGCTCCTGCAGCGGATTTCCACCCCTCGCCGCCAAGGAGTTCGCCCGCAGGCAGGGCAAGCTCCGCCGCGTGCCCGTCTGGTTCGGCGTCGCCAAGGACGACGTCCACGGAGTGACGGCTGTCGCCAGGGACGGGCGGAAGGTCCCAGGCGCCCTCAGACGGGGTGTCAGTCCAGGGCTCGGGCTTTGGGCCGTCGAGTATCCCCCTGACGTGCGGAGCCTCGTCTTCACCGGCGCGAAGGGGGAAACCCTGCAGCGGATCGCCCTGTGACGTGGCTTGCTCTCTCACACCGTTGAGGGCCTGGCCACTCGGCGGACCGCTGGTCAACGTCGGCGGTGCCGGAACGGCTCGCCGGCAAGATGGCCCGGTCCGAAGCGGGGTGTGGTCGTGACGCCTTGATCACCGTGTTGGTGTCAGCACGCGTGCCCACGCCCCTACGCGCCCACCCGCGTGGCAGGACGGTCAGGTGCGCAGGCGTTCGAGTTCGTCGGCGCGGCGGTGGTCCTTCGGCCGGCCGAGGGCCCGCCGCATGCGGACGAGGTCGTCGAGTGCGGCGTAGCGAACCGTGAAGCCGGAAGGGTCGTCCGCATGCACGGCTCGGGTCAGGCTGGCGGTGACATCGAGGCCGCCCCAGGCCAGGGCGGGCGTACACAGGTCTCCGCCGGCACCGGTCACCTGATAGGCCACCTGGGGGTGGTCGAGGTCGGGCGGCTCGGCGCACCCGGCGATGACAAGGGCCTCGCGCAGGGCGCGGGCCTGCGCGGGCGTGCCGTCCCACAGAAGGTCGAGGTCGCCGGTCAGTTCGGTGGAGCCGTGCATGATGCCGGCGACCTGGCCAATGACGACGGCATGTGAGCCTGCCTGGTGCAGGGCATGGAGGAAGGGGAACGGATCGAAGCCGAGTGCCCCGTCCGTGGCGAAGGTGCCGACGAGGTCGTCGGCGTCCTGTGGGCGCCGTCCCGTGGCGGTACGGTCACGAGTGGTTTCTTCCGTTCGGGAGACGGCCTGACGAAGTCGTGTGAGAGCAGTCGGAGTCATGCGCCCATCCAACACGGCCTGTCGTCAACAAAGCTGATCAAGTACATGCAGTGAGATCGCATACACCGAAAAGACAAGTTCTCTCAAGTCACGCGTAGACGGTGTGGCCGGCGCGGGCGGGCGCGCGGGCGGTCAGTGCGCCGAATCCGCTGGAGGCTCCGGTGATGATGACGGTGCCGCTCACGATGACGGGCTCCTCAATGGGGGGTGTGGTCGGGACGTCTCAGGCGGCACCGCCGTTGGCGTAGAGGGTCTGGCCGTTGATCCAGCGCGCCGGTCCGGCGAGGAAGGAGACGACCTCGGCGATGTCGGCGGGAGTGCCGAGCCGCTCGAGAGGGTTCATCTTGGCCATCCGCTCGATGGTCGCCTCGTCCTTGCCGTCCAGGAACAGGGCGGTGGCGGTCGGCCCGGGGGCGACGGCGTTGACGGTGATGTCGCGGCCGCGCAGTTCCTTGGCGAGCACCAGGCTGATCGCCTCGACGGCCGCCTTGCTGGCCGCGTAGGCGGCGTAGGTGGGCAGGGCCAGCCTGGTCACCGAGGTGGAGAAGTTGATGACCGCGCCGCCATCCCGAACGCGGCGGGCGGCCTGCTGGTTGACGACGAACGTGCCGCGGATGTTGGTGCGGTGCATGCGGTCGAGCGCGTCGAGAGCGATCTCGGCGACCGGCGACAGCACCATGACGCCGGCGGCGTTGACGACGACGTCGACGCCGCCATAAGTGGTCTCGGCCGTGTCGAAGAGGTGAGCGACGGCTGCCTCGTCGGCGACGTCCGCCTTGACCGCGATGGCACTGCCGCCACGGGCCTGGATGGCCTCGACCGCTGCCTTGGCCTCGACGTCGTTGCCGGCGTAGGCGATGACGACGGCTTGGCCGTCGTGGGCGAGCCGCTCGGCCGCGGCACGGCCGATGCCTCGGGATCCGCCGGTGACGATGGCGACGCGGCGCTGGATGCCGACCATGGGAACTCCTCGAAAAGTCGTTGTGCTTACGCCGCTAACATAAACATGACATCAACGCTAACGTCAAGTCGCTAACTCCAATCTGTTATCGTCGATAGCATGGCTGAGACCACCAGGGACCGCATCATCGCCGCCGCCTCCGCCCTGCTCGCGGAGGGTGGTCGCGAGGCGGTCTCCACTCGGGCGGTCTCCGCCGCGGCGAACGTCCAGGCCCCGACCATCTACCGGATCTTCGGTGACAAGAGCGGCCTGCTCAGCGCGGTCGCCAGCCACGGCTTCGCCGAGTACCTGCGGAGCAAGACGTCGCTGGGCGAGACCGACGATCCCGTCGAGGACCTACGGCACGGCTGGGATCTCCACGTCGGCTTCGGACTGGCCAACCCGGCCCTCTACACGCTCATCTACGGCGAACCGCGCCCCGGCGTCGAGTCACCTGCCGCCCGCGCCGCCGCGGAGGTGCTCGCCAAGCAGGTCCGGCGCATCGCCGAGGCGGGCCGGCTGCGGGTCAGCGAGGAGCGAGCCGCACACATGATCCACTCGGCCGGCTGCGGCACCACCCTCACCCTCATCGCCATCCCCGAGGAACGGCGGGATACCGACCTGTCAGCGATGTCACGCGAGGCGGTCATCGCGGCGGTCACCACCGACGCCACGCAGTCGGCCCCGGCGGATGCGCAGCAGGTCAACAGGGCTGTCGCGCTGCGGGTGCTTCTGCCCCAGGTGACCGTACTGACCGACGCCGAACGCGCGCTGCTCGCCGAGTGGCTCGACCGGATCGCCACCGCAGGCAACTAGGAACTGTTTTGGGGTTCGGATCTAGGTGAGGCCCAGTGGTGGCCTGGCCGTGGCTGGTAGAACTCGGATGTGGCGCGCTTCGATGTGACGGATGCCGAGTGGGCGTTGATCGAGCCGCATCTGCCGGTGGCGGCTACCGGGGCCGCTGCCCCGGCGGGTGCGTGATCAGTTCAACGGGATCTTGTGGCGGTTCCGCACCGGATCCGGCTGGCGTGACGTCCCAGACCGCTAAGGGCCTTGGTCCACGCTCTACTCCCGGTTCAGCGGCTGGGCCAAAGCCGGCGTGTTCCAAGGGCTGATGGACGCGCTGATCGCCGAGGCCGCATCGCGCGGGCAGGTCGGGTTGGAGCTGGTCAGCGTGGACTCCACGATCGTGCGGGCACATCGGGAGTCGGCTGGACTGGCGGTCGCAGGCGAGGCCTTGGATGCGCTGGAGCAGGCGCTGACCGAGGAAAAAGGGGCTCCACTGCCGGAGCAGCCGCCGGTGCTGCGCGTGATGCGCCGCAGGTCACACCCGGCGCGGCCGCTGACTGCCCGCAGTTCATCACCGTCCTGAACAAAATCCGTATCCCCGGCCCGGTCGGCAGGCCTCGTACCCGCTCTCGATCATGTGGTTGAAGCTCCTCACCTCAGCCACATGATCCGAACTCCGAACAGCTCCTAACCGGCAAGGGCCGTACGGATGACGCGCCTTCCCACGAGAGATGAGACGCCGAGGGTGACGGCGATCCCGACGATGACCGGGACCACGTAGGGGAGGGGCGCGGCCGCCGGCAGGGGGCTGCCCGTCTTGACGATGGCGAAGGGTAGGACGCCGGCGAACGCGCCCAGGCTCCCGGCCACGATGCTGACGGCCGTGGCCGCGACCATCTCCCGTACCAGCATGCGATGCGTCTGCGCCCCAGTCGAGCCGATGAGGGACATGGTCGCGAACTCGGTGCGCCGCTGGGTGATGGAGGCGACGAGATTGTTGGTGAGGGCGATGGCCATGAACGCCGCGATCAGGGCGACGACGAGGTAGTTGACCGAGGCGAGGACCTGGCCGGCGCTGTCCGCCGTGCCGACGGAGTTCTCGATGCCCTGCATGCTGAGCGTTCCGGCGGCGATGCCGACGAAGAGGGTGAGGAAGGTGAGCCCGATGACGAGGAGGCCCTGTGGGGCCGGATCATCGACTCGATCCAGGCCAACCGATCGCTCTGGTTCGTGAACTTCGAGTCCGTCGCGTCATCCCGGCAGGACGGCGAGATCCGCGGGATGATCGCGAGTGGTCAGGAGGTGGCGCGGGCCTCGCTGGCGCGGGCGTTCGCCGGCCTCGGCCCCGGCAGTGATCCGGACGAGGTTCGGGCGGCCGGCTCGCGCTACTTCGCGCTGCTCGTCGGGCTCGCCGCGCAATGGATCACCGACCCCGAACATGCGCCGACGGCCAAGCAGTTCGTCGGATCCCGCTGATCGACGTGCCCTTGTCAGCTCCCCGGCGGGGGACAGGCCGTCCGTCCGGTCGAGGACGCGGAGGCCCGGCAGATCGACAGATCGCGTGATCGTTGACCGAGAAAGGGCGATGAGATCGCCGTTCTTCGATCTTCAGCCAGGGCAGGCCCTTACCGCCGAGCGCGTCGTTCAGCGCTGACAGCTCGGCGTCCAGTGCCTCCATCAGTTCGGCGGTGAAGCGCTTGGGGTCGAGTGGTTTGCGGAGCTTGGCGTAGTTCTCGGCGCGGTTGGCCTCGAAGTCCTTGGGCAGGTCGTCGTCGGGGTTGCGCCACTTGGCGCCGACCACCAGATCTCCTTGCGCCGCAGCTTCTCCCGTAGGTATCGCCATGGTCAGCAGGACATCCATGAGCACGTCCCTCCCGGCTGCGGTGCGGCCTGTGGGGGAGTACTCCCCTCGCCGATCGGGGTCAGCAGGGCGGTCGCGGCGCACCTCCACGGGGTCGCTGAGCCGGAGCGCGCCTCACGCACGTGGGGCGAGCCGGACGAGGCGGACTGGGTCTACGCCTGAGTTCTGGTGCCAGTTGCGAGTGAGTTCGGGTGCCGCTGGGTAGCCGGATGGTGACGGTTCAGCCAGTCTTAGTGCCACTCGAAGCATGGTGGTGGGATGCTCGATGCGCCTGGCGTCATGAGGGGGCGCTGATGGCGCGGGTGACCAAGGTGGAGAAGCGCGCGGCGATCAGGCGGGTCTCCCGGATGGAGGGCTTGTCGCAGCGGGCCTTGGCGCGCAGGTATTCCGTTTCGCGCCGGACGGTGGGGGCCGCGTCCGGCGCGGCCAGACTCCAGGAGTCCAACGGCGATGAGTTTCGCCGAGGTTTCCGGTCCGTATCCACGCCCGATTCAACCGCACTCGAGGAGAGCATCATGACCGCTACCTACACCTTCGATGTCTTTTCCAGCCTCGACGGCTTCGGCGCCGCCAGCGGCAACTGGACTGGCTACTGGGGCAAACAAGGCCCCGAGCTGCTCGACCACCGTCTCGCCTTGTATGGCGAGGAGCAGCGGATGGTCTTCGGGGCCAACACGTATCGGGCGTTCGCGCGGATGCTGGCCTCGAACGCCGAGGAGTCCGAGGTACGTGACCCATGGGTCACCCGGATGAGGAGCCTGCCGGCAACGGTGGTGTCGACCACACTGGAAGGCCCCCTCGACTGGCCGGACGCCACCGTCGTGAGCGGTGACGCCGTCGATGTCGTCGCCCGGCTCAAGGAGGAGTCCGAGGTGCCCCTGCGCTCGCACGGCAGCCTGTCGATGAACCGGGCGCTGATGGCCGCCGGCCTGGTCGACCGTGTCCACGTCACGCTCTTTCCTGTGATCACCGGTCAGACCGGACTGGACCCGATCTTCCAGGGTGCGGCCGACTTCGACCTGGAGCTGATCGAGAGCCGGACGCTCGACGGCCACACCCAGGAGCTCATCTACCGGCCCACCCTGCATGTCTGAGAGGACCCAGCCCGCCTGCGCCTAGGAAGTGATTCTGATCTTCACTTGATGATTGTGCTCGACATGCCAGATGACCTCACCCGCCACCTCCGCACCCATGCCAGGTAATTCGAAGCCGGCAGGCATCGCCGTGATTTCAGCAAGGCCGATGGCATCCGGGACGCCATCGATACGCAGAAACACCCCGAAGGGCTGTCGACCCATGACCCTCCCCGTCACCAAGGTGCCGATCGGGAGAGCCTGACACGAGGCAGGCCAGGCGGCCCTGGCCCTTCCAGCGACTTCGACGCCGTCCTCTGGCCAGAAGTACTCGCTCACATGCCCATCCGCTCTCACTGGACGCGGCAACGAAACGTCCCCTGCGTCGATCGGATCTGGACACGCCCGTGGTGATCGACTATGCCAGGATGGGCCGCATGTCTCCCGCGATCGAGAACTCCGCCGTGCCCGCCGGCCAGGCCGTGGCCAACGACTACGACGGCTTCGCCGAGGCGTACGCGGCCGAGACCGAGGCCAACCTCATCAACGGCTACTACACGCGGCCCGCCATCCTGGACCTGGCCGGAGACGTGGCCGGGCGGCGGATCCTCGATGTCGGCTGCGGCGCCGGTCCTCTGCTCGCGGCGCTGCGCGAGAAGGGCGCCATCGTGACCGGCGTCGACCCCAGCGTCAAGATGCTGGACCTGGCCCGGCAGCGGCTCGGCGAGGGCGCGGCCCTGCATCAGGCCGGTCTGGGCGGCGCTCCTCTGCCGTTTCCTGACGGCGCGTTCGACGACGCCATCGTGTGCCTGGTCCTGCACTACCTGGAGGACTGGAAGGCGCCGCTCGCCGACCTGCGGCGCGTGCTGGCTCCCGGCGGCCGACTCATCGTGGCGGTCAATCACCCCTTGGTCTACAAGTTGCTCTATCCCGATGCCGGCTACTTCGCGATCCGCGAGTACTCCGAGGACTACACCTTCAGCGGCCAGAGCGCCGTGCTGACGTACTGGCACCGGCCGCTGCACGCGATGACCGACGCCTTCACCGCGGCAGGCTTCCGGATCGCCGTCATCAGCGAACCGCGCCCGGCGCCAGGGGCACACGAGCTGTTCCCCGACCTCCTCAAAGAAGCCGACTCGACCATGCTGTGCTTCCTGTTCTTCGTCCTGGAAGCCGTTTAGCCTCACCGAACGCCAAGCCGCCCCAGCCGATATACCGTCAGAGTCGCTGGCCTGGGCGGGTGGCGAGTCGGCATGGCGGCTCAGCGTGACCAGGTGGGGCCGGTCTCGGCGGTCTGGGGTGGCGGGGGAGGGGCCTGGCGGCTGCGGGGCAGGACGATGATGCCTTGGGAGCTGTTCGGGGCGTGGACGTCGAGGGTGCCGCCGTGGACGACGTTGCCCCGGAAGGTGTTGGGCTCGAAGGTGAACTTCTCCAGCGGCGGCGCGGTCTCCTGCGGGGAGGTGACGACGGCCACCCCGCCCTTCGGCCTGTGTACGAGGTTGCCGGTGAAGGTGTTGCGCTCGGGCAGGAGCACCATCTGGTAAGCGGGCCAGTGGTTCTTGTAGAACCAGCCGAGGTGCATGTCGCTCTTGGCGTTGTCGACGAACACGTTGGCGGTGAACTCGCTGTCGGTCACCTGGCCGTAGTGGAAGAGATAGCCGTACGGCGCGAGCGGGTTCCTCTGCGGCACGAAGCCGGGCGTCAGGTAGTCGAGCTGGTTGTTCTCGTCGAACATGTGCTCGCCGCTGGTGACCTTGAGCCCGTAGCCGGAGACCCCGGCCACGTAGTTGCCGCGCACGGTGTGGCTGTTCCCGCTGACCCGGATGCCCTCGCTGGCCGGGTAGCGCTCACCCAGGATGACGTTGTTCTCCACCGTGTTGTGGTTGCCGTAGCGCAGCACGAGGCCACCGCTCGACTGCCTGATCGTGTTGAAGCGGACGGTGTTGTGGTTGGACTTCAGCGAGATGATCTCGTCGTCGCCGTCGACGTGCTCGAAGAGGTTGTGCTCGATGGTGAAGTAGGCGCCCTCCTGCGTGCCGAGCTCACCCCACTGCCCGTAGCCCCAGATGCGCAGCGCTTCCATGCCGTTGCGGCCGACGTTGGGGACGTCGGCGAACCGGGTGTGGTCGACCGCGTTGTACTTGGCCGCAAGGCCTCTGTCGTTGCCGACGACAGGCTCCTGATGGTTCTTGCCCCGCAGCAGGCTGTGGTCGAGCCGGTTGTGCCCGCCCTTGAAGTAGACCCAGTAGTAGGCGGTCTGCGGCTCGGCGGGGTTGAAGTCGACGACGGCGGTGTCGGTGACCCTGCCGTGGTCGCTGTTGAACGTGATCACCGACTGGGCGCCGTCGGGTGCCTGGCCGCCGGTGAAGGTCAGGCCGCTCACCGTCAGGTGGGGGCTGTTCAGCGACAGCGAGGACCTGCCGGTGAGCAGGACCTTGCCGGGGGTCTGCGCCCTGAGGGTGAGGGGGCCGGGGGCGGTGAGGCCGATGACGGCGTCCTGCCAGGTGCCGTCGGCCATCACGATGGTGTCGCCGGAAACGGCCGCGCCGAGCGCCTGGTTCAGCTCGGCCAGGTTCGAGACGAGCACGTCCCGATCCGCGAAGGCGGGGCCGGCGGGAAGCAGCAGGACGGCCGCGGTGAGAAGAGCAGCTAATCGCTTCATACCGGCAAGGTATGGAAAGCGCATTCCGTTGGGCATGGCCAAAACTCGGGCACTCCTAGGACGATCCTCAGGAGGCTCGGTGCAAGGCCCGGTACTGAGTCGGCGTCAGCGACGTCACCTGCCGGAAAACGCGCGAAAGGTAGGAGGCCTCCCATCCGACCGTCCCCGCGATCTCCTCGATCCGCAGCTCCGAGTGGATCAGCGCCTGCTTGACCCGCTCGACCCGCAGCTGCCGGATGTACTGGTTGGGGGAGACCCCGAAGAGCTGGGCGAAGTAGGTGATGAAGTAGGTCGGGTTGTAGTGAAAGACCTCCGCCAGCCGCCCGACGGTGAGCACCTCGTCCAGATGCGCGTCGATGTATTCGAGAATGCGCCCCGGCCCCTCGCTCAGGGGCCGCAGCGAACCCAGGGGGGCGTGCTCCACGAGGTAGGCGGTCAGTTCCATGAGGACCGCGCGCTGCCGCAGGGGCCCGGTCACCTGCGCGGCCCCCTTGCCCGCCGCCAGCAACCTCACGAACATCTCCTGGACGGCAGGCAGCTCGGCCACCTCCACCACGCGGGGCAGCGTGACGAGCGTGGCCAGGTCGTGCTCGCCCACGGTGGCCGTGAAGTGCGCCCAGTACTTGCGCAGCGGACGCTCCCGCGAGGTGGAGAAGCCCAGGGCGGACCCGGCGGGCAGGAAGTAGAGCTGGCCGGGCCGCGGCTGGTACTCGACCCCGTCCGAGGAGATCGACCCGACGCCGTCGAGGATGAGGTAAAAGCGGTTGTAGCCGTCACTGCGCGCCGACCGCCCCCAGTCGGCGGGGACGGGGTCGGCATGCCCTGCCATGAGCAGGTCGAGGTCCAGCCGCCGGAGATGCTCCCTGAGCGCCGGGTCCACGCCGTCACGCTCGCAGGCTCGCCACGGCGGGGTCCACGGCGTGGCGCAGCGGCGCTCCCGCCAGCAGGCGGCGGACCTCCTCCAGCACCAGTTCGCCCATCCGGGCGCGTTCGGCGCCCATCGCCCCTGCCAGATGCGGCGTCAGCACGACGTTGGGCAGGCCGTACAGCGGGGATCCCGATGGCGGCGGCTCCGGCCAGGTGACGTCGAGAACCGCGGTGAGGTCGGGCCGCCGCCGCAGGACGTCGATGACGGACGGCTCGTCGACCACGGCTCCCCTGGCGGTGTTGACGAGCGTCGCCCCGGTGCGGAGCCTGGCCAGCAGCTCACCGTCGACCAGCCCCTCGGTCTGCTCGACGAGGGGTGCGTGGAGGCTGACGACCTCGCAGCTGTCGAAGAGCTCTGCGAGCGGAACCAGGCGCACGCCGAGCCCCGCCGCGACCGCGGGATCGGCCACCGGGTCGGTGGCGACCACGTCGAGGTCGAAGCGGCGCAGGTGGGAGGCCACCAGGCGGCCGATCTCGCCGAGGCCGAGCAGCCCCACCCTCGACCCGTACGCCCCGGCGACCCGCACCGCGTCCGGATAGCGCCCCCGCTCCTTGATCTCGCGGGAGATCCGGTGGAACTGCTTGAGCGCCAGCAGGATCTGGGCCAGCGTGAACTCCGCCACCGGGATCGCGTTGGCCGACGCGGCGGAGACGATCGGGATCCGCCGTGCCCAGAACTCCGGCGTGGTCAGCGGGCGCACGGAGCCCGCGGCCACCAGCACCGCGCGCAGCCGCGGCGCGTGGCGCAGCAGGCCGGCGTCGAGGACGGGCGCGCCCCACCCCGTGAGCAGAAGCTCCACCTCGTTCAGGACGCCGGGCTCGGCCGCCAGCTGCTCCCGCGTCAGCGGCGGACGCTGCCATCGGACCAGGTCAGCCAGCGCCCTGAGCACCTCGTCCGGGTAGACGTCGGACCGGCGGCGTTCCTCCATGACCAGCAAGGCTGTGGTCATCTCTCACTCCATGATCGCATTTTCATCGGATGTATGGCCAGACATCCTGCCGCACGATCGATCGGTATCAATAGTGAGCTTCTAGTCATCGGAGCATTGACCTGTGAACGTACGCACCGTTACGGTCCGGAAAACGTCGTCCAAGAAGAGGGAGTCGTCCACATATGAGAACAGTTTCCACACACAGGACACGATGGATGCTGGTTTCCATGATGGTGCTGTCCGGGTGTTCGTCAGGCACAGCGGGAACGAACGTTGAGCAGGACGCCAAGGCTCCGCTCGAGCTCTGGACAAGGACCACGCCCGGCGGGCCGGGTGAACAGGGCACGGTCAGGCTGGCGGCCGCGTTCGAGAAGGCGACCGGGTACAAGGTCAAGGTGACGGCGATCTTCGACGACTTCGAGACGAAGATGCAGCAGCGGGCCGCCCAGAAGGACCTGCCCGACATCGTCATGAACGACGTCACCCAGCTCGGCACCATGCAGAGCCAGGGCCTGCTGAGGGAGATCGACCTCAGCAAGCTCGCCAGCGCCAAGGACCTCACCGAGCGCGGGCTGGCCTCAGGCAAGGCCATCGACGGCAAGCAGTACAGCGTCCCGTACTCCGCCCAGGCCACCGCCCTGCTCATCCGCAAGGACTGGCGGGAGAAGCTGGGCCTGCAGGCGCCGCAGAGCTGGGCCGATCTCACGGCGATGGCCAAGGCGTTCACCGAGAAGGACCCCGACGGCAACGGCAAGGACGACACCTACGGGCTGGCGGCGCCGCTGTCGACCAAGCGCGGCTACGCGTCGTGGTACTTCTCCAACTTCCTCTGGGCCGCCGGTGGCGACTTCGTCGCCGACGCGGGCGGCGGCACGTTCAAGCCGGCCATGTCCACCCCCGAGTCCACCGCGGCCATGCAGTGGTTCCGCGACCTCGGCTGCAAGGACAAGGTCATCCAGCCCGGCGCCGTCACGATGGACACCCCGCCGACCAACGAGACGTTCGAAGCCGGCAAGACCGGCATGTACGTCGTCGGTCCCTACCTGCTTCCCCGTTACGACAAGTCGCTCGGCAAGGACAAGTACGAGGTCGTGCCCATGCCCAAGGGCGCCAAGAACGCCGACGTGCTCGCCGAGGGCGGCGCGATCTACCTGATGGCCGGCTCGCCCAACAACGCCGCGCAGGACGCCTTCGCCGCCTTCGCGACCTCGGCGGAGGGCCAGAAGGTCGGCATGGAGGGTGACACCGCCTACATCGTCCAGCTGCCCGTCAACAAGTCCGTCGACATCAGCCAGGTGCGCCCCGATCCCCGCTGGAAGACCTTCGCCGAGATCTACCAGGCCTCCGGCCACTACGCCCCGTCGCTGCCCAACTGGACGCCGGTGCGGCAGACCACGGCGGAGACCGTCAACGCCCTGGTCGCGGACTGCAGCCTGGATCTGAAGGCGGAGCTGCAGAAGCTCGACACCAAGCTCGCCGAGATCCTGGCGGAGCAGGGCGTCGCCGCGTCATGACTGTCACTCAGCTGAAGCCGGTCGACACCGGCTCTCCTGATCCGACCCCGCCCAGGTTCTCCGGGCGGGGCGGGCGCTGGTGGGTGCCGTGGTTGTTCCTGGCCCCCGCGCTCGTCCTGTTCCTGTACTTCAAGTTCGTCCCGATGGGCAGCGCCCTGGTGATGTCCTTCCAGAACGTGCAGCCGTTCCTGGGCAACCAGTGGGTGGGCGGGGACAACTACGCCAAGGTCATCGCCTCTGACGGCTTCCAGCAGGCCGCCTGGCACACCGTGCTGCTGGCGCTGTGTCAGACGGCCGGTTCGATGCTGCTCGGCCTGATCCTGGCACTGCTGATGGAGGGGCAGAGCCACCGGCTGAGCTTCATCCGTTCCGCCGCCTTCCTGCCGGTCGTCGTGCCGATGGCGGTCGTCGCCGAGCTGTGGCGGATCATGTACCACCCGACCGGCGACGGCATGCTGAACTCCCTCATCGGCCTGGTGGGACTCGGCCCCTCAGGCTTCATCAACGACCCCCACACCTCGATGGCCTCGGTCATCGTGACCGGCATCTGGCGCGGCGCGCCGTACGACATGATGATCTTTCTGGCCGGGCTCGCGGGCGTGAACAGGGATCTGTACGAGGCCGCGACCGTCGACGGCGCCTCGCGGGCGCGCAGGCTGCTGCACGTGACCCTGCCCGGCCTGAGGTCGGTCTTCTCCATCCTGTTCATCCTGGCCGCGATCCGCGGTCTGCGGGTCTTCACCGAGGTGTTCCTGCTGACCAACGGCGGCCCGAACGGTTCCACCGAGGTCGTCATGACCCTGATCACCAAGCTGGGCCTGGAGCAGAACCGGCTGGGCGTCGCGTCGGCGGGAGCGGTCCTGCTGTTCCTCGCCACGCTGCTGCTGACCGTGGTCGTGTCCATCCTCAGGCGAAGGGAGCGAGAATGAGCGCCGCCAGCGAGACCGCCCTCGGCCTCAAGGAGAGCACGACACCCGCAGGGCGGCTGGTGAAGCTCGTGATCCACGCGCTGGTCCTGGTGGTGTTCGCGGGGCCGCTGCTGGCGCTGCTGGTCAGCGCCTTCAACCACGTGTCGGACCCGACGCAGCTGAGCGTCGTGCCCTCGAGCCCGACCCTGGACAACTTCACGGTCGCCGTCGACCAGGGCGTGCTGAAATACCTGCTGAACTCCTTCTTCGTGGTGGGGTTCGGACTGCTGCTGCAGGTGGTGGTCTCGACGCTGGCCTCCTACGCGCTGGCGCGCAAGAAGTTCCCGTTCATGACGCTGGTGTTCGTCGCCATCCTGGCCACCCTCATGCTGCCGGAGGAGATCCTGGCGATCCCGCTGTCGCTGATCCTGTCCGACCTGCCGCTGCTCCACATCAACCTCATCGGCACCCTGGCCGGCATGATCGTGCCGCTGGGCGCCTGGGCGTTCTCCATCCTGGTCATGACGGAGTTCATGAAGGACGTGCCGCGCGAACTCGAGGAGGCGGCGCGCATCGACGGCGCCGGCGAGTTCCGGATCTTCGCCCAGATCATCCTGCCGATGTGCAGACCGGCCCTGGGCGTCATCGGGGTCTTCGGCTTCACCATGATCTGGGACCAGTACCTGCTGCCGATGCTGGTGGCCAGCGACTCCTCGACCTACACCCTGCCCTTGGCCCTGCGGACCCTGCGGATCGACCCGATCGTCACGCCCGGCGTGGTGATGGCGGCGTCGTTGCTCGCGCTGCTGCCCTCGGTGATCGTCTTTCTGTTCTTCCAGCGCTCCTTCGTGCACGGGCTGTCGTCCGGCGCCCTCAAGGGATGATTCCTCATGACCTGGTTCACCAATGATCGTTTCGGCATGTTCGTGCACTGGGGCCTGTACTCGCTGGCCGCCCGGCACGAGTGGGTCAAGACGCGCGAGCGGATGACCGACGAGGAGTACCGGCCGTACTTCGACCACTTCGATCCCGACCGCTACGACCCTGCCGCCTGGGCCAGGACCGCCAAGGCCGCGGGCATGCGCTACGTCGTGCTGACGACCAAGCACCACGACGGCTTCTGCCTGTGGGACAGCGATCTGACCGACTACAAGGTGACGAACACCCCCTACGGGCGCGACCTGGTCGAGCCCTTCGTCGAGGCGTGTCGCGCCGAAGGGCTCAAGGTCGGGTTCTACCACTCACTGATCGACTGGCACCACCCCGCCTTCCCCGTGGACGGGACCCATCCGCAGCGCGACTCCCAGCCCGTCCCCGCAGGGGACATCGCCCAATACCGGCGCTACCTGCACGGCCAGGTCAGGGAGCTGCTCACCCGTTACGGCACGATCGACTACCTGTTCTTCGACTTCTCCTACTCCACGCGCACCGAGTGGTGGGGCGGCAAGGGCCCCGAGGACTGGGGGTCGAAGGAGCTGCTCGCGACGGTGCGCGAGCTGCAGCCGGGCATCCTGGTGAACGACAGGCTGGGCATCCCCGGTGACTTCGTCACACCCGAGCAGTACCAGCCGTCGGGGCCGCTGGCCGAGCTCTGGGAGGCGTGCCAGACGCTGAACGGCAGCTGGGGCTACGACCGGGACAACCTCGACTACAAGAGCGCTGACCTGCTGATCAGGATGCTCGTCGACGGGGTGTCCAAGGGCGGCAACCTGCTGCTCAACGTCGGCCCCAACGGGCGCGGGGAGATCGACCCCCACGCCGCGGCCGTACTGGCGGAGATCGGGTCGTGGATGGACCTGCACGAGCGCGCGATCCGCGGGTGCGGGCCGTCGGAGTTCACCGCCCCGTCCGACTGCCGCCTCACCCAGAACGGTGACCGGCTCTACCTGCATCTGTTCAGCTGGCCACTGCGCCACGTCCATCTGCCCGGCCTGGCGGGCAAGGTCCGATACGCCCAACTGCTCAACGACGCCTCGGAGATCAGGCAGGTCACGACCGACCCGGGTCAGACCGCCCACAACACCCGGATGGGCGGGCAACCGTCCGGCACCCTCACCCTCCAGCTGCCGGTGCGCCCGCCCGGCACGCCGGTGCCGGTCATCGAGCTCTTCCTGTCCTGAGTGGGCGGGCACTCAGGCCCGCCCACCTCCGTACGCCGCGGTCAAGCTCGCGTGGCCAACGGGACGCCTGCGCCCTCGGCGGCGGCGAACGCGTCATCGATGAGCACCGCCTCCCGCCCCGCCCTTGCCAGCAGGGACGCCGCCGCAGCGGCACGGTAGCCGCTGCCGCAATGGACCCAGATCGTTCCGGGCGGAATGTCCTCCACCCTGTGGGCCAGCTCGGGCAGCGGCACGTGGACCGCGCCTTCGACGTGGGAGTCGCGCCACTCGTTGCCCAGCCGTACATCGAGGATCACGTCGGGAGCGCGCCGATCGTCGCGCATCGCGGCTGCCAGGTCGACGAAAGAGGCGGTCGTCATCGAGCGCGTCTGGGAGGAGTCGGTCACGAGTTCGTCGGGCGTGCCGGCCCGCGGCGGCCGCCACCCGGTCGATCCCGATGCGGGCCAGCTCGCGCTGGGCATGCGATACCTGCTCGAGGCTCTCCCCGACGAGTGACAGGGGCGCGCCCCTGTCGACGAGCCAGCCGAGCCAGGTCGCCATCGACCCGTCGAGGCCGAGACTGATCGTCCCGGCCAGGTGGGCGGTGGCGAAGGCGGTGCGGTGCCGCAGATCGACCACCCACTCCCCGGCCTCCAGCCGGGCACGCAGCTCCTTCGCGTCGGCCAGGGACGGCGGACGCAGGTCCACCGGGGCGGGTCCCGCGAGGTTGATCGCGCCCATGTGGGCGTAGTAGGCAGGGTAGGCGTCGAGTCCGGCGAGAGTCTGGGTGACGAACTCGTCCTCGGCCAGCCGCAGCGCCGGGTTGACCTGCCGCTCGTGATCCAGGGTCGAGCTGTCACCCGAGGACTGCGTGGCCGAGCAGAAACTGCCGAATCCGTGAGTCGGCCAGATGACGGCGCCCCCCGGCAGGGAGTCGGCGAGCTTGCGCACGGAGGTGTGCTGCCGGCGGGCCAGCGAGTCCGCGTGCTCCTCCCCGAGCAGGTCGGTACGGCCGGTCGTGCCGAACAGCAGCGATCCACCAGTGAACACGCCCTCGACCCCTGAGTGGCTCTCCAGCACGTATGACAGGTGGTGGAAGGTGTGTCCGGGCGTGGCCAGCGCGCGCAGCCGCAGCCCCGGTGAGACCTCGACCACGTCCCCGTCGGCCAGCGGCACGTGCTCGAACGCGGGCCGATCGGCCGCCGCCACCCCGTAGCGGGCTCCGGTGAGCCTCGACAGTTCCAGGCCTCCAGAGACATAGTCGTTGTGCAGGTGCGTCTCCACCACGTGCGTGATCCGCACACCGAGGCGGCCCGCCAGGACGAGGACCCGGTCCACGTCCCTCTGCGGATCGACGACCACCGCCACGTCACCGTCTGTGGCCACGTAGCTGCGGTCACCCAGCGACGACGTCTCGATGACTGTCACGCTCACCATGGTGCCCATCATCATCATCTCCCCACATCGCCTTCGTGTACGCAGAAAATACCCCCGGCGGGTATGGATCGCGACAGTGGAAACTCATCCCGAGGGCCTCGCCTGTTCGCCGTAATGGCAGCAATCGTTTTCTGCTCCGGTTTCATGACACGCGCAGATAAATCTTGTAAATGGGCCTTGTGTAGTTGATCGGGGTTCTTCATATTGGCGTTTGCCGAGAGGAGAACCCCCCTCTCGACAGCCCCTAGGCCAGCCAACGGGGCTGGCCGGCATCCCCCAGGAGGCTCCCCACATGAGCATCCATCCCCGGCGCGCAGGACTGATCGTCACCGCTGCGATCCTGCTCACAGGCACCACCCTCATCAGCCCCATGGCCGCGCAGGCCACCCCGCCGACCCCGGAGGCCGTTGATTCGGCGGCCGTCGCGGCCACCACCCTCGACGAGGCGTTAGGCGCCCGTGACGCCGGCTCCTACTTCGACCCCGCCCAGGGCAAGCTGGTCGTCACGATCACCGATGACGCCGACGCGCAGGCCGTCGTGGCCGCGGGCGCGATCCCCAAGAAGGTCGCCCGCAGCGCCGACGACCTCGACAAGATCATGCGCAGGCTCGACAGGGCGGCCAGGGTCACCGGCACCGCGTGGGCCGTCGACCCGGCGAGCAACCAGGTCGTCGTCTGGTTCGACGAATCGGTCAACCAAGGGCAGCGCCAGCGCATCGAGTCCATCGTCAAGCAGATCAACGACGAGGAGGCGGCCGCCAGCCCCGAGCGGGCCGCGACCGGGCCGGCCGTGCGGACCGAGAGCGAGGCGGGCACGTTCAACCTCTTCATCCAGGGCGGCGACGCCATCTACACCGGCTCGTCACGCTGCTCGCTCGGCTTCAACGTCCGCAGCGGAACGACGACGTACTTCGTGACCGCGGGTCACTGCACCAACATCGGCGCCACCTGGTACGCCAACTCCGCCCGTACCGTGGTCCTGGGCACCAGAACCATCAGCAGCTTCCCCGGCAACGACTACGGCGTCGTGCGCTACACCAACACGAGCATCGCCAAGCCGGGAGGTGTCAACCTCTACAACTCCTCCTCCCGTGACATCACGACCGCGGGCAACGCCTACGTCGGCCAGTCCGTGCAGCGCAGCGGGAGCACCACAGGCGTCCGGAGCGGCACCGTGACCGCGCTGAACGCCACCGTCAACTACCCGCAGGGCACCGTCCGCCAGATGATCAGGACGACCGTCTGCGCCCAGCCAGGTGACAGCGGAGGCTCCCTGTTCGCCGGCTCCACCGCTCTCGGCCTGACCTCGGGCGGCAGCGGCAACTGCTCGACCGGCGGCACCACCTTCTTCCAGCCGGTGATCGAGGCGCTCAACGCGGCTGGAGCGAACGTCTACTAGTCGCTCATCGGAGGTTGCGGACCCGGCGTGGCCTGGGTGCTCCTCGGCCACGCCGACCCCGCGCCGCGAGACGGCATGACGAATCCTCACCTCACCGGCAGCGTGACCCCGTGGCCGAAGGTGAGGTACGACCTGGCTCGGCGGGTCAGGAAGCTCTCCTAGCCCAGGTCGGTGGGGTTGACGGCATGTGCGGCCGCGCGGTAGCCGGCGTCGTTCAGGTGCAGATGGTCGCCGGAGTCATAGGCGGGATCGAGCAGGTCCTCATCCTGCGGTGAGGCGAGCGCGCGGTCGAGGTCGACCACCGCGTCGTACGCGCCCGACGTGCGGATCCAGGTGTTGACCGCGTCTCGCTTGGCCTCGCTGCGGGCGGTGTGGTACCGCGAGCCCTTCATCGGGGGCAGGGTGGCGCCGATGGCTCGCACGCCCCTGGCGTGGGCCTGCCTGATCAACGCGCGGTGACCGGCGATGATCTCGTCGGCGGAGACCTCGGTGGGCGGCGCGCCGATGGGGGAGGGGGCCTCGCTCATCCCGATGTCGTTGATGCCCTCCAGGATGATGACCGATCGCACGCCGGGCTGGCCCAGGGCGTCTCGCCGGAAGCGGGAGGTCGCCCTGTCGCCGAGCCACGCGGAGTCGACCGTCACCCGGTTGCCGCCGATGCCCTGGTTCAGGACGGCGCGCGGCCTGCCCATGGCGGCCAGTCGCTCGGCCAGCTCGTCGGGGTAGCGGTTGTCCGCGCCGGGGCTGGAGCCGTACCCGTCGGTGAGGGAGTCGCCGAAGGCGACCACGGCGCCCTGGCGGGAGGCGCGGCCGATGACGTCCACCCCGCTCAGGTAGTACCAGGACAGTGAGGTCTGGTCGAAGGCGCCGGCGCCGCTGTCGGCGCGGTGGTCGCCCGCGGCCCGGTAGCTGGTCGCCATGGCCTGGGCGTGGTAGGTCGCGGGGCCGGTCGGCGCGGCGAGGTAGAGCGTGACCGTCACGGAGTCCAGATCGGACAGGCCCAGTGTCACCGGGTCGGTGGCGAGTTCGGCTCCGGCGGGGATGGTGAACGCCCTGGCCCGCTTGACGGTGAGCTGCCGCAGCGATGCGGGCTGTACGGCGGCGCCACTCGCGGTACGGGCGACGGTGGCGCCGGAGACCTTCAGCGGGGCGGTGCCGTAGGCGTTGGACAGCCGGATCCTGGCCCGCGCTCCTCCGGCGCTGATGCGGACCACCTGGCGGATCGTCTGGTTCGTGAAGCCCTGTTCGGACCAGTTCGGGGTGAAGTTCGTGCCAGGGCGCTGGGGGGAGGCGGTCCAGGTGGCGGTCCAGCCCCCCGCTGTCGCGGGGGTTCGCGCGGGGGTTTGCGCGGACGCCATGCCGGAGCCGGCCAGCAGCGTGGCCAGCGAGATGGCAAGAAGGGACGACAGTCGTCGTGGTACGGCGTTCATGAGGTGTCTCCTGGGGGTGGGGTCGGTGTGGATCTCAAACGGCGGGGACGGGGCCAGTCCTGGACTTCATGAGCCGGTCACCCGCGACGACCACCACGATGACGAGGAGGAACGCGACGAAGGCGGCGCTGGTCCGCACGACGTGGAACGTCTCCCACCGCTGAAGGATCGCCGCGTGGTCCGCGGGAACGGGGCCGACGGCCCACCGCTTGATCAGGCCGTTGATGGGGACGTTGCCGAACCGGGTGACCAGGAACGAGGTCAGCGCGAGCACCGCGGCGCCCGCGGCCAGAAGCCGTGGAAGCCGACGCGAGACGACGGCGAGCACGATGGAGGAGAGGATCGCCAGTGCCATCGTGGTCTGCATGACGACCCCGTTGACCTGCATCAGCGCCGTATGGAAGGTGAAGCGCACGTCGAGGGGCACGACCCTGAACGCGTAGGCGACGTTCACGGCTCCGTAGCCGAACGCTCCCGAGAGCAAGCCCGTGGACAGCAGCGCGAACGCTTGGATGGATGGCCGCAGCACGGTGAGGTCTCCTGTGGTGATGGTCTTCACGGAATGAGCGGGTACGGGGGAATCGTCGCCGCTCGACGCTCGCTGATCGTCCACCGTGGGTCTCTCCTTCCCGTACGCCAGGGGGAGCAGATTCCGCGCGACTACCACCGCGGAAGTAGCGCCGGTCCCGACCGACCCTGCGACGACCGCGTTCGGGGGCCGATCGCGGGAGCGGTGACACTCTGTTACGAGCTTGACCGTAGCCGGAGTTAGGCGAAGGAACGGGCCGGGCATTCCCCGCTTCGGTGCGCTGCCGACGGCTCTTTCCGAGCGCCGAGGCGCCGAGACGGACCATCGACAAGGAGCGGTCGTGCAGGCTGAA
Source organism: Nonomuraea dietziae (assembly GCF_014195505.1). GTDB lineage: Bacteria > Actinomycetota > Actinomycetes > Streptosporangiales > Streptosporangiaceae > Nonomuraea > Nonomuraea roseola. The sequence continues at coordinate 1,429,931 of NZ_JACIBV010000001.1, read as the reverse complement.
GACCTCACTGGGTATTACACCTACAGAAGTTTCCTGAACCACCCGGCGCCTGTTGACGACTTCAACAAGCTCCGGTTCGGGGAGGCCGAGCTCTATCTCTCGGTGCAGCAGGACAGGAGCATCACCGGCACGTTGTCCTTCCCGGCCGCTCCCGGCGCGGATCGCAAGGATGTCATGGACATCACGGGAGAGATCCTCGACTGGTCGACCGCGCGGTTCAGGCTGACGGGAAAAGGACGTCCGAAGACCGGTATCGCGGACTTCCACTACGAGTACGACGGCGTGCTCTCACGCACCTGGGAAATGGGCGTCGAGCAGCGTCACTCGCTCACCGGCACGGTTCTGCGCGCCAAGAATCACGGAAGCGGCTCCAACCTGGCCAGAGCGGGCGTCACGGCCAGCTTCGCGGCGGTCAAACGCAATTTCCCCGCTCCCCGCGAGGTGCCGGGGGTGGCGCTGCTGCCGGAGGCGCTGTCGATGCTGACCACGCGGGTCCACCGGCTGCGGCACACCACCTGGCACCTTCTCCGGTCGGTCTGGCGGGGCCCGCTCACCGATGTCGACCGCAAGGAGATCGCCGAACTGGGCTGGGGGATCGACCGCCCGCCGTTCAACCACAAGGGGCTCGATCTGGCCAACGGCGCCGGTGAGGACTTCCTGTTCATGCACCGGCGGATGATCCGGATGGTGAACGAGATCTACGAGCGCTCCGGCGTGCCCGTCATCCGAGGCTGGGCAGCCATTCCCGGCGCTGACGCGCCGCAGTACGTGTACCTGGAGAAGGACGATCCCGCCCGCCCAGGCGAGAAGATCATGCAGTACGACGCCGCCCGCTCCGGATTCATGGTCCCACCGGCCGACGCGGAACTGCTGGCCACCTTCCCCGAAGCGAGCCGGCCGACGATGAAGCTGCTGAAGTCTCCGAACTATCTCAGCTTCGCGATGAGGGCGTTGGAACGCACCTACACCTCACCGCTGGAGTTGTCCCGCCTGTCCCTGGGAGCCCTCGGCAACCTTCTGGAGTTCACCATCCACAACCAGATGCACATGCGCTGGGCCTCCATTCCGCGGGACGCCCAGGGCAAGGTCGCGCTGCGCGGTGACTTCGACTTCGACGAGAAGTGGGACGACCCGAGCTACGACTATCTCGGGGACTTCTACTCATCCCACCTCAACCCGCTGTTCTGGCGCCTGCACGGCTGGGTGGACAACCGCATCCAGGACTGGTTCGACGCCCACGAAGCCGTCGCCCCCGGGGAGATCGAGCGCATCGACCACAAGGGCGTGGCCTGGTTCAAGCCTGGCAAGTGGGTCGCCGTGGCCGAGCCCTTCGACTGGCCGGAGAGCGAGCACGATCATCACGGTGACCACGGTCACGGGGACGAGCACGCCGTCGCCGTCATGCTGAAGGTCCTCAAGATCGTGCAACGGGCCCAGGAGCCCACAGTGGAGGAGGGACCGGCGGCCGAACTCCGTGAGCGGCTCATGCAGCAACCGCCGCTCAACGTCATGAGCTTCCTGCGGTGGATCGACGTGCCGGCCGAATGAAAGACCCGGGTCAGGAGCGTGGCCGGCGAGCCGTTCGGGAGACCTGTGCCGGGCCGACCCGATGACACCGCCGGGGCGGTGAGCGAGGTACCGTCGGCGCCCTCCTGATCCGGAAGCCGATCCTCCTCGGACGGCGAGACGCCGCCGGCGCGGGACCTCGAGGGTCCCGCGCCGGTCAGCGCTCAGCGGATGGAGGTGCTGTCAGAGTCCGCCGAACCAGATGTCGAACAGATCGACGAAGTTGTCCGCGATCTTCTGACCTCGGGCGCCGAGCTCGGCGGTCGCGGCGCCCCTCCTGTTCGTCTCGATCTCGTACTTCTCCGGCTTGAAGATCTGCTTCTGGCCCTGGCCGGAGCCGCCGCGCTGCGGCAGGTTCGACGGTGGCCTGCCCTGCGGATACATCCGGCCGTTGCCGTAGACGGTGTAGGACTGGGTCGGCTGAACCGAGCCGTCGTTGCGGTAGACCTGACTCGGCCGTGGCTGCGCCGGCTGCCGGTTCGCCTTGGGCGGCGACTGCCGCTGCGTCGCCCTGTGGCTGGTGGGACGGCTCGCCGGACGCGAGCGCGCGTGCTGGATTCCCCTGGGAATCCGGCCGGCCCGGTGGTTGCGTCGCTGAGAGGCCAGCGCCATCCGCCGCTTGGCCGCCGCCTCGCGAGCCGCCTTCCTCGCCTCTCTCCTGGCCGCCATCGCGGCCCGTCGCTTCGCCGCCGCCTCCCGCGCCTTCCTGGCGGCCTCGGCCGCCTTCTTCCTGGCGGCCGCCAGCCGCCGCTTCTTCGCCTCGGCGAGCGCCCGTTTCTTGGCCTCCTCCCTGGCCCGCTTCTTGGCCTCCTCCAAGGCTCGCTTCCTCGCCTCCGCCAGGGCCCGCTTCCTGGCAGCCTCCCTGGCACGGCGAAGCGCCTCTCGCCTGATGGCGCGCTGGGCCAGCTTCTTGGCCAGGTAACGGGCCCCGATACGGACGCCGATGCCGACCACGAACCAGACCAGCTGCCCGTCGGGGTCGCTCATCGTGACGGGGCTGTTGTTGGCGTAGGCGTAGGCGTTGAGCTGCTGCGGATCCACATCGTCGATGACCGGGTCCACCGACAGGAAGCGGCCGTTACCGGGGTCGTACTCGCGGGCGCCGAGGTGGACGAGCCCGGTCGTCGCATCCTGCGTGCCTCCGACGAATCCGCGCTGCCCCGGCCACCATGGCGGGGGCGAGCCCCGGTTCTCGCCGAACGGCGTCGTCCTCCGTACGGCCAGCTCGCCGTTGCCGGCGTTCACCGCGGCCTGCGCGGTGCCCTGGTGGTCGTTGGCCAGCAGGTAGACCTGGTTGTCGTTCGTGCGTACGGCGATGGGGTGGTCGTTGATGGTGTAGAAGCGGGTCTGCTCGACGACGTCCTTGGCGAAGTCGAAGCGCAGCTCCATGTCGTCGACGTAGAGCGTGGCGTCGGTCGGCGTCTTGCGGAGCAGCCGGTTGCCGTCGGCGTCGTACACGAACGACGTCGTCTTGCCCGCCTCCGTCACCGACTCCAGGTTGCCTTCGGCGTCCCAGGCCAGGGTCTGGTCCGAGGCGGCGACCTTGCGCCTGGTGGTGTTGCCCGCGGCGTCGTACTCGAAGAGGTCGGCGCCGACGGCCTGCAGCGCGTGCGGCTGCTTTCCGCCCGCCTGCGGGTAGGTGTAGGAGCGGACCGCGTCGCCCGCGCCGCCCCATCCGTGCTTGGTCTCCTTGATCCGGTTGCCGGTGGAGTCGTAGGCGTAGCTGACCGCGTACGGGGCCACACCGCCGATCTTGTCCGGCTGGGGGCTGCCGCCGGCGCAGTCGTCGGTGCCCGTCCAGGCCGAGGTCAGGCGGCGCAGATGGTCATAGGAGAAGCACTGCGTGTCCTGACCGCTCGCGCCCTTGTCGGCGATCTTGGTGATGTTGCCGACCGCGTCGTAGGTGTAGCTGAGGTCCAGGTCGGTCGCGGCGGCGCTCTCCCTGTCCAGTCGCATGCCGGTCAGCCTGCGGGTGGACTCGTCGTGGGTGTAGGTGAGCCAGCTCTTCTTGCCTCCGGTGCCCAGCTCGTACTGCAGGGTCTCGCCCAGCTTGGAGTAGCGGGTCGCGGTCACGTACGACGACAGGCCGGTGACCTTGGTCGGCTGGCCCAGCTCGTCGTAGCTGTAGACGACCGACTCCTCCGCCAGGCCGCCCGCGGCGGGGAAGCTGACGGACTGGACCTGGTTGTCGAGCGTGTAGCGGGTGTTGAGCACGTACGAGCCCGCCAGCTTGCCCTCCCGCTCGGGGATGGTGACGGTCTCGCGCAGCGGCCGGTAGTCGGCGTCGACGGCGTTGATCTCCGCCTTGTACGCCTGCCCGCCCACGTACCGGATGCTGGCGTTCATGTGGCCCTTGGCCAGGGCGTCGTACTTCCACTCCGCGAGCAGCGGACCGGTCGCGGTGCCCTCGCGCATCTCCTTCTTGCGGCCCAGTTCGTCGTAGACGTACCACAGCGTCTTGCCGCGGGCGTCGGTGGTGCTGACGATCTCGTCGGCGTCGTTGTACGTCATCGTCGTGACGCCCTTGTCGGGGTCCTCGGTCTTGATCTCCCGGCCGCGCAGGTCGTAGTGGTGGCGCCACACGTTGCCTGCGGAGTCGGTCACCGTGGACAGTCGTCCGGCGTGGTCGTAGCCGTACTTGGTGGACTCGTACTCGCCGGTCGGGGTCGCGCCCTTGTACTGGCGCAGCTCGATCAGGCGGTCCTCGGCGTCACCGATGCGGGTGGTCGCCGTGCCGCCGGGCGGCGGCGTCATGTGGACCCGGTCGCCCTCCTGCTTGGAGGAGACCCGGTATTTCTCCACGCCCTTCGCCTTGAGGATCTGCGCGTTGACGTCGCCCGTCCCGTCGAAGACGGACACGACCTGCGTGGGCACGTCGGTGTCGGCCACCGCCAGCAGGTCGGTGGAGGGCGTCCCGGTGGCGAAGTAGCCGGTGTTGGTCTTGGACTGCTCGCCCAGGGAGTTGTAGAAGGTGTCGGTGATCGTGCGGCCGTCACGCAGCGCGGGATCCTGCGTCTGGTCGTCCCTGGGCGCGGGTTCCTGGGTCTGGCGCTCGCGCGTCAGGCCGTCGTACAGCTCGTGGCTGGCGGTGTAGCCGCCGTCGGCGCGCAGCGTCTTGGTGGTGACGATGCTGGGGCCGTCGGCGCGCATGACGTAGGAGTACTCGGTGCTGGGCGACTGTCCCGCCGCCTTGTTGCGGTCGGCCTGCCAGACCTTGGTCAGGCGGCCGAGCGCGTCGTACTCCAGGTCGGTGCGGCGGTTGTTCGCGTCGACCTCGGCCACGGGCTCGCCCCAGGCCGGTTCGAGGATCGTGCGCTCGACGTGGCCGAGCTGGTTGGTCTCGGTGATCTCGGTCGGAAGGGCCCCCGTGGCCGGGCTGTAGGTGGTCACGGCCTTGGTGCCGATGGCGTCGGTCTCGCTGGTCTCGCGGCCGTACACGTCGTAGGTGTGGGCGCTGCCGGTGATCGTCGCGCCGTCCCCTGAGACGATCTGCTGGACCGAGGTCACATCGCCCTTGCTCGGTGCCTGGCCGTACGCCTTGCCGTCGTACTGGACCTTCTCGTCGGAGATCAGCTCACCGGCGGCCAGCGTGGACACGGGGGTGCCGCAGCTCGCGGCGATCTTCTGGACGCGGCTGGGATAGTCGAGCATCCAGCTCGCGTCGTTGCGGGCGTAGGTGTAGCTCGTGCACTGGTCGTCGTCGGGCGAGGCCAGGTCGCCCTTCTCCTCCACCTGGGTGAGCAGGCCCCTGGTGTCGTAGGAGCGCTCCTCGCCGGTCCGCCGCCAGCTACCGCCCGGCAGCGCGGTACGGGTGACCATGGACTTGGCCTCGACCACGTGCGCGGTCTTGGTGACGCCGCCCTGCGTCGACTCGGCGGTCTTCACCGACCACGGCTGCTCGGCGGACGCCTTCAGGACGGCCCCGCCGTCGCCGTCGTAGAGGATCTCCTCGCGCTCGAAGCCGGAGTACTGGTCGAGGTCGTCCAGCTTGCCGCCCTCGGAGTCCTCGATCTGCACGCTGCGCCTGGAGCCGTCGGCCTGCTTGTCGCCGTGCATGCCGCGGAAGTACCGGAACTCGGTCAGCGTGCGCTTGGTGTCCTGCCCGTCGCCCTCACGCACCCGTACCCGGCCGAACCCCCGGAAGTCCGACCACGTGCGGTGCTCGGGCTTGACGAGGATGTTGTCGGCGTAGTGCCAGGCGGCGCCGTCCAGGTACTCGTAGCTGGTGACCACGTTGGGCGAGGCCGCGACGCGGTCCACCTCGATCGTCTGCGACACCACGTACTTGTGGAACCAGTCGGTGACCTCGGTCTCGTTCTGCGGCGTCCAGCGCTGCGGGAAGCACCGCCTGGTGTTCTTGTCAGGTGCCGGCAGCGCGCCCGGCGCGCAGTCGGCGGGGGCGTAGTTGACCCGCAGCTCGCCGCCGGTCCCGTTGTCGACCGACTGGACGCGCCACTTGACCAGCGGGGCGCGGCCCTCGGTGGCGTCCACCCTGTTGGGGAGCTGGACGCCGATGAAGGTGGTCTTGGGCAGCGTGATCGTGCCGCCCACGTGGCCGGTCTGCTGGACAGAGGCCAGCCACAGCGACGGGCTGAGGCCGTCGCCCGTGGCGGGGAACTGGTGGGTCAGCGCCCAGGAGTCCACCGCGTAGTACTGGCCGGCGGCGTTGCGGACCTGGGTGGTGACCTTGGTCAGCCGCTTGCGGGTGAAGAACGTCGGCGTCGTGCGGTCGACGCACTTCACTCCGGCGTCGCAGATCTGGTCGAACGGGACGTCCGGCCAGTGACTGGCGGTCTCCTTCTTGAGCTGGTCGGCGGCGCAGGTGACGGTGCCGCTGGGCAGGCAGCGCTCGGCCACCTCGAACAGCACGCGGGAGGCAGGGGCCTTGGTGAACAGCTCGCCCTGCAGGTAGCCGTAGTCGATGCGGGCGAGGTAGGCGTTTCGGACGTACGGCGTGCCCAGCTCAGGCTTGGAGTTGCGGCCGTAGTGGTTGGTCTCGCGCTCGTACCAGTACGTGGTCGCGTTCCCGTGGGGGTCCACGGCGTAGTCGAGGTTCCACCGGTAGGCCTGCTGGCACCAGGCGTTGGCAGGGGTGCTGGAGTAGCAGGGCTCGCCGCTGTTGTTGCCGAACACCGGCACCGTCTGGACCGATTTGGTCTCCGGCTTGCCGGTCACCCAGCCGGGCAGGCGGTTGAGTCCGAAGGTGTACTGGGTGCCGTCGGAGGTGGTGACGCGCCAGTACTCGCCGTTGTTGTCGCCGTTGGCGGCCCCTGTGAGGTACTCGATGCGGGTGCCGTCGTCGCGCTTGGGCCGCCACTGCTTGGTGGTGGCGTCCTTGACCAGCTCCACGGCGGAGCCGCCGAGCGACAGGGTGGCGTTGTCCTGGTCCCAGCACAGGTCGCCGGTCTTCTTGCCGTCGATCATGCAGGACTTGTAGCGGCGCTCGATGTAGCCGCCCGGGTTGAGCTCGAAGCCGTCACCGGCCCACGACGCCTGGTTGTTGGTGGAGGCGGTGCGGCCGTCCACGCTCTGCGAGGAGTAGCCCAGGGAGATCTCCGGCTCGTCGCCACCCAGCGCGGGCGGCGTGCGCATGTCGTAGCCCCAGGTGAAGTCGCCGGTCTGGGTGCCGACGCTCCAGTCGGCGGAGGGGGACAGGGAGGTGGCCGAATGGTCGCCCGACTGCCCGGAGGCGGCGGCCGTGAGCGCGTACACCGCGCCTGTCTCGACCTCGGCGGTCAGGGTGCCGGCCTTGGCGTCGTTCTCGCTCTTCACCGGCTCGGGCGCCGCGCAGTTCGCGGCGGCCGCGTCGAGCGCGCATTCGTCCACCTTGACCATCCGCAGCCTGGCGCCGTAGTCGCCGCCGTAGGCGTGACGGAAGCCGGAGTAGTCGATCTGCAGGCGGGTCTTCTTCGCCGCCCCGGCGGCCGCGACGCCCTGGCCGGGGGAGACGCGCATCGCCAGGCCGAGCAGCTCGGTGTCGAGCAGTTCCACGCTCACCGGCTCGGCGGCGGCCGCGGCTCTGGCCTCCCCCCGCGCGGGAGCCAGCTTGACGGGGAAGCCGGCCGCCAGGGTGGCGGCGCCGCCGCCCAGCTCGGCCTTCTGGGGTTTGGGCCAGGCGACCCTTGGCGGCGCTTTCCACACCTGTTTCTGGACGGGATCGGCCATCGGCGCAAGGACGGGGACCGCCTGTCCCTTGACCGGCTTCTCCTTCTGCACGGACGGGGCGGGGCGAGAGGCGGCCGAGGCGGGCAAGGTCTGCACCAGCTGCACGACGAGGAGGACGGAGAGCGTGGTGGCGATCCTGCGGGGCCAGGGCGACTCGCGCCTGGGCTCCTGGAAACGGTTCCACGAGGGGTCGGGAAGCTCGGGTTCTTCGGGCGGAGGAGTGCGATTCCAGCGGGATTCGGGCAGCTCTAACTCATCCGGCAGGTCCATGAACCTCTCCCAGTCGGGGGTGCGGTGCGGGAGTTACTGGGCGGCTAGCTGTGCGATGTGCTCGGCGCTCAGGACGCCGTCATAGGCGCGGACGTCGTCCACCGCCCCCGGCCAGAAGCCGGTGAAGGTGCCCGCGGTCTTGGTCCGGCCCAGTTGCAGCGGGCCGGTGGCGTTCCACGCGCTCAGGTGGTCGGTGACGGTGGTGGTGGACAGGCGGCCGTTGACGTAGACGCGGAGCTGACCGGCCAGCGGGTCGTACACGCCGGCGATGTGGGCCCACTCCAGCGGGTTGGGGATGTCGTCGGAGCGGGTGCGGACGAGAGCGGCGGTGTCGGTGTCGGCGGCGGCCATGCCGAGGGTCCACCGTCCCTGTTCCTTGTCGAAGCCGAGCTGGAATCCGGCGGCCCTGCTGCCCGGCTGGGCCACGGCCGTCGTGTCACGGGTGGGCAGGTAGTCGAGCTGGGCCCAGGCGGCCACGGTGAACCCGGTCCTGGTGTTGACCACGGGCGCGGTCGTCTGCGCGTAACCGTTGACGCCGTCGAGCGCGAGCGCGCCGTCCAGCCAGCCCGACGTCCACGAGGCGGCTCCGGCGAGCGTCGCGGCCGTCGCCCGGCCCGAGGCGTCGGCCGCCGACAAGCCGGACTCCTCATCCAGCCTCCAGTGGCCGACCAGCGTGGCAGCGCTGTTGACCAGGTCGGCGATCTCGTCGGCGAACATGGCGCGGCCGTAGACCCGCACCTCGTCGACGTCGCCTGGCCAGTACTCCGAAGCCGCCCCGTTGACCTTCCCCCTGCCGATCGTCAGAGGGCCTGCGGCGCTCCACGGCGGCGTGACGGCGACCGTGGCCTCCAGTCTGCCGTTCACGTAGAGCGAGATCTGGCCGGCCGCCGAGTCGTAGACGCCGGTCAGGTGGGTCCACTCGTTCAGCCTCGGCGCGGCCGTGGACAGGGCGCGCACCGCAGGCGCGCCGTCCGCGTCCGAGCCCGCCACGGTCAGCGCCCAGCGGTCGTCGGCCTTGGCGTACTGCAGCGAGAACGCGCCCGTCCTGCCGCCCTCCTGGGTGACGGCGGTGGCGGAGGCGGCCGTGCCGGTCAGGCGGGCCCAGGCGCTGACGGTGAAGTTGCGGCTGGTGTCGATGACGGGGCCGGAGGTCTGGGCGTAGGCGTTGGCCAGTCTGAGCGCCGTGCCGGTCCTGCCGGAGGTCCACGCCGCTCCGTACAGCGTCGCGGGGTGGGCCTGCGCGGTGTCGGCCGCCACGCTGCCCTGACCCTCGTCCAGCGACCAGTGCCCGCTGGGGCCCTTGCCCGCGTTGACGTTGAAGACGTAGGTGCGGATGGGCCCGAGCTGGCCCGCGCGGTCCTTGCTGCGGACCGACAGGACGTTGGGGCCGTCGTGGCGCGGTGTCAGCGCGATGGTGGCGCTGCCGTCCTGGCCGGGGGCGACCTCCGTCCTGGGCGTGGAGTCGAGGCCCCAGACGTAGGCGGCGACGTCGGAGACGCCGTTCGGGGCGAACGTGAACGTGCCGGGCAGACCGACCCCGTCGCTCCAGCCGTTCTCCGTGTACTGCGGCGAGGAGACCGCCGGCTCCCTGCTGGGGGCCGTGGCGTCCACGGTGGCCTCGCACCAGGGGCTCCACGCGCTGGTGGCCTTGCCGTCCTCGGCGCGGGCCCGCCAGCGGATCAGCGCGCCGTCGGCGTACAGGCTCACCGGGATCGTCGCGTAGTAGGCGGCGCCCGACGACCCCAAGGGGGTGAGGTGCTCGCCCGTCTTCACCCCGGCCGCGTTGTACCACTCGAAGCGGCCGCGGACGGAGTTGTCGGTGTCCCTCAGCTTGGCCCACAGCTTCGGTGCGGCGGTGCTGATGATCGGCCGGTCGTCGCCGGAGACGCAGGGGCCGCCGGGGTCCGACCAGACGTCGGCCGCCACCGGGGCGCTGGGCAGCGAGTTGTACTCGATGACCAGGCTGGGGTTGTTCTTGAACTTCTTCCAGGCGTACACGTCGGTCTCGCTGGTGGCGCGCAGGCCGATGGTGACGTTGGGCCACTTCTTGGCGGCGGCGTCCACGACCTGCGAGGTGACGTCGAACTCGACGCCGCCTGGCAGGCAGGCAGGGCCCCAGCCCTTGGCCACGTTCACCGTGGAGAGCAGCCTGACCCAGGTGGGCTGGTTGTTCCAGGTGGTGCTCTTGCCGATGGGGTTGGTCGCCCAGGCCTCGACCTTGCGAGCGCTGCACGAGTACGACCACGTCTCGTACGTGCGCAGCGTCGCCTTGATGATCTGCTTGCCGTGGATGGTCGAGCCGGTGTTCATCTGGTAGAACGAGCGGTTCTTCTGCGACTCGACGTGGCCGACCCTGGCGACGTCGCTGGAGTTGAGGTAGTTGGAGTTGGGCCAGTTGCTCCAGACCGCCGTCCAGGCGTTGCGCGCGGCGGAGAAGTAGGGATCCAGGTAGACGGGGAACCGGGTCTTCGGGTCCGTCATCATCTTCCTGTCCGGCTTGAGCCGCAGCTGCCTGCCCGTCAGCTCCACACCCATCGCGGCCTCGCGGGCCTCGGGGGAGCGGCCTTCCTTGAGCGCCTGCGGGCTCGTGATTCCCTCGGAGTCCCACATCTTCGGGGTGGGCGCGATGAAGATCGTGCCCTCGTTCCTGTCGGTGGCCTCGAGGTTGCCCGCCCTGTCGGCCTTCACCGACAGGCCGGAGGCGGACAGCGGGAAGGTCAGCTCCGTCATGCTCGCCGCGGCGGCTCGCGACTTGACCACCAGGACGTGGGAGAAGCCGTCCACGTCCGCGGTGACCTGGAGGTCGACGCCCGGCATGACCTCGGCGTAGGTGGCGGTGTCGCCCTTCAGCGTGGGCTTGGGCAGCGCGCCCCGCCAGCCGAGTTCCAGGGACTTGGCGCCGCGCGACAGCCTGGCCAGCGGGGCGCTGCCGCCGCCGGAGAACGTGAGCCCGACCGCCGCCGCGGCCGGGCTGACCGTGCCGTCGGGGTTGAGGCGCAGAGTGGTGTCGACGGGGACCCAGCCGCCTGACCGGCGTACGCGGACAGGGCGTACGTTGTGCTCCAGGACGAGGGTGCCGTCCGGCTTGGCGAAGACCTGGCGGGTCTCGGTGCGCATGGACTCGATCTCGACAGGCTGACCGGTGTGGCGCGCCGCCGCGACCGCGGACGCCTCGGTCGTCGACTGCTCCTCCACCGCTCTCGGAGGTGGCTCCGGCACTGCGCCCGCCTGGGCGGGCACCGCCGGAGAGATCGCTAAGATCAGTGTCGCCGTGAACAGCCCACGCAGTACCCGCATACATCCTCGCCCATGGTGAGCAGGGGTTACGCGCGGGACGGAGCACCCGCCCGGCGTTTCCGCGATCTTCGATTGACGATCGGATTTTCACCCGGCCTCACCTGTCTGTCCATACTTTTGATCATTCTGTTCAAAGATTTCTTCAGGCGTCGGGGAGGCGTGAAGATATCCGCCGCGTTCTTGCGGCGCCGGGTATCGGGTGCCCTCGCCGGCCAGAGGCCGGCGAGGGCTGGTGCGGGCAGCCCGGGGGCTCACCCGCCAGGGCGTGCGGCCTGCCGGGTGATCACGGCCCTGCCCATGCCGGGGTCGTCGCAGAACGCCCCGTCGATGCCGAGCTCCACGAGCCTGCGCAGCCAGCCCATCACGTCACCCGTGGCCCTGGAGAAGACCGGGCTGGCCGGGTCGCCGAGCCGGTGGTCGAGGGGCAGCTGGGAGTTCTCGTTGCGCACCGTCCAGACGTGCACCAGCAGTCGCCTCCGATGGGCGTCGGCGATCAGCGTGGTCGGCTGCTGCAGCCTGCCGTCCGGGCCGACGGGCACGACCCTGCGGGTGTCCACGCCGATCCCGTCGGCGTACGCGGCCACCTCGCGCAGACCTTCCGGCTTGACCATGTCGTCATAGGTGCGCGGATCGCCGGCGGCCGTCCAGTCGTACGGCGCGCCGCCCCAGGTGATCAGCTGGATCAGCGGCAGTCTGGTCTTGGCGCGCAGGTCGCGCAGGTTGGCGGTCTCGAACGACTGGATGAAGGCCTTGCGCACCCTGTGGGTGTTCAGCACCTCCAGCAGCGGCTCCTCCAGCGACAGGCCGATGGAGTCGAAGTAGGTCGGGTGCTTGGTCTCGGGGTAGACGCCCACGCCGTGGCGCTGTGCGAGGCGGACGACCTCCTCGAACGTGGGGATCTCCGCCAGCCCGTCGAAGGCGGCGTTGTCGGGGCGCAGGTCGGGCACGCGTTCCTTGGCGCGCAGCGTCTTGAGCTCGGCGAGGGTGAAGTCCTCGGTGAACCAGCCGGTGACCGCCCTGCCGTCGATCGTCTTGGTGGTGCGCCGATCGGCGAACTCGGGCCGGGAGGCCACGTCGGTGGTGCCGGAGATCTCGTTCTCGTGACGGGCCACCAGGACGTGGTCCTTGGTGGAGACCAGGTCGGGCTCGATGTAGTCGGCGCCCATGGCGATGGCGGCCTCGTACGACAACAGTGTGTGCTCGGGGCGGTGGGCGCTGGCGCCACGATGGCCGATCACGATGGGAGCCTGTGCACGGCGCTCGGCCGTGGCGGGGTCGGACTGGAACAGCACAACGGCGACGGTACCGCTCGTCAGGACGGCCAGCGCGCCCACGAGTAGCCTGCGGATCATCATGCGCGCACGGTAGACCGCCTGGGTGGCACGGAGATGACGGCAGGATGGTCAGGGGGTGCCCGGTCGTCGGCCGGCGGGTCGGGGAGGCCCGAGATCACGCTGAGCGGCGACGGCCGGAACACGTCCGACGCCGTCGCCGCGTGGCGCCGACCGGTCATGGCTGCCCGGAGGGCGCGTCCCACGCATCGTGGGACGCGCCGGCCCGGTCAGTACGCTTCGATCTTGTTCGCGTTGATGTCGTCCAGCACACCGATGGTCTGGCTGTAGCGCGCCGCCGTGCCGGAGTCGACCGGCAGCAGCAGGGTGCCGTGCGCGTACAGGACGGCCTCCCGCACGGTGCCTCCCACGGGCGAGGTGATGCCCGTGCCCGCGTTGATCCGCCGCGTGCCCAGGTTGAAGTACGTGCCCAGAAGATGCTCCAGGAGCACGGACTTGGGAGCGTTGTCCCCCCCGAAGGCCGTGGTGACCTCGGAGGCGGAGATCCCCCCGCTCCTGTCGGTGTCGTAGCGCTGGTCGGTGGCCTGGATCCGGGCGAGGAACTCGCTCGTCCACAGGTCCTCGTGGTTCTTCCAGAACCCCTTGGACTTCGGGTCGCGCGTGGGCGGCACGACCGTCACCGTGGTCGTGGCCGAGCTCGTGACGGGCTCGAAGGTGCAGGCGCCGGTGCTGTTCGTGTAGCTCACCGAGATCTGGCCCGCGTAGCTGGTGCCGGCGAGCGCCAGCAGAGTCGGCCTGGCCGTGAAGGATATGGTCTTATCACCCGACTGCGCGGGAAGCGCCGCCTGGTTCCAGACCAGCGTCCTGGTGCCGTCCGCGTTGAGCGTCACCGAGCTCGGTTCCGGCCCGGCGCCCAGGTCGAGGGCGGCGCTGTAGTAGACGCCCGGGGGCAGCGTGGCGGTGACGGCGACCTTCGAGGCGGCGCCTCCGCCGGTGTTGGCGTAGGTGATGGTGTAGGTGATGGCCTCGCCCGCGTTGACGGTGGCTGTGGCCTTCTGGCTCACGGTCAGCACCGGGGCCCGCACCATGGTCTTGGCCTGAGCGGTGTTGTCGCTGAGCGTGGGGTCCGGCACGCCGTCGGTGTCGGTTCCCGTCACCGTCACGCTGTTGGTGAGCACGGTGCCGTCGCTCGTGTCGCAGGGCACCTCGTAGGTGAACTTCGGCGTGATCGTGTTGACGGCGCCGTTGCCCAGGTCGGGCAGCGAGCGCTGCTGCTTGGTGCCGTCGGGCAGCGTGTCGGTGAGTGAGAGCTTGGTGGCAGTGCCGGGACCGAGGTTGGTCACCGCCACCGTGTAGCCGATCGTGTCCCCGCCGACCGCCTCGGCCTGGTCGGCCGTCTTAGTGACCTTCAGGTCGGCCTTCTGGAACATCGCTTTGATGTTGTCCTCCGTCAGCTCCTCCGGCAGGTTGAGCCGGGGACCGTCGCCGAAGAAGACGGTGTGCAGGCGGGGGTTGTACTGCAGGTGCGACCAGTCGTCGTGACCGCGCAGTGTGTCCCCTGTGCCCGCGTCGCAGCCTGGTTTGATGACCTCGATGAGGTTGATGTCGGCGGAGACGTCATCCTCCTTGTCGCCGTTGACGCCGTTCCAGTCGGTGGGCCCGTCGGTCGCGGTCGCGGTTCTGATCTTGCCGCCGACGCCGTACACGAGGGTGCGATCCGGGTCGGGCTTGCCGTGCACACCGTCGTTCTCGTTGAGGTGCGCCTCGTCCAGCTCGGTGCGCAGGACAGTGCCCTTGGCCACGTTGGCGTAGTCGAGCGGCCTCGAGGTGTACTGCGTGTCAAACTGGAGGGTGTAGTTCATCACGCTGAGGTAGTTGGGCTTGCAGTTGACGGAGTCGTCGCCGCCGTGCCCCAGGCCGAGCGTGTGCCCCAGCTCGTGCATGAACGTGGCGGCCTCCGCGCTCTTGCGTCCGCCCACGTCGGTGAAGTCCGACCATGAGCCGACGGTGACGATGAAGTCGTTGCCGCCCACGAGGGTGTTCACATCGATCTCCGCCCTGCCGGATGACTTCGGGCTCTCCTCGTAGGAGTGCGCGAAGATCATGTAGCGGAAGGCCTGCTTCCGGGCCTCCAGGATGTGGACGCAGTTCTGGCTGGACCGGTCGGCCGGGGCGCCGAAGCGGCCCGAGCACCTGCCGGGCTCCTTGACGACCGGGTTGCCGTTCTTGAAGTCGTTGAAGTCGTTCTGGTCACCGTCGATCGGGTTCGAGAATTTGATCTTCTTCACCTCCGGCAGCTGCTCGCCCTCCATGGCGTGCAGCGCGATCCCGCGGAACCTCGTCTTCGTCGGATCCGCGGGGTCGGGGTAGGGATCGACCGGAGCGTTGGCGAAGGCCTCCACCACTTCCTTGAGCACGCCGTCCTGCGGCTTGTGCCCCTCCATATAGTCGGCCTCGACGAACAGGTCCTTGCGATACGGCACGGCGTTGAACGGCGCGTCACCCAGAGCCAGATCGACCGGGTCGTCGTTGTTGACGTCGAGGCCCCGCCCCTGGGTCTCCCAGCTGTTCATCAGGCCGTCGCCGTCGCTGTCGGCGTCGCGGGAGGGCGCCATGCAGTCAGGAGTGGTGATCGTGAAGAAGCCGCGGGCCGAGTCCTCCCCTGTCCCCTCACTCTCTCCCGCGAGCGTCGGATGGTTGGCGCCCTGCTGAGTGGTCAGCCCGCCGCCGGTGAACACGCAGGTGTCCAGGTTGAAGTCGAGATCCAGGGAGGCGCTGCCGCCCTTCGTCCACCTGATGGGCCCGTCCTGGGTGAGGTCATCCTGATCCCACAGCTGCATCTGGATCCGGACCGGATTGTGGCTGGTGTCGATCGTCTTCTTGTAGACCCAGTTGGTCCTGAAGTCGCCGCCATGGGCGCAGCAGTACGTGTCCCTGCCATCGAACAGCCCTTGATGATCGATCTCGAATTTCGGGTAGTAGTCGTTGCCGCACGCCTCGCCGGCGCCCTCGTCGCACGACAACTCCACCACCCGGTAGAGGTGGACGGTGACCTCCACGGTCTCCGCCTGGGCCGGCGCGACACCCGAGAGTGTCGCCCCGGCCAGCGCCAGCATTGACGCAACTAACAGTCGAACCCATCGCATGCCGCGTACCCCCCATGGAACGGAGCCGGAAACTGTGGACCCCACCATGGCCGCGGATCGGTGACTTGTCGTGAGTAGGCCCTACCTATGTGTCAATGCCAGGGGCCATTTGTTGACTAGTCATGGAATTGAGTAGATAGTTCTGCTCCATGGCATTACGACATGCGGTGCTGGCGGCGATGCTGGACGGCGAGTTCACCGGCTACCAGCTCGCGAAGATCTTCGACGTGGGCGTGTCCAATTTCTGGTACGCCTCGCCGCAGCAGCTCTACACCGAGCTGGCGAAGCTGGAGAAGGCCGGGATGATCTCCGGGCAACAGGTCATCCAGCTCGACAGGCCGAACAAGCGGGTCTTCACGGTCACCGAGGCGGGGCTGGAGGAGCTGGCCGCCTTCGCCGCGGCTACGTCCAAGCCGCTGTCCATGCGCGACGACCTGGCGGTGAAGGTCCAGGCCGTCGACCATCTCGACCCCGCCCCCGTACTGGCCCAGCTCGACGAGCGGGCCGTCGAGGCCGCCGCCAAGCTGGCCCTGTTCGAGCAGGGCATGCGGCGGCTGCGCGGCGGCCTGGACGAGGAGGAGTTCCTCCGCACGTCGCCACGGGTCGGCCCGTACCTGACCTACCTGGCCGGATGCCGCCTGGAGCGGGAGATGCGCGACTGGTGCCTGTCCACCGCCGCCCTGCTCCGCTCCCGCATGGTGAGCCACTCCGAGGAGGAGCGATGACCCACAACGCCGAGCCCCCGCCCAGGACCTTCACGCGGTACGTCGCGCTCGGCGACAGCCAGACCGAGGGGCTCGGCGACGGCGACGAGATCCGCGGCTACCGCGGCCTGGCCGACCGGCTCGCCGAACATCTCGCCGCGGCCTTCCCCGACCTCCACTACGCCAACCTGAGCGTGCGGGGACGCCTCGCCTCGCAGGTCCTGGCCGAGCAGCTGCCCGCCGCACTGGCGTTGCGGCCCGACCTGGCCACGGTGATAGCCGGGATGAACGACCTGATCAGGCCAGGCTTCGACGCCGACACGGTGGCCGCGAGCCTGGAGGAGATGTTCGCCGCTCTCACCGCCTCGGGCGCGCACGTCCTGACGGTGACCTTTCCCGACATCGGCAAGATCGCGCCGCTGGCCCGGCCGCTGCTGCCTCGCGTGCTCGCGCTGAACGAACGCGTCCGCGAGGCCGCCGCCCGCCATGACGTCACGGTGGTCGACACCTTCCCGCACGCCTTCGCCACCGACGTCAGGATGTGGAGCGCCGACCGCCTGCACGCCAGCCCGCTGGGCCACGCCAGGATCGCCGCGGCCTTCGCGCACGCCCTCGGGCTGCCCGGCAGCGACGACACCTGGTCGGCCCCGCTCGTACCGGTCGCTCCGCGCGGCCGCCTGCGCACCGCGGGGACCGAGGTCCGCTGGGTCGCCGGCTTCGCAGGCCCGTGGATCTACCGCCGCATCCGCGGCAGGTCCTCAGGGGACGGCCGCAGCGCCAAGCGCCCCGACCTCGCCCCGGTGCTGCTCTACGCCGAGGAGTGAGGCCCAGGTCCGGTACGCCGGCGACCGCTCGGACGACACACCGACCCACCTGCCGGCCGGGTCACAGGTCCTGTCCCTGGGGCCAGAGGTCCACCTGGTCGCGGATGGCCCACATCAGGTTGTCGAGGCCTGTCTCGGTGTTCTGATGGACGGGATCCCGCCGTCTGGTGTTGATCAGTGCCGCCCAGCAGAAGCCGTCCGCGGTGCGTACCAGGACGGCTTCGGTTCCCACCAGATTGCCGAGGTGCCACCATGTTCCGGCGGTGTTCGTGAACCACCCGCTGGCGCAGCCGTTCGAACCGAAGAGGCCGGACGGCTTGGTCATGTAGGCGATCCAGTCGCGATCCAGGATGTCGGGCCTGGTGGGCAGGCCGTCCACGCGCACGGCGAAGCGCAGCAGGTCGACGGCCGTGGCCAGCCAGCCCCCGTGCGCGTCCATCCGCGCCACCTGCGCGTCGTACGGGTTCTCCCCGGCCTGGCCGTAGTAGACCGCCTCTCCCTGGCGCCGGTCGGCCTGGGTGTTTCCGGCGATCTGCATGCCGGTGACCCCACTCGGGGCCAGGATGTTCTCCTTGACGTACGCGTCGTACGGCTTGCCTGTCGCCTTCTCGATGACCCTGCCGAGCACGCAGTATCCGAAGTTGGAGTAGGCGAAGGTCGTGCCGGGAGCATTGTCCAGCGACCGGTTCTTGAGCACCCAGGAGATGAGCTCGTTCTGGCCGAGCGAGGGGTTGGTGTACATGGGATCGTTCGCGTCGTTCGCCCAGCCGCCGGCCAGGTGCTGCAGGAGATGCAGAACGATGATCTTCTCGGCTCTCGCATCCTCGGGCGTACCCAGGTCCTTGAGATGTCCACTGCTCCCGAAGACCAAATCTATGGGAGACAGCTTGCCCTCTGACGCCAGTTTCATGACGGCGGCCGCGGTGATCGTCTTGGCGATGCTGGCGGTCCTGAACAGGGTGGAGGTCGTCACCCTCTCGCCACTCGCCTTGTCCGCCAGGCCGAAGCCCTGGGCGTGGACCAACCGCCCATCCTTGGCTATCGCCAAGGACAACCCCGGCACCTCGTGGTACCGCATGAATCTGGCCACCAGGCTGGTTATGACGGGACCCGCCTCGCGCTTCTCCCAGATCGGGCAGAACGCCGGCACGGCGTCCTTGCCGAGGCCGGCCGAGAATCCTCCGAGGGATACCAGCCGATACCCCGCGCTTCTCTTCTGCTGAACCTCGTTGTCCATCGTCCCGGAGTCGATCCCGTGGCGCGTGGCCCACAAGCGTCCGTCCGACTTCACCCACGTCGAGGCGTACATCCGATGTTTGTGGGAGAGGTGAGTGAAGCCGATGACCCGGGTCGGACGGTCGTGGACCTTGTCCATCCGGTCGAACTGCGCCTGGTAGTTGATCTCGCTGACCTGCGGCTGGATCCACCACCAGCTCGTGTCGTATCCCGGCCAGCCCTCCCAGACGGTGTCGCAGAGCGTCTCGGTCAGGCCCGGTCCCGAGTACCCGCAGAGGTCGACGAGGACGTAGCCCTCCTTGCGGATCTTGGAGACATGCGCGTAGAGCTCGTCGAGTTTGACCGCATGATGCGCCTGCCACAGGGGGATCGGCCTGTCCTTCTCCCAGATGGTGGCGAAGAACGTCTGGCCTGCGACGCTGTAGCCGTTGACGCGGACAGGCCGGTAGCCGTCGCCCTTGAGCCGGTCGAAGTGTCCGGGGTAGTCGCTGAACGGGATCACGTGGTAGCACCGCTGCGTGTCAGGCCCTGAAGGATGAGCCGGCTCCCAGATCGCGGCATAACGCGCCTGGCCGCCGGCCTCGTAGCCGCAGACGTCCGCCATCCGGTAACCCCACCGCCCGAAGTACCCGTCGAAGGCGGCCCGGTACTCCGGCTCGGTGAGATTCCAGAGGGCTACGGGGGGCCGCGCGTGCGCGCCGGCGCTCCCTGCCACGGACGCGCGTGCCGCGTAGGGACCGAGCGGGAGGTCGAAGGCCAGTCCTGCGAACGCGCCCAGACCCGCTGCTCGCACGAGGAAGTCGCGGCGCGTCGGTATCCAGGGCTCTTCGTGGTGTGCTGGGCGCTCTGGTCTTCCCGATGGATCGGTCATGGCCCTCACCTCGCCTGTCCGGTGATACCCGGGGCGCTGGACTGACTGCCGCGTCGCCCAGGAAGAAGACGGGCTCATTCGTCCTGTGTGCCGTCGTTTGTCCAGTTTATCCCTTGTGTATGGAGTGACCCCTGTGCGCCTTACGGGTGCCGAAGGGGTGAATGAACGGTGTCGCGATTACGGCGCTGACCTGCGGGAATGCTCACTTCTGGTCAAGGCATTGGCTGAGAGCCCGGCGGTATGTCCGGTTTGCGGTGAAGTGCAGGGCGGCTGTGCGGCCGCCCTGCACGGGCCGGACGGGGGTCGAGAATCGTTCGATTCCCACCCCCTGGCGTCAGGACCCCTCAACCTCCGCGGGACCGCCGGCCTCCAGGAGGTGGCGGGTGAAGAAGCGCGCTGAGCTGTCCAGCTCGAAGGCGGGTACGCCCGCGTGGCGGCCGGGGTTGGCGTGCAGCGTCTTCTCGGGGGAGGCGAAGGCGTCGAACAGCGCGAGGCCCGCCTCGCGCGGAACCATCTCGTCGTCCCACTGGAGCAGGAACTCGACGGGGACGGTGATCCCCCTCGCCGCCTCGGTCAGGCTCTCGTGGCCGGTGAGGCCGAGCACGGCGGCGGTGATCCTCGGTTCGGCGGCGACGAGCGGCACGCCGATCGCGCCACCCATCGAGGCTCCCCAGTACCCCACGGGCCCGACGTGGTCGAGCTCCCGGAGCGCGTCCAGGGTGGCCCGCCACTCGGGAACCGCCTGCTCGGCCAGCACGACGTTGTAGCGGGCGATGTGAGAGCCGAGGGCCTCGCCCCGCGCCACTCGTTGCCTGATGTCGGCCACGAGCCGCTCGTGCCGCTCGACTTTCGGCCGGTCACCGTGCCCTGGCGCGTCGATGGCCGCCACGGCGAAGCCGCAGTCCTTCACGTAGCGGTGGGCGCGGGCCACGAGACCCTCTGCCTTCTTGTGCTGGCCGCCGCCATGGCCCAGCAGCACCAGGGGACGGCCGGCGGTGCCCTCGGAGGGCGACCAGATCACGCCGGGGATGTCGTCGAGGGCGAAAAGACGTTCCGAGACGCCGTCGGAGGTCGTCTGCGAAGTGATGCGCACAGGTGTGTTGCCTTTCGGGATGCCTGCGGGCACTCCCGGGGCCACCTGTGTCAGATGGACCGTACAACCATGGGGGAGGGGAGTACCCAGCCTGATACAGCGGTAATGGGTCTCACCTCCTCGGTCGGTCACGTGCACGGCGGACGCTATCAGATCCCACCGGAGCCGGTCCCTGCGGACCTCGTCCGGCGACCGCCGCGGCGATCTGGAATGATGATCCCCATCATGTCCGCCGGCCTGCCCTTCCGCCTGACTCGTGCCTCGAGCTTCGCCGTGGCGTGTCTCGGGCTGGGCGTGCTCGCTCACCTGCTCGGCGGGGGCACGCTGTCCGTGCCCGCCGCGGCGGGTGGGCTGGGGCTGGCATTCGCGGCGGCGTGGCCGCTGTCAGGACGCGAACGCGCCCTCGGCGTGATCCTTCCGCTCCTCGGGGCCCTGCAGGCCGTCCTGCATCTGCTGTTCTCCCTGAGCTCCCCGATCTCCTCCGCCCCCGCAGGGCCCCTGCACCTGCACCCTGGCCTGGTGCCGGGGATCGGCATGCTCGTCGTCCACGGCTGGGCGGTCGGGCTGACCGCTCTCTGGCTGGCGCGCGGCGAGGCCGCGTTGTGGGGGCTGCTCCGGCGCCTGGCGGCCGGTGTGTGCCGGGTCCTCGTCCTGTACCTCACGCCTTCTTCGGCCGCCGTCGCCGTCGTCTTCGCCGACGAGCCGCGTCAGCTGCGCCCGGCCGTCCTGCGCCACGCGGTCAGCAGGCGCGGCCCGCCTCAGGTTGTCACCGCCGCCTGACCCTCTGGTCTCGGACGGCGCCGTTCTCTTTTCCTGGCTCGCGCGCGGGCCTGCATCGGGCCGGCCTGACGCCGCCCGGTGGTCGAACTCCCGTGACAACCTCCGTGCCGTCGCGGCTGCCCTCGGCATGCCGTACGGGCGAAGAAAGGCATTCCTGTGTTCCCTCGCCGTATCGTTCCTTCCGCCGTCCTCCTGGCCGCGTTGACGCTCGCCGGTTGTGGTGGCCAGCAGCCGTCCGCTGCGCCGGCGGCCGCTCCGGCCAGCGCGGCCGCGCCTGCCACGAGCGCCGCGACCGGCGCGGTGTCGATCACCGACCCCTGGGTGAAGACCGCGAAGAAGGGCATGAGCGCCGCGTTCGGCACCCTGGTCAACAACTCCGACGCCGAGGTGACCGTGGTCTCCGGCTCCTCCCCGCTGTCGCCGAAGATCGAACTGCACGAGGTCGTCGAGTCCGGCGGGAAGATGGTCATGCGCCCCAAGGAGGGCGGCTTCGTGATCCCCCCGCGCGGCACCCACGAGCTCCAGCCGGGCGGTGACCACATCATGCTGATGGACCTCGCCCAGGAGGTGAAGCCGGGCGCGGAGATCGCCTTCACCCTCACCCTCAAGGACGGCGGCACTCTGGAGTTCACCGCGGTCGGCAAGGACTTCGCCGGCGGCAAGGAGGACTACCAGCCCGGCATGAAGATGGGCGAGGGCAACGGCTGATGGTCGCACCCCGGATCAGCCGCCGGGGCCTGCTCGCGGGGGGAGCCGCCACCGCGGTCGGCGCCCTCGCCGGCGGCGTGCCCTCCGAGCAGGCCTCTGGTGGAGCGGCCACCCTCACCCCGCTCATCGAACCGTTCGACGGGCTCCACCAGGCCGGGATCGCCACGACGCCGCAGACGCACGCCGTCTTCGTGGGATTCGACCTGCTTGAGACGACCCGCAAGGAGGCGATCGTCCGGCTGTTGCGGCTGCTCACCGACGACGCCCGCCGTCTCACCCAGGGGCGTCCCGCGCTGGCCGACACCGAGCCGGAGCTGGCGCTCACGCCCGCTCGGCTGACCGTCACCTTCGGGTTCGGGCCCGGCCTGTTCAGGGCGGCGGGGCTGGACTCGCCGGTGAAGGCGCTGCCCGCCTTCACCACCGACCGGCTCCAGAAGCGATGGAGCGGCGGTGACCTGCTCGTGCAGATCTGCGCCGACGACAACCTCACCGTGTCCCACGCCCTCCGCATGATCGTCAAGGACGCGCGCTCTTTCACCCGGGTCCGCTGGACCCAGCGGGGCTTCCGGCAGTCCTCGGGGACGGTCAACCGCAACCTGATGGGCCAGGTGGACGGCACCGTCAACCCGGCCGACCTGGACCGGGCGGTGTGGATCAGCGACGGGCCCCTGCGCGGCGGCACCACGCTGGTGCTGCGCAGGATCAGGATGGAGCTCGAGACCTGGGACGCCGCCGACCGGGTGGCCAGGGAGTTCACCATCGGCCGTCGCCTGGCGGACGGGGCGCCGCTGACCGGCAGGGCCGAGCGGGACGAGCCCGACTTCGAGAAGGTCAACGCGCTCGGCTTCCCCGTCATCTCCGAGTACGCCCACATCAGGCGCGCCCACGTCAGCGACCCGGGGATGCGGATCCTGCGCCGCCCCTACAACTACGACGACGGACTCGCTCCCGACGGGAGATCCGACTCGGGGCTGCTGTTCGCCTCCTACCAGGCGGACATCGACCATCAGTTCGTGCCCGTCCAGCGCAACCTCGCCGAGGCCGACCTGCTCAACGAATGGATCACTCCGATCGGCTCCGCCGTGTTCGCCATTCCGCCGGGCTGTTCGCCGAGCGGATGGATCGGCGACAGCCTGCTGTCCTGACGCCGTGGGGGCGGGTCCCGTTCAGAGGGAGCCTGCCCCCACCACCGGACGGACACGGCAGGGAAGGGCCTCGTTGTCAGCCCTCGTGGGCGGTGATGGCGTAGCCCTCAGGGCCGACGAACGTGAACATCCTGCCGAACGGGCCATTCTCGGGCGCCTTGACGATGGTGGTCCCTGCGGCGTGGAGCCGGTCGTGCAGGGCCTGCGCGTCAGTGGTGCGGAACCACAGGGCGACCCCGAGGCCGGGCCGCTCGACGGTGTCGAGATCCACCCCCGGCAGCGGCTCGCGGACGGCGAAAGGAACCGGCTCGGTGGCGAAGACCACGGCCCCTGGCGGCGAGGCAGGCGCTCTGCGCAGCCCGAGGTGCTTCTCGTAGAAGACGGCTGCCGCTTCGACGTCGCGCACCTGCAGAGCGACGAAGTCCGGCCCGCTGACGGTGACGGTCATGAGTACTCCTCGATCGATATGATGTCAGGACTTTGACATGCCTCGAAAGTAGACGGCGTCGGTCTTGCATGTCAAACTCCTGACATGCATGATGGGAGTCCCTCCAGCCAGGCAGCGCCGCCCGACGACGTGACCGAGCGCCTGGGATACCGCCTGAAGCGCGCCGCCGCGGCGCTGCGCGGCGCGATGGACGGAGCGCTGCGGGAGCGCGGCCTGACGGTGCCGCAGTATGCCTGCCTCGAACTCCTCGACCAGCGCCCCGGCCTGTCCAACGCCGAGTTGGCCAGGGGCGCCTTCGTCACGCGGCAGTCCATGAACGTGGTCCTTCGCGGACTGCAGGACGCCGGTCTCATCACCCGGCCGGCCACCACCGACCGCGGTCGCGCTCTACCCGCCCACCTCACCGAGGAGGGTCACCGTCGCCTGGCGGCGGCACGATCCGTCGTCTACGCCATCGACCAGCGCATGACCGGCGCCGTCCCCGAGCGACGGCTGGCCGATCTCCTCGCCGACCTCGACCACATGGCGGCGGCGCTCGAGGGGTGAGAACGCCCCGTGAGCGTGGAGCGCGGAACCCTATGTCGGTAGGTCGTCCCGTGCGGCGAGGGCGCAGCGGCCGGCCACCCCGAACGCCGGACGAGGGGGCGGTGCCGCCGTGGCAGGTCGCGGCGGCACCGTGCGGAGCGCTGGGTTCAGATGCGCGCGAGGTGCAGGCGGATCTGGGTGCCGGGCCGGCCGGTGCGGATTTCCAGGAGCTCGCACAGCTGGCGTACCACCCACAGACCGTGTCCGCGAGGGGCGGCGGGGTCGGGGGGCAGGTAGCCGGGGATCGGGGTGTCGAGGTGCCCGGGATCAGTGACGTCGCAGACGAGGACGTCGCCGTCGATCCACATCCGGATGCGGCCGTGCCCGCCGCCGTGCTCGACGGCGTTGGTGGCGACCTCGTTGACCGCCAGCATGAGCCGGTCGGTCTGGTCGGCTCCCAGGCCGAGGCCGGCGGCCAGGCTCGCGAGCCGCTGCCGCATGCGGTGCAGGTCGGCGTCGAAGCCGAAGTCCGTGGCGGTGCCGGCGGGCGCGGGCGACAGCGGCAGGTGGTCGGTGGCGTAGGTGAAGGCCACGGGGTCGGTGTAGGCGGGGCTGGCCTGCCAGGCGGGGCCCGACATGAGGTCGGGGTGGGTACGGCGGGCGTCGGAGACGATCTGCTCGGGCAGCGCCCGCTCGTCGTAGGGGCAGACGATCCAGGCCGGGCTCGTGGCGAACGCGGCGTTGATCACCGACTCGTACCGCGTCCATTCGGCTTGTTGCGCCGGGGTCCGGCCGTGCCAGAGCGGCTCGCCGATGACGCGCACACGCGGATGCCGCCGCTTGTGGTCGTCGACGTAGTGGCCGTAGGCGGCCAGCGTGCGGCCGGGGGCGTGGTACCAGTTACCGGCCTCGACGAAGTCCACCTCGGCCGCGGCGGTGTCCAGGGCGCCGGTCAGCAGGTCGATGTTGGCAGGGGTGGTCACCGCCAGCACCCTGTCTCCGGCGGCCAGGCCGTCCAGGCAGAAGGGGATGGTGGCGGCCAGGAACTCCTGGTCGCTGCCGTAGATCAGCGCATGGTGGATCAGCCCTGCTGAGGGAGTGCGCGCGTCGGGGTTGATGGTGGTGCTCATGCGCGCACCGCCTCCTGCTCGATGACCAGGCCGGGGACCGCGTCCCAGCCCACCAGGGTGATGATCTGTCTCAGCCGGGGTGCCAGGTGGCGGATGCGCAGGCTGCTTCCCTCGGTCAGCGCCGAGGCCGCCGAGGCCAGTTCGCGGATACCCGCCACGTCGATGAACTCCAGCTCGGCCATGTCCACTCGCACGTCGCCGCCCGCGCGGGCGGCCTGCTGCAGCGCGGCACTCCAGGTGGGGGTGGTGCTGTGGTCCACGGTGCCGGCCACGCGCAGGACGCGCGCGCCGTCGGCGTCGAAGGTCGGCGTGATGCTGAGCGTGCCGGTCTCGAACAGGGCGTTCATCTGCGCCTGCTCGGGATGGCAGTCGGTCAGCCCGGTCAGCCGCTCGGCCGGGAACAGCCGTGCGTCGTACTGGCACAAGCCCACGGCGCGGCCCACGGCGTAGACACCGGTGACGCGTCGCTCGAAGTCCTCCAGCTGATCGGTGCCCGGCTGTCCGGCCAGCGCCCAGCTCATCTCCCCGCTGACCCGCAGCCCTGCCCAGCCCGCCGCCAGGCTGGCGTCGACCTCACGGCGCAGTATCTCGATCATCGTGTCCGGGTCGAAACGGCCCCCTGAGAGATAGCTCTCCTGAGCCGTTCTGAACTCCAGGCGGCGCGCGGCGCCGGCCGAGGCCACGTCCACACCGGCCTCCTCCAGCCACGACCGCACCCGATCCGAGCCGGGCGCGTCGCTGAAGTACAGCACGCGCTCCCGGCTCTCCAGGCCGCCGGCCAGGAAGGCGGTCACCACCGCACGCTGCTCGGCCTCGTGGGCGAACGCCAAGCACACGTGATCACCCAGCTTCACGTCCTTGATCTGGCGCACAACCCCACCAACGTTGGCTCGACCCGTCTCGACAGCCCGGGACAAATGTAGCCGTCCACCATAGTGCGGACCACGCTCACCCGCCGTGCGGAACGACGCTCGATGGGGCCGTCCAAGAGCTTCCCTGTCGAAACGACGGGGCACGCGGTCACTCGTTCGGCGCCTCGCTGCTGTCGCGCTGCGTCGGATGCGGGACTGCTAAGGAGCGATCTCGTGGGACGCGGGGGCGGTCGAGAGCATCCGGTCACCGGATCGCGCCGAGTCGCCGGGCGGGGAGGGGATCGCTCCGCGCGACGGCGCCGACGCCTTCGCCGCCTCCGCTGCCAGCAGGGCGGCGCCGAGCTGGACGGCGACCAGGGTGCGGATCGGGATCGGCGTGGCGGAGAAGTCGCTCTCGGCTTCGGTGAACCAGGCGTCGAAGAGCGCCTTCACCCGGGCGCGTTCGGCCCGGATGGCCGGGGCCGGGTTGCCCGCGGCGAGCTCGGCGTCCAGCAGGCGCAGGCACATCCCGCCGTACCTCAGCCGCATGCTGTGCTTGAGCTGCTCCTTGCCGACGACCTCGGCTACCGTGGCGGGCTGGTCGGCGCCGGGGTAGTCCTCCCATTCGGAGATGTAGTCGTCATGGGCGCCGAGGAAGTCCTCCAGGGCGCGGCGGAAGGGTGAGCGCACGGTCAGCTCGGAGTCGGCCTTCGCCAGGGACTGCCTCAGCTCGGCGATCAGGTCGCGCTGGCCGGTGAGATAGGTCGAGATCACCTCACCGTACGTCTGGCCTGTGGGGGTCTCGTCGGAGACGCGGGGATCGGCCCAGTAGGGGAGCTCGGTCACCAGGTGCAGGGCGCCGAAGCGGTCGGCGTAGTCGACGCTGCCGCCGCCGATGCCGTAGATCTCTCCGAGCTCGGCGCCGCGCGGTGTCACGTACGCCGCAGGGGCGATCCGGGTCGCGCTCGGGACCTCCGGCGGGCCCATGTGCAGCGGCAGGCCCTGGCCTGCCGCGATGGCGGTCAGGGCGGCGGCGAGGCCGGGCTCGTTCCTGCTGAGGTAGTAGAAGGCGCCCTGGAGCTCGCCGTTGTGCAGCGAATAGACGAAGGAGGGCCTGACCTCGTCCATCAGCCCCATCAGCGCCTCGGTCTCAGGAAGCGTGCGGTCGAAGGTGTAGCCCTCGCCGGTCAGCGGGAAGGTCCACTCGACCTGGTCGGCCTCGCACGGGCGGTAGAAGTGCTCGGCGTAGGCGCGGCGGTCACCCGGCCGGACGTACCAGCCCTCGTTGAGGCGGGCTCCGTCGGGGTCGACGCAGGGGATGAGGTGCCATCGGTAGCCGAACTCCTCGCGGAGCCAGGCATCGTCGATCAGCCGGCGTAGCAGGCTGCTCACGGTGAGCGCGCCGATCGGCTCGTTGGGGTGGGGGCCGCCGATGATCACCGCGTCGTGGGGGCCTGCGCCGATCGTGGCCACGCGCAGCGGTTCGCCGAGGCGCGAGGTGCCGATGCGGCGCAGCCGTACCAGGTGCGGATGGGCGGCGGCGAGCTCGTCGAGCTCGCCGTGCATCTGGTCCACGGTCGGGAACGCGGCGTAGTCGGGGACCCGGTTCATGTGCTGGTCGACATCCATGCCCGGAAAGATAATCTGGATTATTCTAATAATCTAGATTATCGTGGCGCCGACCTCGAACAGGGAGACCCCAACGCCATGCGACTGACCAGGGCGGAAAGCAAGGCCGCCAACAGGCGCGCGCTGATCGACGCGGCCCGCGAGGTCGTCGGAAGGGAGGGCGCGAACGCGAAGCTGGAGGACATCGCCGAGCTGGCCGGGTTGACCACGGGGGCCGTCTACTCGCTGTTCGGCGGCAAGAGCGGCCTGATGGTCGCGATGATCGACGACTACACGGGCCCGCTCGACCTCGGACCGGTCGAGGAGATCGCACCTGGCCGGCCACTGGAGGAGGTCGTCGTCACCATCGCCAGGCAGTACTGGCGGATGTCGGCCGACCCCGAGGCCGCCACGCTGCTGCTGTTCGAGATCCGCGTGATGGACCTCGTGCTGAACGACGCCGAGTTGCTGACCAAGCTCAACACGGCGATCAACGCCTCGCAGGCCCAGCTGGCCGAGCACCTCGCCGGCCGGGAGCACGCGGGCGTGCCCGTCACGCGCGAGCAGGCCGTGCGCCTGGCCCGCGCGCTCAAGGCGATGCTGTCCGGGCTCGGGCAGGCCGTCGTGCTCGGCGTCCACGGCAGCTCCGAGGAGTACTTCGCCGACGTCGCGCGGGCCCTGATCACGCCCGGGGTGCTCGGCCCGGCATAGCCAGGTCGCGGGTTCGGGGGAACGCGCGACCGTACACCACCCCCACCCGAAAGGCCCCACCATGCCCAGATCCGGCTTTGGCGTCATCGGCGCGCCCGTGTTGTTCATCGGCGTCTTCCAGCTGCTGGAGATGATGCTGTCGCCAGCGCTCCCGCTCATCCAGCGGGAGCTTTCCGCCTCGCCAGGCGAGCTCGCGTGGATCTTCACCGGCGGGCTGATCAGCTCGGCGATCAGCACCCCGATCATCGGCCGCCTGGCCGACATGTACGACAAGCGCACCCTGCTGCTCACCCTGATGGCGATCACCAGCGCCGGAGCCCTCGTCTCCGGCCTGGCGCCCAACGTGCTCGTGCTGATCGCAGGCCAGGCGGTGCAGGGCGTCTGGCTGGGCATGCTGCCGCTGACCGTCGGGCTGTTCCGCGACACCCTCGAACCCGAGCGCGGCGCCACCGGAAACGGCCTGGTCATCGGCGTCGCGGCCCTGGCCAGCGCGCTCGGCCTCGTCCTCGCGGGGCCGCTCACCTCGGCGCTCGGCTACCGGTGGCTGTTCTTCCTGACCCTGGCCGGCGCGCTGGTGGCCGCGCTCTGGGCCTGGCGGGCGGTGCCCCACACGCCCAGAGCGGCCTCGGGGCGCGTCGACTGGGCCGGCGGCCTGCTGCTCGGCGTCGGGCTCACCCTGCTCATGCTGGGCCTGACCACCTCCTCGAGCGCGGGCTGGACGGCTCCCGCCACCCTCGCCCTGTTCGTGAGCGCGGCGCTGACGCTGGGCCTCTGGACGGTCGTCGAGCTCCGCACCGCCGACCCGCTCGTGGACCTGCGGCTGCTGGCGGGGCGCTCACCCGCGGGAGTGACCGCGATGGGGTTCCTGTTCGGCTTCGCCTCCTTCGGGCTGGTGGTTGCGCTGCCCATGATGTTGTCGCTGCCCGTGGAGACCGGGTACGGCCTGGGCGCCGACACCCTGTGGATCGGGATCTACATGTTCCCGCTCGGCATCGCGGGCACCCTGGTCGCGCCGCTGGTCGGGCCGATGACCAGGCTGCTCGGACGGCGCGCCGTGCTGGTGCTCGGCAGTGCGCTCGTCTCGGCAGGCACCGCCGTGCTCGCCTTCTGGCACTCCTCACCGTGGCAGATCCTGGTCGGGGTGACGATCCTGGGGCTGGGCGGCTCCATCGGCCTCACCTCCGCCCTCAACGTCGTGGCCGCCGACGTCCCCGGCGACCGGGCGGCAGGGGTCAGCGGCGTGGTCTTCGTCGCCAAGAGCATCGGCGGCACCTTCGGGGCGCAGATCGGCGGCATGGCGCTGGCAGCCGGCACCGTGGCGGGGGTCCCCGCGGAGAGCAGCTTCGTCGACACCTACCTGCTCTCCGCGCTGCTCGGCCTGCTCGCCGTCGGCGCCGCCTTCGTGATCCCCTCCGCTGTACGGGACGCCCAAGGCGGCCGCCCAGCTTCGGCCCCCACGACAAAGCCCGCCGTCCCTCAGGGTGACACCCTGTGACGGCGACCAAGGAAAGCCAAGGAAGGGAGCAGCCGGTGCGGGTCTACATCTCCATCGACATGGAGGGCGTCACGGGCATCGCCACCATGGACCAGGTCGTCCGCGGCGGTCACGGGTATCCGCGATCGCAACGGCTGATGACCGCCGAGGCCAACGCCGCCATCGAGGGCGCCTTCGCGGCCGGAGCCGACAGCGTCCTGGTCAACGACAGCCACGGCACCATGGACAACCTGCTGCACGAGGAGCTCGACCCACGCGCCCGGCTGATCTTCGGCACCCCCAAGCTTGACTGCATGGCCGAGGGCATCGCGGCCGAGCACGACGTGGCCATGTTCCTCGGCTACCACGCCGCGGCCGGCTCGCCAGGCGTGCTCGCCCACACCTACTCCTCGCACTTCTACGAGGTGCGGCTCAACGGGCGTCCGGTGTCGGAGGCCGAGGTCAACGCGCTGCGGGCCGCCGCGGTAGGCGTCCCGGTGGGGTTGCTGACCGGCGACGACGTCATCTGCGGCGTCGCGGAGAAGGCCTTCCCCGGCGTGCGCACGGTCGCCGTCAAGGTCGCGCACGGGCACACCGCCGCGGACAGCCTCTCGCCGGCCGAGGCCAGGCGGCTGATCCGGGAGGCGGCGGCGGAGACCGTACGGGGGGCGGGGGAGCTGGCGCCGCTCCAGCTGCCCGAGGTGCTCGAGCTGGAGATCGACATGCCGAGCACGCCCGCGGCCGAGCTGGGCGCGCAGATCCCCGGCGTGCGCAGGATCGCTGACAAGACGCTCGCCGCCACCTTCGCCACGCCCACGGAGGTGTTGGGCTGCGTGACGGTCTGCTACCACCTCGCCGCCGACGCCATGATCAGCCGGATGGCCCTGTACGGCCGCCGTTAGCTCCCGCGAACAGCGCGGGACCCGCACGGCGACCTCGGCCGCCGTGCGGGTCCCGCCCTCCTTCGATCAGCACGCCGCCTGCCGAGGGGACGTTCAGACGGCGCAGCTCACCGTCTCCACCACCGTCGTGCAGGCCTCCAGGCCGGCTTCCTCGGGCAGCACGCCGAGGCCTGGCTCGGCGGGAACCGCCAGTTCGCCGCCGTCGAGCACGAACGGGCGGGTGATGTCGCGGTGGTAGTACCGCTCGGTGGCGGAGATGTCGCCCGGCAGCGTGAATCCGGGAAGGCTGGCCAGCGCGAGGTTGGCGGCCCGGCCCAGGCCTGTCTCCAGCATGCCGCCGCACCAGACCGGCACGCCGTTCGCCTGGGCGAGGTCATGGATGCGGCGCGCCTCCAGGTAGCCGCCCACGCGGCCGGGCTTGATGTTGATGATCGAGCAGGCGCTCCTTCTGATGGCCTCGGCCGCGTCGCGCGCGCTGGTGATGCTCTCGTCCAGGCAGACCGGCGTGTCCATGCGGGCGGCGAGCGCCGCGTGCGCGTGCAGGTCGTCAGGGGCGAAGGGCTGCTCGACCAGCGCGAGCCCGAAGGCGTCGAGTTTCGCCAGATGCCTGAGGTCACCCGGCTCGTAGGCGGTGTTGGCGTCGACGGTGAGCATCACCTCGGCGCCGAACGTCTCGCGCACCGCCCTGACCGGCTCGAGGTCCCAGCCGGGCTCGATCTTCAGCTTGATCCTGGCGTAACCGGCGCTCAGGTGCCGGTCGACCGTGTCCAGCAGCGCGTCGACGGTCTCGGCGATGCCGACGGAGACGCCCACGCGCACGCGCTGCCGTACCCCTCCCAGGTGGGCGGCCAGGCTCGTGCGGCGGGCCCGCAGCCAGCAGTCCAGCACCGCCATCTCCACGGCCGCCTTGGCCATCGGGTGCCCGCGCAGGTGCCGCAGCGCGGGACCGACCGCCGCCGGATCCAGCTCGAGCGGGGCCAGCGCGGGGAGCATGAACCGCCTGATCGCGTCGGCGGCCCCTGCGAGGTGTTCGGGGCTGTAGGTCGGCTCGTCCTCGGCCGCGCACTCGCCCCAGCCCTCGCCCTCGTCGGTGAGCACCCGCACGAGCAGCGCGGTGCGAACCGTCTGCGTGCCGAGCGAGGTGCGGAACGGGCTGACCAGCGGCAGCGCGACCTGGCGCAGTTCGACGGCGTCGAGCTTCACGCGGCACCCCCGCGGGCGAGCAGGTACCAGCCGGAGCGGGTGAACCCGGTGACCCGGTAACCCTGGCCGAGTGCGCCGCCGAGCCCGCTCGCCAGCGCCGCCCGCCACCTCCTGGCCGCGGCGGGGTCCGTCGTGCGCAGCGCCTCGACGTCCGCCGGGGTGGCGCACCGCAGCAGCGGCGCTCCCTCGGCGTCCCTCACGGCCCCCGTCTCGTCCACCACGACCACGCCCTCGCGCTCGGGAACCGGCGGGGGAGCGGCCTGCTCGACCGGCCAGGTGACGAAGAGCCGGTCGGAGGGCCCGCCGTCGTTGATGCCGTCGCTCATCGGCCCGTAGAAATCGGGCAGGTAGGCGCCGACCTCGGCGCCCAGGCGGGTCAGGTTGAAGAAGGCGTTGCGCCGGACCAGCGGGTCGAACGTCCAGGAGACGGCCACGAGCCCGTGCTCGGCCGCCCAGTCCCGCTGGTGTTCCTTGAGCCCCCGGCCCACGCCACGTCCGCGCGCCTTCTCGGCGACGCCCGCGACATGCGAGTGCAGGCTGTGGCCGGCCGCCAGGAACCCCGTCGCCACCCCGACGAGCTCGTCGTCGAGGAAGGCGCCGCCCACGTACCCGCCGGTGTGGGCGAACGCGCACAACAGGTCGAGGGCTATCGGCGGGTCGTCACCGCGTCTGGTTCCCCAGATCTCGCGGAGCAGTCGGTCGGCACGCCGCAGCGCCACGGTGCCGTGGAGGGAACGGATGGTGAGGTGTTCGGCCATGGGCATCAGCATCGCGGCGCGCGCCGTCCGGGGCGTTGGCGTCCACGCCGAACTTCATCGGCTCCGCTTTGTGGCGGCGTTCAGCCTGAGCTGGAGGGCGAGCACCAGCCGCGTGTCCGGATCGTCCAGCGCGATCAGCTCGCCGATCCTGCGCAGCCGGTACCGCAGCGTGTTGGGGTGCAGCGACAGCAGCTCGGCCGCGCGGGGCACGTCGTAGTGGGCGCCGATCCAGACGGTCAGGCTGTGCACGTAGTGGGTGCCGTGCCTGGCGTCGTGCGCGGCGACCAGCGCCAGAGGCTCGCCGGACAGGGAGGGTTTCGGTCGCAGGGCGGCCTCCACGTCCATGAGGAACAGCGCCGCCGACAGCTCCTCGTGCGACCCGGCCAGCTCCTGGGTGAACGGCCCGCAGACCGCGCGCAGCGCCTCTTCGGCCTGGCGCGCGCCGGCGGGCACGGCGGCGACGGAGGCGGCGGTACGGCCGATGCCGGCCCGCCAGCCGCCGCCCAGCCGCTCGCTCACCCTGGTCAGCGTGTCCACGATGATGCGGCGCAGCAACGTCGCGGACGCCTCGGCCGCGACGATCGCATGGGCACGGCCGTCGACCACGCCGGTCGCGGCCCTGATCCGGTAGGCCACGAACGCGGTGCGCAGCAGGTCGGCGGCGTGCGTCGCGGCGAAGGCGTCGGCCGAGCCCGCGTAGGGGCCCAGCGTCACGACCGTCACCGGCTCGCGCGGCAGCAGGCCGAAGGAGGTGGCCAGCTCGTCGACCGCGCCGATGCCGCGTAGCAGCCAGCCCAGGCACTCGTCGCGCCTGCGCCGCGCCTCGTCGGCGGCCAGGTTGATGCGCGCCAGGTGCGGCGCCGCGGCGGTGGCCGCCTCCTCGAGGACCGCGGCGGCGTCGTGGGCCAGCGGCTCCTCCGCCTGCACCGCCCAGATCGTGCCGAGCACCTCGCCGTGCGCCCGGACCGCGATGGCCAGACGGGGATAGAACTCGCGCGGCTCGTGGCTCCAGACCACCCCGTCGGCGCGCAGCACGGCCGCGTACTCCTCGGCGTTGGTCGGGTGCTCGGGCACCCGGCGGCCCAGGATGCCCTCCCGTCGCAGCTCGTCGATGCGCTGGCCCTCGACCGTGGAGTAGGCCAGCACCCGCATCGCCAGATCCTCGATCGCCACCGCGCCGCCCACCCGGACCGCCACCTCGTTGGCCAGCACGAACAGGTCGGCCGCCCGGGTGCCGCGCGGGTCCTCTGCCGGGGCGACCATCGCGAGCAGGGCCTCGATGAGCGTGTAGAGCTGTCCCCAGGACAGTTCGGGCGGCGCGGCGAGCAGCGCCGTGCCCGCCGCCTTGGCCGCGGTGGCCAGCGCCTGCTCGTCGCAGGTGCCCGGCTTGACCACGACGACGGCCACGCCGCTCTCGCCCGCGCGGGCCAGGATCTCGGCCGACGGGCGGCCGGTCACCAGCAGGACCGCGCCGTCGAGCCCCGCCTGCGGCTCTTCGGGGTCGTAGATGACCGGGGTGCCCACCAGCGGCTCCCTGCCGTGCGGCAGCGCCAGCGGGCGCGCCAGGCCGGGGCCGAGACTGTCGATCAGCACGCCGAGCGTCACCCGCCCGCGGGCCGTCACCGGGCGCCCCGCCTGAGCATCCGGCCGTGCCTGCCGCCGGTGAACTCGCCGTCGGCGACCACCTGGCGCCCTGCCATGAAGACGTGCTCGACCCCGGTGGGCCGCACGTCGGGGCTCTCGTAGGTGCCCGCGTGGCCGATCGTGACAGGGTCGAAGACACACAGGTCGGCGATCGCCCCCGGACCCAGCCAGCCGCGCCCGGCCAGACCGAACTGGGCGGCGACGGCGGAGCCGAGCTTGCGGATCGCCTCAGGCATGTCCTCCTTCTCGACGTAGGTGCCGAGATAGGTGGGGAAGGTCCCGAACGTACGCGGATGGTTGGGGCCGACAGGAGGCCCGTTGTCGGAGCCGATGGAGATCAGCGGGTCGGCCAGGAAGGCGGCCAGGTCCCGCTCGTGCATGGTGTGGAAGACGCCCGAGGACTGAGGGTCCAGCCTGACCAGGTCGCACAGCGCCTCCCACGGGTCGCCGCCGAGGTCGGACAGCCGCCTGCCCTCGATGCCAGGGTCGTTGTGGACGAGGATCTGCACGTCGGAGGGGTGCAGCTCGCGCCAGAAACCGACGCCGGTGCCGGTGGCAGGGTCCTCCGCGAGCGCGCGCAGCGCCGCACGCTCGGCCGGGTCGCCCAGCCGCTCCAGCAGCGCCTGCTCGCCGCCCTCGCACGCGATCGGGGGCAGCACCGCGACCAGCATGGTGCCGAAGGCGAGGTAGGGATAGACGTCCGCGCGCACGTCCACGCCCACGCGGCGGGCCTGGGCGAGCTTGTCCAGCATCATCGCGGAGGCGCCGTGCACCGCTCGCCCCGAGGCCTTGCAGTGCGAGACCTGCAGCCGGACGCCCGCCCGCTTCGCCACCGCGATCGCCTCGTCGAGCGCGTCGCCCAGGCCCTCGCTCTCGCTGCGCATGTGGGTGGCGTACGGCAGGTCCCAGCGCTTGGCCACCAGCGCGAGCGCGACCAGCTCCTCCAGGTCGGCGTAGGCTCCGGGCACGTACTCCAGGCCGCTCGACAGCCCCACCGCGCCCGCCTCGAAGGACTGGGCGGCCAGCTCGCACATGCGCGCCAGCCGGTCCGGCGTGATCGCGGCGCTCATCCCGGCCGCGGCCAGGCGAAGCGTGTTGTGCCCTGCCATCACGGCCAGGTTGTTGCTCGGCCCGGCCGCCTCGGCCGCGTCCAGGTAGTCGCCGAGGGTGGCGAAGGCCGCCCCGGCCAGTTCGGCCGGCAGGAAGCTCCTTGACTCCGGATCGACAGGGCCGCACGAGAAACCGCAGTTGCCCACGATCTCGGTGGTCACGCCCTGCAGGAGCTTGAACGGCTGCGGCTCCTCCAGGAAGGGAACGGTGTCGGAGTGGCTGTGCGGGTCGACGAAGCCAGGGCTGACGAGCAGGCCGGAGACGTCGATCACGCGACGGGCAGGGCCGAGGTCGCGCCCGACGGCGGCCACGCGCCCGTCGGCGATCGCGACGTCGGCGTGCCGGGGCGCTCCTCCGAGCCCGTCATGGACGGTCCCGTCGCGAAGCAGCAGGTCATGCATGGCGCTAGGCTCCCTTGCCCGCCATCGCGGGCGCTAGGTACAGAAGTATGAAATTTCAGGGCGCGGCCGGTACGGAGGCCACAAGCCTGCGCGTGTAGGCGTGCGCGGGGGCGTCGAGCACCTCCGCCGTGTCACCGCTCTCCACCACCTCGCCGCGCGCGAGCACCACCAGCCGGTCGGCCATCTGCCTGACGACCGCCAGGTCGTGGGTGATGAACAGCATGCTGGTGCCGACCTCCCGCAACAGCTCCAGGACGTGCGCCTGGACCGAGACGTCCAGCGAGGCCACCGGCTCGTCGCAGATCAGCAGCGCCGGCCGGACGGACAACGCCCTGGCGATGGCCACCCGCTGCCGCTCCCCACCCGACAGTCCGGCCGGCCGCCTGCGGGCGTAGGCGACGGGCAGCCCCACCAGCTCGAGCAGCTCCGCCGGTGTGAGCCTGTCCTTCGCCGGGCCCTGCGCCGCCGCCTCGGTCAGCGTGGCGCCGACCGTCAGGGCCGGGTTGAGCGAGGTCGAGGGGTCCTGGAAGACGCACTGCACCAGCTGGTGGCGTGGCCGAACAGGGTCGGCCAGCTCGATCGTGCCGGAGTCCGGCCTGACCAGGCCCAGAACGCAGCGGGCGAGCGTGGTCTTGCCCGAGCCGGAGCCGCCGACGACACCGACGCTCTCACCGCGGTTGACGTGCAGGGAGACGCCGCCCAGCGCGACGTGCGAGCCGTACGTCCTGCGCAGGCCGGTGACGCGCAGCACCTCGTCGCCTGTCACCTGGCGGCGCTCCTGCCCGCCCTCCTCGACGCGGGTCCTGGGGCGCACCTCGTGCAGGCAGGCCGTGAGCCGCTCAGGGCGCAGCTCGCGCAGCGGCGGCCGGGCGTGCGCGCACTCCGATGTCGCCTGGTCGCAGCGGGCGGCGAACGCGCACGTCGCACTCACCTGCGCCGCCGACGGCACGCTGCCCCTGATGCCGATGAGCCGGGGCAGCCGCCGCTCGACGGTGGGCACGGCGGCCAGCAGACCCGCCGTGTACGGATGCGCGGGCGCCTTGGCCATCTCGGCGGGCGGCCCCTGCTCGACGATGCGCCCCGCGTACATGACCGCCACCCGGTCACACAGCTCGAACGCCACCCGCAGGTCGTGGGTGATCAGCAGCACGCCCATGCCACGGGCCCGCTGGAGGCCCCTGATCAGCATGAGGATCTCGTGCTGCGTCGTGGCGTCCAGCGCCGTGGTGGGCTCGTCGGCGATCAGCAGCCCCGGGTCGGCCGCCAGCGCGGCGGCCAGCGCCACCCGCTGTCGCATGCCGCCCGACAGCTGGAACGGATGGCGCCCGGCCACGTCCGGATCGTCGATGCCCACCTCGGCCAGCCGGCGCAGCACCTCCGCCCTGTCCCTGCGCCCTCGCAGCGATTCGGCGACGTGGGCGCCCGCCGTACGCAGGGGGTTCAGCATGGCGAACGGGTCCTGCATGAGCAGGCTCACCCGGGTGCCGCGCACCGAGCGCCACACCCGCTCGCGCGCGCCGAGGAGCTCCCGGCCGTCGAGCGTGACAGAGCCGGTGGCGCGCAGCCCCTTGGGCAGCAGTCCCGTGGCGGCCCGCGCGGTGAGCGACTTGCCGCTGCCCGACTCGCCGACCAGTCCCACGGTCTCGCCGCTGGAGACCTCCAGGTCCACGCCGTCGACGATGAGCCCGGACCCGGAGATGCGCAGCTCGGAGATCCTCACCGCAGGCCTCCCTTCGACAGCGACTCGAACGCGCGGTCGCCCAGCAGGGTGGCCGCGCACGCGACCACGGTGATCAGGGCCGCGGGCGCGATCGAGGCCCACGGGTTCAGGTCGAGCAGACCGCGGTTCTCCTGGACCATGAGGCCCCAGTCGGGCGTGCCGGCAGGCAGCCCGATCCCCAGGAACGACAGGCCCGCCAGCGCGACCAGCGCCGCCACGAAGCTCAGCAGCGAGCTGGCCACCACCGTGGGCGCGAGGTTCGGCAGCAGGTGCCTGAACATGATCCGCGACGCGGGCAGGCCCAGCGTGCGGGCGGCCTCGGCGTAGGCCAGCTCCCTCTGGGCGAGGGTGAGGCTGCGGATCACCCGGATGTCGCCGGGCGTGAACAGCAGTGCCATGGCCAGCACCGCCCAGCCGTACCCGCCGCCGATCACGCCCACCACCACGATCAGCACGAGCATGCCCGGCATCGCGATCGCGAGGTCGACCGTGCGCATCATCAGCGCGTCCACCCAGCCCAGCCGGTAGCCCGCCAGCAGCCCGAGCGTCGTGCTCAGCACCGTCGTGCAGGCGGCGACGAGCACCGGCCACATCAGCGCGGAGCCCGCACCGGCCAGCAGCCGCGACAGCACGTCGCGGCCCAGGTCGTCGGTGCCGAGCCAGTGCGCGGCGCTCGGCTCCGCCGCGCCGAGCGCGAGATCCTGGGCGGCGGGATCGTACGGCGCCAGCCACGAACCGGCCACGGCCGCCACCGCAGCCAGGCCCAGCACGGCCACCAGGATCGCCCTCATGCCGTGGCCGCCTTGTGCCTGACCCTGGGATCGACGGCCACGTAGGCCAGGTCGATCAGCAGGTTCACGAGGATCACGATCGCGCCGCCGAACAGCACCAGCGCCTGCACCACCGGGATGTCCTTCTCGCCGACCGCGCTGATCAGCAGCGCCCCCAGCCCGTGCAGCCCGAAGGCCTGCTCGACGAAGACCGAGCCGGTCAGGTTGGCCGCCAGCAGCAGGCCGCCCACCGTCAGCACGGGCAGCGCCGCGTTGCGCAGCGCGTAGCTGACCCACACCCGCCACCTGGGCAGGCCGCGCGCCCTGGCGAAGGTCAGGAAGTCCTGCGCGGCCAGATCGAGCGCGGCGGCGCGCATCTGCCTGACGACGATCGCCGCCTGCGCCGCGGCCAGTGCGATCGCGGGCAGAGTGAGATGCACGAGGCGGTCCATCGGGGTGTCGCCCGCGCCGAAGACGGGGAACCAGCCCAGCGCGACCGCGAAGCCGTACAGCAGCAGGATGCTCAGTGCGAACGACGGGATGGACAGCGCGACCAGCGACGCCAGCGTGATGCCCTGATCCAGCCTGCCGCCGCGGCGCATCGCCGCGGCCAGCCCGGCGGGCACGCCCACCACGACCGTGAGCACCAGCGCGTAGCCCGCCAGCCCCGCCGTCACCGGCAGCCGGTCGGCGATCACCGTGGTGACCGGCTCGCGTGAGGAGATCGAGGTGCCGAAGTCGCCCCGCAGCGCGTCGCCCAGCCAGCGCGCGTAGCGGACAGGGAAGGGATCGTCCAGGTGGTACTGCGCGCGGATCGCCGCCCTGGTCTCGGGCGTGGACGGGCGCCCGCCGAGCAGCACCTGCTCGGGACCGCCCGGCGCGGCCGCGAGCAGCCCGTAGGTCAGCACGGACAATATCCCCAGCAGGAGAACGGCGGCGCACAGGCGCTTGACGACCGCCATGTCAGCGGCCCGCCGGGCGCAGCGAGGCGATGGCGTCCGTGGACCAGGTGGAGAACGTGCCCGTGAACCTCTCGTTCAGCGCGACGGCGTAGTCGGTATGGAACAGCGGGATGTAGGGCACCTGTTCGGCGATCTCCGTCAGCAACGCGGTGACCTGCTCCTTCCTGTCCTGACCGGTCGCCGAGGCCAGCGTGTCCAGCTGCTTGTCGGTGGCGGCGCTGCCG
Source organism: Nonomuraea dietziae (assembly GCF_014195505.1). Lineage (GTDB taxonomy): Bacteria > Actinomycetota > Actinomycetes > Streptosporangiales > Streptosporangiaceae > Nonomuraea > Nonomuraea roseola. The sequence continues at coordinate 1,390,393 of NZ_JACIBV010000001.1, read as the reverse complement.
TAACCGGAGAAGTTGAAGCCCTCAGGCTCGGCGGCGGCGCGGCTGACCATGTCGGGCAGGACCTCGAGCGGGTCGGGCGTGCCGTAGGCCAGGTTGACGTACTGGATCGACAGGCGGTCGTGCTGCATCACCCGGGCGCGGTACTGGTCGGCGGGGCTCGGCTGCAGGGTGAGCCTGATGCCGATCTTGGCCAGGTCGGCGGCGACGGTCTGCATGACCGTGCCGCTGTCGCCGGTACTGGCGTACGGCGCCTCCAGCTCGAACCCCCGGGGGTAGGCGGACCTGGCCAGTTCGGCCCTGGCCGCCTCCACGTCGTAGGGATGGGCAGGCAGGGCCGGGAGGCTGTCGCCGTACAGCGCCGCCAGCTGCGGGCTCGGCAGCATGGCCACCGCCGGAGCGCCGTGACCGGCGGTCATCAGGTCCGACACCGCCCTGCGGTTGACCGCGTGCGCGATGGCCCGCCGTACGTGCGGGTCCTTCAGCGGGCCGTTGTTGACCGCCAGCGACAGGTAGCCGATGTTGTTGCCCGGGTAGAAGATCGTCTTGACGCCGGGCAGGCCGGTCCACTTGCGCGCGTCGCGGACGCTGACGCCGTCTGTGGCGTCCACCTCACCCGACCTGACCGCCAGCCGCAGCGTCTCGGGGTCGGCGATGGTCTTGAACTCCACCCTGCGCAGCGCGGGCCTGCTGCCCCAGTACGACTCGTTGCGCTCCAGGACCACGCCCGAGGTGAGCGAGAACTTCGCCACCTTGAAGGGGCCGGTGCCCATCGTGCCCACCTCGGGGCTGCCCAGGTCCTGGGGGTGCGCCTCGGCCAGCTTGCGCGGCGTCACCTGCCAGGCGATCGCCGACATGGCGAGGAAGGCGGGGTTCGGCCGCTTCAGCGTGACCTTGACCTGGCCGTCGCCGACCGCCTCGACCTGCTTGACCGTCGTGAAGTAGCTGGCCGCCTGCGAGGCGACCTTCGGGTCCAGGTGACGGCGCAGCGAGAAAGCGGCGTCGTCGGCCGTCAGCGGGGTGCCGTCGGAGAAGCGCACGCCCTTGCGCAGCGTGAACAGATAGGTGGCAGGGTCCGGCTGCGTCCACTCCGTCGCCAGCCGGGGCGCGGGCGCGCCGCGAGTGTCCAGGGTGACCATCGTGTCGAGGACCGCTGTCTGGATGAGGGTCGAGGCAGTGTTGAAACCGTGCGCGATGTCCAGGCTGTTGGGCGGGTGGGCGGTGGCCCAGACAAGGGAGTCGCGGGCCTGTGGCGCGGCTCCTCCTGAGGAGCAGGCGGTGGTGAGCGCGAGTACGACGGCGGCGGTCGCGGCCTTCGCGGATGTCATGGGACCACCTCGGAAAGGGTTCGGGCGGGGACAGTCGGACGCTAGGAGCAGGACAGCCGCCGTTCACTGACCCGGCAGCCAAAACCGGCGGCCCCCGCCTCGTCCTGTGGGCCAATCAGCCTTCGAAGCGCGTCCGGCGCAGGCCGCCGCCGCTCACCAGCAGGTCGCCCTCCTGGATACGGAGCGTGAACGGCCCGGCCTTCCACGCGCCGCCAGGGGCGGCGGACACCGGCAGTTTGAGCTCGCGGCCGATACGCACCTCGCCGTCGCTCACGACGGCGTCGACGCCGAACTCCCAGCTGCGGTAGACACCGTCGGGCAGCGGCGCATCCGAGGGCGGCTCGGCCGCGTCGAAGACGACAGGGGGGCGCGAGAGTGGGCCGACGTTGAGCAGCAGCCGGTCGCCGTCGATCTCCACCCAGCCGCCCTCGGCCTCTCCAGTCCCGTGCCAGCGTCCGTCGGCGCCGCCGGTGAACACGCCCACGCCGGCGATCACGAGGCCCTCGTCGGCGGGTGCGAGGGTGAGCGTCCCGTCCCCGGCCGGATCGTGCCAGTGCAGCCGCTCCGGCACGGCCAGCCTCTTCGGCTCGGGCTTCGGCGGCTCCTCCTGGCCGAGCAGCAGCCGCGCCAGCCGGTGCGACACCCTCACCGGGTTGATCGCCGTCTGGTTGGACAGCACCGCGATGCCGACACCCGGATCGGGCAGGTACAGCAGGTTCGACAGGTACCCGTGCATGCCGCCCGCGTGGGCGAACCAGCCATCGCCGTGATAGATCCCCATCGCGTACGCCTGGACCGTGCCGTCGGCCAGCACCCCTCGCTCCAGCAGCCGGTCGCGCAGGTCGGTGCCGAGCACCCGCCCGTCGGCCAGGAACCCGAACCACGGCGCCAGCCCCGCCACGCTCGTCACCAGTCCGCCGTCGCCGACCGCGCTCTCCTGGGTGTCGGCCCTGCGCGGCTCGCCCTGCGCGTTGGCGTAGCCGTACGCCAGCCTGTCCAGCGGAAGCGACGCGTCGTCACGGAACAGGGAATCGGCCATCCCCAGCGGCTCGAAGAGCCGCTTGCGCGCGAACTCCGCCAGCGACGAGTTCGTGACGCGGTTGATCACGACCGCCGCGAGCACGTAGCCGGTGTTGGAGTAGGAGAACGCCGTGCCCGGCTCGAACGTCGTCCTGCGGATGCCCGTGAGCACCTCCAGCAGCCGCTGCTCGGTCATCTCCGCCAGCGGCACGCCCGTCAGCGCCTGCAGCGCGTACCACTCCGGCAGGCCGCCGGTGTGCTGCAGGCACTGCCGCAGCGTCACCGGCGTCTCCAGGCTCAGCTCAGGCACGTGCGTCCGCACGTCGTCGTCGAGCCCCAGCTTCCCTTCGCGCTCCAGCAGCAGCACGCACGCCGCCGTGAACTGCTTGCTCGCACTGGCGATGTCGAACCGCGTGTGCTCGTCGACCGGCACGCCGAACTCCACGCACGCCGCCCCCTGGGCGACCGTCAGCACCGCGGCGCCGTCGACGTACACGCCGACGGCCAGGCCGGGGGTATGCGGGCTGACCAGCGAGAATACCTCGCGCTTGACTCGTTCGAGATCCATGCTGCCAGTATCACCAGGCGACCCGCGGCGCCCTTTGGCCTGCGGGACGACGGATGCGCGCCCTTCTTTGTCCTCGGGCCCAACCGGACGCCCGCGCACTCGCCTTCGTGGGTCTTGGTCGTCCACGTCTTCCCGATGGGGCGTCACTCGATCGCCCAACGGTCACCCAACGGCCGGCTCCTAGCCTGGCGCTCACTTCCATGCGGCCACCACTGGCCGCATCCGAGTGAGGAGATCCGATGAAGCTCAGACACTTCGCGGCCGCATCAGCAGCCATCGCCCTGGCGCTCGTGACCGCCTCCGCGACTCCGGCCAGCGCCGGAAGCTCCACCTGCTGGCTCAACGGCGATGCCACCTGCACGAGCGGGTCCGTCCCTGCCACCAAGGGGTACATCATCGCCAAGCTCGCGGGGGATGTTAAGGGCACGGTATGGGACACGATCAACAATGTGTCGGTCGGCTCCTTCTCCTGCGACCGGACGACCAGGCCTTGCGTGAAGACCATCAGCGGGCTGACTCACCGGTACAAGATCATCGTCAAGGCCGACTGGGACAACATCTGGAACAACGGCTGGGGGTCGGTGCAAGACGCGTAGCGTCCAGGTTCCATCGGTCGCCCTCCAACCGAGATGTCACCGGTTCGAACCCGGTTCGGCCAGGCGTCAGCCGTACCCGAGGAGGAGCCGAGCGATGGATGACCTGAGCGACCCCGTGCGTCCGGCTCGGATCCGTGGTCGCCGGCGGGGGCTCAGGGCGGGCCCTGGAAGTCGGGAGGGGGGAGCTCGCCGGTGTGGGGGCTGAGGGGACGGCCGGCCAGGAAGGCGCGGACGGCCTCCAGGTACGGCCCAGGCCTGTCGCGGTAGGCGTCGTGCCCGGCCCCGCGCAGGTAGACGAGCTGCGAGGCCGGCATGATCGCCCGGTAGCCGGCGGCCGACGACCAGCTCTGGTAGTCGCAGGAGCCCTTGACGATCAGGGTGGGAGCCGGGCTGCCGCTGATGCCCTCACCGATCCAGGAGGGGATCGGGCGCCGCACCAGGTTGGCGTACGCGCCGGTGACGGCGGCGGGCGCGGCGCCCGAGCCGCAGCGCCGGGCGGGGAGCAGCAGCCGGTGGTAGGCGGCCAGGCGGGCGTCGAGCTCGGCGTCGCCCACGACGGAGTGGGCGGCGGCGGGGTTCGCCTGAAGGAGCGCCGAGGCCGCCAGGACGCGCGGATGCAGCAGGCTCAGCGCCAGGCGGCGGTTCTGGGCGGCGTCAAGGCGGGCCAGCGCCGCGCCCGACGGAGCTGGCCGCAGCCCCGCGGGTGACGACAGGACGAGCCTGTCGACGTTGCCGGGGTGGCGGGCCAGGTAGGCGGCGGCCAGCAGGGCGCCCTCCGCGTGGCCGACCAGGACGAGCCGGTCGGCCCCCAGCCGCAGGCGGATCGCCTCGAGGTCGTCGAGGTCCCTGGTCAGGCTGTATCCGCCAGGGTCGGCCAGCCGGGACGAGCGGCCCGCCCCCACCTGGTCGTAGACGTAGACAGGGCGGCCGTCGGCGGCCAGGGCGCCGAAGAAGGCCGAGTCGCCGCCCAGGTCGGCCCGGCCGGGGCCGCCGTGCAGGACCACCACGGGCGGCAGCCCTCGCGACCGCTTCGGCTTCCTGACGACGTACGCGAGCCTGGAGCCCGTGGACAGCTCCCAGATCCGCTGGCCGGCGACGGGCGGTGGTGGCAGGGCGTCCCGCAGAGGGGCGAGGGTGGCCGCGGCCACCTGCCAGACGACCAGGGCCTCGACGCCGAGGATGGCGAGCGCGCGCAGCCAGCGGGGGAGCCGGGAGGCGGGACGGGGCAGGAGCAGCAGGAGCCCGAGGAAGAAGATCGAGGCGAAGACGCCGAGGGCCGCGCCCAGCAGGACGGCGGGCGTGGCGGTGAGGCCGGCGAGGCCCCCCAGGGTGGCCAGGGCCAGCACGGGGGCGAGCACCAGGACGGCCACGCCTGCCAGCGCGCGGCCCGCCAGGCGCAGGCCGCGCCGGGCGAGGCGACGCCACACGGGCCACAGCACACGCACGAACCTACTCGAAGACACTTTTTGTGGGATATGACGCCCAGGTTCAGGTGCGCACCATCCGACTTGTGATGATTTGCCGCATATGTATGGGCGCCGCCCGCAGGGCTGAGCCTGCGGGCGTGGCCCCTACAGCAGCGTCCCTCCCTCCACCTTGAAGGAGGACAGCGCCTCGTCCAGCCGCCTCAGCGTGTCGGGGTGCAGAGCGATGCCCGCGGTCTGCAGGTTCTCGGTGATGTGCGAGGGCGTCCTGCTGCCGGGGATCGGCACCACGTGCTCGTCCTGGTGCAGCAGCCAGCCCAGCGCCAGCTGGGCTGGGGTGATGCCCAGCTCGGTGGCCAGCCGCCTGATCGGCGCGTACCTGTCGTTGTTCACGGCCAGGTTGGCGGCGTCGAAGCGCGGCGCGTGGCGCCGGAAGTCGCCCTCCTCCAGCTTCGAGACGCTCCCCGTGAGGAAGCCCGAGCCCAGCGGGCTCCACGCCACCACACCGACACCGAGCTCCCGCGTCGCCGCCAGCAACTCGGGGTCGATCGGCCGCCACATCGACCACTCCACCTGCACAGCCGCGATCGGCAGCACGGCGTGGGCGCTACGCAACTGCTCGGCGGTCACGTTCGACAGGCCCGCATGCCGTACCAACCCCGCCCGCACCAGATCGGCCACCGCGCCCATGGTGTCCTCGACCGGCACGCCGGGGTCGGGGTAGTGCAGGTAGTACAGGTCGATCACGTCGGTGCCGAGGTTGCGCAGGCTGCGCTCGGCGTAACCGCGCACCAGGGCGGGGTCGGCGTTGCCGCGCAGCTCACCGAAGGCATACCCCACGGGGATGGACCTGGTCTCCACCCCCTCAGGGACGGCCAGGCCGAACTTGGTCGCCACGACGACCTCGTCCCTCCTGCCCTTGATCGCCCTGCCGACCAGGCGCTCGTTGTGCCCGTCCGGCCCGTAGGCGTCGCTGGTGTCGATGTGGGTGCCGCCCTCGTCGAGAGCGTGACGCAGCGCGGCCAGCGCCCAGTCGTCGTCGATCTCGCCGTAGATGCCGGGAGAGAGCACCATCGCCCCGTATCCGATCGGGGGGACGGTGAGTTTGCCAAGAGTTCTCATGCCCCCGATCCTGCGCGCTCCCCGGTGGCCACGTCCAAGACATGCCGGTATAACCGGTGGTTATGGAGATTCACCTGCGCGAACTGCGGTACTTCGTCGCGGCCGCCGAGGAGCTCAACGTCACCAGGGCGGCCGAGCGGCTCTTCGTGTCGCAGCCCGCCCTGTCCAAGCAGCTGAGAGCGCTGGAACGGCAGCTCGGGTTCACCCTCTTCGACCGCGTGCCGAGCGGCCTCGCGCTCACCCGGCAGGGCACGGCGCTGCTGCCTGTCGCCCGCGACCTGCTGGCCCGCTGGGACGAGGGCCTCGATCTGGTACGGCAGGCCGCCCCCAGCGGCACCCTGGTGATCGGCCTGCAGACCGCCGTCGGCCGAGGGATCCAGGCCGAGGCGCTGCGGCGCTTCAGGGAGCGGATGCCGGGCTGGATGGTGTCGCTGCGCGTGGTCGGCTGGGAGGACCCGAGCGCCGGGCTGTCCGACGGCAGCTCCGACGTCGCCTTCGTGTGGCTGCCCGCACCCGAGGGGGTGGCCACCAGGGTGCTGGCGACCGAACGGCGCTTCGTCGCGATGCCGGAGAACCACCGGCTGGCCGCCAGGGAGGAGATCGACTTCGCCGAGTTGCGCGGCGAGCCGTTCGTGGCGCTGCCCGAGACGGCAGGGCCGCTGCGGGACTTCTGGCTGGGCGGTCCTGGAACGATCATCGGGGCGGAGGCGGCCTCACCCGACGGCGTCTTCGAGGCGGTACTGGCCGGGCTCGGGCTGGTGCTGCTCTCGGAGGGCAACGCGGAGCTGTACCGGCGCCCTGGGCTGGTCGCCCGTCCGGTCTCAGGCCTGTCGCCTGCCAGGCTGGCCCTCGCCTGGCGCGCCGCCGACCGCCGTCCGGCCGTCACCGCGTTCGTACACTCCTTCGGCTAGCCGTACGGCCCGCGGCTCCGACTGGTCGCCGGACCTGCCCCGGTAGCATGACGATCACGTCGGATGAGGTGAAGGAGACGCTCGTGAGCGAGCTGGACCGTGTTCCTCCAGGTGTTGATCCCAAGGTGCCGAGTTCCGCCCGGGTGTACGACTATCTCCTCGGCGGCAAGGACCACCTCGCCGTCGACAGGGCCGTCGCCGACCGGCTCCTTTCCGTCGCCCCCGACACCAGGCTGGTCGCCAGGGCCAACAGGGCCTTCATGGTCAGGGCGGTGCGCCATCTGGCCGAGCAGGGGGTGCGGCAGTTCATCGACCTGGGCACCGGTATACCGACCTCGCCGAGCGTTCATGAGGTCGCCCGGCAGGTGAGCCCCGCGTGCCGGGTGATCTACGTGGACTACGACCCCGTGGTGCGGATGCACGCCGACGTGCTGCTGGCCAGGACACCCGGCGTGGCGAGCATCCAGGCCGATGTGCGCAAGCCTCACGAGGTGCTGAACGATCCGCACGTCACCGGTCTCATCGACTTCGACCAGCCGGTCGGCGTGCTGATGGTGGCGGTGCTGCACTTCATCCTGGACAGCGAGGACCCCGCCGGGATCGTGGCGAGCTTCAGGGAGCGGATGGCGCCGGGCAGCCATCTGGTGCTGTCGCACACGATGGCCGAGAGCGCGCCCGAGGCGGTCGCGCAGCTCACGATGGCCACGGCCAACTCGCCCGCCCAGGCCACCTTCCGGACGCGGGATCAGGTGGAGAGGCTGTTCGAGGGCTTCGACCTGATCGGCCCAGGACTCGTGCCCGTCCAGGAGTGGCGCCTCGGCGACGAGGACGAAGCGCAGGTGCCGCTGCTGGACGAGGCGCCCAAGCTGCGCGTCGACGGAGCCGTGGGCCGGATTCTCTGACGTCATCGCGGGGCGGCGGGCGAGGATGACCGGATGACGTCGTGTGCGCAGGTCGTCGTCTCCGGGGCGCGGCGCCTGACCTCGGGGTGGCGCTTCGACTGTCTCGTACGGCGGGATCCTGGAAGCGAGGGATAGCGCTTTCACGGGTGGATGGGGTGAAATGTCAGGGCCCGCCATATGACCTTTGGGAGACCCTGTGCCCCTGTTCGACCTCCCCCTCGACCAGCTTCGGGAGTACCGCCCCGAGAGGGACGAGCCCGCCGACTTCGACGCCTTCTGGAGCCGCACCCTGGCCGAGGCCGCCGAGCACGACCTCGCTCCTGTCTTCACGCCCCACGACATCCCGCTGGCCACCGTGGACGTCTATGACACCTCCTTCGCGGGATGGGGCGGCCACCGGATCAACGGCTGGCTGCTCGTGCCACGTGCGGCCGAGGGCCCCGTGCCGTGCGTGGTGCAGTACATCGGTTACTCGGGCGGCAGGGGTTTCGTCCACGATCACCTGGTCTGGCCGTCGGCGGGCCTGGCGGTGCTGGTCGTCGACACGCGCGGGCAGGGAGGCCACAGCCTGCACAGCCCCGGTGCCACCGCCGACCCGCACGGCGGCGCCTCCCCGCAGGCGCCGGGCATGATGACCAGGGGCATCCTCGACCCCGACGACTACTACTACCGCCGGGTCTTCACCGACGCGGTGAGGGCCGTGGAGGTCGCAGCGGGGCACCCCGCCGTCGACGGCGACAGAATCGTGGTCTCGGGCGGCAGCCAGGGCGGCGGCATCGCCCAGGCGGTGGCGGCGCTGCGTCCCTCGGTGAAGGGCGCGCTGATCGACGTGCCGTTCCTCACCCACTTCCGCAGGGCGGTCGAGATCACCGGACGCGACCCCTACCAGGAGATCGTCCGCTTCCTCGCCAGCCAGCGGCCCAGCGCGGAGTCCGTCTTCCGCACGCTGTCGTACTTCGACGGGCTGAACTTCGCCGCCAGAGGGCAGACGTCCGCGCTGTACTCGGTGGCGTTGATGGACGACGTGTGCCCGCCCTCGACGGTGTTCGCCGCCTACAACCACTGGCAGGGGCCGAAGGAGATCACCGTCTGGCCGTGGAACAGCCACGAGGGCGGCGGCGGCTTCCAGCGTGAGGAGCAGCTGCGTTACGTCAGCAAGCTGTTCGGCTAGCAAGCGTCAGGCCGGTACGGCCCGCCGTACCGGCCACCTTCCGGGCGCAGATCTACCACGGGGCCGCGCAGCTTCCACGGGCGCCGCTCATGCAGATGCCAGTGGGCGTCCTGCGGGGCAGGGCTTCGGTGGTGGTGACGGGGGCGTCGCCTCGTCACTTGAGTGAGTCCAGCAGGGCCCGCACGCGCGGTTCGGTGTCCTCGGGCTCGCCCCTGGTCAGCTCGCCGCCCATGCCCACGGCCACCGCCCCCGCCGCGATCCACTCGGGCGCGGTGGCGGCGGTGACCCCGCCCGTGGGCACGACCGGGGCATGGGGAAGGGCCTGCAGCAGGTCGCGCAGCGCCTTGGGTGAGCTCTGAGAGGCCGGGAACAGCTTCACCAGGTCGGCCCCTGCCTCCAGGGCGACGACGATCTCGGTCGGGGTCGCGGCGCCCGCCACCACGGGGACTCCGTGGCGGCTGCCCGCGCGGATCACCTCGGTGCTGAGAATGGGACACACCAGGAAACGCGCCCCCGCCTCGATGGCCAGCACCGCCTGGTGGGCGTCGATCACCGTGCCCGCCCCGATCAGGGCACGGCTCTCCTGGGAGGAGAGCGTACGAATGGCGCCCAGCGCGCCGGGCGTCGAGAGGGAGACCTCGATAGCCCCGAGCCCGGCGGAGACGAGCCGCTCGCCGTACGAGACGGCTGTGCCGGCCGACGGCGCGCGGATGATGCCGATCACCCGGTCGGCCACCACGCGCTCTGCCAGCCGCCACCTGAACTCCCGCACCGGGCCACCTCCGTGGGATTTGATTGCTCTATATGGAATGCTTTCGCACATATTGCAAGGCTGTCAATTGGAAACGCAGGCGGTATCGTCGCCGATCAAGTCAGCGTGAACTAAGGAGAACCTGGTGATTCGTCCGGACGTGGTCGGGGTCGGCGAGGCGATGGTGCTGCTCCAGCCCGCCCAAGGTGAGGACCTGACGACCGCCGCGCGGATGGACGTGCACGTCGGCGGCGCCGAGCTGAACGTGTGCGCGGCCGTCGCCAGGCTCGGCGGCACCGCCTGGTTCGCCTCCCGCGTGGGCGCCGACCCGTTCGGCGAGCGAGTGCTGAACGCCGCACGCGCCCTCGGCGTCGGCACCTCCCTGGTCGGCCGCGACGCCGGACGTCCGACGGGCGTGTTCTTCAAGGAGGTACGGCCGGACGGTGCCAGGCGCGTCCACTACTACAGGAGCGGTTCGGCGGCGGCGGGAATGGACGAGGGTGACGCGGCCGCCATCCTGGCCGCCCGCCCGCGAGCGATCGTGGTCAGCGGCATCACGATCGCGCTGGGTGAGGGGCCCGAGCGGCTGGTGCGGGCGCTGGCGGAGGGGGCGCGCGAGGCCGGGGCCATGCTGGTCGTCGACCCAAACCTCCGCCCTGCTCTCGGCCGCCAGTCCCGGGTGCTGGAGACGGTCCGCGAGCTGCTGCCGCTGACCGATCTGCTGGTTCTCGGACAGGACGAGGCCGAACCCCTCTTCGGCGCCACCGACCCTGCCGCCGTCTTCGCCGCCGCCCAGGCCGGCGGAACGGGGTCCGGGGCGGGGACCGGGCGGGAGATCGAGGTGGTGGTGAAGGCGGGGGCCGAGGGGGTCCACTGCCGGGGCGAGGACGGGGCGCCCGTCCACCTGCCGAGTGCGGCGCGCGTGGTGCGCGACCCCGTCGGCGCGGGCGACGCGCTCCTGGGCGGCTATCTGGCCGCTCGTCTCGCCGGAGCGGGTCCTGAGCACGCCGCGTGGGTGGGAAGCCAGCTGGCGGGCCGCATCGTCGAGGTGTACGGCGATGTCGAGGGCCTGCCGTCGCCCGCCGAGGCCGCCGCCCTCCTCCACCGCTGACCCACCCGATCGTCTGGCCGCCAGCCGCCCAGCCGCCCGCCGTCCACGGCACCATGTGTCCAGGGCGGCAGCGGGGAGGGCGACGCCGTCCCGCGCAGGGAGCGGCGCGGGGTGGATCATCGGCTCGCAGGAACGAAGCGCAGGGAAAGAGTGCCTCTCCCATCGAGGAGGGCACTCTTTCGCGGGCGCGTCAGTCGGTGACGTGGAAGGCGACACCACCCTGCCCATCCGTGTCGGCGTCGAGAGACTTGTCGTCCAGCACGCTGGCCGCCACGGGGTCGAGGTAGACCCTCGCTCCCTCGGTCTCCACCACCGCGTCGGTGGGCTCGGGCGCCGTGGCCATGCTGAGCACCAGGGCTCCCTGGTCGTCTCCCTGCGAGGAGATGCGGATGCCGGCGGCCTCCACATCCTGCTGGGCGGTCAGGTCCTTGATGACCTGAGCTGCATTGGGTGTCAAGGTGAGCACGACGGCTCCTCCTCGTTCTCGGTTGCGGGATCCGGAGTCCTTGCCCCCTCAGCGCGGCCCTACACAGATGGCCAGCCGATTTCGTCGAGGCAGGCGCTGTAAGCCCCGCCACAGAAGGCGTTCGAGCCGCACACCTCGGTCCAGCTTCCACGCGTACGGCAGGCGCCTCCGACGGCCTGGCCCAAGCCGAGGCCCGTCCACCTGTTCGTCCTGGATGCCGGGCCAGACAGCGGGCCGCACGCGCAGGGGACCCCGAAGACCGCAGACCTCCTCGGGATCCCGCTAGCGCGTGGCCTCAGGTGAACGACGGCATGATGCGGTCGTGGATGAGCTGGAGCTGCGTCTCCACCGAGGAGACCTCCGGCAGGTCGCGTCCCATGAACTGCTTGACCAGCGTCGCGTCCGTCACCGCCAGGATCATGTGGTTGACCCCCGAAGGCTCGATCTCCCTCTTGATCTTCTCCACGCACTCCTCGGGGGTGCCCGCGATCGACAGGCGGTCGCCCAGCTCGGGCGTGGTCAGTTCGATCGCCCGCGCCAGATCGCCCGCCCCCAGCGCGTCGACGATCGGCTTCATCGCGCTCGGGTCCACCCCGTTGCGCTCCAGCTGCTCGTCCGGCATCGAGGAGGCGTACAGCCCGACCATGCTGCGGGCCGCCTCCTTCGCCACCGCCGAGTCGGGCCCGGTGGCGAAGACGACCCAGGCGCCGATGTCCATCGACGACCAGTCCTTGCCCGCCTTCTCCGCCCCCGCCCTGAACTCCGTGACCAGGTAGTCGTAGGCCTCGCGGGTGTAGCTGAGCGCGTGGTGGACGCCGTCCGACAGCTCACCGGCCGCGCGGAAGGAGCGGGGCCCGCGCATGGCGCCGAGCTTCACGGGGACGCGCTCCTGCACCGGCCTGGCGAAGGTGAACAGGCCGTTGTACCTGAAGAACTCGCCCTCGAAGGTGATCGCGCCCTCGTCCAGGAGCGTGCGGACGACGTGCGCGGCCTCCTTCACGCGCGACAGCGGCCTGGTGACCGTCCAGTCGATGCCGTACTGGGCCAGCAGCCCGAAGTTGCCGCTCGACAGGACCACCTCGGCGCGTCCTCCGCTGAGCTCGTCGAGGGTGGCGGCGGCCTGCGCGATGAGCGTGGGCTCGCGCAGCACGACGGAGGAGACGCTCGGGCCGAACCTGATCCTGCTGGTCTGCTGCGAGGCCGCGGCGAACAGCAGCCACAGGTCCTTGTGCCAGGTCTCGTCCGCCGCGTAGCAGGCGTGGAAGCCGAGCTCGTCGGCCAGCCTGATCGCCGACAGGGAGTCCTGCAGCGGATAGTCCGGCAGCATCACGTAACTGAACTTCATCGCTCCTCCTGGATGGCGTCGCCCGCGGGGGCCACGCCGTGCTCGTGGGGCCTGGCGGCGAACAGGTACAGCGCTCCCAGGCCCACGACGACCAGGCCGGACAGCGCCACCAGCCAGTTGTCGTACCAGGGAGCGTCGGGGGTCCTCGGCCAGATCATGTTCACGATGGCCAGCACGCCGTACACCAGCGCTCCGACGTTGACCGCCAGGCCCGCGGCGCCCAGCGTGAAGGGCCCCGAAGGGCGCCAGCCGCGCAGCCGCGCCCGTAGCGCGGCCAGCACGACCATCTGGAAGCCGAGGTAGATGCCGAGCGTCGCGAACGAGATGATCTTCACGAGGGCGTCCTCCGAGACGATGGAGCCCATGACCACGAGCGCGGGCACGACCGCGGCCACCAGCAGCGCGTACGGCGGGACGTGCCGTACGGCCGAGAACCTGCTCAGCGGCTCGCTGCCGACGATCATGCCGTCGCGCGCGTAGGAGTAGAGCAGCCGGCTGGCGGCCGCCTGCAGGCTCAGCGCGCACGACAGGAACGACAGCAGCACCACCCCGAGCACCACCCGCAGCCCGGTGGGCCCGAAGGCGGTGGTGAGCACCTCGGAGACGGGGTCGGCGCTGGCTCCGGAGATCACCGCGCCGAAGTCCGGTACGGCCAGCAGCAGCGCAAGGCAGACGAACGTCGCGGCCGCCCCGCCCACGTAGATCGTCATGCGCATGGCCTTCGGGATGCGCCGCGTCGGGTCGGGCACCTCCTCGGCGACGTCCCCGCAGGCCTCGAAGCCGTAGTACTGGAAGATCCCGATCAGTCCGGCGGCCAGGAAGGCGGCGAAGTAGCCCGACTCCGAGCCCGCCCCGAACGAGTCGAACAGCACGCCGAGCCCGTGGTGCCGTTGGGTCAGCAGCAGCCAGCCGCCGACCGCCAGCGCCCCCACCAGCTCGGCGGTGAACCCGATGATCGCCGCCATCGCCAGCACCCTGGTCCCCGCCAGGTTGACGGCCACCGCGACCGCCAGGATGACCAGCGCGCACATGATCGTGTTGGTCGTGCTCGCCTCGATGCCCAGGAAGGCCGACAGGTAGGGGCCGGCGCCGTACGCGACGCTGGCGATGGTCACCAGCAGCGCGACGAGGTAGACCCAGCCCGTCATCCACGCCCACCTGCGCCCCCACAGGCGCCGCGCCCACGGGTAGATGCCGCCGGTCAGCGGGTACTGCGAGACGATCTCCCCGAACACCAGCGCCACCAGGAACTGGCCCGCGCCGACGATCAGCAGGCTCCAGATCATCGGTGGCCCACCGGTGGCCAGCGAGACGGCGAACAGCGTGTAGATCCAGACGACGGGGGACAGGTAGGTGAAGCCGAGGGAGAAGTTCGCCCACAGGCTCATGTCCCTGCGGAACTCGGAGGTGTAGCCGAGGTCGGCCAGTCTGCCGTCATCGGTCGAGGTCATCGAGCAACTCCTCGCCGGAGACGACCTTGTCGGCGAAGTGGGCGTGCATCCAGGCCAGGTGGCCGGCGCGGGAGCGGACCAGGCGCAGGGTGTCCCAATTGGGGAAGGTCTGCTGGGTCACGTGCTCGGTCATGAGCGCGGGATCCACCTCGTAGACGTGCTCGAAGCGGGTCACCGCCACCTCGGAGGCGCGCTCGGGCGGCGGCGGGGTCATCTCGTCCCTGTAGCGGTAGCTCACGACTCCTCCTCGCCTGACGGCTCGTCGATCGCTGCGGTTTCGGCATGGCACAGCGGAGGGACCTCGGCGGGCCCCGGTGAGGGGGTCATGGGCTGCCGTCCTGGTCGGGGTAGGCGCGGTCGAGGAGGTACTTGCCGGGGTTCATGATGTTGTGCGGGTCGAGCGCCCGCTTGATCGCGAGCATCACGTCGAACCCGCCGCCCAGTTCCTCGGGCACCAGGTCCACCTCGCCCTCGCGGCACGAGCCGTGGCAGGCGCTGATCGAGCCGCCGTGGGCCAGCGCCACCGCCGCCAGGTCGCGCTTGGCCGACACCCACGCCGCCCAGGCGGCGTCGTCGAGGCGCTGCTCCCAGATGCCGATGTCGATCTCGGTCAGGTAGTCCGCGCCCGTGGCGCCGTTGGTGTAGGCGAACATCCCCCAGTCGTCGAAGACGTCGGAGGCGCGCCGCAGCCGGTCGGCGATCTCGTGCCAGGCCAGCCGTACGGCCGGCAGGTTCGTGTAGTTGATCGAGGCGTCCTCGCAGTGCCAGCTCATCGGCACGACCTGGCCCGAGCGGGTGCGTCCGTGCAGCGGGGTGGCGTAGCGGTCGTGGCGGGCGGCCCAGTCGCCCTGCGAGATCTCGTCGCCGAGGTAGCGCGCCCCCATCGAGCGGGCGATGCGCATCAGGCGGGAGCCGCCCGCGCGCACCTCGTCCTCGTAGCCGTACAGCGCCGCGCAGACCAGCGCCTTCACCGAGGCGGGCTGCGGGATGTAGGCCTCGTCGTCGCGCCGCAGGTAGGCGACCTTCCACTCGTCGAACAGCACCGCGCCGGCGAACGTCGCCACGCCCGCCCTGGCCAGCTGACCCACGGTCCGGTAGGCGCTGTCGTAGTCGTCGAAGGCCCAGAACGGCGAGAACTCGGCCTCGGGCTTGGGGAAGAGCTTCAGCGTGGCCTCGGTGGCGATGCCGAGCGTGCCCTGGTGCCCCATGAACAGGTGCTTCAGCTGGTAGCCGCTCGAGGATTTGGTGATCTTCCTGCCGATGCCGTCGCCGACGTGGATGACCCGCCCCGTGGGCAGCACGTGGTCGAAGCTCAGCACCAGGTCGCGGGTGTGGCCGTACCGCGAGCCGATCAGCGACCAGCCGCTGGTGCCGATGCGGCCGCCGACGAGCGAGCACGGATACGACGCGGGGTCGTCCGGATAGAGCAGGCCGTGCCGTGAAAGCACCTCGTTGAGCTTCAGCGCGTTGATGCCGGTGCCAACCGTACAGGTCCTGTTGTCGAGATCGATCTCCTTGATCTGGTTGAGCCGTTTCACATCCACGACGATGCCGCCGCGCAGCGGCACCGCGCCGTCGGTGAGACCCGTCCCGCCGTCACGCGGCACGACAGGGATGCGGTGGGCGTGCGCGAGCCTCAGCACCTCGGCGACCTCGCCGGTCGAGCCGGGCATGACGATCAGGTCGGGCATCCGCTCGGCCCAGCGGTGCACGGGGAAGGGCGCGGGCACGCGCGTCCTGTTGAGGCGGTCGGCCTTGCCGGTGAGCACGTGGTCGTGGCCGAGGATCCGCCGCAGCTCCTCCACCACGGGATCGCCGAGCGTGACGGTCACGGCGCCACTCCCAGCGACTCGGCGAGCAGCTCGTGCAGGTCGACGACGCCGATCGAGCGGGCCTCGCCCGCCGCTGTCAGCGGGCGCTCGGCCCACGGGCAGGCGGTGACGAGGGTGTCCACGCCCAGCTCGGCGGCCTTGCCCATGCGCATCTCGCTGATCTTGGCGGTCAGCTCGGGCTTCTCCACCGCCAGCCCGCCGCCCGCGCCCGAGCAGTACGACCACTGGCTGACCCTGTCGACGTCGTGGAAGGTCAGGCCGGGGATCGCCCGCAGGATCTCGCGCGGCTCCTGCCAGATCCCCTTGCGCTTGTTGAGCCTGCACGGGTCGTGGTAGGTGACCGTCCGTTCGACCGGCACGTGGGGGGCCAGCCGTCCCTCCCTGATCAGCGCCGCCAGCAGCTCCACCACCAGCACCACCTCGATGTCGAAGGCCTCGCCGAAGTACTTCGGATAGTCCTCGGTGAAGGTGATGTAGTCGTGCGGGTCGAGCACGAGCACCCGACGCACCCCCGAGGCCCGCCAGTCGGCCAGGTTGTGCTCGGCGAAGCGCCGCGCCTGCTCCTCGTAGCCCATCTCGGCGGCGGGCCCTCCGCAGCACCACTGCTCGTTCATCAGCCCGAAGCCGTATCCGGCCAGTCCCAGGACGCACGCCACCGACCTCGGCACCGACGGGCGGTAGAAGGCGGCCTCGCAGTCGACGAACAGGATCGTCTCGCCGCCCACCGTCAGGTCGAGGCCCTGCGCCCAGTCGCGCACCCGCTCCTGCGAGACCCCGTCGGCCACGGGCTCGTGGGTCCGCTCGGCCGTCAACTCGTTCCATCGCCGCCAGGCCGGCTGGTGCACCTCCTGCCGTACGGCCAGCGAACGCACACCCTTGACCAGGTCGACCGTCCTGGTGCGGAAGCGGTAGAAGTCGCCGGTGAACAGGGAGTTCGGGCAGCGCAGCTCGCAGGCCCCGCACCCGGTGCAGTTGACGTAGTCGGCCGCGACGTCCGCCACCTCGAGCGAGCCCTGCTCCATCGCCACCACGTTGGCGTGGAAGGCGGTGGGGCTCCACGACTCGTTCCCCGTGACCTGCATGACGGGGCAGACCTCGCGGCAGAACTTGTGGCCTGAGGAGAAACAGTTGTAGGCGGCGTCACGCCACTCCTCGGCGAACCTCTTCTCGGGATCGGGCACGGGAGGCCTCCCTCAGATCGGGTTGCAATTAAAACTATGAGTTCATATTTCAAAAGGCAATAAGCTGTCTGCTGTGCATCAGCTCCCCGGCGCCGCTGTCTTCGCCCCCGTCGACGACGGCTCGGGCAGGGTCGAGGTCGTGGTCCGGCGCCTGGCCGAGGCGATCGCGCTGGGCCTCGTCGCCGACGGCGACCAGCTGCCCGCCGAGCTCGAGCTGGCCGCCTCCCTCAACGTCTCCACCGTCACCCTGCGGGCCGCCCTCGCCGCGCTGCGCGAACGCGGCCTGGTCGAGACCAGGCGGGGCAGGGGCGGCGGCACGTTCGTGCGCGGCCCCGCCGACCCCTCCACGGCCAGGCTGCGCACCAGGCTGCGCGAGCTGAGCACCTCCGAGCTGCGCGAGATCGGCGACTACCGCGCCGCCATCGCCGGCACGGCCGCCCGCCTCGCCGCCCTGCGCGCCTCGGCCGACCAGGTCGCCAGGCTCCATCACGTCGTCGACCGCCTCGAAGCGGCCGGCACCGTCGGCGAGCGCCGCCGCGCCGACGGCCGCTTCCACATCGAGGTCGCCGCCGCCGCCCAGTCGGTCAGGCTGACCCGCGCGGAGATCGACATCCAGTCCGAGGTGGGCGAACTGCTCTGGCTGCCCTACGGCGAGGCCGTCGACCCCGGCGAGGTCGTGCGCAGCCACCGCCAGGTCATCGAGGCCATCACCGCCAGGCAGGCCGACCGGGCGCGGACCTTGACAGAGGAGCACCTCGACAGGGGCACGGAGCGTCTGATGGAGTTCCATTGGCGACTTGTCACCCAGGGCCGACGGGAGTGGCGATGAGCGATCCACATGTGGCCCACGTGGCCGAGCGGGTTCACGCGATCGTCGAGGACGTCTTCGGCGCGCTGGAGGAGATCAGGGTGGGCATGGAGGAGTGCTACCGCTCCTCGCCCTCCTTCACCTCCGCGGACCTGGCCGGGGTCCGGCCACAGATCTTCGGCTGCCTGCGCCGCCTGCGCGGCGTGGCGGCGGGCACCGGTGTGATCGTCGCGCCAGGGGTGCTGGCCGACCGGCCGCGCTGGCTCGACTGGTGGCAGGCCCCTCCGGAGGACGACCCGGTCTTCCTCGACGTCGACCTCGACCCCGACAGCCTCGACTTCTACGACTACACCGCCGCCGAGTGGTTCGCCGCGCCGCAGCGCACCCGCTGCCGCCACGTGGTCGGGCCCTACGTCGACTACGGCGGCACCGACACCTACGTGCTCACCTTCACCGCCCCCGCTCAGGTGGACGGGCGCTTCCTGGGCGTGGTCGGCGCCGACGTGCGGGCGGCCAGGTTCGAGGCGCTGCTGCTGGGCGTGCTGGCCGCGTGCCCGACGCAGGTGACGCTGGTCAACGCCGAGGGCAGGGTGGTGGCGGCCAACTCCCCGCGACTGCCGGCCGGCGCGCTGCTGCCGGAGTACGAGGCGCAGGCGCGAGCGGTCGCCGCGCGGCTGCCTGACCCGCCGTGGCGCATCGTTTCCTCGTCGAGGGAGAGGGCGGTTAAGCTGGCCTGACGATCTTGCACAAAGGGGCTGGCTTTGATACCGCGGCACGACTTCGCCTTCGACCCGACCTATGGTTACGACCTCGACGCGCTGCTGGCCGTACCCGCGCCCGAAGCGCCGGCGGACTTCGAGCGGTTCTGGCGGGAGACGCACGCGCGAGCCAGCGCGGTCAGCGTCGCGCCCAAGCTCGGCCCGGTGGAGTGGGAGGCCGACGGCCTGCGCTTCCACGGCGTGAGCTTCACCTCGACCGACGGGTTCAGGATCGGCGGCTGGCTGAGCCTGCCGATCGACGGCGAGATCACCAGGGCCCGCGTGGTCGCCCACGGCTACGGCGGCAGGGACAGGCCCGAGGTGCGGGTCGGCATCCCCGGCACGGCGACGATCTGGCCGTGCGCGCGCGGCCTGCCCACCCGCAGCCTCCACCCCGACCTGCCCTCCGACGCGCAGGAGCACGTCCTGCACGGCATTGGCTCGCGCGAGACCTACATCCACCGCGGCTGCGTCGCCGACATGTGGTGCGCGGCGACCGCGCTGGGCGAACTCGTGCCCGAGAGCACCGGCGTCAGGCTCGACTACGTCGGCTCCAGCTTCGGCGGCGGCATCGGCCCGTTCGTGCTCGCCTTCGACGACAGGTTCACCAGCGGCGCGCTGGTCGTGCCGAGCTTCGGCAACCACCCGCTGCGGGTCACGCTGCCGTGCACGGGCAGCGGCGCGGCGGTCCGCGACCTGCACGCCAGGCGGCCCGAGGTGCTCGACGTGCTGGCCTACTTCGACTCGGCCACCGCGGCCACGTTCGTGCGCCGACCCGTGCACGTCGGCGCCGCGCTGTTCGACCCCTCGGTGCCGCCGCCCGGCCAGTTCGCTGTGTACAACGCGCTCGGCGGGCCGAAGGAGCTGTTCGTCATGGAAACCGGACACTTCGCCCACCCGGAAGAAGCGGCGCAGGAAGAGGCGTTGACCCAGGCGCAATACGGGTTCATGACCGCTTGATAACCTCCCGCGGTGCGGTGGATCGTTCATCGCGGGTACGTGGACGGGTTGAGAGTGCGAGGAGGAGACGTGGACATCAGTCGGAGCGGCGAGTGGGCGGCGCTGAAGGCCAACCACGAGGCGGTGGCGGGAAAGCACCTGCGTGAGCTGTTCGCCGAGGACCCCGGCAGGGCGGAGCGGATGAGCCTCACCGCCGGTGACCTCTACCTCGACTACTCCAAGCACCGCGCCACCGCCGAGACGATGGAGCTGCTGCTCGCGCTCGCGCGGAAGGCGGGCCTGCGGGAGCGGATCGAGGCGATGTTCTCCGGCGAGCACATCAACGTGAGCGAGGACCGCGCCGTCCTGCACGTGGCGCTGCGCATGCCCGCCGACGCCAAGCTGGTCGTGGACGGTCAGGACGTCGTCGCCGACGTGCACGCCGTGCTGGACAAGATGAGCGACTTCAGCGGCAGGGTGCGCTCTGGTGAGTGGAAGGGCCAGACGGGCCAGGCCATCAAGACCGTGGTCAACATCGGCATCGGCGGCTCCGACCTCGGACCCGCCATGGCCTACGAGGCGCTGCGCGACTACGCCGACGCTGGCATCACCGCCAGGTTCGTCTCCAACATCGACCCCGCCGACATCCACGGCGCGCTCAAGGACCTCGACCCCGCCACCACGCTGGTCATCGTCAGCTCCAAGACCTTCACCACGCTCGAGACACTCACCAACGCCAAGGTGGCGCGCGCGTGGCTGGTCGGGGCGCTCGGCGAGGAGGCCGTGGCCAAGCACTTCGTGGCCGTCTCCACCAACGCCGAGAAGGTCGCCGAGTTCGGCATCGACACGGCCAACATGTTCGGCTTCTGGGACTGGGTCGGCGGCCGCTACTCCTACGACGGCGCCATCGGGCTGTCGCTGATGATCGCCATCGGGCCCGAGCGCTTCCGCGAGATGCTCGACGGCTTCCACACCGTCGACGAGCACTTCCGCACCGCGCCCTTCGAGGCCAACATGCCGGTGCTGATGGGGCTGCTCGGCATCTGGTACACCGACTTCTTCGACGCCCAGACCCGCGCGGTCCTGCCGTACAGCCAGCGGTTGCACCGCTTCCCCGCCTATCTGCAGCAGCTGACCATGGAGTCGAACGGCAAGTCCGTCCAGGCGGACGGCACGCCGGTGACCGTGCCGACCGGTGAGATCTTCTGGGGCGAGCCGGGCACCAACGGTCAGCACGCCTTCTACCAGCTGCTGCACCAGGGCACCAGGCTGGTGCCCGCCGACTTCCTCGGCTTCGGCGAGCCCCTCGAGGACGCCGAGGGCATGCACGACCTGCTCACCGCCAACCTGCTCGCCCAGACCTCGGCCCTGGCGTTCGGCAAGACCGCCGAGGAGATCGCGGCCGAGGGCACTGCCGCCGAGGTCGTGCCGCACAAGGTGATGCCGGGCAACAGGCCCACCTCCACCCTTCTGGCTCCCAGGCTGACGCCCTCCACGCTCGGTCAGCTCGTCGCCCTCTACGAGCACATCGTCTTCGTCGAGGGCACGATCTGGGGCGTCGACTCCTTCGACCAGTGGGGCGTCGAGCTCGGCAAGAAGATGGCGATGGACCTGGCGCCCGCGCTCACCTCGGAGCAGCCCCCCGCGCAGGCGCCCGACGCCTCCACCGCGGCGCTGGTGCGCAAGTACAGGGAGATGCGCGGAAGAAAGGTCTGATCCATGGCTCTGGTCCTGTTCGGCGTCACGGGCGATCTGGCGAGGAAGATGCTGCTGCCCGCGCTGAACACGCTCGCGGCGACCGGCAGGCTCGAGGTGCCGGTCGTCGGGGTGGCCAGGACCCACCTCGACCTCGAAGGCGTGCGCGCGCTGGGCCGCGAGGCCGTGGGCGCAGAGCTGTCCGACCGGCTCGACCTGCGGCTGGTCACCGGCGACCTGACCGAAGGGGACACCTACGCGCGCCTGCGTGAAGAGGTGAAGGACCTCGGCGACCTCACCCACTACCTCGCCGTGCCGCCGAGCCTGTTCGCCACGGTCGCCAGGGGCCTGGCCGGGGCCGGGCTCGACTCCGGCGCGCGGCTGGTGGTGGAGAAGCCGTTCGGGCACGACCTGGAGTCGGCGAGGCGGCTCAACGCCGAGCTGCTCGGCTACTTCGACGAGGAACACCTGTTCCGCGTCGACCACTTCCTCGGCCTCGAGCCGGTCGAGGACCTGATGGTCTTCCGCTTCGCCAACACGCTGCTGGAACCGATCTGGAACCGCACGTACGTGCACAGCGTGCAGATCACCCTGGCGGAGAACTTCGACGTGTCGGGCAGGGGCGCCTTCTACGACGAGGTCGGCGCGCTGCGCGACGTGGTGCAGAACCACCTGCTGCAGCTGCTGGCGCACGTCGCCATGGACGCCCCGCCCTCGGGCGAGGCCAGGGCGGTGCTCGACGAGAAGTGGCGGGCGCTGCGCGCGGTCCGCACGATCGACCCGGGCGAGGTGGTGCGCGGGCAGTACGAGGGCTACCTCGACACCGAGGGGGTGGCGGAGGGCTCCCGCACGGAGACGTTCGTGGCGATGCGCCTCCACATCGACAACTGGCGGTGGGCGGGCGTGCCGTTCTGCGTCCGCACCGGCAAGGACCTGCCGGTGAACGCGCTGGAGGTCGTCGCCGAGCTGCGCAGGCCGCCGGTCGAGTACTTCCGCTCCGCCGGCGGCGGCGAGGCGGCGCCCAACCTGGTCAGGCTCAGGCTCGACCCCGACGCGGGCGTGACGTTCGACCTGCTGGCCAAGGAGCCCGACGTCCTGGACAGGACCAGACCGGTGCCGGTGTCGGTCGACTTCGCCAAGGTCCTGGGGCCGATGGACGCGGCCTACGAGCAGGTGCTGCAGGACGCGCTGGCGGGCGACCCCCGACATTTCGTCCGCTTCGACCTGGTCGAGGAGTCGTGGCGGATCGTCCAGGACATCCTGGAGTACGACGAGCGGCCCGAGCCGTACGGGAAGGGCGAGTTCGGTCCGCCGAGCGCGGCCCGCATCGCCCCCGGCGGCTGGCACCCGGTCGGCTGACCGGAACGGCTTCCTACAACCGTCCCAGCACCAGCGCCGTCGCCGCGTCGAGCAGGCCCACCTCCCGCCGGCTCAGCCCCCGGTCGCCCGCTCGCCTCTCACGGGCCTGCCGGAGGAATCCCGCCTTCTCGTCACCGAGATCCACGCTCCCTCCAAGGCCCTTCAGCAACGAGGACAGCGTCGAGTGGGCGAGCGGCGCAGGGCCGCCGTCGGGGTCGACGGCCACCTGCGCCAGGATCAGGGCCGACATGGCCCAGTCCAGCCCCGGCGCTCCCTCGACGGCGTTGCACCAGTCGATCACCACCGGCCCCCGCGGCGTCAGCACGACGTTGTCCGGGTGCAGGTCGAGATGGAGGACGCGCTGGTCGGCCGCGCGTGAGATCCTGGCCGGGATCCCGTGCAGGCGGTGGAGCAGCCGCGCGAGGACCCGCCCGGCCTGTCGCGGCGTCAACGCGCCGCAGGCCAGTGCCTGGAGCATCGTCGGGCCCGAGAGCCGTTGCATCACCAGATCACCGCGCGCCGGCGCGGCAGGAACCGGATGCACGACGGGGACGGGGAAGCCCCTGTCGGCCAGATAGCTCATCAGCGCCGCCTCCTCGGTCGCGTCGTGCCCGTCGCGGTAGCGGCGCAGTACGCGCCCGTCGTCGAGCGCGAACACGTCCGCGCTGCGTCCCGACCCCAGCAGCCGGCCGATCCTCATGGCTCAGGCCATGCTCGGTTCGCCGAAGACGGCGTCGCGGGCCAGGTCGAGGGCGGTCAGGACGGCGCCCTGCAGGATGGCGTTGCCCTCGACCGTGCTCGCCCTGATCTCCGTCGGCGCGAAGGACCTGGCGGCGACCCGCTCCTCGACCTCGGCGGCCAGTTCGGCGCCGCCCTCCCTGCCCATCATGCCGCCCAGCACGATCAGCCCCGGGTCGAGGACGGCCGCGACCGTGAAGGCGCCTGCCGCGATGCGCTCGACCAGCTCGGCCCTGGACAGTCGCCGCGCCACCGCCGGCTCGACCGCGCAGCAGAACGAGGTGCCCGCCATCTCCAGAAGGCCGACCTCTCCCGCGCCGCCCGACCTGCCGCGGCGCAGCTGCCCGCCCAGCACGACCGCTCCGCCGACGCCGTCGTCGAGCCAGAGCAGCACGAAGTCGGCGTGGCCCACGGCCGCGCCGAGCCGGTGCTCGGCGATCGCGGCGAGGTTGACCTCGTTCTCCAGCACCACCTGGACGCCGAGCCCTCGCCGTACCTCTTCAAGCAGGTCGGGCCGCCACCCCGGCACTCCGTTGTCGCCGGTCAGGCCGCTGGTGTGCGGGTGCACCAGGCCGGGCGCGCCCAGCGTGACCGCCTCGATCGGACGCCCGCCCGCCGCCTCGGCCACCGCCTGGACGATGAGCTCGGGCAGCGGCCCAGGAAGGGCGCGGACGGCGGAGCCTACCGTGCGCCCCGCGAGGTCGGCGACCGTGACGGCGATCCCTGTGCGCCGGATGTCCACCCCCGCGACATGGGCGCGGTCGGCGACCACTGCGTACAACCTGGCGTTCGGACCTCTGCGGTCCTCGCCGTACTCACCCGCCGCCTCGATCAGCCCCGCCGCGCGCAGCCGCTCGATCAGGTCGGCGACCGTCGGCCTGGACAGGCCGGTGAGTTCGCGCAGCTGCGGAGCGGTGAGCGGGCCCTGTTCGAGGAGCAGGTCGAGGGCGAGCCGGTCGTTGATGGCACGGGCCATGGCAGGGGTCGCGGTCTTCACGCCCCCATATTAATCAGGAAGCCTGCCTGATACCTCTTTTCATCAGGAAGCCTGCCTGTTAATTTCTAGGGCGTGACGAACCATCGCGCCATCGCACTTGTCTTCGCCCTCCACGGAGCGGTCGCGGGCAGCCTGTCGACCCGCATCCCCTGGTTGCAGGGGCACCTCGACCTCACCCCCGCCGTGCTCGGACTGATCCTGCTGTGTCAGCCGGTGGGCGCCTTCGTGGCCATGCCCATGGCCACCCGCATGGCCCACCGTCTCGGCGGGCGCACCGCCACGCGGCTCCTGCTCGCCCTCTGGTGCGCCTGTCTCGCGCTGCCCGCCCTGGCGCCCTCGCCGGTGTGGCTGGCCGGGGTCTTCCTGGTGTTCGGCATGGCCGCGGGCACCTGTGACGTGGTCATGAACTCCCAGGCGCTGGTGCTGGAACGCCGCCTCGGCCGCTCCATCATCGCCGGGCTGCACGGCATGTGGTGCGTCGGCAGCCTCGCCGCGGGAGGCGTGGGCGTGCTCGCCGCGCACCTGGGCATCGACGCCAGGATGCACCTGGCGGTCGTCTCGGTGGTCCTGCTCGGACTGGGCGGCCTCGCCGGACGAGGCCTCCTGGCGAACCAGTCGTCCGAGGGCGTCCCGGCGCCGCGCAGGTTCGCCCTGCCCTCGCGCGCCATCCTCGCCGTCGGCCTGGTCGGCTTCTGCGGCACGTTCGCCGAAGGGGCCTCGGCCAACTGGGCGGCCGTCTACGTGACGGCGGTCGCCTCGGCGGGCCCCGGCGTCGCGGCGGCGACCTACACCGTCTTCATGCTCTGCATGGCCGCGACCCGGCTGATCGGAGATCGGTTCGTGCGCAGGATGGGCGCCGTCGCCGTCGTCAGAGTGGGCGGGATCGTGGCCGCCGCCGGTGGCGTGCTGGTGGTGGCGGGCCGGACGCCGTGGCTGTGCATGGCGGGCTTCGCCCTGGTCGGCGTGGGGGTGGCGGTCGTGGTGCCGCTCGTGTTCGCCGCCGCAGGCGACGTGGGCGACACGCCGGGCGAGGGCATCGCGGGGGTGGCGACCATCACGTACCTGTCGGGGCTGATCGCGCCCGCGGTGACGGGGTGGGCGGCGGGAGCGCTGTCGTACCCGGCCGCGTTCGCGATGATCACGGCGATCGTTGCGGTGATGACGCTGCTCGCGGGGGCGCTGCGTCCCCGGTCGCGGGCAGGCGCCGAGGAGGGGAGGCGGCTCGAGCGGGTGGCCGGGTGAGCGGCCGTCAGGCGACCCCGAGGTCGTGGCGGAGCGCCACCACGGCCGCGCCCCGCGCCCATTCGGTGAAGGCGAAAGGCTGCACCCGCACCTCCACGGGCTCGCTGGTCCAGTGGGTGTGCTCGCCCAGCGCCGCCTCGAACGCCGCCTCGCACACCTCGTGCATGTGCACCGCCTCTCCCGACAGCACCACCACCTCGGGCCCGATCAGGTTGGCGATCGTCGCCACGATCCTGCCCAGCGCCAGGCCGGCCTCGTCGAAGATCCGCCTGGCCACCGGGTCGCCCCGCCTGGCCAGGTCGAGCGCCTGCTCGAAGGTGAGCGAGGGACGGTCGAGCGCGGCCCTGGCCGTCCGCCTGATCGAGGGAGAGGCCAGGTAGGCGCGGGCGCAGCCGCGGTGGCCGCGCTCGCAGATCGGACCCCTGTCGTCGATCGCCAGGTGCCCGATCTGCCCGCTCACCCCCGCCGTGCCCACGAGGAGGCGGTCGTCGACCACGATCCCGCAGCCGAGCCCCTCTCCGATGGTGACCAGGGCGAAGGTCCCGCGGCCCGCCGCCGCGCCGAACCAGTGCACCGCCGCCGTCAGCGCCCGCACGTCGTTCTCCAGGACGGCGGGCAGCCCGGTCGCCGCCGTCACCAGGCCGGCCAGGGGAACCTCGCGCCAGCCGAGGAAAGGCGAGTGGCGCACGAGGGCGTCGGCGCGCGAGACGGGCCCGGCCAGGCTCACCCCCACCGCGGCGGGCGGCTCGT
The DNA here is from genome assembly GCF_014195505.1 of Nonomuraea dietziae. Lineage (GTDB taxonomy): Bacteria > Actinomycetota > Actinomycetes > Streptosporangiales > Streptosporangiaceae > Nonomuraea > Nonomuraea roseola. Next base: position 1,363,931 of record NZ_JACIBV010000001.1, on the reverse strand, counting down.
CTCCCGGCAGCAGCGCCACGGCCTCGGCGATCCTGCCGACGACCCGCCCGACCTCGTGGCCTTCGAGCGGCAGCCGTACCTCGGCGGTGACCGCGCCGCCCAGGTCGGTGCGGACCGCGAACAGCTCCGAGTCGGTCAGCTTGACCCCCGCGTAGGCCCTTCGGGCGGGCTCGACCCGCAGCGGCACCGAGGGGCGCCCCGGCACCCCCGCCGGGCCGGGCTCCTCGACCAGGAAGCCCTCCGCCAGCAGCGGTCTGGTCAACTTGGTCAGCACCGAGGGCGACAGCTCCAGCCGCCTGGCCACCTCGGCCCTGGACAGCGGGCCGTGCACCAGCAGCTCCACGAAGACCGCGCGCGCAGCGGGAGAAAGATTCATGAGGTGAACAAACTTCCCCTCTGGCGATGGACGGTGGGATCTGATCTCATGGAGTTTGTGTCTAGCGTGAATATACTCCGGGTGGGTGACAGCGCGTGGGCCGCTGTCACGCAGAGCTCCGCGTTCGTCTTCGGCCTCGAGGCCGCCGGCGAGGACAGCCGCGTCATGCAGTGGTACTGGGGTCCGAGACTGCCGGACGAGGCGCTGGCCGAGGTCGTACGGCAGGCGCCCAGGCGCATCCACTCCGGCTTCCACGACCCGCGTGACGTGGACGAGCTGCTGCCCGTCGAGGGCGGCGCGCGATGGGGCGTGCCGTCGCTGCAGGTCACCTACGAGGGCGGGGTCCGCTCGGTCGAGCTGACCTTCGCCGAGGCCGTGGTCGCCGACTCGGAGATCGAGCTGGTGCTGCGGGACCCGCTGGGGCTGAGGGTGGGCCTGCACGTCAGGGTCGCCTCCGAGGTCGTCGAGCGCTGGGTCAGCCTGACCAACGAGGGCGAGCACGCCGTCCGGCTGGGCAGGGTCGACTCGGGCAGCTGGGTGATCCCCGAGCGGGCCGGCTACCGCTACACCGGAGTGGCGGGCGCGTGGGCGCAGGAGACGCAGCTGCACAGGGCCGAGCTGGCGGTGGGTGAGACCACCTTCACCAGCAGGACGGGCACCACCTCGCACCGCGCCAACCCCTGGATCATGATCGACGCCGGTGACGCCACCGAGGAGCTCGGCGAGGTCTGGTCCGTCGCGCTGGCCTGGAGCGGCTCGTGGCGGCTGACCGCGCAGCGCCGTCCCGAGGGTGACGTCGCCGTCACCGCCGGATTCGGTCACGACGGCCCCACCTGGCATCTCGCCCCGGGGGAGAGCCTGCTCACCCCGCCCGTCCTCGGCCTGCGCACCTGCGGCGGGTACGGCGCGGCCAGCAGGGCCTGGCACGACTACGCCCGCCACCACGTGCTCCCCACGCCGTTCGAGGAGCGGCCCGTCCTCTACAACTCGTGGGAGGCGACCTGGTTCGACGTCCACGAGGAGGGCCAGATCGAGCTCGCCCGCCGCGCCGCCGACCTGGGCGTGGAGCTGTTCGTGGTGGATGACGGCTGGTTCGGCGGGCGCGTCGACGACAGGCGCGGCCTCGGCGACTGGTGGCCCAACCCCGACCGCTTCCCCCGCGGCCTGTCCAAGCTCTTCGACACCGTCCGCGAGCTGGGCATGCGGGCCGGCCTCTGGGTCGAGCCCGAGATGGTCAACCCCGACAGCGACCTCTACCGCGAGCACCCCGACTGGGTGCTGCACTATCCGGGCCGCCGTCGCGACACGCTGCGCCACCAGCTCGTGCTCAACTACGGCCGCGCCGACGTGCGCGAATGGGCGATCGGCTGGCTGTCGGGGCTGGTGTCGGAGTACGGGCTCGACTACTTCAAGTGGGACATGAACCGCAGCTTCACCCAGGCGGGCTGGCCGGACGCCGGGGAGCGGGCCGACCTGCTCTGGATCGAGCACACCCGCGGCGTCTACGCCGTCCTCGACACCCTGCGCGAGCGCCACCCCGGCCTGCGCATCGAGTCGTGCTCGGGTGGCGGCGGACGCGTCGACTTCGGCATCCTGCGCCGCACCGACGAGGTGTGGACCTCCGACAACACCGACGCCCGCGACCGGCAGGCCATCCAGGAGGGCTACTCCTACCTCTATCCGGCCTGCGCGATGTCGGCGTGGGTCACCGACAGCCCCAACCCGCACACCCGCCGCGAGGTGCCGCTCGCCTACCGTTTCCACGTGGCCATGGCCGGCGTGCTGGGCATCGGCGGCGACCTGACCAGATGGTCGGCGGAGGAGCTGGAGCAGGCCCGCTCGCTCGTCGCCGCCTACAAGGCGGTACGGCCGGTCATCCAGCACGGCCGCCTGCACCGCCTGGCCGGCGACCCCGGCGTCACCGCCTCGGCCGTGCAGTACAGCCACGAGGACCGCGTGGTCGTGCTCGCCTACAACCCCTTCGCCCTGGCCAAGCGGCCCCCTCGCAGGGTACGGCTGGCCGGCCTCGACCCTTCCGCGCTCTACGAGAGCGCCGAGGGCGAGCGCTGGCACGGGCAGACGCTCATGTCGCACGGCCTCGAACTGCCGACCTGGTTCATCACCGGACCCGACTATCGCAGCGAGATGGTGGTGCTGCGCCGCGTCAGCGGATAGAGATGACGGTATGGACATCATGGAACTGGTGGAGAAGACCAAGGACGGCGCCACGGTCCAGCGCGTCTTCGGCGAGCCGATCACACGGGGTGACGTCACGGTCATCCCCGTCGCGAGGGTCGCCCAGGGCGGTGGCGGTGGATCAGGCGCGTCGGAGGGCGACCACGGCGGCCAGGGGTCGGGCGGCGGCTACGGCCTCGGCGCGACCCCCGCGGGCGTCTTCGTCATCAAGGACGGCGAGGTCCGCTGGCAGCCCGCGGTCGACGTCACCCGCATCGTCCTCGGCGGCCAGGTCGTGGCCGTCGTCCTGCTGCTCACCGTCAGGGCCGTCGTCAAGCGCTGGCGCAAGGGACGGCGTTGAGCACCCTCACCCAGATCGCCGCCTTCGGCGGCGTCGTCATGCTGGGCGCGATGTCGCCGGGGCCCGACTTCGCGGTCGTGGTACGCAGGTCGGCGCTCTCGGGCCGCGCGTACGGCATGGCGGCCGCCGCCGGCATCGCCGTCGGTGTCGCCGCGTGGGTGGTCGCCGCGGCCACCGGCGTGGCGGCGCTGCTGGCCGCCTCGGCGACGGCCTTCACGGTGGTGAAGGTCGTCGGGGCGGCCTACCTGTTCTACCTCGGCGCCAAGGCGCTGCGGGCGGCGGCGAAAGGCGGGGCGCCCGACCTCGACCTCCCCGACCCGGGCAGGAGCAGCTCGTGGGCCGCCTTCTCCGAGGGGGCGTTCACCAACCTGCTCAACCCGAAGGCGGCGCTGTTCTTCGTCGCTCTGGTGCCGCAGTTCCTGAGCGAGGGCGCCGCGCTCGCCGACACGGTGACGCTGGCGGCCGTCGCGCTGGCGGGCACGGCGGTGTGGTTCGTCGTGGTGGCCAACCTGGTGGGCGCGCTGCGCGGGCTTTTCACCAGGCCCGCGGTGCGCAGGACGATCGACGGTCTGACCGGCGCGGCGTTGATCGCCCTCGGCGTCCGGCTGGCCACCTCGGCCAGACCCTAGCTCTCTTGCCCGGCGGGCTCGCCGATGGCCCGGCGCGTCAGGCGGGTCGGCCGGACGCGCCGGCGTTCACGGTGCCGCGGGGAGCCGTCGCGGCGTCGGCCCCCGGACGGGCCCGTGGGATCAGCGCTTCGCACTCGGCGATCGCGGCGACCAGGAGATCGTGCAGCATCCCGTCGGGGTCGGGCACGCACGCCTGCGCGATGCCGACCACGGACAGCTGCACCGCGTTGGGCGCCGCGTACCTGCGGAAGCCCTTTTCGGTGATCTTCGAGGCGCGGCTGAAGCGTCTGGCCGCCTCGGCGGCGTGCGGAGCCTGGGCGAAGGCCCACCCGCTGCGCTCCTCGAGCGCGGCGGGCCTGCCGTCCAGCCTGGCCAGCATCTCCTCGGCGGCCAGCACCGACACCGCCAGCGCGAGCTGTCGGTCGGCGGCGGCGACGGGCAGTGCGGTGGTCACGGCGCGCAGGGCGAGCCTGGCGTCGATCCGCAGGTCGTCACCCCGTAGCCCGATGATCGACGGGACCAGTGGGACGAGCCTGCCTCTGCCCTCGTCGGTGGTGTGGTCGTTGACCAGGCGGGCCAGGCCCGCGAGGAGCGGGTGTGTGCACGCGGGATGGTCGCTCCACCGTTCGCCCGCCAGATAGGAGGCCAGCTCCATGAAGCAGGCGCCCTTGCGCGGGTTGCGGTGCCTGCCTCGCGACAGGATCGGCATGTGATCGTACAGAGTGTCCACGGCTGCTCCACGCGTTCTGCGTTGATCTGCCCTTTCAGTCTGCGTTCCCGTCTACCCGAAAGCCAGAGGTTAAGACCTGACCACGGTAGATACCCTCGGCGCCGATCTGAAATTATCTTTTAGTTCATTGCAAAGTCTTGAAACTTGTCACCATTGCGCGATTGAGTTCGGTCGTGCAAACCCTCCGCTACATGGCCTCCGCCGCGCTCGCCTTAGCTCTTCTCGCCAGCCCCGCGCAGGCTGATCCGCCCGTTCCCGCAGAGGACGCGCCCGCCGCGTCGTCCTACAGGTCCGACTCCACGCTGCTGCTCAACGCCCCCGCGGGGCGGACGCTGGAGACGGCCAAGAAGGTCAGGCCCGTCGCGCCGGGCATCACGCTCACCTCCTTCGACCGCTTCGACTCCGCGGGATGGCTGCGCGCCGACGCGCTGTCGGCCGACCTGTCGGGCGGCGTCACCACCGGCTACCTCAACTCGGGCGAGGTGTCGAAGACCGAGGCGCTGTCGGGGGCCCGCCAGGCGGGCGCGCGCCGTGGCCGCCGTCAACGGCGACTACTTCGACATCAACCGCTCGGGCGCCGCCCTCGGCGTCGGCGTCAAGGACGGCGAGCTCGTCCAGTCGCCCGTCCAGGGCTGGAACAACGCCATCGCGCTGAACGAGGGCGTGGGCCGCGTCCTGCAGATGCACTTCGAGGGCACCGTCACCCCCTCGGGCGGCGCGCCGGTCACGATCACGCAGTTCAATCAGAACGTGCAGGCGGGCGGCGTCGGCCTGTTCACCCCGCTGTGGGGCTCCTACCGGCGCTCGGACGCCGCCAAGGTCACCGAGGTGGTGCTCGTCGACGGAGCGGTCACCGAGGTCCGCACCACCGCGGGCCAGGGCGTCATCCCCGCGGGCACCACGATCCTCGTCGGCAGGGAGGCGGGCGCCGACGCGCTGGCCGCGCTGAAGCAGGGCGACCGCGTCGAGGTTAAGTACCTGCCCAAGCCGTCGGACGGCGGCGCCGTCCAGACCGCGCTCGGCGGCAGGAACGTCCTGGTCAAGGAGGGCAAGGCGCAGCCGTTCACCGACACCGACAGCCACCCACGCACCTCTGTCGGCTTCTCCGCCGACGGCAGGAAGATGTACCTGCTCACGGTGGACGGCCGGCAGGCCGACAGCCGCGGGCTCACGCTCGGCGAGATGGCCGCGCTGATGGTCGAGCTCGGCGCCCACAGCGCGCTCGAACTCGACGGCGGCGGCTCCTCCACGATGCTGGCGCGCGAGCCCGGCGCGCCCGAGGTGCAGGTCGAGAACAGCCCCTCCGACGGAGGGGAGCGGCACGTCCCCAACGGCCTGGCCCTCTACGCCCCGCAGGGCAGCGGCACGCTGAAGGGCTTCTGGGTCGAGACCGCCAGCGACCCGGCCAAGGCGCCGGGCGTCGGCCCCGTCGCCGGTGGCCGTCCCGAACGCGTCTTCCCCGGCCTGACGCGGCGGCTGACCGCCGCCGGCTACGACGAGACGTACGGCCCGGCGGAGGGCAAACCCGTCTGGCACGCCGACCACGGGTTCATCGGCAAGGACGGCGTCTTCCGCGCCCTCCTGCCCGGCCGGACCACGGTCAAGGCCACCAGGGGCGGGGCGAAGGGCGGCATCGAGCTGACCGTGCTCCAGCCGCTGACCCGCCTGGGCGCCACCTCCGACAGGGTCGGGCTCGCCGGCGCCGACGCGACGGGCACCTTCGGCGTCGTCGGCTACGACCGCAACGGCAACTCGGCCCCCATCGAGCCGGGTGACCTCAAGCTCGACTACGACGCCTCGCTGCTGTCGGTCACCCCCGCCCAGCACGGCTACTTCACCGTCAAGGCGCTCAAGGGCGTGGGCTCGGGACTGGTCACCGCCCGCGTGGGCGCGCTGAGCGTGGCCGTGCCGGTGACGGTCGGCTTCGAGGACGTCGCGGTTGCCGACTTCGAGAACGCGGCGTCGTGGACCTTCGCGGCCGCCCGCGCGACGGGCTCGCTCGCGGCGGGCCCCGGGCAGAGCGGCGGCGGGCTCAGGCTCTCCTACGACTTCACCCAGTCGACCGCGACCAGGGCCGCCTACGCCTCGCCGCCGCAGCAGCTCGTCGTGCCGGGGCAGCCGCAGGCCTTCGGGCTGTGGATCAACTCCTCCGGCAAGGGGGAGTGGCCCAGCCTGGAGTTCTACGACGCCAACGGGCAGTCGCAGATCCTGCGCGGCCCCCACCTGACCTGGACGGGCTGGAAGTACGTCGAGTTCGCGGTGCCGCCAGGGGTGAGCTACCCGCTGAAGCTGCGCCGCTTCTACGTCGCCGAGACGCGCGGCGACGCCAAGTACACCAGTCAGATCACCATCGACGGGCTGGTGGCCAGGGTGCCGCCGTCGGTGCAGGCGCCCCCTGTCGCGAAGCTCGCCGACCCGGTGGTCAAGGCGGCCGTCGGGGCGATGCCGTGGCGGTTCGCGGTGATGTCCGACGCCCAGTTCGTCGCCAGGCAGCCCGACAGCGACATCGTCAAGAACGCCCGCAGGACGCTGCGCGAGCTGAAGGCCGCAGGCCCGGACTTCCTGCTGATCAACGGCGACCTCGTGGACGAGGCCTCGCCCGAGGACTTCGCGCTGGCCAAGCGGATCCTGGACGAGGAGCTCGGCGGCTCCCTGCCCTACTACTACGTGCCCGGCAACCACGAGGTGATGGGCGGCAAGATCGACAACTTCAAGGCGGTCTTCGGCGACACCACCAGGGTCTTCGACCACAAGGGCACGAGGTTCGTCACCCTCGACACCTCGCGGCTGAACCTGCGAGGCGGCGGCTTCGACCAGATCGCCATGCTGCGCGACCAGCTGAGCGCCGCGGCGCAGGACAGCTCGGTGGGCTCGGTGGTGGTGGTCTTCCACGTGCCGCCGCGCGACCCGACCCCCGGCAAGGGCAGCCAGCTCGGTGACAGGAAGGAGGCGGCCCTCGTCGAAGGGTGGCTGGCCGACTTCCAGCGCACCACGGGCAAGGGCGCGGCCTACCTCGGCGCGCACGTGGGCACGTTCAACGCCTCCCGCGTGGACGCGGTGCCGTACTTCATCAACGGCAACTCGGGCAAGAACCCGGCCACGGCCGCCGACGACGGCGGCTTCACGGGGTGGTCGCTGTGGGGCGTGGACCCCGTGACGCCGAAGGAGGCCGAGCACGTGCGGCGCAACTGGTTCGTGGACGCGCCGGACTGGATCGGCGCCCAGGTGCGGCCGCACGTGGACACGCTGACGCTGACCGCTCCCTCGTCGGTGGCCGCCGGCTCGCCCGGCAAGGTGACGGCCACGCTCCAGCAGGGCGAGCGGACGGTGCCCGTCGCCTACCCGGTCTCCGCCGAGTGGTCCGGCTCGCCGAACCTGCACATCGGCTCGGTGAGAAGCGCCAAGCCGTGGCACGTCGCGGTGCTCGACCCCGCCAAGGGGACGCTCACGGCGCTGCGCGACGGGCAGGTCGTGGTCGCGGTGACGGTGAACGGGGTGAAGAACGAGGCGACGGTCGCCACAGCGGCCCGCGCCGCCGCCTGACCCCCTCGCTTCGGCCGACGCGCCGAGAGGGCCGCTCCTCACGGCCCCCTCGGCGCGTCGCTACGCGGTGACCTCGACGAGTTCGACGTCGAGCAGGTCGGCCAGGGCACGCAGCTCGGCGACGCGGTGCCCGGTGCCGAGCGCCCAGTGATGCGAGATGCCGGTCGCGCTCCACGCGTCGGTCCACTCGCCGGGGTCGCGGCCGAAGTCCACCCTGGAGGTGGTGTTGCCGATCTTCAGGTGCGGGCCGTCCACGGTGACGCCCTCGGAGGCGACGAACCCGAACCTGCCGTCGCGCCGCTGCAGCAGGCCGAAGGCGGTCACGGGGCCGTGCGCGACGTCGAACTCCACCGACACGCCCCAGCCGCGCTTGCCGTGGTAGACGCCGAGGCCGCGCAGCAGCGGCCGCTTGGCGCTGATCGCCAGGTGGGCGGGGCCGTCGTGCCCCATCTCCACATGACCGCGCAGGAAGTCCAGCGCCTGCAGCTCCGTGAACGACCCGCCGGCGCCCAGCCTGTCCATGATCAGCATGGCCAGCGAGGTGCGCAGCTCGTACTCGCCCGCCGCGGGCACCCCGCGCGCCGTCAGCAGCGAGGCGCCGAGGATCATGCCCGCGCCCAGCCGCTCGTGGACCTCGCCCTCCAGCCCGCGGTGGTAGTAGGCCAGGCTATCCAGCTCGAAGTCGGCCACCAGGCGGTCGAGGCCGACGGAGACCTTCGCCGCCCAGTTGAAGTCCTCGTCCACGACCGAGGCGTCCACGTCGAAGATCTCCGCCGCCTCACGCGCCCTCGCCGCCGTCTCGGCCTCGGTGACCTTCTCCACCCGTACCCGCAGGTCGTCGAATTCCAGCACCTCGACATGCCCGCCGAAGTTGGCGGGCACCAGCGTCAGGTCGGTCGAGACGTCCAGCATGCCGGGGTAGAGGTGTCCCATCAGGCCGTGCCTGCCGTGGCGCAGCGCCGCGCGCACCCCCGCCGCCTTCACCCAGCGCTCGATGCGCGCCCACGCGCGCTCGTCCTCCAGGTATCCGGAGACCGAGCGGAAGGGGATGCCCGCGCGGGTGAACGTGTTGGCCATCTCGGGCAGCGGGCAGGCTCCGCAGTAGGCCAGCCACTGGCCGGTGTCGAAGCTGTCGTGATCCATCGCCTCGGTGGGCTGCAGGTTGATCAGCAGCACCGGCGCGCCACTGCGCTGGGCCACCGGCAGCAGCATCGTGGCGGTCATGTAGGTGGTCAGGAACCCCACGATCAGGTCGCATCCCGCCGCGCGCAGCCGCTCGGCGGCGGCCGCGCCCTCCTGCGCGTCGGAGATGAAGCCGACGTCGACGACCTCGCACCCGAACGTGCGCATCCGTTCGGACACGCGCGCGGCCGAACGCTGGAGCTGGGGGAGCAGGTCGGGGAACTGGGGCCAGTAGGCGCCGAGTCCGCCCGCGACGAGTCCGATTCTCATGACGATTCCTCCAGAGGATGGACGGTGCGCAGGCGGACGGGGCCGAACAGGCCCGTCGCCCGCTGACCGGGGAAGACGAAGTGCGTGGGGCTGACGGAGTCGAGGTAGGGGGCCAGGGTGCCGAGCACGAGGATCTCGATCGTGTTCGCGCCCTCGCCGAGGCCGAACTCGAAGGAGTACGGCGCGCAGATCCGCACGCCCACCGTGGCGCCGTTGACGGTGACCTCCGTGGTGCCCCGTACCCGGCCGAGGTCGAGAACGGCCGGCGTGGCGGCGGGCGCGTGGACGGTGGTGGTGTAGCGGACGCCTCCGCTGTAGCCGGACAGGCCGTGCGACTCCCAGTCGCCCAGCGGCATCCGGCCTGGTCCGCACGCGAACCTGACGGGCCCCGCCAGCGCGGCGCCGCCCTCGAGGCCCGGCCTCGCCGCGACGGTGAGCTCGGCCCGGGTGGCCAGGCCGTCCAGGACGGCGGGCAGGTCGTGGGCCACGCCGTCGACGACGAGCTGGGCGGGGCCGTGGGTGTCGGCGTCCACGCGGACGGCTCCCGGCGGCAGGTCCAGCAGGAAGCGCCGCACGGGCCCGGGCCCTTCGGCGGCGGGCCCCTCGGCAGCTGGAGCCGCCCGCGCGTCCGACAGGGCATCCGTCCGAGCATCCGTCCGGGGCTCGGCCGCGCGCGGGCGGGTGAAACCGGCGGGCAGCGCGGTGTCGCGGCCGTCGATCCAGCCCGCGCCGGGCAGCGGATGCGGCCGGGGCGACAGGTGCAGCGCGGCCGGGTCGCCGTGCTGGCGCCGCCGTACGAGCGGGCCTCGGCCGCCCTCCGGTCTTCTCCAGCCGGGACCTGACACGGCCAGGCCGTCCACCAGGACCTCGCCCTGGCACTCCAGCCTGACGGTGTTCGGCCCAGGGCGCAGCAGGGGGGTGAGGTCGTAGCGGCGCACCCGCGGGATGTCGGCCTCGGCGTAGGGGTCGAAGCCGCCCTGGCGGCCCGCCTCCCGCCCGTTCACCAGCACCAGGCAGGGCGAGGTGGAGGCGACCTGGAGGACGCCGCCGCCGCTCTCGCCGTCCACGACCGTCTCCACCACGGGGCCCGCGATCCACTCGGGCCTGCGGACAAGGGCGGGGTCGGCGGTGAAGGAGACGTGGGCGCGCAGGGTGAGCTCCTCGTCGGGCACGAGGCGCACCTCCAGGAGGTGCTCACCCGCCCCGACGGGCAGTGCGCTCACGGCGAGGTAGCCGGCGTCGTCGAGGGGCAGCTTCACTCCGTCCAGCAGGACCGCCTTCGCCGCCGCCGCGCCCACGACCAGCCACGCCTCGCCCGGCGTGGTGACCAGCGCGCGGAAGCGGCAGTCCGTGCCCGCTTCCACGCGGCCGAAGTCGAGGAACTCCTCGGGCACGTGCCCCTTCGGGCCCAGCGTGTCGCGGTGGACGCGATCCTTGCGCAGCCCTCTGGAGTCCGACCAGACCGACGGCCGCCACGCGCCGGCGCCGATCCGCTGCTCGCCGCGCGGGCCGAACGTCGCGTGCACCGGCTCACCCTCGGGCGTCGCCAGCGTCCAGCGTTCGACGGCCGCGCTGGTGGCGAAGTCGCCCCACGTGTCGTCCATGGTCGGCACCAGCTCGACGGCCCACTCGGCGCCGAGGTCCACCTCGTGCGGGTACGTCTCGCGCGCCCGCTCGACGGGCACGTCCTCGCCGGTGAACAGCAGCATCGCGGCGGGGCCCTCGTCGAACGGGACGACCACCTCCACGACGCCGTCCACGACGGTGTGCGGCAGCGGCCGCGGCGTCCCGCCGAACGGGCTCGCCAGCAGCGGCGTGCCGGTGACGTCCCTGACCCTGACCCGCATGTGCCTGCGGTAGCGGTCGTGGTCGAAGTCGACGGTGGCGTCCAGCCAGCCCAGCTCGACGCCGCGCTCCTGAGGCCGTCCCACCCCGATCTCGCTCGCCCTGGGGAAGGCGGCGGTCAGGAAGACGAGCGTCGTGCCGTCCACCTCGCGCACCAGCGGAGGGACCGGCGCCTCCACTCTGGGTTCGAATCCGGCCAGCGCCTCGCCCAGCCCGTCGGCGGAGGCCACGAACCGCGCCTTGCCGAAGGGCTCACCGACGGCGATCAGCAGGCCGCCGTCCTCGGCGAAGGCCTCCAGACGCGCGGCGCACTCCTCGTCCAGGGCGGTGAGCGCGGGCAGGATGATCACGCCGTACGACTCCGTCGACACCTTCAGCCGTCCGTCCTCCACGACGGCGCGCTCGACGGAGTCCTCGTCGATCACGTCGGCGTCCAGGCCGAGCAGGTCCAGAGCGCCGGGCACCGTCTGGAACCAGGCCATGTCCCCGACGAGGTCCCTGTAGACCCGCTGCGCCCGCTCCGCCTCCCGCGTGGCCCCGCCGAGCGACACACCCCGCTGGACGGTGGTCGTCGGGAACAGCACCGCGATGTCGCACACGTGACGGCCCAGGGACAGCGCCGCGCACATGCGGGTCACCGCGTCGGCGAAGACCCTGTGATGCCGCCAGTACGGCTGCCGCCAGTCCGTCGAGGGCGGTGCCCACTCCCACCAGCCGGCCCTGGTCGTGTAGTAGACGGCGTGCGGGTTGTACAGGTTGGCCCCCGCCCGCAGCCATGGCAGCAGCCAGTCGAGGCTCTCCTCGAGGGTGCCGCCCCATCCGCTGGAGTGGAACGCCTCGATCCACGTGCGCGGCCTGCCGTACAGGTGGGCGAGGGAGGAGTGCAGGCGCGCGTCGCCGTGGTGGTCGGAGCCCGGGGCGCTGAACCAGCGGTGCGTGCGGGTGTAGTCGGCGTAGAGCTCGACGCCCTCGAGCGGGTGCCCTGCCCTGGCAGGGTCCTGCTGGTCGCAGCCGCTGAGCAGCCCGTGCCTTTCGTGCCACTCGGCCAGCGGCCTGAAGAAGGCCTCCTCGGCCAGCTCGGCCCTGGTCCTGTGGTAGCCGTGCCAGTCGGGCTCCTCCAGGCGGAACTCGTGCCCCCTGCGGGCCCTGAACTCCTCGGCGAAGGAGGCCGACCAGGTCGGCATCGACGGCAGCTCGTCCTGGAACGAGCCGACGATCACACGGCCGAACCAGTGGCCGAGACGTCGCTCGAACTCACCGTGCACCCGGTCGAGCAGGACGGCGCAGGCCGTACGGGACAGGTAGTCGAAGCCGCGGGTGCTCACCGTGCCGTCGCCGGCCAGCCACTGACCGGCGAACTCGGGACGCTCCTGCACCAGGCGGGCCTGCAGGTCCGCGCCCGAGAAGCCAAGCTGGTCGTAGAACCACAGGTAGGCGCCGAGCTCCGAGGCGTCCTCGCAGACGCCGTCGAACAGCTCCCACCACGCCTCCGACAGGAACGGCGGGTCGTCGGCGTCCGCGCCGAACAGCGGGCCTGAGGGGGCGAGGTTCAGGACGACCAGGTTGTGCACCCCGCCGCCCACCAGGCGCTCCATCTGCCAGCGCAGCCGGTCGCGGCGCAGCGGCTCGCCGCTCCACCACCAGATGGCGGCAGGGGAGTGGCTGCGCGGCGGCTCGGCCAGCACGTCGAAGAGGCTCATCCCTTGAGCCCCGACGAGAAGCCCTTGATCACGTAGCGCTGGAGCACGAGGAAGACCAGCACGATCGGCAGCGCGCCCATGACCAGTCCCGCGAAGACGAGGCCGTAGTCGGAGACGTACTGCCCGACGAAGGAGAAGACGCTGACGGGAACGGTCTCGAAGCCCGAGCCGCCGAGATACAGCAGGGGAGTGAAGAAGTCGTTCCAGATGAATACCGCGTTGAGGATCAGCACGGTGCCGGTGATCGGCCGCAGCAGGGGGAAGACGACCCTGGTGAACGCGGTCAGATGGGAGGCGCCGTCGATCTGGGCGGCGCTGGCGTACTCACGGGGGAGCGCGCGGATGAACCCGGTGTAGAGGAAGACCGTGAACGGCAGCTGCACGCCGGTGTAGAAGAGGATCATCCCTGCGTGCGTGCCGATCAGGCCGAGGTCGGTGACCAGCCGGTAGAGCGGGATCATGCCCAGCTGGAACGGCAGCACGATGCCGAGCAGGAACAGCACGTAGAGCCCGTAGCCCAGGCGGGTGTGCGCGCGGGCCAGGAAGTAGGCGGCGAACGAGCCGAGCCCGATCAGCGCGACCAGGCTGACCACAGTGATCACGGTGCTGTTCACCAGCGAGGGGGCGAGGGCCGCGGCCGACCAGGCCTTGGCGAAGTTGTCGCCCGTCGGCGGATTCGGCAGCGCCAGCGGCGTCTGCGAGAGCTGGGCCGGATCCTTCAGCGACAGCGTGACCAGCGCGTAGACGGGGAACATGAACGCCACGGCCGCCGCGATCATCACGACCTCCAGCAGGAAGGTCCTCCTCACTGGGCCACCTCCCTGGAGCGCAGGTAGTAGATCTGGACGAGCGAGACCGCGGCCACGAACAGCGCCAGCACCAGCGCGATCGCCGTGCTGTAGCCGAACTTGCCGAACACGAACGCCTGCTTGTACAGCACGGTCGACAGGGTCTCCGTCGCGTAGCCAGGACCGCCGTTCGTGGCGGCGAAGACCTGGTCGAACAGCTTGAGGCCGCCGATCGTGGAGAGCATCAGGTTGATCGTGAGCGCGGGGGCGAGCAGCGGCCAGGTCACGTACCTGAAGCGCTGGAGCGTGCCCGCGCCGTCGATCATGGCCGCCTCGTGCAGTTCGGCGGGGATGCCTTCGAGGCCGGCGAGGAAGATGACCATCGAGTAGCCGGCGTACTGCCACACGACCATCCCCGCGATCGACCACAGCGCGACCGACGGGTCGCCCAGCCAGTCGACCTCCAGGCCGAGCAGGCCGTTGAGGCCTGCCGACGGGTCGGGGTTGTAGACGTATTTCCACAGGAAGGCGACCATGACGGGGCTGACGACGACGGGCGCGAAGAAGATCACCCTGAGCAGCGCGCGGCTCCTCAGCTTCGCGTGCACGCCGAGCGCCAGGAGCAGGCCCAGGCCGTTCTGCACGACCACGATCGCCAGCGTCAGCAGGAGCGTGTTGCCGAGCGAGCCCATGGCCTGCTCGTCGTTCAGGATGGCCCGGAAGTTCGCCGCCCCGACGAAGGACATGCCCTCGCCGATGCCGCTCCAGTCGGTGAAGGCGTAGAGCACGCCCGCGACGCTCGGATAGAGCACGACCACCGCGTAGACCAGCAGCGCGGGCGCGGCGAACAGCCAGGAGGGCGACAGCGCGGAGAATCGCTTGATCACTTCTGGTACGCCTCGTCCATCTTCTTCAGCGCCTCGTCGATCGTCGCCTTGCCGGCCAGCAGTTCCTGGACGACCGCGAAGTGGACGGGCTGCACCTCGGCGTTGGGCCACCGCTGGTCCATGAACGGCACCGCCCTGTCCTTGGTGAACGGCAGGAAGGACTCCACCGCGGGGTCGATCGTCGAGCCCGCGTCCTGGGTGAGCGGGATGGCCGAGATCGTCTTGGCCCAGCTGTTGATGCTCTCCTGCCTGCCGAGGAAGTCGATGAAGGCCTTGGCCTCCTCGACGTTCCTGCCCTTCGCGGCGGCGCCGAGGCCGACCACGACACCCGCGGGGATCCACACCTGGTCGGCGCTGTCGGCGCCGGGCACGGGGAACATCGACAGGTCATCAGGGCTGGAGGCCGACTTGCGGAAGTCGGGCAGCACGGCCGACACCTGGACGGCCATGGCGGCCCTGCCCGTCGCCACCATGGAGATCTGCTGCTCGAAGGTGGTCCCGTTCGGCTTGTCGTTGAAGAAGCCCCGCTCGCTCAGCTCCAGGTACATCTCCATGGCCTGCCGCCAGCCGGACTGGGCGAAGCTGGTCTGCCCCGCCAGCTGCTTGTCGTCGAAGGCGGGGTCCTTGGCGTAGACGGTCGAGGGGACCAGCGCGTAGGTGATGAGCTGGGTGACCCACGGGGTCTGGGCGCCCAGCGCGATGGGTGTGACCCCCGCCTTCCTCAGCTTGTCGCAGAGCGCCAGGAACTCCGTCCAGGTGGTCGGGGGCGCCTCGACTCCGGCCTTCTCGAAGACCTTCTTGTTGTAGATCGCGCCGATGACCGACGAGCCGGCCGAGTACATCATGGTCTTGCCGTCCATCTGGAGGGCGGGCTTGAAGCCGGTGGGGATCGTGCCGGTCCACGACTGGGCCGACAGGTCGGCCAGCAGCCCGGCTCCGGCGATCTGCGACATCGACATCGCGCTGCCGTTGCCGGGGTAGACGACGTGCAGGTCGGGCGCGTTGCCCGCGCCGAGCTGGGTGCGCAGCGAGGTCTGCACCTGGTCGGTCGGGGCGTACGACGCGGTGAGGCGCACGCCGGGCTTCACCTTCTGGTAGGCCGCCAGCAGCGCGTCCATCGGCGCCTTCTGGTCGGCCACTCCCACGAACTTCAGGTCGACGGCGGCGGCGGCGCCGGTGCCGCCGCTGGTCGGCGTGGTGGTCTGCGGCCTGGTCGAGCAGGCGGTCGCCGCGGCGGCCACCGCGAGCCCGCCCATCATGCGGAAGAACTGGCCGCGGCTCATCCTGGCGCGCTGGAGGTCGGTCATGGTGTGTCTCCTCGGACTGATGCGAAATGGTGGTCCCCCGAGGGCACCCGATGGGTCTGGCCATCGGGCAGGTGCACGGTCGCCGAGGCGCCGGGCGGGACGCTCACGTCCAGGAGGAAGCCCTGGCTCGTGCGCTCCCATGAGACGGCGATCCGTCCCCGCACGGATTCGTAGGAGGCCCGCGCCCAGGTCAGGTCGCCGGGAAGAGGACGGATCACCAGGTCGCGATAGGCCACCGAGCCCCGCGCCTGGCCGATCCCCGCCACGCCGGAGTAGAGCCACTCGCCGACCGATCCGAACGCGTAGTGGTTGAAGGAGTTCATCGAGGGCGCTCCTTCGCCGTCCCATCGCTCCCACACCGTCGTGGCCCCGTGGCGTACCTGGTAGAGCCAGGACGGCGGGTCCGTACGGCGTAGCAGCGCGTGCGCCAGGTCCGGCCTGCCGGTCGCCGACAGGACGGGGCACAGCAGGTTGACCCCGAGGAAGCCGGCCTGAGGGCCGTGCTCGTGCACCAGTTCGGCCAGCCGCCGCGCCGCCCCGGGGGCGAGCGACGAGGGCAGCAGGCCGAAGGCGAGTGCGAGCAGGTAGCCGGTCTGGGTGTCGCCCGAGACCGTGCCGTCGGGGTGTGCGAACGTTTTAATAAAGGCTGTGCGAATGTCGGCGGCGAGTCGCTCGAAGCGCTCCGCGTCGGCATGCCTGCCTCGTACCCGCGCCGCCCTGGCGGTCAGGTCGGCGCTGCGGTGGAAGAACGCGGTGGCCACGACCTCGCGAGGCGTGGCGGGGCCGGGGGCCAGCCAGTCGGCGTAGTGCGGTCCTGTCCGCTGCCTCCAGATCAGATCGGGGTTGTGGCGCAGCACGAAGTCGACCCAGGCGCCCATCGAGTCGACGTCGAGGAACCTGGCGTCGCCGTACACCTCGTACAGGTGCCATGGGACGAGCACACCGGCGTCCGCCCAGCCCGGCGCGCCCTCCTCGGCGACCCCTGTCAGCCGGGGCGCGACGTTGGGGAAGCCGCCCTCGGGGGTCTGCGCGTCGCGCACGTCGTGCAGCCACTTGGTGAAGAAGGCGGCGACGTCGGCGTTGAGGCAGGCCGTCGGTAGGAACACCTGCGCGTCGGCCATCCAGCCGAGCCGCTCGTCGCGCTGGGGGCAGTCGGTGGGGACGCTGACGAAGTTGCCGCGCTGGCCCCACTCGATGTTGCTCTGCAACTGGTTGATCTCGGGGTCCGAGCACTCGAACGCGCCCGTCCACCGGGTGTCGCTGTGCAGGACCACCGCTCTGACCTCGCCCAGGCTCTCCAGCCCGTCGATCTCGGCGTAGCGGAAGCCGTGGTAGGTGAAGCGCGGCTCGAACAGCGCCTCGCCGCCTGCCGTGATCAGCACGTCGGTGGCGTCGGCGGTGCGCAGGTTCGCGGTGTGCAGGCCGCCGTCGTCCTCGAGCCTCTCCCCGTGCCTGACGGTGACGCGGGTGCCCGGATCCTGGGCGGGTACGGCCAGGCGGACCCTGCCGGCGAGGTTCTGTCCGAAGTCCACCAGGTGCGTGCGGGGGCCCGTCCTGGTGATCGAGAGGGGCGCCAGCTCGCGCAGCGCCCTGACCGGCTCGTCGCACGAGGGCACGAGCAGGTGGTGATCGGCTCCCCGCACGGTGACGGGAGTCCATGAGGAGTCGTCGAAGCCGGGGGAGTCCCAGCCCGGCGTGGCGGCGCGCAGGTCGTGGCACTCGCCCTTCAGCAGGTCGCCGTGGCGGATGTGCCCCTGCGCCGTGCGCCAGGTCCCGTCGGTCATCACGACCCTGGCCGAGCCGTTGGCGAGGGTCAGGTGCAGCTCGGCGATGAGCTCGGGGAAGCGGCCGTAGTGGTAGCCGGGCCTGCGCGGGTCGAAGCCGGTGAAGCCGCTCCACCAGCCGTCGGCGATCGTGAAGGCCAGCACGTTCTCGCCCTCGCCGACCAGCCGCGTCACGTCGTGGACCTGGTACGGGATGCGCCGCCGGTAGTCGGTCCAGCCGGGGGCGAGTTCGGCGTCGGCCGCCCGCTCGCCGTTGATCCTGGCGTCGTAGAGGCCCTTGGCGCTGACGTAGAGGCGGGCCGCGGTGACGGCGGAGGGCACCTGGAAGCTCCTGCGCAGCTGCGGGCAGGGGAGCAGCCCGTGCGCGCTCAGCGCCCTGTCGCCCTCGGTGGGCGGGTCCACGTGCTCGACCGCGTCGGGGTCCGGCGCGATCCAGGAGGCGGTCCATGCGTCGTGGGCGGTCTCGAACCAGGACTCGGCCGAGCTGGTGGAGCCGGCGGCGTCCCAGAGCGTGACCCGCCAGGTGTGGCGTGTCCTGGGGCGCAGCCGTGGGCCGTCGTAGAGGTGGCTGATCGCGGCGGGGTCGTCGACGCGCCCTGTCGACCACAGATCGTCGATCTCGACCTGGTACGCGACGGGGTCGGCCCCTTCGAGCCGCCAGGCCAGCAGCGGTGCGCCCGCCACGCCGAGCGGCGTGGTGCGGTGGTCGCATCGCAGGTCGTGAGGCAGAGCTGATCCCATGGCCACCTCCTCTCAAGTGTGTTAAATCTAACTTGAGTTCTTGTGATGTTGTGATTACCGGGAGGCTACGAGTCGCCTCCACGGGTGTCAAGAGTCCCTTTCGCGCGAGACGCTCGATGGTCTGGGATATTCGCAGCGGACAGGCGGCGGACGGGAGAGTGCACAGGTGAGTTCACGTCAGCGCGTCAACGCGGGCGCGGCCAGACGGCAGGCGATGGCCGAGCTCGTGGTGCGCAGGGGGACGGCGTCGGTGGCCGAACTCGCCGAGAGCTTCGGGGTGAGCGTGATGACCGTCCACCGCGACCTCGACGAGCTGGAGCGGCAGGGGATGGTGCGCAAGTTCCGGGGCGGGGTGACGGCGCAGGCCTCGAACGTCTTCGAGAGCAACATCGCCTACCGGCTCACCGCCCACCTGGCCGAGAAGGAGGCGATCGGCAGGCACGTCGCCGGACTGATCGAGCCCGGCAGCTCGGTCATGATCGACGACTCCACGACCGCGCTGGCCGTGGCCCGTCACCTCGGCGAGGCGGCCCCGCTGACCGTCGTGACGAACTTCCTCGAGGCCATCAGGCTGCTGGCGGGCGCTCCCGGCATCAGGCTCATGGCGCTCGGCGGCGAGTACCACGCCTCCCACGACTCCTTCCTCGGCGTGGCCTGCGTCGACGCGGTCGAGGCGATGAGCACCGACCTGCTCGTGGTGTCGACCTCGGCGATCTCCGACAGCTACGCCTTCCACCAGGAGCAGGAGATCGTGCTGGTGAAGCGGGCGATGCTGCGCTCGGCCTCCCGCAGCATCCTCGCCGTCGACCACTCCAAGCTCGAACGGGTGGCGCTGCACAGGGTGGCCCCCCTCGACGACTTCGACCTCGTCGTCGTCGACTCGCGCACGCCTGACGACGCCGTGCGGCGCCTGCGCGAACGCCACCACAACGTCGAGGTGGCGCAGGTGTGAAGAGGCTGTGAATTTAACTTAGGTCTTGTTAAATCAACATGACTCTTGCTACAAAGTGTGGGCTCCCGTCCCCTCCCCCTGGGAGACCCATGGACCGCCGCTCCTTCTTCGGATTAGGCGGGGCCGCCATGGCCCTGGCCTTCACCACGAACCTGGCCGATCCCTGGACGGCCGAGTCGGCCGCCGCCCGATCGGCCGACTACCCCTTCCAGCTCGGCGTCGCGTCAGGCGACCCCCTGCCCGACAGCGTGATCCTCTGGACCAGGCTGGCCTCCAGACCGCTCGAACCGCTGGGCGGCATGCCGCACCGCAAGATCAGAGTCGAGTGGGAGCTCGCCGAGGACGAGGGGTTCACCCGGCGCGCCAAGCACGGCGCCGCGTGGGCGCTTCCCGAGTACGGCCACTCCGTCCACGTCGACGTGAAGGGCCTGCGGCCGGGCCGCGACTACTTCTACCGGTTCAGGACAGGCGGCGAGCTCAGCCCGGTCGGCAGGACCAGGACCGCACCCGCCCTGGGCAGCAGCCCCGAGGCGCTGACGCTGGCCTTCGCCTCCTGCGCCTCGTGGCAGGACGGCTTCTACACCGCCTACGGCCACCTGGCCGCCGAACGGCCCGACGTCGTCATCCATCTCGGCGACTACATCTACGAGTACGGGATCGTCGCGAGCGGAGGCAACCGCGCGACGCCCGTGCCCGACCAGTTCAGGGTGCAGTGCGACACCCTCGACCGCTACCGCATCCAGTACGGCCTCTACAAGAGCGATCCCGACCTGATGGCCGCCCACGCGGCGGCGCCGTGGATCGTCACGTGGGACGACCACGAGGTGCTCGACAACTGGGCGGGGGTCCACGGCCCCGGTGGTGAGGTCACCGAGCAGGACTACCTGGTCATCAGGGCCAACGCCTTCCGCGCCTACTGGGAGAACCTGCCCATCAGGGTGCCGGTCGTCCGGGGCCCCGACGCCCGCGTCCACCGCAGGTTCACCTTCGGCGACCTGGCCGAGTTCAACGTGCTCGACACCCGTCAGTACCGTGACGACCAGGTCTGCGGCGACGGCCAGCAGTACGACTGCGCCGAAAGGCTCGACCCCTCGCGCCAGATGCTCGGCGCCGAGCAGGAGAAGTGGCTGCTCGACGGCCTGGGAGAGTCGAGGGCCAGATGGAACGTGCTGGCCCAGCAGATCGCCATGTGTCAGCTCGACTACGACCCTGCCCCCGCGCGGCGGCTCAGCATGGACCTCTGGGACGGCTACAAGGCGGCCAAGGACCGCGTGCTCACCGGCATGGTCGAGCGGAAGGTGCGCAACCCCGTCGTGCTCACCGGCGACATCCACTACAACCTCGCGGGCGAGCTGAAGACCGACTTCGACGACCCCTCCGCCCCCGCCGTCGGCGTGGAGTTCGTCGGCACCTCCATCAGCAGCGGCGGCAACGGCAATCCGGCGACGGGCCTGCCCCCTGGCGGCTCCGACCCGGTCAACCCGCACATCAGGTTCTCCAGCTACCAGCGCGGCTACGTCTCCTGCTCGGTCACCAGGAGCCAGTGGAGGTCGGACTACAAGGTGGTCCCCTACGTCACCAGGCCGGGCGCACCCGTCTCGACCAGGGCCAGCCTGGTGGCGCTCGACGGCGTGCCCGGCCTGCACGCGCTCTAGGAAGGAGCCAGGCACATGAGACATCTCGCCGCGGCGCTGACCGTCGCCGCCCTCACGCTCACCACGGGCGCCGCCGCCCTGGCCGACAGGGACGATCCCGAGCCGGCCGTCCAGGCGCCCGAGCAGGATCTGCCGTCGGTCTCCTCGCTGAAGGTCACCCCCGGCACCAGCAAGGGGACGGGCAGGCTGATCCCGATCGCGGGGGCCGGCCTGCTCGTCGCGCCCCTGGGCGTGGACGCCGCCTGCCCCGCCAAGATCGAGATCGGCATGCGCAGCGACGCGGGCAAGCCCCGCTACGCCGACATGTCCGTCGAGATCGACGCGCCGCTGACCGCTTCGCGCTCGATGCTGTCCAGCTACCTGCCGCCCGGCTACGAACTCGGCGCGAAACTGCTGGTCGCCGTCCCGCCCTCCACCCCCAAGGGTGAGTACGGCCTGCGGCTCGAAGCGGGCAAGGAGCGGCTGGCCGTACCCGTGCGGGTGGTCGGCGTGGACGAGCTCGACAACGGCGGCAACCTCGCGCTCAGGCGGCCCGTCACCGCCTCCTCGCAGCACACCAACGCCAACTATCCCGCCTGCAGCGTCGTCGACGGCGACCGCAGCTCCAACGGCTGGGCCGGCGGCAACGGCTGGAACGACGCCACAGGCAGGCTCTGGCCCGACACGGTCGACATCGCGCTGGGCGGCGCCAGGAGCGTGACGCGCGTCCACCTCCACACTCTCGACACCGAACGCTATCCGGCCTCCTCGGTGGGCCTGCGCGACTGGGACGTCCAGGCCAGGGTGGAGGGCCAGTGGCGGACGGTCGCCCAGGTGCGCGGCAACACCAAGGGCAGCGCGCGCTCCGACTTCGCCGCCGTCACCACCGACGCGATCCGCGTCTCGGCGCTGGCCTCCAACGGCGCCAACGACTACACGCGCATCATCGAGGTGGAGATCTTCTGACACCCGTCAGGGCCGGCCCTGGCGCGGGACCGGCCCTGCCGGGCAGCCGGGGGTCAGCCCAGGCCGTTCCTCATCGCGGTGATCAGCTCACCGTTGGTGGTGTCGCCGCTGAGCTCCCAGAAGAACGCGCCGCCGAGGCCCTGGCTCTTCGAGTAGCCCATCTTGCCGCCGATCGTGCTCGGCGTGTCGTAGCTCCACCACTGGTTGCCGCAGTGGGCGTAGGCCGTGCCCGCGACGGTGCCCGTGGCGGGGCAGCGGGTCTTGAGCACCTTGTAGTCCTCGATGCCCTGTTCGTAGGTGCCGGGCGCGGGGCCCGTGGCCGTGCCGCCCGGCGCGGCCTGGGTGACGCCGGTCCAGCCCCTGCCGTAGAAGCCGATGCCGAGCAGCAGCTTGCTCGCCGGGATGCCCTTGCTCTTGAGCTTCTGGATGGCGGCGTCGGAGTGGAAGCCCGCGATCGGGATGCCGGAGTAGGAGGTGAGGGGGGAGTGCGGGGCGGTCGGTCCCTGCGCCGCCCACGCGCCGAAGAAGTCGTAGGTCATGACGTTGTACCAGTCGACGTACTGGGCGGCGCCTCCGTAGTCGGCCGCGTCGATCTTGCCGCCGTCGGTGCCGTCGGCGGTGATGGCCGCGGTGACCAGGTTGCCCGAGCCGAAGCGGGTGCGCAGGGCCGACATCATGTTCCTGAACGCGGCGGGCCCGCTGGTGTCGCAGGTGAGGCCGCAGGCGTTCGGGTACTCCCAGTCGATGTCGATGCCGTCGAAGACGTCCGCCCAGCGCGGGTCCTCCACCAGGCGGTAGCACGACTCGGCGAAGGCCGCGGGGTTCTGCGCGGCCTGGCCGAAACCGCCCGACCAGGTCCAGCCGCCGAAGGAGAAGAGCACCTTGATGTGAGGGTACTTCTTCTTGAGCTTGCGCAACTGGTTGAAGTTGCCGCGCAGGGCGCCGGCGTCCCAGGTGTCGGCGACGCCGTCCACGCTCTCGCCCGCCTGGTAGAAGCGGTCGTAGTCGGCGTAGCTGTCACCGATGGTGCACTGGCCGTTCTGCACGTTGCCGAAGGCGTAGTTGATGTGGGTCAGCTTGGCGGCCGAGCCGCTGGTGTCGATGTTCTTGACGTGGTAGCCGCGCTGGTAGACGCCCCACTGCACGAAGTAGCCGAGCACCTTGTCGCCCCCGCCTCCGCCGCCGCCCGTGGTGGTGGCGGTGACGGCGGCGCTGGCGGCCGAGCGGTTGCCTGCGGCGTCTTTGGCGCGGACGGTGTAGGTGTAGGCGGTGTTTGCGCTCAGGCCGGTGTCGGTGTGGGTGGTGCCGGTGACGGTGGTGATGAGGGTGGTGCCGCGGTAGACCTCGTAGCCGGTGACGGCGACGTTGTCGGTGGAGGCGTTCCAGGCCAGGGCGACGGTGCTGGAGGTGACGCCGGTGGAGCGCAGGTTGCCCGGCACCGACGGTGCGGTGGTGTCGCCGCCCCCGCCGCCTGTGGTGGTGGCGGTGACGGCGGCGCTGGCGGCCGAGCGGTTGCCTGCGGCGTCTTTGGCGCGGACGGTGTAGGTGTAGGCGGTGTTTGCGCTCAGGCCGGTGTCGGTGTGGGTGGTGCCGGTGACGGTGGTGATGAGGGTGGTGCCGCGGTAGACCTCGTAGCCGGTGACGGCGACGTTGTCGGTGGAGGCGTTCCAGGCCAGGGCGACGGTGCTGGAGGTGACGCCGGTGGAGCGCAGGTTGCCCGGCACCGACGGTGCGGTGGTGTCGCCGCCCCCGCCGCCCGTGGTCTTCCACAGCGCCGGGACGTTGGGCGGCTCCCAGCCGGGCTGGGAGGTGTGGCTCTGGCGGCACTCGTACTCGACACCGTTGTAGGTGACGCGGGCGCCCGCGGCGTAGGCGGTCCACGGGGCCCCAGTCGGCGAAGGCCGCCGAGGCGCTGGATGCCGGGGCGCCGGAGAGGGCGGCGCCGTACGCGCCGGGTGGGGTGACGACCGCCGCGGTGAGCGGCAGGAGTAATGCCGCCAGCACCGCGAGGGCCTTGCTCGGGAGGGTGTTCTTCATGATGCTCCGCCATCCGGTAGGGGGTGTAGGGGGTGGGAGGGGAGGTCAGCGAGGAAACTATTAGTAAGGTTTCCTTTTAATTTGAGTTGACGTTAACCTCTGACCGCTACAGCGTCAATACGTGAATTCGGGCGGCCACTGGCGGGTGGCCTCCATGGGCCGTGGCCGGGCGCGTGCGTCATGATGGCCGGGTGCATGACGTCCTGAAATATGTCGCCTTCACCAGCACGGCTTCCGGCGGCAACGCCGCCGGAGTGGTCCTGGACGCCCACGGCCTGTCCGACGGCCAGATGCTCGCCATCGCCGCGGACCTCGGCTACTCCGAGAGCGCCTTCCTCTTCCCCGAGGGGGGCCACGCCTACCGGATCCGCTACTTCAGCCCCCTGGCCGAGGTCGCCTTCTGCGGCCACGCCACCATCGCGGCCGCCGTCGCCCTCGGCGAACGCATCGGCCCCGCTGTCGTGGACCTGTTCACCCAGGCCGGCCCGGTCCAGGTGGAGATCACCAAGGGGGACGGCATCACCGCCACGCTGACCAGCCCGCCCTCCTCGACCCGCCCGGCCACCGGTGAGGAACTGCGACGGGCGCTCGAGGCGCTGCGCTGGTCCGCCGACGACCTCGACCCCGCCTACCCCCCGCACGTGGCCAACGCGGGCAACGACCACCTCGTACTGGCCGCTGCCACCCGCGAGCGCCTGGCCGACCTCGACTACGACTTCGACGCTCTCGCCGAGCTGATGGCCGAGGGCGGCTGGACCACGGTCCACCTGTTCTGGGCCGAGTCGCGCACCGTCTTCCACGCCCGCGATCCCTTCCCTCCGGGCGGCGTCGTGGAGGACCCGGCCACCGGCGCGGCGGCGGCCGCCTTCACCGGCTACCTCCGCCACCTGGGCCGTCTCGACGACGGGGAGGTGGTCACCATCCATCAGGGCGCCGACATGGGCCGCCCCAGCCTCCTGACCACGACGCCCGTCCCCGGCGACACCCGCGTGAAGGTCTCGGGCGCCGCCGTTCCGATCAGCTGACCCTCGCCGGCCGATCGTCGTGAGGCCGCCCGGCGAGGGCCGGCCGCCTTCAGGCGGCCGGCCCCGCGGGTCAGGCGGCCCCGCGGGTCAGGCGGCCCCGCGGGTCAGGCGGCCTCGCGGCGGCGCTGGCAGGTCATGCAGTACCGCGCCAGCGGGCGCACCTTCAGCCGCTCGAACGGGATGGACGCCCCGCAGCCGCCGCACGTGCCGTAGCTCCCCTCGGCCAGGCGGTCCAGGCACTCCCTGGCCTCGGCGATCGCGTGGTCGGCGGCGGCGACGGAGGCGAGCAGGTCCCGCAGGTCCACGTCGCCGTCCGAGGCCGCCTTGAGGTCGGCGAGCTGGGCGACGCGCCAGCGCAGGTGGTCTTCGAGCTCCTCGCGCAGAATCTGGAGCTGCACGGAGCTGAGTCCTGTGGTCATGTGGTCGGTCCTTCCGAATGGGGGCGGGCGGCGCCGGGCGTACGGCTCCCGCGCCGCCGCAGGGCGCGAAGGCCCCGTCGACGCCGGACATGGCGGCATCGACTCCGTGACGTGGAGAAAGAGAGCCGGGGTACGGCTCAGCCGGCCGCGAGGAGAGACTCGGGCGGCCGGGGTGACATGCGGATCGGCTGGATCGCCGGCGGGCTTCGCGGCCCCGCCGTGCCGTGCGCGCTCTGCCGTGGGCTGCGCGCGGGATTCGGCTCCGGCCAGCCGGCCCGCTGAGAAGGCGGGGGATCGGCGTCACTGCCCTGAGCGGCGTGACGCGGTGGCGGCCACAGGGGCAGCACGTGCTCGCGCACTCCCGCGGCGGCCGGCGGCAGGTTCGACGACTGCGCGATCCACGCGCCGGGCGCCCATGCCTCGTCGGACACGGCGCTCGCCCGCTGCGCGGGGTCGCTGCCGTACCAGGGCCGGCGTCGAGCCGACCAGCATGAAGGCGAGCAGCACCAGGCCCACCACCAGGGAGAAGGCGGTGGACCCGCGCGGAACCCGCCACGTGACCATGCAGCCGACCATAGCCCACGCCGCACGCACCCAGAACTCGGGAGAGGACCCCGCCCACTCGCACGACGAGCACCCCGCTCGCCTTCGTGGGGCGAGCGGGGTGCTGGGAAGGTCTCGAACCCGCGCTCAGCGCGCGGCGAGGGCCTCCTCGCCGTCGCCCGGCCCGGCGGGCGCGTCGTCGTCCGGTCCGGCGGGAGGGGCGGGACGACGGCGCAGGGTGAGCGTGACGAGCAGACCGGCGACCATGCCCGCCGCCGTCAGCAGCACCACCAGGAACTCGCCTTCGGCGGTGGCCGCGCGCAGGGCCTCACCGGTCAGCCCCTCCGTGCCGAGGTCGGCGAGCGCGGTGAACACCGCGAGGCCGATGGCGTTGCCGATGTTGAGGGTGGTGGAGGCGATGCCGTTGGCGATGCCCTGCTCGTGGGCGGGGGTGCCGGTGGCGGCGGCGATCCACATGGAGGTCCAGACGATGCCCTGCCCGACGCCCGAGACCACGAGCCCCGGCACGAGCAGGCCGTACCCTGCCTCGGAGTCGAAGCCGAAGGCGAGGACGGCCGTGCCCAGGACGCCGACGGCGAAGCCGGTCAGCAGCGTGCTCCTGGTGCCGACGCGGGTGGCGAAGCGCTCGCCGAGCTGCGTGCCGATGGCGATGGCGATCGAGGGGAGGAGGAAGGCGAGCCCGGTCTGCAGGGCGCTGTAGCCGTGCACGCTCTGCATGAGGACGGTGAGGAAGTACGGCAGGACGCCGAAGGTCGCCATGTAGACGAAGGTGACGGTCATGCCGACGGTGAGGCTGCGGTTGCGGAACAGCCTGAACGGCATCAGCGGGTCGGCGCTGCGGGCCTCGACGAGCGCGAAGAGCGCCAGCAGCGCCACGGCCAGGACGAAGGCGCCGATCACCGGCGGGCTGTCCCAGCCCAGCTCGGGCCCCTCGACCAGGCCGAAGACCAGCAGCGTGGCTCCGGCCGTGACGCTGAGCGCGCCGGGCAGGTCGAACCTGCGGCGCACCCCCTGCGCGCTGTCGCGCGGGATGACGAACAGCGAGGCCAGCGCGACGAGCCCGGCCAGCGGGACGTTGACGAAGAACACGGCGGGCCAGCCGAAGTTCTCCGTGAGGACGCCGCCGAGCAGCGCGCCGATGGTCAGGCCGCTGGCGCCCGCGCCGCCCCAGACCGCCAGCGCCCTGTTCCGCCTGGGCCCCTCCTCGAAGATGGTGTTGATCAGCGACAGGGTGGCGGGCAGCAGCAGCGCGCCGCCGATGCCCTGGACGGCGCGGGCGACGATGATGACCGCCGCGTTGGGCGCCAGTCCTCCCGCCAGGGAGGAGACGGCGTAGAGCACGAGGGCGAGCACGAAGACGCGGCGGCGGCCGAGCAGATCGGCCGCGCGCCCGCCGAACAGCAGGAAGCCGCCCGCGAAGACGACGTACGCGCTCACGACCAGTTGCTGGGTCTGGCCGGGGAAGCCCAGCTCCGAGCCGATCTCGGGGAGGGCGACGAAGACGATGTTGAGGTCGAGCGCGTAGACGAGCTGCGCGAGAGCCAGGAGCGCGAGGATCCAGCCGTGCCGTCGCCTGGCAGGCGCGGATGACATGGGCATACGAGAAGGCCTCTCTCAGGTTCGGGATCGTACGTATCCTTACGTACATTCGTACCGTGAGGCAAGCCGCAATGTTCGACTGTCGCGGTACAGTGGGACCATGAGCTTCCGCCACCCCGACCGCGATCAGATCCGGATCGAGAACGTCCTGTCGGCGCTGGGGAACCCGCTGCGGCTCGCCGTCGTCCGGGTGCTCGACGCCGGAGGGGAGCACAACTGTGGCGGGGTGCTGAACCTGCTGGGGGTGACCTCGAAGTCGACGATGACGCACCACTGGCGGGTGCTGCGCGACAGCGGCGTGATCTGGCAGCAGCCCTCGGGCAGGGAGAACCTGCTGACGCTACGCAGGGACGACCTCGACGCGCGCTATCCCGGCCTGCTCGACGCGATACTGGCGGGCGCCGTCCGCGACGGATCCGACGCGGACGAGCCCTCCCCGCTCAACGCGTGACGCCTGCCTGGCCGGCCGCGTCCGCTTCGGGGGCCAGGATGCGCCAGGCTCCGGGCAGGACCGTCCAGGTGCGGCGGGTGACCGCCGCGCCCAGCTCCCCGTCGGCGTTGACCGGCACGGCCTCGCCCGCGATCGTGATCTCGCCGCCCCGGTAGGTGCGCACGTCAGCGCGTGAGCGGTGCTCGCCCCTGCGCAGCAGGAGGGCGAAGCCCAGGCGGGCCGGCAGGCTGACGGCGAAGGAGACGACCACGTCGGCCAGGCCGTCGTCGGGCCGGGCGGCGGGGGTCAGCGGGGTGCCACCGCCGATCGTGGTGCCGTTGCCGATGCCGGCCATCAGGACCCTGCGGCGGCCGTCGGCCACCGGCGTGCCGTCCACGGTGATCCGCAGCCGCCACCCGCGCGCCCGCAGCCCCGCGAGCACCGCGCCGACGGCGTAGGCCGTCCTGCGCAGGAACGGCTTGAGCGGCGCGGCCTGCTCGGAGGCCTGAGCGCCCACCCCGACGTGCACGGCGTTGACCACGATGCCGCCCCTGTCGTCGGTAAGCAGGTCCAGCGCGCGCGTGTGCCCGTCCAGGACCACGCGCGCCGCCTCGCGCGGGTCGAGGGGGATGCCCAGCCCTCTGGCCAGGTCGTTGCCGGTGCCGAGCGGCACCAGCCCGACCGTCCTGTCGCCCAGCTCGCCTCGCGCGGCCAGCGCCGCCACCAGCGCGTGCAGGCTGCCGTCGCCGCCCACCGCCACCGGGACGCGATCGGGGTGCGCCGCCAGCACGCTCGCGAGGTCGTCAGGATCCTCGTAGGTCAGGACGTCGGCTCCCTCCTCGAGGGTGCGCAGCACCGTGCGGAGGGCGTCGTCATCGGCCCCACCGGCGGACGAGTTGCAGATCACCAGCAGCTTCACAACGCTCCTCCCTGCCCCCGAGTGAGTCAGATAATCCAACTGACGCGCATAGGGTGGAGGTCATGAAGAGACCACGCCCGTGCTCGATCGCCGACGCGCTCGCCGTCATCGGCGAGAAGCACTCCTTGCTGGTGCTGCGCGAGGTGTTCTACGGCGTGCGCAGGTTCGACGGCCTCGTGGCCAACATCGGCGCCCCGCGTGACATCCTCGCCGCCCGGCTGCGACGGCTGGTCGAGGCGGGCGTCCTGGAGAAGGTGCCCTACCAGGAGCATCCCCCTCGCTTCGAGTACCACCTCACCGACGCGGGACGGGAACTGCGCCCTGTTCTTCTCACCCTGATGCAGTGGGGCGACCGCCACCTGGCCGACGTTCCTCCTGTGGTGTTCGAGCACGCGTGCGGGGCCGACCTCGAACCCAGGGTCGTCTGCCGCGCGTGCGGCGAGGAACCGACGGAGGGCAGCCTCACCGCCCGCTTCCGCGATCCGGGCTGGACGGCGGCGGGCGCCGCCGCCGCGACGGACAAGGCGTAGCGGCCCGTTTCCCGTAGGCGGCCCACTCCCTGCAGCCGGCCCGCGCCCCTCAGACGGCGTGTTCCCCTGAGTGGGACGGTTCCCCCCTCAGGGGGAGCGGGCTCCCTTCGGTGGGGGAGGAGCGGGGGGCGAGGCGGCTGCGATCTTCGGTGGAGGCCGGGCATCGGCATGACCTCGACACCGAAGGACCTCTCATGAGCGTCAGTGAAGCACCTGCCGGCGGGCAGCCGGGACCGGAGTCCTGGGCGCAGAGCTGGCCGAGTTGGGCGCCATCCGCCGCCGCGACGTGGGGCGCGCTGTACGCGACCGTGCAGCTCACGTGGGCGGTGACGGGCACCACCGTGCCATGGACTCCCGGCACGCCCTACGCCCCTGTGGCCCAGCTCCTGCTGGCCCTGCTCGCCGTCGTCGCGGCGGCCGCCTGTCTGGCCACCGCCAGGCCGCTGACCCGTGCCGGCGCGACGGCGGTGACGACCGTGCTGGCGGTGGCCGTCCCGGTCTTCGTGGCGGGGATGATCAGCCTGCCCCTCCAGTTCGTGACCCTGGTGTCGGGATCGGGGGTGGAGAGCGCCACGGGCCTGGCCCATGTCCTGCTCGACACGGCGGGCGCGGGTCTGCTGGTCCTGACCGCGGTAGGCCATCGTCGCCGCCTGCGCGGACGGTGCGTCCGCTGCGGGCAGGCCCACAGGGGCGTGGGAGCCGGTCCGCTGCTCCATCCCGCCGCCTCCACCGCGTCGCGGCGGACGCGGGTGGCGGTCTACGCGCTGATGTGCGGCATCGTGCCGTGGGCGGGGGTCAAGACCGTCTGGACGCTGGGCGGCGACGCGCTCGGAGTCACCGCCGAGGAGTGGGATCGGGCCAACGCCGCCGCGCCGGCCTCGGCCAGGGCGCTGGCCTCGGTGGGGATCGACATCACCGTGCTGGCCGCGCTGCTGGCGATCTTCCTGCTCCTCGGCCTGATGCACCGGTGGGGCATGGTCTTCCCCCGCTGGACGCTGTTCCTCTCGGGCCGGCGCGTCCCCAGGCTGCTGCCGCTGGTCCCCGCCTGGCTGACCGCCGCCAGCCTCTCGGTGTACGGGATCGGGCTCACGGTCTACGCCCCGCTCACCGCCGTCGGCGTGCTGCCGGCGATCGAGCCGTCGGGCGGCTTCACCCGTGCGGGACTGACCTGGATGATCGCCTTCGGCGGGCTGGCCTTCGCCGGGCTGGGCCTCGGTCTCGTGGTCGCCGCCCGCTCCTACGCCTCCCGCACCCACCCCGCCTGCGCCGTCGCGGGCGAGCGGAACCGCTGGACGGCCGCCCGGTGAATCGGGCGATGGACCACGACACGAGCTCCGACGGCGACACGGCGCTCTTCACGACGGATCATTAAGACCGCGCACCACCTGGGCCGACGCTTCGACGCCGACGAGTGGACGATCGACGTGTTCGCCAGAGGGCACGGGCCACTGGCTGTGCGTGCTGCCGCCACATCACGGCGGCGGCCAGCGCGTGACCTCCGGCTCCTGCCGGCGATCACGCGGTGGCCCTGCGTTCACCCGCGCAGGATGAGCCGCGCGGGAGCTATTTCGGCGGAGTCAGGTTCTCGAACGGGGCGCAGTTGTCCGGCCACGCGGGGTTGGCGGCGTACTGGCCCGGTACGGGGTTGATCTTGCAGGAGGTCTGTGCGATCTCCCCGGTCTGGTTGCGCACGGTCACGTGCAGGTCGCCGCCCATGCTCATGACCGCGGCCGACACCGCCACCACCTCGCCGGGGTAGCCCGCCACATCCGACAGGTCATGCCACCTGGGCGTGGTGCGCGGGTCGCGGACGAGCGTGCTTCCGTCGCCCGGCGCGGTCACGACGTACTTGTAGTTCTTGTGGAAGGCCGAGTCGATGCTCGCCGCGGAGCCGCTCGAGGAACCCGCGGGACCCCTGTCGCCCTTCTCACCCTTCTCGCCCTTTTCGCCCTTCTCGCCCCGCGGGCCCTGCGGTCCACGAGGGCCGGCAGGGCAGTTGCACGAGCGCTTGTGGCCGCCGTGGTGGCGGGCGTGGCGGCAGTCGCGCCCGTGGCGGCAGCTCAGCAGCGACTTGTCCCCGACGGTGACGGCGACGGCGGCAGCGGGCTGACCGGCCATGGCCTGCGAGCCGACCTCGCTCACCGCCTGTCCGGCGGGCACGAGGAGGGCGCTGGTGAAGAGGGTGGCGAGTGCCAGAATGCGAACACGTCCGCCGTGTCGGGAAAGGGTGGTCTCTGTCGTCATTTCTTTCCGTTTTCTGTCGGTCGATCTGAAGAAGCTGTGAATTCGCGACAGGCCGCGACAGTCGGCGATGTACCCAGGGAAAGAAATGGGCAGGCCCGCCCGCCGTCCACGGAAAGGCCAAGAGTTGTTGCTCGAACAGAAAGGGGGGCATGGCGCTGAAAACGGTCTCAATGGCGGCGATGAGGGCATTATGTGAAACCGCTATTTCCAATGATGCGCCGACAAGTGGAATTTCGCGCGGTGAACACGCACATGATGGGGGCAGCCTCTCCGCGGTGAATCGACGACGCTCGACGGGCCGCTCAGCCCTTCCGTCAGGCATGATGAGCCACTGTCCATTTCTTTGTCGGCTAAGAGCTGTTTCCTGGATCAGGTTCGGAGCCAGATGGCCAGGGCGGCCAGCGTGACGGTGCCGAGGAAGATGTAGGTGCGCTTGTCGTATCGAGCGGCCACGGCCCGGAAGTTCTTCAGACGGTTGATCGCCCGTTCGACGACGTTGCGTGGCGTGTGGCGTTCGGCGTCGAAGCCGGTGGGCCGTCCCCCGGCTGAGCCGCGCCGGCGGCACGTTGATCGCGTGGTTCGGGGATGGTGTGGCGGATGTGTCGCCGGCACAGGTACGTGCGGTTGGCGCGGGAGGAGTAGGCCTTGTCCGCGGCCAAACTGTCCGACCGGGTGTGCGGACGTCCCGGCCCCGGCCGAGGAACCCGGATGTTGCCCAGCGCCCGCTGGAACTGCGGGCTGGTCGCCGTACTGGCCCGGTGTCAGGACCGGTGACAGCACCCGGCAGCGGCCGTCGGCCGACAGGCGGATCTTGGTGGTGAACCCGCCGCGGGAACGGCCTGGGCATTCCCCAGTCTGACCACCTCCGCCAGCCGGGCGGCAGCGCGGCCAGCACCTGATCGCCCCGGCTTGTCCCTCGCAGCATCCCCCTTTGGTGCCCCGGCACGGGAGGCGGCGGTGTACGGGGCGCGCCCGCGGCGTGCTGGTGCGCCCGGACAGTAGTGGAGCCCACGGAAATGTCCCAGTCCACCCGGCCCTCGGCGTCCTGCTCGGCCTGGATCGCGGTCAGCAGCGGCTCGAGCCGCTCCCGGTCCGCGTTCGTCAGATCACCACGACCCATGCACTAATCGTGGCAACCCAGCAACAATTAGTCAGCAAATCTAGAAGCAGCTCTTAGAGTGCGTTAAGCAATGCCCCTTTCGTCGTTTCGGTTGGTTGGATGAGGTCTGCTGGTCGGTCAGCCGCCGTTCGGCCTACGGGCGCGGCTGGCGCGGACACCGGACCGCTCGTGAGCAGGTTCTCTGCGTATACCGCGACTGAGCTGGCCACGGTCGGCCCGGTGTCCGCGGCGGCGGGCTTCACGCCGTAGGGCTTTACACGGATACCTACTGTCGGAGGTCCTGTCGAAGGTCGGTCGTCGCGGGACCGGCTGGGACGGCGGGGGTTCGAGGCCAGGTCCAGGCCGAGCGCAGGATGAAGGCCAGGAGCAGCACCTCGACTCCGATGGAGAGGCCGTAGAAGGGGGCCCAGTCCCAGGACTCCCCCGCCGCGTTGACCGCCGAGTAGGGGATGTAGAGCAATGCAACGACGAGGTTCGTGGCGCGGTTCACCCGGGCGGGCAGCGTCATGGAGAGCATCACCATCAGGGCCGGGATCGCCACGGACGCGAGCATCATGGTCAACAACGTCGAGCTGATGTCGAACTCAAAGACGACGCCGGCGCGGAGGTTGTCGATGACGCCGGGCTTGTGGAGGTGGAAGTAGTCGACGTAGATGTAGAGGAACATGAAGCTGGTCCACGCGGCGGCGAGCTTGGCCTGCACGGGGACCGGCGGGTTGTCGAGCAGGTTCGGGGTTTTCGTTCGGATGGTCATCGGTTCTTCTTCCGAGAGGAGCGGTCCCTTCGCCGGAGTGGCGGCAGGGATGTACCGAGGCCTCGCCCACCTGGACGAGCACATCGCCTCGACCGGGCAGCGGTAGCCCGGACCTCGGACGACTCGAGCGCTGAGGGCGGGCCGTAGCGGTGCTGGTCGGCGGCCCGCATCGTTGTCGCCCCGGCCGGACTCGCCCCCGGCACCAGGCGTGCTCCGGCACTCGATCGCTGTTCGATTCCCACAGAAGCCTCCTCACGTCCGAGCTGCGACTCTCGCTGGTTCGTACATCGTACGTCGTACGCTGTACCACGGTCGTACGCTGTACCATGACCGTACGCTGGACGATTGTCAAGCCGTTCGAGGGAGCGAGGAGACCCGTTGTCTGCGAGGGAACGACGCCAGGTCGCGTCAGATGCGGGGCTGAGCAAGAAGCGGGTGGTGGTCGAGGCGGTCCGGCTTGCCGACCGCGAGGGGGTCGGCGAGCTGAGCATGCGCCGGCTGGCTCGCGCGCTCGGCGCGGGCGCGATGTCGCTCTACTACTACGTGGCGAGCAAGGAGGAGTTGCTGGACGCCATGATCGACGTCGTGTTCGAGGAGATCGAGCTTCCGCCTGAAGAGACCGACTGGCAGTCAGCGATGCGACGTCGGGCGGTATCCGCCCGACAGGTTCTCGCACGTCACCCGTGGGCGATCGGCCTGATGGAGTCGCGGACATCGCCGGGGCCCGCGAACCTCCGCCACCGCGAAGCGGTCACCGCCTGCCTGCGGAGGGCTGGCTTCCCGGTCTTGATGGCGACGCACGCCAACTGGTTGCTCGACAGCTACGTCTATGGTTTCGCCCTGCAGGAAGCCAGCCTGCCGTTCGACACCGCCGATGAGTTCGCGGACATGGCCGAGGATGTCTTCCTGTCCCAGCTTCCTCCTGACGAGTTCCCCTACCTCAACGAGTCCGCCGCGGTGCTCGTCGCTGCCGGCTTCGACCCGGCGGAGGAGTTCATTTTCGGCCTCAACCTCGTCCTAGCCGCTCTCGAGCCCCTGAGAGTGCCTACGTGAGCCTCCATCCGTGATGTCGTTATGTGATCGTGTGGATTTGTGGTGTTACCGCCAGTCTGACGCATGGAAGGCCGCGCACCCCTCGGTCAGCGGCCACGAAGGCAACTATGCGCTGCGGGAGATCTCGCAACCCCGCCGACAAAGGCTTCGTGCCCCAGCCGAAACGATGGGTCGTCGAGCGGACCTACGGGATCTTGATGTTCCACCGGCGCCTGGTCCGCGACTATGAACATCTCCCATCGAGTTCCGAATCACGGGTGTACTGGGCGATGACGGACGTGATGTCCCGGCGTCTGACCCCTTCGACGCCGTCCTGGCGGTGGACCTGACCAGGCCCGATGCCCGCCCCGCCCGAGCCCGGAACCTGGCTTCTGGACCGCCTCGATACCCGCGAACAGGCCCTGACCCGCACATCGAGCAGACCCAGACCGACATCGACTCCCTGACCGCGCGGCTCAGTGAACTCAGCCAGGAGGCCGAGCATCTACGGATCAGCCGCAAGACGCTCCTGTCCCTCGCTGAAGCGGACCTCGCTCCGGCCGAACCGGATGCGCCGCCGCTGGTCGGCTTCGATCATCCCGACTACCAGCAGATCCTCACCGTCTTCAGCGAGACCGGCGGCTCGCTGCGCGCCCGCGACCTGGCTCTGGCGATGGACCTGCCCCTGACGCCCAACGGCATCCAAAACGTCCGCGCCAAGCTCAAACGCCTGACCAGCCGCGGCATCCTCATCGAAACCGAGCCCGGCTTGTTCACTCAGCCGTGACGACAGACCGAGCGGCGACCCATCGACCAGCAGACCTCATCCAACCGCAACGACGAAAAGGGCGTCAGCTCACCTAACGCACTCTTAGTGCTCTTAGTCGGCCGGAGCGGCGATGCGGTAGCCCACACCCGGCGTGGTGGTGATGATCGGTGGGCTGCCCAGTTTGCGGCGCAGCCGGCCGACAGTCACGGGAACGGTGTTGGTGAACGGGTCGACGTTCTCGTCCCAGACCTGTTCGAGGAGCTCCTCGGCGCTGAGAGAGGAGGGGCTGGCACGCAGGAGGGCTTCCAGGAGTGCGAACTCCTTGACCGAGAGATCGAGCTGTCGACCGTCGCGGGTCGCCGTGCGCCGTGCGGGGTCGAGCTCGACGCCGGCCGCCCGCAGCGTCCGTGCGCGGGCCGAGGGTCGCCGGCGGGCAAGCGCCCGGATCCGCAGCACCAGTTCCGGGAAGTGGAACGGCTTGGCGAGGTAGTCGTCGGCGCCCAGCGTCAGTCCACTGACCCGGTCTCCCGGAGAGCCTGCCGCGGTGAGCATCAAGACCATGGCGCGGTCGTCGCGCTCAGTGATCATCTGGCAGAGGGTGTCGCCGTGGATACCGGGCAGGTCCCGGTCGAGGACGACCACATCATAGCCGTTGAGGTCGAGCTTGGTGGCGGCGGTCAGGCCGTCGTGGGCAACGTCGACCGCCATGGCCTGATCGCGTAGCCCCTCGGTCAGAACCTCGGCGAGCGAGGGCTCGTCTTCGACCACCAGGATCCTCACGCCGCGCCGCCTTCGGGTGTGGCCGCCACCGGCAATGAGATGGTGACGCATAAGCCGCCTTCGCGTCGGGGGTGCAGGTCCAGGCGGCCGTCGTGCGCGCCGACGATCGCCGCGACGATCGACAGGCCGAGGCCGGAGCCGGTACCCGGGCCGGTCCGGTCGGCGAGTCGTTGGAAGGGCCGGCCGAGCCGGGCGACGTGCTCCGAATTGAGAACCGGTCCGCCGGTCTCCACGGTCAGCCGCACCGTCGCGCCGTCCGCTGTGGTCGCAACCCGGATCCAACCGCTGTTCTGATTGTGGACGATGGCGTTATCGGTCACGTTGTCGGCCATCCGCGACAGCAGTGTCAGGCTGCCCTGGGTCCACGCCGATTTGTCAAGGCCGCTGTCTTCGACCGTCAGGTTCTTCGCTGCGATGTCGGCGGCGCGGGCGGTCAGGGCCTGCGTTACCAGGTTGCCCAGCGAGAGCGGGGTGCGGTCGGCAAGTTCGCCGTGCTGTGCGCGGGCGAGTACGAGCAAGCCCTCCAGGAGGCGGTCGACCCGGTCGAGTTGGGTGCGCAGCCGGTTGGCCAGCGTGACCGTCTGGGGTGGCGCCGGGTTCGGTTTGGCCAGGGCTACGTCGACCGATGCCCGCATGGTGGCCAGTGGTGTGCGCAGTTCGTGGGAGGCGTTCGCGACGAACCTGCGCTGGGCGGTGAAGGACGCTTCCAGGCGCTCCAGTAGTCCGTCGATGGTGTCGGCGAGGTTCTTGACCTCATCGGCGGGGCCCGGCACGGCCAGCCGTTCGTGCAGGTTCTCGGCGGAGATCCGGCGCGTCGCGGCGGTGATCGTCCGCAGCGGGCGTAGCACCCGACTGGCGACGGCGTTGCCCAGCAAGACCGAGACCGCCGCCATCACGGCCAGCGCGACCAGCGAGCCCATCAAGAGCCGACTCGACTGTGCCGCCTGCGTCTCCGACAGCTGGGTCTCCAGGCTGTGGATGCGTTGCTGCGCTGCGGCGAGGCTGGACTGCTGGGCAGCAGGGGTCTGACCGGGGGCGACTTGGGTATCGTTCGCGCCGACCAGCAGGTTGGTGAGGGCCAGCAGGGCCACTGCGGACCCGAGGAACACAGCGGTGTACAGCACGGTGAAGCGCAGCCGTACCGTGTGACCTCGCAGCGCTATGCGTCCCGGTTTGCTCATCCGTCTCTGCTCCCCGTTGCATGCCAGCCTCCAGGATGCCGCGCCGGACTTAACAGCGGCATAACAGCGGCCGTGCAGACCGTGTTATGGCCCGACGCGTAGAACCGGACGCATGCACGCAGCCAACGAAGCCACCGTCCAGCCACTGACCGCACTGGTGCGCCGCGAGTGGACGAAATTCCGCAGCCGTGGCCGACAGATCGCGATGGCCGCCGCGATGCTGACCATCATCCTGCTCGGCGTCGTCTTCGCGGCCATCCCCACCAGTTCCTGCAGCGAGGGACCCGTCGAGGTCGCCTGCTCCACCGATCCCGTGGGACCGCACGGACATTCGGTGAGCGACACGTTCTACCTCGTTCATCGGCCCTTAGGCGAGAACGGCAGCATCACCGCGCGCTTGACCTCGATGACCGGCATCATCACCTACCCACCGCCCGATCACGACGAGATCGTCCCGGGCCTCGTGCCCTGGGCGAAGGCCGGCCTCATCGTCAAGGACGGCACCGCACCAGGTTCCTCCTATGCGGCGCTCATGGCCACCGGCGGTCACGGCGTTCGTATGCAGTACGAATACGTGCACGATGTGGCCGGCAGTCCAAACGGCGTCAGCGCTGACTCACCACGCTGGCTGCGCCTGACCCGTTCCGGCGAGACCATCACCGGCTACGAATCGACCGACGGTGCGCGCTGGACGAAGGTCGGCGCCGCGTATCTGCCCGGTCTTCCCGCCACCGTGCGGGTGGGGCTGTTCGCCGCCTCTCCAGGAGACCTGACGCTCAAGCGCACGCCACTGGGAGCGAGCCTGCCGGAATCGCGCTTCACCCAGGTCACCGCCGATTTCGACAACATCAGCCTCGACGGCGCGCCCGCCGCCGACTGGAGCGCGGCCCCGGTAGGGCAGATGGGCCGCACCGACTGGGAGCGATACCACCGGGCGCCCGGGCTTGTCCGGTCGAGCGGGACGTTCAGCGTCACCGGAACCGGCGACATCGGGCCGGTCGCCGAGGGCGGGCGCACCGCACACAGCACCCTCATCGGCCTGGCCATCGCCATGATCATCGTGATCGTGATAGCCGTTCGGTTCGCGGCCGCAGGGAACCGCTCTCGTCAAGCCGACGACGCGGGGGTCAGCGGCCGGATCCTGACGGCGAAGGCCGTCGTGATCGGCACGGCGGCCTTCCTCACTGGTCTGGTCGGCGCCGGCGTCGTCGTGCCCCTCGGCTCGGCGATCCTGCGGGCACGCGACATCAGCGTTCTAGCCGTGCCCACGCTCACCGACCTGCGGCTCGTCGTCGGTGTCGCCGCGTTGCTTGCCGTCGCCGGCGTCTTCGCGCTCGCCCTCGGCACGCTGGTGCCGCGGGCCTGGGTGGCGATCACTGTCGCGATCTCGGTGACCGTTCTGCCCTATGTTGTTGCCGCCCTGCCGCTTCTACCCGACGACGTATCGCGGTGGTTGCTGCGCCCCACTCCGGCCGCTGCCTTCGCCGTCCAGCAGACCGTCCGCCAATACCCCCAAGTCATCGCCCACTACGCGCCCTCGGGCGGCTACTTCCCCCTGCCGGGGTGGGCCGGATTGGCCGTGTTCTGCGGCTACGCCACGGTGGTGCTCGGCCTCGCCCTCTACAGCGTGCACCGCCGGAGCACAGCATCGCAGCCGCAAGCACCGTGGAGGTAGCAGCCCCGCTGCCGAACCTGAGATGGGGTGCATGGGCCGATCATCCACGGTTCGTGGGGCTGACGCGATATGGCAAACGCGCCTACATCTTCCTCGCACCCTCACCCCTGGCTGCCCTAGCCATCTGGCTCCGTACCCGATCCAAGAAACAGCTCTGAGGTACTCATCGCCTACGACCTCCGAGCCGCGTCGTCGTCGCCTCGGGCGGAGTTGCAGTGCGTCCACTTGCCCGGGTCGACGTCACGGCTGGTGCTTCCGGCCCAGAACACGCACGACTCCATGCGCCTGGCATTGCCGAGCCGCAGCGCCCCTGTCGCCTGGACATAGACGGGGCCCGCGTAGTACTTGAAGGAGCCCCGCTCGATGCCGCCCAGGCCGGCCCCTGTCGCCGGCCTGCCGTCCACCGCCCGATGGAGCGAGGCGGTGACGGGGGTGGCTCTTCCGAGGTCCTTCTTCTTCAGCGTGACGACGCAGTTGGTGTTCTTCTGCCTGTTCCGCATGAGGTAGACGTCCGCGGTCCTGATGTCGAAATGATTGACGATCTTGTAGCCGCTCCCGCACACCGCGTGGGGCTTGTACGGGTTCGGTCCCTGCGTGGAACCGGCGTCAGCCTGGGCCGGCATGGCGAGCGTCACAGCCGCGGCCGCCGCCGCGGTGACCCCCGCGACAACGCTCGTCTTCTTCTTCACTCTCTGTCCTCCATGACCCGACATCGGACCGTCCCGCCCTGCCTGGCATGGATGATCCTTTATCTCATGTGTCGGGGCTTAAGAGTAGATCATCTAGCGATGCGCGAAGGATGGCGCCGACACCAGCTGGTAGGCGAGCACGTTCGCGTGGTCGGGCGCGAACCCCGCTCGGCCGGCTTGCGGGCGATTCGGTCGAGCCGGCACAGGGACCGGATGCCGCCACCGGTGGTGGTCACGCAGAGGCGCCGGTGACACCCAGGGCCGGGTGGACGGGGGCGTCGGGCACGCCTGCTGCACGGCGGGCGGAGAACTCCTTGCGGAGTACGGGCACCACCTCCTCGCCCAGGATGTCGAGCTGCTCGAGAACGGTCTTCAGCGGCAGCCCCGCGCCGTCCATGAAGAACAGCTGGCGCTGGTAGTCGCCGAAGTGCTCGCGGAAGGTCAGGGTCCTGTCGATGACCTCCTGCGGGCTGCCGACCGTCAGCGGCGTCTGCTCGGTCATCTCCTCCAGCGAGGGGCCGTGGCCGTACACGGAGGAGTTGTCGAAGTAGGGGCGGAACTCCCGCACCGCCTCCTGCGAGTTCCTGTGCAGGTAGACCTGGCCGCCGAGGCCGACGATCGCCTGTTCGGGGGTGCCGTGCCCGTAGTGGGCGTACCGCTCGCGGTAGATGCCGATCAGGCGCTGGAAGTGGTCCTTCGGCCAGTAGATGTGGTTGGCGAAGAACCCGTCGCCGTAGTAGGCCGCCTGCTCGGCGATCTCGGGCGAGCGGATGGAGCCGTGCCACACGAACGGCGGCACCCCGTCGAGCGGGCGCGGCGTGGAGGTGAAGCCCTGCAGCGGCGTGCGGAAGCGGCCCCGTCCAGTCGACCGCCTCCTCACGCCACAGCCTGCGCAGCAGGGCGTAGTTCTCGATGGCCAGGGGGATGCCGTCGCGGATGTCCTTGCCGAACCACGGGTAGACGGGGCCGGTGTTGCCCCTGCCCATCATCAGGTCCACCCGGCCGTCGGCCAGGTGCTGCAGCATCGCGTAGTCCTCGGCGATCTTCACGGGATCGTTGGTGGTGATCAGCGTCGTGGAGGTGGACAGGATCAGCCGCTCGGTCCTGGCGGCGACGTAGCCGAGCAGGGTCGTCGGCGACGACGGCACGAACGGCGGGTTGTGGTGCTCGCCGGTCGCGAAGATGTCCATGCCCACCTCCTCGGCCTTGATCGCGATGGTGGTCATCGCCTTGATGCGCTCGTACTCGGTCGGCGTGCGCCCGGTGACCGGATCGGCCGCCACGTCGCCGACGGTGAAGACT
This sequence comes from Nonomuraea dietziae, assembly GCF_014195505.1. Taxonomy (GTDB): domain Bacteria; phylum Actinomycetota; class Actinomycetes; order Streptosporangiales; family Streptosporangiaceae; genus Nonomuraea; species Nonomuraea roseola. The sequence goes on along the minus strand of NZ_JACIBV010000001.1, from coordinate 1,322,992 downwards.
CCGAACTGCATGGTGGTCGTCCCTTCTGTCAGGCGGAAACGAGCAGCGCCACGATGGCGGGGCCGAAGGCGGTTCCCAGCAGGTAGCACAGGTTGAACAGGCCGATCGCGGCCGCCCTGTGCTCCTCGGGGGCCGCGGAGGTGGCGCGGACCGCCAGCACCCCCTGTCCCGAGGCGGCCGCGATCGAGGCCGCCGCCTGCGCGGCCAGCAGGCCGAACGCCCACCCGGTGAAGGCCGCGGTCAGCGCGGCCGCGACACCCGCGACGACCAGCGCCGCGATGACCGGGCGCGGTCGCATCCTGGCGGAGGCCGCCACGACGAACCACGACAGGCCGCCGCCGAACAGCAGCGGCCACACCATGGCCACGCCGATCTGCGCGGACGTCCAGCTCGTCAGCTCCGTCAGCCGGGCGGGAAGGGCGTAGATCAGCGCGAAGTTGCCGACGGCCAGGGCGAAGGCGAGCCCCGCCGCGCCGAGGAACGCGGGCGAGCGCACCAGGACGGCGGGCACGAAGCCGTCAGGCCTGCGCCGCAGGTGCAGCGCGAACGCCGCCGCCACGACGACCGCGGCGATCCCCGCCACCATGGGCTGGTGGGGGACGAACACCAGCGCGGTGACCAGCGCGGTCAGGACCACGGCGCCCGTCGCGTCGAACCGGCCGGGCGAAGGCTCCTGGCGCGCATGACCGAGGACGGCGGGCACCGCCAGCACGGCCACCACCGGCAGCGCGAGCACGACGCGCCACGACAGCAGATCACTGACCAGCGACCCCACGAGTGGCGACACCGAGCCGACCACGGCGAGCGAGGCCGTGGCCACGCCCATCCTGCGAGGGGAGTCGGCCAGGTGCATGGCCAGCCCTGTCAGACCGGCGGCGCCGAGCGCCTGCGCGGCGCTGCCGGCCAGCAGGAAGGGGAAGGAGGGCGCGACGAGCGCGAGAGCCGATCCCACCAGGACGAGCAGACCGCACAGCGCCGCCGTGGCGCGCACCCCGCGGTGGCCGACCAGCCCCGACATGAGCGGCGTTCCCACCGCGATGCCCCAGCCGAACACCGTCACCAGCCAGGTCGCCGTCGCGGGCGAGACGCCGAGGCCGTCGGCGACCTCGCCCAGGATGAGCGCGGGGCCGGCGATGCCGAACGACATCGGCCCTGCCAGCACGGCCAGCGAGAGCGCCGAGAGCCTGGCCTGCCGTACGTGGAGGCTCATCGGGCGGCCACCGTCGGGTAGTCGGTGTAGCCGCGGTGGCCGCCGCCGTAGAAGGTGGAGGGATCGGCCTCGTTGTACGGACCCCCCGCCCTGATGCGCTCGGGCAGGTCGGGATTGGCCAGCCACAGGGTGGCGAGGCTGACCGCGTCGCACAGGCCCTCGCGCAGCACCGCGGTCGCGGCCTCAGGCGTGACCTTCGCCTCCTGGCCCGTCGCGTGCGGGTTGAGGATGAGGGTGCCGGGCCAGGCGGCCCTGACCAGCTTGGTGATCTCCCTGCTGCCGAACTCCATGACGTGCACGTAGGCCAGCTCGTACGGCGCCAGGGCGCGCATCAGGGCAGGGTAGACGTCGGCGGAGTCCCGCTCGTCGATCCCGTTGTTGCCGTTGGCGGGGGAGATGCGCATGCCGACCCGCTCGGGCCCGATCGCGTCGGAGACCGCCTGCGCGACCTCCACCGCGAAGCGGATCCTGTTCTCGACCGAGCCGCCGTAGGCGTCGGAGCGGGCGTTGGCGCTGCCGCACAGGAACTGGTGGAGCAGGTAGCCGTTGGCGGCGTGCAGCTCCACCCCGTCGAACCCGGCCTCCATCGCGTACGTGGCCGCCGTGACGAAGTCCTCCACCGTCGAGGCGATGTCGTCGAGCGTCATCGGGCGGGGCGTGGGATGGTCGAGCATGCCGTCATGGGTGTAGATCTGACCGCCGGAGGCGATCGCCGAGGGAGCCACCGGCAGCGCGCCGTCAGGGTAGAGGCAGGGGTGGCCGACCCGTCCCGAGTGCATCAACTGGACGAAGATCCGGCCGCCGCGCTCGTGGACGGCGTCGGTGACCCTGCGCCACGCCTCGGCCTGCTCGCGCGCGTGCAACCCGGGGGTGTCGATGTAACCCTGGCCGATCACCGAGGGCTGGGTGCCCTCCGTGATGATCAACCCGGCGCCGGCCCGCTGCGCGTAGTACTCGGCCGTCAGATCCGTCACCAGTCCGCCGACGGCGCGGCTGCGCGTCATCGGCGCCATCACCAGGCGGTTGGGAAGGTCCAGTTTGCCCAGGGTGACCTGCTCGAATAGTTCGTTCATGCCGACGAACGTACGAGCGGGGAATGTTTCGGCGCATCAGTAGGATCTACTGGTCACAGGTACTTGGAGGTGTCGTGCTCTACGGGCGGTCCACTGAACAGGCCGAGCTCGAAGGCCTGATCACCTCTGCGCGGCAGGGGCACAGCGGCGCCCTCGTGGTGCGCGGCGAGGCGGGCATCGGCAAGACCGCGCTGCTCGACTGGGCGGCGGGCGGCGCGGCAGCGCTCGGCCTGCGCGTGCTGCGCGTGACGGGCATCGAGCCCGAGGCCGACCTCGCCTTCGGCGCGCTGACGCAGCTGCTGTGGCCGCTGCAGGACCGCCTCGACGCGCTGCCGGGCCCGCAGGCCGCCGCGCTCAAGGCGGTGCTCGGAGCCGACCTCGCACGCGGGCAGGACCGCTTCCTCACCGGGCTCGCCGTCCTCACCCTCCTGGCCGACCTGGCGGAGGAGGGTCCCGTGCTGTGCCTGGTCGACGACGCCCAGTGGCTCGACGACGCCAGCGCCGAGCCCCTGCTGTTCGCGGCGAGACGGCTGGCCGCCGAGGGCGTGGCGATGGTCTTCGCCACGAGGGAGGACGGCTTCGCCGCGCCAGGCCTGACCGAGCTGCGCCCCTCCAGGCTCGACGGCGGGAGCGCGACCAGCCTGCTGGCCGAGCTCGAGGTCGCGCCGGTCCTGCGCGAGGAGGTCATCGCCGAGTCGGGGGGCAACCCGCTCGCGCTGATCGAGTTCGCCGCGGCCAGGCGCGGCCAGGCGGGGCGGCAGCCGCACCTGCAGGTGGCCGACAGGGTGCTCTCGTCGTTCAGGGCGCAGATCGGCCGCCTGCCCGAGCGGACCAGGCTGATGGCGCTGATCGCGGCCGCCGAGGGCAGGGGAGACCTGCCGCTCCAGTTGGAGGCGGCACAGACGCTCGGCGTCGGCCTCGACGACCTCGAGGAGGCCGAAAGGGCCGGGCTGATGCAGGTGAGCGAGTCGGGGGTGGCCTTCAGGCACCCGCTGGTCGCCACCGCCGCCTACCAGGGCGCGGCGCTGGCCAGGCGCGTGGCCGTGCACAGGGCTCTGGCCGAGGTCGCCAAGACCCCCGACTGCAGGGCGCACCACCTGCCCGCCGCGACGATGGAGCCCGACGCCGGTGTGGCGGCCGAGCTGGCCGCCGCGGCCGAGCGAACGGCCTCCCGAACCGCCTACGCCGCCGCCGCCCGTCTGTACGAGCAGGCCGCCAGGCTCGGCCCCGACGTGCGGCAGCAGGTCGGCTGGCTGTCCAGAGCGGCGGCCTGCGCGCTGTCGGGCGGGCATCCCGACCAGGCGGCCGTCCTCGCCGAGAGGGCCGAGAGCCTGGTCGAGCCCGGCCTTCCCGACGCGGAGCTCACCATGGCGCGCGCGGCGGCGATGTTCGAGCTCGGCCAGGAGAAGCAGGCCGTCCACCTGCTCCAGGAACGCGCCGACCTGGCCGATCCGTGTCAGGGCGCCGCCATGCTGCGTACCGGCGCCACCTACGCCTGGTTCACCGGAGACGAGGGCGCGGTCTCAGCCGCGGCCAGGAAGCTGGCCGCGCTCGGCACGCCCGACCCCATGGCCGAGGGCCTGTCCCACCTCATGCGCGCCGACTACGCGCGCGGCCTGCCGCTGCTGGTGGAGTTCCTGTCCACCTCCTCCGACACCGAACGCGCCCTCTACACCGGAATGATCATCGGGGACGACGCCACCACCATGGCGCTGGCCGCGGCCGAGGTGGCGCGCTGCCGCGAGAACGGCCTCATCGGCGCGCTGCCCCAGGTCCTGCAGGTCCTGGCCCAGACCCAGGTGTGGGCGGGCCTGCACCGCGACGCCGAGGCCTCGGTCGCCGAGGCCGTCGGGATCGCCTGCGACGGCGGCCTGCAGCAGCGCATCGCGTGGATCAACGGGGTCAGCGCCAGGATCGCCGCGATCGAGGGGGACGAGGACCGCTGCCGCCGGCTGGTAGGCGAGGCGCCCGCCGCCTACCGGGCGACGGGCGAGGCGGTGCTGGGCCTGCTGGAGCTGTCGCTGGGTGACCACGAGTCCGCTCTGGACCGTCTGGAGGCCGCCTGGTCGGGGCCGGGGCGCAACGCCGCGGTGCTGCTGTCCTCCGCCCCCGACCAGATCGAGGCCGCCGTACGGCTGGCGCAGCCGCACAGGGCGCAGGAGCCGCTGCGCCGCCTGGTGGCCTGGGCGGACGCCTCCCGGCAGCCATGGGCCCAGGCCGTGGCCCTGCGCTGCCGGGCGCTGACGAGCGACGACGAGAGCCTCTACCTGGAGGCGCTCCGCCTGCACGCCCAGGGCGGCCGTCCCTTCGAGCACGCCCGCACCCAGCTGCTCCACGGCGAGTGGCTGCGCCGTGCCCGCCGTCCCGGCGACGCCCGAGCCCCGCTGCACGCGGCCATGGAGACCTTCGCCCGGCTGGGCGCCGCCCCGTGGGTCGAGCGCGCCAGATCCGAGCTGCACGCCACGGGGGAGACGCCGAGGACCGCCCACCCCGCTCCCGTCGCGGAGCTCACTCCGCAGGAGCTGCACGTCGTACGGCTGGCCGCCACGGGACACAGCAGCCGCGAGATCGCCGCCCAGCTCTTCCTCAGCCCCCGCACGGTCGAGTACCACCTGTACAAGGCCTATCCCAAGCTGGGCGTCAGCTCCCGGCGCGAGCTCAGCCGGCTGAACCTCGCCTGACGGCGCCCGAGGGCTCGAGCGGCCGCTCCCTCTCCAGCGCCACCCCGCCGGCGCCGACCCGCCGCAGGGCGGTGATCGCGACGAGCGCGGCGGCGGCGGCGAACACCGCGCACACGACCGCGACGGTGTTCAGCCCGCTGGTGTAGGCGGCCCTGGCGGCGGCCAGGACCTCCGCGGGAAGCAGCCCCGCCAGCGCCAGCGCGCCCTCGAGGTTGTCGCGGGCGGCGTCGAAGGAGGCTCCGGCGGGGATGACGACCTTCTCGCGGTAGACGGCGGCGCCGAGGCTGCCGAGGGCGGCGATGCCTGCCGCGACACCGAGGTGGCCGCTGGTCTCCTGCAGCGAGGCCGCCGACCCGCCCTGCTCGGGAGGGGCCGAGCTGACCACCAGGTGGGTGCCCAGCGCCCCGATGGGGCCGGTGCCGAAGAAGCTGACCACGAATCCGGTGACCAGCAACGGCAGCCCGCCGACGGGACCGGCGAAGGCGATCACCACGTAACCGGCCGCCGCGACGGCCAGTCCCGCGCCGATGACCGTCCCCATCGAGAAGCGCCTGGCCAGGGTGGGCGCCAGCTGCGCCGAGACGATGGAGGCGATCGCCGACGGCACCATCCACAGGCCGGCCCGCGCGGGGGAGAGCCCTTCGACCATCTGGAGGAAGCCGGTGACGAACAGGTAGCTGCCCGACATGGCGACCATGATGAGCGTGGAGATCAGCAGCGAGGCGGTGAAGGCGGGGGAGCGGAACAGGCGGACGTCCAGCACCGGATGGGCCAGCCCGCGCTGCCTGGCCACGAACACCGCGCCGACGGCCAGCCCGGCCAGCGCGGTCAGGATCGGCAGCGGCTGCCAGCCGTACCGGGTGATCTCCTTGAGCCCGTAGACGAACGGCAGGACGGCGGCCAGCGAGAGGGCCACGCTGAACAGGTCGAGCCTGCCGGCCGTCGGGTCGCGGTACTCAGGCAGCAGGAAAGGTGCTGTCACCAGCAGGACCAGCATCACGGGCACGCCCAGGAGGAACACCGAGCCCCACCAGAAGAACTCGAGCAGCACCCCGCCGACCACCGGGCCGAGCGCGGTGCCGGCCATGAAGCAGCCTGCCCACAGCGCGATGGCCCTGCCGCGCTGCCCGGGGTCCTGGAACATGTTGCTGATCAGGGCCAGCGTGGACGGCATGAGCGTGGCCGCGGCGACCCCGAGCAGCGCCCGGCTGACGATGAGCATCTCGGCGCTCGTGGAGTAGGCGGCCAGCAAGGAGGTGACGCCGACCCCGACGGCGCCGATCATCAGCAGTCTCCTGCGGCCGATCCTGTCTCCGAGCGTGCCCATGGTGACCAGGAAGCCGGCCATCATGAACCCGTAGACGTCCATGATCCACAAGGTCTGCGTGCCGCTGGGCCGCAGCGTCTCGGCCAGGGGCGGCAGCGCCAGGAACAGCACGCTCTGGTCGAGGGACAGCAGCAGGGTGGGCAGGGCCAGCACGGCCAGCCCGGTCCACTCCCTGCTTCCCGCTCTCTTCGATGACATGGGGCTCCTTCCGTAGAGGGCTCCAGCGTCGCCGGGAGCGCTGTGGATGTTCTCCCGGACTTCTCCCGGTCCTCTGCCGCCCACCCGGCCCTGGTCTGAGGTGCGCGATGGGCTACCGTGACCGCATGCGTTTCGGGGTGCTCGGCCCGCTGGGGGTGTGGACGGAGGACGGGCGAGCGGTCAGGGTTCCCGAGCTCAAGGTCCGCGCCCTGCTGGCCGACCTGCTCGTGCACAGGGGACGGCCGGTGCCGGCCGACAGGCTGATCGACGACGTGTGGGGCGCGAAGCCGCCGAACAACCCGACAGGCGCGCTGCAGAGCAAGATCTGGCAGCTGCGCCGGGTGCTGGAGGAGGCCGAGCCCGGCGGCAGGCAGCTGATCGTCTCCCGCCCGGCCGGATACCAGCTGCGCGTCGAGCCCGGCGCGGTCGACGAGGCCCGCTTCCAGGAGCTGACGGCTCGGGCGCGGGCGAGCGAGCATCAGGAAGAGCGCGCCGCCCTGCTGGCCGACGCCCTCGCGGTGTGGCGCGGCCCCGCCTTCGCCGACTTCGCCGACGAGGAGTTCACCAGGGCGGCGACAGCGCGGCTGGAGGAGCAGCGGCTGACCGCGCTGGAGGAGCAGGCCGAGGCGCGGCTGCGGCTGGGCGAGCACGCGCTGCTGGCCGACGAGCTCGGCGACCTGGTCGCCGTCCATCCGCTGCGCGAGCGGCTGCGCGCCGCGCACGTGCGCGCGCTCTACCTCGCGGGACGGCAGAGCGCCGCCCTGAGCAGCTACGCCGAGCTGCGCGAGCTGCTGGCCGAGAGCCTCGGCCTGGATCCCACCCCCGAGCTGGCCGCGCTGCACCAGGCGATCCTGACCCAGGACCCCGCGCTGACCGCCGCGCCCGCTCCCGTCACGACCTCCGTCCGCCCGTTGACGAACGTGCCGAGCCCGCTCACCGACCTGATCGGCAGGGCCGAGGCGGTCGGCGAGCTGCGCGCCCTGCTGGAGAGCGCCAGACTGGTCACCCTCACCGGCGCGGGAGGGGTCGGCAAGACCCGGCTCGCCCTTGCGGTCGCCGCGCGGGCCGGCGACGCCTTTCCCGGCGGAGTACGGCTGGTCGAGTTCGCCGCGCTGCCCCCGTCTCGAGGCTCACGCGCCTGCGCCGAGGTGTACCAGGCGGTCGGCGGCGTCCTCGGCGTGCGCGACGACGTGAGCGGGCCGCTGTCGCCGGTCGACCGGATCGTCCACGCGCTGGGCGACAGGCCCGCCCTGCTGGTCTTCGACAACTGCGAGCACGTGGTCGAACCGGTCGCCGAGCTGGCCGAGCACCTGCTCAAGGCGGCGCCCCTGCTGAAGATCCTCGCGACGGGCCAGGAGCATCTCGGCATCACGGGAGAGCACGTGCGACCGGTGCCTCCCCTGATGCTGCCCGCCCCCGGGGCCGGCCTCGGCCCCGAGGAGGCGCGCCGCTTCAGCGCCGTGGAGCTGTTCGTGGCGAGGGCGAGCGCCGCGGCCCCCTCCTTCACCCTCGACGAGAGCACCGTCGAGGCGGTCGTGTCGATCTGCGAACGCCTGGACGGCATCCCCCTCGCGCTGGAGATGGCCGCCACCAGGGTCAGGGCGCTGGGCGTGCACGAGGTGGCGGCCCGCCTCGACGACCGGTTCCGCCTGCTGGCCGCGGGAGCGCGCGGGGCCCCTGAACGGCAGCGGACCCTGCGCGCGGTGATCGACTGGTCCTGGTCGCTGCTCGGCGACCACGAGCGCGCGGTGCTGAGACGGCTGGCCGTGCACGCCGGCGGCTGCACGCTGGCCGCCGCCGAGGAGGTCTGCGCCGCGGGCGACCTGGATCCCGCGACGGTCGTCGACCTGCTCGCCCGCCTGGTCGACTGCTCGCTGGTCGTCGTCTCCGACGACCAGGACGGTCCCCGCTACCGGCTGCTCGAGTCGGTCACGGCCTACTGCGTCGAACGCCTCAGCGAGGCGGGCGAGCTCGAAGCTCTCAGGCGAGGGCACCGCGAGTACTACACGCGCATGGCCGAACGCGCGGAGCCGCACCTGAGGGGCCACGGCCAGCGGCAGTGGCTGCGGCGGCTGGACCTCGAGAGCGCCAACCTGCGCGCCGCCCTGGAGAGCGCGGCGCGCTCCGGCGCGGCCGATCTGGCTCTGCGCCTGGTCAACGCGCTGACCTGGTACTGGTACCTGCGCGGCAGGATCAGCGAGGCCGAGCGGTTGCTCGCCATGGCACTGTCGGCTGGGCAGGGCGGCTCGGACACCGAGGTGGCCAAGGCCACGGCCTGGCTGGGCGGCATCAGGCTGCTGCTCGGCGGGGGCGCCGCCCACTTCGCCGCGCTGCAGCCGTATGAGGAGGTGGACGATCCCGGCGGGCGCGCCAGGATGGAGTGGTTCCTCGGATCGCACACCTACGGCATCGGCGACCCGTCCAGGAGCGCGGACCTCATCGACCGCGCGCTGGCGACCTTCGGCTCGCTCGGCGACCGCTGGGGCACCGCCGCCGCCCTGAGCAGCAGGAGCTTCCACGCCAAGCTGCGCGGCGACTTCGGCGCGGTACGGCAGGACAGCGAGCGCAGCCTCGAGCTGTTCAGGGACCTCGGCGACCAGTGGGGCCAGATTCAGGCCATGACGCCGCTGGCCACCGAGGCCGAGGTCCTGGGCGACTACGAGCGCGCCGCGAGGCTCCACCGCGACGGACTGCGGATGGCCGAGGACCTCGGTCTCTGGCGGGAGGTGTCCTTCAAGCTGGCGGGGCTGGGCAGGATCGCCCTGCTGACGCGGGACTACCCGAAGGCCAGGCAGTTCCACGAGCGCGCGCGGCGGCTGGCCGTCGAGCAGTCGGACACCTTCGGCGAGCAGTTCGCCGAGATCGGGCTCGGCATGGGGGCGCGTAGAGAGGGCGACCTCGACACCGCGCAGGCGCATCTGCGCAGCGTCCTCGACCTGCACCGCCGGATGGGCTACGAGCCGGGTCTGCCCGCGCTGATCCTGGCCGAGCTGGGTTTCATCGCCGAGCACAGGGGCCAGGCCGACACCGCCACGGCCCTGCAGCTGGACGGCTTCGCCGCCGCCGAGGCGACGGGCGATCCGCGGGCGGTCGCGCTGGCGCTGGAGGGGCTGGCGGGGGCCCGGCTGCTGGCGGGCCATCCCGGCCACGCCGCCAGGCTGCTGGGGGCCGCCGCGGCGGCCAGGCGGTCGGTGGGCGTGCCACTGCCACAGGGTGAGCGGGTGGACGTCGACAGGATCGCCGCCGGAGCCGTCGAGGCCATCGGCGAGACGCGGTTCGCCGCGGAGTTCGCCGTCGGTGGCGGACTCCTCCCCGCCGACGCTATTAAGTGATGAAATAGGACAATATGTGAATAATGGTAGGGCTGACATGGAAAGACGGCGTCGCGGGCGGCTAATTCGGACTTGAAGTACCTTTGCCTGCAAATGGCGAGAAACCACGGGTTTTCTATCGAGTCGAGGGGTATCTCCTGCGTGCCGCTGCCGTTGTGGCGCGGTAGTGAATTGGATTCTTCGGAAACCTCGACGTCAGATGGAAGCAAGATGTCCATAATTAGTGCCAAGCGGGCGAATCATCTCCGCTTCGGTGGTCGAGCTTTGGCGTGGGCCACGGCGACGATCGTCCTCGCTTCATCCCTCAGTACGTCCGGGGGCGCCTCGGCCGACACCTTCCGCTCGGAGTGGCTCGGTGGCGCGTCGTCCTCGGGTGTCGGAACCGCCTCTTCGGAGTCTTTTCCCGATCCCTGCAAGAGGCGCTGCCACATCCGCGGCTGTAAGTGCCCGCCGGGACCGAGGGGCCCCGAGGGGCCGCGAGGACCCGCAGGTGCGACCGGCCCGACCGGCCCCGCCGGGCCTTCCACGGGCAGCACCGGTCCGACCGGCCCAATGGGCCCGACCGGCCCCGCCGGACCTTCCACAGGCGTCACCGGTCCGACCGGCCCGATCGGCCCGACAGGTCCCGCGGGTGAGACCGGAGCGCAGGGGCCAGGCGTGAGCCTCGACAGCGCGCAGGCCAACAACAAGTACTTCACCCTGCTCGTCCCGGCCTCCGGAGGCCTGTTCGTCAGGGACTCGAGCAAGATGCCGACCTGGCAGGATCTGACGCCGCTCGTTCCGGGAGGTGAGACGGTCGTCGCGGCCACGATCGTGGACCAGGGCGAGCCGCCCAGCAACGACATCCACATCTCCATCCTCACCGCGGACGGGGACGTCTACCAGACCTCGTGCGTCATCGCGGGCACCTACACCTGGCCCACGAACTGCAGGCCCTTCGTCAGAAACACGCCGCCGGTCGACTGAGGGACGGCAGGAGTAGTCGCGGCACCGTGTCCGGGACATCCCGGGCACGCCCGCTCACTCACTCATTGCCACGTGAATACGCGACCCGGATGTTGCGGCGCCGTCAGAGTGAATCTCCGGAGATATGGTGCGGCCGTCACCACCCAGTCGTGTCTTTTCCTCAGGGGCCATCGTGGGACCAGCGAGCGTCAGTATCCCGTCCATTCTCACTTCTTCGCCCGTCAAAGAGCGGTCGTGGATCTCCGCCCTCGTGGCGGGTTGGCTGGCCCAGGCCGCTCTTCGTGTCATCCTCGGATTCCAGCACGCGGTGCCCCTGCTGATTCCCGATGAGTCCGGATATCTACTGGCCGCGCGGCTGCTGTCGGGCGGCGCGGCGAGCGACCTGTCCTGGCGGACGTTCTACCAGGGCGGCTATCCGCTGCTCATCGCCCCGGCGTACTGGCTCAGCGACGACCCCGCGACCGTCTATCGCCTGGTCATCGTCATCAACGCGATGGTCGGCGCGGGGCTGCTGGTCCTGGCCTGTCTGGCGCTCCGCCGGATGGGGTTGCCGAAGGGCAAGGCCTATGTGCTCGCCCACGTCACCGCGCTCATTCCCTCCGCGGTGTACTACTCCCAGTTCGCGCTCACCGACGCCGTGCTGCCGGTGATCGTCCTCGGCTGGCTGCTGCTGCTGCACACCTGGCTGGACGGCGGCGGCAGGTCTTACGCCGTCGCGGCGAGCGCCACGGTCGCCTTCGCCTACAGCACGCACGCGCGCGGGCTCATCCTCCTCGGGGTGCACGCCTGCCTGCTCGCCCTTGTGGCCGCCCTGCGTGGCCGTACGGCCCGACGTGACCTCTGGCCCGCGGCCGCCGTCGCGGCGGCCGGAGCCGGCCTCGGCTGGGCGCTGAACACGTGGGTGCGGCACCAGATCTACCCGAGCGGCGTCGCGCCGCTCGGGGACTGGCTCACCATCCGGCTGACCAGCTGGGACGGCCTGGCGTGGACGCTGTCGGTGGCCACGGGCCAGCTCTGGCACGCGATCGTCGCCACCTGGGGACTGGCGGGCGTCGGCCTGGTCGCGCTGGCCGCCCTCGTGCTGCGGCGGGACGCGCCTTCGGCGGACCGGCTGGTGGCGGGCGCCACGGTGGCCGCCGTGGCCGGTGTCGCCCTGGCCACGGCGGCCGCCCTGCCGAGCGAGGGCACCGTCGCCAACCTCGCCTACGGCAGGTATCTGGCCTGCCTGACGCCCGTGCTCCTCGCCGTGGGGCTGACGGTGCTGACCCGCGCCCGCCGCGCCGTGGCGCTCAGGGCGGTGCTCGCGGCCGCGGCCCTCACCCTGGTGACGATGGCGATCGTCAGTCTGCACGCGGGCGAGCGACTGACCCGCGACTTCTTCGGCGTGTTCGACTTCCCCGAGATCTCCTTTCTCACCTGGAACTGGGGGTCACTCAACCTCGGCCTGGCCACACTGACCGCTGTGCTCGCGCTCACGCTGGCCGCGCTGGTGAGGGCCACGGCGCCGCGCGGGACCGGGCTGGCCGTCATCGCCGCGGCGTGCGTGGCGGCCGAGTGCGCGATCGCGGGAGTGACCGTGGTGAAGGTCTCCGCGCCGTGGGGCAACGCGTTGAGCTTCGCCACCGACCTCACCCCCGCCGGCCTACGTCCGCAGGACAGGGTGGGCATCAGCTACGAGGGGCTGCACTGGCGCATCTGGGTGTCGCACGCGGTCCAGGTGCCGACCAGGCTGGTCCCCGTCGACCTGCGCAGGCCCGAGGGGCTCCCGCCCGACGTGACCCTCGTCGTGGTCCCGTGGCGGGCGGGAACGCCGAGCCAGAGCACCTGGCCCGCGGCGCCCAAGGGCTGGTGGCCGGTGATCAGCAACCAGAACCACGCGGGGAACTGGGTGGCGTGGCGCCGTTCGCCCTCGCCCGCCACCTGATCCTGTCAGGCCTTCGTCGCACGGCCGTCGGTCAGCTCGCACCGGCCGTCCACGCACGAACGCCGCAGCCTGCCCATCGAGATGGTCTCCACCAGCCCGATCGCCCAGCAGGTGGGGCACCCGCGCAGGGCGAGCAGGCCGACAGGGGCGAGCACCAGACTCACGAGCCCCAGCACGGGCAGCAGGGCCACCGAGGCGATCAGCGCGCCGAACCCCACCACGCCCCGTACCAGGTGCCGGGGGAGCGAGGCGCTGGCGAAACTGCTTCGATTCTCAGACATCGTCGCCTCCCACGGCCTGGTCGTGTGCGCCGTGCAGGGCGCGGTTGACCGTCGCGCGGGCGCGGTGCAAGCGCGACTTCATCGCGGGGACGCTGAGGCCGAGCGCGTCGGCGACCATCCGCCCGCTGTACCCCTGGACGTCCCGCATGATCAGCACGTGCCGCTGGTCGGCGGGCAGAGCGGCGATCGCCGTCGCCACCCTCCCGGCCTCCAGCCGTCGCACCACCTCGTCCTCGGCCGACAGCGTGGGCGTGTCCTCCACCGGGACGTGGTGGTGCATCACGAGCCGCGACCTGCGCAGGCACTCGTTGCGGACGATGCGGAACATCCACGAGGCCAGCGCGCCCGAGGCCCGCAACATCCCGATCTTGCGATAGAGGATGATCATCGCTTCCTGCGCGGCGTCCTCCGCGTCCTCCGGCGAGGCGCACAGCGCGTGCGCGAACCGCCGTACGTGCGGGTGCGCGCCCGACACCAGCGCGGCGATCGACTCGACGTCACCGCCTTGCGCGGCGACGATCAGCTGTCTTCCCGGCCAGGTCGTCTCAGCCACGCGAGCGCCTCCGCCGGCGCAGCACGACAGCGCACGTGCAGACGAGCGCGGCCGCGACGATGACCACGGCACCAACGATCATGACAACCTCCGGATCCTGTGCCGGCATTGTCGCCGACACGTATAAGAGGCGCGAACAGCCCCAAAGGATTCACCGGCATCAAGGTGATGGACCGTCGCCATCCAGCACGTCGGTCGCCCCACCCTCCGCTGGTGCATTCCTGGGGTACCGGTGCTCGCTGTCACCGCAGGCGGCATCGACAGGCGGATCGGCGAGGTGGGCAGCGCCCGGGGCAGGCTCGACGCGCCTTCCTGAACGCCTGCGTGCCCTCCATCCGCGGCACCAGGCCATGTGCTCGGCCATGTGCTCGGCCATGGCGGTCAGGTGAAGGTCACGCCGAAGACGCAGCTGCGCCGAACGCGCGCGATCCCTATTTCACCTAGCTACGATAAGGCCATGGCGGGTCTCGAACGCATCACGCAGCCGACTCTGGACGTACTCGAAGTCCTCATCCATGCCTTCGACGAGGACGAACAGATCCACGGCTGGGCGATCATGAAAGTCACCAAGCGGGCTGGTCCAACCGTCTACAAAGTGCTCGACCGGCTCGAAGACGCCCAGTGGATCACGGGCGAGTGGGAAGCCCAGAGGCCAGACCAGTCCGGTCCGCGACGGCGCTTCTACCGGCTCACTGGAGAGGGTGCGCGGGCTGCCCGCGTCCTGCTTACCGAACGCCGCCCCACAGCGCTCAAGCTCCGTCCGGCTCCCGGGGTCTCGCCGTTGGGTGGACTGTCCCACTTGCTGGATGGTGCCCGTTGACCAGTCTCGAGATCGTCCTTGCCGTCGTCCTCGGCCTGCTGGCCAACGAGGCATTCGAACTCTCTCCTTGGCTGGCACGCAAGTTGGTGCGGTGGGCGGCGCGCTGCCAGTACACGGATCCGGAGCGGGCCGAAGCGCGTGGCGAAGAGCTGACGGCATTGATCAATGAACGTCCCGGCAAGCTGTTGAAACTCGCCACTGCCATGGCGTTCGCTGCCAGCGCCTCGGCGACTTCGGTGCGCCGTCGTTTCGTTCTTTGGATCTTCTCCCCACCAAGAGATCATGGAAAACCGGCCGTCGCGAAGGGGCGACGTCGGCCGGTCCGCCTGGTTCCGGTGGTGGCGGTGGCACAGACGACCCCTACGAACAAGAACATCGCCCACGCGGTGGACACCGCTGGCCCGACAGCCATCGACGTACGATTCCTCGTACTCTCCAGCATGATCGCAGTCATTTACTGGACGGCGCCCACGCTTTGGCGCATCATCCGCAAGTCCAAGCGCCAATCCGTCATGTGACGATGTCCACCGGAGGGCGCATCCGCCGACCCTCGCCTGTCAGAGGGCTGTCGCTGGCGGCGGCCGACCGCGAAGACCACCCGTGGGCGATCGGCGGCAACCAGTGTGCCGCCGGACCGCCCCGTCCGACGACCTTGCGGCGCGCGTTCTCGTTCTCACCGAAGCGCGATGTCGTCCCGCCTCAGGGATCGACGAGCCCACGAGTCGTGAGCGCGCCAGGGGAGTGCCCGTCGCCGGTGGGTCGCCGGTGGAGGGAGGATCACTAACGCCGTCATGATCGGCGCCGCCCGTCAACGGCCTTCGGAGGTGGGACGGTGGTGCACGTACTCCACGACCGTCCCGTCCGGGTGGCGTGCGTTGAAGCCCGCGCCTGTGGGCACCTGCTGCAACGGGAAGATGATCTCGGCGCCCTCCGCCACCAGCCTGTCGTGGTACGGCACGACATCGTCGACCAGTAGCGTGCCCGTGGTGCTGCGGAAGGGGGCCAGCGCCTCGGCGTCGCCCTCGATGACCAGGAACGCCCCGACCGTCGCCAGGCGCAGGCCCGCCTCGGGGAAGTCGAAGCGCGCGTCGGCCTCGACGCGCTGCAACCGCTGGTAGAACTCGACGCTCGCCTCCAGCCTCCCCTGCGGGACGAACACGCGGATCAGCACGCGGGGCTCGGTGAGGGTGGAGGAGTCGGTCTGCTTTCGCCATAGCCGTGTCATGTGATCGAGCATCGCGGAGAAGCTCGGGCGCAGGCAGGTGAGGATTGATGGTGGTAGCCGTACTCATAGGATTCGTGCCCATGGACGCCTCACTGCGCCGCGAGCTGGGCGCGCACCTGCGCGCGGCCAGAGAGCAGGTCACCCCCGCACAGGCCGGGCTGGACGGCGGCGGCAGGCGGCGCACGCCCGGGCTGCGCCGCGAGGAGGTCGCGGCGCTGGCGGGGGTGAGCGTGGCCTGGTACACGTGGCTGGAGCAGGGCAGGGCGCGCACGACCAGGCAGGTGCTCGACGCGATCTGCCGCGTGCTCGGCATGGACGCGGCGGCCCACCGGCACACGCTGTCGCTGGCGGGGTTCCTGCCGCCGGCGCCGAGAGCGGGCCGGACGCCGATCGTGGTGGGGGAGGCGACGCGGGCGCTGGTCGACGGCTGGGCGACGACTCCGGCGGCCGTCCTGGACGAGCGGTTCGACGTCCTGGCCGCCAACCGGGCCTACCGTCTCGTCTGGGGCGATCCCGATGCGGCGCCCGCCGGATGGCGCAACGCCCTGCTGCTGCTCGCCGCGCCACACGTCGGCGGCGGGCCGTACCGGGTGGTGGCGGAGGAGCCGCTGCTGCGCGGGCTGTACGAGCAGTTCCGCGCCGACACCGCGCACTGGCCCGACGACGGGCGCGCCGCCGAGATCGTCGCCCTGCTCACCAAGGAGCGCCCGGACGCGGCGCACTGGTGGGAGTGCAGGGCGGTGCAGGACTTCGCGCCGATCACCGCCGCCGTCGAGGGGGCACGGGCGGGCCTGCGGCTGACCTTCTCCCTGCTGCGGCCCGTCGCCGAGCACGGCCTCTACGTCTTCGCGCACACTCCCGCCGACGAGCGGAGCCGAGAGGCGCTCGCCGCGCTCATCGGCTGATCCTGCCGGGTGGGATCGGGGGGTGAATCGGCGGCCATCTCGTCCCGTCGCCGCTCCCGTTGGCCTCAGCGTCGGGTGATGGCTTGCTCGAGCAGGTCCTGAAGGGCAGCCTGCTGATCGGGGGTCCATCCCGGCCAGCGGTGAGTCCTGTCCGTACGGTGACCGGCGGCCAGGAGGTCTTCCCCGGTGTCGAGGTACAGATCACCGGTGGTCACACGACAGGGCACGCGGGCACGTCCGCCGGGACGGCCCGCCTGGCGGCCCCTTGACGGATCGGTTCACCACTGAGGGAAGTCGGCCAGCTCGTCCACGGCCGTCTCCAGTGCCGCGTCGACGCCGCGTTCGACCATGGTCTGATAGGCCGGGTCGCCTGCCGCCGCTGTGCGCCTGATGCCCTCGGCCGAGGCGCTGACACGTTGGCGGACGATCTCGACGAACTGCCCGGCAGGGCCGCTCCAGCCGTAGGTCTCGAGGAACAGCCGCAGCCTTTCGGGTCGGTCGGCGAGCGCGGTGAAGCCTTCCGCCGCCACGACGTGGCGAGCGTGCAGCGGCACCCAGGCGAAGGCGGTGAAGGCGAGGTCCCACTCCGGGGTGACCGGAGCGGCGAAGTCCCAGTCGAAGAAGCCGACGAGGCGTCCGTCGGCCCAGGCCGCGTTGTAGGGGGCGGCATCATTGTGGCCGACGATGAGGCCGGGTCGCCAGGTCCCGCCCTCGCGCCACACCGCGTCCGCAGGCGGGACGAAGCTCGCCACGGCGGCGTGGAAGTCGCGCAGCCAGCGAGCCACCTGGCACAGCGCGTCCTCGCTGTGTACCCACGTGGGCCATGGCCGCGCGGTCCCGACCACGTCGCCTGGCAGGAACGAGAGCACCTCTCGGTCCTGGTCGTCGAACCCCAGCGCACGTGGAGCTCCGTCGAACCCGACGTCCTCCAGGTGCTGGAGAAGCGCATGCACCGAGGACGTCCACGGGCCACGGGCGCGGCGGACGGTGTCGCCCGCCCGAACCGCGCCGCCCGTGTTCCCGCCGGGGAGGCGTTGTTCTTCCATCACGGTTCCATCCTGGCCCACCTCGGGTCATGTCCACCTGCAACTGACCTACAGCCGGGCTCCAGGTGATACACAGGTCCGTCGCGATGGACTCATCAACGTTCCGACGAATGAGGAGGAGTCATCGATGTCGCGTTTCTCCAGGGCGGGTAGGCGGGCCGTGGCCGTCATGCTCGGCGCCGTCGCCGCTGTCGTGATCAGCGGCGCCAGCGCCGCCCCTGCCCACGCGCAGCCCAACGACGGCTACATCGTCTGGGAGTGGTGTTTCGACTGGGAGGACGGCTTCTTCGGCCAGTGCGGCCACTACCTGTGATCGATGACCCGGAGCCCCCCGTCGGGGCTCCGGGTCGTCCGGCCGCTCACCCGTCGACCGAGGCCGCCCCGGCTCCGGCGGCGTCGCACACCTCGCGCCAGCCGCACTTTCCCTCCAGCCCTTCGGCGGCGGCGCGCCGGCCCAGGAGATCGCCAGGGTAGGCGTTTTGACACCTCCTACGGATAACCGCTATCTATTAGCCAACCGTTAGGGGGCTGGAGTGCAGGACGCAGTGCTCGCGATGCTCGCCAAGGAGCCGTCGCACGGGTACCACTTGCACGACCGACTGCGGCGGAGTCTCGGCCCGCTGGGCGAGGCGATGAACCGTGGTCAGATCTATGTGACGTTGGCCCGGTTGGAGCGAGCGGGACTCGTTGTCTGTGAGCGGGCGGACGGCCTGCCCGAGCGGCCGGAGCGCAAGGTCTACGCGCTGACGCCGGCCGGGCAGCAACGGGTGGCCGCCTGGCTGGCCGAGGTGGGCTGGCCGAAACCGGACCTGGCGGAGTTTCATCTCAAGCTCGCCGCCGCCGCCGCGGCCCGGCTGGCCGACCCGGTGGAGCTGGTGGCGGCGCAGCGCCGTGAGCTGCTGCGCCGCTTGCGCGAGGTGCAGCAGGCGGTGCTGGCCGAGCCGGCGGGGCAGCCCGCCGGCCTGCTGCTGGAAGGGGTCGTGCTGCGGTTGCAGGCAGACCTGCGCTGGCTGGACGCCTGTGAGCGGGCCTGGTCCGAGGTCGATGACGACGTTGAGGGTGGATGAACGTGTCGAGTGCCGCGATCCGGGCCTGCGGCCTGGTGAAGACGCATGGTCAGGGGCAGAGCCGGGTCCGCGCGGTGGACGAGGTCGACCTGGAGGTGCCTCAGGGACAGATGCTGGCGGTGATGGGCCCCAGCGGCTGCGGGAAATCCACTCTGCTGCACCTGCTGGGTGGCCTGGAGCGGCCCACCGATGGAGAGGTGTGGGTGGCCGGGCGACGCATCGACACGATGAGCGAGCGAGCTCTGGCGCGCATGCGGCGCCGGTCGGTGGGGTTCGTCTTCCAGGCCTTCCATCTGGTGGAGGAGTTGTCGGCGACCGAGAACGTGGAGCTGCCCGCGCTGCTGGCCGGACGCTCGCGCCGCCAGGCCGGACGCTCGCGCCGCCAGGCCAGGCGACGCGCGGGCCTGCTGCTGGAACGGGTCGGGCTCGCCGCGCGCGCCCGGCACCTGCCCTCGCAACTGTCGGGTGGGCAGCGTCAGCGGGTCGCCGTCGCTCGCGCGCTGGTCAACGACCCGCTGGTCGTCCTGGCCGACGAGCCGACCGGCAACCTCGACACCGCGGCGACCCTCGACGTGCTGAGGATCTTCCAGGAGCTGCGTGCGGCTGGACAGACCTTCGTGATCGTCACGCATGACGAGCGGGTGGCGGCCACGGCGGATCGGCTGGTCTCCATGCGCGACGGGATGTTCGTCGACGACACCAGGCTGGACGGCTCCCACACGGGCGGCCTCGGCGGGCTGATCGGGCTGGGGGGCTGAACGTCATGGGCTCCATCGTGCTCGTCGTGCGTCTGGTGCTGGCTGACGTGCGGCGGCACAAGGTCCAGGCCGTGATGCTCCTGCTCGCCGTCACCGTGGCCACCGCCACCCTGGCACTGGGCCTGTCCCTGCGCGGCGTGAGCGACGCGCTGTACGAGCAGACCCGCGCGGCCACCGCCGGGCCGGACGTGGTGGCGCTCTCCGGCGACACGGGCCCCGCCGTGACCTCAGCCCTGACCTCGCTGGCGAACGAGCCAGAAGTCATCGCCCACCATGGCCCCTATCGCATCGTCTACGCCGACCTCACCACGCGCGATTCCACCGCGTCCCCGGTGGTGGTGCACGGCTTCGCCGAGAGGCCCGGCACGGTCAACCGGCCGCTGGTGACCTCGGGGCAGTGGGTACGCTCCGGCGGCACGGTCCTCGAACGCGGCTTCGCCACAGCGCTGGGCGTCGGCGTCGGCGACCGGGTCACCATCGCCGGCCGGTCGTACCCCGTCGTCGGGATCGCCGTGACCGCGGCCACCTCCATCTACCCGTGGGCGGCGCAGATCGGCCCGGGCGGCGGCCCCAGCGACTACAGCGGCCTGGCCTGGATGACCCGATCAGATGCCCGGACACTGGCGTCGTCCCACGATCTCCCGGTGACCTCGGCCATGGACCTCAGGCTGCGCGACCCCGAGGCCACGCAGGCCTTCCTCGACGCCCACCACGACTCCGCCATGACCTTCCACTCCTGGCAGTTCAACGCCAACCAGGACCTGGTCATCCTCAGAGACAGCCAGCCGATCCTGGTCGTCGGCAGCTGGCTGCTCAGCTTCCTGGCCATCACCGGAGTGGCGGCGCTGGCCGCGGGACGCGCCGTCGAGCAGACGCGCCGGGCCGGGCTGCTCAAGGCCGTCGGCGCCGCCCCTGGTCTGATCGCCGCCGTCCTGCTCACCGAGTACCTGGCGCTGGCGCTGGTCGCAGACGCGCTGGGGCTGGTGATCGCCCGCCTGACCGTGCCCGCGATCGCCAGCCCCACCGCCAGCCGGATCGGCGACGCGGTCGGGCTCGGCGGCGCCATCGTTGCCGCGGCGACCGTCCTCGCCGTGGCGGTGGCGATGCTGTCCACCCTGCGTCCCACGCTATGGTCCATGCGTACGGCGACCGTCACGGCGCTGTCCGCCACGGCGCACCAGCCCCGCCACCGGCCCTGGCTCACCGCGCTGTCCGCGCTGCTGCCCACGCCGCTGCTGCTCGGGCTGCGGCTGACCGCCCGCCGGCCGGGCCGCGCCGTGCTGCAGGCGTGTTCCACCGCCACCACAGTGATCGCGATCGTCGCCCTGCTGACCCTCTACGCCCAGCCGGAGAGGGGCTACGGCCTGGACGGCTCCTCCGCCCTGCCCAACCTGCGCGGCGAGCACGACCGCCGGCTGATGCTCGCCGTCACCATCCTGCTGATCACACTGGCCGTCGTGAACACCATCACCTTCACCTGGACCACTGCCATGGAGGCCCGGGCGAACATGGCCGTCGCACGTACGCTCGGCGCCACCCCGGGACAGGTCTCCGCGGGACTGTCCACCGCCCAGCTCCTGCCCAGCCTGCCCGGCGCCATCATCGGCGTCCCTCTGGGCATCGGCCTGCTCTCGCTCTTCGCCGCCAGGAACGCGGTGGAACCCCCCGCCTTCTGGCTGCTCGGCGCCGCGCTCGCGACTGTCCTGGCGACGGCGGCGCTCACCGCCCTGCCCGCCCGCCTGGCGGCCCGCCGGCCCGTGGCGCAGGCCCTCAGCGCGGAAACAGCGTGATCGGCCCTTTCCGGAGGGCGGCGTACCGGCGGAGCGGTGAAGGCGGTCCTCCAGGAGGCCGCAGACGCCGCCGAGCAGGCCCAGCCGAAGGCCGGTAGCAGCACGAAGGCCCGCCGCGCGGCGGGCCTTCGTCATGGCGGGAGATCAGCCGCAGTGCACGTTGTCGAGCTCGCGGGTCACCCAGGCCGGTACCGTTCCCGCAACGTCAATGCACTGCCCGGGCGCCGAGACGTACACCGGGCCCGCGTAGTAGGTGAACTCCCCGGCATTGGTCTGTTCCCCGCTGCCGTCGCCTCTCGAGATCGTGACTCGCTTCCAGCTCCTGGTGTTGGCGTAGGGGCCGTAGCCGTAGGTCAGGGCGCAGTTCTTTCGGGCGCTGGAGCTGTAGTACACCTCCAGCGTGCCCGTGCGGGTCCCGTCTCCTCTGGAGATGGGGTAAACGCCGACCCTGGAGTAGCTGCTGCCACAGGGGCCGGCGGCGCTGGCCGGAGCGGCGCCCACCACCAGCGTGGTAGAGACGGCAAGGGCCGCGCCGGCCAGGAGGGTCGCCAGCTTACGTGTGCGCACGAATGTCCTTTCGATGGCCATTGGTGTGATCATGACTACCACCGGCTGTCGGCCCCCACCCACGAGTCGTGCTCAATGTGACGGGTCGCACTTTCGAGACGGGCCATCGGGTTCGGCCGCATCCCGGAAGCACACGGCCGCCGTGGGGCAGGGAGGTAACCGTACGATCCAGGCACGGCCCGCGCACTCAACCCGCCAGCTCCGCCAGCCACGGATGCCCGGGGTGCACGCGCTCCAGCTACTCACCAAGGAGGTCCCGCCGTGCCCGGCCCAGCAGCGGCAACACCCCGTCGAAGTCCGCCTGATCCTTGGGCCGCGACGCCTTCGCCTTGAACAGCAGCACCACCTCCGGCACCAGGTACGGGATCCCGTCTGCCGTCCTCTCGATGATCGCGTCGTAGGGCAGCCGCAGCCCCTCGTCACGTCGGCAGATCCACGTCCCGCCCTCATGCGGCTCGCGGGCGCCGGCCAGTGCATCGGCGCCGGCGTTGCGGCCTTGCGGGATGCCTTCGTTGACCGGCAACGTCACGACTCGCACGCCGGCGGGCACACCGTGAGTGCGCTGAGCGATGCGGCGAGCTCTCCCAGGAACCGCATGTCGGAGGCATCCGAGATCGGGCGACCCGGCAGCTGAACCGTGCGAGCAGGCGCACGCGACAAACGCCCAATCTGACATTTCCTGGTATTTAGAGGATGCTGCTACGTCTCCTGTGTGTGAAGTGACGGAGGGGATGGGTGTACACGCAGCCGACGTACGAGGTCGACACGGTTCTCGCGGCGAGGAGTGGTGACGGCGCGGCCGTCGATGAGCTGGTCAGGGACCATCTGCCGCTCGTCTACAACATCGCGGGCCGCGCGCTCGACGGGCATCCCGACGTGGACGACGTGGTCCAGGAGACCATGGCCAGGGTCGTGGGCGGGCTGCCGGGTCTGCGTGATCCGGAGAGCTTCAGGTCGTGGCTGGTCGCCATCACCATGAGCCAGGTGCGGGACTGGCAGCGCGCCCGTACGCCCGCCGACTCCGTCCTCGACGAGGTGCGCGGC
This sequence comes from Nonomuraea dietziae, assembly GCF_014195505.1. Lineage (GTDB taxonomy): Bacteria > Actinomycetota > Actinomycetes > Streptosporangiales > Streptosporangiaceae > Nonomuraea > Nonomuraea roseola. The sequence goes on along the minus strand of NZ_JACIBV010000001.1, from coordinate 1,300,225 downwards.
ATGGCCGACGCGGGTGCCGACTTCGTCGGGGTGACGGTCATCCAGTTGGGCCTGTCAGGGCAGCGCAAGGAGACCGCTGAGGCGACGCGCTGGCTCGATCCCGACGACAGGCAGGTGCTCTCCCTGTGGTGGCTGGAGGTGGCGGGCCGGCTGAGCAGGGCCGAGCTCGCCGCGGGGCTGGGGGTGAGCGAGCAGCACGCGGCCGTGCGCGTCCAGCGGATGAAGCGTCGTCTGGAGGGCTCGCGCGCGGTGGTGCGGGCGGTGTCGGCGTCACCACGTTGCGGGGCGCTCGCCGAGGTGACGATCGGCTGGGACGGCGCGCCGAGCTCTTTGTGGCGCAAGCGGATCTCCAAGCATGTGCGAGAGTGCGGCACCTGCGCCGACCAGCGAGCCGACCTCGTGCCCGTCGAGGGCCTGCTCGCCGGGCTCGGCCTGGTGGCGCTCCCCGCAGGACTCTCGCTGGGCCTGCTGGTCAAGGGCAAGGCGGCGACCGCCGCCGGGTTGGCGGGCACGTCGCTGGCCACCAAGCCGATCGCGGTGGCCGCGATCGGAGTCACGGTCATCGCGGGCGGCGCGGCGGTCGTCCAGACCCTCCCGCCTGACCAGGCGCCCAGGCCGCGAGCCGTAGCCTCCTCTCCTGCGCCCACGCCGGCGCGAGCCTCGCCGACCGCTGCCGTTCCGTCCTCGCCCCCGCCTGCCGCCTCGCCCACGCCGACCCCTGCCAGGACCCGCACGCGCAGCCGCTACGGGAGCGTGGTCGACGTCGTCGACAACGCTCCGCCCAGGAACCGCCCGCCCGCCCCGCTGCCCGAACGCGCCGCCGGAACGCTGAGAATCAGCGGGAAACACGGCTATTCGCGGCACGGCGGCGCCCCCCACATGACGCACCGCGGGGACTTCATCACGATCAGCGGCAAGGGCTATATCGGGGTGAGGTGGGGCATCCTCTACCGCAACAGGATCGGCCACTTCCCGCCCGCCACCTGGACAGGGCTCAAGGGCAGGCTGTTCCACGTCGCCTCGGGCGGCGGCCGGCGCATGGACGACGAGCAGGCGCCAGGCGTCACCTGGATGGGCGCTCCCGACACCGGCGTCGTCAGGCTGCCCAAGGGCCACCAGCAGATGTGGCAGAACGAGTTCTACTACCTCGACGGCAGCGTCACCCTGCACAACAACGAGGGCGGCACCGACGTCGACCTGTCGGTGGCGCCCAGGACCTGGCGCGAGGTCTGGGCGGACCTCACCGCCAGGCCCGATCCGGCCAAGGGCATCGTCCGCTACGGCCTGACCCGTGACACCGGTGACGACCGCGCCCCCGTCCCCCAGTACGTCACCAGGGCCCGGCCGGCCGATCCCCACCGCGTCCCCCAACGCAGTCAGGTATGAATCCCGATTTTGTGTTATCCGCAACCGGTTCTCTCGTCTCCTGTGCCGAAGTGACCGTGACGAAAGGACTGAGATGATCACGCAGACCAGCCGGCGCAGCCTGCTCAAGGCGGCCCTGATCGGCGCCGGAGCCGCCGTTGTGCTGCCGCCCGCGGCCCGCGCCGAGGCCGCGGGCTTCCGGCATCCAGGACTGCTGCACACCCAGGCCGACTTCGACCGGATGGCCGCTCAGGTCAACGCCGGCGCGCAGCCGTGGAAGGCGGGATGGGACAAGCTGGTCGCCAACGGGCGCTCCAGGAGCACGTGGACGCCTCGCCCGCTCGCCACCGTCATCCGCGGGGGGACAGGGCAGAACGTCGGCCAGATGTGCGTCGACGTGGCCGCCGCCTACCAGAACGCGCTGCGGTGGAGGATCAGCGGCGAGAAGGCACACGGCGACGCCGCGACGAGGATCCTCAACGCCTGGTCAGGCAGCCTGCGGACGCTCACAGGCAACGCCGACCGCTTCCTTGCCGCGGGGATCCAAGGGTGGCAGTGGGCGAACGTCGCCGAGATCATGCGGGGCTACCCGGGCTTCGACTTCGAGCGCTTCGCCTCGATGCTGGTGAAGGTCTTCTACCCGCTGAACGAGCAGTTCCTGACCAGGCACAACGACGCCTGCGTCTCCAACTACTGGGCCAACTGGGACCTGTGCGCCATGGCCTCTGTCCTGGCCATCGGCGTCCTCACCGACGACGGCGCCAAGGTCAGCCGGGCGGTGGAGTATTTCAAGCACGGCGCGGGCAACGGCTCGATCATGCGCGCGGTGCCCTTCCTGCACCCCGGCGGGCTCGGGCAGTGGCAGGAGAGCGGTCGCGACCAGGGGCACAGCAGCCTCGGCGTCGGCCTCATGGGCGTGATCTGCGAGATGGCCTGGAACCAGGGCGTGGATCTGTACGGCTACGCCGACAACCGCTTCATGAAGGGCGCCGAGTACGTGGCCAAGTACAACCTCGGCCACGACGTACCGTTCACCACCTACAGGTGGGAAAACGGCAGGAACTGCGCGCCGCAGCAGCAGACGACCGTCTCGGCGGCGGGCAGGGGCATGAACGACCCGGTATGGGCCCTGGTGTACAACCACTACGTCGTGCGCAGGGGCCTGGACGCGCCCCACATCAGCGCGTACGCCGAGCGGCTGGCGCCGGAGGGCGGCGGCGGAGACTACGGAGGCAGCAAGTACGACCACCTCGGATTCGGCACGCTGACCTTCACCAGGAACCGTCCTGCGGGCGCACTGCCGATCGGGGCGGCCAGAAAGCTGCGGCCGGTCAACCTCACCGGCGCGTCGGTCGGCGAGCGCGACGGCCTGGGCCATCTCGACAGCACGGCCATCGCGTTCACGATCGTGCCTGGACTCGCCGGTGAAGGCTACTCCTTCGTCGCCCCCGACGGCCGTTACCTCAGGCACAGGAACTACAGGATCCGTTTCGACGCTCCGAACGGGACCGACCTCTTCGAGCGCGACGCGACCTTCCTGGCCAGGGCAGGCTCCACGAGCGGCTCCGTCACGCTGGAGTCGGTCAACTACCCGGACCGGGTCGTCCGCCACCGCCATCGCCAGCTCTGGCTGGATCAGCGTCAGGACACGCCGGCCTTCCGCGCCGACAGCTCCTTCACCGCCGTGCCGTAGCGACGCCTGCCGAAGACCGCCCAGCCGGTGGCCGTACGGGCCGCGTGGCGTGGTCGGCGACGCGGTCGGCGGACGCCTCACCGACGCCCGGTGAGACTTCCACCCCCCGGGCCCGAGACAAGGCTCTCGGCACCTGAGGTGTCCGAGAGCCGGAGGCCCTGGTGCGGTCCTCGGCGGTTCGCACTAGTCAGGGACCGGTGTCGAGGGCTGCGTGGCCTGCCTGACGCGGCGGGCGATCACCGCGTACGTCTGGCGGGCCTTGTCGGCGTCGTTCAGGTCGTAGCCGTGGTCGGCCTGCGGCACGTCACGGTGCTCGACCAGCGCGCCGGCCTGCCGCAGGCGCCGCGCGTACCGCTCGCCCTCCGCACGGAGGCGGTCGAATGCGGCGGTGAGGACCAGAGCGGGCGCGATCCCTGTGAGGTCGGCCGTGTCCGCCGGGTTGGCGGGCGAGACCAGGCGGTCGGCGCGCGCATCCCGGTGCGGCACGTAGGCGCTGTCGAAGACCTCGCCCATCCACGGGCGCAGCATCGGTTTGTCGATGGTCGAGCGCTTGTCCCCGGCCGGCGTGGCCAGATCCAGGGGCGGGTAGTGCAGCACCTGCAGGGCGATCGGCGGCCCGCCCTGCTCCAGTGCCTGGCGCGCCACCGCCGCGGCGAGCCCGCCGCCGGGCGCTCTGACCCCCGACCGTCAACCGCCCGCCGTCCCACCCGTGCTCCGCGCCGTGCTCGGCCACCCACCGGACGACCTCGAAGGCCTGGCACGGCGGTGCGGGAAACGGATGCTGCGGCGCGACCACGTAGTCGACGTTGACCACCACCACCTCGGCCTCGGCGGCCAGATACCGGCACAGCGGGTCGTCCAGCCGCACCCCCCGCATGACGAACCCGCCGCCGTGGAAGTTGACGTGCACCGGCGGGCACGGGCCCTGGCCGGCAGGGCGGTAGACGACCGCACGCGCCGGCGCGATCGACGTCGGGATCATGATGTCGTCCGTGTTCCCCGCGAACTCCGGCACCGTCATCCCCCTGCGCCGGGCGACCATGTCGAGGGTGACGGCGGCCAGGCCCTGCATCACCCGCGCCACAGCGGCGGCGACCCAGGGCGTGCCGAGAACCGACATGTCCGTCCTCTCTCGATGCGGTATCCGAAGGGATCGCCAGCGAGCCGTCCGGTCCGCGCGGCCCTCCCCGGGCTCATTGTCCCGCCACCTCCGGGGGCTGGTCGGCGACCGTGACCTTCAGCAGCGCGGAGGAGGTCAGCACGGTGCCCAGTGGCGCCTGGGCCGCGGCGGCGTCCGAGACGACGCTGCGCCTGCCGAGGTAACGGTAGGTCGAGGGGTCGAAGATGTATTCCTCCTGGATGCCGCGCCCCGGGTTGGCCCTCGCCGCCGCGACCCCCGTGCGGCCCGCCGCGTCGACGGCGCTGTCGACGGTGGTGACCCCCCGGATGGCCGCCGCCGCCCTGAACAGCGCGGCGCGCTGCGCCCTGGGCAGGTACGCCTCCGCGAGCATGCCGCCGACCCGGTTCCACGCTTCGGCGTCGGCCTCGGGGCCGCTGCCGAGCCCGGTGTAGAGGTGCCGGTACATCCGCTCGGGCTGCGTGGGAAGGCGGCTCAGGTAGGCGTAGTCGGTGCGCAGGTGCTCGGCGCGCTGGTCGAAGTCGGCGAGCTTCTCGGGCCCGCTGCGGCCCGGGCTCGCCACGGCGTGCGAGGGGATCGGCCAGCCGGGGTAGGGCCGGGGATCGAGGGCCTGGCTCTCGATGAAGCCGCCCGTCGAGTCGCCCTCCACGGGAAGCCACACCTTGCGCTCGGAGCGGGACAGGTACCGGTGATGGCCGGCGGCGTCGTTGACCTCGGCGGGATCCATCGTCCGCGACTCGAAGACCAGGAACTGCCCGGGCCTCGGGCGCAGCTCGGGAAACTCCTCCACCCGCCTCGCGGCCGTGGTGAGCACCTCCTCCGCGCTCGCGGGCATGGTGTGGATCACCGTTGGCGCGCTCGCTCCGGGCGTGAGGACGGCCACGGCCGCCGCGCTCGCCGCGACGGCGACCAGCCCCGCCGCGAGTCCGAGCCTGAGCCTGCCGGGGACGCGCGGTCTCCGCGCGGGGCCCTTCGGGGTCGGATCGGCGATGGCCGCCAGCAACCGGTCCTGCTGACCACGGAGGTCGTCCAGGCCGGGACGCGGGATCTCCGAGCGGAACCTCTCCAGCTGGGTCATCTCATTCATAGACCGGCTCCTCACTGACGGTGGCCATCGGGTCGTACGCGCCGAGCGCCTTGCGGAGTCTGAGTCGGGCGCGGTTGACGCGCGAGCGCACCGTACCGAGGCGGACGCCCAGGGCCTCGGCCGTCTCGGGATAGCTCAGGCCCGCCCACGCCACCAGCAGCAACGTGTCGCGCTGCCCTTCGGGCAGGGCCGCCAGCGCGCCCGCCAGACTGCGGCGGGCGGCCTCCGCGCTGACCCGCTCGTCGCTGCGCTCGGCGAACGAGGCCGTCACCGGGTCGGCGCCGGTGCGCTCCACCACGCGCAGCTGGCGCACCTCGGCGCGCACGTGCCGGCTCATCAGGTTGGTCGCGATCCCGTACAGCCACGGCCGCGCGTTCGGGCGCGCCAGGTCGTAGGAGTTCCGCTGCCTGAAGGCCGCGAGGAAGGTCTCCGCCGCCACGTCGTCGGCAGCGTCCTCGCCCAGCCTGCGGGTGACATAGCGGGTGATGTCCGGCGCGTGCCGGCGGAAGACCTCGGCGAAGGCCTCTGGCTCGTGCAGGGACCTGGCGATGACTGAGGCGTCATCGCCCTCGGGCCCGCTCGTTTCACTCATTCTCGGCCTCTCGGCTCTGGATCGGGTCACCCGTTGTTGCCGATCCGGGCGCGAGCGGTTCCCTCCACCTCAGGGAGCGGCCCGCCTCAGGGAGAGACGTGCTTGTGATAGTGGCCGGCGGTGAGCTCGCGGACCTCCACCGTCGTCTGGACGGTCTCCGCGACGTCCTTGCGATGCCGGACGGCCAGGTCGAGAACGGTCTGGCCCAGCAGCCTCCTGGTCTCCTCGCTGCGGCCGGGCAGGATCGCCACCTCCACGTGGATCATGGCATGGGAGGCCGCCCCGTCACCGATGACGCCCTCGTCGATCCGGTGGAAGCGCGTCTTGAAGCTGTCGAGGTCGGAGTCGATGAGCGCGCCGGCAGTCGTGTGGACGGCGAGCGCGAAGGCGCGGCGCTCGAACGCGTCGTCCAGCGCCGCGGAGTACTCGACGGTGATCTGGGGCATGGGCATTCCTCGTCAGGTGGTGAGCGGATGCTCGGCACCGTAGCGGACGCGGAGGCTCGGGCGGGCGTCGCATGGGCCCGCCCCGGCGATTGTCGCCGCCATGCCGGCCGCCTTGACGCCGGGTGCGACCTGACAGGACAACCGGGTAGGGGAGTCACACGACGGCGACGGCGTCGATCTCGACGAGGACCTCGGGGCCGGCCAAGCCGGCCACGACGTGGACCGTGATGGCCGGGGGCGGGTCGGCCCGGTTCCACACCTCCTGGAAGGCGGCCACACCCTCGTCGAAGGTGGTGCCGTCGACCACGGCGATGCGCCAGTGCACGATGTTCGCCAGGCCGGCCCCCTCGCTGTCCAGGATGGCCGCGAGGTTGCGGAACGCCTGCCTGGCCTGCTCGCCGACCGTGGGACCGACGACCTTACCGTCGGCGCCGACGCCGTTCTGCCCGCCGATGTAGATCGTCTTCGTCGGCTGTTCGACCACGACGGCCTGGCTGAAAGCCGGGCTGCGATGGAGCCCCTCGGGGTTGATGTGCCGTACACCCATGTGCTGCCTCCTTCGACGGTGAAACCATTTAAAGCGGTTTCGTCTGACACCAGTTATAGTGGTTTCATGCGAGCGAGCGCAATCGGACGGGTGCTGCGCGATCCCAGGGGCGGGTCGTTCAGGTTCGACGCCGGCGCCGTCTGCCTGGACTTCGCCCACACGGGCGGCGAGGGCAGGTACGCGGTGTTCGAGACCCTCCACGAGCCTGCCGACCTCGGCGAATGGCTGGCCCAGCCACCGCTGGCCGCGGTCATGACGACCCCCGTGACGGCCCGCGAGCTGACCGCGGCCAAGGCCCTCCGCCAGGCGATCTGGGACGCGGCGCACGCCCAGGCCGCGCGTCGCACCCTCCCCGCCGAAGCGGTCGCGACCATCAACAGGGCCGCGGCCGTGGCGCCGCTGGTCCCCGAGCTGGCCGCCGACGGCACGGCCGCGGGCTGGGCGTCGCCGGTGCGGGCGACGCAGGCGTTGTCGACGCTGGCGCGGGAGATGATCGAGCTGCTGTCCGGGCCGTTCGCCGCGCGCATCCGCGAGTGCGCGAGCGACGACTGCCCGTTGGTGTTCGCCGACACGTCCCGTCCCGGCGCCCGGCGCTGGTGCGCGATGGAGCGCTGCGGCAACCGCCACAAGCTCCGGGCTCTCCGCGCCCGGCAGGCAGCCGATCCGTGACGCCTCCTCGGCGCGGCCGACCCCGCCCGTTCCCGCGCCTGGCGCGGGGGTGAAGGCGAAGGGCCCCCTCGGGAAGAGGGGGACGGTAGCTGATCTACATTGTAAAGGGCCCGGCCCGGGTGCCCGACGGCAGGCCGAACGTGCGGCGGGCCTCGTCCTCAGGGGAGGCCAGGTCGTCGCTGCGCAGACGAGAACGGCGCCAGTACTCGGCGGCGCCCCTCTCGGAGAGCATCCGGCCCACCGAGGGCGCGAAAGCCGCGCCGTCGGCGGGCTGCTCGACGCCGGTCACCTTTCCGCCGTCGAGCGTCACGACGAGGGGGCCCGATCGGCCGCCGCCCATCAGCAGGTCGCCGCCGCGCCTGGCGTACTCCCCGCAGGCGGCCACGAGGCCGATCCGCGTGGAGGAGCCGGCCCGCGTGGTCTCGATCACGCTCTCGGTGCAGAACCAGCGTGGCCCCAGTTCGCCGGGGATGGTCTTCCAGGTGAGCTCCGGCGAGGTCTCCAGGTGCCTGTCGATGCTCGGGAGGGCCGTCGCGGCGAGCGCGCCGTCGACGTGGGGCGGCCGTGGCCAGAACCGCCACGACTCCTGCCAGCCCACGAACGCGGCGATCGCCACGACTCCCGCGACGATCGCCGCGGGCCTTGCTCTGACGCGCCTCATGTGACCGCATTCCGTCTGGAGAGCCGTGGTGGGTGCGTCAGTGATCGTATGCCCGGGAGGGGACGGCGGTCCCGGCCACTCGGGAGCGACCGGAGCCCCCGGGAGGTCTCGGTCGGCCTGGGCCGTGGCTCCACCGCTCCGATCGGCCTGCGGCTATTGTGGGGCTGGTGCGGGTAGCGACCTGGAACGTGAACTCGGTCAAGCAGCGGATGCCGCGGCTGCTGCCGTGGCTCGACGAGCGGCAGCCCGACGTCCTGTGCCTGCAGGAGACCAAGCTGGCCGACCAGGCGTTCACCGAGCTGCTCGGACAGGAGCTCGGGCGCAGGGGCTACGAGGTCGCCCTCCACGGCGAGGTGCAGTGGAACGGGGTGGCGCTCCTTTCCAGGGTCGGGCTCGACGACGTGGTGAAGGGGCTCGCGGACGCGCCGGGGTTCCCCCATCCCGAGGCGCGGGCGGTGGCCGCGACGTGCGGCGGGGTCAGGGTCCACTCGGTGTACGTGCCGAACGGGCGCACGCCCGACTCCGACCACTACCACTACAAGCTCGCCTGGCTGGCCGCGCTGCGTGACGTGGTGAGCGCGGGTCCGGAGAGCGCGCTCGTGTGCGGGGACGTGAACATCGCCCCCGCCGACGCGGACGTCTTCGATCCCGACGCCTACATCGGCCAGACCCACGTGACCCCGAGGGAGCGGGCGGCCCTGGCCGAGCTGGAGGCGCTCGGCCTGCGCGACGTCGTGAGGGAGCGCTGGCCGGCCGAGCGGGTGTTCACCTACTGGGACTACCGGGCCGGCATGTTCCACAAGGACCTCGGCATGCGGATCGACCTGGTGCTGGCCTCGGGCCCGGTGGCCGACAGGGTGCGGGCGGCATGGGTCGATCGGCACGCGCGCAAGGGCACGGGGCCCAGCGACCACGCCCCCGTCATCGTCGATCTCGACGTGGCGCCCGACGGGGACATCGGGCCCGTCGTGCCGCCGCCGTCCGCGCCCGCCGGCAGGAGAGGCTCCGGCAGGAAGCTGCCGCAGTCGCCGTGATCCCCGCCTGAGCGCCCTAGAAGCCGGGGCTCAGCGGGTGGAACGGGCGCGCCGCCGTACCCCGCGCAGCGCGAGCGCACCGACGGCGAGCAGGGCGACGCCGACCGCGACCCAGCCGGCGCCGAGAGCCGCCACCCACCCCGCGAGCACCCCCTGGACGGCTGTCGCGGCGCCGACGACCGGGTCGTCTGCCGTTCCCCCGGCGAAGACGCGCCGCTCGTACCAGCCGTAGTACATGACGTACAGCCCGGCCGCCACGAGCAGGGCGCCGCTCGCTCTCGACACGTACGGCAGCAGCCGCCGAAGTCTGGCCACCGCGGCCGCCCTGGCCAGCGCCACCGCCATGGACAGCACGCCGACCACCACGCCCATGCCCAGCGCGTAGGCGACGAAGGCCGCCACGCCGCCCGGCACCCCGGCCCCCGACAGGGAGGCCGAGGTGACCGCGAGGAACGGCCCGACCGTGCATGACAGGGAGGCGACCGCGTACGACACGCCATAGACGTACAGGGACAGGGGTGAGGTGGTGGGGCGGCCCGTGCCCAGGCCGGGCAGGCGCAGCAGCAGCTCGCGCCCTGTCAGCAACCAGAGGCCCAGCCCGATCAGGAGCGCTCCGACGGCGAGCGTCACCCAGGGCAGGTAGCGGCCGACCGACACCGCCAGCGCCGTGATCAGCAGCCCGAACAGGCCGAAGACCGTGACGAACCCTGCGGTCATGGCGGCCGACAGGCTCAGCGCCCTGGTGAAGGGCCCGCCGCGCGCCGTTCCGCCGTCGGCGACCAGCAGGGCGAGATAGGCCGGCAGCATCGCGAAACCGCACGGGTTGAAGGCGGCCACCGTGCCGGCGGCGAACGCCAGGGCCAGCGGAAGCTCGGATGCCTGCATGTCGCGCGCCTAACGGCCGAGGAGTCGCTGCACGTGGCCGTCCAGGTCGCCCTGGCTGAGGGGGCCCGTGGCCTTCGTCGTGGAGCCGTCAGGCTTCATGAACACGAAGGTGGACTGCTCGCTGACGCCGAGCTTCGTCCACACCGCGCCCTTGGCGTCCGCCAGGTGGGTGACCTCGCCTGTGCCGGTGCCCTGGACGAACTCCCGCATGGCCGCCTCGGTGTCCAACCCGGCCACGCCGACGAACGCGACCTGGTCGTAGTCGGCGGCGGCGGCCTTGACGGCGGGCGCCTCCGAACGGCACTTGGGGCACCACGGCGCCCAGAACCAGAAGACCACGGGCTTGCCCGCCAGGCTCGCGCCGTCGAAGCGCTGCCCTTTCAGCGTCGTTGCCGAGAAGTCGAGGGCTGAGGGGACGGCCGCCGTCGCCACAGGGGCGTCCGAAACGGCCGGCGTGGAGGGAGGGGTGGAGGCCGGGGCGGCCGCCGACGGCGCGTCGTCGCGCATGGGGGCTGCGGCCTCACCTGGAGCCATGGTGCCGCAGGCGGTCACCAGCAGGGTGCCCGCGATCAGAACGGCTGCCGCTCGCACTGTGATCATGTGTTCAGCGTAGAAGCGTTCCGCCCGGCCAATTCTTACGAGCTCGTGACGGCGTGCCAGGCCGGCCGGTCATGCGGGGACGCGCATCGTCGAGAGCGCTTCGGTGAGCCGTCCGAGCTCGTCCAGCATGCCGTCGGCCGCGGCCGCCAGCTCGTCGTGGGCGGTCACGCGACCCTCGGCGTCCAGCATCGTGCGACGGAAGATGGTCACGGCGTTGCCCGCGGGGACCATGCGCAGCTTGACCACCACCGGCTTGATCATCTCGACCGCGCGCATGCCGCCCGACATGCCTCCGTAGCTGACGAAGCCCACGGGCTTGTACGCCCACTCCCTGTAGAGGAAGTCCAGGGCGTTCTTCAGCGGCGCGTTGAAGCAGTAGTTGTACTCGGGCATCACGAACACGAACGCGTCGGCGGCGTCGATCGCCGCGCTCCACAGCTTGGTGTGCCGGTGCACGTACCGCCCGGTGGTGGCGTCCTCGGGCTCGTCGAGGAACGGCAGCCCGACCTCCGCCAGATCGAGGAGCTCGACGTCGAAGCCGCCGTGACGGACGGCGTGGGCGTCGACCCAGTCGCCGATGGCGCGTCCGATGCGGGTCGGCCTGGTGCTGGCGACGATGATCTTCAGGGTAGGCATGACCTGCGCTCCTCCATGCTTGGTTTACGTGTAAACCACACTGTCACGAACTTGGTTTACATGTCAACGAGCGCTAGGATGGGCGCCATGGCCGAACCACGCTGGCTCGACGATCGACAGTCCCGGGCCTGGCTCGGCTACCGGCGGATGCGCCTGCTGCTCGATGCCCAGATCTCCCGCGACCTCCACCGCGACTCCGGGCTGTCGGACGCCGACTACGACGTCCTGTCCGCCCTGACCGCCAGGCAGGACAGGCGCTGGAGGCTGCAGGAGCTGGCCGATCGCATGCTGTGGTCCAAGAGCCGCCTGTCCAGGCACATCAGCCGGATGGAGGAGCGCGGCCTGGTCTCCAGGGAGGAGTGCGCGACCGACGGCAGGGGCGCGGTCATCGTCCTGAGCGAGGGCGGCTGGCGCGCCATCCAGGAGGCCGCCCCTCCACATGTCGAATCCGTGCGCCGGCACCTGATCGACCTGCTGACCGACGAGCAGCTCGACGCCCTGGGCGACATCTCCGACATCGTGCTGAGCAACCTCGCGAGCGACGACGCCTGACCGGGGAGCGGGCGCGCTGGCACACTCGGGCCATGGAGATCAAGGCGGTGCCCGCCGGCCGGGCACACCTCAGGAACGCGGCCCGTGTCGTGGGCCCGCTGTGGGCGGTCGAGGTCGGGCGGGCGGGGCCGCCGAGGATGCTGCTCAGAGAGGGCACGAGTCTCGAGTTGCACGACCTGGACGCGTTCTTCGGCGCGCAACCCTCGTTGATCAGCGCCTTCGCGGTGCCGTGGCCGGACGAGGAGTCGTGGGAGGCGGCGGTCAGCCCCGACGGCGACGTCGGCGTGTTCTGCAACGACGAGGCCGTCCGAGCCGTCACCCCCACCGGCGCGGTGCTGTGGGAGCACCGCGGTCACCGGCGCCACTCCCGCAAGGAGAACCGCTCCTCGTGCCGGGTCAGCGACGACGGCCGGCACGTCTGGGCGATGCTGCCGGGCCCGCCGAGCTCGGGGGTGTGGCGCGACGACGGCGCGTTCGACGGCACCCCCTACCGGGGCGACGAGTGGCTCGTGCTGGCGGCCGACACCGGACGGGTCGTGGCGCGGGAGACTCTGGGCTGCGCCGCCGTCGGCGGCGGGCACCTGCCGCACGCCGACGGGCGGCACATGGGCCTGGGAGTCGGGGAGGGCCAGGACGGCCTGCACGTGTACTGGGGCCGGCTGGAGGAGGACGGCCTGCGCGTGTGGAAGCACGAGGACGACTACCGCATCCTGCTCGACGTCCATCCCAGCGGGCTGTCCTATCTCAGTTACGCCCCGCCGGACGAGATCGCCTGGCACTCCTTCCCCGGCGGGCTCATCATGCGCAGGCTCGACGCCGCTGACGCATGGCGTCCGGCCACGGGCGAGGCCTACTGGGACGGCGCCGGCTACGTTGACGCGGACACCGTGATCGCTACCGCGACGCTCTACGCCGAATCGCCGCAGGACGCCAGGCACATCCTGATCGACGCTGTCAGCGGCCAGGTGCGCGGAGAGGTGCGCTACCCGATGCCCCCGCACGAATCCGCGTACCCGCTCGGGGACGGCACCTGGCTCACCGCCGAGGGCGACACCCTCTTCCGCTGGACGTACAGGTGAACGGATCAGCGCGCGCCCCGTGTCGGTCCGACCCGGCGGCAGGATCAGGCGGAGGGCGGCGCGAGGTCGAGCGCCCGTGCCACCCGTTCGAGGACGTCGTCCCAGGGGCGGGCGGGAACGACAGGCACCCCGGCCGCTTCGGCCTGTGCGGCCAGCCAGTCGCCGTACAGGCGGCTCACCATGGCCCGCCCGTGCTGCGCCCCCGCCGCGGGTTCGCGAAGCAGGTAGTTCTCGGCGATCTGCTCCTCGTCGCCCTCGTGCAGGAAGACCGCTCGCACGCCGTCCAGCTCCGCGGCCGTGGACGGCAAGAGGTAGTCGCCTTCGACGATCACGGGCGTCATGGTCTCGAGATGGTTGGCGACCACCGCCCGCACCGCCGGGACGAGGGCGCGCGCCACGGAGATCTGCATCTCCACGATCCGTTCGGGCGGCAGGTGGGCGGCCTCAGGGTTGGCCCGCCAGTAGTGCAGCGCGGGCAGCTGCTCGGGCGTGGTCATGGCCTGCAGCGCCTCGACGATGTCGTCGATCTCGACGATCGGTGATGCCAGGCGGCGCGCCAGGGGATAGGACACCTGGCTCTTGCCGGTCCCCGAAGCGCCGCCGAGCAGGATGACAGGGGCGTCGTTCACCCGTGGACCCTATCCGAGGAGCTCACCGGGCCGGTCCCCGACCGGTGGCGAAGACGACCTGCTGCCCAGGTTCCTGCCGGAGTTCCGCCTCTCGAACGCCAGGCTCGACCTCGGCGGCATGGTCCTGGTCTCACAGCCCCTGTCGCGAAGCGGGTGCTCAGGCACGGCCGCCTGCCCTCGCCTGACCTCGGCTCAAGGTCGGCCACCGCCGCCGGTCGCGGACGCCGCCAGGCCGAAGGCGAAGTGCTCGCGCAGGTGCGGCACGAGCTCGCCTGCGCGCTCGTCCACGAAGAACAGCCTGCCGCCCTCGATCTCGACGACCTTGCGCACGCCCGGAATGGTGTCGCGCAGCCACCCTGCCCAGTGAAGCTCGAAGAACGGGTCGCCGGTGCCCCATGCCACCAGCGTGGGCACGGCCAGCTCGGCCAGTTCCCGCTCGATCGCGACGAGGTGCTCGGCCCGCAGGCCGACCAGGAAGCGCTCGAAGGCGCGTCCGCGTTCAGGGTCGCCGAAGATCGGCCTGACGAACCGCTCGACCAGCCCTTCGGGGTCGTCGATGCGCTCGTAGCTCGCCGCGAACACGCCCTGCACCAGCAGCGAGGGCTGATCGAGCAGCGTCGCGGTGAGCGGCGCGAGCCCGCCCCGCGCCGCGAGCTCGACCGTGGGCCTGAACGGCTCGGGCGGCAGGTTGTCGTGCACGTCGCAGTTGGTCAGGGTGAGCGTGCGCAGCCGCTCGGGGTGCCTGACCGCGAAGACCTGCGCGATGGCGCCGCCGCTGTCGTTGGCGACCAGGTCCACGCGGTCGAGGCCGAGGTCGGCGCAGAACTCCTCGATCACCTCGGCGAGCGCGGGGAGCGAGAGGTCCTCCCTGACCTCGCTCTGCCCGTGGACCGGCAGGTCGAGGGCGACGCACCTGCGCTCCTCCCGAAGCGCGGCGATGACGTTGGCCCACAGGCCCGAGCCGGTGCCCGCGCCGTGCACGAACAGGGCGACGGGCCCGTTCCCCTCGTCGAGGTAGGAGATGCCGTGGTGCGTTCTCATCGCTGCCTCCATTACAAACCGACTGTCGGTCTAGAAAATTACCGACTGATAGTCGGTATGTCTAGAGTGGTCGCATGAACCTCAAGGCAGAGCGGGGCGCCGCCACTCGCGACAGGGTCCTCGGCATCGCCACCCGCCTGTTCTCCGAGCACGGCTACGACGGCACCTCGATCGAGATGGTCCTGCACGAGTCGGCCCTGAGCAGAGGCGCGCTCTACCACCACTTCGCGGGCAAGGACGCGCTGTTCGAGGCGGTCTTCGAGGCCGTGGAGACGAGGATCGGCCGCGAGATCGCCGCGACCGTGACGAGCGGGGCCAGCGCCGAACAGGCGCTGCGTGAGGGCAGCCTGGCCTGGATCAGGCTGGCGGGCGACAAGGTCATCCAGCGGATCGTGCTGATCGACGCCCCCTCGGTGCTCGGCTGGGAGAAGTGGCGCGAGCTGGAGGCGCGGCATGCCTTCGGCATGCTCAAGCGCACGCTCAGGGCCACACGAGCCGTGCGGGAGGAGTACCTGGAGATCCACGCCCACATGCTGCTGGCGGCGATCAACGAGATCGCCCTGCTGGTGGCGAGGACAGGGCAGACGGAACAGGCGGAGAGGGCGGTCGAGGACTTCCTCGCCCGCCTGCTCGACGGCGAACGGCCGGGCCAGGGACCAGGCGCACTCGCGGCCTCTGACCTGGCAGAGCGTGACGCTCCTACGACGACCTGACCCCTGCGCAGGCCACCCCGGCCGCCAGGGGGAGCACCGCCCAGCCCGCGAGCACCGCGAACGCCGTCCAGGCCGGCATGATGTCGGGCGCCTGCTCGATCAACTGGAGCGCGGGATAGGTCGGCAGGAACAGGTTGATCGCCTCACCCCATGGCAGCACGCGGGCGACGAACGGCAGCAGGAGCACGATCGCGACCAGCGCGGCGGTCGCCACGGCCCCGTTGCGCAGGATCGCGCCGAGCGCCAGCCCGAGCAGCGTGGTGGTCACGATCATGAGCGTTCCTCCGGCGATCACCTGCCAGGCCTCCGCGGGCAGCGCCGACGGGTGGAACCGCGCGGCCACCAGACGCCCGTAGAGATAGCCGGGTACCGCGATGAGCACCGAGCAGACGAGCGCGGCCCCCGCTCAGCACCACCGCCTTGGCCAGCAGGACCCGCGTCCTTGACGGGGTGGCCACGAAGGTCGTGTCGAGCATGCCCGACGCGTGCTCGCCGGTGATCGTCATCGTGCCCAGCATCCCGAGGGGGAGCTGAGCCAGGATCACCCCCACATAGACGGCGACGACGATCCCCATGGCGGCCTGGTCGGGCGTGCGGCCCGGATCCCAGCGTGAGATGACCGTGGCGGCGCCGAACACGGTGAGCGTCAGCGAGACGACCACTCCGGCGCCCAGCGCCCACCAGGTCGACCGCAGCGTCCGGAGCTTGATCCACTCGGCCGCGATCGCGTTCACCGCTCACCGCCCGCGATGACCCGCATGAAGACGTCCTCCAGCGAGACGCCTGGCCTCACCAGGTCGGCGACGCCCGCGTCGGCCAGCAGCCTGCCTCGCGCGAGGATGATCAGGTGGTCGGCCGTGAGGGCCATCTCGCTCATCAGATGGCTCGACACCAGGACCGTCCGCCCCTCGGCGGCCAGCGACTTCAGCAGGCCGCGCGTCCAGCGGATGCCCTCGGGATCCAGCCCGTTGGTCGGCTCGTCGAGCAGGAGCACCTCGGGATCGCCGAGCAGCGCCGCGGCCATTCCCAGCCGTTGCTTCATGCCGAGCGAGAAGCCGCCGATCCGCTTGCGGCCGACGTCGCCGAGCCCGACGAGTTCGAGCAGCGAGCCGATGGAGCGCGGCGAGATGCCGTTGGAGCGCGCCAGCCACCGCAGATGCTGCTCGGCGCGGCGGCCGCCCTGCACCGCGGTCGCGTCCAGCAGCGCGCCGACGTGGGTGAGCGGCCGTCTCATGCTCCGGTACGGCACGCCGCCGACGAGGGCGTGTCCCGCGGTGGGCCGGTCGAGGCCGAGGATCAGCCGCATGGTCGTGGTCTTGCCCGCGCCGTTCGGTCCGAGGAAGCCGGTGATCCTGCCAGGCGGCACCTGGAAGGAGAGATCGTCCACGGCGGCGGCCGGTCCGAAACGTTTGGTGAGCCCGGTTACTTCGATCATGCGTTCCACGATCGGCGGGACACGGCCCCTCCCGCATCAGTCCTGGGACAGATGCGGGCGACAGGGCGCGCGGTTAGGTTCGAGGCGTGCGCGAACAGATCCGTCCCCCGCTGCTGAGCCGGGTGCCGACCTGGGCCTGGGTGACGGTCGACGTCGGGATCGCCGCCTTCTTGGCGGCGGCTTTCGTCGGGCTCGCCACCACGAGGAACGACGTGCCTCCCGATCTGCTCGACTACGCCGCGGCTCTGGCCACGAGTCTTCCCATCGCGGTCAGGCGGTTCTGGCCGCGCGCCGTGTTCGTGATCGTCCTGATCGGCGGGCTTGGCATGCGGGAGTTCCTCCTCCCTCATGCCGACTTGCTCTGCCTGCCCCTCGCGCTGTACACGCTGGCCACCCGCAGGAGCACCGTCGTCGCGCTGCTCGCGGCGGCCGCGGTGGGGGCGCAGGGCGTGGTGGAGTCGCCCTTCACGGGGATCGTGCGCGAGCGGCTCGGGCTGGTGCTGGCGATCCTGGTCGCCGCATGGGCGGTCGGTACGGCGGTGCGGCAGCGCAGGCTCTACACCGAGCGGCTCGCCGTCCACGCGGAGGAACGGGCGCGGGCGGAGGCCGCGGAGGAGCGGCTGCGCATCGCCAGGGAGCTTCACGACGTCATCGGCCACAGCCTCAGCACGATCGCCGTGCAGGCGGGGGTGGCGGGCCACGTGGGCAGGGCGGAGCAGATGAGCCGCACGCTCGCCTCGATCGAGGAGACCAGCAGGTCGGCGCTGCGCGAGACCAGGCGGCTGCTCGGCGTGCTGCGAGATGACGGCGAGGCCGAGTTCGCCCCGGCTCCGGGGCTGGCCGATCTCGCCGCGCTGGTCGAGCGGACCAGGGCGGCGGGCCTGGAGGTGGAACTGGCGATCGACGCCGACGTGGGGGAGGAGCTGGAGCTGACCGTCTACAGGATCGTGCAGGAGGCGCTGACCAACGTGCTCAAGCACGCGGGAGCCCGCCACGTCCGCGTGCGGGTCGAGCGGCAGCGGGACGGGCTGGTCGTGGAGGTGACCGATGACGGCACCCGCGGACAGGAGCGGCCGTACGGGCACGGACTGACGGGGCTGCGCGAGCGGGTGCGCGCCTTCGGCGGCCAGTTCGAGGCGGGCGCGCGCCCTCTGCGCGGCTTCCGCGTCAAGGCAAGGCTGCCGCTGTGACCAGACTGAACGCTGTGACCACACTGAACGCTGTGATCGGACTGGGCGCCGGGATCGGGCTGGGCGCCGTGATCACGGATGGCGCCGGGGTCGGGATGGGCGCTGTGACCGGGGTGGCGCGGTGATCACCGATGGCGCTGTGACCAGGGTGCTGGTGGCCGACGACCAGCCGCTCATCAGGGAGAGCTTCCGCCTGCTGGTCGACAGCGCGCCGGGATTCGTCACGGTCGGAGAGGCCGCCACGGGCGAGGAGGCGGTGCGACTGGCCGCTCGCGACCGTCCCGACCTGGTCCTCATGGACGTGCGCATGCCGGTGATGAACGGCATCGAGGCCACGCGCCACATCTGCGCGGGCCGCCCGGGCACGCGCGTGCTCATCGTGACCACGTTCGACCTCGACGAGTACGTCTACGGAGCGCTGCAGGCGGGCGCCGCGGGCTTCCTGCTCAAGGACACCCCGCCGGCCGACTTGCTCAGAGCCGTCGAGGTGGTCGCCTCAGGCGAGTCGCTCCTGGCGCCCACCGTCACGCGGCGGCTGATCGAGCGGTACGTGAGCCCGGCGCCCCCGGCCACCGCCCCGCCCATCACGGAGCGCGAGCGCGAGGTGCTCGTCCTGGTGGCCAGGGGCCTGTCCAACGCGGAGATCGCCGAGCGGCTGTACGTCAGCCTCGGCACGGTGAAGACGCACGTCAGCCATCTGCTGACCAAGCTCGACGCCCGCACCCGCGTCCACCTGGTCATCGCCGCCTACGAGGCGGGGATCGTCCGCTAGCGGGGCGGCGAACAGCGAGCCGGCTCAGCCGGTGGGTGCGTTGCCGGGGGACATGGTGCGGTGGAGCTCCTGCATCATCCGCAGATGCTTCTCGATCACCGGGGCGGCGTCTACGGCCAGTTGCTTGACCGCCGTCTCGGTGCCGGTGCTCTGCTCGTCCTGGCCGAGTCGCAGCGTCTTCTCGTGGCCCTTGATCTGCATGTCGACCCAGGCCGCGTCGAAAGCCTGGCCAGACAGCTCCGACACCTTGCGCAGCTCGGCGGCCATCTGAGGATCGGGCTCGTCGGGCAGGCTGATGTCCAGCTGTTCGGCCACCTTCTTCAGGTCCGTGTCCAGCTTGGTGTGGTCGGTGACGAGCTGTTCACCCATCATCCGGACGTCCTCGCTGGACGCCTTCTCCTGCGCGGCACGGCCGGACGCGATCTCAGCCAGGTTGCCCTGGTGCGCCATCCGGAGATACTCCTCGTCCTGCGGCCCCCGAACAGCGGCCGCGCTCGCCGCCGGCAGCAGTACCAGGACGGCGGCCAGCGCCGCCAGCCACCCGACCGCCAGCCGTGATAGCAGATTCGTCATGATTCCCCCGATTGGTCATGGCCGAAATCGGCTCCAGGGGTCGACCACTACCCGGCACCCAGGCTCGTTAACAAGGACGTGGCGTCCCCGACGATGGCGGCGAGCTGCTGGTGATCGCCGGCGAGGGGGTGCGATCGCGGCCGCTGGTGATGCCAGGTCCAGGACTTCGCCATGCCAGCACTCTGACAGCGTGATTCAAGAAAGCGTCAAGTGCGCGTCCTTACGGTGCCGCTGTCGCATTCAAGATCCAGAAGGAGATGCTCCTTGCCTCGTCTGTCACTGCTCGGTGGCGTGCTCGTCCTGGCCGCCACCACGATCGTGACCACCTCCGCGCCCGCCTCGGCCGACCCCGAGCAGCCGGACGCCGTCGCGGCCGTCTCGGGCTGCTGGGGCGACGCGGGAACCGTCGGCCCCAACCCGCACGGCTACAGCTACGGAGCGGCGAAGTACTGCCACAACTTCCGTGGCGGCGACGTCTACAAGGCACAGTACGGTTCCTTCACCGTCCCCGTCGGCTACCTCAACGCGGGCACGAACTGGTTCGTCTGCCAGGTGCGCAACAACGAGAACCCGCCCGTTCCCGAGGGCTACCGCAACAACATCTGGCTCTACACGCAGGCCGACCGCGCCTACGAGGGCACCCAGCGCGGCTGGGGCGAGTTCCCCGCCAACCGGGTCTCCTCCTCGACGGGCGACTATGAGCCCATCCCCGGGCTGCCGTGGTGCCACGAGGTCAGGCCCCTGTGACGAGAGGCCGGGCCTCGCACCACTGAGGCCCGCCGCTCACACGGCCGTCGCCTGCCCCTGCTCGTGCAGGGGCAGGCGACGGCGGGGCACGGGGGCCGACCGCAGGCTCGAGGTGGTCGTCCTGACGTGCGGGCTCACTCGATGACGGACGCGGCGCTGCGGCGGGGGCCGATGTATCGCCACAGGAAGCTGGTCAGCACCGCGAGCCGGTTGCGCCCGCCCAGGAGATAGGCCACGTGCAGGCCGATCCAGGCCAGCCAGGCCACCAGGCCGTGGAAGGTCCAGCCGTTCTGCAACTGCAGCACGGCCTCGCCGCGGCCGACCGTCGCCATGATGCCGGGGTCGCGGTACTTGAAGGGCTCGACCCGGCGGCCCAGCGCCGCCGCGACGATCTGACGGCCCACGTGCGCGCCCATCTGGAGGGCGGGCTGCGCGAGCTGCGGTGGCGCGTCCGGCGGGCCCGCGAGGTCACCGGCGACGAAGATCTCGGGATGGTCCTCGAGGTTGAGCGCCTGCGTGACCGAGATTCTGCCCCCTCGGCCCTGCGGCAGGCCCCACTGGGCGACCGACCTTGGAGCGGTGACTCCCAGTGCCCAGACGGTGACGTCGCTGGGCAGGCGGGTGCCGTCGGCCAGCACGACCGCGTCGGGCTGCACTTCGGCCACCGTGGCGCCGAGCCGCAGGTGCACCCCGCGCTTGCGCAGAGCGCGCGCGGCCTGGTCGCGCAGCCTTGGCTTGTACGGCGAGAGCACGTAGTCGAACCGCTCGACCAGGGTGACGCTCGTCTGTTTGAGCGACAGCTCAGGAAAGGTGAGCGGGATCGTGCGGCGGCGCAGCTCGGCCAGCGTGCCGGCCATCTCCACGCCGGTGGCTCCGCCGCCGACCACCACGACGTGGACGCTGTCGCGCTCGCCGGTAGCCGCCTCCTCAAGACGGCGCTGCAGCAGCTTGCGCAGCGTCACCGCGTCGTGGACCGAGTAGATGGGCAGCGCGTTCTGCTCCGCCCCCTCGATGTTCAGCCAGTTCGTCGTGACGCCGCTGGTCAGCACCAGGTAGTCGTAGTCGACGCCGGTGCCGTCGTCCAGCTCCACCCACCGCTCGCCGGCCCGGATCCCGGTCACCGCGGCTCGCCGGGTGCGTACCGTCCGGTACCTGGCGGCGAAGGCGCGCATGGGGAACGACACGTCACCGGGACCGAGCCCCGCCGTCGCCACCTGGTAGAGCAGGGGCTGGAAGGTGGTGTAGGGGTTACGGTCGATCAGGGTGACCCTGGCCCCCGCGCGAGCGAGTTGCCGGGTGGCGGCGAGGCCGGCGAAGCCGGCCCCGACCACGACGACGTGCGGGCCGGTGGAGCGCGAGTGCGTGACGGTCACAGGCTGTCCCTCCGCTGCGAGTGCTGCTTCAGGTGCATATGGCACACAGGGAGCCGTCTAAACCCGCATCTCCTGTCCGGGGCTCGAAGCGTCTTTGGGAAGTCCGGGGTAGCCGCGCGAGACGACCACGGCGTGCCTGTCGTATGTCCGAGGCAGGCTCGCCGCCGGTCGGCGAGCCTGCCTCCTGGTCAGTTGCGCGCCTGGTCGGCGGGCTCGGACACGGACGGCTCGACGGCCTGGCGGGTGTCGCGCCTGGACCTGAGCAGGCTGGCCACCGTCGTGACGGCCAGCACGGTGACGATGACGGCCAGCGAGATCCAGTTGTTGATCTCAGGGACCCAGGTGACGTGCTCGCCGCCGTTGATGAACGGCAGCTCGTTCTCGTGCAGGGCGTGCAGGACGAGCTTCACGCCGATGAAGCCGAGGATGACCGCCAGGCCGTAGGTGAGGTAGACGAGTTTCTCCACCAGCCCGCCGAGCAGGAAATACAGCTGTCTCAGTCCCATCAGCGCGAACGCGTTGGCCGCGAAGACCAGGTAGGCGTCCTGGGTGATGCCGAAGATCGCGGGGATCGAGTCGACCGCGAAGACCAGATCCGCGCCGCCGATGGCGATGATGACGATGAACATCGGGGTCAGCAGGCGGCGGCCGTCCTGTTTGATGGTCAGCCGTGAGCCGTGGTAGTCGTCGGTGACCGGGAACAGCCTGCGCACCAGCCGTACGACGCCGCCGTTGGGGTCGTACTCCTCGTCTTCCTTGCTGTTGAAGGCGAATTTCCACGCGGTGTAGATGAGGATGCCGCCGAAGAGCCAGAACACCCAGCTGAAGCGCTGGACGGCCTGCGCGCCCACGCCGATGAAGATCCCGCGCATGACCAGCGCCATCACGATCCCGATGAGCAGCACGCGGTGCTGGTGGATCGCGGGCACGGCGAAGTTCGCCATGATGAGCATGAAGATGAACAGGTTGTCGACGCTCAGCGTGTACTCGGTGATGTAGCCGGTGAGGTAGGAGGCCGCCTGGTCATCGCCGGCGAAGATCCACACGCCTGCGCCGAAAGCGACGGCACAGCCGATGTACAGGGCGATCCACCGCGCCGACTCGGCGATCGTGACCTTGTGGGGTCTTCTGTTGACGATGATCAGATCGAGGAGGATGAGTCCGAGCAGGGCGGCGAGGGTGGCCGCCCACAGCCAGGCGGGCACGGACATAGGTGGGGGCATGAGCGCTCCTCCGACTTGGCGTTGACACGTCCGTCGGAGGTCTTCTCCGCCCGCGGCGTCGCGGACCGACCGCACCGGGCCCCGAGGGTGGGTCCGTGATGACGACGCGGCCGCGAAGGAGTACTCCCCTCCACTTCGCCTGCGATCATACATACCGAATGCGGTGGCCCCTATCCCCCCGCCCGTCCTGACTCCGAAGCAAGGGCCGGGCGCCGCTCGCCGTCACCCCGGACGGAGCGGGCGAGCAACGCGCCGTCGTCGAGCGGGCTGACAACGGCCCCAAGGACGGACAGCGGACCGACCCTTGGCGTGTTTGCGCACTCCGAGGGGGGTATGGCGAGGGCTCGGACGAAGGAATGGAAAGGACGACATGGAGCCGAACCACGCCGACCCTCAGCACGAGCCCGGTTCGCCCGAGGGGATGAGCTCGCGGCAGGTGGACGGTCGCAGTGAGCTGTCCCGGTGGATCAGCGGAACGCACGCCTTCCCCGCCGACCGCGACACCTTGCTGGAACGCGCGCGCTCCCAGTCGGCGCCCGACGGAGTGCTCGCGGCGATCCGGTCACTGCCCGATCGCGTCTACGACAACATGGAGGCCGTCGCCGAACAGCTCGGACTCTCCGGCGGGGAGCAGCACGACTAGGAGCGGTCCGGCCCTGCTCCAGCACCCTGGCGACATGGAGGACGTGCGGGGGAAGTGGGGCTCCGAAGACCGGTCAGCACTCGGGGCTTGAGTGGCAACCGAACGGCCAGTGGCGTAAAGGAGCCGTCGGGCTCGCACTGACGCCACTGGCCGTTCCGATGCGGGCGAGGACAGCGACCGGTGATGATCTGCCCTCTTGCGCAATGGTCAAGGATCGTTGACCATTGTCCGCATGCCTACCGATGATCTCCCCGAGACCTTTCACGTCACCACTGACGAGCAGTTACGCGCCGTCTCCAATCTCACGCGTCACCGGATCATGGCCGTGCTCCGCTTCGAGCCGGCGACGATCACGCAGATCGCCCAGCGGGTGGGCCTCGCGAAGGGGAGTTCCAGCTATCACGTGCGGCTACTGGAGCGGGCCGGCCTGGTGAAGGTGGTGCGGACGCGGAAGGTGAGAGGGGTCACCGAGCGGTACTACGCGATGGCCGCGCGGTCGATCGAGCTGCCGGATCCAGGGCCGGGGCAGCCGGACGTGCTGCTGCGGAATGCGGTGGCGGACCTGGAGGCGTCGCCGGTGGATGGTGAGCGGCACGTACGGATGGCACATCTGCGACTCACCGAGGAGCAGTTCACGGAGCTGGGGGCGCGGCTGCAGGCACTGGCGGATGAGTACCGGACGCTGTCTGATCCATTGCTTCCAGACGTGTCGCTGGTCTTCGCGCTGTTCCGGCCGGCTCCGCGCCGGCAGGTCGAGGGGGACGCCCAGTGACCCCGAATCTGACAAAAGAGGTGGCGAAGCTGCCCACCGGGTTCGGGCGACTGTGGACCGCGCAGACGGTGTCCTCGCTCGGTGACGGAGTGACGCATGCCGCGCTGCCGCTGCTGGCATTGACGTTGACGCGGGATCCGATGGCGCTGGCCGTCGTCACGGCCGCAGGGACGCTGCCCTGGCTGCTGTTCGGAGTGCTCGGCGGTGCGCTGGTGGACCGCTGGGACCGCCGCCGCACGATGTGGGTCACGGACACGGCGCGTGCGGCGCTGCTCGCCATACCCGCTGCGGCGGCGGCGCTCGACGTGCTGAGCGTCCCGCTGCTGGCGGCCGTCGCGTTCCTGCTCGCCCTCGGCGGGCTGTTCTTCGACACGGCCGCCACGGCGTACCTGCCGGATCTGCTCGGCCGCGACCCCGCCCAGCTGGAACGCGCCAACGCTCGCCTGCGCGGCGCCCAGACCGCGGCGTCCGGCTTCGCCGGACCACCCGCGGGCAGTGCGCTGCTCGCGCTCGGACGTTCGGTTCCGCTGCTCGCCGACGCGGTGTCGTTCGCGCTGTCCGCACTGCTCGTCCGGTCGCTGCCCGCCGTGCCGCGTCCGGCCGCGAGCGCACGCGAGTCGCTGCTCCGGCAGGCGCGGGCCGGGGCCTCCTACGTCTTCCAGGACCGGCTGCTGCTCGGACTCGCGCTCCGTCCGGCGGTCGGGAACGTCGCCTTCCTCGCCGTGGAGACCGTACTCGCCCTCTTCGCACACGAACGCCTCGGCATCGGCGCCTTCGGCTTCGGCCTGCTCCTCACCGCCGAGGCCACCGGCGGCCTGCTCGGCGCGGGCATCGCCTCCTTCCTCGGCCGGCGTCTGGGCACCGGCACCGCGCTGACCTGCACCGCCACAATCGAGGGCCTCGCCATCCTGGGGCTCGCCTCCGCCCCGAACCCGTACGTGGCCGGGCTCGCGCTCGCCGTCTGCGGGGCGGGCATGGGCGCCACGATGGTGCTCGGCCCCTCCCTCCGGCAGGCCATCGTCCCGGCCCACCTGATGGGCCGCGTCGCCTCCACCTCCCGCATGCTCGCCATGTGCGCCGCCCCGCTCGGCGCCTTCCTCGGCGGGTGGCTGGCCACCACCTACGACCTGCGCACCCCGCTCTACGCCGCCGCCGGCCTCCTCCTCACCATGACCGCCGTCACCGCGACCATGACCAGCAACCGCCGCGTCGAGACCGCGCTGCGCAGCGCGCGCCCGCAAGCCGACCCGGCCGACCAGGACCCCGCCGAACAGATCGCTGTGCAAGCCACATCCGCTGACGGTCGTCGCTTGCAGGTCACAACACCTCCAGCCGCTGCTCAAGCCCCCACTCAGCGCGCGGGCGGGATGTTGTAGTTGGCGCGGAAGGTGTTGTGCGGGTCGTGGACGGCCTTGAGCGCGGTCAGCCGTTCGTGGTCCGGGGCGCGGTAGGCGGTGCGGACCCGCTCAGGGGCGGCGTGGTCGCCGTGGCCCATGAAGTTCAGGAACCGTCCTGCCGTCCAGGGGGCGAGATCCTGGAACAGGCGGTCGAGGAACGCGTGGGCCTCCTGGGCGCCGGCGCCCGTCAGCGGGTTGAGCACCGCGAGCATGAACTGCGCGTTCCTGTGCCCGACGGCGTTGGCGTGGACGGGAGGTTCGGCCAGCGCGCCGCCCAGGTGGCGTAGTTCCATGATGGCCGGCAGAGGTGCCGCCGGACCGACGTGGCGCAGGACGACCTCGACCGCCTTGCCGTCCAGCGTGGTCAGCAGGGCGTTGTCGGCGGCCCACGGGATGGGGAAGGGCGGGTCGTCGTGGATGGAGGCGCTCTCGTGGTAGGGCATCTCGCGCAGCGCCTCCATCAGCGGTTGACCGATCGCGCGCAGCGGCCCGACCAGCCGCTCGCCCTCCTCCGGGTCGCCGGTGAAGGCGATCCGGACGTGGTAGACGTGGCGGCCGCGCATCGGCGCGGGCACCTGCGGGTCGTCGGGGAACGGGATCAGCGCCACCGAGGAGTTCATCTCGACCGGGACGGCGGCGGTCCACCGCCGGTAGGCCTCCAGGAGTCCTGGGCTTTGCTCGGCGTCGAAGAAGAGGCCGCCGCCGTACAGCCCGGACACAGCGACCAGGCCGAACTCCATGCCGGTCACGATGCCGAAGTTGTCCCGCCCGCCGAGCAACGCCCAGTACAGATCGGGCTCGCCGTCCGGGGTGACGTGGCGCAGGACTCCGTCGGCGCTGACCACGTCCATGGCGCGCACCCGGTCGGCGGCCCACCCGTGGCTGCGCCCCAGCAGGGGCAGCCCGCCGCCCAGGGTGAAGGAGACGACGCCCACATGAGGCGCCGAGCCGTTCAGCGGGGCCAGGCCATGCGGCGCGGCCCGCTCGATCACCTGCTCGAAGCGGGCCCCGGCCTGGACCCGAGCCGTGCGGGCCCGCGGATCCACGCTGACCTCCTTCATGCGCCGCGTGGAGATCAGCAACCCGCCCTCGGCGGTCGCCGAGTAGCCGTGCCCGGTGTTCTGCACGGCCACAGGCAGCGCGCGGGCCGCCGCGAACCGCACCGCCGCCGCCACGTCCTCAGCCCGCGCGGCTCCGACGATCACGTCGGGCCGGTGCCGTACGGCCAGGTTGAAGCCGGTCCGTTCCTCGTCGAACCCCTCCTGGCCGGGCAGCAGGACCGGCCCTTCGACTCGGGCCGCCAGATCCTTCACGGCGTTGCGCTCCACGTCTCTCTCCTGTTCATTCGACTCGAACGGAGCGAGCTTGTCGGCATAACCTGACATCCGCCGTCATATTCTGAGGCGGTGAAATTCGACCGGCTGCTCTCGATCATGCTGCTGCTCCAGCACCGTGACCTGATCCAGGCCAGGGAGCTGGCCGAGCGCCTGGAGGTGTCGCCGCGCACCATCTACCGCGACGTCGAGGCGCTGTCGGCGGCGGGCGTCCCCGTCTACGCCGAACGCGGCAAGCACGGCGGCATCGGGCTGCTGGCCGGCTTCCGCACCGACGTCACCGGACTCACCACCGACGAGGCGCGCGCGCTGTTCGTCCTGGCGTCGCAGGGCGCGCACTCGGCGCTCGGGCTGGACCACGCGCACGGAACGGCGCTGCGCAAGGTGATGGCCGATCTGCCCGCCCCGCACCGGCCCGCGGCGGAGCTGACCAGCCGCCGCATCCTGGTCGATCCCGACCGCTGGCTGGCGGGACCTCGCCCCGAGGCCGACCTGGAGACCCTTCGCGCCGCCGTCTTCACCGACAGGCGGCTGCGCATCCGCTACCGCCACAGCGACCAGGCCACGCTGCGCACCTACACCGTCGACCCGTACGGGCTGGTCGCCAAGGCCGGCACCTGGTACCTGGTGGCCGACCACAGGGGCAGGCCGCGCCTGTTCCGCACCGACCGGCTGTCAGGCGTCAGCGTCATGCCGGCCGAGGCGCGCCGCCGCCAGGGCGTGGAGCTGGAGCAGGTGTGGAAGGAGCTGCGCCGCCAGGTGGAGGACCGGAGCGAGGGCGTCAGGATCGCCGTGCGCGTGCGCAGGGAGCGGCTCGACATGGTGACGCGGATCGCCGGCGCCTACTTCGCGGGGCCGCCCGAACCACTGGAGGACGAGCCCGAGTGGATGAGCGTCCACCTCACCTATCCCGTCCTCGAAGCCATTCGTCACCTGCTGCAGTTCGGCGCCTCCGTCGAGGTGACCGGCCCTCCCGAGGCCCGCGCGGAGCTCCTGCGCGCCTCCGCCGAGATCGCCGAGATGTACGGCGTAGCCTGATCCGCACGCGGCCTCCCAGCGCGGCGTCGTAGGCCTCGGCCACACGGCGAAGAATCCGGCCGAGATCGTGCCGGCGGCCTGAGCGACGACCGAGCCGGTCGAGCAGCCGGGGCCCTCAGGCGAGCACCGCTGCTCGGATGCCCCGTCTGAGCAGGGCGGGCAGGCACAGGACGGTGCCGAGGGCGCCCACCCACACCGAGGCGGACAGGCCCGCCAGAGCCGTCATGCCGGCCGCCGCGAGGCTGCCCAACGCGATCGCGCCCCAGAGCAGGAACCTTTGCACCGAACCGACCCTGCCCAGCAGCTCCGCGGGGGCCTCCGTCTGGCGCAGGGTGATCGAGGTCGGGCTGAAGGCGCCCTCGCCGACGCAGTGGACGACGCTGCCCGCCACCAGGCCGATCGCGCCCGCGACGCCACCGAGCGCGCCGAGCGCGGGCATGCTCACGATGCCGAGCACGGAGACCGTGGCGGCGGCCGTCAGCGTCCTGGGCGCGCCGAGGCGGCGGATCAGGCGGGCCGACAGCAGGTTGCCGACCGGGTAGCCGGCCGCCGCCGCGCCTATCACGACGCCGATCCAGCCGGGCGACAGGCCCAGGACGTCGCGGCAGTAGAGCACCAGGCTCGTCTCCACCATGGACAGGAACAGCACGTAGACGGTGCCGCACGCCAGGATGGGCTCGAGGATCGGGTGACGGAGGGCGAAACGCAGGCCGACGGCGATGTCGCGGCGCAGCCAGCCTGGCTGCCTGACGGCGGCGGCCCTCCTCGGCTCCCTGTGCCGGATCAGGGCCAGCGAGACGAAGGAGGCGGCGAAGCTGAGCGCGTTGGCCGCGAGCGCGCCGACCAGGCCGAGCGCGCCGATGAGCGGCCCGGCCGCCATGGGGCCCAGCGCCTTGGAGGTCGACTCCGACAGCGCGAGACGGGTGTTGCCGCGGTGCAGCTCGTGGGCGTCGCCGTACAGGCTGGGCAGGTAGGAGGTGTAGGCGACCTGGAAGAACACCACCGCGCACCCGCTGATCAGGATCAGCCCGAACAGCAGAGAGAAGGTCAGCGCGCCGGTGGCCGCCAGCACGCAGATCGCGGCGAACGCGACCGCCTGCACGCCGTCGCACACCAGCATGACGGTCCTGCGGGGCAGTCTGTCGACGATGGCGCCGGCCGGCAGGCCCAGCGGCAGGAACGGCACGAACAGCGCGAACGGCAGCAGCGCCGCCTGCGCGGGGGAGGAGCCGAGCAGGGTCACGGCCACGAGGGGCAGCGCGAGGGTCATGAACTGGTCACCGAAGAGGGAGAGCGACTGGCCGGCCCAGAGCAGGCCGAAGTCGCGGCGCACCGACGGCGGGTTCGGGTCTGGGGGAGGACCGCCGGACGGCGGAGTGCCGATGCTGGTCGTCATGAGGCGGACTCCCGCCGGATCGCGCCGGAGCCCGCGGGCGATGCCGCGTGCCTTCGGCGCTCTTGACGCTCTTGGTGATGACCGTGGGGATGGGTGAACACGTCGGCCCATCCTTCCGCCGCCGGCGCCACGATGACGGCGGCAATCGGACCTCGCACTGGGGCCTATGGCGCGCCTGGGCCGGTTCGACCGGGTCAGCCGGCGGCCGGTGTCCGATCGCCCTCGGGCAGGGAGTCCAGCCAGCCGATCAGCCGGTCGCCCTGCCGCGTCATGACGGAGGGGTCGCGCAGGGCGTTGGCCAGGAGCGACATGCCCTGGTACGCGCCCACCAGCGTCAGGGCGAGCCCGTCGGGGTCGGGCAGCCCGAGCTCGCGGAACTGGCGCTCGGTCCAGTCCAGCAGCAGCCGGATGACCCTGCCGGCCTCGGCGTCGAGACCGCCCTCGGCGCGCTTGTCCAGCTCGACGGCGAGCGTTCCCGTCGGGCAGCCGTAGCGGGCCGCGATGTCACGCTGGCTGACCCACGCCTTCACCAGACCCTTGAGCCGCTCCCTCGGGTCGGCGAGGAGGTCCAGGCCGCCCGTGAGCATCCCCAGCTGCCGGGCGTGCTCGCCCAGGGCGGCCGCCACGAGCTCGTCCTTGGTCTTGTAGTAGTAGTACACATTGCCCACGGGGACGTCGGCCGCACGGGCGATGTCGGCGATGGTGGTGCGCTCGGCGCCCTGCTGGTGGACGACCCTGGCGGCGGCTTCCATCAGCCGCTGCCGCTTGGCGGTCGCGGTCCTCACCCGGGATCCTGTCAAGTCAGTCACCTGACTAAGCATAGTGCGGCGTGATGTGTTGCTACCGCGGTGGGGGCGGCCCAGCCCCCCGCGCTGCGCGCGGCGAAGGCGGAGCAGCCGGCCGCGCGGCGCCTCATCACCGACGCCGGAGTTCGCCGCGCCCTGCCTGCGTCACCGTACGGCCGCGATGACCTGGCCCGCCACCGCGTCGATCATCGCCTGGACGGCATAGTTGCCGAGCGGCCTGCCGTCGCGGACCCTGCGCCCCGGCACGTCGGCGCCGCTGGCGTTGATCGTGACGACCACGTTGCCCTTACGCAGGACGGCCCTGCCCTCGCCCCGCTTGGCCCCGCCAACCTGGTAGACGTAGTACACGTAGTAGCCCTCGTCGAAGTGCTCGCCCGCCTTCGCCGACCCCACCTGCCCGATCGTCCCCTTCACCGAGGGCGCGCCGCCGAACACGCTCGGCTGGCGGTAGTCGTTGCGCCTCTTGCTCGCGAAGCTTCTCCTGGCGTCCTGCTCGGTGGAGGTCATGCCCTTGAAGCCGGCGTCGTAGGTGACCTTCAGATCCCTGAACCTGAACGGCGGCGCGTCGCCGGGATCGTTGGCCCACTTGCACGCCACGTCGTACTTGTCCTTGACCGACTTCGCCATCCCGAGCCTCGACCGGGTCCGTGCGGTCAGCACCCGGCAGGGATCGGCGGGCACCTCGAAGGCGGCGGCCTCGACGGCCTTCTCGGACGGCACGGCCTTCCGGCTCGGCGCGGCCTTCGCGGGCGACGGCGAGGCCTGCGGCGGGGAGCCGGCGGGCGCGGGCTGAGCCAGGGGGAGGGCGCCGCATCCTGCGGCCATCCCCGCCACGACCATCGCGCCCAGCGCTACGCGCAACCTCTTCGCCATACCCGCCCCCATGAGCTGATCCGCCACCGCCGTACCGTGCGGCGTTCACCGCGCCACGGCGACTAGACAGCTTGGCAGGTCACCCTGCGCGATGGCGACCGGGATCCCTGCCAACAACCGCCTCAAAACCGCCAGATGACCTCGTCGTCCCCGCCCGAGCACCTCGGCGGGCGACGGTTCAGGAGGGAAGGGGGGCGCGGGCGGTGCTCCCGCGTACGATCAGCTCGTGCGGCAGGATCAGCCGTTCGGGCTCGGGCGGCAGGCCGGACAGCAGCATGCGGCCCGCCGTCTGGCCGATGAGCTGCTTGGGCTGCCTGATCGTCGTGAGATCGGCCTCCTCGGCGCCGCTGTCGGAGAAGCCGACCACCGACAGGTCCTCGGGGACCTTCAACCCCGCCTCCGCCGCCGCGTCGAGCACGCCGAGCGCCATCACGTCGGTGTTGCACAGGATGGCGGTCGGCCGGGGGTCGCGTGCCAGCAGGGCCCGTCCCGCCTCACGACCGGACTCCCTGGCGTTGCCCGCCACCTCGTAGACCGGCACGCTCGCCCAGTCCACCCCCGCCTGCTCGCCCGCCACCCGGTAGCCCTCGACCCTGGTCCGCATCGCCTCGTACTCCGCGCTCCGCTGGCGGCGCAGGTCGGCCCAGCCGTGCCGGCCGTCCTGGTGCAGGCCCACCAGCGCGAGCCCGAGCCTGCGATGCCCTAGATCCACCACATGCCGTACGACCTCGCCCGCTGCGGCCAGCTCGTCGATGCCGATGAAGGGCAGCCCCGGGACGTACGGCTCGTCGACGAACACGGTGGGCAGCCTGCGCGCCAGCACCGCGTCCAGCGTGGCGTGCCCGTCGGGCAGGGAGAAGACGCAGAAGGCGTCCACCACGGCGTTGCGCACGATCTCGGGGCGCTGCACCCCTGGCGGCTGCTGGAGGATCAGCAGACCGACCGCGGCCTCCTCCGCGGCCACGGCCAGGCCCTGAAGGAAGCCGATCGAGTAGGGATCGGCGAAGGCGTACGGCAGCGTCTCGGTGAAGATCAGCCCGAGCGCCCCCGCCCTGCCCAGGCGCAACGAGCGCGCGGTCGGGTTGGGGCCCGCGTAGCCGAGCTCGCCGGCCACCCGCAGGATCCGTGCGCGTAGCTCCTCGCTGAGCTGGTCGGGACGGGAGAAGGCATAGGAGACGGTCGCGCGGGACACCCCGACCCGGTCCGCGATCGTCTGCAGGGTCACTCGCTCGGCCATACCCCAACCCTAGCGTTCGTCTTCTTAATCCATTAAGGTCTTAATTGATTAAGGAGGAACCATGGACGCCATGCAGGTACTCGCCCACCAGACGGCGATGGGCTACGAGGACGGCCTCCACTCGGCGCTGCCCGGCGCGCCGAGACGGCCGGACCGTCCGAAGACGACGCAGTCCAGGGTGCGGCTGGCTCGCGCGCTCCGGCAGGCAGCCGATCGCCTCGACCCTGCGGGAAACCGCCGCCCGGCCGGACAGCACTGCTAGCGCCGGACACGTGAGCACCTGTCCGGCGTAGCATTCCGGCATGCTCATCGACCCGGGCGTCGTCGCCGCCTTCTGTCTCGCAGCGTTGATCATCTCTTTGGTCCCGGGGCCGGACCTGCTCTTCATCACCGCCACCGGTCTGGCCTCAGGGCCGCGGGCAGGGGTCCTCGCGGCCGTCGGCATGTCCGCGGGGCTCGCCGTGCACACCGTCGCCGCCGCCCTCGGGCTCGGCACCCTCTTCCAGGCCTTCCCCACGGCCTTCCACGTGCTGCGGGTGGTCGGCGCCTGCTATCTCGTCTACCTGGCCGTCAGCTCCTTCAGGGCCGCGGCGCGGGCGGACGGCCTCGATCCGGCTCACGCGGCGGCCGAGCGCAGGAGCTCGGCTCGCCGCGTCTTCGGCAGGGCGCTGCTGACCAACCTCGCCAACCCCAAGGTGATCGCCTTCTACCTGGCCTTCTTCCCGCAGTTCATCGACCCGGCCCGGGGGAGCGTGACAGCGCAGTTCTTCCTGTTCGGAGCGCTGTTCATCGTCGTCGGCCTGTGCGTCGACGCGAGTGCGGGCCTCCTGGCAGGACGGCTGGCCGACTTCGTCCGCGGCCGGCCATCCGTCCAGCGATGGATGCACCGCGTGTCGGGCACCATCTTCGCCGCGCTCGCCGTCCGCCTGGCCACCGACAGCAGATAGACCGGCGGCCCGGACCGACCTGCGTGTCCAGGCCCACGGTCGGGGCCGTGACCGCCGGCCTGATCACGCCTTGGTCGTGTGGTCAGGCCGGCGTCGCCCCCCGCGTGTCCCGGCGGAAGGTGTGCCGGTAGCCGGTGGGCGTCACGCCGAGGTGGAGGCTGAAGTGCCGGCGCAGGTTGGCCGCCGAGCCCAGCCCGCTGTGCTCCGCGACCTGGTCGATCGGCAGATCTGTCGACTCGAGCAGGCGTCGCGCGCGGATGAGGCGCTGGCTGAGCAGCCACTGCAGCGGCGTGGTGCCGACCGCGGATTGGAAACGGCGCGCGAACGTCCGCGGGCTCATCCCTGCCCTGCGAGCCAGCGCGTCGACGGTCAGCGGCTGGTCGAGACGGGTGCCCGCCCATTGCAGCAACGGCCCGAGACTGTCGTCGTCGGTGTCAGGTATGGACAGGTCGACGTACTGCGCCTGGCCGCCGGTGCGGTGCGCGGGCATCACCATACGGCGGGCGACCTGGTTGGAGACCTCGGCGCCGAGGTCTTTCCGCACCACGTGCAGGCACAGGTCCAGCGCCGCGCCTCTGCCCGCGCTGGTCATCACGTCGCCGTCGTCGACGTACAGCACCGACGCGTCCACCCGCACCTGCGGATGCAGCATGGACAGCGTGCCCGCGTACAGCCAGTGCGTGGCAGCCCGCCTGCCGTCGAGCAGCCCCGCGGCGGCCAGGGCGAAGGCGCCGGTGCACAGGGAGATGACACGTGCGCCGGCTGACGCCGCCGCCCTGAGGGCTTCGACCAGCGCCGGGGGAACGGGCAGGCCCGACTGCACGCACGCGTACGGCAGCGCGGGCACGATCACCGTCCGCGCCTTGGCCAGCGCGTCGAGGCCATGGCGCGTGTGCTGGAGGAAGCCGAACTCACTCCTGGTGCCCGCCGGTTTCTCCGCGCAGAGCCGGAAGTCGTACCACGGGTCGGCCAGGTCGGTCCGTTCTGGGCCGAACACCTCGCAGGCGATCGCGACCTCGAACAGGGGCATGTCGTCGACCAGAGCCAGGGCGACGGAACCGGCGCTCACGTCCCCAGCGTACGGCAGGAATTTTGCGAACAGTGGCACTCCTGCCACTCGCGGCTCCTTCCGCGCGTTGGCATCGTTCAGGGGTGAACATCATCGAACTCAGGCAGTACACCCTGCGTCCAGGGCAGCGTGACCTTCTCATCGACCTGTTCGACAGGGAGTTCGTGGAGAGCCAGGAGGCCTTGGGGATGCGCGTCGTCGGGCAGTTCCGCGACGAGGACGACCCCGACCGGTTCGTGTGGCTGCGCGGCTTCCCCACCATGCGGGCCCGGCGCGAGGCACTGACCGCGTTCTACGTCGAGGGAGAGGCGTGGAGGAGGCACGGGCCCGCCGCCAACGCCACGATGGTGGACTCCTCGAACGCCCTCCTGCTGCGTCCCGCGGGCCCGGACTCAGGATTCCCCGAACCGGAGACGCCTCGGCCTCCCGCGGACGCCACGACCGTGCCGGACTCCCGGGTCATGGCGACGATCTACGCAGTGGACGAGCAGGCCGATGATGACTTCAGCCGGTTCTTCGACGACCGCGTGGCCCCGTTGATGGCTGAGACGGGGGCGCCGCCATTGGCCCGCCTGCGCACCGAGCACGCCGAGAACACCTTCCCCCGCCTGCCCGTCAGAGAGGGGGAGAACCTCTTCATCTGGTTCGCCTCGTTCGCCGACTCCGATCGGCGTCGTGAGCATGTCGAACGGCTGGAGCGCTCGCAGGAGTGGCACGAGAAGGTGCTGCCCGAGCTGACGGCACGGTTGAGCGCTCCACCCCTGCACCTGAGGCTGGCCCCGACGGCCAGGTCGCAGCTGCGCTGATCAGTCGAGGACCGCGGTGGCTTCGACCTCGACCAGCAGGTCGGGCTCGCCCAGCGCGGCGACGCCCAACAGGGTGATCGGCTTGACGGGGTCGACCCCCAGCTTCGCGGCCGCCCTGGCCACGCCCTCGCCCAGCAGGGGCAGTTTCTCGGGGCTCCAGTCGACGACGTAGACGGTCAGCTTCGCCACGTCGTCGAAGGATCCACCGACCTCGGCCAGCGCGGTGCCGATGTTGAGATAGGCCTGCTCGACCTGGGCGGCGAGGTCTCCTTCGCCGACCTTGCGGCCGTCGGCGTCGCGGGCGACCTGACCGGCGAGGAACACCAGCCTCGACCCGGTGGCGATCGACAGCTGCCGGTAGACCTCGGGTTGGGGCAGTCCCTTGGGATTGACCAGGGTCACGGCCATGACTTCTCCTTCTCGTCCGAGTCCGCGGATGCGGCCTCCACCAAAACATAGCAATGCTATGTATTGTGGCGCCATGGCCAGAACGAAGGATCCTGTCGTCCGCTCCCTGCTGATCGATCGGGCCGCGCAGATGCTTCGCACCCGTGAGCCGGTCACGCTCCGCTCGCTCGTGGCCGGCACCGGCGTCTCGACGATGGCCGTCTACACCTACTTCGGCGGCATGGACGGTCTGTGGAAGGCGCTGCGGCAGGAGGGCTTCAGCCGCCTGGCGGCCAAGCTCGCGGCGGTCGCGATGTCCGCTGATCCGGTGCGAGACCTCGCCGCCCTCGGCGCCGCCTACCTGTCCAACGCCCTGGAGAGCCCCGACCTCTACCGCGTCATGTTCGACGCGGGCTTCGAACTCGAGGACGCGGCGGCCGCGGACGAAACGTTGTACTGCCTCGTCCGCGCCGCCGAACGGGCCAGGGAGACCGGTCGCTTCCGTGACGACGTCGACCCGGTGGAACTGGCGACGCAGAGCTGGGCGATCGGCCACGGGCTCGCCTCGCTCGTCGCCACAGGCCCTCTGCCGCGCCAGGCGCTCGCGCACGGCGTCCCGTTGCTGACCGCGCTGTTCGTGAGCGCGGGAGACGATCCAGGCCGATGCCGCCGCTCGATCGAGCAGGCGTGGAAGGCGGTGCTCCCGGCCACGGACGAGCTCCCGTGACCCCTGGCCCGCTCGCCGGGCTCACGCGGCAGGCAGCCCGACGGCAGCGGGATGCCAGGGAAGATGGGCCCGAGAAGACGGAACTTCTTCGAGGGTGCGCGGTCAGACGGTGGACGGGGTGTTCAGCAGGGCGGACAGCTCCGCCAGGGTCTCGGGGACGAGGCGGTAGTAGACCCATGGGGCGCGGCGCTCGGAGGTGAGCAGGCCGACCTCCTTCAGCACCTTGAGGTGGTGGCTGATGGTCGGCTGCGACAGCTCGAAGGCGCCGGTGATGTCGCACACGCAGACCTCGCCGCCCGCGTGGCTGGCCACGATCGACAGGATGCGCAGCCGTACCGGATCACCCAGCGCCTTGAACACCTGTGCGACCCCGGCCGCCTGCTGGGTGTCCAGTGGCTCGCGGGTGAGCGGCGGGCTGCACTCCAGGATCTCCAGCAGCTCCATCGACCCCTCCAGAGTAGATGTTCGTCGGCGTTCTATATTGACATATATCTATGTGTCGCACCGCGTACACGGTGCGGCCATTCACTCGACCGCCGCGCCGTAGAGCCGGAGCAGGCTGAGGCGGAGCGCCGCGTCCGCCTGCTCGCCGGACATGCGCCCGGAGCCGGCCTCGTCGCCCGCGGCGTGTCCGAGGGCGATGGTGGCCGCCACCAGCCAGTCGGTCGAGAGCCTGTGGTCGAACTCTCCGCTTTCCTGGCCGCGCAGGATGATCCGCCTCAGGCGATCGGCGACCGGCGCGTGTCGCTCCTGGTCCGCCTGCGGGCTCACGGGCATCGCGCTGATCTGCTGGAGCAGCACGGGGTACCGCTCGCTCATCCGGCGGCTGACCTCGATCAGCCGGCACAGCGCCTCCGCCGCGGATTCTTCGTCGAGCCCTGCGGCGTCCATCGCCCCGACGGTCTCCTCGGTGACCCGGTCGACGGCGGCCTCCAGCAGCTCCTCGCGTGAGGGGAAGTGCGCGTAGACGGTCTGGCGGGTCACTCCCGCGGCCGAGGCGATGACTTCGACGCTGACGTCGGGTCGCTCGTTCAGCAGCTGGACCGCCGCGTCCAGGATCGCCGCCCTGCTGCGCCGCGCGTCGGCACGGCGACGCTGGGGGGCCGGAGGAGAAGTCAACTCATACACCTTGTCAAAGTTGTGTGCCGACACATATCTTACAGCCTGTAAGAGATAGTACGGGAGAGTGCGACAGGAGCACCATGAGCCCATTCGACGGCGTCAGCCCGGAGCAGTTCATCGCCGACTTCATGACCTCCTTCACCGACGAGATCGTTCGAGGCGAGGAGGATCCGGGGCCGATCGTGGACCGCTACTACACGCCCGACATGATCCAGATCGCCGACGGCGTCCGGATCGACCGCGACAAGCTCATCGCGCACATCCGCCCGGTGCGCAAGAACCTCACCCACTACCGCCTCGAGGTGCACGAGGCCCTGGCCAGCGGCAATCGCATCGCCGCCAGGTTCACCCTCCACGGGCAGATGCGGAAGAAGGCGGTGGCCACCGAGGTGCACTTCTTCGGGGAGCTGGCTGCTGACGGACGGATGAGCAGGGCCCACCAGCTCACCCGCGCGCTGCCCACCGGCCAGGGCGGCCAGGGCGGGCAGCCGGCACCCGGTAAGGAGGAGGCGTGAGCCAGAGCACCTACACCGTCAGCGGCATGGTCTGCGGACACTGCGCGGGCTTCGTCACCGAGGAGATCGAGCGCGTCGCCGGCGTCACCGCCGTGGCGGTGGACGTCGAGAGCGGCGTGGTCACCGTCACCAGCGATCGGGACCTCGACGCCGAGGACGTCCGCGCCGCCGTCGAGGAGGCCGGCTACGAGCTCGTGCGGGCATGAGGGGCCCGTCCGGCGCGAGCGTGCTTCACCCGAGGAAGGCCGCCGTCGTCGCCGCGAACCTGCGGGCGTCGTCGAGCCACGGGAAATGGCCCGCTTGTGGCTGGACGACGAACTCGGCGTTCGGGAACAGCTCGGCGAACTCGGCCGCGACGCTCGGCGGCGTGTTCAGGTCGACCTCTCCGGCAAGCAGCAGCACCGGCGCGTGGAAGGCGGCGAGCGCCGCGCGCGTGGCGTCCGGGTCGAACACGCCCTCGGCGCCGAAAGCGGCTGCTGCCTCCCTGTTCCTGTGGCCCTCCTGAGCCGCCTGGTGGGCTCGGGCCTGCGCGTCCCATCGGCCGTAGAAGAAGGGGTCGATGGCCTTCCAGCCGTCGTCGGTGGCGTTGCCTGCCACGATGGACTCCAGAGCGGTGAAGGCCGCGGCGAACCAGGGCTCGTTCTCGCGGAGCCCGGCCGTCTCAAGCCGGGATCGGCCGGTGGCCGCGATGCCGACGGCCATGGTGCTCGGAGTGATCAGAGCGAGCCTGCCGACGCGTTCCGGGTGCCGGGCGACGTACAGCGCCGCGAGGTTCGCGCCGGCGGAGTGGGCGAGCAGCTCCACCCGGTCAAGGCCGAGGTGCTCGCGCAGGGCGTCGACATCGTCGACGAGCCGGTCGCAGCGGTAGGAGGCCGCGTCCTCGGGGATCGCCGACCCGCCGGTGCCCCGAGGGTCCACCATGATCAACTGCCGTTGCGCCGACAGGCCGCCCAGTTCGCCGAGGTAGTCGCTGTCCTGCATCGGGCCGCCGGGCAGGCAGATCAGCGGGGCGCCCGCTCCGAACACGTGGTAGGCGAGACGGGTTCCGTCGTGTGCGGAGAAGACAGGCATGGCGAGGATCCTGTCAGCGGCGCCCGGACCACGGCAACCGGCTCTCGTGACCGCTCCCCGGCCGACCACGTATCGCCGGCAGCCGGGCTGTGAGCCGCCCAGGTCGGTGACGCCGTACCCGCGAGCGAGCTGCCCGCCAGGTGGTGCCGGGCTGCTCATTGATCGCGGGGATCGTCCCAGAAGCCGTGGTCGTGCCGTACAGGCCGGGGCCTGTCATGAGCGGGCTCGAGCACGCCTGGAGACGGCGCGGACGTCTCCGGCAGGTCGTTCGCGCGTCGCCGGTGCCGCGACGCCGGCGAGGCGTCGCCGTGGTGGTCGAGGCCGGGCCGCCGGGAGTTGACGAGCGCGGTCAGGGCGGTGGTGAGCGGGACGGCGGCGATGAGGCCGAGCGTCCCGACGACGCTGCGGACGATCTCCTGGGCGATGAGCGGGTTGGTCAGCACTTCACCGAGCGGCTGCTTCGCGACGCTGATGAGCAGCAACAGCGGCAGGGAGGCGCCGGAGTAGGCGAGGATGATCGTGTTGATCACCGACGCGATGTGCGCGCGGCCGACCCTCGCGGCGGCCCTGTACAGCTGCAGGAAGCCGTAGGACGGGTTTGCGTGGGCGAGCTCGGTGACGGTGACGGCCTGGGTGACGGTGACGTCGTCGAGCACGCCGAGAGAGCCGATGAGGATGCTCGCGAGCAGGAGTCCCTGGGCGTCGATGCGGTAGCTCATGTCCAGGTAGAGCGAGCTCTCGTCGGTGATGCCGTTGAGCTGGGCGAGTCCGATCGCGCCGTAGGACAGCAGCCCGGTGAGGGTCAGGCTGCTGAGGGTGCCCAGGACCGCCATCGAGGTGGTCAGCGTGAACCCGTGGGTGAGATAGAGCACCGCGAGCATGATCGCCGCGGAGCCGACGATGGCGATCGCCAGTGGCGGCTCGCCCGCGAGGATGGCGGGGATCACGAACAGCAGCAACAGGGTGAAGGTCACGCCGAGGCCCACGAGCGCCGTCACGCCGCGCCATCGGCCGAACGCGACCACCGCGAGCGCGAAGGCCGCGCCCATGATCCACAGTGACGTCGACCGGTCGTGGTCCGAGAGCAGGTACGGCGACGCGTCGAGCGTGCTGTCAGGGGTGTGAACGAGCACGACGTCGTCGCCCTCGGCGAACCGCTGCGCTCCGGGGCCGCTGGGAAGGTCGGTGGTGATGCGCTGTCCCGCGTTGGCGCCGCTGGTCAGCCTGATCTCGGCGTCGCCGCAGGAGGCCGGATCCGGAGGCGGCTGCTCGGCGCCCGCGGCGACGCCCTCTTCGGGGGGAAGCTCGGGGCACGGCTTGAGGGTGATCGAGGTGATCGTGCCGGTGAGTCGTTCCAGCCCGGGGGCGGCTCCGGCTCCGGGCTTGTCCGAAGGCCAGAGCGCGATCAGCCCGATGACGGTGCCCAGGGCCAGGGGGATGATCACGGCCAGGGTCAACCACACGGTGCGGCGTGAGGCGGGGATGGCGGGACCGTGCGCGTGGTTCGCGCCCATGACGAAAGATCTCCTCAAGCCCTCAACGATGGAGGACAGTACATTACCGCCGCGCCCGGACCACCCCGTCTCGACGGCCAGGACACGGCCGGGCCGCTCACGCCACTTGCCTTGACACCGGTGACAGGGCTCTACCGTGAGCGCGCGCGCCGTCCGGTTCCGATGCCGGGGTCCGCTGCGGCGGAGACGGTCGCGCGCCGCCGACCGGAGGAATGCGATGAAGTTCGGGATCAGCTACAGCACGCCTTACTACGGTGTAGACCCTGACAGGATCGTGGCCTATGCCCGCCACGCCGAGGACTGCGGCTTCGAGTCGCTGTACCTGCCCGAGCACATCGCGCTGTATCCCGGTGCGACGGTCGGGCCGTACGAGCTGCCGCCTTCGCTGCCGTACGTCGATCCGCTCGACTGCCTGAGCTTCGTGGCCGCGGCCACGCGGCGGATCCTGCTCGGTACGGGCGTGCTGCTGCTGCCGTACCACCACCCGGTGGTGCTGGCCAAGCGACTGGCGACCATCGACGTGCTGTCCAAGGGGCGGATGCGGCTGCTGACCGTGGGGCTCGGCGCCCTGCCGGGGGAGGCTCGCGCGATGGGCGTGGACTTCGCCACCCGCGGCCGTCGCGCCGACGAGGCGATCGACGTGATGCGGCTGCTCTGGGCCGGTGGTGAGGAGGGCGTCAGCTTCGAAGGGGAGTTCTTCGCCTTCGAGAATCTGTGCCAGTACCCCAAGCCCCACGGGGGCACGAGCCTGCCGATCCACGTCGGCGGATCGAGCAGGGCGGCCGCCCGCCGCGCAGGGCGACGCGGCGACGGCTACTACCCCGGCGGCGCGCTCCACCCGGACGAGCGCGCCCTCCAGATGGACCTGGCCAGGGCGGCCGCCGCCGAAGCGGGTCGCAGCGCGCAGGCGCTGGAGTACACGCGACCGGGCTCGATCGACATGACCGTCGAACAGGTCGAGGCGCTCGCCGCCCAGGGTGTGACGCGCATCGTCGTGAGCGCCACCTCCGCGGAAGCCAACCGGCAGCGGGAGGAGATGTCCGCGTTCGCCGAGCGGTTCTCCCTCAGCTGAACCTCTCCCGCCCGGCGGCACTCAAGTGGGGGTACCGTCGTCATGAAGAAGCTGCTCGGCGCGGGGCGTGGCCGTCGTCTTCGCCCCGAAGTAGGTCAGGACCTGAGAGTTCCGGTCGAGACCGGCGCGGGTTTTCGTCCTCGCTGCCCGGCAGCGGGCTCCCGGGTCGCGGAGAGGCGGAGGCTAGGCGCCTGCCTAGCCGTTGGGCCGGGGCTTCCACCAAGCGCCAGGTCAGAGCGCTGAGTGCCAGCAGCACGCCCACCACGCACGCCAGCGCGACCAGCCGCAGGTTCAGCGGCACGACCAGCGGTTCGGGCCAGAACCGCTCGATGCTTTCCAGCAGCAGGGGATGGAGCAGGTAGATCGAGTAGCTGACCAGCCCCAGCCACGCCAGAGGCCGCGGCACCTGCCTGTGCCGCAGCCTCATCCCCACGGCGAAGGTGAGCCAGGCGGCGGCCATGGCCGTCTGCAGGCCGAGCTCTCCCCACGCCAGCCCTGTCCATGCCAGCGGCACCAGAGCCACCCATCCGGCCGCCGTCCAGGTGATCTCGCCCTGCTCGGCCCGATACAGCGCCGTGCCCGCGAACATGGTGGCCAGGATCAGCAGCCCCTGCCATGGGTCCGGATAGCTCTGATTGACCGCCAGAAGGCCGAGCACGGTCACCCCGAGGACGGTCGCACCCGCGCGCCGTACCGGGGCCGAGCCCTTCAGCACGGCGGTCAGGCCGCCCCCCACCAGCGCGGTCACCACCAGCACGACCGTCAGCATCCGGCCGGCACCGCCGGCCGACAACAGCTTGACGGGTAACGCGGCCGCGCCCAGCACGGCCACCACGGCGAAGCCCAGCGCGCCGGTGACGCTCCTGCGGTGCACCCCGAGCGTGAACATCGCGGTCAACAACAGGTAGAAGGCCATCTCGTACGACAGCGTCCACAGCACGTTGACCAGGTTCGGCACGTACAGCAGGTTCTGCAGCATCGTCAGATGACCCAGCACCATGGAGGCCGGTCGGTCGCTCCACCAGATGTGCAGGCCGTCCCAGCCAACGGCCACCAGCAGCGCCATGCCGGCCACGCACACACCGAGCAGTGGATACAGCCGGAACAGGCGAGAGATCCAGAAGGCCCGCACGCTGCCTCGCCGCTCCAGCGACGCGGGCACGATGTAGCCGCTGACCAGGAAGAACACGATCACGCCGTACCAGCCGGGCTCGAAGAGCGCCTTGACAGGCTCCCTGGCCTCAGGCAGCAGCGGTTTGAGCGCGTGCTCGAAGACCACCAGGAGAGCGGCGATGCCGCGCAGGGCGTCGAGCCATGCCAGGCGCTGCCGGGTCTGCTCGGGCGCTCGGGTGCTTAGCATCCGGACATGCTAACGATCAATGTCCGCAATCTCTGGGTTTGCTGTGAATTGAGCAGCTCTCGGCGGACCCTATTATGTAA
This sequence comes from Nonomuraea dietziae, assembly GCF_014195505.1. GTDB lineage: Bacteria > Actinomycetota > Actinomycetes > Streptosporangiales > Streptosporangiaceae > Nonomuraea > Nonomuraea roseola. The sequence continues at coordinate 1,257,379 of NZ_JACIBV010000001.1, read as the reverse complement.
ACGCTTTCGTTTGCGTATACATAATGAAGTGGTGAGCCGATCGATGAAGACCCTCTGCAAGATCGCGTTACTCGCGCTGGCCCTTGCGGTGAGCGCCGCCTGGCTGGTCGTCCTGCGACTCAAGGACGTGGCGGCGCCGCTGCTCGTGGCCTACGGCCTCCTGTTGCTCGGCCTCGCGATCGGGCTGCTGTGGCCTCACACGCTGGGGCGGCGCTCCACGCGCACCCGTGTGCTCGCGCTCCTCGGCGCTCCCGCCGCCCTGTCCACGCTGGGCCTCTACTTCGCGGTCGTCTTCTACGTCACCGACGTGCCCGTCCTGCTCGGCCTCGCCTGCGCGGCGGCCCTGGCGGCGGCGCTGGTCGCCGGCCTGCGGGGGAGGCGGGGCAGGGCCGGCGCGGCCGCAGGGCGCTCCAGAAGGGCCCTGCTGCTGGGCGGCGCCGGTCTGGCGCTCGGCGCGCTGAGCGGGCTGTCCGTCAGCCGGGTCGACCGCCATCGCCGCGATGTGCTGGCACAGGGCGCGAAGGACCTGAAGGAGGCGGTGCGAGCCCCGGGCGCGAGACGGCGCGGCGCCGTCGGCTCGGTACGGGTCTTCCCCCTGCACACCGGCGACACCGTCGTCACGTACGGCCAGTTCTACGGTGGCCTCGACGGCTGGGAGGGGCTGACCGGCTACACGCGTACCCTGCTGGACAAGGCGCAGATCGCGGTGCCGGTCTACGCCTATCTCATCGACCACCCCCTGCACGGGCTGATGATGGTCGACACCGGCGTCAGCTGGGAGCAGGCGAACGATCATGATGGGTACTACGGCCACGGCGGCATGGCCTCGCGCCTGCTGACCGAGCGCCACGAGTACAGGCTGACCGCCGACCAGGACCTGCGGGTCCAGGTGGCCAGGCTCGGCTACGACGTCAAGGAGATCTCGACCGTGTTCCTCACCCACGTCCATGACGATCACGCGGGAGGTCTCCGCTCCCTGCCCCGGGCGACGGTGGTGATGGACCGCCGCGACTGGAACGAAGGCGTCCTCTATCCCTACTCCTTCGACCTGGTGAAGGAGCGTCTGTCCTTCCCCGCCTTCGACTCGGGCCCCCTTCTCGCCTTCCCTCACAGCCAGGACCACTTCGGCGACGGCAGCGTGGTGCTCCTGCCCACGCCGGGGCACTCACCCGGCCACATGTGCGTGCTGGTGCGCATGGACGGCGCAAGCGCGCTGTTCATGGGCGACACCCTCTACACGCTGCCCCATCTGGCCGTCGACGAGGTACGCCAGATGACGATCGGCGGCGCGGACACCGCCCGTCAGGTCGAGGCCGCCCGCCGCGTCCAACGGCTGCTGGCCTCGGCCACCGACACCGTGCCGCTGTTCGCCCACGACAACACCCGCTACCGGCACGCGGTCGCATCCGCGTTCTCCCAGGGGCGGCCCGACGCGGCGGAGTTGCTGGCCCTTCGCCGGCACATGGACACCGTTCTCACGCCCGACTGGCGTCTGCGGCCGGGCCAGGCGCCCCACTTCGTGCCATCCTCCTCCGGCGCGGGCGTCGGGGAGGTGGCCTTCCGATGACCTCCACCCGGCGCACCAGAGGACGGCCGCGCGACCCCGAGGCCGACGAGCAGATCATGAGAGCGGCGCTGGAACTGTTCGTGGAGCGCGGCGTGGAAGGGGCGAACGTCGAGCAGATCGCCAAGCGCGCGGGCGTGGCCAAGGTGACGATCTACCGGCGCTGGTCCTCGAAGGAGGAGCTGCTGATCCAGGCGATCGAGCAGGCCCGCACCCTCGTGCCCGAGGAGGAGATCTGGGCGGCCGCGGACGCGCAGGGTCCACCGCTCGACGAGCGGCTCATGGACTCGTGGGAACGGACGTTCGGCGACACGCGCTTCCGCGCCGTGCTCGCCCAGCTCATCGGCTCCAGCATCGGTTACCCGTCACTGCTCGCCGCCTACCGCGAGCACTACATCCTGCCCCGGCGCCGAGTGATCCACGCCGCGCTCGAGCGCGCCAGGCGGGAAGGGCGGCTGGCCGAGGAGGCCGACATCGACGCCGTGATCGACATGGTCGTGGGCGCGGCGATGTACCGCATGCTCATCGACCCGGACTCCTCCGGCGACCCCGACGCGACAGGCTGCGGCCTGGCTGACGTCGTCGGTCAGGCCGAGCGGCTGCTCCGGCGCACGGAACACCGCACGGCCGCCCCATCCGGCGAAGAGGAGCAGAGCTGAACCTCAGGGCCACCCTGAGGGCGGGCGGGACGAAGGAACCGGAATGTACGCCGCCGCCATCAGTGAGATCGACGGCAGGCCGCCGCTCCTCGAGCCCGGCACCCTCGCGGAGTTCACCAGGCCGCACTCCACGGGCCCCGACCTGGTCACGGGGGAGCGCGACCACTTCCTGCTGGGCTTCGAGGCGCAGGCCGTCCGCTTATCCCGAGCTGGGCGCGGACGCCTTCGGCCACAGCGGCGCGGTCGGCGCGCAGTCCTTCGCCGACCCCCGCAGCGGCATCGCCTACGCCTGCACCCGCCGCCGCTTCTCCTTCGGCGGGGGAGGCGGAGCCCCGGAGAACCGCCGTCTGGTGGCCTCCGTCATGCGGGCGGCCAACCGCGCCTAGCACGTCCCGGCCGGTCGGAGGGCCTCCTACCATACGCGCATGACCACGCACGGATTCACGCTCACCGCCGAGGGCCCTTTCGACTTCGGCGCCTCGCTGCGCTTCGTCGAGGACTGGCCGGCCACCAGCGCGCTGCCCTCCGACGGGCGGTCGCTGCGCTTCGCCTACTGCGCGGAGTCGGACTGGCTGCCGATCGGCGTGACGGTGACCGCCGCCCCCGGCGGGGTCGCCGTCGCCACGACGAGGGCGGCGGGTCCGGGGATCAGGGGCGAGGTGGCGCGCATCCTGTCCCTCGACGTGGACGGCACGGGCTTCGCCGAGCTGGGGGAGGCCGACCCAGTGCTCGGCGACCTGCAGCAGCGCCGTCCAGGCCTGCGGCCCGTGTGCTTCTGGAGCCCGTGGGAGGCGGCGTGCTGGGCGGTGATCGTGCAGCGCTCCTCCATGCTCATCGCCTCCAGGATCAAGCAGCGCATCGCGGAGCGGTTCGGCGCGAAGGTCACCGTGGACGGGCAGGTGTACGCCGCCTTCCCCCCGCCCGTCACGCTGCTGGAGGCCGGCGGCCTCGGCCTGCCCGCGCAGAAGGAGGAGTGGGTGCACGGGCTGGCCCGCGCGGCGCTCGACGGCGTGCTCACCGCCGAGCACCTGCGCGCGCTCGAGCCGGAGGAGGCACTGGCCGAACTGCGCGCCCTGCCGGGCGTGGGCCCGTTCTCCGCGGGCCTGATCCTCATCCGCGGCGCGGGCGCGCCGGACGCGTTCCCCGGCGACGAGCCACGCCTGTTCGCGACCCTGCGCGAGGTGTACGGCCTGCCGCACGACGCGCCACCGGCCGCCTACCGCAGGCTGGCCGATACCTGGCGGCCCTACCGCTCGTGGGCGTCCTTCCTGTTCCGGGCCTCCACCTTCGGCGTCATGGACGATCGGGAGGGAGCGCGGAGCTGAACAGGGCCTAGGGCGTGTTTCATAAGCCGCGGAGCCACTCGTTGATCGCAGCGATGGTGAGTGTGGCCTCGAAGCGGACAGCGAGCTTGTCGTACCGCGTAGCCATGGCACGGTTCTGTTTAAGCTGGTTGATGCCACATTCCACGGCATGACGCTGACGATAGAGGGTGGCGTCGAAGGCTGGAGGTCGCCCGCCCTTGGAACCCTTCGCGCGCCGGTGAGCGTCCTGGTCGGCCTTACTCGGGATGCATGCCTTGATCCCACGCCGGCGCAAATGATCGCGGTTGGCCTTGCTGGTGTAGGCCTTGTCGGCCAGGACCCGATCGGGACGAGTCCGGGGCCGGCCACCACCAAGACGGCTGATGCGGATCTTGTTCAGCACTGGGATGAACTGCGGGCTGTCACCCCGCTGACCGGCCGTCACCAGCAGGGCCAGGGGTTTGCGGCCCTGCTCGCAGACCAGGTGTGTCTTGGTGGTCAGCCCACCGCGTGAACGGCCCAACGCATGACCGTCCGGTTCGCTGTGCACCCCACCAGGCGGTTCCTTCTGCAGGTGACCGTCCCGGCGTGCCCCAGCGGCATGCTGGTGGGCCCGGCTGATCGTGGAGTCCACACTCGCCGTCCAGCCGATCTTCCCGGCGGCGTCCGCGTGCGCCTGCAACGCTGCCAGGATCTTCGACCAGGTGCCATCACGCTGCCAGCGGCGGAACCGGCCATACACCGTTGACCAGGGCGCATAAAGCTCAGGGACGTCCCGCCACGGCGCGCCGGTCCGAATCCGCCAGCGGATCCCGTCGATCAACTGCCGCCTGCTCCATTTCGGCGGACGACCGCGGCCCGAAGGGGCGGGTAACAGCGGTTCCAGCGCTGCCCATTGCCCGTCGGTCAGGTCGTGCCGCCTCGTCACCGCTACGCTGGCCACGAGGTCTCCGGTACTTGGCTCTTCTTGGTCGTTGAACCAACTACCGGAGGCCTCGTCGTTTATCGATGACCGCCACGCCGCAAGCCCTCAAAGACCCTTTTGGAAACACGGCCTAGAACGCGCGATCGAGGGCAGTTCGAGGGTCTTTGACGACTCTCGGGAGAATTCATGAGTGAAGCTGAGGCCATGGCCCGCCGGGCGGCGGACAGCCCGGCGATGGACAAGTTAGCGCGGGTCGGGCTGGTGTGCCGGGGCGTGCTCTACGGGCTGATCGGGGTGCTGGCGCTCCAGATCGCGTTCGGCGAGGGCGGCCGGGAGGCCGACAAGAACGGCGCGATCAGCACGGTCGCCGAGCTGCCGTTCGGGGCGGTGATCCTGTGGATCATGGTCGTGGGGTTCGCCGCGCTGACCGTGTGGCAGGCCTGTGAGGCGATCTTCGGGTCCCGCAGGGCCAAGGACAGGATCGAGTCGGTCAGCCGGGTCGTGGTCTACGCGTTCATCTGCGTCGCGTTGCTGACCATGCTGCTGTCCGGCGAGAGCACGTCGGACGACAAGGCCTCCCAGGACCTGACGGGCAAGCTGCTCGCACTGCCCGCGGGACAGATCATCGTGGGGGCGATCGGGCTCGGCATCCTCGCGCTCGGCGTCTACTGGGTGCGCTACGGAGTCAAGAAGGAGTTCCGCAAACAGCTCAGGCCGATGCCGCCGCGGGCCGGCTCGGTGATGGATCGGCTCGGGCTCGCCGGTTACGTCGCGCGCGGGGTGATCGCCGGGCTGGCCGGGGTCTTCGTGATCCAGGCGGCCATCACCTTCGACTCGGACAAGGCCGGCGGCATCGACGCGACGCTGAGGGCGTTCGCCGACACCCCTGCGGGGCCGTGGCTGCTGGTCGTGGTGGCGCTCGGGGTGCTGCTGTTCGCCGGGTACTGCCTGGGAGAGGCGCGCTGGCGCAGGACCTGAGGATCGGCGACTGGTTCCTCGCCTTCGAGGAACCAGTCGCCGCAGGCTAGGCGGGGCGGACCAGCTCCGAGGCCCGACGGCGTTGCCTCTCACGCCGGTACAGGATCGCGCGAGCGGCCATCACGACGCAGCCCACGCCGAGCAGCAGGCCCCAGAGGACGTCGGTGACGAAGTGCATGCCACGGTAGACACGGGAGAAGCCGACCGCCAGCGGGGCGGCGATCCCGAGCACCCAGATCACCACCTGGAGCCCCCTGTTGCGGACATGCGAGCTCAGGATGAGCGCGACCCCGCAGTAGAAGGCGACGGCGGCGCTGACATGCCCGGAGGGGAAGCTGCTGGTGGGTGGGGCCTCGTCGAGGTGGCGCACCGGCGGCCGGTGCCGTCCGACGATCATGGTGGTGGCCAGGAAGACGAGCGACTGGCTCCAGACGGCCGCGATGAGAAAGACGGATTCGCGCCAGCGTTTGTACACGAGCCTGAAGATGATCGCGAATATCGCGGTGGCCGCCACGATGTACGGGGTGTCCGACAGGCTGCTGCCGACGTCGGTGAGCGCGTTCCACAACGAGGTGCGGTCGGCGGCCAGGCCCCGGCTCACGGCCGCCTCACCGGTGGGCAGGGCGAGGATCAGCTTGCCCACGCCGAACGTCGCCGCGGCCATCAGGATCATGGGGAGTAAAATCGTCAGAGCGTAGTACTTCACGTGCTCAGTTCTGGTCATGCATCACCTTCACCGACTCGGGTTCCACTCCTTCAGCCAATGGCGAGGCGGGCCTGCGGCCCTGCTCCCTTCGCCAGGTCTCGAATGCCGCCGCGGTGGCGGCGATGACGGCCGCGCCCAGCACGATCCCTCCGGCCACGTCGCTCACCCAGTGCACGCCGAGCGCGATCCTGGTGTATCCGACCGACAGCACCAGGAACCCCGCCACGGCCCAGGCCGCGATCCGTCCCGCCCGTGACAGCACGGGCAGGAGGAGAAGGACGATCACTCCCGCGCCGAGCGTCACGTGGACCGTGTGGCCCGAGGGGAAGGAGTCGCCCGGGGCGAGCGCGACGGGATCCGGCAGGTGCGGCCTGGCGCGGGCAACGACGATCTTGAGGGCGAGGCCGATCAGCCCGCCCACGACCATGGTGGTGACCGCCCAGATCGCCAGTCTCGGCGCGCCCCTGTACAGCAGCCAGGCGGCGTAGGCGATGACCGCGACACGCCAGGGCCACGGCCCGAACAGCTCCGACCATACGATGAGCAGCCTGGTCACGTCGGGATGGGCGAGCGCGTACGCGTGCAGTTCCCTGGCGACCTGGGCGTCCAGCCCGTTGACGGGCATCTTGGCCACGACGAGCAGCAGACTGAAGGGGATCATGACGAGCGCCGCCGCGAAGCTCGCGATCGTCAGCCGCAGCCCCAGACTGCGGTCCCGGTCGACGCGAGCCCTGAGCCATTGCCGCCTCACAGTTTCGGCCTTTCCTCGATGCGCATTCGCGCTCGGCTACCCCGGCAGGCAGAATTGATTCCTGCCTGAAAGGCGGCGCTGAGGGTAGCCAGAAGGACATGTCCCCCACTGTGGCGGTTGTCGCGCATCGCAAGAAGACTCTCGGCGCAGGCCTGGACAGGCTGCGCACGCTCATCACCGAACAGGACGTCGGAGACCTTCTCTGGTTCGAGGTGCCCAAGAGCAAGAAGGCGCCGAAGAAGGTTCGCAAGGCGCTCAAGAAGGGCGCCGACCTGGTCTTCGTCTGGGGTGGCGACGGCATGGTGCAACGGTGCGCCGACGAACTGGCCACCTCGGGCGTGCCGATGGCCATCCTCCCCGCCGGGACCGCGAACCTGTTCGCCAACAACCTCGGCATCCCCATCGACCTGGAGGAGGCGGTGCGGATCGGCTTCCACGGACGGCGGGACAAGCTCGACCTGGGCGTGCTCAACGGCGAGCACTTCGCGGTGATGGCGGGCGCCGGGTTCGAGGCCGAGATGATCGCCGACGCCGACGGGCAGGCCAAGGAGCGGCTCGGCAAGCTGAGCTACGTCAAGGCGGCCGTACGGCACGTCGGCGGCCCGCTGGTGCCGATGAAGATCAAGATCGATGGGACGACGTGGTTCGACGGGGAGGCCAGCTGTCTGCTCCTGGGCAACGTGAGCACGATCGCCGCCGGCATCGAGGCCTTCGACGACGCCAGGCCCGACGACGGCTGGCTGGAGGTCGGCGTCTCCACCGCCAAGGGGCCGATCCAGTGGGCCAGGGTGATCGGCAGGATGGCCACGGGGCGCTCCGACGACTCCCCGTTCGTCCGGATCACCCGCGCCAGGAAGGTGTCAGCCACGTTCGGAGCCCCGCTGACGTACGAGCTGGACGGCGGGGACCGCGAGGCCACCACCGAGCTCGAGGCCAAGGTCGTCCCCGGCGCTCTCACCGTCTGCCTCCCACCGGTCGAGCAGCCCTGAGCCAGGCCCGCCCGCCAGGCCCCGCCGGCCTGGCCGCGCCCGCCAGGCCCTGCCCGCCAGGCCGCGAAGGTGGGTCCGCGAAGGGCGGTCCGCAAAGGTGGGTCCGCGACGCAGCCTCGTCCCGGCGCACGGCCCGGACGACGCGTGACGCGGACCCGCCGGTCACGGCTCCAGGTGGTGCCCCCTGAGCCGGTACTGCTTGGGCAGCTTGAACCCTCGCTCGGCCAGCACCTGCCGCAGCCGGTCGGGGTAGTCGGTGATGATGCCGTCCACCCCGTCGTCGATCAGCTTGTTCATCGTCGGCTCGTCGTCGATCGTCCACGGGATGACCTTGATCCCCAGCCCGTGCGCCTGCTCGACCATCTCCCTGGTCACGTACGGCTGGTAGCCGGGGTCGGTGACCTTCCCGTTCTGGGGGAAGCCGTGCACCGGCGAGAACGCGTCGGCGCCGAAGGACTTGACGGCCTTGAGCGGGTCGCCGCCGAAGTCGTCGATGTCGATGCCGCCGAGCCAGGGTGAGGCGCCTGGCCGTCCGGTCTGCAGGAAGTCGCGGTTGGTCAGGGCGACGATCGGCAGGCGGGGCTCGACCTCCCGCATCCGCATGAGGGCGCCCCAGTCGAAGCTCTGGACGGTGACCTGCCGCAGCAGCCCTGCGCGCCGGATCTCCTCCGCGGCGACCTGCACGAACTGCTCCCTCGGCGCCGTCTCGTGCGGCGCGCCCGCCTCGACCTTGGTCTCGACGTTCAGCGCGACCCGGTGTGCGCGATAGCGGTTGACCAGGTCGAACACCTCGCGAAGCAGCGCCATCCTGGCCCCGGGCACCGGCCGCTGCCCGGGGAACTCCGCCTTGGTCGCCGAGCCGCAGTCCATCGTTCTCACCTGGGCGAGGGTCAGCGTGTTGATGTACCTGCCGACGTAGGGGAACTCCGGATCATCCGGTACGGCCGGTGCGGTGTCGCGGCACACCCTGCCGCTGATCCGCCGGTCGTGGGTGACGACCGCCTGGCCGTCCTCGGTGATCTGGATGTCGAGCTCCAGCGTGCTGACCCCCAGCTCCAGCGCGTTGGCGAAGCCGGGGAGCGTGCTCTCGACGACCAGGCCCATTCCGCCCCTGTGCGCCTGCAGGTCGAAGCCGTGGCGGCCGCCGGTCTCGGCGGCGCCTGCCGTACCTGCGGTGGCCGCCAGTGTGGCGCCGAGAACTGCGAACGCGGGCAGCGCGCGCCATTTGCTCATGTGTGATCCGTCCGTTGAAGGGCCGTGCGTTCCCTCGAAGATCCATCGGGGGCGAGGCCGACGAGCGTACGGAAGTTGAGCATGAGGCGAAAGGTGCGTGAGATCTCCGAGCAGGGCTGCTCCGGCTCCTCGACCCGAGGTGGCGCTACGGGCTGCGGGGCGGCTCGGCGGACGGGCCTCGGTGGCTGAGGGCGGCCAGGGAGTCGACGTATCTGAGCATCAGCCGGGCGAACTCCAGGCGGTCGTGTTCGGGCCAGTCGGCGGTGATGTACTCGAACGCCGAGCGCTGGTGCCGCCTGAAGCGCGCCATGAGCTCGGCGCCCTGCGGGCTGAGACGCAGGACGGTGCGGCGGCCGTCCTGCTGGGAGGCGGCCCTGATGAGGTAACCGGCCTTGATGTTGTCGCTGACCATGCGGCTGGCGACCGAGGGGTCCACGGCGAGGAACTCCGCTACCGAACCCACGGTGATCTCCCTGCCGGGGTCCTTGGTCAGTTCCTCGACGAAGTTGAGGACGAGGGTCCTGCTCAGGTCCTTGGCCGAGATCGGGTTCTCGACCTCCAGCAATGACGTACGGCGCAGCTTGGAGAACGCCGGGCCCACGGCGTCCAGCAGCTCGTCGGCTGAGGTCGGCTCGTTCGTCATGCCCTCATCGTAAGGCATGTGCTGGCCCGAACATATATGTATGCTCGCATACAAGCAGCTCAGCGCGGTGGTGCGGTCACGGTGGTCCACGTCGAGGGCCGGGCCGAGCAAGGACCGCCCTGGTGCACCATGAGGCGCCGTTCCTCCGGCTCGACCGCCACCGTGGCCAGCGTGGCCCATCGGGTGCCCAGCGCGCCTTCGGGCGGGGCGTGGCAGCACACCTCGGCGCCGTCGTCGTCGTGTGCGCTGAGCAGGCCGGCGAGGTCGCAGGGGCCGTCCGGGCCAGGGCCTCCGTGGACGCGTGCGGTGAGCAGGCGGCGTCGATCGTAGGTCTCAGGCTCCCGCCGTCCTCGCAGTTCGCCGGCGGCGAGGACCGGGTCGAGGAAGTGGTTGGTGCGCACCAGCCACCCCTCGTCGTCCGGTGTGATCACGGCGGAGCCCGCTGGGCTCGTCTCGACGGACGCAGCCCGGTCGGCGGTCACGACGCTCATGACGGTGGAGGCGGAGACCGGGGCGCCGGTCAGGACGCCGATCGCCTCGGCGAACGACCCAGCGGTACCGAGCACGTGACGGGCGACGAGGTGGAGAGGCACGCCGGTGGCCGCGTCGTCGGTGTGGCCGAGGATGTTGAACAGCACGCCCACGCCGGCCTCGTTGACGCCGATCTTCGCGAGGATGCCGTACTCGGTGATCCCCGCGAACCCCCATGTGTCGCCGCGCACCGTCTGGACGTGCCAGGAGCCGGCCAGTTCCTCGTGCCAGTCCCAGCACTGGCCGCCAATGGTGCGGGCGCCGCTGTGGACCAGCGTGGAGCACTCGCCCGCGCGGGACGCGCCCGCCTCGGCGAGGATCTCGGTCCGTGCGTTGAGCGCGGCCACCACCCAGAACGGCACGCCGGCGCCCTCGGCGACCCCCTCCATCTCCTCGGCCAGCTCCGGCGCCCACGCACGGGCCGCGGCGACCGTGCGCAGGGCGAGCGCGGGGACGTCGAGCGTCACGCCGCCCGCCGCCGCGACGGTCGTGAAGAGGTCGTCGTAGACGCGCCATGTGCGGGCGATCCCGTCGCGGGCCTGACGGCCCCGGTCGTGGCCGCGCCGCTTCGGGCTGTCTCCCGCGACGCGCAGGACCGTCCGGCGGCTCACGCGCGCACCGCCGTGCCGAGGCCGGCGCGGGAGCGTCGCGTCAGGGTCGCGTAGACGGCCGAGGCGACGACGACGCCGACGGGCAGGGCGAGGTCCATCCCGCCCATGGCGTGGGCGAGAGGGCCGGTGTACAGGGTGTTGACGCAGAGCGCGGCAGCGGTGGTGCCCAGCGTGAGCGCCAGGGCGCCGGCCCGATTGACTCCCGCGGTGAACCAGAAGGGACTGCCGGGGCTCTCGTCCGTGAGCGCGAGGCCGTCGTATTGGTTGCGGCGCAGCAGGATGTCGGTGGCGTAGATGGCCATGCTGGGTCCGAGCAGGACGACGGTCAACTGCAGGACGTTGCTGACGGTGTCGAGGAAGTTGGACACGAGCAGCGCGTACAGGGTGAGGGCGACGGCGAGGACTCCGTCGACGATCACGCTGAGGGAGCGGCGGATGCGGACGCCTACGGCCTGCAGGGCCAGGCCGGAGCTGTAGGCCGTCATGGCGTTGATGGAGATGGTGCCGAGCACCAGGGCCAGCAGGAAGAAGGGGATGAACCAGCGAGGCAGGATCGTCTCCAGCGCGGTCTGCGGGTCGGTCATGTCGACCGCGGTCGCGGCGAACGCGCCCAGGGAGGTGACGACGACGCTGGGCAGGAAGCCGCCGAGCGCGGTCCAGCCCGCGATCGCCCTCGGGGAGGTCGTGCGGGGCAGGTAGCGGGAGAAGTCGGCGCTGTTGGTGTAGGAGAGCGGGCCCGAGGCGATGAGGGTGACGCCCGCGACGAGCGTCGCCCACAGGGCGCCGCCCGTCAGCGGCTCGGCGGGCTGGTAGCCGAAGTCGGTGTTTCCGAGCACGCTGAAGGCCACGACGGCGAACGCGGCGGTGAGCACCACGGTGATCGGGAGGTAGAGCTTCACGATCGTGGCGTGCCCGTAGACGCTGATGGCCAGGGTGAGAGCGGCGATGACCGCCACGACGGCGATCTTGACGCCGGTGGTCGGCTCGATGCCGGCCTTCTCGACGAGGGAGAAGGCGGCCAGCGCGGCCGCGGCCATGTTGAGCGCGATGTAACAGATGCAGATCACCCAGCCGGTGATCGCGATGTTCACGCGGTTGCCTCGGATGCCGAACATCGCCCGCATGACCACCTCGCTCGGCGTGCCCGAGGCGGGGCCGGAGACGGCGAGCAGGCCGACCGCCAGCCAGAACAGGTTGCCCACGACGATCACCGCGAGGGCCTGCCACAGGCTCAGGCCCATGAGGATGAGGGCGCCGCCGACCACCAGGCTCAGGTAGTTGACGTTCGCCGCAGCCCAGACGGTGAACAGGTCGCGGGCGCGGCCGTGCCGCTCGTGTTCGGCGATGTGGTCGATGCCGTGGACCTCGACGCGGCCAGGCCGGTTCGATAGCGGCGGGCTCTCGTGCGCGGTGTGCGTACCTGGACGCGGGTCGGGGATCGTGGCCGCCATGGAGCCCTCCGGTGCTGGTCGTACCCACGTGCTTGCTTATTGGTCGCACACTCAATAACATCCGGGGTATGTCGTCAAGCGTCCAGGGCAAGCGAATTCGGAAATCTCCTGCCGCCAGGCGGGCGGAGATCGTCGACGCGGCCGCCACCGTCGCCCTGACCGAGGGGCTCGAGTGCGTCACCCTGCGGCGGATCGGCGAGGCCCTCGGCGTACGGCCTGGGCTGATCAGCCACTACTTTCCCTCGGCGGAGGATCTGGTGGCCGAGGCGTTCGGCAGCGCGGCGAGCGCCGAGCTCGACGCGCTCCTGCCGGCCGAGCGGTCCGGGGCGACAGCCACGCAGCACCTGGCGCGCTTCTTCGCGCACGCGGAGGGGGAGGCCTACGACGACATCAGCAGGCTCTGGATCAACGCGCGGCACCTCAGCCGCTACCGGTCCGTCCTGCGCGACAGGGTCGCCGAGCAGGAGGCCGCCTGGCGTGGGCGGCTGGGCGATCTCATCAGGCAGGGCGTCGAGCGGGGCGAGTTCCATACGGACGACCCCGGTGTGACGACCGTTCAGATCCTGGTCGTGCTCGACGGCCTCGGCGCCCACGCCAACACCGACACCGGCAATCGCCCCGAGGCGGTGACGCGCATGGCCGTCACCACCGCCGAGCGTGAGCTCGGCCTGACGAGCGGCACGCTCGCCGCCTCCCTCTGATTCTCTCCTACCCGTGCTTCGAGGAACCCTGTGCGCACCAGTCTCGTCCTGCTCTCCGCCCGCCTGCTCGACCCCCTCACCGGCGAGTTCCTTCCGCAGACCGCTCTGGCCGTGTCCGGAGGGCGGATCTCCGCCCTGGGCGACGACCGCCGGATACGCGCCCTCGCGGACCCTTCGACGACGGTGATCGACCTCAGGGGCGCCGTGGTGACCCCCGGCCTGGTCGACGGGCACCTTCACCCCGTCTCGGGCGCCGAGCTGACCCACGGGCTGGACCTTTCGGGCTGCGCCGACCTCGACGCGGTGCGCGAGGCGCTGGCAGGCGAGGTCCGCACCCTCGCGCCCGGCGCCTGGCTGCACGCCTGGGGCCTGGACCCGAACGTGTTCGGGGAGCGGCCCGTCGAGGCCGCAGCCCTCGCGCCTGTGCTCGACGACGTCCCGGCCCTCCTCCTGCTCTTCGACGCCCACTCCATGCTGGCCAGCCCGCGCGCGCTCGAGCTCGCGGGCGTCGACGGGCCGCGGACCTTCGCCCAGGCGGCCGAGGTCGTCTGCGACGACGCGGGCCGGCCCACCGGGCTGCTCCTGGAGGACGCCGCCTGCGAACTCGTCGAGCGTGCCGCCCCGCGGCCCACGCACGTCGAGCGCCGCGCCAGGCTCGCCGCCGCCCTGCGTGACATGGCCGCAGCGGGGCTCACCGGCGGCCACGCCATGGACGCCAACGGCGACAGCCTCGCTCTCTACGCCGAACTCGACGCCGCCGGAGAGCTGCCGGTGCGGCTGCGCGTCTCGCCCTGGTGCCAGCCGGGCGCCGACGCCGCCGCGCTGCGCGCCCTCATCGAGCAGCAGGGCGCGGGCGGGGCGCTGTGGCGGACGGAGGGCGTCAAGCTCTTCATGGACGGCACCGTCGACAACGGCACCGCCTGGCTGGAGCGCCCCGACTGTCACGGCGAGTCCACGCACTCCTTCTGGCCCGACCCCGCGGCCTACACCCACATCGTCGGCGAACTGCACAGGGCGGGGGTGCCCACGGCCACCCACGCCATCGGTGACGCGGCCGTACGGCACGTCCTCGACTCCGTCGAGAGGGCCATGGCCACGGGGGAGCGCCGGGTGCGGCACCGCGTCGAGCACATCGAGACCGTGCCCGACGACACCCTGCGCCGTTTCGCCCGGCTCGGCGTCATCGCGTCCATGCAGCCCACCCACTGCTGCGACTACACCAGGGCCGACCACACCGACAACTGGTCGCGCCGCCTCGGCGAGGAGCGGGCCTCGCGCGCCTGGCGCTGCCGCGACCTGTGGGACTCCGGCGCCAGGGTCGTCCTGGGCTCCGACTGGCCCATCGCCCCCTTCCCTCCGCTGGGCGTCATGGCCGGGGCCCGGCACCGGCGGCCGAGCCGCGATCTGAGCCTGCCGCCGCACGGTCCCGAGCAGGCGCTCACCGCCCTTGAGGCCCTCCAGGGCATGACCGTCAACGCCGCCTACGCGGCGGGCGAGGAGCACGAGGCCGGCCGGCTCGCCGTCGGCCACCGCGCCGACCTCACGGTTCTGGCCGACGACCCGCTCACCACCGCCTCCACCGATCTGCCCGACCTGCCCGTGCTCCTCACGGTCCTCGACGGCCGCCCCACCCACCGCGACGCGAGCCTGTGACGCTTGAGCGGGGCCGCGGCGGGGCACAGGCGCGGCAGGTCGGTGGTCGGCAGGTCGGTGGTCAGACGAAGAAGCTGTCGTGGCGGAGGAAGAACTCGGCCCGCTCTTCAGGGCCGAGGCCGGCGAGCCGGGTGATCCCTTCGAAGTACTCTTCGCGGGGAGCGCCGGGGGCGAAGAGCATCAGCATGGAGGCCGGCTCGCCCGACTCGTTGCGGAAGGCGTGCAGCCCTCCGACCGGGACGTACAGGTAGTCGCCCGCGGTGGCGTCGACCCAGCGCTCGCCGTCGAACAGTCGCATCGTGCCCGACAGGATGAAGAACGACTCCGACATCGACCGGTGGAAGTGGGTGCTCGGGCCGCCGAACTCCGGGCCCATGTCCACGCGGTACAGGCCGTACTCCCCGCCGGTTGAAGCGGTGGTGGACAGGTAGTGGTAGGCGGTTCCGCCGCTGACGCGGGGACCTGAGGACGTCACGGGCGCCGAGACGAAGTCGGGAGCGGTGGTGGCGGGACGGAAGAGCGCGTTGACTTCGCCGTCTTCGCCGAGGTAGCGGGGATCCGGATAGGACATCTCTGACTCCTGAGGTGAGGTCTAGACGGTCGCGTCGGGCGCGTCGATGAATGCGCGGGTGAGGTCGATCAGCCGGGTGGGGTCGGCGAACCAGTCCATGTGACCTTCGTCCTCGATCTCGACCAGGCGGCTGCCGGGGATCGCGGCGTGCAGCTGCCGCGAGCCGTCCACCGGGATCATGTTGTCGCCGGCGAGGCCGATGACCAGGGTCGGTGCAGTGATCTTGGGCAGCAGGTCGCGGATGTCGACCTTGGCGCCCAGGTCGATCTGGCGGCCGATGCCGGGCGGGGGCCACTCGTCGGCCAGGGAGTGGGCGAGGCCCTGGTGGCCGAAGGCGTTCAGGGTGGCCGGGCCGAAGCCGGTCAGGGTGGAGAACCGCTTGAACAGTTCGCGGTCGGTGTCGAGGAGCTTGCGCCAGGTCTCGAAGTAGAACCGGTCGCGGGGGGCGGTCGAGTGCGCCCAGCCGCCGACCAGGATGAGCCTGCGCACCAGTTCGGGATGGGTGGCGGCGACGGCCGCGGCGGCGACCGCGCCGAGGGAGAAGCCGAGCAGGTCCACGGGGCCGCGCACCGCCTGCCGCGTGACCGCGGCCACCTGGTCGGTGATCAGGTCGACGGTCAGCTCCGTGCCGTCGTCGGTGGTCTGCCCGCTGCCGCTGAAGTTGGGCCGCACGACGGTCCTGGTGGCGCTGAAGTGGTGCACCACGTTGCCGAAGACCTTGTCGGCGTCGCCGCCGGTGCCGTGGACCAGCACCAGGCCGGGCCCCTGGCCTTCGGCCTCGTAGTGGACGTCGGTGTCGCGGACTGGGAGGAAAGGCATGGTCGGTCCCCACTTGTAAGGTCGTTCCTGGTAAGATGAGCGCTAAGATAATCAGTGGTTGCGTGAGTGTCAATTAGATTAGTGCTCGCTTAATTTTGTGGGAGGGTTCATGGCCGACGCGGTGGCGGCGGTGCTGGAGCAGTGGCGCCGCGAGCGTCCCGACATCGACGTCCGGCCGATCGGGGTCGTCGGCCGGATCATGCGGATCTCCCGCATGTGGGACAAGGAGATCAAGGACTTCCTGGCCGGACACGGCCTCGAGCCCGGCGAGTTCGACGTGCTGTCCACGCTGCGGCGCTCGGGCGAGCCGTACGAGCTGACCGCCGGCACGTTCCTCAAGACCTCGCTCGTCACCACGGGCGCGATCACCCTGCGCGTGGACCGGATGGAGGACAAGGGCCTGGTCACACGGGTGCGCGACACCGCCGACCGACGCTCGGTCAAGATCCGTCTCACCGATCTCGGGCTCGAGGTGATCGACAGGGTCCTGCCTCTGCACGTGGCCAACGAGGGCCGTCTCCTCGAGGCCCTCGGACAGGAGGAGCGCGAGCACCTGGCCGCCACGCTGGCCGCCCTGCTGGAGTCGTACGGCGACACACCGCCTCCGAGGTGATCCAGGCGGCGTGCCTCCCCGGAGTCGAGAGGGTGTGGCGTCGCCGTGCCGCGCCACGGCGACGGGGGCCATGGACCGGGCGCGGGCAGCGCGACGCCGACTCCGGCGAGGAGGGACGGCTCTACTCGTGACCCGCCCTGGCGGCGCCCGCGCCGGAGCCCGGCCTGTCGGTGGCTGCGTGCGGCAGGCCGGGCTCGCGCAGGGTGCGCAGGAGGAGCCAGCCGAGGGCGGGCAGGGCGATCAGCGGGGCGAGGGCGGTCTGCAGGGAGGTGGCGTCCGCGACGGCGCCGACCAGCGGGCCGGCCAGGCCCCCCACGCTGACGGCCAGGCCCAGGGTGACGCCGCTCGCGGTGCCCACGCGCCGGGGCAGGTAGTCCTGTCCGAGGGTGATGTGCAGGGAGAAGGGCACGTACAGCCCCGCCGAGGCGAGCGCCACGAACAGGTGGAGCGAAGGGCCGGGGGCGTAGACGACGCCGGCGACGGCGAGCACGGTCAGGGCGTAGGACCACCGCACCACGGGGAGGCGGCCGAAGCGGGTGGCGAGTCTCCCGCCGGCCACGGTGCCCACGGCGCCGCCGAGATAGAGCACGAACAGCGCTGCCGTACCCGAGAGCTCTCCTCCGCCGGTGCGCTGGCGCGCGTACAGCGAGATGAACGCGCTGAGGCCGACGAAGACGATCGAGCGGCAGCCGACGGCCCCAGACAGCCTGAGGAAGGAGGCCCAGTCGTCCCTGCCGGTGGCCAGGCTCGCGCGGGCGGCGGCCGTCGCCGGCGTGGGCCTCCTGGCCGCCCGCAGCGCCGCCGCGCACAGCGCCGCCCCGGCGAGGGCGGGGACGGCCAGCAGCGGTGAGGCGCGCAGGCCGCCGGTGACGATGACGGCGGAGACCAGCAACGGGGCGGCGGCGAAGCCGAGATTGCCGCCGAGGGAGAACCAGCCCATCGCGGTATGACTGCCGCGGCTGACCTCGCGTGCGACGCGGGCGGCCTCAGGATGGTAGGCGGCGACGCCGAGCCCCGAGACGGCGACCGCGAGCAGGGTGAGGGCGTAGGAGTCGCCGACACCGGCGAGCGCGACGCCCGCGCCGCCCACCAGCGTGCTCACCGGCAGCAGCCACGGCAGCGCCCACCTGTCGGTCAGCGCCCCGAACAGCGGCTGTACCACCGAGGACAGCAGGGAGGCGGCCAGTACGATCCCGGAGGCCGCCGCATAGGTGTAGGCCCGCTCGGAGACGAAGAACGGCACAAGGGCGGCCACCGCGCCCTGGTAGACGTCCACGCAGGCGTGCCCCGACGAGAGCAGCGTGATGGGACGGATCCGGGAGATCTGGTTCGTCGACACCTGCCCATCGTGGCCGCGGAACAGGCTCGCGCTCTTCCGATAAAATGCCAATGTATGCCGGAAATCCGCCACACTCCCGAGGCGCCCACCCGCACCCAGGCGCTGGCTCCGGGAGAGAGCATCGCCGCACACCGTCACGACGACCACCAGATCGTCTACGCGGGCTCCGGCGTGCTGGCCGTCACCACCGACGCGGGCACCTGGTTCGCCCCGGGCACCAGGGCCATCTGGGTCCCGGCAGGATGCGTCCACGCCCACCGCGCCCACGGCCACCTCGACCTGCACCTGCTCGGCCTGCCCGCCGACACCAATCCCCTCGGCCTCGACGCTCCCACCGTCCTGGCCGTCAGCCCCCTGCTGCGCGAACTGATCCTCGCCTGCACCCGCGGCCCGCACGACGACACCCCCGAACAGCTGCGCCTGCGGGCGGTCCTGCTCGACCAGCTGCGCGCCTCGCCCCAGCAGGCCGTCCAACTGCCCGCCCCCACCGACCCTCGGCTCGCGGCCGTCTGCGACCTCCTGCGTCGTGACCCCGCGGACCCGCGCGGCCTGGCCGCCCTGGCGGTCACCGCAGGAGCAGGCGAGCGCACCCTCAGTCGTCTCTTCCGCCGAGAACTGGGCATGACCTTCCCCCAGTGGCGCACCCAGCTACGCCTCTATCACGCCCTGCGCATGCTGGCCGACGACCTGCCGGTGACCACGGTCGCCCATCGCTGCGGTTGGTCGTCCACCAGCGCCTTCATCGACGTCTTCCGCCGCGCCTTCGGCTACACCCCTGGCGTCCACAACCGCCCGGGGCGGGATGAGCCGATGGCCGCCAGAAGGGTAGGAGAGCCACTGTAGGGACAGCCACTGCAGGCGGAGGGGACCGCCGGCCAGAAGGGCAGGCATGTGGGAAACGACGGTGAGCGGATGCTGGGCGGCCTGTTGCAGGCCCACCACCTGGCCGCGATGGAGGACCTCCCGGCCCTGGTAGCCGAGCACGCGAAGCTGGTCGGCTTCTCCCAGACCCTGATCTACGTGGCCGACCTGCAGCAGCAGTTGCTCGTGCCGCTGCCGGGCCAGCACGACGCGTTCGGCAAGCCGCTCGAACCCATCCGCGTCGACGTCACCATGGCAGGGCGGGCCTTTCGGCAGGTGGAGATCGTCCAGGCGCGCTCCGTCTCCGATCCGCACGCGGCCGACAGGGCCCACGCGCCCGCGGGCGAGGGCCCGATGCGGTTGTGGGCGCCGTTGCTGGACGGAACCGAACGGGTCGGCGTGCTCGGGGTGACCGTCCCGGAGGGCGGGGAGATCATCCAGTGGCGGGTCAGCCAGCTGGCGGCCCTGATCTCGGTGCTGGTCGTCAGCAAGCGTCCCCACAGCGACTCCTACGCGCAGCTGGTGCGCACCAGCCCCATGGCACTGTCGGCCGAGGTGCTGTGGAACCTGCTGCCGCCGGGGACCTTCGCCAACAACGACGTGGTGGTCAGCGCCGCTCTCGAGCCTGCCTACGCCGTCGGCGGCGACGCCTACGACTACGCCATCGACGGCGACACGTTGCATCTGTCGATCTTCGACGCCATGGGGCACGACACCGCCGCGGGGCTGACCGCCACCCTCGCCGTGGGCGCCTGCCGTAACAGCCGCCGTCAGGGCGCGGATCTGTTCGCGACCAGCGAGACCATCGACGCGGAGATCGCCGAGCAGTTCACCGGCCGTTTCGCCACCGGCATCCTGGCCTCCCTGGACCTTCAGAGCGGCCTGCTGAGCTGGGTCAACCGGGGACACCACCCCCCGCTGGTGATCCGTGAGGGCCGCCTGGTCGCCACCCTGGCCAGCCTCCCCGACCCCCCGATGGGCTTTCGCATGGAGACCTCCACCGGCGTGCTCCACTATCGGCTGCAGCCCGGCGACCGGTTGCTGTTCTACACCGACGGCATCATCGAGGCCCAGAGCCCGGAGGGGGAGCGGTTCGGCATCGAGCGCTTCATCGACTTCGTCATCCGCCGCGAAGCCGACGGCGTGCCGGCCCCCGAGACCCTGCGCCGGCTGATCCAGACCATCCTCGAGCACCAGCACGAACGGCTGCAGGACGACGCCACCGTGCTGACGGTCGAATGGCGCGCCCACCGGCAGTATCAGCTCATCCTGGGATGACGGCCGACCCCGCCTCCGCAGGGTGCGGCGCCCCCCGCGCAACGCGTCAGGAAGGGCTGTCCGCCCGCCTGCGCGCTCCGTTCAGCAGGTGCCTGATCGCCACGGAGTACTCGTCCCTGACCCTGCGCTTGTCCTGTGCGGGGGCTTCGGCCAGCGCCATCCCCGCGGATCCGAGAATGTGGAAGGTGATGCGGGCCATCGGCTCCAGCGGCAGCGGCGGCACCTCCCCGCTGTCGACGAGCGCCTTGATGAGCTGCTCGATGAGGCCGTAGGCGAACTTCTCCTCGCACTCCTTCCAGCGCTTCCACCCCAGCGCGATGGGCGCCTCCTGCCAGACCACGCGTCCGTAGTCGGGGTCGCAGCAGTGGTCGAGGAACATCTCCATCGCCGTCATCGCCGCCTGCCAGGTGTCGGGCGTCGTCGCGACCGCCTCGACGACCTCGCGGATCATCTCGGTCTCCAGCGCCTCGACCACCGCCTCGAACAGCGCGGTCTTGCTGGCGAAGTGGTGATAGACCGCGCCACGGCTGGCCTGGATGTCGGCCGCGACATCCTCGAGCGCCGTGCCGGCGAAGCCGTGTTCGGCGAAACGACGGGTGGCCGCTTCGAGCAGCGCGGCCTTGGTCGCCTGCGAATACTGCTCACGACGACTCTTGACAGGTGGCATGCGGGAAGTATACGACATACAGTGTGTATGTTTCCGACACAGAGTAGGTGTCCACGATGTCGTGGGATCGGGTGCATCGCCGCCATGAGCTGGTCCATGCCGTGCTGGCCTCCGGGCTGACGACCGTTCCGCCCGGCCTGGCCGTGGAGGTCGACGCCGAGTTCGGCGGCTTCGGCGGCTTCCTCCAGGAGGTGCAGCGGCGCTGGTACCGGGCGTTCGACGCCAGGCTCGACGCGGTGCTGGAGGAATGGCCGCGCGACCTCCACGACGCGCTGGTCAGGCAGTGGCAGGACCTCGCTCTGACGATGCCCGCGGCCAGGCGCATGCTGGACGCGAACGCCGATCACCCCGCGCTCGTCGGGGCCGACGAGCAGCACAGGCGCCGCCTCCACGCCGCGACCGGGCTCGTTCTGAGCCCCGCCTCGCTCACGGAGCCGCTCGCGGGCCGCAGGAAGCAGTGCCTGTGGTCGCTGCTCCTCCGCACCACGTAGGGACGGCGCGGCGGCCTACGCCGCCTTCGCGATGTGGGCCGCCGCGCCGTCCCGGTGTCAGAGCCGGGTCGCCGCGCCGATCTCCCCTTTCCTGAACTCCCCTTTCCTGACCACCTCGAGCGTGGCCTTCAGCTCGGCTTCGGGCACGAAGTGGCCGAAGGTGTCGTTGGCGAAGAAGGAGACACCGGCCACGGAGGCGGCGTGCGCGGCCAGAACCTCCCGCTGGTAGAGGTAGGTGCGCCGGTCGTCGAGGTAGGTGCGGTACCAGTACCAGGGGTCGACGAAGTCCAGGCCGAGCAGCGGGCGGGGCCGACCCAGCGCGGCCTTGCTCAGCAGGTTGGGCACGATCTCGGTCCGCTCGACCAGCACGGCGAACGTGCTGACCAGGATCGCGTCGAGGGTCTGGTAGGCGGTGTCGGTCATGCCCCACGCCGCCCGTTCGACCTCGGCCCGCCAGTAGGTGTCCATCCAGTAGACGAGGCGCTCGCCCATGGCCTCGCGCAGCCGCAGGAAGAACCGCTCGATCCCGGCCGACCGCTCGGGGGTGAGCGGTGGCGCGTTGTCCGGGTGCCAGAACCCGACCAGGCCGAACTGGTTGCCGAGCATGACGCCGTCCAGCCCGAAGTCGGCCGCGAACGCCGCCGTCTGCGCGGCGACGAAGTCTCCGGCAGGCAGCCCGGACGGGATGCCGGAGGGGAAGGCGGCATACGGCCGAGGGTCGGCCGAGAGCGGGGCCGTCACGTCGATGACCCCGGGGACCAGGTGGCCTCCCGCGTCGGCGGAGCCTGCCGCCGCCTCCGGGTGCCTGACGGTCTTCCATTCGCTGCGGCAGAACTCCGGGCCCGGCTCCAGATACTCCAGCAGGTTCACCCGGAGCCCGCGCCTGCCCGCCTCCGCCCGCACGGCCGCGTAGATCCCCGCCAGCGTGCGGTAGTCCATGGGCTGGTCGGAGAGGGTGAACATCGGCCCCGCCGAGTACGGGTTGGCCGAGCGCTCGCCGCCGTCGCGCACCCGGGCCAGCCAGTCGCGGTTGTGCGCCCTGGCGATGGCGGCGGGCCCGCCGGGCCCGAGGGCGAAGCAGTTGTAGCGGGCCCAGTCGAAGCGGTCGCCCCAGGCGTGGCCGCCCGCGTAGTTGAGCACGTGATCGCCGTTGCCCGCGCAGAACACCACCGTGACGGGCCGGTCGCTCAGCCAGGCGGCGTGGTGGTCGAAGAACGCCGCCATCCCGGGCCCCGGGTCACGCAGGTCGTCGAAGATCTTGGGCGTGATCCACAGACAGGCCTCCATGCCCGTCTCCACCGCGGCCGTCACCGCGCGGCCGGGGGATCGAGCCGCGCGCCGGACTGCGCGGGGCGCGTGCTGCGGCCGGAACGCTCCGCGTTCGGCGGGATGGTCTCGAGCGAGGCGGTGCCCAACGTCATGGTCTCCTTCGAAGATGGGGGAGCGGGAGCTAGTTGGCGGAGGCGAACGCCTCGTCCATGCGGGTGAGCACCGTGGGCACGTCCACGGTCCCGTTGAACAGCTCCTGGATGGAGGTCAGGTGCTCCTGCTGGACCTTCGGGTTGGGCCAGCCCTGGTCCGGGTAGAGCGTGGACCTTCCCGACTCGACCGCGTCGAGCACCGGCTGCTGCAGCGCGTCGGCCTTGAAGGAGGGGCTGCTCAGCGCCGGGCTGCTGCCCGAGGCCGTGGCGTACAGCGCCTGACCCTCGGGGGAGGCGAGGAAGCGCATGAACTTCTTGGCCAGGTCCGCGTTCTTGGCCTTGGCGTTGACGCCGTAGACGATGCCCACCGACACCGGCACGTAGGTGCCGTCGGCGCTGTCGGTCGCGGGGAACGGGGTCATCGAGAAGGTGGTGCCCTGCGGGGCGAACTCGACCGCCGACTGCACCGCCGACAGCACGTGCACCACGCCCAGCGCCTTGCCCTGGCCGAACATCTGCATCTGCTCGTCGTAGCCGACGCCGTTGGGACTGTCGTTGAAGCAGCCCTCCTCACGCATCTGCAGGTACTTCTCCAGCGCCTGCTTCCACTGCGAGGCGGAGAAGGTCGTCTTGCCGTCCTTCTGCTGCTGGGTGAAGCCGGCGTTGGGGCCGTAGACGAGGGAGGCGGTCAGCGCGTACGGCACGAGCTGGGTCACCCACGCCGACTTCAGGCCGAGCGCGAACGGCACGACGCCCTTGGCCTTGGCGTCCTTGCAGAACCGTAGGACCTCGGGCCACGTGGTCGGCTTGCTCAGCCCGCTCTTCTGCATGGCCTGGTCGTTCCACACCGCGCCGATGGCGCCGATCGTCACAGGGACGGCCACCACCTTGCCCGACGGGTCGCTGGTCACGGACTTGAGGTCGCTGCTCAGCCCGCCCGCCCAGCTCTCGCCCGACAGGTCCATGAGCATGCCGTCCTCGCCCAGGTCGCGCACGGCCATCGTGTTGCCGCCGCCCGGCCACATGCGGAACACGTCGGGCGCGGTACCCGAGGCGAGCTGGGTGCGCAGCTGCTGCTGGTAGGAGGCGTCGTCCTCGGTGAAGGTGGTCTTCACGGTGACGCCGGGGTTGGCCTTCTCGAACGCCTCGACCGCGGCCTTGGCCGGACCCTGACCCGCCGCGGCCAGTGTCAGGATCTGGTCGGAGGAGGAGGCGCCGGTGGTGTCGCCGGTCGAGGTGGAGCACGCGGTGGCCGCCAGAGCGAGGCAGGCCAACGTTGTGATCATCTTCATGTCAGACTCCTGAGGGTGGGGGCTAGCCTTTGAGTCCGCCGGCGAAGCCCTTGATGATGTGCTTCTGCAGCGCGAAGTAGACGACCAGGATCGGGATGACGCTGATCACCAGGCCGGCGAAGATGAGCGGCCACTGGGAGACGTACTGGCTGACGAAGCCGTAGATGGCCACCGGAGCGGTGGTGTTGTCGCTGCCGCCCAGGTAGAGCAGCGGTGTGAAGAACTCGTTCCAGATGCCGACGGTGTTGAGGATCACCACGGTGCCGGTGACGGGCCGCAGCAGCGGGAAGACGACGGTGACGAACGAGCGCACCGGGCCGCACCCGTCGAGCAGGGCCGCCTCCTCGTAGTCGAGCGGCAGCTCGCGCAGGAACATCGTGTAGAGGAAGACCGAGAACGGCATCTGCTGCCCGACGTTGATCAGGATCACCGACCAGACGGAGCCGAGCAGGTCCAGGTCCCGCATGGTCGCGTACAGCGGGAGCAGCGCGAGCTGACCGGGGATGAGCAGCCCGCCGATGACGAAGGAGAAGGTGTAGCGCGACCAGCCGCGGGTCACCCTGGCCAGCGGGTAGGCGGCCAGAGCGGAGAAGGCGATGATGAGGACGACGCTGACGGCCGTGATGGCGAAGCTGTTGGCCAGCGCCGCGCCCAGGCTGGCCTGGTCCCAGGCCTGCGCGTAGTTGTCGAGGGTGGGCGGGAAGTCGAAGGCCAGCGCGCTGGTCTGGCTGTCCTGCGACTTCAGCGACACGTTGAGCAGGCCGACCAGCGGGATGAGGAACACCAGGGCCAGCAGGACCAGCGTGGCCTCGCGGGTGAGCGTCCGCCAGGTGTATCGCGCGTGCATCAGGAGCTCTTCCTCTGCGTCAGGCGGAACTGGATCCCGGCCAGCACCGCGATGACCACGGTCATGACGACCGCGAGCGCGATCGAGAACGGGAAGTCGCCCAGCGAAAAGGCGCTCTTGTAGATCGTCGTGGAGATCGTCTCCGTCGCGGTGCCGGGCCCGCCGCCGGTCATGGCCATCACCTGGTCGAACTGTTTGAGCCCGCCGATCAGGCAGAGCATCACGTTGATCACGACCGCGCCGTTGAGGAGGGGCAGCACGACGCGGCGGAACTTGCTCCACGCGCCCGCCCCGTCGATCGTGGCCGCCTCCAGCACCTCCGAGGGGATCGCCTGCAGTCCCGCCAGGTAGATCACCATCGAGTAGCCGGAGAACTGCCAGACGATCTCGGCGACGATCGCGTACAGCGCGGTGTCCGGGTCACCCAGCCAGTCGTGCGCCAGAGAGCCCAGGCCGACGGCGCGCAGCGCGTCGTTGACCGCGCCGTTGGGCGAGAGCAGGAAGCTCCACACGTACCCCGCGACCAGCGGCGTGAGCACCACCGGGGCGAAGAAGATCACGCGGAGTACGTAGCGGCTCTTGACCATGCTGTTGACGCCGAGGGCCAGCAGCAGCCCGACGACGTTCTGCACCACCGTCGCGGCCGCGGCCAGGACCAGCGTGTTGACGAGGGCGTCGCGGGCGGTCCGGTCCGCGAAGACCCTGGCGTAGTTGTCCAGGCCGACCACCGACCAGTCGGGTCGCAGCCCGTTCCAGTCGGTGAAGGAGAACAGCGCGCCGTTAACGCTGGGGACGACGACGATGAAGAGGTAGACCGCGATCGCCGGGACAACGAACCACCACGGGGCGCGAACGCCCACCTTGCGGCGGCTCCGGCCGGCCACGGAGGGCTCCCGTATCCCAGACGGTGTCGTCGTCGCATGCGGCAAGGCCACGTGTGGCTCCTCTCGCAGATGTCCATGGCGGGGGTACGGCCGTCGAGAGGCCAACTCCATGACATGCTGTGAATCGATTCACAGCGTTTCGGGCAGATTACGCGTCGCCCGATCGGGTGTCAATGGCGCGGCGTGAATCGATTCACGACTGCGCTAGGCTTGCAGTCGACCATGGACGACAAGGAGTCCGATGACCTCTGAACCGGTGCCACGGCGGTCGAAGGCGGACGGTACCGCCCCCACGGTGGGCGACGTCGCGGCGCGTGCCGGAGTCTCGCGAGCGACCGTCTCCTACGCCTTCACCCAGCCCAACCGGGTCTCGCCCGAACTGCGCAGGCGCGTCCTCGCGGCCGCCGACGAGCTCGGTTACGTCGGCAACGACGCGGCGCGGCGGCTGCGCGTCGGCCACAGCCTCGCGCTCGGGCTGCTCGTCTCCAGCACGAGCAACCCCGTCTACGCGGAGATCGCGGCGGGCGCGGAGGCGGAGGCCGCCGCGCACGGCCGCTTCATCCTGGTCGCCAACAGCGACGAGAGCCCCGAGCGCGAGCGCGCCTACATCAACTTCTTCGAGTCCCAGCAAGTGAGCGGTGTCGTGGCCGCTCCGGTGGGCGACGTTCCGGCGGAACTGCTCGGGCTGAGCAGGCGGGGGACACCGTTCGTGCTGGTCGGCATCGCCCCGGGCCCGCACAGCTATCCGGCCATCTCGGGCGACAACGAGCGGGGCGGCTACCTCGCCGCCTCCCACCTGCTCGCCCAGGGCCGGCGGCGCCTGCTGTTCGTGGGCGGCACGCACCCCCACATCGACCTGCGCCTGGCGGGGGCCAGGCGGGCGGTCGCCGAGTCCATGGCACCGGCCTCGCTCGAGGTCGTCCGCGTCCAGGTCCAGACCGCGAAGGTCGGCGAGACGGTCGCGCGGACGCTGCTCGAGCGCCCGAGGTCCGGCCTCCCCGACGGGATCCTGGCGGGCAACGACCTGCTCGCGCTCGGGCTCCTGCACGGGCTCATCGTGGCGGGGGTCCGGGTACCAGAGGATCTCTCGCTCGTCGGCTACGACGACATAGAGTTCGCCGACTTCGCGATCGTGCCGCTCACCTCCATCCGGCATCCCTCCGCGGCGCTCGGCGCCAGCGCGGTCCGGATCCTGCTCGGCATCGAGGACGAGGAGGACACGCGGGGTCGTTTCGATCCTCAGCTCGTGGTTCGCGCGACCTCGCTCCCCGTGGGGGACGACGGCCACGCGTAGCGACGCCCTCGGCCCGGCGCGCCTGTGACCGCCGAGCCGCCCTGGGCCTGCCACGGCGCGGGGCGGCAGCCGTACCATCGCGTTGTCGTGAGGGCCGCGCTGGCGCTGACATCAGCGGGCCAGGCGGCCGCGGCGACGCCGAGGACTTCGGGACTATCCGGCGTACAGTTTGGCGATGCGCGTGCCGAGATCGGCGCCGTAGTTCTGGTGGTAGACCTGGGCGGAGCAGTAGACAGGGCCGCCCTGCCGGGCCAGGCCGGCCGTCCAGGTGGCGGCGTTCTCCACGCCGGGGTCGCTCATCTGCAGGCCGGTGACGGCGATGTCATCCACGCGCACGTCGACGACGTTGTCGCCCACGCCCTTGCGCTCGTACAGCCGCCATTGCAGTGTCGCGCTCGTCGCCCCGGTCAGCTTGGCCGTCAGGTCGATCGTGGTCTGCTGCCAGGCGTACTCATCGGCGGCGACGTCCCGCTCCCACACCACCTTGCCGTTGAGGAGAAGCTGCTTCATGTGGTAGCCGGCCGGGCTCCCGGACCCGCGGTTGTCCCGATGCCAGAAGCTCACCGCGCGCTTGGTCGCGCCGGGCGTGAGCTGGACCGTCCGCGTGGCGCTGCACCACATCCCGGGGCTGGTGGGAGTGTCGGCTTGTACGACGAAGCTGAGCCGTCCGTTGCCGGTCCGGGCGAGGTTGTCGGTCGCCGGGCGCGTCCACCCGGGGTCACGGGACATGTACGGGAGCTTGTACTGCAGGATCCCGGCGAGTTCTCCCGCGGCGACGTGCTCGAGCGCCTTCTTGGTGATCGCCTCGACGTAGGCCACGGTCGGTTTCAGGGCCGTACGGCTCAGCGGGTGGACGTAGGGCATCAGGTAGATGTCGGTGTCGGGGAGGCGCTGCGCGACCTGCTTGACCTGGTAGGACAGGCTCCACGTCCACGACGTGTCCCGGACCGGCTCGTCGCGGAAGGGGAAGATCACCCCATCCAGCAGCGGGGCCTGCTCGGCGGCGAACGTATCGGTGAACTGGCTGTAGTAGACGGTCGGGATGAACTTGAACGACGGGTTGATCGCCTTGGCCGCCGCACGCATCTGCTCGACGTACGCCGGGGTGAACGTCTTGAGGTCGAAGCCGTAGTCGTCCACCGTCCAGCCGATCAGGTTCGGATGGCTCTTCGAGAGAGTGGCGAGCTCGCTGGACCATTTCACGTAGTCGTGCCCGTGCGGCCGGGAGACGGCCGACTGGCTCGGCGCGTAGACCATGACCCACACGTTGATCCCGGCGTCCGCGGCGGCCAGAAGGAACTCGTTACGCAGGTCGTCCCAGTGATCGTAGCCACCGGCCAGAGGATAGACGTAGGTGTTCACGTTGAGTGCCTTCAACGCTGTGATCATCGCCCTGGAGTCCATGTGCCTGATGCCGTCGGCCCGCGGCTCCACCTCCCGGATGAGATTCCCCGCCGTCCCCACCACGCCAGGGCCCGCGGCGTGGGACACACCGGGAAGCAGCGACAGCAGCAGGGCGACGACCATGACGAGCACGGGACGGGGCACGACGTTCCTTCAGCATGATCCGTGGACGAGGGTTCGTCAGCATAGGGAACACCGGTATGTCGCCGGTATGGCGTGACGCGCCGCCCCGGACGCGCGATGTCCGCCGCACGTGATGACGCGGTGTGGCTCGGCGTCGATGCCGTCGCCGCATGTCCCTGCGCCACGACCTGCTCACCCGCCTCCATCAAATCGCGATCGAGTACGGCAGGCAGGCCGCCTCCCAACTCAAGGTGATCAACGCGGGAGCCGGCGGGGCCGCGCACCTGCCGGGCATGCTGGCCTCCGTGACGACGCTGCCCGTCATCGGGGTGCCGGTGCCGCTGAAGTATTTCGACGGGCTCGACTCCCTGCTGTCGATCTCCAGATGCCCGCGGGGATCCCCGCGGCACCGTCGCGGTCGGGCGGGGCGCGCAACGCTGGTCTGCCGGCCGTCCGCATGCTGGCCGCCTCCGACGAGGGGCTGCGCGGCAGGCTGGACGCCTTCCAGGAGTCGCTGCGCGACCAGGCCACGCCAAGGGCGAGAAGCTGAGGGCCGAGGCGGCCGCGATGACTCAGCCGTCGTAGCCGAGCAGGTCGCCCGGCTGGCACTCCAGCTCGCGGCGGATCGCGCTCAGCGTGCTGAAGCGGATGGCCTTGGCCTTGCCGTTCTTCAGGATCGACAGGTTCACGATCGTCACCCCGACCCTGTCGGCCAGCTCGGTGAGCGTCATGCCCCTGTCGGCCAGGAGTTTGTCCAGGCGCACGCTGATGCGGTGCTCCTGCTCGGGCGGCATCAGACCAGCCCTTCGGTGTCCGCGCGCAGCCTGGCGCCGTGCCTGAACACCTCGGCCAGCGCCAGGACGCCCAGGCCCACCAGCCCCGCCCACCTGAAGTCGTCCCTGCCGGTGATCGAGGTGCCCTCCAGCGGCGTGCCGGACACCAGCCCGCCCATGGCGAGCTGCTCCACCCACGGCACCAGGACGGCGAGCCCGATCAGCAGCCCGCCGATCACCGCGAACCTGCGCGCGTTCGGCGGGATGAAGGGGTCACCGGCACGCAGCGTGACCACGCGCAGGAACACCAGTGCCACCGCCCCCAGCGGCAGGGTGGTCAGCAGGTCGGGTACCTGGAGCAGGAAGCGCTGGTAGAGGGTGGGCTGGGCGACCATGATGGTTTTGTCGAAGTTGGGCGTCACCAGCCGCCGACTCCGATCTCGCCGTCTGGGCCGTACAGGTGCCACCGGCCGTCGGCGTCGCCTGCTAGTGGCTCGTCACCGAACCTCCCTGGGCTGTTGATCTTTTGCCGGACAATCTTGGCGGAACTAACGTCTGCTGGTTATGAACAAGGTGACACTGGCGGCAGCCGCAGCTGTGGTCATGATCGGTGGGGGCGCCTGCTCGGCCCCCAGCGCGGAAGTCTCAAGCAGCCCTCCTCCGGCGACCCCCAAGTCAACCACGAAGTTCACCACCGTCCCCGACGCGTGTGAGCTCCTCGAACGGGAGACCCTCACCAAGTACGCCCCCGAAGCGTCCTGCAGGCCCGGGGCCGAGGACGACCGGCAGACCGTCAACGACAAGCAGGAGCCCATCATCCGGCGGGGGCCACGCTGGGAGCCCGCCCACACCGCCCAACAGGGCAAGTTCCATGCCACCGTCGAGGTCAACCTGACACTCGGCTTGGACACCTACGCTGAGGACCAGGAATCCGCGCAGCGGTCGATATCCGGCTCCGCCGTCGGCAACGAACGCCCGATCGCGGGGATCGGCGACGAAGCCAGCCTCTACTACGGAGTCGGCGACAAGCAGGGCCACAACGGCAACCTCGCCAGGGGAATCCTCGTGTCCCGCTGGGGCAACGTCTCCTTGCGGGTCTTCTACTGGCACTACCAGGCCGCCGCCTCCGACGACGGACTCAGCGAGCAGCAGGTGCTGAAAGCCCTCAAGGCCATCACCAGGGACGTCTACGACGACCTGAGCTGACCAAGGGCTCGGTCAAGGTCAGCTTCGCGATCCGGTAACGGACCGGTGAACATGGCACAGCATCAGGAAGGGGTGAAGCAGGTGGGTGAGAAGGAGCGCCGCAAGGACGAAGGCAGGCGTCAGCAGGACCTGGAACTCCAGCTTGAGCAGGAGCGCCAGCAAAGAGCACGAGAAGCAGCGGCGGCACAACAAGCAGCAGAGGCCGCAGCCTGGCAGGCCATCCAGTAGCCGGGCAGCACGGTCGCGCAGCAGGGGTGCCGAGCGCGAGCATGATGGACGGCTACCTCCGGCGCGACAGCGGCGGCTGGTAGGGACGTTACCCGCCATCACGAAGCGTGATCGTCTCAATGTCTCGTCTCATCCGTGCTTGTGCCCTACGCGTGCAGGCGCGCGAGACAGGGAGACATTGAGACGATCACACGCAGTGAAAGACGGTGGCGCGGGACCAGGGCTGGCAGCGACAGTACCGAGCCCCCGCTCACAGCGCTCGATGCGGCCGCTATCGATCCGGAAACGGTCCCGGAACTCAAGAAGCGAGAGGGTGGTTGGGGTGCACGTAGCCATCGCGGACAATCCCCCTTCGGGTTCTCGGGACGGCTGGTGATCTCTGTCGCTACGGTTCGTACCGGTTCCGGGACTTCAGCAGGTCACGGCTTCGGAAGCCCCGGCCGGGATGTTCGGCATGGCGTTGACCATCTTGGTTTCCAGTACGGCGCTGGCATTGCTTTGCACCCCAGCGCCGGGTGGCTCGGACAGGTGTCGCCAGCCGAGAAAGCGGTAGGTGCCGGGTTCGAAGATCAATTCGGCGCGCTCCCATCCGTCTGGTCCCTGATATCTGATCGAGGCGCCGATGCCCTGTCGCCCGGCCAGGTCGGCGAGGTCGGTGCGCATGGTGGCGGTGGGCATCTGGGACAGCGCGTCGAGCACCGCCGCCCGGAGGGCGGGACCGGGGAAGGGGTTTTGGGCCAGGGTGACGAGACGGCTTGTCACCGTGCGCTCGATGAGCCGCTCGATCTGATCCTTGCTGGGTGGTGCCGTGCCGGGCTCGGGCTGTTCGTTCCTGACCGAGGCCTCGGCGTCCGCGCGAATCCGGGTGAGCAACTGGTCCGGGTCAGCGGGCAGGTCGCCGCCACCGGTCGGCGAGAGCACGTGCACGGTGCACGGCCCGGCGCGCTGGAACTCGACTGTGCCCGGGGTCTCCATACTGGTCGGAACCGGGCCGGTGTGGGTGCGCAGCTTGCCGTAGGTGAGGCGGGTCAGCGCGCCGCCGGGGTCGGCGGCGGGAATCCAGTACTCACGGCGGATTTCCTGAGTAACCTCCGAACGGCCGCGCCCGTGACCCCATACGGTCATCCTGATCTGGTCCGTGCGGTTGACGTAGAGGATCTGGCCCGGCTGTGGCGCTTGTTGCCGGGCGGCGGCCGTGGCCGCTTCCTGGAGCAGTTCCGCCGCGTTGGCCGGGGTCGCACCACCGTCGGCACCGGTCAGGAAGGCGACTGCGGCGACGGCTGCCGCCAGGCCGACCGCGGCCGTCCTGAGCAGGAGGCGGTGCTTGCCAGGGCCGGTATGAGGCGTTCGTTCCGCCAGCGCCTCTGCTGCGAGCAAGTCCTTCGCCTTGACGATGGCCGTGGCGGAGGGACCGGGCAGCGCGTCGTGGGACGTCTTGATCTCCTGCAGGTCATCGGTCATGACGACTCCTCGATGGTGATGAACGGGCGGAGTTTCCTGCGGGCCCGGTTGAGCCGCGAGCCGACGGTGCCACGCGGGACGCCGAGTGCCTCGGCGATCTCCTCGTAGGTGAGCTGGGCGCAGGCCACCAGCAGCAGCACGGTCCGGTCACCCGGCGAGAGCGCGGCCAGACCGGCGGCCAGTCGCGGCTGCATGACGGCGGCGGACACCCGCTGGACCACACGCTCGTCGTGGCTCACGACATTGGAGACCTCGGCACTCCTGGTCAGGGCGCGATACCTGCGGGCCTCGGCGCGCCGGTGGCCGTCGACCAGATTGGAGGCGATGCCGTACAGCCAGGGACGGGCATCGGGGCGGGACAGGTCGTAGCGCGTACGGCTGCGAAAGGCCCGCAGGAACGTCTCCGCGGCGATGTCGTCCGCCGCAGATTCCCCGAGACGGAGGTGCACGTAGCGGTGAATGGCCTCGTGATGCCGGTCGAACAGCGCGCCGAACCGTTCGGGGCGGCGCAGTGACACCTCGATGAGCTGTGCGTCGGTCTCAGCGGTTGGCGGAGCCGACTGCGGAGGGGGAGCTGGCATGCCTGCCCTTCAGAGAAGAACCATGGACACGCCTCCTTCGCCGTTCCCCTGATTCGTGTTCACGCCCAGCAGATCATCCCTAGACCTGATTCTCCGCACTCGGCTTCCTCTGGCATGCCGGGCAGGATCTCCACGTTCATGCCGCGCGTGCGTGGTCCTGTCCTCGGGTAGCGACGCGGGCGTAGCCGATCCGGATCGCATGGGCCGAACCAGGCGCCAGGGTGTCGGTGACGGTTGTTCCTCAGACCCCTGACATCGTCGGCGAGCTATCGGATGTCGCTGCGCATCGCACGACGAAGCGTCCTGGGCCAGCTGGCGGATGCATGTTCTGTCGTGGTCGAGCGGTCAGGTACCCCACGTAGATCTCCCTGCGGAGATCGTCCATCCTGTCGACGCGAGCGCGTCGAGTCCGCACGACATCGCCTGCCAGCGTGGCGCCGACACCTAGAACGCCACCGAGCAACGTCTGATCGCGACCCACCAATCCATGGCCCAAAAGCGCAGCTGGTGCTCATTGGATACGAGATGCCCGCGAGCGGGTGACCGTTGTTATCGTCGCCGCCCTGCTGCTGGGCGGGACGACAGTGCCACCGACCACGGCTACACGGGGCCCGGGGCGTCGTCTTCCGCGACAGCTTCTCCTCCTCGGCGGAGACGTGCGAGGCGTGGAGCGCCGTCCACGGCAGCTGGGTCGTCACCTACGGCGTGTACGGCCAGCAGGACACCACGCGTACCGGATGGAAGGCCGTCGCCGACGATCTGGTGATCGTCGACGGCCTCGTGGAGGCCACCCTCGCCTTCCGTGCGCTCGCGACCTCCACGGCCTTCGGCGGCGTTCAGGTACTGACGGCGAAGCCCGGAGACGCCTACACGCACTCCGGTTACCTGATCTATCTCCGTCCCAACGGGATGGTCGAGGCCGGGACCGGCGTCATCGCGACGGGGCATCGCACGGGTGCGACGACGCTCCGGGTCGAGCTCCGGGGCGCCGAGATCAAGGCCTCCGCCGGTCGCGCGCCTGCCAGGTCCTCACCTGGCAGGGGCGGATCCGGTGAGGGCATGGCCGGTGGTGGCGTCGACATGGGAGGGCACGGCCTCGTGGCGATCGCCCACGCTCAGGGTGCCGGTCGGCTCGAACATCAGGATCGAGGCCCCCGCGGGCGAGGACGGCTTGTGCTCGACCCCGCGCGGCACGACGAAGACGGCGCCCTTGGGCAGGGTGACGGTCCGTTCCGTTCTCGAGTCGTCGCGCAGCGCGATGGCCAGCTCGCCGTCCAGCACCAGGAAGAACTCGTCGGTGTCGTCGTGGGCGTGCCAGAGGTGCTCGCCCTCGACCTTGGCGATCCTGACGTCGTAGTCGTTCACTCGAGCGACGATCCGCGGGCTCCAGAGTGCGGTGAAGGAGGCCAGCGCGGCCTGCAGGTCGATCGGTTGGTTGCTCATGCCGCCACTCTGGCGGTTGGCCTGGCGGGGCAGTGAGTGCTAGGAATCGCACATGCCGCAAGAATCCTCGCATCGGGTCGTGATGATCGTCGATGACGGCTCGAACCCCTTCGAGCTGGGGGTGGCCACCGAGCTGTTCGGCCTGCGCCGTCCCGAGCTGGGCAGGCCGTGGTACGACTTCACGCTGTGCGCCCCCGGCGAGGTCGTCATGCACGCGGGACTGTTCAGGATGTCGGGCATCGCGGGCCTGGAGGCGGTGGAGCGCGCGGACACCGTCATCGCGCCCAACAGGCCCGATCCTGAGACGCCGCCTGCCCCTGCGGTGCTGGAGGCCATCAGGCGCGCCGCCGGCCGCGGCGCCCGCCTGGTCAGCTTCTGCACCGGCGCGTTCACCCTGGCCGCGGCGGGCGTGCTCGACGGCCGCAGAGCGACCACCCACTGGCGCTGGGCGGAGCTGTTCCGCGTCAGCTTCCCGTCCGTACGGCTCCAGCCCGACGTGCTGTTCGTGGACGACGGCGACGTGCTGACCGCGGCAGGCAGCGCCGCGGCTCTCGACCTCGGCCTGCATCTCATCCGCCGCGACCACGGCGCCGAGGTCGCGAACGCGGTGAGCCGCCGCCTGGTGTTCGCCGTGCACCGCGACGGCGGCCAGCGCCAGTTCGTCGAACGGCCCGTGCCCGAGATCAGGAACACCTCGCTGGCGCCGGTGCTGGCCTGGGCCCAGGAGCGTCTGGACCGCCCGTTGACCGTCGCCGACCTGGCCGCCCGCGCCGCCGTCAGCCCCGCGACCCTGCACCGGCGCTTCCACACGGAAGTCGGCACCACCCCGCTCGCCTGGCTCACGAGCGAGCGCGTCGCGCTGGCCTGCAGGCTCATCGAACGCGGCGAGCCCAGTCTCGACGTGGTAGCCAGGGCCACCGGACTCGGCACGACCGCCAACCTGCGGACGCAGCTGCGCCGCCAGACCGGCCTCACCCCCTCGGCCTACCGCGAGCGGTTCGCGCGCTCCTGCATGCTCTGACGGCCGACCCTCTCCAGGCCGGCTGCCATCCCGGTGACCTCGACCCGAGCAGTGGGGGAGTCCGGCTGCTCCACCGGAGCGCCGCCGGGCCGTTCGAGACCCCGCCCCATGCGGCCGGCCCGCATCCGGGTCAGCCGGTGCGGCGGACGCGGGTCAGGGCCAGCCCGCCGAGGGCCATGGCGATCAGCCCTACTGCCAGGGCCAGGTAGCCCCCGACTATTCCGTAGCCGGTGCCGGGACCACCCTCGGCGGCGGCGACGACCAGCCCGCCGACGACCGCGCCGGCCAGCCCCGCCGCCAGCGCCATCATGGCCCCGCCTCGTCCGGTGCCGATGCCGAGACGACTGGCGGGGCGGGCCAGAGCCAGCCCGCCGATGACCGCGCCGGCCAGCCCCAGCAGCGCGGCCACCAGGGACCAGAGGCGGCCGGAGGTCATGGCGTAAGCGCCGGCGGGGTCCGGCTGGACCAAGACCTGCGCGGCCGCCGGCGCGGCAAGCCCGAAACCACCGATCAGGGCGGCTCCGGCTACGACGAGCAAGAATCGAACTGGCATGAGGTGCTTCCTCTCCTGCGACTGGGTGTCGTCTGATCATGTCCGCCGGACCGGCCGCCGGTCGTCCAGCGAACGCGGGCAATGTGCGCTGACGCCGATGCCGCAGCCGGCTACCGCGGACGCCGCAGGAGCCGCGAAAGTACCGCGTGTGCGGTAGCCGGCCGATCATCCGCGCGCAGGAGTCACCCGCGCGGACGTCCGGCTACAGTGCGCGCATGCGCATAGGACGGTCCGGTGTCAGGGCCTGGGTCACAGACTGGACGATCGCCATCTGCGTGGCGGCGGCGTTGCTGGTCACCGGGCTGTCCGGGCAGCACTCCACCACGAACCTCGACCTGTTCGGCTACGCGCTGCTGACGGCGGGCGGCCTGGCGCTGGTCGCGCGCCGCCGGGCCCCTGTTCCCGTCCTGGCCGTCACCGGGCTGTGCGCGGTGGGTCATCACGCGGCCGGTTTCGACGTGCCTGCCGTCGCCTACCTGTTCGCGGTGTACGCCGCCGTGCGGGCGGGACACCGCGCGATCACGGTGGCGGCGAGCGTGATCGTGCTCGCCCTCCTCCCTCTCGCGGCCCTGGCCTCGGGCCTGCACGACACGGGTGAGGCGTTCGCGCAGGCCAGGGGCGCGCTCGAGCTGGCCTGGCTGGTCGCGGCCGGCGCCGCGGGTGAAGCGGTGCGGCAGGCCGAGCGACGGGCGGAGGAAGCCGAGCGCACCAGGGAGGAGATCGCGCAGCACCGCGCCGACGAGGAGCGGCTGCACATCGCGCGGGAGCTGCACGATTCGCTCACCCACCAGATCTCGATCATCAAGGTGCAGGCCGAAGTCGCCGTCCACGTCGCCCGCAGGCGTGGTGAACAGGTGCCGGATTCCCTGCTGGCGATCCAGGAGGCCGGACGTGAGGCGGCGCGGGAACTGCGCGCCACCCTGCAGGCGCTGCGCGATGACGACACGACCCCGCCGCGTGGGCTCGACGACGTTCCTGAGCTGGTGGAACGGGCCCGTAGCATCGGCCTGGACGCGACGCTGACGATCGAAGGGCAACGACATGACGTGCCGGCCGCGGTGAGCCGGACCGTCTACCGGATCGTGCAGGAGTCGCTCACCAACATCGCCCGCCATGCCACCGCCGCTTCCGCGTCGATCCGGATCGACTGCCGTCCGGACGGCCTCGCGATACGCATCGACGACGACGGCAGGGCCACACCGGACGCCGCCCCTGTGCCCGGCGTCGGGCTGCTCGGGATGCGCGAACGAGTCACGGCACTCGGCGGCCGGCTGCGCGCCGAGCCGCGCAGCGAGGGCGGTTTCACCGTCCAGGCTGAACTTCCTGTGGGGCAGACGCCGTGATCCGTGTCCTGCTGGTCGACGACCAGCCACTCATCCGCAGCGGATTTCGCGCGCTCCTCGACCTGGAAGACGACATCGAGGTGGTGGCCGAGGCCGGCGACGGGGCAGAGGGCGTGGCTCTGGCGAAGGAGCATCTGCCCGACGTGGCTCTCATCGACATCCAGATGCCGGTCGCCGACGGCATCGAGGCGACCCGGCGCATCGCCGCCGACCCGGCGCTGGCCGGGGTGCACGTCGTCATCCTGACCAACTACGGCTTCGACGAGTACGTCTTCCACGCGCTGCGCGCCGGCGCGGCCGGATTCCTCGTCAAAGACATCGTGCCCGAAGACCTCCTTCACGCCGTGCGCGTGGCGGCGCGCGGTGACGCGCTGCTCGCCCCTTCGATCACCCGCAAGCTCATCAACAGGTACATCACCCAGCCGCTCATCGCCGGCGCCGGCACGGGGCTGAAAGACCTGACCAGCCGCGAACGTGAGGCCGTCGCCCTGGTCGCGCACGGCCTGTCCAACGACCAGATCGCGGACCGCATGGTGATCAGCCCGATGACCGCGAAAACTCACATCAACCGAGCCATGGCCAAGCTCCACGCCCGCGACCGCGCTCAGCTCGTCGTCCTCGCCTACGAATCAGGCCTGGTGGCCCCGGGCGGCTCCTGACATCTCGGCCCGGGGTCACAGATGCATCAAACTGGCTTGATGTATTATGGCGTGGTGTCCTCGGCCCAAGGCGCTCCGGCCTTCCTGCGACTGGCCGCCCATCCCCTGCGGTGGCGACTGCTGACCGAGCTGGCCGCGGGCGACTACCGCGTTCGCGAGCTGGTCGAGCTGGTCGGCCAGCCGCAGAATCTGGTCTCCTACCATCTGCGGCTGCTGCGGGGCGGCGGGCTGATCACCTCGCGGCGCAGCAGCTTCGACGCCCGCGACAGCTACTACCATCTGGAACTGGAAGGCTGTGCCCACGCGCTGGCCGCGACCGGTGCCGCTCTGCACCCCGCGCTCCGCCTCGATCCGGCCCCGCCGACGCCACCGCCGTCGTCCGTGCGCGGGACCGCCGTGTTGTTCACCTGTACGGGCAACAGCGCCCGTTCACCGATCGCCGAAGCCCTGCTCCGCCATCGCACCGGCGGCCGTGTCGAGGTGACCAGCGCGGGCAGTCACCCACGGCAGGAGCTGCATCCCGACGCCGTACGGACCCTGCGCGAGCGCTACGGCATCGACTTGGCCGGCCGGCGTCCGCGGCACCTGGACACCGTGGCCGGCCGTCGGTTCGACTACGTGATCAGCATGTGCGACAAGGTCCGCGAGGTCGTCCCCGACTTCGGCGGCCACCCCCGGCGCCTGCACTGGAGCATCCCCGACCCGGCCACGGCCGGCCGCACCGAGGGGGCGGGTCACCCGGCCTTCGCCCGCACCGTGGCCGAGATCGACACCCGCATCCGTTACCTGTTGCCTGTCCTCGCGCCACAGGAGGTCCCGTCATGACCGTGCCCGATCAGCTCGCCAGTGTCCGCTACCTCGTCGACGACGTGGCCGCCGCTGTCGACTTCTACACCACCCACCTCGGCTTCGCCCTGAACACCGACGCCGCGCCCGCCTTCGCCGACGTGGTGCGCGGACCGCTGCGGCTGCTGCTGTCCGGACCGGCCAGCTCCGGCGCCCGCGCCACCCCTCAGGGCACCACCGCCGGGCGCAACCGCATCCACCTCCTCGTCGACGATCTCGACGCCGAGATCGACCGGCTCCGCGGCGCCGGCGTGTCGTCCTTCTCCAGCGACGTGGTCGCCGGCCCCGGCGGACGCCAGATCCTGCTCACCGATCCCGCCGGCAACCTCATCGAACTGTTCGAGCCCGCGCACGCTCCAGTCGCCCCACCGCGCCGAACCCGACCTGCCCAAGCCTGACCAGTACCCGGCGTGGCGAGATGACGGCAGTGCAGAGGGAAGACGGCGACGATGCCCTATGAACGTTCATAAAATTCGGCCTTGATTCCCCTTGAACGGTGTGACATGTTACGCATCACGTAGCCCATCGCGGCCGGCCGGAGGTTCGGGGGCCCGGCCCTCCCGCGCTCCATCCCCCAGGAGTGGTGATGAGAATCGCGCAATCCATGCTGAAGGCGGCCGTGGTCGCCCTGACGCTCGGTCTCGGAGCGGGGGGCCTCGCCCCCGCCTCCCACGCCGAATCCAACGAGTTATCCGCGGCGGCCCCACCCTCCGCGGCCGCCGCGCACGCCGAGCCCTCTTCGGTCGCCAGGCGCTCCGCAGCCTCCCCGGTCGCCGCGCACGCCGAGGTCCCTGCGGTCGCCGGGAGCTCCGAAGCTCCCGCGGTCGCCGGGCGCGCCGAGGCCGCCGTGACGGCGCCAGGGGCGGCGGCCCCGCCGGGCGCCGAGCCGCCGCCCGCCGGGGACGCCTCGGCCGCCACCCCGCACCGGCAGGCCGAGCCGCTGCCCGCCACCGAACTGCCGCCGCTCGCCGAGCCCCGCAAGGAGAGCAGGCGCGACTACGACGACCCCGCCGCGCAGCCGACCCGCCCGCGTCCCTCCGCCCGCTCCACCAAGGCGACGGCCTGCGACATCACCGTCTTCACCACCAGGACGGGCGACGCGCTGGTGGCCGCGATCAAGGCGGCGCAGGTCTCGTGCGTCAACACGCTGTTCGCGCTGACCGGCGACGACGCCCGTGGGGCCTTCCGCGAATCGCAGATGATCCCCGTGGCGAACGCCCTCCGGAGCGCAGCCCCCTCCTATCCCGGTGACAACTCCACCTCGGTGGGACAGCTCCTGCTCTACCTGCGCGCCGGCTACTACGTGCAGTGGTACAACAGGGACGCGGTCGGGCCGTACACCGAGAGCCTGCAGGTGGCCGTGCGCGCGGGGCTCGACGCGTTCTTCGCCGCGCCCGCCTCCAGGGCGGTCTCCGACGCCAACGGAGAGGTGCTCACCGAGGCGGTCATCCTGACCGCGAGCTCCGGAGAGAACGCCCGCTACATCCCGGTCATGAAGCGCCTGCTCGACTCCTACGACAGCGCCCACAACGCCTCGTGGTGGATGCGCAACGCCGTCTACGAGGCCTTCAACACGATCTTCCGCGGCCACTGGAGGCCCGACTTCGTCGCCGCCGTCGCCGCCGACCACGGCCTGCTGCACTCCCTGAAGGCCTTCGCCGAGAACCATCTGGACCTGCTCGGCACCGACTCCGCGTTCATGACCGTCAACGCCGGGCGGGAGCTGGCCAGGTTCCTGAGCCACTCCGACCTGGTCCCGACCGTCAAACCCATGGTGAAGGCCATGTTGGAGGAGTACTCGATCACCGGCAGGACCGCTCCCCTCTGGATCGGCATCGCGGACGTGACCTTCGACAGCGTCCCCGCCGACTGCGCGTACTACGACGTGTGCGACCTGCCCGCCAGGCTGAAGGCCGTCGCCCTGCCGTACACCCATTCCTGTGGCCCGGCCCTGCGCATCCTGGCGCAGGACATGACCGCGGCGCAGTTCGCGACCACCTGCGCGAGCCTGGCGAACCAGGACGCCTTCTTCCACGGCCTGGTCGCCTCCGGCGGCAGGCCCGTCGCCGATGACGGCAACGCCACGCTGGAGGTGGTCGTCTTCGACTCCAGCGCCGACTACCGGACCTACGCGGGCCCGATCTACGGCATCGACACCAACAACGGCGGCATGTACCTGGAAGGCGACCCCGCCGCGGCGG
The DNA here is from genome assembly GCF_014195505.1 of Nonomuraea dietziae. GTDB lineage: Bacteria > Actinomycetota > Actinomycetes > Streptosporangiales > Streptosporangiaceae > Nonomuraea > Nonomuraea roseola. Next base: position 1,216,461 of record NZ_JACIBV010000001.1, on the reverse strand, counting down.
GCAACCAGGCGCGCTTCATCGCCTACGAGGCGACGTGGGAGCGGCCCGACTTCGCGGTGTGGAATCTCAACCACGAGTACACGCACTACCTCGACGGCCGCTTCGACCTGTACGGGAACTTCGGCTCCCCGACCACGCCCGTCGTGTGGTGGAGCGAGGGGCTGGCCGAGTACGTCTCGTGGTCCTACCGCGGCCTGCCCAACACCACCGCCCACACGGAGGCCGCCAAGCACAGCCACACGCTGCGCGAACTCTTCGACACCGCCTACGGCCAGGGCCAGAACCGGATCTACGTCTGGGGCTACCTCGCCGTCCGGTACATGTTCGAGCGTCAGCGCGCCGAGGTCGCCACGCTGCTCGGCCACTACAGGACAGGCGACTGGAGCGCCGCGGGCGGCCTGCTGCGCTCGCTCGACCACGAGGCCGACTGGCGGACCTGGCTGACCGCGTGCGCGGCGGGCGCCTGCGCCGAGCCGCCCGCCCTTCCCGACTGCCCTGGCGATGACCCGCGCCTCATGGGCGAGGACTGCAGGCGTACCGGGATCGGGCACAGCAACCGGAACCACGCCTACTTCTACCTGTGGATCCCTCCGGGCGTGTCCAGGCTCAAGGTCACCTCCTCCGGCGGCACGGGCAACGCCGACCTGTACGTCAAGAGGGCGGGATGGGCGACCGTCACCTCCCATGACGCCCGGTCCACGGGTCCCGGCACCGCGGAGAGCCTGGTGGCCGACGTCCAGCCCAACAGCTGGAACTACGTCAGCCTGTACGGCGTGACGGACTTCGGCGGCGTCACGCTGACCACCGAGTACTGAGCCGCACGAACGGCGCGCCCGGGGTCTTCCCGGCGCGCCCGGTCTGCCCTATATTGAACGTTCATATCCCCCTCTCTGGTCTGGAGCCCCCATGCAGCGCCGTGTTGATATGAACGTTCAACTCGCGCGCTACCTGCAGCGATTCGACCACCTCCCCGGCTATCTGGACTTCGCCAGGGTGGGCCCCCTCTCGCACGACGTGGCCATGACGCTCGTCGAGGCAACGCGGCTGAGCACGGGCGAGCAGGCGGTGGACGTGCTTGCGGCGCGGGCCGAGGAGGTTTGCGCGAGCGCGGCCCTGTTCCTGCGGGCCGCGCCGCACGAGGTCGCCTTCGCCACCTCCACCAGCCACGCGCTGTTCGCGGCCGCCGCCGCCCTCGGCCGCGGCACCACGGACGAGGGGGTGGTGCTGGTGCGGCGCGGCGAGTTCCCCTCGAACGTCTACCCGTGGCTGCGGTTCCAGGATCGCGGAGGCCCAAGGGTGCGGTGGATCGACGCTCCTCGGGTGACCCCCGAGGTCGTGGCCGCGCATCTGACTCCCGACGTCAGGGCGCTCACGGTCAGCGCGGTGGACGCGCTGACCGGCCACAGGGCGCCCCTGGGCGCGCTCAAGGAGCTCCTCGGACCGGACCGGGTCCTGGTCGTGGACGCCATCCAGGGCCTCGGCGCGGTCCCGCTGGAGGTCGAGGCGGCCGACGTGCTCGCCTCCGGCGGCCAGAAGTGGCTCAGGGCGGGGTGGGGCGCGGCCCTCCTCATGGTCCGCGACCGGGTCGCCCGCCACCTCTCGCCGGGCCTCGGCGGCTGGTCGGGCGTCCACGACCCGCTGGCATCGGAGAGTCACCCCCGCGAGCCACTGCGGGGGGCTGCCGCGCACACCTTGACCAACCCCGACTATCCGGCCGTCTCCGCGCTCGGCGCCGCCCTCGATCTCGTCGCCACCGTGGGTGTCCAGGCCATCGCCGCCAGGCTGGCCGACAGTCTCGGCGCCCTCCTTGACACCGCCAGAGCCGCCGGCGCGGAGATCCAGCACGACGGCCTTCCCCCCGGCGAGCGCGGCGGCATCGCCTGCCTCCACCTCCCTGGACGCGATCCGGAGGACGTCCACGCCGCCCTCACCAGAGCGGGGCTCACCACCACGCTGCGCGGCCGCTGGATCCGGCTGTCCCCCCACGCCACCACCCCGAGCCAGGCCGTGGACCGCCTGGCCGAGGGACTGCGTACCGCACGCAGGCCCTGACCCCCCGAAAGGAACGAAATGATCGACCGTCGCGCGGCCCTCGCCGTCCTCCTCACCGGCGCTCTCACCGCGGCCTGCGGCACCACAGAGGACCCCGGGCAGGCAGGCCCCGTCAAGATCACCGTCTGGTCGTGGAAGCCCGCCTCCGACGGCCTGGCCGCCGTCGCCAAGGACTTCGAGAAGGCCAACCCGAACATCAAGGTCACCGTCCAGGCCGTCGGCAACCCCGCCATCTGGGACAAGATCACCATCGACATGGCCGCGGGCGGCAAGGGCCTGGGCGACGTGCTGCACATCGGCATCGACTACCTGCCCGGCTACATGGACAAGTTCCCCGGCGGCCTGGCCGACCTGCGAAAGCTCGGCGCCGACTCACACAAGGACGCCTTCGCCAAGGGCCTGTGGCCGACCGTGACGGGCAAGGACGGCGGCGTCTACGCGATGCCGTGGGAGGTCAACCCGGTCGGCTTCTTCTACCGCAAGGACCTGTTCGACAAGGCGGGCGTCGAGGTGGAGAAGATCACCACCTGGGACGAGGCGATCGAGGCGGGCAAGAAGCTCAAGGAGAAGACCGGCGCCTTCCTCGTCGGCCTGAACAAGTCCGCGGCGGGCAGCGTCGACATGGACTTCTACCAGTCGCTGCTCCAGCAGCAGGGTGCGTTCTACTTCAACGGGCAGGGCGAGGTGACGCTGAGCTCGGCGCCCGCCGTCCAGGCCATGACGCTGCTCAAGAAGATGAACGACGCGGGCATCGTCGCCGACACCTCCGGCGAGGGCACGGCCAAGCAGCTCATCAGCGGCGGCAAGCTGGCCGTGCTGCCGTGGGCGGCGTGGGCGGTCAGCTACATCCCCGACATGCGCCCGGAACAGAAGGGCCTGTGGCGCGTGATGCAGCCGCCCGCCGTGACGCCCGGCGGCAAGCGCACCGCGATCGTCAACTCCACGCACCTGGCGGTGTCGGGCACCAGCCCGCACCAGAAGGAGGCGTACACGTTCGTCGAATACGCGCTGACCAGGCCCGAAGTGATCAACAAGGTGTTCAAGGAGGGCGGCGTCTTCCCCGCGCTGACCGCGGCCTACTCCGACCCGAGGTACACCGAGCCCCAGCCGTACTACGGTGACCAGCCCGCGCTCAAGCCGTTCGTCGACGCGCTCACCGAGGGCGCCGACGCGACCTACTACTCGGGCGACTACGCGAGGGCGCTGAAGATCGCCAGTGACGCGCAGACGAAGGTGCTGCTCAAGGGCGCCGATCCGGCCGCCGCGCTGACCGAGGCCGCCACGCTGCTGGCCCAGCAGACGAACAGGAAGCTGGCCGGATGACGTTCACGCTGTCCAGGCCGCGGGAGCGGGCACGGACCAGGCAGTCGTACGTGACCAGGCGGAACATCCCCTACCTGCTGATCATGCCCGCGCTGCTCGGCTTCCTGGTCTTCAAGGCCTATCCGATCATCGCCGCGATGTACATCAGCCTGACCACCGGCGCGGGCGCGGCCCGCAGCTTCGTCGGGCTCGACAACTACGTCCGGCTGGTGAACGACCCCTTGTTCTGGACCTCCCTCTGGAACACCGGACTGATCCTGGTCGTCCAGGTGCCGATCATGCTGCTGTTCGCGCTGCTGCTGTCGCTCGGGCTCAACTCCCCCCTCGTACGGCTGCGCGGCCTGTGGCGGCTCGGGGTGTTCATGCCGAGCCTGACGGGCCTGGTCGCCTACGGCGTGATGTTCTCGGTGATCCTGCGCAAGGACGCCGGCTTGCTCAACTGGCTGCTCGGTCTCTTCGGCGTGACGCCGATCGACTGGCTGGGCAGCCCGTTCTGGGCCCGCATCTCCATCGTCATCGCGCTGACCTGGCACTACACCGGCTACAACGCGGTCATCTACCTGGCAGGCCTCCAGAGCATCCCCAAAGAGCTCTACGAGGCGGCCATGGTGGACGGCGCGGGCGCGGCCCGCAGGTTCTGGTCGATCACGGTGCCCCAGCTGCGGCCGATCCTGGCGCTGACGGTGGTGCTGTCGACGATCGGGACGCTGCAGCTGTTCGACGAGCCGTTCGTGCTGACCGGCGGCGGCCCTGACAACTCCACGCTGACGATCTCGCTCTACCTGTACCAGAACGGCTTCCGCTACTTCGACTTCGGATACGCGGCGGCGATCGCCTACGCCCTGACGTTGATCGTGGCCGTGTTCGGCATCGCACAGATGAGGTTGCAGAAGAAATGAAGGGCTGGACGCTCACTTTCACGCTGGCCGTGGTGTTCGGGCTGTGCGTCGGCCCGTTCTACTGGCTGGCCATGGCCGCCACGCACAGCACGGCCGACATCTTCTCCTGGCCGCCGAAGTTCTACCCCGGCGACCAGCTGGCCGCGAACACGGCCCAGCTGGAGGAGTCGATCGGTCTCGTGCGGGTGCTGGGCAACACGCTGTACGTCGCTGTCGTGCAGACCGCGGGGGCGATCGTGGTGTCGCTGCTGGCGGGCTACGCCTTCGCCAAGTTCTCCTTCGAAGGCCGCGACCTGTTCTTCGTGCTGCTGCTGTCGACGCTCGTCATCCCCGGCGGCGTGACCATCATCCCGATCTTCGAGATGATGAACGATCTCGGGCTGATCGACAGCTATCCGGCGCTGATCCTGCCGAGCCTGTCGGTGCCGTTCGGCATCTTCCTGATGCGGCAGTCGCTGCTGGCCATACCCGACGAGCTGCTGGACGCGGCGCGGGTGGACGGCGCGGGTGAGCTGCGGGTGCTGTGGCGGGTGGTGGTCCCGGTGATGCGGCCCGTGCTGGCGGCGCTGGCGGTCTTCCTCTTCCTCGGCGCGTGGAACGACTTCCTGTGGCCGCTGATCGCGCTGCGCACGCCCGAGATGTACACCCTGCCCGTCGCGCTGGCCACCCTGCAGGGGCTGGCCAGGACCGACTTCGGCCAGGTCATGGTGGGCACGGCGATCTCCTCGCTGCCCATGATGATCCTCTTCCTCGTTCTCCAGCGACAGTTCATCTCCGGCCTGCTGGCCGGTGCCACGAAGGGATAGACATGCAGATCTGGGAGCCGCACGCGCTCGGCGAGACGACCGTGGTTCACGCGGGCGGGGTCGAGGTGGCGGTCGCGGGGACCACCGACGTCACGGTGACGCCGGTCGCCGAGGGCGTCTGGCTGATCGACGCCCCCGACGCGACGGGGGTGCAGTGGAAGGTGCCGTGCGTGAACACCGTCGCCTTCTGGACGCCGGGCAGCGGCACCCGCTGGGTGCCGCCGATCTGGAACGCGCCGATGTCGGCCAGGCTGACCGTCGGCGCGCCCGTGGTGAGCCTGGTCGGTACGGCGGGAGCCAACGTGTGCACGGCGGCGCTGGCGGAGTCGGTGGCGCCGGTGAGCTTCACCGGAGGGCTGATCGAGGAGACCGGCGAGTTCGTCTTCACCCTGCAGGGCGACGGGTTGCGCGTCAGGATCGACCTGTCGGACCGGCTGTACTCCGCGGCCCTGGCCGGCGTGGCGGAGTGGTGGCAGCAGGGCCGCGACCTGCCGCCGACGCCGCGTCAGGCCAGGCTGCCGGTCTACTCCACCTGGTACAGCATGCACCAGGAGATCACCGAGGAGGCGGTGGAGCTGCAGGCGAGGCTGTCGAAGCGGCTCGGGTGCGAGACGATCATCGTGGACGACGGCTGGCAGACCGCCGACCGGGCCCGTGGCTACGCCTTCTGCGGCGACTGGGAGCCCAACAAGGAGGCGTTCCCCGACATCGCGAGCCACGTGCGCAGGGTCCAGAGCGACGGCATGGCCTACATGCTGTGGTACGCGCTGCCGTTCGTCGGCAAGCACAACGCGGCCTTCGAGCGCTTCGACGGCAGGTTCCTGCGCTACCTCGACCACATGGACGCGGCGGTGCTCGACCCACGCCACCCCGAGGTGCGCGCGTTCCTCGTCGGCAGGCTCGCCCAGGCGGTCGAGCTGTGGGGCATGGACGGTCTGAAGATCGACTTCGTGGACCGGTTCGCCACACCCGGCGGCGATCCGGCGCCCGCCGACGGCGCCGACTGCGCGGAGGTCGACGAGGGGGTGCGGCGGCTGCTGCACGACCTCGACGCGCGGCTGCGCCGTACCAGGCCGCAGGTGCTGATCGAGCACCGCCAGCCGTACACGAGCCCCGGGCTGTGGCCGTACGCGAACATGGTGCGGGCGACCGACTGCCCGCTCAGCCCGCAGGAGAACCGGCAGCGCACGATCGACCTGCGGCTGACCGCCGGCCCGGTCGCCGTGCACTCGGACATGATCCTCTGGCACCCGGACGAGCCCGCCGAGCAGGTGGCGGTGCACCTGATCAACGCGCTGTTCTCGGTGCCCCAGCTGTCGGTCGACCTGGCGGCGCAGCGGCCCGACCAGCTCGCCGCCGTCGGGTTCTGGCTGGGGGTCTTCCGCCGCCATCTCGACGCGCTGCAGCTGGGCGTGCTGGAGCCGGCGCAGCCTGAGCACGGCTACCCGCTCGTGCGGGCCTACGATGGGGAGACCACGATCATCGCCCGTTACGCTCCCCTCGCCGTGGACGTTCCGGGCACGGGCGAGGTGCTCGTCGCCAACGCCGACCCCGACCCCCGCGTGGTCCTCTACGGCGAGGGCGAGGCGCGAGCCGAGGTCTTCGACTGCGGAGGATCGCTCGTCAGGGCCGACAGGTTGCGGTTCGACGCGGGAGCGTGCCTGGTCGAGGTGCCCATGGGCGGCCTGCTCAAGCTGAGGAGAGACTAGGTGACGACACGTCGGCCACGCGAGCGCGGGGTCACCATCGAGGACGTCGCGCGCGCGGGCCGGCGTGTCACGTCAGACGATCTCCAACGCGCTCAACGCCCCGCACCGGCTGAGAGCCGAGACACTGGAGCGGGTGACGGCGCTGATCGAGGAGCTCGGCTACCGGCCCGACCAGTCGGCGCGCGCCCTGAAGTCCGGCACCAGGCGGATCATCGCCTACCCGACACCGGTGGACGATCCGGCCAACCCTAACCCGCTGATGGGCGGCTTCCTCGAGGCGGTCGTGTCCGCGGCGGGCGAGGCCGGCTACCGGATCCTGCTGGTGAGGCCGCGCCCTGGGCAGAGCCAGGAGCAGGCGCTCGACGAGCTGATCGCCGGGCGCACGGTGGACGGCTTCCTGCTGTCCGACATACTGCGCGACGACCCCCGTGTGGCCCATCTGGCGGCGGAGGGCTTCCCCTTCGCCGCCTTCGGCCGCACGGAGCCAGGGCATCCGCAGTCGTGGGTGGACGTCGACAGCGTCCAGGCGGTGATCGAGCTGGTAGGCCTGCTGGCGGCCAGAGGGCACCGCAAGGTGGCCTTCCTCGGCTCCTCCTCCGGGCAGCCGTGGATGGACGACCGGCGCGACGGGTTCCTCGCGGGGGTGCGCCGCCACGGCATGGCGGGGCAGGAGTTCTCCGTGCCGGGCGACGACCCGGGCGAGATCGTCGCGGCCACCCGTGAGCTGCTCGCGGGCCGCGCCCGCCCGACCGCGATCGTGGCAGGGGGCGACTGGCTCGCCCTCGGCGTCTACGCCGCCGCCAGGGCCGAGGGCGTGGAGATCGGCGCCGACCTGGCCCTGGTCGCCTTCGACGACCTTCCCGTCACCGCGTTCCTGCAACCCGCCCTGACCACCGTACGGCTGCCGCTCCGCCGTATCGCCGAGGCGCTGGTCAGCCGGCTGCTGCGGATCGTCGAGGACGGCGTCACCCCCCAGGCCGGCCTCCTGCTCCCAGGCGAGCTGGTGGTCCGCCCGAGCCTCGGCCCCTGATCGGAAGGTTCTCATGCGTATCGACTCCTCCAACGAGGAGCTGGTGGCGATGTTCGAGTGGGCGTGCGACAGGGCACTGCGCTGGGCGCACCCCGCAGGCTCGCGCGGCCCGCTCGACGTCGACGAGCGGCAGCCGTCCGGCACGGGCGAGGGCGTCTACCTGCCCTCGTACTGGGCGGGGTACGCCCACCGCAGCGGCTTCTACCTGCGCGACTTCGTCCACCAGCTCCCCGGCGCCCACCTGCTCGGCCTCGACGAGGCCAACCTGACGATGCTGCGCTGCTTCGCCGCCTCCGCCACCGAGGAACACGGCCACCGCCCCGTGTGGGCGTTCAACTTCGACGGCTCCTACCTCGCGATCGACTACCGCGGTCCCGGCGCGTTCGTCAGGGAGGCGCCCGCGGTGTACGAGCTGGTGGAGGCCGGCGCCGTGGCCTACCGGTGGACCGGCGACCGCGCCTACGTCGACGACCCCGTGCTGTGGGACTACTACCGGCGGGCGGTCGAGCTGCCCCCTACCGCCCTGGGGGCGGGCATCTTCGACGGCACCGCCACCTACAACGAGCAGGACGGCGAGCCGCTGGCGGTGGCAGGTGACGGCGTCGCCGCGCGGTACGCCGCCTTCCTGGCGATGGCCGAGCTGTGCAGGGCGCGCGGCATGGACGGCGACGACTACGAGCGGCGAGCTCTCGACCTGCGCCGGCACTACGCCTCCGAGTGGAAGGGCGTGCGCGGCTTCACCCGGGACGGCACGCCGGTCACGGGCTGGGGCATGGAGAGCAGCTGGTTCCCCGCGCTGAAGCGGCTCACCGCCGACGACGACCTGCTGGACCACATCGACGCCCAGGCCGGCGGTCCCGGCAGGCCGCACAACGTGGAGGCGTGGACGTACCTGCCCGACACGTTCTTCCGGCACGGCAGACCGGAGGCGGCCTGGCGGTGGATGAGGGAGATCTACGCCTCCCGCGAAGGCGGGCACGTGGCGGGCGGGCGCAACGGCGACTATCCGGAGGTGTCGTTCACGCTGGTCAGCCAGGTGGTCGAGGGCCTGCTGGGGGTGCGGCCGCACGGCGGCGCGATCACCACGGAGCCCTCACTGCCCGCCGGCGTCGACTGGCTGGCCGTCTCCGGCATCCCGGTCGGCGGCGGCAGCGTGGCGGTCCGCCACGAGGGCGGCACGACCACGCTCACCAACCTGTCGGAGCACCTCACCTACACCTGGACGGCCTGCGGCCTCACCCAGCGGGTGCCGCCCGGCACCACGCTCACGGCCCGTCGGACAGGAACTGCTTGAGCCCGGGGCTGAAGGCGGCAGGCCTGGGGCGGGGCGCACCGAGGTCCGGACCCGGTTCGCCGTCGCGGAACGCGTGACCCGCTCACGCGGGGGTGACCCGCTGGGGGCCTCGGTAGGGCAGGGTCTGGTTGTAGACGATGCTGGTGGTGGTGCTGCCGAACTGCGCCAGCTCGTCCACGAGCCGCTCCAGATGTCTCATGGTGGTGGCGGCGATCTTGAGCGTGTAGCAGTCCTCGCCGGTGACGCGCAGGCACTCCAGGATCTCTGAGCGTTCCTCGAGGAGCCGGTGCAGCGGCTCGTGACGGCTGCCGGGGTACTTCAGCCGCACCACCGCCAGGACGGCGAAGCCGGCCTTCGTCAGGTCCACCTCGGCCCGGTAACCGGTGATGACGCCTTCGGCCTCCAGCCGTCTGACCCGCTCCGTCGCGGCCGAGGAGCTGAGGTTGACCCGCCGGCCCAGTTCGGTGAGCGGAAGGCGGCCGTCGCGCTGGAGCTCGGCGAGGATCGACCAGTCAGTGCTATCGAGACTCTCGGCCATTGGGCCAGATTACCGGCAGATTCCCGGCGAGAGCCGTCTTGTACCGGTAGCTCGCACTTCCGGCGCCCCGGACGTCGGCAATAGCCTGGTCGGGTGCTTCTGGGAGTGAACGTACCGAACTTCGGGCCAGGGACCGACCCCGCCGTGCTGCGCCGATGGGCGCAGAACGTGGAGGGGCTCGGCTACGACCTGCTGCTGCTGTCCGACCATCTCGTGGTGACGCCCGACGTGGCCGAGCAGTACCCGGCGCCCTTCTACGAGCCCTTCACCACGCTGTCCTGGCTGGCCGGTGTGGTGCCCAGGATCCGGCTCGGCACCACCGTGCTGATCATGCCCTACCGTCACCCGCTGTTGGTCGCCCGCATGGCGGCCAACCTCAACCAGCTCAGTGGCGGGCGGCTGGTCCTGGGCGTCGGCATCGGGTGGGCCCGGCAGGAGTTCGAGGCGCTCGGCGTCGACTTCCACCGGCGCGGCGCGCTGACCGACGAGTACGTGCGGACCCTGCGTACGGCATGGGCCGACGAGGAGGACTACGGCCCCGGCCGGATCCCGATCTGGATCGGCGGCAACAGCGACCAGGGCATGCGCAGGGCGATACGCCTCGGTGAGCCATGGCACCCCCTGCGCAACACCCTCGGCTGGCTGCGCGAGGCGGCGCCGCGGCTGCGGGACCTCGCCGACGAGCAGGGACGGCCCAGCCCCGGCATGGTCCCGCGCATCGCCCTGAGGCTCACCGAGAAGCCGGTCACCGGAGCGGACAGGCTCGCCGGAGAGGGCACGATCGACCAGATCCTCGGCGACCTCGACGAACTGAGCCGCCTCGGCGCCGACACCGTCGTGCTCGACCCCTTCAACGGCGACCCGCGTGAGACCTGCCACCCCGAGACGGCCTGGCAGGCCCTCGCCGCGCTCGCCGCCCACCGACCCCGATCAACGGAGCGACCATGACGAACGCCGACGAACTCTTCCTGCGCAGGGCCATCGAGCTCGCGGCCGAGGCGCGCGAGGGCGGCAACCCGCCGTTCGGCTCGCTCCTGGTCGGCGCGGACGGCGAGGTGCTCGTCGAGGAGCGCAACAGCAGCCTCTCCGACGCCGACATCACCGCGCATCCGGAGCTGAAACTGGCCCGATGGGCGGGTCGCGAACTGGATGCCGAGAGCGCGGCGCGCACCACGATGTACACCAGCTGCCAGCCCTGCGGCATGTGCGCGGGCGCCATCGAGCGGTCGGGGCTGGGCAGGGTGGTCTTCGCCCTGTCGAGCGAGCAGCTCGGCACGCTCAAGCCGCCCGCCGCCGTCGCGGGGGCGCGGCTCGAGGGGCCCGCCCTGTTCGAGGAGGCCCGCGTGCCGGTCGAGGGCTACTACGTCTGAGCCCGCCGTCCTCCCATGAGATCGCTTCGCCAGGAGCGTTGTCTCACCTGCGGGCCATGAATGGGTCCGCTCCGTGGAAATCGTCGGCGAGTCGGGATGCGCGCCGAGGACGGGCGGGTAGGAAGCGCCCGTGATTGTTTCAGGGTCCGACGTTCCGGTCATGACGGACATGCTGCTGTCGATCAACGGCGACGAGTACCCGGTGGTCGTGGACACCCGCGAGACGTTGCTCGACACGCTCAGGGAACGCCTCGACCTGACCGGCGCGAAGAAGGGCTGCGACCACGGTCAGTGCGGGGCGTGCACGGTGCTGGTGGACGGCAGGCGCGTCAAGTCGTGCCTGACGCTCACGGTGACCCTGGACGATCGGGAGATCACCACGGTCGAGGGGCTGGCCGACGGGGACAGGCCGCATCCGCTCCAGGCCGCCTTCATCGCGCACGACGCCTTCCAGTGCGGCTACTGCACGCCGGGACAGCTGTGCTCGGCGGTCGGCATGCTGGCCGAGGCCGCCGCGGGCTGGCCGAGCGTGGTCACGGAGGACGTGTGCGCCGAGCCCGTCCTCGACGAGGAGGAGATCCGCGAGCGGATGAGCGGGAACCTGTGCCGCTGCGGCGCCTACGTCAACATCGTCGCCGCGATAGGGGAGGTGGCACGGTGAAACCCTTCGACTACCAGCGGGCGGCCGACACGCGGTCGGCGGTCGCCGCGCTGAGCAGGCAGCCCGAGGCCATGTACCTCGGCGGCGGCACGAACCTGGTGGATCTGATGCGGCTGGGCGTGGCCACACCGGCCGTGCTGGTGGACGTCACCCGAGCCACGTCGGAGGCCATCGAGGAGAGCTCAGGCGGCGGCCTGCTGATCGGTGCGGCGGCGCGCAACAGCGACCTCGCCGCCCATCCCGTGGTGCGCCACCGCTACCCGATGCTCGCGCAGGCGGTGCTGGCGGGCGCCTCCGGCCAGATCCGCAACATGGCCACCGTCGGCGGCAACCTCCTGCAGCGCACCCGCTGCTCCTACTTCCAGGACATCGCCAAGCCGTGCAACAAGCACCGGCCAGGCTCGGGCTGCCCCGCCCGCGAGGGCGACCACCGCAACCTGGCGATCATCGGGCACTCCAGCAGCTGCGTGGCCACCCATCCTTCGGACATGGCCGTCGCCCTGGCCGCGCTCGGCGCGAGCGTGCACGTCGAGGGCGTCGAAGGGACGCGTACCGTGCCGATGCCAGGGCTGCACCGGCTGCCGGGCGACGAGCCCGAGCGCGACACCGTGCTGGAACCCGGTGACCTGATCACCGCGGTCGAGCTGCCCGCGTTGCCGTACGCCTCCCGTTCGCGCTACCGCAAGGTGCGCGACCGGGCGTCGTTCGCGTTCGCGGTGGTGTCGGTCGCGGTGGCGCTCGACGAGGCCGACGGCGTCGTCCGCGACTGCCGCATCGCGCTGGGCGGGGTCGCCCACGTGCCATGGCGGGCCACGCTGGCCGAGTCGGCGCTGCGCGGCGCGCCCGCCACCGCCGAGGAGTTCACCAGAGCGGCCGACCTCGAGCTGGCCGGCGCCCGCCCGCTGCCGGACAACGCCTTCAAGGTGCCGCTCGTCCGCAACGTCCTCGTCCGCGTCCTCAGCGAGCTGGCGTCATGACCACCACGGCCAGGCCGTACGTCGGCACGGCGCTCGACAGGGTCGAGGGCATGGAGAAGGTGACGGGCCGCGCCCGCTACGCCTACGAGCACTCTCCCGACGAGCTGGCCTACGCGGTGCCCGTGCAGGCGTCCATAGCCCGCGGCGAGGTGCGCGCGATAGACGTGCAGGCGGCGCTCACCATCCCCGGCGTGATCGCGATCATCTGGCACCGCAACGCGCCCAGGCTGGCGCCCGCCGACAACGCCGAGCTGTCGGTGCTGCAGTCCGCGCGGGTCGCCTACCGGGGCCAGTACATCGCCGTCGCGGTGGCCGAGACCCTGCAGGCGGCGGGGGAGGCGGCCAGGTCGTTGTCGGTCGACTACGCGGGCGAACCGCACGACACCGAGCTGCGCGCCGACCATCCGGGGCTGTACCGGCCGGAGAAGGTCAACGCCGGCTACCCCACCGACAGCGAGCACGGCGATCCCGACGCGGCCATGGAGGCGGCGCCGATCCGGGTCGACGCGACCTACAGCACGCCCGCCGAGCACAACAACCCGATGGAACCGCACGCCACCGTCGCCAGGTGGGACGCCGACGGGCTGACCTTGTACGACTCCACCCAGGGGGCGTCGGCTGTCCGCGCCACCCTGGCGGCGCTGTTCACCATGCCGCCGGCGAACGTCAGGGTCATCGCCTCCCACGTGGGAGGCGGGTTCGGGTCCAAGGGGCAGCCCCTCGCCCCCGTGGTGCTCGCGGCGCTGGCCGCCAAGCACGTCACCCGCCCGGTCAAGCTCGCCGTACCCCGCCAGCAGATGTTCGCGGTGACCGGCTACCGCACCCCGACGATCCAGCGCGTACGGCTCGGCGCCGACGTGGACGGCCGGCTGACCGCGATCGTGCACGAGGCGATCGAGCAGTGCTCCACCATCCGCGAGTTCGCCGAGCAGACCACCACGCCCACCCGGATCATGTACGCCGCCCCCAACCGGAGAACCACCCACAGGGTGGTCAAGCTCGACGTCCCCACCCCGAGCTGGATGCGCGCGCCGGGAGAGGCCCCCGGCATGTTCGCGCTGGAGTCGGCCATGGACGAGCTGGCGATCGCCTGCGGGATCGACCCCGTCGAGCTGCGCGTACGCAACGAGCCCGACGCCGATCCGGAGAGCGGCGAGCCGTTCAGCTCCAGGAACCTGGTGGCCTGCCTGCGCGAGGGGGCACGGAGGTTCGGCTGGGCCGACCGCGATCCCACGCCGGGCGCCAGGCTCGTGGGACGGACCCTGATCGGGACCGGGGTGGCCGCCTCCACCTACCCGGCCTATCGCAGCCCCTCCCAGGCGAGCGCCCGGCTGGAGCCCGACGGCCGCTACACCGTCAGGATCGCCGCCACGGACATCGGCACGGGCGCCCGCACGGTGCTCACCCAGATCGCCGCCGACGCCCTGCGCACCTCACCCGACAGGGTCACGGTGGAGATCGGCGACAGCGCGCTGCCCCCCGCCACTCTCGCGGGCGGGTCGATGGGCACCGCCTCCTGGGGCACGGCCGTCGTACGGGCCTGTGAGGCGCTGAGGGAACAGGTCTCCAGGAGCGGCGACCTGCCCTCGGCCGGTCTGGAGGCCGCCGCCGACACCAAGGAGGAGATCGGCGCGCAGGAGCGCTTCTCACGGCACGCGTTCGGCGCCCAGTTCGCCGAGGTCGGCGTGGACGTCGACACGGGGGAGGCCAGGGTCCTGCGGCTGCTCGGCGTGTTCGCCGCGGGAAGGATCGTCAACCCGAAGACCGCGCGCTCACAGTTCATCGGCGGTATGACCATGGGCCTGTCGACGGCGTTGTTCGAGGAGAGCCTCATGGACAGGGAGTTCGGCGACTATCTCAACCGCGACCTCGCCCAGTACCACGTGGCGGCGTGCGCGGACGTGCGCGACATCGAGGCGGTCTGGATCGAGGAGGACGATCCGCACCTCAACCCGATGGGCACCAAGGGCATCGGCGAGATCGGCATCGTCGGCACCGCGGCGGCCATCGCCAACGCGGTGCACCACGCCACCGGCATCCGCATCCGCGACCTGCCCATCCGCCTCGACAAGCTGCTGCGCTGACCGCCCTCCTCCCCGGGGAGCGGGCGGCGGGCGGTCAGCGTCCATCGGGGAGCGCGTGTTCAGGCGCGAAGGGGCGCGCCCACCGCGTGCAGGTGCCTGAGCATCTGCCGGTACGACTCGATCAGCCCCGTCTCGTAGTAGGGCACGTCGATCTCGGCGCAGTGCGCGCGGACGATGGACTGGGCGTGGCGCAGGTGCGGCGTCGGCATGTTCGGGAACAGGTGGTGCTCGATCTGGTAGTTGAGCCCGCCCATGGCGGCGTCGACGAACCAGCCGCCGCGCACCCCGCGCGTGGTCAGGACCTGCTTGCGCAGGAAGTCGAGTTTCTCGCCGGGCTTCAGCGTGGGCATGCCCTTGTGTCCAGGCGCGAACACCGAGCCCATGTACAAGCCCCAGAGGCCCTGGTGGACGGCGAAGAAGACCAGCGCCTTGCCGGGCGACAGCACCAGGAACAGCGCGGCGAGGTAGCCGGCGACGTGGACGCTCAGCAGCGTCCCCTCCACCAGGCGGTGCTTCGTCCTCGGGTCGCGCAGCGACCGGAAGCCCGACAGGTGCAGGTTGAGGCCTTCGAGCAGGAGCAGCGGGTAGAACAGCGCCGCCTGCCGCCGGCCGATGAACCGCGGCAGACCCCTGCTCGCCCTGGCCTGGTCGGTCGACCAGACCAGGACGTCGGGGGCGACGTCGGGATCGAGCTCCTCGTGGTTGGGGTTGGCGTGGTGGCGGGTGTGCTTGTCCATCCACCACCCGTAGCCCATGCCCACGAGCAGGTTGCCGGCGAACCACCCGGCGATCCTGCTCGGCCGCTCGGTACGGAAGATCTGACGGTGCGCGATGTCGTGCCCCATGAGCGCCACCTGGGCGAACACGACCGCGAAGAACGCCGCGACCAGCAGCTGCCACCAGGAGTCGCCCAGCGCGAGAAAGGCGGCGAGCCCACCGGCGTACAGGCCGCCGACCACGGCCGCCCTGGCCACGTAGTACCCGGGCCTGCGCCGCATCAGTCCAGCGGCCGTGACGCGCTGGAGGAGCCTGGCGTAGTCGCTGCCGGTGGCCGGCCGCACGGTCTGATCAATCGTCATGGAAGGAGTCTGTTGGAGCCGCCCTCCACCGGAAATCCAGCTGGCACCCACGACGGCTGGGGGGTGGACCCTACTGCGCGGACGGCGGACGGCACGCTAGGGTCGCCGCACCAGCCGGGCCGCCACCTCTCAACGGGTCGCGCGGGAGGCCGCCGCCACAGGGGTCAGCCAGTGGCGGTAACGCTCGTCCCTGCCGTGGACGGCGGCCTCGTAGGCCGCCGTGAGCTGGGCGGTCACCGGCCCCGCCGCGCCGAGTTCGCGGTTGTCGACCGACTGCACGGGCACGATACCCGCCGCCGGCCGCAGCCCCTCCTCGCCCAGCAGCGCACCCCACGCCCAGGCGGCGATGCCGAGCTCGCCGCCCTAAGTGGCTCGACACAGAATGCCGCTGTAAGGGTTATAGTTGCGTTTAATCGGTTACCGACTGAGGGGGAGGCGTGCGGATTTCCGTCAGCGACTACACGGTGGGGGCGGCGGTGGCCGGCGACCTGGTCAACACCTCGCCCACCGTGCGCTCCACCATGGGCGAGGCCCTGCCCGACCCGGAAGCGCTCGCGGGCTTCCTGGCCGACCGCGATCTCCGGCTCGACGCGCTCGCGGAGCGGCCGCCGACCGAGGACGACCTCCGAGAGGTGCATCTGTTTCGCAGGGAGGTCCGGGGCGTCCTGGAGACCGCCACGGAGGAGCACGCCGTCGCGGGAGGGACCGTGCTGGCCATGCGCGCAGGTCTCAGCCCGATCCTCCAGCGTGAGCCCGACGGCCGGTGGCAGTGGTACGTCCCGACCGCGCGGGGCGCGTCGCTCGCCGACGAGCTGGCGGCGCTCGTCGGCATCGGACTGCTCGGCGTCGTCAGGGCCCTCGGTCACGAGCGCTTCCGCCCCTGCGACGCTCCCGGGTGCCGCGGCGTGTTCGTCGACACCAGCAGGCCAGGCCGCCGCCGCTACTGCGGCGACCTGTGCGGCAACCGCCTCAACGTCGCCAACCACCGCGCCAGGCGGCGGCTGGGGAGCGTGGCACCATGAGCGGGCCTTCGCTCGTCGGCGCCATCCGGCTGCCGGACGGCCTCTGGGTTCGCGGTCGTGGGCTGCGCCGTCCGCTGCCCGAGGGGCCCGTGCCCGACTTCGGCCTCTACCTCGGCTCCGAGCGGCTCCGCCGCCGCCACGAAGGGGATCTGCGCTGGCCGCGCGAGTGGATCGAGTGGCCGGACTTCCTGCTGCCGCGCAGCCATGACGTGGCGGTCCTGCGCATCCGCGCGCTGCACGAGCGGGCCAGGGCCGGTGCGGCGGTCGAGGTCGCCTGCGGTGGCGGCGTCGGAAGGACGGGCACCGTCATCGCCTGCCTGGCGGTGCTGTCAGGGGTGGACCCCGCTGACGCCGTCGCCTGGACCCGCGAGCACCATCACCACCGCGCCGTCGAGACGCCATGGCAACGCCGCTGGATCGCGAGGTTCGCCGCCGAGCGCTGAGCACCGGAACGTGTCAGGTTGCCTAGCCGATTGTTACGATGGTCATCGACGGCACCAGCCACACGGATGCGGAGTTCACGGCGATGACGACGGGCGGCTCGAAGTTCGCGGTGACCCCGGTGGTCAAGAAGAGCGCGGCGGTCCAGGTCGCCGACCAACTGGTGGCCGCCATCCGCGACGAACACCTCAAGGCCGGCGACAAACTGCCCTCCGAGCGCGAGCTCGCTCAGAACTTCGACGTCAGCAGGCCGACGATTCGGGAGGCGCTGGCCGCTCTCGAGCTCGCGGGGCTGGCCAAGTCGCACAAGGGCAGGGGCACGATCGTCACGGGCTCGTCGGCCGCCGTCGCCACCTGGGGCGTGGAGGTGCTGCCTCCCCAAGTCTTCGAGGCGCGCCTGGCGATCGAGCCGTCGCTGGCCGCGCTGGCCGCCGAGAAGCGCTACCCGGAAGATCTCGACATGCTGGAGGCGACGCTCGCCAAGCTGGAGGCGGAGTTCGCCGAGACCGGCGCCTACGGCAGCGACCTGCCCCTGCACCGGGCCATCGCCCGCGCCGCCCGCAACCCCATACTGGAGCAGTCCCTCGAGGAGGCGTTGCGGCACGTGGGCGGCCCCCTGTGGTCGGAGCTGCGCCGCCGGGCGCTGGCCGAGCCGAACGTGCGGGGGGGCCACATGGAGGAGTCACGCACGGTGATCAAGCACATCAGGGCGGGCAGGGCTGAGGAGGCGGCGCAGGTCTGGCGCCAGCATCTCCTTCACTACCGCAGTGAGATCATCGGCGGCGCGTGAGCCGAGCGTCAGCCCTTTGATATCAGGTGCCCTCGCGCCCGCAGCGCCTCCAGCGCCGGAGTCAGCTCGGCCGACCTGACCAGCAGGTAGTCGGTGTCGAACGTGGACAGCGCGAACACCGAGACGCCCGCCTCGGCCAGCGGCGCGGTCAGCGAGGACAGGATGCCGACGAGGGAGAAGTCCAGCTCGCCCGCCACCCGCAGCGCACTCCATCCGCTCTCGATCCTGGCGCCCCGCGGCTCCTCGCCCATGGCGCACACGACCGAGACCTCCTCGGCCGTGACGGTCAGTCCGTACAGCTCGGCCGTGCGCGGTGGTGCGGGCAACGCCGAGCCTGCGGGCAGCCTGCAGACGGAGTACGCGCGGGAGAGCAGGCGCAGCTCCACGTTCATCACCTCAGTTCGGCCACGACGGGCGACAGGGCGTCGAGCGCCTGGGACAGATAGCCGGTGTCCATTCCGATGTTGATCCTGAACCATCCCTCGCGCCCGAAGAACACGCCGGGTGCGACCAGAACGCTCGCCTTCCTCCTGAACAGGTCGCCGACCTCGACGGAGGGCAGGTCGCACTCGTAGCGCACGAAGGCCAGCGCGGAGGCCATCGGCGCGAGCGCGGTGAGCCTGCCGTCCTGGCCTTCAAGCCATGAGGAGAACAGCTCGTAGCCCCTTCGCACGCACGTGCGGTTGCGCTCGAACAGCCGCTCCCTCGTCGAGGCGCGCAGGGCGCACTCGGCCAGGTGGTTGTCCAGCCTGCCCGTCGCGATGGCGAAGTACTCGTGGCGGCGCCACAGGTGCGCCAGTTCGGGATGCCGGCACACCGCCCACCCGATGCGCAGCCCCGACAGGCCGTAGGACTTCGACAGACTGCCCACGCCGATGACCCTGTCGGTCATGCCGACGAACGAGGGCGTCTCCCTGTCGGTCAGGCGCTCGCTTCCCCTGTAGACCTCGTCGGCGACCAGCCACGCGCCGCAGTCCTCGGCGATGCCGACGATCTCGGCCATCTCCTCCTCGGTGAGGATGTAGCCGGTCGGGTTGTTCGGATTGCACACGTAGATGAGCCTGGTGCCCGGCGTGGCGACCCGCCTGAGCTGTTCGAGGTCGGGCGCCCAGCCGCGCTCGGCGTCGAGCTCGAACGCGACGACCTCGCAGCCCCGGTTGAGCGCCAGCCCCCACACCTGCCGGTAGCCGGGCTCCATCACCACCACGCGGTCGCCGGGACGGCAGAGCGCGTCGACGATCGCCGCGTTGGCCTCGGAGGCGCCCACGGTGACCAGCACGTCGTCGGAGCCGATGCCGTCGTAGAGCCCGGCGACGAGGCCCGCGCAGGGCGCGCTCGCCGTTGACCTCCGGGTAGTACAGCGGCAGGGACATGATCCGCTCGACGTCCTGCCCGCCCTCGATGAGGTCGGTGACGGTGACAGGGTCCACGGTCGAGTCGGCGAGGTTGAAGCGCACGGTCTGCTCGTAGTCCGACTGCCAGTTCTCGAGCTCGAACGTCTGGAAGGCCACGGACACTCCCTTGAGGCGAACGGTCAGGTTGCCTGGCAGGTTGCCTGATGCCCGGAACCCTGTCAAGGGCGAACGTAGTGGCGAGCTTCTCCAGGAAATCGGGGCTTGACAGGGCATCCGGGCCCATGGAGTCTGGCTGTCAACCTACCAGGCAACCTTTCAGGTGAGGGGTGATGCTATGGATCAGATCCGTGTCGAACATGACCTCCTGGGCGAGATCATGTTGTCCTCAAAGGACCTGTTCGGCATCCATACGGCCAGGGCCAGCGAGAACTTCCGCCTCGGTGGAGAGTCGCTGCGCCAGTTCCCCGCGCTGCTGACCGCCCTGGCGCTGGTCAAGAGCGCGGCGGCGTGGACGAACGTGAAGCTCGGCGTGCTGCCCGCCGAGATCGGGCACGCCGTCATGACCGCGGCCCGCGAGGTGGCGGGCGGCGGCCTGCACGAGCACTTCCCGCTCGAGCTCGTGCAGGGCGGCGGCGGCACCTCGACCAACATGAACATGAACGAGGTCCTCGCCAGCCGCGCGACCGCCCTGCTCGAGGGGGCCGTCAGGGTGGACCCGCACGACCATGTCAACAGGTCCCAGTCCACCAACGACGTGATGCCGACGGCGCTCAACCTCGCCGTCCTCACCACGGCGCGCGAGACGGTGCGGTCGCTGCGGGGGCTGGCCGAGTCGCTGGAGCGCAAGGCAGGGCAGTACCGGTCGTTGGAGCGGCTGGGCCGTACCTGCCTGCAGGACGCGGTGCCCGTGCCTGCCGCGCTGGTGCACCAGGGGCAGGCCGCCTCGGTGCTGTCGGCCGCCAGGGTTCTGGAGTCGGCCGCCGGCGAGCTGCGCAGGATGCCCCTCGGGGCCACCGCGATCGGCACCGGGCTCGGCGCCCCGCCCGGATACAGGGAGCTGGCGCTGCGGCGGCTGGCCGAGGAGACCGAGCTCGACCTCGAGCCTGTCGCCAACCTGTCGGAGGGGATCTCCTCGCTGGAGGGCCTGGCCTCGGTCGCCGACGCCATGGCCAGGGCAGGACGTGTGCTGGCCCGCATCGCCAGCGATCTGCGCATCCTGGCCTCCGGCCCGATCGGCGGCTTCGGCGAGGTTCGCCTGCCGCCCGTGCAGGCGGGCTCCTCGATCATGCCGGGCAAGGTGAACCCGGTCATCCCCGAGCTGGTCATGCAGGTCTCCTTCCAGCTCGAAGGCGGTGCCCACATCGTGCACCTGGCGTGCTCGGCGGGAGAGCTCGAGGTCACGCCAATGGGTCCGGTGGTCACCGCCGAGCTGCTGCGCGGACTGCGCCGCCTCGACCTCGTCGCCGGCCTGTTCGCCACCCGGTGCGTCGACGGGCTGACGTGGAACGAGGAGGCGGTCCGCGCCAACCTGCGCGGCTCCCTGCAGGAGGCGGTGGAGTCGGCGGTCGAGCACGGCCACACCTACGCGGTCAACCACTTCCCCCTCGAACCGGCGGAGGGCAGGACATGAACCGGGCGCTCATCACCGACCCCGTCCACGACGGCGCCACGGATCCCGTGCTCGTCTGGAACAGGGAGGAGGCCACGTGGTGGTGCCTGTTCGTGCACAGGCGGGCCAACACCAAGATCGGCGGCCCGGCGCGCATCGGCCGCTGCCACGGCAGCCAGGTCGCCGTGGCGAGCTCGGCCGACGGCGGCGGGAGCTGGCTCTACCGCGGCACCCTCGACCTGCCGGTCGAGCGGGGGCTCAACACCTTCTGGGGCCCGGACGTGCTCCACCACGACGGCGTCTACCACCTGTTCGTGACCTTCATCAGAGGCGTGCCCGACGACCCGGGGTGGGACACCCACGGCAGGCCGAGTCCATGGCACCGGCAGGTGCACCATCTGACCAGCGCCGACCTGTGGAACTGGACGCACGGCTCACGCCTCGATCTCGGCACCGACCACGCCGTCGATCCCTACGTCCACCCGCTGCCGGAGGGCGGCTTCGGCCTCTGGTTCAAGGACGAGGCGCGCGGCGGCTCCATCTGGCGGGCCGTCAGCCCGGACCTCGACGAATGGAAGGTCGAAGGGCAGGCACTCGCCGAATGGCACGAGGGACCGGCCGTCTTCACGCTGGGCGGCTACGCGTGGATGCTCGCCGAGAGCCGCACCGGCCTGGCCGTCTACCGCTCGGACGACATGCGCGAGTGGCGGCACAGGGGCGGCCTGACCGTACCCGGCGACGTGCCGCGACAGCCGTACGTCCAGCCCTTCTCCGAAGAGCGGGCCCACCTTCTCTACTACGCGCAGACCGGAAGGGACAGCTTCGGCGAGGAGGTGCCGACGGCCGGACAGGCCTCGGACATCCGCGCGGCGCAGCTGGCCCTGGTCGGGGGCGACCTTGAGTGTCGTACGGCGAGCGCGCTGACACTGACCGGCGGAGCCTCCGCCACCCGGCGGCCGCCCGCGGCGAGCACGCCGAGCCCCTGAACCTCGCACGCAAGCTGGTGACACCATGAACTACCGCACTGTCCTGGTCGCCCTGGTTACCCTGCTCCCCCTGTCGGCCTGCGCCGGCACCGCGGCCGTGCCCTCAGCGGCACCTTCCGCGGCGCCCTCCGCGCCCCCGCCCTCCGCCGCGATCGCCAAGGACGAGAAGCTGGCCGCGGCCGTGCCTCAGGAGATCCGCGCCCGCGGCACGCTCGTCATCGGCACGAACGCGCCCTACGCCCCGCTGGAGTTCTTCGCCGAGGACAACAAGACCCTGGTCGGCTTCGACATCGACACGGGCGACGCACTCGGGCGGGTCCTCGGACTGAAGGTGGAGTGGAAGAACACCTCCTTCGACAACATCATCCCCGGACTGGAGGCCGGCAGGTACGACATCGGGATCGCCGGCTTCGGCATCGAGAAGGAACGCCTCGGCGTCGTCGACTTCGTCTCCAACTACCTCAGCGGTGGCGGCTTCCTGGTGAAGAAGGGCAGCGGCGTCAAGGTCAACGACTTCAAGGACACCATCTGCGGCCTGCGCGTCGGCGTTCAGAGCGGCACGACCCAGGTGGAGCGCCTGGAGAAGGCCGACGCCTACTGCAAGGGCGCGGGCAGACAGCCGGTCCAGATCATCCGCATCCCCGACCAGAACCAGGCCGTGCTCACCCTGTCCAGCGGCCGCGCCGACGTGGTGACCGCCGACAAGCCCGCCGTGGAGTGGGCGGCCAAGCAGTCCGAGGGCGCGCTGTGCGTCACCGGCACCTACCGCACCCCGCACAGCCTGTCGGGCATCGCCGTCCCCAAGCGCAACGCGGCGCTGAACAGCGTGCTGCAGGCGGCGATGACCAAGCTGCTGCAGGAGGGGCACTACACCCGCATCGCCGGCAAGTGGGGCGTCGTCGACGGCGCGATCGAGAAGTCGGAGATCTTCACCGAGCCCGCCCAGGTCCAGGACGGTGACGAGATCTTCCCGCAGCCGATCAAGGAAGGGTGTGCCTAGCCATGGCGACAGGCACCGCCCGGCAGGGCCTGCGCCCCGACGCCGACATCAAGGCGATCCCCATCAGGCGCCCGTGGCGGTGGGCGGCCACGGCGCTCGTCCTGGTCCTGCTCGCCATGCTGCTGACGTCCATGGTCACCAACCCCCGCTACCGGTGGGAGATCGTGGCCAGGTATCTGCTCGACGGCAGCGTGCTCAACGGGCTGCTGCTCACGCTGGAGTTCACCGCGATCGCCATGGTGCTCGGCATCTCGCTCGGCGTGCTGTTCGCGGTGATGCGCGGCTCGTCCAACCGGGTGCTGTCGTGGACGGCCGCGGGCTACATCTGGTTCTTCCGCGGCACGCCGCTGCTGGTGCAGCTGGTCTTCTGGTTCAACCTCAGCGCGCTGTACCCGACGATCGAGCTCGGCCTGCCGTTCGGGCCGGTCTTCGCGACGCTGGACGCCAACACCCTCATCACTCCGTTCATCGCGGGCGTGCTCGGCCTTGCGCTCAACGAGGGCGCCTACATGGCCGAGATCGTCAGGGCGGGCATCGTGTCCGTGCCCAAGGGCCAGCTGGAGGCGGCCAGTTCGCTCGGCATGTCCAAGAGCATGACCATGCGCAAGATCGTGCTCCCGCAGGCGATGCGCGTGATCATCCCGCCCACGGGAAACAACGCCATCGCCATGCTGAAGACCAGCTCGCTGATCAGCGTGCTCGCCATCCCCGAGCTGCTCTACAGCGTCCAGATCATCTACGGCCGCAACTTCCAGACCATCCCCCTGCTGCTGGTGGCCAGCATCTGGTACCTACTGGCGACCTCGATCCTGACCGCCGCGCAGACCAGGATCGAGCGGCACTTCTCACCCGACCGAGACCCCGGCGAGTCGTACGGCGCCCGCCTGCGCCGCAACCTCACCTCCCGCCGCGCCAACGTCAAGGAGGAGCGCTGATGTCGGCATTGGTCCGCGCCGAGGGGGTGCACAAGCACTACGGGCGCAACCACGTGCTCAAGGGCATCGACCTGTCGCTGGAGGAGGGGCAGGTGATGTGCCTGGTCGGCCCGTCGGGGTCGGGCAAGAGCACGTTCCTGCGCTGCGTCAACCACCTGGAGGCCATCAACAGGGGCAGGCTCTGGGTGGACGGCGAGCTGATCGGTTACCGGCAGAGCGCCGAGGCGCTGCACGAGCTGGGCGACAAGGAGGTGTGCAGGCAGCGCGAGCGCATCGGCATGGTCTTCCAGAGCTTCAACCTCTTCCCCCACTACACCGCGCTGGAGAACGTGGCGCTCGGCCCCAGTCTGGTCAAGAAGGAGAGCAGGGCCGCCGCCACCGCCCACGCCGAGGAACTGCTGCGTAGGGTGGGGCTCGGCGACAAGCTGCACAGCTACCCCGCCAGGCTCTCGGGCGGCCAGCAGCAACGCGTCGCCATCGCCAGGGCGCTGGCCATGCGCCCCAGGCTGATGCTCTTCGACGAGCCCACCTCCGCCCTCGACCCGGAACTGGTCGGTGAGGTCCTCGACGTGATGCGCGGGCTCGCCGGCGACGGCATGACCATGATCGTCGTGACGCACGAGATGGCCTTCGCCCGCGAGGTCGGCGACACGCTGGTCTTCATGGACGACGGCGTGATCGTCGAGTCCGGTGATCCACGCGAGGTCCTGGCCCGCCCTCGGCACCAGCGCACCCAAGCATTCCTGTCCAAAGTGCTGTAACACATGGGAGCACCATCCATGAGAACCATCCGCGCCGACGTCGTCGTGATCGGCCTGGGCGCCATGGGGTCGATGGCCGCGTGGCAGGCCGCCTCGATGGGCGCCTCGGTCATCGGCGTCGAGCAGTTCACCATCGGCCACGCGAGAGGGTCCTCCCACGGAGGGTCGCGCATCTACCGGCAGATCCTCTTCGAGGGCAAGGAGTACGTGCCGCTGGCCCGCCGCTCCCTCGATCTGATCAGAGCCCTCGAACGCGGCAGCGGCCAGACGCTGTTCACCCCCTCGGGCGGGCTGGTGATCGGCACCGAGGGCGGCCCGCTCATCCAGGACGCGCTGGCCAGCGCCGCCGCGGGCGAGGTCGCCCACGAGTGGCTGGAGGCCGACGACCTGCGGCGCCGCTATCCGCAGCACGCCGTCTTCGACGACGACGTGGCCGTCTTCGAGCCCGGCGCCGGAGTGCTGCGGCCTGAGGTGTGTGTCAGCGCCGCGGTGGAGGCCGCCGGGCGGGCGGGCGCAGACATCCGCACCGGGTCCCCGGTCTCGGCGCTGCGCGTGGAGGACGGCCACGTCGACGTCACGGTGGGGGAGG
Organism: Nonomuraea dietziae; assembly: GCF_014195505.1. GTDB lineage: Bacteria > Actinomycetota > Actinomycetes > Streptosporangiales > Streptosporangiaceae > Nonomuraea > Nonomuraea roseola. Next base: position 1,191,151 of record NZ_JACIBV010000001.1, on the reverse strand, counting down.
AGCGCTTCCTCGCAGGCAAGGTCGTGCTCGCCTCCGGGTCGTGGACCCTCGATCTGCTGCCCGAGGTGTCGCTGCCGCTGCGCACGCAGCGCTCATGCCTGTCGTGGTTCACGGCGAGGGGCGACGGGGGGGCGTACGGACCCGGGCGGTTCCCCACCTTCGTCCGCGAGAGCCACGACTTGGAGGGGTGGGGAATCCCCGACATCGACGGGCAGGGCGTCAAGGTCGGCGTCGGCGGCGCGGCGGCCGGCAAACGATGGCTGGAGCGGCCGGAGGACAACTGGCACGACCCCTCTCCCGAGGATCTGGCGCCTGTCGAGGACTTCTGCCGCAGGGCCTTCCCCGGGCTCGACCCCCGCGTGGCGAAGGCGTCGGCCTGCATGAACTCCAAGAGCCCCGACGGCGACTTCGTGATCGGCCCCGTCGCCACGGGCGGCAGGGTGGTCTTCGCCGGCGGCTTCTCCGGTCACGGGTTCAAGCACGCGGCCGCCGTCGGCCTGGCCTGCGCCCAGCTCGCGCTCGACGGAGGGTCGGAGTTCGACCTCACCGCCTTCTCTCCCACCCGCTTCGAGGAGCCCCGATGACCATGCGATACACCAGCCTCGGACGCTCCGGCCTCAAGGTCGGCAGACTGGCCCTCGGCACCATGAACTTCGGGCCGCTGACCGGCGAGGCGGACTCCCACCGCATCCTCGACGCGGCCGTGGACAGCGGCATCAACCTCGTCGACACCGCCGACGTCTACGGCGCCGACGCCAACAGGCAGGTCTACGGGCTGGAGCCGGAGAAGGGCAGGACCGAGGAGATCATCGGCACCTGGCTGACGAAGACACCCTCGCGCCGCGACCAGATCGTGCTGACCACCAAGGTCTACGGCGCAATGGGCCCTGGGGTCAACGACATCAGGCTGTCGGCCAGGCGCATCAGGCGGGCCTGCGAGGAGTCGCTGCGCCGCCTGGGCACCGACCACCTCGACGTCTACATGCTGCACCACGTCGACAGGTCCACCCCGTGGGAGGAGATCTGGGGGGCGCTGTCGCTGCTGAGGCAGCAGGGCAAGGTCCTGTACTTCGGCACCAGCAACCACGCGGCGTGGCACATCACGCGCGGGCAGGCGACGGCCGAGCGGCTCGGTGAGTTCGGCTTCGTCGTCGAGCAGAGCATCTACAGCCTGATGCAGCGGACGGTCGAGCTGGAGGTGCTGCCCGCCTGCCGCGACATGGGGATCGGCTTCCTGCCGTACAGCCCGCTGCACGGCGGCCTGCTCAGCGGCATCCTGCGCAAGCAAGAGGTCGAGCGGGGCAGGGCGGGCCGCGCGGCGACGGCACTGCGCAGCGACAGGGAGCGGGTGGAGCGCTATGAGAAGGTGTGCGACGACCTCGGCGAGTCCCCGTCCGCCGTCGGGCTCGCGTGGCTGCTGCACCAGCCAGGGGTGACGGCGCCGATCGTGGGCGCACGTACGGCGGAGCAACTGGCGACGGCGCTGCGGGCGCTGGAGATCGAGCTGGACGAGGAGCGGCTGGCGCTGTTCGACGACCTCTTCCCCGGCCCTGGAGGTCCGGCTCCCGAGGCGTACGCCTGGTAGGCGGCGGGCGGCCGGTCGTCGGCGGCTGCTGCGGGACAATGACCAGGTGGCCAGCCAAGATCTGGATCGACCGGCCGTCCTCGTCCGCGACCGGCTCAGGCTACGCCGGGGCAGGCAGAGCCCCAGCCGCAGGCTCGCGGGAGCGCTGACCGATCTCTGGCCGAGATCGGGGCGCTGACCCCGGGCGCCAGACTGCCGTCGGAGCGCGAGCTCGCCCAAGCCGTCGTGCTCAGCCGCAGCACGGTCGCCGCGGCCCTCAACCAGCTGTGCGAGGAGGGCCGCGGCGCGCGCCGTCACGGCAGAGGCACCTACCTGCTCGACACGCACGGTCACGGTCGGGTCGCTGTCCAAGGTGCTGTGGGGCGGCCTGGGGCTGGGCTGGCTGGCGGCGGCTTTCGCCCTTCCCCCCGAACTGCTCGATCAGGCGGTCACCGGCCTGGCGGGCGCGTGGGCCGAGCGCGACTGACCATCCCACACCCGCGCCTTGCGTACATGCTACCCGTGTGCGTACAGTGTTCGCATAGCGAGGACGTTGTACGCGACGCGGAAGGTTTGGGAGAGATCATGACGAAGCTGAACTGGGACACCGCCGGCAACTGGAAGGCCGCGGGGGGCTGGGGATCGCTGGACGCTGAGGGCCGTGGCTTCTCCCGCGGGCGCTGGCAGGCCAGGCTCGACGAGTTGCGTGCCGCCCACCACGTGCCGGGGGCGACGCTGGCCGTGCTGGTCGACGGCGAGATCCACGAGCTGGCCAGCGGGGTGCTGAACACCGAGACCGGGGTGGAGGCGACGACCGACTCGGTGTTCCTGTCCGGGTCGATCGCCAAGGTCTACACCGCCACGCTCATCATGCGGCTGGTCGACTCCGGCAAGCTCGATCTCGACGCGCCGGTCGTGAGCGTGCTGCCCGAGTTCGCCACCCCCGACGCCGAGGCCACGGCCTCGATCACGGTGCGGCAGCTGCTCAGCCACACCGGCGGGGTGACCAACGACTTCACCTTCGACTCGGGCCGCGGCGACGACTGCCTGGCCGCCTATGTGGAGGCCGCCAAGGGGGTGGCGCTCGACTGCCCGCCTGGCACGGCGGTCTCCTACGGCAGCCTCGGCTACGTCGTGCTGGGGCGCATCGTCGAGGTGCTGACCGGTGTCACCTGGGACCAGGCGCTGAAGGAGCTGCTGTTCACGCCGCTCGGCCTCGAGCGCTCGATGACGCTGCCCGAGGAGGCGCTGCGCCACCGGGTGGCGATGAGCCACCTGGGCGAACCCGGCCGGCGCCCCGACCCCGCCCCCGCCTGGGACCTGATGCCGCGCTCGGCGGGGCCGTACGGCAGGGTCATCGTCTCGGCGGGCGACGTCGCCCGCTTCGCCCGGATGCACCTGGACGGCGGGCTGGCCCCCGACGGCACCCGCCTGATGTCGGCCGAAGCCGTCGCGGCCATGCAGCGGCGCGAGGTCGAGGTCCCCGACAAGTGGACCGTCAGCGCCGACGCCTGGGGACTGGGCTGGACGCTCTACGACTGGAACGGCATCGCGGGCTACGGTCACGACGGCGCGGCCATCGGCCAGTACGGCTACCTGCGGGTCGTCCCGCACGCGGGCGTGGCCGTGGTCCTGCTCACCAACGGCGGCGGCGCCCGCCAGCTGTACGCCGACCTGTTCAGGGAGCTGCTGCAGGAGCTGGCGGGGGTGCGCATGCCGGAGGCCTTCGGGCCGGCGGCCGAGCCGCCCGTGGTGGACCTGTCCCAGCTGGTCGGCGCCTACCGGCGTGAGGGCGTCATCATCACCGTCACCCAGGGGGAGGACGGCGGCGCGCGCATGCTGTACGAGTTCGTCGACGGGATGAAGGACCTCTCGCCGCCGCTGGACATGGAGCTGACTCCGGTGTCGGAGACGGTGTTCGCCGCCTCGGGCGCCGGCCCCTCCTTCAGCGAGGACTACATGCCCGTGGTCTTCTCCACCCTGGCCGACGGCTCCCAGGTCTGCTACGTCGGCATGCGGGCCACGCCCAAGGTCGGCTGAGGAGCATCGGGACCTCTTCCGAAAGCGTAACTTGTAGGTTACGCTTCCGGGCATGGACGAGGTGGCAGGCGCGATCGCCGATCCCGTACGACGGGCCATCCTGACGATGCTGCGCGACTCGCGGCTCCCCGCAGGGGAGATCGCCGACCGCTTCCAGATCAGCAGGCCCGCCGTGAGCCGCCACCTGCGCGTCCTCAGGGAGAGTGGGCTGGTTCGCGACGAGCTCGTCGGCAGGAGGCGGTTCTACGTGCTCGCCCCCGAGCGGTTCGCCGAACTCGTCGAATGGCTCACCCCCTTCGTCCAGCCCTCCGGCCTCGAACACCGTCTCGACGCGCTGGAGACAGAGGTCTACCGCACCCGCCGTGAACGCCGTACGCGTGGACCGGCGGCCCGAGCCCAGGAGAACACCGCATGAGTCCCAGACCCACAGGCCGCCTCTTCCGCACCGGTGAGGGAAGCGATCTGGTCCTCACCCGCACCTTCCGCGCCCCCGCCGAGGACGTGTGGGCCAGCCTCACCGAGCCCGAACGCACGGCCCGCTGGTACGGGCCGTGGGAGGGCGAAGCGGGCCCCGGCCGGACGATCAAGGTGCAGTTGGTGTTCGAGGAGCAGGCTCCGTGGATGGACCTGCTCGTCGAGGAGTGCGACCCGCCGCGGCGGCTGGCCGTGTCGGCCACCGACGAGTGGGGGAGGTGGCGGATCGAGCTGCTGCTGTCGGAGAACGACGGTTCGACGGAGCTGCGCTTCGTGCACCATCTCGACAGCGAGGAGGGCCTCGGCGAGGTGGGGCCCGGGTGGGAGTACTACCTCGACCTGCTCGTGGCCGCCCGCGACGGCTCGCCCACGCCGGACTTCGACGACTACTTCCCTGCGATGAAGCCCTACTTCGACGATCTGGCCGCCGGGACGGCGTAGGGCTCGCGACGATCGCCTGTCCACGGCTCCACGGGCGCCCGATCCCGGCTGGAAGCGAGGTGATCCCCGCGCGAACGGTGGACGGCCCGGCCGAACGCCGTGGTGTCGTCGCGCGGCGCCTCGTCGGTGGGCGGCTTCGGCCCGCAGGCGCAGGAGGCGGCCAGAAACGTGGTCGTGGGCGGCGTGATGGCGCTATGGGGCGCGGTCACCGGCCGGGGCGTCGCCGTGCTCCGCCGGGTCCCCCGAGTCCGCCGGGTCCACGGGGTCCGCCGGGTCCACGGGGTCAGCCGGGCCGCCGGGCGCGGTCAGGCGCTCGATCGCGCCCACGACGTGGTCGGCGTGTGGTCGCAGGCGCGGCAGGAGGTCGTCCCAACGCTCGTGCTCGGCTCCGAGGTAGACGGCCCGCGCGCGGGCGAGCACGGGCCGGTGCTCGGCGGGCAGCCGGGCGAGCGCCCAGTCCGCCGCCGCGTCCTTCGACCTGATGACCCCGGTCGCGACGGTCGTCCAGATGCGGGCGAGCGTGAGAAGGACGTTGCGCGTGTCCGACTCGAGCTCCTCCAGAAGCGCGGGCATCCCCGCGACGATGCCGCGGACGAGGTCCCCGGGCGGGATGGGGTCGAGCACCTCGGCGGGCGGCGGCCCGGACAGCGGGGCGTTCCCGAGCAGCACCATCGTGATCAACGGCGCGAGATCAGGGCTCGGTGACGGCGACGGCACCTCGCCGCGCTCGTAGTCGTCCCGCAGCCACTCGCCGTACAGGAACGCGCAGGTCGGCGGGTAGCGCCAGGGGCGGACCTCGGACTGCACGACGATCGTCAGCTCGACGGGACGGGCGGGCCCGCGCCGAGCCCTCTCGCCGGAGATCTCGAGCAGCTCGCGGACGAGCGCCCTGCGCTCGTCCGGCGTCGGGGGCCTTCGCACGACGACGAGCACGTCGACATCGCTCCACGGCCGCAGACCGCCGAGCACGGCCGACCCGTGCAGGTAGGCCCCGACGACATCCGCGCCGAACACCTCCCGAACCAGGCGCGCGACGTCCTCGGCCTGCGTCACCGGCCCCCACCTCGCGCCACCCCACCCTTGATCACAGCCCGGATTCTAGAGACCCGGCCACCCGGCAGCCACCGAGTTTCCCCAGCTTGATCACGAATGCACCTCAGCGCGAAGACCCTGGACCCCGGACCGGCTGACGGGTCACCCTCGCAGCGACTGCCAGATCCGGTCCGGCAGCACGCGCGCGGACTCGGCCAGGTCGATCTCCGGAGCGCCTGCCAGCCACCGTCTGGTCACCTCGGCGACCGGCCCGATCAGGAGCATCTCCACCTGCGCCATCGGCAGGCTCGCGACCGTGCCCTCGTCCATGTGCGGCCGGATCCAGGCGGTCAGCCGCTCCAGGCGCGGCGCCTTGTCCGCCGCGATCCGCTCGGCGTGCGGGCCGAGGTCGATGGCGTACGGCGCCGCGTGGATGAAGCGGGCCTTGTCCGGGTGGTCGGCGGTGAACCCGAGATAGGCGAGCACCGCCCGCCGTACACCGTCACGCGCGCTCGGGGCGTCCTCGACGGCGGCGAGCAGGGTGTCGAGGAGATCGCCCATGCACCGGCTGTAGAGCGTCGCCGCCAGTCCCTCGAGGCTGCCGAAGTGGTGGTACAGGCTGCCCATGCTCACGCCGCTGCGCGTGGTCATGGCCCTCAGGGTGAAATCGCCGGGGTGGACCTCGAGTGCGGTGTCGAGCAGCCGCCTCATGGTCTCCTCGCTGCGCTTGTGCCTGGTCACCTGGCCGACGTTAGCGCCTCGGCCTCTTTCCACACGCGCCCGGCCAGCTCACCGTCCTGCGCGGGTCCCTTCAGGGGGACCTCCTCGGTCAGGTGGAAGTACCTGCCCGTGCCCGTGCCGTCGTGGACCAGCCCCACGACGGGGCCCGCGCCCTCCTCGGGAGCGGCCCACCTGCGCTTGACGAGCTTGAGCAGCCACCCGACGGGTCCGCTCCGGTCGCCGAGGCCGGTGCGGATCACGCCGGGGTGCACGGCGTCGATCGTGACGCCCGAGGCTCGCCAGCGCTCGGCGAACAGCGGCACGGTCAGCAGGTTGCACAGCTTGGTATCCGCATATGTCCGCATCTGGTGGAAGTCCGCGCCCACGGCGGTCCTGCCCACCTCGACCCTGCCCTTGACGTAGAGCCCGGCGCTGACCTGCACCACGCGGCCGAGCCTGTCCTCGAGCAGATGGTTGAGCAGGAACGGAGCCAGGTGGTTGACGGCGAAGGACTCCTCAAGACCGTCCTCGGTCAGGGTGCGGCGGCCCGGCCACAGCCCCGCGTTGTGCACGAACACGTCCACGCGAGGGTATCTGTCGCGCAGTTCCCCGGCCAGCCGCCTGACGGCCGCGATCGTGCTGAGGTCGCCGGTCACGAGCTCCACGTCGCCCCTGATGCCCGCCGCCGCCCGGGCGCCACCCGCGGGATCCCTCGCGACCAGCAGCACCTTGAACCCCTCGCCGGCCAGCCGCTCGCACACCGCGTACCCGATGCCCCTGTTGCCGCCGGTCACTACCGCTGTGGATGCCATAGTAGAGCATTTTTCTAGAGAATTGATCTAATAACAAGCCGTCCGCTCAGTCCTGTCCGATCGGTCAGAGCTGACCGATCGGACAGCTATTGTGGGGGTATGGCACGTCCTCCCTCCGCGCTCCGTGGCCACATCCTTGACTCCGCGCTGCAGCTGTTCGCCACGCAGGGCTACAAGGGCGCGTCGCTCCATGACATCGCTCAGGTGGCGGGCTGCTCGAAGGCGTCCCTGCTGTACCACTTCGTCAGCAAGGAGGCGATCCTCGCCGAACTGCTGACCCCCGCGGGCGAAGGGCTGGCCGCGCTCGACGCCCGGCTGTCCGGTCTGGAAGGCGAGGAGGCGGCCGAGGCGGCCGTCACCGGCTTCGTCGATCTGGCCATGCGCTTCCGGCGCGAGGTCAAGGTGCTGTTCCAGGACATCCCCGTGCTGGCAGGCCACCCCGCGCTGGGCGCCGTGCCCGCCGTTGTGGACCGCCTGATGGCCGCGATGGTGGAGGGCTCGACCGAGCCGAAGGCCCTGGTCACCGCGTACATGGTCGTCGGCGCCGTCGCCGTCACCTGCGCGGCGGACGTGCCGGTGGAGGACGACGACCTGCGTGCCGAGCTGATCAAGGGCGCTCTGCGCACCCTCGGCCGCCAATCCCGCTGAACTTCGAGGAAAGACGTCCACTTTCATGGCTTCTGTGCTGTACCGGCTCGGCCGGTTCTCCTTCCGCCGCCGGGGGCGCGTGCTCGCCGTCTGGCTGCTCGCGCTCGCCTTGCTGGGTGGGGCCGCGGCCGCCTTCATGGGCCCCACCAGCGACAACTTCACGATGCCCGGCACGGAGTCCCAGCGGGCGCTCGACTCCCTGCGCGAGAAGTTCCCGCAGGCGGGTGGCGCGACGGGCACCATCGTCATCGCCGCGCCCGAGGGAGGGAAGCTCGACAAGGCCGCGGTCGCGGCCGTCGTGGGGGAGGCGGGCCGGGTTCCGGGCGTGATCGCCGCCATCGACCCCTTCATGGCCGGGTCGGTCACGCCGGACGGCCGCTACGCGCTGGTCCAGGTCCAGTTCGCCACCGCCGTCGACGAGGTCGCCGCATCCCAGCGCACGGCGTACGAGCGGGTCGGCGCCTCCGCACGAGGTATTCGAGTGGAGCACGGCGGCGAGTTCATGAGGGCCGAGGTGGAGATCGGCTCCACCGAGGCGCTCGGCGTTCTGGTCGCCGCTGTGGTGCTCGTCGTCACCTTCGGCTCCCTGGTCGCCGCGGGCATGACGCTGCTCAACGCGCTGATCGGCGTCGCGGCTGGGATGGCGGGGCTGTTCGCCCTCAGCGGCGTGCTGGAGCTGACCGGCACCGCGCCCATCCTCGCGTTGATGCTGGGACTGGCCGTCGGCATCGACTACTCGCTGTTCATCACCTCCCGCTACCGTCAGTACCTCACCGAGGGCATGGCGCAGGAGGAGGCCGCGGGGCGCGCGACCGGGACCGCGGGCTCGGCTGTGGTCTTCGCCGGCGCCACCGTCGTCATCGCGCTGGCCGGCCTCTTCGTGGTCGGCGTTCCCTTCCTGACCGTGATGGGCCTGGCCGCGGCCGGCACCGTCGCGCTGGCCGTGCTGGTCGCCCTCACCCTGCTCCCCGCCATGCTGGGCTTCGCGGGCTCCCGCGTCCTGCCCCGCAGGCAGCGCGACGGACAGGCGCACAACCGGGGTCGCGAGGGATTCGGCTTCCGCTGGGGCAGGATCGTCACCCGGCTGCGCGTCCCGATCCTGCTGGCCGGCGTCGTGGGGCTCGGCGCGCTGACCCTGCCCGCCCAGGACATGCGCCTGGCACTGCCCGACGCGGGCACCGCCGCCCCTGGCTCGCCGGCCCGCGAGGCCTACGACCTGATCAGCGAGGGCTTCGGGCCCGGCTTCAACGGACGGCTGATCGCCGTCGTCACCGGCGACAGCGCCGCGGCCACCGGCGCGGCCGCCACGCAGGCCGCGCAGCTGATCGACGCCACGGACGGGGTGCTGCACGTCTCCCGGCCGCAGCCGAACCCGCAGGGCACCACCGTGCTGATGACCGTCATCCCCGAGGCTGGTCCCGCCGACGCCGCCACCGAGCAGGCCGTCCACGCCATCAGGGAGCGCGTGGCGGGCATCCGGGGCGCCGACATCGCCCTGACCGGCGCCACCGCCATCGGCATCGACGTGTCGGCGAAGCTCGCCGCGGCGATGCCCGTCTACCTGGGGCTCGTCGCCGGACTGTCGATCCTGCTGCTCATGCTGGTCTTCCGCTCCCTGCTGGTGCCGATCAAGGCGGCGCTGGGCTTCCTGCTCACCGTCGGCGCCACGTTCGGCATCACCGTGGCCATCTTCCAGCAGGGCCATCTGGCCGGCCTGGTCGGCGTCGACGTGCCGGGACCGCTGGTGAGCTTCCTGCCGATCCTGCTCATCGGCATCCTGTTCGGCCTCGCCATGGACTACGAGGTCTTTCTCGTCTCCCGCATGCGCGAGGACTTCGTCCACGGCGACAGCCCGCAGCAGGCCGCCGTCAACGGCCTGGGCCACAACGCCCGCGTCGTCACCGCCGCCGCGCTGATCATGACGGCGGTCTTCGGAGGGTTCGTGTTCATGGACGACCCGATCATCAAGTCCATCGGCTTCGCGCTGGCCGTCGGCGTGCTCGTCGACGCGTTCGTCGTCCGGCTGACCCTGGTGCCGGCCGTGATGTCCTTCCTCGGCCGCGCTGCCTGGTGGCTGCCCCGCCCCATCGACCGCATCCTGCCCGATCTCGACATCGAGGGAGAGAGCCTGACCAGGAACCTGAGCGCCGACCGGCTCGACGACGCCAGGGACCCCCTCAAGGTCTGAGCGTCGGCCGTGCGCCGGTGGGACCTCGCCGGGGGGTGGCCGCGACGCGGAGTGGAGCGGAGCGGCGCGTCCAAGCGTGAGGGGACGTAAACAACCGGCACAGAGACCGCCTGTCCGGACGCGGCGATCCTTTGCCACCGTCGCCGCCGTTCCAAGCTCTCCCTCGGCGAGGTACGCATTGTGTCCACACTCCGGCAAACCGCGATAACCGCCTGACGGGCGGGGGCAATTCCCTCGGAGAACCACACAAGGGGGAGTTGTACGTGATCACGCAGGAGCAGATCCAGACGGTCATCGGGCGGACGGTCTACGACCGCGACGGGGCCAAGGTGGGCGAGGTGAAGAACGTCTACCTCGACGACCACACCAATGAGCCCGAGTGGCTGACTGTCAGGACCGGGCTGTTCGGCATGCACGAGTCCTTCCTCCCGCTGCGCGCCGCGCGGGTGGACGGTGATCGGGTCGACGTCACCTACGACAAGGCCATGATCAAGGACGCGCCGCGCGTCGACGTCGAGTCCGGCGGGCACCTCTCGCTGGACGAGGAGCGGGAGCTCTACCGCTACTACGGGCTCGACTGGAGCGCGGCATCGGGCAGGCAGAGCGGCGACGGCCGCGGCCCGGTCCCCGGCCAGGGCGCCGTCCCCGGTCAGGGCGCCGTCCCCGGTCAGGGCGCCGGCAGGAAGACCGGGCGGTCCGGCGACCGAGGGACGTCCGGCGCCGGCCTTCCCACCCAGGCGGGCAGGTCCGACGAGGCGATGACGCGCTCGGAGGAGCACCTGCGCGTCGGCAAGGAGCGTCGCGAGAGCGGGAGGGCGCGGCTGCGCAAGTACGTGGTGACCGAGACCGAGCAGGTGACCGTACCGGTCACCCGCGAGGAGGTACGGCTGGAGCGGGAGCCGATCACCGACGCCAACAGGGGCGCCGCGATGCGCGGGGAGGACATCTCCGAGGCCGAGTACGACGAGACCCTCTACGAGGAGCGCGCTGTCGTGGACACCGAGGCCGTCCCCGTCGAGCGGGTGCGGCTGGCCAAGGAGCAGGTGACCGACCAGGAGACCGTCTCGGGCCAGGTGCGCAAGGAGCGTGTGGAGACCGACGGCGACGTGCGTGACGAGCGCGAGCGCCGAGGCCGCCGCGACCGCTGACGGCGACGCCGCCGAAGAGGGTGCCCCGGCCGCGGCGGCCGGGGCGCTCGACGGTCCGGCTCCAGGCGGGCCACATGACGGCACGCGAGGCGAGGAGCGGTGCCTGAGGCAACCGGCGTTCCCCGGATGCATCCGACAGCCCTTCGGTTCGCGAATGCACCTGAAACGAGCGAAGGGGCTTTCGTGACCGTGACCGCAGTGACCGGCTCCGTGCGGGAGCTGGTCGATCAACGCCTGATCGCTGTCGTCGAGCGGGAGATGGGCCGGCTCGGCTTCCTGGGCGGGCAGGAGCGTGAAGCGGTACGGCACCTGCTGGCCCGCTTCGTCATCGACGGGGGCAAGCGGCTGCGCCCGTCGTTCGTGTTCTGGGGCCACAGCGCCGCCGGGGGCTCCGCCGAGGAACGGGACGCCGTGCTGTCGGCGGGCTGCGCGGTGGAGCTCGTGCACAGCTGCGCCCTGATCCTCGACGACATCATGGACGAGTCCGACACCAGGCGAGGACGGACCACCGCCCATCTCGCCCTTCTCGACGAGCATCGGCAGGAGGGCTGGCGGGGCGACCCACGGCGTTACGGGGAGTCGGTGGCCACGCTGCTCGGCCTGCTCGCCTACACCTGGGCCGACACCGCCATGGTCGCGACGGGCTCGGCGCGCTCGTGGGAGGTCTTCACCCAGCTTCGCGTGGAGCTGATCGGCGGCCAGTACATGGACCTGGCCCACGCCGCCCGTGGCGCGGGCACGAGGAGCCAGGCGCTGCTCACCGGCGCGTACAAGTCGGGCAAGTACACCGTCGAAGGCCCTTTGCTCCTCGGGCACGCCCTCGCCCGAGGCCTTCCCGGAGTGCGCGCGGCGCTGAGCGCCTACGCCCTTCCGCTGGGCGAGGCGTTCCAGCTGCGTGATGACGTGCTCGGCGTGTTCGGCGATCCCGCGCTCACCGGCAAGCCCGCCGGCGCCGACCTGTTCCTCGGCAAGCAGACCTATCTGCTGGCCGAGGCCAGGCGGCGCACAGGGGGGCACGGCCACACGCCGGTGGACGACGTGCGCGACGAGGCCGAGGTCGCGGCGGCGCGGGAGCTGATCGTCGCGTGCGGCGCCCTGGAGGCCGTGGAGCGGCGCATCGACCTGCTGACCAGGAAGGCGACGGCGGCGCTGGAGAGGGCGGGGCTGCCGGAGGAGGCCTCGGCGGCGCTGGCGGAGCTGGCCCGCCAGGTCACGGACAGGAGAGCTTGATGGACGTGGTGATCGGGGCGGGGCTGGCCGGCCTGTCCGCGGCGGTTCACCTGGCCGCGGCCGGACGGGAGGTGACCGTGATCGAGGCGCGAAAGGAGCCCGGCGGCTGCTGCGGCACGGCGGAGCTCGGCCCTCACCGTTTCGACACCGGGCCCTCGGTGCTGACCATGCCGGGGGTTCTGGCCGAGATCTTCGGCGCAGCGGGGGAGGAGCTGGAGGCCTGGCTGCCGCTGCGGCGGCTGGACCCCGCCTATCGCCTGTTGTTCGCCGACGGCTCCCGCCTGGACGTGACGCCCGAGGCCGAGGCGATGGTCAGGCAGGTGCGCGAGCTGTGCGGTCCGGCCGAGGCCGAGCGGTACCGTCGCTTCCGCGCGCTGCTGGGCCGGATGTTCGAGGCGGAGTGGCCCGCGTTCATCGACGCCGACATGACCCGCCTGCGGGCCATGGCCAGGCCACTGGCGCTGGCCCGGCTCGCGGCGATGGGCGGCTTCCGCCGTCTCGACCGGCTGGTGGCCGCCCACCTGACCGACGATCGGCTCATCAGGGCGCACACCTTCCAGGCGCTCTACGCGGGCCTGTCGCCGCGGCGGGCGCTGGGCATCTACGCGGTGATCTCGCACATGGACACCGTGGGAGGCGTCTACTTCCCCCGCGCAGGAGGGATGCACTCGATCCCGCTCGCCCTGGCCGCGCTGGCGGAGAAGCTCGGGACCACCTTCAGGTACGGCACGCGAGCCACCCGGGTGCGGACCGACTCCGACGGTGTCACGGCGGTGCTCCTGGACAGCGGCGAACGGCTCGCCGCCCGCACCGTCGTGGTCGCCTGCGACCTGGTGAACGCGCATGCGGGGCTGCTCCCCGAGGCCGCCGCCGACTGGCGGCTGCGCCGTCCGCGCTTCTCGCCCTCGTGCGTCGTGCTGCACATCGGGCTGGAGCGACCTCTCACCGGCCAGGCACACCACACGCTGCACTTCGGGAAGCAGTGGGCGTCCATCTTCACCGCCCTGGAGGCGGGCAGGCCACAGCCGGACCCCAGCATCCTGGTCACCCACCCCACGCCTGACACCCTGACCGTGCTGGAACCCGCGCCCAATCTGCTGGGTCACGGCTGGGACGGACTGGCGGACCGCACGCTGGCCCGCCTGACCGATCTGGGCTACAGCGATCTGTCGACACGACCGCGTCTGACCTGGGACCCACGCCGATGGGCGGCGGATGGACACTCCGCGGGCACCCCCTTCGCGCTGGACCACCGCTTCACCCAGACCGCGTGGTTGCGCCCCTCGGGCGTCGCCCGCCGCATCCCCGGGCTGCACTTCGCGGGGATGCACACCGCGCCGGGCGTCGGCGTCCCACCCGTGCTGATCTCCGGGCGGCTGGCCGCCCTGCGCATCCTGGAGGCCGCCCGATGAGCAGCCTGACCGCGAGCTACGAACGGTGCCGCCGGCTGCACGCCCGATACGGCCGCTCGTACTACCTCGCGACGCGGCTGCTTCCCTCGTGGAAGCGGCGTCACGTCCACGCCCTGTACGGTTTCGCCCGCTACGCCGACGAGATCGTCGACTCCTTCGAGATGCGCTCGGACAGGGCGGAGGCGCTCGACGCCCTGTCCGCCCGTCTGAGCGCGGCCCTGTCGGGCGCGCCCGTCGAGGATCCGGTGCTGCCCGCTCTGGCCCACACCGTGCGCTCGTTCGGCATCGACCAGCGTGAGCTGGCCGCCTTCCTGCGTTCGATGCGCGCGGACCTCACGGTGACCCGCTACGCCACCTACGACGAGCTGCTGGAGTACATGGAGGGCTCGGCGGCGGTCATCGGCACCATGATGCTGCCGATCCTGGAGCCGCTGCCCGGCGCCGAGGCGGCGGCCAGGGAGCCGGCGCGCCAGCTCGGCCTCGCCTTCCAGCTCACCAACTTCCTCCGCGACGTCACCGAGGACCTCGACAGAGGGCGCATCTACCTGCCGGCGGCCGACCTGTCCGCGTTCGGTGTCACCGAGGAGGACCTGCGCGGGCACACGGTCACCCCCGCCGTACGGCGGCTGCTGGCCTTCGAGGCCGAACGCGCCCACCGCCACTACCGCCTGGCCCTGGAGGGCGTCGACCTGCTCACGCCCTCCTCGCGGCCCTGCGTACAGGCCGCCTACCACCTGTACGGCGGCATCCTCGCCGAGATCGAACGCGCCGGGTTCGAGGTGCTGGGGCGGCGGGCGCGGGTGCCGCGGCGGCGCAAGCTGGCCATCTTCACCCGCCACCTGCTGGCCGCGTCGAGCGCGGGCAGGCAGGAACGGCGCGTCAGCGTGGAGCTGCCATGAGCGCCGCTCCAGTCGTCCTCGACGCCATGGGCGGTGATCATGGCCCGTCCGAGATCGTCAGGGGCGCGGTGGCCGCATGGCGGACGCACGGCGTGCCCGTCGTGCTGGTCGGCCGCGAACGCGAGGTACGCGAAGAACTGGAACGGCACGACGCCACCGAGATCCCCGTCGTCCACGCCGACGAGGCGGTTCCCATGTCCGAGCGCGGCGCGCCGGCCACGGCCGGCGCTTCGACGAGCCTGGCCGTGGGCTGCGAGCTGGTACGGCGCGGCGAGGGCGCGGCGTTCGTCTCGGCGGGCTCCACCGGCGCGGTGGTCTCCTGCGCGGTCCGCCTGATCGGCAGGGCCGAAGGGGTGCTGCGCCCGGCGCTGGCGGTGGCGCTGCCGACGCTGCCAGGCGGGTCGACCGTCCTCGTCGACGCGGGCGCCACCGCCGATCCGACTCCGGAGATGGTCGCCCAGTTCGGCGTTCTCGGCACTACCTACGCCCGCCTGGTGTTCGGCGTGCCCGATCCGCTGGTGGGGCTGCTGTCGATCGGATCGGAGCCGGACAAGGGCAACCGGCTGATCAGGGGCGCGGGCCGGCTGCTCCACGAGCTGCCGGTGCGCTTCCACGGCAACGTCGAGGGGCACGACGTGCTCGCAGGGCGGGTCGACGTGATCGTCACCGACGGGTTCACTGGCAACATCGTGCTGAAGAGCGTCGAGGGATGTGTGCGGACCGCCCTGTCGATGACGGCCGCGGCAGGGATCGCCGCGCCCGAGGACCTCGCGGTGGTGGCCCGCCGTTACGACCCCGAGACTCACGGCGGCGCCGCGCTGCTGGGCCTGCGGGGGACGCTGATCGTCGCGCACGGCTCCTCGGGAGCGGCGACGATCGCCCGGGCCTGCCAGGTGGCACGCGATCTGGCAGGCGGCCGGCCGAGGACGACGCCGTGAACGGGTCAGGCCAACGGGTCGGCGCCGTTCCAGCTGCCCTGGCTGGCATAGGGGATGAAGCGGGCGAACAGCTCCTCGGCGTACCAGTCCTCGGACCGTACCCTGTCGATCACCGTCCGGTGCGCGGCGTCACCGTAGGCGAAGCCGTTCACCTCGTCCACGCCGCGCCACAAGGAGAAGGTGGCCTGGCGTGCCAGTGGCCACTCGCCGACGCCGACGGAGGCCAGACATCCGCGCTGCTCCGCCAGGAGGCGGTCCACCCGGGGGACCGAGCGGTAGAAGGCGGCCAGCCTGGACGGCCTGATCGACGCCCTGGTGAGCACGGCCACGGGGCCTTCGTGCGCTCCACGCGGTGGCCTGGCCGTCCCTGCGAAGGGGTCTCGGCCGCCCCACCGCCCGCGCCAGGCCAGGGGCGCCAGCCGTACGTGCCAGGACTCCCGCGCCTGGCCGCGCCACCGCTCGGCGATGGGGGAGCGGCACAGGAACGCCTCCAGCGCGGCCTCCTCGCGCCACACCGCGAACAGCGCCCAGCGGCGCAGGTCCGCGCCGAGGCTCATGGACGCCGCCCGGCCGGTGCCGAGCAGGCGGTGGAACAGCAGTCCGCCGGTGCGCCGCAGCAGCGGCCGGTCGAAGGCCATGGAGCGCATGGCGCTCAGGTCCGCATACCTGACAAGGTGGAATGAAGCGATGCCTGCCTGGTTCGCCGCTGTCATCGGTGGTTACCTTCTCGGCTCGATCCCCGTCGCGGTCCTGGTGGCGCGCGCGCACGGCTTCGACCCGCGCGAGGTCGGCGACCGCAATCCCGGCTTCTGGAACATGAAGGAACAGCTGGGCTGGCGCGCCGCGGCACCGGTGTTCGCCGGTGACGCGCTGAAGGGCACCCTGGCGGCGTTGGTCGGCCTGTGGGCGGGCGCTCTGTGGGCGGGCGGCGGCTGGGGTCCTGTGTACGCGGCGGTGGCGGCGGCGATGGCCGGCCACGCGTGGCCCGTGTTCGCGCGCATGGGCGGAGGACGCTCGATTCTCACCTTCGCAGGCGGGTTCGCGGTGATCTGCTGGCCCGCCTTCCTGCTGGGCGTGGCGGTGCTGGCCATCGTCGGACTCCTGACCAGGTCGTTCGCGAGGGGGGCGCGCGCAGGGGTCTTCGGCCTGCCTCTGCTGCAGCTGATCTTCACCTCGGTGGAGCAGGTGGCGGCCACGGGCGCGCTGATGTGCCTCATCGGCCTGCGCTTCGGTCAGGCGGCGCTGGCCGAGCGCCGGAGGTGAGCCGCGGGTAGGTCCTGCCGCGCCAGGTCCGCACCGGCCGCAGGGTGCCCTGCGTCAGGCGTACGGCGGTCGCGAGGTCGAGCAAGGGTGACAGCGCCAGCCCGGGGCCGGGACGGACGTAGCTGCCCCGCAACGCGCAGGTCAGCAGCAGGCGCATCGCCAGCAGGCCCAGGTCCAGCCTGGTGGGACGGCCGGTCAGCAGCCGCAGCACGGGCAGCGCTGTCGTCAGCCACACCACGCTCAGGTCCGCCGCCTTCCACGCGGGGCCGGTCACGTCGGCCAGCGGAAGCGAGCGGCCCCACTCCCGCCACACCTCGCCGAACGACTCGTGCATGTCCACGTGGAGCAGGTCCCCCGCGTCGAGCAAGGCCGTCCGCCAGCCGTCGGCCGCCAGCGTCCTGGCCAGCGCGACGTCGTCGGTCATGTGGCCGCGCACGCGGCTGAAGGCGTCCGCCTCGAGCATCGGGGCCCGGCGGAAGGCCATGCACTGGCCGTTGGCCAGGGCCCGCCGGGGCGAGGGCGGGCAGGCCGGGCCGATCGGCCCGAAGCGGTAGACCAGGGTGGCCAGGAAGGAGGCGTGCAGCGCCTGCTCGGCCGTACCGTCGCAGACGAACCGGGGCCCGGCCGAGACGAGATCGAACTCGTCCAGAGCCGCGACCAGCGCGCCGAACAGGCCGGGCCTGGGCCTGGCGTCGGCGTCCAGCGTGACTATCACCTGGCCGCCTGCCGCTGCCAGGCCCTGCCGCAGCGCCCATTGCTTGCCCACCCAGCCAGGGGGGAGCGGCTCTGCCCTGACGACCTTCGCGCCCAGCCCCGCCGCCACGCGTGCGGTCGCGTCGGTGGACTCGTCATCCACCACGATCACCTCGGCGACGGCAGGGTCGGCCAGCGCGACGCTCAGGCAGGGCGCGATGCGAAGCTCCTCGTTCCTCGCCGGCACGACGACCGAGACCGCGCCCGTGACGTGGTGCACGGGAGCAAGCGGCGGTCTGCGCCGCCGTCCTCTGGCCAGCCTGGCACCCACGGTGACGGCGGCGGCGGCCTGGGCGAGGCCGAGCGCGGTGGTCCACTTCACGAGGTGGCCTTTCCGACCGGGAAGTCGCGGTTGACGAGGTCGGCGACGATCCTGCCGCCCATCGCGACCAGCGGCAGCCCGCCGCCAGGGTGGACCGAGCCGCCGACCAGGTACAGGCCGCGCCTCGGCCCCCTGTTGCCGGGGCGGCGGAAGGGGGCCAGAGGGCCGGAGTAGGCGCCGCCGTAGATGGCCCCGCCCCACGCGCCGTACCGCTCCCGCAGGTCGGCAGGGGTGAACAGGTCCACGAACCGGAGCCGGCCCGACAGGTCGTGGCCGCGCTCTGCCAGCCGCTCCAGCACCAGGTCTCGATAGGCCTGCGGCGAGAGCGGCCAGCGGGAGGGGTCACGGGCGGGAACGTTGACCAGCATCGTCCAGGCCTCCGCGCCCTCAGGGGCCTGGGAGGGGTCGTCCACCGAGGCGCAGCCGACGTAGACGGTGGGGTCCCGCGGCGGCCTGCGGCGCTCGAAGAGGTCACCGAACTCGGCTCGGTAGTCGGCCGAGAACAGGATCGAGTGATGGGCGAGCCCTTCGGTGCGGCCCTCCACCCCTGCCAGCAGCAGGAAGGCCGACGACGAAGGCCCGAGCGCGGCGATGCGCCGCAGCCTGCGCCGATCAGGGAGCAGGTGCCCGTACAGCTCGGCCGCGTCCGTGTTGGCGATCGCCACGTCGCAGCCGACCTCGCCGCCGTCGGCGAGCCGTACCGCCCTGACCCGCCCTCCGCCGGCCACCACCTCGCAGACCCGTGCCGAGAGGCGCACCTCCACCTGGGCCTCCTCCAGCAGCCTGGCCAGGTCGTCGGCGAGGGTCGGCAGCCCGCCTGGGACGTACCAGCCGCCATGGTCGTGTTCGATGGCCGGGATGCAGCCGAGCGCGGCGGGCGCCCGGTAGGGGTTGGAGCCGGCGTAGGTGGCGTAGCGGGCGACGTACTGCCGCAGGCGGCGATCGGTGAAGGCACGGCACGCGAGCCCCGCCAGCGTACGGCCGGGCGCCACCGCCGTCAGGTCCGACAGTCGCGCCTCCGACGGCGGCCTGGTCAGCGGTCCCGCGAAGAAGGTGCGGGTCGATGCCTCCAGGCAGCCGCGCGCCCAGGCGTGGAAGGCCCGCCAGCGCGCGCCCTGGCCCGGCGCCAGCCGCTCCACCTCCGCCGCCATCCGCTCAGGATCGCGATGGGCGCTCAGCCGCGAGCCGTCGGCGAACCGGTAGCGGCACAGCTCTCTCAACTCCACCAGCTCCCGCCGCACGCCCAGCTCGCGGAAGACACCGGGAAGGGTCAGGAGGGAGGGCCCGAGGGAGAAGGTGAAACCGTCGCGCCGATGCTCGGCGAGCTTGCCCCCCAGCCGAGGCAGCTGCTCGAACAGCCGCACCTCGTGGCCCGACCTGGCCAGGAGCAAGGCGCTCACCATGCCGCCCACCCCGCCGCCGATCACGCTCACCTCTGCCATCGACGCCTCCACGCCAGCACGGCGAACGCCCCCATGGCCAGCCCTCCGCACGCCGCCACCAGCGGGTCGGGCGGCTGGAACACCAGCGCGAAGCCGAGAGTCTCCATGACCGCCATCACCGTGTACACCGTCACCAGCCCCGTGTCGTCTGCCGTGTCGCGCGCTAGGGCATGGATCAGCGCCATCATCAGGAACGAGACCACCAGCCAGCCCGCGAAGTTGGTGAGCGGGACACCGCGGTAGGGGCCGTCGTGCTCCCACGCCCACAGACCCAGCCTGATCATCTGCGGGTCCAGGAAGAGGTCCCACGCGGTCAGCGCCACCGCCCCGAGTCCGATGCGGGTCAGACCGGTTCCTCGTGCGACCGCGTACGCGGCCAGCCCCATGCCCGCCCAGGCCAGCGGCACGATCACCGGCACCCCGAACAGCTGGGGCTGCAGGACGGCGGTGTAGGCGTAGTCGCCGAACGGCACGCCTGTGGTGACACCGAGCAGCTCGGACCCGTAGCCCAGCGCCGCCGCCGAGGCGAAGGCCGAGACCGCCCGCCGCAGGCCGCAGGCCGCCGCCGCGAAGGCGACCGACGACAGGGCGAGCAGGATGACGACCAGGCTGGTCAGGCCGATCGGCCTGGGCTGCAGCCCGGTGGCCACCTGGGCGGCGACCATCGCGGACAGCAGCAGCGCACCGGCCACGGAGCCGGTACGTCGTCGCGTGAGGACATCGGTCACAGCTCTTCCTTCGAGCGAGGACGTCGATCAGATGCATCCGTCTGGCTCAGGCCTCGTCCTGACGCTGCCGTGCTCCTTGCCGAGCGGAGAATCCAGCATGCGTCGCGAGGCCGCCGTGGTGGAAGCGGACGCGCGGGGGCTCCACCGGATCCCGCTGAGCGGGGGGCTGCCATGCAACCGCTTTTGTCCCTTATGCGAATATGCAGGAAGGGGGAATGTGGTATGGGGCAGTCCGACAGGCGGCTGAACGAGTTTCTCGACGCGCTCGACGCGCGGCTGCCCTACGTGCGCTACCAGGTCCGCAGGTTCCCAGAGGGAGAGGACTTCCTCCAGCTCAACGTGCCGGGCACCGCGCGGGCGACGGTGTTCATCCAGGACGGCGAGTGGATCTGCCTCAGCGAGACAGCGTCGGATGTGACCCTGCAGCGCGCCCTGGGCTCGGTGGACGAGCAACCGCAGGCCGTCGTCGAGCGCCTCTCCTTCCCCGCACGCGCCTCGAAGCCGCGCTCCCGACGGGCGCGGGTCCTCCGCGCCGGGGGACTGGGCCTGGCCGCGGCGCTGGGAGCCGCCGTGCTCGCCGCCGTCGTGCTGGCCGTCCTCGTGCTCGGCAACGGCTACGGCTACGGCTCGGACACGGTTCGCGCGACGATCAACGCGCTGGCGGCCGTGTGCGGCGCGGCTGTGGGCGTCTGGGTCGTCCGGCGCTCGTGGCGCGCTTCGGGAGACGGGCAGACAGGGGACAGACCGGATGGAAAGGAAGAGGGCCAGGAATGAGCGACATGACGGCTGTTCCCAAGGCCATCGCGGGTCCTTCGAAGTTTCTGGATGATCGCATCGGCGCGGGCACCTTCCTCAAGCGGAACCTGCGCAAGATCTTTCCCGACCACTGGTCGTTCCTGCTGGGTGAGATCGCGCTCTACTCCTTCATCATCCTGCTGCTGAGCGGGACGTTCCTGACGTTCTTCTTCAAGCCCAGCATGATGCACGTGATCTACGACGGTCCCTACGACCCGCTCAAGGGCGTGATGATGTCCGAGGCCTACGCCTCGACTCTGGAGATCAGCTTCGAGGTGCGCGGCGGTCTGCTGATGCGGCAGATCCACCACTGGGCGGCTCTGCTGTTCGTGGCCGGCATGATGGTGCACATGCTCCGCGTCTTCTTCACGGGTGCATACCGCAAGCCGCGCGAGCTGAACTGGCTGATCGGCGTGCTGCTGCTGACGCTGGCACTGGTCGAAGGCCTGACCGGCTACTCGCTGCCCGACGACCTGCTGTCGGGTGCGGGTCTGCGGATCACCGAGGGTGTGGCGATCTCGCTGCCGCTGGTGGGCACGTACATCACCTTCTTCCTGTTCGGCGGGGAGTACCCGGGTGAGGATGTCATCGCGAGGTTCTACTCGCTGCACATCCTGCTGATCCCGGGCATCCTGCTGGCGTTGATCTCGGCCCACCTGGTGCTGATGTGGGTGCAGAAGCACACGCAGATGCCGGGCAAGGGGCGCAACAACCACAACGTGGTCGGCGCGCCGTTCTACCCTGCGTTCATGCTGAAAGCCGGCGCCTACTTCATGTTCACCTTCGCCGTGATCGCGGGCATGGCGACCTTCGCGCAGATCAACCCGATCTGGGCGTTCGGCCCCTACACGCCTGCCGACATCTCGGCGGGCTCGCAGCCCGACTTCTACATGGGCTTCCTGGAGGGCTCGCTGCGGCTGATGCCGGCCTGGGAGATCAACCTGTTCGGCACCAGCGAGTTCGGCACGCTGCCGCTGAGCGTCATCATCCCGGCCTTGGTGCCGATGGGCATCGTGATGACCGGCCTGGCGCTGTATCCGTTCATGGAACGGTGGGTGACCGGCGACAACCGCGAGCACCACATCGCCGACCGTCCCCGCAACAACCCGCACCGCACCTCGATCGGCATGGCGGCCATCACGTTCTACGGCGTGCTGTGGCTGCTGGGCGCCAACGACGAGATCTCGGCCTTCTTCCAGATCAGCCTGAACTGGACGACCTACATCGGCCGGGTGCTGGTGCTGGCAGGCCCGGTGATCGCCTACATCATCACCTACCGCATCTGTCTGGGACTGCAGCGCTCCGACGCCGCGGTCATCGGTCACGGCGTGGAGTCGGGTGTGATCAAGCGGCTGCCGCACGGTGAGTTCATCGAGATCCACACGCCCGCGGCGGAGGACATCGAGGCACACGTGCGGGGCAAGGAGGCGATCAGGCAGGTGGAGATCGGTTCCGACGCCGAGGGGATCCCGCCGAGGGGTGTGCGCGGTCCGCTGGGCAAGCTGCGCGGGCGGATGTCGAAGGCGTACGGCGGGGAGAAGATCCCGCTGGACGACGGCCACGGACGCGGTCACGGCGAGGAACACGCCGAGATCGCACCTGGGGACGAGGCCTCGCCACTCGCCTCCCGCAAGCCCGATCGCCCGAGCCAGGGCGACCACTCCCCGCCGACCTGAGCTAGGGTTTGCATGGCCGATCACCATGCGCCTGCGACCGTTGAGCGCGCTCCGCGCGTCGCTAAGGCGATCGTGATCACCGGCGGGACCCGCGGCCTCGGCGCAGGCCTGGGCTGAGCCGCGCTCTGCCTGATACGCGATCGCGAGGGATCCGCCCTCAAGATGTACGGGTCCGCGCTGCTCCGCCCGTCGGCTGAGCCGGGAGGTCGCGACCGCGAACGGGGCCGCCGCGCCATGAGGGAAGGGCGCGCCGGCCGATGGCGGTGTCGAACGCGGCGCCTGCCAGGAGGCGAGTGGAATCGAGGGTGGGCAGCGAGGAGACGTCCGGCGTCACCAGGAGCGGGATCTCAGTGCACACCAGGGCCACGGCGTCGCAGCCGCTGTCGGCGAGGTCCGCGATGACACGCGCGTATTCCTGCCGTGAGCTCTCGGTGAACACGCCGTTGACGAGCTCGTCGAAGATGATCGTGTTGATCCTCTCGCGGTCGGCGGCGGGAGGGACCTGAGACGCGATGCCCCGCTCCGCGAGCGCCCTGCCGTACACGGGACCGTCCATGAGATACCTGGTCCCGAGGACGCCGACGCGCCTATGGCCTTCGCTTGCCGCACGGTCGGCGACGACGTCGGCGATGTGCAGGCCAGGAATGGCCAGATCGTCTCCCGGTAGTTCGAGGGCCATGTGCGCGGTATTGTCCGGACAGACGAAGAAGTCCGCGCCCGCACCGGCGAGCCGCCGCGCACTCTCGGCGAGTATCGAGCGGATCGGCCCGTACTCCCCCCTGTCCCAGTGGGGCATGCTGCGTCCCATGGCGATGCAGTCGAGGCTGACGTCGGGATGCTCGTGTGGGCCGAGCTGACGGAACCCTTCCTGACAGAACGTCTGAAAGCAGAGCGCTGCGCCTTCGACGCTGTGCGCAATGATGCCGAGATGCTTCACGTAACTCCCTCGATCCGTGCGTAATGCCTGCAGATCACAGCATGGGGCGCGAATATGCACAAGTTGTGCTTTGATATTTCAGCATTATGCGCAAAGCCCAGGATGTGCAGGGTGAGGAGAAGAGCGGAATGCCCAGTGGTGATCGGATCGATGAAACGGATGCCCGCCTGCTTCTGGCCCTGATCGACCATCCGCGCTCCACCACCGTCGCCCTGGCGGACCAGATCGGCCTGTCCCGCAACACCGTGCAGGCCAGGCTTGCGAAGCTGGAAGAGGGGGGCGGGCTTGAGTCCTTCGAACGCCGGGTCAGCCCGCGGCGGCTCGGTTGCCCGCTGACCGTCTTCGCTGCGGTGCAGGTGGTTCAGCGCATGCTCGACGAGGTCGCAGAGGCCTTGGCCGGAATCCCCGAAGTGCTCCAGGTCTACAGCGTCAGCGGTCCGACCGACCTGCTGGTACAGGCCGTGGCTGCCGACGGCGACGACCTGTACCGCATCGCCGGGATGATACTCGCCATCCCGGGCGTCGAACGCACCACGACGTCATTAGTCACCCGCGAGATCGTCGCCTACCGCACCGCCCCGCTGATTCGCAGGCAGTTGGCTGCGCATCCTCACGCAGGCCGCTGACGGCGAGCCTGCGCGGGAATGACGGCGGATCGCCGCGTACAACTCACCTGGGACTTCGGTTGCACCAGTGCCCCCACCTGGGGGCACACCCATCGTCTCACCGCAATGGGTCGGCACGATTTGTGCCGACCCTACGACTGGCCTCACGCGCCACGAAGGGGTGCTACCGGGATACGGCAGAAACGGGCCGCACCTCTTGTCGTGAACTGCCACTAAGGCTCCCTCGCGGACGCCTTGGCTGCGCGGGCAGATGTAGCCGAGAAGTAGAGCAGCACGGCGGCAACGAGGGTCCGGCCGAGAATCGGTGAGAACAGGCCATGCACGTGGGCGCAGAGCGCAGTGAAAGCATGCCAAGGAGCGCCTTTCGCCGGCGGGACACCGCGCCGGCCACGAGTTCGCGCAGCACGGTCTCAACCAGCCGGAGTGTCATGCCCCCCAGCTACGAAGGGCGGGGAGGGGTCAGGAATGAGGCGCATGGCCGTCCCCGAGGTGCGGAAAACCGCAGGTGCAGGCGGGCGAGTACCTCATTCCGCAGGGCGGGCGGCTCAGCCTACTGTTGGCCGCGTTTGGCGGTCCGTCTCCGCCTGCGTGTCTCCGCCGCGGGGCGCGTTAGGTGATCTAGCGTGAGACTGATCAATTAATTACTGCGCAGGCGGGAAAGTGAAGCCAGACCATGTACATGATGCGCGAGGTCTTCCAAGCCGAACGTGGGAAGGCGCCGGAGATCGTGGCAGCGTTCAAGACCCTCACCAGTGTGTTTGAAGAGGCGGGGTACACGAATCTGCGAATCTACGTGGATTATGCGGGCCCTATGGATACGGTCGTCTGTCAATGGGAGTTCGACAGTCTGGACCAGTACTTCGCCATGGAGCGCCAGGCCTTCGTGAATCCAGACGAGAACACGCAGGCAATGATCGACGCCATGAACAACAACGCAAAATCCGGCTACAAGGAGATCTATGAGGTCATCCAGTAGCGGACGAGCCCTGCAGGCGTACCGCCGCCGCATCAAGCCATGTTCGCCCCGTTGACGACGCGCCGCACTTGTTGATCGACCTGACGTACGGGGGGGCGAACGCGGGGCTGGGCGACCAGTCGCCTCACTGGATCGCCCGGTGGTCAGCCGGGCACTCATCACGGGTTTCGTGCTCACCCTGCGCTACGGCATCGCCTGGAAACGCGACGAGCAGACCGGGCGCGTGGGAGATGGCCGTCATCCCCGAGCAGACGCGCGTGCTGTTTTCCAACCGCGACGGCCAGGTGCTGTCGATCCTGGCCGACAAGGTGATCAGCCGAACGCGCAACGGTGCACGCGTCCGCTGGCTGACTCCCGCCAAGATCGCCTTCCGGTTCGCCACCGCGCCCTTCGGCCGCCGCGGCGGCGTCTTCGCTCCTTGACGGCGAGGCGAGACGCTCGCGCGGATCGCCTGACCCACGCCGAGGTGGGTGGCGGACTGCGACGACCACGCTCGGAGACGGAAGCGCAGGGTCTCAGGCCGGCTGATTGGAAAGGGCCGGCGGGGAAGAGTCCCGCCGGCCCGATGACATGAGCTTGGAGCGAGGTATGAGTACGTGTTCTCGGATGTGTTCACTTCCCCCTTCCTGCGCCGTGTGATGGAGGTGCCGACCGGGTCGCCGGTCGACGTCTGAGGACGCACGGCCGGATCACGACGGGTTCGGCGGTGAGCGGCCGAGCCGGAGGCCTGACGGCTTCGCCACCAGGACGCCTTCCAGCATCCGACCGTCGCGCCGGAGGTGAAGCCGCCGGTGCGACGGCCCGGTCGGCGGCGTCCGAGGAGGGGCAGGCGGCCAGGGACCGGCAGGTGGCGGCCCATAACTTGCCGCGATCAGGGCGTCGAACGTTTCTCGCAGCCACTGATCGTCGGCGCAGATCAGCTCCGCGAACTCACCGTCCACGCGCCGCGTGGCCAGATCCTGCATGTCGATCCCTCCCCGGAAACCTCTGACAGCGCCGCCAGGTCATCGACCGATACACATTTTCTATAGCCAGTGCTGCAAGAATCTGTCAACCCCCTTCTTCCTTCTTCGCGTACCGGGCGAGTGACCGCCGTACTTCATGTCGGTCGAACGGCTCCACCATCTGGACTATCCCGCCTACACCACCGGCCAGGCCGCCCAGGTGCTCGGCCTGGAGGCGGTGTCCGAAGCGGTGGCGCCGGATCCCGCAGAGGATCGCCCTCGAAGGAGTTGACAATTGGGCACCGAGGTTATCTACAATCTGGATTAGAGGTTTCCTCTTGGCAGAACAGGCATCCCGGGTGCCGTCGGCCCCGGGAGATCTTCGGAGGTGAGGCACGATGCTGCTGACGTCGATCGACCCGTTCGTGCAGGAGTTCGAGCGTCAGTTCGATCGGCTGACCCGCCAGGCCGCCGCCGAGGGCGCCGGCGCGATCATGCCGATGGACGGAATCCGCCGCGCCGGCGACGTGGTGCTGCGGTTCGATCTGCCCGGTATCGACCCCGACTCCATCGAGGTCACCGTCGACCGCGGGGTGCTGTCGGTGAGCGCCCGCCGCGAGGAGGAGTTCGGCCAGGACGAGCGCGTCTTCGTCCGCGAACGGGTGATGGGAGCCTTCACCCGCCGCGTCTACCTGTCCGAGCACCTCGACAGCGACAGGATCGACGCCGAATACGCCAACGGTGTCCTCACCGTGCACATCCCCGTGATGGAGAAGGCCAAGCCGCGCAAGGTGGAGATCAGCCGCGGCGACAGCAAGGCCATCAACGCCTGACCCGCTCCGGGGGGCGGGCCATGGCGCGGCACCGTCGCGCATGGTCCCGTGGCCCGCCCCCGGCCGGGAGGCCGCTCGTCACCCTCCGCGTTCGGCAGGTCGCCGACCTGCTCCAGGTCGGCCACGCAGTGGTCCGCCGGCCGGGCCGACGGCACGCGGCGACCCCCGAGCCGGTCACCGGGCGGGCGGGCAAAAGGAACCGTGGAAACGCCGAGCCGGACTGACCCGAGACGGCCGGCCTTCCCGAGCTTCACGCAGTGACCAAGGGGTCGGGCGATGGCGAAGGATTTCTACCAGGCGCTGGAGGTCGCCAGGACTGCGAGCCAGGAGGAGATCCAGCGCGCCTACCGCAGGCTGGCCCGCCTCTACCACCCTGACGTCAATCGTGAGCCCGGCGCCGAGGAGCGCTTCAAAGAGATCACCGAGGCCTACCGCGTCCTGGGTGACCCTGCGGCGCGCAGGCGCTACGACGCGGCCGCGCAGGGCGTCCAGCGGGCTTCGGCAGGCTGGGACTTCGACATGCAGCCGCACGTACGGGTCCGGAGAGGAGCGCCGACACCGGGGCCCGCCCCGGCCTGGACGGCGGCTCCCGGGTTCGGTGACCTGTTCGGCGACCTGTACGGCGAGCGGACGTACCAGGGATGGGCCTCCGCCGCGGGCGCCCACCAGGAGGCCGAGCTCGAGATCACCGTCGAGGAGGCCTACCACGGCGCCCGCCGCGTCCTCACCCTCGACGGCCGCCACCGGATGGAGATCGTGATCCCTCCCGGATTCGTCGCGGGCCAGCGCCTCCGGATCCCCGGGCAGGGCGGGCGCGGCAGGGCGGGAGCGCCTGACGGCGATCTCTTCCTCGTGGTACGCATCGCCGACCACCCGAAGTACCGGGTCCGGGGGCGCGACATCCACGTAGAGCTTCGTCTGGCTCCGTGGGAGGCCGCGCTGGGAGCCGCCGTGCCGGTGGACACACCCGCCGGCCCGGAACTGATCAAGGTGCCGCCGGGCACCTCGAGCGGTGACCGTCTCCGGCTCCACGGCCGTGGCCTGCCCAACCCCCAGGCAGAGCCCGGCGACCTGTACGCCGAGACCAGGATCGTGGTCCCCGCCCCGCTCAGCGAGGACGAGCGCCGCCTGTTCCAGCGGCTGGCGGACACCACCGGATTCGACCCGAGAAGGCAGCCGTGACCGCCGCCCCGCGGCTGCCGGCCATCCGGTTGCGAGCGCTCCACGGTCTCCGGCTGTCCCCAGCCGGGCGGGCGTGAGGACGGATCTGCCCCGAAGGACCACGGCCCGTTCGCCTCGGGGCGCTCCGGCGCCGCCGCGAGCCCCTGCGTAGTCGTCCCCTGATGTCAGGGAAGGTTCGGATGAGATCCCTGCGCGAACCGCACGGTGATGGACAGACCCCCTTCGGGGCGTGCGTCGGCGGTGAGGGTGGCGTGGTGAGCTTGGGTGACGGCATTGACGATGGCGAGGCCGAGGCCGTAGCCGTCGTGACGGCCGTGACGATCAGGCGCCAGTCTCTGGAAGGGTTGAAAGAGGCGCTGGATCTGGTCGTCGGGGATGGCCGGCCCGCTGTTGGCGACCGTAAGGGCCACCTGTGTGCCGGAGCTCCGCGTGATGATCTGGACGTGCCCGTGTTCGTGGTTGTGGCGGATGGCGTTGTCGATGAGGTTGGCGACGAGGCTCTCGATCAGTCTCGGGTCCCCGGCTGTCACTGCGGGCTTCAGGCGTTCGGCGAGGTCGATGCCCCTCTTTGTGGCTTGGTCGCGGCGGGAGGCGAGCACTCCTTCGACGACGTGGGCGAGGTCGAGGCGGTCCCAGCGGGTGACGCCCCGCTCACTGGTGGCCAGCGCGAGCAGTGCCTGGACGAGCCGCTCCTGGTGTCCGCCCAGGGCGAGGGCCTCCTGGCAAACCGAGCGCAGGGTGTCGGCGTCGGCATCGGGGTCGGCGAGAGCGACTTCAAGGAGGGTGCGCAGGCCGGCGAGAGGGGTGCGCAGCTCGTGGGAGGCGTTGGCGACGAAGTGGCGTTGGGCGTCGAAGGAGGCTTGCAGGCGGGTGAACAGGTCGTCGAGGGTGTGGCCGAGTTCGGTCAGCTCGTCCGTTGGCTCGCCGAGGTCGAGGCGTCGGTGGAGGTTTCCGGCGGAGATGATTCTGGCGGTGGCGGTGATGGCGCGCAGCGGGTGCAGGAACCGGCCGGCGACGTACCAGCCGAGAGTCAGGGCGACGGGAACCAGAATGACCAGGGCGACGGCGGATCCCATGAGGAGTTGGGGCAGGCTGATCCCTGGCCCGGCGGCGATCCCGCTCGATGGGGGATGGCCTGCGGGGATGGCCGCGTGGATGGTGGCGAGCGGGACGTCGACGAATACCAGCACCAAGACTCCGGCGGCGTAGATGCCCGCCGCGTAGGCGAGCGCGAGCCGCGTCTGCAGGGACCTTCTGGCGAGCTGCCGGGAGGTCATGACGGCCCGATGCGGTAGCCGCCTTCGCGGATGGTCTCGATCACGGGCGGTTCGCCGAGCTTGACCCGTAACCGGTGCATGGTGTGTTTGACGGCACTGCTGAAGGGGTCGGCGGCCTCGTCCCAGACACGTTCGAGCAGTTCCTCAGCGGAGAGGACCAGGCCGGGTACGGCGAGCAGGCACTCGAGGAGGGCGAACTCCCTGGGGCTCAGCTCAAGGCGCCGGCCGGCCCGGGACGCGGTACGGCGGGCCGGATCGAGGGTGATGTCACCGCACGCCAGGGTGGGTGGTAGCGGCGGGGTGGCGCGCCGGGCCAGGGCCCGGACGCGGGCGACCAGTTCGGCGAACGCGAACGGCTTGGGCAGGTAGTCGTCGGCGCCGAGGCTGAGCCCGTCGACACGGTCCTCGATCGTGCCGGAGGCGGTGAGCATCAGCACGCGGGTCTCACAGCGGCCGTGGGCCAGTCGCCTGCAGATCTCGTCCCCGTGGACGCCGGGCAGGTCGCGGTCGAGGATCACCACGTCGTAGCGGGTGACGGCCAGACGGTCGAGGGCGGCGGTTCCATCCAGGACGACGTCGACGGCCATGCCCTCGCGGCGCAGCCCGGTCCCGATGGAGCGGGCGAGGACCTCGAAGTCCTCGACGACGAGGACCCTCACCGCCGGTCACCGCCGGTCGTCGTGCGGGCAGGGCGACCGAACCGGCCGCCGGGTCGAGGTGCCATGGGCCAACCTTGCCAGATCCCGGGTCGCAGCCGGGTCGCAGCGGCTGCGACCCGGCTGGAACCGGGTGCCGCGTACAACCGTCGGCATGAGTTCATCTACGCCATACCGATCCAGCCAACGGGTCGGGCGGGACGGCTTCCCTCAGTTGCTGCGCGCGGAGTGGACCAGGTTCCGCACCGGGCGCGGTTGGGTGCTCCTCATGGTGGCCTCCGTGCTGGTCACCGTGTCGCTCGGACTACTGATCGCCGGAGGCGCCCGCAGTACCTGCGTAACAGGGAAGGGCGAGGGCCCCTGTCCCGCGCCTCTGCTGGGACCCGATGGCACGGCGGTGAACGACAAGTACTACTTCGTTCACCAGCCACTCAAGGGGGACGGCAGCATCACCGCCCGCGTGTCGGACATGACCGGGCAGTTCCGGCCGCCGGACGCCATACCCGGAGTGCACCCCGGCTATGAGGAGGGAGTGATGCCATGGGCGAAGGCCGGGCTTCTCGTCAGGCAGAGCCTCAAGCAGGGCACACCGTATGCCGCTGTCATGATCACTGGCAGGCACGGTGTGAGGATGCAACACAACTTCACCCACGACGTGGCCGGCGGTCCTGTGCAGACGCCCCGGTGGCTGCGGCTGACCAGGTCGGGTGACACTCTCACCGGCTACGAGTCGGGCGACGGCAAGACATGGACCGAGGTCGGCACGGTCAAGCTGACCGGCCTGCCGGAGACGGTCCAGATCGGGCTGTTCGCCACCTCGCCAGGCGCTCTGCGGGAGATGGCGTCACGCTTCGCCCAGGCCACCGCCACCTTCGACCAGATCAAGCTGCAGGGCGCGAACGGTTCGTGGCGGCACGACGACGTCGGCGTCGTCATGAAGCCCGACGGCAGGACCCCGCATCACCCGGGCCGGGTCGTCGAGTCCGGCGACCAGCTCCTCGTGACAGGGGGCGGTGACATCGGGCCCGCCACGGTGACGGGCGGTCTGCGCGCTGACTTCACGCTGATCGGCGGAGCTGTGGGGCTGATCCTGGTGCTCGTGGTGGCGGTCACGTTCTTCACGGCGGAAGACCGGCGCGGGCAGATCAGGACGAGCCTGCTGGCCGAGCCGCATCCAGCGCGACTACTGGCGGCCAAGGCCATGGTCGTCGGTGCGGTCGCGTTCGTGGCCGGGCTGGCGACCTCGGGCATCGTGGTTCCTGCCGGCCTGGCGCTGTTGCACGCCAATCAGAACCCGATTCAGCCGATCACTCTGGGCACCGGGCTCCGGGTGATCGTCGGCTACGCGGCGCTGACCGCGGCCGCCGCCGTGCTGGCTCTGGGCCTCGCCGGGCTGGTCATGCGGGGCGTCGTCGCCATCGGGCTGGCCATCGCGCTGGTCGTCGTGCCCTACCTGCTGGCGACCGCGGGTCTGGTGCCATGGCTGCTGATGATCACCCCTGCCGCCGGGTTCGCGATCACGCAGAGCGTCCCCACCTTCGCGCATGTGGACGTGGACCATTCACTGCTCGGTGGCTACTACCCGCTCCCGCCATGGGCAGGGTTGGCCGTGACCTGTGGATATGCCGCCCTCGCCCTCGGGGTGGCGATCGCCGTACACCGCAGGAAAGTGCCGTGTTAGGTCCCGCAGAAACCCGGCCGGCACGTTCGGCGACAGGTTCCGGGCCGTTGTCGGCGGCGGGCGCCTCGCGTTGGGTGATCAGGAGATGCCGGTGGGGTGAGGACCTCCTCATCCGCTGCTCCAGATCAGGTTGCCGTACTCTGTTTCCGACTCCACTCCCACTCCCCAGACGCGGGTGGAGCCGGGGACCTGGGAGATCACCAGGTTCACGCCGTGATCTCCGGCCAGGGGGAGCCGAACGGGTGTCCGACGACGGCCCGCCATGTGTTGCAGGTCGTCCTTCTCCACCCGGGTGAGCCAGAACCCTCCACGGCCGTCCGGTACCAGCTGACCGCTTCCGCTCTCCTTCGAGCCGCGCTGCCATGACCATGCGGCGCCGTTCCAGTGCAGCAGGAGCAGATAGCCCGGTTCCTCGTCGGCGACCTCTATGTTGGCCGCCACCCATACGTCACTCGGGCCGGTCGCGACCAGGTCGGTGACGATGACCCTCGGGTCTTCCCACTCCGGGAGAGGCGGTTCGGGGGAGGGGATCTTGTGCCATCGCCTGCCGTCCCAGCGGGCCAGTCTCAGCTCATTGCCCTGTGGAAGCGGATTCGTACCGAACACCCACACGCTCCCGCCGGCGGACGCGGTCACTTTCGTGAGTTGCTCGGCGCATCGCGGTCCCGCAGCGTCCAGTGCCTGTCGTTCTCGCTGCCCTTCTTGCGCCAGACCACCGGGATGCTGCCGTCACGAGTGACGGCGACGCACCTTCCTTCTCGTCGGGGCGTGGTGGGCCGGGTGACAGGGTGATCGCCCGCCACCCAGACCGTCCCGTCCTTGAGCGCGACCACATCCGTCGGCAGGCCCCCGGCGAGGGCGGTGACCACCCGCCAGCCGTCCCTGGCGGTCCGGCGTGGCAGCGGCACGGGAGTCCACGTGGGCTCGGTTGTGGTCGCGCACGTGGGCAGCGCGGACGGGGCCGGGGAAGGTGGTGGGGACGGAGCCGAGGAGGGGTTCTCGCCGCGCCCGTGTTCTGGGTGGAGCAGGCGGCCGCGGCGAGAAGTAAGGCGAGGACCAGCCGGAGGGTCGCGCACTGGCCGAAACAATGGCGACAGCCCTGCAAGCACAATCAAGATCCCGGCGGTGCGACCACCGGAACGGAACGCGCCCTCCCGCTGATGTCGGCCGATGATGGTCGTGCGCCGAACCCCTTGACGTCGCGATTCGATCACGAGACTCACGGCGCACACGGTCGCGCGGTCCAATAGCTGTCATGGGTAACGAGACTGCCGACCCGCCTCGCCGCCCAGCGTCGCGAATGACCACGCGGGCGCTACGGGTATTCGCGAAGAAGACGGTGACGTATGTCGGCGTGGTGCTTGTCTCCGCCACCATTGTCTCCGCCTTGCTCAGGGTTCAGTGGCCAGACCCGCTCCATCCCATAGTGATCTTGACGGGTGCCGTCTTCGTCGCCCCGGCCGCCATCGCGATGGCCATCGACTGGCTGCGAAGGAAGTCAGACCGGCAACGGCTCGACCAGGCGGCCGAGGACCCCGGGGAGCTTCTCCAGCGGCGCGTCGAACGTGTCAACACCGCGTTCGCGGAAGCCGCCGCGCTCATGGATGAACTCCAGCGTGACGTCGAAGCTCAGCAAGCCGCGCGTGAAGCGCTCGTCACCCAGGCCGCGGAGCAGCAACGCCTCCTGGAGATCAACGAGGAGCAGGCCGAGAAGATCCGGCACCTTCTCTTCTCCGAGACCAAAGCCACCATCCATGCCGAACGGCGCCAGCAGTGGACGTTCTTCCTGCTCGGCTATCTCGCCTCTACGGCGACGTCCATCCCCATCGGGATCTGGATCAACAGCATCAGCTAGGTGATCCGTCGACGCCGGGTCGTGCTCGGCCGTGTCAGGCAGCGGCGGGTTCTGCTGGCGGCGCCGGCAGGGTGTGGAGTCGGCTCACCGGGGAGACGACGAGCCCGATCACCACGACGGCCGAGCCGATGGCCGCCATGGTGAGCGCGCCCCTGGCGCCGACCGCACCCGTGAGGAGGCCTGCGGACAGACCGCCGAGCGCGCCGCCACCGAACAGCAAGGTGCGGAAGACCGCGGTCATGCGGCCCATCATCGCCTGCGGCGTGCTGGTCTGGCGCAGGCTGACGATGATGACATTGGCGACGCCGAGGCCCAGGTAGGTGGCGAAGAAGGACAGGACGAACATCCCCACCATCACCGGCCTCGGGCCGCCCGCCACGACGAGCAGTGCCGGGCCCAGCAGGAGAGCCGTCTGAGCCACGAGATAGACCCGCCCGAGCCGGAATCGCGCGATGATCTTCCGGGAGATCGCCGCGCCGATCAAGCCGCCCACGGAGGCCGTCGCGAAGACGCCGCCCAGGGTCGTGGAGTCCAGCTGCAGGTCACGCGTGCCGTACAGCAGGAACATGGTCCAGACGGTGACCATGGAGAAGTTGCAGCAGAACCCGACGAGGGCCAGCGCGCGCAGGATCGGGTTGCCGAAGACCCAGTGCAGACCCTCGCGCAGTTCGGTCAGCAGACGTCTCTTCGCCGCGGGTGGTTCTGGACGTGGCTCACGCGTGCGGATCAGCAGCAGCGACGCCAGCGACACCAGGTAGGAGAACGCGTCCACGACCAACGCCACCGGCGCCGTGAGCGCACTGATCAGGGCACCGGCGAGCCCGGGACCGGCCACGTCGGCCGCCGACGAGCTGATCCCCATCTTGGCGCCGGCTTCGACGTAGTGCTGGGGGTCCTTCACGAGGGTGGGCACGAAGGACATCCAGCTCACGTCGAACAGCACCGAAGCGACGCCGATGACGCAGGCGATGACCAGGAGCGGCGCCATGCTGAGGACGTCCAGCCAGGACAGGACCGGGATCAGGGCGAGCAGGACCATTCTGGTGAGGTTGGCCCACACCATGACAGGCCGCCGCCTGACCCGGTCGACCCAGACCCCGAACAGCAGAGCGAGCCCGAGGTAGGGCGCGAGCTGCAGGAACCGCAGGAGGCCGACCTGCTCGTCGGTGGCCTGGAAGGCGTAGATCGCGGTCAGCGGCAGCGCGAGGTTGGTGATCTGGGTGCCGAGCAGCGACAGGGTCTCGCCGAGCCAGAACTTCAGGAAGTCGCTGTTGCGCCACAGCCCTTCCCGCGCGGAGGCGGCACCCGGCTCGGTGAGAGGTTCAGCGGTCGTCACGGCTGCCGCCCACGAGGCTGAGGTCGGCGACCGCCGCGACGACCTGGTCCACTTCCTGTTCGGTGTTGTAGTAGTGCGGCGACAGGCGCAGGCACCAGTCGATGTCCTTGTCGCCGAAGTCGAACTGCGCGAAGTGGCGGTAGCTGAGCGCCGAGTTGATACGGCGTGCGTCCATGGCGGCCTTGAACGGCTCCGGCTGCCAGCCGTCGATGGCGAAGGTGACCAGGGCGCCCAGCTGCCGGCCGTGGTCGAGCACGCGCACCCCCGGCAGATCGGCGAGCCTGTCGCGCAGCCCTGCGGCCAGGGCGGGGGTACGGCGGGCGATGGCGTCCATGCCGACCTGGCGGGCGTAGCGCGCGGCGGCGGCGCAGCCGAGGACGATGGCGTAGGGAAACTCCCAGTCCTCGAACCTGGCCGCCGTCTCGACGGGCTGGTAGCGGCCGGGCTCGACCCAGCGCGCGCCGTACATGTCGATGAACAGCGGCTCGTAACCGGCGCGCAGGACGCGGTCGGACACGTACAGGAAGCCAGAGCCGCGGGGGCCGCGCAGGAACTTGCGGCAGGTGGCGGTGAGCAGGTCGCAGCCGATCTCCGCGACGTCGATCGGGTACTGACCGACCGACTGGCAGGCGTCGACCAGGTAGAGCAGATCGAGCTCGCGGCAGTGCCGCCCGATCTCGGCCACCGGCTGGACCAGGCCGGAGTTGGTGGGGATGTGGGTGGCGGCCACCAGCCGCGGGCGGTGCTCCCTCATCAGTCTCGCCATCGCCTCCACGTCCACCCCGCCCTCTGGCAGGTCGGGCGCGTGCACGGCCCGCACGCCGAACCTCTTACCCAGCGACAGGAAGGCGATCTGGTTGGAGATGAAGTCGTTGCGGGTCGTGAGGATCACATCACCCGCCTCGAACGGGATCGCCGACAGGGCGGTGGAGAAGGCGTGGGTGGCGCTACCGGCGAACGCGATGTTCTCGGGAGCGCAGTTGATCAGGGCGGCGGTCTCGGCGTAGAACTCGCGGACCTGCTCGGCGCGGGCGGCCGAGGCCTCGTAGCCACCGATGCTCGCCTCCAGCCGCAGGTGGTCGACCATCGCGGCCAGCACGGGCGCGGCCAGCAGACCGCAACCGGCGTTGTTGAAGTGCACGACGTCGCCGGCGCCGGGGGTGTCCGCGCGCAGGGCCGCGACGTCCAGAAGCGATTCTGCGGAAATCCGGGAAGCGCTATTATCGTTTCTCATGTCAGACAGTAGCAGTTCTGCGGAGTTGACGACCAGGATGCGCGCGATGATCGACCGGCTGGCACCGGGCGACCGTCTGCCCAGCAGCCGCGAGCTGATCAGGCGCTACCAGGTCGGCCCCGCCACCGTGTCACAGGCGATCGCCACGCTCGCCGCCGAGGGCCTGGTGGTCACCCGTCCGGGCAGCGGCACGTACGTGGCGGCACGCGCCCAGCGGCGCGCCGAAGTGGCCGACACCGCCTGGCAGACCGTCACCCTCGCCGACCGGACCGTGGACACCCGCATCCTCACCGGCGCCGTCGGTTCGCCACCCGCGGGCACGATCATGCTGGACGGCGGCTACCTGCATCGATCGCTCCAGCCCACCCAGATCCTGACCGCGGCGCTGGCCCGCGCCGCGCGCCGCCCCGACGCGTGGGACCGCGCCCCCGCCAGCGGCCTGACGTCCCTGCGCAGCGTGTTCGCCACCATGGCCGGCGGCGGCGTGAGCGCGGACGACATCCTGATCACGGCCGGTGGGCAGAGCGCGCTGTCCATGGCGTTCCGGGCCATCGCGGCGCCGGGGGACCCCGTCCTGATGGAGTCGCCCACCTATCCGGGAGCGATAGCCGCCGCCAGGGCGGCCGGCCTGCGCCCGGTACCGGTGCCGATGGACGCCGACGGCCTGCAACCCGACCTCCTGGCCGACGCCTTCGCCATGACCCGCGCACGCCTGCTGTACTGCCAGCCGGCCTGTCACAACCCCACCGGCACCGTGCTCGCGCCACAACGCCGCCGCCAGATCATCGATGCGGCCAGGGCGGCGGGCGCGTTCGTCATCGAGGACGACTTCGCGCGGCACCTCGGCCACGGCACGCCGGTGCCGCCGCCTCTGCTGGCCGACGATCGCGACGGCACCGTGGTCTACCTGACCTCGCTCACCAAACCGGCGGCGCCGAGCCTGCGCATCGGCGCCCTGGTGGCCCGTGGCCCGGTGATGGAACGCCTGCGCGCCACCCGCCTGGTAGACGACTTCTTCGTCACCCGCCCGCTCCAGGAAACAGCGCTCGAACTCCTCAGCTCTCCCACATGGGAACGGCATGTCCGTTCTCTGGCCGCAGCCCTGCGGGAGCGGTGCGGAGCGCTGGCGGCCGCCGTCGCGCACGAACTTCCCCACTGGACGCTCACCCGCATCCCCACGGGCGGGCTGCACCTGTGGGTCCGCCTGCCGTACGGCACGGACGACACCGTGATCGCCGACACGGCCCGGCAGCACGGGGTCGCCGTCAGCGCCGGCAACCGCTACTTCGCCACCGAACTCCCGGCGGCCTACCTCCGCCTCGGCTTCGCCGCCACCGCCGACCGCACCGAGCTGATCGAGGCCACACGCCGCCTCGCATCCGTCCACGAGCACGCCGCCGGCACGCGCTGATCGAAGCGGTCCCGCCGGCTCGGCGCCGTGACCCCGCTGCTCCGGACGCGCACGCTTCGCCTGTGCAGGGGAGCTCGTCGCGGCGCAGGTCAACGAGGCGCCGTCGGCGTCACCGGCACCGTTCGAGTGTGAGCAGCGGCTCGGAGAACGCGGGCGCCGGTGCGCCGGGATCCGCGGCGACAGCCTGCTCCAGTCGGCGGAAGCCGGCCTCCAGCTCGTCGGGACTGAGCTGAGCGAAGAACGAAAGGGTGCGCAGGCGCAGCCGTTCGAGCATGTCAGCGCGGGTGCCGGAGGACGGC
The DNA here is from genome assembly GCF_014195505.1 of Nonomuraea dietziae. Lineage (GTDB taxonomy): Bacteria > Actinomycetota > Actinomycetes > Streptosporangiales > Streptosporangiaceae > Nonomuraea > Nonomuraea roseola. Next base: position 1,153,379 of record NZ_JACIBV010000001.1, on the reverse strand, counting down.
TGGAGGACCGTGCCGAAACCGGTGACGCGCCAGCCGTCCGATGTGAACATCGCGATGACCTCGTGCAGCGGCTGAAACAGCGAGGCATCGACCTCCAGGCCGCGGGGGAAGTGCTCCAGCCACCACGGCATGGGATGGTGGTCGCTGAAATTGGCGCGCAGGAGCAGCCGCCCGCCTGGCCTGAGCACCCTGGCCAGCTCCCGGGCCGCCCGCGGCTTGTCCTGGACGTGGTGCCAGGACAAGAACATGAGCGCGTAGTCGGCGCTGCCGGACGGCACCGGCATGTCCTCGGCGGAGCCTGCCAGATACCGGACATCGGCGTGCGGGGACTGCGTCTGCGCTATCTCGCGCATGCGGACCGACGGCTCGACGCCGGTCACCGGCCCGAACGCCCGCGCCAGCGCGGGGGTGAACCTGCCCGTCCCCGAGCCGACGTCCAGCCCCGCCAGAGGGCGCCGCTCGGGCAGCACCGCTCCGAACGCGCTGATCCATGCCCGCAGCTGCTGCTCGGTGAGCGCCCGGCCACGCGCGTAGTCCTGGTACTGCTCCGTGTCGTAGTCGATCCGCCTCATCACAGCTCCCGTGTTCGCCGGACGAACCATCGGCCCAGATATATCGACCTGATATATCGGGACGATAGGCACTGTCGCGTCATGCCGCAAGGGACCGCATCGACGCGCTCCCGCCGCACCCCAAGGTGAGAGCTAGGGTTCTTCGGTGCGCATGTATCTCTCCTCCTTCCGCATGGGCGATCGTCCGGACCAGTTGCTTGCACTGCTGGACAGGCAGGGTTCGGCCGAAGTCGCCGTGATCGCCAACGCCATGGACGCCCAGCCCGAGGACGAACGCACAGCGGGGGTCGAGCGTGAGACGAGCGCGCTCACCGCGCTGGGGCTGCAGCCGACCGAGCTTGACCTGCGCACGTTCTTCGACCGGCCCCACCAGGCCGTCGCGGCCGTGCTGGGCCGCTTTCCCATGGTGTGGGTGCGCGGCGGAAATGTGTTCATGCTGCGTTACGCGCTCGCCCGCAGTGGCGCCGACATCGCACTGACGGCCTTGATCCGACGGGACGCAGTGGTCTACGCCGGATACAGCGCCGGCCCCTGTGTGCTTGCGCCGAGCCTGCGCGGACTGGAGCGCTGCGACGACCCGCAGGTCGTCCCCGCGACCTACGGCGAGCCGGCGATCTGGGACGGGCTGGGCATCCTCGACTACGCGGTGGTGCCACACATCGACTCTGATGGTCACCCTGAGTCGCAGGCTCTGGGTGTCGTCGCGGCCACCTACGATGCGGACGGCGTCGCGCACCGCACCCTGCGCGACGGGCAGGCACTCATCATCAACGGCGAGGACACGCACATCTGTTGACCGACGCGGGTGGCTCCCGAGCGCCATGGACAGCGGCGAACCCATGGGCAGCGGCGAACCCATGGACATGTTCGGTTTATTGGGAAAACATCGGTTTCTGTGTACTTCGCTGATTTCCCCCCCGGTGCCGGACGCCTCGAACCGCGCGCCGCGCTTCGCTCCGACGCCCCCTCCCTCGACCTCACAGGCGACTGGCGCTTCCGCCTGTCATCCGTCGCCGACCTGCCCGACGACTTCGCCGCCCCCTCCTTCGACGACTCGGCCTGGGACGTGCTGGCGGTGCCGTCCCACTGGCCGCTCCACGGTCACGGCGCGCCCGCCTACACCAACGTCGTCTACCCCTTCCCTGTGGACCCGCCGCGCGTTCCCGACGAGAACCCGACGGGCGACTACCGGTGCGTCTTCGACCTGCCCGAGGGCTGGAGCGGTGGGCGGCTGCGCTTCGAGGGCGTGGACTCCACGTTCAAGGTCTGGCTGAACGGCCACGAGCTGGGCTTCTCCACGGGCAGCAGGCTCCCCGCCGAGTTCGACGCCGGGCCGTACCTCGTGGAGGGCGCGAACGTCCTCGCGGTACGGGTGCACCAGTGGTCGGCCGCCAGCTACCTCGAGGACCAGGACATGTGGTGGCTGCCCGGCATCTTCCGAGAGGTGGAGCTGACCCGGTCGAGCGCCGACCTGTTCGTGCGCGCCGCGGCCGACGGGACGCTCAGCTTCGAGGGCGAAGGGCTGCTGTCCATCCCCGAACTGGGCGTCGCCGATCTGGCTCCGGGCACCGAGGTGCAGGTGGCTGCCGAGCCGTGGTCGGCCGAGCATCCCCGGCTGTACGAGGCGAGCTTCGTCACCGCGGAGGAGACCGTACGGCTGCGCGTGGGCTTCCGCACGATCACCGTCGAGGACGGCGTGCTCAGGGCCAACGGCGTGCCGCTGGTCTTCAAGGGCGTCAACAGGCACGAGTTCCACCCCGACCACGGGCGGGCCGTGCCGTACGAGACGATGGTCGAGGACGTGCTGCTGATGAAGCGGCACAACGTGAACGCCGTCCGCACCAGCCACTACCCGCCGCATCCGGCCTTCCTTGACCTGTGCGACGAGTACGGCCTGTGGGTGGTCGACGAGTGCGACCTGGAGACCCACGGGTTCGGCCAGACGGCCTGGCGCGGCAACCCCACCGACGACCCGCGCTGGACGCAGGCGCTGCTCGACCGGATGAGGCGCATGGTCGAGCGCGACAAGAACCACCCGAGCGTGGTCATGTGGTCGCTCGGCAACGAGGCCGGCGTCGGCTCCAACCTGAAGGTCATGGCGGACTGGACGCGTGAGAGGGACCCCTCGCGGCCGATCCACTACGAGGGCGACCTGTCGTGCGCGAACGTCGACGTCTACAGCAGGATGTACGCCTCGCACGCCGAGGTGGAGGCCATCGGCAGAGGCGAGGAGGATCCCCTCGACGACCCCGAGCTGGACGCGCGGCGCAGGGCGATGCCGTTCGTGCAGTGCGAGTACGCGCACGCGATGGGCAACGGGCCCGGCGGCCTGGCGGAGTACCAGGAGCTGTTCGAGACCTACCCGAGGCTGGCGGGCGGGTTCATCTGGGAGTGGATCGACCACGGCCTGACCCACCAGGAGTACGGCTACGCCTACGGCGGCGACTTCGGTGAGCCGCTGCACGACGCGAACTTCGTGGTCGACGGGCTGGTCTTCCCCGACAGGACGCCCTCGCCCGGACTGCTGGACCTGAAGAAGGTCTTCGAACCGGTCAGGTTCGCCTTCGACGAGGGGACGGTGACGGTGACGCGGGCGGTGCCGTACCCGCTGTCGTTCCCCTGGGCGCTGACGGCGGACGGCACGGTGGTGGCGGAGGGCGTCCTGGAGGTGCCCGAGAGCCCCGGCGCCGAGGTGAAGCTGCCTACACTGCCCGAGGTGGCGGAGCCGGGCGAGCTGTGGCTGACCGTGCGTGCGGTCCTGGCCGCCGACCTGCCGTGGGCCGAGGCGGGGCACGAGGTGGCCTGGGGCCAGACGAAGGTCGGCGAGGGACGGCGGGAGCCGGTCGTGACCCGCGGCAGGGCGGGCGCCGACCTCGCCGGCGCCACCTTCGACTCCAGGACGGGCAGGCTGACCGGGCTGTTCGGGCTCGACGTCGAGGGGCCGAGGCTCGAGTTGTGGCGCGCGCCCGTCGACAACGAGCGCTTCGGCGGCCTGGAGTGGAACTGGCGCACGCTCGGCCTGCACCGCCTCACCCACAGGATCGACTCCGTCTCCCGCGAGGACGGCGTGCTGACCGTCAGGTCGCGCGTCGCGCCCGCCGCCACCGACCTCGGCATGAGCGTCACCTACCGGTGGAGCGACGTGGGGGAGGGGATCGGCCTCGACGTGCACGTGGTGCCCGAAGGGGAGTGGACGCTGCCGCTGCCCAGGCTCGGCCTGTCCATGACGCTGCCGGCGAGCTTCGAGGAGGTCGTCTGGTTCGGACGCGGGCCTGGCGAGGCCTATCCCGACACGGGGATGGCTGCCGCGGTGGGCGGCTGGGGCGCCTCGATCGAGGAACTGCAGACGCCGTACGTCTATCCGCAGGAGAACGGGCAGCGCGCCGACGTCAGGTGGGCGCGGCTGACCGGAGGTGAAGGGCCGGGGCTGCGGATCGAGGGCGAGCCGGTGTTCGGCCTGACCGTGCGCAGATGGAGCACGGAGGAGCTGGCCGCCGCCGGCCACCTGACCGACCTGCGGAAGGGGGAGCGGGTGCACGTCCACCTCGACCACGCCCAGCACGGCGTCGGCACCGCGGCCTGCGGTCCTGGCGTGCTGCCGCGCTACGAGCTGAGGGCGGGGGAGGCGCGCTTCGCCTTCCGCTTCACCGCGGTGTAGCGCCCACTGTTTCCATAGCGGAACCCGCTGAGGCCGCCGCCGCGCTGGAGGCGGCCCAGCAGGCGCGCGCCGCCGGGTACACCCCGATTCCCGGCTGGTTCTTCCCCGTCGTCGGCGTGCTCGTCGCCGTGGCCTTCGGGCTGCAGGCCCTGCACGAGCTCGCCGTCCTGCCCGTGGTCGCCGTGCTGGTGGCGGGCTACGTCCTGACCGAGCGCGTCCGCAACAGGCGGGCGCGGGCCTCGTTGGGTCGGTGAACATCGACCCATCCATACCACCGTAATAGGGGCAAACTGGCTTATCCCCGGACGGAGCTGTCGCGCCTACCGTGACAGCACCCCCACTGTCCGAGGAGACACGATGCCCCGACCCCTCCGTCTCGCGCTCTCTCTCGTCCTCACCCTCGCGTTCCTGCTGGCCACCTCGCCCGCACAGGCCGCCTCCCTGGTCAGGGTCCTCCGGTACGACGCCGGCAGGGCTGCCGAGTTCCGCGGCGCGGTGGACCAGGCCGCGCAGATCTGGAACGCCAGCGTCACGAACGTCCGCCTCGTCGCCGGCACCCCCGCCCACTTCGTCGTCGTCGCCGACAACGGCTGGCCCCGCGCCCTGCCCACCAGCCTGGGCAGGGGCACCATCTGGATGGGCAGGCAAGCCACCTCACAGGGCTACCACCCGGTGCGCATCGCCGCCCACGAGATCGGCCACATCCTAGGTCTGCCCGACCGTCGCACCGGCCTCTGCTCCGACCTGATGTCTGGCTCCAGCGCCCCCGTGAGCTGCACGAACGCCTACCCGAGCGCGGCCGAGCGGGCCGAGGTGGACCGCAACTTCGCTGGCAGCACCCCGCTGGTCGAGTTCGGCCGGCTGCACGTGGACCGCTGAGACCAGGCGCACGCGGCCCGGAGTCCGGGCCGCGGCGTCATGGGCGGGAACCATGGAGATCAGCTCCGGCGAGGTCCTCGGCACCTGTCCATCCACCACCAGCCCTCGCCCAGGTGCGTGGTGGGGCAGACGCGCATGCCGTACGCGTCGAAGCTCCCGGTGGCCTCGCCGGTGAAGTGCGCGTAGCCGAGGGCGTCGTCGGGGATGCCGAGCCAGTCGGGCAGGAACAGGACCGGCCGGCCGCCGCTGGTGCCGAGGGCGGAGACGCGGCAGTTGGCCGAGACGAAGCACAGGTGCGACGGCAGTTCGGCGCCCAGGTAGCTGTGGAGCCGCTCGGCGGGCAGCTTCCCCTCGCGCGCCAGCTCCGCCACCTGGGTGAAGGCGAAGCGTTCCAGGTGGAAGCGGAGAGGGACGCGCAGCTCGGGGGTGAACTGGAGGGTGACGGGCGCGGCGAGGCCGGTGACCGTCAGCACCAGACCGGCGGCACAGGCGGCGACCCGGCGCCGCCGGAGGAGGACCGTCATCACGGGCAGGTAGACGGCGAGCGCCACCAGGTAGGCGAGCCCCTCGGCCAGGGGGGCCAGCAGCCAGAGCGCGGTCACCAACTGGCCGATGTGCAGTCCCACGGCCAGCATCGCGACCGTCACCGCGCCCATGACCGACAGGAGGATCGTCGTGGGGAGGCGTCGCCGGCAGGTCGTCACGGGCACACCGTAGGAGCTCCGGGTGCAGGGCCGGCCCGCGTCGTGTGGAGATTGTGTGAAGATCGGGTCACCAGTCCCGGGCGGCGATCAACTCCTCCCTGTCGGCCTCCGCGAACCCGTAGGCCGACGCCACGAACCAGAAGTCCTCGGCGATCGCCTCCCGGGCCACGGTCTCGATCTCACTGCCTGCCGCCTCGAACTCGGCCCCCAGCGCGTTGAACTCCTCCGTCGCAGCCTCCGTGAGCTGGTACAGCGCCGCCAGATCCGACGGCTGCCCCGCCTCGATCCGCTCGCACAGCCTCACCAGGATCGCTCTACCCTTGTCGACGAGGTGATCAGGGAAGTACCCGTCCTCGTACATGTCGCTGAGAAACGCATGATCGGCCACGTGTTCGTGTGTGGATGACATCGCAGTCCTTCGGTTCTCGCCATCAGGTCGTCTCCCGATCCTGCACTGCCCCACCGACAACGCGGGCCCCTGATCGCCGCCCGGCGGCGGGCGGTCGAGGGCCGGCCGATCAGAAACGGTGCGCCATCGCCAACTTTCCGGCTCCGGAGGGCATCCAACACGCCATGGGGGATGCGCTGATCGACGGAGACCCGCAGCGGCTCGGCGGGTACTGGCTGGCGGGCCGGGTCGGAGAGGGCGGCCAGGGGGTCGTCTACGAGGGCTACGACGCCGAGGGCGTGCGCGTCGCGATCAAGGTGTTGCGCGGCGACCCCTCGGTCCAGCCGCGCCTGGCCAAGGAGGCCGCCGCGGCCCGCCGCGTCCCGGCCTTCTGCACCGCCAGGGTGCTCGACGCCGACCTGGAGGGACCGCGGCCCTACATCGTCTCCGAGTACGTCGAGGGGCCCAGCCTGCGGCAGGTGGCCAAGGTGTTCCGCGGAGACGAGCTGCACCGGCTGGCCACCGCCATGGCCACCGCGCTGACGGCGATCCACGACGCGGGCGTCGTCCATCGCGACCTCAAACCGGACAACGTGCTGCTCGGCCCTGACGGTCCGAGGGTCATCGACTTCGGGGTGGCCCGCACGATGGAGATGTCGCTCACCTCGGCGGGGCTGGTGGCGGGCACACCCAGCTACATGGCGCCCGAGGTCTTCTCGGGGGAGCGGGCGGGCGCGCCCGCCGATGTGTTCGCCTGGGGCGCCACCGTGCTGTTCGCCGCCACGGGGACGGACCCGTTCAGGGCCGACTCGCTGGGCGCGGTCATGCACCGCGTGCTGTCCCACGAGCCCGACCTGTCGCCGCTGCCCGGCCAGGTCAAGGAGCTGGTGGCCGCCGCGCTCGCCAAGGACCCGAGGCAGCGGCCCACCTCGAGGGAGCTGCTGCTCGCGCTGGTCAGCGGCGACGGTCTCGACACCGCCAGGCTGCTGGCCCAGGGCGCGGGTTCGGCCGCCGCCATGGCGTCCGGCGCCGGTGAGCAGGCCCGCGACCCCGCACTCGGCACTCTCGCCGAGGACGCCTACGCCGCGCTCGGCCCTGCCGAGCGCGAGCTGGTGCCCGAGCTGTTCCTGCGTCTGGTGACCGTCACCGACCAGGGCGACCTCACCGTACGCCAGGCCGCCCGCGCCGAGCTGCCCTCCGGCATCGAGCCCGTCCTCGAGGCGTTCGCCTACCTGGTCTCCGGCGGTGACCCGGTCAGGCTGCTGCGTCCCGCCCTTCCGATGGCCTGGCCGCGACTGCGCGCCTGGATCCAGGCGGAGAGGGACGGCCTGGCCGTGCACCGGCGAATCGCCGCCGCCGCCACCAGCTGGGCCTCAGGCGGGCGCAGGGAGAGCGACCTCTTCCAGGGCAGCACGCTCGACGCCGCCCAGCGCTGGGCGGCCACGGGCCGCAGGAACATCACGCTCACCCCCGCCGAGCGCGACTTCCTCGAGGCCGGCGTCGCCCTGGTCAGGCGGAGGGGCCGCAGGGTGCGGGCGATCTCGGTCGCGCTGGCCGCCATGCTGGCGCTCGCGCTGGCCGCGGGTGGCTTCGCCGTCCAGCAGAGCAGGCAGGTGGCCGAGCAGCGCGACGTCGCCGAGTCGGGACGGCTGGCGGCGCTGGCCGACTCCGTCCGCGCCAAGGACCCGGTGCTGGGCATGCTGCTCGGCGTCGCGGCGCACGACATCGCCGCCACCCCCCAGGCCATGGCGGCGATGTACCGCGCTCTCACCTCGGCGGCCACCAGGTCGTTCACCGATCCCGCCGCCGTCGCCGTCAGGGCGCTCAGCAAGGACGGCCGCCGGCTGTTCAGCGCGTCCGACGGCGAGGTGAGGGTGTGGGACACGCACACGGGACGCAGGACGGCCGCCTTCCGCCACCAGCGGGGCAAGCTGCTCGGGATGGCGCCGAGCCCGTCCGGCCGCACGCTCGCGATCGCCACCGAAGGGGGCGGGATCCGGCTGTGGGACACGGCGAAGCGCGCCGTTCTCGAACCCCGCTACCCGGTGGCCGAGGGCGCGGGTCAGTACGACTTCGACGTGTCGTACAGCATGTCGGAGGATGTTCTGGTGGTGCACGGGGGACAGGGCGCCACCTACTGGAACCCCCGCACGGGAGAGAAGACAGGGGTGCCCACGCTCGGCGGGGACGTGGAGGTGACCGCCGACGGCAAGACGGCCGTGTACACGCTGCTGGGCTCCGCTCTGCGCCGCCAGCCGTTGCCCGATGGACGAGCGAAGACGTGGTGGCACTGCCCGTGGCGGTGCCAGACGTACGCGCTGAGCCCGGACGGCACGAAGCTGGCCGTCCCCGGGCCCGACCAGAGCATCCAGATCCTCACCGTCCGGACGGGCAAGGAGTCGGACAAGAGCATGCACGACTGGAAGGGCGGCGCCATCTCCTGGAGCCCCGACGGCAGGTTCATCGCCGCGCTGGACGACAGGGGACTGCAGGTGTGGTGGGCCCACGACGCCACGCCGGTGCTCGACGAGCCCGTCGCTTCCGGCGCGGACGGCCTCGCGTTCGACCCCGACGGTCACACCCTGCGCTATCTCGCGGGAGACACCGTGGTCAGCGTGCGGCTCGACCTCCAGCCGCGCCGAGGCGCGAGCGGCGACCTGCTCAGCCCCGACGGCCGCCTCCTGCTGAGCGGCGGCAAGCTCCACCACCTCACCACGGGCGCGACGATCACCCTGCAGGAGGAGCCCCAGTACCCGCGCGTCTTCAGCGGGGACGGCGCGGCCGTCGCCGTGGGCGGCGACACCGCCGTCCACGTCCTCGACACGATGACGGGCAGGCGAACGACCGAGCTGCCGATGAGCGACGAGTCGCCCCAGGGCCTGGCCTTCAGCCCCGACGGCGCGCGCCTGGCCGTCTCGGGCCAGACCTTCGTCAGCATGGTCGAGCTGCCCGGCGGCAGGCAGGTCTGGCGGGCGCCGGCCGACATGGCCAACGAGCTCGCCTTCACGCCCGACGGGCGCCACCTGTCCATCGGTGAGCGCTTCCTGGACGCGACGACCGGACGGCCGGCCGTCGCCCGTCCTCTCGGGGCGGAGGTGCGAGGGCTGGGCTTCTCCACCGACGGCACCGTCTTCGGCTGGCCCGAGGGCTCGGCCAGGATGGCCTTCTGGCGACGGGGAGCGGCGCGGCCGTCCTCCGCGCCGCTGCGCGACCTGCCCGCCGACCGGAAGCTGACGTTCTCGCCCGACGGCTCCCTCGTCGCGGCCGTCAACTTCGAGGGCATGTGGGTCTACGACGTCGCCTCCGGCGTCGTGATCGCCGCCGTCGAGGACCCGTCGATCGCCCACGTCGGCTTCTCGGGGGGCCGGCTGCTGGCCCTCGCCGGCGGGCGGCTGACCGAGTACCCGATCGATGCCGCCCTGGTGACGGCGCGGGCGTGCGAGAGGGCGGGACGCTCGTTGAGCGCGGCGGAGTGGGCGGCGTACGTGCCGGGCCTGCCGTACAGGGAGGTCTGCGCGACAATGCCATGACCGGCACGGGGCGGGGCGGAGGCGACGGTCACGGGCGGACCGGAGCAGGGACGGGGCCCTAGCCCGGCGGGGCAGATCTTGGTAGGAAGGTGGGCACCAAGGAGGTGCCCGGTGCATCTGATCCCCGTGGAGTTCGAAGCGTTCGACCGCCGCATCGCGGGGGTCGCGGGCGACCGTCACATCGAGCGGCTCCACCGGGGCACGCGCTGGGCCGAAGGGCCCGTCTACGTCCCCGCGGGCCGCTACCTGGCCTGGAGCGACATCCCGAACGACCGCATGCTGCGATGGGACGAGATGACCGGCCAGGTGGGGCCCTTCCGGCAGCCCGCCGGCTACGTCAACGGCAACACCCTCGACCGCGAGGGCAGGCTCGTCTCGTGCGAGCACGGCGCGCGCCGGGTGACCAGGACCGAGCACGACGGCTCGCTCACCGTGCTCGCCGACCGGTGGCGCGGCAGGCGGCTCAACAGCCCCAACGACGTGGTGGTGAGGTCCGACGGGTCCGTCTGGTTCACCGACCCGCCGTACGGCATCGAGAGCGACTACGAGGGACACCGGGCCGAGCAGGAGATCGACGGCTGCCACGTCTACCGGGCCGACCCCGGCACCGGCGAGGTCCGCGTGGTGGCCGACGACTTCGCCCGGCCCAACGGCCTGGCCTTCTCCCCGGACGAGCGCCTGCTCTACGTCGCCGACACCGAGCACGGCCACCTGCGGGTCTTCGAGGTCACCGGCGACGGCGCGCTCGCGGGCGGCAAGGTGTTCGCCGAGCACGAGGGCGAGGGAGGCTTCGACGGCATGCGCCTGGACGAGACCGGCCGCATCTGGGCCGCCGTCGGCCAGGCGATCCACGCCTACCACCAGGACGGGACGCTCCTCGGCAGGCTGCGCCTGCCGGAGAGCGCCTCGAACCTCGTCTTCGGCGGTCCCAAGCGCAACCGCGTCTTCATCACCGCGACCACGTCCCTGTACTCGGTGATGCTGAGCATCCGGGGCGCCGAGCCGGTGTGGGCACGCTAGGCGAACGCCCAGGTGAACAGGTGCAGCCGGCCGTCACGCGGGGTGGAGAACGTCAGGCTCCGCACCTTCTTGCCCGGGTCCAGGGCGATGGGCTGCGAGGCGTAGACGTGGGCGGGCACGGGCTGGAAGGCCCATGAGCCCCAGAACAACCGGTGCGGGGTCCTGGCCACGACCTCGTTGCCGAACCGCGGTTCGGCCGACCCGAAGTCCAGGATCCAGTCGCTGAAGCCGAGCTTGCCCGAGCTGGTCGTGCCGTCGGTGTAGGTGACGGTGACGTCCGCCTCCGGCCAGCCGTTCACGCCCGTTCCCAGGAAGGACAGGCGGGTGGCGCCGTCCGGCGCGGCCACCTCCAGCGGTTCCTCGCCGGTGCGAACGTTGTCCCATTCGCCGCGCTTCCTGTCCGGCCAGGTGAAGGTGAAGTCCCGCCACTTGACCCGGGCGCCCGGGGTGAGTCCCGCCTCGGCCAGGGCCTGCGCCGAGAGGCTGAAGCCCGGCCCGTCGATGTTGGCCTCGCCGGGAGCGTCCGCGTCGCCGATGCCGGCGTTGTTGTGGTGCCACTCCGGGGTGCCGCGCGCGGCCACGTTGAGCCGCACCGAGGCGGTGAGCTCGCCCACGACGACCGGCACGGTCAGCACGCCGCGCGGCACGTCGCCGGACACGGAGATCTCGACCGCCTGGCGGGCCTGGCCTCCGGCGGCCAGGCTGAGCGTGCCGCGTGCGGGTGACACGGTCACGCCGGCCGGCGGCCTGGCCTCCCAGGTGACCGTGGCGGCCTGGCCGAGCGACCGGACCGCGAGCTCCGTCGCGAGCGCGCCGCCCGGCTCGACCGGGCCGCTGCCGCGGCTGAACCCTGCCAGGTACGGCTTCGTCCCGCCACCGAACGACGGCGGCGCGTCCTCGGGGTCGGCGCCGAAGTCGCGGTCAGGGGAGGTGCCGCGGACGAAGTCCAGCCGCCCGCCGCCCGTCGCGAACGACTCCGGCAGCCACGCCCGGTCCGTCGCCGCGCCGTTCACCCGGAGCGACCTGATGTACGGCCCTGCGCCCCGGGCGTCCACGACGATGTCCCCGCCCGGCCGGTCGATCGTGATCCGCTCGAACAACGGCGTGTTCACCAGCAGCTCGGCACGGCCGGGGATGGCGGGGAAGAGCCCCATGGCCGACCACACGTACCACGACCCCATCGCGCCCAGGTCGTCGTTGCCGACCAGCCCGTCCGGTCCCGGCTTGAACAGCTCCTGCTGCACCCGGCGCACCAGCGCCTGCGTCTTGTACGGCTGGCCGGTCCACGCGTACAGCCACGGCGACGGCAGCGCCACCTCGTTGCCGAGATAGGCGTGTGCCTCGGCGGGCCCGGCGTTGAGCTTGGCGAAGTACGTGTCGAGCCGGGGGACGACCTCACGAGGGCCACCCATCGCGGTGAACAGCCCTGCCGGGTTGTGCGGCACCATCCAGTGGTACTGCGCCCCGTTGCCCTCCATGTACACATCGGGGCTTGCCGGATCGAAGGGCGAGGTGAACGCGCCGTCGCCCTGGCGCGGCTGGATCCATCCGGTGCCCGGGTTGTAGATGTGCTGCCAGGCCTGCGCGCGCCGCATGAACTCCGCGGCCGTCGCCCGGTCGCCGAGCCGGGAGGCGAGCTGCGCGATCCCGAAGTCGGCCACGCCGTACTCCAGCGTCGCCGACGGATCGTTGGGCACGTGCCCCTCACGCATGAACGCGGCGTTTCCCGGCCGCTCGTCGTAGCCGAGCAGCGGATGGCCGATGTCCCGTGGGCCGGTCCGCCTGGCCGCCTCGGCCATCGCCCGCAGCGCCGCCTTCGCGTCGAAGCCGCGCGCGCCGAAGGCGTACATGGTGGACACGATCGCGTGGTACGGGTCGCCGACCATGACGCCGGTGACCGCCGTCTGGTGCGACCACCGGTCCCACACGTTGCCGACGGCCTGCGCGTTGTCGTACATCGACTGCGCGATGTCGGCGCCCACGTCCGGCGCCAGCAGGGCGAGGAGCTGCACCTGGCTGCGGTAGATGTCCCACCCGGAGAAGGTCGCGTAGTGGTGGCGGCCCGGCCGCACCTGGTGCGGTTTGTGGTCGAACCCGGTGTACGTGCCGTCCACGTCCTCCGAGACGTGCGGCTGCAGCATCGTGTGGTAGAGGTTGCTGTAGAAGGTGCGCCGCTGGTCCTCGGTGCCGCCGCCGATCCGCACCCGGCCCAGGCGCTCGCGCCACACGCCGCTCGCCTCGCGGGCCACCTCGTCCAGGCCCTTGGCGGCGATCTCGGCCTGGAGGTTGCGCCGGGCGCCGTCGATGCCGACGTACGACAGCCCGACCCGCATCTGCACCGGCCGTGCCGGGTCGAACTGCAGGTAGGCCCCCGAGCCGGGCCCGTTGACGGTCACGTCTCCCGGCGTGACCAGGTCGCCCCTGACCTTCGCGGGGGCGGCGTTGGCGACCGTGCTCGCGCCGGGGCGCACCTCGCCGTCCTTCCAGGTGCCGAACGCGGTGACCGGCTGGTCGAACGTGGCGTGGAAGTAGATCTTGTATCGGGTCGGCGGGCCGCAGAACCCGCCGGTCTGCACCCAGCCCTCGACGGTGTTCCCGCTGACCCTGGTCTCGCCGTCGTCGACGCCGTTGACCGAGCCGCTGGTGTTCAGCAGCACCGTGCCGGGCTTGCCCTGCGGGAAGGTGAAGCGGGCGACGCCCGCCCGCATGCTGGCGGAGAGCTCCGCCTTGACCCCGCTGTCGAGCGTGGTGCCGTAGAAGCCGGGGGAGGCCCGCTCGTTGTCGTGCTTGAACGTCTGGACGTAGTCCTCGCCGTGGGTGGCGGGCGAGCGGCCGATCGCTCCCGAGTACGGGATCACAGGGAAGTCCTGTGCGCCCGTGCACCCGGGCCCGGAGATGTGCGTCATGGAGAAGCCGCGCAGCCGGTCGTCCTCCCACCGGTAGCCGCCGCCGGCGTTGGCCACCGTGTCGGGGCTCCACTGCATCATCCCGAACGGCAGGACGGCCCCGGGGAAGGTCATGCCTCCCCCTCCGCCGTGGTCGAAGTCGGGCGCCGCCTCCTTGGTGCCGTGGAAGACGTTGACGAGGGAAACGGGGTCGCGCTCCACGGCCGCGTCAGGTGGGGCGCCGTACGGGAAGGCCGTCGCCGCGAGCAGGGCGGTGACGATCGGCAGGGACCAGTGAGACACGACCGTCCTCCAGAGGTGGGATCGCCGTATCGAACCCCGGCCCCGCACGGCCGGTCAACGGACGGAAACCACGGCCACAACCGGCCACCGGCCCCGCCGGTGAACAGGGGTTGGCAGGTGGCGGGGGCGTTGACACATTCGCCGTGACCCCGTCTCCGTGACGAGCATGTGAGGGATGCCAGCGATGACCGTCGTGTCCACGGTTCCGATCGAAAGCTCCGCGGCCCCCGTCGCCGATCCCCGCGCGCCGGCCGTCCGGTTCTCGCGCCTGCTCGATCCCGGCTCCGCCGTGCCGCTCCACGAGGACGACGACAGCGGCGTGTCGGCCGTGCGCGGCCTGGTCGACGGAGCTCAGGCCGTCGCCTTCTGCACCGACGCGAGGCTGATGGGCGGCGCGCTGGGCGCGGCGGGCGCGGGCCGGATCGTCCAGGCCATCGAGGCCGCCGTGCGCATGGACTGCCCGGTCATCGGCCTGTGGCACTCGGGCGGCGCCAGGCTCGCCGACGGCGTGGAGTCCATGGACGGCGTGGGACGCATGTTCGCGGCCATGACCAGGGCGTCCGGCGTCGTGCCGCAGATCTCGGTCATCCTCGGCCCCGCAGCGGGGGCGGCCGCGTACGGGCCCGCGCTCACCGACGTGGTCGTCATGTCCGACGCCGGTCGCGTGTTCGTGACCGGCCCTGAGATCGTGCGGAGCGTCACCGGCGAGCGGATCGACATGGTGGGGCTGGGCGGGCCCGAGGCGCACGGCAGGAAGTCGGGGGTGGCGCACGTCCTGGCCGCCGACGAGGCCGACGCCTTCGCCAGGACGCGCCGCCTCACCGGGCTCTTCGCCCGGCACGGCGCCTGCGACCCCGCCGCGCTGCGCGGTTCCGGGGACCCGCGCGCCCTGCTGCCCTCCTCGTCCCGGCGCGCCTACGACGTTCGGCCCCTGGTGCGCGCCCTCCTGGACGGCGACGGCCGGATGGAGGAGCTCCAGCCACGCTGGGCCGCCAACATGCTCGTCGCGCTCGGCCGGCTCGGCGGGGGCACCGTCGGCGTGCTGGCCAACAACCCGATCCACAAGGGCGGCTGCCTCGACTCGCTCTCCGCCGAGAAGGCCGCCCGGTTCGTCCGCATGTGCGACTCGCAGGGCATCCCGCTCGTCGTGCTCGTGGACGTCCCCGGTTACCTGCCCGGCGTCGGCCAGGAGTGGGGCGGAGTGGTGCGGCGCGGCGCCAAGCTGCTGCACGCCTTCGCCGAGTCGGTCGTCCCCCGGGTCACGCTGATCACCCGCAAGGCCTATGGCGGCGCCTACATCGCGATGAACTCCCGCTCGCTCGGCGCCACCACGACGTTCGCCTGGCCGGGAGCCGAGGTGGCGGTCATGGGCGCGGAGTCCGCCGTCGGCGTCCTGCACCGCAAGGCTCTGGCCGCGGCCCCGGAGGAGGAGCGCCAGGAACTGCGCGCCCGCCTCGCCGAGGAGCACCGGCGCACGGCCGGGGGCCTGCGGCGGGCCGTGGCCCTCGGCGTCGTGGACGAGGTCATCGCCCCCGAGACCACCCGGTTCAGGCTCGCCGACGCGCTGGCCCGCGCGCCGCGCGCACGCGGCGGTCACACGAACATCCCCCTGTGAGCGACTCCGTCAGAACCCCCTCCCGGCCGGGGCGGGTACGAAGGCCGGCCGGGGGGTACGAAGGGCCCGGGGTCAGCGCCGCTCTCCGGTCAGGCTTTCGGGCAGGTCGGCGCGGCGTGTCACGCTGAGCTTGCGGTAGACGCGGGTCAGGTGCTGCTCCACCGTGCTCACCGTGATGAACAGCTTGGCGGCGATCTCCCTGTTGGAGTAGCCGTCGGCCGCCAGCGCCGCCACCCGCCGCTCGGCGTCGCTGAGCACCGGCCGCGCGCCGGGCTCCTCGCCCGACCACGCGCCGTCACCGCCGTCAGGCAGCGCCCGGCTCAGCACGCCGGCCTGGCACTCCTGGGCCAGGGCGCGGGCCCTGCGGCTCAGCACCGCGGCCCTGCGGAACTCGCCGACCTCGTGGTAGGCCTCGGTGAGGCCGGTCAGCGACCTGGCCAGCTCGTACTTGTCGCCGCCCTCCTGCAGCAGCTCGGCCGACTGGCGCAGCAGCATCACGCGGTGGCGCTTCTCGGCGGTGGCGGCCAGCACGCGCAGCGCCATGCCCTGCACCCGCCTGGACCCGCAGGAGCGCGCCAGCTGCTCCTCCACGAGCAGGCGGGCCTCCTCCGCCTCGCCGAGGGCGATCAGGGCCTGCGCCGCGTCCAGCCGCCAGGCGATGAACTCGGCGCTGTCGAGCTCCCAGGCGCCCATGAGCTCGCCGCACAGCCGCAGATCGCGCAGCGCCTGCCGGGCCTGACCGGCCGCCAGATGGAAGCGGCCCTTGCCGTAGAGGTACTGCAGCCCGAACCGGGTCTCCAGCATGGCCTCCGGCACCGGCCGGGTGGCCGGCGGCAGGAACTCCTCGTGCCGGCCCATCGCCGCGCCGGCCAGCAGCAGGCTGCCCAGCGGCCCGCCGACGGCCACCCCCCAGCTGTCCGGCGGGATGAGCTCCAGAGCGCGCCGGGCGTCGGCCGCCGCCGCGGCGGGGTCGCCCCGGCGCAGGCCGATCTCGGCGCGGATGGCCGACAGGCGGGCCTGCCGGCTCGGGGCCCTGCGCGAGGCCGCCTCGGCGATGAAGGAGTCGCACCAGGGCGCGGCCAGGTCGGCCCTGCCGGTGTACGTCAGGGCCAGCAGCGCGCTCTCCACCGTGTCCATCGACATCTCGTCCAGCCGCGAGCCGCGCAGGATGCGCTCGGCCGTCGCCGCCGTCTCCGGGAGCGGGCCCTGCGTCAGCGCGCGCACCAGCGCGTCCGCCGACTCCGTCCGGCGGTCCGCGCTGAGGGAGTGGGCGGCGCCGCCCGTCTGCTCGTCGGTCAGCTCCGGCAGGTGCCGCAGGAACGAGGGGCAGCTGCTGCGGAACCAGGCGTGCGCCACGGCCAGCTCCGCCACCGCGTCCCGGTCCAGCTCGTCCAGCTTCCTCAGGTGACCGAGGACGTCCCTGGCGTCCTCGGCGTGGCCGTGCCACAGCAGCGCCTTGGCCAGCACCACGGCGTCGCCGCCGGTCAGGTGGCCCTGGCGCAGCGCCTCGGTCAGGTCGGCCAGATGCCCTGCGGGCGTGCCGGGGTCGATCCGCCACTTGGCCCGCACCAGGGTGGTGGCGATCCTGGCGCGCCGCCGCTCGTCCGGGCAGGATCGCAGGGCCAGCATGAGGTACTCGATCGCGGACTCCACGCCGTCGTGCCGCAACGCCCGCGCCGCCGCCTCCTCCAGGACCGGCAGCGCCCACGGTTCGCTCGCCTGACCGGCTCTCAGCAGGTGCCCTGCCACCAGCGGGGCGGGCGCGCCGTCGCGGTAGGTCAGCTCGGCGGCCCGGCGATACAGCTCGACGCGCTCATGCTCCTCCAGCCCGGCCAGCACGGCGGACCTGGCGGCCTCGTCGCGGAACCGGCCGCCCTCCAGCAGCCCGGCACGGGTCAGCTCCTGGATCGCCTGGGCGGTGGCCGTGTCGTTCTGGCCGAGCAGCCGGGAGACCGGCGCGGCCTCGCCGAGCACGGCCAGCGCCCGCGCCACCCGGGAGGTGCCGTCCCCCGCGCGGTGCAGGCAGGCGAGCACGGCCTCGGCGTACCGCTCGCCCCGGCCGTCCCCCGCCCTGTGGTCCTCGATCAGCGCGTCCACCAGCAGCCGGTTGCCGCCGGTCAGCGCATGCCAGCGCGCCGGCGCGGCGCCGGTGTCCCCGGAGGCCAGCCGCGACACCTCTCCAGGGGACAGGTGCTCGAGGCGGACCGAGCGGCAGTGCGGTTGCCGCAGCATCTCGGCGTGCAGGCTCCCGAGGGCGCGCGGGTCCGGCACGCTGAAGGCCAGCATGACCTTGGCGTACGCGATCCGCCGCGCCAGGTGCGACAGGCACTGCTGCGAGGCGCGGTCGGCGTGGTGCAGGTCGTCCACGACGATGAGCAGCGGGCACCGCTCCGACAGCTCCAGCAGCACGGTGCAGAGCGCGTCCACGATCAGCACGTCCACCTGCTCGCCGGCGGACACGCCCGCCTGGCCTGTCGGCAGGTGCCCGCGGGCCCCTTCGCGGAGCAGACCGACGGCCGTGGCGCGGTTCCGCTCGGTCATCGGCGCGCCGAGCACAAGCTGCGAGAGCACGCCGAGCGGAAGCGCGCTCTCGGCCCGCGAGCCGGTGGCGGTGAGCGGGAGGGCGCCATGGTCGAAGGTGTGCTCGGCGAGGCCGTACAGGAGCGCGCTCTTGCCGGTGGCGATCGTGCCGGTCACCATCGCGACGCGGCCCCTGCCTGCCACCGCCTCGTCCAGGAGTTCCCGCAGCGTGGCCATCTCGTGCCGCTGGACGTCCTCGGCCATGACGGCCCTCCTTCGTTCAGTAGGGGAGCGGTCGACCTGATGGAGTGCGCAGGTCGGGGTCAGGGCCGGGGCGGCGGTTCGGCCGCGGCCTCCTTCTCGTGACGCGGGTCATCTCGGTCTCCTCCCGGAGGTCAGCCCGCCGCCGCCAGACGGCGCGGCTCGGGCAGGGGGCGGGACGGGCGCAGCCGCGGGTGGCCCGCGAGCCGGGCGCCTCCCGCGCGCACGGCGGAGAACGCGGCCGCGACCGCGTCGGCGCCGATGCCCACGCCCCACGCGACTCCCTCCATGCCGGTTCCGCCGGGTCCGCCTGTGGCGCATTCGGCATAGACCACGACGTCGCGCGGGGAGCGCTGGGGGAGGGCGGCGCGTTCCGGCGTCATCGCCGGCTCGTCCAGCGAGGGAGCGGTCCTGTGCACGGCGCGCACGTCGATCCCCCACGGGCCGAGCGCCGCGCGAAGGTCGCGCGGCCCTTCGAGGGCGCAGGCGCCGTCGACCCAGAGCGTGACGGTGACCGGCTCGACCCCGTGCTCGCCCGGCGCGCCGTTATACACGTACTCCTTGCGGAACAGCTCGCCGATCCGGCTCGGGGACAGCTCGCCGCCTTCCGCGTCGGCCTGCGCCTGCACCCGGGCCGCCAGGTCGGCCTGGAGACCGCGGGGCAGGTCGAGCCCGTGCCAGGCGCTCATCACGTACGCGACCCCGCCCTTGCCTGACTGACTGTTGACCCGCACGACCGCCTCGTAGGTCCGCCCCACGTCCTTGGGGTCCACCGGCAGGTACGGCGTCCGCCACGGGAGCTCCCCTGCAGGCACCCCGGCAAGGGCCGCGAGCCGTTCGCGCTCGTCGAACCCCTTCTTGATCGCGTCCTGGTGCGATCCCGAGAAGGCGGTGTACACCAGGTCGCCCGCGTACGGGTGCCGCGGGTGGACGGGCATCTGGTTGCACTCCTCCACGGTGCGCCGGACGGCGTTGATGTCGGACAGGTCGACGCCAGGGTCGATGCCGTGGACGAACAGGTTCATGCAGAGCGTCACCAGGCAGACGTTGCCGGCCCGCTCGCCGTTGCCGAACAGGCAGCCCTCGATCCGCTCGGCCCCGGCCAGGAGGGCCAGCTCGGCCGCGGCGACTCCGGTTCCGCGGTCGTTGTGCGGGTGGACGGACAGGCACACGTGCTCGCGGCGGGACAGATGGCGGTCGAGCCACTCGATCTGGTCGGCGAAGACGTTGGGCAGCGACCGCTCGACGGTGGTCGGGAAGTTGAGGATGATCCCCCGGCCCGCCTCCGGCTGCCAGACGTCCATGACGGCCTCGCACACCTCCAGGGCGAAGTCCGGCTCGGTCTCGTTGAACAGCTCAGGGGAGTACTGGTAGCTCAGGTCGCAGCCGCCGAGCACGCGCTCGGCACGGTCCATCATCACCTGTGTGGCCCGCACCGCCATGTCGCGGCAGCCGGCGCGGTCGAGGCCGAACACCAACTCCCTGAAGAGCGGCGACGTGGCGTTGTAGATGTGGATCATCGCGCGGGGCGCGCCCCTGAGGCAGTCCACGGTGGCCCTGACGAGTTCGTCGCGGGCCTGGGTGAGCACGGTGATGCGCACGTCGTCGGGGATGAGGTCCCGTTCGATGAGCAGCCGGACGAAGTCGTGGTCGTCCTGGCTGGCGACGGGGAAACCGACCTCGATCTCCTTG
Organism: Nonomuraea dietziae; assembly: GCF_014195505.1. GTDB lineage: Bacteria > Actinomycetota > Actinomycetes > Streptosporangiales > Streptosporangiaceae > Nonomuraea > Nonomuraea roseola. The sequence goes on along the minus strand of NZ_JACIBV010000001.1, from coordinate 1,133,352 downwards.
AAGCCCGTGTTCACCAGCAGGTCGAACATCATGAGCTTGCGTTCGGGGGACATCGGGCGGGGCAGCGACTGGTTGCCGTCCCGCAGGTCGGTGGAGAGCCACCGGGGAGCCGAACGGATGCGCCTGCCCGGCCAGGTGCGATCGGTCAGATCGAGGGGCGTGAATGCGGTGTAACGTCCGGCACCCTGCATGGTGGATTTTCCTTTCGTGGGTGACCCTCGTTTTCCTGAAGTGCTCGGAACAGGGGTTGGAAATCCGCAGCGACGTTTCTAAGGTGGAGGATCCCCACCCCGCGTTCATGTACCGGTGTTATGGCCGGACGTTATAGGGGCTCCGGCGGCCGAGCAATACGGGCATCAGGAGTTCGGTGGGAATAACCCGTGGAAGCCTGCCGCGTATCGAAAGGAGCAGGGCCCGCTACAACCTTCGGATCGCTCCTTATCAGTGGCGCCGCCCCCGATCACAATGCGAGTCATGGCAGCCTTCCACCCGCGCGCCCTCGCCTTCTGCGTCGCCGAGGCTCGTCCCATGGTGCTGGCCATCTCGGCCATGCGCTACCTGACCGGCGTCGCGCTCGCACTGCCCGCCGCCACAGCCGCCGCCTCCCTCCCGCAGATCTCCCAGGGGGCGGTCGCCTGGGTGCTGTCCATCTTCGCGGTCTACCTCTACAACGGTGTCACCGACGTCATGGAGGACCGGATCAACGGTTCCGGCCGGCCCATCGCGAGGGGCGACCTGGACGCGCGGGTGGCCGCCGCCGTGGCCGCGGGCGCGGGCTGCCTGGCGCTCGTCGCGACGTCGGGCCTGCCGGCGCCGATGTTCTGGATCGTCGCGGCCAACCTGGTGCTGGGCTACCTGTACTCAGGCCCGCCATTGCCGCTGAAGTCCAGTTCGGGCGGCACGGTGGCGGTGCTGTGCCTGTCGGGCCTGCTGTCCTATCTGGCGGGCTTCACCGTCGCGACGGCGGGCGGGGGCGTGGCCGCGCCGACCGCGCTCGTGCTGTTCGCGGGCGTCGCCATCTGCTGGATGGTGTTCGTCGGCGTGCCCGCCAAGGATCTGTCCGACATCGCGGGGGACGCGGCGGCGGGCCGGCGCACCCTCGGCGTGCTGCTCGGGGAGCGGATGTCGAGGCAGGTCATGGTGGGCGCGGCGGTCGTGCTCCTGGCGGGGTTCGGCGTGGCTGTCTCGCTCCTGCGGGTGCGGCTGGGTGGCGTCGTGCTGGTCCTGGCGGCGGGGGTCGTCGCGGTGGCGGTCGCGGGCCTGCTGGCGGCCCCGCGACCCGGGGGCGAGGACCGCCGCCGCACCCGCCGCCCGTATGGGGCGTTCATGGGGACGCAACATGCGCTTCATCTGACCGCGTTTTTGTCCTGGATCTGACCGAAATGTTGCATGCGTCTCCTGGTCGCGCGATAGTTTGGGGAACGCTAAACGCTCGACGGCGGAGGGGGGACATTGGAGGCCGCACACGGGGCCACGGGGGACCCTGCGGAATTAGTCGAATCGTGTCGTGATGAAATCCTCAACGAATTCGAATCGGCCCTGCAGTCCGCCGGAAACGCCGTCTTCGCAGATCAGAGCGCTCGTGAGCAGGCACTGCGCACCGCCCGCCACGTGCTGGACGACGTCACCGCTACGCTACGCGCTGGAAAGGTACAGATAGGTGAGCTCTATCAATTCCAGGCACGAGAGCTGGGAAACGTGCGTGCGGCCGGAGGGGTGCATCCCAAGTCTTCACTTGAGGCGGGCTCACTTTTCTTTCGCTCGGCGCTGCGCCATCTGACCCGCCGGATCGCGGCCGCGTACGAATCGCCCGCCGACGTCATCGCGCTGGCCATCGGCGGCCTGGAGGAGAGCCTGTCCCAGCGGGTCAGGGAGTCCGCCGACGGCTACCACAGCTTCCTGCTCAACCAGGTCCACGAGGCGCAGGAGGACGAGCGCCGCCGCATCGCCCGCGAACTGCACGATCGCATCGGGCACGGCGTCAGCGTCGCCCACCAGCAGCTCGCGCTGTCCGAGGTCTACCGGCCCGTCGACGCCGCCCGCGCCGCCGCCAAGATCAGCCTCGCCCAGCAGGCGATTCAGGAGACCATGGAGAACCTCCGGCAGATCACCTCCGAGCTGCACCCACAGGTCCCCGTCAAGAGCCTGGAGAAGTCACTGATCGGTTTCCTCGAGACCGTCGAGGACGACGTGGGCTCCGTCAGGCTGGAGGTGAGCGGCGACGAGTCGTGGGCCAGGCCGCGCGTGCTCGACGAGGCGTTCCTCATCGTCCGCGAGGCCGTGCGCAACGCGCTCGGACACGGCCGGCCGAAGATCGTCCTGGTCCGGGTGGACATCGCGCCGCACGAGCTGTCGGCGTCCATCCAGGACAACGGACGCGGCTTCGACCCCTCACGGGCGCGCGAGCGCGGCGGCGTGGGCCTCACGTCCATGCGCGAGCGGGCCGAGCTGCTGGGCGGCCGGGTGCTCATCTCCAGCGAGCCCGGGAGCGGGTGCCTGGTCGAGCTCTTCGTCCCCCTCAAGAGGCGGGCCGGTGAACAGTAGGGCGACCAGCGCCGAGATCTCCGTGGTCCTCGTGGACGATCACGCCCTGTTCAGGGAGGGCCTGCGGGAGATCCTGGAGTCGGCCGGCGGCATCAGCGTGGCGGGCGAGGCCGGCGACTCCGCCACCGCCGTGCGCGTGGTGGCCGAGACCCGGCCGGACGTGGTGCTGCTCGACGTGGAGATCCCGGGCGACGAGGTCACCGAGACCGTCGGCCGCATCCGCGAGCTCTCACCGCACAGCGGGATCATCATCCTCAGCATGTACGACGGGCCCCACCTGCTCACGCGGCTGCTGTCGGCGGGCATCCGCGGCTACCTGCTCAAGAGCGTGCACCGGCACGAGCTGATCTCGGCGGTGCGCAGCGTCCACGAGGAGCCCTCCCGCCTGGTGCTCGCCGTCTCCCGCAGCAGCCTGGCCCGGGTGGAGGCGCCCTCGGCGGGGGTGCTGTCGGAAAAGGAGCTGGAGGTGCTGCAGCTGGCGGCGCAGGCGCTGAGCAACAACCAGATCGCTCGACGCCTCGGGCTGGCGGAGGCGACGGTCAAGCGCCACATGCGCAACATCTTCGTCAAGCTCAACGCCGCCTCCAGGATCGACGCCGTCAACAAGGCTCTGGCCGCCTCGCTGATCCCGCCTCAGAGCAGGGGCGGCGAGGACTGACCCGCGGGGCAGGCGGGGAAGAGCTCGGACAGCGCCTCGCGGGTCTCGGCCGGCAGCTCGACCGACGAGGCGGCGAGGTTCATCTCCAGGTGGATCGGGTCACGCGTGCTGGGGACCGGCACGACGCCGTCGTCCTGGGCCAGGAGCCAGCTCAGCGCGAGCCGCCCCGCGCCCACGTCGAGCCGTGCGGCCATGGCCTCCAGCGCCTTCAGCCGGGGGGCGCCCGAGTTCCGCTCCGCAGGACCGAAACGGGGATCGGCGTGCCGCCAGTCGCCGGGCTCGAAGCCGGGGTGCGGCCCCATCCGGCCGGTGAGGAACCCCCGGCCCAGTGGGCGGGCGGCGACCACGGCGATGCCCAGCTCGCGCACCGTGGCCAGCAGGCCGGGCGCGGGCCTGCGGCCCCACAGGGAGTACTCCACGGCGAGCGCCGTGATCGGGTGCACGGCGTGCGCCCTGCGCACCTGCTGAGGCGTGCCGCCGGTCAGCCCCAGGTGGCCGATCTTCCCTGCCGCCACCAGCTCCGACAGGCGCGCCACGCTCGGCTCGACGGCCAGGCGCTCGTCCTGGCAGTCGAGATAGAACAGGTCGATGCGGCCGGTGCGCAGGCGACGGAGTGAGGCGTCGCAGTCCCGGTCCAGCGAGCCGGGCCGCCCGTCGAACTCCTCCGTCCCCCGTGGGCCGTGGCGGCGCACCCCGCCGCGCGTGGTCACCACCACCTCCTCGCGCCCGGCGACGGCCCTGCCGATCAGGCTCTCCACCTGGCCCCCGGCGTAGAAGCCGGCCGTGTCGAGCAGGGTCACACCGGCGTCGAGCGCCGATCGGATCAGCCGGTCTGCGTCGGCGGCCCCGGTATGGCCGTAGACGCCCGTCAGGGCGAGCGACCCGAGCCCCACGCTGGAGATAACCGGCCCCGACGGGCCGAGCCTCGTGTACCGCACGAATCCCCTTTCATTCCGCCGATTTCCGGTGCGCCTCTCCAGTGAAAAGGAGCGCCAAATCCCATGGCAAGCCCCCACTTCACAAATAACGGGATTCGGTCGTTAACCCCGGCGGCCCCCTGCGCATGATAGGGGGCCACCCATGTACGCGGCCACGCCGGAACCCCTATCCGTACCCCTGAAATACCGATGACACCCATAAAGATGATTGCGCTTCCTTTCGGGGGTCGTGGACGGTGGCTAATGTGCCGGTTATGCGGGGTGCGAGGAGGTTTAGGTGATCGAGGAGATCCTGCCCGTGACGGTCAAGGCTTTCGACACCTTCACCGACCCGTCCGACGTCGTCCTCTTCCCCGAGGAGGCCGCCCTGGTGCGCCTGGTGGCCGGCAAGCGGCGCGCGGAGTTCACCACCGCCCGCGACTGCGCCCACCGGGCCATGCGCCGGCTCGGCGTCGACCCCGTCCCGATCCTGAGCGGCCCTTACGGCGAGCCGCTCTGGCCCCCGGGCGTCATCGGCAGCATCACCCACTGCGCCGGCTACCGCGCCGCCGCCGTCAGCGTGCAGCCGGGCGCCGTCGGGATCGACGCCGAGCCCGACGCCCCGCTGCCCCCCGGAGTGCTGGAGGTCGTCTCCCTTCCCCGCGAGCGCGAGATGCTGCTCGGGCTGGCCGCCCTGTATCCCCGCACGAGCTGGGACCGGCTCCTGTTCAGCGCCAAGGAGTCGGTCTACAAGGCGTGGTTCCCCCTGGCCGGGCGCTGGCTCGACTTCCAGGACGCGGCGGTCAGCCTCGACCCTGAGCGCGGCACGTTCAGGGCCGAACTGCTCGTGCCGGGGCCGCGCTGGATGGGCAGGCCGCTGACCGGCTTCAGCGGCCGGTGGCGAACCGGCGCGGGCCTGATCGTCACCGCCGTCGCCGCGGTGGCGGCCCCGCACGCCGTCCCGCCCGCCCGCCGGCCGGAAGGAAACCTCAGATGACCAGATTCGGGGTCGTGCTCATCGCCGAGGACTGCTCAAGGAACGAGTGGGCAGCCAGGTGCCGGCGCGCCGAGGCGCTCGGCTACGACGTGATCGCCGTGCCCGACCACCTGAACCTGCTCGCACCGTTCCCCACCGCGCTGCTGGCCGCGGAGGTCACCGAGCGGGCGCTGATCGGCACCTACGTGCTCAACGCCGCCTTCCACCGGCCTGCCCTGCTCGCCAGGGACGTCGTCACCCTCAACCGGCTCATGGACGGACGCCTGGAGCTGGGGCTCGGCACCGGCTACGTGCGGGCCGAGTTCGAGGCGGCAGGGCTGCCCTTCGGCGCGGGAACCCGTACCCGCACGCTGGAAAGGCTCGTCGCCGAGCTCGACCGCCTCCTGGAGCACAAGCGTCCACCCCTCATGATCGGCGGGCACGGCGACCGGGTGTTGAGCCTCGCCGCCCGCAACGCCGAGATCGTCAGCTTCACCGGCGCGCCGTTCCGCCCCGAGTACGGCAGGACCGCGCTCGTCGACGCGGGCACGCTGCTCGCGCGCGTCGCGCACGTGCGCGCGGCGGCGGGCGCACGGTCCTCGCAGCCGGAGCTCAACGTGCTGTCCAAGGCCACCGTCCTGACGCGCGACCGCCGTGCGGGCGTGCGGAGCCTGCGCCGCTACGCCCCTGACCTCACCACGGAGCAGCTCCTGGAGGTGCCGACGATCTTCGCGGGCACCCCGGCGCAGATCGCCGAACAGATCCGCAGGGATCGGGAACGGTACGGGTTCACGTACGTCACCGTGATGGACTCCGCCATGGAGGACTTCGGGAAGGTCATCGAACACCTCCGCTGACGGGCCGGTCGAGCGCGCCCGCCAGGCTGTGCAGGCAGGCGTTGAGGCTTCGGGCCTGCACGTTCAGGTAGTAGCTGTGCCGCAGCAGCGCGTCGAGCTGGTGCAGGGCGAGCCAGCGGAAGGCCGGATGGCCGGGCAGCGGATCCTCGTCGGTCTCGACGACGAGGTAGCGGTTGCGCGCGTGGTAGAAGCGGCCGCCCTCCTCCGACAGGACGGTGTCGAAGCGAATCCGCTCCGGCGGGGCGTTCAGCACCTGCGCCAGCAGCGGCGGCCGAGCCGGCGCCGGCAGGTGGTCGTAGTTGCCCGGCGTGCACTGCACGGTCGGGGCCAGCTCCACCACGTCGGTGTAGCCGGGCTCGACGCGGGCGTGCACCAGCGCGTGCAGCACCCCGCGGATCGGCCTGACCAGGAAGGCGACGAGCCCTGTGCCCACCGGCTCGATCATCGGCTGCGTCCACCGGTTCACCTCGCGGCCGTGCGCCTCCACCCGCACGCCGACGACGTCGAAGAACCTGCCGCTCTCGTGAGAGATCCGGCCGGCGGAGCGGTGCCAGCGGCGCAGCCGGTTGAGCGGCAGCGGCCTGGCCTGGATGTCGACCGTGGAGCGGACGCCGCTGAGCCAGCTCAGGATCTCGTGCACGCCGTGCGCGGCGTCCGCGCGCGGGTCGCGCGAGCGCGCCAGCATGGCGCCGAACTCGTCACCGCCCACCGCCCCGTCCCGAAGCGGCAGGCACGCCAGCACCGTCCGGGCGTCCATGTTGACCAGATCGTCCACCGACAGCAGCTCCCGCACCCGGCGCAGCGGCAGCCACCGGAACCCCTCGGCCGCCGCCACCTCCTCGCCGACCTCCACGACCATGTTGCGGTTGCGCTTGCGATAGAACCAGGCGCCCTGCTCCGACTGGCGCACGTCGGCCAGCACCCGCCCGCGCGGCTCCCTGAAGAAGTCCAGGTACGGCACCTGCCGGCCCCTGTGCACCCCGGTGTAGTTGCTCCTGGTCGCCTGCACGGTGGGGGAGAGCTGCGGCCCGTCGACGTTGCCCGGCTCGTTCTTGGCCTGCATCAGCAGGTGCGGCACGCCGCCGACGCGCTTGAGCAGGATGCCGAGGATGCCCGCCTCGGGCTGGTTGATGATCGGCTGGGTCCAGGCCTCCACCGCCCACCCCGGCCGGCGCACGTCGAGACCCTCGACTGTGAAGAACCGGCCGCTACGGTGGTGGATGTTGCCCGTCTCCGGGTCCTCGTGCCAGCCGGCCAGCTCCTCCAGGGGCAGCCGGGTCACGCTCATGAACGTGTGCCCGGCCATCTCGCGCAGCCACTCCTGTACGTCGGTGATGGCAAGCTCCTTACCGCGCGGTCCGTCACCGGCGACGCTGCCACGGGCCGCCGCGGCCGCTCAACCCCTGCTCCCGCGCCCGACCCCTGTCCCGTGCGGGCCGGGAGGATAGGGGTTCTGCTCTGGGCCGCGGCATTCCTACTCTTCTAGGGTGGACGCCATGACCGATCACCGGGAAGTGCGGGCCAGTGACCACGACCGCGACAGGGTCGCCGAGGTGCTCCGCGTGGCCGTCGGCGAGGGGCGCATCACCCTGGAGGAGTTCAACGAGCGCGTCGACCGCACCTACTCGGCCCGCACGCTGGGCGAGCTGGACGAGGTCGTGGCCGACCTGCCGGGGCCAGGAGCGCTGTCCGAGCCCACGCGCGCCACGCCGCTGCCCGTCCCGGTGGGCGGCGACACGCTCCTGCTGCACACCACCAGCGGCAGGGTCGGCCAGGTGGGCCGCTGGAGCGTGCCCCCGTACCTGAGCGCCAAGGCAGGCAGGTGGGGCAAGGTGCGGATCGACTTCACCTCGGCCGACTGCCCGCACCGGGAGGTCCTGCTCGACATCGAGATCACCTCCTGGTTCGGCGACATCGTCGTGGTGGTGCCGCGCGGCTGGGTGGTCCGCGACGAGGAGGTCGTCCGGCGGTGGATGGGCGCCGTGTACAACCGCCCGCCGGTCCCGCTCGCGCCCGACGGCGTCACCGTGCGGCTCACCGGCTACGTCCAGACCGGCGACGTCTGGGTGAGGTACCGCAGGGCCACTAGCTGAGGAGGATCGCATGGCGTGCCGGATCTGTTCGGGCCGTCTCCACCCTTTCGCCGACTTCGGCCGTCAGCCGGTCTCCGACGCCTTCGTCCTGCCCGGCGACACGGGCGAGGAGTTCTTCTTCGATCTGGCCGTGGGGGTGTGCGAGAGCTGCGCGATGGTGCAGCTCCTGCAGGAAGTGCCCAGGGAGCGCATGTTCCACGAGGGATACCCGTACCTGTCGTCAGGCTCGGCGGTGATGCGCGAGCACTTCCGCTCGCTGGCCGGGCGGCTGCTCGCCACCGAGCTGGCCGGGCCCGACCCGTTCGTCGTCGAGCTGGGGTGCAACGACGGCACCATGCTGGCGACGATCGCCGCCGCGGGCGTCAGGCACCTCGGCGTCGAGCCGTCGGGCGGGGTGGCCGACCTGGCCGAGGCCCGGGGCGTGCGGGTGCGCAAGGACTTCTTCGAGGCCGCCACCGCGGCGAGCATCCTGGCCTTCGACGGGCCCGCCGACGTCGTCTACGCCGCCAACACCCTGTGCCACATCCCCTACCTGGACTCGATCATGAAGGGCGTCGCCACGCTGCTGCGGCCGGGCGGCGTCTTCGTCTTCGAGGACCCCTACCTGGGCGACATCCTGGAGCGCGCCTCCTTCGACCAGATCTACGACGAGCACTTCTACCTCTTCTCCGCCACCTCCGTGCGGGAGCTGGCCCGCCGCCACGGGTTCGACCTGGTGGACGTGGAGCGGCTGCCCGTGCACGGCGGAGAGGTCCGCTACACGCTGGCCAGGCGCGGCGCCAGGACGCCGAGCCCGGCGGTGGCCGAGCTCCTGGCCGCCGAGGAGGCCGGCGCCCTGACCGGCCCGCAGACGCTGCGGGACTTCGCCGGCCGCGTGGCGGGCATCCGCGACAGCCTCGTGGACCTGCTCACCGGCCTGCGCGCGCGAGGGGCCACGGTGTACGGCTACGGCGCGACGGCCAAGAGCGCCACCGTGCTCAACTACTGCCGCATCGGCCCCGGCCTCGTCTCGCACATCTGCGACACCACCCCGGCCAAGCAGGGCAGACTCACGCCCGGCTCGCACATCCCGGTCCGCGGCCCCGAGGCGTTCGCGGCCCCGTACCCGGACTACGCGCTGCTGTTCGCGTGGAACCACGCGGAGGAGATCATGGCCAAGGAGACGGCGTTCCGCGACGCGGGAGGCACGTGGATCCTGTACGTCCCCGACGTCCACCTGGTGCGGGGCTGAGCAGGTGGAACACCGCGAGCTGGCCGTGGCCGGCGCCTTCGTGTTCGACCCCGAGGTCCACCCCGACCGGCGCGGCAGCTTCGCCTCGCCCTACCAGGAGAGCGTGTTCGCCGCCGCGGTGGGGCGCCCGCTCTTCCCCGTCGCGCAGGCCAGCAGGAACGTCTCCCGGCGCGGGGTGGTGCGCGGCGTGCACTACACCCTGGTCCCGCCCGGCACCGCCAAGTACGTCTTCTGCGCCGGGGGCCGGGCCCTCGACATGGTCGTCGACCTGCGGGTGGGCTCGCCGACGTTCGGCCGCTGGGAGGCTGTGGAGCTGACGGCAGGCAACGGCCGCGCGGTCTACCTCCCGCCGGGCGCCGGCCACGCGTTCGCCGCGCTCGAGGACGACACCGTGATGTGTTACCTGCTGTCCTCCGAGTACCGCAAGGAGGACGACCTCACCCTGTCGGTCCTCGACGAGGATCTCGGGCTGCCGCTGCCGGGCGGCACGTCGCCGGCGCTGTCTGAGCGCGACGCCGCCGCGCCCACACTGGCCGAGGCGGCGGCGCGCGGGCTGCTCCCGAGCTACGCGCCCGCTACAGCACCTTCAGCAGCGCGGTGATGATCCGTTCCTGCGATTCCACCGGCAGCGACGGGTACATCGGCAGGGAGAAGATCTCCCCGGCCAGCGCCTCGGTCACCGGCAGGCTGCCCGGCGCGTATCCCAGATGGGCGAAGCCCGACATGGTGTGCACCGGCCACGGATAGCTGACGTTGAGATGGATGTCGAAGGCGTGCAGCGCCTGGATGATCTCGTCCCGGCGCGGGTGGCGCACCACGTACAGGTAGTAGACGTGCTCGTTGCCCGCGGCGGTCTCCGGCAGCACCAGGTCGGTGCCGGCCAGGCCCTCGGCGTAGCGGGCGGCCACCGCCCTGCGGCCGGCGATGTAGCGGTCGAGCCTGCTCAGCTTGCGGCGCAGGATCTCCGCCTGCACCTCGTCCAGCCGCGCGTTGTGGCCAGGTGTCTGGACCACGTAGTACGTCTGTTCCATCCCGTAGTAGCGCAGCCGCCGCAGCGCGCGCTCCACGTCCCCGTCGGAAGTGATCGTCGCGCCCCCGTCGCCGTATGCCCCCAGCACCTTCGTCGGGTAGAAGGAGAAGGCGGCGGCGTGGCCCATCGAGCCTGCCGTCCTGCCGTGGTGGCGGGCGCCGTGGGCCTGCGCGCAGTCTTCCAGGATCACCAGCCCGTGCGCGGCGGCCAGCCGCTCCAGCGGCGCCATGTCCACGCACTGCCCGTACAGGTGGACCGGCAGCAGGCAGCGGGTGCGCGGCGTGATCGCCGCCTCCACCAGCTCCACGTTCATCAGGTAGGTGTCCGCGCGTACGTCGGTGAAGACCGGGGTGGCGCCCACGGCGTCGATGGCCACCACCGTCGGCGCGGCCGTGTTGGACACCGTGATCACCTCGTCGCCCCGGCCGACGCCCAGCGCCTGCAGGCCCAGCTTGACGGCGTTGGTTCCGTTGTCGACGCCGACGCAGTGGCGCACGCCGTGGTAGGCGGCGAACTCCTCCTCGAAGGAGCGGACGCTCTCGCCCAGGACGAGCTGTCCGGAGCGGAACACGGTCTCGACGGCGTCCAGGATGTCGGCTCGTTCGGATTCGTATTCGGGCAGATAATCCCATACGCGCGTGGCCATTCGTCCTCCTCGGGCTCCGGCGGCCCCAGGATAAACACCCCGAGCGGGAGCGGGGGAACCCCTAAAGGAGGGGGCGAATATGAGGGGCACGGTAGGGGTGACCGTTTCTCGCCGCCGTCCCTAGATTGGGCACCGCACGTAATGCGAAAAAATTGCCGGGAGGCTCCACATGACAGGGCGTTTTCTTTTCATGTGCCAGCCCGACCACGGTCACGTCATTCCCAGTCTCGCCGTGGTCGCTGAACTGGTCCGCAGGGGACATCAGGTCACCTACCTCACTTCGCCCGCGATGGCCGGGCTGGTGACGGGAGCCGGCGCCACCGTGCTCCCGTACGACTCGATCTACCAGCACGTGGACCTGCGGAAGCTGGAGGACGATCCGCTCGGCCTGCTCTCGCTCTTTCTCGACGAGAGCGCGGCGATGCTCGCCGCGGCCGGCCCTGAGCACCGGCCGGACGTGATCGTCTACGACGTCTCCGTCCTGCACGCCGGGCGCATCCTGGCCAGGAAGTGGGGGCTGCCCGCCACGCAGCTCATCCCGGTCTTCGCCGCCAACGCCCACTTCTCCTTCCTCTCCGCGGTCTACGCCGAGGAGGGCGGCGAGTCCCCCGAGCTGCCGGGCTGGGTGGACGGCATGCTCGCCAGGACCCGGGAGCTGGCCGAGGCCCATGGAGTGAGCGCCGACCCCGCCGAGCTCTGGTGGGAGGTGCAGGACTCCAACCTGGTCGCCCTGCCGCGTGCCTTCCAGTTCGCCGGGGACACCTTCGACGAGCGGTTCGCCTTCGTCGGCCCCTGCCTGGGGGAGCGCCGCTTCCTCACCGGGTGGGAGCCGCCGGGGGACGGGCTGCCGATCGCGCTGCTGTCCTTCGGCACCGTGCTCACCAGCCGCCCTGATCTGGTCCGCACCTGCGTGCAGGCCTTCGCCGAGCTGCCGTGGCGGGCCGTGGTGACGCTCGGCGACGGCATGGACGCTGCCGACCTCGGCCCGCTGCCGCCCACCGTCGAGGCCCGCCGGTGGGTGTCGCACCTGAGCGTGCTGCGCCACGCGTCGGTGGCGGTCACCCACGGTGGCATGGGCACCGCCATGGAGGCGCTCTACTGGGGCTGTCCCGCGGTCGTGCTTCCCGCCACCGCCATCGACAGGCTCAACGCCCGCCGCATCGAGGAGCTCGCGCTCGGCCGGGCGCTCGACCCCGCGGGGCTCACCCCCGATCGTCTGGTGGAGGCGGTGCTCGCCGTCGCCTCCGACGAGCGCGTACGGCGGGCCGCGGGCGAGATGCGGCGCGAGATCGAGTCGGCGGGCGGCACGGTCCGCGCCGCCGACGTGCTCGAACGCCGTCTGGCCGCCTGATGGAGCGGGTCGCGCCCGGCCGGGCGCCCGCCTTCGAGTTCCATGTGCTGGGCCCGCTCACCGTGGTCAAGGACGGTGCCGAACTGGCCATGAGCGCCAACAGGGAGCTGGTCATCCTGGCCAGCCTGCTGCTCAACGCCAACCGGGTGATGAGCGTGGAACGGCTGGTCGAAGCGGTGTGGGCGGGCTCGGCGCCCCGGAGCGCCTGGCGGCAGGTGGCCATCTGCGTGTCACGGCTGCGCCGCACGCTCGGCGCGGGCCTGATCGAGACCTCCAGCCCCGGCTACCTGCTGCGCGCCTCCCCTGCCAGCATCGACTGGCTCCGGTTCAGGGAATTGGTGGCGCGCTCGCGCGGCCAGGCCGCCGCCGGCGAGCGGGAGGACGCCGTCCTCCTGCTGCGCGACGCGCTCGCGCTCTGGCGCGGCCAGCCGTTCGAGGACATCCGCGGGCTGCGCTTCGACGCGGCGCGGATGGCCGAGTCACGGCTTGAGGCCCTGGAGACCTGCCTGGAGCTGGAGATCGAGCTCGGCCGCCACCACCAGGTGATCCCCGAGCTGCTCGCCCTCGTGGCCGAGTCTCCCTTCAGGGAGCGGGTGCGGGCGCAGCTCATGCTGGCGCAGTACCGAGCGGGCCGCCGCGCCGACGCGCTGCGCACCTACCAGGAGACCCGCCGCTACCTTCTGGAGCAGATCGGTCTCGAACCCGGCCCTGCCCTACGGCGGCTGCACGAGCAGATCCTGCGGGACGAGTCGGCGCTCATGCGCCCGCCCGCCCCACGTCCGGCCGCCGGCCGGCCCGTGCCCTCCCAGCTTCCGCCGCAGGTCCTGCCGTTCGTGGGCCGCGACAGGGAGCTGGCCACGCTCGACACCATCCTGGGCTCCGCCAGGGCGCCGGGCGCCATGGTGCTGTGCGGGGCGGCGGGCGTCGGCAAGACCACGCTGGCGGTGCACTGGGCGCACCGCCAGGCGGACCGTTTCCCCGACGGCCAGCTCTACGCCGACATGAGCGCCACCGGGCCCGCACCCGTGATGGACCGGTTCCTGCGCGCGCTCGGTGTGCAGGAGATACCTGCCGACCCCGCCGAGAAGCTCGCCCTCTACAGGAGTTGCACGGCGCGCATCCGGCTGCTGGTCGTGCTGGACGGCGCTGAGGACAGCGACCAGGTGCTGCCGCTGCTGCCGGGCGGACCGGACTGCCGCGTCATCGTCACTAGCGCGAACCCGCTCGACGACCTGGTGGCCCGGCAGGGGGCCAACCGGGCGTTCCTGCAGCCCCTGGCCGACGACGCGGCCAGACACCTGGCGGACCTGCTGGTCGGCGGGGCGCTCGGCCCCCAGGCGGTGGCCGACCTCGTGGTCACCTCACGCGGCAACCCGCTCTCGCTGCGGCTCGGCGCCGCCCGCCTGCACTCCCGCGCGGGTCAGCCCGCCGCCTGACATCGCAGCCGGCGTTCCTGGCCGGGCGGCCCACCTCCCGGCTCCGCCGTGTCAGCGCCTGGACAGCACCCGGTCGACGGCCTTCGTGAGCGCCAGCGCCGAGGCGGGGCCGTCCGGGGAGCGCCAGGCGACGTGACCGTCAGGACGGATGAGGACCGCGCCCTCAGGACCGAGCCCGTACTCCTTGGCCCAGGTAGGCGAGAGGAGCGGGCCGGAGGGACAGCGGCCCGCGACGGTGAACGGGTCCCCGGGGATGTGCGGGGAGGACTCTCCAAGCGTGGGCGGGTCCTCGGCGGAGATCTCCTCGGCGGCGATCTCCACGGCGGTGAGCGGGACGCCGGTGCGGCGGGCCGCCTCCGCGGCCTGCCCCGGCCAGCCGGCGCCGGCGGGAGCGAGCAGCGTGAAGCGCGGGCCGAGTAGGTCCAGGGTGGAGACACGCCCGTCGGGGCCATGGAGCCACACGTGCGGGGCCCGATGCCCGGGCCGGGCGGTGGGGACGTACGTCCGGTAGGGGTCGGCGGGCGCGGGGGGCGCGGTGCCGTCGGACACCACGGCGCGGGAGTCGTAGCCGAACCCCAGCACCAGCCCCTCGCAGCTGCGCCGCCCTGCCTGCCGCTCGATCGCCTCCCGCATCGACAGCCTGCCCTCCATCATGTCGAAGGTGATCAGCGCGTTGTTCAGGCTCTCGTCCACCGTGCGGGCGGCGACGGGCCGGCGTTCCGCCTCGTAGGTGTCCAGCAGCTCCTCGCCCGCCGTGCCGCGCAGCACGGCGGCCAGCTTCCAGGCCAGGTTGTGCGCGTCCTGGATGCCGCAGTTCATGCCGAACCCGCCCTGCGGCGTCGCCACGTGCGCGGCGTCGCCCGCCAGGAAGACCGGGCCTGCCCTGAAGGCGGCGGCCACCATGGCCTGCTGCAGCCACGGCATCACGCCGAGGATGGTGACAGGCAGGCCGGGCATGCCCACGGCGGCGCGCACGGCCGCCAGGCAGGCCTCCTCGGTGAAGTCCGCAGGGCTGCCGCCGAGCTCTGGCTCGTAGCCGGTCTGCACCATCCAGCGCCGCTCGTGGTCGACCGCCTCCACGGCACAGGGCGGGTCGCGTAGGAAGGACAGCGCGGCCCGCCGGTCGGGGGGCAGGAAGCCGAGGTCCGCCTCGAACATGATGCTGATCATGTGGCCGAGCGGCGGCGGACCCTCGGCCGCGATGCCGAGGCCCTCGCGCACGCCGCTGCGGCTGCCGTCGGCGGCCACCAGGTAGCGGCAGCGCACCAGCGTCTCGCCGTCCGCGCGGTTCACGGTCGCCGTCACGCCGCCGGCGGTGGGGCGCATGCCGGTCATGGTGGCGCCGAACCACACCTCGGTCTCAGGCCGGGACTCGGCCAGCCGCCGGAGGATCACCTCCAGGCGGTCCTGCGCGCACAGGAAGGTGTAGGTGGGGCTCTGCGGCGCGTCCCGGTCCAGCTCCGCGGCGGACCTGAGAAAGTCGGCGGCGGTCAGGGAGCTGCCGACGCCCACCGCGAGGTACTCCTCCCTGGGCATGCCTGCGCGCTCCACCTCCTCCTGGATGCCCCAGCCGCGCAGCAGCTCCATCGTCCTGGTGGTGATCAAACGCGCCTTCGGGAAAATCGACGTGTCCGCCCGCCTTTCCACCAGCAGCACCGATATTCCGTGGCGGGCGAGCTCAATGGCGGCGCAGAGCCCGACAGGCCCACCTCCGACGACCAGAACTTCTACATCGAGCTCATTCATGGGCC
Source organism: Nonomuraea dietziae (assembly GCF_014195505.1). GTDB lineage: Bacteria > Actinomycetota > Actinomycetes > Streptosporangiales > Streptosporangiaceae > Nonomuraea > Nonomuraea roseola. The sequence continues at coordinate 1,117,862 of NZ_JACIBV010000001.1, read as the reverse complement.
AAGAGTCATATATCGCGAATATTCAGGTCAATGCCGAGATATCTGGGTGATGCAGGCGTGATATCGCGGCTTAGTAGCTTATGCGTAAAGATCCAGATTGATCGATGCGGTGATTATCGAATTCCTGGAGAGATGATGCTCTTTGCCCCCGGCTCTGTGGCCGTGGTGACGGGCGGGTCCCGCGGGATCGGCCGGGCCGTCGCGCTCGACCTGGCCAGGGAGGGCGCCCACGTCATCGTCAACTACGCCCAGTCCGAGCGCGACGCCAAGGAAGTGGCCGACCAGATCGCGCAGGAGGGCGGCAGCGCGAGCGCCGTGCAGGCCGACGTCACCGACGAGGAGGCGGTCAAGCGCCTCTTCCGCACCGTGCGGGCCGAGCACGGGCGGCTCGACGTGCTGGTGACCAGCGCCGGCGTCACCAGGGACCGCTACCTCATCGCGATGAGCCTGGAGCAGTTCCGCGCCCCCGTGGACACCAACCTCGTCGGCACCTTCCTCGCCTGCCGGGAGGCGCTGAAGGTGATGCAGCACCAGCGGAGCGGATCGATCGTGACCATCTCCTCCTCCAGCGGGCTCGACGGCGGCTTTCCCGGCCAGACCAACTACGTGGCGTCCAAGGGCGCGATCATCGCCTTCACCCACGCGCTGTCGAACGAGGCGGCCCCGCACGGGGTGCGGGCCAACGTGGTCGCCCCCGGCTTCGTCGCCACCGACATGACCCGCAAGGTGCCCGCCGACATCAAGAAGCGCTACGAGTCGCGCATCCGCCTGGGCCGGATGGGCCGGCCGGAGGAGATCGCCTCCATCGTCAGCTTCCTCGCCTCGGACAAGGCCTCGTACATGTCCGGCTCGGTGGTCGTCGCGCACGGCGGTGGCCTCCAGTGACCGGCCCCCACCATCAGCCTGGCGCACAAGGAGAACCCATGACCATCGACGAACTGCGGGCGAAGGCCGCCCAGCGGCAGCAGACCTGCAGCCAGATCAAGAAGATGATCGTGTCGCGGCTCGATCTGGAGATCGAGCCCGGCTGGATCACCGACGACCAGCCGCTGTTCGGCCGCGGCCTCGAGCTGGACAGCCTCGACGTGCTGGAGCTCTACGTCGCCATCGAGGCCGAGTTCGGCGTCGCGCTCTACGACAGCGACATGGCGGTGTTCGGCTCGGTGTCGCGACTGGCCGACGAGGTCGACCCCACGCTGAGGGCGCCGGCATGACGGTGGCACAGCAGGCGCCGCCCGTCTCCGGGCTGACCCACGACCAGGTCCGCGCCGTCCTGCCGCACCGCTGGCCGATGCTGCTGCTCGACCGGGTCGTCAAGGTGGTGCCCGGCGTCAAGGGAACGGCGACCAAGAACGTCACCGGCACCGAGCTGTGGTTCCAGGGACACTTCCCCGGCCAGGCGGTGCTGCCCGGGGTCGTCGTGGTCGAGGCCATGGCCCAGCTCGCCGGCGTGGTCTTCGCCCTGGCGGGCGCCAGCGAGATCAGCTACCTGGCGGGCGTCAGGTCGATGCGCTTCCGCCGCCCGGTCGTGCCCGGCGACCAGCTCGTGCTGACGGCCGAGCAGACCGCCGGCGGCTCGGGGTTCGCCGAGTACCGGGTCTCGGCCCGGGTGGACGGCCAGGTCGCCGCCGAAGGAAACCTCACGATCGCCGATCCGGCGACCCAACGTTCTGTGCGAAAGGTGTGAACCATGGCTAGCGTCCTCGCGTCCCTGCATCCGGAGGACACCGTCTACGGCGACGTGGGCGACGCCACCGTCCCGCTGCGCTTCTCCTCCTTCCCGCAGGAGTACCAGGTGCTCAGGGAGCGCGCGGCCGTGCTCGACCTCGGCGGGCACCGGCTCATCGAGATCACCGGCCCCGCCGCCGTGGACTTCGCCCAGCGGGTGCTGGCCCGCGACGTGGAGTACCTCACCTCCGACCGCTGCATGATGAGCCTCGTTCTCGACGAGTCCGGCCAGGTCGTGGACCAGGTCGTCGCCTTCGGCCGGGAGGAGGGGCTGCTCCTGGAGAGCTCCTGCGGCGCCGGCGCCCGCCTGCTGGACCATCTGCTGGCGCACGCCGAGGAGGGCGCCGAGATCGCCGACCGCTCCGCCGACCTGACGGTCATCGGACTGGAGGGCCCGTACGCGTGGGGCGTGGTCGGTCGGCTGATCGACGGCGAACTCGCCTCCCTGCCGTTCGAGTCCGTGGTGGACACCACCTGGAACGGCGTGGACATCGTCTTCGCCAGGACCGGCTACACCGGCGAGTACGGCTATCAGATGATCGTCCCCAGGCAGGCCGCGCCCGGCCTGTGGGCGGGCGCGCTGGAGCACGCGCAGGCCGCGGGGCAGGAGGCGCTGGAGCTGGCGATGCTGGAGGTGCGCCAGCCGATCCCACGCCACGAGGCCACCCCGGGCGCCTCGGTGATCGAGATCGGCGCCAACTGGCTGGTCGACATCACCAAGGACGACTTCGTCGGCCGCGCCGCCGTGCTGGAGGCTTTCGAGACCGGAGGCGGGCTACGCACGGTCGGCTTCACCGGCTGCGAGGGCGTCCCTGCGCCTGGCACCCGCGTGCTCGCCGGCGGCCAGGACGTGGGCGAGGTCGTCTACGCCGTGCAGAGCGCCGGCCTCGGCGCCACCCTCGGCCTGGCCCGCGTGGACCCCGAACTGGCGGCGGCAGGTCTCGGCCTGACCGTCGGCGGCGTCGACGTCACCACGCTGACCAGCCCGTACATCGTGCCCAAGAGCTGGAGCATCCCGATCATCTGATCGGCAGGTCACGCTGAGAAGGAGGCAGAGCATGGCGCTGCGGCCCGTCGTCGTCACCGGCCTGGGCATCATCTGCGCGGCCGGCAGGAACCCCGAGGAGTTCTGGACGCGGCTCACCACGGCCAGGGGCGGGCTCGCCCCGATCGAGGACGAGGCGTTCGCCGTGTTCACGGCCAGGCACGCGGGTCAGGTGCCCGACGAGTGGATCGACGCCCAGCTGCCCGCAGGCGAGCAGGCAGGGGACCGCACCGCGCGGCTCGCGCTCGTCGCCGCCCGCCAGGCGGTCGAGCAGGCAGGGGTCGAGCAGGCGGGGCCGGCACGGGCGGCCCCCGCCCCCGACCGGTTCGGCATCATCCTCGGCAAGTGCCAGGCCACCCCAGGGCCCGCCGGGCGCTACCAGCCCATGCACCACACCGCCGACGTGGTCGCGGAGCGGCTCGGCCTGCGCGGGCCGCGGATCCTCGTCTCGACCGCCTGCGCCGCCGGCGGCAACGCGGTCGGCCTGGCCAGGGACAAGATCCTCACCGGCGAGGCCGACGCGGTCCTGGCAGGCGGCGTCGACCCGCTGCTGTTCGGCACCTACGCGGGCTTCGCCGGGCTGCAGGCACTGAGCACCGGCCCGTGCCGGCCCTACAGCCGCTCCGACGGGCTCAACCTCGGCGAGGGCGCCGCGTTCCTGCTGCTGGAGCCGCTGGACCTGGCGCTCGCCAGAGGGGTGACGCCGCTGGCGGAGGTCGCCGGCTACGGGCTGTCCGCCGACGCCTACCACGCCACCGCCCCCGACCCCACCGGGCGCGGCGGGGCCAGCGCCGTGCGCCGCGCACTGGCCGAAGCCGGGCTCACACCCGGCGACGTCCACTACGTCAGCGGGCACGGCACCGGCACCCCGGCCAACGACGCCATGGAGGCCAAGGTCATGCGCCTGGTCTTCGGCGAGCGGGCCGCCCGGGTACCCACCAGCAGCATCAAGTCCTTCGTCGGCCACACCCTCGGCGCCGCCGGTGCGGTCGAGGCCGTGGCCAGCGTGCTGGCCCTGCGCCACGGCGTGGCGCCGCCCACGATCGGCTTCGACGACGGCGCGCAGGCCGACCTGGACTACGTGCCGAACCAGGCCAGGGCGATGCCCATCGACACCGTGGTCTCCAACAACTACGCCTTCGGCGGCAACAACGTCTCGCTCGTGCTGGCCAGGCCCAGGGACCCGGTTCCGTACGAGCCGGCGCCCCGCAGGCAGGCGGTGATCAGCGGGCTGGGGCCGGTCACCGGCGCCGGCACCGGCATCGCCGAGACGGCCGCGGCGATCGCCGCAGGTCGCCGCGCGGCCGGGCAGGCCCCGTCGCTCGAAGGCCGGACGTTCGCGCCGCGCTCACTGTGGCGGCACATGAACCGCCTGTCCCGCCTGGCGATCGCGGCTTCCCGCCTGGCCTGGGAGGACGCCGAGCTCAAGCTGCCGCGCAAAGCGCTGGACGACGTCGCGCTGGTCTTCGCCACAGGGGCGGGATCGGCCGAGAGCACCGGCGGCTTCGACGACAGCATCGCGCTCAACCCGAACAAGCCGGCCGTGCTGAGCTTCTCCAACGTCGTGCTGAACGCCACCGGCGGCGCGGTCTGCCAGACGCTCGGGCTGCGCGGCCCCACCACGACCCTCTGCAACGGCGCGGCGTCGGCGTCCATCGCCCTGGACTGCGCGCTGGAGATGATCGACGCGGGCAAGGCCGAGGTGGTCCTGGTCGTCGCCGCCGACGAGACGCCCGCCAGGCCCGCCCCCGGCGGCGCCTCCGCGCCGTTCGAGGACGACGGGCCGGTGCCGTACGGGGCGGAGGCGGTGGAGCCGGTGACCGGATCGGGGGCCGTGGCCTTCGTGGTCGAGTCCGCCGACCACTGCGCGGCGCGCGGCGGCAGGCCGTACGCCCGCGTGGCAGGCACCAGGCACGCGGCAGGAGAGGGAGCCGAGCCGGTGGCGCGCAGCCTCGCGCTGCCCGGAGCGGCACCAGGCCTGGTCGTGGGCGCGGCCACCGGGCTGCCCCGCGACGGCGAGGAGGCGGCGGCGGTCCTGGCCCGCATGCCGGGCGCGCTGCTCACCGCCTCGGCGGCGCTCATCGGCGACTGCCAGGCGGCCACCGGCGCGATGAACATCGCCCTGGCCGCACTCGCGGTCCGCGACGGTCTCGCCCCCGCGCTGACCGGGCTCACCGCGCCGCTCGCCGGCGACAGGGGCTCGTACGTGACCCGCCCCGAACTCGCGGGTCCGATGGCGAGCGCGCTGGCGCTGACCGCGGCGCACGACTCGGTCCGCGGCGCCGTCCTGCTGGAGGCGGTGTGAGCCGGATGCCCTTCGACGTGGCCGAGACCGACCGGCTGCTGACCACCACCCGGTCCGTGCGCCGCAGGCTGGACCTGGACCGGCCCGTACCCCGGGAGATCGTGGAGCAGGCCCTGGAGGTCGCCGTCCAGGCGCCCACCGCCAACAACCACCAGAACTGGCGCTGGCTGGTGATCACCGAGGCGGGCGTCAAGGAGAAGCTCGCCGAGATGATCCGCTCGTCCTGGGCCTTCCACCGCAACGACATGTGGACCAACGCGGGCCGGCGGCGCAACGACGCGCAGGCCCGCCGCAACTACGACTCCGCGCAGGCGCTCACCGAGACGATCGCGGCGGTGCCGGTGCTGGTCATCCCCTGCGTGTTGGGCAGGCCGCCGGACATCGCCGCCATCAACGCCCGCTGGCGCGCGCGGATGGCGGACAAGATCGCCGACGACCCCGGCCACCTCGTCCAGCACGGCGAGACGCGGGCCAGCATCTTCTACGGCTCCATCTTCCCCGCCATCTGGTCCTTCCAGCTCGCCCTGCGCAGCAGGGGGTTAGGCAGCACGATCACGTGCCTGCACGTGCCGCACGAACGCGAGACCGGGCGCCTGCTCGGCATACCCACAGGGGTCACGCAGGTCTGCATGATCCCCGTCGCCTACACGCTGGGCGCCGGCTTCCGCCCGGCCGACCGTTACCGAGCCAAGGAACGCACCTACTGGGAGAGGTGGGGGCAGTGACCCGACCCGAGCCGCCCGACGTCGTCATCGTCGGCGGCGGCATCGCCGGCGCGTCGGCCGCCTGCAAGCTGACCGCCGGCGGGCTTTCCGTGGTGCTGCTGGAGAAGCAGGACACCTACCAGGATCTGGTCCGCGGAGAGTGGCTCGCGCCATGGGGGATCAGGGAGGCGCAGCGCCTGGGCGTCTACGACTGTTTCTCGGCCGGCGGCGCCTGGGAGATCCGCGAGTGGATGACCTGGGACGAAGCCGTCACGGACGACGAGGTCGAGGCGGTGGACATGACCAGGTTCATCCCCGGCGTCGGCGGCCCCATGTCCTTCCCGCACCACGCCGTGTGCGCGCTGATGGCGGAGCAGGCCGCCGCCTCCGGCGCCCGCCTGGTGATGAACGCCTCCAAGATCGTCGTGGTTCCCGGTGAGCGGCCCGTCGTCACCTACCGGACCCCGGAGGGCGCGTTCGAGCTGCGGCCCCGCCTCGTGCTCGGCGCCACCGGCCGCGGCTGCACGGTCGGCCGCCAGGTCGGCATCACCATGCGCAACTCCATGCACCACTGGGGCGGCGGCATGATGGTCGAGGACATGGCCGGCTGGCCGCCCGACGTGCAGGCCATGGGCACCGAGGGCGACGTCATGTTCATGGTCTTCCCCCAGGGCTACGGCCGGGCCCGCCTCTACCTCAACTTCCCCACCGCCAACAAGCACCGCTACAGGGGACCTGGCGGCGTCGAGCGGTTCATGGCCGCCTTCGAGCTGGAGTGCCTGCCGGACCGGGGCAAGGCGGTGACCGAGGCGACGCCCGCGGGCCCGCTGTCGGTGTGGCCGTCGGTGTCCAGCGTCCCCGAGGGGCCGCCGCTGACCGAGGGCGTCGTGCTGATCGGCGACGAGGCGGGCAACGCCGACACCGTGCTCGGCACCGGCCTGTCCTGCGCCATGCGCGACTCCCGCACGGTCTGCGACATCCTGCTGGCCTCCTCCGACTGGTCGCCCTCGGCGTTCGCGCCGTACGTGGAGGAGCGTGACTTCCGCCTGGAGCGCCTGGACTTCGGCGCCTCCATCATCAGCAGGCTGCACGTGGAGTTCGGGCCCGCCGCCGTCGAGCGCAGGCGCAGGGTCCGCAAGCTCATGGCGCGCAACTTCGCTGCGCAGGTGACCGGGCTGCTCAACATGGTCGCCCCGGAGGACGTACCGGAGTTCGGCTTCAGCGAGTTCTTCGCTGAACGGCTGTTCAGGGAGACGGCATGACCGAGAAGAGAACCGTACGCGTCAACGACGTGGAACTCGCCTACCTGGACGAGGGCGAGGGCGAGCCCGTGATCCTGCTGCACGGCTTCCCCGACTCCTCCTACCTGTGGCGTCATCAGATCCCGGCGCTCGTCGAGGGCGGTTTCCGGGTCATCGCGCCCGACCTGCGCGGCTTCGGCGACTCCGGCAAGCCGCAGGAGGCCGCCGCCTACGGCATGCAGACCATCGTCAACGACGTCGTGGCCCTCACGCTCCACCTGGGCGTCAAACGCCCGCATCTGGTCGGCCACGACTGGGGGGCGGCGATCGCCTGGATGTACGCCTTCCTGATGCCGCGCAGGCTCGACCACCTGGTGGTCATGTCGGTCGGCCACCCCGGCGTCTTCGCCACGCCCTCGCTGGAGCAGCGGGCCGCCTCCTGGTACATGCTCTTCTACCAGTTCCCCGGAGTGAGCGAGGAACTGCTGCGGCGCAACGGCTGGCGGCTGTTCAAGGAGATCATGGGCCGCGAAGGCGACCACGACCGCTACCTGCGCGACCTGGCCAGACCCGGCGCGCTCACCGCCGGGCTCAACTGGTACAGGGCCAACCGCTCGCCCGAGGCCGAGCTGCGCCCCGCCCGGCCGTTCCCGCCGGTGTACGCGCCGACGCTCGGCATCTGGGGGGCGGGCGACAAGGCGCTCCTGGAGGAGGGCATGGCCGCCTCCGGCAAGTACGTCAAGGGTCCGTGGCGCTACGAGCGGATCGAGGACGCCGGCCACTGGCTCCCTCTGGACGCCCCCGACGAGGTCAACAAGCTGCTGCTCGGCTTCCTCGGCACCGAACGGCCCGCGCACCAGGAGCGGCGCCCCAGGCGCCGGCTCTAGTCGGCGAAGGGAGACGACATGCTGGGCTATCTCTTCCCCGGACAGGGAACGGTCCGTATCGGCATGGGCGCATGGCTGCGTCGCAGCCCGGCGGCCAGGCGACGCCTCGAGCAGGTCGACGCGATGCTCACCCGGCCGATCTCGCCGCTGTGCGCCAGGGGGCCGCTCGACCGGCTGGTCGCCACCGAGCACGCCCAGATCGCGGTCACGGCCTGCAACCTGGCGGCGCTGGCCGTCCTCGACGAGGAGGGGTACGAGCCCGCCGTCGTGGCCGGGCACAGCGTGGGCGAGCTGAGCGCGCTGCACGCGGCCGGCGTGCTGGACCTGGCCGGCACGGTCCGGCTGGTGGAGCTGCGCGCCGGGCTCATGGCCGGCGTGGACGTCCGCGGCGGTATGCGGGCGGTGATGGGCCTGCCGGTGGAGCGGGTCGAGCAGCTCGCCGAGGCCGCGTCCGCGCCCGGGGAGCCCGTCGTGGTGGGGCTGGAGAACGCGCCAGGGCACGTGGTGGTGTCGGGCTCGCCGCCCGCGCTGGACCGGCTCGCGGAGCTCGCCGCCGACGCCGACAAGATCGTTGCCTTGCGGGTGGGCAACGCCTTCCACTCGCCGCTGATGGCCGGCGCCGAACGCGCCTGGGCGGCGGCGGTCGAGGCGGCCCCCATGCGCGAGCCCCGCGTTCCCGTCGTCCCCAACGTCACCGGCGAGCCCACCACGGAGCTCGCCGTTCTGCGCCGCGCACTGGTCGCCCAGCTCACGGGCCGCGTCCGCTGGACCCGCACGATGGAGGCGATCGCGCCCACCCCGTCGGCCGGCATGCGGGAGACGGCGCTCGCGCCGGTGTCCGTCGTCGAGGTGGGCGACAGCAAGGTGCTCACCGGGCTGGCCCGCCGCACCGGGGTGCGCTGCCTGAGCATGACCGACCCCGCGACCCTCAGGCGGCTGGCGAAGGCGGTGGCGGCGTGAAACGGTGGGGCAGCGCGATCGTCGGCCACGCGGGGCTCACCAGCCCCCGCGAGCTCGTCGGCGACATGCCGCTGGAGGTCGTCTACACGCGCGCCGAACGGCTCAGGTCGGCGGGCGGGCGCACGCTGCAGCACTGGGCGGGACGTCTGGCCGCCAAGCGCGCCGTCCTGCGCCTGCTCGGCCTGCCGCCCACCCCCGAGCACCTCGGCCAGGTCGAGATCCTGCCGCTCCCCACCACGGCCTGCCGGGCGAGCAGGGCCTGCCTCGACGGGCACCCGCCCGCCGTACGCCTGCACGGCGACCTGGCGGCGCTTCCGTCCCGCCCCGCCGGGCCCGCGGCGCCCGACGGCGGTGCCGGGTGGATCCGGGTGTCGATCAGCCACACCGATGTCCGGGCGATGGCCCTGGCGGTGCGTACGCGGCGGTTGCCGGAAGACGGGGGCGGCTGATGGACGCCAGGAAGACGGCCGAGGCGCACCTGGAGGCGTGGCAGGCCGGCGACGCCGCGGCGGTCGCGGCCTGCGCCGGCACCTACGCCGACCCCGACTGCCCGGGGCCGCTGACCGGCGAGGCGCTGGCCGCGCACGCCGCCGCCACGCTGGCCCGCTTCAGGAACCTGAGCTTCGAGGTGGACCGCGTCACGGGGGACGGGGACGCCGCCGCCGTGTCCTGGCGGCTGACGGCCGATCACCGCGAGGCGTACCTGGGCATGCCGGCGGCAGGCGGCGCCGCCACCGTGTCCGGCCTCGACCTGGTGACCGCAGGCGCCGGCGGCGTGCACGTCCAACGCGTCTTCGACCGGCTCGCGCTCGCCGAGGCGCTCGGCTACACGGCGCGGTTCGTGCCCGCCGCCGACGCGACCCGCGAGTTCGGCGTGAGCGCCAGAGCCGCCACCGGCCGCACCGAGCGCCCCGGCGCGCTCGTCCTGACCTGGCTGGAGATCCGCGACGACGCCGAATCCGCCGAGGTGGACCTGCTCAGCGTGGAGATCGTCAAGTCGCTGCGCGCCTCGCGCGGCTTCCTCGGCGTGAGCACGTTCGACGTCGGCGGGCGCAAGTTCACGCTCAGCGCCTTCGACAGGCCCGAGTCGCTGCGCGCGATCCACGCCCGGCCGCACCAGCGGGCCATGCGCCGCTTCTTCAAGGGAGGGCTGTGCACCCGCGTCCACACCAGCGTCTGGTATCCCGCCACCGTGCGCGACTACGCCCGCTGCCCCGGCTGCGCGCAGGTCGTGGCGGCCGGCTCGGCCTGCGGCTGCGGATGGACCCCCGACGACGCCTCGACGCTGTGACCGAGTGACTGGAGCCTTGATGAGGGAATTCACCACCGAGCACCGGCCCGGTGACCGAGCGCCGGCTGTGGTGTTCATGTCCGCGCTGTTCGCCGGCGGCTGGATCTGGGACCACCCGTACCACAGCCTGGCGCGGGCCGGCCGCCCTGTGCTGCGCACGAACGAGGCCATCTGCGCGATGGACCGCCAGGTGGCGGGCTCCATCGAGCGGCTCGGCGACGCGCTGCTCAGCGCCTGCGACGCCGCGGGCCTGGGCGAGATCGTCGTCTGCGCCAACTCGCTCGGCGGCCTGGTCGCCATCGACCTGGCGGGCCGCCGCCCCGACCGGGTCCGTGGCATCGTGGTGAGCGGCGCGCCAGGCCTCACCGCCGACCCGGACGTCGGGCTGAGCTTCGACCGGCGGGGCAGCGTGCGGCCGACCGGCGACGACTTCGGCCGCCGCATGGTGGCGGCGCTCTTCCACCGCGGCTGCCACTTCTCCGCCGAGCGCATGGCGGAGGCGGGCGAGCTGATCAGCCGCCCCGACTCGATGGTGTCCATGGCCCGCAGCCTCAAGGCCACCCGCGCCTACCGCGTCGCCCCCGCCCTGGACAAGGTGGCCTGCCCCGCCCTGTACGTATGGGGACGGCACGACCGGATGACGCCGGTGACCCCCTGGCTGGAGGCCCTCGAAGGGCGGGACGGGCACGAGACGCTCGTGGTCGAGGAGAGCGGCCACATCCCGATGGTGGAGTGCGCCGAGGAGTACACCGCGGCGCTGGAGCCGTTCGTCGCCCGATGCGCGGGAGCCCTCGCGTGAACCCGCCCGCCGTCCTCGTGGGCGTGGACATCGTGGAGTCCGGCCGGCTGGCCAGGGCCGCGCACCGGGGCGGGGAGCTCCTCGCCCGCCACGTCGCCACCGCGGCCGAGCGGCGCACGGAAGCGGGCCGCGTCGCCTTCTCGGTCAAGGAGAGCCTCATCAAGGCGGTCGGAGGCAGGCCGCCCGGCTTCACCTGGCACGACTTCGAGGCCGTGGCCGCGCCTGCGGCCGCGTGGACCATGCCGCTGCTGGACGAGGCCGCCGACGAGCTGACCGCCTCCACCGGGCTGCCGCTGACCGCAGGGACGGCGTACGCGGTCCGCGGCGCCAGCGCCGGCGCGGCGCTGCTGCGGCTGGGTCCCGGCGCGCAGGGAACGGTCGAGGCCGCCGCCCGCTGGGGCGAGGGCGGCGGAGTGCTCGTGTCGCTGGCGATCGTCTACGCCGGCGCGCCGGTCGCGCAGGGGAAGGAAAGCTGATGTCCGTGACGAGAACGGTCTCACCGGGGGAGTCGATCCAGCGGGCGCTGGACGAGAGCGGACCCGGCGCCCGGATCCTGCTGGAGGAGGGGACGTACGCGCAGAGTGTGTGGATCAGGCAGCCCGGCGTGACGCTGACCGGCGCAGGGGCAGGGCGCACGGTGCTGGTGCCGGGCGGCGGCGGGCCGCCCGACGTCCCCCGGCTGCACGACGCGGCCGAGGACGTGGTCAGCGGCCTCACCGTGCACGGCGAGCTCGCGGGCGACGTGCGCGTGGAGGCGCTGACCGTGCGGGGCTTCTCCGGCGCCGGCGTCTACGCCCACTCGGCCGCCGGCGTGACCGTGCACGAGGTGGAGGTGCGCGACAACGCCGTCTGGGGGATCTACCTGCGCGAGTCCACCGGTTGCCGGGTCGTGCGCTGCAGGGCCTCGGGCAGCCAGTACGGCGGCGTCGCCCTGAGCTTCTGCCCGCGCTCCGGCGCGGAGATCGCCGGCAACGAGTGCACCGCCAACGCCTTCGGCGTCTTCGTGGACAACTCCTCCGAGGCCAGGGTGCTGGGCAACGCCTGCCACGGCAACGCGATCGGCATCCTGCTGCTCAACCAGGTGTACGAGGGCGAGCCCGAGGGCGGCGTACGAGACTGCCTGGTGGCCGGCAACGACCTGTACGGCAACGTGCTGGCCGCGGGCGCCGAGCAGGACGGCCTGGGCGCGGCCGGCCCGCCGATCTCGGGCGTCGGCCTCGCCCTGATCGGCACGCACCGGGTCACCGTCGTGGACAACCACATCCACGACAACCATCCCGGCGGCGAGTCGGTCATGGGCGCGGGGTTCGTCATGGGCTCCTCCAAGGACTTCGGCGGCGACGACGTCCTCGACTGCCACGTGCTGTGGAACCGGGTCACCGGCAACACCCCGCTGGACTATCAGCTCGGCGCCGACCCCGCCCGGCAGGTGTTCGCCGCCAACACCGCCGCCAAGGGCGACCCGCAGGACGTGCAGGGGTGGCGGCGATGACGGCCGCCCTGTCCTGCGGGGGACTCGGCAAGCGCTACGGCGACCTGGTCGCCGTGCACGACGTCGGCTTCTCCATCGCCCCAGGCCAGGCGTACGGCCTGCTCGGCCCCAACGGCGCGGGCAAGACCACCACGATCTCCATGCTGGTGGGTCTGCTGCGGCCGGACACGGGCACCGTCCTGGTCGGCGGCGTCGACCTGGCCCGCGAGCCGCTGCGCGCCAAGTCCAGGATCGGCTACGTGCCGCAGGAGATCGCCCTCTACCCGGAGCTGACCGGCCGGGAGAACCTGCGCTTCTTCGGCCGGCTCTTCGGCCTTCCCCGCCGCGCCCTGGCCACGCGCATCGCCGAGGTGCTCGACCTGATCGGCCTCGCCGACCGGGCCGACACCAAGCTCGGCACCTACTCGGGCGGCATGAAGCGGCGCATCAACATCGGGGCCGCCCTGCTGCACCGCCCCGAGGTGCTCATCCTCGACGAGCCCACCGTGGGCGTGGACCCGCAGAGCCGCAAGGCCATCCTCGAAGGCCTGGAACGCCTGGTCGGCGACGGCATGGCGCTGCTGTACACCTCCCACTACATGGAGGAGGTCGAGCGGGTCTGCGACCGGGTGGCGATCATCGACCACGGCCGCATCGTCGCCGACGGCACCCGCCGCGAGCTGGTCTCCCTGGTCGGCGGCGCAGACACCGTCGAGCTGGTGCTCGACGGCGACGTCGAAGCCGCCTGCGCCAAGCTGCGCGCCGTCGAGGGCGTGGCCGAGGCCGTCAGGACCGGGGCCGCGTCGGTCCGCCTGATGGCCGACGGCGGCAGGTACCTGCTGCCGTCGCTCATCACCGCCGTGGAGGGGCATGCCACCGTGACGGCCACCCAGGTCATCGAACCCGACCTGGAAGCGACCTTCCTGCACCTCACCGGCACCACCCTGCGGGACTGATCATGTGGCGAGCCATGCTCACGGTGAGCGCACTCGAACTGCGCACCCGCCTGCGCGACGGCACCGCGATCGTCATCGCGCTCGTCGTGCCGGTGACCCTGGCCACGCTGTTCGGGCTGGCCCTGGGCGGCGACGACCCGCCGCTGCGCGCCACGGTCGGCTTCGTGGACCTGGACGGCGGAGAGTTCCCCGCCAGCGTGCGGCGCGAGGTGACGGCGGCAGAGGAGCTGAAGGGCAGCGTGACGCTGCGCGACCTGCCGAGCGGCGGGGAGGCGAGGCGGGCGCTCGACGCCGACGAGATCGGCGCGGCCATCATCTTCCCCGCCGGGTTCACCCGCAGCGTCGGCGCGGGGGAGGGCGGCGACGTCACCGTCCTGACCTCGCCCCGCTCGCCGCTGGCCGGAGTGGTCGCGGGAGCCGTCGTGGACCGCATCTCGGCGGTCGTGGACGCCAGGACGCTGGCGGTGCGCGCCGCCCTGCTCGCAGGGGTGCCAGGAGAGCGCGTCAAGGAGCTGGTGGAGCGCAACGGCGCGGCAGGGCCCGCGCTCACGCTCACCGGAGACCCGCTGGCCGGCGGCAAGGTGGACCTCGCGGTCTACTACGGCTCCGGCATGGCGGCGCTGTTCGCCTTCTTCGTCGTCGGCGCGTCGTTCAGGAGCCTGCTCACCGAGCGCAAGCTCGGCACCCTCGACCGGATGCGGGCCGGGCCGCTCGCCGCCTGGGTCCCGGTCGCGGGCAAGGCCGTGGTCGGGTTCGCGCTGGCCATGGTCAGCGTGTGCGCCACCTGGGTCTCCGGCACGCTGATCTTCGGCTCCAGCTGGGGCGACCCGCTCGCGGTGCTCGCCGTGCTGACCGCCCACGTGCTGGCCGCCGCCGCGATCACCATGCTGGTGGCCGCCAGGGTCAAGACCGACGCCCAGGCCGACGGGGTGATCATGGTCATCTCGTTCGTGATGGCGTTCCTCGGCGGCAGCCTCGTACCGCTGCACAGCCTGCCCGGCGTGCTCCAGGCGGTGGCGCTGCTGACGCCGAACGGCTGGACCGCCACGGCGCTGGCGGAGCTGGCCGGGTCCGGCGCGAGCGTGGCCGCCGTCATGGGGCCGATCGGCGTCCTGCTGGCGATCGCGCTCGGCGCGGGCGGCCTGGCCGTCCTCGGCCTCAGGAAGGGGATGCTGCTGTGACCCTCCGCCCGAGGCCGGTGGCCGCGCTGGTGGCCGCCAACCTGCGCAGGCACACCCGCGACCGCACCGGCCTGTTCTTCATGGTCGTCATGCCGTTCGTGTCCATCCTGTTCGTCGGCATGGCGTTCGGCGGCGGCGCGGGCTCCTCCCGGCTCCCCGTCGGCGTCGTCGCCCCCGGCTCCGACGCCGTCACCGCCGCCCTGCTCGCCGAGCTGCGCGAGCATCCCGACCTGGAGGTGCGGCCCTTGGAGGCGGCCGAGGACGTACGGTCCGGCGTGCGGGCCGGCTCGCTGGCCGCCGGCCTGGTCATCTCGCCAGGCGCCGGCCGCCTGGACCTCGTCGTGACCCAGACCAACGGCAGCGGCCTGGCCGCCCGCGGCGCCATCGACGGCGCGGTCGCCAAGGTCGCCGCCGTCCTCGAGGCCACCAGGGCCGTCGTGGCCGCCGGCGCCACTCCCGAGCAGGCCGCCGGGTACGTGCGCAGGGCGCAGGCCGAGTCTGGCCGCGTCGGCGTGACCGGCTCGGCCACGGGCGGCGGCGATCCGCGCGGCTTCGCGTACACGGCCCCGGCCAACCTGCTGCTGTTCACCTTTATCAACTCGATGGCCGTGGCGGCCGCCCTGGTGGAGAGCCGCCGGCTGGGCATGCTGCAGCGCGCGCTCACCGCTCCCGTGCGGCGCAGGTCGGTGCTGCTCGGCGAGGCGCTGAGCCGCCTGTTCGTCGCGCTCGCGCAGGCCGCGCTCATCGTGGTGGTCAGTGCGCTGGCGTTCGGCGTCTCGTGGGGCGACCCGCTCGGCGTGGCGGCTGTCGTGGGCGTGTTCGCGCTCGTCGCGACCGGAGCCGCGCTCCTCGTCGGCACGCTGCTGCGATCGCCCGACCAGGCTCCGGCGATCGGCCCGCCGCTCGGCGTGGTCCTCGGCATGCTCGGCGGCTGCCTGTGGCCGCGCGAGTCCTCGGGAGAGGTGCTCAACGCCATCGGCCACCTCTTCCCGCACGCCTGGGGGATGGACGCGCTGCTGACGCTCGCCGAGCCCGGCACCGGCCTGGACGCGGTGCTGCCGCAGCTCGGCGTGCTCGCAGGGATGGCCGCCCTCCTGCTGGTCACCTCCCTGGTCCTGTTCAGCCGCCGTACCCCGGCCCGCACGTGAGCGCCGGGCAGGAAGGAGGGAACGCGATGAAGGGCATCCTGCTCGCCGGAGGGCGGGGCACCCGCCTGCTGCCCACCACGCTGGCGGTCTCCAAGCAGCTCCTGCCGGTCAACGACAAGCCGCTGGTGTACTTCCCGCTGTCGGTGCTCATGCTGGCCGGGATCAGGGACATCCTGATCATCACCACGCCCAGGGACCTGTCGCAGCTGCACCGCCTGCTCGGCGACGGCTCCCACCTCGGACTCCACCTCGACTACGCCGAACAGCCCGAGCCCAACGGCATCGCCGAGGCCCTGCTGATCGGGGCCGGGCACATCGGCGGCGACCCGGTCGCGCTCGTCCTCGGCGACAACGTCTTCCACGGCCACTCCTTCCAGGAACTGCTCCGTCAGGAGTGCCGCAGCCTGGACGGCTGCGTGCTGTTCGGCTACCCCGTCGGCGACCCCCACCGGTACGGCATCGGCGAGACGGCCGCGGACGGCCGGCTGCTGTCCATCGTGGAGAAGCCGGCGGCGCCCCGCTCCAACCGCGCGATCGTCGGTCTCTACCTGTACGACGGCGACGCGGTCGACATCGCCAAGAACCTCACCCCGTCGGCGCGGGGCGAGCTGGAGATCACCGACCTCAACCGCGTCTACCTCGAAAGAGGCAAGGCGAAGCTGGTCGACCTCGGTCGCGGCTTCGCGTGGCTGGACGCGGGAACCCCCGAGTCGCTGCTGCAGGCGGGCCAGTACGTCCAGCTCATGGAGCAGCGGCAGGGCGTGCGGATCGCCTGCCTGGAGGAGATCGCCCTGCGCATGGGCTACATCGACGCCGAGACGTGCCACCGGCTCGGCGTCGAACTCGGCACGTCCGCCTACGGCCAGTACGTCATCTCGGTGGCCGAGCGGTTCGCGAACAGGTGAGTAAGGAGTGACCATCATGTCCATGACGGCGCTGTTCACCGGCAGGTCGCCCTCCGGTGGCGAGCATGTGACCGACGTGTACCACTATGCCGCCCGCAAGGGGGCGATCGAGGCGGTCGAAGTGGCCGCAGCCGACCTGGGGATCGACGTCCACCTGGTGAGCGAGGCCGTGCGGCACCTGATGGAGAGCCGCCTGCTGCGCGCCGACGACGGCACGGGCGGACGGTTCGTGCCCGTCGATCCCGATCTCGCGGTCGCCTCGCTGGTGTCCTCCGTCGAGCGGGAGATCTACCGGCGGCGCGAGCTCATCGACCAGATCCGCGAGCGGGTCGGCGTCTTCGGCGCCAGGACCGGCGGCGATCCTCCGCCCAGCACCGTGGAGTACCTGGTGGGAGCCATGGAGGTGCGCGGCTTCCTGAAGACGGCCGGCGACGCCTGCCGCGACGAGCTGCTCGTCCTGCAGGGCGGCGTGGGCGAGGCCGGCGACCTGTCGCAGATGTTCCTGGTGCTGGTCGCCAGGGGCGTGACCGTGCGGGTCATCTGCCAGCACCGCAGCAGGGCCGACGTGGCCACGCGGCTGGCGATGAAGCGGCTGACCGACGCAGGCGTGGAGGTCTACACCGTCAGCCACGTGCCGCGCTCGGCGATCGTCTTCGACCGCTCACTCGTCGTCCTGTTCGGCGACGGCGAGGGTGGGGAAGGTGGCGACGTCAGCCTCGCCCGGGTGCGCAACCAGGGGATCGCCCAGTTCTTCCTCGACATGTTCAACCATCTGTGGGAGACGGCGACGCCGCTGGAGGGTGTCGAGTTCGGCTACGCCACCGTCGCCGACGACCTCCAGCAGTCCATCGCCACGCTCATGGCCAAGGGCTACACCGACGAGGTGGTGGCCAGGAAGCTCGGCATGTCGGTGCGCAGCTGCCGCCGGCACATCGCCACCCTCATGCGCGACCTCGACGCCACCAGCCGCTTCCAGGCCGGGGTGGAAGCGGCAAGGAAGTTCCTCAAGACGGGCTGAAGGGGGCGTGGCCGCCCATGGCGACGACCACGCCCGCCAGGTCGCGGGCCCGTTCGACGATCAGGTCGAGGCCGAGCACCAGATCTTCGAACGGCATGCTGGCGTCCAGGCAGATCCGGACCGAGCTGTTGGCGTCCTGTGCGCTCAGGCCGATGGCGGTCAGGACGTGCGAGGGCTCCTGCGAGCCGGAGTTGCACGCCGACCCGGTGGCCAGCGCCACCGTCGACAGGCTGGAGACCAGGCTCTCCCCGCGCACGCCGGGCAGGACCACGTTGAGCACGTGCGGCACGCCGTGGCGCGGGTCGCCGTTGACGCGCACGCCCGGCAGTCCCGCGCGCAGCATGTCCAGCGCGGTGGCGCGCAGCTCGACGGCCCGCCGCCGCTCGGCGTCGAGCCGGGCCAGCGCCAGCTCGCACGCCTTGCCCAGCCCGACCACCAGGTGCGTCGGGATCGTCCCGCTGCGCAGCTCGTACTGCCCGCCGCCGAACATGACCGGCCGCAGCCGATGGCGGATCTCCGGCCGGACGTACAGCGCGCCGACGCCCTTGGGGCCGCGGATCTTGTGCCCGGACAGCGACATCGTGTCGATCTCGGCCTCCCGCACTCGCAGCGGGACCCGCCCGGCCGCCTGGGCGGCGTCCACGTGCAGCATGGTCCCCACCTCGTGGCAGAGCGCGGCCATCGCCGCCACCGGCTGCACGGTGCCGATCTCGCTGTTGACCCAGGCCGTGGTCGCCACCCTGGAGTGCAGGTCGAGCAGGCCGGCCAGGTGCTGCAGGTCGATCCTGCCGTCCGGTCCGACCCGCATCGTCCTGACGTCCACGCCGCGGGCGGCCAGCGCCCTGCCGATCGCCAGCGACGACTTGTGGTCGGTCGGGCAGAACAGCCCGCCGACCGGCGCCCGGTCGTCGTGGCCGAACATGCCGAGCAGCGCCAGATTGTTGCCCTCTGTCGCGCCGGAGGTGAACACCACGTCGGCGGGGTCGGCCCCCATGAGGGCGGCCACCGAGGCGGCCGCCTCGTCCACGGCCCGCCTCGCTCGCTTGCCGAGCACGTGCGGGGAGGAGGGGTTGCCGTACTCCTCGCGGAGGAACGGCAGCATCGCCTCGAACACCTCGTCGTCCACCCGCGTCGTCGCGCAGCCGTCCAGATAGATGAGCTTCTTCACGACGTCAGCTCCGGAACGTGCTGACGGTGACGAGCTTGCCGTAGATCTCCTCGGGCGACATCTCGCCGCTGCCGCCGGGGTCGGCGATCACCACCCGCATGCCCGGAAGGTCGTACAGGCTCAGGGCGATGTCCACGCCGGTCTGCACGGGCATCAGGCACTCGCCCGGCGCGAAGATCAGGATCGCCCGGTATCCGGCCCGGTACACCTCGGCGACCATCTCGGTGATCTCGCCGGCGCAGCCGGTGATGCCGCAGCTGATCAGCGTGCGGTAGTCGCCGGCGGCGTCGAGGAAGGCCACCTCGCTGTCCCCGCTCCCGCCGTCGAGGTAACGCTTCTCCAGACGGCCCTGCTTGACCAGCCGGTCGGCGGACTTCTGGAAGCGGTACTTCAGCCAGGTCTCGGGGAAGGCCAGCGGATGCTTCCTGCTCGGCAGCACGTCCGCGGCCGACAGCCCGGCCTCGCAGAGGATCTTCTCGTAGGCCGCGGGCAGCGCGGTGAACCCTTCGAAGAACTCCGCGCGCAGCTCGCCGGCGGGCCGGTCCGCCGACGGCACGTACTGCCAGTCGTTGACGAGCAGGAGCAGCCGGGACTCCACCCCCGCCGCGGCGTAGTCGCGCAGCAGGCCGGCCGACAGCTCCCAGGTGTAGCCGGGGAAGACGCCGACGCGACCGGCGATGCGGCGGCGCATGGTCTCGTCCGCCTGCTCCTCGATGACGCCGGGGACCAGCCGCCCCGACGCCTCGTCCTCGAACAGCATGAAGTGGCCGCCCATGACGACCAGGCCGCCGAGGTCCTGGCCTGGCAGTTCCCGGGCTATGGCGTCGCGGAGCTCCTGCTCGGAGGCGACCAGCCGGCGTGACCTGGACACCGGGCCGGTGGATACGTGGTTCATGATGGTGTCACTCCGAATTCACGGGGTTCTGGGCAGGGGCGGTCCGCGGGTTTGGGGCCAGCCGGGAGGCCAGCGCGCCCAGCGGCGCAGGACCGGCGAGCTGGTTGAGGGTCAGGCCCTCCCAGCCGCGCCTGGTGAGCTCGGCCAGCACCTGCGGGATGCGCAGGGCCTGACCTCCGGCGAGGGTGTAGCTGTCGGACAGCTCGAGGTCGCCGAGGCCGTGCGCCTGCCGCACGGCGTCGACCAGCGCGCGGGCGGCGGGGGCCCGCCTCGCCGTCCCAGACCTCGATCGGGGCGGCGGCGGGCGCGCCGCGGGGCGGTTCGAACCCGGCCAGCCGGGCCGCCTCACTCAGCGGCAGGTCGGTGGCGGGGTCGTCGTGCGCGAGCACCAGCGCCTCCATGCCGCGCAGGAAGCGTTCCACGGCGACGGCGTCCATGACCGGCGAGGCGGCGTGGAGCGCCACGGCGACGGCGTCACGCCACTCGTCCACGCGCAGGTAGGTGTCGGAGCCGTGGTGCGCCCAGGCCACCGGGACCGGCTTCCAGGTGAAGGCGGTGCGCCGGCCGCCGTACTCCTTGGTGCGCTGCTTGATGAAGTTGATCTCCGAGCCCAGCCGTACGGCCGTGCCGCGAAGGGAGCCCTCCCGCGACACCATCTCGACGACCTTGTCGTAGGGGACGTACGCGTGCTCCCCCGCCCGCTCGTACGCGCCCGCCACCCGGCGCAGCAGCTCGCCGAACGACGGGTCGCCCGCGCAGCCGACCCGCACCAGCATCGGCGAGAACATGCACGTCAGCACATCCGGGCAGGGGTGGGACCCGCGGTTGCTGACGAACGCCAGGTGCGCGACGCTGTCCCGGCCGGTGTAGGCGGCCATCATCGCGGTGTAGGCGGCCACGTGCACCAGCGACGGCCACACGCCGTGCCGGCCTGCCAGGCGCCGCGAGGCCCCCAACATCGCCGGTGAGACCAGCGTCGCGTGCCGGGCGGGCGGCTCCGACCCGTTCGCGCCGCGCCGCGCCGCGAACGGGTCGGCGGGCAACCCTGCCACCTCGTCCTGCCAGTACGCCATCGCCCGCGACGCCAGGATGGCGGCGTCGGCCGACGCCTCGTAACGGGCCAGGTCGGCGGGCTGACGGCGCACCGGGAGCAGGGCCGCGGGACGGCGGGCGGCGGCGCCTGCGCTCTGCGCGCGCAGCTCCCTCTTGATCTCGCCGAGCGTCCACACGTCCACGGCCAGGTGGTTGAACACCAGCACGCAGTGCCTCGGCACGCCGCCCGAGGTGATCAGGCAGGCCCGGATCGGCCACTCGGCGGCGAGGTCGAACGGCCTGCCGGTGAGCTCCTCGACCACGTCGGCGGGCGCGGCGGTGCCGTCCCGCTCGGTCGTGGCCACCGTGACCGGTAGCGGCGCGGCCGGATGCACCCGCTGCGCCGGCTCAGGGCCGAGCTCGAAGGTGGTGCGCAGGATCTCGTGCCGGCGCACGAGGTAGGTGAGCATCGCCCTGCAGGCGGCTACCGTGAGCCCCGCGGGCAGATCGAAGCGCAGGACCACGTGCGTCTCGCGCTGGTGGCGGGGCGGCAGCTGATGGAACCGCAGCCACATGTAGCGCTGTCCCCAGCCCAGGTTCGCGGATTTCACCGGTTCCCACCCCCAGCGGTTGTCGCATAATCCCGGACACGTTCGAGGATCAGCTTTTCCGGCACCTGGCACAACCACTGCTCAATGGCAGGTTCCGGCCCGGGATAAGCTGCCACGTGCGCCTTTCCCCGCCGCCTTGACCGGCGCCCGGCCATTCGGCAGCCTCGATATCGGCGAGTATTCTCCGCTGGATTCGAGGTAACGCGATGCTGGAAATACCGGACCGGTTCCAGAGCATTCTGCGCGCGCATCTGCCGTACGCCGAGGCGGGCGGACTGACCGCCCGCGACGAGCTGTCCGCGCTCGGCCTCGACTCGATGGGCGTGGTGCGCCTGCTCGTCGACATCGAGAACGATTACGCGGTAGAACTGCCCGACGAGATCCTGGACGAGGCCACGTTCGCGACCGTCGGCTCGTTGTGGCGGGCGCTGTCCACGCTGATGACGACAGGATCGGACAGCTCCCGATCGTTCTGACGCGGATCACCTGCCAGCAGGCCCACCAGAGCCCGCCGGTCCACCTTGCCGTTGGCGTTGAGCGGCAGCTCAGCCAGCACCGTGACCGAGCGGGGCACCATGTATCCGGGCAGCGCCTGCGTGACGCCCTTGACCAGCGCCATCGCGTCCAGGCCCGCGCCTGTGCAGGCGGCGACCAGCTCCGCCTCGCCGTCGGGCCCTGGCACCGCCAGCACGATCGCCTCCCGCACCCCCGGCTGCCCGCGCAGGGCGCACTCGACCTCACCCAGCTCCACCCGGTGACCCGAGATCTTCACCTGCTGGTCCAACCGGCCCAGGTGCACCAGGAGCCCGTCGCGCCACGCCACCCGGTCCCCGGTGCGGTACCACAGCTCGGGCGCGGCCGTGTCGCCCGTCGCGGCGGGGACGGCGGAGCCGCCGTCGAAGGCGGCGAACCGGCCCGCGTTCGCCGCCGGATCGGTGTAACCGGGGAAGCGCTGCACGCCGCGCAGGCACAGCTCGCCCTCCTCGGCGGGCCGCCCGTCCCCGTCGAGCACCAGATGCTCGACGCCGGGGTAGGGCAGGCCGATCGGCACCGTGCCGTTGACCGTCTCCGGCCAGCGGGACCGGTCGGCAGGCAGGCGGTACTCGGTGCAGCTGAGCGTCAGCTCCGTCGGACCGTACAGGTTCTCCAGGACGCTGCCTGGCGCGGCCACCCGCCAGGCGTCGGCCTGCCGCAGGGTGAGGGGCTCCCCGCAGAACAGGCTCCACCGCAGTGACGGCATCGCCGCGGGCGTCAGCCGACGCAGCCGCATGGCCACCGACACCACCGACGGCACCGAGAACCAGTGGGTCAGCCGTTCCCGAGCGGCGAACGCGACGGGCTTGAGCAGGTCGTAGCGGCCGGGCACGACGAGCGTCGCACCGCTGCCCCAGGTGGCGAACAGGTCGAACACCGACAGGTCGAAGGTCAGGTCGAAGGTCTGGGAGACGCGGCTGCCTGGGCCGAGCTCGTACCGGGGGATCACGTGCCGCAGGTAGGCGTCCACGCCGCGATGGCGCACCGGCACCCCCTTCGGGACGCCGGTGGATCCCGACGTGAACAGCACATAGGCCAGGTCGTCGGCGCCCGCCTCCCGAAGGGCTGCGGCGGTGCGCGGGCCGGTCCGCAGGGCGCTCTGGTCCACCCGCACGGTGCGTGGGCCGCGCCCTGACGGCTCGGCGAGATCCGGCGGCTCATGAGAGGCGTCGGACAGCACGAGGTCGAGGTGGGCGGAGGCGGCCACCAGGCGGTTGCGCGCGGCCGGCGCGGCCGGGTTCAGCGGGACCGCCGCCGCGCCCAGCCGCTGGATCGCCAGATACCCGGCGTAGGCCAGCACGCCGCGGCCGGCGTGCAGCCCCACCCGCGCCGGAGGCCGGTCGCAGGTGGCCGCGATCCGCGCCGCGAGAACCCCGGACATCGTCTCCAGCTCGGCGTAGGTGTACCGCTCGCCGCCGACCTCCAGGGCGACCCGATCGCCGAACCGTGCCGCAGAACCGGCGAACCACTGGTAGAGGGTGCGTGCCATGGGCTCTCCACGGTGATGGCCCGGCCGCTACCCGGGCGGCTCGGGCGGGTGGGAGGGGAACAGCGCCGGCGGCAGCTCCTCGCCCGCGCTCCACAGGTCCTTCAACGCCCGGCCGGGGTCGGTCAGCGCGAGCTGCATCCCCAGCGGGATCGTCCGCATGATGTCGATCATCGCAGGGGCCGGCAGCACCTCGGGGTCGGCCAGCATGAGCACGCTGGTGCGCCCGCCCCGCACCTCGATCCGGACCCGGAAGGCCTGGCCGTACGGCTGGGCCAGAGGCGTCCAGGCCAGCTCGGCGGGCGTCTGGTCGGCCGGGTCGCACGGCCGCCTGTCGACCTGGATGTAGTTGAACCAGGCCCGGAAGAGGTGGTTGATCCAGCAGCCGTGCCCCGGCGCCCGCCCGGCGGCCCCGGCCACCTCGGCGATCCGGTCGACGTCGTAGGAGCCGTGACGGTAGGCCCGGGCGCCCGCCCAGTGCAGGCGCCTGATGTGCTCGGCGAGCGTGGCCCGCCGGTCCACCTCCGTGACGACGGGGATGAGCTGGTTCATCGTGCCGATGAGGTGCTGATCCTCGGGGGCGAACCGGTTGGACGACATCAGGCTCATCGTGACCCGGTCGGTGCCGAGATGCCTGGCCAGACCGGCGGCCACGAAGGCCATCACCACCGCGGGGGCGGTGACGCCGTGCCTGCGGGCCGTCTCCGCCGCCAGGCCGCCCAGGCGCCGCGAGTGCAGGGTCAGCTCCAGCCGCTCCCGCTTGACCCGTGCGGGCAGCGTCGGCAGCTCGTCCGTGAGCCCCTCGGCCAGCACCCCCCGCCAGTAACGCTCCGCGCTCTCCTGCCGGGGCCGCCAGGCCGCCCCGCGCTGCCGCCGCGCCAGCTCGCGCGGCGGCGGTCCGGCCGGCGCCACCCCGCCCGCGCCGGACGTCAGCGCCTTGAACTCATCCTGCAGGTGGTGGATCGACCACAGGTCGACGATCAGATGGGAGAAGGTCAGCGACAGGTACACCGGGGCGCCCCGCGAGCTGACCATCCGGCCGCGCCAGTTGAGGTCTCCCGCCATCGAGAACGGCAGCGCCACCAGCTCGGCCTTGGTCCGCTCGTGCTCCGAGGGGTCGGTGACGATCCGGTCGACCCGCTCGATCGGCGGCGCCACGACCTCGTGCACGTGCTGGACCGGGCCGTCGCCGCCCAGGTGGTAGGTGGTCCGCAGGGCCTCGTGCCGCTCGACGAGCCGCTCCAGCGCGGCCGTCACCTGCCCGGTGGACAGGCCACGCAGATCCCAGGTGGCCGGCAGGTTCGCCTCGGCCAGCCAGTCCTCCGGATACCGCTCGATCTCGCGCCAGCTGAAGAGCTGGCCGTGGCTGAGCGGAGACTCGACGGGCATGCGCCCCTCCTCCCGCGGATTTCTCCGTCCGTCATTCATCCCCGACCCGGACGTCCGGGTCAAGGCTCGGCCCGGTCGGAGGCGATGGCAATAAATGGCGGCAACAAGGTGCCGCCCGCAGACCGTGTGCCGCATGAGGACCGGCAATTAGGGTCTCATTCACTATGCAATAGCCGCGAACTCGTCCGGCTGTCGGTAAATGCATCACAGCCGTTCGGATAAACGGCGTCTTATGGACGCCCGAGGCTTGGGGTGGCGTATTGATGGCTGAGTCGAGACAGCGACCCGGGACGGGCGGGCCGGACGCGATCGCCGTCATCGGCATGGCGTGCAGGCTCCCTCAGGCCGCCGATCCGGCGGGTTTCTGGAGGCTGCTGCGCGAGGGCGTGGACGCGGTCGCCGACGCGCCCGCCGGCCGGTGGCCGGAGGCCGCCGAGTACCGCAGGGGCGGATTCCTGGCCGACGTGGACGGCTTCGACGCGGCCTTCTTCGGCATCTCGCCGAACGAGGCGGCGGCGATGGACCCGCACCAGCGGCTGGCGCTCGAACTCGGCTGGGAGGCGCTGGAGAACGCCCGCGTCCTGCCCGCCGCCCTGCGCGGCAGCGCCGCCGGCGTCTTCCTCGGCGCCATCTCCCAGGACTACGCCGCGCTGAGTGACAGGACCGCGAGCCCCGGCCGGCACGCCTACACCGGCGTCAACCGGGCGCTGATCGCCAACCGGATCTCGTACGTGCTCGGGCTGCGCGGGCCCAGCCTCACCCTCGACACGGGCCAGTCGTCGTCGCTCGTCGCGGTCCAGATGGCCGGGGCGAGCCTGCGGCGCGGCGAGAGCGACCTGGCGCTGGCCGGCGGGGTGAACCTGAACCTGCTCGCCGAGACCACCGCCGCCATCGGCGCCTTCGGCGCGCTGTCGCCCGACGGGCGCTGCCACGTCTTCGACGAGCGGGCCAACGGGTACGTGCGCGGCGAGGGCGGCGCGATCGTGGTGCTCAAGCGGCTGGCCGACGCGCTGGCCGACGGCGACCAGGTGCACGCGGTGATCCTCGGCGGGGCCGTCAACAACGACGGCGGCGGCGAGGGGCTGACCGTGCCCAGCGCACGGGCGCAGGAGGAGGTCATCAGGCTCGCCTGCGCCGAAGCCGGGGTCACGCCGGGCGACGTGGGCTACGTCGAGCTGCACGGCACGGGCACCAAGGTCGGCGACCCGGTGGAGGCTGCCGCGCTCGGCGCCGCCTACGGAGCCGGGCGTACGGAGCCGCTCCTGGTCGGGTCCGTCAAGACGAACATCGGCCACCTGGAGGGCGCGGCGGGCATCGCCGGGCTGCTCAAGGTGGTGCTCGCGGTCAAGCACCGCCGGCTGCCCGCCAGCCTGCACTTCCAGACCCCTCCCGCGCGGATTCCCCTGGACGCCCTGCGCCTGCGGGTGGTGCAGGAGACCCGCCCCTGGCCGGAGGGCGGCCGTCTGGTGGCGGGCGTCAGCTCCTTCGGCATGGGCGGCACGAACTGCCACCTGATCGTCGCCGAGCCCCCTCCCACCGCCACGGTCGCCCCAGGCGAAACGCCCGGCACCGCGCAACACGACGTCGCTGAACACGACGTCGCGAGACACGGCACCGCGGGACACGGCACCGCGGGACACGGCACCGCGGGACACGGCACCGCGGGACACGGCACCGCGGGACACGACTCCGGGGGGCCGGGGGCGGAGGCGCCCTGGGTGGTGTCCGGGCGGACGGAGGAGGCGGTGCGCGAGCAGGCGGCCCGGCTGGCCACGATCGCCGCCGCCCACGCCGCCGCCCACGCCGCCGCCCACGCCGCGCCCCACGACGCTGCCGCCGGCGTGGACATCGACGGCGCGCGCCCTGTGGACGTGGCGATGAGCCTCTCCGTGAGCAGGACGGCCTTCGAGCGCCGTGCCGTCGTGCTCGCTCCCGACTCCGCCACGCGTCAGGAAGCGCTGCGCGCACTGGCCGCGGGCCGACTCCACGACGCCGTCGTCACCGGCGGCGCCGTCGGCGGCGGGTACGCCTTCGTCTTCCCCGGGCAGGGCTCGCAGTGGCCGGGGATGGCGCGCGAGCTGATCGCCGCCTCGCCGATCTTCGGCGCGCGGCTGGCCGAGTGCGCAGGCGCGCTCGAACCCTTCACCGGCTACGCCCTGATGGACGTGCTCCAGGAGCGTCCCGGCGCCCCGGGCCTGGACCGGGTGGACGTGGTGCAGCCCGCCCTGTGGGCCGTCATGGTCTCGCTCGCCGAGACGTGGCGGGCGCACGGCGTGCGGCCCGACGTGGTCGTCGGCCACTCCCAGGGCGAGATCGCCGCCGCCACCGTCGCCGGCGCGCTCACCCTGCCCGACGCCGCCAGGGTCGTCGCGCTGCGCAGCCGCGCCATCGCCGGCATCACCGGCAGGGGCGGCATGATGTCGGTCGCCGCCCCCCTGGACGTGGTCGAGCCGGTCCTGCCCGAAGGCGTGTCCGTGGCCGCCTTCAACGGCCCACGCTCTCTGGTGGTCTCCGGCCCGAGACAGGCGCTGGCCGAGCTCGCCGCCCGGCTGCCCGGCCACCGAACCAAGATCATTACTGTGGACTACGCCTCCCACTCGCCCGAGGTCGAGGCGGTGCGCGAGGAGGTGCTGGCGGCGCTGGCCCCGATCCGGCCGGTGAGCAGCGCGACGGCGTTCGTCTCCACGCTCACGGGCGAGCCCATGGACACGGCAGGGCTCGACGCCGCCTACTGGTATCGCAGCCTGCGCCGCCCGGTCCGCTTCGGCCAGGCCGTACGGGCCGCCCTGGAGAGCTGCGCCCTGTTCGTGGAGTGCAGCCCGCACCCCGTCCTGGTCACGGGCGTGGAGGAGAGCGCGGAGGACGCCGGCCGGGAGGTGGCCGTGGTCGCCACGCTGCGCCGCGGCGAGGGCGGCGCGCAGCGGCTGACCCGGTCACTCGCCCAGGCGTACGCCCAGGGCGCGCCGGTGGACTGGTCCCTGCTCTGCCCCGGCGGGCGGCTGGTGGACCTGCCCACCTACCCGTTCCAGCGCCGCCGCCACACCACGGCCGCCCCTCCGCCCCGTACCGCACGGCCGCGAGCGGCGGACGCGGCGGGCACGCCGGAGCCGTCGGGGACGCCGGACGCGCCGGCGGCCGGGTCCAGGAAGGAGCTGCGCGAGCTGGTGCTGGCGGCCACGGCGCGGCTGCTCGGATACGGCGACGCGACCGCCGTGGAGCCTGAGCGCACGTTCAAGGACCTCGGACTGGAGTCGGCCACCGCCGTCGAGCTGCGGGACAGGCTGCGTTCGGCCACCGGGCTGCGGCTGCCCGCCGGACTGCTGTACGACCACCCCACGCCCGACCGGCTGGCCGGCCACCTGCACGCGCTGCTCACCGGCGGCGGGCCGGAGGAAGCGGACGGCGGCGGCGCGCGGGAGCGGGCGGACGACGACCCGATCGCGGTGGTCGGCATGGGCTGCCGCTACCCCGGCGAGGTCGTCTCGCCCGAGGACCTCTGGCGGCTGGTCAGCACCGGCACCGACGCGATCACCGAGTTCCCCGCCAACCGCGGATGGGACCTCGACACGCTCTTCGCCCCCGGCGCCTCGGGCACCAGCGACACCCGGTACGGCGGGTTCCTGCATGACGCCGACCGGTTCGACGCCGCGTTCTTCGGAATCAGCCCGCGCGAGGCCACGGCCATGGACCCGCAGCAGCGAGTGCTCCTGGAGACCTGCTGGGAAGCCGTGGAGCGCGCCGGCATCGACCCGGCCACCCTGCGGGGCTCGGCCACCGGCGTCTACGTCGGCGCCATGGCCCCCGACTACGGACCCCGGCTGCACCAGCCGGACGGCGCCTCCGACGGTCACCTGCTGACCGGCACCGCGCTCAGCGTCGTCTCCGGCCGCGTCGCGTACGCGCTCGGCCTGCGCGGACCGGCGATCACCACGGACACGGCCTGCTCGTCCTCGCTCGTCTCGATCATCCTGGCGCTGCGGGCGCTGCGCCGCGGGGAATGCGCGCTGGCGCTCGCGGGCGGCGTGACCGTCATGTCCACGCCCGGCATGTTCGTGGAGTTCAGCAGGCAGGGCGGCCTGGCCCCCGACGGACGGTGCAAGGCCTTCTCCGCCCTGGCCGACGGCACGGGGTGGGCCGAGGGCGCGGGCATGCTCGTGCTGGAGCGGCTCTCCGACGCGCGCCGCAACGGTCATCCGGTCCTCGCCGTGCTGCGGGGCGGCGCGGTCAACCAGGACGGCGCCAGCAACGGCCTCACCGCGCCGAGCGGCCAGGCGCAACGTGAGGTCATCAGGCAGGCGCTGGCCGACGCCCGGCTCACCGCCGCCGAGGTCGACGCCGTGGAGGCGCACGGCACGGGCACCCGCCTGGGCGACCCCATCGAGGCGGACTCGATCATCGCCGTGTACGGCGAGGGCAGGGACCCGGGACGACCGGTCTGGCTCGGCTCGCTCAAGTCCAACATCGGCCACACCCAGGCGGCGGCCGGGGTGGCCGGGGTGATCAAGATGGTGAAGGCGCTGGAACACCGCACCCTGCCGCCCACCCTGCACGCCGCCGACCCCACGCCGCACGTGGACTGGGCCTCGGCCGGGGTCCGGCTGCTCACCGGGAAGGTCGAGCTGGCGCAGGACCGGCCGCCGCGGGCAGGGGTGTCCAGCTTCGGCATCAGCGGCACCAACGCCCACCTCATCGTGGAAGCCGCCCCGCCGCCGCCCGCCGCGCGCCCTGACCAGGCGCCGCAGGTCCTCGACCCGGCGGAAGAGCCGATGGTGTGGGTGGTGTCGGCCAGGAGCGAGCCCGCGCTGCGCGCCCAGGCGGCCAGGCTGCACGCGTACGCCGGCGGGCTCGCGGACGCCGAGCTGGCCGACGCCGGGCGGACGCTGGCCAGGCGAGCCGCGTTCGCGCATCGCGCCGTGGTGGTGGCCGCCGGCCGCGACGAGCTGCTCGCCGGGCTCGAGGCCGTGGCCGCGGGGACCCCGCACGCCACCGTCACCAGCGGGACCGCGCCCGCCGAGGCCAGGCCGGTGTTCGTCTTCCCAGGACAGGGCTCCCAGTGGGCCGGCATGGCCGTGGACCTCCTCGACGCCAGCCCCGCCTTCCGCGACCAGGTCGGCCGGTGCGACCGCGCGCTGCGGCCGTACACCGGATGGTCGGTCGTGGACGTGCTGCGCGGCAGGAACGGCGCGCCCCCGCTGGAGGGCTCGGACGTCATCCAGCCTGCGCTGTTCGCCGTCATGATCGCGCTGGCCGGGCTGTGGCGCTCGCTCGGCGTCCACCCCGCGGCCGTCGTCGGCCACTCCCAGGGCGAGATCGCCGCGGCGTGCGTGGCAGGGGCGCTCTCCCTGGAGGACGCCGCGCGCGTGGTCGCGCTGCGCAGCCGGGCCCTGACCAGGCTCGGCGACAAGGGCGGCATGCTGGCCGTGTCGCTGCCCGCCGCCAGGGCCGAGGAACTGCTGCGGCCCTGGGCCGGCCGCCTGTGGCCGGCCGTGTACAGCGGCCCTTCCAGCACGGTGGTGGCGGGCGACACCGACGCACTGGAGGAGTGCGCCGCCGCCTGCGGCGACGACGTCCAGGCCCGCCGGGTCGCGATCGGCTACGCCGCCCACACCCCGCACATCGAGGCCCTGCGCGAGGAGATCCTGCGCAGCCTCGACGGAGTACGGCCCCGCGACACCGAGGTGGCGTTCTGCTCCTCCTACGCGGGAGAGTTCATCGACACCGGCCTGCTGACGGCCGGCTACTGGTTCACGAGCCTGCGCAACCCGGTCCGCTTCCAGCAGGCGATCGAGGCGGTCGCGGCCGCAGGAACGCCGGTGTTCGTCGAGGCCAGCCCGCACCCGGTGCTCACCGGCCACGTCGTGGACACGCTGGCGGCCGCAGGCGTCGCCGGAGGCGCCACCGGCACGCTGCGGCGCGACGACGGCGGCCTGCCGAGGCTGTTCAAGGCGCTCGGCCAGGCGTGGGTGCTCGGCGCCGACGTGGACTGGGCGGCCGCGCTCGGCCCCGCCGGCCGCCACCACGACAGCCTGCCCGCCTACCCCTTCGAGCGGCACAGGCACTGGCTCGCCCCCGGCCGCTCCGGCGGCCCTGGCGGCGGCCC
Organism: Nonomuraea dietziae; assembly: GCF_014195505.1. Classification (GTDB taxonomy): domain Bacteria; phylum Actinomycetota; class Actinomycetes; order Streptosporangiales; family Streptosporangiaceae; genus Nonomuraea; species Nonomuraea roseola. The sequence continues at coordinate 1,087,008 of NZ_JACIBV010000001.1, read as the reverse complement.
CGGCGGCTCCGGCCATCCGCTGCTCGGCACCGCGCTGCCGCTCGCGGCCGACGGCGGCTTCCTGCTGGCCGGCCGGCTGTCCGCCGGTACCGATCCGTGGCTGGCCGACCACGCGGTGGACGGCACCGTCCTGCTGCCCGGCACCGCCTTCGTCGAGCTGGCGCTGCAGGCCGCCGTCACGGCGGGCTGCGACGCCGTCGAGGAGCTGACCTTGGAGGCCCCGCTGCCGCTGCCCGCGGCCGGTGGCGTCCACGTCCAGGTCACCGTGGGCGGCCAGGACGAACAGGGCCGCCGTACCGTGGGCGTCCACGCCCGCCCTGCCGGCGACGCCGACGCCCCCTGGACCCGCCACGCCACCGGCCTGCTCGGCCCTGCCCCCGAGGACCCGCCCGAGCGCCTGCCTTCCTGGCCGCCCGATGGCGTCCCGATCGGCCTGGACGGGCTCTACGACCTGCTCGCCGAGCGGGGGTACGCCTACGGTCCCGCGTTCCAGGGGCTGCGCGCCGCCTGGCGCGCGGGCGACGACGCCTTCGTCGAGGTGGCGCCGCCCGACCAGGTACGCGCCGACGCCGGGCGGTTCGTCCTGCACCCCGCCCTGCTGGACGCGGTGCTGCACCTGGTGGTGCTGGAGTCGGCCGACGACCCTGCCGCGCTGCTGCTGCCGTTCTCCTGGAGCGGGGTGCGAGTGGCCGCGCTCGGCGCGGAGGCGCTGCGCGCTCGTGTGACGGATCTCGGAGACGACCGGATCGCGCTGAGCCTGTTCGACGGGGCGGGAGACCGGATCGCCGCCGTCGACCTGCTGGCGCTGCGCCGCCTGCCGAGAAGCGCCGCCCGCCCCGCCTCCGCCGCCGCCCGCTACACCGTCGAATGGGCTGAACCGCCCGTGCTCGGCGCCGGGACGGGTGAAGGGGACTGGGCGCTGGTCGGCTACGACGAGGCGGCCGACGAACTGGGCGCCGACCTGGAGCGGGCGGGCATCGCGGCGCCACGCCACTACGACCTCGCCTCGCTGGCCGGCATGAGCGCAGGCCGGGTCCCGGGCGTGGTGCTGGCTCCCGTCCACGCCGACGCCGACGATCTCCCCTACGCCGCGCACGACGCCCTGCGTGAGGTGCTCGACCTGGCACAGGGCTGGCTGGCCGACGAGCGGTTCGCCGAGTCCCGGCTGGTGTTCGCCACCCGCCCCGGCGGGCCCGAGGCGGCGGCGGTGTGGGGGCTGGTGCGCTCGGCGCAGTCGGAGCACCCTGGCCGGTTCGTCCTCGCTGAGATCGCCCCGGGCTTCTCCGGCTGGGAGCGGCTGGCCGCCGCGATCGCCGCCGGCGAGACCCAGCTCACCGCCGCGGGACAGGACCTGCTGGCGCCGCGCCTGACCCGGCGTGAGGTCGCCGCCGAGCCGTTGCCCGAGGTGGCGGGGACGGTGTTGGTGACCGGTGGCACGGGTGGTCTGGGTGCGTTGGTGGCGCGGCGGTTGGTGGCGCGTCATGGGGTGCGGGATCTGTTGCTGGTCTCGCGTCGCGGTTCTGGCGCGCCTGGTGCGTCCGAGTTGGTGGCGGAGCTGGAGGGGTTGGGCGCGCGGGTGGTGGTGGCGGCGTGTGACGTCTCCGATCGTGAGGCGCTGGCAGGTCTGCTGGAGGGGGTGCCGCTGGGCGGTGTGGTGCACACCGCCGCCGTGCTCGACGACGCCGTCCTCGAAGGGCTCTCCGCCTCCCGGCTCGACGCGGTGCTGGCGCCGAAGGCGGATGCGGCGTGGTATCTGCACGAGCTGACGGCGGGGCGGCCGTTGTCGTTGTTCGTGTTGTTCTCCTCGCTGGCCGGGGTGCTGGGTAATGCGGGGCAGGGCAACTACGCGGCGGCGAACGCGTTCCTGGACGCGTTGGCGGCGCATCGCAGGCGGCTGGGTCTGGCGGGTGTGTCGGTGGCGTGGGGGTTGTGGGACACCGAGTCGGGGATGACCGGTGGCCTGTCGCAGGCGGATGTGGCCAGGCTGGCGCGGGCGGGTGTCGCGCCGCTGAGTGTGGAGCAGGGGTTGGAGCTGTTCGACGCGGCGGTGTCGAGTCCTGATCCGTTGGTGGTGGCGGCGCGGTGGGACATGGCGGGGTTGCGGGCCAGGGCCGAGGCGGGTGACCTGCCGGTCATGCTCCGCGGGCTCGTCCGCGCACCCCGACGCGCGACGGCGGCGGCCGGGACCGCCGCCGCAGGCCTCGGCGGGCTGACCGACCGGCTGGCCGGGCTGAGCGAGGCCGACGGCCGCGCCCACCTGACCGAGCTGGTCCGCTCACACGTCGCCGCCGTCCTCGCGCACGGCCGCCCCGACCAGGTGGACGTGGACCGCGCCTTCAACGAACTCGGCTTCGACTCCCTCACCGCCGTCGAGCTGCGCAACCGGCTCAACGCCGCCGCCGGGCTCCGCCTGCCGGCCACGCTCGTCTTCGACCACCCGACCGTCACCGCGCTCGCCGGCTACCTGTTCAACGCGCTGGCGCCCGAGGCGCCGTCGGCCGAGGACGCCCTGCGCGCCGCGGTGGACCAGGCCGAGTCGACGCTGCGGGCGGCCAACGGCGAGTCGGAGGCCGTCCGCGGTCAGCTCGTCGCCATCCTGCAGAGCGCGCTCACCAGGATCGGCGGCGCCGCCGCCGCCCCCTCCACCGCCCCCACCGGCTCCAGCGGGGCCGAGGAGATCGGTTCCGCTTCGGACGAGGAGATCTTCGCCCTCATCGACAACCGGGCGATGACGTCCCCCCTGTCTATGGAAAGGCCCGAACGTGGCGAATGACGAGAAGCTCCGCGCCTACCTCAAGCGTGTGACCGTCGAGCTGGCCGAGACCCGCCGACGCCTCGCCGAGGAGGAGGGCCGCTGGCACGAGCCGGTGGCGATCGTCGGGATGGCCTGCCGTTTCCCCGGTGGGGTGACGGGTCCTGAGGAGTTGTGGGATCTGGTGGCGTCGGGCGGGGACGCGATCTCTGGGTTCCCGGCCGATCGTGGGTGGGATCTGGAGGGGTTGTTCGATCCTGATCCGGAGGCGTCGGGCAAGTCGTATGTGCGGCACGGCGGGTTCGTGCATGACGCGGGGGAGTTCGACGCGGGGTTCTTCGGGATGAGCCCGCGTAGCGCGCTGGCGACCGATCCGCAGCATCGGCTGTTCCTGGAGTCGTGCTGGGAGGCGCTGGAGCGGGCGGGGATCGATCCGGGGTCGTTACGCGGCAGCCGTACCGGCGTCTACGCCGGATGCATGTACGAGCTCTACTCGACCCGGTTCCTCGACCGGGTGCCCGAGTCGGTCGAGGGCACGCTGCTCACCTCCAGCACGCCGAGCGTGCTGTCCGGGCGCGTCTCCTACACCCTCGGCCTGGAAGGGCCGTCCATCACGGTCGACACCGCCTGCTCCTCCTCCCTGGTGGCGCTCCACCTGGCGACCAGGGCGCTGCGCCAGCAGGAGTGCACGCTCGCGCTGGCCGGCGGCGTCACCGTGATCGCCGCCCCCGACGTCTTCGTGGAGTTCTCCCGGCAGCGGGCGCTGTCGGCCGACGGGCGGTGCAAGTCGTTCTCGGCTTCGGCTGACGGTGCGGCGTGGGCTGAGGGGGTGGGGGTGCTGGTGCTGGAGCGGTTGTCGCAGGCGGTCCGTCATGGGCGGCGGGTGCTGGCGGTGATCCGGGGGTCGGCGGTGAACCAGGACGGGGCGAGCAACGGGTTGACGGCGCCGAGTGGTCCTGCGCAGGAGCGGGTGATTCAGCAGGCGTTGGCGGACGCGTTGCTGGACACGCGGGATGTGGACGCGGTGGAGGCGCATGGGACGGGGACGCGGTTGGGTGATCCGATCGAGGCGGGGGCGTTGCTGGCGACGTATGGGCGGGGCCGGGCGGAGGGTCGGCCGGTGTGGGTGGGGTCGGTGAAGTCGAACATCGGTCACACGCAGGCGGCGGCGGGGGTGGCGGGGGTGATCAAGATGGTGCAGGCGATGCGGCACGGGGTGTTGCCGCCGACGTTGCACGTCACCGAGCCGACCCCGCACGTCGACTGGTCGGCGGGGCGGGCCGAGCTGCTGACCGGAGCCCGCGCCTGGCCGGCCGGTGAGCGGCCCCGTCGCGCGGGCGTCTCCTCGTTCGGCATCAGCGGCACCAACGCCCACCTCATCCTCGAGGAGCCCCCCGCCCCACAGGAAGCGGGCAGGGCGACCGATCTCGGCGAGGAGCCGCCGCCTCCGCTCGCGGGGCCGATCGCCTGGCCGATCAGCGCGCGCAGCGACCGGTCCCTGCGGGCCCAGGCCGCCCGGCTGCACGCGGCCGTCACCTCGGGTGAGCAGCCCGACCCCGCCGACGTGGCGCACACACTCGCAGGACGCGCCGCCTTCCCCCACCGCGCCGTCGTGCTCGCCCGCGATCACACCACCCTCACCGCCACCCTCGCGGCGTACGCGAACCAGCCCACGGCGGCGCCCCCGCCCGGCGGCGACGGCCGGGCGGCTTCCCGCCTGGACGGGGAGGCCGCGACCGCCGGCGCGCGGCCACTGGCGGCGGTGGTCGAGGGTGTGGCAGCCGAGCAGCCGCGGACCGCGTTCCTGTTCACCGGACAGGGCGGGCAGCGCGCAGGGATGGGCAGGCAGCTCGCGGCCGCCGCGCCGGCGTTCGCCGCCGCCCTCGAAGAGGTGTGCGCCGCCCTGGACCCCCACCTCGACAGACCGCTGCGCGAGGTGATGTGGGCCGAGCCCGGCAGCCCCGACGCCGAGCTGCTGAACCAGACCGCCTACACGCAACCGGCGCTGTTCGCCTTCGAGGTGGCCGCCTTCCGGCTGCTGGAGTCGTACGGGGTGAGACCTGACATCGTCGCAGGGCACTCGGTGGGCGAGTACGCGGCCGCGTACGCCGCCGGCGTCTGGTCCCTGGCGGACGCGGCCCGCCTCATCGCCGCCCGCGGCCGCCTCATGCAGGAGCTGCGCGAACCCGGCGCCATGGTCGCGGTGGAGGCGACGGCCGAGGAGGTCGCCGCGACGCTGACCGGGCTGGAGTCGCGCGTCGGCGTCGCCGCCGTCAACGGTCCCACCGGCGTGGTCGTGTCCGGCGCCGAGCAGGAGTGCCTGGCGCTGGCCGAGCAGTGGCGGGCGCGCGGCCGGCGCACCAGGCGGCTGTCCGTCAGCCACGCCTTCCACTCCCCGCTCATGGAGCCGATGCTGTCCGCGTTCGCCGCCGAGCTGGCGCGCGTGACGTTCGACCGCCCCCACACGGCCACCGTCACCGGCATCGAGGGAACGTGGACCTCCGCCCGCTACTGGCTCGACCAGATCACCAGGCCCGTCCTGTTCCAGACGGCGATCTCCCGGCTCGAGGACGAGGGCGTCGGCGTCTTCCTGGAGGTGGGGCCGCAGGCGGTGCTGTCCGGCATGGCGCACGACTGCGTCACCCGCGAGGGCGCCGCGATCGTCTCCCTGCACCGCCGCGACCGTACCGAACCCGACGCGCTGGCCGACTGCCTCGCCCGCGCGTGGACGGCGGGGGCGGAGGTGGACTGGACCGCGCTGGCGGGCGGGGGCAGGCACGTGGACCTGCCCACCTACGCCTTCGACCGCGAGCGCTTCTGGCTCGACCCGCCCGCACCCGCCGCCGACCTGGCCTCGGCGGGCCTGCGCGAGGCCGGCCATCCGCTGCTCAGTGCGGCCGTCGACCTGCCCGAGGACGGCCAGGCCGTGCTGACAGGCCGGCTGTCGGTCGCCGCCGCGCCATGGCTGGCCGGCCACGCGGTGTCCGGCACGGTCGTCCTGCCCGGGGCCGCGCTCGCCGAGCTGGTCCTGGAGGCCGGCGGCCGGGCGGGCTGCGACCTGGTCGAAGAGCTGGTGTTCGAGGCCCCGCTCACGCTGCCGGCCGGCGGCGGCGTGGCGATCCAGGTCGTCGTGGAGCGCGCCGACGCCTCCGGCGCCAGGCCGGTGCGCGTGTACTCGCGCCCCGCCGACGACCAGGACGCCGCCTGGACCCGCCACGTGTCGGCCACGGTCATCCCCGACGGCGAGGACGGCCCCGTGCCGGTCGTCGGCACTGCCGACGGATCGGGTTCGTGGGCGTCGGTGTGGCCGCCGTCCGGTGCCCAGCCGGTGGAGGTGGAGGGCGGTTACGAGCGGCTGGCCGAGCGGGGCTACGAGTACGGGCCCGCCTTCCAGGGGTTGCGCGCGGTGTGGCGGCGGGGGGAGGAGCTGTTCGCCGAGGTGGCGTTGCCCGAGGAGGTGGATGCCGCCGGATACGGCATCCACCCCGCCCTGCTCGACGCCGCCTTCCACCCGCTGCTCGTCGCAGGGGACAGCGCGACGGTGCGGCTGCCGTTCGAGCTGCGCGGCCTGCGGCTGCTCCAGCCCGGGACGGGCACCCTGCGGGTCCGCCTGACCGGCGCGGAGGCGGACGCGTGCGCCGTCGAGGCCGCCGACACGGCCGGAAGGCCCGTGCTCTCCCTCGCCTCGCTCCGGGTACGGCCGGTCCCGTCCGGGACGCTGGCCGGCTCCGCCCAGGCCGTCTACGGAGTGGACTGGGTCGAGACGCAGGCCGGGGACGGAGTGGCGGAGGCCGTGGTGATCCCGTGCGTGAGCGACCGGCCCGACGTCCCCTCCGCGGTGCGGCAGCTGACCACGCAGGTGCTGGAGGCCATCAGGGACGAGCGGCTGGCCGAGTCCCGGCTGACGTTCGTCACCCGGGCGGGCGACCCCGCGGGCGCCGCCGTGTGGGGGCTGGTGCGCTCGGCGCAGTCGGAGCAGCCTGGCAGGTTCGTCCTGGCCGAAGTGGAGGACGGCCACGCCGACTGGGGGCGGCTGGCGGCGGTCGCCGAGCCGCAGGTACGCGTACGCGACGGCAGGATGCTGGCCCCCAGGCTGGCCCGCCGCAGGCTTGAGGCACAACCGTTGCCCGAGGTGGCGGGGACGGTGCTGGTGACCGGTGGCACGGGTGGTCTGGGCGCGTTGGTGGCGCGGCGGTTGGTGGCGCGTCATGGGGTGCGTGATCTGTTGCTGGTCTCGCGTCGCGGTCCTGGCGCGCCTGGTGCGTCCGAGTTGGTGGCGGAGCTGGAGGGGTTGGGCGCGCGGGTGGCGGTGGCCGCCTGTGACGTCTCCGATCGTGAGGCGCTGGCCGGTCTGCTGGAGCGGGTGGCGTTGGCGGGTGTGGTGCACACCGCGGGGGTGCTGGACGACGCGCTGGTGGAGGGGTTGAGCGCGGAACGGATGGACACGGTGCTGGCGCCGAAGGCGGATGCGGCGTGGTATCTGCACGAGCTGACGGCGGGGCGGCCGTTGTCGTTGTTCGTGTTGTTCTCCTCGCTGGCCGGGGTGCTGGGTAATGCGGGGCAGGGCAACTACGCGGCGGCGAACGCGTTCCTGGACGCGTTGGCGGCGCATCGCAGGCGGCTGGGTCTGGCGGGTGTGTCGGTGGCGTGGGGGTTGTGGGACACCGAGTCGGGGATGACCGGTGGCCTGTCGCAGGCGGATGTGGCCAGGCTGGCGCGGGCGGGTGTCGCGCCGCTGAGTGTGGAGCAGGGGTTGGAGCTGTTCGACGCGGCGGTGTCGAGTCCTGATCCGTTGGTGGTGGCGGCGCGGTGGGACATGGCGGGGTTGCGGGCCAGGGCCGAGGCGGGTGACCTGCCGGTCATGCTCCGCGGACTCGTCCGCGCACCCCGACGCTCCACGAACTCCGGGGGCGTGGCCGAACTGATGATCCGCCTCGCCGCCCTCACCAGGGACGAGGCGCTGCGGCTGCTCACCGAGAGAGTCCGCGGCCACGTCGCAGCCGTCCTCGCCCACGGCAGTCCCGACAAGGTCAGCGTGGACCGCGCCTTCAACCAGCTCGGCTTCGACTCCCTCACCGCCGTCGAGCTGCGCAACCGGCTCAACGCCGACACCGGCCTGCGCCTGCCGCCTACCCTCGTCTTCGACCACCCCACGATCAGCTCACTCGCCGAGTTCCTGTTCAGCACCCTCGCACCGGCGCCGCCGTCTCCCGAGGAGACACTGCGCGGCGCGCTCGAACGCGTGGGATCCATGCTCACCGGCGCCAAGGACGACGGCGAGGCCATCCGCAGCAAGCTCGTCGCCGTGCTGCAGAGCGGCCTGGCCAGATTCGGCGCCGCACCGGACGGCACAGACCGTCCCGACACGATGGTGGACAAGATCGACTCCGCCTCCGACGAGGAGATCTTCGCCCTCATCGACAACGAACTGTGACGCCATGACCGCGACAGGAAAGGCCCGACCGATGGGAACCGAGGACAAGCTCCGCGCCTACCTCAAGCGTGCGACCGTCGAACTGGCGGAGACCCGCCAGCGCCTCGCCGAGGAGGAGGGCCGCAGGCACGAACCGGTGGCGATCGTCGGGATGGCCTGCCGTTTCCCCGGTGGGGTGACGGGTCCTGAGGAGCTGTGGGACCTGGTGGCGTCGGGCGGGGACGCGATCAGTGGGTTCCCGGCCGATCGCGGGTGGGATCTGGAGGGGTTGTTCGATCCTGATCCGGAGGCGTCGGGCAAGTCGTATGTGCGGCACGGCGGGTTCGTGCATGACGCGGGGGAGTTCGACGCGGGGTTCTTCGGGATGAGCCCGCGTAGCGCGCTGGCGACCGATCCGCAGCATCGGCTGTTCCTGGAGTCGTGCTGGGAGGCGCTGGAGCGGGCCGGGATCGATCCGGGGTCGTTACGCGGCAGCCGTACCGGCGTCTACGCCGGATGCATGTACGAGCACTACTCCACCCGCTTCCTGGAACTCGCCCCCGGCTCCGTCGAGGGGACCCTGTTCACCTCCAGCGCCTCCAGCGTGCTGTCCGGGCGCGTCTCCTACACCCTCGGCCTCGAAGGGCCGTCCATCACGATCGACACCGCCTGCTCCTCCTCGCTGGTCGCCATGCACCTGGCCGTGCAGGCGCTCCGGCGCGGAGAGTGCTCGCTCGCCCTGTCCGGAGGCGTGTCCGTCATGGCCTCGCCGGTTCCGTTCGTGGAGTTCTCCCGGCAGCGGGCGCTGTCGGCCGACGGGCGGTGCAAGTCGTTCTCGGCTTCGGCTGACGGTGCGGCGTGGGCTGAGGGGGTGGGGGTGCTGGTGCTGGAGCGGTTGTCGCAGGCGGTCCGTCATGGGCGGCGGGTGCTGGCGGTGATCCGGGGGTCGGCGGTGAACCAGGACGGGGCGAGCAACGGGTTGACGGCGCCGAGTGGTCCTGCGCAGGAGCGGGTGATTCAGCAGGCGTTGGCGGACGCGTTGCTGGACACGCGGGATGTGGACGCGGTGGAGGCGCATGGGACGGGGACGCGGTTGGGTGATCCGATCGAGGCGGGGGCGTTGCTGGCGACGTATGGGCGGGGCCGGGCGGAGGGTCGGCCGGTGTGGGTGGGGTCGGTGAAGTCGAACATCGGTCACACGCAGGCGGCGGCGGGGGTGGCGGGGGTGATCAAGATGGTGCAGGCGATGCGGCATGGGGTGTTGCCGCCGACGTTGCACGTCACCGAGCCGACCCCGCACGTCGACTGGGACTCCGGAGGCGTCCGCGTGGCCACCCGCGCGGTGGACTTCCCCACCGACCGGCCGGCCCGCGCCGGCATCTCCAGCTTCGGCGTCAGCGGCACCAACGCCCACGTCGTCCTGGAAGGCGTCCCCGCGACCGCCCCGGAGGAGCGGCCCGCCGCGGCAGGCGAGCCGCTCGTCTGGATCGTGTCGGCCAAGACCGAGACCGCCCTGCGCGCCCAGGCCGGCAGGCTGCGCCGGTACGCCGCCGGCGTCCCCGACGACGACCTGCGCGCCGCCGGCCGCGCCCTGGCCACGAGAGCCGGATTCGCGCACCGCGCCGTCGTGGTGGCCGAGGACCGCGCCGAACTGCTCGCCGCGCTCGCCGCCGTCGCCGAAGGAACCCCCCACGCCGCCGCCGTCATAGGGGAGGCGCTCCCCGCCGCCAGGCCCGTGTTCGTCTTCCCCGGCCAGGGCTCCCAGTGGGCGGGCATGGCTGTCGACCTCATGGGCACCAGCGAGGTCTTCCGCACCCGGCTGCTGGGCTGCGACGAGGCGCTGCGCCCGCACACCGGCTGGTCGGTCGTCGACGTGCTGCACGGCAGGGACGGCGCCCCGGCCCTGGAGGGCACCGACGTCATCCAGCCCGTCCTGTTCGCCGTCATGGTCTCCCTCGCCGAGCTCTGGCGCTCCCACGGCGTCCACCCCACGGCCGTCATCGGCCACTCCCAGGGCGAGATCGCCGCCGCGTGCGTGGCAGGAGCGCTCACCCTGGAGGACGCCGCCAAGGTCGTCGCCCTGCGCTCCAGGGCGCTGATCCGGCTCAGCGGCACCGGCGGCATGCTCGCCGTGGCCCTGCCCGCGGCCGAGACCCAGGCGCGGCTCGGACCCTGGGAGGGCCGCCTCTGGGTGGCCGTCCACAGCGGCCCCGCCTCCTGCGTCGTCGCCGGCGAGGCCGGCGCGCTGGAGGAGTTCACCGCCGCCTGCGGAGAGAGCGTCCGCGTGCGCCGCATCGCCGTCGACTACGCCTCCCACACCCCGCTCGTCGAGCCCATCGCCGACGAGCTCGCCGCCGCCCTCGACGGGGTGCGGCCGCAGGACACCGGCATCGCCTTCTGCTCCTCCCTCGCCGGGCAGTTCGTCGAGCCGGCCCGGCTGACCGCCGGCTACTGGTACGACAACCTGCGCAACCCGGTGCTCTTCGACGAGGCGATCAGAGCGTGCGCAGGACCGGGCACCCCGCTGTTCGTCGAGGTCAGCCCGCACCCCGTGCTGGGCGCCGACGCCGACGACAGCTGCCACGCCGCGGGCATCACCGCCGGGGTCTGCGCGTCACTGCGCCGCGGCGCGGGCGACTGGCCGCGCTTCCTCACCGCGCTCGCCCACGCCTGGGTGCTCGGCGCGGGCGTCGACTGGCTCACCGCGCTCGGCCCTGCCCCGCATCCGATGGCCGATCCGCCCACCTACGCCTTCGAGCGGCGCCGCTACTGGCTCGGGGACCACGAGGCTCCCGGCCGCCCCACCGGCGCGGGCGTCGAAGGCTCCCGGCACCCGCTGCTCTCCGCCGTCGTCCCCGTGGCCGGCGACGCCTACGTCCTGTCCGGCCAGCTGTCGGCCAGGAGCGCGCCCTGGCTCGGAGACCACGCCGTGGAGGGCGGCGTCCTGCTGCCCGGTGCCGCCTTCGCCGAGCTCGCCCTCGAGGGCGGCGCCCACGCCGGCTGCGGACGCCTGGACGAACTCGTCATCGAGACGCCGCTGCTGCTTGCCGAGAACGGCTCCGTCACCATCCAGGTCACCGTGGACCCGCCCGACGACGAGCAGCGCCGCGCCGTCGCCATCCACTCCCGCACCCCCGACGGCTGGCGAAGGCACGCCTCCGGCGCCCTCACCGCCGGCGCCCCCGCCGGCGCGCCGTACCCGTGGGCGTCGGTGTGGCCGCCGTCCGGTGCCGAGCCGGTGGAGGTGGAGGGCGGTTACGAGCGGCTGGCCGAGCGGGGTTACGAGTACGGGCCCGCCTTCCAGGGGTTGCGCGCGGTGTGGCGGCGGGGGGAGGAGCTGTTCGCCGAGGTGGCGTTGCCCGAGGAGGTGGACTCTGCCGGATACGGCATCCACCCCGCCCTGCTCGACGCGGCCCTCCACCCCCTCGTCCTGACCGGCGGCGATGAGGAGCTGCGGCTGCCGTTCGCGTTCGGCGGCGTGCTGCTGCACGCCTCCGGAGCCCCCGAGCTGCGCGTACGGCTGACCACCACCGGCGAGGACACCCTGGTCGAGGCGGCCGACCCCGCCGGCGCGCCGGTCCTGTCGATCGACGCGCTCCGCGTGCGGGCCGCCGCCCCCCGCCAGGCCGCCCTCGCCGGCACGGCGGCGCACGGCGTGGACTGGGTCGAAGCGCCCGCCGCCGCGGCCGGAGCGGCCGAGCCCGTGGTGATCTCGTGCGTGAGCGACCAGCCCGACATGCCCGCCCGCGTCCGCGAGCTGACCGGCCGGGTCCTGGACGCCATCGCCGCACAGCCCGACGACCTCACCCCCGGCGACGCCACCGTCGTCTTCGCCACCCGGGCGGGCGACCCCGCGGGCGCGGCCGTGTGGGGGCTGGTGCGCTCGGCGCAGTCGGAGCAGCCTGGCAGGTTCGTCCTGGCCGAGGTCGAGGACGGCCACGCCGACTGGTCTCTCGTCACGGCGACCGGCGAACCCCAGGTCAGGGTCGTGCACGGCAAGCCCCTCGTCCCGCGTCTGACCCGGCGTGAGGTCGCCGCCGAGCCGTTGCCCGAGGTGGCGGGGACGGTGCTGGTGACCGGTGGCACGGGTGGTCTGGGCGCGTTGGTGGCGCGGCGGTTGGTGTCGCGTCACGGGGTGCGGGATCTGTTGCTGGTCTCGCGTCGCGGGCCGGGCGCGCCGGGTGCGGCCGAGCTGGTGGCGGAGCTGGAGGGGCTGGGCGCGCGGGTGGCGGTGGCCGCCTGTGACGTCTCCGATCGTGAGGCGCTGGCCGCTCTACTGGAGCGGGTGGCGCTGGCGGGGGTGGTGCACACCGCGGGGGTGCTGGACGACGCGCTGGTGGAGGGGTTGAGCGCGGAACGGATGGACACGGTGCTGGCGCCGAAGGCGGATGCGGCCTGGTATCTGCACGAGCTGACGGCGGAGCGGCCGTTGTCGTTGTTCGTGTTGTTCTCCTCGCTGGCCGGGGTGCTGGGCAATGCGGGGCAGGGCAACTACGCGGCGGCGAACGCGTTCTTGGACGCGTTGGCGGCGCATCGCAGGCGGTTGGGGCTGGCGGGTGTGTCGGTGGCGTGGGGGTTGTGGGACACCGAGTCGGGGATGACCGGTGGCCTGTCGCAGGCGGATGTGGCCAGGCTGGCGCGGGCGGGTGTCGCGCCGCTGAGTGTGGAGCAGGGGTTGGAGCTGTTCGACGCGGCGGTGTCGAGTGCTGATCCGTTGGTGGTGGCGGCGCGGTGGGACATGGCGGGGCTGCGGGCCAGAGCCGAGGCGGGCGAGCTGCCGGTCATGCTCCGCGGGCTCGTCCGCGCACCCCGACGCACCGCCGGAACCGGCGCAGGAGCCGGACCTGGCGCGCTCGCAGGACGCCTGGCCACGCTGCCCCGCCAGGACGCGCTCCGCCTCCTCGTCGACACCGTCCGCGCCCAGGTCGCCGCCGTCCTCGCCCACGGCAGCCCCGACAGCGTCCAACTCGACCGCCCCTTCAACCAGCTCGGCTTCGACTCTCTCACCGCCGTCGAGCTGCGCAACCGGCTCAACGCCGACACCGGCCTGCGCCTGCCGCCCACGCTCGTCTTCGACCACCCCACCGTCACCGCGCTGGCCGCCTACCTGGCCGAAGTCCTCGCCCCCGCGCCGCCCTCAGCCGAGGACACGCTGCGCAGGGCGCTGGAGCAGATCGACGACCTGCTCCTCAACGCCAACGGGGAGGGAGACGTCGTCCGCGCCCGGCTCGTGCCGATCCTGCAGGGCGCGCTCACCAAGCTCGGAGCCGCCCCCGCGGACGCCGGCGGCGTGATGGACAAGATCGACACCGCCTCCGACGAGGAGATCTTCGCCCTCATCGACAACGAACTGTGACGACATGACCGCGACAGGAAAGGCTCCACCGATGGGGACCGAGGACAAGCTCCGCGCCTACCTCAAACGCGTGACCGTCGAACTGGCCCAGACCCGCCGCCTCCTCGCCGAGGTGGAGGAGCGACGCGACGAGCCCATCGCCGTCATCGGCATGGCCTGCCGTTACCCCGGCGGCGCGGACACCGCCGAGGGCTTCTGGGACCTGCTCAGGGACGGCCGGCACGCGGTCCGCGAAGTGCCCTCCACCCGGTGGGACATCGACGAGTACTACGACCCCGACCCGCGGGTCCCCGGCGGCATCTACACCCGCTACGGCACCTTCCTCGACGACATCGCCGGCTGGGACGCCGAGTTCTTCGGCCTGTCACCCCGCGAGGCCCTGCGCATGGATCCCCAGCAGCGCATGCTCCTGGAGCTCGCATGGGAGGGCCTGGAGAACGCCGGCCTGTCACCGTCACGGCTCAGAGGCAGCCGCACCGGCGTCATGGTCGGCTTCATGGACACCCTCCAGTACGGCAGGCTCCAGATCGAGTGGCAGGGCCGCGACGCCCTGTCCGACCCCTACCTCGGCCAGGGCGCCATCCCCAGCGTCGCGGCCGGGCGCATCGCCTACCAACTCGACCTGATCGGCCCCACCCTCACGGTCGACACCGCCTGCTCCTCCTCGCTCATCGCCGTCCACCTGGCCGCCGAGAGCCTGCGCAGAGGAGAGTGCGACCTCGCGCTGGCGGCCGGGGCGTCCCTGTCGCTGCACCCCACGCTCTACATCCAGGCGTGCGCCGGGCTCATGATGTGCCCCGACGGCAGGTGCAAGACCTTCGACGAGAACGCCGACGGCTACGTCATGGGCGAGGGCGGCGGCCTCGTCGTGCTCGAACCGCTGTCCAAGGCCCTGGCCAACGGCCGCCGCATCCGCGCCGTGCTGCGCGGCTCGGCCGTCAACCAGGACGGCCGCAGCAACGGGCTCACCGCCCCCAGCCGCAGGGCCCAGGCCGACGTGATCACCCGCGCGCTCGCCGCCGCGCACGTCACGCCCGACGAGATCGACTACGTCGAGGCGCACGGCTCAGGCACCCACCTCGGCGACGCCATCGAGCTGTCCGCGCTGCACGACGTCTTCGGCGGACGCCCCGCGAGCCGCCCCCTCCTGGTCGGCGCCGTCAAGACCAACATCGGCCACACCCAGGCCGCCGCCGGGGTCGCCGGCCTGATCAAGACGGTGCTCATCCTGGAGAACGAGCTGATCCCGCCCAGCCTCAACCTCAGCACCCCTGCCGCCGCCATCCCCGGCGACGGCACCGTGCAGCCCGTCACCGGAGCGCTTCCCTTGCCCCGCCAGGACACCCCGAGGCTCGCCGGCGTCAGCTCCTTCGGGCTGTCGGGCACCAACGCGCACCTCGTCCTGCAGGCGCCCCCGTCCCCCGCGAGCCCCGACCGTCCGGCGGGGGAGGTTCCGGCCGCGCCGTACGTGCTGCCGCTGTCGGCGGGCAGCGAGGCGGCGCTGCGGGAGCAGGCCGACCGCCTGGCCGGCTGGCTCGAAGAGCGGCCGGGTTCCGGCCTGGCCGACGTCGCCCACACGCTCCAGACCGGCCGCGCCGAACTGGACCACCGTCGCGCCCTCGTCTGCGCCGACACCGGCGAGGCCCTGCGGCAGCTGCGCTCCGCCGCCGCCGGCGGTCACCGCGTCAAGCGCCGCCCCCGCATCGCCTTCCTGCTCCCCGGCGTCGGCGACCAGTACGCCGGCCTCGGCAGGGAGCTGTACGCCGCCGAACCCGTCTACGCCGAGACCGTCGACCGGTGCGTCGAGCTCGTGCGTCGACGCTCAGGCGTGGACCTTCACCCCCTGTTCTTCCCCGAAGGCGACACCCCCGCCGGCCGCCCCGCCGACCTGGCCGCCCTCCTCGGCCGGGCGCGCGAGGAGTCCGGCGACTCCCACGACCCGCTCGACCAGGCCGCGATCGCCCACCCCTTCCTGTTCACCGTCGAGTACGCGCTCGCCAGGCTCCTCGGCCACTGGGGCGTCACGCCCGACCTGCTCGTCGGCTACAGCCTCGGCGAGTACGTCGCCGCGTGCCTGGCCGGCGTGTTCACCCTCGAAGACGCCCTGCACGTGGTCGTCGAGCGGGCCCACCTGATCAGCGCCGTGCCCGCGGGACGCATGGTCGCGGTCGCCGCCCCCGAGGACCGGATCCGCGCCGCCCTCGCGGGAAGCGGCGCCGAAGTGGACGTCGCCGCCCGCAACGGGCCCGCGATGACCGTGCTCAGCGGCCTGCCCGCCGAGATCGACGCCGTGACCGCCGCGCTCACGGCGGACGGCCTCGCCTGCCGTCCCCTGCGCTCGGCGCACGCCTTCCACTCCACGCTGCTGCAGCCTGCCAGGGAGAAGCTCGCCGCCGTGCTGGAGGGCGTGACCCGGCGTCCTCCCGCCATCGCCATCGTGTCCAACCTCACCGGGCGGCAGCTCACCGCCGACCAGGCCACCAGCACCTCCTACTGGGCCGACCAGCTCGTCGGCACCGTCCGCTTCGCCGACGGCGTCCGGCACTGCCTGGAGCAGGAGGTGTCCGCGTTCGTCGAACTCGGCCCCGGCCAGACACTCGGCGGGCTGGTCCGCCAGAACCTGACCGGCGGCACCGGCGGCGCCGCCGCCGTCCTCGGCACGCTCACCCCGCGCTGGAACGCGGCGGAGAGCGGGCAGCCCCATGGCGACCTCGTCGCCACCTGCGCCACGCTGTGGGAACTCGGCGTGGACGTCACCTGGGACCTCGCCAGGCCGGGCCGCGGCCGGGTCCTCGACCTGCCCACCTACCCCTTCCAGCGCGTCCGCTTCTGGCCCGAGCCGACCCAGCCCCTCCCCGGGACCGCCGGGACAGGGACGGCCGAACCCGCCGATCACACCTTCGCCCCCACCTGGCGGCGCGACCCCGCCGCCCGCGCCACCTCACCGGCCGGCCGCCCGCTGCCCGGCCCGCTCGTCGTCTTCGCCGACCCCGAGGGGACAGGGACGGCCCTCGCCGACCTGGCCGCCGGGTCCGGCACCCACGTCGTCGAGGTGGTGCCAGGCACCGGGCCGCGCCGCGAAGGACGCCGCCTCACCATCGACCCCGCCGACCCCGCGCAGTACGCCGAGGCGTTCGCCGGGCTGGGCGACGGGCCCGTGCACGTGGCCCATCTGTGGAGCCTGGCCGTCCCCGGCGCGAAGGGAGCGGCCCCGCCCGGCGACGACGACCTGCGCGCCGCCGTGGAGCACGGCTTCCACAGCCTCATGCTCGCCGTGCAGGCCCTGGGGGAGCGGCCCGCCCGGTTGCTCACCGTGACACGGGGCGCGGCGGACATCCTCGGCGGCGACGCCACCGCGCCCCACCAGGCGCTGGCCCACGGGCTGGGCCGCGCGGCGCGGCACGAGTACCCCGGCCTCACCTGGTCAGGCGCCGACCTCGACCCCGGCGCCCCGCTCGACGGCGCCGCCCCGCAGCTCCTCACCGAGCTGCTCACCGAGCCCGGCGCGGGCGACGCCCCCGACTCGCCCGACCCGCTCACCGGCTGGCGGCGCGGCCGGCGCTGGGTACGCGGCTGGACCCCCGTCCCCCGCCACGCCGAGCCGGACCTGCCCCCCTGGCGCCCCGACGGCACCTACCTCATCACCGGCGGCACCCGCGGCCTCGGCATGGCTCTGGCCCGGCACCTCGTCCGCGCGGGCGTCCGCCGCCTCGCCCTCCTCGCCAGGACCCCTCTGCCCGAGGGCGACGAAGAGGTCGCGCGGCTGGAGGCCGCGGGCGCCGAGGTGCTGCTGCTGACCGCCGACGCGGGGGTCCCCGAGCAGCTGCGCGCCGCCCTCAGACGAGCGCGGAAGCACTTCGGCGCGCTGCACGGCGTGATCCACGCCGCAGGACTGCCCGCCGGCGGGCTGCTGGTGCGGCGCACCCCCGCCGAGGCCGCCCAGGTGCTCGCCCCCAAGGTGTACGCCATGGGCCCGCTCGCCGAGCTGGTCGGCCCGGACACCCCCGAGAACGAGCGGCTCGAACTGCTCGTCCTCTACTCCTCCGCCGTCACCGCCTTCGGCGGCATCGGCGAGGGCGACTACTGCGCCGCCAACACCGTGCTCGACGCCTACGGCCAGGCCCTGGCCGGCGCCGCGCCCTCCACCCGGGTCGTCTCCGTCGCCTGGGGGCCCTGGCAGCACGACGTCTGGCAGTCGGAACGGCTCGGGACCACCGGCGGCCTCGCCGACAGGGTCGCCGCCTACCGCGCCCGCTACGGCTTCGCCGACGACGCCGGATGCGCCCTCCTGGACCGCATCCTCGCCGGTGGCCACGGCTCGGTCATGGCCGTCAGGCAGCCGCTGCGCGAGGTGCTCGACGCCTGGACGAACATGCTCGACCTGGACGGCCTCCTCCAGGCGGCCACGGCCGCGCCGCAGGGCGAGCGCTTCCCCCGGCCCCGCCTGCGCACCGACTTCGCCGCACCGAGGACCGAGGCCGAGGCCAGGATGGCCGACCTGTGGGGCGCCTACCTCGGCATCGACCAGGTCGGCGTGCACGACCCGTTCTTCGACCTCGGCGGCAACTCCCTGACCGGCATGGCCATGGTGCTCGCCATCGAGAAGGACCTCGGCCGTCCCATCGCGCCCGCGGTGTTGTTCGAGCACCCCACCGTCGCCGCCTTCGCGGCCGCCCTGGACGGCGGCGGCGACCCCGGCGCGCAGGAGGCGCTCTCCACCAGTTCCGCACGGGGGCAGCGGCGGCGCCGGGCCCGTTCAGGCAATCGCAAATGAGGCCGGACATGAGGACGGTAGACGTGATCGACGACATCGACGGCCCTGGCACCGACATCGCGATCGTCGGCATGTCCGGCCGCTTCCCCGGGGCGTCAGGCGTCGCCGAGCTCTGGTCGGCCATCCGCGCGGGTGCCTCAGGGATCACCCGTTTCACCGACGAGGAACTGCGGGCCGCGGGCGTCCCCGCCGAACTCGTGGACGACCCCGCGTACGTGAAGGCCGCGCCGGTCATCGACGGCGTCGAGGAGTTCGACGCGGCCTTCTTCGGCTTCAGCCCCAAGGAGGCCCAGATCCTCGACCCGCAGCACCGGCTGTTCCTGGAGCACAGCTGGGCGGCGCTGGAGGACGCGGGCTGCGACCCCAAGCGCTTCGACGGCGCCATCGGCGTGTTCGGCGGTTGCGCCCACAGCTCCTACATGCAGAACAACCTGCTGCCCAGCGGCATCACCGCCGTCATGGGCGACCTCGCCGTCGGCCTGGCCAACGACAAGGACTCGCTCACCACCCGGGTGGCGCACACGATCGGCCTGTCGGGCCCCAGCTACGGCGTGCAGAGCTACTGCTCCACCTCGCTCGTCGCCGTGTGCGCCGGCGCCTCGAGCCTGGCGGGCTACGAGTGCGACCTGGCCCTGGCCGGCGGCGTCGCGGTCAACGTGCCGCAGCGGGTCGGCTACCTGTACCAGCAGGGCGGCATCGCGCCGCCGGACGGCAGGTGCCGCGCCTTCGACGCGCGCGGCCTCGGCAGCCCGCTCGGCAGCGGCGTCGGCGTCGTCGCCCTGCGGCGGCTGGAGGACGCGCTCGCCGACGGCGACCAGATCTACGCGGTCATCCGCGGCTGGGCGGTCAACAACGACGGCGGGCGCAAGGTCGGCTTCACCGCGCCAGGCGTGCAGGGGCAGGCCGCCGTCATGGCCGAGGCGCTGGCCAGCGCCGACCTCTCGCCCGCCGACATCGACTACATCGAGGCGCACGGCACGGGCACCGCGCTCGGCGACGCCGCCGAGCTGGCCGCGCTCCAGCAGGTCTACGGCGGTCAGTCGCTGCTGATCGGCTCCGTCAAACCCAACGTCGGCCACCTGGACCGGGCCGCGGGCGTGACCAACCTGATCAAGGCCGCGCTCGCCCTGCGCCACGACGAGATCCCGCCCACGCTCAACCTGTCGGAGCCGAACCCGCAGCTCGGCACCGGTGAGGCCAGGCTCGACGTGGTCACCAGGCTGCGAAGCTGGCCGCGCGAGGCCGGCCGCATCCGCAGGGCAGGGGTGAGCGCGTTCGGCATCGGCGGCACCAACGCCCACGTGGTGCTGGAGGAGGCGCCGCTGGTGCCCAGGACCGAGGAGAGACCGCGCCCGGAACCGCTGATCTGGTCGGCGCGCACGGCCGCGGCCGCCGACGAGATGGCCGCCCGGCTCGCCGGCCACCTCGCGGGCGACGGGCGCGAGCACCGGCTGGCCGATGTGGCCCACACGCTGCAGGCCGGGCGGCAGCAGTTCGGACACCGCAGGCTGCTGGTCGCCTCCTCCACCGCCGAGGCCGCCGTGGGGCTGGCGGGCGCGACCGTGCTCGGCCGCGCCGAGAGCCGCACCGACCGGCCCGTCGCCTTCCTCATCGCGGGCACCGGCGAGCAGTACCCCGGCATGGCCGCCGACCTGTACGTCAGCGAGCCGGTCTACCGCGAGGTGCTCGACGACTGCCGCGCGCAGCTGCGCAGGCTCATGGGCGGCGCCGACCCGCTCGCCGAGATGCTCGCCCCCAGGACGCCCCCGGCGGACGGCACGCTCGGCGCGCTGTTCGGCCGCGCGCCCGAGCCCGCCGCCGCGACCCCGACCGGCGTGCTGCAGCCCGCCCTGTTCGCGGTCGAGTACGCGCTCGCCAGGCTCGTCCAGTCCTGGGGGATCCAGCCGGCGATGCTGGCCGGATACAGCCTCGGCGAGTACGTGGCCGCCTGCCTGGCCGGCGTGCTCTCCCTGGAATCGGCGCTCGCCCTCGTCACCCACCGCGCCCGCCTCATCGACGAGCTGCCCGCGGGGGCCATGGCCGCGGTGCCGCTGGCCGCCGCGGACGTGCTGGAGCGCATCGAACGCGCCGGCATCACCGGTGTCGGCGTCGGCGCGATCAGCGGGCCCGAGCTCACCGTGCTGTCCGGCGAGCCGCAGGGCATCGCCGCCGTCAGGGCGCTCCTGGAGGCCGAGGCGGTGCCGTGCCGGCCGCTGGCCACCACGCACGCCTTCCACTCCGCCATGATGGAGCCGCTCCGCGAAAGGCTCACCTCGTGGATCGCCGCCAACGTGCCGCTGCACGCGCCGCGCGTGCCGTACGTGTCCAACGTCACGGGCGAGCCGGCCGTCGCCGAGCAGGTCACCGACCCGGCCTACTGGGCCGAGCACATGTGCGCGCCCGTCCGCTTCCACGACGTGCTGCGCACCCTCCTGCGGCAGGAGGGCGAGCCCGCGCTCCTGGAGATCGGGCCCGGCCAGTCGCTGGGCGCGATGGCGCGCGGCCACGCCGACTGCCCGCCGGAGCGCTGGCCGCTCATCGTGGCGTCCATGCCCGGCGCGAGCGACCCCCGCCCCGCCCAGGCCGTGCTCGCCGAGGCGGCGGGGCGGCTCTGGCTGGCGGGCGTCCCCATCGACTGGACCGGCTACCGCCAGGACCGCCCCGTCGCCAAGGTCGGCCTGCCCACGTATCCCTTCCAGCGCGAGCGCTTCTGGGTGAACCCCCCAGGAGGCGGCGCAGCCGCCCTCCCCGGCGGCGCGCTCGCCCGCGACACCGCTCCCTCCGTCGGCGAGCCCATCCCCTCGAACGGGCGGGCGGGGGAGGACGCGTCCGCCAGGGGCGGGGCCGGAGACGGCGCTTCGCGGGCCGCTCACGTGACGCTGATGGCCCCCCGGTGGACACCCGGCGCGCCCGCGGACGCCGGACGGCAGATCGCGCGCTGCGTCATCCTGCCCGACGACGCGGGGGCCGGTGAGGCGCTGGCCCGGGCGTTGCGCGCCGCGGGCACCGAGGTCATCACCGTCACCGGCGGGAACGCCTTCACCGAGACACCGGGCGGCTTCACCATCGACCCCGCCTCACCCGCCGACCACGCCGCCCTGGCAGAGCGCCTCACCACCTCCGCGGGCGTCACCGTGGTCGACCTGCGCCTGCTCGACCGTCCGGAAGACGGTGACGGCAGGGACACGCTGCCTCCCGTGGCGCGGCTGCTCGCCGCCTGGGGCGAGGCGGGCGCCGACTCCGCCCGCGTCCTCCTCGTCACGCGGGGCGGCCAGGCCGTCTCCGCCGGCGAGCGCCCCGATCCCGGGCAGGCCGCCGCCGCCACGCTCCCCATGGTCGCCAACCAGGAGTACCTGAACCTCGACTGCGCCACCGTCGACGTGGCACCCGGCGCGGACGCCGCCGAGGTGGCAGGCGCGCTCGCCGCGGAGGTGCGCCACCCGTCCGGTGACGTCTTCGTCGCCTACCGCGAAGGATCCCGCCTGATCCGCGCCTACACCCCCGCCGAGCCCGCGTCCGGGCCAGGCGGGGCGCCGGTCCGGGCTGGCGGGACGTATCTCGTCACCGGCGGGCTCGGGGACGTCGGCCTGCTGCTGGCCGGGCACCTGGCCAGGAAGGGCGCAGGCCGCCTGATCCTGCTGAGCAGGGGCGGCGTGCCCGACGACGAGGGGCATCCGCGCCGCGTGGCCGTGGACGCGCTGCGCGAGCTGGGCGTCGAGGTCAGCACGCCCAGGGTGGACGTCACGGACGCCGCAGCCGTACGCGCGCTGCTCGCAGGGGAGAGCCGCCTGGACGGCGTCGTGCACGCCGCCGCCGTGACCACTCCCGACACCTTCAGCCCGCTGCGCGACCTCGAAGGGGATGGCGTCGCCAGGCACTTCGACGCCAAGGTCACCGGCGCCCTGACGCTGGAGCGGGCCCTCGCCGAGACGGACCTCGCGCCCGACTTCTGCGTGCTGTTCTCCTCCACCTCCGCGTTGCTCGGCGGCATCACCTTCGGCAGCTACGCCGCCGCCAACGCGGCGCTGACCGCGCTCGCCCACCGCCACCACGAAGGGCCCGCCCCGTGGACGGCCGCGAGCTGGGACACCTGGTCGGTGACGCTCGACCGCATCGAGGGCGGGTTCGGCGCGGCCATGGCCGCCCACTCCATGACCGCCGACGAGGCGCTGGCCGCCTTCGACCGGCTGCGGGCCGCAGGCCGCCCCCACGTCGTCGTGGCCGCGGGCGGCCTGGACGACCGCCTCCCCAGGGCGATGCTCGCGCTGCCGGGCGGGCAGGCCGCAGCGGGGTCCGCAGCGGGAGGCGCCGACCGGTTTCCGCGGCCCGAGCTGCCCCAGCCCTACGCGGCGCCGACCTCGCAGTCCGAGCGCGACCTCGCCGGGCTCTGGTCGGAGGTGCTCGGCGTCGAGCCGGTCGGCACCCGTGACAACTTCTTCGACCTGGGCGGCAACTCCCTGGTGGCGCTGCAGATGCTGGCGCTGGTGAAGAAGCGCCACGGCATCGCGGTGCCGACCGTGACCCTGTTCGAGGCGCCCACCGTGCAGACGCTGGCCGCCGCCCTCGACGAGCGGCGCGGCGAAAGCGCCCCCCAGCCCGTCAGGCAGCCCGTCCGGCAGCCCGTCAGGGCGGCGCCCGTCCATGTCACCGAGCGCGCCGACGACGACCGGCGGATCGCGATCGTCGGCATGGCCGGCCGTTTTCCCGGCGCCCCCGACGTGTCCGCGTTCTGGCGGAACCTCCGGGACGGCGTCGAGTCGATCACGTTCTTCTCCGAGGAGGAGCTGATCGCCGCCGGGGCGGACCCCGCGCAGGTGCGCGACCCCGCCTACGTGCCCGCCAGGCCGGTGCTCGACGACGTCGGCGGCTTCGACGCCACGTTCTTCGGCATGAGCCCGCGCATGGCCGCGATCACCGACCCGCAGCAGCGGGCCTTCCTGGAGGTCTGCTGGGAGGCCCTGGAGCAGGCCGGCTACGCGGCACCCGAGCACCGGGGCCGGGTCGGCGTGTTCGGCGGCGCCAACATCAGCACCTACCTGCTCAGGATGACCGACCACCTGCTCGGCGGGGGCCAGAAGGGCTTCACCGACTTCGAAGTGATCATGGGCAATGACAAGGACGCCCTGCCCACCACCGTCTCCTACCTGCTCGACCTGCACGGGCCCAGCGTCGCGGTGCAGACGTTCTGCTCCACCTCGCTGGTCGCCGCGCACCTGGCGGTGCAGAGCCTGCGCAACGGGGAGTGCGAGCTCGCCCTGGCCGGCGGCGTCTCCATCCGCGTGCCTGACCGCGTGGGCCACCTGTACGGGCCGGGCGGGCAGGAGTCGCCCGACGGGCACGTGCGCACCTTCGACGCCCGGGCCAAGGGCAGCATGTTCGGCGACGGCGCCGCCGCCGTCCTGCTCAAGCGCCTGCCCGACGCGCTGCGCGACGGCGACCACATCTGGGGGGTGATCCGCGGCTCGGCCATGAACAACGACGGCGCCATGAAGGTCGGCTACACCGCGCCGAGCGTCGTCGGCCAGTCCCGGGTGATCGCCGACGCGATGGCCGACGCCGGCGTCACCGGCGAGGACATCAGCTACGTCGAGGCGCACGGCACCGCCACCGAGCTGGGCGACCCGATCGAGGTGGCGGCGCTCACCCGCGCCTTCGGGCCCACCCGCGACAACCGGTACTGCGCGATCGGCTCGGTCAAGACCAACGTCGGCCACCTCGACCGCGCGGCGGGGGCGAGCGGCCTGATCAAGACCGCGTTCGCGCTGCGCGAGGGCGTGATCCCGGCCAGCCTGCACTACACCAGCCCCAACCCGGAGATCGACTTCGAGTCCGGCCCCTTCTACGTCAACACCGAGCTGTCGCCGTGGCGGACCCGCGACGGCCGTCCGCGCATCGCGGGACTCAACTCGCTCGGCATGGGCGGCACCAACGTGCACATGGTGATCGAGGAGCCGCCCGCCCGCCCCGACGCGCCGCCACCCGTCCGCCGCCACCAGGTGCTGCCGATCTCGGCCCGCGGCGCCGCCGCCGCGGACGAGGCGTGCCGCCGCCTCGGCCGCCACCTGGCCGCCGAGCCGGACACGCGGCTCGCGGACGTGGCCTACACCCTGCAGGCCGGACGGAAGACGTTCGAGCACCGGCGCGCGCTGGTTGCCGCCGACACCGGCGCAGCCGCCGCCGCGCTGGACGGCGGCACCGGCCTGCTCAGCCGGGTGGACACCGTCCAGGGCCGCAAGGTCGCCTTCCTGCTCGCCGGGGTCGGCGAGCAGTACCCCGGGCTCGCCGCCGACCTGCACCGGCACGAACCGGCCTTCCGCCAGGCGCTCGATGAATGCCTGCACCTGCTGGAGGAGGTCGTGGACCTCGAGGACGTCGCCGCCCTGCTGACCAGAGCCCGCGCCGCCGGCCCCGGCCTGGCCGCCCTGCTGGGCCGCGACGGCACCCGCGACGAGCGGGCCGCGGCCCTGGCGCGGACCGAGGTCGCGCAGCCCGCGATGTTCGCCGTGGAGTACGCGCTGGCACGCACCCTCATGGCGTGGGGCGCGCGGCCGGAGATCATGCTCGGGTACAGCCTCGGCGAGTACGTCGCGGCCTGCCTGGCGGGCGTGCTCTCCCTCGAGGACGCCGTCGCCCTGGTCGCCTACCGGGCGCGGCTCATCGCGGGCCTGCCCGCAGGGTCGATGCTCGCCGTCTCGATGCCCGCCGCCGCGCTGAGCCGCCGCTTCCGGCTGGAGGAGCGCGGCCTCGACGTCGCCGCGGTCAACGGCCCCCAGATCACCGTCGTCGCCGGTCCCGCCGAGCCCGTCGCCGCCCTGGCCGCCGAGCTGCGCGCCGCCGAGATCCCCTGCCGGCCCCTGGAGACCACCCACGCCTTCCACTCCCGCATGCTGGAGCCCGCGGCCCACGACCTCACCCAGTGGATCAAGGCCAACGTCACGCTCAACCCGCCCGCCATGCCGTACATCTCCAACGTCACCGGCGGCGTCGCGGACGCCGAGCTGGTGTGCGACCCCGGCTACTGGGCCCGGCACATGTGCGCGACCGTGCGGTTCGCCGACGGCGCCGACCGGCTGCTGACCGACCCCGAGCTGGCCGTCGTGGAGATCGGGCCGGGCCAGTCGCTCGGCGCGCTGGTGCGCGGCGCCGGCTGCCCGCCGGAGCGGTGGCCGCTGATCACGCACACGATGCCCGCCGCGAGCGACGCCACCCCCGGGGACGAGGCGCTGGCCGGCTGCCTGGCGCGGCTCTGGCTGTCCGGCGTCACCCTCGACTGGGACGCCTACCACGGCAGGGCCCCGGACGCCGCCGCCGGCGGGCTGCCCGGCCGCATCCCGCTGCCCACCTACCCCTTCCAGCGACAGCGCCACTGGATCGACCCGCCCGCCCGCCGCGCGCAGGCCGCAGCCGAGCCCGAGGACCTGTTCGAGGCCGTCGCCGGCCTGCCCAAGCTGCCCGAGGACGAGTGGCTCTACCTGCCCGTGTGGCGGCAGACCGCGGCCCCCGCGCCCGCCGCGGGGCAGCCCGGCTCCTGGCTGGTCCTCACCCGCGACGGCCTCGCCGACGAGGCCGCGCGGCGGCTGAGCGCCACCGGTGCCGCCGTCACCCTGGTACGGCCGGGCGACGCCTACACCGTCACCCCCCACGGCCACACCATCAGGCCGGGCAGCGTCGCCGACGCGCTCGCCCTGCTGCGCGACCTGCGCGCCGCCGGCCGCCCCCTGGAGCGGGTCGTCCACCTGTGGACGCTGGAGCCTGGGCCGCACGACCTCACCGTCGCCCGCGGCCTGCACACGCTCGTCGCGCTCGCCCGCGCCGCCGGCGAGTCGGGCATCGGCGGCTGGTCGCTCGACGTGGCCGTCTCCGGCACCCAGCAGGTGCTGGGCGAGGAGGTGACCGACCCCTCCGGTGCCACACTGACCGGCCCCTGCCTGGTGATCCCGCTGGAGTACCCGGGTGTGACCACCCGCCTCATCGACCTGCCGGGCGAGCCGGCCGCCGCGGACCTGGACGCGCTGGCCGCCGAGCTGGCCCGTCCGCATGGCGACCGCACGGTGGCGCTGCGCCGCGGCCGGCGCTGGCTGCCCGGCTACGACCCGATGCCCGTCCCCGCCACCCCGGAGCCGCTGCGGGACGGCGGCGTGTATCTGATCACCGGCGGGCTCGGCGGCATCGCCCTCGGCCTGGCCGAGCATCTGGCGCGCGAGCGCCGTGCCCGGCTCGTGCTGCTGGCCAGGAACGGCCTGCCGCCCCGCGCGGAGTGGGCCGCCATCCTGGACGGCCGGCAGGCGGCCACGGAGACGACCAGGCGGCGCGTGGCCCAGGTCGCAGGACTGATCGAGCTGGGCGCCGAGGTCGAGATCGTCACCGGCGACACGGCACGGGCCGCGGACGTGCGCCGCGCCGTGGAGGCGGCCCTGGACCGCTTCGGCGCGCTGCACGGCGTCCTGCACGCCGCCGGGGTGCCCGCCATGGGGCTCATGCAGTTCAAGCGTGCCGAGGAGCTCGACGAGGTGCTCGCCCCCAAGGTCGGCGGCACGCTCGCGATCGCCGAGGCGCTGCGCCTCGGCCGCCCCGACGAGATCGAGCTCGACTTCCTCGCCCTGTTCTCCTCGATCACCTCCGCCACCGGCGGCGGCCCAGGCCAGGTCGACTACTGCGCCGCCAACGCCTACCTCGACGCCTACGCCTGCCGGCTCGCGGCCACCGGCCGCCGCGTGGTCGCCGTCGGCTGGGGCGAGTGGACCTGGAACGCCTGGGAGGCCGGGCTCGAGGGGTACGAGGAGGCGCTGCGCGACTTCTTCCGCGACAACCGGGCTCGCATCGGCATCGGGTTCGACGACGGCTGGCGCTCTCTGCTGCGCGCCCTGGCCACCGGAGAGCCGCGCGTCGTCGTCTCCACCCAGGACTTCCCCACCCTGGTGGCCGGCAGCGCCCGGTTCACGCTGGAGGCGGTGACCTCGCCGGGGCTGGGAGGCGGCGGCGGCGAGCGGCACCCCCGTCCCGAACTGCTCACCCCCTACCAGGAACCGGCCGGCCCCACCGAGGAGGCCATCGCCGCGATCTGGGGGGAGTCGCTGCGCCTTGAGCGCGTCGGCGTGCTCGACAACTTCTTCGAACTCGGCGGCAACTCCCTGCTCGGCGTCACGATCGTGGCCGCGGTGCGCCGCGCGTTCGAGCTGGACGAGCTGCCGCCGCACATCCTCTACGAGGCCCCGACCGTGGCCGCGCTCGCCCGCACCGCCGAGGCGCTCGCCTCCGGCGCGACGCCCGCGGCCGCCGACCCAGGCGGCAGCCAGGTACGCGCCCAGCTGCGCAGATCCGGGCTCGAAGCCTCCGCCGCCCGCAGACGCGGCCGGTGACACCACATCCACAGAAGGAACCACGATGAGCGGAACGGAGCGCACATGACCGTGATCGGCGTAATCGGCGCCGGCGTGATGGGCGTCGGCGTTGCCCAGAACCTCGCCCAGACCGGCCACGACGTGGTCCTGGTCGACAAGGACGAGCGTGTCCTGCGGGAGGCGCTGGCCACGATCGGCCGCAACGCCAGGATGAGCCGCCTCATGGGCGGCCCGGCCCTGGACCCCGACGAGGTGCTGTCCAGGATCACCACCGCGGTCGGCGCCGCCGGCGCGGCCAAGGCCGACCTCGTCATCGAGAACGTGACGGAGAACTGGGACGTCAAGCGGGAGGTGTACGAGACGCTCGACGCCGAGTGCGGCCCCGGCACCGTCTTCGTCGTCAACACCTCCGCCATCCCCATCACCAAGGTCGCGGCCGTCACCCGGCGGCCCGACAAGGTGATCGGCGTGCACTTCATGAACCCCGTCCCCGCCAAGCCCGCCGTGGAGCTGATCCCCGGCTTCCACACCTCACAGGACACCGTCCAGCGCACCAGGGACCTGCTGGCCGCCATGGGCAAGAAGGCCATCGACGTCAAGGACTCGTGCGGCTTCGTCTCCAACCGGGTGCTGATGCTGACCGTCAACGAGGCCGCCTACCTGGTGCACGAGGGCGTGGCCGACGCCGAGTCGGTGGACGAGGTCTTCCGCAGCTGCTTCGGCCATCCGATGGGCCCGCTGGAGACCGCCGACCTGATCGGTGTCGACACCATCCTCTACAGCGTCGAGGTGCTCTACGAGCACTACGCCGACAGCAAGTACCGCCCCTGCCCGCTGCTGAAGCAGATGACCGACGCAGGGCTGCACGGACGCAAGTCCGGGCGCGGCTTCTACACCTACGACACGCAGAACTGAAGGAGTCACGCATGTCCACCACCGCCAAGGGCCAGATCCTCGACTTCATCCGCGGCAGGTACCCGCAGGCTGAGATCGACGAGTCGCAGGACATCTTCGCGCTCGGCTTCGTCAACTCGCTGTTCGCCATGGAGCTGGTGATGTTCGTCGAGAAGACGTTCGAGGTCACCATCCCCAACGAGGAGCTGCGCATCGACAACTTCCGCACCGCCGACGCCATGTCCGGGCTGGTGTCCAGGCTCGCGCCCGACCTGGCCGTCGCGTGACCCTCACCGGCACGGTGCCCGCCACCGCGGCGGGCACCGGACCCGTCACCGACCGGCGCTCGGCCCGCGCCTTCGTCGACACCCACGTCGTGCCGTACGCCGACGCCTACGACAGGAGCGGCCGCGTTCCCGAGGAACTGCTGCGGCGGGTCGCCGAGGCCGGGCTGTGGGCGCCGTTCCTGCCGCCGGACTCGGGCGGCGCGGGGATGGACATGGTCACCCTCGGCGAGATCCACGAGGAGGTGGGCCGCGGCTGCTCGTCGCTGCGCAGCCTGCTCACCGTGCACACCATGGTCTCGTGGACCGTGCAGCGCTGGGGCACCCCCGAGCAGCGCGAGCGATGGACGGCGGCGCTCGGGCGAGGAGACACGCTCGGCGCGTTCTGCCTGTCGGAGCCCGGCGCCGGCAGCGACGCCGCAGGCATCACCACCACCGCCACCCCGACGGGCGCCGGCTGGGTGATCAACGGCGTGAAGAAGTGGACGACCGGCGGCCAGCGGGCCGACGTGTTCCTCGTCTTCGCCCGTACCCCCACCAGCATCGGCGCGTTCCTCGTGCCGAAGGACACTCCCGGGGTGGAGGTCCTGCCGATCGACGACATGCTCGGCACCCGCGCCTCCATGCTGGCGGAGATCTCCTTCACGGACGTGGCCCTCGGCCCCGACGCGCTGCTCGGACCGAGCGGCTTCACCGCCGGCATGGTCCTGACCGGCACCCTCGACCTCGGCCGCTACAGCGTGGCGGCCGGCTCCCTCGGCATCCTCCAGGCGTGCCTGGAGGCGTCCGCGAGCTACGCCGCTCGCCGGGAGGTGGGCGGCCGCCCGCTGGCGGAGCTGCCGCTGATCCAGGCCAAGCTCTCCGACATGGTGACCGACGCGCGCGCGGCCCGGCTGCTGGTCGCGCAGGCGGGCCGGCTCAAGGACGCAGGGGAGTCCGCCACGATCATGGCGACCTGGGTGGCGAAGTACTTCGCCTCCACCGCGGCGGCCAGGCACGCCTCCGAGGCTGTTCAGATCCACGGCGCGAACGGCTGCGCGCCGGGCTCCCCGGTGGCGCGCTTCTACCGCGACGCCAAGGTGATGGAGATCATCGAAGGCAGCAACGAGGTCCAGCGGATCACCATCGCGGGCCAGGCAGAACGGGAGACGACCAGATGACCGTGACCACCGAGCGGCCCGACGCGCTTCCCGCCAAGCCCGCGCGCGGCCGCATCAAGTGCATCGTGTGGGACCTCGACAACACGCTGTGGAACGGGGTGCTGCTGGAGGACGGCGAGGTCAGCGTGCGGCCCGACGTCGTGGAGCGCATCCACGAGCTGGACCGCAAGGGCGTGCTCCACTCCATCGCCAGCAAGAACGATCGCGACGCGGCCATGGAGAAGCTGCGCGAGCTCGGGCTGGAGGAGATGTTCCTGCACCCGCAGATCAACTGGAACGCCAAGTCCGACTCGATCAGGACCATCGCCAAGGCGCTCAACCTCGGCCTGGACGCCTTAGCCTTCGTCGACGACCAGGAGTTCGAGCGGGCCGAGGTGGCCCACCAGGCTCCGGAGGTGACCTGCGTCGACATCCTGGAGCTGGAGGAGGCGCTGACCAGGCCCGAGTTCCGGCCCAGGTTCGTCACCGACGAGTCGGCGCAGCGGCGCGCCATGTACCGCGGCCAGATCGCCAGGGAGGAGCTGGAGCAGGAGTTCGTCGGCACCAACGAGGAGTTCCTGGCCGGCCTCGGCATGACCTTCACCATCGCGCCCGCCCGCAGGGAGGACCTGCAGCGGGCCGAGGAGCTCACGGTCCGCACCAACCAGCTCAACTCCACCGGCCGCACCTACTCCTACGACGAGCTCGACGCGCTGCGCGAGTCGCCCGATCACCTGCTTCTCGTCGCCTCCCTCACCGACATGTTCGGCAGCTACGGCAAGATCGGGCTGGCGCTGGTGGAGAAGGGCGAGGACGCCTGGCGGCTGTGCATGATGCTGATGTCGTGCAGGGTGATGTCGCGCGGCGTGGGGATGGTGCTGCTCAACCACATCATGCGGCTGGCCGCCGAGGCGGGCGTCGCCGTGCGGGCCGACTTCGTGGAGACGGGCCGCAACCGCATGATGCAGATCACCTACGCCTTCGCCGGGTTCAGGGAGGTGAGCAGGGACGGCGCCCACGTGGTGCTGGAGGCCGACCTGAGCGCCGTCCAGCCGCCGCCCTCCTACGTGAAGCTCGACATCGCCGAATGAGGGACCGACCATGACCGTCCATGACCTGACCGACGACGACGTCCTCGTCCGGTGGCTGCCGTTCAGGACCCTGACCGGCGCCGAGCCGGGGGCGCTGCCGCTCTACTGCCTGCCGCACGCCGGCGGCGCCGCCTCCGCGTTCCGCATGTGGCAGCGCAAGCTACCGGGCGTCGCCGTCCAGCCCGTGCAGCCGCCCGGCAGGGAGGGCCGGCACAAGGAACCGCCCTACCTGCACATGTCCGAGCTGGCCTCGGACCTGGCCGACGTGGTGCTCGCCGACGTGGAGCTGTCGTCGGCCGGCCGCCGCTACGCCCTGTACGGGCACAGCCTGGGCGCGCTGGTGGCCTTCGAGCTGGTCCGGGAGGTCCGGCGGCGGGGCGGGCCCGAGCCTGTGCACCTGTTCGTCTCGGGAGCCGACGCCCCGCACGTCACCTACGAGCCTGGACCGCCGGTGTCGGGTATGACCAGGGCGGAGGTGGTCGCCCTGCTGCGGCGGCTCGGCGGCACCCCCGAGTGGCTGCTGGCCGATCCGGACGCGCTGGAGATGATCCTGCCCGCCGTGCAGGCCGACTTCACCGTCAAGGAGACCTACCTCTACCGGGAGGAGCCGCCGCTCGACGTGCCGATCTCCGCGCTCCCGAGCGCCTCGGACCCGCGCGTCGCGCCCGCGAAGGTGGCCCGCTGGCGTGACCAGACCACGGCACCCTTCGCGCTGCACCCGTTCGACGGCGGGCACTTCGCGGTGTTCGAGCAGGCGGCGCGCACCCAGCGGCTGCTCGCCCAGGCGCTGCTCCCGTGGGTGTGAGGCACCGGCGGGCGCTCTTCGCGTCGCGGGTCTCACGCGTCCGGCCGGATCCGGCGGACGCCGCGGGTGTGCGGGTGTGGCGGGTGGACCTGGACAGGGCGGGCGCCCGCCGCGGGTGGCGCCTGCTGTCCTGCGCCGAGCGCGAGCGGGCGCTGGCCTTCGCCGACCCGGTCGAACGGCGCCGCTACGTGGTGGCGCACGCCGCCCTGCGCACGGTGCTCGGCGGGCTGTGCGGCGTGCCCGCGGACCGGCTCGGCTTCGGCCGCGACGGCTCAGGCCGTCCGTGCCTGCTGCCCCTGGGCCGGCGGCCGGTGCCCGATTTCAACCTGTCGCACTCCGGTGCGTGGGCCCTGGTGGCGACCGCGCCGCCGGGCGCCCGCGTGGGGGTGGACGTCGAGCAGGTCCGCGCCCGCTTCGACCACCTGGCGCTGGCCCGGCGCTTCTACCAGCCCGAGGAGGTCGCCCGGCTGCGGGCCACGGGACCGGAGGGGTTCTTCCGGCTCTGGACCGCCAAGGAGGCCTACGTCAAGGCGTCAGGCGTGGGCCTGGCCGGGATGAGTGACGTCCTCGTACGCGAAGGGAGCGCGACGCACGCCACCGTGCTGTCGCGCTCCGCGCGCTTCCCCGAGTGCCGCGTCCGCTGGCTGGACGTCGCGCCCGGCTACGCCGCCGCCCTGGTCACGACTGCCCTGGTCATGACCGCCCTGGTCACGACCGCTTCGACACCGGCACCACGTACCGGCTGAACACCAGCTCGCGCAGCACGTCGTCACCGCCCTCGACGATCGAGACGTAGCGCATGTCGCGCAGCAGCTTGCCGATGACGGACTCGTGCGTGTAGCCGAGCCCGCCGAACATCTCCGAGGCCGCCGAGGCGATGCGCCACCCCGTCTGGCCGCAGAACATCTTGGCCGTCAGCGCCTGCTTCAGCGTCCCCACGCGCAGGAACTCCTCGCCCGCGTCCGGCCGGGCGGCGATCGCGTCGTAGGCGCGCGCCGCGGCCGTGCACTGGTTGGCCATGACCTCGATCTCCATCTCGAACTGGCCGAGCCGGCCGGCGAACACCGCGTTGCCGGTCAGCGGGGCGCCCTTCACCGTCTTGGTCGCGCCGTACTCCATGCACACGTCGCGCACGCGGCGGGCGACGCCGAGCGCCGTGGCGGCGATGAGGATGCGGCTGGCGTTCAGCCCCACCTCCAGCAGGCGCAGCCCGTTGCCGCGCAGCACGTTGCCCTTCGGGACGCGCACGCCGGACAGCGACACCTGGTAGGTCGCCGACGAGCGCAGCCCGATGACGTCCCACCGCTTGTCCACGGTGACGCCCGGCGTGTCGCGCGGCACCAGCACGGCCAGGTACCCGGACGGGTCGTCCTGCGCCCGGGCCACCACCACGAGGAAGCGGGCGAAGTCGGTGTTGGTGGAGAAGGCCTTCTGCCCGTCGAGGACGATCGTGTCGCCCTCATGACGGGCGGTGGTCGTGATCCTGGCCAGCTCGCTGCCGGCGGCGTGCTCGCTGCCCAGCGTGGCGCAGAAGCCGTTGCCGGACACGAGCTCGCCCAGGTGGCGCTCCTTGAGCTCGTCGCTGCCGTACCACGTCACCATGCTCGTGGTCAGCACCGGGATGAACAGGGTGAACGCCACCCCGGCGTCGGCGTAGGCCAGCTCGGCGGTGATGCGCACGCTCTCCTCGAGCCCGAGGCCGAGCCCGCCGATCTCCTTGGGCAGCCACCAGTTGGCCAGACCGGTGGCGGCGAAGCGCTCGTAGAGGGGGAGCGGCGCGTCGGCGAGCGAGTCGAGATAGGCGTCCTTGCCCGCCAGCTCGCGGCGGGCGAACCCCTGCACGGCCCTCAGGTACGCGGGCTGCTTCATCGGCGGTTCACTCCTCCTCGTCGTCGCGGACGTCGAGCAACTCGGCGAGCTGGCGGACCGTCGGGCACTCCAGCAGGCCGGTCACCGGCACCGACGCGTCCAGCGCCCTGCGGATCCGGGTGGTGAGCTCGATCGCGAGCAGCGAGTGGCCGCCGAGCTCGAAGAAGTTGTCCAGGGCGCCGATCGGATCGATGCCGAGCACCCGGGACCAGATCGCGGCCAGCGTCGCCTCGGTGCCTTCGCGCGGCTCCACGTAGGCGTTGTTCAGCTCGGGACGAGGGTGCCGCTCCCGGTCGTCATCGTCGTCGCCGGCCTCGTGGATGTCGCCGGTGACCCACTGCGCGATCCGGGCGTCGAGCGAGCCCGTCGAGATGACGAGGTGGCCGGCGCGGTCGGCGGCCGACAGCGCCCGCTCGAACACGTCCACGCCCTCGCCCGGGGTCATCGCGAAGTCGACGACGGCGCCGCTGTGGCCGGCGACCCGGTCAGGGTCGATGTTCCAGGTGTCCCAGTCCACCGTGACCCACCGCCCGGCGCCGCGCGTGCGGGCGACGCGGACGTAGGCGTCCAGGGCGGCGTTGGCGGCCGCGTACGGCCCCAGCGTCATGCCGCCGAGCACGGCCGCGATGGACGACAGCGTGATGCGGCGGTCCGGGCAGCGGTCGCCGAGCACCTTCTGCAGGACGTGGAAGCCGGTCACCTTGGCGGCCAGGTGGGCGTCGCACTGGGGCCGGTCCATCAGGTGGGCGAAGTTGAAGTAGGCGCCGTCCTGCACGCCCGCTCCGTGCACCACCACGTCGATGTCGCCGAAGCGGGCCACCGCCTCCGACACGACGGCGCGCATCCGCTCCTCGTCGGCCACGTCGGCCGACAGGGCGAGCACGGTGGCGCCCCGGCGCTCCAGGTCGAGGATGTTGCGGATGTGCCGGGCGGTCCGCTCCCCGCCGGGCGGCACGTCGGCCAGGTAGGCCTCCCATCCCTCCCTGGGCGGCAGGGGGGAGCGGCCGGTCAGCACCAGGCGGCAGCCGTACGCGTCGGCCAGGTGGCGTGCCAGCACCAGCCCGACGTCGCCGAGCCCGCCGGTGATGAGGACCGTGTCGCCGTCGCGGAACGGCCGCCGCTCGGGGTCAGGCTCGGCCACGGGGTACGGCTCGTAGCGGCGCAGCCACGTCTCACCCGCGCGGACGGCCATCGGGCCCTCGTGCGCGCAGACCGACGCGGCCAGCACCGCCTCCGCCAGCGCCGCCATGCCGGGGCCCGTGGCGCCCGTGGCGTCGAGGTCGACGTGGCGGCAGCGCAGCCGCGGGTTCTCCTGCTGGAGGCTGGGCGCGAGCGCCGCCAGCGTGGCGTGCTCGGGGTGGCGCAGCTCGGCCCCCGCGACGTTCACCGCGAGGGAGGTGAGCAGGACCAGCTCGGCCCTGGGCGCCGAGCCGGTGTTGTCGACCAGCTCGCGGGCCAGCTCGAGCGCCGAGTAGAAGCCGCGGTCCTGTTCCGCGGCGAAGTGCGCCACCGGGTCGCCGCCGGGCGCCGGCTCGGCGGATGCGAGGCTGAAGCCGTGCACGATCGCGCGCGGGCTGACCACCAGCGAGTAGAGCAGCTCGGCCAGGTCGCCCGGCTTGCCCGAGCGGATGGTGAAGTCTCCGTCGTCGTGCTGCTCGAACCGGTCACCGTCCCGTACCGCGGTCACCTCGGCGCCGGCCAGGTTCAGCCGCTCGACCAGCGCCTCGCCGCGTTCGTCCGCGGTGAACACCAGCCAGGGGCCGGCCTCGCGCAGCCGCTCGTCCAGGTCGGCGAGGGGCAGCGGGCGCTGCCTCCAGGACGGCAGGTGGGTCCACTGCGACCGGTCGAAGTTCTTGCCCTCCCCGGCCGGCGGGCGCGCCTGGCCGGCGGTGGCCTTGACCCAGAACCTGCGCCGCTGGAACGGGTAGGTCGGCAGCTCGACGCGGAGTCCCGCGCCGCCGTGCAGCTTCGCCCAGTCCAGGACGCTGCCCGCCAGCCAGAGCCTGGCCAGGGTGGACAGCAGCCATGTGGCGGCGTCGGCGCCCTCCTCGGGCGCGACCGGCACCTCCTCGGCCTGCGCGGCGTCACCCTCGCCCACCAGGTGGACGCCCAGCCCGGCCAGGCCCTCGGCCAGCGCGCTCAGCGCCTGCTCCCTGCCCGCACCCCCAGCCGTCGCCGTGCCGGGACGCAGCACCGCCTCGACCGCCGCGTGCAGCTCCGCCCACCAGGAGTCCGGCGGACCAGCGGCGGCCACTCCGTCAGCGCGGGTCTCGCCGGCGGGCGGGAGGTTCGCCGGCACGGCCAGCCGTACCTTGGGGTTGCGCCGCTGGGTCTTGCCGTCGATCCAGCGCGACGGGTCGGCCAGCGCGGCCACCGCGTCGTCGCGGTCCCTGCAGACGACCGCGCGGCGCAGCGCGAAGGCGCCCCGCGACATCTGCAGGGTGAACGCCACGTCAGCGAGATCGGCGCCTCGCTCCTCCTCCAGGTGCCGGCGGAGCCGCTCGGTGAGGTCGGACAGGGCCTGCTCGTCGGCTGCCGAGAACACCAGCAGGTGCGGGCCGGGCCTGGCGGGCCGCACCGGCCGGGGCGGCGCCTGCTCCATCACCACGTGCGCGTTGGTGCCGCCGAGCCCGAAGGAGCTCACCCCGGCCCGCCGCGGGTGCGGGCCCGCAGGCCACGGCCGGTCCTCGCTCAGCACGGTGAACCGGTCACGCGCCGTCGCCAGCGCCGGGTTGGGCGTCGCGTAGCCGGGCGTGCCCGGCAGCAGCTCGTGCTTGAGGACGAGCGCGGCGCGCATCAGCCCCGTGACGCCGGAGGCGCGGTCGAGGTGCCCGAGGCTCGGCTTGACCGATCCCAGCACGCACGGCGTCTCCGTGGCCTGGGTGAACACCCGGCTCATCGCCGCCAGCTCGATCGAGT
Source organism: Nonomuraea dietziae (assembly GCF_014195505.1). Classification (GTDB taxonomy): domain Bacteria; phylum Actinomycetota; class Actinomycetes; order Streptosporangiales; family Streptosporangiaceae; genus Nonomuraea; species Nonomuraea roseola. The sequence goes on along the minus strand of NZ_JACIBV010000001.1, from coordinate 1,050,371 downwards.
CTCCCAGCATGGTGCCGGTCGCGTGGCATTCGACGTAGCCGACGGTCTCGGGCTTGACCCCGGCCACGCCCAGCGCCGACTCGATCACCTCGGCCTGACCGTCGACACCGGGCGCGGTGTAGCCGGCGCGCAGGCGGCCGTCGTTGTTGGCCGCCGATCCCAGGATGACCGCGTGGATGACGTCCCCGTCGGCGATCGCGTCGGACATGCGCTTGAGCGCCACCGCGCCGGCCCCCGCTGCCCATCACCGTGCCGCCCGCCTCGGCGTCGAAGCTGCGCACCCGTCCGTCCGGCGACATGATGCCGCCCTGCTCGTACAGGTAGCCGGACGGCTGGGGGAGCGGGGTGAAGGCGCCGCCGGCCACGGCCAGGTCGCACTCGTAGGTGAGCAGGCTCTGGCAGGCCAGGTGGACGGCGACCAGCGAGGTCGAGCAGAAGGTCTGCACCGAGACGGCGGGACCGCGCAGCCCGAGCTTGTAGGAGACCAGGGAGGCCAGGGAGTCGCGCTCGTTGCCGATGGCCATCAGCATGGCGCCGCCCGGCTGGGAGGTGAGGTGCTGGATGTTCTGCACGACGTAGTCGGGGAAGCCGCAGCCGCCGAACACGGCGACCTGGCCGGGCACGTCCGTCGGGCAGTAGCCGGCGCCCTCCAGCGCCTCCCACGAGCACTCCAGGAACAGCCGGTGCTGCGGGTCCATCGTCTCGGCCTCGCGCGGATTGATGCCGAACACGCCGGCGTCGAACCGGTCGAGACCGTCCAGCGGGCCGCCGACGCGGACGTAGCGCGGATCGGCCAGCTCACCGGGGTTCACCCCGGCCTCGCGCAGCTCCTCCTCGGTGATCGTACGCAGGCCCTTGACACCCGCCAGCAGGTTGTCCCACAGCTCAGCGACGCCGGCGGCGCCCGGGAATCGCCCGGACATGCCGATCAGCGCGACCGCGGACTCGTAGTCGGTTCCGGTCATGACGTCCTTCCGCTCCTGAGCATGTTGCGCCGCTGCGCGATCCTGGACCGCTGCTGCTCGCGGGCCTCGGCAGGCTGTTCGCCCGCCTCCTGGCCCGCCTTGGCCGCCTCGGCCAGCGAGGCGATGGTCGGGGCCTGGTAGAGGATGTGCGGCGGCAGGTAGGACAGCTCCAGCGCCTTCCTGACCTCGGCGATGATCTCCATGCCGAGCAGCGAGTTGCCGCCGAGTTCGAAGAAGTTGTCGTGCACGCCGACCTGCTCCAGGCCGAGCGCCTCGGTCCACACCCCGGCGATGGCCTCCTCGGCGGGTGACTGCGGCTCGACGTAGGCGGTCGACAGCTCGGGTCTCGGGTGCCTGCCGAAGGCGTCGCGGATCTTCTTCACCGTCGCCTGGTGGCTCTCGATGGACGACCGGCGGCTCATCGCCACCATCGGCGCGAAGTCTTGGGTGGAGGCCACCACGTGCGGCTCGCCGCTGGCCAGCACCCGCAGCAGCGTCTGCCAGCCCTGGTCGAAGGTGAGGCCGAAGTTCTCCCTGTACCACTCGAAGTACTGCCGGGAGCCCTCGTCGTAGTTGTCGAGCCCGTCGGTCCAGCCGTTCCACGTCCACTCGCACCAGTCGATCGAGGTGACGGTCACGCCGGGCAGCGGGTCGCTGAGCGCGAAGGAGTCCAGGAAGGCGTTGGCCGCGCAGTAATCCACCTGGCCCGCGCCGCCGCCCGTCGCCGACGTCGTGGAGGAGAACAGGGCGAGGAAGTCGACCGGCACCTCACGCAGCACCTCGGCCAGCGCCAGCGTGCCGGCCACCTTGGGCGCCAGCACGCGCTCCATGTCGGCGACGGTCTTGAACTGCATGAGGCCCACCGCCGGCACACCGGCGCAGTGGAGGACGCCGTCGAGCTCGCCGAAGTGCTCGAGCGCGGCGTTCACGGCTCGCCGTACGTCCTCGGCGCGGGAGACGTCCCCCGCGACGGTGACCACGCCCGAACCGGCCGCCTCCAGGCGGCGCAGCCCTTCCAGCCGTCTGCGGACCTCGCCCGCGGCGTTCCCGCCGGCCAGGATCGACGCCCACTCCTCGCGGGCGGGCACCGGCGTGCGGCCGAGCAGCACCAGCCGCGCCCGGTACTGCTCGGCCAGCCTCTCGGCCATCGCGAGCCCGATGCCGCCGAGCCCGCCGGTCACCAGGTAGACGCCGCCCTGGCGGACCCGGGCCGCCGGCGGCGCCTGCTCGATGACGGCGGCGTCGAGCGTCTCGTAGTCGGGGATCCAGCGCCGACCGGCGCGCAGGGCGACGACCTGGTCGGCGGGCTCCGCGCGCAGCTCGGCGAGCAGCCCGCGGGTCACGGAGCCGGGACCGAGGTCGATCAGCCGGGTGCGCGTCCTCGGGTACTCGACGGGGATGAGGCGGGTGGGGCCGAGCAGGGTGCCGCTCGCGGCGTGCACGCGGTCGCCGGGGTGCACGCGGTGGGCGCCGCTGGTGACGATGTCGAGGGTCCAGCCGTGCAACCCCAGGTCGCCGCAGGCGCGGGCGAACGCGACCAGCGTGTGCAGGCCGCGCCGCAGGCACTCCTCGACGGGCCGGTCGCCGTCGGCGTTCCACAGGTGCACGATCCGCTCGGGGACCCAGTCGCGGCCGGTCAGCTCGCGCAGCGCCGCGACGGCGTCCTCCGGCGAGCCTGGCCGCACCTGGATGCCGTCGGGGCCGCTGGCGAACGCCTCGCCTGGCCGTATCAGCACCGCCTCCCCGCCGGTGGCCGCCAGGTGCGCCAGCAGCGGCGCGGCCAGCTCGTCGGCGAGCCCGGCGTCGGTGTAGACCAGCCAGCGGGCCGCCTCCTGCGGCATCGGCGCTCGCGGGGTGGTCTCGCGCCAGAGCGGCGCGTGGATCCAGCGGGTGTCGGGCAGCCGGGGGTAGGCCTTGGCGATGCTCTTGGGATCGCTCTCGTCGAAGGCGGGCGTTCCGCCGCCCAGCGCGGACTCGTCGATCTCCAGCCAGTACTCCTGGTGCTCGAACGGGTAGGAGGGCAGCGGCACGCGGCCGGGCGCCCAGCCGACGCCGTCGTCGTGCAGCGCCGTCCAGTCCACCGGCACGCCGGTCAGCCAGAGCTTGGCCACCGCCGTCGCCAGCGCGGCGCCCGCGTCCTGAGGGTCGCCTGCAGCGGGCAGCGTGGTCACGATGAGCGGCCACCGGCCGCGCTCACAGGCCGGGTGCCCGCGGGTCAGCGCGCCCAGCGACTGGCCGGGGCCGATCTCGGCGAGGGCCAGCTCGGGGATGCCGAGCACGTGGTCGAGCCCTGCGCCGAACTCGACGGTCTCGCACATGTGCCTGGCCCAGTACCCGGGGTCGGTGACGAGCTCCTCGGTAGCGGGCGCCCCTGTCACGTTGCTCAAGTACGGCAGGGACGGCGGGCGCAGGGTGATGTTGTCGGCGATCCACGTGGTCAGCTCGCCGGCGACCGGCGCGAGCATCCGCGAGTGGAAGGCGTGCGTCGTCTCCAGCCGCCGATGGCCGATCTTGGCTTCCAGCAGCCGGGCCGCCGCCGCCTCGACCGCGGCCACCGGTCCCGCGAGCACCACCTGGGAGCCGGTCCTGACGGCGACGTCCAGGTCACGGCTGCCCTCCTCTCCCAGCACCGCGGTCAGCCGCCGCTCGTTGGCGGAGACGGCCAGCATCGCGCCCTCGGGCTGGGAGGTGATGAGCTTGGCCCGGTAGGCGACCAGCCGCAGCGCGTCGGGCAGCGACAGCACGCCCGCCAGGCAGGCCGCCACGTACTCGCCCAGGCTGTAACCGATCATGACCTCGGGCCGCAGGCCCCACCGCATGAGCCGGCGCGCCAGCGCGTACTCGGCGACGAAGACGGCGGGCTGCACCAGGTGGGCCTCGGTCATGGAGCGCGGCGCCTGCCCGCAGGCCCGCCCCATCAGCCTGGCCAGGTCGCCCGCCCCGTCCGAGGTCCGCTCGGCGGGGGTGAACACGTCGGACAGCTGCCCTGGCTCGGTGAGTCCGAGAACGGCGAGGCACTCGTCGACGTCCGCCCTGAAGCCGGGGTCCTCGGCGTAGAGCCCGGCCACCATGCCCGGATACTGCTCGCCGACCCCGGCGATCAGGAAGCCGACCTGGCGTCCCACGGTGGCGTCCGTACGGCCCAGCGGCCCCGCGGGGTCGGCGAGCAGGGCGGCGGCCTGGCCGGTCGAGTCGGCGACGACGACCTTTCGATGGTTGAACACCTTGCGCCCGGCCTGCAGCGTGTAGGCCACGTCTCCCAGGTCGTCGGCGGAGCTCTCCAGATGCTCGGCCAGCCGGGCGCAGGAACGCTCGGCGGCCGCCGCCGAGCGCGCCGACACGGGCAGGATCTGCCAGCGGCGCGGGCGGGCCGGGCGCTCGGCGGGCTGTGGGGCCTCGGTGATGATCGCGTGCGCGTTCGTGCCGCCCATGCCGAGGGAGCTGATGCCCGCGATGCGGGGCCGGTCGCCGGTGCGCGGCCACGGCGTCGGCTCGGCGGTGACGCGGAAGGGGCTGGCCTCGAAGTCGATCTCCGGGTTGGGGGAGCGGTAATGCAGCGTGCCGGGGATCAGCTCATGGCGCAGCGACTGGACCACCTTGATCAGCCCGGTCACGCCGGAGGCCCTGTCGAGGTGGCCGACGTTCGGTTTGATCGAGCCGAGCACGCAGTACTGCCTGCGCTCGGTCGCCCCGAAGGCGCGGGTCAGCGCGGCCACCTCCATCGGGTCGCCGACCTCGGTGGCGGTGCCGTGCGCCTCGACGTAGGAGACGTCGGCCGGATCGACGCCCGCCCTGGCCAGGGCCGCCGACACGCAGCGGCGCTGGCCGTCGATGCTGGGCGCCAGATAGCTGAACTTCATCGCGCCGTCGTTGTTGATCGCCGAAGCGCGGATGACGGCGAGCACGGTGTCCCGGTCTTTGACCGCGTCCGACAGGCGCTTGAGCGTCACCACGGCCGCCCCGTCGCCGAACATGCTGCCCCGGCCCTCGGCGTCGAAGGTGCGCACGTGCCCGTCGGGTGACTCCTGGCCGCCCTCCTCCCACAGATAGCCGATCCGGTCCGGGATGCGCACCGACACACCACCGGCCAGCGCCATGTCGCACTCGCCCCTGCGCAGGCTCTCGCTCGCCAGGTGCACCGCGACCAGCGACGTGGAGCAGAACGTCTGCACCGACACGCTGGGGCCGTTCAGGTCGAGCCGGAAGGAGACGTTCGTGGCCAGCGAGTCCTTGTCGTTGCCGATCATCAGGGCGGAGGTGTCGATGCCCATCTCGAACGCCCTGAGCCGGGTCAGCAGGTAGCCGCTGATGTTCATGCCGGCGAACACGCCGACGCTGCCCCTGCCCTGGGGCGCCGCGTAGCCGGCGGACTCCAGGGCCTCCCACACGCACTCCAGGAAGATGCGCTGCTGCGGGTCTGCGAGAGTGGCCTCGCGCGGGTTGTAGCCGAAGAAGCCGGCGTCGAACCCCCGGATGTCATCGAGGATCGGCCGGGACCTGACGTAGTTCGGCTGCTGGAAGGTGGCCGGGTCGACGCCCGCGCCGGTCAGGTCCTCGTCGGAGAACCGCGTGAACGACTCGACGCCGGTGCTGATGTTGCGCCAGAACGTCCCGATGTCGGTCGCACCGGGGAATCGACCGGCCATGCCGATGATCGCGATGTCGTTGTCGCCCGGTGAATGTCCGTGATCCATCAACATGCCTCTATTCACTGGAGTTGGCTTGCGGTGCTCACCGCAGCGCACACGAAGCGCTCACGACGTTCACGTCCGTGCTCACGCCAGGAGCCCGCATCAGGTGCTCACATCAGCCCGCCGCGGCCCCAGCCGCGCGCGAGCCTGCGGGCGGCGAACGCGCCGGCCATGACGCCGATCGCCAGCAGGACGGCCGCCGGGCGCAGGGTGCCCGCCACGTCCCCGGCGACCGCGGACTGCATCATGGTCAGGGCCCAGTAACCGGGCGAGGCGGGCGCGGCCACCTGCGCCCATTCGGGCATGAGGCTCAGCGGCACCAGGGCCCCGCCCAGCGAGCTGAGCGTGAGCGCGCCCACGTCGGAGATGACGCTGAGCTCGCCATGGCTGCGCACGATCGTGGCGAGCGCCGCCCCGATCGCCAGCAGGGCGAACGCCCAGATCACGATGGACATGAGCACGATGGCGGGATTGGGCGGAACGGGCAGCCCGATCGCCAGGCAGCCGTACACGAGCAGGATCGACTGCTGGGCGACCATCACCACGAACAACGGCAGGGTCTTGCCGATGAGCAGCTCGGCCGCAGGGGCGCGGCTCACCCGCAGCCGGTCCCAGGTGCGCCAGGTGCGCTCGGACAGGATCGCGTTGCCCGCCAGCGAGATCGCGAAGACGGAGAACATGACCATCAGGCCGGTGGCCACCTGGGTGGCGCCGGCGTCCAGCGCCCTGACGTACAGGGGCCTGAGCACCAGCATGAGCACCATCGGCATGGCCACGTAGCTGATCATCTGCCCGGGGTCGCGCAGCCGGAGGAGCAGGTTGAGCCTGGCCAGGGCGGCGATCCGGTGCACGGAGCCGAGCACGCCGAGGCCGGGCCGTGGGGCGTCAAGGAGCATCGTGGACCGCCAGGGATCGATAGAGGTCGTCCAGGGACGGGTTGCGCACGTCCACCGAGCTGATCGGGCGCTTGGCGTGGTGCAGGAGGTCGATGAGCGTCGCGGCCGGATCCGAGGTGGAGATCCTGAGCTCCTCCTCGCCCTCCAGCGTCACCCGCACCTCGCCCGGCAGATCCTTGGCCAGCTCCTCGTAGCTGCCCCTGGCGATGACCCGGCCGTCGCGCGCCACCGCGATCGTGGCCTGCAGCTCGGTGAGCTCGGGCAGGTAGTGAGTGGTGTAGACGACGGCGGCGCCCTCGCCCGCGCGCTGCTTGACGACGTCGAGCATCGCCTGCCGGGTCTCCAGGTCGGCGCCGGCGGTGGGCTCGTCGAGGAGCAGCAGGCCAGGCCGGTGCACGAGCGCCGTCGCGGCCTGCGCGCGGCGCTGCTGGCCGCCCGAGAGCTTGCCGGTCCGCCTGTCCATGAGCTCGGTGAGCCGTAGCACGGCGGCCAGGTCCTCGATCGCCGAGCGCAGCGCGGCCCGCCGGAGCCCCGAGAGCCTGCCGTACAGCTCCAGATGCTCCCGGACGGTCGCCGACGGGTACAGGGCGATGTGCTGGGGAGCCACGCCGACCTGGCCGCGTACGGCGGCGGGCGGCTTGCCGTCGATGGTCACCCTGCCGCCGTCCGGGCGGATCAGGTGCGACACGATCTCGACGAAGGTCGTCTTGCCCGCGCCGTTGTGCCCGAGAAGCCCGACGATTTCTCCGGCTGCCACGCTCAGAGTGAATCCGTCGAGCGCCTGGATTTCGCCATAACGTTTGACGAGGTCGGTTGCCACCAGCAACGTGTCACCTCCCCATATTCAATGGAATAAGCAGGTGAATGAGGGTCGAATCCATGTTCGTCTCACGCTAGCGATAAATACCGGCCCGCCCGCTGGCAGGAAGTTGCCGGAAATAACGGTCACCGCGCTGAGGTACTGTTTTTCCGGCTTTACCGCCTAATCTGACAGATATGCAGGTTGGATCGTTGATCGCCGCCGGCTATGACTGCGAGATCTTCGAGGCGGGGCCCGGCCGGGTCGTCCGCCGCTCGCGTGACGGCCGCAGCCTCGAACGCGAGGCCGCGGTGATGCGGCACGCCCGGCGGCACGGATTCCCCGCCCCCGAGGTCTTCGACGCCGACGGGCCCGACATCCTCATGGAGCACGTGGCGGGGCCGAGCCTGCTCGAGGAGACGGCCCGCGCCCCCGGACGGGCCGCCGAGCACGGTGAGCTCCTGGCCGGCCTGCTGCGGCGGCTGTCGACCGTGCGGTCGCCCGGCTGGCTGCAGGCCGCCGCCGGCCGTCCAGGGAACCGGCTGCTCCACCTGGACCTGCATCCCGGCAACGTGCTGCTCACCGGCGACGGCCCCAGGGTCGTCGACTGGGCCAACGCCGCGAGGGGCGCGCCGGGCGCGGACGTCGCGTGCACCTGGCTCATCCTGGCCACCGCCACCGTCACGCAGCCGTCCCTGGAGGAGGGACGGGCCGGCCTGCTCGCCGCCTTCCTCGACGGCGTCGACCCGGCGGCGGCCCGCCCCCACCTGAGGGCGGAGGCGCGGCGGCGGCGCGCGGAACGCGATCTCACGGCAGAGGAGCAGGCCGAGATCGACCGCTTCCTGGCCCGCGAGGCCGGCGAGGCGTCCCTGTAGCCCCCACAGGAGGTAGAGATGGCCGAGCACCGCGACGTGCGGGCATCGGACGACGATCGCGAGGCCGCCACCCGGCGGCTGCGGCTGGCCGTCGAGGAGGGCTGCCTCGATCTCCAGGAGTTCGACGACCGGGTGGGCCGGGCGCTGGGCGCCACCACCCGCGGCGAGCTGGCGGGGCTGCTCGCCGACCTGCCCACCGAACGCCGGCAGAGCCTGCCGCCGGTGCGCGGGGGCGCGCCCCGGTGGCTGAAGACGCTGTGGGCCGTCTGGGGTGCGGTGCTGGCGGTCAACGTCGTGGTGTGGGCCGCGGTCAGCGTGGCGGAGGCGTGCCCGCTGGACTTCTGGCCCAAGGACCTGCTCGCTCCCGCCGTCGTGCTGGCCGTGGTCACCGCGGCGCACGCGGCCCGCAGGCGCGCCTCCCTCCCCTCCGGCGGCTGACCGTGACCTCCTCACAGACCGCGCCCGCGGCCGAGCGGCGGACGGATGTGGACCTGCTGCGCGTCGTGGTGGTGGCCGGGCTTGTGCTCTTCCACTCGGCGCTGGTGTTCGACGCGCGCGACGACTTCTACGTCAAGAACGCCGAGACCACCGGCGTCACCATGGTCGTCACCGTGCTGGGCGTGCTGTGGGCGATGCCGCTGCTCTTCTACGTCGCAGGCCTGGCCGCCCGCCACTCGCTGAGCCGCCGCGGCCCTGCCGGCTACGCCGCGGAGCGCTTACGCAGGATCGCGGTGCCCCTGGTGTTCGCCACGGTGGCCATCGTCCCTGTGCCGCAGTGGCTGCGCTGGCGTGCCGACCCCGCCCACCAGGAGTCGTACCTGGAGTTCCTGCCCCGGTTCTTCCAGGTCGAGCTGGACCTCGCCGAGTTCCCCTTCGTCCTGCAGGGCGAGTACTTCGAGACCGGGCACCTGTGGTTCCTCGTCCTCCTGCTGACCTTCTCCCTGCTGCTGGCGCTCGCGGCCCGGTGGCGGACGCCTCCGCGCCTCGGGGAGCGGATGGCCGAGCTCACCCGCAGGCGCGGCGCGGTGCTCCTGCCCGCCCTGCCGCTGGCCCTGACCAGCATGATCCTCGGGCTGGAGGAGGAGTACGCCGGGTGGAGCCGGTGGGCGTACCTGATCTTCTTCTGCTACGGGTTCGCGTTCGCCGCCGACGAGCGCTTCCGCCAGGCGGTGCGCCGGGACCTGCGCCTGGTCGCCGTGTGTGGGCTGGCGCTGTTCGCGGCCGGGGTGCCCGTGCTCCTGTCCGCGGGAGACGACGCCTTCACCGCCTCCGCGCCGCTCGCCGTCCTCGGGCGGGCGCTGTACGGCGCGGCCGGATGGTGCTGGCTGCTGGCGATCCTCGGCTTCCTCGACAGGGCACCCACCCGTCCAGCCGCCGGTCCGGCATCCCGTCCCCCGCGCGGGGGCGCTCTGCGCGGCTATCTGTCCGAGGCCGTGCTGCCCCTGTACGTGCTGCACCAGCCCATCGTGGTCGCCGTCGCCTACCAGGTGGTGCGCTGGGAGGCGCCGATCGCGGTCAAGTACGCCGTCATCGCGGCCGGCTCGCTCATCCTGACCGTGCTCGCCTATGACCTGCTGGTGCGGCGGACCAGGCTGACCCGCTTCCTGTTCGGGCTGCGGCCCGCGAAGGCGGGTGCGGGGGAGCGGCCGGAACGCGGGGCGTCGTAGCCGGGACGACCACGATCGTCCCAGCAGCCGAGCGCTACCTGCTGCTGAGACTGGCCACCAGATTGATCGTGGTGGCCAGGATGCCTGTGCCGAACAGATAGGACAGCAGCGCATGGCGCAGGGCGGCACGACGTATCAGCGTGGAGCGAAGCGCGGTGTCGGACACCTGGAAGGTCATGCCGATGGTGAAGGCCAGGTAGGCGAAGTCGCTGTAGGAGGGCGGGCCCGATCCGTTGAAGTCGATGCCGCCATCGGGCCCCGCGTAGTACAGATGCGCGTACCGCAGGGTGAACACCGTGTGGACCACCGCCCAGGACAGGACGACCGAGGCCAGGCCCAGCGCGACTCCGACCAGTTCGGCGGCCCCTTCGCTGTGCGTGGCCCGCACGATGACGATGCCGACCGCGACCAGGCTCGCGACGGCCGCCGTCAGCAGCACGATGTCGGTGACGGCGCGGTCGGGATCGGTCGTGGTCGCCCGTCGTGCGGTCTCCGCGGCGTCACGCCGTAGGATCCCGGTCCAGATCCAGGTCATGTAGACCACGCATGCGGTGTCCCAGCCCACCAGCACGCCCAGCGCCGGAGAGCTGACCCAGATAAGGGGGACAGCGACCGCCACGCCGCACAACGCGGACACCAGCACCTCTACCTGGGCGGACACTCCGCGGCGTGCTCGCGGCTCGCGTGGCTGATCGACACGTCTCGGCATACTCCCATCGTCCCCACTCGCCCCAGGCAGCACACGGGCCCGGTGAGGTACCCCCGGGCACGCTCTCGTCGACTGGAGAGCGATCGAGGTACCTTCCCATCAAGATAGGCGTGAGGAGTCGTGGGTGCTGCATCACATCCAGCTGGCCTGTCCGCCCGGCAGCGAGCCCGTCCTGCGGGAGTTCTACGCGGGCGTGCTCGGCTTGGCCGAGATTCCCAAGCCTCCCGTCCTCGCCGCCCGTGGCGGCTGCTGGTTCCGCGGCCACGGCATCGAGCTGCACCTCGGTGTCGAGGCCGACTTCCGTCCTGCGCGGAAGGCGCACCCTGGCATCCTGGTCCGTGACCTCGACGACTGGGCCCGGAGGCTGGGCGAGGCCGGCTACCCCGTCGCCTTCGACGACGACTTTCCCGGGATGCGCCGCTTCTACAGCGAAGACCCCTACGGAAACCGTCTGGAGTTCCTCGAACCGCTTCCCTAGAACGGACAGCCAACAGCTTCGCAGCCGACAGGGACGACGGAAGCCACGGCGGTTCGCCCACCCCTCCTGACGCTCCAGGGAACGCTACTGCGCCTGGACCACCGGCGGACCCTCGCTCGCCTGGACCAGAACGAAGCCCTGCCCCTGGAACGCGAGCTGCATGGCCTCACCGCTGCCACGGCCGATCAACGCCCCGGCCTTCATCGTGCGGTTGACACCCACGTGCAGGTCGGCGCTCCAGCACACGGCGGACTGTCCGTCGGCGAAGGTGGGCATCTGCGAGGTGTCGAGGAGCACGGGGGTGCCGTGGGCGGTGACCGCGACCCAGCCGGTGCCCCTGATCGTCATGTTGAACAGTCCGCCCGCGGCGACGCCCGCGCCCTGCACGCGCTTGATCTCCCAGGTGAGCGGGGCGTCGAAGGCCAGCAGGTTGCGGCCGTTGACGGTCAGGGCCTCGTTCTCGAGGTAGAACAGATGGATGTCGTCGGCGTTGTCGGCCAGGAACAGCAGGCCCTGCCCTCTGACCCGCATGAGCGGCGCGCCCTCGCCGGTCATCATCTTCTTGAACAGCTTGCCGACCCCGCCCGCCCCCTCGTAGTCGAAGTCCATCTGCCCCTGGAAGGCGACCATCGAGCCCTGCCTGGCGAGCACCTCGTCGGGCAGCTGGATGCGGAGCATCTTGGAGTTCTGCAGGGCGAAGTTGGCGGGAACCTGTTGGGTGTCCAGGTTCCTGAAGAGCGCGCTGCGCATGAGGGCCCCTTTCGGCGGGCGTCGTCGACATGGGTGATGACGAACGGGCCAGTGCCGCGGTTCCTTCGCCCGCCCACCGGGCTCGTCAGGGAGGACGGCCCGTGCACGTTCCGCACGACACGGCGCGCAGTCGGTATCGTCGGAGCCCGGTGCCAGGTTGCGGCGGCATGGCGGCATCCTTCCGGCAGAAGCCGCCGATCCTTCACGTGATCGATGAAGAGTTCGTACCGCCCGATCGGGGTGACGAGCAGGAAGGTCCGGAGTCCGCGGTTCCCGCCGGTGATCCGGACGAGGCGGTGCGGCTCTTCCACCACTACCGGCGGCTGATGGCGCAGATCCTCGGGTACGAGGAGGAGCTTCCCGAACCCGCGAGCGAGGAGGGCCTCGCCGCCGTGGAGGAGGAGCTATAGGCCAGCCACGTTCCTCGGTGAGCCGGGGTGAGGAACGACCCGGCTCTCACCGATCGCCCCGACGACGGCAATCGGCCCCGTGGCGATCATCGTGCCGCAGCTGGGCGGCGGTGTGACCACGGGCGGGCCGCGAGGTACGGGCGGCGCGGCGGGCGTACGGCGACGGCCTGGCGTTCGGCGGACTTGGGAGACGGCGCCTGCCGGGCAGGCGCCCAGCCGCCCGACGGCTCCGCGTCGTAGTAGCGGTGAGCCTTTCTTGTGGAAGGGGTGCTTCGGGCTCGGGTGGTGTCAGGCGGCTGGTGGAGCATGGCAAGCGCGGCGCTGGACATGGCGAGACCGGCGGGTGCCGACATTGGAGTAGGACGACCGCCGAGGTGATTGCGCAGCTCAGACCTACTCGCGAACACCCAGAAAGTAGGCGTTGAGGCGTTGCTTACCGCCCTTCCGGTCGCGATCTTCCGTTGTGGTGGTCACGTCCGTTTTGCGTTTGAGCGCGCTCGAAGCCATAGCGTTCCCGCCATGACGACACAGACCTGGATCATCACCGGCGCGTCCCGCGGCTTCGGGCGCGCACTGGCGGAGTCGGCGCTCGCGGGGGGCCACCACGTGGTGGCGGCGGTGCGCCGGCCCGAGAGTGTGGCCGACCTGGAGGCCGCCCACCCGGACCGCTGCCTGGTCGCGAAGTTCGACGCCCGGGACATCTCCGCGGCCGCGGGCCTCGTGCACGACACCCTCGACCGCTTCGGCCGGCTCGACGTGCTCGTCAACAACGCGGGCCGGGCCGTGGTCGGAGCGGTCGAGGAGGTCAGCGACGCGCAGCGCGTGAGCTGATGGATCTGCACCTGTTCGGCCCTGCCGCGCTCGTCCGCGCGGCGCTGCCCGCGATGCGCGCGCAAGGCGCCGGGACGATCGTGCAGATGAGCAGCCAGGGCGGGCGGGCGTCGTTCCCCGGCGTGTCGGCGTACTCCGCGTCGAAGTTCGCCCTGGAAGGCTGGTCCGAGGCCCTGGCAGGGGAGGTCGCGCCGTTCGGGATCCGCGTGATGATCGTCGAGCCCAGCCGGTTCCGTACCGGCTTCAACGGGGGCGACGTGCTCGAGTTCGCCGAGCCGTCCGAGACCTACCGTGACCTGCTCGCCGGCGTTCGTGCGGACATGGCCGGGACCGACGGCCGCCAGGAGGGCGACCCGGCGCGAGCGGCCGAGATCATCGTGTCCCTGGCGCACAGTGCCGAGGTGCCGCTGCGGCTGCCGCTCGGACGCGAGGCGGTCGAGCGTATCTCGGGCGCCTACCGGCGCGGCCTGGACGAGGTCGAGCGGTGGGCCGAGACCGCCCGCCGCGCCGACTTCGAGGGCGTCCCCGCCTCGGTCCGGCCCATCTAGGCTCGTGGTCATGGCCACCGACGATCTGATGACCAGGGCGCTCGAAGCGCTTGGGGACGACGGTCCGAGTCGGTCGAGGCCCGCCTCGCCGATCTGGCCGACCTACCCGGGACGATGACGATCGCCGAGGTCGCCGCTCTCCTCGACATCTCACCCCACACGCTGCGCTAATACGTGCGGGCCGGGCTGGTCGAGGTGGCCCGCGACGGCAACGGTCATCACGTCCACGACGCCGAAGCGGTTCGGCGACCGGTGTTCCTTACCCGGATTCTGCTGTCCGGTATGCCGATGCGTGACCTGCAGCACTACATCTCGCTCGTCGACGCCGGAGGGGACACGGTGCCCGAGCGGCTCGATGTGCTGGTCGACCATCGCGACACCACCCGCCGCCGGATCCGTGAGCTGACCCTTTCCCTCACAGCGGTCGAATACAAGATCGCCACGTACGGGGAGCTTGACCGGGCCAGACGTTCAGGCCCTCGACACCATCGGTATCGACCGCACGGCGCTGCCGGACGAGCCGCTGCGACGGGCACTCCCGGCACAGTGAGGGAAGCCGACGCCGACGTTCGCCGGGCTGCTCGTGTCCTTAGTCGGAAATACGTCGACACAAGACGCGAGAGCGTCGAGGATCTCTTCGGCGGTTTTTGGTCCAGACGAAGGGCTTGGGTCCCCGTGTCAAGAGCATCCAGGTGCGGACGTCCTTTTCTAGCACGTGTACCGTCTTGTGGACTCCGCGTCGTATCTGCTTGGTCGTCAGCTCGGTGAACCAGCGTTCCACCGGGTTCTGCTGGTCGGGGGAAGTCAAGGTGGAACCGCGGATGCGCCAGCGGCCATTTCTTGATCGCAACCTGGCTCGAGTGGTGCCCGACAGCGGCGATCAAGGATGTTCGGCGAATCAACGGGGGTGGCGGGGTGGACTTCATTACGGAGGTCGTTCGGGCGATCAGCGATGTACCCTTCCCTGTGGTGGGGGCGGTGGCCGGGCTCATGGCGTTCGCCGAGTCCGGCCTGGGCGTCGGGTCGATCTTTCCCGGGGAAACGGGCGTGCTGCTACTCGGAGCCGCCGCCGCCACGCCCGTGCGGTTCGCCGTCATGCTCCTGCTCGTCGCCCTGGGCGTCACAGCAGGTGATCACGTCGGCTACCTGCTGGGCCGCCGCTACGGCGAGCGGATGCGCGAGCTGGCGGTGGTGCGGCGGCTCGGCGTGCGGCACTGGGACCGCGCCACAGCGGCACTGCACCGGTACGGCGCGGCGGCCGTGTTCATCACCCGGCTGATCCCCATAGTGCGCACACTCACGCCGGCCGCGGCCGGCGCCGCCCAGGTACGGTACGGGCGCTTCCTGCCCGCCTCGCTGGCGGGATCGCTGCTGTGGTCGGCGTTATACGTGAGCCTGGGCGCGTTCGCGGGTGCCTCCGCCGCCCACCTGGAGCGGCTGCTGGGACGCGCGTCATGGATCCTGCTCGGCGCCCTGGCCGTGCTCGTCGTGGTGGTGAGCCTGATACGGCGCAGGCGCGCGAAAGCGAAGACATCGCCGTAACCAGGGTGAACCTCGCGCAGGGTGACCTTGATCTGGTGAACGGTGCCCGCAGCGCCCACGACGGTCACCGTATCGGCGAGATCATCACCAGAATCGGCTCATGCGCCTTTCCGGCGGCGCGGCTGTCCCACTCCTCCAACGTGGCCCGCGGAACATGGGTGCCCGACTGGACGGAGACCGAGCCCGATCCCGTCCCGGTTCCCACCATCGGCTGGTTGAGCTGGCATATCGGTTGGTGGTGGAGCGTGGCCATCGACACCGGTGGGACGTGAGGCGCTGGCCGGGTTCCGGCCCCACGCCGTCCGATCACTGTCCGTCCTGGTAGACCATGGGGCCTGACTCCTTGAACGCCGCATGCGAGGCGTCCTTGAGCCACTTCGTCGCGCTGGAGTCTCTGGTGAGGTTCGTGTAGACGGCCAGGGTACGGATCACATATCGGCCGGTCTGCCCGGTCCACGAGTACAACTGCACGTTCCACCAGTTCGAGGTGAAGCAGATGCCGGTCGATCCCGGCCCAGTCTGGGGGCACCGGATCCCCCAGTCCTGCACATAGACGTTCTTGAGCCTCGAGTACGCGGTGCCGGCCCTGCCCGAGTCCTTCAGCGGAACGACCCAGACGGTTACCATGATGCGCCCGTTCGGAGCGCCCGAGCTGATATAGGCACCCACCGCCATGTCGTCGCAGCGTGCCTTGCGGAGGGCGGACTTGACTCTGGCGTCGGGCCACGGGCTCGGGCAGTCCTCCACCCCAAACGCCTTGCGGCTGAAACGCACCCCCTTGGCGCTCGTGAAGGACTGCGGAAGCAGGGCGTCGGCCGTGATCGGGGTCGGGTCGGTGCTCTCCTTGTTGAGGTCCGCGGGATTGAACGACTCCTCGGTCGGCTCCTCCGAAGCTGTCTGAGAAGGCGTCTGCGAAGGTGTGTCGGAAGGGCTCGGTTCGGGGGAGTAGGTGGAGACGGGCTGGGAGGTGGAGGACTGACCGCTCGACAGCGCTCCCCGGACCGCGTTCTTGACTACGGCCCGCACGCCCACCACGGCCAGCACCAGGGCAACTGCTCCAGCGCCGACGGCGAGGCCGATCTTCTTCGACCGGCCGCGGCCGCTGGGCGGAGGCTGGGGAGGGACGCCCCATCCAGGCTGCCCAGGCGGCTGCGCCCAGCCGGCAGGCCGATTCTCCTGCGTCGACAGGTGCGGGCGGAGAGTGAGTTGCTCGGCCTCTGACATGCCCATCGTGGCGTGCGCCGTGGGCCACCGCGCGAGTGGGGCGGGAGCCTCGTCGCCCGTCAGGCGGCGCAGCAGGGCGGCGGCGCTCGGCCGGGCCGCGGGGTCCTTGGCCAGACAGGCCCCCAGCGCCGGGCGTAGCTCCTGCGGAACAGCCGACAGGTCGGGTTCGCGAGTCAGGATGGCGTGCATGATCACCGGAAAGGTGTCTCCGCTGAAGACCTGCTGCCCGGTGGCCGCGTAGATCATGGAGGTCGCCCAGCTGAACAGGTCGGCCGCCGGGGTGATCGGCGCCCCGCCGAACTGCTCCGGCGCCATGTAGACGGGGGTGCCCACCACGCTGTGCGTGGCCGTCTGGGCGGTCACCCTGGCAATCCCGAAATCGATCACCACGGGTCCCTCAGGCCCCATGATCACGTTGTGCGGCTTGAAGTCACGGTGGACTATCCCGGCCCGGTGGATGGCCGCCAGCGCGGTGAGCGTGGTCACCGCGAGCCGCTCCAGCCCGCTGCCCGAACGCGGACCCTCGGTCCTGACCAGCAGGTCGAGCGAAGGGCCTGGGATGTGTTCACTGACGATGTATGGCCGGCCGCCCACCAGACCCGTGTCCAGCACGCGCGCCGTGCAGAACGGAGCAACCTGGCGAGCCGCCTCGGCTTCGCGTAGGAACCGGCGGCGCGCGTTCTCATCCGTCGCGGCTCCAGCGTGTAACACCTTGACCGCGACCTGTTCGTTGGACGGCCCCTGGCCCAGGTAAACCGTTCCCTGACCACCCCGCCCCAGTACACCAGCGAGCCGATAGGGGCCGATCTGACGTAAATCTTCCGGCGTGAGCGATTGCACAAGATCTTACCTTAGCGTTTGCTGGCAAGATCTCCTTAATGTCACACAATGGGTCAAGTCACTGCGAAGCCTTTGTGGCCGTTGGCAGGGATCTCGGCGCACCTGACGCGGTAAGGGCGACGCCTCCGACGGCCTGATGCGGTGCTCGCCGACCGCGGCTACGACCACGACAAGTACCGCCGCCTGGATGAATGAGTCCAGCGGTCTGGCCACGTTCAGCGGTCGTAGGCGATCAGGGATCGTGTGATCGGCTGGCTGGTCTTGTCGTTGTGCCAGATCACGGTGGTCAGCGCGAGGATCCTGGACGGCAGCCGGGGGAGGACCTGCTGCCAGAGGCCGGCCCGTTGCCAGCGGCGAAACAGGCTGTAGACCGCCTGCCAGGAGCCGTAGCACTCCGGTACATCCCGCCATGGCGCCCCGACCCGTACGCGCCAGCGGATCCCGGCACACGCCGGACGACCTGGTACGGCTGGCGGACCTGGCCGGCGGTCCCGACGAGGGCACCATCCAGGACCGCGTCGCGCGGGCGATCGACTTCCACCTCGCCCTGGTGGACGCTTCCCACAACAAGTTGCTCATCGACCTGTACCGGGCTATCTCCTCTGTGGTCGCCGCCGGGATGAGCCAGGCCACCGCGGACCCCCGGTTGTCCGACGTCGGCACGCGCGAGCATGAGGAACTGCTCGCCGCCATCGCCGGCGGTGATGGCGAGCAAGCAGCGCAGGCCGCGGGCCGGCACCTGGCTCCGCTGATCGACCAGGTGCGAGCCCGCCTGGCCACGTCCTGACGGCAGCCCGCCGCCGCCCACTCTTACGAAGGCGCGCGGCCCGCCGCGACCGACCCCGACCCCAAGACGGACAAGCGCCCGCGGACTACACCTCACCCCAGGTGCCGCGAACACGCACAGTGCAGTGATCACAGCGGTTACTTCCGGCTGCTCGCGCGAGCCCCGAGGGGCCCCAGCGCGAATCCGGGCTGGTCGCACCGCGCCGCCCCGGGTGAGGTCAGCGGCCGAGGCCGGCGTCGCGGGCGCGGACGATGGCCTCGGCGCGGTCGGCGACGTGCAGCTTGGCGAAGATGTTGGAGACGTTGTTGCGTACTGTCTTCGGCGACAGCTGCAGGGCCGAGGCGATCTGCGTGTTGGACCTGCCAGCCGCCACCATGGACAGGATCTCCCGTTCGCGCGGTGTCAGCTGTGGGAACACTGGGTCGTCGGCGGACGCGGCACCCTGGAAGAACTCGGCCACGCGCAGCGCGATGGCCGGCCCGAAGATCGCCTCGCCGTGGGCCACAGCCGTGATGGCGCGCACGATCTCATCCTGCCCCGCACCCTTGAGCAGGTAGCCGCGGGCGCCCGCCTGCACGGCGGCGAACAGTGTGGCGTCCTCCTCCGACATGGTCAGCACCACGACGCTGATGTGGGGGCTGTCGGCGACGATCCGCCTGGTGGCCTCGATGCCGTCGAGCCCCGGCATCCGCACGTCCATCACCGCCACATCGGGCTGCAGGTCCGCGGCACGTTCGACGGCCCGCCCGCCGTCGGCGGCCGTCCCGGCCACCTCGATGCCGGGGATCGAGCCGAGCAGCACCGCGAGCCCCTCGCGGTAGACGGGATGATCGTCGGCCACCAGCACGCGGATCGTCTTTTCAGGCACTGTCTGCTTCCTGGATCGGCAGTCGCGCGGCGATGAGGGTACCGGCTCCGGGCGGGCAGCTGACCTGGCAGTCGCCGCCGAGCTCGGCCGCGCGTTCGCGGAGCGACAGCATGCCGACTCCGGCCGGCACGTCGGGGCCGATGCCGCCGCCGTCGTCGCGTACCGCCACCTCGAGTCTCCTGTCCCGCACGCTGAGGGTGATGTCGCAGCGCGCCGCGCCCGCATGCTTGACCACGTTGGCCAACGCCTCGGACACGATACGGTAGGCCGCCACCTCCACCGCCGCCGGCAGCGCGTCCAGCGGGCCGTCGCCGCTGACGCGGATGTCGAGCGCGGCCGAGCGGAATCGACCGGCCTGCTGCTCGATGGCGCGCAGGATGCCGAGCTCGTCGAGGGCGGGTGGGCGCAGATCGTGCACCAGCCTGCGCACGTCCGCCAGTACGTCGCCGATGTCGGCGGCCGTCTGTTCCAGCAGCCGGTCGGCCTGGGCGGGCGCGGTGGCCGCCAGGTTGCGTGCCGCCTCGATGCGCAGCCGCAGCGCGCCGAGGCTCGGGCCGAACCCGTCGTGCAGGTCACGGCGGAGCCGACGGCGTTCCTCCTCGCGGGCCAGCACCAGGCGGGCGCGGATGCGCTGCAGGTCGGCGCTGAGCTCGGTGGCCCGCGCCGCCGCGGCGGCCTGCCGTACGAGGTCGCCCAGCAGCCGCTGGTCGCGCTCGCTCAAATCGGCGCGGCATAGCATCAGCCGCCCTACCACCTCGCCCCGGTAGGCCACCGGCAGCGACACCGACGGGCCGCGCGGCGTGCCGCGCTCGACCACGGCGCGCTCGCCGTTCGGGCGTTCGATCTCCACCCGCACGTAGGCCAGCCGGAACGCCTCGGAGAGCGTCGAGGCGACCGCGAGCAGTTGCTCACCGGGGTCGGTGGCCAGCTCCAGCCGCTCGGCCAGCGTCGAGACCGCGGCGTAGGGGTCGTGCCCGCCGCCGCGGGCGAGCCGCCGCGCCCCGCGCCACAACCAGCCGCGCAACGGCGCGTACAGCACCGCGACAATCCCGATCGCCGCCAGCGCCGAGTCACGCTCGCCCAGCACACTGCCCGCCGCCGCGAACACCGCCACGTCCACCGCCACCACCAGCACGGCCAGCACGCCGTAGGCCACCGTGGCCGACAGCAGCCGGTCGACATCGTAGAGCCGGTACTTGGCGACCGCCACGACGACCGCCGCCGAAGTGAGCGCGATCGTCAGGCCCATCAGCACCGACGGCACCTGCGGCGGCACGCGCAGCGGCAACAGCAGCACGGCCGTGTCCACCAGCGCCGCCCACATCAGCCACTTGATCTGGGCCCGCCCCTCCGGATCGGCCGCCCGGTACCGCCGCACGGCCACCGCGAACGGCACGAGCATGCTCACCAGGATCGAGGCGTAGGCCACCTGCAGCGCGCTCTCCCAGAAGGTGTACGGCAGCCGCACCGCCAGCGGGTCCAGGCTCAGGCGGGCGATCTCGGGTGGCAACGCAACACCGTGAAAGCGTGTCATCGCCTCCATGGGCGCGATGACCAGCAGCGCCGGCAGCAGCCCCGTCAACGCCAGACTCGTCATCGCCAGCGGCCGCCAGACCCGGCCCGAAGGCAGCCGCCCATCAGGGAACAGCAGGATCAGCACCGGCAGGGCAAGCAGCAGCGTCGCACCGAAACGCGCGTAGAACCAGTAGGCGGCCGAGGCACCCGGCGCCCCAGGCGCGACGTAGAGGGCGTAGGCCGCCCAGCTGGACGCCATCCCGTCGGCCAGCACCAGCAACCCGAAGCCGGTCAGCACCCACGCCACCGCATGGCGCGGCAGCATGCGCAACAGCAGAACGCCGGGCACGAGCATCGCCAGCCCCGACAGCGCCGCGGGCCATCCCGGGTCCAGCTGCGCCGCCTCCGGGATCGGCACGCCGGCCGCCCGCGCGTCCAAAGCCGCCGTCACCAGGGCGATGGCCAGTGCTGCGACGGCCAGCACGAGCGGCAGCCCGGCGCGTCCCCTTCCTGTCATGCCACGTATTACATCCCAGAAGTGTCCCTATGAGCCTGGGATACCAGTCCCGGGACGAACCGGGACACCTGACTCTGCCCGCCCGGGTCTGCCGGCCAGGACCCTGATGCCAGCACGCAGAAAGGAACCCCATGGATCCACAGCTCACCACAACCCCGGCCACGGCCAGGACCGACGTCTCTCAGCACGACCGGCCGATCGCCAGCGAGCTCATCACGCCCGCCACCGTGCGCCGGCTTGGCCTCGCGCTCACCGCGGGCACCCTCGCCTGGGCCACCAGCATCTTTCTCTTCGGCACCGTCAACGACGGAGTGGAGGAGCGCATCGGCAGCCTGACCGGGGTCGCCTTCCAACTCGGCGTCTTCGCCCTGATCGCCGTCCAGATCCGGACCCGGGCCACGGGCGACTCGCGCGTCTCGCTGGCCATACTCAAAGTCGAGCTTGTGCTGCTCGGGCTGGCCACCTTGTGGTCGCTGCTGAACGGCCTGCTGCCCGAGTCCGCCCAGGATCACCTGGCCATGGGCATCCTCGATGTGTTCTGGCCGCTGTCCATGCTCGGCATGATGGTCATCGGCGTGAAGCTGGCGGTGGCCGGGCGATGGAGCGGACCGCTGCGCTGGTGGCCGCTGATCGCAGAAAGCTGGTTCGTGGTGACCATGCCGGCGCTCATACTGGGCGGCGAGGACGGGGCGCGCTGGGTCGGCGGCGGACACCTTCTCCTCGGTTACGCCACGCTCGGCGTGCTGCTCGCCCTCCGCCCCGGTCTGGCCCTACCACGCCGCTGAAGCCCGCCTGTTCGCCGCCCGGACAGCGGGCAACGGCAGTATTTGGGCGCTGTCCCAGCGCCATGGGAGCCGACCCGACCGTCGAGGGCTCCCAGCAGCCATTGCAGCAAACCACAGGTCGCTTCCCACTTGGGTCGGGAACCATGCGCCTCTTCCGATCACGAAAGGCGTGATGTGAGGTCTTCAGCATTTCTCCTGCCGCTGGTGGCGGCCGCCGTGCTGCTGGCGGCACTGCTGCCCGGGTCTGTACAGGCGGCGATCACGCAACAATCGGGCATGGTCATCCGCCCCGTGACCCCGACCGCGAGTCCGACGCCGAGCCCGACGGTGACCCCGACCGCGAGTCCGACCGTGACCCCGACGGTGACCCCGACGGTGAACCCGACGGTGACCCCGACGGTGACCCCGACGGTGACCCCGACGGTGAACCCGGAGGTGATCGCGTCGCAGATGCAGCTTGCTCCGGCGGCCTACACCGGTCCGTGTGACGAGACGGCGTACGGGCTGCGGCACACGGTCTCAGCGATGATCACGGTCTCCGAACCGACGACCGTGAAGTACGTGTGGGTCAACAGCCAGAATGTGCCCTGGCCCGGTCCTGAGCCCGTCTCCGTGACGTTCGACGCGCCCGGCAGCAGGACGGTCACCAACAACTTCTTCAGCACGACCAGTCTGAAGGGCACGATGCGTCTGAGGGTCGTCGAGCCCGCCAACATCGCCGAGACCCACGCCGCGGCGTATGACACAGTCTGCGTGAAGTCGTCGGTGTCCGATGTGAGCAAGGAACGCGCGGACGAAGGGGAATGCGCCATCAACCAGCCCGCCGTGTTCGCGCTCAGCGCGAAGCTCACGGTGACCAACGGCCCTGCCTCGGTCGGCTACCGGTGGTACCGCAGGAGCAACGCGACCAGCAACCAGTGGGTGTACCTCGGCGGCGGCAACACTTCGTTCACCTCATCGGGAGCCCAGGACAAGACCATCACCAGCTGGTACAGCACGACCCGGTCGGAGACCGGCTACTTCAAGGTGGAGCTCACCTCCCCCTACCAAGGACTGGGGCAGACCAGTTTCATCGTGAGCTGCCTGACGAAGGACGATCTCTGAGTTTTCAAGCTGCTCGAGCGCGGGCTCGTGCCCGCCGCCGCGCCACCCAAGCGTCAGCGGCGGTTCCGGCATCCGGGTCGCAAGCGGCTCGATGATCGGCTGGCGTTGCAGGCCGGGAGTCAGCATGACGAGACCAAAGCACGCGGGATCGTCGAGGCGTACGCCACCACCTTCCACGGCACCCGCCGCGCGAGGAACGCATCGCCGTCAACCCCCAACGCGGGGTGCCGTTAACGAACGTGTCACCAGCCCCAAAGGAGCGCCCTTTGTCGAGGCCAGGCCCTCCACTTGAGACTCGACTGCTGTCCTGAGCGGAGCTCTTGCAGGTTGGGGATGTGGTTGTACAGCGTTCCCACGCTGACGCCGAGCAGCTTGGCGATCGAGGTGACCGACCGGCCGGGATCAGGTAGCAGATCACGGGCCGCCTTCAGCAACTCGGCGTTGACCACTGTCGGGCGGCCCCCAGTGCGGCCGCGGGCTTTCGCGGCGGCCAGGCCCTCGTGAGTGCCGGCGGCGATGAGCTCGCGGATGAACTCGGCCAGGGCGGCGAAGATGTGGAAGACGAGTCGTCCGTCGGGGGTGGTGGTTCGGATCTTGCCGGTGGGCACCTCGCCGAGCAGGCTGAGGGCGGCTTGCTAGCCCGCCTTGGGGCCGACCTGGGCGGCGGTCAGCGGGCCGGGGCCGATCTCCGGCGCGTACTCGTCGGAACCCACGTCGGCGGCGCCCTGGCGGGTCTGGCCGTCCAGGTCGCGCGAGACGGCCGGGTAGCCCCCCTTGGCCGCGTTGACGGCCGGGCTGCCGGAGCTGAGACGAAGGATCCCGTTGGCGTCCTGGACCAGCTTGGGGTTGGTGCCCGAGACGGTGTCCCACGACAGGTTGCCGCGCACGGTGGGGGTGACGGCGTTGCCGAGCGAGATCAGCGTTCCCTGGGAGGCGCGGGCGAACAGGTTGTCGGCGACCAGCGGGGAGGTGGCGGGGTTGGAGCCGCCCTGCGCGGAGATGGCCGCGCCACCGGCGTTCACGACGGTGTTGAGCAGCACCTTGACCCTGACGGCCGCGTCGTGGATGGCGTCGTAACCGGCTCCGAGGTAGACACCGTCCCGCCGCACGCCCTGGATGTGGTTGTTGACGATGGTGTGCTCGGCGCCGTAGACGCGCATCCCCCTGTCGCCGCCGATGATGTGGTTGCCCTCGACGGTGTTGCGCGAGCCGAAGCGCAGCGTCAGCACACCCTTGGCACCGCCTCGGATGGTGTTGTGCCGTACGACGGAGTCCGAGGCCTTCACCGAGATCACCTCGTCGTCGCCCACGACGTTCTCGAACAGGTTGTGCTCCACCACCGCGCGCGCCGAGACCTGCCCGAGGGCGCCGAGGCCGAGCCTGATGCCCTCGCTGCCGTTGACGGTGGAGGTGTTGTCGCGGAAGTGGTTGCGCCTGATCGCCACGCGCAGCGGCATCGTCGCGCCGCCGACCTGCAGGAAGACGCCGTGCTCTGTCTTGCCCGCGAACAGGTTGTTGGCCACCTCCGCGTCGTCTCCCTGGACGTCCAGGAAGTGGGTCTCGGCGCCGTCGACCTCGGCGAGCTGGAAGGTGTTCCTGGCGATGCGGATGCCGGTGGAGTTCGACGGGACCACGATGCCGGTCCGCTGCTTGAAGACGAAGCCCTCGACGGCCACGTTCGCGGAGCTGTTGAAGGTGAAGGTTCTGGACCCGGTGAGGGTGACGCCGCCGACGGACTGGGCGGCGATGGTGACGCCGCTCTTGCCGGCGATCGGGATGGCGGCGTCGACGGCGTAGGTTCCGTTGGCCAGCACGATGCGCTGTCCGGGCTGCGCGGTCCTGATGGCCTCGGTGAGGGCGGCCATCGAGGTGACCACGGTGTCGCCCGGCTCCTCCACCACTGGGCGCACCGTCACCTTGTCGAGGTTGGGCCCGTTCGCGATGGTGGTGGTCAGGCGTACGGTGTTGGCGCCAGCCTTCAGGGTGGCGCGCACGGTCGTGGAGCGCCAGGTGGCCCAGTCGGTGGAGGGCGAGAAGGGCCGGGTGGCGATCTTGACGCCGTTCACCGCGACGTCCAGCGGGCGATCGACGGTGCTGCCGTTGGAGTACCTGAAGATCAGGTCGACCTCGGCGGGCGCGTCGGCGGGGACGGCGAACTCGACGTAGGCGCCCGTCGCGGAGTCGTAGTCGGCGAAGCCCGAGCCGCTGTAGCCGGGCGACCCGTTGGAGACGACCGCCTTGACCAGCGTCGCGTCCTCTGCCTCGTACAGCGTCTGCGCCTCCGCGTGGGCCGGGGCCGCCACGAGCATGGTGGACAGGACGCACAGAGCCAGTAAACGTCGCACACGCACTCCCTAGACATAGGAGGATTACGTAATCCGCCCGACGCTCACGGAGGCTAGAGGTAAACGCCTGTGAGGGCAAGGGCCCCCTGCACTAGAACCTTTCTGGAGAAATTCCAGGAAAATGGCGTGGGTATTGTGCCGGTGGGGCAAGAGCTGCACATAAGAGCCGACGCCCAGTCCTCCGATCTCTGGCAGATACGCGCGGGCGTCGAGGGTCTCGATGTCGTCCCGGCCCTTGAGCACGTCGGCGACCACGACGCCGGTCTCGGCCAGGTGCGGCGAGCAGGTCACGTAGGCGACGACACCGCCTGGCCGGACGGCGTCGAGCGCGGAGGCGAGCAGGCGCCGCTGGAGCGCCCCCAGCGCTGGAACGCTCCCGGCCGCACGCCGCCACGGGGACGACGTCACCATCAGGGGTGCCGGTAAGAAACGTGTCATGAGCCCCAAACGGCGTTGATCTTGTTGTGACTTGCGGTGTCGAATCGGTGCCCCGCCCGTTCGTCTTGAGGGTATGAGTCCTTATGAAGGAGCACGCATGTCCTCAGTACCCCTCCCTGCACCACGCGATTTGGCGCGGCGGCGAGCCGATACCGTAGATCGCCTGTTCGGCGGCTTCCAGATGTGGCTGGCGACCGGGAGTGATGGTCACGGGGCGCACCTGATCCCGGTCGCCTACGTATGGGACGATTCGACGCTGACCACCGCGACCTTCCGGCGCAGCCGCACGATCTCGAACCTGCGGGCCAGGCCGAAGGCGCGGCTGGCGATCGGGGACACCGCCGACGTCATCATGATCGACGCCCGCGCGACCCTGCTCGGCGTGCCCGACATCGACGCCGCCTCGGCCGAGGCCTTCGCGAAGGTGTCGACCGATCCCCGCAACGCCCCCGACATGTTCCTGTACGTCCGCCTCGTCCCCGAGCGGATCCTCGCGTGGAACTCTCTGGCCGAGTTCAGCGGCCGCACTCTCATGCTCAAGGGCTCCTGGCTCGACACCCCAGTCGACTGAGTGCCCGCGAATTGGGGGTTTCTTACCGGCACCCCGTCTTTCGCAGCGGAGATGCCCGTAGAGGCGTTCTGAGGGGCTTCCTGGCCGCGACTTGTCGCGTGTTTCGCCAACTGGTTCTCGCTCGCCGTTCACGGCCTGCTCGGCCTTCGCCGCGGTCTGTGGGAAAGAATCACACAATGCCGATGCTGCTCAAGGCGGTTCTAGCGGGCGCCGCGATCGGGGCCTCCCAGGTCCTCATCCTGGTCTTCTGGCCTCATGATGTGGACAACGAATTCACCGGGGTGGCGGTGATGATGTTCGCGCCCTTTCCACTCGCGTTCCTGTTGAGCTGGGCCGCAAGGATGCCGCGTTGGCCGATCGTGGGACTGTCCACGCCGTTCGTCATGCTCGTGTTCGCCATGGTCATGGGCGCGGGCATGCAGTGGCTGCCCGACTCGCCTGTCAGCCTCGCCATCCCCGCCGTGATCGGATTCCCGTTCACGGCGTGGCTGTGCGCTCCGGGCAACAGGATGGCCCGCATTGCCGCGGCGGGGACGGTCCTTCTCGCCTTATGCGCGGCTCCGCTGGTGTCCAAAGCCATCCAGGCGGCGGAAGTCATCGGGGATATGAAGAGCTCGGGAATTCCGCTGGTCGCGCCGGCCATTCCGAACTATCGGCTCGACTCCGTGGACCCGACCTGGCTGCCGGAGATGATCGGCTTCACCTACCACCCCACGGACGACCACGGGAGCGGCCGGTGGGTCGAGGTGTACGTCAGGCCAGGCGGCGCGGCCTCCCCTGAGGCGGCGTGCGCCGACCCCATGCCGGACTGGAGCTGGAAGACGGTCACGCCGTGCCGGCAGATCGCCCCCGGCGTCTGGACGACACGCCTGGAGAACGGCTACACCCCCGTGTATGCCAGGCATGGTGAAGCCCTGGTACAGGTGGGCGGCTACGACGCCATAACCGAGGACTTCCTTCTCTCCGTGCTGCCGACCTTCCGGCCCATCACCGCGGTGGAGATCGCAGCGGCCAGCTAGATCGCGGAGACGGGCGAACGGCGCTCGAACTCCCACACATTCACTCCGGTGAACCGGCCCGGCGGCCGCGCAGCGGGAGCCCTTGATAGTCGTAGAGGAAATATGCATTCGATCATGACGTGCGGATCCCTCGACTGCGTCAGCCGTGGTTTCGGTGGGCCGGTGCCGACGAAGGAGGTACCGGACCGTCGATCGCCCCCAATCCGCACGGACGCCAGCCAGCAGCTGGCGATCGAAGGCCTGAAGAGTCGCCAGCCCTCGTGGCCCGCGCCGAGTGCCTTCCCGCTCGAACGTGGCCGGTCGACCGACCACGTTCGAGCAGGGACCGCCGCAGCAGCGAACCCTGAGCTATTCGGCGCCGAGCTGTTTGATCAGGTCCAGTCCGCTGAACTCCGGAAGGTCGGGCAGGAAGGTGCGCGCCAGTTGCTCGAGCGCGGCGTCGTCGTCGACCGGCTCGTGGCGCAGCATGGTCGACGGAGCGCCAGCCGCGGCTGGCGACGATGTAGTGGAGGCTCGATGACTGATCAGCATGTGGAAGGCGTGGCAGCGGCTGGAAGCGACCAGCGGCTCGGATGGCCGGGCCGCCTTGCGTGGGCCATAACCGAGCTGTTCGCGCCCCAGCACGTCGCGCTCGCCTTGCCGCTGGTGGCGGGCGTGCTGGCCGAAGGGTGGCCGGGCCTGGCCTGGGGTGTGCTGACCGCCCTGCTGTGCGCCGGCGTCCCGGCCGTGGTGATCGCCATCGGGGTGCGACGCGGCCGCCTGGACTCCAAGCACCTGGTGCAGCGCTCGGGTCGCAAGGTGCCGATGCTGGCCGGACTGGTCGCGGTCGTCGGCGGCCTGGCGCTGCTGATCGCCCTGGACGCTTCCCGGGTGGCGATCGCGACGGCCGCCGTGATGCTCGGCTGGGTCCTGGTCATGGGGCTGATCACCGTGTGGTGGAAGATCTCCTTCCACACCGGGGTCTTCGCCGGCGCGAGCGTCGTCGTGGCCGCCGTGACGCACTGGGAGCCGGTCCTGCTGGCGTGCGGCCTGATCGTGGTCGGCATCGGCTGGGCCCGAGTCCGCATCGCCCATCACACGCTCGCTCAGGTGGTGGCGGGCGTCGTCGTCGGCAGCGCTGTCGCGTGGGCGGCTACCTGGCTGGTGCTGTCCTGACACCTCCGCGCCCCCGGCTGCTGGCCAGCAGCCGTGCCGGCCCCGGTCAGAGCCAGAGCGCCCCTGCCGGAGGCTCGAACGGTCATTGATCAGCTGAAGATCCACACCGTACAGTCCAGCCATGGCCAACCCGCATGGCGCACTAATCTCGCCAAGACCTTCCAAACCGCGATCTTTGGGTGCCGCGATAGTGGGGGTGGCAGTTGTATCTGGCGTTCTCTGGACGATGGATTTCTTCGCCTGGATGGCGGTGTCCGTCCTGGAGAACAAGGCGTGCGGTCTTGATCCGATGACTGAACACGAGACCAGGGAATGTGGACCGGTCAGCGCATGGGGCAGCTTCCTCTTCTACGCATGGCTCTCCGCGCCGCTCGGATGTGCATTGCTCGGCGCGTTGACCTCGCTGGTGCCTCCACGGCGCCGCAGCGCTCGTCTGACAGCGCTTTGGCTCATACCACTCTGGCCTCTATCGATCGCGGCGGGAGCGGTGTTGGTCTATGCGCTCTACTGGCCATTTGTCTGAGCGACCGTTCCTGGCGCGGCCCGAGTCCCGGGCCATCAGCGGCCGAACCCGCCCCGGCTGGGGCCGCCGCGGCCCTGCGTCGGGGGCGGCCGCTCGTGTCCGAGGTCGAGCTGGCGGTGACGAGACCGCTCGCGTTCGGCCTTGCGTGACCCGCGCTCCCGCTCACGCTCGGCCTTCTCGCGTTCGGCGCATAGCCGGGTGCCCTCCTCGCTGCGGACCCGGTGCTCGATGGCGCGCTGGTCAGGCGGCAGATCGGCGCGGCGCTCGCTCTCATCGGGGCGGCGGCCAGCTCCTGCCGGGCATGCTCGCGAGTCAGCCGCGCGGCGGCGGCGCGGCCGTCGGCGCCGCTGACGTCGGCGCTGCGGGCACCGCGCTGGGCGGCCGCGAAGTCCCCGACCAGGTCGTCGTGGCGGCGGCGGATCATCGGCCACACCACGCGTCGCGGGGCCTGCGCGAGGCTTTCCGGGCGGCCTCCTCCATCGCCGGACGTTGCGCGCGGACCGGGGCCAGGCGCTCGCGCAGCTGCTGCAGGCGCTCGCGCACACCGGGCAGCTCGACCTCGACCAGCTCGCGGCGGCGGGCGCGGTGGGAGGGCCGCCAGCTGCCCAGCTTCTCCAGTTCGGCGGCGAGCTCGCGTTCACGCCGACGGAGCCGTTCAGCGTCGGCGCGGCCTTCGAGGATCTGCTGGCGGGCCTGCTGCAGCCGCCGCTCGGCGCGCTCGGCCGTCTCGATCCTGCGCAGCTCGGCGGCCAGCTTGTCGCGTTCGGCCCGCAGGGCGAGCTCGGCGGGGCCGCCGCCGTCGCGGGCGAAGCGCTGCCGGTCGTGCTCGGCGGCCGCCAGCTCGGCGCCGGCGGCCTCGACCTGCGCAGTGAGGGCGAGCAAGCGCTCGGCGAGCGCCTGGTCCGATAGCAGGGCGACGCCGTAGGCGCTGCGCGACAGGGCCAGGCGGGCGCTGGCCAGCCGGATATCGGCCTGAGCCTTGTCGAGCATGGCCCGGACAGCCTCGTGATCGTCCTGCTGGCGCTCGGCGTCGACGGCGGCCAGTAGGCGTGCCGGGTCCTCATGCGCGATCGGGTCCGGCTCAGGGGTGAGAAGCCGGTCAGCGCGATCGCCTTCCAAGGTGGCGGCGTAGGCGGCCAGGGCGCGCTGCAGCGCGTCGGCCTCGCCACGGACCTGGCCGCGGCGGACGCGGTCGGCGTCGCTTTCCATCAGCTCACGCGGCAGATACAGCCGCGCGGTCTGCCGGTCGCGGGTCATCGCCGCATACAAGGTGTGCGGGTCCAGGCTGGCGCCGTAGATCAGCGCGTGGTCGGCGGTCAGCCCTTGCGCGGCCGCCACCGTCATCGCGGTGCCGTAGCTGCCAGCCGCACGACCGGCCCGCAGGCCAGCACCTGGTCGGTGAGGGCTTCGGCGTCCGCCAGGTCCGCCACCCCGTCGGGGCAGGCGTCGATGACGGCGGCCAGCACATCGGCGCGGCTGACGACCTTGGTGTGCGCGGTCAGCCCATACTCAGGCCGCCAGATCCAGTCCGCGATCTCTTCCGCGCTGGGCCGTCGCGACAGCACCTCGCGGCCGTGGCGGCATGCCTCGGCGAGGGCCTGGCCGTACCCGGCGACAGCCTCTTCGTCATCGCCGCGACGGGCTGATGCGTCGGCCTGGCGGTGCCAGTCGGCGCGCAGATCGGCCTCGGCCACCTCGCCCGTCTTGGGCTGGCGGCTCTCGGCGGCGGCCGTCTTCTGCGCCTCGCGCGAGACCGACTCCGGGTTGATGCCCCGCTTCACCAACTCCGTCTTCGGCTGGCCGCTGCGCTTGAAGCGCCTAACAGAATGATCTCCGCTGTGCTTTGATCTCTCGCTGTAGCGGTCGTGAGAGGAGTACGGGTGGCGCGGGCGAAGCCGTGGGAGGTCAGCGACGAGCTGTGGGCGGTGATCGAGCCGTTGCTGCCCCAGCGGCAGCGGCGGTTCCGGCATCCGGGACGTAAGCGGCTCGATGATCGGCTGGCGTTGCAGGGCATCTTGTTCGTGCTGCACACCGGGTCGCTTGGGAGCACCTGCCGCAGGAGCTGGGTTACGGCTCGGGCATGACGTGCTGGCGGCGGCTGGCCGAGTGGAACGAGGCCGGGGTGTGGCAGCGGCTGCACGAGGTGCTGCTTGATCGGCTGCGTGCGGCCGACGCGCTCGACTTCTCCCGGGCGGTGGTGGACTCCTCGCAGATCAGGGCGTTAAAAGGGGGCCGCAGACCGGGCCGTCCCCGGTCGATCGAGGGCGGGCCGGTAGCAAGCACCACCTGATCACCGAGGCCACCGGCGTCCCGCTTGCTGTGATCGTGACCGGCGCGAACCGCAACGACGTCACTCAGCTTCGTCCGCTGCTGGACGCGGTTCCGAAGGTGCGTGGCAAGCGCGGCCGCCCCCGCCAGCGCTCCGACGTGGTGCTCGCCGACCGGGGCTACGACCACGACAGGTACCGCCGCCTGGTGCGCGAGCTGCAGATCCGCTCGCTGATCGCTCGCCGCGGTACCGAACACGGCTCCGGCCTCGGCAAACACCGCTGGGTCGTGGAGCAGACATTCGCCCTGCTGCATGCCTTTCGTCGCCTGCGCATCCGTTGGGAGGTCCGCGCCGACATCCACGAGGCCTTCCTCAAGCTGGCCTGCGCACTCATCTGCTGGCGACGCCTCACCTCATTGCGTTAGCAGCTCTTGGAGAACAGCACGCGTGTCTGCTCCGGGATGGCGGCGATCTCCCGCGCACCCGTCACCGGATCGCGCTTCCAGGCGATGCCGTAGCGCTGGGTCAGCACCCGCCGCATGCGCGCCTTCAACAAGGCGTCGGCGGCGTGGGCGTGCCGGTGGATGTCGCGGCCGCCGGCGCCGATGGCCGACCACCGGCCGTCCAGGCCGCGCACCATGTTGGCGATCGCCACGTGCGCGTGCAGATGCGGGTCGGGAGCCTGGCCGTCGACAGGGCGGGCCGTGCGGTGCCACATCACCCACCCTCAGTGGAGGCATCCACTCGCCCATCGTCCCGAAAACGGTCCCGAAACTCAAGAAGTGAAGGGGAAGTTTCGGGACGACTGTCAGTTTCCGAAGTCGAGTGCACGGACGGATGTGCGAGTGGTCTGTACGCCCGAAACGGGCGTACAGATCATCCGTGGTGATGTGCGGCTCAGCGGTGGGTGATCCACCAGAACAGCAGGCCGACGAGGCTGGCGCCGGTGGCGTGGGCGGCACCGCGGACGAGGGCGAGAGCGATGGTGCGGCGGAGGCGGCGGATGCCGGGGGAGCGGCGTGGCGGCGATGAGGCGACCCTGTTGGGCGCCGGGGTGTCGGTGTTGGTCATGCCCGCATCACATCCAGCCCGCCGACGATGTTGAAGGTATGCCGGATGGGCCTGGATTTGCGAGGCTACGCTGCCGGTGAGCGGGGATCCGGGCCGGTCCGTCCCGGATCCGGATGACGGTCCCTGGCAAGTGAGGAGGCGGGGCGGCGTGGCGCAGTTCCGGCCGGAGGGCTCGACCTCCCAGGTCCTGGCGGAGCTGGCCCGGCTGTGGGACCAGGCCCGGGTCCACAGCCCAGGCCGGGTGACACAGAAAGAACTCGCGAAGGTCTCCCGTGTGCCGCATTCGACGGTGAACGGATGGGCGACCGGTGCCGCAGCGCCTCGTGATCTGGATCAACTGGTCCAGGTCGGCGCGGCCTTGGCCACGTGGGCGAACGAGCCTGCCCTGTCGGCGCGTGAATGGGGTCGGCTGATGGCCGCCGACCAAGCCCGCCCGGCTCCTGCGACCCCGGCCGATGCCGACCGGTCCGGGCAGACCGCCGTGGCGGAGCGGGTCCGGGTGGGGGCGATCCCGCAGCCGGCCGATTGCTTCCAGGACCGCCAGGTCGCCGAACGCGTGCGGGTGGCGGCCGGTGCCGGCGAAACGGTTGTGCTGACCCAGGTGCTGGCCGGGATGGGCGGGGTCGGCAAGACCCAGTTGGCCGCCGCCTACGCCCGCCGCGTCTGGCAGCAGGGGGTGCAGGTGCTGGTGTGGGTGAACGCCGCCACCCGCGACGGCATCGTGTCCGCCTACGCCGACACCGCGGCACGCCTGGGGCTGCCGCTGGCCGATCGGGACGATCCCGAGCAGGCGGCGCGGGAGTTCCTGGTCTGGGCCGAGACCACCGGCTGGCCCTGGCTGGTGGTCTTGGACGATGTGCAGCGTCCCAAGGATCTGAGTGGGCTGTGGCCGCCGGCGGCGGTCTCGGCGGCGGGCGGTCGGGTGCTGGTCACCACCCGGCTGCGGGAAGCGGCCTTGGCCGGGGCGGACCGGGCCACGGTCGGCATCGGCGCCTTCACCGAAGCTGAGGCCCGTTCCTATCTGGCGGCCAAGCTCGGCGGCCAGGTCCCGGTCGCCGAGCTGGATGGCCTGGCCGCCGATCTGGGGTTGCTGCCGTTGGCGCTGGCCCAGGCGGCGGCCTACATCAGCAACGCGGCCATCTCGTGTGCCGCCTACCGGCAGCGGCTGGCCACGAGGCTGCTGGCCCACTCCGTGCCGGGCGAGGATTACCTGCCTGACGGCCATCGGCGGATCGTCACCGTCGCCTGGGAGCTGTCCATCGATCACGCTGGCCGGGTCGCGCCTGCCGGGCTCGCCCGCGCGGTGCTGTGCCTGGTCAGCGTGCTGGATCCGGCTGGCATTCCTCAATCGGTGCTGACCAGCCCGCCCGCCCTGGAGTATCTGACCAGCTATCTGCCCGAACCTGCAGCCGACGCCTCGGGCGAGGATGCCCGCGTGGTGGACGAGGCCGTGGTGGACGAGGTGTTGCGGGTGCTGCATCGGCACAGTCTCATCGACCATGACCGCACCGCCACCCACCGGGAAATCCGCGTCCATCAGCTCATCCACCGCGCCACCCGCGAAAATCTAATCGCCCTGCCCGAACTCGGCCCGCATCTGTTCACTGAAGTGGCCCACACCGCCGCCGATGCCCTACTTCGCATCTGGCCGCCGGTCGAACGCGACCAGCTCGGCCAGGTCCTGCGCGCCAACACCTCCGCTTTGCATAAGGCCAGTGGCACCGCCCTGTACAGCCCCGACACCGGCGCCCATCGCGCGCTGTTTCACGCCGCCCCCAGCCTCGGAGATACCGGGCAGGTCACCGCTGCCATCACCGCCTGCACCGACCTGCACGCCACCTGCCTGCAGCACTTCGGCTCCGACCACCCAGACACTCTGGCCAGCCGCCACAATGTGGCGCGGTGGCGGGGTCGGGCGGGGGATGTGGCGGGTGCGGCCGCCGCATTTGAGGAGCTGCTGGCCGACTGTGAGCGGGTGCTGGGCCCCGACCACCCCCACACCCTGATCACCCGCGGCAGTTGGGCGTACGAGCGGGGCCAGGCGGGGGATGCGGCGGGCGCGGCCGCCGCATTTGAGGAGCTGCTGGCCGACTGTGAGCGGGTGCTGGGCCCCGACCACCCCCACACCCTGATCACCCGCGCCAACCGGGCAGCCGGGCGGGGCCGGGCGGGGGATGCGGCGGGCGCGGTCGCCGCGTGCGAGGAGCTGCTGGCCGACCATGAGCGGGTGCTGGGCCCCGACCACCCCGACACCTTGGCCACTCGTTACGGTCTGGGGGGTCGGGCGGGGGATGCGGCGGGCGCGGCTGCCGCACTTGAGGAGCTGCTGGCCGACCAGAAACGGGTGTTGGGCCCCGACCACCCCGCTACCCTGATCACCCGCGGCAACTTGGCCGATTTCCGGGGCGAGGCGGGGGATGCGGTGGGCGCGGTCGCCGCATTTGAGGAGCTGCTGGCCGACTGTGAGCGGGTGCTGGGCGGCGACCACCCCGGCACCCTGATCACCCGCGGCAATCTGGCGGCCGGGCGGGGTCGGGCGGGGGATGCGGCGGGCGCGGTCGCTGCGTACGAGGAGACGCTGGCCGACTATGAGCGGGTGCTGGGCAGCGACCACCCCGACACCCTGACCATCCGCCGCAACCTGGCGGCGTGGCGGGAACGGTTGGCCGGGGCATGACGGCCGTTCCTGGAGAAACATGCTTCCCCATCGACCCCTTCGGTCCCCCTCCCGGAAACACCGTTTTCGGGACGGACTTCGATCTGGGGAGAACGGCCATGGTGGCTGTCCTTGCCGGTGGCCTTCGTGTCCTTTCCTGCTACTTGGCCTTGGCCGCGCACACCATCTTCTTGTGTTTGTTTATGAGCTCTGCAGCTCCGCCAGGCGTGCTCTGGCTCCGGCGAGTGCCTCGCGCAGCTCGGTGTTCTCCGAGTCTTGGGCGGCCAGATCTTCGTATAGCTCGATTTTGCGACGACATAGGCCAAGCTCCAGCTCGTGGCGGTCGCTATCGCTGACCTGTTGATCGGTTGCCAAGGTCTTCAGCATGGCGCTTGCTCGAGCAATCAGTGTCGAGCGCTCGAGGTCGCTCATTGGTGCGAGCTGAATAGTGGCCAGCTGACCGTCGGCATCTCGCCGAGATGCGATGTAAGTTCTCAGTCTCTCGGCCATGTGAGTGAGCCGGTCCGTGCTGGTCAGCAGTTCGTCCGCGCGTGCCGGTTGTAGCCATGCACGGAGGAACCTTTCGCGGAAGTCTCGCTCCGCCTGCCCGAAACGTTCATGAGCAGCTTGGCGACTGATGCTCAAGTCGATGCCGACCTGCTCCCAGCTTGTTCCTTGATGCGCTCGAACATCACGGCGAGCTCCAGCAGGCGGCGTGCAGCTGCTACCAATGGAGCAGTCGCTGCGACGTACTCACCTGGGCGAGCGTCGCTATCTCGTGTGGTTGGTAGCAGATGGTAGGCGGCGTCGGCGAGCATGCTGGCGTGCTCCGCAAGAGCAAGACGAGCAAAGCTCGACTCCGAGGGCATGCTGGAATCTTCCGCAGTCATGTGTCATGAGAATCTTGACAGACACTTCTTGTCAAGGCTGACTTGGCAACCCGAGCGCGCATACGAAGATTCCGCGGGAATACACGACACAGGATGTCGTGATTCGTTGGGAGGCTTAACGGAGTGACCCCTCAGACACCCTGAGCGGTCACTCATACGGGGTCTAGGTGTATTGACCCGCAAGGTTGTTGACGCGGCTGATCGGTGGGTGCCCTCCGAGTGCGGTGTGGCAGCGGTGGTGGTTGTAGGTGTGCAGGAAGTCTTGCAGAGCCGCGCTGCGTTCGTCGTTGCTGGCGTACGGGCGGACGTAGGCCCATTCGTCGAGCAGGGTGCGGTTGAAGCGTTCGACCTTGCCGTTGGTCTGTGGCCGGTAGGCGCGGGTGTGCTTGCCGGTCGCGCCGAGGTCGGCCAGGGCTTGCCGCCAGGCGGCCGCTTTGCGGTAGCTCCAGGCGTTGTCGGTCAGCACGCGCTCGATGGTGGGGATGCCACGGCCGGTGAAGTAGGCGGCGGCGCGGCCGAGGAAGGCGGCGCAGGTGGTGGCCTTCTCGTCGGGGTGGATCTCGCTGTAGGCCAGGCGGGTGTGGTCGTCGACGGCCGAGTGGATGTAGTCGTAGCCGACGGTGCGGGTGCGGTCGTGGCTGCGCTGGTCGCGGCCGTGGACGCGCCAGCCGCCGCCGTCGGGGATGCGGCCGAGCTTTTTGACGTCGACGTGCACCAGTTCGCCGGGCCGGTCGCGTTCGTAGCGGCGGATGAGCTGGCCGGTGGGCCGGTCCAGATGGGCCAGGCGGTGCAGGTGGTGGCGGGTCAGGATGCGGTGCACGGTGGAGGCGGGCAGGCCGAGGATCGGGCCGATGCGGGCCGGGCCGAGCTTGCGTACGGTGCGTAGCCGGCATACCTCGGCTTCGATGTGGGCGGGGGTACGGTGCGGGGTGGTGTGTGGCCGGCTGGGCCGATCGTGCAGTCCCGCTTCGCCGTGCTGGCGCCATCGCCGTAGCCACTTGTGCGCTGTGGAGCGGGAGATGCCCATCTCGGCGGCCACATGAGCGACCGGCCGGCCGGACAGGATGCGATCAACGAGCAGACGGCGGCCATGAACGGTCAGCCGGGCGTTACGGTGGGACACGAGGCCTCCGTGTGTGCTGCAGATTCGACACCTACACCACACCGGAGGTCTCTTTGTTGATCAAGTACCACTGTTAACAACGCTCGTGGTCATTACATCTAGGCGCTGAAGCAGTTCCTGCGGGGCCCGAACCTCGGACGGTCGAGCACTGCCAGGTTCGGCTAACCGTCGGTGCCTGCTGCTGCGGTCCTGGCCGTTCGAAATGCACTCACACGAAGGAGCATCAGATGGGGTCTCAACTCAACCCGTGCCTGGCTTTCAACGGGAACGCGCGGCAGGCGATGGAGTTCTACCACGACGTCTTGGGCGGCAAGCTGGAGATGGGCACGTACGCCGAGTTCGGCTCGCCGGACGCATCCGCCGACAAGATCATGCATGCCACGCTCCGCACCCGGGACGGCTACACGCTGATGGGTTGGGACGTCCGGGAAGAGATGCCGCACGCCCCGGGCAACAACGTTGCGGTCTTCCTGGGCGGTGACGACGCCGAACTCCGCGGCTACTTCGAGAGGCTGTCCGTCGGCGGCACCGTGACGTTGCCCTTGGAGAAGCAGTTGTGGGGTGACGAGGCCGGCTCGCTCGTGGACCAGTTCGGCATCACCTGGATGGTCAACATCAGCCAGGAGCAGACCTGATCGACCATGGAAGTAGCCCCGAACCGGTGATGGACGAGTTGGATGCCAGGCTGCACCGGATCGCGCAGCACCACTTCCGCGCAAAGTTCCGGCTCCGTGGCCGGGACCCGCGCGGTGGTCGACCTGCGCGGCATCACCACCGTCCGCAGACACGCCAAGGAACGGGTCGAGCGCAGGCTGGCCCCGGCCGAACCGCGCAACGAGGCCTCCGGGGAGGATCGGACCGGATTTTGGCGCTAGAGAGTCGATCTTGACGACGATTCGGTGACGACGGCTGTTTGCCCTGGTTGAGCGCTCTAACGTGCCTGCTCATGCCTGTGGATTTCCTCTCAGACGAGCAAGTAGCCCGCTATCGCCGGTTCCGGCTTGAGGTGTCGGTAGCCGATCTGGAGCAGTTCTTTCGGCTGGATGCCAAGGCGCTGGAAGCACTGGCGGGCAAGCGCCGTCCGGCGACGAGGTTGGGGTGGGCGGTGCAGTGGGGCACCGTGTGGATGCTCGGCACTTTCCTGGCCGAAGATCCTTTGGACGTGCCGATGCAGGTGCTGGAATTCGTCGCCGAACAACTCGACATCGACCCGGCGTGCGCGCCGGAGTACGTGGCCCGGCCGAAGCCCGCCTACGAGCACGCCTGGGAGATCCGGGACCTGCTGGAGCTGACGGAGTTCTCCAAACGCGAGCAGGAGGTGCGCGACTACCTGGCCGCCCGGGTGTGGTGGACGATCGAGGGACCGCGGGCGCTGTTCGACCGCGCTGTGGTGCACATGCTGCGCGAGGGCATCCTGCTGCCCGCAGGGATCACCACGCTGACCCGGCTGATCAGCGAGGTGCGCCGAGCCGAGCACGCACGGCTGTATCGCACGCTGGCCGAGCGCGCCGGTCCGGAGCTGCGGGCGGCTGGCCGAGCTGCTGCAGGTGCCTGCCGATCGGCGAGTCTCGGAGCTGGAGAGGGTGCGCCCCGCGCCGACGCGGGCCTCGGGCCGGGTGATGGTGGCGGAACTGCATCGGGTGGCCGAGATCGGTGGGCTGGGTGCCGGGGCGGTGGTCACCGAGCCGGTGTCGGCGGTGAAGCTGGCCGCGCTGGCCCGGTACGGCCTGGCGTCCAAGGCGCCGACGCTGCGGGATCTGGAAGGCGATCGGCAGGCGGCCACGCTGCTGGCCACCGTGCGGCATCTGGAGACCTCTTCGGTCGACGACGCTCTGGACGTGCTGGACCTGCTGATCACCTCGAATTTGCTGGCCCGGGCGGAGCGGGCGGGCAAGGCCGAGCAGTTGCGCACGTTCCCGAAGCTGCGTAAGGCGGCGCGCACGATGGCCTCGGCGGTGGAGGTGCTGATGTCGGCGCGGGAGGCGACCGAGGATCGGCTGGTGTCGCTGGTGGAGGTGTGGAAGGCGATCGAGGAGGTGGTGCCTCGCGAGAAGTTGGCCTCGGCGGTGCAGACGGTCGCGGCCTTCGTGCCCACCACCGACGATGACGCGGCCGCCGAATGGCGGGCCGAGCTGGTCAAGCGCTACCGCACGGTGCAGGGCTTCATCGAGCTGCTGCTGGAGGTGATCCGTTTCCGCGCGGTCGAGGCCGGCACCGCGGTGCTGCGATGGTGCGCACCTCCGCGGCGATGGCCAAGAGCCGCCGCCGCTATGGCCCCGGCGACATCGCCGCGCATGAGACGCTGATCACTGGGTCGTGGCGGCCGCTGGTCTACCGCAACCCCGATGTCCCTGAGAACCTGTTCCTGCGGCTTCCCATCTGGGCATGTATGGCGGCGAGGTCGCGCTGCGCGTTCTCTCCGATCACCTGGCGCATGTGGAACGGCGTGACGATCACTGGTCCGCAGGACGGCAGCGTCGAGAGGCACCGCGAGGCCCTAGTCGATCCGGCGCAGGTCCCGCACCTCGGGTTGCGGTTGGAATCCCGCCGAGCGATAGGTGCCGACCGCTCCGGTGTTGGAGGCTTCGGCGCACACGGTCGCGCTGGACGCACCCATCTCACGCAGGGCTCCGGCAGCGGCGACCGCGATCGCCTTGCCGTAACCGTGCCCCTGATGGTCGCTGTGGACGCCAAGGGGCTCAAGCAGGCCGGGTTTCCCCGGGCCCGCTGACCAGACAGTCGTGGCCGCGACCGCGTCGCCCTGGCCGTTGTACCCGACAAGGCATCGGGCATTGGCGTATGGTGTCCCGGCGGCCATGGCGTGCCATCGCTCCGCGCTGAACTTCGACCCGGTGAATGCTGCCCGGTGAACCGCGACCCGGTCGTCGACCCGGTCGGGGCCGACCACCTCGACCCGTAGACCGCTGTCCACCACGGGTTCGCTCAGGTCACGCACCATCGGGATCCACGGTTCGTCAAGTTCCCAGCTGCCCTCTTGCAGCAACTCCCGGAATCGCCCGCCCCAGAGCGCCTCGACGTGCGCCTTGCCCGCCGACAGTACGCCGCGTTCGGGCCGCGTCACGTCGTCGGCCATCTGCCGGGCGAGGTCTTCGTCGTTGTGCATTTCCGGTGCGATGGCCAGCCGCACCAGATCGGGGCCGTCGACCATGCCGACCCCGAGGATTCGGCCTTCACGACTCCACGTTCGCAACGCGGCGGCGGTCCGCTCCGGGCCGAACTGCCAGAGGAACCCGACGTCGCCCGCATGCAGTTGCATCGGGGCGCCTTCGTGTCGCCACTCCATGAGGGCGCCTACGATCTCGTCCAGGTCGTCGGCGCCCGGTGTGCTCAACAAAATTGACATCCTGAGATCAAACACGGTCACGTCCGACGTGTCGAATGGTTTAACGCACGCTCACCAGCAAGGACTCCAGGCTCGACGACCTTGCCGAGATCCAACGCTGACAGGCACGCGGACCCGCACTCTTGGTCGTAGTCGGCGCCCCTGCCCGCGACGAACCCGCCGCCGGGCAGCCAGACCATCACCGGCTTGCGCTTCGCGCCCGCCTTCTTGGGGACGGTGACGTCGAGCGTCAGGCAGTCCTCGGCGTCGCTGCGCTCCTTCTGATTGACGTTGTCCTGCGGGCAGGCGGGACCTGACGCCGTCGCGGGCACGACACCCCGCCACCTGGCCACCGGCTCGGGTGGCCGCCAGCGCAGCTCGCCGACCGGCGGACGCGCATAGCGGATGCCGCGATACCTCAGGACATCTCCGTCGTCGACCCCTCGAATCATCCCACTGTCCAGTGCGACCTCGAGGCCCGGGACCGTCGCTGGCTCCTCCCGGGCCTTCGCCGCGCCGCATCCCTGGACGAACAGCAGCGCCATGGCGCTCAAGCAGGCCGCACCTCTGGTGATCACGTTTGGTAGCGCACTCATGTCTGGCACGTTGGATACGGCTCACCCTCCGCCGGTACGGCCAGAGGTTGCGGTTCACCGACCGATGGTTGTCTCCCGAACGGCTGAGCGGCGTAACCGCCGGCCAGGGCCAACGGAATCGCGTGAACCGGGTTTGACAGCAGTCCCACCGACCCCCCGACGCCGAAGGCGCCGTTGACGGCGACCATGCCCCGCACCATCTCTGAGCAGGCGGCCCCGGCCTGCCACAAGCAGGAGGTCGCCCCGCTCACCGGCTGGACCGGCGCCCTCAGCCTTCCGAACTGGATGCCCGTCCTCACCACCACACCGTGATCCGCGGCGGGCGGCGGCCCAGCCCCAATACCGGTCGCCACCGGCGCTGCCGTCGACGGAGTCAACGCTGGCGACGGCAAACTCCCGCCCGAGCGCGAGGCGGCCATCACCACACCACTGGACGAAGGCCTCAAGCGGGCCGGGCGTAACGCCGCGGAGGCGATCGCCGCCGTTCCGGACGCGCTGCTGGATGAGGTGGCGCTGTTCGGCCGCTGCCTCAGATCGTCGACCGGTTGGCGGCCTGGCGGGAGTCCCTGGTAGGAACACTGGCGCTCATCACCAGGGATCCAAGATCTTGGAAGCCTGCCTATCGAGCGCATAGTGCCCTAACCAAGCCTTCTTGTGGGGACTCCCTCGCAGGACGATCGCCGCGGACGAGGTGGACCTTCTCGGGCGCCTCGACCAACCGCGATGTACGCGATAAAGGTACGCACTGGCTCGCCTCCGGCCAGCCCATGCAAGGCGGCCGAGACAGCACGCATGCCGCCGCGACCCCCGCGGCACATCGTGCGCAAGAAGGGCCGACCGATATGCATCTGGTCATAGTGGCATGCGGTCGTGAAATAGTGCATATGGATCAACAGGTCGCGTACAGCCACGGCATGAGCCGGCCCGTGGTCTCCCTGATTGCCTCCGCGGTGACCGTAGTCCGGCCTTTCTTCTGGCACATGGTTGCCCTCAGCCGGTCGGCCCAGGAGTGGCAATCGTCACACCAGGACGGGAGTAAGAGATCGTCAGGTTGCCCAGCGGGTCAGAAGTGATGTGGGCCTCGACGTCGAAGACGTTGCGCAGCCGTTCTGCGGTGAGGACCTCACCCGGGGTGCCGTCGGCGATGACAGTGCCGCCGCTCATCAGGACCAGGCGATCGCAGTAGCGGGCTGCCAGGGAGAGATCGTGCAGCGCCACCAGGATGGTTTGGTCCGTGGTGGCCAGCAGGTCCATCAGCGCGAGCTGGTGTTTGATGTCCAGGTGGTTGGTGGGCTCGTCGAGCAGGATGCACCAGGGCTGCTGGGCGAGTGCTCGTGCGATGTGGGCGCGCTGGCGTTCGCCGCCCGAGAGGGTCTTCCACTCTCTGGATCGTAGTTCGGTCAGTTCGAGGCGTTCCAGCGCGGCGTCGATGACGATCTGGTCGGTCCGGTCGAGGGCCTTCCACGGGCTTCGGAAGGGGGTGCGGCCGAGTGCGACGACGTCGGCGACCCGCAGGTCGCTGTCGGAGTCGGCGGACTGTTCGACGAAGGCGGCCTGCTGCGCGATCTGCCGGGAGTTCCAGCCCTGGATGTCCTGGCCGTCGTAGCGGATCACGCCTGAGGTGGGTTTGCGAAGTCCGGCGATGCAGCGGAGCAGGGAGGATTTGCCGGAGCCATTCGGCCCGATCAGGCCTACGGTCTCCCCTGACCGGATGCGCAAGGTGACGTCCCGGACGATGGTCTTGCCTGGGATGCCCCACTCGAGGTGGTCGACTTCGATGTTCACAGCTCACCTCGCTTGCGCAGGATCAGGAGGAACAGTGGAACGCCGAGAAGCGCGGTGAACACGCCGACCGGGACTTCCTGCGGGGCGAAGGTGACGCGGGCCAGCGCGTCCGTCCACACTAGGAAGATCGCCCCGGCCAGGGCGCTGAAGGGAAGCAGCACCCGGTGCAGCGGCCCGACCAGGAAACGCACGCCGTGGGGCACGATCAGGCCGACGAAGCCGACGGCGCCCACGCTGGCCACAGCCACCGCTGTGAGCAGCGCCGTGACGCCCAGCAGCACGATGCGGGTCGTTCGCACATCGATGCCGAGGGAAGAGGCGGTGTCGGTGCCGAAGGAGAACCCGTCCAGGGCGGTGGCGTACGGCCAGATGACGCACAGTCCCGCGACGGTGACGACCACGCTGGCGATCACCGCGTCCCATCGGGCGGAGGCCATCGAGCCGAGCAGCCAGTGGAGGATCGCGCGGGTGGTGTCGGCGTCGCCAGAGGCGATCATCACGAGTGCGGTGATCGCGGCGAAGAGCTCCGCGACGATGACGCCGGTCAGCACGATCCTCATGGAGCCCAGGCCGCTGCGCCTCAGCAACAGCATGAGCAGGCCGAACGACAGCAGCGCCCCGGCGAACGCGCCGCCGGTCACGGAGAACGAGCCCGCGCCGAGGCCGAGGACGACGACGGCCACCGCGCCGGTGGACGCGCCGGAGGAGATGCCCAGCAGGTAGGGGTCGGCCAGCCCGTTGCGGGTCACCGCCTGCAGCACCGCGCCGCACAGCGCAAGCGAGGCGCCCACCAGCGCCGCCAGGAGCACGCGCGGCACGCGCAGGTCCCAGATGAGCGAGTCGAGCAGGCCGGGCAGCGGTTCCACCGGCAAGCCGAGGCGGGTGCCGAGGACGCGGCCCAGATCAGCGACGCCGACCTCAGAGGTGCCGATCAGCACCGAGGCCGCCACGGAGGCGATCAGTAGCACCAGCTCGGCCAGGAGCAACACCGGTACGGGCGTCCCCGACCGGTCCGGAGGGGCAGG
The DNA here is from genome assembly GCF_014195505.1 of Nonomuraea dietziae. Lineage (GTDB taxonomy): Bacteria > Actinomycetota > Actinomycetes > Streptosporangiales > Streptosporangiaceae > Nonomuraea > Nonomuraea roseola. The sequence goes on along the minus strand of NZ_JACIBV010000001.1, from coordinate 1,006,761 downwards.
GGGCAGGTCGGCGGGCGGCGTGCGGTCCCTGGCGGTGGGGTGGAGAACCGATAGGTCGACGCCGCTAGCGGACATGGCCGAGTTTCCGTAGCCCTTCGACGAAGAGGCCGAGCGTGTGCACCGTCCGGACCGATGGGTCCATCTCGATGCCGGGAACCTGCACGATGCGGTTCTCCTTCACAGCGGTGAGCTTCGACATCGTCGGCTCCTTGCGCATCATGTCCAGTTTCTCCGCCGCGCTGTCGCCGGGTGCTCCGCGCTCGGACAGGTCGCCGATCACTAGGATGTCCGGGTCGCGCTTGGCGATCTCCTCCCAGGACACCTCGGGCCAGTCCTCGTTCACGTCGTCGAAGGCGTTGCGGACGCCGACCAGCTTGCTCATCGCGCTGGGCATGCCGCCGTTGCCCGCGACGTACGGCAGACCGGCGTACACCGAGTACAGCCAGACGACCGTGGGCTCGCCGGTCACGCTGGAGCGGACTTTGGCGGCCTGGTCGATGGCCTGGCGCTGGTCGGCGATCAGCTTCGCGGCCCGGTCCTCGGCCCGGAAGATCCGCCCCATGTGCTCGTAGTCCCGCAGCAGCAAGTCGAACGGGGTAAGGCCGGACTCGCCGGCCTCCGGGCAGTCGACCGCGCTCACGTAGGACGGGAGCCCGAGCTGGCTCAGCTCGTCGCGGGTGCCGACTCGGTCCTTGGTGTACAGCGCGGTGAAGGAGGAGACGACCAGGTCCGGGGTTGCCGCGCGGAGCTGCTCGGCGGTGAGGATCTTGGGGTTGAGCACGGGGATCTTGTCGTAGGCGGTCTTGTACTGCGGCGCCACCTTGGTCTTCAGATTGGAGGTTCCGACCATGCGGTCCTGGAGCCCGAGCGCCAGCAGAGTCTCGGTCGAGGACTGGTCCAGCGTGACCACGCGCTGCGGAGTGCTGGTGAATGAGAGTTCCTGACCGCAGCTCCCCACCTTCACCGCCGCGGCGGGAGCAGCCGACGAGGGGGATGCGGAATCGGCGCTGCCGCCGCAGCCGGTCGTCTCGAGCAACAGCACGAGCCCGGCGAAAACGGCGGCGCTGCGGGATTTGGGGGAGATCCTCATAGTTCAGGAATGATAGTGGTTATCACTAACATTCTGGCGAGCCCGTCTCAATACCCGACCTAGGTCCGTACGGAGGACATCCCCTGTGACCGCCCCGACGCCCACCGCCTCGGACACCCCCCACCCTCGGTCCATCCTGCGCGAGAGGCGATTCATCCGGCTGTGGTGCGGTACCACCGCCTCCGGCCTGGCGACCTGGGCGCTGCCCTTCATCCTCGGGCTCGCCGTCCTGGACCGCACGCTCACCGCCGCCGGCCTGGGGGTCGTCCTGGCCACCCGGACCGCGGGTTTCCTCGTCGCTGTGCCGATCAGCGGAGTTCTGGCAGACCGGTACTCGCGCCGGGCCGTCGTGCTGTGGGCCGGCCTGGCCGGGGCGCTCGCCTCTCCGGTGATCGCGCTCGGGCTCGGCCGTTCGGTCCTGCTCATGAGCCTGGCTGCGGCGGTCGTAGGGGCTGGTCAGGGCGCCTGCCGCCCGGCGTTCCAAGCGCTGACCGCCGAGGTGGTCGACGCCGACCGGCGCCAGCCCGCCAATGCCGCCATCACGCTGGCGGTGCGCGTTACGACGTTGGCCGCGCCGACGGCCACCGCGCTGCTGGCGGTCGTGCTAAACACGTGGACGCTGCTGGTCGGCACCGGCCTGCTGTGGCTGCTCGCGGCGCTGCTACCGCCCCAGGGCCTGCGCGCGCCCGCGCCTACGGCCGACCGGGCGCCGCCGCTGAAGGAGTTCGGCGAGGGCGTGCGCGAAGCGCGTAGGCATCCGTGGTTTCTCGCCGGGCTGGCGGCGCTGGCCGCCGTCATCTTCACCGGCTACTCCGCCACCGGAGTGGCGCTCCCGCTGATCAGCCGCGACCGCTACGGCACCGAGGCCGTGCTGGCGGGCGCGCTCACGGCCTATACCGTCGGCGCGCTCATTGGAGCCGTGCTCATGGCCCGGTGGAAGCCACGCGCTCAGGGCTGGGCCGCGCTGGTCGGCTTGGCCCTGTACGGTTTCGCGCCGCTCAGCCTCCTGCTACCGGTTCACCCGGCGGTGGTGTTCGCCGCCTATGCGCTGGCCGGCCTGGGCATCGAACTGTTCAACGTGCCCTGGTTCACCGCCACCCAGCGCGAGGTGGAGCCGCGCCTGCTCGCCCGGGTGTCGTCGCTGGACTTCCTCATCTCCTACGGCCTGGCTCCCGTCGGCCTGGCCTTCCTCGCCCCCGCTATCGACGCCTTTGGCTGGCAGCCGGTGCTGGCTGCCTGCGCGCTGGTGTGTTTCCTGGCCCCCGCCGCGGCGGCTCTGGTCCCCAGCAGCCGCGGCTTCTCCCGTCAGGAGAGGAAGTGAAGATGTCCTTCGGCGTCGTCCCGGCCCGTGTCGGCAGCCAGAACGCCGATCGAGCCGGTCGCCTGCTTGCCGAGACGGGCGCGGTCATCCTCACCGGGCTCGAGCCCACGCCGGACGCGCTGGCCGTCGCCGCGGCGCTCGCATTGGGCCACCGGCTGCGTCAGGTGTTTCCCTACCGCAGCAGGCCGTCCCGCGACTCGGGCCCGGTGCATCTGGGCTCGGGCGCCCGAGCCAGGTTCGGAGACTTGCTGCCCAGCCCACAGCGGGCCAACGCCGCCAGCCGATTCGGCGGCACATGCGCCAGCCTCAGACTGCCCGGCCCGAATGCGGAGATCTCCTCCACCCGCTCCAACGCCTTGGCCATCTAGAACAGCTCATACATCGATTGGTGTACCCGCAGGTGTCTGCGGACGGACGACGCCGGGGACCATGCTCGGTCCCTAGCGTCGGAGCCATGAAGAAGATAGTTTTTGCCGGCGTCGGTGTCGGCGCCGCGGCTTTCGCGATTTCGGACATGGTCAACAGGGAACTGAGCCCTGTTGGCGAGACGGTCAGCAGGTTCGTCAACGCGGGCGCAGGCTGGTTGGTCCCGCTCGGGTTGGTCGCCGTCGCGCTCGCCGCGGCGGCCCTCACGGTGGCGCTGGCTCGCACCGGCATGAGCCGTGCGGGGACCTGGCTGCTTGGCATCTGGTCGGCGGGTGTCCTCGTGGCCGCGATCTTTCCCGCCGACCCGCCGGGGCGCTGGGACAACCCATCGGTCTCCGAGACCGTCCACGGTTTGTCCGCCTGGGCGGCCTTCCTGGCCTTCATGGTGGCCGCCGTGGTGCTCACCAGAGCGTGGCCGCGCGACGCCCTGCTCACCGGTGCCACCGTAGCCGTGGTGGCTGGGATGATTATGTTCGTGATCACCCTCGTCGACGTCATGGTCGCCCGTTCGCTGCCCCCGGTGGTAGGGCTGACAGAACGCATCGCCATCGCCGCCAACCTTGGCTGGATGGCCTTGGCGGCCCTCCGCCTGCCCCGCAACAGCAAATGATCGTCACCCTGGTGCCCGCGATCCTCACGACCGTCGCGGTCTTGACCGGGCTGGCGGCGGTCGGGGCCCCGATCGGCTGGCCGGTGGTCACGCTGGGGCTCCTGCTCGGCGGGCTGTTGGTAGTACGGCGGCGATGGCCGGTCGGCGTCCTGCTGGCGTCGGCAGCCATGCTGATCGCCTTTCAGGGGGCGGGACTGTTCGAGGGCGGCTGGGTGTGGCCGCTGACGGTGGCCTGCTACACCGTCGCCGCAGCGGGCCGAACCCGCTGGGCGGTCGGTGTGGGAGTGTTCCTGCTGGCATATGCGCTGGCCTGGGACTGGGTCGTCACGGGTGGTTCTCCGGCCCGGGCGCTCGCGGCGGGTGGGGCTGAGGCGCTCTGGCTGGCGTTTGTGCTGGCGATCGGCAACAGCCGCAATCTTCAGGCGCGCTGGCGCGCTCAGATGGAGGAAACGCGCGAGGCGGACGCCCGCCGCCGCCTTGCCGAACAGCGGCTGGAGATCTCCCGCGAACTGCACGACATCGTCGCCCACACGCTGGCCGTGGTCGGCGTCCACCTCAACGTGGCCGCCGACGCGCTCGAGGAGTCACCCGAGGAGGCGCACCAGGCGTTGCGCACCGCGATGGACGTGCGCGGGAAGGCCATGGCCGACCTGCGCTCCCTCATCGGCGTGCTGCGCATCGACGGTGACGCGGCCCCTCAGCCGGACCTGGGCGCGATCACCGCCCTCGTCACCGCCGCCAGAGGGGCCGGCCTGAATGTCGCACTGGAGGAGGAGGGCGATCCCACGACCGTCACCGGACCCCAGGCCGTCGCGGCCCACCGGGTCGTGCAGGAGGCGCTGACCAACACCATCAAGCACGCGAACGCCACCCACGTGTCGATACGGCTGCGCTACACGAGCACCGACCTGACGGTCGAGGTCGTCGACGACGGCCATGGAGTGACGGCTCACGCCGAGGGGCACGGCCTGACCGGCATGCGCGAGCGCGTCACCACCCTGGGCGGCACCCTGAGCATCGAAGGGAGCGGGGGCTTCGCCGTACGGGCGAGCATCCCTTTGCGGACATGACGATCAAAGTGCTGCTCGCCGATGACCAAGCCCTCGTCCGGGCGGGCTTTCGCAGCCTGCTCCGCCGCTCCAAGGAGCTCACTGTGGTCGGCGAGGCCGCCACGGGCGACGAAGCCGTACGGCAGGCCCGCGCCACCCAGCCCGACGTGATCCTCATGGACATCCGCATGCCCGGCATGGACGGCATCGAGGCCACGCGCCGGATCCTCGCCGAACGCCCGGCGACCAAGGTCATCATCCTCACCACGTTCGACACCGACGAACACGTCTTCGCCGCGCTGCGCGCCGGCGCCAGCGGCTTCCTCACCAAAGAGGTCGAACCAGCCGAGTTGCGCCGCGCCGTCGCCGTCGTGGCGGCAGGAGAGTCGCTGCTGTCACCGAGCGTCACACGGCGAGTCGTCAAGCAGTTCGCCCACCGGCCCGCCCCGGTGAGCGGCGACAAGCTCACCGTACTCACCACCCGTGAACGCGAGGTCGTCCGCTTGGTGGCCGAAGGGCTGTCCAACGATCAGATCGCCGCAAAGCTCGTGATCAGCCCGCTGACCGCCAAGACGCACATCACCCGTGCCTTGATGAAGCTGAACGTCCGTGACCGGGTGCAGCTGGTGATCCTCGCCTACGAGAGCGGGCTGGTACGGCCGGGCTGGTGAGAGGGGGCGACCCGGTTAGTTCGCGCGTGCCCATGATCGGAGTTTCTCGGCTGGGCCGATGTCCTCGGCGTCCGGATGATGGCCGCCCTTCGTCACGGGGTGTTGCCTTCGACCCTAGAGGTGCGCAGGGAATCGTTAGTTCCCTGTCGCATATCAGCCTTCCGGGGCGGGCGGTGGCGGAGTCAAGTCCAGCCGCCGGTCGGGTCGAAGCTGCACCGTCCCGTACGGCGTCATGTTGGTGTGGAAGAGCGGCGTCAGGCCGCGCCGGTCGACGTCGGTCAGCACGTCGGCCCATGCGGGCTCGGCAACGGTGTCTTGGATCATGAGGGTGTTGATGTAGGCGAGGCTGCTTTTCAAGATCATCAGGCAGAGCGTGCCCAGTTCCTGCTCCTCGCGCCGATTGGAGGCCAGCTCGCCCCTCTTGCCGAACCTGACGACGTTCAGCCGGGACTCGGTCTCGGGCGCAGTCCAGGGGGCTCTGGTGGGAGACATTTCTACGGGCGGTGATCTAACTACCTGCGCCGGGTGGCCTCATGCGGGACGCCGCCAACGCGCCGTCGAGGACCGTGAAGATGGCCAGGTAGCCGCCGTCGTACTCGCGCTCCAGCCGGACCTTGTACGCCAAGGGGCACGACTGGCACGTCACCAGTTGCTCGATCTCCTCCAGGTCGCAGTGCTCGTCGCGGCCGACGACCGGCTTGGCCCACCGGTCGCAGCACGGCATGTCCGCCCACAGGCCGCCCCTGCAGGGCTCGGTGTAGCGACGGACCACCGCCCCGGGCTGCAGCTGGTGCCTGGCGTCCGTCGCGGCAGACTGCTCATGCTCCCGCTCGGTGACGTGCAGGCCCGCCCGGTGCAGCGCCTCGTCGACCTGGTCGGCCAGCATCACCGCCGCGGCGTCGTCCAGGCCCAGCCCGGCCCGCTGCAGTTCCGCAGCGATGACCCCGAGCCGGAGCGGCACGTCCGGCAGGACGCGGGCGCCGCTGCCGGCCAGCGCGGTACGGGCGCGAACGATGATGCGGCGCACCAGCGCCGCGATGGTGCGGTGGTCGCCGAGCACCACCAGCTCGCCGTCATCGCGGACGACCTCGAGGACGAGCGCGTGGGTGGGGCCGTCCTGGCCAAGGTGCTCACCGTCGAACAGGTCGGGCCGGGCTCTTGGCCGAGAACAGGTCGACGGCGACGATGCCTGCGTCGCAGGTGATCGTGTGCATGCCCATCACAGCTCACCCCCGAACGCAGCGGCAGGGTGGTGCGTCTTCACAGCAGGTCTCCTCTGTTGGTGGTCACGGCGGGCAGAGAGATGCCCTCGGCAGCGGGGAGCTGCCGAGGGCATCGTCAGGTTGAGCTACTTAGTGGTCCTCTCGAACCGTCCCGAACTCCTGCGGATGACGGGACCGGGGGCGCCGCCGCTCAACCCCTCCTCAGGCCGACCGGTACGGCTGGCCGGCCTGCCCGGCGCTCCGTCGCCTGGAGCCGCCCCGACCTGCGGAAGCGGTCAACCGGTAAAAGGACCGCTTCGTTGTGTGCATTCGTACGCACTCCTTGGGCGGGAATCGCGATGTACTCCACGTCGTGACAGGGGGCCCATAACTCAAAGGAGTAGAAGTGAAGCTCAACCTCGGGCGCAGGACCGGTCTACGCGCGTTGGCGACGGGGGCACTGCTCGCCATCCCGCTCGCGACCGTCGGCGCCACACCCGCCATGGCCGCCACCAATGTGGTGGCGATCAGCGGGAAGCTCTCAGTGAACTCGAGCAACATCGGCGACGAGATCAACATCAGCGTGGAGGGAGGGTTCCTGGTGGTCAGGAACTTCAAGGACACCCTCCTCGCCGGCAGCTTCACCTGCGCGAATCTCGACGCCAACACCGTCCGCTGCAACAGCGCGGGGATCACCAACATCCTCGTCAACACGCAGGGCGGAGCCGACACGGTGCGCAACAACACCACGCTGCCGTTGAGGGGCTTCCTCGGTCCCGGCGGCGACGTCTTCTCCGGCGGCTCGGCCCGCGACTTCGTCTCCGGGGACGGCGACAACGACATCATCGACGGCAACGGAGGCAGTGACATCCTTCTCGGCAACGACGGCGGTTTCGACCAGGTCTTCGGCGGAGCAGGGACCGATCTCTGCGACGCGGAGGCGGAGACCTCCTGCGAGGCCGACGCCTGACCCATCCTGACAAGGGGCCATCCCGCCACGGCGGGATGGCCCCTTCCGCTGTCTGGACCTTCGGTGAAGCGGCGACGAGGGGGACACCTCGGACGCGTTCGGATCCTCGGTGAAGCGGCGACGATGGCACGTTTTGCGGATTCTCGGCGAAGCGGCGATGCCGGGGGACGCCTCCGCGGTGGCGTCCGTGCAAGCGGGGAGCAGGCGCACTGCAGGTGGACGGCCGCACAGTGGCATCACCGCCAGCCGAGCCCATCAGCGAGGTAGAGATGAAGCAGCGCCACCGGACGACCCGGATCACGGTTCTCGCCCCAGCGATCGCCCTCGGCGTCGGCGCTCTGGTCGCAGGCCCTGCGCAGGCGGCCGCACCGATCACCAACTGCAGGATGAGCACCAACTCTCTGCAGGACCTGCGGGCGTTGTACCTGGACCAGGTAGAGAGCGAACTCCACGCGCAGATCAACCGGTTCCGCGCCGCGAACGGAGTGCCGAAGCTGATCTCCGCGACGAGCCTGCAACGCGCCGCGGCCTGGGCGAGCCATGACAGCGCGGCGCGCGGGCATTCACCCAAGGATCACGTCGACACGCTGGGCCGCGACATCCCCACGCGGCTGACGCAGTGCGGGGTCACAGGCCTCAACCGGGTCAGTGAGATCAACTACTACGGGTGGGGCGGCTCGAGCCGGCCCGCCGACGCGATGCACTGGTGGACGGTGGAGTCGCCCAAGCTCGGCCTCCGTCACCGCGACATCCTGCTCGACCCCGGCCTGAAGTCGTTCGGTGTCGGCCGGGCGGTCAACGGCGACAAGACCCACTGGACGGTCACCTTCGGCGACAAGGTCATCGGCAAGAGGCTCGGCAAGAGGCCCAGCTGACCCCTGCGGACCTGACGAGAAGGCTCTCCCACCGCTCCTCAACCCGCCCACGGCTCGTCATCGGCGTGCCGCCCCACCCACGAGCGGTCGTGTGTGGTCGGCTCCGCCCATCCGTAACGCCGCGCCACCCGAGCGACGGCGCCGGCATGGGACAAGCGCCGCACCTGTTGAGCCTCCGGCCACGGGCCTCGCCATGCTCCGACGGTGACGGGGAAGGACCTTGCGGCAGAAGCCTGACAGATCCATGCCGTCTAGGAGCGACAGCGCCGGGTATCCAAGAATCACCATCGCCAGACCAAGGACCTGATGGCGGAGCTGCCATGAGCGACACCCTCATGCGCGCCGCGCTCGACGAGCTTGGCGCTGCGCTTGCGAAGGTGGACGACAGGCTGATCGACGCGGCCTGCCGGATGATCGCTGACGCGAGAAGGATCGGGGTCTACGGCTGCGGCAGGGAGGCGCTGCAGATCAAAGGGTTCGCGATGCGCCTGTTCCACCTCGGCCTGCCGGTGGGGGTGGTCGGCGACGTGACCATGCCGGCGCTGGGACACGGTGATGTGCTCCTCGTCACCTCCGGTCCAGGCGAGACATCCACGGTGCTGGCGCTGATGCGGACGGCGAGAGCGGCGGGCACGACGAACCTTCTGCTCACGGCTGAGCCTGAGAGCGGCGCGGCAATGCTGGCCGACTTCGTGCTCGTGATCCCGGCACAGACCATGGCCGGCGATCAGGGCGAAGGGCAGGTCCTGCCGATGGGTTCGGTCTACGAGGGCGCGCTGTTCGTGCTGTTCGAGGTGATGGTGCTGAAGCTCAGGACGCTGACCGGCGCGACGGGCGAGGCGATGCGCGCCAGACACACCAACATGGAGTGAGCAGGCCGTCCATGCATGACGGCTACGGCGTCGTCCGCGCCAGGGGACAGGCGAGCGAGCACACGGCTCAGCGTGAGCCGGAAAGCTTATGATTCATCAAGCCGCGGCGGTCGCGGGGCGAACACGGACCAGCTTGACGTTCATGGAGGAGATCATCGACCGATGGGACGGCGAGATGGTCGAGCGGCGCTCCGACCTGGGCCGGTCCGGTGAGAGCCTGGCCGAGGTGGCGCGCGCCGCGTTCGCCGGCCGCGCGGCCAGGGGCATGATCCGGATCGTCGACGGCCGGTACCGCACCGAGCGCGCCGTCGTCGTCGCCTGTACCCCGCGGATGGATCCAGGGGTCGCCACGCTTCAGGAGTATCGATGAACGAGTCGCGGATCACCGGCTATCTGGACAGGCTCGGCGTCGCTCGGCCCGCGGTGCCGGACGCGCAGAGCCTACGGGCCCTGCAACTCGCGCATCTGAAGGCCGTGCCGTTCGAGAATCTGAGCATCCATCTCGGCGAGCCGATCTCGCTCGAGTCCGAGGCGCTCTTCGACAAGATCGTCGAGCGCCGCCGCGGTGGCTTCTGCTACGAGTTGAACGGGTTGTTCGCCGAGTTGCTGACCGCCCTCGGCTACCGGGTGACGCTGCTGGCCGCACGGGTCTTCAAGGGCAGCCGACCGGGCCCGCTGTTCGACCACCTGGCGCTGCGCGTCGAGCTCGACGAGCCGTGGCTGGTCGACGTCGGCTTCGGGGATTTCGCCGACGCTCCGCTGCGCCTCGACGAGCGCGCGGAGCAGAAGGACGACGCTGGTGTGTCTCAGATCGGGCCCGCCCCCAGTGGCCACGGCGACCTCGACGTCGTGCACAACGGCGACCCGGCTTACCGATTGACCGCCCGGCCGTACGAGCTGGAGGACTTCGTCCCGATGTGTTGGTGGCAGGCGACCTCTCCGGAGTCGCACTTCACCAGATCGCCGGTCTGCTCGATGCGCACCGACGAGGGCCGGATCACGATCAGCGGCAGCAAGCTGATCCACACCGCCTCGGGTGAGCGCACCGAACGCGTCCTGCGGGAAGGCGACCTCCTTCCCGCCTACGCCGACCACTTCGCGATCTCGCTCGACCGCCTTCCCTCCATCGGAAGATAGACGTCGTTGGTTCAGGTCCTGGCCGGAGCTCGTTTGCGGGCACGGCCCAGCAACGTGTCGAGCGCCCACACCCCTGGGCCCAGCACCGCGATCAGCAGGAACGACCAGGAGTAGACGGCGGCCAGCTCCCCCTCGTTCTGCAGCGGCCACAGGGCTCGCGGCTGATGGACGACGAAGTACGCGTAGGCCATCTCACCCGAGCAGATCAACGCCGCGATTCGAGTGGCGAGGCCGAGAAGGACGAGGCCTCCTCCGACAAACTCGATGATGCCCGCGTACCACTGTGGCCAGACGCCGACGGGGACCGCCTCGCCGCCGAGCACGCCGAACAGCTTGGCTGCGCCGTGGCAGGCGAAGAGCAGTCCGACGACGATGCGGAATATCGACAGGACGTACGGCTTGGCCTTCTCCAGAAAGTTCATGATGGCTCCTCTTCAGGTGGCCCTGCCCGTTCGGCGAGAAGCGCTCTGGCAGTCCAAAGGACATTTGCCGGGTATTTGACCGACCCGCGAAAACAAGGCGGGGCACTCTTCGACTCGACCGCGTGCGACATGGCGGGAGCACCTCTTCGAACTCGACCGCGCGCGACATGGCGGGGCGCCTCTTCGAACTCGAACGCGCGGGCAACGCGGCGACCACGCGGGCGGACGACGTCGAGCCGCGGTTCTCACGCGCCTCGGCTCCCTGGGGCCGACGGCGCCACCGTGTCGGGACAACCGGCCCGGCGAAGGAACGGGTTCCAGCCGCCGCGGGAGCAGGCCGGCGAGACGGGGCCTGTGGTCAACGTGGACCTTCAGGCCGGGCGGCGCGCCCTCGCTTGCGCAGGCGGTTCACCACGCGGCGGATTTCATCGGCTGCGTGATGCGGCGCGGGCCGTCATCCCCTGGGAGGGGACCCGATCAAGGACGGGAGCGTGTCGGCGAAACCGGTCACGGCGGCGATGAACTCGCGAGGTTCGTCGTCGTGGATGACATGCCTGGCGTCGATCCGGCGGTAAACGGTCTGAGGGACGAGCTCACGTACCCTGCGGGCGTCATCATCATCCATGGCGCCGACGAGTCCGTACCTGTCGTACCGGTTCCAGTTGGCGTGCAACAGCAGGACGGGGACGGTCGTCGCCCGTAGGGCTGCCTCGTGAGAGAAGTCGCCGTAGAAACGGCCGTCGACGAACGCCCTGGCGAAGTCGGGGTCGAACATCGACGCCGCCCGGATCGGCTCGCTCAGCGACCGTGGCAGCCACCGAACGCCGAGACCGGCCGGGCGGCCGGGGTGCTGCCGTCGGTGACGGGTCACCAGGCGGTCGAGGAAGTCGATGAAGCGATCCGGCATCCGGACGGTCCTGGTCTCGGAGACGGGGATCTCCTGGCGAAGGATGTCGGCCACACGCTGATGATCGAGGTCACCGAGCACCTGTACGGCGTGAGCGAGGCTGCTGTGGACCCAGCGGTCCCGGTCACGGAAGCGCGGCAGCTCGGCCGAGAAGATCGGCGGGTCCTCCAGAACGATCGCTGCGACCTGTTCCGGGACACGGGCGGCACACCACAGGGCCAGGATGCCGCCGGAGGAGTTCCCGCTGACGATCGCGGGTCTCCCGACGACCTGCCGCAGGAAGTGCGCCACGTCCGTGCCCGCGGAGTCCCATGAGTAGTCCCCTGGCGTCCAGGAGGAGTTCCCGTGCCCGCGGACATCGACGGCGTACACCGTGAACCGCCGCGCGAGCTTCGGCATGACCAGGCGGTAACTGCTCCACAAGCTCATCTGGCCGGGGACGAGGAGGAGGGGCACACCCACTTCGGGGCCGCGGACGTAGCTGATGAGCACGCCGTCGAACTCGGCGAACTCCTGGCGGAAGCCGGCTCCGACCAGCTCGGACGGCAACGGTTCTCGCTGCCCCTCGAAGGGGTTGAGGTAACCGGTCACCGGTCCTTCTCCCGGCCGGGATCGGCGGACGCCTCCTCCTGCACGGCGAGGACACCTGTCGCGAAGTTCCGGAACCTCTCGTTGTCGACCAGCGCGATGCCCTGCTCGCGGTCCACGAGCACGAGCAGGGTGTCGCCCGGTTGGAGGCCGAGCAGGTCGCGCGCATCCTTCGGGATGACGATCTGCCCCTTCTCGCCGATCTTCACGGTGCCCACGATGTAACGGCCGTCCGGCCCCTCGATCATCTTCCCCGCCATGCGCCCACCCCTCCCAGTATCCTGGGTACGACTTTACCTACTTTTCCTACTTTTCGCACCCGACCTCAGCGGCCCTCGTTCGAGAGAGCTCACGACCAGAGATCTCAGCTGGGGAAGGCCGGCACAAGTCGTCGAAGAGGTCGGCGTCGGTGTGATCAGCGATCGTCCCGGGCACCGCGCGGCGGTGCCCGGCCACCCGGAATGTAACGTTCGGTTGGGGATGGGTAGCTTTACCCCGTGGGATCCGCAACCCTCGTCCCCCAGACGCGCACGATGGAGCTTTCCGCCGACGACGCGTGGACGACCCTCAAGCAGTACGGCATGCGCCGCCTCGCCCATGACTCGTTCGTGCGTTTCCGCTACGGCGACGGCATGAGCCATTCGCGTGCCCTGGCCTTCCAGCTGTGTCTGTCGATCATCCCCGGCACGATCGCGCTGGTCGGCCTCGCCTCCGTGGCCCATCAGGAGCACCTCGGCCAGGTGCTGCAGCAGGCGCTGAGCAACCTGGCCCCTGGCGAGGGCGGGGCCGCGGTGCTCGAGATCCTCAACCAGGGCGCGCGCACCCGCGACGCGGTGGCGCTCTGGCTCGGCCTCGGCACCGCGCTGGCCTCGCTGACCAGCACGATGGCCCAGGTCGAGCGGGGCGCCAACCGCATCTACGGAATGGAGCGCGACCGGCCCTTCCACCGCAAGTACGGCAGGGCGATCATCCTGGCGCTGACCGCCGGAGCCCTCATGGTGGCCGGGTTCGTCGTCATGGTCGGCGGCGCGGCCATCGGCGACGCGCTGGCGAGCGTGTACCAGTGGGGTCCTGGCCTGCGCGGCGCCTTCGACCTGACGCGCTGGCCTGTCGGCTTCCTGCTGGCCCTCGCCTCGACCTCGGTGCTCTTCCGCGCCGCGCCCAGGCGCAGGCAGCCCGGCCACACCTGGCTGGCGTTCGGTGCGCTGGTGACGCTGGCGTTGTGGATGACCTTCACGATGGGCCTGGCCCTCTACACCGGCACGAGCGGCACCTTCGGCAGCACGTACGGCCCGCTGACCGCGGTCATGGCGCTGCTGCTGTGGGCGTTCCTCAGCTCGATCGCCCTGTTCCTCGGCTTGGCCTTCGCCGCCCAGTTGGAGAGCTGTCGGGCCGGTTGCGTGGAACCCGCCCTGCCCGACAAGGGCCCGACTGCCCAAGAGGAGCGCGAACCGCTGGTCGGCGCGGTCGGCTCCGCCGCCATCGCCGCCGGCCGCCGCCTCATCCGGCTGACCCATCGCGGCGGTCCACCACTATCGCGCGACGGTGATCCCGGCCGTCCGGAGGCCTGAGCGTTCGGCTGCCCCAGCCCTGGCGCGCCGCGTCGTGGAGGAGTCGGTCGACCCCTCCACGCGTACTGCCGCGACCGGAGGGTGGGTGCCCGCCGAGCGGCAAAGGTGCCGTCTCAGCCAGCTGACTGCGTAGACCAATCCGAACTGTGTAGGACTGTCAGGATGTTGTCTGTCTTTGGGGCGGCAATAACGTGCTGAATCTAGCTCGCGCGGCGCAGGCTCGAGTCGTCGACAGTCTCTGGGCTGTCCATAAGTGACTCGAGGCGACAACTGGGTTCTTGGGCGATGGGTTTGCTCTGTATGCGAACCCGGGTTTTGCCGCAAATGTCGCAACGCTGTGTGACCACCAGGCCGATCGCCTCGAACGTCGTCCATGCATGTCTGAAGTGAAGACCTGCCAAAGCCCCTCATTTCGGTCGGGGCCAAAAGGTATCAAACGGCGGAAGGTGCACACCGGAGGTGGGCGACACAGAGCCTCCGGAATAATCCGTTGCCCGTCGGTGCTCGTATCCGGCACTATGACGCTCATGTTCCGCCACGCTCACCTGACGACGCCCGCAGCCGCGGGCGCGTTCGAGCGTGCCTTCGACGGCCTGGAGCGCTGACCTCTTCCCGTAAGTCCTGATGTGACCCGGCGGGGGGAGGTTGACCGACCCGCACACGGGTCACACCACATCTCAGGCGTCAAGGGAAGGAACCATGGCCAAGCAGGCCTATGTGCGCAACAAGCCGCACCTCAACATCGGCACGATGGGTCACGTCGACCACGGCAAGACCACGCTGACCGCCGCGATCACCAAGGTGCTCGCCGCGCGGGGCGGGGCGACGTACACGCCGTTCGAGAGGATCGACCGCACGCCCGAGGAGGCGCAGCGGGGCATCACGATCAACATCTCGCACGTCGAGTACGAGACGGACACCCGTCACTACGCGCACGTCGACATGCCCGGTCACGCCGACTACGTGAAGAACATGATCACGGGGGCGGCGCAGCTCGACGGGGCGATCCTGGTCGTCTCCGCGCAGGACGGCATCATGCCGCAGACCCGTGAGCACGTGCTGCTCGCCAAGCGGGTCGGGGTCGAGCACCTGGTCGTCGCGCTGAACAAGGCCGACGGCGCCGACCCCGAGCTGGCCGACCTGGTCGAGCTGGAGCTGGGCGAGCTGCTGGCCGAGCACGGCTACCACGACGTGCCCATGGTCCGGGTCTCCGGGCTGCGCGCGCTCGAGGGTGACCCCGAGTGGACGGCCTCCATCGAGGCGCTGCTGCGGGCCGTCGACGAGCACATTCCGATGCCGGTCCGCTACGTCGACGCCCCGTTCCTGCTCCCGGTGGAGAACGTGCTCACCGTCACAGGGCGCGGCACGGTCGTCACCGGAGCGATCGAGCGCGGCGTCGTCAAGCTGGGCGACACCGTCGAGGTGGTCGGGTTCGGCGAGACGTTCACCGCGGTGGTGACCGGGGTGGAGACGTTCGGCCGAACCATGGAGAGGGGCGAGGCCGGGGACAACGCCGCGGTGCTCCTGCGCGGGGTACGGCGCGAGCAGGTACGCCGCGGGATGGTCCTGGCCACGCCCGGCTCGCAGACCGCCCACCGGCGGCTCACGGCCAGGATCTACCTGCTCACGGAGGCCGAGGGCGGGCGGCGCAAGCCGATCGCCGACGGCTACCGGCCACAGTTCTACCTCCGCACGACCGACGTGCCAGGCCAGATCGTCATCGACGCGCCGGCCGAGCCGGGAGACACGGTCGAGGCGGTGGTGGAGTTGGGCAAGGCGGTGGCCCTGGAGCCCGGGCTGGGCTTCGCGATCCGCGAAGGCGGCTTGACGGTCGGCGCCGGCACGGTCCTGGCCGTCCAGGACTAGCCAGGCCCGATCCGGGCCGCGACGGCCGGACCCCTTCGGGGGTCCGGCTGTTTCGCCTGGCGAAGGTGATCCCGACCGCGGGGCGGCCCACCAGCGGACGGCCGGATGGAGGCGGTGCCGGCCGCGCCGCGACCAGAAGACCGTGATCGTTGTCGGGCGGAGGCCGGAGCCGGGCCCTGGTGACCATTCCGGAGGCCTCGCTCCTCCTCGTCGGCGCGCACAACGAAGCGGTCCGGCTTTTGTGCGGACGGCCGAAGATGACCCATGATCACTGGCCTACCGTTCGACCATGTCCCGCCTCTCGCTGACCGACCTGTACCGCATCGCCGTACCGGGAGATCCACAGCTGCGTCCCGACGGCGCGGCCGTCGCCTACACGGTGACCACCGCGGACAAGGACTCCGACGAGAACCGGTCGGAGATCTGGCTGGCCGCGCCCGGCGCCGAGCCCCGCCGTCTCACCAGCGGCCCCCACGACCTGGCGCCCCGCTGGTCGCCCGACGGCCGCACGCTCGCGTTCCTGCGCCCCGTGGACGGCAGGCCGCAGCTGCACCTGCTGCCCATGGACGGCGGCGAGCCGCGAGCGCTCACCGGCGCCGCGGCGGGCCCCGCGGTCTGGTCGCTGGACGGCAGCCGCCTGGCCTTCACCGCCCCCCACGGCGAGCCCGAGGCGAACGCGCCGGTCGTCGCCGACACCCTGGAGTACAAGGCCGACGGACCAGGGCTGCTGCGCGGCGTGCGCTCCCACGTGTTCGTCGTCGAGGTCGCCACGGGGGAGCGCGTCCAGCTCACCGACGGCGACTTCCACGCGGGCCCGCCGTCCTGGTCGCCCGACGGGCAGCAGCTGGCCTTCGTCACCAGTATGGAGGAGGACAGGGACCTCACCCCCGCGGGCGCGGTCTACGTCGTCGGGCTGGAGGGGGCCGCACCCAAGCGGCTGACCGAGCAGGACGTCATCTGCGCGGGTGTCTGGTGGCTCGGCGAGCGCCTCGTGGTCGCGGGCTTCAAGGGCGACCCCACCGGCCACACCAGGCTGTTCACCCTCGAGGCCGGCGGTCTGGCCGAGGTCGAGACGGGCCTGGACCGCAACGTCATGCTCGGCCACTCCGGCTATCCCGGCGCCCCGCCCGTCCTGCTCGGCGAGGAGCTGCTGTTCTGCGCCCGCGACGGCGGCCTCACCCACCTGTACGGCGCGCCGGGCCGGACGAAGGTCGGCGGCGAGCACAGCGTCAGCGGCGTCAGCGTCGCCGGCGCTCGCCTCGCCTACGTGGCCGCCACCCCGTCCAGCCCTGGCGACAT
Source organism: Nonomuraea dietziae (assembly GCF_014195505.1). GTDB lineage: Bacteria > Actinomycetota > Actinomycetes > Streptosporangiales > Streptosporangiaceae > Nonomuraea > Nonomuraea roseola. Next base: position 989,885 of record NZ_JACIBV010000001.1, on the reverse strand, counting down.
CTACCTCGACGGCGAGCGGCTGACCGACCACACGCTGCCGGACCTCGAGCTCTTCCCGCTGGAGCGGCGCCTGTTCACCGCCCCCGACGGGACCCCCGTCGAGGGCTTCCTGCTGCGCGACCCCGAGCGGACGGGAGCGGGCCCGCTCCTGCTCGACGTGCACGGCGGCCCGCACAACGCGTGGGGGCCGGTCTTCGACGGCGTCCACCTCTACCACCAGGTGCTCGCCGCCCGTGGCTGGAGCGTGCTCACCCTCAACCCGCGCGGCAGCGACGGCTACGGCGAGGCCTTTTACACCGCCGCGGTCGGCGCATGGGGCCTGTCCGACGCGGAGGACTTCCTCTCCCCGATCGACGCGCTCGTGGCCGAGGGCGTCGCCGACCCCGACCGTCTCGCCGTCACCGGCTACAGCTACGGCGGCTACATGGCCTGCTGGCTGTCGGCCACCGACGGCAGGTTCAAGGCGGCCGTTCCCGGCGGCTGCGTCAGCGACCTGACCAGCATGTCGGGCACCTCGGACGCGGGCTACTTCCTGAAGATGTTCGAATGCTGCGGCGACCTCGCCGCGCAGTCGCCGCTCACCCACGTCGCCGCCGTGACCGCCCCCACCCTCCTCCTGCACGGCGAGCGCGACGACCGCTGCCCCGTCGGGCAGGCCGAGCAGTGGTTCTCCGCACTCCGCGAGCGCGGCGTGCCCGCCCGCCTGGTCAGGTACCCGGGCGCGAGCCACCTGTTCATCATCCAAGGCCGTCCGTCCCACCGTCTCGACTACAACGAAAGGATCGTCGCGTGGCTGGAGCAATGGGTGATCGGCTCGGAGAGCTGATCAGCGAATACGACGTCCCTGGCGCCGCACTGGCATACCTCCACAAGGGCGAGCTGCACGAGGGCGCCGCCGGCGTGCTCAACACGCGCACCGGCGCGAAGGCGAGCCCCGACTCTCTGTTCCAGATCGGCTCGGTCACCAAGGTCTGGACCGCCACCCAGATCCTGCTGCTGGCCGAGCAGGGCCTGCTCACCCTCGACACGCCCGTCGCCGAGCTCCTGCCCGAGTTCAGGGTCGCCGACCCGGAGGTCACCAGGACGGTCACCGTCCGGCACCTGCTGACCCACACCTCGGGCATCGACGGCGACCTGTTCCTCGACACCGGGCGTGGCGACGACTGCGTCGAGCGTTACGTCGAGGCCTGCGCCGATCTGGCGCAGAACCACCCGCTGGGCGTCACGCAGTCCTACTGCAACTCCGGCTTCATCATCGCGGGACGTCTGGTCGAACGGCTGACGGGCCAGGTGTGGGACCAGGCGCTGCGCGAGCAGATCATCGAACCGCTCGGCCTCACCCATACCTGGACCCTGCCAGAGGACGTGCTGCGCTTCGGCGCGGCCGTCGGCCACGTCGACGGCGAGCCGGCACCCACCTGGGGCCTGATGCGCTCCTGCGGCCCGGCCGGCCTGATCAACGCCCGCCCCGCCGACGTGGTCGCCTTCGCCCGCGCCCACCTCGAGGGCGGCCTGCTCAAGGACCCGAGGGCCATGTGGGAGCCGCAGGTCGAGCTCCCCAACCCGCACACCCTCGGCAGGCACTGGGGCCTCGGCTGGATTCTCGACGAGTGGGACGGTCACCGCGTCGTCTCCCACGGCGGCAACACCATCGGCCAGTCCGCGATGCTGTGGATGCTGCCCGACACCGGCACGATCGCGTGCGCCGTGGTCAACGGCGGCCACAGCGCCGCCTTCATGCATGCCCTGTCCACCGAGCTGTTCCGCGACCTCGACGGCGTGGCCGTGCCGCCTGTGCTGGGACCGCCCGAGCAGCCCGTGGAGGTGGACGAGAGCCGCTTCGCCGGCGTGTACGAGCGGGTCGGCGCGCGAATCACGGTCGCCGAGCGCGACGGCGGCCTCTCGCTGAGCATGGAGTCGACCGGCGCTCTGAAGGTCCTTGACGAGCCGGTCACCTTCGACCTGACCGCCGTGGACGAGGTCACCTTCGTCGGCCGCATGCCGGGAGACCCGCAATGGCTGTCGGCGGTCTTCTACGAGCTGGCCGACGGCTCACCATACGTCCACCTGGGCGCCCGGGCCACCCCCAAGATCTCCTGAGGAGCGCGACATGGACCTGCAGAAGCGTCTCGACGAGGCCGCCCGCCGCCACGACGTGCCGGGAGCCGCCATCGCGGTCTGGACCGGCACGGAGCTCGTCGAGGCCGCCACCGGCGTGCTCAACAGGAACACGGGCGTGGAGACCACCACCGACAGCCTGTTCCAGGTCGGCTCAACGACCAAGATCTGGACCTCCGCCCTGGTGATGCGCCTGGTCGAGGAGGGGCTGGTCGACCTCGACACGCCGGTGCGCACGTACCTGCCCGAGTTCGCCGTGGCCGACCCCGAGGTGAGCGAGACGGTGACGGTCAGGCACCTGCTCACCCACACCAGCGGCATCGCCGGCGACCTGTTCGAGGACACCGGCCGCGGCGACGACAGCCTCGACCGCTACATCGCGTTCCTGCACGACGCGGGCCAGGCGCACGCTCCAGGGGAGCTGTTCTCCTACTGCAACTCCGGCTTCGTCGTGCTCGGCGCCCTGGCGGCCAGGTTCGGCGGCGGCACCTGGGAGGAGACGATGCGCGAGCGGCTGCTGGACCCGCTCGGCGTCACGCACGTGGGCCTGCTGCCGGAGGAGGCGATCCTGTTCCGCGCCTCGGCGGGGCACGTCGGGCCTGACAACGCGGTGAACCCCCACTGGCAGATGCCGCGCTCCAACGCTCCCGCGGGATCGACGATGTGTCTGGCCCCGCGCGAGCTGGTCCGCTTCGGCCGGATGTTCCTCAACGGCGGCGAGGGCGTGCTCAAGGCCGAGACCATCGCCGCGATGACCACCCCTCAGGTGGACGTGCCCGGCGTCGGCGGTCTGATGGCCGACCGGTGGGGGCTCGGCTTCGAGCTGTTCGACTGGGGCGCGCCCGTCATCGGCCACGACGGCGGCACGATCGGGCAGAGCACGTTCTGGCGCATCATCCCGGGCAGCGACGTCACGCTCGCGATGAGCGGCAACGGCGGCGGCTTTCTCGGGCTGGTCGACGAGCTGGCCCTGCCGGTCATCCGCGAGCTGACCGGGCTGCCGGTGCCCGCCCTGCCCACCCCGCCCGAGCAGCGGCGGGAGGTCGACGCGGCGCCGTACATCGGCACCTACAGCGCCCCCTCCGCCGTGCTGGAGGTGACGGCCGCCGACGGCGGCCTCGACGTCACCACCATCCCCGGCGAGTTCATGGCCAAGGCCGGCGTCCAGCGGAGGACCGAGAGGTACGTGCACCTGTCGGGCCAGACCTTCATCACGGTGGAGGCTGAGTCGGGGGGTCACCTCCCGATCACCTTCGTGCTCGAGGGCGGCAGGGCCGCCTACCTGCACAACGGCAGGGCGGTGCCACGTGCGTGAGCTGTTCGAGGCCGCGGGCGTGGAGGGCTTCCTGCACGCCCGCGAGGTCGACGGAGTGAAGGAGGTGTGCCACGGGGCCGACGATCCCGTGGTGCTCGCCTCCGTCTTCAAGATCCCGATCGTCCTGGAGTACGCCCGCCAGGCCGCCGACGGCCTGCTCTGCAGGACCGAGCGGCTGCCGCTGACCATGGAGCACCGCGACGGCGGCATCGGCACCTCCGGCTGCGCCGACGAGATCGAGTTGTCGCTGCGCGACCTGGCGCACTTCATGATGTCGATGAGCGACAACGCCGCCACCGACGCGCTGCTGGAGAGGGTGGGGGTGGAGCGGGTCAACGCCACCCTCGCCGAGCTCGGGCTGAAGAACACGCGCCTGGTCGGCGACTGCCGCGTGCTGCTCGGCTCCGTGCTCACCGAGCTGGGCGCGGGCACGTGGGAGGAACTGGAGAACGCCGATCCCGACGCGTTGCGCACGCTGTCGGTGCTCGACCCCGTCAGGACCTCGGCCTCCACCCCGCGTGAGACCACCACGCTGCTGACGAAGATCTGGCGCGACGAGGCGGGACCCGCCGAGGCGTGCGCCGAGGTCAGGCAGATCATGGGCAGGCAGATCTGGCCGCACAGGCTGTCGTCGGGCTTCGGCGACGAGGTGCGGGTGTCGGGAAAGACCGGCACGATCTTCGGCATCCGTAACGAGGCGGGCGTCGTGGAGTACCCCGACGGCGGCCGCTACGCCGTCGCGGTCTACCTCAGGCCGCGCTCGCTCGGCTACCGCCTGCCCGCCGCGGACGCCGTGATCGGCGCGGCGGCCCGCAGGGCGGTCGACGAGCTGCGCGGCTGATGTCGGGTTTCGTCCATTATCGTGAGGAGATGACGACCCGGCCGAGGGCCAGTCTGCGTCGCATCCTCGACGACCTGGGCAGCACCGTGCTCGATGTGGCCGCCTCCCCCGGCGGTCTCGACACCGAGGTCACGGGCGTGCACATCTACGACCCCCTCGACGAGCTGATGCTGCCTTCGGGTGGCATCCTGCTCGGCGTGGGGGTCGAGGGCGCCGAGCACATCTGCGACCTGCTCGAGGCCGCGAAGGCGGGCTCGGGCATCGTGGTCAAGCAGCCCGTGGCGGTGGACGAGCGGGTGCGCGCCAAGGTGCTGGAGACGGGGGTCGCCCTCCTCGGCCTCACCCGCGCCGCCTCCTGGTCGCAGGTGGCGGCGCTGCTGCGCTCGCTGCTGGCCGAGGGCGACCTCACCGAGGCGGGGCAGAGCCCGCCCGACGACCTGTTCTCCCTGGCGAACGCGCTGTGCGCGCTGCTGGACGCGCCCATCACCATTGAAGACCGCTCCTCGCGGGTGCTGGCCTTCTCCGGCCGCCAGGACGAGGCCGACCCCGGCAGGATCGCGACCGTGCTGGGCAGGCAGGTGCCGGAGAGCTACCAGCGGATGCTCGACGAGCAGGGCTGGTTCCGCAAGATCTACCAGAACCCCGGCCCCGTCTACATCCCCCTGACCGAGAGTCTGCCCCGCGTGGCCATCGCGGTCAGGTCGGGCGACGAGATCCTCGGCTCCATCTGGGCGGCGGTGCGCGAGCCGCTCAGCAAGCAGCGCGAGTGGGCGCTGATCGACGCCGCCAAGATCGTCGCGCTGCACCTGCTGCGCCAGCGCGTGGGCGCCGACACCCGCAGACGGCTCCAGGCCGACCTGCTGTCCACCGTCCTGGAGGGCGGCAAGGACGCGGCCGAGGCCGCGGGCAGGCTCGGCGTCGCCAGCGAGCGGCTGTGCGTCCTGGCCGCCCAGCTGGCCGACGACCAGATCGACGCGGCCCAGTCCGAGTCGAGCAGGCAGCGCTTCTGCGACGCCCTGGCCCTGCACGTCGGCGCCATCCACCCGAAGGCGGCGGCGGCGCTCGTCGGCTCGGTCGCCTACGCCGTCCTGCCGATGCACGCCAGCGGAGAGGAGGAGGCTCGCGCGGTGCGGGTGGCGCAGAGCTTCCTGTCCAGGGTCGGCCCCCGCCACAACGCCAACATCGGTGTGGGCAGGCTGGCGGCCGACCTGGGCGAGGTCGCCAGGTCGAGGGCCGACGCCGACAGGTCGCTGCGCGTGCTGCGCTCCAGGGGGGTCTCGGGGCAGGTGGCCGGGTACAGTGACGTCCACTTCGAGGCGCTGCTGCTGCGTCTCGGTGACCTCGCGGCCGCGGAGGAGCAGACACCGACGGGCCCCTTCCAGCGCCTGCTGCGCTACGACGCCGAGCACGGCACCGAACTGGCCGCGACGCTGCGCGCCTACCTCGACAGCTTCGGCGACGTCAACGCCGCGGCGGCCGCCGTCCACGTGCACTCCAACACCTTCAGGTACCGCCTGCGCAGGCTGACCGAGATCAGCGGCCTCGACCTGGCCGATCCCGAGGCCAGGCTGGCGGCCATGCTCATGATGCGGATCTTCGGACAGCGGCACTAGCCCGGCGGTTCCTTTCGTCGCGGCGCACGAAGAATCGCGCAGGGGCAAAGGGGAGGGTGGGGCCACCCCACAGCCCCGGAGTCCGAATGAACACATCGAAGTCGGTGGCCGTCCTCGTCACGACGGCCGCGCTCACCGCCTCCTGCGGCGGCCAGGCCACTCCCGGCGGCGGCGTCGTAGCCGGCGCCACCTACACCAGCACCGTCACCGCGGACCCAGGGGTGCTCGACCCCGCCACCGCCGTCCTGTCGGTGACGAACACCGTGCTGAGCTACGCCTACGACAGCCTCGTCGCGGCCAGGCCGGACGGCGGCCTGGCGGCCTCGCTGGCCGAGAAATGGGACGTCAAACCAGACTCTGTGACCTTCACCCTCCGCAAGAACGTCACGTGCGCCGACGGCTCGCCCGTCACCCCCTCGACCGTGGCGGCCAACTTCAACCACATCTCCGACCCCGCCAGCAAGTCGCCGCTCAGGGGCGTGCTGATTCCCGCCGACCTCACCGCCAAGGCCGACGACGCCGCCGGCACGGTCACGCTGGCCACCCCCAAGCCGTTCTCCTTCATCCTGGAGAGCGCCAGAGACGTCTACATCGTCTGCGGCAAGGGACTCAAGGACCGCTCGGTGCTGGCCAGGCAGACCTCGGGCTCGGGCCTGTTCCAGCTCACCGAGGCCGTCTCGGGCGACCACTACACCTTCGCCCTGCGCCAGGACTACGCCTGGGGGCCGCAGGGCGTCACGGGCAAGACGCCGGGGCTGCCTGCCAAGGTGGTGCTCAAGGTCGTCCCGAACGAGCAGACGGCGGTCAACCTGCTGGCCTCGGGAGGGGTGAACGCCACCATCGTGACGGGCTCGGACCGGCAGCGCGTGGAGGCCGACCCCTCGATCACCAAGCTGGTCGTCGCCATGGGCAACGGCCAGTTCTTCTACCACCAGGGCGACGACAGGCCCGCCAAGGACCCCGCCGTCCGCAAGGCGCTCACCCAGGCCCTCAACCTCCAGCAGTTGGCGGGCATCGCGAGCGGCGGCACAGGACGCAAGGCCACGAGCCTGGTCATGGAGCCGCGGCCGTGCAAGGGCGACAGCGTGACCGGCCACGTCCCGGCCCACGACCCCCAGGCGGCCTCCGCCGCCCTGGAGGCCGCCGGCTGGAAGCCGGGCCCCGACGGGATCAGGCAGAAGGACGGCAAGCGCCTCACCCTGCGCTACCTGTTCGTCACGACCAAGGGGCCGACCTTCATGGCCGCGGCCGAGTACCTGGCCGCCGAGTGGAAGAAGGCGGGCGTTGAGGTGAAGCTCAACGGCGTCATCGACACCAAGCTGGCCGAGTCGCTCAACGCCACCCAGGACTGGGACGTGGTCTGGCTGCCGATCGGCGTGCTGCTGCCGTCCCAGCTCGTCGGCTTCCTGAGCGGCCCCGCCGCGCCTGACGGCGCCAACTTCGCGCACCTGGACAACCCCCGCTACAACGAGCTGGTCGCCAAGGCGGGCAGCAAGCCGGCGCCGGCCAGCTGCGCCGACTGGGAGGCGGCGGAGTCGGCCCTGTTCGAGGCGGCCGACCTGGTGCCGGTGGTGGAGAACACCGCGGTCGTCGCGGTGAAGGGCGCCACCGTCCAGACCGTCTCCTACCTCGTCATCCCGAGCTCGATCCGTATGACGAAGGCGAGCTGACCTTGTTCGTGCTGCGCCGCCTGCTCAGGTTCGCGGCGGGGCTGGCCGCCCTGATGGCCGCGACGTTCGCGATGATCCACCTCATCCCGGGCGACCCGGTCAGGGCGGCCCTCGGCCCCCAGGCCCCTCCGGACCTGATCGCCGCCCGCAGGGCCGCCCTGGGCCTGGACGACTCGCTGGTCCGGCAGTTCCTCGACTACGTCGGGGGCGTGCTCGCCGGCGACTTCGGCACCTCCTTCCTCAGCGGGGAGCCGGTCGGCCAGATCGTGATGGACCGGCTGCCCAACACGCTGTCGCTGGCCGTCCTCGCGACCCTGGTGTCGCTGCTGGTGGGGGTGCCGCTCGGGCTGTGGGCCGCGATCCGCACGGAGAACGGCCGCAACAGGGGCACCGAGGTGGGCTTCACCACCGGCACGGGCGCCGCGGTCGCGGTCCCCGAGTTCCTCTACTCGATCGCGCTGGTCGTCGTCTTCGCCGTCGTGCTCGGCTGGCTGCCCCCCGCGGGCAAGGCTGGAGCGCTGTCGTACCTGCTGCCCGTGGCCGCGCTGTCCATCGGGCCCGCCGCGCTCATCGCCCGCCTCGTCAGGGCCGAGACGGCCCGCGAGCTGGGCAAGGACTACGTCCGCCTGGCCAGGGCCAAGCGGCTGCCCGCCGCGCGGGTCCACCTCGGGCACGTGCTGCCCAACGCGCTCACCGCCACGCTGACCACGGGAGGGCTGCTGCTCGGCGGCCTCATCGCGGGCAGCGTGCTGGTCGAGTCCGTCTTCGCGTGGCCGGGACTCGGCATGCGGATGACCGAGGCGATCACGCAGAAGGACTTCCCCGTCGCGCAGGGCGTGATCCTCGTCTACGGGGCGATCGTGCTCGTCGTGAACACCGCCGTGGACCTGGCGCTGGCCGTGCTCGATCCCAAGTCGACCATCAAGGAGAGCTGATGCGGACCCCCTCAGGTCTGGCAGGGGCGGCCATCGTCGCGCTCATGCTCGTGCTGGCCGTCGTAGGGCCCCCGATCTGGGGCGACAGGGCCGAGCTGATCGACCCCGTCGCCGCGTTGCAGGGCGTCTCGGCCGCGCACCCGCTGGGCACCGACAACCTCGGCCGCGACATCCTGGCCAGGGTGCTCGTGGCGGCCAGGCTCTCCCTGCTGCTGGCCGCGCTGGCCACCGCCATCGGCGCGGCGATCGGTGTGGTGCTCGGCACCCTCCCCTCCGTCCTGCCGCGCAGGCTCGGACGGCTCGTGAGCTCCACGGTCAGCGCGCTGGTGGCCTTTCCAGGGCTGCTGCTGGCCATGTTCACCGCCGTCGTCGCGGGGCTCGGCGCGCGGGGCGCGGTGCTCGGCATCGGCGTGGCGCTCGCCCCCGCCTTCGCCAGGCTCACCCAGACGCTGGCCGCCTCCATCGCGGGCTCCGACTTCGTGGCCGCCGCCCGCATGCTGGGCGTCTCGAAGGCGACGATCGTGCGCAGGCACGTGCTGCCGAACATCGCCGAACCCCTCATCCTCAACCTGACCGTCATGATCGGGGCCAGCCTGGTCGGCCTGGCGGGCATGTCCTTCCTCGGCCTCGGCGTGCAGGCGCCGGGCTACGACTGGGGACGGCTGCTGTTCGACGGGTTCGCGCGCATCTACGTCAATCCGATGGTCGCGCTCGGGCCGGCGTTCATGGTGGTGCTGGCGGGGCTCGGCTTCAACCTCATGGGCGAGGCGCTGGCCAAGAGCGCCACTCGCTCCACCGTCCCGAAGGGCGCCGCGCCCGCCGCGCCGGCGCCGGAGGCAGGGGAGGCCGACCCCGAGGCCGTGCTGGAGGTCAGGAACCTCACCGTCACCTTCCCCGGCGGCGTCACGCCGGTGCGCGAGGTGTCGCTCACCGTGGGGCCTGGCGAGATCGTCGGCCTGGTCGGCGAGTCGGGCAGCGGCAAGAGCCTGACGGCCTACGCCGTCGGCGGCCTCGTGCCCTATCCCGGCGTGGTCGGCGGCGGCCCCGTCCTGCTCGACGGGCAGGACGTCCACGCGCTGCCGGCCACCGAGCGCAGGAAACTGCTCGGCACCTCGCTGGCCATGGTCTTCCAGGACCCGATGGCCTCGCTCAACCCCGCACTCAAGGTCGGCGGCCAGCTCGCCGAGGTGGCCACCGTCCACCAGGGGGCGACCAGAGCCGAGGCCTGGCAAAGGGCCGTCGACAGGCTCGGCCACGTGCGCATCTCCGAACCGGCCCGCAGGGCGAGGCAGCACCCGCACCAGCTGTCAGGCGGGATGCGGCAGCGCGCGGTCATCGCGATGGGACTCATGGGCGTGCCCAGGCTCATCATCGCCGACGAGCCGACCACCGGCCTCGACGTCACCGTCCAGCGGGAGATCCTTCGCCTGCTGCGCGAGGTCACCGAGGAGAGCGCGGCGGCGACGCTGTTCATCTCGCACGACATGGCCGTGGTCGGGTCGCTGTGCGACAGGGTGGTGGTCATGTACGCGGGCCGCGTGGTGGAGGAGCTGCCCGCCGACAGGCTCGTCTCGGGCGCCGCCCACCCCTACACCCGCGCGCTGGTCGCCTCGGTGCCCGACATGTCGGCCGACAGGTCGCTCCCGCTGGCCAGCATCCCCGGCCGTCAGCCCGGCCCGGCCGAGGTGGGGGAGGGGTGCGCGTTCGCCGAGCGCTGCGCCCTGTCCACCGACCGCTGTACGGCCACGCGCCCGCCACTGGAAGAGCACGGCAAGGCGCACCGTGTCGCCTGCTGGGAGGCATCATGATCATCAAAGGGCTGACCGTCAGGTTCGGCGCGTTCACCGCCGTGGACGACGTCACGCTGGAGGTCCCCGAGGGCCGCATCGTCGGCCTGGTCGGCGAGTCGGGGTCGGGCAAGTCCACCCTGGCGCGAGCGGTGAGCGGGCTGGTGCCGTACACGGGGGAGATCGTCGACGGCGACGGCGTGCAGATGGTCTTCCAGGACCCCTACGCCTCGCTGAACCCCAGGATGACCGTCGGCGCCTCGGTGGCCGAAGGGCTGCGCCGTCCCACGCCCGCGGACGTCGAGCGGCTGCTCGGCCTCGTGTCGCTGCCCCCGCAGCTGGCCTCCCGCTATCCGCGCGAGCTGTCGGGCGGCATGCGGCAGCGCGTGGCGATCGCCAGGGCGCTGGGCGCCTCGCCGAGACTGCTGGTGGCCGACGAGATCACCTCGGCCCTCGACGTGTCCGTGCAGGGCGCGGTGCTCAACCTCGTGCGCGGCCTCAGGGCCGAGCTGGGGCTGTCGATGCTGTTCATCTCGCACAACCTGGCCGTGGTGCGCTACGTCGCCGACGAGATCGCGGTGATGCGGGAGGGCAGGGTGGTCGAGCACGGCCCCACCCGGCAGGTGGTGGAGACGCCCGCGCACCCCTACACCCGCGACCTGCTGGCGGCCGTGCCGCGCCTGCCCGCTCCCTGAGCAGGCCGCCCGAGCGCCGTCACCTCGCGTGGTGCCGCGGCGACAGCCACCGCATCCACGACGGACGGGCCGCGACGGCGGGGCCCGTCATCGGCTCGGAGGCGGGCGGGGTGGGCACGATGACCAGCGTGCAGCGCGCGTGGCGGATGCAGTAGCGGCGGGTGGAGGGCAGCAGCAGCCTGTCCAGCCCACCCCTACGCCCCCTGCCCACCACCAGCAGGTCGCCTGGCCTGGCCAGCTCCACCAGCAGCGGCCCCGGCTCGCCGAGCCTGGCGAGCGAGGCCGTGGTGAGGTCGGAGGGTGTCCCGCCCGCCATGTCCTCGAACAGGTCGTGGATGAGCTCGACGCTCCTGGCCTCCTCGAACTGCCTGATCGCGTGCGTGTACGGCAGCGCCTCGGGAAAGGGGTGCACGGGGGCCCGGCTGACATGGACGGCGACCAGCGCCATGCCCCACAGCCGGGCCGCGCCGACCGCCCAGGCCAGCGCCCAGCGGGAGGCGGGAGAGTCGTCCACCCCGACGATCACACGCGGTTCCACGGGTAGCATCGCGTCCTCCTCGAAAGAGGTACGCGTCCATACTGCGCCCCTCAGGGCCGCTCGACCACGTAATAGGACTTCGCGTGGAAACCTGTTACCCGGGCGCCACCATTGAGCAGCCCGCCCAGCACGTCGCGCACCGCGTGCCGCCAGGCCTTCGCCGCGCCCGCGTCCTCCTTGCGCAGCGACTCCACGTCCTCGGGGACCGCCACCAGCAGGACCCGGGCGTCCATGGAGCCCTCGACGGGCCTGCCCGCCTCCTCGCGCAGCGCCACCCGCGCCCCCTCGACGGTGAACGGCGAAGGGGGCGCGCCCAGCCGCCACACGGCCAGCAGCCGATCCGAGTCGTCCCCCTTGTTGACGGCGTCGTCCATCGCGCCGTAGAAGCTGGGCAGGTACTTCTCGGGCCTGGCGCCCAGCTTGGTCAGGTTGAAGTGCGCGTTGCGGCGCACCAGCGGGTCGTAGGTCCAGGTGATGCGGTCGAGCCCGCGATCGAGCGCCCACCTGCGCTGGTGCCGCTTGAGCTCCAGCCCGATGCCCCTGCCGGTGAGCGCTCCCGTGATGTGGGAGTGCAGCGCGGCGCCCTCGGCGAAGAAGGCCACCGAGGCGCCGACCATCAGCCCGCCCTCGTAGGCGCCCGCCACGTAGTTGCCCGCGTGCGAGAGCGCCCGCATCATCTCGGGGTTGACCGGCTGGTTGCCTGGCTCGAAGCCCCAGATGCCGGAGAAGAGCCTGAAGGCCTCGGCGAACTCCTCCAGGCGGTGCAGCTCCCTGATCTCGATCACCGCAGGGCCTCGCCGAGGAGCCGGTGCACGTTGCCGCCGAGGATCTTTAGCACGTCCTTGTCGGGGACGCCCCTGCCGAGCAGGGCCTCGGTGACCAGGGGCAGCCCTCGGGGCCCTTCGAGCCCCTGAACGGTGGCGTAGGGGTCGAGCTCGCCGAAGCCGAGGTCCTCGCAGCAGGGCGGGGTCAGGTCCTGCAGCACCTCGCGGACGAAGTCGGGGCCCAGCCCCACGTGGTCGACGCCGGCGACGGAGGCGATGTGCTCGATGTGGTCCACGAGCGTGTCGAGGGTGTAGCCGGAGGGGTCGGCTGCCAGGAAGTGCGGGAAGAAGTTCACGCACACGACGCCGCCCGTCGCCGCGACGCCTCTGATCTGCTCGTCGGTGAGGTTGCGGTGGTGGTCGCGCAGGGCTCTGGCCGAGGAGTGGGTGGCGATGACGGGCCTGGTGGCCAGCTCCAGCACGTGGGCGACGCCTGAGGCGCCGAGGTGGGAGACGTCGAACAGGATGCCGAGGCGTTCCATCTCCTTGAGCGCCTCGACGCCGTGGGAGGTGAGGCCGCTGCCGGTGGCGTCCTCGCCGCTGCCGTCGGCCAGGGGGGTGCGGCCCCAGTGGGCGATCGAGGCGACCCGGACGCCGAGGCGGTGCATGGTCGGGATCAGTTCCACGCTGGCGTCGATGCCCGGCATGCTCTCCATGGCCAGGACCAGGGCGATCCTGTCCTCGGCGAGGGCGGCGTCGATCTGGGCGGCGTCGAGGCAGAGCGCCACGGCGTCGGCGTTGCCCTCGGCGATGACGTGCGCGCACTCGATCATGCGCAGCGTCTGCCTCAGCGAGCCCTCGGGCCTGAAGGCGTCGTCGATGAAGACGGGCAGCACCTGCAGCCGCACCCCGCCCTCGCGCAGCTGGGGCAGCCACTGCTCGGCGAAGAAGGGCGCCCACCGCTCGGGTGGGCGCGCGGCTACGGCCATCAACAGGTCGTTATGGGTGTCCGCGACCACGGCGCGGCGGTGGAGGTCCAGCGACATGTCCGTGACGCTATGCCAAAGCACAAGTCCCGAATTCGTCCTGTGACATCAAGACCGGGCCGTTCTTCGTGCGGGAGCCCAACCGCTCAGCCGAGCGGGATCCACTCCGTCGAGGTGGTGACCTCCTCGAGGATCTCCTTGACGGGATCGACGCCCAGGCCGGGGCCCGACGGCACGGTGAGGTGGCCGCCGTCGAGCTCGAAGGGCTCGGTGATGTCGGTGGCGTAGTAACGGCGCGAGCCTGAGGTGTCGCCCGGCAGGGTGAAGCCGGGCAGCGCGGCCAGCGCCACGTTGGCGGCCCTGCCGAGGCCCGTCTCCAGCATGCCCCCGCACCACACCGCGATGCCGTGCGCCCTGCACAGGTCGTGGATGCGCCGCGCCTCCAGGTATCCGCCGATCCTGCCCGGCTTGATGTTGACGATCGAGCAGGCCTTGAGCGAGATGGCGGCCGCCGCGTGCTCGGCCGACTCGATCGACTCATCCAGGCAGATCGGGGTGCGCAGGCGCTTGGCCAGCTCGGCGTGCTGCACCAGGTCGTCGTTCGCCAGCGGCTGCTCGATCAGCAGCAGGCCGAAGTCGTCGAGCCTGGCCAGCTGCTGGGCGTCGACCAGGGTGTAGGCGGCGTTCGCGTCGACCTGCAGCAACACCTCGTCGCCGAACCGCTCCCTGACCGCGCGCACCGGCTCGACGTCCCAGCCGGGCTCGATCTTCAGCTTGATCCTGACGTAGCCCTCGTCCAGATAGCCCTCCACCGCCTCGAGCAGCTGCGGGATGGAGTCCATGATGCCGACCGACACCCCGCACGGCACCCTGTCCCTCGTGGCGCCGAGGAACTGGCCGAACGACTCGCCCGAGGCCCTCAGCTGGGCGTCGAGCACGGCCGTCTCCAGCGCCGCCTTGGCCATGCGGTGGCCCTTGATCGGCTCGAGGGCGTGGCCCACGCCGTACGCGTCGACGTTGTCGGGCAGCGCGGGCAGCAGGAAGCGGCGGATCACCGCGGCGGCTCCGTCGACGTACTCGGAGGAGTAGAGCGGCTCCGACATCGCCACGCACTCGCCCCACCCCTCGGCATCGGGGGTGACCACTCTGACCAGGAGGACGTCCCTGTCGTGCTCGGTGCCGAACGACGTGCGGAACGGCGCGACCAGCGGCATCGCGATCCGGCGCAGCTCCACTCCGGTGATTTTCATGCTCTCTCCACTTCGTAGCACGGACTCCGTCCGACGCTAGGCCACGACGGTCCCCCGACGATTCGTGCCGGACGCCCGAATCAGGCGGTTTCTTCGTGTCCTACCCCCAATCGAGGGGGACCTATGATCTCCAGGTGAGCGACGAAATCCGCGCGGTGCTGGGCTGGAGCGAATGGACGGCCGAGCCGCTGACGCACAACGCCATGAACGCGGTGACCAAGGGCATCTGGCGGCTGCGCGGCGAGCGGCCCGTCATCCTCAAGGTGCTCACCAGCGCGGACGAGGGCGGGCTGGGGTGGGCCGCCTCGCACGACCCCAGGCACTGGAACTACTGGCGCAGGGAGGCCGAGGTCTACGCCGACGGGCTGCCCGAGCTGTGGAAGGGCAGCGGGCTGCGCGCGCCCGAGCTGGTCGCGATGGTCGAGAGGGACGACGGCGACGTGGCGCTCTACCTGGAGGACGCCGGGGGCGAGCGGCTCACCTTCGAGCGGCACGCGGTGATGGCCAGGCAGCTGGGCAGGGCTCAGGGCGGCTCGCTCGCGCCCGACCGGCCGTGGCTGAGCAGGTCGTTCCTGCGCGAGTACGTGGAGTCGAAGGACGTGCCGTACGAGCTGCTCGACGACGAGGCGGCATGGCGGCACCCGCTGGTGAGCGAGCACTTCCCGCCCGGCCTGCGCGCGGAGCTGGTCAGGCTGCACAGGGACCGCGAGTGGTTCCTGCGCCTGATGGAGTCGCTGCCGCGCGCCCTGTGCCACCTGGACGTGTGGCCGAACAACCTGCTGGCGCGCGGGCCGGAGACCGTCCTGCTGGACTGGGCCTTCGCCGGTGACGGCGCGCTCGGTGAGGACATCGGCAACCACGTGCCCGACAGCGCCTTCGACCTGTTCGTGCCCGCCTCCGAGCTGCCCGCCCTCGACCGCGCCGTCTTCGGCGCCTACGTGCGGGGCCTGAGGGAGGCGGGCTGGTCGGGTGACGAGCGGCTGGTACGGCTGGCGGTGTGCGCCTCGGCGGTCAAGTACGACTGGCTGGTGCCCATGATGCTGCGCGCGGTGGACAGGGAGCAGCTCGACTACGGGGGCGGGCGGCCCGTCGAGGCGGCCCGCCGCTACCGCGAGCGCGGTGCGGCGATGATGTTCCTGGCCGGATGGGCCGACGAGGCCCGCCGCCTGGCCGACGGCGTGGCGCTCTAGACGGGGCCGCCGGTGGGGCGCCACGCGGGCTCCTCGCACCCGTCGAGGGCGGTCGGGGCGGCTGCCCTTGAGTCGTGCAATGTCCCGCTCCATCCGTGAAGCTCCAGCTCAGCGCGGAATGGGCACGATCAGGGACCATACATCAGTTGGACCTAATGTCTTAACAAAGGTTTGACACGGCGCTGTCCCACTCGATAGAAAATCCCCACAAGCGACACGAAAGGGGATGTCCCTGATGGCCGCCGAGCCGCTCAGCCTCGCGACCTGCCTGCACGACCCCGGTCTCGACCCGCACCACGTGCCCGAGGAGACGGGCGAGCTGGAGTGCGACAAGATCGTGGACGTCGTCCAGATCTCCGCCGTCCTCCTGGAGCCCGACGGCACCTTCCGCAGGCACGCGCAGCGCCCCGGCGGGCCAGGACCTCGCCGCCTGGTGCCCAGGGTCGGGGCGAGCGACACCACCCCCGGCTGCGTCGCGGGCCCGATCCCCGCAGGGGGCTGGACCGTGCGGCTCGACCTCGACAGGTACAAGGTCGCCGCGCCGCGCTCTGGCCGCACATGACGGTCGAGGAGAACGTCGCCTGCGGTCCGCGCCCGCGCGAGCGGCCCAAGGACGGCACGTCACCTTCGAACACCGCCGCCCGCCGCACGCCGGCCACCGGCTCGACGGCCGGGCTGACGGCCGAGCGCTTCACGGTCATCGTCAAGGACACCGGCGTCGCGTGATGCCGCTCATCGGACAGGAGTCACCCATGCGCCTCGGCGTCATCGGTCTCGGGCTCATCGCCCAGGCCGTCCACCTGCAAAACCTCCAGACGCTGCGCGAGAAGTACCAGGTCACCCACGTCTGCGACCTGTCGGCCACGCTGGCCGCGCAGGTCGCCGCGGAGTACGGCGGGCCCGTGCGGCACTCGACCGACGCCGCCGAGGTGCTGGCCGACCCCGAGGTGGACGCGGTCCTCATCCTGACCCCGGGCACCCACGCCTACCTAGCCCGCAGGGCGCTCGAGGCGGGCAAGCACGTGCTGGCGGAGAAGCCGTTCGCGCACACCACGGCCGAGTGCCTGGAGCTCGACGCGCTGGCCGCGGCCAAGGGCCTGGTGCTGCAGGTGGCCTACATGAAGATGTACGACCCGATCATGGCCCGCGCCCGCGCCGAGCTGGCCAGCCTGGGCGCGCTCAGGCTCGTGCGGGTGACCGTGCTGCACCCCGACGACGACCCGCAGTTCGCCCACCAGCGCCACCTGCGCTACGGCGACGTCGACCCCACCGCCGTCGACACCTCCTACGAGCGGGCGAAGGCGGCCGAGGCCGTCGGCGACCTCGGCGAGCCGTACGTGTCGATCTACACCAACGTGCTGCAGGGCTCGGTCGTGCACGAGCTGTCGGTGCTGCGCGCCCTGTTCGGCGAGCAGCCGCTCACCATCGCCCACGCCCAGGCCGCGGGGCTCAAGCCCGGCGTGAAGCTGGAGGAGCCGCCGCAGTTGCAGGCGCTCGGCACGCTCGGCGACGCCCAGCTGTCGCTGTCGTGGAACTGGCTGCCCGACTTCCCCGACTACGGCGAGGAGATCGCGGTCTTCGGCTCGGCCGGCCGCCTCTACCTCAGCATGCCGGGCCCCTACCTGCGCGACGCCAGGGCCGAGCTGGTCGTCGAGAGCATGCAGGGGGGTGAGCGGGCCACCACCCGCCTCGTCTCCGACCACCGCACCGGCTTCGTCCACGAGCTGCTCGCCTTCCACGCCTCCGTCACCGAAGGCGCGCCCGTCCTGTCCACCGCCACCGGCGCCGCCTACGACACCGCCGCCCTCCAGCAGATCGCAAGGAGCCTCGCATGAACAAGATCGCCTCTGCGCCCTGCAGCTACGGAGTGCTGGGCGGCCAGTCCATCGACATGAAGCCGGTCGAGCTGCTCGAGGCCATGGCCGCGGCCGGATACACCGGCAGCGAGCTCGGCCCTCCCGGATTCTTCGGCTCGCCCGCCGAGACCGCCAGGCTGTTCGCCGACAACGGCCTCACGGTCGTCGGCTCCTACGTGCCGCTGCACCTGTCGCTGTCGGAGGAGGTGCTGGCCGCCGACCTGGCCGCCATGCGCCACACCCTGGAGGAGCTGGCCGCCTCGGGCAACCCCGACGTGGTGGCCGTCCTCGCCGACGAGGGCGACGACGCCCTGCGCGCCAACCCCTGGCGCACCGGAGACGGCTGGGACGCCGCCACCTGGCAGCGCGCCGCCGACCGCGTCGCCGCCGCCTGCGAGGTCGTCAGGTCGTACGGCGTGCGCCCCGTCTTCCACCCCCACTACGCCACCTACGTCGAGCAGGCCGCCGAGATCGACAGGCTCATGGAGCTGACCGACGTCTCGCTCTGCCTCGACAGCGGCCACTTCGAACTCGGCGGCGCCTCGCCCGCGGCCTACGCGGAGAAGTACGCCGACCGCGTGGACCACGTCCACGTCAAGGACGTGCGCCACGCCGTCGTCGCCGCCGCCAAGGCCCGCGGCGACGTCCATCTCGAGTCGTGGTGGGCTGAGGTGGCCTGCCCGCTCGGCCGGGGCGACGTCGCGCTCGAGCCCTTCCTGGCCCAGCTCAAGGCCAACGGCTACGCCGGCTGGTACGTCATCGAGCAGGACAGCGCCGCCGTCACCGCCGAGACGTGGGACGCCGTCATCGCCGACCAGCGGCACAACCACACCTGGCTGGCGGAGCGTCTGTGACCGAGCCGACCACAGGGCTCGTCAGCGGGCTCGTCACCGAGCTCATCACGATGGGCCGGATCGGGGTGGACGTCTACCCGCTGCAGAGCGGCCTCTCGCTCCGGCACGTCGAGACCTTCGGCAAGTACCTCGGCGGCTCGCCGTCCAACGTCGCCGTGGCCGCAGCCAGGCACGGGCGCTCCTCTGCGGTCATCACCAGGACGGGCGCCGACCCGTTCGGGGAGTTCCTGCACGACGCGCTCAGAGGCTTCGGCGTCGACGACAGGTACGTGACGCCGGTCGCGGGGATGCCGACGCCCGTCACGTTCTGCGAGCTGTTTCCCCCCGACGACTTCCCGCTGTACTTCTACCGCTTCCCGACCGCGCCGGACCTGCAGATCCACCCGGAGGAGCTGGACCTGTCCGCCATCGCGCGGGCCGAGATCTTCTGGGCGACGGTGACGGGCCTGTGCCAGGAGCCCAGCAGGTCGGCCACCCTGGCCGCGCTGGGCGCCGCCACGGGGACGGTGGTGCTCGACCTGGACTACCGGCCGATGTTCTGGGCCTCTCGCGAGGAGGCGGCCCGCTTCGTCCGGCAGGCGCTGCCGCACGCCACGGTCGCGGTCGGCAACCTGGAGGAGTGCGCGGTCGCCGTCGGCTCGCACGACGCCGAGTCGGCCGCCGCCCTGCTGCTGGCCGCCGGGGTGAAGATCGCGATCGTCAAGCAGGGACCGGACGGGGTGCTCGCCACCGACGGCGTCACCACGGTCGTCGGGCCGCCCGTCCCCGTGGAGGTCGTCAACGGGCTCGGCGCGGGGGACGCCTTCGGCGGCGCCCTGTGCCACGGCCTGCTGTCCGGCTGGGACCTGGAGCGGACCGTCCGCTTCGCCAACGCGGCAGGCGCGATCGTCGCCTCACGGCTGTCGTGCGCCGACGCCATGCCGACCTCCGCCGAGGTGGAGGCGGTGCTGGAGCTGGCCGGGTCGGGAACCACCCTGACCGCCGCCCACTCCGCCTCTCTCGCCCCGGTGTCCGGCCCCGCACCCTCGTCGAAGCCCCCGGAGAGCTCCCGCCCCGTCCCGGTGGCCGGACCGCCGCGCGACCCTGGCCCCGTGCCCGCCTTCGATCCGCCGACGAACCTCACAGGAGAGCGCTCATGATCCAGGACAGGCTCGCGACGCTCGTCGAGACCAGAGCCAACAGGCCCGCCGCCATCGCCGAGGCCGCCGCCCTGCGGCTGCGCCCCGACAGCCTGCTCGGCGAGCACGGCAAGCTCATGGTGATCGCCGCCGACCACCCCGCCAGAGGCGCGCTCAGCGCGGGCAACCGCCCCATGGCCATGGCCGACAGGCTCGACCTGCTCGACCGGCTCTGCACCGCCCTGGCCAGGCCAGGCGTCAACGGCGTCCTCGGCACCCCCGACATCCTCGAGGACCTCCTGCTGCTCGGCGCGCTCGACGGCAAGGTCGTCATCGGCTCGATGAACCGCGGCGGCCTCGCGGGCTCGGCCTTCGAGATGGACGACAGGTTCACCGGCTACGACGCCGCCAGGATCCAGGCGATGCGGTTCGAGGGCGGCAAGACGCTGACCAGGATCGACTACGCCGACCCCGCCAGCGTCGACACCCTCGAGGCGACCGCCAGGGCCGTCAACGACCTGGCCAGGCGCGACCTGCTGGCGATGGTCGAGCCGTTCATCTCGCACCGAGTGGACGGCCTGGTGCGCAACGTCCTGACCGCCGACGCCACGGTGAAGGCGGCCGCGATCGCCGCGGCGCTCGGCAGCACCTCCGCCTACACCTGGCTCAAGCTGCCCGTGGTGGACGACATGGAGCGCGTGATGGCCGCCACCACGCTGCCCGTCGTCATCCTCGGCGGCGAGGTGGACTCCGACCAGGAGGCGGTGTTCGCCCGATGGCGCAAGGCGCTGGCCTGCCCGACCGCGCGCGGCCTCGCCGTCGGCAGGTCGCTGCTCTACCCGCCCGACGACGACGTCGTCTCCGCCGTCGACGCGGCGGTGGGGCTGCTGTGAGCCGCCACCGCAGGGGCTCGCCGGCGGCTGGGCCGTACGAACCGGAGCTCACGCCCGAGCTCGCGGGTCCCGGCGAGCGGGTCCGGCTGTCGTGCGACGACCCCGCGCACGCCTGGATCCGCGACACCTGTGCCGGACTGCCCGCCGACCCCGGGCTGTCCTTCGGGAGGACGTCATGACCGTGCTGACCGTCGCGCAGGCGACCGTCAGGTTCCTCGCCAACCAGTGGACCGAGCGCGACGGCGTGCGGCAACGACTGTTCGCGGGATGCTTCGGCATCTTCGGGCACGGCAACGTCGCGGGCCTCGGCCAGGCGCTGCTGGAGGCGGGCGACGCCCTGCCCTACCACCTGCCGAGGAACGAGCAGGCGATGGTGCACACAGCCGTCGGCTACGCGCGGATGAGGAACAGGCTGTCGACCTTCGCCTGCACCACCTCGATCGGGCCTGGCGCGACCAACATGGTCACGGGCGCGGCGCTGGCCACGATCAACAGGGTGCCCGTCCTGCTGCTGCCCGCCGACACCTTCGCCACGCGCGTGGCCTCGCCGGTGTTGCAGGAGCTGGAGCTGCCAGGCTCCCTCGACGTCAGCGTCAACGACTGCTTCAGGCCCGTGTCGGTCTTCTTCGACAGGATCAGCAGGCCCGAGCAACTGGCCTCCTCCCTCCTGGCGGCGACGAGGGTGATCACCGACCCCGCCGCCACCGGCGCGGTGACGCTCGCGATGCCCCAGGACGTGCAGGCCGAGGCCCACGACTTCCCCGAGGAGCTGTTCGCCGAGCGGGTGTGGAAGGTCCGCCGCCCCGCCCCGGCCGCCGAGGACCTCGCCGAGGCCGTCGAGCTGATCAGGACCGCGCGCAGGCCGCTCCTCGTCAGCGGCGGCGGCACCATCTACAGCGAGGCGACGGGCGCGCTGCGGGCGCTGGCCGAGGCGACGGGCATCCCGGTCGCCGAGACGCAGGCGGGCAAGGGCTCACTGCCCTTCGACCACCCCTCCGCCGTGGGCGCGATCGGCGCGACGGGTACCACCGCCGCCAACACGCTGGCCCGCGAGGCCGACGTGGTGATCGGCGTGGGCACCAGGTGGAGCGACTTCACCACCGCCTCCCGCACCGCCTTCCAGCACCCCGGCGTGCGCTTCGTCAACCTCAACGTCGCGCCCGTCGACGCCTACAAGCATGCGGGCGTGCCGCTGGTCGCCGACGCGCGCGCGGGACTGCTCGCGCTGGCCGACGGGCTGCGCGGCTGGTCGGTGGAGGGCGACTACGCCGCGCTGGCCGTACGGCTGGCGCAGGAGTGGGAGCGGACGGTCACCCGCGCCCACACCCTCGGCCACGGCCCGCTGCCCGCCCAGTCGGAGATCATCGGCGTCGTGCAGGAGCTGAGCGAGCCCGCCGACGTGGTGGTGTGCGCGGCCGGCAGCATGCCGGGCGACCTGCACAAGCTCTGGCGCACCCGCGATCCGAAGGGCTACCACGTCGAGTACGGCTACTCCTGCATGGGCTACGAGATCGCCGGAGGGCTCGGCGTGAAGATGGCCGACCCCTCGCGCGAGGTGACCGTCATGGTGGGCGACGGGTCGTACCTGATGATGGCCCAGGAGATCGCCACCGCCGTGCAGGAGGGGGTGAAGCTCACCATCGTGCTCGTGCAGAACCACGGCTTCCAGTCGATCGGCGCGCTGTCGGAGTCGCTCGGCTCGCAGCGTTTCGGCACCCGCTACCGCTACAGGGGCGCCGACGCGCTGCTGCCCGTCGACCTGGCGGCCAACGCGGCCAGCCTGGGCGCCCAGGTGCTGAGGGCGAGCACGGTGGAGGAGTTCAGGAAGGCGCTGGCGCAGGCCAGGGCGGCCGAGGTGACCACGGTCGTGCACGTCGAGACCGACCCTTCGGTGCCCGCGCCCGACTCGGAGTCGTGGTGGGACGTGCCCGTCGCGCAGGTCTCGGAGCTGGAGAGCACCAGGCGGGCGCGCGTCGCCTACGAGGAGGGCAGGCGCGCCCAGCGCCCGCTGCTGTAGGGACGGCTCAGCGGTCGAGCACGTGGAGGGCGGGGGAGCTGGGAGTGAGCAGCAGCGCGCCGTCGCGCCCGCACGCGATCGTGTCGGCCACCCGCGCGCCGAACAGCCCGCTCAGGTGGATGGCGGGCTCCAGGCACAGGGTCATGCCGTCGGCCAGGGGCTCGGGCTCGTCCAGCCTGGGCCCCTCGTCGTGGCCCCAGCCCACTCCTCTGCCGCCCACCTGGCCGAAGTCGCCGTAGCCGCTGTCCTCGATCACCTGGCGCGCGCGGACCGCGACCTGCAGGGCTGCGGCGCCCGGCCGTACGGCCTCCAGCGCCGCCGCCCTGGCGGCCAGCACCACCGAGTACATCGCCTCGAAGTCCTCGGGAGGTTCGGCCACCGCGAACACCCTGGCCACCTCGGCGCAGAAGCCGTCCCACCTGCCGCAGACCGACACCTGCAGCGCGTCGCCCGGATTGATGACCCGCGCCGTGGGCGGCTGCGCGCGTGAGGCGGTGTGCTCTCCTGCGGCGACCCGTACCGACAGGATCTCCTCGCAGCCGCCCTGGACCATGAGCGTCCGCAGCCTGGCGGCCATCTCCCTCTCGGTCGCGCCGAACCAGGCCAGCTCACGGGCGGCCGCCAGGACCGCGTCGGCCGCCCGCGCCGCCCGCGCCACCGCCTCGACCTCCTCGCTCGACTTCCTGAGCCGCAGCGGCCGCAGCACCGCCGAGGCGGGGATCAGCTCGGCGTCGATCCGCATCGCGAACAGCTCGGCGACGCGCATCTCGTCGTCCACGCCGACCCTGCGCGCCCCCCTGGGCACGAGTGAGGCCGGATCGCTTGTCTCGACCGGCGGGCGGCCCTGGAGCACGACGAGGAAGGACTCGCCCGTGCCGCCGAGGAAGCGGTGGTCGGGGGAGGGGCGCAGCACCAGCGCGTCCACGCCCGCCGCCGCCATCGCCTGGCGCACCAGCTGCTCCCTCATCACTCGGGGGCGTGCAGCCAGCAGGCGACGGGGCCGAAGTCGGGCTCCTTCACCCTGCACACGTCCATGACCAGCGGACAGCGCGGGTGGAACCTGCACCCGTGGGGCGGGTCGGCCGGATCTGGGACGTCGCCCGGCAGCTCCGCCGGCAGCACGCCCAGGCCGTCGGGCTGCGGGATCGCGCCCAGCAGCGCCCTGGTGTAGGGGTGCTTCGGGTCGGCCCACACCTCCTCCGTCCGGCCCACCTCGACGATCTTGCCGAGGTACATCACCGCGATCCTGTCGGCGATCAGCCGCACCACCGAGAGGTCGTGGCTGATGAACAGCAGCCCCGCGCCCGAGTCCACCGCCAGGTCGCGCATCAACCTGGCCACCTGCGACTGCGCCGAGGCGTCGAGCGCGGAGATCGGCTCGTCACCGATGAGCAGCGACGGCCTGGCCGCCAGGGCTCTGGCGATCGCGATGCGCTGACGCTGGCCGCCGGAGAACTCGTGCGGGTGCCGCCCGGCGAACTCGCGGGGCAGGCCGACGCGCTCCAGCAGGTCGGCGGGGGCGGTGGTGGTGTCGCCTGCGGTGCGCAGGCCGTCGGCGATCTGGTCGCCGACGCGGCGGCGCGGGTTCAGCGAGGCGTAGGGGTCCTGGAAGACCATCTGGATCGCGGTCAGCTCGCGCCTGCGCAGGCCCAGCGGGCTGACCGGGCGGCCGCCGAAGGTGATCTCGCCCTCGGCGGCGGGGTGCAGGCCGCACACGGCCCTGGCCAGCGTGGACTTGCCGCAGCCCGACTCGCCCACCAGCCCGACCACCTCGCCGGGGGAGACGGTCAGGCTCGCCCCCGCCACCGCCCGCACCACGGGCCGCCCTGGAGAGCGGTGCTCCACGACCAGGTCGCTGATCGTCAGCGTCGTCATGCCGTCTCTCCGTCTCCTGCGCTCTGCTGCCCGGACTCGCCCGGGACGGCGTGCGCCTCGGGCAGGGAGTCCAGGAGGGAGCGGGTGTAGGGGTGGGAGGGCGTGCGCAGGACCTGCCCGCGCGGGCCCGACTCGACCACCAGGCCGTCCTTCATCACGCTCACCTCGTCGGCCACCGCCGACATCACCCCGAGGTCGTGCGTGACCAGCAGCACCGCCAGCCCGAGGTCGTCGCACAGGCCGCGCAGCAGCCGCAAAACTCCCGCCTGGACGGTGACGTCGAGCGCGGTCGTCGGCTCGTCGGCGATGAGCACCTTCGGCGAGCAGGCCAGCGCGATGGCGATGGCGATGCGCTGGCGCATGCCGCCGGAGAACTGGTGCGGGTAGCGGCCGAAGGCCTCCTCAGGCCCGGGGATGCGGACCTTCGCCAGCAGCTCCACCGCCCTCGACCTGGCCTCCGAGCGGCCGAGCCCGAGGTGGTGGCGCATGTGCTCGGTGAGCTGCCTGCCGATGGTCAGCATGGGGTGCAGGCTGGTGGCGGGGTCCTGGAAGACCATGGCGATCTCGCCGCCGCGCACCCTGTTGAGCTCCTTGGGCCGCAGGCCGAGCAGGTCCCTGCCCTCCAGCGCGATCGAGCCCGTGGCCCTGGCGCCGTGCGGGAGCAGGCCGAGGACGGCGAGGCCGGTCATGGTCTTGCCCGACCCGCTCTCGCCCGCCAGGCCGTGGACCTGGCCCTGCCGCAGCGACAGGTCGACGCCGCCGAGGATGTCCCTGCCGCCGATGGTGACCCTCAGATCGGTGATGTCGAGCATCAGAGCGCACGCTCCTTGATGGCGCGGGCCGTACGGGGGTCGAGGGCGTCGCGCAGCGTGTCGCCGAGGAAGTTGAAGGCCAGCACCACGGTCAGGATCGCCAGACCGGGGAAGGTGGCCACCCACCAGCTGTCGAAGACCTCCACGCCGCCCGCGACCATCGCGCCCCACTCGGGGGAGGGCGGCTTGGCGCCCAGGCCCAGGAACGACAGCCCCGACAGCAGCAGCAGCGCGGTGCCGATGTCGAGCGTGGCCAGCACGAGCACGGGGCCGGTGACGTTCGGCAGCACGTCCACGCGCAGCGAGCGCCACACCGAGAAGCCCAGCAGCCTGCCGCTCAGCACGAACTCCCGCTCCCGCACGCCGAGCACCAGCCCGCGCGTGACGCGGGCGTAGGCGGGCCAGGCCACCACCAGGACGGCGAGCACCGCGTTGACCAGGCTCGCGCCCAGCGCCGCCGCGACCACCATGGCCAGGATGACCGTGGGGAAGGCGAAGACGAGGTCGGCGACCCGCATGATCGTCTCGTCCACCCACCTGCCGAAGTAGCCGGCGCAGGCGCCGAGCAGGCCGCCGATCAGCAGGCTCAGCACGACCAGGAGGAGCGTCAACGGGATGGAGACGCGCGCGCCGTACATGACCCTGCTGAGGATGTCGCGGCCGAGCTGGTCGGTGCCGAACCAGTGGTCGGCGCCCGGCGGGGCGAGCCTCGGCAGGTCCTGGGCGAGCGGGTCGTGCGGGGCCAGCAGCGGGGCGGCCAGCGCGATCACCAGCCAGGCGAGCGCGATCACCCCGCCGACGATGGCCAGGGGTTGCCGCCATGCTTCGGGCAGTCGTCGTCTCACTGCAGTCTCACTCGGGGGTCGATGACGCCGTACAGCACGTCCACGATCAGGTTGATGACCAGGTAGACCCCGCCGACCACCAGGCCCACGCCCATGACGGCGGGCAGGTCGAGGGTGGTGGCGCTCTTGTAGGCGTACTGCCCGACACCGGGCCAGGCGAAGATCGCCTCGACCAGGACGGTGCCCGACAGCAGGCTGCCGAAGGCGAGGCCCGCCACCGTGATGATGGGCACCAGCGCCGAGCGGAGCACGTACCGAAACAGGATCACCCTGCCGGGCAGGCCCTTGGCGCGGGCGGCGCGGACGTAGTCCTGGCCGAGCACCTCGAGCACCGCGCTCCTGGTGAAGCGGGTGAGCAGGCCGATGGTGTAGAGGGCGAGGACCAGCGCGGGGGTGAGCAGATGGCCGACCGCGCTGGCGAAGACGTCCCACTGGCCCGCCAGCGCCGAGTCGACTGTGGCGAGGCCGGTGACGGGCGGCGGGGCCTGCAGGCCGGGGTCGATGCGACCGCTGCCCGGGGTGATCTGGAGCCGGTAGAAGAAGACGTAGAAGGCCACCAGGGCCAGCCAGAACGTCGGCACCGAGATGCCGATCAGGCTGAGCACCCGCAGCACGTGGTCGGGCAGGCGGTCCCTGCGCAGCGCCGCCACCACGCCGAACGCGACGCCGAGGATCAGGGAGACCACGATGGCCGCTCCCGCCAGCTCCAGCGTGGCGGGGACGGTCTCCGCGAGGTCCTGGCTGACAGGGCGGTGGCTCTGCTGGCTGACGCCGAGGTCACCCTGCAGCATGCCGCCCAGGTGGATGAGGTACTGCTGCGGGAGCGGCTTGTCCAGGCCGTGGTCCTGCCGCCACTGGGCGACGATCGCCGGGTCGCCGAGGGCGCGCTGGCCCAGGTTGGCGGTCGCGGGGTCGCCGGGGACGAGGTTGGTCAGGACGAAGGTCACCACCGTGATGCCCCAGGCCAGCAGGACCGCGATGAGGACCCTGCGCAGGAGGAACCTGGCGAGGGGATGCCGCAGGGCGCGCCGCCGCCCCCGTGTCCCTGCGGCTTTCTCTGGGGGCTCCGGTACGGCCGTGGCCGTACCGGAGGGGCCGTCGGGGTCGGTCATCGCGACGGCCTACTTGGCGCCGAGGTCGGCGAGGTCGACCGTCCAGACCGGGTGGTACTCCAGTCCGGTCACCGACGCGGCGGTGACGATGTTCTGGCTCGGCTGGATGAGCGGGATGAACGGGCCGGAGGCGTTGAGCTTGGTCTGCACGTCGGCGTAGGCGGCCTTGCGGGCCTCGTCGCCGATGGTCGTGGCCGCCTTGTCGCCCGCGGCGGAGACCGCCTTGTCGGCGCCGTCCTTCCACCCGGCCCGCAGGCCCACGAGCTTGCCGGGCAGGAAGGCCAGGTAGTCGCTCGGGTCCGGGTAGTCAGGGCCCCAGTACCACAGGCCGAGCTCCTCCTTGCCGTTGCGGTAGTTGTCGAGCGCGGTGGTGACCGGCGCGGGCGCGAGGTCGACGGTGATGCCGACCTCCTTCAGGTTGGCCTGGATCCGCTCGGCCAGCGGCTGGAAGGACAGCCCGTTGACGGTGAGCTCGCTCGGGAACTCCAGCTTCACGGTCGGGTTGGACAGCCCGCTGGCCGCCAGCGCCGCCTTGGCGCCCTCGACGTCGCGCTTGGCCGCCTGGTCCTGCGGCAGGGCGCCCAGCAGCTGCGAGGGGATGATCCCAGGCGCCTGCGTCGAGCCCTCACCGGCCAGCTCCAGCAGCCCCGCGTAGTCGACGCCCTTGCGAAGGGCCTCGACGAACTTGGCGTTGGGCGTGGTCTTGCTGACGGAGGAGTCCTGGTTGGCGAGCAGGAAGATGACGTTGGCCGAGGCGGTCTTCTTCACCTGCAGGTTCGCCGGCATGCCGGTCACCTGGTCGCCGGAGAGGTTGAGCGCCACCTGGCTGTCGCCGCGCTGCACGTTCAGCTTCTGCGTGGCGGCCTCGACGTTGCGGATGACGACCCTGTCGTAGGCGGGCTTGGCGCCGTAGTACTTGGGGTTGGCCCTGAGCACGACCTGGCTCGACAGGTTGAACGACTCGATCGTGTACGGCCCCGAGCCCGCGGAGGCGGTGTTCAGGTACTGCTCGGCCTTGTCACCGGCGTCGGTGGTCGCCCCGTGCTCTTTGGCGACCTTGCTGTTGATCACGCCAAGGGCGGGGTTGGGCAGGATGTAGGGCAACGCGGGGTTGGGCGCCTTCGACGTCAGCGTGATCGTCGTGTCATCGGTCTTGGCGATCTCGACCCCGTCGAGCAGGAACGAGGGGGTGCCCTTCATGTCGCGCACCCGTGTCAGCGAGAAGACCACGTCGTCGGCCGTCAGCGGCGAGCCGTCGGCGAAGGTGGCGCCCTTCTTCAGCTTGAGGGTCAGCACCTTGCCGTCCTCGGACAGCTCGTACGACTCGGCCAGCGCGGGGACCGGCTTGGTCACGTCCGCGCCGTCGAAGGTCAGCAGCGTCTCGTAGACGGCCTTGCCGACGAACAGGCCCGTCGGCTCGTAGGTGCGGCCTGGATCGGCGGTCTTCAGGTCGAAGGACGTGTCGATGACGAGGGTCTTGGCGCCGGACTGCGGTGCGGACGACGGCTTGACGCCGCCGGCGGAGCAGGCGGCGAGCGCGAGAGCACCGACGACCAGCAGAGCTGCCGTCTGAGAGCGGGTCGCCATGGGGTGTCCTCCGAAGCTGGACGGTTGGTTGCGATTGGTGCTGGATTGTCCGGCAGAATGTCCAGCTCATGTCACAAGACTGAGACGTACGTGAAGGGATTGATCACCTAATGACGGAAATGTCTTCAAATAGCGGACGCCCAGCTGATCCTTCTGGACGGATCGGCATCGGGCTCGAACTGGACGGCATCCATATGAAGATCCTCGAGGTCCTGCGCGAGAACGGAAGGATCTCGGTGGCGGCGCTGGCCGAGCGGGTGGGGATCTCGCGGGCGAACGCCTACACCAGGTTCGAGGCGCTGAGGGCCGACGGGGCGATCAAGCGGTTCACCGCGGAGATCGACCACGTCAGGGCGGGGCTCGGCATCACCGCGCTGGTCTTCGTGACCGTGCGGCAGCAGATGTGGAAGCAGTTCAGGGCCGAGCTGGCCAGGATGCCCGAGGTGGAGTACTGCGCGATCACCACCGGCCAGCACGACGCCATGATCCAGGTGCGGATGGCCGACGTGGCGGCGGTGCACAGGCTGGTGACCGAGCGCATGGCCAACATCCCCGCGGTGAAGGCGACCGAGACGGTCTTCATCCTCGACGAGGTGCTCAGGCGGCCGTACGTGCTGCCCACCGACAGGGACGCAGGCCGTACGGCCAGGCGGCCCGCCGCTCCGGAGCCCGCGGAGGTGCCGCTGGGAAAGATGCGCTTCGTCGGCGCGGCCGAGGGCAGGGCGGCGCTCAGGAAGGAGGGAGGCTGAGACCTCCCATGTCTTTCGCCGCGTGGCCGAGGAGGGCCGGCCGGACCGGTCCTCCTCAGGTGGATCTTCTGAAGGGCGGCCCGCGAATGGAAGTTAGGAAAGTTTCCTAAATTCCGTTGACCCCCGTGACTTTCTGTGGGATCACGGTGCAAAGCTCCTATCTCTTCACGGAGACCCAGATGACGTTACGCACCCTTCTGGCCCTTACGGGATTACTCGTCGTGTCCGCCCCTTCGCTCGCCTTCGCCGCGCCCACCCGTTACGAGGCCGAGAACGCCACCGTCTCCCAGGGCGTGGTCGAGTCCAACCACGCCGGATACTCCGGCACCGGCTTCGTCAACGCCGACAACGTGGCCGGCGCCTACACCCAGTGGACGGTCACCGCGCCGCACGCGGGCACCGCCACCATCGCCCTGCGCTACGCCAACGGCGCCACCGCCAACCGGCCGAGCGACATCTCCGTCAACGGCACGCTCGTCGCCGACGACCGCGCCTTCGGCCCCACGGGCGCCTGGTCCACCTGGGCCACCAGCACGCTGACCGCCCCCGTGGTCGCCGGCCAGAACACGATCAGGGCGACCGCCTCGGCCGTCGGCGGCAACCCCAACTGGGACTTCCTCGACTTCGAGGTGCAGGCGCCCAGCGACTTCACCGACTACCAGGCCGAGAGCGCGACGATCTCCCAGGGCGTCGTCGACACCAAGCACGCCGGCTACACGGGCTCGGGATTCGTCGACTACGCCAACGTCGCGGGTTCCTACGTGGAGTTCACCGTCAGCGCGGCCGCCGCAGGACAGCAGGCGCTGGCCTTCCGCTACGCCAACGGCACCACGACCAACAGGCCGCTGGACATCTCGGTCAACGGGACCGTCGTCGCCAGGGACTTCCCCGGCACCGGCGCGTGGACCACCTGGCAGGAGGTCACCGTCAACGCGACGCTGAACGCGGGCGCGAACGTCGTCAGGGCCACCGCCGCCACCGCGAACGGCGGGCCCAACCTCGACAGGCTGCGCGTCAGCGGCCCCGGCGACACCGAGAAGCCCACCCCGCCAGGACAGCCGTCGTGCAGCGAGATCACACACAACAGCCTCAAGCTGACCTGGGGCGCCTCCACCGACAACCTCGGCGTCGTGGCCTACGACATCTTCCACCAGGGCACCCAGATCGCGACGGCGCCGGCCTCGCCGTACACGCTGAGCGGCCTGAACCCCGACTTCGGCTACCAGCTGTCGGTCTTCGCCCGCGACGCCTCGGGCAACGTCTCACTCAGCAGCCCCGAGGCCGCCTGCCGCACCCTGCCCGCACCGGCGGACAACCCGCCCACCCAGCCTGGCCAGCCGACCGTCTCAGGCGTGCGGCCCACCCAGGCCACGCTCACGTGGGGCGCCTCGACCGACGACACCGGCGTGCGCGCCTACCTGATCCGCGACGCCGCCGACACCGTGCTACAGACCATCACGGGCAGCCCGCCCGCGACCACCGCCACGGTCCCTCTCGAGTGTGGCAGGACCTACCAGCTGCGCGTCGTCGCCCGTGACACCGCCAACCAGCTCTCCACGCCGAGCGCGCCGTCGGCCGCCTTCACGACGGGCTCGTGCGGGAGCGTGCCGCAGACCCCGACGACGATCGCCGGCGGCTGGGACGTGCCGTGGGACCTGTCGTGGGCCCCGGACGGCAGCTACGCGCTGGTGACCGAGCGCGACACGTTCAGAGTCTTCAAGGTGACACCCTCGGGCGCCAAGTCACAGGTCGGCACCGTGCCCAACGTCGTGACCACCGACGGCGAGGGCGGCCTGATGGGCATCGACTTCTCGCCTGGCTGGAACGGCACCACCGACCAGGAGGTGTTCTTCATGCACACCGCCTCGGAGGGCAACAGGGTCGCGAAGATGAACTTCAACGGCACCTCGCTCAGCGGCTACGCCTCCGTCCTGCAGGGCATCGCCAAGAACCGCTACCACAACGGCGGCCGCCTCAGGTTCGGCCCCGACGGCCACCTGTACGTCACCACCGGCGACGCCCAGCAGACCAGCACCGCCCAGAACCTCTCCTCGCTCAACGGCAAGATCCTGCGCATCACCAAGACGGGCGCCGCCGCCCCCGGCAACCCGTTCGGCACCCGCGTCTACAGCTACGGCCACCGCAACCCGCAGGGCCTGGCGTGGGACTCCGCGGGACGGCTGTGGTCCTCGGAGTTCGGCAACGCCACCCGTGACGAGCTCAACCTGATCCAGTCGGGCAAGAACTACGGCTGGCCCACCTGCGAGGGCACCTGCAACGTCTCCGGCATGACCAACCCCAAGCACACCTGGACGGTCTCCGAGGCCTCGCCCAGCGGCATCGCGATCGTCAACAACACCGTCTTCGTGGCGACCCTGCGCGGCCAGCGGCTGTGGCGCGTCGTGCTCAACGGGGAGAACGTCTCCTCCGTCAACTCCTACTTCACCAGCACGTACGGCAGGCTCCGCCTGGTGGAGAAGGTGCCCAACGCCGGCGCCATCTGGTTCGGATCGAGCAACTCCGACAACAACGGCAACGGGAGCGCCGACGTGATCAGGCGCTCGACGATCCAGTAGAAGGGACCGCCATGCGTCTGTCGCGACGCCAGCTCGGCGCGCTCGTCGGAGCGGCGGTCCTGGCCCCGCAGCTGCAGGGCCGCCCGGCCGTGGCCGCGCCGGCCTGGAAGCTGATGTGGTCGCCCAGGGCGGGCGTGGACGGCCTGCGCGCCTTCGAGACGATCGAGGACGACAGGGCCGGCTCCCACCCCGCCGGAGCCCCGCACATCTCCACCGAGGGCGACAACTTCCGCTTCACCATGCACACGGTCGACCGCGACACCTCCACCGACAGGCAGCGGCACGAGGTGACGGGCAACCGCACGCCCGGCGGCTACCTGCGGTGGCTGAACGGCGAGACCTGGCGGCTGACGTACTCGATGTACATCCCCTCCTCGCTGAAGGCCACGACCTCCTTCACCCACATCATGCAGACCAAGATGCCCGGCACCGGCACGGGTCCGATCACCGTCACCTCGCTGCGCAGGGTCAACGGCGCGCAGACCATCGAGCACAAGATCTTCGAGCAGGACATCCTGGTCGGCCGGACCGACCTGGTGCCGCTGCAGAACAGGTGGATCGACATCGAGTACGAGATGAAGATCGGCGACGGCGGCGCGGGCTCGGTCAGATGGGTCGTCAGGAGCGCGGGCACGACCGTCGTCGACGCCACGAAGACCGGCGTCGACACCTTCCTCGGCGACAGGGTCCGCCCCAAGTGGGGCATCTACCGCTCGCTCGGCGACACCTCGGGATCGCTGCAGAACTGCCACCTGCTGCTGACCGACCTGCGCGCCTACAAGCTGGTGGAGGCGACAGGGACGAGGCTGGAGGCTGAGAACGCGACGATCTCGCGCGGCGTGGTGAACTCCGACCACGCGGGCTACTCGGGCACCGGCTTCGTCAACACCGACAACGTGGCGGGCGCCTACGTCCAGTGGGCGCACCACGCCCCCGCGGCGGGCAGCGCCACCCTGACCTTCCGCTACGCCAACGGCACCACGACGAGCAGGCAGGTGGCCATCGCCGTCAACGGGGCGAGCACGAACGTGGACTTCCCCGCCACCGGCGCGTGGAGCACCTGGCAGAACAGGAGCATCACGGTCCCGCTCGTCGCTGGCGCCAACACGATCAGGGCCACCGCCATCACGGCGGGCGGCTGCCCCAACTTCGACTACCTGGAGATCCTGGCCTGACGGCCCGCGCGCGCCACCGAGGGTCGTCGCGCCCGCGGTGGCGCGCCCGCATGTCAAGGGCTTGCCCCGCTCCTCGCCGGCTGCCTGACCAGGGATCCGCTCGCCGTCGCGGCGGTGACGGCCGCCTTTTCGTGCCCTGGCTGGTCATCGGCCTGCCCGCGGGTGCTCTCGTCGATCGCTGGAACCGGCGGCGGATCATGCTGGCGGCCGACCTGGTCAGGGCGCTGGTCCTCACCGTGGCCGCCGTCCTGGTCGTCACCGGCGGCGCGAGCGTGCCCGCGCCACGTGTTCCGAAGGCGGGAGCTGTGGGTGCTCGCGCTCAGCCTCGGCGCCTACAACTGCGGCTTCAACCTCGTCCTGGCCACCTTCGTGCTGTACGCCACGGACGTGCTCGCCGTACCGGCCGCGGCGTACGGCGCGCTGGTGGCCGCGGGCGCGGTCGGCGGCGTCGTCGCCGGATGGCGGGCCCGCGCCCTCACCAGGCGGCTGTCCTACCGGCAGACGACGGCTCTCGCACTCGGCGTCCAGGCGCTGGTGTGGCTGGGCGTCCTCGCCGACGCGAACGTCTGGATGACGGGCGGCCTGCTCGCCGTCGGCGGCGCGGGAGCGACGCTGACCAGCGTGGCCGTCGGGTCGGCCCGCCAGGCCCTGCCCCCGACGACCTGCTCGGACGCGTGGGCGCGGCGTTCCGGCTCTTCGGGATGGGCGCGGCGGGCCTGGGGGCGCTGATGGGCGGCGTGCTGGCGCGCCTGTTCGGGCTGAGCGCGCCGTTCCTCGCCGCCTCGAGCCTGGTGGCCGCCCCCGCGCTGCTGGCCAGGCCCGGCGGCCGCGCGCCTAGCGGATGCCGGCCGCCTGGGGGTGATGGCCCGGCTGATCGCGGGTCCCGCCGGGGAAGCCAGGCAGGGCGCCTGGCGGGCGAGCGCTACCGTGTCCGTCGTGAAGTGGCACGGACGTCAACGGCGGGGCCGCGCCCCGCGCCCGAAGAGGCGGCGGGACTCCTCGCCGGTGACGCTGTCGGGCGGGGACGTCCTCCTCGTCGGCTTCTTCTCCGCCAGGCAGCGGCGGCACGCCATCCTCATGGCCGAACTCGCCGAGGCGGTGACGGCCCTCGGCGCTCGCGTGGTGGGGTGCGTGGTGCAGCGCAGGGGGGTCTCCGACGGCGGCGTGAAGGCGATGGACAGGCCCTACTCCTCGCGCACGCTGGTGAGCGCGGGCAAGGCGCGTGAGATCGCGCTGGCTCGTGAGCAGAGCGGCGCCGACGCGGTCGTCTTTCTCCCTCCGCTGACGGATCACCAGCGCGACGTGCTCGCGGAGCTCGTCGGCTGCCCCGTGATCAGCTCCACCGACCTGCGGGTGTGACCTCGGGGCGTCCTGCCGCGGGATGAAGGCCGGCCGCGCGGAAGGCGGAGACGGCGGCGGAGGGCCGTGGAGGCGTGTCCCGGCTGGTCAGCGGTGCCGGATGCGGCGTCAGAGCCCCGCCGCGGCCGGCGGGGCGTCGTAGACCAGGGTGTATCGCCAGAAGAGGCGACGCCGGATCCGGGCGCCGGGCAGCTCCCTCGCTGCCGCGGCCCGGATGTCGGCGAGGGTCTCCCGGGCCTCGGTGGTGGGCGCCGTCATGTGCAGGGGCGGCGCCTCGGCGCGGGCCGGGTGTTTGACCAGCCCCATGATCGGATTGGCCGCCATGGCAGGCAGGGCGGCGAGCAGGTCGGCGGGTCCTGACTCCCGGTAGCAGCCGACGATCACGAGGCGCCCGCCTGGGGTCAGACAGCCGCGCAGCTCACGAAGGGTGGGTGCCAGGGGGAGGTGATGCAGGACGGCGACGAGGGTGACGGCGTCCCAGCGCCCCTGGGGACGCCCGGCGAAGTCGGTGTTGACGATGGTGACCGCGGACTCGCCGGCGAAGCGCTCCGCCGCGGCGCGGGCGGTCGGGGGATGAGGCTCGAGCCCGGTGACGGTGGAGGGGCGCCGGCTGAGCAGCGCGACGAGGTTGCCTGTGCCGCATCCGACGTCGAGAACGGTGCCCGCCCCTGAGGAGGCCACCTGGGACGCGACCCACGGGCCGTAGTGGTCGTTGTGGCTCCACGGGTGCCGCCGGTTGAAACGGTCGAGGCGAGACAGCAGCGTCATGACGATCACCGTAACGATCAGCGCTCCCACGCGCGGTCTTTCCCGCTGCCTCCGGGACCGGATGGTGACTGGTGCGGACGCGGACCGCCCCGACGACCTCAGGTCGTGCGCTCGGAGACGAACACGAACTCGCGACCTGGACGATCAGCGGCTTCTCGCACGTCCAGCACGCGGAAACCGTGCGCGACCAGGCTCGACTCCACCTCCTCGCGGCCGCGGAAGCGGAGAGTGGAGTCGGAGGTGACCACCGCGCCGTCCGACAGGAACCTGTAGGTGTGGCGGAAGGAGACCAGCGGAAGGCTGACGTCGGTGACCTCAAGGCGCTGCTCCACCGGCCCGCTTCCCGGGACGTCGAGGACGATGGGAGCAGGGTCGGCGGCCCAGTCCTCCCACGCCCGGCGTTCGGGGCGCCTGGTCTCGAAGACGAAGTGGCCGTGCGGACGAAGTGCGGCGTGGATGCCCTGAAGCGTCCGTGTCCAGTCGTCGTCGGTGAGGAAGACCTGCGCCACGTTTCCCGTCATCACGGCGAGATCGGCGCCGAGCCCCTGCACTGCCGTGGCATCCCCGTGGACCCAGGTGATGCTTGCGGCTCGATCCTTCGACCTCGCGATCTCAAGTGACGCCTCGGCCGGATCGACTCCCACGACAGTGCGGCCCCTCTCGGCGAGCAGGACGGCCAGGGATCCTGTCCCGCAGCCGACGTCGAGCACCTGGTCGGCGCCCAGCTCCTCGACGATGTCGAGGTAGGCCGTCAGATCATCGCGCTCGCCGTCGAAGGCGTCGTAGACGGGTGCGAGACGAGGGTGGGAGAAGATCGCATCGGGCACCCGGCGACCATATCCGGCGATCAGGCGCTCCGGCGAGGTGTTTTCGGCCGGCGCGAGCTCGCAGGGTCCGCCCATCGTCCGGTTCGCTGAAAGACCCGCGGTAGCAGCCCCGGCCGTCTGCACGGGGGACGCGCGGCCAGGGGAGCGCGGGCGACTACCGTCACACCGTCACCCCCCTCCTCCGTCTCACGTGATCGCACGCGGTCTGACGGGAGAGCCCGTCAGGCGGTGCCGTGCGCGGAACGCCATTCGGGCGCGAGCACCGACCAGATCTCGGTGTCCTGCCGTACGCCCCGGTGGAGGCTGTTCTCTCGCTGGACCCCGTCGCGGCTCATGCCCAGGCGCCTGGCCACGTTGATGCTCGGCGTGTTCTTGGAGGAGACCTGCCACTCCACCCGGTGCATGCCGCGCTCCGTGATCGCCCAGTCGATGATGACGCGCGCCGCGCGGGTGACCAGGGCCGCGTCCCGCGGCGGCCGGCTCCAGCCAGCACCCGGCCTCGCAGGTGCCCATGCCCGCGTCGAACACCCTGAACAGGACGCCGCCGACGAGGAGCCCGTCGAGCCAGATGCCGTACAGCCGCCCGGTGTCGGCGGCGGCCCTGTCGGCGTACGACTGGAGCCATCTGCGCGCGGAGTCGAGGTCGCCCACCACGTCGGGAAGCCCGATGTGCTGGCCGACGAACTCACGGCCGCGATCCATGTGGGCGAGGAACTCCTCGGCCTGCCAGGGCTCCAGTGGCCGAAGCTCAGCTCCATCACCCAGGGGAACGGCGAACATTCTCATCCTCCACAGTGGTCGTGCACGATCCCCGGATCCTCGCACGACCGTCCGGCGCGCTGCTCCGCGCCCCCGAAACGCCCGCCCCGAAACGCCCGCCCCCGAACGCCCGCTCCCGCACGCCCGCCTCCTCTCGCACGCCCGCTCCCGCACGCGTCCCGCACACCCGCCTCCTCTCGCACGCCCGCTCCCGCACGCGTCCCGCCCGCAGCCGCGACCGTCGCCGCCGCTCGGCGGGCCGACGCCCCCGACGCGGCAGGCGCCTATCGGTCGAAGACGATCACCTGGCGGAGCGCGGTGCCGTCGGCCAGGTGATCCATCGCCTCGTTGACGGCCGAGAGCCCGATCCTGGCCGAGATCAGCTTCTCCACCGGTAGCCTGCCCTCGCGCCACATGCGCGCGAACACCGGGATGTCCCTGGCGGGCAGCGCCGAGCCCAGGTAGCTGCCGACGATGCTGCGACCCTCGGCCACCAGCGCCAGCGGCGAGATCGAGACGCGGGCGTGCGGCGCGGGCAGCCCCACGCTGACGGTGCGGCCGCCGGGGGCGGTCGCGTTCACCGCCGTCTCGAACGCCGGGGCGCTGCCCGCCGCCTCCACCACGATCTCCGCCTTCTCCGGCAGGTCGGCAGGAAGGTACGCCTCGTGCGCGCCCAGCTCGCGGGCGGTGGCGAGCTTGTCCTGGTTGGCGTCCACGCCGACGACCCTGACGCCGTCGAGGGCGCGTGCGGTGAGCAGCGCCGCCATGCCGACGCCGCCGAGCCCGACGACCATGACGGTCTGCCCCGCGCGGGGCCTGCCGACGTTGAGCACCGCGCCCCCGCCGGTCAGTACGGCGCAGCCGAGCAGCGCGGCGACCTCGGGCGGCACGTCGTCGTCGACGGGGACGGCCGAGCGCTGGTCGACCACCGCGTGGGTGGCGAACGCCGACACCCCGAGGTGGTGCAGCACCCGCGTGCCGTCCCTGTGCTGGCGGACGGCGCCGCTCAGCAGGGTGCCGCCGTTGTTGGCGGCGCTGCCGGGAAGGCAGGGCGCGACGCCGTCGGTGGCGCAGCCGTCGCAGCCGCCGCACCTGGGCAGGAACGTCATGACGACGCGTCGCCCCGGGGCGAGGCCGGTCACTCCCGGTCCGACCTGCTCCACCACGCCTGCCGCCTCGTGTCCGAGGAGCATCGGCACCGGGCGCGTCCTGTTGCCGTCGACCACCGACAGGTCGGAGTGGCACACGCCCGCCGCCTCCACCCTGACGAGCAGCTCGCCAGGGCCGGGCGGGTCCAGCTCCAGGTCGCAGACCGACAGCGGCCGCGACTCGGCGTAGGGCCTGCTCCTGCCGATCTCTTCCAGGACCGCTCCGCGAATCCGCATCAGATCACCCTTGTTCTTGTCGAGAGGTTGGCGAGCAGCACTCCGCAGCCGCCCAGGACCAGGCCGGCGATCGCGAGCGGGTGCAGTGGTTGCCCTGCGAGCAGCCAGGCCAGCACGGCGGTCACCGCGGGGGTCAGGAAGAACACCGTGCTGACCCGGCTGGCAGGCGAGCGCAGCAGCATCCGGTTGAGCAGGATGAACGCCGCGATGGAGTTGACCAGCGCCATCCACGCCACCGACAGCCCGAAGGCGCTCCAGTCGGACACGCGCACGGGCCCTGCCGCCAAGCAGGCCAGGCCGACCGCAGGGGCGCTGACGAGCAGCTGTACGGCGGTGCCGGTCAGCGCGTGCATGCGGGGCACGAAGCGCTGTTGGTAGAGCGTGCCCGCGCTGAGCCCCGCCAGCCCGGCCAGGCACAGCGCCACCCCGAGAGGGGACAGGCTGACCCGGTCGGCCACCGCGAGAACCACCCCGGCCGCGCCGAGCGCGAAACCGGCCCACTGCCCGGCGCCGATCCGCTCACCCAGCACGCGCGAGGCCAGCACGATGACGACCGGGTTCAGCCCCTGGACCAGGGAGACGACCGCGGCGGGCAGCCCGGCGCCGAGCGCGCTGTAGAAGGCGCCGAACTGCATGGCCTGGATCAGCAGCCCGGAGAGCGCCACGTGCGCCAGCGTCCGCCCTCGCGGCCACGGCGCGCGTCTGACCAGCGCGTACCCTGTGAGCAGCACCCCGGCCACGGCGAACCGGGCGAACATCAGCAGCAGCGGCGGCGCGGCCAGCACCCCCGGGATGCCGGCGATGAACGCGCTGCTCCACAGCACGACGAACACCGCGGGCGCCGGCGACCACCGGGCGGGCGCGGCACGCGAGGCTTCCCGCACCTGGACAGGCGTCATCGAACGGTCCTTCCGCGTGCGGATCAGGAGGCGCGCAGCGCGGCGCGGCGCAGCTCCCAGAGCCGCTCCTCGGAGGTGCACACGCCGGCGGCGCCGTGGCCCAGCGCCTCCACCACGTCGTCCTCCGCCTGCACGAACCCCGCGGCCAGGTACGGCACGCCGACCTCCCTGGCCTGCCGCTCGACGTAGCGCAGCACCACGGCCGGCATGAGCTGCACCAGGTCGGGCTGCGACCTGGCGATGGACTGCATGCTCCGCCGCAGGTTGGACCGGTCTGTCACGAACACCTTCTGCATGGTCAGCAGCCCGAGCCCGGCGGCCCGCTCGATCATCGCCTGCCGGGTGGAGCAGATCCCGACCGCCCCGATCTGCTGCAGGTAGGCCAGCGCGCCGGGGTCGTGGCCCAGCCCGGGGGTGGAGTCGATGTTGACGAACCCGATCTTCCCCGCGGCCAGGGTCTGCCTGACGGTCGCCGCCAGGTCTCCGAGCGGGATGGAGGCCAGGATGCCGAGCGGGGCGGCGGTGGTGGTGAATCGCTCCACCGTCTCCACCCCCACCAGCGACGCCACGACGGGGTGCTCGGCCAGCGCGGAGAGCAGCCGCCGGTCGATGGGACGCTTGTGACGATGGTTCACCGCATCCACCTTAATGAGCGACAGATCCGAAGAGGCTGGGCAGGCCCAGCTTGCCCGGGTTCATGATGCCGTGCGGGTCGAGGGCCTGCTTGACCGCCACCAGAGTGGGATAGCCACTGCCGAGCGCCTCCTCCATGTACGGCGAGCGCAGCAGGCCGACGCCGTGGTGGTGGCTGATCGCGGCGCCGTGCCTGATGAGCACCTGCGCGGCGGCGTCCCAGGCGGCCCGGTACCACTCCCGGCGGCGGCCGCGCTCGACGTCGCCGCGCAGCGAGAAGTACAGGCAGGCGCCGTCGGTGTAGGCGTGCGACTGGTGCGCCGAGGCGCGCAGGGTGCCCCGCACACCCTCGATTGCGGCCACCACCTCGCGGTAGATGTCCGGCAGCGCGGCCCAGGGGGCGGCGATCTCGCAGGTGTCGGCGACGAACCCCGGCCCCTTGGCGAAGCCGTCGCCGGCCTTGCCGACGAGCATCCGCTCATCCAGCCACCTGGCGAACACCGCCTCGCCGTCCAGCGTCACCGACGCGCGCTCCCCGCACGTCTCGGCGGCCACCGCCATGGTGGCGTCGACCAGCACGGGCTCTCCCTCGTCGGCGACGAGCAGCAGGTTGGTGCCCGGCTCGCCGAAGTGGGTGCCGCTCTCCTGCTCGTCGTACAGCCGCAGCACGGCGGGGGTCGCGCCGCGCTGCAGGATCTCCCTGCACGCCTCCAGCCCGGCGGCGAAGGTGTCGAACCCGTAGGCGCGCGCCACGGCGTACGCCGGGAGCCGATGGGTGCGCAGCCGCAGCCGGGTGATCACCCCGAGGGTGCCCTCCGAGCCGATGAACAGCTGCCGCAGGTCCGGCCCGACGGCGGCGCGCGGGTAGGCGCCGTAGGTGGCGGTGGTTCCGTCGGGCAGCACCACGTCCAGCCCGACGACCATGTCCTCGATCTTGCCGTACCGAGTGGACAGCTGGCCCGCGCCGCGGCAGGCCGCCCAGCCGCCGACGGTGGAGATGGCGAAAGCGGAGGGCCAGTGCCCGGTCGTGGCGGCGTGCACCTCCTGCAACTCCTTCTCGAAAAGGTCGCCGAACATGCCCGCCTGCACCTCGACGATCATCGACTCGGCGTCGTAGGAGAGGATCCGGTTGAGCCCGCACACGTCCAGCACGACCCCGCCGAACACCGGCAGCGCCGCGCCCAGCACGTTGCTGCGCCCCGCGGAGACGGTCAGCGGGATGCGGTGCCGATGGCAGATCCGCACCACGGCCGTCACCTGCTCCTCGTCGGCCGCCTCGACGACCACCGCCTCGGGGGTGGCCGGGTTGCCGTCGGTCTCGCCGATGGAGGTGCCCGCCCACCAGTCGCGGGTGCGCAGGATCACCTCGTCCCTGGCGGTGTGCACCGCGGCGCAGACCGCGCGAAGCTCGGCGACCACCTCCTCGGGAACGCGCACCACCTCGCCCTGCAGGCTGGCCTCGCCCTTCCCCGGCGGGCAGTCGGCGGCCCAGCGCGGCGGGGTGGGCGCGCCGACGACGTAGTCGCCCCTGTTGAACGGATGGGTGACGGTCTGCCTGCTGATCATGAAAGTCCTTCCATCAGAACGCTCTTCTCGCGGTCGACGCCGCGTACGTAGTCCTCGACCTGCCTGGCCACCTCGTGGTCGGAGAGCCCCAGCTCGCGCTGCAGCAGCCGGCCGACCTCGGGGGCGGCCTTCACCGACAGGTCGCGGGCGAACAGCCGCATACGGGTGCGCCGCGACAGCACGTCGTCGACGTTCCTGGCCAGCTCGCACCGTGCCGCGTACACCACCTCGGCCCGCAGGTGCTCGCTGCCCTCCACGACCGGCTCGGCCAGCGCAGGGTCCTCGGCGATGAGGTCGGCGAGGAAGCGGGTCTCGGTCCCGTACCGCTCGCCCAGGTGCGCGCCGAGGCCGCCGGTGGCGGTGGTCGCCTCCGCGTCGTAGCCCGCGCCGCCGAGCAGGGGCAGGCGTGCCGTACGGCAGCGCGCCCGGCGTCCGAGCACCCTCAGCGCCTCGTCGATCACCAGTTCGCCCATGTGCCGACTGGTGGTGAGCTTGCCTCCGGTGACGGTGACCAGGCCGTTGGCGTCGGTGGAGATGCGGTGGTCGCGGCTCATGTCGAGGGTGGCGCCCTCCTTGGACCCCACCAGGGGCCGCAGCCCGGCCATCGAGCCGACCACGTCGTCGGGGCTGAGGTTGGCGTCGAAGGCGGTGTTGGCGCCGTCGAGCAGGTAGCGCATCTCCTCGCGGGTGCACAGCACCTCCTCCAGGGAGCCGTCGTAGTCGGTGTCGGTGGTGCCGATCACGACCACGTCGCCCCAGCGGGTGCAGGTGGCGCGCCGTGCCCGGCCGGGCACGGGCACGGTCACGGTGCCGTCGACGGGCAGCCGGGTCCACGGCACCACGATGTGCACACCCTTGGCGGGGCGGACGCGCGGCCGGTGAGCGGCGTCGGAGTAGGCGTCGAGGGTGTCGGACCAGACGCCGGTGGCGTTGACGACCACCCCGGCACGCACCTCGACGGTCCGCCCGTCCACCTCGACGCGCGCGCCGCGCACCCGGCCGCCCTCCTTGACCAGCTCGCGGCAGGCGGCGCCGTTCAGCACGGTCGCGCCGAAGTGGGCGGCGGTCCTGGCGATGGTCAGGGTCAGCCGGGCGTCGTCGGCGCGGCTGTCGTAGTAGAGCAGCCCGCCCCTGAGCCGGTCGGCGCGCAGCCGCGGCGCCCTGGCCAGCACCTCGGACGCGCTGAGCCGCTGATGCAGCCGGCCGATGCGCCAGCCGCCCGCCAGGTCGTAGGTCCACAACAGGCCCTCGAAGGCCTTGGCGATGCGGGCGTCGAACACGCCGTCGTGGGTGAGGATGGGCAGCACGAACGGCAGCCGCCGTACCAGGTGGGGCGCGTTGCGGCGGAACCGCTGGCGCTCCAGCAGCGAGCGCCGCACCAGCGGCAGGTTGCCCTGCTCGATGTAGCGCAGGCCGCCGTGCACCATCTTGGAGGACTTGGAGGAGGTGCCCGAGGCGAAGTCGTCCCGCTCCACCAGCGCCACGCTCAGGCCTCTGGCGGCGGCGTCCAGCGCGGTGTAGCAGCCGGTCACGCCGCCGCCGACGACGAGGACGTCGACCGACCTTGAGGCCAGCCGTTCGATCTGCGCCTGGCGGTTTAGCCGCAGCGGCGTGCGCCGGATGGCGCTCCT
Organism: Nonomuraea dietziae; assembly: GCF_014195505.1. GTDB lineage: Bacteria > Actinomycetota > Actinomycetes > Streptosporangiales > Streptosporangiaceae > Nonomuraea > Nonomuraea roseola. The sequence continues at coordinate 946,887 of NZ_JACIBV010000001.1, read as the reverse complement.
GGTCTCCGATCTGGGTCTGCGTTCGGGAAGCCGGATCACGAGGGGGTTTCCTCCTGTGCGTGAGCGATGTGCCGGGTGAGCAGGTCGCGCCATTCGGCGCGGGCCTGCCTGCGCGCGGCGTCGGGAAGCGCGGGCTCGAAGACGGGGACGTCGCCGAGGCCGGCGACGACGGTGGACAGGTCCGGCCACAGCCCCGCGCGCACGCCGCCGAGATAGGCGGCGCCGCGCAGGCTGGCGCTCTCGTTGGCGCCGGCGCGGCGCACGGGCCGGCCGATGAGGTCGGCCTGGCTCGCCATCAGCTCGTCGCTGCCGGCCAGGCCGCCGCCGCAGAACAGCTCGGTCACCGGCGCGCCCATCGCCTCCTCCACGCCGTCGAGCAGGTCGCCCACCGAGTGGGCGATGCCTTCGAGCACGCCGCGAGCCAGGTCGGCCCTGGTGGTGGACAAACTGAGGCCGGTGAGGACGCCGGTGGCCTCGGGCGACCAGACGGGAGTGCGCAGCCCGGCCAGCGCGGGCACGAAGCGCACCCGGCTGGGCCCAGGGTGCTCGCGGGCGAGCGCGGCCAGCTGGGCGGGCGACTCGAACAGCCCGATCTCCTCGCACAACCACCGCACGGCCGAACCGGTGGTGGCGGCGTAGCCCTCCAGGCTGAAAACCGCGGAGCCGCGCGAGCGCCAGCCGACGAGCGTGAGCACGCCGGGCACCTGCCGCCGGTGGACGGGCGGCCGGTCGCCGGCGACGGCGTCGAGGAAGGTGCCGGTGCCGTGCACGCACATGGCCTGGCCGGGCCGGTGCGCGCCGAGCGCGATCAGCGCCGCGTGCTGGTCGCCCATCACCGACAGCACGGGCAGCCGCGCGCCGAGGACCGAAGGGTCGGTGACCCCGTAGTCGCCGTCCTCGTCGAGGATCTGCGGCAGCACGTCGCGCGGGCAGCCGAGGAAGTCCACCCATGGCTCGTGCCAACCGCCGGTGCGCAGGTCGTAGCCGCCGGCGGCGACGGCGTTGGTGGCGGACATGGCATGGACGGCACCGCCGGTCAGCTTCCACACCAGCCAGGTGTCGATCGACCCGAAGGCCAGCCGGCCCGCCGCGTGCGCCCGGCGGGCCGCCGGGTTGGCGTCGATCTCCCGCGCGGCCCACAGCAGCGGTGCGCGCGAACCGACCGGCCGGCCGGTGTGCTCGATCAGGTGGGCGTCCCAGCCGGGCTCCCACGCGCGCAGCCTGGCAGCGTACCGGCGGTCCTGCCACACCACGGCCGGGGTCAGCGGCTCCCCTGTGACGGTGTCCCACAGCAGGACCGTGGCGCGCTGGGTGGCGATCGACACGCCGATGATCTCCACGTCGTGCGCCTGGGCCCATTCCAGCGCCTCCCGGCAGACCTGCGAGGTCTTGGCCCAGATCTCGGCCGCGTCCTGCTCCACCCGCAGATGGTCGGGGGAGTGGACGGAGATGGGCAGGTAGACGGGTGGGGTGGCGCGGCCGTCGTCCAGCACGATGGCCGCGCGCGTGCCCGTGGTGCCCTCGTCGATGCTGAGTACGCCCCTGCGGCGGTTGGCCGTCATCCGCGCGGACCCCCCGTCGGCAGCGCGATGTCCTCCTGTTCCAGGTTGATCGTGATGCGCGTGGGATCCCACCTGATCGCCAGGCAGGTGAACAGGCCGACCAGCGGCACCACTGACAGCACCATGAGGCTGGCGCCTACCCCGATACCGGCCTGCAACTGCGGGAACAGGTACAGGCCCGCGACCGAGCCGAGGCTGCCGAGCATGCCGGTCACGCCGGTGCCCAAGGTGCGGATGTCGCTGCGGTAGGACAGCGCGGCGATCGACTTGCCGTTCGGTCCAGGCCCGGCGGAGTGGAAGAAGATGAACAGCGCGGGCAGCAGCGCGGCCAGCGCGACCGGCAGCTCCTTGAACGTGGCGCCCATCAGCAGCAGCGCGGCGAACACCACCGCGTAGCCGGTCATCGAGCTGACGCGCAGCCCCAACCGGCGGCCCGCGTAGGCCGACAGGCAGCCGCCCACGATGCCGACAGCGTTGAAGACCATCGAGCCGAGCGTGGCCTTCTCGAACTCCCTGCCGAACAGCTCCAGACTGATCACCGGCAGGTACCAGCCGACCGCGAAGTACTGCATGGCCTGGGTGAGCGAGATGACCGTGGACAGCACCGTTCTCGGCAGGTAGGGCGGGCGGAACAGCACGCCGGCGTCGCGTATCCCCACCTGCCTGGCGGACTCGCCCTCGGATCCGCCCTCCTGAGGCCCTTCCTGGACGGCGAAGCCGTACAGCCGGCGCAGGGCCGCGGCGGACTCGCGCAGACGGCCCTTGGCGGCCAGCCAGGTCGGGCTCTCCACGAGGAAGGTCAGCTGGAGCAGGAACAGCGCGAGCGCGAAGGCGGCCGAGGAGGCCACGGACCAGCGCCAGATGTCTGCGCCCACGTCGAAGCGATAGAACACCAGCGTGAGCAGCAGGTTCGTGGTGGTGGCGGTGTACCAGACGCCCTGCCAGAAGTTGAGCCTGCCCTTGAGCGAGGCCGGGGTGTACTCGGCCAGCAGCGCCATGGCCACGGCGAAGTCGATGCCGTAGGCGATGCCGACCAGGGCCCGCCCGGCGAAGACGGTCTGGAAATCGGAGCCGGCCGCGGTCAGCAGCGCGCCGAGCGCGAAGACGACCTTGGTCATCAGCAGCGGCTTGACCCGGCCGATCCGAGCGGCCAGCCAGCCGCCGAAAGGGTTGGAGACGATGGCGATGGCCGGCGCCATCGCGGTGAGCAGTCCCACCTCGGTGGGAGACAGGCCGAGCTGCTTGACCATCGGAGACAGCCCGGCGCCCAGCGCCGCGTTGGAGTAGGCGTCGAGGAACAGACCCGCCAGGGCGAGGAACCAGATCCAGCTGGCCCTGCCGGTCAGGCGCGTGAGGGTGTCGATGAGGCCGGCCGCGTCTGCGGCGTTGCGGATGCGGGTCGTACTGGTGGCCACGGGGGCGTCGCTCATGCCCAGCCGCCTTTCAGGGGGGTTCAGGTCCCTTGCCAGCGGTCCGGAAATGACAAAAGCACAGACGAAGACCACTGACAGGGATGTCTTCGTCTGTGCCTGCCGATTGACGGGACGTTATGCCCCCGTCGTCCGGAATGTCAAGCAACAGGCGGGGCCCGAATGTAGCGTTGTATTGGTACATTGAGCGGGTAGAGGAGGTCTGCCATGTCACCGATGACGGCGACGCTCGTGGGGCTGCTCGGCGTGCCCCTCCTGGCGTTGCTGATCGGGTTCCTGCCGGTGTCCGGCAGGCGAGTCTCCCGTTTCGCCGCCGCGTACGACGTCGCCCTCACCAGCGACACCCGGCCGGTTCTCTCCGCCTACCTGACCAGAACCAGCAGATGGCGGGCCGGTGGCGGGGCCATCGGGTGGCTCGCTGCCGGCGCGTTCGCCTCCGGGAGCGGCGGCTACCACTACTTCCTGGGCGTCGCCGGATATCTGGCGGGGGCGCTGGTCGCCGAGGTCGGGGCGTCCCTGCCGGTGCCCGAAGGCCGTCGCCGGGCCAGTCTCGTGGTGCGCAGGCCGAGCGACCGCCTGACGTGGGGAGCGCGCTGGGGGCCCGTCCTCATCGTGGCGACGCTGGGCGTTCACACCTGGATCTACCAGGCGTGGTCCACCGCCGGGCGCGACAGGGTCTCGCCGTCCCAGGTGATGCTGGCTCTGGCGGGGATCGGACTGGCCACGGCCGTTCTGTGGCTGTCGTGCCGGTTCGTGGTGCTGCGCGCCCCGAAGGCCTCGGCATGATCGTCGAGATCGATCCGGACGCGGTCGCGCCGCCGTACGAGCAGCTCAGGGCCCAGATCGCGGCGCTGATCCGGACCGGGAGGCTGTCGGTCGGCGACCGCCTTCCGAGCATCAGGCACCTGGCCCACGACCTCGGTCTGGCGGCGGGGACGGTCGCCCGCGCCTACCGCGAACTGGAGGCCGCGGGCTACCTGCGCGGTCGGGCGGGCCAGGGCACCGTCGTGCGCGACATCCCCCACCTGCCCGAATCTGAACGCACCGCCCGCCTCGCCGACGCCGCCCGCGCCTACGCCGCCGCGGTCCGCGAACTCGGCGTCGACGTCGACGTGGCCCTCGCCACCGCCCGGCACCACCTCACCGACCCTGGCGATTGACCCGCCGCGCCTCGAGGCACGCGTCGCCGTCACTCTCACCCTCGACTCCGGCTTCTGGTTCCTGCCCCGCGCCCACCGAGCGCGGGGCAGCGGTCGCCGCGCTACAGCTGGACGTCCATCAGGCAGGGGCAGCCCGTGCCGGGCCGCGACGCGAGCACCAGCACGACGATCACCACCAGAAGACAGCCGAGTCGCGCGAGCCACCGAGCCTGGTCGCCGGTGAGCGGGACGCTGATGGACACCAGACTGAAGTCGTTGAACATGATCACTCCCTCTCGGGCGCGACCCGGGCGGAGGGGAGGTCGTAGGCTGGAGGTGCTGAATCACCGGCCGCGACGCCCTGCTCCGGCACGGCTCGCGCCGTTGCCCGTCCCTCCGCCTGTTCGGGGGGACGGGCACAACTCTAATTCGCCATAGGACGGCGGAGGCGCCGGTTTCCATGCCGCCCTCGGCTCGGCAGTTCTGCCCCTGCGGCGCGGAGGGCTTTTCGGCGTGCGAATAAGACCGCTTGTGAAATGGGCGGTCCTCGGCTTTCTTGGCGTCATTCCCAGCGCATGTCGATGGAGTGTTTGCGCAGCTTGTGACGGGCTCCTGGCGCGTCGGCGGCTGCCGTTCGGCATGCCGTGAGAGAAGTAATCCCTGGTGAGGATCGGCGCCAGGATTGTTCAACAATTCCGAAAGGGGTAAATCGCCGTTCCAGGCGCGAGGAGAATGGCACAAGAATGGCGCCTCCCGGGCGGCCCGGAGTCTTTTCGGGCGTTTTTCTGAGGCCATGACCGAGGTCTGGGCGTCGTCCGTCGGCCCCTTCTTCGGCTCTGGCGTCATGGTCCACCTCGCTTGCCGCCGAGCTACAGGACCGGAACCTTCTCGACACCCCGTCCCGCGCGTCTCGTGACGCCACCGGCGGCTGAGCGCCGTGGGAGCCGCCCGGTAGTCTGCATCCGAACGATCACCTGATCCTGGGGCGAGACATGCTTCATCGTGACCCTCTGACGATCGCGGTCGCCCAGCCGCCGACCATGGCGTTCGACGTGGCTGCGAACGCGCGGACCCACTCCGCCGTCGTCCGCGCGGCCGGCGCGCGCGTGGTGGTCTTCCCCGAGCTGTCGCTGACCGGCTACGAACTGGACGCCCCCGCCATCACCTGCGAGGACCCGCGTCTCATCCCGATCGTCGAGGCGTGTGCCGAGACGGGATCGGTCGCCCTGGCGGGCGCCCTCGTGCGGGGCGAGCAGGGCCGCCCGTCCATCGCGACGCTGGCCGTGGACGCGAGCGGTGTCCTGGTCGCCTACCGCAAGATGTGCCTGGGCGGGCAGGAGTCGGAGCGCTTCCAGCCCGGTGAGAAGCCGTCGGTGCTGGAGGTCGACGGCTGGAGGCTGGGCCTGGCCATCTGCAAGGACATGGGCGTGCCGCGGCAGGCTGCCGAGACCGCCGAACTGGGGATGGACGCCTACGTGGCCGGCGTGTGCGAGCTGGAGGAGGACCTGCCCATCATGGAGGAACGGGCCCGCCGCGTCGTCGCCGACAACGGGGTCTGGGTCGCCGTGGCCAGCTTCGCCGGACCGACGGGAGGCGGGTTCGCGCGCACCGCGGGCCGCTCGGGCATCTGGTCGCCCGAAGGCGCCGTGATCGCCCGCGCCGACGCCGACCCAGGCTCCCTCGCCCGCGCCACGCTCACCGGCTGAGCCGCCGGCCCGCGGCGTCGCCGGGCAGCAGCCCGTACCCTGCCACGGCGAGCGCCACGGCCAGGATTCTGTGGGCCGACCCCGTCAGCCAGGGATCACCGCGACGGCCTCGACCTCGACCAGCTGGTCGTTGTAGCCGAGAACGGTGACGCCGAGCAGGGTGCTGGGCACGTCGTGCTCCCCCATGTACTCGCGGTAGACCTTCCACGCGCTGCCCAGGTCGCTCTGCCGGGAGGAGGCCACGTACACGGTGGTCTTGGCGACGTCGGCCAGCGACGCTCCCGCGCCCTCCAGCGCGGTCACGAGGTTGCGCATCACCTGATGGGTCTGCCCCGCGTAGTCGCCGACGGCGACCGTGTTGCCGTCGAGGTCGAGCGGGCACGCGCCGGCCACCCAGATGGAGCGCACGGGCGCGTCGGCGACGGCGGCGTAGGCGTAGTCGACCGCCTGCGTGAGCCGGTCGTTGCGAATCAGTCGGACACCAGAGTTCATAGGCATCCGCCTATGGTGTCCTCATGCTTATTGTGCGTCAAAGCATATTGTTCGTGCTGTGAGCCGTGACGTGGGGGTACGGCGTGCTCACCGCGCTCGACGGCGCGCCCTACGGTCTGCCCGTCGGAACAGCGAAGCGGCCGCCGGTTGCTAGGGTCAACTGTGATCACTTGTGTCGTCGAGTACGTGATCGACCCTTCGAAGATCGACGCCTTCGAGCGCTTCGGCCGCCGCTGGATCGAACTGGTCAACCGCCACGGAGGCACGCACCACGGCTACTTCCTGCCGGCGGAGGGCGCCAGCGACAAGGCCCTGGCCCTGTTCAGCTTTCCCAGCCTGGCCGCCTACGAGGAGTACCGCGCCCTCTTCGGCGTCCATCCCGACTTCGTCGAAGCCGACCGCATCAGGGACGAGAGCGGGTGCGTCCTCCGTTACGAGCGGACCTTCATGCGGCCGTTGCTTCCCGAACCTCCGGACGAGGGATGAGCCGGGGGCCGCACGCCTCCACGACAGCTCAGGGCCGCAGCGCGGCCGTCCACGCGTTCATCCCCGCCTCGGTCAGGACGTGGTCCAGCGCGGTGAGGGCGGCTCCGTGCAGCGCGCCGTCCTGGCCCAGGACGGCGGCCACCACGCGCGGCGGGTCCGCCCGGCGAAAGCGCATGAGACCGCCGGTCAGCGCGGCCTCGAACTCCGGCGTGGCCGCCGCCCGCAGCGGCTGGGCGAGTCCGCCGAGTGTGACGACGTCGGGGTCGAGTGCGTTGATGAGCCCTGCCAGGCCGCCGCCGAAGCTGCCTGCCGTACGGCCGACGGCCGCGGCTGTCGCCGCGTCCGCTGAGGTCCGGGCGATGGCGGCCAGCGCGTAGGTCCGGGGATCGTCCGGCGGCGGCTCGCCCAGATGGCGGGCGATGGCTCTGCCGTCCACGGCCAGGTCCCAGCAGCCGGTGGCCCCGCACGGGCAGCGCAGCCCGGGCTCCCCGAGCGGGAGGTGGCCGAACTCGCCGCCCGCTCCCGTCGCGCCGCTGACCGGTCGCCCGTCGACGACCAGGGTGCCGCCGACCCCCACCTCGATCATGACGTGCAGCGCCGTCGCCGCGCCCGCCGCGGCGCCCTCGCGGGCCTCGGCGACCCCCGCGAGCGTCGCGTCGTTGCCGATGAGCAGGGGCAGCCGCGCGTCGGAGGCGAGCGCGCCGAGGTCCACCGCGTCCCAGCCCAGCGTGGCGGCCTGGACGACCCTGCCGTGCTGCACGGTCGCGGCGACGGCCACCCCGACGGCCCTGACCCGCCGTCCGTGGCGAGTGTGGACGCGTCGCACCGCCTGGGCGATCGGGCCGATCACCTGCTCGGGGCCGCGCCCGGCGTGGACACCCGCCTCGACGATCTCCGGCCTGCCGTCGAGGGCCGCGACCGCGCACCGCCAGTCCTCCTGGCGCAGGTCGACAGCGATCACGAGCGGGCCTTCGGGGTGCGGGCCGAGGACGGTGGTGGGACGGCCCCGTCCCGAGGCCGCGGCCGGAGCCTCGGACAGAAGCGCCAGCTCACGCAGGCGCGCGGTGATCTCGGTGGCCGAGCCGCTGCTCAGCCCGAGCCGCTGCGCCACCACCGCTCTCGTCACCCCCGGCTCGCGGCGCATCTCCTCGAGAACCGCCAACGCCCCGCGCCAGCGAGCGTCGCCGACGCGAGAGGGGCTTGCCATCCGCACCACTGTCTCCTTTATGCTCGATGGACGAGTTTATACAGAAGGAGGCCCCATGACACGACGGCCGGACCTCGGTGAGGTGGAGGCGGTACTTCTGGACATGGACGGCACTCTCGTCGATTCCGACGCCTGCGTCGAGCGCGCCTGGACCATCTGGGCAGGCGAGTACGGCGTCGCGGTGGAAACGGTGCTCGCGATCGCCCATGGCAACCCGTCAGGCCGTACGGTGCGACAGCTCTTCCCGCAGCTCGACGAGGAGGCGGCCGCGATCGCGGCCCAGCGGCAGCTCGCTCTGCAGTACGACGACCTGTCGGACGTCGCCGCCGCGATCGGCGCGTCCGACCTGCTCGCCGCGCTGGAGGAGTCGGGCCTGCCGTGGGCGGTGGTGACGAGCGCCGACGGACGGCTGGCGAAGGCGCGGCTGGCCACGGCCGGGATCGAACCGCCGCTGCTTCTCACGATCGACGACGTACGGCAGGGCAAGCCCGATCCCGAGGGCTACCTGCGGGCCGCCGCCGAGCTGGGCGTCGACCCCGCCGCGTGCCTCGTCGTCGAGGACTCCGCGCCCGGCCTCGCCGCGGGCGCGGCGGCGGGGATGATCACCGCGGCGCTCCGCGGCCTCGACGGCGACCTGCGCGTGAGCGACCTCGGACACCTGGCCGACCTGCTGCGCCGCGCGCGAACCAGGCGCGAAGCCGTGGGCCACCGGGTGCAACCATGAGCTGGGACCGGCGCGTGGTCCGCCAGGTCGGGCTTGCGCAGGCGGCGCTCGGCTTCACCGTCAACAGTCTCGGCGCCTGCCTCGTGCTGCTGGCCGCCGACCTGGACAGCGCGCCGGAGGAGCTCGCGTGGCTGTCGTCGTCGTTCGGCGTCGGCCTGCTGGTCGCCGGCGTCACCGGACGCTGGGCGCTCCGCCCCGGCCCGCGGCCGGCCCTGCTCGGCTCCGCCCTGGTCGCCGCCGCGGGAACGATCCTGCTCGCGACCGGCGCGAGCGCGGTCATGGCGGCGGCAGGCGCGCTGCTGCTCGGCCTGGGCGCGGCGGGGTTCGTGCTGGTCACCCCCGCCCTGCTGGGCGGACCGGACGCCGCTGCAGGGCTGGCTCGGGCGTACGCGGCCGGGAGCGTCAGCGCGCTGTTCGGGCCGCTCGCGATCGGGGCCTTGGCCGCCACTGGTCTCAGCGGCCGGCTCGCCCTGCTGATCGCCGTCCCTCCTCTGCTGTTCCTGGCCGCCGACGCCCGTCCCCGCCGCTCAGCCGCCGCCACGGGCCCTCATGCGGACGCCGTCTCTGTGCCGGACGCCGTCTCTGTCTCAACCACCGCCACCGTCGCCAGCTCGGACGCCGTCTCTGTCTCAGCCACCGCCACCGTCGCCAGCTCGGACGCCGTCTCTGTCGCGGACGCCGTCTCTTTCTCGGACGCCGTCTCCAGTTCGGATGCCGTCTCCGTCTCCAGTTCGGGCTCCGGCTCGAGGTGTGGAACGGGTGACGGGCCGCTCGGCTCCGTGGAGCGCGCCCGGCCCCAGGTGGAGGTCGCGCGGGCGCCGTCCGTGTGGCGGGCCGCGGGGGTGTGGGCCACGATCGTGGTCGCGGTGTCGATCGAGTTCTGCTTCACGATCTGGTCGACCACCAGGCTGCAGGCCACCGGCCTGCCCGCGGGAGCGGCCGCGGCCGCCGCGACCACGTTCCTGGTCGGGATGGCGGCGGGACGGCTGGCGGCGCCCCGCCTGATCGCCCGCCGAGTCCCCGTCATCCTCGTGGGTTGCGGGCTCGCGGCGGCCGGAACCGTCGTCGTCGCGCTGTTCGACGCGCCGGTGCCGGTCACGTTGGGGCTCGCCCTGGCCGGCCTCGGCGTCGCGCCGTTCTACCCGGTCACGCTCGCCCGGTTCGTCCAGGTGCCTGGCCTCCCCACGGCTCGCGCGGCGGCATACGGCGCGCTCGCCTCGGGCACCGCGATCCTGGCGGCGCCCGCGACCCTCGCCGCGCTCGGCGCCGCCCTCGACCTGCGAACCGCCTACCTCGTCGCGGTGCTTCCCCTGGCCCTCGTCCTGGCCGCCGCCACGCTGCCCAGGCGCGCTCGCCCCTGACCTCTCGCCTCGGCAGCCGGCCCTCCTCCACGACCAGGACCGCGGCCTCGCGACCTCCAGCGACGGCGGCTACGCGCTCGCGGGGACGACGGCGCGGTCGACGAGATTGAAGACCGTGTGCGCGTCATGTCCGCCGAACAGCAGCGAGATCACGATCGCGGCCATCGCTTCGAGGTGATGCGCATGTCGAAGATCTCCGACCGGCAGCGGGTCGCAGCCGATGTCGGTGATCAGTTGACGCGTCGTCTCCAGCGCCGCCTGGTCGTCACCGCAGTAGGGCACGACCAGGCTGCGGTGGTCGAACACCGGCGGCCGCATCTGCCAGACCCGCGCGTGACAGAGGTTGAACGCCTTGACGACATGTCCGCCGGTCGCCTGCTCGATGTCCTGCGCCATCGACCGGCCCGGCGGGGTGACCAGCGTGAAGTGCTCGACCTCGACCGGGTTGTTGCAGTCGATGATGGGCTTGTCCCGCAACGCGTCGCCGATCGCGGCGAGCGTGCCCGCCATTCCCTGGTGGAGCACCGCGATCAGGGCGACGTCCGCGAACTCGGCCACCTCCCTGGAACCGCCGGCGCGCGCGCCCCACTTGCTGGCCAGCGCCTGCGCCTTGCCCGCCGTCCGGCCGGTGATCATCAATTCGTGTCCCGCGGCGGCCCACTGGGTGCCGAGCGCGTCGGCCATCGCACCGGCCCCGAAGATTCCGATTCTCATGGCCGCAAGGCTAGGAGCGCGTGGGGCACCGACCGGTTCCCCACGGCGTCAGTCGTCACCCAGTTCGTCGGCGTGCTCCTCGGCCCACCGGGCGAGCACCGACACCGGCTCGAGGAGGCTCTCGCCGAGGCGGGTCAGTCGATACTCCACGCCCGCCGGGGCGGTGGCCAGGGTCCGCCGCTCCACGAGATTGCCGCGTTCCAGCTTGCGCAGCGTCTGGGTCAGCATCTTGTTGCTGATCCCGCCGATCTGGTCGCGCAGATCGCTGTAGCGCCGCGGGCCGCGTCCCAGCCCGAACACCACCACGACCGACCAGGTGTCGGCGATCAGATCCAGCGTGGTGCGGGCCGGACAGTCGGCATGGAACACATCGTAGTCACTCATGTACAGGCGCTGCCCCGCATCCGACCCTCTGCGTACGGTCTCCCAGTGTAGGCGGGCCGGGCTCAGGCGCGCCGTCGACCTGGTGCATGGGAAGATCTGCGGGAAGCGGGCCGGCTCCCGCGGAACGAACAGGTTCGTCAGCCCGTCCCTGCCAGGAAGGAATCCTCCAGCATGGCCTCCGTTCGCCACGAGACGGTGATCGACGCCTCTCCCGAACACACCTGGGACGTGCTTCGGGACGTCGGCGCCGTGCACGAGCGCCTGCTGCCAGGCCGCGTCACGAGCACGCGGATCGAGGGCGACCAGCGGTACCTGACCTTTCCCGACGGGCACGTGATCCGCGAGCTGATCGTCACGATCGACGACGACGCCCGCCGCCTCGCCTACGCCGTCGTCGAGGGCGCGCGGCCCCCGGTCGAGCACCACCACGCCGCATTCGAGGTCAGGGCGGAGGGCGCGCAGGCGAGCCGGCTGATCTGGACCACCGACGTGCTGCCGCACGCGGTCGCGGCCGAGATCCGCGTGCGCGTCGAGCGGGGCGCGGCGGAGATGAAGCAGACGATCGAGAGCTCCGCACGATCACCCCGACGGTGATCGTGCGGCTTCGTCGTGAGGCGCTCAGTGGTGCGGCTGGGCGTGGCGGGGCAGCAGGCGGACGAGAGCGCAGCAGCTCAGGACGCCGGCGGCGACGACGGACAGGCTGAGGGCGGTGCCGCCGGCGGCATGGAAGTAGACCGTGGTGACGGCCGCCGCGCCGATGCTGTTGGCCAGTTGCTGGATGGCCGAGAGGGAACCGCTGGCGCTGCCGGCCTCCTTCGGGTCGATGCCGCCGAGGGTGATCTGGTAGATGGTGCCGAAACAGGTCCCCATGCCCAGCCCGGTGACGAAGACGGGCGCGACGAGCGCGGGGACGGCCGGCCCCGATCCCAGCGCGAGGAGCCAGAGCGTGCCGGTCAGGGTGAGGACCAGACCGGCGAGGACGAGGGTACGGCCCAGGCGGGCGATGAGCCGGTGGGCCGCGATCGAGGCGACGACGATGCCCGCCGCGATCGGCGCGAGGCCGAGCGAGGCCTGGGTCGGCGTGCGGTGCAGCACGTCCTGCAGGAAGAGGGAGAGCACGAACAGCAGGCCGGAGATCGCCGCGTAGAAGACCAGGCCGAGGACCAGGCCGGAGACGAAGCCGCGGTTGCGCAGCAGCGAGGGCTCGATGAGCGGACTGGACGCGGTGCGCTGGCGCAGGCAGAACAAGGCGAGGAGGACGGCTCCCGCGGCCAGGCACGAGGCCGGGCGCAGCGTCCATCCGTGGCCGGAGCCGTCGATCAGGCCGTAGAGCAGGCCGAGCATCGCGCCCGCCAGGAGACCTGAGCCGAGGCCGTCGACGGTGACGCCACGGTCGCCGTCGTCGTGGGGGAGGAGCCGGACGGCCAGGCCGATCGCCAGGCCGCCGAGCACGATGTTGATCAGAAACATGGAGCGCCAGCCGAGCCCGAACAGGTCGGCGTCGATGAGGACCCCGGCCAGGACGGGGCCGCAGATCGCCGACAGGCCGAGGGCGGGCGCGAAGACACTGAAGGCCTTACCGAGCTCCTCACGGGGGAAGACGGCGCCCAGGATGCCGAACCCCTGAGGGATGAGCAGGGCGCCGAAGGCCCCCTGGAGCAGCCGGAAGGCGACGATGGAGACCGGGTCGAAGGCCAGGCCGCAGGCGATCGAGGCCACGGTGAAGCCGATGATGCCGGTCAGGAACAGGCGGCGTCGTCCGTACTTGTCACCGAGCCTGCCACCGACCACGAGCAGGACGCCCATGGCGAGGGCGTAGCCGGCGCCGAGCCACTGGACGAGGGCGTCGCCACCGTCCAGGTCGGCGGCGATGGTCGGTGCGGCGATGTTGGTGATCGTCGCGTCGAGCAGATCGAGGATCGCGGCGAAAAGGATGACGGCGAGGACGGCCCAGCGCCTTCGATCGGTGGATCGCGGTGGCGCGGAAGCGGGGAGGGTGGTCATTGGTCTGCCTTGTCGAAGGTCGGGATCAGTGTCCGGAGAAGGCGGCGGCGTTCTCGGCCGCCCACTGCCGGAAGGTGCGGGCGGGCCGGCCGAGGAGGGTCTGGGTGGTGTCCTCGATGGCGGCGGGCTCCTCGGAGGCGGCGGCCCAGTACGCGAGCAGGGAGCCGACCACGGGAGCGGGCATGTACCGGCTCATCTGCTGCTCGGCCTCGGCGTGGGTGATCCGCACGAGCGGAATGTCGCGGCCGAGAACCTCCGACAGGACGGCCAGCTGCCGGCGGAAGGTGAGCGCTTCCGGTCCGGTCAGGACGGCGGCGCGGCCCTTGAGCGAGGGACCGGTCAGCGCTTCGACGGCGATGTCGGCGATGTCGGCGGAGTGGATGGGGGCGACATCGGCCTCCGGGTAGGCGAGTTCGATCGGCAGGTTCCTGCTGATGAAGTGGGCCCAGCCGAGGGCGTTGCCGGCGAAGGCGCCGGCCCGCAGGAACGTGCTGGGGAGGCCGGAGGCGCTCAGGGACTGCTCGACCTTGAGGCTGTGGCCGGCCAGGGGATTGCTCTCGGCGTCCGGGCTGAGGACCGAGGCGGACGACAGCAGCACGACGTGCTCCACGCCGGCGTCCTGCGCGGTCTTGACGAAGGCGTCGATGCCGCCGGGCTCGGGATACAGGAACACCTGGCGGACGCCGCGCAGCGCGGTGGCGAAGGTCTCGGGCCGGTCGAGCTCGAGGTGGAAGGCCTCGACGCCGGCCGGAACGGTCAGCTCGGCGAGGTTGGCGCTGGCGGCGCGCACCGGCAGGCCGGCGGTGTGGAGGCGGCTGATGACGGCCTGGCCGACTGTGCCGCGAGCGCCGGTCACGAGAGTGGTCATGGGAATCTCCGTTCGTTGATGAAAGCATGTGCATGCTGTCATGCACATAAATTCATGTCAACACATTCCTGTAGAGACTCACGGAAATCTCTCGGTGGCCGGCCGCACGGTCAGCGACACCATCAAGGCGGGCCATCTGGTCCGCGCCGCCTCGCAGCAGGACGGCCGCCGCACCGTCTTGCACCTCAGTCCTGAAGGCGTCGAACTCATGGCGCGCTTCCGCCGTCATCAGCGCTCGGCGTTCGAGTACGTCACCGCCGGCTGGCCAGAGCGCGAGCGCCTGGAGTTCGCCCGCCTTCCCGGCCGCCACGCGGCCGAAGACCGAGCCCGGCACCGGCGGCGCTCGTGGGACGCGCGGGAAGAGCGCGACATCCATCGCGGTTGGGCATGAACGTGAAGCGTACGGACGTCGTCGTCATCGGCGCGGGGCAGGCGGGACTGTCCAGCGCCTACTTCCTGGCCCGCTACGGCCTGGACCCCGTCGTGCTCGACGCGGCCGACGGTCCCGGCGGCGCGTGGCGGCACAGATCCCCCTCGCTGACCATGGACAAGATCCACAGCATCTTCGACCTGCCCGGTGTGCGCAGGGAGCCGACGGCCGACGGCCGGGCCCCCGCCGCGCTGGTGGTGCCCGCGTACTACGGCGACTACGAGCGCTCGGTCGGCCTGCACGTCGTACGGCCGGTGCGGGTGGGCGCCGTCACGAGAGGCGAGGACGACAGGCTCGTCGTCGCCTCCGACGCGGGGGAGTGGGCGGCACGGGCGGTGGTCAACGCGACGGGCACCTGGACGCGTCCGTACTGGCCGTTCTACCCGGGCGGCGCGGGCTTCCTCGGCAGGCAGCTGCACTACGCCTCCTACAGGGGGCCCACCGAGTTCGCCGGGCGCAGGGTGGCGGTCGTGGGCGGCGGCGCCTCGGCGATGCACGTCCTGTCGGAGCTGGGCGGGGTCGCGGCGGGGACTCTCTGGATCACCCGCAGGCCGCCGGTCTGGCGCGACGACGACTTCGGCGAGGAGGCGCGCAGGGACGCGGTGGCCATGGTGGAGGAGCGGGTCCGCCAGGGGCTGCCGCCACAGAGCGTGGTCAGCGTGACGGGCCTCGGCTACACGCCCGTCGTGCTGGAGGCGCTGGCCAAGGGGACGCTGCACCGGCTGCCGATGTTCTCCAGGATCGAGCCGAACGGCCTCGCTTGGGCCGACGGGCGCTTCGAGGAGGCCGACACGATCGTGTGGGCGACCGGGTTCCGCTCCGCGCTCGACCACCTGGCCCCGCTGCGGCTGCGCACGCCCGGAGGCGGGATCCAGGTGGACGGCACGCAGGCGGTGGCCGAACCCCGGCTTCAGCTGATGGGGTACGGCCCTTCGGCGAGCACGATCGGCGCCAACCGTGCGGGCCGTACCGCCGCCCTGAACGTCCGCCGCCACCTCACCGCCACGCGAGCCTCCGGCCAGGTGGCCGTCACCCCCTGATCCCTTCACGAGGGAGCCGGGCCGGGGCCCGCAGGGGCGTTGACGTCGGGATCATGTGGGCCTAGCTTGCGGGAAAGCCCTTTCCCAGCTCGTATGGAGGTCCCCGTGGCTGAGCTCCCCGGCGCCGTCGGCGTCTCGCGGCTGTGCGTCTACGACACGCTCGCCCCCGACGGTCAGGTGGGCGGAACCCCCCACCTCCACCTGTGCTGCAGCGAAGCCTACGTCGTCACCTCGGGCGAAGGCCTGGTCGAGACCCTCAACCTGGACGGCTTCGCCCGGACGCCGCTGAGGCAGGGCGCCGTCGTCTGGTTCACCCCTGGCACCATCCACCGCCTCGTCAACCACGGCGGTCTGCAGATCGTCGTGCTCATGCAGAACAGCGGCCTGCCCGAGGCGGGCGACGCGGTCCTGACCTTCCCCCAGCACCTGCTGGACGATCCCGAGACCTACGCCGCAGCCGCCACGCTGCCGGACGGCGGCGCCCCCGGATCGGACCTGGGAGCCGCGTTCAGGCGGAGGGACCTGGCGGTCGAGGGCTTCACGGTGCTCGCTGAAGCGGCGAAGGCGGGTGACCTCGGCCCGCTGAAGACGTTCCACCAGGCCGCCGCCCGCCTGGTTCGTCCGCGGCTGGCGGAGTGGCGCCGGCGCTGGGAGGGCGGGGCGCGGGCGGTGGCCGAGGAGACCGGCAGGCAGCTGGACGCGCTGGAGCGCGGCGACCTCGCGCACTTCGAGGCCGCCGCCGTCCACGAGCTGGCTGGGCCGAGCGAGCGCGAGCGCAGGGGGATGTGCGGCCTGCTGGAGGTCTACCACGTACGGAAGGGGTAGGCAGGCGGTGACCATAATGCTAGTTTGGTCACCAGTCATCAGTCACCCATGAAAGGGGGATCGTGTCCCAGCTCGAACGCGCCGACCGGATCCTCGACACCGCGCAGGACCTCCTGCTGCGATGGGGATACCGCCGGGTCACGATCGACGAGATCGCCAAGCGCGCCGGGGTCGGCAAGGGCACCGTCTACCTGCACTGGCGCACGCGCGATGAGCTGTTCCTCGCGGTGGGCGCGAGGGAGGCCGTGGCGATGATCGAGGCGGTGGCCGCCGCGATGCGGGCCGACCCCGCCGAGATCGCGCTGCACGCCTACATGCGCAGGTTCTTCCTGGAGGCGATGCGGCGGCCCGTGCTGCGCGCCCTCTTCACCAGGGACACCGACACGCTGGACAGGTTCCTGTCCAGCCCCGCCAGGCAGCCGCTGCAGGGCGCCAAGCTGCTCGCCTCGCGCGAGTACCTCGGTGCGCTCGCCGACCACGGCCTGCTGCGCGAGGACCTTCGTCCTGAGGATCTCGACTACTCGCTGCCCACCATCGCCTTCGGCTTCTTCGCCATCGAGCCGCTGCTGCCCAAGGAGCTCGCGCTGGGCCTCGAGGAGAAGGCCGATCAGCTGGCCGACGTGCTGCGCCGGACGTACGGTCCCGCGAGGCCGCCGTCCCCGGCGAGGTTGGCCGCCGCGGCGCCGGAAGTCGTGGAGATCTTCGAGCGGCTCGCCCGCGAGTACGGGGCCGTCGCCTACGGAACCACCAAGGGAGGAGACCCCGAGCATGGGTCATGACATCGACGGCCTGCACCACGTGGGACACGTGGTGCGCGACATGGAGCGGGCGCTCGAACGCTACCGGCTCCTGGGCTTCACGCTGCCGCCCCCGGCCTACCCCGCGCTCCCGGGAGCCGCGGGCGCGCCCGCCGAGCCGTTCGGCGCGGGCAACACCCACGCCTACTTCCCCCGTGACTTCGTCGAGCTGGTCACCGTCGTCGACGACGGTGGCGGCGTCGTTCCTGCCGATGCCCACCTCGTCCCGCTGCGGGTCCCGGACGACAAGCTGCCCGCGGTCATGGCCGCCGTGCGCGGCACCGCCGAGAACCTGGCCGCGTGCCTGCGGCGCTTCGAGGGGATGCACATCCTGATGTTCGACTCCGCCGACGTCGAGAGGGCGGCGGGACGGCTGGAGGCGGGCGGAGTCGGGCATGGCGGGGTGCACGCCGTGCAGCGCCCGGTCGAGACGGCGGAGGGGACGCGGATGGAGCCCGTCCGCTACCTGGAGATCGACGGCGAAGACCCTGCGATGCCGCGCGGGCGCGTGCCCGAGGGGAGGGTCGGCCTCGCCGAGAGCCCTTCGGCGGAGCTGGTCGACGCCCAGCGGCGCGTCGACCACCCCAACGGCGCGATCGGCCTTGCCGAGTGCGTGCTGTGCGTCGCGGACGGCGAGCTCGCCGAGGCGGAGCGGCGCTACGAGAGCTACCTCGGCCGCCCGGCGAGGGGCGACGCGCTCACGCGGGTGTTCGACCTCGGTGGCGCGAAGGTGGTACTGGTCGCCGCGTCCGCGCTCGACCGGCTGCTCCCCGGCGAGCGCGCCCCCGTGCTGCCCGCCTTCGTGGCGTACGGCGTGGCGGTGCGCGACCTGTCCGCGACCGAGCGCCTCCTGCGCGGGAACGGCTTCCCGCTCGTCCGGAGCGCAGGGGGTGACCTCTTCGTGCCCGCCGCACAGGCGCTCGGCGTCGCGATCGTCTTCCGCCAGGCGAGCCAGCCGTATTGACGGTGTGTCATCGGCCGGCGAGGCGAAGGCGACGCGGGGCCCCTATCGCCGGTTTCCGCGAGGGTCCGCGGATGGCCGGGCGGGCTTTCGTGCGCCCACGAACGGCCGGAGCCCGCCGGGGCGTGACGCTCAGTGGTGGTAGGCGTGCACCACGGCGTGACCCTTGCCCTTGCCGATGAGCCACTTGTTGATCGGGGTCGTCACCACGAAGGCCACCAGGAACGCCACGGCCAGCGCGCCCCAGAACAGCCACGACGCCAGCCCCGCGTCCATCGCGCCAGGGATGATCAGCATGACCCCGTTGTCGACGATCTCCATCACCAGGATCGAGACGGTGTCGGCGGCCAGCGCCACCTTGAGCGCCTGGCCCCAGCCGAGCCCCGCCTTGCGGACGCCGATCATGGTGAGCAGGTAGCCGAACACGAAGGCCAGCGCGACGGCCAGGGCGATCGTCGGTCCGTTGGACCAGCCGAGCGCGGTGCCGATGACCATGCCGAGCACCTCGCCGATCGCGCACCCTGTCAGGCAGTGCAGCGTCGCGGTCATCGCCATGCGCCACGAGACGCCTTCGGCGGCAGGCCCGCCGTGACCCCCATGACCGGCGGAGTGACCGCCGTGACCGGCGTGGTCGGCGTGGCTCCCGTGCGCGGCATGCGCTCCGTGGGTCGCGGGCGCGCCCTCCGTCATGCGGTGCGCGCCGTGCGAGCCGCGGTGTCCCGCGTGCTCGTCGTGCGCGTGCCCGTGAGCCGTTGGTTCGGACATAACTTGCTCCATCCACCCAAAGCGATCTAATCTCCCCGTAACCTAAACCCCCTACGGGTATCAGGGCAAGCGGGGTCGTTCCGTTACTCCGAAGGCGGTCCACCCCTGGTCGGGGAATCCGGCGGCCTCGGCCACCGCCGCGGACGCCGCGTTCGACGTGGCGTGCATGTACGTCGGCACCGCCCCTTCGTCCAGTACCCGCCTGGCCGCCTGAGCCACCAGCCGCCTGGCCAGACCTTGGCCCCTGGCGGCCTGCGCGGTCACCACCGACAGCTCGTGCCCATGGGCGTCGTGCCGCTTGACGCCCACCCCCGCCAGATGCTCGCCGGAGGCGGGATCCTCCGCCACCAGCACCTGGCCGCCGAACGGCCGCAGCCACTCGGGCACGGAAGCGTCGTCCGCCGCCTTCCACACCCCGGCGTCCGGCAGCGCGGCGGGAGCCGTACTCCATCGGAACGTGGCGGTGAACCACCCCCGCTCGCCGAACCCCACGAGCGCCGGCACCAGCGGCCCGAGCGCCGCCAGCCCCTCGCCGGCGCGCGCGGCCACCTCTTCCCCGTACGGCGGCGCCACCGACAGCACGGCTCCCGCAGGAGAGCCGACCCCGATCGCCGGATGGACGTCGCCGTCCCAGCCGGGAGTGGAGCGCCGGATGCTGCCGACGACGGAGAGCGGGGCGGAGGGCGGCCATGCGCCGAGCCAGTCGGCCAGATGCCGGTCAAGTCGTGAGATCACGCCACAGAGTACTACAGGGCATAGTTCCACTGGAGATCTCGACAGCCTGTGAGGATCGGGTTAACGTCCCGGATATGCGGGTGCCTGGCTACACCGAAACAAGGGAGCTCGGCCACGGGGGCGCAGGACGGGTCATGCTGGCCGTGCGCGACACCGACCGATTACCCGTCGCCGTCAAACACCTGTCCAACCCCGACCTGATCGAGCGATTCAGGGCTGAGGCCGTGCTGATCGCCGGGCTGGACAGCCCGCACATCGCCCGCCTCATGGAGTACGTCGAGGACGACGAGGGCGCCGCCATCGTCATGGAGCTGGTCGACGGTGTCACGCTGCGCCACCTGCTCGCCCACGAGGGGGCCACGGGCCCCGAGGCGGCGCTCCTGATCCTGAGGGGCGCGCTGCTCGGCCTGGCCGAGGCGCACGCGGCGGGCGTCGTGCACCGCGACTTCAAGCCCGAGAACGTGATGGTCACCGCCGAGGGCCGCAGCCGCCTGGTGGACTTCGGCGTCGCCGCCCGTACGGGCCAGGAGGGCCCGCCGGAGGGAACGCCGAGCTACATGGCGCCCGAGCAGTGGCGCGACACCCCCGCGGGCCCCGCCACCGACGTCTACGCCGCCACGGTGGTGTTCTACGAATGCCTCACGGGTCACCGCCCCTTCGACGGCGACGACCCGGCCGTCCTCGCCTTCCAGCACCAGCACCTGCCGCCGCCGCTCGAGGAGGTGGACGAACCGCTCAGGCCCCTGGTCGCGCACGGAATGGCGAAGGATCCCGCCGACAGGCCCGCCTCGGCCGGGCACTTCCTCGCCGAGCTCGAGGCCGCGGCCGCCGCGTACGGCGACAACTGGCAGGAGCGCGGCAGGACGGACCTGGCGGTGCTCACGGTGCCGTACAGCGCGCTGTTCCCGCTGTCCACTCCGGTGGCCGAGACCTCCAGCACGCTGGCCCTGACAATGCCGGGGGGCAGGCTGGCCGTCACCACGGCCGTGACCGTCGCCGCCGTCGCGGCGGTGATCGCCACCTTCACGGTGTGGCGCGAGTCTCCCGCCGAGCCGGTGCAGGCACAGCGTCCGGCCGCCTCCAGGCCGGCCGCGCTGCCCGCCCCGCCGTCCGCCCCGCCGTCCGCCCCAGCGGTGACGCCCTCGCCCGGTACGGCGGAGCCGACGCTGGAGCCGACCCTCCTCGTCCCCGTCGACGAGCCCGAGCGCCTGGCCGAACCCGAGCCGGAGCCCGGTGTGCCCGAGCGGCCAAGGACCGTGCCGACGACCAGAGGGAGCGCGGCCCCCGAGCCGAGACCGTCCCCGACGCGCTCCACCGAGCCCGCCCCCGAGCCCGCCCCAGAACCGGAGCCCGAGCCGGAGCCGGAGCCCGAATCGGCGCCCGAACGCGAGCCGGCCCGGTCCGAGATCACCGAAGCGGCCGACCCCGGCCCTCAAGGCCCCGGCCGCCCCCAAGATCCCGGCCCCGAAGATGCCGGCCCCGAAGCCCCGGGTCCAGGGGATCCTGGCGACCCAGGCGTGAGCAAGCCGGGTCCCGGCGCTCCTGGCCCCAGCGATCAGGGGCCCGTGCTCCCAGGCGTTCCGCAGGGCGCGGATCCGTTGATCTCGCTCGAGGTATCGGCGTCGGTGAACCTCCCCCCGCTCAGCGGCGAGGGCGAGGGCCTGGTCGACGCGGGTCTCGGCATCAGGATCGGCGGCGACCTGCTCGGCGGGGCCTTCCTGCCCGGTGTGCTCCTCCTCGGCCGCGGGCCCACGCTCGTACGGCCCCGCCGCGTCAGGAGGGAGCCGTAGCCTCGGGGCCGAATGTCGCACTTCTCCGCTGATCCTCTACTATCGTCCATCGGACGGAAGGCGGCTCTCGCCCGCCCTCACCCTCGGACGAAGGAGAAGCGTGGCGGTTGCGGCCCCCGGCGACCGGCGGCGCGCCCCGCTCCGCGTGCTGCTCGCGGTGGGACTGGCGGTGAGCCTGCCGATGACCGTCCCGGCCTCGGGCGGTCACGCGGACCCGAAGCCGACGGCCAAGCAGCTGCGCAAGGAGCTGTCCGCCCTGCAGAAGAACTCCGACAAGCTGATCGCCGAGTACTACTCCAGCCGCCACGAGCTGCAGAAGGTGGAGAAGGCGGAGAAGGCGGCCCGCGAGCGGCTGCGCGTGGCCCAGGCGGACTACGACAGAGAGTCGGCCCAGCTGCGCCTGATGGCCACCGAGCAGTACATCTCGGGCGGCACGGGCGCGATCGGCGTGATGTTCGGCGAGGTCGACCTCCACGGCCTCGCCCTGGCGGAGGCCATGGCCGCCGAGCAGGGCGCCAGGCTGCAGGGCTTCACCGACGTGCGCGACAGGCACCGGCGGGCCAGGACCGAGGCCAAGGACCGCGCCGACGAGCTGAGCGACCGCATCAAGGAGCTCGAGAAGCAGAAGAAGGCCGCGGAGAAGGTCATCGACAAGATCAAGGACCGGATCGACCGGCTCTACCCGACGCCCGGCGTGCGCAGGCCCGACGGCTCGTGGGTGCCGCAGCTGCCGTCGGGCCCCGACAACATCACTCCCAGGATGCGGCTGGTGAGGAACCTCATCGCGGAGCGGTTCGGCGTGCCGTACGGGATCGGGTGTTACCGCTCCATCCAGGACGGCGGCGAGCACCCGCTGGGCCGCGCCTGCGACTTCATGCTGAGCAGAGGCGGCGCGATGCCGTCAGCCGCCGAGGTGCGGCGCGGCAACGAGATCTCGGCGTGGGCGATCAAGAACGCCCAGCGGCTCGGGATCATGTACATCATCTACCGGCAGCGGATCTGGCACGCCAGGACGGGCGCCTGGAAGGTGATGTCCAACAGGGGCGGCACCACGGCCAACCACTACGACCACCCCCACATCTCGGTCTACTGACCCTCGAAGGCGCGTCGCACCCTCCTCGACGGGCAGAGGGGGAGGGAGACGACCATCGCTGAGAGGTAGCTTCACGCATGATCGACATCGAGAAGGCGCGGGCCGAGACTCCAGGCTGCGCGCACGTGGTCCACCTCAACAACGCCGGCGCGGCGCTGCCCCCTCGCGCCGTCCTCGACGCCGTGAAGGGCCATCTCGACCTCGAGGCGCACATCGGCGGCTACGAGGCGCGCGAGCGGGCGGCGCCGGAGCTGGACCGCTTCTACGACGCGCTCGCCGAGCTGCTCGGCGCGCACCGCGACGAGATCGCCTACGTGGAGAACGCCACCCGCGCGTGGGACATGGCCTTCTACAGCGTCCCCTTCAAACCCGGCGACCGAATCCTGACCACCACCAGCGAGTACGTGAGCAACGGCCTGGCCTACCTCCAGATGGCCCGTTCGCGGGGCGTGAGCGTCGAGGTGGTGCCCGACGACGCCGACGGCACCATCTCGCTCGAGGCGCTGGAGGCCGAGCTGGGCAAGGGCGGCGTGAGGCTGGTGGCCATCAACCACGTGCCCACCCACAACGGCCTGGTCAACCCGGCCGCCGAGGTGGGCAGGCTGTGCAGGCAGGCGGGGGTGCTCTACCTGCTCGACGCCTGCCAGTCGGTCGGCCAGCTGCGCCTGAACGTCGCCGAGCTCGGCTGCGACATGCTGTCGGGCACCGGCCGCAAGTTCCTGCGCGGCCCGCGCGGCACCGGCTTCCTCTACGTACGGCGCAGCCTGCTCGCCGAGCTCGAACCGCCCTTCATCGACCTGCACGCCGCGAGCTGGCTGACGCCCTCGACCTTCGAGATCCGTCCCGACGCCCGCAGGTTCGAGAACTGGGAGCGCTACTTCGCCGGTCAGATCGGCCTGGGCGTCGCCGTCGACTACGCGCTCGCGCTCGGCATCGACGCGATCGAGGCCCGCGTCCGCGACCTGGGCTCGGACCTGCGCGCCCGCCTGTCGGAGCGGCCGGACGTGACCGTGCACGACAGGGGCGCCCGCCGGTCGGGCATCGTCACCTTCACCGTGGCGGGCCAGGACAGCGAGGAGCTCACCAACCGCCTGCGCGAGCGGGGCGTCAACGTCAGCGCGACAGATCCGGACCAGCGCTTCGACAGCGTGGCGCCGGAGTCGGCGGTGCGCGCCTCCGTGCACTACTACAACACCGAGGACGACCTGGCCCGCCTGATCGAGGCCCTCTGAGGCCACCCGATGCGGCAGGCGGGTCCAGTCACAGCGTCGGCACGATCCCCTAGGTCCTGCGGCTGTCGGCGACGCTCATCGAGCACAACCTGCCGTCACCTGACCCGGCCGCGCGGCTTCAGCCTCGCGGTCGGGAGGGCGGGGGCGCGCAGCGGGTCGCCGTCGAAGCCGGTGACCGTGCCGAACAGGGCGCCCTCGGTCCACTCCTTGCGGAAGGCCTCGATCTCCTCGTGCGAGCGGCCCACGAAGTTCCACCACATCACGATCTGCTCCTCGAAGGGCGCACCGCCGATCAGCAGCAGCCGCCCCCGCCCCGACACGGGCAGCGAGGAGCGGCCCTGGCCGAGGTAGAGCAGCGGGCCCACGGGCAGCGCGTCGCCGTCGACGACCGGTGATCCGTCCAGTGTCAGCACGGCGTGCTCGAAACCCGGCTCCAGCGGCAGCTCGGCCACGCCGTCGACCACCACCTCGGCGCCCACCAGCGGCGTGTACGTGGTGGCGGGCGAGCTGACGCCGCCGAAGGAGCCCATCACGACCCGCGCCTCGTAGGAGGGGCCGCGCGCCACCGGCAGGTCGGCGTGGTGCTCGAGGCCGGGCGCCACGTGCCTGGCCTGCTCGGGCAGCGCCACCCACAGTTGCACGCCGTGCAGCTCCATCTCGGGCGACTCCTCGGAATGGGAGATGCCCCGCCCCGCCGTCATCAGGTTGAGCTGGCCGGGGCGTACCTGCTGGAGGCTGCCCACGCTGTCGCGGTGGAGCACCTCGCCCGACAGCAGCCACGTGACGGTCTGCAGCCCGGTGTGCGGGTGCGGCGGCACGCTCATCGCGGCCGTCTCGGGCCCGTAGCGGTCGACGAAGCACCACGCGCCCACCATGCGCCTGCCCACCGCGGGCAGCGTCCGGGTCACGGTCATCGCGCGCGGCCCGCCGAGGGCCACCTGGTGGCCGCTCACCAGCTCGCGCGCAGGCTCGCCCGCCTCGCACACCAGCTCCTGCGGGTCTTGCTCCACGTTGCTCACGCTACGACTGTACGGCCTGCCACCAGGCGTCCACGGACGGGAGGGAGGCGGTGTCGACCAGCTCGCCGGGACGCGGCACCGCGATCTTGACATCGCGCGCCTTGGCCTCCCGCCACAGCCTGTCGACCGGCTCCGACCACGGATGCAGCGCCAGCGTGAACGTCGCCCAGTGCACGGGGAGCAGCAGCGACCCACCCAGCTGGACGTGCGCGTTCACCGCCTCCTCCGGGTTCATGTGGATGTCGGGCCAGGCGGCGTTGTAGGCGCCGATCGGCATCAGCGTCAGGTCGAAGGGCCCGTGGTCGGCGCCGATCTTGGCGTAGCCCTCGAAGTAGCCCGAGTCTCCGGCGTAGAACACCCGCCGGTGCGCGCCCGCGACGACCCACGAGCCCCACAGCGTGTCGTTGCGCCTGAGCGAGCGTCCGGAGAAGTGGCGGGCGGCCGTCGCGACGAACCGCAGGCCCGCGACCGTGGTCTCCTCCTCCCAGTCGAGCTCGACGATCCGGTACAGCGGCACGCCCCAGCGCTCCAGATGCGCGCCGATGCCGAGGGGGACCAGGAAGGGCGCCCTGGAGATGCGGGTGAGCCTGCGCACGGTGGCCAGGTCGAGGTGGTCGTAGTGGTCGTGGGAGATCACGATCGCGTCGACGGCGGGCACCTCCTCGAGCGGGACGGGCAGCGGGTGCAGGCGCCTGGGGCCGACGAAACGGGTGGGCGAGACCCTGTCGCTCCACACCGGGTCGAACAGCACCCGCCTGCCCTCGATCTCGACCAAGGTGGAGGCGTGGCCGTACCAGACGGCGTTCAACCCCGTGGCCGCGGGCAGGCCGGCGGCGGGCCTGCGCAGCGGGATCGGCCCCGGCGGGCGGCGCGACTCCCTGTCCTTGGCCAGCTCCCTCAGCAGCCCCGGCGAGGGGGCGGCGAGACTGGTCGGCTCGGGCATCGGGTTGTGGAAGACGCCGTCCTTGAACTGGGGGGAGCTGCGGATCCTGCTCGCGCGCTCCTCGCCCGAGGTCAGGGGGCGCACGCCGAGCTCGGCTCGCACATCGCGCAGCGCCCATCCGGCCACGGCCAGGGCCGCGCCGCCCGCGAGAGCCCGCCGTACCGTCCGCATACCTGCCATCGCTCACACTCCAGAAATCAGTCTCTCTCCGGACAACTGCTTCCGGAGGCCCACATGTTCCTGGCTACGACGATATATCGCGATATGTTTGGGTGAGTGATCGGGGTGATCGTCGGGGACAGCCTACTCGTCGATCACGGGGAACCCGCGCTTGGACCACAGCGCTCTGGAGGCCGCCTCGGGGTCGCGGACGTCCGAAGGCTCGACGTCGAACACGTGGGTCGAGGCCGCGACCGGCTCGTAGGCGGGCCAGCCGGGATCGCCCGTCTTGGCGAAGCGCGTCCACGCGGCGCGGAACTGCCTCGACACCGCCTCGGCCTCGGGCGCGCCCCTGATGATCCATCCGGCCAGCGCGCCGTTCACCGTGCCGAAGGTCAGCGGGACATCGAGGGCGTGGCAGGCGCCCAGCTCGGTCGGCGCCCAGGTCAGCTCGTAGGCGTAGGTCGCGCCCGTGTGCGCGTCGGCCAGCAGCGCGCTCGGCATCCTGAACAGCCAGTCCGACAGCACCACGTTGTAGAGCTCGACGGCTCCCGCGTCAGGATGCGCGGTGCGGTAGACGACGTCGGCGTCGGGCAGCGCGAACTCCTTCAGCACCTCGGCCAGGTCGTGCTCGGTCGCGGGCGGGGCCATGGCGGCGAACATCCTGAACTCGTCGCGGTTGTAGCCCACCACGAGCTCGATGTCGCTGCCCGCGCCGTCGGCGAAGGCCTCCCACGGCGTCTCCGGCAGCACCTCGCCGTCCACCACCGGCGAGAACGGCAGCGCCACGCCCTTGCTGCGCGCGACGAAGCGCCGGGCGGCGGCCAGCAGCTCCTCGGGCGAGCAGTCGTGCGCCGACCTGCCCTCGAGCAGGTCGCGGCTCACCTTGCGCGCGTAGGCCGCGCTGAAGAAGGTGCCAGGCACGCTCTGCGCGATCGCCCGCCCGAACAGGCCGCGAGCCATGGGCATCGACATCAGCGCCGCCACCGAGCCGGCCCCCGCGGACTCGCCGAAGACGGTGACCCTTCCGGGGTCGCCGCCGAAGCCCGCGATGTTGTCCTGCACCCAGCGCAGCGCCGCCACCTGGTCGAGGAAGCCTCTGTTGGCGGGCGCTCCGTCCACGTGACCGAAGCCCTGCAGCCCGACGCGGTAGTTGAACGTGACGACCACCACGCCCTCGGCGGCCAGCAGCGAGCCGTCGTACTCGGGCATGTCGGCCGAGCCCGCCTGGTAGGCGCCGCCGTAGATCCACACCATCACCGGCAGGCCGGAGCCGCCCTCGTCGGGTGTCCAGACGTTGACCGTGAGGCACTCGAGGCCCTCGGCCGCGCTCCACTCGGGCACCCCTGGGGCGATCGAGACCTGGGCGGGCCTCGGGCCGAACGCCGTCGCCTCGCGCACGCCGTCCCACGGCCGCGCGGGAGCGGGCGCGGCCAGCCAGTGCTCGCCGTACGGGGCCTGGGCGAACGGGATGCCTTTGAAGACGGACAGGCCGTCCTCCCTGGATCCCCGTACCGTTCCTGCGGTTGTGCGCACCATGACAGCCAGTCTGATCACCGGCGGGAGCGGGCGGAAGCCCGGCTTCCACTGGCCGGAAACGGCCAGGGGTTGGGCAGGCAGCGCTCCAGCGACTTCGACTGCTGCACCATGACGGGGGCGGGCATCCCCCGTCGAGGGCAGCCGACGTGGTGGTGACCGAGCCCGTGCCCCACCTCGTGGTTGACCAGATAGTGGCGGTAGCCCTCCAGGTCGCCCCGATACTGGGCGACGCCCCTGGCCCAGCGCCGGGCGTTGATGACCGATCTGCGGCCGTTCCAGCACGACAGCTGGCCGCCCGTGCGCAGCGGCCAGCACTCGCGGTCGGTGGTGAAGGGGCTGGTCAGGGCGACGCTGAGCCGGACGGGGCCGTGGTCGACGCGCAGGAACCTGCCCCAGCCGCGCGGATCGTTCAGCGTGGCGTGCACGTCGGCGGCGAACTCCTCGCCGTCGAAGGGCAGGCCTTTCTCCACCTCGACGAGGTAGCGCACCAGGGGACCGCCTCCCCTCCTCGGCGCCGCCCTGCCCCCGACCACGGTGTAGCGGCCGCTGCCCCTTCTCGGCACCTTCACCTGCGGCGCTGGCGCGCTCCCGTACGGCGGCTGCGCCCTCGCCGTGCCGAAGGAGACGGCAGAGCCGCTCGCGGGAGCGGGGACCGGCGGCGCCGAACAACCCGTCAGCAGGACGGCCACGGCCCCCAGCGCCACAACGCGCACGTCGTCCCCCAGATGATCGTCTCATCGGGGGAGGGTCTGATCATACGGCGAAGGGCGCCAGGTCCAGCGCAGGCTTCTCGCCGAGGGCCAGACCGGCCGCCAGCAGCCCGGCGAAGGGCCCCGCGGTCAGCCCGTACGCGCTCAGACCCGTCACCGCGACCACCCTGTCGCTCACCCTCGCGATGAGCGGCCTGCCGGTGGCCATGACGGGGCGCAGGCCCACCCTGGTCTCGGTGAGCGTCGCCCCGGCCAGGCCAGGCGCGACGGCGAGCCCCGCGGCCACGACCTCGTTGAGGCCCGCCACGGTGATCCTCGGATCGAACCCCACCTCCTCCACCGTGGCCCCCACGACCACCCGTCCCCCTGGGAAGCCCAGCAGGTAGGGCCCGCGCCTGGGCAGCACGATGGGCCAGGCCGAGCTGTCGGCGCCCTCCAGCGTGGCGTGCACGATCTGGCCCCTGCGCGGGAAGACGGGCAGATCGACTCCGAGGGGCCCGCACACCTGACCCGTCCACGCGCCGGCCGCGACGATCACCGCGTCGGCCTCCAGCCTGGCTCCTCCGGAGACGGTCACCACGCCGTCGCCGGTGAGGGAGGCGGCTCCCTCGTGAACCGTGGCGCCCCGCTGTACCGCCGACCGGAGCAGGCCGTCGCGCACCACGCGGCCGTCGACGCGGGCCGCGCCCGGCACCAGCAGAGCCGACAGCTTCGGGTCCAGCGGCGGGAACAGCTCCGAGGGCCGCGCGACCTGGCGCACCTCGCCCATCTCCGGAGCCTCGGCGTACCTGGCGGCCAGCAGCGCCCGCACGGGCTCCAGCTCGGCGGGGTCCTCTGCCACCAGCAGCGCGCCCACTCTGGCGTGCCCCACGCTCTCGGGAAGGACGGCGTAGTGACGGGCGCCTTCGAGGGTCAGCCGGTACCAGGCGTCGTCGTCCTCGTGGTCGACCCACGGGCAGACGATGCCCGCGCCGGCCGCCGTCGCCTCACCGGCCCGCCCGCCGTCGACGACCGTCACCTCGGCGCCCCTGAGGGTCAGGTGGTAGGCGGCGCCCGCCCCGACAATTCCGCTCCCGATCACGGTGATCCTCATGTACCCGATGATCTCAGACGGTTAGGTTGGGCAGGAGGTCCTCGACGGGGAGGTGGCGCAGGTGGCAGTGGTACTCATCGGCACGCTCGACACGAAGGGCCGCGAATACGCGTGGCTGAGGGAGCGGCTGAGCGAGCTCGGCCGCGAGGTGATCGTCGTCGACGCGGGCGTCGGCCAGGAGAGCACCGGCCCGGTCAGCGACTTCGGGGCGCCCGCCAGCGCCTCGCCCGAGGACGTCTCCAACGTGCGCGTCGCCGCCGCGGGGGGCGCGGAGCTCGCCTCGCTGCGTGCGGCGGGCGACAGAGGAGCGGCCGTCACGGTCATGGGCGAGGGCGCGGCGAAGGTGCTGGCCGAGCTGCACGCCGAAGGACGGGTGGACGGGGTCCTCGCGGTCGGAGGGAGCGGAGGGTCCTCGATCGCCGCGCGGGCGGTGCGTGACCTGCCGATCGGGCTGCCCAAGCTGATCGTCTCCACGATGGGCTCGGGGGACGTCTCGCCGTACGTGGGGGCGAAGGACGTCACGATCATGTACAGCGTCGTCGACATCGCGGGGATCAACCGCGTCTCCCGCCTCATCCTGGGCAACGCGGTCGCGGCGATCGCGGGCATGGCCGCCGCCTGGTCCGCCTCATCCTCGGTCGCCGTTCCTCCGGGCTGGTCCTCCACGGCGGCGTCCACGGCGGCCTCCACGGCGGCGTCCACGGCGGCGTCCACGGCGGCCTCCACGGCGGCTGGAGCCTCGGCCGCGACGACCTCGTCAGCGGGCCTCTCGCCGGAGGGCGAGGAGCGCCCGCTGGTAGCGGCGTCGATGTTCGGGGTGACCACGCCCGCCGTCGACGCCGCCCGCGAACGCCTGTCCGAACTCGGCTACGAGGTGCTCGTCTTCCACGCCACCGGCTCGGGCGGCCAGGCCCTCGAGGGCCTGGCCGCCAGCGGGCTGCTGGCGGGCGTGCTCGACCTCACCACCACCGAACTGGCCGACGACCTGGTCGGCGGCGTCCTGTCGGCAGGGCCCGGCAGGCTCACCGCGGCAGGACGGCACGGCGTGCCCCAGGTCGTCGCGCCCGGCGCGCTCGACATGGTGAACTTCGGGCCGCTCTCGACCGTGCCCGAGCGCTTCGCCGACAGGAACCTCCACGTCCACAACCCCACCGTCACGCTCATGCGCACCACCCCCGCCGAGATGGCCGAACTCGGTCGCCGCGTCGCCGTCAAGCTCGCCGCCGCGACCGGGCCCACCGCGCTGTTCGTGCCGCTCGGCGGCGTCTCCGCGCTCGACGCGCCCGGACTGCCCTTCCACGACCCCAAGGCCGACGACGCCTGCTTCGAGGCGCTCGGCGACTTCCCCCGCACGACCCGGCTCGACCTGCACATCAACGACCCGGAGTTCGGCCGCGCGATGGCCGACCGGCTGCACGACCTGATCAGGGGTGAGGGATGAACCGCCAGACCGTACTCGAACGGCTCCGCCGTACCGTCTCCGAGGGCAGGCCCGTCATCGGCGCGGGCGCGGGCACCGGCCTGTCGGCCAAGTGCGCCGAGGCCGGAGGCGTCGACCTCATCATCATCTACAACTCGGGGCGCTACCGGATGGCGGGGCGCGGCTCCCTCGCGGGGCTGCTGCCGTACGGCGACGCCAACCAGATCGTCGTCGAGATGGCGAGCGAGGTCCTGCCTGTCGTGCGCGACACCCCCGTCCTGGCGGGGGTGTGCGGCACCGACCCCTTCAGGGTGATGCCACGCTTCCTCGACACGCTGAAGGACATGGGCTTCGCCGGCGTGCAGAACTTCCCGACCGTCGGCCTGTACGACGGGGTCTTCAGGCAGAACCTCGAGGAGACCGGCATGGGCTTCGACCTCGAGATCGAGATGGTCCGGCTCGCGCACGAGCGTGACCTGGTCACCGCCCCCTACGTCTTCACCGCCGCCCAGGCCCGTGAGATGGCCGCGGCGGGGGCCGACGTCCTGGTGCCGCACGTCGGCCTCACCACCAAGGGCTCGATCGGCGCGGGCACCGCCCTCTCGCTGGACCAGGCGGTCGCCGCCGTCCAGGAGATGCGCGACGCCGCCGCCGAGATCAGGCCGGACATCCTCGTGCTGTGCCACGGCGGCCCGATCGCCGAGCCGTCCGACGCCGCCTATGTCCTGTCGCGCACCAAGGGGGTGGTCGGCTTCTTCGGCGCCTCCTCCGTCGAGCGGCTGCCCACCGAGCTCGCCATCACCGCGCAGGTGGCCGCCTTCAAGAATCTGGAGATCTAGATGCTCGTGAGCCCCTCCCAGGTCCCCACGATGACCTTCGACTGGGGGTCGATCAAGTGGTTCGTCACGCCGTCCGCCATCCCCGGCGCGGGCAGCACGCTCGGCGAGGTGATCGTCAACCCGGGACGCGGCCACGCCCGCCACAACCACCCGAACGCCGAGGAGATCATCTACGTGATCTCCGGCGAGGCGACGCAGATGGTCGGCGACGGCGAACCGTTCCCCATCAGGGAGGGGGACACGGTGCACATCCCGGCCGGGGCCTTCCACTCCACGTTCAACTCCACGTGGCGGCCGTTGCGCCTCATCGTGACGTACACGCCAGGCGGGGAGGAGAAGGCGCTGGAGGGCGCCCCTGACTACTGCCTGCACGAGGCAGGCACCGTCGCGGAGTGGCGCCAGGCCTGAACCGGCGTTTTGCCGAGGAGGCGCGGCCCGGGCAGGTCGCGCCTCCCGCGGCCTCCCGCCGCCTCCCGCAGGCTCAGCCGTCGGCGGCCCACCCGTGCGTTCGCATGAGCGTCTTGGCCACCACCGCGAACCTGTCGCGGTGCAGCACGGCGCCCTCCCTGCGGATGTCGTCCTCGTCCAGCGCGAAGACCCGGTCGAGGCGCAGGTACGACACCCGCCCGTCGCCGCCCCACGAGCCGACCTCCAGCCATTCGGGCCCGTCGTCGCCCCTGCTGGAGAGCATCATCGCCAAGAGCCTGCGTCCGTGCCGCCCCACGACCAGCAGCGGGCGGTCCTTGCCCCTGCCCGGGTCCTCCTCGTACGGCACCCACGCCCACACGATCTCTCCAGGGTCGGCCATGCCGTCCAGGTCGGGAGAGTAGGCGAGGGCCGCGGCCCGGTCCACCGAGTAGATCTCTTTGACCGCGCCGCGCAGGGGGCGGGGGTCATCCTGGTGATCTCGCACACTCGGAGCCTAGACCACTCGGGGTTCGCCACCCCGTGCACGGGCGCCAGACAGGGGGCTTGTAGCATCAGCCCTCCCTCAGCGACCCGGAGGCCGCATGTTGTTCCGTCCCACGACCGAGGCAGACCTCGATCGCGTCACCGCCTTCGCGGTCGACGAGCCCGTCAGCTGGATCCCCGCCGACCGCTACCTGGCCGAGTTGGCCGAGGGGATGTACCGGCCCGAGTGGACGTGGATAGCCGAGGCCGGCGACAGGGTCGTGGGCCGGGCGCTCTGGTGGGGCCAGTCCGACAGCGAGCACCCGATCGCGCTCGACTGCCTGCACCTCGACCCGTCGGCCGGCGACCGCGTGAGCGTCGCGGCCGGGCTGCTCGAAGCGGGACACGCCGCCTTCGCGCGGCAGGGCGCGCCCAAGCCGCCGCTCTACAACCTCACCCTCCCCAACGGATGGCGTGACGACGCCGCCGTGGCCTCCGCGGTCGCCTGGCGCAAGGAGGCCGCTCGTGCGGCGGGGCTCACGGACGAGGTCGAGCGCCTGAGGCTGGAGTGGACGCCCGAGATCGGCGTCCCCGAGACCAAGGGGCGCCTCCGGTTCGCCGAGGCGTCGGACGAGGAGTTCCTCGAGGTCTTCCAGCTGATCGCGGTCGGCAGCCTGGACGCCGAGACGCGCAGGAAGGTCGCCGCGATGGGCGCCGTCGAGGCGGCGCGGGAGGAGATGGAGTTCTACCTGGAGCGTCCGGGCAAGCGTTCGTGGTGGCGCATCGCCTACACGCAGGACGGGGCCGTGGCGGGCCTGGCGATACCCTCGGCCACGCCGTACAACGTGAATGTCGGATATCTCGGAATTGTGCCCGAGATGAGGGGGCAGGGGTACGTCGACGACGTACTGGCCGAGATCACCCGGATCCACGCGGAGAACGGCGCCGAGCTGATCACGGCCACCACCGACACGACCAACGCGCCGATGGCGGCGGCGTTCGCCCGTGCGGGCTACCGCAACTCCGAGATCCGTCTGCTCTTCTCGGCCCCCGCCGACTGACCCGGCTGCCGGCACCGCATACCCTAGTCAAAGTTGAATAGAAGGTCGAGCGGGGGAGTGCGCGGATGTCGGCGATTCGGCTGCTGGTCCTGGGCGCGGTGCGGCGCCACGGGCGGGCGCACGGTTATCAGGTGCGCAACGACCTGGAGTTCTGGGGCGCCGACGAGTGGTCGAACACCAAGCCGGGCTCGATCTACCACGCGCTGAAGCAGATGGCCAAGCAGGGGCTGCTGCACGCCTACGAGAGCGCCCCCAGCACGGCGGGCGGTCCGCCGCGAACCGAGTACGAGGTCACGGAGCAGGGCACCGCCGAGTACTTCTCGCTGCTGCGCGAGGCCCTCACCTCGCGCGACAAGATGGACCTGCTCGCGGCCGGGATCGGCTTCATCGTGGACCTGTCCCGCGAGGAGGCCGTCACGTTGCTGAGGCGGCGGATCAAAGGCATCGAGGGGTGGCGGGAGAGCGTCACCGCGTACTACAAGCCGGAGGAAGGGCCCGAGCAGCTGGGCCATATCGGCGAGATCATGCACATGTGGGTCCACTCCGCGGACGTCGGCGCGGAGTGGACACGCGGGCTGATCGAGCGGATCGAGGCAGGGGCGTACATCTTCGCCGGCGAGGACGGCGACCCCTTCGAGGGCGTTCTCGCTGAGGAGCACGAGAACCCGCAGGAGGCCTGCGGCTCACACGGGGGCGAGCCCGCCTGACCGTCATGGCGCCGGAGCAGCAGACCCGCCACGGCGCCACGACGGTCATTGGGGCCCAGTATTTGGGCTCGCTCGGCCTCAGCGGCTGAGGCCGCGGAAGCGGGCCGCCGCCATGGGGAAGGCGATCGCCAGCACCGCGAGGGGCCACGCCACGGCCAGCAGGTGGGCGTGCTCGGCGGCCCATGAGGCGCCGCCCACCCCCGGATTGCCGAACAGGTCGCGTACCGCCGTGGCGGTGGCCGACAGTGGATTCCATTCGGCGATCACGCCCAGCACGCTCGGCATGGATTCGGGCGAGGCGAAGACGGCGGAGCTGAAGGAGACCGGCCAGACGAGGATCTGCACGGCCATGACCAGCTCGGGCCTACCGGCGATCAGCCCGAGCCAGATGCCGCACCACAGCATCGAGAAGCGCAGCAGGAGCAGCAACCCGACCCCGGCCAGCGCCGCCGCGAACGAGCCGTGCCAGCGCCAGCCGATCGCGAGCCCCGCGCCGACCATGATCAGTAGACTGACCACCGACTCCAGCATGTCCGCGACGCTGCGGCCGACCAGGACCGCCGAAGGCGCCATCGGCATGGACCTGAAGCGGTCGACGACGCCCGTGTTGAGATCCTGGGTGAGCGCGGTCATCGTGCCTTCGAGGCCGAAGGCCATGGTGAGCACGAGCATGCCGGGGACCAGGAACTCCTTGTAGTCGCCGCCACCCGCGACCCGCATGCCGCCGCCGAAGAAGAAGGCGAACATCACCAGCATCATCACAGGGAAGGTGAGGCCGATCGCCAGCTGCCAGGGCCTGCGCGCCCAGTGGGCCAGCTCGCGCCGCGTCATGTTCCATGAGTCGGCCAGCCACCAGCCGACGTCCGATCCGATGGACCGCGCCGGCGCCGTGAGCGTCGTCATACCGATTCCTCCTCGCGCACGCCGCTCGGGCGGCCGCCGCCGTCGCCGGTCAACCGCATGAACACCTCGTCGAGCGTGGGACGCCGCACAGCGAGGTCCTCGGCCTCGATACCGGCGTCATGCAACGCCCGTACCAGGTGGTTCAGAGCGGTCATCCGGTCGGCGACCGGCGCGCTGATCCTGCGGGTGTCCTCGTCGACGTCCACGGCCCCGCCGGAGACCCCGGCCAGTACGGCGGCCGCGGCCTGCAGTTGGCCGGCGGTGCGCACGACCACGTCGATGCGGTCGCCGCCCACCTTCGCCTTGAGCTGGTCGGCGGTGCCGTCGGCGATCACCCGGCCATGGTCGATCAGCGAGATCCGGTCGGCGAGCTGGTCGGCCTCCTCCAGGTACTGGGTGGTCAGCAGCACGGTGGTGCCGCCGCCGACCAGCGAGCGCACCGCGTTCCACACCTCGCTGCGGCCGCGTGGGTCGAGGCCCGCCGTCGGCTCGTCGAGAAAGAGGACCTGCGGATCGATGATGAACGAGGCCGCGAGGTCGAGACGGCGGCGCATGCCCCCGCTGTAGGCCTTGACAGGCCTTCGGCCGGTGTCGGTGAGGCCGAATCGCTCGAGCAGTTCGTCGGCGCGCGCGGCCGCGCGGCGGGTGCCCAGATGGTAGAGCCTGCCGAACAGGTCGAGGTTCTGCCGGCCCGACAGATCCTCGTCCAGCGCCGCGTGCTGCCCGAGCAGCCCGATCCGCCTGCGGACCTCCTCGGGGTGGCGGCGCACGTCGATCCCGGCGACCTCCGCCCTGCCCGCCTTCACCCGCAGGAGGGTGGCCAGCGTGCGCACGAACGTGGTCTTGCCCGCGCCGTTGGGGCCGAGCACCCCGTGGACCGTGCCGCTCGGCACCGTCATGCTCAGTCCGTCCAGGGCCTTCTTCTCGCGGTAGGACTTTTCGAGGCCCTCCGCGACGATCGCCAGCTCATGACCAGCCACACATCCTCCCGGACTCAGTGGTCAAATTTGACTACCGGGATTCAGGTTAGCCCCCTCTAGCGCGACTGGTCAAACTTGATTAGCTGACATCCTGGTACGGGCATCCCTTTCTGGGTTCCAGGACTCCAGGGGGTGGGGTGTCGCGCAGTGGGGGAGGGGCGACACTTCGCGGTTCGGCATCCGGGACTCTCGCTTGGTAGCTCTCGCCGGTGGATCCTGGATTCCCCGGTGGGGAAGTCGCGCGGTGGGGGAGGGCAGCGACTGGCTCCCTAGGGTGGGATCCCGGCCTCCGAAGGGTCATCTACCAGGGTCGCCCGGTGTCCCGGTGTGGGTGTTCTGCCGGGCTTTCAGCGTCCCGGTGTGCGTGTTCTGCCGAGCTTCCGGGGTCCGATGAGGCGTTCTGTCGGGGATCTCGGACTCCCAGGGGCGTCCTGCGGTGGCGGTGGTGTTCCGGTATTCCGCGTTTCCCGCCACAGGGCCTGCGGTCAGCCGGGTGCGACGTGGCGGCGGAGGTTGGCGAGGTGGACACGCCAGCCGGCGCGGTGGTCGGCGGCGAGGGACGGGCCGTCGGGTAGCCGCTCCCAACCGGTCTCCCTGATGCGGACCTCCGTGCCCGCCTCGAGCGGCGTGAGCGTGATCTCGACCTCGGTCGAGGCCTCCTGACCTTCGTCGGCCCACGTGAAGGCCAGCAGCTTCGGCGCCGCCGCGTGCGTCACCTCGCCGCGCGTCACCACGGGTGTGCCGTGCTCGTCGGTCCAGCGCTCCTCGAGAGAGCCGCCCGCGACCGGTTCCAGATAGAGGTAGTGCCACCATTCGGCGCGATCGTCATGGTCGGCGAAGGCCCGCCACACGCGCTCGGCGGAGGCGGCGACGACCGCGGTCTCGTCAACGCTCATGGGCGGGTCTCCCGGTGAGCAGGCGCCGCAGCGCGGTGGGCGTGTGGCCGAGATGACGGCGGACCGTACGGGTGAGGTGGGCCTGATCGGCGAAGCCGAGCTCGACGGCGAGCGCGGCGAGGCTCGTCTCACCGCGCTCCAGCCGGTCGAGAGCGCGCCCGACCCGCACCCTGTTGCGGTAGTGGGTGAGGCTGACGCCTATCTCCCGGGAGAAGGCCCTGCTCAGTTGGTACGGCGAGGCGCCCAGCAGCTCGGCGAGCGGCACGAGCCCCTCGGCGGCCGGATGCCCCGCGGCGATCGCCTCACGAGCGGCCGTGACCAGCCGCTCGGCCCGTGTGACCGTGACGAGGCGGGCCTTGGACCCCGTCGTGGCGCTGCCGTCCGCGTGGTCGGAGGACGACTGCCCGAGGACCGAGGACAGGAGCGCGAGGAGGCGTTCGGCGAGCGCGAACTGCTGGTCGCCGCTCCGGGCGGCGGTGAGGAGAGCGCGATGGGCCAGCTCCACGCGGGCGTCGACGTAGACGGTGGGGCGCAGCTTCCGGCGTCCCTCACCGGTGAGGGATCGCCACAGCGCGGGGGAGAGGCTGAGGGAGGTGCACACGTCGCCTCCCGCCGGGTGCGCGAACCGCTCCTCCTCTCCGGGGACCCCGAGATAGGCCGTCGTCGGATCGACCAGGGAGGCGACCTCGTCCGTCTTCCGCCTGAACCTGCCCGTGCGGACGAGCACCACCCTGTAGTCGTCGCCGACCTCGGGCGGCGACCATCGCCGGTGGTCGTCGACGCACGTCACGACGTCGACGGTGAAGCCGGGCCCGGTGCCCAGACGACGAGCTGAACGCATGCGGCGAACGTTACGTGGCGGCACCGACATTTCCGCGGGCCGCCGCCTTCCGTCGTGGCTGCACCACCCGAACCTGAATCCGCGTCGCGGCCGGCCGCTTCTCCCCGGTTCGCCGGTTCCGTCCAGATCGGCGGGCGGCCGTAAGGGACAACTGAGTAAGATCACCTGCTCACGTTCGCATCCCTACGCCGCGGAGGCACGATGACACGGTTCGAGCGGTGGAAGCGGTCTCCCGCGTTCTGGCGCGTGCTGACCCTCGTCCTGGCAGCGCTTCCGCAGCTCATCGCCACCGAATACCCCTTCGCCGGCGCGCCTCAGGCCGACCACAGCGAGGAGAGCGCTTTGGCGGTAGCGGTGGCGGTCGGCGCGTCGCCGCTGTCTCACCGGTTGCTCGAGTACGTCCTGGACTCCGGCCTGGTCCTGCTGGTGGCTGCCATCGTGCTCGTACTGCCTCGCGAGCATCGCCGGCGCGCCACCCCGTGCGCGGCTGGCGCCCTGGCGCTGTTCGGGCTGATCCTCGGGTACGTCGCGATGACGGCGCTGGAGAGCAGCGACCTGTCGGTGGGATACCTGCTGCTCCTGTCGCCCTTCTACCTGCTGGCCGCGGCCAGCCTCGTCGTCGGCGAGCGACGGGCGGCCTCCCCGCGCGCGGCAGACGAAGAGTCCGCAGGCGATCAGCCGTAACTCATCAACCAGAGATCTCGTCGAGGTGGTCGGCGTAGTAGGCGAGGGCGCGAGCGTATCCTCCGGCCTGCCCGCCCTCGGCCAGCACGTGCAGCAGCGTGCTCACCGCCTCGCGATGCCGTCCTGCGTTGTGCAGCGCCATCGCCCTGAACGCCCGCATCGCCGGGTCCCTGGGGAACTCGGCCAGCCCGCGCTCCAGGACCGCGAGCGCGTCGTCATACCTGCCGATGACCCGCAGCGTGCTGCCGAAGCCGGTGAACAGGCCGATCCTGTCGTCGGCGCCGAGCTCCAACGCTCTCTCGTAGTACGGCACCGCCTCGTGCTCCAGCCCGAGCCGGTCATGCACGTAGGCCGCTTCCCTCGCCACCTCGCCGTCGTCGGGATGGCGCGCGGCGAGCGCCACCAGCACCTCGCGCGCTTCCTCATGCCGGTCTTCCGCGCGCAATGCCGCCGCTCGCGCCAGTTCCTCGTCTTTCACGGCCGCAGTGTGGCACGAATCGCCGACCCCGGCACACCGAGTGACGTCGCCGGGTACGCGTGAGTGCTTCCGCTGGAGCGGGCGCCTGACCTTGAGGCTGCATGGACGCGTCCGCAGCACCTCACACCTGTGGCAGCCCGAGCACTCGCAGCATGTCGAGCACCGTCGCCTGGGGAGATCCCGGCTCGGCCGAGTACACGAGCACCGTCTGGTGGCCGTCCGGGAGCAGCATGGCGTCGCAGTCGAGCGAGACCGTGCCCAGACTGGGATGGCTGACGCTCTTGGTGGCGGTACGCCACGGGGAGGAGCGCCCCTCCCGCCAGAGCTCGTCGAACCGAGGGCTGCCACGACGTAGTTCCGCGATCAGCCGGACCAGATCGGGGTCGTCAGGGTAACGGGCCTGTGCGGCACGCAGCGTACCGACCGAGGCGCGGCCTGCCGCGTCGTCTTCGTCCGGGCCCACGGCGACCTGGCAGCGGCTGCTGCCGAGAAAACGCTGCCAGCCTTGTGCGGTCGTACGCGAGCTAGGGCTGTGCGGAGTACTTCGGCGAGTTCGGCACGATTCACTCTTCGAGCATGCCTCCTGGAACGCCTAGGCCGGGTGGTACCGCGGGTCCCATGCCTCGGCGGTCCTGGTGGGCCCCGGGCGTGCGCAGGGAGGATCGGCTCCATGACAGAGGCGAAGACGGTGGCGTTGGTCACCGGAGCGAACAAGGGGCTGGGCCGGGAGACCGTACGCCGCCTGGCGGGCAAGGGGTGGCAGGTCTTCCTGGCCGCGCGGGACCGGGGACGCGGCATCGAAGCCGCGGACACGCTGGCGGGTGAGGGGATCGAGGCGGAGTTCGTCGAGCTTGACGTGACCTCGGACGAGTCCGTGGCGGCGGCGGTGAAGGCGGTCGTCGAGCGCGTGGATCGCCTGGACGTGCTCGTCAACAACGCCGGAGTCGGGTGGCCCGTCGCTGGATCCCGCCGACATGGACGCCGACACGCTCCGTGCGCTGTACGAGGTGAACGTCTTCGGTCAGGTGCGGGTCACACACGCGTTCCTGCCGTTGCTCCGCAGGTCGCAGCAGCCCCGCATCGTCCCGTTGGGTCTGACCCGCGGGTCTGGGTGCCGGCCCCTGGGACCGCGGGCCATGCCATCGCGGCGAAGGCGGCGGCTTGCCGTACCTTCCGGCGTACTGGGCCTTTACCGGAGGGTGGCCGGGCACGTGGGACAGTCGGGACATGTGGGAGTGGTTCGCCCGGGAGGTCGCAGAGGCGGGGAAACTGCGGTTGTTCTGCTTCTTCGTGCTGTTCCTGTGCACGTTCCTGTTCATCAGGATCAGCGTGCGGATGATCAGGAAGCAGGTGCGGTGGTGGCCCGGCAACGTCACGCCCGGCGGGATGCACATTCACCACGTCGTGTTCGGGCTGGTGTTCATGTGCCTAGGCGGGATCGGCGGCCTCGCCGTCCATGATGGGCGGTCCTTCGCCGCGGGCGTCACCGCGGCGCTGTTCGGGGTGGGGACGGCGCTGGTGCTCGACGAGTTCGCGCTGGTACTGCACCTCGACGACGTGTACTGGACCGAGCAGGGACGGTTCTCGGTGGACACCGTCTTCATGGCGATAGCGCTGTGCGGGCTCGGGCTGGTCGGCGTCAGCCCACTGGAGATCGGGGAGGCGCTCGCCAGCGACAGCCTCCTCGACGGCGGGGTCATCGTCGGCGCCAACATCCTGTTCGCGGTGATCACCCTGCTCAAGGGCAAGGTCTGGACGGGGCTGGTGGGGATCTACCTAACCCCACTGGCCCTGGTCGGGGCGGTACGGCTGGGCAGACCTGGCTCCCCGTGGGCGCGCTGGCGCTACAGGGACGGATCGCGCAAGCTGCGCCGCGCCGAGCGGCGGGAGCAGAAGATCCGCGAGCCGGTGGAGCGCTTCAAGCGCACGGTGCAAGACCTGGTCGCCGGGCGCCCGACCGGCTAGGTCAGCCGACGATCTCCTCGTGCGGCATCGCCGACAACGCCTGGGCGGCCCGCAGGAATGCCTGCCGATCAGCCGCGGAGAGCGCGGCGAGCACCCGCTCCTCGTTCGCCCGAATGTCGGCCTGGGCGGCCCTGCGCGCCGATCGGCCGTCCTGCGTGATGGCCAGCAGCCGGGCGCGCCGGTCCTCCGGGTCGGGTTCGCGGGAGATCAGCCCGGCTTCCTGCAGCCGGTCGAGCGTGCTGATGATGCGCGTCTTGTCCGCGCCGATCGCCTCGGCCAGAGCGGCCTGGGTGCGGATCGGGCTGTCGTCCAGCGCGCTGAGCACCACATAGCTCCACATGGAGATGCCGTGCTCCTCCAGCACCCGAAGCTCCGCGGCGATCAGGGACTTCACCAGGGGCTGCAGCATCGCGGCGAGGTCACGACGTTCGGTCACCCACCTACGATACCCCTTGACTTACGATAAGCAAGCGCACATCATAAGCGCATGCATAGCGAATCTTCGACCGCCTCGCCCAACCCGCTCGACAACGGCGCCGAGCTCGTCGCGCTCGATGAGCAGGCCGTCCGGGCCAGCGTCGAGGTGGTGGCGCAGGTCACGACCGCGGACCTGGCCAGACCCACCCCCTGCGCCGGATGGCGCCTGCACGACCTGCTCGCGCACATGGCCACGCAGCATCACGGTTTCGCGGCGGCCTCCCGTGGCGAGGGCGACCCCGCCTGGTGGGAGCTGCGCTCCCTGGGTGACGACCCGGTCGGGAGTTACCGGTCCGCGGCCGAGCACGTCCTGGCCGCCTTCGCCGCCGACGGTGTGCTCAGCCGGTCGTTCCCGCTGCCCGAGATCAGCGCCGACCGGCCGTTCCCGGCGGCGCGGGCGATCAGCTTCCACTTCATCGACTACGTCGTGCACTCCTGGGACGTGGCGAAGACCTTGGACCTCGCGGTGGAGTTCGAGCCCCGACTGCTCGACGTGGCGCTCGCCGTCGCCAGGGCCGTACCGGGCGGTGAAAGCCGTCTCGGCCCCGGCGCCGCCTTCGCGCCGGAAGTGGCGTGGTCGAGCGGGTCACGTCTCGACGAGATCGTCGCCGTCCTGGGGCGCGCTCCAGACTGGTCCCGAGGCTGAACACCACCGCTTTCCGCGCCCCTCGCCTGGATCACGGACCACGTCAGAGGGCGTGGCCTCCCGCGACCTGGAGCACCTGGCCAGTGATCCACCGCGCCTGACGGGAGGCGAGGAAGACGACCGCGTCGGAGATGTCGGAGGGCTCTCCGACACGTCCCATGGGGATCACCGACGTGGAGTGCTCGACGATGGCCTCCGTCATCCAGCCGGTCTGCACGGGGCCGGGCGCGACCGCGTTGACCCGGATCCCTCGAGGCCCCAGCTCCAGCGCGGTGGCCCGGGTGAGGGCCTCGAGCGCGGCCTTCGAGGTCCCGTACCCGATCTGCCCAGGGAAGGCGCGCGCGGCATCGGTGGAGACGTTGACGACGCACAACGGGACCTCCGCGGTGTGGCGCCTGGCCACCTCGGCGATCAGCAGGGCCGGGGCCACGACGTTGACGCGGTAGTGCCGCTCCAACGACGCGGCGTCGAACGTGTCGAGGGTGTCGGCGCTCTCGCAGTGCGCGGCGTTGTTGACGAGCACGTTGATCGGCCCGAGACGTCGTTCGACCGCGTCGACGAGCTGCCTGGCGGAGTCGGGGTGGGACAGGTCGGCGCTGACGGCGACCCCGCCGATCTCGGTGGCGAGCCGCTCGGCTGACGCGGCGCTCGGGGTGAGGTGGGCCCACGCCGTACCGTCGGGCGCGGGTGGCTCCTGCGCGAGATAGTGGACGGCGACGCGAGCCCCCTGCGCGGCGAAGGCCCGGCTGATCGCGCCGCCGATGTTGGCGCCTCCGCCGGTGACGAGCACGTTCTGCCCGGAGAGCTGGGGGTCGATCACGCTCTTGCTCCGTTCTGGTTGGACGTCTACGCCGGGCCCCACCCCGGTTCGGGCAGTGGCCGTCTTGTCGACGGCTATCACAGGCGGGGCGCCCCACGCCGCCTCGCCTTCGTGTTCGCCTCATGGGGGTGACGGCGTTCACCCTTCGCCGGCAGCGAGCGCGAGAGCGGCCTCCCTGCCCTTGTCGGAGAAGCTGACGGAGCCGTTCTCAGCTTCGGGGCGACGGTGACCAGCTTCGTGGGCGGTGGCACTGCGACTCTGGACCGCGGCGCTCGGAGGGCTCAGCGGGTCAGGCGCAAGGATGTTCAAGACCGGGGGAGGAGCGGCGGGGCAGCCTGGACGCATGACAACGCACACACCCGCGATCGCTGAGATATCCGCCCACGTCATCGACTGCGCGCGTCCCGCCTCCTTGGCCGAGTTCTATCGCTCGGTTCTGGGCGGGCGGATCACGCACAGCGACGACGACTCCGCCTACCTGGACGCGGGCCAGGCACAGCTGTCCTTCATGCGGGTCGAGGGCCACCAGGCTCCTGCCTGGCCGGGCGGCACCAAGCAGGCGCATCTCGACCTCAAGGTCACCGACCTGGAGACGGCGACCAAGGAACTGCTCGACCTCGGCGCGACGAAGCCCGACTTCCAGCCGGG
The DNA here is from genome assembly GCF_014195505.1 of Nonomuraea dietziae. GTDB lineage: Bacteria > Actinomycetota > Actinomycetes > Streptosporangiales > Streptosporangiaceae > Nonomuraea > Nonomuraea roseola. The sequence continues at coordinate 903,423 of NZ_JACIBV010000001.1, read as the reverse complement.
GGCGGGCGAGTGGATCGTGCTGGCCGATCCGGAGGGGCACGTCTTCTGCATCGCCGCGTGACCCGGCCCGGCAGGTGTCGCCGCTTCCGTTCGTCCGCCAGGAGCGCGCCGAGGTGGCGTAGTCCCGCGGGGAGCCGTCGAAACACGACTCCCCGCGGGGCTGCGGGAACGGCCCCCTGCGGGGCGGGAACGGCCCTGCCGCGGGGCCGTAGCGTCCTCGTGCTCCGGCGGCTCCCGGCCGGAGTCGAGGTCCGCGTGCCGGTGTGCTCTGGGTGGATGCCCGCACGCGACCGCGAGGTGGCGGGGCGTTCCGGTTCGCGAGTGGGGTGAGACCTCCGCCAGCCGGAACGCGATGTCAACCTGCCACTGCCTCAGTCCGAGCTGATCGCCTGGGTGGGGCAGCCGGTGGTGGCTCGCCGTACCTCGGGACCCGTGGCGTGCTCGTCGAGCAGCACCACGCGTCCGTCCTCCTCGTCCTGAGCGAACACCTCGGGCGCGGTCAGTGCGCACTGGCCTGACGAGGCGCAGCGCTCGCGGTCTACCTTGATCACCACTCCACCTCCAGCCGGTGCACGCCGTAGATCGCCATGTCGCTCTTGAACGGCACCTTCTCCAGCGGTACGGCCAGCCGCAGGTCAGGCAGCCGCCGGAACAGCGCCGGGTAGGCGATCTCCATCTCCAGCCTCGCCAGGTTCTGCCCCAGGCACTGGTGCGGGCCGAAGCCGAACGCCACGTGTGGCGCCTTCGGCCTGGACACCTCCAGCTCCTCGGGCCGGTCGAGCAGGGCGGGGTCGCGGTTGGCGGCGGCCAGCGAACAGGTCACGAACTCGCCCTCCTTGATGATCTGCCCGTCGAGCTCCAGGTCGGTGGAGGCGCGCCTGAACATTCCGACGTCGACGATCGACAGGTAGCGCAGCAGTTCGTCGACCGCTGTCCTGGCCGCCTCGGGGCTCTGCCGTACGAGAGCGAGCTGGTCGGGATGCTGGAGCAGCAGCAGGGTGCCGAGCGAGATCATGTTGGCCGTCGTCTCGTGACCCGCGATGAGCAGCAGGATCGCGATCCCGACCAGTTCCTCGTCGCTGAGGCCGCTGTCGAGCAGGTCGTCGAGCAGGCCCTCGCCCGGCTCGGCGCGCTTGCGGGCGATCAGCTCCGCCAGGTAGCCGCCGAGCCGCATCATCGCCTCCTCCAGCTCCTCCTGGGTGCCGGTGAGGGTCAGCAATCTGGCGCCGGCCTCCTGGAACGACGCGCGCTCGGCGTAGGGCACGCCGAGCAGCTCGCAGATCACCAGCGAGGGGATCGGCAGCGCGAACTCCGCCACCAGGTCGGCGGGGCGCGGCGCCCGCTCCAGCGCGTCGAGCCGTTCGGTGACGATCTGCTCGATCCTCGGCCGCAGCCGCTGCATCCGCTGGACGGTGAACCGTCCGGTCAGCAGCCGTCTGAGCCTGGTGTGCTCGGGCGGGTCCATCTGGATGAACATGCCCGGCTGGGGCTGTACGGCATGCAACGGCACGTCGAGGAAGCCGCCGTCGATCTCCGAACTGAAACGGGTGTCGCCCAGGACCTGCCGGACCAGGTCGTGCCTGGTCACCAGCCAGACCTGGTCGCCGTTCGACAGCCGCACCTTGCTCAGCGGCTCGTCGGCCATTCCGGCGGGCGGGTCGAACGGGCAGGCGCCTCGGTCTGTGGGTATCGCTCTCATCGGTCTGCTCCTTGTTTGGATTCGGTGCTCTGAGACGAAAGTGGACGATCCAGCGGGTGTTCCTCGATGACGGTGCCAAGGCCACGCAGGGTGAACAGGGCGGTCACGGCGACGGCGGCCACCGCCACACCGCAGATGAGGGAGGTGACGTTGACGGCCTGCACGAACGCGGCCGAGGCCGCCGCGATCACGCCGGCGGCCAGCTCCGCAGGCAGGGACGCCGCCGCGTGCAGCGCCGTACCGATGGAGTCGCGGGCGGCGTCGACGGCCTCGGCGGGAAGCCCGCCCGGCAGCCGCAACGTCTGCCGGTAGATGCCGCCGAGCAGGCTGCCGATCAGCGCGATGCCGAGGGCGGCGCCCAGTTCGTAGGCGGTCTCGGCGATCGCGGAGGCCGAGCCGGCCCGCTCCTTCGGCACGGTCGCCAGCACGGTGTCGGCGGTCACGGTGAACGACAGCCCCGCGCCGATGCCGATGAGGAGCAGTGAGGCGAGCACCACCGGATAGCCGGACTGCGTGGGGAGCACGACGAGCACCGCCAGCCCTGCCGCCGACAGCGCGAGCCCCACGGAGATCGCCACCGCTCTGCCCCACGCCATCGCGAGCCTGCCCGCGAGGAGCGCCGCGACCATGGAGGCGCCCATGGCGGGCAGCTGGGCGAGACCGGCCTGCAGCGGTGTCCAGCCGAGGACGAACTGCAGGTAGAGGGAGAGGAAGAACAGCGTGCCCACCAGCGCGAAGACCGCGACCATGTCGCCGCCGACCGCGCCGGAGAACGCCCTGCGCCTGAACAGGCTGACGTCGATCAGCGGGTGAGTGAGCCTGCTCTGCCGCCTCCAGAACAGGATCAGCGCGCCCACGCCCAGCGCCGCGGCCACCAGGACGCCGGTCTGGGCGAGCCCCGCGTGGGCCGCCTCCTTGACGGCGTAGATGACGCCGATCACGCCGACGATGGACAGCAGCACGCTGCGCAGGTCGAGCGGCCCGGGGTCGGGGTTGCGGGACTCGGGCAGGGTCAGCGCGGCCACGATCAGGACGACGACCATCACCGGAACATTGATCAGGAAGACCGAGCCCCACCAGAAGTTGTCGAGGAGCAGCCCGCCCAGCAGCGGCCCCGCCGCGGCGCCGGCCGTCGTGACCGAGCTCCACAGCCCTATCGCGGTGGTGCGCTCGCGGGGGTCGGTGAACAGATTGCGGATGATCGACAGGGTGGACGGCATGATGGTGGCGCCCGCCACGCCCAGCACCGCTCGCGCGACGATGAGCAGCTCGGCCGTGGGAGCGTAGGCGGTGGCCAGCGAGGCCAGCCCGAAGGCCGCCACCCCGATGAGCAGGACGCGTTTCCTGCCGAACCTGTCGCCCGCGTTGCCCGCGGTGATGAGCAGGCCGCCGAGGACGAACCCGTAGATGTCGGCGATCCAGAGGATCTGGGTGCTGGTCGGGTGCAGCGCCTCGGTCAGGCGCGGGATCGCCAGGTGCAGCACGGTGCCGTCGATCGCGATGAGCGAGACGGCGAGGCACAGGGTGGCCAGTGCTGCCCAGCGTCTGGTCCTGCTCACGGGTGTCATGCCGTCCACGCTGGAGCATGGCGCGCACGCGGCTCGCACCCCGCACGCACGAGCCCGCACGAGCCCGCACGAGCCCGCACGCCCGCGTATAACCGGCGGTTCTGTGGGCTGCCGTGAGCGCATGGGCAGTGGGCCGGACGGACATGAGCCGCGCCGCCCCGTCGAGACCCGACGGCGCAGTAGGGTCCGCCCCACAGCACGCTCTCCCGGCGGTGGGTTCGAGCGGGCGGCTCGCCGATGGAGGGTGGTCGGGGTCGTGCGGGGTGGTGGACCGGCCCGCGCCAGGAAACGCTTCGCCTCGCTCAGGCCAAGCAGTGATGTAAGGGCGAACGACGAAGGGAGCGAGGCCAGTGCGCCTCAACGAAGACCCCGCGGCCTTTGAGGCCTTCTATCGCCGTCACATCGATGCTGTCATGCGGTTCGTCGTACGCCGGGTGAACGATCCTCACCTGGCCGCCGACCTGACCGCCGACATCTTTCTGGCGGCTTTGGACTCAGCGCACACCTACCGCCCTGGCAGGGGCAGCGAGATCGCATGGTTGTACGGCGTGGCGCGCAACGTCGTATCCGCCCAGCTGCGCAGGACGGCGAGGGAGGCCCAGCTGACCAGCCGTGTGGCAGGCAGGCGGCTGATGGACGATGACGATCTCGGCAGGATGGTCGAGAAGATCGACGCCGAACGGCAGATGCGGCACGCCCTGGAGGCGATGCGGGACCTGCCCGAGGGTGAGCGGGCCGTACTCGAGCTCGTGGCGATCGACCAGCTCTCTGTCGCGGAGGCGGCAGCGGCCCTGGGCATCAGGCAGGTGACCGCGCGAGTCCGTCTGCATCGGGCAAGACGTGCCCTTCTGGAGGTCGTTTCGCCGTCGGCTGTGTATGTGGAGGGACAGGCATGAGCAACTTCGAGGAGCGCCTGCTCAGCGCGCTCAAGGACGACATGGCCAGCCAGAACCTGGTCACGGTGACGCCGGCGCGGCGCGGCCACGGCCGCCTGCTGGGGCTGGCCGCCGCGGTGACGGGGGCCGCGGCGGCCACCACGCTGGTGCTGTACGGCGGGACGGCGAGCCCGGCCTTCGCCGTCGAGAAGCAGGCCGACGGCTCCATCGAGGTGCGGATCAGCGAGTTCCGCGACCCCGAGGACCTGGAGCGGAGGCTGAGGGACGAGAACGTCAACGCCGACGTCACCTACCTGCCGGCGGGCCAGACCTGCAAGGCACCCAGGGGCAGGGCCAAGGCCTCGGGCGGAAGGTTCGAGGCGAGCATCGGCAGCGTCGAAGGCGGAGGCATCGTCTTCAAGATCAAGCAAGGTGAGATCACCGCGGGACAGACGCTCGTCATGACGGTCTCCTCCGACCCGCAGCACCTCGACCGGCCGCCGGTCGGGATGGCGCTCGAGGTGGTCGAGGGGACGGTGGGCCCCTGCGAGGTGGTCCCGATGCCCCTGCCCACGCCGGGCAAGTGGGAGTCCAGGATCGACAAGCGGGACGACAGCCACGGCCCCGGCACCAGCGAGAAGGGCACCAGCGAGAAGGGCACCAGCGAGAAGGGCACCAGCGAGAAGGGCACCAGCGGCAAGGCCGAGCACAGGACCGACGGCCCCGGCACCAGCGAGAAGGACGGCTGACACGAGCCGGTCGGCGGCCCGCGCAACGGGCCGCCGACCGGCGCGGCCGCGCTCGACATCGAGGCGCGGGAGCAGCCTCCGGTGTGGTGGGAGTGGTTGGTGCCGCCCTCCCGGCCCCGGGAACACCGGGCGCGGGGGAGGGCGTGACACGGGTAGCGGGGGTCAGAAGGGCAGCAGGTCGGCGACCTGGTCGCGAGGTGTCGAGCAGCCACGCTGGTAGGACCGCTCGAACGCCGCGTCGCCCAGCACCCGCCTGGCCTCGCCCGCCGTACGGACCACATCGGGCCCGTCGGTCAGAGCGGCGCCGCGCAGCGACACCGCCGCCCCCAGCAGGAAGGCCGCGCGAGCGGCCGGCCCTTCGCGAAGCACCAGCTCGGCCATGGCTTCCACCGCGCCGGAGGCGCCCGGCAGATCGAGGACGTCGACCAGGAGGTCGTAGGCCTCGCGCAGCCGCGCTCCGTCGCCCTCCACCCTGCCGAGCCCGATCAGGACGCGACCCCGCGTCTCGTGCGCCCCGAGCCAGTGCGCCTCGCAGCCCGCCAGGGCAGCCATGTAGAGCTCGGTCGCCCGCGCGGGGTCGCCGCCCAGCCGGGCCAGCTCGGCCAGCCCGTAGGTCGCGATCGCCTCCGCCTCCGAGCCCGGCAGGTGGCGCGCCATGCAGGCGGCCCGCTCCAGCTCCACCTCGGCGGCGGCGAGGTCGCCCGCGCGGGCCAGCTCGGCTCCGCGGCGCGACATCAGCAGCGCGGTGTCCTCGGTGGCGCCGAAGGGCGCGATCACCTCCAGCGCCTCCTCCGCCATCGCTATCGCCTCCTTGTGCTCGCCGCGCCATCCCGACAGCTCCGAAAGCTGGAGCATCGCCTGACCCACGCCCCACCTGTCGCCGGCCATGCGGAAGGTGTCGAGCGCCAGCCGCAGCTCGCGCTCTCCCGCCTCGACCTCGCCGGCGCCCAGCCGCAGGTAGCCGAGCAGCAGCCTGGCGAAGGCCCTCGACCAGGGATCGGAGGCGGTGGTGGCGGCCAGCAGCGCGGGCAGCAGCAGGGTGTAGTCGCCGGAGGCGATCGCCGGATAGGGCCTGACCATGGCGATCAGCGGGTGGCGCGGCGGCTCGGCCATACCGCGCGCAAGGCGCTCGGCGTTGTCCAGACGCTCCCGCGCCTCCTCCAGCGGCCGCCCCGTCGTCACCATCTGCAGCGCGCACATGATGTGGTCCTCCGCCAGGCCCTCGGGAGGTTCGGGCCCCACCAGGTCGAGCACCTCGGCCGACAGCAGCGCCCCCTCGTGCCGCAGGCCGCGCAGCCACCAGTACATCCACAGGTCGGCGGTCAGGCGCAGCGCCATCTCGGCCCGCCCCGTGTCGATGGCCCAGCGCAGCGCCGCGCGCAGGTTGTCGTGCTCGGCCGCCAGCTCGGCCAGCCGGCGCAGCTGGTCGGGTCCGCGAAGCTGGGACTCGGCGGAGGCGGCCATGCGGGCGTAGTGCTCGGCGTGCGCCTGCCTGACGCGCTGCTCCTCACCCGACTCGGCCAGCCGTTCGGCGCAGAAGGCCCTGACGGTCTCGAGCATGCCGAAGCGCCCGCCGTCGGCCTGCACGATCGACTTGTCGACCAGCGCGGAGAGCAGGTCGAGGTCGCCGCCGCAGACCCGCTCGGCCGCCTCGGCCGTCGTGCCGGAGACGAACACCGACAGCCTGGCGGCCAGGGTGCGCTCCGCGGGGTCGAGCAGGTCCCAGCTCCACGCGACGACCGCGCGCAGCGTGCGATGGCGGGGCAGCGCCGTACGGCTGCCGCCGGTCAGCAGCCTGAAGCGGTCGTCGAGCCTGGCGGCGACCTCGGCGGGGGTGAGCGCCCGCAGCCTGGCGGCGGCCAGCTCGATCGCCAGCGGCAGCCCGTCGAGCGCCCTGCAGATGCGCAGGACGGGCTCGAGGTTGTCGCCGGTGACGGTGAAACCGTGGCGGACGGCCGCCGCCCTGTCTGCCAGCAGCCGCACCGCGGGGTGCTCGCGCGCCTGCTCGAGGTCGAGACCGTGCGGCGGCTGGGGGAGCGGGGCGATGGGCAGGACCTGCTCGCCGTCGATGTTCAGCGGCTCGCGGCTGGTGGCCAGCACGCGCACGCGCTGGCACTCGGCGAGGATCCGGTCGACGAGCAGCGCGGCCGCCTCGACGAGGTGCTCGCAGTTGTCGAGGACGAGCGTGACGCGATGGTCGCCGAGGGCCGTCACCAGCGCGTCGACAGGCGGCACTCCACGCGGGAGGGACATCGACGCCGAAGGGTCCTGGCGCGCGGCCGACAGCGGGCCCGGTGGTTCGGAGTGGCCGTACGGCAGGCCGAGCGCGGTGAGCACCGCCAGCGCGACGTCGCTGCCGGGGCCGAGCGGGGCCAGCTCGACGAAGCACACCTCCCCGAGGCCGTGGGCCGCCTCGACCGCCTCGACGGCCAGCCTCGTCTTGCCCGCGCCGCCGGGCCCCGCGAGCGTCAGCAGACGGCCTCGGCCGAGCAGCCGGCCGACCAGGCGAAGCTCGTGGTCGCGCCCGACGAAGCTGGTCAGCCGCGGTCTGGGCGCCCGGGGCCGCAGCGCCGACGCCGCGCCGAGGGCCTCAGCGGAGACGGACGCCGCCGGCAGGCGCCCCACGGCGAGCGGGCCGGCGGAGGCGGCGGGCGAGGCCACGGCGGAGGGTGGTTCGTCGCGCAGCAGGCTCAGGTGGAGGGCGGCCAGCTCGGGCGAGGGGTCGGCGCCCAGCTCCTCGGCCAGCGTCTTGCGCGCCTCCTCGAACACCTCCAACGCCTCTGCCCTGCGCCCCGACCTGGCCAGGGCGAGCATGAGCTGACCTCGCAGCCGCTCCCTCAGCGGCTGCCGCCGCACCAGCTCGCCCAACTCGGAGACCAGCTCGGCGAGCGGGGCGCAGCCCGTGAGCAGGTCGGCCTCGACCCGGTCCTCCACGGCCGAGAGGCGCAGCTCCTCCAGCGCGGCGGCCTCCGCCTCGGCGAAGGGCAGCGTCAGGACGTCGGCCAGCGCGGGACCGCGCCACAGGCCGAGCGCCTCACGCAGCAGCCGCGCCCGCTCACCCGGTGAGGACGCCCTGCGCGCCGCGGCCACCGCGTGCGTGAACAGGTGGGCGTCGACCTCGAGCGGATCGACCACCAGCCGGTAACCGGCGGGCCCGAGCTCCAGCGGCACCCCGACCAGCCCCCGCAACCGCGACACCTGCGACTGCAGCGCGTTGACCGTGCCCGAGGGCCCGTAGAGCGCCTCGACCAGCCGGTCGACGGAGACGACCCGGCCCGCCTCCAGCGCCAGCAGCACGAGCAGGCCGCTGAGCCCCGCGCCTCTCACAGGGACGCCGGAGACCTCTGTCGGGCCGAGCACGCCGAATCTCATACCTCGATTGTCGCCACCTCTCGCCCCGCCGACGTTTTAGAATCACATTCTGTGGATAATCTCGGGGCGTTCTTCGCCCTCACCAAAGGCGAGTACGTCCCCGCGCCGCACGCGCACAGCCCCTGGGCCGTCGACATGCTGCACGGCCGCCTGCTCGGCGGCCTGGCCGCCAGGGCCATCGAGGCCGAGCACGGCGAGGAGGGGTTGCACTTCGCGAGGCTGACCGTCGACCTGTTCCGCAACAGCCCGCTGCTCCCGCTGACGGTGGAGGCCGTCAGGGTCAGGGACGGCCGCAGGATCAGGGTCGCCGACGCCGTCCTCTCGACCGAGCAGGGCCAGGTCGCCAGGGCCAGCGCCGTCCTGCTGCGCAACGGCGAGCAGCCCCCCGGGGCGCTGACCCACACCAGGGCGTGGGAGGAGCCGCTGCCGCAGGGCCCGCCGCCGCCAGGAGGGCCGCCGCTGCCGTTCGAGCTGTGGCAGCTCACCGGCTGGGGCGAGCGGCCGGGTCCGCACAGGGCATGGGTCAGGGAGGTCCGCCCGCTGGTCGAGGGCGAGGAGGTCTCGCCGTTCACGCTGGCCGCGCTGGCCGCCGACTTCGCCAGCCCGCTCAGCAACGTCGGCACCGAGGGCCTGCACTACATCAACGCCGACTACACCCTCACCCTCAGCCGCCTGCCGCGCAGTCCCGAACTCGGGCTGGAGACCATCGGCCACCTCGGCAACGAAGGGGTGGCGCTCGGGCAGTGCGTCATGCACGACGCGCAGGGACCGATCGGGTACGTGACGGTGACGGCGGTGGCCAACCCTCCTAGCCGAGCGTTGCGGTGACCAGGGTCCAGTCGAGGAGGGCGGCGGCGGTGTTGCCGCCTGCCGTCGCGCTCACCCAGTGGGTGGCCTGCGGGCGCTCGCGGCTGTCCTGAACCACCCACCTCGCGCCGGTGTCGGCGCCGTCGGCGAACAGCCTGGCCACCCCCGCGCTGTCGACGCTGACCCGCCAGAGCCCCGCGCGGCCCCTGTGCACGCGTTCCCATCGTGAGGAGCCCTTGGGCATCGCCCAGACCTCTCCCTTCTGGACGGTCATCATGAGCCTGCGGGCGCCGTTGGCGACCTTGGTGCCGAGGCTGACGCCGAGACCGGTGACCGGGTCGAGGGCGCTGTCGTCGACGACCCTGCCACTGAACTCCACCGTGAAGTCGCACGACTCGGCGATCTCCAGCGGGACGGTGGCCGAGCCGCGCAGGTCGAGCCTGCCGTCGGTGACGCGGCTGCCCGACAGCGTCCAGCCCGCCCACGGCAGTCCCGCGAGGTTGTCGGTGACCTCGACCGTGGCACGTCCCGTCAGGGTGACCTCGCCGAGGTCGGGCCCGGGCGGGAGGCGCCAGCGCAGGCCGGTGTCGGTGAGGTCGCGCCACAGACCGGCCTCGCCGCGCCGGTCGGCCACCACCCGCCAGCGCGTCCCTCCGGGCTCCAGGACGGCGCGCCCGTCCAGCGACACGCCGCCCGCTCCCACCGCGAGGGTCATCCGGCCGGCGATGGTGAACTCGAAGTCGTCGCCCTCCACGGTGGCCACGAACCCGGCGGGCGGGGCCTGTGGCGCCGAGCCGGGGCCGGACAGCCGGACACCGGTGAAGGCGCGGGTCAGGTCGAGCCTGGCGACCCTGATCGCGATCTGGTTGTGTTCCCACACGACGAAGAAGCGGCCCGGCGCGTACTCCTGCGCGCTGGCGTAGACGTCCCAGCCTCGCGCCGCGCCCCTGGTCAGCCTGGTCCCGTCGGCGAACAGCCGTCCGGGCCCCCACGGGCGGCCCTGCGGCTTCACCTTGTAGTGCAGTACCTCCCGGTACTGCTCGGGCCTCTCACCCCTGAAAGGGCCCGCCAAGGTGTTGTAGATCGTGAGATACCGCCCCTCGGCATCCGTGGTGAAGAACCCCTTGACGTAATAATTCGGGAGCTGGGGGTCCAGGGACATCGGTTCCCAGGTGAGTCCCCCGTCCGCGCTCCTCGACACCGCCGCGTGCGCCGCGTGGGCGCGGTACCTCGCGTCCCTGGCCTCCGGCGACGAGCCGCCCCGCAGGTCGAGCGCCCTGGCCACCATCACCAGGCCACCCTCCTGGGCGGGCGCCACCTGAGGCTCCTCCACCCCGATTCCCCGCGGGGGCTCGGCCGGCCGGCCCGAGCGCCACGTCCGCAGGTCCGTCGATCGCAGCACCCCGGCCCTGGTGCCGCTCCCCGTCTGCCGCCAGAACGGCAGCAGCCACACACCCTCGTGCCTGATCGGCTTGCCGGCCACGACGACACCCCTGCCGTTGTCCGGCACCTCGACCGTGAGGGGAAAGTCCTCCCATGTCACACCCGCGTCGGCGCTGCGCTTGGCGACCATCCTGACAGGAAAGCCGTCGACGTTGCCCGCGCTGTCGCGATCGTCGCTGATCGTGATACGTCCCAGCAGGGCGTAAAGCACACCGGAGTCGTTGAGGAAGATCACGTAGTGGTAGCGGTGCGTGTCCGTCGCCGCCGCCAGCGTCCCCGTGGTCCAGGTGCGCCCGCCGTCGGCCGAGCGGGCGAAGCCGATCGAACCCTGGTCGGCGGGTGTGGCGTCCATGGGGTCGGCCACCCCCGACCTCCAGCCGACCACCAGCGTGTCCTGATCGAGCACCGCGATGTCCGGAACCCTGTTGCCCTCGTGCGCCAGCTCTCCGTCCGCACGTCTGTCCGCCGTGGCGAAGACCGTCACCGGCTCGCTCACGCACGGCCCCACCACATCCGCTTCGGGCCACTTCACCCACCCATCTTCCGTCGCAGCCGTGCCCGCGGGTGAGCGTGCTCACCCGACGTTCACCTGCCCGCCGCTGTACGGCAAGCCTCCGACAGCCCACCGTAGTCACCGGTGACCCTCTGTCCATGCACGCCACTCCAGCAGGACTTCGGTCCGGCCGTCACATCAGGCCCGTACCCCGTCACGGGCCTCTTGACGTCAGATGGGGCGCGGTTGTCCTTTCGGCCGAGACGGTGAGAAACCAGGACCTAGCAGGTCAGCTGTCCACGGTTAGACGCATGGGAAGACGCCGGAGCGCCGGGAATTGGGTAAAATCCCCGGCGCTCCAGAAAAATCTACAATGTAAAGGCGCTCACGCGGTGTGCTCGACCCTGTCGCCCGACCAGTCGACGTGGAAGGCGCCCTCCTTGTCCACCCGCTGGTAGGTGTGCGCCCCGAAATAGTCGCGCAGCCCCTGCACCAGCGCCGCCGGCAGCCTGTCCCTGCGCAGCCCGTCGTAGTAGGCCAGCGCGGAGGAGAAGCCGGGGGTCGGCACCCCGATCCTCACCGCCGTGGTCACCACCCGCCGCCACGCCTCCTGCGCGGCCGCGAGCGCCCCCGCGAAGCCCTCGTCGGCCAGCAGCGTGGCCAGCGTGGGGTCGGCGTCGTAGGCGGCGCGGATCCTGTCGAGGAAACGCGCCCTGATGATGCAGCCGCCCCGCCAGATCGTGGCCATCGCGCCGAGGTCGACGTCCCAGCCGTACTCCTTGGAAGCGGCGGCGATCTGGTCGAAGCCCTGGGCGTAGGCCACGATCTTGGAGGCGTACAGCGCCTGCCGCACGTCCTCGACCAGCTCCTTGCCAGCGACGCCCGACAGCGAGGGGCCTTCGAGCCCCCGAGCGGCCTCGCGCTGGGCGGGATGGCCCGACAGGGCGCGGGCGAAGACCGCCTCGGCGATGCCGGTGACGGGGACGCCCAGTTCGAGCGCGCTCTGGACGGTCCAGCGGCCGGTGCCCTTCTGCTCGGCCCGGTCGACCACGACGTCCACGAACGGGCGGCCCGTCTCGGCGTCGACCTGGTCGAGCACCTCGGCGGTGATCTCGATCAGGTACGACTCCAGGTCGCCCTGGTTCCACTCCCTGAAGACCTGGGCCAGCTCGGCAGGCGTGGCACCGAGGGCCTGGCGCAGCAGGTCGTAGGACTCGGCGATGAGCTGCATGTCGGAGTACTCGATGCCGTTGTGCACCATCTTGACGAAGTGGCCCGCGCCGTCAGGCCCGACGTAGGTCGCGCAGGGGACACCGTCGACCTGGGCCGCGATGCTCTCCAGCATGGGGCCGAGCGCCTCGTAGGACTCACGGGAGCCGCCCGGCATGATGCTCGGGCCGAGCAGCGCGCCCTCCTCGCCGCCCGAGATGCCGGTGCCGACGAAGTGGATGCCGCGCTCGCGCAGCGCCGCCTCCCTGCGCCTGGTGTCCTCGAAGTGGGCGTTGCCGCCGTCGACGATCATGTCGCCCGGCTCCATCAGGTCGGCCAACTGGTCGATGACCGCGTCGGTGCCCGCGCCGGCCTTCACCATGATGATCGCTCGGCGGGGCCGTTTGAGCGAGGCGACGAAGTCGGCCACGTCCTCCGACGGCAGGAAGGTGCCCTCGCCGCCGAACTCCTTGACCAGCGCCTCCGTACGGCTGTGCGAGCGGTTGTGCACCGCGACCGCGTAGCCGTTGCGGGCGAAGTTGCGGGCAAGGTTGCGGCCCATCGTGGCCAGCCCCGTCACGCCGATGTCTGCCAGATCCATGTCAGCTCCTGTTTCGCACGAACGCGCGAGGTGTTCGCGGGAAGATACGCGTCCCTCACCAGATCGGTTCGGCGCCCCGCGGTTATTCCCCCAGACGCACGCCCAGCTCGTCGAGCCTGCTGAGCATGTCGGCCGGATCGGCGTAGACGCGGAAGGCGCCCGAGCGTTCGAGTTCGTCCCTGCCGTACCCGCCGGACTGCAGGCCGATGCCGAGCGCGCCCGCCCTTCTGGCGGCCAGCAGGTCCCAGACGCTGTCGCCGACGACCATGGCGTGGCGGGGGTCGACGCCGAGCAGGGCGGCTCCGGCCAGGAACAGGTCGGGGTCTGGCTTGGCGCGCCGTACCAGGTCGCGGGTGACCATGGGGGTGTCGTCAGGGAGCTTCAGCATGCCCAGCGCCCTGCGGGCGGTCTTGGCGTATCCGCTGGTGGCGATGGCCCAGGGGACCTGGCGCTGGGTCAGCTCGCGCAGCAGCTCGATGGCGCCCGGCAGCGGCCGCACCGTGTCGATCTGATCCAGGTAGGCGGCGGCGTGCGCCTGCTGCAGGTCGTCGATCTGCTGCTGGGTGAGGCTGAGGCCGGTCTCCCTGAGCAGGGCGGTGACGAACAGGCCGCCGCTCATGCCGATCCTGCGGTGGATCCGCCACACCGACAGGTCGACCCCCATGCCGGACAGGGCGCTGCGCCAGGCGATGACGTGCTGGTAGACGCTGTCGATTAGGGTGCCGTCGAGGTCGAACAGGAAGGCGGGCCCCGGTGGTGCGGTGTAGTCCATTGCTCCATTGTGGTCAGGTCACCTCGGGCGGCCGACGGCGGGCGGGCTCGCGTGGTCCTTGTGACCGCGCGTGTACTCGTCCCTGCGCCACAGCATCGCGGCCAGCATGGCGGGCAGCATCAGGACGTGCCCGGCGATCATCACGACCTCTCCCGACAGCGCGCCGAGCCAGTGGGGCGGAAGGAGCAGCAGGAACGGCACGAACATCGCCGCGCCCATCTCGGCGACCGGGGCCCAGGAGTGGCCCCGGTAGCGCATCCAGATCGTCATGGCGACGGTCATGTCGGCGGCCATGACCATGACCGCGACGTCGGTCCTGGCGAACAGGGCCGCGAGGCCGAGCCAGGAGGTGAGCGCGTCCCACACGGGGCCGAGCAGCACCATGCCGAGGATCATCGCGACGAGCATCTCGCCGAAGTGCCAGGCGAAGCGGAGTGCGGCTGTCTTTGTCATGGCTTCAGCGTGCGGGAGGTCGCTCGCGGGTCCCAGATGCGCGCTGTCATGAGGTGACCGGGTGAAACGCATGCCTTCCCCGTGTGAAACGCTGGAGCCATGCGTGTGCTGATCGCTGGTGGACACGGGAAGATCGCGCTTCTGCTGGAGCGCAGGCTGGCCGAGCGGGGGGACCAGGCCGTGGGGCTGGTCCGCAACCCCGATCACCGGGCCGACGTGGAGTCGGCGGGCGGCCAGGCCGTCGTCTGCGACCTGGAGAGCGCCTCGGCCGAGCAGGTGGCCAAGCTCCTCGACGGCGCCGACGCGGTCGTCTTCGCGGCGGGAGCGGGTCCCGGCAGCGGGGCGGCCCGCAAGGACACCGTCGACAGGGGGGCCTCCGTGCTGCTGGCCGAGGCCGCCGAGCGCGCGGGCGTGCGCAGGTTCGTGCAGATCTCCTCGATGGGCGCGGGCGCCCCGCCGCGCCCTGGCACCGACGAGGTGTGGGCGGCCTACATCGCCGCCAAGACCGCGGCGGAGGACGACCTGCGCGGCCGCGACCTCGACTGGACGATCCTGCGGCCCGGCGGCCTGACCGACGAGCCGGGCGCGGGCGGGGTCCTGCTCGCGCCGTCGCCGGTGCCCAGGGGCAAGGTGGCGCGCGACGACGTGGCCGCGGTGGTGGTGGCGCTGCTCGACGCGCCCCGCACCGCCGGCATGACGCTGGAGCTGGTGGAGGGCGACGTGCCCCTCGACAGGGCGGTTCAGGCACTCTGAGAGATGTGACTGAATACCGCGCACTCGGAAGAACCGGTCTCAAGGTCAGTCCGCTCTGCCTCGGCGCCATGATGTTCGGCGGATGGGGCGAGCATTCCGTGGAGGAGTCCACCAGGATCATCGAGCGCGCCCTCGACTCGGGCGTCAACTTCATCGACACCGCCGACGTCTACTCCCAGGGGGAGTCGGAGGAGATCGTCGGCGGGGCCCTGGCCAAGTCGGGCAGGCGCGAGGAGGTGGTGCTGGCCACCAAGGTGCACGGCGTGATGGGGGAGGGACCCAACCAGCGCGGCAACTCCAGGCGCTGGATCTTCCAGGCCGTCGAGGACAGCCTGCGCCGCCTGGGCACCGACTGGATCGACCTCTACCAGATCCACAGGCCCGACCCCGACACCGACATCGAGGAGACGCTCGGCGCGCTGACCGACCTCGTACGGCAGGGCAAGGTCCGCTACGTCGGCAGCTCCACCTTCCCCGCCCACCAGCTGGTCGAGGCGCACTGGGCGGCCGAGCGGCGCGGCCTCGAGCGGTTCGTGTGCGAGCAGCCGCCGTACTCCCTGCTGGTGCGCGGCATCGAGGCCGACGTGCTGCCCGTGGTCCAGAAGTACGGCATGGGCGCCATCGTGTGGAGCCCGCTGGCGGGCGGCTGGCTGTCGGGACGCTATCGCCAGGGCGCCGAGACGCCGCAGTCGCGCAGGGCCGCGCGCATCCCCGAGCGCTACGACCTGTCGCTGCCGGCCAACCAGCGCAAGCTGGAGGTCGTGGAACAGCTCGCGGTGCTGGCTGAGGAAGCGGGGCTGACGCTGATCCACCTGGCCCTGGCCTTCACCCTGCGGCATCCAGGGGTGAGCTCGGCCATCATCGGACCGAGGACCATGGAGCACCTGGAGGGTCAGCTCGGCGCCGACGAGGTGAAGCTGAGCGACGACGTGCTCGACAGGATCGACGAGATCGTCCCGCCCGGCGTCACGCTGAACGCGGGCGACAGCGGCTGGCAGCCGCCCGCGCTGACCGACGCGAGGCTGCGCCGCCGCTAGGCCGCCTGGGCGGCGGCCACCTTCACCTCGAGGCCGCCGCCGCTCACGTCCACCTCCACGGTGTCGCCCTCCTTCGCCTGGCCGCCCAGCAGCAGCGACGACAGCCGGTTGTCCAGCTCGCGTTGCACGGTACGGCGCAGCGGCCGCGCCCCGAACTCGGGCTGGTAGCCGTGCTCGGCCAGCCAGTCCTTGGCCTGGTCGCTGACGCTCAGCTCGATGCCCTGGCCGCGCAGCCGCTGCCTGGTCTTCTCCAGCAGCAGGTCCACGATCTGGCGCAGCTGCTCGCCGGCCAGGCGCGTGAAGATGATCGTCTCGTCGATGCGGTTGAGCAGCTCAGGCTTGAGCGTCGACTTCAGCAGGTCCATGAGCCGCTCCTCGACGTCGTCGCCGCCATGCAGGATGAGCTGGGCGCCGAGGTTGCTCGTCATGATCACGATGGCGTTGGTGAAGTCGACCGTGCGGCCCTGCCCGTCGGTGAGGCGGCCGTCGTCGAGCATCTGCAGCAGCAGGTTCATGACGTCGGGGTGCGCCTTCTCGATCTCGTCGAGCAGCACCACGGTGTGCGGTCGGCGGCGGACGGCCTCGGTCAGCTGTCCCGCCTCCTCGTAGCCGACGTATCCGGGCGGCGCGCCCACCAGCCTGGCCGTGGTGTGCCGCTCGCCGAACTCGCTCATGTCGATGCGGACCATGTGGTCCTCGCCGCCGAACAGCGCTCCGGCCAGAGCCCTGGCCAGCTCGGTCTTGCCTACACCCGTCGGGCCGAGGAAGAGGAAGCTGCCGATCGGCCTGTTGGGGTCCGACAGGCCCGCCCTCGCCCGCCGTACGGCCTCGGCGACCGCGGTGACAGCCTCGTCCTGGCCGATGACGCGCTCGTGCAGGTGTTGCTCCAGGCGCAGCAGCCGGTCGCGCTCCTGCTCGGTGAGTTGCGAGACGGGGATGCCGGTGCGCCGCGAGACCACCTCGGCGATGTCGGCCATGGTCACCTCCGGCACGGTGTCGTGGCCGTGACGGGCGTTCTCGAGCTCGGGCCTGAGCCTGTCGATCTCCGAGGTCAGCTCCTTCGCCCTGTCGAACTCGTCGCCCGCGACCGCCTGGTCCTTCTCCCTGCGCAGCGACGCCACCCGCTCCTCCAGCTCGCGCACGTCGGCGGCGGGCGTGCGGGCGCGCAGCCGCACCCTGGCGGCGGCCTGGTCCATCAGGTCGATGGCCTTGTCGGGCAGGAAGCGGTCGGCGATGTAGCGGGCCGACAGGCTCGCGGCCGCGTCGAGGGCGTCGTCGGTGATGCGGACCTGGTGGTGGGCCTCGTAGGCGTCGCGCAGCCCCGCGAGGATGCCGACGGTGTCCTCGACGCTCGGCTCGGGCACCAGCACGGGCTGGAAGCGGCGTTCCAGGGCGGCGTCCTTCTCGATGTGCTTGCGGTACTCGTCGATGGTGGTGGCCGCGACGACGTGCAGCTCGCCCCTGGACAGGGCAGGCTTGAGAATGTTGGCCGCGTCCATGCCGCCCTCGGCCGAGCCCGCGCCGACCAGGGTGTGCACCTCGTCGATGAACACCACGATCTCGTCGGAGTGCTGGCGCACCTCGTCGATGACCTTCTTGATCCGTTCCTCGAACTCGCCCCTGTACTTCGACCCCGCCACCATGCCGGTCAGATCGAGCGCGACCACCCTGCGGTCCTTGAGCGTGTCGGGCACGCTGCCGTTGACGATGCGCTGGGCGATGCCCTCGACGATGGCGGTCTTGCCGACGCCGGGCTCGCCGATGAGGACCGGGTTGTTCTTGGTGCGGCGCGAGAGGACCTCGATGGCCTGCTCGATCTCCTCCTCCCTGCCGACGACGGGGTCGAGGCCGCCCTTCCTCGCCTCCTCCGTCAGGTCTCTGCCGTACTCGTCGAGCGCGGGGGTCTCCCCCTTCGGCGTGACGCCGCGCTCGGGCTCGGCGAGGGTGGCGGTCTGCAGTTCGCCGGCGGAGACGCCCTGCTCGGCCAGCAGGCGGGCGGCGGTGGAGTCGGGGTTGGCGGCGAGGGCGAGCAGCAGGTGTTCGGGGCCGATGTAGGAGGCGCCGAGGGCGCGTGAGACGCGCTGGGCGTCGAGCACCGCACGCTTGGCGGCGGGGGAGAAGGTGGTGGGCGCCTCGCCCGGCGCCCCGCCCTGGGACACGCTCTCGACGCGCTCGCGCAGCTTGCCGGGGTCGGCGCCGGACGACAGCAGCAGGGCCCGGCCCGGCTCCTCCTCGGTGGCCGCGGCCAGCAGGTCCAGGACGTCGACGTCGGGGGCGCCCCTGTCGGCGGCGATCTGGACGGCTCTCGCCAGCAGCTGCCTGGCCGGCTCGCTCAGCAGCCTGCCCACGTCGACGCGCTGCACGCTGGGCCGGGTGGGAGGCCAGGACTCCATACCGCCGAACACCCGGCCGCTGAGCTGTTCGAACCCTCTGAATGGGTCGCCGAAGAAGGACCCGAATGGCGTATCCGACATAAGAAGCCCGTTGCCGGACATTTCCCCATACAAGCCCAGCCTGCGGCAAAGCTGTTGTGGCCCGCCTCTGATAGACATGGCGGATGCGAATCAAGCCATGGCTGGCCGTGGCCGCCGCCGTCCCCCTTCTGGCGGGCACGCCCGCGCTGGCCGCCGCTCCCCCCAAGGTGCCCGCGGGGACGACGGCCGGCTACGTGGTCTTCGACAGGGTGGCGGGGAAGATCGTCGCGCACCGGCTCGCGCACAGGGCGTTCAGGTCCGCCTCGGTGATCAAGATTCTCATCGCGATCGACTTCCTCGAGCGGACCGCCAAACCGTCCGCCCGCGACCTCGCGCAGCTCAAGATCATGCTGCGCTCCAGTGACGACGACGCGGCCTCGGCCTTCTGGGATCGCGGCGGCAAGGGCGCCATCGTGGCCCGTACGGCCAGGCGGCTCGGCCTGGCCGACACCGCCCCGCCGCCCGCCGACAAGCCCGGCTTCTGGGGCTACACCTCGCTGAGCGCCTACGACGTGGCCAGGACCTACCGCTACCTGATGGACAGGGCGGCGCCGAGGGTGCGCGACCTGATCGTCGGGCACCTGAGGCAGGCGACCCCCTGCGGCAGCGACGGCTTCGACCAGACCTTCGGCATCCCGGACGGCGTGCCCCGCCCCTGGGCGGTCAAGCAGGGCTGGTCGGGTTTCGGGACCGTGCCGCCGGTGAAGTGCTCGGGGCGCCCCGCGGGCGGCGCTCTCGCGGCCCCGGCCACTCCCGCGCTCTCCTCGACCGCTCCCGTGGCCGCCGCCCCCATGGCCGCCCCCGCCGCCCAGGCTCCCGCGAGCCAGGCGGCGCGATCAGGGGTTCCCGACCTGGGCAGGCCGGTCCTGCACACGACCGGGCTGGTCGGCAAGGACGACAGGCTGATCCTGGTGCTGCTCACCGCGCATCCGGCGGGCGGCGGCTGGAGCGACTCGGTGAAGCGCACCACCGCGCTGGCGCGCGAGCTCTACCTGAGCGTCTTCAGATAGGCGGCGTAGACCTTCTTCGGCACCGCCATCCGCCACGCCTCGGTCACCAATTCGCGCATCTCGGGCTCGTCGAGCGCGGCCATGCGCGCCTGCACCCAGTGGAAGCGCAGGTCGCTCTCGGACGGCATGAGGAACTTGTCGGGCTCGGCCGCCACGAGCGCGGCCCGCTCCTCCTTGGGGAAGCCGAACCCCATGATCGTCTCGTCTCTGGAGAAGGCGACGTAGACGATGGAGCCCACGCGGAACTTCACGCGATCGCGGATCAGGTGCTCGGAGGAGCGGGGAAACTTCGACGTCAGGCGGCGTACGTCCTCGACCGTGACCATGCCGCCAATCTAGTGCTCGGCGGGGCCTCCAGGTTCGCCCATGTCCGGTTTGATCGGTATTCGTCCGGGCAGTCGCGCTTCATGAGAGTCATCGTGGTCGGCGCGTCAGGAAACGTCGGAACCAGCGTGCTGGAGTCGCTCGAATCCGAACACCGCGTCACCTCCGTCGTCGGCGTCGCCCGCCGCAGGCCTCGATGGAGTCCGGGACCCAAGACCAGCTGGCACACCGCCGACGTCGCCGACGACGATCTGACAGGGGTCTTCGAGGGCGCCGACGCCGTGATCCACCTGGCCTGGCTGTTCCAGCCGACGAGGGACCCGCTGGTCACCTGGCGCGCCAACGTGCTCGGCAGCATGGCCGTCTTCCGCTCCGTCGCCCAGGCACGGGTCCCCGCACTGATCCACGCCTCGTCCGTGGGCGCCTACTCCCCGGGCCTCAAGGACCACGCGGTCGACGAGAGCTGGCCCACGCACGGCTGGCCACGCGCGGCGTACAGCAGGGAGAAGGCCTACGTCGAACGCGTCCTCGACCTGTTCGAGCGCGACCACCCGGCCATCAGGGTGGTCAGGATGCGTCCTGCGTTCATCTTCAAGCGGGAGGCGGCCAGCGAGCAGCGGCGGCTGTTCGGCGGGCCGTTCCTGCCCGGCAGGCTGGTACACCGCATGCCGCTCATCCCCGACATCCCGGGACTGCGCGTGCAGGCGCTGCACACCTCCGACGCCGCCCAGGCCCTACCGGCTGGCCGTCGTCTCCGAGGTCTCGGGCGCCTTCAACCTGGCCGCCGAGCCGGTCCTCGGCGCGGCCGAGCTGGCCGACCTGTTCGGCGCGCGCCTGGTTCCCCTCTCGCCGTGGCTGGCCAGGACCGCCGTCGCGGCCGGCTGGCACGCGCGCCTCATCCCGGCCTCACCCGGCCTGCTCGAGATGGCGCTCAGCCTGCCCGTCCTCGACACCACCAGAGCCCGCACCGAGCTGGGCTGGCAGCCCCAGTACGGCGCCGCGCAGGCGATGCGCGAGATGATCGAGGGGATGTCGGGAGGAGCGGGCATGGACACCCCGCCCCTTGCGCCCGGCCACCTGAAGGAGGAGTTCACCACGGGGGTCGGCGCCAGACCCTGACCCGCCGGCGACCAGGTGACGAGAGCCGATTCGCAGCAGACCACGCAGGAGCGTGAGCCCCGGAAGCCATGGCCGGGGCTCACGCGTGACAGGCGGCGGCTCAGGGCTTGAGCAGCACCTTGATGGCGCCGTCGCGCTTCTTCTGGAAGATCTCGTAGCCGTGCGGCGCCTCGGCGAGCGGGAGGCGGTGCGTGGCCAGGTCCATGACGCCCAGGGGGTCGCTGTCGTCCAGCACGAGCGGCATCAGGTGCGGGATCCAGCGCCGGACGTGGGCCTGCCCCATGCGGAGCGTGATGCCCTTGTCGAACATCTTCAGCATGGGCATCGGGTCGGCCATCCCGCCGTAGACGCCGACGACGGAGATGGTGCCGCAGCGCCGGACGGTGTCGATGGCCTGGTTGAGCGCGGCCAGCCTGTCCACGCCCGCGGTGCGCATCAGCGGCGCGGCCACCATGTCGGGCAGCAGCCCGGTGACCGCGTGGCCGAACTTGGCGACCGGCGAGCCGTGCGCCTCCATGCCGACCGCGTCGATGACCGAGTCGGTGCCCCTGCCGCCGGTGAGGTCGCGGATCTTGTCGGGCACGTCGAGGTCGCGGGCGTCCAGCACCTCGACGCCGTGCCGCCTGGCCATCTCCAGGCGCTCGGGCACGCCGTCCACGCCGATGACGCGGTGGCCGCGGTGCTTGGCGATGCGTGCGCTCATCTGGCCGATCGGGCCGAGCCCGAAGACCGTGAGGCTGCCGCCCTCGGGCAGGTCGGCGTACTGCACGGCCTGCCAGGAGGTCGGCAGCACATCGGACAGGTAGAGGAAGCGCTCGTCGGGCGGGCCCTCCGGCACGGTGACGGGGCCGAACTGCGCCTGCGGCACCCTGAGGTACTCCGCCTGGCCGCCGGGCACCTGTCCGTACAGCTTGGTGTAGCCGAACAGGGCCGCTCCCGTGCCGTGCTCGCGCACCTGTGTGGTCTCGCACTGCGCGTAGAGCTCCATGCGGCACAGGTGGCAGTGCCCGCAGGAGATGTTGAACGGGATGACCACCCGCTCGCCGGGTCTGATCTGGGTGACCTCGGCGCCCACCTCCTCCACCACGCCCATCGTCTCGTGGCCGAGGATGTCGCCCTCGCCCATGAACGGGCCGAGCACCTCGTACAGGTGCAGGTCGGAGCCGCAGATGGCGGCCGTGGTGACCTTGATGATCGCGTCGGTCGGTTCCTTGATCGAAGGATCGGGGACGTCCTCGACCCGGACGTCACGCTTGCCGTGCCAGGTGAGTGCTTTCATGGCAACCGCCTACCCGTGAGACACCGCCGAAACGGCCGCGCCCGTGACGGCCGCTCCTACCGGTGCTCGACCAGGACGGCGTGCTGGTCGGCGCCGGTGGGGCCGTCGGGATCGGCGTGCACCGTGGCGGCGCGCAGGCCCCGCAGGTCGTGCATGAGGCGGTGCTCGGCCTCCACCGCGACGGCGTGCGCCTGCACCAGCGTCAGTTCGTGGCTCACCACGATGTCGACCTCGGCGCGCAGCGCGTGACCGATCCAGCGCAGCCGCACCGAGCCGGCCCGCCGCACGCCCGGCACCGACGCCAGCACGGCCTCGGCCCTCTCGACCAGCGCGGGATCGACCGCGTCCATCAGCCGGTGGTAGATCTCGCGCGTCGCGTCGCGCAGCACGAACAGGATGGCGACCGTGATCAGCAGGCCGACGACAGGGTCGGCGAGGGGGAGGCCGAGCGCCGCGCCGCCCGCGCCGAGGAGCACGGCGAGCGAGGTGAAGCCGTCGGTGCGCGCGTGCAGGCCGTCGGCAACCAGGGCGGCCGAGCCGATCTCACGCCCGACCCTGATGCGGTAGCGGGCGACCCACTCGTTGCCGAGGAAGCCGATCGCGCCCGCGGCGGCGACCCAGGCCAGCGCCCGCACCTCTTGCGGGTCCAGGAGGCGCCTGACGGCCTCGTAGCCCGCCAGCCCCGCCGAGGCGGCGATCAGCAGCACGATGACGATCCCCGCGAGATCCTCGGCCCTGCCGTAGCCGTAGGTGAAGCGGCGCGTGGCGGCGCGCCTGCCCAGCGTGAACGCGATGGCCAGCGGGATCGCCGTCAGCGCGTCGGCGAAGTTGTGCAGGGTGTCGCCGAGCAGCGCCACCGAGCCCGAACGGGCCACGATGACGGCCTGGACGGTCGCGGTGACCATGAGGACGGCGAAGGAGACGCCCAGCACCCGCATGCCTCTGTCGCTGGACTCCAGCGCCCGGTCGGACCTGTCGGCGCTGTCGTGGCTGTGCGCGGCGAACGCGTGACCCACCAGGGACAGCAGCCGCCTGACCCCACCACCGGAACGCCCATGCCCATGCCCGTGTCCATGGTCGTGCCCATGGTCGTGCCCGCGGTCGTGCGCGTGCCCATGGGCGGGTCTGTGGCCGTCGGCGGGCGTGTGATCGGACATGCCTTCACCTCTTCGGCCGTCTCAGGCGTTCTTGCGCAGCGACCCTGCCAGCACCGAGCCGAACACCACGTGCCCCGCCGCCATCACCAGCGGACGCCCCGGCTGGTCACGGTGGACGGGCGGCATGGCCGCCACCGCGGGGACCCAGCCCTCGTAGCTGGCCAGCCAGATCGCCAGGCCGTACGCGGCTCCGACCGGCCAGGACACGCCGCGCCCCCTGGTGACCAGCGCCAGCAGCGCGCCCGCTCCCGCGCCGAACGCGTAGTGCATCAGCACGGCCAGCGGTTTCTCTCCTTGCTTCGGCGCGCGGGGATGGCCGGGGAGCAGCGCCCTGACGATGCGCTTGGGCGGCTGGTCGCGCATCAGACCCAGCTTGTCCCCCGCGAGCATGACCCCGCTCATCGCCGTCGTCGCCTTCGCTCCCGCAAGCGCTCCCCTGAAGATGTGGTCCATCATGGGGGTGCGACTGCCCCGAGGAGGTCAGGGAAAACGGGGCAGCGCCCTGCCGTACAGCCAGGAGGACAGCAGCGGCTCCAGCTCCGAGGGCGCGTGCGCGAGGAAGGCGGCGGTGCTGACGCTGCCGTGCCTGTGCGCGGCCGTCCACGCCCTGACCATCGAGAAGAACGCCGTGTCGCCCATCGTCGTGCGCAGATGGTGCAGGGTGAGCGCCCCCCGCTTGTAGACGCGGTCGTCGAAGAGCAGGGCAGGGCCGGGGTCGGCGAGCGTGAAGTCCTGCGGCATGGCCGACAGCCGCTGGTGCCAGCGTGCGGCCAGCTCGGCCGCGCTCTCCCCGCCCGAGGCCTCCGACCAGATCCACTCGGCGTAGGCGGCGAAGCCCTCGTGCAGCCAGATGTCGTTCCACCTGGCCAGGGTCAGGCTGTTGCCGAACCACTGGTGCGCGAGCTCGTGCGCGACCAGCCGTTCGAAGCCGCGCCGCCCGTCGACGTGGTTGCGCCCGAAGATCGACAGGCCCTGCGCCTCGACCGGGATCTCCAGGTCGTCGTCGGTGACGACCGCGGTGTACCCGGCGAAGGGGTAGGGGCCGAAGCGCTCGGTGAACAGCGCCATCATCTGGCTCTGCCGCCCGAAGTCGTGGCGCGCCTTACCGGCCAGCCTGGCCGGGCAGGCCAGCCCCTCGCTCGTCTGGTAGCGGCCGATCTGCACGCTCGCCAGGTAGGTCGCCATCGGCTCCGTGGGCGCGAAGACCCACGTCGTCGCCCCCGCCGCGCGCCTCCTGGCCACCGGGGCCCCGTTGGTGAGCACCTGGTAGGCCGAGGCCGTCGACACCGTGAGCGAGTAGGTCGCCTTGTCGTCGGGACGGTCGTTGCAGGGGAACCAGGAGGGCGCGCCGGTCGGCTGGCTGGCCACCATCGCCCCGTCGGTCAGCTCCTCCCAGCCCACGCCGCCGAACGGGCTGGCGACCGGGTGCGGCCGTCCGGCGTAGGCGATCTCGATCGAGAGCGGCGCGTCGGCGGGCCTGGGCCTGTCGAGCAGCACCCTGAGCCTGCCCGCGCGGTGGGTGTGCCTGACGCCCACGCCGTCGACCTTGGCCGAGTTGACCCTGAAGGGGCCGAGATCGAGCTCCAGGTCGACCAGCGGCTCCACGGTGCGCGCCGACAGCGTGGCCGTGCCGCTCAGCCAGTTGGTGGACAGGCGGTAGCGAAGGTCGAGGTCGTAGTGGGCGACGCCGTAGCGCGGATCCCCGTGGCCGGGGAAGTAGGGGCTCAGCGCCATGGGGAGATCGGGTTGCCGAACCACCGGGTGCCCTCCGGGACGTCCTCGCCTCGCATCACCAGTGACGCGGGCCCGACCGTGGTGTGCGCGCCGATCCTGGCGGCGGGCAGGACGACCCCGTGCGGGCCGAGCGTCGCGCCCGCGCCGAGGTCGACTGTGTCGATGCTCATGACCCGATCATGGAACAGATGCGTCTGCAACACACAACCGCGGTTGACGCAGGCGCCGTCGCCGAGGCTCACCAGATCCGCCTCGGGCAGCCAGTAGGTGTGGCAGGAGACCCCATGCCCGATGCTTGCCCCGAGCGAGCGCAGCCACACGTTCAGCGGGGCGCTGCCCAGCCACGGCTCGGCGAACCAGGGCGCGGCCAGCACCTCGACGAAGTTGTCGGCCAGCTCGTTGCGCCACACGAACGAGCTCCACAGCGGCCTGTCGCCGCGGGCGATCCTGCCCAGGAGCGCCCACTTGGCCAGGCTGGCGGTCGCGGCGGCGACCGCGCCCGCGGCCAGCAGCACCGGGCCTCCGGCCAGGGCGGCGACGGCGACGCCGTACGCCTGGGCCAGTTGGAGCAGGGCGCCCGCGCTCAGCACCGCGAGCGCGACCGTGCAGGTGGCGGGCAGCAGGCGGAGGCTCTCGACCAGCGCGCGGGCGGCCTTCAGCCGCCACGGCGGATCGTAGGTGCGGCTGCGGTCGCCCGTCTCGTTGGTACGGCGCAGCTCGACCGGCGGCATGCCCAGGTACGACGAGCCGGACTTGGCCTTCTTCGGCGTCGCCGACAGTACGCCGACCAGGCCGTCCTTCGGCACCTTGCGCCCTGCCGCGGTCATCCCCGAGTTGCCGAGGAAGGCGCGCTTGCCGATGCGGGCCTCGGCGATGCGCATCCAGCCGCCGTCGAGCTCGTACGGTGCCACCATCGTGTCGTCGGCCAGGAACGCGCCGTCGCCGACGGAGGTCATGCTGGGCAGCGCGAGCACCGTGGACAGCTCGACGTCGCGGCCCACCCGCATGCCCAGCGCCCGCAGCCACGCGGGGGTGAGGATGCTCGCGTACAACGGGAAGAGCCACACCCGCGCCGAGGCCATCAGCCTGCCCGTCGCCCACGCCTGCCAGGCGGGACGGCTGTGCACCGGGTACTGGCCCGGATGCAGGCAGATCGACAGCAGCCGCACGCTGACGAGAGTCACCAGCGCGAACACCGCCATGCCCGCGACCGTGGCCACCGGAAGCGCCCACCACGAGCCCATGGCCAGCAGCACCGCGAGCCCCGTCGCCGCGGCCGCCACGGGCAGCAGGCTGAGACCCACGGCCGACAGGGCGTACACGCCCACCCAGAGGCGGGAGCGGGCGGCGCGCTCCTCCGTCCTGCGCGCCTTGCCCAGCCTGGCCGCGGGAGCTCCGGCCCACCGCGTACCGGCGGGGATCGCCCCCTCGACCGCCGAGCCCGGAGCGACCTGCGCGTACTTACCGATCTTGGTGCCGGGCAGCAGCGTCGAACGCGAGCCGACGGTCGCGCCGGCGCCGATCCTGATCTCACCGACGCGCACGAGGTCGCCGTCGTACCACACGCCGCTGAGGTCGACCTCGGGCTCGACCGAGGCACCCCTGCCGAGTCTGAGCAGGCCGGTGATAGGGGGAGGGGAGTGCAGGTCCGCGTCCTCGCCCACCTGCGCGCCGAGCAGCCTGGCATACCAGGACATCCACGGCGCGCTGCCCAGGTCGGGCAGGCCCAGCCTGGCCGCGAACTGGTCGGCGAACCACAGCTTCAGATGGACGGCGCCGCCGCGTGGGTAGGCGCCCGGCCGCAGGCCGCCGAGCAGCAGCCGTGCGCATCCGGCCGACAGGGCGAGCCGTCCAGGAGGGGAGAGCAGGAGCAGCGCGCCCGCCGCGATCCACCACCAGCTCGTCACCGGCGTCCAGAGCAGGTTCGCCAGCGCCGCGACCACGACCGTCAGCCGCAGCCCCGACACGGTCATCAACGGCACCATCAGCGCGACCTGCGCGATCGAGGCACTGTTCGGCATGGGCCTGACCCGCCGGGCCTCGCCCGTGGCGGCGCGCGGGCTCGACCGCTCCAGCAGCGCGGTCAGCCCGCCCAGCGTCGAATGCTCGTACAGGTCGGCGACCGTCACCTCCGGGTAGCGTGCCCGCAGGGCCGACACCAGCCGCGCGGCCGAGAGGCTGCCGCCGCCCTCGGTGAAGAAGTCGCTGTCGGGCCCTTCGGGAGCGACGCCGAGCACCGCGGTCCACTGCTCGGCGGGCCACCCGCCCGCCCCGGGCTGCGAGCCTGGCAGCGGCCAGGGGAGCGCGTCCCTGTCGATCTTGCCGGAGGTGCGGGTGGGTAGCTCCTCCACGACGGCCAGGCGCGGCACCAGCGCGGCCGGCAGCGAGTCGTGCAGCAGCTCCCTCGCCTCGGCGAGGTCGAAGTCGTCGCCCGTCACGAGGTAGCCGACCAGCAGCTGACCCCTGACGGCGGCCGCCGCTCCCGCCACGCCAGGCAGCGCGCTGAGCGCCGCGTCGACCTCGCCCAGCTCGATCCGCCGCCCGCCGAGCTTGATCTGCTCGTCGGCGCGACCGGCGAAGACGAGTCCTTCGGGCTCGGCGCGGACCAGGTCGCCGCTGCGGTAGGCGCGCTCCCAGCCGAGGCTGGGCAGCGGGGCGTACTTCTCGGCGTCCTTGGCCGGGTCGAGGTAGCGGGCCAGGCCGACCCCGCCGATGATCAGCTCGCCGGTGCCGCCCATCTCGACGGGCTCGCCCTGGGCGTCCACGACGGCCAGGTCCCAGCCGTCCAGCGGCAGGCCGATCCGCACGGGGCCCTCACCGGTCATCAAAGCGGCGCTGGCCACGACCGTCGCCTCGGTGGGGCCGTAGGTGTTCCAGACCTCTCTGCCTTCGACGGCCAGGCGGGCGGCCAGCTCGGGAGGGCAGGCCTCGCCTCCGAAGATCAGCAGCCGGACGTCGTCGAGCGTCTCCGCGGGCCAGAGCGCGGCCAGGGTGGGCACCGTCGAGACGGCCGTGATGCCGTGGGCGACCAGCCAGGGGCCGAGGTCCATGCCGGTGCGCACCAGCGACCGGGGGGCGGCGACCAGGCAGGCGCCGTGCCGCCACGCCAGCCACATCTCCTCGCACGAGGCGTCGAAGGCGACCGAGAGCCCGGCCAGCACGCGGTCACCTGGGCCGAGGGGACGGCCGGGCAGGAACAGGCCCGCCTCGGCGTCGACGAAGGCGGCGGCGCTGCGATGGGTGACGGCCACGCCCTTGGGCCTGCCGGTCGAACCCGAGGTGAAGATGATCCAGGCGTCGTCGGCAGGGGAGGGCGGCCCTGCGAGCGCTTCGGCGGGCCGTTCGCCGGACACGGTGAGCCGGTCGGCGGGGGTCGCCGAGTCGGCCGGCGTGCCGTTGTCGGCCAGGGTGATCTTGTCGGTCACCACCGCCTTGACACCCGCCTCGGCGAAGACCAGTTCGGCCCGCTCCTCGGGGTCGTCGGCGTCGACGGGCACGTAGGCCGCGCCCGCGGTCAGGACGGCCAGGATCGTGACGTAGAGCTCGGTGGTGCCCGAGGGCACCCGCACGCCGACCCTGTCGCCGCGCCGTACCCCCGCCTCCACCAGCTCGGCGGCGACCCTCTCGACCTCCGCGGACAGTTCTGCGTAGGTGAAGGACGCCGCGCCGTCGTCGAGGGCGGGAGCGCCCGGATGGCGGGCCACCGTGGCCTGGAAGATGTCGAGCAGGGTACGCGGGGGCGCCGCCGCCGGCCCTGAGGTGTAGACGGCGCGGATGGCGAGCTCCTGCGGATCGGCCACGGACGGACGCAAGGCGCGGCTCCAGGGGTGAGGGGACAGCGACGCCAACGTGGCATTGTCCTCCGGTATTCCCCGCATTCATAGGACATGCGCGCACCCTGTCTCTACATACGAGACAGATCTTCTTGAAATGTGAGAATCAGCTAGGGTTCGTGGCTATGAACGCTGTTTACACCCATGGTCATCACGAGTCCGTCCTGCGCTCCCATCGGTGGCGCACCGCCGAGAACTCGGCCGCCTACCTGCTGCCCCACCTGCTGCCGCACATGAAGGTCCTGGACGTCGGCGCGGGGCCCGGCACGATCAGCGCCGACCTGGCCGCGCGGGTGGGCCACCTGACCGTCACCGAGGTCAGCGAGCAGGCGCTGGAGCTGTCGAGGGCGGAGCTGGCCAGGCGCGGCGTGACCAACGCCACCTTCGCCGTCGCCGACGTCCACGCGCTGGACCACCCCGACGACACCTTCTGCGTGGTCCACGCCCACCAGGTCCTGCAGCACGTCGGCGACCCCGTGCGGGCGCTGCGCGAGATGCGCAGGGTGACCAGGCCGGGCGGCGTGGTCGCCGTCCGCGACAGCGACTACCGGGCCTTCGCCTGGTATCCCCTGGTGCCCGCGCTGGATGAGTGGATGGAGCTGTACCAGAAGGTGGCCCGCGCCAACGGCGGTGAGCCCGACGCCGGGCGCCGCCTGCTGTCGTGGGCCCGCGAGGCGGGGTTCACCGACGTCACCGCCACCTCCTCCACCTGGTGTTTCGCCGCCGAGGAGGACAGAGCGTGGTGGGGCGGCATGTGGGCCGAGCGGATCCTGAGCTCCGACATGGCCGCACAGGCGCTGGCCTCCGGCGCGGCCACGGAGGCCGGCCTGCGGCGGATCTCGGACGGCTGGCGCGAGTGGGCCGCCTCGGGCGACGGCTGGATGTCCGTCCTGCACGGCGAGATCCTCTGCCGTGTCTGACGCCCTGCCGGCGTCGAGCTATCTCTGTGTCGAGACGGTGAGCAGGCCGAACCCCAGGCCCAGGCCGAGCACCGTGAGCACGCCCTCGGGCCAGTAGATGTGGCTGCCCAGCCACAGGACGGAAGCGGCGATCAGGACCGTTCCGCCGAGCGCCACGCGCCGCCCGCCGTGACGCGAGGCCAGGGCCGCCGTCGTCGCGACCGCGGCCAGCAGGAAGCCCGCCGAGCCGATCAGCCCCAGCGTCCCGCCGACGACGTCGACGGCGGGCCCGATCCTGGCCAGGGAGGCCGGATCGTCGGCGTTGGCCACCATCGTGCCGTAGGCGACCCCGGCGATCGCGTCGAGGCTGGTGTAGAAGATCGCGTAGATGTAGGAGCCGACCCGCACGGTCGTCACCCACGCTCCCCTCAGCCCGCGCACAAGCAGCAGAAGTGTCCCCGCCAGCAGGGGGAACACCGGCAGGAGCAGCAGGTGCAGGGTGACCCAACGTTCGGCGGTCTCCTGGGTCAGGTGGTGGGGGTGCAGCAGACCGGCCACGGCGAGCACCACGGGGACGAACGTCAAGGCCGCGGTGCGCAGAACGATCTGACGGGTGGGAGCCGCTTGCCCGTGGACGGGACCGGCGTGCGGGCGGGTGGTCATGCGCTGCTCCTGGACGGGACGGAAGATACGAAGGATCTTCGCGCCCGTCCCGCGGCGGGCGCTTCGGCCGAACAGCCGACCGGCACCAGCGACTTTCCTAGGAAGAGGCCTACGACCAGGGTCGGCCCCCGGTGTCCTTCCGTCGCGCGGCGCCGGGGTCTCGGCCGCCGGTCGCGCACGGTCCGCGATCCTGATCAAACGGCGTCCCCTTCAGGCTCATGGCACGGAACCGGGTGGAGATCCTGTGACTCAGATGGCGGGGTGCGGTAGTCGCGAAGGGGGCGGTTGACCAGCGCGATGGCGGCGACGGTGAGCGCGGCCGTCACGCCGCCCGCCGCCAGCGCCACGGGCGCCGACGTGAGAGAGGCGAGCAGTCCGCCCCTGAAGTTGCCCACCTCGGGCCCCGCGACACCGATGACGTGCTCGACGGAGGACACCCGCCCCCTGTACTGGTCCGGCGCCTCCAGCTGGACCAGCGCGCCCCTGGTCACCACCGCCACGGTGTCGGCGGCTCCGGCGAGCACCAAGCAGCCCAGAGCCGTCCAGAGGGGGCCCGCCAGGCCGAAGCCCGCCAGGGCCAGACCCCAGATCATGGCCGCGAGGAGCTGGACGAGGCCGGCGCGACGCAGCCGCGTGACGGTTCCCGAGAGCAGGCCCGCGCCGATGCCGCCGACCGCGATCGCGGACAGGAACAGCCCGAGCGTCTGGGGATCACCGCCGAAGCGGACCTCGTTGATCAGCGGGAAGATCGCGATCGGCATGGCCAGAACGGTCGCGGCCACGTCGGTGGCGAAGGAGCCCCACAGCGTGGGGCGCCGCAGGATGACCCGCCATCCCCCGCGAGCAGGACGCCTCCGCTTCGCCGTCTCCTGGCGGGCGCCGGTGCGCTGCGGCGGCAGCGCGGGCAGCCCGGCCGTGGTGACCAGCGAGGCCAGGCAGGCGACGGCCTGGAGCGCGTACGCGGCGGGCGGCCCCCACTGCGCGAGCACGACGCCGGCGAGGGCGGGACCGGCCAGCATGGAGGCCTGGAAGGCGACGTTCTGCAGGGCGAGCCCGGCGGCGACCTGACCGGCGGGCAGCAGCAGGACGGGCAGCGTGCGCCGCGAGGGGGCGCCGAGGGCCGCGCAGCCGGACTGCGCGGCGACGAGGGCGAGCAGCAGCAAAACCGAGGTGTTGCCCGCGACCGCCTGCGCCGTCAGGCCCACGGCCGTCACGACCTGGCCCGCGGTGGTGAGGCGGACGAGCGTCCTGCGGTCGGCGGCGTCGGCGAGCCAACCGCCGACCAGCCCGAGCAGCAGCAGGGGCGCGGCGGTCGCGAGGCCGATGGCGCCGGTCCAGAGCGGGCTGTGCGTGAGTTGCCAGACCTGGAACAGGACGGCGACGGCGGCGACCTGCTGCCCGAGCGAGGCGAGGGAGGATCCGGCCCACAGGTCGCGGAAGGGCCGGCTGGAGCGGAGGGGGCGAAGATCGATCAGCCCGTCCCTGAATGGCATGGGCCAAATATAACAGCGCTAATACATTTCGAGGGCGGGCGCATGGAAGCGCACGGCGTCATCGCCGCCGGGCGCGGAGGAAAGCGGGGCGTCAGGCGCCGAGGGTGCGGACCCGTTCCCAGGCGGGGTCGCGGTGCAGGACGACCTCGGTGCCCTCCAGCAGTTCGTCGGGCGCGGAGACCATCACGATCTCGTCGGCCGCCTGCATGTCCAGCAGCAGGTCGCGCACGCGAGGCCCGACGGGCAGTCGTCCCACGGGCAGGTTGAGCGCGGCCCGCACCGCGTCGGCGATCTCCGACAGCCGGAACGCGCCCCTGGTCTGCTTCACGAGGTCGCGCACCACGGGCAGGGTGATCAGCTGCGCGGCCTCGTCGTGGGCCAGCTGCCAGATCAGCTGCTCGCGGCGGCGGCCGGTGCCCGCGCACGCACGGCAGGGCCGGTTGTAGCCGGGCACGATCTCCTCCTCGGCGGTGCCGAGGCAGGCGGTGCACTGGTCTCGCTCCATCGCGCGCAGTTCTTCGGAAACACTGTGATCTGTCATCACCGCACACCCTACTAAAACATGCTTAACCTACAGTGTTTGCGGGTTTTTGGCGGTGGTGCGAGACTGGCGTCATGAGCCCGATCGAGGCCGCGGTGCAAGCCGCCGGGTGGATCCGCGCGTGCGGGATCGACGACGACAGAGGCCGCCACTGGCGGGCGGGAGAGCGGCCCGCGCTGCCTCACAGGCCCGCCTCGCTCTACTCGGGCGCGGCCGGCATCGTGCTGTTCTTCCTCGAGCTGGCCGCCGCCACCGGCGACGACTCCTACCTCGAGGACGCCGAGCTGGGCGCCCGCCACCTGTCGGCCGTCTGGGCCGAGCAGAGCGACCCGACCTTCCACGACGGCCTGGCCGGCGTGGTGTTCGCGCTGGCCGAGGCGGGCTGGGCCATCGACGACTCCTTCACCCGCGCGGCGGCCGCCGCCGCCGACCTGCTGGCCGCCGCCGGCCCCACCTGGACGGGCGATCCCAGCCAGCGTGGCGACGGCGGCATCATCCTCACGCTGCTGCACGCCTCGGCCATGCTCGGCGAGCCCGCCTACGAGCGGGTCGCCGTCGAGGCGGGCCTGCGCATCGCCGCCCTGCCCGTCCCCGGCCATCGCTTCGGCGCCGAGCCACCGGCCGACCTGCCCGTCGACGCCGTCACCCCTGGTTTCCTCTCGGGTACGGCCGGCACCGCGTTCCTGCTGGCCCGCCTGCACGCCGTGACGGGCGACCCGCGCTTCCTCGAGGCGGCCAACAGCGGGGCGGGCTTCGTCAGGGCGGTCAGCGAGGTCACCGGAGCGTGCGCGCTGGTGCCCCACCACGTGCCTCAGGGCCGTCACCTGCACTACCTGGGCTTCTGCTCGGGCTCGGCCGGGGTGGCCAGGATGTTCCACGAGCTGGGCGACTCCGACTGGGTCGACAGGCTGGTCCACGGCATCCTCACCAGCGGCGTGCCGCACCGGCGCACGCCAGGCTTCTGGGACGTGATGTGCCAGTGCTGCGGCGCGGCGGGCCTGCTGGAGCTGTTCGTCGGGCTGTGGGAGCGCGACGACTGCAGGGCCTTCGCCAGGGTGCTGGGCGAGCACCTGGTGAACGCCTCGAGCCAGGGGCGCTGGTGGCAGGCCTACCGCAGGCTGCGACCCCACGAGATCACCGCCGACACCGGCTACATGGTCGGCGCCGCGGGCATCGGCGCGGCGCTGCTGCACCTGGACGCGGCCGAGCGCGGCGACTCCCGCAGGCTCGTCCTGCTGCCCGACAACCCCTTCCCGCTGGCGGTGCGCTCAGCACAGGCGTGAGGGCGTCCGCTCCTGCTGCTCCGCGCCCGCGCCGAGCAGCGCCCTCGTCAGCGCCTGCGCGTCGCCTGACATCGCATGGAAGGCGGTGTCGAAGTGCTCGTCGGTCAGCGCGTGGTCGCCTGCCCTGATCGCCAGCAGGATGACTCGCCGCAGCAGCTCCTTGACGAAGGCGCCCGTGACGCCCTCGGTCGCCGCCACCACCTTGGCCACGTCCGCCTCGATCGGCCTGTTGCGGGCGTAGAGGCGGATCAGGCGGTCCCTGTCGGGCGCGGAAGGCGGCGCCACCTCTACGGCCAGGTCCACCCGGCCGGGCCGCTGCACCAGGGCCCGCTCCAGCGCGTCGACCCTGTTGGTGGTGAGCACGAACGACACGTCCGCCTCTCCGGTGATGCCGTCCATGGCCTCCAGCAGCGAGAACAGCAGCGGTGAGGTCTCGAACTGGCTGCGGTCCTCGGCGATGAGGTCGACGTCCTCGATCACCACGATCGACGGCTGCAGCTTGCGGGCCAGCGCGATCGCGTGGTCGAGGTGGCGCATGCCTGGACCCGTCATCAGGATCGCGGTGTGCTCGCGTAACCTGCCCACCAGGTAGCGCACCTGTGGGTCTTGCCGGTGCCGGGCGGGCCGTACAGCAGCAGGCCCCTGCGCAGATGCTGTCCGGCCTCGACGAGTTGCTCGCGCGCCTCGGCGATGCCGACGATGTGGTCCTCGACCGCCGCGAGGCGGCCCTCGGGAAGCACCACCTCCTCGGCGGTGAGCTCGGGCCTGGGCAGGAAGCTGACCAGCTCGTTGTCCCTGTGCTCGCTGAAACCGAAGCTCAGCACCCGCCCCCTGAACGGGTCGTGCAGGCGCTTGAGCCGTTCGACCTCGTCACGCACGGCCGTGGCGGCGGCCATGGAGGGCGACAGCAGGGTCAGCATCGCGTGGCCGTCGTACTCGTCGACGTTGCTGACCACCATGACGACGGGCGCTCCGTCGGGCGCCACCGTCTCGACCAGGCCGAGCTGCATCACCTCCATGCTCTCGACGGGCCCGATCGGCGTGGTGCCGTAGTCGGGCCTGCCGAGCAGGCGGCTGCCGTCGCGCATGGCGTACAGCAGCATGTTGACGACGCTCTCCCAGCGGCGCTCGCCGCCCACCACGCCGAACCACCGCGCCTCGGGGGAGTGGGCGGCCAGGTAGCGGTCGGCCCCGGTCTGCAGCCCCGCGTGCTCCCACAGCCGGTACTTCTCCTCGACCACCACCACCTCGCCGAGCGGGCAGCCGAGATGGCCCGTCACCCTGGCCACCAGCGGCGAGGAGGCGTTGTCCTCGGCGATCTTCGTCGAGACGGCGTCGTAGACCTTGGCCAGGCTGACGGCCAGCGCGTGGGCGGTGGCGTGGTCGATGTTCGTCACCCGATCACTGTGCCAAACCTCGCGCCCGTCGGGAATGAGTAGCCTCTACTCAGGGATGCGACACCGATCCCGGCAACGATCTGATGACTCCGCTACCGTCGCGAGGGGCCGGAGGGCAACGATGGGAGCGTGAG
The DNA here is from genome assembly GCF_014195505.1 of Nonomuraea dietziae. Classification (GTDB taxonomy): domain Bacteria; phylum Actinomycetota; class Actinomycetes; order Streptosporangiales; family Streptosporangiaceae; genus Nonomuraea; species Nonomuraea roseola. The sequence continues at coordinate 868,252 of NZ_JACIBV010000001.1, read as the reverse complement.
CCTGCCCCGCGTCCGCGTCGTCGTCGAAGGCCGGTGGGTGCGGGTGCTCCACCAGGAGAGCGTGGTCGCCGGGCCGTACGAGCTGGGGCCGATCGAGGCGCGCGAGGACAGCGCCGGCGCCGCCGACGTGGCGGCCTACGGCAGAGCCCTGTTCGACGCGCTGCTGGCCCCCGCCTGGCCCGCCGTGACGGCGCTGGCCGAGGTCCGCGCGGCGGCAGGGGCGGAGCTGGCGCTGGTGTGGCCGGCCGACAGCGACCTGCACCGCTGGCTCTGGGAGGCCATGCACGACGGCGAGCACCACCTGGCCGCCAGGCCCGACCTGCTGCTGGCCATCACCAGGCTGGTGCCAGGAGGAGCCCGCGCCCCCGAGAGCCAGGGACGGGCGCCGCGGGTGCTGTTCGCCGCGGGCGCCGCCCTCACCGACGAGGTGATCAGGCCCGGCGCGATGTTCATGGGCCTGTTACGCGCCCTCGACGCCGACGGCGTGGCCGTCACGCGCGTCGCCCAGGTCTCGGCGGAGGACCTCGCCGAGGTCTGCGCCAGCTTCAGGCCCGACATCGTCCACCTGGTGGCGCACGGCTCGGTCGACGAGGACGGCGCGTCGGTGCTGATGCTGCGCGGCTCGTGGGTGGGGGCCGCCGACCTGGCCGCCGCGCTCTCCGCCGGAGGCCCGGTGAAGGCGGTCGTGCTCGGCGCCTGCCACAGCGGCGCCGGCTTCGCCGCCGAACTGGTCGCGGCGGGCGTCCCGCTGGTGTCGGCCATGGCCGGTGAGATCAGCGAGCGGGCCTGCAGGCTGTTCGCCCGCAGGCTGGCGGGCGCGCTCTCGGGCGGCGAACTCGTCGTGGAGGCCTCGGCCAAGGGACGCAGAGCAGCGCTGATCGGCACCTCCCGCGACCACCTTGACTGGGCCAGGCCCGCGCTGTTCATGGCCGAGGGGCTCGACGTCACCGGGCCGCTGGTCGACCCCTCGGCGGGAAGGCGGCTGGTGCGCTGGGCCGATGAGCTGAGGCTGCGCCACAAGCCGCTGCACATCGGCCGCGAACGCATCCTCGACCAGGTCGACAGGCTCTTCACCGACGGTCTTGGCCTCCTGGTCGCCTGCCGCGACGGCACCATCCGCAGGACGGGCGGCACCAGGCTGCTGCGCGAGGCGGGCTTCAGGCTGCTGCGCGACGGCCACGTCCCGCTGTTCGTCGGCCCCTTCAGCGGCACGCCCCCGCGGAGCGTCCGCGAACTGCTGCGCGAGCTGTACTTCCTCGCGGCGGAGGCCGCCGAGACCCTGGGCGCGCCCCCGCCCCGCGTGTACGGCAGGCAGCCCGGCGGCTTCGACGAGGCCTTCGAGTGGATCGACGCCCTCGGCGACCCCGACCCTCGCGCCGCCCGCCGCGTCCTGGCCGCCGACCTGGCCGCGCTCGGCGACGCCCTGGCAGGGCTCGGCGAGCCGTTCGGCCCGCACACCCGCGTCGTGGTGCTCATGGACGGCCTGCACGCCTTCGGCGACGCGCTCACCGCGCTGCTGACCATGGTCCGCGCGACCGGGCTCGGCACCGCCGAGCGGCCGGTCCCCGTCGTGGCCACCGCCTCCCTCACCGAGGACCACGGCCGCCTGCTGAAGTCCTTCAGCGAGAGGGAGGCGGGCGCGCCCGGCTTCGCCTTCCCCGAACTGGCCGCGCTCGGCGAGGAGGAGGCGGTGCTCGGCTTCCAGTGGGTGCTGCTGCACCCGTGGCGGCGCGACAGGGAGCCCGAGTACCAGCGGGTGTACGTGACGCCCAGGAACGTGCCGCCCGGCAAGATCCGCGAAGGGCTGCGGCTGCTGAAGGGCGACCCGACGGTCGTGGAGGACAAGCTCTACCTCGCCGCCCAGCTGATGACCCTGCACGAGCTGTTCGTCACCGACGACGACGAGGCCGCCTACGCCGACTACCTGGAGCGGTTCGGATGAGCTCGCTGGAGCAGGAGCTGGAACGGCGCGGCGCCGAGCTCCTCGAACGCCGCCTGTCCGGCTTCGAACCGCGCCTGCTGGCCGGGCTCGCGCTGCTGCCCGAGTGGACGGAGGACCTGGCCAGGGCCGTCTCCCTCACCGGTGAGCCACTGGCCGAGCTGCTCGAACGGCTGGAGAGCCTCGGCCTGATCGAAAGGCGGCGGGTGCTGGGCGCCAGAGGACGCCGCCAGGAGGCGTTCTGGGTGCGCTCGGGCCTGCGCTCCGAGCTGGCCGGACAGGTGCGCGGCGTGCTGCGTGAGGAGTGCGCCAGGCTGGAGGCCGCGATCGGGGCGATCTCGCCGCTGTCCCCCTCGGCGCAGGCGTGGCTGCGGGCCGTACGGCTGCGCGAGGAACCCACGGGGCTGGAGCTGGTGGCGACCGTCGACCGCCTCATCCAGGACGGTGACCTGGCCGCGGCCTCCCGCCTGGTCACCGCCGCCGAGGTGCTCGGACGGACGCTCGGAGGGCCGCTCGCCGACGCCGCCCGCCGCGCCGCCTGGCGGGTCGACAGGCTGGCCCGCGCCACTGACGACCTCGAGCACCTGCGCCACTACCTGCACCGTCAGGAGGCCGAGCAGGCGCTCACCGAGCTGATCCTCGGCGACGGCGAGCAGTGGGCGCTGCACCTGCTGGGCGGCGGCGGCACCGGCAAGACGATGCTCGTGCGCTACCTGGCCTCAGGCCGCTTCGCAGCCGACCGGCAGGTGCCGCCCTTCCCTGTCGCCAGGGCCGACTTCGACCACCTCGACCCCCGCTACCCCGAGCAGCGGCCCGGCCTGCTGCTGCACGCCCTGGCCGACGAGCTGCTCGGCTACGGCACGCACCGCCGGACCGCGAACGCCTTCCGCCACTTCGAGGACGCCTCGCTGGCCCTCGACGAGGAGCTGGGCAGGACCATCCCCGACCGTTCGCGCGTCGAGGCGCTCCTGCGCGCCCTCGCGACGGCCTTCGCCCTGTTCGTCGCCTCCCTGCCCGAGCCCGTCGTGCTGGTGCTCGACACCTGCGAGGAATTGGCCAAGCTCTACCCGCCGGGCTCGCCCGCGCCGGGCATCGAGCACACCTTCATGCTGCTCGAACTTCTCAGGGCCGAGCTGCCGCAGCTGAAGGTCGTGCTGGCAGGCCGCCGCTGGCTGGTGCCCCCTCCCGAGCCGCTCACGGCAGGGCCGCTGCTGAGCGAGCGCCCCTACGTGCGGGTGCTGCGCCTCGGCGGGTTCGCCCAGCAGGAGGCCGACAGCTACCTGTCCCGGCGGGCGCCAGGGCTCCGCGCCGACCTGCGCGCCGCCGTGCTCGACAGAGCCAGGCAGCGGGGCGACGGCCGCTACAACCCCTTCGAGCTGGCCGCCTACGCCCACTGGGCCGCCGTCGAACCCGAACTCGACGCGCGCGAGCTGCTGGAGGCCCCCGGCGACCCCTACGTGGAGCGCCGCATCGTCGGGAGGGTCCTCTCCTCGGACCTTCGCGTCGCGCTGGCGGTGGCGGCCGAGCTGGGTCGCTTCGATCTGCACCTGCTCTCGCCCGCCCTTCGCCGCCACGGCATCGACCCCGGTCCCGCCTTCGACGCGCTGGCCATGTACGACTGGGTGAACGTCGTCGCGCTCGGAGCCGACGGCAGGGCCAAGGTGATCGAGGTGGACGAGCACCTGCGCGACAGGCTGCGCGCGGTCCTGCCGCCCGCCGGCCCCGCGCTGCTGGGCCGCGACGCCGCCGCGGTCGTCGACGCCACCCCGCTGCCCGAGCTGCCGGTGGAGAGCGTCGAGGCCGCCGTCCGGCTCCTTCCGCCCGCGGAGGCCGGCGAGCTGTGGGAGCGGCTGGAACGGCGCGTCGTCGAAGGCGGGCACTGGGGCTGGGCCACCCAGGTGTGCGCGCGGGTGGCCGCGGTGGAGGAAGGCCGCGAGGGAGAGACGATCATCGCGGCGATCCTGGCCACCCAGGCGGCCGCCGACTCCAGAGCGGGCAGGCCGGGGCCGCGGGTGTGGTCGATGGTGGAGCTGCACGCCGCCCGCCACCCCTCGCCGCGCCATCGTGAGGAACTGCGGACGCGGGCCCTTCTCGGCATGACGGCCACCGGCCAGGACGTGGCGCGGACGTCCGATGCGGCGGAGGAGCCCGAGGAGCGGGAGGCCGAGGAGGAGGACTGGCTCGACGTGCCGCCCGTCATCGAGCCGCCCGTCACCGAGCCGCCCGACCGCGACGGAGTCCTCGTCGGATCGACGGTCGCCGCGCTGGAAGCCGCGCCCTCCAGGGCCGCGTGGGCGGACGACACCCTCGCCACGCTGTGGGAGTCGCGCCACGACCCCGGCGCGGTCAACGCGGCCGCCGCCGCGCTGGCCGTCACGCAGGCGCGGGCGGCCGAGGCGGTGCAGGAGGCCGCGCGCCTGGCCGAGCTGGCCATCGCCTTCGCCGCGCTTCCTCCAGGGCCGCCGCTGCTCGACTGGGACCCTCCCGCCAACCTGCTCTTCCACTGCAGGAAGGCGAGGCTCGAGGTGGCCGTCAGGTGGGCGGAGCCGCTCGACGCCGTCCCGTGGGAGCTCTGGCGCGCCGAGGCCCTCGCCGCGCCGGACGGCGACGAGGTCGCGGCGCTGACCGTCGCCTTCGAGCTCGGCCACCGCAGGCTCGCCCGCCAGACGCTCGAAGAGCTCGACCCCGGCACCCCCGGTCCCCTGGCCGTGGAGCTGGCCTGGGCGTGGGCGGTGGCGGGCGATCCCGAGCGCGCCAGGCGGCTGCTTGACGGGTGCGTGGAGCACGCCGTCCACGAGGGCGACGCCGACCTGGTGGAGCGGGCCAGACTCGCGCTGCTCGGCCTGGCGCTGCGCTGCCGTACGACGGCGTGGGTGCCCGAGCTGGAGGCCATCGCCACCGCCGGAGCCCCGGCCGAACGGAGCGCCGCCCGCGCCCTGGCGGCGCTGATGGAGGGCGGCCAGGCCGACCCGCCCGAGCACCTGGCCTCCGGCGCCCCCGGCCGGAGGGGAAGGGCGCTGCTGGCCGAGGCCCAGCACCTCGTCAAGGGCGACCCATGGCGGGCGGTCGCCCTGCTGTCGGAGGCCGAGCCGCTGCTCAGGCAGGCGCAGGACGACGACGGCGCCAACCAGGCGCTGGTCCTGCGGGTGCTGACCGAGACGTTCTCCGGCGCGCGGACCCGCTCCACGGCCACGCGGAGCCAGGGACCGCTCTTCCTCGGCGTGCCCGAGTCCGTCGAGGGCTCGCAGTGGCCCCGGTTGGCGAGGGCCGCCGAGGGGGTGCGGCGAGGGGAGACCCGAGGTCCCGTGCTCGACACGGCCAGGCGCATGCTGTTCGGCCCCGAGCCCGCGGTCGCCCCTGCGCGGCCCGCGGGAGACAGGCGCACGGCCTGGCGGGTGGCCGCGGGGGCGCTGTACGCGGGCTCGGCCGTGGCGCTCACCCTAGGCTTCATGCTCTGGGTCGCACCGGCCGAGGGGGTGGGAGTGGTCTCCTCCCTGCTCCTTGCGAGCGTGGTAGGAGTGGCCGCCGTGGGCCTGGTGATCAGCGGCAGGGCCAACGAGAACGTCGTCGCCCTGCTGCTCGGCGCGTGGGCGGCGGGCGGTGCCCTGGCCATCGCGGGGGCGACCCTGCCGTACGGGTGGCCGAGAGCGGCGGCCCTCGCCGTCTCGCTGGTGCCCGCCGCGCTGACCGGCGGCGGGTACGCGTACCTGTGGTCGGTCGTCATGCGCCATCCACCGCTCTACCGGTTCAGCGTGGACGCGGAGGGAAGCACGGTCAGCGAAGTCGGCTCGCTCCCCTGGCTCGACGGCGGCCTCGTCGGGCGAGGCGGACGCTACGTGCGCGCGCCCTCCACCCTCAGGCGCGCCCTCACCCACGAGGACGGCTCCATCACGCTGGAGATGAGGCAGCCGCCCGGCACCGGCCCCGTCCCCATGGCGATGCAGCTGTCGCCGGAGGTGCGCGACCAGCACTGGGAGCGCCGCCTGGCCGAGGCCGTGCCCGCCGTCGTGCGCGACAGGCTGGTCGTCTTCCGCGAAGGCTACGGAGAGAAGGTGGCGCGGCGGGTCTGGGTGGCCGCACGCAAGGACGCCTACCTCGGCCCCCCGCACCTGGCCCAGGGCAGGAAGGCGCCGAGCGCGCGCGGAGGGATGCTCGGCTACCGCCTGCTCCACCTGGTCGGCCAGGTCGTCGACACCGCGGCGGGCCCACGCCTTCGCACCGCCGACGACGGCGCCACCGCCGTCACCAGGCGCGTCAGGGCGGGCGAGCGCCTGATCGGCCCCGAACTGGAGGACGCGATCGGCCTCGTCGTGCTGCAACCAGAGCCCGACGAGCGGCCCAGGGGCCTGGGGGAGAGCAGGGCCGCCTTCCTCTCCGTGGCCACCAGGGCGTTCGCCCGCAACGCGCAGGCCGTGCTCGTGCTGCCCACCCTGACCGACGCCCTCGCCGCCGAGGTGACCTCGGCGATCCGGGCCGGCTATCCCAGCGGGCTGCGGCAGCCGTACCCGACGGAGATGCTCGAGCTGGCGCTGAAGGTGAAGCGGATCCTCGGACCCGGACTGGCCGACGAGATGGTGCTGCTGCTCAAGACCCGCTGACCCGATACGATCTTCGTGGCCACCCCCGACGTCCACGGAGACCCGATGACCCGTACCACTGTCATGAAGACCGCCGCGAGCCTGGCCGCGGGGCTGCTTCTCGTGAGCGCCTCTCCGGCCGTCGCGCAGGCCAAGGAGGCGCTCGGGCCCTTCGGGTACGGCGGCGTCACACTCGGGATGAGCGCCAAGACGGCCAGGGCGACCGGCAAGATCGTGCTCAAGACGAACGACGGCGGCTGCTCCGGCTGGGACCTGAAGGCGCACCCCACCGGCGAGAACGCCGTGGGCATGTTCATCTCCAAGAAGCGCGGCGTGGCGGTGATCTTCGCGGCCAAGGGGGTGAAGACCCCGCAGGGCATCGGGCTCGGCTCCACCACCAAGCAGTTGAAGCGGGCCTACCCCCGGCTCAGGACCAGCGCCAGCGGCTACCCCTACGTCAGCGTCGAGGGCAACCCGAAGGCGTACTACTCCTTCCTGGTCTCGCGCGGCAAGGTCTACGAGATGGCGCTCGGGCTCAACACCCAGGACTGCGTCAACTGAGCCTGGTACGCACCACCAGGTCGTGCACGTCCGCGCCGACGGTCGCCGCCTCGGGCAGGCCGGAGTCGGCCATGGCCTGCTCCAGCTCGGCCGTCAGCCGCGCGACGTCCTTCTCGGCCGAACAGGAGGCGGCAAGGGCGGGCGCGGGGGCGTGCTCGGCCTCCTTCTTGGCCTCCACCAGCTCGGGCAGGTACGCGGGCCCATAGGCGAACAGCCTGGTCAGGTCGGCCTCCAGCAGGCCCGTGCGCATCAGGTGGATGCCGGTGGCCAGTACCCTGAAGGTGTAGAGCAGCGGCTTGAGCTCGCCGGTCCTGCCGTACAGCCGCCACTGCGTGCGCGCGAAGCCGAGGTAGTGGTGACCGTGGTTGCGCGTCACCAGGCCGGGGGCCAGCGCGACCAGCTCCTGGTGCACCGGCGAGGAGGCCACCACCAGCGGCGAGAGCAGCTGCTCCAGCACGTAGCCGTTGCGCCGCAGCAGCAGCCCGCAGAACTTCAGCAGGTCGTGCGTCACCAGATCGACCTCGACGCCCGACCGCACCCACGACCTGTCGATCGTCGCCTCGCCGACCCGCAGCCCGACGACCTCCTCGACCGGCAGCACGTGGACGCCGCGCAGGTCCACGTCGGAGTCGGCCGAGGGGAAGCCGTACAGGTGCGCGCCGCTGACCGTCGCGAAGACCAGCGGGTACGGCTGCTCGCCGGGAATCTGCTCCAGCCACGGGGGAAGCGTCACAGGTTCGCCCTTCGCACGTCGATGAGGAACTCCTCCACCGCGCCCCGGTCGGGCGCGACGGGCAGCACGCTGTGCGGGAGCGCCCGCTCGAAGGCGGCCATCAGCTCGGCCCGCCACTCCTGCAGCTCCTCCCACGACACCAGCCCCTGCCGTACGGCCAGCAGCCGCTCGCGTCGCTCGCTGACGTCGACCAGCGGGGAGCCGTGCTCGACCAGATGGACGCCGCTGAGCAGCAGCCTGATCATGTGCATGGCCTGCTTCCACTTGGGCGCGACCGGGTCGAGCCGGCGGAACTGCGCGTCGGCGTAGCGGGCGAAGGTCCTGTGCGCCAGCTGCGACACGAACGCCCCGCGCAGGCCCAGCAGGCGCGCGCCCGTCGGCGTGACGTGCTCGACCAGCGGCGACCACAGGGTCTCCAGCACCGTCGGGTTGGCGTCGAGGGCCAGCGAGCAGAAGCGCTCGACCTCCCACGAGAACTGCTCGGGCAGCGGCCCGTCCCGGTGGGTGGGCGGCTTGTCCAGCCGCCAGAACGCCTCGGTGGGCACGACGAACACCCCGCGCCTGTCGGTGTCGGAGCCGGAGGTGTCGAGGCCGTAGGCCCGCGAACCGACGATCACCGACAGGATCAGGTCGTCGTTCACCCGCTCGCCCCCAGACCGCTGATCAGGTCGGCGGCGTCCATCCTGCGCACGTCGCCCAGCCGGCCAGGGTACAGCGCGTAGACCTGGGCGGAGGAGGGCAGGTCCACCTCGCCGGAGACCAGCGCGGCGAAGTCGACCCGCTCGTACCCGCCGGAATGCTCGCCGCGCTCGGCGCGGGCGACCAACCGGTCAGCGAAGTCCCGCACCGGCTCGTCCCGCCCCCGGTCCAGACGCTCCACGCGCTCGCCCCTGCGCACCAGCACCGAGCTGGAGCGGGCGGCGGCGTGCCAGCAGGCGACCTCCCACAGCGTCACCCTCGCGCCGGAGCCGAACGCGCTCTCCACCGCCGCGCCCATCCTGGCCAGCTGGTTGGAGGTGCTCGCCACACTGTGGAAGCCGCCGAAGGCCGAGACGTTCAGGTCGGCCCAGCGGGTCGTGCCCTCCCACAGGTCGGCCACCAGCGGGACCAGGATCTTGGCGGCACCGCTCAGATCGAAGCGCTGCCGTACGGCACGCGGATCGAACAGCTCGGCGGGCGAGCGCATGAACCCGGCGAATCCACGCGTGAGCCGGTCGAAGGGGACGTCGTTGTAGCTGTAGACGATCGGCACGACGTAGCGGCCGCCCAGCGCCGCCACCTTGGCCACGTCGAGGTCGACGAACTCCGAGGAGCCGAGCGGCTCGGGCGCGGAGGTCAGGTCGCCCGAATGGACGAGCGCGTCCTCGCCCAGCCGCAGGCAGGTGTAGTCGCACAACCCGACGAAGCGCCAGTCGGTGTCGAAGAGCGCCACCGACAGGTCGAGATCGACGACCGTGCCCTCGGGCTCGGCCCAATGCAGGAACAACCTGATCAGCTGCTCGCGGGGCAGCGGCTGGAGGCTGCCGCGGGCCAGCCGTACCAGAGCGGTGGAGTCGGCCCGCTCGGACGTCGGCGCGACCAGGTCGGCCAGGCCCTCGTCGAGCAGCGGGCAGGCCAGCGGCGGCAGCTTCCCCGCGCGGCGCAGCAACTCGCCCGTGATCAGCTCCGCCGCGCCGAGCACGGCGGCGTCGGGCAGCGCGGGACGCTCGTCGTTCCTGCTGTGGAGACGGGCGGTGCCGCCCCTGGGCAGGAACAGCCGCAGGCCGCCCGGCGGCGTGCGCAGCTGGCCGAGCGCCGACATCAGCACGCCGGGAGCGATGCCGGGCAGCGCCTGAGCCAGCGCGCCGCCCACCAGGTCGGGGGCCATGCGCACCAGCTGGCTGAGGCGGCGGCCCAGCTCGCCGGGGCGCGTAGCCAGCAGGGCGAGCGCGCGCTCGGCGTCCTTGGCCGCCAGCGCCGCCTCGACGTGGGTGGCGAACGTCGTCACCCGCAGCCGCCCCTCCCTGACGCTCAGCAGGCCGGGATGGCGGGCGGCGGCCTCCAGCAGCGCGGCGCCGAACGCGGTCGAGGGGTCGAGCCTGGTGCCGCGCAGCGCGGCGAAGGCCAGCGCGGCGTGGGGGTGGCGGGCGTGCTCCTCGTGCGGGTGCAGCACCTCGGCCATGCGCTTCCACTGCTCGCCATGGCGGCGCAGATCCTCGATCAGGTACGGCAGCGCGAACCCGTCGAGCAGGCCGAGCAGCGTCCTGCGCAGCCGCCTGGGCAGCGACCGGCGGCGCTCGGGCCGTACACGCAGCCCGGGGTCGGCGCCCATGAGCACGTACATCAGCCTGAGCACGTCGCTCGCCGTGCCGAGGTGCCGGGTCAGCAGCTCGTCGGCGGCGCCCGCCTCGGGACGGGCGACCCGCCCATGCGAAGGGCCTGGCGCGGTGAGCGCGGCCGCCAGCGCGACCGCCCTGGTCTCCTTGACAGGAATCGTCTCCGGCAGCCACCCGGCCGACAGCGGCCAGTAGGCGTCCAGCAGCGTCAGCAGGTCGTCGCGGTCCTCCTGGGGCATCGGCGTCTGCCTGGCCAGCATCGCCCCGGCCAGCTCGCGGGAGGCGGCGCCCGCGTCGTGGCACGCGTGCAGCACCGCGGTGGCGTAGGTGTTGATCACCGCGCCGCGCTCGCGCCTGGCCGACGGGATCAGGAAAGGGTCGGCGGGGTCGATCCTGCGGTGGCAGATCGGGCAGGCGCTGAAGTCGGAGCCGTCCCAGCAGGAGCGGCACACCAGGTGCGCGCACGGCGCGACCGGGTGCACGGTGCCGACCTTCCCGCACAGCACGCACGGCCTGCGCGGTTCCTGGAGCAGCAGGGTGAAGATCCTGCGCACGAAGAAGTCCTCGGTGTCGCGCGGCACGCTCTCGGGGAACTTCCTGAACATCGGCACGTGGTGGACGTGGCCGCCCAGCGCGGAGGCGACGCGGTGGAGCAGGCCCCTGCCCGTCGCGGCCAGCTCCGCCACCGGCAGCGCGGCCAGTGACCGGCGCAGCTCGGCCGACAGCAGGAAGCCGAACTGCAGCAGCTCGGCCTCCAGCGCCACGACGCCGGCCTGCGCGCCCAGCCGCTGCTCGCGGCGCGGCCCTCGCGAGTCACCCGCCATGAGGTCGAGCGCCACCAGGTTCCTCCTGCGCAGCAGCACGTCAGCGGGTCCGATCACGGGAGCACCTCCTCGCCGGGCATGAAGAAAGGGTGGAGAGCGGACGCGCTGGTTGCCTTGGAAAGAGGGGAGAAGGAAGCACGTCCAGGAACCACCCTTGATCGTGCACATTACCGGGGAGCTCCGGTAATGTCGCCCGATATATGGCCAGGCTCAAGGACGTCGTGTTCGACTGCCGTCACCCCGCCTCGCTCGCCAGGTTCTGGGCGGCGGCCCTCGACGGCTACCGCATCGCGCCCTACGACGGCACCGAGCCCTTCGATCCTGAGGACGATCCCACGGTCCTGGTCGAGGGCGGCTCGCCCCGGCTGTGGTTCCAGCTCGTCCCCGAAAGCAAGATCGTCAAAAACCGCGTCCACCTCGACGTGCGCTGCGACGACCTCGACGCGGAGTCGCGGCGGCTGACGGCGCTCGGCGCCCGCGTCGTCGAGTACGTCGAGGACTGGATCGTGATGGCCGACCCCGAGGGCAACGAGTTCTGCCTGCAGGGCCCCTGACGCTTGCGCGCGGCGGCCCCCCTTGATCTGATCGGAGGTGTGAGCGAGCTTTTCTGGGACGCGGCGGCCCGCGGCATCACCTGGGACGTCGAACCCCGCACCGTCTACGGCGAGGGACGCTGGTTCCCCGACGGACGGCTCAACACCTGCTTCAACGCCCTCGACAGGCACGTCCTCGACGGCAGGGGCGAGCAGGCGGCGCTCATCTACGACAGCCCCGTCACCGGCGTCAAACGCACCTACACCTACGCGGGGCTGCGTGACGAGGTCGCCAAGGCCGCGGGGATGCTGCGCGACCTCGGGGTGGGCAAGGGCGACACCGTGGTCATCTACATGCCGATGGTGCCCGAGACGGTCATCGCGATGCTGGCCTGCGCCAGGCTCGGCGCCGTCCACTCCGTCGTCTTCGGCGGGTTCGCCGCGGCCGAACTGGCCGTGCGCGTCGACCACGCCAGGCCCAAGGTCGTGCTCAGCGCCTCGTGCGGCATCGAGGTCAGCAGGGTCGTGCCGTACAAGCCGCTGCTCGACGCCGCGCTGGCGCAGGCCTCCCACCGGCCTGACGCCGTGGTCGTCCTGCAGCGACCCGAGCTGACGGCCGAGCTCGGCGAGGGCTGGCACGACTGGGCCGGCTTCGACAGCGAGCCCGCGGGCTGCGTCAGCGTGGCCGCGACCGACCCGCTGTACATCCTCTACACCTCGGGCACCACCGGCGCCCCCAAGGGCGTGGTCCGCGACAACGGCGGCCACGCCGTCGCGCTGCACTGGAGCATGAGCCACGTCTACGGCGCGGCGCCAGGAGAGGTCTTCTGGGCCGCCTCCGACGTCGGCTGGGTGGTCGGCCACTCCTACATCGTCTACGGGCCGCTGCTGGCCGGATGCACCAGCGTGCTCTACGAGGGCAAGCCGGTCGGCACCCCCGACCCCGGCGCGTTCTGGCGGGTGGTGGCCGAGCACGACGTGCGGACGCTGTTCACCGCGCCGACCGCGATCCGCGCCATCAGGAAGGAGGACCCCACCGGGTCCTACCTGCGCAAGCACGACCTTCGCCACCTGTTCCTCGCGGGGGAGCGGCTCGACCCCGACACCTACCACTGGGCCTGCGACCTGCTGGGCGTGCCGGTCATCGACCACTGGTGGCAGACGGAGACGGGCTGGCCGATCGCCGCCAACTGCGTCGGCATCGAGACGCTGCCGATCAAACCCGGCTCGCCCACCAAGCCGGTCCCCGGCTACGACGTGCGGATCCTGGACCCCGAGGGCCAGGAGTGCCCACCGGGCGTCGAGGGCGCGGTGGTGATCAAGCTGCCGCTGCCGCCCGGCTGCCTGCCCACCCTCTACCGCGACGACGAGCGCTTCCACGCCGCCTACCTCTCGCGCTTCCCCGGCTACTACCTCACAGGCGACGGCGGTTACTTCGACGAGGACGGCTACCTGTTCGTCATGGGCCGTACCGACGACGTCATCAACGTGGCGGGACACCGGCTGTCCACCGGCGCCATGGAGGAGGTCGTGGCCACCCACCCCGACGTGGCCGAGTGCGCGGTGATCGGCGTGGCCGACTCGCTGAAGGGGCAGCTGCCTGTCGGCTTCGTGGTGCTGAAGGCCGGAGCCGAGCGCGCGGCGGACGAGATCGAGGCCGAGCTGGTCGCGCTGGTCCGCGAGAGGATCGGCCCGGTGGCGGCCTTCAAGAGGGCGGTGGTGGTGGGCCGGCTGCCCAAGACCCGCTCGGGCAAGATCCTGCGCGGCACGATGCGCGCCATCGCCGAGGGCGAGGAGTACCGCACCCCTTCCACCATCGAGGACCCCGCCGCGCTCGAGGAGATCGCGGGAGCGATCGAGAGGTAATCCCCTTGCCCCGCCCTCGTGGTCGTGGCCAGGATCGGTTCATGTATCTGATCGCATTCATCGGCGCCTGCGTCCTGGTGGCCATGGTCCCCGGCGTCAGCACCGCCGTCATCCTGCGCCAGACCGTCAGAGCGGGACGCGGCTCAGGCCTGGCGGCCATGCTGGGCAACGAGGCGGGCATCCTGCTGTGGGCGCTGGCCGCCGCCTTCGGCCTGTCGGCGCTCGTGCTGGCCTCCGAGCTCGCCTACGACATCATGCGCGTGGTCGGCGCCCTCGTCCTGCTGTACATGGGCGTGCAGTCGCTGCGCCGCAAGGACCACGCCGAGATCGAGGTCAAGCCGGTCGACGGCGTGCGCAGGTCCTTCCTGGCCGGATTCGGGACCTGCCTCGCCAACCCGAAGGCGGCGGTGTTCGCGATGTCGTTCCTGCCGCAGTTCGTGCCGCAGGGCCAGAACGTGCCGCTGACGCTGGTCACGCTGGCCGTGGTGTGGGTGCTGGTCGACACCGTCTGGTACGCCGGGGTCATCTGGGCCGTCGCCAAGGCCAGGGCGGTGCTGGGGCGGCCCGCCGTACGGCGCAGGCTGGAACAGATCTCGGGCGTCGTGCTCATCGCTCTGGGCGTGCGGCTGGTGGTGGAGTCCAGATAGCGTGAACCCATGACGAACGACCTGGCCACGCTGGCGCGGCAGACGGAGGACGACGACCCCCTGACGGCGCTGCGGGCGACGGCCGCCCTGCGCCGCGAGATCGAGCGCATGGAGGCGGTCCAGGTCCGCCGCGCGAGGGTCGCGGGGCTGGCCTGGTCGGTCATCGCCGACGCGATCGGCGTCAGCAAGCAGGCCGTGCACAAGAAGTACGGCGGGCGCGGGCTGCTCAGCCGAGGAATCTAGCGAACCAGCCCAGCGCCACCTGCCACGAGTAGCCCAGCCTGATCCGGCCGGCCACGGGAGGCGGCAGCGTGTCGAGCCGAGGTCGAGGCGTTCCTGGCGGCCGTACAGTCCCACCCATCGCGACCATAGGACATGAGAGCAGTCAGGGGGCGAGTGTGCGGCGTAGCCGGCGCAGCCGCTGCTCCCTAGGGTCGTTCCTGTTTGACCCCGCTGGCCGCCGGTGCCGCGTCCCGGGCATCGATCGCCTGTGCGGGGTGTGAGCGGGCGCAGGCCGCCGCGGCGCAGGCGGTCAACGCCAGGACGACCAGCGCCGCCGTCGCCCCGCCCGGCCCCCGGTCGAACGACCAGCCCACGGCGATGCCGCCGGCGAACGCGAACAGACCCGAGAGGGACGTCTGCACGCCCAGGTAGGCCCCGAAACGCGCCGGCGGGGCGAGCCGGGCGATCGTTTGGAACACCGCCGGTTGCAGCAGGCCGTCGGCGAGCCCGTGCAGCGCGGCCACCAGCACCAGGCCCGTCAGCTCGCCGCCCGCGCCGCCGGCGAGCAGCAGATGGCCACCGGCGGCGAACAGCAGCCCCGCGCGCAGCACGCCGGGCCGGTCGGCGCGGCCCGGCACCGCGCACCACGGCTGGACCGCAGCCGACACCATGGCGAGCACGCAGGCGAACACGGTCACCGCCCCCGCGTCCACGCCGCCGAGCGGCACCACCACCGACGCCTGGTCCGTCACCAGCATCGCGGGCGTCGACACGACCGCGAACCCCAGGAAGACCCGGTCCCGCAGCACCGTCCGCACCCCGGAGACGACCCCGTCCACGACCCGGACGGGCGGGGCGTGCCACAGCAGTGCGAACAGGAAGGCCGCGCCGATCCACAGCGCGGCCGCAGTGAGCGCCACCAGCCAGTAGCCGACGTTCAGCAGCGCCAGCCCGAGCGCCGGGCCGAGCACCGCCGCGATCTGCAACGTCATCATGTACGCCGCGTATCCGCGCGCCCTCCGCCGTTCGGCGAGCCCGGCCAGCAGCGACTGCGCCGCCGGATGGAACAGCGCCCCGCCCGCGCCCAGCAACACCGCCGCGACGACCAGCCAGGGCAGGGAGGACACGGTGCCCAGCAGCGCGAACCCGGCCGCGCGCAGCAGGCACGCCAGCATGCCTATCCGCACCGGGCCGAGCACGTCCACCAGCGCGCCGACCGGCAGGGAGAGCGTGTGCTGGACCAGATTGCGCAGCGCCAGCACCAGGCCGATCAGCCCGGCGGCCAGCCCCAGGTCGACTCTGAGGTGGATGACGACGTGCGCCATCGCCGCGAAGTAGCCCAGCGAGATGGCCGCCTGAATGGCGACGACCACGACGACCGTGCGACGGTCGCCGTGGCCGGAGAAGGGCATGCTCACGCCGTGGGCAGGACGTTCAGCCGGTGCAGCAGTTCACGCGCGAGGGTGGCGCGCTTGGCGGCGTCGCCGTCCTTGGCGATGTCCATGTTCAGCGCGAACGTGTACACGCGTCCGCCGCGTTCGACCCACCCGGTCCACCAGCCCGTGCCGGGACCGGGGGCGTTCTGCCAGCCTGACTTGGCGTACAGCGCGTACCCGTTCTTCTCCTCCTGCTTGATCAGGTCGTGGACGGTGCGCTGATGCTCGCGCTTGGCGGGCAGGCGCAGGGCGGCCAGCCGCTCCATGAACCTCGTCTGTTCCACCGCCGAGATCTTCAGCGGGCCGTCCAGCCAGAACCGGTCCACCACCGTCCCGGTCTGCCGGTTGCCGTAGTTCAGCCGGTGCAGCCACTGCCGTTCGCGCTGGAGGCCGATGCGGCGGGCGATCACCTGGAACGCCGCCGCGTTGGAGACGCGAACGGCCTCCCGCACGCTCATGTCCTTCTCCCACTCGGGGAACGGCTGCGGCGTGCCGTCCCAGGGGATCACCTCGTCGGGGCTCTTGACCACGCCGGTCTGCAGAGCGACCAGCGCGTGCGGGACCTTGAAACTGGAGGCGGGGACCATCGGCTTCTCGGCGCGCCAGCGGTCCACCACGGTCACCTTCCTGGACGACACGTCCAGCAACGCGAACGTGCCCCGCACCTTCGCCGCGTCGAACACCGCGCGCAGATCATCGCGTACAACGGTACCCGGCCTGACCTCATGGGCCGTCGCGACCATGGCGCCGCCGTGCGGGGCGCTCTCGTGGGCGGCGGCACCGTACGCGGGGATGCCGCAGACAGTGAGCGAGGCGAGCACGGCGGCGCCGAGCCCGTGGCGCAGGACCTGCGGAATCGTCTTTTTCATGCGCAGAGACCATCACAGGACATCGTTACTGTCCAATATTGATATTGGTGGAAGGCCGATATTCAAATCCATATCAACGCAGTTCAGGCCGCGTGGTCGGGGCCGAAGGCGCTGAGGGTCGCATCGACGAGTGAGTCGGCGTCCAGCGGACCACTGCGGTGCAGCCACCGCTGGAAGGGGGCGTAGAACACTTCGAGTGCCAGGTCGACGTTCGGCGTCGGCGGCGACAGGTCAGGCGGTACGGCTGCGCCGCTCTGCCTGCTGCGCGCTCGTCTTTCGGGTCTCCCCCCGCTTCCGCCTGATCTACTTTGTAAAGGCGGTGGGTCGGAGCGACACCGCAGAGAGCGACATGAACAGGCACAGCAGGACGGGTATGCCCAGAGCCAGCGGCAGCCCGACCAGCTCGGCCGCACCACCGATGATCACGGGACCGAGCATCAGCCCGGCGTATCCCAGCGTCGCCACCTGCGCGATGGCCTCGCCGGCCCGTGCGGGGTCGTGGTTGCCCGCCGCGGAGAACACCTGCGGCACCAGGGTGGACAGGCCGAATCCGAACAGCCCGAACCCGGCCATCGCCGCGACGGGATGCGCGGCCAGCAACGCCCCGCCCAGCCCGATCGCGGCCAGCAGTCCCGACCAGCGCACCAGCCTGACAGGGCCGAACCGCATCGCCAGCCGGTCTCCCGCGAACCTGCCCACGGTCATCGTGGTGGAGAAGACGGCGAAGCCGATCGCCGCGAGCCCTGTCCCCGTGCCCAGGTCCTCGTGCAGGTAGACCGCGCTCCAGTCGCCTGCCGCGCCTTCGCCCACCAGCCCTGCGAAGGCCATGGCGCCCATGAACAGCACCTTGCCGTGCCACCTGACCCGCCTGCGCGGGCCATCCTCGTGGTGGGAGGGGGCCGAGGGCAGCAGCGCTCTGCGGGCCAGGACGGCGAGCACGGCCAGGGGGACCGTCACGGCGGCGAAGGTGAGGCCGGGGGAGACCTCCAGCCAGGCGAACAGCGCGCCGGCGCCCGCGCCGAGCAGGCCTCCCGCGCTGAACATGCCGTGGAAGGAGGACATGAGCGGCCTGCCGTACGCCCGCTCCACCTCGACCGCGTGGGTGTTCATGGCGACGTCGAGTGAGGCGTTGAGCAGTCCCCACAGGAACAGCGTGACGATCAGGACGGCGAGGTTCGGGGCGAAACCCGGCGGGATCATCGCCAGGGCACAGGTGACGCCGGCCGGGACCACGACCCTGGCGCTGCCGAGACGGTCGGTGATCCTGCCCGCGAACTGCATGCCGATGACCAGGCCCACGGCGACGGCGAGCAGACCGAGGCTGAGCTGTCCGTCGCTGAGGTGCAGAGACTGCTTGACGGTGGGGATGCGGGCCGCCCACACGCCGGAGACGATGCCGAGAAGGGCGAAGAAGAACGAGACGGCCACCCTGGCCCGGCGCGGGATCACCCGGAGATTGTGTCAGAACGGCACGTTGTCCAGTAAAGCGGACAGCCTGCCTCGGGCGTGCTCGGACCGCCGCGAGGTCGGGTGTCTTCGCTCCCCGCCACAGGCTGGAACGGTGGTCAGGTCGGCCCGAGCACTGACCGGTCCGCTCCCCACCGCAGGCTGGCACGATAGTCAGGCCGGCCCGAGCGCTGACCTGTGCGCGTGCCGCCGTCCGAACTGTCGGTGGCGTCGAGGATGATGTCCTGCATGAGTTCGTGGCAGGAGTTCGAGACGCAGGCACCCGCGCTGGCGGCGACCGTTCGGGGGCTGCTCGACGCGCACAAGCACAAGACCATGGCGACCATCCGCAAGGACGGCTCCCCGCGCATCAGCGCCACGGAGGTCGACTTCAAGGACGGGGAGATGTGGCTGGGGTCGATGCCGGGAGCGATGAAGGCGTTCGACCTGCGGCGTGACCCCAGGATGGCGCTGCACGCCGCGCCGACGACGCCCGATGACGACGATCCTTCGCGCTGGCAGGGCGATGCGAAGATCGCGGGGCGGGCGCTCGAGGTCACCGACCCCGAGGTGCTGTCCAGGTTCGAGCTGCCGGGGGAGGGGCCGCACCTGTTCAGGGTCGACCTCACGGAGGCGGTCTGGACGCGGGTGGAGGGCGACCATCTGGTGATCGACATGTGGCACGAGGGGGAAGGCATCCGCCAGGTCAGACGCAAGTGATCGCTCCTTCCTGACAGGCGGTGCCACCTGTGAGGAGGGAGGGCATCCGCCAGGTCAGACGCAAGTGATCGCTCCTTCCTGACAGGTACGGCCGGCGCGGGAGGGAGGGCGTGCGTAAGGTCAGACGCACGCCCTCCCTCCCTCCCTCCTCACGGGTGGTGCCGGCGCGAGGGAGGCGAAGCACGCGACTCCGATGACCATGTCGCCGGGTGCGCCACCCGGACGTGGGTGGAGCGCGGACCGGCGGAGGGTCCAGTCGACTGGAGCGGCGCGTCCGATCAGTCGGGTGAGGCGGCTTGCGGGGGTCGCAGGGGGAGGACGGAGATGCGGCAGGGGCGGCCGTATCGGTCGGTGCCGTCGTCGTGCAGGTGCATGCCCAACTTGGTCACGATCCGTCCGGATCCCTCGTTGGCCGGGTGGTGGCGCGCGACGAGGGTGGCGGCGCCCAACCGGGCCACTTCTTCTCATACGGCTGTCGCCGCCTCGGTCGCGATGCCCTGGCCCAGGCCGCGGGGTCGATCCACCACCCGATCCGCCATACGGGCTCGGCCGCGCCGGGCAGCGTGCAGGATGCGAGCGAGACCAGGCCCACGAAGCGCTCGTCGCGCAGGATCGCGCGCATGCCGAAGCCCTCGTCCCGCCACTGCCGCAGCGCCTGGCGGTGCCGTTCTCCGGCTTACACGGCCGTCCACGGCCCGCTGCCGATGTGGCGCATCACGCGCTCGTCGCGGGAGAGGCGCAAGAGGTCGTCGGCGTAGCGCGCGTGCCACGGCGAGAGCGTCAGGCGGGCCGGGTCAACGTGCCCGCGTCAGCCGCCGGACGGGGCGCCTGCAGTGTGGGTGCGGGGGTCGTGAGGTGTGCTCATGGGGTGACGGGTGCGATCTGGTGGTTGCGGATGTGCTCGTAGACGATCGAGGTACGGACGTCGGCGACCTCGGGGCGCTCAGTGAGCTTGTCGATGACGAACGCGTAGAGGCTGGCGTTGTCGGGGACCGCGACGTGCACGATGAAGTCCTCGGTCCCTGTCGTCACGTAGACGCCGAGCGTGTCAGGCAGCTCGCTGACCCAGTTGCGGAAGCCCTCGATGTTGCGTCGCGACGGCGGGCGTACGCGGATCGCGATGAGGGCCTGGACCGGGCGTCCGATCGCGGCGAGGTCCACGTCGAGGATCGCGCCGCGGATGATGTCCCGCTGCCGCAGGGCGCGGGTGCGATCGAGCGCCGTCGTCGGCGAGACGCCCACCGCGGCGGCGAGATCGCGGTTGGTCTTCCGTGCATCTGACTGCAGTTCCCGCAGGATTGCCTTATCAAGTTCGTCCATGACCGCCCACATCCCGTGCTGTCCGATATAAATACGAATCTCTTGTTCGATTGTCGTATATCTCTATAGCGTATCCGGCGTAGCCCGTATGAGTGAGCAAGGGATGGAAGAAATGGCCGAGCGCGGTATCACGTCAGAGGTTGTCGGCTTCGCGCCGGAGGAGAGGGACCCGACCCTCTCGACGCGGGCGGCACGCCTGAAGTGGGTGATCGTGGTCAACGAGGGCCTGCCCGCAGGTCGCGCGGTCAACGCCGCCGTCTGCGCGGCGGCCACGACCTCGAGCGCGGTGACCGGTCTGCTGGGGGAGGACGCTGTCGACGCGGACGGCTGCGCGCACCCGGGGCTGCCCTGGGCGGGCTGCTCCATCCTGGTCGCGGACGCCGCCACGTTGCGGGTCGTCCGCTCCAGAGCGGCAGCGTCCGACGGCTGCTTCGTGGCCGACATGCCCTCCGCCGCGCAGCACACCCGCGTCTACGCGGACTATCTCCACACCGTGAAGGAGAGCCGGGCCGAGGACCTCGACTACTACGCCGTCAGCATCGTCGGCCCCCGCAACCGCGTGGACAAGATCGTGGGCCGCCTGCCCCTGATGCCCTGAAAAGGGGCGCCTGCGCGATGCCGGCTGCCGCGTTGGCGTCATCCAGACCGGCCCTCGGCGCCGAGCGGTCTCGGCGGCCGCCCGGCGCGCGCGCCTGACCGCACATCGCCGGTCACCCGGCCCCTCACGCACCGTCCTCTCTCCTCTGCTGCCGTGACGACTCTGCTGCCGTGACGACTCTGCTTGTGACGACGCCGATGGCACGGAGCCAAAGGGCCGAGCCCTGAGCCGTAGGGCCGAGTCGGACAGGAATGGCGGAATCTGGGCGCAGGCCGACCAGTTTCCGGCATCGGCGGTGTCCATCTATTCGAGAGGAACGACAAGCGAGAAGGAGCCACCATGCAAGGGATGCCGCCGGCCGGGCAGAGCGATGCCCCGGCCCATGACCGGCGCTCGGCCGAGGATCTGCTGGCGCTGGCGCGGCGAGGAGACGGTGAGGCGTTCCGCGGGCTCGTCGAGCCGTACCGGCGTGAGCTCCAGGTGCACTGCTACCGCATCCTCGGCTCGGTGCAGGACGCCGAGGACCTGCTGCAGGAGACGTTGCTGGCGGCCTGGCGCGGGATCGGCGGCTACGAGGAGCGCGCGTCGGTACGGACGTGGCTCTACCGCATCGCGACCAACCGCTGTCTCAACGTCCTGCGGGCCGGTGCCCGCCGTCCGCACGAATTCGCGTCCTACCAGCCGGAGGTCCCCTTTCCCGAGCCGTCGCACCGCCGAGCGGAACCGAGCTGGCTGGAGCCGTACCCCGATGTGCTGCTCGACCAGATCGCCGACCACACGCCTGGACCGGAGGCGCGATACGAGGTCAGGGAGTCGGTGTCGCTGGCGTTCCTGGCAGCGCTGCAGCAGCTGCCGCCGAGGCAAAGAGCCGTACTGGTGCTGCGGGACGTCCTGGGCTTCCGGGCCGTCGAGGTGGCGGACATCCTCGACACGACAGAGAACGCGGTGACCAGCGCGCTGAAACGAGCACGGGGGGCGCTGGCGCGTGAGTTGCCGGGTCCCGCTCGGGAGAGCGCTCCGCTCCCCGACTCGCCACAGGAGCGCAGGATCATGGATGACTTCACCCGCGCGTTCGAAGCCGGAGACGTCGACGCGATCGTGGCCATGCTGACGAACGACGCGTGGCTGACGATGCCGCCGCTGCCGCTGGAATACCAGGGCGTGGACGCCGTCCGGCACTTCCTGGCCACCGTCGCGCTGAGCGACGGCCGCCGGCACGTGCTGATGCCGACGCGGGCGAACGGCCAACCGGCGTTCGGCTGCTACATACGTGACCCGCGGACGCCGATCCTGCACGCGCACGGCGTGCTCGTCCTGACTCTGACCGGCGACCGGATCACCGCGCTGACGCGATTCCTGGACAACTCACTTCTGCCGGTCTTCGGACTTCCACGATCGCTCCGCACCTGATGGGCGGCGTGTGGATGCAGACCCGACGCAGAGACAGCACGTGCAGGGGCGCGAAAATCCGCCAGTGCATCTCGAGAAGACCCGAGCAGAAGGAGAAGCGGTGACCATCGACGGGGGACGGATGACGTCCGAGCAGGCATGGGTGTTAGCGCTTGCCTCATTGGCGTCGTTCATGATGGCCCTGGACAGCCTGGTCGTGACGACGGCGCTGAGCACGATCCGGCAGGATCTGACGGCATCGCTGGAAGCGCTCGAGTGGACCGTCAACGCCTACAACCTGACGTTCGCGGTCCTGCTGCTGACGGGAGCGGCGCTGGGTGACCGGTTCGGCCGCCGCCGCATGTTCGCCGTCGGGCTGGCGGTGTTCACCGTCGCGTCGGCGGCGTGCGCGCTGTCCCCCGACATCGGCATGCTCATCGCATCCAGGGCGTTGCAGGGTGTCGGTGCCGCGATGGTGTTGCCGCTGTCGCTCACCCTGATCAGCGCGATGTTCCCGCCGCAGCAGCGAGGGAAGGCGATGGGGCTGTACCTGGGCATCACCGGGCTGGCGACGTTCAGCGGCCCGTTCGTCGGCGGCGTCATCGCCGAGGGGCTGGCCTGGCAGTGGATCTTCTGGCTGAACCTGCCGATCGGGGTGATCGCCATCATCCTCACGGCGCGGCGCGTCGAGGAGAGCCTCGGCCCGAACAGCAGGCTCGACCTGGTCGGGGTCGTGCTCGTGACCCTGGGCGCGTTCGGCATCGTGTGGGGTCTGGTCCGTGGGAACGCGGCCGGCTGGGGGAGCGCGGAGGTACTGGGCGCGATGGTGCTCGGTGTCGCGCTGGTGGTCGCCTTCGTGCTGTGGGAACGCCGCACGAAGGCACCGATGCTGCCGATGCGGTTCTTCCGGTTGAGGGCGTTCGCGACGGCCAACCCGGCCAACTTCCTCGTGTTCGCTTCGCTGTACGGCACGATGTTCTTCCTCGCGCAGTACTTCCAGACCGTACAAGGGGAA
The DNA here is from genome assembly GCF_014195505.1 of Nonomuraea dietziae. Classification (GTDB taxonomy): domain Bacteria; phylum Actinomycetota; class Actinomycetes; order Streptosporangiales; family Streptosporangiaceae; genus Nonomuraea; species Nonomuraea roseola. Next base: position 845,242 of record NZ_JACIBV010000001.1, on the reverse strand, counting down.
GGGCCGCTCGGCGCCGGCCTGCGGTTGATGCCGTGGACGGCGACGCTGATGGTGTGCGCGCCCATCGCCGGCCGGTTGGCCGACAAGGTCGGCGAGCGGAAGTTCGTGGTCGGCGGGCTGCTGCTGCAGGCGCTCGGCATGGGCTGGATCGCGCTTGTCGCCGACACGGACACGAGCTATCTCGAGCTCGTGCCCGCGCTGATCGTCGGCGGCGCCGGACTGAGCATGGCCATGCCCGCGGCGCAGAAGGCGGTGGTCGGAGCGGTGCGAGCACAGGAGATCGGTCAGGCGTCCGGCGCGTTCATGATGCTACGGATCTTCGGTGGGGTGTTCGGTGTCGCGGTCTCGGTCGCCGTCTTCGCGAGCGCCGGGGGCTACGCGTCGGACGAGGAGTTCAGTGCGGGCTTCACGGCGGCGATGGGCGCGGTGACCGTGCTCGCGTTCGCCGGCATGCTCGTCGCGCTCGGCATGCCGGGCAGACGACCGAGCGCCGTGGCCGCACCACCGCGGCCGGCGAGCGCTGCCGGGACCTCGCCGCGGCGATGAGAGTCATCCGATCAGAGGCCCCAGGCGGCGCTCACGCGTTCACGGCGAGGTGAGTGGCTCGGCCTCGTAAGCCCGGTGCAGCAGCTCCAGGAAGGACGGCGCCTCAGGCAGGGGCGCCGAGCCGATGCGGTGGACCGCCACCCCTGGCGTCCACGAGTTCATGACCACACCTCCGGCCAACGCCGGCAGGTCGGCGGGCGTGACCTCCTGGACGCGCTGCGGGACGCCCAGGCGATCCAGTTGCCGGCGGACGATGCCCATCGTGGTCCCGGCGAGCATCTCGGCCTCGGGCCACACCACCGCGGCGCCGTCCCAGAAGGCCAGGTTCCAGATCGTCGCCTCGCTGAGCCGGCCCTGCCGGTCGACGAAGGCGGCGTCGTCGAAGCCCTGTGCGACGGCCTGGCGCAGGAAGTACGTCTTGGCCACCTCGCCGACGTGCTTCACGGCAGGCAGAGCGCGTTCGTGTTCGACCGTCGTCAGTGTCAGCGGGCCCGCGGGGCCGGACGCGGCCGGTCCGGTCCGGATGAGAACCTCGGGCTCCACCTCAGCTCCGGCCACGGTGAACTCGCCGGCGGGCGAGTAGACCGTCGCCGTGAGCGAGAGGTCAGCGGGGCCTGCCTCGATCGCCGCCCGCAGGTGGGCCCGTACCCGGTCGTCGGGCAGCGCCTGGCCGAACAGCTCCATCGAGGCCGTCCGCAGCCGTTCCAGATGGAGGTCGAGGCCGCGGACCTGGCCCCCGCGCACCTGCATGGCGGTGAAGTGGGCATAGCCCGCGAACGCGAGTGGCGCCAGATCCTCGGCGGTCGCCACCCGGCCGTTACGTTGAACAACAGCGGTCGAAGTCATGCAAGCCCCCCAAGACGGTCGCGGCGTTAGACTGATCTGCAGCGTGCGCAATCAGCAGCGTCCGCGATAGTTGCTAACGCGTCATGTTGCATAGGCAATAGTGCCCCATGCAAGAGTCGTTCGCAAGAAGGGGTGGAGCCTGTGGAGATCGATGACGACGCCGCCGAGGCTCGCGCGCAGGGTTGGCGCACGCTGGCGGCGCTGCACGCGCGGATCGAGGACACGCTCGAGCGGACGCTGCAGCGCGAGCACGACCTGTCGGTGAGCGAGTACAGCGTGCTGGACGTGCTGGCCCGCCAGCACGGCTTCCACCTGCGGATGAACCAGCTGTCCAGGGCCGTGGTGCTGAGCCGCTCGGCCACCACCAGGCTGGTGACCCGGCTCGAACAGCGGGGGCTGCTGCAGCGGTATCTGTGCCCCGACGATCGCCGGGGCATCTACACCGAGCTCACCGCCGAGGGCAGAGCCGCGCTGGAGCGGGCGCGTCCGACCCATGACGCCTCGCTGGCCGACGCCCTACGTCAAGCGGAGGGCCTGCCGGAGCTGGCGCCCCTCGTCGGCACGCTCGCCGCGCTGCCCCTTCGGGGTTAGGGACACCGCGGAGTCCGCCACGGGCGAGGAGCCGTGTGGCGGAGGGAGGCCGGGCCACGAGAGCGACGCTTTCGCCGGCCCCGGCCGTCTTCCGTGCCGCGGTCAGCGAGCGGCGGTGACCACGATCTTGCCGAACTGGGTGTTGGACTCCATGTGCTGGTGCGCCCGCACGATCTCCTCCAGCGGGAACAGCCGGTCCACCACCGGGCGGAAGGCCCCGTTGCGCAGGCCCGAGGCCACGAACGCCGCCGCCCGGCGTAGCCGCACGGGGTCCTTCGTGGTCTCCAGCACCGTGTAGGTGCGCATGTTGAGGGCGGGCATGCCCAGGGTGAATCCCGGATACGGCGTCGGCTGCCCGCTCAGCCCGCCGTACAGGAAGTGCGTGCCGCCAGGGGCTACCACCCGCGCCAGGTCGGTCACGCCCGGCCCCGCGACGGCGTCGAAGACGTACTCCACCCCCTTGCCGCCGGTCAGGTCGAGCAGCCTGGCCGCCACGTCCTCCTCGTCGGAGACGATCACCTCGGCCGCGCCCTCCTTGAGCAACCGCTCCTTCTTCTCACTGGTGCGGGTGACGGCGATCGGTGTGGCGCCCACCCGGTTCGCGGTGTGGATCGCGGCCAGGCCGACGCTGCTGGAGGCGGCGTTCAGCGCCACCGCATCGCCCGGTCGCATCCCGCCCACCTCCACCAGCGCGCCGTACGCGGTCAGGTAGGGCATCCACACGGCGGCGCCGGACACCGCGTCCACGCCGTCGGGCCGGTGCAGGAGCGCGGCCGCGGGGACGATCGCCTGCTCGGCGTAGACGCCGTAGTCGTTCTGCGAGAACGCGGGCACGCTGCTGACCGCCTGCCCCGCCTCGAACCCGGTCACGCCGGGGCCGACGGCCTCGACCACCCCTGCCGCCTCGGCGCCGAGCCTGGCGGGGAAGCGCTTCACCTGCTCGATGTACTCACCGCGCCGGAACAGCGCCTCGGCTCTGTTGACCCCGATCGCCTCCACCCTGATGCGCACCTCGCCCGGTCCCGGCTCGCCGGTCTCCAGGTCCTCCAGTCGCATCACTTCGGGCCCGCCGATCTCGTGGAACCGCACAGTCCTTGCCATGGCGCCGTCCTTCGCTCGTCGTCAACGCGCTCCACTGTCGGGCAAAAGTACGATGGCTGTCAAACTTCGATGAGTGTCGTACTATTGGCCCATGGGACGTACGCCTCCGCACCCCGAGGTGCCGCAGTTCGACCTCCAGCGAATACTGGAGGCCCTGGTCGATCCGGTACGCCGCAGCATCGTCACGCAGCTCGAGGCGGCCGGCGAGGACATCAAGTGCGGGGACTTCGACATGCAGGTCAGCAAGTCCACCGCCACCCACCACTTCAAGGTGCTGCGCGAGGCGGGCCTGATCCGGCAGTACTACGTGGGGACCTCGCGGATGAACGCGCTGCGCCGCGCCGAGATGGACGAGGCCTTCCCCGGCCTGCTCGACGCCCTCACCACCCCTCAGGCGAGAGGGGTGGGCCTGGCCGTCTCGACCAGATCTACTTTGTAAAGGGCGTGGGCCGAGTGCAAACCCGGTCAGTGAACCGAGAACCCGCCGTCGACGAAGAGCAGCTGGCCCGTGACGAAGGCGGAGGCGTCGCTGGCCAGGAAGACCGCGGCCCCTCCGAAGTCGGCCGGCACGCCGTTGCGCCCGACCATGTGGCGGGCGGCGAGCTCCTCGACCCGTCCGGGGATGGACTGGGCGGGCTCGGTCAGCGGGGTGAGCACGAACCCGGGGATGATCGTGTTGATCAGAACGCCGTGGCGGGACCACGCCTCGGCCTGCGAGCGGGTGAGCCCGGCGATGGCGGCCTTGGCGGCGCCGTACACGCCGCTGTCGCCGAAGGCGCTGATGGTCTGCTGGGAGCCGACGTTGATGACCCTGCCCCAGCCCCGGGCGGCCATCAGGGGGCAGAAGTGCTGGCCGAGCAGGTACGGCGCGGTCAGGTTGACGGCGATCGTCTGCTCGTAGTCGTCGTCGGTGAGCTGCGCCATGGGCTTGCGGATGTTGTTGGCCGCGTCGTTGACGAGGATGTCGATGTCGCCCGCCTCGGCGATGACCCGCTCGACGTCGGCGCGCCGGCCGAGGTCGGCGCTGATCCATGAGGCTCGTACGCCGTGGGAGCGCAGCCGGTCGGCGGCCAGCCTGAGCTCCTTCTCCCTGCGGGCGGCGATGACCACGTCGGCTCCCGCCCTGCCGAGGGCCTCGGCGATGGCGTAGCCGATGCCGGAGCTGCCGCCGGTGACCAGGGCGGTGCGTCCGCTGAGGGAGAAGAGTTCGCGTAGGTAGTCAGACACGACCCGACAAATTACCAGGCGCGGAGGATCACGCTGCCGGGTGGGGCGGGGCGTCGTGGCCGGAGAAGAAGGCGGTCAGGACGGGGGCGAGCGCCTCGGGCTTGACCATGTGGGTCTGGCCGGGGAGCGTGCGGTGTTCGGCGCCCGGCAGGACGTCGGCCAGCTGCCTGGCTCCGTTGCGGATCCAGGTGGGACTCTTGGCGCCGTCGGCCACCAGGACCGGCATGGTGAGGGCGGTCCAGCGGTCGGTGGAGAGCGGGTGGCCGAGCTGGCGCTCGCCCATGATGGTGAGATCGTAGACCAGGGTGTGGGCGACGCTCTTCAGCTTGCTCCAGGCCGGCATGAACCGCATCATCGCGACCACGAGGCCGGGCAGGTTGACGCCCTTGGTCATGAAGAGTTTGACGGCCTCGCCGCGCTTTCCCTCGGCCAGGAGCGTCTGTGTCCTGGTGAGGAGGTCGGCGGGGGCGGGTGGGCGGGTGCCGTCGACGATGAAGGGCGGCTCGTAGAGCGCGAGGCTGGTGATGGGGAGGCCGGCGTTGGCGGCTTCGAGGGCGAGGGCGGCGCCGGAGGAGATGCCGTAGACGTGCGCGGCGCCGCCGGCCTCGTCGATGAGGGCGCGCAGGTCCTCGATCTCGCGCTCGACCTGGTAGGTGGTGGCGTCGCGGCTGTCGCCCCTGCCCCTGCGGTCGTAGGTGTAGACGGTGAAGTGCTGTCCGAGCAGGTCGGCGAGGGGGCCGCTGGGGCCTTGGGCGCGCCAGCACATGGCGCCGTCGACGAGGATGAGCGCGGGGCCGCTGCCCCTGCGGTCGTAGGCGATGGCGGTGCCGTCGGTGGACATGACCTTGTTCATGGAGGACTCCAGGGAGGGTGAGGGATGCTCCTGCGCGCGGGGGGGGCGTCCGCGCGCAGGAGGGGTGGGTCAGGAGGTGTGGTCGGCCATCCAGGCCGTCCAGGCGCGGTCGGCCTCGTCGGGGTCGGCGCCGGGGGTGAACAGGTGGTGCTGGGCGAAGGTGCCGCCGCCGAATCCGTTGACGAATCGGTACATCGCGTCGCGGGTGCGGATGCCGATGGTCTGGGAGTTGGTGAAGTAGACGACGCCTTCGGTCGGCGGCTGTCCCGGCGGGGTGAGAGTGAGGGTGTCGCCGGTGGCGGGCCGTCCGAGGGTGGTGCGTAGGTCGTCGAAGTCCGCTGGTCCGTGGGCGGTGACGGGCACGGCCGTACGGCCGGCGAAGTGCGTGAGGTATTCGGCGAGGGTGGCGTAGAACAGGGCCAGTCCTGTGCTCATGGCCTCGAACTCGGTCTCCCAGTCGTCGCCCGGCAGGAAGCCGCTGGTGACGACGCGGACGACGGTGCTGCTGGCGGCGCGGCCTTCGATGAGGAACTCGTAGGCGACGAAGCGGCCGTCGTCGGCGGGCTCGCTGGTGGCGGCCAGTCGCTTGCCGGGCTCCCAGGCGGTGACGGTGTTGTCGGGGGCGTAGCCGCCGAAGGCGGTGCGGATGACGCCCTCTTCGACCTGGGTGCGGCCCATGAACCAGGAGTCGATGCCGGGTCCTGTGGCGATGGCCTGCCAGACCTGCTCGGGGCTCGCCTCGACGGAGAGTTCGTGGTGGAGCTCGAACTCGTGCGACATGTCATGACTCCTGGGTGTCGGGGTCGACGGTGGGGTGGACGGCGAGGATGACGCGGTGGGTGCGGCCGCCTTCGGCGGTCTCGTCGTGGTACTTGCTGACGAGGGTGGTGACGGCGGTGGCGAGTTCCTCGGCGAAGGCGGCGCGGTCGGCGGCGCTGGCGAAGCGGACCTGGCCGTCGATGGCGAAGGTGGCGACGCGTTTGCGGGCCTTGGCGGCGCCGGTGATGAGGGTGCCGACGTCGCTGACGAGTCTGGCGGCGATGGCCAGCAGCCAGCGGGCCGACAGCCGGTCGGGAGCGCGGCTGGGGTCTGGGGCGACGCCTGCCATGGCGCGGGGGGAGATGACGTAGGAGGAGGCGGTGGCGCGCATGACGCGCTCGGTGACGTTGCCCTTCCTGCGTTCCTCGACGAGCTCGACCAGGCCGTGTCGTTCGAGGGTCTTGAGGTGGTAGTTGATTTTCTGCCGGGGGAGGCCGACCTTGGCGGCCAGCATGGTGGCCGAGCCGGGCTGGGAGAGCTCGGCCAGGAGTCTGGCCCTGATCGGGTCCAGCGATGCCTCGGCGGCTGCCGGGTCCTCGATCACCGTCACGTCGAACATGGCTCCACTCTCCCACCGACAATTTTTCTTGTCAAGAACGCGTGCGACCATGGGCGCATGGCCGAGACACAGGACGTTCGCGAGTGGCTCGACGGCTTGGACGCGCCGCTGCGTGGCCGGGTGGAGGAGCTCGCCCAGGTGGTTCGGGAGGCCGACCCCAGGCTGGAGCAGTCGATCAAGTGGGGGCGGCTGACGTTCACCGTCGAGGGGAACTGGCATCACTGGTTGTGCGGCATCGCGGCGACGAAGAAGGGGGTGAAGCTGATCTTCCACAAGGGCGCGCTGCTGGAGGACCCCCACGACCTCCTGCTCGGCTCGGGACGCCACCTGCGCGAGGTGCCGGCCGATGCGGCGATGCGGCAGGCCGGGGCGGTCGCCGGCCTGGTACGCGAGGCGATCGCGCACCAGTGCGACATGCCGGAGTGAGGCCCGTCCACCGCAGGCGGCCCCGTCGGCTATCGGGCGATGGCCTCGGCCCTGGTGCGCAGGAAGGCGCGCTCGGCCGCGTTGGTGGTGAGCTCGATCGCCGCCGTGTACGCCCGCAGCGCCTCGGCGTCGCACCCCGTGCGGCGCAGCAGGTCGGCGCGGATGGCGTGGAAGAGGTGGAAACCGCCGAGGTCGAGGTCGTCGACGAGTTCCAGCGCGACGGCGGGGCCTTCGACCTCGGCCACGGCGACCGCCCTGTTGAGGGCGACGATCGGCGTGGGCGTGAACATCAGGAGCTGGTCGTACAGGGCGAGGATCTGCCGCCAGTCGGTGGGTGGGCCGTCGCTGTGCACGGCGTTGATCGCCGCCTGGATCTGGTACGGCCCTGGCTGGTCGCGCCGCAGGCACCGCCGTACGATCCGGTGGCCTTCGGCGATCAGGTCGTGGTCCCAGAGGGCTCGGTCCTGCTCGGCCAGCGGCACCAGCCGTCCGTCGGGTGCGGTGCGCGCGGCGCGGCGCGACTGCAGCAGGAGCATGAGGGCCAGCAGCCCCCACACCTCGGGCTCGTCGGGCATGAGCTCGGCCAGCAGGCGGCCCAGCCGGACGGCCTCGGCACACAGCTCCTCGCGCACCAGCCGGTCTCCCGCGCTGGCGGCGTACCCCTCGTTGAAGACGAGGTAGAGCACCGACAGCACCGCGCGCAGCCGGTCGGGCAGGTCGGCCTCGCGCGGGATCCGGTAGGGGATGCGCGCGTCGCGGATCTTGCCCTTGGCCCGGACCAGCCGCTGGGCCATCGTCGGTTCGGGCACCAGGAAGGCCCTGGCGATCTCGGCGGTGGTCAGGCCGCCCAGCAGGCGCAGGGTCAGCGCGACCTGGGCGGCGGTGGACAGCGAGGGGTGGCAGCAGGTGAAGATCAGGCGCAGCCTGTCGTCGTGCACGGGCCCCTCCACCTGGCCTGTTTCGCCGGTGGCCGTCATGAGGACGGCCTGGGCGTGGCGCTCGTCGCGTGTGGACTCACGGCGCAGTCTGTCGATGGCCCTGTTGCGGGCGGTGGTGATGATCCAGCCCGCGGGGCTCGGCGGCGTTCCCGCCGACGGCCAGCGCCTGGTGGCCTCGGCGAAGGCGTCCTGGACGGCGTCCTCGGCCAGGTCGATGTCGCCGAAGGCACGGACCAGGACGGCGACGGCGCGGCCGTACTCCTCGCGGAAGACACCTTCGAGCTGCGACATCTCAGTCGTGCAGCGGCCGGACTTCGATGGGCAGGGTGGAGGCCAGGGTGGCCTTGCGGGCCCAGTCGAGGGCGGCGTCGAGGTCGGGCGCCTGGATGACGACGAACCCGCCGATGTGCTCCTTGCCCTCGACGAACGGCCCGTCGGTCATCAGCACGCCGCCGGCGTCGGGCCGCAGCACGGTCGCGGTGCCCGCCGGGTGCAGGCGGCCGGTGAAGACCCACGCGCCCGCCTGCCTGAGCTCGCTCTCGAACGCCTCGACCTCGCGCACGATGGGACCGAGCACCTCGGGCGGGGGTGGGTCGCCGTCGGGCTGGTAGATGCTGAGCAGGTACTTCTTCATCGGGCCCTCCTGGGTGGTTTCCCTCTCCTCAGTCTCTATACGAACTCGCTCCCGCCGTTTCGACAGGCTCGCGTGGTGAGGTGGTGGACAAGGGCGCCGGTGGTCCACCTCTGCCATCTGGCGTGCGGCCAGCCCCGGCCGGTGACGAGCAGGTTGTAGGTCTCGGGGGCCAGCGACGCGAGGGCGATGTCGGCGGCGTCCCCGACGGTGAGCTCCTCGCGCAGCGCCCCCTTGGCGGCCAGCGCCTCGGCGAAGACCCGCTGCACGGTCAGGCGCCGGTCCACGTTGTCGGCCCACACCTCGGCCAGGTCGGGGTCGGAGGCCGCGGCGCTGCGCACCACGTCCAGCAGCGCCGCCGCCCGCAGATGGATCGCTCCCGCGCCCTCGACCTGCCGCCTGATCTGCTCGACCGGGTCCTGCTCGGCCAGCGCCTCGCGCACCCAGGGGCGTTCGAGCGTGGGGATCGGCTCGTCGTCGCCCGCGACGGCCACATCGAGCGCGGCGGTGAGCACGGCGCGTTTGGTGCCGAAGGCGTAGTAGACGGTCTGCTCGCCCACCCCGGCCCTGGCGGCGATGGCGTTGACGCTGGTGGCGCCGTATCCGGCGGCCACGAACAGCTCCGTGGCGGCGGCCGTGACGCGGGCGCGGGTGGCCCTGGCCCGCGCGGTCCTGCCGTCTGGTTCGGATGCGCTCATCACATTACTGTAGCGTCACTACAAAAACTTGGGGGAGTCATGGGCGCGATCCTCGTCCTCGGTGGATACGGGGCCGTCGGCAGACATGCAGCGGCGGCGCTAGTGCGGGACAGTCCCGGCAGGTCCGTGATCGTGGCGGGGCGCGACCCTTCGGCGGCCCGGCCGGTGCCGGGCACGACCGCCATGCGCGTGGACGCCTCCGACGCCGCCGGGCTGGCCGGGGCGCTGGAGGGCGTCGAGGCGGTCCTGATGTGCGCCGAGCTCGACAACGCCGCCGTCGCCCGCGCCTGCCTGGAGCGAGGGGTGCACTACCTCGACGTCAGCGCCTCCCACCCGGTGCTCGCCGGGATCGAGGAGCTCGACGAGCTGGCCGTACGGCGGGGCGCGACGGCGGTCCTGAGCGTCGGTCTGGTCCCGGGCGTCACCAACCTGCTGGTACGGCACTGCGTCGAGCGCTCGGGAACCGGCCAGGCCCGCGTCGGCGTGCTGCTCGGCTCGGGTGAGCAGCACGGCCCCTCGGCGATCCGCTGGACCCTAGACGGGCTCGGCAGGCTGGAAGGCTCATGGGCGATGCGCTTCCCCGCCCCGTTCGGCGAGCGCGTCGTGCACCGCTTCCCCTTCTCCGACCAGTACACGCTGCCGCGCACCCTCGGGATCGGCCAGGTCGCCACCGGCCTGGCGCTCGACTCGCGGCTGACCACCGCGCTGCTGGCCGCCGCTAGAGGCCCGGCCGTGGGCCGCCTGCTGCGCCGCCCGAGGGTGCGCGAGGCGCTCGTGGCGGCGCTGGGCAGGATCCACCTGGGGGGTGACGGGTTCGCGGTGACCGTACGGTCGGGGCAGGTCAGGGCCGGCTTCAGCGGACGCCTGCAGAGCCGCGCCACCGGGCTGACCGCCGCGCTGCTGCTGCGGAGGCTGCCCGGCATGCCGCCAGGGGTCAGGCACGTCGAGCAGCTGGTGGAGCCCGCCGACTTCCTCACCGAGCTGGCCGCCCACGGCTTCGAGCTGGACCTCGGCGCGCAGGCTAGGCCGTCCGCCTGACTCTGAGGATGTTGTCGAGACGGGTGCCGGGGCGGCCGTCGGGGGCGGTCTGCTCGCGCTCGTACTCCTCGCAGCGCTGGACCTCCCACTGTCCTTCGGGCAGCTCCAGCGACTCCAGGACCTCCTGAGGGGTGGGCAGGTGCACCGCCGGGTGCGGCTCGGGCTCCCACGAGGGGAAGCCCGCGTGCCCGACGATCAGGAGCACGCCGCCCGGCGCGACCGCCGCGGCGGCGAACCTGAGGATCTTCTCGCGCGGCATGTCGCCGGGCGAGTGCAGGAAGTGCGCGGAGACGAGGTCGAAGGAGCCCTCAGGGAAGGACGCGCCGAGGTCGTGCCGCTGCCAGTCGATCCGGTCGGCGACCCCGGCCTGCTTCGCGTGCGCGGCGGCGCGTTCGAGGGCGACGCGGGAGATGTCGGTGGCCGTCACGCGCCAGCCCCTCGAGGCGAGCCAGACGGCGTCGCCGCCCTCGCCGCAGCCCAGGTCGAGAGCGGTGCCGGGCTCCAGGTCCGCGGCCTCGCGCACGAGCGCGGCGTTGGGGTCGCCGCTCCAGATCCTGTCGCTGGCGGCGTAACGGCCGTCCCAGAACTCCTGCTCGGTGACGTCCCGCCGGTCGTGGGCAGGGTGGTGGTGGGCAGGGTCGTGGGCGGTGTCATGGGCGGTGTCATGGGCGCGCTGCCGGCGGGAGGCGACGGCCTGGCGGGTCTCTTCGTCGATCAGGTCGGCGTTGATGGCCGCGCCGGCGCGCACGCCCGCGCCGGCCGCGCCGATGACCTGCTCGGTCAGGTTGGCCACGTTGCCCGCCACCCACAGCCCCGGCACCGCCGTGGCTCCCGAGGGGTCGGCGGCGATATAGCTGCCGACCACGTGGCCGCCCATCTCCAGGTCGGTGGGTTCCAGGCCGAGGCCGGTCAGCACGTCGGCACGGGCGGTCAGGCGTGGCGCCACGACGACGGCCTCGCGCGAAAACACCCTGCCGTCGGCCAGGCGGACGCCGGTGAGCCTGTCGTCGCTCACCTCCAGCGCCGCGACCGCTCCCTCGACCACGGCGATGTCCCTCGCGGCCAGCTGCTCGCGCTCGTCGTCGCCGAGGCCGTCCTGTGTGTGCAGGAAGAGGGTCACGTCGCTGCTCCACTGCCGCCACAGCAACGCCTGGTGGACGGCGAGCGGCCCGTCGGCCAGGACGCCGATGGCCTGGTCGCGCACCTCCCAGCCGTGGCAGTAGGGGCAGTGCAGCACCTCGCGGCCCCAGCGTTCGGCCAGGCCCCGCACGTCGGGCAGCTCGTCGACCAGCCCGGTGGTCACCAGCAGCCTGCCGGCCACGACGGAGGAGCCGTCGTCGAGCCGCACGCGGAAGCCGTCGCTCGCGCGCTCGGCCGCCACGACGCCGCCCTGGACGATCCGGCCGCCGTAGCCGCTCACCTCCGCGCGCCCCGCGGCCAGCAGGTCGGCGGGGGAGACGCCCTCGCGCGCCAGGTAGCCGTGGACGTGCCCCGCAGGGGCGTTGCGCGGCTGTCCCGAGTCGATCACGAGGACCGAGCGGCGCGCTCTGGCCAGGGTGAGCGCGCCGCTGAGCCCTGCGGCGCCACCGCCGACCACCACGACGTCGTAGCGCCGCTCGTCACCTGTCTGTTCGGTCTGTGCGTTCATGTGTGCCTCCATTCACCGCAGATGGTCGGCCCGGGACCCGTCAGTTGGCAAAGTTCTTTGCCAAAACGGCAACATCGGACGCCCGTTCTGTTTCGGTACTGGTGGGCAGCCATCAGCGCTCAGGGCTGATCTCGCAGGTGGACGCGCGTGGTCGTCATTGGAGCGGATCAGGGGATCGTGGTGAGGGGGAGGCCGGCCAGCAGGCGGTCGCGCAAGGCGTCGCCGCGGATACCGAGCTCGGGGAGGTCGTCGGGGCCGGGGGCGCCGGTGACCAGCAGTTCAGGCACGAGCAGGCGGCTGAGCGGGACCTCTGGCGCCGGGTCGACCAAACCGCCGATGGAGGCGGTGGACAGGTCGAGGTAGGCGGGGGTGAGGGTCCTGCCGTGGAGGGCTCCTGCGACCAGATCAGGGCAGAACTCGTTCAAGAAGATCGAGACAGTGGCGCGCAGGTCCCCATGGATCATCACCAGCTTGTCGGTCATGTCGCCGACGAAGGTCTCAGTCGTCACGTGGCCGCGCACGACCAGCTTCGCGTCACCGGCCAGGTAGATGTTCCTCGCCCGCAGGTTTCCGAGGACGATCAGCGCGGCGGCTCCGTCGTCCACATTGGTGATGTTCCCGTCGACGTCCAGGTCGCCGTCCACGACGTACCCGGTTGCCGCCTCGGGCGTGCCCGCCCACCACGGCGTCCGCTCGTGCGCGTCGAGGGGAAGTTCGCCGGTCACCGCGGAGGGACCCGGCACCAGGATGTACTCCTCCTCGTACAGGTTCTCGTACGTCCCCTTCGGCAGCCCGCCCTGCCCGAACAGGTCCACCGCATCGTCCCAGGCGAGGTAACTCGATCGCATGGGCGGGACCATAGCACCGGTACCGGCTCGAAACCGGCGCGCACATCGCGTGATCGAGTTCGCGGCTGGTGCCGACGGATACGCGGGCTGACCTGGGTCTGCAGTCGGCCCGCCACCGGACAGATGTTCTCGCTGATCGCCGGGACAGGGTCCTCCTTCAGCCCCGGCCCGGCTGGACTGAATTTCCAATCTGGACGTATAGTCCAACCATGGAGACGACAGCGGACGGCGCCGACCCGCGGGTGCGGGCCTGGGCGCCGGTGTGCCAGGCGATCGCCCTGCTGCTCGGACCGTATGCCGAGGTCGTGCTGCACGATGTCGCGAGCGACCGCGTGCTGGGCGTGTGGAACCCGATGAGCAGGCGCGAGCCCGGTGACCCCTCGCTGCTGGGCGAGCTGGACCGGTTGGAGCCGTCGGCGCACGACGTCTACGGCCCCTACCAGAAACTGCTGTCCGACGGCCGTCGACTCTCCTCGGTCAGCGCGGTGCTGAGGGACGCGGAGGGGCGGCCCTCGGCCGTGCTGTGCGTCAACCTCGACCGGACCCCGCTGGAGCAGGCGGCCGCCGTGCTGGCCGGGTTCGCCGCGCCCTCGCAGCCACGCCCCGAGGCGCTGTTCGAGCAGGACTGGACCGAGCGGGTGCACCAGGTCGTCGGCTCGTTCGTGCGCGAACGCGGCCGCCCCGTCGACCGCCTCGGACGCGAGGACCGGCTCGCCGTCCTCAGCGAACTCGACCAGGCGGGAGTGTTCGCCGTACGGCGGGCCGCCCCGGTCGTCGCCGGCGCGCTCAAGGTGTCGCGCTCCACCCTGTACGCCCTGCTCGCCGAGCTCAAAGCCCAAAGGAACGACTCGTGACCCGTCTGCCCGACTTCCGGCTGGAGACGTACTTCTCCCGCTGGGAGTTCACCGCCCGCCACCACCTGACGGCCTCCGACGCCCAGACCATGACCATGTCCGAGCTGCTCGCGCTGGCCGACCCGGGGGACCTGCACGCCTGGGAGACGCTGTCGTTCGGCTACACCGAGACCTTCGGCGACCCAGCGCTCCGGCAGGCGATCGCCGAAACCTACGCCCACGTCGACGCCGACGACGTGATCTGCTTCACCGGCGCCCAGGAGGCCCTCTATCTGGCCATGCACGTCCTGCTCGGACCGGCCGACCACGCCGTGGTCGTCACACCCAACTACCAGTCGGCCGAGACCGTCCCGCTGTCGCTGTGCGAGGTCAGCGGCGTGGCCCTGAACCCGGACGACGACTGGGCGCTGGACCTGGAGCGGGTCGTCGCGGCGCTGCGCCCCAACACCCGCGTGCTGTCGGTCAACTTTCCCAACAACCCGACGGGGACGCTCGTCGACGCGGCCGACTTCGCCCGCCTGGCACAGCTGTGCGACGAGCGCGGCATCCACCTGTTCAGCGACGAGGTCTACCGCGGCCTGGAACTCGATCCCTCCCGCACGCTTGCGCAGGCGGCGGAGCTGTCGGAGCGGGCGCTGTCGCTGAACGTGACCTCCAAGTCGCTGGGCCTGCCCGGGCTGAGGCTCGGCTGGATCGCCTGCCGCGACAAGGAGGTGCGCTCGAGACTGGAACGCGCCAAGCACTACACGACCATCTGCAACGCGGCGCCGTCCGAGGTGCTGGCCAGGATCGCCGTCAAGGCCCGCGACCGCATCCTGGAGCGCAACCGTGCCGTCATCGCCGCCAACCTGCCCGCCTTCGACGCGTTCTTCGCCGAGTTCGGGGAGCTGTTCGAGTGGCGGGCGCCTGAGGGCGGCTGCGTCGCCTACCCCCGCTACCTGGGCACGGACGGGGTGGAGCGGTTCTGCGCCGAGCTCGTCGAGCAGGCAGGGGTCCTGCTGCTTCCCGCGAGCATCTACCGTTCGGAGCTCACGCCCACGCCAGGCGACCGCTTCCGCATCGGTGTCGGGCGCCGCGACCCCGGGCCCGCGCTGGACGCCTTCGCCGCGTGGCTGCGAGGCCGCCGGTGACCGTCCGCGTGCTCGGGCTGGAGGCGCTCGAGGGCGGCGGCGCGCCCGCAGGCTTCCTCTCGACATCGGCCCACCGGGTGCGCCCTGGTCGGCTGCTATCGCTCCAGCCTGCCTGCCCTGGCCCGCAGGTAGCGCTGTTCGGGAAGGCTCGTGGTAAGCAGGGCCGCCAGCCGGTAGTTCTCGCGTGCGGCAGCGTACTCGCCGGCCAGCTCCTGCAGGTGGGCGCGCACGGCGTGGAGACGGTGGTGACGGGCGAGCCGGGGGTCGCCGTCCAGGCTTTCCAGCAGTTCGAGCCCGGCCTGGGGCCCGCGGGTCATCGCGACCGCGACGGCGTGATTGAGCGTGACCATCGGGTTCGGCGCGATCCGAGTGAGGATCGCGTACAGAATGCGGATCTGTTCCCAGTCGGTGTCCGCGGCCCGCGGCGCCTGGACGTGCAGCGCGGCGATCGCCGCCTGGAGCTGGTAAGGGCCGAGGGGTGAGGCGGACATGCTCGCGGTGACCAGCGCGGTGCCCTCTTCGATCATGGCGGCGTCCCACAGGTTCCTGTCCTGCTCGGCCAGTGGCACGAGGGCGCCGTCCGGGCCGGTGCGGGCCGCGCGGCGGGCGTCGGTCAGCAGCATCAGCGACAGAAGACCGGCGACCTCACCGTCATCCGGCAAGGACCTGTGCACCATCCGGGTGAGCCGGATCGCCTCTGTGGTGAGCTCGCCGCGGTGCAGGTCGGGTCCTGAGCTGGCGGTGTAGCCCTCGTTGAAGATCAGGTAGAGCACGTGCAGGACGGCGTCCAGCCGGTCGGGCCGCTCCTGGGCGCTCGGCATCTCGAACGAGGCGCCGACGGCCTTGATCCGTTGCTTGGCGCGGCTGATCCGCGGCGCCATGGTGGCCTCCGGCATGAGGAATGCCCGCGCCACCTCGGCGGTGGTGAGGCCGCCGACGGCGCGCAGCGTGAGCGCCACCTGGGAGGCGGGCGTCAGCGCCGGATGGCAGCACAGGAACAGCAGCGTGAGGGTGTCGTCGTGGTCACGGGGGCCTTCGTCGCCGGGGTCCGGCGCGAGGCCGGCGTCCGGCGCCTCCCGTACCGCCGCGGTGGCCTCCCTCCGGCGGCGGGCCTGCTCGCTGCGTACCTGGTCGATCAGGCGGCGGGAGGCGACGGTCACCAGCCAGGAGCGCGGGCTTTCCGGGACGCCCTCGGCGGGCCACTGCATCGCGGCCGCGAGCAACGCCTCCTGGACCGCGTCCTCGCACTCCTCGAATCCGCCATACCGGTGCAGGAGCACGCCGAGGACCTGCGGCGCCAGTTCGCGCAGCAGGTCCTCGAGGCGTTCGGACGCGCTCACATCTCCATCCCGGCCGAGTCCATCAGTGGCCGCACCTCCACGCCGCAGACCTGACCGCTCGACAGCAGGGTGGCCAGTTCCACGGCACGCTCCCGGCTCTCGCAGTCCACCACGTACTGGCCGGCCACATGCTCCGAGGTCGGTAGGTACGGGCCGTCGGCCACTGCCACCACGCCGCCCCTGACCCTCACGGCGGTGCTGAGGGAAGGATCGGCGAAGGCGTGGGCACTGATCAGCTCCCCTGCCTGCCCGGACGCCGCCAGGAAGCCCTCATGGTCAAACCCTTCCCCCGGTGGGTCCGCCGCGTCCAGGTAGAGGTTCAGCAGGAACTTCACCGCGTGCTCAGTCGTCCGCCGTGCCTGCGTAGACCACGGGCCGCACCTCGATGCCCAGGCCCTCGACGCCGGCGTCCGGGATGAGCGCGGCCAGCTCCAGAGCACGCTGCCTGCTGTCGCACTCCACCAGGTAGTAGCCGCCGAGGTACTCCTTGGCCTCGAGGTAGGGCCCGTCCGTCACCGCCGGGACGCCGCCCCTGACCTTGACCACAGCGCTCTGCGACGGGTCGGCCAGCGCGACGGTGCCGATCATCTCCCCGGACTTCCTGACGGTCTCCATGAACGCGCCGTGGCCGCTCATCACCTCGTTGCGCTCCTCCTCGGTCAGCGCATCCCAGATCCGCGGGTTGCTGTGCATGATCAACAAGAACTTCATGTCGTCTCCTTCGATGGTCGGGCGGCACCCTTGAGGCGCCGTTCACCATGGAGTCGACGCCGGTGCCGCATTCTTGCGGTGGCGACCGCAAGAATCTCCCCGCTGTTCCGACTACCTCCCCAAAGGGACGCCTGGCCTGGGCGTTCCGTCACAAGTCGCTTGCCGGCTCCCGAGGAGGACGCATGTCGCAGCTGTTGAGGGTGCAGTGTTTCAACGTGTCGCAGGACGGGTTCGGCGCCGGCGAGGGGCAGAGCCTGGACCGGCCCTTCGGTCACGCGGACCCCGCTCCCCTGTGGTCCTGGGCGGGCGCCACCGCCAGCTGGGTGAACCGCACCGAGCCGGGCGGCACTCGCGGCCTGGACGACTACCTGACCCGCGACCACACCCGCAACATCGGAGCGGAGATCATGGGGCGTAACAAGTTCGGCCCCCAGCGTGGCCCCTGGGACAACCACGAGTGGCAGGGATGGTGGGGAGAGACCCCGCCGTTCCGCACACCGGTCTTCGTGCTCACCCACCACGAACGCCCGTCCTTCACCCTGGCCGACACCACCTTCCATTTCCTCGACGCGTCACCGGCCGAGGCGCTGGCACGCGCGACGCAGGCCGCCGACGGCCGGGACGTGCGCCTCGGCGGCGGAGTCGCCACCGTCCGCGCGTTCCTCGAGGCCGACCTGGTCGACACGATGCACATCGCCGTCGCGCCCGTCGACCTCCATCGAGGCGAACGACTGTGGGAGAGCCACACCGACCTGCTCGACCGCTTCCACCTTGAGACCGTACCGAGCCCCAGCGGGGTCACCCACCTGCTGTTCTGGAGACGGTGACCACTGATCCCGCACGATCGCGCGCCCCGGCCGCGATGAGATCGCCGACGGCTCAGCGAAGCTCCTGGACGCGGATCAGGTTGCCTGCGGGATCACGGAAGGCGCAGTCGCGTACCCCGTACGGCTGATCGGTCGGCTCCTGGACGACCTCGGCGTGGCCGGCCGCCAGCCGTTCGAAGACGCCGTCGACGTCGGCGGTGGCCAGGACGATCCAGCCGTAGGTGCCCTTGGCCATCATCTCGACGATGGTGCGGCGCTCGTCCTCGGTGATGCCGGGGTCGGCGGCCGGCGGCCCGAGGAGGATGGACGTGCCGGGCTGGCCGACGGGGCCGACCGTGATCCAGCGCATCTTGCCGCCTCCGACGTCGTTGCGGACCTCGAAGCCGAGGACGTCTCGCCAGAAGGCCAGGGAGGCGTCCGGGTCGTCATGCGGAAGGAAGGTCGTGTGAATGGTGATGTCCATGCCGGTCACGCTAGTTGCGGTCGGTGACCGGGGCCATTCGATCGCTGACGATCGCTGTCTTCCCTGCCCCATGACGCCGGCAGATCCCCCCACCCTCCTCCTGCCGGGGCTCGGGCACCCACCGGCGCACCGTCGAGGTGGCCTGCTGATCAGCGTGGGCGGCTGAGGGCGGCCTCGGCCAGATCCGTCCACTTCTCGGCCGAGGAGTGGGGCACGACCACCCAGTCCTTGATCGCCCTGCCCTGCCCCGAGGGGTCGAACAGGGACGCCCCGGCCAGCTGGAGCGCGGTGGTGTGTTCGGGGGTGTCCCTGACCAGCCGGAACACCATCGCGCCGTCGCGCTGCAGGCTCGCGAACACCTTCCCCGCCTGATCCTTGAGCGCGGGCCTTCCCATCATCGTGGAGATCCGTACACCCAGGTCGGCCAGCTCGGCGCCGACCTGCTTGAAATCCTCTTCGGCGCTCATCGTCAGTCGGTCCCAAACTTCATGCGGTGTGGTCGAGCAGCTCGTCGTGGTCGGGGCTCCTGCCGCGTGCGCGATCGCCCCGGCCCCGCCGTCCGGCAGCAACGGCGATCAGGCTAGTCGTCCTTGCGGCACTGATCAAGGCCGGATGCGGGGCGCCGACCATGCCGAGTCCCGCCGCCGCTCCCGGACTACGCGCGATGGATCACGACCAGCGCCGGCCAGGAATGGACAGGCTGTCAGGCACCTGGGTCAGGGGAGCTCGGAGGGCAGGCCGAAGGCAGGGAAGTGGTCGGGGCCGAGAAACGAGGTGATCTCGGCGATGCGCTCCCCGCGCAGCCCGAACACGGTGATCGACCACGCCTCGTGCGGCCCTTCGGCGGATCGGCCCAGGTAGAAGGCCACGGCGGGCTGGCCGTTGGCGGTGGTGGGCAGGTGGCGCCAGCTGGGACACCGGGTCAGCGGGACCTCGACCGCGAAGTCGGTGACCGCCGGCAGCCCGCCGTACCACTGCGCCAGAGGCGGCATCGACCAGGTGACGTCGGCGGTGAGCAGCGCCACCAGCGCGTCGGCGTCGCCGCGCTCCAGCGCGGTGGCGAAGCCCGTGACCAAGGCCCGGACGCGGGCGTCGCCGAGGGCCCGCAGGGTCGGCTGCTGGCTGGGGCCTGGAACCCGGTCGGCGACGACCCTGCGGGCCCGGGCCAGGGCGGAGTTCACGGAGGTGGTGGAGGCGTCCATCATCGCGGCGATCTCGGCGGCCGAGAATCCCAGCACGTCGAACAACACCAGGGCGGCACGCTGGTTGCCCGGCAGGTGCTGCAGGGCCGCGACGAAGGCGAGCTCGACGGCCTCACGCTGCTCGTAGTCCAGCCCGACGTCGTGGTACGGGCCCAGCCATGGCTGCTCCGTCACCGGCGCGGCGTCGAGCACCGCGTGGTCGCTCGACGGGCCGAGGTCGACGGGCAGGGCGCGCCTGTCGCGGGTCTTCACCAGGTCCAGGCAGGTCCGGGTGGCCACCGTGTAGAGCCAGGAGCGCAGGGTCGAGCGGCCCTCGAAGCGGGGCAGCCCGCGCCAGGCCCGGAGAAGCGCCTCCTGCAGGGCGTCGTCGGCGTCGTGGACGGAGCCGAGCATGCGGTAGCAGTGGGCGTGCAGCTCGCGCTGGAGCGGCTGGACAAGGCGGGTGAACGCCGCGTCGTCCCCCGCTCGGGCCTGCGCCAGGTCGGTGTTCTCCGTCACAGGCGACGATTCTGCCTCATGACCGCAGTCCTACCTGTCAACGACTGGAGGTGCTCTAACATGACAGATTCCGAACTTTGGGCGCTCATCCACGCCGAGCGGGCGGCTCTGGCGGCCGATCTCGCGACGCTGACGGACGGGCAGTGGGCGACGCCGTCCCTCTGCGAGGGCCTGACCGTGCGCGAGGTGCTGGCCCACCTGACGGCGGGGGCCCGCCTCAGTCCCGTGCGGTGGCTGGCGGGGGTGGTGCGCTGCCGGTTCGACTTCGACCGGCAGGTGGCGATGCGGCTGGCCGAGCAGCTGGGGGCGTCACCGGCCGAGACGCTGGAGAGGTTCCGTGGGGCTGTGACGAGCAGGACCAAGCCGCCGCTGCCCGTGGTGGCCATGCTGGGCGAGACGGTGGTCCACGGGGAGGACATCCGCCGGCCTCTGGGCATCCGCCGCGACCACCCGATCGCCACGCTCACCCGCCTGGCCGAGTACTACGTGGGCTCCGACCAGGTCGTCCTGGCCAAGGGGCGGGTGCGTGGTCTGCGGCTGGCCGCCGACGACGGGCCGTTCGCCAGCGGCTCCGGGCCCTCGGTGACCGGTTCGACGCTGGCGCTGATCATGGCGATGACCGGGCGCGCCGGCTACCACGACGAGCTGTCGGGCGACGGCGTGGCGATCCTGCGCGGGACCGCCCCCAGGCCCTGATCGGTGCTCGGCCTGCGCGCACGTGGGCGCACCTGGCTTGTTCACCGGCGCGGGACGCCGATGGCCGTACCGGGCTCAGGTCATGGGGCCGGCGCGACGGTGTCGCACGGCTCGAGTGCCTGCGCGGAAGACGACGCAGACGGTGCGGCGGCAGGCGACCGGCGCGAGAGCAGGTATCCCGTCAGTGCGGCGAGCAGGCCGGCCAGGCCGGCTGCCGCGAAGCCGCCCGCAGGCGCTGACACGTCGATCACCATGCCCACGATCGGGGAGCCGAGCGCGAACCCTGCGCTCGCCGCCGAGGCCTGCATGCCGGTCGCCTCGCCTCGCACACCGGCCGGCGCCAGCCGGCTCACCGCGTCGGAGACCGTGGAGAGGGTCGGTGCGGTCAGCAGTCCGGCACCGATGACGGCCACGCACAGCCAAGGCCAGTCATGGGCGAGTCCGGCCGGAATCGTCACCAGCCCGAGCAGGCCGAGCAGCAGCCAGGTGGGCATCGGCCGGGACAGCGCTCCGTACACCAGACCACCCACGACGGACGTCACCCCGAACACGGCGATGACCATGGCCGCCCACGAGACCTGACCGGCTTCTTGGAGAGTGGCGACGATGGCCAGGTCGACGCCGCTGAGCAGCATCGCGACGCCGAACCCCATCGTCAGAACAGCCACCAGGCGCGCTCCCAGCCACTCCCTGCGCCGGGGCCGGGCCGCCGCGTCGCCATCCGTCTCGTCCTCGGCCCGCATCGGCGGGTTGAGCAGGGCAATCCCTGCCCCGCCGGCGACGATCGCGGCGCCCACTCCCCATGCCACCACGCCGGGGGACACCTTCGCCGCGCAAAGGATCACCACTGCCGGGCCCACCATGTACGACAGCTCGCCCGCCACCGAGTCCAGCGCGAACGCCGCCCGCCGCTGCGCTGTCGTCGTCATCGCGGTGATCGCCTGCCTGGTGATCGACTGGACCGGCACCATCAGCAGACCGGCGGCGAAGGAGGCACCCAGCAAGATCACGTACGGCTGCACAGGCACGGTCAGCCAGAACACGATCTGCGGCGCGACGGTGGCCAGCAGCACGGTACGCAGGCCCCGCCGGTCGATCATCCGGCCCAGCAGCGGCCCGCCCAGCGCGACACCGGCGGTGAGCGCCGCCACCACGGCTCCCGCCGCCGCGTAACTCATGTCGAGGGCAAGCACGACGTACATCGTCAGCGCCATCGCGTCTGCCGTGATCGCCGCACGAGCGAGCAGTGAGATGCCCAACAGCGGCGTCATCCCCGGCACCGCGAGCACCTGTCGAAATCTGATCACCGGTTTGACGGTAAATCATCCGTATTGCCATAGGAAGTCGTCCATTCGTTGGACCGGGCATAATGAATACTTATGGCTGATCTCGAGACCGCACTGCTGCGGTCATTCGTCACCGCCGTGCGAGCGGGCAGCATCAGCCGGGCGGCGGCCGCCCTCGGCCGTACCCAGCCCGCGCTCAGCCAGCACCTGCGCAAGCTCGAGAGGGCCGTCGGCAGTCCGCTGCTGCACCGGACGCCGTCCGGCGTCTGGCCGACCCGGGCGGGCGAGGAACTGCTGCCCTACGCCGAGCGCATTCTCGCGTTGTCGGCCCAGGCGCTCGCCGAAACGGGGCGTGCGCTCACCGGGCATTGCGGCGTGGGACTCCTCGAGGATCTCGCCGCTTCCCGCCTTTCTCAGGTGCTCGCCGACCTCGCGCGGCTGCACCCCGACGCGACGCTGGAGGTGCTCAGTCTTTCCAACGCGGCGATGCGGGAGGCCTACGACACGGGCCGTGTCCAGCTCGTGCTCGACGAGGTCCCGGATCTTCCCTGGCCGCCGCGCTGGACGGTGCGTCTGCCGCTGGTCTGGGCGGTCGGGCCTGGCGTCGCCGTTGACGCCGATCCGCTGCCGGTGGTGCTGTTCTCGAACACGTGCGCCTGGCGGACGTCGGTGCTGGAAGCGCTGGAAGGCACCGGGCGGCGCTGGCGGGTGGCGTTCGAAAGCAACAGTCTCGCCGGAGTGCTCGCCGCGCTACGGGCCGGGCTCGGGGTCGCGGCCCTCATACCCGCCAATCTCGAGCCGGCCATGGCCTGCCACGAAGCGGCCGCGCTGCCCGCTCTGCCGGACGTCGAACTCGGTCTTGCCCGCCGCCCCGGTACTGAAGGCGATGCGCTCATCGACGCTGTGGAGACCGCCCTGCGGCGGATGATCTGAGCCGCCGCTCTTCCCCGGCAGGCCCGCCGACCGCCCGCACGGCCGCGATGATCCGCGCCCGATCGTCGTCGCTCAGCGTCCGCTCGTTGTCGCCCAACGCGTCCCGCCCTCTGTGTGTCAGTCGAACGAGCAGGCACCGCTGGTCGTCGCCCGAACGTTCCCGGACGACCAGTCCTGCGGTGTCGAGCCGGGCCAGGACACGGCTGAGGTGGCCGGGGTCGAACCGTAGCCGCTGCCGCACGTTCCGGACCTCACAGCCGTCCTGGCCCGCCAGCTCTAGCAGGACGCGGGTCTCGGCGAGGGAGAACGACCCGGCCATGATGGCCATGACGTACGCGTGGAACCGGTCGAGAGTCTGGATCATCGCAAACATCATTGACCCAATCAAAGGATAGGTTGACTCAGTCAATGTTTATCGGATGGTCCGGTGTTCGTCCAGCCCCCAGATCCAAGCGCCGGAGGTCTCCGGCCACCACCCGCAAGTGCTCGATCATCGCGGCGGCCGCGGGCAGCCGGTGTCGCTGTGCCGGCGTGGCGGTCATCACGGTCCTGGTCAGTGACGGCTCGTCCAGCGGGCGTACGACGAGGTCGGGAGCGGTCGCTGGAAGGGTGAGGAACGGGGCGAGCGCCACCCCCAGCCCCGCGGCGACCAGCCCTCTGACCGTCATCTGGTCATCGGTCCTGAACGCGATGACCGGCTCGAACCCCGCCTGCCGGCACGCCCGGGGCAGCACGTCGAGCGTGGATCCCCGGTGTACCCCCTGGATCCACCGTTCGCCGGCCAGATCGGCCAGCCG
Source organism: Nonomuraea dietziae (assembly GCF_014195505.1). Lineage (GTDB taxonomy): Bacteria > Actinomycetota > Actinomycetes > Streptosporangiales > Streptosporangiaceae > Nonomuraea > Nonomuraea roseola. Next base: position 821,736 of record NZ_JACIBV010000001.1, on the reverse strand, counting down.
GATGCGGGTGCGTCCGCTCAGGCGGTGGCCCGGCGGCAGCGCGATGTGCAGTGGGTCGACGAGCAGCGGGCGCACCTCGACGTTCGGGGGGACCACCAGGGGCACGACGGGGAATTCGTACACGAGCGCCAGGTCCAGCTCGTGCGCGGCGACCGCGGCCACGGCCTCGTCGCGGTCGGCCTCGACCAGCTCCACCGAGACTGCGGGCCGCTCGCGCAGGAAGGCGCGTACGGCCATGGGCATGAGCGTGGCGTTCGCCGTCGTGAACGATCCGAACCGCAGCCTTCCGCCCTCTCCGGCGCAGATCGCGGCCAGCGTGCTCTCGGCGGCACGCAGCTCCGTCATGATCCGCTCGGTGTGAGCCAGGAGCGCCCGGCCGGCCTCCGTCAGCCGCACGCCCCGGGCGTGCCGTTCGAGCAGCCGGGCCCCGGCCTCCCGCTCAAGCACGGAGATCTGCTGCGACAGCGCCGAGGTGGTGTACGACAGCGCGGCAGCGGCGCGGGTGAGCGACCCGTGGCGGGCCACCTCCTGCAAAACCCTTAGCCTGGCCACATCGAGCATGCGGAAACGCTAAACCCTTCTTTAAGAAGCTGTCGATTGTCCTTAACGGAAGGGCTCGTTCATTCTGGCGGCATGCGATTCGGAACCCCCTACGCCGAGGTCTACGCCGAGGGCGCGTTCGTGCCGGAGAAGGAGTCCAGACTCAGCGTCCTGGCCAATGCGGTCTCGTACGGCACGGGTACCTTCGAAGGGATCAGAGCCTGCTGGAACCCGGATCACCAGGAGCTCTACCTGCTGGAGGCGCGGGCCCACTACGAGCGGATGGCGCGCTCGGCCCGCATCCTCGGGCTGGAGCTGCCGTACGATCCGGAACATCTGACCCGCCTCTCCACCGAGCTGCTGCGCCGCAACGACGTGCGCGCCGACGCCTACGTGCGCCCCCTCCTGCTGCAGGCGGACGAGCAACTGGCCGTCCGGATGCACGACTGCGGCACGCGCCTGTACCTGGCCGCCACCCCCATGCCGGGCGACTACATCGACCGGCGCGGCGTGCGCTGCATGGTGAGCGCCTGGCGCAGGACCGGCGACGCCGCGGTGCCCAACCGGGCCAAGGTGATCGGCAGCTACGTCGGGCCTGCCCTGGCCAAGACCGAGGCGCTGCGCAACGGCTTCGACGAGGCCATCATGCTGACCGGCGACGGCTACGTGGCCGAGGCCACCACCTCGAACGTGCTGATCAGGACCGGCGAGCGCTGGGCCACCCCCACCGCCACGGACGACATCCTCGCCGGCATCACACGCTGGCAGGTCATGCACCTCTTGGGCGAGATCACCGGTGCCCTCGTCGAGGAACGGCGCGTGCACCGCTCGGAGCTCTACTCCTGTGACGAGGCTCTGTTGTGCGGCACGGCCGTGCTCGTCGCCCCGGTCGTCGAGGTGGACGGCCGGCCCGTCGGAGACGGGCACGCGGGCGAGACGACGCTCGCCGTACAGCGCCTGCTGCAGGCGATCAGCCGCCGTGAGGATGCCGACCACCATCCCGAATGGACCACACCCGTGTACGGAGCCGCCTGATGCTGACCCACCTGAACGCCATCCCGCCCATCCGGATCTGGAAGGACGTCCTGGCCCGGGTGGTCCAGGGCGAGCAGCTCACCCTGGCCGTCGTCGAGCTGCCCCCGCACGGCCTCGTCCCCGAGCACCGCCACGTCAACGAACAGATCGGCCTGTGCCTACAGGGCACGCTCACCTTCCGCGTGGGCCAGGAGACCCGCGGCCTCGGGCCCGGTGGTACGTGGCGCATCCTCGCGCACGTTCCCCATGAGGCCCAGGCAGGTCCGGAGGGGGCGGTCGTGGTGGAGGTGTTCGCCCCGGTACGGGACGACTGGGCCGAGCTCGAACAGGCGGCCCCGGCCACGCCGCGCTGGCCCTCCCCGCACTGAGGCCGGCCACAGCTCCGGGCATCCTTCATAGAAGGGGTGTCGGCAAGAAGCGCGTCACGCTTCTTGCCGACACCCCGCATCAGCCACAGCCGCAAATGTCGCCATATGTACATGTACTATTACTTTCAGTGGTTGGCTTGGTAGTGCCTCCTGAAGTGATCACACACAGAGCCCACCCGACTTGGCCGTATCGGTTGGATCGCGGCGTGCCCCCGATGCCGGTAACAGGCGAAGGAGCGTCACATGTCGCGCTGGAGCAAGATCGCGGTAGTGGTCCAGATGCCGGTCGCTGATACCGAGCATCGTGAAGACCGGGGCTTCGGCGCTGGACGATGGTGCTGGGGCGCGGCCGAATCCATGGGGGAACATGTCCGGCCTGTCGCCGACCTTGCCACGGTGACCGAGCCGAAGGACTGCGGTATCTGGAGGTGACCCAGGACCCATGGCGGGAGCTGTCGGAACTCGACGACCTGCCGCCGCCGGCCGTCGTCGGCGTCCACCCCCACCGCGGGACTGCCTGGGGCACCACCGACGACGAGCCGCCTTCGCCAACAGCCTGACTCGGCGCCGGGGCGGGCCGAGGGGACCGGCCTCCCGGTCACTCAGAGCTCCTTGGCGTCTGGTGATGCCGACCCGAGCGGAGGGCCCCGGGGAGGAGCATCGGCGAGGATGGCGGCTGGGAGAAGATCCGCTCAGAGTCGCAGCCATGACGACTCCTCGCATGTGGATCTGCTTCGTTGGCGGTCTGGAGTGTGACTGGGTGGTCGTGGTGGACCCCGAGGAGATCCTGCGGCAAGTCGGCCAGGGACCTGTGCGTGGCGGTCACGAGGGCGACCAGGCGATCAACCGTGCTCTGTCCCGATCGGCCGGCTTCCCGAAGTTCTCCGACGCTTGAAATCTACTTTGTAAAGGCGTTTGGCGGGGCGACCTTCGGTCACCCATCCTTAATGGACTAAAGACCTTCAACAACAAACAGATGCGGCGTGGTCGTGGTCAGCGCGATGAAGCCGAGACGACTCAGGATGGGTCGGCTGTCGTCGGAGGCGTCGACCTGCAGGTAGCGGTAGCCATGGGCGGCGGCGATGCGCGCGCGGTAGGCGACCAGAGCCCGGTAGAGGCCGCGTCCGCGCCAGTCGGGTACGGTTCCGCCGCTCCAGAGGCTGGCGAAGTGGGTGCCGGGGTGCATGTCGAGGCGGGCGGCGCTGACGGGGCGGGTGCCTGCCATGGCGACGACGGCGGCGACGGTGTCGGGTGCCTCGGCGAGTTGGGTGAGCAGGCGGTGCTTGATGTGGGTGGCGGTGGTGTCGAAGGCCTGCTGGTGGACCTGCATCATGAGGTCGACGCCTGCGGGGTCGGTGACGGGGTGCAGGTGGATGCCGTCGGGTGGCGGGGTGGTGGTGGGCAGGTCGCTGATGGTGGCGGCCATGAGCGTTTCGGTGGGTTCTTGGTTGGCGCCTGCGGCGAGGAGGCGTTGAGCGAGGTCGGTGGGCTGGTCGTGGGCGTAGAGCTTCCATTCGAAGTCGTGGCCGAGTGCGGCGAAGTGGCTGATCTGGTTGGCGATGGCGGTGTCGGCGGTGGTGTGGTCGAGGTCGCTCCAGAGGATGCCGTTCCAGCCTTGGCGGGTGCTGGTCTGGCGTAGAACGCCGTCGGTGAGGTGGAGGGTGGCGTGGGCGTCGTCGGGTTGGGCGTGGCGGCGCATCTGGTCGTCGAAGAGGGCGAGGGTCTCGTGGGGGTTCATGGGTGTTCCGGGGTTGTGGTGATGGCGTGGATGGTCATGGTTGGTCCCGGGTGATGTCGTGGAGGCCGCCGAGGATCATGAGGGTGAGTCGTAGCCGGCATGGCTGGTCCTTCCCCTTTCCTTTGGGGGAAGGTGAGGGCGGGTTAGGCCAGGTCCCAGAGCAGGCGGTAGTAGGCGATGCGTTCGGGGTCGGGGTCGATGCCGTAGGCGTCGTAGAGGATGCCGTCGTAGCCGGGGCCGTAGTCCTCTTCGGTGCTCCAGGCCGCCACTGCGAGGTCGGCCCATCGGTCGGCGACGCCGAGTGAGCCGAGGTCGACGTGGGCGGCGAAGGTGCCGTCGTGGTGGAGCAGGGTGTTGGGGACGCAGGCGTCTCCGTGGCAGACGACGAGGCGGTCGATCGGGGGTGGTTCGGCGAGGCGTGCGCGGGCGTGTTCGGGGTCGAGGTGGTGGTGTTCGGGGAACCAGTCGGCTGGGCCTTCGCCGTTGGTGAGGCGTTCGTCGGCGCGGGTGAGTCGTCGTTGGACGCTCCAGTCGAAGGGGCAGTCGTCGACTGGCAGGGCGTCGTGGAGGAGTCGTAGTCCTCGGCCGATGGCGGCGGTGGCGGTGGCGGGGTCGGCGATCCACCGGGGTTCGATGGCTGATCGGCCGGGGACGGCGGCGGTGAGGAGCCAGGCGCCGTCGGGGTTGGTGCCGTGGTCGATGACGGGTGGGACGGTGGCCCATCGCTGTGCCCAGGCGAGGCGTTGGGCTTCGGCGGGCAGGTCGATCTCGGGGGTGCCGGTGGCGACCCATTTGGCGTATCTGGTGGTGCCGTTCGGGTTGTCGAGGCGGAAGGTGAGGCCGCCGAGTGCGTTGCGCCAGACGGGGGTGATGGTGTCGTCGCCGGCGAGGGTGGTGACGATGTGGGGGACGGTGACGGGGCCGGTGGGGATCTCGGAGGTGTGGGGGCGGCTCATGACGACGTGATCCTTGCAGGGTCGCGGCGTCGGCGCTATCGGGTTTCGAGCTGGGCTTTTACGGGTGCGATGCCTCGGTGGCCGTGGGTGGCGGGTGTCAGGTCGGCTCGCTGCTGCGTCTCGTCAGGGCGTGGCGGTGTTCATGGGGTTGGTGTGGTCCTCGCGGTCGTTTCTTCCTGCAACGTTGCCTGAGGTACGCCATGGGGGAGTGTTGGGGAGGTTCAGTGGGCCGCGGTGGTGTTGTGGCGGGGGAAGGGGAGTTCGGCCGCGATGGCGGCGATCTTGGCGGTGATGTCGGCCAGGGAGCGCAGGGAGTCGAGGTCGAGCCGCTCCATGATGCGCCGGTAGTTGCGTAGCCCGGCGTCGTTGATCTCTTCGACGAGGGCGCGGCCGGCGTCGGTGAGCTGGACGCGCCGTACGCGCCGGTCGTGGGGGTCTTCGTGGCGGGTGACGAGGCCGTGGCCGACGAGTCTGTCGACGATGCCGGTGACGGTGCCGAGGCCGACGCCGAGGTTGCCGGCGAGTTCCTGTCCTGAGGCGGAGCCTGTGCATGACAGGAGGATGACGACTTTGAGCTGCCGCATGGTGAGGTTGGAGTCGAACAGGGGTGAGCGGTCCTGGGCCAGGAGTCGTCCGAGGCCGCGTTGGGTCTCGCTGATCTGGCGAATCAGGGTCTCGCGTTCGTCGTCCACTCTCACCTCTCGCTTCCTGAGAAGGTTATCAGGAAAGACATGGTCAGTTAAATATTCGCTCAAGGCGAAGTGTTAGTCTGAGGCGAATTCTTTTTGTCGCTTCCCCCGTGAGGACCGGATGACTGCTCTGGCCCGGTTGAGCCTCGCCAACCGAAGTCTCGTCATATTGGTGGCGATCGTGTTGAGCGCGTTCGGCGCCTTCACCATTCCGCAGCTCAAGCAGCAGTTGCTGCCGTCGTTGTCGTTCCCTGGCGCGTTCGTCGTCGCGCCCTATCCCGGGGCCTCGCCTGAGATCGTCGAGGATCTGGTCACCAAGCCGATCGAGGACTCCTTCGCCGGCATCGACGGCATGGAGAAGATGACCTCGACGTCGAAGGAGGGGATGGCGCAGATCCAGGTGGCCTTCGCCTACGGCACCGACATCGACGACTCGCTGGCCAAGATGCAGCAGGCCGTCAGCCGTATTCCGCTGCCCGACGGGGTCGACCCGCAGGTGGTGGCGGGCAACACCGACGACATCCCGGTGCTGGTGCTGGCGGTGGGCGACGGCGGTGACGAGCGGCAGATGGCCGACAGGCTGCGCCGCGTCATGGTGCCGGAGCTGCAGGGCATCGAGGGGGTGCGCGAGGCCGATGTCACCGGCGCCAGGGACGAAGAGGTGGTGATCACGCCCGACGCCAAGAAGATGGCGAAGAAGGGTGTGTCGCCCGCGCAGATCCCTGAGGTGCTGAAGGCGAACGGCACGCCGGTCCCGGCCGGCACGCTGAGCGAGGACGGAAAGTCGCTGACGGTCCAGGTGGGCGAGCGGGTCGACTCGATCGAGGCGCTGAAGGACCTGTATCTGACGCCCGCGCCGCAGCAGGTTGCGCCGCAGGCCTCTCAGCAGCAGACGGCCAGGCCCACCGGCCAGTTCGCCCAGCCCGGCCGGCCGCAGGCGAACCCGGCCAGCCCGGCCACGCCTGCTGTCGCGCCGAAGCCGCCCAAGCCGGTGAAGCTGGGCGAGGTGGCGAAGGTGGAGCGGCGCAAGGCCGAGGCCACGACACTGACGCGGACCAACGGCGAGCCGAGCCTGGGCGTGTCGGTGACGATGACGCCGGACGGCAACGCGGTGAGCATCTCGCATGCCGTACGCGACAGGCTGCCGGAGCTGGGGGCGGCGCTCGGTGGCGCGGCGGTGACGGTGATCTTCGATCAGGCGCCGTACGTGGAGCGTTCGATCGAGTCGCTGACGACCGAGGGTCTGCTGGGTCTGGCGTTCGCGGTGCTGGTCATCTTGGTGTTCCTGCTGTCGGTGCGCTCGACGCTGGTGACGGCGGTGTCGATCCCGCTGTCGGTGGTGATCGCGTTGATCGCGTTGTGGGCGGGTGACTACTCGCTGAACATGCTGACGCTGGGCGCGCTGACGATCGCGGTGGGCCGGGTGGTCGACGACTCGATCGTGGTGCTGGAGAACATCAAGCGGCATCTGGGGTACGGAGAGCCGAAACGGACGGCGGTGACCGCGGCGGTGCGTGAGGTGTCGGGCGCGGTGACGGCCTCGACGCTGACGACGGTGGCGGTGTTCGCGCCGATCGCGTTCGTGGGCGGCATGGTGGGTGAGCTGTTCGCGCCGTTCGCGGTCACGGTGACGGTGGCGCTGCTGGCCTCGTTGCTGGTGTCGCTGACGGTCATCCCGGTGCTGGCCTACTGGTTCTTGAAGGCGCCGGCGCTGGAGCCTGAGGAGGCCAGGGCGGTCAGGGAGGCGGCCGAGGCCAAGGAGCTGCGCAGCCCGCTGCAGCGCATGTACCTGCCGGTGTTGCGGTTCGCCACGCGTCGCCGTCTGGTGACGGTGCTGATCGGTGTGGTGGTCTTCGCCGCGACGATGGGCCTGGCGGGCAGGCTGGAGACCAACTTCATCGACTCCTCGGGCCAGGACACGATCTCGGTGAGCCAGCGGATGCCGGTGGGCACGGATCTGGCCACGACCGACGCGGCGGCCAAGAAGGTGGAGCGGGTGCTGGCCGGGTTGGAGGGTGTGCGTTCCTACCAGGTCAACGTCGGCGGCGGCAACGCCATGATGGGCGGCACGGGCGGCGGCGCCGATCGGGTGTCGTACTCGCTGACGGCCGAGGAGGGCGCGGACACGGCGGCGCTGCAGGAGCGGCTGCGTGCCGAGCTGAAGGAGCTGTCGGGTGTGGGTGAGGTGACGGTCGGCGGGCAGGGCGGCGGCGGCTTCGCCTCCGACTCCATCGACGTGATCGTGCAGGCGCCGGACTCGCAGACGCTGGGCCGCGCGGCCGAGCAGGTGAAGGCGGCGATGGGTGAGCTGCCGCAGTTGCGTGACGTCTCCTCCAACCTGGAGGGCAGCGCGCCGCGGATCGAGGTGGCCGTCGACAGGGAGAAGGCCGCCGAGAAGGGCGTGACCGAGGCGCAGGTCGGGCAGGCGGTGGCGCAGGCCTTCCGTGGCGCGCCGCTGGGTCAGCTGACTTTGGACGGCATCGCCAGCGATCTGATCCTGCGTGGCGACGACGCGCCCGCGGATGTGGAGGAGGTCGAGGACCTCAAGGTCGGGCCGATCAAGGTGTCGCAGGTGGCGAAGGTGTCGCAGGTGGACGGGCCGACGCAGATCTCCAGGATCGACGGTGAGCGTTCGGCGACGGTGTCGGCCAAGGCGGCCGCCAGCGACCTGGGCAGCGTGACGCAGACGCTGACGGCCAAGCTCGACGCGCTGGCGCTGCCGGCGGGTGCCGCGTACACGATCGGCGGGGTGTCGGCCGATCAGGCTGACGCATTCGCCGACCTGGGGCTGGCGATGGTGGCGGCGATCGCGATCGTCTTCATGATCATGGTGGCGGCGTTCAGGAGTTTCGTGCAGCCGCTGATCCTGTTGGTGTCGGTGCCGTTCGCGGCGACGGGCGCGATCGGGCTTCTGCTGGCGACGGGGACGCCGATGGGTGTGCCCGCGCTGATCGGCATGCTGATGCTGATCGGCATCGTGGTGACGAACGCGATCGTGCTGATCGACCTGATCAACCAGTACCGCGAGCAGGGCATGGGCGTGGTGGAGGCGGTCATCGAGGGTGGCAGGCGCAGGCTGCGGCCGATCCTGATGACCGCGGTGGCCACGATCGGCGCGCTGGCGCCGATGGCGCTGGGGGTGACGGGCTCGGGCGGGTTCATCTCCCAGCCGCTGGCGATCGTGGTGATCGGCGGGCTGATCTCCTCGACGCTGCTGACGCTGGTGCTGGTGCCGACGCTGTACACGATGGTGGAGCGGACCAAGGAGCGGCTGCGTCGCACTCCGGCCGCGCCGGCGCACGCCAAGGAGAAGGTGGGCGCCCCGGCCTAGCGCCGGAGCGTGAACGATGAGGGGGGCGGTTCCTGCGGGGCCGCCCCCCCTTTCGCATGTGCGGGGGGCGGGCCCCATACACTGGGGCAACGTGACGTCCAAGCCGTTGATCCCCAATGTTCTGGCCGCCCGCTACGCCTCTGGCGAGCTGGCCCGCCTGTGGTCTCCCGAGTACAAGGTGGTCGCCGAGCGGCGGCTGTGGCTGGCGGTGTTGAGGGCGCAGGCGCAGTTGGGCGTCGCGGTGCCGCAGCAGGCGATCGACGACTACGAGAAGGTCGTCGAGCAGGTCGATCTGGCCTCCATCGCCGAGCGGGAGCGGGTCAGCAGGCACGATGTGAAGGCCCGCATCGAGGAGTTCAACGCGCTGGCCGGGCATGAGCACGTGCACAAGGGCATGACCTCGCGTGACCTGACCGAGAACGTCGAGCAGTTGCAGATCCGCGACAGCCTGCTGCTGGTGCGTGATCGGGCGGTGGCGTTGCTGGCGCGGCTGGCCTCGCTGGCCGAGGAGCACGAGGCGACGGTGATGGCGGGCCGTTCGCACAACGTGGCCGCGCAGGCCACGACGCTGGGCAAGCGTTTCGCCGGGGCGGCCGACGAGCTGCTGGTGGCTTTCGCGCGGCTGGAGGAGCTGATCGGCCGCTACCCGCTGCGCGGCATCAAGGGTCCTGTCGGCACCGCGCAGGACATGCTCGACCTGCTGGGCGGCGACCGGGCCAAGCTGGCGGCGCTGGAGGAGCAGGTGGCCGCGCACCTGGGCTTCGAGCGGCGCTTCACCAGCGTGGGGCAGGTCTATCCGCGTTCGCTGGACTTCGAGGTGGTCACGGCGCTGGTGCAGTTGGCAGCCGCGCCGAGTTCGCTGGCCAAGACGATCCGGCTGATGGCCGGGCACGAGCTGGTCACCGAGGGGTTCAAGGAGGGGCAGGTCGGCTCGTCGGCGATGCCGCACAAGATGAACACCCGCTCGTGCGAGCGGGTCAACGGCCTGACGGTGATTCTGCGCGGGTATGCGTCGATGACCGGTGAGCTGGCCGGCGATCAGTGGAACGAGGGCGACGTGTCGTGCTCGGTGGTGCGCAGGGTGGCGCTGCCGGACGCGTTCTTCGCCTTCGACGGGCTGGTGGAGACGATGCTGACGGTGCTGGCCGAGTTCGGTGCCTTCCCCGCGGTCATCTCGGCCGAGCTGGATCGCTATCTGCCGTTCCTGGGTACGACCAAGATGCTGATGGCCGCGGTGCGGGCCGGGGTGGGCCGCGAGCAGGCGCACGAGCTGATCAAGGAGCACGCGGTGGCCTCGGCGCTGGCGATGCGCTCGCAGGGGCAGGCCAACAGGCTGCTGGAGCGGCTGGGCGGCGACGAGCGTTTCCCGCTGGATGAGGCGCAGCTACAGGCGTTGCTGGCCGACAGGGTCTCCTTCACGGGCGCGGCGGCCGACCAGGTCGAGTCGGTCTCGCAGCGGGTGGGGGAGATCGTGGCCCGCTACCCGCAGGCGGCCGGCTACGCGCCCGGCGCCATCCTGTGATCGTCGAGCTGACCTCGCTGGAGCAGGTGGCGGACGCGTGCGGCGACGACGACCTGGTGGTGTGGGCGGCTCAGGATCTGCGTGGCGGCGCCAGGGCGTGGGCTGTTCGGGAGTCGTCGGGCGAGGCGGTGGTGGCCGCGGGCCCGGGGGTGTCGCTGCGTGACAGGCTGGCGGTGTGGGGGGCGCCGGCGCAGGCCGCCACGTTGGTACGGCACGCGCTGGCCGAGGTGGGCCCCGGCTTTCGCCCGCTGGGTGAGGCGGAGCTGATGCGGCGCGTGGTGGCCGAGGTCGAGCCGCTGCGGTGGGTGGCGGGCTTTTCCTGGATGAGTCTGGACCATGTGCCGGTGGGTCCCGCCGACGGGGTGTCGTGGCTGGAGGGCTCCTTCGATGAGGAGATCTCCAAGCTGCTGGCCGTCCACGCCCCCGACTCCTATGCCGCTCCCGGCAGGCCGGGGGTGACGCGGTGGGCGGGGCTGCGGGTGGAGGGCAGGCTGGCGGCCGTGGCCGCTGACGCGTGGAGCGCGCCGTCGGTCGGGTTCTTGGCGGGGGTGGCCACCGACGCCGCCCTTCGGGGCAGGGGGCTGGCCGCGCGGGTGTGCAGGTGGTTGAGCGGCAGGCTGGTGGCCGCGCACGGCAGGGCGGCGCTGATGGTCGATGACCACAACGCCGCCGCGCTGGCCGTCTACGAGCGGCTCGGCTATCGCCGGCTGCCGGTGGCGGCGACCGAGGTGGCCGTCTGAGGCTCGCCCTGGTGGCTCCTTCGGCGCTGCTGGCGGCGTTCGAACCAGACGGTGGCCAGCGGCGGCACCGAGCAGGCCAGGCCGAGCACGGTGGTGGCTCTGCTCCAGCCCTCCTGGCGGGCCAGCAGCAGCACCGCGGCGAGGTAGAGCACGAACAGGCCGCCGTGGACGGGCCCGAAGATCTTCACGCCGAGCTCGCCGGCCTGCGCGATGTATTTGACGTACATGCCGGCCAGCAGGCCGACCCAGGAGCAGGCTTCGGCGATGGCGACGGCGCGGAACAGGCGGAGCACAGGAGGCGACCCTTTCGCTGGTGTGGTGGTGCGCAGGCCAGCCTAGGGGCAGGGTGGGCCGCCAGGTCATCCGGGCCGCCTGCAGGGAGGCCTGCCGGGCGGCCCGGCTGCTCTGGGCGGCGGGGGAGAAAACCGGGTGAGGTTCCGGGACCGCTCAGGCACAGTTGAACGAATGATGTCCGGTTTTGTTCCTGGTCTTGAGCTGAGCCGCGCCTACTACGCCGACGTGGTGGCGCCGCTCGTCGCCGATATCCCGCACAGTGCCGCCCTGATCGGTCCCGGCTCGGAGGTGCTGGCCTTCGACACCCAGCGCAGCGCCGACCACGACTGGGGTCCTCGCGTGCTGCTGTTCGTGCCGCCCGGCGCCGCCGCCGAGGCCGAGGCGGCGGTCGAGGCGGGACTTCCCTCCTTCTTTCGCGGCTATCCGACCGTGTTCGCCCAGCACGGCCAGGTGCGTCACGGGGTGCGGGTGGCCGAGCTGGGCGGCTGGCTCAGCTCACGGCTGGGCTTCGACCCGCGGGGGCCGATCACGCCGCTGGACTGGTTGTCGGCGCCGTGGCAGGCGCTGGCCGAGGTGACGTGCGGGGAGGTCTTCCACGACGGGCTGGAGGAGCTGAACCGGGTGCGGGCGGCGCTGCGCTGGTATCCCGACGACCTGTGGCGGTACGTGCTGGCCTGCCAGTGGCAGCGCATCGGGCAGGAGGAGTCCTTTCCCGGCCGGTGCGCCGAGGTGGGCGACGAGCTCGGCTCGGCGACGCTGGGCGGGCGGCTGGTCAGGGAGGTGATGCGGCTGGCGCTGCTGCAACGGCGACGCTATCCCCCCTACGCCAAGTGGCTCGGCAGCGCGCTGGCTCGCCTGCCGGGCGCCGCCGAGCTCGGCGAGGCCCTGGGGGCGGCGCTGGCCGCCCGCACTTGGCGGGATCGGGAGGCGGCTCTCAGCGCCGCCTACGAGCGGCTGGCCGCCGTGCACAACAGGATCGCGCTCACCGGCCCCGTCGAGACGTCGGTGCGGCCCTTCCATGACCGGCCCTTCCAGGTGATCGACGGCGGACGCCTGGCCGAGGCGCTGCTGGAGTCCATCGGCGACCCGCAGGTGCGGGCGCTTGCGCTGTGCGGCAGCGTCGACCAGATGTGCGACAGCGTCGAGATCCTCACCCATCCGGCCCGCGCCAGAGCGGTGACCGCCGCCGTGCTCACCCTTCAGCCGGCAGCCGCCTGAGCCGGTCGGCCAGCTGCCTCAGGTGTTCGCGCCAGGCCGAGGCGGCCAGCTCACGTCCTGCGGCGGAGGTTCCGCTGTGGGTCAGGACCAGGCGTGCGCCCTGCCCGGTGCCCTGGCCCAGCTCCCAGGCCACTGTGCCGTCGGGGGTGTAGTAGAGGAGTCTGCGCTCGGGCTCGACCTCGGCGACGTTGCCCGCGGGGATGGGCTCGCAGGTGAAGCCGGCCGGGACCGGGCCGTCGGCGCGCACCTGCAGGCCCGCCGTCAGCTCCCGCCACACCAGTTCGGCGCTCCTGGTCAGCTGGCGTTCCAGGCGCACCGAGTCGGGGCCGAACTCCGGCTCGTCGAGCCCGAACTCGTTGACGAAGGCGTCGTGCAGTTCGGCGGTGTCCTCCGCCTCGGGGGCGGGCTGGCCGGCCAGTTCGGCGGCCAGGATCCGCAGGCAGGTGTGCCAGCCCGCGGCGAAGCTGGCCGCGCCCGCCCTGTCGTCGAAGGTGTGGGCCAGCGTCAGCGCCCCTGGGCGCACCTGCCAGCGCAGGTGGTCGCCCTCCCAGGTGTAGGCCAGCAGGCGGGGCGGCTCGAAGTCGGTGACCATCCCGATCATGGCGCGCTCGCCTGCGCCGAAGTCGAAGACCACCTTGCCGCCCGGCATGGGGTCGTCGATGCGCAGGTCGGCGGGGAACCAGCGGGCCAGCACGGCGCGGTCGGTCAGGGCCCGCCACACCGCGTGCATGGGGTGCGGCAGCGGGCGTTCCATCCGCAGGACGCTGCGGCCCAGATCGCTGTCCAGGGACTGGATGTTCATGCAGGGCCTATACCCGCCGCCGGCGGCGGGCAGCCGCGAACCGCTCGCCGTCGACCGTGAGGACCTCAGGTCCGCGCGCGTTCGCCTCACCGTGGTGGCATGTCAGCCCGCCGCCGTTGCCGGCCCGGTGGTTGCGGTGAGGAGCACCAGCATCGGCAGGGCCAGGTTGTTGACGGTGTGGACGGCCACGGCGGGCCAGATCGACCCGCTGCGGCGCATCATCTCGGCGACCATGGACCCCATATCTCGGCGCGTGTTGTGGCGGCGGTCGACTCGGCCGTCGTCGTCGCGCTCTGCCCGGTGACGGGCGCGTTGGCGGTGCCGCGGCTCGGCCTGCGGCTCCGGCGGCCGGGGGGAGGGGTGAGGGCGCCCACGAAACCGGAACACACGAGTCGGGAGCACACGGAGAAGACGCGGGGACGGCTGCGCACGCTCAATCTCGTCATGTTCCTACCCCTGCTCGCCGCCGTGGGGGCGCTGGTGGTGGTGATCGACGCCCGTACCTGGTGGCAGGCCTTGGTCCTGGGGCTGGGCGTGGTGGCGGTCTTGGTGGTCTTCGTCCGGCGGGCGGCGCGCGACATCTCCCGCGTCGCGCTTCCGTGCCTCATCGCCGCAGCGGCCGTAGGGGCCTCGGGGTGCTGGTGGTCGACGGCAGGTCGGCCTTCTACAGCATCTCGATCGTGGGCCCCCTCGTCATCGCCCAGCTGCTCGGTCATCAAGACCCTGCACGCGGGCGGGCGATGGATCGACCCGGATGTCTCCGCCCTCGCCGTCATCGACGACTGCCCGCTCACCGACCGCGAGATCGACGTGCTGCGGGTGACCGGCGAAGGCTGCTCGGTCGCCGGCATCGCCGCCCGGAGGGTTTCAGCGCGACAGCAGCGGCAGCAGCACCTCGTCCACGATCTCCACGATCACCTCGTCGGCGATCGGCACGCCGTGCGAGAGGAACTGGTGGCGCAGCATCGCCTGCCCCACCTCCAGCCGGCGCGGCGTCACCGCCGAGGCTTCGATCTCGCCCCGCTCGACGGCCCTGCGTGCCACCTCGCCCATCGCCTGCCTGCTGCTGCCGTGCGACAGGCGGCGCAGCTCGGCCATTCTGGAGGCGTCCGACAGCACCTCCGACAGCAGCCCGCGCAGCGCCTCCCCCGCGGGCCCGGCCAGCAGCTCGGCCTGGCTGCGCAGCAGCGTCAGCAGGTCGCCGCGCAGGCTGCCGGTCTGCGCGGGGCAGGCAGGGTCGGGCATCGCGTGGTAGACGGCCTCCATCGCCAGCTCCATGCGGTTGGGCCAGCGCCGATACAGCGACGCCTTGCCCGTCCTTGCTCGTTCGGCGACCCGCTCCATGGTCATCCTGGCGTAGCCGACCTCGGCCAGCTCGGCCAGCACGGCCTCGAAGATGGCGGCGTTGAGCGCCTCGCCTCTGCGCCTGGGCTGCTTGCGGTGGTCGGTCACCATGCCTGGATCCTCACCATGCCCTGATCTTAGGAAGCGGGCGCGGCTGCGGTGGAGCCGTCCACGTCACCGGCCGGCCGGTGCGCGGTTCCTGCTCGGAGCTCCTGCGAGGCTGTCACGAAAGTCATGCGGGCTCCTGCACATGCGCGGTGGTGCGCAACGGGCGGGCGGGCAGGACGAGCGCCAGCGCGAACGCCACCCCGAGCAGCGGCGCCATCAGGGCGAACACCAGCGGCATCGCCTCGCCGAGCGCCGCGCTCTGCGAGGGTGCGCTCTCCAGCCGCCAGGTGATCAGCGTGCCGGCCACCGCGACCCCGGCCGAGGCGCCGATCTGGCGCAGGAAGGTGACAGCGGAGGTCGCCGCGCCCAGGTCGGCGTAGCCGACGGCGTTCTGCGCGGCCAGCACCATCACCTGCATGACCAGCCCGACGCCGAGCCCTGTCACCGCCATCGCCGCGCTGAGCGCGGCCACGGCCGCGCCCGGCCTCAGTGCGCCGGTCCCGAGCCCTGCCGACAGCACGGCCAGCAGCGCCAGTCCCGCGGCCGCCATCGCGGTTCCCGCGATCGGGTAGGGCCGGTAGCGGCCGGTCCTGGTGATGAGGCGGCCGGAGACGACGGTGGTGGCCAGCACGCCGGCCATGAGCGCGGTCACCACCAGGCCGGCATGCGCGGCTGCGGCGCCGAGCGCGATCTGCAGGAAGGAGGGCAGGTAGGTGAGGGTGCCGAACAGGGCGAAGCCGATCAGGAAGCTGATGGCCACCGGGACGGAGAAGGCGCGGTCGCGAAACAGCCGTAGCGGCAGGACCGGGTCGGCGGCCCTGGTGGCGGAGACGAGCCAGGCGGCGGCTGCGGCCAGGGCGAGCAGCAGCCAGGCGGGCTGGCGGGTCTGGCCGAGCAGGACGACGCCGATCACCGCGGCCGCCAGCGTGAGGGTTCCGGCGTAGTCGAGGGGCGGGCGCGAGGCGGGTGAGGGGCGCGGCAGGTGGAGGGTGAGGGTGAGCAGCACGAAGGCCAGCAGGCCGAGCGGCGGATAGATGACGAAGATCCACCGCCAGGTCAGGTGGTCGACGAACAACCCGCCGAGCAGGGGCCCGCCGACGGCCGCCACCACGTAGGCGGCGCCGATGAAGCCGAGGTAGCGGCCGCGTTCGCGGGGGCTGACGATCTCACCGATGACGGCCTGCGCGCCGATCATGAGGCCGCCGCCGCCCACGCCCTGCAGCGCCCGGAAGACGACCAGTTGCGGCATGGAGGCGGCCAGTGAGCACAACAGCGCTCCGGCGACGAACAGCCCGATCGCCGCCTGCATGACGGCTTTGCGGCCGAACCTGTCGCCGAGCCTGCCGTAGACGGGCATGACGACGGTGGCGGCTACCAGGTAGGCGGTGACGACGGCGGGCATCTGCGCCAGGTCGCCGAGGTCGGCGGCGATGGCCGGCAGCGCGGGCGTCATGATCGTCTGGTCGAGCGCGCCGAGCAGCATGGCCACCAGCAGGCCCGGCAGGACGGCGGTGACCGATCCGCGCACGACGCCCCCTTGAGAAGACGGTTCGTTCTCTAAGGAACGTACGCCCCAGCTATTGGATACGCAACGTTCTCTAAGCGGGCCACGCTCACGCCCCTTCCCGCCGGTCTGCGTTGGCCTCGATCGCCTCACTCAGATACGCCGCCAGGCCCGACGCCGCGGACTCCAACGTCTCGGTGAAACGGGCGTCGCCGACGTACAACTCGCCCAGGCAGCGATGGATGGCGGGCGTGCACTCGTAGAACCAGCGGCTGATGTGCTCGCGATGCCGTTCGGCCAGCTCCATCACCGCCTCGCCGCCTGCGGGAAGGCCCGCCTTCATCGCCGCCACCAGCTCCTCGGTGATCAGCGCCGCCTCATCGCGCAGCCGCAGCCAGTCGTCCTTGGTGTAGGAGGCGACCCGGCGGCGGCTTTCGGCGTACTCCCGCGTGCCGCCCCAGCGCCGCTGCGCCTCCGCCTCGTACCGCTCGGGACGGAAGCCGCCGAACACCTCGAAGCGCTCCTCAGGCGTGAGCGTGATGTTCATCGTCCGCGCCTCCATCGCGACCTCCACCGCCGCCACCATGTCCCGTAGCCGGTCGGCGCGCGCCATGAGCAGCTCGCGCTGGCGGCGCAGGTGCGTCATCTCGTCACTGCCGGGGTCGTCCAGGATCGCGGTGATCTCCTCCAGCCCGAACCCGAGCTCCCTGTAGAACAGCACCTGCTGCAGCCGCTCCAGGTCGGCGTCGGTGTAACGCCGGTAGCCCGCCTGGGTGCGCTCGGAGGGCGACAGCAGGCCGATCTCGTCGTAGTGGTGCAGCGTCCGCACCGTCACCCCCGCCAGCCGCGCCACCCGCCCCACCGTCAAACTCATCCCTCCAGCATGAACCCTCACCCACCGTGAGGGTCAACCGGTTGGACTCTCCTGCCGAGGGAGAGCCCATCCTTGAGACATGGACCTCCTGCCAATCGGGCAGTTCGCCCGTCTCAGCAGGCTCAGCGTCAAACAGCTGCGCCACTACGCCGACCTGGGCCTGCTGCCGCCCGCCCACGTCGACGACGACACCGGCTACCGCTACTACCACCCCTCCCAGGCCCGCCAGGCCATGTCGATCGGGTTGCTGCGGTCACTGGACGTGCCGCTCGCGGTCATCGCGCAGGTCCTGTCGGGTACGGCAGGCGCGCTCGGCCAGGTCCGCGACGACCTGGACAGCGAACTGCGCCGCCGCCGCCGCACCCTGGCCGCCCTGGAGAAGGTCATGGCCGACGGGCTGCCGTCGGCCCAGGTCCGCATGGTCGAGGAGAGCGCCCGCCTGGTGGCGGTGACGAGCGAACAGGCCGCCGACGACCTGGACGTGGGCCGCGCCACCTCCGCGTGCGTGGCCAGGCTCCTGGCCGCCCGTCTCCAGCACGCCCATCTCCAGCAGGCCGCGCCCCGCCTGATCGGACTGTTCCCCGTCGACCTGAACGAACCCCTCACCGTCGAGGTGGCCCTGGAAAGCGACGCGCCCGTCACCGGCACCACCAGCCGCCTCCTGCCGGGAGGCCGCTTCGCCCAGGCCACCCACATCGGTCCCTACGACCAGATCTCCCTGACCGCGCACGCCCTGCTGTCGTGGTGCGCCGAACGCAACCACCCCGTGCACGGCCCGCTCAGGGAGGTCTACGCCAGCGACCCGGCCACCACCCCCGCAGACCAGCTCATCACCCATCTGCAGATCCCCCTGGAGGAAGACCAGTGATCACCACCTACGGGCCCGTCACCGCGCTGACCGTCTCAGGACTCGGCGAACCCGGCGGCGGCGAGCACACCTCGGCCATCACCGCGCTCTACACCGTCGCCGCCGCCATGAACGTCCCCTTCGGCCCGCTGGAAGGCCGCTGGTGGGTGGAGGACGAGCGGCCCGCGCTTCAGGTGCCGCGCGAGCAGTGGCGCTGGCACCTGCACCTGCCGCTGCCCGCCGTACCGGCCGACGGGCAGATGGAGCGCGCGAGGGAGGCGGCGCGCCCCTCGGGCGCCGCCGTCGACCGGGTGCAGGTCGTCACCTTCACCGAGGGCGAGTGCGTCGAAGCGCTGCACGAGGGCCCCCACAGCGACGAGCACCTCACGCTGGCGGCGATGCAGGACTACATGGACGCCCACGATCTGGTGGTCAACGGCCTGCACCACGAGGTGTACCTGTCGGACCTGGGCGAGAGCGACCCCGCCACGATGCGCACCGTGCTGCGCCAGCCGGTCAGGAGCGCGGCGACCGCCCCGTGATCGACCCGTGATCGCCTCAGGCCGCGCGGCGGTAGAGGGGACGGCCGCCGTACCGTCCCCCACCGGGGCCCGCCCCGGGGTTCAGTGGCGCTCGGCGAACAGCCGCGCGACGAGCTCGCCCCTGCTGGAGACGCCCGCCTTGCCGAAGACGGCCTTGAGATAGCCGCGGACGGTGTGCGGAGACAGGAACAACGCCGCGGCGATCTCGGCGGTGGGCAGCCCTCGAGCGACCAGGTGGGCGATCTCAAGCTCGCGCGGTGTCAGACCGTAGGCCTGGGCCACGATGAACGCCACCTCGACCCGAGCCGTGGGCTCGATGACGAGCGCCACCGGACCCGGCCTGCCACCGGGGCCGCTGAGACATGAGGCGTGGCAGGTCAACCACTGACCGTCGACGGTGCGGATACGGACCCTGGCGCTGCCCCGATCGCGGCCCTGCTCGATCGCCCTGGCCTGCATGGCCGCGCCGACCACCCAGATGGGCAGCCGCAGCCCCAGCGCCGACGGGACGGACGGGCCCTGCGGCAGCAGCGCCAGATGGCCGCGCGCCTCCTCGTTGATGGACGTGGCCTCGCCGTGCTCGTCGAACAACAGCAGCCCGGGCGCCGGCGCGCGTGCCGCGCCACCCGAACCGGACGGACGAGCGAACCGGCGCAGCCGCTCGGCCAGCGGCCCGGACAGAGCGGCGAGCAACGCGATCTCCTCCTGGCCGAACGCCGAGCCAGGCCGCATGCGGAACAGGCTGACCACACCCCACGGCCGCTCGCCGATCCGCAGCACCGCGCGCAACTCGTCATCGACGCCCTGGGCCCCGAGCAGACGGCGAAAGCGTGCGCTGCGCGCGGGCAGATCGCCGGTGGCCGCGCGCAGACCGGCCGCGGGGACGGCGGCGCGGGCCAGATCCCTGAAGGCGAGCACGTTCTCCTCCAGGAGCTCGCTCTCCCAGTAGGCGGCACAGCCTTCACCTGAGCCGAGGTTGTTGACCAGCATGGGCGCGGTGACCAGGCCGCTTTCGGGGTCGGTGGCCGTCCACACGGCCGCGTCGTAGGGAACGAGCCGCCGCAGCCTGTCGGAGACGCGGCTGAACAGCTCCAGCGCGTCACCGGCGCGCTCGGCGGCCGACATCACCTCGGCCTGACGGAGCCGATCACTCATCGAGCCTCCTGCCTGTGGTCCGGACCCCCGGTGAGCCTGCCCCATGTTCCCGCTCCGGGCCAACCCCTCGTTTGAGGGGGATCGACGCCCGCCGCTCACCCGCCCGAGGGGATGGAGAGCGGCTCCGGCCGCCGTGATGCTTCCAAGCCCAGGACAGGCCACGAAGGGAAAGACATGGACATCGCGATAGTCGGAGCGGGCGCCGCCACGGTCGCGCTGCTGGACACACTGGCCGCCACCGCCGCACAGCCCGGCGACCTCACCGTGTTCGAGCCGTCGGCGCACCCGTGGCGAGGCCGCCCGTACGGCCCCGACCTGGACACGGTGCTGGTCAACGCTCCACCCGCCCTCATGTCGATCCGTCACCATGACAGGGGGCACTACGCGGCCTGGCTGGGCGAGCGCGCTCCCGCCCACCTCGACGGCCTGCTGGGACAGCCGCTCGTTCCCCGCGCGCTCTACGGCCACTACCTGCGGCACACCGCCGAGACGGCACTGGCCGCCCTGCGCGAGCGCGGCTGGCACGTACGCGTGCACGCCGCCCGCGTCACCGCGATGGCCGCCTCCGCAGACCGGCTGAGGTTGCGCGCCGAGGACGGGCACGTGCACCAAGCCGACCACGTGGCGCTGTGCGTGGGCGCGGGAACACCTCACGACCACTACGGCCTCGGCGCGGCCCCCGGCTTCGTGGCCGATCCGTACCCGCTGGCCCGCACACTGGAGCAGGTCCCTGCCGAGAGCAGCGTGGCGGTCATCGGCAGCGGCCTGACCGCGGTCGACGTCGTCGTCTCGCTCGCCGCGCGCGGGCACACCGGGCCGATCAGGCTGGTCTCGCGCAGCGGCCTGCTGCCGCACGTCTGGCAGCGCCCCCTCGATCACCGGCCACGGCACCTGACCGCCGAACGCGTGAGGGCGCTGCACCGCGAGAACGGCGCCGTCACCCTGGACGACCTCATCCAGTTGCTGCGCGCCGAACTGGACCAGGCCGGGGAGGACTTCGACGACTTCGCGGCCGACCTGCTCGCCGCCAGCACCGAGGAGCCCGGACGGAGGCTGCGACGCCAGCTGGCCGCCGTCGACGATCCCGCGATCGGCCGCCGCGTCCTGCAGGAGACGGCGCACGCCCTCGGCCCCTACGCCTGGCGGCTGCTGCCCGAGCCCGACCGCGGGCGACTGCGGCGTCACTTCCGGCTGGCCACCAGCCTCGCCTCGCCCATGGTGCCGGTCAACGCGCGCGTCCTGATGGAGTTGCTGGAGCGCGGGCAGCTCACCGTGGCCGCGGGCGTCCGCGAGATCCAAGCCGCGCACGGCCGCTTCCGGCTGCGCTGCGACGACGGCACGCAGAGCGCGGACGTCGTCGTCAATGCCGTCAATCCCTCCCCGCAGGCCGTGCCGCACGCGGCCGCGCAGCTGGTCGCCTCCCTGCTGGCCGAAGACCTGGCGGCACCGCATCCAGCCGGGGGACTGGTCCCGGCCGATCCACGCCTGCATGTGGTCGGGGACCTCGCAGGGGGCGGCCCGTTCATCACCTCCGGCATCCTGGGCGTCGCCGCCCAAGCCGCCGGGGCCGCCCAGGCGGTGCTCACCGCGCGAGCCGGCTGACCGAGCCGCCGCCCCGTCGTCCCCGCCGCGCGGGCCAAGCGCGCAGCGCGGGTACGGCGCACAGCCTCTCCGGTCGGCCGCGCGCCCTGGGCCGGCCGCGCGAGACGGCAGGCCCAGGGCGCGCGGCCCCGGCGCGGCGTGGCCAGGAGGCCGGTGGCTGCCCGAGGGCCGGAAGCCGTCGCGGCCCCCGCCGGCGTCGGGGCGGCGTTGCCTGGCCGACTTCGGTGCCGCTAGGGTGCTTGATGTGACTGCCGGGTCGGCCTGCTTGGGCCACGAGCGAGTGAGGGTCCCGGCCACGGCGTGAGCGCCGGGCGGGCCAGAGGTCCGCCTTCGCTGTCCGCTCCGCCTGTGGGCCACCGTTCCGCGCCGACGCGCGACATCCCCCTCTGCACGGCGCCGCCGTACACCACCCGCCGGGTCAGCCCCGCCGGGCGTCAGGGCGCGCCGTCCCCTCCCCGCCGCACCACGGTCCTGCCGTGGTGACGTCGTCATGCTCACCGCATCCCGAAGAAGAAAGCAGAGAATGCCGAACGAGTTCAACCAGCAGGTCATCGAGGAGTTCCGGGCCAACGAAGGGCGGGTCGGCGGATACTTCGAAGGAGCCAGACTGCTCCTGCTGACCACCACCGGAGCGCGCTCGGGCCGCCCGCACACCACCCCGCTCGGATACCTGCCCGACGGCGACCGCGTCCTGGTCATCGGCTCGGCCGGAGGCGCGGCCCAGCACCCGGCCTGGTTCCACAACGTGGTGGCCAACCCGCGCGTCCAGGTCGAGACCGGCGTCTTCACCTACGACGCGCACGCCGTCGTCCTGGAGGGACAAGAGCGCGACCGCCTGTTCGCCCGCGCGGTCGAGGCCGACCCCGGATGGGCCGACTACCAGGCCAAGACCACCCGCCTCCTGCCGGTCGTGGCGCTGAAGGAGATCCCGAGCGGGCCGCCCAACATCAAGGCCGGCTCCTTCGGCGAGGCGCTCAGACTCATCCACAACACCTTCAGGCGGGAGCTGGCCCTGATCCGCAAGGAGATCACCGAGTCGGGCGCCGGACTGGGCGCCCAGCTGCGGGTGAACTGCCTGACGTTCTGCCAGGGACTGCACGTCCACCACACCCACGAGGACCAGGGAATGTTCCCCGCCCTGGCCGCCCGCCACCCCGAGCTCGCCCCGACCATCGAGCGGCTGGGGGAGGAGCACCACACCGTCGCCGCGCTGATCGAGGAACTGCAGCAGGTCGTCTCCGCCGCCGACGCCGACCCCGCCCAGGTGCTGGCCGAGGTCGACCGGCTCATCGACGCGCTGGAGAGCCACCTGAGCTACGAGGAGGAGCAGCTGATCCCCATCCTCGACGCGTAGGAGCCCGTCCGGGGGCGCGTGGTCATGCGGTGGAGGGCATGGCGAGGGAGCGCGCCCCCGGGGGTGGGGGAACAGGGCGGGCGAGCAGCGCCGACCGGGCTGCAGCGCCTCCTTCGGACAACTCAACCGTCACAAGACTCCTTCGCTCCTTCTGGCGCCTGTCCCCGCGTCTGCGATGCCGCGATGATCGTGCACGGTCTGGCGCTGCCGGCAGCGCAACTGGTCAAGTAGGGGCAGACCGCGTAGGCCGGAACAGGCTGGGACGAGGTCCGGGAAAGACGGGCGCACGATTGAGGAGGGCCATGGACGATCGGCAGCAACGGCAGCAGGCGAGCCCTGAGGTGCAGGCGCGTATCAGGGCCAGTTTCGAACGTCAGGGACTGATGCGCCATCTCGGCGCACGCATCGTGCACATCGCTCCAGGATGCGTGCACATCGTGCTCCCCAGCCGGCCCGAGGTCACCCAGCAGCACGGCTACATCCATGCGGGAGCCACCAGCGCCATCGCCGACAGCGCGGGCGGCTATGCGGGGTTCACCCTCTTTCCCGAGAACACCACGGTGCTCACAGTGGAGTACAAGATCAATCTTCTGCGGCCTGCCGTAGGCGATCACATCGAGGCCGTGGGAACGGTTCTGAAATCCGGGCGGACACTGACCGTGTGCCAACTGGAGGTGTTCGGCGTCCAGGAGGGGCACCGGACGCTCGTCGCGACGGGCCAGCAGACGCTGATGTGCCTGAATGAAAGAGCTGAACAGCCGGGCGAGCACCCCTGAAGCCGCCTCTCCAGCAGGGCTTGACGGCGGCTTCGTGCCCGATGCCAGGATGACTGGTCCCGCGTACCCGGTGCCGAGGTTTCGGGGCGCCGGGTACGGGGGCTCGGGCAAGGCAAGCGTCGCTGTCAGCCGGCGGCTTGGGCTCGCGCCCGCTGTCGGCCTGGCCCCTTCCCGCCGTCCGCGCGGCGTGTTGCGGCCGGGAGTTGTCGGAGCCACCGGAACCGTGCCGCGCGGGGGGCTGAAACGCTGGAGCGCGGGGCCTGAGCATGGGCGGTGGAGCGAAGGGTGTGCGGGGAGCGAAGCGTCGCAGGAGTCAGGGGAGGGCGAGGACGCGGGGGCCGTCGTCGGTCACGGCGACCGTGTGCTCGGAGTGGGCGGCCCTGGCGCCGCTGACGCTGTGCAGCCTCCAGCCGTCTGGCGCCACCCGGTAACGGCCGTCGCCGCCCGCCACGAACATCGGCTCGATCGCCGGCACCATCCCGTGCCGCAACACCATCCCGCGCCCCGGCCTGCCACGGTTGGGGACGGCGGGGTCCTCGTGCATCCGCCGGCCGATGCCGTGCCCGCCGAAGTCGGGCGGCGTGCCGTATCCGGCGCCGCCGGCCACCTGGCCGATCGCGTGGCCGATGTCGCCGATCCTGTTGCCCGGCACCGCCGCGGCGACGCCCGCCGCCAGGGCGCGCTCGCTCGCCTCGATCAGCGCCACGTCGTCGGGGCGGGGCGTCCCGACGACGACGGAGACGGCGGCGTCGGCGGCGTCGGCGGCCCACCCGTCGAGCCAGGCGCCGCAGTCGACGCTGAGCAGGTCGCCCTCGCGCAGCCGGTAGCCGTCGGGGATGCCGTGCACGATCGCGTCGTTGACCGACGCGCAGATCACCGCGGCGAAGGAGGTGGGCGCGAAATCGGGATGGCAGTGCAGGAACGCGGGCCTGGCGCCCACCTCGTCGATGACGTCCGCGGCCACCGCGTCCAGCTCGGTCAGGCGCACGCCGACCGCGGCGTGTTCGCTCACCGCCTTCAGGGCGCGGGCCACGACCCTGCCCGCCTCTCGCATCGCGGCCAGCTCGTTGTCGGTCTTGATCTCCACTATGTCGATAACTATACCGGTATTTCTATACCGCTTGATAGGATGGGTCCATGGTGCGACCCCCTTTGACCCCAGACGAGCGCGAGCGCGGCGAACGGCTCGGCCATCTCCTCCGGCAGGCACGCGGCGAACGCAGCATCGTGGAGGTGGCCGCCGCGGCGGGGATGTCCGCCGAAACGCTCCGCAAGATCGAGACCGGCCGCATCCCCACGCCCGCCTTCTTCACCATCGCCGCCCTGGCCGAGGTGCTCGACGTCTCCCTCGACCAGATCGCGCTCCACCTGACGCCCGCCGTACGAACCTGACACCGGCCGCCCGCGCCGACTGAAGCGCCTCATCTGTGGAAGGGGAGAGGAGGGCAAGCCGGCGAAAGGAGCGACCATGGGGCCACTGACAGGCAGAACCGCGCTGGTGACGGGCGGCTCACGCGGCATCGGAAGGGCCATCGTGCAACGCCTGGCCGCCGACGGCGCCTCGGTCGTCTTCACCTACGCCTCGGCGGAGGCCGCCGCCCGGCGCGTGGCCGCCGAGATCGACCTCGAGGTCGGCGCCCTGCGCGGCTCGGCCGACGGCGGCGCCTGGCCCGTACGCCTCGACCTGACCGACCTCGACGACATCCAGCGGCTGTTCGCCACCGCCTTCACCACCGCCCACGAGCGCTTCCCCGAACCCGGCCTCGACATCCTGGTCAACAACGCCGCCATCGCCGCCGACCGCCCCATCTCCGAGGTCACCGAGGCCGACTACGACCACGCCATGGCCGTCAACGCCAAAGGCGTCTTCTTCACCATCCAGCACGCCCTGCCCCACCTGCGAGACGGCGCCAGGATCATCAACCTGTCGACCGTCAGCACCACCTGGCCCAGCCCGGGCGAGGCCCTCTACACCGCGAGCAAAGCCGCCGTCGAGCAGTTCAGCAGGGTCGCGGCCAAGGAACTGGCAGGACGCGGCATCACCGTCAACACCATCTCACCCGGCCCCACCGACACCGACCTGCTGCGCGAGGCGACCACCGAACAGCAACGCCAGGCCGTGGCCACCATGACCCCCCTGGGCAGGCTCGGCACCCCCGCCGACGTCGCGGCCGTCGTCGCCTTCCTCGCCGGACCCGACAGCGGCTGGGTGACAGGCCAGAACATCCACGTCGACGGCGGGCTCATCTGAGCGCTCCCAGCCGCTACTGCGGCGACAACGCCAGCCGCAGCCCGAAGGCCACCAGCACCGTGCCCGTCACCCTGTCGATCACCCTGCGCGCCACCGGCCGCTCCAGCCACGACCTCGCCGCCCCCGCCCCGAAGATCAGCAACGTGAACCAGGCCAGACCCTCCACGTTGTGCACCAGCGCCAGCAGCAACCCGCCCACCAGCGGCGGCGCCTCCTGCGGCAGGAACTGCGGCAGCAACGCCACGTAGAACACGCCGATCTTGGGATTGAGCAGGTTCGTCAGCGCGCCCCTCGCCCACGCCGAGACCAGCCCGCCACCCTCCCGTACGGCAGGCTCGGCCACCCCCTGCGCCGGCCGCCGAGCCTTCACGATCATCGACACCCCGAACCACACCAGGTAGGCCGCACCCGCGTAACGCAAAGCGGTGAAGGCCACCTGCGAAGCGGTCAGCAACGCCGACAACCCCGCCGCCGCGGCCGCCCCCCACACCAGCACCCCGGTGTTGACCCCCAGCGCCGTCGCGAAAGCCACCCGCCTGCCCCGCGTCAACGCCGCCCGCAACACCAGCGCCGTGTCGAGCCCCGGCACGATCGTGACCAACCCCGCAACCACCGCGAACGACCACAAAGCCGAAGTCATGCCGTCCATCATCGCCGATCAGGAGGCTTCAGCAACGGATGGGAGCGCATCGCCACCTCCAGCTCACCGGGCAGCTCATCGCGATAACGCCCCAACGTCGCCAGATCACTGTGCCCCAGCACCCGCCGCACCGCGTCCATGTCCACCGCGTCGGCCAGCAGATGCGTCGCCGTCGTGTGCCGCAGACCATGCGGCGTCACCGAACGCCGCTGCGCAGGATCGACCTGCCGCTGCACCCTGTCGATCACCGCCTGCACATCACCGCGCGCCAACCGCCGCCCCCGCCACGACAACAGCAACGCCTTGTCGGCCGTCTCCGGACGCCCCCCGGCCAGATACGCCTCCAACGCCTGCGCCACCACCCCCGGCAACGGCACATCACGCGTCTTGCCGCCCTTGCCGAAGATCCGCCAGTAACGCACCCCGTCGTTGGTGTAGAAATCCTCCACATTGGCCCGCACCAGCTCCGACACCCGCGGACCCACCGTCGACAACAACAACACGATCAACGCGTCACGCGACTCCGTACGCTGGTCACTACGCGGCCTGCGCCGCCCCTTCGCCACCGGCGCCGCAACCGCGGGCTCGGCCCCCAACTCCCTGGCCGCGCCGATCAGCCCCTGCGCCTGCTCCCGCGTCAACGCCCGCCGCTCGGCCCGCAGCCCGCCCCGCTCCCTGGCCGTCACCGTCGCCATCGCCATCGGATTGATCTGCACCCAACCCGCCAGCGTCGCGTGCTTGAACAGCGCCGAGATCGACCGCCTGAACCGCGCCTGCGAAGAGGCGCTCTGCAACCCGACCGTCGGCTCGGCCCTGCGCCCGTCAGGCTTACGCGCGAACGCCAGCAAAATCGCATCCACGTCCTCGCCCGTCAGATCGTCGAGCACCGCCCCCTCACCGGCCAGCGCCACCAACGTCGCCACATCCCGCGCGTAGACCTCCGCCGTCGACAACGACAACGCCCCCGTCAACGTCTTGGCACGCACCAACTCCACATAACGGTCAGCCGCCTCCCGCACCGTCAGCCTGTTGAGCTCCGCAGGCCGCATGCCCCTCCTCGCCTAGAACATCAGCGCAAAGACCGTACCGAGCGGCACCGACAAAAACGCGAGGAGCCCCACGACCAGCCCCGATAACCTTGATGACCATGTCACACATCGCCATGGTCAGCATTCCGGCACCCGGCCACGTCAACCCGAGCCTGGAGGTCATCGCCGAACTGGTGCGCCGCGGCCATCGCGTCACCTACGCCAACGACCCCTCCTACCACGACGTCATCACCTCCGCCGGAGCCGAACCCAAGCCCTACACCTCCACCCTGCCCACCCACGACGACCCCGACGGCTGGCCCGACGACACCATCGCCCAACTCGACGTCTTCCTGCGCGACAACCAGGCCATGACCCCCCAGCTCCGCCAGGCCTACCACGACGACCGGCCCGACCTGTTCCTCTACGACATCGGCGCCGCACCGGCCCGCGTCCTGGCCACCCAGTGGAACATCCCGATCATCCAGCTCTCACCCACCTACGTCGCATGGGACGGCTACGAAAGCGACATGGCCCCCCTCATCGAGCAACTGCGCTCCACCCCCGAAGGCGCCGACCACTACCGCCGCGCCCAGCAATGGCTCGACGACGAAGGCATCGACGCCACCCACGAGAACTTCGTCGGCCGCCCCGACAACTGCCTCGTCCTCATCCCGCGCGCCCTGCAACCCCACGCCGACCGCGTCGACGCCGCCCACTACACCTTCATCGGCCCCTGCACAGGCCCCCGCACCCAGCAAGGCACCTGGCAGCGCCCCCACGACGCCGACCACGTCATCCTGGTCTCGCTCGGCTCCGCCTTCACCAACCAGCCGGCCTTCTACCGCGAATGCCTCCAAGCCTTCGGCGACCTGCCCGGCTGGCACCTCGTCCTGCAGATCGGCAAACACGTCGACCCCGCAGACCTCGGCCCCGTCCCCGCCACCGCCGAGATCCACACCTGGGTGCCCCAGCTCGACATCCTGCGCCAGGCCGACGCCTTCGTCACCCACGCCGGCATGGGCGGCGCCGCCGAAGGACTCGTCTGCGCCGTCCCCATGATCGCCGTACCCCAGGCCGTCGACCAGTTCTCCAACGCCGACCGCCTCACCGAACTCGGCGTCGCCCGCCGCCTCGACACCGACCAGGCCACCGCCACCGCCCTGCGCCAAGCCCTGCTCGACCTCACCGGCGACCCCCACGTCACCGAACGCCTCGCCGCCATCCAACGCCAACTCCAGGCCGAAGGCGGCACCAAGCGCGCAGCCGACCTCATCGAGGCCGCCCTGCACTGAGGCCGCCCTGCACTGAGGCCGCCCTGCACTGAGGCCGCCCTGCACTGAGCCGGCCGCACCCGGCAAAGCGCCGCCCCACAGACGGCAGAGCCCCGCCACCCCCCAACGGCAGGGGAGCGGCGGGGCAGCCCTCACAGACAAGGCGGGGGACAGGACCCTAGATGTCGCGGAAGATCTCGATCCGCGCACCCAGCGCCGTCAACCGCTCCGCCAGATCCTCATAACCCCGATTGATCACATACACATTCCGCAGCACCGACGTGCCCTCCGCCGCCATCATCGCCAGCAGCACCACCACCGCGGGACGCAACGCCGGCGGACACATCATCTCCGCCGACCGCCACCGCGTCGGCCCCTCCACCAGCACCCGATGCGGATCCAGCAACTTCACCGACGCACCCAGCCGCGTCAGCTCCGTCAGATAGATCGCCCGATTGTCGTAGACCCAGTCATGAATCAGCGTCGAGCCCTGCGCCGTCGCCGCGATCGCCGCGAAGAACGGCACATTGTCGATGTTCAGCCCGGGGAACGGCATCGGATGAATCTTGTCGGTGGGGGAGACGAGCTTCGAAGGCCGCACCGTCAGATCCACCAGACGCGTACGACCGTTCGCCGCCCGATACTCCACCCCCCGATCATGATCCAGCCCCATCTCCTCGAGCACCGCCAGCTCGATCTCCAGGAACTCGATCGGCACCCTGCAGATCGTCAGCTCCGACGACGTCACCACCGCCGCCGCCAGCAGACTCATCGCCTCCACCGGATCCTCGGAGGGGGAGTAGTCGACATCCGCCTCGATCTGCGGCACCCCGTGCACCGTCAGCGTCGTCGTACCGACACCCTCCACCTTCACACCCAGCTCCTCCAGGAAGAAGCACAGGTCCTGCACCATGTAGTTCGACGACGCGTTACGGATCACCGACACCCCGTCATGACGCGCCGCCGCCAGCAGCGCGTTCTCCGTCACCGTGTCGCCCCGCTCGGTCAACACGATCGGCCTGGTGGGGGAGACCGACGCGTCCACCTTCGCGTGATACATCCCGCCCGTCGCCGTCAGCTCCAGACCGAAATGCTTCAACGCGCTCATGTGCGGCTGCACCGTCCGCGTCCCCAGATCGCACCCGCCCGCGTACGGAATCTCGAACTGCTCCGCCCGATGCATCAACGGCCCCAGGAACATGATCACACTCCTGGTACGGCGAGCCGCCTCGGTGTCCATCGACCCCAGATCCAGCCGCGCCGGAGGAACGATCTCCAGATCGCTCCCGTCATTGATCCACCGCGCCCGCACCCCGATCGAGGCCAGCACCTCCAGAATCCGGTAGACCTCCTCGATCCGCGCCACCTTCCGCAGGATCGTCCGCCCCGAATTCAGCAACGACGCGCACAACAACGCCACACACGCGTTCTTGCTCGTCTTCACCTCGATGCTGCCCGACAACCGCCGGCCACCCACCACCCGAAGATGCATCGGCCCCGCATAACCCAGCGACACGATCTCGCTGTCCAACGCCTCACCGATCCGGGCAATCATCTCAAGACTGATGTTCTGATTGCCCTTCTCGATCCGGTTCACCGCGCTCTGACTCGTCGCCAAAGCCTCCGCCAGCTGAAGCTGCGTCCAACCCCGATGCTGCCGCGCATCCCGGATCAGCCTGCCGATCCGCACAAGATAGTCATCCACCATAACAGGCAAACATATCTCACATATGAGATGCGCACGCGACAAACGAGACCTCAGAGACCAGACGCCCCACGATGCGACGCAAGATGCGCCGGCGTCGCCACCGCCTTCGCCTTCCCCACAAACGCCCGCCGCGCCTCAGCGAACCCATGCCGATCATCGAACATGTCCCTGCTCATCTCCGCCAACTCCTCGATCCGATACGCCTCCAACGGCTTACGCCGCTCATCCTCCTCACGACGCTCCCGCTTCACCCGCACCAGCTCCTCATAGTCATCCCGCCCCGCCAACCGCTCGGCGTACTCCAGAACCTCCTGCTCGAACTCCTCCCTCGACCCCTTCAACAACCGATCAGCCAACCCCAGCGACACCGCCGACGCCGCCCCCAACGGCAACGCCTCACCCGTCAACGACTGCGCCACCTCCGCACCCACCCGCCGAGGCAGCACATACGTCCAGTACTCCGAACCGAACAACCCCATCGTCCGATAATGCGGATTCAGCACCCGCCCCTCACGCACCAGCACCCGATCCGCCCCGAGCGCCATCATCACCCCACCCGCGCCCGCGTTACCCCCCATCGACGCCACCACCAACTGCCCCGTACAGCCGATGATCTCCTTGCACACCCCGTTGATGGCATTGATGTTCATCCACGCCTCCATCTCCGGATGCCGCGCCGACTCGATCACATTCAGATGAATCCCGTTCGAGAACACCTCACCACCGCGAACCACCACCACCCGCGTGTCCTGCGCCACCGCGTACTGCAACGCCTCCACCAACCGCCGGCACTGATTCGTCGCCATCGCCCCGTTGTAGAAGTCGAAACTCACCACCCCCACCCGGCCCGCCCGCTGATACGTGATCTCCGAAAACCCCGGCTGACTACCCGGCGCCCGCCCCAGCCGCCGACGCAACACCGACACAGCCGGCAGCTTCACCCCGACCCGGTCCTCACGCCGCAACTGACCGACCCACACCGTCCCGTCACCGGTGTGCACCAACACCGCCCCACCCCGGCGAGCAGCCACCGACCCCGGCTGACCCACCAGCTCAGGACCCATCCGCGCGTCGAACACCCGCACCGGCATCCCGCACAGCAACGCCGCCGCACCCGGCGACCCGTCAGCCGCCCTGATCCGCCGCACCACCCGCTCCGACGACTCCGCCCACGAGAACTCCCGATCGGCCCGCACCATCGCAGGACGCAACCGGCCCCACACCTCAGGACGCCCGTAATCCAGCGGCACAGGCACGAACGAAGGATCAGCCGCCTTCTGCACCACCTCCACCACCAACTCCACCGCGGCGTCCGAGACCAGCCCGTTGTACAGCGAGCTCTTACGCATCGGCTCGGCCGGCAACGCGAACTCCCGCCACCCCCAGATCGGCCCCGCGTCCATCTCCTCGACCGCCTGCAACGCCGTCACGCCCCAGCGCCGCTCGCCCTCCAGGATCGCCCAGTCCAGCGAGGACGGGCCCCTGTCCCCACGCGGGCCGGGGTGGATGATGATCACCCGGTGCTCGCGCCACAGCCGCTCGGGGACCCTGTCCTTCAGGAAGGGGCAGATCACCAGGTCGGGCTTGGCCAGAGCCACCGCCTCGAGCATCACCTCCTCCGACAGCGCCAGTTCCACCGTCACCTCGTGGCCGGCCTCGCGAAGTTCGATCCAGGCGCGCTGGGTCAGGCCGTTGAACGCAGAGACAAGGAGCAGAATCCGCACGTGAGGTCATCCTTCAGAGCTGAGCTTCGACTGAACAAGTGATGCTGACATGACTCAGCAAAGCCAAGTGACTGAACAGCGCAATTTCCCGAATTTCCGGACATCTCCACCCGGACAGAGGGGAACAAAGGGGACATAGCTCCGGCTCGAGTGATCGCCGAAGGGGGAGAGGTGCGTCACAGGGAAACGGGGGTCGTCAGGTACGGCGGGCGGGACTCCGGCCTGGCCGTACGCGCGCGGGAGAGCGCCTGGGCGCGGTCCGTCTCGCGGCGCGCGTCAAGGGCGCTTCTGGCGCACGTTTCTTATACCAAACAGAATTCACCTTCTGTCCGGTTTAGCCTCGATTCATAGCTTTCGCACGAATCTCGTGGCGGCGCGATGACTCATTCCCGTCTCGCCGCGCACCAGGAAGACCGCGTCGGTGAACTGGCCGGAGGCCTTCAGCTCACGCGCCTGGTCGGTGATGTCGAGGGAGGGCAGGAGGCGGTTTCGGGGGCGCCGCGTCAGCCGTACGGCCAGGAAGATCAACCAGATGATCGCCGCTGTCACGAGAACGGTCAGGAGGACGAGGGAACCCAGACTCGTCGGCATGTGTCGATCGTAACGCCGATCACAGCGCTTGGACGAAGGTCTGTGCCTCGCCCTGGGTCATGCCGGTCTCGCCGATGACCAGATGCACGGCCTGCTGCTCGCGTCCGGCGGCCTTGAGCTCGCGGACTCTGGTGGCGAGGTCGGCCTGGTGCAGGCGTGGGGGTGGCTGTGGGAGGCGGGTCATGGCGGGGTGGTCGATGAGGCGGCGTCCTGCGCGCATGCCGTCGACGGCGGTTTTGGCGTCCTGGAGGCTGAGGCCGGTGTGCTGGCGCAGGATCTTGATGGCGAGGATGGTCTTGCCCTCGTTGACGAGAGCCTGTAGCTGGTGTTCGAGTTCGGCGGGCGTCGTGGGTGTGGTCATCGGATGTGGGGTGCGGCCTCGCGCGGCCTTGCCGGCGCTGATGGCGATGGCCGCGATGATGGCTGCGATGATGCCGACGATGGTGAGCAGCATGAGGATTTCGGGGACTCCGATGTTCGGCATGGCTTGATCGTAGCCCGATCTGGTTGCTCGATAATGAACATTATGTCAAGTAGATCTGATGTGCGGCGTGTCGGCTTGCTCCCCCGGATGTTGACCGATGTGTTTGACGGATCGTGGAAATACTGACCCGGAATGATTGAGTGCGCATAGTGTGGGTTATCCGGCGAGACTTCGGATAGGGAGCACACGTGGGGAACGACGCGATTTTGTGCCAGGTGTGCCAGGGGGTCCTGCCCGCTTCCGGCCGTGAGGCGTACACGCCTGCCAGGGGGCGGCTGATCGTCACCAACGGTTACTGCGAGGGCGGCTGCGCTGAGCGCGTCTCGCCGCGGCAGCGTTCGGTGGATGCGGTACGGCAGCAGCAGCCGTCGATGGCGGCTCCGCAGGCGCCTGCGGTGCGGGTGCTGACTTCTTAGACGTTGAGGTGTGGTGGCGCCCCTCCCCCGTGGTGTCGGAGGTGGCGCCGCTCCCCTGTGTCCGGCGGGGGCCGGCTCAGGGTGTGCTCGTGTAGGCGAATCTGGGCATGAAGAACTGGGTGATCGGCCCGACCGTGAGTGCGTACAGCACGGTGCCGGCGCCCACGCTGCCGCCGAGGAGCCAGCCGGTGGCGAGCACGGTTATCTCGATGAGGGTGCGGACCAGCCGGATGGAGCGTCCGGTCGCGGCGGAGGCGCCGGTCATGAGGCCGTCTCGGGGGCCTGGTCCGAGGCGGGCGCCGACGTAGATGGCGACGGACAGTCCGTTGAGGAGCACTCCCCCGGTCAGCAGAGCGATTCGTGCGGGCAGTTCGAGGTTTTCTGGGATGAGCGCGAGGCCGAGGTCGGCTGAGTAGGCCAGGACGATGATGTTGGCGGCGGTGCCGAGTGTGGGTCGCTGTTTGAGTGGGATCCACAGCAGCAGGACGAGTGCGCCCAGGACGGCGCTGATCGTGCCGAAGCTGAGGGTGGTGTGGTGGGTCAGGCCTTCGTGTAGAGCGCTCCAGGGGTTGAGGCCGAGTGAGGCTCTGACCAGGAGTGAGAGGCTGAGGCCGTACAGGGTGAGGCCGATGAGCAGTTGGGGAAGGCGTCGGAGGGGTCGTTCGCCAAGGGGGACGTAGGTGAGTTCCATGTGGTCGGCTCCGGGGTGTGGTGGTGGGCTCTTTCAGGCCAATGGGGGCGAGTCTGTAGGGTGATTGGCCTGGGTGACATGGCCAATTTCAGGAGAGTGGTATGGCCGCTGACCGGATGGTGGGCAGCCGGCGGCTCGCCGCGATGTTGCCGGACCTGGCGGGGGCGAGGCCCGCTTACCGGCATCTGGCTCAGGCGATCAGCGCGCTGATCCTGGACGGGCGGGTCGCGTTGCATGTCAGGCTTCCCGCTGAGCGGGAGCTGGCTGCGGCGTTGGACGTCAGCAGGGCGACCGTCACCGCGGTGTACGACCTGTTGCGTGAGAGTGGTTTCGCGCGGAGCCGTCAGGGTTCGGGGACGTGGACGGCGCTGCCCGAGGGTCGTGCGCCGAGTGGGGTGTCGCGGCTGCTGGGGTCGAGGGACAGCGCGATCGATCTGGCCAGGGCGGCTCCGGCGTTGCCGGGGGCGGTGCTTGCCGATGCGCTGGCGCAGGTCGGTCCTGAGTTGGTGGAGCAGGCGGGCTCCCCCGGTTATCACCCCTATGGCTTGCCGGAGTTGCGTGCGGCGGTCGCGGAGCGTTTCACGTTGCGGGGTCTGGCGACGGTGCCGGAGCAGATCTTGGTGACCTCTGGTGCTCAGCATGCGTTGACGCTGGTGTTGGGGCTGTTGTGTCGTGCGGGTGATCGGGTGGTGGTGGAGAGTCCGTCGTATCCGAACGCTTTGGAGGCGATGCGTCGGGCGCGGTTGCGTGCGGTGTCGGTGCCGGTGGGTGATGGCGGGTGGGATGTGGAGATCGTGGAGTCGACGTTGGGTCAGGTGGTGCCGCAGCTGGCCTATCTGATCCCTGATTTTCACAATCCGACTGGTTGTCTCATGCCGGAGGGTGAGCGGGGTCGGGTTCTGCGTGCGGCTCAGCGCTGTGGGGCGTGGTTGGTGGTGGATGAGACGTTGGCCGAGCTGGCGCTCGATGGTGCCGCGCCGTCGCCTTTCGCCTGTCATGCTCCGTCGGGTGGGAGTGGTCAGGTCATCACGATCGGGTCGATGAGCAAGACGCACTGGGGTGGTCTGCGTATCGGGTGGTTGCGGGCGCCGTCGCAGTTGGTGACGGAGCTGGCGGGTCAGCGGGTGGCCACGGACATGGGTGGTTCGGTGCTTGATCAGCTTTTGGCGTTGGTTCTGCTGGGGCGGGGCGGGGAGTTGTTGCCTTCGCGTCTGGAGCGGTTGCGGGAGCAGCGTGCCGCTCTGGTGGCGGCGTTGGGTGAGCATGTTCCGCAGTGGTCGTGGCGGGTGCCTGCGGGTGGGCTGTCGTTGTGGGTGGATCTGGGTGAGCCTGTGGCGTCGGCGTTGGCTGAGCGGGCGTTGGACTATGGGGTGCGGATCGAGGGTGGTGCGTACTTCGCGGCTGATCCTGGGGTGTTCGAGCAGCGGTTGCGTATTCCGTACACGGTGCCTGCGGATGTTCTGGGTGAGGCGGTGCGGCGGTTGGCCGCTGCGGTGGCCGATGGGGTTTCGCCGTCGTCGGCTTCTCGGCGGCCGCATTGGGTCGTGTGATCGGCGTTGTTCATGGCGGCGGGCCGGGTCGGGTCGGCTCGCGGGTTGATCGCTGGCCTGGGGCGGGCGACGGGCAGGTGGAGGCGCGCGGGGTGGTGCCACTCCCCCGCGCCGGCCGCTCCTCAGGGGCGGGCCGTGCTTTATTCACTTGCGGGTTTGTCGGTGGGGTTGGTTAGTGTTCGGCCTCGTGGCTGAACATCAACCTCTTATTCACGCGCGCGGGCTGGTCAAGCGCTTCGGTGAGTTCACTGCGGTGGACGGCATCGATCTCGACGTCGAGCCCGGTGAGGCGTTCGGGTTCCTGGGTCCCAACGGCGCGGGCAAGTCGTCGACGATGCGGATGATCTCGTGTGTGTCGATGCCGTCGGCCGGTGAGCTGCGGATCCTGGGGATGGATCCGGTGCGGGAGGGGCCGGCGATCAGGGCTCGGCTGGGGGTGTGCCCGCAGTTGGACAACCTTGATCCTGATCTGACGGTGCGGGAGAACCTGACGACGTATGCCAGGTACTTCGGGCTGTCGCGGGCGCAGGCGCGCGAGCGGGCCGAGGAGATGCTCGACTTCGCGCAGTTGCGTGACAAGGCCTCCTCGAAGGTGGAGCCGCTGTCGGGGGGTATGAAGCGGCGGCTGACGATCGCGAGGGCGATGGTGAACGAGCCGGATCTGGTGCTGCTGGACGAGCCGACGACGGGGCTCGATCCGCAGGCGCGGCACCTGCTGTGGGAGCGGTTGTTCCGGTTGAAGCAGCGTGGGGTGACGTTGGTGTTGACGACGCACTACATGGACGAGGCCGAGCAGTTGTGCGATCGGCTGGTGGTGATGGACGGGGGTCGGATCGTGGCTGAGGGTTCGCCTCGGTCGCTGATCGAGTCGTATGCCTCGCCCGAGGTGGTGGAGTTGCGGTTCGGTTCCGAGCCGTTGGAGGGGTTCGTGGAGCGGCTGTCGGGGGTGGGTGATCGGGTGGATGTGCTGCCTGATCGGATCCTGCTGTATGCCAAGGACGGCGACGACGCGGTGTCGGAGGTGCATCGCAGGGGGTTGGCGCCCTCGAGTGTGCTGGTGCGGCGGGCGTCGCTGGAGGATGTGTTCCTGCACCTGACCGGCCGGACGTTGGTGGACTGATGGCGCATCCCACGGTGGCGGTGCTGGAGCGGCACCTGACGTTGTACAAGCGGTTGTGGCGGGCGTCGTTGTTCTCGTCGTTTCTTCTGCCGTTGTTGTTCCTGGTGAGCATCGGGCTGGGGGTCGGCGGTTACGTGGGCACGGTGGAGGGCGTGTCGTACGTGGAGTGGATCGTGCCGGGGGTGCTGGCTTCGACGGCTTTCCAGATGGCGGTGGGTGAGTGCACCTACAGCGTGCTGGGTGAGTTCAAGTGGACGCGGGGCGCGCACGCGATGTTCGCGACGCGGGTGTCGGCGTGGGACATGGTGCGCGGCTGGATGCTGTACATCGTGTTCAGGGTCGAGGTCGCGGCGGTGGTGTTCCTGGCGGTGGTGGCGGCGTTCGGGGTGTTGGCCTCGCCGTGGGCGGCGGTGACGCTGGTGGTGGTGGGGCTGCTGGCGGTGGCTGTGGCGGCGCCGGTGTCGGCGTTCTCGGCCTCGATCGACCATGACAGTTATTTCGCGTTGCTGTTTCGGTTCGTGATGATCCCTTCGACGTTGTTCGCGGGGGTGTTCTTCCCTGTGGAGCAGTTGCCGGCGTTGGTGCGGCCGTTGGCGTACGCCTCGCCGCTGTGGCACGGGGTGGAGCTGTGCAGGGCGGCGACGTTGGGGGTGGCTCCCCCGTGGCCGGTGTGGGTGCATGGGGGGTATCTGCTGGCCTTCGGGGTGGCCGGGTTGTGGTGGGCGGCGTTCTCCTTCCGTAAGCGACTTCAGGACTGATCATGGTGACGTTGATGGTGGCCCGGCAGGTGTCGGTGGGCCGGGTGGGCGCGGTGGTCGGCCGCAATGTGGGTGCGTTGCGCAGTGGCGCTTCGTACTGGCTGGTGCTGGTGTCGGGGTTCTTCGAGCCGCTGCTGTACCTGTTGTCGATCGGGGTCGGTGTGGGGGCGCTGGTGGGGCGGATTCCGCTGGGTGATGGGCGGGTGGTGTCCTACGCGGTGTTCGTGGCTCCGGCGATGCTGGCGGCGTCGGCGATGAACGGGGCGTTGGCGGAGACGACGTTCAACTTCTTCTTCAAGATGAAGTACGCCAAGACGTTCGAGGCGATCTTGGCGACGCCGGTGCGGCCGATCGAGGTGGCGTTGGGTGAGCTGACGTGGGCGATGGTGCGCAGTTCGTTCTACACGGCGGCGTTCTTGCTGGTGATGGCGGTGATGGGGCTGGCTGAGCCGTGGTGGGCGTTGGCGGCCCTTCCTGCGACGATGCTGGTGGGGGTGGCGTTCGGGGCGGCGGGGATGGCGGTGTCGACGTTCTTGCGGGGGTGGCAGGACTTCGACCTGATGACGGCGGCGCAGTTCTCGTTGTTCCTGTTTTCGGGGACGTTCGCGCCGGTGGGGGGCTATCCCCCGGTGCTGGCGGCGGTGGTGCAGGTGACGCCGCTGTATCACGCGGTGGAGTTGGTGCGGGGGCTGGCGCTGGGCCGGGTGGAGTGGGCGTTGGCCGGGCACGCGCTGTATCTGGTGGTGTTGGCCGGGTTGGGGTTGTGGGTGGCCTCGCGGCGGATTCAGCGGGTGTTGTGTTCGTAGACGGCGCTCACTGAGCTGGTCGGCAGGGGTCCGTAGAGGTGGGGGAAGGCTTCGTGGGCTCCTTCGGGCACTTCGTAGCGGATGTCGAGGCCGGTGGGGTCGATCTCGAGGAGGAGCAGGGGTTCGGTGACGTCGGCGTAGAAGAGTTCGGTGACGGTGCGGGCCTGGGCGCGGGTGGCGCTGCAGTGGATGAAGCCTTCTTGTTCGAGTGTGCGGCCGCGGGTGGAGATGCGGTATTCGCCGGTGTGCTGGGCGGCTTCCCAGTCGGTGGCGTAGGCGATGTGCAGGACGGTCATGTGGGGTGCCTTCGTGGTCGGTCGGTGTCGGTCGGTGTCGGTGGGTCGGCGGGTGGAGTGTCAGGTGAGGGCTTGTAGGGCGAGGTCGACGTCGCTTTCGCTGGTGTAGAGGTGGAAGGAGACGCGTAGTTTGCCTGCCCGTACGGCGGCGCGCACGCCGGCGCGTTCGAGGTGGCGGCCCGTTTCGGCTCCGGTGCCGAGCGCGTCGGTGTCGAGGGAGACGATGGCGCTGTCGCCCGGCGGTAGTCCCGCTCCGGCGCGGAAGCGGTTGGCCAGGGCGAGGTTGTGGGCGTGGATGTCGGCGAGGTCGAGCTGGTTGAGCAGTTCGAGGGTGGGGGCGGCGGCGACGTAGGAGAACCAGGCCGGTGACAGGTCGAAGGCTCGGGCGCCGGGGCGGTGGGTGAGCGGCATGCCGTACATGCTGGTGCCGGAGTACCAGTTGGCGGCGGTGGGGCGCATGCGGGCGCGCAGGCGGGGTGACAGGTAGCCGAAGGCGGCGCCGCGTGGGCACATCAGCCATTTGTAGGCGGCGCAGGCCAGGGCGTCGAGGCCGTCGGTGGTGACGGGCAGCCAGCCGCAGGCTTGGCTGGCGTCGGCGATGACGAGGGTGTCGTGGGCGCGGGCGGCCTCGATGATGTCGGCGAGCGGGGCCTTGTGGCCGGTGGCCGACTGGACGAGGCTGAAGGCCACGGCGCTGGTGTGCGGGGTGATGGCTTCGGCGAGGCGGTCGGGTGCGGCGGTGTCGACGTGGGCGGCCATGGCCCAGGGGTAGACGTTGCTGGTGAACTCGATGTCGGGTACGAGCACGCGTGAGCCGGGTGGTAGGGCGGTGGCGATCTGGGAGAAGATCTGGGAGGCGGTGGAGCTGAGGGTGATGTCGTCGGCGGGCGCGCCGATGAGGGTGGCGAAGGCGGCGCGTGAGCGGGTGACGGTGTCGTCCCATGGCTGCCAGTCGGTGCTGCCGTGCCGCCATTGGGTGAGGGCGGTGTGCAGGTCGTCGAGGGCGGGGCGGGGTGGCAGGCCGTAGCTGGCGGTGTTGAGCCAGCCGGGGGCGGGTTCCCAGAGTTTTCTGGCCGCGTCGAGGTCCATGCAGGCAGCTTAGGCAGGCGGGGAAAAGGTGTCGCAGGGGCGGGGTGGGGGTTCCTACACTGCGTGTCGTGCTCAAGCCTTCGTTTCCGATTCTGACCGACCGTCTGCTTCTGCGTCCTTTCACCGTCGATGACCTGGAGGCCACGCACTCCTTCGAGCGGTTGCCCGAGGTGGCCAGGTTTCTGTACTGGGAGCCTCGGGATCTGGAGGCCTCCCGGGCCTTTCTCGACAAGCGCGTCACGCGGGTGGCGTTGCAGGAGGAGGGTGATGTGCTGGATCTGGGGGTCACCTTGCGGGAGACGGGGCGGCTGATCGGGCAGGTCCTGTTGATCTGGACCAGCCGTGAGCATCAGCAGGGCGAGATCGGTTATGTGCTGCATCCGGACTTCCACGGCAGGGGGTATGCGCCGGAGGCGTCGGTGGAGATGCTGCGGCTGGGTTTCGAGGAGTTGGGTCTGCACCGGATCGTGGGCCGTCTCGACGGGCGTAACGCCGCTTCGGCGCGGGTGCTGGAGAAGCTGGGGATGCGCAAGGAGGCGCATCTGGTGGAGAACGAGCGGGTCAAGGGCGAGTGGTGCGATGAGGTGATCTTCGCGATGCTGTCGCGGGAGTGGGTCAGTAGGCGACGGTGAACCTGGTGCGCCGGTGGCGGGGGTGTTCGGCCTCGTCGAGCAGCGCCACGGCCAGGTCCTCCATGGAGATGGCCGAGGTGCCGTCGGCGTCCAGGAGGAGTTCGTCGGCGCCGAGGCGGTAGGCGCCGGTGCGCGTGCCCGGCAGGAGTTGCGCGGCGGGGCTGAGGTAGGTCCAGTCGGCGTCGGAGGCGCGGCAGACCTGGAGTTGGGCGGCGCAGGCGAGCGCGATGGGGCGGTAGGCGGCGGGCAGGTGGGCGGGGTCGTCCAGCACCATGGTGGCGCCGGAGCCTGGCACGGTGAGAGTGGCGGCGCCGCCGACGAGCAGGATTCTGGTGGCGGCGTGGTGTGCGGCGCTCAGGAGGGTCTGGGTGGCGGTGACGAGGTCGGCTTCGTGTCCTGGGGCGGGGCGGACGGCGGTGATGACGAGGTCGTGGCCGGCGATGAGGCGGGCGGCGTCGGCGGGGTCGCTCGCGTCGCCGACGCCGAGGGTGGCGGCGGCGGTGTCGGGGTGTGCGGCGGCGGTGGGGGCCGGCTGGCGGGAGGGGTCGCGGACGACGGCGGTGACGTGGTGGCCGCGGGAGAGTGCCTCGGTCACGACGCGGCTGCCGACGGCTCCTGCTGCTCCGAAGACGGTGATGCGCATGGGTTACCTGCCTGCAGGGATGAGGGGGCGGGTGGCGGCGGCGGCGGGGGTGGCGGGGGTGCGGGTGGTGAGGCGTTCGAGCGTCCACAGGGCGAGGGTGCCTGCCGAGAGGGTGGCGCCGAGGATGACCACGCCGTTCCAGCCGTGGGCGACCCAGACCAGTGAGGTGAGGGCCGAGCCGATGGCGCCGCCGATGAAGTAGGAGGTCATGTAGGCGGAGTTGATGCGGTTGCGGGCTTCGGGGCGTAGGGCGTAGATGACGTTCTGGTTGCTGTTGAGGACCGCTTGCTGGGCCAGGTCGAGGATGATGACGCCGACCAGGAGCCAGATGAGGGAGCGGGCGCCGGCGGCCAGGGGCAGCCAGGAGGCGAGCATGAGCATGGTGCCGGCGGCGGTGACGGCCTGGACGTGGCCCCGGTCGGCCAGGCGTCCTGCGATGGTGGCGGTGAGTGCGCCGGCGGCGCCGACGAGGCCGAACAGTCCGATGCTGGATTCGCTCCAGCCGTAGGGCTGCTGGACCAGCAGGAAGGTCAGGGCGGTCCACAGGACGCTGAAGGAGCCGAGGGCCAGGGCGCCGATGCCGGCGCGCCAGCGTAGGACGGGCTCCTCGCGCAGCAGGGTGAAGATCGAGCGGAGCAGGGCGGGGTAGCTGAGGCCGGCGCGGGTGTGCAGGCGGGGCAGGTAGATACGTAGCAGGACGGCCATGAGGAGCATGAGGCCGGCGTTGACCCAGTAGACGGTCCGCCAGCCGCCGAGTTCGGACAGGGCGCCGGAGGCGGTGCGGGCCAGGAGCAGGCCGAGCAGCAGGCCGGTCATGACGGTGCCGACGACTTTGCCGCGTTCGGCGGGGTCGGCGAGTGTGGCGGCGAAGGGCACGATGACCTGGGCGGCGACGGAGGTCAGTGCGGTCAGTACGGTGCCTGCCAGCAGGATGGGGCCGGTGGCGGCGGTGGCGGAGACGAGCAGGAACAGCGCGGTCAGGGCGTAGAGGATGACGGCCAGGCGGCGTCGTTCGACCAGGTCGCCGAGGGGCACCAGGAGGATCAGTCCGAGGGCGTAGCCGCCTTGGGCGGCGGTGACCAGGAGGGCGGCGGCGCCTGTGGTGAGCGCGAGTTCTCTGCTGATGAGGTCGAGCAGGGGTTGGGCGAAGTAGTTGCCCGCGACGGCGAGGCCGGTGGCTGT
Source organism: Nonomuraea dietziae (assembly GCF_014195505.1). GTDB lineage: Bacteria > Actinomycetota > Actinomycetes > Streptosporangiales > Streptosporangiaceae > Nonomuraea > Nonomuraea roseola. The sequence continues at coordinate 779,514 of NZ_JACIBV010000001.1, read as the reverse complement.
TGACATGAGCAACAGCAGTCCGCGGGAGAGTGTCCGGTTCGTCATGGTCCTAGCGTGGCGGACCATGGATCGATGAGTCCAACACATGTTTGTCATGTGAACGATCGTGGTTCACGATTGATGGATGGAACTCCAGCAGATGCGGTACGTGGTGGCGGTCGCCGAGACGAGCAACTTCACCAGGGCGGCCGAGCGGTGCATGGTGGTGCAGTCGGCGCTCAGCCACCAGATCGCCAGGCTGGAGCGCGAGCTGGGCGCCAGGCTGTTCGAACGCACCAGCAGGCGGGTGCGGCTGACACCCGAGGGTGAGGCGTTCCTGCCCGCGGCGCGCCAGGCGCTGGAGGCGGCCGAGCGGGCGCGGGCGGAGGTGGCGGCGGCCGCGGGCGAGATCCGCGGCCGGCTGGCGCTGGGGGCGATCCCGACGGTGGCCGCCGTCGACCTGCCGCGGGCGTTGAAGGACTTCCACGCCCGTCACCCGCAGGTGAAGGTGACGCTGCGGGTGGGCGCCAGCGAGGAGCTGACCGAGCGGGTACGGCAGGGCGACATGGACGTGGCCTTCCTCGGCCTGCCGCTGGGGATGTCGCCCAAGGGGGTGCGCAGCCGCGAGCTGGCCAGGGGGGAGCTGGTGGCGGTGGTGCCTGCGGGGCATCAGCTGGCGGACGAGGTGGGGGTGGACCTGCGCAGGTTGGCGCAGGAGGTGTTCGTCGACTTCCCCGAGGGGACGGCGGGGCGTGCGCAGTCCGATGAGGCGTTCGCGGCGGCCGGGTTGACGAGAGAGGTGGCCTTCGAGGTGACGGCCGCCGACTTCATGGCGCGGCTGATCCGTCAGGGGCTGGGCATCGCGATGCTGCCCGCGGCGTTCGTCGGTGAGACGACGGAGCTGCGGATGCTGCGGGTCATGGACGCGCCCGCGCGGATGGAGCATCTGATCTGGAGCCTGCACCGCCCCTCCCCCGCCGCCGCGGCCTTCCTGGCCGGTCTGACCGGGGGCCGGCCCGAGACGGGCTGACGGCTGAGGCTCGACGAGGTCGTCTCGTCCGGCGCTCTATCGCTGTTGCGCGAGCCACTGGTCGAAGGTGGTCGGCGTGATGCGGGCGCCCTCGCCGGGCAGCAGCACGTTGCCTGCCATCTCCGGGCCGAACGTCGTCGACCACGTCGGCACGAGTCTCACCGTACGGCCGAGCGCCTGGTGGGTGCGCCGGGCCATGTCCACCAGGTCCTGTGGTTCGGGCCCTGCGATGTCGGCGTGACGCCCCCGGGGCTCCCCCACCGCGACCTCGGCCAGGACCTCGGCCACGTCCGCGGGCGCGATCGGCTGCACCAGCAGTGGTGCGATGGTGGCGACGCCGTCCTGCTCGCTCCAGCCGGCCACCATCGCGGCGAAGTCGTGGAACTGCGTGGCCGGGACGATCGTCCACGGCACCGGTCCCGCGCTCACGAGGCGCTCCTGCTCCCGCTTGCCCGCGTAGTGCGCGTTGCCCTCGATGCGGTCGACCCCGGCGATGGAGAGCAGCACGTGGTGCCGGACTCCGGCCCGCTCCTCGGCGGCGAGCAGGTTGCGCGTGGTGGTGCCGAAGTAGGCCACCGTCTCCTGTCGGTCGGTCGCGGGCCCGTTGGTGGCGTCGACGACGGCCTCGACGCCTGTCAGTGCGTCCTCGAGTCCTGCGCCGGTCGACAGGTCCACTCCGAGCGAGCGGCTGATGCGCGTGACGTGGTGACCGTCCCTTTCCAGGGCGGCGACGGTGAGGGCTCCGATGTTCCCGGTCGCGCCGGCGACGGCGATCCGCATGACGTTCTCCCTTGTCTCGTTACGGCAAGGAGGCTATCAAGGACTAAAAAGGTCCGCAATGTCTGCGATAGACTCGGGGCCGTGAAGCTGCCTGTGAGCACGGAATGGGTCCTGCACTGCGCCACGTCGCTGGCACAGCTCGATCCGGGAGCCACTGCGTCGACGACACAGCTCGCGCAGTACTACGACCTTCCGGCGCCCTATCTGGCCAAGCAGCTGCAGGCGCTCGTCCGGGCCGGCCTGCTGGCCGCCACCACCGGGCCGCGGGGCGGATTCCGGCTCGCGCGCTCCGCCTCCGAGATCACGCTCCTGCAGATCGTCGAGGCCGTCGCCGGCACGTCCTCACCGTATGAGTGCCGCGAGATCCGCCAGCAGGGACGGGGAGCGCTGCCGGCCGAGGAGTGCCGACGCACCTGCGTCCTGGCCGAGAAGATGGCCGAAGCCCACCAGGCGTGGCGCAGCAGCCTGGCCGGGGTGACCCTCGCCGACATCCTGGCCACACTGCCCCCGTCCGCGCCGCCCCGCACCCGGCAGCGCCTGACGGGAACGACGTGGAGCGCAGCGCCTGGATGATGGCGTTTGCGGCCGGGGTGGAGGTCCTGGGTGGTCGGCGAAGGCGTCGGAGGGGCGAGCTCAACCAGGCGGCGCAGGACGTGGTGGAGTCGCCCGTCACCCTTGGCGCCCGTCTGGCCGTCCGGCCGTATGTCGTACGGTCGTGAGGGGGCCGGGAAGTGCCAGGTCCTCTCGGACGATCGGTGCAATGCTGTGGGGAGACGCACGGCCGCCCGCCGCGGGTGTCGCCACCACGCCGGTCGTGCGGAAGATCGCCGTCTGCACATGCGCCTCGGGCGTACGGCAGTGGGGCCGTCGGCGTGCGAAACGACGTGATCAGAATTGGACGTTGGTCATCGTGTACCACGTCGGTACGAATACCAGCAGGGTCAGTGCGCCGAGGACCGCGAACGACTTGAGTGCGCGTGAGGTGGTGAGGATCGCGGGTGCGATGGGCCTCAGCTTCCATCGTCCGACCGCGATGAACGCCGCGACGCCTCCCAGCAAGAGATTCGCGGGCACCAGTGCGTATTCGCCGCGCATGATATGGAAGACAGCCGCGAGGATCATCGTCAGCGTCAGGCCGACGGCGGCGAGCGGCGTCAGCTTCGGTCTGACTCCCGTCATCGCCGGCAGGATCATGCCGACGCCGCCGAGTACCTCACAGATCCCGATGAAGACGATCAGGGGCTGCGGCACCGCGGCGTACCAGGCCACGGCCCGGGGCGCTGCCGCATACAGAGCTCCGTCGTACAACAGCACCTTGCCGAAACCGCTGCCGGCGAAGAAGAAGCCGAACAACACCTGAAGGGACCAGAGCGCGCCGTTGAGCGTGAACCTCTTTCCGCGCGCCTTGGGCTGCTGCTCCATGTCCTTAACGCCGAGTACGTTGTCGCCGAGGTGACGGTTCATGTCCTGCCACTACCTTTCTCATCGGGTTGGCCGAGGAGTTCGCGGGTTCTGTTCGTTGCTTCGTCAGCACGTGGTGGTCGGTACGTGGTGACAGGACTCATCTGACCACCCAGCGCGGTCCTGCGCGCCGTCCGTGGGACACGGTGGGACACGCAAGACGCGGTCTAGCTGCGGAAACAAGAATCTGTACCGTGACGGTGGGCTGGGACGGTGCGGGCGGTACGGGTATCGAGCGTCCAAGACGGGTGCCCGCGAGGCCTGTGTTCACGGCGTCCACACCGTGGTGACCCTGATTCGTGACCTGCACCGTTGATGGGGAAAAGCCGCTGGTTCGGGCCGCGTAACACGATTCTCACCGCCGGACCGGGTCGGCCCACTGCCTGGCCACGCTGATTGACACCATCAAGGCCGGCTTCCGGACCACCAGGCCGTCGCCGCCGACTGGCGGCACGCCGCCCGCATCGCCGGGTTTCCTCACGTGCCGTCGCCCACCGCGGCGCACGACGAAACCTTGACCGACGCCGCCGGCACGAGCGACGCCGAAGCGATCCCGCACGGCCTGCCGTGCGGGATCAACGTTCAGCTGACTTGCCGCTGGTCGAGGCCAGGCAGCCGAGTGTCATTGCTGTGGGCGGCCCGAAGGTTCGAAGCGGGCTCTGATCAAGAGGCCGACCTTTGCGTTTGCCGGAAAGTGCAACTGACTTGCGCGCGAGGGTCAGACAAGACGGTAAAGCGGATCATGTAAAGTCCGGCCAAGATCGTTCACAACTGTCCCGACTCCCCCGGAGATCTCCCCCCGTGAAGAAGCTTTCAGCATGTACCGCACTGAGTGCCGTCCTGGTCTCAGCCTTCGTCGCCCTCCAGCCAGGCAGCGCGCAGGCCACCCCAGCCGCCGTCAGTACCCAGCTCCGGGCGAGCAGTGCCATCGCGCAAGCGACCTTGCCCGCCGGGTCCACGTCGCCTACCCGGGCCAAACTCCCGATCAAGGGGGTCTTCCAGGCCACGGACTACTGGTGCGCCCCGGCAGCGGCTGAGATCTCTCTCCGCACGCTCGGCATCAAGGTCGGCCAGGCCACCTTGGCCAAGAAGATGCGCACCACCAAGGACGGCACGTCCGCCGAGGACATGCTGCGGGTGCTGAACGCATATTCCAAGAAGACCAGATACGCCTATGCGCCCGCATGGGACGTGTACAACGCCAAGCGTCTGGGCGAGCGGATCGCCTACAGCGTCGGCGTTCTCCGCAGGGCCGTTCCGGTCCAGCTCTTCATCGACCGGCTCCCCTGGTACAGGGGCGTCGACTTCGGCGCGACGGACGTCGGTCACTTCGTCGTCGCCTACGGCTACGACAAGGAAGCGAAGACCATCCTCGTCTGGGATCCCAATCCCTTCGCCGGTGGAGGCGGCAAGTACGTCATCACCATGGCCCAGCTCGCCAAGGCCACCGAGTCGACCGAGAGAAACGAGTCTGGTCACCGCTACTGGGGCATGCTCCAGCCCGTCAGAAAGTGAGAGTGCGGCAGATCTGGTCCTGATCTCACTCTGAGCTTCGCGTGAGCGAAATCCCCGGCCCCTGTGGGCGGGCCCGGAGGATCGCGCAGATGGGCTCACACGCTCGACTTCGGCGGCCGGCGTCGTCTGGCGTTGGGGGAAGGCTCACCCCCAGCTTGCGCGGAACCGCGGGACCATAAGAGGTCGCGCGGATAGGTCACAGGCGCCGGGCGGGCCGCGTACCCCGCCGGTGGGCCGCTCATGCCTTGCGGATCAGGCGCGGGATCACGATGACCGCATGGGCGAGCGCTACCCACGCGGCCTGCACCACCGCACTGCGATCCGTGACGATCGCCGCGGAGTGTCCTCGTCGCTACGGCACAAGCCGCGCACGAAGCAGCAGACATGTCGCCGATGTCGCCGGAGCTGACGGCAGCATGATCCCTGATGTCACTCCGCTGCTTCGCACCCAGCTCTTGCCCCTGTCACGCCCGGCCGACCCGGCGCCGTCGGACGAGATGCTGCCTCCCCCTACTCTCGCCGATCCGGGGCCTGCGGCGCGATTGATCGTTGGTCGAGGCCGCTTGTCCACGGTGTGGATCGCTCTCCGCCCGGATGAGCAGCCGGTATCGCCGAGCCATACGGATTCGGCCGTACGGTGGGCGGCTGGTTGGGATCGAGTGGGCGGCGCGCGGTTTCTTCGGCAGTGAGCCCGTGCCGGCGACCCGCTGGCGCCTCCAACGGAAGCGTCGATCCGCGCCTCGTCGGCCAGGCCGGCTCCCGAAGCTGCCCCCACTCCCAAGATGTGAGCTAGATCACCGTTGAGGTTGACCTCGGGTCAGGGTGGAAGCTCGGCGCAGCGGCACGAAGCCGACAGGACACAACAGATTCGACGGAGTGAACCACCATGTCCATCACCCTTTCCGACCAGGACAAGAGCACCCTGCGGACCGCCGCGTACGGCGCCGTGTCGTTGATGGCCGCCGCCACCGGCTCACCCCACAAAGCCGCCACGAATGCCACCATCGCCCTGACCTCGGCGACAGGGCTGGTCGGGCACGTGCTCGCCGCGAAGGCCAAGGACATCGACCTGGAGGGCAAGACCGTCGCCGCACTCGCCGACCGGGTACTGCCGGCCCTGACCGCAGCCATGAAGCTGCTCGGCAAGCAGGCTCCGGCAGAAGCCGACAACTTCCGCAGCACCATCCTCCTCGCCGTCGAATCCGCCCAGGTCCACCTGGACAAGCCCAGCACCACGGCCGAGATGGCCCGCAAGATCACCGCCGCCCTCGACGCCGGCGGGGTGGCCGGGGTGGCCGCTGTGGACGGCGCGGCTGCTGCCGGGCGGGGTCGCCCGGAGTTGCAGAAGGCGATCGAGGAGATCGTCGATTCCGGCTTCGTCGGGGTGTCGGTGCGCGTGCACGATGAGCGGGGCGAGTGGGTCGGCAGCGCCGGGACGGCCGAGCTGGGTGGGTCCGCGAAGCCGCCGACGAACGGGCATGTCCGGATCGGCAGCAACACCAAGACCTTCATCGCGACCCTGGTGCTGCAACTGGTGGCTGAGGGCAAGGTCGGGCTGGACACTCCGGCGGCGGACTACCTGCCCGAGTTCGGGCTGGACGAGCGGATCACGGTGCGGATGCTGCTGCAGCACACCAGCGGGGTGTTCAACTTCAGCGGCGAGGTCTACGACGACGGGACGGTCGCGCAGGGGATCGCCATCCCCTACGGCACGACGGGCAAAGAGTGGATGGACAACCGGTTCACGACCTACCGGCCGCAGGAGCTGGTGGAGCTGGCGTTGTCCAAGCCGGCGCGGTTCGAGCCGGGGATGGGCTGGAGCTATTCCAACACCAACTACGTGCTGGCCAGGCTGCTGATCGAGAAGGTCACCGGCCGTTCGGTCGCCGAGGAGATGCGGCGGCTGATCCTGGGGCCGCTGGCCCTGTCGGGCACGGTGGTGCCCGACGGTCCGGAGATCCCCGGCCCGTACGCCCACGCCTACTACCGCTACGAGGACGCCGGCGAGCAGAAGACGGCCGACATCACCCGCCAGAACCCCTCCTGGATCTCCAGCGGCGGCGACATGATCTCGACCACCCAGGACCTCCACACGTTCATCTCCGCGCTGCTGGGCGGCAAGCTCCTGCCGTCCCCGCTGCTGGCCGAGATGTGCACCCCGCACCCGACGGGCATCCCGGACATGGACTACGGCCTGGGAGTGTTCGTGGTGAACACCGACGGCGGCGGCACCGTCATCTGCCACAACGGCGCCGCGGTGGGCCACGCGGCGCTGATGTACAGCACACCCGACGGCAGCAAGACCCTGATCGCCGCGCTGAACTGCGTGGACGACGCGGAGCTGTCCATCGCGGCGGCGTTCCAGAACGCCCGACAAAGGCTCGTCAACGAGGTGTTCTGCGGTGCTCCGGCTCGGCCGAAGGACTGAGCACCTGTGACCCGTACGCCTCGAGGGGCGAGCCCTTCCGGTCGTGCGGCGGTGGTGTGTAGTCGCCGAGCTCGAGCGCAAGGCAGGCTGAGCAGATGAGAAACGGAGTCACGATCGGGCAGGCGGCGGCATTCGTCGGCGTCACGGTGAAGACGGTGCGGCATTACCACAAGCTCGGCCTGGTCGAGGAGCCGGAACGCGACAGCTCCGGCTACCGACGCTACGGGTCGGCCGACCTGTTGCGGCTGGTGCAGATCCGGACGCTGGCCGCCGCCGGGGTGCCGCTGGCCGAGATCGGACCCCTGCTCGACGCCGACGCCGCGCTGTTCGCCGCCGCGCTCGCCGACGTCGAGCGGCAGCTCACCGAACGGATCGAGGAGTTGACCGCGCGGCGTGACACGCTGCATCGGCTCGCCGATGGTGACCGGGCTCTGCTGCCCGACCGCGCTGTGGCGCTGCTGGAGCGGATGCCCGGCCTCGGGTTCCCCGCCGACGAGGTGGCGGCCACCAGGGAAGGCTGGGTGCTGGCCAAGGCCCTGGTCCCTGAAGGCTTCGACGACTACCTCACCCATTTCGAGCACGCCCTCGAAGACACCGCGCTCGTCGCCTTGGCCAGGCGTGCGGCCGAAGCCGCGACCTGGGAACCGGACGACCCCCGCATCGCCGAGCTCGCCACCGCCGCGGCCGACCACTACCTCGCCGACTCCGCACTGCTGAAGACCGTGACCGGCATGCAAGCCCGCACCGAGGCCGCGACCCGGTACAGGCTGATCGCCCACCACGGCGAAGAGCAGACGCCGGCCGCGGCGCGGCTGGCCGCGCTTTTCGAGGCCAGGCTCCGCGCCGCCGGCATCCCTATCCCCAGACCGGACTCCCACTGACCGCGCCGCTTTTCAGGTGCGGAGGCCTTTACCCCCTCTCGGTAGCTGGGCAGTGTGGGCGCCCATCCCAGTTCGGTCCTGCGCCGCCGTCCCTGGGCACCGGCAGCTTGCCGGCGCGCAGCGCGGTGACGAAGCCTTCCGAGCCGGTCAGATCGTAGAAGGCGCCGTAGCGCAGAGCGATGCCCTCGATGCCGTCCGCGGTGAACACCTGCTGCTCGGTCGCCCGCATGGCCTCCACCACGGGGTCCGCCTTGCTCCCCCGCGGCCGGCCGAACGGGTCGGCCTCGGTGAGGGGACGCGTGCCGTGGTCGACGAATCCGTGGCCCGGCACCATGGACTGCGTGAGGAACCGGCGGGCTCCGACCGCCCGCGCGGCCTCCAGCAGGTGGGCCGTGCCCGTTGTGCGCAGGGTGTTGGGCATCTCCATATCTGCGTACGTGGCCGGAGCCTTACGTCCACCGCCCGCAGCAGTGATCGCCTGAAGATGCCGAGGAGCGGGACGTCGCTGCCGTGGCCGCCGAGATGCCGGTGCACGAAATGCGTCATCGTGTGCAGGCCGCTGGCCACCACGAAGCCGGCCAGCGCCACGACGCACGTCCGACCAGATCAGGGCGAACAGCAGAGTGGCGCGGGCGCCAGAAGGTGCACTTTCTGCACGACTCGTGCATAGTGCTGCACGACTCTTACAACGAGGAGGCCGCGTGCGTCTCACCGCGCCGCAGGAGCGTCTCTATCTGGACCTCCTGCAGGGTTCATACCGGTCGGACCCGGCAGATGAGACGCTCCACGAGCTCCAGGCGCTGGGGTACGTGGATGAGGACCTCGTGGCGGTCCCGCCGCCCGTGGCGATGGACCGGCTCATCCGGCAGCGGCTGGAGGAGACCTCGCATGAGCTTCACCGGCTGAACTCGCTCTGGGGGCTGCTGGCCCACCCTCAGGGAGGCGTGGCGGAGTCCATGGAGCGCATCGAAGGCGTCGACGCCGTCAACCGACGCATCCAAGCCTTCCGCGCCAGGTCGACGGTGCAGACCCTGAAGACCGCGCCGAAACGCGGCAGGGGCACTCCCGAGGAGATCAGCGAGTTCCGGGCGAGGCTCGCGCGCGGCCTGCGCAGCCGGACTGTCATCCCGGCCGCGGCCCTGACCGCCCCCGAGCAGCTTGCCTACGCACATGCGCAGCATGCTCTCGGCGACCTGCACCGGATCGTCGAGGTGTCACCGCGGAGCATGGTCATCCTTGACGGCACGGTGGCCTTCGTCCGGATCGACCCTGACGACTACGCGGCAGGGGCGATGATGATCCGCCATCCGGGCATCGTCGCCACCCTCGGCGATCACTTCGAACACATCTGGGCCCGGGCCCGCGACCTCGGCGAGCCGTCCCTCACCCCGATCGAGCAGCGTGTCCTGCAGGCCCTGGCCACCTACAGCAAGGACGAACTGTCCGCGCGGGCGGTGAACGTCTCGGTACGCAAGTTCCGTGCTCACGTCGCCGACCTGATGGCACGCCTGGGCGCCGCCAACCGCTTCCAGGCGGCGCTCCTGGCACGCGAGCGCGGCTGGATCTGACCGGAGAAGCCGCCACGAACGACTACGGTCAGACGGCCTTCCCGAGGAAGGGAAGACCGCCGATCTGCTGTCCGGACCCCGCCGCTGCTGCGACGAGAGCGGAGGAGCAGACGCGTGCCTACCGCCAGGCATGTTCGCCCGCGCCTCGCCTGCGCATGCGAGGAGTGCGAGGTCTCGCACTCCTCGCTCTCCAAGCCGTGCGTGCCCGGTCCGTCACCTGGCCTGCGGGGCCGCGGCTCAGCTGTTCGCGCGGATGGTCTTGTTGATCCAGTCGCTGTAGGCGGGCACGTTGGTGTAGAGGCCGGGACCCTGCTCGCAGGAGGGGCTCTTGGCGCCGGGGCCGGAGGTGACGCCGATCAGCTCCCAGCGGCCGCCGCGGCCGCGCTGGATCTGGGGGCCGCCGGAGTCGCCGTTGCAGGCCATGGCCTTGGGCTTCTGGCTGACCGTGCACAGGCGGGTGTCATCGGCGAAGCCGGGGCCGCACTCGGACAGTGCGCCGCGGCGGGTGTCGAGCTGGCGCAGTTTCTCGGCCATCTTCCAGTCAGCCGGGTTGGTGCTGAACGTGGTGATGCCGAAGCCGAGGATCCGGGTCGGCGTGCCGGGCCTGCCCGCCCGGTCGGCGATCTTGATGGGTTTGATGCTGACCGGGCGGTCGAGGCGGACCAGCGCGATGTCGTTCTTGTTCGGCGCATTCTGGACGTAGTTCGGGTGCAGGAACGCCTGCGCGATCTTGCGGACGGCGCCGCCGGACTTGCGCTCGTCGCTGCCGATGCGCACCGTCCCCTTCGGGATCGAGCCGATCTCCATGTCGAGGCAGTGCGCCGCGGTCACGACCCACTGCGGGTTGATCAGGGCCGCGCCGCAGTTGCCGTCCGTGAGGCCCATGAGAGGGGCCGTGATCGGGATGGTCGCCATGAAGGGGTAGGGCTCGGTGGGCTTGGAGCCGTTGATGATCGCTCCGGCGCTCCCGGCGGTGGCTGCGAGGCAGGCCGCGCCGGCCAGCGCGACGACGGCGGAGCGGGAGGCGATACGGCGCAACGAGGTGGTGCCAGACACGGGTGAAGCCCTTCATCGGTTGTTTGTGATGTTATGAAGCTATGTGTCCGGCTTTGTCGGGGTAATGACGCCAACAGGCCACCACGCGGTAGGGATAACCCCACCCGACCAGGGCGGATGCGCCCAACGATGCGCGACCCGCAGGGAGTCGGCCGCCCTCGCGCCTGAGCAGGCAGGGCGAGTACATGGCCAAGCGCCCCGGAGTGCGCCCGGGCCGACTGGACGTGCTGTCAACAACGCCGACGGCATCGCCGACCCCAGCCTGCTCGCCCGCGCCGCGCTGCCCCAGCTGCGCCGCACCGCCGGCTCCATCGTGAACGTCTCCAGCGCCTACGGCCACCGGCCGCTGCCCGGCGGCGCCCACTACGAGGAAGTCGCCGTGAGGATCCTGCGTCTGGCCGATCCCGCCGCCACCTGGCTGACCGGGCAGATCCTCACCATTGACGGCGGCTGGAACTCACCCGATGCGACCGGTGAGGCCATTCCTTCGCACGATGACGAGGGCCTGCCCTACGTCCCGACTCAAGATCGGTTCGCCCTCGGCTCCGTATAGCCCAGCAGCTTGGCGGCCAGCGTGTACTTCACCCGGATTCCGGCCATCGCAGCCTCGGTACCCAGCGCGATCAGCAGGTGCGACCTGCCGGTGCCCGAGTCGCCGATCAGGCACAGCGGCATGCCCTTCTTCACCCACTCGCTGGTGGACAGCGTGTACGGCAGCCGGGTCGATGCCCTTGTCAGGTCAAGGCCGGCGTAGGTGTCCAGCCAGGACGCGGACGCGGTCGGACAGGCCCCGTCGCACGAACCGAGTGAAGGGCCGTCATGGCAGGTTCGTGAAAGCCGCGTGTGACATCCCGCGTCATCCTCGTTCTGAACACACTGTTGCCCACTCAGGGAGGACCCCTATGACGGCTGCCGTGATCGCTGTGGTGGCGGTCTTCTTCCTCGCAATGGGCGTGTACGGTCTCGTCGCGCCCACCGCACTGATCAGACCTTTCCGGATCGTCGCCGACTCGGCCGAGGCCCGGACCGAGATCCGCGCCGTGTATGGAGGTTACGGTGTGGCCGTCGCCGGGTTGCTGATGGTGGCGGCGGCCGATGCCGGCGGGATCCGGCGGAGCGTCGTCACCGCCGTCGCCGTGTCCCTATGGGGAATGGCCTTCGGGCGGCTCGTGGCGCGGGCGGTCGAGCGGCTTCCGGCGTTCTATCCGTCCTGGCTGTACTTCTGGGTGGAGATCGTTGGCGGCGGCGCGCTGCTGGCCGCCGGCGGCTGGTAGACGGTGTCCGGAGGCGATTGATCTGGACACGTGGTGCCGGTCAGCCGCTCTTCCTTGGTACGCCTGTCGGTCCTGGATCCAGAGACCGGATCGTCAGGCCACCGGAGAGCAAGGCGCTCGGGGTAAGACCGAACATGGCATGGAATGCGGTGCTGAAATGGGACGGACTGGCGAAGTAACCGTCTGCCGCGGCCCGGGTGAGGTTGTGCCCTGCTGCCAGTGCCCGAGCGGCTCGGTGCATCTGGGCCCACAAGCGGAACCGCCGGTAGGAGGTGCCGGTATTGTCCCTGAACAGCCGCAGGAAGCGGGACTCCGACAGCCCCAGCTCTTCGGCCAGAAAGACGGCCGGCAACGGCTGGTCGGCACCGAGCAGGCGCTGGATGGCGAGGCCGACCCGCGGGTCAGTGAACGACGTCGCGTCGTAGCCGGTCGCTTCGGCGACCCACGTGGTGATCTGCCCGGGGGGGCTGTGCACGGAAAGTCGGGCCGCTTGAGCGAGGACGGCGGCCTCGGCCTCGTGCCGGACCAGGACATCCCGGTCGCCTGCGGTGAATTTGACGCGGCACGCCGCGTCCGAGGCCGAACCCGGGTCGAGATAGAGGAACACCATACGGTCGCCACCCGCGGTGATGTGGTTTCGCACCCGTGGCGCGATGAGAGCGGTCCGCGCCGGCAATGCGCCGGCGGGCGCACGTTGGACGACGAAGGGCGCGTCCACACCTACGGCAAGGCACGACACCGCGCCGGAGTGCGGCCCGAGCCGTAGCGACGGCCCCGCGTACAGAGCACCGCCCGGCCACAGCCACACCGCCGCTCCGATCACCGGCGTGGGCGGAACCTTCGCCGTGGCCGCAGCACGACGGGTCCATGGAAGCACTGACATCGGCGCCCCCTGCGCGCTTGCCGGATCGAAAACGTTCAATGGAGGATACGATGCGCCTGTCTGCCCACGTGATCGGGATGCTGTTGTTCGGCGCTGTGGGATTGCTCAACGTCCTGCCGGGACTCATCGCGCTGATGCCCTCGAAACTGGCCACCGCCTACGGTGTCATCACCGACGACCCCACCAGCACCCTGCTCCTCCGCCACCGTGCGGTGATGCTGGCCCTGCTTGGGGGCGCACTCCTGGTGGCGGCCTTCCTGCCGGCCCTGCGGATACCGGTGCTGATCGCAGCCGCGGTCGGCAAACTGTCGTTCATCGCCCTGGTGTCCGCGTCCCCAGACGCGCACGCGAAACTGACCTCAGTCGCACTCGCCGATGTGATGGCGCTCGTCGCGCTCGCGGCGGCCGCCATCCTCACCCGCGCATGGACGGCGCGAGCGTAGAGCGGTACCAGCGTGCACAGGAGGTCGGCGCAGGCCTGCGTGACCCCTCCCCACCGGGTGGTGGCTGGCTAGCGCCCCATGGTGGCTGAGCCGAGGCCCCTACCCCCAGCTGAGCTCAGCAGGCGACGCTGCATGCGCGTGGGCTCCCATGGGTGAGGTGTGGGTTCGCAGAACTGAAAGCATCAGCCAGCCTGTCAACGGCGCAGCGGAACCACCAGCGGGACGTGACCTGCTAGGCGGTGCCTGCGCGCAGGAAGAGCCCGCCCAGGTCGCGCAGGTGGTGGCGGAACTCGGGGGGATGGATGACGTCGAATCGCGCGCCCACCGCGGCGAGGATGAGCACCGGCCAGTCGAAGGCGTCCACCTGCAGGCGCAGGCGGCAGGAGTGGTCGTCGACGGGCTCCACCTGGCCGCCGGTGACGGCGACGACCTGCTCGACCGCGCCGGCCGGGGCGTGGAGGAGGACGGTGATGTCGTGCCGGGTAGGGCGGGAGCCGAGCCGTTCGGCGACGAAGGCGGCGGCGTCGGCGGCGGGCAGGTCGCGCGGGCGGAAGCGGGCTCCGGTGGCGGCCGGGTCGGTGAGGCGGTCGAGGCGGAAGACGCGCCAGTCCGCGCGGTCGAGGTCCCAGGCGACCAGATACCAGCGGCGCTTGAGCGAGACAAGACGGTGCGGCTCGACCAGCCGGGTGGTCGGCTCGCCGGACGGGGTGGCATAGGTGAAGGTGAGCCGTTCGTCATCGCGGCACGCCTGGGCGATCACGGTGAGCGTGGCGGCGTCGACCTGCGGGCCGTCCGCCGGGGCGGTGACCGTGTAGGCCCGCAGGGCATCCACGCGGCGGCGCAGACGGGGAGGCATCACCTGCACGACCTTGGTCAGGGCGCGCAGCGAGGTCTCCTCCATGCCTTCGACGGTGCCACCTGCGGCGGTGCGCAGGCTGACCGCGATGGCGACGGCCTCCTCGTCGTCGAGCAGCAAAGGCGGCATCGCCGTACCGGATCGCAGCTGGTAGCCGCCGGCGACGCCGCGGCTGGCGTGGACCGGGTAGCCCAGCTCGCGCAGCCGGTCGATGTCGCGGCGCAGAGTGCGCTCGCTCACGGCGAGCCGGTCGGCCAGATCCAGGCCGGGCCAGTAGCGGTGGGTTTGCAGCAGGGACAGCAATCGCAGCATGCGGGAGCTCGTGTTCGCCATGCGCCCAGAATCCCTCACATTCCGGCCAGGAAGTGACCGGAATCGACTCTAGCGTTGCCTTCGTGAACGACACGGCGGAAGGAACGCACATGAAGATCTTGGTCACTGGGGCGACGGGAATCGTCGGCCGCCACGTGGTGGACCAGCTCGTGCAGGCGGGTGTGAGCGTACGGGCGCTGACCCGCAACCCCGCGGCGGCCCAGCTGCCGCCGCAGGTGGAGGTCGTCGAGGGAGATCTGACCGCGCCCGCCGGCATGGCCGCCGCGCTGGAGGGCGTGGAACAGATGTACCTGTTCTCGGTGGCCGACAGCGCGCGCGAGGTCGTCACGCTGGCCAGGCAGGCGGGGGTACGGCGCATCGTGGTGCTGTCGGCGGCGTCGGTGACCGCGGGCCTGCACACCAACCCGGTGGAGCAGGCGGTCGAGGAGTCCGGGATGGAGTGGACGCACGTGCGGCCGTGCGGGTTCATGACGAACATGCTGCAGATCTGGGCGCCGTCCATCCGGGCCGAGCGGGTGGTGCGCTACCCCTTCGCCGACGAGCCGATGAACCTGATCCACGAGGCCGACATCGCCGCCGTCGCGGTGGCCGCGCTGCTGGAGGACGGTCACCACGGCAGGGCCTACACCCTGACGGGGCCCGGCCTGGTCACCGTGCGCGAGCAGGTCGCGGCCATCGCCGAGGCGCTCGGCGAACCCGTCCGCTATGAGGAGGTCAGTCGCGAGCGTGCCCGTGAGCTGATGAAGGCCCAGGGAGGGTTCGCCGCCGAGTCGGCCGACCTCATGCTGGGCTTCGTCGAGTACGGCGGCGAGGCAGCCGGCGGCGCCGACGGCTACGCCGAGCAGGACTGGTCGGCGCTGATGCGGGTCTGGCCGGACGTGGAGCAGGTCACCGGCCGCGCCCCGCGCGGCTACGCCGAATGGGCCCGCGACCACCTCGCCGACTTCCGCTGACCGTCACCCACCTGCCTGGGCGTCCTCTCTCCTCCTCGGACGGGACGCCCCTCCTTCGCACAGTATGGGAACTCTTTGATGACCGACCCCCTGACACTGCCGGCGACGCCCCCGGCCGCCCTCGCGCCCTACCGCCGACGGTGGCCGGCTCTGGCGGTGATCCTCGCCGGCTCGGTGATGGAAATGCTGGACTCCACCGTCACCAGCATCGCCGGCCCTACCATCCGAGCCGAACTCGGCGGCGGCACCTCCCTGATCCAATGGCTGGGGGTGGCCTACGCCCTGGCCATGACCGCCGGCCTGCTGGTCGGCGGCAGGCTGGGCGACATCGCCGGTCGACGGCGCATGTTCCTCATCGGTGCCGGCGGCTTCGTGGCCGGCTCCCTGCTGTGCGCGGCCGCGACCGGGCCGGAGGTGATGATCGCCGCTCGGGCGATGCAGGGCCTGTTCGGGGCCTGCATGATCCCGCAGGGGCTCGGCATGCTGAAGGAGATGTTCCCGCCCAGGGAACTGCAGGCGGCCTTCGGTGCGATGGGCCCGGTCATGGGGCTGTCGTCGGTGGGCGGCCCGACCTTGGCGGGGTGGCTGGTCGACGCCGACCTTCTCGGCACCGGCTGGCGCATGATCTTCCTGATCAACCTGCCCATCGGCTTGGCGCTCCTCATCGCCGCGATCGCGTTCCTGCCTGCCGGCCGTCCGGCCCCAGGAGTCCGGCTCGACCTGCCCGGCGCGGTCCTCGCCTCCGGCGGAGCACTGCTGCTGATCTTCCCGCTGGTACAAGGCCGCGAGTACGGCTGGCCGGCCTGGACCTTCGCGATGGTGGCGGCCTCCGTCGCGGTGTTCACCGCCTTCGGATGGCACGAGGTGCGCAAGAGCCGCAGCGGCGGCGACCCTCTGATCATGCCCAGTCTGTTCCGCAAGCGAGCCTTCCTCGGCGGCATGGCCACCGGGACGATCTACTTCGCCGCCTTCTCCGGGTTCGGCCTGGTCTTCAACCTGCACCTCCAACTCGGCCTCGGCTTCAGCCCGCTGCGGGCCGCCGTGGCGGGCATACCCCTGTCCGTCGGCATGGCCGTCGGCATGGGCGTGGTCCAGGCAGTCATGCGTCATGGCCGGAAGGTCTTGCACGCCGGAGCCGTGACGATGACCGCCGGCGTCCTGGGCCTGGTGCCGGCGCTGGACTCGCAGGCCGGATTCTGGCAGCTCGCTCCGGCGCTGCTCATCACCGGGATCGGGGCCGGGCTGGTCATGGGACCCTACTTCGACATCGTGCTGGCCGGTGTCGACCCGCACGAGACCGGCTCCGCCTCCGGCACCCTCACCACCCTGCAGCAGGTCGGCGGCGCACTGGGAACAGCCGTACTCGGGACCGTGTTCTTCAGCGGGCTCAGCGCCGGCCCCGCCGCGATCTCCGACGCGCTCTGGACTGTCGCCGCGATGATCGCGCTGACCTTCCTGGCCGGCTTCCTTCTGCCCAGATACGCCCGCCAGGCGGAACCCGCCTCCTGACAGATCGCCGAGGCCGTATGCGCCGCACTTCCGACAGATTCTGGTTGATCTGCGGAAACGCGAGCCGCGTGGGGGTGGGTCAGCGGCTGCCCCCTGCCAGGATCGCAGGGACGCCCCTCACCGCGACACCATGCCTTTGTGACGGGTCACAGCAATGGCCGCCCCGGTTTGCCACCTGGCCCAGTTCACAGATGCGCGAGCCCCCCTCAGGGTGTGTGCCATGCAGCGACGTGCCTTCCTCCTGACCGTGTCCGCCGCCGCCTTGTCCGGCTCCCTCTGGCAGGAGGCCGCCATGGCCGCCGCCGGTGCGAGCCCGTACGGCCCGCTCGGCCCCGCCGACGCCAACGGCGTCGCCCTGCCGTCCGGCTTCACCAGCAGGATCGTGGCCAGGTCGGGCCGGCCGGTCGGCGGCCTGCTGTGGCACCCCGCGCCCGACGGGGGCGCCTGCTTCCCCGACGGCACCGGCTGGATCTACGTCTCCAACTCCGAGATCCCGCTCGCCGGCGGCGCCTCGGCGATCAGGTTCGCCGCCGACGGCTCGATCACGCGGGCCTACCGCATCCTCAGCGGCACCAACCTCAACTGCGCCGGCGGCGCCACCCCGTGGGGCACCTGGCTGTCGTGCGAGGAGATCTTCCGCGGCAAGGTCTACGAGACCGACCCGTACGGCGCCCGCCCCGCGCAGCCGCGCAACGCGATGGGCAGGTTCAAGCACGAGGCCGCCGCCTGCGATCCCGACCATCGCGTCGTCTACCTGACCGAGGACGAGCAGGACGGCTGCTTCTACCGCTTCCGCCCCACGACCTGGGGCGAGCTGTCGAGCGGCCGCCTCGAGGTGCTGTGCGAGGGACCTGTCTGGCGTGAAGTCCCCGACCCGACGCCGGGCGTGCTGCAGCGGCAGACCCGCCACCAGGTGAGCCAGGCCCTGCACTTCGACGGCGGCGAGGGCTGCCACTACGCGGGCGGCGTCTGCTACTTCACCGCCAAGGGAGATCGCAAGGTCTGGGCCTACGACGCGCGGACGGGCACACTGGGTTCGATCTACGGCGGCGGCGGCACGCTCGACGGCGTCGACAACATCACCGGCACCCGCGCGGGCGACCTCTACGTGGCCGAGGACGGCGGAAACATGGAGATCAACATCATCACGCCCGACGGCGTCGTCGCGCCCGTGCTCCGCCTCGACGGCCACAGCAGATCGGAGATCACCGGCCCCGCCTTCTCCCCCGACGGCTCCCGCCTGTACTTCTCCTCCCAACGCGGCACCAGCGGCGAGACGGCGGGCACGGGCGGCATCACCTACGAGGTCACCGGCCCCTTCCGCCGCTAACGACAGGAACCCCCCATGAGCCTTGCCGCTGTCCTGCTGCCCATCGCCCTGGCCGTCATCATGTTCGGTCTCGGACTCGGGCTGGCGCCCGCCGACTTCCGCCGCGTGCTGCAGTACCCGAAGGCCAGCGTCATCGCGCTGGCCTGCCAGGTGCTCGTGCTGCCGGCCGTGTGCCTCGCACTCGTCCTGCTGTTCGGGCTGCCGCCGGTGCTCGCCGTCGGCATGATGCTGCTGGCCGCCTCGCCCGGCGGGACCACCGCCAATCTCTACAGCCATCTGTTCGGCGGGGACGTGGCGCTCAACGTGACGCTCACCGCGATCAACTCCGTGCTGGCCGTCTTCACGCTGCCGCTGATCACCAACCTGTCGATCGGCTTCTTCGGCGCCGAGGCGGGCACGCTCGGGCTGCAGTTCGACAAGAGCGTGCAGGTGTTCGCGATCGTCCTGGTGCCCGTGGCGATCGGCATGCTGGCCAGGGCCAGGTTCACCGCCTTCGCCGAGCGCATGCACACCCCCGTGAAGATCACCTCGGCGGTGATCCTGGCCCTGGTGATCGTCGCCTCGGTGCTCCAGGAGCTCGACAACATCGGCGGCTACATCCGCGACGTCGGCTTGATCACGCTGCTGTTCAGCGTCGTCAGCCTCGCCGTTGGCTACTGGGCGCCCAGGCTGGCGCGGGTCGGCAGGCGTCAGGCGATCGCCTCCTGCATGGAGATCGGCATCCACAACGCGACGCTGTCCATCACCGTGGCGGCGGGTCTGCTCGCCAACACGCAGATGGCCATCCCCTCGGCGACCTACGGCGTGCTCATGTTCTTCACCGCCGCGGTCGCGGGCTTCCTGCTCAGGGCTAGGAAGGAGGAGCCTGTCGCGGCCGGTTCATGACGCGGCGCGCGGCCAGCGCCGCGCCGATGCTCTGCAGCTGCGCGGGGTCCACGGGGTCGAGTCCGGTCAGCGCGACGGCCCTGCGCAGCCGGTAGTCGACGGTGTTGGGGTGCACGTGCAGTCGCTCGGCCGTCCGCCGCCTGTCCAGGCCCGTCTCCAGGTAGACGGTGAGCGTCTGGAGCAGGTCGGGGTTGTCGGTGAGCGGGTCGAGCAGCCTGGCCAGGCCGCTCACCGCCTCGCTCGGCCTGGTCAGCTGATACTCCAGCAGCACGTCGGCCAGCCGGTAGAGGCCAGGCGGATGGTGGAACAGGTGCACCACGTCGAGCACCTCCTGGGTCAGCCTGGCCGCCGCCGCCACCCGCTCGGGCGGCGCGACCTCGCCCGCCGCGCGTACCTGCGCACCCGCCGCCTCGCAGATCGCCGCGACCAGCGCGCCCGCCGAGTCCCACGTGAGCTCGGGCACGAGGATCAGCCCGCCGGTGAGGTCGAGCAGCGACAGCACCGGCTCGGCGGAGAACCTCTGCGTCGCCTCGCGCACGCGGTGCAGCCTGCGTCGCGCGGCGGTCGTGGCAGAGCGCTCGTCCGGGTGGGCGTCCAGAGTCACCGACAGCACCAGGTAGCGGGCTGACAGCCTGATCCCGGTGGTGGCCTGCGGTTCGCCGCTGAGCAGGGCGGAGATGGCGGCGTGTCTGGCGTGCTGCTCCTGCCGTAGGAGGCTCTCGCGTTCGTGCCGGTAGGCCGCGCAGACGGCGGCGGTGACGGCCTCGGTGTAGCCGAGCATCAGCCGTCCGGCCGCCAGCGCGTCGGCCAGGTCCTCGGGGGCGGCCCCGGCCAGCACGTGGTCCCAGATCCGGCCCGCGCCCCGATGGTAGGCGGCCAGGATCGCCTCGAGCGGCACTCCTTCCTGCGCTCTGCGGACGGCCGAGGCGCGCAGCGGCGCCAGCTCGGCCGTCGTCGGCGCCCGCCGCTCACGCAGCAGCCTGGCCACCAGGCGCAGGTTCAGCTCGGTGATCTGGATGATGTCGCTCGTGAGCTCCTCGTCGGGTAACTCCCTGTAGAAGGGGATTTCGGCGACGAAGCCGCGGACCAGCTCGCGGGCGAGCCTGCCCGCCTGCCCGTCCAGGATCTCGTGGACGGCGCGCCCCGCCAGGCGCAGTGGTTCGGGCATCGGCCGCTCCCAGGTGTCACGACGACACCCCAGAATGCCCTTTCTGTCGCGATCGGGACAGCCGTCTCCGTCCTCCCGCTGACGGTGAGGTCTCAATCCCGCCAGCGCCCCACGGTCCTGAACCGCTGAAGTGGAGCACGTGTCCACTTCAACCTCAACCACTGCCGGGGACCTCTCCGCCGTGCGCTCGCCGCTGATCGGCTGGCTGGCCGTCGTCTCGGTGATGCTGGGAATCTTCTCGATCGTCACCGCGGAGATCCTGCCGATCGGCCTGCTGACCTCCATCGGCTCTGACTTCGAGATCTCCGACGGGGCGGCGGGGCTGATGATGACGATGCCGGGCATCCTGGCCGCGGTCGCCGCCCCCGCCGTCACCGTCGCGACGGGACGGCTCGACAGGCGCTTCATGCTGTGCGCGCTGATGCTCCTGCTCGCCGTCGCCAACTTCCTGGCCGCCGCCGCCACCTCCTATGGGGTCATGGTGGTGTCCAGGGTGCTGGTCGGACTGGTCATCGGCGGGTTCTGGTCGATCGGCGCGGGCCTGGCCGCCCGCCTGGTGCGACCCGCGCACGCCGGCACCGCGACCGCGGTGATCTTCTCGGCGGTCCCCCTGGGCTCCGTGCTCGGCGTGCCCGCGGGCACTCTCGTCGGGCACCTGGCGGGCTGGCGGGCGACCTTCGTCATCATGGGGGTGCTGACCGTCGCGATCCTCGTGGCGCTGGCCGTCCTGCTCCCGCCGCTGCCGGCCGAACACGTGACCAGGCTGAGTGTCCTGACCGGGCTGCTGCGCGACAGCGGCGTGCGGGCGGGGCTGGTGCTGACCTTCCTGGTCGTGCTGGCCCACTTCGGCACCTACACCTATGTGACCCCCTTCCTGCAGCAGGTCACAGGCGCCGGCCCCGGCGTGGTCACGGCCTTCCTGCTGGTGTACGGCGTCGCCGGCATCGCGGGCAACTTCGTCGCGGGAGCCACGGCGAGGCGTGCGCTCGGGGCGACGTTCGCCGTGAGCGGTGGCCTGATCGCCTGCGCGACCCTGCTGCTGCCCCTGCTCGGGACCAGCCACCTGGGCGCGCTTGCACTGCTGGTGGTGTGGGGCCTGGCCTACGGCGCGGTGCCCGTCTGCTCGCAGACCTGGTTCGCGGCCTCGGCGCCGCACGCGACGGAGGCGGCCACCATCATGTTCACCTCCTCCTTCCAGGCGACCATCGCCGTCGGCGCCCTGCTCGGGGGTGTGGTGGTCGACGCCGCCTCGCCCTCGGCGGTCATGACGTTCGGCGGCGCGGTCGCCGTCCTCATGGTGCTGTGCGCCTGGGCTGCTGCCCGGCCACGTCGCGAAGGGATCTGACAGGAGTCGGGCGCTCTCCCGTCGACCTGATCGTCACGCCGGTCAGGTCGAGGGCCGCAAGGCCCGGACGTAGGAGAGCATGACCGGCAGGTCGCCCTCGTCCTGGACGTGGAATCCGGCGGCCGGGATCAGGTCGCCGAGCAGGTCGTGCGGGCTGTGCCGCATCGCAGGGCCCGACACCATGCCGACGAGATGGGCGAGCAGGTGGTTGGTGGGCGGGCGGAACTCGGCGATCAGCAGACGTCCACCCGGCCGCAGCACCCGGAACATCTCCCGCAGGGCGGCACCACGCTCGGCGGCCGGGATGTGGTGGACGGCCAGGCTGGAGACCACCACGTCGAAGCCCGCGTCGGGCAGGTCGAGCGCTTGGCCCTCGCCCACCTGGTAGGAGCAGTTGCCCGGGGCGCGACGACGAGCGTGTTCGACCATGGGCGCCGACGCGTCGACGCCCGTCACCCGGCCGGCCGGACCGACGATGGGGGCCAGGATGCGGGTCAGGTAGCCGGTGCCGCAGCCGACGTCGAGGACCCGGTCACCCGGACGGACCCCGGACAGCGTGGCCAGCCGGGTGAAGATCTCACGCCGCCGTCCCAGGAAGCCGATCTCCGCGGCGAGTTCGTAAGCGCGTGGGCGATCGATCGTCCCGCCGGCATCGGCGTGCTCAGCGTGATCGTGCAGCAGCTTGCCCAGTCCCATGGATCTCTCCTCTCGAACAACCTGTTCGGTAATGCATGATGTGTTCGTTACGGTGGCGGGGTCAACAATCACTTCCGGCCGGCTGTGCGGTACCGAACAGGGGGTGGCGAAGTGCCCGGAAACCTCGACAGGCGGGTGCGGCGGACCCGGCAGGCGATCCAGCGCGCGCTGGTGGAGCTCATCTTGGAGAAGGGATATGAGGCGGTCACGGTCACCGACCTCATCGACCGCGCCGACGTCGGCCGCTCCACCTTCTACGCGCACTTCGACGGCAAGCAGGCGGTGTTGTTCTCCAACCTGTCGGAGATCGCCTTCCTGCACCCGCCGATCAGCGCCGACGGCCCGCTGTTCGCCTTCAGCCTGGCGATGTTCGAGCACGTGCTCGAGCAGCGCGACCTGGTGCGGGCGCTGCTCGGGCGGCGCAGCGGCCGGGTGGTGATGGCCCACGGCGAGCAGCTGCTGCAGGACCTCATCCGCGACGAACTGCTCGCCCGGGGCGCGGGCCGCTCGACATCGCTGGAGCTGGTGGTGACCTGCGTCGTCGGGGCGTTCATGGCCTTGCTGTCACGGTGGGTGGATGAGGAGCTCACCGCCACTCCCGCCGAACTGGACGCGGCCTTCCACGCGGCGGTGGGGCCCGGAGTGCGGGCGATGCTGGCCCAGGCGTGACCGCCGGCGGCTGCCCCGCTCGTGGCCTGAGCTTCCGATTACTGACTGTGGTAGCTTAGTCACGGAAAGTGTCGATATGCGTCTGATGCTGCGGAATCGTTGCCGGGCGCTGGCGAAAGGCGACGCCCATGGCGACGCAGACCCAAGTGACCGAGTTCTCGCGTGATGTCCTCGGACGGTACGTGTGCAACACCCTGGCCGAGGCGATGGCCAGCACAGACAGTCAGGCGACGCCGGGCGCCCGCCCGTTCGATGTCGTGGTCATCGGAGGCGGCAGCTTCGGCGCGGTGGTGGCCGCGCACATGTTCAACGTCGACGTCTCGCGCACCCACCGGATCCTCGTGCTCGAGGGTGGCCCTTTCATGCTTCCCGAGCAGGTCCAGAACCTCCCGATGCTGGGTCTGAACGTGCCCGCCGCCACGAGCATCGCCGCGCTGCGTCAAGCCGGGCAGGCGCACGTGGCACGCAACGAGGTGTGGGGACTGGCCTGGCACTCACCGGTGCCGTTCCCGGGGCTGGCCTACTGCGTGGGAGGCCGGTCGCTGTACTGGGGCGGCTGGGCGCCCCGGCCGCTGCCCGAGGAGCTGTCACCCACGGTCTGGCCGAAGGCGCTGGTGGACGACCTGGAGGACGGCCAGCTCGATACGGCAAGCCAGCAGATCGGCGTCGACCAGACCAACGACTTCATCTTCGGCCCGCTGCACAACGCCCTGCGGGAGCGTCTGCACGAGGCGGTGCGCGGGCAACGCGTACCCGGGGCGATGGACCTGGGGGCGCTCCCCCACCATCCGGCACTGCGCGACGGGCTCCCCTCACCTGCGCAGCTGGGTCAGCTGCTGGGCATGAACCCAGAGGCCGCCGGTGAGCGCGGCGCGCAGGAACTGGCGGATCAGCTGAAGCTGGAGGCCCCTTTGGCCGTGCAGGCCAGCACGCGCCCCGGGTTCTTCCCGAACAACAAGTTCAGCGCAGGACCGCTGCTGGTGCAGGCCGCCCGTGCCGCCTGGGCCGACTCGGGTGGAGACGACGCCGACAAGCGGCTGATGATCGTCCCTCGATGTCACGTGCTGCGCCTGGACACCCGCGGCAGCGAGGTCGTAGGCGTGCAGACCAGCCACGGGTATGTGCCGCTGCCGCCCGGCGGAGCGGTCGTGATCGCGCTGGGCACGATCGAAAGCACCCGGCTGGCGCTACACGCCTTCGACGCCCTGCCGGGGACCGGCCCGATCGGCAGCGGGCTGATGGCGCACCTGCGCTCCAACCTCACCATCCGGATCCCACGGGAGGCGCTGGGCCAGATCACCGAACACGAGCTCATGGCCGCGGCCCTGCTTCTCAAGGGACACGCGGTGGACGCCGACGGGCGCGAGCGCTTCTTCCACCTGCAGATCACGGCCGCCGGCCTCGGATCCCGCAGTGCGGACTCCGAGGCGGAGCTGTTCAAGAAGCTCCCTGACATCGACCTGTTCAACCGGTTCCAATCCGCCAGCGACACACACGTGGTCATCACCTTGCGCGGGATCGGTGAGATGGATCCCGACAACCCGGCCAACCAGATCCGGCTGGATCCCGAACTCGACGAGTACGGGATCCCCCGCGCGCTGGTAGAACTGTCGCCCAGCCAGGCCGACAGGCAACTGTGGGACGAGATGGACGCCTGCGCCGACGCCGCTGCCCTGGCCTTCGCCAACGGGTCACCGTTCGAGGTCCTCGACGGCACGACGTTCCGCCCGGCGGCCGCCGGACAGGCTCCCTGCGACGTGGTGCCGTTCATCCGCCGCCGCGACGGACTGGGCACCACCCATCATGAGGGCGGGACTCTGCGTCTCGGCGACGACCCGGCCGGCTCCGTCACCACCGCGGACTGCCGCCTGCACGGGGTGGACAACGCCTACGCGGCGGGCCCTGCGCTGTTCCCGCGGCTGGGCTCGCCCAACCCGATGCTCACAGGCGTCGCGCTCGCCCGCCGGCTGGCCGAACATCTCACTCCCACCCGCCGTTTCGTCGCCACCGACAACCACGAGGTGCTGTTCGACGGCACCGACATGAGCGCCTGGCGGATGGCCGGCGCCGGTCGATTCCAGATCGTGGACGGCGCGCTGCAGTCCATCCCCGGCGACGGCCTCGGCCTGCTGTGGTGCACCCGCCCCACCCCGACCGACTTCTCCTTGCGGTTGCAGTACCGCCTGACGCGCCCCGACGACAACTCGGGGATCTTCATCCGCTTCCCCGATCCCACCAGTAAGGGCTACGACAACTCCGCCTGGGTGGCGGTCGACTTCGGCTTCGAGATCCAGATCGACGACCTGGCCCGGCCCGACGGCGCCGACATGCACCGCACCGGCGCCATCCACGGAGTCGACCGTCAGACCTACACGGCGACACCGGCAAGGCCGCCCGGCAAGTGGAACGACTACGAGATCCGCGTCCGCGGCCAGGACTACACCGTGATCCTCAACGGCCGGCAGGTCACCACCTTCACCAACACCGATCCTGACCGCGGCCTGCCGACCACCATTGACGCGCCCGCCTACCTCGGCCTGCAGGCCCATACCGGGCGCGTCTGCTTCCGCAACATAAGGATCAGCGTCATCTGACCGCCATTCCGTGATCAACGCCGGCGGGCCGCTCGATCGCGGCCCACCCGTCGGCGGACCCGCGCCTCGGAGTGGTGGGCCGAATTGGTCCTCATTCGGCCTACGGGATCGGACCCTATCGGGTGTACCGATTCCTGTCAGGCTGAGAGGCATGACAACGACAGCGACTCGCTTGGCCGGCCGGCTCCTCACGCCTGGCGACGCCGGCTACGACACCGCCCGTACTGTCTGGAACGCCATGATCGACCGGCGACCACGCGTGATCGTGCGCGCGGCGGGCGTCGCCGACGTGGTCGCCGCCGTGCGGATGGGCCGGGAACTGGACCTGGAGATCGGCGTGCGCTGCGGCGGCCACAACGTCGCAGGCTTCGCCGTACCCGACGGAGGTCTCATGATCGACCTGACGCCCATGGGCGGCGTGCGGATCGACCCGGCCCGCCGCCGGGCCCGGGTGCAGGGCGGCGCGCTGCTCGGCGCGCTGGACCGGGCGTCCCAGGCCTACGGCCTGGCCACCACCGCCGGCAACGTCTCGCACACCGGCGTCGGCGGGCTCACGCTCGGCGGCGGCATGGGCTGGCTGGCCCGCCAGTACGGCCTGGCCTGCGACAACGTCGTCTCCTACACGATGGTCACCGCCGAGGGGGACGTGGTGACCGCGAGCCGCGACCAGAACCCCGACCTGTTCTGGGGCCTGCGCGGCGGTGGCGGCAACTTCGGCATCGTCACCGAGTTCGAGTTCCAGTTGCATCGCACCGGCACGAGGACGCTGCTCGCCGAGTTCGACTTCCGCGCCGAGGACGCCGTCCCGGTCATCGAGGGCTGGCGCGACCTGAACGCCGTCGCGCCCCGACAGGCGACGTTCACCGCCAGTGTCACCAGCGGTCCCGCCGGCCCGATCGCCACGCTGGGGTTCGTGTGGGTCGGCGACCCGGCCGAGGGCAGCCGGCTGCTCCCCGCGATGCGGGCGCTCGGGCGTCCGATCGCGTCGCGCGTCACCACCCCGTCGTACCTCGAACTTCAGCGACGCGAGGACTCCACCGGCGCTCACGCCTACCGCCGCTATTCCCAGGCGCACTACCTGCGGCGATTCCCCGCCGCGGCGATCGAGGCGTTCCTGCTGCGCGGCGGCGCCGACCTGAGCGCGAGCCCGCACCTGCCGGGCGTCGGCCTGCAGGCGCACGGCGGCGCGATCGCCGATGTCCCTGAAGCAGACGCGGCGTTCAGCCACCGCGGCACGATGTTCGAGTTCGGTGCCGGCTCCCGCTGGAGCGACCCGGCCGAGGACGACGCCAGGATGGGCGCCGCCCGCGCCGCCGGTGCGTCGCTCGAGCCGTACGCGAGTGGGGTGTACGTCAACTCGCTGACGGCCGACGAACTGGCCGATGGGCAGCGCGGCCTGCGGCGGGCGTACTCGGCCGCGAAGCTGGCCCGACTGACCTCGGTGAAGACCGCCTACGACCCGGCCAACGTGTTCCACCTGAACCAGAACATCCGCCCGGCACACTGATGCGCAGATCCTGGATGCGCCGCCGGCCGAGCGCCTGCGCGTGATCAGGATCCCCGTACCTCCCGGACGGCCGCCGCCAGCAGCGCGACCCCCTCGGCGATGGCGCTCTCGCCGAGGATGGCGTAGCCGAAGATGAGGCCGCCCGGTCCGGTGCCGGCGATCCGATACGGGCCCAGGCCATGGATGCCGAGCCCGTGCCGGGCTGCGGCCGTCACCACCGCCGCCTCGTCGAGGTCGGGCGGGAGCCAGGCGACCACATGCTGCCCGGCGGCGATCCCGGCCGGTTCCAGATCGGGCAGGTGAGCGCGCAGGGCGTCCAGCAGCGCGTCGCGGCGGCGGCGGTACACCGGACGCATCCGGCGCAGGTGGCGGTCGAACTCGCCGCGGGTGAGGAAGTCGGCGAACGTCAACTGGTCGATGACCGGCGAACCGCGGTCGGCGAGCACCTTCGCCGCGGCGACGTCGGCGACCAGGTGGGAAGGCACGACCAGCCAGCCGAGCCGCAACCCCGGCGCGAGCGTCTTGCTGGCCGTACCGCAGTAGACGACCTGATCGGGTGCCAGGCCCTGCATGGCGCCCACCGGCGACCGGTCGTAGCGGTACTCCGCGTCGTAATCGTCCTCGACCACGAGCGCGCCGCGGCGCTTCGCCCAGCCGATCACCTCGGCCCTCGCCGCGGCCGACAGCACTCCCCCGGTGGGCCACTGGTGCGACGGCGTGAGCACGACCGCATCGGCGTCGGCCCGATGGAGCGCATCGACCTGCACGCCGTCCGGACCCACCGGGATGCCGACCACGTCCAGACCGGCGGCGGCGGCCAGCACCCTGGCGTCGTCGTTGGACGACGGGTCCTCCAGGGCGATCCGCCTGGCGCCGTGCCGGACGAGCACCTGGATCAGCAGCGCGATGCCCTGCCCGTAGCCGCTGCAGATCACCACGTTGCCCGGGACGGACGATGTGCCGCGCACCCGGTTGAGGTAGTCGCACAGGGCCACGTGCAGCTCCGGCACGCCACGCCCGTCGAGGTAGGCGAACCGGTCGTTGGGCGTGGTGGTGAGCACGCTACGAACCGAGCGCAGCCAGGCGGCCCGCGGGAACTGCGACACGTCGGTGCGCCCGTACCCGAAGTCGACCCTGAGGCCGGCTGCGCGCGCGGCCGGCTGCGCCGTCGAAGCCGCGGAGCCCGCGCCGTCGGCGGCCGGCGGCATCGACGCGGCGACCTGGGTGTAGCCCCCCGATCGGCTGGCGAGGTAGCCCTCGGCGACGAGCTGCTGGTAGGCCTCCACGACCACCCCGCGGGAGACCCCGAGGCCGGCCGCGAGGGTGCGGCTGGGCGGCAGCGACGCGCCCGCTCGCAGCCGTCCGGCCCGGATGCCGGCGCGGATGGACGCCTCGATCTGCCGGTGCAGCGGCACCCCGGCCTCGCGGTTCAGCTCGATGAGCAGGTCCTCGGCCAGGCCCGAATTGGTCCTCGATCGGCCCACAGGATCGGACCCTATCGGCAGGTACCGATCCCTGCCAGGCTGGGTGACCTCCCGGCCCGGGCACGGAGACCGGCACCGTAGCCGAGCGACAGGCAGAGCCCTCTCCTTTCGGCAACGTCACAAACCGCAGGCAGATCGCAGGAGGCGACGAATGACCGACACCGAGCCGCAGACCGCAGGCGGGAAGGTGCTCTGGCACTTCACGATGTCACTGGACGGCTTCGTGGCAGGGCCGAACCACGAGATGGACTGGATGACCACCGGGATGTCAGCCCGCCCTGGCCTGATCGACGAGATCGACCTGCACATCGCACCGGTCCTGCTCGGCGACGGCATCCGGCTCTACGACAACCCCGGTGGTGAGCCGGTCCGCCTGCACCGGGTCGGCGAAGGCGACCCCACGGCGGTCGTGAACGTGCGGTACCGGCCCCACCTGCTCACCGGCGGGTCCCCGTCGGACGTGAAGGACGGTGCGTGAGGTCATGAGCGGGACATACGAGGCTGACTGCTGGCTCAGCCCGAGCGCTCAGCCCCAGCACTCCCCCATCCACGGCACCGGCCTGTTCGCCATCGAGCAGATCCGACAGGACGAGGTCGTGATGCGGCTCGGCGGACGCGTCATCACCGATGAGATTCTGGCCCGCCTCGCACCGCCCTACAGCAGCCTCACCGTCGCCGAAGGCATCCACCTGCTTGTCGATCCCGCTCACCCGGTGCGCTACGGCAACCACTCCTGCGACCCCACTCTCTGGCACCGCGACGCAGCAACGGTGATCGCACGACGCGATGTCGATCCAGGAGAGGAGCTCACCATCGACTACGCCACGCACACCGGCGTCGAAGCGTGGTCGATGGCCTGCCGTTGTGACACGCCTTTGTGCCGGGGCGTCGTCACAGGCAACGACTGGCGACTGCCACGCCTGCAGGACACCTACGGCACCCACTGGAGCCCACCCCTGCTCGAACGCATCGAAGCCGCCGCCGTTGACCGCTCATCACCACTCACCGGGACCTCTACGCTCAGTGACCAACCGGAGTGACAGAGACGGGAATCGAGATCACTCGATCACGGCCTCATGCGAGGCGGACGTCACGGGCGAGAGGTCATACGAGACCGTACAGGGGTCGGCACGAGCCTCGTGCTCACGCGCCGATCGTGATGCCGAACTCCGCTTCAACGATCTTGAAGAGGAGGTCCCAGCTCTTCGCCTCGGTGTTGGTGTGGAAGGCGATGGTGTGCTCCCCGTCGGAGGTCCCCAGCGCGCAGAACATGTGTCCCCAGTAGCTGCCGGCCACACCGCACACGGTACGCCCGCCCGTCACCGCACGGTCGAGCTCGAACAGGCCGAGGCCGTAGCGGGTGTGCGGCAGCCAGCCGGCGCCCTCGGTGGAGACCGTGGTCCACATCTTGTGGTGCTGCGCGGGTGGCAGCAGGCCGCCGCCGGCCACGGCGTTGACGAATCGGATCATGTCGCCGGTGGTCGAGACGAGGTTCCCCGTCTCCCAGGAGGTGTTGAACTCGGTGACGTCGAGGGGTTCGAGCCCGGGTTCCTCCATCATCGACTCCCAGTTCTCCGGGGTGACGGACGCCGGGTCGACGCCGTCCTTGTAGAACTGGGTCGAGTACGCGCGCGGGTGCGGACCGCGGTACCCCGTCTCGCCTTCCGGGCGCACGTAGGTGGCGGTCAGGCCGAGCGGCCGGATGACCGTGCGCTCGACCTCGTCGGCGTAGGTGTGGCCGGTGACCTTCTCGATGATCGCACGGGCGATGGAGAAGCCGCCGTTGGCGTAGACGAAGCGCTCGCCGGGCTGACCGACCGGCGGCTGGGACACCGTCAACCGCAGCAGGTCGTCGAGGGTCCAGACATCGAAGCGATGCTCGGCGAATCGGGATCGGCTGGCATAGCCGGCCACCAGCTCCGGGGCGAGACCCGTGGCGAACAGGCCACCGGTGTTGCTGAGCAGGTGCCTGATGGTGATCCTGTCGCCGTCGTAGCCACCGGCGTTCAGCAGGCCGGGCAGCCATCTGTTGACCGGGTCCTCGATGTCCAACCGGCCCTCGGCCTCCAGGGTGAGGATGGCGGCGGCGGTGAAGGCCTTGGCGGCGCTGCCGATGGGCAGGCACTCCCCCGGCCCGCGCCGGGCCCCGGTCGTGAGGTCGGCCACTCCTGCGGTACCGAACCAGAGGCCGTCGGAGTCCTTGACCTCGGCGACGATGCCGGGGATCTCGAGCTCGGCCACCGCCCACTCGAGCACGTGCTGCGTCTTCTCATGCCCTTTGCCTGTCATGTCGCGCCTTTCGGTGAGCCGTCGTTGACGGTCTCGACGATGCGCGTCGGCGATGACAGCCCTCTTACAGCGCTACGACAGGCGGCGCGGTCGCTGTAAGCGGCGCCTCCTAATCTGATGGCCATGCGGATTGAGGTGCTGGGGCCGGTCCGGGCCTACGGCGACGGCGGGGCGTCGATCGACGTCGGCGGGACCAGGGTTCGTGCGCTGCTGGCCAGGCTGACGCTGGCCGGTGGCCAGGTGGTGCCGGTCGACACGCTCATCGACGGGCTGTGGGGCGAGCGCCCGCCGCGGCAGAGCGTCAGAGCGCTGCACGCGCTGGTGTACCGGCTGCGGAGGGCGTTGGGCGAGAACGAGGTCGTGGAGCTGGCGTCCGGTGGATACCGTCTTCACGTACGCGCCGAGGACGTCGACGCCTACCGCTTCGAGAAGCTGGCCAAGCAGGGCCGCGGCGCACTGGCCGCCGGGGCCGGAAGGAAGGCGGTCGCGCTGCTGGGCGACGCGCTGACGCTGTGGCGGGGCGACGCGCTGGCCGACGTGCTCGACGTTCCTTTCGCCGGTACGGCTGCCGCCCGCATGGAGGAGCTGCGTGCCGCGGCCACCGAGGACTGGTTCGAGGCGGAGCTGCTGCTGGGCAACCCCGGCGACATCCTGGCCGAGCTGGAGGCGGCGACCGCGGCGCATCCGCTGCGCGAACGGCTGGCCGTCCTGAGGATGCGGGCGTTGCACGCCGCCGGCCGCCAGTTCGAGGCTCTGGCCCTGTACGAACAGGTGCGCCGCACGCTCGCCGAGGAACTGGGCGTCGACCCATCCGAGGAGCTGCGCAGGACGCACCTGGCGGTGTTGCGCGGCGAGAGTGAGCTGTCGGAGCGCTCCCGGGCGGCACCGGGTCGGCTGCCGGCCCCGCTGACCGGCTTCGTCGGCCGCCAGCAGGAGCTGAAACTGCTCGCCGGCCTGTTGGAGAGCTCACGGCTGGTCACAGTCGTAGGACCCGGAGGAGTGGGCAAGACCCGCCTGGCCGTGGAGGCGGTGAGCCGGCATCGGGCCCATCGGCGCGGCCGGGTCTGGCTCATCCCCCTGGCCGGGGTGGACACGCCGGCCGGGTTGCCCGAGGCGGTGCTGGGCGCGATCACCACGACAGAGGCCCTGCCGCCGGGGACCCCGCTCGATCGATCGGTGACCCTGCTCGCCGGTGGCGAGGGCGTGCTCATGCTGGACAACTGGGAGCAGATCGCACAAGCGGTGGCCGAGTTCGCCTGGCAGTTGCTCGAGCGCCTGCCGAACCTGACCATCCTGACCACCAGCAGACAGCCGCTGGAGGTCACCGGTGAAGCGCTGTGCCGTCTGGCCCCGCTCGCCCTGCCCCCGGCACACGCCGACCCCCTTCGCGCCGCGCAGGCGACGGCGGTACGGCTGTTCCTCGATCGGGCGGTCGCTGTACGGCCCGGCTTCGCGCTGGACGAATCGACGGCGGGCCCGGTGGTGGACATCGTGCGCCGGCTGGACGGCCTGCCGCTCGCGCTGGAGCTGGCGGCTGCGCGGCTGCGCACGATGAACGCCGACGAGCTCCTCCGGCGGCTGGATGATCGCTTCCGGCTGCTCGGCGCCGGCAACAGGACGGCCCAGCCGCGGCAGCAGACTCTACGTGCGGTCATCGACTGGAGCTGGGACCTCCTCACCGATCAAGAGCGGGCACTCGCCCGCCGGATGTCGATGTTTCCGGCCAGGGCCGGTCTCGGCCCGATCGAGGCGGTGTGTTCGGAGGACTCCGCGGGAGAGGTCGCCTATCTGCTGGATGGCCTGGTCGACAAGTCCATCGTGGAGCGGGCCGGTGACGGCTACCGGATGCTGGAGAGCATCCGGGCCTACGCGGCCGACGACCTCCGCTCCGCCGAGGAGCGCGAAGCCGTACGGCGAAGGCTCACGCGCCACTACGCCGGCCTGGCCGAGCGACACGAGCCGCTGCTGCGCTCGCCCCAGCAGGTGGAGACGCTGCGGTTGTTCGACGTCGAGTACGACAACTTCGTGTACGCCCTCCAGGCGGCCATCGACGACGGCGACGCCGAGGCGGCGGCCCGGATCCTCGCCCCGCTGTACTGGTACTGGGACATGCTGCGTTACGACGGCCGGGCCGACGTCTACGTGGCCAGGGTGCTGGAGTACGGCGACGCGCTGCCTCCGGCGGCCAGGGCCGCGTTCACCACGATCCACCTGCTGGCCGGTGGAGGAGACGCCGGGCGGTTGCGGGCGGCCATCGAGGACTGTGCGAGGACGGGCGCGCTGCCGCGCTATCCGATGCTGCTGACCATGACGCTGACGGCGGCCCTCATGGCCGGCCTGGACGACCTGGTCGAGCGGGAGATGACCCGGGTCCGGGACGGCTCGGACGGCTGGGCCATCGCCCACACCCACCTGGTCGAGGCGCTGCGCAGCCGTACCCGTGGAGACTGGACGGGCGGCGCGAGCGCGGCGGCCAGGGCGTTACGCGCGTTCGAGGAGGCGGGCGACCGGTGCTGGACTGCGATGATGCTGAACGGCACGGCGCAGATCCATGCCATCGAGGGCCGTCACGACGAAGCGGTCGCCGACTACGAGCGCAGCATCTCGATCAGCACAGGCCTCGCCTGGCAGGAGGAGATCTCATCCCGGCTGGGACTCGCCACGCAGCGCATGCGCGCCGGCGATCCGAAGGGAGCCAGGCACGACCTCCAGAGCGCGGAACAGGCGGCATGGGAGCGCGGTCAGCCCATGCTGGAGATCCAGGTCCATGCCTGCTCGGCAGAGCTGTACCGCCGCTGCGGCGAGATCGACCGAGCCGATCAAGAACTCGACCGGCTGGAGAGGGTCGCCCGCGCGTTGTCCCTGCCTGCCGAGACGAGCGAGAGCCTGCTGCTGCCTGCCAGGACGACGAACCTCCTCACTGCCGGTGACACCACACGGGCGCGCGCGATGCTGCCCGGCGCCGTCCGGGCGGCACAGGCGAACATGGACCTTCCGCTGGCCGCCCAGCTCCTGGCCCGGCTGCTGTCGCTCGAGGGCGACCCGGCGGGTGCGGCCACCGCGCTCGGCATGAGCGAGGTCATCCGCGGCACCTTCGACCGGGGCGACCTGGAGCTGAGCTCGCTCGTGTCCACCCTGGCGGACCGGCTCGGCAGCACCGGCTATGCCAAGGCCTACCACCGGGGCGCCGGCCTGCCGCGGCATGAAGCGATCGACCGCGTGATCGACAGCGTCATGGAGTCACCGAGCTGACCGGGCCTACGTGAGCGCCCGGCCACCGCACGGTCGGCAGGCGCCCCCGAGAACCCGCGATCGGCCGGGCTCAGCCCGCGCGGACGTCGTCGATCAGGGCGGCCAGCAGGGCGGCGCGCTCGGCCATGGCCGAGATCACGATGTACTCGCCCTCGGCATGGGCGTGGTCTCCCACCGCGCCCATGCCGTCCAGGGTGGGCACGCCGACGCCGGCGGTGAAGTTGCCGTCGGAGCCGCCGCCGACCGCGACGCCCCGCAGCTCGGGCAGGCCGAGCTGACGTGCCAGCCGTACGGCCCTGGCGAACAGCTCCGCGGAGCTGGAGCTCTCCAGCGGCGGCCGGTTCGGCCCGCCCTTCACCTCGACCGACGCCCCGGGAAGGTGCGCTCGCAGGGCGCCGAAGGCCGCGTCCACCCGCGCCTGCTCGGCGACGGTCTCGGCCCTGACATCCACGGTGAACCCGGCGTGGGCGGGCACGGTGTTCGTGGTCGTCCCGCCGCTGAGCACCGTCGGAGTGACCGTGGTGCCGTCCCGCTCGAACGCCTGGACAGCGAGGATCTGGTGGGCCAGCTCCACCGCGGCGTTGACCCCCTTGTGCGGCTCCAGCCCCGCGTGGGCGGCTCTTCCTCCGACGATCACCTCGTAGAGCGAGACGCCCTTGCGCTGGACCTTCAGCGCGCCGTCCGCGCTGGCCTCCAGGACGAACGCCGCCCTGGCGCCGCGGGCCTGCTCCTCGATCCAGGCGCGCGAGGTCGGCGAGCCCAGCTCCTCGTCGGTGGTCACCAGCAGCGTGACGCCGTCCAGGTCGGTCAGCGTGGAGACCGCGTGCAGCGCCTGGACGAGCCCCGCCTTCATGTCGAAGCTGCCGGGCCCGGTGGCCAGATCGCCGTCGACCTCGAACGGCCAGCGGTCGAGCGTGCCGAGCGGCCACACCGTGTCCAGATGCCCGACCAGCAGCACCGTGGTCCTGCCGCCGAACCGCCACAGCAGATGCGGCCTGTCCTGCCTGCTCACCACCTCGGGCCGCCGCCCCGTGATGCGCCAGGCGATCTCGGTGAGGACGTCGGCGCAGCGCATCGTGGCCTTGACGTCGTGCGAAGGCGACTCGCAGGTGACGAGCCTTTCCAGGTCGCGGACCATCTGGCGGACATCGAGAGACGTGCTCACGGGGCGTTCTCCTTCACAACGGCGCTGTCGCCTCGGATTGTGCTGGGCTTGAGCCCCGCGCCGCTTCGTCGCATGGACCGAAAGAGCGGCGGTTGGTAGGGCCGTGCGCACGGAAGGAGCGCCGGCCGGGCATGAAGACGATGGTCACCTTGCCCTCCGTAACCATGCCGTTTCCTGGGGTGGACGTGGCTCGGCCTCAGGGTTGGCGGGCGCAGAGGTAGGCGTCCAGGTCGGCGGCGCCCTTGAGCATGGCGCGGCCCCGGGCGGACAGGCGGGCCTGCCAGTCGTGCAGGGTCGACTCCAGCGGGGCGACGCCTCCGGCGGAGCGGACCTGAGCGATCAGCGGGGCGATCTGCTCCAGCAGGTAGCCGCCCCGCCTGAGCTGGTGGACCAGCCGGACGTCGCGGACGTCGGCCGCGCCGTAGACCCGGTAGCCCGTCTGCGGATCGCGGCTTGGCCGGACCAGCCCGGCGTTCTCCCATTTGCGCAGGGTGGCAGGGCGGATGCCGAGCCTCCTGGCCAGGGGGCCGATGAAGGTGTCGCCGCGCTCCTGCGGCACGGGCGCCAGATCGCGGAGCGCGGCTTCGACGGCCTGCAGGGTGCGGCGGTCGTCGAGGAGCTGGCCGTGGCACTCGTCGATGAGCCGCAGCGCGTCCTCGGTGGCGCCCCGGTTGACCGCCTGCATGATCGACGTGGCCGTCTGGTGACCGTGCCCGGGCACCAGGGCGAGGAAGGCGCGCAGGGCCTGCGCGTGCAGCGGCGTATAGGTGCGGTAGCCGTGGACGGTGCGTTCGGCCGGGGGCAGGATGCCGGCGTCCTCGTAGTTCCTGATCGCCTGAGTGGACAGGCCGTGCTCGCGCGCCAGGTCCACCGGCCTCATGAATGCATCCCCGATTGAAGGTTCATCGTGACGATCACTGGGTTTACCGGGGAAAGTTTACACCGAAGGTTCAACGATAGCGTTGAAGCCATGGATATCAAGGACACGGCCCGGCCGCTCGACGGCGCGGGTGTCTCGGCCTTCCTCCGTTCGCTGCCCGCCAAGCCCCTGCTGCTCGGCCTGGGCGAGGCCAGGCACTTCGTGGAGGAGCTGGGCGAGATTCGCAACGAGGTCTTCCGGCATCTGGTCGAGCACGAGGGCTACCGGTCGTTCGCCATCGAGAGCGACTGTCTCATGGGTCTCCTGGTGGACGACTACCTCACGACGGGCGCGCACACGCTCGATGACGTCATGGAGCGCGGCTTCAGCCACGCCTTCGGCGCGTCACCGGCCAACCGCGAGCTCGTGCGCTGGATGCGGGCCTACAACGAGGAGCATGACGAAAAACTCCGGTTCTTCGGGTTCGACGCCCCACTGGAGTACTGGGCGGCCAGCCCACGCGAGGCGCTCACCGCCCTCCACGGCCTCCTCGACGGACCGCTCCCCTGGACCAGGGAAACCCTCGACACGCTGCTGGGCCCCGACGAGCGGTGGTCGAACGAGGCCACGGCCATGGACCCGTCCCAGTCGATCGGCCAGTCCGCCGACGCCCAGCGGCTGCGACTGATCGCCGACGACCTGGTGGCGCTGCTCGACACGCAGGCGCCGCGGTTGAGCGCGCAGGACAGGGAGCGGGCGGCACTCTACGGGCGCACCGCGACCGGTCTGCTCCGCTACCACTACTGGATGGCCGACGCGTCCCCGGAACGGTGGACCCGGCTGTCTGCCCTGCGAGACGCGATGATGGCCGCCAACCTGCGTGCGGTCGCCGAGCACGGCCCTGCCCTGGTCTTCGCCTCCAACCTTCACCTGCAGCGGAACAAGAGCGTCATGCCGCTCGGCGACCAGCAGCTGGAGTGGTGGAGCGCAGGGGCGATCACCGCGACGCACCTGGGCGACCGGTACGCCTTCCTGGCCTCGGCCCTCGGCACGGTCGGCGACGACGCCCCGGCACCGGACACCGTCGAGGGCATGCTGTCCACTCTCCCGTGGGACCACTCTCTCCTCGACGCCCGCCGCCTGGCCGAGGCCGTCACGCAGCCCGCCCCGCGCGTCTCCCACGATTTCGCCTACTTCCCGCTGGATGCGGCCCAGCTCGGCCACATCGACGGCGTCGTCTTCCTCAAACAGGCTGTCAGGATGAAGAAGCTGGGTTGACCGGCGCGCGCGTGTCTGGTTCGGGCTGGACGCTGGCCGGGGCAGCGGCGGCACGCGTCACCACGGGCGCAGGTGCTCGATCGTGACGTGGTGCTGCTCGGTCAGCCGCCGGGCGATCAACGAGCGGTGGCAGGCCTCGGGGTCGCGTTCGACACAGAGCAGCGCCGCGGTCCCCCTGTCTGGCAGCTCCGACACGATCGGCGTGAGGTCGGCGCGGTCGAGGATCTCGGTGGTGTAGCGGCGGGTGTACCCGGCGGCGAGTTCGCGGCGCGAGCGCTTGCCGACCCCTTGCCGGTCATCCTCGGCGTATTGGAGTTGGCGCAACTCGGTGGTCGGAGCGAGCTCACGGTGGTGCTCGTAGGCGATCCCGGCACCGGCGAGGGCCGCCTGCAGCCGACCCGCGTTCGCCCAGGCGTACTCGGGTCCGCGGACCCCGCGGCGCTGGCGTACGTCGAGCAGCAGACGGACGTCCGCCTGCCGCAGTCGTTGCAGGAAGGACTCGCCGCCGAAGCCATAGACGCCGATTGTCACCATTCTGAGCACCGACATCACCCACCTGCCTCCTACTCGTGCCGCCTCCGGCAGCCCTGCCGGAGGCGGCGAGGTCACATCACGCGACGGCGGTCCCCTCGAGCTCGACCATCAGGTCGGGGATCGCCAGCCGTGTCACCCCGAGCATCGTGGTGGACGGCGCCACCCCGGCGGCGCCCAACCTCGACGCCAGCACGCCGTAGTGCTGGAAAAGCCGATCGACGTCGGTGGTGTAGACGTTGAGCCGGACGAGGTTCGCGAGGGTCATGCCGGCCTCGCCGAGCACGGCCTCCAGGTTGTCGAGGCTCAGCGCCAACTGCGCCGCCATGTCCTCGGTATGCTGGGGCTTGCCGTCGCCGCTCATCGCCGTCTGCCCGGCGCAGTACAGGGTCCGGGTGTGCCCGGAGACGACCTCACCCTGGTTGTAGCCCATCTCCACCGACCATGCCCACGGGTTGACCGCTGTTCGCTCCATTGCCACATCAGCTCCATTCGATATGTCGACATCAGCTATGTCGATCGGCTCGGTAGCCGTCATCTTCTGGTCGTTGATGAGCCTCCCAACAAATCACGACATCCTGTGTCGTGTATTTCGGTAGAGTTTTCGTATGCGCGCCGACCGGTTGGTGTCGCTGGTGCTGCTGCTGCGCCAGCACGGTCGGCTGTCCGCGGCCGCGCTGGCCCGCGAGCTGGAGGTCTCCACGCGCACGGTGCTGCGCGACATCGAGGCGCTGTCCGCAGCGGGCGTCCCTGTCTACGCCGAACGCGGCCGGCACGGCGGTTTCGCGTTGTTGCCCGGTTTCCGGACCGAGCTCACCGGGCTGAATCACGACGAGGCTCTTGCCCTGCTGGTCGCCGGATCGCGGCGCGGCGCGCAGGCCTTCGGCCTCGGCTCGGCGCTCGCTTCGGCGATGCTCAAGGTGGTTGACGCGCTACCCGAAAGCTATCGGGACACCGCGGCCGGGGCGGCCGAGCGATTGCTCATCGACCCGGAGACCGACCTCCTCTCGCGTCGGCTGGTCGATGAGGAGGTGCCTGACGCCATAGTGGCCGAGGTCCTGCGCGCGGTGTTCGCCGGACACAAACTGCAGATTCACTACGCGGCCGTGGACCAGGGCCCGAAGTGGCGCACGGTGGACCCGATCGGGCTGGTCACCGTACGCGACCGGGGGTATCTGCTGGCAACGAGGTCCGGCGCGGACCGCACCTACCGGCTGTCCAGGATCGTGGCCGCCAAGGAACTCGCCGAACCCGCACAACGACCAGACCGGGTCAATCTGGACCGAGCCTGGCAGGAACGCAGCACGCGGTTCCGGACCGGCGGCGACCAGGTCACCGTGCTGGTACGGGTGCACCCCAAGCGGCGGGAGGACCTGGTGGGCACCGCGCTGGCCGTCCTTGCCGAAGAAGTCGACGCCGACGGCTGGCTGCGGCTGGAGGTGACCTTCCAAGATCCGAGACACGCCGAATGGGCGCTGTGGCAGCTGGCCACGAGCGCGGAGGCCCTGACCCCGCAGTGGTTGCGCGACTCCCTGCGCACCCGCGCCGCCGCGATCGCCAGCCGCTACGGAGTGTCATCCTGACGGTTGTCACCTTCTGCGGGCCGCCGCCGGCCGCTCCATACGGGGAGGCGCCCAAGCGCGCCGAACGACGCGCGCCAGCTCCCCTACGCGAGCGGGCGGTTGTCAGGCTGCTCCGTTACGGTGCAGCCATGGCGAATTTCGTACTGGTCGCAGGCGCGCGGCTCGGGGCGTGGGCGTGGGACGAGGTGGTGCCGTATCTGCGCGCGGCCGGCCAGGGCGCCCACCCGGTGACGCTGTCCGGTATTGCCGACAGGCGGGGTGTGCCGGCTGGGCAGCAGATCCACGTCCAGGACATAGTCGACGAGGTCGAAGGCCAGGATCTGCGCGACGTCGTCCTGGTGGGTCACAGCTACTCGGGCATCCCGGTCGGTCAGGCCGCAGAGCGGATCGGTGACCGGCTGGCCCACGTGATCTTCGTCGATTCCAGCGTGCCGGCCGATGGCGAGGCGTTCGTCTCCGCCTGGCCGGACGGTGGGGCGATGGTGAAGGCGTCGATCGCCGACAACGGAGGGTTTTGGCCGCTCGTGCCCGCGGCCCACTACGACGGCCAGGGCCTCACCGACAAGCAGATCGCCCGGATCGTGGGTGGCTCGACGCCGCACCCGGGCGCCACCCTGACCGAGCCCGCCGTGCTGGCACGGCCACTTGACGAACTTCCTGCCACGTACATCCACTGTCTGCTCGCCGGAGCCGAGCTCAGCGACGACGTGGCCACGCTGCTGACCGGTAAGCACTGGCGGCTGGTCGAGATGGACACCGGCCACTGGCCGATGTTCTCCCAGCCGCGCGAACTGGCGCAGATCTTCCTCGAAGCAGCCGGGGAGTGACCGCAGGCTCTCCCTCATGTGCGCGATACCGGGTCGGCGGCGGCGCGCGAGGGCAGCCTCAGGGCCGCCGGTACGCCGAGCGCGGCGACGCCCGCGAGAAGCAGCAGCGTGGGCCCCATCGCGCCGCCGAAGGCCGCGGCTGTCCACCGCGATGCCCCGTCACCGGCCAGGCCGGGCGCGATGAGCGTGATCGACGTGGTGGCCAGGGCGATGCCCAGCGCCGGGCCGATGTTCACGATGGTCTGCTTCAGCCCGCCGGACACCCCCACGTCGTCGGTGGACGCCTGCTGCACGACGACGGCCGTCGCCGTGACCATCACCGTGCCGAAGCCGGCGCCCAGCAGGAGGAACGCCCCTGCCATCGCCGGTGAGGCCGCCGACCTGTCCGCGCCGGCCAGCAGCACCATTCCCGAGCTGACCAGGGCCAACGCCGTCAGGGCTGTCCGGCGGGGACCTTGACGACGCAGGAGCAC
The DNA here is from genome assembly GCF_014195505.1 of Nonomuraea dietziae. Taxonomy (GTDB): domain Bacteria; phylum Actinomycetota; class Actinomycetes; order Streptosporangiales; family Streptosporangiaceae; genus Nonomuraea; species Nonomuraea roseola. The sequence continues at coordinate 738,630 of NZ_JACIBV010000001.1, read as the reverse complement.
GGCGGTGACCGGCGCGGCGACCACCATCATCACCGCCAGCGGCAGCACGCGCAGCCCGCTCTGCAGCGGGTCCAGCGCCAGCACCTCCTGCAGGAAGTAGCTGCCGACGAACAGCGCCCCGAACATCGCCGCGGAGGCCGCCAGCAGGACAGCCAGCGCTGCGGTCAGCGGCCGCGACGCGAGCACCTGCCGGGGTATCAGCGGGTGGGCGGCGACCCGCTGGTGCTGGACGAACGCGCCGCCCGCCGCGACGGCCGCGGTCAGTCCGAGCGCGGTGCCCACGGTCCATCCCGTACGCGGTAACTCCACCAGGGTGTGGACGAGGCACGCCAGGGCCGAGGCCAGCAGGCAGGCGCCGGTCAGGCCGAGCCGGGCCGTGCGGCCACCAGCCTTGGTGCCGGTGCCGGTGCCGGCGCCGGTGCTGCGCGGCGCCGGCACACGGACGGCCAGAGCGGCTACGCCGATCGCGAGCGCGGGAGCCACGTTCAGGAGGAACACCGAGCGCCAGCCGAAGTGGGCGGTCAGCGCGCCGCCGACGAGCGGGCCGGCGGCGGCCGCCAGGCCGATGGCGCTGCTGCGCGCGGCGATGGCCATCGGGAGCCGGTCGGCAGGGAACGCGGCGCGCAGCATCCCGAGCGTGGCCGGTTGCAGCAGCGCGCCGAAAATGCCTTGGGCGACGCGCAGGCCGATGACCCAGCCGATGTCGGGCGCCAGCGCGATCGCCGCCGAGGTGGCGGCGAAGCCCAGGGTCCCGGCGGCGAAGACCTCCCGGTGACCGTAGCGGTCGCCGACCCTGCCGGCGAGGACGAGCAGGGCGGCCACGGCGATGAGGTAGCCGGTGCTGGTCCACTGGACCTGCGCGAAGGAGGCGTGCAGGTCTCGTTGCAGGGCGGGCTGCGTGATGGTGAGCACGGTTCCGTCGAGGGCGACGATGACCGCCCCGGTGACGCTGCAGGTCAGCGTGAGGTGGCGCTGGCGTCCCGGCCTCACCGCGGTTCCGGCCCGAGGTGCGCCTCCAGAGTGGCCCGCAACAGCGGTTCGAGCTCAGCCGATCCGGTGGTCAGCTGCAGGCTGCCCCACCCCCACAGCTGGGCGAGGCCGTGCGCGTTCGCCCACAACACGCCCGCGGCGATCCGCGGGTCCACGCCCGGCCGCAGGCCTGCCCGGATCAGCAGATCCGTCACGACGTGGAACAGCGGCAGGCTGGCTTCCCGCAGGCCCAGATGGTTGCTCTCGAGCAGGTCGTGGCGGAACATCAGCTCGTACATGCCGCGGTTGGCCAGCGCGAAGCCGAGATAGGCCCGGCCCAGCGTCGTCAACTGCGCACGCGGATCCGCCCGGCCGTCGCCCAGTGCCCGGGCGACCTCGGCGCCCAGGGCCGCGAAGCCCTCGCGGGCGATGGCGGACAGCAGTTCGAGGTGGGTGGGGAAGTAACGGCGCGGTGCGCCGTGTGAGACTCCGGCCCGCCGGGCGATCTCACGCAGTGACAGCGCCTGCGTCCCCTCGCGGGTCACCAACTCCACGCCGACCTTGATCAGGCGGGCACGCAGCCCTTCGTCATCCTCCTGCATAGACACTGTCTACCATCGCCGCGTAGACAGTGTCTATGCAGGAGGCCGGCAGGATGCCCGTCACGGTCGAGGAGCCGTCGAGGTGCCGTCGAGCGACGGCGGTCTCGCGGCGTGGGTCACCAGTTCGGTGCGTAGCTCATGGCTGTCGTCCGGTAGACGGGCCTCGTAGAACAGCCGGTGGCCACCGTTCGGGAGGGGGAGCACGTCGAGGTAGCGGACGTCCGCGACGGGTGAGCCGGCGACCGGTGTCAGCAGCGGCGAGTCGTCGAGGCTCCGTGGCGCCGCTAGGCCGGTGCGTTCGCGCCAGTTCTCAGCCGCCGAGGCGCGGCCGTCGTAGCAGGCGCGGCCGTCCGGCAGGACGCTCGTCAGGCGGGCGCCGCGGGCGTCCCAGGAGCCGGGCCGGCCGGTGAGAACGGTGCCGAACCACTGCCAACGCAGCCCGTCTTGGCTGGTGGCGTATGCGGTGGTCATGCGGTCCTCCTCGCCCGGCACGTCCAGTGGGTGGCAGCAGATCCACGCCCGCCACTTCCGGCCGTCGTACCGGATCACCGGGTCCTTGACCCCGGTACGCGCGTCGCCCTCGAAGACCGGCCGGACGTCCGCCTCCGCCAGCCCCTCAGGGGATGCGGCCTCGACGACTCCGATCCACCAGTGCTTGGTCCCCGGCGTGGCGCAGCTGACGTACAGCCGCCAGCGGTCGGATGACGTGCGCACCAGGGCGGGTCGCTCCACCATCGCGGCGCCGAAGCGGTGGCGTGGCAGGAGGGCGACCGTGGTGAAGCGCTCGCCGTCGGCGGAGCGGGCCACGACGTTGTGGTCCTCGCCGTCCCGTACACGGTAGGCCAGGACGAACGTGCCGTCGGCGTCGAGCGCGGCGCTCGGCGCGCCCGCCCAGCGTTGCGGCCCGGGACCGGGCGCCGGAACAGCGACCGCGGAGCGTCCCCGACCAGGCAGGGGGAACGCTCGCGCGGCGCTGCGGTGAGTGTTCGATGTCATGCCCTCAAGCCTCGTATCGGCAGGAGGCCTGGCGGGAGTGGCAGCAATGCCCAAGTACGGGAACTTCCTGCCATACTCGATGTCGTGATCCGCGACGTCGTGGCCGTGGTCGGAGACCGAGTCGCCACGTTCGAGCTCGGGATCGTCTGCCAGGTGTTCGGCCTGGATCGTGCCGACGACGGGCTGCCCGTCCACACCTTCGCGGTCTGCGCGCCGCGGCCGGGCGCGATCCCGACGACCTCGGGGTTCTCCGTCCAGGTCGAGCACGGGCTGGACCGCATCGCGGGCGCGGACCTCGTGGCCGTTCCCGCCTGGCCGCAGCTCGACGCGCCCGTCCCTGAGCCCCTGCTGGCGGCCCTGCGAGAGGCCGCCGGGCGCGGCGCCCGGGTGCTGACCGTCTGCACAGGCGCCTTCCTGCCGGCCGCCGCCGGGCTTCTCGATGGCCGGTGTGCCACCACTCACTGGCAGTTCGCCGGACTGCTCTCCCGGCGCCACCCCCGCGTCCGGGTCGATCCGAACATCCTGTACGTCGAGGACGGCCCGGTGCTCAGCAGTGCCGGGGCGGCGGCTGGAATCGATGCCTGCCTGCATCTCATTCGCCTGGAGTACGGCGCCGCCACAGCCAACGCCTTGGCCAGGCGTCTGGTCGTGCCTGCCCACCGCTCCGGCGGGCAGGCCCAGTACGTGGAGGCGCCCATGCCGCCGCCACGCACACCGTACGAGCTGTCGGAGCTGCTCGACTGGATTCTTGAGCACCTCGACCGGCCGCTGACGGTGCAGCTGCTCGCGGCGCGCGCGGCGATGTCGCCGCGGACGTTCGCCAGGCGGTTCAAGGCGCTGACGGGGACGACACCGCACCGGTGGCTGCTCGAACGGCGGCTCCAGCTCGCCGAGGAACTACTGGAGACCACCGACCTGAGCGTGGAAGCCGTGGCCGTGCGGGCCGGGTTCGGCGGCGCCGACACCCTGCGCCACCACTTCGCCGCGCGCCGAGGCGTCGCCCCCGCGGCCTACCGCCACGCCTTCCACCGCACCTGATCGGCCGCCCGGCCCTCACCGGTCGCACGCGAACGGCACATCGTGAGAATCGGACAGCTCTGGACGCCCCCATCACGGACCACTCACACACTCGGCCTCCTCGAAGGCCTAACTGGCACATGCGTGGGATCGGTGGCCGAGCCCTGGGCCCAGGCACTCTCGTCGTTCCGAGCGACTGGGCCGCCCTGGCGTGCCGCTGACAATCCGTCAGATGGTACGGCTGCGGCGATAGCAGCTGCCGTCGATGGTCCCCTTGCGCTTGTCGAAGGTGAATGTGAAGGTCACGTAGATCCGGTCCCTCCGATTGACGGCGACGTTGACGCTGCGTCCTCCCGAGCCCTTACGGGTCTTCATCTTCCAGGTCTTGACGGCCTGATCCGGTTTCCACGACAGGTCCTTGAAGATCTTGATCTCGACCTTGTTGTTCGGGCCCTGGGCCAGGCCGGAGCTGTACCAGTTGAGCCGGTTGAAGATGTCGTGCGTGGAGGTGCTGTTGTAGTACACCCGCAGGCTCCCGCGATACCCGCCGGAGTAACACTGCATCTCCAGGTGAGCGGCGGCCGCCTGCGCCGGCGCGGGCATGGCCAGCGACCCCAACGGGACGAACGTAGCGGCGGCGAGCGCCACACCGAGCTTCTTCATGCGTTTCATGCCAGACCCCGTCCTGTCTTCCCGATCCCCGGCGGCAAGTGGTCCCCTTGACCGCTTCCCCCGAGGCCTGTGGCACCAGGATCGTGACGGAGAGATTGTTCGGCATCCCTGATCAGCCAGGCAAACAATGACGTTCATGGGAAGAACGGAGGATGAGAGACACCTACTCGAAGAGAGCGACATCTCGTCTGGTTGACGACGAGTTCCGTCTCGACGGCGCGATGGCGCACCGGCGTCCGGCATGCCTGTGCGTCGCCGTGCCGTCCGGGCATGAAGGTGCCCCGTCGCGCCCGGGGGGTTCGTCAGTCTGGCTTCGACTGGGTGCGTCGGGCGTAGGCGCGGGCGGCGCGGGCGCGGTCGCCGCAGCGGATGGAGCACCAGTGGCGGCGGCCGTGGCGCAGCAGGTAGCGGTTGCAGGGGGTGGAACCGCAGGTGGTGAGGCGGTCGGCGTCGGGGCTGGTGAGAAGGTCGGCCGTGTTGGCCGCGAGGGTCGCGAGAGCGCGGTCGAGGATCTCGGTGGTGGGGCACGGCGTCGCGCGGTAGGGGCCCTTCTTCTCGTCCCATTGCAGCAGGGCGGCCGTGGGCGCCCTGCTCATCGCGTCGTTGACGGCGGACAGAGCCGCGGGCAAGGCGGGCACCCCGGCCACACGGGCGGCGAACAACCCCCTGAGATGTTCGCGCAGCGAACGCAGCTGCGTCGTGCACATCTCCTGCACCCCGGCATCGGCCGGAGCGAGGCCGCGTTCGGTGAGCCACTGGTTCGTCGCTCCGGGGGTGCCGAGCAGATCGATGAACTGCCCACCGGGCAGCGCGATGGCGCTGTTGACGAAGTCGAGGGCCAGGTAGTCCTCCGCCCCCGGCGCGGGCGGCAGCACCGACTCGGCGGTCAGGGTCTCGCTCATAACCCTCATGGTACGGCTTGCATCCATCCGTGAGAGACCGGTACCGTCCTTCACGGATAAACCGCTTCTCATCCGTGAGGTGTTCTTATATGGCCAGTACCGGCACGACCACTGAGCAGTTCCCCGTCCGCGTCTTCGGCGGTCCGACCGCCCTCTTCGAGTACGGTGGCCTGCGCTTCCTGACCGACCCGACCTTCGACGCTCCCGGCGACTACCAGGTGCCGGGCGGCCGGCTCACCAAGACCGCCCCCTCCTCCGCCGTACCGGCCGGACTCGGCCGTATCGACGTGGTCCTGCTCTCCCACGACGAGCACCCCGACAACCTCGACCACGCAGGCCGAGCGCTGCTCGCCGACGTCCCGCTCACCCTCACCACCCCCGGGGGCGGGCAGCGCCTGGGGAAGGGCGCCAAGGGGCTGGCCGACTGGGAATCGATCGAGCTGGACCGCCCCGGCGGCGGCACGATCACCGTCACGGGTGTGCCCGCCGTCCACGGGCCCGGCGCACGCGAGGAGGTCGAACCGCTCACCGGCCAGGTCGTCGGATTCGTCCTGACCGGGGAGGGCCTACCCACGGTCTACGTCAGCGGCGACAACGCCTCGCTCGACCTGGTCGAGCAGATCGCCGAGCGCTTCGGCCCCGTGGACACCGCCATCCTCTTCGCCGGAGCTCCCCGCTTCACCGTCCTCTTCGACGGCGCGCTGATCGTCCTCGACAGCGCGCAGGCCGCCGAGGCCTGCAGGATCCTCGGCGCCCGCCGGGTGGTTCCCGTCCACTACGACAGCTGGGCGCACTTCACCGAGGGCCGTGAGGAACTGGTGGCCGCTTTCACCGACGCCGGGCTGATCGACCGCCTGGACCTGGGTGACAGGGGCTGACCACGCGGCCGGGCAGCCGGACCCCGACCGATACCTCGGCGGGGCCCGTCGGCTCGGCCTGCCGCCGACCTCACCCGTGAGCCCCCGTCCGGCCGGGCCACGCCTATCGAAAGAACGCTCTTGTGACGAATACCGCGCGTGCCCCGATCGAGGACCGCCCGCACCCCCAGGCGCAGCGCCGCATCCTGATCGTCCTGGTCGCAGCCCAGGTCCTCAGTGGCGCCGGGCTGGCGGCCGGCGTGACGGTCGGCGCCCTGCTCGCACAGGACATGCTCGGCTCCACCAGCCTTGCCGGTCTGCCCAGCGCCGTGGGCACCGCCGGTTCCGCGCTGGCGGCCATCGCCGTCGGGCAGATCTCCCAGGCCCGCGGCCGCCGCCCCGGCCTTGCCGCCGGGTATCTGGCCGGTGCGGTCGGCAGCGCGGGCGTCATCGCCGCCGCCGTCGCAGGCGACGCCGTCCTGCTGTTCCTCGCGCTGTTCGTCTACGGCGCCGGCACGGCCACCAACCTGCAGGCCCGCTACGCCGGGGCGGATCTGGCCGCCCCCGCGCACCGCGCCCGCGCCGTGTCCACCGTGCTGGTCGCCACGACCCTGGGCGGCGTGGTCGGCCCCAACCTCGCCGCACCCACCGGCGACCTCGCTCATAGCCTCGGCATCCCCCACCTGGCCGGGCCGTTCCTTCTCGCCGGCGCCGCCTACGCCATAGCCGCCTTGATCCTGGCCGTCTGGCTGCGCCCCGACCCGCTGCTGCTGGCCCGCACCCTGGAGGCCGAACGCGCCGCCGCGGCGTACGCGCAGGCGGCCTACGCCGGCGGCCGGCCGTACCCGGCGGTCGAAGGACGCCGCTCCGGCGTGCTGGTCGGCACGCTGGTCATGGCGCTCACCCAGCTGGTCATGGTCGCGATCATGACGATGACACCCGTCCACCTGCACGACCACGGCCACGGCACCGCCGTCTCCGGCCTGGTCATCGCCATCCACATCGGCGCGATGTACCTGCCCTCGCCTCTGGCCGGCTGGCTCGTCGACCGCTACGGCCGCCTCACGATCGCCGCCGCCTCCGCGCTGGCCCTGCTGGCCGCCGGAATCGTGGCCGCCAACGCCCCCGGCCACTCCGTCACCCTGTTCGCGGCGGCCCTCGCACTACTGGGCCTGGGCTGGAACCTCGGCCTGGTCACCGGCACCGCGATCATCACCGACGCCGTCCCGCCGGCCACCCGCGCCAGAACCCAGGGCCTGGTCGACGTCTCCATCGCCATCGCGGGCGCCGCAGGCGGCGTGGCCTCGGGACTCGTGGTGGCCGCGGCGGGCTACCCTCTCCTGGCCATCGGTGGTGGAGTTCTGGCACTGGCCATCGTGCCGGCGGTGGTCGCCGCCGCGCGCGGCCGCTGAACGTACCCGTAGAGGGCAGTAGTTCGTCCCACGAATTTTGTTACTCTGGGGCGGTGAGCAAGCAAGTTGACGGCCAGATCGGGACGGTGGCGGCGCTGGTGCGGTCCACGTTCCTGGTGAATGCCGTGTACGCAGATTCCGCCCGCGAGTACGGCCTCACCCAGCAGCAGGGCCAGTTGCTGTGTGTCCTGATGGCGCAGCCGTACGGCATGAGCGAGCTCGGGGCGGTGCTCCGTCTGGCCAAGTCGAGCCTGACCGGCCTGGTCGACCGCAGTGAGCGCAACGGCCTGGTCCAGCGCAAGCCGGATCCCGAGGATTCCCGCGCGGTGAGGGTGGCGCTCACCAGGCAGGGCGCCAAGCTCGCCGACGAGTTCTACACCGAGACCTGCCGCCGCATCGAGGAGCTGACCTCGGGATTCGCCGCCGAGGAACGAGAGACACTGGCCGCCCTGCTCGGCCGCGTCGTCATGGACAACAAGGTTCCCACCGTTTTCCTGGAACCAGGCCCCACGCGCTGAACTCGAGAAGGAGTTGCAGTTCGTGCCACGAACTAATATTGTTCGTAGCACGAACTCAACCCCTTTCGTGTTGGAGCGTGAATCATGAGTCGTACAGTCGTGATCGTCGGCGGAGGTTACGGTGGCTCCGCGGTCGCCAAGGCGCTGGACCCTGAGGCCGACGTCGTCCTCATCGATCCCCGCGACGCGTTCGTCAACTCGGCAGGCTCGCTGCGGGCGCTGACCCAGCCCGACTGGGCGGCCAACATGTTCTACCCCTACGACCAGTGGCTCAGGCGCGGCACGGTGGTGCGCGACCGCGCGGTATCGGTGGACCCCGGCGGCGTCACCCTGGCCTCGGGCCGTCGGGTCGAGGCCGACTACCTGGTTCTGGCCACCGGCTCCAGCTACGCCTACCCCGCCAAGCCCACCTCTGACTCCAGGGACGAGGTCCTGGACGACCTGCTCAGGACCCACAAGGAACTGGCCGGTTCCGAGCGGGTGCTGATCCTCGGCGCCGGGCCTGTCGGCCTGGAGCTGGCCGGGGAGATCAAGGAGGTCTGGCCGCACAAGCACGTGACCATCGTCGACCCGGCCGAGCGACTGCTGGCCGCCTTCCCCGCGGAGATGCGCGAGGACCTGCACCGCCAGCTCGACGAGCTGGGCATCCACCTGCGGCTGGGCACCGGCCTCACCACGCCTCCCGCGACCGAGCCGGGCCAGGCGGCGACCTTCGCCGTCGCCACGACCGGCGGGGAGGAGATCACCGCCGACATCTGGTTCCGCGCGCACGGCGTGCGCGTCAACAGCGACTACCTGGCCGACGGCGGGCTGACGACCCGTACGCCGCAGGGGCAGGTGCCCGTCACCGAGACCCTCAACGTTCACGGGTACGACCACGTCTACGCCATCGGCGACCTCACCGACGTGGCCGAGACGAAGATGGCCGGGTACGCGATGCAGCACGCGGAGGTGGTGGCCCAGAACATCATCGCCCAGCTGCGCGGCGAGCAGCCGTCGGCCACCTACCAGCCGCTGCCTCACCCCATGATCCTGCTGCCCCTCGGCCCGCGTGGGGGTGTCGGTCAGCTGCCCACTCCTGACGGCCCGGCCGTCGTCCCGGCCGAGACCGTCTCGGCGTACAAGGGAGCCGACCTGTTCACCGGCCGCTTCACCGAGCAGTTCGGCGCCGCCTGACATGGACCACACCCGGCTCGAGGCGTACGAGAAGGTGTGCGCGGCCATCGGCGGTCACCTTTGACGAGGGCGTACGGCCAGCCGCCCGGTGAACATTTCCATCTGCACAGAAAGGCAGAGCATTGTCCGCACATGACGTTGTTTTCGGTTTTGGCGCGCATTCCGGTATCGAGGACATACCCGACCTGCTGCGCATGGCCCAGCAGGCCGACCAGGACGGCCTCGACATCTTCACCCTGTCGGACCATCCCTACATCGGCCGAGGTCTGGACGCCTACGCCGCCCTCGGCTTCGTTCTCGGGCGTACCCAGCACATCGCCGGTTTCGCCAACGTCACCAACCTGCCGACCAGGCCCGCTCCCATGTTGGCCAGAATGGTGACGTCGTTGTCGGCGCTGTCGGGCGGCAGGATCGTGCTGGGCATGGGCGCGGGCGGGCTGTGGGACCGCATCGCCGACATGGGGGTGCCTCGGTTGTCGCCGGGCGCGGCCGTGGACGCCTTCGAGGAGGCGATCGTCCTGGTCAAGCTGCTGTCGGGTGGCGGCCCTTCGGTCACCTACCAGGGCCGCCACTACCAGGTGAACCAGATCGAACCCGCTCCAGTGGCCGCGCCTCCCGTCTGGACCGGGTCGGTCGGCCCGAAATCCCTGGCCGCCACCGGCCGGGTGGCCGACGGCTGGATCCCCGGCCACGCGGCCGACTGGCTCAGCGAGCGCTACCGGGCCTCGCGGCCGGTCATCGACGAGGCGGCGGCGGCCGTCGGCCGCGACCCGAGCGAGATCCGTACGATCTTCAACTTCCCCGGACGCGTCACCGACCAGCCGCTCGCCGCCACCCGCGACCGCGACGGCCGCTGGCTCGGCGGCTCCGTCGCCCAGTGGGTCGAGGAGCTGACCGAGGCGGTGCTGGAGCACGGCGCATCGGGCTTCACGCTCTTCTCCCCCGGTCACGGCGCCCCCGACCTCACCCTCCTGGCCCGCTGGGCCAGGGAGATCGTCCCGGCCGTACGCGAGGCGATCGCGAAGGAGTGAGACACCGGCCCGCTCAACGTGGCCCGGCAGCAGGGCGGATCCGGCCGCGCGCCGCCGCGGCGTCAGTCGCGAGCGGCGCTCAGGACCTCGTCGTCGGTGGGCGCGTCGGCGGTGTGGCAGCTGCCGGAGGCGCGGAAGGGCTCAGCCAGCTGGGCCAGGTAGCCGGTGGGGTAGTTCGGCTTGGCGGCCATGCCGAGCTGGTCGGAGGTGAAGCGGCGGGCGGGGTCGTAGGAGAAGGTGCCGAGCAGGTGGTCCCAGACCAGGGTGAACAGACCGAAGTTGACGTCGCCGATTCCGGCCCATTTCAGGTGGTGGAAGCGGTGGCCCTCGTTGAGGGCGAGCACGTACTTGAGCGCGCCGATGCGGTAGTCGGCGTTGGAGTGCTGCAGCAGCAGTTGCACGGCGACGGTGACGGCCAGGGCCGAGGCGACGTCGAGCGGTAGGCCGATGAGGATGAGCGGGGCGACGCCTGCGCTCATCTCCAGGGTCTGGTGTAGGGGGTGCTTCATCAGGCCGTTGAAGCCGTAGAAGCGCTTGATGGAGTGGTGGACGGCGTGGAAGCGCCACAGCACGCCGATTTTGTGGCTGGCGTAGTGGGTCAGCGTGATGCCGAGGTCGGCGATCAGGACGGCGGCCAGCACCTGCAGTGCGAAGGGCCAGGAGTGCGGCCACAGATCGGCGACGGTGACGGTGGCGGCCAGCAGCGGGATGATGCCCACGCTGACGAGCAGCAGCAACTCGTTGACGCTGGCATGGGCGACGTCACGGCCGCCGTCCCCGGCCGGGCTGTTCCACTCCTGCTCGTACGGCAGGGCCCGCTCGGCGGCGAACGAACAGCCGATCGCGGCCAGCAGCAGGCCCACGAGCCAGAGCTTGGAGGCGCCGGAGGCGGCAAGGGCGACGGCGGCGCCGTTGACGCCGAGCAGCATGAGCGGCACGTAGCCATAGCGGATCACAGGTTGGATCAGGGTGCGGTGCATGCCGTCCAGCGTCGCGGCGGTCGGCCGTCCGGGGCTTGGACGGATCCGCTGACCTTGGGGCCCGTGACGGAGGCATCGCCGTCGCGGCCGCAGGAGAATGTCGGCGAACTCGCCGACTTCCAGGCCTACCGGATCTGCCCTCCGGCCTTGGGGCGAAAGGCTGCCCCGTGGACGTTGCCGTCAGCAGCTGGTTCAGGTGGCGCCGGCAGTGGCGGGGCGGATGGTGTGCAGCAGGTGCGAGGGGGCCAGGCCGAACATCTCCCTGCAGGCGCGGGTCAGGTGGGAGCTGTCGGCGAACCCGGCACGGTGGGCGGCGTCGGTCAGCGTCGCGCCGCCGCGCACCGCCTCCATGGCATGCAGCAACCGGGCCCAGCGCCGCCAGGCCGGATACGGCAGATGCAGGTGCTCGGCGAACAGATGGCCCAGGCGGCTGGCCGACAAGCCCACGCGGGCGGCCAGCTCCTCCAGCAGCAGGGGTCCACTGATCAGCTGCGGGATCGCCTCCAGGGCGCTGGCCAGCGCCACCGGCAGCCCGGCCCTTTCCTCGGGCTGGGCAGCCGAGTAGAGCACGGCCGACACCGGCGAGACGGCGTCCGCCGGCTCTCCTGCCTGGGGTTGCGCGGCGGCCTGCCAACTCTCCACCTCGCCAGGGTCGCCGCTGGAGGCCACCAGGGCGGTGGCCGCCCGTCCCGCCCGACCGGCCGGATCGAGGTAGGCCAGCAGGCCGTGCGCGCCGGCGGTGGAGCTCAGCTCGTGCCGGGCACCCGCGGGAATGACCGCGGCACTCACGTGGCGCCGGCGGCCACGCCGGTCGGTCAGCAGCACCTCACCCTCGAGCACCAGCAGCACCTGCACGGCAGCGTGCGCGTGTGAGGCGGCCGAGCCGATCTCCCCGGTGAAGACCAGCAGCCCAGGCGCGGCGCTCGCCGCTCCCGCCCAGCTCGCCGGGGCCCGGATTCCGGCCGGGCGGGGCGGGTTCCGCACCTGCGAACTCATCACACATTCCACAGTAGGCGATCACCGATGAGGGTGGATGATGTGGCGGCGCAGGCGGCCTTCTGACCGCCTGCGCCGTCCGTCCGACAGCAGGTCTAGGTCGGATCGGCGCCGTCAGCGAAGTACGGCAGAACCATCTCGACCAGGGCGGCGACGTCGGCGTCGACCATCGGCTCGCCGGTCATGCCCATCCGGTGGAGCAAGGTTCCGACGACGACGTCAATGAAGAACAGGACCCGGTGCTCCGGCTCGCCGAGCGCGTCCTGCAGCGCGAGCCGGTAGCGGTCCTGCAGCCGCGTGGACAGAACCACACGCAGGGCCGGATCGCTGACCGCGTCACTGAACACGCCTGCGAACGCGTCGCCCACCCCAGGCTCGCCGATCTTCGCCGCGATCCAGTGAACGGCCGAGGACATGAGCTCGGCTCGACCGGCGCCCTCCAGCGGTATCGGGCCGAACGCGTCCAGGAGACAGTCCACGATCAGCTCGCCCTTCGACGGCCAGCGACGGTAGATCGTCGTCTTGGCGACGCCCGCCGCGGCGGCGATGCGGTCGACGGTGGCACGCGCGTAGCCGAGTTCGTCGATCGTGCTCAGCGTCGCGGCGAAGACCACGGCGTTGACGCCGGAGCGCGGACGACCGGGCGGTCTGGCGGATGTGCTCGCTCGGCTCATGGCCACACGATATCCCCTTACGCTACTCTCGGTATCGATACTTACGGTAGCGAAACTATTCGGCGGAGGAGAAGACATGAGCGAGGTCACCATTACGGAGCGGCCGCCGCTGGGCATCCGGTTGCTGCGCGCCCTGGGCAAGGAGCCGGACTGGTCGGCGATGACAGCCGAGGAACTGGTCGCCTTCCGCGACGCGGAGAACCGCAAGCGGGCCTCCCGCCTGGCGCGGGTGGTCACCGGGTGTCCGGACCGCGGCGCCGCGATCCAGTGGCAGGAGGTGGCGCTGCCCGGCCGCAGGCTCCCTGTCCGGGTGTACCGTCCGTCGTCCGGGCGCGACGCCGGTCGCGACGACCTGCCGCTCGTGCTCCACGTGCACGGAGGCGGGTTCGTGGGGACGGCGGCGCAGAGCGACTGGGTCAACAGCCACCTCGCCGCGCGACTGCCCGCGGTCGTCGTCTCGGTCGAGCACCGCCTCCTCGACCAGGAGACTCCGCTGTCGGCGGCCGTCGCCGACGGCTGGGACGTGCTGCAGCACGTGGTGGCGCACGCCGCGCGGTGGGGAGTCGACCCGGCGCGGACCGCCGTCTTCGGTGAGAGCACCGGCTCGATGGTCACCGCCCTGGCCGCGATCCGGGCCAGAGAAGCCGGCCTGCCGCTGCGGGCGCAGGTGCTGGTCAACCCCGCCGTCGACCTGACCTCGACGATGTACGACCACGCCTCGTTCACCGAGCACGCCAGCAGCCCAACCCTCACCGTGTCGTACATGCGGCTGCTCCGCCGGTTCGCCGTTCCGCCGGGAACGGATCCTCGTGCGATGTCGCCGCTGTATGCCGACGATCTAAGCGGGCTGGCCCCGGCGCTCGTGGTGGTGCCGACCATTGACCCGCTGGCCGATCACGGACGCGGTTACGCCGAACGACTGCGAGCGGCCGGGACGCCCGCGCGGCTCACCGAATATCCCGGAGCGACGCACGCGTTCCTCAGCATGCCGGGCGTGGTGCCGCAGGCGAAGGCCGCGCGGGCGGAGATCCTCGAGTTCCTCCGGACGGCCTTCGCTTGATGACGGGCCCCTGCCTGTCACCCTGGCGGGTCTCGACCCCTCTCCCCCATGCCTCCTGACCTGGGAGGGATCGCCGAGCCCCAGCTGCTCGGCAGATGCCGGGCCCGCTACGAGCGGGCACTGGCGGACTGCATCAGCTGACCTTGGACTCGGCGGCCTTCCAGGTGTTGCACGCCTTGGGGCTGCCGGCCTGGTAGCCCCGGGTGAACCAGTGGAGCTCGTTCTTGGTCACCTTCGAGTGCCAGTGCTTGCGGTAGCCCTCGTCGACCGGATTGGGAGCCTCTGCGCGCAGCAGCGGCTTCCAGTTCTTGGCCGTGCGGCCCAGGGCCTTCATCGTCGCCCCGGCCAGGCAGTCCTGCTGGTAGCCGAAGCGGCGGCGGTGCTCGTCGAGCAGCTTCTCGTCGCCGTTGTTCGGCAGCGCCGAGTAGGCGCGGCCGATCCCGGTCTGGCCCTGGATCACTCCCGCGAAGGCGCCGGCGAACTGGATCTGGATGGCCAGGTCGTCCTTGGCCTTGATCCAGTCGTTGGCCAGACGCACGTCGACGTCGTAGCACAGGTCGATGAAGGAGTCCTTGAACTCGATCCCGGTGCAGGTCCCCTTGGGGTTCTTGAGGAACTTGACGTCAACGTCCTCATACTCGGGGATCAACGGGCCCCAGGCCTTGTTGAGGCAGCCGACCAGGTTCTTGACGTACTTCTCGGTCGAGGCCTTGCTGGTGCCCTTGTCCAGCGAGCACTTGATCTTGGCCAGCCTGCCCTTCTTGTAGAGCTCGTTATGGGTCAGCTCGGGTGCGCCGATCACGGGGTCGGCCGCTGCAGGACCGGCCAGCAGGGCCAATCCGGTGAGGACATTGACGATCACGAGAGCGGATATTAGGGCACTTTCTACACAGTGCGATAGCTCTTGACCCGCTCGGCCCGTCACCCGGCGGCCGCGTCCCCCGGCCTGGCGCACAACGCTGCGGCAGCCGGGGGGTTCACGTACAGGCCGGCCACGTCATGCAGCTTCGACTCGAAGCTCGAGTCTGTGGAGAGCTTGAAGGTCTCCACCTTCCACGGCCGGATCCGCCGTGCCTGCCACATCCGGGCCACCGTGGTCCCGTGCCGGGCCGCCATCGACCCGTCGACCAGCACGCAGAGCGTCCTCGGGCACCCGTGTGCAACCTGCCATGCACGATCGCTTCCACGACATCGTCGCCCGAGCGCAACAGGGCGGCCACGCCTCGCCCCTTGGACGGGTGCTGCGAGTGCGGTCCCCGCGGACTGCATCGTCACCACGTCGGAAACCTCAACCAGGCCGATGCGCTCCTCTTCGGCCAGGTGACCTACGTAATGATGGAGGCAGCGTGGCGGCCGCAGCGCCGACGGGAGCGAGACCTGAGTGGACGGAACCCTTCGCCCAGACGATCAACGCGGCAAAGAAGTACGTCGTGTCGAGCACCTGGAGCGGGTCGATGGAACGCGGAACTCGTGCGCGGGGATCTGGGCAAGGCCGTTCAGCAGCTCAAGCAGGTATCGGGCAAGGGACTGTTCGTGAGAGGTGTGAAGCTTGATCGATGAGTACGAGTTCGTGGTGCAGCCCAGGCTCGCGGGCCACGGCCCGACGTTGTTCGCGGGGCTGTCGAAGCATGTCGACTTGAAGCTCGTGAGCCGGCGGGAGTTCGGCTCGGGGGCGGTGGCGATGCGCTACGAGCCGAGAAGGTAGCCATCGGGCTGGCCAGCCCGAGCCGGCCGCATCATGGAGCCCTGGTTCGCGGCTCTTGAGTCGCGTTTGGCGGCCGGCATCAGCGTGACCGCCGGAACGATGCCTTGCTCCTGTCGTGCCGCACGGCCTGGATGAGGGTCCCGATCGCGTGTCCGCGTCCGGCACCGCGCATCCGAACGTGCATGATTCGTTTCCCCTTGCGGATGTCGGTGTTGGACAGGCCGGGGCCGGCGCTGGGTGGGGGCGGCCTTGATCTGGCCTGCTCAGGGCGGGGTACGGTTGCCGTGCCCTCACGTGCTCGCCGGACGGGTTCGGGGTCAGTAATGCGACCAGCTCCAGCGCGACCCTTTCGGCGGCGGTGAAATAGGGCGCGTCCCGCCAGGAGACCACGACGGTGATGCTCTCCTCGCTCCCGCCCGCCTTGCGGAGGTTGCCGGTGTGCAGGACGGTGAGCCACGTGCTGCCGGCGATCTGGCAAGCGCGCAGCTGTACCAGGCTGATGGTGGTTTGCGGGATCGTGCCGTTCCCTATCGCCTTGTACAGGGCGCCGCCGATGTCCTTGAGCTCGGGGGCGAGCAGGGCGGGGTTGGGCAGGCGTGACTGCGTGACGGATGGCGCGAAAGAGGGTGACCGGTTTCGTTCGCGGTCACCTTTGACTGGTTTGATGCGTCAGCTCTCTGACGTGGCAGAGATGAGAGGAAGACAACCGTGACGCCGCAAGACTTTCTGGCCGACCAGTTCCAGGGGCACCGCCCCCATCTGAAGGCGGTCGCCTACCGCATGCTCGGCTCACTGAGCGAGGCCGAGGACGCGGTCCAGGAGGCATGGCTGCGGCTGGCGCGTTCGGACTCGGGTGACATCGACAATCTCGGTGGCTGGCTGACCACCGTGGTCGGCCGGGTGTGCCTGGACATGCTCCGCGCCCGCAAGTCCCGGCGCGAGGAGTCGCTGGAGGAGCGCCTGCCCGATCCGGTGATCAGCCGTGCGGATGTCGCCGACCCGGAACAGGAAGTGCTGCTGGCCGACTCGGTGGGCCTGGCGCTGCTGGTAGTCCTGGAGTCGCTGACCCCGGCCGAACGGCTGGCGTTCGTGCTCCATGACATGTTCGGCATGCCGTTCGAGCAGATCGCGCCCATCGTGGACCGCACCCCCGTGGCAGCCAAGAAGCTCGCCAGCCGCGCGCGCCAGCGCGTCCGCGGCGCGGCCCCGAACCCCGACCCCGATCTGACCACTCAGCGTCGGGTAGTGGATGCGTTCCTGGCCGCCGCACGCGGCGGCGACTTCGACGCGCTGGTGTCCATCCTCGACCCCGAGGTGGTGCTGCGCGCCGACGGCGGCATGCTCACCAGCGGCATGAAGGTCATCCGCGGGGCCACGGCCGTGGCTGGACAGCTCGCCACCTTCCAGCGCATGGCCACCAGCGCCGCCACCCACCCGGCCCTCGTCAACGGCCTCGCCGGCCTGGTCAACACCATCGACGACCGGCTCATCTCCGTCATGAGCTTCACCGTCTCCGACAGCAAGATCGCCACGATCGACATCCTGTCCGACCCCGAGCGGCTGGCCCAGCTCAACCTCACCCGCCTGAAGCCGTGATGCCAACTTCGCGGCCGGTGCCATCCCCGCGGGCTCGCTCGTGATCTGCTCGCTGCCCGCCGCCAACCGTGACCCTGCCTTCATCGACGATCCCGACACCCTCGATATCACCCGGGGAGCCGCCGGCCACGTCGCCTTCGGTCACGGGGGACCACTGTCTCGGGGCGCCGCTGGCGTGGATGGAGATGCGCATCGCCTTCCCTGCCCTGCTGCGGCGCTTCCCCGGCCTCGCGCTGGCCGATGCGGACGAGCAGGTCGACTTCCGGGTCTTCAGTGTCGTGTACGGCTTGAACACCCTGCCGGTGACGTGGTGAACGCCTCTTGAAGGGGGTGACTTGGCACTGGCCGGAGTGACGCTGAGTGCGTGCACTTCGGGGCGCATCGCGCGGACCCGAGTGAAGGGGCTCCCATCGGGTGTCTGCGGTCGGCGCCCTGGTCAGCGCGGGTCGATCGGCGTCAGCGCCCCGATCGCCGCCTCCACCACCGCGGCGGCGTCCAGGCACAGATCCTCGCGGAACCTCGGACCGATGATCTGCACGGCATGGGGCAGGTCACCGGCCGGCCCGACAGGCACGGCGACCGCGGGCAGCCCGAGAAGGTTGACCACCACGGCCAGGCGCATCGTGTCCGGCCAGTCGGCCAGCCACCGGGGATCGAGATCCGATCCGACCCGGAAGGCCGGACGCGTGCGAATCGGCGCGAGCACCAGCGGTGTACG
Organism: Nonomuraea dietziae; assembly: GCF_014195505.1. Classification (GTDB taxonomy): domain Bacteria; phylum Actinomycetota; class Actinomycetes; order Streptosporangiales; family Streptosporangiaceae; genus Nonomuraea; species Nonomuraea roseola. The sequence continues at coordinate 720,749 of NZ_JACIBV010000001.1, read as the reverse complement.
GCTCATCCACGCGCTCCACAGGCGCGCGATGGACGCCCGCTCCATCATCGGGTCGAACGCCTGCTCCCCTGCGGCTCGCGTCCAGATCGGCTCGTACGCCTGCCAGAAGTGCACGAACCCGGGGGACGCGACCGCCTCTACAGGGGGCTGCTCCCGGTGCACCCGGCCGTAGCTCGACATGATCTGCGTGTAGATCTCACTCGCGCGGGCGAGGGCCGGAGCCCGGCCCTCCTCGACGAGGTAGCCCGCGTCGGCCAGGGCTCCGGCCGCGCGCCTCAACGCGCCGGCCACCTCCGGGTCCGTCTCGGCTCCGTCGGGATCGGTCACCACGCAGACCCGCACCGGCGCCGGCAGGGGCGGGCCGTACAGGGGCACCGGCGCGTACCACGGGTCCCCGCCAGGCCGTCCGCACATGTGGCCGAAGGCCAGGCGCAGGTCCCGGACGTGCCGGGCGATCGGGCCCTGGACGCCGAGCAGCTGGAAGGCGAAGGGAGTCGGCCCGGCCGCCCGCTCCCCGGCCTGTGCCACCCTGCCCAACGAGGGCTTCAACGCGCTGACGCCGCAACACTGGGCGGGCCAGCGCAGCGAGCCCGCGCCGTCGTTCCCGATTCCCAGCGGAGACATTCCCGTCGCCACCGCGGCCGCCTCTCCGCCGCTCGACCCGCCCGGCGTGTGCTCGGCGGACCAGGGGTTGACCGTCGCGCCGCGCAGCGCGTTGTCGGTGTGCCAGCGCATGCCGAACTCGGGCATGTTCGTCCGGCCGATCGGGATCGCTCCCGCCGCGCGCAGCTCGGCGACGGGAGGCGCGTCGGCGGCCGCCATCGCCTCCCGCAGAGCGACGATGCCCATCGTCGTCGCCGACCCCGCGACGTCGATGTTCTCCTTGATCGTCATCGGCACGCCGCACAGGGGGCCGACCTCGTCACCCCGCGCGAGCGCCCTGTCGGCCGCGTCCGCCGCGTCGAGCGACTCCTCCCCCAGCGTGACCGTGATCGCGTTCACGCGGTGGTTCACACCGTCGATCCGCCGTAGGTGCGCCTCGATCACCTGCCGGCACGACACCTCTCTACCGCGAACCAGCTCCGACAGATCCCACGCGCCCAATGCCCACAGCTCCGTCAACGCGTCCTCCTCGGTGTCCGTGCCGGGAAATCTAGAGGGAGACGTCAGAAAAGAGCAGTCTTGTGTTCCCCGGCGGCCTCAGCCGTCCTCACCTGTGGGGCTTGCGCAGCAAGCACTCGGCCAGTGGCGTGAGCCGTCGAGGGCGGAGTCGCCGCCATCCACGGCTGCCATGGCGGTGGCTGCGAGAAGAAGGCCGGCGGTGTCGAGAATGCTCAGACGGCTCCGTCCCTGGGGCGGATCACGACAACCACCCTGGAGGGACGGCCATGCGAGCGAACGAGATCAACGAGATCCTGGACCGGCCGATCAGCCGAGAGCTGTTGGCACGCGACGTGACCCGGCTGGCGTACGTGGCCAAGGACGGCACGCCCAGGAACGTCCCGATCGCGTTCACCTGGAACGGTTCGGAGATCGTCATGTGCACCTCGAAGAATGCCCCGAAGCTCCCGGCTCTGCGCGAGAACCCGATGGTCGCCCTGACGATCGACACCGAGGTGCACCCGCCCAAGATCCTGCTGGTCCGTGGCCGGGCCGAGCTGGACGTCGTCGACGGCATCCCGGACGAGTACCTGCAGATGAACGGCAGCTACCAGATGACGCCCGAGCAGCGGGTCGGGTGGGAGGCGGAGGTGCGCTCCCTCTACGACGGCATGGTGCGGATCGTGGTGACCCCGACGTGGGCGAAACTGATCGACTTCGAGACGACCCTGCCGAGCGCCGTCGAGGAGCTCGTCCGGCAGCGCGAAGAACGCCGAAGCGCCTGAGCGGGGTCCGCGCACACAGCCGCCGAAAAAATGTCGCAGCGGATGTCGAGAATCCGCGCGTGGCTCCGTCCCCGCACTGAACACCGGCCACAATGGGCCGTACCGCACAAGGGAGAACACGATGGCCAAGTACCTGCTCCTCAAGCACTACCGGGGCGCGCCGGCAGCGGTCAACGACGTGCCGATGGACCGGTGGACGCCGGAGGAGATCACGGCCCACGTGCAGTACATGCAGGACTTCGCCGCTCGGCTCGAGAGCACCGGTGAGTTCGTCGACAGCCAGGCGCTCTCCCCGGAGGGCACGTTCGTCCGCTACGACGGCGAGGGGCGTCCGCCGGTCACCGACGGCCCGTTCGCGGAGACCAAGGACCTGATCGCCGGCTGGATGGTGATCGACGTCGAGAGCTACGAGCGGGCGCTCGAGCTGGCCGCCGAGCTGTCCGCGGCCCCGGGCGCGGGCGGCAAGCCGATCCACGAGTGGCTCGAGGTGCGCCCGTTCCTGTACGCGCCCCCGACCATCACGGAATGACGAACGGTGGACGAGTCCCTGCTGCGGACCCTCACCCCCACGGTGATCAGCATCCTCGTCCGCCGAGGAGCCGACTTCGCGGCGGCCGAGGACGCCATGCAGGACGCCCTGATCGAGGCCGTACGCGTGTGGCCGGACGACCCACCGGGCGACCCCAAGGGCTGGCTGGTCACCGTGGCCTGGCGCAAGTTCCTCGACGCCGCCCGCGCCGACACCTCCCGACGGCACCGCGAGGTACGCGTCGAGGCCGAGCCCGTGCCAGGCCAGGGCGAGATGGCGGACGACTCGCTCCAGCTGTACTTCCTGTGCGCCCACCCGTCCCTGACACCGGCCTCGGCCGTCGCGCTCACGCTGCGCGCGGTCGGCGGCCTGACCACGCGCCAGATCGCGCAGGCCTACCTCGTGCCGGAGGCGACCATGGCCCAGCGCATCAGCAGGGCCAAGCGGACCGTCTCGTCCGTCAGGTTCAACCAGCCCGGTGACGTGGCCACCGTGCTGCGCGTGCTCTACCTCGTGTTCAACGAGGGGCATGGCGGGGACGTCGACCTGGCGGCCGAGGCGATCCGCCTCACCCGCCAGCTCTTCGCCCTGACCGACGAGCCCGAGGTCGCGGGGCTGCTGGCGCTCATGCTGCTGCACCACGCGCGCCGCGCGTCTCGCACCGGCCCTGGAGGCCGCCTGATTCCGCTCGCCGAGCAGGACCGATCGCGCTGGGACACTCGTCTGATCGCCGAGGGAGTGACGATCCTGCAGGCGGCGCTGGCCCGCGACCGGCTGGGCGAGTACCAGGCGCAGGCCGCGATCGCCGCCCTGCACGCGGACGCCCCGAGCACCTCCGAGACCGACTGGTTGCAGATCGTGGAGTGGTATGACGAGTTGCTGCTCCTCACCGGCAGTCCGGTCGTACGGCTCAACCGCGCGGTGGCGGTCGGCGAGGCCGACGGACCACAGGCAGGCCTGGCGGCACTGGCCGAGGTGAGCCCCGACCTGCCCCGTTACGCCGCGGTGCGGGCCTACCTGCTCGAACGCGCCGGTGGCCTTGAGCAGGCCGCCGAGCTGTACGCCGAGGCCGCCCGCGCGGCGACCAGCCTGCCGGAGCGCGACCACCTCACCCGCGAGGCCGCCCGGGTGCGGCAACTGCTACAGGCGTGAGTACGGCTCGCCTCGGCCGCGCTGGTCGGCGATGCATCGCCGAGGCCTGCGCCACGCGCCCGCGCCGCTCGGCAACGGCTTCGACATAGCCGCAGGGGTCGGCTCGGCTCTCGGCTGTCAGGATTTTCAGGCTAGCCATGAGCCGCTCCGGGTGACGGGCAGGCCTTCGGGGAGGATCGTACGGATTGTGGCGGTAGGGCAGGCGCGGCTATCGGCGCGTCCTGCGCGCGCCGCGACGGTCCGTGACGCCCGGCGAGCCGGCCGCGGCCAAGGCCGCCGTCGTCAGGTGGTCGCGGTGAGGGCCGTGCGGGCTGCGGTGAGGATCTCCTCCGACAGGGGGGAGTCCTTGGTGGCGCGGGCCAGGAGGAGTGCGCCGAGCATCGTGCACAGCCGGGTGATGCCGTCCTGGTCTTCGGTGGCGAGCCGGTCGGCGAAGTCGCTGACGCCCTTGGCATAGACGCGGTGGGCCTCATGGTTGCTGGGTTCGCGCGCCATGTCGCCGGCGAGCGCGGCGACGGGGCAACCGTCTGCGGGATTGTCGCGATGCTCGACGGACAGATAGGCGTCGATCAGCGCCTGCTGGGCGGCGTCGAGTTGTCCGGCGTGCAGTTCGAGCGCAGCCGTATGGCGTCGGGTGAGTTCGCCGAACGCGTGGGCGGTGGCTTCGTCGATGAGCGCCTCCTTGGAGGCGAACTGCTTGTAGAAGCCGCCGTGGGTCAGGCCGACCGCCTTCATCAGGTCAGCGACGCTGACGTGTGTGCCCTGCTCTCGGAAGAGTTGGGAGGCGGTTTCCACGATCCGCTTGCGGTTCTCCTGTGCCTGTGCCCGTGACGCGCGGCCCATCGGCCACCCCTTCTTTTGGATGTCGGTTGACTTCTATCCTATCCTCCAGATTAGATTGTCATCATCATCTATTCGTGGGTTTGGTCATATGAGCCCCGCGACGTGAGGAGCAGACATGGAACTGAAGGACGCGGTCGCCGTGGTCACCGGCGCCAACCGGGGACTGGGGCGCCATCTGGCCGCCCAGCTCGTGGAGCGCGGAGCGAAGGTGTACGCGGCGGCGCGCCACCCGCAGAGCGTGGACATGGCCGACGTCATCCCGCTGCGCCTGGACGTGACCGACGAGGAGTCGATCCAGGCCGCAGCCCGGATCGCATCGGATGCGACGCTGCTGGTGAACAACGCCGGGATCTCCACCGGCACCCCTCTGATCGTCAGCGACCTGAAAGCTGTGCGGCTGGAGATGGAGACGAACTTCTTCGGCACGCTCGGCGTGACACGGGCCTTCGCCCCGGTCATCGAGGGCAACGGCGGCGGCGCCGTGTGCAACGTCCTGTCCCTGCTGTCCTGGTGGCATCCGGCCGGGGTCGGGGCCTACGCGGCGGCCAAGGCCGCCGCCTGGGCGCAGACCAACGCGGTCCGCGAGGAACTGGCGCCCCGCGGCATCGCCGTCTCGGCGCTCCACGTCGGGTTCATGGACACCGACATGGCCGCCGGCGTCGCCGCTGAGAAGGCCGACCCTGCCGACGTCGCCGCCCAGGTCCTGCACGGCATCGCCAACGGCCTGCCCGAGATCCTCGCCGACGAGGCCACACGAAACGTCAAGCAGAGCCTGGCCACCACGCCGAACCCGGCCTGAGTCGGCCGTCAACGAGAAAGCGAGGCGACGATGAGGGCCTTCATGGTCGAACGCTACGGCGGCGAGGCCGGTGTGCGGGCCGGTGACGTGCCGGACCCGCGGGTCGGCGCGGACGACGTCCTGATCCGGATCCACGCGGCGAGCGTCAACCCGCTCGACCTCAAGACCCGGGACGGGGAGTTCAAGGCGATCCTGCCCTACCGGGTCCCGTTCATCCTGGGCAACGACCTGGCCGGGGTGGTGGTCGACGTGGGTGCGGCCGTCAGCCGGTTCGCCGTGGGCGATGAGGTCTACGCGCGGCCCGGCAAGGACCGGATCGGCACGTTCGCCGACCTCATCGCCGTGCACCAGGACGACGTCGCGATCAAACCGGCCACGCTCACCATGGCCGAGGCCGCCTCGCTTCCCCTGGTCGCCCTGACCTCGTGGCAGGCGCTGGTCGAGCGGGCCCACCTGCGGCCGGGCCAGAAGGTCCTCATCCACGCGGGCTCCGGCGGCGTGGGAACCATCGCCATCCAGCTGGCCAGACACCTGGGCGCGACCGTGGCCACGACCACGAGCACCGCCAACGTCGACCTGGTGAAGAGCCTGGGCGCGGACATCATCGTCGACTACACCAAGCAGGCGTTCGAGACGGTCCTGCACGACTACGACGTCGTCCTGGACCCCCTCGGCGGCCAGAACCTCACCAAGTCCCTGCGGGTACTCAAACCCGGCGGGAAGCTCATCAGCATCGCGGGGCCGCCCGACGCCGCTTTCGCCCGGGAGATCGGGGCCAATCCGATCGTCAGGCTGGCGATGAGCGCGCTCAGCTTCCAGATCCGCCGCCGCGCCAGGCGCCACCGCGTGGCGTACTCGTTCCTGTTCATGAAGGCCAGTGGAGACCAGTTCCGTGAGCTCACCTCGCTCATTGACGCGGGCGCGATCCGGCCCGTCGTCGACCGCGTCTTCGCGTTCACCGAAGCGCGACAAGCGCTCGCCTACGTCGAGGCGGGACGCGCGAGGGCCGGCAAGGTCGTCGTCACAATGACCTCAGGAACAGCTCCCTGGAGATGAGCGCACCGCACGATTCGCGCCGACGCCGGCTCACCGTAAATTATCGCGTCGCGGCGCGAAACTTCTCAATCGCTTCGATCCGGAGTTCGGATAGCGTCAGCCGGGTCCGCAAGCCTCCGAGGAGAGGCGACGCGCATGGACGTGAATGGAGAAGGACGCGTGAAGCGCATCGGCATCATCGGGGTAGGCGAGATCGGCCGGGCCATCGTGACGGGTCTGTGCGACGGAGGCGACAAGTCGCCGGAGGTGTTCCTCTCCCCTCGGGGAGCGGACACGGTCGCGGAGCTGTCCGAGCGCTTCGAGTCCGTGCGGGTCTGCGCCGACAACCAGGAGGTGGTGGACCGTTCCGAGGTGGTGATCATCGCCGTACGCGGTCAGGACCGCCACCAAGCACTCGCCGGCTTGAAGGTGGACACCGACAAGGTGGTGGTCAACGTGATGGCCGGCGTCGGCATCGACGACCTGCGCCAGACGCTGGCCACTGACGCCCCACTGGTACGGGCCATCCCCCTGCCCGCCGTACGCGAACGCCGCTCCGTCACGGTGACCTACCCTTCACACCCGACGGTCCACTCCCTCTTCACACACCTGGGCGGGGCGCTCCCGGTGGAGGACGAGGCGGCGTTCAACGTCTTCTCCGCGCTGACGGGAACGCTCACCACCCACTACTCGTACCTCGCCACGCTCACGTCGTGGGCCGTCGGCCACGGCATCGCCTCCGACGATGCGGACAGCTACGTTCGCAGCCTCTTCCAGGGCGTCGGTCGTTCCCTGAGCGACGAGACCCGCTCCCTGCACGAGCTCGCGGCCGACCACGAGACCCCGAACGGAAGCAACGAACGCATCCGCACCACATGGTTCACTCCGGCCAACTCAGAAGCCCTCAACAAGGCCCTCGATGACCTCCTCACCGGCCTTGACGGACAACGGGACAGCGGTCAGCGGTAACAGCAGCTCCACCCGGTTTCTCGCAAACGTCTGCAGCGAGACGATCACCGAAACCCTGCGCGCGCCGTCGGCCGTCGCGGCGATCGCCTGGTGTGTGTGGCTCTCGTTGATCGGCTACCTGTGGGCGCGCGCGACCTTCACGAAGCGAGCGTGATCTCGGCCAGCTCACGCCAATCCCGCTGCTGCCCGGCACGAGTCGCCTCGGCGAACACGGTTTCACCGAGGCGATCGCGCGTTTCCTCGGCGATCCTGGAAGCGTCCGGCAGCGAACGATCCGGCGTACCGCGCACGCCGTCGCTCGCCGCGAGCAATCGCACGGCCTGCTCGTACTGTCCCTGGCGCAGCGCGAGATCCGCGATCCCGACCAACATCTCGGCGATCAGCGGCGGATACGTCGAGTCCACCGCCGCGCGGAACGCCTCGCTCTGATACAGGCCGGCCTTCTCGAGATCCTCGGTGAGGTAGCCGTACAGGTTCATGGCCCTGGCGCGGGCCATGTCGCTCAGATCCTCGTAGCCCGGCATCGCCCGCACCGTGGCCAGGTGCTGGTGGGCCAGGTCCGGTTCGCCGCGCCAGCGCGCCAGCTGCGCCTTCGAAAGCGCGAGGTCGGCGAGCGCGTCCGGCCAGGTGATCCCACCGGCATACCGCTGCGCTTCAGCCATGGCGGACGTGCTGGATCGCTCATCGCCGAGCAGCCAGTACAGCTGAGCCTGCCGCGCCCGCAGGCCGACCACGTCCTCGACCCCGCCCACCTCGGTCAGCGCCGTGACCGCCTCCTCGTGGTGCACACACGCGCGTGCGAACTCGCCGCGCATGGCGAGCCGATCGGCCAGGAAGGTCAGCGCCAACGAGATCCCCCACCGGTCACCCAGGGTGCGGAACTCGGAGAGGGCGGTCTCGATGTCGGTGTCCACGTCAGTCTCGTCGCCGCCGAGCGTGAGCCGCAGCCGGCCACGAGTGAGCCTGGCCTGCGCGCGCACCCACGGTTCGTCGCCGGTGACGAGCGGCTCGAACGCGGACAGGAAACCCGTCGGCTCCCGCAGCATCCGCTCCAACGGCGCGATGAACCCGAGGATCGGGTGGCGATACCCGCTGCGCTGGGTGAGCCGGTGCGCCTCCTCGATCCACTCCCGCGCCTGATACTGATCCCGGCCGGGCCCGGAGGTCACGAACACTGCCACGATGCCGTACGCCAGCGCCCGCACCGCATCGGGCACCTCACCGTGCAGCGAGGCGGCCGCGATGCTCAACTCCGTGCCCTCGCCCCTGTGCCCGCTGAGGAAGTAGTACCAGCCCACGGCCGCGACCAGCCGCATGGCCTCGTGCGCCCATCCCGCGGCGATCGCGCCGCGCAGGGCCGTACCGATGTTGTCGTGCTCGGCCCCGAGCGTGGCCAGCCATTCCAGCTGCTCGGCCCGACGCAGGTGCGGCTCGGCCGCCTCGGCCAGCTCGGTGAAGTAGGCAAGGTGCGCCCGGTGCGCCAGCTCGGCTTCCCCGGCTTCGGCGAGCCGGTGCGCCGCGTACTCCCTGATGGTGTTGAGCATCCGGTAGCGCGGCGTGTCCTCGCCGTCGGCGACCAGCAGCGACTTCTCGATCAACGCGGTCAGCACGTCGAGCACCTGCTCCTCGGCGAACGCCTCCCGCCCGCCGAAGGCCTCGTCCTCGCACACCCGTTCGGCCGCCTCCAGGCTCGCCCCGCCGGAGAACACCGACAGCCGCCGCAGCACGCTGCGTTCGGCCTCGGTCAACAGGTCCCAGCTCCAGTCGACGACCGCGCGCAACGTCTTGTGCCGGGCAAGCGCCGTACGGCTGCCGCCGGTCAACAGACGGAATCGGTCATCGAGGCGGCGTGCCAGCTGGTCGATGGACATGGTGCGCAGCCGTGCCGCGGCCAGTTCGATCGCCAGCGGCATCCCGTCGAGCGCCCGGCAGATCCGCGTCATGGCCGCCAGGGTGTGCGCGTCGGAACCGATGTCCTTGCGCACCAGATCCGCGCGGTCCCGCAGCAGCCGCACCGCGGGTGACGACTCGACCTCGGAGGGGTCGGCTCCCTGCGCGGGCAGCGCGAGTGGCTCGACCTGCCACAGCACCTCCCCGGTGATACCGAGCGGCTCCCTGCTGGTGGCCAGAATCCGCAGCCTCCTGCATTCCCCCAGAAGCCGATCCGCGAAAGCCGCGGCCGCCTCGATCACGTGCTCGCAGTTGTCCAGGATCAGCAGGATGGCGCGCTCCCTGACCGCGGCGATGAGCCGATCCATCGCCTCCCCACCCCGCGCGCTGCCGAGCAGTGCCTGGTCACGTAGGCCGATCGCGGTAAGGGCGGCCTGCGCCAGCTCACCGCTGCCCCCCACCGAGGCCAGTTCGACCAGCCACGCCCCATCCGGCAGCTCGGTGAGCAACGTTCGCGCGGTCTCCGTGGCCAGCCTTGTCTTGCCAGAGCCGCCCGGTCCGGTCAAGGTGACCAGTCGGTAACTGATGGCCAGACCGGCGACCGCGGAGACGTCATGGTCCTTGCCGACGAAGCTCGTCAGCTCGGCGCGCAGGTTCGTCCTGTGGTGCTCCGCCCGCTCGCCCAACTCGCCACGGAGCAACGCGGTGTGCAGCGCGGACAGCTCGGCTGACGGATCGGCGCCCAGCTCCTCAGCGAGCCGCTCGCGCGTCCGCTGGTACAGGGTCAAGGCCTCGTTCCCACGGCCCGCCTCGGCGAGCCCTCGCATCAAGGCGGCAACGAACCCCTCCCGTAGCGGATACGTGGCAACCAGCTCGGTCAGCTCAGAGATCAGCTCCGAGCCACGGCCGAGACGGATATCCGCATCCACCCGATCCCCGAGCGTGGCGACGTAGAGCTCGTCCAGACGCGCGACCACGGCGTCGAACGCGTCGCTGTCTTGCAGGGCGATGTCGGCCATGGCCGTACCTCGCCACAACGCCAAGGCCGAGCGCAGCAGATCCGCCCGCGCCGCAGGCTCGGCGGCACGGGCCTGAGCCACCAGGTGCTCGAACCGGCTCACGTCCACGGCATCAGGGGTCACGGCCAGCCGGTACCCGCCGGACTCCGCCTCGATCACGCCGTCCGGCAACACCCTGCGCAGCCTGGACACCAACGCCTGCAGGGCGTTCACCTCGTCCGCGGGCGGCCGTTGCCCCCAGATCCAGTCCACCAGCCTCGCACGCGTGACGATCCGGCCGGGTTCGAGGGCGAGTGCAGCCAGCAGTGCGCGCAGCCGAACCCCAGGAACCTCCACCACGGCCCCGTCGCCGTTCTTGACCTCGAACGGTCCGAGCAATTCGACTCTCACGTCAGTCATTGTGCCGAATCGTGGCGACGGCCGAACCACCACTGCGCGCACACCGCCGACCTTCATCGGACCGTTATCATCGCAGGTCGAGCGAATGTGATGCGGATGCTACGGGCCCCTGCGATTGCAGGGCGTCTCAGAAGTGATCCATCCGTGGAATGAGGGCCGAGGGTTCCCCTGGTGTGGTCTGCGCTCTCCCGCGGATCGGTCGCCGGGTTGGGCGGTCGGGGCGGCGGCGGTGTGACCGCGTGCCTCCGTCGCGAGGTCGCGCCAGGCGGCCCACGTCTTGAGCCTGTCGTCCTAGAGCCGCGGGAGGATCTGGTTGCCCTGGACGCCGAAGGGGACGGGCGCGGAATGCCGATCAATTGCGTGGATGACCAGACATTAACCTAACGCAACTGGTCAATCACCCTCAGTTGCGGGATGGTGTTCGCGTTCTGATCAACCTGCCCAGGAGGCACCATGCTGCTTGCTCGCCACCTACTGGCCGGCGTCGCCGTCGCCGTCGTGAGCGCGTCCACCGTCCTGCCCGCCGCGGCCGCCACGGCCGCCGCCCACCTGCCCGCCCCCGACACCCTCACCCACGACGCCCCCGTCTGCCTGGACGCCACCAAGTCCCGCACCAACGGCACCAAGGTCCAGCTGTGGCAATGCGTCGGCAACGCCAACCAGAGGTTCGTGATCGACAACGGCCTGATCAAGGTCGAGGACACCGCCGGCACCGCCACCCCCATGTGCCTGGACGCCACCAAGTCCCGCACCAACGGCGCCCAGGTCCAGCTGTGGCAATGCGTCAGCAACACCAACCAGCTCTGGGTCATCAGGAGAGGAGAGATCGTCATCAAGGACACCATCGACACCGCCAGCCCGATGTGCCTGGACGTCGGCAACTCCCGCGCCAACGGCACCAAGGTCCGCCTGTGGAAGTGCATGAACAACGCCAACCAGAAGTTCGTCATCTACGACGGCAAGATCAAGCTCCAGGACACCCTGGCCTGACCGCCGGCCACACCAGACACACCAAGGGCCGCGACCCGGGCTCACCCGCCCGGTCCCGGCCCTCCCCCCTCAAATCCGAACGTCCTGCGCGGGGGCATGCCGGACCCGGCTCCGCCGTCACGGTGAAAACGACTCGCCCGCAGAGGGGACGACCCCGACGCACTGCTCACAGGTGGGCGCGCCGGCCAGTCCGTGGTGCAGCAGCGCGGTGAGGGTGTCGACGATCTCGTCGTCGGAGGCGGCAGGGGCGTGGTCGCCCCCCGTCAGCACGGCGTAGCCGAGCAGGGAGGTCATGGCGCCCATGGCCGCAGCGACCAGCTCGGGCGGGCCCGGCAGGACCTGACCCTGCTCACGCATGTGTTCCAGGTGGTCGCGCAGCGGGCCGGTCTCGGCGGCGAGGCTCTCCCACACCCTGCCCGACCCCGGCGAGTCGGACATCATCGACTGGAACAGCGCCGTCACCACCGGCAGATGGTCGCGGAAGACGCCCCACGAGACGGCGAGGTGCCGCCGGAGCTGGTCACGGTCGGCCAGATCGTGGTCGCGCTCGTGCTCACCGGCGTCGAGGCCCGCGTCCGCCTGCGCCTCCATGTCGCGCAGCAACGACTGCAGCAGGTCGTCCTTGTCGGTGAAGTGGTCGTAGAACGAGCCCGTCGACCGCCCTGCCGCTCGGGTGATGTCGGTGATCTTCGTGTTGGGGAAGCCGCGCTCCACGAACAGCCGCCGCGCCGCCTCCTTGAGCGCCGCCTCGGTGCCCGCCGCCTTCTCCTTGCGCACTCCCACCGCTGCCCCTTCCGCTTGACGCGCGTCTTCGCCGCTCAGCATACTGAGTTCGATTTCACCGAATCGAGATTCACCGAATACGAATTCAGGGGTGTGTGTGAACGTCATCGTCATCGGCGGGGGTGTGGCAGGGGCTGCCTGCGCGATCGCGCTGCGCGGGATCGGCGCGGAGGTCACCGTCTACGAGGCCCATGCCGACCCCGCGGGTCAGGTGGGCTCGTTCCTGAGCCTGGCCGCCAACGGCCTGCGCGGTCTGCGGGCGCTCGGCTGCATGGAGCAGGTACGGCAGGCCGGCTTCGCCGTACCCGACCAGCGCATGTGGGCCGCCTCAGGCAAACTCCTCGGTGAGGTGCCGCGAGGACGGCGGGCCGACGACCCGCTGTTGAGCACCACCCTGATGCGCGGCCATCTGGTCGAGACGCTGCGCGAGCACGCAAGGGGCCTTGGGGCGCGGATCGTCACGGGCAGGCGGCTGACAGGGACCACCCCCGACGGCGACGGCGTCGTGGCGCGCTTCGCCGACGGCTCGAGCGCCCGCGCCGACCTGCTCGTGGGCGCCGACGGCCTGTGGTCGGCCACCAGGCGGGCCCTCGACCCCCGGGCCCCCTCCCCCGCCTACGCCGGGCTCTACACCGTCTCCGGCATCGCCGAGGGTGTGGCGTCCAGGCCTGGCACGTTCAACATGGTCTTCGCCCGCAACGGCGCCTTCCTGCACCTCGGCGCGCCCGACGGAACCGTGTGGTGGTCGGCGCAGGTGGCCGAGCCCCTGCAGCCCGAACTCGCGGGGGTGAGCGACGAGCAGTGGCTCGAGCGCCTCACCGCGCTCCACCGGGCCGAGCGGCAGCCGAGCGCGATCATCAGGGCGACCACGCTGCTGCACCGTCCGACCCTCATGCACACGCTGGCCGAGGTCCCCACCTGGCACGGCGGCCGTGTCGTGCTCGTCGGCGACGCCGCGCACCCGGTCGGCGCGGGACAGGGCGCCTCGATGGCCATCGAGGACGCCGTCGTCCTGGCCCAGTCGGTGGCGAGCGCCGCCACCGTCGAGGACGGCCTGGCCGCCTACGACCGCCTGCGCAGAGCCAGGGTCGGCAAGCTGTCCCGATCGGCCGCGAGCAACCGCGACGCCAAGATCGCGGGCCCGTTCAGGCGCCGCCTCAACGAACTGATCATGCCCATCGTCTTCAGGCACTTCTACGACAGGGCCACGGCCTGGCTCTACACCCACGACCTGGGCACCCTCGGGGGCAGGCCGTGATCAGCCGTCGAGGTAGCGCAGGATCGCCAGCACCCTGCGGCTGTAGCCGGGGTCGCGCGGCAGGTCGAGCTTGTCGACGATCGCGTTGACGTGCTTCTCGACGGTGCTCAGCGACACGTGCAGCCGCTCGGCGATCGCCGCGTTGACGAACCCCTCGGCGAGGTGGCGCAGCACCTCGCTCTCGCGCGGGCTCAGCCTGCTGAGCGGGTCGGCGTGGGTGGTGCGGGCGAGCAGTTGCCTGACCACCTCGGGATCGAAGACCGTGCCGCCGCCCCGCACCCGCTCGAGGGAGTCGAGGAAGTCGGCCACCTCCGAGACCCTGTCCTTGAGCAGGTAGCCCAGCCCTTCGGTAGTGCCCGCGAGGAGCGTGGCCGCGTAGGTCTTCTCCACGTACTGCGACAGCACCAGCACGCCGACGCCCGGCCAGCGCTCGCGGATCTCCAGCGCCGCGCGCAGCCCTTCGTCGGTGTGCGTCGGCGGCATGCGCACGTCGACCACCGCCACGTCGGGCTCGTGCCGCTCGACCGCGTCGAGCAGCGCGGCGGCGTCGCCGACGGCCGCGACGACGTCGTGCCCCGCGTCCTCGAGCAGGCGGCTCAACCCTTCGCGCAGCAGCACGGAGTCGTCGGCCAGGATCAGCCGCACGGCGCCGCCTTCGGCAGCCTCGCGGCGATCTTGGTGGGGCCGCCCTCCGCGCTCTCGACGGTGAACTCGCCGTCGAGCGCCAGGACCCTCCTGGCCAGGCCCGACAGCCCGCCGCCCGAGGGGTCGGCGCCGCCCGCGCCGTCGTCGGAGATCGCCACGCCCACCGTCCGCTCGTCCTCGGTCAACACGACCAGGATGTCACGCGCGCCCGCGTGCTTGACCGCGTTGGTGATCGCCTCCCTGGCCACGAAGTAGAGCGCGGTCTCGACCTCGGAGACGGGCCGCTCGGTCAGTCCGTAGTGGACGGTCACCGGCACGCCGGCCCGCTCGGCCACCCCTGCGAGCGCGGCACGCAGGCCGAGCTCGTCGAGCGCGGTCGGGTAGATCCGCCACGCCACGCTGCGCAGCTCGTCCAGGAGCTGACGCGACTCGGTGTAGGCCTGCGCGACCAGCTCGGCCGTCCTGGCCTGGTCGGGGCTGTGCTTGGCGCGGCCGAGCAGCATGGCCAGCGCCACCCCTCGTTGCTGCACGCCGTCGTGCAGGTCGCGCTCGATCCTGCGCCGCTCGTCGTCGACGGCCCTGACGATGCCGGAACGGGTCGCGGTCAGCTCGGCGATGCGCCTGCGCATCAGTTCGTGCCTGCCGGGACCGAGGAAGTGGTCGGCCAGCCGCCGCTCGGCCGTCCCCATGGCCAGGACGGCGAGCACGGCCAGCGCCAGCAGCGCGACCGCACCGCTCACCCCTACCGCGGCGCTGTTGGTGACCACCTTCACACCGGGCAGGTTCACGGGCACCACGTGCGCGTGGCCGCCGATCAGCTCCCACACGCCGCCGACCAGCAGCAGGCCGCCCAGGAAGACCAGCGTCGCGCAGCAGTAGCCGCCGACGACACCCACTGCCGCGCGGACGGCCAGGTAGCCGTAGCCGCCGCCCTCCCCCGTCGGAGAGTGCTCGAGCCACGTGGCGAGCCTGGCCCGCTCCAGCGTCAGCAGCCTCGCGACGCCTCTGTCGACGGCCGGCCGCGCGGTGGGGAACAGGGTGGCGGGCAGCAGCGTGACGGGCCAGGCCAGGAGGAGGAAGGCGAGTTCGACGACGCCGAGGGCCATGCCCGCGAGCACTCCCACCAGCGCGCGGATGACCCGGTTGGCTGACACGGCCACAGAGTCTAGGCGTCGCGTCCGCGCAGGACGGCATAGCCCGCCGCCAACGCCGCCGCCGTCCAGACCAGCAGCCACGCCAGCCCCTCGCCCGCCGGGTACGGGATGGGCCCGCCGGTCATGTTGTCGGTGCTTTCCATGAAGGCCAGCCCGGCGAAGAGCGGCATGCGCAGCGACACCTCGACCGCCGCCGGCCCTCCCGCCATCAACAGCATCAGCGGCAGCCCCATGAGCAGCATGAACACCACGGTGAGCGTGCCTGCCGCGCTGCGCATCGCGGTGCCCACGCCGAGCGTCATCACCGCGACCAGGGCGAAGAAGACGCCCACGCGCAGCAGGTCGAGCGTGACCTCCCCGAGCGGCAGCGCCGCGTGGCCGCCGAAGGTGTCGAGGGAGAGGACGACGTAGCCGGCCGCCGTCGCCAGCGCGCCCGACAGCACCCCGGCGACGAACATCACCGGCAGCACCACCAGCGCCTTCGCCGCCAGCATCCGGCCCCTGATCGGGGTGGCCTGCAACGTGCTCCTGACGCTGCCCGAGGCGTACTCCGAGGTGATCACCAGCATCGCCAGCGCGACCAGGGCGAACTGCGCGAACGTGGTGGCCGAGACCACCGGCTCGCTCACGGCGAAGCGGGCGCTCCGCACGCCTTCCCGCATCAGGTCCGTGGCCGTCGCGCCGCCCAGCGCCAGCGCGCTCAGCACCATGAGCGCCGTCAAGCCCGCCAGGCACCACCACGTGGAGCGGACCGACCACAGCTTCGCCCATTCGGCGCCGATCACCTGCCGCATGTCATACCCCCGCCTTCTGCGCGCCGTACTCCACACTGCTCGCCGTCAGTTCCTGGTAGGCCTGCTCCAGGGAGGCCTCGCGGGTGCGCAGCTCGTGCAGCCTGATGCCCGCCTCGTGGGCCAGGTCGCCGACGCGCTCGATCGCGACGCCGGTGGCGACGAGCTCGTTCTCGCCGACGCGCTCCACCGCGACGCCGCCGGCCTTCAGCCGTACGGCCAGGTCGGCGGCGTGCGGCGTGCGCACGACCACGGCGGTCAGCGAACTGCGCGCGATGACCTCGGCCAGCGGCGCGTCCAAGATGAGCCGCCCCTTGCCCAGCACGACCAGATGGTCGGCGGTGAGCTGCATCTCGCTCATGAGGTGGCTGGAGACGAACACCGTGCGGCCCTCGTCGGCCAGCGAGCGCATCAGGTGGCGCACCCACCGCACGCCGTCGGGATCGAGTCCGTTGACGGGCTCGTCGAACATCACCACCTCGGGGTCGCCCAGCAGCGCGCAGGCGATGCCGAGGCGCTGGCTCATGCCCAGCGACAGCGCGCCGGCCCGCTTGCGCGCCGCCTCGCCGAGCCCGACCGTCTCCAGCACCTCGGCGACCCTGCCGCGCGCGATGCCGTTGCTGCGCGCCATCGCCACCAGGTGGGCGTGCCCGCTGCGTCCCGGATGCAGCGCCCGCGCGTCGAGCAGCGCCCCCACCTTCTGCAGCGGATATCTGATGCGGTGGTACGGCACGCCGCCGATGAGCGCCGTGCCCGCCGTGGGACGGTCGAGCCCGAGGATCATGCGCATCGTGGTCGACTTGCCCGCCCCGTTCGGCCCGAGGAACCCGGTCACCGCGCCCGGCCTCACCTCCAGGGTCAGCTCGTCGACCGCCATCCTGTCGCCGTAGCGCTTGCTCAAACCCTTGAGACTGATCACGTCGGACCACGCTAGGCAGCGGGGGGCGCGGTGACCATGGGGGCCGGCCGCCGACCTCGATGGCGGAAACCCGTAACCGGACCGCCGAGCTCACCGCTCGGCGTCGTCGGCGAGGACACCCTCCTCCGCGCTGACCAGCTCGGCGATCGTGGCGAAGAACGCGGCGATGCCGGGCAGGTTGGCGCCCTTGCGGCGGGAGGCGGCGAAGTCGTCGGCCGAGCGCCATTCCACGACGTCCAGCCACTCGCCGCCCGGTAGCCGCACCAGGCGGGCGCCGAGAAAGCCTTCCCTGTCGGCGCGGAAATCGGCCAGCATCCCCGGACGCGCGGCCAGCATCGCCTCGGTCCTGTCCTGCGCCACCGTGAAGCGGGTCAGCTCGACTGTCGTGCTCATCGGGGTCTCCTTCGAACGCTTATGAGGAGACCATATAGTCACGTATCATTATAGTCAATTTAAGTGACTAATTTCTGGGTGGGGTCGTGGAGCCTTGCGGCGGCCCTCCCGTCGAAGGACGGGTCGCCCAGGCCGATCCGCTTACCTAGCACGAAGGCGCTGACCGGCTCGGACGGCGGCGCGTCGACGCGGGCGACGATCGGCCCGATGCCCTCGCCGACCGGCCGGCCGGCCGTACCTCCTGAGCCTCTCGACGTGCGCCGCGGTCGCCGCGTCGTACTCACCGGCGAAACTGGTCGCCGGGATTGACCAGCACGTAACGCGTTCTCGCCGCCGGGTGCTCGGCCGCGAAGGCCACGCCGAGCAGGTCGTCGGCCCTGCCGGCCTGCATCTGGGCGGCCACACCGTCGTAACCGCGCCTCAGGGGGCGGGCACGGCCAAGCCGACCGTCTACAACCACCTCACCGACAAGGCGACGCTGTTCAGGCACGCCATGGAGGCGTCGGCCGCCATGCTGAAAGAGCGGCTCGCCGCACTCGAACCACTGGCCGAGCCGGGTGACGACCTGCAAGCCACGCTGGAGTCGGCCACACCCTGCTGCGCCAGCACTGCGACGACCGGTCGTGCGCGCTTCGGCGGCTGCTCCACGCGGAGATCACCAGATTCCCGGACGTGCTCGACATCGTCAGGGAGCACGGGGCGCACCGGCTCAACGACGCTCTGGCCGACCGATTCGCCAGGCTCACGCTCGCGGGGCGGCTGCGCGCGACCGACCCCGCCGAGGCGGCCGAGCAGTTCACCGCCCTGCTCATCGGCCCCATGGAGGCGCGCTGTCGCATGGGCACCCGCGAGGTCGGCGACACCGAGCTCCGGCAGGTGACCCGCGCCGCCGTCCGCACCTTCCTGCAGGCGTTCGGCCCGCTCCTGCCTCCTGAGTAGCCTGGCAGCAGGGACGGACCTTTTGCAGGAGGAGCGCTGGTGAAGAAGCGGACCTTCACGTGCGGGCTGGACGCCGCGATCGACATCATGGGAGGCAAGTGGAAGGGGCTGATCCTCTTCTCGCTCGCCGAGGGGCCCCTGCGGTTCGGAGAGCTGAGGCGCTCAGTGCCGGGCATCAGCGAGCGGGTGCTGATACTGCAGCTGCGGGAGATGGAGGGCAGCGGTCTGGTGCACCGCGAGGTCTACCATCAGGTTCCTCCGAAGGTGGAGTACTCGCTGACCGACTTCGGCCAGTCGCTCAACACCGCGATGGCGCCGCTCGGCGAGTGGGGCGAGGAGCACATGGAGCGTATCGAGAGCCTGCATAGATGAGCGGGAACGCCGTGCGGCCGGCCGCGCCCCGCCACGCGTCAAAGGGTCGCGTACGGGCGGTTCACGGGTCGCCGTCGCAGGCGGCTTCCGGCGCGGGTGCCGGCAGAGTGCGGCGGGGGGTGCGGAGACGCGGGATAGCCGATGACGTGCGGAAAACGGCGCTAGACCACGTCGAACTCGTTCCCCTCGGGATCCACCATCGCCACCGCATAGTGATCAACCCCGGACTGCGACAGCACCCGCACAACGGACGCCCCCGCCTGGACAAGCCGCTCCACCTCGGCATCCACGCGCGCTTTCCGGGTCTCCAGCGGTACGTCCTCCCGCCTGCCGCCCACCTTCACATCCAGGTGGAACCGGTTCTTGGCCACCTTGCCCTCAGGCACCTGCTGAAACCAGATCCTCGGCCCGTGCCCCTCGGGATCGACGATGCTGTCGCTGCCGTCCCCCTCGCCCAGCTCGTCCTCCGGCACTCCGAGACTGCGCCAGTAATCCCGCCACGTGTCGAATCCACCCGGCGGCGGCTCCACCGTGTACCGCAGCGCGCCCGCCCAGAACCGGGCCATCCGCTCGGGTGCCGCACAGTCAATGACCAGCTGATAAGAAACCATGGCCGCCATCCTGCCGGACCCATCCGACAATTGTCGGCTCACGGCCCGGACGGGTCACGGCCCGGATGGAAGGGGGCTCCTGGCCATCCAAGGTATTGGAGGGCGGCTTGGGCCTGGCGGGAGGTCTTTCTTGGCGACGCAGGTGTTCGCGGACGAGGAGCTGGAGCGCTTGCGGGGGTTCCCGGGGATTGACAGGGACGAGCTAGCGAGGTTCTTCACCCTGACTCCGGCGGATGTCGCGTTCGTCGAGCCCGGTCGTGGCCGTGGTCCGGCGGACCGGCCCGGCTTGGCCGTGGCGTTATGCACGTTGCCGTGGCTGGGGTTCGTGCCGGACAAGGTGCTTTCGGCCCCGCCGGTGGCGGGGGCCAGGCTGGCCGAGCAGCTCGGCGTCGACCCGGCCGGGCTGCGCTCGTACGGGCGGCGGGCGAAGACGCGGACCGAGCATTCTGGGGTGGCGGCTGCCGACCACGCTGGAGCGCAAGGAACTAGACGAGTTCCTGCTCGCCACGGCGATGGAACACGACTCGCCGACCCTGCTGTTCCGGCTCGTTCTCGCGGCGGATCCGGTCGATGGCCTTGCGGTTGGCGGTCGTGGTCAGCCAGGCGCCGGGATTGGGCGGTACGCCGTCGGCCGGCCACCGCTCCACGGCGGCCGCGAAGACCCAGTAACCCTCGGCGATCAGCCGTTCGTTGAACGCGCTGATGGCGGGCTGCCTGTCCGTGCTGCCGGGATTGCTCTTGTCATCGATCACGGAACCCAGATAACGCATCTGAAGATCCTCTCCTGTGGTGTCAAGACACTGCTCCGCCACACCTAGCCCGCGTTTCGGGGCCGCGGCCCGACACCCTCGGGGATCTCGCCGTGAAGGTGCGGGGTGTACACGAGCTTCTGCGTCCGGCCGTCGAGCACGGTCGACTCGATGAGCTCCAGATCGAACTCCGCCCCGTCGTGGAAGAGCGCCGCTCCGCCGGCGCGGCCTGAGATGGCGGGGAACATGACGACTTCGAGCCGGTCGACGAGGCCGGCGGCGAGCAGAGCGCGGTTCAGCGAGATGCTGCCGTGCGAACGCATCGGGACGTCGGTGGTGCGCTTCAGGCGCTCGATCGCCGTCACCGCGTCCTCGTTGAGAACCATCGAGTTCCGCCACCCGAGCGGGTCTTCGAGCGTGCTGGAGAACACGATCTTCGGCAGCTCGTTCAGGCTGTCGTAGTACGGCTCGTCGTACTCGACCACGAACTTCCGGAACTCTCGGAATGTCGTCGCGCCGAAGACGAGCACCTGGTCCTGCGCGAAGGTGCGGACCCGGTCCTCGCGGACCTCGGGACCTTCCTTCCCCCAGTACCCGGGCCAACCTCTGGCCATGCCGTAGCCGTCGAGGCTGCAGAAGAAGTCGACGGTGAAGGTGGTGCTCATGGTGCCACTCCCTCTTCTTGGGCCACCTCCGCTGGGCGGCTTCACCACTTCCACGAACACGACTGACCCGATCCGACACCGCCTTCGAACTTTTTCAAGGACTTCTCCCGCACGCCGACCGCCACCGCCCAACACGCCGTGGCCGAGCAGCTGTTTCATAGGCGTCAGACCTATGAAACACCCCGTCCTACGAGGACCCACCAGGACGAACAGCTCCACCTACGCGACATCGCCGCCCGCCTGGTCATCACCAAGGGCAAGAAGAAGGGCCAGCACCCATCACCGTCCTACGCATGCTCCGCGAGCACGACCAGCAAGTCGCGACCGCCGACGGACTCCCATCTGCGCCGCCCTGACCAGGTCAGACGTGCTCCGTGCACCTGGTGACAGCTTCCTTAACGGCAGGCCGAAGCAGGGGTGGTGGTAAGGATCGCGTCATACGACCCAATGGAACGGACCTTCACCGCCGAACGCGCCCGCACCCTCGCCGAGGCCGGCGGCCGCCAGATCGGCCGCCCAGTTGCTCACCCCGAAGACAAGATCGAGTACGCCCGGCTGTTGAAGGGGCAGGGTGATTCTCTTGGTGTCATCGCCGCCAAGACCGGCATCCCCAAGACTTCCCTGCACCGTTACCTGGTGACCTGAGGGTGGTGCATCCTCATGAGTCGGTGGCGTGCCGGTCGCGACTCAACCCCGTCATCCCTGAGCCGTGGTGTTCCACGGGGTCCCATGCTGGTGGTGGAAAATGGTGCGTTCCATGGGGCGGCGGCCGGGATGGCGCCGCTCCTCGGCCGGGTGTCCGATCGAGACCAGCAGGGCGATGGCCAGGTCGTCGCGGTCGTCGATGCCGATGATCTTTTTCACCTTGGCCTCGTCCCAGCCGTTCATCGGCGAGGTGGCCAGGCCCATCTCGGTGGCGGCGAGCATCACGTAGGTGGCGGCGATCATCGCGTCCTTCACCGCGTATTCACGCAGCAGACCGCGCGCCTGCAGGTCCTGCTGGAACGCCTGCGAAGCCGCGGAGAACATCGCGATGAACTCCTCGTTCCAGGCCCCGTTGCGGCGTGCCTGGTCGTAGACGTCGCTGTGGTCCTCGCGCCACGACTCGGGCTCGGCGACGAAGACCAAGACGACCGGTGCCTCCTGCGGCTGGGGTTGCCCGCCAGTGGCCCACACCAGCCCTTGGCGGCCTTCGGCGGTATCGATCACGACGATCGAGCGATCCTGCAGGTTCCAGCTGGTCGGTGCTTGGACGGCAAGGGCGAGAAGCTCGGAGAGCTGGGAGGGCTGGAGGGGTTCGGGCAGGTAATGGCGGACGGTCCGGCGGTGGCGGATCGCCTCGGCGACCGAGAGTGTGTTCATCATGCGGTCAACTATGAGAGAGTCACTCTCCATTGGGAAGAAGGCACTAATTAGTGCGCTACTCTCCCTTCATGGCCATTGTTGAGTCGTCCGGACTCCCGGCTGACGTCTACTCCGCCAAGTGCCCCACCCGCCAAGTCCTCGACCACATCGCCGGCAAGTGGACGATCCTGGTCGTGGACGCGCTGCTCAGCGGCACCATGCGGTACACCGATCTGAGCCGCCGCATCGAGGGCGTCTCACAGAAGATGCTCACCCAGACGCTACGCGCGCTCGAGGCGGACGGATTCATCACCCGGACCATGCACTCCACCATCCCGCCCCGAGTCGACTACGAGCTGACCGAGCTCGGCCGCAGCCTCGCCGAGCCCATCACCGCCCTCCGGCAATGGACCGAGGCGCACATCAACGACATCGAACAAGCCAGGGCCGCGTTCCACACCTCATAATCGTCGTGGGCTCGACGTCGAACAGCCCATCCCCGCCACACATACCGCCATCTTCCGTACGAACGACCACGAAACACAGGCTGGTTGCCAGCACGCGATACCAGCTCAGACGAGCGCTGGCCGGAGCTGATACGGCATCTTCCAGCCCTCGGCGAGTTTCGACGGATGCACGTTGTGTCCACCGCCGAAGAACTCGCAGAACTTCATGATGAGCGGGTCCCATCCGAGCGGGTCGACATAGTGCGTCCCCGGGATGACCAGGTCTTCCTCGATGTGGGCGCGGAGGATCTCGACCTGGAAGGCAGTGGCATGAGGAGTAGGACTGCCGAAGGGGTACGACGAGACGACCCTGCACTCCAACTGGACCGGGCATTCCGCGACCCGAGGCGCCCGGACCAGCTCCGATGCCTGCTCAGTCAGCTGCGCGGCCGAGAACTTGTCCGGCTCGTATCGGTAGCCCTGCGCCGCATTACGGTCCGGCACAGCGGATTTCCCGGTGGTGAGCGCGAGCCGGTCAACGGCGTCGACCATTGCCGATGAGGGCAGGTTGAGCACGCACTCGCCCTCGCGCAGCAGGTTGGCGGTCGTCTGGCCACTGTTGCCGAGACCGAGCATGCAGGACGGGCCAGCCACCACGCGGGGACATCGGCGCGAGGTTCGCGGTGCCGTCCTCGTTACGCGAGCTGATCAGCACCACCGGCGTGCCGAAGTAAAACACCTTGAGCTCGGGGACCACGTCCGTCGGTCATGGTCATCAATCCTTTCACCGGTGCGAGAGGGCTGACAGAACTGACGACGTGGCGGAGGATTTCTGATCGGTGAAGCCGCTGACACCAGGGCCGCTCGCCAGGCCGGATGGGTCGGGGTCGATCCAGGGGACGTGCTCCGGGTCGGGCACACCCTCGATGTCGAGGTGCTCTACGACATCCGCACCGCCCGGATGCTCGGCCAGCTCCTCGGCCGCCGCACCCGCGGGCCGATCGTCCTGTCCGCGCGCATCGCCCCTGACGACGGCGCCGCGCCCGTACGTGACGTCGACCCGGACAGCCGCCGCCGACGCATGACCTACCGCACCGCCGAACGCCACCTCGGCGCCCCGACCGACGGCTGGAATCTGCACGACCCGCGCCATTCCCGACTCACCCACGCCGGCGAGGACGGCGCCACCGAAGCCGACCTGATGAACCTCTCCGGCCGCGAAGACCGCCGCACCCTCCAGCGCTACCTCACACCCAGCAAAGAAGGCACCCATCGTAGCCTCGACGGGCTCGACGCCCAGCGAGGGACCTGGACACCCAACGCCGACGAACTCACCGCCCGCATGACCAGCAACCGCGACAGCACCTGAACCCGATCTTTGCTGGTCAGCCATATCCGCCCGATTTTCGGCGTACTCCGGGACCCCGAGGAGATCGGTATCCCAGACGGCTGCGGAGGACCGACCGAGGGGAACATGCAGCTCCCGGATCAGCACACCACGTGGACTTCAGCTCAACCATCGGCGAATCTTGGGGCCGCCGTAAACTCAAAGGACCGGTTCGGGGGACGCGGGGACTGGGAGCTCGGGATCCGGACCTGGCACCGGGGATGGCCATCTCAGGAGGACGCGATGTTGCGACACACCAGATTGGCCGGGGAATCAGCGGACTACCTCGCCGCCCGCGAAGAGCTGCGCCTGGCCGAGATCGACCTCATGCGCCACCGCGAGAAGGTCGCGGCCCAGCGACGGGCGCTCCCGCAGGGGCCGCCCGTCGACGACTACACCTTCATCGAGGGCCCCGTCGACCTCGACGCCGGCGACACACCGGTCCGCGAGGTCACCCTGAGCGGGCTGTTCTCCGCCCCTGACCGCCCGCTGATCGTCTACCACTTCATGTACGGCAAGCTACAGACCGACCCCTGTCCGATGTGCACGCTGTGGATCGACGGCTTCAATGGCATCGCCCACCACATCGTCCGCAACGCCGACTTCGCCATCGCCGCGGCCGCCGACCCGCCCGCCCTGCGGCAGCACGCCCGCAACCGCGGCTGGCACCGGCTACGGCTCCTGAGCTGCGGCGACAGCACGTTCAAGTACGACCTGGGCAGCGAGGACAAGGACGGCGAACAGGACTCCACCATCTCCGTCTTCACCCGCGACGGCGACGGCACGTGCCGCCATTTCTACTCCACCCACCCACGCATGGCCGACGACATCGATCAGCGCGGCATCGACCTCCTGGCCCCCGTCTGGCACCTCCTCGACCTGACCCCGCAGGGCCGCGGCGACTGGGACGCGAGCCTCGACTACTGACCTCTCTACAACGGCCCGGCGCAGCTCCCGGTAGTGCTTCCGCCTGTGTGATCTCCTCAGGCGGAAGCCACCATCCGCTCCGCCCGATGGCCAGGCCAGTCGAACCGTACGGCACGGCCATCGCGCAGCCCGCCACCGGCGGGGGAAGCAGGCCGCGTCCTACCCGTCCCGCACATCAGCCACCTATCGACCAACGTTGAGGTTGTCGAGGATGCCGAGGTTGTCGAGGACGTTATTGATCGGAAGGTCGATCGCTGCGGCCGGGGTTGCGCTCGCCATCGCCAGGGTGATCGCTACGGCGGCCATGTAAAGCAGCTTTTTCATGAGGTTGTGGTCCTTTCGTCAGGGCCATGGAGAACCGGACCGCCTCTAGCCTACCACTGAGAGTATGTGCAACGTTACTTTGAGTTACCAGGGCGACCAGCAAGAACCGAGCTTCGAGCCGGTGGGGCTGTACTTGGTGCGTGGCGGCGTGGCAGGTCGCGGACGTGGGCGCTGATGGAGCCGACCAGCTTGGTCAGCTGGCCTGTCAGTTCGGCAGGTCGCTCTCCCGCCCGTTCGGCGGTCCGGCCTCGAGGGCCTGGCCGAGGCCTGCGGCGGCGATCGCCGCGTCGTCGGCCAGGCGCTCGCAGCCGCGCGGCATGACGGGCGGCCTCGGCACCGCGGCGGCGGGCCCGGTGCGCGGCCTGCCGGCAAGGGGTTCCGCAGTAGCGGGCCGGGCGGCCTGCGCCTGGCCGATCCCCGCGCCGCACACCGGGCAACACGATGCCGTCGAGGCGCCGGGTTTGACGTAGCGCATGGCGGTGTGGGGGTTCCTGTGCCGGTCTTGCCCATGATGAGCTGCAGTGGCACTTCGGCTTCGCTGTCTTCTGGCGGGCAGGCGCGGGCCGCCGCCGCTGCACTCGTAGATACTTTCAACGAGGATGAGGTGTATGACTGCTCTCACACGTCTAGTGACGTTCGTCGACGTCGATGATCAGGCGGCTGACACCATCTCGGTGTCGGCGCGTCACGAGGCAGAGCTTGTCGACGGAACTCGGGTGCTGCTGCTGAATGACCGAGGTTGGGGCTCGTCGCAAGGCTGGGCCGCGACGTCGGTGGCAGACATACAAGAGACGACGCGGGCGGTGGTCGGGCCCGATGAGCCGTTCAGCGGCCGTTCCCAGGAAGACATGGAAGCAGACCATTGGGCCTCGCTCCAGCAGATCGCCCAGCAGCAGGGAGTCATTGTCGACGCGGCCGCGCTCAGGCGGCTGCCGCACGACGTCGTGCTCAGCCAACAGGTGCTTGCGCGCATCACGCCGAGATGAACGGCTCCGTAAGGTGCGGCGTCGCCAGGTGCAGCGTGGTGGCGGTTTCGCGGCCGAGCATGCGCTCCCTTGAGTGCCTGGCCGCCTCAGGGTCGATCTCGTGCGAGTAGGCGAGCTCGGGGTGGAGCAACTGCAGCGCGTGCACCAGGAGGTCGCCGGTGACGAGCGCCAGCTCGCGCCCGTCGGTGACCAGCACGCTCTGGTGACCGGGCGTGTGACCGGGCGTGGCGACCGCCCGCCCGGCGCGCAGCGGCGTGTCCCCGTCGAGCAGCCGGAGCCGACCGGCCGCCGCGAGCGGGTCGGTGAGGGTCTCGCGAAGCTGCGGGTTGAGCGCGTCGAGGGCGTCGAACTCGGCCCGCTGGAGCAGGTATTCGGCGTTCGGGAAGTAGGGGCGGCGGTCGCTGGTCGCGCTGCCGGGCGCACGGGCGCCGCCCACCGCGCCGCTAGATGAATGAGTCCAAGGCGTAGCTGCGGAGATAGGGCGAGGGCGCCCACCCTCAGTTTGTGACGACCAAGTTGGACACCCTCGCAACCGCACTGTATGTGAAGGTCGATGATCTACTGAAGGCCTCACCAGGCCTGGCCCCGTGGCGGCCGAAGACAGGTATCGGGCCCACGCTCAGCGACGCCGAACTGGTGACCTTGGCGGTCATGTCAGCGTTGCTGGGCTTCGTCTCCGAACGACGCTGGCTGCGCTATGCCCACGCCGAACTGGGCGGGATGTTCCCTTACCTGCCCGGACAGTCGGGGTACGGCAAACGGCTACGGAAGGCATCGGGGCTGGTCCTGCACATCATCAGGATGTTGGCCGCCGACACCACGCTGTGGAGCGACGATGTGTGGGTCGTCGACTCCACCCCGGTGGAGTGCGGCCGCTCCCGCGATACCGCTCGGCGCAGTGACCTGGCCGGGTGGGCCGAGTACGGCTACTGCGCCAGTCACTCCCGCTATTTCTGGGGGCTGCGGTTACATCTGCTGTGCACCCTGGGCGGGCTGCCGGTGATGTTCGCCCTCACCGGCGCCAAGGCCGATGAGCGCCACACCCTGCTCGGGATGCTCGATGCCGCTCCCGAGGTGGTGGCCGGCCATCCGGGCCAGTCGATCATCGCCGACCGGCAGTACTACGGGCGGGACTTCGAGCACGCGCTGACCGAGCGTGATCTGCGCCTGCTGCGACCGGCCCGCCAGGGCGAAAGCGAGCGGGCCGGAGCGCGGCTGTTCAAACCGCTACGCCAGACCATCGAATCGATCAACCAAACCTTCAAGGGCCAGCTCGACCTGGAACGCCACGGGGGCCGGACCCCAGCCGGAGTCCTCATCCGCGTGCTGTCCAGGATCCTCGCGCTGACCACCGTGATCTGGCACAACGACAAGACCAGCCAGCCGATCAAACGATCCCTGATCGCCTACGACCACTGAACGTGACCATACGCCTTGGACTCATTCATCTAGTCGAAGGGTTGCCGTCCACCGCGCCGCCCGCTGATGGGACGGCCGCCTCGGTCACGACCGCCCACCCGACGTGGTCGGTGTGCAGATGCGTGAGCACCACGGTGTCGACCTCGGCCGGGTCGATGCCCGCAGCGGCGAGCGACTCGGGTAGCGCACCGGGTACGGGCGCCCACGAGCCGGCCGGGCCGTTCGCCGGACCGATCCCGGCGTCCACGACGGTGAGGCCCTTGTCGCCGCGGATGGCGTACGCGCGGAACTGGAGCCACCAGCGGCCCTCGGCGTCGACCGCGCCCGGGTCGTAGCGGTCGGCCTCAGCCCACTGAGCGGCCGTGGCCTCGGGGAAGGCCTCGGCGCGGGGGGGAGAAGAACGGGCCCTCGCCGTCGGCGAGGGCGATGATCTCGGTCGAGCCGATCCGGAGGCGGGGAACGGTGAGGGACATGGCCGCGATCCTGCCATGCCCTGCACGCGCAGCGCGGCCTCGTCCTGGCCGCGGTCGCCGGTCGCGGCCATCTGTCGGGTCCCCATCCATGCGAAACCCCGACCAGGTCCCCATCGCCCTCGACCAGCATCCACGCGCTGATCAGTTCATCCAGTTCCCAGTCGGTACGCACGCCGGAGCTCCTCCGCAGGCCGATGCTATCGGCGGCCCGATCACCACGGAGGACGAGGAGTTACCGGAAGGTATGCACCACCTGAGATAGCTACGTGCTGACCGAGAGCTAACTCTTCGCATATCGCCCGAGCCGTCCTCAGGACTGGCCGGGATGGCGGCTCGCCGTAGCTATGGGAGGTCCAGACCGAGATGGCCGCCATCCGTGCCACCGTACGGACCGCCCGCGCCGACCTGCTACCCGACCAGGCACAGCCGGACCAGGAACCAGGCCACCCGCATCAGAACGGCCAGTGGCGGTAGCGCGCTGTCCGCGGGCTCGTTTACGCCACTGGCCGTTCGGTTGCCGCTCACGCCCCGGCTCTCCCCGATCGGGGAGAGCCGTTGACGCTCAGACGCCGTGCGAGTTACGGGCGGTGCGGGAAGCGGCCGTAGTAGTCGCCGACCTGCTGGCGGTACGTCGGCTCCTGGTAGGTGTTCTCGTCGAACTCCGGAGCGTTCTTGATCTCCTCCTTGGTGCGGGCGAGGTAGACCTTCTTCTCCTGCGGGTCGATCCGAATGATGGTGCTCGCGGGCATCACGACCTTCTTGCCGAAGATCCAGAACCCGGTGTCGACGACGAGGTAGCTGGCGCCGACCGCGTTGTTCTCCTCGTCCACTGAGCCGATCTTGCCGTCGGTGGCTTCGACGTCGAAGCCGACCATGCTCATGGTCGGGTCGGAGACGACACCCTCGCGGTAGCTCCAGTGCTCAGTCATGTAGATGACTCCCAGTTGTCGAGAATGTGAGTCGCCCAGCTACCCGGCGAAGGCGCGCCAAACCCCGGCGTCCCTCAGGGGAGGCGCCAGCGACCGTCCCTCATGAGCTCGCGGGCTTCGAGCTCGTTGACCTCCCGCCACGCCTGGATCCGCTCAGGACGGATGCGGAAGTACAGGTACGGGCTGCTCAGTTCACGGGGGTCGAAGCCCGTCTTGACGGCGAAGGCGTCGCCCACCTCAGCGGGGACCTCGCCCATCCGCAGCGGCTCGGCCGTACCCTCGATGAGGATCACGTCGCGGGTGAGGCCGAGGCCGAGTCGCGCCTTCCCCGAAGCCTCCAGGTTGCGGGCGGTCGCCGAGTCGGCGGCCGTGGCGAACAGCAGCGTGTCGCCGTCCCACAGGAACGACAGCGGCACCATGTACGGCTCGCCGCCCTCCGGGCCGGCCGTGGCCACCCAGGCGTCGACATCGTGCTCCAGCCGATGCAGGGTGTCGAGCCTGCGCTGTTCGAAGGTGCGGGCGGCTGGCAGGGTCATCGCGGACAACTCCTCAAGGCGACCGGAAAAATCGCGCCGATGGTATCGAGCCGAGGTCGGCCACTCGTGCGCGGGCAGCCGGTGGCGTCGATCACCAGGCGTCCCACCCTCGGGCGCCACGCGCTCCGGGTGTACGACTTCGTCCTCGGCTGTCTCGACGGGTACGGCCTGGAGCGCCTGCTCAACGGCATTGCCGCGGCGCTGCAGGAACGAGCGGAGCCTCAGCCCTCCCTGGTGAAGGCCATGTCCATCCAGTGCCGCCAGGTCGCGTCATCGCCCCTGCGCTCCCACACGGCCGCCATGGCGCCACCGTCTTCGGCGATCGTCAGCGTCGCGCGCTCCGTCTCGCCCTCGAACGTCCACACGCCCTCGTCGTCCACCCTGGCCAGCATCGTGACGAAGCCGCCGTGGCTGTCGAAGGAGCGCATGGGGCAGGTCCTGCTCGCCTCGTCGTAGGGCCCGATCATCTCGATGACCTCGACCCGCTCCTCCCCCATGCGCACGTCCACGCGGTGGATGAGGAAATGCCCGCCGGCCAGCCACGTGTAGGTGTCCGTCCCCGCGACGTGGATCGCGGGCTCGGAGGCGGTGGCCACGGTCTGCCCGCGCGAGCGCCAGTGACCGGCCAGCGCGTCAAGAGGTCGCCGATCCTTCATGGTGCACGCTCCTCCTAGCTGTGTAAGATAGTGCTTAAACACTTACATACAATGCGAGCAGCGCGCAACGGAGGCGGCCGAGCGTGGACGAGGTGTTGAGGGCGGTCTCCGATCCGACCCGTCGCGCCATCCTGGACCTGGTGCGGGAGCGGGAGGTGCCGGCAGGAGAGATCGCCGAGCGCTTCCCCGAGATCAGCCGCCCCGCGGTGTCCCAGCATCTGCGGACCCTGGCCTCCGCCGGCCTCGTCGAGGTGCGCCGCGCGGGCAACCGCCGCTTCTACCGCCTGCGCCCCGAGGGCCTGACCGAGGCGCTGACGTTCTTGGAGACGATGTGGTCCACCTCGCTCGGCCGCCTCAGGCAGGCGGCCGAGCGAGAGGACCGGGACGCGAGAGGGTCATTGTGAGCAGGACGATCGAGCAGACGCTGCACATCCACGCGGGTCCAGAGACCGTGTGGCGGTTCTTCACCGATCCTGCCCGCCTGACCCAGTGGTGGGGAACGGCCGAGCTGGACGCCCGCCCGGGCGGCACCCTGCGGGTTCACATGGACGGAGGCCCACGCCCCGTCATGCACGGGCGGTTCGTGGAGCTCGTGCCGTACGAGCGGATCGTCTTCACCTTCGGCTGGGAGGCCACCCCCGGAGCCCCCGACATCCCGCCGGGAACCACCAGGGTCGAGGTCACCCTGACCCAGGACGGCGAGGGCACCCGGCTCACCCTCCGCCACAGCGGCCTTCCCGACCTGCTCGAACAGGAGACCGGCAGCGGCTGGGCCGATGTGCTCGGCCGTCTCGCGCAGAGCGCGGACGGGCGCGGACGGCCTCAGCGGGGCGGCGGCACCAGCCCCGCCTCGTAGGCGATGATCACCCGCTGCACTCGTGACGCCCCTCCACCGGCGCTCCGGCGACCACGCTGTCCGGACTCGGGCCGCTCGTTCGTCATAGTGGTGAGTTCACGGGAGTGAGGAACAGCGATGAAGTACATGATGTTCGTCTGCACCGACACCGAGCCCGACACCGACAAGGCGGCCGAGCCCGACATCGAGGTGTGGGTGTCGGACAATGACGCGCGTGGTCGTCGTCTGGAGGGCAGCGCGCTGGCGCCGACGTCGGCGGCCACGACGGTCAGGGTTCGCGACGGCAGGCTGCTGGTGTCCGACGGCCCCTTCACGGAGACCAAGGAGGTGATCGTGGGCTACGACCTGCTGGAGTGCGCCGACCTGGACGAGGCGATCGAGGTGGCCCGCGCCCACCCGATGGCCAGGGCAGGACGGCTGGAGCTGCGCCCGCTGGCCGACCTGAACGATTGACCGGCGTGACCGATGTTCGTGCGGCGGCGACGGCCTCGGCCGTCGCCGCCGCGAGCGTGGACGCGTACGCGCGGATCGTGGCGGCGCTGATCCGCGTCACCGGCGACTGGACGCTGGCCGAGGACTGTGCCCAGGAGGCGCTGACGCTCGCGCTGCAGCGGTGGCCGCTGGAGGGGGTGCCGCGCAACCCGGGCGGCTGGCTGATGACGGTGGCCCGCAACCGCGCGGTCGACGTGCTGCGCCGCGCTTCGGTCGAACGCCGCAAGCTGGCCGAGCTGGCGGTGCTCGCGCTGAACGATCAGGGCCCCGCCCCGGCGCGAGAGGAAGTGGTGGACGACCGGCTGCGGCTCATCTTCACCTGCTGCCACCCCGCCCTCGCCCTGGAGGCGCGCGTGGCCCTGACCCTGCGGACGATCGGCGGGGTGCCCACCGCTGACATCGCGCGGGCCTTTCTGGTCAGCGAGTCGACCATGACCAGGCGCCTGACCAGGGCCAAGACGAGGATCGCGGAGGCCGGCATCCCTTACGGGGTGCCGACAGGTTCTGCGCTCACCGAGCGGCTGCCCGGCGTGCTGGCGGTGCTGTACCTGCTGTTCACCCACGGCTACAACGCCGACGGACGGCCCGCGTTCGCCGAGGAGGCCATCCGCCTGGCCAGGCTCCTGCGGCGGCTCATGCCCGACCAGGGCGAGGTGTCCGCGCTGCTGGCGCTCTTCCTGTTCCAGCACTCGCGGCGCGAGACCCGCAGAGATGGACAGGGCAACCTGCTCACCCTGGACAGGCAGGATCGGCGCCGGTGGGACCACGCCGCGATCGCCGAGGGTCTGCGCGTCCTCGACGGCGCGCCAGAAGCAGGGCCGTACGCGCTGCAGGCCAGGATCGCCGCCTGCCACGCCACCGCCGCCTCCGCAGACTCCACCGACTGGCCGGCGATCGCCACCTGGTACGACCGGCTGGCAGAGCTCCAGCCCTCGCCGGTGATCGAGCTGAACCGCGCCGTCGCGCACGGCTACGCGCACGGGCCCGCGGTCGGTCTCGCCCTGCTCGCCCAGGCCCGCGCGGGCGGCGCGCTGGACGGCTACCCGCTGGCCGTGGCGGCCGAAGCGGACCTCCTCGCCCGGCAGGGCCAGCGCGAGCGGGCCGCGGCCCTGTTCCGGCAGGCCGCCGCCGTCGCCCACTCCGAACCCGAACGGCGCGCCCTGCTCGATCGGGCCGACGAGGCGGCTTCGCACTCTTCGGGCTGAGGCGCCGCCCGCCGCCGCGGGAGCAGACCGGCCGGCGGCGCGTCTGTCAGGTGTGCCGCTGGCGCCGCTCGTCTCATCGGCGCGTGAGAGCGAACACGAACCAGGCGATGGCGCAGACCGCGGACGACACCAGCAGGGCCCACCCCGTGCCCGCCGCGACGGCGGCGCCCATGACGGCGACGCCGAGGGTGGCGCCGACCTGGCGCACGGCGTTGAGCAGGCCGCCCACCGCGCCGGTCGTCCCCGCCGGGGCGACGCTGACCAGGGCCGCCACCAGGGCGGGCAAGGCGTAGGAGACGCCCAGGCCGCTCATCATGAGGCCCACCGCGAGCCACGGGTACCCTCCGCCTGCGAAGACCGCGCCGGCCATAACGGCTCCGCCGACGGCCAGCATCACCAAACCGGCCAGGATCGGAGGGCGTGGACCCACCCGTGCCACGATCTTGCCTGTGAACGGCGGATTGGCGGCGAAGGGAACGGTCAGCGGCAGGAACGCCAGCCCCGTCTGCAGCGGGCTGAGGTGCCACTCCCGCTGCAACAGCAGCGGCAGGACGAAAAGACTCCCCGCCAACGCGAAGTTCACGGCCGCGGCGGCCAGCAGTCCGGCACGTACCCGGCCTGACCGCGTCAGAGCCCGGTTCACGACCGGCGCCTTGCTGCGACGCTCCAGGCCGTGGAAGGCCGCGAAAGACACACCGAGCCCCACCGACGACCACACGGCGTGGGCCCAGTCCTGCGCACCGGCGGCGATCAGCGCGTCTGTGAACAGGGCCAGCACCGCGGCGGCCGCCGCCTGTGCGACCCAGTCGATCCTGCGCTCACTGCGCGGGCAGGCCACCGCCCGGCCCAGTGTCAGGGTCAGCACCGCCAGGCCGATGGGCACGTTGACGAGGAAGATGGAGCGCCATCCTGCCACGCCGACCAGCGCGCCGCCCGCGAGCGGACCCGCTGCGACGGCCGCACCACTGATCGCGGCCCATGCCGACACCGCGCGCGCCCGCGCCGCCGGCTCCGGGTAGAGCTGAGCGATCATCGCCATCGAGGCGGGCACGCACGCCGCCGCGGCGGCGCCGAGAATCACGCGCAGGAGGACCAGTGCCGACAGTCCGGGGGCGAACGCGCTGAGCAGGGACGCCAGCGTGAAGACCGTGATCCCGGCGCGGAAGAGCCGCTCGGCACCGAAGCGGTCCGCCGCCGCCCCCGCCGACAGCAGCAGGGCGGCGAACGCCACGGTATAGCCGGTGGTCGCCCACTGCAGCCCGGCCATCGAGGTCTCCAGAGACGACGCCAGATCGGGTTCGGCGACCGACAGCACCGTCATGTCCAGCAGCACCATGAAGTAGCCCAGCGAGAGGCCCGCCAGCGCGCGAGCGCTCCCCTGGCGCGGACGGCGGTTCCCCGACATGGGCATGGGTGAGTTCACAAGGGTCATGTCCGAGACAGCTCCCGAAGACAAAAGATGGAGAGGAGGCGACCCACTGTGCGTTCCGCAGGCCCACGGCTCCACCGCCACAGCCGCACGTCCCGTTCGGAATTCCCGAACGCTCCACGCGGTTCCTCTCCGCGTGGAGTTCCGCCAGCTCAGAACCTTCGAGGCGGTCGTCAGGCATCGGACCGTGACCGACGCCGCCGTCGCGCTCGACCTCGCCCCCTCGTCCGTCTCCCAGCAGATCCGCGCCCTCGAGGGAATGCTCGGCGTGGCCCTGTTCGTGCGCGGTCCCAGGGGAATGGACCTCACCCCCGCAGGACAGCGGCTGCAGGGGTGGGCGCGCTCCCTGCTCGACCAGGCCGAGCAGGCCGTCCGCGACGTCAGAGCCGAACGGCGGCTGCTGCGTCTCGGCGCGCTGGAAACGCTCGCCGGCTCCTACGTGCCCCAGGTCCTGGCCCGATTCGCCGAACGCCGTCCCGACATCGAGGTCGAGGTGCACACCGAACGCGCCCGCGACGGCCTCCTGGCGGACGTGATCGACGGACGCCTGGAGGCCGCCCTGCTGCTCGACTCCGGTGACGACGTCGGCGGACTCGGCTTCCCCGCCCCCGCAGGACCGCTCGCCTTCATCGACCTCGACCCGGTGCCCCTCGCGCTGGTGGCCGCACCCGCCCATCCGCTCGCCGCCCGCGCCGCTCTGACACCCGGTGACCTGGAGCACGAGCGGCTCCTGGTCAACGTGCCGGAGTGCTCGTTCTGGATGGCAGGGAAGAAGATCCTCGGTTCGGGCCCCCGGCGGATCAAAGCCGGAGGCGTCCCGGTGATGCGCGCATGGGCCGAGCACGGGCTCGGCATCTCGCTGCTCCCCCGGTTCGCGGTCGCCGACAGCCTCCGCTCCGGCGCCCTGGTCCCGCTCGACCTTCCGCTCCCGGATCTCAGCCTGCGGCTCGTGTGGCGAGAAGACCGGGAGTCGCTGCCCGGCATGCGCGACATCCTGTACGCCGCAGCCCGTCCCTGAACAGCGAACCCCGCCGTACTGCCAGGACCACACCCCCCAGAGCCGCGGGGGGCGGGGAGTCTAAGACGACGACTCATTTGGTGCGTGTAAGCCGAACCGGACTCGACGCGCGGATGAGCGCGCGGGCCGACCCCCGATGCGCCGGCGTCCGGTCGCACGGCGGATGATGAGCGGCCGGTGCAGAGGTGAAGGAGCGATCGTGATTCGGGTACTGCTGGCGGAGGACATGGACCTCATCCGCGGGGCCATCGTCGCGCTGCTGGGGCTGGAGAGCGACCTGACCGTCGTGGCGGAGGTCGCGTCGGGGAAAGCGGCGGTGACGGCAGCCCTGGAGCAGCGGCCGGACGTGGCGGTGCTCGATGTACACATGCCAGGCGAGATGGACGGGCTCGCCGCGGCAGGGGTGCTGGCGGAGCGGCTTCCCGAGTGCCGAGTGGTGATCCTCACGTCGGTGGGGCGTCCTGAGACGTTGCGCAAGGCGCTGTCGTCCGAGGTCAGTGGGTTCATGCTCAAGGACGCGCCGCCCGCCCAACTGGCCGAGGCGATCCGGCGGGTGGCCGCGGGAGAGCGCGTGCTCGACCCGGAGCTTGCCGCGCAGGCGATCATGGGCAGGCCCAACCCCCTGAGCGCCAGGGAGATCGAGGTGCTGCGGCTGGCAGCCGACGGCGTGGAGCCCGCGGTGATCGCCTCGACGTTGTTCCTGTCGAAGGGGACGGTGCGCAACTACCTGGGCGCGATCGTCACCAAGCTAGACGCGCGCAACCGTCTTGACGCCGTCCGGATCGCGACCGAGGCCGGTTGGCTGTAGGACGAGGAGCTCGTAGCCTCCCGGCACGCGCGCCGTCCGCAGGGTGCCGCCCAGCGCGGTCACCCGCTGGGCCAGATTCGTCAGGCCCTGACCGGGCGGCGCGGTGGCTTCGCCGACACCGTCGTTGGTGATCCGCAGGCGTGCGGTGGCGTTCTGCCGGGTGAGCTCGATGCGGCAGTGCCGGGCGCGGCTGTGACGCAGGACGTTGGTGACCGCCTCTCGCAGGACGGTGGCCAGCAGCGCGTCGATCTCCCCTGGCAGCTCGACGAAGGGATCGGCGTGGACGGTCGCGCCCGCGGCGGACAGCACCTCACGAGCGGAGGCCAGCTCGGTTCCCAGCGACAGCGCGTGACCGCTGTCGCCCGGAACGGCGGCCAGGTCGGTGAGGGCGCGCTCGGCGATGCGGGTGATGTCGGCGAGCTGCTCGGCGGCCCGCTCGGGGACGTGGACGGCCAGTTCCCCCTTCACCACGATGGCCGACAGGCTGTAACCGAGCAGATCGTGGACGTCCCTGGAGATGCGGCGGCGCTCCCTTGCCAGCGCGATCCCGGCCAGGGAGAGGCGTGCCTGGCGCACCTGGGTGACCATGTCGGTGTGCAGCGCCAGGCCGTGGAACATGACCGCTATGGCCAGCGCGTTCAGCGTCCAGTAGAGGTTGTCGGCCGGGGGGACACCGCGTAGCGCCATCGTGGCGGCCGTCGCCAGCAGCATGGCGCCGACCGCGGGGAAGGCCGCCCAGCGGGTCCACAGGATGAGGAGCGAGCCCGCGGCGAAGCCGATCAACTGCGGGTAGGGGCGGTCCGGCAGGAACAGCGGCACCAGGATGAGGACGAACTGCAGCGGAAGCGTCCACCCGGCGTGCCGGGGCCGGACACCGGGCGGCCGGGGCAACGAGTGGTGGAGCTGCAGGAGCGTGACGACGACCACGGCCGGCAGGCCGATGGCCAGGACGGCGGGAGGCAGAGCCGCCCGCCACAGGAACACCGCTGTGACGGTCAGGAAACCCAGGTGCGCGGCCACCAGGATGGGGACCGCCAGTCTGGGCGTGAGGTCGTCGAAAGACGGCTGCGCCGGGGCGGGGGGAGCCTGCCGAGCGCGTGCGGCGGCGCGCCGGGCCAGGGTGAGGATGTCGCCGGTGCGCCCCTGCGCCGCCAAGGTGATGATGGCCGACAGGCTGGAGCCCAGGACGCTCTCGAGGTCGCGGGAGGCACGCTCGCGTTCCTCGGCGACCGACGCCTCGGCAAGTTCGTGGCGGGCGGCGTGCAGTTGGGTGCGCAGATCGTTCAGGCGGGTGACGCCGAACAGGACCAGTCCCTGGGTGAGCGCGTTCACCATGGCGTTCACGCAGGTGTAGGCGTCGGCCGTGTTCAGCAGGCCTGCAGCGGCCACGACGGCGCAGAACAGCACCCAGCGCAGGGGGCCTCGCGCGATCAGGAGCGCGGAGGCGGCGAGCAACCCGGGGGCGCCCTGCCCTGCCCACGGGAACAGCAGGCCTTGGGCGGCGAGGGTCCACGGACCGCGCAGGCGGCGCAGGCGCGGCAGGCTGTGCACGATCTGCAGGGTGACCATGGCGGCCGCAGGAACGCTGGGCAGTGGGGCCAGAGGGTCGAACACCACGGCTGCCAGGATCACCAGGATGACCGTCACAGCGGAGGATCTTACCGATATGTACTGATTATGCGTTTCGCATGCGGTGCCGGTGCTCCTGACACTGGCCCGGCATCGCCCCAGGTCGGCAGGGTCGACTCCATGAAAGCCCACCTCCTTCGCATCCTGGCGACGGCGCTGGCCGGCGCCGCGATCCTCACCTCGGGACCCGCCCTGTCGGCCGTCGAGCCGACCCCAGGGCAGGTCGATCTGCCGGGGCTGGCCGAGTTGGTCGACCGTGTCGTCCCCGAGCAGTTGGTAAGGGACCGCATCCCCGGTGCGGCGGTCGTCGTGGTCTCAGGTGGGCGCACGGTCCTCGCCAAGGGATATGGGGTCGCCGACGTGGCCACGGGGCGGCCGATCGACCCCGGCCGCACCGGCTTCTTCACCGGCTCGCTCGCCAAGCTGTTCACCGCCACGGCGGCTATGCAACTCGTCGAGGACGGCAAACTCGATCTGCGAGCGGACGTCAACCGGTACCTGACCTCGTTCACCATCGAGGACTCCTATCCAGGCCGGCCCGTCACTCTGGAGCACCTCCTGACCTACACGGCAGGCTTCGACGACGACATCGTCGGGCTCGCCGAGGCCGATCCCGAAGACGTCGGCCCGCTGTCGCGCAGCCTGGCCGACCGGCAACCGCCTCGCGTGCGCCCACCGGGCACGCGCGTCGCCTACGACAACTACGGCATGGCGCTCGCGGGCCACCTCGTGGAGGCCGCCTCAGGGCAACCGTTCGCGCAGTACGTCGAGCAGCACATCCTCAAGCCGCTCGGGATGAACGCCACCAGCATGGCCGTGCCGCACGCCGCGGTGCTGGACGACGACCTCGCCGGCGCCTACCGCCCGAGCGGAGACGGCTACGCCACCGTCAAGGGCCAGTACGCGCCGTGGACCCCCACCGGAGCCGGCCCCGTCTCCACCCCGGCCGACATGGGCCGTTTCATGCTCGCCCAGCTCCGCGACGATCCTCGCCTGGGCAGGAACCTCGCCCGCCGCCTTCAGGAGCAGCACTACGCTCAGGACTCCCGCATCCCGGGCATGGGCTACGCCTTCGAGCTGCGGTCGCGCAACGGTCGCAGGCTTATCTACAAGGACGGCGACGTGCCCGGCCACCACAACGTCATGGCCCTGCTCCCCGAGGAGCACCTCGGCGTCTACGTCGTCTACAACGGCGACGGCGTCGGCGCCGTCGCCGGATGGAACGGCCAGAGCCTCGTCAACCGGATCGTCGACCGCTACCTGCCCGCGGCAACGGCCACCGCGGGGACCGCGCGTGCCACCGCCGGAGGCGACGACGTGACGCGATACGCCGGCACCTACCGCTCCACGCGCGCCAGCCGTACCAGCCTCATGAAGGCGGGCTCCTTGTTCGCCGCGCCGACCGTGCAGGCCAACGCCGACGGCACCCTGACGACCACCGGGCTGTCGCCCGACCCGGCCAGGACGACCCAGCACTGGATGCGAACCGGCCCCGGCCTCTTCCAGGAGCGCGACGGCCAGGCGCGGATCGCCTTCGACGGCGAGGGGACGCTGTCCAGCTCGATGAACCCGTCCGAGGTCCTGGAGAAGCTGGCCTGGTACGACGTCCCGACGCCGCACACCATCCTGTTCGGCCTCAGCGCCCTGGTGTTCGTGCTCGCCTTCCTCCTCCTGCCGATCATCGCCTCGGTGCGCCTCCTGCGGCGGCGCTCCCGCGCCGGCGCCTCGCCTCAGCCGACCGGCGCCCGTGCCGCCCGGCTCCTGGCCTGGATCACGGCCGCGCTGGTGACCGCCTTCATCGCCGGGTTCGCGATGATCATGTCCGACCCGAACGTGGCCGCGGAGCTGACCGCCCTCAACGCGCCCCCGCTCGCCGCGCTGCCGGTCCTCGCCACGGTCGGGCTCCTGTGCGCCGTCCTGGTCGCCGTCACCGCGGTTCCGGCCTGGGTGAAGGGCTGGTGGGGCCGGCCAGGACGGCTGTGCCACACGACGCTCGCACTGGCCGGCGTGGTGTTCTTCAAGATCGCCATGACCTACAACCTTCTCGCCCTGCCCTTCCCCACCAACTGATCAACCGGCATACTGTTCCCGCCCAATCATGATCATTCGCCTGAACGAGGACCGCTTGCGGCGAAGTCGGCAAACCCCCCAGCGCTGGGGGGTGCCTCGACTGCCCTTCGACGCGGTCCACAGCGTCCCTCCCTGCGTGAGCGCCCTGGTCCCCGCTCAGTACCGGCTCACTTCGCACGCCGGTGACGGGGGTCGAAGAAAGGAAGAACGTGTCCGAACAAGGAATCAATCGGCGTCAACTCCTGGCCTCGGCGGCGGCCGTCGGCGGTTTGTCCCTCGGCCTTTCACTCGCCCCCACCGCGGCCCATGCCACGTCCTCAGCCGCCGCCCGCGCCCGCCGCACCGGCGCCTCATGGGAGAACCTCATCGAGAAGTCCTCCTTCAGCAGTACCTCGGCCTTCAACCAGGAGTGGAATCACCTCTACCCCTGGGACGGCAGCGCCGACACCCACAACGGCGCCGCCAGGATGCACGCCGGCCAGGTCTCTCTCGCTCAGGGCGTGCTGACCCTGACGGCGACCCGGCTGGCCGCGCCGGACGGGAACAGCCCGCACGCGCCGAACGCTCCGCTGTGGTACCGCTCGGGCGCCGTTCACGCCAAGGAGCAGATCCTCGTCAACGACCAGTTCCCCGAGTACGACATCGAGGGCGAGTTCCGGACCCAGACCGGACAGGGCATCTGGCCGGCGTTCTGGACGACGGGTACCTGGCCGGCCTGGCCGCCGGAGAGCGACATCCTGGAATACGTGGGCAACTCGACCAACCTCTTCAACACCTGGAGCAAGAACGCCAGTGGCGAGGAGGTCGTCGAGCGTGAACCGGTCAGCGGCCACAACCCCGATGCCTGGCACAAGTACCGCGTCTGGATGTACAAGGACGGCGACGACGTCATGCTCGACTACTACTTCGACGGGGTCTGGAAGGCGACCCACCGGGGAGTCGGCTGGGCGGGTGTCCCGCAGTGGCTCATCATCAACCTGCAGATGGGCTCCTGGGCTTCCGGGATCGAGCCTGGCGGTCCTGGCTGGAACGAGCAACCAGGCCCTTCCGGCAACACCTATTTCCGTGCCCGGAACGTGTGGGTGGGGCGTACCCGCGCCTGGTGACGCGTCGCGGAGCTTCACCTGATGCCGAAGCCCTGATGTCGAGGCCCTGGTGTCGAGGCCCTGCCCGTCGGGGCCTCGACCGGTCTCAGCCGCCTCCTGGAGCGGTCAGCGCCACCGTGACCGCCCAGCCGATGTAGGCGGCGTTGACCACCAGGCGGGCCACCGCGCCCGCCGGACGGTCCACCAGTCGCGGCCGGTCGCGATGCGCGTGCCGTAGCGCGTCCACGTGCGAGGCGAGGTAGGCGGTGATGAGCGCGGCGGCGGCCCAGCCCCCCGCCGCCCTGCCACCCGGAACGACCAGCAGCCCGCCCACGAGGATCTCCGCCACCCCGCTGGCGGCGACGGCGGGCCCCGCCCAGGGGAACCAGCCGGGGACGAGCGTGCGGAAGTATCCGGGCAAGAGGAAGTGCGAGGCTCCCACGGCGATCAGGAAGAGAGCCAGAGCGATGGCGGCGATATCGTGCATGACGCGATGCTGACCCCTACGCCCGCGCAGGCGCTTGAACGAAACGATCGCCGGTTGCGGTCCGTCCCCGGCGGCGGGATGACCGTGTTCGAGGAGAACGGACCTGCGAGGGTCGCCCGTCACGTGCATCCCGTGTGGAAGATCGTCCTTCCTGAGCGAGGGCCCGCAGTGGCCGGGCGGATCTCGGGAGCGGGGCTGCTCGTGCCGCCGCAGCTCGCCCACACCGCCGCGGTGAGCTCGGCCTACACGGCGCTGTTCGTCGATCCGTGGCTGCTGCGCCCGCGCCAGGAGATGACGGTGCTCGACGAGCGAGCCGTACGGCGGATGCGGGCGGCCCTCGGCTCCGGCGCCGCCTTGACGGAGCTCGTCACGCTCGCCGGCCCCGGCCCGCTCCTCGACCCGAGAGTGGCTCACGCCCTGGATCTGGCCGCCGACCTGCTGCCCATCGACGTCATCGCCGCCGAGGTAGGGCTGTCGCCGCCGCGGCTGCGCGCCCTGGTCCGCGCGTCCGTCGGGATTCCGCTGGTACGGCTGCGCCAGTGGGCGCGGCTGCGGGCGGCCGTCACCCTGCTCGGCCTCTCGTCCGTGGCGTCGGCGGCGGCCACGGCCGGGTTCGCCGACCAGGCCCACCTGGCCCGCACCTCCCGCGCCCTGCTGGGCCGCACTCCCGTGTCGCTCGCGCACCGCGCCACACCGGCGACAGGCCTCGGACGGCCGGCGGCTACCGGGCCCGGCCGACGGCCGTACGGCGAGCATGCATGACCAGGCCGATCCCTGCAGCACGACCGCCCGGCCAGGACGAGCAGCATGCCGAGAGCCGCCCCACGCCACAGGCCAGGCCACAGGGCCGCTCTAGAGGGTGGCGGTCGCGGCCCTGGTGTAACGGCCGGCCAGGTGCGCGAAGGCTTCCTTGAGCTCGGCCGGGCCGACGACCTCGATGTCTGCGTCGAAGGTGCCGACGGTGGCGGCCAGGCCGGTCCATGACCACGAGCCAAGGACGAGCCGGCAGCGGTCCTGGCCGAGTTCCTCGACGACTCCGTCGCGGGTGTAGCTGGACACCGCGGCGGCGGGCAGGTCGAGGATCACCTCGCCACGGCAGGGCCAGTCGCCGGAGCCGTCGGAGCCCCGGAACCTGCCGGCCAGGAAGGCGGCCACCTCGCCTCCGGGCAGCTCGCGCGGGCTGAAGCGGGGCCCTGTGGGGGTGCGCGGGGTGATCCGATCGGCCCGGAAGGTGCGCCAGTCCTCGCGGTCGAGGTCCCAGGCGACGAGGTACCAGCGCCCGCCCCAGGTGACGAGGTGATGGGGCTGCACCCGGCGAGGCGGGGTACGGCCGCCGTCGTCGTCCGCCCCTGCGGGCGCGTAGTCGAAGCGCAGCACCTCGCGGGCGTGGACGGCGGCGCTGAGAGCCATGAG
The DNA here is from genome assembly GCF_014195505.1 of Nonomuraea dietziae. GTDB lineage: Bacteria > Actinomycetota > Actinomycetes > Streptosporangiales > Streptosporangiaceae > Nonomuraea > Nonomuraea roseola. The sequence goes on along the minus strand of NZ_JACIBV010000001.1, from coordinate 678,040 downwards.
CACGCTGCTGTCGACCTGTGGGTCCGGCCGGGTCGAGGGGCGCTCGACGGCGCTCACCTGGAGGGTGTCGATCCGGCGGCGCAGCCGTGCGGGCATCACCTGCCGGACGGTGTTCAGCGCGCGCGCCGCGGCCTCCTCTATGCCGGCACCGGCGGTGGCGGCGATCTGGAGCGCGATGGCCAGGGCGACGGCCTGCTCGTCGTCGAACAGCAACGGGGGCAGCTCCGTGCCGGCGTCGAGCCGGTACCCGCCGTCGGGCCCCTTGAAGGCGGTGATGGGATAGCCGAGCTCGCGCAGGCGCTCGACGTCACGACGCACGGTGCGCGGGCTGACGTCCAGCCGCTCGGCCAGCAGCGCCCCCGGCCAGTCCCGGCGCGCCTGGAGCAGCGAGAGCAGTGACAGCAGTCGCGCTGAGGTCTTCGGCATGAACCCCATACTGCCCCGAGAAGCGGCCACACCCTGACCGCTACCCCTGCGACTGTTGCCTCAGGCCGGACAGCCGATTCCGAGATCGGCAGTCCGGTCCGGGCGCTTCAGAGCGTCCGGAGACAATCACCGAAGGCTGGGAGCCGACCATGTCCGTCAAGTCCGTGACTCATCTGAACTTCCGGGGCGACGCCCGCGCGGCGCTCGAGTTCTACCAGGCCGTGTTCGGTGGTGACCTCGCCGCCGTCACGTACAAGGACGCTGGGAGCGTGCAGGACCCCGCCGAGGCGGACCAGGTGATGTGGGGCCAGGTGGTCGCGGACAACGGCTTCCACGTGATGGCCTACGACGTGCCCTCGCGAACGCCGTGGGAGCGGGGTGAGAACTCCTTCTTCGTCTCCCTCCGCGGCGAGACCACGGAGGAAGTCACCGCGTACTGGGAGAAACTGTCCGCCGGAGCGACCATCGCGCAGCCGTTGGCGCCTGCGCAGTGGGCGCCGCTGTACGGGATGCTCACGGACCGCTTCGGCGTCGTCTGGGTCGTGGACGTCGTGAGCGAGTACAACGGCTGAGCCGTCATGCGTGGTGAGGGAGGCGCGCCCCGTCCGTCCTCCCCACCACCCTCCTGTCTCCGCACCTTCTTCCGAAGGGAACAACCACCATGATCCTGAGCGTGTCCTACGACCCGTCGCCCACCACACGAGCGGCGTGGCCCCGATGACCGTTCTCGACACCCGGACGCTCAACCGCGCGACCCTGGCGCGGCAGTTGCTGCTCGATCGCGCGGACATGCCGGTCCTCGACGCCGTCGCGCACCTGTGCGGACTGCAGGCGCAGGAACCGCAGGAACCGTTCGTCGGGCTCTGGTCGCGGCTGCGCGCGTTCGACCCGGCGGTGCTCTCGGCCCTGCTGACCGGGCGGAGCGTGGTCCGGACCCACCTCATGCGCCGCACCGTCCACCTCCTCGCCGCCGACGACGTCCTGGCCTGGCGGGCCCGCCACGACATCGACCCGCCGGCCCCCGAGGGCTCCGATCCGGTCGGCGAGGCGCTGGTACGGCGCTATCTGGCCGCCTTCGGCCCCGCCGCCACGGCCGACCTGCGAGCCTGGTGCGGCCTGGCCGGACTGCCGGCCGCGGTGGCCGCGATACGCGAGGAGCTGGTCACCTTCCGCGACGAGCGAGGCCGGGAACTGCTGGACCTCCCCGACGCGCCGCGCCCCGACCCCGACACACCCGCCCCCGTGCGGTTCCTGCCGGCCTTCGACAACGCGATCCTCGGTTACCACGACCGCAGCCGGATCATCGACGACGCCCATCGCGGCCTGTCGGTCGCAGGCGCCCGCGTTGTCCTGGTCGACGGCCGGGTCGCCGCGACCTGGAACGTCAAGGCAGGCGCCGTGACCGTCACTCCGCTGCGCCGCTTCTCACGAGCCGACCGCACCACCGTGGCCGAGCAGGGGCGGGCGCTGGCGGCGTTCCTGTCCGACAGCGACGGTCACCGCGTGGAGATCGCCGCCTTGCCCAGTTGAGCGACACGCCTACAGGCTTAGGCCGGACTCCAGGTGGGCGAGTGCCCTGTCGATCTCGGCGGGCCCGTCCATGTCGGGGTCCTGCGCCCATTGCAGCCAGACCATGGCCACGACCCCGAAGACGGCGCCGGCGACGTTGCGGATCCGGGGGTCGTCCGCGCCGCATCCCGCCCTGTCCGCGACGATCTCGGAAAGCTCCCGCAGCAAGCCGGGGCTCCTGCACAGGTTGGCGGCCAGCAGCTCGGGGACGGTCGCCGCGAACACCTCCCGCGCATGCCCCGCGGCGATCTCCTCGGCGGTCAGGGAGGCGAACGCCGTACGGAACGCGCCGCGCAGGACGGCGACCGGGTCACCGGGCGGCTGGACCTGGAGAGCCTCGATGAGCGGAGGGAAACGATCGAAGGTGACCAGGTCCTCCTTCGTCGGGAAGTAGCGGAAGAAGGTCGCGGGCGAGATCTCGGCGGCCTCGGCGATCTGGTCGATGGTGGTGGCGTTGTAGCCGCGTTCACGGAAGAGCCTGAACGCTTCGCGCAGGATCGCCTCCCTGGTCCTGGCCTTCTTGCGTTCGCGTAGCCCGCTGGTGCCCATGCTCGAAATGTACCGCACCAGCAAATGATGGTTTACTCTCAAAATAGAGTCAGATATCAAATTTCCGGAACGGAGCTGCGTCAGTGACCGATCAGAATCTCGGAACCCCGGTGACCCTGCCCACCCGGCGCGACCCCGCCTGCCCGTTCGACCCGCCCGAAGAGCTGACGCGGCTGCGTGACTCCCAGCCCCTCACCCGGCTGGCCTTTCCGGACGGCCACGTCGGCTGGCTGGTCACCGGCTACGACGCCGCACGCAGGGTCCTGGCCGATCCACGCTTCAGCGTCCGGATGGATCTCAAGCACTCGCCGCTTCCGCGGCGCAACGTCCTGGCCGGGAGCGGTGACAAGCCGGCGCCCGGCATGTTCGTCGTCATGGACGATCCGGATCACAGGCGGTTCCGTCGCCTGCTGACCGGGCAGTTCACCGTTCAGCGGATGAGGCGCCTCGAGCCTCGGATCGTCCAGATCACCGCCGACCACCTGGACGCCATGGCCAAGGCCGGGCCGCCCGTCGATCTCGTGCAGGCGTTCGCTCTGCCGATCCCCTCGCTGGTGATCTGCGAGCTGCTCGGCGTTCCCTACGAGGATCACGCCTTCTTCCAGGAGCAGACCGCCGTGGCCGTCGATCTGGAGGCCTCCGTGGAACAGGCCACGGTCGCCGCGGGACGGCTCACCGACTACTTCGCCGACCTGGTGCGGCACAAGCGTTCGAGCCCCACCGACGACCTGCTGGGCGGGTTGATCACCGACAGTGACCTGACCGACGAGGAGCTGACCACCATCGGGTTGGCGCTGCTGATCGCCGGGCACGAGACCACCGCGAACATGCTCGCCCTCGGCGTCTTCGCCCTCCTGCGCCACCCCGGGCAACTCGACGCCTACCGCGCCGACACCTCACTGACCGACAGCGCGGTCGAGGAGCTGCTACGTTACCTGACCATCATTCACCGGGGCTCGCCCAGTCGTGCCGCCTTGGCGGACGTCGAGCTGGACGGGCAGCTCATCCGCGCGGGCGAGACCGTGATCATCGGGCTGCCCGCGGTCAATCGTGATCCGGCGCGGTTCGCCGACCCCGACGTCCTGCGGCTCGGACGTGAGGGAGCCCGGCACCACCTGGCCTTCGGCCACGGCGTGCACCAGTGTCTCGGTCAGCAGCTGGCGAGGATCGAGATGCGCATCGGCTATCGCATGCTGTTCGAGCGGTTTCCCGCACTGCGCCTGGCCGTGCCAGCGGCTGAGATCTCCATGCGCGAGGCGTCCCTGGCCTACGGGGTGCGGCGGCTTCCCGTCACCTGGGAGCAGGCATGAGAGTGATCACCGACCAGGACCGCTGCGTGGCCGCCGGTCAGTGCGTCCTGTCCGCGCCGGACGTCTTCGACCAGCGCGAGCAGGACGGCGTCGTCATGCTTCGCGATCCCACACCCCACCCCGACCTGCACGACGCCGTCCGCGACGCCGTGGCGCTCTGCCCGGCCGCGGCCATCCGCGCCCAGGAAGGCCGATGACGGCTCCGCCGCCGTGCTCGTCATCGGCGCGGGAACCCGCGCTCAACGCGGGCGGTGGTGGCTCCGGTCACGGCGGGGTCCGGCGCGATGGAGCCAACGGTGGCGGATGGTCCGCTTGAACGCCAAGGAGGTTCACCGCCAGGATGGTCACCATGATCCATTCGCTCACGCTGTCCGCGACGGAACTCGCCTCGGATCGGCTCCTGCTGCGCAAGGCGCAGGAGATCGACCGCGAAGGATTCATTGAGCTAGCCACCGATCCCGAGGTCAGGGCATATCTGGGCGGTCCGAAGCCCCGCGGCGACGTCGAGTGGTACATCGATGCCGTCGGCGCCGCCGGCCTGACATCCCATCCCGGAAGTTTCGTCATCGCGGACATCACGACCAACCGGCTCGTCGGAACACTGGCCCTCGAGCGCCGGTCGGCCGACCGGCCCGGCCACGTCATCGAGGATGGCGAGGAGCTGGAACTGTCCTATGTGCTGCGGCGCAGCGCGTGGGGCGCGGGACTCGCGTTCGAGGCCGCGACGACCGTGTTGCGCGCCGCCGCCGAGGAACTACCCGATCAGCCGGTCGTGGTCGTGACCCAGACAGCCCATCTGCGTTCCCTCAAGCTCGCCGCCCGTCTCGGCTTCCGCCATGTCAGCACCTTCGAGGAGTTCGGCGCGGAGCAGACCCTGAGCACCGCCGGCCTGCACGCATTCACCACCTGACAGCGACAGGCAGCACCTGGTCGTCGTGCGCCCGCGATCGGGGTGCCGTTCAGGATCAGCAGCCGGGCGTCGTCCCCTCCGGCTGAGCGCGCAGGGCTTGCCCGCGCGCCCACCCGCCCGCATCGGCTTCACCTTCGGACAAGGTTGCCGGCGCTCTGGTACGGCTGCTCGCTCAGCCGTACCAGAGGCCAGAGGGATCAGCCCACGGCGTAGGCCCCGGGTGATCGTCTGCGTCAGTGCGGCGCCCGCTGTCGCCGCCGCGCGAAGTGAGACGAACCCGGGCGTGCGCGGGCTCGGCACGGCGGCGGTCCAGCCTGAGCCGGTGCGGACGACCGGGATATGGCAAGTCGGCACTTCGGTTGCGGTGGGCGGGTCGCCCCTTCCGGCATCAACCGATCGGTTGATGCCGGAATCCACCATCCCGCTCTCCGGCCGGACGATCCGCCACCCCCTGCCCCCGCGAGATTCTCAAGGCATGCCAACACACCGGGAGCCCGCTCTGCGCACCATCGGACTCCGCAAAGCCTTCGGCGACCACCTGGCCGTCGACGACATCCACCTCACCGTCCCCGCCGGATCCTTCTACGGTCTGGTCGGCCCCAACGGTGCCGGCAAGACCACCACCCTGGCCATGGCCGTCGGCCTGCTCCGCCCCGACGCCGGCAGCGCCGAGATCTTCGGCGTCGACGTCTGGCGCGACACCGTTCAGGCCAAGGGACTGATCGGCGTGCTGCCCGACGGCAACGCCATGCCGGAACGGCTCACCGGCCGCGAGGTCCTCACCTACCTCGGCCTGCTGCGCGGCCTGCCGCCCGCCGTCGTCGCCGAGCGCACCGACGAACTCCTCCAGATCCTCGAACTGGACTCCGCGGAGCGGAGCCTGGTCATCGAATACTCCACCGGCATGCGCAAGAAGATCGGGCTGGCCGTCGCCCTCCTGCACGCGCCCCGTCTGCTCGTCCTGGACGAGCCCTTCGAGGCCGTCGACCCCGTCTCCGCGGCCACGATCAGGACCATCCTGCGCAGGTTCGCAGCCAACGGCGGCTCCGTGATCATCTCCAGCCACGTCATGGCCCTCGTCGAGCAGCTCTGCGACCACGTGGGCGTCATCTCCGACGGCCGCGTCGTGGCCGCCGGGACGCTGGCCGATGTACGCGGCGCCGGAACCCTGGAGGACGCCTTCGTCGATCTCGTCGGCGCCCGCGCCGGAGGAACGGAGGGGCTGGCATGGCTCACCTCCTGACCCCCGGCCCGACCGCCCTGGCGCAGCACATGATCCGCATGCGGCTGGCTCTCATGCGCAACTCTCTGCGCGGTGATGACGCCGCCAACCTCTACACCGGCGTCTCGCTCGGGGTGCTCCTGGCCTTCGGAACGATCGCCGTCGCCGTGCTGTGGCCCGCCTACCTGCCCCACACCCTGGCCGTGTGGTTCTCCGGCTGGATCTTCGGCCCCATCCTCTTCGGGGGCGGCAGCGAGGCCCTGCGCCCCGAATACTTCTCCATGCTCCCGGCCACGCCAGGCCGGATCGCGGCGGCACTGCTCGCTGGAGCTTTCGCGGGCCCCGCACCTGCGGTCAATCTCATTGCCCTGCTGTCCCTGCCCGTGTACGGCTGGCGCTTCGGCCCGGCCGGAGTGCTCATCGGCCTGGGAGCAGCCGTCACCACGCTCATCACCATGGTGATGGTCTCCCGCGTCATCGTGGCGCTCATCGGGCTGTTCGTCCGTTCCCGCGCCACCGCGGCCGCCGTCGGCATCGCGATCGGCACCGCCATCGCCCTGTGCAGCAATGGCTGGGCGCCCTTCGTAGCTCTGGGCGGCACCGACACCGCCGCCTGGTCCCAGGTCCTCGTCCGGGCGCTGCCCTCCGGCTGGGGCGTGGCCGCCATCGAAGCCCCCTGGCCCCTCGCCCTCGCCATCCTCGTCGCCGGCGCCGGCGTGATCGCCCTCCTCCTGGCCGCCTGGGCCGTCCTGCTGTCGCGGCGCGTCGTCTCGGCCGCTCGCGGCGGTATGCCAACCCGCCGCGGCGCTCCCCGCCCCTTCCCCGCCGCCAGCGGCGCCCGCATCACCGCCGTCAAGGAACTGCGCGCCTGGTGGCGCGACCTCGTCCGCATCCAGCTCCTCGCCCTCGCCCTCTCCTACGCCATCGTCACCCCCCTCCTCCTCGTCACCATCGACTCCTGGATCATGGTCCCCTTCGCGGGACTCATCGCGATCGTGATGGCCGCCGCGTCCTCGGCCAACCTCTACGGCGCCGACGGGACTGCCCTGTGGCTCACCCTCATGACCCCCGGCGCGGAACGCGCCGACGTCCGCGGACGCCAACTGGCCTGGCTCGTCGTCGTCGGCCCAGCCGCAGTGGTGCTGTCCCTGGCTGGCACCCTCGTCAGTGGCCAGGCCTGGGCCTGGCCCTGGGTACTCGGCCTGCTGCCCGCGCTCCTCGGCGGCGCCGCCGGGCTCATCGTCCTGCTCGGCGTCACCTCGCTCGTTCCCGGCACCGACCCCCACAAGCGCGGTGGCAACCCGCTCAGCACCGGTGCCGACGAAACCGCCGAAACCAGCGTCGCCTGGCTCGTGCTCATCGCGGTCCCCGCCACCGCCCTGCCCACGGCCGGCGCCATCCTCCTTCACCCCTGGGCCGGCATCGCCACCGGTGTGCTGACCGGCGCCCTCAGCGCCTGGGGTCTCGGCCGGATCGCCCACCGCAGACTCGAGAACCATGGGATCGATCTGCTCAACCTCATGAAGCACGGCCCGGCACCCCAGGCCGACAAGCCCACCACCGCGGACCTGCCCATCCAGCACCGCATCGGCGTCACGATCAGCTACCTCATCGCCTGGCTTCCCCTGTTCCCCCAAGGACTCGTGCCCATGGTCATGAAGATCGTCGGCATCGAGGACCGCGGATGGTTCCTCGCCCTTCATCTCCCGCCGGTCTGGCAATGGCCCACCATCATCTTCATGATCGCCCTGGGGCTGCTCATGTACGGCTACGCCATCCTGATCCCCATGCGCCTAGGCTCGTCCTCTTCGGCCGCCACCAGCTGAAACTCATCCGCACCCGAGAGGAGGGCGCCCCCGGTGAACGACCCCTTCCCGCTTTCGGCCTGGGAGCGACGCTTCGAGCGCGCCGTCGAGATCGTTCCCTACATCACCCTCGTCGCTTCCCTGGTCATCAGCCTGGCCTCACCCGACCAGCCCGAAGGCGGGATTGCCCGTACTCTCGCGCTCACGGCCCTGGCCCTCGCCTGGTGTCTCGGCGCCCACACCCTCCTCCCCGCCGCCGTGCGCGGACGCCGGGTCGCCGTCACCGTTCACTTCGCCGGCGTCCTGGCCACCGCCGCGCTGCTGGCCTCCCACCACCCAAGCTTCATCATCTACTGCATCTCCGGCTTCTTCCTCGCCGCCAACTTCGCCCCTTCCAGGTGGACCTTCGCCGCCGTCGCCGCCACCTCCTTCGTCCTGTACGGCTCGTCGCTCGACTGGACCCAGGCCACCACCCAACTCATCGTCTTCTACCTGGCGATCATCGCCGTGCAGACCGTCGCCATCGGCGGCGGCTCCATCGCAGGCATCAAGATCGAGGACCGGCAGCGCAAATACCGCAAAGCAGTCAACGACCTCCAGACCGCCCTGGAGGAGAACGCCGACCTCCACGCCCAGCTCCTCACCCAAGCCCACCAGGCCGGCATCCTCGACGAACGCCAGCGCATGGCACGCGAGATCCACGACACCCTCGCCCAAGGCCTCACCGGCATCATCACCCAGCTACGCGCCGCCCAGCGCGTCGAGGACTCCGACACCCACGTCGAACTCGCGCTCAACCTCGCCCAGGACAGCCTCACCGAAGCCCGTCGCTCCGTCGCAGCCCTACAGCCCCACCAGCTTGAGGACGCCCATCTTCCCGAAGCCATGACCACCCTGGCCCGCAACTGGATCCAGAGCACCGGCGTCGACCTCCACGTCGAAGTGACCGGCGACCGCGTCCCCCTCAGCCCAGCCATCGAGGTAACCCTCTTCCGCGTCGCCCAGGAAGCCCTCGCCAACGTCGCCAAACACGCGGGCGCCACCCGCGCCGGCCTCACCCTCTCCTACACCGGCGCCATCGTCCTGCTCGACATCCGCGACAACGGCACCGGCATCCACAACCCCAACGGCGAAGGATTCGGCCTCAGCAGCATGAGACAACGCCTACGCGGCGTCGGCGGCTCCCTCGAAATCGAGAGCACGCCCGGCGAGGGCACCGCCGTCAGCGCCACCATCCCGGCGCTCCAGGGAAACCCCCGGTGATCCGCCTCCTCCTCGTCGACGACCACCCCATCGTCCGCGACGGCCTGCGCGCCGCCTTCGAAACCGAAACCGATATCCACGTCGCAGGCGAAGCCGCCGACGGCCGCGAAGGCATCGACCGCGCCGCCGCACTCAACGTCGACATCGTCATCATGGATTGCGCATGCCCGAAATGGACGGCGTCACCGCCATCACCGCCCTGCGCCACTCCCATCCCCACATCAAGACCCTCGTCCTGCTCGCCATCGAAGCCGGCGCCACCGGCTACCTCCTCAAAGACGCCCCTACCGACGAACTCCTGCGCGCCGTCCGCGCCGCCGCCGCCGGCGAGCCGGTCCTGTCCCCCTCCGTCGCCGGCCGCCTGATGGGCCAGGTACGCAGACCGGTCAAGGCTGCCCTTACCGACCGCGAACTCCACGTTCTCGCCCTCGTCGCTGACGGCGCCTCCAATGGCCAGGCGGCCGCCGAACTCTTCATCAGCGAGGCCGGCATCAAGACCCACCTGCTGCACATCTACGACAAACTCGGCGTCCGCGACCGCGCCGCGGCCGTCGGCGAGGGCTATCGACGAGGTTTCCTCAGATAGTCGGCCAACAGCCCGCCTTTACCGAGCCCACCTCTGCCCACCTCAGGAACGCCGCAGATGGCGGCTGGTGGGGCCAGCCTTACCGACAGGCCGAGTTCAGCGACCACCACGGTGGGTTCGTCGTCGAGGGGGGCGACGGAAAGCCGTTCCAGGTCGCCCGCGCCGACGACGCCGAGGTGTCCGCGCAGGAACTCGCCCGATACTCAGGCGCCCTGTTCAAGCTCGGCTATCGCGTTGAGCCCGACCCTGACGATGATGAGGTGCTGGCGGTGCGGGAGGCGCCGTGGGCAGAGGCTGGGTGGTCGTTCGCAACCGGGCCTCGGCGGCCCAGTGGGGTGCGTTCCATTGGTCGGCGATGGTGGCGGCCTGGGCGAAGTGGGTGGCGGCCTCGTCGGTGCGGCCGAGGAGGACAGCCAGTTCGCCGAGGGTGTGGGCGACCGGGCGCAGCGCCACCGACAGGCTCGTGGCGCCCGCCGGGGGGCCGTTGCGGTGGGGAAGCAGCGTCGCGTAGATCTCCTCGGCGGCGTCGCGGTCGTTCAAGGCGACGATGGCCATCGCGCGCAACGTTGTGAGGAAGGTGAAGAAGAAGTCGCGGCGGATCGGGCCGGGTGACGCGCGGACCTCGCGGGCTTCGGCGTCCAGGCCGTTGGCGTGGAGGGCGAGCGCGAGCAGGTCGGAGGTCATGGAGCCGAGCGTGGCATGGAGGGCGCGCACGTCGTCCAGGTGCGCACCGAGCGTGCCGTCGTTCAGCCAGATCATGGCCAGGGCGAGGTGGAGAAAGCCCGTGGCGTGCACCGATCCGGCGCGCCGCATGCCCTCGTCGGCCTTGATGTAGAGGAGTTCGGCGTCGGCGAATCGGCCTTCGATGAGCGCCAGGCTCGCCAGCGTGATCTCGGTGACGGCGATCGCCTCGCGCATTCGGTAGGTGCGCGCGAGCTCCAGGGCCTCGGTGATCACCTGGTGCATGGTCACCGGGTCGTTGGCGGCGGCGGCGACGTTGGCATGGTTGAGCAGCCCGGTGACGCGGTAGACCGGCAGGTCGTGCTCGGTGCCGATCTCCACGAGCTCCCGGCAGAGCTCGGCGTCGCCGTGGACTCGGGCCAGGATCTGAAGCGCCGCGGCCCGCAGCCGGGGTCCGGTGGCGAGGTCGAGTGCCTCCTGCGCTGCCTCCAGAACGGTCGGGTCGTCCTCGCCGACCAGTTCGTCCGCGTACGCCGTCAGGAGCCGGGACCGCACCGAAGGGGTCAGGTCGCGCTTCAACAGGCGGCTCAGGCGGTCGACGATGGGCCGGTCTACTGTGCCGTACGTACGGGCCTGCCAGGGGGTCGGCTCTGTCCACGCGGTGAATGCGGCGATCATCAGGTCGTCGCGGCCCAGGGACTCCGCGTACTCCACGGCTTCACGGCGTGTCTCGCGGGCGGCTCCGACGGCTCCCGCCCGGATCTGCGCGCGCAGCAGCCTGCCGAGCAGTTCGACCCGTTCGTCCGGCCCGGTCGAGTTGGCGACGGCGTCGGTGAGGAGGTCGGCCGCCACGTCGTGGGCGTAGCGGGCCTCGGCAAGCTCGGCGGCCTGGACGCAGTAGCCGACGGCCTTCGGTGAGCCGGCGCGCGCGTAGTGGTGGGCCAGCGCCGCGATGTCGTCGGTGCCTTCAAGAGCGGCGGCGATCCGGGCGTGCATGCGGGCTGTGCGGAGGCGGCTGAGGTCGGCGACGAGCGTGTCCCTGACGAGGGCGTGGACGAAGCGGATGAGGCCTGGGCCGGGCTCGTCGAGGAGCCCGGCGATGACGCCCGCGTCCAGCGCGTCCATCACGCCGTCCTCGTCGGTGTCGGCGGCCTTGACGAGGACGTCCACTGAGCTTTCCCGGCCTGCGACCGCGGCCAGCCGGAGGATGGACACGCCGCCTTCGGGCAGCCGCGCGAGCCGACGGCGGAGGACGTCCCGTACGCCCTCGGGGACCTCGGAGAGGGCGACCAGCGCGCCCTCTCCGTTCAGCAGCCGGGCGCTTTCGCGCACGTAGAACGGGTTGCCGCCGGTGCGCTCGGCGATCCCTGCGATGGTCTCCTCGTCGGCCTCGCACTCGGTCCGTACGAGCTCCGCGACGGCCTCGTCGTCCAGCCCCGGCAGCGCCAGGCGGAGGGGCGTGGCGCGCGCGAGGGAGGCCAGGGTTTCGGTGAGGTGCCCGCTCTCGTCCGCGCGGTACGCGGCGACGACCAGGATCGGGGCCCGCATGCCGAGGCCGCCGCCGAGCAGCTCCAGCGTGGTGGCGTCCGCCCAGTGCAGGTCGTCCAGCACGACGGCGACCGGGCGTTGCGCGGCGACCGCCGCCAGCCACTTCCACACGGCCTGACGCAGCCGGAACCGTCCCGCGGTGGCGTCGTCGTCCGCCTGCCCGGTGTCGGTGAGCAGCGGCGCGAGGTCGCCGGCGAACTCGCCAGGGGACGTGGCCGCGGCAACGGCTCTCAGCGCCTCCGTCCAGGCCCACGCGGGCGGCGCGCTGTCGACCTCGGGGCAGCGGCCGACGGCGACCAGCCACCCGTCACGTTCGAGCCGCCTGCCCAGGTGTTTCAGCAGCGTCGACTTGCCGAGCCCGGCCTCGCCGGTGACAAGGGCGATGCGGGCGCCGTCGGCCGCGGCCTCGGCGGCGGCCGTGACCAGTGCCGACAGCTGTGCCTCGCGTCCGACGAACGGCGCCTCGATGATCGGAGCCGGCCGCGGCAGCGGTGCGGTCGGCGGTGCGGTCGGCGGTGGCGGGGGCACGGACGCGCGCATGACGTCCGTGCGCTGGTTGAGGATCGCCTCCTCCAACGCCGTCAGGGCCGGGCCAGGGTCGAGCCCGAGCTCCTCGGCGAAGATGCCGCGGGCGCGGCGGAGCGTCGCCAGCGCGTCGGCTTGGCGGCCGCTGCTCCACAGTGCCAGGGCGTGCAGCCGCCAGCCCTCCTCGCGGAGGGGCTCGTCGCGGGTGAGCCGCTCGGCCTCGGGAACCACCGCGGCGGGGTCGCCGATTCGCAGACCCGCCGCGACGTGCAGCTCGGTGGCGACCAGGCGCAGCTCGTTCAGCCGGGCCGTCTCGGCGGCGGCCCACGGCTCGTCGGCGACCTCGGCGAACGCCGGCCCCTGCCACAGCCCCAACGCCTCGGCGAGCCGAGCCTGGGCGACGCGCGGGTCGGTGACCGTACGGGCCTGGTCGAGCAGGTCCTCGAACCGCCACGCGTCCACCGACTCCGGCGGCAGCCGCAGCGCATAGCCGGGCGGCGCGCTCACCAGCAGCCGGGCCGGCGTGCGCGGCGGGCGGCCGGGCTCCAGCAGCCGGCGCAGGTTGGACACATACGCCTGCAAGGACATCAGCGCCCGCGCGGGCGGCTCCCCGCGCCACAGATCCTCGATCATCCGGTCGACCGGCACGACCTGCCCACGCGCCGCCACCAGCAACGCCAGCACGCCCCGCTGCCGCGGCCCGCCGAGGTGCACGGACTCACCGTTCACCTCGGCCGTGAACGCGCCCAGCACCCCGATCAAGACCATGACCCGCACATCCTACGCGGACGGCTCCAAGTCGACTCCAAATCCCCTCCAAACACCCGGGAGCAGTCTGAACACGTCGCAACCGATGAAGGGCAGGAACAGATGAGCGTCAACACCCAGGACATGGAGATCGTCCACCGGGCCTTCCGCCGCGAGTCACGGCTGCTGATGGAGCTCGTCGCGGCGGTCGCCCCGGGTGACACCGCTCGCGCCAAGGTGATCGCCGACCACTTCCGCGACTACCGGCTGGGACTGAAGAACCATCACGAGGGCGAGGACGAGCTGCTGTGGCCGCCGCTGCTGTCCCGGGTCGATCTGGAGGCCGACATCGTGCTGCGCATGGAGGCACAGCACGAGCGCGTCGCGGCCACGCTGACCAGGCTGGACGCCGCGGTCCCTGCGTGGGAGGCCGCCGCAGGGGCGGACGAGCGCGACACGCTCGTGGCCGCCCTCGCCGACCACCGGGCCGTGCTTCTCGAGCACCTCGACGACGAGGAGGCCACTCTCCTTCCGCTCGCGGCCGAGCACATCACCGAGAAGGAATGGGCCTCCCTGGGCGATCACCTGGTGGCCAACACGCCCAAGTTCACCCTGCTCACCCTCTTCGGCCTGGTCCTGGAGGACGCGAACCCGGCCGAGCGCGCCACGCTCCTGTCCGCCCTTCCCGCTCCGGTACGCGGCATCTGGCACATCATCGGCCGCCCTCGCTACGCCCGCCACATCAGCCGCGTCCGCGCCGCCTGACCAGACCCCACGACTCCCAAGCCCACCAAGCTCACAAAGACTTGCCAGGAGAAGAACAATGTCACTGAAGAAGATCAACACCGTCTTGGCCGCCGCCTTCATCCTCTTCATCCTCTGGTTCGGGGCGGAGTTCATCCTGAGGCCGGAGACGGTGGCGCCGGGCTTCGGCCTGCCGAGCTGGCCGTCCGGCGACGGCGGCGGCTTCCTGATCATCAAGGGAATCCGCGACGTCGTCTTGGCCCTGGTCCTGGGCATCCTGCTGGTGACGGGCCACCGCCGGGCGCTGGGTTGGGCGCTGCTGGTGGAGGCGCTCGCCGCCTACGGCGACATGACCACCGTGCTGGCCCACCACGGCTCCGTGCCCACCGCGCTCGGCGTCCACGGCTTGACCGCGACGCTGATGGTGGTCAACGGCCTGCTGATGTTGCGCGAGACCCGCAAGGTCGTCGTCACTCCGCTGACGCCCGCCCTGCAGCCCGCCTGACGCCACCTCGGCGGCCCCAAGGCGGCCGTTTAGGGCCTCCACGGCGCCACCGCCGTGGTGATGCTGACGATCAGCGCGCTCTGCTCATCGCGTGAACCACGCGGTCCGGGCGACCGGAGCTCTTCCAAGCGTCCGCCGTCCAGCAGCCGGTCGAGCTGGACCAGGACACGCGGTCGGGGCGCAGCACAATATTCCTTCGCACTTTCTGAGAACTCGAAAAGGAGACGACGATGACGATCAACGATCTGCGCGGTGTCCTCAAGGGGCGCGTGCTCCTGGCCGGTGACGACGGCTTTGAACAGGCGGCCACCGCATGGAATCTGACCGTCAGACAGCCCGTGGCGGCCGTGGTGGAGGCCGCGGATGTCGATGACGTGGCGGCGCTCGTGCGTTACGCGCGGCGGGCGGGTATGACGGTGACCGCGCAGCCGAGCGGGCATGGCGCCTCGGGTGATGTGGAAGGCCTGATCCTGTTGCGTACCGGCCTGCTGAACGAGGTGGAGGTACGCGCGCAGGAGCGCGTGGTCCGGGTGGGCGCGGGCGTGAAGTGGGGGCAGGTGCTGGCGGCGGCCGGTCCGCTGGGTCTGACTGGCCTGTCCGGCAGCGCGCCCGGGGTCAGCGTGACGGGTTACACCCTGGGCGGTGGGGTCGGCTGGTTCAGCCGCAAGTACGGCTTCGCCTCCGACAGCGTGCGGGCTGTCGACATCGTGGACGCCGATGGCGAGCCCTGCCGGGTGACCGCCGAGTCCGATCCCGACCTGTTCTGGGCGCTGCGCGGCGGTGGCGGGGACTTCGCGGTGGTGACCGCCCTCGAACTCGAGCTGTATCCCGCGCCAGTCGTGTACGGCGGGCGCGTGATCTGGCCGGAGCACCGGACCAGGGAGGTGTACGACGCGTTCCTGGAGATCACCGCCGAGGCGCCGCGTGAACTCAGTGTCTGGATCAACCGGCTCCAGCCACCCGGCGCGCCGCCGATGGTGACGCTGGATCTGGCCTACCTGGGTGAGGCGGCCCATGGGCAGGACCTGCTGGCGCGCATCGACAAGATCGAGGACGCGATCTCCGACAGCCGCGGCGTCGTCCCGGTTGCCGACCTGGGTGACATCGCCGCCGAGCCCACCAACCCGGCCTCGTCCATCGCTCGTGCGGAGCTGCTCACCGGCCTGGACGCGGACGCGGTGGAGCTCCTGCTGGCCAAGCCGGTCGAACCGCTCATCAACGTGCAGATCAGGCACCTGGGCGGGGCGCTCGCCGAGCCGGGCGGCGGGGCCGGTGCGAGCGGCGCGGTGGTTGAGCCGTACCTGCTCGGCCTGCTGGGTCTCGGCCTGCCGCACGCGGCCGACGCGACGCGCGCCAAGCAGGCCGAGGTCGTGGCCGACCTGGAGGCCTACATCAGCGGCCGCAAGCCGTACACCGTGCTGTCCCCCGGTGACACGGCGGCGAAGTCCTTCTCCGGCAGCGCGCTCGCGCGGCTGCAGGAGATCAAGCGGGCCCGTGACCCGCACAACGTGTTCCGCGCGAACTACCCGGTGCTCGGATAGATCGGTTCCCGGCAGGTCACGGCCCCTCCGCCCGCCGGGGCGGAGGGGCCGCACCGAACCCGCATGACAGATGTCGCCGCGAGCACCGTGAAGGGCACACCCACACAGGAAGGACTCGCACAAGGCGGGGTTTCCGGTGCAGCGTGGCGATCACGAAGGACGCTCGTCACAACCTCATCGCCTGACCCCGCCCCCAGCCACCCGCATCAGAACGGCCAGTCACGATAAGAGGTGCCCACCGGGCTCCTTATCGTGACTGGCCGTTCGGTTGCTGCTCAAGCCCCTACTACCGGGACCCCGCGCTGGACGCGCCCGGCCGTCGCGAACTCTCGCTCGGGTGAGGGTGCCGACCACAGGCGGCTCGTGTCCGCGGCCGCGTTCAGGTCGCCGGGTGGTCTGTCGCGGCGTGTGCCTGCCGCGACCCGAGTGGCTGGACCATCTGCCGCGGCTGGGTGAATCGCAGCATGTTGCCGGAGGGATCGAGGAAGGCGCAGTCGCGGACGCCGTCAGGCCGGGTGATCGGTTCCTGCATCACTTCGGCGTCCGCGGCCTCCAGGTACTCGAAGGTGGCGTCGCAGTTGTCGGTCTGGAAGATCAGACGGCTCAGCAGGCCCTTAGCGACCAGATCCTCGATGGCCTGCCGATCGACAGGCCAGACCCCCGGGTCCGCGCCGGGCGGCTGGAGCAAGATCTGCATGCCCGGCTGCGAGGGCGGGCCGACGCTCGCCCACCGCATTCCCTCGAACTCGACGTCGTCGCGTACGGCGAAGCCGAGCACGTCCCGGTAGAAGCCGAGTGCCTCGTCAACGTCGTGGACGGTGAGGGTGCAGGAGGCCAGCTTGAGATCCATGCCTGCCCTGCGATGAGCCGGTTGGGAAGGCCGGCTCATCGCCGCTCCGTGTTGCCGGTGCCGAGAAGGACGATGTCGTGGTCGTGGAGCCGGTCGGGGTCGGTGTCGATGGCGATATGGGTGATCTTCTCGTCGTGGATGGTGAAGGTGATGACGGCCTTCGGCTGGCCGCGGTGCAACCAGACGGCCGCAGGGACGCCGTCGACCAGCGCCAGCCGGGCTGCCTGAGCCCGTCCGGCGAAGAAGGCCGCCACCGCTTCGGCGCCGCGGATCTCTATGGCCACGGCTTCCGGATCGAGCAGCTCGACCAGGGCTGTGAAGTCTCCGCCTCGGGCCGCGGCGAGGAATGCCTCGACGATGTCCCGCTTGGCCGATTGCGCGGCATCGGAGGCTTCGGCCGTTCCTTGCACCCGGCGCCGGGCTCGGCTGGCCAGTTGCCGGGCCGCCGCCGGGGAGCGGTCGATGATGGGGCCGATTTCGGCGAATGGCACGGCGAAGACGTCGTGCAGGACGAACGCGAGCCGTTCGGCGGGAGTCAGCGTGTCCAGCACCACCATCAGCGCGACACCGACCGAATCGGCGAGCAGCGCCTCATCCTCGGGTCCGGCCTGACCGTTCGGGTGGATGCTGGGCTGCGGTGTGTCCGGCTCGGGCGGCAGCGCCCCGGCCGCGTCCTCTCGCCGGGGCCCGGCGAGCCTCGAGCATGTTCAGGCAGACCCGGGCGACGATCGTGGTCAGCCACCCTCCCGGGTTCTCAACCTGGCCGGTGTCGGCGCGGCTGACCCGCAGCCACACCTCCTGCACCGCGTCCTCGGCCTCGCCGGGTGAGCCGAGCATCCGATAGGCCACCGCGTGCAAGCGGTCCTGGTGCTCGGCGAACCGCTCGCTCAGCCAGTCCTGCTCGATCATCTGTCACATTCCTCCGTCTAGCCGGTCATTACCGATTGACCGGTGGATGCACGCCGATGTGACATCCGGCGCCCGACCTGCTGGTTCAGGCAGCACCTACACCTTTAGTACACAGGGAGACATGACATGACAGCGCACGTGATCCCGACCCTGATCGGCGTCCGGGACATGGAGGCCGCCAAGCGGTTCTACACCGACGGGCTCGGCTGGAAGATCAAGAACGACTACGGCATCTCGGTGTTCTTCGAGTCCGACGGCGCCTCGCCCATCGGCCTCTACGGCCGCGATGGTCTGGCCAAGCTGATGGGCACGAGCCCGGAGGGCAGCGGCTTCAGCGGGCTGGTCCTCACCTACGAGGTCAGTAGTGAGACGCGGGTCGACGAGGTGATGGTGGAGGCCGAGCAGGCCGGCGCCACGATCCTCAAGCCCGCCGAATCCCTGCCGTGGGGTGGGTACGGCGGTACCTTCGCCGACCCGGAGGGCTACATCTGGCGCGTCGGCCACAGCGCCCAGGGCAACGATCAGCCCCCCGCGAAGTAACCGCAGAGGAAAAGCAAGAAGTAGGAAGTAGATGGTGAAGTTTCGCACCCTCGTCGAGCCGCCCGAGCCCATGCGAGGGCTGGAAGTTCCGCCCGAGGTGGTGGAGGCGCTCGGCGGGGGCGCGCGACCGCCAGTGACGATCACAGTCAACGGGCATTCCTGGAAGAGCCGCGTCGCCATCCTGCGCGGCCGTCACCTGCTCGGCCTCAGTAACGCCAACCGGCAGGCCGCGGGTGTCGCGATAGGCGAGGAGATCGAGGTCGAGCTGGAGCTCGACACCGAGCCACGCGTCGTCGTCGAGCCCGCGGACTTCGCCCGAGCCCTCGACGACGACCCGGCCGCCCGCACCGCCTTCGACCGTCTCACCGACAGCCGCAAGCGTGAGCACGTGCGCGCCATAGAGAGCGCAAAGAAGCCCGAGACGCGCCGGCGGCGTATCGAGAAAGCCATCGCCGCCCTGCGGGGCTGAACCCAGAACAAGACTCCGTCGGCGATGCAATCGCCGCGCGGAGGCCCGACCCTGCCCAACCTCCGGAAGAGACGCATATGTGGAAACACCTAAAGACCGGTCTGTACTGGTTTCTGGCCCTTCAGTTCGCGCTGGGAGCCGTGACCAAGTACTGGCCGGGCGACACGATATTCAGCACCGCGTACTCCGTGAAGTTCGTCGATTGGGGTTACCCGTCCTGGATGCGCTTCGTGGTCGGCGCCCTGGAAGGTGTCGCCGCTGTGTTGCTCGTGATCCCTGACCGGCGTACGCGCTTCCTGGGTGCCACAACGCTGATGTTCGTCCTCACCGGCGCGGTCACCACCCACATCGTCAACCACGATCCGGCGGTGGAAAGCTGGGCCGCGCCGACCCACCTCGTCGTCATGGGCGTCCTCGCGCTGGCCAACTGGCCCGCCGACTGGCGACACCTTCTGCGGGCTCCTACCGCGCCGACAACCTGAACACTCCCCTTGTTCTGTTCGCCCCGATGACCTGCGGCCGACCACCCGCCCTCGACGGCGCCCAAGCGAAGAGGCGTGGGCGGCGTTCCAGGACCAGGGCGCGTCGATCGCCGCCCTCGCACGTACCCACGGGGTCAGCCGGGCCGCCGTCAGAACGGTGCTCGCCGACCTGCTCCCTAACCAGGCGCCGGACCAGCAACCAAGGCCACCAGCATCGGAATGGCCGGTGGCGATAGCGCGCTCCCCGCGGGGTCGTGAAACGCCACTGGCCGTTCGGTTGCTGCTCCCCGCCTCCGCCCCCTCGGCGTCAACGGATGTGACATCAACCCCGGCTCACCGGTCGCGTTGCACCGGGAGGCCGCCTTCCAGGACCGGGTCATGCGGTGCCATGGGGGTTGTCGATGACGTACCGCCATTGGCCGTCGGGGCCGCGGCGGGCGACGTCGGTGGCGGTGCCGCTCAGGTCGACGGTGCTGCCGTCGCGGGCGGTGCCGCGCATCGACCAGTCCACGATGAGCAGGGCGATGTCGCCGGCGACGTACACGTGGCGGGGGCGGGCCTCGACGGGGAGCCCGAAACTCTGCAGGTGCTGGTTGGCGGCCAGGCGCGCGGCGCCGGTGACGGGGTGTCCGGGGACCGGTACGAGCACGGCGTCGTCCTCGTAGACGTGGTCGACGGCCTGGAGGTCGCCGGAGTTCATGGCCGCGACGAATCGTGCGGCGGGACTGTCGGGGTCGCCGGCGAGGATCACGTGCGGCTGCGAAGCGTCATGACTGTTCATGACAAAATGATCATATCATTCCCCTACTCCCCGAGGGCCTGACGGCCACCTTCTCCATGGCCGGCCCTGACCCACCCCGGCCAGCGGCTCTCGCCTGTCCCCGAAGGACAGGCGAGAGCGCGCCTACGAGCCGATGGAGACGCCGAGCGCCGCTTCGATGATTCTGAACATGACGTCCCAGGACTTCCACTCGGTGTTGGTGTGGACGGCGACGGTCTGCCGGCCGTCGGGGGTGCCCACCGCGAGGAACCAGGATCCCCAGAGGCTGCCGCCCACACCGCGCACCGTCCTGCCGCCCGTCGCCTCCTTGTCGAACTCGAACAGGCCGAGGCCGTATCGGGCGTGCGGCATCCAGTGGCCGCCCTCGGTGGAGACCGTGGTCCACATCTCGCGGTGCTGGGCCGGAGGGAGCAGGCTGCCGCTCGCCATCGCGTTCACGAACCGGATCATGTCGCCGGTGGTGGAGACGACGTTGCCGGCCGACCAGCCACCTGAGGTGCCGGCCTCGGTGACGTCGAGGGGCGCGAGCCCGGGGTCCTCCATCATCGATTCCCAGTTCGCGGGGGTGATCGCCGCCGGGTCGACGCCGTCCTTGAAGAACAGCGTGGAGTACGCCCGCGGGTGCGGATCGGGGTATCCCTTGTCCTGGACGGGGCGCACGTAGGTGTGGGTCATGCCGAGCGGCCGGATGACCCTGCGCTCGACCTCCTCGGCGTAGCTGTTGCCCGTGACCTTCTCGATGATCGCCCCGACGAGGTGGAAGCCGCCGTTGGAGTAGGCGAAGCGTTCGCCGGGCTCGCCGACGGGCGGCTGGGAGACCGCCACCCTCAACAGGTCGTCGGTGGTGAATTCGTCGAAGCGATGCTTGATGAACGCGGGGCGGGTGAGGTAGCGGTGGGAGATCTCCGGCGCCAGGCCGGTGATGAACAGACCGCTGGTGTTGTTGAGCAGGTGCCTGATGGTGATCGTGTCGCCGTCATAGCCGTTGACGTCCAGCACGCCGGGCAGCCACTTGTTCACGGTGTCGTCGAGGCTCAGCAGGCCCTCGGCCTCCAGGGCCAGGACAGTGGCGGCGGTGAAGGCCTTGCCGCTGCTGCCGGTGTGCACGTGCTCCCCCGGCTGTCGTCGGACACCGGTCTCGATGTCGGCCACGCCGGCGGTGCCGAACCAGGTCCGGTCCCCGTCCCTGACGTCGGCGACGATGCCGGGGACGCCGGCCTCGGCCACCGCCCAGTCGAGCACCTGCTGCAGTTTCTCGTACGTTGCCATTGCACTGCCTTTCGGACGTTTCTTCCGTACGTCCTCCACGATGTCCGGCGGCTCTGACAGGCGTCTTATGACGCTCTTCCAGCCGGCACCGGCTCGCTGTAAGCGGGATGTCGGGGCGGCGGAGGTGCCCGACGGCGGGCACGACCGGGTGCCCGCTCACCGGTGCTTGATCGGTTTCCTCGCCGGTTAGCCTGGTGCGCATGCGGATTGAGGTGCTCGGGCCTGTCCGGGCCTATGCCGGCGACGGAGCACCGATCGAGGTCGGCGGGGTCAGGGTCCGCGCGCTTCTGGCCAGGTTGGCATTGGCCAGGGGCGAGGTGGTCTCGGTCGATTCGCTTCTCGACGGCCTGTGGGGCGACGGCTCGTCAGGGGGCCACGTCAACGCCTTGCATGCGCTGGTGCATCGGCTGCGCAGGGCGCTGGGCGGGACGGGGGTCGTGGAGACGGTGGCCGGCGGCTACCGCCTGAACGTGGGCGCCGAGCAGGTCGACGCCGTCCGGTTCGAGGCCCTGGCGAAGCGGGGCGGCCGCGAACTGGCGGCGGGCGCTGCGGAGCAGGCGGCCGCGCTCCTGCGCGACGCCCTGGGGCTGTGGCGGGGCGACGCGCTGGCCGATGTGCGCGACCTCCCTTTCGCCGGTACGGCCGGCGCGCGCCTGGACGAACTGCGACTCGGAGCCGCCGAAGACCGCTTCGAGGCGGAGCTGCGACTCGGGCACCATGGCGAGATGCTGGCCGACGTGGAGGCGGCGGCCGCGGACCATCCGCTGCGCGAACGGCTGGCCGGGCTGCGGATGCGGGCCCTGCACGCGGCGGGCCGCCAGTCCGACGCGCTGGCCGTGTTCGACGAGGTCCGCCGCACGCTCGCCGAGGAGCTGGGCGTCGACCCTTCCGAGGAACTGCGCAGGACGCACGTCGCCGTGCTACGGGGCGAGCTGGAGATCCACAAGGCGGCGCAGGCTCGGCCTGAGACGGCGCCTGGACGCCTGCCTGCCCAGCTGACCAGCTTCGTCGGCAGGGAGGACGAGCTGAGGTTGCTGGCCGGACTGCTGGAGGCCTCCCGGCTGGTCACCGTCGTGGGTCCCGGCGGGGTGGGGAAGACCCGGCTGGCCGTGGAGGTGGCGGGACGGCATCGGGCCCATCGCCGCGGCCGGGTCTGGCTCGTCCCTCTGGCCGGGGTGAACACGGCGGACGGGCTGCCCGAGGCGGTTCTCGGCACGCTCGGCACCGCCGACGGCCGAGCCTCAGGTACGCCGTTGGATCGAGTGGTCAACCTGCTCGCCGGTGGTGAAGGCGTGCTGGTGCTGGACAACTGCGAACAGATCTCCGAGCCTGTCGCGGAGTTCGCCCGGCATCTGCTCGAGCGTCAGCCGTACCTCACCATCCTGGCCACGAGCCGGGGGCCGCTGGAGGTCATGGGTGAGGCGCTGTGCCGTCTGGGCCCGCTCGAACTGCCTCCGGAACACGCGGATCCCGATCGTGCCGCCGGATCGGCCGCGGTGCGGCTGTTCCTCGATCGGGCGGCAGCCGTATCGTCGCAGGCTCCTCAACTTCGTATACGGCCAGGCTTCGCACTGGACGCGCCGACGGTAGCCCTGGTCGTGGACATCGTGCGCCGGCTGGACGGGCTGCCGCTCGCCCTGGAGCTGGCCGCGGCGCGACTGCGTACCATGAGCGTCGATCAGCTGGCCAGGCGGCTCGACGACCGCTTCCGGCTGCTCAGCACCGGCAACAGGGCAGCCGAGCCCAGGCAGCAGACCCTCCACGCGGTCATCGAGTGGAGCTGGGACCTCCTCACCGATCAGGAACGGATGCTGGCCCGCCGGATGTCGATCTTTCCCGCGAGGACGGGGATCGCCGCGATCGAGGCCGTCTGTGCGGATGAGCTGCTTCCCACGGGCGAGGTCATCTATCTGCTCGACTCCCTGGTCGACAAGTCCATCGTGGAGCGGGCCGGCGACGGGCACCGGATGCTGGAAACCATCCGAACCCATGCGGACGGCAAGCTCAGGCTCGCCGGGGAACGCGAAGCCGTCCTGGAAAGGCTCACGCGGCACTTCGCCGACCTCGCCGAGGAACACGAGCCGCTGCTGCGCTCGGACAAGCAGGTGGAGTCGCTGCGCCTGTTCGAGGCCGAGTACGACAACGTGCTGTTCGCCCTCCAGACGGCCATCGACGGCGGGGACGCCGAGGCGGCGGCCCGCATCCTCGGCCCGCTGTACTGGTACTGGGTCATGCTGCGCTACGACGGCCGGGCCGACGCCTACGTGACCAGGGTCCTCGAGCTCGGCGACGCGCTGCCCGCGGACGCCAGGGCCGCCTTCACCGCGATCCATCTGGTGGCAGGAGCGGGAGGGCCGGTCACCGACCCCGTGCGGCTGCAGGCGCTCGTCGACGTCTGCGCGCGCACCGGCGCGCTGCGGCGTTACCCGATGCTGCTGACGATAGTGGTGGTGGCGGGAGCGATGAGCGGGCTGGACGAGCTGGTCGATCGAGAGATCGCCCGGGTGCGGAGCGGATCGGACCGCTGGGCGATCGCCTGCACCTTCGTGATCGAGGCCGCGTGGTGGCGCCTACGAGGCGGCCACGAGCGCTGCGCGACCGCGATGGCAGCGGCGCTGCGCGCGTTCGAGGAGGTGGGCGACCGATGGTGGACCGCCAAGACGCTGATCGGCATGGCGCAGATCCACGCCCTCGACGGTGAGCACGACAAGGCCGTCGCCGCCTACGAGCGCAGCATCGCGATCGCCACCCACCTTCGCTCGCAGGACGAGGTCCTGACCCGGCTCGCGCTCGCCATCGAACGCATGCGCGGCGGCGACCTGAAGGGCGCACGGCACGCCATCGAAACCGCCGAACGAGCGGCATGGGACCGCGGTCAGCTCATGCTGGAGATCGAGGTCGCAGGCGCGCTGGCCGAGCTGTATCGCCGCGGCGGCGAGGTCGAGCGGGCCGATCAGGAGCTCGATCGGATGGACAGGCTCGCCCGCGAGCCCACCCTCCCGGTCGAGACGATGCAGAACAACCTGGTCCCCGCCCGGATGGCGAACCTCCTCACCGCAGGGGAGGCCGCACGCGCCCGCGTGCTGTTGCCGCGCGCCTTCCAGGCGGCCCAGGCGAACAACGACATCCCATCGGCCGCCCAGTTCCTGGCCCGGCTGCTGTTCCTGGAGGGCGATCCGGCCGGTACGGCCACCGCGCTCGGCCTGAGCCATGCCATCCGCGGCGCCTTCGACCACGGTGACGTCGAACTACGCGCGCTCGTGGAGGCTGTCATGGACCGCCTCGGCCGTACCGACTACGACAGGGCCTACCGCCGAGGCGCCGACATGACCCGGCAGGAGGCCATCGACCGGCTGACGCAGCTGAGCTCGTGAACAGTGCCCGGCGGTTGGAAGCGGCTCTAGGAGCGGCGCCTTCAGGCGAGGTCAGGGGAGGCCGGCCGGTCCGGCCTCGCGTCCTCAGCTGGTATGGCGGAGCAACCGCCCTGTCCCGGCGACATCCCCTCCTGGGCGCTACCTCCGGCGAGCTTCGAGCGCATCCAGAATCAGGTCCAGGCCGTAGCCGAACTCGCTCGTGTAGTCGTAGCCCGGCCGCAGGGCGTGGTCGACGATCATCTCTGTGAGGTACGGCAGCTCGTCCACCGGCAGCCGCTCGAGGAGGCCGCCGGCCACTTCACCGACATCGTCCGGCGTCTTCATCGGCAGGTTCGCCTCCTGGAGGACGAACCCGCCGATGTAGCTGTCGATGAGCGAGACAGCGTGCGCGGCCATCGGCAGCGCGAACCCCGCCTTCCTGAGGACGCCGAGGACGGCGTCGTGGTGGCGTAGCGTCGCAGGCCCAGGGTTGCGACGGGAGTCCATGAGGCCGAGCGCCCAGCTGTGCTGCGACAGGACCGCACGCGCGGAGAAGGCGCGCGCGCGGATCGCGTCGCGCCAGTCGTCGCACTCGGCACTGGGCAGCTCGATCGCCGCGAACACCGCGTCGACCACGCCGTCGAGGATCGCGTCCTTGTTCGGTACGTGGTGGTAGAGCGACATCGCCTCCACACCCAGTTCCTGCGCCACCCGTCGCATCGTGATCGCCTCCACGCCGCCGCGATCCGCGACCCGGATCGCGGCTTCCAGTACGAGGCCTCTGCTGAGCGGTTGTGGGGGTGGCGACACGACAGCTCCCGGGTATGGACGGGTTGACAACCTTACGGCTGTAAGCGAGCGTTACAGACGTAAGCCATCTTACGGTCGTAAGTCCTCTGGGTGATGTCTGACCGACAACGCGCCCTGCCCGGGCGAGAGAGCGAGATCCCGATGCCGATGCCGCTGTGGTGGGGGCATGTGAACAAGCGGGTGTTCAACCCCCTGACGATCGCCCGCGGGAAGTCGCCGGTGCTGACTCACGTCGGCCGCGTCTCTGGCGCGACGTACCGCACGCCTCTCGACGCGCATCCTGTCGACGGCGGCTACCTGTTCATTCTCGTGTACGGATCGCGCTCGGACTGGGTGCAGAACGTCCTGGCGGCCGGCGGTGCGCGGCTCCAGGTCGACGGGAGGGAGGTGGAACTCGCCGCCCCACGCCTCGTCGGGGAGGACGAGGCGTTCCAGGCCCTCTCCGACGAGGTGGCACGCCCGCCGAGGCTGCTTCGCATCACCGAGTTCCTTCGTCTGGACGTGGCCACAGGCTGACGGTCTCCGTCAGCGTGGCGGGACTGCGTCGACCAATCGCCTGACCGCCTCAACGTCGCCGGTCACCGTAAGGTCGCCGTCATCGATCGCCGAGGCCAGTGTTCGTTCGTGGCTCAGTACGGACTGCAACATGAGGTGGTCGCCTTCGATGTACGCGTCCGCAGGGCCGGGGTCCTGGCCGCGCGCGACGGTGCCCAGTTCGCCGTCGACAACCTCCACGCGGTAGACGTCGCGCCCCAGGGCGATCCGGTACGTCGCAGTCCACGACGCGTCCGGTTGCGGCACGAAGAAGGCGCGCAGGCCGAGCAGTACGGTATCGGCACTGATCCCTCCGGTCAGCGGCACGACCGGTGAGCGCATGCCCCAGGTCCGAAGCGCCGCGAACACCGGCTCCAACTCCGCCCCCCATTCGGTCAGCTCATAGGTCCTGCTGGCCGCAGGCGGTGGCAGCGTACGCCTGCGCAGAACGCCGACCGCCTCGAGATCACGTAGCCGCTGCGCGAGCACACTGGGGCCCAGTCCGGGCAGGGCAGCCTGCAGGTCGGCGTAGCGGCGTGGCCCAAGGCGCAGCTCCCGCACCACCAGCAGCGCCCAGCGCTCGCCGACCATGTCGAGCGCGTGGGCGATGGGACACGCCTGCCCGTACGTGCGCCTTCCGGCCTTCTCGCCGATGTTCTCGGAGGTTTCCTCAGGAATCTTCGCGCTCTCCATCGCCACCACGTCCTAGTCGGCCCACTCAACTTTGAAAATAGTAGCATCTACTTCGATTTTAGAAGTATGGTCATGGGAGGCACGCTCGACCCGACTCCGGAGGCACACCATGCACGACAGCCGGCCGACCACGACTCCGTCCCAGGCTCCCGGGGAGGGGACGGTGCACGCCAACGACGTCGACCTGGCCGTACAGGCCTTCGGCGACCCGAGCACCCCCGCGATCCTGCTCATCTCCGGCGCGGAGGCGTCGATGGACTGGTGGGACGACGACTTCACCGCCCGACTCGCCGCGTCCGGCCGGTATGTGATCCGCTACGACACCCGCGACACCGGCCGCTCCACGACGTTCCCCGTCGGCGCGCCGACGTACACACAGGACGACCTGCTCGCCGACGCGGTCGGCGTGCTCGACGCGTACGGCCTGGCCGCGGCGCACATCGTGGGCATCTCGATGGGAGGGGGCCTCGCACAGCGGCTCGGCGTCGAGCACCCGGAACGTGTCCTGTCGCTCACCTTGATGTCCACCAGCCCCGGCGGGCCCGGCGGGCCGGACAACCCCGACCTGCCGCCGATGAGCGAGGCGCTGGCCAAGATGTTCGCCGAGCCGGCCCCCGCCCCCGACTGGTCCGACCGTGACGCGGTCATGGCGTACTTCCTCGCCGCCGAGCACGCCTTCTCCGGCACGATCCCCGTCGACGAGGACCGGGTACGCCGCACCGCCGGGCGTGCGTTCGACCGCAGCCCGGTTCCGGCCGCCGCGTCGAACCACTGGATGATCGAGGGTGGCGAGCCGATCCGCGCCCGTCTCGGCGAGATCACCGCACCGACCCTGGTCCTGCACGGCACCGAGGACCCGCTCTTCCCCTACGGCCACGCCGAGGCCCTGTCCCGCGAGATCCCCGGCGCCAGGCTGATCCCGCTGACCGGCATGGGCCACCAGATGCCGCCGCGCCAGGTGTGGGACACGGTCATCCAGGCGATCGTCGAGCACACCGAGCCCACCCTGCGGTAATCCTCGCGTATATACCTCCGGCATATAGTGATCTGCCATGACAGTCCCCTTGGCCCTCCTGGGCCTGCTGGACCGCGAGCCCAGCTACGGATACGACCTGAAACGCGGCTACGACACCTACTTCGGCAGGGGCAAGCCGCTCCCCTTCGGACAGGTCTATTCGACGCTCGGCCGCCTGGCCAGGGACGGCAAGGTCACGGCCGGTCAGAGCGAGCCGGGCGACGGCCCCGACCGCAAGCGCTACGCCATCACC
The DNA here is from genome assembly GCF_014195505.1 of Nonomuraea dietziae. Lineage (GTDB taxonomy): Bacteria > Actinomycetota > Actinomycetes > Streptosporangiales > Streptosporangiaceae > Nonomuraea > Nonomuraea roseola. Next base: position 650,151 of record NZ_JACIBV010000001.1, on the reverse strand, counting down.
CCGCTCGGCAAGCAGGAGGTGGAGGCGTGGCTGGCCGAGCCGGTAGCGGCGGAGCCGTTCCTGCAGACGGTGCTGTTCACGAAGGTCGTGCTGGCACTGATGCTGGGCCACGACGCGCAGAGCTATCTCGACACCCAGCGCGCCACGCACATGAGGCGCATGCGCGAGCTGTCAGAGATCAAACGCAGCGGCGCCCTCGTGGACGCCCTGCTGGCCGACCACGCCCTGTTCCATCTGGAGGCCGACCTGCGTTGGATCGATGTGACCACGGCCCGGCTGGGCGCGCTGGCGGAAATGGTGCGCCCCGCATGACCGTCGACGGCCTTCCCGTGCCGGGCCCGCTGCTGGAGGCCCGTTCCGTCGACCGCTCCTACGGCCGGACGCAGGCGCTGCGCGAGGCGAGCCTGTCGGTGACGGCGGGAGAGATTCTAGCGATCATGGGACCGAGCGGCTCCGGCAAGTCCACGCTGCTGCACTGCCTGGCGGGCATCTTCACCCCCGACGCGGGCGAGATCTGGTTCGACGGGCGGCGGCTGGACCTCCTGAGCGACGCCAGGCGGTCCGAGTTGCGCCGCACCACGTTCGGGTTCGTCTTCCAGTTCGGCCAGCTGGTGCCGGAGCTCACGGTGGCCGACAACGTCGCCCTGCCGCTGCTGCTCGGCAGGGCCAGGCGCAAGCAGGCCTACCAGCGAGCCGGCGGCTGGCTGAAGCGGCTGGAGCTGGACGAGTGGAGCGAGCGGCGCACCGGCGAGCTGTCCGGAGGGCAGGCGCAGCGGGTGGCGATCGCCAGGGCGCTGGTGACACGCCCCAAAGTGATCTTCGCGGACGAGCCCACCGGCGCGCTCGACTCGCTCACCGGCGAGAAGGTCATGGAGCTGCTCGTCAGCCTGGCCCGCCAGGAGGGCGCGACCGTGATCGTGGTGACTCACGACGCCCGCGTCGCCGCCTGCGCCGACCGGGAGGTCATGGTGCGCGACGGCAAGGTCACCGATCCCTACGCCAGCGCGGCCGTCCGATGACGCTCTGGCTGGGCCTGCGGCTGTCGCTGCGCGGCGGCCGGGAGGCGGCCGTCCGGCTGGCGATCGTCGCCACCGCCGTCGCGATGGGGGTGACGGTGCTGCTGTCCACGGTGGCGCTGTTCAACGCCTTCCAGGTCACCGCGGGCCGCCCATGCTGGGAGTGCACGACCGGCTCAGCGCCGGGCGGCCGGGCGCTGGGCGCCACCCCGGGCGCCGTGCTGTGGAACCACCGCCAGGACTCCTACGCGGGCCGCCCGATCAAGCGGCTCGACGTCGCCGTCCTTGACGCGAGAACACCCACGCCGACCGTGCCCGGCGTCCCCGCACTGCCCGGCGCCGGGCGGTACTACGTCTCCCCCGCCCTCGCCGAGCTGATGGACGCCGTGCCGCGCGAGCAGCTCGCCGACCGCTTCCCCGGCGCCCGCGCAGGCCTGATCGGACGGGCGGCGCTGTCCGGCCCTGATGACCTGGTCGTCGTCGTCGGCCAGACTTCCGACGGGCTGGCCGCCATGGCCGGCACCGTGGCCGTCGACGCCGTCGCCGCCACCCCGGTCGCGGACGACACCACGGCCCTCTACGAGCACGGCTTCGGCATCGCCGCCATCGGCCTGATCTTCCCGCTGCTCGTCCTCGTCGGCACGGCCACGCGCCTGGCCGCCGCCCGCCGCGAGGCGCGCTTCGCCGCGATCAGGCTGGCGGGCGCCACCGCGCGCCAGATCAGCGCGATCGCCTCGGTGGACGCGGCGCTCGGCGCGCTGCTGGGCACACTCGCCGGCATCGCGGTCTTCCAGGCGCTGCGGCCCGCCCTGGCAGGCGTCGCCATCACCGGCTCCCGCTTCTTCCCCGACATGGTCGCGCCCACCGCGCTGCAGTACGCCGCCGTGGTCGCGGGTGTGCCGCTCGCCGCCGCCGGCGCCGCCCTGTGGTCGCTGCGCCGGGTGCGGATCACGCCGCTCGGCGCGGCACGCGAGGTGCGGGCCTCCGCTCCGGGTTGGTGGCGGGTACTCCCGCTCCTGGCAGGGCTGGGATTGTTCGCGGGCCCGGTGTTCGCCGGCGGCGATGACCCGAACGCGGTGCTCCTCGACGTGGGCCTGGCGCTGATCATGGTCGGCCTCGTGGTGGCCGGGCCGTGGCTGACGATGCTGGCCGCGCGGCTGGCCGCCCGGGTCACGTCCGGCGCGGCGACGCTGCTGGCCGCGCAGCGGCTGGCGGCCGACCCGAAGAGCGCCTTCCGGTCGGTGAACGGGATCGTGCTGGCGGTCTTCATCGGCACGGCCGTCGCCGGCATCGTTCCCGCTGTCGTCTCGGGCCAGACGGCGGCGGGCGGCGGCACCCTGAAGGAGGTCATGCGGGTGTCGTTTTGGTACGGCGAGGCCGCCGAGGGCCTGCCTCTGCCGCCTGGCACGGCGTCCGAGCTGCTCGCCGAGGTACGCGCCCATCCCGGCGTCACCGTGCTGCCGGTCTACCGCAGGGCCGGGACACCGGCCTCGCCCGGCGGGCCTCCGCCGTGCGACCCTGGCCCCGGCTGCCGGCTCGACTTCCTGCTCGGCCACGTGGTCGAATGCGGCGCCCTGACCGGCTTCCCTGCGCTCGGCCGGTGCGCCCCGGGTGCCCGAGCGGTGACAGCCGACTTCAATCGGCTGCTGACCAGCGACAACATGCTCTCCATCGATCGCAACCTGCCGATCGTGGACGCGGCCAACCCTGCCGTACCCCGTGGCTCAGGCCACTCAGGGGAGCACGGCCGTACCGCCTCAGCCGGCCTGCCCCTGGCGGCGGTGCTGATCCGCGCGCCCGACCCGGCCGTCCGTGAGCAGATCCGTACACTGCTCACGCCGTACGTCGCCCGCTCCGGCAGCGCCGAGATGCCCCAGACGTTCGCCGAGGTCGCCCAGGCCCGCGCGGTGCTGCTGGACCAGGTGGAACGCGTCGCGCTGGCCATCGTCGCGCTGACCCTGGTGGTGGCGGGCTGCGGCCTGCTGGTGTCGGTCGCCGGCGGCGTGGTGGAGCGCAGGCAGCCGTTCACGCTGCTGCGGCTGTGCGGCACGCCGACACGGACCCTTTCCAGAGTGGTGATGCTGGAGACTGCTGCCCCGGTGGTGCTGGCCGCCCTGGTGGCGGCGGCCGCGGGCTTCGGCGTGGCCGAGCCGGTGATCGACCAGCTGGCCATCAAGGGCGCGCCGACAGCACTGCCAGGCCCCGCCTACTTCCTGACCGTCGGCGGCGGGCTGCTCGCCGCCCTCCTGGTGATCCTGGCCGGCCTACCGCTGCTCAGACACGTGACCGCGCCCGACACTGCCCGCTTCGAATGAGACAGTCGAATGATCATGATCCTTGTCCGGCGGCTGTCCGCACCGCTCGTGGCGGCCCTGGTCGGCGCCCTCCTCGTGGCGGTGCCCGCGCCGGCGCGAGCGATCTGGATCAAGGACCTCACCCAGGCCGTCTCTTGATCACGACCCGCTACACGCCCTGGCGCAGCCACCGCATAGCGGCGTCGGCGCAATCCTCGGGGCTGCTGTTGAAGGCGAAGGCGGCGCCGGGCGCGTGCTGCCGGACAAGGTTGACCACCTTCTCGAAGAATTCGAGCAAGGGCTCGTGCGTGCGGATTCCGCCCCCGATCACCACACAGGCGTAGTCCTTGCGGGTCAGCGCCTCAACTATCGCTCCTTCGGGGTTCTCGTCGAGTGCCACCAGGCAATAGTCGGCCTCGATGCCCTGATCGTCGAAACGGGCCTGACCGCGTGCTATCGCCGCCTGAACCGGCTCCGGGTCCCAGCCCTGGATCTTGGCGGGATCAAGACCGACTACCAGTACTCGCGCCACCGCCCCGCTCCTTCCCGGAACATCTAGACGATTTAACGGCCTAGGCCCCGCCGTGAGGACGAATCCCGCAGATTGATCACGACTCGAAACGCGCCCAAGTGCTCCAGCCGCACATCGCGGTTAGGCCGACGGTAGGCGTGGGCTGTACCGCTATAGGCAACTCCATTATACCAGAAATAACGAATTCCGCATTTTTTACTAATCGCGGAGTAATCGCTACATTGGCGGCCATGGCAGCAACCGAGAAGAAATTCATTCGTTCTGGAGAATTGCGACTGTGGACCGAACGATTCGGCGACGCCGGGGATCCGGTCGTGCTGCTCGTCATGGGCACCGCCACGCCGGGCCTCGGCTGGCCGGACGAACTGGTGGACACGCTCGTCGCGGCCGGGCGGCAGGTCATCAGGTACGACCACCGCGACACCGGGCGGTCGGGGCGGGTGGACTTCGCAGCGCAACCGTACTCGGTGGCGGACCTGGCCGGTGACGCCGTGGCGGTGCTCGACGGGTACGGCGTCGCCGCGGCCCACGTCGCCGGCGCGTCGTTGGGCGGCACGATCGGCCAGTGGCTGGCCGTACACCGGCCGGAACGCGTGACGGCGCTGACCGCGATCATGACGAGCCCGATGGGCGCCGACGCGGGTCCCGCCTGGGCGCGGGCCATGGCCGGCCAGGAGCCCGACCCCGGCGACCTGCCGCCGCCGTCGCCCCGGTTCCTGGCCCACCTGGCCCGCTCGGCCACCGCGCCGCGCACCACGCGCGAGCACCACGTCGCCGCCAACCTGGAGACCTGGCGGGTGCTGAACGGCGAGGCGCTGCCGTTCGACGAGAAGGCCGCGCGGCGGTTCGTCGAGGAGTCGTACGACGTCGCTGCGGATCCGGCCGCGGCGCTCAACCACGACGCGGCCGGGCGGCTGATGACCGAGGACCGGCGCGCCCCGCTGTCGTCGATCAAGGCGCCGACGCTGGTCGTGCACGGCAGCGAGGACCCTCTGCTGCCGCTGCCGCACGGCGAGGCGCTCGCCGCCGCGATCCCTCATGCCCGACTGGAGGTCGTCCCCGGCATGGGCCACTCGTTCCTGTCCCCCGGCCTGCCACGCCACATCGCGGAACTGCTCCTCACCCAGCCGTCCTGACCGCCGGAGTCGCCTCAGACGACGGGGCGGACGTAGGTGCCCCGCCCGAGCACCGTCTCCACCAGGCCCGCCTCCCCCAGCAGGGCGATCACCTCGCGGACCCGCTCCCTGGTCGAGCCGCAGCACCCGCTACGTGATGCTGATCCGCCTGCCCGGCACCCGCGATGCCCTCACCTTCCGCGACGCGCTGATCGACACGATCAGCGCGTCCCGGACCACCTACGCCGCCCGCTCACCTGGGACCAAGGCTCCGAGATGGGCGTGCACCACCAGTTCTCCATAGTCACGGGCATGCCCGTCTACTTCTGCGACCCCCCGAGCCCCTGGCGGCGCGGCTCGAACGAGAACGCGAACGGGTTGCTGCGGCAGTACTTCCGCAAAGGCACCGACCTGTCGGTTCACACCCGTGAGCAGCTGGACGCCGTCGCCGCCGAGCTCAACGGCCGCCCACGCACAACGCTCGGCTGGGAAACCCAGCCGAGCGTCTGGCTAAGCTGCTGACAACAGCCGCATGACCAGCAGCGTTGTTACGACCCTTTGAATTCGCCCAGAGGCGGGGGCTTCTTTCTTCTGCTCAGTGGCAGCGGCGATGGTGGAGAAATAGACCATGTTGCCTGCGGCCAAGGTGCTTCTGCCGTATCGACTCACCTGGATACCGTTGGCGGAGCTGCCGAGGTGTCGCCTCCGATGGTGGAGCCGGAGACCTTCTCACCAGCTCGACGTGGTAAATGCCGGCCGATCCGCCTTGGTGTAGAGAACGAGATCTCCGACCTTTGGGGCGGAGTACCGGCGGCTGTTGCCTTGGCCTAGTTGTACCAGGCGATGGTGGATGCGGCGTGGGGGTAGTCGGTGTTCGGCTTGAGTGCTGCGATCTTGTACCAGGCGGATGCGTATGCGGCAAACCAGGGGTAGCCGTAGCTGCCCGAGGGAGAGCCGGGGATCTTGCCGAAGGCCTCGGTGATCGGGGTGACGTCGGAGCCGGATGGGTTTTCCCGCATGCCGAGATCAGCCCGAGCGGCGGCGATCACCTTGGCAGGGGTCGTCCAAAGGACCTCCCAAAGAGAAAGGGTCCCGCCGTATGGCCGGGACCAAAAAGGGAGTTTTCTTCGTGTTTATGTGGAGCTATATGCTGGCGAATGCGAACTTGAACTAGCTCGGCGCCTATGTGACGATGTTTATGTGTCTTCGTTGCCGGAGATAGTGCCGGTTTTTATGGTGATTGTCGGGATTGCCCTGGTGATCCAGTTGATCTGGAACCTCATAGATCACGGCAGCATTCATGACAAGGTGGGCCCTGGAGACTGTGATGTATGCAGGGGGCACGGCTGGTACTTCGGGAACACAGTCAGCGACAGGGATGTGTGCTGGAAGTGCCGAGGGAGCGGGAAGGTCAAGTCCTGAAAAGGAGTGACTTCCTTCTCTTGCTGATCAAGGTCCGAATACGTCGATCAGTGCCAGCGCGAGCGAACGGTGAGCGCCGCACCGACGCAGGGCCGTCCGGTGGGCTCCGCCCTCTGGTTGCCGCCTTTCGACGGTCTTGCCGACCCGATGGTGGTCGCGCGCTTGGCTTGGGAGGCGGAGGCGTCCGGTTGGAACGGGTTCTTCAGCGGGACGCCTCAGGTCGCCGATCCCTGGATCACGCTGACCGTGGTCGCGTCCGCCACCGAACGTCCGCGCATCGGTCCGTGGTCACGCCCGTTGCCCGCCGCCGACGGGCCAAGCTTGCGCGGGAGACCGTCACGCTCGACAGGCCCCGCCTCACCCTCGGAGGAGGCCTCGCCGGACATCCGGCCGGGTCCGGCCGCTGCGCCGGGCCGCCCGTCACGACGGGTTCTTCCCCATCGACCTCGAACACCTCGACCAACTGGCCGAGGTCGTCGCGACGCTCACCGATCCGCGGGACCCCGCGACCACGCCGTACGACATCGTCGAAGCCCTTCCACCTGGCGCCGAGCCCGAGCCGTACATCGAAGGCCGGCACCACGTGGTGGATGCCCGACTTCCCGCCGGAGACCACCCCGGACCGGGTGCAGGGCGTCCTGCACGACGGCCCCTACGAGACCAAGGAACGCCATCCATGAGTACGTTCGTTCTGATCCATGGCGCAGGTGATGTCGGCTGGTACTGGCATCTGGTGGAAGCCGAGCTGCGCACCCGCGGGCACGACACCGTCGCCCCCGACCTTCCTGGCGACGACGACTCGGCGACCCTGACCGACTACGCCGACGCCGTGGTCGACGCCGTCGGCGGCCGCAAGGATCTTGCCGTCGTGGCCCAGTCGTTCGGCGGATTCACCGCGCCCCTGGTCGCCGACCGGCTCCGGGCCGATGTCCTGGTCCTGGTCGCCGGGATGATCCCTACCCCTGGGGAGGCTCCCCGGGACTGGTGGGCCAACACCGGCTACCGCGAAGCCGTACGGGAGCAGGCCGCCCGTGACGGCGGCGCGACCGGCAACGAAGACCCGTACGTCAGCTTCTACCACGACGTGCCGCGCGAACTGGCCGAGCAGGCGCTGAGCAAGGAGCGCGCGCACCCGTCCGAGGCCGCCATGAACGCGCCGTGGCCACTCGAGGCATGGCCAGACGTGCCGACGCATTTCGTGCTGTGCGACCAGGATCGCTTCTTCCCGCCCGCCTTCTTCCGCCGGCTGGTACCTGAGCGTCTCCACATCGTCCCGGACGAGATCGCGGCTGCGCACTGCGTCGCGCTCAGCCGCCCGAAGGAACTGGCAGACCTGCTGGAGGGATACGCGACCAGCCGCCGGTGACGGATAGACCCCACTCCCCCACGCCATCGACGCCGAACACGCGGCGCCGACGGTCACCGGTCGATGCTGGCCATGTTCTCCCCGTCATGGCGCTCTCTCGGCCTCGACGTCGCGGGTCCAGAGAAAGTATTCCGTCTGGAGCGCGGCCAGCGGATGCACGGTGTGTGCCCGGCGGATGGTCTCAGGGCCGGCCTCCGAGAGTCCGATGTGGCGTACCTTGCCTTCGGCGACCAGCTCGGCCAGCGCGCCGATGGTCTCCTCCATAGGCGTGTTCGGGTCGACGCGGTGCTGGTAGTAGAGGTCGATGTGGTCGGTGCCGAGCCGCTTGAGCGAGCCTTCGACCGCGGCCTTCACGTTGCCGGCGCTGCTGTCGGTCACTCCGGGACCGCCGCCGTAGTGGGAGACCAGGCCGAACTTCGTCGCCATAACGACGTCGTCGCGTCGGCACTGGGGGCCCAGAGCCTGTTGCGGAAGTGGTCAACGGCGGTGGTTCACAGCGGTGACGGCGTATTCGGTGAACTGTCCGCAGGAGCGGAAGCCCAGACGGCGGTAGACGGGCTCGCCGTCCGTGGATGCCTGGAGGACCGCGATGCGGGGGTGGCGGGCGGTGTGCAGGGCGGCGAGCGTGATGGCGCCTCCATAGCCGCGTCGGCGGTGGGTGGCCAGGGTGCAGATGCTGTAGATCCCGGCCACGTGCGCGTGGAGGAAGACCTCGACCGAGCAGACCGGGCGGTTCTCCACGTAGCCAACCAGATAGCGGGCCGGGGAGTCGGCGGCCAGCGCCTGGGGAGCGGCCCGGTCGAAGAAGCGGCGCACGGTTCCGGCGGGCGGGTCCCAGTTGGCGGCGAGAACCGTGGCGTAGTCGGAGAGCTGTTCGGGCATGGTCACCGGGCGGATATCCAGCCCGTCCGCGGATGGCCGGGGCATGAGGTTCTGCGGATCGGCCCACATGGCAGTCTCATGTTCGGCGGCCGGCAGACCGGCCGCCGAAAGGCGGGCGGCCAGGTCACCGGGCGGGGAGGCGGGGCCCACCCACCAGGAGAAGGGACGGCCGGTGGCGGCCAGCGTCCGTTCCTGGGCGGTGTCGCAGGTGAAGCGGGCCGCCGCGACGATGTTGAACGTGTCGTCGGCGAGACCCCTGTCGGCGACCAGAAGGTCGTCGGTCTCCACGACGGTCGCGCCTTCGACCTGCCGGTGCAGATGGCAGGCATGCTCGGCCAGGTTCTGTTCCGTCCTGACCAGCAGGTCACTCTCATCGCGGAAGGGGGTCTTCATCGAGTCCACGAGGATTGATCCCGTCACGAGCGCCCCGCGGCCGGGAGGCGGATCGTGGTCCGGGGCACGCGGCCAACGCGCTCCGCTCGCCGGTGGGCCGCATCCACTGGGCTGGGGCCGAGACGGCAACCGGCTGGTACGGCTACATCGAGGGCGCCATCAGGTCGGGTGAAACAGCGGCGGCCTCTGCGCCAGAATCGCTGCACGTCATGCGTTGAGGTCTGAGGGGCTGCGAGCCAGGGCGTACCACTCCTCCGTGTTCCGGTGCCACCCCCCGAAGACCTGGGCGTCTCGTTCACCAGACCTTCCAGGACGGCGGCGAGCGCACCACCGGGTGGCGGCGCCGGCTGCGACAACAGCGGAGCCGTATCCGGTCCGGGGCCAGGACCAGGACCTGGGTCCTGGTCGTGGGCCGAGGGGAAGGATCCAGGGCCCCGATCCGGATCATCCGTTGCCAGGAGGTTCGCCACCTCTCGCGGTGATGGACTGGATATCGGGCGGGAGCCTCCGGCAGACGTTCGTGTCCGTCCGCCGGAGGACATCGTGATCCGCGCCCTGACCGGATACCCCACCAGACATTCATGGGTGGGCAGCATCGAATCTGCCGGGAGGCAAAGAGTGTTGATGAAGAGTGTGGGCCGGCGTCGTTTTCATGCGGTCGTGGCGTCAGCGGCCGTGGCCGCGTCCGTCGGTGCGTTGGCGGTGGGTCCCTCTCACGCATCGTCGCCCGGATACGATCGGACGGCCCTGCAGGCGGATCTGAACGCGATCCGCGACGCCGGCACGCTGGGAGTGCAGGCGCGGGTGGTCTCACCCGGCGGTGACCTGGCCGCGGCGAGCGGTACGGCGGTGCGGGGCCGCAAGGTGCCGATCCCGCTCGACGGGCACTTCCGGATGGGCAGCAACACCAAGACCTTCGTCGCCGCTGTGATCCTGCAGTTGGAGGCGGAGGGCCGCCTGTCCCTTGACGACAGCGTCGAACGATGGCTTCCCGGGCTGGTGCGCGGCAACGGCAACGACGGGCGCGCGATCACCATCAGACACCTGCTCCAGCACACCAGCGGCCTGTATGACTCCGTGGGCGACATCGAGAAGAAGATGCGCACCGAGCGGGGCTACCGCACCTACCGGTTCCTGCGCATGAACCCGCGGCGGCTGGTGGCGCTCAGCGCCGGCCACCGTCCGCTCTTCTCCCCCGGCTCCCGCTGGAGCTATTCCAACATCAACTACCTCTTGGCCGGGCTGGTCATCGAGCGGGCCACCGAGAACTCCTGGCGCAAGGAGGTGAAGCGCCGGATCATCACGCCGCTGAGGCTGCGGAACACGACGTTGCCTGGCGACTCCCCGCTCCTGCCCAAGCCGCACGCACAGAGCTACACCGAGGACGCCAAGACCTCCCGCCCGTTCCGCGCCACCGTGCTCAGTCTCGGCTGGGCCGGTGCGGCGGGCGAGGCCGTCACCACCACCGGCGATCTGAGCAGGTTCTGGCGGGCGCTGCTGGGAGGGAAGCTGCTGCCGCAGCGACAGCTGAAGAAGATGACGACCACGGTTCCCACCGGCGCACCCGGCAGGGAGTTCGGCCTGGGCATGGCCAAGCAGCAACTGAGCTGCGGGGTCACGGCCTGGTCGCACCCCGGCGGCACACCCGGGTTCATCACCGACAACGCTGTGACCCAGGACGGCCGCACCAGCGTGATCGTCTCACGCACCACCTACCCCGGCACACGAGAGCAGGGCCAAGCCACTGCCCGCCTGATCGACAACGCGCTCTGCGGCACCTCACCGACCGACTGACGCTCAGATCGGCCCGGTCCTCCGGCGGGCCTGGCCGGTCCTCGTTCATCGATCGGGATGGAGCTCCTGGCGGTCCCAGCGGTCAGGTCAGCTCCATGCCACGGGCAGGCTCTGCAGGCCGCTGATGATGATCCCTTCTTTGCGGACGGCTTCCCCGGCCAGACGCAGCGTCGGCAGCTCTCGGGTCAGCAGCCTGATCGCCGTCACCACCTCCAGATGGCCGAGATGCCGGCCGATGCAGTGGTGGGCTCCGAACCCGAAGGAAAGGCGCCGGTTGGGCGTGCGCGCGAGGTTCATCTGCTGCGGATCGCTGAAGACCCGAGGGTCATAGTTGGCGGCGTCATGCGAGGGGATGACCAGCTCCCCGGCGCGGAGTGAAGCGCCGCCGGGCAGCACCACATCGCGCATCACCCGGCGCGGCATGGCGTCCGCTGCCGCGGTGGAGTACATCCGTTCCAGCTCGGTGACCGCGAGCTCGACCTCCTCGGGGCGATCGGCAAGGTAGCCATAAGCGCTGTCATGCCCGCCGTACGGATGGGTGAGCAGCACCTCAGTGAAGGTGCCGATGCTGCTCGCGGTGGTCTCCCAGCCGCCGACCAGCAGCGCGAGGGGGAGTTTGATCACTCTGTCGGGCGGCAGGTGTGCTCCGCGTGTGGCGATCGTGGAGAGCAGGTCGTCAGCGGGCTCGGCCCGCCGTTGTTCGATCAGTCCTGCGAGGTAGCCGACCATCGCCATCTGGGCTGCGTCGGCTTCGGCTCGGCTGAGGGTGCTGGTCGCCAGGAACGCCTCCCCCCACTGCCGGAACTGCCTGCGGTCCTGCTGAGGCAGGCCGAGCATGTCACTGATCGTGTCGAGCGCGAACGGCAGCGCGAATGCCTCGATCATGTCCACGGGCTGCTCCTGGGCGAGCATGGATGCCAGGTGGTCGGCTGCGCGCCGCTCGATCTGCTCGCGGATCTTTTCCACGGCTTTCGGGGTGAAGTGGTCGGTGACCACGCTGCGCACCTCGGTGTGCTCGGCCCCGTCCAAGCCGAGGATGGTGCCCTCGACGTCGACTTCGTCGTCAGTGAGCGCGGCCTGCCGGGAGAAGGTGGCCTGGTCGCGCAGGAGGTGCACCACGTCGTCATAGCGCGTGACGAGTTTGGCGCGAGTGCCGTTGGGGCGGATGACCTCCGCCACCCCGGTGCCGCTCTCGCGGACCGCGTGATACGTCGGGTGGAGATGGAGGCCCGGCCGGTTCACGCCGTCCTCGCCGAGGTCGAAGGGATAGGTGAGGGGAGAAGTCGGAGTACCGTGCACGGGCGACCTGGTCATCCATGACCCCTTCGTGGAAGATCTTCGACAGGAGAGCAAGATCGTTGACCGCAGCGTAGATCGAGAGCCGAACCGTAGGAAGCCCTCATCGCCGCTAGGGAACCCGTTCGGCGTGCGCGAGGTGCCCGGCCAGCCCGTCGGTCAGCTTGTCGGCATCGGCAACCGCGCACCCCCGAGAAGCCGAGATGCTCGCCGATCTCGCGGCGCCCGTCAGTGGGCCCGCGTTGCGCTTTCCGCTCGCGGTCGGTGCGCACCCTGATCTGGCCGCGCAGGAGGTACGGCTTGCAGCAGTGAACGCAGCAGTTGTGCGGCGGTGTCGGCGGACACTTCGCCGGGTGTGTTCATGATCTGGGCGGCGAGTCCGTCGACGAACGTGTGCAGGAGCGCCGCCCAGAGCTCGACCTGGGCATCAGGGTGGGGAAGCGTGGCCTGGCTCGGTTCGCGGACCGGCTCGTAGGCGCGTAGGGCGGCGACGCACTGCCGGTACACCGCCCGTTGGTCGTTCCACGTCACAGAGCCTCCCTCCGGAGGGTGTTGACGTTCCCATGCCACGACCGCTGACCACAGCGCGTACTCCTCGCGCCGTTCGGCATCGAGCGGCAGCATCTCCTCCACGATCGTTGCGATCCCTTCGACCACCGAACTCGCGGTTCGGGGCCGCTGGACGCGTGGGAGGACCCGCCGACGGAGGGTGTCGGTGGTGGCCTGGACGACGTAGGCCTGCAGTTCGTGCTGATTGCGGAAGTAATGCCGCAGGGACCCGGTGGACCAGCCGGCTTCGGCGGCGACTCCACGGACGGTCACCCCGGCAAGGCCTTCGCGCAGGATCACCCGGATGGCGGCCTCGCCAAGCTCGGCCCGTCGCCGGTCATGATCAACGAGTCTTGGCACCTCCACATGCTAACACGCCTGTGCTATTTTAACTGACACGGACGTGTTATTACGATTCGCCGGTTCCCCGGAGGGAGACAGTCTTGTCGATCGAGACGATCGGGGCGGTGCTCGGACTGGCCCTGCTCGACACGCTCAGCCCCACCGTGATCGGGATAACGCTCTATCTCCTGCTGACCAGGCCCCACCGCGTGGGCGCGCTGCTCGGCGTCTACCTCGGATCGGTCGCGATCGCGTACTTCGCCTTGGGCGTCCTGCTCATGCTCGGCCTGGGCGCTGTCGCGCCACTTGTCGATGACACCGTGTGGGCCTGGGGTCAGGCCGTCCTCGGCGCCGCGCTCATCGTGGGGAGCTGCTTCATCCCCGACAAGAACCCCGAACGGGCGTCCATCCGGGCCCGGTCCTTCACCATGCGATCCATGCTGCTGTTAGGGCTGGGGACCTGGCTGTTCGAGTTCGCCACCGCCGTGCCGTACTTCGGCGCGATCGGCATCATGACCTCGGCCGACCTGCCTGCCGTCCAATGGTCGCCGCTCCTCGGCGGGTACGTGACCATCATGGTGATCCCAGGCATCCTGCTCCTTGTCGCCTGGGCCGCCCTGGGCGAACGGCTGCGTGCACGGTTCGAAAGGTGGCAGAACAAGCTCTCCTCCGGATCCCGCACCGTGGTGAGCTGGATCGTCTGGATAGCAGGATGCCTGATCCTCCTGGAAGCAGTGGACACGCTGTTCACGGAGGTGACCGTCGCTACTCCGTGGGGATAGAGCATCCACTTACCAGATGTTCACTATATTTAGAACATGGTGAATCTACCGTCCGTGCTTTCTGTCCGCGGCTGCGACCTGCGCTACGCCGACAGCGGCAGCGGCGGCCTTCCGCTGGTGTTCTCCCACGGGGCCGGGGCCGACCACGTGATGTTCGACGACCAACGGGACTACCTGCAGGCCCGGGGGTATCGCGTCGTCACCTGGGACATGCGCGGCCACGGCCTCTCGCGCTCGGCCGGTGTCCGGTTCACCGCCGAGCAGGCGATCGCGGACCTGCGCGCGCTCATCGAGCACCTGGCGCTGGACCGGCCGGTGCTCGTGGGACAGTCCCTCGGTGGCAACCTCAGCCAAGCCGTCGTCCAGCGGCATCCCGACCTCGCCCGCGCCCTGATCGTCATCGGCGCGACGCCCAACGCGGCACCGTTGTCCTGGAAGGAACGCCTGCTGGTGAAGGCGGCCGCGCCGATGCTGTCGACGATGCCGGCCAAGGACCTTCCGCGGCTGATGGCCAAAGCCTCCGCGATCACCCCGCACGCGCAGGCCGATGCCCGACGGGCCTTCGGCCAGTTGTCGAAGCAGGAGTTCGTCCAGGTGTGGCGGGCAACCGTCGCGTTCCTCTCCCCTGACCCCGGCTATCGCACCCCAGTGCCGCTGTGCCTGATACGCGGCGCGCAGGACCGCACCGGCAACATCGCCTCGGCCATGCCCCGATGGGCCGAGACCGAAGGCATCGAGGAGGTCGTCATCCCCGGCGCAGGCCATATCGCCAACCAGGACGACCCTCAGGCGGTCAATGAGGCGATCGACGCGTTCCTGCGCACGATCCCGGCCCCGAACCAGGCACAGCGATGAGCGCGGACGGGCGGCAGACGTTCATCACCTCGGTGGGTGACCTGCTGGCCTCGTGGAACCTGCCGCACGCGACAGGGCGCACCTACGGGCTGCTGCTCCTCAGTGAGCAGCCGCTCTCTCTCGACACGATCGCTGCCGAGCTCGCCCTGAGCAAGGGGGCGGTGAGCACCGCGGTGCGGCAACTGGATTCCTGGGGACTGGCCAAGGTGATCCCACAGCCCGGCAGCCGGCGGCTCCTGGTCGAAGCCACTGGAGGAATCGAGTCGCTGCTGGAGGCCAGCCAGGTGCGGGCCAGAACCCTGATAGCCGCCCTGCGCGAGGGCGAGGCCCTGGTGAATCCAGGTCCGGCACAGGAGCGACTCCACGAGGTGATTGGACTGTTCACCAGCTATGTCGACGTCGGCAGCCAGATGCTCGCCAGGTACCGCCGGCAGCAATCCGGACCCGCCCAGACCTGACGACGCACCTGCTCCCCCTCGACGGGCTGGCCGTGGCCCTCCTCGGGTACGTCCTCGGCTGCGTCGAGCTCGATCGGGAGAGCGACGGAAGCATCGAGATCGGCCGCCCGACGCCGGTTTCGGCGGCCCGTAGCCCACCTCCCGGACGGGGAAGCTCCGGCTGCGATGTCAACGCCACCGACCGCGATTGACGCGCATCCCGTCGCCGCGAGGGCCGCGGTGGCGACGATCCGGGGAAAAGCCGGGGCCGAGGCATAGCGTCATCCCTCCGGGAGCGTCTCAAGGGCGACAACCGAACTGTGGAGGTGATCGTGGACGCCGCAGAAGAGCGACGTTTCCGCGACTTCGTTTCGGCGCGCTCCCCCGCGTTGATGCGCCTGGCGTTCCTGCTGGCCGGCGGTGACCAGCACGCGGCGGAGGACCTGCTCCAGACGGCCCTGGCCAAAACGGTCGCCAGGTGGCACGCCGTGGACGCGCCCGAGGCGTACGTGCGTCAGGTGATGTACCGCCAGCAGATCTCCTGGTGGCGCCGGGGGGCGTTCCGCCGGGAGACCACGGTCGCCGAGCCGCCTGAGTGGGCCGTCCAGGACGCGACGCACGCCGTCGAGGTGGGCATCGTCGTCCGGCGCGCGCTGGCCAAGCTGGCGCCCAGGCAGCGGGCGGTGCTGGTCCTGCGCTACTTCGAGGATCTGCCGGAGGCCGAGGTCGCGGCGGTTCTGGGCTGCTCCGTGGGCACTGTGCGCAGCACCACCCATCGTTCGCTGGCCAGGCTCCGGGTCCTGGCGCCAGAGCTGGCCGAGCCGTACAAGATCATTGGGGAGGCGATGGCGTGAAGATCGACGATGTCGTGAAGGACACCCTCGGCCGGTGGGCCGAGGAGGCCACGGTGCCGCAGGGGCTCGCCGATCGGGCGCTCCGCAGGCGCAGGCGTAGCCGGGTCAGGGCGTTCGCGGTGATGGCAGGGGCCACCGCGACCGTCGTGGCGACCGCTCTCACCGTGCCGGCCCTGGTGCAGCCAAGCGGTGGCGAGGCCGGTGTCATCCTCGCGGAGGGGAAGCCCGCCGACGATCCCGCGATCTCCCTGACGGGACCTCCGGAGGTGTCGGCCGACCCGGACGCCACGCCGCCCACCAAGCTGGTGGCGACCGAGAAGACGGCCATGTACGCCTACTACACCTGGGACAACGAGAAGATCTCGGACACCCGGCAGATCCTCAAGCAGACCTGGTACCTCTACAACCCCGACTCGGCGACCTACGAGAAGACCCCGTGGGCCGCCGTCGACGTGGCGGCCGGCGGACACGTCGCGGTGCTGGAGGAGGCCCAGGCCCGCCGGGTCGGCCTGCTGGGGCCGGAAGGCCAGGTGCGGTGGATCGACCTCGAGCAGCCCGCCTCCCAGCTCAAGTGGTCCCCCGACGGCCGGAAGCTGCTGCTCGTCAGCTACGCCGCCAACCCCAACGAGCAAGGCGTGTTCGACGAGGACGGCTCGTCGAGAGAGATCGTCCCCGTCACGCGCACCGGCTTCTCCGTCGTGGACGTGGCCGCCGGTCAAGCGTTCTTCCGCCCGCTCCCGGCCGGCGGCGACGCCTGGGGCCGGAGCGTGGACCTGCACTGGAGCGACGACGGAACCCTGATCTGGGACTGGGACACCGGCAGCGAGTCCTCGCCGCCCCCCAGGCGGTTCTACGACCTGGAGGGCAGACCGCACGCGGCCCCGCCGGACCCGGCCGACACCGGCCAGGAGGCCGGACTCTCGCCCACTGGCCGTTTCTCGGCCATCCACAGCCCTGACAGGAGCGCGATCGCGGCGGTACGGGACACCTCCTCCGGCGCGATCACTCCGCTCAAGCCCGTCGCGGGGCACTGGATCGAGCAGGCCATCGCCTGGTCCGGTGACGACCACCTGATCACGTGGGCGTGCGAGCTCAAGGGCTCGGCCGGTTGCGAGGTCAGCGAGTTCCGCAACCGCCTGCTGCTGGTGAGCGTCGACGGCAGGCAGGCGGTGCCGCTCACCGGGTTCCGGCAGAACAGCCAGAAACCCGGCTCGTGGGAGCCGCTCTTCGCCCGCCGCTGAGACGTCCGCCCGCACCCGGAAGGCGTCACTGCGCTGTTCTGGGATAGCGGCCGTCGTGTGCGCCGATGTAGATCACCACGACGGTGCAGCGCGTCGTCCGGTCCTCGGCGGCGCGATAGGTGTGCGGCCGGTCGCCACGCAGGGAGAGGGCGTCGAGGGCCGGGACGACGAAGGTGGCGCCGCCGATGTCGACCTGGAGGACGCCCTCGGTGACGTGGATGAGCTCCTTGGTGCCGGCCGGGTGTCCGGTGTCGTGGATCGCGTCGCCGGGGTGGAGTGTGTGCTCCCACAGCTCGTGGCGGCCGTCGCCGACCAGGAGCGCGGTGGTGCTGCGACCGTGCCGGGAGACGAGGGCGTCGGCGCGACGGGCGAGCGAGCCGAGTTGCGTGGGCGTCTCCACCAGCTCGCTGATCGGGATCTTCAGGGCGTGGCACAGCCGGGCCAGGGTCGCCACGCTGGGGTGCGTGCGAGCGGTCTCGATCTGGTGGATCATCCCGCGGCTCACTCCGCTGGCCGCGGCCAGGTCGTCCAGCCGCCAGCCACGCAGTCCGCGGGCGGCGCGCAGGTTGGCGGCGAGGGTCTGGCCGACCTCTTCGACGATGTCCACGATCTCGCCCCCATGCCAAGATACTGATATTGACGTCCACAATAGTGTGACAGGCATGAAGTGGTCAGGGAAGTACGAAGCGATGTTGTTCGATCTGGACGGCGTGCTGGTCGACTCGCTGGGCGTGATCGAGCGCATCCTGCGGGAATGGGCGGCCGAGCACGGCCTGGACGGCGACGAGGCGGTGGCGCTGTCGCACGGTCGTCGCGACATCGACCTGATCCGGTTGCTGGCGCCGCACCTGGACGCCGAGGCCGAGACCGCACGCATCGTGGCCACGGAGGAACGCGACACGGCGGGGCTGCGAGGGCTGCCCGGCGCCGCTGAGCTGCTGGCCGCGCTGCCGTCCACGCTGTGGGCCGTGGTGACCTCGGGCACGCGCGCGGTCGCCGCCGCGCGCCTGCGCGCGGCGGAGCTCCCCGCGCCCACGCTTCTGCTCGGCGCGGAGGACGTGCCGGTGGGCAAGCCCGACCCGACCGGCTACCAGTGGGCCGCGCAGCTGCTCGGCCGCGGCACGCGGCACTGCCTGGTCGTGGAGGACGCCGAGGCCGGCGCCAGGGCCGCGGGGGCCGCCGGCATGGACTGCGTGGGCGTCGGCCCCGCCCTCGAGGACCGTCGGGACCTCACCGTCGCGCACGTGCCGGACCTGAGCCACCTTCGCGTCTCCGTCGAGGGGGACGTCCTGGTGGTCGGCGTGCTCTGAGGGATGCGCGAGCGTGCGGGCCCGGTCGACGTCACTGAGCCCGCTGCGGCGGTGTGTGATCGGGAGCATGGCGGGACACATACCGGACGCCTGGGTGCCTGAGTTCTCAGTCGTTCGGCTGCGGGAACAGAGAAAGGGTGTCGACGATCTGTTCGTGACGACAGACGTCGACACCCTTCTCCCCGCGTGCCGGCCGGTTCCGGGGTGAGGGCCGCCCCATCAGGTCCGCACGCGACGCGGGCTCATGTGGCCGTCAGACCTTGATGGCGGGCCAGGAGAGCGGTGCGGATCGACTCGCCCGGGACTCGAGGACGCCGGTGGTCATGGCGGTGAACAGGGTGCCCAGCACGCTTCCGAGGGCGCGGCAGTGGCGGATGGTGTCAACAGCCGCCCCGGTTGTACACCCTGAACACGTTGCTCCACCTGCCGACGTACCTCGTCTCTCCCGCTGGCACACAAAAATAGGTGTTCCCGCCCAGCAGGTAGGTCACGAAGATGTTCTCGCCGGCGCCGGAGCAGTTCTTGTACTGGGCCGCGTCGCCGTCCCGGTAAAGGCCGCAGGCGGCAGCCACGTGACTGCGCTCGTGGACGGTGCCCGCCGCGTTGGCGGTCGCCGGGCCTGTGGTGAGCAGCGTGGCGCTGATGGCCGCAAGGGTGCTCAGCAGGGTGACCTGGGACAGCTTCTTGGTTTTGACTGACATGACGTGAGCTCCTGTTCAGGTTCGCCGGCCGTCCTGTCTGCCTGCCTCATGCAGGGGATCAGGTGGCGGCCTTCCCGCCCTGGGTCGTTGCCGACCGGGCGTTAGGCTCAGCAAAGCCACTGCGATCGGGTGTCCAACAGAGGCTCGGACGCACTCGTCCGAAGTTGGGCCACGCGCTGGCCAGGGACGGACAGCCACGGACGCCAAACGGGACCGACCCGACCCCACGGGATCGCATCGAGGTCAACACCGGCCTGGCTCAACCCCGGTGACGTGGCCCCGCCGCGTCAGAGCACGCGTCTACCCCCAGCCCGGAGACCCGCCGCTTGGCCCCGGGGCGGATCACGGGTGGTAGACGTCAGCAGTTCATGTCGAGTCGATCAGCTTGCGGTCTACCCGCCTGATGTAGGCGGTGTCCCCCGGCCCCATTACAGGGTTCGATTACTGCCGGGACCCCTACGAGCCGATCAGGTTCGTCATCTCGGCAGGCCGATGCTCTGACACAGGTGGTGGGATTCCGTTACCTCTGGGCACGCGATCGTGCTCTCGATCGTTCCACCACCTCTTCATAGCGTTCATGGCATGGCCGAGGACGGAACGGGGCCCCCAGAGCCTCCACCTCCGCCGCCGGATCCTCCTGGATGGCCGGGCGGCGGTTGAGCGTCAGGGCGAGCGAAGAATCCATGCGCTGGTGGCCAGGGGTCCGAGGCAGGGCCGCCGACCGGTGGGGTCCCAGCCGCAGGCGATGATCCGCTTTCGGTGCTACCCATGGCTACGAGCGCGAACTCGCGAACGCTGTCCGGGCGGGCGTCACCGGAACGGGCACTTGTCAGCCGGCGTGGGCGATGTCCAGTTCCCTTTGCCGGATGGACTTGCTGCCGCTTCGCAAGGAGCGCAAGGCGTTGCCGATCACTGGGAGCCGGAGGCTGCGCGCCATGATCGGCCGGAGGGCGATCTGCCGTTGGTTACCGGGAGTGACAAAATATCGCTGTTCGACGCCGTTGGCCTGGTAATACGACATGTGCGGGCGGAGCTGTGCCTCCCAGGCGCGCAGAGCGCCGCGGATGTCGCCGGGGTGACGGTCCAGCATGCTGCCGAGCAGGTCGGCTCCGGCGAGTCCGGCGGAGACCCCCATGGCGGCGTACAGACTGGGACACCACGCGGAGCCGCCGACCAGCACCACCCGGCCGCGCGACCAGGCGTCCATGCGGGGCTGCTCCACCGAGTCGAACAAGAACTCGTCGGCGGCGTCGAGCGCGTCAAGCGCCTCGCCGAGCAGCCGGCCCGTGGGCTGAGGCCCATACGCGGCACGGACCCGCTCGACGGGCCGGCCGGTGAACTCGGCGTCGACGTCGTCGGTACGGTACGAGAAGAGCACGGTGGGCGGGTGGTCGGCGAACGGGAAGACCCACATGGCCCGGCCGGGCTCGAGGAGACCCGCCCCCTCGTGCGGCGAGAGCCCGCCGACCGGGCCAGGCAGCGTCGTCGCCGCGATCATGTAGCCGAGCCGATGCAGATATCTGTCGTGCGGGCCGAAGACGAGGCGCCGGACCGTGGACCGCAGCCCATCGGCGCCCACGACGAGGTCGAATCGCTCGGTCACGGATTCACCGTCGCGTTCGAGCGTCACCTCGACGCCAGAGGCGTCCTGCTCGATGCGGGTGGGGGTCGTCGCGTAGCGGATCTCCACGTCGTGTGGGAGCGCGGCGAAGGCGGCGCGTTCCACGTCGCCGCGCAGCATCATGCGGGGCGCAACCGGCAGGTCCCCGAACCCCAGGCCGGGTTTGCGGACGCCGGCGCGGTCCACCGTGTAGGTGATGCCGCCGGGCGGCGATCGGTCGGGGATGGCGTCGAGGATGCCGAGTCGTCGCGCGGCGGCCTGGCCGGCGCCGAACAACACGACAAAGTAGCCACCCGATCGGCGGCCCGGCGCTCTCTCCACGATGACGGGATCCCAGCCGATGCGCCGAAGGCCGATCGCCGTGGCGATGCCGCTGGCGCCGAGGCCGACGACCAGGGCCCGTCTCCTGCTGCTCGGTGAAGTCATGGCTTTCTCCTCGAAGGTGACGGCTGGGGGACGACAACGATGCGGTCGTCGGTCTCGGCGGTCCACGCCTGCGCGACCTGGGCGAGGGGCACGGTCCGGGCCCGTACGTCGATCGCGCCCGCGGCCACCGCTGAGGCCAGCTCCGGCAGCTCGGCGAGGAAGTCCCGGGCGGGGACCGAGCCGATGCCGCTGCCGACGATCTGCAGGCGGGCCGAGCGCAGTGCCACGGAGGGGACCGGCGCGGTCTGGCCGGCGAGGGATCCGATCTGGATCCAGGCCAGCGGGGCGGTGCGGTCGGAGCGAGCGGTGAGCATCGCCATCATGGCGTCGGCGGCGGGTTCACCCCACACGTAATCGATGACCACGTCGACGTCGGCGGCGTGGCCGATCTGGTCGAAAGTGATCGTCTCGTCGGCGCCGAGCGCGCTCAGCGCCTTCAGGCGGGTGGTGTCGCGGCCGACGGCGATGACCTGGCCGGCGCCGAACAGCTTGGCGATCTGGACCGCCATCCGTCCGGCGTTGCCGGTGGCGCCGAGGACGAGGACGCGCTGACCGGCGTGGAAGTCGACGCGCCGGCGCAGCGCGACCCAGGACGACATGGCCGGGTTCATCGCGGCGGCGATCTTCACGGGGTCGATGCCGTCGGGCAGGATCACGCTGCGGTGAGGGTCGATGAGGGTGCGGTCGGCGAACGTCCCCAGAGGGGTGTCGTCCAGGGCCACGTAGCGAAGGTTGCCCTCCTGGTCGCGCACCACGCCGTCGACGCCGGGGACGAGCGGATAGCCGCCGCTGCTGGAGTAGTGCGAGCCGTTCGCCTTGGCCCTGGTCAGATGGTGCAGGCCGGCCGCCAGGACCTCAACGACCATCTCGTCGCCGTGGCGTGGCGCGGGGTAGGGGTGGTCGCGATAGACCGGCGGGGCGTCGGCTGCCGAGATGACGGCAGCGTGCATGGTGGCCTCCCAGAAATGGTTTGTTTTACCAACTACCTTCATAATGGTTGGTAATGCAAACCATGTCAACGGATGCGGCGCGGTCGATCACCTGGCGCGGGATCGGGCGCTCTCCGCGGCGGCGGTGCCGGCCTTCCTCGCTCGTGCATGGTTGGTGCTGCCAACCACGCCGGACTAGCATGACCGCATGACCGCCACTGACGATGTCGTGGACGCCCTCGTCAGGACCACCTTCGAGGTGGCAGGCGTGCTGACCCGCATCGGCGGCGAGCACGATTTGTCGCTCACCCAGCTACGGGTGCTCGGCATCCTCCGCGACCGCCGCGCCCGCATCACCGAACTGGCCGCCTACCTCGGCCTGGACAAGTCCACGATGTCCGGCCTCATCGACCGCGCCCAGCGCCGGGGGTTGCTGACACGCGGCAAGAACCCCGAGGACGGGCGGGTCGTCGAGGTGTTCATCACCCCAGCCGGGCTCGAACTCGCCGAACGCGTGGGGGACGACATCCGGCGCGCCCTGGCGCCCGCGACCGGACGCCTGGACCCGGAACAGCTCGATCGGCTCGTCAACCTGCTCAACGTCGTCTCGGCCCGCTCCTCGCGCGCACATGACGCAGCCGAGCCGACGGCCGAGTGCTGACGGTCGAGAGGGCCACGGAGGGGCGTCTCAGGTGACCAGGCCCCTGCGGTAGGCGTAGACCACCGCCTGCACGCGGTCGCGCAGGCCGAGCTTGGTGAGGATACGCGACACGTACGTCTTGACGGTCTCGTGGCTGATCACCAGGGTGGCGGCGATCTCGCTGTTGGACTGGCCGTCGGCGATCAGGCGCAGCACTTCCAGCTCGCGCGGTGTCAGCGCGCTGTCGTCCGCGGTGCCCTCGGTGGGGCGGATCCGGGACGCGTACCTGCCGACGAGCTGCCGGGTCACCTCGGGGGCCAGCAGCGCAGCGCCGGTCGCGACGGTGCGGATGCCGTGCAGGAGCTGCGCCGGTGGAGCGTCCTTGAGCAGGAAGCCGCCGGCCCCCGCGCGCAGCGCCTCGTAGACGTACTCGTCCAGGTTGAACGTGGTCACCACGAGCACCTTGACCGGATGCTCCACCCCGGCGCCGGCCAGCAGGCGGGTCGCCTCGATGCCGTCGAGCACCGGCATCCGCACGTCCATCACCACGATGTCGGGGCTCAGGCGCCGGGCGAGGTCGACCGCGGCGCGGCCGTCGCCGCACTCGCCCACCACCTCCAGGTCGGGCTGCGCGTCGATGATCGTCGCGAAGCCGGTGCGGATCAGCGCCTGGTCGTCGCAGACCAGGACCCGGATCGGCGCGGTCACGACGGGCTCCCCGCAGGGATGCGGGCCCGCACGAGGAAGCCGCCGCCCGCCTGCCGGTCGGCCCGGAACTCGCCGCCGAGCGCTTCGACCCGCTCGCGGAGCCCTGCCAGGCCGCGTCCGCTCCCGCCGGGAGAGGCGGCCAGGGAGCCGGAGCCGTCGGTGCCGACCGCCACGCTGATCTCCTTCTCGCCGTAGCGCACGCGGACCACGGTGGGGCTGCCGTGGGCGTATTTGAGGGCGTTCGTCAGGGCCTCCTGGACGACCCTATAGGTCACGAACTCGGCGCTGCCCGCCGATTCGGCCGGGCTGCCCTCCTCGGTGAACTCCACCGGCTGCCCGGCCCGGCGGGTCTGCTCCACGAGCGTGTGGAGCTCACCGGCAGTCGGCATGCTGACGTCGGTGTCGTGATCGGCCCTGAGGAGGTCGAGCATGTGCCGCAGGTCGGCGATGGCCCGCCGGCCGGTGTCGGTGACGGCGCTCAGGGTCGCGTCGAGGCGGTCGGGCGCGGCGGTCAGGTAGCGTGCGGCCTCGGCCTGCACGACCATGGCCGTCACGTGGTGGGTCACGACGTCGTGAAGCTCGCGGGCGATGCGGGTCCGCTCGGCGGCGCGGGTGACCTCGGCGACGTGGCGGCGGCGCTCGGCCTCGGCGGCCCGGGTGGAGCGCAGCCAGACGCCGATGCCCCACGCGAGGGCCAGCGCCAGGTAGAACACCACGTACCCTTCCGGCCTCTCGGTCGCGCCGAGCCGGCCGAGCGCGACCGCCAGCGGCACGTACGCCATGGAGAGGAGGAGTACGGTGACGCGCCGGTGGCGCTCCAGATGGGCGCCCGCGCTGATGAGCGCGATGGGCAGCGCGTTGCTCGCCAACACGTGGTAGGCGAGGAGCTGGTCAAGGGCGAAGCCGAGCGACACCAGGACGAGACAGACGGCCGGCCACCGCCGGCGCACGGCGAGCGGAAGGCACTCCAGGGCGATCACCACGAACGCCAGCGCGTCGAAGGGACGAGCCGGCAGATCGCCGACCTGCGTCCCCTTGCCGTGGAGCGCCGGCAGGAGCGATGCGACAGCCATCAGCAGCCCGAACGGAAGATCCCGGACCACGACGTCGCACCGCCGCCACAGGTCCGTGAGCCGCCGTAGATCGATCATCGGGCGAGCGTAGCGGTCGCGCCGCGCCGAAGCGGAACCACGTTGCCGCGCCGGCGGGCCAGCCACATGAACCCGACCGTCAGCAGCAGGCCGAACACCACCGCGTACGGGCTCGCCTCCGGCCCGAACGTGCCGCCCGTGAGCAGGGCAGGGCCCGACGTCACGCCATGGAGCAGCCCCTGCGTCGCGCCGTTGCCCGAAACCTCGGTGCCGAAGATGCCGGCCGCCGCGAAGTTCCAGCCGAAGTGCACACCGATCGGCACCCACAGGGTGCGAGTGGCGGCGTAGGCGGCGGCGAGCATGCCGCCCGCCTCGATCGCGATGGCGATCGCGCCCCACAGGTCGGCGTGCGGGTTGAACAGGTGCGCCAGGCCGAACAGCAGACCTGTCAGCGCCAGCGCCGTCCACGTCCCCGCGCGTTCCTCGACGATCCTGAACAGGATGCCGCGAAACAGCAGTTCCTCCGTCACCGCGGCGGCGGCCATGAAGCCGAGCAGCCCCACCGCGCCCGCTGGCGAGCCCAGGCCGTCGATGCGGTAGCCGCCCACGAGAGCGATGTTCACGATGACGGCCGCGAACAGCGCGACACCGATCAGCGCCCCTCGTGCGATCGCGCGGACGGCGCCTTGCGCCGCCACCTCCACCGGCGCGCGGCGCTCGGACCAGCGCACCACGCGGGCGTACACGAACACTGCGAGCACGGCCGTCGCGACGCCGAGGACCAGGGTGAGGTACGGATTTCCCCCCACTGCCTGCACGCCCGCGCCGCCGACGGCGGCGACCGCCGCGACGGGCACGAGCTGCTTCAACAGACGCATGACGACTCCCTTGCGACCTCCCGCGGCCGGTGCGCGCGGGTACGCCGACAAACGCTAGGGAGCCGGCGCTCCGGGATCGTCCCCACACCGTGGACATTCGCCGGTAGCTCGCACGGGGGACAAGCGCATGTCCACCGTGCGGGGACGATCTCGGAGCGCGCGATCCGTAGCGTTACGACGCAGCCACGGCGCTCCGTCCGCTTTCCCGCCACACCGCCGTGTGCATCACCCGGCGTCGACTCCCCCACTGGAGGACCTCATGCTCCGCAAGATCAAGACATCCGTCGTGGCCGCGCTGTGCTGCACCGTGGTCGGCGCGGGGGCCGCCGGATGCGATGGCGACGCGGTGGAGAACTGGGACCCCTTCGCCTCCGCCACGCGGTCAGCCGACGCCGCCCCCATCTCCGGGACCGAGAAGATCGAGGTCTCGGGCCGTTCGGTGAACGTGTCCTGTTCCGGCGACCCGGCGAAAGGCAAGCCGGTCATCGTGCTGATGCACGGAGGGGGCGATGGGCTGGACAAGCTGGCCGCCGTCCAGAAGACGCTGAGCGAGCAGAACCGGGTCTGCTCCTACGACCGGCTCGGCGCGGGCGCGAGCGACCAGCCGGACGGCCCACAGGACTTCTCCAGCGCGGGGAAGATCCTGACCGGGGTTCTCGACCGCGTGTCCGGTGACCGCCCGGTCGTCCTGGCCGGGCACTCGCTGGGCGGGCTGATCGCCGCGAGGTACGCCCCTGACCACCAGGACCGGGTCAAGGGGCTGGTCCTGATGGACGCCACGCCGCCCACGATGCTGGACGACATCACGAAGGCGATCCCCGAGTCCGCCAAGGGCCCGGCGGCCGAGTTGCGCGCGCAGAACCTCGCGATCTTTCAGGGACAGAATCCGGAGAAGCTCGTCATCCCCGATGGCAAGGTCCGCTCCGCGGGGAACATCCCGGTCGAGGTCATCACGCACGGCAAGCCGTACCTCCGGGCCCTGCCCCAGTACGGGCCGCGCCTGGAGAAGGCGTGGGCCGCAGGCCAGCGCAGGTGGCTCGCGCTGTCCAGCGACAGCACCCTGAGCACGGCCACCAACAGCGAGCACTACATCTACGTCGATCAGCCCGATGTCGCCGTCCAGGCCATCGAGCGCGTCACCGCGCAAGCCGCACGTTGAGCGCCTCGATGGCAGACGGGGGTGGGGCTGAGGGGCGTCCGCCAACCGTTGCACGGTCAGCTCTCGCACTCCCTGTCCGTAGGGGCGGCTATGCGGACAGGCGGTCCAGCCATTCCGTGAGGAGCTGCTGTTCGGCGTGGCTGAGGCGTTCTGGCCGGGCAGTGCGGCGCGCAGGGAGCGGGCGGCGCCGGCCGGGCCCTGCTCCTGCACGGCCGGTTCCTGGGTGGTGACGGTGGTGTGGCGCTTCTTTTCCGTCATGGCCGCCGCCCTTCGTCCGCGCCCGAGGTGCGGGACGGCATCTCGCCGAAGGGAGATGTCGGTCATGTTCACGGCTGCGTGCTGTCCTGGGCGAAGTCGGGCAGTTCGTCGGACAGCAGCTGCTCGGTGCCGCCCTCCAGGAGCTTGGCCATCTCGGTCGCGCGGGGCAGCATGGTGCTTTCGTAGGCGCGGACAGCGTCGGCGACGGTGGCAGAATTCGCCAAGGTGACGGCGAGCTCGCTGGCGTCGAGCATGGCGAGGTTGACGCCGACGCCGAGCGGGGGCATGAGGTGGGCTGCGTCGCCGAGCAGGGTGACGGTCGGGTTGTGCGCCCAGGTGTGCGGGACGGGGAGGGCGAAGATCGGGCGGTCGACGTGGAGGCCGTCGTTGCCGCTGATCAGCTGGCGCAGGCGCGGCGACCAGCTCGCGTACTCCTCAAGGAGCAGGGCGCGGATGGCGTCGGTGTCGTCGATGGTCAGGCCGCTTCGCTTGATCCAATCGACCGGGACGCGCCGGATGAGGTAGACGCGGATGTGGTCGCTGCTGTTGCGTTGGGCGAACATGCCGCGGTCACCGTCGGCCGCGGCGGCGCCGCCCTGGCCGACCAGCTCGGCGATCTCGGGGTGCCGGGTCTGGACGTCGGAGAACCACATCTCAAGGAAGCTCACCCCGGTGTACTGCGGGACGGCGGGCGAGACGGCCGGACGGACCCGGGAGAAGGCGCCGTCCGCGCCGATGACCAAGTCGGTCTCGAGATACGTGCCGTCGGCGAAGTGCAGCAGGCGCGGCCCGTCGGCGGGGCCGCTGATCGAGGCGAGGGCGCGGCCCCACTGCACGGTTCCCGGCTGCAACGAGCCCAGCAGCAGGTCCCGCAGGTCACCGCGGTTGATTTCCGGCTTGAACAGCTCGCCGTCCTCGGGGACGTGATGGAACAGGATCTCGCCAGCGGGGTTCATCTGGCGCATCTCCTGCCCCTCAGGGCGGGCCAGGGCGAAGAACTCTTCCAGCAGGTCGGCTTCGCGCAGTGCTCTCTGACCGCTGTCGGCGTGCAGGTCCAGGGTGCCACCCTGGTCACGGGCGTTCGGGCCGCTGTCGCGGTCATGGACGGTGACCGCCAGACCGCGCCGCTGCAGGATTCGTGCGCAGGTCAGGCCGCCGGGCCCGGCGCCGATGATGCTGATGCGGGCACGGTCGGGCGCGGAAGACGTCACGGCTGGTTCCTTTCGGTCGATGGAGAGCGGGACCCGGGGCCTCGGGGCGCCTGAGCCGGGTCTTCCGGCCCGGCGCCTCGCAGACAGGTCCGCGATGACAGGGCCACGGCGAACGAAGGGGTGCAGGGCGAAACGCCTGGATCCTCGGGTCTCGTGGCTCCCATCCAGCACGCTAGGCATAAAAGTGCAATGAGTCAACTAAACAACTGATGCCACTATTTATATGAGGCCACTAGCGGATATGCTCAACCCATGACCGTGCCACCCGTCAGCCGCCGTGAACGCAAGAAGGCGGCCACCCGTCAAGCGATCGCCGACGCCGCCCTGGATCTCTTCCTGGAGCACGGCTACGACCAGGTGAGCATCCGCGACATCGCCGAAGCTGCCGATGTGTCGACCACCACGGTGTTCAAGCACTTCACCGGCAAGGAAGCCCTCGTCTTCGACCAGGACGAGGACCGGGAAGCGGAGCTGGTCGCCGCGGTTCGGCAGCGGCCCGCCGGCCAGAGCATCCCCGACGCCCTCCGCCGACACGTCCTGGATACCTGGCTGCCGATCGAGACGCACCCGCAGCGGGCCGGGTTCACCCAGCTGGTGGACTCCACGCCGGAGCTGCACGCCTACGCCGAACGCATGTGGACCCGGCACACCGACGCCCTCGCCGCGGCCATCGCCGACGAGCTCGACGTCGACCACGACGACCTCGCCTGTACAGTCCTCGCCCGATACGTCCTCGAAATCCCTGCCCTCGCGCGAGGCCACCAAGACCGCCGCGCCGCCGTCGAAACAATCTTCGACATCCTCACCCGCGGCTGGCAATCAGCCGGCAGGCCGACCACGCCGTCCACCCGCGGCTCGACGAGCGGCAGCTGACAGGCTCGCGATCTGCACGATCACCTCCATTCACCTGGCGAGACGGCGAGCACAGGCCGGGGCGCGCGTGAGTCCGTCAGCGGCGAACGGCCGGCCCATGACGGGGCTGGGTGACGGCGGGTCGCCGCTGGTTTGACCTTGACGCTGCGTCAACTTCTAGCATCGCAGGCATGTCGATCACTGTTCTTGACACCTACTCCGCCATGAGACGGATCCTGCTGGCCCCGGTAGCGGACCGCGTTGACCTGCTGCGTTCGATGCTGGAGCCCATCCGGGACATGTACCGCTACTACCCCGGCGAGGCCGACCTGGTGGCCATACACCTCCAAACGTCCGGGTTCCCCATCGACCGCGACGAGGAGCGTTGCCTCGACGCGCTCGAAACTCTGGCGGCGGCCGGGGCCTGGGAGCGGATGCAACGCGCGCTCGACGACGCTCTCGCCGTACTTCTGGAGGCGACGCCGGGGCTGGAGGCTCCGGACATCACCGTGCTGTTCGTCCTCGGCGATCCGGCTGACAAGCACTTCATGGGTCCCTGCCTGGGAGTGACCGGGTTCGGCGGCATCTCCGGCCAGATCGTGATCACGTTCTGGCCCTTCCCCGAGAACGTGGAGCGGCTGGAGGCCACCGCCGTGCACGAACTGCACCACAACCTGCGGTGGAGCCCGGGCGGGGTGGTGTGGGACCCGATGACCGTCACGGTCGGCGATCACATCGTCGGCGAGGGCCTGGCCGACGCCTTCGCCCGCCAGCTCTACGGCGACGAGCTCGGCCCCGCCCGCATCGGTGTGCCGCACCTGCACGATGACGAGATCTTCGCCAAGGTGCTCACCGGGCTCGACGTGACAGGCATGCAGAACTTCACTGCCTGGGTGCACGGCGACCCCGGCGCCGAGCACCTCGGTGTCACCCCGGTGGGATTGCCGATGGGTGCCGGTTACGCCGCGGGCAACCGGCTGGTCGACACCTACCTGGCGGCGACCGGGCAGACGGCGGCGCAGGCCCTGCACGCCGACAGCTCGGAGGTCATCGCGGCCACGCTGCGCCGCGGGTGACACTGGAAGGATGGAGTGGACGATCCAGGAACTCGCGGCGAGGGCCGGCATCAGCAGTCGCACCCTGCGTCACTACGACCGCGTCGGGCTCCTGGCCCCGTCCCGGGTCGGCGCGAACGGGTACCGCTACTACGACCCGGGCGCGGTCGCCCGGCTGCAGCGGATCCTGCTCATGCGCCGGCTCGGCATGGGCTTGCCGGCCATCGCCAAGGTCCTGGCCGACGAGGTGGACACCCACGACGGGCTCCGCGCCCACATCGCCGCGTTGGAAGAGGAACGGGACCGCCTCGAACGGCAGATCCGATCGGTGCGTCACACGCTCGAGGCCATGCAGGCGGGGGTGGAACCGCGGATGGACGTGATGTTGGCGGGGTTCAACGACCACTACAAGGACGAGGTGATCTCACGCTGGGGCGAGCGCGCGTTCCAGGTGAGCAACGACTGGTGGCACGGCAAGACCCTTGACCAGCAGCTGGCCTGGAAGCAGGACACTGAGGACCTCGTCGCCGCATGGGTCGCCGCAGCGAAGGCCGGGGTTTCCCCGACATCGGAGCACGCTCGGTCACTGGCTACCCGGCACGTCCAGTGGCTGAGCCAGATCCCGGGTACCCCCACGGCCGAGGGCGACAGGGAGCGTTCGATCGAGATGGTGAAGGGCCTGGGCGACATGTACGTCGACGACCCCCGCTTCGCCGGCATGTACGACGACGCCGCGGGGGCGGCGTTCGTCCGCGACGCACTGCACACGTACGCGCGGACCCAGATGTAGCTCGTGCTCATCGCACGAACCGAATGGGGCCAAGGTGTCTTCCGGGGGCGCATGGGTGCGCCCCCGGGAGTGCGGCATGAGACGGCGCGTCGTCAGGTGGCGAAGACCTGGGAGTCGTCGGCGAACGCCTTGAACTCCAGAGCGTTGCCCGCCGGGTCGAGCAGGAACATCGTCCACTGCTCGCCGACCTCGCCCTCGAAGCGTACGTACGGCTCGATGACGAACGCGGTGCCCGCGCCGCGAAGGCGGTCGGCGAGTTCGTGGAACTCCGGGATGGTCAGGATGAGGCCGAAGTGCGGTACGGGGACGTCGTGGCCGTCGACCGGGTTGTGGATGCGCTGGGTGCGGCCAGGGGCGAGATGGGTGACGAACTGGTGGCCGTGCAGGTTCCAGTCCACCCATGTCTCGGCGCTGCGGCCCTGCTCCAGACCGAGCACCTCACCGTAGAAGCGGCGCGCCGCGGCCAGGTCGTCGACTGGTACGGCCAGGTGGAAGCGCGGGATCGGGGAATCGGTGGATGGCATGGCGTGAATGTCCCTTTCTGTGTGCGTTCCCGGGAGCTACCCGTGCCGGCGGATGGGAGACGATCAGGTCTGGCGCCGGCGCTCTCGCCGACTTCGTGCTGGCCCGGCGCTCGAAGAAGAGCAGACCGCGGACCTGTTCCACGAGCCGACTTGCCCCGGCAACGGCTGGTGCCCCCACCCCGCCCACTGCCGGGATCCTTGATCACGTCGGTATGAAGGCCCGCATCGTTGAGGGCTGCCGCGAGCAGCTCACCAGGGGCTATGTACGCGTGGGCAATGGGTCACCGTGAGTCGGCGAAGAAGGTCTGGAGGTGGTGGTTGACCGGTTCCGGGCAGTCCAGCTGGGGGGCGTGGCCGCAGCCATCCAACACCACGAGCTGCTCGTTCGGGAGCAGTTCGGCGAAACGGTGGGCGCGCTCGACAGGCTGGATGGTGTCCTGCTTGCCCCACAGCACCAGGGCCGGGGTCTTGGTGATGGGGAGGGCGCGTTCGGTCTGCGCCCAGTCCAGACGGCGTTCCAGCAGGTAGGTGGCGCGGATGTTGTCGTAGAAGGTCATCGGCGCCCACCACTCGTCAAGCAACTGCTCGCTAACGCGGCCCTTGTTGACCATCATGCCCTTGGCCAGGCCGCGGACGGTGGACTTGCCGGTGGACAGCTTGACGGCCAGCTCCCCGATGACGGGGACCTTCAAGGACTCCCACATCAAGGTCCCCGGCAGGTCCAGGCCGGTGGCGTCCAGCAGGGCGAGCTTGGTGACGCGATCAGGGTGGCGCTGGGCGAAGGCCAGGGCCCAGCCGCCGCTCCAGGAGTTGCCCGCCAGCGCGGCCTGCCGTACACCGAGGTGGTCCATGAAGGCGCCGACGGCGGAGACCATGGCGTCCAGGTCGAAGGCGAAGTCGGCGTCCTTCAGCTGGGTGTAGCCCTGGCCTGGCAGGTCGACCACGTACACGGTGTGGTCGCGAGCCAGCACGGTGAGCTGATCCTTCCAGCCGATGACCGAGGTGCCGCCGGGCGAGAGCAGGATCACCGGCGTGCCGGATCCGGCCTGGACGTAGTGGAAGCGCGCGATAGGGGTGTCGGCGTAGCGTGAGCCGACCTGGGCAAGGTACGGCGAGCGGAAAGCGCGACCGTCTTCGGCCGGCTGCCAGCCGTACGCGCCGAACAGCAGCGCGGCCACCAGCAGGGCTAGCGCAGCCGCCAGCCGGCGGCGCCAGCCTCGCTTGTGCACCGGCTGGGGAGCGGTGGTCTGAGGTGCGTTGTCCAGGCGTGTCATGGTGATCCTTTGGTTCAGTCGCGGGGAGTCCCCATGCGTCTGGACGGGCTGGCGCGACGATCCGTGACAGCCATGCCGAGTGATCCAACGCACACCCCGCGCCCATTGTGCTGAGCGCATGGCGACGATCAGCGGCGGAGTCGGGGCGGAATCGCAGGCAACCCGCCACCGCCATGCCAGGGCCGCGGCGAGATCCGCCACCGTCCGGTAGTGGAGGCCGGTCATGCCGAGCGACCTGGCCGCCTCCACGTTCTCCGGCCGGTCATCCACGAACAGGCACCGCCGCGGCGCGGCACCTGTGACCTCGGCGGCGATCTCGTAGATGCGCCGGTCAGGCCCTGCACGGTAACGACCGGCGGCCTGCGCGCCTCGTCCCGGACTCGCACCGGCGGGCGGCACCTCTAGCCCGGGGAGTCCTTGCGCCGGCGCCTTCGCCTCCTGCAGCGCTCAGGTGGCGGTCCCCGAGCCGGAGCCCCGCTGAGGAAGGAGGGCCTTGGCGGCGGCCCAGGCTCGGGGTAGCCCGAACTCGGCCAGACCGCGGAGCAGATCGCGCAGGGTTTCCTCGGTGGCTCCGGCCGCTTTGGCCAGTTCGGCGTGCAGGCGGAGGGATTCGCCCAACGTCTGGTAGAAGACGTCCACGACCAGACAGGCGATGGCCCGCTCGCGCACACTGAGGTGGGTGCGGGCCCAGCGCTGGGCGAGCTGGTCCTCGGTGAAGGCGGCCAGGCCCGGGTCCACGTCCTCGAGGTCGCGTACGGCGCGGGCCAGCGGCCCGGTCACCGGCACCGGCTTGACCGCCTCGGTGTCGGATGCTTCCGGGAGGCCGAGCTCAGCCAGACGCTGGAAGGCCGGGACGAGGATGGGGTAGCCCACATAGGGGGCCAGGTGGCGGTAGAGCTCCCGGATCGACTCGGGTTCGACCCCATTGGCCAGGGCCATCTGCACGTGCATGGCCAACGGCAGGCCCAGGTGGGGGTGGCACAGGTCGGCGGTCAGGCAGACGAAGGCCTTCTCACGCGGAGTCAGGTGGGTCAGGCCCCACAGGTTGTGGCCCGCACCGACGGCGAGCCGGGCGAAAACGGGGTCGAGCGCGACGAGGGCGTCGGCTCCGGCGAGCTGGGGCATCGGTGTGCTCCGTTCGGGGTTCAGGACAGGCCGAGCGCGCGCAGGCGCAGGCGGTCGAGGGTGTACTGGGGGACGATGCGGCCGAGCGTGCTCATCAGCCGGGACTTCTTGCCGACCGGATAGCGGGAGCGGGGCTTGCGCGCGGTCAGGGCGTGCAGCACCGCGCGGGCGACCACGTCGGGGCTGGAGCCCGAGCGCTCCTCCTTGAGCCCGGCGGTGGTCATGGTGCGGTAGGCGGTGCCGTACAGCTGCCTGCCCTCGGGGCCGAGAGAGGCCAGTCGGGGTTCGACCTCGTCTTCCAGCTTGTCCACCGCGTCTGTGTGAATGGAGCCGGGTTCGATGAGTACCGCGCGGATCCCCCAGGGTTTGACCTCCATGCGCAGCGCGTCGTTCAGCGAGCGGATGGCGTGCTTGGAGGAGCACAGCGGACCGCCGAAGGGCAATGTGATCCAACTGCCCACCGAGCCGACTGTGACCACGCGCCCGCGCGAGGCCCGCAACATCGGCAGCATCGCCTGGGTGACTGCCACCTGGCCGAAGACATTGACCTCGTACTGCCGGCGCAACGCGTCCAAGGGGACGAACTCCAGCGGTCCGGTGACGCCGATCCCGGCATTGTTGACCAGGGCATCGAGATGGCGCAGGCGCTCGGCGGCCTCCGCGGTCTGGCCGGCGTCGGTGACGTCGAGAATGATGGGTGTGACAGTGGGGCCGAGTGCTTGGCCGTCTGACTCCTTGCGCACCCCCGCGTAGACGGTGAAGCCCTCGCGGGCCAGCAGCAGCGCGGTGGCACGCCCAATTCCGGTGGAGGCGCCGGTCACCAGGACGGTCTTCGACATGAGAGGTTTCCTTCCTTTCAGTAGTAGGTGCGCATCAGCTCGGTGGCCCACTCCGGCTGCACCGTCTCGCCCTGCGGGCCGAACTCGGCCATGTAGGGCTTGATGTCCAGGACCGGGCTGCCGTCGACGGCGTCCAGGCCGCGGACATGGATGTCCAGGCCGTCCACGGCGACCACCCGGCAGCGCGAGACGCCCAGCAGGTTCGGCCGGTTCTTGCCCCGCTGAGCGAAGATGCCGACCTTGGGCCAGTCCGGGTTGCCCTGGGGGTGACGGGCGGAGGTGTTGATCGAGGATGGGTCCACGAGGTGGAACTGAAACACCACTTCCAGGTGCGAGAACGCGTCCAGCCCGGCGAGCGCCTCTGGCCCGAAACGCGTTCCGTCGAGACGGATCAGCGCCTTCTCGACATTCCAGTCGTCGTCAAACGCCTCAGCGCGTCCACCGACGACCGTTCCTACCGGCTGCACGACGATTCGTTCCATGTCTCCTCCAGTCGGGTCGACATCATCGACATGCTCTCCTGCCCAAGCCCATCAGCGTCCAGGGGCGACACATGAGGCCGCGGGCCGTGCGGCTGCGCGAGGTCCTCGGCGCGCAAGCGCTGGCGATGCCCAGGGCGGCGCCGCTGTGTCGCCACGTCGCCACATCCCAGTGGCTCGCGCCGACCATCCAGCGCTACCTGACCAGCGACTGAACCTGCTGCTGCTCCTCCGCCTTGAGCACGCGGTTCTCTTTGATGAGTAAGTAGATCAGCAGCCCGCTCATGATGAAGTGGCCGCCGGCGGTGTACAGGCCGGGGAAGTAGCCGCCCTTGAGGATCGGGAAGACGAAGTGGGCGATGCCGTTGAGCAGGCCGGCGCCGAGGGCGTACCACCACAGGAAGAAGTTGGCCACGCGGATCCGGTAGAGCGCGCCGGCGCCGGCGAAGAAATAGAGAGCGCCGAAACCGAAGACGAAGACGAGCAGGAATTCCTTCTCCGGCCAGTCGCGCGGTGAGTCGAACAGCTCGACGATCTCGTGCGGGAAGCCGCCGGTGTACTCCTCGGCCATGTGGATGAGCTGGAAGCCCACCGCGCACAGGTAGACGGCGATCACCTTCCTGGACTTCACGGGGCGGGTGTAGCTGAAGGCGATCCAACCGCTCCAGCCCAGCACGCTGGCCACCACGAGGATGACGGCACCCTGGATGGGGAGGGTGAGCAGGGCCCAGGTGCAGAAGGCGGCGGCCAGGATTGCCATAACGGTCGCCGAATAGGGTTCAGGTCGCTTGATCATGGCCGGAACTCTAAGAAGATTGCGCTGCCCATCGCTTCCGTCAGGTGACTGACGTGTGCTCGGGGCACGTCAGTCACGTGACAGAGGCGATGGGCAAACGGCGTCCTCGCAGGTGCCGGGGCCGCTGCGGGTGAGCGCGCATGCGCTGCAGCCTGTGAGCCTGGAGCTGGAGTCGCGCTCGCTGACCGACGGCAGCAGTCGACCGGTTCGGTGAGCGCCGGTCGGGAGCCGGCAGCGTTGCGGGCCGAGCATGCCGGCCCGCACGAGCTGCGCGTCCGTGCCGGTGCTGAGGTCTCGGTAATCCCGTTCCCGGTCGTGGTTCCCGAGAGCGCTCCCTGGGCGATGGTGATGGACGGCGCCTTCCTGGCGGCCGGGCTGCTGCTGGTGGGCGGGGTGCTGGCCAGGAGCGTGTCCCGGCGGCTCGTGAGCGGTGCGAGTGCGGCTGCGGGGGTCGCGGTCACGGTGATGCTGCTCATGCCGTACCTCTCTCCTACGCAGCTGGCGGGCGGGCGGCCGTATGCGCAAGGCCGGTTCTCGACGCTGCCCGCCCGGCCCGTCACGGGCGCCGAGTTCACCTTGGCCCTGCGGCTGGCGGACAGCGCGACCGGGCGGCCGGTGGACGACCTCGCCATCCACCATGAGGCCGCCGCACATGTCGTGGTCACCAGCGAGGACGGCGCGGTCTTCCGGCACGTGCACCCGTTGCGGACCGCGCTGGGCGTGCTGGCCGTACGGCTGAGCCTCCCGCGTCGGGGTCGCTACCTGGCCTACGCCGAGATTGAGCGGCAGGAGTCGGGCGGGCAGCTGCTCACCGGCGCCTTCGAGGTCTCGGGTAGGGCGCGGCCGGACGCCTACGTCCAGCAGCCCGTCACGCCCCGCCTGACGCCGGCCGTCCTCGTCGCCGGAAGCCCGTTGACCATCGAGGTCGGCACGCAGGCGCCGGCCCAGCCCTGGCTGGGCATGCCTGGCCACCTGATCGTCAGGAGCCGGGACGGCGCACACCTGGCGCATGCGCACGGGACGGCGGCCGGGACCTCCGCACTGCGCTTCTCGCTCACATCTCCCGAGCCGGGCCGCTACCTGGTCTGGGTCCAGTACGCCGCCAGAGGTCGTCTCATGACCAGGTCCTTCACCATGGAGGTAGATCGATGAAGTATGCGGGTGTCTGCCTGCTCGTGGCGGGGGTGCTGTTCGCCGTCGTTTCGCGCTGGCTCGGCGGCGGCCCTGAGAGCGTGCAGGCGGCGGGTACGCGCTACACCGTCACCGTGCCGGTCGATCCAGTCGAGGTGCGGGTGACCTCGGGCAAGGCCGAAACGGTCACGCTGGCTGCGGCCATGCCCGGCATGGGCCACGCTCTGCCGCCGGTCGGCACCGTCCAGGCCGGTCACGGCCGCTTCGTCGCCACGGAGAACATGTTCGCCATGGACGGCGTATGGGAACTGTCGATCATCCTGTCCGGGGATCAAGGTGAAGAGATGATCACCATCAGCATGCTGCTGTGACGGCAAGACCGCTGTTCCCGTGACGGGCCTGCCCGGAGGTCACGGTCGACCCGCTATTCAGGCGGTGAAAATCACCTTGCCTCGCACGTGGCGGCCCTCGACGAAGTTCGGTCCGTCCAGTCCGATCCCGGCGCTTCGTCGCCGCAACGTGCTGGTCACGGGTGGTGCGTGGGAGCTGCCCATCACCGTCGCCGAGGCTCAGGAACAGGAGACCCTCAGCATCCGCACGGTAGTTGGCCGGTGAACATCAGTCAGATGACGGAGGCGAGCCCCGAGGGCCTCTGGCTAGCGTCGGCGCCATGAAGCTGATCAATGACCATCTGGCCGTCAGGGCCCAGGCGCTGCCCGCAACCGGTGACGGCTTCGTCATGCTGGCCGGCGAGGCCGGCTCCTGGCGTGGCCCCTTCGCGTCTGCTCCCACACGACTAGCCGCCCGGCTCAAGGCGCTGGTCGCGGGGATCGAGGCGCGCGAGGCGAACGTGTTCCGCGCGGTCCTGCGCCCACCCGGCGAGGGCGAGGAGGTGCTGGCCGCCCGGGGCATCCGGCCGGCGCGCTTCGACGTCGTCGTGCTGATCCGCACCGCGTCCGTGGAGGCCGCTCTGGAGCTCCGCGAGAGCGCCGCCTACCAGGAACTCGCCGAGACGCTCCGCGCGGCCTCCCGCCGTACCCACCAGATCGTGGCCGACAACGCCGGACGGCTCGGCGATGTGGACCACAGCCAGGACCACTGCTACCTGTTCAACTACTTCTACGCCGACGACCGCGAGACCCTGCTGAAGGTGTGGGAGTACACCGCCGGGTGGTTCCAGGCCAAGACCGCGCTGCCCAACTCCGCGCTGATGCGGCCGGTGGAGGGCGAGCCCACCGACTACGGGCTGGTCAACCACGCCAGCTGGCCCAACTGGTGCGCCTTTCTGCCCAGCCTGATCTTCCGGCCCACGTTC
The DNA here is from genome assembly GCF_014195505.1 of Nonomuraea dietziae. GTDB lineage: Bacteria > Actinomycetota > Actinomycetes > Streptosporangiales > Streptosporangiaceae > Nonomuraea > Nonomuraea roseola. The sequence goes on along the minus strand of NZ_JACIBV010000001.1, from coordinate 611,869 downwards.
CGCACTTTTGTGCTGGCCAACTTCAAGGTCAACGGCGTCGCCGCGCAGCCGATCATCTACCGTCGGGTCTGACCTATGCCAGCTCCAGCCTGGCCAGCTCGGCGCGAGAGGCGACTCCCAGCTTGGGGAAGGCCTTGTACAGGTGGGAGGCGACGGTGCGGGGACTCAGGAACAGCCGCGCGCCGATCTCGCGGTTGGACGCGCCAGTGGCAGCCAGCCGTACCACCTGCAGCTCCTGCGATGTCAGCACGGCCAGCGGATCTGCGGCCTGCGAGCGGTCCGGCAGGCTGAGCCCGGTCGCGCGCATCTCGGTGGCGGCGCGAGCAGCCCAAGGAGTGGCGCCCAGGTGGTCGAAGGCCTCCATGGCGGCCTGGAGCTGACCGCGCGCCTCAGCTCGCCGCCTGTTCCGGCGCAGCCACTCGCCATAAACCAGGCGGGTGCGTGCCTCGTCGAACGGCTGCCGGTCCTGGGCGTGCAGGGCCAGCGCCCGTTCGTACAGCGCCCCGGCCGCGCTGTCGGGGCTCAGCAGCGCACGCGCCCGCTGGAGGAGGGCGAGCGGTGCGGTCCGGCCCGCTGCCTCTGCGGAGGCGGCCAAGCTGTGGAGCAGGTCCTGGGCACGCCGTGGCTTCCCCACCCGGACAGCGGCCTCGATGTAGTCGGGCCAGGAATACCGCCACAGGAAGGCATGGCTCGTGGGACCGCTCATCGCCCGGTCCACCCGGTCAAGCATCGCTTCGTAGCGGCCCAGCCCGAGGTCGAGGATCGCCCGGGCACACTCCCCCCAACCGGCTCCGGGCATCCACCTACGGTGGTCGGCGTCACGGATCGCCTGCTCGGCCATCGCCTCGCACTCCTCCTGCGCCCCGGCGACTGCCGACAGCCAGGCGTGGATGCCCGCCAGGTAGCCGCGCCACATCGGCTGGCCGACATCGGAGGCCAGGGCCAGACCCGTGGTCACCGTGGCCCGCGCGGAGGGATGCCGGCCGCCGAGCACCTCGGCGATGGCCAGGATCACCATGGCCTGGGGCAAGCGCCCCAGCCGTCCCTCCACCCGGCATTCCTCCACGAGCGCGGTGGGGGCGTCGAGCATGCCGGCGATGTCCTCGCCGACGATCCCCTGGAAGACCTGAAGGCAGCGCAGCTCGTAGGGGATGTGGTCGTCCCGTCCCGGCCTGCCCGACAGAAGCGTGGGGGTGGCGTCGCCCTCCAGGACCCGGCGGAAGGAGTGGTTGACGGTGCGCACCGCCTCCACCGGCCCCTCGCCGTCCGGGCACAGTTCCTCGGTACGGCGGGCCAGGGTGAGCTGGTCGGGGTGGGTGGAACTGGGCCAGGTGTAGTAGCCCGCCATGGCCAGCAGCGACAACTTGCTGGGCAGGTCGTCGGTCGCCTCGGCCCCGTCGTGCAGCAGCCGTACGCCATCCAGCGGCCGGCCCGCCTCGACCTCCAGCTTGGCGCGCACGTAGGCGAGTTCAGCCTGGGCAGACCCCGTCAGCGTGACCGTCTCGGCCCGCTGCCGCGCCCTGGTCACCAGCTCGCCCGCGCGCTGCCATAGGCCCGCCTCGATCGCGGCTTGGGCTGCGGCGGTCCACCGGCGCACGGCCCGGCCGGGGTCGGGTGACAGCTCCGCCGCGCGGGCGTAAGCCGCCGAGACCGCCGTCTGCCCGCCGCGGCGCAGCGCGAGCAGCGCCAGGTTCTCCAGTTCCCCGGCCACTTCCTCGTCGGGCTGCAGAGTGAGGGCGGCCCGGTGCCAGGCACGCCGGTCGTCGTCGGCGGTCTCGGCCAGCGCCTGGTGGGCGGCCATCCGGTCGCCGATGTCGCAGGCCAGCAGCACCGCAGTACGCACCAGCGGATGATGGAAGGCAACGCCGTCGGGCCCCACCCGGACCAGACCCGCGCGCTCGGCTTCAGCGAAGTCGACCAGCGAGGCCCCAAGCTGGCTGACCGCGCGCGCCAGCACCTCCAACCCGCCGTGGTGGTCCAACGCCGCCACCAACAGGCAGGAGCGGGTGGCGGCGGGAAACGCCGAGACGCGGACGCGGAACCCCATCAGCACCCGGTCCGTCACCGGCTGCGCCGTACCGGCGAAGAAGGTCAGCGGAGCCATGGCGCCCTTACGCTGCTCAGGGGTGAGCATCCGGGGCAGCTCGATCAGTGCCAGCGGGTTGCCCCCGGCCTCGGCCATCAGCTGGTCGCGCACGGTAGGCGGCAGATCCGCCGCCTGCTCGGCGAGGAGGTTGCCCGCCGCCTCGGCATCCAGCTCCCGGAGCCGCAACTCGGGCAGCCCTCTGGCGGGGAAGTCGCCGTCCCGCACATCGCCGTCCCGCGCGGCGAACAGGACGGCGACGGGCTCGGCATGCAGACGGCGTGCAGCGAACAGCAGCGCATCGGCCGACTCGCCGTCCAACCACTGCGCGTCGTCGACCAGGCAGAGCACCGGGCCCGCGGCCGACAGCTCCACCAGCAGGTTGAGCGTCGCGAGCCCGACCAGGAAACGGTCGCCCCGGGTGGCACCGCCGAGGCCGAGCGCACCGCGCAACGACTCCGCCTGTTGGCGCGGCAGCGCCTCGACGTGCTCGAGGACGGGACGCAGCAGCAGATGCAGCGCGGCGAAGGGCAGGTCGGCCTCGGACTCGACACCGGACACCCGTAACACCTGCGCCCGTGCCCCAGCCGCAGAACACTCCAGAAGGGCCGACTTGCCAATGCCCGCCTCACCGCGCACGACCAGTGCACCGTACCGGCCTTCCACCAACTCGGCGATGACGGCTTGCTCCGCCTGACGTCCGTGCAGCATGGTTCTCCCACAAGTGGAGGTGCGCGATGTCACCCCTGGTGAACGCTCACCTTGTTACAAATGTCCGGCGATAGAAGTCGACCTGGTCGGTGACCACGCGGTCCCGGAAGCTGAGGTCGGTGTAGAAGGTGAAGTGGCTGCCGGGGTAGACACGCAGCTCGCCTTGCGGCGCACGGTCGGCCAGCACCCGGCTGTTCTCCAGGGGTGTCTCGCGGTCCTCGGCGGCGACGCAGACCAGCAGCGGGCAGGTCAGCCGCGCGGCGGCCTCGGCGGGCCGGTAGCGCATCATCTGCAGCAGGCCTCTGGGCGCGACGCTGTTGCGCCACAGCGTCTTTCCTCCACCGGTCAGCGTCTGGATGTGCTGGTCGGCCTCGGGGGTGGCGGTCACGGCGAGTTCTCCCGGCCGTCCCACCATGGGGATGTAGGACGGACGTAGCCCCACCTTGCCCCGGATCGCGTCCCAGACGATCGCGCCAAGCAGCCGTAGCGTCTCACTCGTCGAGCGTCCCTCGACCTTCTTCGGAAATCCGTTGAAAGGGATCTGCGCCACCACGGCGGCGATCCGGGGATCGCTCGCGGCCACGGTGATGACGTGCGCGCCGCCCAGCGAGTTGCCCCACAGCAGCACCTTGCCGGGGTCGATCCGCTCGTGCGCGCGGGCGAAGGCCACGGCGGCGCGGACATCGACGAGCTGGCCGTCGATGTCGGGGACTTGGCGGGGCTCGCCATCACTCTCGCCGAAGCTGCGGTAGTCGAACACCAGTGACGCGAAGCCTTCGGCGGCGAAGCGTTCGGCGTAGTCGAAGAGCCGGTCCATGGTCCCGCTGAAGCCGTGGCAGAGCACCACACACGGCACCGGCCCGGAACCGGTGGGCAGGTAGAGGTAGCCGGCGCACCGGACGCCGGCGGCGGTGAAGGACACCTGGGTTCGCATACAGATCATCCCCGCAGCAATAGACTGACTGCCGGTAAGCACTCTAGCGAATAATCTGACCTCAGGTAAGTGAGATCGAATGACATCCGAGCGAATCTTGGAGGCGGCGCGCGCCCTGTTCGCCGCCCGCGGCTACCGCGCCACCTCGATGCAGGCCATCGCCGATGAAGTGGGCATCAGCAAGGCTGCGCTCTACTACCACTTCGATTCCAAGGAGGAGATCCTCCGCCGGCTCACGATTCCGCTGCTGGACGAATTGGAGGCGGTGTTGGCCGAGGCCGAGTCCTGCGACAGTGCCGAGGAGGTGCGGTGGCGGGCGATCGAAGGCTACGTCGATGTGCACCTGCGCCATCGCCAGACACTCACCATGCTGGTCAAGGACATGACGTTGCTGGTGCAGGCGCCGATCGCCGACCGCTTCCGGACGGCGATCGCCCTGGCCAACGAGCTGGTGGCTGGTCCAGGCTGCGGGCTCGAGCAGCGGGTGCGAGCCTGCCAGGTGGTCGCCGGGCTGGCCGATCCGGTGGTGCTGTTCCGCGATGCACCGGCCGATCAGTTGCGTAGCACGATCCTGGACGGGGCGCGGGCGCTGCTGGGCGCCCCGGTCGCGCCCCGGGCGCGCGGGCTCCCCCGGGGACGCAACGGCGGACGACGCGCCATCCTCACCGAGGAGCAGATCACACAGGTGCGCGCCCTGTACGCCGAGGGCTGCAGCGGCGAGGAGATCGCCGCCCGTTTCGACGTCTCCAGGGCCACCGTCTATCGCTATCTCAAAATCTAAAGAAAGAGAGATTTGATTTTGAGACGGCTCTGCGCCGCCTCGGCGTCGCGAGCATCGTTGGGCGGCGCTCCTGCCCCTCTGTGACCCATGCCACATGCGGTTCCTGTCAGCAATCGGGGCGCCGTTCCGCTCAGTTCACCGGGAGCAAGCGAACCGACAGGAGCAACGCCACCGCATCGTCGTTCTCGGCGCCGGCTACGCCGGGGTCTACGTGGCCGGGGACCTGGCCCGCCGGCTGTCCCCGGCCGACACCGAGATCACCGTGGTCAACGCTGTGCGGGACTTCGTCGAGCGGCTGCGGATGCATCAGCTCGCGGCCGGCCGGGAGCTCGAGGCTCAAAGCTCGCCGACGTCTTCGCGGGGACGAGGATACGGCTGCGCCCGGCCCGTGTCACCGCCGTCGAGCCCGAGCACGCCTTCGACGTCACCGGCCGGCCCGCGGCGCTGCGCCTGCGCGCGCCTGGACAGGCGTGGCGACGGCGGGAGTGTACTGGTCGTCCGCGACGGGTTGACCGGCATCGAGACCGCCACCGAGATCACCACTGGGTTCGGTTTATCTCGCGGCAGGCGACAAGTGGCCTCACATCCGCAATACGCTGCTGCGCCCCCTGAACTCCTGATCCCAGGAGGTTAGAGGGCTGTTCGGCGTCCGGGTTTCAGGTGGGCTGGAGGCTGCCGGAACGACCGCTCGGACACCACGCCTGCGCAGGGGGAGATCACTCTCCTTGCCACTCCTAACGTATAGCGCACCGGGGGGCTTGCGGCAAGACCCGGGTCGTGCCGCAGAATCGTCGGCCGAGGCCACACCCTGCGGAAAAGAGGGCTCGACATGGGACGCGGTGACGTCGAACCGGTGGTGGGACTGGCGGTGCGGTTGCGGGCGCTCGGGGCGGAGGCACGAGTGTGCGCGCCGCCTGACCGGGCGGAGCGGAAGGCCGACTGGGCACAGGGAAGGCAACGGAGATGGCGACGTGCTCAACAAGGGGGCTCGACAGAGCGCGAGGCACCGGTGATCCGATCGGCCGGTGCGGTGCGACGGAGCACGGCTGCCGCGGAGGTATCGCATGCTTGAGCAGTACGTGATGGGTCTGCGGAAGGTTGACGAGACGCAGGTCGCGGTCGTGGGCGGCAAGGGCGCGCATCTGGGCGCGCTGTCGCGGATCGAGGGGATCCGCGTGCCGGCCGGCTTCTGCGTGACGACGGACGCCTACCGGCGCATCGTGGCGGAAGCGCCGTCGATGGCCGATCTGCTCGATCAGCTGGCGCACCTGAACCCGGATGACCGGGAGGCGATCCGCACGCTCAGCGCGGAGATCCGCAGGACCGTCGAAGGGATCGCGATCCCTGGCGGTCTCGCGGCGGCGATCACCCGCGGGCTCGCCCAGCTCGGAGAGCAGGCCGCCTACGCCGTGCGGTCCAGCGCGACGGCAGAGGACTTGCCGACGGCCTCTTTCGCGGGCCAGCAGGACACCTACCTGAACGTCGTGGGCCCTGCGGCGATCCTCCAGCACGTCAGCCGGTGCTGGGCGTCGCTGTTCACCGAGCGGGCCGTGACCTATCGCCAGCGCAACGGGATCGACCACCGAACGGTCGGCATGGCCGTGGTCGTGCAGCAGATGGTCTTCGCGCAAGCGGCCGGCATCCTGTTCACGGCCGACCCCGTGACGGGCGACCGGAAGGTCGCCACCGTGGACGCCGGCTTCGGCCTCGGCGAAGCCCTGGTCTCCGGGCTGGTCAACCCGGACGTGTTCAAGGTGCGCGACGGCGAGGTCGTCGCCAAGACGGTCGCCGCCAAGCGGCGTGCCATCCACCCGCTGCCGGGTGGCGGGACGCAGGAAGTGGTGATCGACCCGCAGCGGCAGGAGCAGGCGGCGCTGACGGATGCGCAGGTCGTGCGGCTCGTGCAGCTCGGGCGGCGGATCGAAGAGCACTTCGGCCGCCCGCAGGACATCGAATGGTGCCTGGTCGATGATGGCTTCCAGATCGTTCAGAGTCGGCCGATCACCACGCTGTTCCCCATCCCCGAGACCGGCGACCAGGACAATCACGTCTACGTCTCCGTCGGCCATGGGCAGATGATGACCGACCCCATGAAGCCCTTGGGGCTCTCCGTGTGGCAGCTGACGGCCCTCGCGCCGATGCACGAGGCAGGCGGGCGGCTGTTCGTCGACGTCACCCGGCGGCTGGCGTCGCCCGCGAGCCGCGCCGGCCTCCTGGAGATGATGGGGAGGTCCGATCCGCTGGTCAGGGACGCGCTGGAGACCGTCCTCGACCGCGGCGACTTCGTCCCGTCGCTCCCGGACGGAGGTCCCGTCGGGCCGCAGGCCGGCGGCGCGCCCGCCCCGATCGAGACGGATCCGGCCATCGTCAGCGAGCTGATCGAGCGCAGCCAGACGTCCATCGCCGCCCTGCGGCGCGGCATCCGGACGAAGACCGGACCGGCGCTGCTCGACTTCCTGCTGGAGGCCTTCGAGGAGCAAAAGCGAGTCCTCAAAGATCCGCTGAACACGCAGGCGATCATGGCGGGGATGGAGGCCACGTGGTGGCTCAACGACAAGCTGTACGAGTGGCTGGGCGAGAAGAACGCGGCCGACACGCTCACGCTGTCCGCCCCTGACAACGTCACGTCGGAGATGGGACTGGCGCTGCTCGACGTCGCGGACGTGATCCGGCCGCATCCGGAGGTGGTGGCGTTCCTGCAGGGCGTCGAGGACGAGGGCTTCCTGGACGAGTTGCCGAAGTTCGCGGGCGGGCCTGAAGCGCGCGACGCCATCGAGGCGTACCTCGACCGGTATGGCATGCGCTGCGTCGGCGAAATCGACATCACGAGGCCCCGCTGGCGCGAGCGCCCCACCACGCTCGTGCCCGTGATCCTCGACAACGTCAAGCTCTTCGAGCCGGGCGCCGCCGAGCGGCGCTTCGAGCAAGGGCGGCAGGAGGCGGAGAAGAAGGAAAGGGACGTGCTGTCACGCTTGCGGGCCCTGCCGGACGGGGAGCGGAAAGCCGACGAGGCCAAGCGGATGATCGACCGGGTCCGGACTTTCATCGGCTACCGGGAGTACCCGAAGTACGGCATCGTCAGCCGCCTCCTCGTCTACAAGCAGGCCTTGCTGGAGGAGGCCGAGCGTCTCGTGCGGGCCGACGTACTCCCTGAGAAGGAGGACATCTTCTACCTCACATTCCAGGAGCTCCACGACGTCGTGCGCACCAACCAGGTGGATGACCAGCTTATCCGGCAGCGCAAGGACGCGTACCGGTCGTACCACGCGCTCACGCCGCCGCGGGTGCTCACCTCGGACGGCGAGGCCATCACCGGGGCGTACCGACGCGACGACGTGCCGGCCGGTGCCCTGATCGGCCTACCGGTCTCCGCCGGAACCATCGAGGGCAGGGCCCGCGTCATCCTGGACATGGCGGAGGCCGAGCTCGAAGCCGGCGACATCCTGGTCACCGCCCATACGGATCCCAGCTGGACGCCCCTGTTCGTCGCCGTCTCAGGCCTGGTCACGGAGGTCGGAGGATTGATGACTCACGGGGCCGTGATCGCACGGGAGTACGGTCTGCCGGCCGTCGTGGGTGTGGTGGACGCCACCCGGCTGATCCGGAACGGGCAGCGGATCCGTGTACACGGAACCGACGGGTACGTCGAGATCCTGCCCTGAAGCGTCGCTTCCGGCCTCAGCCGAGGCGGTCGGCCCGGTCGAGCAGATAGCGCTGCTCGACCTGGTTGCCGGTCAGGGCGGCTGCCTCGCGGTACACCCGCGCCGCGCCGGCCGCGTCACCGGTCATGTGGAGCAGGTGGGCGCGCACCGCGCGTTCCCGTTGCCGGGTCAGCGCTTCCTGATCCAGCCGGTAGCGACGGTTGAGGTCGTCGAGCAGCGCCAGCCCTCGGACCGGCCCGTACGCCTTGGCCACCGCCACCACCCGGCTCAGCCGCACCGGCGCGGTCGGGCTGAGCCGTTCCAGCCAGAGGTACAGCGCCGCGATCTGCGGCCAGTCCGTCTGCTCCGACGTCGCGGCTGTGGCGTGCACGGCCGCGATCGCGGCCTGCAGCTGGTACGGGCCCACCTCGCGCCTGCCCCAGACGCTGTCGATCAGCTCGGTGCCCTCGCGGATCAGGTCGGGATCCCACTGCGTCCGGTCCTGCTCGTCCAGCGGCACCAGCTCGTCGTCGCCGCCGGTGCGGGCGGCGCGCCGTGAGTCGGTGAGCAGCATCAGCGCGAGCAGGCCGGCCACCTCGGGGTCGTCCGGCAGGGAGTCGCGGAGCATGCGGGTCAGCCGGATCGCCTCGCTGGTGAGGTCGACGCGGGCGAGTTCGTCGCCGGTGGAGGCCGTGTAGCCCTCGTTGAAGATCAGGTAGAGCACCTGCATCACAGCGGTCACTCTGTCGCCCCGGTCGGCGCCGGTCGGCGGGGTGAAGCGGGCACCGGCGCGGGCCAGTTGCTGCTTGGCGCGGCTGATCCGCGTGCCCATGGTGGGTTCGGTCATCCCGTAGGCATGCGCGATCTCGGCTGTGGTCAGGCCGCCCACCGCCCGCAGCGTGAGCGCCACCTGGGAGGTGGCGCTCAACGCGGGGTGACAGCAGAGCAGCAGCAGGGCGAGGCTGTCGTCGGTCTCCTGTAGCGGATGCGCCTGGCGGGCCGGTTCGTGCATGGCCAGCTCGGTCATCCCGGCCTCCTGCTCGCGTCGGCGCCTGGCCTGCTCGGAGCGGAGCAGGTCGACCATCCGCCGGTAGCCGATGCGGATCAGCCAGCTGCGCGGGTTGTCCGGCACGCCGTCGGCCGCCCACGTCCGGCTCGCGGCGAGCAGCGCCTCCTGCACGGCGTCCTCGGCGACGTCGAAGTGACCGAAGCGCCGCACCAGCGCACCGAGCACCTGCGGTGCCTCCGTGCGCAGCAGGTGCTCCACGTCCCCGGTGCGGCCGGTCATGCCGCGAAGTCGTCGCCCATGATCGGGCGGATCTCGATCGGCTCGCCCAGCACCTCGACGATCCGCGAGACGATTTCGACGGCGCGTTCCCTGCTGGCCACGTCGATCACGGCGAAGCTGGCCAGGACCTCCTTGAGCTCGGCGAACGGCCCGTCGGTCGCCACCACGCCGTTCGGGGTCCTGCGGACGGTGGTGCTGACCACCGGGTGGCCGAGGCCCTCGCTGCTGACGAACTCGCCGGTGGCGATCAGCTCCTGCTCGAACTTCTGGTACGCGGCGAACGCGGCCAGTGCCTCCTCGGATGGGGTGTCGGCGGTCGCGGCGTCCCAGGCAGCGGCCGGGGTGTAGCTGAGCAACAGGTACTTCATGTGAATCCTCTTCCTGGTCGTGCTCAGACGAGCGTACGCGTGATCAGGCGGAGCGGCGTTGGGACAGCGCGAGGACGGTCGTCCAGGTGAAGGCGACCAGGCCGTTGACGGCGATCTGGATGCTCATGTGATCCGGCGACATGGGCAGCAGCAGGACGAGCGCGGCGGCGCCGCTCAACACGGCAGGCAGCACGGCCCGGCGGCGAGCGTACCGGACGGTCAGCACGATGGCGGCGACGGCCAGCGCGGTGAAGGAGACGGCCGCCGCGACCGAGTGCGCCACGCCGTGCCAGGACATCTGGGCAGCCGGTCCGTCAGGGGTGCCGGCGGGGAAGCCGTTCTCCGGATCCATGGTGAACAGGCCTGCGCTGACCAGCCCGGCGCCGAAGACCCCGACGAGGATCGGCAGCGCCCGCCTTCCGACCCCCTCGGTGATGGTGCGCCCGACGCCCGCGGCCAGCGCCAAGCCGCCGAGACCCGCGAGCACGAACGTCGCGATCTGGATCCAGCCGAGGTCGCCGGTGGCGAGCTGGCTGATCGGGTGCCGAGTGATGTCGAAGCCCTCACGGGTGAGCATCTGAGCGATGGCCGAAGCGAAGAAGGCCGGCCCGGCGAGGGCGCCGGCGAGGCGGCCGGACGTAGCGGGGACGGCGGGAGTGGTGTGGACGGCGGGGGTGGCAGCGGTGGCCATGACTTCCTCCTTGATGGTTGCTTGACCGGACCCCTTCGACGGGTTCCTGTCGCTACCTCGTGGCCGGAACCGGGATCTCAACATGAGCGCGATGTGATCTAAGTCACATCTCAAAGATGTCGAGGGCCGGGGATCGCCTCCGAGGTACCGGCAAGCACTCACCAAGGAGGACGAGATGGACTCGATGTCTGCCACCAACCAGCCGAGCGCCGAGATGAAGGCCCTGGACCGCCTGGTCGGCACCTGGGCGGTCACCGGCGGCGCAGAGGGAACGGTGCGGTACGAGTGGATGCCCGGCCGCTTCTTCCTGCTCCAGCATGTGGAGCTCACCCAATTCGGCCAGCAGGTCACCGGCCTGGAGGTGATCGGGCACCTGCACCCCTTCGGCGAGCCGGTCGGCGCGGACGTGGTGTCGCGTTTCTACGACTCGACCGGCAACACCCTCGACTACGCCTACGAGCTGACCGGCGACAAGCTGACCATCTGGGGCGGCGCGAAGGGCAGCCCGGCCTACTACGAGGGCACGTTCAGCGCCGACGGCACCACGGTCACCGGCGAATGGGTCTACCCCGGCGGAGGCGGATACGCATCGACCATGACCCGGATCTGAGGTCGGCTCGTCACGCCCTGAGGGGAAGGGCGGGCGCCCGGCTCAACTTCGGCCAGTCCCGCCCCAAGCTGGCCCGTCGCCGGTGACGAAACCTGCCCGGCTCCCTCGGTCTCGGCCCGCACGCGATCACCTGGTGGAACCGTGTCGTGCTGCTGTCGAGGGAGCCGGCCGGCGCACCGATACCTGGAGCAGCCGATGCGGCGGCTCGGACGCCGCCTGATCGGCCGGCGTCGTGCGCCCCGGTGACGTGTCCACGCCGCCGGGTCGCGATCATGACGAGGCCGGTGCTGCCGCGCCGGACGTCAGAGCCGCCTGCACGATGCGGATCGCCTCGCCCGCGTCGATGCCGACGCTGGCGATCACGGCCGCGTAGTCGGCTGCGGCACGGCGGGCCCGCTCCCTGCCCTCCTCTCCGGCGGACGACACGAACGAGCCCGCCCGCCCCCGCGTCTCGATCAGCCCCGCCTCCTCCAGCTCCCGGTAGGCCCGGCCGACCGTGTTGACGGCCAGGCCGAGGTCGGCCGCGAGGTGGCGGATGGTCGGCAGCCGGGCGCCCACGGCCAGCGTGCGGTCCTGGATCTGCCGGGCGAGCTGGGCCCGCAGCTGCTCGAACGGGGGCACCGGCGAAGCCGCGTCGATGATGATCATCGGACGCTCATGGCCCGCTGGGCCACCGTCGCGCACGACGGCGTCCTGGCATGGAGCGCGACGCACGCGGCCAGGCTCAGGATCAGGTAGGCGAACGCGGCGGCGCCCCACCAGCCGGGCGCGGTACCGAACAGCACCACCGGCAGCGACCACTGCACGCTCGGCGTGGTGAGCTCGCGGGCGTCCTCGACGCGCATGATGACGTCGGCGGTCAGCGATTCCTCGTCCTCCGCCACGACCGGGAACCTGAGCAGGTGGCGCAGCTGCATGGCGGTGATGGCCATCGCGCCGAGCAGGCCGATCAGCACGACGACGGCCATCTGCCGCACGGTCGGCTCGGGAACGGCCAGGGCGCTTGCGGCCAGCGCCACCGCGCCGGCGAACGTGGCGACCGCGAAAACGGCGTACGGCCGGCCGAGCACGGTCCGCCAGCCGGGATGGATCGGATGGGCGGCCCTGCGCGACAGTGTCGCGCCCGCCCGCTGGTCGACGCGTCGCACCCACCGGTCAAGCAGGGACTGTGCCAGCAGTAGCCCGGCCACCGACGCGGCCAGGGCCAGCAGCGGCAGCGGGCGATGCGGCTGGAGGCCGCCGAAAACGGAAGTGGCGACGAAAGCGCTCACGACGATCAGCGCGGCCAGGATGACGTAAGTGGCCAGGCGGGCGCGTCTGCGGACCGCCAGCCGGCTGGCGAGCAGCGGGGTCGGGTGGGTGTCGGCTAGGTCGTGGTGGGCCAGCCACTCGCCCGCCATGCGCAGATCGGTGTCCGGTGCCGGTCCACGAGTCATAGCGCCTCCTTTGTCGCAAGCTTTGTAGCAACATGGTGCGTCATACCTTGCGACAAAGTCAACGCCCCGTGGGCTCTCGGCGTCCCGGTGGCGCGAACCCGGGCTCACCGTCGCCGTGGGCACCAAGTGGACGGCCGCCCCGCTGCTGGCCACGACCCCTCCCCCAGGCGCGCCCGGACGGCCGAGGCCGAGCTCCGCGAGCGTCGCTTTCGCCGGCGCCCACCGCGGCTGGATGCGCTTGTCGGCGACGAACCGGTCGGCGCCCGGTCGCCGGTGGCGGCCCAGCGGGGCGGTCGGGCAGTAGCGCGGCGAACCGGTCCCACCGCGGGTTGGTGAGCCACGACGGCAGGGCAGGCAGAGGTTGTCGAGCGCCCCGCTGGGGCACAGCCGGACGGCCTCGGCCGCGGCGTGCAGCTCCTCGGGGGCAGGCCGGCAGGAGTCCGCGACCAGTCCGTCGTCGTGCGCTTATGTCAATCAAGCACCCCCTGGTGTTGCTTGTCCTCATGCCCGCAGTGACCACTGCGGAGGACGACATCTCGACCAGTACACGAGGAGCCCGGTATGCCCATACGAGCGGAGTTCCACGACGTCGACCGGCGGACGTTCCTGCGACGAGCGGGGTCGGCGGCGGCTGCGGGCGCGATCCTTCCCCTCCTGGATTCCGTCCCGAGCGCGGCGCACGCCGCCGTCGACGACCCCGATCAGCTCTTCGAAGGGGGCCGGTTCGCCGCCGCCGAACGCGGCTACCGGCGTCTCCTGCGCAACGATCCGGGCAACGTGCACGCGTGGGCGCAGATCGGTTACATCGCCCTGCTGGCCAACCGGTTCGGCGACGCGGAGCGGCATCTGTCCAAGGCCCTCGCGCTGCGGCCCGGTGACCTCGCCTCGGCGCAACGGCTGGCCGAGTGCTTCGTGCGGCAGGACCGGCTCGCCCCCGCGGTCCCGCTGCTCAAGAGCATCGACCGCCCCCGCGACCAGGCCCTGGCCACGCTCTACTCCCACATCAGCGGCACACCCTGGCAGATACACGGGGCGCGGAGCGCGCGCGTGCCGTTCTTCACGCTGGACCCGGTACCCGGCGTCGAGGCCGTCGTGAACGGCGGGACGCCCAAACGATTCTGGCTGGACACCTACGCGACGCTCGACCTGTCGCAGGAGGCGGCAGAGGAGGCGGGCGTGCGTCCCCTGGCCAGCTGGTCGGGAGGGTACGCCAACAACCAGCCGCTCACGATCCGGGTCGGCGTCCTGGAGTCGTTCAAGATCGGAAACATCGAGATCCGCAACCTTCCGGTGCAATGGAGCGACGTAGACCGGCCACCCCTGCCCGACGGGTCACCTGCGGCGGGCGCGTTCGGAACGACGATCTTCTACCACTTCCTGACCACGATGGACTACGCCGGTCGCGCCCTGATCCTGCGCCGCAAGGAGAGCACTCCACCGCCGGTGCGCCACGGCGACCGGCTGCCGCTGTGGCTGGCCGGAGACCACTTTCCCTGCACGCTGGGCAGCCTCGGGGACTACGGGCCGCGGATGGTCACCGTCGACACCGGCGGCATCGCCAGCGGGATCGAGACCACCCTGGAGATCGCCGAGAAGGCGGGCCTGAAGGTGGACCACGACAATCCCATCGAGCAGAACGGGCACAAGCGCTACCGGATCAGAGCCGAGCGCCTGAGTCTGGGCAGGGTGGTCAGGCGCGACGTACGCGGCTACGCCTTCGAGAAGGTCGTTCCCGGGATGCCAGGCCCCGGCGCGTCCGCCCAGTTCGGCTTCGATCTGATCGCCAACTTCTCCCACGAGTTCTTCGAACCCCTTGCCATCACCTTCGACTACACCTCCATGCGGTTGTCCGTCACGCGAGGGTGAGACCTGGCAGGTGAGCGCCGGCGAGTGCGGGGGAACGCGAAGCCCCGTCCTCCCGGAGGGACGCTGTTGGCGACGTAGATCAAACAGCAGCGCCCATGATCACGCCCGTGATCATGGGGCCTCCACAGGTGCTGGTGGTCGGCTGCGGACGGCGAGATCACCGACGCGCCCTGTTCGACGGCCAACGGGCCGCCCTGCCGTCGACCAGCGAACGGTGCGAGCCGAGCTGGAAACGGAAAGCTGATCCCGCAGCTCAGAAGCCGGGCGTCCCGTCGCGCTCGCTTCTTCGGGCGAGGCGCTGGGCTTGCCCGTCGTGCACATCGCTTACCCACTCCCAGCCGGGCTTGGCCGATGGGCCGACCCGCGGGTCACTGGGAACATGGCCCTCACGCAAGGCGAGCACGTACGCTCGATCCCGCTCGATCCGTGCGTGTACCTGATCGGCTTCGCCGACTGACCCGTGGCCGGGGACGAGGACATCCACGTCGCCCGCCACGCCCTCCAGCAGCCGCAGCGCGGCGAGGTAGTCCTCGATCGGGTCAGCGGTGTCGTCCAGGTCGAGCATCGGAACCAAGACATCAGAGAGCATGTCGCCGGCGACGAGAACCCCGCGTTCTTCGATGAACAGCGCCGCATGGCCCGGTGCGTGCGCTTGGTGCTCGATGATCCGGACGTGAGGGCCATCCCAGGGAATCCGCGCCGTCTCGGCGGGCAGGGCGGTGATGAGGCCGTACAGGTCGAGCGGGACCTGGTCGGCGATGCCCGTCGGGGCCAGGTGGGCGGTTATCTCGGCCTTCGCACCCGGGTCGGACAGCTGCTCCCGCACGGTGGCCGCGCATCGGGCCGTGCCGTAACGAGGGGCCGCGCCGAGGCGGGGGTGCCAGAGCAGGTGATCCCAATCCGGATGCGTCGAGAAGCCTGCCACAACGGTCTGCCCCAAATCGGACACGTCGCTCGCGAGGCACGCCATTTCGTGGTCCTGCACCCCGGGGTCGATGAGCAACACGCCATCCCGGCCCTGCACGACAACGGCGTTGCTCTGGCAGAACTCGCTCTCATGGACCAGCACACCATCCGCGATCTGCCTCAGCACGAGCTCGCCTCCCTTGCATCCCGGACGGCGTAGCGATGCATCGTGACGCCGTGCTCGAACGATCGCAGCTCGAGCAGGGCGCGCTCGATCGGCACGTCGTGGTCGTCGAACAGCGGCCTGCCCGTGAGCGTCGACCTGTTCACCGCGCTTGTGTTCGCCATCGTTCTCCCTGTGGTCGTCGCTTGCCGACACATCGTCGCGTCCACCATTGAGCCTCATCAATGACGAGATAGGGAACAACTGTTTGGCACTGTCGAAGAATGAGGAACGGTGGAGCGGCCAAGCATGCGCAGACACGCCTGGAGCTTGCCGAGCCTGGCCTCGTTTTCGCGAGCGACGGATCCCTCGGCGTGAGATTGTGCCTGCACAACGACGACACCGGCGAATGCGCAGAGCAGACCGTCCCGCTGATCCCGGCAGGGCAGACCCTCAGGCGAACCCACGCCTATGTTCAGGCATGGGTTCAGTCGCTGCCGTCCCTGCTGGCCTGCGTCGTCGACCGGACAGGCGGACTGTCCATGACCCCCGGCATGCTGGAATTCCCCCAGGTTGTGCTGAACGACGAACAGGCACAGACCACGATGCAGTTTCTTGAGCGGTTCGCCGATCGCACACCATGCAGGCGTGGGCCGCGGAGGCCGAGGCCGCCAACGACGAGGCCCGCGACCTGATCGTCGCTCAGCCGCCCGCAGGAACCGAGACGCTCCCGCACCGCGCGGTGATCCCGGCGGTGGATCCGTCGTTGCCCCCACTGGACAGCCCCTTCTACCACGACCTCACCGACCTGGACCTCACCGGCGATGACCCGACCAACCCAAGCGAGGAGTTCGCGGCGTTCATCGAGTTCCATCCCCCGTTGGACGACGATGACCGGCCCCGGCACCGCCTGCTCGGCTACGCCGACCCCCTGCAGGACGATCCGTGGCGACACTGCGCGACCGCCGAACCGAGCACGCTGCCCACTCAATGGCTGCTCCTGGCCCAGATCGACTCCAAACCGGACGCTCAACTCGGCGACAACGGCCTGGTCTACATCTTCATCCCACGCGACGCGCTGGCAGCGGGCGACTTCACCCGGGCCCACGGTGTGTGGCACATGCACTGACCGCCTTCAGGTCTGCCGTTCTCAGCCGGAACGGCAAGATGCGCATAAGGCCGCCGGGGTCTTCTCATGCCTGCCCGCCCTCACCTTGAGGGACACGTTCATCAGTCCGCGACCACCAGGTGCCGGGCGGGGCCGGCGGTGATCCACTCATTGCGGATCGCCGGAGGCGGCGAAGGATCGCAGCGCGGACAGGTGCTTGTTCCACGTCGCCGGGGCGTGCTTGATCGGCTGCTCGCACGGCCTCGACCACGGGGAGCAGAGCGGCATGGTTCGACCGCGGCTTGAGGCTTTCCCGGCTACCGGCCCAGAACGATCCACGAAAGGCGCGAAAAGTCTCCGGGCTCAGTTCAACGACAGCCTTGAAGTCATGAGTGCTGATGACAACGAGCAGCCCGGCGCGGAGCCTGCCATCGAGACCCGCAGCCGGCGGCCACACCGCGGACGGATCGATGCGCGGAACGCCTTCATGGCCGTGGCCGGCGAGTCCGAACCCGGGAAGCCCACCGCAGCCCCCGACGACCTGAGCGAGATGACCGCGTGATTCCTGATGCAACCCCCGCCCCGCCTGCCTGGCGGGAACTGCTGGGCCCCCGACATCTCGGAGCTGCGATCGTGCTGGCGGGCGGCGTGCTCGTCGGTGCGGTCAATATCTATCTGGCCTCGAGCCTGCTGCCGACCGCGGTGGCCGACATCGGCGGCGCCGGCTTCTACGCCTGGAACATGACGATCTACCTCGTCGCCATGGTGATCGCGACGATGCTGGTCAGTCGGCTCCTGGCCCGGTGGGGGAACGTCGGCGCCTATCGCCTCGGCTTCGCCGTGTTCCTGATGGGCTCGCTGGCCTGTGCGGCGAGCCCGGCGATGCCGGTACTGCTGGCCGGCCGCGGCATCCAGGGATTCGGGGCGGGGGTGCTGTCCGGGCTGGGGTTCGCCGTCATCGGCTCGGCCCTGCCGCGCCGACTGTGGACCCGGGGCAACGCCCTGATGTCAGCGATGTACGGCGTCGGCAACTTCGTCGGCCCGGCGCTCGGCGGCCTGTTCGCCCAGTTCGGCTCGTGGCGCCTGGCGTTCGTGACGATGGCAGTGATCGCGGCGGCGTGCTGCGCGGTCGTGCCCCGAGTGCTACCGCGCGGCGAACGCAGCGACGCGCGGGCGCCGGTCCCGGCCGTGTCGCTGCTGCTGGTCACGGCGGCCACCGCGGCCGTCAGCCTGGCCGGAGTGCTGCCCGGCACCCTGGCGATGGTGGGCAGCACCGTGGTGGCGCTGCTGCTGATGGCCGTCTTCGTCGCCCACGAACGGCGCAGCGAGCTGCGGGTCTTCCCACGCACGACCTACCAGGCCGGCTCCCCACTGAAGTGGATCTATCTGACGCTCGGGCTACTGGCCTTCGGCGTCGCGGTCGAGTCGTTCGTCCCGCTGTTCGGCCAGCAGTTGGGCGGGCTGCCCCCGCTCGCGGCCGGCCTGTTCGGGGCGGCCATCTCGCTCGGCTGGTCGCTGACCCAGCTCGGCAGCTCATCGGCCACCAGGGAGCGCACGGTACGCCGGTTGCGCATCATCGGCCCGCTGCTCCTGACGTCCGGCTTCCTCCTCCAGGGGCTGCTGCAGCGCGAGGACACGCCGACCTGGCTGGTACTCATCTGGGTACCGGTGTTGTTCATCGCGGGTTCCGGCATCGGCCTGGCCTACCCGCACCTGTCCGTGGCCGCCATGTCCAGCACCCAGGATCCGGAGGAAGGACGCAGGGCCGCCGCGGCGATCGCCACCGTGACGAGTCTGTCGATCGCGTTCGGCACGGCCGTGGCCGGAGTCCTGGTCAACCTCGGCGACCCGTCGATGCTCGACTCGGCGCGGTACGTACTGTTCGGATTCGCGATCATCTGCGCGATCGGCGCCATCACCGCACGCGCGGCGAACCGTTCGAGCCGCCCGGAGCCCGCCGACCACACTCCGCTCCACCAGGGCTCGTGACTCGCGATCTACCGACATGACGTCCACCCCCGGGAATGACCTGCCCGCGTGCCCGGGATCACCCGATGACCGCATTCGGTGCGAGGAGATGCCATGGCTGACGCCCTGCCAGAGATGCCGAACAGCCCGGAGCCCGGGCTGCAGGAGGACGTCCGTGAGGCCGCCCGCATCTGCCCAGCCCTGGCGATCACACTGACCCCGTCGTGAACCAGCCAGCTCGAATCGTGGTCGTGGGTGCTTCGGCGGCGGGTCTGCCCGCCGCCGAAGCCCTGCGCCGGAAAGGATTCACCGGCGCGTTGACCATGGTCGGTGAGGAGCCGCGACTGCCCTACGATCGGCCGCCGCTGCGTAGCCCGCGACGCCGATTCGGCCTGCGGCGCGGCCTTCTCCTCATCCCGGCCCGCCCGCGCCGGCAACTTCGTCGCCATCAACAGATCGAACAGCGACAACGCGTCATCGACCGACACGTACCGCGCGAGTCGCGGCCGCTCGACGAGAGGCCGGGTCTCTACGGCCGCCGCAACCCGGGCGCCCCCGAATCCTGCGCCGTTGCTCGGCGAGAAGGGTTGGCGTCTGAACATGTCAATAGACGTTCCGCGTCGCCTTTCATCCCCATATCAAGTGCGCTCCTCAAGAGCGGGCGCTACCGCAGTTGGTCGCGGCGGCGGGTGAGGTAGGCGGTCTCGCCGGTGTTGCCTGCCAGCTCGATCGCCCGGTCGTAGGCCGCGCGTGCCTGCCGACTTTGGCCCAGCCGGCGCAGCAGGTCGGCGCGGGTGGCGTGGTAGGCGTGATAGCCGGCCAACGCCTCGGTGAGGCGGTCAACGATGGCCAGTGCCACCTCCGGCCCGTCGAGCTCGGCCACGGCGATGGCCCGGTTGAGGGCGATGATCGGCGAGGGGTCGAGGCGGACGAGCTGGTCGTAGAGGGCGAGGACCTGCGACCAGTCGGTGTCGCGGATGTCACGGGCGGAGGTGTGCACCGCGTTGATCGCGGCGAGGATCTGGTAGCGACCCGGAGCCACCCCGGCAGCGGCAGCGGCCAGGCGCTCGCGCACCAACCGATGACCTTCGGCGATCAGTTCCACGTCCCAGGCTCCACGGTCCTGCTCGTCGAGCGCGACCAGTTCGCCGTTCACCGAGATCCGGGCGGTACGGCGGGCCTCGGTGAGCAGCATCAGCGCCAGCAGCCCGGCCACCTCTCCGTCCTGCGGCAGGAGCGCGCGGATCAGGCGGGTGAGCCGGATCGCCTCGGTGGTCAAGTCGTGTCGTACGGGATCGGTGTCGGGGCCGCTGGCCAGGTAGCCCTCGTTGTAGACGAGGAACAGGACGGCCAGGACGCCGGAGACACGAGCCGGCAGATCGTCGGCGGACGGCATCCGATAGGGGATGCGAGCCGCCTTGATCTTGGCCTTCGCGCGGGTGATGCGCCGCTCCATGGTGGTCCCCTGCACCAGGAAGGCGCGGGCGATCTCGGGCACGGTCAGACCGCCGACCATGCGCAAGGTCAACGCCACGCGCGCTTCCACCGCCAGCGCCGGGTGACAGCAGGTGAAGAGCAGCCGGAGCCGGTCGTCATCGATGGCGCCAACAGGCTCGATTGGGACGTCGTACGTCATCCGAGCCTCCCTGTGCTTGTCATCGCGCTTGTTCTCACGCCGGATCCGGTCGATGGCCTTGCGGTTGGCGGTCGTGGTCAGCCAGGCGCCGGGATTGGGCGGTACGCCGTCGGCCGGCCACCGCTCCACGGCGGTCGCGAACGCCTCGGCAGCCGCCTCCTCGGCGATGTCGAGGTCACCGAACCGCCTGGTCAGCGAGGCCACCACCCGCGCCCACTCGTCGTGGTGGGCCCGGGTGATCGCCTCCTCGACGTCGCTCACAGGAACGGCCGCACCTCGAGCTTTCGATCGCAGACCTTCGACGCCTCGGCGGCGAGCTTGAGCGCCACATCCAGGTCGGGGGCCTCCCACACCCAGACGCCGGCGAGGTACTCCTTCGACTCCACGAAGGGCCCGTCGCTGAACACCGCCTGCTCGCCCCGGTTGTCGATGACCGTGGCCGCGTCGGTGTCCGCGAGTCCGCCCGCGAAGACCCAGTAGCCCTCGGCGATCAGCCGTTCGTTGAACGCGCTGATGGCGGGCTGCCTGTCCGTGCTGCCGGGATTGCTCTTGTCATCGATCACGGAAACCAGATAACGCATCTGAAGATCCTCTCCTGTGGTGTCAAGACAGCGGGGTTCGGTGGTCAGGGACTTCAGGCCGTGGCATACTGCGGGCGGCCGGCCGGCCGGTAGACCTGGATCGCCACACCCTTCGAGTCGACTCGCGACTCGACCAGGTCGAGCGCAAGATCCGGGCCGGTCTCCGGGAACAGTCTCGCGCCCTGGCCGAGGATCACCGGGATCGCGATCAGAGTCATCTCGTCGACCAGATCGTTCTCCAGCAGCCATCGGGTCAGGATGCCGCTGCCGTGCACCTGCAGCTCACCCCCGGGCTTGGCCTTCAGCTCACTGATGGCCGCCGCGAGGTCACCGCGGAGAACGGTCGTGTCCTCCCACCGCGGCGCGGTGAGCGTGGTCGAGGCGACGTACTTGGGGGCCTCGTTCAAGGCCACGCCGATGGGATGGGCGCGCATCTGGTCGATTGATCCCCAGGAGCCGGCGAACAACTCGTAGGTGCGCCGGCCGAACAGGAACGCCTCCGCGCGCTGGTAGGTCTGCGCGATGAACGTCCTGGTCTCGTCGTCGCCCTTCCCCAGGGCCCATCCGCCGCGCTCGAATCCGTTCCTGCGGTCATCCGTCGCCGCGCCGTTGCCCTGCATCACTCCATCGATGGTGACCTGAGTCATGGTCGTCAGCTTCATGATCCGCGGTTCCTTCGCCTTGGCGCCGCCCCTTGTGGGCGGCCTCTCCCCTGCTACGAACACCACCGCCCCGATCCGACACCGCCTCCCGGATTTTTTTGACCTGATGCCGCGCATCCGCAACTGCAAGGACCTGATCTTCTTCCGCGGCCGCGCCGCGTCAGTCTCCCTTCGAAGCCGCCCGTAGCTCCGCTTTCACCGCGCGCTCCCGCAACTGCGCCGCCTCCGCCCTGACCGCCTCCAGCTCCGTCCGAAGATCCTCCAGGCGCGCCCGGTCGAGCTGCGACTCCAGCCGCAGCCGGTCGCGCTCCTCCACCAGCGACGACTCCCCCGCCGCCAGCCCCTCAAGCTCACGCACCCGCGCTGCCGCCCGATCCCGCTCCCGCTCGGCGGCCGCCACCCGCGCCTCCGATTCGGCCGCCAGCCTGGCGCTCGTCTCTCCGACCTGCGCCGCGCGCGCCTCGGCCGCCTCGGCCCGCTCGAGCGCCCGGTCCCGCTCCGCCTCCGCGGCCGTGGCCCGCGCCTGCGCCGCGGCCACCTCGCGCTCGGCCCGCTCCCTGGCCTCCCCCGCCTGGGCCGCCGCCGTCCTTGCCGCGTCCCGCTCCTCCAGCGCGGACGTGACCGCCCG
Source organism: Nonomuraea dietziae (assembly GCF_014195505.1). GTDB lineage: Bacteria > Actinomycetota > Actinomycetes > Streptosporangiales > Streptosporangiaceae > Nonomuraea > Nonomuraea roseola. The sequence goes on along the minus strand of NZ_JACIBV010000001.1, from coordinate 589,808 downwards.
ATCGGCCTCCTCCCTCGCCTGCCGTACGGCCTGCTCGGCCTCCGCCGCCGCCCGCTCGACCTCCTCGCGCGCCTGCTCAGCCCGCGCACGACCCCTTTCCTCGGCCTGTACGGCCTGCGCCCTGGCCTCCTCCGCCTGCGCCTCGGCCGCCTCCACCCGCTCGGACAGCTCCCTGACCGCCTGGTCACGCGCCCGCTCGGCCACCCCTGCCCTGCGCTCGGCCTCGGCGGCGGCCTGCTTGGCCACCCGTTCGGTGGTGGCCGCCTCACGCAACGCCGCCAGCGCCTGTTCGCGCGCCGTCTCCGCGTCACGTAGCGCGGTGTCCCTGTCGGCCTGCGCCTCCTCGGCCACCTGACGCATCTCGACGGTCTGCTTGCGTGCGTGCTCGGCCGCTTCGCGTGCCAGCCGTACCTGCTCGAAGGCCTGTTCGCGCTCGGTGCGAGCGATGGCGACCCGCGTGTGCGCCTCGGCCTGGACCGCGCTGAGCTTGGCCTCCACCCCTGCGGGACTGAGCTCCTGCGTCAACGCCCTGGCCAGCGGTTCTATCGCGGCGGCGAGGCCGGTCTCCATCCGCTCGTACAACTGCTCGGCCCTGGCCAACGATCCTTCGAGCCCGGGGGTCGCCCTGCGCAACTCCCGCTCCCGCTTGGCCGCCGCCTGGCAGTCGGTGTCGGCGCAGTACGCCCGGGGCCGCCCCCTGCCCTTGCGCTGCTCGATCGGCGCCCCACAGTGCGCACACGGCGTAACGGTCGTCATCTCCGCTGTCACGCCGGAAGCCTATCATTTTTGATTTTCTAGAAAATCAAAAACAGAAAATGCGATCCGTTGTGTCACGGCGTTGGGGCAGTAACTTGCGAGAAGTGCAGTTCCCACAGCTAATCAAGCAGGGCAGCGGTCGCTCCAGTGACCACGCTTCGACAGGCCAAGGAGGCCCGCGCAACGCGGCGGCAGCCAACACCGCCCCCGCCCGGATCGCGGGACCGGGCGGGGGTCGTTGAGCTGGCCCGGAAACAGGCAGAGGCCGCCCATGACCGTGCCGTGCCGAGGAACGCGAGCCCGAGCCTGAACACCGGACATGCTGAAGGTCTCCGGTTCCCTGGTCACCAACTAGGTCCGTGCCTACGGACTGCTGCGCATGTTCGGACGCGAGGGGCGCCTGACTCCGCTGGGTGCGGCGTTCGCGGAGTACGGGCGGATCGCCAGGACCGAGCACCTGCTGCGCGTGGTCGACCCGGTCGACGGCACCTACCGGAGGCAGATGTACCGGCGGCCTCACCGTCCAGGAATCCCGCCACAAGCTGGCCCGGGACGTGTGCCGCGGCAAGCGCGGCACCATCCACCAGGCGTACCGGGACGGCATGGATCCAGCTAGGCTCGCTCGGCCTGGTCATCAACGCCATCGTGCACTGGACGACCCGTTACATCGACGCCGCCGTCGCCCAGCTCCAGGCCGAGGGCCACGAGATCCGCGAGGAGGACATCACCCGGCTCTCCCCGCCCAAGCACCGCAACCTGAACCTGCTCGGCCGCTACAGCTTCACCGCCGCGACCCCGGCCGCCGGCGCCCGGCGCCCGCTGGCGACCCGGACGCGCCCGAGCTGGACGAGGACGACGAAGGCGTGGACTGAACGCCCACATCGGGTGACGCGGGCATATCAGGTGGCCGGGGTACTCGGAAATCGCAAGCGCCGTTAGGGGAGCTGATGTCAGGCTGCCTGGTATGTCTAACTAGGCCTTGACGGGTGCGGCCGTCCTAGCGGCCTGCTCGATCTTCGCGCAGTAGGCTGCACGGGCTTCCTCGTCGATCTGCTTCTCGTGTTCGGGGCGCATCCCGGTCCGGCCGTCGAGGCCCTCGCGCAGGATATCGGCGTGCCCGGCATGCCGGTTGGTCTCGCCGAGGACATGGACCATGATGGCGAACAGGTTCGTGTTGGGATAAGGCTCCGGCCACCACGGCACGTGGCCGGGGGCGTCGAGGGGAAGCTCGCTGATCGTCGCGTCCGAGTGTTCCCACGTGCGCCGGTAGAACCCGATGATCTGATCGCGGGTCTCGTCCGCGGTCGCCCACAGATCGCTGCCGTCGGAGTCCTGCCACCGGGGCAGCGGTTCCGGGGAAGGGCGGTCGAAGACCTCGCCGAAGTACCTGGCCTCGACGCTGGCCGCGTGTTTGACCAGGCCGAGGAGGTTGGTCCCGGTCGCTGTCAAAGGTCGGCGGGCGTCGTATTCGGACAAGCCGTCGAGTTTCCAGAGCAACGCCTTGCGGTCCCGCCGCAGTCTCCCGTGCAGGTTGTCTTTCGCGAATCCATCGATCATGCGGCATGAGCCTGCCATGGGCTGCTCATGCGGGGAACGCCGGTGCTGTCCACCCATGAAGAGACGGCCGGCCCGCTGCGCCCGTACGAAAGGCGCGCACATGCGGTGAACCGCTCAGCAGCCAGGGGTGCCGGCAAGGATGTGAGCCGCGCCGCGGTGCCGTTCCACTGACTGAGCGCTGTGGACAGTGCTGGTGGAGCCGTGATGGTTGTGGACCCCACATCCAGGTGGACGACTGCGTCGCTCTGTCCCGCCTTGCGCAGTGGTCTCGGGAGATCGTGCATCGCTCGTTGAGCGTCCTGGTCACGGTGCGGCCGGATTCCACGCGACGGCCAGCACAGCGGATCGGCCGGCACCCCGGCGAGAGGTTCGACCTGGACTGTGGGTCCTGGGCTCCCTCTACTTGGCCTTGTGCGGGCTGCGGATCCGTCGGTGTCGCGGCTTCACGCGGCGTGGAGATGTTGATCGTGGCCGGTAATGGTGCGGACTTCGGCGATCAGTCGCGTGATCAGGGGCTGAGGGGCGCGGTCGGTCCACACTACGCCGAGGTCGAAGTGCTCAGCGTCGGTGACCGGGATCCAGCGCAGGTTGCCGGCGGGCAGCACCGCCTCCAGGGGTTGTGGCGGGAGCCAGATGCCGCGGCCGCGGCCGACTTCCAGCAGGCAGTCCTCCACAAGGGGCACGATCGAGCCGCGGGGCGCGGGACTGCCGTCTGGCCGGGGGTCCGCAAGCCAGAACCGTTCGGCTTCCGCAGACGTGAGGACGTCGGGACGCAGGACCGGATCGTCGGCGAGGTCGGCGAGGCTCACGGCCGGGCGGTCGGCCAGGGGATGGCGGGTCGACAGCACCACGGCCCGAGGATCGCTGCGCACGACCGCGTGATGCAGCCCGACGTCACCGACCGGCAGCCACATGAAGGCCGCGTCCGCGCGCCCGTCGCTGAGAAGCTCGAGTTCGTCCTTGGGGCTACGCGCACCGGTCAACATCACCTGCAGGCCTGGAACCGCCTTCTCCAGGGCGTCGGCCACATCGATGGCGAGCAGAGAGGCGGCGGCGGGACAGCAGGCCAGACGAAGGGTGCCGGCCTGGGCGTCGGCCACGGCGCGTACCCGTTCGGCCAAGTGGGCGACGTCGTTGATGACAGCCACGCCCCCGGCAGCGAGTTCCTCCCCGGCGGCGGTGAGCAGAACGCCGCGCGAGGTGCGTACGAGGAGGACCACGCCAAGGGATCGTTCCAACCGCCGCACATGCGTCGACACCGCTTGCTGCGTCAGGTGGAGCACCGCCCCGGCGCCGGTGATGGACCGCTCCTGTGCCACGGCCAGGAACGAACGCAGGTGCCGAAAATCGATGTCGCCCACGGCCGACACGATAGCGGCAACAGCGATCCGCTGTGCCCGGCACAAAGCATTGTTGTTTCCTCCAGAGGCGCCGCCGCGGCCACAATGCTCCTGTCGGCCGGAACGTCGCGGTGCCAGACCCAGGCTCCGCCGGAACCGTCCCAGGCCGCCCCCTGTGACCCCGGCACAGCAGCACGTCCGGCTCGCCCTTGCGGGGCTGCCGAGACGGACCGGCCTGATCCCGGAAGCAAAGATCAACGCTATGACAGGAGTGACCCAGTGAGCACGATCGACCTGCCCGCCCTCGGGGCGGACATAACGTGATCTTCAGCGTTTCGTCGTTGATGTGATGGTTTACGGCACTTGATGCTCTGAGTGATGAGTCTGAACAGTCTGGGGCTGACCGCAGACCAGGAACGCCTGTACCGCTACCTGCTCCGCATCCCCCAACCCGACCTGCCGACGGCCCGCGCCGACCTGGCCATGCCAGAGGCATCCGCGGTTCTCGCCGAGTTGCGGGCGCTGGGGCTGGTCGACGAGGCGATGACCGCGATGCCACCGGCGGCGGCGATCGATCTGCTGGTACGGCAGCGCATCGACCAGGCCCTGCGCCAGCTCGCCGACCTGAGCCTGGCCTGGGATGTGCTCACCGAACTGTCGGAGGAGCACCGCAGCGGCCGATCCGTGCAGATGATCGAGCACGTGCCGGACGGCCCCACGGTCACCCAGCGCCTGCGCGCCCACCTGGCGGCCGACCCGAGCGAGTTCAGACACATGAAGATCCGGCCACGCAACGTCATCGCCGACTTCGAGGACAGACCGTTCAAGCGCCTGCTGGCGGCGGGGCTGCACAGCCGTTCTCTCTTCTCCACTGACGCCCTGACCGACCCCGACCAGGAGCCGTACGTCCGCTACTGGCAAGCCCTGGGCGACCTGCACCGGGTTACCACCGAGCCGATCAGGCACATGGCGATCGTGAACAGGACCGTGGCCTACGTCCAGGCCGATCCCACCCAGCCGAACGCGGGCGCGTTGCAGATCCGCCAGCCCGGCATCGTCACCATGCTCACCGACGTGTTCGACAGCATGTGGGCGCGCGCCCGCGACCTGGACGACCTGCCCCTGTCCTCGGTCGAGCAGCACGTCCTGCACGCTCTGACGCGCCACGACACCGACGAGACCGCGGCACGCTCGACCGGCATGTCGGTCCGCAAGTTCCGCGCCCACGTCGCCGACCTCATGGCTTGCCTGGGCGCCGCCACCCGTTTCCAGGCCGCCTTGCGCGCCAAGGAACGCGGCTGGCTCTGATCGGCCCTCGCGGATCTACCCGCCTCGGGCCGCCGTCAGTGCACCGGCCAGAGGGGGGTCGCCGGTTGCGGCAACCTGATGTCCCGCAAGCGTCGCGTCCGGCGGTCGAGGACGCGTACGGCCAGAGCGGCGCGGGGCCGCCCGTCCGTCCAGATGCTCGGCGTAGCTTCCGGGGACGAACGTGGACCGCATGCCGACGATCGGAAGCGCCTCGGCGACGAAGGTGGCGAGCCCGAAGTCCCGCATGCGCGCGCCGCATTCGTGATTCAGGACCAGGCCCGAGTCGCTCGCCGTGAAAAACAGGCCGAGATGGCGGGGAAGGCGGGAGCGGACGTCGGCGAGCAGGTCCGCCTGCTGCGGCAGCGATCGATCGGCGTCGTCGAAGCGCGTCCAGCCGCCGACACCGGGGTGCGCGTCACCTCCTGGAGGCACAGGATGTCGGCGTCGCCGCTGTCGAGCCAGGGGGGCAGCTGAACTTCCTCGGTCGAGTCCCATGGCGGAGGCGCACGCGGCGGCAGGCCTTCGCCCCAGCATGTTGTTCGGTCAGCGGAGCATGCGGAAGAAGGCACGCAGTTCCTCGACGAACAGGTCGGGTTGCTCAAACGCGGCGAAGTGACCGCCCTTCTCCGGTTCGTTCCAGTGCAGGATGTTGGTGAAGCGCTTCTCGGCCCACCGCCGGGACGGCCGGGGGTTCTCCTTGGGGAAGATCGAGCATCCTGCCGGGACGGTCACCAGGTCCGTCGTCTCGGCGGTGAAGAGCCGTTGGACGGCCTTGAAGCTCTCCCAGTAGAGCCGGGCGGCGGATGCGCCGGTTCCGGGTAGCCAGTAGAACATGAGGTTGTCGAGGAGCTCATCACGAGTGAGGGCGTTCTCGGGATGGCCGTCACCGTCGGTCCAGGACCGGAACTTCTCGATGATCCAGGCGCACAGCAGTGCCGGTGAGTCGACGAGTCCGTAGCCGATGGTCTGCGGCCGGGTGGACTGCTCCAGTGAGTACCCATCCTCGTGTTCCTGGCCGCGTTCCAGGTCGGCGATGGCGGCCCGTTCGGCGGCGGTGAGGTCGTCGAACGTGGCCGAATCGGGGGCCGCGAGGGGCGGGATGAGGTGGATGCCCGCCACGTGAGCGGGATCCCTCCGGCCGATGAGCGTGGTGATGGTCGTGCCCCAATCGGAGCCCTGTGCGCCGTATCGGTCGTAGCCGAGGCGGGCCATCAGCTCGACCCAGGCGTCGGCGATCCGTTCGACGCCCCAGCCGTGACGGTCCGGTTTGTCGCTGAAGCCGTAGCCGGGCAGGGACGGGCAGACGACGTGGAAGGCGTCGCGGGCGTCGCCACCGTAGGCGGCTGGGTCGGTGAGCGGTCCGATCACTTTCAGGAACTCCACGATCGAGCCCGGCCAGCCGTGGGTCAGGACGATCGGCAGCGCGTCCTGGTGGGGCGAGCGGACGTGGAGGAAGTGGATCCCGAGGCCGTCAAGGGAAGTCCGGAACTGCGGCAGCGCGTTCAGTCGCCTCTCGGTCGCCCGCCAGTCGTACTCCTCGGCCCAGTACCGGCACAACTCGCGCAGGTAGCCCAGCGGGACGCCCTGCGACCAGTCGCCGACAGTCTCCTTCTCGGGCCACCGCGTGCGCCGCAGCCGCTCGCGCAGGTCGGTTAGTTCGGGCTCGGGGATGTCAAGACGGAACGGGGTCACGTGGTCGGACATGCTGCCTTCCTCGTCTGATCATTCGGTGATGAGCATGGGCTCGGCATCCGGCATCCGGCATCCGGCATCCGGCATTCGGCGTCCGCTTGAGGCGGTCATCCTCCGGCCAGGAGGTGAGGGGGGTAACCGGTCCTGGGCCGGTCGGGGGTGACGGCGGGGTCGTCGGTGTCGAACACCGCTGGGGCGGGCAGGTGCAGAGTTCGCCACCGCCCGGAGCGCTGCCCGGCGGTAGGCGGTCACCCGTGCGGCGAGCCGCACTCCGCTCACGTTGTAGGTGACGGCCAGTACGCGCATGAGCCGGCGTCTGGTGCCCAGCAGTCGGCCGAGAGTGTTCAGGTGGGATACGGGGTCGTCCTGCTGTGCTGCCACGGTCTCGTCGTTACCGCGTGTGCCGTCGGGAAACAAGCGATGCCCTGTGGTGAACCCCAGCCCCGGACCAGGCCGCCATGGCATGGGAGTGCGCACGGCGTCGCGGCTTTCCTCCGGCTGAGCCGCGCCCAGCGGGTCGGCACCGTGGCCGGGTGGCATCTGCCCGTCGCCCAAGCCGAGCTCCTCGTCCTGGTAGAAGACGGTTTCCCGCCAGCAACGCCATCAGTACGTGCAGCGCGGGCGAGCGGCGCCGTCCCCGGAGCCCACCGCCGAATCGGGGCGGCGCGGGAACGATCGCGGTTGCCCTGCACCCAGGACAGCCGCGGCGACGCCATCACAGTGGCCTCGATCATGGTGTCGATCCGGTCAGAAAAGCATCAGATGATACGGGTCTGCTCGCCCATGAAGGTGGCCAGGGCTGGAGTGCCGAGGAGCGCGTCGGAGCCGACGTTGGGTCCGGTTGACTTGATGGTGAGGCCGAACTCGGCGACGAGGTCGTCGCAGTAGGCGGCCCGCTCGGTACCGGGGACGATGCCGGGCATCCAGATCCGGTGCCCCGGCACGAGGACGGTCTGCGAGCCGCCAGCCATGAAGGTGATCGGGTACGGCTTGTCTTATCGCCGTACCCAGGGCGGTCCGAGCACGTCCGGGCGACCAGGGCACGGCGGCGAAGCACTCCCCGGGGGACGGCGTCGGCCATGCCGAGGATGACGTCCTGGCTGAAGCCGACCAGAAGACCGCGCATCGCCGTGTACAGACACTGCGCCCTGAGTACGGCGAGCGAATCCCGCGGCGTCGCCGGTGGTCAGCCGCGCCGGTGGCGAGGCAGCAGCATGCTGACCGCAGCGATGGCCAGGCCGAGCCCGGCCGCCATGAGGAAGACCAGGTCGTATCCCGCGGCGAGGGCGTCGACCGGGGAGCCCTCGCCGGCCTCCGACGCGGCTCTGGCGCCGGCGGCCGTCGCGAGCACCGCCAGGCCGATCGACCCGCCCACCTGGCTGGCGGTTTGGGCCAGGCCGCCGATGATCCCCGCATCGCTCTCGGGAGCGCAGGCGGTCGCCGCGGCCATGAGGGTGGGGAAGGTCAGCCCGATGCCGACCGCGATGAGCAGGGTAGGCCCGAGCACGCTGGTGACATAGCCGGTGTCGGCATGAGCCAGGGAGAGCCAGCCGAATCCGGCCGGGAAACAGGCGCTCCCGGACAGCAACAGGGGCCGCACGCCGGTGCGCGGCAGCAGGGCGGCGGCCCATCGCGCGATCATCATGAACATCACCGCCGCGGGTGTCTGCCCGAGTCCGGCGTGAAGCGCGCTGTAGCCGAGGACGTTCTGCAGGAAGAGCGAGGTGAAGTACCACATCGCGATGGCGATTCCGCCGAACATCAGCAGCATGCCGTTGCCGACCGCCACTCCCCGGATCTTGAACAGCCGCAGGGGCACCATCGGCTGGGCGGCGAAGCGCGCCTCCACCGCGGTGAAGACGACGAGCAGGAGCAGGCCCCCCACGACCGGCCCGAGGACCAGCCCGGACGACCAGCCATGATCGGCGCTCTGCATGACCCCGTAGATCACCGCGGCCAGCCCCGCCGTCCCCGTGAGCGCGCCCGTGAGGTCGAGCGACTCTCGCCGCCCGGTTCGCGTGCCGGCCAGCGACACCATGGCCGCGACGATCAGCACCGCCCCGATGGGCACGTTGATGAGGAAGACCCACCGCCACGACAGGCCAGTGGTGATGGCGCCGCCCGCGACCGCGCCGACCAACCCGCCCACACCGCCCGCGGCGGACCATGCACCGAACGCCTTGGCACGCGCGGTCGGCTCGGTGAAGGAGGTGTTGATCACGGCCAGCGTCGCCGGGGCCATCATGGCGGCTCCGATGCCCTGCGCGAGGCGTGCCGCCACCAGGACCTCCGGAGCGGTTGCCAGGCCGCCGACCAGACTCGAGGCGGAGAACAGGAACATCCCGGCGACCAGCATCCGGCGCGGGCCGTACAGGTCGGCGGCGCGGCCACCCAGCAGCATCAGGCCGGCGAAGGTGAGCAGGTAGCCGTTCACCACCCAGGCCAGGCCGGTAGGTGTAAAACCGAGGTCCTCGCGGACCGAGGGCAGGGCCACGTTCACGATGGACGAATCCAGGATCACCATGAACTGGCAGGCACACGCCAAGGCCAGGACCAACCAGGCGGGCCCGGTGTGCGGCCTGGCGCGCTGCGTCGCGATGTCGGTTGTCATGACTTCCTCCCTGCCAACCCGTCGCTCACGCGGTCCGGGATGCTGGCGCGGCCAGGTTTTCGCGGGCGTGCCCGTCGTCCGCGGCGGCATCGGCGACGCGCCCGCTTCCCAGCAGCCGGATGGTGATCCGGGTCAACCGCTGTCCCTGGTACCTGGCCGCCTCCAGCACCGCGGTGTCCGGGCCGTCTCCGGTCGGGCCGGTCACATGCGACGTGCCATAGGGGTTGCCACCAGCGGCGTACACGACCGGATCGGTGAATCCGGGCGGCACGATCAGGGCTCCCCAGTGGTAGAAGACGTTGCCCAACGACAAGATCGTGGCCTCGCTGCCGCCGTGCCGGTTGAACGCCGAGGTGAAGGCCGTGACCGGCTTGTCGGCCAATCCGCCTTCGTGCCACAACCCGCCGGCCTGGTCGATGAACTGCTTGAGCTGCGCGGCAGGAGCGCCGAACCGCGTCGGCGTCCCGAATGCGAACGCATCGGCCCACGCCAGGTCATCAATCGAGGCCTCGGGGATCGACCCGGCGGCATCGGCGTGCTGCCGCCACAACGGGTTCTGGTCAATCGCGCTGTCGGGCGCCAGCTCGGCGACCCGCCGCAGCCGTACCTCGGCCCCGGCCGAGGCGGCGCCCTCGGCGACGGCCTGCGCGAGCGCGTGCACGCTGCCTGTCGCGCTGTAGTAGATGACGGCGACCTTCACGGTCATGCCCGGCTCCTGGATGTCGAGTAAGATTGGTTATGCGCATAATAGTTATGCGCGTAACCAATCTGTCAAGGAGAGCTCATGGAGTTCGAGCAAGCCGACGCCCTCAACCAGGCCATCCGCCTATTGAGCCTGCGCCACCGGGCCAGGGCCGCCGCGCTGCTGGCCCCACTCGGCCTGCACCCCGGCCAAGAGGCGCTCCTGCTCGAGCTCGCCCGAACCGGCCCGATGATCCAGGCCCAGCTCAGCGAGGCGCTCGGTTGCGAGCCACCCAGCGTCACGCTCATGACCCGCAAACTCGAAGCCGGCGGCCACATCCGCCGCACACCCGCCCCCTCCGACAAGCGCGCCAGCATCGTCGAACTCACCGACAGCGGCAAAGCTCTGGCCGAGCAGGTCAAGCAGCTTTGGTGCGCCCTGGCGGAGGAGACCGTGGAAGGCCTGCCCGCCGAAACGGTGGCCGAACTCCCCGGCATCCTCAACACCTTGACCGGCAACGTGGACACCAGGCGCCCCGCCACCCAGGCGGCACTGGCACGGTCTAGCGCCGTGCGCTCACCCAGCAAGGCTTCCTAGATAACCATCGTTATCGGGCAAGGTAGCGATCACGGACATAGCGCGAGCTGGGCGAGCGTCGCTCACTGCGGAGGCTTCGTTTCCTGGTTGTCTGGCAACCCGCGGGGGGATCCGGTCATCGTTGTCCCGTCCAGCGCAGGTGGGCGTTAGCGTGTTCCGGCGTGACGATCTTCTCCGAGCGGGTGGAAGCGTTGCAGGCCGCGGCGCAGGACGGCGATGCCGAGGCCACGCGGGAGTACGGGCGGTTGCTGAGCTTGCTTCCGGGCGCGGCCATGGCGGAGGACGAGCCGCTCTGGGCCGGCGAGCCGTGGCTGCGCGCTGCGGTGGCTACCCGTCCCGATGACACGCTGGCCCGTCCGGCCTCCGAGCCGGGGGCTGAGTGGAGGCCTGGTGAACTGGGACGGACCGGACCCCTCACAGGGGTCCGGTCGGTCGGTCAGAAGTACCGACCGCAGGGCACCTGGCCCCAGTCGTGGCTCCAGCAGAGCTCCACCGTGTAGGGGCGGCCGTCCTCGTAATGAACCTGGTACAGGCCTGCATCCCCGAACTCGTCCTGGTAGGACCACCACGGGGGCGCCGCGTGGGCGGGAGCGGCGGCCGTGGTGCTGATCAGGGCGGCGGCCACCGCGCCGAACAGCACGGCTCCGATCCGCTTGCCCGTCCTGGACAGTCGTGACATTGATGACTCCCATCTCATTCCTGTGGAACCACGGCATAGTCCACCGCCGAGGGCTTGGAGACGAGTTGGATCTGGCTGGAGATCGACGCGCGGCGCCGACGGGTGGTTCCTGGTCTACCAGCAGTGCTCGCTGCCAGAACCCTTCGCGACATCAGCACCTCGCCGGTCGCGGGCGGGCGCGGCCCGCGTCAGTCAGTCCGCAGGAGGGTGTGCAGCTCGGCGGTTTCGAGGATGTGGGCCCGTGAGGGAAAGACCTGATGGAGCAGGACGTCGTGCGCTTGGGGGTCAGGGTCGGCGACGCCGTCGGCCAGGACGTAGAGCTGGTAGTCGCGGTCGGCCGCGTCGAGGACGGTGGACAGGACGACGCCGCTGGTACTGATGCCCGCGATGACCAGAGTGGTGATGCCGTGTTCGCGCAGCCGCTGATCGAGGTCGGTGGTGGACAGGCCTCCGTAACGGGTCTTACGCACGATGATGTCTCCGTCCTGGGGAGCGAGACGTTCGTGGATGGCGGTGTCAGGGTCTGCGTGGTGCATGAGACGGTGTTGGGCGACCGGTGCGAAGGACCTGTTGGCGGGCGGGATCGCGACCCAGTCGGCCTCGGTGAAGCCGACCCGGACGTAGGCGACGGTGCCGCCCTTGGCGCGAACGTCGGCGATTGCCTTCTCCATCCGTCCCAGCAGGGCTTCACTGTCGCTTTCGGGTAGCAGCGCGAGGATCGCGGGCTGATAGTCCATGACGAGCAGGGCGGTGCGTGCGGGGTCGAGCGCGGAGGCGGTGCTCATGCGAGTGTCTGCCTTTCCGAGGGCGTGCGGTCGTGTCGAGGGAGGAGGAGTGAGGTCGCCATGAGCAGGAGACCGGCGATCGCGATCGCGATGCGGGGACCGGTGAGGCCGGCCAGCAGGCCCCACACGCCGGTCATGGCGGCGACGGTGGCTTTACTGGTGATCGACCAGGCAGACAGCGTGCGGACGACCCGGTCCGAAGGGAGCCGTTCGAGCCGGTAGGTAGCGAACACCGGGTTGAACACGCCCATGCAGGTGATCAGCCCGAGTTCGACGGCGATGACGAGGAAGAGCCCGGTGGGGCCGGGATGGACGAAGGCCAGTCCGAGTGGCCAGCACGCGCGCAGCGTCCCGGCGGTGAGCATGACCTTGTGCTGTCCGAACCGTGCGAGGAGCGGGCGGGCCAGTCGCGAGCCGATGAGGCCGCCGATGCAGGGAAGGCCGAAGGCGAGGCCGTACTGCCAGGGCGCGAACCCGAGGTCGCCGAGCATGAGGACGGCGAGCAACGGTAAGGCCGCCATGATCAGGCCGCTGACCAGGACAGTGTTGAAGAACAACGGACGCAGCGCCGGGCTGGCGAGGATGTACCGCCATCCCTCCAGCAGGTCGCCGGCTCCGGGCCGGGGCGGTGTGGCGGTTCGCGCGGGACGTGGCTCCCGCCCGCCGATGGCGCGGATTCCCACGGCCGAGAGGAGGAAGCTGACCGCGTTGGCCGCCACGCTCGTCACCGGGCCCATCAGCCCGATCGCGGCGGTACCGAGCGGCGGCCCGAGCGCGGTGGCGGTCCAGGTCGTGGCCTCGAACCGCCCGTTCGCGACGAGCAGGTCCTCGGACCGGACGAGCGACTTCAGGCATGCTCCGCTCGCAGCGGTGAAGGCGATGTCGGCCGCGCCGACAACGACCGCCACCACCAGGAGCTGAGCGAAGCTCAGCCAGCCCAGCACGTAGGCGGCGGGAACGCTCATCAGCGCCGTGAACCGGATCAGGTCCATCGCGATCATCACCGGTCTCTTACGCCGGAACTCCACCCACGGCCCGAGCGGCACCGCGACCACCGCCCCGACCGCGAGCCCCGCGGCGGCCAGAACCGACACCTCGGCAGGCCCTGCGTCCAGAGCGAGAATCGCGATCAGGGCGAACGCGTCGAACGCGAGCCATGTACCGAACGTGCTGACCGCATACGCGGCCCAGAACCACCTGAACCGCCGTCCCAGTGACCTTCGCAACGCGCACCCCGCCATCTCTAGGAACAACCACCGGTTGATTGGAGAGATCAAAACGCGCAGCCAGAAGGCAGGTCAAACAACCGACTGACCGAAAGCACACAACCCCAAGTTGTGCATTAAGGTCAGTCAGTGTGGATCTCGATGCTGTGCGCACGTTCGTCGCCGTCGTGGACGCCGGCCAGTTCCAGGACGCCGCCGCAGATCTGTCGATCACCCAGCAGGCCGTCTCCAAGCGCATCGCCGGGCTGGAGAAGGACCTCGCCGTGCGGCTGTTCACCCGCACGGCGCGCGGGGCCCGGCTCACCATCGACGGGCAGGCGTTCCTGCCCCACGCGCGCGAGCTGCTGCGCGTCGCCGAGCGCGCGGTCGCGTCCGTGCTCCCCGGCAGCCGTCCGCTGCGCGTCGACGTGATCGCCTCACGCAGCGCGGCCTCGGGCCTGATGCGCGCCTTCCACCGCGCGCACCCCGAGATCGAGCTCGACGTGGTGATGCTGTTCGACATCGAGACGGCCGTCGCCGCCATTCGGTCCGGTGCGATCGACGCGTCCTTCCGCGCCGTCGCCGTGCCCGGTCGGCCCCTTCCCGAGGACATCGAGTCCGTCCGGGTGCTCGACGAGGCGCTCCAGCTCCTCACCGGGCCCGCCCACGCGCTGGCGGGCGCCCGGTCGTTGACCGTTGCTCAGCTCGCCGGGCACCGGATCTGGATGCCCGGCATCGTCCCCGGTACCGAGTGGGCCGCCTACTACGACGATCTCGTCGCCGAGTTCGGCCTCACCATCGAGGCGACGGGCCCCAACTTCGGCTCCGACGCGCTCCTCGACACCATCGCCGACACCCCTGCCCTGGCCACTTTCATGGGCGAGCAGACCCGCCTGGTCTGGCCCGCCGACCACGGACTGCGCCGCATCCCGGTGACCGACCCGACGCCCGTCTACCCGCATGCGCTCCTGTGGCGCCGCGACAACCCTCACCCGGGGATGGCCACCCTCCGCGCCCACCTCGCCGCCACAGCGGCCGGCCACGACGCCGCAGGAACCTGGGCGCCGGGTTGGGTGATTCCGCGCTGAACGGATCGACTGAAGCAGGCCAAAGAGGGCGCCGGCGCCCGAGGTCGAGTTCGATCCGACGATCGAGCGACATCGCCGACGTCGAGAGGCCGATGGTGACTGACACGGGGCCTCTCTGCCGGCACCGCCGGTCGCGTCGCGGGGAACCCTGCGGCGCGACCGGCCTGGTGGGGCGCGTTACCGTGCTACCTCCCCCACGCCTCGAACTCGTAGATGCGGGCGGCGGAGTCGGTGTTCTGGGTCGGTTTGCTGATGGACAGCCTGACGTGGCGGGTGGTGAGGGTGACCGGGTGGGTGGTGGCGGCCGCCGTGTTGCCGGTGACGGTCACCGCGGTCTTCCACTCCTCCGAGGCGGCGGAGCGCACCTGGATCATGAAGTCCCGGGTGTTGAACGCCGCGGACTCCCCGCCGGCCTGCGCGTGCCGGACCACGAACCGGGTCAGGGAGCGGGCCTCGCCGAGGTCCACCTCCAGCCACCTGTCCGCGGTGAGCGTGCACCACTTGTCGGAGTTCCCGCCGGTGACGCTGCCGTTCACGGCCTTGGCCGGGCCCTCGTCCGCGGCGCACTGCCCTGAGGCGGTCGCCGGACGGCCGAGCGCGCGGTTCTCCTCCCCCGGCTCACCCGACCAGGCGACCGTCGCGGTCGCGGCGGCCGACCGGCCGTACTCGGTGGAGACGGCCTCGACCTCGATCGTCGTGCTGGTCTCCGCGCCGGCCCGGTCGAGCTGCGGCACGAAGTACGCGTCGTTCGGGGTCGCACCCAGGTACGTCCTGGAGCCGTCGGCGTTGCGGCGGTAGACGTCGTAGTGGTGGACCTGGCCGCCGGATCCGGAGCCGGCGGCGGTCCAGGCCAGGCGGAGCGACTTGCGGGAGGAGGACACGTCGGTCGCGCCGAGCACCTGGAGGCCGGAGGGCGCGGCGGGCGCGTCCACGGCTCCGTCGTACACGGCCAGTTGCCCGACCCGGATGTCGTACGAGGCGGCGGAGCCCTCGGCGCGCAGGCCGAGCTGGGCGATGGTCTTGCCGGCGTGCGCCGACAGGTCCAGCGTCTTCCGCTCCCAGCCGGTGCCGCTCGTGGACCCCAGGTCGACCGTGGTGAAGGTGCCAGGCGGGTCGGTGAACGCGATGGCGGCCTTCAGCCGGGTCGGGCCCGCTGCGGGTGTCTTGACCACGACGGACAGCTTGGTGTCGGCCGTCACCGGAAGCTTCGCCTGGTAGAGCCGCACGGTGTTGGCCGCGTCGAGCTTCCCGGTGAGCCGCAGCGAGGAGCCGCCCTCGTAGGCGTCGCCGTAGTCGATGGACGGCGTGAGCCGGGTCCCGGTGGAGTTCACCACCCACTGATAGGTGGGGGGCACGTCCTGCACTGACAGGTTGTTCCAGCCGCCGGTGCGCACGCGGGCCCCGCCGACGTTGTAGAAGTCGCCGTGCCCGGTGTTGAACCCGGTGACGAACGGCTTCGAGGTCACGGCCGTGGACTCGGCGATGTAGTGCGCCAGGCCCTTCCAGGAGGAGGAGGTCGCGGTGTTGGACGGATCAGCGTTCGCGCCCACCCAGTACCGGGAGTCGCGGGTGCGGAAGTCGGCCGGGTTCGAGGAGGACTTCCATGTCCACTCGGGCCGGTAGATGCCCAGCGAGGTGACGTGCGGCTGACCGGCGGGGAAGACCGCGTCCCAGCTCACCCCTGTGTTGTATCCGTTGGACTCGGTGTCGATGCCCGCGTACAGCTCGTGCTCGTCCCGGCCGAGGGAGCGGGCCAGGTCGCGCGACGACCGCAGGTTGCCCGCGCCCCAGCCGAAGTCCAGGAACATCGAGTCGGACACCCTGGCGGGGTCGCTCAGGAAGGCGTCGTTCGCCGTGGTGAGCGCGTCCTGCCAGGTGACCGAGCCGTTCTCGGTCATGGCGTCGTACCACATGAACTCGACTGGGCCCTTGGCCCTGGCGTACTTCATCAGTGAGCGGATCTCGGTCGCCAGGGCGGCGTCGCCGCCCGCGGTCTCCTGGTTGATGAACCAGCCGTCGAACCCGTAGTGCTGGGCCACCTGCACCAGCTTGTCGGCGACCGCGTAGTTCGAGCCGGACTTCTGCACGAAGTCGCGTACCCATTGGATCTGCCCGCCGTAGGCCGTGGGCGGGAAGAACACCGTCCCGTAGACCTTGACCCCGTTGCGGTGCGCGGCGTCGATCACCGTCGCGTTGGGGGCGAGGATGAGGCCCTCGCTCGCCGAACCGCCCCAGAAGACCAGGGTGTCGATGTACTGCCAGTGGGTGAAGGCGTAGTAGCTGGGGTCGAGGGAGCCCTGCGAGGGGTTGTTCGAGGTCGGCCCGAACGACACCAGCGAGGCGATCTTGCCCTCGCCAGCGCGGGCGTTCGGGTTGGCCTTGAGCGCGGGGTCTGAGACACGGGGCCGCAGCGGCACCCGCGACCGGTTGAACCGCGCGTCAGGGTCCGTCGCCGGGTTCCAGTTCAGGATCGTGTTCGGGTGCCAGTAGGAGGCGTAGGGCTGGCCGCCCGCCGCCCGCACCGCCGCGCGGCCCGACCGGCCCTGTCCCGCCGGGGTGGGCGAGGCGGTCGGGGCGTCCGAGAGGGACGGATCAACGGACGGCTCGGCGGGTGAGGAGGGGGGCCTGGAGGTGGACCGGGCCGTGGGGTCGGCCAGGGCGGGCTGGGCGACGAGGGCCGTCGCGATCAGGACTCCGCACAGGGCGGGTAATAGGCGGCGTCGCATCTGGGCTCCCTCTCATTCCTGAGTGAGGACGGTGTCGATTCCCCGAGTCGTGAGGTGGCCAGGGTCGGCGGCGCGGTCGCCGGCGACGATGGCCACGGGTCCGGTCTGGCGCAGCCGGACCCATTCGGTGTGGAAGGCGCTGCCGGGCGCGACCTCGGCCCGGCGCCAGGGCTCGGTCCGCAGGTCCACGTCGCACCGCAGGGCGGGGCGCCTTTCCTCGGTACGGCGGCGGCGCTCGCCGATGATCGTCGCGAGCTCTTTGGCCGCCGGCTTGGGGCGGTGGTCCACGGTGAACAGGCCCAGGTCGTACTCCCGCTCGGGGAAGTCGGCCAGAGAAGGTTCCAGGTCGTGCGAGCACCACCAGGTGACGCCCCACAGCGCGGGGTTGGCGGTCACCGTGTCGAGCGTGTGACGGACGAACTCGGCGGCGTGTGCCTCGGGCACGTCGGGCAGGGGCGCGCCGATCTCCTGCAGCCAGACGGGCCGGGTCGGGTCGAGCGAGGTGGCCGCCGCCAGTTCGACGAGGTAGTCGGCGTGGCCGACGGTGGCGGGGCCGAGCGGGCCGTCTATCGCGGAGACACCGTTGAACACCCAGGAGTGGACCGTGGTCAGGTCACCGAGGTCCACGTTGTCGGCGGGATGGAACGGGTGCTCAGGGTCGTACCACGTGGCGTCGTACAGCGAGTGGAGGGCGAGCAGACCGGGCGCGGCGGAGCGCACGACATCGACCAGCTCCGCGGCCCAGGCCGTGGACGCCTCGGGCGTGGTGGGGTTGCTCGGATAGAGGTTGTTGACCTCGTTGCCGAGCGTGACGGCGAACACGTTGTCGCGGGTGGCGACGGCGCGGGCGATCAGGTCGGCGTACGTGGCGATGCCGTCACGCACGTCACGGTCGGTGAAGAGGCTGCGCCGGTGCCAGGTGAGGACCCACGAAGGAAGGAAGTCGAAGCTGGACAGGTGCCCCTGAAGCAGGTCCACGGCGACGGACAGGTCGAACTCGGCGGCGACGTCGATCAGCGCCAGCAGGTCATCCACGCCACGCTGCCGGATCATCGCCCGGTTCGGCTGGATCCACGGCCAGATCGGAAACACTCGCACGTGGTCCAGGCCGATCGAAGCCAGGTCCTCGAAGTCGCGGCGGACGGCGTCGAGCGAGAGGTCGAGCCAGCTGTGGAACCAGCCGGCCGAGGGCACGTAGTTGGCGCCGTAGCGGATGGGGTCGGACAGGGGCACGCGTCCTCCGGGGGTCGAACGATCTCCCGGCGGAGCCTAAAGCGTTTTAGTTCTCCTGCCAAGCCCCGGGCGGCGCCGTGCTCTCCCGGACCACCAGCCGGGGGGTCGCCGTTTTGACGTCCCTGCGCAGCCCGGGCTCTGCGATGATCTCCAGCATCACCTCGGCGAGCTGCTTGCCGAAGGCGAAGGTGTCGCGGGAGAGCGCGCTGATCGCGGGGTGCGCGATCCTGGTCAGCACCGAGTCGTCGAAGGCCACGATGGACAGCTCGTCCGGCACCTTCACCCCCATCTCGCCCGCCACACCCAGCCCGGCCAGCGCCATCACGTCGCTGTCGTAGACGATGGCCGTCGGCCGGCGGGGGCGGGACAGCAGCGCCCTGGTCGCTGCCGCGCCTTCGGAGTCGCTGAAGTCGGTGGGCACCGACACGGCCTCCTCCAGGTCAAGCCGGCCGGCGCGGTCGTGCAGCGCGCGCATGCGCCGCTGGGTGTGCCGGAACGCCGGGAGGCCCGCGACGTGGGCGATCCTGCGGTGGCCGAGCGCGGCCAGGTAGTCCACGACCGACAGCATCGCCCCGCGGTCGTCGGCCCACACGCTGGACAGGCTCCCGTGCCTGCCGGGACCGCCCAGGACCACCGCGGGCGTCCCCGCCTCCTCCAGCACCTCGATGCGCGGGTCGCGGACCTTGAGGTCCACCATGACGAACCCGTCCACCCGGTGCGCGGAGGCCCACTCGCGGTAGACCTCCATCTCGGCCTCGACGTCCTCGACGATCAGCAGGTGCAGCGCCACTGACTGCGCCGACAGCCCCGCCTGCAGCCCGGACAGCAACTGGGCGAAGAACGGCTCCACGCCGAGGGTGCTGGCGGGCCGGGCGATGACCAGGCCCACGGCCTCCGCGCGGGCCCCGCCGAGGGCCCGGGCGGCGCTGTGCGGGCGCCAGTTCATCTCCTTCGCGACCTGCAGGATTCGTGCGCGGGTGGCCTCGCCGACCCCCGGGCGGCCGTTGAGCGCGAAGGACACCGCGCCCTTCGAAACCCCGACCCGCTGCGCGATGTCGGTGATCGTCGGTCGGCGCACTGCTGCTCCTTCACGAGTTCGTCTCAGCTATTGACACGCGAGTCTAGCCGGGGGAATAGTCCGGCAACTAGAGCGATTTAGCACGCAAGGAGAGCGCCATGCGTAGGTACTGGACGGGACTGGCGGTGGCAGCCGTCATGGTCGTCTCGGGCTGCGGGCTGGGCGGGGCCGACCCGCAGGCTGCCCCCGCCTCGACCGCGGCGGCCACGGGCGAGGTGAAGGGCACGGTCACGCTACAGACCTGGGCCCTGAAGCCCAAGTTCACGACGTACATGGAGGGCGTCATCGGCGCCTTCGAGAAGAAGTACCCGGGCACGAAGGTCGAATGGATCGACCAGCCGCCGGACGCCTACTCGGAGAAGGTGCTCAACCAGGCCGCCTCGGGCACCCTGCCGGACGTGACCAACCTGCCGCCGGACTTCGCCCGGCCGCTGGTCATGCAGGACATGCTGCTCGACGTCGCCCAGGTCGACCCCAAGCTCGCCGAAGAGTACGTCGCCGGTGGCCTCGACGCGTACAAGTTCCGCGGGTTCTCCGGGACGTTCGGCTACCCGTGGTACCTCAACACGGACGTCAACTACTGGAACTCCGAGCTGATGAAGAAGAACGGGCTGGACCCGGCCAAGCCGCCGGCGACCTTCGACGAGCTGGTCGAGCAGGCTCGGATCTTCAAGCAGAAGTCCGGCGGCAAGGCCTACCTGATGAGCCGCCGTCCCGAACTGGGCGACCTCACCCAGGCGGGCGTGAAAATTCTTTCCGATGACGGCAAGAGCTTCGTCTTCAACACCCCCGAGGCCGCCGCGGTGATCGACAAGTACCGCGCCGCCTACAAGGAGGGCCTGCTGCCGCGGGACGTGCTCACCGACACCTACGCAGGCAACGCCAAGCTGTTCAACGAGGGCACCGTGGCCTGGACGACGGCCGGCGCCAACCACATCATCGCCGTCAAGACCGACAACCCCTCGCTCGCACCCAAGGTCGTGCCGTCGGTCGCCATGGGCATCCCGCCGCTGTACGTCCAGGGCCTGTCGGTCTCGAAGAAGTCGAAGAACCCGGCCGCGGCGATCGCGCTGGCGCGCTGGGTGACCAGCCCGGAGAACCAGGCGGCGTTCGCGCACGAGGTCAGCGTCTTCCCGAGCACCAAGGCCTCGGCCAACGACCCGTTCTTCACCAAGAGCGACGGCACCAACGGCGGCGACGCCAAGGTCATCGCGTTCAAGTCTCTCGCCACGGCGAAGGTGCTCCAGCCCTTCGAGGTCACCGAGGCGATGAGCAAGTTCATTCGGCAGCAGATCGCTCTGGCGCTCACCGGCGAGGTCTCCTCGAAGGAGGCGCTGGACGCCGCGGTCGCCAAATGCAACGAGCTGCTCAACCAGTGACCACTCCCCTGCTCCCCGCGCAGAGCGCCCTCCGCCGCCGGATCATCCCCTGGCTGCTGGTGGCGCCCGCCGCGCTGTGGCTGTTCGTCTTCAACGTCTGGCCCTCGCTGAACACGCTGGTCCTGGCGTTCACGAACGCGAAGCCGCTGAGCGGCGGGCACTTCACCGGCCTGGACAACTTCGGGCGCATGCTCGACGACACCCAGCTCGTCGACGCGCTGCTCAACAGCATCGTGTTCATGGCGGTCTGCCTGCCGGTGCTCACCTTCCTGCCGCTGCTGCTGGCAGTGCTGGTCGAGAAGAAGATCCCGGGAATCACGTTCTTCCGCACCGCCTTCTACACCCCCGTCGTCGCCTCGGCGGTCGTGGTCGCCCTCATCTGGAGCTGGCTCCTGAGCGACCGGGGCGTGATCAACGGGCTCGCGCAGGAGATGGGGGTGCTCCAGGGGCCGCTGCCGTTCCTGACCGACCGCTGGCTGCTGGTGTTCAGCGCCATCACGCTGACGGTGTGGAAGGGCCTGGGCTACTACATGATCATCTACCTGTCGGCGCTCGGGAACGTACGACGTGAGCTGCACGAGGCCGCGGCCGTGGACGGGGCCGGGCCGGTGCGCCGCTTCTGGAGCGTGACGGTCCCGGGCGTGCGCAACACGATGCTGCTGGTCTCGGTGCTGGTGGCGGTCTCGGCGTTGCGGGTGTTCTCCGAACTGTTCGTGTTGTCGAACGGCACGGGCGGGCCAGGCGGGCGGGCGATGTCGCTCGTGATGCTGATCCAGCTCTACAGTCGCGGTTTCTACGGCCACTTCGGTTACGCCTCCGCGCTGAGCATCCTCCTCTTCGTCATCACGATCGGTCCGATGCTCCTGCTGGCGCGGCTCTCCAGGAAGGCGGCCTGACATGGCGGACATGAAGACGCGCGAGACGACCGGCCACGTCGTACCCGCCCTTCGATCGTCGTCGGGGCGGCACGCGGGCCGGGTACGGCGGGGCCGGGGCGGTTTCGGCGCTCCGGGGCCCGGCGAGCTGGTGCTGCGGTACACGCTGCTGCTGGTCGTGCTGGCGATCACGGTCCTGCCGTTCCTGTGGCAGGTGTCCACCTCGCTCAAAGGGCCGTACGAGGACGTCTTCGCGCAGACGCCGAGCTTCATCCCGCTCCAGCCGACGCTGGAGAACTACGCGAAGGTCGCGGCGACGATCCCCGTCTGGACGTACGCGCTCAACTCGTTGATCGTGGCGGTCATCGTCGTGTGCGGCAACGCGATCGGCGCGACGCTGGCGGGGTTCGCGCTGGCCCGGCTGGAGTTCCGGGGCGCGAAGCTGCTCCTGGCGTTGTTCCTGTCCACGCTCGTGCTGCCGGGCGAGGTGACGATCATCTCCCAGTACCTCACCGTCCGGGGCATGGGCCTGGCCGACACCCTGCTGGGCGTGGCACTGCCCGGCACGATCGGGATGCTGAACGTGCTGCTGATGCGCACGGCGTTCCAGGCCATCCCCAAGGAGATGGACGAGGCGGCGGTCATCGACGGGGCGACGCCCTGGCAACGGCTGGTGCACCTCGGCCTGCCGAACGTGCGCGGGATGCTCAGCGTCATCACGATCTTCGCCTTCATCGGGGCCTGGGACGATTTCCTGTGGCCGCTCATCGTGCTCAACGACCCGAAGAACTTCACGCTCACCGTTGGCCTGCAGTACCTCAACGGAACCTTCACCGCCAATCCCCGCCTCATCGCGGCCGGGACAATGATCTCCTTCCTGCCCATCGTGATCCTCTTCGCCTCGCTGCAGCGGTTCTTCTTCCGCGGCGTAGCGGAGGGCGCGATCAAGGGCTGAACCGGTTTCCAGAACAAGGAGTCTCTCTCCATGCATGACGACCGCGAGCTGGTCGAAGCGCGTCTCAAGCGCGTCCTTGACGAGCGCATCCGCCCGGCCGTGTACCCCGAGTCGGTGCCGCTCGAGGTGGCCGTGTGGAACGCGCCCGGCGAACCCGTGCCGGTGGCCGAGGGCCTGTCGGCCGTGCCCGAGCCCATCGCGGTCGGCGACAGGTGGGGCGCTCCCTGGGGCACGAGCTGGTTCACCGTCACGGGCACGGTTCCGGCGCAGTGGGCGGGCCGGAGCGTCGAGGCGGTTCTCGACCTCGGCTTCGACGAGAACATGCCGGGCTTCCAGTGCGAGGGGCTCGTCTACCGTCCCGACGGCACCCCGGTGAAGGGGCTCAACCCGCGCAACCAGTGGATCCGCGTCGGGGCGCCGGTCAAGGGCGGCGAGGAGGTGCGGTTGCACATCGAGGCGGCCTCCAACCCCGTCATCCTCGACTACCACCCCTTCGTGCCCACGAAGCTCGGCGACAAGGAGACGGCGGGCACCGAGCCGCAGTACCGGCTGGCCCGCATGGACCTGGCGATCTTCGACGAGACCGTCTGGCAGCTGGTGATCGACCTGGAGGTTCTCGGCGAGCTGATGGCGGAGCTGCCCGTCGACGGCGCCCGCCGCTGGGAGCTGCTGCGCGCCGTCGAGCGGGCCCTCGACGCGATCGACCTGCAGGACGTCAACGGTACGGCCGCCGCCGGCCGTGCCGAGCTGGCCGGGATGCTGGCCACGCCGGCGGCGCCCTCGGCCCACCGGATCAGCGCGGTGGGCCATGCCCACATCGACTCGGCCTGGCTCTGGCCGCTGCGTGAGACCGTCCGCAAGGTGGCCCGCACGACCTCCAACATGACCGCGCTGCTGGAGGACGAGCCCGACTTCGTCTTCGCCATGTCGCAGGCGCAGCAGTGGGCCTGGGTGAAGGAGCACAGGCCGGAGGTCTGGGCCAGGGTCGTCAAGGCGGTGGCCGCGGGAAGGTTCGTCCCCACGGGCGGCATGTGGGTGGAGTCGGACACCAACATGCCCGGCTCGGAGGCCATGGCCAGGCAGTTCGTCCACGGCAAGCGGTTCTTCCTCGACGAGTTCGGCATCGAGAACGACGAGGTGTGGCTGCCCGACACGTTCGGCTTCGCCGCAGGGCTTCCCCAGATCGTCAAGGCCGCCGGGTCGAAGCGGCTCCTCACCCAGAAGATCTCCTGGAGCCAGGTCAACAAATTCCCCCACCACACGTTCCTGTGGGAGGGCATCGACGGGACCAGGATCTTCACCCACTTCCCGCCGGTGGACACCTACAACTGCTCGATGAAGGGCAGCGAGATCGCCCACGCGGCGCGCAACTTCAAGGACAAGGGCGTCGCGCGGCACTCCCTCGCCCCGACCGGCTGGGGCGACGGAGGCGGCGGCACCACCCGCGAGATGGTCGCCAAGGCGGCCAGGCTGCGGGACCTGGAGGGTTCGGCCACCGTCACATGGGAGACGCCCGCCGACTTCTTCGCCAAGGCCGAGGCCGACTACCCCAACCCGCCGGTCTGGGTCGGCGAGCTCTACCTGGAGCTGCACCGCGCCACGCTCACCAGCCAGGCCAAGACCAAGCAGGGCAACAGGCGCAGCGAGTCGCTGCTGCGCGAGGCCGAACTGTGGGCGGCCACCGCCGCCGTCCGTGCCGGGCACCCCTACCCCTACGAACAGCTCGACCGGATCTGGAAGACCGTGCTGCTCCACCAGTTCCACGACATCCTGCCCGGCTCGTCCATCGCCTGGGTGCACCGCGAGGCCGAGAAGACGTACGCCGCCGTGGCCGCGGAGCTGAACGACATCATCGACGCCTCGCAGCGGGCCCTCGCGGGCAACCCCGGCTCCGGCGAGCTGGTCTTCAACGCGGCGCCGCACGCCCGCAACGGTGTCCCGGCAGGTGGAGCGGCCGCGGTCGCAGCCCCCGCTCTCGCCGCCGAACTCCGCACCCGCGACGAGGGCGGGTACGTCCTGGACGACGGGCTGCTGCGGGTGGAGATCGACGGCCGCGGCCTGGTCGTCTCGGCGTACGACCTGCGGGCGCAGCGGGAGACGGTCGCGCCAGGGCAGGCCGCCAACCTCCTGCAGATCCACCCTGACTTCCCCAACATGTGGGACGCCTGGGACGTGGACCAGTTCTACCGGAACACGGTGACCGACCTGGTGGAGGCCGACGAGGTCGCGCCGGGCGAGGAGCCCGGCTCGGTCCGCGTGGTGCGCTCGTTCGGCGCGTCACGGGTCACGCAGCTCCTCACCGTCAAGGCCGGACGGCTTGACATCCGCACCGAGGTCGACTGGCACGAGACCGAGAAGTTCCTCAAGCTGGCCTTCCCTCTGGACGTGCGCGCCGACCGGTACGCCTCGGAGAGCCAGTACGGCCACGCCTACCGCGCCACCCACACCAACACCAGCTGGGAGGCGGCCAAGTTCGAGGCGTGCAACCACAAGTTCGTGCACGTGGAGGAGCCAGGCTGGGGCGTGGCACTGGTCACCGACTCCACCTACGGCCACGACGTGACCCGCGCCGTGCGGGCGTCGGACTCGGGCACGACCACCACGCTGCGGGTGTCGCTGCTGCGCGCCCCGCGCTTCCCCGACCCCGAGACCGACCAGGGCGTGCACCGCTTCCGTCACGCGCTCGTGCCCGGCGCGACGATCGGCGACGCGGTCCGTGAGGGCTGGTTCATCAACCTGCCCGAGCGGCGGGTGCCGGGCGACGCGGTGATCGCGCCGCTGGTCACCGTGGACGACGACGCGGTCGTGGTGACCGCCGTGAAGCTGGCCGACGACGGGAGCGGGGACGTCGTCGTCCGCTTCCACGAGTCCAGGGGAGGCCGGGTCCACGCCCGCCTCTCGACCGGCTTCGACGCCACCGGCGTCGCCGTCACCGACCTGCTGGAGCGCCCGCTCGCCGACGTGGCCGCGCCGGAGCTGACCGACGGGTCGGTGGCGGTGTCGCTGCGCCCGTTCGAGCTGGTCACGTTGCGGTTCAGCCGCTGAGCGCCCGCCTTCGGCGTACCGCCCGCCTGGTACGCCGAAGGCGCTTTCGCCTGTCACAGGAGCCGGCGGGCGAGGGGCAGCCTGGTCCGGGTGATCAGCGCCGCCGCAGTCGCCAGAACGGGCAGCCCCACCACCACGGCGATCAGGAAGGGCCACGGTATGGCGATCGTGGCGAGATCTCCGGCGCCGTGCGTCGTCATCGGCCGGCTCAGCGCCACGCCCGCCACCGTGCCGGCGACCAGCCCCACCAGCGCGCCGAGCCCGGAGATGTAGAGGGCCTGGCCGGCCACGATCATCCGCACCGTCCCGGGCGGGGCGCCGATGGCCGTCATCGTCGCCCGCTCAGGACGCATGTCGGCGGCTGCCAGGCGGGTGGCGGCCAGCGTGCCGCCGACGACGAGGACGAGAGCGCCGCCCAGCCAGCCCCACAAGTCGGGGTCGGGCACGTTGCGGTAGCCCTCCTCGGTGGCGATCGTGACGCGGGGGGTCACCTTGGTGAGATCGCGCCACAGTGTCGAGTCGGCTGACAGCCGGTGCATGGCGTAGAGCTGGCGCTCGGCCGTCGAGAAACCAGCCTGCTCGACCAGGGTGCGCGGCAGCAGGGCGCCGCCCTGGTGCTTGTCGGCGGGTGTGGCCAGCACCGCGGGCACATCGAGCTTGCGCGCAGGGCCGGACGTGGAGCTCGCCCGCAGCGCGAGCTTGCCGTCCCGCAGCGCGGCCGCGTCGAACACCACGGCCTTGCCGCTCGCCAGCGCCGCGGCTGCCTGCGGGTCGTGGCGGCCTTGCAGGAGCCTGAGCAGGGCCTGGTCTCCGATGGCCACCGTGCGACGCGTCCGTGTCCCGTTCCATCGCACCGTGTACCGCAACGCGTAGCGGCGGCCCTGGGAGTCCTTCGCCTGATAGCCGGCGGCCAGCGGCACGCCCGGCAACTGGGAGGCCGTTGCGGCGCGCAGCTTGTCCCAGGTCGCGTCGGCCATGGTACCGCCCCAGATCGCCAGCGTGCCGGTCGGGCGCGCCGAGGTATAGGCGTCGCGCCGGTCCACGTATTGGCTGTAGGTGCCGATGCCCATCGCCGTGACCGTGGCCGTGACCGCCATGACAGCCGCCACGGCGCTCGCCGTCCGGGATCGGTGGCGGACCGCGTCGCGGACGGACACCCGCAGCGGGAGCCGCAACCGCGCGGCCAGCCGTCCCGTGTAGCCGACCAGCCATGGCGTCAACACCACCAGCCCGAGCAAGACCAGCACCGCGGAGGCGAGCACCCACACCGAGCCGGGCTGACGCCGCGCCACCACGGTCGCCCCCAGTCCGGCCAGCACCAGTACAGCCCCCGCCAGGGGCCATCCCGGCCGATCGGCTACCGCGGGCGCGCGACCGGCCAGCACGGTCGCCGTGTCCTGCCGAGCCGCTCGTACGGCAGGCACCAGCGCCGCCACGAGCCCGGTGAGCAGGCCCAGCGCGGCGACGCTCAGTACCGGCGACCACGGTACGTCCGGCGGGCCGACCGTCGGACCCCAACGCGCGCCGGCTCCCACTCCCCAGCGCGCCGCGACCTGGGCGCCCAGTATCCCGGCCCCGATGCCCAGCACCGTCGCCACGAGGGCGGCCGCACCGCCGAGGACCAGCCCGTCGGCCAGCACGATCGTCCGCAGGTGCCCGGCCGAACCGCCCTGCGCCGCGATCTCCGCCAGTTCCCTGCGCCGTCTCCTGAGCCCGACCGCGAAGGCCGGCCCAGCCAGCAGCACGGTCACCAGCACCACCATGATCACCATGGCGCCGATCCCGACCATGCTCTGGACATCGAAGGCTGAGGCACGAACCGGAGTGCGCAGCGGGTCGGCGACCATGGCGCGCGAGGTGACGAACAGACCGGCCCTGTTCAGCGCGGGCACCTCGGCCCAGGTCACCGGCTTGGGGGTGTCGGCGAGCCAGCCGATGCCGTACTCGCCAGGAGACCCCCATCCATCCAACGGCGCCAACGGCAGATCAGGCCCCACGACCTGTCGCAGCGACGGCCGGTGCGGGTGCTCGACCACGCCTGCCACCGTCAGCGGCGCCGCACCGGACGGCCGCAGGAGATCGCCTGGCCGCAGGCCGAGCGCCGGTGTCACCGCCACCTCCCTGGCGGAGGGAAACCTGCCCTCGCTCAGCGTCAGCATCCCCCTGGTCAGCGGATCCCGCAGGTCGCCCTCCAGCGCGTCGACCCGCTCGGTCCCCAGCCGGAGCACGCCGGTGCTGAAGGGGATCAACCGGGTGCCCGGTCCGAGCAGTGCGGCTACCTCGGCGGCGCTGGGTCTGGATAAGGCCGCTCCGTCGTCACCCGGGCCCGAGATCGCCCCGTTCGGCTCCTGGTGGATCACCCTACCCTCGGGTATCTGCGTGAGACGGGCGTCGGCCGCGCCGAGCTCGGCCACCAGTCCCTCCGGCCCGGTGACGCTCGTGGTCGCGATGAGGGTGAGAATCGCCGTGATCGCCAAGACGGGCAAGCCGATCATCACCATGATGAGCGCGCTCCGTCCCCGGGAGCGCCACGCGCTCCGGCGGGCGATGCGCAGCGCGGCGAGAACAGCGCTCATCGGGCGCTCACCAGCGACACGCTCGTGGAATCCGTGATCATCCCGTCGCGGAGGAACACCACACGATCGGCCCAGGCGGCGTAGCGCGGCTCATGGGTGACGAGCAGGACCGCCGTGCCCGCGTCACAGCGAGCGCGCAATATTAGCCCGCCCGCGAGGTTGAGCAGGGTCGACTTGCCGGAGCCGGACGGGCCCATGACCGCCACCAGCTCTCCCTCGTCGACCTCGAGATTCACACCTTCCAGGGCGTGGACGGCTGTCGCCCCTTCGCCGTGGGTTCTGGCCACCTCGGCCAGCCGTACGACCGTCATCTTTCCTCCTTGAGAACGGCCTCGCAGTGATCCAGCCACCGTTGCTCGGCCTCGGCCTGGAAGATCATGGAATCGAGCACGAGCCGCTGGACCGCACCTTCTGTGGCAGCTCGCTTGGCCCTGGTCAGCTCCTGGAGGGCTCGCATGGTCGCGGTCCGCTGCTTGCGGATGACCTCGGAGACGTCCACCTTCTTGGCGGCGACGGCCATGGCCAGCTTGATGACCAGCTCGTC
The DNA here is from genome assembly GCF_014195505.1 of Nonomuraea dietziae. GTDB lineage: Bacteria > Actinomycetota > Actinomycetes > Streptosporangiales > Streptosporangiaceae > Nonomuraea > Nonomuraea roseola. The sequence goes on along the minus strand of NZ_JACIBV010000001.1, from coordinate 561,097 downwards.
CCGCGGCCGGTCGGACTGGACGACGGGGGTGCTGAACCACCGCGCCAGCTCCTCCCGGCCGGCCGCGGTGATCGTGTAGACGACCCGGCCCTGCTCGTCCGACTCGCCCGGCTCGACCAGGCCGTCGCGCTCCATGCGGGACAGCGTCGTGTAGACCTGGCCGATGTTGAGCGGCCAGGTCGCCCCCGTCGACGCCTCGAACTCCACCCGCAGTTGGTAGCCATGCCGAGGCCCCCTGCTGAGCAGGGCGAGCAGTCCCTGCCTGATCGACATGGATACTAAGTATGCATACGCAGTATGTGCTCATCAAGTGGATCCGCTGCATTGCTGCACACACGGCGTTCGCGGAGAGCTGGTCCCGAGCCGTCGTCCGTGACGATCTCGCGCCGACGGTGAGGCCGCCTCTCTCGACGGCAGGGTCAGTGCGAATGAATCTCTTCGTGAGCCTCTTCGAGAGAGGATCCCGCCAGGAGCGCCGCGACCCCGCCGGCGAAGTTGGAGCACTCGAAGATGTCCCTGTGCGGGCAGGCCAGGCCATGGGCGATGACAGTACGTGCCACCTGAGCCTGGGCGATCCGTTGATCCAGCTCGGTGAGCTTGCGTTGGTACAGCTCCCGCCAGCCGTCACCGGCCGGCGAACGAGCCGCGATGAACGCTTTGACCTCCCGCAACGTGAAACCGACATCGCGCAGCAACATGACCACACCGACCAGCCTGACCGCCGATGGCGGATAACGTCGTTGGCCTGAGACCCGAGCCGGTGCCGGGAGCAGGCCGAGGTCCTCCCAGTAGCGCAGAGCGGAGGTGGCGACACCGGTGCGGCGCGCCAGCTCACCGATCGTCAACTGCTCAGCCATTTGACTTCAAGCGTACTTGAAGTCGTTGACTGCGATCATGCAGACAGCAGGTACATCTCTCAGGCAACGCGCGCTCAGAGGATTGGTGCGCCAGGCGCACCACCCCCGTGGCATCGTCGGGTGGGCGATCGGCTGGATGTTCGCCCATCGCCCCTCCAACCGGCAGCGCAACATCTGGGCGGTGTCGTTGCTGGACGTGCAGCCCACCGACCGGGTGCTCGAGATCGGCTTCGGTCCTGGCGTCGCCGTCGCCGAGTTCGCCGGCCGCGCCACCCGGGGCCACGTCTTCGGCATCGACCACTCGCGGGCCATGGTCCGGCAGGCCGCCCGTCGCAACGCCGCCGCCGTCCGCGCCCACCGCGTGCACCTCACGCACGCCTCCGTGGAGCGGTTGCCGAGCTTCGGCGATCCGCTCGACGCCATCCTCGCCGTCAACTCCGTGGGGTTCTGGCCCGACCCGGTGGAGCGGCTTCGCGAGCTGCGCCGCCTGCTCCGCCCCGCGGGACGCATCGCGCTCGTCAGCCAGCCCCGCTCCCCCGGCGCCGACCGGGACACCACGGCCCGAGCCGCCCAAGAGCTCCAGGACATGCTCACCCAGGCCGGCTTCACCCATCTTCGGGTCGAGACCCTCGATCTCGACCCGCCCGTCGCCTGCGTGCTCGCCGACAATCCGAGCGGCATGCCGGCATGACCGCGAACAACACACCGACCGGCTTCCCCGTCGAGCTGTTCGACGGCCCTCAGGCCGACCGCTGGACCCCGCTGCGCTTACTGGTGGAGACGGCGGCTCCTCAGCGGAAGGAGCGGCGGTAGGCGGCCGGGGTGGTGCGCAGAGCGGTGTGGAAGCGGCGCCGGAGGTTGACCGCCGAGGAGAGGCCTACGCGGGTGGCGATGGTCTCGACGGGCAGGTCGGTGTCCTCCAGCAGGGCCCGGGTGGCGGCCAGGCGACGCTCCAGCAGCCAGCGGGCGGGTGGGACGCCGAGCTGCTCGGCGAACTGGCGCGTGAGGGTGCGAGGGGAGACGCCCGAGAAGGCGGCCATGTCCTCGACGGTGATCTGGTCGTGCAGACGCGAGAGGAGCCATTCGAGCAGGGGGGCCAGGGAGTCCGGCATGGGGCCGGTGGTGGGGAGGGAAGGGTACTGGCGCTGGCAGCCCTCACGGTGCGGACCGGCGGCGAGCTGGCGGCCGATGCGCATGGCATGGGCCGCGCCGTACTCCTGGAGGACCTGGTGAAGGCAGAGGTCGAGGGTGGCGGCCGAGGCTCCGGCGGTGGCGACGTCGCCGTGATCGACGTAGATGACGGTGTCGTCGGGGATGACGCGGGGGTGGCGGGCGGCGAGTTCGCCGGAGAGTTCCCAATGGACGGAGGCGCGGCGGCCGTCCAGAAGGCCCAGGGCGGCGGGGATGAAGATTCCGGCGCAGACGGCGACGATGCGGGCGCCTCGGGCATGGGCTTGGGACACCGCGCGGAGTACGGCGGGCGAGGGGATGAGGGTCCAGCCCGCGATGACCACGGTGTCGGCGTCGTCGAGGGCTTCGAGGCCGCTGTCCACCTGGATGGGGACGCCGAGAGTGGTGGGGAGGGAGCCGGGGTGTTCGGCGCACAGGCTGAAGCTGTAGTGCTGGGGGATGTCTGGGCCGTGGTAGCCGAAGACGGCTGAGGCGGAGGTGACCGGGTAGAGCTCCTGGTTCCGGGCGACCAAGGCGACCACGCGATGCGGGTCGAGGGGCGCCGGGGGCGTTTCCGGGCAATCCAGGGGCATGGCGCAAATGTACCTAATGATGTCATTTGGGACACCGGTGCTCTGATAAGGAAAAATCCAGAATTGGGGCTCATGTGGACGAGGAGCTTCACCCTCTACTTCGGGGCCCGCACGATCTCGCTGCTCGGTGACGCGATGATGCCCGTCGCCTCGGCGCTGGCGATCGGGAAAGTCTACGGGATCGCGGGCGTCGGCTACGTGCTCGCCATCTGGACCGCGTCGGCTGTGCTGGTCATGGTGTTCGGCGGGGTCGTCGCCGACCGGATCGGCGCCCGGCGCCTGATGATCGGCGCGGACGTGGTCAGGGTCGTCACCCAGGGGGTCGTGGCCGTCGCCTTCCTGGATGGCGCTCCGCCGTACGCCCTGTTGCTGGTGATGGCGTTCTTGTCGGGGACGGCCGCCGGGATGTTCGAACCGGGCGTCAACGGCATGGTCTCCCTGGTCGTCAAGGATCCGCAGCGGGCCAACGCGACACTGAAGATCGCCGAGGCGGTCACCCACTTGACGGGTCCCGCACTGGCTGGAGTCCTCATCGTCGTCGCCGGGCCGGTCGTCGTCTACACGGTGGACGCCGCGACGTTCCTGGTCAGCGGGGTGTGCCTGCTGCTGGTCCGGGTCACCGTACCCAGGCCGCAGCCGTCCGACGTGCTGAGCGACCTGCGCAGGGGTTGGGAGGAGTTCAAGGCCAGGAGCTGGATGTGGTCGGTCATCCTGGTCTGGGTGTTCTGGGGCGTTCTGGTGGTCGGGCCGTACGTGCCGCTGTCGTCGCAGGTCATCGGGGCCGACTACGGCTGGGTGATGGCGACGCTCGGCCTCGGCACCGTGCTGGGCGGGCTGGTGGCGATCAGGCTCAGGCCGCGCAGGCCGCTGGCGGCCGGGGCGGTGGCGCTGAGCGGGTACGTGGCGGTGCCGCTGACGGTCTCCCTCGGGCTCCCACTGCCGCTGCTGATGGCCGGGCACCTGCTCGGGGGGTGCGCGTTGGCGTTCTGGTCGGTGATGTGGTCGACCAGCGTGCAGACGCAGGTCGCGCCGGACGTGGTGAACCGGGTCAACGCCTACCAGGTGGCCGGCTCGGTCGCGGGCATGGCAGTCGGGCAGGCGCTGGCCGGTCCGGTCGCCACGTTGGTCGAACCGCGCGCCTTCATGCTGGGGTCGGCCGTGGTGACGGCCGGCGTGGTGGCGGCGCTGCTGTTGATCAAGCCGGTCAGGCGACTGGGCCGGGAACCGCTGAAGCCCGCGGGCCAGCCGATCCCGGTGCCGGCCAGCTCGTTGACGTAGTCGGTCATCATCTGCAGTGCGACGAACGCGGCGGCTTGGTGGTCGACGGGCAGCACCGTGGCCTCATCGCCGGGTCCCCGGAACGGGATCAACAGGCCTGGCATTCAGCAGAGAACGCCCTTGTACCAGGCGTATCTGATCTCGGATGTGGAGCCGAGATAGGTACGCCCCGGCTTGACGCATCGGTCGAATCCGGGCAGCCCCAGGTGCCGTTCGACGCGGATGACGACGTTGGAGTTAGAGTTGCAGTGGTTGTAGTAGGCGCCGAAGGCGTCAGGGTCCCAGCCGCAGGCGGCTGCCCTCACGCCGGCCGCGCTGTCAGCGCTCGCGACGGTGCTGGCGTACGTCGGCGCGGTGGTCAGTGCCAGGGCGGCCAACGTTCCGCCCATCGCCTTGAGGATCCGTGTACGCATGTTGCTCTCCTACTCCTTCGTGTTATGCGACCGATCCCGACGAACCGGCCCCCATCGTCCGAGCTATTTCGCTGAGATCACCGCACTGACGATTTCGAGTGGGTTCAGATGGTCAGCGCACAGGTGGAGGAAAAGCGGGCGATATTCGCGGCCGTGGCCGACTACCGTGGAATGACCACACTGAGGCGCGCACCGACCTGGACCTGCGTCGTACCAGGTTGCACGACCACGGATCCGACTCGGCAGTACGCATCTTGATGGACGACGATGGCGACGTCCGTGGAGTTTCTCACAGTGTCGAACTCGCCGGTCCGATGACATCCCGGAGGTGGGTCGGCGATGAACGTGGTCAGGCCCGTGGCGCTGTTGGTGAAAAGCACGTTCCCTCTCGCGGCCTCGGCCGGGGCGGCGAGGAAAGCGAGGCTTCCGACTGCCGCCAGCATAATGGCGCCGAGGCGTTTGCCGCTCTTCACATCAGTCCTTTCTCTCTTGACATGAATCCATCGCTCCGTTTCTCGATGCATATTTCCTCATCGACTGGTGGAGGGCCAGCGTGATGCCTGCCATCAATCGCAGGAAAGCCGCCATCCACGTATGACGATCCGCGGTGCGCTGCCGGACGCGTACGTGGACGAGGCGACCTGGATGTTCTGACCCTTGGCTCCGTGGGAATCGGCGGGATAGACCAACCCGAAGGAGACCGTCAAGATGCAGGCGACCGACAAGCCACGCCACCACAGCCTCGACGTGGACGGACTCGAGATCTTCTACCGCGAGGCCGGGGCGGCGGACAAGCCCTGCGTACTGTTGCTGCACGGCTTCCCGAGCTCCTCGCACACCTTCCGGCACGTGCTCTCCCCGCTGGCCGAGGTGAGCCGGGTCATCGCACCGGACCTGCCGGGCTTCGGGTTCTCCGCCGCGCCCGGCGTCGACGAGTACGAGTACACGTTCGCCAACCTGGCCGACACCGTCGAGGCGTTCCTCGAGCAGATCGGCGTCGACGAGTTCTTCGTCTACCTGCACGACTTCGGCGCCCCGGTCGGCTACCACCTCGCCACCCGGCGTCCCGAGCGCATCCTCGGGCTCATCGTGCAGAACGGCAACGCCCACGAGGACGGCCTGGGTAGCCAGTGGGACGGCGCACGGGCCTTCTGGGCCGATCCTTCGGAAGCCAACCGTGCCCGGCTGCCCGAGTGGCTGAACTTCGAGGGCACTCGCGAGCAGTACCTGGGCGGGCTGCCGGAGCGGGTGCGCGTCCTCCATCCGCCCGAGCCGTGGCACCTGGACTGGGCGCGGATGTCGCGGCCCGGCAACGTCGAAGCCCAGTTCCAGTTGTTCCGCGACTACGCCGGCCACGTCGCCCGCTTCGGTGAACTGGCCGACTACCACCGGACCCGCCAGCCGCCGTGCCTGCTGCTCTGGGGCCGCCACGACCCGTTCTTCGACCTGTCGGAGATCATGGGCTACGCGCGAGCGCTCGACCGGCTCGAGATGCACGTCTACGACGCCGGCCACCTCCTGCTGGAGACCCACGCGCCCGAGTGCGCCGAGGCGATGAGGTCCTTCATCACCGATGTCACCGTCGAGCGCGCCATGGCTGACGGCGTCACCAGCCGTCCGTGCTGACGTATGACCTGGTGACGTTCCGCGATCTCTGATTGCTGCGGGGTGAGTAGCCGGCACCGGCACTCCGCCCTGCGCGGCCCGTGGACCAGCCCCTCGTGATCGCCTCCGCCGTCGCGGGGTGGGCGGACAGGCACGGACTCGCTGATCGCTGCGATGTCGGTCACGCGCGCTAGGGTGACGGCCCATGTTACGGCGATCATCCCTCGTGCTGTGGGCGCTGGCATTGGCGCTGACCGCGCTCCCCTACGCGATCTCGCTCACGATGGAGGGGTCCGGCTTCCTCACCATGTCGATGGCGGGGACGTGCCCGGGCTTCGAGCTCCACAGTGATGTCAGCATGGCCCTCCTGCCGCTGTACGTGGTGCCCGAACCGCTGATCGCCCTCGTCGGATTCGGTTTCTGGCTGCTCCTGGTGCGGAAGGGCAGGCCGCGGTGGGGCCGCGCGGCCGGATGGCTGGCGGCGGTGGGCGTCACCTGGCCCACCCTTCTGGAGCTCGGGTTCGCGGCGGTGGACCTGGTGGGGAACGAGGGGTGCCGGCAGACGTGGGCCCCGTTCTTCCGGGGCGCCATGTCCATCATGTGGACGGCGGGCGACGCGCTGACGCTCGCGCTGATCCTCGTCGCGGTGAGGGTGCGCCGCACGACCCCGCGAGGGTGGATCGCCCGTACGGCGGGTGCCGTCCTCGCCGTGCTCCTCCTTGTGGGCCTGCAGACGGGGGACAGTGTCGTGGGGAAGGTGACGGAGGCGGCCGAGGAGAAGTGCCGCCCCTGGGACCTCCGCCAGGGCACCAGGCCTGCCGGCCGTACGGACAGGGAGACCGCCTTCGTCTGCGTGGCGCGGAGAAACAGTCGCCTCCTGCCGCGGAGGTTCCGCGAGCTGCCCGACGCCGAGCTGGTCGCCTTCGGCAGGAGCCTGTGCCGGGCGAGCGTGCGCGCCGACCCGAAGGAGCTGGAACGCCTCCGTGGCGAGACCGGCGTGACCGTCGGCATCGAGACGACGCAGGCGCTGACGCTGCTCTGCCCCGAGGTGGACGCGCGCGAGCAGGCCGAGGAGGAGCGGCAGGACGCGGAGAACGACGCGTTCATCGCGACCGCGAAGAAGCGCTGCGCGAGCCTCCCGCCGCACCGGCCACGGATCAGGCCGGCGGTACAGGGCGCGGCGTCGATGTGGTCGGACTACGGCGCGGTGACCGCCTTCGAGGGCGAGGAACCACCAGAGGGAGCGGCGCTGGACAAGGCTTTCGGCAACGACCTGGTGGGCGCGGTTAAGGGCGAGCTCGCCATCCTCACCGCCGACGAGGCGATGCACGTCTGCGTCACGGTCGAGGGGTACGGCACGCGCCCGCCCGTCGAGCGCGAGGGCTGGGAGAAGGTCGTCGAGATCGGCTACACGAGCCCCGAGGGCGAGCTGACCCATTGGGCCGAGGCCGCGGCCGACCTCCCGAACCCGCTGGTGAAGGGCCCTGGCCGCTACCGGGTCCGCGTGCACATGCGCGGCGCCGACGCCGCGATGAAGGACGACGGCGACGCCCGCCAGCGGTTCCTCGTCATGATCTTCCCGGGTTCGTCCCGCAGGACCGAGATCCTCAGGTAGTCGTCGACGAGCACGTCGGGGACCGCGGCGTGGGGCAGATGGTGGCGACGGAGGGTGCCGAACGTTCACGAGGGCGGGCACGGCGGCGCCGTACCCGCCCCTGCGCTCAGACGTCAATGGACGCGGGTCGCATCGCAGCCGAAGAAGCGGTAGACCGCATCTCCCGCCCCGGTGACCGTTCCCTTGACGCAGGCTTCCGCGAGCCCCGGGGTCAGGCCCGACTCTCCGGAACCGAAGTGCAGCACCATGTCGGCATCCCCATCGCGCACCGTCTCGGGGTTGCCGCGCTCCAGTGAATCCTCGACGTGTCCACGCCGGTGCACCTCGCTACCGGTCGCCTGCCCCGTCCACGCCGCCTCGCGTGGGCCGAAGCGCACGCTCAGCGGCTGGATGGAGGTCGCGTCGAAGGCGATCGGCAGGCCGTACTCGCCGGCCTTGGTGGTCAGGACCGCGAGGGGCACGTTCGCCTCCTTCGGGTTGATCGAGTTGGGGTTCGAGCCCGGTTTGATGTTGATCGCCACCGGGATCACGCAGTCGACCGTGAACGAGGCCTCGCCGCCGTTGTTCCCCGGTTCGGGATCGGTGTCCGCGGCGGAGGCCGGAGCGACAGACGCGGCGAGCGCGACCAGCTGGTTGCCGGGCTTGTCGCAACTGAACCGGACCGTGGCCGCGAGCTCGCGAGGGCTGCCCTTGGCCAGCGCCAGGACAGGCAGATCGGCGACACCGCCGGTGAAGCTCACGACGGCGTCCATCGGTGTGGAGGGCCCGTTGTTGGCCACCTTCACCTTCAGCGGCACCTCAGCGCTCTGCCCCACGAGCAACTGGTCGGGCGCGGTGGCGGTGAAGCCGGTCATGGCCAGGTCGGCCACGGCGACGACGCGCGTGTCCTCCTGCGCCTTGTTACCGGCCTGAGAGGGGTCGGGACCGGCCAGGTTGGCGACCTCGACCGAGGTGGTGACGGTCTTGGGCCCGCCGTTGCGGTGCACCAGATCCTCCGCCACCGCGGCGGTCACGGTGAAGCGACGCTCGCCGTGCGCCGGGATCTCGCCCAGATAGCAGCCCGAGGTGGTGCAGCGAGCGTTGCTGCCGACGTACCTGAAGCCGACGGGCAGGGAGACCAGCGCCCGTACCGAGGTAGCCGGGGCGGGACCGGCGTTGCGCACGGTCACGGTGTAGACCGTCTCGGTACCCGCCGCCACGGGGTCGGGTGAGTCGGAGACGGCCACCGAGAGGTCGGCGGTGTTCAGCTGCTCCCACAGCTGCTCGATCTCCTCTTCCAGGGGTTCCGGGTCCAGATCCGCGTCGCCGCCCGACTGGTTGAAGCGCAGCTTGATCCGGCTCCAGTCATCCGCTCCCTGCAGCGTGTCGGTCGTGCTGGTGTTCCGGCACGCGGGGGGCCTGCCGTTGGCGCCCACGGTGTCGACGTTGGCGATCACCGGGTTCTCGAACGGCGGATCGTCGCCGTCGCCGTTCCAGTCAGGGTTGGCGTCCAGGTCGTGCGGCGCCTTGGCCCCGGTGGCGTCCACGAAGATGAAGCGGTTCTCCGTGTCGCGCGGGTCGACGATCGTGTTCTCGTTGAGCATGTTCTCCGTGATCGGGGCGAGCGGAGCGCGGCCGCGGTCGGAGCCGTCCAGGGCGATGCGCGGCGGCGAGAAGTCCAGGATGACCCCGCCGCCCTGCCTGGGGACGCCCGGACGGTGGTCGTAGTTCATCAGGCTCACGTGGTTGGGCTTGCACCGGTTCTCGTCGACGCCGCCGTGATGCAGGTCGAGATTGTGCCCGAGCTCGTGGAAGATGGTGCGGCCGCTGTTGTTGTGATCGACGAAGATGCCGCCGCCGATCCTGCCCTGACCGCCCTTGGTGCACCCGGCAGCGCCCGCCACGCTGATCCCGTAGTGGAAGATGAAGCGCCTGGCCTGGTCGAAGAACTGGTTCTTGATGTCGAAGAAGGCCTGGTTGAGCCCGCAAACCTGGGTGGTTCCCTGACCGGTGAGCGGGTTGCCCCTGGCCAGGGCGCCGAAGTCGTCGGCGACCAGGCAGTCGGGATCCAGGGCGTCGGGCCTGCCGTCGTTGTCGTTGTCGGTGTTGTCACCGCAGTCGCCGGGGGGCGGGTCCTCCACACTGCCGCTGCGGTAGAAGCAGTCGGTTACGTCGGCGCCGTCGATCGCGTCGCCGCCCCCGTTGTCCACGCCGTCGTTGCAGGTGCCCTGGGGCATCCCGGCTTCACGCAGGTCGATGTCCGGCAGGCCGCCCATGTCCAGGTGGAAAGTGATACCGCGATCGCCGTCGGGATTCGCCACCCCGCCCGCGTTCTCCGGCGCGGCGGCGAAGGCCGCGCGGATCTCCGCGACAGCGGCTCGGGTGGGGACGCGGTTGCCCACCCAGTCCATCTCGACGAAGAGGTCCTTGTGCCGCGGGTCCGCGCCCATCCTCGGCAGATCCACGTCGATGGTGGCGTCGGCGTTGTCGTTGTAGCCGTTGCGCTCCCAACCGTCCAGCAGCCCGTCGCCGTCGGCGTCGCCCGAGGTGGTGTCGGTGCTGACGTCGAAGCAGATCTCCACCCGCGGCTCGTCCTCGTCGTCATCCTGGTTGCCGTCGCCGATCGCGCAGGACTGCGGCCAGTTGACGTCGCCGGTCCAGCGTCCGGTGGCCAGATCGACGGTGATGTCCAGGTTGTTGTCGTTGTTGCGCGGGCTGGCGTCGCCGTTGTCGTGCCCTGAGGTGGTGTCCCAGTCCCAGATCTGGACCGAGATCGGCACCTGTGTGCGCGTGTCGGGTACGTCGTGACCCTTGGGCCAGAATGGCTCCACCAGCTCCTGGTCGTCGGGCGCCCGTGGTGTCCTGGGCAGGTCCACGCCGTCGATCCAGACCTCGGCGAAGAAGTCGGCCGCCGACTCGCCTGCCGCCTCCAGGCCCTCGTTTCGGCAGTCGTCGACGCATCTGACCTTGGTGATGGTGATCGCGACGGGCCGGGTGGCCGCCGCCTCCGACGACGGTGTCTGCACCAGCGCGAGCATGAGCAGGCTCGCGACGAGTGCGGCAAGGTGTCGTAACCGCATGGTCCCTCCCTTGTGGGTGCTCTCGCCCACGGTGAGGGCATCGCTGCCGCCCCGCATGAGTAGGGCGTACTCAACGCCCACCGAGCAGGTCCAGCGCGCGTCTGCGTTTCCGAGTGGTTTCTAGTTCGCGTACGGCACGCCGATCGCCCGGGCGCGGACGGCCGTCACCAGCGCCTCCCCCGCCAGCCCGACGCCGATGGACAGCGACATCGGCCTCGCCTGCTCGTGCAGGCCGTATCGGGTGGCCAGCAGGCCGACGCCGATGCTCGCCGCCGCGGAGACGACCCAGACGACCAGAGTCCGCCAGGTGTAGCGCTGCCACAGCACCCCTTCGCGTTCGAACAGCCCGGTCGTCGAGGCGCGGATCGCGCCGAACCCCAGCGCGACCAGCCCACTGATCACGAGCCAGAGCACGTCAACGGGCGTGAGGGCCACGCCGGTCAACGCGTGGATCCCCAAGCCGATCAGGACCAGAGGCGCAAGGTAGACGTCACGCGCGTTCAGCGGCTCGCCGATCATGCGCCTGACCACGACGTAGCCGACGAGCCCGACGATCAGCGCAGCATTTAGCACGGTCATGCCAAATAAATTAGCAGGGACGTGCTATAAAAGAAAGGTGCCGAAAGTCGTCGATCCTGAGGCCCGCCGCGAGCAGGTCGCGGAGGCCGTCTTCCGTGTCGTGCGCCGCGACGGGCTCGAACAGGCCTCGCTGCGCAACGTCGCGGAGGAGGCGGGGCTGGCCATCGGCTCGGTCAGGCACTACTTCGCCGGGCACAGCGAGTTGATGGTCTTCGCGATGCAGGCGATGAACGAGCGCGTGGTGCGGCGGCTTCTCGAGCACGTCGAGAAGCTGGAGACCACCGACGACCGCCTTCCCCTCGTGGAGTCGATGCTGGCCGAACTGCTCCCCCTCGACGAGCGGCGGCGCGAGGAGGCCACGATCTGGCTGGCGTTCGCGACGGCCGCCCGTACCCGTCCCGAGCTGCGCCCGCACGCCCAGGAGAGCTACGACGGCCTGCGCCGCCTGGTCTTCAAGGTGCTGGACGGCGCGCGCAGGAGTGACCGCCTACGGGAGGGCACCGACCTGGCGGTGGAGGTCGAGCGGCTCTGCGCGCTGATCGACGGACTGACCGTGCATGCCGTCCTGCACCCCGATCGCATGGACGCCGAGACCATGACCAGGGTCCTACGCCACCACCTCCAGAGCCTGACCTGATCAGGGCGCGCAGACGGCTGCCGATGTGGGACGGAGCGGAACCCGGGTCCCCGCAGGTGGAGGTGAAGTCACGTCCGTCTGGAGAGTCGGCCGACGACGGGTGAGCTGGTGCCGAACCCGCGCACGCATAGGTTCGTCTCGCTCCGCGCGGTGGTGACTGACGCCACGGTCGCAGGCCTGACCCAGACGGTCATCCGGGCGTACGCCGGCGGCTGACCCCCACCTGCTGGTACGGCTGAGCGCGCGCAGCCGTACCAGCAGGCCCAGGCCTGGCCCGGATCGACAGGAGCCGGGTCGGGCTGCCTGTCGTCGAGTCGCGGTCTCGTCGGTTCAGGGCGTGCCGAACCAGCGAGAGAGTGCTTCTCGCAGGGCGGGCGCGGCGGTGCCGGCGGGCTCGTCGATGGTCGCGGCCCAGGCGATGTGGGCGTCCGGGCGGATCAGCAGCGCGTCGGCCGGCCGCTGATCGGTTTTGGCGGTGCGGACGTCGACGCGATGCTGCCATTCTTGTGCGACCTGACGGACGTCTGGGCGGTCGGCCAGGTCGAGGAGGATGGGCCTCGCGGTGTGCATGAGTTCCGCGACGCTGGTCACGCCCTGGTCGGTGTGCAGGGTGAGGTCGGGGGCGAAGGCGCCGGCCAACGCCTGGTGGTCGGAGCCTGGCATCGGGTAGCGGATGTCAGTGCCGGCGAGCAGCGCTCCCATACGGCGCAACGGCTGCTCGTCGGCGAGTAGTTCCTGGAAGACCTCCCGCAGCGCTTCGGCGGCCGGGTCGTGCCCGCGCCGCAGTGCCACCTGGGCTCGGGTGTGCAGCATGGTCCGGGCGCCCGCGAGGTGGCGTTCGCCGTGGTAGGTCTCCAGCAGGCCGGGCGGGGCCCAGCCGTGGATGTCGGCGGCCAGCTTCCAGGCCAGGTTCACCGCGTCGAGCATGCCGGCGTTGATCGCCACACCCGTGGCGGGGAACAGATGCGCCGCATCACCGGCCAGCATGATCCGCCCGTCACGGTATCGCTCGGCCTGCCGAGCCTTGAAGGTGAACCGCGAGAGCCGAACCGCCTCTCCCAAGGGCAGACGCACGCCGATCACGCGGCGGAGGCTGTCCTGGAGTTCGGTCACGGTCATCGGGGTGTCGTCGTCGTATTCGGTGCTCTCGTCTTCGACGGTGTAGAGGGAGACGACAGCGGAGGCGGGCGATGCGGCGACTCCGAGGAGCCCATGATCCGTCCGGGTGAAACCCGCGCGGATCGTGCCGAAGCCGGGGACATCGAGATCGCCGTTGCCGAGTATGGTCACCGTTTCGGGCAGGGTGACCTGGGCCAGCCGGTTGACCTCCGGATAGGTGGTGCCGGGGAAGCCGATGCCGGCCCAGTCACGGACCCGGCTGCGTGCGCCGTCGCAACCCACGAGGTACCGGGCGCTCACCCGGTACGGCCCGTCCGGGCCACGCACGTCCACAGTCACCGCGGCGTCGTCCTGGCTCACCCCGACAACCTGGTGTCCGCGTCGGATGTCGACACCGAGTTCGCCGGCGCGTTCGTCGAGCAGCCTCTCCAGCAGCTGTTGCGGGAGCGGCAGGGCGTGCATCGGAGGATCCGCCAACTGGGTGAAGTCCAGATGCACGCCGCCGAACGGGAATCGGGGCGCCGGGACAGGATCGGTGCAGGCCGCTTCGAAGCGTTCCAGCAAGCCCCGGTAGCGCAGCAGCTCCAGGATCTGCCCGCCGAGGCCACCGGCCTTGGGGGTGTCCCGGCGCTGCGGCTGCCGCTCCAGCACCAGCGGTCGCACCCCGGCCAGGCGCAGCTCATTCGCCAGCATGAGGCCGGTCGGGCCGGCGCCCACGATGATCACATCGGCGTCCGACATCGGCCGCTCCCCTCCCAGGCTTTCGTCGCGTCCGCGCGCGACCCGATCGTCAACAACGTGATGCTGCATATCGATGGCCTTCCAATCGTGTCGTTCGGTCCCAGGAGTCTGGCCCATGTCATGGGAGAAGCCGCAGCCGAGCCTCGGTCTCGTGTGCCACCGCGTCATCAGCAGCACCCCCGGGACCTGCTCGGGTCCACCGGTCAACCGGTGCTTCCGGGGGCGGGGACGGCGTGTTCGGCGGCGCGGCTGACCTGCTCCCAGGCGGCCCAGGTCTCCATCCGCCGCCGGGAGATGTCGAAGGCCAGGTCGTAGACCATGCTGCCGAGCAGCAGCCGCAGCGGCGGGTCTTCGCTGTCGACCAGCTTCAGCAGCGCCTCGGCGGCCAGGCGCGGCTCACTGTCGATCGAGCCCTCGGCCCACTGCTTCTCCAGCTCGGCGCGCAGCGGGCCGTACGCCTCCAAAGGCGACGCCGTCGTCATGCTGGTGTACAGGTCGGTCCAGTAGCCGCCGGGCTGGACGATGCTGACCTTGACGCCGAACGGCGCGGCCTCCATCGCCAGTGCCTCGCTCATGCCCTCCAGCGCGAACTTGCTCGCGCTGTACATCCCGGTGCTCGGGAAGCCGCCCAGAGCGGCGATGCTGGACACCTGCACGATGTGGCCGGATCCCTGGCCGCGCAGATGCGGCAGGGCGGCCTGGCAGACCCACATCGCCCCGAAGAGATTGACCTCCAGTTGGGCGCGCGCCTCGGCCTCGGTGAACTCCTCGACCATGCCTGAGGACATGGTCCCGGCATTGTTCACCACGATGTCGAGCCGGCCGAAGTGCTCGACGGCGGTGTTCACGGCGGTGAACACCGCGTCGCGGTCGGTCACGTCCAGGGGAAGGACAAGGAGCCGATCTCCGTACTGGTCATCGAAGTCCTGTCGGGTGATGGTGCGGGCGGCGGCGGCCACCTGGTCGCCGCGCTCCAGCGCGGCGAGAGCGAAAGCACGGCCCAGGCCGCGGCTGGCTCCCGTGATGAACCAGGTGCGGGAAGAGACGGTATCCGGGGTGCGCATGTACGGAACTCCAATGGGTTGCGTTTCACCGACTCGAGACGAGCCGTCTCGTCTCGAAGCATGACCGTAGCGCCTTCCCGTTGCCGCGTCAAGACGGACCGTCTCGTCTAGTTATTTGTTAGGTTTGACGGCATGACGACACAGCGCAAGGCCCTCTCCGGCTCGGCCCGCCGGAACGAGGCCTCCCACCGGGCCATCCTCGCCGCGGCGTTCGAGCTGGTGCAGGAGGTGGGATACGCCAAGCTGAGCATCGAGGGCATCGCGGCCCGAGCCGGCGTCGGCAAGCAGACGATCTACCGTTGGTGGCCCTCCAAGGGGGCGGTCCTCTTCGATGCCTTCCTCATGCTCAGCGAGCAACCGGACGGCGAAGGGGCTGGCCTGCCCGACACCGGTGATCTGGAAGCGGACCTGAAGGCGGTACTCCGGGCCACGATCGAAGAACTCAACGATGCGCGCTACGACGAGGCGATGCGCGCCCTGAACACGGAGATCACGCATGATCCGGCGCTCGCCGCTCTCTACGCGGAACGGCTGGACGGCCCGATGAGAGAACTGAAGAGACAACGCCTGCGCAGCGCGCAGCGGGCCGGGCAGCTGGCCGAGGACCTCGACCTCGACGTGGCGGTCGACCTGCTGTGGGGACCGCTGCTCAACCGATGGCTCCAGCGCAGCGGAGAGCTCACCCCCGGCTACGCCGACAGCATCGTCGAGACCGCACTCCACGGTCTGCGCCCGCGTAGCTGAGGCACGCGCACGACATCCCCTGAGTTCCTTCGCGTCTCTCCCACGCCGGACCTGGGCTCAGGTGCCGGCGCTTCGAAGCCTGCCTTGATCATTTCCACCGGCAGGCTGCGCCACCACAAACTTTTTCTGTCGGCATGTCACAGGTGGCTGGGCTGTCTCGTCTCGGGTCTCGAAGACAGGCCCTGACAAGAACACATCATCCGACAGCAAGGAACCGCGCATGAGCGAGCAGACCACCCACCAGAAGATCGCGTTGATCACCGGGGCGAACAAGGGGATCGGCCGTGCGGCTGCCGAGCAGCTCGCCGCGCTGGGCATGACGGTCCTGATCGGCGCCAGAGACCCGCGGCGCGGCGAGGAGGCCGCTGCGGCGCTGCGCGCGGCAGGCGGCGACGCCCACGCGCTCACCCTGGACGTCACCGACCAGGCCACCGCCCGGACGGCCGCGACGCAGGTCGAGGAGCGCTTCGGCCACCTCGACGTGCTGATCAACAACGCCGGCATCACCGGCTCAGGGCAAGTCTCGCCCCAAGACGCTTACGATCAGATCCCCAGCTCCGTCGACCTGGACATGGTCCGGGCGGTGTTCGAGACCAACGTCTTCGGGGTGATAGCGGTGACCAACGCCATGCTGCCGCTGCTGCGGCGGTCACCGGCGCCGCGCATCGTCAACGTCAGCAGTCACGCCGCGTCGCTGACCCTCACCAGCGACCCGGCCGGCCCCTTCACCGCACTGCTGCCCTCGGCCGCGTACACGCCGTCCAAGACCGCGCTGTCCGCGCTGACCGTGCAGTACGCCAACGAGCTGCGGAAGGACGGCATCCTGGTCAACGCCGTCGCCCCCGGCTTCGTCGACACGGACAGCAACAACCACAGCGGGCACCTCACCCCCGCGCAGGGCGCCGCAGTCGTGGTGCGCCTGGCAACGCTCGGCGCGGACGGGCCGACCGCCGGGTTCTTCAGCGAGGGCGGCCCTGTGCCCTGGTGATGGTGGCCCCGGACCGCCGCAGGCGGACGGTGTGGACGGCCTCGGTGAGGCCCTCGGCGGGCGCCGTCTCGTCTCGGGCTTCGAACAGATGGTGGGATGAGGGAAGGTGATGGTCATGCGGGTGTTCGTGGCCGGTGGGACCGGGGTGCTGGGGCGGCGGCTGGTGCCGCAGCTGGTGGCCAGGGGTCACCGAGTGACGGCTACCACGACGAGCGCGTCCAAGCTGGGTCTGCTGGAGCAGCTGGGCGCCGAGGCGGTCGTGATGGACGGGCTGGATGCGGTGTCGGTGGGCGAGGCGGTGGCCAAGGCCCGGCCGGAGGTGATCGTGCACCAGATGACCGCGATCTCCACGGCGCACGCAGGCAAGCCCGACATGAAGCACATGGATCGGTGGTTCGCCGGCACCAACCGGCTGCGCACCGAAGGGACGGACCACCTGCTGGCCGCCGCGGAGGCGAGCGGCACGACCCATTTCGTCGCGCAGGGCTACGCCGCTTGGAACGGCATCCGTGAAGGCGGCTGGGTGAAGACCGAGCAGGACCCGGTGGACCCCATGAAGGGGACGCCGGCGGAGCCGGGGATGAGGGCTCTCGGCCACGTCGAGGACGTGGTCGTCAAGGCCGGCGGCGCGGTCCTGCGATACGGCTGGTTCTACGGGCCCGGCGCCACCGACGACCTGGTCGAGCCCGTGCGCAAGCGGCAGTTCCCTGTGGTGGGAGGCGGCGCCGGCCACTGCTCGTGGGTGCATCTGGACGACGCGGCGAGCGCTACCGTCCTGGCTGTGGAGCAGCAGGCGCGGGGGGTGTTCAACATCGTCGACGACGAACCGGCCCCGGCCGTCGAGTGGCTGCCCCATCTTGCCGCGTGCGCGGGAGCGAAGCGGCCGATGCGGGTCCCCACCTGGCTGGCCCGGCCGCTGGCGGGGGAAGTGGCGGTGACGATGATGACCGAGGGGCGCGGCTTCTCCAACGCCAAGGCCAAACGGGAGCTCGGCTGGAAGCTGCGCCACCCCTCCTGGCGTCAAGGCTTCAAGGAGGAGTTGGCATGAGCAGGGCCGAGGAGTTCCAGGAGCTGCGGCCGCTGCTGTTCTCGATCGCCTACCGGATTCTGGGCAGCGTGAGCGAGGCCGAGGACGCGGTCCAGGAGACCTGGCTGCGTTTCGGAGCCTCGCCGACACAGCCCACGTCGACCAAGGCCTTCCTCTCGGCCGCGGTCACCCGGATCTCGATCGACGTGCTGCGCTCGGCCCGCGTCCGGCGGGAGGAGTATGTCGGTTCGTGGTTCCCCGAACCGCTGCTGGCCGACCCCTACGAGGATCCTGAGCGGTCGGCGGAGCTGGCCGACTCGGTGTCGATGGCGGCCCTGTTGCTGCTCGAGCGGCTCAGCCCGCTGGAGCGGGCGGTCTTCGTGCTGCGGGAGGTGTTCGGGTTCGGCTTCCTGGAGATCGCCTCGGCGGTGGACCGGTCGGAGGCGGCCTGCCGCCAGCTGGCGGTGCGGGCGCGCCGCCACATGGACGAGGGCAGGCCCCGGTTCGAGGCCGACCGGCGCGAGCGCGAGGAACTCGCCGGGCGCTTCTTCGACGCCTTCAGGGAAGGGGAGGTCGCCGGGCTGCGTGAGCTCCTGGCCGCAGACGTTCACATGGTCAGCGACAGCGGCGGCAAGGCCCCCCAGTGGGGCACGGGCATCTTCGGCGCCGAGAACGTGGCCCGGGTGCTCGCCGCGATCGTCCCGCCGTTCGCGCGGATCGGCGGCGTCGTGGAGCCGCACGAGGTGAACGGCCAGCCGGGCGCGATCTTCCGCGATCGGGACGGCAAGGTCCTCAACACCTGGACGCTCGACATCCTCGACGGGCGGATCCAGACGATCCGCACGGTGATCAACCCCGACAAGCTCGGGCACGTCGGCCCCGTGGCGGACGCCTGGGCGGTCCTCCGTGAGGCGAACCAGGCCCGCCGTCCCACCGACTGACCGCAAGAGCGTTCCAGATCAGGGGGGTGCCGGGCGGGGGGGTGAACCGCGGGTGTCGATCAGGAGTGGCGGCTACCCGTAAGAAACTCACGGGAGTTCCGCAATGGTCGCGGGCCAGGTGGCGTCAATAGCGTCGAAAGGTGCTGAGAAATACCTTCACCGCCCTCTGTCTGGCACTTCTCCCCGCCTCCGCCCATCTCCCGCCACCCGGCATCACGCCCGCGGCAGTGGACGAGTTCGTCGCGCAATATCGTGAAGCGACGGGGTTGCCCGGGGCCGCGGTCGCGATCACCAAGGGGACGGAGGTGGTCCACGCCGCCGGGTACGGCCGAACCGCCGCCGGCGACCCCGTGACGGCCGACACCGTCATGGCCGTCGCGTCGGTCAGCAAGTCCATGACCTCCCTCGCCGTCATGCGGCTGGTGGAGCAGGGCAAGGTCGAACTCGACAGGCCGGTGCGCGGCTACCTGCCCGAGTTCACGATGGCGGACCCCAGAGCGGCCACGATCACCGTACGGCAACTGCTCAACCAGACCTCAGGCATGGCCGACTCGACCTTCCGCGAGAAGAGCCTGCCGCAGCCCCGCACCCTCGAAGGCGCCGTGGCGCGGCTCAGGACGGCGAAGCTCGCCTCGGAGCCGGGCACCGCCTTCAGCTACCACAACACCAACTACCAGGTCGCCGCGCGGCTGGTCGAAGTGGTGAGCGGACGGCCGTTCGCGGCCCACCTGCGATCACAGGTGTTCGCGCCGCTCGGCATGCGCCACAGCACCACCGTCGACACCGACAGGGACCTGCCCGGCAGCGCCCGCGGCCACCTGTACGTCCTCGGCCAGGCGGTCGCCCTGCCGGAGCCCACCGGGTTCGGCAACGGCTCGGGCGGAGTCCTCAGCACGGCCAACGACATGGCCCGCTGGCTGATCGCGCAGCAGGACGGCAGCCTCTCCCCTGCGAGCCTCAAGGAGATGCGCACGCCCTCCCAACAGGACGACACGTACGCGCTCGGGTGGTCGATCGGCAGGACCGAGCGCGGCACGCCTGTCATCGAACACGGCGGCGATCTCTTCACCTCGACGGCCTATCAACTGCTCATGCCGGAGTCCGGGTACGGCGTCGCGGTCATGGCCAACACGGGCATGGCCTTCGCCGACGCCGACGCGCTCATGGACGGCATCGTCGACCTGATCGAGGGAGGCAGGCCCGAGATCCCCTCCCTGCCGCCCACGCTGGTGACCGACCTGGTGTTCGTGCTGCTGACCCTGGCGACCGTCGGGCTGGCCGTGCGTGGCGTGGCCCGCTCGCGGCGGTGGTCCGCCCGCCGTACGGGATGGCAGCGGTGGCGGCTGCTGCCGTATCTGGCGCCGGTGGCGCTGTGCGCCGCGGTCACCCCGATCTTCCGCGTGCTCGCCAGGGGCAGTGACATCATGTGGGTTCAGGTGGCCTATCTCTACCCGACCTTCATGATGTGGCTGGTGGCCGCCGCGATCGCCTGCACGGCGGTGGTGGCCGCACGACTCTTCAACGCCGTACGGCTACGCCGTCGCTGACTCGTGGAGATGCCCCACTCTCGGCTCGTCCGTCCTTTCCGCCCGCACCACCGCCGACGATGCCGCCGAACTGGGCGTCACCCCCGCCACCCCCCGCTCGTCGAGACGCGATCCATCATCGACCAGCGCCGCGACCCGTCGCCGCACCTCCCGCCTGCCGCGTAGGTCCTGTGACGAGGACTCATACGCAAACCGCTATCGATGGCCTGCCGATCTCGCTATTAGACACGATGTGATCGTGTCTGCTTGGCTCCTGCTCTCTGACAGACGACGAGCGAGGATCTGACATGCGAGACTCCCGTGCCCGCCGGCTCGGTGCCGCGCTGTCCGCGACGGCCCTGCTGAGCTCCCTCCTGTCCGGTGGCGTCCTCGGCGCGGGCCCTGCCTCCGCCGCGACGGTGGTGACGGCGCCCGGGGCGGTTGCCGGAGAAGCCCACGTCAAGAAGGAGCTGCGCGAGCTGGAGGCGTCCTTCAAGGGCCGCATCGGCGCGTACGCGATGGACACGGCCACCGGCAGGACGGTGGCCTACCGGGCGGGCGAGCGCTTCCCGATGCTGTCCACCTTCAAGGCGCCCCTCTGCGCGGCCGTGCTGCACAAGGCGCGCACGTCCGAGCCCGGCCTGTTGGGCAGGCTCGTCAAGTGGACGGCCGCCGAGATGACGCCCGGCTCGCCGGTCACCGAGAAGCACCTCGAGGACGGCCTGACCGTCGCCCAGCTGTGCGAGGCGGCCGTCACCATGAGCGACGGCACCGCGTCCAACCTGCTGCTGAAGGAGATCGGCGGGCCCGCGCGCCTGACGAGGTACTTCCGTACGCTGAAGGACCCGATCTCCCGGATGGACCGCTGGCACCCCCAGCTCAACGACTGGACCCCGAAGGAGAAGCGCGACACCACCACCCCCGCAGCCATCGGCGGCGACCTGCGCGTGCTCACGACGGGCCAGGCGCTGCACGCCAAGGACCGCGAGCAGCTCATCGCCTGGCTGCTCGCCAGCAAGACCGGCGCCGCGCGCATCCGGGCCGGCCTGCCCAAGACCTGGACGATCGGCGACAAGACCGGCACCAACTCCGACGGGTTCGGCGGCGGCAACGACATCGCCGTCATCTGGCCCGAGAAGGGAGCCGCTCCTCTCATCATGGCGATCTACACCAACCGCACTCCCGGCCTCGCCACTGACAACACGACCATCGCGAAGACCGCCACCATCCTGGCCCGAGGCCTCGGCAAGCTCTGAGAACCCGAGCGGGCTCTGTCGAGAAGCCCCTGAACAGGGACGACCTGCTCGGGGCTTCTCGATTGTCAGGATGTCCGCGGCCCCGGCCGACCAGCCGACCGCGGATCCGATGAGCAGCCCCGCGCCCCGTCGCCAGGATCAGACAGTGGAGGTGAGCCCCTCCGCGATCTTCTTCAGCTCGGCGGTGACGGCCTCGGGGCCGGAGAACTCCTTGGCGTAGGTGGGGCTGAACATGATCTCGGCCCACTGCTTCTCGCCCATTCTGAGGAAGAGCGTCGGGGTTCCCTTCATACCGTCCTCACCGACGTGCTGCACGACCAGGTAGCCCGTTCGATCGCCGATGGTCACCTCCTCGCCGTCGCCCTCGTCGCGATACCCCTGGATCCGGTCGACGACCTCCTGGACGGCCGCCTCCTCGTACATGTAGATCTGGACGCAGTAGAAGCCGTCCTTGTCGCCCTTGTAGTCGTACGAGGTCGAGTACGTGTCGCCGTAGTCCACCGACCAGTGCGACCACCGCAGCCGTTCGGGCAGGTAACCCACCTTGACGTGCCCGAACTCCTTCCCGTCACCCAGGTCCCCGAAGTCCGGCGGGTCGGACGGCAGGGCCGGGACGTCGTCGATCGGGGGTGGCTCCGGCGCCACGGAGGCCGTGACCTGCGCCCCGGTCGTGGCCACCGAGCCGACGGTCAGGTAAGCGACGGGCGTGGCGGCCACGACGGCCACGGACGCGGCCACCGCGGCGGTCCAGGTCCTTCTCCTCTTGACCCGGGAGGAGCGCACCACCCGCTCCGCCAGGTCGGACGCGGCCTGCAGCCCTGCGGTCTCGTCCGCCATGAGCCGGCGGATCTCGTCCTCAAGCATGGGCATTCCTGATCACTCCTTCCACTGTTTCCCTGCCGAGCGCCGAGCGGAGCTTGGCCATGGCCTTCGACGCCTGGCTCTTGACCGTGCCGACCGCGCATCCGAGGACCTCGGCGGTCTGCGTCTCGCTGAGGTCCTCCCAGTACCGCAGGACGATCACTGCGCGCTGCCGGGGCGGCAGAGCACGCAGCGCCTCCATGAGCACATGCCGCAGGTCCGTGTCGGTCGCATGCGCCGATCTCTCCGGCGGGCTGTGCATCGGGATGATGCTGAGGATCGCCCGGCGGCGGGCGCGACTGATGGCAGCGTTGACGATGACGCGGCGCACGTAGGGCTCAAGGGTTTCGTGGTGGACCCGGTCCCAGTTCCGGTAGGTACGCTCCAGCGCCGTCTGCAGCACGTCCTCGGCCTCCGTCTGGTCGCCACAGGCGAGATAGGCGACCCGCAGCAGGCTGGTGGCACGTGCGGCCACGAAGGCGCTGAAGTCATGTTCCACGCCGCTCACGGCTGTCTGTCCGATTTCACGCCTCCTAATACGCCTCGGCCTTCGCCAGGGTTGCCCGCTCGCGAAGAACATTCCGCGGGCAACCGTTCGAGGGAACCCAGGCGTATAGACAGTCGTGACTTCGCATCCATGGAGGAAACATATGAAGTTCGCGACCGCACCGGCTCGGCAGCTGATCACTCTCGGAGTCAGCCTGGCGGTGGGCGCCACCGTCCTGGGCGCGCCGTCGGCCGCCGCAGCCGCTCCCCCTGAGGGCGCCTACTGGCATACCAGGACGCTGTCGACGACCACCCACCCCTGGCAGTTCGGCACCAGCGCGGACCCCTACTCGCTGGTCCAGCAGGAGATCGTGGAAAGGTGGAGCGCGCCCGACGGCAGGTCATGGTTCGGATACCGGGAGCTGGCGACGCAGCCGAAGAGCGCGGCGGACAAGAAGGCATGGCAGCGTGACGGCTCCCCTTCCACGTGGAGCGAGTCGATCGACGGCAAGACCGTGAAGTTGTCCACCCAGCCCGCCAAGGGCAGCGTGAACCCTGTGAAGCAGCAGGGCCCGAACTCGTTCGAGCTCGCGGGGCAGCGGTTGACCTACGACGAGGTCCAGCGACTGCCCGCCGACCCGAACCGCCTGAAGGACTGGCTCACCAAGGCGAGCCGGGTCCGCCGGATTCCGGAGAACCTCATCGGCAGCTCGCTCACGACGACCCTGCCGCAGATCCTCCACGACCTTCCCGCTCCGAAGGAGGTCCGCGCCGCGGCCTACCAGGCGCTGCTGACGATGCCGGGCGTGCGCGCCGACGGCGACGCGAAGGACGGCCTGGGCAGATCAGGCACCGCCGTCCTGATCGACAGGACGAGCGAGAAGAGCGCGAGCTCGTCCAGGGTGAGACTGGTCGTCGACACCAGCAAGATGGTGCTGCTGTCACAGAGCGGGACGGTCACGGTCAACGGCAAGGCGTTCGTGCCCAAGAGCTTCGACCACACGCTGATCGAGGTCGGCTGGACCAACACCCAGCCGGCCGTGCCGGCTCTGCCCTGACGGGCGGCCCCCAGGCGGCCGGGGCGATGACGTGCTCCTGAACGCGTCGAAGAGGAGGCCGGCCTCTCCCCTCGCGATCGTCGCCGTCATCAGTGCCGTCCGCAACCGCCGGTCTCGTCGGCCACCCCCTGCCCGCCCCGCGCCTGCCGCGTGCTCGGGTGGGGCGGGCGGTGATCCCCGCGTGGCCGGCCCTGGGGGCGCGCTGGCGCAGTCGCTGCCCGCCTCCGCGGTCAACGTGGGCATCGCGTTCGGCTCGGCCGCCGGTGGCGTGGCGATCGGCAGCTCCACCGCCTCCTCCGCGGTGGCCACCGGCCTGATCATCGCTGTGATCGTCATACCGGTCGCCTGGGCCACGAGCTTCCTGAAGCCCCCGGCCGCCCGCAGCGCGGCAGGACCGGCAGCCACCGCTGGGAGTTCACCCCGCCGACCTCGAGGACCTGATGGCCCGGATGGCCCGGATCGAGCGACACGAACAGAGAGAGCACCACTCTCAGCAGCGCCCCAGGCGCGACCACCAGCCTGCCGCGCTGCCAACAGCCGGGTGAACTCCGAAGGACTCACGGCCGGGCCCACTCAGGTACGGCGTGTGCCCGGCCAGGGGCGCTGCTCGGGAAGACGAGAGGCGATCGTGTGCTCAGCTCGCCGCTTGGGCCGCGGCCAGGAACGGTGCCCTGTCGAAGAGGAATCGGCTATAGGTGATCTTTCCGTTCGTGACGGTGACGCACTCGGCGCCGGGCGCGCTCGGCACGGGGATGCTCTCGGTGTCGTACATGACCAGTGCCGTCTCCTCATCGCCGAAGGCCGCGATCATCTTCGTGCTGAGAAGAGTCTGCGCGAACGGCGCCAGGAAGGCGCGGTACGCCTCGACGCCCTCGATGCGCCCGGCCGGGGCGTCGCAGACGATGTCGTCGGCGATGTAGGTCATCGCCTTCTCCAGGTCCTTGCTGGTCCACGCGTCGTGGTAGGCCAGCGCGGTGGTCAGGGCGGGGCTGGTGTGGTCGGTCATCGGGGTTCCTTTCTGGTCATCACGAAGTCGCGCGCCTCCTCGAGGAAGGCGACGCAGGTGTGTTCGTCGGTCGGGGTGAGGCGGACCCACTGCCGCGCGAGCATCCGTTCGAATCCCGTGTCGGTTCCCGTGGTGTCCATGTAAGTTGAGACACCGCCGTCGCCATGAACGGAACGGGGAAGGGGCTGACAGTGACCGAGGCCACACTGGCGCGCGCCCGTGCCGGCGACGGCGACGCGTTCCGTGAGCTCACCGAGCCCTACCGCGGCGAGTTGCACCTGCACTGCTACCGGATCCTGGGCTCGCTGACCGACGCCGACGACCTGCTGCAGGAGACCCTGCTGGCGGCCTGGCGCGGCCTGGACACCTTCGCAGGCCGGGCATCGCTACGGGCCTGGCTGTACCGCATCGCCACCAACCGATGCCTCAACGCCCTCCGCGACGGCCGTCGCCGCGTCCCGGCAGAGCCGGTCCCGCCCTTCGACCCTCCCGAACCCACGCGCCGCGGCGAAGCGACCTGGCTCCAGCCCTACCCCGACGCGCTGCTGGAACAGATACCCGACGCCGACCCAGGGCCGGAGGTCCGTTACCACGGCAGGGAGGCGGTGGAACTGGCGTTCATCGCGGCACTGCAGCAACTGCCGCCACGCCAGACCGCGACGCTGGTCCTTCGCGACGTGCTCGGCTACTCCGCTGCCGAGGTCGCCGACATGCTGGTCACCACCGAGACCGCCGTCAAAGGCACATTGCAGCGCGCCCGCGCCACACTCGACAGACGTCGCGGCGACGTGACCTTGGCTCGGCCCGGCTCCGCCGAGGAGCGCGACCTCACCAGGCGCTTCGCCGACGCGTTCACCGCCGACGACATCAACGGCGTCGTCGCCCTGCTCACCGACGACGCGTGGCTCGCGATGCCGCCGGCACCGCATGAGTACCACGGTCCGGACGCGATCGTGTCGTTCCTGCGCGCCAGCACGGCCCTGGCGCCCCGGCCGCCCGTTCAGGCTCGTCGCCACCCGCGCCAACACCCAGGCCGCGTTCGGCTGGTACCTCCCCGACCGCACCCGACCGATCGCCCACCCGGCAGGGCTGATCGTGCTCACCCCTGGCCCGCACCAGATCCACGCCATCACCCAGTTCCTCGGCAACGACCTTCCGCTCCGGTTCGGACTGCCCGCCACGCTCACGTGGTAGCCGTGATCAGCGGCCTGGCCACCACCGGCTCGCACGTGGGGCTGTCGACCCTCTGGCACGCCTGAAGATCCGCCGCACGACCGCGGTCGTCGCACGAGAACGCAGCCGAAGCCTCAGGACCACGGCCAGACCGAAGGTCACGAGCAGGGCCGCGACGAGGAAGGTCCAGCGGGTTCCTCGGGCCACCTCCGCTGACGCGGCCGTGGTCACCTCACTCGTGCCGGCGGCGAAGGCGAAGACCGCCCCCATGACCGATGCGCCGGTCATGAGCCCCAGGTTGCGGGAGAGGTTCAGCATGCCCGACACCAGGCCGCGCCGGGTCGGGGAGACGTCCTTCATGACCGCCGTGTTGTTGGCCGCCTGGAACAGCGCATAGCCGGCAGTGACGGCGACCAGCGGCAGGACGTAGCCGATGACACCGGCCGCCGTGGGCATCAGGGCAAGCACCACGGTGCCGCCGATGATCCCGCACAGCCCGACGACCACCATCGTCTCTGCTCCGAGACGATCGGTGGCGCGGCCTGCCGGGACGCCGGTGAGAGCGGACACCGCAGGGCCTGCCGACATCGCCAGGCCGACGAAGGCCGGGTCGAGGCCGAGTGCCAGGGCCAGGTGGAAGGGCCCCACGACGAGAGTGGCCATCATGACGGCCGATACCAGGGCGCTCGTCGTCAGGCCACCGGCCAGGACGGGGTCGCGGAACATCGAGAGGGTGAGCAGCGGGGATGAGACCCTTCTCTCGGTGATGACGAACAGGGCCAGGCCCGCCCCCGAGGCGACGAGCAGCCCGATCGCGAGCAGGCCGAACGAGTTGCCTTCGATCGTCATGGCCAGCGCGTAGGCGCCCAGGGTGATCGCCAGCAACGCCGTACCCACAGTGTCGAACCGCCGCCGTGCGGAGCCGGCCGCCGGTGCCGGGCCGGGCAGCACCCGGAGGGCGAGCGCGAGCGCGAGAAGGCCAAGCGGCACGCCGACGAGGAAGATCGCACGCCAGCCGAAGACCGCGATCAGGACACCGCCGAGGGAGGGCCCCAGCGCGGTGCCGACCGCCGACATCGTCCCGAGCAGCCCCATGACACTGCCGGTGCGGTCCGTGGGTACCGTCTCGCCGACGAAGGCCATGGTCAGCGCCATCATGCACGCGGCACCGGCTCCCTGGAGCGCCCTGGCGGCGACCAGGAGAGGAAGGTTCGGGGCCAGAGCGCACAGCAGCGTCGCGAGGGTGAACACGGCGATGCCGGTCAGGAGAAGGCGACGTCGACCGGCGAGGTCGCCGAGTCGGCCCACTCCGACGATCAGCGTCGTGATGGCCAGAAGGTAGGCGATCACCACCCACTGGACCTCGTTGAACGCGGCGTCGAAGGCCACCGCCATGCTCGGCAGGCCGACGTTGGCGATGCTGGTGGCAAGCGAGGGCAGCAGCATGGACAGCGACAGCGCGGTGAGAACCCAGGCCGGTGATGGACGGCGCGCGGGCGGTGTCTGCCGAGGCTCGATGCCGGGAGGGGTCGCTGATCTCACAATGATGGCCTCTTCCTGGAGTCGAGGGGGGTCGCAACGAACGTAGGTCCCCCTTCGACCTGGCGGAAGACGCAATGATGGAAACTCATGTGTGCATGGAACGCCATGTCAGGCCGAGGTGTGAGGAGATGTGCGCATGGCCAGGCCCGATCTGAACCTGCTGGTGACGCTGCACGTACTGCTCGAGGAGGGCAGCGTGACCAGGGCGGGGGAACGGCTGGCGCTCAGTCCGTCCGCGATGAGTCGCGCGCTCGCGCGGTTGCGGCGAGCCACGGGTGACCCGCTGCTGGTGCGGGCCGGCCGAGGGCTGGTGCCCACACCCCGCGCCCTGGAACTGCGCGAGCGTGTGCGCGGCCTGGTTCAGGAGGCCGAGGAGGTGTTGCGACCGGCCGAGAAACTGGACCTGGCGACGCTGGAGAGGACGTTCGCGTTGCGCACCAGCGACGGATTCGTGGAGAGGTTCGGACCCGCGTTGGTGGCCAGGGTCGGCAGAGAGGCCCCTGGCGCACGGCTGCGGTTCCTGCAGAAGACCAGGAAGGACGCAGGCCCCCTGCGTGACGGTGGTGTCGACCTGGAGACGGGCGTCGTCGAGCACGCGCTGGCTCCGGACGTGCTGAGCAGGCCCCTGTTCACCGACCGGTTCGTCGGGGTGGTGCGGAGCGAGCACCCCCTGAGCACCGGGAAGGTCACGACGGCCCGGTACACCTCCTCGCGCCACGTGCACGTCTCGCGGCGCGGTCTGACCGAGGGGCTGGTGGACGAGGCTCTTCGCCCGGCGGGCGGCGAGCGGGAGATCGTGACGGTGGTGGACGGCTTCAGCGCCGCGTTGGCGCTGGCGAAGGCCTCGGACCTGGTCGCCACGGTTCCGGAGCGTCACACCGAGAACCTGCGGCAGGGGATGTGCACCTTCGAGCTGCCCTTCCGCGCCCCGGAGGTGACGGTGTCACTGCTGTGGCACGTCCGGCTCGACGCGGACCCGGCTCACCGGTGGCTGCGCGACTGCGTGCTCGACGTGTGCCGCTTCGACGGGCAGCGTTGATGATCCGGTCGGGGTGCTCCTCCCCCGCAGCCCGCGACCGGGCACATGACTGCTGTTCGGCGGTATGTGGCTGATCTCGTCATCCCCGCCCGGCGGGCATCCGGGCTTCTACGCCCCAGGCTCGATCAATGCCGCCTCGTACGCGACGATCACGGCCTGTGCCCGGTCCCTGACGCCGATCTTGGAGAACAGGTTCGTCACGTGGTTCTTGACGGTCGAGGGGGAGACGGACAGGGCGGCGGCGATCTCCGGGTTCGAGCGGCCTCGGGCGATCAGCACGAGGATCTCCCGCTCCCTGTCGGTCAGCCCGGACAGCTCGGCGGGCAGCGCCTTCGGACGCGAGGCACGGACGAACGTGCCGATGAGCCTGGTCAGCAGGCGCGGCGCGACGGCCGACTCGCCGCGGTGCACCACGCGTACGCCCTCGATCAGCTCCTCGGGCGAGACGTCCTTGGGCAGGAAGCCGTCGGCGCCGGCCCTCAGCGCCGCGACCACGTTCTCGTCCAGGTCGAACGTGCTCAGCGCGAGCACCCGGACACCCGGCAGCTGCGCGGTGATCAGCTCGGTGGCGCGCACGCCGTCCAGGCCGGGCATGTGCAGGTCCATGAGCACCACGTCGGGCCGGAGTCTCCCGCTCAGCTCCACCGCCTCCGCGCCGTCGGCAGCCTCGCCGACCACGCTCAGGTCGGGCTGGGCGTCCAGCATCAGCGTGAAGCCCTTGCGTACCAGCTCGTGGTCGTCGGCCAGCAGAACTCTGATCATGGTCTCTCCAGGGGGATGCGGGCGTGCACCCGGAAGCCGCCTTCCGGACGCCGGCCCGTGGACAGCCGGCCGCCGCACAACGCCACCCGCTCGGCCATGCCGACGAGCCCGAACCCCGGCGCGCCGACCTCCTTCGGCAGGCCGTCGTCGAGCACCTCGACCTCCACCGCGGCCGGCTCGTACGCCAGCCGCACGCTGGTCCTGGCGCTGACGGCGTGCTTGCGGGTGTTGGTCAGCGCCTCCTGCACGATGCGGTAGACCGCGTGGTCCACGGCGGAGGGCAGCTCGACGGGTTCGCCGGTCACCGTCAGGCTGGCGGGCAGTCCCGACGAGCCGGCCTCCTTGATCAGTACGGGAAGCCGCTCCGCGCCCACTCCCGTCGCGGCGTCCGGCCCTTCGTTGCCGTCGACCCTGAGCACGTCGAGCAGGCGGCGCATCTCCGACATCGCCTGGCGGGCCGTCTGCTCGGCGCTCTCCAGAGCGTTCTTGGTGACATCCTGCCCCGGTGGGAGCGTGGCCCGCGCGCCGCCGACCAGGGCGTTGATCACGGTGATGTGGTGAGCGACCACGTCGTGCATTTCCCTGGCGATGCGTCTCCGCTCGGCGCGTACGGCGGCGTCGGCGGCCTCCTGCCTGCCGCGCTCGTCGAGCTCGGTCCTGAGCCTGACGAGCTGGCCGATGCCCACGGGCACGAGGACGGCGAACAGGGACCCCAACCAGCTGCCCGTACCGGCGAGGAACACCTCCGTGTCGACCGCGTAGACGACGAAGACGGCCGCCGAGGTGATCAGGGCCGGACGGCCGGTGGTGTAGCGGCCCAGGCTGTAGCACGCGATGAGCGAGGGCAGGCTGGTGAAGAACACCGACTGCGTCATGATGCCCACGACGTCCAGCGCGGCCACCAGCCCGACGGTCAGGATCGGGCGGCCACGCCTCATGAGCAGGCACAGGGAACCCGCCACGTGAAACCCCGCGCTCAGCGTCGTCCATGTCTCTCCCCGGGCGATCATGGAGATCGCGCCCAGGAGCACCGGGGCGAGGAGCACGATCACCAGCGTCGTGTCGAAGACCCGGGGGCGTCTGAGGAAACGCACGATCGTCATGAAGGTTCGTGCCACGCGCACGCTCAAACCCTAAGTCACGCTGCTTCGCCGTGGACCCGGGCCACAGGGCGAAGCAGCACACGGAGGGTTCGGCTCATCGCCGCCATCGAACGGTTCTCGCTCGGCCAGCTTCCAGAGCCCCCACCGTTTCTCGTGAGGGATGCTGCCGTCGCGGCGCGCGCTCGCGTTCGCGCACTCATGCGGGTGGGTGCGCCGGGCACCAGGGCCGCGGCCCACGTGAGTGTCAGTGCGTTGACGATCATGTCTTCAGCGTGGCCCGTCGCGCCGCCGGTTCACTCGGCCCTGCGGAGGATTCCGTTCTGGGACCCTGCTCCCAGAAGGGCGACATCCCTGGTGTGCCGGCGGATCTGTTCGGCGGGTCCTCCGGCAAGGCGGGTGGTGGACTCACGCCAGGGCCGCGCTCCTGCAGTGCCGCGCCCGCCTGCGGAGGGCGGCGCATCCGGCGAGCACCGCCTCGCGGTTCTTGGCGCTCTTCACCCAGGCGGGAAGCCGGCTGGCCAGGCTCGCGTTGCGGTTGGGCACACGCTCGCGGACCGAGGCGCGAACGTATCGTTCGAGAAAGTCGAGATGCTCGGCGTCGCAGGCCCAGAGCACGCGACCCTTGCACGGAACCTGCAGCCACAGCTGCAGCCCGCCGTACGTGGGTGCTCCCTGGCTTCCTTCGGGCCACCAGCACAGTGGAAGCTCGGTCACCGCCGCGCACCACGGGCATCTCACCGGCAGCCGGCGAGGCAGTCCGGCCCCCGAGCGCGAACCCCGGCGTTCGACAGGACGGCCACAGCCCCCGCACCGGCCAGCGGCGAGGACGGTGACCCGCCCCGCCCAACCGCGCTCGGCCGTACGTTTGGCGTATCCGCACGCAAGGCAGCTCACGCGGTCGCGCGTCAGCACGGCGCAGTGCTCGCATCGCGGGCAGCGCACCAGGACCCGGGGCGCGACCAGGTACTGGCGAGGATGCCCGCGGTCGGAGAACCGCCGTGGGTCAGGGGTCATGCCGGCCAGGCTGGCATGAGAAAGCGACGATCCGCAATCGCTTATGACGGTCACCGGGAGCGTACGCGGATCACAAGGTCGTCAGGCAGGGGAACGAGAGCGGCGGCTTCGACCCCTACGCGTGACAGAGCCCGCTCAGGCCGGTCCGCCTCCGGACCACCGGCGAACGGCCGCGCGGTCTGCCGGCCGGGCTGCTCCTGCAGAGCAAGCAGGACGCCGGGTGCGGGTGTGGACGGCCAGCGCCGACCTGACCGGCCTCGATCCGAGCTGGAACCTCGGGTGACCCGGCGGTCTTCGCATCACCGCTCCGCGGGCCGTCCGGGCGGGTTCCTGGGTTTGGGCCGGGCGCGCAGGTGCGCGCGTTCGCCCTGCCTGCCGAACAGGCTGAGGAACTCGACCGGCTCGGCACCCGCCACGCCGAACCAGTGCGGTACGCGGGTGTCGAACTCGGCCGCTTCGCCGGGTGAGAGCACCAGATCCTGTTCACCGAGGACGAGCCGCAGCCGTCCATTGAGGACATAGAGCCACTCGTAGCCCTCGTGGGTCTGCGGATCGGGCTCCTTCCGGGGGTTGCCGGCCGAGATCACGAGCTTGTACGCCTGGATGCCGCCGGCTCGACGGGTCAGGGGCACCATGGTCATGCCGTGGTGGGTGACAGGGCGCAGGTGGACGCGCGGGTCTCCGGTGGGTGGGGCGTCGACGAGGTCGTCGAGCGTGACGCCGTGGGCCCTGGCCAGAGGGAGCAGTTGCTCGAGGGTGGGCCGGCGGGCCCCTGACTCCAGCCGGGACAGGGTGCTCACCGAGATGCCGGTGGCCGCCGACAGGTCGGCCAGCGTGGTTTCGCGCTGCCGGCGCAGCACGCGCAGCCGGGGCCCTACCGCGTCGAGCGCTTGGTGGAGGTCGCTGTCCATGAAAGCAGTTTGCCAGATCGGCAACAAGGTTTGCACATATGCCTGGTGTGCTCGCATGGTTGTCGTGGAGGTGGTCATGGTGACCGATCAGCTGAAGGACGGCTACGACGTGGTGGTGTTCGGCGGTGGCGCCGCCGGGTTGAGCGGGGCGCTGATGCTGGCCCGGGCACGGCGGGCGGTGGCGGTGATCGACGCGGGCGCGCCGCGCAACGCCCCTGCCGAAGGCGTGCACGGGCTGCTGGCCCTCGACGGGACCCCGCCCGCCGAGCTGCTGGAGCGCGGCAGGGCCGAGGTCCGCCGGTACGGCGGGCACGTGGTGTCCGGGGAGGTCGTCACGGCGGTCCGCGACATCGAGGGGTTCACCGTGACGCTGGCCGACGGCAGGTCCGTCCGGGCACGCCGGCTCCTGGTGACCACCGGGTTGGTCGACGAGCTGCCGCACGTGCGCGGCCTGCGCGATCGGTGGGGCCGTGACGTGGTGCATTGCCCGTACTGCCACGGCTGGGAGGTCCGCGACCAGGCCATCGGCGTACTGGCCACCGGGCCGCTGTCGGTGCACCAGGCGTTGCTGTTCCGGCAGTGGAGCGCCGATGTCACCTTCTTCTCCCACACCATGCCGCCGCCGACCGGCGAGCAGGCGCAGCAGCTGGCCGCCCGCGGCATCCGCGTGGTGGACGGCGAGGTCGCCTCCCTGGAGATCGCCGAGGACCGCCTCGTGGGCGTACGGCTGAGCGACGGCACGCTGGTCGGCCGCGAGACGGTGGCGGTCTCGCCGCGGATGACGGCGCGTGCCTGCTTCCTGGCGGCCCTCGGACTGCGGCCGGCCG
This sequence comes from Nonomuraea dietziae, assembly GCF_014195505.1. Lineage (GTDB taxonomy): Bacteria > Actinomycetota > Actinomycetes > Streptosporangiales > Streptosporangiaceae > Nonomuraea > Nonomuraea roseola. The sequence continues at coordinate 528,103 of NZ_JACIBV010000001.1, read as the reverse complement.
AACACCCGTCAGGGGCCGGTGAGCACATCCCCTCCGACGCGGCCGGCCGTACCGAGGTGCCGGGGGTGTGGGTGGCGGGCAACGTCACCGACCTGGCGGCCCAGGTCGGGTCCTCGGCGGCGGCGGGCGCTGCCGCGGCGGCCCAGATCAACGCCGACCTGGTCACGGAGGAGACCCGGCTGGCGGTCGCCGCCTATCTGGACCCGTTCTCGGCCGAGTCCGAGGCGCGTCTGTGTGAACTGGCGATGGGCGACCGTCGCCACGGCCTGTGAACCAGAGAAAGGGAACCACTGTGTCCGAAGAATTCGACAGGACGTACTGGGAAGAGCGCTACCGTGGCCACGCCGCGGCCGGTGGCAGGCGGCCCAACCCGCAGCTCGTGGCGGAGGTCGGGGATCTGCCGCCCGGCACGGCACTGGACGCGGGCTGTGGCGAGGGAGCCGACGCCGTCTGGCTCGCCTCACGCGGCTGGCGGGTGACGGCGGTGGACATCGCCGCCACCGCGCTGGCCCGCGCGCGAGAGCACGCCGAAAGCCTCGGCGTCGACCTCGCGAGCCGGATCGACTGGGTTCAGGCCGACCTGACCAGCTGGACGCCCGCCGAGGAACGCTTCGACCTGGTCTCCACCCACTACGTGCACCTGGCGGCATCGCGCGAGGCGCTGTTCGGCCGCCTGGCCGCATCGGTCGCGCCGGGCGGCACGCTGCTCATCGTCGGCCACCACCCGTCCGATCCCCACACCACCCATTCCCACGGCCCCTCGCCCGCGGTGCACTTCACCGCCGAGGAGGTCGCCGCCGGCCTCGACCCCGGCCTGTGGGACATCGCCGTCGCCGAGGCCAGGTCCCGATCGGCCACCGCCCCCGACGGTCACGAGATGACCATGCACGACGCCGTCGTTCGCGCCCGCAGGCGTCCATGGCCCACGGAGGTGACGCCCTTCCGTTGATCCAACGGGCCTTCCCGGCAGGGCCCGTCAGTGAGGGGCCGCCTCCGCGTACTGCGCCACGCCGTCGCCGAACGACCAGTCGATCGGCTCGTTCTCGGTGATCGTGACGAGGACGTTGCGCGGCTCGGTGCCCGCGTACTCCTGGGCGAGCTCGGCGATCCTGCGGTAGAGCGCCTGCTTCTGCTCCGCGGTACGTCCCGAGCGCATGGTGATAGCGACGAACACGATGTCGTCATCCCTGTCCATGGCGGGAAAGGTGCCGTAGCGGAGCACGCGCCGTGAGCCGTCGTGGCTGGTGAGCACCTGGAACAGGTCGTCCTGCGGGATGCCGACGGCCTCCACCAACGCATCGTGTACGGCCCTGCCCACGGCCTCCAACCGCTTCTCGTCTGCACGAATCGCGTCAATGCGTACAAATGGCATCGTTACGTCCTTTCAAGTCGCTCTGGGTGGGTGATGCAGAAGTCGGTCAGGTAGAGGTGCTGCGGACATGTCCGGCGAGCAGGCCCAGCGCGCCGTCCACGGACTGCGCGTACACCTCCGCGTCGCCGGCGGCCCTGGCCAGCACGTATCCACCCTGCAGCACCGCGACGAGCGCGGTGGCGGTGGCCGCGGGGTCGAGCGCGGCGTCGAGCTCGCCCTCGGCCACCGCTTCGGCGAGGACCCCGGCGAGCCGGGTTCGCAGCCAGGCGAACGTCTCCTCCACCGGACGGCGCAACGCGGGATCGGCCATCACGTCCCGGTCATGGGTCAGGCGTCCGACCGGGCAGCCCCGGAGGGCGTCCCGCTCCCGGCGCAGGTAGGTGGTGACCCGCTGGACCGGAGTGCCGGGGCCGGAGAACTCCGCCTCCGCACGATCCCGCAGCTCGTCGGCGCTGCGGGTGATCGCGGCCAGCGCCAGGTCGGGCTTGCCGCGGAAGTGGTGGTACATGCTGCCCTGACCCGCCCCGGACCGCTGCTGGATCGCCTTCGGCGAGGTGCCCACGTATCCGAACTCCCACAGGAGCTCCCGCGCGCTCTCGATCAGCCGTTCCCTCGTGTCCATGACGCCAGCGTACATACTAGTAGGTACAGAAGGCAACGACGTCCGTCCGGCGCTCCCGCCAAAGGTGCCGCGTTGCGGTGCGGGGCCGGCCACTATAACCTACGTACATGCCTGTAGGTAAAGCTGAGATCTCCGAGGGCGGCCGTCAGAAGCAGGCGGATCGGCGCGCTCGGACCAGGAGCGCCCTGTTGGAGGCCGCGGCGCGGGGGCTGTCCACGTACGGGTACGCCAACCTGGTGCTGGAGCGGGTGGCCAGCGAGGCGGGATACACGCGCGGCGCGCTGTATCACCTGTTCGCCAACAAGGAGGAGCTGGCGCTGGCGGTGGTGCGCTGGGTCGAGGAGAGCTGGAACGCCGAGGTCGGCAGGCTCGCCGACGAGGAGGCCGACCCCGTCGAGGCGCTCCTGCTGATGGCGCGGGGTCACGCCGTCTACTGCCGCCGCGACGTCGCCGGGGTGCTGATGACGCTCCGGATGGAGTTCGCCGGGCAGGATCATCCCGTCGGCCGGGCCATCGCGGAGATCGTCGACAGGGTGCTCGCCGTGTGCGCCGAGCGGATCGCCGCAGGACGCGCCAGCGGGGCGATCCCGCCGGGGCCGCCGCCCCAGCAGACGGCCGACGCCTACCTCGGCGCCCTCGAGGGCGTCACGATCCCGCTTGCCGGCCACGCGCCCTACGACGTCGAACTCGCCGAGAGGGCGGTACGCGGCGTTCTCGGCCTCCCGCCCGTTCCCACCGCCGTGGAGAGCCCCGAATGAAGCTGCGCGTCGCAGCCGCATCGTGTAGGCAAGCTGTTCACCGAAGGTAGGGGATGCGCTCGCCACCCTTCGCAGAGCGCAGCGGAGGCCCCCTCGACGGCGTCGGCGGAGATCGCCGGGCGATCGACGTTCAGCGGAAGACGGCCTTCGGGGAGGACTGGACCGGATCACGGTCGCCGCGCTGCTCAAGCCGCGGTTCGGCGTGCTCGCCGCCCGTTTCGCAGCCCGCCCGGCCCCTACGAGCTGGGCTCCGAAACGGGCTGCGCTAACCGGCGAGCGCGTCAGGCACAGGTCTTCTTCCGCGGGTCGCAGAATGTGATCTCGGGGTAGCTCGCCGAAGGCTTGGCCAGCAAGGACTGAGGCTTGTTGCGTAGGTGCTGGTCCATGAAGGCCGTGACGTACCTGCGGGTGATGTCCATGGCGCGGACGCCGGCTATGTCGGCGCCGACCTCGACGCCGACCTGGTCAACCAGGACTCCCAGGTCGGTGAAGGACAGGTGCACGGCTCCGGTCATCAGCAGCCAGCGCTTCCAGCCGGTCAGCCCCGTCCAGACGCGCTCCCACGAGGCAGCGGTTTCGCCCTTGCCCGGCGTGTAGGTCGCGGGCTTGCCCAGAAGGAGGAACGGCCGGGACAATCCCGATGCGGGGATCGCGCTTTCCACGGTCCCGTCCATATCGATGCCGGCCCGCAGCCGAGGGTCCTCCACCATGGCCGTGACGGTGCTCGCGCCGCCGGCCGATTGCCCGGCCATGCCGATCTTCGACGTATCGATCAGGCCGGCGCTCTTCCATCTCGGGTGCGCGCCGGTCAGTTGGTCGAGCACGAAGGACACGTCGGCGGCCCGGCTCTTCTCCAGCTTCACCCACCAACCCTTCTCCTTGGAGATCTCGCACGTGACACAGGTGGCGACCCGTCCGTCGGGAAAGGACGTGGCGATGTTCTCGTAGGTGTGGTCGATGGCGGCCACCACATATCCCCGGCTTGCCAGCTCCTCGGCAAGGCCCGTGAGCACGCTGCGGGGCTTACTGTGCCCCGGGGAGAGCACCACGAGGGGCAGGCTGTGCTTGCGCCCGGCGGGACGGGCGTCGGTGAAGGCGTTGGTGCGGGTCTTGCTCAGCGTGTCGGCCGGGATGCTGGTGATCTCTCCGTCCTTCAGGAGCAGCTCAGACTCCTTCGCCGTCATGTACTGGGCCCGCTTACGGCCTGGCGACCTGGCCGGGTACCACAGCGAGACCATGAGTTCGCGGTACTTGACGGTGGGAACCCAGGGGTCGGGGCGCGAGGTGTCCTTCAGGTGCAGGGATGTGGTGCCGACCGGCTGGGAGCCGGTCGGTTTGGGCAGGTACGGCGTGGGCGTCTGGGACGCGGCGGCCGGCAGGGCCTGGAGGAGTGCGGCGGCGGCCATGACGGTGACCAGTCCGGTGACGGTGGCCAGTCGGCCACGCCTCCAGGGTCTGCGCAACTCGCCGTGGCTGTCGTCCAGCGCGGCCCGGTTCAGGGGTTCGATCATGTGATCCACGCCGACTGACTATACACTGGGATTATATCCGCAGTGTGTAGCGTCCGATGGCTGTCCGACTGAGCTGATCCGCGTCTCCAGCACCCTGCCGCCTTGCTCCGGCGGCTACGTAGGTGGCGGGTCCGCGTTACCTGTCCAGGCGAGGCGGCTCGATCGCCTCAAGCCAGGGCGTTCCTGCGCATGGGGCCCCGCCTAGACTCCCCGCATGAAGACAGAGATCATCTCCGCCCGGGGCGTGCGGGTGGACCTGGGCGGGCGCGCTGTGCTGCGCGGGGTGGACCTCACCGCCGGACCGGGGCAGATCGTCGCCGTCGCCGGCGAGAACGGCGTCGGCAAGTCGACCCTGCTGCGCTGCCTGGCCGGGCTGCACAGCCCGTCCGCCGGCCACGTCGAGGTGCTGGACGCGCCGCCGGCCGACACAGCGGGCTTCTGGCGCGAGGTGGCGCTGACCGGTGACGAACCCGCCTGGTATCCGGGGATGAGCGTGCGCGAACATCTGGAACTGGCGGTGTCGGTGCATGACGGCGGACGCCTGAGCGTGGAAGAGGCGCTGACGGCCTTCGACCTGCAAGAGCGAGCCGAGTTGCACCCGCTTGCCCTGTCCACCGGGCAGCGGCAGCGGTTGTCACTGGCCATGGCACTGATCAGGCCCAGCCGGCTGCTGCTGCTGGACGAGCCGGAGCGCGGGCTGGACACCGCCTTCCGCGCCCGGCTGGCGGGCGTGCTGCGCCGGTACGCCGCCGAAGGCGGCAGCGTGATCATGGCCACCCACGACCACGAGCTCGCCGGCGAGTGTGGCGCACGCCTGGTCACCCTGGAGGCCGCCGTATGAAGGGCTGGCAGGAGCGGTACACGGCGCTGTTCGGCGCCGCGATGCTCATCGCGATCGTCAGCCAGCCGATCGCGTCCGCGCTGGGCTCGCTGGCCCGGCAGGCGGACCCCTCCCGCGCCGGCTCCGGGCTGGCGCTGGTGGCCGTGGCCTACGCGGCCTACCTGACCCTGGCACGGGCGGCCGGCCCGGTGGTGGTGTCAGCCGCCGACGCCTCCTGGCGGCTGCTGTCGCCGCTACCGCGCCGTACCGTCCTCGGCAGAACGACGCTGGCGTTGCTGGCGATCTCGGTGTCGAGCGGGTTGGTCCTGGGCGTGGCGTTGATCTCGGCGCTCGGCGCACCCGACCACACCTCTCTACGCCTGACGGTGGCGCTGGTGCTCGGCGTCGGGGCCGGGCTGGGCGGCATGGCGCTGACCGTCCTGGGGCAGGCCTCCCCCGCCTGGGACGAATGGGCGCAGGCGCTGATCGCGTTCACCGTGATGGCGGCCGTCCTGCTGGCCGTGCTCGGCGCCGGCCCCGGACGGCACCTGACCACGGTCCTGGCCGGAGCGCCGGTGGGCCTGGCCGTGGCCGCCGCCGGATGCGCGGCCGCGGTGGCCACGTTCCTGGTACGGCAGGCCTGGACCGCGCTCGACCGCCTACCCGCCCGCGCGATCATCGCCGCCTCCGCCAGGAGTGGCCAGGTCGCGCAGGCGACCGTGATGGTGGATCCCGGCGCGCTGACCTGGGCGGCGGAAGACAATCACTGGCGGGCCCGCACGCTGCGCTCACGACCGTGGCCCGTGCGCGGCGCATGGGCACTGGCCTGGCAAGAAGTCCGCCGCACCGCCCGCCGGCCGGTCCGGTTCGCGGTGCTGGTCAGCTCCTGCGCCCTGCCCGCCCTGGCCGTGGCCGCCGGACTGACCGGAGTGGCCACCGTCCTGGTGGTGGCCGGTGCGCTGGGCGCGGCCGCGTCGGTGACGGCCGGCGCACGGCGCGACAGCGACAATCCCGCGCTGTCACGGCTGCTGGCCGTGGGGCGCAGGGCCGCGACGAGCGCACGCGCCCTGCCTCCCGCCCTGCTGGGAGCGGCCTGGCTGAGCGCCGCCCTGGCCGGGATGAGCGCCGCCGGCGCCCTGTCCGCCGGGCCATGGTGGCTGCTCGGGCCCGCGTGCGCCCCCGCGTTGGCGGCGGCGGCGCTGCGCATGGCCGGCCGGCGGCCGGTCGACCACTCCCTGCCCATCATCGACACCCCCGGCGGCGCGATCCCCACCGGGCCGCTGCTGTGGGCGATGACCGGCGTGGACCTCGCCCTGGTCGGCTGCGCGCCCACCCTCGTCGCCCTCGCCGTACAGCCGGCCGACCTGATCCCCTACCTGATGGCGCAGGCGCTGACAGGCCTGGGGGTGATCGGCGGATACACCTTCGCCGCCACCGGCCACAAGCGGTGACCGGACGCCAGGAGCTCCCAGGACCCCCGCCCAGCGGTTACTGACGCAGTTCGAACGACAGGTGCGCGGACAGCGCGCGGAGGAAGTCGGCCGCGTCGAAGATCTCTCCAGCGGAGGCGACCCCGGTCGTCCTGGTCTGACCGGTGAGGATGCGGCGGACCGCCTCCACCGCGAGCGGCGCGCTGATGGCGTAGATGTCCTGGCCGCTCGCTGTGGCGCGCCGTTCCATGTCGCCGGAGCGCACGACGACATCGACGAGGAACGTCTGGTCGGAGCGTCCGCGCTCGTCGGCCGCCGTCGGCGCCGGCGTGTCCGGGGCCGACAGGTCCTCGACCGCCTCGACCGTCATGTACGAGCGCACCTCGGGGATCGCCAGGTGGCTGGGGATCGTGACGACGTCGGCCATGCTGAACTCCCCGAAGACGGGCCGGACGCCCACCGGCTCGGGAAACGTCCACTTCAGGGACGGCAGAGCGTCCTGGTGGTACTCCAGCTTCCCGTTGGTGAAGCGGACCCGCCGGCCGTCCCGCCGTTCCCGGGAGACCGTCCCCGCGTCGCGCGTCCCCGTGGTGGGGTGCCAGCTGCTCAGCGCGTACGCGACGTGCGCCTCGTCGGCGGCGGTCCAGTCGCCCATCGCGACGGTGGCCAGCAGGTCGCCGAGACCGCCGAAGAAGGCCATCGCGGGGACGATCACGACCCCGGCGGCGTGGGCGGGCTCGGCGAAGTGCGCGAACGTGTCGGCGTTGGCCTCGATCTCGGCCGCCACGTCCACGTACGGGATGCCGGCGCGTAGCGCCGCCTCGATCACCGGGGCGGCCGTCGCGGCGAAGGGCCCAGCGCTGTTGATCACAGCTGCCGTGCCGGCCAGCGCGCGGTCGAGCGACGCCGGATCGTCGACCGACGCGGGCCGGACCTCGAGCCCCGGAAAGGACGCCGCCAGCTCTTCCAGCTTCCCGGCGTCGCGGCCGGAGAGGACCGGGACGAACCCGCGATCCCGTAGCTCCGCCACCACGAAGCGGCCGGTGTGCCCATACGCGCCGAAGACCGCGACCGTCTGACCTGAACTCATCATTTCCCCACTGTGCTCAGTTGTTCCACTGCTGAGAGCAAAGCATGGCAGCAGCGGTCCTTCCTCGCGAGTGTCTGGAACGCCATACGTCGTACAATTCCGGACATGAGGACTGTCGCGGTCGCCGTCACGGACGGGATGCTGCATTTCGAACTGTCGGTGGCCTACGAGGTGTTCGGCACCGCACCGGCCGGCATGGCCGGCCCCTGGTACCGCCTCATCGGCTGCGGGCCAGGCGTCGTACAGGCCGGGAGGTTCCGGCTGGAGCCCGACTACGGGCTCGACCGGCTGGCGAGCGCCGACATCGTGATCGTCCCCGCACGGGCCGACGTCGACGCGCAGCCGCCCGGCGACCTCATCGACGCGGTGCGCGCGGCCCACCAGGCGGGGGCGCGCGTGGCCGCCCTCTGCACGGGCGCGTTCGTGCTGGCCGCAGCCGGCCTGCTGGACGGGCGGCGCGCGACGACTCACTGGGCGCACACCGGGGTGCTGGCCACGCGCTATCCCCGGGTGGAGGTCGATCCTGACGTGCTCTACGTGGACAACGGCAGCGTGCTCACCTCGGCAGGCAAGGCCGCCGCCATGGACCTGTGTCTGCACCTCGTCCGCCTCGACCACGGCTCTGCGGTCGCGAACGCGGTCGCTCGCCGGCTGGTCGTGCCGCCGCACCGGGCCGGCGGCCAGGCCCAGTTCGTCACCTCACCGGTGCCCGCGCAGGAGAACCACCCGCTCGCGGAGCTGTTCCCGTGGGCGATCGAACGGCTGGACCATCCGCTGACCGTGGAGGACCTGGCCCGCCAGGCCGCCATGAGCTCGCGCAACCTGGGCCGCCTTTTCAGGTCGGTGGCCGGCACCACCCCACTGCAATGGCTGCTGACCCAGCGGATCCGCCGCGCCCAGGAACTGCTGGAGACCACCGACGACAGTGTCGAGGCGATCGCGGCAGCCACCGGCATGGGCACGGGCACGACGCTGCGCCGGCACTTCAACCGCACGGTCGGCGTGCCGCCCGACACCTACCGCCGCACGTTCCGCACCTCGCACGCCGAGGGTGGCGGACGGCAGGCCACCACGTCTCAGGCGTGAGCGACACTCGCCGGGCTCGCTCCTGCGCGTCTCCCCCGCGAAGCCGTCATGGCCCCGCTCGGGGTCTCGAGACGGACCGGGCAGGGGCGGCTCGTGATCGGTCAGCGCCGCCGCCTCGCCCCGGATCTCGATGCCCCTGGGCGTCCACGGATTGATGGGGGTCCGTCGTGCCGGCACCGGCCACGCCCACCCGGCCCTCGTACATCGGGTTCGGGGACAGCCAGGAGAGCGGTCCGCCGACGGGACACGGAAGATCACTCATTGCGGGTCTGGGGCGGCGGCCTCCAGGTCGGCGATGGTGCCCGACATGATCGACCACCCCAGCACCAGGCCGGAGGACACCAGGCGGCTCAGGCGGCCGCCACCGCGCGTTCCGCCGCCGTGATGGCGTTGCGGAACAGCATCGCGACCGTGGTGGGCCCCACGCCGCCCACCCGCGGCGTGATCGCGCCCGCCACGCTCTCGACCGACTCGTCCACGTCCGGCAGCAGGCGGCGGCCCTCGTAGCGGACCCCGCCGCCGACCACGACCGCGCCCGGCTTGACGTGCTCGGGCTGGATGATGCCCGGCACGCCCGCCGCGGCGATGAGGATGTCGGCTCGCCGGGTGTAGCGGGCCCAGTCGGGCACACCGGTGTGGACCACGGTGACGGCGGCGTTGGCCGTCGGGCGCTTCTGACTGAGCAGCATGGCCAGGGGCCGTCCGAGGGTGGCGCCGCGGCCGAGGATGACGACCTCGCGCCCGGACACCGGAATGTCGTAGTACGCGAGCAGGGCCTCGATGCCCGCCGGCGTGCACGGCAGCGGGCCCGGCATGCCGAGGGCCAGACGGCCCATGTTGAGCGGGTGCATCCCGTCGACGTCCTTGTCCGGGTCCATGGCCTGGAGCGCGGCGTCGTAGTCGAGGTGCCCTGGCACGGGGTACTGCACCAGCAGCCCATGCACCGTCGGGTCGTCGTTGTAGGCGGCGATGGCGGCGTGCAGGTCGGCCTGGGTGGCGTCGGCGGGCAGGTGCGTGTGCGGGGAGTCGAAGCCGAGCTCGGCGGCCTGACGCTGCTTGATGCGGATGTAACCGGCGCTGGCGTCGTCGTCGCCGACGAGGATGGTGGCCAGAGACGGGGTGACGCCCTTCTCTGTCAGTACGGCGGCGCGGGCGGCCACGTCGTTGAGTACGCTCTCGGCGACCGGACCGCCGGGCAGCAGGCGTGTGCTGGACATACGTCTCCTCGTGGAGTGGTCGCCCAGGCGGTCGGCTTCCACGACGAGCTCCCCGATGGTCGATTCCATCCTCTTGCCGCCAGTCGCGCTCCCTCTAGGATGCCCGGCATTCGAAGGTGCCGCGACCCCCACCTCCACGTGCGGAGCCGCCCGGGTGAGGGCGGCAGCGTCAGGAGCGGGAATGCGGAGGACGGCCGCCCTGGCACGATCGCCCTCGGCCGCTCACCCGGGGCGGCTGCGAGGGCGCCGATGTCGCGTCTCCTCTCCGAGTGCCGTCGGCGAAGCAGCCGAGCGTGCGGTCAAGGAGAGCTGGGCCGGCTGTCCCGGCCTCCAGGAGGCGGACGATCTCGGCGTGGCCGGTGCCGAGCTGCCGCGACATATTGAGGTCGCCCGTGTCGTCGCGAACCTCGGCCACGATCCGCACGTCGCCTCCTTCGGACTCCTCGCGGCGCACGGTGATCTGCGCCTGCGGTGGGGCGTTCTCGGCGGCCGGCGCCAGCACTGGCAGCCCCTCGCTGTCGCCCCCGCTTTCCCGATCGGGATCGGCGCCTGCCGCCGGCAGCGTCCGCACGAGGTCCACGTTTCCCTGCAGAGCGGCCCGATACAGGGGCCGTGCTGCCGTTCTCGTCTGGTTCATCCGGGGACGCGCCGGCGTCCAACAGCCGCCGGACCTCCCCTGTCGTCGCCGCCGACCCGAGGTCGCCTTCCGTCATGACGCCCAGCCTGTACGGCAGCGCCTCCATGATCCATCAGTTCTCCGCCGACGACGAAGCCGGTGTGCGCAGTACCACGGCCGGTTGATGGCAGAGGCGCGCTACCGCGATCGGTGGAAGCGAAAAGTCGCATCAGCGGCTGACGACCGAGAAACGGCTGATGGCTACTTTCGTCGTGGGGCCGGCCGTCCGCATGGTCGCCCTCGTGGACCAACGGAAAGGTATGCGCTCATGGTCAACCGGTTATGCCGCACCGCGGGCATCCTGGCACTCGTCCTGGCCACCACGCTCGGCGGGGGCGCCGCCGCGGACCCCGTCCCCCTGGATCCCGACAGCGCGATGACCATGGATCCCGTCACGCCCGACCCCGAGACGACGGACTTCCTCGTGCCGGAGGAGACCCAGGTCGGCGTCCAGGCCGCCGCCGGACCCATCGGAGGCTCGTGCGGGCCCAACATCAACCCCTACCCGTACGTCCCCCGCGAATCGGACCGTTGGTACCGGGGCGGCGTGCAGGCGGGAGCTGGCGCCGCGCGGCTGTACACGAGCAAGAACCGCGTCTACTACAACCGCAACACCAAGCGCCACGAACGCATCTACTGGGTGTGGGGCAGCAATCTCAAGCCCGGCGACGTCGTGACACTCGACTGGTCGGACGACAACAGGAGGACCTGGCGCTACTGCCACCGCACGATCGCCTCCGGCAAGTCCAGCGTGACGACGCCCGCGATCAACAACTGGGGTTCCCGGTGGTTCCGCACGTGCTTCAAGCTCAAGGTCTGGGGCTACTGGTCGTGCGACTACTACAAGACCTGGTACACCGACTGAGCTTGCGGGGACTGGTTTCCTGCGCTCGACATTGAGGGGCACTCTTCCCCACCGACGATCAGGGCCCGGCCGTGAGGTCGTCGGAGCGGCCGGCCTCGAGGCGCGACCACTGGGCGATGGGGCGTCCGTTGATCCGCGTGACGTGGCCGGAGCCGGCCCCCCACGGTTGTGGCCAGCCGGGAGGCGAGTCCTCCTGCGGCTCCTGGCGTCCGTACACGGTGAGGTCCATGAGCGCGTAGCTGTAGTCCATCACCTCTACGCCGCGGCGGGTCGTCCAGTAGGTCTCGAAGACGCGATCGCCGTCCCGTACGTAGCACACGAGGTGCATCAGGCCGATGTGGCGTCCGACGAGGAGCGTGTCGAGGGAGTCTTGTGCCGAGTACCACGGCACGTCCCAGCCCATGAAGTCGCGGTAGCGGGCGCTTTCGTCGTAGGGCCCCTGGCAGAAGACCGCGTAGGTGATGTCGCGGGAATGAAGGTAGGACAGCTCCGCGACCTGGGTGGCGCACCACGTACAGCCTTCGCACTGCTCGGCCGCGGGGTTCCCGGGGTACCACATGAAGTAGTAGGCGATGAGCTGCCTGCGCCCTTCGAACGCGTCGAGCAGGGTGGTCGGCCCGTTGGGGCCGATCAGCGCGATGCCGGCGTCCACCTCGACCATGGGCAGGCGACGCCGGGCCGCGGCGATCGCGTCACCTTCCCTGGTGTGCGCCTTCTCCCGAGCCCGCAGCCTGTCCAGCTCGGCCTGGAAGGTGGCCCGGTCGACGGCCGCGGGCAGGCCCGGTGCGTCGGTGGCGCCGGCCGTGGCGCCGACAGTGGCCGACGGCGGCGAGGCTGACCCCGCGCAGCAGCCGGAGGGCCCGCTGTGGTTCGTCGTGTCCTTCTCCATGGCTGTCTCCTCTCACCGTGGTCATGCCCGTTCTCCCGTCCGCCGAGGCGACAGCCTGGTTCCTCGTGCTGTTCCCGCCTGGCCTGCCCCCTCAGTTGCTTCGCTGGCAAAACACAACCACTATTGTTTTGCAACCACTTCCAGCCTAGGGAAAGCTGGTACAAGAACACAACCAGTTCGACAATGGAGTCGGAGGTGGATCCATGCGGAGGGACGTCCGGTCGAGGTGTCCGGTCAACCTGTCACTGGAGATCTTCGGCGACCGCTGGACGCTGCTCGTCCTGCGTGACGTGATCTTCGTCGGCGCCCGCCACTTCCGTGAGCTGCTCGCCGGCCCGGAGCGGATCTCCAGCAACATCCTCGCCGACCGGCTCGCCACGCTCGTCGAACACGGCCTGCTCACCAAGAGCGACGACCCCACCCACAAGCAGAAGAGCATCTACTCCCTGACCGAGCAGGCCATCCAGCTGGTCCCGGTCTTCGCCCAGCTCAGCGCATGGGGAATCGAACATCTTGAGGTGGCCGACGAGTTCGCCGCCCGCGCGCGGGTGCTCGTCAGCGGTGGAGCCCCACTATGGGAGGCGTACATGGACGAACTACGCGAGACCCACCTCGGATCACAGGCGCGGCGCCGACCACCGCCGGAAGGACCCACCGTACGCGCCCGCATGGACTCCGCGTACGCCGCGGCGCTCGAAAAATCCGCCTGATCGCGAGCGCCTCGGTACCTTGCGGCAGGCTCTTGCTGCCCCAGGAGACGGACGGCGCCGGAGGGCGTCAGGCGGGTTCCGCCGTGCGGGCCAGCCACGCCGTGACACCGAGCAGCGCCGCCGTCGCGACGGTGACCGCCGGCAGGCTGGCCAGGCCGGTGAACCACGACGGCATGACAACGACGACGAGGAACGGCGTCAGGATGGCGGCCGTCCGGCGGCCGGCAGAGGAGCGCAGCGCCAGCACGGCCACCGTACCGAAGGCGGCCAGTACGAGAACGGTCCCGAGGACCTTGGGCAGCAGGGCGCCCACGACGCACGCGCCCAGCACCCCGCCCGCCCAGGCCGCCAATCGCCGGGACCCCACAGGTTCGGGACCGTGCGACGGCGCGAGGGTCAGCATCGCCGCGCAGACGCACGCCGGCAGGACGGACAGCAGCATGCCGGCGGCGATGAGCGGCCACCCGGCGACGATGAGGACCTCGCCCACCACGACCGTCACTTCGGCGATCACGACGACCTCTTCGGGCAGGGACAACAGCAGGGTGAGCCGTTCCCCCGCGTGCAGCGCCACCATGGCCCACGCGCAGGCGATCGCCGCCCGGCGCCGCCCCAGCCAGGCCAGCAGCACCACCAGCCCGTACGGCAGGGCGTATGCGAGCGCCGGGAGGGCCAGGTCGAAGGCGGACCGGTCGGCGTTGGCGGCGGCGCGGAACAGGCCGGCGCCGAACAACACGAGAGGGGCGAGGACGGCTGCCAGGCCGGCGGCGGCCCGCCAGTGCCGCCGCGACCCTGGCGACGCGGCCCGGCGCGCCCGGATCGCCAGGCCGCCGCGCGCCAGGTCGAACGCGTCGCGCCAGGCCGGGCTGCTCTGGCCCGGAGTCGAGGCCGCCAGCAGCACGGCCAGCATCTCCTCCTCGTGCCGCGCCCGGTGGTCCTTGGGGTACCAGGTGAGCAACCGGCGGTAGCGCCGTTCCAGCGCGGTCACGAGGCGCCGCCGAGGGACGGGCGAGCGGCCGGGCCGCGACGCAGCCGCGCGGCGGCGGTGTCGGCGTTCCTGCGCAGGCGTTCGGCCTCCGCGGACAGTCGGGCCGCGCCCTCGGTGGTGAGCCGGTAGTAGCGCCGGGCCCTGCCGTCCACGACCTCCTCGTGGTCGGTCTCGATCAGCCTCTCGCCCTGGAGCCGGTCGAGCGCGGCGTACAAGGTGCCGGCGCGCAGCCGCACCCGCTCACCGGAGATCTCCAGGACATCGGTGATGATGCCGTAGCCGTGCTGGGGCCCTGCCGCAAGGGCCGTCAGGATCAAGAACGTCGGTTCCTGCATCGATCTGTTCTTCATGCGGTCGATATATACCGATGATCTGACTATGGCGCAAGCCGAGCCGCGCCGCGCTAGGAGGCTGTGTCCTGGCGGGCGCGGGGTTTGGCGCGCACGTGCATGCGTTCGCCCTGGCGGCCGAACAGGTTGAGGACCTCCACGGGCGTGTCACCCGCCGGCCCGAACCAGTGCGGCAGGCGGGTGTCGAACTCGGCGGCCTCGCCAGGTCCCATGATCACGTCGTGGTCGGCCACGATGAGCCGCACGCGTCCGGACAGGACGTACATCCATTCGTAGCCTTCGTGCGTGACCGGCCGCGGCTGGTTCTGCTCGGCAGGGATGATCGACTTCCACGCCTGCAGGGGCCCCGGCTGGGTGGTCAGGGGCAGTACGGTCCGCCCGTTGCGGACGAGGGGCTTGCAGCGAACGCGCGGGTCGCCGACCTCCGGCGCGCCGACCAGCTCGTCCAGTGGCACCTGGTGCGCCTGCGCGATCGGCAGCAGAAGTTCCAGGCTGGGGCGGCGCTGGTTCGACTCCAGCCGCGAGAGCGTGCTCTTGCTGATGCCGGTGGCCTCGGCCAGTGCGGACAGGGACACACCACGCTGCGTGCGTATGCGCCTGAGGCGGGCGCCGACCTGAGCCAGCGTGGCGCTTATCGAGGGCTGCTGTTCCATGGGTCCCATTCCACCTCCGCTGTTCCAGAAATGGCAACAGAAGTTGTCATCGGCTCCGAGCGGGACGCACCATCGGGGCCGGAGGTGATCGTCATGAACAAGGCGATGAACAGGTATGACGCCGACGCGCGGCCTGCGGCCGACGAGAGACACGACGTGGTGGTGGTCGGCGCGGGAGCGGCCGGCCTGAACGCCGCCCTGCTCCTGGGGCGCGCGCGGCGCAAGGTGGTCGTGATCGACGCCGGGCAGCCGCGCAACGCCCCGGCCGCGCACATGCACGGCTTCCTGTCCCGCGACGGCCTGCCTCCGGCCACGCTGCTGGAGCTCGGGCGAGCCGAGATCACCCGGTACGGCGTGCGCCTCGTCAGGGGCCGCGTGGAGGACATCGACCACGGCTTCTCCGTCCGGCTGGAGGGAGGCCCCGTGCTGGAGGCCCGCCGTGTCCTGGTCGCCACCGGCCTGCGCGACGAGCTGCCTGACATTCCCGGGGTGCGCGAGCGGTGGGGCAAGGACGTGCTGCACTGCCCCTACTGCCACGGCTACGAGGTCGGCGACCAGCCGCTCGCCGTACTCGGCACGCATCCGGGGGCGGTGCATCAGGCCCTGCTCCTGCGCCAGTGGAGCGACGACGTGCTCTTCCTCCCGCACACCCTCGACCTGACGGCGGAGGACCGGGAGCGCCTGGAGGGGCGCGGTCTGCGCATCGTCGAGGGAAAGATCGACCACCTCGTCGTCGAAGGAGGCCGGCTGCGCGGCATCGAGCTCGCCGACGGTCGCGTGCTCCCCCGCACCGCCGCCTTCCTCTTCCCGCGCACGGTGGCGCACGACGAGCTGCTGACCCGCCTCGGCTGCGTCAAGGACGACACCGGCTGGATCACCACCGACCGGACGGGCCGTACCAGCGTTGCCGGGGTCTGGGCGGCAGGGAACGTCATCGACCCGCGCGCGCAGGTCGTCACCGCCGCGGGGATGGGATCGGCCGCCGCTTTCGCCATCAACGCCGACCTGGTGGACGAGGACGTCCGCCACGCCGTCGAGCAGTACCGCGCCTCGGCCGCCGCGAGCAGGTAGCCGGCCGAGGCAGCGCGGCGGCCACTCCCCCGCCGCCACATTCACGCGGGCCCCGACTCGCCACCTCACCCTCACCCCACGAAGGAGACTCACTCATGCCCACGCACACCGAACAGACCCTCCCCGCCTTCGTCGTGTACGCCGGAGGCCGTCCCTCCGGCTCGTCGACGGGTGCGGCGCCCCGGCACGTGCTCGACCGGCGTCTCACCTCGCTCCTGCGTGACGGGGGTGCGGGCCGATGAGCGCCGAGGCCGCGATCCAGCAGGCGCCGGCCGCCCGCGGCAGGCTGCCTCTGGGGGTCTACCTGCTGTCCTTCAGCCTGTTCTCGATGGGCAGCGCGGAGTTCCTGCTCGCCGGGGTTCTGCCGGCCGTCGCCGAGGACCTGCGGATCACGCTGTCCTCCGCCGGAGCGCTGATCTCGGCGTTCGCCGCCGGCGTCGTCGTCGGCGGGCCGCCCCTGGCCATCATGACCCTCCGCTGGCCACGGCGGACGACGCTGGTGGTCACGCAGGTGCTCTTCGCCGCCTGCGTGGCGATCGGCATCCTCACCGACAACTACGCGGTGCTCCTGACCACGCGTTTTCTGTGCGGTCTCGCCTACGCGGGGTTCTGGGCGGTCGCGGCCGTCACCGCGATCAGCCTGGTCCCGGCCGACCGTACCGCGCGCGCCTCCGGCGTGGTCGTCAGCGGGCTCAGCCTCGCGATGATCGTCGGCGGCCCGGCCGGCGCGTTGCTCAGTTACTTCACCGGGTGGCGCGGCGGCTTCTGGGCCGTGGTCGTCCTCACTCTCGCCGGCGCTGTCGTGACGCTCGTGGCGCTGCCCGCCACGAGCGCGCGCGGCGAGGCGAGCGTGAGGAGCGAGCTTCGCACGATGAGGCGGCCCCAGCTGTGGGTGGTCTACGCCGTCACCCTGTTGAGCACCGCGGCCTACATGATCTCGTTCAACTACCTGGCGGCGTTCCTGACCGACGTCACCCGCATACCCGGGGTATGGGTTCCGGCGATCCTGACCCTGTTCGGCGTCGGCGCCCTGATCGGCCTGTCGATCGGGGGCAGGATCGCCGACAGGTTGCCCACCCGCGCGCTCCTGGCGGGGGCGGTCGGGATCGTGGTCTGCTCCGTTCTGCTCGCCGTACTCGCCCGGCACGCGCTGGCCGTCGTCCCCCTGGTCCTGCTGCTCGGCGTCGCCGGATTCGTGCTGAACCCGGCCATCTACGGGCGCGTGTTCGCCATCGCGGTCCAGGCGCCCACGCTCGCCGGAGCCACCACCGTCTCCGCCTTCCAACTCGGCATCAGCCTCGTGCCCGTGCTGGCCGCCGCCGCGCTCGATGCCGGAGCAGGGATCACCGTCATCCCATGGCTCGGCGCGGGGCTGGCCGCGATCACGACTGTGCCCGTCCTGCTCGACAGGATGATGTCGTCTCGAGGGGCTTGAAAGCGCCGACGTAGGAACGACTAGGTGCTCAGCACCTTGTGGAGCAGCTCACCGAACGCGGCGGGGTGCGTGCTGAGACCCGTGTGCCCGCCGGGGAAGTGGATGAGCTCCGTGCCGAACCGCTCGGCCAGGAAGGCGGCGGGACGGTAGGGCAGTTCACCGCGCGAGTCCGCTCCGCCCGCGAGCACGAGCCGGTCCGACAGAGCTTCCAGTCGAGCCACGTCCGGGACATAGGCCATGAAGCTCGGAACGATACGCCCGAGGAAGTAGGGCATGTCCGCCATCGTCCGCTCAGCTCGTGCCGTCGCCTGCGGCGGCAGCTCCGTGACCGCCTGGGCGTCGGCCGGATCGGCGCCGGGCCGCCTGAGTCCGGCCGCGAACTCGGCCGCCGCGGGCATCAGCCCGTCCCTGCGGAAGGTGTCCTGGACGCGGGCGAGCAGCGCGCGATGCTCGGCGGCGTCTGGCAGCACCTCCACCACCGGCGGCTCGTGCGCCACGAGGCGTTCGATCCGCTCGGGGTGGGTGGTGAGCAGGTGCAGCGCGACGATCGCCCCCGAACTGCAACCGACCACGCGGGCGGGAGCGTCTGGAGACAGCAGCTCCAGCAGCTGGAGCGCGTCGTCGGCATGCTGGGCCACCCGCTGTCGAGCCTCCGGGTCGTCCAGCGGGCTGCGGGACAGGCCGCGTGGGTCGTAGGAGGCGACCGTGTGATCGGCGGCCAGGTCGTCGGCGACACCGTCGAAGGAGGCGGCGCCGCCCGTGCCGCCGGGGATCAGCAGCAGGAGTGGTCCCCTTCCGCGCACCTCGTAGTGCAGGGTGGCGCCGTCCACGCGCAGGCGGCCGATGGCCGGGTCGGTCATGTCGGGTCTCCTTCATGGCGTGCGGGCCAGCGCTCCAAAAGGGTGTGCAGGGCGTCGAGGCAGCGGGCCCAGGAGTCCTCCGCTGGGCGCGCGTGCGCGAACCCGCCCGCGGCCTCGAGGCTGACGAAGCCGTGCAGCGTGCTGCGCACCAGCCGTACCGCGTCGGTCAGGTCGGGCTCGTCCAGCGCATAGGCGCGCAGCATGCCGTAGGTCAGCTCGACCGCACGTCGCGGCCCGGGTGCGCGGGCCGCGAGTTCGGGATCGATCTGTATCGGGATCTGCGTCGCCGTGTACCGGCCAGGGTGGTCGTGGGCATACGCCCGATAAGCGTTCGCGAACGCCACCAGCGCGTCCTTGCCTGCCCGCCCGGCGGTGTCCTCGGCGATGCGGATGGTCTTCTCGTCCGCCGCCAGCAGCGCGATCCGCCCGCGCAGGTCCTCCAGGTTGCGCACGTGCGCATACAGGCTCGCGTCCTTCACCCCGAGCCGCCGCGCCACCGCCGACATGGTCACGTGGTCGAGCCCGACCTCGTCCGCCAACTCGGCACCGGCGAGCGTCACCCGGTCCGCCGTCAACCCGGCCCGCGCCATGCGCATACCACCCTCTCCTAGAACCACCGCATCTGAACCTAATGACATTAGGTTAAGCCTTGAGGCCTAAGGATCGCAAACGTCGGGTGGTGGAGCGCCCGCAGCGCGGGCTCATCTAGGCGGCGTCCCCTACGCCGGTGGGGGCGATCTCGGCCACCCAGTCCGCGAAGTCGCGGGGCTTGCGGTTCAGGGCACGCTCGACGCCGTCGGCCAGCGAGCTGTTCCGGCCGACGCCACGCTGAACGCCGTCGTCCGGCAGGTCGGCTACGGCAGCGGGTTCGCCCTCAGCTCGGCGTTCAAGCGGGTGTACGGCATCAGTCCGCAGGAGCACCGCGGCGCCGCGCCGACGCGGTGAGCCTGGTGCCACGTTCGCCTCGGTGGACATCGAGACCGCCGCCCGAACGCGCGCGCAGAATGCGGGTCCGCCGAGTCGGACCGCGGGGCTGGCCTGACTCTCAGCGCATGGCGCCGAAGACGAGCCTGATCATCGAGCGGGCGAGGGCCTCAGGGTCCCCGTCAGCGCTCTCAGGCAGGGCTCCGCTCAGCCACAGACCGGCGAAGCCGTGAGCCAGTGACCAGGCGGCGATCGTGGTCAACCGGTCGTGCTCCGGGCTCGGCGACAGCGTGCCGGCGCTGGTGACGAGCACGTTGGCGGCGCGCTCACGCGCGGATGTGATGCTGGGATCGTCGGCGCGGTACAGCTCCGGCCGGAACATCACCTCGGAATAGGGGCGATGGTCGATGGCGAAGCGGACGTAGGCGACGCCGACCTCCCACACGTCAGCGGCAGCTCGCTCGAGGGTGTCGGCGAACATCGCGAAACCCTCTGCGGCCACGGCTGTCAGCAAGCCTTGCTTGTCGCCGAAGTGATAGGCGGGGGCGGCGTGCGAGACGCCCGCCCGCCGGGCCAGCTCGCGCAGACTCCACCCCGCGGGGCCGGATTCGATGATGGCCTGAAGGGCGGCATCGATGATGACGCGCCTCAGGTTGCCGTGGTGATAGGCCGGTTGGTTGATCTGCCTCACCTCCGAGCTCCAGTGCGTCCGCGTGTCGACCTCACCCTATCTTGACATTGACAAGATAGCGAGTCTCCTCCAATCTTGCCGATGACAAGATTGGAGGACGGGATGGTTCCGTTCATCGCCCTCACCGGCGGCTTCGTCGTCCTGCGGCTGATCGGGCTGGCCGGTATCGACGCACTGGACGCCTGGCAACCCGCACTGCGCGGCGCTCTCGCCCTGATGTTCGTCTTCACCGGCGTGCCGCACTTCCTGCCCTCATGGCGCCGCGACTTCGTCGCGATGATCCCGCCGGCATTCCCGCACCCGGCCCTGCTGGTCACCCTCACCGGTGTCCTGGAGCTGGCCGGCGCCGCCGGGCTGCTGCTCTCACCGGTCGCGCCGTACGCGGCGATCGGGCTGGCACTCCTCATGATCGCCATGTTCCCTGCCAACGTCTCGGCGGCCCGCCGCGGTCTCACCCTGGCCGGCAAACCGGTGACCACCCTGCCCACCCGTACGGCCCTGCAGGTGCTCTTCGTCGCCGCCGCCGTCGCAGCGGCCGTGTGAGTCACGCCCCGATCACCACCAGCTTCCCCACACGGCCCAAGGCGCAGGCCGCGCTGACCCAGAGACTCAGCTGACGCAGTCCTGGGTACCGAGCCCCAGAGCCAGCCCGGTGACGATGCCCTTCTCCGGGAAGAACTCGTAGTAGGCCTTGGGGTTGCCCGGGACGGAGACGTAGGGGCGGCCGGTACCCATCACGTACCTCAGCCGTGGGTAGGCCTTCTTGACCTGCTTCATCGTGGATCCGATGCCGATGCCCTCAGGGGTCTTGACGCCCTTGGGCGCGGAGATCACGGCGACGCCGACCTTCTTGGAGATGTACAGGCCCACGCTGGCCTTGCGGGTGGGATGCGCCGTGAAGTCCCACCCCGAGCACGCCTCCAGACCGGCGGCCCGCTTGAGCACGACCTTCCCGGTCGCTTTGGCCTTCTTCGCGCTCATCCCGAGCTTGACCTTGCCGTACCCGTAGGGCCCCAGCAGGGGGCGAGCGGCCTGAGCGAGCGCGGGCGTACCGGTGGCCAGGAGCGCCCCGCCGGTCAGCACCGCGATGAGCACCTTCTTCATGACGGCCTTCCTTCTGGGTGTGCGAGCTGTACACGCACCTTTTGGAGTAGCGACCGCGAGGAGAAGTTCACGAAGACAGGCGTTCGCTGTCGTGGCGCAGACCTCAGGCATCGGCCCTGAGGTGGCCAGCGAGCCGCAGACCGTGATCGAGCTGCGGGACGCCCACCAGGTCGAGCCGATGTCGGGCACCGGATGGGGCCTCAACGCCGCGCGTGGCGGATCGTCAACCGTCCCAACCCCATGACCCCGGAGATCCGGATCGTCGGCCCGCGAGGGCGGGAGCCTCGACGAGTTTTGTAGAGCGGATCCTTCCACCCCGTGCGCAGATCCTCGAGGTCGACGATCGCGTCGCGAGGCACCGTGATCCTGGCCCTGCCAGTGCCGAGATGCAACTCGATGTCGACCACCGGATGGTCGATGACCGCCCTGGACAGATCCAGGCGCACCCGCCCGAGTGCGGACTCGACCTTGAGGATCCGAGGTACCCGCCATGCGCCGCGCCGGTGGATCCGTCCGCTGACGGCGGCGATCGTGGACGTGGTGCCCGCATTCGGCTCCGGGAGCGAGGCCAGAGCCGACGCGAGGTCGATGTGCGTCCTGGCGGTGAGCGCCTGGTGGAGGCGCTCGACCATCTCCTCGTGCGAGATGTGCCCTTCGGTGTACGCCTCCTGCAGGCGCTGCACGGCCGTTTCGCGGTCGGCTTCAGTGATCGGCGAGGGCGGGCCTCCCGGCAGCGGGGTCACCGTTTCACCGTCCCCCACGGTTGTAGGCGCGCACCGACAGCGGGACGAACACCACCAGCAGCGCGGCCGACCAGAGCAGGACGGTGGCCACCGGATGCGCGAGCGGCCAGGCCACGTCTCCGGACGGGGCGCCCGGATTGCCGAACAGCTCCCGGGAGGCGGCGGTGAGCGCGCTCACCGGGTTCCAGTCGGCCAGGAAGCGCAGCCATCCCGGCATGCCGTCGGTCGGGACGAAGGAGTTGGACAGCATCGTGAACGGCAGGAACAGCGGCACCATCGCGTCGGCGACCTGGTCGTTCTTCACCGCCAGGCCCACATACACGCCCACCCAGCTCAGCGCGTACCGCAGCACCATCAGCAGCAGGAACGCGCCTGCCGTGGGGAGCAGGCCGCGGTGCGGCTGCCAGCCCACGAGCAGGCCCGCGCCCACCATGATGGCCAGCATCAGCAGGCCGATCAGGGAGTCCGCGCCGGTCTGCCCGAACGGCACCGCCAACCGCGCCATCGGCATGGAGCGGAACCGGTCCATCACGCCGCGGGAGGCGTCGGTGGCCACCCGCGTCATGACTGCCATCACCGCGGAGAAGGTCACCATGGAGAACAGGCCGGGCATGAGGTACTCGCGGTAGTCGCCGCCGCCCGGCACCTGGATGGCGCTGCCGAAGACGTAGCCGAACAGCACCACCATGACGGCCGGGAAGACCAGCGCGGCGACGAGTTCGCCGGGTTCCTGGCGCAGCCGTCCCAGCTCGCGGCCGACGAGGGTCAGCCCGTCGCTGAACGTCCAGCGCAGGCGCGGGGTGAGGGCGGTCATCGGACGGTCTCCTTGCGGTCGGTGAGGCGCAGGAACACCTCGTCGAGGGTGGGACGGCGCAGCCTCACGTCGGCCGCGGCGACCCCGGCGCGGTCGAGCTCGCGCACGATGTCGGCGAGCCGGAAGCCGCCGCCGGACAGGGCGACGCTCAGCTGGTCGGCGCCCGTCATCGTGGGCTCGGTCCCGGCCAGGGCGTTCAGTACGGTCGCCGCCGTCGACAGCGCGGCGGGGTCTTCGAGTTCGACGTCGAGGCGATCTCCGATGGTGGCCTTCAGCTCGTCGGGCGTGCCCGTGGCGATCACCTGGCCGTGGTCGATGACGGCGATGTCGTCGGCCAGTTGGTCGGCCTCGTCCAGGTACTGCGTGGTGAGCAGCACCGTGGTGCCCTCTGCCACGAGTTCGCGGACGCTGTCCCAGATCTCGCCGCGGCTGCGCGGGTCCAGGCCGGTGGTCGGCTCGTCCAGGAAGAGCACCTCGGGGCGCAGGATGAGGCTGGTGATCAGGTCGAGCCGGCGCCGCATGCCGCCGGAGTAGCCGGCGACCTGGCGATCGGCGGCGTCCATCAGACCGAAGCGTTCGAGCAGCTCGTCGGCCCGCCGGTGCGCCTCGCGTCGGGACAGGTGGGACAGGCGTCCGAACATGCGCAGGTTGCCGCGGCCGGTGAGTTTCTCGTCCACGGCGGCGTACTGGCCCGCGAGCCCGATCCTGGCTCGTACCTTGCCTGCGTCGCGGACGACGTCGTATCCGGCGATGCGGGCGTGTCCGGCGTCGGGATCGGACAACGTCGCCAGGATCCGCACCGCGGTCGTCTTGCCCGCGCCGTTCGGCCCCAGCACGCCGCAGACCGTTCCTCTCGGGACGCTCAGGTCCAAACCCCGCAGGGCATGGGTGTTGCCGAAGGACTTGTGCAGCCCTTCGGCGACCACGATCGGATCAGGCATGACCCCTCCACTGGGTACGTTGTACGCGGTTATGGCGGCCAGACTAAGTCACTGGGTACCATGTACGCAACAAGGAGGTGGGACGGTGACCGACGCCGAATACATGAACATCTGGATGCGGCCCGAGCGCCCGGCCCGCGGGCCGAAGCCCGCCTACAGCCGCGCGCAGATCACCGAGGCGGCGGTCCGGATCGCCGACGCCGAGGGGCTGGAGGCCGCCACCATGCGTCGGATCGCCGCCGAGATCGGCGCCGGCGCGATGTCCCTCTACCGGTACGTCCCCAGCCGCGACGACCTGGTCGATCTCGTGGCCGACCGGCTGATGGCCGAGATCGACCTCGAGGGCATTCCCTCAGGCGACTGGCGCGCGGACCTGACCCGCTACGCCGAAGGCGTCCGGGCGATGTGGCTGCGGCACCCATGGATCGCCACCGTGCACCGGTCACGCACCAGCTTCGGCCCCAACCAGTTGCTCTTGATCGAACGGCTGATGGGAGTGCTTGACGCCTTCGTCTCCATCGACGAGAACCTCAGCCTGATGGCCATCCTGAACGGCTACGTCGAGGGCGCCGCCCGCGAGGAGGTCAGCCGGGCCGAGGAGCTCCGCCGCAGCGGGCTCAGCGAGTCGGAGTGGATGGCGCGCAGCGGCCCGCGCATCCACCAGCTGCTGGAGAGCGGGGAGTACCCGATCTTCCGCAAGATCGTGATGGAGGCGCGCCAGCCGCACCTCAGCCGCGACGACCAGTTCCGATACGGGCTGGAGCGCGTCCTCGACTGCATCGCCGCGGCTCTCCCGTCAACGGCCGAGCCTCCGGTGGCGGCGCATCGAGAAGGGCAGCAGGACCGCGACGACTAGCAGGTCGTTCTGACCGTTGTCCGGGCCACATGCGCCGCTGTGCTCGCAGGCTGCGAAGGGGTTCCCGCAGATCACCCAGCGCGCGGGCCGGCGTGGCGGCCTCGAGACCTCACGCGACGAACCACCCCGTCGACCTCGGTCTCCCCCATGCGTGGCGCACCGATCGAGCGAGCCCGCCCCGCCCGCTCCATGTGTCCGTTGTCTCCCGCGTTGCTTGCTCATCTGCCTGACATCGCCGGGTTACTCTGCCATCGATCGCCAGTCATGAACACCAGGCACGTTCGAAACGCCAGGCCCCCTCCACAGACCCGAGGAGACCCATGTTTCGACGACTCGGCCTCGTCATCTCGACCTTCCTCGCCACCCTCACCGCCCCCGCCCCCCTCATCGCCCCCGCCGCCGCCTCTTCGGTCACGGTCGTCAACGTCGCCCACCGCGGCGCCTCCGGCTACGCGCCGGAGAACACCATCGCCGCCTTCGAACTGGCCGACGAGCAGGATGCCGACATGGTCGAGCTCGACGTCCAGCAGACGAGGGACCACCATCTGGTCCTGATGCACGACACCACCCTGGCCCGCACCACCGACGTCGAGAAGCTCTTCCCGCACCGCGCGCCCTGGCGGGTCGGTGACTTCACGCTCGCCGAGATTCGCAGGCTCGACGCGGGGGCGTGGTCCTCCCCCGAATACCGGGGCGAGGCCGTGCCCACCCTGGGCGAGGCGCTGCAGGCGATGAACGAGAGCGGGCTCGGCCTCCTGCTGGAGATCAAGGCGCCGCGCCTCTACCCCGGCATCGAGTCTCGCGTGGCCGACGAGCTGCGCCGTAACGTCTCCTGGCCGAGCAGGCTGGTGGTGCAGTCGTTCGACTGGGGCTCGATGCGCAGGTTCCACCGCCTCATGCCGCAGGTCCAGACAGGACTGCTCGGCACGCCGTCGACAGGGCAACTCGCCGGGCTGGCGGGGTTCGCCGCGCAGATCAACCCGCCCCACCACGAGCTCACCGCCGACTATGTCCGGCGCGTCCACGATCACGGCATGAAGGTCTTCACCTGGACCGTCGACGACGCCGACATCATGCGCCGCCTGATCTCCTACCAGGTGGACGGCATCATCACCAACAGGCCGGACGTGTTGGACGAGGTCACCGACGCCTGACCGCGGCCGGCCGTACGGCTGGCACGAATCCCCCTTGCGGGCCGGCATGAACCCCCTGGGGGCACGACCGGGCGGCGCCGAGGGATCATCCGGCCACCCGCGCGAAGCAGGCTCCTCCCCCACCCAGCGCACGGTCATCCGCCACACGAGCCTTCCTCGACTGTCGCGAAGTGTCGATGACAATGACCGTGATCCAGAACTGGGAAGACTATTGCTTCTCGGCCGAGATGATCATGTGAGTGCCGAAGAACTTCTTCTTCCACGCTATGGAGGCGAAGCCGACTCGACGAAGGATCGCGACGACCTCTTCTGGGGTCATGAATCCGAGTGTGGACTTCTGCAGATATGCGTATGACTCACGATCGCGGGCGACGACCTGGCCGAGAAGGGGAATCAGAACGCGAACCCCCAGGGTCACCGGGTAACGGAGCAGTCCTTGTGGCGGGCAGGTCTCCAGAATCACGACCCGGCCCCCGCGTTTGAGTACCCGGTACTGCTCTGCGAGCACGCGCTCGACATCATCGACGTTGCGGAGGAGATAACCATGCGTGACGGCGTCGAAGAACTCGTCGCCGAAGGGCAGATCGTTCGCATCCGCGTGCTGCCACCTGATGGCGGAGGCTCCCGGTTTGCTCGCTGCCTCCGTCAGCATCCGATCCGAGAAATCGACGGCATGGATGGTCGAGTTCGGATACTTCTCCAGCGCCGCAAGAGCGATGACGCCGGTTCCGGTGGCGACATCGAGCATGCGTCCACCTGACGGCACTCTCGTCCTCGCCGCGACGTCACGACACCAGACGGCATGTCGCCCCAATGTCATGAGCCGATTCATCAGGTCGTAGTAGTCAGTGATCTTGTTGAACGTTCGCTGGGCCTCTTGCCCCTTGGACGACGGCGGATCAGGCGATGGCATCTGTGCGCACTCCTCAGTCACCCTGCCACCCTGCCGGTGTCACCGCCGGCCCTCCTCCCCCGCAGGAGGGAGGAGAGCCCCTCGCACGGGGGATCACCGGGCTCGCGGTCGCGCCACCGACAGGGGCGATGATCGCTCACGCACGCGGCGGAGGTGGCCGGCATCCCGCGGGCCGAGATGCGGCCGAACAGTGGAGCGTCCAACGCTGTACTCGGCGGCCAGGTCAGCGGGGAGACCTCGCCTTCGGCGTGACGGCGGCGCCATGGCGGCCCTCTTCGCCAGAAAGGCCGGACAGGACGTCAGAGCCAGGTCTTCATGGTGGCGGCCAACGGCTCGGTCGGGCGGCCGAGGAGCCGGGCCAGGTCACCCGGCGTGGTTCCTTGGCGGGACTTTCCGTTCCGATGGTCGTCGACCCTCAGCTTCGTCAGCGGCCGGACGGGCAGGCGGCGGTCGATGCGCTCATGGCACGGGGCGAGGTGCTAACTTGGCCACATGGCCAAGTTAGGCGATCGACCAAGTTCGGTGCGGGGGGATCGGCGTCGCGAGCAACTGGTGGATGCCGCTGTCGCGCTGCTGTGCGAGGGGGGATGGCCGGCCGTCACCACGCGTGGTGTGGCTGAGCGCGCGGACACCAACCCTGGGCTGATCCACTATCACTTCGGCGGACTGCCCGGTCTGCATGCGGCGATCGCCGGACGCGCAGGGGACCTGGTCATCAATCCCCTGGTCACCGAGCTCCTCGCCGCGGTGGACGAGCGGGCGGCGCTGGCGTCGGCACGGCGTCTGCTGCCTGCGGCGACCGGTGACGGGCAGACGACCCGCCTGGCCGTGGAGCTGATCGTGGGGGCGACGCGCGACCCGGCCCTCGGCGAGGTTCTGAAGGATCAGCTGCGCGAGGCCCGCGGACAGATCGCCGACCGTGTCGGCCAACTGCATCCAGACTGGCCGCCCGCACGCCTGACCGGAGTGGCCACCCTGATCGCCGCGCTGATCGACGGGTTGATGCTGCACCACATGCTCGACCGCGACCTGCCTGTCGGGGAGGCGCTGGCCGCGGTCGAGGACCTGCTGGAGGAGGAGCGGGCATGAAATCTCTCGCCCCTGGCTGGTCAGAGCGCGCAACACGTTCGCGCCCGTCCTACGCCGCCGGTTCGGCGCCGGCACCATCCTGACGTCGCAGGACGCCAAGACATCCCCCGACGTCAGAAAGGACTGAACGATGCGGATCGTCAACACGCCAGGCCCGCCGACCGGCCTGCGCCGCATGCTGTGGCGACTGCCCATCCGGCTGTACCGGATGGGGCTGGGCCCGTTGCTGGGCCGCCGGATCATGCTGCTCACCCACATCGGCCGAGTCTCCGGCCAGCCCCGTCAGGCCGTCATCGAGGTCATCGAACACGGCGAACACGGCTATGTGGCGGCCTCCGGCTTCGGGCCGCGCGCCGACTGGTACCGGAACGTCATGAAGACCCCTAACGTCACCGTCCAGATCGGCGGCCGGATCCACCAGGTGACCGCCATCCCCCTTTCTGCCGACGAAGGCGCGACCGTCATGACCCGGTACGCGCCGCGCCACCCGGCCGCCGCCCGCCGGCTGTGCAAGATCATGGGGTTCGCGGTCGACGGCGGCGCGGAGGACTACCGTGAGGTCGGGCGGCGCATTCCGTTCGTGCGGTTCACACCACGCGCCGGCCGTACGACCGTGACCTGATGATCGATCATCACATCACCATGGACCGAGTGACATGCCGGCTCATTCACTCGCCGCCGGGGTCAGGGACATGTTCCAGAACTCGGCGTAGCGGCCACTGCGGCGCAGCAACTCCTCGTGGCTGCCTTCCTCCACGATCCGGCCACCGTCCAGGAAGACGATGTGGTCGGCGCGCTGGACGGTCCGCAGCCGATGCGCCACCATCACCACCGTCCGGCCCGCCATCAGGCGCTCGATGCCCTCGTGGACGGCCGCCTCGTTGACCGGGTCGAGTGCGGAGGTCACCTCGTCCAGCAGCACGATGGGCGCGTTCTTCAACAGCGCCCGCGCGATCGAGACCCGCTGGCGCTCACCACCCGACAGCAGCGCGCCGCCCTCGCCGACGTTCGTCGCCCATCCGCCCGGCAACCGCTCGATCACCTCGTCCAACCGCGCCGCGGTCGCCGCCGCCCGCACGTCGGCTTCGTCGGCGTCGGGACGGCCGAGGCGCACGTTCTCCTCGATCGTGCCGTCGAAGAGATAGACCTCCTGGAAGACGATGGCGATCTGCTCCATCAACACCTCGGTGTTGATCGCGCGAACGTCCACGCCTCCCACGCGCACCGCGCCCGCGTCCACGTCGTAGAACCGCGCGAGCAGCTGGAGCAGGGTGCTCTTGCCCGCGCCCGACGGCCCGACGACGGCCAGCCGCTGTCCCTCGGGCACGGACAGCGACACGTCGTCGAACACCGTGCGGTCGCCGTGCTTGAAGGTGACGGACTCGAACTCCAGGCCATGGCCCACCGGCTGGATCGGCTCGGCGGCTTCCGGCAGCGGCTCGGTACGCAACACCGTGTCGAGTCTCGCCAGCTCGGCACGCGCGTTGCGCACCTTGCCACCGATGTCCGACAGCGACAGCAGCGGATCGGCGCAGCGGGCGGCGAGCACCAGGATCGCCAGCACCTCTGCCGCGCCGATGCTCCCGCCGAGCGCGAGGTAGGCGCCCAGGACCAGCAGCACGGTGAACATCGTCTGCACCACGAGCGTCAGGCCCACAGCGCCGGACAGCGCCGACAGGATGGAACGGCGGGAGGCGCGCTGGACCTCCCGCAGCGAGTCGTCGAGCAACCGGAAGCGTTCGACGGTCCGGCCGCCGGCTCGCAGCACCGGCTGGGCCTGGAGATATTCGATGACTCGCCCGGTGGCCTCCTGGCCGCGTTCGGCGCGCTCCACGTCGGCGGCGGCCATCGAGCGTCCCGTCCAGATCTGGATCGCGGCCACGACCGGAGCGGCGACCAACGCGGCCACCCCCATCTGCCAGTTGAAGGCGAGCATCACGGCGACGATCGTCAGAGGGGTCACGCAGGCGGAGATGAACGGTGCCAGCAGGTGCGCGATCACGCTCATCGCCTGCAGGACGCCCTCACTGGCCAGGACCGAGACCTCCCCGACGCGGCGGGCGCTGTACCAGCCGATGGGCAGCCGGGCCAGGTGGCCGCCGAGCCGCTGATACATCCCACGCAGCAGCGCGATCCCGACGCGAAAGCCGGACAGATCGCTGTAGTAGCGCAGCGCCGCGTAGACCGCGACCACGGCCCCGAACGCGATCAGCGAGGGCCAGGCGTCCCCGGGCGTGCTCCCGAACAGTGCCCGCAGCACGGGAACAAGCAGTGCGTAGGACAGACCCTCGGCTATCGCGGTCGTCGTCATCAGGGCCACGGTGCGACGGATCGGCTGGGCGTACTCGTGTCCGAGCACGCGCAACAGCATTCGAATCATCGGGGCTCGTCTCCTTGCAGGACGCCAGGGTGGGTTTCGGTCTCGTCAGCGATCGCCGATCGGTGAGATTGCCAGAACGCGGTGAACCTTCCGTTCTGTGCCAGCAGCTCCGCGGGCCTGCCTCGCTCGACGATCGACCCGTTCTCCAGCACCACGACGGTGTCGGCGTCGGCGACCGTCTCCAGGCGATGGGCGATGACCAGGATCGTCCGATCGCCGCCCAGCGTCGCCAGCGCCCGGCGTACGGCCTGTTCGGTCTGCGGGTCGGCGAAGGAGGTCGCCTCGTCCAGCACCAGCACGGGCGTGTCGGCGAGCAGTGCGCGAGCGAGCGAGATCCGCTGCGCCTCGCCACCCGACAGCCCGGCCTCCTCACCGATCACCGTTTCGTATCCGCGCGGCAGCTCGAGAATGCGATCATGAATGTTCGCCAGCCGGGCGGCGCGGATCACGTCGTCAAGGTCGGCATGCGGTACCGCCAGCGCGATGTTGTCCGCGACCGACGCGCGCAGCAGGCGGACGTCCTGGAAGACGAAGGAGACCATCCGGTAGAGCTCCTGGCTGCCGATCTGGCGTAGATCGGCACCGCCCAGGACGACCGAACCGTGGGTCGGGTCGAAGAAGCGCGGCAACAGCTGAACCAGCGTGGACTTCCCGCTTCCCGACGGGCCCACGATCGCGGTGACCGTCCCCGGTTCGAGCACCAGGTCGATTCCGCGCAGCACCTCGTGATCGGCTTCGTAACCGAATCGAACGTCACGCAGTTCCACCCTGTGCCCCTGTGGTGCGACCGGGTGCGCGGGCTCCGCCAGCAGCTCCACCCCGAGCACGTCGCGGATCCTGCCGACCGCGCGCCCTGCGGCCTGCAGCTCGTCGAACCCGTGGCCGAGGGCCGCCACCGGAGCGGTCAGGCCCAGTCCGAGCAGCAGGAAGGGCAGCAGGTCGGCCGGGGCCAGACCACCGGAGGTGATCAGAGCCGTTCCGCCGACCAGCACGACCAGCAGCACGAACGGCGGCGACAACGCCACCTGCATCCCGGCGCCGATCCCGGAGATACCATGCACCAGCCGGGAGAAGATGCCGACGAAATCGTCCACGGCCGTCAGGAATCTGCGGTGGGCGCGACCGGATCCGCCGAACGCCTTGACCACCGCGATCCCCTGCACGAACTCGACGACGGAGCTCGCGATCCGTCCCATGGCCCCGTCGAACTCCTTCTGCTCGCGCAGCCGGGTCGGGGTCATCATCAGGGGGATCAGCGCCACGGCCAGCACCACCGGTATCAGCGTGATCAGCGTGAGCCGCCAGTCGATGGTGAACAGGTAGATCAGCGACACCAGCGGCACCACGAAGGCCGAGACGAGCTCGCCGGGGGTGTGGGCGATGAACGGGTGCACGGCGCCCACGTCCTCCCCCACCACCTTGGCCAGCTCGCCGGTTCCGCGCCGGGAGAACCAGCCGATCGGGACGCGTCCCAGCCGCGCGGCCAGTTGCCGGCGGAACGTCAGTTGCACCTGGCCGTCGACAAGATGCCCGATTCCGGACGATGTTGCCGTGAACAGCAGCCGAACGAACAAGCCGACCGCACCCGCGATCACGACGATCCAGACATGACCGTGATCGATGGGGCCGGGCGACAACAGCGTACGACCCAGTTCGACGACCGCCAGCAGCGGCGCCAGACCCGCGACAGCGCCGATCACCTGCAGAATCACAACGGCGGCGAAACTCCAGATATAGGGGCGCAGCAGCCTTGCCATGCTCTGGCCCGTCGCGGAACCGGTGTCCGACCGTGGTGTGGACTGCTCCCTCGCCTCGGCAAGGTGGGTGGCGTTCATCGCTCTCCCGTCTTCGTCTCTCGCCGCGACCTGGCCCGTGGCCGAGCCGATGGTGGATCGGCCACGGGCCACCGGGAGGTCGCGGCATGGGGTGGATTGCTGGTCAGTCCCTGGCGGGGAGCGGATCGCGGTCATCGCTCTGCACAGCCCCTGAGGGTGGACTGGTCCGGGGCAGGACGGTGAGGGCGACGAGGACCGCGGCGACCAGGAGCGCGGCGCTGAGGGTCAGGCCGAGCGCGTATCCGTCGTTGAGGGTCTCGGGTGTGACGGTCGGGCCGGTGCGGTGGTGCGCCACGGTGCCGAGCACGGCGAGCCCGAGCGAGGCGCCGATCTGGCGTGAGCTGTTGAGCAGGCCCGATGCGGTGCCGCTCTCGTGGCGCGCGACGCCGGTGGTGGCGATGGAGACGAGCGGTCCGAGGCAGAGCCCGAAGCCGACGCTCGCGACGATCGAGGGCCCCAGGACGTCGGTGGTGAAGGTGCCGTCCGGGCTGATCAGACCGAACCAGGCGAACCCGGTCCCGGTCAGCAGCCCACCGATGACCAGAAGCGTCCGGGGCGCGAGGCGGTAGCCGAGTTTGATGGCGAGCACCGAGCCGGCGACCACGCCGAGGGCCAACGGCAGGAACATGAGCCCGGTCAGCGCCGGCCCCGTTCCGAGCACTCGTTGGAGGTAGAGGGAGACGAAGTAGAAGGCCGCGGCGAGGGCCGCGCCGACCAGGAGGTTGTAGGCGTTCGCACCGACGACCGACCGGTTGGCGAACAGGCCGAGCCGGATCAGCGGCTCGCGGGTGGTGGTCCGCTCGACGTGGACGAAGGCGACCAGCAGCGCGGCGGCGACCGCCAGGGTCGTCACGGTGACCGGCGAAGTCCACGGATACTGGTCGGTGCGGACGACGCCGAACACCAGCAGCGTCATGCCCGCCGTGGCCAGGACGGCACCGAGGACATCAGGGCGGCTGCTGCGAGCCGGGGGCGGGCCGGCGGTGACACCTCTCCAGGCCAGGGCCAGCGCGCAGGCGGCCATGGGCACGTTCACGAACATCACCCAGCGCCAGCCGGCGTACTCGGTGAGCAGGCCGCCGATCAGGACGCCGAGGGCTCCCCCTGCGGCGTTGGTCGCGCTCCATATCCCGAAGGCCCGGACGCGGGCCCTGCCCGTGGGGAACGTCGTGGTCAGCAGCGCCAGCGCGGCAGGCGCCAGTGCGGCGGCCCCGATGCCCTGTACGGCTCGGGCGGCGACCAGATGGCCGGGTTCCTGGGCGAAGCCGCCGACGAGTGAGGCGAGGCCGAACAGGCCGAGCCCGAACAGCAGGACCCGCTTGCGACCGTAACGGTCGGCGGCCTTGCCGCCCAGGAGAAGCAGCCCGCCGAAGGTGAGCGCGTAGGCGTGGATCACCCAGGTCAGGCCCACCGCGCCGAAGCCGAGGCCGGCGGCGATCTGCGGGAGTCCGACGTTCACGACCGACAGGTCCAGCGACACCATGAACTGCACGACGGCCACCGCGGCGAGGGTGAGCCCCGGCCGGGCACCCGGCTCGCTGACCACGCTTCCGCCTGCTGATGGAGTCCTCTGAGAGGGGGGAATGCTTGACATGCGCGTTTCCGTCACCGCACAGCGCTTGCCGATGGAAGGCCGACAGCGCGTCGTCGAGGGCATCCCGATGGCCGACGACGCCGGCCCGTGGATGTGCTGACCGAGGTTCCCATGACCGCAATCGTCGTCCAGCCACCGCTCAGGGGCGTCCTACGGGCGGAGTCATTTGCCGCTACCACCTCAGGATCAACGACCGGCCGGACTACGACGTGGGAAGTACGTCGGCTTCCTGAGGTGGTGGCACCCGTTCGATCGCGGTCGCAGACGCTCAGGCCCCGCGCTCGGATGGAGTCATTCATCCCCGGACACGCTGAGCGATGGCTCGTACACTCTCAGAGAGGACGGGGTCAGGTGGGCGGGGCCGCCCGGCGCAGGAGAGGACGAGGTCTGAGGGGCGATGAGCGCGGACCCGGAAGGTCGCGGAGATCTCCGCGCCGACGCGAAGACACGTGGACCCGCGGCGGAGGCGGTGAGCTGCCACGAGGACCTGGTGAAGCTGCTGGCCGAGCAGTTCGCGCTGGCCGATGTGTCGCTGCGGGAGCTGCAGGCGCGGGCGGACAAGGCGGGCGGTACCCGGCTGCCGCGGGCTACCTGTGCGGACATGCTGGCCGGTCGGCGCTTCCCCAAGAGGGCGGTGATGATGGCGTTCCTGCAGGCGTGCCACGTGGCCGAGGATCAGCTCCCCGCGTGGGAACGGGCCTGGGAGCGGGTGCGCGTCACCCGGCTACCCGCTGGGGCGGGCGAGACCGACAGGAGCGAGTCCCCTCGCGACACGCCGCCCGCCGTCCAGGCGTCCGGGGCGGATGAGACGGGGGCGCGCGACCCCGGCCCAGGCCGGCGCAAAGCGGCCGGGCCGGCGGCGGTGGCGGCGGCCGCGCTGGCGACTGCGGTGATCCTGGGCGTCCTCATCGGTCAGAGGGCGGCACCGCGACACGGCGCGTCGCAGGAGCCGCCTCACCGCACCGTGGTCGGCTCCATCGTCACTGACGATGGCCGTGCGTTCGGACCCGGCGGCTCGAGCAGGTTCACCGTGGTCGTCGATCCCGCCAACACCGGCGTACGGCTGATCCGCCGCCTGGATGCGGGAGTCCCCCTGCAACAGGCCACCATCACCGTGAACGGGGCCCCGGCGGGAAGGTGGCGGCCGCTGCTCGGTGACAGCGACTACAAGTGGAGGAACCAGATCTTCGACATCCCGCCGGCCCTGACCGCAGGTCGGCGCTCGCTCACCATCGTCAACACGTTCGTGTCCTCCGATGGCTTCAACGAGTTCCTCTACGTCATCGAGCAGAAGATCAACGGGAGCTGGTCGACCGCCGACAGGGTCGACATCGGTCCCGACCACACCGCCAGCGAAGCCGCGCACGACTACCGCATCGTCGGGGAGGGCTGGCGCGGTACCCAGACGTTCGCCTATCCGCCGCTGAAGGAGGACTGGACAGTCCAGTGAGCAGGGGGCCCGCGGTCATGAGAACGGTGGGGGGTGCGCCGCCCCTCCGTGAGCCGGTCGTCCGGTGACAGGGATTCGTCGGACCCGTGTGGAAGAGTGATCGGTGTGTTGGCAGGGTTCGAGGACTTCGATGAGTTCGACATCGCCACCTCCGATACGACCATCCATGGACGCCGCGGCGGGGCGGGGCCGCCTGTCCTTCTGCTGCACGGCGTCCCCGAGACGCACCTCATGTGGCACCGGGTGGCGCCGCGGCTGGCCGAGCGCTTCACCGTGGTCGCCACCGACCTGCGTGGCTTCGGCGCCAGCGGCACGCCGCCGAGCACGCCCGACCACGCCCCGTACAGCATGCGCGCGATCGCCCGTGACCAGGTCGAGGTCATGCGCGCGCTGGGGTACGAACGCTTCGCCGTGGTCGGTCACGATCGGGGCGCGCGCTGCGCGTACCGGATGGCGCTCGACCATCGCGAGGCCGTCGCCCGGCTGGCCGTGCTCGACGTCGTGCCCACCGGCGAGGCCTTCGGCCGTGCGGACACGGACTTCGCCCTCGGCTACTGGGTGTGGTCCTTCCTGGCGGCGCCGGAGCCGGTGCCCGAGCGGTTGGTCGCGGCAGCGCCCTCCGTCCTCGTGGACCATATGCTCGACTCCTGGTCGCGGGTGCCGGACGCCTTCCCGCCCGAGGTGCGGGCCGCCTACACCGCGCAGTTCGCCGATCCCGCCACCGTGCACGCCATCTGCGAGGAGTACCGCGCCGCCGCGACGCTCGACCGCGAGCATGACGAGACCGACCGTGGCATGCGGCGGCGCATCGGCTGCCCGACGCTCGCGCTGTGGAGCGCGGCAGGACCGGTCGCCGAGTGGTACGAGCCGCTCGACATCTGGCAGGCCTGGGCCGACGACGTGCGCGGCGGCCCCATCGACTCCGGCCACTTCCTGCCCGAGGAGGCGCCCGACGAGACGGCCCGGCACCTCCTCGACTTCCTCGCCTGAACCGGTTCCGGCACAGGCGCCTTCGCGCATCCGGCCCGGTGCCCCGCCTTCGACGAGGCCGTCCCCACGAGATGACCGGCGAACCCCATCCGTTCACCGCCATCGCGGGTCAGGAACTGCGGTGCTGGTGCTGCTCAGGCAGGTGGCCGTCCGGGTGAACCCACAGGAGGACGTTGTCCGGCCGCGAGGGGTCCGCCTGCTCCCACTGCTGCCGGAAGAAGGTAAGAACCTGCCGGTCGGAGTAGCGCAGGCTGAAGTGGATCAGGACGAACAGCGTCCGAGGGTGGGCCTCGACCCAGGGACGCAGCTGGCTCCAGACCGTGT
This sequence comes from Nonomuraea dietziae, assembly GCF_014195505.1. Classification (GTDB taxonomy): domain Bacteria; phylum Actinomycetota; class Actinomycetes; order Streptosporangiales; family Streptosporangiaceae; genus Nonomuraea; species Nonomuraea roseola. Next base: position 491,898 of record NZ_JACIBV010000001.1, on the reverse strand, counting down.
GCCCGACCCGGTTCGCGCGCTCCAGTTCGGTGTCCTCGAGGAAGGTGCACTCGGTGATGATGACCGGGTAGTCGAACAGCCAGGGGTTGCGTTCGAAGACGCTCACATGCGTGTCACCCAGGAAGGCGAAGAGCGGTCGCCGGATCGCGACGTCGACGTCGATCCCCTCCTGGCGTTTGCGCGCCATGACGCGCCCGAACTCGCCACCCCTGCCCTGCTGTACCAGGGACTGCCGCAGCTGTTCGAACTCCGGTCGCAGCGTCTTGCTCCGCTGCGAGAAGGCGTACCCCACGCAGGGCACCTTGTGCTCGCATTCCACCACCCGCACATGGTGTCCCTGGCGTCCGAAGCTGAACTCGTCGTCCCGCTCCACGCCGTGCAGGCGGTGATTCGCCGCCAGGGCTGGATCGAAGCCTGCTCCGTGGTTGAGTTCCGCGGATGCGCGGATGTAGGACTCCACGTACGGCACCGCCGCGGCGGGCAGGTAGATGTCGGTGCCGGAGGGATTGGCGGCCAGATAGTCGAGATCCTTGGAGTGGTCGTGGTGGGTATGGGTCAGGAAGACCGTGTCCACCCGCCGTCCTTCACACAGGCCCGCGTCGAGGCTGCACCGCAGTTCGGGGATGTGGAAGAACGTCTTGTCGTTCGCGCGGGAGTAGCCGGTGAGTGTCAGTTCGGTGCCGGGTATCCGCCAGGTCTTCCACTGCCGGAAGGGGTGTCCCTGCTCCAGGCGGGCGGGGTGGTCAGCTTGGGTCATATCGGTATGGGTCATTTCTCGGTCGTCCCCGTACATTCGTTCAGGCGGCGCCGGCGCGCCTCGGACCGGCACCTCGGTTCCTCGGTTGCATGTACTCCCCTTCGTCCTGGAGGTGCTGAGCGCACAAGGGACTCCGGTAACGAACTCCCCGATGTCCTGATCTTCTGCAGAACCTTGGCACAAAGCCGCGTGCGGGGTCGCTCAACGGAGGGAAGCGGGCTCTTCGTCACTGGCGGGTGACCGGTTGTCGAGGGGAGGGCGTGGCGGCGAGACGGCGGTGGTCGCGTCGCCACGAGTAGAGCGCGATGAGCAGGCCCGAGACCGTGAGGACGGCGGCAACCGGGTACATCGAACGCGGTCCAGGGCCGTCGATGAGCCGTCCGCCGAGCCACCCGGCGAACGCGGCGGCGAGCTGGAAACCGGAGGCGTTGACGGCGACGGCCAGAGTGGGCGCGGCCTGGGCGGTGGCCACCACGCGGGTCTGCATCCCCGGAATGACGGCGAAGGCCAGGACACCGAGCACGAACCACAGCACCGCGGCGGACACCTGGTGGCCGCTGGCCGTCCAGCCCACTGCGAGCGCGCCCGCCAGGACGGCCAGCAGGCCGGCGAGCGAGGGCATGAGCGCCCTGTCGGCCAGCCATCCGCCCAGGAAGTTGCCCGCGACGGCGCCGGCCCCGTACACCAGCAGCAGCAGCGGCAATGCCGCGCCGGAGAATCCGCTGACGTCGGTGGCCAGCGGCGCCATGTAGGTGAAGACGGTGACGACTCCCAGGTTCCCCGCCGCGGTCAGGGCGATGGCCAGCACGACGTCCCTGCTGGTGAACACGCGCAGTTCGCCGAGCAGGGAACCGATGTCCGGCGCGGGCCGGTCGGGGACGGAGCGCAGCACCAGCGCCAGGGCGATGGCGGTGAACACGGCGATCGCGGCGAAGGTCGCTCGCCAGCCGAGGTTCTGACCGACGAAGGTGCCCAGCGGAGTGCCGGCGATCATGCCCAGGTTCATGCCGAACGTCAGCCTCGCCACCGTGGAGGCCTGCCTGCCCGGAGGGGCGGTGGAGACGGCGGTGGCGACCGCGACGGCGAAGAAGGTGGCCACCACCAGGCCTGCGACGAAGCGCCCGGCCAGCAGGACCGGGTAGGTGGGTGCGAGCGCCGACGCGGCGTTGCCTGCGATGGAGGTGACGATGAGCCCGACGATGAGCGGCCGGCGGGGCAGCCGCGCGGTCAGGGTCGTGATCACCGGCCCTCCGGCGATCATCCCGACGGCGTAGGCGCTGACCAGAAGCCCCGCGGCCGGAATCGACACCGACAGATCGCGGGCCACGTCCGGCAGGATGCCGGCGATGACGAACTCCCCGGTGGTCAGGCCGAAGACCACGAGCATGAGCGAGAAGACCAGAAGCGGCATGTCGTTCGCCTCCTGACGATGCGATGTCGAGGTGTTCGGCCTGCTCGGGCTAGGAGTGAGCGGCCCGACCCGTGAAACAGGGGCACGGTCGACCGGGAGGTGTTCAGAGGGGAAGGACCCGCATCAGGGCGTTGCGTGGTCTTGCCAGGCGGCCCGCTCCGGCCAGGCGGGTCATCCACCGGGACGCCGTGACCATCCGCTGAGCCGCCGGGCGGCGCCGGGCGTCATAGGCGCGCAGCGCCCGCGCCACGTCGCCGGGCTGGGCGCGCAGGCAGGCGGCGAGTTCGATCGCGTCGAGCAGGGCCTGGCAGGCGCCCTGTCCCAGCGCGGGCGTCATCGCATGGGCGGCGTCCCCGATCAACGCCACGTTCCCGGCGACGTAGGAGGCCAGCGGCGGCGCCAGGTCGTGGACCTCATGCCTCAGCACGGCGTCCTCTTCGGCGGCGGCGAGCACGCGGGGTATGGGGTCGTGCCAGCCGGCGAAGCGGGCGCGCAGATCGTCGAGAGTCTCGCGCGCTCCTTCTGAGGTCCGCACGGGCGCGTACCAGTTGGTGACGCCCGGAGACTGCGGTGTCATCCCGAACATCTGCCCGCGGCCCCAGGTCTCGCCGTAGTCCTGCGGCTCGAAGCCCTGGATCACTCCGCGCCAGGCGACGATGCCCGCGTAGCGTGGCCGGGTGGGGGCTGCGAAGAACGCCTGGCGCACCGCGCTGCGGACCCCGTCGGCGCCGACCACCAGGTCGTAGTCGGCGCGCAGCGCGGCGGGGTCGGTGATCTCCACGCCGGTGCTGATCGTCGCAGGATCCACCTCCTGCACCAGCATCTCGATCAGCGAGACCCTCGACAGCATGCGGACGGGCGCTCCGCCACGCCGTTGGATGCGGTCCAGTGGAAGGTCGGCCAGGCGCCTTCCGCCAGGAGTGCGGATCTGCGCGCGCAGGTAGGGGACGGTGCGCTCGCGCAGTCGTTCGCCCAGTCCGAGACCGGCCAGGCCGGCTTGGGCGTCCGGGCGGATCCCGAGCGCCGTTCCCTCGGCGACGATCCGCGGCCACCGCTCGAAGATCGAAACCTCCCAGCCGATCGCGCGCAGCGCGATCGCGGTCGTCAGCCCGCCGACTCCGGCGCCGACAATGACAGCTTTTCTCATTCTCATCACTACATATGTGGTACCACGTAAGTGGTGGTCGTGTCCAACGGGAGAATAGGGGGCCATGGTGGAGAACAGGGATCGGCGCGACCGGCTGCGTGACGCGGCCATCGAGGTGTTGGCGCAAGAGGGCGGGAGGGGTCTGACCCACCGCGCGATGGACCGGTCCGCCGGGCTGCCGGAGGGCACGACCAAGAACTACTTCCCGACCCGCGACAGCCTCCTGCAGGCCGCCGCCGAGCGGTGCGTGGAGCGCTACTGGAGCGAGCTCCAGCAGGCCGAGATCCACACCGTCGACCAGTTGCTCGCGGTGCTGCGCCACATGATCGACCGAGCGCTGACGGTCAACCGGTCCCGGGTCCTGGCCTACCTCGAACTGCACGCGGAAGCCGCAAGGAACGCCCAGGTGCGGCAGACTCTGGCCCGGCTCTCCCGCGCCGACCTCGACCTGCACCTGGCCGCCCAGCAGGCCGCCGGCCTCCCGGCCACCCGCCATGGCGCCGCCGTGGTCACGCTGGCGATCAACGGGGCGCTGAGCCATTTGCTCACCCAGCCCTCCGACGTGCGGGCCTCCTACGGCCTCGACGACCTCGACGCCTTCCTGAGCCGCCTCATCGTCTCGGCCTATCCGCACCGGTCGACGACCTGACCGGCGAGAGGGCGGCGGTACCGGCCACGGGCACCATCGCCGGCACCGCCACCGTCCCGCCGGTCAGGCGCCCCAGGACCCGGCCGCCCCGGTCAGAGGGGCTCGTCGGCGAGGTAGGGCGGGGCGGGGTCGTACTGGATCTCGCGCCGCACGGCCCGCGCGTGCTCGCGGCCGTGCAGCCGGCCGACCAGCCACAGCGCGCTGTCGATCCCCGCGGAGACTCCCTGGCTGGTGAGCAGGTTGCCGTCCACGACGTAGCGGGCGTCGCGGACGACGGTGACGTTCCCACGCGCCTCGAGGGCGTCCTCGTAGCCCCAGTGCGTGGCGACGCGCCGCCCGCGGGCGGGCCCTGCGGCGTGCAGCAGGAAAGCGCCGGTGCACACGCTGACCACCCAGGCGGCCTGCTCGGCGGTCTTGGCGATCCAGTCGGTGACCGCGCGGTTGTGCGGCTCGATCTCGCGGGCGCCGCGGCCGCCCGGCACCAGCAGGACGTCCAGCGGCGGATGGTCGTCCAGGGTGCAGTCGGGCAGCACCCGCATGCCCTTGCTGCACCGGACAGGACCCGGCCGTTCGGCGACGAGCACCGCGAGGTCGGCGTCCGCGCGCAGCTTGGCCGAGGTGGTGAAGACCTCCCATGGTCCGGCGAAGTCGAGCTCTTCGACGACGTCGAAGATCAGTAGTCCGTACGTGGTCATCGGTGTTCTCCCGTGGTGGATCGGAAACGGTCGCGGTAGTCGGAGGGAGCCACGCCGAGGCAGCGGTGGAAACTGCGTCGCAGGGTCTCGGCGGTGCCGAAGCCGTAGCGGCGGGCGATGACGTCGATGGGCTCGCCGCCGTTCTCCAGGGCTCGCTGAGCCGCCTCCACCCGGACCCGCTCGACATAGGCGGCGGGCGGGATGCCGAGTTCGGCGGTGAAGCGGCGCTGCAGGTGGCGAGGGCTGAGCCGGGCATGCGAGGCCAGATGGGCGATGTCGTGCCGGGCGCCGGGGTCGGCGTGGATGGCCGTCACGGCGTGCCGGATGGGGTCGGAGGCAGGCTGCATCGACCACAGGCCCACGCTGAACTGGGATTGGTTGCCGGGTCTGCGCAGGAACAGCACCAGGTGACGGGCGACCTCCAGCGCCACCTTCTGCCCCTGGTCCTCCTCCACCAGGGCCAGCGCGAGATCCATTCCCGCGGTCACCCCCGCGGAGGACCAGACGTGGCCGTCCCTGATGAAGATGGGGTCCGGCTGCACGGTGACGGAGGGATAGTCCTGCGCGAGTCGTTCGGCCCTCGCCCAGTGGGTGGTGACGCGGCGGCCGTCCAGCAGACCGGCCTCGGCCAGCAGGAACGCTCCGCTGCAGACGGAGGCGACCCGCCTGGCTCCGCGAGCCGCGGCGGCGACCCAGCCGGTCAGGCGCGAGTCATGCCTGGCGGCGTAGACGCCTGCCCCGCCGACGACGACCAGCGTGTCGATGCCGGTCGGCCGTAGCCCCGCCACGCCGTGCCCGGCGTGCAACGGCAGGCCGCTCTCAGCGCGCACCGGCCCTGGCTCGGGGGCCACGATCGCGCAGTCGTAGCCCCCTGCCCGCTGGAACACCTCGTGCGGCCCGACCAGGTCGAGTGACTGGAAGCCATCGAAAATCACGAAGGCGATGCGGTGTGATTGCACCCCTCCACGTTCCAGCCCGCGCCTCCATGGCGTCAACGACACATATCCCACAAATCGCGCCACCGACCTGTACGGGTGCGCGGACCTGCTGTTTCCTCCAGGCTGGACCCCCACTTTCAGGGCGACTGAAGCTCCCCCTAAGCTTCAGGCTGCCTGAAGGCTTGAGGAGGACATCCATGACCCATGCCCGTTCGTCGGCGGCCGCACGCCGTCCGGCCCCACCCCTGCGGCAACCGGGATCACGTGTGGCGCCAGGCGCGGAAGCGGGAGCGTGACGCCGTGCGCATCCTGCGGATAGCGGCCACCGTCGAAGCCGTCTCACTCACGATCCTGCTCACCAACCTGCTCACGATCCACGCCAAGCCGATCACCAGCCTCGCGGGCCCCCTGCACGGCATGGCCTATGTGACCGTCATCGTCGCCGCGTCGGTGGCACAGGCCGCCAAGGGCGTGCGCTGGCGCGCCCTTGTCCCGGGGGTGGGCGGCCTGCTCGCCCTCCGGCACCTTCACACCACACAGAACGGATGACTCCCGTGGACTACGACCCCCTGCCCTTTCCCCGCACCGACCTCGCCCTGAGCGCGATGCGTCACGCCAGGGACATCGAGCCTCCGGCCATCTTCAACCACAGCATGCGCAGCTACCTGTACGGCCGCTTCCTCGGCGAGGAGCAGGGCCGGCGCCCCGATGTCGACTACGACGACGAACTGCTGTTCCTCGGCTGCGTGCTCCACGATGCCGGACTCGGTGACCAGGGCGACAGCGAGCACCCCTTCGACATCGACGGCGCCGACCACGCCGCCCGTTTCCTCACCGATCAGGGGATAGCGGACGAGCGCGTCGAGATCGTCTGGGACGCCATCGCCCTGCACCTGCATCCCGACATCGCCCTGCGCAAGCGGCCCGAAATAGCGCTCGTCTCGGCAGGTTCAGGCTTCGACCTCGGCCCCCACGGGGGCCACACCCTCCCCACCGGCTACGCCGACCGCATCCACGCAGTGCTTCCCCGCCTGCACGCCGCCGCCGCGCTGTACGACACGATCGTCGGCCAGGCGCTCGCCAAGCCCCACAAGGCTCCGCCGTTCACCATGCCCGGCGAACTCCTGCGCCAGCACACCGGTCAGGACTGGCCCACCTGGCGGCAGCTGATGACCCAGCCGCCGAGCTGGGGCGACTACGACGGCTACCAGCCGAGGACCTGACCCTCTCCACTCGAAGGACACCTCACATGCCCAGCCCATCCGCAGACCGACAGGGCGCCACGCCAGACGGCCGCGGCAGTTCCGCCTTCTCCCGACGCACCCTGATCACCTCGCTCGTGGTGACCGCGGGCGTGGGAGCGGGCGGGGCGCTCGCCGTCGGCGGAGGCGAAGCGCCGGCCTCACCAGCGCGTAACCCGGCCGCCGGAAGCCCGCCCGCGGAGCAGTTCCACGGGACGCACCAGTCCGGCATCGCCACGCCCCAGCAGCGCTACGCCTACTTCGCCGCCTTCGACCTCGAAGTCGGCGACCCCAAGGGCAAGCGCCTCTCGACCGAACGGATCGCCACCAACTTCCAGCACCTCATGGAGCGCTGGAGCGGGGCGGCCGAACGTCTCATGCGCGGCCGGCCCGCCGGTCCGCTCCCCGTCAACCGCCCCGGCGCACCCGCCGACAGCGGCGTCGCCGACGGCCTGCCGCCCTCCCGGCTGACCCTGACGTTCGGCCTGGGACCGGAGCTGTTCGACAGGATCGGCAGACAGGAGCAGCGGCCGCGGCACCTGCGCGAGCTGCCGGCCTTCTCCACCGACCAGCTCCAACCCGCATGGAGCGGCGGTCAGCTCTTCGTGCAGATCTGCGGCGACGACCCGCAGAGCATCAGCCACGCCTTCCGCGCCCTCCGTGGCCGCGCCCCCGGCCTCGCCCGGCTGCGCTGGAGCCAGCAGGGCTTCCTCGGCCGGTTCGGCGACGCCACCCCCCGCAACCTGTTCGGCCACAAGGACGGCACCGCCAACCCGCGGGCCGGCACCGCCGCGTTCGACGACGCGGTCTGGGTCAGCGGACCTGACGAGCCTTCCTGGTTCACCGGCGGCACCTATCTGGTCTTCCGCAAGATCCGCATGGACCTGCCGAAGTGGGACACCTCCACCGCGCTGCAGCAGGACCAGTCCATCGGCCGTCGCCGCGACACCGGCGCCCCACTCAGTGGCGGCCACGAGTTCACCCCTCCTGACTTCGGCAGGGCAGGACCGGACGGTGAGCCTGTGATCCCGTCCGACTCCCACCTGGCTCTGGTCCGCGACATCCCGATGCTGCGGCGCTCCTACAACTACGACTACGCCTTCCAGGCGAGGGCCGAAGCAGCCGGTGAGCACGATCACCACGGAGCCGACCAGCCAGGTCACAGCCACGACGATCCCCTGCACGACCACGCAGGAACCGGGCACGACACCTACGACACCGGCGCCCTGTTCTGCGCCTACCTCCGAGATCCCGGCGACTTCATCCGCGCCCAGCGGAAGATGGCCGCCGCCGACCGGCTCAACGCCTTCATCCAGCACACCGGCAGCGCCATCTTCGCCATCCCTCCGGCGGTCCAGCCCGGCCGGCATCTCGCAGCCGCCCTGTTCCCGCAACGCTGACCCGAAGGACCGGATGCTCATCCCTCGGACGGATGCCCAGATTGTCCGAACAGTTCTCGCTATGTAATATCCAGGATGTACAGAATGAGCTGATTGGAGAAGCCCTGATGCGCATGAGCATCCGCAAGCCTGCCGCCAACGGCCTGAAGGCGATGTACGCGCTGGAGACCTACCTCAACGCCAGCCCTGTCCCCCGAGCCACGCTGGACCTGGTGCGGTTGCGGGTCAGCCAGATCAACGGATGCGGCTTCTGCGTGGACATGCACGCCCGCGAGGCGACGGAGGCCGGCGTGTCCGGCCAGCGCCTTCACGCGGTCGCTGCCTGGCGGGACACCCCGTTCTTCTCCGAGGAGGAGCGCGCCGCCCTCGCACTCGCCGAGGCGGCCACGCGGCTGTCCGACAACCCTGTCGGCGTCCCCGACGACGTGTGGGAAGCAGCCGCCGACCACTACGACGAGGAGGCGCTGTCCGCTCTGGTCATGGCGATCGCCGCGATCAACGCCTGGAATCGCATCAACGTCACCCTGCGCAACGCCCCGGCCTAGTTCCTGGGCGGTCGCAGCCTCCGCGCGCCTCCACCCGGGCGCGGGGGGCGCGGGGTGGAGCCGACGAACGGGCTCACAACGGGAGCTGCGCCTCCACCTCCTGGTCGACGGCCGTCTTCACGGGTGAGTAGCGCGCGTAGAACTCCTTGCCGCACTCGAGGTCGTCGAGGGCGTCCTTGATCTCCTTGACGAGGTACGGCCTGGCCTGCGCAGCCGTGAGTTCCGGCCAGGACGTTCCCTGTTCCTTCCCTATCTTGCCGACCTGCGCCAACATGGCCTTCTCTCCTCTGCCGGCCAGGTCGCTCGGCTTGAGCGAGGTGATCGCGTAGCCCTTGCCCTTAAGACAGTCGCCGAACGTCGCGGCCAGGCGCACCAGTTCGGCGTCGCCGTCGATCCGCCGGGTGGTGAGCTGCTTGTTGAGGTCGAAGTGCATCTTGAACACGTCCATCCGGTTCTTCACGTCCTTGTTCAGGACCACCTTGAAGGCCTTGGCCATACAGGCGTCCTCCGCCTTCTTGTAGGCGTTGAACTGCGTCTCGTTCATCCGGGCCCCCGGGTTGGGGTCCTGCCCGTACTCCTTCTCGACCAGCGCGCCCGAGGCGGAGTCGTCGGGATAGACGAACTGGGCGAAGATCCGGTAGCCGTACTTCGTCCTGACCTCCTTGGCGGCGGCGTAGTCACCGGCCGCCATCTTTTTCTGCGCCTCCGTCTCCTTGGGGCCGGACATGACGAACGGGGTGTACTTGAAGCCCTTCTGCTTCATGCAGTCGGCCTTGATCCGCTCCATCTTCCACTTCGCCTCCTGTCCGGCGCCGGTGGCGCTCGGAGCGGCAGGCTCGGGCGCGTCGGTGGCACACCCGGTCAGTACGGCAAGCGCCAGGGCAGCCGTGACGAACGCTCTCATGAGATCTCCAAAGAAATGACGCGCCGAGGGATCAGCGCAGGGCGGTTCTGCGGTGCTCGCGCGCCACCAGGACCGCGGTGACGGCGGGAAGGGTGAGCAGGGCCCAGTAGGCCAGATGCCGCACGGTGAGGTACGGCCCGTGCTCGGCCATCGCGACGGTGACCGACAGCAGGTAGACCAGCGCCGCCACGCCCCAGCGCGGGTCTCTCGCCATGCGGGCCGCGCAGACCGCCGCCGCCAGCAGCCCCAGCTCGGCGACCGCCCGGACCACGCCGACAGGGAACTTCGACTCTCCCATCAGGGCGGGGCCCACGCAGAGGGCGGGCGCGACCGCGAGCCACCACCAGGAGCGCGCCTTCAGCGGGTGGGCGCCCGCCGCCAGCACGAGCGACCCGGCGAAGGCGAGCGCGTAGGACAGGGCGACGACCTGGGGGCCGGTGGTGGCGAACAGCCCGTCGACCGACCGGGGGCCTGACGTGATCGGTATCAGCACGTGGTCGAACAGGGGCACCCCTGACGCGATCGCCGTGGCCTTCGCTCCGGTGAGAAGCAGGAGAGGGAGCGCCAGCCGTACCCGCCCCCGTATGACAGCCAGCACGGTGAAGGCGGACAGGACAGTCCACAGCGGGATCGCGGTGACGAAGGGGAGTAACGCGGCCAGGTTGGCGACGGTCAGCGCGGCGACCCCCAGGTGCAGGCCGTCGCGCCAGGCCGGCCCTGCCGCCGCGTGCTCGACGCGGGTGCGCAGCCCGCCCATCAGCAGCCCCAGGGCCTCCCTGATCTCGGGTGTGCGCCGCCCCGGCTCAGCCGTGTCGAGCAGGATGTCGATGAGCTCGTCGCCGTGCGCCTTGCGGTAGCCAGCGGGATAGGCCAGGAGGAACCTGCGGTATCGCCGCTCGAGCCGCGTCACGCGAGAGCCTCGCGGTTGAGGACCAGGGCCGCCGCCTCGTTCATGCGTCTGGCCTCGCTCCTGACGATCGCCGTCCCTTCGTCGGTGATCCGGAAGTAGCGGCGGACCCGGCCGTTGACTGTCTCCTCATGGTCGACGGCGAGCACCCCGCGGGCGGCGAGGCGTTCGAGGATGGCGTAGAGGGTGCCGACCGTCGGCCGGACCCGGCCCGCCGACAGCTCGCCGATCCGCTTGAGGATCGCGTGGCCGTGCAGCGGACCGTCGAGCAGCGCGGTGAGCACGAAGTACATCGGCTCGCTCACTTCTGATGATCTTCTCGGCACGACCGGCAACATACTCTGTTGAACAGAGTATCGCAAGATGTCGCCGCCGCCTCGGGCGTCAGATCGCAGGCCCTGTCAGGAGGTCAGCCGTCCGCCGCCCCACCGAGGCGGGCCGCGTCGACATCTCCGAGTACTTCGAGTCCGAGGAGGCGCTGGCGGGACGTACCCCCCGCGACAGCCGAGAGGCGCCGCCCTCACCCCGGGAGCGGCGCCTCTCGCAGAAAGTCAGTGCTGAAAGGTCGGCGTCCGCACCGGCGGCGCCTGCGGAGCCGGCATCGAGGGTTGCTGTTGCCGTTCCGCCTCGGCGGAAACCCGCCGCCGCGGCAGGCGCTCGGCGCAGCCGCCCCCGCAGTAACCGTTGGTGACGATCAGCCTGCCTCGGGCAGGCGTGTACGCCTTGCGGTCGGAAGCGAGCAGCACTCCCTGGCACACCTGGCACAAAATCCCGTCGTTTTCCACGCATGCTCTCTATCCGAAGTCGCGCCAGGTAACCCCTACGGGTCGGTATTTCAGGAGAGGGGGCGAGCTGGAGCCCTATCGCGACGATCCGGCGCTCGCCGTGATGGCCGGGGAGGGCGGCCGGGTGTCGCCGCGGCCGGTGGGCCCGTGCGCTGTCCGGTGTCGCGGGAGGAGTAGCAGCACGGTGCTGACGATGGCGGCGGCGCCGAGCGCCAGCCAGTAGAAGCGGCCCAGCCCCCGGTCGCTGACCAGAAGGAAAAGGGTGCCGCCGCAGAGGGAGCCGAGCGCCTCACCGGCGCTCCAGCAGATCTGGCGGAAGTTGAGTGCCTCCAACCGCGACTCGAAGGCCAGCGCCGCGAAGGCGGTGTTCAGCATCGGCGTGAAGACCATCTCCGCGACGGCGAACAGCGCGACGGTAAGCAGGCACGCGGCGGCGAGCGGCAGGCCCGAGCCGAGCGCGAGGAAGGCGAGACCGAAGACCACGGCCGCCCCGCCGAGCAGCATCATCGGCCGCGTCCCCCGGCGAAGCAGATGAGTGACCACCGCGGTGATCGCCGGCTGCAGCACCACGATTATGATCGCCGGGCCGGACAGCAGTACCGCCCGCAGCACCGGGGTGGTGATCTCGTCGGCGATCATCAGTGCGAAGGCCGAGTAGAACTGGGCGTACAGGAACGTCGCGAGCGTGGCGACGACGACGGTCCGCCACGCGTGCGGGCTGCGCAGCGCCGCCGCGACCCCCGCCCGGCTCACCGGCCAGGCGTTCACCGTGGGCCGCGGCCGCCGGACCGCCTGCCTCAGCACCCTGGGCAGCCCGACGAACAGGATCGCGGCACCGAGCAGATAACACACCGCCACCGCCGCCATGAGTGGCCGCCCGTCCCCTGACACGTACAGGGCGCTCGCGATGAACGGGCCGAGCGCCCCGGCCACGTTGACGGCGATGTTCATCGTCGAGTACGCCTTGTTCCGCTCGACGTCGCCGGTGGTGTTCTCGGCGATGAGCACCCGGGCCAGCACCTGGTGCACGCTCTGGCCGAACCCCGCCACGAGCAGCACCACCAGCAGCGCGGCGAAGGCGTGCACGAACGCGAGCAGCCCGAAGCCCACCGCGGCCAGCAGCGCGCTGACCACCATCGCGGTGGTGTACCCGAATCGGGGAAGCCACCGGTTGACCAGCAGGCAGGAGACGCCGACCGCCGCGAAGTAGACGAACAGCCCCACCCCGACGGCGGTGGCCCCCGTGCTCCTGTCCTGGGTCGCGATCAGGATTGCGAGGACCGGCACGAGACTGTACTGGCCGAGATTGACCAGCAGGTTGTCCACCGCGAGCAGCGGCGTGACCGGCGGACGGCGGGCCGGCCCGCCGGCGCTCGTCGCGTCGGCCGCGCTCATGGCCTTCTCGGCATGGTGTCCGGTTTCTTCCATGCCGACCAGCCTGATGTAATGGGCTTATGCACCTCAACCCTTACGGCGAGGACGCCGTGAACCTGGCCGCGGACCTGGCCAACCGGCGCCCGACGAGCGCGGAGGAGCTCGCCGACCGCTGCCGCTCCGCCGGGCTGGTGCTGGAGAGCCCGGTCACCTCGCAGGACGTGGACCACGTCTGCGCCGTACTGGACGAGTGGGAGAAGGTCGTCGACGCCGTCGACGAGCACGAACGCGCGGACCTGGTCAACCGGATGCTGGCGGAGGCCGCCGCCTACCCGCGGCTGACCGACCACGCCGGCCACGGCTGGCACCTGCACTACCGCGACGACCGCCAGCCGCTCGGCTCCGTGCTGTTCTCGCTCATCTCCGTCGGCACCGCGTTGCACCTGGCAGGACGGGGCATGCACCGGCTCCGGCGGTGCGCCCTGACAGAGTGCGCCACGATCTTCGCCGACACCTCCCGCACCGGGCGGCAACGCTACTGCTCCCCGCGGTGCGCCAACTGCGACGCGGTACGCCGGCACCGCGCGCGAGCCACGGCGTAGGCCCTTCGGTGACGCGGGTGCCGCCGCGCTCTACACGCTCAGCGCGTCAGCGACGGCGTGGGCGAAACCGTCGAGGTTGTCCAGCATGATGTTGTGCCCGCAGTCGGGGATCGCCACGACGCGGACGCCGGCGCCGGTGAGGCTTTCGGTGTCGGCGCGCACTCCGTCCGCGGCCGGGTAGAGGAACGCTCGCGGGATCGGCAGCTTCTCCAGGTTCTCCCGCATCGTCGGCACGGTGCCGCGCAGGAGACTCATCGCGCTGCGGTAGAGCGCCTCGGGCCCGGCCAGGCGCATCGTCGCCGCCCAGTGCGGGCCGACGAAGTCCATGGTCTCCTTCCATCCGTGGTCGAGAAACTCCTGTTCGGTGCGGTAGACGGCGATGCCGGAGGTGCCCGGCCGCCTGGTCTGCGGCAGCGGCGTGGGGTCGAGGTTGGCGTCGGCCAGGACCAGCCGTCCGACCAGGTGCGGATGGCGGGCGGCCAGCGTGATGGCGACCGCGCCGCCCATGCTGTGCGCGACGATGTCCGCGCCCCCTGCCGAGGCCTGCTCCAGTGCGACGGCCAGGGCGTCGGCGTGCTCCTCCAGGGTGTAGGCCAGGTCGGCGGGGCGGTCGCTGATTCCGAAGCCCAGCATGTCGATCATGAGTGACCGGCGCCCGGCGAGGGCCGGGTGCGCCGCCACAGGGGCGAAGTAGGGGGCCGAGCTCGCGCCGAGCCCGTGGACGAAGACCAGGGTGGGCTCGACGCCCGCGATCTCGACCCAGCGAATGCGGGAGCCGTCGGGGAGGACCTGCGCGCTGTGCATGGCGCCGAATATACCTCCAACCCGATATATCCTGCCAACGGGGTACGGTGGAGCCATGATGCAGCTCGCCGTCCTCGGATTCCTCTACGATGCGCAGCTACACGGCTATGACCTGCGACGACGTATCGCGGCCCTGACCGGCCACGTGCGGCCCATCGCCGACGGCACGCTCTACCCGCTGCTCAAGCGCATGGAGACAGCCGGCCTGCTGCGCCGCGAGCTGCAGCCCGGTCAGGTCGCGGCGCCCCGGCACATGCTGTCGCTGACCCCGGCCGGCGAGCAGGAGCTGCTGAACCGGCTGCGCGACCCCGACGAGCTGTTCATCACCGACGAGAACCGCTGGTTCACCCTGCTGGCCTTCCTGCGGCACCTGGACGATCCCGCCGAGCAGGCGGCGGTGCTGCGGCGCAGGCTGCACTTCCTCACCCAGCCGGCAAGCTTCTTCTGGGACGGTGACCGGCCCCTGCGAGCCGCCGACTTCGACGACCCGTTCCGCCAGGGCCTGTTCACGATCGCGACGGCCACGACACGAACGGAGCTGACCTGGCTGCGCGAGACGCTCGCCGCGCTGGAGTCACAGGCGTAGAGCCGGACGCGACCGCAAGCGCGTGCACGACTTTCCAGCCCCGCTGAAACGTCCAAGCCCACCCGACGTTTGTCCATTACCAGGGATATCAACCCGTTGTTACCTTCTCGGCGAGAGGTCCGATCAAGAGATCGGCTCCTCGGCTCGGGGTCTTCGTGCAGCCGCCCGCAATACCGGCGCGACCACATCCGAAGCTCGAGAAAGGAAGCACCGTGGACGACACACCCCCCACCCCCTCCCGGCCGCGCGGCCACCACCGCAACCCACTCCGGCTGATCCTCCTGCTCGTCGCCGGCGTCACCGCCGCCCTGTTACCCGGCGGCGCGGCGCACGCGGGAGACACCCCAGGCACCTACTCCAACTGGCAGTTCGACGGCGTCAGCGGGCTCGGCGACGTCGCCTACACCATCACTGTCGACACCGATCCCGGCGACCAGTCGCAGGTCTACTGGTCCAACCAGGTCTCCTGGACCAACGGCCACGGCGGCTACGCCGGTCTGCAGACCAATGCCAGCACCACCCGCCGCCTGTTCCTGTTCTCCGTCTGGGACGTCACCGAGGCCAGGCCAGGCTCGCAGGGCAGCTGGTGCCAGGCCTTCGGCGGCGAGGGCGAGGGCATGAGCTGCCGCATCTGGCACACCTGGACCCCCGGACAGACCTACCGCTTCCACTACCGCGCGGAAGGCGGCGGCTGGTGGGGCATGACCGTCACCAACACCTCGACCAACGCCCAGTTCAAACTCGGCAGCATCCGCGTGGGCGCGGACACCATGTCACCGGGATCGGTCAGCTGGACCGAGTACTACAGGTGGAGCGATCCGCGCTCCTCCTGCGCCACCGAGCCCTACTCCCGCGCCAGGATCACCGCGCCCGTCGGCAACAACGGCACCCTGCGGGCCAGGGTCACCAGCGCGCACGTCACCGTCAGCGGATCGACGGCGACGCACGTCAACGCCATGGGCAACTCGGTGATGGGCCAGATGAGCGGCATCGGCGGCAAGTGCGTCAACGTCGCCGACGCGGCCGACGCCACTCCCGCGCTCCTTCAGCCGTGCGACGGCGGCGCGGGCCAGGCGTGGGTCTGGGCCTACGACGGGACCATCCGCTCGAAACTGTTCGCCTGCCTGGACGCCAACGGCAGCGCCAACGGCGCGCCGGTGACCCAGTGGAGCTGCAACGGCGGCGCCAACCAGCAATGGAGTCACAGCAACGGCCGCATCGTCAACGCCGCCAGCGGCAAGTGCCTCGACGCGGCCAACGGCAGCAGCGCCAACGGCACCCGCCTCATCATCTGGACCTGCGGGAGCAACGCCAACCAGCAGTGGTCCATCCCGGCCAGGCCCTGACCGCACCGTCCCGTCGCTTCGCTGGAGGTTCATCAGGGCAGCGCCCTCCGAGATCCGGTCTGCCTCGGAGAGCGTCGACCGTGTGGCTGGGAAAGGATTGGACGGTGTGATGCTCGGGCTTGTAGCTTGCAGTCGACTGTGACACCGCCTGAGGAGGTGAGACCCATGAACGCTGTATCGATGTGGGTGCTCCCCCTACCGTCACGGTCGGGCGATTGACGTAGGTGTCGCCGGGAGCGCCTCGACAACAAGGCACTCCCGAAAGGCAACACCTGTGCACTCTCAGCAGTTCACCGCCGAGCCGTCGTCGGACGGTACGGTCGAGCGCGACTTCACCGTGGGCGACGTCCCCGGAGTCCGGTCGTCGGCCTCCGGGGCCGATCGCGCGCCCCTCATGTTCGACGTGATCATCGCCGGGTGCGGGCCGACCGGCGCGATGCTGGCCGCCGAACTGCGGCTGCACGATGTGCGGGTACTCGTTCTGGAGAAGGAAACCGAGCCCGCGTCGTTCGTCCGCATAGTCAGTCTGCACATCCGCAGTCTCGAGCTGATGGCAATGCGCGGTCTGCTCGAGCGCCTTCTCGAACGCGGAAGAAAGCGTCCGGTCGGCGGTGTCTTCGCCGCCATCGCCAAACCCGCGCCCGAGGGCCTGGATTCCGCGTACGCTTATCTGCTGGGCATCCCGCAGCCGGTCATCGATCATCTGCTCGAGGAACATGCCATCGAACTGGGCGCGCAGGTCCGGCGCGGTTGTGCGGTCGCCGGTTTCGAGCAGGACGACGAGGGCGTGACCGTCGAGCTGTCCGACGGGAAACAACTGCGTTCGCGCTACCTCGTCGGCTGTGACGGCGCACGCAGCACGGTGCGCAAACTGCTCGGCGTCGGCTTCCCCGGCGAGCCCTCACGGACCGACACGCTCATGGGCGAGATGAACGTGGGTGTGCCGCAGGAGGAGATCGCCGCCAAGGTAACCGAAATCAGCCAAACCCATCAGCGATTCTGGCTCAGGCCCTTCGGCGAAGGGGTCTACAGCGTCGTAGTCCCCGCCGCGGGAGTCAGCGACCGCGCCGAACCACCCACCCTCGACGATTTCAAACAACAGCTGCGCACCATCGCCGGAACCGATTTCGGCGTGCACTCCCCGCGCTGGTTGTCCCGCTTCGGGGATGCCACCCGGCTGGCCGAACGTTATCGCGTCGGGCGGGTGCTCCTGGCCGGCGATGCGGCGCACATCCATCCACCCATCGGCGGGCAGGGCCTCAACCTGGGCGTTCAGGACGCGTTCAACCTCGGCTGGAAACTGGCCGCACAGATCCGCGGCTGGGCGCCGGAAACCCTGCTGGACACCTATCAGTCCGAACGTCATCCGGTCGCCGAGGACGTGCTGGACAACACCCGTGCCCAGATGGAACTGCTGTCCACCGAACCGGGGCCCGCGGGCCGTGCGCAGGCTGCTCACCGAACTGATGGACTTCGACGAGGTGAACCGCCACCTGATCGAGAAGATCACCGCGACCCGCATCCGCTACGACTTCGGCGAAGGCCCCGACCTGCTCGGCCGCCGCCTGCCCGACATCGACGTGAAACAGGGCCACCTCTACGGCCTGCTGCGTCGCGGCCGCGGCCTGCTGCTGGACCGCACCGAACGCCTGACCGTCGGCGGCTGGTCCGACCGGGTCGATCACCTCGCGGATCCCACCGCGCCACTGGATGTTCCGTGCGTCCTGCTACGCCCCGACGGCCACGTCGCCTGGATCGGCGACGATCAGCAGGACCTGGACGACCACCTCGCCCGCTGGTTCGGCGAGCCCGCCGACTGATCTCGCCTGCGCGGTGGTCATCCGTAGAGACGGCCCCGAACTGCGAAGGGCGAAGAGGCGAGGTCTCCCGTTACTTTGCGGCTCGTCGCAGCTGTAGGAGTTCAGGGCCGTGACGCGGGGTCGGCGGCGTGCCGCCGACCCCGCGGAGGGTTACCTCGTGGCGCGGAAGCTGGCCAGGTTCTCCTCAGAGCTGTACCGCTGGAAGCCCGCCTTCTCCAGCACGCGGAGCGAGGGCGGGTTCGACAGTTCCACCTCGGCGCTCACGGTGTGGACGCCGGGGGCGGTGAGGGCGAAACGCGTCAGCGCCCTGGTGGCCTCCGAAGCGTAGCCATGGCCCTGCCTGGAGGCGACGACGCCGTACCCGATCTCGAGGGTGCCGTCGGAGGGCGGCCAGAACAGGCCGATGGAGCCGATCACCAGGCCCGTCGAGCGCTCGACGATCTGGCGGTGACCGTACTCGCCCAGCCAGCCGGGGTGCTCGCCGAACAGACCCGCGATGACGCGGTCACCCTCGGCGGGGAAGTCCTCGGCCCAGTGGGCGAGCATGCGGCCGTCCAGGACGGCGGCGACCTCGGCCGCGGTCCAGGTCCGCAGGATGAGGCGGTCGGTGCTCAGGTCGGCATCGGCGGGTGAGACGAAAGAAGACACGTGACACTCCTGGTCGTTGACGAACGACCGGGCCGCGCTTCAACCTCGCGCGGACCGGACAAGGGCATGCTGAACACGGCCGGTGGCAGCCATATTCATCAACCTCCCTCGTCACCCGGGACGATCACGTCCCTGGAGACGCTAGCAACCTCGTCCACCGCGGGCAAACCGAGGCGAACCGCGGACCGGCGACGATGATCGATGTGGTAGGTTCAGAGCGGCAACAGGTAGCGGAACTCTGCAAGGGAGGTGAGGTTGATGACCGTCGTGGCGATGGCTGCTTTCCGCAGCGCCGGGTCCATCCTTACGTCCCTGGTCCTCGGCTGACCTTCCACTAGCCGCTGCCCGCATCGGGCGCGACTGTCCCGTTCACCGAGGGCCCTTCTGGCAAAGGGTTCCAGACTGTTGTCTTCTTACATCTCTCTTCCAGGCGGCCTGTCCGCCTACGGCTGGGACGACGAGCTCGATCGAGCCTTCGCCCCCCACCGCGCCGCGGGCCTGGTCCCCGCGCGTATCGCCGCCGTCGACCGCGGCAGGTGCGACGCGGTGACCGAGTCAGGCCCGCTGCGCGCCGGCACCTCGCTGGTCAAGGCGGCCGATCCGGTGGCCTCCCCGTGCACGGGCGACTGGGCCGCCGTACGCCCCGGCGCCGAACCCGAGATCGCGGCGCTGCTCCCGCGGCGCAGCGTCATCGTCCGCTCCTCACCTTCGCGCAGGTCGCACGGCCAGGCGCTGGCGGCCAACGTCGACACGGTCGCGGTGGTCTCCTCCCTGGCCACGGCGTCCAATCCAGGCCGCGTCGAACGGCTGCTCGCCCTGGCGTGGGAGAGCGGCGCCCTACCGGTCCTGGTGCTGACCAAGGCGGACGCGGTGGCCGACCCCACACGGTCGGCCGACGATGCCGCCCGGCTGGCCCCGGGCGTGAGCGTGATCACCACCAGCGCGGAGACGGGGCAGGGGCTCGACGCGCTGGCCGGCGTGCTGACAGGGACCGTGGTCCTGCTCGGGCCCTCCGGCGTGGGCAAGTCCACGCTGGGCAACGCGTTGCTTGGCGCCGAGGTGCTGGCCACGGGGGCGGTGCGGGCCCAGGACGGCAAGGGCCGCCACACCACCGTCCGTCGCGAACTGGTCCCGCTGCCGAACGGCGGCGTGCTCATCGACACCCCCGGCCTGCGCGGCATCGGCCTCGTGGACGCCGACGACGGCCTGCAGCAGGTGTTCGCCGAGATCGAGGAGCTGGCCAGGGACTGCCGGTTCGCCGACTGCTCCCACGAACGCGAGCCCGGCTGTGCCGTACAGGCCGCGATCGCCTCCGGCGAGCTGGACCAGCGTCGCCTGGCCAGCTACCGCAAGCTGCAGCGCGAGAACGAGTGGGCGACCTCCCGCAGCGACGCGCGAGCCCAGCGCGAGGACGTCAAGAAGGCGATCACCCGCTCGCTGCGCCAGACCTACGCCTTCCGAGACAGGCAGCGCCGCTCATGAGCGAGATCGACGCCATCCACCTCACCGACTTCACCCTCACGAAAGAGAGCATCACCGTGTCGCAGATCTGGACCACCCGCGCGGAGACCGAGCGGGACATCCCCGCCATCCGCGAGGTCAACCTCGGCGCCTTCCCCACCCCGCTGGAGGCCGACCTCGTCGAGGCGCTGCGCGCCGACGCCGCGTGGCTGCCGGGCCTGTCCATCGTCGCCGAGGACGCCGACGGCACCGTCGCGGGCTACGCGCTGCTCACCCGCTGCCACGTGGACAAAAGCCCGGCTCTGGCGCTCGGCCCCTGCGCCGTGCTGCCCGGCCACCAGAAGCGGGGCGCGGGTTCGGCGGCGATCCTCGCGGGCCTGCGAGCCGCCCGTGACCTGGGCGAGAACCTCGTTCTCGTTCTCGGCCACCCCGAGTACTACCCCAGGTTCGGGTTCGTGCCGGCCTCCCGGTACGGCATCCGCCCGTCCTTCGAGGTCCCCGACGAGGCGATGATGGGCCTGGTGTTCGACGACTCCCTGCCCGTGCCCGCCGGCACCATCGTCTACCCGGCCCCCTTCGGCGTCTGACCTCCGAAACAACAGGCCCCCGCCACGCGGCGCGTGGCGGGGGCCACCCGGCAGCGGCCGCCCCCGGTCAGTGCTGGACGGGCAGCTCGACGGTGATCGTCAGCCCGCCCTCCTCACGGGGACGGGCGGCGACCGTGCCATGGTGCGCCTCGGCGATGACCCGCACGATCGACAGCCCGAGACCGCTGCCCCTGTCGGAGCGGAGCCTGTCGCCGTGCAGCCGCCTGAACGGCTCAAAGATGGCCTCGATCTCGTACGGCGGCACCTGCAGCCCCGTGTTGGCCACGACCAGCTCGACCTGCTCGGCCCGCTGACGCGTGGTCACCCACACCTCGCCCTTGACGTGGTTGTGCCTGATCGCGTTCTCCACCAGGTTCTGCACCAGCCGCTCCACCAGCACCGCCTCCCCCGCCGTCGGCGCGGTGTCCAGCAGCCGGTGGATGGTGACCTCCCGCTCGGCGGCCTCGGCCGCCACGGCGTCCAGCACGTGCTCGGCCACGTCGGTGAGGTCGAAGGGACGCCGGTCCAGCACGCTGTTCTCCCCCTCGGCGAGGGCGAGCAGTCCGTCGATGAGCCGTTCGTGCCTGGCGTTGACCAGCAGCAGCGACTCGCCGAGCCGCTTGACGTCGTCGGTCGCCTCGGGCCTGCGCACCGCCACGTCCACCAGCGTCCTGTTGATCGTCAGCGGGGTGCGCAGCTCGTGCGAGGCGTTGGCGACGAAGCGGCGCTGCCCGTCGAAGGAGCGGGCGAGCCTGCCGAGCATCGTGTCGAAGATGCCCGCCAGCTCTTCCAGCTCGTCGCTGGAGCCCTTGTAGCCGATGCGTCCGGTCAGGTCGTGGCCCTGCGCCACCCGCCTGGCCGTGCGCGTCACCGCTCGCAGGGGACGCAGCCCCCAGCCCGCGGCGCCGTAGCCCACCCCGACCGAGGCCGCGGCGCCGCCCAGCACGATGAGCGCGCCGTAGGTGCGCACGTTGGCCAGGGCGTCGCTCTGGTAGACGCGGCGTACGGTGGCCGCCCTCTCCGCGGTGATCTCGTAACCGCGGCTCCCCTTGCCGTAGAAGCCGTTCTGCGTGTTGATGTACTCCGGCGTCATCAGGCCCGTGCGGGGCTCGAGCGTCTGCCGTACCACCAGGTAGAGACCGGCCAGCACGAGCGCGCCGACGAGCAGGAACACCCCGCCGCAGGCCAGGCCGAAACGCAGGCGGATGCTCATGGAATGCGGTACCCCGATCCTGGGACGGTCTCGATGATCTGCGGCTCGCCGAGCTTCTTGCGCAGCTTCGTCATCGTGGTCCTGACGGTGTTGGTGAACGGGTCGATGTGCTCGTCCCACACCTTCTCCAGCAGCGCCTCGGCCGAGACCACCGCGCCCCTGGCGCGCAGCAGCTCGGCCAGCACGCCGAACTCCTTGCGGGCCAGCGGCACGTAGCGGCCTTCGCGGAAGACCTGCCGGTGCGCCCAGTCGAGCCTGACGCCCGCCCGCTCCAGCAGCGGCGGATCGGCCGGCCTGGCCCTGCGGCCCAGCGCGTGGATCCTGGCGAGCAGCTCCTCGAACGCGAACGGCTTGGGCAGGTAGTCGTCGGCCCCCAGCGACAGGCCCGCCACGCGCGCACGCACCTCTGAGGCGGCGGTCAGCATGAGGATCCTGACCATCAGGCCCTGTTCGACCACCCGCCCGCACACCTCGTCGCCGTGCACGCCCGGCAGGTCCCTGTCCAGGACGAGAACGTCGTAGTCGTGCACGGTCAGCCGTTCAAGCGCCGCCTCCCCGTCGTAGGCGACGTCCACTGCCAGGGCCTCACCCCTCAGACCCTCGGCGATCGAGTCGGCGAGCATCCGCTCGTCCTCGGCGATCAGCACCCGCACCCGCGCCTCCATTCCCCCGATGATTCACAGACGCATATAACGCGGACATAACCACTTTTAGTGACGCTCAGGTTAGCGGGCGATCAATGGACTGGCCCGATGACCGCGACAATTCTGCGGCCCTCGCCGCCCGCCCTCGTCCCGGGCCGGCAGCGGGGCCACCTCCTGTTCGGGATCGTGCTGGCCGCGGCGGCGACCCTGCGCGCACTGGTGATGCTCGGCTACACCACCGCCCAGCTGTACTGGTACGACTCCTTCACCTACCTGGACACCGCGCTCCACATGCGGCCTGGCGGCGCCTTCCACCCGGCCGGATACTCCTGGTTCCTGTGGCTGTTCTCCGACGTGAAGCTGGTGGCGGGCCTGCAGCACCTCATGGGGCTGGGCGTGGCCGTCATGATCTACCTGCTGCTGCGCCGCTGGTCGGCGCCGGCCTGGGCGGCCACGCTCGCCACCGTGCCGGTGCTGTTCGACCCGGCCTTCATCCGACTCGAGCACGCGATCCTGTCCGACCTGCAGGTGTACTTCCTCATCATGGCGGCGCTGACGCTGCTCATGTGGCGCACCACGATCACCTCGAGCGCCGCCGCCGGCCTGCTGCTGGCGCTGGCCGGGCTCACCCGCACCGCGGCCGTCCCCCTTGTCGGCCTGGCCCTGCTCTACCTCCTGGTACGGCGGGCCGGCCGGCGCCCCGTCATCGCGCTGATGCTCGCAGGAGCGATCCCGCTGACCGCCTACGCCGGCTGGTACCAGCACCACCACGGCCGTTTCGCCCTCTCCGGCGCCGACGGGGTGTCGCTGTGGGCCAGGACGATGACCTTCGCCGACTGCCGGCGCGTCGAGCTGACACCCGAGGAGGCCAAGCTCTGCCCCAACGGCACCGTGGTCGACGCCGCCTCGGAGTACGTCTGGGCGGCCGGCGCCTCGCTCAACCGGATGCCGGGAGGCAGGTTCGCCCACAACGACCTGGCCAGGTCCTTCGCCACCAAGGTCATCCTCGCCCAGCCTCTCGACTATCTGCGCGAGGTGGTCAAGGACACCTCCCTGGCCTTCACCTGGACACCGGTCGCCCACCCCAAGCGGGTCTCACCCGCGCTGACCTTCCCCAAGGGGGCGTGGGAGCTGCCGTGGCACTTCCCCCTCGTCAACAAGGTGCGCGCCGAGTACGACAACGGCATCCGCGGCATGGCCTCCGTCGAGCCGTACGGCACGATCCTGTCCCACTACCGCTACCCGTGGTTCCTGCACGGCACGCTGTTCGGGCTGCTCCTGCTGGCCGGCGGCCTCAGCGGGGCGCTGTGGCGCAGGGCCGCGCTGCTGCCGTGGGCGATGTCGATGTTCCTGCTGGTCGGGCCCGTGGCCGCGCTCGACTTCGACCATCGCTACGTGCTGCCTGCCATACCTCTGGCCTGCCTGGCCGCCGCGATGGGACTGCACGGCATGCTCACCGCCCTGCGAGCGGGTCGCCTGCTCGGCCGGGAACGGCCACGATGAGCCTCCCGCGCTCCCGCCGAAACGACGGCCGCGGCCGTATCGTCGCCGTGTGACGCACCCGCATGAGACCTGGGCCGCCGGAGCCGCCTACGAGGCCTACGTCGGGCGATGGAGCCGCCCCGTCGCGCAGGCCTTCCTGCGCTGGCTGGAGGTGCCGGCAGGCGGGCGCTGGCTGGACGTGGGCTGCGGCACCGGCGCGCTGACGGCCACCGTCCTGGCCGTGGCTAACCCCGCCGAGGTCATCGGCGTCGACACCTCCGAGGGGTTCCTGGCACACGCCCGCACGCTGATCAGCGACCCCCGGGCGGCCTTCCACGCCGGTGACGCGCGCTCGCTGCCGCTGCCCGGCCGCCGTTTCGACGCCGTGGTGAGCGGACTGGCCCTCAACTTCGTCCCCGACCCGCCCCGCGCCGTGACCGAGTGGGGCCAGGGTCGCCGCGCCGGGCGGCGTGGTCGCCGCCTACGTCTGGGACTACGCCCGTGGCATGGCCATGCTGCGCCACTTCTGGGACGCCGCCGCCGCGCTCGACCCCGCAGCGGCCGCACTGGACGAGGGGCGTCGTTTCCCGCTGTGCGGGCCCGAACCTCTTGCCCGGTTGTGGACGGAGGCCGGGCTGGGCGAGGTGGAGGTGCGGGCGGTCGAGGTGGCGACCGTGTTCGCCGGCTTCGACGACTACTGGAGGCCGTTCCTCGGCGGCCAGGGTCCCGCGCCCGGTTACCTCGCCTCCCTCACCGAAGAGCACCGGCGCGCCCTGCGCGACCTGCTGCGGGCCCGGCTGCCCTCGGGCCCGGACGGCTCCATCCCCCTCACCGCCAGGTGCTGGGCGGTACGAGGCGTGCAGCTAGGGTGACCGCTTCGCTGTCGCGGTACTCCCTCGGGGGGTGAGACCGGCGGTCACGTCCTGGACGTCCCGTACCTGCTCGCCCGCGATCAGCGACATGAGCATCCGCGCAGCGTGGGCGCCGTAGGCGGGAATGTCGCGGCCCACCGCGGACAGCGGTGGACGCACCACCTGCGACAGGGGCGAATCGTCCCACGCCACGATGGACAGCTCACCGGGGACGTCCATCCCGAGCTCCTGCGCGACGGACAGCCCGGCCACGGCCATGATGTCGTTGTCGTAGACGATCGCCGAAGGACGGCCGGGCGCGCTCAGCAGCCGCCGGGTCGCCTGCGCTCCCTGCTCGCCGGTGTAGTTCGTGTGCTCGACGACGTGATGGTCGAGGGCGAGCTCCGTGCAGGTCCGGGTGAAGGCCTGGTCTCGCTGGACGGTGTGGACCAGCTCGGGCAGCCCGGCGATCCTGGCGATGCGCCGATGGCCGAGCGCGGCCAGGTACTGGACCGTCTGCCTGACGGCCGCGCTGTCGTCGGACCAGATCGAGGGGAGCGACCCCGCCGCCGAGGGGTGGCCGATCACGACGACCGGCATGCCGAGCTCCTGCAGGACCGCCACGCGCGGGTCGCGCAGATGCAGGTCGACCAGGATCGCGCCGTCGATGCGCCGCTCCCCCCACCAGCGCCGGTGGATCTCGATCTCCTCGGCGTGGTCCTTGACGACCTGCAGCATCAGGGCGTAGGACCGGGCCGACAGCTCGTCCTGGATGCCGCTGATGAGCTCCATGAAGAACGGCTCCATGCCGAGGGTCCGCGCCGGACGGCACAGGACCAGGCCGATGGAGCGGGCGTGGGCGCCGTTCAGCGCGCGGGCGGCGCTGTTGGGTCGCCAGCCGACCTCCTCGGCGATGGCGATGATCCTGGCCCGTGTCGTCTCCGACACCCCGGACCGGCCGTTCAGCGCGTAGGAGACCGCCACCTTCGACACCCCGGCCCGCCGGGCGATGTCAGCAATCGTCGGTCGCTTCACCGGGCCCTCTGACTCAACCAGATATCCGCTATGCCTTGCGCCGCGAAAGCTACCACGCCTGAGCCCCCTGCCCTGCGCACCGCTGAACGTGCGCCTTCCCATCCATGGAGGCCTTGCGGTGACGTCCTGACCACGGGCCGTGGCTCGTCGCTCGATCACCGCCATAGAGAACCTGCTGGGGGCCTCGCCCGCCGTGGTGACCGCACTCGTCGCGCGGCAGAGGCGGCGATTCAACAAATCGGGGGTCGAATCCGTCTACGTGGTGACGGACCACGGAAGGGCGAAGCCAAGTGGAAGACGACTCGCGTTTTGTCGAGTTTGTCGCTGAACGCGCCGATGCATTGCTGCGGTACGGCTACGCGCTGAGCGGTAGTACGCACGACGCGGCCGACCTGACCCAGGAGGCGCTCATCAGGCTCCACCGAGCCTGGTCACGCGTGCGCAGGAAGGAGGACCCGGAGAGCTACACCAAAATGATCATGGCGCGGCTGCACATCAGCATCTGGCGGCGCCGACGCCGCGAGCAACTCACGTGGACCGTCCCGGACATCCCGCTGGAGGACGCGCTGCCCTTCGAAGCCGACCAGGAGCTGTGGCAGGCACTACGCGAGCTGCCCCGAAAACAGCGCACCGTGCTCGTCCTGCGCTTCTACGAACAGCTCACCGACTCCGAGATCGCCGTTCTGCTGGGCATTTCCCAGGGCACCGTTCGCAGCCACGCGTCGCTCGGCCTGAGCAGGCTCCGTTCGGCCATACCGCACGTCATGCCCACAAGGAGGAGGACGACCCTATGACCGTAGAGCCGGAACGCGACTTGTCTCAGGTCATCGCACGCGCGGCGGAGCGCGCACCACGGGCCCCTGCCGACTACTCGACTCAGATCCTGGCCCGCTCCCGCCGCCGCAAGGTCCGGACACAGGCCCTCCTCACGGCGGCGGCCGTGGTGCTCGTCGCAGGAGGGGGCAGCGTGGCCGTGCGGGCGACGTTGAGTGGCGAGCCTCCGGTGGCGGCCACCCCCACGCCCGAGGCGACGCCGTCTCTCACGATGCCGATGCCCGCCCCCGTGGCCCAGGTGTGGCCGCAAGCGGTCGACACCATCGCGATGAAACTCCCCAACGGCCGCAAAGGCCGCCCGCTGACCCTGATCGACGATCGCACGCTCCTGCTGGAAACGTGGCAGAGCTTCGAGAAGGCCGACGCGCTCTACGCCTACGACCTCAAGACCGACCAGCCCCGGAAGATCACCGACATCCGCACCCCGAAGGGTGTTTTCGCCTCGAACTACGCGGTGGGCGGGGGCTGGATCGTCTGGCAGACGATCGACAAGATGCGGACGAACTTCTGGTCTGCGCCGCTGTCGGGCGGGCAGCCCGCCGCCGTCGAGACCGACACACCGATCAAGGGACGCGGCGACGGGCTCGTCGTGACCGGCGACAAGATCGCCTTCTCCCTCCATGAGGGCGGCGTCTTCACGCTTCCACTGGAGGGCGGCGCCGTGACACCCGTCGAGGGCGCCGAACGCCACCACATCCTGAACTGGCCCTGGGTGGGCACGCCGGGCCAGTACACGCCGGACAACGAGCCCAGCTTCGAGGAGATCCTCGATGCCGAAACAGGGCAGATCAGCAAGGCGCTCGTCCGGCCCGGCGAGGAAGACGTGCGCTGCGGCGTGACGACGTGCACCGGCCGCAGGTCCGACGGGAGCTTCTTCCACCGCCTGCGGGACGGCTCCGGGGAACAGGAGCTGCCAGAGCGCACCCTCGGCTTGGCCTTCGACCGTTTCGTGACCGTCCATCTGCACCCCAGGCGCGGCCAGGTGCTGCTCGACCTGACCACCGGCCGGTCCGGCGACCTCGGCTTGCGCCCCGACGCCAAGGGACAAGTGAGCAGCATCCAGCCGGGGATCGACCCCTACGATCGGCTGGTCGCGTACGAGCTGGAGGGCCGGTATGTGATCATCGACCTCGCCAGGATCCGCTGAGGCGACCTGTTCGGCGAACCCGCCACCGGACGGCCCGGCCCGCGCTCGGCGCCGGGAGCCAGTGAGCCGGAGGGTCGGTGGCCGGAGCGTCAGTGGCTGCCCGACAACTCGCCGGACAGGGCGCCGTGCATGCGAGCGCTGGGCTCGTTGAGGCCGACGATCTCAACCGTCTTGCCGCGGGCGGCGTACTTGGCCTGCACGGCGTCCAGTGCGGCGACGCTGGAGGCGTCCCAGATGTGAGCGTCGGACAGGTCGATGACGACGTGGTCGGGATCGCCGGCGTAGTCGAACCGGGAGACGAGGTCGTTGCTGGAGGCGAAGAACAGCTGCCCGGTGACGGCGTACAGGGCATGGCCGCCGTCGGGGTCGACGACGGCGGCGACCTGCGCCAGATGAGCGACCCGGCGGGCGAAGATGACCAGGCCGGTCAGCGAGCCGACGACGACGCCGATGGCCAGGTTGTGGGTGGCGACCACGACGGCCACGGTGACGACCATGACGGTGATCTCGCCGGCGGGCATGCGCCTCAGGGTGGCCGGGGCGACGGAATGCCAGTCGAAGGTGCCGACCGAGACCAGGATCATGACGGCGACCAGCGCGGCCATCGGGATCTGGGAAACCAGCGGGCCGAAGACGATGCACAGCACCATCAGGAAGGCTCCGGCCAGGAAGGTGGACAGCCGGGTGCGGGCGCCGTTCTTCACGTTGATCATCGTCTGGCCGATCATGGCGCAGCCGCCCATGCCACCGAACAGGCCGGTGACGATGTTGGCGATGCCCTGGCCGATGGACTCGCGGGTCTTGCTGGAGCGGGTGTCGGTCAGGTCGTCGACGAGCTTGGCGGTCATCAGCGATTCCATCAGCCCGACCAGCGCGAAGGCCAGGGCGTACGGGGCGATGAGGGACAGGGTGCCGAAGGTGAACGGCACCTCGGGCAGGCCCGGGACGGGCAGCGAGGACGGCAGCGCGCCGCGGTCGCCGACCGTGGGCACGGCCAGGTGGGCGCCGACGGTCAGGGCGGTCAGCGCGGCGATGGAGATCAGCGGGGCCGGGATCGCCCTGGTCAACCTCGGCAGGAACACCATCAGCGCCAGCGCGCCGCCGACCAGCGGGTAGACCACCCACGGCACGTCGATCAGCTCGGGCACCTGCGCCATGAAGATCAAGATGGCGAGGGCGTTGACGAAGCCGACCATCACCGAGCGGGGCACGAAGCGCATCAGCTTGGCCACCCCGAGCGCGCCGAGCACCACCTGGATGAGGCCGCCGAGGATGACGGTGGCGATCAGGTAGCCCAGACCGTGCTCGCGCACCAGCGGCGCCACGACCAGGGCGATGGCGCCGGTGGCGGCCGAGATCATCGCGGGGCGCCCGCCGACGACGGCGATGACCACGGCCATGGTGAAGGAGGCGAACAGTCCGACGCTCGGATCGACCCCTGCGATGATCGAAAAGGAGATCGCCTCGGGGATGAGGGCGAGCGCGACCACCAGCCCGGCCAGGACCTCGGTGCGGGCGACCTTCGGCGACAGCCAGGCGGGGCGGCCCGGCCGCAGACGCGTGGCCAGGGCGGCGGGCGTGCGGGCAGGCGTGGGGGAACTGGGCAACAGGACATCCTTCAACATGAGCGGGCAACGTGAGCAGGCGGCAACCCGTGCTGGTGGGCGCGACGACGGCGCGCAGCGCGGGCAGAGGCCCGAGGGGAGAGAAGGCGGCTCGACGGGGGCGCGAGGCACCAGACGGACGCCCGACGGCGGGGTGCGGCACGCCGGTGGCGGTGCCTGACCTACCGCGAGGAGGTCACGGCGGGCAGCAGGCGGTGACGGTCAGGGGCATGCGCGCGTCGATGGTCCGTCCCTCGTGTTCGTTTCGTCCCGCCGTCAGTCGCCGCCGTGCTGCTTGAGGACCTTGTGCCTGCGGTCCGGTCCTGCCCGAACCCTTCGGCGGCGTGGCCGGGACCTGCACGGCCGGTCATGGGGGACGACACCGTTGGCGTCCCGGCCTTCGGCAACTCTACCTTCGATCGATTCTGGAACGCAGCGGGGGCCGAGCCCGTCAGCTCGCACGCCGCTGACAGCCTGCTTCTGACGGCCCGCTTCGATGGACGCGCGTCGGAGGGTGTCTGGCGAGAGCATCGCCGGGGACGGTGACCCATGGAGGAGCTCGCCGGCCGGCGCCGACGCGACGGCGGTCAGGCGTCTGGGAGGGCCGGTAGGTGAGGAGGACGAGGCTGTCACCGACGGTACGAGCACCGGCGAGGCGCAGGGGTTTCTGCTCGCCGGTCTCGCCGAAGAGACGCTCGCCGCCCCGAGCACGAACGGGTGGGTCATCAGCCGCAACTCGTCGACGAGGTCGTCACCTTTTCCCGAGGCGGCGCCGCCGCGGCCGGTCGGCTCGCTGTGGCAGCGGCAGCAGCCCCAACCCGAGCTGCGCCTGGCGGCGTCGCCGGACTGGATGGAAGGCGGGGCGTCGAAGCGCCCCACCCGGGCAGACCGGACGCCTGCGGCGCTCCGATCCACACCTCAGCGGGCCGTGACCCGGTCGGGTTGCGGGGCAGGTACGGTCGCACGGTCCTGCGGGTGGCCGCCCACGGCGGGCCCCGGGCGGACCGGCCACCAGATGGCCCTGCCGAAGAGCGCGGCAAGGGCGGGGACCAGCACCAGCGACACGACGAGCGCGGAGAGCATGATGCCGAGCGTCATCGCGAAGGCGATCTGCTCGTTGCCCGGGGATATGGCCAGGCCGGCGAAGGAGGCGGCCAGAACCAGGCCGGCCGTCGCGATGGCCGGCGTCGTGTGCCGTACGGCCCGGGCCACCGCGGCGCGGGCCTGACCCGGTCGCTGCATCTCCTCCCGGATCCGGTCGGCGATCAGGATGTTGTAGTCGGTGCCCAGGGCCACGACGAACAGGAACAGCACCAGCGGCAGGGTGAAGCTGACTCCCGGCCTCCCGAGGGCGTGCTGGAACAGCAGGGTGACCGCGCCGAGGGTGGCGGCGAAGCCGAGCCCGACGGAGAGCATCAGGATCACCGGGGCGAGCAGGCTGCGCAGGAGCAGCAGGAGGATCAGCGCGATCAGCGCGGCCGCGACCGGGAACACGATCGTGAGGTCGTGGTCGACGGCGGTCGAGATGTCGGCGATGATCGCCGGCGTCCCGCCCACGTGTGCCCTCGTCCCGGCGGGCGTGTGCTGCGCGACCGCGGCCCGGATCGGTCCTGAGGCCAGGTCGCGAGCCTGCGGGCTCTGCGGGTCCGCGGTCGGGTAGAGGTCGATCCGGGCGGCACGGTGGTCCTTGCTCAGGACCGTCCTTGCGACCTGGCCCACCCCCGTCACCTGGGTGAGCGCACGGGACAGACCGTCGAGCCCGCCGGCGGTGAGGGCGCCGCCGTCCGTGGAGGTGACGAAGACGCTCGTCGGGTCCGACACGCCGGCCGGCAGCGTGCGGGAGATCTCGGCCGCGGTGGCCGCGGCGGGGGTCTGTGCGGCGGGGTCGCCCTGGCCGTAGTCCATGCGGATGCCGATCAACCCGGCGGCCAGCGCGGCAAGCAGGGCGACGGAGGCGGTCAGCATCATCAGCGGTCGTCGCGTGACCAGCGCGCCCAGGCGGGCGGCACGGCCCTCGCGCGCCTCGGGGCGCAGGGCCGCTCTGGAGGGCCAGAACATTGCGCGCCCGGTGGCCGCCAGCAGCGCCGGCAGCAGGGTGAGGCTGCCCAGCAGCATCACCAGGACCGCGACGGCGATCGCGGGGCCCATCGAGCGGAACTGCCCGAAGGTGGCCAGGCCCAGCGTGGCGAACGCGGCCACGATGGTCAGCGCCGCCGAGGCGATCGCGGTGCCCACCCGGCCGGCGACCTGCCCGGCCACCTCGCGGGCCGACTGCTCGGGCCTGGCCCGCAGTTGCTCACGGAAGCGGAACAGCAGGAACAGCAGGTAGTCGATGCCGATGCCGAGCAGGACCACGTTGATCAGCCCCGGCGTGCCCGCGTCGAGCCTGAGCCCGGTGAGCATCGCGGCGACCGCGACGGCTCCCGCGGCCACGGAGCCGATCACGGCGACCGCGAGCAACGGCAGCAGGGCCGCCAGGACGCTGCGGAACACCGCCACGTTGAGCAGGACGATGAGCCCCATGATGAGGGCGCCCCCGACCGTCGTGGCCGTCTTGCGGGAATCGACGGTGTCGACGGTGTCGGCGAGAGGCCCGGTGAAACCGGTGCGCATCCCCGCCTCGGAGAACTGGGTCCGGGCGGCGTCCCTGAAGGCCCGGTAGACGCCCTGGACCCCCGGGTCCGCGCGATTGCCGATCAGCTCGACGGACAGCAGTGCGAAACTCCGGTCGGGCGCCGTCATGGCAGGGACGATCCGGGGGGTCTGGGAGCGGTCGGGGATCAGGAACTGCTGCGGGCCGTCGTCCTCCCTGGGCATGATCACCCGGCGCTTGGCCAGCTTCGCCGCCTCGGCCTCGACCCGCTTGCGGTCGGCGGTGCTGAGAGCCCTGCCGTCGGCCCTGGCGACCAGCACCGTCACCGTGGTGGCGTCGGGGTTCACCCCGAACTGCTCCTTGGCGATGTGCAGCGCGGCGGCCGAGTCGTAGCTGCGGGGCAGGAAGTCCCCGGCCTGGTTCTGGGTGACGCGGTCGAACAGCGTCGGGGTCAGGGCGCTCAGTACGACACCCAGCACCGCCCAGAGGGCGATGACCTTCCACGGGTGTCTGGTGGAGTATCCGGTCAGGGCGCGGATCACGTTGTCCTCCGGCGGACGGACTTGCAGGCGGATGTCTGCCGGGGGCTCCCGGCCGGTATCCAGACCATCAGGGCGAAAGGCGGCAAGCCTCCTGGTAGCGGATGATCCGGACCGGGGCCCTGGGGCCTTCCCCCGGCCGGCGACCAGGCCCCTGGTCCTGGTCTCCTGGTCGGTCAACCACCGTCGCCGGCCATTGCACCGCGGCTGCTGTGCGACCCTGTTCCGGGGGCCGGGAGGCCGGATACAGGGGGAACAGACATGCGCAGGAGCCGACACGCGCGGCCTGGCGAGGCCCGGGAGCTGCCGCACATCGACAGCGCCGAGCCGCCGTGGACCCGTAACGACGCGCTCGTGACCGGCGGGGCCTGCGTGATGAACCTGCTCAGCTACGTCTTCTTCAACGCCCCCGACGGCCATCACGCCGTGAGCGTGGCCGGGTTCCTCTTCGTCGCGCTGGCGGCCCTGCCGCTGCTCGCCCGGCGCCGCCACCCGGTGGCGGCGCTCACCGCCGTCCTGGTACTCGATGCGACGGCCACCCTGACCGTGCCACTGCCCAGGCACTTCGGCGCCGTCCTGGTGGTCGCCCTGTACTCCGTCGCCAGGGCCTGCCCCGGCCGGGTCACGGCGCTCGCGGCCGCCGCGACGGTATCGCTGACGCTGCTGAGCCAGAGCGACGGCCGCGTTCCGCCCTGGCAGGAGGCCGTCACCTCGCCCCTCACCACCCTGATCGTCGTCGGCACCGCCATGGCGGTCAACCGCTGGCAGCGGGAGGTGGCGGCCAACCGCAGACTCCTTGCCGACCGCGCGGTGGCCGACGAACGCCGCCGCATCGCACGGGAGCTGCACGACATCGTGGCCCACCACATCACCACCATGCAGATGATGGCCGGCGGAGCCCGGGCCAACATCGCCGAACCGGAGGTGGTCCTGGACGCCCTGCTCACCCTGGAATCCTCAGGGCGGCTCGCGCTGCGCGAGATGCGCCAGCTTCTGGACGTGCTACGGGACGGCGACGAACCGGAGAGCGCGCCGTCGCAGCCCCAACCGGGCGCAGACGACCTCGGCCTCCTGGTGGCCGAGTCCCGCCTCGCCGGCCTGCCGACCGACTTCGGCGTCTGCGGGCCGCAGCGCCCGTTGCCGCCGACCATCGGCCTCACCGTGTTCAGGATCGCCCAGGAGGCCCTCACCAACGCCCGCAAGCACGCGGGACCCGCCCGCGCGTCCGTCCAGCTGACCTACCGTCAGGATCGGGTCA
Organism: Nonomuraea dietziae; assembly: GCF_014195505.1. Taxonomy (GTDB): domain Bacteria; phylum Actinomycetota; class Actinomycetes; order Streptosporangiales; family Streptosporangiaceae; genus Nonomuraea; species Nonomuraea roseola. The sequence goes on along the minus strand of NZ_JACIBV010000001.1, from coordinate 458,091 downwards.
CCGTCGAGGTGCGAGACGACGGCGGGGGCACACCGCCGCAGGAGGGGGCGACGACGGTGGGCTCCGGCGGATACGGCCTGATCGGCATGCGCGAACGCGTCGCCCTGCACGGCGGCACCCTCACCGCCGGCCCGCAGGCCGACGGGGGGTTCGCCGTGGTGGCCGACCTGCCGCTGACCACCGACGAGGCGGCCGAGGCGGCCGTCCAGCACGAGGAGGCACGCCGATGACCGGGACCGGGCCGACGCCGCCGACGCCGCCGATCAAGGTGCTGATCGTGGACGACCAGCTGCTGGTCCGGCGAGGCCTGTCGCTGATCCTCTCCCCCAACCCGTCCTTCGAGGTGGTGGGAGAGGCCGAGAACGGCGCGCAGGCCGTCACCCTCGCCCACCAGCTGCGCCCCGACGTCGTGGTGATGGACATCCGGATGCCCGTCCTCGACGGGGTCGGCGCGACCAGGCAGCTCGCCGCCACCCTGCCCGGCTGCCGGGTCCTGGCCCTCAGCACCTTCGACATGGACGACTACCTCGTGGGCGCCCTGCGCGCGGGAGCCTACGGGTTCCTGCCCAAGGACAGCTCCCCTGAGGACCTCAGCGCCGCGATCCGCACCGTCCACGCCGGCGATGCCGCCGTCGCGCCGCGCCTGCTCACCCGGCTGATCTCCACCTACGTACGGGCCCCCCACGCTACCCGTCCGACCCCCACCGGCCTGGACGACCTCACGCCCCGCGAGGTCGAGGTGTGGCGTCTGATGGCCACCGGCCTCGACAACACCGAGATCTCCCGCGTCCTCGACATCAGCCTGTCCACCGTCAAGAACTACATCACCAGCATCTTCGACAAGCTCTCCGTCCGCGACCGCGCCCAGGCGGTCATCGTGGCCTACGAATCGGGCCTGGTCACCGCCCGCGCGGCAGCCGGCGACCCGCCCAGCGACGGGCACACCCGATAGCGAGGACCGGCGCTGCCTTCCCCAGCTGGCACACTGCTGGCCATGGCAGATGCGATCGAGGCGTCCGGCGACAGCGGAGGGATGCGCGTCGGCGTCCTGGGCCCCCTGCTGCTGGACACCGCCACCGGCCCGACGCCGGTCGGGGGCGCGCGACTGCGCGCGTTGCTGGCCCGGCTGGCGCTGGAGGCCGGGCGTGCCGTCCGGCCCGAGACCCTGGCCGAGGCGCTGTGGGAGGAGGCGGCACCCGCCGACCGCCTGCACGCGCTGCAGTCGCTGGTGTCCCGGCTGCGGCGCCTCCTGGGCGACCCGGGGCTGCTCACCTCGGGCCCTGCCGGGTACCGGCTGGCCGTCGAGCCGGACGCGGTCGACGCCGTCCGCTTCGAGCGCCTGGCCCGCGCGGGCCGGCGCTCGCACGCGCAGTCGCGACCCGCCGAGGCTGCCGCCACCTTGCGCGAGGCCCTGAGCCTGTGGCGCGGCCCCGCCCTGGCCGACGTGCGCGAGGCACCGTTCGCCGCCGCCGAGGCCGAACGGCTCGAGCGGGCCAGGCTGGCCGCCCTGGAGGACCGCATCGAGGCCGAGCTCGCGCTGGGCGCCGACCTCGACCTGCTCCCCGAGCTCGAAGCGCTGACCGCCGCGCACCCGTTGCGGGAGCGGCTGGCCGCCCAGCTGATCCGAGCCCTGGCGCTGAACGGCCGCGGCGCCGAGGCGCTGGCCGCCTACCAGCGGATCCGCGACCTGCTGGCCGACAGTTTCGGCGGCGATCCAGGACCGCAGCTGCAGGAGGCCCACCTGGCGGTGTTGCGCGGCCAGCCGCCCCGCTCCCGCCGATCGCACGGCAACCTCGACGTCCCGCTCACCACCTTCGTGGGCCGCGACGACGACGTCCGCCGCGTGGCCGACCTGCTCGGCCGAGGACGGCTGGTCACCCTGGTCGGCCCCGGAGGAGCGGGCAAGACCCGGCTGGCCAACACCATCGGCCGACAGCTCACGCCGTCCGGCGGGGTGTGGTTCGTCCCGCTGGCCCCGGTCGGCGCCGACGACGTGCCCCGCGTGGTGCTCGAGCTGCTGCGGGTGCGCGAAGAGGGCCCGCCGCCGCGGCCCGTCACAGCCGAGACGGTCCTGGACCACCTGGTCGACACGCTCGCCGACGACGACCTGGTACTGGTGCTGGACAACTGCGAGCACGTGATCGAGACCGCCGCGAGGCTCGCAGGAACCCTGCTCGGCCGATGCCCGAGGCTGCGGGTGCTGGCCACCAGCCGCGAACCCCTGCACATCGACGGCGAGAGCCTGCACCCGGTGCTCCCGCTGAAGCTGCCCGAACCGGGAGCGACGCTCGAGCGGGCCCGCGCCTGCGCCGCGGTCCGGCTGTTCCACGACCGGGCCGCCGCGGTGCGGCCGGGCTTCACCGCCGAAGGCAGCGCGCTGACGGCGGCGATCGAGATCTGCCGCCGCCTGGACGGCCTGCCGCTGGCGATCGAGCTCGCCGCGGCACAGGTGCGCGCCCTGCCGGTCGAGGCGGTCGCGGCACGGCTGGACGATCGCTTCAGGCTGCTCACCGGGGGCAGCCGCACCGCACTGCCGCGCCACCGCACCCTGAGCGCCGCGGTGGCCTGGAGCTGGGACCTGCTCGACACCGACGAGCGAGCGCTGCTGGAACGGCTGTCGGTCGTGCCCGGCGCCTTCACCGAGGACGCGGCGGAGGCGATCGGCAGGTCGGGCGAGGTCCGACAGCTGCTGACGGCGTTGGTCGACAAGTCCCTGCTGCACCCGGTGGAGACTGCCGACCCGGTCGAGCCGCGCTACCGCATGCTGGAGACCATCCGGGAGTACGGCCTCGAACGACTGGCCCGGCGTGACGAGACCGACGACGCCCGTGGCAGGCACGCCGAATTCTTCCTTCAGCTGGCCGAGAGCGCGGACCCGCACCTGCGCACCTCCGACCAGCTGCGCTGGCTGGTCCGCCTGTCCGCGGAACGGGACAACCTGTCGGCGGCGATCCGCTGGGCGGTCGAGTCCGGCGACGCCGACCTGGCGGTCAGGTACGGCGTCGCGCTGTGCTGGTTCTGGTTCCTGCGCGACAACCCGCCGGAGTCGCTGGACCTGCTCGGCCGGATGATCCAGGCGCGCGGCTCGACCGACCCGCGCGCCCGCGCGCTCGTGGTCGCCGCGCACGCGCTCGCCACCGTCGAGACCATCAGCCGGCCGGACGAGGCCGAGGCGGCCTTCGACCGGATCGGCAAGGCGTTGGAGCACGTCGCCCCCGGCACCCACCCCATCGTGGAGATGGCCCGGCTGGCACTCGCCGTGGGCTCGGCGGATCGAGCCGCACCGGACGTGCCCGCCTCCCCTGACGAGCGGACCGATCCGTGGAACCGGTCGTTGACGCTGCTGGTCCGAGGCGTGCTGGCCATGAACACCGGGCGCGCCGCCGAGGCGACGCACGTGCTGTCGCGCGCGCTGACCGGCTTCGAGGAAGTCGGCGAGCGGTGGGGCCTGGGCATCACGCTGAGCACCCTGAACGCGGCGTTGCAGCGGGCCGGCGACCCGGCCGGTGCGGCGGGACTGGCCGAGCGGGCCAGCCGGTACTTCCAGGAACTCGGCATGCCCGAGCACACGATGGAGAGCGAGGTGGCGGCCGCACTGCACCGGGCCCAGTCAGGCGACGTGGACGGCGGGCGGCGGCAGCTGACCGACCTGCTCGACCAGGTCGCGCAGGCCGGCTCGGCGGAGTCGCGGGCTCAGGTGTGCCTGGGCCTGGCCCGACTGGAGTGGCGCGCCGGCCGGCCGGAAGCGGCCCGCGAACACGCCAGGGCCGGCCTGGCCGAGGCGCCACCCGGCCGGTCGACCCCGCACCTGGCCGCGTTGCTGCTGGGCGTGCTCGCCCAGGTGGACCTCGCGCAGGGTCTCCCGGAGGAGGCGGCACGCAGGCTCGACCACCCGGCGGTGCACCTGACGCTGACCTGGCAGACGCCGGTCGCGGCCTCGATCGCGGTCGTGGCCGCCGCGATCGAACTGTACCGCGATCGGCCGCAGCGGGCGGGACGGCTGCTCGGGGCCGCCACCGCGCTGCGGGGCCGCAACGACCTCGACGACGTCGACGTGCGGATGACCACACAGGGGGCCACCGCCGCCCTGGGCGCCGCAGGGTTCGCCGCCGCGCACGCCGCGGGCGCGGCGATGTCGCGGGCCGAAGCCGAACACCTGGTGTCCGCGATCATCACCGCACCCGCGGCCGAGCGCGCCGGTCAACCGGCCTGAGCCGCGGCCGGCACGGGCTTGCCGAACATCGTGCACGTCACGGCGGCCTGGAGCGCCTGCGCGGCCTTGGCGATCTTCGGGTCGGCCTCGAACTCGGCCCAGAACTCCGTCGAGACCAGGACGGTCGCCGTGCGGCTGCCGGTGCGGTCGGCGAGGTTGGTCGTCAGGTAGCCGGGCATGCCGCCGTCGTGCCCCCAGAACGTGCCACACGGAGTGGCGCCGGTCTGGATGCCCAGCCCGTAGCCGGGCCCGTCCGGCTGGCGTGAGTCGACCGGCACCGTGGTGCGCAGCTGCGCCATCTGGGCGGCGGGCAGCAGCTTGCCGGACAGCAACGCGGTGTGGAACCGGGACCAGTCCTGCGTCGTGGACACCACCGCCCCGGCCGCCCCGCCCCACCCCGGGTCGTTGTCGGAGACGTCCACGTGACCGTGCCGGCGCTCGCCCGCCAGGTCCCTGAACTCGGCCGGCACACCCGGCGGCATGTGGGCGGCATCCCGTTCGTAGCCGTGCGCATGAGAGCCACGCCAGGCCGAGCCCGCGGCGTAGTAGGTGTGCCTGAGGCCGAGCGGCCTGGCGATCCGGTCCCGGACCAGATCGGCCAGGCCCGCCCCGGTGACCCGCTCCAGGACGGCGCCGAGCGCGACGTAGCCGGTGTTGCTGTAGGACCACTTCGTGCCCGGCGCGAACAGCGGATCGTGCTTCACCCCCACGGCGAGCAGCTGCGCCGAGGTCCACCGCCGCCGGTCCTTGCCGAGCATCGAGGGCCGGATCGCGGCGTCGTCGGTGTAGTCGAACAGGCCGCTGGTGTGGTTCAGCAGCATGCGCAACGTGATCGCCCTGCCGCCAGGCACCTTGCCCGGCAGCCACTTCTCCACCGGGTCGGTCAGGGAGAGCTTGCCCTCGGCGACCAGCTGCAGCACGAGCGTGGCCACCATGGTCTTGGTGTTGGACCCCATCCGGAACTCGTCCCCCACCTTGAGCAGGTGATCCCGTCGGGTCCAGGGGGCCTGCTCGGCGATCTCGACCGGACGGCCGCGGCCGTCGTCGACCCGCACGATCACGCCGGGCGCCCCTGCCTCCACCAGCTTGCGCGCCAACTGCTGGAGCTGAGCGCGCTGCGCGCCGGCGTCACTCGAGGCCGCGGACGGCGTCGCCGCGGCGGCTGCCGGGTGCGCCGCGGCCACGGACAGACTCAAGGCCAGCGCCGACGCCGTGACCGTTCGCGGCCAACGCGGCCGCGCGGCGCGATCCGAGGAAAAAACATGTGATGACATCGACCCGTTCCTCCGGGGTTGTAGGCGACGCGGACGACCTCACCCTCCAGCCCGCCACTCACAAACCGCACTCAGCACGCTGTCAGCCACCCCCCAGGCACCACCGGCCAGGCACGCCGTCGGCCATCTCGAAGATCGCATCCGTCATAAATGATCTTAGAACACATAGAGTATTCGATCAGTGACTATGGGTAACTATCGCGACGGAAGATCGGATCATCACCCACAGAGGGACACATCAGCATGTACAAGCACGTCATCCCGGTGCTGACCGCCGCCACCACGGGCCTGCTCCTGTTCGCGGGACCCGCCGCCGTGGCCTCGTCATACCAGACGCCCGTCAACGCCGCCGGGCGGTCGTCCGCCGACTTCCCGGAGCCGGACAAGGGCCAGAAGGGATTCTCCGGATGGGAGCGCGTGGTCTCACCGCTCACGAGCGTGGCACCGGGGCAGCTGGGGAGGGTCGTCGAGGTGTCGTGCGGCGAGGGCAAGCGAGTCCTCGGCGGCGGCCACATCATCGAGTCCGGAAACCGCGTCCAGGACCGGGACGTGCATGTGGTCGCGAGCCGGCCCAACGAGGCGGGCAACGCGTGGCAGATCGGGATCACGAACCTGTCCGCCATCAGCTACGGCGTCAAGGCCTACGCGATCTGCGCCAACGTGGGCCAGTGACGCGAGACCGCGCCGCTCACGTGCGTAGGCATGCCCGCCAAGCCCGCGACATGGGCTGAGCAGGGACCGTCACCTCGCCGGCCGGGCACTTCCGGTCGGCGGGGCGACGCGCGTTTCGGCGGAAACCGCCTGGTCAGGGCGGACAACAGGGAACACCGCTTCCGCAGCCAACGCGGCGACCCCCCAGGAGAAGTTAAGAATCGTTGACATCATGTCCGCCCTGCTTTACGTTGAACCATGTCAGGTTTGTTTTACATGGGAGCAGGCACGGACATGTCATTCGAAGAAAAACGCGCATGGATCTATGCCGCGATCGCGGCCGGCGTTCCCGTGATCTACTTCGCGCTCATCCTGCGCCAGATCCCCACCACCGACGTCACACAGATCGCCTACGTGGGCCCCATGCTCGCCGCCATCGGCGCCGCCATCGCCGCCAACATCATCACGACCATCGCCGCCGCGCTCGCCTCCCCCAAGGAAGCCGACAAAAAGGACGAACGCGACAAGCAGATCAACCGGCTCGGCGAACACATCGCGTTCTACGTCATGAGCATCCTCGCCCTCATCCCACTCGGCCTCACCATGGCCGAATCCGCCCCCTTCTGGATCGCCCACACGCTCTACCTGGCATTCGTCCTGTCCGCACTCACCTCGTCGATCGTGAAGATCGTCGCGTACCGCCGAGGCCTCTGACCGTGCCCAAGCCCACCAAAGTCACCAACTCCATCCGAGCCCTGCGCTTCACCCACGGCGAGATGACACAGGCCGACCTGGCCGAACGCATCGGCGTGACCCGCCAAACCATCATCGCCATCGAACAGGGCCGCTACTCCCCCTCACTGGAAGTGGCCTTCCAGATCGCGCGGGTCTTCCAGGTGCCGCTCGACGACGTCTTCCAATACCCCGACACCCAGACATAGCCGCCACACCCCCACCCGGCGCACGAGCAAACCGCCTCGCCGCCGGCCGTACCCGAAACCACGGAGAGTCATGCGCTCACCCCAGCGCCTCGCCAGAACCGCCGGACTGCTCTACCTGATCGTCGCCCTCTTCGGCGGCTTCGCCCACCTCTACGTACGCGCCAACGTCTACGCCCCCGGCGACGCCACCACCACCGCGCACAACACCGCCACCCACGCCGGCCTCGTCCGCGCAGGCTTCGTCGCCGACCTGATACAGGCCCCCTTCTTCCTCCTGGTGGCCATGGCCCTCTACCTCCTCCTCAAACACGTCAACGCCAACGTCGCCCGCGCCATGGTCACCCTCGTCGCCATCGCCGTCGCCATCACCTGCCTCAACATGGTCCACCACCTCGCCGCCCTCCTCCTCGCCACCCAGACCCCCTACACCAACGCCCTCGACCCCCACACCTCCGACGCCCTGGTGCTGCTCATGTTCGACCTCCACCACCACGGCTACCTCATCGCACAGATCTTCTTCGGCCTGTGGCTCCTGCCACTGGGATACCTCACCTACACCTCCCGCCTGTTCCCCCGACCCCTCGGCGTCCTCCTCATCGCCGGATGCGCCGGCTACCTCCTCGACACCCTCACCCTGTTCCTGGCCCCGGACCTCGGAGCGGCCCTGAACCCCTACCTCGTCACCCCCGCCGCCATCGCCGAGATCACCATGCTCTTCTGGCTGCTCGTCAAAGGCGTGAAAACCCCGCAACAGGACGGCCAAGCCCCCCTCCCCGCCTGAACCACACCGAAAGGCAACGACGTGACGACCATGAAAGCGATCTTCCGAGACACCTACTGCTCACCCGACGCGCTGAAACTCGGCGACATCGACAAACCCACCATCGGACACGACGACGTGCTCATCCGCGTCCACGCCGCCGGCGTCGACCAGGGCGCCTGGCACCTGATCACCGGCCTGCCCTACCTGCTCCGCCTGGCAGGCTACGGACTACGCACCCCCAAAACCCGCATACCCGGCCACGACGTCGCAGGACACATCGAAGAAGTCGGCGAGAACGTGACCCGCTTCCACCCAGGCGACGAAGTGCTCGGCACCTGCCACGGCTCCTTCGCCGAGTACGCCGGCGCCCACCACGACACAATCGTCCTCAAGCCCTCCACCATCACCTTCGAACAGGCGGCCGCGCTGCCCGCCTCCGCCTGCGCCGCCCTCCAAGGCCTCCGCGACAAAGGACGACTCCAGCCCGGACAGAAAGTACTGATCACCGGAGCAGGCGGCGGCGTCGGAACCTTCGCCGTACAACTGGCCAAGGCATACCAAGCGCACGTCACAGGCGTCTGCCGCACGACCAAGACAGAACTGGTCCGATCCATCGGCGCCGACGACGTCATCGACCACACCCGCGAAGACTTCACCGACAGGCCAGACCGCTACGACCTCATCCTCGACACCGCAGGCAACCGCCCCCTCACCCACCTACGACGCGCCCTCACCCCCACGGGCACACTCGTCATCGTCGGAGGCGCGCACACAGGACGATGGACAGAAGGCGCCGACCGCCAACTCCGAGCCGGAATACTGTCACCCTTCACCCGCCACAACCTGACCGGACTGATGTCGACACCCCGCCGACAAGACCTGCAGACCCTGACAGAACTCATCGAGACCGGCAAACTCACGCCGATCATCGACAGAACATACCCACTGAGCCAGGCCCCGCAGGCCCTCCACCACCTGAGAAGCGGCCACGCGAGCGGCAAGATCACCCTCACCGTGTGACCCGCGGCCACACCAAACCGAGCCACGTCAGTCCAGGCAGAACTCGTTGCCCTCAGGGTCGGTCATCACGATGAAACCCGCGCTCATCGGAGGAGCAGGCTCGTGGCGACGCACCCGCCTCGCACCCAGCCCGACGAGCCGATCACACTCGACCTCCAACGCCGCCATCCGCTCCTCCCCCCGCAGCCCAGGAGCCGCACGAACGTCCAGATGAACGCGGTTCTTGGCGACCTTGCCCTCCGGCACCTGCTGGAAGAACAACCGCGGCCCCCGCCCGTCCGGATCCTCAAGCGCCGAACTCGAGTTGCGCTGCTCCTCCGGCACACCCACCCGCGCGAGAAACTCATCCCACGCCGCCAGCGGATCGGCACCCCCCGGCAGATCGACCCCAGGCGGGCCGGGATGGACATAACCCAGAACGTCGCGCCAAAAGCACGACAACGCCCGCGGGTCACGCGCATCGAAAGTGACCTGAATGTCGCGGCTCATCGATCTTCTCCGTTCGTCACAGACTTCGTATGCACGTAGAGGTCCCGCAGCAGGCAGACCTCGGACAGATGGTGAATCAGCTCCCGATGAACATGCAGCACCAGATCCGCCATGGGCGCCTCGGGAAAGGGCTCCTTCTCCCCCACCGCAACCCGAAGCCCGACCTCGCCCAAGCCCCCCACCCCCGCCAGCCAAACCTCCAGCTGAGCCTCGAGCTGGCCGAGCGCGGCGGCCGCGCCACCGGCGTACTCCCACGACTCATACGACGCCGCCGGCGCGCCGAAATGCGCCGCGTTGCGCGCGGCCAGCACACCGACGACCACATGACCGAGCCGCCACGCGATCGTCGTGAAAGCCGCAGGAACCGGCTCAGGAAAGGCATAGTCCAACGTGAAGTCCCCAGCCCCCACCTGCACAGGCGCCGCCGAACTACCACGCGGCCGCACACTCCAGGCATCCGGCACCGGCGACCAGAAATACTCCTCGTCGGTAAGGCCCTCGAGCCGGGCCCGAACCTGATGATTCCAGTGGAACTCCCACTGCTCACGCAGCGTCCGGTTCCAGTCCAGTTCGTCCGCATCCATGAAACCACCCTGACACCCCTAGCGGACAGCATCGGTCCGCTATCTGGCAGGCTTGGCCACATGGACCCGGCAACCAGCCAAGAACGGGGAACGACAGAGCGAGTACTCACCCTCCTCGGACTCCTGCAGCAGCGCCAGGTCTGGACCGGCCCCGAACTCGCCGACCGGCTCGGCGTCACACCGCGCACCGTACGCCGAGACATCGAGCGACTACGCACACTCGGCTACCAGGTACAAGCCAGCCAAGGCGTCGGCGGCGGCTACCAACTCGGCCCAGGACAAGACCTGCCACCCCTGCTCCTCGACGACGAAGAGGCGATCGCCACCGCGGTCTCCCTGCTCACCGGCGCAAGCGACGCCATCGCCGGCGCCGGCGACGCCGCACTCCGCGCACTGACCAAGCTCGACCAAGTCCTCCCCACCCGGCTACGACACGAAGTACGCGCACTCTCCGCCTCAGTCGAGTCCTTCGGCGGAGGCCGCACACCAGCCGACCCCGACATACTCATGACGCTGGCCAAAGCCTGCCGCGACCAGGTCGAAGCCGGCTTCGACTACCCGTCAGCAGGCCAGACACGACAACGACGCGTCGAGCCCTACCGCCTGGTCGCCTCCGACCGCCGCTGGTACCTCCTCGCCTACGACCTCGACCGCGACGACTGGCGCAACTTCCGCGTCGACCGCATGACCCATGTGTCCGCACGGACCTGGCACTACCACCCACGCCCGGCCCCCGACGCGGCCGCATACGTCCAGGAGAGCGTCGCGAGCCGGGTCTACCCCCACCAGGCGCGCTTCCTCGTGCACGCCCCCGCCGACACGGTGCGCGCACAGATTCCACCCTCGGCGGCCGTCGTACGACAACGCGGGAGCGAACTCTGCGAAGTGATCAGCGGCGCCGGCAGCCTCGACTTCCTCCTCATGCACGTGCTCCTCCTGGGGCACGACTTCGAGGCACTCGACCCCCCGGAACTAAGAAAGCGCTGCCACGCACTGGCGGAGAAACTCCTGTCAGCCGGTGCGACCACCTCACCGGCGCCGGACACGGAGGAGCCATGAACCGCGCCGCTCCCGACGCGATGAGATCACCCGCTACATGCAGATGGGAACGCAGACCAGCCTGCCCTGCCAGAACCAGCACCGCTCGCACGGATCGAACCCCCGCTCACCCTCCGCCGCGACCGAGGCCCCCTCCATCCCCAAGGCGCCAGCAGACTCGAGAGCTCCCCCTCATCGCCCACCTCGACAGCACGCGCCCAGGCCCACCCCGGCCCGTCAGGCAGGGCCGACACCTGCGATCTCATAGCGAGCCACCTCAGCGGCGCGAATCACCGCCGCCTGGTCGTCGCTCGGCCCGGAGCCGCGGAAGGCGTCGAGACTCTCCCCGGACTCCCACCGCTCATAGACATTGATCCGGCCTGCCTCGACGAGGTCGGCGCTGAGCGCGAAGTCGAGACAGCCGGACGAGGCCCGCGCCTGTTCGACCACGCTCACACAGCCCCGCAGGTAGTCGTCGCGGCTATCGGGATCGACACTGATCCAGCCCGAAATGATGATCAAGCCGCCATCATAGGAACCGCCCGTGTCCGCCTGTCCCCTTGTTGCTGTGGTTGCTTGGGTCGTGGCTTTGAGGTGTAACAGCCGGGCGCCTTTACAAAGTAGATCAATTCGCTCAGCACGTCGCGGCCTCGGCGGCAGGGGGTCGATCTTGCTTCCGGTTCAGTGACGGCGCCCGTTCAGGCTGGTCGGGGCCACAGGTCCGCACCATGCCCTTCTCCCTACTGCGCAGGTTGCCCCCTATAGCCACTCCCCTCCCCCGAGGAGCCGTCGGCCAGGGAGTTCGAGCAGCTCTTCCACCTGGACCACCATGCTCCGGACTCCGCACGCTCCCCTGCGCCGTGCTCCATGGTTCGCGGCCCGCCGCACCCAGCAAAGTGCTGTGCTCTGGTGGGCCCGGCTGATCGTGATGCCCCGCCGTACGGCTTGGGCCGGGCGGGGCGTCGCGGACGGGGTCGGAGAATCTCAGGTTCTACTCAGGTTGCGTTCACCCAGTGCGCCGCAACCATGGTGCGCCCGTCGCCAGTGCTGAGGACCGAGGCCGAACCGTTTTGCCCGATGCGGTATGCGTGGAGTTGCAGGGTGTCCCCGACGGCGAAGGTGTGCAGGACACTCTGCCCGATGGTGTTCTGGAAGACGACGTCCGAGGCCTTGATGCCGCTGATGGCTTCGCTGCCAGCGATGAGCACGCCGCTCACTCCGTCGCTGGAGGCCAGCCTGCGGAGACTGGGCACCGACTACCTCGACCTGTACTGGGTCTACCTGTGGGACAGGCATACCTCGATCGAGGAGACCATGCGGGTGCTGGATGATGCCGTACGGGCCGGAAAGATCCTCTACGTCGGCATGTCGGGCCCCGGCCTGCGTCATCGTCCACGCCAACACGCGACTGGACCCCGTTGGCGGCCATTCAAGCGCCCTGCCTTTCCAGGTGTGTGGGAGGTCTCCTATCACGCCCGCCTGTACATCAGCGGGCCCCGAGACGCTGAGCGTCACCACGGCGCTGTTCAACGAGGTTCTTGCGGTGGCTGCCGGCGCCGTCGGGGTCGCCGCCGTCGCGCGAGACCGAATACTTGCTAGCCACCACGAACCGATCGCGGCGACCCGCCAGCAGTTCGCCCAGGATGGTCTCGCCCCGGCCGCCGGAGTAGAAGTTCGCGGTGTCGATACCGTTGCCACCCGCTTCGCCGTACAGGTCGAGAATGCGACGGGGCCTCCTGCGGCGAGGAGCCGATCTGCTCCTCGCCGCAGGTCAGCGCGCCGAGTCGGAGACCCGCAGTCCGGTGTGGCCCAGCGACCGGTGGCGCATGGTCACGCGGCCACCGCCTGACCGGCTGCCGCACGCAGCGGCTTGAGTGCCCGGGACCAGGCGATCACCTCGTCGAACAGCTCGTTCAGGGTCGGCTCCTGGTGCGGGCCTGGGGCAATGATGCCGGGCTCGGCCGGGTCGGTGATCTCGAAGTCGGTGAAGACCGACAACGCCACCTGGGTGCGCACATTGGCCACCTGGAGCTCCGTCATGACCTGCCGCAGGTGCTCCACGGCACGCACGCCGCCGTGCACCCCGTGGCTGACGAAACCGGCCGCCTTGTTGTTCCACTCGGCGAACAGGAAGTCGATGGCGTTCTTCAGCGCGGCCGGGGCCGAGTGGTTGTACTCGGGGGTGACGAAGACGAACCCGTCGAACGACGCGATCGTCTGGGCCCACTGGTTGGTGTGGGCGTGGTGGTAATCGCCGAACAGCGCGGGCAGAGGCTCGTCAAGTACCGACAGCCCGCATTCGGCCAGGTCGACAACCTCGAACGTCGCCTCCCCTGCGGTGACAGCGGGGTGACGGTTGGCGACCTCGGCGACCCAGCGGGCCGCGACCGCGGTACGGCGGCGCGGGCGGGTGCTGCCGATGACAATGGCAATCCTGATCATGTTTGTCACTCCTCATTGCTGACCGTGGTGGCCCGGCATGAGGTAAAGTACAACGTGCATGGCAAAAAGTAAAACGATGACTGTAAAACTGCAGGAGGGTCTGGATGACCAGGGAAAACACCGCAAAGACGCACCCTCGCGGCAGGCTGACCGGTAAGCGGCAGGCGATCCTGGACGGCGCCCTGACGGTGTTCGCCCGCGAGGGCTTCACGCGCGCCAGCATCGACGCGATCTCGGCTGAAGCCGGAGTATCCACCCGGACTATCTACAACCACTTCACCGACAAGGCCGGGCTGTTCCTGGCCGTGATTCAGGAGAGCGCCACTCGGGCGGCCGACGTGCAGATCGCCGTCATCGACCGCCATCTACGCAAGGTCACCGATGTGGAGGCCGACCTCATCGAGTTCGGCCTGGACTGGGTGACGCCGAGACCCGACAGCGCCGCCCACTTCTCCCTGGTCGCACAGATCAACGCCGAAGCGGGCCACATTCCTCAGGAAGCGATCGATGCCTGGCAGCAGACCGGGCCGCGCCGCGTCCGCCGTGAACTGGGCGGTCACCTGCGACAGATGGCCGACCGGGGGTTGCTGCGGATCGACGACCCCGACCGTGCGGCCCTACACCTGTTGCTGCTGATCTCAGCCGAACTGCCGGCCCACCACGCCGCTCTGCCCACCGATGAGCTCACCAAGACAGTCGCTGCAGGCATCCACACCTTCCTGCACGGCCACCTCCGCCGAGACGGGTAGATGGCCGGCGAAGCCGGCCTGTGCGATCGATTCGGGGCCGACCAGGCCGGGGTGCAGACGGTCCGCAGTACGCTATTCCGGTTCGTGGCGCCGCACACCCGAATCCGACCAGGTCGACGGGACTGACACCGCCAAGCTGTGATCTATGCCTGATCGCCTGTACGGGCTGGACCGGTGTTCTCGCCGAGAGACAGATGCTTCGCGACATCGAGCCGGACCTCGCCAAAGGGCTGGACATGCTGCCAGAACAAGGGTGTCAGCCCACGCCGGCCGGCAGGCTTGAGCAGCTTCGCCATGGTGGAATCGGCGTAGACGTCTTGCAGCATCAGCGTATTGATGTAGACGAACGCCGCCTGGAGGATCCGCAGGCACAAGACGGTCAGATCCAACTCTCGCGCCGGTTGGTGGCAATGTCGCCGCCCTTGCCGTAGAAGATCACCGAGTTTCCTCCGTTGGAGGACTCCACGATGTTGACCCTTCCTGGATCTCCCGATGCGGCTCGCACAGCCGCAGGTAGCGGGCGACGAAGATGGTCTTCTGCGCGCGGCCGACCTCCAGCATGGCCCGGTAGGCCGGGTGGGAGGCGGAGTCGGCGAACCGGCACAGGATGGCCTCGGTGAAGGCGGTGCCCTGCTTGATGGCGGTCGTGTACGTGATCATCTGCTCGTAGTCCTGTTCGATCAGATGCCAGCGGATCGACCGGGTCAGCCGGGGTCCGTCGCGCAGACAGATCGCCCTCGCCGCTCTCCACCCGATACAGCTTGACCTTGTTGATCTGCTTGATGCGCGGCAGCAGGTCAAAGCCCAGGAGCATGGTCACCCCGAACCCGATTTCCGTTTGGCCGTGTGAGTCGACGTAGTTGCCCTCGACCTTCATGGTGGTGCCGTGCCGTACCGCGCCCTCGATCATCGCGTGCACCTCCGGAGGCCGACGCGCGCAGGGTCTGGGAGTGCACTACGAACGGTCCATAGGCCGAATCAGGGGTTCCGGTAGCAATAGCGAAATTTCCAACGGATATGCAGGTCGGAGCCCTGTAAGCCCCTTCGAGCTCAGCCTGGAGGACGGGCCGCTGACCTGCATATCTGTTGTTTCCTGCCGCCGTATCAACGGGACCTCGTTCAGGCGACGACAGGTTCGCCGCTCAGCGCGACACCGGCCTGGCGCAGCTCGTCGAGGGCGGTGCGTGTGGTGTCGGCCGCGACGCCGGCGGTGTAGTCGAGCAGGACCCGCACTGTGAAGCCCACGCGCGCTCCGTCCAGAGCGGTGGCCTTCACGCAGTGATCGGTCGCGATGCCGACGACATCGAGGTCGGCGATGTCACGGGCCTTCAGCCAGGCTGACAGTGTCGTGCCGTCCTTGGTCGAGCCCTCGAAACCGCTTTTGGAGGCGGAGTTCGCGCCCTTGAAGAAGATCTCGTCGACGTGTCCGGAGTCGACGGCGGGTGCGAAATCCGGATGGAACTCGCTTCCCTCGCTGCCGACGACGCAATGCACGGGGAAGGAGTCCTGGAAGTCGGGGTTGTCGGAGAAGTGGGCGCCCGGGTCGATGTGGTGGTCACGGGTGGCAACGACGAAGGCATACTGACCATCGGCGCGCTGGACCAGCTCGGCGATGGCGGCGGCTCGGTCCGCGCCACCCTTCACCGGAACGCTGCCGCCCTCACAGAAGTCCTTCTGCACATCCACGATGATCAGTGCACGACTCACGGAAAATCCTCTTCCCTCGGGTGAACCGCGGCGAATCACCCTTCCGCCGGTGGGCGGGCACGCCTCTCGCCGGACGTTCACCGACCGGCGAGGCGTGCATGGCAACACGGTTCACCGCTCCAGATTCGGGCGACATTCGCCCGAATGTGACTTTGAGTGTAACTATACTCACCATACGTGGTCACATGGTGATGACAGAAGGGCTGGACGAGTAAGTCCTAAGTCAGGGTTAGTGGTCGTAGGCGATCAGTGATCGGGATGGGCCGGCCGGTGGCGCGGTTGTGCCAGGTGGCGGCGGTCAGGTGGCTGTCGGCGTTCGATGGTGGGCCAGGAGAGCCCGTACGGCGGTGCGGATCGGCTCGCCCGGGGCGTCGGGGATGCCAGTGGTGAGGGCGGTGAACAGGATGCCCAGTACGCTCATCTCCAGGAGCATGGCGTCGTCCTGGCTGATGTCGATTCCGGCGGCGCGGCATTGGCGGACGATGAGGTCGCTTCGGCCGTGCAGGGCGTCGGTCAGTGTGTGTCGCAGGCGGGGATTTCTGGTGCTCTCCAGGTGCAGCTCGAACAGGGCCAGCGGATCGTGCCGGCCCCCGGTCAGCATCGTGGTCAGGACGGCGACCAGCGCCTCCTCCAGATCGGCGGGTGAGATCGGCCGGACAGTGTAGGCGTCCACGCGTTCGCCGAGCCGGCGGGTGATTCGCTCGATGACCCCGTCGAGCAGGGCGTCGCGGGTGCGGAAGTAGCGCGAGGTGGTGCCGGCCGGCACAGCGGCGGCGGTGTCGACGGCTCTGTGGGTCAGCCCGCGTGACCCCTGCTCGGCCAGCACCGTGATGGCCGCGTCTGCCAGGTGGTCGCGGCGCTGTGGGTTAGGCGGCGGCATGGATACCTTCTCCGTTGGGGTGGTCGGCCGGGCCACACCATTTCACCAGAGCCGCTTCGATACCGTTGTGATCTCCGGCCCAGGCCACGTAGCCGTCCGGGCGGATCAGCGTCGCCTCGGACCGGGTGCCGGCAAGAGGTCTGGCCGCCCGTACGCGATTGCGCCAGGAGGTCGGCACGCCCTTGTCCGAGAGCAGGACGAAGGTGCCGGCGCGCAGCACTTCGTACAGGCGGCCCGCATCCGTCGGGCCGTCGGCTGCGCGGCGCCCGGCCAGCGGGTGGGCGCCCGGCTCGCCTGGCGGGTAGGCGAACTCCAGGCCGGACAGCCTTCCGAGGATGCGGCGGCGGCCGGGACCGGTGTGGAGCAGGGTCGCCATGACGCGCCGGTTGATCTCCAGGCGTACTCGTGAGCCGCTGAGCACCAGCCCGGTGAGGTGGTCGGTCATGGCAAGGACAGCGGAGCCGACGGGGTGCCGTTCGGCGTGGTAGGTGTCGAGCAGCCAGGGTGGGGCCCAGCCGTGCAGTGTGGCGGCAAGCTTCCAGCCCAGGTTGGCGGCGTCCAGGATGCCGGTGTTCATGCCCTGGCCGCCGATGGGTGAGTTCACATGGGCGGCGTCCCCGACGAGGAAGACCCGCCCTGATCGGTAACTGCGAGCCTGGCGGCGTTCGGCGGTGAAGCGGGAGAACCAGCGCGGCTCGCTCATGTCATAGTCGGTGCCGGCGATGTGCCGGAACGCCTCGCGGATCTGGGCGAAGTCCGGGTTGCTCTGTTGTTCGCGCAGCCATGCGCCGACCCGGAACCAGCCGTCGCCGAAGGGAAGGGTCACCACCACGCCCTGGGTGCCGACCTGTGTGATGGGTGGCGGCTCGAAGGTGGGGATGCGGACGTCGGCCAGCAGCAGGGGCAGGCTGTAGGCCGCGCCGGCGAAGCCGACGTCGACCAGGTCGCGGACAGTGCTGTGGGCGCCGCCGGCGCCGATGACGTACCCGGCCTCCAGTTCGCCTCCAGCCTCGAGCCTCAGCCGTACGGAGCCGGCGTCCTGGGTCAGTCCGACCACATGAGCGTTGCGGCGGATCTGTACGCCGAGTTCGGCGACGCGCTGCTGAAGGAGCTTCTCGGTGCCGTTCTGAGGCACGAGCAGCAGCATCGGGTACCGCGTGTCGAGCCGCCCGAAGTCGACCCGTGAGGCGTAGGCGGGATACACCGTCCTGAGGGGGTTGCCTTCCGCGACCAGTTCGTCGCCCATGCCTCGCGCGTCCAGGAGCTCCAGGGCGCGGGCGTGCAGACCGAACGCTCGGGTGATGTTGGACGCGCTGTCGCGCTTGTCCAGGATCGTGCAGGACACGCCCGCCAGTGCCAGCTCGCAGGCGGCCATCAGCCCAGTGGGGCCGGCCCCCACGATGACAACGTCATGCATGACACTCTCCATTCGCTACATCTGTATCGCTACATTTATAGCGCATGGGTGCCGTTCGCCGAGAACTCTCCCGTCGGGGCGCGCCCTGGCCGTCGCGCAGCTGAACGCCCCGCCCGCGATCAGGTCCAGGTCAGCCGCTCGGCCAGCAGCGCCTGCTGGGCGGGGTTGGCGGTCAGGTCCAGCGCCCGCTCGTCGCAGGCGCGCGCCTGCTCGGCCTCGCCCAGCTCACGCAGCAGCTCGGCGCGGGTCGCGTGCCACAATCCGTAGGAGACCAGGTCGGGTTCCAGCGCGTCGACTTCGGCCAGCGCCGCCGCGGCCCCGTGCACGCGGCACAGGGCGATCGCCCGGTGCAGCCGAGTGACCGGCGAGGGTGCCAGGTGCAGCAGCATGTCGTACAGCACCAGGATCTGCGCCCAATCGGTGTCCTCGAACGACCGCGCCTCGGCGTGACAGGCCGCGATCGCCGCCTGCAGCTGGTACGGCCCCGGCCGGCGGTGCGCGCGAGCCACCCCCGTCAACAGCGCGGTCGCCTCCTCGATGGCATGATGATCCCAGCGGGAGCGGTCCTGATCGGCCAGCAGCACCAACCGGCCGTGCTCGTCGAAACGGGCCGCGTCGCGGGCCCGGTGCAGCCGGATCAGCGCCAGCAGCCCGCCCACCTCAGGCTCGCCCGGCGCCAGACCCGCCAGCAGGGCGGCCAGCCATTCGGCGTCGTCGACCAGGTCACGCGCCCGCGCCCGTTCAGGCGTGCTGGACAGGTAGCCCTCGTTGAACAGCAGGTAGATGACCGCCAGCACCGAGGCCAGCCGCTCCGGCAGTTCCTCGGCCGCGGGGACGCGGTAGGGGATGCCGGCCTGGCCGATCTTCTTCTTCGCCCGGGTGATGCGCTGGGCCACCGTGGCCTCCGGAACCACGAACGCCGCGGCGATCTGCGCCGTGGACAGCCCGCACACCACCCGCAGCGTCAGCGCGATCCGCGCCGCCGGGGCCAGCGCCGGATGGCAGCAGGTGAAGATCAGCCGCAGCCGGTCATCGGCCGCCTGCGGCTCCGGCCAGCGCAACTGGGCCAGCTTGGCCCGGTAGTTCGACTCCCGGCGCAGCACATCCAGCCCCCGCCGGCGTGCCACCATGTACAGCCACGCCTGCGGCCGTTCCGGAATCCCCTCCACCGGCCAGCGGCGCAGCGCGATCTCGACGGCGTCCTGTACCAGGTCCTCGGCGGCGGAGAAGTCGCCCAGCAGGGAGATCAGGCTCGCCGCCAACCGGCCCGCGTGCTCACGCACCACGCGGGCCAGCACGCCTCCGCTGTCTCCGCCCAGGCTCGCACCGGTGCGGCCGGGCCGCTCTCCGGGAGAGCCGCCGGCAAGCTCGGCGGCGGGCTGGTCTGCGGGGCCGGTCATGAGGCGGGGCGGATCTCCACGATCGGGCACGCCGGCCACGAGCGGGCCAGCTTCAACGCCTCGTCCAGATCGGCCACCTCGACCTCGGCGAACCCGCTCACCACCTCCTTGCCCTCCATGTACGGCCCGTCGGTGACCACGGGCGAGGCGCCGTCCAGGCGCAGCGTGGTGGCGGTGTGCGCCGGCCCCAGATGCGTATGATGCGTGATCACCTCGGCGTTGTCGGCGAACCACTGGCCCACCGCCTCGTAGGCCTGGCGCTGCTCCAGCTCGCCCATCGCCTCCAACTGCCGGGAGAACTGCTCGGTCTCGATGAACATCAACACGTACTTCACCTTGCTGAACCTCCTGCTCGACGATGACGTACCCGGTACCTGCCGTGCCAGTGCTCAGCTGGACGGCAGGGCGGCATACAGGTCGACGCCGCACCCGTCCGGGTCGGCCACCGTGGCGTAACGCATCCCCCAGAACGCATCGAACGGCTCGGCGATCCCGCGATAGCCGGCCGCGACGAGCTCGGCGTACTTGGCGTCCACCCCCGCCGGGGTCTCGAACTGGAAACAGAGCAGGGTGCGCGGGCCGCCGGACGGCCTGCTCCAGCCGGGCAGGAACGGAGTACGAAAGCCCTCGGTGTCGAGCATCATGTGCAGCCCGTTCGGCAGGTCGCAGCCGGCGTGCTCGGGCGAGTAGTCGTCGATCTTGAAATCCAGCCCGAGACGGGCATAGAAGCCGATCGAGGCGTCGATGTCGGACACCACGATGTCGATGGTGTTGAGCGTCGGATTCATGATCGTGTTTCCTGTCTTCCTGGTCGGTCGTGCCCGTGCGGTGCCGCCTTGGCGGCAACCCGGACCGGGGCCTTCACCAGTACGACGATCGGCGCAGGCCTCGATACGACATCTGCCGGCACGGACTTTCGTCCCGCCTTCTCAACCGGCCCCCCGACCTCGGCGCGGGTGCAGGCGTAGCGACAGCGGACACCTCCAGGGTGGTGGCGGCCTCGGAGGTCTACGCGGCTGGCTTGGCGGCCGGGTCATGGCGGGCCGCACGCAGGGCAAGCACTCCGATGGCCGTCAGGAGCACGCCTCCGGAGACAGGCTGGATGATCGTCATCGGCACACCGGCGGCCAGAAGATAGCCGCCGATCTGGGCGGGCATGCGGCCGGTCATCTTGACGGCCCACCGGGCGAACGTGCCGAAGGCGAGGAATCCCATCCCGGCCATGAAAAACCAGAGCGTCGACATGCGGACGTCGTTGTCGGGGACGGCAGCGTCACCGACGGTGTTGACGAAGCCGTTGCCGACGATGCCGCGCCAGTCGGCGACCGTGAAGGCAACGGCGAAGTGCAGTGCGGCAGCTGCGATCGCCAGTCGGGGAACCCAGCGGTTCAGTCCCGGATGCGCGGTCGTGGCGGCCGACGCCGTAGTGGCCATGAGATGCCCCTCGCTATTTATGGAACTCCAGTTTCGGAACTCGAGTTCCGTATACTGCCGCCATGCCGAAGGAGAGGCAAGGGCGACCGCGCGACAGTCAGATAGATCACACCGTGATCGAGACGGTGAGAAAGCTGCTGGCCGAATCGGGTTATGAGCGCCTGAACATCGACGCAGTCGCCGCGCGAGCCAAGGTAGGCAAGGCGGCCATCTACCGGCGCTACGCGTCCAAGGCGGAGCTGGCCTTCGCCGCGACCGTGCATGACGTCGACGACCTGCCGCCCCCGGCCGACACCGGGTCGTTGCGCGGCGACCTCCTGGTGATCGCCCACCGGGTCTGGCGCCGGATGAACGATCCAGCCGCCCGCCAGGTCGGCCCGGCGATCATCGCGGAACTCAGCCGAAGTCCGGGACTGGCGGCCAGATTCCAGCAGGGCCTTCTGGCCGCCGAAAGGCAGTCGTACGCCACAGTCCTCAACCGAGCCGCCGACCGCGGAGAGCTCGCTGGTCCCGTGGATCCGGAGCTCGTCCACCTGCTCGTCAGCGGCCCGATCTTCTTCTCGGCATACGGCTACCAGATCCCGATGGATGACGAGCGTCTCGAAGCCATCGCCACGACGGTCGCGCTTGGCCTGACCGGAACCACACGCTAGGCGGCGTTTCGAGGGTCAGGAGGTGTCCGCTCCCCCGATCCACAGACTCCGAGCCGTACGCTCCGGCCCCGATGCCGGGGTTGAGATGACGGCGATCACGAGTATGGCGGGGTTTCGGCCGCCCATCGGGTTCGCCCAGGACGGAGGGGCGTCACTTGAGCGCATGGCCGTCTCAACGGCTCAGGACCGCGGTCCTGACAGGGCGGTCTCCGAAGGCCCGGTGTAGGAGACGCGCCGGTACCACTCGTTCGCCAGCATCTGGGCGCGGGCCTGCTCCGGCAGAGAGGTGAGCAAGGTCATCGACGCGCCCCGCCCGACCTCGGACTCGTGCGCGTGCATGGCAGCCCACTTGCGCTCGGCCCACCGCCCGACATCCAGATGCGTGGTGACGTGTTCGTCGGGGACGCCTGGCAGCGTCTGGCCCGGCTCGGGAGGCGTTCCGAACACCGCCTGCCAGTGCGACGCCACGACAGATCGCGGGATGGTCGCCAGGTAGAGGGCGTGCGGACGCCACGGAGCGCCCGCGTCCGTGTAGAGCTGGTCGTACCCGGCCGCTTCGACCGCGGCCATGGTCACCCGGTGCACGTGCACGTGGTCTGGATGTCCGTATGAACCCCATCCGTCGTAGGTGAGCACGACGTCGGGCCTGAACTCCCTGATGTGCTCGACGACCCGTCTCACCGCCTCGTCGAGCGGGACGTCCAGAAAACGTGGGCTGCCGGGCGCGGACTCGGGCTTGCGGGCGTCGGCGTAACCGAGCAGCCTCGGTTTGCCCGCGCCGAGGATGTCCAGCGAGCGCTCCAGTTCTCCTGCCCGTCGGGTCCCCTCCGCCCAGGTGCACGTGACGACGGCGGTCCTGGCGCCCTCGTCGGCGTACCTGGCCAGGGTCCCGCCGGTCCAGATCGCCTCGTCGTCCGGATGCGCATGCACACACAGCACCCCGAAATCCATGCGAACACCTCCTGAATGATCAATGGCCGGTCATCGTAACGCTCGTGCCTCCTTGCCGTTCGCGGTTCGCAGCGACAGAGGCGTGCGACTCGACGCGGACGAGGACTGGACGCGTTCGCTCTCGGCTTGTCCCCTGCGGACGCGTGCCGTCAGGGTGAGGGACTGATCAGGGCGTGCAGGTGCATGTCGTGCCACCCGTCGGCGTGGAGATGAGCGCTGCGCCTGGTCCCTTCCAGGGCGAACCCGGCTTTCTGCGCGACCCTGCAGGACGCTTCGTTCATGGTCGAGTGGTTCAGGTACAGCCGATGGACGCCCACGCCGAACGCCCATGCGCTGAGCGTCCGCACTCCGGCCGTGGCCGCGCCTCGACCTCGGGCCGCGGCGCGCATCCAGTAGGCCACCTCGGCCTCTCCCGCTGCGTGGTCGATGCCACGCAACGCGACCCTGCCGAGCACCTCGTCCGTCGCCGTGACAACCGCCCAGGTCGCGCTGGACTCGGTGCGCCAGCCCTGTGTGTAGCCCTCGATGAGTTCTTCGGCCTCGCCGATCGAGTCAACGGTGCGCGCGTGCCAGTGCCGCGTGCCCGGGTCCTTGAAGGCGTCGAGGATCATGGGAGCGTCCTCCCTCCTCCAGGGCCTCAGAAGAAGGCTCCTCTCTGACGTCAGGACCGGCTGCGGGGTGTGACTCAGCGAACCGGGCGCGATGACCGGGAGGACGAGTTCGGGCATACGGTTTCTCCATCACGTGGGGGCACGGAGTTTCCATTCTCCGCCCCTCTTGCGCGGGGCCCGCAGCGGCGGTGGCCTCCGGTCAGCGGCGCTCAGATTGATCAGCGGCCATCGCGGGGGGCTGTGTCGTCGTACCGACAGGACCCGCCGAGGAAGGAAACCGATCATGGAACTAGGTGAACACCGCGGCCGCACGCAAGGCCGGCCGTGGCGCCTGATCCGGCACGCGACACCGACGGGCTGGTACGGCAGGCCGGGCGGAGGCCAGAGGTCAGCAGCGCGGTGGGGTTCGTCGCCTGGCTCAGCGGTGCAGAGTGGTCTCCCGCTCCATGTGCGACAGCTTCTCGGGATTGCGGACGGCGTAGAGCCCGGTGATGAGGCCGTCGTCGACGCGGACCGCCATGACGGTCTCGATCTCGCCGTTCAGCCGGAAGACCAGCGCCGGGTAGCCGTTGACCTGTGCCAGCTGCAGCAGCATCGCCGCGGAGATCCTGCCCAGCACGTCGGTCACCCGGTCGGCTCCCACGACAGGCTCCAGCGCGGCCGGCACGACGCCGCCCCCGTCACCCAGCAGGACGACCTCCGGCGCGAGAACGTCGAGCAGGCGTTGCAGATCGCCGGTTTCGACCGCCCGCTGGAACGCCTCGAGCGCGTCTCGTGTCGCGGACGGAGAGACGACCCCGCGCGGCCGGCGCGCCGCGACGTGCGCCCGTGCCCGGTGCGCGATCTGACGGACCGCGGCCGGGCTCTTGTCGACGGCCTCGGCGATCTCGTCGTAGTCCAGGTCGAACACCTCGCGCAGCACGAACACCGCCCGCTCGGTCGGCCCGAGGGTCTCCAGCACCAGCAGCATCGCCATCGAGACGCTGTCGGCCAGCACCACGTCCTCGGCCACATCAGGCGCGGTCAGCAGCGGCTCGGGCAGCCAGGGGCCGACGTAGGACTCCTTGCGACGGCCGAGCGTACGCAGCCGGCTCAGCGCCTCGCGCGTGGCGATGCGGACCAGGTAGGCACGCCGATCCCGCACCGTGTCGAGATCGACGCCCGCCCATCGCAGCCAGGTCTCCTGCAGGACGTCCTCGGCGTCGGCGGCCGAGCCGAGCATCTCGTAGGCGACGGTGAACAGCAGGCTGCGGTGGGCGACGAACGCCTCGGTCGCGGGGTCGGGGCGGTCGTCCCGGCTCATGTCCCCGCCGCGATCTCCGGGCGCGGTCTGCGACGTGCCGGCCATGGATGCTCCTGTTTCCTCGACTGTGTCACCACCAGACGCCGAGCCAGGCCGCTTTGTGACACCGCGACGGTAGCCGATCCTTGCCGCCCACTGCCGCACGGCCTGACGCCGGGGCAGCGTCGTGAGCGGCCGTGCGTCAGATATCTCCGATGAGTCCCTTGTGTGGTGCAGGTCACATGGCCGCGCTGTCACAAGGATCGGGTCGCCGGCATCTTGTGTTCGTTCAGCACGCCGCCGGGCGGCGACTGTCGGCCCGGTCGGTTCCGACAACGAGTTTTCTCCTGTGGAAGGAACGTCATGAGTTCAGCGCTTGAGACCCTTCGCCGTGACTTCGGCGGCGACATCATCGAACCGGGCGGAGCGGAGTACGAGTCGGCCAGCCGCTCGGTCCTGTCTTCGGGTAGTCCGGCCTATGTCCTGCGGCCCGAGAGCGTCGGGGACGTGCAGGCGGGTGTCAGATTCGCCGCCGGCGCAGGGCTTGTGCTGTCCGTCCGTGGCGGCGGCCATGGGTTCGCGGGCTTCGGCACCAACGACGGCGGCATCGTGATCGACCTCAGCAGGCTCGCGAACGTGGAGCTCATCGACAAGGATCGTCACCTCGTGCGGATCGGCGGCGGCGCCACCTGGGGTCAGGTCGCGGCCGCCCTGGCCCCGCACGGCCTGGCTATCTCCTCGGGCGACACCAAGAGCGTCGGTGTCGGGGGGCTGACGTTGACCGGCGGCATCGGCTGGAAGGTCAGGAAGTACGGCCTGGCCCTGGACAACGTGGTCGCCGCAGAGGTGGTCACGGCCGGCGGAGAGGTCCTGCACGCCAGCGCGCAGGACAACCCGGAGCTGTTCTGGGCGATTCGCGGGGGCGGCGGCAACGTCGGGATCGTGACCGCCTTCGAGTTCGCGGCACACCCGACGACAGACGTCTTCTACGGCAAGATCGCTTTCCCGGCGTCGGAGGCTGCCGCCGTGCTCCAGGGCTGGGCGGACTACCTCCGCACCGCCCCCGAAGAGCTCACCTCCATCGCGAGCTTCGCCAATCCCTTCGCCGGCGGGCCCGAAGCGCCGGTCGAGATCCACCTCGCCTTCGACGGCGACGACACGGAGCTCGCCACGAAGGCCATCGACCCGATCCGCCGCCTCGGCACGGTGATCGACGACGATGTCGCGCTGAAGCCCTATGCCGACACGCTCGTGGATGGCGTGACACCGCCGCCCGGCATCCGGCTCGTCACCCGAAGCGCATTCGTCGACAGGGAATCGGTGCCAGAGGTCCTTCAGATCCTTGCCGAGGTCGGGGCATCGGAGGGGTCGCCGTTCATCGCCGTTCGCAGCGTCGGCGGTGCGGTGGCCCGCGTCCCCGACGACGCCACCGCCTACGCGCATCGCCGAGCGGAGTTGATGTTCGTGACCACCACCGCGGGTCCGGCTCCGGTCGTCGAGGCCGCTGGTCCCGCTCTGGCAGCGATCTGGGCGAGGCTCGCACCCCACGTCAACGGCGCCTACGCCAACTTCCTCGCCTCGGCCACCGAGGAGGATGTCGCCGCGATCTATCCAGCGCAGACCTACGAGCGGCTCGCGGCGGTCAAGCGCCAGTACGACCCCGGCAACCTGTTCGCCCTTAACCACAACGTCCGGCCTCAGTAGGCCTTGCGGACAAGCACCAGCCCCGACCGGCGCCGTGCACCGCTCGCCCCGCACGAGACAGCCCCGCCGGTCGCCACGTGCCAGGACTGACCCACACCTCGTCCCTCACCGCCACCCCAGAAGACCTGCTCGGTGCTCTCGAGTCCTGGGCGCGGTGCGGGTCGTCCAGGTCACGTCTTCCTGGACACCCAGGATGAGGACGAGCACGTCATCCATCGTGAACAGAAATGCTGTTGGCCCGGTGTGCGGGGTGAGTGAGGATCGGGTTGTGGACTGATCGCGACAGAGCCTGACATTGCCTCTGAGCAGCCGATCCGAGGTGCGGCGCAGACGCTGGCGGCGGCGCGCGGCATTGTGCTCGAGGAGAAGCACCACGACCGATGTGGGATCAGCTTCCATGCCCGCGGTCCAAGCGGAGAGTCCATCGGCGTCATGGACACCGACGCTCACCGCCGAGCTGGTGGTGCTCGGCGACCACCGCACCATCGCGGCGCTGGTGCGCCGCATCGTCGTTCGCGCCCGTACCGCGCTGGCCGGCAGCGGCGCCCGCGTCCTGCCGGAAGTGCCGCTCCGGCAACGGCGACCGGTTCGCCCTGAGACTTCCTCCGGTGACCCGCGAGAACGTGTTCTGCTGGGATCACGAGGACGACAGCCGCACGTGGGCCGCTCCGGACGTGGCCACGTTCTGGCGCTGGTGGCTCACCGGTCGCCTAAAGGTATGAGCAGAGCACGTCCGCGACGCCGCCCTTCACCGAAAGTCGTCCATCTTGCGCTGGAGGTCGGGCGAGGGCCCTGGCGGGCGAAGCTGGGCATGTCGTCCTCGAAGGAGTGCGAGCCGGAATGGTCGTGCGAACAGCAGGGACAACTCGGGGTTGTCGAGGCGCTCGCCGAGCATTTCGACGATCTGCGCAACGCGCGGACCGCTGCCGTGGGCGGTCGAGGCCATCGACGCTCATCTGGCGGCTGGTTGGCCGACCTTACCGACAGGCCGATACGGGTCGCACGATGGACGCCATCTCCCGGCACCGGCGCTGTCGGTGGTACCTGATGGAATTCGCGAGACCAGATCGTTTGACATCGTAGGAGCCCGCCGTGGACCGTCATGCATGGAAGCCGTTCCTCCAGCGCTGGAGCGAGGAGTGGCGCATCGCCCACCCCGACGAGGAGCCGGACGGCGACCCCTGGCTCGGCTGCCCTCCCGCCACCGAGGACGAGGTGCGGGCACTGGAGGCGCGTCTGGGATGCGTGCTGCCTCCATCATTTCGGGAGTTCTTACTGGTCACCAACGGCTGGCGGCACGCGGGCAACTTCGTCTGGAGCCTACGCGGCACCGAGGAGATCGGCTGGCTGGCCGATCTGGAGCCGATGTGGGCCGATGCCTACGCCGACTGGGATGAGGAGGAGGAAGAGCCCGCGGCGGCACGATCGTTGCTGATCTCCCTGGAGGCGGACGCCGGCGTCGTCTACCTCGACCCGGGTGACGTCGACGAGCGCGGTGAATGGGCGGCCTATGACGTGTTCTCGTGGACGGCCATGGGCCCCGACCGGCACGGCTCGTTCTACGAGAAGATGTACGACTTCTACGCCGGGTTCCACGCCCTCGATCGCCCCCAATGCGAGACCCAGCGTGCGTGGGACGCCAAGGTCGAGGACGCCCGGTTGGCGAGCCTGCGCGGCGAGGTGGACCGCCCGCTGGCCGTGTTTGCGCAGGCCGCGCGTTTCGGCCGCGATCGCGCCTCGTTCCTGCACTTCCAGATGCGGACCCTGTTGAGGGAGGAGGACGACGACCCGTTCTACCAAATGCTCACGAACAGCGACACCCGGTCGTGGACCCTCGACGAGGACCTGTTCGCCGCGCAGGCCCTGCCCCTGCTGTTCGCCGCGCACGAACAGGCCCGCCGCTTCGGCTCCGCCTCCACGCTCCAGTTCCTGAGGGAGCGCGCCCCACAGCGAGTCAAGCACCTGCTCGGCCGTCACCAGGCGCGGCGGAAAGAGCCGGGGTTCCGACTCTGCTTCGGCAACCCGGAGTTTGACGCGGCCGCGCACGCCGCTCTCGACGCCGGTGAGGACGCCTGGCCGCGCCTGCGCGACGCCCTTGTCCACTGGCGGCCACTGCATGAGGACCATCTCGCACCGATCGCCCTGCTGGCCGACCCCCGGGCCGCCCGCCTGATCACGCCGGAGCGCGGACGCGAACTCCTGGCCACGAGACGGGGCTGAACGCAGGTCAGCCGCTACGCGCCGGGGGAACACGGAACGGCTCCATCAGGCCCTCGAATCGGAGGCTTCGGGGTGGTGATCATCGCGCGAAGCCGTGCCGGGGAGTGACTACCTCCCCGAATAGCCGTGGGGATCGGCGTGTCATCGGCTGCGATAGAGCGGCGAGGGTGTAGCGGTTTGCTCATGACGGAGCAGCCGGCCGACCCTCCCGCCATTCAGCGTGCGGAGAGTGGTCGGAGCGCGAAGGCCATGGACAGAGCATCACGCTCGTGACTGTGGCGGCTGGGTGTGCCGAAGTCGGACGCGGCCATGCTGAAAGCGGGTTCCCGGCAGTGGCATCGATGTCAGGCCGGAAGCTGGCGGGCGCTTGCGACGGAGTATCTGGTGCGACGGAGCATCGTGCCCGATGACGCGGCCATCGAGGCGCGCTGGGCAGCTTGGCGCGGCTACCTGGTCGACTATGCGCGGGCATCTGGCGAAACCAGGGGGATGATGCCGGAGCAGTGGGCGGATGAGTTGTTGGGATGGGGAGGGCCGGACAAGACGTTCCGCTCCAAGTTGCCGCGCCCGGTCATCGCGATGGTGTGGCTGGATATCCTCGGCCAAGAGGTCACCCTTGAGAAGATCGCCGCGGTGGCACCGACGGTTCTCAAGGCCGATGGCCTGACGTGGCAGGAATTCCAGGCGTGGAAGGACGTGGTGGCGCAGGGTGACGTGCCCACCCCGGCAGGTCCTGCGTCGGGCGCATGACCACGTGCAGCGGGATCGGTCGCAAGCCAGGCCGAAGAAGACGTGCGCTCCTCGCCGGCGGGGCCTACGTCATGTGCCGGCCGTGAGCTGGAGGTCACCCGCTTCGTGGCCGACGTGGTGGCCAACACCGGCGAGGGGTCGACCTGGGCTGAGGTTGGGCATGCCTTCGGCTGGACCATCAGTCAGTGGCGGGCAGCGATCAATGCGCTGGCTCACCAGGGGTGGCTGCGCTTCGCCCCGGCGCCGCGCTCGCTGCGGCCAGGTGCTCGAGCGCGGTTGCCGCGCTATGCCGGCGAGGCCTCTGCTCTGGTGTGGTCGAGCGCAAGCCGCTGACCTGGAGCTGTGGCGATTTGGTCAAGCGGTGGGGACATCCACCAGCCCTGGATCGCCGAACCCGGGCTCTGGATGCAATACGACTGGGGCAAGGGGCCCCGTCCGCCCTGGACGTCATCTTCTCCTCCGGTGAGGGTCGTCGCGCGGACGTCATCGTGACCGACACCGGCTCATATAGTGATCTTGTTTTTGGGCTGGCGCATCTGCTGGACCGCGAGTACCGGCCGGCGGCTGAGGCGGTCACGCCCAGGTCATCTCCAATTGGGTGTGGCGCTTCCGGAAGATCCGGCCAACGGGCGGAACCGGCACCGCGACGTCGGCGGGGTGGAGCGTGAAGTCGGGCCCGGGGTGCTCGCGCCAGTCGCGGTCCCAGAGCTGCACATGGTCATGGAGTTGCTGGGCGAGCTTGGCGCCGGCGCGGCCGTACCCGCACACCCCGAACTCCCACCGCCGCTCCTCAGCTTCATCGGCGCGGGGCAGTTCGCGGATGGCGAGATAGGCGAAGCTGTCCGAGGCGATGAGCGCCGGGCAGTACCAGCGCATCGCCGGCTCGATGAGGCCGCAGTCACGAGCCGGATCCCGCCAGATCATGCCGAGCCGCTCGTCCGCGGTCGCGATCCAGAGGTTCATCGAATCGAACGACTCCCCATGGGCCACCGTGACGCCGGTCCACAGCTCGGTCCGATCGGCGGTCAGCGCTTGGTCGAGTGCCGCGACATTGAGAGCAGGGCCCTCTTCCAAGGTCAGCTTCACCGCCCCCTCGGCAAGGACCGCCACCTGATCCGGATGCGCGCCGGCGCCTTGCATCGCGACGAAGCCGCACACCGTCGGGTCCAACCCGATGAAGTGGCCGCCGGCGCGGGCGAAGGCGAATGACCGGCTGACCGTGGAGAACCGCAGCGGCACCACCATCCGGCCGCGCGGGGCGAGCAGGTGCCCCCACGGGACATCCCAGACCCCCACCGTGACGAGGATGGCGTCGAAGCCGCCCTCGGGGGCGTGCTCCTCGGCCGCGTGCTCGGCATCCCCCAGCACGACCTTCACCCGCGGGTAGCCCGTTTCGGCGAGGAAGCGTCTGGCGCGCTCGGTGACGAACGGGTCGATGTCGACGGTGACCACCAGGCCCTCATCGCCGACGATCTCAGCGATGAGCGCCGCGTTGTAGCCTCCACTCCCGATCTCCAACACCTTCGCCCCGCGATAGAGCCGCGCGGACTCCAGCATCTCGGCCTGCAGCCAGGGCGCACTGACCGAACTCGTCGCCCTGCCTGAAGCGTCGCGCTTGGTGACGACGACGTCTCGCGCGGAGTAGACAGCCGGCAGCGCTGCTTCCGGGGCGAACTTCTCGCGCGGGACCGCCGCGAAAGCGGCTTCGACCTCCGGCGAGCTGATCGAGCCCTGCTCGATCAGCGCGGCGATCATGTCGGCGCGAAGATGGTCGGAGGACTCCATCGGCAGAGTGTCTGTGGTCACTGGTCGACGGTACTTTCGCTCGGGGACAGATTCAGGGAACTCCTGTAGGTGCGGAGAGCCGCGCCCAGAGACTGCCAGAAGCTGCTAACTCGGCCCGTCCTGCCACGGACCTATGGTGGATGGAGAGCGTCATCAGGCCGAAAGGCGTTTCAGAGGAGACCACGATGAGGGAGCACTTCGTCTGGGTGACGACGCGCCGCATCCAGCCGGGGACGTTGGAGGAGTTCGAAAGGGCATGGCGCCCGGCCCCCTACCCGCAGGGACTGCGCCACGCCTACGCGTACTGGTCCGAGGACCAACAGGAGATCACCGGGGTGTCGTTCTGGGATACGAAGGAGGCGTGCGACTCCTGGCGGACCTCCGAGGGCGAGACACATCGACGTGAAGCCATGGCCCCTTACGTGGTCGACGAGCGGGAAGGCTTCTACTACGGCCGCGAGCTCGCCGTCCCCGTACGGTAGTCACGGGCCGGCCGTCCTGCCCGAACGCGCGGGTGACACTGCGGACGAGGTCGCGGTCCTCAACATTCCCTGGGGAAGCACAACATGACAACCGAAGGCAATGCCGACCGAGCTGAGCCTGTCGGGGTCGTGACTAGGGCGGCCTCGACCCCCGCATGCACACGGCTGGGCGACCACGAGGTCGTCGAACGCGACGGGCGTCTGGCCGTCCTCGTCCCGGTGGAGGAGCACTGGGTCCTCAGGCTCACCTATGACTGGAACCACAGCCCTGGCCAGTCGAATCAAGGGGCGATCAGATCATGGCCACGGACCCTGAGCGCGCAGTGACCCGGAGCGTTTCGATCAGGTCTCGTCGATGACCTTGGCGAGACCGGGTGCCAGGAGCAGACCGTTGGCCAGCGGGACGAGCAAGCCGTCGCGATGCAGGGTGCCGAAGGCTTGGCGAAGGTCGTCGGTCTGGGTGAAGGCCAAAACGAGCTGCTCATCATCGAGGACGTCGAAGTTGCCGGTGACAATGTAGGGCAAGGCCACGGCCGCGAGGTCCAAGACCGCTTGGTCTGCGGGGATATGGTCACCGTAGCGGATAAGGATGCGCTCGTATTCATCGACCATCAGCGGGTCGGGCTCGCCTTCCCCTGCGGCCAGCCAGGGGTGGCGGCTGAACTGCTTTGGGGTCCAGGTCGTGCCAGCGACCGGGTGCAGACCTTGGAAGGCAAACTGGAACTCGCAGGCATAGAGCAGTTCGTCCAGGGTCGGGATCTCGTCCGCGGGAAGCGGGTCGAGCCGGAACCGCGCATGCAGGTGGCTGGCGGTGGGCCAACGACGCACGTACGACGGCGCGGGCGGCACCGGCTGCAGGAAGAGGCCGGGAGCGGAAAGGAGGCCGTCGGCCATGGGGGTGATCCAGCCTTCGCGGTGCAGAATGCCGAGCGCTTCGCGCAGGTCGGGCGTCTGGGCGAGAGCTGTGAGGTGCTCGGCTTCAGTTTCGATGCAGTAGTCGTTCCAGGTCGTGACGCCGATGAAGTTGCGGGCGCTGAAGTCCAGCAGGGCGAGGTCGGCGGGGATCTTTTCCCCGTAGTGAGCCAGGATGTCGTCACGGGCCTGATCAGCCTCGTCGTCGCAGAGCTCGTCGATCCACTTCAGGGCACGGAATTCCTCGGGAGTCCACCACTGGCCGTCGACGGAGACGTGAGCGTCGTCGGTCATCCCGTGGCGGCGGGCCAGCTGCTCCAGCGTTCGTGGTGTTTCGAGCGGGACCAGCCGGCTCACGGGTGGCAGCCAGCCGAGATCGGCCAACGTGGGCCCGGGCGCAGGCAGTGGCGCAAGCGAGGCCGTCTGCTGCCTGCTGGACCGCTCCGGGCTCGTCTGGCGGCTGGTGAGCCGCTGCTTGCGACGTGCTGCCTTCTTCGCGCGGCGATGCTGCGGGTTGGGCTTGCCCATGGTGTGTCTCCCCTCGCGGATGACCACCGGAATCTTAGGGGCGGCATCTGGTGTCGTCGCGGATGCCGCGCCGTGCGATGCTCCTCAACCGTCCGTCCGAACCGGAGCCAGGCCTCGATTGCCCTGGCAGGGTCGGCCGTCATGAGCTGGCCTGTTCCTGGCCGCCATGGCTGCATGGGCGTCGTCCTGCGCGATGAACCGCTGTCGCGGTTCTGGCCGAAGTGATTGCGCCGCGATGCTCAGCGCGTCGCAGCGAGCCGGTCCGCGATTTCGCCGCGGCTGGGCGATCCTCTTCCAAAGGCGCGAATCCGGCCAGATCCCCGGCAACGTGGGCGGCTCGGGGCTGTCAGACGATAGATTGATCGCTCTGGATCTTCCTTGGTGCGGGCGCCCGCAGGCGTGAGAAAGGTACGCAGTGGCGTACAACCTGGAGCAGCTGGGCACCATCGGGTTTCAAGATCTCGCGGCGGCGCTCGCCGTGCAGACGTTCGGCTCGGGTGTTCAGGTGATGGGGGCGGGCCGCGACGGCGGCCGAGACCTGTACTGCAAAGGTTCGCTTGTCTGGCAGAGGACCGATGAACAAGATGGCGAGGTCTGGGACGGGTACACGGTCTTCCAGGTCAAGCACAAGAAGCAACTGACGGCGCGACCAGCCGATGATGCGGCCTGGCTGTGGGGGCACATCCGAGACGAGCTGGAGACATGGGCCGATCCCTCCTCCGGCAGGAACCCCGTCCCTGACCACCTCGTCATCATCACCAACGTCCCGCTGACTCCGGTACCCAACTCTGGTGGCCATGACTGGCTGAACCAGAACATCCAGCGCTATGTCAACGACCTGGCAGATGGCAGCCGCGATGTCGGCACGGGCGCCGAGCGGAAGGCCAAGCACGCCCGTATCTCGCGGTTACGCAAGTGGCGCCTGTGGGACGGCAACCAGATCCAGGCCCTGCTGACTATGTATCCAGGCGTGCGACAGGCTTTCCCCGGCTTCCTCACGGCAGCCGACGTGTTCGCCAACCTGGCCGAATTCACCGGTTCCCTTCCCATTGAGCGACTTGAACCAGGCCTGCGCGCTCACGCTCGCACCACGTTGATCGGCGAAGGCACCATCTACTTCGACGAGGCCGGCAGCGGCGACGGGAACGGTCTCCCAGTTCACCAGGTGGCCATCGACCTACCGGTCACACTCAGAAACGAGACTGAGCGCGGGAGCGTGATCCAGCATGTGCTCGACCGCGGCGAGCACATGCTGCGGCCCAAGCTGACCATGCACAGCGGCCACGCCATCTCATCGTCGCCGGCGCCCCCGGCAACGGGAAGACCACCATCTCCAAGTTCCTCGTCCAGGCCTACCGGGCTGCCATGCTCGCTGGCGCGAGTGACCTGAGTAGGGAACACCAGGAAGTGATCTCCGGTATGGAGGGGGCGCTCAAGCGGTTCGGCAGAGCGATGCCCCAGCATCGGCGCTGGGCCATGCGCATTGACCTTGCCGAGTATGCCCACGAGCATGGGTTCGAGGAAGACTCGACCCTGATCCGCTACATCGCCGAGAGAGTCTCCAAGCGCTCGAATCTCGGCAACGTCATGCCCAGTGCGCTTCTCGCGTGGATGAAGCGCTGGCCCTGGTTCCTGGTGCTGGATGGGCTGGACGAAGTTACGGAACCGACCGTGCGCAAGCGGCTCATCGAGCGGGTCACCGAGCTCGTCACCCACGCCGAAGCCGACGATTGCGACCTGTTCGTCGTGCTCACCACCCGGCCGATCGGCTACACCGAGAACATCGCCCCCACGCAGTTCGAGCGCATCGATCTGGACTATCTTGAACCTCGCCAAGCTGTGCACTACGGCACCTTGGTGACGAAGGTTCGACTTCGCAACGATCTCGACCGAATCGAGAAGGTCGTCCGACAGCTGGAGAAGGCAGCCGAGGACGAAGCGTTACGGAATTTGCTGCGTACGCCGTTGCAGGTGCTCATTATGACGATTATCGTCGGCGCGGCAGGCCGCTTGGCGCCTGACCGGTTCAGCCTGTTTTGGGGTTATTACGACATCGTCTTCAGGCGAGAGCGGGACAAGCAGACCAGCTTGAACCGGATCCTCCAGGAGCATGGACAGCAGATTCAGCAGCTGCACGAACGCATCGGGTTCGAACTTCAGGCCCGCAGCGAAGCCGGCGACCGCTCCAACGCCACCCTCACCCACCAGGAACTGGAGGACTTCACCTGGGAGGTGCTGCACGAAGCTGGCTTCAAGCCCTCGGGTATCGACGCGGACCTGCGTTCCAAGATCGTCGCAGCCGCTACTCGGCGTCTGGTGCTCATCGCGCCCCGCGGAGATGAAGGCTACGGATTCGACGTGCGGTCCCTGCAAGAACTCATGGCCGCGATGTACCTCACTGCGGGCCCGCTGGATGTCGTGACCGCGCGCCTGCGCACAGCTGCCCCCAGCCCCCACTGGCGCAATACGTGGATCTTCGCCGCCGGTCGGCTGTTCTCCACCCCTCAACACCACGAGCACAAGGCTCTGGTCGAACTCGTGGAATCGATCGATGACGGCGCCCACGCCCGGCTGGGCCACGTCGTTCCCATCGGGCCGAGGCTGGCGCTCGAGCTCATCGACGACGGGATGGCGCGCTCTTTGCCCAAGTGGCGGGACCGGCTCATCGCCCACGGGCTTCGGGTGCTGCAGGAGCCGATATCTACCGATCTCCATGCGGTTGCCCGCATTCTGGCGCGTTTCGCTGATGTCGGCGACGAGCAACGTAAGACGGTCGCGGAGGGGCTGCGGGACGCGCTCGGTGGGTCGCAGATCGCACGAAGTACCGCGGAAATCTTTCAGGCGCTGGTCGGTCTCGTGCACGAGGGTCCTTATTCAAGGCCGGGGACCCGGGGGTTGGCCGAAGTCCTCAGGCGGCCAGGCGGGAGCATGCTACCTGCGCCAGCTGACGGCTGGGCAGACTTCGACGACGAAATAGCAACCCATCCCCTATCCGAGGACGCGCTCGGTAAGGTGACGAGTGCTGTCGCAGCGATCCGTCGGATGAGCCAACAAAGCGGGACGGATTGGGACGAGAAAGACGTGGATGCCATCATCGCCGGCCTCGCAGATGATCAGGGGGCGCTGGCTCTGGCTGCGGCGCTGCACCACGTCACAGCCCACGAATGGAATCTTGTCAGGGTGCTGCGAGATGGTGTCCTGCCCGCTGTCTATCGTGCGGCGGTCGGCGAACTCCTGCGGTAGCTGACGGTGCAGAGAGTAGGAGTCCGGGCCCGATAGCCGTACCCGCGCCCGGCCTTGACTCGCTGGAATAGGTTGCCGACGTGAAGACTCGCCGGCAAATCACCTTGACCGAGTGACTGGCGTGGCCCCGCCTACTGAGGCTGGGGCGGGTCCTGGACTCGGCGCCGAATGTGGTCCGGCATGCCCTGCAGGACCTCGGCGAGAACGTCAGCAACGTGAATCGCCGGTGTGGCGAGCCGCTCACGCAGGAGCGGAGGAAGCAGCTCAGGGTCGGTGGCGGTGCCGATGTGCCCCACCCACATCAGTGGCGCGACTGTCGACGTGCCGAGGGGCGGCGCCTTGGCGACGATGATATCGATCTGCCCAGCGTCATCCTGGCCGGAAATGTCGACGTCGTCACGATGAACCAACAGGATGCCCGTCGCGCGTTGGGCGAGCACCGGGGCGATCGCATCCAGGTCCGTCAACGTCGGCGGCGTCGGCGAGGTGTCCTCGGCAGGCCGGTCGAGCTGGCTCACCAACAGCACCGGTACCTGCAGGTTGGTGGCCAGATCGGCAAGGCCACCGCCGACCATGTCGTGGACAGCTCGGCTGCTGGGCGAAACGGAGTCATCCCGGGGCACCAGCTGAAGGTAGTCAATGAGCACCAACCCCACCTGGGGGCCACGTCCCCGCTGGATCTGAACGCTCACCCGGAGGCGCTGCAACCAGTCCGCCCAATCGACGGGCCGTCCGTCGACGAAGCTGGGCCCTTCGAACCACGCCAGACTCAGCGTCCTCAGCTCTTGCACCGCCGCCTCAACCGCGTGCCTGTCGTCCTCGGGCAGGCGACCCACCTCCATGACCGATCTGACGGGCAGACCGGTCATGATCGACACAAGACGCTCGGCGAAGGACTTCGTGGAACCCTCCAGATAAGCCGCCACGACCTGCCAGCCTTGGCGGGCCGCCGCCAGCACCAGCTTCTGAGCAAGAAGGGACTTGCCGGAGATACCTCTGCCGGCCAACACGTAAAAGCCCCCGGGAAGCAGCCCCCCGCCCAGGGCGGCATCCAAAGTCGGCAGGCCCGTTGTGACGTAAGACTCATGGTCAGCAGAGTGCTGAGACATACGCGCAGGCTCCCTCGCCAGGGACGGCAACCTCCCCAGTGTGACTCCTGCCTACTGACTGATCGCATGGCGCTACAGCTACATCTCCATGGAGTGTCAGGCGCTGAGCGGACCAAGACGTGAGCTCGGCGCGGGATCAGCATGACCAGGTCACCTAGCGGCTTCTTGACCATGGCTTCCCCGCAGCTCTCTATCCCACGGCCGTGAGCGATCGGCTGGCTGAGCCCTCCCCTGCCTTCCATCATGCGCCTGGTGCGCGGCCTTCAGAAACGCGGACTGCTACTCGGTGCTGCCCTCCGGTAGTGCCTGCGCCTCGGCCTGCTCAGCACGGGCGCGTTGACGCTCGCGTTCGGCGACGGACTCGGCCAGCTCCCGACGGAGGCGCCCCGCCTCCTCGCGTGCCAGATCCCGCTCGGTCTCGGCACGGGAGATCCGAGCGGCAGCGTCGACGGCTGCGCTGGCGGCCTGCTGCTGAGCCTCGCCCAGTTGGGTCTGCAGCCGTGCGGTCTCCGTCTCCGCCTGGCGGCGGACCTCACCCAGCTCGCGCCCGAGGTCCTCCCGTACCGCCCTCGTCTCGGTCCGAGCCTGATCCAGGTCACTCTGGAGCCGCTGCAGCTGCCCGGCCTGCTCCTCCAGCCGCCGACGCAGCTCGGCGGCCTGCTCCCGAGCGGCGTGCACCTCGGCGTCCTTGGTGGCCACCGCGCGCGCCAGCTCGGCGATCCGGGCCTGCTGGGCGGCGGAAGCCTCGGCCGCCTGCTCCCGCTCCGCCTGCGCCAGTTCCCGGACCTCGGTCAGCGCGGCCTCGGCGCGCTCGCGGGCGGCCTCGGCTCCGCGGGCCTGCCCCTCGGCCTGGGCGGCCCGCCGCTCGGCGCGGCGGACCTCCTCGGTGGCCTGGCGGTGGGCGGCGGCCGCCTCGGCGCTGGCGTCGTCGGCGCGGCGCTCGGCGGCCTGCCGGGCGGCTTGCGCCTCATCGGCCTGCTCGCGGGCGATGTCGCGGTCGCGCTCGGCGTTGGCGGCTCGGCGCTCGGAGCGCTCGGCGGCTTCCTGCGCCGCCGTGGTGCTCGCTTCCAGGTGTGCGTGGCGGCGCAGCAAGTCGTCGCGGATCTGGGTGAACAGCTCGCGGTCGGCGGTGAACACGGTCAGCACCTTCTCGACGAGCTCGGTGCGGGCGGCGGCGTGCTCGCCGAGCTGGCGGACCCAGACCGCCCCGTCGATCGCGTCGCCAGGCGTCGAGGGCCGCGTCTGGCGCGTGCGCCGGTCGGCGTCAGCATCGCCTAACTGTGCCATCTCATGACATTGGTTCCTCGCTGTCAGGCTTGGCGGGCGTAGGACGCGAGGCGTTGGGCGAGCGCGATGACGAGGTTGCGCAGTTCATCGGGGCGCTCGACGACGAACGGCCGGTCGAGTGAGGCGAGTACCGGAGGCAACCAGTCGAGCCGCTCCACCCGCAGCTCGACGCGCAGCCAGCGCTCGGTCGCCCGGTCCTCGCCTGCCACGGGCGCGTACTCCTCCAGGCTCGCGACGCTGGCGGGAAGGCGGGCGCGGATCTGCCCGACCGTCCCGTGGATCCGCAAGGTCACCTCATGCCGGTACTCGGCCGTGGCGAACGCTGACAACACGCTGCGCCGGACCGGGACCCACGGGCGCTTCGAATGAGCCGGGCAGGGTCCTCGCGTCTGCGATGCGATCGAGCCGGAAGGTTCGGTCCTTGCCGATCTGGGCGTCCTTGCCCGTGACGTACCATCGGCCGGAATGGGCGACGATCCCGTACGCGTGCAGCGTGCGTTCGCTGCACCGTCCGTCGCGGTCGGTGTAGCGGATCGAGACCGGTCGGCGGTGGCGCACCGCATCGGCGATGGCGAGCAGGACCTCGGCGTCCGGGGTGTCGAACTCGCCGGGCTGATCCGTGAAGGCGAGAGCTTCCAGGAGTGTGTCGAGCCGACGGGCGATGTGCTTGGGCAGCACCCGCCGGATCTTCGCCGATGCCGTCTCGCTTGCCGTGTTCTCCGTCGTCGTCAACCCTGCTCGGCGGCCTGCGACCAGGCCGAGCAGCACGGCCAGCGCCTCGTCGTCGCTCAGCATGAGCGGAGGCAAGCGGTACCCGGGGGCGAGCCGGTACCCGCCGTAGCGGCCGCGCACCGATTCCACGGGCACGTCCAGGTCGATCAGCTGGTCCACATACCGCCGCACGGTGCGCCCTTCGACGCCGAGCCGGTCGGCGAGTTCGGCCACCGTCCGGGTGCCGCCCGACTGCAGCAGCTCCAGGAGTGTCAGCACGCGGGCGGTTGGTCGAGGCATGTTCGCAGCCTAACGCGAATACAGGACCGATTCTGTCCACTATTTCTCCTAGTCTGCGACGTGCACGCCTCCAGCACAGCCAAGGAGATTCCCATGGACTTCGTCTCGATCCGCATCATTACCAGCGACGTAGCGCGCCTGGTCGAGTTCTACGAGCGAGCCACAGGGGCGCGGGCGACGTGGGCCACCGAGGACTTCGCCGAACTCAAGACCCCCAACGCCACCCTCGCGATCGCCAGCACCCGTACCGTCCCACTGTTCGCCCCGGGCTCTGCCCGCCCGGCGGACAACCAGAGCGTGATCACCGAGTTCCTCGTCGACGACGTGGACCGCATTCACCAGAACCTGACCGGCTTCGTCACCGACTTCGTCACCGAGCCCACCACGATGCCCTGGGGTAACCGGTCGCTGCTGTTCCGCGACCCCGACGGCAACCTCGTCAACTTCTTCACCCCCGTCACCCCGGCAGCCATCGAAAAGTTCGCACGTTGACGCCACGCACAGCCGCTCACGCGGGAGCCCTGAGATCCCAGGGCTCCCGATGAACGCGTCCGCCAAGTCCAGGAGCGCCAACAGCAGGGGCACTGGAACGCACCGCTGACCCCGGAGGGACGTCTGCGGTTGTGCCTGCGGATCGACGCTGGCCGGCCGATCGCGCACATCGCTGCCGAGGCCGGGCTATCGCGCCGCTGCCTGGCCAAGTGGTACGCCCGCTGGCGCGCACACGGCGAGAACGGCCTGCTTGACCACTCCTCCCGCCCCGCCACGAGCCCGGCCCGCACCGCCGAGGACATAGCTGACCTGGTGGAGGCATTGCGGCGGCAGACCAAGCATGGGCCCGCGCGGCTCGCCGCCGACCTTCAGCGGCTGCACGGCGTCACGGTCGCGCCAGCGACCGTCCACCGCATCCTGGTGAGGCGAGGACTCAACCGGCTCCGTGACCTCGACCCGCCGACCGGCGAGCTGCTACGCGAGGTCATCCGCTACGAGCACGACCGGGTCGGTGACCTGGTCCACGTCGACATCAAGAAGCTCGGACGCATCCCGCAGGGCGGCGGCTGGCGCATGCACGGCGTGGGCACAGACGCCGCCCGCGCCTCCAAACATGCTGGTCCCGGCACCGGAAAGGTCGGTTACACGTACCTGCATTCCGCGCTCGACGACCACTCCCGGCTCGCCTACACCGAGGCCCTGGACGACGAGAGAGCCGTCACCGCGGTCGCCTTCTGGCACCGGGCAGTAGCGTTCTTCGCCGCCCACGGCATCACCCCGATCCGTCGCGTCCTGACAGACAACGGCGCCTGCTACCGCTCCCAGACCTGGGGTGATGCGCTCGCCGCGACCGGTACGAAGCACAAGCGGACCAGGCCGTACACGCCGCGGACGAATGGGAAGGTTGAACGCTATAACGGCACACTGACCCGGGAGTGGACCTACGTGCGCGACTACACCTCGGAGCACGAACGCCGCGTCGCACTCGCTGACTTCCTGAACTACTACAACCACGATCGGCCGCATGCCGCCCTGGGCGGGAAGCCGCCGATCAGCCGGACGTCTGGCAGCGACTACCGTGTCACTTTCGACCAGCCGCCGGAACCGCTCGACACCTTCCCTCAGCAGCTGACCATCGAGGACCTCGTGGAACCAACGTCCTGAGACACCACACCTAACCGGCCCCCCACTCGGGTCCGCGCCACCAGCCCCAAAGTAGCTCTCTGTAATCACCGCTACGTTCTGTCAGCAGCTTTGGGCGACGAATGTGACTTAGCGCTTCAGTTGGCGGATGTGCGCCTGAGTTGGCAAGCTCCGCGCGCTCGAGGAGCGGGGGAGGCTGAGCCGAAGCACGGTAGTTGTCACATAGGCAGGCTTTCTGTCACCTCCCAGTTGCTGCCGTGCTGGACGACTACTTCGCGTCTGGCTACACCGACGCCGAGCCTCCGGAGGTCCGGCTGCTGGCCGACAAGGCGTACTCGCACCCTTCAACCAAGGCGCGAACTGCGCCGACGCCGGATCAAGCACACCATCCCCCGAACGGCGTGACCAGATCGCGGCCCGCAGAAGAAAGGCTCGGCCGGCGGCCGCCCACCAGCGTTCGACGAGGAGATCTACAAGCAGCGCAACACCATGGAACGGGCATTCAACCGCCTGAAGCAGTGGCGCGGCATCGCCACCCGCTACGACAAGTACGCCCTGACCTTCCTCGGCGGCGTCCTACTCGCCGCAACAATCATGACCACTCGCACCGCATCCCGGAATTAGGAGACACGCCCTCGTCGCTCCCGGCGGGTTCACCGGGAGCCGAGCGTGGATGCGGCCGCGAGGCGGGTGCCCTGTCGCCAGATGTCTCGTGCAGCGTCATGGCGTGGGCCATCACCATTTTCCCGCGAGCGTGCGCCTCGGCGATCACGGCGGTGTGAATCTCCAGTGGTACGTGCGGCAACTGGAAGCCGAACGCCCCGCCACTTTCGGCTATCAGCTTGATGTAGTCGGCGCCCTCGCTGATCCGGTCGTCGACGAACCCGGCCGCCTCCGCCACGGTGGTCGCGGTCGGCCAGACCGGATCGTTGAGGCCCTTCCGGAACTGGTGGGGGTGGCCGTCGGGGTGGGTGAGCGAAAAGGAGGCGCTCCGCACGTCCGCGAAAGTCCGGTCGGCCTCGACCTCGGCGCGCAGCGGATTCATGGTGGCGGGGACCGAGCCCATGTCGAGTTCGGTGGTGACGCCGAAGGTCAGCGCCTGGCGCAGCATCGCGGCATCGGTGTGGGTGTGTGCGTCGATCAGGCCCGGCAGCAGGGTTGCGCCGGTGGCGTCGACGACTTCCACCCCGGTGACACGCGGCCCGCCCACCGAGACGATGACGCCGTCGGCGACGTGCACGTCGACCTGGCCCAGGTTCTTCTCGCCGTCGAACACCTTCGCACCGACGATGACGAACTCGTTCATCGGACTCCCCTCGCAAC
The DNA here is from genome assembly GCF_014195505.1 of Nonomuraea dietziae. GTDB lineage: Bacteria > Actinomycetota > Actinomycetes > Streptosporangiales > Streptosporangiaceae > Nonomuraea > Nonomuraea roseola. The sequence goes on along the minus strand of NZ_JACIBV010000001.1, from coordinate 415,603 downwards.
GCTGGACGTGTACTGGTTCGGGCTTCACGGCTACGACGTCTGCCGGACCGGCAGGATGACCGCCGAAGGGTGTTCGGGGGCGTGGTGACCGTCTGTTCGGCTAGGCGGGCGACGGCGACCCCACGGGGGTCGCCGTTCCGGACAGACTGGGCCTACCGGCCCCGTCGTGCGGGTGGGATGGGAATCGGCTCGACTCCTGGCACGACGCGGGTGGTCAGGGTGCCGAGTTGTTCGACGGTGACGGTGACGACGTCGCCGGGTTGCAGGGGGCGGTGGGCGTTCAGGCCTTCGCGACCCCACAGTTCGGCGAGGCAGCCGCCGCCGCAGGTGCCGGAGCCGAGGACGTCGCCGGGGCGGATCTCGGTGCCACGGGAGGCGTAGGCGATCATGTCGGCGTAGGAGAACGCCATGGACGACCAGCGGTCCTGCCCCAGCCGTTCGCCGTTGATCTCGACGGTCATCGTCAGGTCGAACGAGGTGTCGGTGCGCCAGGGTTGCAGTTCGTCGGGGGTGACCAGGACCGGTCCGAGGGTGGTGGCGGTGTCCTTGCCCTTGGTGGGGCCGAGCCGGACCTGCATCTCGGCGAACTGGACGTCGCGGGCCGACCAGTCGACGAGGATGGTGTAGCCGGCAACGTAGGCGTCGGCGTCGTCGGGGTGGATGTCGCGGCCGGTGCGGCCGATGACGGCGGCGACCTCCAGCTCCAGGTCGAACATCCGGCTGCCGGGCGGGACGGGGACGTCGTCGGCGGGGCCGAGGATCGCGTAGGGGTTGGTGAAGTAGAACGCGGGTGCCTCGTACCAGCGTTCGGGGACGGTCGCGTCGGTTCCGCCGAGTCTGGAGACACCTTCGACGTGCCGTTCGAAGGTCATGAAGTCCCGCACAGCGGGAGGATCGGGGATCGGCGCGCGCAGCTGAAGGTCACCGACCGCCCGGGTCGCGGCAGGCGCGGCCAGGGCCTGCTCACCGGCCGCCCGCAGGGTGCCGTCGCGCAGGAGGCCGAGCATCGTGACGCCGCGACCCAGGGGATGGACCTGGTCGTGGTGGAGGACGCCGACCCGATCACCGTCGTCGTCGGCGTAGGTCACGAACCGCACAGTCGCGCTTCCCTTCAGACGGAGGTGTGCATTGGGCGGCCGAGCCAGGCGATCGCGTTCCCGAAGGCGGCGATCACGTCGAGGTCCCGGCCGGCGTGGTCGGCGTAGACGCGGTGCAGGTTGAGCACGATCCGTTCGGCGTCGGCCCAGCCCGTGAACTCGCCCAGGTCGACCTGGCGGGCGGCCTGCAGGGGCGTCAGACCCCGGGAGAGCCCGTCCTGGGCGGTGTCGAGGATGAGACGGTAATAGCGGCGGTGCTCGTCCAGGACCCGGGTGATGCCGGTGCCGGTGAGGACCGGGCCGTGGCCGGGGACGACGACGTCGGGTTGCAGGGACTCCAGCCAGTCGACCGCGGCGAGGGCCCCGTCCACCGAGCCCATGAAGACCAGCGGGGTGAGTCCGGCGAACACCAGATCGCCGGAGAACAGCACGCGTTCTTCGGGCAGCCAGGCGATCAGATCTCCGGTGGTGTGCGCCGGGCGGCCGGGGTGCAGCAGCTCGATCCGCCGACCTGCGACGTGCAGGGTGAGTGCGGAGCCGGCCGAGATGTCGGGAAGCCTGCGGGCCACCGGCCCCCAGTCCGGGACCGGGTTCCACAGCGGTGGGCAGCCGTCGATGATCGGGTCGGCCTGAAGCCCTTCCCGCATCCGGCTGTGCCCGACGATCACTGTCGTGGAGGGGAGGAGGCTGTTGCCGTAGGTGTGGTCACCGTGCTGATGGGTGTTCACCGCCAGCCGGACGGGCGCCCCGCCGGTGGCCGTGTCCACGGCGTCGAGAAACCGGCGGGTGCGAGCCGCGGTGGCGCAGGTGTCGATCACCAGGACCCCGTCGTCGCCGGCCACCGCGCCGGCGTTGTTGACCCACCAGGTCCCGTCCGGCTGCACCCAGGCGTGGATTCCGGGAAGCAACTCCTGGAGTTCCGCCGCGTCCGCTGTGGGAGGAGGAGCGGAGTTCGTGTCCGGGGTGTCGGTCATGACCCGGGCTGTCCGTCGTCCTTCACGGTGGCGACGCGGCGGCGACCGTGCTGTTCGTACCTGGCGAAACTCATGGCAATCCTCAGGATCTGGGTGAGTTGGTACAGGCCGGGGGGCGCGGGGGCATGGCAGAGCGGGGAGTGCGCCGAGCCCCCGGGGCAAGGGGGTCAGACCGGCGGAGCGACGAAGACGCCGCGGTCGACGTCGTTGTGCATCTCCTTGGCGATCATCTCGTTCATTGGGTTGGCCGTGCCCCACTGGTCGGCGTTCTCGGGCTTCGTCAGGTCGTAGATGTGCGGGTGCCAGGTGTCCTCGTCCAGCTCTTCGAGCTCGGTGGTGTACTCCACGGTGTTGCCGTGCGGGTCGAGGAAGTACGTGAAGGTGTTGTCGCCCGCCATGTGCCGTCCGGGGCCCCAGATCTTGGTGGCGCCGGAGCGCATCACGCGACCGGAGCCGCGCATGTACTCGTCGATGCCGCGCATCTCGAAGGAGAGGTGTTGCAGGGAGGTGTGCGGGCCGCGGGCAATGGCCATGGAGTGGTGCTGGTTGCTGATCCGCATGAAGTGCATGAGCTCGCCCATGTGCGGGATGCTCATCGTGTCGGACAGCCGGAAGTCGAGGTGCTGCTCGTACCAGGCGCGGGTGGCGTTGATGTCGGTGGAGTTCAGGACGACGTGCGAGAGACGGACGGGGATGGCCTCCTTCTCCTCGACACGGCGGTGCTTGCGTGCCTCGACGTCGGCGGAGACCTCGATGGTGCGGCCGTCGATGTCGAAGAAGCGGAAGCCGTAGCCGCCGCCGGGGGTGTCGAGCTTGCCGGGCTGGGAGATCAACTGCACGCCACCCGAGAGCAGTTGCTCGGCGAGCGTGTCCACGTCGGCGGGGCTCGCGGCACCGTAGGAGATGAGGTCGAGGCGCTTCTCCCCGGCCTTGCGGAGCCGGACGATGTACTGCTCGGGGGAGCCCTCGGCGGCCAGGAAGGAGATGCCGGAGTCTTCGGCGACCTTGGTCAGGCCCCAGACGCCGGCGTAGAAGTCGAGTTGCTTGTCGTAGTCCGGCACGGCGAGGTCGACGTGCCGCAAATGGGTGAGTAGACGGTTGGTCATGTCGGACTCCTCAGGTGAGGCACAGCAGCGCTGCCGCGTTGCCGCCGCGCACGGCGTGGAAGTGGGGATCGGGTAGGTCCTCGACGGCGCGCAGGGCGCCGAGCGGGTCGTCGGTGCCCATGTCGAAGGGGAAGTCGGAGCCGAGCAGCACCCGGTCGGGGCCGGCCACCCGGATCAGTTCGCGCAGGACGTGCGGGTCGTGGACAAGGGAGTCGAAGTACAGCCGCTTGAGGTAGCTGCTGGGCGGGTGCGCGCAGCCGCGGGCGTCGGTGCGGGCACGCCAGGCGTGGTCGGAGCGGCCGATGTGGGTGGGCAGGTAGCCGCCGCCGTGGGCGGCGACGACGCGCAAGCCGGGATGGTTGTCCAGGACGCCGGAGAAGATGAGGTGGGAGAGCGCGACGGCGTTCTCGGCGGGCTGGCCGACGGTGTTGGACAGGTACCAGCGGTCGAGGCGTTCGTCGAGTGTGCAGCCGAAGGGGTGCAGGAAGAGGATCGCCCCGGTTTCCTCGGCACGCTTCCAGAACGGTTCGTATGCGGGGTCCGACAGCTCGCGCCCTGGCGCGTGGCTGGAGATTTCGACACCGCGCAGGCCCAAGCCGAGGGCGTGGTCGAGCGCTTCGACGGCGAGGGCCGGGTGCTGGAGTGGGACGAGGCCGAGGCCGTGCAGTCGTTCCGGGGCTTGGGCGACGTGCTCGGCGGTGCCGGCGTTGGCCTGTTCCCAGACCGTGCGGGCCAGGGCCTCCTCGGCCCAGTAGTGGTAGTGCGAGGGGGACGGCGAGACCAGTTGGACGTCGATCCCGGAGGCGTCCATCGCGGCGAGCCGGGCCTTGACGTCGGTCAGTTTCGGGACGCGGTCGCGGAACATCGGGCCGCTGACGGCAAGGGCCTCGGGGCCGTTGCGGCGGGCCTCGAGAGCGCGGGCGGCGGCCAGGGCGGGGCGTCCTGCGACGGCGTCCTCGATCCGCGGGAGCAGGACGTGCGCGTGCACGTCGATCGTGGCTGCGCTGCTCAGCGGACTCACGGAGTTCACGGGGTTTCCTTGATGACGGACATCGTGCGGTGCATCAGACCGGGCATGTCGGCGTTCCGGACGCCGTCCAGCTGCCACTGACCGAGTTGCACCGAGGCCTCGACCACCATGCGGACACGGTCGATCCGGCGTTCGTAGAAGCCGGTCAGCAGGGCGTCCAGAAAACGCCAGTCCTGCTCCTCGCTCAGCATCTCGGCCAGCACGGAGGCGTCTTCCAGCGACATGGCCGCGCCCTGGGCGAGGGTGGGGGGACAGGCGTGGGCGGCGTCGCCGATCAGGACGACCCGGCCGCGGTGCCAGGCGCCCTCGACGAGCAGCCGGTGGAACCACGTGTAGTTGACCTTGGCCGGGTCGGTGATGCTCGCGGCGATCTCCGGCCACACGCCGCCGTAGCCCGCGGCCAGCCGGCGCATCTCCTCCGCGTATGAGGCAGGGTCGATGGCGGTGCGGTCGCGGTTGGCCTCCACGAGGTAGGCGTACATGGTGTTCTGGCTGGTGGGGCAGTAACCGGCGATGTAGCAGGGGCCGCCGTAGATCAGGTCGGAGCGCTCCACGCCCTCAGGGCGGTGCGTGGCGACGCGCCAGATGGCCATGCCGGTCGGCTCGGGCTTGTCGCTGATGCCGATCATGGCGCGGGTGGCGGAGTTGAGGCCGTCGGCGGCGATGACGAGGTCGTAGCGCCCCTCGGTGCCGTCGCTGAAACGGACGGTGACACCGGTCCCATCCTGGATCAGCTCGTTCGCGGTGGTGCCGAGTCGCACGCTCGCGCCGCTGGCGCGGACGGCCTCGCACAGGATCTCCTGAAGCTGTGCCCGCTGCATGCCGGCGGTCGCGGGCAGATCCTCGCCACCCGTGCGGATGCCCTGTTGGACGTGGAACACCCTCCCGTCGGGCGCGGCCAGGCCCACGGAGTCGAAGGCGTAACCGGTCTTGCAGACCTTGTCCCATACGCCCAGTTCGCGCAGGACGCGCAGCGCGTTGCCCTGCAGGGTGATGCCGGAGCCGAGGACGTTCCAGTCGGGTTGTGCCTCGACCAGGTCCACGGTGGTGCCCGCCCGCCGCAGCAACACGGTCACGGCGTTGCCGGACGCGCCACCGCCGATGACGAGGACGTTGCGAGGACGGGGATCTGTCATGGGGTCTCCTGTGAGGGGCCGCACGGCGTGGGCGGCAAGGGCGGGGGCGGGGCGCGGCTATCGGGGCCGCCCGGCCGTTTCAGGGCGCTACTTGACGGCGATGGGGTCGACCGGCGCGCCGACGGCTGCCGCTTCCTGCGCGACACAGCGGGTGCGCTGGGCGCCGAGCCCGGTGATCGAGCCGTCCATCACGTCGCCGTCGCGCAGCAGTCGGCCCCAGTGGATGCCGTTCCCTGCCGGGCTGCCGGTCAGAACCAGGTCGCCGGGGAGCAGCCGGGCGGTCTGGGAGATGTACGAGACGATCCGCGCCACGTCGAAGATCATGTCCTTGGTGGACTCGTCCTGCATGGTCTTCCCGTTGAGCTTGAGGGTGACCTGCAGATCGGACGGGTCGGCGACGGAGCCTGCCGGGACGATCCAGGGGCCCAGCGGAGTGAAACCGGGGGCGTTCTTGCAGCGCAGCCAGTCGGTGCCGATGGGGGGCATGTCCCGGCGGAAGACGGTCGCGCGGTCGGTGAGGTCATTGGCGATGGTGTATCCCGCGACGTGGTCCAGGGCTTGTTCCACGGTGACCCGGTAGGCGGGGCGGGAGATCACCGCGGCCAGTTCCAGCTCCCAGTCGGGCTTCTCGGCCCACGCGGGGAGCACCACGTCGTCGTAGGGACCGCTGATCGCGGTCGGCAGGCCGATGAAGACGTACGGGAGGTCCTCGGCGGCTCGCTTGTCCATGATCGCCGCGATCTCGGCGCGGGCCTCTTCGACGGTGCGCGGGTCGTCCGGGGCGCGGTGCGCGACCCCCAGGTCGATCACGTGCTGCCGGTAGTTGGCGCCCGACTGGAAGATTTGCCGGGGCTCGAGGGGCGCGTGCACCGCCAGGTCCGCCAGCGGCTGCCAGTCGCCCGCCGGGTCCTCCACGAGGGTGCGCAGGAGTGGCAGCTGCTCGTCCCAGCGCTCCAAGAGCACCAGCGTGGTCAGCGTGGGTTCGCCCAGTGCCGTGCACAGGTCGAGCACTCGGCCGTCCGGCGCCACCAGGCCAGGGAACCTGGCCCCGCCCGGAGCCGAAAGGGTGCCGATGGCGAACGGGCCGGAGAAGGGAACTGACGCGGCTGTGGATGTCACGGAGATGTCCTCCCGATTGAGATGTCACCAATCTGGCCCGTAAGGTGTGATCTGGCAAATAGATTTCTTGGATAGACTAAATCCAGCGCACAAATACTCGTCACGTTCCGACTCCGCACTGGGATGCTTCGTGAATCTGGCAAGCCTGGACCTCAACCTCGTCGTCGCCCTGCGCGCGCTGCTGGAGGAGCGCAACGTCACCAAGGCGGGGCGACGCATCGGGCTCAGCCAGCCCGCCACGAGCGCTGCCCTGGCCCGGCTGCGAAGCCATTTCAACGACGACCTGCTCTCCCGGGCCGGCGGACACTACGAACTGACCGCCCTCGGCCTGGCTCTCCTCGACCGCACCGCCACCGCCTGCGACCTACTGGAGCGCGTCTTCACCAGCCAGGCCGACTTCGACCCCGCCCGCGAGGAACACGAGTTCACCCTGATCGCCTCCGACTACGCGGTGGCCGTCTTCGGCGCCGAACTCGCCCGCACCATCCATGCCGAGGCGCCAGGCATCCGGCTCCGGTTCAAACAGGCGCCGACGGAAGCCATCGAGGACACCACGGCGCTGCTGAGTGCCGTCGACGGGCTGCTGATGCCACACGGCATCATTCGCGGCTTTCCCACGGTCGATCTCTACCGGGACAGCTGGGTCTACATCGTCGCCGACGACAACCCCGAGGTCGGCGAGCAGCTCACGCTCGACGACCTGGCCCGGCTACCGTGGGTGACGTACCAGCGCACCTACGACGCGCCCGCCGCTCGCCAGATCGGCTTGCTCGGCATCGAGCCGCGCGTGGAGATCTCCGTGGACAGCTTCCAGTTGATGCCCCTGCTGGTTGCAGGCACCCGCCGGGTGGCTCTCATCCAGGGACGTCTCGCCGAGCGGCTGGGCGGGCTCGTCCCGGTCCGCGTCATGGAACCGCCCTACGACGCCGTGCCACTCCAGGAAGCCCTGTGGTGGCACCCGGCGCACACACACGACGCGGCGCACATCTGGCTGCGTGAGACGGCGGCCAGGGTCGGCGAGGCCGTCGAGGCCGATCGGCCCACGAGCTCCAGCCCGCCGATTGGAGAGCGCGTCGTGAAACGTGGTTGAGGCAGGAGGCGTCGCGCTGCTGAGGGTGCAAGCGGAGGCCGACAAGGCCGAGGACGGCGCGGTCCGCGCCGCGGCCGCCATCCATGGTGTGCCATCGAAACTGGTGCTAGACGGCAGCTTCGGGGCCGACTCGCGCATCACGGTCAAGTCGTCTGCGGACGTCAGCATGATCAACGCGCATGTGACCGGCATCTACGACAGGCAGTCCGCATCCGCTCGTGCGCGACTGACGAACGTTCCGGCGTGTGCCGCCTGACCGACATGGGCACGACCGTGCGCACCGCGGTCACCGAGGCCAACGGTGTTTCGTCATGCCATCGACGATCAAGGGCCAGATCGCCGCTGTAGCCGCGTCCGCGCCGAACCGCAGCGCGAACTCCCGCCCGTGCCGGTATGTGACTTGGATCGTTCGATGTCGTCATTTTGGGATCGCTATGTGTCGTGGTTACTGGTTCGCGATCTTGATGCTTTGGATTGAGTTCCTCGAGAGCTCCAAGGCCGCTGCCCGCTCAGTTGGTGGAGAGGCAACGGCCTGTTTCGGGGGTTGTGGTTGCTGGTGGGTCTCGGGTTGGGAGTCGTGTTGGGCTCACATCGTGCCGATGAACACCGAACCCAACACCGGATGGCGCTACTACGAGGGGCACCACCGTGTGGCGGCCCAGCTCGACCAGGGGGTGCGGCAGACCGTCGTGCAACGGTGGGAGTCGTTCGACCCCGCCACCGGCCTGCCGATCCGGCAGTAGACGGCGGGGCCGAAGGGCTGAGCGGCGCCGGCCCTGGCTCAACCCCGTGCGTCACGGGGTGCTGAGCCGCCAGAGTGGGACACCGTCCAGCTCCAGGTGGCGGCTCATGTCGAGCTCGAAGCGCCCGTACAGGTTCAGATGGGACCAGAACAGAGCGGTCAGCCCGCGCCGGTCGGCTGGACTCAGCCGTTTTTGCCAGGCCGGATCGCGCAGCACGATCTGGATCAGGTGGGTGTTGAGGTAGGTGATGGCGGCGGCGATGAGGTGCAGCGCCAGCGCGGAGACTTCAACGTTTTCGCGGTCGTCGCCTGTCAGGTCGCCGGCCTTGCCGTAGAACAGGTCCTTGCTGGCGGAATTGAAGTTCTCCACCACATTCAGACCCTCGTTGATCTCCCTCCTGAGTTCCTCATCCACCAGATACTCACAGATGAAGATCGTCCTGATGACGCGGCCGAGCTCCTCGATCGCCTGGTAGGTGGGGTGCTTGGGGCCGCCGCGGGTGAAGCGGCGCAGCATCTGATGTGACTCGGCGGTGCGCAAGATCTTGGGGTGCACTGGACGGTCGCGGTCAATCGCTGGTTCTCAGAAACGATCCATTCCCAGAGCAAGATCAAAGAGCGGTGGCGAGGATGTGCCGGACCGTCGATCGGTTCTCAGAACCCGTTCTCACGTAAACGCCGGACGGCGTGGTTCTGAGAAATGTTTGTGAGAGCCTCTGTTAATGGGGTGATCATGGCGAGCTGGTCCGACACACTGGTTCGATGCAGCACGATGATGAACAGCCGTTGCCTGGCGGCCACGTAAGTGATGGTGTCGTTCGCGTCGGAGACACCGTTCGTCGTCCGGCCGGACCGTGGACTCCCTCCGTGCATGCCCTGCTTGCCCACCTGAACGAGGTGGGATTCAGCGCGGCGCCTCGCCCACTCGGCATTGACGATCAAGGACGTGAGGTCCTGACCTTCATGCCGGGACATGTGGTCTGGCCCGACCGGTTCTCGCTGATGGAACCCGCTCGACAACTGGCTCGCGTTGCACGCCTCATCCGCGACTTCCACGATGCCGTGCAGGACTTCACGCCCCCGTCCGACGCGCACTGGCAGACACTGATCCCTCCCGAGGGCAGCGACATCATCGCACATAACGACCTGGCCCCCTGGAATCTCGTGGTCGCAGACGAGACGCGGTGGGCCCTCATCGACTGGGACGCAGCAGGTCCCGGCTCCCTTCTGTGGGATGTCGCATACGCCATTCACGGGTTCATCCCGCTGTCCGCACATCCAGACTGGCAGCGCCCGGACGCGGCGGAACGACTGCGAGTCTTCGCCGACGCGTACGGTCTCGATGAGTCCGAACGTCGTCGGTTGGTCCCTCTGTTGGGGCGCCGTACGCGTTCCATGCACGACTTCCTGCGAACTCAGGCAGCCCAAGGTGTCCAGCCCTGGGCAAGGCTGTGGGTTGAAGGCCACGGTGACGCCTGGCGAAACGACGCCGAATACATCGAGCAACGCGAAGACCAGTGGGTGCACGCCCTGCTCGCCGGCTGAGCCTGTCCTTCATGGTCTGACCTGGTCACGTTCGGCGATGGTGCCGAGGCGTCTGGTCGTCTTGCCCACGTCGTAGCGGGTGGCAGGGCGCTGATTCTTCGAGCCGAGCGGGCGTCCGGGGCCGGGCCGGTTGGGTTTCGGCGCACGGGCCGGGCAGACGAGATGTGGGCGGAGGTTCCTGAACCCGCGGCGGACGCGTGCAGGGGTGAGTCGACCGGACGTCGATGGCGTGCCCGTCGCAGATCAGCGCTTCGACTCCGTCGGCGTCGGTGAGGCGGTGGGTGGCGGGTTCGGCGCACGGAGCGTTGTCGCGGTTGTAGCCCCACGTACGACCGCAGGTTCGGCAGCGAGTGGTGCCGCCGGTGGAGGTGAGGGTGTTGCCGTGCTCGGGGCACACGCCCCACGGCACGGCGCAGGAGTCGTCCGGGCGGGCGGCGATCCGGGCCATATCGGAGGCGGTCTCCTGCAGGTCCTGGGCGATCTTGCGGGCCCAACCGGCGGCGTCGTTCAGCCGGAAGCCTGTCCGGCGCACCGCGTCGTCGCCCTGGCGCAGTTCCTCGTGCAGCGCGGTGATGGCGGTGACCCAGTAGCAATGGAACAGAATCCAACGAATCCGCCCCTGACCCGCGGTGACGTGGTGTTCCACGCCGAGGCAGGACAATCCGCCCTGGGCCATTGGCGCTGAGGGCTGATCCGCGGGGCCAGCGAGGTTAGACGGAGACGGTCAAGCTCGTGGCGCTCGGCCTTTCCAACAACGAGATCGCCGAGCGCCTCGTCATCAGTCCGCTCACTGCCAAGACCCCACATCACCAGGGCCATCGCCAAGCTGAACGTGCGCGACAGGGTCCAGCTGGTCCTCCTGGCCTACGAGAGCGGCCTGATACGGCCCGGCGCGTGACATCGGCTCAAAGGTCAGCCACCAACGCCGGAACCAGGCATCCATCCCCCTTGGTTCGCTAAGCATGATCGACTGGTCATTTATGGGAACGTGACCGGGGAGGGACGCCTACATCGGTGATCTTGGCGCTACGGGCGTGGCTTGCAGATAGGTCAGAACCGCCATGACGCGGCGATTGTGGTCGTCGGACGGAGGAAGGCCGAGCTTGGCGAAGATGTTGTTGGTGTGCTTGCCGACGGCCTTGTCGGTGACCTGGAAGCGGGCGGCGATGGCCAGGTTGGACATCCCCTCCGCCATCAGCGTCAGCACCTCGTGTTCCCGGGGGGTCAGTGCGGCCAGCGGCTCGTCCCGGCTGCGCCGGGCCAGGAGCTGGGTGACCACCTCGGGGTCCATCGCGGTGCCGCCGCCGGCGACCCGGCGTACCGCGTCGACGAACGTGTCGACGTCGCCCACCCGGTCCTTCAGCAGGTACCCCACCCCGCCGGAGCGGTCGGAGAGCAGTTCCCTGGCGTACAGCTGCTCCACGTACTGCGACAGGATCAGCACGGGCAGCCCCGGAACCCGGCTGCGTGCCTCCAGCGCGGCGCGCAGCCCCTCGTCGGCGAAGCCGGGCGGCAGCCGCACGTCGACCACGGACACGTCCGGACGGTGCCGGACCAGCGCCCGCAGCAGCATGGGGCCGTTGTCGACCGCCTCCACCACGGTGAAGCCGTTCGCCGACAGCAGGCGTACCAGCCCGTCCCTCAGGAGTGCGAGATCTTCGGCGATGACAACGCGCACGTGACCTCCATGGTCAGTTCGGTGGGGCCGCCAGGAGGGCTGCTCACGGTGAGCGAGCCGTCGAAGGCGGACAAGCGGTTTTCGATGCCGCGCACGCCGGTGCCCCCGGCGCGTTGGACTCCGCCGCACCCATCGTCGCCTACGGTCAGGCGCAGCACGCCGGCGGCGTGCCGCAGCCGCACCCAGGCGCGGGAGGCGCCGCTGTGCTTGGTCACGTTGGTCAGCGCCTCGGCGGCGGCGAAGTACACGGCGGACTCGACGGGGGGCTGCAGGCGGCCGGGCAGGTCGATGTCGACCTCGACCGGCATCGGGCACAGCAGCGCGGCCGCCTCGATGGCGCCTGCCAGGCCGCGGTCGGCCAGCACCGGGGGGTGGATGCCGCGCACCAGGTCACGCAGGTCCGTCAGAGCCTGGCCGGCGACTTGCCGCGCCTCGTCGATCATCTGCAGCATCTCGCCGGGGTCGCGGCAGCCGCGGGCCAAGCCCAGGTTCATCCGGATGGCGATCAGCTTGGCCTGCGCGCCGTCGTGCAGGTCACGCTCGACGCGGCGCAGCTCGGCCGCGCTCGCGTCGACCACCGCGGCCCGTGACGCGGCCAGCTCCCGGATCCGCGCGTCCGGTGCGGGGTCCGGGTCCAGCAGCAGTCGCGCCAGCCGTGCCTGGCCGGTACGGAAAAGGGAGACGGCCATGAGGGTGACCACCGCGATGGCCACAATGGACATGCTGAGGGCGAACGTGGTCAGCCTGCTGGGGTCCATCGGGCGCAGCCCGAAGAAGACGTAGTCCAGGGCGGACAACATCGCCCACACCGCCACCACGGGGGCGGGGCCTGTGACGCCGTGCACGGCCAGCCACGTCAACTCGCGCCGCGTGCCGGGGTCGCGCAACGCCAGCTCCGGACCGGCCCGCCGCCTCCTGCCACTCTCGCGCGAGTAGCCGGGGTCGCTGTCTGTGGCGCTGTCCAGGCCGAGCACCCGGCCCGCCCAGCGGCGCTGGAAAACGGCCAGGCGGCGGACAAGGACGAGCCCGCGACCGAGCGGCGCCCGCCCGAGACCGGCCACCGGCACCAGGGCGACGCTCGCCAGCACCAGGCCGAGCAGCGCCAGCGCCGCCAGCCCTGTGACGGCGTTCAGCGCCAGGCCGGCCATCCCGTTCACCGCGTACGCCGCCACCCCTATAGCGGCCTTCCCCGCCCGTCCGCCGGGCGCAGGTCGTATCCCCATCACAGATGCAGTCTGCCCTGCCGGCGAGGAGATGTCGGTGGGGCCAGCCCTACCTCCGGTAGGGGCAATTTCCCACCCGGCCGGTGGGTCCGCACCCATGGAGGCCGAGGCTACGGATCGCGAGGATGGCCAGGCTCGATCAGACCAGCGAATGAGGGTGAGACGTGATTGAAGTGAGGGAGCTAACCATGAGATACGGGGACAAGGTCGCCGTCGACGACCTGACGTTCACCGTGAAATCGGGGCTGGTGACCGGCTTCCTCGGCCCGAACGGTGCAGGCAAGTCCACCACCATGCGCGCCGTCCTCGGCCTGGAGGTGCCCAGCGCGGGCAAGGCGCTGGTGAACGGCCGCCCGTACGCCTCTATCCCCCGTCCCATGCGGTCGATCGGGGCGCTGCTCGACGCCGGAGCGGTGCACGGGGGCCGCAGCGCGTACGCGCATCTGGCCTGTTTGGCACGCAGCAACGGCATCGGCCGCGCCCGCGTGGCCGATGTCCTTGACCAGGTCGGCCTGACCGACGTGGCCAGCAGGCGGATCGGCGGCTTCTCGCTCGGCATGCGGCAGCGGCTGGGGATCGGTGCGGCGCTTCTCGGGGACCCGGGGGTGCTGATGCTGGACGAGCCGCTGAACGGGCTGGATCCAGAGGGCATCCGCTGGCTGCGCGACCTGCTGCGTTCGCTGGCGGACGAGGGCCGTACCGTGCTGCTGTCCAGTCACCTGATGAACGAGATGGCGCTCAGCGCTGACCACGTCATCGTCATCGGACGGGGCCGGCTGATCGCCGACACCGGCATGGACGCCCTGGCCGGGCACTTCCAGGGCGACGTGCTGGTCCGCACGCCCCTCCCGGAGCGGCTGGCCGGCGTGTTGCGCGCACACGGCGCGGCGGTGGTCACCGAGGAAGACGGCGCCCTGTCGGTGCGGGAGCTGGACGCGGCCCGGATCGGGGAGCTGGCGCTGTCGGCGGGGATCGCGCTGGCGGAGCTGTCTCTGCGGGGCGCGTCCCTGGAGGAGGCGTTCATGCGGCTCACCGAGGACAGCACCGAGTACAGGACCGAGAGCGGGACCGGGACCGGGAACCGGGCCACCCGGAAGGGGACCGTCCGATGATCGACGTGATCGCTTCGGAGTGGCTGAAGTTCCGCTCGCTCAGCTCGAACCTCTACCTGCTGGCCTGCTCGGTGGCGGCCGTCCTGGCCTGCGCCGGGATCGCGTTCATGATCGGCCGGGGGTTCGACAACCAGACGATGGAAGAGAGGATGGCCTTCCCCGGCAACGGGGACGGCATCGGCAACGGGATCGCGGTCGCCTACTTCGTGTTCGCCCTGCTGGGCGCCCTGGCGATCACCTCGGAGTACGGCACCAGGATGATCCAGACGAGCCTGGTGGCCGTGCCGCGCCGGCAGGTGCTCCTGCTGGCCAAGGTGCCGGGCCTGGCCGCGGTCGCGCTGGTGGCGGGTCAGGTTCTGGCGTTCGTCATGCACGCGGCCTCCATGGCGGTGCTCGGCGACCGGGCCGAGCAGTTGCTTCGCGACGGGGTGACGCTGGGCACGTCGCTGTCGGAGCCGGGCGTGCTCGCCTCGGTGGTCGTCGCCGGGCTGTCGATGGCCGCGGTCGCGCTGATCGGGCTCGGCGTCGGGGCCGCCGTCCGCTCCACCCCCGGCGCGCTGGTCGTGCTGACCGTGATCATCGTGGTGCTGCCGGTGGCGGCCAGGACGCTGCCCATGCCACTGCGCGCGCAGGCCGGCTCCTTCATGATCGAGAATCTGCCGCTCCAGATCGCCGGGGTCGGCGGCGGGACCCTGCCACCTGCCGCGGCGGCGGGGCTACTGGTCGCGTACGTGATCGCCGCGTTGACGGCGGGCGCCACGATGATCGCGCTGACCGGACGCCGGATCAAGGTGCTGGCGATCGGCACGGCCGCGGCCATCCTGGTCTCGGCGGTGCCCGCCGCCGCGGCCGGATCACCGGACTCCGGCCCGTCCACGCTGGCCTGGGCGGACTGCGAGGACAAGAACCTCGTCAAGCAGCTGCGCTGCGCCTCGATCAAGGTGCCCGTGGACTGGGCCAAGCCGTCCGGCCGGACGATCGACCTGACCGTCGGCATGCTGCCGGCCACCGGTGCCCAACGCCGGATGGGCACCGTGTTCGCCATCCCCGGCGGGCCGGGCGGCTCGGGCGTGGCGGATCTGAGCAAGAACGCGGGCAGCTTCGCCGAGCTGCGCGATCGGTTCGACGTGGTCAGCGTCGCGCCCCGCAACACCATCGACAAGGGCGTGCTGCCGTACGACTGCCTCGTCTCGGGCCCGTGGATCACCTGGCCCGACACCCGCACCGAGTACGCCGAGCTGGGCAGGCGCAACCGGGCGGCGGCGGAGCGATGCCGCGCCGCCGATCCCGAGTTCTTCGACCACATGGATTCGGCCTCCGTGGCGCGGGACATGGAGGCGATCCGCGTCGCGCTGGGCGAGGAGAAGCTGAGCTTCATCGCCAACTCCTACGGCGGCAGACCCGGGATCGACTATTCCCGGCTGTTCCCCGGCCGGGTGCGCGCGATGGTGTTCGACGGCGCGGTCAGCCCGTACATGGACCGCGCTCAGGGCAGGGTCCCCCATGAGGAGTCCTTCACCCGGTTCGCCGCCTGGTGCGCGGCGACCGCCACCTGCGCGCTGCACGGCCAGGACGTCGGCGAAATCTGGCGGGCGCTGGTGGCGCGGGCCGACCGCGTCCCGGTGCCGGTCGAGGGCGAATCGCCGCAGGCCGCCTACAGCGGGTTCGACATCAAGGAGGCCGCCGCCCCCAGCATCATCTCACCGGGTCCGGAGCCCGAGTTCCCCCGATGGACGGAACTCGCCGAGGCGATCAAGCGGGCCGCCGGCGGTGACGCCTCAGGGTTCGCCGACTACGTCCGGCAGAGCACGAAAAGCCCGAAGGTCCCCTCATTCACCGGGATGAACATGACCCACTGCCTCGACGGCCCGGGATTCCGCGACTACGAGGAGTACCGCGACAAGCGCCGCGAGGGTGAGCGCCTGCTGCCGAACCTCGCCGGGATCGAGCTCTGGCACCCGCTCGCCTGCGTCGGCTGGCCGGCCCCCGTCACCAACCCGCCCGCGCCGCTGCCTGCCAAGGGCCTGCCGCCCTACCTGGGTGTCGGCTCCTGGACGGACTTCGAGGGGTCGGCGGACATCGTGCGGCGGGTGCCCGGCTCGGCCGCGGTCCAGTACCAGGGGCTCGGCCACGGCCTCTACAACGCCGGCAACTCCTGCATCATCTCCCACGTCAACCGCTACCTGATCAGCCTGCGCCTCCCCGCGCCGGGCACCGTGTGCCGCAAGGCCGTCACCTGACGGTCAGCCGGTCCTGACGCTGGAGCGACCGCGCGAGCGTGACAGAGTGGTCGGTGATGAGGGCGTCCAGGGCGGCGGCCTTGTCGGCCTCCGGTGGGCATCGAATCCGTGCTGTGACGAAACTTGGGTCCTGGCCATCGCGCGGTAGCGAACAGTAGATGGGCAGACGGGATCGGTGGCGCGGTCGTGATGGTGTGACCGGCCACTGGCCTGCGGGATTTCAGGCTGCCGGTTCCTCTGGTTGATCGGGGTCGGGATGATGTGCCGGGCCGGGGTCGGGTGCGATCAGGGTGACCTGGTAGCCGAGGCGTTCCAGGGTCTTTTGGTAGCGGGCGGCCAGATAGTGGGTTTGGCGGGCTTCGCGCCGGTCGTAGAAGTCGCCACCGTCTTCGCGGTAGTCCTCGCCTCGGGCCATGACGGCCCAGCAGACGCGGAGCAGCGTGTGCGCGGTGGCGACTGCGGCCTTCTTGGCGTGCTGCCTGCCGAAGCGGCGTACCAGGCGGCGCAGCCGGGCTCCGATCCTGGATCGGGTGCGGGAGGCGCCCCAGGCGGCTTCGACCATAGCGGCTTTGAGGTGCTTGTTGCCCTTGCGGGTGACGGCCCGCCGGCGTTTGCCGGCTGACTCCCGGTTGCCGGGGACCAGCCCGGCCCAGGCGGTCAGCTGTTCGGGGGTCGGGAAGCGGGACATGTCCGCGCCGGTCTCGGCGACGATCACCTCGGCGGTGCGCCGTCCGATCCCGCTGATGGTCATCAGCCGGGTGATGACCGGCTCGAAGGCTGCGGCGGCTTCGGCGACCAGGCCATCCAGCTCGGCGATCTTGCCGGTGGTGTGGTCGTAGGCGTCCAGATGCAGGCGGCACATGGCGGCGTGGGTGGCGGTGAAGCGCCCGTCGCAAGCCGCCACCAGGTCCTCGTGCTTGTGCCGCGGGACGCCGCGGGCCAGACCTGCCAGCAGGTGCGGGTCGCGTTCCCCGGCGATCAGCGCTTCGATCATGTCCCGGAGACGCACAGCAGTTTGGAGGCGACCGAGTCGATTTTGATTCCGGCGTCCTCCAGCACCTTGGCCAGCCGCTGACCCTCACTCATACGCGCCTCGATCAGCTTTTTGCGGTAGCGGGTGCGGTGCCGCAGCGCCGCAACGTTCTGGGCGGGGATGAAGCTCGGGCACAGCAGGCCGAATTGGTGCAGTTCGGCGATCCACTGGCAGTCACGGATGTCGGTCTTGCGACCTGGGACGCTCTTGAGATGCTCGGCGTTGGCCACGCACACCTCGATCCGACCCGTCTGGGCCAGCGCGTGGTAGACGGGCCACCAGTAAACGCCGGTTGATTCCATCGCCACATCCGCGACCCCCAGCTCGGCCAGTTCGGCGGCCATCTTCTGCAGCGCTCTCCAGAACGTGCGGTAGCTCCGGACGAACGGCTGCTGCTCGCCGGGCAGCCGGATGGACATGGACACCCATAAGATCTTCTTGTGCACATCGATCCCGGCCACCGCCGGGTGGACGACCTCCATTGCGCCTCCGTGGTCAACCCTTGAAGATGGACAACAGGTGCGTCGCCCGCGGAGCCCGCGACAACATCGAGATGCTGTGACACGCGCTCGTAGCGGCAATTCGGGGTATCTACCGGGCAGGCTCCAGCGTCAGTCTTTAGAACGGCCTCGCAGGTCCAAGCGAGTACGACGTCAGCGGGCGACGCACCCCAAGTTTCACTTATCCGAGGGCGCCACAAAGTGGCATGGGGTCTTTACGAGGCCGTGCACTGCCATCGCGTTGAGGCCGACTTCTCTGAGCACCGGTCGTACGCGCGAATGCCCTTCTGCCCGAGACGAGGGCGGCGGATGCCCGTAACTCCAGCAAGGTCAACAGGAGCGCTCGTGCTGTGGGTCACTTAGGTGCTGCTCCGTCGGGGAGTGTCGGAGGCACCCAGTCCCACAAAGGGCCGAGTGCGCGTGGAGCAAGGCGTTCCCACAGAGCCGACGGGGTGAGCCGGAGGGCGAGGGCGGTCAGGATGTGGGCGACAGGTCCGGCGTGGATCACCTGTGAGCCGGCTTGACGGGCGTTGCGGGCGGTGGTCTGGGTGCGGGGACGGCGCTGGGCGTCGTAGGCGGTCAGCGCCTCGGGAACGGTGCCGTGCGTCGCGAGGGCGGCGGCCAGGACGACGGCGTCCTCGATGGATTGGCCGGCGCCCTGGCCGCGGTCGGGGCTCATGGCGTGGGCGGCGTCGCCGAGCAGGGCGACGCGGCCGCTGGTGAAGCTGGGCAGGTCGGGCAGGTCGTGGATGTCGATGTGGCGGACCTGCTCTGGAGGCGTGGCCTTCAGCAGCGTGGCGATCGGATCGTGCCAGCCGTCGATGCGGCGCCGTACCTGCTCCAGTTCGTCGTCGAAGCGAACGCCGGGCTGGTCGGCGGCGGTGCCGAGTGCCCAGTAGACCTGGCCGGGAGCGACGGGGTGGATGAGGAAGTAACGGCCGCGGCCCATGGTCATGCTGCCGCTCACCGCGATGGGGGTGTCGGCCAGGCCGAGCCAGGCGGTGTAGCCGAGGAAGCGCGGGCCGGGTGCATGCGGCCACAGCAGGCGGCGAGTGACGCTGTGGATGCCGTCGGCGCCGATGACCAGGTCGGCCTCCTGCCGGTCGGCGGTGTGGGTGATGGTCACCTTCTCGGCGTCCTGAGTCAGTCCGGTCACCTCGATGCCGGTGCGCACCACGTCTTCGGGCAGGGCCTGGCGGAGGAGCCGGTGCAGGGCGGATCGGCGGAAGGCGCGCAGCGGCGGATCTCCTTGGGCGGGGGCGCGCATCAGGTGGCGGCCCGAAGGCAGGCGCATGGTGTGGGTGGCCCAGGTGGGCATGCTCACTTGCCGGGCCTGCTCGCCGAGGCCGAGCGCGGCCAGAGCGCGCATCGCGTTGGGTGATTGCGACAGGCCGGCGCCGACCTCTGCGAAGGCGCTCACCCGTTCCAGTACGTTCACCTGCCAGCCCGTGCGGCGCAGGGCGACGGCGGCGGCCAGGCCGCCGATGCCGCCGCCGATCACGATCGCGTGGCCGGTCATGGTGCCTCCTTTTCCAGAGGCGGCGCCTGCTCGAACACCTGGGCCATCCACGCGAAGGTGGCGTGCGCCTGGCGGACGCGTGCGGCCCTTTCGTCGTCCCGGCCGAGCAGGTCGAGGCCCTGGCGGGTGATGTCGAGGAACGAACTGATGCCGGCGACCTGGCGCCGTACCACCGTCTGCCAGGCGTCCTCCGCCATCCGGTAGTACATGGTGCGATCGCCTGGCCGGGTACGCCAAGTGAGGAATCCCATGCCGGTCAGCAGTCGCAGGTTCAGCGTCAGCGACGCGCGGCTGGCGCCGATGGCGGCGCTGATCTGGCCGGCTGACTGCTCCGGCGGATCGCAGACCATCAGCCAGCCCAGTATCCGCCCCGCGATCGGTGGTACGCCATCGCGCGCCAGATACATGGCGACCTGCTCGGCCCATTCCAGCAGTTGCTCGTCCTCGCTCATGCACCCCTCTTTTCGCCAGTTTTAGTATGAACTAAAATCCGTGTATCGAACAAGATGGTGAGCCGGGAAGTCTGGTCGGCCCGCGACAGGCGTCGCGGAGCAACAGGAGGGCTTCCCCATGTCCACCTCATGGCTGCTGCGCTGCGGCCTCGTCGCCGGTGTCCTGGTCCCGGCGGTGCTGTGGGCCGACGGTGCCACCCGTTCGGGCTACAGCCTTTGGCGCCACGGCGCCAGCCAGCTCGGTATCGGCGAGCGCGCCTGGCTACAGACCGCCAACTTCTTGCTCGGTGCCCTGCTGCTGAGTCTGTTCGCCATCGGCCTGCGCCGGGTTCTGCGCACCGGCCGCGGCGCCACCTGGGGACCCATCCTCATCGCTACCGCGGCCGCCGGCTTGGCCGTGGCCGGACTTGTACCCACCGACCCCGCCCTCGGCTACCCGCCCGGACAGCCCGAGGGCCTCACCGCCGCCGGAGGCGTCCACCAGGTCGGCGGGCTCGCCCTGTTCGCCGGTCTCAGCGCCGCCGCTTTCGTCCTGGCCGGGCGCCTGGGCGAGGCCAGCCACGCCTGGGCCCGCTACCTGCGGCTGGCCGGCGCTCTCGTCATCGCCTTCGCCTTCGCCGCCGGTATCGCCTATCCCCTCGACACGCTCGGCATCTGGCGGCCCGCCCCCGCTGGGCTGCTCGAGCACCTGTCCCTGCTGGCCGGGTTCAGCTGGATCATCGCCGTGGCCGTCAGGTTGCTGCGATGCCGGGCCACTGTGTCGGCGGGGCGCGGTGAAGAGGCACATCGCGCGGGGTGACCAAGTCGGTGCGCGGCCCTGCACCCACAGCGGTCGGCTGGTGCCTCCCGCCACTCTGACAAGGCCCACCGCTCGGGTCGGCGCGACCAGCCCAAAAGTAACTCTCTGTAGCCTTCGTCACCGAGTGTGTCTGGAGCCGCTGAATCGGCTCCAGAACTCCCGTATAGCTCCGGCGAGCCGCCACTCGTTGATCAGTGGGTACGGCGGCGGGGTGCCAGGACCTCGGTGACTTTGGCGATGGCTTCGGCGCCGGGTTTGACGTGGCGCATGGCGGTGCGCGGGTTCTTGTGCCGGGTCTTGCCCATGATGAGCTGCAGCGGGATCTCGGCGTCGCCGAGGTGGGTGGCGGCGCTGTGGCGCAGCTGGTGCAGGTCGAGCCCAGCGTAGGTGTCCAGCAGGACGCGGGCGCGGTCGTAGCCGAGGCGGGCGCGGCCGGTGTGCGGGCAGATGTCGGCGGCCGCCGGGCGGCGGGCCGGGACGGGGCGGCGTTCGGACAGGAACAGCGGGCCCTGCGTGCGGGTGCTGCCGTCCGGGAGCCGGAGGAGCCGGGGCAGCAGGTGGGCGGTCCCGGATTCCCAGTACACCCACTCGAGCGCGCCGCCCTTGGACCGGACGGGTGCCCGCCGATGCTCCAGGTCCAAGTCCTCGACGTTGAGCGCCAGGATCTCCACGGCCCGGGCGGCGGTTTCGTAGAGCATCCGCCACAGGGTCTTCTCCCGGAGCGGGATGTCGCGGCGTGACAGCAGCCGGTGGATGGTGGTCTTGGCGACGGCGCGGGTTTCGTCGGCGCTCTCCTTGTGGCGTTCGGCCTCAGCCGGGACCGAGGGGGTGGCCCAGTGTTTCTTGGTCTGGCACCAGGTCAGCCAGGAGGTGACGGCGGCGCGGTTGCGGTTCCAGGTCGCCGGCGCGCAGCGGCCCCACAGCTCGGCGAGCGCCTGGCCGATCTCGGCGTCGGCGATCTCGGCGAGCGGCCGGTCGCGGCCAAGCCGCTCGATGGTGCGGTCGATCGCGGAGGCGTAGGCGCGGTGGGTGTTGGGGTTGGCGGTGCGCGGGGTGGCGAGGAAGGCGTCGGCGGCCGCGGCGAGCGTGACGTGCCCGCCGCGCAGGGCGGTGATCTTTGGCGCGGCGCTCATGCCGACCGCCCGGCGGAGCATGCTGCGGCCCGGATGATGTACCGGATAACGTGCCGGAGTCGCGCACCGTCCCTGCGAAGTGTTGTCCTGGTCGCCGCGCCGCCGTGATCGCTCATGTACGTGATAATAGATCGTTATCACGTACATCAGCATTGCTCCGCCGCTCGGGTCCTTATCGAAGTAACTCTCCATAACTGGCATGAGCGGGGCGCCCTGCGCGTAGATGCCAGAATGGGCGCACGTGGCGGTCGGCGAGGATGCGGTAGACGTTGGGCCACGGACCTGCCCTTCACGAGATTTAAAGGCGTCCGGGTCCTGCCCGGTCAGCACGCTGCGCCTGCCGGAGGCGAGCATGCGCTGTGCCTCGCCGGTCGTCCAGGACGGGGTTCGCCTTCTCCGCCTACCTGAGTCCGCCGAGACGGAGGGCGTCCCTGATCTCGCTGAGTTTCGCGGTCGTCGCTGGGGTCCACTCCTTCGCCTGCTCCCCGAGACGGAGGGCATCCTCGATCTCGCTGAGTTTCGCGGAGGACAGGACGCCCGCTTGCTCGATCAGGTCGTCCCGGGACACCGTGGTCAGCCACGTGCACGGAGTAACGCCTGGATGAGGGAACGCCATCCGCAGCACGCCTTCAAAGGGCAGTCCTTCCACGGCTCCTACTACCACTTCGACGCCCAGGCCGCTGATGTCGACGCCCGCCGGAGCGACGACCTGCATCGCCCGGATCCCGGACGCGTCGTCTCCCGACAGCAGTACGACCGGCCGCCGCTCGTCGAACGCGACCCACCAGACTTCGCCACGTTGCACATGTCCTCCTGTTACAGGGCGGCAGACCGGACGGTGGTCAGGTCATGCCTCTTCGGTGACACCGCCGCGGCGTCGGCGATGCGGGTGATCTGTTCGGCCAGTTCTTACGAGTTCAGGGAGGACGTGTTGGCAATGGCAGCCATGCGGTCGTCGCTGGTCGTTGGTTGCTCGGCATCGCCCCCGAGTTCGATGCCGCCGGCCAGCCAGCCGCCATCGATGGTGAACACGCTGCCTGTGATGAACGACGCGCTCTCACCGGCCAGGAACGCGACCAGATTGGCGACCTCCTCGCTGCGCCCCGGTCGGCCCAGCGGAAATCGGCTGGCGACGTCGAGCTCTTCGCCCATTTTCCGGGTGAGGTCGTTGCTGGCGATGTATCCCGGGCAGATGGCGTTGACCCGGATGCCGACCGGCCCCAGTTCCAGGGCGGCCGACTTGACCAGTCCGAGCACACCGTGCTTCGACGCCGCGTACGCCGCTGACATCCGAACACCGGTGAGCCCGGCAGCCGAGGAGGTGACCACGACCGAGCCACCACCCCCGTCGCGCATCGCCCGGCCCGCCGCCTGCAAACCGAGCAGCACACCACGCAGGTTCACCGCCATGGTGCGGTCCCACTCCTCCAGCGGGTGGTCCAGCACACCGGCCCAGTGTCCCGTCGCGGCGTTGAGGTGTGCGATGTGCACGGCCCCGTAACGGGCGACCGTCTCGCGCACCATCGCATCGTTGTCCTCAGGCGACGCCACGTCCACCCGCATCCCGAACGCCTGGCCACCAGCAGCCACGATCTCCCCGGCCGTCCGCTCGACGTTTTCAAGCGTACGTCCGGCGCAGCACACCCGCGCTCCCAGAGCCGCCAGCGTCGCCGCGGTCGCCGCGCCGATACCGGACCCCGCTCCGGTCACGACCGCGACCTTCCCGGCCAACGAACCCATTCCTTGCTCCGTCATAGTCATCAATTGCTTCCTTTCCTGACCCGAGATCGAGTCTTCTGGTCGAACACGACATCAGCGACGTCGGAGATCTCCAACACGGGCGACAGAACCCCAGGATCACCAACCAAGTTGGTACTGACGGCGCCGCGCCTGTGCCGTGGTCTCGTCGTGGGGTGGTCGGTCAGCAGGACCACAATGCCGTCGTCGTCTTGGGCGAACACGGCCGACTCGGTACGCACTGGCCAAAGCCGGCGCAGACCCCGGTGTCGGCTTTGATCCGCATCATGTCCTCACCAGGTGACCGGCAGTTCGTGAACGCCGTAGATGACGGCATCCGTCTTGAACGGCACTTCCTCGGCCGGTACGGCGAGCCGCAGGGTGGGGATGCGGCGGAACAGCGTGTCGAAGACGATCTGTAGCTCCATCCTGGCCAGGTTCTGGCCCAGGCACTGGTGCGGGCCGAATCCGAAGGCGAGGTGGTGGCGGACTCCGCGCTCGACATCCAGTTCGGCCGGATTCTCAAACACCGCCGGGTCCCAGTTAGCCGACAGGCCCGAGACGATGACGCCCTCGCCTGCCTTGATGCTCACCCCGGCGATCTCCACGTCGTCGGTGGCCAGCCGGGAGGAGACCGTGTCGGTGATGGAGAAGTAGCGCAGCAGTTCCTCCACGGCCATGGGCGTCCTGCCCGGGTCGGCCTTGATCAGGGCCAGTTGCTCCGGATGGGAGAGCAGCCCGACCACACCGAGCGAGATCATGTTCGCCGTGGTCTCGTGCCCGGCGGTGAGCAGCAGGAAGGCCAGGCTCACCAGGCCCGCGTGATCAAGGGTGCCCTCCTGGCGTTGCCGGGCGATCTGCCGGCCGAACAGGTCGTCGCCTGGTTCGGACTCCTTGCGGGTGATCAACTCGTCGAGGTAGGCGCGCAGTTCGGCGAAGGCCCGCTGGCGTTCCTGCGGCGAGGAGGTCCGCCGCACCGCCACGGCGGTGAGGCCCTGGAAGAAGTCATGGTCGGTGTACGGCGCGCCGAGCAGTTCGCAGATCACCAGGGACGGCACCGGCAGGGACAACGCCTGCACCAGGTCGACCGGGCGCTGGTCGGCGGCGAGCATGTCGTCGATGAAGCGGTCGACGATGTCCTGGATCCGCGGGCGCAGCGCGGCCAGCCGCTTCACGGTGAACTCGCCGATCACCGGACGGCGGGCAGCGGCGTGTTCGTTGCCGTCCATGCTGAGCATGTGCGGCGGCTGGCTGCGGAGCTGCCGTAGGGTGGCGGCGTCGACGTTGAAGAGCGGGAAGCCGTCCTTGCGCTTGTCGGAGGAGAAGCGGCGGTCGGCGAGAATGGCGCGGCCTTCCTCGTGCCCGGACACCCACCACGCCTCGCCACCATTGACCAGGCGGATCCTGTTGATCGGCGCCTTCTCGCGCAGTCGCTCGTAGGCGGCGGGCGGGGTGAACGGGCAGCCCCTCTCGACCGGCAGTTCCAGGTCGGCGAGTTCGCTGTCAACGCTCTTCGTCATGAATGACCTCCCAGTGATTGATCTGGCTGAGTTGTTCCGGTCGTTCAGGGTCGGCGTTCATACGCGCGCCGCACCGACCGCCGCCCTCGTGGGGGACAACGGTGGCTGCGAGAGGTGTCACCTCGGCCTTTGCGGGCTCGCCGGCAAAGGGCCGTGGGGTGCGCGGTGGTCACCAGGCAACGGGGCCAAGCCGATCGGTGAAGGTCCCGGTCGGGCCGTCGGCGTCGCTCAGCGCGAGTTTGACGATCGGATCGGTGCCCTCGGTGACGGTCAGCTGGCCGGTGTGGTTGTTCATGTCGGTGGCGGTGAATTTGTGGTTGGCGACTTCTCCGGGAGTGATGCAGTTGAACTTGACCTGCGGGATCGCCTGGGCGTATCGGATGGTGATCATGTTCAGCGCCGCTTTGGACGAGGTGTAGGCGAGCTCGTGCATCTTCGAGACGGCCTGCTGTGGATCGGTCACGACCGCGAAGGAACCGCCGGCGCTGGACACCATCACCACCCGCGGATGGTCCGCCGCCTGCAGCAGGGGAAGGAACGCGTGCGTGACCCTGACCGGTCCGTACACGTTGGTGTCGTAGACGGAGTGAATTTCGTCGGCCGTCGCGTCTACCGGCGTAATGCCCTTTCCTGGCGTGCCGGCGTTGTTGATCAGCACATCCAGCCGATCGGTGTGCTCCCGGACGAGCCGTACGGCGTCGGTCACGGACTCGTCCGAGGTCACGTCCAGCGGGACCATGACCACGTTCGCGCCGCCGTCGCTCAGCTTGTCGGCAGCCGCTCGTCCTCGCCTTTCGTCGCGTGAGCCGAGAAAGATCGTCCAGCCCTGTTCGCCGAGCCGCCGGGCCGTCTCAAGGCCAAGTCCTTTGTTGCCACCGGTGATCAGCACTGAGGTCTGTTCCGAGTTCGTCATGCCCTCTGAGACGAGATGCCCCGATGGGCTGTGACACGGTGTGAGCGGCCTCACAATCGCGAGCTTGTGGGCTGGTATCGGCGGGAGCTTTGTCCATCGGCCGGCCGGTCACCAGATCAGGGTCGCTGCGATGGACACGACATGCGGCCCCGCCGGGGATCCCGCTGAAGACAGGACGCGCGAGTGTTCGGAGATGTCACTGGCGGGGTCGCTGTCTCGTCTTGGGGGTGCAGGCAATCCTCGATCAAGGAGTAGATGATGAACCTCGCGTTGTGGATCGCTGCCGGGTTCCTGGCCGTGCTAGCGCTGAGTAGCGGCATCCAAAAGACGTTCGTGCCCAAGGACAAGCTGGCTGCCTTCCATCAGAGGACGCTTGCTTATGGATGGACCGCAGACGCCAGTGTCGGCTTCCTCAAGACCCTGGGTGTTCTTGAGCTCCTGGCCGCGGCCGGCCTGATCCTGCCCGCCGCGCTCGGCATCGCGCCGGTTCTGGTGCCGGTGACCGCGGTCTGCTGGATCCTGCTGATGGTCGGCGCCGTGATCACCCACGTTCGACGTGGCGAATCCGTGTTCGTGCTGGTGTGCGTGATCTATCTCGCGGTTGCGGCGTTTATCGCGTGGGGCCGCTTCGTGCTCGAGCCCTTCACCGGCTGACGGGCGGCGACCCACAGTTCCCGATCTTCTGGCCCCGTCCTGCGGAGGGGCGGTGGTCGATCTTGGAGAGTGATGACCATGCGAGTGTTCATGGCAGGTGGGAGCGGGGGTTCTGGGGCGGCGGCCGGTGTCGCAGCTCGTGGCGCGAGGCCACCAGGTGACGGCCACGACGACGACTGAGGCGAGGCTGGGGCTGCTGGCGAAGCTGGGCGCGACTCCCCCAGGACGTGTTCGCGAACAGGTGCAGGAGCCGGTGTGCCGCATTGTCCGCCAGCGCGCCGCCGAAGAGCTGCTCCCCAGTCCACACGAACGCCACCGGTGACGTGGCCGCCGCGGTGTTGCGCAACGCCGCGGCCGCGAAGAACCCGAGCGCCGCCAGCCACAGCGCGGGCGCCGGCCACACCAATTGCCCCCGCCGCACCGCCGTACGCGAACGTCCACCAGCCGCTCGCCATGAGCGCGACGGAGACCACCACCGCGCACGCGGCCGTGCAGCCTAGCGCCACGACTGCGGTGGACCTGGCTCATGCCGGCCGCCTACACCCAGCTCTGCCTGGCCCGCGCCTTCGTCACCAACCTGCGCCTGCCCTGAGAAAACCCCTGCCCGCCGAGCAGTGGCGGGGTGCGGGCCACGGGTGCGGCCTGGGGGCCGCAGGGTTGCGAAGGCTGGGAGATGTCACTGCGGGGGTCGCTGTCTCGTCTAGGGGGTGCAGACAATCCTCGATCAAGGAGTGGACGATGAACCTAGCGTTGTGGATCGCTGCCGGACTGCTGGCGGTGGTGGCCTTGAGCGGCGGCATCAGCAAGGCGTTCGTGCCCAAGGAGAAACTGGCTGCGGTCCATGGTGGGGGATGGACCGCAGACGCCAGCGTCGGCTTCGTCAAGACCCTCGGCGTCCTTGAGCTCCTGGCCGCGGCGGGCTTGATCCTGCCCGCCACGCTCGGCATCGCGCCGGTTCTGGTGCCGGTGACCGCAGTCTGCTGGATCCTGCTGATGGCCGGCGCGATGATCACCCACGGTCGACGCGGCGAATCCGCGTTCGTGGTGCTGAACCTGGTCTACCTCGCGGTTGCGGCGTTCATCGCGTGGGGCCGCTTCGTCCTTGAGCCCTTCACCGGTTGACGGGCGGCGACACCCAGTTCCGATCATCTGGCCCCCTCCGCGGAGGGATCGTGGCCGACCATGGAGAGTGATGACCATGCGAGTGTTCGTGGCAGGCGGGAGTGGGGTTCTGGGGCGGCGGCTGGTGTCGCAGCTCGTGGCGCGAGGCCACCAGGTGACGGCCACGACGACGACTGAGGCAAAGCTGGGGCTGCTGGCGGAGTTGGGCGCGCAGGGGTTGGTGATGGACGGCCTGGATGCGATGTCGGTCGGTGAGGCGGTGGCCACCGCTCGGCCGGACGCGCTCGTGCACCAGATGAGCGCGATGTCGAGGACGCACGCGGGCAAGCCCGACATCAAGCACCTCAACCGGTGGCTCACCCAGACCAACCGGCTGCGCACGGAGGGGACGGACCACCTGCTGGCCGCCGCCGAAGCCACCGGGGTCTCCCACCTCGTCGCGCAGAGCCACGCTTCATGGAACGGCATCCGGCAGGGCGGATGGGTGAAAACCGAGGAGGACCCGCTGGACCCGGAGGAGGATACGGTGGCACGCGCCGGGGCGGCGGCGATCCGCCATGTCGAGGAGGTGATCGTCAAGGCCGGCGGTGCAGCCTTACGCTATGGCGGGCTGTACGGGCACGGGGCCATAGACGACCAGGTCGAACTCATCCGCAAGCGGCAGTTTCCGCTGGTGGGGGGCGGCACCGGCTACTCCTCCTGGGTGCATGTGGACGACGCGGCGAGTGCCACGGTCCTGGCGGTGGAGCAGAAGGCCAGAGGTGTGTTCGACATCGTGGACGACGAACCGGCCCCGGCCGTCGAATGGCTGCCGTATCTGGCGGAGTGCGTGGGAGCGAAGCGGCCGAAGCGGGTGCCCACATGGCTGGCCCGGCTGCTGGTCGGACAGGTGGCGGTGACGATGATGACCGAGGGGCGCGGCTTCTCCAACGCCAAGGCCAAGCGGGAGCTCGGCTGGCAGCTGCGCTACCCGTCGTGGCGGCAGGGTTTCACGGAGGAGCTGGCATGAGCAGGACCAAGAAGTTTCAGGAGCTGCGGCCGCTGTTGTTCTCGATCGCCTACCGGATTCTGGGCAGCGTGAGCGAGGCCGAGGACGCGGTCCAGGAGACCTGGCTGCGCTTCGAAGCGGCCCCGACCGAGCTCAGGACGGTCAAGGCGTTCCTGTCGGCCACGGTGACCTCGGATCTCGATCGACGTGTTGCGCTCGGCCCGTGTCCGGCGGGAGGAGTACGTCGGGCCGTGGTTGCCTGAGCCGCTGCTCGCCGATCCATACCAGGACCCGGAGCGGTCGGCGGAGCTGGCGGACTCGTTGTCGATGGCGGCCTTGGTGCTGCTGGAGCGGCTGTCCCCGCTTGAGCGGGCGGTCTTCGTGCTGCGGGAAGTGTTCGACTTCGGCTTTCCCGAGGTCGCGTCAGCGGTGGGGCGCTCGGAGGCGGCGTGCCGACAGCTGGCGGTGCGGGCGCGGCGCCATATGGCCGCAGGCCGGCCCCGCTTTCAGGCGGGCCGCAAGGAGCGAGAAGAACTGGCGTCGCGGTTCTTCGACGCCCTGCGTGAAGGCGACGTCGCCGGCCTGCAGAATCTGCTGGCTGCCGATGTATCGATGGTCGGTGACGGCGGCGGCAAGGCCCCGCAACTGGCCAAGGCCGTTATCGGCGCCCAGAACGTGGCCCGGCTGCTCGCCTCGGTCTTCCCTCAGATGGCCCTGATCGGCGTGACGGGCGAGCCGCACGAGGTCAACGGCCAGCCGGGCGCGATCTTCCGCGACCGGGGCGGCAAGGTGCTGCACGCCCTGGCGCTCGATGTGCTCGACGGGCAGATCCAGACGATCCGCACGGTGATCAACCCCGACAAGCTCGGGCACGTAGGCCCAGTGGCGGACGCCTGGGCCATCAACCGCGAAGTAAGGCAGGCACTGCGCCCTACGCAATAGCCGCTACGGCCGGCACCTCGAACCCCAGCGGCCGGGCAGGGCAGCGAGCCGTCGAAAACCACCCTCGATGAGGGCCCGGCACCACGGTCCGGGCAGCCTTTTACCGCGCGACATCGCCGCACGCCTGGTCGTCACCAGGGGCAAGAGGAAAGGACGGCGCCCCTCGGCGGCGACCGTCGTGCGGATGCTCCGCGACCATGACGACAAGACCAGCACTGCTCCCGATGCGGCGGGCGCGGCGGCTCGATGACTTCGCCCGTTGCCCCGGCCCGCCCACTCCGGGCAGGCAAAGATGGCTTACATGCCGGAGCCGAGCGAGTCGATCCAGCCGGTGTATGAGCCGGTGTATGAAGTGGTGAAGGTCGTCCGCCTGCCCGTGCCCAACGAGATCCGCGAACCGGACTGCATGATCGGCCCGAAGGTCAGGGAGCCAGGCGGCGGATCCGCCGCCTGGCTCCCTGGCTCGTGCCCCGTCAGGCCCCGCGTGCGTGCCGCTGGCACCACCAGGTGGACTGGAGCCAGGCCGCAGAGGCGGCCATTCGTCTGGTCCGCCAGGCCCAAGCCGCCGGCCTTCACGGCGAACGCATCAGCGACTACGCCATCGAACGCCTTGACGAGCAAGGTCTCGGCGATCGGGAACAAGATGCGGTCCTCGCCCTGGCCTGCACCGGAGGAATCGAGCCGAACACCGAACCCAACGCCGAATGGCGCTACTTCGAGGGGCAACACCGCGTGGCGGCGCAGCTCGACCAGGGGGTGCGGCAGACCGTCGTGCAACGCTGGGAGTCGTTCGACCCCGCCACCGGCCTGCCGATCCGGCAGCGATCCGAGCCGTAGACGGCGGGCCACCCTCCGGAACTCGCTGCTCAGCTCGTTTTCGACCTTCCTCTCGGCCCGCACGCTGATCTTGTGGACGAGCTGGATCAGCAGCTCCACCAGACCGTCGATCATCTCGGCCTTGCGCACCCAGCACAGCGCCGCCAGCAAGGTCAGCCTGATCGGCTCCGGCGCGGCGGCGAAATCGGACGGGTACATGCGCATCGCCCGTGCCCGCCACACCTCCACCACCTTCTCCGACACCCCCTCGAACAGTTCCTCCGGTAACCCGATCGCCTTCACCCGCTCCAGCTTGACGATCTCGGCCAGCAGCGTCTCCAACTGCAGCGGTCCGGGGTCCTCCTTCAGCTCCTGCAGGAAGCTGCGCGCTCCGGCTGCCCCGGCCCCGCCCTCGCCGTCCGGATCGGGGTCAGGGTCGGGGACTGTGATCAAGTCTTCAAGCGCAGCCGCTGCCGAGATGGGGCACCGTCGCATCGTGGTGGTGGTGAACTCCCGCTCGAACAGCGCCTCAGCCGCGCCGGCCAGCCGCTCGATCTGCTTGGGCGTGGGAGGCTCAGTGCGGTCCTCTCGGCAGCGGGTCAGCAGCGCGGCACGCAGCCGCTCCCGCGAGGTCTCCACCGGGCAG
The DNA here is from genome assembly GCF_014195505.1 of Nonomuraea dietziae. Classification (GTDB taxonomy): domain Bacteria; phylum Actinomycetota; class Actinomycetes; order Streptosporangiales; family Streptosporangiaceae; genus Nonomuraea; species Nonomuraea roseola. Next base: position 384,737 of record NZ_JACIBV010000001.1, on the reverse strand, counting down.
ATCTTGTCGGCCAGCCAGAACGTCAGCTTGTCCTCATCGGCGACCGTCGGCTCGCGAAAGCCATGGAACCGGCGGATCTGCGCCCGGTGATACTCAATCGTGCTGCCCGACCAGCGGTACTCGGCGAACAGCGCCGCATCGACCTTCACCTGCCCCGCCACGTAGTCCACCGCGGCCTTCGGCACGTCCTCCCGGCGCGGAAAGCGGCCCTCCAGCTCGAAGAACTTCAGCATCAGCGCGAATCCGAGACGGGTGGCACCGCTCTTGTTCGCCAGTAACTCGGCCTCGGCCTCATCCAGTGTCCAGCACTCGATGAGGTCCTCCAGCTCCCACTCTCTGCGCATCGGCAGGGATCCTTTCTCCTCCGATCGCCATAGATGCGCAAAGCACCCTGCTCCGCATAGATGTCGCTACGGTCCGGTACCGCCCATCCGTGACCACTACGTGCCGCTCTTGAAACATTGCATGCGTTACTTTGGGGCTGGTCGCGCGGACCCGAGTGGGGGCCCGACAAAGATCGCCCTCCCCCGCAAACGACTCCCGCCCGCTCCTGGACCCAGGGGTTCAGCCCTTGATGAAGCGGCGGATCATGTAGCGGCGTACCGCCGGGAGGGCGGCCAGGCGCAGTGGCAGTTGGGTCAGCCACAGCAGCAGGGGGTTGGCGGGCGCGTAGACGCCTTTGACCCGGCGTCCCAGCCTCTGTTTCCTCTCTGCCTCCGGCCGGAGCGCCTTCTCCCACGCGGTCAGGGCAGCGCCGATGTCGCCGGGGTGGGCGTCGAGTTCGGCCCCCAACCGGTCGGCACCGCCCACGGCCAGGGAAGAGCCGTATCCGGCGAACAGCGTGACGCACCAGGCCGCATCCCCCAGCAGGACCACGCGGCCGCGATGCCAGGTGGGGGCGACGACCTGGCTGACGGTGTCGAAGTAGACCGAGCCTGCTCGCTCCAGTCCCGCCAGCGCTTCGGGGACCACCCAGCCGAGGTCGCCGTAGATGCGGTGCAGCTCGGTAGCCGCGCCCTCACCTGGGCGAGCGTGGCCGGAGCGGTAGCCGAAGAAGGCGACGTTACGGCCGTCGCCGACGCTGATGACCGCCACGGTACGGCCGCCGGCGGACAGGGTGCCAGTGGTGCCGGGCGCGATGGCGTCGGGACGTTTGTCGAGCATGTAGACGGCGACCTTGTGCTCCAGGTCGAGCAAGTGGTCGCGCTCGGGGCCGAAGACCAGGGCGCGGGTGGCCGAGTGCAGGCCGTCGGCGCCGATCAGCAGGTCGGCCTGTTCGACGGTGCCGTCGCTGAGCCCCACGTGGACGGCGTGCGCGTCCTGGTCGACGGCGGTGATGGAGGTGCCGAAGCGGATCTCGGCATGGTCGCGGACGCGCTCGTACAGGACGGTTTCGAGATCGCCACGCAGGATGGTCATCGAACGGGGGCCGGTGGTTGCGGCGATGGTCTCGCGGGTCAGGGAGAAGCGCCGCTCGCCGTTGGGCTTGTGGTAGACGAGTTCCTCGGTGATGAAGGACTTCTTCTGCAGGTCGGGCAGGATGCCCATACGTTCGGCGGCGTCGTAGCCGATGCCGCCGAAGGTCACGGCGTAGCCGCCGCTGCGGCGCTGGGGGGCACGCTCGATGACGAGGGTGTCCCAGCCGATCTGGGACAGGCGCAGAGCGGCGGCCAGGCCGGCGATTCCCGCTCCGATGATGATGGCGCGCATGAGGGTTTCCTTGCTGGTCAGAGCCGGCGCAGGAGGCGCTGTTCGGCAGCCGGGTCGAGCCAGGTGTCGGGTGAGGGGGCGTCCGGGCGCGGGACGGGGTCGCCTTCGGCCTGCAGCCAGGCCCAGGTGTCAGCGAGGGTGTCGCGCAGCGGGCGGGTGGTGAGCCCGGCGGCGAAGGCGGCGTCCACGTTGGCGTCGTGCATGCCGCTGGGCGTCGAGCCGTCGGGCAGGCGCAGTCCGAGCTCCGCGCCCAGCGACAGGCCTTCCTGCCGCAGGAGGTCGGCGGGCGCCCAGACCAGCTCGGCCTCGAAGCCGGTCACCTCCAGCGCCGTGGTCAGCAGCTGCCCGACCGTCACGGCGCGGGGGCGGCCTGTCGCCGTGTAGGCGCCGCCCACGCCGCCTTCGGCGCAGCGCAGCATCCAGGCGGCCAGGTCACGGACGTCGATGTACTGCAGCGCCGCCTCGGCCGGGCCGGGGGCGAGGACGCGTCCGCCCTTCTCCAGGCGGCGCAACCACCACGGGATGCGGCCGACGTCCTCGTACGGGCCGAGGATCATCCCGGCTCTGGCCAGCAGGGCGCGCTCGCCGTACACCTCGGTGACGACCAGTTCGCCGCCGCGCTTGGCGGCGGCGTAGTCGGCGCTGTCGTCGCTGGCAGGATCGCCGTCGACCAGCGGGGCGCTCTCGTCCGCGCCCGCCGGCCAGGGCCAGCGGTGCACGCCGCGGCTGGAGACGTAGCCGTAGTGTCCGGCGCGGCCGGCCAGCAGCCGGGCGCTGTGGGCGACCACGCGCGGTGCCCAGGCCCAGGTGTCGATCACGGCGTCCCATTCGCCGTCGCCGAGCGCGGCCGTCACGGCTTCGGGGTCGGTGCGGTCGGCGAGCAGCGCCCGGACTCCGGGGGCCGGTGGGCGGCTGAGACCGCGGTTGAGCGTGGTCACCTCGTCGCCGCGCTCCAGCGCGGTCTCGGCGATCGCGCGGCCGACGTGGTGGGTACCGCCGAGGACGAGCAGCTTCATGAGGTTTCCTCCGTGAGGGGTAGCCAGAGGGCTGACGGGTGGTCGGGGTCGTGGAAGATCTCGTGGATGGAGGCGGGCAACGCGAGCGTCGTGGCCAGGGGCTCGCCGGTGCCCGGGTTACGGCCGTAGCGGGGGTGGGCGCCGCTGGAGACCTGCAGCCGGATGCGGTGGCCGCGGCGGAAGCGGTGCGCCAGTGGCCACAACGCGATGTCCACGGTGATCACCCCGTCGCTGTCGCGAGGGATGTCGCTCGCAGGGTCGAGACGCGCGACGCCGTCGCAGAGGTTGACCGAGCGGCCGCGCGGGCTCACCTCACACAGCCGGGCCACGTAGTCGACGTGCGGGATGGAGGCGCGGGCGTGCAGGCGGACCCGGACCGGGCCGATGACCTCGACCTCGCGGGCGAGCGGGGCGGTGGTGAAGGTGAGCACGTCGGGCCGGGCTTCGATGGCGCGGTTGTCGGCCGGGCCCGACGACATACTCACCGTCGTGCCGCCGACGGTGGGCGTGGGGGCGGCCGGGTCGTAGCGGTAGCGGCTGGGGCCGGCTGCGGGGTCGGCGTGCGTGCGGTTCAGCCCGTCGCCGGGATGCAGGTACCAGGGTGTCGGCTCATGGGCGGGCGGCCATCCAGGCAGGTCCTGCCACCTGTTCGCGCCCGTGACGAATACCCGCACCCCCGAGAGGGCTCGCCTGCCGAGCAGGGCCGCGTCCAGCGCGGCGAGCGCGTCACGCATGCCGTCGCGGGTGTACAGGCCCTTGCCGTGGCCCCACGGCCCGATCAGCAGCCGGACCGTACGGCCCGCCGCGAGCAGCGCGGCGTGGTCGGTCAGCATGCCGGGGAGGAAGAAGTCGTACCAGCCTCCCTGCAGGTGCACCACGGGCGGCATCCGCCCGACGTTGGCGCGGTGGTCCATGCGCGACCAGTACGCCTGGTCGGGGCCGTTGCCGATCCATTCCTGGAACCAGCTCACCCGGTGCCCCGTCAGCGCCCGATCGGCCTCGGCAAGCGGGAGCGTGGCACTGGCGCGGCGCAGCTTACGGCCGGCGGCGGGCACCGCCAGGAACTGCCGGACGAGCGAGAAGTCGCCGCTGAACATGGTGTCGACGAGCTGGACCCAGCCGAGCGCGTTGCCCAGGGCGAAGGCGCCGCCCGGGTACATGAACCCCTCGGCGAAGGCCGAAGGGGCGTCCTGGATGACGGCGATCTTCCACTCGGGGATCTGCCGGGCGGCCAGCTCCCACTGGGCATAACCCAGGTAGCTGGCTCCCCATGTCGCCAGCACGCCGCCGAACCACGGCTGGGCGCGCAGCCAGCTCAGCGTGCCGTCGGCGTCGGCCGGGTCGATGACGAATCCGTCGAAGCGTCCGCCGGAGCCGGCCGTGCCACGCAGGCTCTGATACAGCACCTGGTAGCCGCGTTCGGCCAGGACTCTGGGCAACTGGTCCAGCGGGTTGCCTCTGCCGTACGGGCTGCGCAGCAGCACCAGAGGCGGGCGGTGGACTCCCGCCGGGTAGTAGTGGGTGGCCAGCAGCGGCACGCCGTCGGCGGCCGGGATCTGGACGTCGCGCCGTACGCGTACCGGGTGCCGGACGGCGGGACGCACGCCGAACAGGCGGCTGAGCAGGGTCATCGCGGGGTCATCTCCTCGTCGACGTGGGTTGGATCACACATCGCCGACCAGGCTTCCCGGCACACCATCGGCCTCTCCGCACAGCGGACCCCGATGGCCATCAGTATACCGAATTTTCAGAAAATTCTGAAGTCACGTGATGTTGGATATCCTCGCCACGGAGGTTGAGCGTGAACGACAAGCGTGAGCAGTGGCAGGCGGCCGAGCAGCTGGCCTTGGTGTTGACCGAGGGCGGGCTGCAGCGGATGGCCGCGCGGACCTTGGCGGTGTTCCTGTTCACCGACCAGGAGAGCGTGACGGCGGGCGAGATCGCCGAACGGCTGGAGGCCAGCGCGGGCGCGGTCTCCGGCGCGGTGAAATCACTGCTGACGGTCGGCCTGATCGAACGGCTGCCCGCCCCTGGCAGCCGCCGCGAGCACTACCGGCTGCGCGACGACGCCTGGGCCACCCTCTTCACCAGCCAGAACACGGTCATCCAGACCATGCTCCAGGCTGCGAGAGCCGGGATCGACTCCACCGAGGCCGACGATCCCGCACACCGGCGGCTCACACAGATGCGCGACTTCTACGAGTTCCTGCTCGGCGAACTGCCCGCTCTGCTGCAACGCTGGCATCAGCACAGCAGCAAGGAGGCGAAGAGGTGGAGGCTTGACAGCCACCCGAGCACGGGTCATTAATAAACCAACGGTCGGTTTATTAATGGAGTCGCTCATGGCCCGGACGATCGACGCGGTTGCGCACACAGCTCGGCGGGAGGAATTCCTCGACGCCGCACAGCTCCTGATCGAGAGCCAGGGCTACGCACGGATGAGCGTGCAGGACGTGCTGGCCGAGGTCGGCACCTCCAAGGGAGCCTTCTATCACTACTTCGACTCCAAGCAGGCCCTCCTGCAGGCCGTGGTGGAGCGCAATGCCGACCTCCTGCAAACGCATCTGACGCCGTTCGTGGACACGCCCGACCATTCGGCACTGGACGACCTCCAACGCTTCTTCGCCGCCCTGGCCGGGTGGAAGACGCAGCGACGGGATCTCCTGACCGCGCTGCTGAGGGTCTGGTACTCCGACGACAACGCCGTCGTCCGACACAAGACGCGCTCGGTGGTGTCCGCGCGGATCGTGCCCCTGCTTGCCGCGATCGTGGGCAAGGGTGTCGCAGAAGGGACCTTCACCGCGCGCGACCCGCAACAGACGGCGCGCGTTCTGTTGTCGCTCGTCAACGACCTGAATGACGCCCTGGGCGAGCTGTTCCTCACCCAGAAGCCGCACGCCCCTTCGGCCACCCGCGTCCGGCCGGTCGTCGCGGCCTACACCGACGCGCTCGAGCGCGTCCTCGGCCTGCCGTCCGGCTCACTACGGCTCGTGGATGTGGTGACTCTGGCGGCCTGGTTCGACGGGGGCGACCCCGTCAAGGAGTGAACATGGCCCTCGCCCTGAAGATCCTGCTCGGCCTGTACATCCTGCAGGCGCTGATCAAGTTCATCAACCTGTTCGCCATCCCCTACGACGTCCGCATCAAGCGCATCGCCGCCTACCATCGCAGCCAGGCCAGCAAGGTGTTCGACCACATTTTGCTGACGCTCATGGCCGTCCTGGTGGCGCTGCTGGCCACAGTCGGGCTCGAGCACCTCAGCTTCATCACCGGCCTGCTGGTCGGCCTGACTCTGACCCAGGTGCTCTTCCACCGCTTCACCCAGCCTCTCCCGCCGGACCGGACACCCCCGCCACCCGGCACGCCGATCACGACCATGTCGTACGCCATCCAGGCCAACCCACGGCTTGCCTGGCGCGAGCTCGTCATCCAGACCGCACTGTTCGCCTGGGCCCTGGTGGCGCTGATCACGCAGGGCGGCTGAGCGTCAGGACGCTCCCCGCTCCTTGCGCACCCGCTCGCGCAGGCGGCGGGCGACGCCGTACCAGGCGGGCACCTCCTGCTCGTCGTCGAACCATCGGGCCACCACGATGTCGGTGGAGGAGTGCAGCAGGATCGAGACCACGATGGTGACCGCGACCAACTGGAAGACCTCCTGCGCGGCGGCGATGCCGGAGGCCAGGACGATGAGGCCGTAGACCACCGAGGCGAAGCCCTTGGGTCCGAACCAGGCGACCGCGGCCTGTTCCCGCACGTTCAGCCCGGAGCCCAGGAAGGAGATCCAGATGGCGAGCGGCCGGGCCAGCACCAGCGCGACGATGGCGAACAGCCATCCCCGCCAGCCGACCGATCCGAGCAGCGGCAGGCTGATCAACGCGCCGAACACCAGCAGGGCCGCGAGCTTGAACAGCTCGGCGATCAGCTCGCCGAAGTGCTCGAACGACTCGCGCTGCCGCTCTCCGAAAGTGGCCACCGTGATGCCGGCACAGAAGGCGGCCAGGAACAGGTTGCCGTGCGTGGCCTTGCCCAGCGCGAGCACCAGCAGCCCGATCGCCAGGGCGTTGAGCGGCTCGTAGGCGGTGGAGGCGGAGAACCAGCGGGTGCGCTCCAGCTTGATCGCCACCCACGGCACCGCCACCCCGATGACGATGCCCAACCCGAGCTCCAGGCCGAGCTCACCCAGGTGCAGGCTCTCCGATCCAGCGGCCACCGCCAGGAACAGCATCACGAACGGCAGCGCCAGCCCGTCGTTGACACCGGACTCGACGTTGAGGAGCTGACGCAGCCGGGGCGGCACCTTCTCGTTGCCGACCAGCGCGGCGGCGAAGACCGGGTCGGTGGGCGCGAGGATCGCGCCGATCAGCAAGGACTCCATCCAACCTAGGCCGACCAGATAGTGCGCGCCCAGCGCGGTCACAACCAGGGTGAGCGGCAGTCCCCACCCCAGGGCCCGGCCAGGCAGGCGCCACGCGGTGCGCAGATCCTTCCAGCCCACCCGCATGCCGTCGGTGAACAGCACCGCGAACAGGGCCAGCTCGGCCAGCGTCGCGACGATCTCGTCATTTGGGGCGAGCGAGACCACACCAAGCGCCCCGTCGCCGAGCAGAAACCCCGCCACCAGGAACAGCGCCGCCGTTGACAGGATCGTGCGGTTGGCCAGGCTGGACAGCAGCACCGCCAGCAGCAGGAGGCCGGCGAACACGAGCAGGAGAACACTCACAGAAACCTCGATCGATGGTCACAGGGGGAGATGGGGGTAGCCACGAGGTCCACCGTGATCACGGTGGCGCGGTGAAGGTCGAGAAGCTGATGGCAGCGCGGTCACCTGCGCTGATGGCCGCCTTGCGGGCCGGCGTCCCGACGGAGGTGGCGGTGCCGGCGAGGTCGACGCCGAGAGACAGCAGCCGGGCCTGGCATCTGCGTTCCGGACAGGACGAGGGCCGCAAGCCCATGACCGTCTACGACGGCGACCGTGACGGTCGGGCAGGACACGACCAGGACACGAGTGCACACGCGCCAGGCACCCCTTTCGTGATCGACAAAATGACTGCCGACCAGACTTCCCGGCGCACCCGACAGGAACCTATCAATGACGGTCAAGATCGGGCAGAGTGAACCCGTGCCGGTCATCGAGGTCGTCAACGCGTCCAAGCGCTACGGCGACGTCGTGGCCGTCGATGGCGTCAGCTTGCAGGTGCAGGCCGGTCAGATCTACGCCTTGCTCGGGCTCAACGGCGCCGGCAAGACGACCTTGATCCGCATGCTGCTCGGCATGATCACGCCCACCGAGGGCTCGGTGAGCGTGCTGGGCGCCAGGGTGTCCCGCGGTGAGCGAGCAGCATGGGGCCGGACCGGTTACCTCGTGGAAGCTCCCGCCGCCTACCCTGAGCTGACCGTCCGCGAGAACCTGGAGGTCGTGCGCAGGCTGCGGCGCCTGCCCACGCGACCGGCGCCAGGACCGGTCGACGCCATCATCGAGCGCCTGTCCCTCACCTCCTACGCCGACCGCCGCGCACAGGCCCTGTCGATGGGCAACCTGCAGCGATTGGCCCTGGCCAAGGCCCTTGTCCACGCTCCCGAACTGCTCATCCTCGACGAGCCCGTCAACGGCCTGGATCCCGCCGGCGTCGTAGAGATCCGCGCTCTGCTGGCCGACCTTGCCCGCGAGCACGGCACCACGGTGCTGCTGTCGAGCCACCTGCTCACCGAGGTCGCGCGGCTGGCTACGCGCATCGGCATCCTCCATCACGGCCGCCTGCTCCAGGAACTCGCCGCCAGCGGCCTGGACCAGCAGCTGCGGCGTCGCCTACGGGTGGCCACCCGTGACGACACCAAGGCCCACCACGTGCTCAGCACACGCGGTTACCACCCCGCGTCCGACCTGGTGCTCACCGACGACCACGCCATAGAGCACCCCGAACAGGTCGCCACCGTGCTGGTGAAGTGTGGGGTGCCACCCGTCCAGCTCCTCGTCGAGGAAGAAGATCTGGAGACCTACTTCCTGCGCGTGGTGGGAGCCGACAATGCGTGAAGCGCTATGGGCGGAGCTGCTGAAAGTGCGGCGCAGTCGCCTACCCTGGATCAGCGCCCTGGCCTTCACCGTGGCCACCCTCGTCTGCGGGCTGTTCATGTTCATCCTGCAAGACCCGCAGCGAGCGCAGGCTCTCGGCCTGCTCGGCGCCAAGGCCCAGCTGAGCGGCGCCACCGCCGACTGGACCGGCTACCTGGCACTGCTGGCCCAGGCCGTCGCAGTCGGCGGCCTGCTGATCTACGGAGTGATCGCCATCTGGCTGTTCGGCCGTGAGTTCAGCGACCATACCGCCAAGGACCTGCTGGCCCTGCCCACCTCCCGATCTGCCATCGTCGGAGCCAAATTCATCATCGCCGGGCTCTGGTCAGTGCTCCTTGCCGTCCAGGTCTGCGGGCTCGGCCTGCTGATCGGCGCGCTGTTGGGCCTACCTGGCTGGTCGGGACAACACGTCGCCGAGGGCGTTGCGAGAGTCCTGATCGCTGCGTCGCTGACCTCGCTGCTCAGCTGTCCCTGGCCGCCAGCACCGGCCGCGGCTACCTGGCAGCTGTGGCCGCCCTCTTCGCCGCGCTCTTCACCGCCCAGGTCGTCGCCGCACTCGGCTTCGGCGCCTACTTTCCCTGGTCGGTGCCCGGCCTGTTCGCCGGTACCGCGGGCCCTGGCCACGACCCACCCAACGTCCTGAGCTTCCTGCTGGTGCTGAGCACCGGCTCTGTTGGTGTGTACGCGACCGCCGCTTGGTGGCGGAAAGCAGACCACAATCGGTAGCCGCTGGCAGCCGAAAGAGACCCCCGCAGCACCGCCACGGTGCTGCGTCGTCACGCCACCGGGTGGAGACGCGTCGGGTGGTCAGGTCCATGTCACCAGGCCCACTGCGGATGGCCCGTGGCGAGCTGGGATACGGACCAGAGCCGATCGCGCGCTGCGGCGTCGTAGGCCTGTGCCGGGGCCCGGACAGGGTGGAGGTCCTCGTCAAGGTAGATGCCGTGCAGTGGCCCGCCGGATGCGGGCCGATCGCGCCAGGACTCGATTCGCGTGGTCAGGAGAGCATAGGACTCGCCGAGCCGATCCGGTGGCAGAGCGGCTCGGTTCTTCGGCGCGTAGAGGGTGCGTAGCAACCAGGGCATCGCGGCGACCCGCTCCGCGTCGAGCCGGACGGAGGGCACGCGCACACAGGCGACATCGAGACTGTCACCTGTCCGCATGGCCAGCGAATAGGTGAACATGATCTGCGCCAGCTTGGCGTGGTAGTAGGCCCGCGTCGGGCTGTACCAGTCCGTCTCATCCAGTTGGTCGAAGCGGATCTTGATGCGCGGCATCGTGACCAGCCCCTTGCTGGCAACGTTGATCACGCGAGGCCTCGGCGCGGCGGCGAGGAGGTGGCTGAGCCGCGCCGTGAGCTGGAACGGCCCGAGATGGTTGGTCGCCCAGAACAGCTCATGACCGGCCGGGGTGATGGCAGGTTCGCGCATCGCCTGGTCGAAGACGGCGGCGTTGTTGATCAGTACGTCCAGGTGGCCGACCTGGCGGGTGATCGTGGCGGCGGCCTCGTCGATCGAGGTGGGGTCCGCCAGATCGGCGACGATCAGTCGGCTGTTCTCGATCGTGGCCGCCGCAGCCTCACCGCGCCCAGGATCTCGACAGATGATCAGGAGACGGTGTCCCTGGGCGGCAAGGCGGCGCGCGGCTCGGAGGCCGATGCCGGAGTTGGCGCCGGTGATGGCGACGGTGAGTTGCCCGTGGTGCATCTCGAAACCGCCCTTCGGTTGGTTCGGTAGTGTCCGAACAATCCGAACCCTACACTGTCTCCATGGGTGACGTGGAGGAGTTCGTTGAGGAAGCGGGGCTGTACTTCGAACGGCTGGGTCTCAGTCGTACCTCCGGCCGCGCCATCGGATGGCTGCTGGCCAGTTCCGATGGCACGGCTGACGCGTCCGAGCTGGGCGGGCGGCTGGGTGTGGCGAAGAGCAGCATGAGCGTGGCGCTACGCCAACTGGAGGGGGCTGGGCTGATCGTCCGCTTTCGCCCGCCGCAGGAGCGAAGGGATCGCTATCGGCTGGAGGAGGACGTCTTCGCCCGCGCCTTCCGCGCAAAGATGAGCGAGTTCGACGCGTTCAGCGCGCTGGCACAGCGAGGTCTGCGCGCGGTCGGCGACTCCCCTGGACCCAGGCGGCGGCTGGAACTCATGCGGGACATGTACGGCTTCATGGCCCGTGAATTCCCCAAACTCCTGGACCGCTGGGACCAGGAACGTGAAAGTCGGCAGAGTCCCTGAGACGGGGGCTTTCTCACATCAGGTAACGAACCCACAGGTACGGCACCGTCAGTGAAACCGTCACCAACGTCACGATCAGGCCGTACTTGGTGAACTCCCAGAAGCTGATCGGCGTGCGATTACGTGCGGCGATGCCCAGGACGACGACGTTGGCCGCCGCACCGACCGCGGTGGCGTTGCCGCCCAGGTCGGCGCCGAAGGCGAGCGCCCACCACAGCACCTGCCCTGCGCCGTTGCCGCCGTTGGCCTGAACCAGTTCGGCGACGATCGGGCTCATGGTGGCCACGTACGGGATGTTGTCCACGATCGCCGACAGCCCCGCCGAGACCCCCAGCAACCCCATGGTGGTCAATCCCAGCTGGCCTTCGGTGGCGCTGACCGCCATCTGGGAGAGCTCCCCGATCACCCCTGTGTTCACCAGGGCGCCGACCATGACGAACAGCCCCGCGAAGAAGACCAGCGTCGGCCACTCCACCTCTTCGAGCGACTCCTCCGTGGTGACCTTCGTCGCCGCCACCAGGACGCCCGCACCCAGCACCGCCACGACGGAGGGTTCGTAGTGCAGCACGGGGTGCAGCACGAATCCGACCATCACCAGGGCCAGGACGCCGAGTGCCTGCCACAGCAGGCGCGGGTCGCGGATGGCCTCGCGCTCGTTGAGCGCCATGATCTCGGCGGCGCGCTCGGGGTCGTAGACGAACACCTTGCGGAACAGGATCCTGCACAGCCCGACGAAGACCACCATCAGCACCACGACCAGCGGCGCCATGTGGATGAGGAAGTCGTTGAACGACAGCCCTCCCCTGCTGGCGATGATGATGTTGGGCGGGTCGCCGACCAGCGTTGCCGCGCCGCCGATGTTGGAGGCCATCGCCTCGGCGATCAGGTACGGCGCGGCGGGCAGCGCCAGCCGTTCGCAGACCAGGAACGTGACGGGGGCGATGAGGAGCACCGTGGTGACGTTGTCGAGCATCGCGGAGGCGACCGCCGTGATGACCACGAGCAGGACCATCAGCCTGAAGGGGCGCCCTCTGGCCCGTTTGGCCGCCCAGATGGCCAGGTACTCGAAGACGCCGGTCTGCTTGAGCACGCCGACGATGATCATCATGCCGAGCAGCAGGAAGATGACGTTCCAGTCGACGCCGGAGTGCTCGGAGAAGAAGGCGGCCTCGGCGTCGGTGGCGTGGATGAGCAGCATGAGGCCGGCCGCGCCGAGCGCTGCCGCCACCCTGTGGATCTTCTCTGTGGCGATGAGGGCGTAGGCGCACAGGAAGATCGCCACCGCCAGCCATGCGGTGACCGTCACGCCTCCACCGCCCGGTCGAGCAGCGCCTGCAGCGTGACCGCGCCGTGCAACCGGCCTCCGGCCACGACGGCGACCAGCGGGCTGTGTGTGCGGGCCATCAGCGCGGCCAGCTCGAGCACGGTGGCGTTCAGATCGGCGACGGGCAGCTCACGCCGTTCTCGTGGAAGCGCCTCACGCACGGTCCGTTCACTGAGTTGGCGCAGGAACAGGTCAGCGTGCGCCTCGTCGATCACGCGGGCCAGCGCGGGGTCGTCCTGACAGTAGCCGGGCACGGCCATGCGCAGCACCTGGGTGCCGGGAAGAATTGTGAAGGGCAGGCCGTCGGCGTCGACGACGATCAAACCGGGTAGGTCCTGGTCGGCCAGGAGCCTGGCCGCTTCGATCACGGGGGTGTCGAGCCCCACGGTCGGGAAATCGGCAAGCAGATCACGCGCGCGCACAGTTGTCGGCCTATCTGTCGGGGGTCGACTAGGACATTGCCGACCAGACTTCCCGGCGCACCACGAACGACCCTATCAACATCTGTTGATCTTTGACTCGCGCGGGCGTAGCAGGAGCATCGCCGCGTCAGCGTGCAACGGCGCGTCCCCATGGTCGACGAGGTCCTGTTTCAGCGCTTCCAACGCCCTCTCCGGGTCTTCGTCCTTGAGCAGGAAAGCACGCTCGGCCAGTGGATAGAACCGGCCGTGCCGGTCTCGGGCCTCGATGGCACCGTCCGTGTAAAGCAGAATCTGAGCACCGGCGCCGAAGACGATCTCGTGCGGCTCCGGACGCTCGACTAGCCCCAAAGGAGGCGCATGCGCATCCGGATCGGCGAGGGACACGCTTCCGTCCGCGCGAAGGGCGACGGATGCCCGTAGTTCAGCAAGGTCAAGTTGCCCATAGAGTTGGTCTCGGCCAAGACGGCGATGCGCGCCACGTACGGGGCTCCCGGGTGGAGTTACCTCTGTCGTGCCGACCTGGCTTTCCGGCGCATGGCAGGGTCTACTTGGATCGGATAGGGCTTGGCGTCTGCTGCACGAACCATTGACACTGGAAGGGTGACTGGTCGGCTCGTCGTCGCCTACAACGATTCGCCGAGTACCCGTCGGGCGCTCGGAGAAGCGCTTCAGCGTGCGGCGAAGTCCTCGCCGTGCGAGGTGATCGCCGTGGCGGTCGACAAACGGAGCCCGACTCGCGCGGAGGACCAGCCGCGGCCATGCGAGGTATGGCTGCGCGAAGCCGCTCGTCAGGCCCGCGAAAAGGATCAGAGCATCCGGACCGAGCTCCGGATAGGGCATCCGGCGACAGAGATACTCCAGGTTGCGCGTGATCTGGGCGCGGACTTGCTCATCGTCGGTCACAGTCGCTGGGGCGCGCATTCCAGCACGCTCGAGACGGTGCTACGGCACGCGCCCTGCCCCGTGCTCGTGATCCACTGATATCAGGCAGCCACGCCCATCACATGTGCGACATGGTCGAAGGAGAAACGTTCGAGTCGGCGGACCGCGAAAACCTTCTCGATGGCGGCCAATGGATCCCGCGCCGGATGGCAACCGCCACAGGCGGGTGCCCAGACAGGCGTGATCAAGCCTTCGGCGAAAGCCACGACCGGATTGAACGAGCGTGTGTGCTCGTAGAAGCGGAGCTCGCCGTCCCGGCGCAGCACCCTGCGCACCTCCGCCAGCGTGGCGTCCGGACGCGGTGAGCTGCACAGCATCAGCGAGCAGATCACGACGTCGGCGAAGTCGTCAGGAAAAGGCAGCCTGGTCAGGCTGCCGTCGACCACCCGCACCGGCGCGGACACGGAGGAGGCCGCCTCGCGTGCCGCCTGGCGCAGGGACGGATCCGCCTCGACGATCACGATCTCGTCCAGGCCCGGTGGATAACAGGCGAGCTTGGTACCGTCACCGGCGCCGAGTTCCACCACCCGTCCGGAGATCCCGGACAGCAGCCACTCGCGTTGCGGGGTTGGTCTGGCCGCCGTCCCTCTGCCGTTCATCACGGCGCGGGGGTGGTGAAACTGTTCCATGACGTGGCCCTTGTCAAGCGCCAGGATGAGCGACAGTGATTGATTGATGACAGGATCGTCGGTATCTCACCGCCCTGTCCAGTGGGCCGCGACGTCGCGTCGGCAGCGGTCCTGGAGAGCGCGAAGATCGAAGCGCCGGTGTGGCACTTCTGCGCGCCAGGGCCCGGACACACGCCACCCGTAACAACGTGCCTGTCGCGTTCGGCCCCGCCACCGGGTCCTCCGCCATGTCCAGCGTCTCGTCTCTAGCTGTTGCCGGCATTCGTGCCGGGTAGAAGCCGTGAGCGGTACGGTGGCGCGCCTCCCAGACGTGTGACGAGCGGCCCGGCTATGGCCAGCACGAGGACATAGGCAGCCACCAAAGGACCCAGCCTGTCATGATGAGCGCCGACCAAGCCGATGATCACTATGGAGAACTCGCCGCGAACGATAAGCACAGTCCCCGCTCTCAAGCGGCCACGCGGCCCTGCTCCCTCCCGCAACGCCGCGTACTGACCGGTGACCACTTTCGTGGCGGCCGTGACGGCGGCCAGGGCGAGGGCGACAGGGAGCACAGGGACAAGATCGCTCAGGCTGACCGATAGACCGATCGCCAGGAAGAAGACCGCGGCGAACAGGTCACGCAACGGGGTGAGGACATTGCGAGCCCGCCTGGCCGCCTCCCCCGTGAGGGTGAGCCCGACGAGAAAGGCACCGACCGCGGCCGATGCGTGGACGAGCTCGGCCAGTGCCGCCACGATCAGAGTGAGGCCCAGGACTCTCAACATGAGCTGCTCAGGGTCTGGATCGGAAAGCAACCGCCCGAGATGGTGGCCCCATCGATACGACACGACGAAGGCGGCCAGCACCGCGCCGACCGCGACGAGCACGCCCAGCGCCGCTTGCCACCACGTGCCGCCGGAGGCGAGAACGACGAGCAGCGGCAGGTAGGCGGCCATGGCGAAGTCTTCCAGCACCAGGACCGACAACACGGCAGGGGTTTCCCTGTTGCCCAACCGCCGTAGGTCATCAAGGAGCCTGGCGATGATGCCTGAGGAAGAGATGTAGGTGACGCCGGCCAGGGCAAGGATGCCGACGGCGTCCAGGCCGAGATACCAGCCGGCCAGCGCGCCGGGAACCGCGTTCAGTACGAGGTCGACGCCTGCCGAGGGCACGTGGCGGCGCAGGCTGACGGAGAACTCGTGGATGGAGAACTGCAGCCCGAGGGCGAGCAGCAGCAGGACGAGCCCAATGGCCGCGCCGACCTGGACGAACTCGCCGGCGGCGGGTACGGGAGCGATGCCTCCTTCGCCCAGCGACAGGCCGGCGAGCAGGTAGAGCGGAATGGGCGAGAGAGCGAACCGCCGTGCCAGAGCACCGAGGACGCTGAGGGCGGCCAGGATGACACCCAGCTCCAGCAGCAGCGCGACGGAGGTCTGCACGACTCAGCCCCGGATTATCTTTTCCACTCCGGCTATACCGCTGCGGGTTCCGATGACCACCAGGACATCACCCGCTCGCAGCACCTCATCAGGCGTGGGGGACGCGATCACATCTTCCCCGCGGACGATCGCCACGATGGACGCTCCCGTACGGCTTCGCGCCCTGGTGTGCCCCAGCGGGCGATCCACGTACGGAGAGCCGGCCCGCACCCCCGTCTGCCCCGCGCTCAGTCCCGGCACCTCCTTGGTGAGGTCGGCGAACCGCTCCGCGATGCGAGGCGCGCCGAGGATCTCGGCGAGCGTGTCGGCCTCCTCCCTGTTGAGCCGGAGCATGGACCGGCCCTGGTCGGGGTCCTCGCTCCCGTAGACGACGAGCTCGAACTCGCCCGTCCGCCGCGCCACCACACCGATCCGGTCACCGTCCTGGTTGGTGAACTCATACCGCAGCCCCACCCCCGGAAGGAGCACCTCGTTCACATCCATGTACTCATCATCGCGCTGTGACCTGCGTGAACGTGGGCGGGCTTACCGCGATCCCGGCTCTGCAGACCAGTGCCGCCACGCACTGGCCAGTCGAGCTAGATTGCTTCCCAACCAGTGCGCGCCATAGCTGCCGCATGACGGTTAGCGCATATCAGGATGTGCGTTGGGTCATGAGCCAACGGTGACCGGAAGATCGGGACCTCGCTGCCTTCGTTTGATGCGACGAGACCCGTAGGTGGCCCGCGAGGTTGCATCAGTGGCATTCGGCCGCCCTCCAACCGGTCACGACGTCGGTGGGCAGTTCTGATCGGCAGGCAGTCCTGATCTGCTGTCCTCGGGGACGAGATAACGCAATGCGATCATGTTGGCGCACTCGTTGACTCCGAGGACGGCGTCAATATCGTCGGAGACGGCGATCCCATCCCGCAGCAGGCCGGGAGCGTTCGAAGTGGTGGAGGCGTTCTCCGCCAGAAGCCAGGAGCGGCGTGCGCCCGGCCTCTTACGGTAAGCCGCTAAGAACGCGTCTTTAGTGCTTACGACCTCGTGCATGGTTAGCCGCGGCCTGCGGCAGGGGTGATCGTTGATCTACGTGTGGAGAGGATTGTCAGGCGTTCGATCGTGGTGAACAACCGGCGTGTCACCGGGTTGCCGGTGGATGTGCTGGCGGAGTTGGTCGCCGAGATTGGGCCGCTATGGGAGGCCCAACGGCAGGCCGAGCTGCTGGCCAGGCCTCGGCGGCGCCGGATCGGGGCAGGCGCCCGACACAAGCTGGTCTTCGTTGACCGGCTCCTGGCCACGCTGGTCCACCTGCGACATGGCGTCACTCACGATGTGCTGGGCTGCTGGTTCGGCGTTGATCGCTCCACCATCACCCGCGCCATCGGTCAGATCCGCCCCCTGCTTGCCCAGCGCGGGTGCCGAATCGCCCCCGGCCAGAGGCTCACCACGTTGGCCGAGGTGATCGACTACCTGGGCGACAGCGGCCAAACAGCCATCTTGGACGCGACCGAGATCCGCGTGCGCCGACCGGCTGCCGGCACTGCGGATCGTGCTCGCTTCATTTCGGGCAGGAGCCGGATCAACGCGATGAAGGCGATGGTGCTCACCGACGCCCATGGCGCGGTGCTGTACTGCGGCCAGGTCTGTGCCGGATCGGTCGCCGACATCACCGAGGCACGGCAATCAGGGCTGGTGGAGCTGCTGCCGGCTATCAGGGCCTGGGCAGCCAAACCGGAGGCCAGATCGTGACTCCACCGCGCAAACGCCGTGGCAAACACCTCGATGACGTGCAGTGGTTGATGGCCCACCACGAAGCGGCCTGCCACGCCCATGCCGCCCGCCGACAACCGGTCGAGCACGGCATCGCTCACCTGAAGAACTGGCGAGCCCTGGCCCGTCACCACGGCCGCCGCGACCACCTGCCCGAGATCGTCACCGCCATCGCTGGACTCCTGTCCGACCAGCAGACCGCATAAGAGAGCCTGACCACAGGCCACCGCGCCTCAATCCCAGCTATGCACGAGGTCGTTAGAGCTGCTAACGCAATGAGGCGAGGCGTCGCCAGCAGATGAGTGCGCAGGCCAGGCTGAGGAAGGCTTCGTGGATGTCTGCGCGGACCTCCCCCCGGATGCGTAGGCGGCGAAAGGCGTGCAGGAGTGCGAAGGACTGCTCCACCACCCAGCGTTGTTTGCCCAGGCCAGAGCCGTGTTCGGTGCCGCGTCGGGCGATCAGTGGCCGGATCTGCAGTGCGCGGACCAGCCGCCGGTGCTTGTCGTGGTCGTAGCCTCGATCGGCGAGCACGGCGTCGGGGCGCTGGCGTGGGCGGCCGCGCTTGCCGCGCACTTTGGGGATGGCGTGCAGCAGTGGCATGAGCTGGGTGACGTCGTTGCGGTTCGCGCCTGTCAAGATGGCCGCGAGGGGGATGCCGGTGGCATCGGTGATCAGGTGGTGCTTGCTGCCGGCCCGTCCCCGATCGACCGGGGACGGGCCGGTCTGCGTCCGCCTGGCTGCTGGCTCAGTACCCTGGATCGTCCCGATTCCCCGTATTACCGGCTGGAGCGTCGGAGGTGAACATCGCCGGCGCCCACGTCGGGCTCACCACCCTCAGGCTCCTCCCGCGCCCGTGATCGGTGATGCCGTCGTAAAGGGACGCCGTCACAGCCACGTCCTACACCGCGGTGTCACCGTCGCCTGCCTGATCTTCTGGCTGCGATCATTTGAGACACACCCTAGCCTCGACGTCCATGTGGACAGGGGAAATCCTGGTGATGTTGAAGCGGGCGGCCCTGGCGGAGGATTACCGAGCTTCTTGATCGAGGCTGCCGTGAGCCTCCGCTGAAAGGTGCTGCCAGTCGGCCCAGGTCTTGAGCCGGTCGGCGTAGACCTGCTGGAGCAGGGGGTAGAAGCCCTGGCCGAAGAGTACGCGCAGGGGTGGGTTGTCTGAGTCGACGATCTTGAGGAGTGCCTGGGCCGCGGCGGCCGGGTCGCCGGCGGGCTGCTTGCCTGCGAACCCCGCGAGGCGCTGGCGGAGGCCGTCGTAGATCGGGTTGGCCTCGGCCATGTGGCCGTTGTTGAGTGGGTCGGGGTTCTTGCCGGACCGGGTGGCGAAGCCGCCGGGCTCGACCACGGTGACCTTGATGCCGAAGTCGGCGACCTCGTGGGAGAGGGATTCGTTCAGGGCTTCCAGGGCCCACTTGGAGATGTGGTAGGCGCCGCCGAGCGGCATGGCTAGGAGCCCGGCGGCCGAGGACAGCTGGATGATGTGCCCCGCGCCCTGCTCGCGCAGGTAGGGCAGCGCGGCCTGGATCACCCACACCGCGCCGAACAGGTTGGTCTCCAGCTGGTCGCGCAGGTGCTGCTCGGTCAGCTCCTCGATCGCGCCCATCTGGGCGTAGCCGGCGTTGTTGACGATGACGTCGAGGCGGCCGAAGTGTTCCTTGGCCCGCTTGACGCCCTCAAAGACGGCGGCCTTGTCGGTGACGTCCAGCTCCAGCGGAAGCACCGCGTCGCCATGGGCGGCGGCCAGCTCGTCGAGGCTTTCGGTGGTCCGGGCGGTCGCGGCCACCTGGTCGCCGCGCGATAGGGCGGCCTCGACGAAGTTGCGGCCGAGGCCGCGGGACGAACCGGTGACGAACCGGTGACGAACCAGATCTTGTTCATGATGTCTTTCCATTCTTTCTACGGTGGCGGTCGCGCGATGGTCACCACGCGACGGGGGCCAAGGCGATCACTCGCGCGGCGTCCTGACGACCATGAGGCGCTGGCGACCCGGCTTCTGTGACAGGACGGTCATGTGACGTACGCCACCGATCACGGGTGTCACACGGCGGTGCGGACCGGCGCCTTGTGTATAGAGCACCGTTGAGAGCGAACAGGCAGGAGCCGGCCATGAACAAGCGAAGCGAGCCAACGACGGGCACAGCCGAATCGCTCGCCGGCTGCGGCCGGATGGGCTGCGGAATGGGCTCGGCCACCGAGGCGTTCGTCGCCCACCGCAACCTGCTCTTCACTGTCGCCTACGAGATGCTCGGATCGGCGGCCGACGCCGAAGACGTCCTGCAGGAAACCTGGCTGCGGTGGATGAAGGTCGACATGGAGCAGGTACGTGACCGGCGGGCCTACCTGGTCCGGATCGCGACCCGGCGCTCGCTCGACCGGCTGCGCACCATGAGTCGCCGTAAGGAGGACTACGTCGGCTCCTGGCTGCCGGAGCCGCTGCTCACCGCGCCGGACGTGGCCGAGGACATTGAGCTGGCCGAGAGCGTGTCGATGGCGCTGATGATCGTCCTGGAGACGCTGTCGCCGACCGAACGCGCCGTCTTCGTGCTGCGCGAGGCCTTCGGTATCAGTCACGACGAGATCGCGGCCGCCGTCGGCAAGAGCCCCGCCGCCGTCCGCCAGATCGCGCACCGCGCCCGAGAGCACGTCGATGCCCGCCGCCCTCGCCAGGAGGTCGCCCCGAACCAGGCCCGGGCGGTGTTGGAGTCGTTCCAGCGCGCGTTTGAAACCAGGGACCTGCAAGGCCTCCTCGACGTGCTCGCCCCGCAGATCGTCCTGATCAGCGACGGCGGCGGCGTCAAGCAGGCCTCGCCGCTGCCCATCACGGGCGCCGACAAGGTGGCCCGCTTCATCGTCGGCGGCCTCGGCAAGGCCCAAGTCGCGCTCACCAGTATCCACACGGTGATCAACGGCAACCCGGCACTCGTCCTACGCGTGAACGGCGAGATCGACGGCGTCATAGCAGTCCGTGTCGAGGACGCTCGCATCTCCGGGCTCTACTACGTCCGCAACCCGGAGAAGCTGACCCGCATCGACTCCGAGACCCCGCTCACCCTGCGATCAACACGGTGACAAGCCGGGCGCAACCTCGCAACGACCTGGACCTGACGGTGACACAAGAGCCTCTCGTCCTGCGCAGGACGGTCCGGCAGGTCGCGAGCCCACTGGTGGCTGAGTCGATCACGCCGAGGTCGCCGGCAAGCAGAACAAATCTCGGGCCAAATCCATTACCAGGAGGTTATTCATGACGAATAGCGTCGTCGAGCTGCCGGTCGAGCGGGGCTGCCCGTTCGCCCCGCCCGCCGCCTACGAGCGGCTGCGCGAGCAGGCGCCGATCAGCAAGGTCCGCCTGACCAGCGGCGGCGAGGCGTGGTGGGTGTCCGGGCATGAGGAGGCCCGTGCCGTCCTCGCCGACGGCCGCTTCTCCTCTGACCGGCGCAAGGACGGCTTCCCGCTCTTCAACCTCGATGCGGCGACCCTGCAACAGGTCCGCAGCCAGCCGCAGTTGATGATCGGCATGGACGGCGCGGAACACTCCGCGGTCCGCCGTCCGGTGATCGGCGAGTTCACCGTGAAGCGGCTGGCCGCGCTGCGCCCGCGGATCCAGGACATCGTCGACAGAGCCGCACCACCATGTTGGTGAGCCGGACCTCGATGGACGACCGCCGGCGGGCCTTCGCCGAACTGCGCGCCTACATCGACGACCTGATCACCCGCAAGGAGTCCGAACCCGGCGACGACCTGTTCGGCCGGCAGATCGCCCGGCAACGCCGGGAGGGCGCCCTCGACCACGCGGGCCTGGTGAGCCTGGCCTTCCTGCTGCTGACCGCCGGGCACGAGACCACCGCGAACATGATCTCGCTCGGCGTGGTCGGGCTGCTCTCCCACCCGGAGCAACTGACCGTGGTCAAGGCCGACCCGGGCAGAACGCCCATGGCCGTGGAGGAACTGCTGCGCTACTTCACCATCGCCGACGGGGTCACCTCCCGGGTGGCCACCGAAGACGTGCAGATCGGCGGCGCGAGCATCAAGGCCGGCGAGGGCGTCATCGTCTCCGGCCTGTCGGCCAACTGGGACCCGGCGGCGTTCAAGGACCCGGCTGACCTGGATGTCGAGCGCGGGGCTCGCCACCACCTCGCCTTCGGCTTCGGCCCGCACCAGTGCCTCGGCCAGAACCTGGCCCGGATGGAGCTGCAGATCGTCTTCGACACACTGTTCCGCCGTATCCCTTCCCTGCGGCTCGCCGTACCGATGGAGGACCTGCCGTTCAAGGCGGACGCCGTCATCTACGGCGTTCACGAACTCCCGGTCACCTGGTGAGCAGGACATGATGCGGATCAAAGCGGACACCGGCCTCTGTGTCGGCTCCGGCCAGTGCGTCCTGACCGAGCCGGCCGTCTTCGACCAGGACGACGACGGCATCGTGGCCCTGTTGACCGATCATCCCGACGACCAGAGCGCCGCACAGGTGCGCCACGCCGTCACCCTGTGCCCATCCCGAGCCCTATCCATCCTGCAGGAGAAACTGTCCATCCTGCAGGACTAAAGAGGGGGCGACGCGAGTCAGGCATTGCCTCCAGTTCATCCGAACTGGAGGCAAGACGAACCGGGATCTGGGCAAACGCCGACCGGTCACCCCTCCACCAGCGCCTCACCTGCCCTGAGGAAGGCGTGCCGTATGGGCTCCGGACTCCTATCCGTGACCCACGGTGCAAAGTAGCGAGATGATCACGTATTCACCGCTGTGTCGACCGGTTCGTCGTGGTCGCGCAGCATTCGCATGATGGGTGGCCGGTGAAGGGTGCTGCCCTTCTTCTTGTCGGTGGTGATGACAAGCTTGGCGGCGATGCCGTGCAACCCCAGTCCCTGGTCCCGGGTAGTGCAGAGCCATCGCGGGCCTGTCGTCGTCGGCGACGCTGGCGCCGCCGATGGCCTTGCCGCGTTTGCGGGCGGACTCGTGGCCTTCGAGGGTGTGGTCGCGGATGTACTCGCGTTCCATGCCGGACAGCCCGGCGAGCACGGTGAACACGAAGCAGGAGGGGTCGTGGGAGTCCCTTGAGTTCCCCGGTGAGGAACTCCAGCCCGATGTCAGACACCTTCAGCTCCTCGGCGAGCGTCGCCAGGACGATGCCGCGGCCGAGGCGCTTGTGATCGTGGACGACGAGAGTGACGGCCCTGAACGTGGAAGACCCGTACCCGCAGGACAAGCGCGGCAGGATCACCGCGAAGGGCGGGGCGACAGAGTGGATTCACTGGCAGTCCGGCACCGCCCAACTGCTGCCCCGCCTCATCGCCTGCCGCGCCTGCGACCCACTGTTCCTCACCGGCCGGGACACCGACGCTCGACGTGGGCCCGGAGACCGGCCGGGCCCGGCTCTCCTACCGCCGGGCCGAGGAGATCTTCGAGGAGAACACCCGGCTGCTGGCCAACCCGCTCGCCTCACCCGAGGACGTCGAGGACCTGGACGGCTGGACCCTGCACCGGCTCCGCCACAGCGCCCAGACCCACGACGCCGAGGGCGGCGCCTCCACCGATGCTGCCGGCCCGCTCCCGCCACGCCTCCGTCCGCTCCCTGGAGCGGTACGCCCGCCCTGGCGTCGACGCGGTCGCCCGGCACGTCGCGGAGCGAGATCCCGCCGCGCGACGTAGGACGTAGCGCCCGCCGAGAAGATCAATCTCATCCGGATTTCCTGTACGCCAACTACTCGCACCCGGCGACGCCTGAGGTGGGTGGCCATGCGGCCGCTCGGTCGATGTGACGGCCACCTCCTGGGCCTGGATCAAGCACGCCCGCCGCCACGGGGGCTACGAACGCTTCGCTCTGTGAAATGGATCACAGCCGATCATGGAGGGCCGGGGCGTCTCGTCTTTGTATGTGAGCACGACGAACGGAGACGTCATGAAGATCTTCCTTGCCGGAGCGTCCGGTACCATCGGCAGCCAGATTGTTGTCCAACTCGTGGCGCGCGGCCATGAGGTCGTCGGCACGACCCGCTCGGCCACCAAGACCGGTGCGCTGCGCCTACTCGGTGCCGAGCCGGTTATCGTCGACGCGCTCGACCCCGAGTCGGTGGCCGACGCGGTGGCCAAGGCGGAGCCGGAGGTGATCGTGCACCAGCTCACCGCGCTGAGCGGACCGATAAACTTCCGGCAGTACAAGCTGATGGGGGCCGCGACCAACCGGCTGCGCACCGAGGGCACCGACCACCTGCTGGCCGCTGCGCGCGCCGTCGGTGTCCGCAGGTTCGTGGCGCAGAGCAACGCTCAGTGGATGGAACGCACCGGCGGGCCGGTTGCCGACGAGGACGGCCGAATCGAGCCGAACCCCCCTGCCGACGCGGCGGAGGCGGTGGCCGCACTGCGCTACCTGGAGGACTCGGTAACCGGCATCACCTGGGCTGAGGGCATCGCGCTTCGCTATGGCGGTTTCTACGGCCCGGGGACCAGTATCAGCACCGCGCCGGACGCCATGATGGCGGAGGAGCTCCGCAAGCGGAGGTCCCCGATCGTCGGCGGCGGTGGCGGGGTGTTGTCGCTGGTGCACATCACCGACGCCGCGTCGGCCACGGTCGCGGCCGTCGAACGCGGCCGGGCCGGGATCTACCACGTCGCCGACGACGACCCGGCACCCGTGCGCGACTGGCTGCCTGACCTGGCCCGCGTACTCGGCGCCAAGCCACCGCGCCGCGTACCGGCCTGGCTCGTGCGCGCATTGGCCGGTACGGC
Source organism: Nonomuraea dietziae (assembly GCF_014195505.1). Classification (GTDB taxonomy): domain Bacteria; phylum Actinomycetota; class Actinomycetes; order Streptosporangiales; family Streptosporangiaceae; genus Nonomuraea; species Nonomuraea roseola. The sequence goes on along the minus strand of NZ_JACIBV010000001.1, from coordinate 360,482 downwards.
CGCGGTGGACATGATGACGCGCGCCCGCGGGATCTCCAGCGAGAAGACCAAGCGCGAACTGGGCTGGACGCTGCAGTATCCGAGCTGGCGCACGGGCTTCGCCAAGGGCTTGGAATAGCCTACATGTCCGTCTCGGACCTGTACGGCGAGCTGCGCCCGCGGGCGTTCGCCATCGCCTACCAGATGCTCAGCAGCGTCAGCGAAGCCGAGGACGTGGTGCAGGAGGCGTTTCTGCGGATGCACCATACCCTGCAACGCGGCGAGCCGATCGCCTCGCCGCGGGCGTACATCGCCACCCTGACCACCCGGCTGGCCATCGACCAGCTCCGCTCAGCACGGGTGCGGCGGGAACACTACGTCGGTGAGTGGCTGCCGGAACCGCTGGTCACCGGCCCGACACCGGCCGAGCACGCCGAGAGGGCCGACTCGCTGTCACTGGCGTTCCTGGTACTGCTGGAGAACCTGTCGCCGCACCAGCGGGCCGCCCTTCTCCTGCGCGAGGTCTTCGACTACCCGTACACGGAGGTCGCCGAGATCATCGGCACCGACGTGGACAGCACACGGCACCTGGTGGCCCGAGCCCGCAACCACGTCCAAAAGCACCGGCCCCGCTACCACGCCACACGGCGACAACGCGAAGAACTGGCCCAGCGCTTCTTCGCCGCCTCCGAACAAGGCGACCTGAGCGCACTCGAAGAGCTGCTGGCCCAGGACGTGGCGCTGCACGTCGACGGCGGCGGCAACGTGCCGGCCTTGGGCCAACCGGTCAACGGCCGGGAGTGCGTGGCAGGCACCGTGCTGGCCGTCCGCGCCGCATTCGCACGCCTCGGCGTCCGCATCCGTCTCACCGAGGTCAACGGCCAGCCCGGCGCCATGGCGTACGACACGCAGGACCGGCTCGTCGGGGTCATGGGACTCGGCATCGCCGACGATGGTCGGATTCAGACCATCCACTCCATCGTCAACCCCGACAAGCTCCGGCACCTCGACCAGGTCAGCGACCTCGGCGCCCGGCTGCGCGCACAACGCCGATCCGGCGGCAACCCCTGACCGACGGTCGCGCCCGCGACGTAGCCGGCGAGACGAACCTGCCGTGTCACCGGCTCTGCACTGGGCCTGGTGATGCCGACCCGGCTCGGCATCACCAGGAGCGGAGGGGCGCCCTGACGGCCACACGTGCGAACGTCGTGGGGCCACGTGCCGGGGCAAGTTCACCGCGGTGACCTCGCCCCGGGCCCCAAGCTGGTCCCATCGGGCGGCCTGGCTGTTCCGACGCCGCAGCACGGCAGTCCGCCCGGCGGCGCCGCTCGAGTCCCTCCAGGCACTGGCCCCGGCCTTCCCCACGAATTCGGCCCGGTCACCGTGGCGACTGCTTGACGGTCTCGTCCTGGGCGCGCAAGGCGGCGATGAGGCGAGTACGGCGCCTCGGCTCACCGCATCGATTCCGGCTGCCAGGGAGACGAGTGTGCTGGCTTGCGCTTCGGCACCCTCGCCTTCAAACGGATCCTCGGGAGAGATCATGACGGCGATCGTCGCGCGCTTGCCCGGCTTCCCGTCGATGCTGAGCAGCCCGGCTCGCTCAGCCCGGCTCGCTCAAATTCGTCAAGCACCGTGAGGGTTTCCTCGTTGCGGGTTCCCGCTTGGGCAGAGTCGCTGGTCATGAGAGTGCTACCGAGCAGCATGGCGCTTTTCTCATAAGTGCTGGCTGCGGGATTGATGCTCATGCCGTCCGACCCCTGATCCCGCCGACGGCGACCACGCTGCAGCTACCACCTCCGCGTCGCTGGCGCTGATCGACGAGTTCGTGCGCGAGGGCGCCCGCCGGATGCTCGCCGAAGCGCTCAAGGCCGAGGTTGACGCCTACATCGCCCAGTTCGCCGACCAACGTGATGAGACTGGTGGCCGCCTGGTGGTGCGCAACGGCCACCACGCACCCCGGACCGTGCTGACCAGCGCAAGTGCGATCGAGGTCCGCGCCCCGCGCGTCGACGACAAGCGCATCGACGCGACTACGGGCGAACGCCGGCGCTTCTTCTCGGCGATTCTGCCGCCGTGAGGACCTGGCCACCGACGACCCCGGCTCGCCGGACTCGGAGCGCACGACGATTAGCACGTTCAAGGACGAGATCTTCAACAGGCTTGTGGACGACGACCCCGACCCGAGACCAGGCTGAAGAGCTGGGCACTGCTCGGCGCGCCGCAGTGGGGCGCGGTCAAGACGATGGACCTGCCGGAGGAGCAGGTCCGCGACGTGCTGCTGGAAGCCTGCCGCGCCTTCTAGAGCCAACGCCGTTCAGTTAAGGAAGAGGGCTGTTCGTCAAGGCCGGTGAACAAAGCAGCGGAACTGCTGTAGAAGAGGTCTGTCACTCCAAGACATCCTCACCACAGGAGCTCCGCTGTTGGAACAGGTTGCCACAGTTAGAACGGTCGGGGTAGCGGCTGGAGTGTTCGCGCCGGGACATATCGGCGAACTGACCCGGACTGTCCCGTTCGAGATGGTCGACGAGGTGCTGGCGGAGACCCGTGCGCTGGAACGCAGGATCCGGCTGGTGCCGGCACGGGTCACGGTGTACCTGCTGCTGGCCGCGGCGTTGTTCACCGACCTGGGCTACCGGCAGGTTTGTGACGCTGGTGCTGGGTACGACGTTGTACGACGACATGCGGCGGATGGAAACGCTGGTCCGCGCCAGCGATCTGGACTGGACGATCCTGCGCCCGAGCGGGCTCTACCACCTGCCGTCGGTCACCGACTACACCCTCGTCAAGGGCCACGCCGACGGCAGGTTCACCGCCCGTGCGGACCTGGCCGCGAGCATGCTGGCCCTGCTGGACGACGACCGCTACCTCCGCACCACCGTCAGCGTCATCACCACCGTCGACAACCCCACCTTGCTCCAATGGATCCGCCGCGAAGCACTCGCCAAAAGCTGAGCCGATGCGTCCGCATCCCGCCGAGGCGCCACAGCAGTGGGCGAGCGATGGTCCTCCGACTGGGTGCGCTCGGCCGCCCACGCGGCCTCCTCCCCGCTCGGAGAGAAGAACACAAGCAGCTCACGCGCCGTGATCAGCCGCTTGAACCGCGGATACGCCGTCCGCTCGATCGAGGTCACCCGCCGCCGCCAATCTCCCCAAAGCCGGCCCCACCCCCCGATCCACCGCGCTCACCGTAGCGGCGATCTCACCCCACCGGCCCCAAAGTCACCGCACCGCGACCCACGCACCTTCAAGATCGCGATTGTGGTTTTGGGCTTACCTTGGCTGCACCCCCGTAGGCGCGCACCAGGTGCAGCATGTGGTATCGCATGCCGGTCGCGGACGGATGGGCGGTCAGGATGGAGTGCTCCACCAGAGCGGCGATCAGCTCGATGATGTCCTCGGGGGCGATGCCTTCGCCGGCGCAGACCTCTTCGGCGGTCTCCAGGTCGGCCCCGCCGGGGAAGACCGCCAGGCGAGACCACAGTCGTTGTTCGGCGGGGGAGCACATGCGGCCTCCGGAACGGCCCCCTCCGGCGCATAACCGGCGAATCCATCCCAACCTGGCGATACACGTAACCGGCAATCAATCACAAACTTCGCACCTCAGACGCCCCCTGACAGCGTCAATCAGTGACGTGTATCACCCTCGATGCTCGCTCGACGGACGATCGCTATTCCGAACCGCGCTGGAAGGTGACGCGTAACCCAGCAGCGGAAGGAAGACCTCGTCGGTGACAGCGGCCAGGTCGGCATCGGATGGCCAGATCCCGAAGACCACGAAGTCGTCCCGCAGCAGGCTGATCGGCAGGGTTATCACCCGTCGCGGCCAGGGGCCGGGCGGGATCTGACCGCGCTCGGCCGCGCGCTCCAGCACCGTGGACATGGCGTCCGACAGGGTCGAGTCAGCGATGAGGTCCCGCAATCGCTGTGCCAGCCGCGGGTCGTGAACCGTGTCCGCGATCAGTCCGGAGACCGTGTCGCGGCGGGTGTCGCCGAGGTTCGTTTGCGCCTGACGCAATAGGTCCAGCACATCGTCGCGCAGATCGCCGGTGTCGGGGACCGGTACGTTGGCGAACCGGCTCCGCAGCGTGTCCAGCAACAGCTCGGGCAGGCTGCTCCAGCGGCGGTACAACACGGCCTTGTTGGTACCGGCCCGGTTCGCGATACCGCTCATGGTGGACTTCGCGTAACCCCGTTCGGCCAGTTCCTCGCGAGCCGCGTCCAGAATGGCGTCCTCGAGCTCGGCTCCCCGGCGGCGCGACATGGTCTCACCTGTAGATGGGTCCGTCCTCGGTGCGTTCGGCATCACAGCTCCCCAAGAAACCTTGCGTTCCCTGATCGCCGAGCTTAGCCTGGGCATAAGGAACCAAGGGTTCCTTATTTCGAGAGGTGACATCATGACAAATTCCGTTACTCAGGCTCCGCCGGCATTCCCGATGCCCCGCTCCTGCCCATTCGGTCCGCCGCCGCAGTACGAGCAAGTCAGACGGGAGGCACCGATTTCGCGGGTGACCCTGCAGGACGGCAAGCAAGCGTGGCTGATCACCGGGCACGCCTTCGCGCGGGAATTCCTGTCCAGTGACAAGATCAGCTCGAACCGCGCGAACCCAGGTTTTCCGCAGCTGATTCCCGGGGTGGCCTCGGTGCCGCTGAAGGGCACGATCGTTGCCATGGACCCGCCGGAGCATTCCCAGCACCGACGCATGATCACCAATGAGTTCACCGTCAAGCGAGTCAAGCAGATGCGGCCGGAGATCCAGCGGATCACCGACCGATCCATCGACGAAATGCTGGCCGGACCGCGGCCGGCCGACCTGGTGGAGGCCTTGTCGTTGCCGGTGCCGTCGCTGGTGATCTGCGAGCTACTGGGAGTGCCCTACGCTGATCGCGGTCAGTTCCAGGGCAGAACAAAGATCATTCTCAGTCGCAACGCGACAAGCGAGCAGCGACGTGACACCGCATTGTGGTTGCGCCAGTACATTAACGGCCTGGTCGTGGGCAAGGAGACCGAGCCGGGCGAGGATCTGCTGAGCCGGCTGATCGACAAGTACCGCGACATCGACGCCTATGACCGCGAGACCCTGACCGGGATCGGGCTACTGCTACTGGTCGGCGGTCACGAGACCACCGCCAACATGATCTCGCTGAGCGTGGCCTCGCTTCTGGACGATCCGGAACTGCTGGCCGGGTTGCGGGAGCGGCCCGAGCGGACCCCGCAGCTGGTCGAAGAGCTGCTGCGCTTTCACTCCATCGTCGACAACGCCACTTCCCGGGTGGTCGTCGAGGATTTCGAACTGGACGGCGTCACCTTTCGCGCCGGCGACGGCGTCATCGTGGCGGCCGCGGCCGCCAACCACGACCCGGACGTGTTCACGCGGCCGGATCAGATCGACATCGATCGCGGTGCACGGCACCACCTGGCCTTCGGTTTCGGGATCCACCAGTGCCTCGGACAGAACCTGGCCCGACTGGAACTAGAGGTCGTGCTGAACACGCTGTTCGCACGGATCCCGAACCTGGCACTGGCGGACCCGGTAGAGCGCCTGCCGTTCAAGAGCGACGCACTCGTCTACGGCATCCACCGGCTGCCGGTGACCTGGTAACCGGAAGAGACGCCTTCATGATGAAGATCACTTTGGACGAGGAAAAGTGCTGCGGTTCAGGCTAATGCGCGCTTACCGCCCCTGAGCTTTTCGATCAGCGAGAGGAGGACGGGATCGCGGTTCTGTTGCATCCATACGCTGATTCGGAGCAACACGAATCCGTCCAGGAAGCAGCCATGGTGTGTCCAGGACAGGCGATCTCGATCGATGGATCACCATAGTGGACAAGATTGTCATCGTGGGCGCGTCCGCGGCGGGCATCAGTGCCGCGGACTCCCTGCGACAACGCGGCTTCACCGGCCGGATCACGCTGTTGGGCAGCGAATCCCATCTGCCCTATGACCGGCCGCCACTGTCCAAGCAGTTGCTGTCGGACCAGTGGGAACCGGAACGGCTGCGGCTACGCAGCGCCGAACAGCTGACAAAGCTGGACCTGAACCTGCGGTTGGACGCCACCGCGACCGGCCTGGATCCGCGCCGGCGGGAGATCGCGCTGGCCGCAGGAGAGCCGGTCGATTACGACGGCTTGATCATCGCCACCGGCGCGGCCCCACGGCGGCTGCCCGGTGACGACCTGGCCGGCGTCCACTATCTGCGCACTCTGGACGACGCGCTGGCACTGCGACCGCGGATGCGACCGGAATCGCGAATGGTGGTCATCGGTGCCGGGTTCATCGGCGCCGAGGCCGCCGCGGTGGCTCGCGGCATCGGCCTGTCGGTCACCATGGTCGATCCGTCCGCCGCACCGATGGCGCGGGCGCTCGGCAAGCGTGTTTCGGAGCTGCTGGCCGCACTGCATGTCGACCAGCTGGCGGCGCTGGCCACCGAGCTCGACCAGGCGCACGCCGCGCTCGGCGCCGCCGGCGACCCGGGCCGCGGCCCGTCGACCGGATGGGAGCCGGCACTCGCCGAGCTGGCCCGCCGCGCCGCCTCGGTGGCCACCACCATCGCTGGCACCGCCCGCAGTCACCACGCCACGGTGGGGTGTAGCAAAGGTAAGCCCAAAACCCACAATCGCGATCTTGGTTGAGCGAGTCGAGGCAGGTCAGCCGCTGGTCCTGGGGGCGAGCAGGCTGGTGATCTCGGCGATGGCGTCCGGTGAGGGTTTGAAGTAGCGCCGCAGGTTTTCTGGTTTCTTGTGCCGGGATTTGGCCATCAGCATCAGCTCGTGCAGGTGCTGCTCGGTCAGTTCTTCGACGGCGCCGAGCAGGCCGTAGCCGGCGTTGTTCACGATGACGTCCAGACGACCGAAGTGCTGCTTGGCCCGCTGCACGCTCGTGAAGACGGCGGCCTTGTCGGTCACGTCCAGCTCCAGCGGGAGCACCGCCTCACCACGGGCGGCGATCAGGTCATCAAGGCTTCCGACACTCCGGGCGGTCGCGGCCACCTGGTCGCCGCGGGACAGGGGCGGCCTCGACGAAGCTGCGGCCCAAGCCGCGCGACGAACCGGTGACGAACCAAATCTTGCCCATGACTGTGGTGATGGTTTGCAGCAGTAAGACGGGGTCAGTGCTCGGGCCGGCGGGCCTGGTTCGTCTCGCGGACGATTGCCCAGGCGTCCGCCACCGGGCCCAGGTGCCCGAGCTTGTCGGGGTTGATCACGGCGCGGATGGTCTGGATCTGCCCGTCCAAGATGTCGAGCGCCAGGGTGTTGACGACCTTGCCGTCCCGGTCGCGGAAGATCGCGCCCGGCTGGCCGTTCACCTCGTGCGGCTCCACGACGCCGCCGATCCGGATGAACGGCGTGACGAACGCGGCCAGCATCCGGGCCACGTTTCCGGCGCCGAAGACGCCGGTACCCCATAGCGGGGCCTTGCCGCCGCTGTCGCCGACCATCTGCACGTCGGCGCCAGCAGCTCGCGCAGCCTGCCCACATCGCCCTCGCGGAAGGCGTCGAAGAAGCGCCCGGCGAGTTCTTCTCGCTCCCGGCGATCGGCCTCGAACCGGGAGCGTCCCGCGTCCATGTGGCGGCGCGCCCGCACCGCGAGCTGGCGGCAGGCCGCCTCTGACCTCCCGAGCGCCGCGGCGACCTCGCCGAAGCTGAACCCGAACACCTCGCGCAGCACGAACACCGCCCGCTCCAGCGGGGACAGCCGCTCCAGCAGCAGCAGGGCCGCCATCGACACCGTGTCGGCCAGCTCCGCCGACCGCTCGGGGTCCTCATACGGGTCGACCAGCAGTGGCTCTGGGAACCACTGTCCGGCGTACTCCTCCCGCCGCACGCGCGCCGAGCGCAGCACGTCGATCGCGATCCCAGACACCATGGCCGACAGGAACGCCTTGGCCGAGTCGGGCCGGGTCGGGCAGGCCTCGTAGCGCAGCCAGGTCTCCTGGACCGCGTCCTCGGCCTCGCTCACGCTGCCCAGGATCCGGTAGGCGATGGAGAACAGCAGCGGCCGCAGATCCTCGAACTCCCCAGCCCGCCTCACGCCAGCTCCTCCTTGAAGCCCTGCCGCCAGGAGGGGTAGCGCAGCTGCCAGCCGAGCTCCCGCTTGGCCTTGGCGTTGGAGAAGCCGCGCCCCTCGGTCATCATCGTCACCGCTGTTTTCCGGGCCAGCGGCCGAGCCAGCCAGATGGGGATCCGCATGGGTGGTTTCGCCCCCGCGCACGCTGCCAGGAAGGGCAGCCACTCGTGGGCAGGGGCCAGCTCGTCGTCGACGATGTTGAACACGCCCTTCGCCTTGCGCTCCACGGCCAGGACGGTGGCGCTGGCCGCGTCGTCGAGATGCACCCACGAGCTGTAGCCGCCGCCGTTCCCGACGACCGGGTACTGCCGCTTGCGCACGAGCTCGACCTGGTCGTCAGTGGCGCCCGGCCCGTAGAACGCGCCGTATCGCAACACCGCGCCACCTGCTCCGATAACCACGTCCTCAAGGTGGCGGATCGCCTCGGCCCCCTTGCCCGTGCTCGTCGGGTCCAGCGGGTCCTGTTCGGTCTTCACCCATCCGCCTGGCGGATGCCGTTCCACGCGGCGTAGCTCTGCGCGACGAAGTCACGCCGGTCGCTTGGGCGGCGGCCAGCAGGTGGTCCGTCCCTTCGGTGCGCAGCCGGTTGGTTGTGGCGAACCAGCGGTCGAAGTGCTTGATATCGGGCTTGCCGGAGATGGCGGTCATCTGGTGAACGATCGCCTCTGGCCGGGCCTGGGCCACCGCCTCGGCGACCGACCTCGCATCCAGCCCGTCCATCACGACCACCTCGGCGCCCAACTGCTCCAGCAAGCCCAGCTTGGACGTGCTCGTCGTCGTCGCCGTCACCTCGTGTCCCCGCGCCACGAGCTGTGGCACCAGCCGCCGCCCCAACACCCCGGCTCCGCCGGCCACGAACACTCGCATGACCATCACCTTCCCGACGTCAGTGTCTGTCTCCCCGAGACGAGACAGCCCGGCCGTTCTGTGACATCGCAGGCAAGACAGTCGAGAAAGATCGTTCGCAGCCCGGATGCCTTTCGCAGGTGGAGGGCCGAGGAGAGCGCCGTCATCGGATGGTCGCCGGCCGACTCCGGCTCGGCTGTGTTTTCCCCCATGTCACAGAACGGCCTGACTGTCTCGTCTCGGGGGAGACGGTCTCGGCCCTCGGAGTGTGGAGGAACGGAAAACGTACGCCAAGCGCGTTCTCCACCGCCCGCGCGGCCGCCTCCAGCTCCAGGCGAACAACACCACAGAAACTCGGAAAGAACCAAGGAAGGACAGTCGTCATGCGTATCGCAGTCTTCGGAGCCAACGGCCCCACCGGCCGCCTCCTCACCGACCAGGCACTCGCTGCCGGACATCAGGTCGCCGCGATCACCCGGCAGCCGGACTCGTTTCCACTGCGCCATGATCGGCTCGAGGTGGTCGGTGCCGACGTGCTCGATCCGGTGGCCGTCGATGCCGCGGTGGCGGAGCGGGATGCGGTGCTGTCGACGCTCGGGGTACCCGCCGGGAAAGAACCGATCAGCACCTATTCGCGTGGTGTGGCCAATATTGTCACTGCGATGAAACGGCATCGGGCGCGTCGCCTCGCCGTGGTGAGCTCGAGCGGGGTCGACCCGCACCCGTACTCCGAGGGCGGGTTCCTGTTCAACCGACTATTGCTGCCATACGTGACGCGGGTGCTGGGCAAGACGCTGTACGACGACATGCGGCGGATGGAAACGCTGGTCCGCGCCAGCGATCTGGACTGGACGATCCTGCGCCCGAGCGGGCTCTACCACCTGCCGTCGGTCACCGACTACACCCTCGTCAAGGGCCACGCCGACGGCAGGTTCACCGCCCGTGCGGACCTGGCCGCGAGCATGCTGGCCCTGCTGGACGACGACCGCTACCTCCGCACCACCGTCAGCGTCATCACCACCGCCGACAACCCCACCTTGCTCCAATGGATCCGCCGCGAAGCACTCGCCAAAAGCTGAGCCGATGCGTCCGCATCCCGCCGAGGCGCCACAGCAGTGGGCGAGCGATGGTCCCCGACTGGGTGCGCTCGGCCGCCCACGCGGCCTCCTCCCCGCTCGGAGAGAAGAACACAAGCAGCTCACGCGCCGTGATCAGCCGCTTGAACCGCGGATACGCCGTCCGCTCGATCGAGGTCACCCGCCGCTCATCTACGTGCGGGTGCAGCCGTGTGTAGTGGTGGAAGTCTCGGTAGACGTGGCAGCCGAGCACCGCCGATGGCGGCACGCGGCGAGATTCCTTCGTCTACGACCAGATCTGATGGCGGCCGACGTGCCGCTGAATCTTGATCTGGAGCGCTGACCGGCCGCCCGCCTCGTTCAGGAACTCGTTCCTCCATGCTTGGCATGATGCCGAATTTGGCATGATGGGCGTATGGTGAGGTGTATGACGATCGACCAGACGAGCATGGAGACACTCGGCATCGCAGCGGCCCGCGACAAGCTCGGCCCGCTCGTGTCCCGCGCGGTCATGTCTCACCGCCCCACCCGGATCAAGCGCTCCGATGAGGAGCACGCCGTCCTCATCTCCGAGGAGGCGTTCGAGGAGTACCTGCGCCTCAAGCGCGAGCGCGAGGCGGCGGACTTGCGCGAGCTAATGGCAGCCGCGGGTCGCGGCGAGATCGAGATGACTGTCTACGACTCGCGTGAGGCGGCATACGCCGACCTCGGGTTGGACGGCGCCGACCAGTGAAGCGTCCCGTCCACTTCACCCCCAAGGTCAAGGACGTCCTGCGCTCGGCGGCGCCGACGCTGCGGGCGTCGATCGTCGACGCGCTACTGGACCTGGCCGACGACCCGACGCCGCCCGGAGCGATGCCGTACGCCGACATCCCCGAGGCGTACGAGCTGGTCACGCCTACCTTCCGAGCGCTCTACTCCTACGGCCCCGACCTCGATCACGTGTCGGTCTGGGTGCTCCACATCAACACGTGACGACCACAGCCAGAGCGGGTGCCCAAGGATGGGGAGTCCGGAGGAGCTTGAGCGAGAGAATGGGATAGTTCTGGACGCGGTCCAGGCACAATTGGGCCTTATCTCTCCAGATGTGATTGCCGTAGCGGTCCGCGTAGAGAAGGATCGCGTCGAGTTGAACTTCTGGGTTCGACGCCATACGAGCGAACTCGACGAGGACATTCAAGATGCGGTCTCTGAGATGGAAGCTCTCCTTTCTGGAGAGGGTCCTCTAATCGAGCCAAGAGTCCATGATGGGGCACCCGAGCCGACGACGCTGCGTTCGTACGGTCGGATGGTCTACTGGGCGAAGTAGTGAGCCCGGCTCGGTTCGGTCAGGAATTCTGGTAGAACCGAGCCGGGTTCGCCCGCCGTCCAAGTAATATCGGCCGCGAGCCCGGCCACGCGCTATGGCCGCAGCAGCGTCCACCACTCAGACCTCCCAGGAACTGCTGGCGACTGTGGATCGCTTCCAGACGAAGCTCGATCAGCTACGTACGTCTCTGGCACCGTAGTTCCGGGAGTACAGGGCCAACAAGTTACGGCAGATCGCCGGACCCCCTCCTGTCCGCGCTGACCTTTCAACGGGCTGAGCAGGACGGGGCGCGCAGGGCTTGCTCAAGTAGCCGCGCCGCCTGCCCGCACCGGATAAGCCGTTCCCGCTCCTGTTTGTAGGTGGCCAGCACGCTTTCGACAGCCTCGGGCGGGAGATGGGCTTTCAGTTCGAAGGAGGCGCGCCGGTAGCTGACGATCAGGGCGCGGTAGTCGTGCTGCAGATGCAGGATCGCCGCCCACGCCAGGGCGATGGGGTAGTCGGCGAGCACCTGGTGCTGCCGGTAGTCAGCGGGCATCTGGTCGTACAACCAGGCCAGGGCGTGTTCTCCCATCCGGGGACGCCCGGGGCAGGCACCTGTGCTGGCCAGCCGGGGTGCGGGGGACGGACGTGTAGCTCTGGCCGGGTACGGGTGCCACCTGGTCGATCGGCAGCCACTCCGACGGCGGGTCGCTCATGCATCCCATGCTAGCCGCTACTCGTGCACATGTTCGACTGGTCCGGTGGCTTCCCTGCCGGTCAGGCCGTCCACATGATCGGGCAGGTCCGACCCTGCCTCATGGCAGGGGTGAGCCAAGCACCGCCCCGGCGAGCGACTCCTCCGGCAGCGCGGGACGTTGCGCGGGCATCACCAGCTGAGAGGTGGCCCTCTCCAGTTCGGTGGCGCGCCGCTTGACGATCGTCAGCGTGGTGACCTCCCTGTCATCAGCCGACAGCATGGTCGACTCGCACGTCACCACGTCGTCGGGGCGGCACTTGGCGAAGACGATGTCGATGACCTGAACCGCGTGCCGATGCTGCTCGTCGCGGCGTTCCAGGACGGCCTGCAGCGCCTGCTGCACGCGATCACCGTAGCGCAGGAACGTCGGGTCGACATCCAGCCACCCAGTAGTTGCTCCGCTCGCTGGCCGAGAAGGCGCAGGCGATGAAGTGCCCGGACAACCTGCGGGCGCCTTCCACCGTGATCGCTTCGGCCAGCAGGTCCCACCACCAGTCCTGGTCGGCGTGGCAAATCTGCTGCGGGTCGAACACCCACAGGTGGCCGCGAGCGCTGCGGGGCGCCCAGGTGGTGGTGTAGGCGTCGGACTTGCGGCTGGTGAGCAGCACCGCGCCGGGCGCCCGGATCGCCATCGGCGCCACCAGCGCGGTGGTTTTGCCTGAGCGGGGAGCCATCAGCGCCAGGTAGACGTCTTCCCAGGAGCCGCGCAGTTCCACGCCGTTGTGCTCGCCGATCAGCATGCCAGCCTGGTCCGGCGGGATGTTCTTGGCGCCGGACAGCGACGGGCGCAGGCGGCGGGCGACCTTGGCCGCGCCGCGCGGGGTGAGGCCACGCAGATCGCGCAGCCCGGCCAGGCCCGGATTGCGGGAGAACCACCGATAGCCGGCGGTGACGACGGGTGCGGCGAGCGCCGTGGTAGCGCCGGAGGTGACGGCGATGCCGCTCCAGACCGCCAGCGGCGGCACTCCCGGCCAGTCCTGCTCGGTGCCGTCGGGTAACCGCAGAAGCAGCGTCAGGCTGAACGGCGGGGGCCGCCAGCCGGCGCCGGACACCAGGGCGCCGAGCGTGCCGCCGAGCCAGATCATGGCGACCAGCACGCCAGCTGCCGCGGTGACCGCGAGGATCAGCCAAGGCGCGACGTCGGCAGGGTCGTGGCCTCGCCCTTCCCCGCTCATCGAACCCACCGCGCCCGTGGCCCCTGGGGCGCTCTTCTCGGAGATGGCGGCACATGGGTGCGGCGTCGTGGGGCGTTCACGAGCGTCCTCGCCGCATGGCCGCATCGGTGTCGTACAGCCGGTGCTCAGCCGCGGTCAGCTGCAGCCGCGCCGGGATGCCGACCCGCTGCCCGATCTTGATCAATACTTGCCGCGGCCGGGATGCATCGCCGCGGCGGCGTCCAGGCCAGAAGAGGTCGGCGAGGCCCAGGAGGCCACCAGCGAGATCTCCGAGGCTGTCAGCGGCTTCTGCTCAGAGACGCGGGCCAGCTCACTCACCGGCATGGCGGCCAGGATCAGGGTGTCGCAGCGCTCCATCAGCCCGCGCGCTTTGGCCCGGTCCTCCTCGGTCGGCAGCGCCTCGAGGTCCTGCAGCGAGTGGGTAATCATCAGAGAGATTTCGCCCTTGGATCGATTGAGCCTGGTGATGCCATCCATCGCGGCGACCATGCCTGGCCCCGCACGAAGCGCCCGCCACAGCTCATCCAGCGGCAACACCACCTGCTTGTCCAGCAGCCCGAACGCGCGTGCGGTGTCGACCGAGGCGTAGGAGTAGGCCCAGGTGGCCAGCAGCCCAGCGGCCACCACCTGGTCACCGGCCGACAGGATCGGCGACAGATCGATCGCCACCGCGGGCTGGGACAGATCCAGCGGCGCGGTCGTCGGCCGGTCGAACAACCCGGACAGCGGGCCGTCACACAGGTTCTCCATCGCAGCGATCACCGGGCGGACGGTGGCCAGATAGGTGCTCTCGTCGCGGGTGATGAGGCGATCACGCAACGCCTGCGGGCTTCCGCGCAGCACGGCGATCACATCTGGGATCGTCGGGTCGACACCGGCGGGCTGGGCGTCGGCGGCGAGCTGGACCGCGGTGTTGATCGCGGTGCTCTCCTCAGCGCCGGGGCGGCGGGTCAAGCCGTGCGGGGTGGCCAGCAATGCGTGCAGCAGCTCGCCGCGACGGCCGTTGACCTCGGCCAGCATCCGTTCCCGCTCGCTGGCGCCCAGGCTGGGCAGGTGGCGGCCGAGCGGGCCGGAGTCGAGGGGGTTGATGGCGTCCAGACCGCGGCCGATGCGGACGACCTGCCCGCCGAGCGCGCGCACCAGCTCGGCGTATTCCCCCTTGACGTCGCCGGGCACGACGAGCTTGTAGCCGTAGGCGACCAGGCCCAGGCACAGCCGCTTAGCGATCGCGGAGTTGTGAGTCGGGATGAACGACGTGCCCGCCAGGAACAGCCCGGTGGGATTGGCGACTTGAATGCACCGCCGCACGGGACGGGAGTCGACCGGCTCGACGGCCACGATGTAGCGGCTGCGCGTGCGCGCGTTCGTCCAGGACTTGGCGGCCGGCTGGCGCATGCGTTCTTGATGCAGCAGGTGCTTGCGAGTGAGCCGGAAGACCTGGGTGGCGGTCGTGAAGGAGACAGTCCATTTGGGCCGCAGTCGCGATCACCTAGGCGAGCTCGGCCTTGAGCCATGGCCGGTCGCAGCCCAAGAGAACAGATCAGGTCGTGTACGCCGTTCGCGAGGTCCTTGTTCGTCGTGGTGAACTGGACCTGCCCAGCAGGGCTGACGGTGCCGTCGGTATCCAGGAGACCGGCCAAGAGCGCACGTCGCTGGTCGAGGCCGGCACGAAGGTAGGCGGTAGGGATGTGCTTGTTTCCGTGCACTCCCAACGCCTTGAGTTGACCGCTGAAGGTGGCCAGCCGCCAGCACGCCCGGCACCGCTCCCCTGTCGAGCTGCGCGCGAGCAGGACCTGGCACTCGGCGCACCGGCGAGGTGCTGCGGCACGGTGAGTGCCGGACTTGACGGCCTCGCCAAGGCACTGTCGCGAGCAGTATCTCTGTCGGCGATGGCTCGGGGGAAAGTCCCCCTCGCACATGGCGCACACGAGGACCGCCGGGATGTCGACACCGTCAGCACATCGACGGATGCTGTAGGCATAAGTCCCTGACAGCTTGCGCACCACGTAGCCCGCAGCTTCCAGGTACGTCACGATCTCCGCATCTGCGGTGGCGATCCGCGCCGCCGCGGTATCGCCATCGCCCAGCCACGCGCCTAAGATATACGGGTCTATCAGGAGGCGAGCAGGAGGTAGACGCAGCGCGCCGCAGACGGGCACAGCATGATTGCTCTTCCCGCCAGCTGTCAGGGTCGCACCAATCTGCGCCGTGGTGATCGGGGTCTGGACGGCCGGACGCTGATCTTGTACCAGCGCGGTCAGATGCTCGTAGATCCGGTCGAGTACAAGCTTGCGGTCCAGCAGGCGGGCCTTTCCTCGCGGCTCGCCGACAGCGGGCAGATCGACCGTCCAGCGATACAGCCGTTCCTTGTCCCATCCGCGGCCGGTATCGGCCCAGCCCAGTTCACGAGCCAGCGAGGCGATTGTCACAGTGCTGCCGGGAGTGGTCGCCGCGACGGCCTGGGCCACAGCGGCCAGCTCGGCGAGGGTGCCGAGCGGGCGTCGCTGACGAGGCGCGCGTGCCTCGGCCATGAGCCGCTGCCGGTCAGCGGCCTCTTCCACCCGCGACATGCGCCAGCTGCGGTAGTCTCCGTGGCCTTCCTCCCTCCCAGGAGGGCGAACTGGAGGATCTTCCTCCAGCGGGGGGACGGAAGGGCGAAACGAGCGATGACGGCTGACCGATTCAGTACGCACAACCTCGAGCTCGGCGACGACGTCGTGACCAAGCGATACACCTCCTGGGATCGAGGAGAACCCCACCGGGAATGGGCGGCACTGACCCTCCTCGCAGAACACGTTCCCGGCCTTGCGCCCACGCCCGTCCGAGCCGAACTCGAAGCCTGTCCTCCTACGATCGTGATGACCAGGCTGCCCGGCCGCGTCCTGCGCGGTGAGCACATCACCGACGAGCAGGTTGGCGCGATGGCCGCCGCGCTGAACCGGCTGCACCAGCAGATCCCCGCCCGCGTAATCGAGGAGGTCGAGCCCGCCGCGTGGCACCCTGCGGCCGCCGTAAACAAAGTCCGCGCCTGGGCCGACAAACAACCCGACCTTGGCGACGACCCTGTGGTGCGGCAGGCGTTCCAAGCGGGCGCCGCCTGGCTGGCCTCCTCCGTTCCGGACGAACTCACCGTGAACCCGCTGCCGCCCATCCTCGGCTTGGCTGACGGAAACCACGCCAACTACCTGTGGGACGAGCGTGAGCGTCAGGTGCGGCTCATCGACTGGGAAGACTCCGGCCGCAGTGATCGCGCCTTCGAACTCGGCGAGGTAGCCGAGCACATCTCCCGCGTCGATGGCGTTCTAGACGTAGAGCGGCTACTGGCCTATATCGACCTGACCCAGCAGGAAGCCGAACGCGTACGGGAGTTTCGCCGCCTGTTTGCGCTGGGGTGGTTCCTCATGCTCGGCCCTGACGGGCCAGCCACACCCCATAACCCAGTAGGCACCTTGGAACGCCAGGCCGAACGAGTTTTGCACCTGTTCAGCTGATCGTCGCAGCCGTCACCTCGGCCTTTTGTCTATCCCTGATGAGCCATCTGCGTTCGGAGACTGGCATCGTATGCCCAGCGCTCCCACATCAGATGCCCCACCCGGTGCGGCGCTGTGACGCGGCGATCGGACTGGGCAGCCACGACCTCGGCGTCGCCGACGTCGCCTCCGACCTCTACCACGCCGGCCTCTTCCCCACGCTGGTCTTCTCTGGCGCCACCAGCCCGACTACTGCGGCGCGGTTCCCGCGCGGGGAGGCGGTGCACTACCGTGAGCGCGCCCTGAAGCGTGGCGTGCCCGACGAAGCGATCCTGCTGGAGACCCGCGCCGGCAACACCGGCCAGAACGTGACGCTGTCGCGGCAGGTGCTGGCCGAGGCAGGGGTTGAACCGCGGAGCGTGCTGCTGATCTCCAAGCCGTACATGGAGCGCCGGGCGTACGCCACGGCCCGCCAGGTGTGGCCCGAGGTAGAGGTCGTGTGCGCGTCTGAGCCGCTGGAGTTCGACGACTACATCAAGGCGATCGGTGACGACAAGCTGGTCGTGGACATGCTCGTCGGGGACCTCCAGCGGGTGATCGAGTATCCGAAGCTCGGATTCGCCATCGAGCAGGACGTTCCAGGAGATGTGTATGACGCAAAGAGTCTCTTCTCCGCGCCGGGTTCGACAGCCGCCTCCTCGGCTCCTGAGGCCTTACTGGCGGGCGCGCGGCGGGTTGCCATCCATCAGCCCAACCTGTTCCCGCGGCTGACCACCCTGGCCAAGCTGTGGGCTGCGGACTGCTGGGTCGTGCTGGACAACGTGCAGTTCGCCCGCGGGACTACCAGCATCGCGCCCGCCTGGCTGCCCTTCCCGATCCCGGCGTGCGGCAGTGGCTGTCGCTGGCCACGCACCTGCCCGAAGGCCGCCAGACGCTCATCCGGGACGCGCGGCTCGCCGACCCCGCACGCTGCCAGCGGCGAGTCGGGCAGCTGCTCCAGCAGCTCTACGGCCGCCGCCACTGGCCGTTGTTCCAGGAGCGTCTGGGTCCGCTGCTGTCACTGTTCGACACCACCGACCGCCTCTCCGTCATCTCGGAGTCGTCCACGCTGCTCATGCTGAGGCTGCTGGGCTGGCGAGGGCAGGTGGTGTCCGGCAGCGATCTCCCGGCGCGGTCTGGCCGGTCACTTCGGTTCGTTGATCTGGCCGAGGCGTGCGGCGCGCGCACGTACCTGTGCGGGACCGGCGGCATGCGGTATCTGAGCGTCGACGGGTTCACGCAGCAAGCGATCAAGGTCACCGCCTTCCGCACCCCCAGCAGCGGGGCCTGGGCATCAGCACGCGAGGTGAGCGCGGTGCGGGCCCTGATGGCGCTCGGGCCTGTGGCGCTCGTGCAGGAGCTGTCTGCGGTGGCGGCTGCTCAGTCGTGACGGGGCAGGAGCCGGGAGGCCGCACCCCACCGATGCGGTCCTCCCGGACGGCCGCGACGTGGCAGGCGACAGCGCGCTCGGCGGGCCATCTGGCCGAGCGCGCCCAGCAGGCGGCCGGGCAGCGCGCCCGGCGCCGCAGACCGGTTCAGGCCACGGAGGCCGGCAGCCGACGGCCGGCTGAGTCCGCGCCGTATCGTAGGGCCGGTCCCGGCGCTGCTGGTCGGGGATCGGCCTTCCTCGGATGCCCGCTCGCGTGTTCCTCTGCCGCTCACCTCCGGCTCCCGCGGCCTGGCGTCCGCTGCGGCCGGGGTCACGGCGCCCGCACCCGGTAACGCCAGAATCCGCTCTGATCCTCCCCGAAGGCCAGAGCATGCCTCCTTCCACAAGGCCGCCCGCTCGGGGATGACGCACGACGAGGCGGACATCGAATACCCCCGCCCAGGTAGAGCTGTTCCACCGGCTGCGCCCCTGATGGCGGCCGCCGCTATGAACTCACCGTCGATGTCTTGCGACGTACGGCACCGCGCTGGAGCAGGTGCCGGCCGTGATCGAGCCGCCGGGATGCTCATGTCCCACGATCGCAGGGTTGACCTTGAGTGCGCTCCAGCTGCCAGACTCCTGCCCGTCCTGACGAAGGGGAGCACGACATGGCACAGGTGAACTTCGCCCTCGGGGCGATGCGCTTCGGCAGCCAGGTGGACGAACAGACCGCTTTCGACTTGCTGGATCGGTTCGTCGACGCGGGCGGCACACTGATCGACACGGCGAACTGCTATGCGTTCTGGTCCGACCCCAACGGCGCGGGCGGGCACAGCGAGCGGCTGATCGGCACATGGCTGGCCAGACGTCCCGGCGTTCGCGACCGCGTACGACTCAGCACCAAGGCGGGCGCCCAACCGGTCGGCGGCGGCGAGTGGCCGGCCAATCGAGAGGGACTGTCAGCCCCAGCGATCAAGACAGCGGTCGAAGGCAGCCTTCGCCGCCTGGGCACTGATCACATCGACCTGTTCTGGACCCATATGGAAGATCGGTCGGTGCCGCTGGAGGAGACCGGACACGCACTGGCGTTGCTCGTGGAGTCCGGCGCGGTGAACCGTCTCGGCGCCTCCAATCACGCCCTCTGGCGCGTGGAGCGCGCTCGCCTCGTCGCCCAGGCCAACGGCTGGCCCAGCTACACCGCCTTGCAGCTACGCCACTCCTATCTCAGACCGCGCCCCGGCGCCGCCGTTGCTGATCAAAGTCACCGATTCGGCTGGGTGACCGACGAGGTCATCGACTACGTTGGCTCGGAGCGCGAGCTCACCCTATGGGCCTATACCCCGCTGCTCAACGGCGCCTACACCCGCGACGACCGCCCCCTGGCCGAGGCTTATGACCATCCGGGGACGGCCCGCCGGCTGACCGTGCTGACCGAGGTGGCCGACGAAGTCGGCGTCACCCGCAACCGGATCGTGCTCGCCTGGCTGACCGGGGGCGTCCCGGCGGTGACACCGATCGTTGGCGTCAGCAGCGTGGCTCAGCTGGAGGAAGCCCTGGCCGGCGCCGCCTTGGTACTCCCCGGAGAACTGCGCGCGCGGCTGGACGCAGTCGCCTGAGCGTTTGATCAGCAACGGGCTGATCGCCCCGCTCTGAGGGCTTTCTTCGTCGGTCGGGGCGAAGTTCCGTTTTCGATCACTCCGGCCTTCAGCCATTGCCCGATCTGTTTCCTGGCGGGACCGTGCCGAGTACGTCTATTTAGAAGCCGGGTGTGATCGCTTTGATCGAGCGCGGACTGCAGGTCTGCCTGCAGGACGCGCGCGCAGCACCAGGGCGAGGACGTGGTGTCGATCCCCGGCACCCGGCGGCAGCGCTACCTGGAGGAGAACCTCGCTGCCCTGGACATCACTGTCCGCCGACGACCTGGCCGCCATCGAGGCCGCCGCCCCGCCCGAGCAGATCGCGGGCACCCGCTACGACGCGAACAGCCTCACCTTCGTCAACGGCTGAGCCCACTGTGATCCGCCGCGTCCGAACCCGCCCCGGCGGACTGCTCTGGTCCGCACCCACCCCCATCGGCCCTCAGGGAGGAACCATCATGATGAGCGAACGTGTTCTGCCGCGGCGTGAGCCGATCACCACGCCGATCATGGCGGCCGAGCCACGTCCGGTGCGGGCCTGGAGCATCACTGTGATGCTGCTCGGTGTCCTTCTCATCTCTTATCTGGACAAGGCGATCCTCGGGCTCGTCGCCCAGCCGGCCATGGCCGACCTCGAGCTCTCGGCAGCCGAGTTCGGCGCCGTCAGCAGCGCCGCGGGCCTGCTCAGTCCGCTCTCGGTACTGCTGTACTCCCTGGTAGCAGACCGGCTGCCGGTCAAAGTGACCCTCTTCACCGTTGTCGTCATCTGGTCGTTGCTCCAGTTGCCGATCGTCTTCGCCGCCTCGGGCGCGCTGCTCCTGGCGACGCGTTCCATGCTCGGCGCGACCGAGGGCCCCGCTGCACCGGCGGCGTACGCCACCGCCTACACCTGGTGGCCGAACCAGCGGCGCGGCTTCCCCACGGCATTGCTCACGACCGGAGCGTCCTTCGGCAAACTGCTCTTCGCCCCGCCCTTGGCCGTCGTCATCGCCGTCTTCGGCTGGGAGGCCGGATTCCTGGCCGTCGCCCTCCTGGGCTTCGCCTGGAGTATGGGCTGGCTGTTGATCGGGCGAGAGGGGCCGCATGGCCGGGCGACGTCCGCGACCGAGACCGTCGCGTCGCGTGCACCCCTTCGTTCCATCCTGCTGACGGGCACCTTCGCCGGCTTCGTGGCCGCATACACCGCGGTGGCGATGCTCGCGATCGTCGTCCTCACATGGCTGCCGTCCTACTTCCAGGTGAGCCTGGGCTTCTCCGCGGTGACCGCGGGCTCGCTGTTCGGCGTCCCGAGCATCACCGCCATGGTGTTCCTGTACGGGTACGGCGCATGGAGCGACCGGATGCTCAGGAAAGGGACGTCGGCCCGCCGCGCCCGCGGCCTGTCCGGCGGTGTGCTGCTAGCGCTGGGCGGCGCCCTTCTCGCCGCCCTGCCCCTCGCCTCGGGGCCAGTGGCGCCTTTCGCCCTGCTGATGCTGGGCTACGGACTGGCCATCAGCATCAGCGCCGTGCTCAATCCTGCTCTCGTGCAGATAACGCCCCCCGGGCAGCAAAGAAGCGTGCTGTCGGCCGGATTGGCCGCGGCGGGTCTCCTGGCCGCGGCCGGGCCATTGATCACCGGTCACATCCTCGACATGGCCCGGGCGGCGGGCACCCTCGCCCAGGGTTACGCCATCGTGTTCATGCTGGCCGGCGGTATGGCCATCGTGGGAGGAGTGTTGTTCGCCGTGTTGGTCGACCCCGAGCGCGACGCGGCGAAGGTCGAGGCGGCCAGGGCCGGCGGCACCGGCATAGTGCGCGATCAGCGCGATGTACGGGACAGGCGCGCCTCGAGGGTGCGTTGCCCTGCGGGCGCGTTCCCCGGAGGTCCGCAGGCACACCCGGTTTTGGTCGGCGCTCGTCTGAGCTACCGGTGAAAAACGAGCCGGCGTCCCTCATCGGCGTGTTGAGCCTTCTGGAGGAGGGCTCCCACGTAGCAGCTGGTCGCCGAGTAGGACGGCGCTGGAACCGACGGTCAGTAGCCCGCCGGTGAGGAGGGTGCCCCGTACATTGGCGAGCGGTAGGACCACGAGCGGGCTCGGCGGAACGTGGTGACGGTGGAAGCGTCGTCACGGGGAAGGCCACGACAGCGGGCCTCGGCCTCGTTCGGACCAGGTGACGACCGGATCGCGCGGCAGCGCACCCACTGTCAGATCTGGGGTGGATCGGTAACCGGGAGACTCCGGTGGTGTTGTCGCTGCTGGTCTTCGAAGACCTGACCATGGCGATCTACCTGCCGGTGCTCACCGCGCTGCTGGCCGGGCTGAGTTTCGTGGGCGGCGCGGTGACGGTGGCCATCGCGCTGGCCACCGTCAGCATGGTCCGGTTGGTGGCACTGCGTTATGGCCGCTTCATCGAGGCGTTCGTGCGCAGCCCCAACTCCGAGGTGCTGCTGCTAAAAGTCGTCGGGCTGGCGCTGCTGGTGGCCGGGATCGCGCAGCAGCTGCAGGTATCGGCGGCGGTCGGCGCGTTCTTGGTCGGCATCGCCCCGTCGGGCGAGCTGGCCGAGGAGGCGCAGGCGTTGCTGGCGCCGCTGCGGGACCTGTTCGCCGCGGTGTCCTTCGTCTTCTTCGGCTTGCAGACCGATCCCACCAAGATTTTGCCGGTTGCCGGGCTGGCCGCGCTGCTGGCCCTGGTCAGTATGGTCACCAAGCTGCTCACCGGCTTCTACGCGGCCCGTCGGGCCGGGATCGCCCGTGCCGGTCAGGCGCGTGCGGGTATCGCGCTCATCCCGCGAGGCGAGTTCAACATCGTGATCGCCGGGTTGGCGGTGGCCGCCGGCGCTCATCCGGATCTTGGGCCGCTTGCCGCGGCTTATGTGCTGATCTTGGCCGCGTTCGGTCCGCTGGCCGCTCGCCTGGTCCAACCGCTGATCACGGCGATCGCCAAACGCGCCTGAACCGCCGATCGCACCGGCGGGCGCCCGCCCGCCCCAGCGGCATCGCGTGTCCGGGGCGGGCTAGGGCAAGGTTTTGGTGAGTTCAGCCAGGCGCTGTTCTACGGCGGCCAGTCGTTCGGTGAGGGGCCGGCTGTGCAGCAGGTCAGCGAGCTTGTCGGCTTCCTGCTGCTCGAGTTCTACGGTGTGCGCCGGAGTGTCGGGGTCATCTCGGCTGTAGAGCAGCAGGGTGCGCCGGCCGGTGTCGGCGACGATAACGCCGAGGTGGTCTCCTTGCCGGGTGTCGCAGTGGTGGACGCTGCCGCCGGTCGGGATGCTGGTGTGCGTGATGTCCACAGCGCGGTGTCTTCTCTCGTCGTAGTCGTGTGGCGGGGATCCGAATCGGGGTGGCCGTGTTCGCCGTGCCAGTGCGCCAGGCGGCCACGGCGTCCGACGGCGCGCAGCCGTCGTTCGACCCGCGCACGGGTGGCAGCGGTGGTGACGATGAGCACGTCGTCGCCTTCCCGCAGGCGGGTGTCGGGTTCGGGGACGATGGTGTCACCGTCCCTGATGAGCAAAGTGACCGTCGAAGGCGCCGGCAGCCGTAGCTCGAAGATCTCCACGCCATGCAGGCGCGAGCCTGGCGGGATGGTCAGGGTGAGCAGGTCGGCGTTCAGGACGTCGAGCGGTGCGGCCTCGATGTCGATGTCTTTGGTCTGGCCGGGCTGGGTGACGTGCAGCAGCCGGGCGACGGCCGGCAGGGTCGGTCCCTGGATGAGGGTGAAGATGACGACCAGGACGAAGACGATGTTCAGCAACTGCTGACTGCCGGGCACCGCGGCCACGATGGGAAAGGTGGCCAAGACGATGGGCACCGCGCCACGCAGGCCGGCCCAGGAGATGAATGCCTGTTCCCGCCAGCCGATCCGGAAGGGGATCAGGCAGGCCGCGACCGAAGCGGGTCTGGCCAGCAGAAGCAGCACCAGGCCGACGACTACGGCGGGAACCAGCGCGGCGAGGAGTTCACTGGGGCTGACCAGCAGGCCGAGCATGACGAACAGGCCGATCTGGGCCAGCCAGCCGACGCCGTCGGCGAAGGAGCGGGTGGCCGCCCGGTGCGGCAGGACGGCGTTGCCGAGCACGATGCCGGCCAGGTAAGCAGCCATGAAGCCGGAAGCGCCTGCGTAACCGGCTGCGGCGAAGGCGATGACGCCCAGGCCGAGGGTGGCCAGCGGGTACAGGCCGGTGGCGGGCAGCGCGACGTAGCGCAGCGCGGCGGTGCCGGCCCAGCCGATCAGCAGCCCGATAGCGGTCCCGGCCGCGAGCTGGTAGGTGATCTGGGCGGCGATGGCGGCCGGATCGGGCAGGTCGGCGGTGGCGGTGCTGAACACCAGCACCAAGATGATGGTGGGGGCGTCGTTGAAACCGGACTCGGCCTCCACCATCCCCGCCATACGCCGGGGCAGCGGCAGCGCCCGCAGGACGGCGAAGACCGCGGCCGCGTCGGTCGAGGAGACGATCGCTCCCAGCAG
This sequence comes from Nonomuraea dietziae, assembly GCF_014195505.1. GTDB lineage: Bacteria > Actinomycetota > Actinomycetes > Streptosporangiales > Streptosporangiaceae > Nonomuraea > Nonomuraea roseola. The sequence continues at coordinate 336,338 of NZ_JACIBV010000001.1, read as the reverse complement.
CAGCGCCAGCTGCCAGTTCATGCCCAGTAGCAGGTGCGCCCCGGCCGCGGTGAGCAGGACGCTGACCGCCACACCGACGGTGGCCAGCAAGGCAGACGGCAGCAGAAGCCGGCGAAGGTCGGCCCACCGGGTGCTCAGGCCGCCCTCGATGAGGATGATGGCCAGTGCCGAGGTGCCCAGCGTCTGCGCCAGTTGGGCGTCGTCGAAGTCGATCCCGAGGACGTCCTCGCCGAGCAGCACGCCGACCGCTAGGAACAGCAGCAGGCTGGGCAGGCCGAGCCTGCTGGCTGTGCGCGCCGCGGCGATGCTGGCCAGCAGCACGATCCCGCCGGCCAGCAACACCCCGTACAGCTGCTGCAGGCTCATGGCGATACCTCGATGACCTCGATAGCTCGGTGAGAACGTCCCTTATCCACGCGGATGTTTCTCCCGCCGCCGGACCCCTGTCCTGCCCTGGGCCCAGGCGATCAGCTCGCCCCTGAGCGGGACCTGAATATCGGCGACGTCGAGGAGGGTGACCTGGACTCCCCATCGGCTGGCCGAGTCGTTGATCCGATCGGCCATCTCGGCGCAGTGGTAAGTGACCATGGCGGGAAGATCGGCCAGATTCCGTTGGGCGATCTGCCGCCTCAGCACCCCCTCGGCGACAACGGTGGTGGCCGTCAGCGGCCCGTCCATCGTCATCGCGAAGCGGACGGGATCAACCACCGCGGCCACAGCGGTCGCCTTGACCCGCACGGTCACGCCGTCCCGGGTGACCGTCTCGGCGCAGAACAGGTCCAGGCACACCAGCCGAAGCGATACCCGCACCTCGCGCTCCAAGCCAGGCCACACCACCACAAGCCCAGGACCCCGCACCCCGGCCACGCGGCCCAGCCTGCGCACGACCAGCCGCTCATCGTCGCCGACGACGCCAAGCGCCCACGCGATGATCACCACAATGGGCAGGACGCCCAGCAGCACCCACACCGCAGGCTCGGCCAGGGCGGGCGCCATGGGGATGGAGGCCATGTGATCGCCCGATGCGAGCATGTGCCCTCCTCCCATGTCGCCTTCACCCGTCCGACGCGCGAGCCTCTTCATCGCCCAGCGCCGCTCAGGCTCCCCGTCTGGCCAGTCTGGTAGGACAGCCGGCCGCGCCGCCATCGGGGCCAGCACCCATTCCCGCGGGTGGGCACCCTGTAGGTCGCCGCAGGTAGGCGCATGTCCGCGAGTGAGGCGATGGGGTGTGTCACCGATGGACAGAGGCCGGCCGCGGTGGTGAGGCTGGAGGCATGAGCGGGCTAGCCGGCAGACGTCCTCAGGCATCACCACGCGCGGACCGGAGGCCGCGCTCCCCGGCCTCGGCGTTGTTCTGGCGCCTGTTCCTGATCAACGGGCTGGTCTTCACCTTCGGGCTGACCATACTGGCGCTGTCGCCGGCCACGGTGTCCTCGCCGGTTCTGCTGACGGAGCTGCCGATCCTCGCCGTCGGCCTGGCGGTGATGCTCACCGCCAACGCGGTGCTGCTGCGCACCAGCCTGGCCCCGCTCGGCGCGCTGACCGCCCTCATGGAGCGGGTTGACCTGCTGCGTTCCAGCGACCGCATCGCTCACAGCGGCAACGGCGACCTGGGGACGCTGATCGCGACGTTCAACGCCATGCTGGACCGGTTGGAGGCCGAACGCAGCGCCAGCACCGCCCATGCCCTGGCCGCCCAGGAGGCCGAGCGGCAGCGCATCGCCCGCGAGCTGCACGACGAGATCGGCCAAAGCCTCACCGTGGTCCTGCTGGGACTCAAACGCGCCGTGGACCGCGCGCCGCAAGACCTGCGCGAAGAGCTGCACACCGTCGCTGAGACCGTCCGCGCCAGCCTGGATGAAGTCCGGCAGGTCGCCCGCCGGCTACGGCCCGGCGTGCTGGAGGACCTGGGGCTCATCAGCGCCATGAACGCCCTGGCCAGCGACTTCTCCGCGGTAAGCGGCGTGCCGGTGACCCGGCTGCTGGACCCACGTCTGCCACAGGTGAGCGGCGACACCGAGCTGGTGATCTACCGCATCGCGCAGGAATGCCTGACCAACGTCGCCCGGCACGCCCGCGCCTCACAGGTGGAGCTGTCGCTGCGCGCCGGGACCGGAGCCGTGGTGCTGCACATCATCGACGACGGACGCGGCGGCCCGATCCACGAGGGCGCCGGCGTCCGCGGCATGCGCGAACGCGCCATGCTCATCGGCGCCGACCTCACCATCGACAGCGCCCCTTCCACGGGCACCGACGTGCGCCTGACCATCCCCCTCACCCCCACTGCACCCATCGCCAACGGACGAAAGTGATCAGCATGCACCCGCAGCCGACCCGGATCCTGCTCGCCGACGATCACGCTCTGGTACGCCACGGGCTGCGGCTCATCCTGGACGCCGAACCCGATCTGACCGTCGTGGCCGAGGCAGGCGACGGCGCCGAGGCCGTCGACCTCGCCACCCGCGCCGACGCCGCGATCGACCTGGCCATCCTCGACATCGCCATGCCCCGGATGACCGGCATCCAGGCCGCCCGCGAGATCTCGCGGCGCGCGCCCGGCATCCGCCTGCTGATGCTGTCGATGTACGACAACGAGCAATACTTCTTCGAATCGCTCAAGGCCGGCGCCAGCGGCTACGTGCTCAAATCGGTCGCCGACCGCGACCTGCTGGAAGCCTGCCGCGCGGCCATGCGCGGCGAGCCGTTCCTCTACCCCGGAGCGGTCACCGCCCTCATCCGCGACTACCTGCAACGCCACCAGCACGGCGAGCCAGTCCCCGACACCCTGCTCACCTCACGCGAAGAGGAGATCGTCAAACTCATCGCCGAAGGCCACTCCTCCAAAGACATCGCCGACATCCTGGTCATCAGCGTCAAAACCGTCGAACGGCACCGCGCCAACATCCTGGCCAAACTCGGCCTGCGCGACCGGCTGGAACTGACCCGCCATGCCATCCGCGCGGGCCTGGTCGAACCATGACCCCGCCCGACAGCGACCAGACCCTCGCAGCCAGCCCCTCACAGCCGATCCCGGCCGGGAACTTGTCCGACAAGGTGAACCCGCCATGACGGTCGCCGCCCTGGCGGTGGTGGTATTCCTCGGCGCCTATGCGCTGATCGCCACCGAGAAGATCCCCCGGGTCACCGCCGCCCTCGGCGGAGCCGGCATCATGCTGGCCATCCACGCCACCGACGCCCAGGCGGCGTTCTTCTCCGAGCAATCCGGCATCGACTGGAACGTCATCTTCCTCCTCCTCGGCATGATGATCATCGTCGGGGTGCTCAAGCAGACCGGCATCTTCGAGTACCTGGCGATCTGGGCGGCCAAACGCGCCAAAGGCCGGCCGTTCGCCCTGATGGTGCTGCTGGTCGTCATCACGGCGCTGGCCTCGGCGCTGCTGGACAACGTCACCACCGTGCTGCTGATCGCCCCGGTGACCTTCCTGGTATGCGAACGGCTGGCACTACCGGTCGCGCCCTATCTGATCGCCGAGGCGATGGCCTCCAACATCGGCGGCACCGCCACCCTGGTCGGCGACCCGCCCAACATCATCATCGCCAGCCGCAGCGGGCTGACCTTCAACGACTTCCTCCTCCACCTGGCCCCGCTCGTCGTCGTGCTGCTGGCTGTCTTCATCGGGCTGTGCCGGATCCTGTTCCGCAAGTCCTTCCGCTATGACCCGGACCGCGCCGCCGACGTCCTGCAGTTGGACGAACGGGAGGCGATCAGCGATCGGCAGCTGCTCGCCCAGAGCCTGGCCGTGCTCGTCCTGGTGATGACGGCGTTCGTGCTGCACCCGGTGCTGCACTACGAGCCGTCAGTGGTCGCGCTGCTGGGCGCCGGCGTGCTGGTCGCCGCCACCAAGGTGCGGACCCAGGACGCCATCGCCGAGGTCGAATGGCCGACCCTGGTGTTCTTCGCCGGGCTGTTCGTCATGGTCGGCGCACTGGTGAAGACCGGCGTCATCGGGCAGATCTCACAAGCCGCCACCGAGACGACCCAAGGCAGGCTCGCCCTGACCACCATGGGCCTGCTGTGGGCCTCGGCCGGGATCTCGGCCATCGTCGACAACATCCCCTACGTGGCCACCATGAGCCCTATCGTCGCCGACCTCGTCCAGGCGAACGGTGGCGAGCAGGCGCAGGTGCTGTGGTGGGCGCTGGCGCTCGGCGCCGACCTTGGCGGCAACGCCACCGCCGTCGGCGCCGCGGCCAACGTCGTCGTCCTGGGCATCGCCGCCCGCAACCGCACCCCGATCAGTTTCTGGCAGTTCACCAAGTACGGCCTGATCGTCACCGTCGTCACCATCGCCATAGCCACGCCCTACCTGTGGCTGCGCTATCTCATGTGAGCGGTTCCGGCCTGGCATCGGATTTCGGCAGCGCAATGGAGCGGAGTCGATCCGTGCTCGTCAGCGCCGCCGCGCCGTCTCGGGCACGTCGCCCGTCGAGGACGGCCGGGCGTGGCCGTGGCGCGGCTGACGAGGTATCGAGGATCCGCAGGACGAGATCGTCTGCATCCTGTCGCGCGGCCGAGGTACCAAGGCGCTGACATTAAATCCGCGCCCCCACTGACATCTTCTCCGCGTCCAACAACGCGCTTGAGCGCGTCCTCCACGGGGAGCCGATCGGCGCGGTAGGGATCGGCTCGAGCTGACCCGCTACGCGATCCGTACCGGCCTCGTCGAACCCTGAGATAGAAGAATCGACGGGTTGCGCTGTCACTGACGCACCATGTGGCGAGCGCTGCCCAAGACCTGTCGCTCCAGCCAGTGGCACCTACGCCGCGTGATCCTCAGACCCTGTCGTCGGGAAACTGTGTCCAGGAGCCGTTGCGGCGGTGTCGATCTGCGTGTGATCGCGGTGGTCCGACCCACAGGGCGGCGGCGCTGATGAGCGCGGCCAGCAGCAGCAGGATGCCGGTGAGGATCTCGGTGATGATGGACATGTGAGCCTTCCCTTCGTCTCGCCACGACCATGCGGTCATGGGGACGAAGGTCTTCCCGCGCCCTCCGCGACGGGCGGGTGGGCCACCCCGCCGGGCCCTTGGCAGGGGCCGTGGTGACGATCGGGGTGTCGATCGGCTAAGCGATCGGCGGGTACTCCCCTTCGTGTGCTTCCACTATCCGCCCAGTCCAGAATGGCGGTCAATGGCCATGAGCGGCCGCTGCGGGCCTCCCGTTAGCGATGAGGGGGTGGAGGTGCTCGAGCAGGTGGCCTAGCCTGAAAGGCGAGGGGAGTACTTCCCAAGCGCCGGCCCCGGTCAGTACGGACCTCAGGCAGCGTCCCCGGACGGCCGCCCGCGGTGCGGGTGAAGGAGACCTCGAACACGCTCGGCTGTTCGAGGAGGCCCCATGCCAGCCCAGACGGCTTACATCACGGCGTCACTCGAAACGATCGGTTCGCCGCAGTTGTGGACCATCACGGTGGCCGCTTTGGCGGTGCTGCTGGCCGCCGACTTCATGCTGACGCGACGCCCGCACCATGTGCGGATGGGTGAGGCGCTGGGATGGTCGATCTTCTACCTGGCGCTGCCACTGGCCTTCGGCGCCTTCGTGTGGCAGGCGTTCGGCTCCGCGACAGCGGTCGAGTTCTTCACCGGTTACATGGTGGAGAAGTCGCTGTCGGTGGACAACCTGTTCGTGTTCATGCTGCTGCTGTCGGCGTTCGCGGTCCCGGACGCGCTGGCCCAACGCGTACTGCTGTACGGCATCGTCGGCGCCCTGGTGCTACGGGCAATCTTCATCGCGCTCGGCGCGGCCGCCCTACAGAGCGGCACCTGGGCGTTCCTGCTGTTCGGCGCCATCCTGATCGTCACCGCCGGGAAACTCGTCAAGGACGCGCTGGCCGGCCAGGAGCAGCAGGTCGACATCTCCGCCATGCGCACCATCCGGCTGCTGCGGCGCTTCATGCCGGTCACCGACGACTACCGCGGCCCCCGCCTCATCGTCCGCGAGCGAGGCCGCCGCGCCCTGACGCCGCTGGCGCTGGCGATCGTGGCCGTCTTCGCCACCGACATCGTCTTCGCCGTCGATTCGGTGCCCGCCGTGTATGGCGTGACCGAAGACCCGTTCCTGGTCTTCGCCACCAACGCCTTCGCGCTTCTGGGCCTGCGGGCGCTGTACTTCGTGCTGATCGGCGCGCTGACCAAGCTGCGCCACCTCAACCACGGGCTCGCCGTGATCTTGGCGTTCATCGGCGTCAAACTCGTCCTGCACTGGGCGCACGGCATCTGGCCGCAGATGCCGGAGATTCCCACCCTGGCCTCACTCGGGGTGATCGTCGCGGTCCTGGTCGCCGTCACGCTCACAAGCGTGCACGCCAACCGGCGCGACCGTCGGCGCACGGCCATTGTCGAGCGGCAGAAGGCGAAGGGGCCCTGAACAGGTGCATGGTTCTGGAAGGGAAGAGTTTCGGGCCGCCAGAGCGCTTTGCGCCTATGGCTGTGACCTGCCGGGCTATTCGGCGGGTGGGGAGATGCTTTTGGACACGCTCTTCTGAGCCTGATGCCCTCACACTCGGTTACTGACACGACGTGTCGCAAAGCACTGTCATTCTCCTGACGTCCAACATGGTAGTCGGCGGCGCTGTGGATGGCCTGCTGCTGGGCACGGCTGAGCAGGTCCAGGCGCGGGCGCAGGAGGTAGGTCTGGGGCGGGATGCGCTCGATCGCATGCGGCCCGGCGAGCTCGGGGTGGGCGCGGGCGTGATCGAGGGCGGCGTAGACGCGCTGCAGGCTCCATTGCAGGGCAGTGGCGATGTCGTCGATGAGGAGCGGGACGGCGGCGTGCGCGAGGGCGGCCAGCAGAGCTTGGGCGTCGTCGGCGAGCTCGCCGCTCTGCTGGCGGGGCATGTGCGGTTCGAGGTCGCGCGGGTGTCTCAGGACGGAGTCGAGGTCTGAGATGAGGTCGGCCGGGTGCATGTCGAGGCGGCGGGCGAGCTCGATGATGGTCTTGATGGGGAGCTGGTCAAGGTATTCGAGCTGCATGGTGTGCAGCAGGTGGGGGGTGGATGCCGAGCAGGTCGCCCAGTTCCCAGATGGTCAGTGCGCCGGTCTGGAGCCGGATTTGGAAGAGGTGATGGTCCACGTCACTCTCCATGCCGTCCTCGCGCGTCATCTCTGCCCGGCCGGTCACCAGTCGGGGCCTTGGTAGGCGCTGGGGTGTTCGACATCCGGCAGGCCGGTGGGGTCGAGCAGGTGCACGGTCAGGCAGCGTTCGGTGAGCCAGCCCTGAATGCGGTGGACCAGGCCGCGGTCGGCGCCGATGAGAAATGGCGCCGACAGTCGTCTAAGTAGACGTCCGGTGAAAACGCGCTGCGCGCATCAAGGGAGAGCAACGAGATGAGACCACTTCGATACTCGATCAACGTCACGCTCGACGGCTGCTGCCATCACGAGGCAGGGCTCCCCCCGGACGAGGAGTCGATGCGTTACTGGACCGCTGAGATGGAGCGAGCCGATGCCCTGCTATTCGGCCGGGTGACCTACGAGATGATGGAGTCGGCGTGGCGGAAGCCGGCCACGGACACGTGGCCTGACTGGATGGATGAGTGGCAGATCCCGTTCGCCGAGACCATCGACCGGGCGAAGAAGTACGTTGTGTCGAGCACGCTGAGCGCGGTCGATTGGAATGCCGAGCTGGTGCGAGGCGACTTCGGGCAAGCGGTTCAGCGGCTCAAGCAGGAGTCAGGCGAGGGCCTGTGGGTGGGTGGCGTGACGCTCCCCCTGGCGTTGGCAGATCTGGGACTGATCGACGAGTACGAGTTCCTTGTGCAGCCGGTCCTTGCCGGACACGGGCCGACGTTGCTCGCCGGTCTGCGCGAGCGCATCCAGCTCGAGCCCGTGGACCGCCGTGAGTTCCGGTCGGGGGCGGTCGCCCTGCGATACCGGCCCACGCGAGTTACGGCTTGACGTGATTTATCCTGGCACGTTGGCCGCTCCCTCGCGACGGAACGACGGCTCGGAGTCGCGTTGGCCGCGCTGGCAGTGCCCCCGAACGCGCGGACATATCGACGGGGGACATCGCCCCGAGGTGCCGGTAGCGGACAGGGCAAACGTTGCGAATCGCCGTATACAGCTCGACCTTGGTCGCCGATATGCGCATGGGGCCCCAAACGGGAGAAGCACACCGACTCTCCCACCGCAAGAACCCCTACTGCCGTCAAAACTCGGCGACATCACCCCTCACCACACGAAGCCGCCTTCCCTGTCCCAGCAACAAACGCCTCCGCAACTCACGTACATAGCCAGGCGGCGGGTTCTCGGTGCTGCGGTTGGCCACGCTGCTGGACCAGCCGGTACTCGCGGGGGTCCGGCCTCCCTACCGGCCGGTCTGGCATTGCGGGTTGCACCTGCATCCCGCCGATCCGCTGCTGAGCGATGGGCAGTGGGTGCAGATCGCCACCGAGTTCGTGGACGCGCTCGAGTTGGCGCCGGCCGGGGATCGGCCAGGGGGTCGCCGCGGGTCAGGCGCAGGCTGTACTGGCACCCGTCGTGCGAGATCACCGGCTGCGACGGCACGACGCCGTCCGCCACCAGTTCCGCGGTCAGCTCCGGCGCGTCATCACTCATGCACCGCGCCCCTAGGCCGTGTTTCCAAAAGGGTCTTTGAGGGCTTGCGGCGTGGCGGTCATCGATAAACGACGAGGCCTCCGGTAGTTGGTTCAACGACCAAGAAGAGCCAAGTACCGGAGACCTCGTGGCCAGCGTAGCGGTGACGAGGCGGCACGACCTGACCGACGGGCAATGGGCAGCGCTGGAACCGCTGTTACCCGCCCCTTCGGGCCGCGGTCGTCCGCCGAAATGGAGCAGGCGGCAGTTGATCGACGGGATCCGCTGGCGGATTCGGACCGGCGCGCCGTGGCGGGACGTCCCTGAGCTTTATGCGCCCTGGTCAACGGTGTATGGCCGGTTCCGCCGCTGGCAGCGTGATGGCACCTGGTCGAAGATCCTGGCAGCGTTGCAGGCGCACGCGGACGCCGCCGGGAAGATCGGCTGGACGGCGAGTGTGGACTCCACGATCAGCCGGGCCCACCAGCATGCCGCTGGGGCACGCCGGGACGGTCACCTGCAGAAGGAACCGCCTGGTGGGGTGCACAGCGAACCGGACGGTCATGCGTTGGGCCGTTCACGCGGTGGGCTGACCACCAAGACACACCTGGTCTGCGAGCAGGGCCGCAAACCCCTGGCCCTGCTGGTGACGGCCGGTCAGCGGGGTGACAGCCCGCAGTTCATCCCAGTGCTGAACAAGATCCGCATCAGCCGTCTTGGTGGTGGCCGGCCCCGGACTCGTCCCGATCGGGTCCTGGCCGACAAGGCCTACACCAGCAAGGCCAACCGCGATCATTTGCGCCGGCGTGGGATCAAGGCATGCATCCCGAGTAAGGCCGACCAGGACGCTCACCGGCGCGCGAAGGGTTCCAAGGGCGGGCGACCTCCAGCCTTCGACGCCACCCTCTATCGTCAGCGTCATGCCGTGGAATGTGGCATCAACCAGCTTAAACAGAACCGTGCCATGGCTACGCGGTACGACAAGCTCGCTGTCCGCTTCGAGGCCACACTCACCATCGCTGCGATCAACGAGTGGCTCCGCGGCTTATGAAACACGCCCTAGAGGTTGCCTGCCGCCGGCAGCGCGGGCCGATGGATCCAGGCGGCAAGGTCCGCGGGCGCGCATTCGGCGACTCGGGCAGCGTACCGGGGAAGCTCCTCCTCGCTGAGGACCTGCCGCCACTGGCCTGTTGATCCGCTGTGGAAGAACTGGCTGCGATCGTGATAAAAGCCGTCGTGGCTGGCTTCGGGCGCGAGCTCGACGGCCCGGCCCTTCATGACCGCGAACGTGGCGGCCTGGACTAGGTCCGGCCAGGCTGTCTCGGTGATGGCGATCCCGAGCCGGGCTGCTATGTAGCGCATCTGCCCTTCGAGGTCATCAAGGAGGTCCTCGTAGCGCAGCAGCACGATGTTCGGCTGGTCGCGGACCTGCCAGAACGTGTCTAGATGGTGAAGCATGATCTCCAGGTCGGACACAGCCTTCCCGGGCGCGGCCGGATTGACCCAGGACCAGAAGCGCTCGCGCGCGGTCCCGCTCGGCAGGGACGGAGCGGCGGCCAGCAACTCGTCAAGGACCGCGGCGCCCACGGCATCCTCCCGCAATGCGAGGGACACGGCCCGGTCGGTGTTGCTGGCATGGTTGTCCAAGGACACGGCCACATCCCGGGGGTCCCGGCTTGCGCAGAGGTAGGTGACCCGGTCGTCGAAGGGCAATCCGTCGAGGGGCGTATGGGTCTTGATGATCCGCCGGTGCGCCTGTGCCTCGAGGTCGGCCAGCACTCCGGTGAGCGGGCGCAGCAGGACGTCCAGCCACGGCGAGATCTGGTCGAGCGGCCGGTCGAATGTCGCGCTCTTGAAGATCTCCAGGGCGCAGATCATCTGCAGCCAGGTCGTGCCGCACTTCGCCGGGGTGCTGATCACGATGTCGCCGGGACGGAACACGAACCCATCCCAGCGGGCCGAGTCCGTAAAGGAGGTCTGGTAGCGAACGCGTTCCCCCAAGCCCATGCGGGGAGAGTGGCAGCAGCCAGATCGGGCCGTCAACCGTCAGATCAAGCCGCCCGAGCGGGGCCAGTCAAGCCGTCGTAGCCAGCCGCTGGTAGAGACGGTCAGCGCCGAGTAGCGGTGAGCATCGCGACGGTCGAGCACGGTCCGGATAGCTGTGGGTAGGACCTCGAATCCGATGCCGGCCGTAACCTCCGCCAGCTCGACCCCATTGAGTGAGACAGAGCCAATTCTTCACGACCGGTTTAAGAGCCCTGCTCCTACTGACATTAGATCTGCGCGATGGACATTTTCCCCGCGCTCAACAAGGAGTGAAGGAAAGGGCAGGAGGACGTTGCGTCGCCCGCCGGCAACGGCGGCCGACGGGACGAAACCATCTGGCCCGGCCTTCTGGCCTTGGCCTCTTGCCCCGGGCTGGCCGTCGCCGCGAGGATCGGCCTTTCGCGAACGGACGTGGAGGACAGATGCGGCACACAGCACACGTGGGCGGGTGGGCTCCGGCCTCGACGACGGGGGGAATGGCTGGGGGGCATGTCCCCGGCTGGGCGCCGACTCCGAGGACGACGGGCGGCTACCTCCGGCGTGACATCGGCGGCTGGTAGGGACGTGCCGCGCCATCACGAAGCGTGATCGTCTCAATGTCTCGTCTCATCCGTGCCTTTGCCCCTACGTGTGCAGGCGCGCGCGAGGACTGAGACGTTGAGACGATCACGCTCGGTGACCTCCGGCCCTTCCATCCGGGCCGGCGAGCAAGGAGTTCGGGCCATACGTGCTGCGGGCCCCGGTGTCAGATGACGCCGGGGCCCGCGGCTGTGGTGTGATTGGGGTGCGTGTCCGGGGCTGATTCCTGCAGTCCCGGACACGCTTACAGCGGCTCGATCCGCCCGCCGATCAGTCGGTTGCGGGCGTCGATGGCGTGGCCGTCGCAGATCAGCGCTTCGACTCCGTCGGCGTCGGTGAGGCGGTGGGTGGCGGGTTCGGCGCAGGGGGTGTTGTCTCGGTTGTAGCCCCAGGCGCGACGGCATCCGGCGCTCTTGCAGGCGGTCACGCCGCCGCTGGAGAAGAGGGTGTTGCCGTGCTCGGGGCACACGCCCCACGGCACGGCGCAGGCGCCGGCCGGGAGAGCGGCCAGGCGGGCCATGTCAGAGGCGGTCGCCTGTAGATCCTTGGCGACCTGGCGGACCCAACTGGCGGCGTCATCGAGGCGGTAGCCGGTCCGGTGCAGCGCGTCCTCGCCCGCTCGCAGCTCGCCACGCAGGACCTCGATCGCGGCCGCCAGCTGGTCGGCGCGGGCGGCCAGCTCACGCGCTTGGGCCGGGGTGGGAGTGGCCATGGTCGTCAGCCCTTCTGGTCGCGGTCGCGGCGGGCGGCCGCACGGACGCACGCCTGGCTCACCTGGTCACGTTCGGCCGGGGTGAGGTCATCCACGATGGCGCGGTAGGCAGCCGGGCGCCGCTCCTGCAGCGCGGTGGCCATGGCGTAGGTGGCGGCGTCGCACGCTTCATCTTCGGCCTTGGAGGGCATGCGCGCGGCCTGCTTCGTCACCGCGGCCTCCACCATCGGCGCGGCCGTTGTCGTCGCCGCGGCGGGCCGGTCTTCCTCCTCCAGGGCCCGGTACAGGGTGGAGCGGCCGACGCCGAGGTGCTTGGCGATGGCGGTGATGGACTCGCCGCGGGCCTGGCGGGCGCGGGCGGCGGCCAGCTTGTCCGCGTCCAGCGCGGGGGGCCGGCCTCCGGTGCGGCCGTGGGCGCGGGCGGCGGCCAGGCCGTCCAGGGTGCGCTCGCTGATCAGGTCGCGTTCCATCTCGGCGGCCATGGCGGCGACCATGAACAGCATCTTGTCGGCGATGGTCTGACCGTTGGGGCGGTGCAGGCCGGCGCAGATGCCGGACAGGATCTCCAGGTTGATGCCGCGCGGGGCGAGCTCGTCTTCGAGGAAGACCAGCAGCTCCTTCATGCTGCGAGCGATGCGGTCGGGCTTGTAGATGACCAGGGTGTCGCCGGCGTGCATCCGCTCGATGGTGGCGCGCAGCTTGGGCCGATCTTTTCGGGTGCTGGCGGTCTCTTCGACGATCTCGCGGCAGTGCGCGCCTTCGAGGGCCTGCATCTGGGACAGGTGGTCTTGGGCGCGGGTGGAGACGCGAGCGTAGCCGATCCGGATCGCGTTGGCCGGGCTGTGTGGCTTGGTGGCGGTGACGGTGGGGGCGTTCACGAGTCCATCGTCTCTAAAACCGTCCCGAAACTCAAGAAATGAAGCGGTGGTTTCGGGACGACTGTCACTTTTCGAAGTGGTGTGCACGGATGCGCGAAGTGGTCTGCGCTGCCGGGTGCCGTCAGGTGTGGCGTTCATCTAACGAGCGTTTGACGAACGCGACAAGGACAGCCGGCTGAACGGGGGATCTCCGTGCGCTGTGTCCGGTTCGGATGTTCATTTTGCCGTTCATCTTCGGCCGTTCCCTGCTACCGTTCAGATACCTCGCGCGTGACGTTTGATGAACGGAGGTGCTTCGCCATGGCGCTCATCGGACTTGTCCGGGTCAGCACCGACAAGCAGAACACCCAGCGGCAGCATGACGCCCTCGATCCGATCTGCCTGAAGGTCATCGAGGAGAAGGCAAGCGGCAAGCTCGCCACCAGTGACCGGCCCGACCTGCTCACCGCGCTGTCCTACATCCGCGAGGGCGACCTGCTGACCGTCCAGGAGGTCGACCGGCTCGGCCGCAACCTCCTGGAAGGACTGATCGTCCTCAACGACCTGTTCCAGCAAGGCATCGGCGTCAAGGTCCTGGAGGGCATCGGCGCCGGCGAGCACACCGAGCGCTCCTTCATCCTCGACCTGGCCCTCGCCCTGGCCGAGGACCGCCGCCGCGACATCGTCCGCAAGACGAAGAACGGCCTGGAGACCGCCCGCAAGCAAGGCAAGGTCGGAGGCCGCCGCCCCGTGGTCGACGACGACAAGCGCGCCGCGATCCTCGACCGCCGCCGGCGCGGGGAATCCATCCGCACCATCGCCGCCGGGGTGAAGGTCTCCGTCGGCGTCGTCCACAAGACCCTCGCAGCCGCTGCCGAGGGCAACCTCACAGACCAGCCCCCGACTCCCTGAGGAGCACGCCGTGACGCTGCCACAGATCCCGCTCGACGACCCGCGCGTGCTGGCCCTGGCCAAGGCCCGCCAGCAGTTCGCCCACGACTGCACGTTTCTGCCGACGTGGGACGAGCTGACCGACGAGGAGCGGAAGAGCGCGCTGCCCGACGCTCGCAACTACCTGGAGTCAGCGATGAACTCCGGGCTTGTTCCGGGAGTTCGCGGTCTGATCCGACGGGGGTGGCCGGTGGGATGGCCGCGACGGACGAGGTCGGCGGCGGCGCCCGGCGCGCCGGGGCTCTCGTCGAGGAACAAGCGCGAGGGCCGCACCGGGCGCGCTCGGTTCTGCGTCGGCCGAGCTTCGGGCCACGAGGTGGGGCGGGTCCCGCGTGAGGCAGCGGCCGGTGGGGCGTGATACGGGGGCTTCGGCTCGGCGTGACAAAATGGGGGTCGTTCGTCCGTCCTTTGATGCTGCGAGGTTCTCCGTGAGCAAGCACGTGGCCCGCGAGCCGCTGCGCCGTAATTCGCGGTCCAACCGGGCGCGCATCCTGGCCACGGCCCGTGAGGAGCTGGGGCGGAACCCCGATGTCACGCTGGAGGAGCTGGCGCGGGCCGCCGGAGTCGTCCGGCGCACCCTCTTCGGGCACTTCCCGGGGCGGGCTGCGCTGCTGGAGGCGCTCGCCGAGGAAGCCGCCGAGACGTTGCGGAACATGGTGGAGGCCGGGCCGGAGTCGGGAGAGCCGGCGGAGTCGGCCGAGCGGGCGTTGGCGCGGTTCGTACTCCAGATGTGGCCCGTGGGCGACCGCTACCGCATGCTGCTGGCGCTCACCCGGCGGGACCTCGGCTCCGAGCGCGTCACCGAGGTGCTCGCGCCGGCCCGGGAGGCCGCCACCGGGATCCTGGAGCGCGGGCAGCGGGACGGCGTCTTCCACTCCCATCTGCCGCCGGCCGTGCAGAGCGCAGGCCTGATGGCGATGATCGTAGCTCTGGTGGAGTCCGTCAACACCGGCGCGCTGGAGGACGACGGGCACCGGATCGCCACGGCCACCCTCATCGCGGCCGGCGTGCCGGAGGATCGGGCGAGCGCGGTGGTCGAGGAGGTTGCGTCGGCGATGGCTACGGCTCTTCCGGCCCACGGCACCTGATTTCTCTCCGGCCGACCCGTTCGACGAGGTGTCCCGGGCGTCGTCGCGGCGGAAGGTGACCGACTTGCCCGGAGAAGTGGGCGGTGAGGCCCTGCTCCGTGGTGGTGACCGAGCGCAGTCGAAGGCCGTCGGGGATGTTCCGCGGTGCGATCGGCTCGGCGAAGACCTGGCCGAGCAACTTCTCACCGGCCTCGGGCAGGGCGACGCGGCCCGCGACCTTGAAGTCCTTGAAGGTGACGCGGTTGCCGGAGGCCGCCGAGACGGTCGTCGTCGCGGTGACCTCGAAGCCGAGGGTGGTCAGGACGCGGGCGCGGATCCGGTCGGAACCGTAGCCCTGGGTCAGTTCCAGGCCTAGGGCGTCGGACAGGTCCGCGTACGACAGGAAGACGGTCGCCTCCGCCGAGCGGGCCCGGGCCTGGCTGTCGTCGTCCGACTTCGTCAACCCGTCCATCCGCAGGGCGAGTTCGGTCACCGGCAGCGGGCGGTCGGAGCCGTCGGCGGGTTCGTGCGAGTACGAGTACGAGTACGAGTACGAGTACGAGTACGAGTACGAGTACGAGTACGAGTACGAAACTCGCACTCCTGGTCACGGTCGTGCTCGGGGCGGGGGCGGTACATCGGCCCTCCTCCAAAGGGCTTCGGGGGACAGGGAGTTGGGGGCGGACATTTGTGTGAGTGCGAGTGGGGTACTGGCACGGGTTTCAGACGGGACTCGGGGGCGACCCGGTCTTCCGTACGTGATCGACCTTCGCGGCGGCGGTGTCCGGGGCGACTCCGGCGGCGATGAGGGCGGCGGTTGCGGCGCTGGTGCCGTCGTCGGACCACAGGCCGCGCTCGACGCAGTCAAGCAGGGTCGCCAGTTGGGCCTCGATGGCTCGGGTGAGCGGGTCGGGCGGGACGGTGGTCTGGAAGACGCCCTGTCGGCAGCCGTGGGCGAGGACCCTCGTGGCCATGTCGCGGGCGGGGGTCAGCAGTTCGTCGACGCGTGCGGGGGTGAGGTCCTGGCCGCGGGCCAGCCGGATGAGGGTGCGGTAGTGGTCGCCGACGGGCCACACCATGAGGACGAATCGCGCCAGGTCCGCGGCGGCGTCGGGGGTCGGGGCCGGGGCACCCGCGACGGCGCGCCGGATCGCCTCCGCGGCCTCGGCGGCCAGGCACTCGACGAGCGCGGTCCGGCCGGCGAAGTGGACGTACACGGTGCGCCGGGCCACACCGGCGGCACCGGCGATGTCCTCCAGGCGGCTGTCGGGGTCGCCGGTCAGTTCCCGCCGAGCCGCGTCGAGGATCCGGGCACGGGTGGCCCGCGCGTCCCGACGCTGCGCCGAAGTCGAGGTCGAAGTCGGCGAGGGGGACGAAGTCGAAGTCGGAGCAGGAGGGGGCGGCGTCTCGTGGGGCCGGGCCGGAGACCGTCTCGGCCTCGTCGTCGGTGTTCGTGCTGGTCGGCTGGTCACGTCGGTACCTCGAGGGCGGGTGGGAGGAGGAAGTCATCGCGATATTTGCACATGGATGGGCAATAAACTAATCTGCACATCGATGGGCAATTAAGCGATTCCGCTCAAACATGTTCCAGCAGATCGCTCCGTGATCGGCGTCAGCGTCCTGGTCGCCGTCAGCCGTACTTGCTACTTGGTCCGGGCTTGCCGGACCGCGACGCCGCGAAGGCGGCTTGGGGGTTGAACTCATGACGCAGGTGACCCAGCGACCGTCGTCTGGCGAGGGCTCCCCGGCCAGGGGGTCCCAGGCGACCGACCGCGTCCGTCATCGGACGGTTCAGGCAGGCGGGCTGGAGGTTCCGATCCTTGAGGCCGGCAGCGGGCCGCTCGTTGTGTGCCTCCACGGGTTTCCCGACCATGCCGCCAGCTGGGCAGGGATTCTCGACCGTCTTGCGCAGGAAGGGTACTGGGCGGTCGCGCCCGCACAGCGCGGATACTGGCCCGGCGGCGCGGCCCCCGACGGCTCCTACCGCATTGCCTCGACCGGCCAGGACGTCCTGGCCCTGATCAAAGCGCTCGGGCGCGAGCAGGCGGATCTCATCGGTCACGACTTCGGCGCCGGGGCGGCGTACGCGGCAGCGAGCCTCGACGCGAGGCGTGTCCGCAAGCTTGTCACCATGGCGGCTCCCCATGGCCGTCAACTGCTGACCGCATTGGTCACTGACGGTGACCAGCAGCGACGCAGCTGGTACATGTTCTTCTTCCAGACGGCCATGGCGGAGGCGGCCGTCGAGCTCGACGATTTCGCCTTCATCGACCGGCTCTGGCGGGAATGGTCACCCGGCTACGAACTGCCGGACGCGGAGCGTGCCGCGCTCAAGGAAACCCTGGGTGCTCCAGGAGTCCTGACCGAGATCCTGGGCTACTACCGCCAGTTGTTCACGCCCCCCGCGGACGAGGCGACCCAATCCCTGCAAGTCCGGGCGTTCGGTGCCCTCACCGTCCCGTCGCTCTACCTGCACGGGGCCGACGACAACTGCATGTCCGTGGAGTTGAGCGACGGCATGGACGACCTGTTCACCAACGGCCTCGAACGGATCGTCATACCCGGCGCAGGGCACTTCCTGCACCTGGAGCAGCCCAAGACGGTCGCCGACCACATCCTGGGCTTTCTGAACAGCTGACCCCCCTCCAACCACCCAGAACTCGAAGGGTTGACCGAACCATGACTGATATGGAAAGGCAGGAGGCCATGGCTGTGACGACTCCTCCGTACGCGAGCGACGCACTGGCCGAGGGGACCGTCGACGCGGTGGTGATCGGCGGGGGCGCCGCGGGGCTGAACGGTGCACTTATCCTCGCCCGCTCCCGCCGCTCGGTCGTCGTGATCGACAGCGGCTCCCCGCGCAACGCGCCCGCGAAGGCCGTGCACGGCCTCATCGCCCTGGACGGCACCCCGCCGCCGGAGATCCTTCGACGGGGCCGGGAGCAGGTGCGCCAGTACGGCGGACGCGTCGTGTTCGGCGAGGTGGTCTCGGCCGAGTCTGCCGCCCCGTCGGCGGACGGGGACCTGCGGTTCACCGTCACCCTGGCCGACGGCCGGAGCATCACCGCTCGCCGCATCCTGGTGGCCACCGGCCTCACGGATGTGCTGCCGGAGGTGCCCGGGCTCGCCGAGCACTGGGGGCACAGTGTGGTGCACTGCCCGTACTGCCACGGCTGGGAGGTGCGCGATGAGCCCATCGGTATCCTCGCCACCGGCGCGGCCTCCATCGGCCACGCGTTTCTGTTCCGTCAGCTGACCGAGGACCTGACCTACTTCGCCCACGGCACTGACCTGGACGAGGACAGCCGCGCCCGCTTCGCCGCCCGCGGCATCCGCGTCATCGACACCCCGGTCACCGAGGTCGTCAACGACGAGGACGGTGCCCTCGCCGGGGTGCGCCTGGCCGACGGCCGGGTCGTGGCCCGCCGCGTCCTCGCGGTCGGCCCGCAGATGCAGGCCCGCACCCAGGGCCTGGAAGGTTTGGGCCTGCCGGTGCAGGATCTGCCGAACATGGGCCGCGGTTTCGCCTCCGGCATGGCCGGCACCACCGAGGTGCCGGGTGTGTGGGTGGCCGGCAACGCCACCGATCCGGTCGCCCAGGTCGGGGCCTCCGCAGCGGCCGGCGCACTGGCCGGCGCCAACATCAACAGCATGCTGGCCACCGCGGACACCGACGCGGCCCTCCAGGGGATCGCCGAGGTAGGCCCAAAAGGGGCCACAGGATGATCTTGAGCCCTGAGATCTCAGCCCGTCACCCGCTCCCTCACTTTCGTTGGTGGGGAACCGATCTGTTTTCCCAGGTGGAAACCGATCAGTTTCCAGGCGGTTTTCAGCCATGCCCAGCAAGCAAGCAGCAGGAGCGTCCCGCCGAGGTCAACGCCACACTCCTCGACTTCCTCGCCCGCCTCGACGACTCCACATCCTCGGCTTCCTGAACGGCCGACCCACCCCAACCAGATGGAGGACACGACAATGTCGGAGCGCCATCCCATTCGGGTCATGGACAAGAACACGACATCGCGTCAGCGGGCCCTGGTGGTCGGCCTCGGGATCAGCGGGACTGCCTCCGCGCTGCGACTGCATCGCGCGGGCTGGGACGTGGTGGTGCTGGAGAAGGCCCCCGAGCGGCGCCGCGGCGGATACTTCATCGCCCTGTTCGGGACCGGGCTCGCCGCCGCCGAACGGCTGGGCATCGCCGATGCGGTGCCGAATCGCTTTGCTCCGGAAGGCGTGAGCTTCGACGTCGACCGCACGGGCCGGCGCCGCCGCGGTGTGGGCTACGCCGATGTGTTCGGCGGGTCTCGAATGGTGATGCGGGGCGACATCGAAGACGCGGTCTTCACCGCCCTGCCCGACGGGGTCGAGATCCGGTACTCGACCGTGCCGATCGCGCTGGACCAGTACCTCGACGGGGTGGGCGTCGAGATCCGCGACCTGACGACGGAGACGACGACCGTCGAACGGTTCGACCTGGTGGTCGGGGCAGACGGACTGCGCTCGACGGTGCGCCGGCTTGCGTTCGAGCCCGAGCAGAGCCCGATCCGTCGGCTGAACTACATGATCGCCGTGTACAGCCTGCCCGAGCCGGTACCCGGCTACCGCCTACAGGACGGGCTGCTCATGGCCGAGGCGGGCCGATCGGTGTGGGTGTTCTCGTTCGCCGACCGTCCGCCGTCGGTGCTGTTCTCCTACCGCACCGACGACGTGGACGCCGAGTTCACCCGGCCGGCCATCGACTCGCTGCGCGCCGCCTACGGCCCCGAGCCCACCGGCTCCACGCTCGGTTGGCTGCTCGACCAGTTCGAGAAGGCCCCGGACCACCTGTTCGACTCCGCCGAGCAGGTACACCTCGACCACTGGCACCGCGGCCGAGTCGTGCTCGTCGGCGACGCCGCGTGGTGCCTGACCGTTTACTCCGGCATGGGGGCATCCACCGGCCTGGCCGGGGCGGACCTGCTCGGCACCATGCTGGAACGCCACCCGCACGACGTGCCACGAGCGCTGCAGGACTGGGAGGACCACCTGCGCCCGTTCATCGACCACCACCTCGGCAGCGGTGTGAGCATGCGCGGTTTCTTCACCCCAGGCAACCGCGCCGAGTTGCTGCTTCGGTCCATGATGATCCGCCTCGCCCGGCTGCCGATCGCCGGCCGGCTGCTCGCCAAGATGATGACCAACAGGGCACGGATGAAAAGTCTGGATATCGCCGCCGCTGCAGCGTGAGTGGAGTTCCTCGAATACGAGCGGGGACGCGATCGCGTTACCGGTGGCTCAGCGGGAATTTCCGGCCGGATATGACCACGACCCTGACCTACTTCACCCACGGCACTGACCTGGACGAGGACAGCCGCGCCCGCTTCGCCGCCCGCGGCATCCGCATCATCGACACCCCGGTCACCGAGGTCGTCAACGACGAGGACGGTGCCCTCGCCGGGGTGCGCCTGGCCGACGGCCAGGTCGTGGCCCGCCGCGTCCTCGCGGTCGCCGCGCAGATGCAGGCCCGCACCCAGGGCCTGGAAGGTCTGAGCCTGCCGGTGCAGGACCTGCCGAACATGGGCCGCGGTTTCGCCTCCGGCATGGCCGGCGCCAACATCAACAGCATGCTGGCCACCGCGGACACCGACGCGGCCCTCTAACGCCGAGGCGCGTTGCCTTACCGCCGATGTGAAGCAGGCTGCAGCGCCGCGCCGAGCGTGCCACCGGGAATGATCCTCCCGTCTGCGGCCAGTTGCATCGCGGTGGCCGCCGCCTGCAGCATTGCTTCCTGACGCGCCGGGCTCAGCCGCTCGTACGGCCGCCAGAGGTTCAGGCCAGCCCGGAACGGCAAGTCCACGGCGTCCCAGACCTGGTGCAGCATGGCGGCCGAGCCGGGGCCGGCCCGGGACGCGACCATGCTGACCTCGTCCAGCAGCGTCCGCAGCAGCCGCAGCCATTCCCCGACGTGCACCGTGCGCGAGGGCAGCGTGACGCTCCCGGTGGCGATGCCCTCGAAGGTGAGCCGGTCCAGCGCGGCAACGGCGTCGGGGACCGGGCGGGGGGTCATCGGCTCGCCGTAGCGGTGAGCCCGGCGAACCTCGTGGACTCGTTCCAGGCGGCATCCGTGTTCCGCGCAGCTGATCATGAGGGGAAGCGCGGCGAGCAGGAGGATGCCGCGGTCGGCTGGGCAGGTGGGGCAGACCCGTCGTGCCGACCGCCACGGGCGGCTGCGCGCCGGCAGCCAGGGCACCCAGCGTTTGACGACGTGATATTCGGCCCGGCCCGGCGGCAGCAGCACCGAGTCCTGCCGGACATAGGCAGAGAAGGCCTTCTGGCCGTCGGCGGGATCCAGGGTGTCCGCCAGCCACGGCACACACCCGGAGATCGTCATCCGGCGCAGCCGGCCTACCGCGATGCCGGTCCGCGCGGCGAGCGCGCGCAAGACGGCAGCGGGTACCTGGTGGTCAAGGTCTGCGTCGCGTAGGCGTACGAGGTCGAACTGCGCCGACGCCGGGCCGAGGTTATGGGTCAGCAGCTGTTCGACCGACAGGCGGTACAGCCCGGCCAGACGGCTGAGCCATGAGGTGAGCGCCTCGCCGGGGCCGGGCTCGGGGTGAACGGGCCAGCGGCGCACACCATTCGGCACAGGCGCGGACCTCACACCAGCTCGCGTTCGAACTTGCGGCGCCGCTCGGTCGGGCCGACGTAACTCGCCATGAGCAGGGTGCGCTGGTTGATGGCCTCCTCGCCGGACTCGATCGCCGCGGCGGCTGTCTCGGTGAGCAGCGCGGCCAGTTCCCCGATGGTGCCCTCGCTGCAGGTCAGCAGGTAGTCGGTCATCTCCGGGGTGGCCAGGTGGGAGGGGCGGCGCAGCGGGAAGGCGGCGGCGAAGCTGGCCAGCAGCGTGCTCGCCTCCCGGCCGGGCTGCCAGCGCGGCAGCACGAAGGGCGCGAAGCGGTTCTCCAGCTGGTCGTCGGAGCGGATCGCCAGGTAGGCGTCCCGAGTGCCGACGCCGACCAGCGGGATCTTCAGTTCGTTGCCCAGGAAGCGCAGCAGGTTGAGGAACTCGCGGCGCGGCCCGTCGCGTCCGGCCAGCACACTGTGCAGTTCGTCGATCACCAGCATCCGCACGCCTGCCTGCCGCAGCAGCCGCACCGCGAGCTGCTCCAGCTCGGCCAGCCGCTGGCGGGGGCGCAGCGGCGCGCCGAGCGCGCTCAGCAGCGCGGTGTAGAAACGGGCCACGTGCGGGTCGGAGGGCATCTGCACCATCAGCACCGGGATCTCCTCGGCGTCCGGGTGCGAGGTCGGCGGGTGCAGGCGCCGGAACTTCTCCAGGATCATCGACTTGCCGTTGTTGGTCGGCCCGATCACCAGCAGGTTCGGCATCCGTTGCTTGGCCGGCCAGTTCAGCAACGTGTTCAGCTGGTCCAGCGCCTGCGTGGCGCGGGTGTAGCCGATCCACCGATCCGCCCGTACCCGGGCCAGCCGTTCGGCGGCGGACAGCCGGGCCACCGGCCAGGCGCTTTCATGCAGGTGCGACAGGTCTGCCAGCCCAGGCTCCAGCTCGATCTCCGGCCCGGTCTTCGGTTCGCTGTTCACCACTGCTCGATCACCTCGAACGGCCGCACCGGCTCATCGTCCACGCACCCCTCGACCGGCGGCGAGGTCGGCGGCAGGGGCGCCGGCGAAGCTGCTCGCGGGGCGGGGGTCGCCGAGCGACGCTCGACCTCCCGGCGGGGCCCGGCGGGTCTTGGCCGCCGCGGTCTCGGTGATCTGCCGCATCTGCTCCACCATGGCGAACAGGGCGTTCTCATCGACTTGGGCGCGGCCGTCCTGACGCAGCCGGGCGATGGCGGCGCGCTGTTCCCACACGCTGATCGGCGGGCGCGACAGCGTCCGGTACGGCACCGGCAGGTAGGTGTGCCCGTTGGGGTCCAGCACCCAGATTCGGGAGATGTCGCGCGGGTCGCGGCGCAGCACGAACTTCTCCAACCCGTCGCGGCGGGCGATCCAGGGCTTGAGCGCGTCGCTGTAGTAGTGCACGTGGTCGATCGTGAAGCCGGTCCGCCTCAGCGTCCGGCGGATCACCGGCAGGAAGTCGACCAGGAACGCGGTCTCGCTGGTCACCGTGGCCGGACGGTCGCCGGCCGCGAGCCCTTCGGCCCACCGTCCGGCCGGGGTCTGGCCCAGCGTGCCGTGCACTTGGCCGTGGTAGGCGGCCACCGCCAGGGCCAGCCACCGGTTCAGCTCGGTGACGGTCAGCACCGCCGTGGCCTGGCTGTCGTAGTTGCCGCGCTCTGCCGGGTTGGAGAAAGTGGTGCCGGGCAGTTCGTGCACCATCTGCATCATCGTGCCGATCAGCCGTTCGATGATGCCGCCGAAGTGCGGCATGCCCTTGGGCCGGTACGTCAGCGTGATGCCGTGCTGGGCACAGCCCCGGCGCAGCGCCTCGCTGCGGAATCCCACAGCATTGTCGACGTGGATCTCGTGCGGCTTGCCGCTCATCGGCCAGGTCGCCTGCAGGCCGAGCCGCTCCAGCCACGGCCGTTTGTCGCACACGGTGTGCGCCAGGCACAGCCCGGCCGACAGCGCCGAGGGCGCCTCCAGCGTGATCACCAGGCCGACCACGCAGCGGCTGGCCACATCGATAGCCGCGGTGACATAGGGGCGGCCGATCGGCAGCCGATGCCGCTCATCGACCACCTCCAGATCGACCGGCGTGTGGTCGATCTGCACCTGCTGCAGCAGACCTTCGATGCTCGGCGGTTCCCCGCCTGCCGGCCGCAGGCGGCGCGCCCCGTCGGCGCCCTCCCGTGCCGTGGCGGTCGCCGCCGGATCCAGCGCCTCGATCCGCCGCGCCAGCGTGCTGCGGGCCGGCACCGGCAGCCCGCCGGACCGGCACCGGCGTACGACCTCCCGGTAGACCGCCGCCACCGATCGCCGCTGCCGGTCCAGATACCGCGAACGGATCACCTCGGCCATCACCGTCTCGACCGCCGCCGGCACCCGGCCGAGTTTCCGGCCGCCGCTGGAGCGCCGGGGAAGCAGGTCTGAGACGACGCCCTCACCCGCACGCCACCGCCCCAGCAGCACGTACACCTGACGCCGCGATAGGCCCAACTCGGCCGCCGCCGCGTCCGCGGCCGCCAATCCCACCCGCAGCCCGGCGGCCAGCCGGCCGATCACCTCGGCCCGGCGTACGGCTACGTCCCACGTCTCATTCGGGGCGGTCAGCACGCCCCGCTCGACGATCTGCGCCCGCCCGCTGTCCATGCCGGGACCTCACCGTCGCGCACACGAGTACGGAACAAAACGCACGGTAGCGCACAGGACTATGGACGCACCGGATGTTCGTAGTCCTCTGCACAGATCCCGGAACGCCCAGGACAGCCGTGCACACGACTTCGAAAAGTGACAACGCCTTTCGGGACGGTCGCTCCTGGGGAAACGCGCTTCCCGCTCGATTCGGCACCGTCCCGTAAACGACCGTTTTAGGGACGGGTTTCAACCAGGGCGGCGGACGCCACCGTGGTTCGGTCGCGCGCACGCGTAGACCTGTCCGGAAGTCCAGGAACGCGGAGGGGAACGTCTGGGAATCTTCAGGAGTACTGGGGGATCTCTAAGGAGAGGCCGACGCCAGAGGGGGAATATGTCCCTTCACGAGGGGAAGGCGACAGCAAGATCCGCAGCAGGCTTCGCCCCTGACCGAATAGGCGTGCCGACGGCTTAGCTGTCCTCAACAGCGACCGTCTCACAGCAAGGAAACGGGGATGGCTGTCCAGGACATCACGCTTGACGCGATGACCGCCGAAGAGCTGTTGGCGGCCATGGCGCGACCAGAGACCTCACGGCCTGATCGGGAGCGCATACGTGAACGCCTGGTGCAGATGCACAGCTGGCTGGCTAACAGCATCGTCCGTCGCTACCGCAATCGCGGAGAGCCGGTGGAGGACCTTCTCCAAGTCGCCTACCTCGGCTTGATGAAGGCCATCAACGGCTACGACGCCGGCCTCGGCCACGAGTTTCGGGGATATGCGGCCATCACGATGGCCGGGGAGGTCAAACGGCACTTTCGCGACCATGCCTGGGCCGTCAAGGTGCCGCACGTCTGCCAGGAACGCCGTTCGGAGCTCAACCGGCTCGTCTTCGATCTGGCTCAGTCCTTGCAGCGCTCGCCCACCATCGCCGAGTTGGCAGCGCACATGCAGCTGACGCACGAGCAAGTGCTGCTCACTCTCGAGGCGGCCGCCGCCTACAGCACGTACTCCTTGGATGCCCGCCTGGTCAGCGACGAGGACGGCTGCCTCGGCGACCTCATCGCCGACCAGGATGATTGCCTCGATGTCTTCATCGACGTCCAAGCCGTCAAACCTCTTATCGACGCCCTGCCGTCGCGGGAGAGGAACATCCTGCTGCTGCGCTTCTACGGCGATCTGACCCAAGCCGAGATCGCCGACGAGGTCGGCATCTCCCAGATGCACGTATCGCGCATCCTGCGCGCGGTTCTCGACGGGTTGCGGGCCGAACTCGCGGCCGAAGGCGGACCCGTAGGCGGATGAAAGAGCGCGGCTGGGGGCCGGATGACCGCATCGGCATCTGCGGGGGGTTGAGGGGACGCCGCCACGGTGGTCAAGAGCCCGTCATGGACGGCGCGGCGGAAATGACCGGAGGTGGGATCGACCGGTAGGACGACAGAAAGCGGCGACATCCGTCACTAATGCAGGGGGAAGCATGATTTCGCGCAGCGAACCGGACAAGCAGGGCTTGGTGGCGCTCACCTTCTCGTTGCCCGGCGAGGTGAGCGGGCCCGTCTCGGTGGTCGGGGACTTCAACGACTGGGACCCCCACGCCCACCCGATGACCGTGGGCCAGGACGGCCGGCACACGGTCACGGTGCAGGTGCCACAGGGCCTCAGCCTCGCCTTTCGCTACCTGCGCGAGGGCGGCATATGGTTCGACGACCCGCAGGCCGACCAATACGACGAGCGCGGCGGCATCGTGCACATTCCCGCCGTGGCGTCAGGAGAGCCGGCCTCGGCACCGCAGCCGGCCTGACCACTGATCGGCTGCCGCCGCCTGGCTCCCTTTCCCGCGTCTGACGCAGGGGTGGGCGGCGGCGGTGCATCCCACGGCCGTGCGCCGCCCAGGTCGAGCAGCCAGACATCCAGGCAGGCGCCCGGTCGTGCCGCCGAACAGGCTTGGCCTTTCTGGCAGGCGCTGTCGGCTTTGGATCGGGACGGTTTGCGGTCGTGCCGTCAGGGGCAGCGGCCGCCCTACCCGCAACCGTCTTCACACCAAGGAACAGGACCACAGCGCATGAGCACACCCACCGGCAACGACGTCATCGACGTCCTCACCCACGACCACCGCGAGGTGGAGGAGATGTTCACCGAGCTGGAGCAGCTCGGCACGGCCGACGTCGAGCGGCGCCAGAAGCTCACCGAGAAGGTCATCATCGAGCTGGTGCGCCACTCGGTCGCCGAAGAGGCCTACCTGTATCCGGCCGTCCGCGACATTCTTCCCGACGGCGACAAGCTGGCCGATCGTGAGCTGGCCGAGCACGCCCAGGCCGAAGAGACGATGAAGCAGCTGGAGCGGACCGACGCCGGCGAGCCCGGGCACGCCGAGCTGCTGGCACGACTCATGGCCGAGATCCGCGATCACATCGCGGAGGAAGAGGGAGATCTGTTCCTGCGGCTGCGCAGCGCCGCCAGCCCGGAGCAACTGGACGAGCTGGGCCGCAAGGTGGAGGCGATCAAGAAGGTCGCCCCGACCAGGCCGCATCCGGCCGCGCCCGACACACCACCGGCCAACAAGATGATGGGACCGGCCACCGGGCTGATCGACCGGATGCGCGACGCGCTCAGCGGCCGCGGCAAAGACTGACCGGCAGGAGAGACGTTGACGGCGCGAGCATGCCAGCACGCCAGCGTGCTGGCATGCCGGCGTGCTGGCATGCCGGCGTGTCACGCACAGGCGGGCGTATCCGGTGCGTGGCCTGCAGGTCAGGCGCTCTCCTTGTCCTCCAGCCCGACAGCCGAGCGCAGTTCCCTCACGTCGCCGCGCAGGGGTTTGTCGTCTTGGTCCTCGGCGATCTGGGTCATCAGCTGGGCCAGACCCTCGGCGATGGCATTGAGCTTGTGCTGCACCGCTTCGTCGGCCCGGGTCTGGGTGTTTTGCAGCAGCGCGACCAGCAGAAACGTCACGATCGTGGTCAACGTGTTGATGATCAACTGCCAGGTGTCCAGATCGCCGATCAGGAAGAACGACGGCGCCCACACCAGCACCAGCAGCACGCACATGGCGAAGAACCAGCCGCGGGAGACGAAGCCTGCCGCGGCGGTGGCGAACCGGTCGAACAACGACAGCCGCGAGCTCACCTCCGACGGCATGGTCGGCTTCGACTTGTCAGGCTTGGTCTCAGACATGACAACACCCTTGCGTAGTAAGTAAGGGAAGGTATCCGCCGGGGCAGCCGGCAAACGCTCGCTCACCTGCACCGGTACGGCGGAGGAGACCACGCCGAAGACCTTATTTCCGTCGGCACCAGTACCTGAATCGACGAAATGATCAGGCGCTGAGTGATCTGTGCAGGAGCCACGCCCAACGAGCAGCGGCCCGCCAGTTCGGCGTATGACGGGGCTTGGCTCAGTCGTGGCTGAGATCGCCTGGATCAATGCCACGGTCTTTCAATAGCGCATCCAGCTTGGCCTCCATGCGCTCGTCGCTCTCCTTGGACTGAGATGAACCCCAGTAGTACAACGCCGCTAGTCCGGCGGCCTGCCAGATCAGCTGCAAGAACTCCGACTGCCAATTCTCCAGCGTGGAGGCCAAGAACTGGGGCAGATACTCGACCCAGGCGAACTCCTGGCCGTGTTCGCTCTGTTCATTACGGAAGGAGATCATCTGGAAGATGAACTGCCCCAGCCACGAAAACAAGAAGAAAGCGCCCGTGACCAGCGCGAAAGAATAAGCCTTGGTAAAACGAGGTTTGGTGAAGGGCTTATCTGCGCGAGGGCTGGATGGGACAGTCGACTGTGACATGGCGTACCTTCCATTGGTAGCAGTCATCCTCAACTGCCCCACCAGCCCATTCCAAACAAGTGCGGTGTTCCAAACGAACGTCTCAGCCCTGTCGACACAGTTGGGCTTCGAGCCAGGCCACACAATGCTCGATCTGAGCCTCGCAAAACTCCCGAAACTCACCGTTCGATCTCATGGTGCGGTGGGCGGTTCGGCGGCGGGGCGCGGGCCTTCGTCGCCCGTCGGGATGCTCGCGGGCGCGCGACGAATCCGTAACGCGGCAGCGTGGCGCCATGCGGGGAGCGTTCTTCTTGGTTGGAGGGGAAATGCCTGGTGGGAGGTGGTGATCGTGGGATTCGGGGGACAGGTCCGGGGGTGGAGGGCCGCTGCGCATCACCGTGCGCCGGGACGGCTCGGCTGTCGTGCTGACCCTACGGGGGGTGTTGGTAAGAAGCGTGACACCGGCCGCCAAATAGATGATCTTGGTTTGAGGGCTGTTGCCGGGGTTGTGGCCGACGGAATGATCTGCGGCTGTGGATCGATCCTCGTTAAATCTTGGGGACCTGGTCGAGCACTGGACGCTGGTCGGTGCCGAGCAGGACCTGGTCGCGGTCAAACACCGTGACACGCAGCTCGGGTACGCGCTGCTGCTGCAGTTCTACGGCCGGTTCGGGCGCTTTCCCCGAGGCCGCGCCGAGCTGCACGACGACGCAGTGGCGTTCGTCGCCCGCCAGCTCAAAGTCGACGAGACCCGCGCGGTCGCCAAGACCACCATTTACCGGCTGCTGTCCCGTCGCGACATCCCGCTGCGCGAGAAGACGCTGTGGCGGATGCTCTATGAAACGGCCGCCCGGGCCGCGGAGATCCTCGCGCTGAACGTCGAGGACCTCGATCTGGAGCACCGTCGCGCCCCCGTCCGCTCCAAGGGCGGCGCGATCGAATGGGTGTACTGGGATAGCGGCACCGCCCACCTGCTGCCCCGCCTGCTCCGGCTGCCCGATGGCAGCACGCGCACGCACGGTCCGCTGTTCCTGTCCGAGCGCCGCCCGGTCCCGGCCCGGCGGCCGGCGGCCGCCGACATCTGCCCGCACACCGGCCGCGTCCGCCTCGGCTACGACCGCGCCCGTGTCCTGCTGGACAAGTACGCCGGACTCGACCTGCACCAGCTGCGCCACAGCGCCGCCACCCACCTCGGCGAAGCCGAAGTACCGCTGCAGCTCATCATGGGCAAGACCCGGCACAAGAACCCCCGCACCGCCATGCGCTACGTCAAACCCGGCGCCGAAGCCATCGCCAAGGTCACCGAGGTCCTGGCACCCCGCCGCCGTACCCACTGATCAACCGCATGGCGGCCGGCCGGAGCTGTAGGAGTTCCGGGCCGCTACGACCGCTCCCCCTACCAGCCGGACCGCCACCCCGCCCAGCGCATCCTGGCCTACCTCACCGAATCGTGAAACGACTCGCGATCGCCCTCTCAGGAAGAGTGAGCGGCGCTTGGCTATCTCGGATCAGGAGCCCCAACAGAAAAGGGCTGGACCGTCAAAGACAAGACCGGCTACACCTACACGATCGAGGGCGTGATCCTCGGCGCCAAGAAGAAGCTCACCATCCGCTCCGGCCAGGGCAGCGACGGCACCTCCACCGTCTACTGGGGGCGGCGGGCGTACGTGTGGAACAACGACGAAGACGTCGCCTACGTACGTAACGCCCGCGGCAAGCTGATCGACTCGTGCGGCTACGACAGCACGAGGTATGACTACAAGAACTGCTGATCAAGCAGCGCAGGCGCCCCGCCCACCCGTAGGGGAGCGGGCGCTTCGCCGTCATCGTCCGCATTCTGGCGGCGTCTGTGCCAGCGGTACGCCCGAACCGCCTCAAAGTCGATCTAAACCATTGTCGATCGCAGCCATCGATCCGCCAGACCCGGCCTGAGATCTTCGTCCTGTCCCCCACTTCGCCCCAGCTCAGGCGCGGTTGGCGGCTCATCGCACGTTTCTTAACGGCACCCCGCCTTGACCGTAGCGGCCGCGCGGTCCGCCCTCGTTATTCACTGACATCGAACCCCCGCAGACCGACAACAACATGATCATGCGAGGTGCAGGCTCTGGGGGCCGTGGAGGCTCCCGAAAACTACCGTTATCGGGACGGTCGTTTGCAGGACGCGGGCTGTGCGCGGCGGCGTACCGTCACGTGGGTGACCACTTCAGCTCCTCAGCGCGAGCCGGGCGGCGTTCATGACGTCCTCGCCCTGTTGAACGACGCAGAGCACTACGCACGCGCCTCTCTCGACCAACGCCTGGCCTACCTCGAACGGCGGGCGCAGGTGCTGCACTGGTTGGTGGACGCCCTGGGAGAGGAAGGCTCCCGTTACCTCGCGCAAGACGCCGAAGACCGCGCCCTCGACGTGCGGCAGCGAGCCGAAGCCTTGGCCGCGAACTGCGGCGATCCCTGGCCCGCACCGCCCACGACCACCCCGAGATCCCTCTAGTCGGGTGCCACCGGAATACGGAGGATTCGGGCCGCCGATCCTCTGACCTGCGACGGTGCAAGGTCAACCACTCGCCGTCCAGAAACGGACGTTCTCGGACGGCAAGCCCACCTGCGCGAACGCCGTCCGAAAAGTCCCCGCCGCTCGGCGGCCCATGCCAGCCGTATTCCGGTGGCACCCCGGGTTGAGGCTGTCTGGTGGCCACGGCCCCTCCGGGGTTCGGTCCGTCCAGCGGCGGCATCCTGCGTCAGGACCGCCGGGGCGGTACGAGAGACTCCAGGCAAACGGAGCGGGGCAGGGTGGTGGCGCGTTGCGGGAATCCGCGTGGCGTGAGCTGATGCTGGAGCGTGGACCGGTCGGGCGCTGGCGTTCGGCCCTGGGTACGGCGGCCGCGCTCGTCGGCGAGGAGGTGGTGTTCGCCGCGGACGGGACGGGCCTGCTGCGCTCGTACTCGGCCCTCTTCGGCGAGGACGAGCCGCTTGCGTTCCGGTGGCGGATGGAGGGGCGCGCCCGGGTGCGCATCCTCCTCGTCGGCCCGGAGGACGACGAGGAGGAGGACGACGAGGGGTTGGTGGTGACCATGGAGTTCCGCCGGCACGATGCCGACACCGGCGCCACCACGGTCCTCGCCGAGCCCGGGCGTGATGCCTTCTGGCCGGCGACCTATCCGCTGGAACCGGTCGCGGAAAGTCAATAAATCTCACGGTGAGATCTCACCGTGGGATCAAGGCACGAGGCTTTCGTTGCCCACCGCGGTGGGCGCCGGCGCACGACGAATCCCGGCGGTGCGGGCGGCGTGGCGCCAGTCGGTGGCGACGGCCTGGTGCTCACGGGCGCTGGTGGTGATGGAGGTGGCCAGCCTGGTCAGGCGGTGGGCCAGCTCGCCGAGTTCGGCTTCCCAGCCGGTCGGCGGCTCGACTTCGGCGCCCTGGCCCTGGTCGACGGCGGGGATGGCGGCGAGCGCGTCGGCCAGCTCGGCGGTGAGCTCGGGGTGCGAGGAACATCGGAACCGGATCGGGCGTCTGCATGCTGCGTGACCGGTGGAACGACAAGCCGAGGCGCTATCGCAGATATCCGCCTGGAGTGAGCCGCTCCCGAAGGACTTCCGCCCCCGCTCCGCAGAGGTCGGCAGGGCTTGATACCGCAGATACTCGGCAGTTATCTGCGGTAGATCGTCACGGTGCGCACAAGCGCACGATAGGTTCCGATGTTCCTCGAGACCCAGGTCTAGGTCGGACCGGCACCGTCAGCGAAGTACGGCAGCACCATCTCGACCAGGGCGGCGACGTCGGCGTCGACCATCGGCTCGCCGGTCATGCCCATCCGGTGGAGCAAGGTTCCGACGACGACGTCAATGAAGAACAGGACCCGGTGCTCCGGCTCGCCGAGCGCGTCCTGGAGCGCGAGCCGGTAGCGGTCCTGCAGCCGCGTGGACAGAACCACGCGCAGGGCCGGATCGCTGACGGCGTCACTGAACACGCCTGCGAACGCGTCGCCTACCCCGGGCTCGCCGATCTTCGCCGCGATCCAGCGGACGGCCGAGGACATGAGCTCGGCTCGACCGGCGCCCTCCAGCGGTATCGGGCCGAACGCGTCCAGGAGACAGTCCACGATCAGCTCGCCCTTCGACGGCCAGCGACGGTAGATCGTCGTCTTGGCGACGCCGGCCGCGGCGGCGATGCGGTCGACGGTGGCACGCGCGTAGCCGAGTTCGTCGATCGTGCTCAGTGTCGCGGCGAAGACCACGGCGTTGACGCCGGAGCGCGGACGACCGGGCGGTCTGGCGGATGTGCTCGCTCGGCTCATGGCCACACGATATCCCCTTACGCTACTCTCGGTATCGATACTTGCGGTAGCGAAACTATTCGGCGGAGGAGAAGACATGAGCGAGGTCACCATTACGGAGCGGCCGCCGCTGGGCATCCGGTTGCTGCGCGCCCTGGGCAAGGAGCCGGACTGGTCGGCGATGACGGCCGAGCAGCTGGTCGCCTACCGTGACGCGGAGAACCGGAAGCGGGCATCCCGTCTGGGGCGGGTGGTCACCGGGTGTCCGGACCGCGGCGCCGCGATCCAGTGGCAGGAGGTGGCGCTGCCCGGCCGCAGGCTCCCTGTCCGGGTGTACCGTCCGTCGTCCGGGCGCGACGCCGGTCGCGACGACCTGCCGCTCGTGCTCCACGTGCACGGAGGCGGGTTCGTGGGCACGGCGGCGCAGAGCGACTGGGTCAACAGCCACCTCGCCGCGCGACTGCCCGCGGTCGTCGTCTCGGTCGAGCACCGCCTCCTCGACCAGGAGACTCCGCTGTCGGCGGCCGTCGCCGACGGCTGGGACGTGCTCCGGCACGTGGTGGCGCACGCCGCGCAGTGGGGAGTCGACCCGGCGCGGACCGCCGTCTTCGGTGAGAGCACCGGCTCGATGGTCACCGCCCTGGCCGCGATCCGGGCCAGGGAGTCAGGCCTGCTGCTGCGGGCGCAGGTGCTGGTCAACCCCGCCGTCGACCTGACCTCGACGATGTACGACCACGCCTCGTTCACCGAGCACGCCAGCAGCCCAACCCTCACCGTGTCGTACATGCGGCTGCTCCGCCGGTTCGCCGTTCCGCCGGGAACGGATCCTCGTGCGATGTCGCCGCTGCATGCCGACGATCTAAGCGGGCTGGCCCCGGCGCTCGTGGTGGTGCCGACCCTTGACCCGCTGGCCGATCACGGCCGCTGTTACGCCGAACGACTGCGAGCGGCCGGGACGCCCGCGCGGCTCACCGAATATCCCGGAGCGACGCACGCGTTCCTCAGCATGCCGGGCGTGGTGCCGCAGGCGAAGGCCGCGCGGGCGGAGATCGTTGAGTTCCTCCGGGGCCTCCTCGCTGGATGACGGGTCCCGGCCTGCCGGTTTCTGTTCCACATCATCGGCTCCAGCCGGGATACGGGGAATTTCCTCAACCCCCATGGCGTGCCGGGCACGAACGTCCAGCCGCCGACCGCGACGCAGCCATGTTCAGGGGTGATCGTCACCGGTGGGCTCGCCCCGGCCAGACCTGCCAGGAAGGCGACCGGCAGATACACCCCGGCCGCGGCGGCGAAGTGCAGGTGGCGTACCTGCCACAGACGTTCCGGCTCGCGCTTCTCAGGCTCGCTGACGCTGCCCCGGCCCGAACTCGGCGCCGCTCTGCGCCGAGCGAGGCGGGACGGACAACACGGGGAGAATCCCCGTTGCATTCATTGATCATGAAAGGACAAGTGTTGTGAAGATTCGACTGGTGACATGCGCAAGCGTGGCCGTACTGAGTGTCGGTGCGGGCATGGTGACGGCGGCTCCCGCGCCCAGGGAGACGGAAGTCGTGCTGGCCGGAAGCACGAGCCCGCTGACCGGCTTGGCTCCTGCGGGGCTGAAGTCCGCCATGGACGATGTCCACCGCGCGGGGATGCCGGGCGTGTTCGCCGAGGTGCGCTCCGACGGCCAGATCTGGCGCGGCGCCTCCGGGGTGGCCGATCTCAAGACCGGCCGTCCCGTCACGCCCGGCATGCGGCATCGCGTCGGCAGCCTCGTCAAGACCTTCGTCGCCGCCGCAGTCCTGCAGCAGGTTGAGAAGGGGCGAATCGAGCTCGACGCGCCGATCGGCCGCTATCTGCCGCAGCTGGTGCCGGGCGAACGCGGCAAGAAGATCACGGTTCGGATGCTGCTCAACCACACCAGCGGCATCTCCGAGTACCTCGGCTATGCGTTCCCGTCCCTCCAGAAGTTTCCGTCTCTGCCGGACATGTCACCCAAGAGCCTGGACGATAACCGGTTCAGGCGGTTTACCCCGGCTGAACTGATCGAGATGGGGCTCAAGGCGCCCGCCGTCGGCAAGCCCGGAGGCTCGCCGGGAGTGTACGCCAACACCAATTACCTGATCCTCGGCGAACTCCTGGAGAAGGTGACCGGTACCACCGCCGAGAAGTACATCACCCAGAACGTCATCGAACGCGCCGGGCTCAAGCACACCATGTTTCCGGTCGGGCCGCGTATCAAGGGACCGCACCCGCGGATGTACGAGGCGTTCTTCGGCTTGATCGACCCGCCGCGCGACTACAGCGTCTATGACATGTCCTGGACAGGGGTGGGGGCCTCGCTGGTATCGACCATGGAGGATCTCAACCGCTTTTTCGGCAAGCTGCTCGACGGCAAGATCGTCAAGCCGTCATCGCTGGCCCAGATGCAGCGCACCGGCCCGGCCATCAGCCAGTCCGGGCAGAAGATCATCTATGGCCTCGGCCTGCACGAGCTCAAGATCCCGGGTTGCGGCACCTTCTGGGGCAACGACGGGACGGTCTGGGGGGCCGAAACGGAGACGTGGATCCGCGCCGACGGCAAGCGCCAGCTGTCGGTCGCGGTGAACCTCGTGAGGTGGAACAAGATCGATTCTTCGGGTAGGCCGCAGCACCACCCC
The DNA here is from genome assembly GCF_014195505.1 of Nonomuraea dietziae. Lineage (GTDB taxonomy): Bacteria > Actinomycetota > Actinomycetes > Streptosporangiales > Streptosporangiaceae > Nonomuraea > Nonomuraea roseola. The sequence goes on along the minus strand of NZ_JACIBV010000001.1, from coordinate 301,661 downwards.
ATCGATGACGCACTTTCGGCCTTCAAGCAGCAGGCGCTGTGCGGCGACGAAGACGCCCAGGCCGAGAACGCCTCGTAGGTTCCGGCGTTCGGTTACATGGCCACAGCGCCGCAGGCTCGCCGGCTGAGGACGCCGGCAGGAGGCTTTTCGGCGTCCACTGCACCGGGCCGGGGCCGGGTCACACGACGGGACAGGACGGAACAGGTCGCATGCCCAGCGCGAAGCCGGGCATGCGGCCTGGTGACGGAGCCGACGCTCACCTTGCCGACGTCCGCGAGGCGTCGAACCGAGACGCCGGCTGCGCGCGGCGATGGCGGCCTGGCGGACTCGCTCGGTGGCCGCGCGCTCGTCCTGCTGTGCGTCGTTGCGAGCCAAGGCGGCGGCCTGCAACTCCTGTAGGGCGCGGGCCTGGTGCAGTTCGGCCAGGGCGGCCGCGTCCATCTCCGCCTCGATGCGCGCGGTGTGGGCTGGGGGGCCGGTAGTAATGGCGGTGAAACCAACAATGCTGCTGCTGACCTGCTGAGTCTCCTTGAGAAACACGCTCAGGGGACGACGGGCCAAGCTCCATCCATGCAGGTCAGACCCATATCTGTTGGATTTTCCGCGATTGCTCCCGGGACCCCTAGGTGTGCACGTCCGGGAAGTCGTCGGACACCGGATGAGCCTTCCGACAACACGCCGGGCGCGACGAAGTCCCACGTCAGCCAGAGCGGGGGGCGGGCGGCGGAGGGGTGGGGGCGCACGGCGCGTTTGGTAGGTCACCAGACTGGATATTGCACATAGTGACGTCATGGCTGCAATATGTGACATTCTCGGCATCAGATTCATACCGCCACGACGACAGACGCACTGGGCCGCGTCATCAAGGCCCCGTAATACACCAGCGCATCGTCTATGGCGAGGTAACAGTGGCAAGCGAAGGCATCTTCCGGTTCATAACCGTCCGTCCAGCGAAGGCAGCGGTCACCACGACCGGCCTGACCATCCTTTCCGAGACCTCCGGGCTCTTCCAGCGGCTGTCCTCGGCGGCGGCCGAGGGCGCTGACCGCAAGAGGCTCCGTGAAATCGCTCGGAACTACTCCGAATCAGACGACTCCTCGACGCCCGCCGACAGGCTGCTTGACCTCGGGCCGCTGCGGACGTGGTTTTACGAGCATCAGGGAGACCAGCTGGCATCGGCTGGCCTGGACCGCCTGGTCCAGGAAGCCTATGGAATGTCGCTTGCCGACATGGTGGCCAGCGACGAGTACGCCGGGACACGAGCCCGACTGACCGACCGGCTGCTGACGACGATCCTGCTGGGCGATGAGACCGATGCGGGCGAGCAGGACCTGCTCGACGCGAAGCTCCTGGGCCTTGTCGCAAGGCTGGCAGGGCGCCCCCCGACGGACGCAGCCACCCCTGCCCCGGCTGGATCGTACACAAGAGAAGTGAGTACTCAAGACTCGCAGGAGTCTCTCGGAGAGATGATCGCGGGCACCCCTGCGATGCTGCCGCGATTTTTCGCAACGGTCCGCGAGGAGCCGGCTCCCGTCGAGCCTCCGTCCGCCAAAACGCACACGCAGGATGAGGCCCGGGCCTGGCTCGCGTCGCTGGAGCACGCCCGCCGAGATCTGCTGCGCCAGATCATGGGCGGCCGCCACCTCGTGTACTCGCGGCTGACCGCGCCGGTGGAGGAGAACGGCGACATGGCGCGTGGCGACGTCCAAGACGCCGATCGGGCTGGTGACACATCGCCGGATGCGCCACTGGACGGCGGGGCGGTGCAGCCGCGGCTCTCGGCGGAGGGCGTGGCGTTGCTGAGCGACGAGGCCCGGGCCGTGCTGGACCGGCTCGGCCTGCGCGCCGGCGAGGTCATGCCGTTCCAGGCGATCACGCTGATCGAGGCGGAGATGCACCATGCCAGCGGTCAAATCTCCGACATTGCGGCGACCGGGCTGATCGCCTTCGACGGCGGCGAGATCGACGTGCAACGCTTCCGCGAGGCGTTGAGCGACACCCGCCGGATCACGGCGCCTCCGCCCGTGCCCCAGCACTCCGAGGCTGGAGTGGCCGATCTGCTGGTGGTACGGCAGAAAATCAAGGCATACGAGCTGGGCGAACTCGCACATGTCGAGAATGTCATGGCAGGGGAGACCAGAGAGCGCGGAACCCGCCGGCTGACCCAGATCGAAGAGATCACCGAAACCGAAACGGAGGTCGAGACCGAAAAAGAGAAGGATCTGCAGTCCACCCAGCGCAACGAACTGCAGAACGAGGCCGAGAAGCACGTCAAGAGCCAACTCGACATCGAGGCCGGCCTGCAGGTGAGCGGCAGCTTCGGCCCGGCGGTGTCGTTCACTTCCAGTCTCAAGGCCGGTTACTCCACCACCACGGAGGAATCGCAGCGCAAAGCGTCATCGTTCTCCCAGGAGGTCACCCAGCGCACCGTGGAGAAGGTGCGTGAGCGGGTCCGCACCCTGGTCCGCCGGCGCACGCTGGAGGAGTTCGAGGAGAACAACCGGCACGGCTTCGCCAATACCACCGCGAAGCACAACCGCGGCATCTACCGGTGGATGAACAAGGTGTACGACGCGCAGGTCTTCAACTACGGCCAGCGGCTCATGTTCGACTTCGTCGTGCCCGAGCCGGCGGCGTACTTGCTGTACGGCCTGGTGGAAAACCCTCCGCAGGACAGCGAACTGGTCAAGCCGACCGCACCCACCGTGGCGGGGTTCCCGCTCAGGCCGTCGCACATCGGCCCCGGCACGTACGGCGACCTGGTCGCGAAGTATCGGGTCGTCAACGCCCCGGCGATGCCGGCGGCGATACGCACCACGACCTTCTTCGAGAAGCAGGACGGCGCCACCCTCGGGAACTACGGGCGGGCCGGGAAGATCGAGGTGCCCGAGGGCTACTCGGCCTCAGCCGTGACTGTTCAGGCCACTCACCTGTTTGATCCCAGTGGGCCGCACGCCTTCCAGATCGTGGTCGGCGGGCAGATCTTCAACTTCATGGACTCATGGGGGGCGCAGAGCGCATCCATTTTCACCAAGGAGAAGGAGCTCTCCGTTTCGATCTCTGTGGTGTCGTTTTCCTGGGCGGTCGGCATCGACGTGCACAGTGTGCTGACGAGCGAGGCCCATTCACGCTGGCAGCACCAGGCCTTCGACGCGATCATGGCGGCCTATCAGCAGCAGCTCGCGGAGTACAACGAGCGCAAGGCGCAGCGCGAACTGCAGCGCAGCAGCCAGCAGTTCGGCCGGAACCCGCTGATCAACCGGCGTGTGGAACGGGACGAGCTGAAGAAATGGGTCATCATGATGCTGGCCAAAAAGCCTGACCTGAATCTCGACTCTTTCCAGCCGCCGCTGACTCCAGGGGAGGTCATCGAGCCGGTTCTGCATCTGACCAATGCCAACGCCAACGGCAAATTCATCCGGTTCCTAGAGAACGCGTTCGAGTGGCAGAACATGCTGTACGTGTTCTACCCCCACATGTGGGGGCGCCGGGCCCGTTGGATCTCCGCGCTCAACATCACCGACTCCGACCCTGACTTCGCCGCGTTCCTGCGCGCCGGTGCGGCCCGCGTGCAGGTGCCGGTCAGGCCCGGGTTCGAGAGCGCGGTGGCCTACTTCGTCCATACGGGCAACATCTGGGAGGGCAACGACGTGCCCCGGGTCGATGACGGTCTGTATGTGCCGATCATTGATGAGATCACCGCCAACCTCGGCAAAATCGAGGGCGGCGTGCCGTACCCGGCCAATTCCAAGCCCTGGGAGGTGGTGGTGCCCACTGATCTCGTGCTTGTCCAGGACGTCAGCGAGGTGCCGCCGCTTCGCGACGCGCTCCGCCCCGCCACCACCGTCACGCTGGAAAGCGGCGCTGACGGGCGCATGCCGTCAGAGCTCGAAACCGGTGCCCCGGCGTCTTTGGACGCGGGTCCGGCTTCATCGGACAAAACCCGCACGACTGCGGGCGACGGCGTAGTGGGAGACGGCTGACGATGGGCGCGTATCGTCTCCACGCCGACTACGACCGCAACGGTCGGTTGACCGCTCAGGACGCCGAGTGGGCAGCACGCTGGCGCGGCGCCGTGCTCCGGGCCAACCTGGACGCCGACACCCGGCGCCTGCCCAGCGTGGTGAGCCCGGACGGCGCAGTACGGCCGGACCGGGAGTTGCACGTCAAGACCGCGGGGGACAACGAGCCGATCCGGGTGCAGGTGGAGCTGGTCAGCACCGCTCCCCCGGGCCAGGTGTTCGTGGTGCTGATGAGCGAGGACGCGGCGAGGATCGCTGTGATCGACTCCAGCGGCAAACGGATCCCGCCGGTCGGCGCCGGCAAGCGGGCCCGCTACCCGCTCCCGGCCAGACCGTTCCCCAGGAAGCTCGCTCTGGAGTCGGTCGATTTGCCGGCGAGCCCGGCGACCAACCGCCTGCTCAGTCCGGCGCCCGGGACGACACCCGCCGGTCCGCCCGGCAGCCTGATCAAGGTTTGGCTGGAGCGCGACAGCGCCACCGGCCCGGTGATCGAAGATGAGGCGCGGTTCGTGCTGGCCCCGCTGGTGCTCATCGGCAATGCGGGGCGGCTCGAACGGTTCTACATGTGCGAGGTGCTCGAGACAGACCCGGCCAAGCCGTTGGACGACAACGGACCATCCGTGGCCGACATCCGAGCCGTCCTGGATCGCCTGCGCGTACCGCTCATGCTGATCCCGGGTCAGCTGCACGGCGGAGACACCTGGATACAGGACCAGTATCAGCTTGGCTTCACCCACACCCCCGACGGGCTGCAACGGGTCCTGCTGCACGCGCCGCGCACCAGATCCGACGCCGCGCAGGGAAGCGGACGTAACCTCGGCTCGGTGCTGTCCAGCCATTTCCTGAGCCAGGACCTGGGAGTCTGCCAGGCGTTCTGGGACCGTGAGCTGACGATCACCGACCCTCGCGGGCAGCAGACCCGGATGACCTTCGCCGATAGCGACCGGGCACTGACGACAATGACCAAGGTCCGGACGCTGCGCCGGCAGATGTTCGAGACCATCGGCCGGATCGGCACCGACGGCGACGTGGCCGCGGTCACCAAGGCACTCGGGGAGCCAGGGGCCGACCTGTGGAAGTCTCGCCACGAGCTGCTGCCGTTGCTGGAATGGCTGAAGATCACCGCCCAGGCGGCGGCCAAGCGGGACGACTCACCGTGGAAGGGCCAACAGGCCAAACTCGACCTCCTCATCCGCGACGCCGACAAGCAGGTCAAAGCCATCGTGGTGGACATGCCTGTCTACGGTCCGCCACCCCAACTGCGGCTACGGGTACCGGCCGCCGGCGCCGCCCCCGCCCGCGACTTCATGATGACCAAGGACGAAGTCGGCCGACTCGAAGAACGGCTGCACCTGTGGCACTCCAGTCACAACTACGGGGGCAACATCGAAGTCGGGCCACCGACCAAGAGCGCCCCGGCGGGAGTGGTCGTGGTCGGCAACGTGACCACACGCCGGCCGGACGGCCCATCGGTCACCGACATGGACCCGGACCTGCTCTCCTTCCTGCGCGGGCAGTTCCGCGGCCGCCAAGACATTCTGGAAGTGGACACGAGCTGGCTGGACGTGGGCCACGTCGACGAGATGCTGGCCTTCGTCCCCGATCTGAAAGATCCGCACAACGGCCTCGGCACGGTGTTGCGCGCGTCCCCGCTTGTGGCGCAGAAGATCTTCGAGCAGGCCGCGAAGGAGTTCTATGCCGGGCTGTCCGCCCCCGACGCCAGCGCATATGAGAAGTGGAAGTTCGACAACCTTCGGACGCGGCTCAACAACCAGGGCAAAAATCCCCTCACCCACCTGCTCCGCGGCCTGCAGTGGCTGCACCGGCACAATCCGGGCCAGGCGCTACCCACCGAGCCGCCGGAAATCTACCTAGCCCTGGCGGCCGAAAACGCCAAATTCCCCGTCACCACCCACAACCTTCCGCTGCCTGACTCCCCATGGCAGACTCCGCCCGCCCGGACCTTCCCCGCCGGCATCTCGATCTATGAACTGGCCTACTTCAGCGACAACGTCAACGCGGACCTGGAGGACCTCGAACCGGCTGGGCCGCAACGCGGCCCCAATGGCGAGCTGATCCCGGCCAAGGGGCAACTCCCCCAGGTGGAGGAACAGCTCACCAAAATGTACGGCAGCATCCCGATCAAGAAGATCCCGGTCTTCTTCGACAGCCGCTCACACGCCACCGGGCAGACCGCAGCCTTCACCCCCAACATGGCCAACTTGCAGGTGGCCGACAACCATCTGATCATCCCTCGGCCGCACGGCCCACGAATGACCGTCGACTCCGCCACCCGCGTGCTACGCCAGGTGGCTGAACAGCTTCGAGACGTGGACCCCGCTCGCTTCACTCCTCAATGGCTCCGCGCCCGCGGCCTCAACCGGACATTCTTCTGGGCACGACAGGGCTCCACCGTAAGGGGCGACAGAGGAGAGGGCGACGTTGACGCCGACAAGCTGGCCTCCGCCTTCCTGGACGGATTCCCCCCGAAGCACACACCAGCCCAAGTACGCCAGCTGATCATTCAGGCAAACCCGGGCGCCTTCGATGCCAGCGGCTCCCTCCGCGGGAAGGGATGGCGGAAGCTGCAGATCCCGGAAGACAAGGTCGACCTGTTCGAAGCCTGGACCGAGGCGGTCGCTGAGCGTATCGGGTACCGCGTGCACTGGGTGGAGGCGTGGTACTACCACGTCCGCCTGGGCTCCATCCACTGCGGCACCAATGTTCTCCGCACCGCCCCCACCGCGTTCAAGTGGTGGCGGTGACCGCCTCATCAAGGCCATCACCCAACCATCTGCGTGCCCCGTCATCCTCGGCGACGTTGTGGAGCGGGGCACCGGCCAGGTTCTGCTGACCCGGAAAGATCGGTCTGCCGTGCCAGCGCGTGGGCGCTGGCGATGCGATGAAGTGGAGATTTGCTCAGCTGGGTAGTTGCCAGCGGTGGAAGATTCGCTCGTCCGCGCCGGTGAAGCCTTGGCCTGCATGCCGAAGATGACCCACAGATCGATTACTCAATAACTAGGAGGAATTATGGCGCTTACGGCGATGTGGACTCACGGCAATGCAGTCATCCCTGAGACGCCCGAGCTCCTCAATGAGTGCAAGCGCTTTGGGTTCGGTACGCAGGTGAAGCTAAAAAGAAATACCAAACAATGGTTTCACGTTCCGATGCCTACACCTGTATTCCTAGGGGGTGCACGCCAGAAACTTAAGCGCATATTCATTCTGTCAAACTCAACCGCCGGCAATGAATGTATTACCAGAGTACACATATTCGACAACAATAATCTGATAGCAGATCGTGGGGTGTTTATATGCGGGAACAGGCTCACAATATCGTCCAGTAATACAATTCTGATGGACCACACCATTAATTTCGGGCTAAGTGTCACAATGTTTATAGATGCGGTCTTCGACGTAACGTTCTTTTTTGCAGGATTCGGCGCCGATTGGGAATGATCCGTTTCGGCGAATCCCGGTAGGGTGAAGCTGGGGTGACGGTGGCCGGTTTGAGGGCGTGCCGGGTGTGCACACATAGCTGCGGTCGACCTCGAGGCCCTGGCAGACGATCTGGAGAGGTGGAGCGCGCACGACTGGGTCGCTGTCATCGACCTCAGCGCGGAACGACAGCATCTGGCGGGATCGCTTCCTCCCTTCCCCGGTAGCGGCCCGGACGACGACCAAGTTGGAGAGAAACGCTGAACACCACCGGCGCCATGGCACAGGTGGTGCAGCAACCACGGCCCGCCCGGCGAGTCGACGGTGGCGGTCTCAAAGCTCGGCGGCGCGCTCGGGCCGAGGTGGAAGTAGCTCGACGAAACCACTCCCGACGACGCGCTGGCCATACGACGCCGGCTGGAAGAGCCTGCGTTTAGCCCGCTCAGCAGCAGTGATTGCCAACCGCTCCCACGACCGTTGGAGCCGCGCCCGGCTCAGGGTCAGCAGCAGCCGAGGTAGAGGTCACCAGCACCGCGGCGACGATGAGGGCGCTGACGGCAAGGACGCGGTGTCCCAGGCGGGAACGCACAGCGAACCTCCTGCTTTCCTGACGTGTCGACACGCGGTCGAGCAGCTTGCAGACCGGCCCTGATTGTGACAGCCGGTCGTCTGCTCCACAACATGATCACGTTGGGTGACCTCGCGTCGGTGACACCAAGGGTGGTGATCTGCCCAGCTTGTGTCTGCGATCGGTTCGCATTGATCGAATGCGAGGCAGATCGCGACCAGGGCGGTGGAATGCTGACCGATATGCATGGGGGCGTGATTCTGCGAGGCCTTCGACACCAGCGCCGGTTGACGCTGGACGACCTCAGTGGATCCCAGCTCTCGACCCGGCGGCTCACATTGCTCGAAGACGGCGTCGACGCCACCGCGCAGGAGCTGCGGGAACTGGCCGCCACGCTCGGGTGCTCACCGCTGGTCCTGCGCCATGGGCTCCCTGCAGACCGCGGCGCGCAGATCAGGCAGGAGCTCGCCAGAGCAGACGAGGCGCTCGCTGAAGGCCTGGCCGCCGAGGCCCGCGCCCAGTACGCCGCGCTCGTCGATGATCCGGCCCTGGGCAGCCGCCCCGATCTGTGGTGTCAGGCCGAACTGGGTCTGGCTCTGGCCGCGGAGGCCGATGGGGACCTGCCCGAGGCCATCGAGCGCCTGACGTATCTGCTGGCCGTCCTGGCGCCGCTCGATGAGCAGCAACTGCCCCCGATGGCCTTCGAAGACCGCGAAGAGACCGAGCACCGGATAGGCATCGCCCTGGCATTATGCCGATGCCTGCGCGAGGTCGGTGACCTGTCAGCGAGCGTCAACATCGGCGAGATCACCTTCACCCGGGAACTGCCCGGAGGCTGGACCGACCGGGGTATCGAACTCGGCGCCACGCTGCTGGCCGCCTACATCGAACGCGGGGAACAGACGATCTGCCGGGCCCTGGCCGCCCAACTGCTGGAAGCGGCCGAGCAACTGGGTACACCGCGGGCGCTGCGGGCCGCCTGCTGGAATGGCGCGACGGTCGCGGCCATCGACGGCGATGCGAGCCTGGCCGCCGACCTGGGTGAGCGGGCGTTGGCCGCCCACGCCCACCTCACCGACCCCCGCTCGACAGGCCGGTTGCGAGCCAGGCTGGCCGAGAACCTGCTCATCTACTGCCCGGCCGAGCATGCCAGAGCGCGCCAGATGCTGCTCATCGCCCAGCAAGAGCTGGCAGGCAGCGCCGCCAGCGCCATCGACTTAGGCTACTGCCAGCTGTGGCTGGCCCGCGCGGCGCTCCTGGCCGGAGACGTTGAGGCAGCGGCGCGGCAGGCTGAGGAGATCGCCACCCGGCACCCTGCTGCGCTCAACCTCGTCGCTGACGCGCGGCTGCTCGTCGCCGACACCCTGCGCGCGCGTCAGCAGATGCAAGCGGCAGCCGAGGTACGTACCACCACTGGTGAGCAACTGGAGCAGATGAAGGCTCCTGGGCGTGCATCCCGGGCGTTCGCGGACAGCGCCGCGGAGCTGGAAGAGTGCGGCGAGGTGGAAGCCAGCATCCGCGCCTACCAGCGGGCGATGAGCGTCGGTGATCTGGCCAGTTACTGACCGCCGCGAGCTAAGGCTGCCGGCCCGCGGGTTGCCGGATCCGGTTGCGGGGCGATCGTACTGACGTGGACTGGCTGGCGAGCACGTAGTCGATCGCTTCGATGAGCTGGCCTGCCAACACGGGGATCGGACTCAACGACGCGGCTGAAGCGGGCACTGGGCCGGGCGTGGCAGGCGCGGGCGCCGAACGCTGAGCGGCGGGCGCACCGATGGGAGCGTCACTGCCACCGGCGGCCTTGGTCGCAGGAGCGGGTGGGGCAGCTGTCGGATGGAGGAACAGAGCCGCGAAGCCGGCGACCGCCACGCCGCCGATGATGAGAGCGAACACCGCGCTGTTGCCGGGCATCGGGCCGCGCAGCGGCGGGTGCTCCAACAGCAGCATGCCGACGGCCACGCCGATGGCGCCGCCGAGTTGGCGGGCGGTCATGCTCGCGCCGACAGCCGAGGCGTAATGGTCGCTGCCTGCTGTCAGGGTGGCGGCCGCTGACGCGCCGGTGCTGATCATGCCCAGTCCCACGCCCATGAGCAGGCAGGCGGCCATCCACAGTGCGAGCTGAGGTTCCGGCCGCAGTCCCGCCTGTAGCTGCCAGAGCGCGGCGCCGACGACGACGAGCACACCGATATAGATCACCGGCCGGACGCCGCGGCGGCGCACCAGCGGCCCGGCCAGGAGGCTGGAGGTCAGCACGCTGGCTGACAGCGGCGCCAGCGCCAGCCCGATCAGCGGGAGGGGCAACTGCCAGTGCCGCAGTAGAAAGGGCGCGGTGGACAGCAGCGCCAGGGACACCAGGCCATACATCAGCGCGATCAGCGCGGCCAGCAGGAATCGCGGCCGCCGCCACAGCGTCAGGTCGATCGCCGGCGCTCGATGACCGCAGGAGCGGACGAGCGCGATCAGCAGCATGCCGAAGGCCATGCTGATCAGCCCAAGCAGCGAAGGCCATCCCCACTGCTGGCCCTTGGACAGGGCGAGCACCAGAGCGGTAAGGCCGCCGAGCAGCATCAGCGTGCCGATCGGATCCGGCACGCGTCGCCACCGATCGGCCCGATCCCCGCGGTCGGCTGGCAGCATCATCGCCACGACCGCTAGCAGGAGGCCGGCCACCGCGGCGGGGGCGAACAGCAGCCGCCAATTCCACAGTTCGGCCAGCCAGCCGCCAGCGCCATGCAGCGGGATGCCGCCCAGCCCGGAGGAGGCCGACCATGCGCCGATCGCCGCCGCGCGGCGGGTGGCCGGCAGCTGGGTCAGCAGCAGCGCCAGGGAGGCGGGCACGATCGCGCCCGCTCCGGCTCCTTGCAGGGCACGCGCGGCCACCAGCACCACGAGGTCGGGGGCGATGGCGGCGGCCGCGCCACCGAGGGCGAAGATCAGGAGTCCGGCCAGCAACACCCGGCGGCGACCGACCGCGTCGGCCAAACGGCCAGCGGCGGCCAGCGCGGCGGCGTAGGTGATCGCCGCGGCGCTAGCGATCCACTGCAGGTCGACCAAGGCGACCCCGGCGCCGAGCCGGTGGGAGGCCACCAGCGGCACGGCGAGTGTCCCGGCCATGGTGTCGCCCATGACCAGCGCCATCGTCCCGCAGCCGAGCACCATGAACATTCCGGTGTGGCGGGTGCGTTTCCTGCGCCGATGGCTCCCCGAAGTCGAGCTCGACGAGCTCGATACCGGCGTGGCATGGGGAACCGCGGTGCTTGAGGGGGTGCGGGTGAGAGTCATGATCAGCCTCCGGTCATCGGCGCTGAGACGGGGATCACCTGGCGTGTGTGGGGTGTTCGGCAAAGGCGGACATGACCTCTTGAGCGGCCTGCCGCAGGCTGAGCAGGGCCTCACGTTGCCGCAGGGTGAGGCCCTCGCCTTGCGGCCAGGCGCGGATCGCGGGCAGCACATCGGTGGGCACCAGGTCATCCGGCACCCAAGGCCTTGATTGCACGTGTCGACCGGATCGGGCTGGCGGCCGATAGGTGAGCTCACCGGTCAGCTGTTCGTAGTAGGTTCCCGGATCTACGGTTGGCTGACGGTGACCATGAGGCGGCTGGCCGTCGGCCGGCGAGATGTGCCAGAGGCGCTCGCCGACGGCACTCATGCCCTCGTCCCCAAGGTGGCGACGCGGTCCTGGGCCAACGACACGAGCGGGATGTCCCAGTCGGCGGAGCCGCTCTGGGGCAGTGGCGTCGCCTTGGCCACCGCGCGGCTGAGTTGCGTGGTCGTCATGGTGACCGCGCACCGCTCGGCTGCGTAGCTCAGCGCCATCTCGTGGTGCTCGCGGCTGAAGTCGGCAACGGCGTCAGCGACGACAAACGCCTGGATGTCGCGCTGGAACGCCTCGCCGGCGGTCATCAGCACGCCGATGTGGGCGTAGACGCCGCAGATGATGAGCTGGTCGCGGCCGAGCTCTGCCATCAGCTGAGCCAGGTCCGTCAGTTGAAAGGCCGAGTAGCGCCACTTGGTCAGCAGGCGCTCGTCGTCGCGGGGGCGTAACTGCCGGGCGATCTCGGCCTCGTCGGGGCCTGGGATGCCCTTGCCCCAGAAGTCGAGCAGCAGGCCGCGCTGGTCCGGGCGCTGGGCGGGCGGCTGCGCTGAGAAGATCACGGGTATGCCCAGGTTCGTGCACTGCTCGCGCAGCGCGCCGACGTTCGCCATCAGTTCCAGCAGCGGCGAAGCGTCGGCGGTGAAGGCATCGAGGAAGTACCGCTGCATGTCGTGCACGAGCAGCACGGCGCGGCTCGCGTCCGGCTGCCAGTCGACCCGGTTGGCTGGGGTGTGGGTCGGCATCGCGTAGGGCTTGATCGAGGGAAGCGCCATGATGGTCAGGTCCTTTCGAGGTGGCGGGCGTCGATGTCGGCTCCGAGCGCGTGGAGCATCGTCTGGAACTTGGCGGTGGTCTCAGCGAGCTCGGCGGGGGGGTTGGAGCCGGCGACGATGCCTGCGCCCGCGAACAGGCGCAGGGTGTTCTCGGCGACCTCGGCGCAGCGGATGGCCACCGCCCACTCGCCGTCGCCGCGGGCGTCCATCCAGCCGACCAAGCCGCTGTAGTGGCCGCGGTCGATCGGCTCCAGGCGCTGGATCTGCTGCCGGGCTTCGGCGGTCGGGGTGCCGCACACGGCCGGGGTCGGGTGCAGGGCGGCGGCCAGCGTGAGCACCGAGGTGTCCGCATCACGCAGCGTGCCGACGATCCGGCTGGACAGATGCCACAGGGTGTCGGTGCTCGTCAGCTCGGGCACGCGCGGCACGTCCAGATGAGCGCAGTACGGCTGCAGCGCCTCGGTGACAGCCTCGACGACGAAGCGATGCTCGCGCCTGTCCTTGGCGGAGGCGAGCAAGGCGGCAGCCCGGCGCCGGTCTTCGGCCGCATCGGGGCTGCGTGCGGCCGATCCGGCCAGCGGGTTGCTGACCACGCTCAGGCCGTGGCGGGAGACGAGCAGCTCGGGGCTGGAGCCGACCAGCGTGGTGCCGGACGGCAGCGGCGCGGCGAAGGCGTAGCCGTGGCCGTGGCCGAGCAGCGGTCGCAGCAGCTCGGCCACGTTGACGGGCTCGTTCGAGCGCAGCTCCAAGGATCTGGCCAGCACGACCTTGTCCAGGCGGCCTGTGCCGAGCTCGACCAGCGCCTGCCGTACGGCCTGGATGTAGTCGGCCGGGGAGGGCAACGGCCGGGTCGACCACCCGCCACGCAGGAAGGCCGGTGCGCCTGCAGGCAGCGCTGGCGACCAGATCGCTGATTTCGGCACGAGCAGGTCCGCCACCCCGTCGAAGGAGATTGCTCCGGCCACCAGTTCGTCCGCGCCGAGGATGGCGGCCGCACGCGCGGGCAGCGTGTCGAGGCGGCCGTCGACGGCGGCGCGGATCCCGTGAGTGAGAAGTGTGCCTCGGGAAGAGGCGACCAGCACGCTGGTCGCCCGGTCGTAGTCCGCCAGCGGATCAGCGGCGGTGGTCAGTTGTGGCATGGAGATCCCATCTGGTCGGTCAGGCCTGCAGAGTGGCGCCACCGTCGACCACGAGGTCGTGCATGGTGACGTGGCGGGCTCGGTCGGATGCGAGGTAGAGCACGGCATCGGCGATGTCGTGGGGCGCGGCCACGCGGCCGAGAGGGATGCCGAGCCGGTAGGTGGTCAGGTCGCCGTTGATCGTGGTCTTCCACGCCTCAGCGAGGGTCTTGCTTTTGCTGCCGTGCAGGGCGCGCAGCATGTCGGTGTCGGTTGATCCAGGTGAGACGACGTTGCAGCGGATGCCGTGCCCGGCCAGCTCCAGGCCGAGGCAGCGGGTGAAGGCGGAGGCGGCCGCTTTGCTGGCGGCATAGGCGGCCATGCCCATGCGTGGTGTCGAGGCTGCGTTGGAGCTCACCGTGACGATCGCCCCGCGCCGGCGTGGCATCATCCGCGCGGCGGCCGCGCGAGAGACGAGAAAGACGCCGCTGGCGTTGACGGCGATGCTCTGTTGCCACTGCTCGAGGTCGGTTTCCTCTACAGAGCCCGGCAGCAGCACGCCTGCAACGTTGACCAGGATGTCGATCGGGCCGAGATCGCGTTCCACGGCCGCGACGACGTCGTCCACCTCGCCGGCGTCGCGCACGTCCAGTAGGTAGGGCACCGCGCCGCGCGGGGTGCTGGGTTGGATGAGTAGATCGGCGGCGGCGACGGTCGCGCCGGCGGCGAGCAGCGCGTTGGTGACTGCGGCTCCTATGCCCCGGCCGGCCCCCGTGACCAGGGCCACCTTGCCGTCGATCCCGTCGTGCAGGGACGCCTCACGCGTGGACATCGCGCTCCAGGAGCAGATGCTCGGACTGGGTGCAGCCCACCAGGTGCTTGAGATGCTCGAGCGCCGCCATGGGATCGGTCGTGGGCCCACAGGTGTAGATGTCGACCTCGGCGACGCCCGCCTCAGGCCAGGTGTGCACGCTCGCGTGCGACTCGGCCAGCATGGCGAACAGGGTCACACCCTGCACGGGAAAGCGCTCGCTGTGCATGCTGAGGATGGTGGCGCGGGCGGTGAGCAGGGCTTGTGCGAGCGCGCTGCGCAGGCGCACTTCGTCGTTGAGGACAGCGGCGTCCACGCCACGCAGGGTGGCGATCACGTGCGGCCCCGCGTATGCAGCCTGACCGGGGCCTGCGCTGACGCTTGCGACGACGCCTTACCAAAGAGAAGATCGCTGATCACATCATGCTCCTTACGTATGAGGTCCGGTGGACACCGCGGCGGCCGTGGGCCGGTTGGTAGCGGGGCGCACGCTGGATGGTGCTGAGGATGTGCAGGGCCACGGCCAGAACGGTCAGGGCCGCCCCCGCCATCTGGGCCGGAGTGAGCCGTTCACCCAGCAGGACGACCGCTGCGCCGACGCCCATGACGTGGGTCAGCTGTAGCAGCAGCGACGCCTCCACCACCGGGACCACCACGACCGCTCGGTTGAACAGGGCGTAGGGAAGAGCAAGGCCGACGGCTCCGCTGGCGACTGCGGCCGCCCAATGGGTCAGCTCGGGGGTCGAGGCGAAGGGCGTGCCCAGATTCAGTGGGATGAGCACGATGGTCAACGCGGCGGTCGCGATGGTGAACTGCCAGACGGTGACTGACAGCGGGTCGAGCGGCGGCCGGCCGAGACGGTGGCGCATGAGCCTGGCGGCCAGCACCGAGCCGGCGGCTGCGCACAGCGTGCCCGCCATGATCAACAGGGTGCCGGTGCGGTCCCCCCACGAGGTGATGGCGCCATCCAGCAGCCACACCCCCGGCAGGCTGAGGGCCATCCCGAGCGTAGAGGTCGGGCCGGGTCACGGTCCCGGCCTGCGTCGCCCACAGACGGCCCAGCGGATACAGGCCCACCATCCGAACCGGCCCCCCGCGGTGGGTACCAAGCTCGGGCGCCACGCGGCGGGCCGTGCTCAGAATGCGCCGTTCGGGATCGTTTTCCACCGCGACGGCCAGACCGCCGCCCACGCCCGCCCGCAGATACTGCGCGACATAGGTGGCCACGCCCAGCTCGGCCACAGTCCGCGGCCGCATGTGGCGCAGGACGGCCGCGATGACGGGGTCGCACCGGTCAGCGGCGGGAAGATCATGGACGCCGAGAACGCGCCCCCGGGTCAGACCGTGGTAGACCCGATCAGCGAAGTGATCAAGCTCGAGACGGGCGCTCACCTCGATCCACGAGCGCCAGCCGGCCGGCAGCCGCAGCTCGAGTTGCCGCTCCCAATGCGCGATGAGCCGCCCGCGATGATCGTCTCAGGTCGAACAGGTGAACGCCCAGCTCCGGGCACATCTTGCCGCTGCGCAGCAGAGGCTCGACGATTCCGTAGTACTGCAGCCTCGGCAACTGCACAGCGATCGTCGTCGGTAGGCGCAAGCCGGCGGGCGCAGCCAGCACGGCGACGGAGCCGGCAAGCCGAGCGCAGGACTCAATCTCGTACACCGTCAGCTCCGGTCCGTCCCACTCGATCGACACGATCGCGGGGACGTCGACGAGCCGGCAGCTGCGCAGAGCCAGCAGCGACATGCGTCTGCCGGTCGTCGTCACCAAGCGCACGGCGTCCTCAGGCCACAGGCAATGACCGGTGATGACGGTGAGGTCGGCAGCCATCCGCAGCCCGTCAGCGGGCAGGCTGCCGGTGGCGAAGGTATAGGGACGGGCGCCACCGAGCGCGAGGCCGGTGTACACGGTGGTATTGCCGGTGGCGGGGTCGATGCCGCACGCCCACCGGCGAGCAGGACGACGAGCCGCCGCAGACCGGCCCCACTGAGATACCACCCCCACCAGGAGGGTAAAGCGCGGCGGCAGTGTCTTGGGCCCCCAGCCCATTCCTCCGCCTAGCGCGCCAGCTGGGTCTGCTCGGCACCGGTCCTCAACATCCGGTTCCTTAGGACCCCGTAAGGCAGCCTCGGCGAGATCGTCCCGCTCATCCGAGACTTCCTGGACCGCGCCACCCGAACTTCACGTTCTGCTGCTGCCCCATGATCCGGCCCGCCGCGTCATGGACGGTCACGGTGACGGGAGGGGAGTCGATATATCGTGCGGGCCCGTCGCCTGGGTCCTTGCTCCGAACGGTCTTGGCGGGCGTCCTGGCTATGAAGAAGCCGCCGTCACCACAGCGTCCGTGCGCCGCCCAGAGGACCAGTCGATCGTCACCCGGCGCACGTCGGAGGCGACCCGACCAGCGACGACGCGCACGTAGTTGTCGTGTGACTTGCCCTGGCCGGACCAGTAGTGCACCGCGTAGACGTCCACGCTGAGCTTGCCGGAGAACCCGGCCAGATTCCCCGGCGCCTTGTTGCCCCAGTAGGTGAACACCGGAGGATCAGGCGTCTCCTTGCTCGGCGTGCACAGGACGAAGCCCTTGGCACTACCGACCAGGGCGGTGGAGCCATTCTTATCCCGGTATTCCGCCAGCATGCGGAAATCCGCCACGGTGCCGTGCGCCGGGTCGCGCCAGTTGGGGTTGGTATTGACGGAAGGGCCGCCGACGGGCATGCAGTCGCTTACGGCTTGGAGTTGCTCGGGGGTGTTGTGCGGCAGCGCGCGAGCAGGCACCGATCCGGATGTCCCGGATCTCGCCTCACTCGCGCGGGCGGGCGGCAACCGCGGGAACGCAAGGTAACCGTCACGCTACTGATCACTGACTCGTGTTGTTTGCGGATCACAACGGATGTTGGATGAGATCGCTTGTCACTCCTCCCCCAAAGGGGTCAAATGACGCCAACCCTCCCCTCATTCCCTGCCGCTGACGAGAACCTTCTCGATACCTGCATCCGGTTACGGGAGATCGCTCCCGTGGTGGAGGTGGAATTCCCCGGGGGTGTGCCTGCCTACCTGGCACTGACCCACAAGGCCGTACGCGAGATTCTCGCCGGGGACAACAAGACCTTCCTCAGGGATCCCCGGCACTGGCCCGCTCTGCACGACGGATCAATCCCCGAGGACTGGCCGCTTCGCGCCATCGTTCAGGGCGGTCACCTGTCGACCATGGACCGTGGCGACCACAGGCGGCTGCGCGGCCTGGTCGGCAGGGCGTTCACCCCGGCCCGGGTGCAGGCATTGGAGCCGCGGATCCAGCAGATCATCGATGGCCTGCTGGATGACGTGGTGGCCGCCGGTGACGGCGTCGACCTGGTTCCCACCTTCACCGAGGCGCTGCCGATGTGGGTGATCTGCGAGTTGTTCGGTGTGCCCGCCGAGGACCGGCTCCGGCTGCGAAACTGGACCGGCGCGCTGCTGGCGCACACCACTCCGCCGGATGTGGCGTTCACGACGCAGAACAACCTGCAGGCCTTCCTGCACGAACTGGTGGAGCGCAAGCAGCGCGAACCGGGCGACGACCTCACCTCCGGCCTGGTTCAGGCCCGTGACGAAGGTGACAGGCTCACCACCGACGAACTGGTCGGCGTGCTGTGGCTCATGCTCGTCGCCGGCCACGAGACCACCGTCCATCTGCTCGGGCACGCTGTCGTGGCACTGGCCCAGAACCCTGACCAGCTCGGGTTGGCGAAGGCCGAGGACCGGTGGGCCGACGTGGTGGAGGAGACCTTGCGCTACCGCCACTCGGTGATGATGACCAGCTTCCGCTTCACGGCGGAGGACGTGACCATCGCTGGGGTGCACATCCCCAAGGGCAGTGCGGTGGGTGTGGTCTACCAGGCGAGCGGCGTCGATCCGGCGGAGTACGGCACCAGCGCGGACCAGTTCGACATCACCCGCGAGCAGGCCGGACGCCTCGGCTTCGGCCACGGCCCGCGGTATTGCATCGGGGCGCCGCTGGCCCGGCTGGAGAGTCGGCTGGCGCTCGCCTCGCTGTACCGGCGGCTGCCGGAGCTCAGCCTCGCGATCGACCCCGACGACATCCCGTACTCCCCGTCGTTCTTCACGGTCGGCCCGATGTCCTTGCCGGTCAACCTCGGTATCGCCAAGCCCTGACGTGGCATCGGATGGCCCTGCAGCCCACGGTTGCCGGGCCGAACCGGTTCCCGCGCGTCCCGCTCACCGGGTCAGCTCTTGACCGGTATGGAGCGGGTGGGCCGACCGGCCTCACGCTCGGCCAAGTGAAGCCAAGATCCACCTCTGCGATGCCGGCTCATCGTCGTTCAGCGGCTTTCTGCAGAAGCGGGAGCAGGCCGCCCACGCGTCGACTCGACCTTCAAGCACATCCGGGGCCGCTGGAGCGACAGCTATTGGAGCCGGGCCCCGATGACGACCTTGCCCGCGGCGTGGCCCTCTTCCTGGTAGGCGATGGCCGCCGGGATCTCCTCGAACGGGTAGCTGCGGTCGATGACCGGCATGACCCTGCCGTCCTCGATGAGTTCGGTCAGCGTCATCAGATTGCGCTTGTTCGCGGTGCAGCGGACCACGTCCGTCAGGACCGTGCGCTGCGACGCGAACAGCGATGCCGCGAGCGTCGCGACCATGCGGCCGGCGGGTTGCAGCCACCGGCCGCCCGGTCCGCCGACGAGGACGTGGGTTCCCTTGCGGGTCAGCGCCCGGCGGCAGGCGCGTCCGGAGCGGCTGCCCGCGATGTCCACCAGGAGGTCGTGGCGTCGGCCGGTCCGGGTGAAGTCCTCCTTGGTGTAGTCGACGACCTCGTCCGCGCCGAGCGACCGGACCAGGTCCACGTTGCGGGGGCCGCAGACGCCGGTGACCTCCGCGCCGAACGCCTTGGCGAGCTGCACGGCGAATGTGCCCACGCCTCCCGAGGCCCCGTTGACCAGCACCCTCTGCCCCGGCTGGACCCCTCCCTGGTCGCGCAGCGCCAGCAGGGCGGTGCTGGCCGCCAACGGCACCGCCGCCGCCTGCTCGAAGGTCAGGTTCTTCGGCTTGGGCGCGAGCTCCGCCGCCGCGACGAGGGCGTACTCGGCGAAGCCGCCCTGCTTGGGCATGGCGAACACCTCGTCGCCGGGGCGGAAGTCCGTCACGTTCCGGCCGACCGCCTCGACGTGACCCGCGACGTCGGCACCTAGAACGGCGAACGTGGGCTTTCGGAGCCCGGGCCCGCCGCCCATCAGGCGCGCGATGTACGGCTGCCCTCTCATGAAGTGCCAGTCGTACGGTTGAACGGAAGTGGCCCGCACCCGGACGAGCACCTCGTCGTCGCCGGGCAGGGGTTTGTCGATCTCGGCCAACCGGAGAGAACCGTACGAGCGCAGAACGAACGCCTTCATCACCGTCTCCTCATTCACTGCGGAGCATCAGCGTAGAAAGGCCGTCCGCACGGCTCATCAGCCGAAAGTACGCCGGTTCGGCGGCCGATCGGCCGGCTGGACACGGTCGGTCTCGTACGCCCACATGGCGAGCTCGACGCGGTTGCGGGCGCCGAGCTTGGCCATCAGGCTCGCGATGTGCGACTTGACGGTGCTGAGCGAGATGCGCAGCTCGTCGGCGATCTCGCTGTTGGTGCGGCCCAGCGCCAGGGTGGCGAGCACCTGTTCTTCTCGGTACGTGAGCGCCTCGACCGGGTGGACCGAGGGCGTGGCGCGTCCGGTGCGGGCGAAGGCGCCGAGCAGCCGCGCGGTGATGCTCGGCGCGATGAGCGCGTCGCCACTGGCCGCGGCGTGGACGGCCTGGGAGAGCAGGGCGGCGCCGGAGTTCTTCAGCAGGAAACCCCGGGCGCCTGCCCGCAGGGCGGCGTACACGTACTCATCGAGGTCGAACGTGGTGATGACGACGACGGCGAGAGGATCGGCGACGGCCGGCCCGGCGAGGGACCGGGTGGCCTCGATACCGTCGAGGCCGGGCATGCGGATGTCGAACAGGCACACGTCGGGGCGCAGGCGGCGGGCGAGCTCGACGGCCCGCCGCCCGTCGGCGGCCTCGCCGACGACCTCGATGTCCGGCTGGGCGCCGAGGATCATCGAGAGCCCCGTGCGGACGATCTCCTGGTCGTCGGCGACGACCACCCGGATGGTCATGTCGCCGTCCCGGCGCGGGGCAGCACGGCGGTCACCGTCCAGCCCCGATCGGGATCGGGGCCGGCCACGCAGGTGCCGCCGAGCAGGACCGCGCGTTCGATCATGCCGATGAGTCCGTACCCGGACGACCCGCTCTGGCGGCCCGCGTCGTCGCCGTCGTCGCTCACGCGCAGGCGCACCGACGTGGCGTCGGCGGCGACGCGCACCTCGACGCGGGTGGCGTGCCGCGCGTGCCGCCGGGCGTTGGTGACCGACTCCTGGGCGACCCGGTAGATCGCCGCGGCGACCGACGGAGGGAGATCGTCGAGGTCGCCCGAGAGCTCCACGTCGACGGTCAGGCCGGACGGGTCACGGCCGGCGAGTCGCGGGAGGTCGCCGATGCCCCGGCCGGGCGCCAGGTCCACCGGCTCGTTCCGGCGCAGGACGCGGACCATGGCGTTCATCTCGGTGAGGGCGCGCGCCGCCTCGGCCTCGATCACGCGCAGCGCCTCGATCGCGGAGTCCGGCCGCGACGCCGCGGTGGCCAGGCCCGCCTGCGCGCGGATCGCCATGGCCGAGACGTGATGCGCGACGGTATCGTGCAGGTCGCGGGCGAGTTGCTCGCGCTCGAGCAGTTTGACCTGGTCGAGCTCGCGCTGCCGTGCCCTGGCCCGGTAGCGGAACGCGGTGCCCAGGGCGATGGCAGCCACCATGACGGCGCCCGCCCCGACCGCGTCGGCGGGGCCGATCCGGCCGACGGCGATCGACAGGCCGAGCGAGACGAGCGTCAGGGCCAGCCCGGTCACGGCCGCGCGCCCGGACCCCCACCGGAACAGCGCGTACACCAGCAGCAGCAGGTACGCCAGCGTGTACGTCTCTCCGGCGTCGCCGCCGGTCAGCAGCGCGACCACGCTCGTGACGCCGAAGGCGATCGCGAGCATCGGCAGCGGCCGGGTCCGGCGCCACAGCAGGGTGGGCACCAGCGCGACGGTGACGGCCACCGCGAGGACCCGCCAGGGCAGGTCGGGCCGCAGGAATCCTTCCAGCACCGCGACCGGCACGAGCACGCCCGCGAGCGCCCAGTCGCGCCCCACCCGCGCCGGCGGGTCGGGGGGAGGCGGCTCGTTCCACACGGAGCGCATGAGGCCGTGCACGCCCTCATGGTACGGGGGCGTCTGCCGTTCAGCCGGTGGTCAGGTCCCCGAACTACGGCTTCATCGCGGGGCTGCGCCGCACTGAGGTGTGACCTGCTCCATGCCCGTGGGGGCACAGCACACCGGACAAGTCCGGTGTCTCACACAGGTTCGTCCCTGCTCAGTGCGCCAGCAGGTCGTCCAGTGCGGCTGCGAAGAGCAAGGCAGGGTCGAAGCCCATTCCGGTGAAGTGGCCGGCGAGTTCCAGGGACAGGACACCGTGCAGCCGGGTCCAGAAGCTCAGGGCCTGGTGCAGGACCGCGGGCGGGGCGGGGTGGCTGCCCGCCCACTCCCGGTGGTGCTCCAGATGGCTGTCGAACGGCGTGGCGGGGCGTTCCGGGGCTGACGCCGAGCCGGCGTCGAGCAGCATCGCCATGATCTCGGATGAGATGAGCGTGATGTCCTCGGGCGCTTGGTAGCCGGGGACGGGGGTGCCGTAGATGAGGAGGTACCGCTGGGGCAGCACGGTCAACTCCTCCTCGGCCACCCTCGTCACCACCTGCGCCCGAGTGCGGTGCAGCTCCAGGTCGTCCGCCTTGGGCGCAACGTTCGCACCGAAGGTGGATGGCTCGCGGCCGGTTCTGGCCGTATCTCGGCCGGACCCGGTCTCCAGGGCGTGACCGCCCGCGGCGCGGGCGTGCGAGGAGGTCGTGGCGGCAGCCCTCCGAGGTCGCCGGCGAGCCGCGAGACCCCGCTGATCACGCACCCGGTGGGGGCAGTTGCGTCGGGTCGTCGCCGTTCAGGATCTTGGACCCACACTTCCGCTCCTTCCACACCGCCACCGTCAAGTCCTCGGACGGCACGGAGATCACCATGCTGGTCCAGGACTACACACCGTGAACGACCACAGCAACCGCTCTACTTAGTCGCGCATCAAGTTGGGGCAGCTGGTCGTTTCTGCCCTCTCCCTAGTCCTAGTCCGGCGCCGCCGTTGGCTGGTCCTCGCCGCCCACCTGAACCGGCCCCTCGACGCCTCCCAGCGCCCGATGCGCCCGGGACGTGTGTGTGATGGAACGGGAACGTCCGCCAAGCCCCTGCGCCACCCCACCGGGGTCGACGACCGGCCGGACTACTACACAGGGAGCAGCTCCGCGCTACGGCACCGCGGGGAGGGCCGGAGTCCGGTGCGCCCGTTCCGTCCAGGCCGGTCGCGCATCACAGCCGTCAGGTATTCCACGCTGATCCCGGCAACCGCGGCCAGCTCGGCCCGGCGCAGACCGGGCGTGCGCCGTCTGCTCCCGCCGGGCAGACCGACCTGGGGCGGGTGACGGCCTCGCGCCGGTTCCGAAGGAACTCCCCCAGTGTGTTGCTACTCACGATCGCAGCCTACTGGGGCGCCGGCCGCTGATCGTGTCCCTGCCAGTACCCCCTTTACCAGGGCCTTCCGGTGGGCCGTCGGCCTGGTCACAGTGTCCTCAGACCGCTTCACCGCGCCACCCCGGACCTGTACCGGCTTCGTTGGCGCCGGACCCTTGTTGGAGAGACCCATGTTCATCGCCTTTGTCGTCGTCGCCGTCCTGTTGTCGTTGCTCCTGCTGGGTTCGGGAGGTCTCCTGCTGGCCAAGGAGAAGGGGGTGACGGCGACCATGACCGAGCTGGGGGTTCCGCTGGACTGGTTCCCTTTCCTGGCCGTGGCGAAGATCGCCGGAGCGCTCGGGCTGCTGGCCGGGATCTTCTACCGTCCCCTCGGCGGCACGGCCGCCGTCGGCGTCGTGCTCTACTTCCTCGGCGCGGTGGTCACGCATCTGCGGGTCAAGGACCTCAAGGGAATCCTGATCCCGGCGGTGCTCGCGGCCGTCTCCATGGCCCCGCTGCTGCTCGGCATCGCGACGTGGTGAGCCGTCCCAGAACGAGGGGACGAAGACCGCAGCAGGTCAGGTGTCTCAGCGCTACGTCGGGCTCACTGCGGCCATCCATGCGCGTGTCGAACCTTCTTCGAGGACGGAGAAAAGACGGCACGCCCGAACGTTGACGTGGCATGAGCGATGAGGGCGGTGGGCCGGGCCGTACAGCCGACAGCGAGCGCGAGAGCGTGAGAGCAAAGGCAGCGGCTGGGCTGCTCATCGTGCCGGCGGTCCTGGCCGGGCTCGTGGCCGGGCTCGGCGCGCTGTGGGCCGCCGCTGCGGCGAGTGGTAACCGGTACGTGGCGTTGGCCGTGGCCGCGCCGGCGCTGACGGGCCTCGTCTGGTGGTTGTGCCGGTTGGCGCTGCGGCGAGTGGCGGGCTTACAGGTACGACGCTGGGCGCCGATCGCGGTCGCCGTGGTGGAGCTGGCGGTCGTGGCCGTCCCCCTCGCGGGCCTGCTGTTCGGCGGGCCGCCGAACCGGCCGATCGCGGCGGGGCCCGGCACGCGGTACTGGGACCTGCCGACCGGCTCGCGCATCGCCTACACGCGCACCCCGGCCCAGGGCGAGCGGCGCGACACACCGGTGATCCTGGTGCACGGCGGGCCGGGCGCGCCGGACGAGCCGTCGCCGCTCGCACCCGCGCTCGCCGCCGCGGGCTTCGACGTGTACGCCTACCACCAGGTGGGCGCGGGCCTGTCCAGCCGCCTGTCCGACGTACGCGGCTACACGGTCGCCCGGCACGTCGCCGACCTGGACGCCGTCAGGGCCGCGATCGGCGCGGACCGCGTCGTGCTGGCCGGCGCCTCCTGGGGCGGCCAGCTCGTCGCCACCTACCTGGCCGCGCACCCGGACCGGGTGGCCCGCGCGGTCGTGGCCTCGCCGGGAACCATGTGGTTGCCCGCCTTCCCTGACAACCGGCACATGACGGAGGGCGGCCTGCGCGACCAGAACCGGGCGCTGTGGGACCACCCGCGCCTCCTGCTGGCGCACGTGCTCGTCGAGGTCGCGGGGCCACGCGTCGCCCACGCGCTGCTGCCGGACGACGCGGTGGACGGCGACTTCGAGTCCCTCGTCGGCGAGTTCGACATGCGGGCGGGCTGCCCCGGCCGACTACTGCGGGTGCCGCCGTCGGGGTCGGGATTCTGGGCCAACGCCATGACCGGGCGCGACATGCACCGGGTGGCCGACCCCCGGCCCGCGCTGCGCCGGATCGCCGTGCCCGTGCTCGTGTTGCGCGGCTCCTGCGACTACGTGGCGCCCGAGGTCGCCCGCGAGTACGCCGGTGTGCTGCCGAACGCCGTCTTCCGCGAGATCGACGGCTCCGGCCACGACATCGCCCACGACCGGCCAGGCAGGTACCGGGAGCTGGTCACCGCCTTCCTGCGCGGACAGATCACGCCTTGAGCCGACGAGCACGGCTCGCACCTGGCACCTCGTCTCATCATCGGTGCCGGTCACGCCGGTCATGCCGAAGGACCATCCGTTGGGAAGTCCGACAGTGGCTGCGTCACCACACTCGCCAGGGGCCTGCTCGGCGGCTACTCGGCGTAGGGCTGGTCGGTTCCCTGGGCGCTGTAGCCCAGGCTCCAGATGTAGCCGTCCGGGTCGGCGAAGGAGCCGCCGTACCCGCCCCATGGCAGGGGGCCGGCGGGCTTGAGGATCGTGGCGCCGGCCTTCGTGGCCTCCGCGATGATCTCGTCGACCCGCGCCTCACTGCGGACGACGTAGGTGAGGACCAGTCCGCTGAAGCCGCTGCCTTCCGGGCTCGTGCCCACCTGGTCGGCCAGGCCTTCGCGGCCGTAGAAGCCGACGGGCGAGGCTCCGTCCGACTCGAAGAACACCGAGATGCCGTAGTCGTCCTTGATCTTCCAGCCGAGCCCCTCGGTGTAGAACTGCTTGGCTCGGTCCAGGTCCCGGACGCCGAGGAGGATGGAGCTGACGTGCGCTTTCATACCTTGTCTCCTTTGTGCTCTTGGGATGCGGCACATGCGAGTCACGCTACAAACGGCCCGGTATCCAGCGCTTCTTGATTCGTGACCGGTTTGGTCACCTGTACTGCGCACCGCTCGGGCGGTCAGACGCCGGCGCCGGGTCCGGCGTCATCATGGTGCAGAAGGTCGCTTCTCATAGACCGCGTCCGTCACCCCCCACATGAACACCGCGCCGAGCGGGTTGTCAGGGAAGTCCGCCTTCAGCACCCTGGTGAGGAACTGGGCCATGCCGCAGTCGTAGCGGCTCCACAGCGCCTCGCCCCTGTTGTAGACCAGGACGGGCCACGCGGCGGCATCCAGGCCCGTGGCGTCCCAGCACAGCAAGTCGGCGGTTGCGCTGACACCCCAGGTGATCAACAGTGGACGGGTGCCCTCCAGATCGGGCGTCTTGTCCTCGGTCTGCCAGTCGGCCTCGGCGTTGGCCGTCTCCATCACCATCCCGTCCCGCCGCGCCTCAGACAGCGCCACGCTGGGTTCCGGCTCACCGATCGACAGGTAGTCCTGCACTGATCCGGACCCGTACACCTGCATGAACCGCTGATAGTCGGGCGGGAACGACCGTCCCCACGACTCGGTCATCCGAGCCCAGTCCACCAGCGTTCCTTCACCAGCCGGTGGCGGCATGAGCCGCTGTAGGACATCCACGTCAGCCGCCGCACTCATCGGCACCTCTCTTCCATGTGCCCCATCATCACCACGACCTTCGCGGGCTGATAACCCGGGGGCTGCGGTGACCTTGCGGATCATGTCCCAAGGTGGGGATGGGCGCGCCGCGGTGGGTGCGGGCGGCTGCTTCGACGGCGACGAGGACGGTCTTGCGGAAGCCCGCTGCTTGACCAGGCTCATGGCCGCAGTCGGGGCCGGCAGCACGGAGGTCGGGCAACGGCCGGATGGCGGCTTCAGTGACCGAGACGCGGATGCCGCCGATACACGGGCGGAATCGGGCCGCGGACGCGATCGCCGCAGGCGAGCGACCACAACGGGGGCGGGCGGCCGTGCGCGCCCCCGTCACTGGCTCGCGGTCAGACGTCCCAGGTGACCGGGAGGCTCTTGACCCCGTAGATGTCCGCGGACTCCGGGCGCAGAGCGACCTCTTCGGCCGGTACGGCCAGGCGTAGCGTGGGGAAGCGGGCGAGCAGCGCCGAGAACGCGACCCGCATCTCGACGCGGGCCAGCTGCTGGCCCAGGCACTGGTGGATGCCGTGGCTGAAAGCCAGATGCCCGCCGTCCTGCCTGCGCAGGTCGAGCACGTGGGGGTCGGAGAAGCGCTCGGGGTCACGGTTGGCGGTGTTGAGGGACATCACGACCATCGAACCGGCCTTGATGGTCAGGCCGCCCAACTCGACGTCCTCCAGCGCGGTTCTGAAAAAGGTCTTGGCGACGCTCAGATACCGCAGGAGTTCCTCGACGGC
This sequence comes from Nonomuraea dietziae, assembly GCF_014195505.1. Taxonomy (GTDB): domain Bacteria; phylum Actinomycetota; class Actinomycetes; order Streptosporangiales; family Streptosporangiaceae; genus Nonomuraea; species Nonomuraea roseola. The sequence goes on along the minus strand of NZ_JACIBV010000001.1, from coordinate 274,771 downwards.
GTTGTCGATGAGCGTGGGATCGGCGCGTAGCGCTGCCAGCTGCGCCGGATTCTGCAGCAGGGCGAAGGCGCCGAGCGCGAGCATGTTCGTGGTGGTGTCGAGCCCTGCCGCGAGCAGGATCAGGCTCATCCCCTTCAGTTCCTCATCGGTCAGATCGCTGTCGGTGAGTTCGCTGAGGATGTCGTCGGTGGGGTTGGCGCGCTTGACGGCCACCAGCTGTGCGAGGTAGTCCTGCACAGCGGTGTAGGCCGCGATCAGGTCCTCGTCGTTGGTCTCCCCGCTCATGAACAGGTCGATCTGCTCCTGGAAGCGGCCTCGGTCCTCGTACGGCACGCCCAGCAGCTCACAGATCATGATGGCCGGGATGGGCTTGGCGAACGCGGTCACCAGGTCCGCCGTCGGCCCGGCCTTCTCCATGGCGTCCAGGTGCTCGGCGGTGATCTCCTCGACGCGCTCGGTGAGCTGCCGCATCCGCCGCACGGTGAACTTGCCGACCAGCGGTTTGCGGTAGCGCCCGTGCTGCGGCTCGTCCATGAGCAAGAACTCGCCGGGCGGCGCCGGAGGCATCTCGATGCCGGACAGGTCCATGGCCCAGTGGTGGCGCATGAGCTCCTTGCGCGAACTGAACCGTGAGTCGCCAAGGACCGACCGGACCAGGTCGTATCCGGTGACCAGCCAGCCTTCGTGTCCGTCGGGGAAGGGGAAGCGGCTGATCGGGCCGTGCTCGCGGGCCTCGATCAGCTCCTTGGGCGGATCGAAGGGACAGCCGGGCTGACGCGCCGCCGGCATCGTCGTGACGGTGTGGAGGGATTCACTCATGACTCGTCCTCGTCTCGCGATAAGTCTCGCGGTAGTACGTGTGTGGACAGCTCGAAGCAGAGCTGGGTATGGCCGACCTCGCAGACGATCGTTCGTTGCCCGTCGACCGAGCCTGCTTGGCCCTGTTGATCCCGGGCCGGGCTGCCGGATGGCGGGTTCGGGAATCGGGCTGCGGTGTGGGGGGCTGTGCGAGCCGCGCCGTACCGAAGTGAGACCGGTTGCGGGCGTGGGAGCGGCCACGGCGGGAGCCGGCACTGCTCCATCCCGTCTTCGACGTCGGGGCTACCCCGGGGACGGGCGTCGAGCTTGTCTTGGCCTTGCGCGGGCCGCTAGGAGATCTTGCGGCGGTAGGTGTTCATGGCGAAGGCGTAGGCGACGATGAGGATGCCGACGCACCAGCCGAGGGCGATCCAGATGTCGGTGCCGACCGGCTGCTGGGTGAACAGGTCGCGGATGGCGTTGACGATGGAGGTCACCGGCTGGTTCTCGGCGAAGAAACGCACCGGGCCTGGCATGGTGTCGGTGGGCACGAACGCCGAGCTGAGGAACGGCAGGAAGATGAGCGGATAGGAGAACGCGCTCGCGCCTTCCATGGTCTTGGCGGACAGGCCGGGGATGACGGCGATCCACGTCAGCGCCAGGGTGAACAGGATCAAAATGCCGGCGACCGCGAGCCACGCCGCCACGCCCGCCCCCGAGCGGAAGCCCATGAGCAGGGCGACGAGCACGACGACCAGGAGCGAGATCGAGTTGGCGACCAGCGAGGTCAGCACGTGCGCCCACAGCACGGACGAGCGTGCGATCGGCATGGACTGGAAGCGCTCGAAGATGCCGCCCTTCATATCCATGAACAGCCGGAACGCGGTGTAGGCGATGCCCGAGGCGACCGTGATGAGCAGGATGCCGGGCAGCATGTAATTCACATACGAATCCGACCCTGTCTTGATCGCACCGCCGAACACGTAGACGAACATCAGCATCATGGCGATCGGCATGATCGCGGTCGTGATGATGGTGTCCGGGCTGCGCGCGATGTGGCGCAGGGATCGTCCCAGCAGGACAGTGGTGTCGCCGACGAAGTGCTTGGTCATCGTGGTTCCTTCTGCGTCCGTAATGAGATGCGGTGTTCGGCGCTGACGAGGGTGAGGAAGACGTCCTCAAGGGTCGGCTGCTTCTCGACGTATTCGACCTTGGCGGGCGGCAGCAGCTGCTTGAGCTCGGCCAGGGTGCCGTTGACGAGGATCCGGCCCTCGTGCAGGATCGCGATCCGGTCGGCGAGCTGCTCGGCCTCGTCCAGGTACTGCGTGGTGAGCAGCACCGTCGTACCCAGGCGGGCGAGGCCCTTGACGGTCTGCCACACCTCGATGCGCGCCTGGGGGTCGAGGCCGGTGGTCGGCTCGTCGAGGAAGATGACCGGCGGGTCGCCGATGAGGCTCATCGCGATGTCGAGGCGGCGGCGCATGCCACCCGAATACGTCGACGCCTTCCGCGCGCCCGCGTCGGTCAGTGAGAAACGGGCGAGCAGGTCATCGGCGATCTTGCCCGGATCCTTGAGGTGCCGCAGCCGGGCGACCAGCACGAGGTTCTCCCGCCCGCTGAGGAGCTCGTCGACGGCGGCGAACTGTCCCGTCAGGCTGATCGACTCCCGCACCTCCGCCGGGTGCGTGGCGACGTCGAAGCCGTGGACGCTCGCCGTGCCCGCGTCGGCCTTGAGCAGCGTGGACAGGATCTTCACGACCGTGGTCTTGCCGGCCCCGTTCGAGCCGAGCAGAGCGAAGATGCTGCCCCGCGCCACGTCGAAGTCCACGCCGCGCAGCACCTGCAACTCCTTGTACGACTTCTCCAGGCCCTGCACCTGGATCGCCGGGGCTTGCTGTGTCGCCATCAGACGCTCCTGTCTTCTTTCCTGGTGTCTTCGCCGGCGGCTCGGTCGATGGCGCTGGTGAAGCGTTCTCGCTCCCGGCGGATGTACCGTCCCACCGCGTAGTTCTGCACGAACGCCTCGACGAACTCCACGGGGTCCTCCCCGAAGATCTCGCGGATCGGGGTGCCGTCGGCCGCGCTCTGCTCGAACAGATCGGCAAGGTCCTCGAACATCGAAGCCGCGTCGGCGCCGTCCCCCGGCCCGAAGTGCATCAGGTACCGCTCCAGCGCTTCGACCGCTGTGCGATAGTTCTCGGGAAGCTGTTTGACTCGCGCCTTGTACTGCCGCCAGCGCTTCTTGTCCTCGAGCGGCCCGGTGACCACCTCCAGGTACTGCCGGTAGCGCCTCTTCGGTTCGTTCGACCCTGTGTCCATGGCTACTTCCCTCCTTCGCGGAGCTTTTCGAGCCGTTCGGCGAGGAAGCTCCAGGTCCTCCAGAACTCTTCGAGATGCTCGCGCCCCTGAGCGTTCAGGGAATACACCTTGCGCGGCGGCCCCTTCTCGGACGGGACCTTCTCCACGTCGACGAGGCCGCGCTGCTCGATCCTGACGAGCAGCGCGTAGATGGTGCCCTCGGCGATGTCGGAGAAGCCCTGCTCCCGCAGCCACGCCGTGATCTCGTAGCCGTACGCGGCCCGGCCGGACAGGATCGCGAGGACGATGCCCTCCAGCGTTCCCTTGAGCATCTCCGTCGCCTGCTTGCCCATGACACACCCCCTTTCAGCTACTCAGTGACGCTTGCTACCGGTACAAAGTAACACTGACTACCGGTACATAGCAAGACTGAATAGCTTGAGTCGGCTCGGGCCCGTCAGCTCGCGGCCTTCCCGCCGCAGAAGACGTCCTTGACGAGCTTGTCCAGCGCCTTCGGGAACGCCTGCGCCGGGTCGATCGCGGCGTCCCCGCTGGTGATCGAGGCGGTCAGGGTCTTCTTGCCGTCGGGCGTGCCGTACATCAGCGACCCGTAGCCGCCCACGCTGCCGTTGTGGTTGAGGAGGGTGCCGACGCAGTCCGGGCCCGTGTCCTGCACGTACAGCCCGAGACCGTAGCGGCCAAAGAGGCCGCCGCTCTTGGGGTGCGGCTTGCGCATCTCGGCCAGCAGCGTGGCCGGGATGAGCCTGCCGCCGTTCAACGCGGAGAAGAACGTGTGGAGATCCTTGGTGGTCGAGTCCGAGCCTTGGCGTCCTCGGCGGTGGTGAGGGATCTGCTCATGGTCGTTCCTCGTTTCGCGACAGTACGTGTTTGGTGGCCCTCGAAAGCTACGTTGCATTCGACATTCAGTCAATCAACAGAAGGGCATTCTCCCAGCTAGATGGCGCTGAATTGATGCAATGACGCTGGAGTCGAACGCAATGCAAAGTTGCAATGATTGGTGGCGAAGGCAATACTGGCGACATGCCAGGAGGACGACTGACCCAGCAGGATCGCGAGCGCATCGCGGCCGGACTCGCCGCCGGGCTCTCCTACGCCGAGATCGCCAGACGGCTCGACCGGCCGACCTCGACGATCACCCGGGAGATCGGACGCAACGGCGGCCCCACCGGCTACCGGCCCCAGCAGGCACACCAAGCGACAGCCCAGCGAGCCCGGCGAGGCACACCGGCGCCCCCGCGCGCGGCCGGATCCCCGGGCGGCACGATGGAAGAGGAACTCATCGAGGTGGCGGTCAGGACGGGGCTGCCGAGGATGACCGCGCGTGTGCACCTCGACCTGCTGCTGTCCGAGGACGGCAGGCGCACAGCGGCCGAGTTGACCCAGAGACTGAAGATCAGCCCGGCCACCGTCTCCGTCGCCGTGAACTTCCTGGTCGAACAGGGCTACATCCGGCGCGAACGCGATCCGCAGCGGCGCCGCGACATCTACGTGGTCGAGGACGACGCCTGGTACACCTCGATCATGACCAGCAGGCGGCATACGCTCGAGACGGTGCGGGCCACGATGGCGGCGGCCGAGACCTTCGGCCTCGACAGTCCCGTGGGGCGACGGCTGGCCAAAGCAGGGGCGTTCCTGGAGCGGATCAGCCTGGACATGATGGAGTCGGCCGACCGCTGGCGCTCGCTCTTGACGTGACGGGTCTCAGCCGAACCACCCGGGGGAATCGGCTGACCAGCCCCGGTGATCGCCGCTGCCGGAGCCCGGAGCTTGGGCTGTTCCGCCGACGGGGATACCGGATCCAGAACCAGCCACCGGAGGCAAGATCCGGGCCGCCCTCGCACACCGGGCCGGACAGGTCTCCACGTCCGCCAGAACGTCGAAGGCGCCCCCATCGACCCTTGTCCGGCAAGGGTCGTGCGCAGGATCTCCGATCCACCACTCGAGCATGCGATCCCGCGCGGTCGCCTCCAGTCCGACGCTCCTGCGAAATTCGTCGCCGAACAACGGCTCCATGGAGACAGCCTGGTGCAGTCCGGCCACCAGCTGGATCGCCTCGCGTGTCGGCGGCCTCCGTCCGGTGGCGGCGCAGTGCTGCCGCGCCTGGGCGTGCAGGCGGTCGACCACCTCATCGAGTAGTCCGCTGCCGGTATCCCGCCAGCCGGACCGGTGCAGCGAGCGCGAGTTCGGCGTAACCGTCGGCGTACGCCCGTACAGCGCGCGCACCAACTCGGCGGGGTCGATCGGGCCGTCGGTCCACGTCTCCAGCACGATGTGCAGGTTCGTCTTCAGTTAGGCCCCGCCGAATCGCAGCAGCGACTCCAGGAGCTGTTCGCGCGTGCCGAAGTGGTGGTTGACCGCGGCGTCGGACACCCCCGATCTCGGCGGCGACGGCGCGTACCTGCACGGCGGCTGGGCCACCTGCGGCGAGCAGCCTGCTCGCCGCCTCGAGGATCATCCGCCTGGCGTCATCGGGTTTGCGTCGCACCGGGTGACCAGACACCCAGCTTACCTTGACGAGCCAAGGTACTGGCCTTACCTTGAGGCATCAAGGTAAGGGAGGTGGTTCCGTGCCCGGACCATTCAAGATTGCGGCGATGACGGAACTGGCGGCGGCCTTGGGCGTCACGATCCACGATCCGGCGCCGCCCCGCGAGATCGGCTTCTCCCGCTCGGGCTGCCGGTTGCACGGCTTCGACTGGGGCGGAACCGGAGCCCCCGTGATCCTGCTGCATGGCGGCGGACTGACCGCGCACACGTGGGATCTCGTCTGCCTCGGCCTGCGCGGCGCCGCCCGGCTGGTCGCGCTGGACCTGCGTGGCCACGGCGACAGCGACTGGTCCGACGACTACCGCATCGACACCATGGCGGCCGACGTCGTCGCCGCGGCCGATCACCTCGGCTTCGATCGGGTCCGGCTGGTCGGCATGTCGCTCGGCGGCGTGATCGCGGCCCACGTCGCCGATGCGCGGCCCGACCTGGTGGAGCGGCTGGTGCTCATCGATGTCGCACCCGGTGTGGACTTCGACAGCACCCGGCGCGTACGGGAGTTCATGGCCGGCCTCGGTCCGGTGCGAGAACTCGAGACGGTGGTCGAGGCCGCGATGCGGGTCAACCCGCACGCCGACCGCGCGAGCGTCGCCTACCGCATGAGCACGCTGTTCCGCCGGGCACCCGATGGCGATTGGGTGCCGAAGGGCGATCTGCGTCCACCCGACTTCCCCGCCATTCTCGCGGCCATCGATCGGCTGGCCGCCCAGCTGACCAAGACGCCGGTGCTGCTGGTACGCGGGGGACGCAGCAGGGTGCTCCCCCAGGCCACCGCCGAACGCCTGGTCGGGCAGATTCCTGACGGGCGGCTCGTGGTCGTTCCGGACGCGGGGCACAACGTCCAGGAGGACGACCCGGCCGCGCTGATCATCGCGTTACGCGCCTTCCTGACACGCTGACCACGGCGAATTACCCGGGCGCGATCAATCACATCGAGATGGGGCCGAGGTCGGCGGCTGTCTGGGCCAGGGCGCGGACAGCGGGGCCGTCGGCGGTGGAGCGCCACGTCAGGGCCCATTGGAGGGGCGGGGCGTCCGGCATGGGCAGGAAGACGACGCCGGGGGGCCTGTTGTAGCGGGCGGCGAACTCACCCAGCGGGTGAACGCAATATCCGGCGGCGACCAGGGAAATGATCTCGTGGAAGGTCCGCGCGGCGGGCCCACGCGGGACACGGCGGCCGCGCGGTGTCCGTGTCGGGACCATGGAGGCGACCCAGTACTCGGGCGCGTGGGGGCCGAGGTCGACCACGTGGTTGTCGGCGAGGTCCTCCAGGGACGCGGTGCCGCGGTCGGTCAGCGGGTGGTCTGCCGAGACGGCCAGCACGCGGCCTCCGGTCAGCACGGTGGGGCCGACCGTGAGGTCCGGTTCGGCGACGGGCAGCCACAGCACGTGCACGTCGTTGTCTCCGGTGCGCAGGGCGGTGAACGGGTCACTGCCGTAGACCTCGCCGAACTGGACGTCGCTGCCGGGGTAGCGGGCGCGAAACGCGTCGACGAGGGGGCGTAGTGCGTGCCCGGCATGGCCGAAGACGCCCAGCCGCAGGCGCTGACCCGCGCCGAGGCCGGCTGCTTCGGCGCGGGCGAGTCCCGCCTGGAGGAGGTCGAGGGCCTGCTGGAGATCTTCGCGAAGGCGCCGGCCGACAGGGGTCAGGCTCACGCGGCGGCTGGTGCGATCGAACAGGGCCACGCCGAGGCGCCGCTCCTGTTTGCTGACGGCCTGGCTGACGCGGGCCGGCGACACGCGAAGCCGTTCGGCGGTGCGGCCGAAGTGCAGCTCCTCGGCCAACGTCAGAAAGATCTCGATGTCGCGCAGCTCCACCAGTAACCCCAGAGTTAACGTTCCGCACACGAAGCTTACATTGTTCCGCCGATCACCTGCCTCGATGCTGGACACACCATCCCGGCCAGGCGGCACACGCCTGATCGGCGCATCGCGACAAAGGCAGGAAGACCAATGAGCGACATACGGGCCATCGCCGACCGCGTCGAGATCGAGGCGCTGCGCGCCGAAGTCACCGACGCGGTGATGATGCGCGACTATGACCGGGTCGCGTCGCTGTTCACGCCCGAGGGCGCGATGCGGTGGCCGCACATCGACAAGGAGTTCGTCGGCAGAGAGGCGATCCGCGCGGGGGTCGAGTGGGGGCAAGGGCTGTGGGAGTTCTTCCTGCAGAACGTCCACCCGGGCGTCATCCGGCTGGAGGGCGACACCGCGAGCGGCCGTGCGTACATCCAGGAGTTCGGGCGCATGCGTGACGGCGGCTCCCATCTGAACTACGCCCTGTACCACGACCGCTACCAGCGCACTCCCGACGGCTGGAAGTTCAGCGAACGCGTCTATGAGGTCAGATACCTCGACCCCACCCCGCTCGCCGGCTCGCCGCCCCTCGCAGCGCCCGAAGCTCAGGCGTGACTCACGAGCGGCTCGAAGCCGAACGACCACCTTCAAGCTCACCGGTGACCTGGCCATCCGCAGTGTCACCAGGCCGGCCACCATGACCGTCGAGCGTGCCGACGCCGTGCACGACGATGCGGGGCGATGTCCGGCGCCGGAACCGCCCGTCCGGCTGCGGCCGGATTCCTCGTGGGGAACCGAACCCCAAGCCTCCGCCCCGTCAGCCGGCGGGGAACGTAGCGAAGAGAAGGAGACCTCTACCGTGATTCTGGTCACCGGTGCCGCTGGAAATGTCGGCACCAATGTCGTCCGTCAACTGCTCGAGGCGGGCGAGAAAGTACGCGTCATGACCCGTGACCCCGGCGACCGTTCCTTCCCGGACGGCGTCGAGGTCGTGGCCGGCGATCTGACCCGGTCGGAGACCCTGGCGGCGGCGCTGTCCGGCATCGAGCAGGCCTTCCTGTTCCCCGTCTTCACCGGGATCGGCGGGTTCCTCGACGCGGCGCGGCAGACCGGCCTGCGGCATGTCGTGCTGCTGTCGTCGTCGGCCGTCACCTTCTCCACACCTGGGTTGATCGGCGAGCAGCACCTGCAGGTCGAACGGGCGCTCGCCGCGTCCGGGTTGCCGTGGACCTTCGTGCGTCCCGACGCGTTCATGACCAACGACCTGGCCTGGGCGCCGCAGATCGCGGGCGGCGAAGTGGTCCGCGGGGTGTACGGCAACGCCGCACTGGCCCCGGTCGACCCGCGGGACATCGCCGCGGTCGCCGTCCGCGCCCTGCTCGATCAGCGCGCCGGTGAGGCCTACGTGGTCACCGGGCCGCAGTCGCTGACCCAGATCGAACGCGTACGGATCATCGCGGAGACGATCGGGCGGCCGTTGCGGTTCGAGGAGGTGCCCAGGGAACAGTTCAGGGAGCAGCTGCTGCGCCACGGCATGCCCGCGCCGGTGATCGACGAGCTCCTCGACGGGCTCGCCTCGAGAGACGGCAAGACCGCGGAGACCTCGCCCGCGGTCGAGGAGGTCACCGGGCGGCCGCCTTTCACCTACGCGCAATGGGTCGCTCACAACGCGACGGCGTTCCTCCCGGCACAGACCTGACGGCGACCGCCCCGGATGCGGGGAGGCCGGGAAGCGGCCCTCGATCTCTGGAACTGCGTGATGCCGCTGCGATCAAACCGGGAGGAGCGCTGTCGAACCCGTAGCTCGACAGCGCTCCTCTGGACATGCGCACCGTGTCCTTATGTGGTCAGGGGCTCAGCGGGACGCGTTCTCGGCCGCCTGCTTGAGGTGGGCGAGCCAGGCGGTGAGGGATCCCTCCAGAGCGGCCTGCATGCCGTCGCGGTCGGCCCTGACCGGCTCACCGTCCCACGACTCGGCGGTCTGAACCACGGTCCGCCCGTTCCGTTCGGTGAAGGCCCACTCGTGGACACCCGTGATCCCATGGGCGGGCCCGCCCCAGAGGATGCGGCGCCCGGGCTCGATCGCGTAGACGGTGGAGTCGATGTCCAGGCCGAAGGTGCTCCAGTGGAACACCGACCCCACGGCGAGCGGGCCGTCGGAGGAAGCGGATGCCGTGGTGATGTCGTTCTGCCACGACGGCCAGGCGTTCACGTCGGTGTGCAGGTCCCAGACCCGCGACAGGGACGCGTCGATGACAGTCTCGAGTCGGACGACGACGGCGGCCGCGGTGTCAATGGTGGTGATCACTTGTGGTCCTCGATCCAGTGGCCGTGGATGCCGGCGGGCACCCTGCGGGGAAGTTCGACGGTGGCGACGGTGGCCAGATCTCCCGCGTCCAGGACGAGGAGCTGGGAGGCGTCCGCCTTGAGGTCGCTGACGACGGTGAGCAGGTATCCGTCGTCCTCGTTGGTCCCGCCCTCGGCCGGGACGAAGACAGCCTCGCCCGGCATGCGTCCGGCCCCGTGGCCGAACAGCCGCTGCTGCCCGGTGACGGTGTCGAACTTGATGGTGGAGTAGCCGTCCAGACCGGCGCCGGGGAAGGCGATGGCGTAGCTGTAGCGGTTGAAGGCGCCGGTGTGGGCGTCGTTGATGGAGGGGAACTCGGTGGCCAGGTCGTCGAGCGACTCCTCGCTCGCCTTCCCTGTGGCCAGGTCGAGGACCCAGCGGTGGAAGGTGGATCCGGCGTCGGGGGTGACACCGTGGCCGGGAGCGCCGACCCACCACTTCCAGGAGCTCTCCCAGGCCGACCGGTCGAAGCGGGGGCCTTCGAGCACCACGCGGCCCTGCGTGTCGACGTAGGAGTTGGTGACGTGCAGGATGGCTCCCTGCTCGACCTCGAACCAGGTGACCTTGGCGGCTGCCGTGCGGGACGTGACGCCGATGCGCAGCGGCACGTCGTCGTGCCACCTGTAGGGGATGCCCGAGTGCTCGGAGTGGTCGAAGACGACCGGCGAGTTGATGAAGACCGCGTGCTCGCGGGTGATGGCGAAGTCGTGCATGAGCGAGGGCCCGGAGCCGTCGATCACGGTGGTGCGGATGATCTCGCCGGCGGCGTTGGCGACGTGGTAAGTCAGGTAGGGCGGGAAGGGGCTGTAGGAGAAGAAGTGCAGCTCGCCGGTGACCGGGTCCTCCTTGGGGTGGGCGGTCATCGAGCTGGTGAGCTTGCCGCCGAAGTCGTAGGCGCCGACGGTGTCGAGCTCGGCGGTCACCTCCCACGGCAGGTTGGCCTCCTGCAGAGCCAGGTAGCGACCGCCGTGGAAGATGATGTTGGTGGCCGCGGCGGAGACCTCCAGCTCGGTGCCGGTGAACGGCACGCCGTCCAGGAACGGGGTCTTCACCCATCGGTTGCGGTACCACTCGGCGCGGCCGTCGGCCAGGCGGATGCCGTGGATCATGCCCTCGCCGCGGAACCAGTGCGTGGGCGTGATGCCGGGCTTGGGGTTGTGGCCGTTGCGGAAGTAGCGGCCGTTGAGCTCGGGCGGCAGGCTGCCGTGCACGGTCAGCTCGTGGGCGGTGATCTCGTCGGTGACCGGGGTGTAGTGGCCGTTCAGGTACGGCTTGGGAGGATTTTTCATGAGAAGGTCGCCTTTCCGAAGAGAAGGAGGGTGATGACGGCGCAGGCCAGGAAGGCTCCGCCGTACGAGGGAAGAAGGGTCAGGAAGGACAGGCCGATCGCGCCGCCGATCTGCCGGGTGGCGTTGAGCAACCCGCCGGCCAGGCCGCTGTCGGCGGCCGGCACGCCCGCCGAGGCCAGGGCGGTGAGCCGGACGAAGGCCACGCCGAGCCCGGCGCCGATCAGCAGCGAAGGGCCGAGCAGATCCACCAGGAAGGTGCCGTCCACGGGGGTGCGGGCCAACCAGGCCAGCCCGGCCGCGAGCACCGCCAGGCCACCGGGCAGTACGGCACGCCCGTGCAGGCGAGGCGCCGCCCAGGAAGCCAGCGTGATCATGAGGGCGAGCGGCAGCTGGGTGAGTCCTGCTTCGAGCGGTGTGTAGCCGAGCTCGCGTTGCTGGTAGAGGGGCAGGAAGTAGAACAGGCCGAGCCAGACCGAACCGAGCAGGGCCATGAGCACATTCGGCCCGGCCACGATCCGCATGCGTGAGGGCAGCAGCGGGTCAGGCGAGCGGCGCTGCAGCAGCACGAACACACCGAGCAGCGCCATGCCCGCGATGACGAACAGCCAGCGTCCGGACAGGCCGTAGGTCAGGGCGGCCAGCCCGCCGGTCACCGTCACCGCGCCTGGCAGGTCCAGCCGGCCGCCCCGAGGCGGGGGCGGCTGGACCAGGAGCCGGGCGGCCACCAGCACGGCCAGCGCCACGGGGACCATCGCGAAGAAGACCGAGCGCCAGCCGTACAGGTCGGTGAGCACTCCGCCGAGCAGGACACCGGCCGCTCCCCCTGCGCCGGAGACCGCGCCCCACACACCGAGGGCCGTGCCGCGATCCTTCTGGTACAGGGTCAGCACCAGCGCCAGCGCGGTGGGGGCCAGCATCGCGGCGCCCAGGCCCTGGACAGCCCTGGCCGCGATCAGCGTCACGGCGTCGGGCGCGATCGCGGCGCCTAGCGACGACGACGCGAACAGGCCGGTGCCGATCAGGAAGACGCGGCGCAAGCCGTACACGTCACCGGACCGGCCGCCGAGCAGCAGCAGCGCCCCGAAGACCAGCACGTACGCATTGATCACCCAGGCTGACCCGGCGGCCGGCAGGCCGAGGCCGGTGCGGATCTCGGGGAGGGCGACGTTCACGATCGAGGTGCTCAGCACGACGAGGAACTGGGCCGTGGCCAGGACCCCCAGGGGCGTCCAGTCGGTGCGGGTGACGGGTGCGCTGCTCATGGCTCGACACTCGCAGCGGCGGCCGGCCGCTCGCGTCGGTAGTTTTCACCTATATGACCGCCTATGCGGCATGATCGGGGCCATCATGGAGACGTTGGTGGGCCGCGAGGCCGAGATCGAACGCCTGGACGCTCTGGTCAAGGCAGCCAGGCAGGGCCGCGGCGGTGCGCTGGCGCTGGGCGGGGAGCCCGGCATGGGCAAGAGCACGATGCTGCGCCGGCTCGCCGAGAGCGCTCCAGGGTTCTTGGTCGTCCAGGTCTCCGGCGCGGAGTTCGAGACCGAGCTGCCGTTCGCCGCACTGCACCAGCTCTGCGTGCCGCTGCTGGGGCACCTGGACGACCTGCCGCCGCCGCACCGTAGGGCCCTGCAGATCGCCTTCGGCCTGGACACCGGTGCCCTCGACCCCTTCCTGGCCGGGGTCGCGACCCTGGGCCTGCTGGCCGAGACCGCGCGGGAGCGCCCCCTGCTCTGCCTGATCGACGACGCGCAGTGGCTGGACGACGCGTCGGCCAAGGCGCTGGCTTTCGTGGCGCGCCGGATCGCCGACGAGCCGGTGGCCATGGTCTTCGCCACCCGCGAGCCGGGATTCGGGACCGTGCCCGCCCTGAACCTCGCCGGCCTGCGCGAGAGCGAGGCCAGGACGCTGCTGGCCAGAGCCGTACAGGCGCCGCTGGACGAACGGGTCCGCGACCGCATCCTCGCCGAGGCGCGTGGCAACCCCCTCGCTCTGCTGGAGCTGCCCAGGAGCACGGGCATGGCCGGTGGGTTCGACCTCCCCGCTCCCGGCGTGATCGAGCAGAGTTTCCGTGTACGGCTGACGCAGCTTCCGCCGCAGGCCAGGCTCCTGCTCACCGTCGCCGCCGCCGAGCCGATCGGTGATCCGGGACTCCTGTGGCGGGCGGCGGAGCTGCTGGACATCTCGCCCGAGTCGGCCGCGGAGGCGGCGGAGCTGGTGGAGTTCGGCGCCAGGATCCGCTTCAGCCACCCGCTCGCCCGATCGGCCGCCTACACGGCCGCCTCCCCTGACGAGCGCAGACGAGCCCACGCGGCACTGGCCGAGGCGACCGACCCGCTGGCCGACCCCGATCGGCGTGCCTGGCACCGCGCCCAGGCAGCCGTCGGACCCGACGAGGAGGTGGCCGCCGCGCTGGAGCGGTCGGCGGCCAGGGCGCAGGCGCGAGGCGGGGTCGCGGCCGCCGCCGCGTTCCTGGAGCGGGCCGCCGCGCTCACCCCCGGCTCAGGCCCGCGGATCGACCGCGTGCTCGCCGCGGCTGAGGCCAAGCTGTCGATGGGGGCGTTCGACGTGGCCGCCGAGCTGCTCGCCACCGCCTCGTCCGATCAGGCTCAGCAGGCCAGGATCGACCTGCTGAGGGGCAGGCTCTCCTTCGTCCGCCACCGCGGCGGCGAGCGGCCGACCACCTACCTGCTGCGAGCCGCCGAGCGGCTGGCCGACACCGACCCGGCATGGTCCATGGAGTGCTACCTGGACGCGATGGAGATGGGCGTCCTCCTCGGCGACCTCGGCTCGGTGGTGCGGGCGGCCCCTGCGAAAGGCCCTGTGCTGGAGGGCCTGATCAGGCTGACCACGCAGGGACATGGGGCTGCGGCCGAGCTGCTGCGACCCGCCCTCGCCGACGACGCCGCCTGGAGCCGTCACCCGTCTCTCGGTTTCATGCTGGCGACCGAGCTGTGGACCTACGGCGCCTTGCGGCGCGTCGCCGAGCGCGTCACCGCGGCCGGCCGCGAGTCGGGCTCCTTCCACATGCTTCCCATCGGGCTGGCCATGCAGGCCGCCGCCGCGGTGCACGCGGGCGAGTTCGGCGCCGCCATGGAGATGATCTCCGAGGAGGAGGCCATCGCCGAGGCCACAGGTGCCGCTCCCCTGGTCTATCCGCGCATCCACCTGGCTGCGATGCGCGGACGCCGGGCGGAGGCCTTCGAGCTGTTCTCCACCGTCGATACACGGATGACCCTCAGCGTCCAGTGGGGAGCGGCCGTCCTCCACAACGGTCTGGGCAACTACCAGGCCGCTCTGGATGCCGCACGAACCGCTGTCGCCCACGGACATCTCGGCATGTCAGGGCTGGCCCTGCCGGAGCTGGTGGAGGCCGCCGTGCGCTGCGGTTCACCAGACCTCGCCAAGACCGCCCTGGCCGACCTGCGCGAACGTACGCAGGCGGGCGGGGACGCCTGGGGGCTGGGTGTGGCGGCCTATGCGCGGGCACTGGTCACCGATGACGAGGCTGCCTACCGCGAGGCCGTCGATCACCTCGACGGCAGCCGCGTGACGATCTACCGGGCCCGTGCGCACCTGCTGTACGGGGAGTGGCTGCGCCGGCAGGGACGGCGGCGTGAAGCCCGCGAGCACCTGCGCACCGCGCACGAGGCGCTGACCGACATCGGAGCCGAGGCCTTCGCCGAACGGGCCGCAGGCGAGCTGCGCGCCACCGGCGAGCACGCGCGCAGCCGCTCGGCGCACGCCGTCGAGCAGCTCACCATGCAGGAGAGGCACATCGCGCGGCTGGTCGCCGACGGGGCCACCTCCAAGGAGGTCGCGGCCACGTTGTTCCTCAGCCCTAGGACGGTCGACGCCCACCTGCGCAACATCTTCCGCAAGCTCGGGCTCACCTCACGTAAGCAATTGCGTGACCTGCCCGAAGTCAGAAGATAGGTAGCCTTCGCCGACGCGAGCGCCGGGGCTGCGGCGCGGGCGTAGGGGGCATGGACAACGACCTCCTCCTCGAGGAGACCACCGGCAAGCCGGCCGAGCCCATCAAGAAGAAGAGAAGAAGAGCAGGACGAAGCGCCGCGCGGCCAAGGGCCTGGCCTGGTTCGCCCTCATCGGCACCGCCCTCCTCATCCTCGCCGAGCCCTGGCTGCTGATCCCCGCTGCCGCCCTGCTCGTCGCGATCGCGCTCTGGGACTGACGGCCGCCATGTTCGAGCCTCTCTTCCTCACCGACATGCTCCTGGCCTTCGCCGTCATGCTCGCCGCGGCGCCCCTCGGCTGGAGAGCCGGGCGCCGGGTGCTGTACGGCACGCGGGGACCTTCTGGTACCACACCCACCGCGACTCCTCCCAGACCATCGAACGCGGCCTGTTCGGCTCACTGATCGTCGAGGACGACCTCGCCCCGCAGGTCGTGGAGAAGACCGTCTTCACCCACCTCTGGCCAGGTTCCGGCCGGCGTGTCGCAACGAGTTGATCTCGTCGATCGCCTCTGCGGCCGACCTGTTCGGCGCGACTTGTCAGGTAGGGCAGATTGGTCCCGAAGGTGACTACCGCCAAGCAGGTGCCGATACACTGCCCGGCTGGAAGGAGCTTCCTTCTCCTCGTGCTCCGCTGAGGCGGCCAGCAGGTTGCTGACGGATGGGGAAGGAGACCAAACGTGGATGCCCCACAAGAGGTGGGCGGGCCCGTCCCTACGGCGCCTGGCAGGGCCGCGTTGGAGGTGAGCTCGTTGTCTGGCCGTCCCGGTATACGCGCCAGCGGCGAGATCACTGTGGTTACCCGCCCGTCCTGGGAAGAGGCCCTGTCTGAGCTGGCCAGGAACCATGCGGGTGTGTCCTATGTGGAGTTGTCGGATGTGGGGTTCGTTGACGTGGCTGGGGTGACGGCGCTCGCGATCACCGCCATGAACCTGCCTGATGGGCGGGTCGTTGTGGAGCATCCACCGCCGCACCTGCCGCGTGTCCTGGAGATGTTCTGGCCGAACCTGCACCAGATCGAGGTGGCGCCGCGATGAGCATGGCGTCCATCAACGAGACGTTCAAGCATCCTGCGTTGTTCTATCGCACCGCGCAGGAGTACACCGACCAGACGGTGTCGTTCGTCCGGGAGGGTCTGGCAGTCGGGGAACCGGTGGCCGTGGCGGTACCCGGCCCCAACCTGGAGCTCATCAGGTCGGGGCTGGGCAGCGATGCCGATGGCTTGTTGTTCCTGGACATGACCGACGCCGGGCGCAACCCGGGGCGGATCATCCCCGGCGTCCTCCGTAAGTTCGCCGACGCCCACCCGAAGGGACGGGTACGGATCATCGGAGAGCCGATCTGGGCAGGCCGCACCGCGGCGGAGTATCCAGCGTGCGCGCAGCACGAGGCATTGATCAACGCGGCCTTCGAAGGCCGGGCGGTGACGATCCTGTGTCCGTACGACGAGGCGCGGCTGGATGCGGACGTGCTGACCGATGCGAGACTCACCCATCCCACCGTCATCAGCCAGGGTCGTGAGCAGGCCAGCGACGCCTACGACTGGGAAGCGATCGTCGCCCGCTACAACGAGGTGTTGCAGCCTGCCCTCGACGCTGCGGTCTTCTCCTTCGACGCCGAGGAGCTTTCCGCGGCCCGGACGTTCGCTGTCCGTCAGGCTCAGCGGCTGGGCCTGGACGGGACGAGGTTGCTGGATGCCGAGCTGGCGGTCGCAGAACTGACAACCAACAGCGTGATCCACGGCGGCGGGCACGGAACACTGGCGATCTGGAGCGAGGCGGGACAGGTCGTGGTCGAGGTCCGCGACGCGGGGCGGCTTCTTGACCCGCTTGCCGGCCGCAGGCCGCCGGAGCAAGGGCAACTCGGTGGCCGCGGCCTGATGCTGGTGCACTATGTGACTGATCTGGTGCGCGTGCACACCACGGGCGACGGCACGGCCGTGCGCTTCTACCTCACCCCATGAACCCCGCAGGGTGGCCGCCCACCCAGGCGGCCACCCTGCGGGCAGGCCTTGTTTGAAGGTCCTCTCGCTGTTCGGTACGCGCGTGTGTGAGCGTATAAGGCCCGCTCCAAGCACCAGCGGGCCGCGCAGCCCGGACGAGCTCTGCCCGGCCCCCGCTTGGGTCCGCGTCACCAGCCGCAAAGTAACGCGAGTGACCGTCGCCACTCTGTGTGGCCGCGGGGTTGGTCATCTCAGGAAGGGGGGCAGGGCCCGACCAAGGCTGTGATCAGTTTGCGCGCTGCTGCTTTGGTCAGACGCCGCACGCGCGGTGCGATCTCGGTTCCTTGGACCACGGTGTTGAACGCGGCATCGAATCGCAAAATGGTTCGGCGGCCTCCCGGTAGAACACCCTGGCAGCAGCGTTGAAGGAGTGGCGGCGGATGCGCCGCACCATCCACGCCGCCCGCTACCTATCCGACCCGGTCTACCGCCGCGAAATCTCCCGGCAACTCAACAAAAGGGGAGAGTCTGCACGCGCTGCGCCGGGACCTGCACTACGCCCAGCAGGGCACCATCGTCCGGCCGCACTTCCAGGACCAGACGGAGCAGGTCTGCCTCACCCTCCTCACCAACGCCGTGATCACCTGGACGACCGAGTACTACGGTAAGACGATCGGCGAGCTCCGCGCCCAGGGCCGTGATGTCCCCGATGAACTGCTGTCGTTCATCGCTCCTGGCCATCGCGAGAACATCAACTTTTTCGGGTTCATTACCGTCGACATCGAATCCGAGCTCGCCAAGCTCATCGAGGGATGGCGGCCCCTGGCCCGACCAGAGTCCACGACGCGGGCCTGCCCTTTCTCCTCAACCCGTGAGCACGCTGCTCCTGGACCGTGGCGATCATGACGGTCACCCAACCATGGTGGTCAACTTTCGAGCGGCTCGTGGCCCGCATCCTCGCCGACCACCCCGCCTTCGACGACGCCTACGCCCGCCGCGTCATGACGCAGGCGCTGGCGTTCCTGATGGCGTGCGGGGCCAACCCCGAAGCGCGCCTCGCCCCGTCCCCTCAGGTGGACGTGGGCTGGCACACCTTCATCCTCTTCACCCACGACTACACCCGCTTCTGCCACCAGGTCGCGGGACGGATGATCCACCACGCGCCCGACGACGAGCCTGCCACCGGCGCCGCAGCGGTGGACAGGATCGGCGCGACCATCGAGGCGATGCGCGCCGCCAACCTGCCCGTCGATCTGGAACTGTGGCTCCACGAGGCCAAGTGCAGCCAGTGTCATCAGGGCTGTTTCGACGACCCCGCCCCGGAGGCGTGACGTGACCCGACTCGACTGGGAAGACCTACCCGAGACCGTCCGCGCCGCGGTCCAGGACCGATGCGGCGCCGTCGTCAAGGCCGAGACAGCGACCAGCGGCATCATGCCGGGCGTCGCCGCCCGCCTGCACACCGAGCACGGCAGCGTGTTCCTCAAGGCCGTCAACGCCGACAACACCGCCGCGTTCCTGCACATCCGCGAACAGTGGGCCTCCCGCGCCCTGCCCGCCGCCGTGGCCGCGCCGCGCCTGCTGTGGAGCGACCTGGTCGAAGGCTGGCACGTGATGGGCTTCGAGTACCTCGAGCACGCCCGCGAGGCCGACCTGTCGCCAGACTCCCCGGATCTACACCTGCTGCTCGCCACGGTGGCCGACCTCGGCCGCGCCCTCACGCCATGCCCCGCTGGCGCACGCGGCGTCGCCGAGAACATCGCGCCGTTGCAGGCCAAGGGCAAGCACCTGATGGACAAGAACGCCCTCGCCGACGACCACGGCCTATACGTGGCCGCGCTCGACGGCCTGGACCTGGCCGCGGTGGAGGGGGACACGTTCCTCCACTACGACCTCAGCCCGAGCAACCTGCTCGTCACCCCGGCAGGGGTGCGGGTGATCGACTGGTCGTTCGCGGCATGCGGCGCGGCATGGGTGGAGCCCGTCATGCTCGCTCCCCGCCTCATTGAGGCGGGCCACACTCCGGCCCAGACCGAGGACCTGCTGGAGCTGGTGCCCGCCTGGCGGACAGCCCCGCCCGCCGCGGTGACCGGGCTCGTCGCATTGTGGACGCTGTTCCGGCTCTACAAGGCCCAGTTCGGTCCCGAGCTCGGCCGCGCCTTCCGGGCGCGCGCCGCCGACGCGGGCCACTCCTGGCTCGCCTTCCGACTCGGCGCCTGACCCGCGCAGAGTTTCAGATCCGGGCGTGAGGCGGCATCCGGGGACGCCGTCTCACGCCCGCCCATCTCAAGCTGAGCTCTTGGCCTTCATCGCTCGAACCGCGGCGCGCTCGCGCGGCCGGTCGCGCCGTAGTTCGGCCAAATCCACGATCGCCGCCAACTCCCTCCGGCGTGGTACTGGACGACGGATTCGGCTTCGCCCAGGGCTCCTTCAACTACGTCAGCAGAACTCGACGCAGCCGTGGACGGATACCTCCAGGGGCGCGTGGTCATCGTCACAGACTCCACCAGTTGCGGAGCGAATCGCTCCGGCATAGTCTCTAGGCGGAGCAAATCGCTCCGCGAGTTGAGGAGGCACGACATGAACCCCGACATCGAGGCGATCGAGCAGGTCGTCCGCGACGCCGAAGAGCTGCAGAACGACGTCGCCGGCTTCACCGGACTGCTGACCGAGGAGGTGGCCCTGGTCAACTTCACCGGGATCCGGCTGCGTGGCCGCGACCAGGTCAAGGAGGTCATGACCAAGGCGCTGAGCACCCCGCTGAAGGACGTGCTGACCAAGAACGAGCTGCTCGACGTCACGTTCCTGCGACCGGACGTGGCGCTGGCCCACCTGATCAAGCACGTCAACGACGGACGCACAGGAGCGCTGACGTTCGTGCTGGTCAAAGACGACGACACCTGGCGGATCGCGCTCGCCCAGACCACCCCGGTGATGACGTCATGAGTGTGGCCCTGGTCATCGGCGCCACCGGTCAGCAGGGCGGCGCCACCGCACGTCACCTGCTGAGCCGCGGCTGGCAGGTCCGCGCCCTGGTCCGCGACCCGGAAAGCCCCGCCGCGCGCCGCCTGGCCGGCGCCGAGCTCGCGGTCGGTGACCTGGGAGACGCCGCCTCCCTGGAGCGGGCCATGCGGGGCGTCGATGCCGTGTTCAGCATGCAGGCCCTGGCCTACGAGCCGGAGACCCTCAAGGCCGAGGTACGGCAGGGCATGCTCGTCGCCGACGTCGCCCTGGATACCGGAGTCGGGCACCTGGTCTACAGCTCGGTCGGCGGCGCCGAGCGGCGCACCGGGATCGAGCACTTCGAGAGCAAGGCGGCGATCGAGTCCTACATCCGCGCTCTGGGGTTGCCCGCGACCATCCTGCGGCCGGTGTTCTTCATGGACAACCTGCTGCACTACGCCGACGCCGCAGGCGAAAGGGTGATGGAGCTACCGGTGCTCCCCGACCGGCCGATGCAGCTGATCGCCACCGACGACATCGGCCGCATCGCCGCGCACGTCATCGACCACCGGGACGACTACCTGGGCGCGGAACTCGAGATCGCCGGAGACGAGCTGACCTTCGCCGAGGTGGCCCAGATCTACGAGAAGGTCACCGGAGTACCGACGCGCCTTCTCCCCCTGCCGATCAAGGAAAGGCTGTTCGAGTGGTTCGCCGAGAGCGGCTACCAGGCTGACCTCGCCGAACTGCGCGACCACTTCCCCGGCTTGCTCACCTTCCAGGACTGGCTCGGCGGGCAGACCCGCTAGACGTCACTGACACTCCCCACCGCCGTCGTGTCCGCGCTCGCCTGGAGGAAGCCCGTATGGAGGCGCGGGCACAGTCGAGTCCGGGGCCCACCAACGTGCCCACCGGGACGCCCATGGCAGTGGAGACGGCGATCCCGCCGATGCGCCTGCGGGAGCTGGATTCGCGGCGTGCGATCGTGTTGACCGTTGCGGGTCTGTCCCGTCAGCCGGTCGCGCGAGGGCACTGACGGATCTTGAAGGTCGGGTGACGAGGCGCGATCCGGTGGAACTCCGCCAAGGGGGCCGTCGGCCCCAGGCCCAGGTGCGGCCGCGCGCCGGGCGCGGCGGCGAGGTAGCGGCGCAGGATCTCGGCGCGCCACTCGGGCGGGACCTCCTCAAGCAGGATCGGGGTCTCACGACCTCGACGGCGGAGCGCGGCCCTGCCGCCCGCGGCCTGGACGTTCCGCACCCAGTTCGCATCCTGTCCGAGCATCGAGACGAGGAACTCGGCGCCGCGGTAGTCGGTGACCGCGACCGGAACTGAAGTGATCTCGCCGCTACGGCGCCCCACCACCTTCAGTACGGCGGTATGGCGCGGCGACAGCCGCCGAGCCCCGTACATCAGGACATCGAGCCGGTTCATGAGCCGCATGAGCGCGTTCGGCCGCCCTCGTCGATACATCGCCCGTTTGAGTGCCGCGATCGGGCGTACAACGGCACGGCCGACGCTCCGCGCCTGCGTGGGACCTTCGATCATCGCGCCCTTCTCCACAGCGCGACCGCGGCGAGACCGGGAATGCACGGAAGCACCTGCAGCCAGCCCAGCAGCGGCGCGAGGCCGACATCCCCCGAGGTGTCCTGGACGGTCAACGCGGCGATCGCGATGCAGGTCGCGGTCGCGAGCAGTCCGATCGCCAGCCACGGAGCCCAGCGCTTGCCGACTCGAGCCGCCCAGATCGTGCCGAGCCAGCCGAAAAGTCCCAGCACCCCGATCGTGGACAGGATCGCCAGATAGGCAGTGACAGCGGCGTCGATCGCACCGGGCCGGTAAGTCGGATAGCTCGCGTGAACGTGGTCCGCCAGGACCTTCGTGGTGGATTGGTCGATGAACGGAAAAAGGGCGGCGATCACGGTGAGCCCCGCCCCGATGTACATCAGCGCCAGTGGGGTCCTGTTGCGCGATCTGTGCTGCAGCGTCGTCATGGCATGAGCTCTTTCAGGTGAGTGGGTCGGTGACGGGCGGCGGACAGCGGCGTCATCAGGCCCGCGACGGTGCGTGCCGGGGCGGGCCCGAGATCGTCCGCTTGCCATGCCCATTGAGACAGTCACTGTCTCGAGCACGTGACTCTAATGAGCCAAATTCAGACAGTCAATGTCTGATGACAGTCACACGCTTGAGCGTCTGGCTTCCTGCTACCCTGATCGCATGAGTGGGCTCCGCGAGCGCTGGCGACTCAAGGCCATGCGCACCATCCAGGAACGCGCCCTCGATCTGTTCGACGAGAGAGGGTTTGGCGCGGTCACGATCGAGGAGATCGCGGCCGCGGCCGAGGTATCGCCGTCGTCGGTGTACCGCTACTTCGGCACCAAGGAAGGGATCGTGGTAGCCGACGAGTTCGACCGGATGAGCCTGGAGACACTCAAGGACTTCCTCGACCCCGGCGATCCCATCGGCAGCCTGCTCCAAGCCGTCCGCGCCTACGAATCGGCGCCGGAGGGCACATCCGGTTCCGAGGACGCAGGCGAAGGCCCTCAGACCGAGCAGAGCGCATGGCGCAGGGTCCGTTACTTCTTCGCCGAGCCATCGGTCCGCGAGGCCGTCCATGCCAATCTCGACCGCGCGAGCCAGCGGATCGCACCGCTGATCGCGGCGACCGGCGAGCTGACCGAAACGCAGGCTCGCGTGACAGCGAACGCCCTCGTCTTCGGCTACTTCGCCGCACTCGAACAGTGGTACCTCGACGGCGGCGACCGCCCGATCGCCGACTACGTCGAGGAGGGCATGCGTCCACTACGCAGCATCTGGCCGTCCTCCCACCACGAACACCCCGCCTGACGTCGCGCCCGTCGGCGGACTCGCGGGGAAGCCGCAACCCCGCACCCATCCCGATCGTTGACCCGACCTTCTCCGGCCCGTTCACCTGGTGGGTGTGAGCTCCTGAACGCGTACGGCACGCGTGCCGCGCCAACGCGCACGCGTGCCGTACGTGTGACCTTCGCCGATGAGGTGTTCTCCGTCGGCCGCGCCACCGTCCACCGCGTCCTGGACCGCGTCTCTCATTTCGGCGGCCCGCCACCGAGCCGCGGGGCTGCCGAGCAGCCCGCGCTCGGGTGGGCGGGTCAGCCGAGCTTGAGCAGCAGTTCGGTGAGCTCGGCCGGCATGGTGATCATGCAGTCGTGGCCCGTCTCCAGCTCCCACACCTGTGCCGGGCTGCCGTTGGGCTGCATCGCCGGCACGGGCCGCCGCTCGATGCCCTCCGGTACGCCGACGACGCAGTGAATGTGCGTCCGCGCAATCGTGCGCACGACCGGGTTGTCCAGCCGGACCGGTTGCCGGAGGCAGAGCACCGGCTGGTCCGACAGCATCGCCCGCAGCCACGCCACGTCCGCCGGGTCGGTGACCCCGAAAAGGCCCAGGGGCGGCGGCGACTCGGGCATCGGCGGGATCCGCCAGCCGACCTCGGACTCCGCGGCGCGGTCGATGAGGACCTGGGTCACGGGATGCACATCCACCGCGCTCTCGCCGTCCTCCGGGACCATCGCGTCGAGATAGACCAGATGGGCGATCCGATCCGGGATCCGGTTGGCGGCGGAGGAGATGACCAGCCCGGCGTAACTGTGGCCCACCAGGATCACGTCGGCGAGGTCCTCCTCGGTGATCAGCCTGACGATGTCGTCGACGTGCGTGTCCAGCCCCACCTCGGGGCCGAGCAGATGCGCCTTGTCGCCGAAGCCGGTCAGCGACGGCGCGAGCACCCGATGCCCGGCCGACGCCAGCAACGGGACCACCCGCTCCCAGCATTGCCCGCTGTGCCAGGCCCCGTGTACCAGCAAATATGTTGACATGGTGTAGCTCCTTGCTCGCGGAAGGGAGCACCGGCCGATGTCGCCGGCGTTCGTCCCGGACGTGAGGTTTCCGCTCACCCGCTGACGGAGCCAGAGCCCCCGCGCTCCTGGGGGTGACAGGACCAGGCGACGCCGAAGGCCCCGAATTACAGTGGGGACATGAACCTTCTGGGCGATTACGTACGCGCCCGCCGTGAACTCGTCACTCCTGAACAGGCCGGCATCCCCTCCATGGGCGTACGGCGCGTGCCCGGCCTGCGCCGGGAGGAGGTCGCGATGCTCGCCGGCATCAGCGCCGACTACTACCTGCGCCTGGAGCAGGGCCGTGACCGCAACCCCTCCGCGCAGGTCCTCGAGTCCCTCGCCCGCGTGCTGCGGCTCGACGACGACGCGACGGCCTACCTGCTGCGCCTCGGAGAGGGCAAACCCCGGCGGCGACGGCGGCCCCGGAGGGAGAGCGTCCCTCCGGGCGTCGCCAAGCTCGTCGTCACGCTTTCGCTCCCCGCCTACGTGGAGGGCCGCTACTTCGACGTCCTCGCCGCCAACGCGCCGGCGACCGCTCTGTCGCCGCGACTCGTGGCGGGGGGCAACCGCCTGCGGGACGTGTTCCTCGACCCCGCCGAGCAGGCCCTCTACCCGGACTGGGAGGACGCCGCGCAGGGCATGGTCGCCGGCTTCCGCGAGTCCGTCGGCACCGACACCGACGACCCCCGATGCATCGAACTCGTCGGCGAGCTCTCCCTGGCCAGCCCTCGCTTCAGCAGGCTCTGGGCCCGCCACGACGTGAAGACGTGCGAAGGCACACCCAAGCACATCTGCCACCCCCAGGTCGGTGAGCTGTGGCTGAACCGGGAGAGACTGGGCGTCAGCGGCGCGACAGGCCAGACGCTCGTCGTCCTCCACCCGGACCCCGGCACCGACAGCGCCGACAAGCTGTCGCTCCTCGCGTCCGTCATGCGGACATGACCCCGCCCATGCTCAGCCGCTCCCCCGGGTCGACGGGCGTACGCGGCGCTGAACGCCCGCGCCCGAGGCGAGCCGCCGGTACTGGCGAGAGTGCCGTCCGCTCACGGGCGCGGTGATGCGGCGCTCCTCGATTTCTCGGCGGTTCTGCGGCGCGCCCAGTAGGCGAACACCGCGGCCCCCAGCAACGGACCCCACACCGGGCACGGGAACATCAGGACGAACAGAACGCCGTCCACCCACGAGCCCATCTGGACGGCCCCTGCCAGCACACCGGGAGCCGAGACGCACAGCGCCACCGCCCCGAACGCACCCGGCCCGACGGCCAGCATCACCGGGACCGGCCGCCCGCCCACCCGGGGCACCCACCGCGGCACGACCTCACCCCAGCGGCTGATCAGGCCGAGCGTCAGCACGACGGCCAGGACCGCGCTCAGGCCGATCAGGAACCCCTGCATCCGGGTGGCCGCGTCGCCGCCCTCCACGGCGATCAGCGTGATGTGGCCGGTCCGCGGGTCGAAGCCGCCGAGCGGCCACGGCGTCACCCACGTCAGCCGCGCCAGCGCGTACGGCACGGGACAGAGGGCGGCCGCGATCGTGACGGCCCTCCCCCACCGCGGGACGGTCACCCTGCGCTCACGCGCGAACGACCCGTACGCGAGCCACGCCCACCCGACCGCGGCAATCGCCATCGCCCACGACCAGGCGATCCGCCCGCCGTACACGGCGAACCCGGAGGCCACGTTGACCAGGTAGCGGGAGAGCGCGTCGGTCATGGTCAGCGACGCGATCAGCCCGGCGGGGAGCAGCACCGCCAGCACGTACGCGACGGGCTGCCGCCGTACGCACCCCACCGCCACCATCCCGGCGACCCCCAGCAGAACGGCAGGAATCAGCGCATACCCGATGGACGACAGCACGGACGCGTCCGACATCACCAGCAGGAAGAAGGCGCTCTCGACCACGGCGACCACACCGGCGGCTCTCGGCCGGGACCGGACGCCGAGCGCCGCCAGCACCCCCAGCACGCCGGAGGCCACCATCAGGCCCACACCGGGCCCGCGCTCGATCCAGTGGTTGACGCCCACGGTGACCTTGGCGGCCGCGCCGTACGGGTAGCTGCCAGGGACGAACCACCACAGGGCCGCCACCGCCAGCGTCGCCGCGGAGATCGTCGATGCCGTCAGACGGCGCATGCGCACTTCCCCCCGATCCCGAATCCACCAGCCAAGCCCGGCCACGGGCCGGACCTGGCGGATCCCCCACCTCGGGGATCTGTCCGGTCGCCGGTGCGGCGCCGGTAGTAGTGCACCGCGACGACGGCCAGCAGCGGCCCCCAGAGGGCCAGCGGCGCGTAGGTGAGGTAGAAGACGGCGCTCTGCCAGCCGTTCACGATCAGCCCGTCGGGCTCACCGGTGATCTTCATACCGAGCATCGACATGACCAGCGCGTACGGGAAGACCAGCAGCAGCGCCGCGCCGATCCCTGCGGGCACGACGGCCGCCAGGACGGGGACCCTGCGGCCGCGCAGCACCGGCACCCAGCGCGGCCACACCTCGCCCCACTCGGCGACCAGCCCCACCGTCAGGAACGCCACCGCCTCGCTGACCACGCTGAGCCCGACGATGTACCACCACTGGGCGTCGAAGATGACGGGGGCCCGGCTGCCGGGAGGCGGCATGCCGTGCTCGACCAGCGGCACCCCGAAGTTCATCGCCGCGATCCGCCAGATGCCGGACGGCAGGGCGGTCAGCGCGGTCGCGTACGCCGTCCATACGGCCCAGCGCGGCACGCCGGCCGCCGTCCTGCCGTGCAGTCTCATCATGATGGTCGTGGTGGCGGTTGCGCTGTTCATAGCTGTGAGGATCACAGCCCGGCGACGGGCGAACATCCCCCAGGTGGGGGAAGGAACGGCCCGGCGTCCCGGGCTAGCATCGCCGACGTGAGCGGACATATCAGACGTGCCGTACGGGCGGTCCTCTACCAGGTGCTGGGCGCGGCGCTGCTGACCCCGGTCGCCGTGGTGCTCGGCCTGGCCGTCCTGAGCGAGCCGGCGCCGGCGCGCGTCCTGGTGCTGTGGGCGGCGTGCCTGCCCGCCTCGGTGCTGCTCGCCCTGGCGCCGCTGGTGCGGCGCATCGAGATCGCCGCGCTGGCCGAACTGCTCGACGTGCAGGTCTCCGACCGGGCCGACCGGGTCTACCTGGTGGCGCTGACGAGCCTGCACCTGTACGGCGGCGCGACGCTGGGCGCGGGCGTGCTCATGCTGTCACCGGGACTGGTCCGGCTGGGCGATCTGACGCTGTGGCGCGACAGCCCCGCCGTCCAGGCCGAACCGCTGGCCGCCGTGCTCGCGCTGGCGGCCGCCATGGTCGCGGCCGGGTTCGGGCAGCGGTGGGCGGCGCGCCGCCTGCTCCGCGCCGAACCGTCCCGCATGCTGGAGGAGCTCGGCCGCCGCCAGACCCTCGCGCTGGAGCTGCACGACGCGGTCGGGCACGCGCTCAGCGTCGTCCTGGTGCAGGGCATGGCCGCGCAGGCCGCGCTCCAGCGCCCCGCCCCCCGTCCCGAGCAGGCCACGCGCTCGCTGGACCACCTGCTCGACACCGCCCGCGCCGCCCAGGAGGACCTCGACGTGCTGCTCGGCGTCCTCGACGCCGGCGAGGCGGCACGCACACCCACGCTCGACTCGCTCCACACCCTCACCCGCGGGCTCGACGTCCACGTGAACGCCGGCCCCCTCGACCGCATCCCCCCGGCCACCTCCCGCACCGCCTACGCCATCGCCCGCGAGGCGCTCACCAACGCCCTGCGCCACGGGTCCGGACCCGTCACGCTCGACGTCGACACGGATGCCCCCGGCGAGCTGGTGCTGACCGTCGAGAACGCCACCGTCGGCTCCCCCGCCGCACCGGCCGGGCACCGGCGCGGCCTGACGGGCATGCGCATGCGAGCCCGCCTCGCCGGCGGCACGTGCACCACCCGGCAGGCCGAGACGATCTGGCGCGTCGAAGCGAGGCTGCCGCTGTGATCCGCGTCGTCCTGGCCGACGACGAGCCGCTGATCCGCGAGGGATGGGCCGCCATGCTCTCCTTCCACGACGACCTCACGGTCGTCGGACAGGCCGCCGACGGCAGGCAAGCCGTCGAGGCCGGCGCGGGCGCCGACGTCGTGCTGATGGACATCCGCATGCCCCGCATGGACGGCCTCGCCGCAACCGTCGAACTGACCCGCCGCTCCCCGTCCACCCGCGTCGTCGTCGTCACCACCTTCGAGAACGACCAGCTGGTGTGGGCCGCCCTGCGCGCCGGAGCCGCCGGGTACGTGCTCAAACGCGCCCCGGCCGGTGAGCTGGTGGAGGCCGTCCGGCTGGTGCACTCCCGCCGCGCGGTGCTCTTCCCCGACGCGCTGCGCCGCATCGCCTCCCCGCACCACGGCAGCGCCCGGCCGCCCCGCCCGGTCGCGCTCACGCCCCGCGAACTCGAGGTGCTGCGGCACATCACGCTCGGACAGGCCAACCCCGAGATCGCCGAGGCCCTGCACGTGTCCCGGGAGACGATCAAGACCCACGTGACCAACGTCCTGGGCAAACTCGGCGCCCGCGACCGCACCCACGCCGCCGTCCTGGCCTACGAACTCGGCCTGATCCTCCACGGCATCGAACCCGGCTGAACCCGAACCTACCGGGTTGACCGCCGATCTTCGGGTCGCGCTCCTGACCCGCATGACGAACAGGGCCTGGTTCACCAAGGACCAGCAGCTTGCTCCCACGGTCTTCCCGTCGGCTGGCACGAAGGCGTCCTCGCGCGCCTCCACAAACTCGGGAATGAACCTGCCCGCAAAAGCCCTGTGAGCGGATGGGCCAGCCGGTGGGCCAGCTCACCGAGCTCGCCTTCCCATCCGGCCGGCGGCTCGACCTCGGCGGCCTTGCCCTGGCCGTCGACCACGGCCGGGATGACGGGCACCATCGCGGCCAGCTCAGCAGCGAGCTCGTGGCTTGTCGGAACTGGGCGCGCCGAGGTCGCGCTGTCGCTGGCACTTCAGTGTGCTCAGGGCAGGCCGGCAGGAGGCCGCGGCCACTTCGTACAGGGGAACCCCGACACCATACGAACATAGATGTTAGTACCTGCTGAAATAGTAGGTACTTGAGGAAATGTCCGTGGAGCCTCCAGCATGGACGAGCACGTCACTGACGACTTGGACTGGAGCATCACATGACCGACCACCGCACCCCGGTGACCGTCCTCGGGCTCGGCTCGATGGGTACGGCGCTGGCCGAGGCTTTCCTCGAGGCGGGACATCCCACGACGGTGTGGAACAGGACCGCGAGCAAGGCCGCACCCCTGGTCGCCAGGGGCGCACGCCACGAGACGGCGATCGCCGACGCCGTCGCCGCCAGCCCCCTGATCATCGCCATCCTGACCACCTACGACCATACGCGGGAGGCACTGGAACCGGCCGCCGCCGCGCTGGCCGGGCGCTCCCTCGTCACCCTGAACAGCGGCTCCCCCGCCGGCGCCAGAGAGATGGCCGCCTGGGCGACCGGGCACGGCGCCAGGTTCCTCGACGGGGCGATCAAGAACGTGCCTTCGGCCGTGGGCAAGCCGGACACCCTCCTGTACTACGGCGGCGACAGGTCCGTCTTCGACGAGTACGAGACGACGCTGAGAGTGCTGGGCGGCGACACGGTCCATCTCGGCGACGAGAGCGACCTCGCCGCCCTCTACGAGATGGCGGTGGGCGGCACCTTGCTGCCGGCCCTCGTCGGCTTCTTCCACGGCGCCGCCGTCGTCCAGGCGCGGGGACTGGAGGCCGCCACGCTGGTGCGGTTCACCGTCAAGTGGCTGGAAATGATCAGCTCCATCCTGCCGGTCTTCGCTCAGGAGATCGACAGCGGCGACTACACCAAGCCGATGTCGACGGTGAACCTCTTCCTCGAGGGAGCCGCCTATGACCAACAGCTCGGCGAGGAGGCCGGCGTCGACGTGGCCTGGCACGCCCCCTTCCACGACCTGCTGAGACGGGCCGTCGAGGCGGGCCACGGCGACCACAGCATCTCCGCCCTGGTGGAGGTGCTCAAGAAGCCGTAACCCTGCCGGTCACTCGCGGGTGGCCGCGTGGCGGTCGGCGTGGGCCGTCGCGCGTCCTCTGCCCGGCCGCCGTGCCGGGCGCTCAGCCGCTCGCTTCCCGGTCCGCAGGACCGGCGTCCCCGGCCTGCTCGCGCACCATGTACTGCGCGTACCAGGTCGGCCAGTCCTGATCGGGGTGCCCGAGCTCCTGCTCATGCCGGCCGTGCGCGGCCTCCGCACGGCGCAGAGCGTCGGCCAGCCCGGCCACGGAGTCAAAGCTCACCTGCATCTCGGTACTCCTCCTGCGAGAACAGCCGTCAGACCACCACTCTCACGCTCCGGGCTCACCGGCCAGGAAGACGGGTGGTGACCTCCTGGAGCAGCCAGCCATTGCCGTCGGGGTCACTGAAGGAGGCGAAGGAGAAGTAGCTCTGGCGGTCCGGAGCCGGGCCGGAGACCCGCCGCCCCCCGGTCCCCGCCTCGGGCAGCACCCCTCCCGCGTCATGGAACACCTCACCCACGTCGGCCCCGCGGTCGATGAGCTCGGACCGTGCCGCGTCGATGTCGTCGACGATCAGGTACAGACCCTGCATCGAGCCCGGCGCGGCCGAGGTGACCCCGGTGCCGAAGATGACCGAGCACCCCGAGCCGGGTGGAGTCAGCTGCACCGCCCGGAAGTCGTCTCCGGCGACGACGTCGGCGTCCTCCCGCCACCCGAGGGCCTTGTAGAAGTTCTTGGACCTGTCCACGTCGGCGACCGGAACCACCACGACCTCGAGCTTCATGTCCACGGCCTCGGATCCTCCCCCTCGATGCCGGTGACCTTTGTACGCCACCGGGGCTGCTGGTGTGCCAGGGGGGATCGCCCCTCCTACACTCGCGTCCCCCACCGTCGAAGTCCAGGGGCGGCAGCTTCAACTGTTGGCAGGCGATCGGCCAACTTTCGGGGCGGACAAGCCGGCAGGGCACCGAACCAGCCCGACGCCTTTACAAAGTAGATCAGGCTGGGGAGACGAGTCGGGTCTCGTAGGCGAAGACCACCGCCTGTACGCGGTCGCGCAGCTCCAACTTGGTCAGGATCCGCCCCAGATGCGTCTTCACCGTCGCCTCCGCCACCTGCAAGGCCTCGGCGATCTCGACGTTGGACAGGCCGCGCGCCACCTCCACCAGCACCTCCCTCTCGCGCTGGGTCAGCAGCCGCAGCCGCTCGGCGCTCGTCCCTGCCGCGCCGGTGGGAAGCTGGTGGGCGAAGGTCTCCAGCAGGCGGCGGGTGATTCTCGGGGAGACCACGGCGTCGCCGGCCGCGACCGTACGGATCGCCGCGAGCAACTCCTGCGGCAGGGCGTTCTTGAGCAGGAAGCCCGACGCCCCCGCCCTCAGCCCGGCGAAGGCGTACTCGTCCAGGTCGAAGGTGGTGAGGATGAGCACGCGAGCCTGCCCCCTGTCGCGGACGATCCTGCGGGTCGCCTCGATCCCGTCGAGTCCGGGCATGCGGACGTCCATGAGCACGACGTCGGGGCGCAGCCGCCGCGCCAGCCGTACGGCCTCGGCTCCTTCACCCGCCTCCCCCACCGCCTCCATGTCCTCCTGGGCGTCGAGCACCATGGTGAACGCCATGCGCAGCAGCGGCTCGTCGTCGACGAGCAGCACCCGGATCGTCACAGGACCCTCTCCCCCGCCGTGCCGAGGTCGAGCGTGGCCGACACCTGCCAGCCTCCGCCCGGCAGCGGGCCGGCGCGCAGCGTCGCGCCGTACGCCGCGGCCCGCTCGCGCATGCCGACGATGCCGTGACCCGAACCAGGGGGCCCCACACCGCGGCCGTCGTCGGTGACCTCGACCGTGACGCTCTCCGGCGA
Organism: Nonomuraea dietziae; assembly: GCF_014195505.1. GTDB lineage: Bacteria > Actinomycetota > Actinomycetes > Streptosporangiales > Streptosporangiaceae > Nonomuraea > Nonomuraea roseola. Next base: position 243,084 of record NZ_JACIBV010000001.1, on the reverse strand, counting down.
ACAGCGGACCAGCACCTCGGCGCTGGTGCCCGGCGGCGCGTGCTTGAAGGTGTTGGTCAGGGCCTCCTGGGCCAGCCGGAAGACGGTCAGCTGCGCGGCGACGGGAACGAGCGCGGGATCCCCCTCGAGGTCCAGGCGCAATGGCAGACCCGCCGCGCGCATCTGCCCCGCGAGGGACTCCAGCTCGGCGATGCCGGGCATCGGGTGGCGCAGCGCCTCGGGTTCGTCGGCCCGCAGCACGCCGAGGGAGCGCCGCATGTCGGTGAGCGCCTGCCGTCCGGTGTCGGAGATCTGGCGCATGGCGGCGGCCGCCCTGTCGGGCGAGCGGCGCTGGGCGAAGCCGGCGCCGTCGGCGAGCGCGACCATGACAGAGAGGTTGTGGGTGACGATGTCGTGCATCTCGCGGGCGACGCGGGCGCGCTCGCCGGCCACCGCGAGCATGGCGCGCTGGTCGCGCTCGCGTTCGAGACGGAGCGCGCGATCACGCAGGGAGCCGAGGTAGGCGCGCCTGATCCGGGTGTTCACCCCGGTGAGCACGACGGCCACGGCGACGGCGTTCAGGAAGACGATCGCGCTGAGCAGGCCGCCGTACGGCGCCGCCCACCGCGCGCAGGCCAGCAGGATGCCCGCTTCGAGCACGACCGCGGCCGCGAGCGTACGCCGCCACGGGCAGCGGGCCGCCACCGTGTACATCGCGACCAGCAGCGCCACGTCCGTCAGCAGCTGGATGTCGGCCAGCCACTGGACGAAGGCGACCGCGGCCACCACGCAGAAGACCGCCAGCGGCGCGCGCCGCCGCCACACCAGCGGCGCCGCCAGCGCCGCGTGCAGCAGCAGCGGCCCCATGGCGCCCTGGTAGACCGCGCCGTTGAGCCCCGCGCCGCCGAAGAACACCACCGCCGCCAGGCAGGCGTCGAACGCCGTCGCCGGGATCCTGCCGCCGGCCCGTGACAGGGCCCTGACCGGCCGCGCCATCCGGGCGGAGACGAAAGCGGCGTACTTCACGAGGCCAGCCGATTCATGACGCCAACATAGTCGTCCCGCCCGCGGGCACGGCACGCGCGCGGCGGCCGGCGTCAGACCACAGTCGTACCTCCCGCGCTCGCCGCCTCAGGAGAACCCGCAGGTCAAGGCGGCTGCGGCGGGCCGCTGCCCGAGCGCCGCCGCGCGGCGGGAAAACCCCACCGGAGGCTGACGCGAAGGACCACCCCTGCGGCCTAGCGTCGTAGCCCGGCCCGGCGTGTGGCTCTACGAAGGGGAACATTCGATGCGTGGACGAGGGATCGCCGTGACGGCATTGCTGGCGGGTGGCTCGCTGGTCGCCGTGCAACCGGCCGCGGCCGACGAAGGCGCGGCCAGGTTCGAGCGGCAGCAGATCACCTGGCGTGGTTGCGCGACAGGGCCAGGAGACCAGGCCGGCAAGGAGCTGGACGCGGCGAAGGCCCAGTGCGCCGTGGTGACCGTGCCGCTCGACTACCGTCGCCCGGGCGGACCGACGATCAAGGTCGCCATGTCCAGGCTGAAGGCCACCGATCCGCGACGCAGGCGTGGGGTCCTGCTGTACAACCCCGGCGGACCCGGCGTCCCCGCCATGTCCCTCGTGCTCCAGGTGAAGCGGGTGGCCCCCGCCGTGGCCGCCCGCTACGACCTGATCGGGATGGATCCCAGGTTCGTCGGGCGGAGCACCCCGCTGAACTGCGGCTGGCCCCGCGCGGTGGTCGGGTCCGCGGGCAAGGACAGGCGCACCTTCGACCAGGGCGTCGCGCTGGCCAGGGACCTGGCCGCCCGCTGCGCCGCGCACAAGGAGCTGCTGCCGCACGCCTCCACCCGTAACACCGCCAGGGACATGGACGTCATCAGAGCCGCGCTCGGCGAGCCCAGACTGTCCTACCTCGGCTCCTCCTACGGCACCTACCTGGGCGCGGTCTACCTGCAGCTGTTCCCGCGCCGCGCCGACCGGGTCGTCCTGGACAGCGCCGTCGACACCGGCCTGTTCGGCCCTGACCTGACCCGCACACAGGGCGCCGCGCTCAACGCCGTCCTGCGCGACTGGGCGTCGTGGGCGGCCCGCCGTCACGGCCGCCATCACCTGGGCGCCACCACCGCCGACGTGCTGGCCACCGTCGCCAGGATCGACACGGCCGCCGCACGCGCTCCCCTGCGGGTGGGCCGCCACAGGCTCGACACGCGGGCACTGCCGATGGTCCTGTTCGGCGTCACCGCGGGTGACAGCGAGGAGGCCTATGCCTCCTTCTCCGCCGACGTCCGGGTCCTGAGCCAGGCCGCCCGCGGCGTCGAGGTCACCCCCACTCCGGTACTCGACCAGGTGCTGACCGGTCTGTCCGCCCCCGACTCCGAAGGATCGGCCGCCGTCCAGACGGCGATCATGTGCGCGGACCGGGCGGCCTCGCGCGACCCCGAGACCTACTACCGTGACATCCAGGCCCACCGCGCCGACGAAGGCCTGTTCGGACCCCTGACGCGTAACCTCGGCCCCTGCTCGTTCTGGCCGGCCGCCCCCGCCGAACCTCCCACCGAGGTCCGCAACGACGTGCCCGTCCTGATGGTGGGCGCCACCGGCGACCCCGGCACCCCCTACGCGGGCCAGCTGCGCACCCACCGCGCCCTGACCGGCTCGCGTCTGGTGACCCTGCGCGGCGCCTTCCGCCACACCGTGTACGGCGGGCTCTTCGCCCCCCGGAACGGCTGCGTCGACGACGCGGTCAACCGCTACCTGGCCAACGGCGTCCTGCCCGCCACGGACACGTTCTGCTGACCCTCGCGGCTCCGGACTGTCGGCCCGCCGTCAGCCGTCCGGCATGCAGACGGGCCGACCGCGTGGGAGGTGTCACCCCCCGGCCGGCACGCGCTCCAGGATCACCACCGGGATCCGCCTGCTGGTCTTCGTCCGGTACCGCTCGTAGTCCTTCCAGAGCCCCGCCATGAGGCCCCACAGGCGTTCGCGCTCCTCCCCCTCGGCCTCCACCGCCCTGGCCGCGAACCGGTCGGCCGCCACCTGCACCTCCACGGCGGGATCGGCGAGCAGGTTGAGGTACCAGGCGGGATGCTCCTCGCCGCCCCCGTTCGACCCCACGACGATCAGCCGCTCGCCGTCCGTGCCGTAGATCAGCGCGGTCCTCCTGGGCAGTCCCGACACCCGCCCGCGCGTGGTGAGCAGCAGCGTCGTCACCCCCCAGCGCCGATGTCCCTTGCGCCCGTCGGTCTCGATGTACTCCTGGATGTGCTTGGCGACCCAGCCAACCGGGCTGTCTGTGGGATCCATCTGGACATCCTCCCCTGATTTCCCCACATCCGCCCCCTTATCCGTCGCGCATCCGCCGCGAACTGGATCACCGTAGAGTCCTCTCCCTCAGCGGACGAACTCCGGGCGCTGGCGATGGCCACGCGCGTGACGACCCGTACCGCCAGACCGGTTCTTGCACGAGCCCGCCCGGAGCGACGCGACGAAGACGCTGCAGGGCCACATCGGGTGCCGCGGGCTTGGCCCTGACGCGATGGACATGCCTGCCTTTGCGAAAGTTTGGGACAGATCAGGCGGCCGGCGGTCCGAGGGAGCGCGAATAGCCAGGTTGAGGAGACATTTCCTCACGATCAATGGGAGAACACCATGAAGGGCATCCTCATCGCCGCAGCACTGACGCTCGCCACCTCGGTGGCCGGCGCCACCTCCGCGTCCGCGTCCCCACAGGCGGCCGCCGAGCCGTTCGGGCCGGCGTGCTCGTCGGTCCCCTCCTCGGGTGAGGGCAGCCTCACCGCGATCGCCGACCAGCCGGTGGCCACCGCGGCCTCCACCAACCCCGAGCTGTCGACGCTGGTCACCGCGGTGAAGAAGGCCGGGCTCGTCGAAACGCTCAACTCCGCCAAGGCCATCACGGTCTTCGCGCCGACCAACGACGCCTTCGCCGCGATCCCGAAGCAGGATCTGGACGGGGTGCTGGCCGACAAGGCGGCGCTCACCAAGATCCTGACCTACCACGTGGTGGACGGCAAGAAGGCTCCTTCCGACCTGACCGACGCGCAGCTGACCACGCTGGAGGGCGGCAAGCTGACCGCCAAGGGCTCGGGCCAGGACTACACGGTCAACGAGGCCAAGGTCGTCTGCGGCGACGTCCCCACCGCCAACGCCACCGTCTACGTCATCGACAAGGTCCTCATGCCGGAGTGACACCGCCGTCGCCCCGCCCGCGCATCTGGTACACACGTTCCATGAGTTCGCCTATCGCCCAGCGCCTGCAGGTCGTGCCGTCGGTGTTCGCCGTGGACCACCTGCCGCACGCGACCTTCCCCGAGGACGACGAGTGGATCGCGCTGGTGCGCGCCCCCGAAGGGCTCACCGTCGTGCGCGAGACCTGGCCGAGCGGTTCGGGCGAGCGGTGGATCGGCCTGTACGGCGGCGCCACGGCCCACGACCTCGACGTCCCCGGCATGCTCGCCGCGATCGTGGGCCCGCTGGCCGAGGCGGCGATCCCGGTCTTCGTCGCCTCGACCTACCACGCAGACCTGGTCCTCGTGCCCGAGCAGAGGGCCAGGCTGGCGGTCACCGTCCTGGAAGAGGCGGGCCATCGGGTGGACACCAGGCACCTGCAGCCGGCCGACGGCTGACCGGAGGCGGGCGCCCGCTGGCACGCGCGAGGCAGACGGGCGGCGGCGCGCTAGTTCAGGCGCGTGATGCGGCCCAGCGCCGGCGGCTGGAGAGGGGTGTTGGCGCGGATGTGAGACTCGAAGGCCTCGATGTCGCGGACCTTCTCCACCCGCTCGGTGCCCTCGGTCAGCACGCTGAAGCCGTCTCCCCCTGTGGCGATGAAGGAGTTGGCCGTCACCCGGTATCTTCCCGCCGGGTTGACGACGGCGCCGTTGAGCTTGATGGTCGCCGGGTCGATCTTGTCGCAGGCCGGCTTGGCGTTGTCGTAGGTGAAGGTGAAGCCCTTCGAGACGCCGAGGACCCTGGCGGTGCTCTGGCCGCACCACTGCTGCTCCAGGAGCCGCTCCACCTGTGCTCCCGTCAGGGTCATCGTCACCAGCATGTTGCTGAACGGCACCACGCGCAGCGCCTTGCCGTGCGTGACCAGGTTGGACATCTCGTTGCCCGTCGGGTGGACCAGGAGGTCGCCGCCGATGCCGCCGCCGTACGGGGGCTGGATCGCGATCTGGGCGCCGCCGGTCTCAGGTGAGGAGGTCGCGGCCAGACGCCCGTCGGCCAGGGCATGGGCGATGGTGGATTCGCCCGCGGCGTTCCTGATCGTCGTCAGGTCGCGATGGATCAGACCGACGGGCCGGTCGAGCAGGCGCTGGGCGTACTGATCGGACTCGCGGCGCAGCGCGGCGATCGCGCCGTTCGGCTCGATGTCGTGCGTGACGGTGATGTTCTCCGCCTGGTGCGCCGTCGGGTTGCCGGTGGCGCGGTCGATCGTGAGCTTGATTCGGGTGAGCTCGCGGGTGTGGCCCGAGGTCTGGGTGACGGGGATGCCGTTGATCTCGCAGATGTAGGGGTTGTGGGTGTGTCCGGAGATCACAGCGTCGACCTCGGGGTCGAACTTCGCGACAATGTCCTTGATCGGTCCGGCCAGGTTGTTGCACTGGTTGGGCAGTCCACCGCCGGTCTGCCCGCCGCCCTGGTGGATCAGGACCACGATGGTGCGCACGCCCTTGGCCTTCAACTCGGCGGCATAGGCGTTGACGGCCTGGGCCTCGTCACGGGCTTCCAGGGGGGTGGTGGGCCCTGGCGCCTCCTTCAACGTGTTCTTGTACGAGACGCCGATGACCCCGACCTTGATCCCCTTCAGCTCCTTGACGATGTAGGGAGCGAAGGCGGGCTTGCCTGTCGTGGTGTCGACGATGTTGGCGCCCAGGTAGGGGAAGGACGCGCCCTTGAAGTTGGGCCGGGCGCAACCGTCGATGGGGTGGCAGCCGCCGTTCTCCATCCGGCGCAGCTCGGCCACGCCCTCGTCGAACTCGTGGTTGCCGACGCTGGAGGCGTCCAGGCGCATGAGGTTCAGGGCCTCGATGCCGGGCTCGTCGTGCTGCAGGGTGGCGTTCATCGTGCTGGAGGAGATGTTGTCGCCCGCGGCGAGTCGCAGGGTGCCCTCGGGATTCTCCCGCTGGAGCCGGTCGAAGTGGGCGGCGAGGTACTCGGCGCCGCCTGCCTCGACAGGACCGCCTGGGGTCATGGCGAAGCTCGTCGGCAGGGCGGAGTGGAAGTCGTTGATTCCGAGTAACTGAATGTCGACCGTGTCGGCCTTGACGGGCAGCAGGGCTGTTCCGCCCAGCAGCAGCGCGGCGAGCAGGTTGCGCATGTGCGTCCCTTCGGGGGGTTTCTGTCGGGGGCGAGCGTAGACACGCGCACTCGTGGAAGTAAAGACTCTCGCGAATGTGATCCCCTAAGGGAATTATTCACATCATGGAGGAGCGAGAGCCAGGTCAATCAGGTGAACTATTGACATAGAGCAGCGAAATGGAGGAAATTCCTCCCATGGCCGAGCCGGCAGAGAACTATTCACCCATCCTGACCCGCATCCGCGGGGTCGAGCCCACGCTGACCGCCGCGCACAGGCGCATCGCCGAGACGATCCTCGCCGAGCCCGCCGCCGTCGCCGCCTCCACCATCACGGAGCTGGCCGAACGCTGCTCCACCTCGCTGACCACGATCACCCGCTTCTGCCGCGAGCTGGGCCTGACCGGCTACCCCGAGCTCAGGCTGGCGCTCGCGGCCGAACAGGGCCGCACCACCGCCAACCCGCGCGACAGCGCGCTCATCGCCTTCTCCCCCGACGACCCGGCGAGCATGGTGCTGCGCAGCCTGCTGGCCAGCGACATGCGTGCCATGGAGGAGACCGCGGCGCAGCTCGACGTAGCGGCGGTGGACCGGGCCGTCTCCGCCCTGGTGCGGGCCAGGTTCATCGACTTCTTCGCCGTCTCGGGCAGCGCGGGGGTGGCCATGGACCTGCACCTCAGACTGCACGCCGTCGGCCGGCCTTGCGCGCTGTGGCCCGACGTCCACAGCGCCGTCTGCAGCGCGAACGCCCGCGACCACCGTGACGTGGCGCTCGGCATCTCCCACTCCGGCACCACCGCCGAGGTCGTCGAGCCACTGGCCATCGCCAAGGAGCGCGGCGCCACCACCATCGCGGTGACGAACTTCCCCCGCAGCCCTCTGGCGGAGGTCGCCGACATCGTGCTGACCACCGCGGCGCAGGACACCCCCTTCCGCGCCGGCGGGGTGGCCGCCCGCCACACCCAGATGCTGGTTCTGGACTGCCTGTACATCGGCGTCGTCCAGCGCACCCACGAGACCAGTAACCAGTTGCTGACCACCGCCACGGAGGCGGTGGCCAAACACCGCCTGCCCCAACGCTGATCCAGGAGTCCCCCCATGCGTCTGGCCCCCGTAGCGGCCGCCATCGTGCTGTCGGTCGCCGCCTGCGCGCCCAGCTCGCCCTCGACCCCCGCCCAGTCCCAGGACAAGGTCACGCTGTCCGTCTGGGGATGGGGGCCCGAGGAGAACTACGACAAGATGTTCGCCGCCTACGAGAAGCTCAACCCCGGTGTCGACGTCGACGCCCGCTCCTTCACCACCGCCACCGAGTACGACACGATCCTGTCCACGGGCCTGGCCGGCGACAGCGGCCCTGATCTGGCCTGGCTGCGCGCGGGCGCGAACCTGCAACCGCTCGTCGAGGCGGGCAGGCTGCTGCCGCTGGAGACCTCCGACGTGCCCGGGCTCAAGGACTACGACGAGGGCGTGCTGCGCTCGGCCAAGGGCGACAAGGACGGCAAGGTCTACGGCGTCCCCTTCGCCGTGCAGACCCTGCAGGTGATCTACAACAAGAAGATCTTCGCCGACCACGGCATCACTCCGCCCCGGACCTGGGACGACATGATCGCGGCGGCCGAGAAGCTGAAGGCCAACAAGATCGTCCCGTTCGCCTTCGGCGGCAAGGACGACTGGATGCTGCCCATCGTGGCCAGCATCTTCGGCACCGCCACCTGGGGCGGCGACACCTTCCTCGACGACGTCAAGGCCAAGAGGAAGACGTTCACCGACCCGGCGTTCGTCGAGGGCATCGACCAGCTCAACAAGCTCAAGCCCTACTTCCCCGACGACGTGGCGGGCGTCTCCTACACCGACGCCCAGATCCTGTTCTCCTCGGGCAAGGCGGCCATGTTCCCCGGCGGCCTGTGGGAGCTGAACTTCTTCGCCGAGAACGCCAAGGGCGTCGAGCTGGGCGTCTTCACCCCGCCGGCGCCGAAGGGCGGCCAGGGCATGATGCCGGGCTTCACCGACGGCTCGTACGGCATCAGCGCCAAGACCAGGCACAAGGCCGAGGCGCTGAAGTTCGCCGCCTGGCTCGCCTCCAAGGACTACGGCCAGCTCTTCACCGACACGCTGAGTATCTTCTCCGCCGTGCCGGGCGTGAAGCCGACCGACCCGCTGCTCGAGGAGGTCTCCACCACCTTCGACAAGCAGGGCGCCACGTACTTCATGAACGAGTTCGCGTACGGCAACCCGTCCTCGCAGACCGTCTTCTCCAAGTCGCTGCAGGAGATGCTGCTCGGCCGCATCACCGCCGAGCAGGCAGCCGAGCAGCTCGACAAGAGCGTGGCCACATGGCTCTGAGCACCACCAGGCGGGGATCGTCGTACCTGTTCCTGATCCCCGCCTTCGTCCTGTACTCCCTCTTCGTCGTCTACCCGCTGTTCACCGGCCTGACCTACAGCGTGTTCTCGTGGAAGGGCACGCTGCGCGACACCTTCGTCGGCTTCGCCAACTACGCCGGCCTGCTCACCGAGTCCTTCCGCGACCAGCTGCTGCCCGCGCTCGGCCACAACTTCCTGCTGTTTGCGGGGACCATGCTGGTGCAGAACACGCTGGGGCTGGCCTTCGCGCTCGCGCTGTCGCGGGTACGGCGGGGCAAGCGCGCGCTGCAGACGATGTTCGCGCTGCCGTACCTGGTCAACCCGCTCGTCATCGGCTATCTCTGGACGCTGCTGCTGAGCCCCACCTTCGGGCCCGTCAACTCGCTGCTGCGCGGGGTGGGTCTGGAGGGTCTGGCGATGCCGTGGCTGGGCGATCCGGCCACGGCGCTGCCGACCGTGATCGTGATCACCACCTGGCAGTGGGTCGGCTTTCCGATGCTGCTGTTCAGCGCCGCCCTCGGCGGCATCCCCCAGGAGTACGCCGAGGCGGCCAGAACCGATGGGGCGACCTCCTGGCAGGTGTTCCGGCGCATCACGCTGCCGCTGCTGCGCCCCGCGATGGCCACCATCACGATCCTGAGCTTCATCGGCAGCATGAACACCTTCGCGCTGGTCTACGCCCTCGGGGGCTCGAACGGCGCCCCCGCGGGCGCCACCGACGTGCTCGGCCTGCTGTTCTATCGAGCGGCGTTCGCCTCGGGCGACGTCAACGCCCTGGGCACCTCCTCGGCCCTGGCGGTCTTCATGTTCACCTTCATCTTCGGCTCGACCCTGCTGCTCGAGCGCGTGCTGAGGAGGCGGACGTGAGAACCCTCTGGATCAAGCTGCTGCTGTGGGGCTACGCCGTCTTCTCCATGGCGCCCCTCGTCGTGATGGTGCTGAGCTCCTTCCGGCCGACCAGCGAGATCTTCGACGAGCCGATCGGACTGCCCACGGGGTCGGCGTTCGACAACTACGCCAAGGCCTGGACCGAGGCCTCCTTCTCCACCTACGTCGTCAACTCGGTGATCGTCGTGGTGTCCGCGGTGCTGCTCGGCGCCGTCGTGTCTCTGCTGGCCGCCTACCCGCTCGGGCGCAGGCGCTTCGGCGGGCGCGGCCTGCTCACCGCCTACTTCATCTCCGGCATGACGCTGCCGGCGCACCTCGGCGTGCTGCCGCTGTTCTACCTGCTGGAGAGCATGGGGCTGGTCGACTCGCTGCTGGGCCTGATCCTCGTCTACGCGGCGGGGTCGATCCCGTTCAACGTCTTCGTGCTCACCGCCTTCTTCCGGCAGCTGCCGTACGAGCTCGACGAGGCCGCCTCGCTGGACGGCGCGGGCCCGCTGGCGACGTTCTGGCACGTGATGCTGCCCCTGGTACGGCCGGCGATCGCGACCGTGATCGTCTTCCAGTTCGTCCCCCTGTGGAATGACTTCTTCTACCCGCTGGTCCTGATGCGCGACGAGAGCAAGCTCACGCTGCCCGTCGGGCTCACCCACTTCTTCGGCGAGTTCCAGAACGACTGGGGGACGCTCTTCGCCGGGCTGGTGATGACGACGATCCCCCTGGTCGTGCTGTTCGTCCTCGCCACGCGCCAGATCGTGGCCGGCCTCACCGCCGGCATGAACCGTTGAGGAGCACCCTGTGGACCTTGTGACAGCCTTCGCCGACGAGGCGCGCAGACGCACCGACGAGCTGCTGACCGGCCAGCTGCCCGCCATCAGGAGGGCGGGGGCGCTGATCGCCGAGGCGGTGCTGGCCGGAGGGGTGGTGCACGCCTACGGCACCGGCCATTCCGAGGCGGCGGCGCTGGAGCTCGCGGGACGGGCGGGCGGGCTGATCCCCGCCAACCGGCTCGCCCTGCGCGACCCCGTGGTGCTGGGCTCGGCGAAACCCGGCGACTTCGACCCCTTGGCCGAGCGGGACCCGAGCACCGCCCACCGGGTGCTGGCCCTGCACACGATCGTGCCCGCCGACGTCTTCATGATCGCCTCCAACTCCGGTGGCAACGGCTCGACCGTGGAGATGGCGAGGCTGGTCAAGCAGCGCTCGCTGCCGCTCATCGCGATCACCTCCATGGCGCACACGAGCGCGATCACCTCGCGCCACCCTTCGGGCGAGCGGCTGTTCGAGCTGGCCGACGTCGTGATCGACAACCTCGCCCCGTACGGCGACGCGGTGCTGGAGACCGAGCACGGTCCGGTGTGCGGCATCTCCTCGATCACCTCGGCGCTGGCCGTCCAGCTGATGGTGGCGGAGGCGATCGGCCTGCTGGGCGCGGCGGGAATGGTCCCGCCCACCTACCTGTCCGCCAACATCCCCGGCGCCGACGCGCACAACGAGGCGCTGCAGGCGCGGTACGCGGGGCGGATCAGGATCGGTGCGCTGTGACGCTGACGATCGCGGCCTTCTGGCCGCCGCCTCCCCACGAGACCACGGTGGCGCGCTACCGCGAGATCGCCGACGCGGGCATCGACCTGGTCCTCACCGGCAACTACCTCAACGACACGGTCATCATCGGGCACGCGCTGTCCTGCGCCGACGAGGCGGGGCTGGAGGTGCTGGTCGCCTCCGACCCGCGCGTCGAGGTGCTCATGCGAGACCTGGACCCCGGCGAGGAGCAGACCAGGGCGCTCATCGGCAGGGTGATCGACGACTACCGCGGCCACCGCTCCTTCCGCGGCATCAGCCTGATGGACGAGCCGCTGCCCGACCGCTTCGAGCGCCTGGCGACGGGGGTGTCCGTGGTGCGCTCGCTGGGCCGGCTCGCCTACGTCAACCTCTTCCCGAGCCATGCCACCGGCCCCTACGACGCCTACGTGGGCGACTTCGTCTCGACCGTCCGCCCTGCCCTGCTCTCCTTCGACCGCTACCCCTTCCTGTCCTCAGGCGAGGACGCCGGCTACTTCGCCGACCTGGCCACGATCCGCGACCACGCCGCCAGGGCGGGCGTGCCGGCCTGGATGTACGTCCAGACGCTCGCCTACGACGGGCACCGCGCCCCCACCGCCGCCGAGATCGCCTGGCAGGTCAACACGGCGCTGGCCTACGGCTACACCGGCGTCCAGTACTTCACCTACTGGACCCCCGACCCTTCACGCGGAGAGGGCTTCTAGCCCGCCCTGATGGACGGCGGGCGGCCCACCGAGCGCTACGGCGTCGTGCGCGACCTCAACACCCGCTGGCTGCGACCGGTGGGCGACGAACTGGCGCGCCTGCCGTGGACGTCGGCGGGCCACACGGGCCCGCCGCCCGCCGGAGCGCGCCCCCTGGAGGACGGCGTCGTCGTCGGAGGCGAGGTCGTGGTGGGCAGGTACGGCGCGCGGCACCTGTTCGTGTGCAACGCCCGCCATGACGCCGGCACCGAGGTCAGGCTGGCCGCCAGGGCCGCCGCCTTCGACCCGGCCACCGGCTCCTACCAGCCGGGCGGCGCCACCTTCCCGCTCGCTCCCGGCGCCGCACGCCTGGTGCGTCTGGAGTCCTGATGCTCTTCGCCGGCGTCGACGCGGGCGGCACCTCCACCCGGGTCGCGGTGCACACCGCCTCGGGCGCCAGGGCCGGGTACGGCACGGCAGGCGGCGGCAACCCCGCCGCGCACGGGCCCGCGGCGGCGGGCGAGGCGATCGCGGCGGCCCTGCGCCAGGCGATCCACGGCCTCCCGCCTGACTCGGTGACCGCCTCGGTGGCCGGTGTGGCCGGCTCGGACGACGGGTTCGCCGCCGTGCTGCGCCGCGTCTGGGCCGAGCATGGGCTGCCCCACTCCCCCAGGCTGGTCAGCGACGTGGACGTCGCCTACGCCGCGGGCACGCACGCGCCGTCGGGCACGCTGCTGCTGGCCGGGACGGGGGCGGCCGCCGCCAGCTTCACCGCCCGCGAGATCGACGGCGTCGCCGACGGGCTCGGGTGGCTGCTGGGCGACGAGGGAGGCGGCTTCTGGATCGGGCGGGCCGGGGTGCGGGCCGCCGTCCGCGAGCTGGACAGGGGCTCGCCCGGCGGCCCGCTCGTGGAACTGGTCACGCGACGCTTCGCCGTGGCAGGGCCGCCCCGGCGGCGGGCCGACCAGATCGTCAGGATGGCGCAGGCCGACAGGATGGCGCTGGCCGCCAGCGCCCCTCTGGTCGGGCAGGCCGCCGAGCTGGGCGACCCGCGGGCCCGCGAGATCGTCCGCGAGGCCGCGGAGCGCCTGGTGGCCTCGGCCGTCCGGGTGCATCGCGCGGGGCCGGTCGTGCTGGCGGGAAGCGTCCTGACCAGCGAGGGTCCGGTCCGCCGGGCCGTACTCGGCCTGCTGGAGGGACAGGACCCCGCGCGGTGCGTCCTCACCGCGCGGGACGCGGCGGGCGCGGCGAGCTGGCTCGCCGCGCTCGAGCGGCTGGGCGAGGCCGGGGCGGTGCGCGCGCACCCGCGGTTCACCTGCTGACCGCCCGCAGAGACGCTCCCCGGACCTCATCGTCTCCTGGCCGGGGCTGACGCGCTCGTACGGAAGGAGGATGCCCCCGCGCCTTTTCGGAGGATGCCGTTCCGGGCGCGGCCCGGCCAGCCTTGACCGCATGACAGCCAGAGAACCGACGCGGTCGGGCGCGCCCCCGCTGCGGCGTGTCCACGAGGTCGACACCATCCGCGGCTTCGCCCTCGCCGGGATCCTGCTCGCCAACATCGGCTTCTTCGCCGACCCCCGTCTGCTGGCCACCGTGGGCATGGGCACCACGGGGCCGGTCGACTTCGCTGTCCAGACGCTGATCCTGTCCAAGTTCTACGTCATCTTCTCGTTCCTGTTCGGCTACTCCTTCACCCTCCAGACCCGCTCGGCGGAGAGCGTGGGGGCCGGCGTCACGGCCCGCACCCTGCGCCGCTGCCTCGGGCTGCTGGTGATCGGGCTCCTGCACGGGCTGCTGTTGTGGCCAGGGGAGATCCTCACCCTGTACGCCGCGCTCGGCCTGGTGCTCCTGGCCCTTCGCCGCGTCAGGCCGAGGACCGCCGTGATCACCGCGATCGTGCTCCTGGTCGTCGTCTGCGCCTGCTACGCCCTGCTCGCCCTGCTGGTCACGTGCAGCCCCACGCCCGTCACGGTGATGGCAGCGCCTTCGGCCGAGGAGGGAGCGCGGGTGCTCGCGGCCTTCACCGGTGGCCCGCTCGACGTTCTGGGCGTCAACCTCTCCCAGTACCTCCACACCGCGCCGATGGTCTGGTTCGCCCAGGGGCCCGGCGCGCTGGCGATGTTCCTGCTCGGCCTCGCCGCCGGCAAGTCACGCCTGTTCGAACGGCCCGGCGACTGGGCACACCGCGCGCCCGCGGTCCAGTGGATCGGCTTCACCGTCGGCCTGCCCACGGCTGTGCTCTACTCCGTCCTGATCGACCACAGCGGTGTGGCCATGCTGGCGGCGACGGCGCTGAACACCTTGACCTCGCCGCTGCTCGCCGCCGCGTACGTGGTCACCCTGCTCCGCCTGGCCAGGCGCTTCCCCTCCGTGCCCGCCGCGCTCACCCCCGCGGGCCGCGCCGCCGCCTCCAACTACCTGGGCCAGTCCGTCCTGGCCTGCCTCGTCTTCAGCGGGTACGGCCTCGGGCTGGCGGGCCGGATACCGCCTCTCGGCGTCGTCGCGATCGCGGTGGCCATGTACGCGGTCCTGCTCGCACTCAGTGCCTGGTGGCTGCGCGAGCACCGCTACGGCCCGGTGGAACACCTGCTGCGGCGCCTCACCGAAGGGCGGCGCCACCGTTGAACGGCTGAGGCCCGCTGTCACGAGCCGGTCCGCCAAGGGCTGCGCCGGTGGTGAGCGTGGCGGTAGGCGCGAGGAGAGACACCGTGCCGCTTCATGAACTGGTCGCGCAGGACGCCGTCCGAACGGAACCCCACCTTCTGCGCGACCGTCCGGATCGGCAGATCGGTGGTCTCCAGCAGCTCCTCGGCCCGGTCGAGCCGCTGGTCGCGCAGCCAGGCGTGCGGGGTCGTGCCCATCGCGGCCCGGAAGTGGCGGGCGAAGGTGCGGGGGCTCATCAACGCGTGCCTGGCCAGATCCGTCACCGACAGCCGCTGTTCGAGCCGGGCGGCGGCCCAGGCGAGCACATCGGCGAGGCGGGCGTCACCGTGGTCGTCGGTGTCGCACTGCGTGGCCTGACCCGCCGGTGCGGGCACGTAGTACACCTGGCCGCTCTCCCTGCGCGAGGTCACCATGGCCTCGCTCGCCACGGTGGTGGAGACGAAGGTGCCGTGCTCGCGGCGCAGCAGGTGGAGGAGCATGTCCATGCCCGCGGCGGCGCCCGCGCCCGTCACGAGCCGGCCCTCGTCGACGTACAGCGACTCCGACTGCACGTCGATCTCGGGGTGCCGTTCGGCCAGCTGCCCGGCCAGTGACCAGTCCGTGGTGGCCCTGCGGCCGGCGAGCAGACCGGTGTCGGCCAGGAGGAACGTGCCTGTGTCGTACGCGGCGACGATCGCGCCGCGGCGGTGGGCGGCCGTGATCGCCTCCCTGGTCGGCCGGCGCAGCCTGAGCGGCCTGCTGTCGCTGGGCAGCAGGATCACCAGGTCGGCGCCCTTCATCACCTCAGGGCGGTGCTCCACCTGCAGGACCAGGCCGATGTCGGTCCTCAGACAACCGAGGTCGTCGCCGCAGACGGTGAGGTCGAAGGCGGGCAGGCCCATGGCCGTACGGTCGACGAACATGTTGGCCACCACGCTGAGCCCGAACGAGCTCGCGCCTGGCATGACGTAGGCGACCACGCTGCGGAAGGGCGCCGGTGGTGCGGCGCTCCTCAGGTCAGGCCCGCGACGGTCGTCCGGTCGCACGCAGGTGCGGGAGTGGGATCGGGATGCGGAGACAGATCTGATCACGCCATCATCTCCTCGAGGTGTTCGCGCTGCGGGGTCGCGGGGAAGGGCCGATGCGGCCTATCTCATCAGGAGACGAGCCCCGGGGAAGGGCTCGCGGGCCTCGGGCGGCTGGCAACATGCGGCCACGGCGGGATCCGGCCAGCGAGAGGCCGGGCGAGCACGGCGGCGGAGCGCGGAGCCCCGGCGGCAGGGCTGGCCGCATGAGGACCAGGCCGCAAGAGGACGCCGGTCCTGCTTCCGGCGCGCAGGCGGCTGTGACGAGACTTGCCCCATCGACATGGAGCAACGGACGAGGGAGTGCGCATGAAGCCGTTGGCTCGCGCCGGAGTGGTCCTGGCAGCGGTGTTCACGCTCGTCACGGGAGGCGGGCCGGCCCTGGCCGACGCGGTCGAGCCCGACCCCGGCACCGGCGAGGTGATAACCGACGGCAACATCTGGGGCTGATCGGCGCGGCGCCCGCGAAGGAGCCGGTGCGATGTATGTGATCACCACCCGCCTGCTGGCCACCGGGTGTGGCGTCTCCCCTGTGGCTCAGGACCTGCTGCGTGAGTCACTCCGCCAGGCGACCAGGACCGGGGGCTCGGGCCTCGAGCACGCGTGGCTCCGCAGCGACCAGGAGGGGGTCTCGCTCGTGCTCTTCCTGGTCTCGGGCTGCCTCGCGGACGCCGAGGACACGGCGTTCGTCACGATCAGCAGGATCCTCGACACCCAGGGCGAGTTCGCCGGCTGGACGCTCGCCCATCAGAGCGCGGACCTGATCGTCCTCGCGCTGGACGCGATGATGTTCAGGCCGCCACCCCGCACAGATCTCAGGTAGGCGGTGCGTGCGGCCCGCTGGGGCGCGGGCTCAGATCCATTTCCTCTCCGCGGCGCGGGCACCGGCCTCGAAGCGGCTGCGGGCGTCGAGGCGCTTCATGATGTCGGCCATCATCCGCCTGATGGTCCGCGGCGAGAGCCCGAGCTGACGGCCGGCGCCCTCGTCGGTGAGCCCGGCCATGAGTAACCTGAGCAGCTCGCGCTCCTGGCGGCTGAGGCCGGGGTCGTCCCCCGCGGGCCCCGCGGGCTCGGCGTCCAGCGGGGCGGCGCTCGCCCAGAACTGCTCGAACAGCGCGAGCACGGCCGTCAGCGTCCCGCGATCGGTGACCTGCACCGCTCCTGCCGCGCTGTGCTGCGGGTCGATGGGCAGCAGGGCGACCCGCCGGTCGTAGATGAGCATGCGCAACGGGAGCGCGGGCGCGGTGCGCACCTGCGCGCCCGCCTCGGTCAGCCACCGGAGGTAGGCCAGGGTGCCGGGATGACGGTGCGCGCTGTCGAGCGCGATGGTCCTGATGGCCACGCCGCGCTCGAGCACCTGCTGGTCGATGAGCATCGCGGCCTTGATCAGCTCGGCGTCCTGCGGGCCGCCCGGCATGAAGGTCGCGACCTCGGCCGTGGCACGTGACGCCAGCTGCTCGATCCTGGCCTGGATGGCGTCCATGCCCCGCAGCGGCTCGCAGCTCGGACCACTCATGCCAGGCCCCGAGTACTCGCTGACGAGCTGGCTGATCGCGGTCCTGCTCTCCGCCAGCTGGTGCTGCTGGCGCAGCAGCTCCGCCTGCTGCCGCTCGAGGAGCAACTGCAGGCCGACGTCGGGTTGGACGGGACGCAGCGTGCCCGGCGACTCCCATGAGGGGCGCAGCAGGGCGAGCTCGGCCAGCCGGTCAAGTGCCAGGCGGATCTCGTCAGGAGAGACGGCCAGCTCTCGGGCGATCCCCTCGATGTCGAGATCGTTGTTCGTCAGGAGAAGTCGGTAGGTGTTCTCGGCCAGAGTGTCCAAGCCAAGAGCCTCGAGCATCCTCGGCCCCCGCAACATAATGATCGAGTCGTGTGCGTCACGCGTCAGAGGCGTCACCCCTTCCGCGCCACCTGCGCAGGCTCCCCCTGGGCTCGTGCAGGCGCGTCGCGTGCGGCGTCGCCGCGGATCAGAGCGTCCTTCCTCCTCAAGCCGTGTCCGTCCAGAAAATAAACCATGGCGGGGCTGATCCGACAGTGCCCAAACTGCCAGCAATCGCGGTTTTTCCGCCATCTGCCGGCCCCTGGACGGCTGCCCGGCGGCGGGCGGCACCGCCTCCACGCTCCCTTGTGGCCCTTGACCTGCGCGAACCTTCCCTCATCCGGGTCACCCTGCGCCCCAGGGGCAGACGAGCCTTTTTCGCCAAGATCCCGGATCGTCGGGGATCTCGGCGAGTCCCGGCGACCGGCCGGGCGTCAGGCGTTGGCGTAACGGGTGGCCAGGCTGTGCAGGAGGTCGCGCAGCTCCGGCGGGTCCAGGACGGTGAACGGCACACCGAGGGTGCCGAGGAAGGCGGCCAGGTTGTGCAGGGACTCGCCGCCCGTCTCGAGCACCCCGTCGTCGTGCAGGAGGCCGGCGGTGGGCGGCAGGAGCTCCGACAGCTGCGGCAGAGGGGCGTGCAGGCGGACACGGGCCGGGTACCTCCACGCCGTCGAGGCGACGCCGCGCACGACGTGGGTGGCGGCGTCGCTCGGTGGACGGCGGGGCGTGAAGCGCGGCCCGTTGGGGGTGCGGGGGCGGATGCGGTCGGCGCGGAAGGTCCGCCAGTCGGCGCGGCCGGTGTCCCATGCCAGCAGGTACCAGCGGCGGCCGGTGTAGACGAGGCGGTGGGGCTCCGCCGTGCGCGCGCTCGCCGTACCGTCGTGCCCCTCGTAGTCGAAGCGCAGCTGCTCGTGATCGCGGATGGCGGCGGCGATGACGGTGAGGGTCTCGGCGTCGACGGTGGGACCGCGGCCCGCGACCGACACGGTGGCCGCCCCCAGGGCGTCGATGCGGCGCCGCAGCCGTGAGGGCAGCATCTGCTGGAGCTTGGTGAGGGCGCGCAGCGAGGTCTCCTCGATGCCGGTCACCGTGCCGCTGGCCGCCGCGTGCAGGCTGACGGCCACGGCCACCGCCTCCTCGTCGTCCAGGATCAGCGGGGGCAGGGCCGCGCCCGCGCCCAGCCGGTAGCCGCCCGCCGTACCGGTGGTGGACTCGACGGTGTAGCCGAGGATGCGCAGCCGCTCGATGTCGTTGCGCACGGTCCTGGTGGTCACGTCGAGCCGGTCGGCCAGTTCGCGGCCCGGCCAGTCGGGACGCGACTGCAGCAGGGACAGCAGGCGCAGGAGCCGGACGGAGGTTTCCAACATTTTCTCAGTCTGCCAGGCGTTGAGGAAACGCACGTTCCTCAACGCCTCCTATGGTTTGAACAGAGGAAAGGAGCAACACATGTTGCGAGGACCGGCGACCGTCAACATCTGGGCCGACGACATGGAGGCCGCCAGGAAGTGGTACGCGGAGCTGCTGGGCGTCGAGCCGTACTTCGAGCGCCCCGGTAACGGGCTGCCGGCCGCCTACTACGAGTTCAGGATCGGCGACTACCAGTCCGAACTCGGCATCATCGACAGGCGATACGCCCCGCCGACGGCCGCGGACTCCCCCGGAGGCGCGGTCATCCACTGGCACGTCGACGACGTGCAGGGCGCGCTCGACCGGCTGCTGTCCCTGGGGGCCACGCCGTACATGCCGCTCACCGAGCAGGGCCCCGGCTTCGTCACCGCCTCCGTCGTCGACCCGTTCGGCAACGTGCTCGGCATCATGTACAACCAGCACTATCTGGAGATCCTGGGCCGATGATGCACTTCGCGGACGCCGCCGAATGGGAGTCGTGGCTGGCCGAGCACCACGGGGACGATGGCGGCGCCTGGCTCAAGATCGCCAAGAAGGGGTCGGCCTTCACCTCGGTCACGATCGCCCAGGCGCTGGAGGTCGCGCTGTGCTACGGCTGGATCGACAGCCAGCGCAAGGCCCTGGACGAGCACTTCTACCTGCAGCGCTACTCCCGCCGCCGCAAGGGCAGCCCGTGGTCGCGGGTGAACGTGCAGACGGTGGAGGCGCTGACCGCCGCCAGGCGGATGCGGCCGCCCGGCCTGGCCGAGGTCGAGGCCGCCCAGGCCGACGGCAGATGGGCGGCGGCCTACACCGCCCAGCGCAACGCCACCGTGCCGCCCGACCTGGCCGAGGCGCTGGCGGGCCGCCCTGAGGCCGCCGCCCGCTTCGAGGCGCTCGACAAGACCGGCCGTTACCTGCTGATCCTGCCGCTGCTGAAGGCCAGAACCCCGGCCGGGCGCGCGGCCCGCGTGCGAAAGGCGATCGCGGAGCTGGCCGGCGGTTGAGAGCGACGAGGGGCCGCCTACGCGTGCAGGCGTCCCCGCGCGCCGCGTTCCTGCCATCCCTTGCCCGCCGCGTCACCGGCGGAAAATCTCAGGTCCGTGATCCCGACCACCCCTAATCCGGTGGGGACCAACAGCTTCCTCCGGAGTCCGCCACCCGGGACGCGGCGCTCACGTCGCAAGCGCGTCCTCCCAGTCTCCGAGCGCGCACCGGATGAGGACGTCGGCGGCGGCGCGGCGTGCGCTGCCGTGGCCGGGTCCCATGAGATGGCCGCCGTGGTCTGGGCACCCTCGGCGACAAGGGCGAGCTGAGGTGCAAGGTGCGCGGGGCCACCGGCCTGGCGGACCAGTTCGGCGACGTGGCGATGGAAGGAGGCCTTCTGCTCGCGGACGGCCTCGGCGACCCTGTCGCTGCCGCCTCCCAACTCGCTACGACACCTTCGCCGCCGATCTGAACACCCTGCGCGCCGCACGGCCCGTTGTGGACGCACGCCGCCGAGGTGAACGAGGCGCTGCTGGCCTTCGTCGGCAAGTGCTCCGAATGGACGGAGAACGTGGCCGGCCCTGTACCGACCACTCTTCCCCGTCGACGTTGGAACAGGGCCGGGGTCCTCGCCGCCCATCGACCGGCCGCCACCCTGCAGCCCACCGGCGCTGGTCGTAGCAGCGCGCTACTTCCAAGGCGAAGGTCATGCGGCGCTCCCGCCGTACGCGAGAGCCCGAGGGATGAACCGGGATAGGTACGGCGGGCGGAGCGGGGTCAGCAGTTGCTGGTCGCCGGCACGCCGAGCAGGCGAAGCGCCAGCCACTCGACGGCCAAGGGCCCACCCTTGACAGCGCCGAGCACGTGGTTGCCGGCGGGAAGGCTCACCCAGCGCACCCGGGCCCCAGCCGAGCAGTACTGTGACCGCAGGGTGGTGCCGACCGAGTGCGGGATGATCTCGTCGCCCTGCGCGTGGTACAGGAACACGGGCACCCGAGGCGCCGCGGCGCCGAGCCGGTTCTCGGTGAGCCGGGCCACCCACTTGGGCTGGTTGAGCAGGTCCAGGGACGACAGGTCGGAGAACCGCAGCCCGGCCAGCTTGACGTTGATCTCGGCCACGCAGTCGTCGGCCGCGTCGGCGAGCAGGGCGCGGCCGCGCTCGTTGAGGTCGGCTTCCAGGTCCAGCTCAGGGTAGGCCGCGTCGAGCCCGAGGCCCGCCGCCGCGGCCAGGCCGAAGGAGGCGGATCCGTCCAGGTGCTGGGCGACGGCCTTGAGGTCTGCCGGGACGCCGCCGGCGGCCACGCCGCGCACCCGTAGCTCAGGAGCGTAGGAGGACTGGAGTTGTGCGGCCCAGGCGGCGGAGGAGCCGCCCTGGGAGTAGCCCATGATCGCGACCGGCGCGTCCGCGGACAGCCTGGCGTCCGGCACCCGCATCGCCGCCCGCACCGAGTCCAGGACCGCCTGGCCCTGGGAGATCCCCGCCATGTAGGTGTGGGTGCCGGGCGTGCCGAGCCCCTCGTAGTCGGTGACCGCGACGGCGAAACCCTTCAGCAGGAAGAGGCTGATGAGGGCCAGCTCCGCCTCGCGGCCCTCGTTCATGCTGGTGGAGGGGGCGCACTGGTCACCCATCCCGTGCGTGCCCACGGCGTACCCGACGATCGGCCGCCTGCCGAAGGGGTAGTCGGTCTTGGGCACGAGTAAGGTGCCGGACACCGCGTTGAGCCCGCCGGTGGCCGAGGTGGAGCGGTACAGCAGGCGCCAGGCGTCGACGGGCACCTCGAGAAGCTTGCCCGGCGCGAGGTAGACGGTCGTGGGCTGGGCGGAGATCACGTCACCGGCCGAGGCCGCGTGAGCAGGTGCGGCCAGACCGAGGGAGGCGACCAGCAGGGTGATCAGAGGCAGGAGGCGGAGACGCATGACAAGCCCCTCTCATTCGTTGTGAGCCGATGGTTACCGACAGGTAACACGTGGTCAAGGCCCAAATGACCCTCGCAAACCACATTTGTCAGGCGGATGGCGTTCGCGGATCGGCGGACGCCTCATCAGGGGAGCTGCCCTCCCCGCCGCGGTCCCCGGGGTGTCCCGCGACAGCATCAGAAGGATGCCCGAGTCCTCGCCATACTCGAGCCGTGTACATGTAGATCAGCCACTGCTGTCGGGCTTTTCGCACCCCCACATGGTCCACGCCGGCGCGCAGACGGAACATGTCCTGGCTTGGGTGTCGTCGAGGCTGTGGACTGGGACGACGCCCTCGGCGTGAAGCCTGTACCGCGCGAATATTGAGTTACGTGTCCTGAGCTGCGGTTAAGCGGTGTGGTGATATTCGCTGATCATGCCTGCAATGACGGGCTTTCGGCGGATAGAGCGCAGGTCGTTGAGGTTGGTCATGTCGCGGGCGGGCTGCGCTGCGATGCCCGGGGGTCGTTGGTGCCGGAACTGGTGCGGCCGGTGCCCGTTGTAATGGGTCAGGTATTCGTGGAGCACGCGGGCCAGATGGCGTTCGTTGAAAATCAGGATCCGGTTCAGGAGTTCGCGGCGCAGGGTGCCGATGACCCGCTCGCAGATAGCGTTCATCCTCGGCGTCCGCGGCAGGGTGGTGATGATCCGCAGCCCTTCAGCTTTGAAGACCTCCCGGAAGGCGGAGGTGGAAAGCGGGTCGCGATCATGGATCGTGAACCGTAGCCCGGCGATGCGCTCCCCCAGGTCCATCACCAGGTGCGGGCCTGCTGCACTACCCACGCCTCGGTCGGATGCGCGGTCACCCCGGCCAGGTGCAGTCGCCGGATGCCGTGCTCGATGAAGACCAGCACATACAGCCGCCTGAGCAACACCGTCTCAACTACCAGGAAGTCGCACGCGATCGCGATATCGCGCGGCCCTGGGCAGCCAGGAACTGCCGCCAGGTCGGCCCGGCCCGGCGGGGCGCCGGATCGATACCGGCGGCGTGCAAAATTTCCACACCTTGGAGGCCGCGATGTTGTAGCCCAGCCGGGCCAATTCGCCTTGGATTCTCCGATGTCCCCATGTCGGGTTCTCCCGGGCCATCCGCACCATCAATGCTCTGATCGGCCGGCGGGTGCCGGGCCGTCCCGGACGCCGCCGGTCGGTGAAGGTCCATTTGCGTGCAACGAGGTTGCGATGCCAGCGCAAGATCGTAGCCGGGGTGACCGGGAACACCTCTGCCCACCGGCGACGATGAACCAATCGCGACAACGCCGCAAGCCAGAGCCGGTCGGTGTGACCCCACCGCGGCCGGTCACCGAGTCGACGGCGGAGCACCTGGTTCTCGTGACGAAGCACCAGCAGCTCCACATCCTTGGACAGATCAGGGCGGACCAGCACGGCCAGCAGGCCGAACAAGCCCGACACCAACCGGTAGACAAGCGATAACGCCACCTCGCGATGGTCGCAGCCGCCGACCTGATCACGTAGCAGAACCCCAGCTCACGGAACGAACCGTGTTTCCGAGCGGGACAGGATGTCAAGCCTGCGCCGGGCTATCGCACCGCGCCCGGCTCCTGGCTCGCCTTCGACGTCCGAGCTTGCCTGCACGCGCCGGTCCGTCTCACCCCGCCGGGTGCTCAGCGTCCTCTACGTGCTCACCTGGCCGAGAGCAGCTCCGGCGGACCAGCCACGGCCAGCTCTGCGGCCACCACGACACCCTCCGCGTCGATTCAGCGACAACGGCCCACGTCCCCGTCCCAGTCCGTCGCGCGGGCACCACGGCCCACTGGGCTTGATCCGGTTTGCCTGGATGAGTCGACCGTCGCCAAGACACTAAAGATGCTCCGGCAAGAGGCCGACCCGTTCATCGACTGGGTGGCCGAGCACCGCGGCGAACGCGCCGACACCTACCGGCTGACCATCCCCCACGCCTACGCCGAAGCGCCCTGTGGCGGCGCTGGCAGCCCGGCCGACTCGGCGGCATCCACCCCGTCTTCCGTGTCCTCGGCGGTGTCGCGGCCTTCACCTACGAAGCGCTCGGCTCCGAACCGGTACGCACCTTCGACCTGCCCGGCCTGACCGGGCTGTCGGCCACCGGAGTGAGTGACGGACTGCGAGCGCTCGCCGAGGAAGGCCTCGCCGTACGCACCCCACGGGGCTGGACCCGTGGGCCCGCCGACCCGACCACGGTCGCCGAACAACTCGGAGTGCCCGAGCTCGTGACCAAGATCCTGGAGCGCTATCGAACCGAGCGTGCTGCGTGGAGGACGTTCCTCAAGATCGTCGAGCGGCTGGAGCCCGACCTCGACACCGAGGACCTGTCCTTCCCCGAGGAGGTGTACGCGCTGCTGGGGCCACCTGCCTGGATGAGAAGCGAACCGCACGGTCCACCTGGGTAGAAGCGAGCCCATCCCCTCGCCACCCGCAACCGAGACACACACCCACCAGTTCGGCCGCGCTTCTGCCGCGCGGCCGAAGGAAGTCCCCTCATACGGTGATGACGTCGAAGTAGGCCTTGTACGTAGAGCCGTCCCCGTTGAAAGTAGTGGTTTCGAAGCAGTGCTCGATGCCCTGGAAATTGATCCGGTTGGCCAGCGCGAATGCGATGAGATTTCCGGTGGTGAGTATTCGCTTGTCCGTGCCCAGGTGATCGTCGCCTGTGCCGAGCGCGTCGTTGATGGCGTCGGCGATCGGGCCCGAGACGGCCTGAAGCAGCGCCAGGACGCCCGCACCACCAGGGGAGTTGCGATTGCGCTTACGCCTCCGGCGATCGACGCCGCGACCGAGCGTACGCCGGATTCGATCTCGCCACGGTATTTATCCGGGTCGCCCGCGTCGTGTTCCATGCAGACGGTGTTGATCTCCAGAGGGAAGGGCGACCCCCTGTAGATCTCGATGTTGTCGCCGCGGGCATCGCCGGCGTCGACTTCTGTGTAGATCCGGCTTCGGACGGTCTGGGTGTCCATGCTCGGCGAGGCGATGGCCGTGATGATGACGTACGGCTCGTCATCAGGGGAGTGCTCATCGGTCTCGCCGAAGCAGAATAGGCCTCGGTACCTAACCGCGATGTTCCCTGCAGGCAGCACCAGCCACCGCGTTCCGGTGAAGTCCCCGGTGGTCTCAGGCGCCAGGCCGACCCTTCCATCGTCTGGGTGCGTGTGGCCGTCGAGGAACCGCGGACCGGGCAGGTCTCCCAGGCACTCCAGATGGACGACTCCCTCTCCTACGTTGTGGGGCCGCCACCGGGTTCCGGTGAAGTTTCCGCCGTGCTCCGGCGCCAGGCCCACCGATGCGTCGTGGGTGCGGCCGTCGAGCCATCGACTCGGCCCGGGAAGCTCTCCCTTGCACTCGATGAAGAGGTCGCCGTTGCCCGCATCGTGGGCCAGCCACCGCGCTCCGGTGAAGTTGCCGCCGGTTTCCGGGGCTAGGCCAACCGTCTCGTCGTGTGTGCGGCCGTCAAGGAACCGGTGATTTTGGCTCCTAATAGTCCCCATGCAATAAAGTGTGAACTTTTGATTCAAAGGAATCATGCTGTCCCCCTACACATTCGCCTCTCGCGGCGTTTGGGCCTATGCCGGTGCCGCACTCGCTCCATCGTGGCTTGAGGGCCGTCACATGGGCGCGACAGGAGTGTGACCGCGGCGTGATGGGATGCCGGTAACGCCCATGTCGCCAGCCCCAAACGGGCGATCTTCGCCGAGCGCCAGCCGCGGCGCCGTGGCCAGCTTCCTGCCCCAAGGCCGCGATCCGCGACGGCAGCCCGCCGACCAGCATGATCGCGAGCATGCCCTCGCCCGTCCTGAGCGCGTTGGGGGTGGTCGGGATGTTCGCGAGAGCGACCTTGGCGATGTCGGCGTGGGCGGTCGGCACGCGAAACGACGCCAACGCCAGCTCCCGTAGCCGCTCCCGCCAGTGCTCTGGATCGGGCTCGGGGATCCGGATCTCCCCCAGGATCCGATCGTAGATCAACTCCAGCAGGTCGTCCTTGTTCGCTATGTGGGCGTAGAGCGAGGCTGGGCCCGTGCCGAGTTCCTGAGCGACCCTGCGCATGCTCAGCACGTCCAGCCCCTCGGCGTCGAGGATCCGCAGGCCGGCCTCGATAATCAGCTCGCGGCTGAGGGGCTGCCGGGGCGAGGAGGTCTTGCGGGATTTACGCCAGGGACGGTCGGGGAACCCCGCGTCGTCGGGCCGTGTCTCTACGGCCATTAACGGCACCTCCGGATGTTGGCACTCCTTCGACCTCTTGCATCCAACAAACTGCGTTCGCAACGAAGGACAGGTTGGCCCCCACGGCTGGGACAGGGGCTTTAACAGCAACGGATCGGCCAGTGGTGACAGCGGGCTGAAGAACGCTGGGTTACCGCCACTGGCCGTGCGGATGTGAGTGACGTTGGAAGATCAGAGTGGAGACCCTGTCACCACGGACTACGCCGACCTAACGGGCATCCGGCGGAGAAAACCGTTGACACTCAGGCCGGACCGGTGGGACACCCCAGACGATGACCCATCCGGGAGGCCTTCTCCATGAAGGTCGCACGTGTACTGTCGGCGAAACCGACGAACATGCGGTTGGCGAGAGGCACGCCCCAGCGCGCCCAACGCGCCACGTTGAAGACGCGATGCACGAGCAGCGTCCCCTTGGGATGTGGTTCGACGCTCCACTCGCCCCGATACCACCAGCCGCCCTGCAAGGAGATGGTGTGACCAGCCACCTCCACGGTGGAGGTGTGGCCGGGGACGTCTTCGATGGTGAAGCGGCCGGAGCGCCTGCCACCGGGCAGCAGTTCGTCGGCCATGGCGCCCCAGACCTCGGCGACCGGCGCCTCGATGACCGCGGCCACCTCGGCGAGCAGTTTCTTCTTCGTCACGACGTCACCCTGGTGTTCTGGAAGGAGGCGAAGCGCCAGCCTTCAGGGGTGCGTACGGCGGTGAAGGTGACGATCGAGTCGCGCCGGCGACCGTCCACGGCAGTGCCGCCCTGGGAGATCACCAGCGCGGCGCCGTCGGCCAGCTGCTTGACCTGGACGTCGCTATCGGGGGTGGACATGGTGGAGCCCCTGAGCGGCCCCTCGAACAGCCATCGGTGCGAGGACTCGATGGCCTGTCGCCCCCGGGTGTGCGTGCCGTCGAAGGAGATGTAGTCGGCGTCTTCGGTGAACCACGCGGCGTAGGCAGTGGCGTCACCTGCGTTCCACGCCTCGGCGAGGCAGGTGAGCATGGTGATGATCTCCGCGTTGGCGGACATGGCGCAACTCCTTGTGGTCGCGGCGCCTATCCTGACGTTGCGACTCCAGCAGGGCAGGCGCCTTGTTCGGATGTGCGGCTGTCAGGGTGTTGGCGCACCCTGACAGCCGGTTCTCATGATTCGTCGAGCGCGTTTTCCAGCTGGTCGCGGTTGAAGGTGCCCGACCAGTCGAGTTCGCCCGACTCCAAGCGGGTGATGAGCCGCCTGATCCAGGCCAGCTCGGTCTCGGTCAAGGGCCCGCTCGTAGTCGAGCTCGATCGCCAGAACGTCAGGCAGGCCACTGTCGCGCAGGGTTTTCAGGTGTCCGTTCAGCCCGGCGACGTTCCCTTCGAGTGCCGCCTGCCTGGTGCGTAGGGATTGCAACGCGTCGGGCACCGGGAGGACGCCGATGAGCGAGACAGCCGCGGTGAAGACGCGGCGCTCGCCGCCCGGGTTCTCCAGGAGCGCCCGGAGCCTGGTCGCCAGTTCGTGGCGGCCCTCGTCAGTGATCTCATAGATCGTGCGTTCGGGCCGGCGGCCTTCCCTGCTCGTCTCGACGGGGACGATCAGTTCCTCGCCGGCCAGCTTGTCGACCGCGTGGTAGAGGCTTCTCGGCAGCCCCGTCACGTAGTCCTTGTGCGTCTGGACTATGAAGCGGTGCAGCTCGTACGGGTGGCCGGGACGTACCGACAGCATGGCCAGCACGGTCAGGCCGACCAGATCGGGACGTCGTGCCATGACTCTCCTTTCTTAGTGCAGTTTGCACTATAGTCCACGAGTATCGCTATAGTGCAAATCACTATATTCAAGGAGGCACTATCATGAAGATCATGGTCATCGGCTCGACCGGCCGGACCGGAAAGCACGTCCTGACGCAAGGCGTCAATCGCGGACACGAGATCACTGCCTTCGCCCGCCGGCCGGAACTGCTCGCCGACCGCGCCGGGCTGGCAGGCGTCCACCAGGGCGACGCTCACGACCTCGAGGCCGTACGCCGAGCCGTACAGGGGCAGGACGCCGTCATCGCCGCGGTCGGCGGCAGCCGGATCGCCGCCACCCTCATCACCGCCATGCACGAGCACGGCGTACGGCGGGTGGTGATGACGAGCAGCCGCTCCGTGCCGGCCACCCGGCCCCGCCTCGCGGTCTCCCTCGCGTGGCTGTTCTTCCGCGAAGCGTACGTGGACCTCGCGCGCGCCGAGGGCATGCTGCAGGTCAGCGGCCTAGACTGGAGCATCGCCCGCGCCACGATGCTCAACGACAAGCCGCCCGCCGGCCGCGTTCACATCGACTTCGAGGCCAACGCCACGGGCGGCGCGATGCAGCTCTCGCGTGCCGACTACGCGACGGCGCTGCTCGACACCGTCGAGGATCCCGCCCTGATCGGCAAGGCCCTCGGCATCTGCGGCCCCCGATAGCCTCGCTCATACGGCGGCACCATCCAGTGCCTCGAACAATGGGTGCCGTGTCGGGTCGGACCGGGGTGGGACGTGCCACGGTTAGTGTCGCTGTTTCTGCCGCGCTCTTGTCCCGCTGGCTCGGCAGCAGGTCGATGGACTATTGAAGCGATCGCGGATGCGCTAGGCGCAGCGTTTCATAGGCGACCATCTACGAAACATCAGCTGCGGCCAGCCGCCGCCTGGGCGAACGCCGTTTCATAGGTCGGTACAAATAGAGGGGTGTGTGAAACGCCCCTATGAAACACTCTCGGGGTGCGTGACGACGACTTCCTCCGCGTGGAGGCCCACGACTGCCCGATGACCGCCTGCGCGGCCCCGGCGGGATCGCCCTGCCGTACCGGCAAGGGCAAGGTCGCCGTGCAGTACCACACCGCCCGATTCCGTCTCGTGCCCGCCCTCGCCAAGGCACTCACCGTCCCGACCCCGGCCATCCGCAAGCCAGGCACCCTATGGCTCGAACTGCCTCGCCCACCCGCGGCCGGTACCGAGTCGGCCGGCCACGTCCGGATCGGCTACGCCCGCGCCTCCACCGTCCGCCAGTCCCTGGACACTCAGCTCGATGCGCTCCAGGCCGCCGGCGTCACCCGCGTCTTCTCCGAGAAGATCTCCACCCGCGCCACCGTCCGCCCTGAACTCGACAAGGCCGTCGCGCTGGCCCGCGAGCTCCGTTCGGCGGGGGTGGCGGTCACGCTCGTGGTGCACGAGCACAAGCGCCTCGGCCGCGGCCTCGACCTGGCCGCCCTGGCCGAGCAGCTCCGCGCCGCCGGGATCGCGCTGCACTTCCTCACCGGCGAACTGCAAGGCTCCCATGACCCGTCCGGTGTGGTGTTCACCGTGCTCGCCGCTCTGTCGGGCATGGAGCGCGAGTACATCCGCGACCGCACTCTGGAAGGTCACGAGTCCGCCCGCACCCGCGGCAAGGCCATCGGCGGCGCCACCGTCACCGACCCCGCCATGCTCTCCATGGCCCTGCACCTGCGCGCCCAGAACCTCAGCCTCCGCGACATCGCCGCCCGCCTGGTAATCAGCAAGGGCAAGAAGAAGGGCCAGCACCCCTCGCCCGCAACCGTTCTACGCATGCTCCGCGATCACGATGAGACGGCCGGTTCCGACGCCTGACGAAGATCAATACGCCACGCTCTGCCACCACGCTAAAGATCAACGCTAGCGCCAATTCCTGCACTCATCCTCCTCGGATGCCGATGATCACGTCAGGGAGTTGCGAAGCGCGTGGCGATCGTTCGGGCTGCTTCGTCGACCGCTCGCGACTGCTCTTCCTTGGTGATCGACCACGTACCGTGCGTGAGGCGCGGCCAGAAGATCGCGGACGCGATCATGCCGAGGAACTGTGCGGATGCCAGATCCGGATCATCGATGTCGGCGCTTCCTGCGGAGTGTGCCTCCCGCAGATAGCGCCCCAGCGCCTGCAGCACAGGCAGCGTGCCGAAGTCGAAGGTCCGCTCGCGCAGTTCGGGGAAGTGGTGCGATTCGGCGATCACGGTTCGCATCAGGGCGACCATGCGAGGACGAGTCAACAGTTCCGAATACGCGCGACCTAGCACCACCAAGCCTGCGTAGAGGTCGCCGGTCGGGATCTCGACCGGTTCCGGAGCCGGCGATCCGCCTGCCGCGAGCACCGTTGCCTCGAAGAGCTCGGCCTTGGTCGGGAACTGCTTGAAGAGCGTCGCCTTGGACACCCCTGCGCGCTCGGCGACACGTGCCAGTGGCGTGCGGTCGTACCCGAACTCCAGGAAGAGCTGCGCGGCGGCGCCGAGGATCGCCTCGCGATTGGTCGCGGCCACCGCACGGTGGTACGAGGAGCGTCCACGTGTCATCCGTTCAGTATCTCATCGAGGTGAGTTCCTTGACTCACCATTACGAACACGATTAGGTAAATAGAGGCGAGTCGATCGACTCACCTCTCGGAGATAGGAGCGGCTTATGGCTACCGTGATCGTCCACGCGACCATCACTCTTGACGGGTTCATGGCAAAGGAGGACGGCGGGGTCGACTGGATGTTCGGCCGACCCTCCACTCCCGAGGATGACGCCGTCGTCGAGACAGTGATGAGCCGGATCGGCGCGGTGGTCGGCGGCGCGAACAAGACCCAGACCATCGAGGACGGCGAGATCCCGTATGGCGGCATGCTGAAGGTCCCGGTCTACCTGATGACCCACAGCGCCCATGAGCCGATCGAGCGCGACGGCACCACGTACAACTTCGTCGTCGACGACATCAACGAGGCCGTCAGGCTGGCCACGCAAGCGGCCGGGGACGGCTGGGTCAGCCTGCTCGGAGGAACCATCTCACGACAGTGCCTGCGGCTCGGTCTCGTCGACGAGCTCCACCTGGACGTTGCGCCGGTCCTGCTCGGCGACGGCATCTCGCTGTTCGCAGGCCTTGGGCGGCACATCGAGCTTGAGCGCCTCGATACATCAGCCTTCGCGAGTGAGGCTCATCTTCGCTACCGAGTCCTCCGTTAGCCAGAGTTGCAGGTCCTCCGAGCTATCGGGTCCGCCACGAGCCCTCGTCACTTCCGGGCCGACAGCGAGCCCGGGATTCCGCGCCCTCCACTGGGAACTCCTGGATCTCCCGTCGAAGGTGAAGCGAGCCAGCCTGTCGGCTCTACGACTCTTGGCGCGAACCGGAAATACCTCGGACAATTGCGATCAATGGTGGATGGCGGCTTGGCACGGGGCAGCCGCTCCGCTCCGGCTCCGATGAGGCAGCCAGGTCGACGGCAGCAGGAATACCAGCCCGGAGGCCGCGTAGATGGCGAGCACGTCACCCGGCCAGATCAGGAACATGTGCAGGAGGCCGATCACCAGAAGCCTCCGCAGGGTCGGGAAGGGCTCGTAACGGAGCGGCCTGGCCCAGGGAACGATGCGGGCGATGCTCATTGAAGTGGGCCTCGTAGATGGCCAGCACGCGTCGTAAGTGGCCGGCGTTGACGATGAGGATCCGATCAAGGAGTTCTCGGCGCAGGCCACCGATCCAGCGGTCGGCGAACGCGTTGGCCCGCCGAGCCCGAGGTGGCGTCTTGATGATGCCGATGCCCTCGGCCGTGAAGACTTCGTCGAACATCGTGGGTGAACTTCGTATCCCGATCGCGGATGAGGAACCTGAACTCCTCCGCCTTGTCCCCCAGCTCGATCATCAGGTTCCTGGCCTGCTGCGCAACCCACGGCCCGGTCGGGTGCTCGGTGACGCCGAGAACATGCACGCGGCGGGTACCGATCTCCATGACAACAAAGCAATAGAGGCGTTTGAACAGCACGGTGTCGCAGTGGAAGAAGTCGCACGCCAAGATCCCGTAGCTTGAGCACGCAGGAACTCACTCCAGGACGGTCCCGCGCGTCGTGGCGCTGGGTCGATGCCAGCCTTCTTCAAGATCAGCCACACCCGTGGAGGCCTATACCGCGTCAAAACTCATCGCACAGAGCCGACCTGCTGGTTCGCCACCTTTACCATGCGGCTCACACCCCGGCGATGGACGCGTGGCGCGCACCGGCGGGTCCGCCGTGCTCGGTCCGTGCTCGTCTATCCCGGCCCGTACCGACAGGCCTGTACCGCGTCAAAACGCATTGCATAGTCTGGTACCAGGCCATGGTCGCCAGTGCCCCTGCCAACGCTCTGCTCGCCGACACTGCCCGGCAAAGCGCCCGCGCTCTCCGCCCGATCACCCCCGCCGGCGTCCGACTGGAGAATATGAGCCAGTTCCTCAACTGCGTCGGCGACGACCTGGTGCGCTCGGCCGGACCGCGCCGCCCCCGTCAACGCCGCCGGCTGACGGCCTCCCGGGGCAGGGCTGAGTCCACGGCGCTCAGCCCGGCCGGAGCCGGGAGTCCCGCTCGCGCGAGGCGACCACCGGCGTCGGCGAGGCCGGGCGGGAGGGCCGGGGACAACCGTCCCGCTTGGGCAATGTCCTCGCCAAGGAGCATGCGGTGGCGGTGTCCGAGCCGGACGGGGCGGGTAGGAGCTGCCCCTCAGCTCGGATCGGAGGCGCGCCTCCTGGCAGCACCCTGGAGTCCACCGTGACGGTCACGCGGCCTCGCATTCTGTCCGGTCTCGGCAGACCACAACGGTTCGCGCCGCGTCCGATCGTCCTGCTCGCGTTGGTCAGCTGCCTGTACGGCCTGGCGCAGCTGCTCCTCGTCTCCCCCCGGCTGGGTATCGGCTGGGACGAGGCGGTCTACGCCAGCCAGTTCTCCTCCCACGCCCCGCCCGCGGTGTTCAGCGCGCCACGGGCGCAGGGGGTGCCGCTGCTGGTCGCGCCGGTGGTGGCGCTGACCGACTCGGTGCTCGTGCTGCGCCTGTACCTGACGGTGATCTCCTCGCTGGCGCTGTTCGGCGCCTTCTCCGTCTGGCTGCGGATCCGGCCGGGCCGGCTGGTGCCTGTGGCGGCCCTGCTGTACGGCAGCAGCTGGCTGTCGCTCTTCTACGGCAACCAGGCCATGCCGAACGGGTACACCGCGCTGGCCGCCGTCGCGGCCGTCGGCTTCCTCCTCCTTGGCGAGCGGTCCCGCCTGGCGCCGGTGGGGCTGGCGGGCTCGCTGGCCGTCATGTCGCTGATGCGGCCCTCGGACGCGCTGGTCGCCGCGGTGCCGCTGGTCGTCACGGCGATCGTCGGCCTGCGTGGGCGCCGGATCGTCACGCTGTCGGCGATCGCCGTGGGCCTGGCCGTGGGCTGGGGACAATGGGCGATCGAGGCGCAGTTGCGGTTCGGCGGGTTCGTCACCCGGCTCAAGGACGCGGGCGAGCACAACAGCACAGGCTGGAACGTGTCGATCGTCGAGCACGCCAGGGCGCTGGACGGCCCGACGCTGTGCCGGTTCGGCGCCGAGTGCGGCGCGGTGTCGCCGGTGGCCCTGACCTGGTGGCTCGCGATCCCGGTGATGACCGCGCTGGGCCTGTGGTCGGCCGCGCGCCGGCGCCACCTGTTCCCGATCGCGCTGGCCGCGGTCACCGGCCTGGCGATGGCGCTGCCCTACCTGTTCTACGTGGACTACGCCGCGCCCCGGTTCCTGATGCCCGCCTACGCGCTGCTGTCCTTGCCGATCGCGGAGGCCGTCGTGACGGGGACGCGGCTGCGCCGTCCGGTCGCGGCGGTGGTGATCGCCGGGCTGGTGGCGCATGTGGCGCTCCAGGGCGCGTACGCCTACCGCATGGCCGCAGTCAACCATCGCGACCGGGAGGCGATCGACGCGGCCGTGCGGGAACTGCGCCGGATGGGGGTGCGCCCGCCCTGCATGATCTACGGCCAGTCGGGCGTCCAGATCGGCTACCACCTCCGCTGCCACTCCCAGGGCATCATCCAGCGTTTCGCCCAGCGCCCCCCGCTCCGCATCCGGCAGGCGATGGAGCGAGGAGAGCAGGTGGTGGTCGTGTACAAGAACCTCAGGCTGCCGTCGTACGTCATGACGTGGCGTGAGGCCGACCTGCCTGGCCCCTGGAAGGCCCGCTTCCCAGGCTGATCCCGGCCGCCGCCTAGAAGGCGTGCCGTGGCACGGAGTCCAGCAGGAGCCGCGTGTACTCGTGCTCGGGCGCGGTCAGCACCCGAGCCGTCGGCCCCGATTCGACGATCCGGCCGCGCCGCATGACCGCCACGTGGTCGGTGACGCAGCCGACCACGGCCAGGTCGTGCGTGATGAACAGGTAGGAGACGCCGCCGGCCGCGCGGATCTCGGCCAGCAGGCCGAGGATCTGCGCCTGGACCGAGACGTCCAGCGCCGCCACCGCCTCGTCCAGCACCAGCACCCGTGGCCGGACCGCCAGCGCCCTGGCGATCGCGACGCGCTGCCGCTGCCCGCCGGACAGCTCCCTGGGCAGCGCCGCCGCCTCGCGCGGGCCGAGACCGACCCTGTCGAGCAGCTCGGCGACTCTCGGCGCGCTCGGCTCGCCGGGAAAGTGCAGGCGCAGGACCTCGGTCAGGGACTCCCGTACGGCAAGGCGCGGGTCGAGCGAGCCGAGGGGATCCTGGAAGACGATCTGGATCAGCCTCGCCCTGTCCCTGCGGCCGAGCGTCGCCAGCGGCCTGCCCGCCACGAGCACCCTGCCGGCGTCGGCCCGCTCCAGGCCGAGCAGCAGCCTGGCCGTGGTGGTCTTGCCCGAGCCCGACTCTCCGACCAGGCCGAGCGAGCCGCCCTCCGCCAGGTCGAAGGAGACCTCGTCCACCGCGGTGAACGTGCCGTAGCGCTTGCGCAGGCCCCGGACTTCGAGGTCGATGTTCACAGTTCCGCCTTCACACAGGCCACCCCGTCCACCAGGGGCGGGGCGGCAGCCGTACAGGAGTCCATGACGTGCGGGCAGCGAGGGGCGAAGCGGCAGCCAGGCGGCGCCGACAGCAGGTCCGGCGGGCGTCCGGGGATCGCGGGCGGCAGCGTGCCCAGCGCGGAGACGCGCGGGGTGGCGGCGAGCAGGCCTGAGGTGTAGGGATGGCGCGGCTCGGCGAACAGCCGCCGCGTCAGCCCCGTCTCCACGATCCGTCCCGCGTACATCACGTAGACGCGGTCGCAGATCGTCGCAGCCAGTTCCAGGTCATGGGTGATGAACAGCATGCCGGTCCGCATCCTGGCGCGCAGGTCGCGCAGTAGGCCGATGATCTCGGCCTGGGTGGTCACGTCCAGCGCGGTGGTCGGCTCGTCGGCCAGCAGCAGCCGGGGCTCCCCCGCCAGGGCCGCCGCGATCACCACGCGCTGGAGCATGCCGCCGGACAGCTCGTGAGGGTACTGGCGCACGCGCCGCTCCGGCTCGGACAGGCCGACCAGTTCCAGCAGCTCGACGGCCCTGGACCTGGCCGCCTTGGCGCCGATCTCCTCGCGGAGGATCTCGGCGAGGAAGTCGCCGATCCGCCGGAAGGGGCTGAGCGCCGCGCGCGGATCCTGGTAGATCATCGCGGCCGAGTGGGTCCGATGGCGGCGCAGCCCCGCAGGGGACATGGTCAGCACGTCGGCGCCGTCCATCCGGATCTCGCCCGAGATCTGCGCGTCCTTCGGCAACAGGCCGAGGACGGCCCGCGCCGTCAGGGACTTGCCGGAGCCCGACTCGCCGACCAGGCCGACGGTCTCGTTCGCGGCCACGGTCAGCGAGATGTGGTCGATCGCCGGGCGGGCGGTGCGCGGGAGCCGTACGGCGAGCTCGTCGATCTCCAGCACGGTCACCTCCTGGAGACGCGGTCGGCGAGGCTCTCGCCGACGATGTTGAAGGCGATCACGCTCAGCACGATGGCCAGGCCGGGTACGAGGATCGGGCCGAGCGCGCCCTGCAGCACGGCGGACTGGCCCTCGTTGATCATCGCTCCCCAGTCGGCGGCCGGCGGCTGCACGCCCAGGCCGAGGAAGGCGAGTCCGGCCAGGTCGAGCAGGGCGTAGCCAAAGTTGATCGTGGACTGGGCCAGGATCACAGGGGCGATGTTCGGCAGCAGGTGGCGCAGGCAGATGGCCAGGCCGCCGAAGCCCAGCGCCCGGTAGGCGGCGATGTAGGGACGGCCCATCTCGCCTCTGGCCACCCCGCGGACCAGGCGGCCCACGAACGGCGTGTAGGCGACGGCAAGGGTGATCATGGGGCCGATCTGGCCGGGGCCGTACATCGCGACCACCAAGATCGCCAGCAGCAGGCCGGGGAAGGCGAAGACCAGCTCCATCGATCGCGACAGCGCGGTGTCGACCCAGCCGCCGTGCCAGGCGGCGGTCAGTCCGACCAGGACGCCGAGCACCGTGGAGATGGCCACCACGCCCAGCGGTCCGAGCAGGCCGGTCCTGGCCCCGTAGATCACCCGGGAGAGCAGGTCGCGGCCGGAGGCGTCGGCGCCCAGCAGGTGGTCGCCGCCAGGTCCGGCCAGCGCGGCCGACAGGTCGACCGCGTCGGGGTCGGCCGGGGCGATGAGCGGGGCCAGCGCGGCGGCCAGGACCAGCAGCGCGATCACGGCGAGCGCGGCCCTGAGCAGGCCGCCACCCCTGCCCCTGCCGCCGAGACGGCGCAGTCCCGGCCTGACGGCGAAGGTCTCCATCAGCTCACCGCTCCCAGTCGCACGCGCGGATCGGCCAGCGGCGCGAGCAGGTCCACCACGAGGTTGGCGAGCACGAACACCGCCACGGTCAGCAGGGTCAGCGCCTGCACGACGGGGAAGTCCTTGACCGTCACCGAGTACTGCAGCAGCTGGCCCAGGCCGTTGACCCCGAACGCGGTCTCCACCAGCACGGTGGAGACCAGCAGGCCTGGCACGAGCAGGCCGCCGTAGGTGAGCGTCACGGTCATGGCGCCGCGCAGCACGTGCCTGCGGACGATGGTCGGTTCGGGCACGCCCCTGCCGCGGGCCACCGTGACGTACTCCTGACCCAGCTGGTCGATCATCGCCGTGCGCGACACCCTGGACAGCACTCCGGCGAAGGTGAGCGCGAGGGCGACGGCGGGCAGCGCGAGGTGGTGCAGCCGGTCGGCCAGTCCCTCCCCCGCGCCGATGGAGGGGAACCAGCCGAGCTTCACCGAGAAGAGCGCGATGAGCACGAACCCCAGCACGAAGGAGGGCGTGGCGACCGCGACCGAACTGCCCACCAGCACCGCCTTGTCGACCGCGCCTGGCCTGGTCGCGCTCCAGACGCCGAGCGCCACACCGAGGATCATGGTGAGCGCGAAGGCCATGGCGATCAGGGTGAGCGTGATGGGCGCGCGGGAGGCGATCAGCCCGCCGACGTCGGTGCGGAACTGCACCGAGCGGCCGAAGTCGCCGGTGAGCACGCCGCCGATCCAGTGCAGGTACTGCACGGGCAGCGGGTCGTCGAGCCGGTACTGCGCGCGGATGGCGGCGATCGCCTCGGGGGTGGCCGACCGCCCGCTGAGCAGGAAGGTGGCAGGGTCGCCAGGGGCGAGCTGGAGGGCGCCGAACACCAGGACCGAGGACGCTCCCAGGATCGCCGCCATCCCGGCCAGCCGCCACAGCAGGAATCCGGCCATCAGCCCGCCGCCCCGATGTCGGCGGCCCACGGGTAGTAGAGGTAGGAGATGCTGGTGGGCGCCCCGGTGATGCGCTTGCCGAGGAACATCACGTTGTCGAGGTCGGCCAGCGGGATCCAGGGCAGCCGCGTGGCCACGCTCTCCTGCAGCTTCGCCGTCAACCGCGCCCGCTCGACCCTGTCGAACTCGCCTTCGGCCGCGTCGACGAGCTTGTCGTAGGCGGGGTCGGAGAAGCCGCCGTAGTTCTCGAACTGCCCCGTCTGGAACAGGCCGTAGAGCTCCAGCGGGTCGGTGGCCGACAGATACCAGAACGTGGGGAACAGGTCGATGCCCTTGCGCGCCTCGGGGTCGGAGAACAGCGCGGTGTAGGCGTCGGGGGCGACGGTTCGCACCTCGGCCGCCAGCCCGATCTCCTTGGCCGCGGCCTGCACCGCGTTGGAGATCACCGGGAACTCGGGCGCCGCGTTGGAGGTGGCGATCACGATTTTCCTGCCCTGCGCCCCTGCCTCGGCGACGAGCCTCCTGGCCGCCTCGACGTCTCGCCTGACGGCGGGCGCGGCGGGTCTGGCGTCCGCCGCGTTGCGCCAGGCCTGGACGGGACCCGGCACCAGCGTGGGTGCGCTGTGCTCGCCGAGGGCGGCCTTGACCAGGCCCTGCCTGTCGATGGCCAGGGACAGCGCCTGCCGTACCCTCACGTCGGCGAGCGTGCCGGCGTTGAGGTCGGAGACGATCAGGTTCGCGGTGGTCAGGTTGGGACCGGCGTAGACGGTGCCCGCGCCCGAGGAGCGCAGCCGGGCGACGGAGGCGGCCGGGATCATGTAGCCGCCGTCGGCCTCACCGGTCACCAGGGCGTTGGTCCTGGCCGCCGTGTCCGGCACGAAGGTGAAGGTGACCTTGCCTGACCTGGCCCTGTCACCCCAGTAGCCGTCGAAGCGGTCCAGCTGGATCGACTGGCCCTTGGTCCAGGTGCCGAGCTTGAACGGTCCTGTGCAGTCCAGGCCGCCGTCGGCGGTGCCGAACGCCCTGCCCCGCGCCTTGAGCGAGGCCGCGCTGACCACCGTGCCCGGCGAGGCGCCCATCTCCAGAGCGAACAGCGCGTCGGGTCTTCTGAACCTGACGGTCACCTCCATCGGGCCGGTCTTGGTGATCGACTGGACGTTGCGGAAGCTGGAGACCCAGTAGGAGCCGACTTTCTCGTCGAGGTGCCGGTTCAGGCTGGCCACCACGTCGTCGGCGGTCATCTCGGCGCCGCTGTGGAAGCGCACGCCCTTGCGGATCGTGTAGACGAGGGTCCTGGGATCGCGCTGGACGGCCTTCTCCGCCAGGCCCGGCTCCTCCTTGAGGTCCGGTGTCCAGCGCATGAGGCTCTCGCAGACGTTGGACAGCACCATGTTCTGCGGATAGTCGAAGGCGTGGACGTAGTCGAGAGTCGGGGGCTCGGCGTAGGAGACCCAGGTGAAGGCGTCGATGTCGCCCTTGGGCTCGGGGGTGCCGGAGCTCAGGCCCCCGCCGGGCGGGGGCGCCGCGGTCCCGCCGCCGCCCCCGCCGCATGCCGCCACCGTCACGGCCAGAGTGAGTACGGCGAGCGCTGTTCGCAGTCGTAGGCTCATGAGTCACGCCTTTCAGAGGTTGTCAGGCTTGGTGGACGAGCCGGCCCTCGACATAGGTCCTGACGACCCGGGTCGAGCCGATCTCCTCGGGCGGCCCCGCGAAGGGGTCGCGGTCCAGCACCACCAGGTCGGCGTACTTGCCTGCCTCGACCGTGCCGGTGACGTCCTCCAGGTGGTTGATCCAGGCGCTGCCCGCCGTGTAGGCGGTGAGCGCCTGAGCCAGGGTGAGCGCCTGCTCGGGCAGGAACGGCTCGCCGGGCTCGCCTTCGGGCACCGTCCTGTTCACCGCGACGTGCGCGCCCCACAGCGGGTCGGGGCTGCTCACCGGCCAGTCGCTGCCCGCGACCAGGCGGGCGCCCGCGCGCAGCAGGTCGCCGAAGGGGTACTGCAGGGCGGCGCGCTCTCGCCCGAGGAACGGGATGGTCAGCTCGTCCATCTGGCGTTCGTGCGCCGCCCACAGCGGCTGGAGGTTGGCGGCGGCGCCCACCTGCGCGAACCTGACGATGTCGGCGGGGTGAACGACCTGCAGGTGCGCGAGGTGGTGACGGTTGTCGTTGACGCCGTTGGCCGTCCGCGCGCCGGCCAGCGCGTCGAGCGCCTCCCTGACCGCGCGGTCGCCCAGCGCGTGGAAGTGGATCTGGAAGCCGAGCGCGTCCAGCCGGTGGACCGCCTCCCGCAGCAGGCCGGGCTCCACGAAGCTGATGCCGCTGTTGGCGGTCGCGCAGCCGCAGCCGTCGAGGTACGGCTCCAGCATCGCCGCGGTGAAGTTCTCCGCGACGCCGTCCTGCATGATCTTGACGGTGGTGGCGTTGAACCGGCCGACCTGACCGGTCCTGCGCCGCTCGACCAGGTCGGGGATCTGTTCCAGGCCGCGCTCGCGGTCCCACCAGAGGGCGCCGACGACGCGGGCCAGCAGCGTCGACTCGCCGGCGGCGCGGAGGTAGGCGTCGTAGTTGTCGGGGTGGCCGGGGAAGGCGCCGATCATGGCGTCCTGCCAGCCGGTGACCCCCATCGAGAACAGGTGGGCCTGACCCGCGAGCAGACCGGCGTAGGCCTCCTCGGCGGTCGCCACCGGCACGTGCCCGCTCACCAGGGTCATGGCCCCCTCGTGCAGGGTGCCCTGCGGGGTTCCGTCCGGCTCCCGCTCGATCCGGCCGTCCACGGGATCGGGCGTGTCACGGTCGAGACCGGCCAGCCGCAGGGCCAGGGTGTTGGCCCAGGCGCCGTGCCCGTCGCGGTTGGTCAGCAGCGCGGGCCTGTCCGGCACCACCTTGTCGAGCAGCTGCCTGGTCGGGGTGCCGCCGGGGAAGACGTCCATCGACCAGCCGCCGCCGTGGACCCACGTCCTGTCGGGGTGCGCCTCGGCGTAGGCGGCGATCACCGCGAGATAGCCCTCGACGCTGTGCTCGGCCGACAGGTCGCAGCGGAGCATCTGACCGCCGCCGAAGGCCGGGTGGACGTGGGCGTCCTGGAAGCCGGCCATGAGCAGCCCACCGGCCAGGTCGACCACCTCGGTGTCGGGGCCGGCCGAGGCCCGCACCGTCTCCTGGTCGCCGACCAGCAGGACGCGCCTGCCGCCGACCGCGACCGCGGCCTCGACGGGGGCGTCGGCCGTGCCGGTGAAGACCCGCCCGCCGATGAAGATCGTGTCCACCATGACAGCACCTTCCGCTCACGCAGTGTTGGGGAGGAGTGAACGCGAGCGCAACATAGATGTCAACAGTGTTGCGCTACGTGGAGACCGAACCGATACACTGGTGCGATCATGGCGAAGACACCTGTGAGGACCAGGCGCTCGGGCAGCCAGCTCAGTCCCGAGGCCATCATCGAGGCCAGCCTGCGCATCGCCGCCAGAGGCAGCCAGGACGCGTTCACCGTGCGCCGCCTGGGCGAGGAGTTGGGCGCCGACCCCACGGCGATCTACCGGCACTTCCGCGACAAGGACGAGCTGCTGCTGTCGGTGGCCGACCGGGCCTACGGCGAGATCCTGGAGGGCATTCCCGACGGGCTCGGCTGGAAGGACCGGCTGCGGGCCCTGGCCGACGGCTCGTTGCGGGTGGCGCTGAAGTATCCGGCGGTGGCCTCCATCACCGCCAGCCGCACCACCAGGCGGATCAACGAGTTCAGGCTCGTCGAGTTCATCCTCGGGGCGGTCACCGAGGCGGGGCTCGACGGCGCCGACGCGGCGCTGTACTACCGGGCGGTGGCCGACGCCCTCCTGGCGTACGTGGGCCAGTCGGCCGCCTACGTGCTCTTCGCCCCCGAGATCAGGGCGGGCGACGAGTCGTCATGGGCGCGGGAGTACCGGATGGTCGACCCCGCGCGCTTCCCGGGGATCGCCCGCCTCGGCACGGAGCTGGCGCAGGTGAGCGCCGAGGCGGTCTTCGACGTCAGGGTGGAGGCTCTGATCGCCGCCATCGAGGCCAGGGCCGCGTCGCCGTCCGAGGACGCGACGCGGACCTGACGTGCGCGTCCGGGCGCCATACGCCCACGAGTGCCGACCGGGCTCACGGCTCCACGAGGTGGATGGCGGCGGCCGGGCAGACCGCGGCGGCTTCGCGGACCGCCTCGTTCAGGGCCGGCGCCGGCGTCTCGGCCAGCAGCACCACGATGCCGTCCTCGTCACGCTGGTCGAAGACGCCGGGCGCGATCAGCACGCACTGGCCGGCGCCGCAGCACTTGGCCTCGTCCACGGTGATGCGC
Organism: Nonomuraea dietziae; assembly: GCF_014195505.1. Classification (GTDB taxonomy): domain Bacteria; phylum Actinomycetota; class Actinomycetes; order Streptosporangiales; family Streptosporangiaceae; genus Nonomuraea; species Nonomuraea roseola. The sequence continues at coordinate 201,481 of NZ_JACIBV010000001.1, read as the reverse complement.
ATGCCGGACTCCTCTCCGGTGGCCGGGGCCTGACGGTGTGACCCGCCCGGCCCGTAGGGGCTGCTCACCGCCTGGTCACCACCGCACCGGGATCTCGCGCAGCCCGCCGATGGCGAGCCCCTCCACGCGCTGGAGCTCCTCTGCGGGTACGGCCAGCTCCAGCGACGGCAGCCTGCGCAGCAGCACTTCCAGGACGACCTGAAGCTCGGTGCGGGCCAGCGCCTGGCCCAGGCAGGAATGGGGGCCGGCGCCGAAGGCCAGGTGCGGGTTGGGGCTGCGGCTCAGGTCCATCTCGTCCGCGCCGTCGAAGACGCTCTCGTCGCGGTTGGCCGCGGCCATGCTGCACACCACGGTGGTACCGCGCGGCAACACCGTCCCGCCGACCTCGCTCTCCTCGCGCAGGTAGCGCGGCATGCCAAAGCCTGCGTTGGCGTCGAAGCGCAGCGCCTCCTCCACCGCGGTGCGCACCAGCGACGGGTCCGCCAGCAGCCGCTCCCAGCGGGTACGGTCGGCCAGCAGCATGCCGACCATCTTGCCGATCATGTTCGCCGTGGTCTCGTGCCCTGCGACCAGCAGCCCCATGCCGGTGGCCAGCAGCTGGATGTCGGACAGCCCGCCGTTGTCGGCGTCCCCTGCCGCGATCAGCTCGCTGAGCAGGTCCTCACCCGGCTCGGCGCGCTTGGCGGCGATGTGGCCTGACATGTACTGCACGAACTCGGCCTGCGCCGCGTCGATCTCGGCCTGGCCGTAGCGGGTCAGGTTGAGCAGCGTGTCGGACCAGTAGGCGAACCGGTCCCGGTCGCCTGCGGGCACGCCGAGCATGTCGCAGATCACGTAGACCGGCAGCGGGAAGCCCAGGGCCGGCCCTGAGCTCTCCCGGCTGGCCGCGCTCGAGCATGTCATCGATGAGCTGTTCGGCCATCTGCGTCATCGCCGGCCGCAGGGCGGTCATCCGCTTGGCCGTGAACCACTTGCCGACCAGGCGCCGCCACCGCTGGTGCTCCTCTCCGCTGTCGGGGATGATCTGCGCCATCTCGCTGCTGAACAGCCCGCCCGACTCGTCGGCCGACAGCCTTGCCGCGTCGTCGGCGTTCAGCAGCCGGGTGAAGCGCGGATCGGCCAGCACCTGCCTGACGTCCTCGTACCGCGTGAGCAGCGTGGCCTGGTCGCCGCTGGGCAGCTCCACCGGGGCCACCGGGCACTGCTGTCGCAGCTGCGCCCATTCGGCCGGCGGCTCCAGCGCCGTCTCGCTCGGGATCGGGTAGTTCAGGACCTGCTCGTTGTGGCTCATTCGGTGTCTCCTCGGAACGGATCGTGTGTCGTCACCGGGATCTGCTTCGACGGCGGCCTGTCGTAGGGAGGGTTCGGGCTCGACGTCCAGCGGCGTCAACCGACCTCGTCGCTGGGGTCCCCGCGACGCCCGCGTACCCAACAGATGCTCAGACCTCTTGCCGCCACGCTGCCTCAAGTTACCCTACAGCTGTAGGAAATCCTACAGCTGTAGGGCGAAGGTAGGCTGAGAGACGTGGTCACGACCAGAGACAGCAACGCGCCGACGGGCGACCGGCGCGTGCGCCGCACCCAGGCGGCCCTGCAGCGCACGCTGATCCAGCTCGTCGAGGACCGGGACCTGTCCCAGATCAGCGTCGCCGACGTCGCCGAACGGGCCGGAGTGAGCCGCTCCACCTTCTACGACCACTATCGGGACGTGCATGAGCTGGCGGAGGCCGCCTGCACCGCGATGATCGACGACCTGATCGAGTCCCTGCCCTCCCCCGGCCCCGACTCGGCCGACCCGACGCAGGACGCGACCCAGTCGCTGCGGGCCTTCTTCGCCAACCTCGCCGAGCGCGCCGGCCTCTACCGCAGCCTGCTGGGGCCGCAGGGAAGCGCGCGCGTCATCGACCACGTACGCCGGCGTACCACCGCGGCCATCCACGTCGCCGTGCGCAGGGCCGAGACCGGCGCCGAGCCACCGGCGCAGACCGCCGCGTCGATGGACATCCCCCACGACGTGCCCGCCGCGTTCACCGCCGGAGCGCTCATCGGCGTGGCCGCCGACTGGCTCCAGCGCGGATGCCTGCGGACACCGGCCGAGATGGCCGCCCTCACCTGGCCGCTCCTCACCGCCCTCTACCACGTCGACACCGACATGAGGCCCGGGTAGGAGCGTGCCGCCGATGCCGCCCTTGCCGCCCTTGAGGGAGGGTGCAGCCGCCGAGCGCGGCGGCTGCGATGGCCCTGCGTTCCAGGCCTTCGCCGCCGGAGACGGGCTGGCCTGAGCCGGTGCGGCGGTCAGCGGGATCAGCAGGCCAATGAACAGATGGCGCTGCGCCCGGTTGCGGCCATCGCCGCTTCTTCGCTGCCTGCGAGGCGCTGGATGTCTTGTCGGCGGCCGGGCCGAGCGGGTGCACCGGCCCGGCCGGGCCGATCGGAGACATCTGGACCGGGTCGCGTCCTGGGACAGCGCCACCCGCGGCGGTCCGAGCGGTGCACCGGCCTGGCCGGGCCGACCAGGAACATCTCAGCCGGGGTCTGGTCCTGGGACAGCGCCACCCGCATAGGGTCGGCGGCCGATGTGCCGGCCCTGGTGCGTACGTCGATGGCTGTTCATCGGCTGCCCCAGCTCGCACCTACGAGAGGGGAAATCGTCATCAGCGCCCTGCGCGCCCGCGGGACTCCGAGCTGGCGATGCCGGTGGCAGGCTTGACGGTGTCCTCCCCGAAGGCGGCAGCGAGCGCCTTCGCGATCACGTCGGCCAACTCGGTCCGTCCGTCGTCCTCGGCCCAGCGCACCAATGCCGTGTGCAGGGCGGCCAGGCAGGCACTGGCCGCCACCTGGGCGTGGAAAGCCGCGTCAGGATCGGCGGCATCGTTCCCGAGGGCGTCGACGATCGCCTGCTGAAGGGCGTAGTGGTTGTCCAGATGCTTGGCCCGCAGGGCCGGCGTCGAGATCATGAGCCGGAGGCGGGCAAGCAGGAACCGCTTGCCCGCCGTCAAATCGTCTCCTTGGCTTGCACCGGTCAACGTCGCGGCCGAGTCGATGAGCGCGTTGCCGATGCGACGGACCAGGGGCTGCGCGGCGGACGATGCGACGATCCGCTCGGCGACGAGCCTGCCGTGCTGATCGACGAGCACCATGTCCTCCTTTGTCGGGAAGTGCCGATACACGGTCATCGGCGACACGCCCGCGGCTTCGGCGACGTCGGTCACGGTCGTGTTGTCGTATCCGCGCTCGGTGAACAGCCGTACCGCGTGCGCCTGAATCTTGCGCTGCGTCTCGGTTCGCCGTTGCGCTCGCAGTGTTGAGTGCTGATCGACCATGTGGTAGACACTACCATCGTGGTAGCAACTACCAAATCGGTAGTGACTAACAGATTGAGATGGTTAGCATGAGTGATCTGACCGGCAGGACAGCTCTCGTGACCGGAGCTTCGCGCGGCATCGGGCAGGCGATCGCAGCCCGGCTGGCGGAGAAGGGGGCAACGGTCATCGTGCACTTCGGCACGGACAAGGGCGGGGCGACGGCGACAGTCGACGCGATCGAACGCGCCGGTGGAGCCGCGTTCGCCGTCAGGGCAGAGCTGGGTGGGGATGACGACGTCGAGAATCTCTTCGCGGGAGTCGAGGCCGGCCTGGCCGGGCGGCCGCTCGACATCCTCGTCAACAACGCGGCGGCCGCGCCCGCCGGTCCGCTCGGAGCCACGACGCGGAAGGAGTTCGACCATCTGTTCGCGGTGAACGTGCGAGCGCCGTACTTCATCATCCAGCGAGCGCTACCACTGCTCCGCAACGGCGGGCGCATCGTCACGATCTCGTCCGTGGCGACCCGGATGGCCAACCCCGCCCAGACATCCTTCGCCATGACGAAGGGCGCGGTCGAGACGATGAGCATGACCCTGGCCAACCAGCTCGGAGTACGAGGAATCACGGTGAACGCCGTCGCTCCCGGCGCCACCCGCACCGCAACCAACGGGTCGGTCTTCGAAGCGCCGGGCCTGGCCGAACACATCGCCGGATCGACGGCGCTCGATCGCCTCGGCGGGCCCGACGACATCGCCGACGTGGTCGTCTTCCTCGCCTCCGACGCTGGGCGCTGGATCACCGGTCAGGTCATCGACGCGAGCGGCGGCCTGTTCCTCGGACCACGCGCCTGATCGCAGGTTGTCGACGAGAACTCACTACTCGGCCGCGACCCTCCCACGCTCCGGACCGCCGGGCACGCGCCTGCACCACCGCCTCATACCGCGTGCGATCGTCTCCATGGCCCATCCCTCGCGCGCGCCTGCACGCGTAGAGAGGCGAATGCGGATGAAAGGAGGCATTGAGACGATCACGATTCATGGCGCGGTACGTCCCTACCAGCCGTCGATGTCGCGCCGAGGCAGCCGCCCGTCGTGCTCGGGCTCGGCGCCCAACCGCCGACGTGCCCCCGCGCGAACCCGCCAGTTGTCGAAGCCCGACCTCAGCCGCCGGTGTCGTCCCTGCATGCGCTTATCGTCCGTGATCCGGCGCGGTTGAGGCCGTCACGGTCGACGGTGGTGCCGGTCTTCTTGTCGACGTAGGTCGGCGAGTCCGGGATGCCGGCCAGCCAGCCCGTCGAGGCGGCGGTAGCGGCGCGGGCTGCACTGAATCGGATCCAAGGTGTCAGCGTCCTGAATGAGTCCCTGATCCGTCCAAGGACGGTCACGTCCAGGCGGTCACGTCGACGTCACGTGGGTGCACGGGCTGGGAGAGCACGACCGAGGTGGTGGTGTCGCCCAGTTCCGCCAGTTGTTCGATCACCTGCTCCAGATGGGCTGCGTCCCGTACCGCGATGGCCAGCTCGTAACAGTTCTCGCCGGTGACGTGGACACAGGACAGCACGTATTTCATGGCCAGCAGGCTCTCGCGCAGCCGGGTGACGCCCTTGCGCGAGCGGTGGCGGGGCCGCAGCTGGACGCGGGCCTGGAGCGGGAGGCCGAGGCGAGCCAGGTCCACATGCGCGGCATAGCCGGTGATCACGTCCGTCTCCTCCAACCTGCGCACCCGCTCGGCGACGGCGGGCCTGCTGAGGTTGACCCGCCGGCCCAGCTCCGCGTGGCTGATGCGGGCGTCACGGGTCAGCTCGCGGACAATCTGCAGGTCCAGAGCGTCCAGCGACGACTTGACTGGCAGCATCGGCGTTCACCTCCGTATCGCAGGTCAGAGCTTCCTCACGCCGCTGAAATGGTATGGGATGGGCCAGACCAGGCGCATACGGTTACCTCTCGTGAAAGCAGCCGTTCTCCAGGACGTGGGCGAGGTCCATGTCGCCGACGTCCCTGATCCCGTCATCATCGAGCCCACCGACGCCCTGGTACGCATCACGCTGGCCGCCGTTTGCGGCTCTGACCTGTGGCCGTACCGGGGGCATGAGAAGTTCAGCCCCGGCGACCGGTTGGGCCACGAGTGGCTCGGCGTCGTCCAGAACGTGGGCCGCGAGGTCACCGGGATCAAGTCCGGCAATCTGGTGCTGGCGCCCTTCGCGTTCTCCGACGGCACCTGCGGGCATTGCCGCGACGGCATGCAGACCTCATGCGTGCGGGGCGGGTTCTGGGGCGGCGCCAACCAGGGCGGGCAGGCCGAGGCCGTCCGGGTGCCGTTCGCCGACGCCACGCTCGTCCCCGTGCGCGTCGACGCCGGCGACGACGGACTTCTGCGCAGGCTCCTGCCGCTCGCCGACGTGATGGCCACCGGTCACCACGCCTGCGTCCTGGCCGGCGTCGGCCCTGGCCGGAGCGTCGCGGTGATCGGTGACGGCGCGGTGGGGCTGTGCGCCGTGCTCGCCGCCCGCCGCGCGGGTGCAGAACGCATCATCGCTGTCGGCCGCCACCCCGATCGTCTGCGCCTGGCCCGTACTTTCGGCGCGACCGACACCTTGGACGCCGACGACCCCGCCACGGTCGCCGAGCTGATCGACGGCACGAAAGGCGGCGTCGGCTCGGTGGCCGAGTGCGTGGGCACCCAGTCGGCGCTCGATCTTGCGCTCGCCCTGACCCGTCCGGGCGGCACCATCGGCTCCGTCGGCGTGCCGAACGGCGTGCACACCGTGGATCTGTACCGCTTCTTCCGATCGAACATCGCGCTACGAGCGGGCGTCGCGCCGGTCCGCCGCTACCTGGATCCGCTGGTCACCGACGTGCTGTCCGGCGCGCTCGACCCCTCCCCCGTTTTCACCACCGAGGTCCCCCTGGGGGACGTGGCCACCGCCTATCAACGGATGGACCGGCGTGAAGTCATCAAGGCGCTGGTGAGAACGTGAGGTGGGGTAGCGAACACGCCCTCCGCTGCGAGGTCGAGGACACGGACGGCGGCACGGCCTCCCTCCGGCCCGGCCGCGCCCGCGAATACGACGAGACAGGGCGCGCGCTCCATCTGGTCGAACAGCTGGCCTGCTGCTGGGGCAGCGCCCGCACCGCGCGGGGCAAGGCCGTCTGGTTCGAACTGTCCGTGCGTCCCGCTCATGCGGCAGCGTAGCCGCACCCGTTCCGGCACCTCTGGCGTGTCGATCCCGGCCTCTCGACCGCATCCGCCGGTCCTCGAAACCGAATCAGTCGCCTCGTCACCGCGGCGGGGTGGTCGTGCTGCGTCGCACCACCAGCCGCGTCGGCACGAGATCGGTGCCGGGCTCGGAGCCGCAGCCTTCGCGGATCTGGCGCAGCACCCGTTGCACGCATCTCCTGCCCACCTCCGCGAAGTCCTGGTGGACGGTGGTCAGAGGCGGGACGAAGTAGGCGGCGTCGGGGATGTCGTCGAACCCCACCACGCTGATCTCGTCGGGGATCGCCCGTCCGCGTTCGTGGAAGGCGCGCAGCAGGCCGAGGGCCGTCTGGTCGTTGGCGGCGAACACCGCGGTGCAGTCTGGTTCGTCGGCGAGCCGGAGACCGGCGCTGTATCCGGACTCGGCCGACCAGTCCCCGTGCAGGGGCGGAGGGACGGGCCGGCCCGCCGCTTCGAGCGCGTCGCGCCAGGCCTGGGCGCGGCGCTGGCCCGCGTAGGAGGTCCGCGGCCCCGTCACGTGCCAGACGGTCCTGTGCCCCAGATCGAGCAGGTGGTGGACGGCCCGGCGCGCCCCGTCGGCCTGGTCGGTGTCGACGACGGGGTAACGCTCGCCCGCGTCGGAGTCCACCACGACGACGTGCACTCCGGGCGGCAGAGTGACGGTCCCCGCGTCGAGCAGGTGGATCTCCATGATGACGATGACCGCGTCGACGGCCAGCTCGCCCATGCGGGTGAAGGCCCCCAGGACGTTGTCCTGGGTCGGCACGTCGATCGGGATCAGGGTGATGGCGTAACCCTCGGTCGCGGCGTGGGCGGCGATCGCCTCCACCGTACGGCTGTTGCCGGTCGACGCCAGGCTGAAGAGGATGACCCCGATGGTGTTGAACTGGCCGTACCGCAGCGCGCGGGCGGCGCTGTTGGGCCGGTAGCCCAGCTCACGCATCGCCGCGAGCACCTGCTCGCGGGTGGAGCCGATCACGCCAGGGTGACCGTTCGAGACCCGGGAGACCGTCTGCGCCGAGACACCCGCCAGCTTGGCGACGTCAGCCATGGAGACGCGCTGCTTACGGCGGCCACCGGGGATGCCCGACCCTCCCCGCTGGACCCCGCCCGCAGGCGCCGTGCCCGGCTGCTCCCGACCGACCCGATCCATTGCTCTCCTCGACGTCCGTTTCGGCATCGTCACACGTGGGGCCGCGCGACGAGCTTGTTACCTGGGGGAAACCCTTGACGCACTGTGTGGCCGATGCCACGATACCGCAATAAGTTTACGTAAACATCACACAGTGGTGATGTTTGCTAACTCTGCGAAGCCATCTTTCTTCAATATCAGGGCAAGATCGATGTTTACGTAAACGCATGTACTTCGAAGGGAGGAGGACAGGTGGTCGCAACGCCGCAGGCGAGCACGCCGTCTGCCTGGAAGGCGGCGTCCCGGGGGTCGCGCTCGTGGACGGGCTGGCGGTTCGTCGGGCCCTTCATGGCGGTGTTCGCGCTCGTCTTCCTGGCCCCGATCGGGTACTCGATCCACCTGAGCCTGTTTCGCACCCAGCTGATCGGCGGAACGGTCTTCGTCGGCCTCGACAACTACCTCAAGGCGCTGGGCGATCCGCAGTTGTGGGCGGCCTTCGGCCGGGTGGCGCTCTTCCTGGTCGTCCAGGTGCCGATCATGTTGTTCCTGTCACTGCTGATGGCCCTGGCCATCGACAGCGGCCGGCTGTACGGGGCGAGCTTCTTCCGCATCTCGGTCTTTCTGCCCTACGCCGTGCCCGCGGTGGTCGCGACCCTGATGTGGGGCTTCATGTACGGGACCCAGTTCGGCCTCATCGCCGACGTCAACGAGGTGCTTGGCCTCTCGCTGCCGGACCCGCTGTCGCCCGGACTGGTCCTCACCTCGATCGGCAACATCGTGACCTGGGAGTTCGTCGGCTACAACATGCTGATCTTCTACTCGGCGCTGCGGGTGGTCAATCCGTCCCTCTACGAGGCCGCCGAGATGGACGGCGCGAGCCAGCTCCGCATCGTCTGGGCGATCAAACTGCCCGCCCTGCGCGGGGCGCTGATGATCGCCACGATCTTCTCGATCATCGGCAGCTTCCAGCTCTTCAACGAGCCCAGCATCCTCAAGAGCCTGGCGCCGAACGCGATCACGACCTCCTTCACACCGAACCTCTACGCCTACTCGCTGTCCTTCGCCGGCCAGCAGTTCAACTATTCGGCGACCGTCGCCATCGTCATGGGCCTGATCACGATGATCGTCGCCTACGTCGTCCAGCTTCGCGGCGCGCGGAAGGGACTGTGAACATGACCGCCACCACCCCGGCAACCGCCCGCAAGCCTCGCTCTCCCGCTCGCGCGGGCGCTGCGGCCGGCCCGCTGGTGATCCGACGCGGCCACCGGCGCCCGCCACGGCGCAATCGCCGCAGCGTCACGTTGACCGTCATGAGCGCGATCATGCTGGTGTACACGCTGCTCCCGCTCGTCTGGCTGGCGATCAACGCCACCAAGACGCAACAGGGGCTGCTCCGCTCGTTCGGCCTGTGGTTCGACGCCGACTTCGCCCTGTTCCGCAATCTCGCCGACACCTTCACCTACGACGACGGCGTCTTCAGCCGCTGGCTGCTCAACACTCTGCTCTATGTGGTCCTCGGCGCGGGCGGCGCGACGCTGCTCGCGACGGTCGCCGGCTACGGCCTGGCCAAGTTTGACTTCCCCGGCAAGAAGGCGGTGTTCGCGATCGTCATCGGGGCGGTCGCGGTGCCCGGCACCGCGCTGGCCGTCCCGACGTTCCTGATGTTCTCCACCATGGGACTGACGAACACCCCGTGGGCGATCATCATCCCGTCGCTGATCTCGCCGTTCGGCCTCTACCTCATGTGGACGTACGCCACCGACGCCGTGCCCGACGAGATCCTCGAGTCGGCGCGCGTGGACGGGGCTCGCGAGTTCCAGACGTTCTTCCGCATCAGCCTGCCGCTGCTGGCGCCAGGCGTCGTCACGGTGCTGCTGTTCACCGTCGTCGCGACCTGGAACAACTACTTCCTGCCGCTGATCATGCTGAGGGACCCGGACTGGTATCCGCTCACGCTGGGCCTCGACACCTGGAACGACCAGGCGTCCACCGCCGGTGGAGAGGCGATCTTCAACCTCGTGATCACCGGCTCGCTGCTCACCATCCTTCCGCTGATCGCGGCGTTCCTGCTGCTCCAGCGGTACTGGCAGTCGGGCCTGACCGCCGGAAGCGTCAAGGAGTAGGGCGACGCCGGGCCGTACTGCCGATCGGTTCCAGGAACACCCAGGAAAGAGACACCATGAACACAACCCGTCGCCACGCCCTCCTGCTGGCGGGCGCACTGGCGGTATCGCTGGTCGCCACCGCCTGCGGCTCCTCCGGCCAGGGTGGCACCGAGGCCGCCGCCACCCGGAGCGCGGCCATGTCCGACACCGACCTCCAGGCCGCGCTGGACGCCGGTGGCACCATCACGGTCTCGGCCTGGGAGCCGACGCTGAAGCAGGTGGTCAGCGGCTTCCAGGCCAAGTACCCGAAAGTGAAGGTCAATCTGGTCAACTCCGGCACCAACAAGGACCAGTACACCGCGCTGCAGAACGCGATCAAGGCCGGATCGGGTGTCCCCGACGTCGCCCAGATCGAGTACTACGCCCTGCCGCAGTTCGCGCTCAGCAAGTCGGTGGCCGATCTGACGGCTTTCGGCGCCGACAAGCTCGACGGCACCTTCACCCCCGGACCGTGGAACTCCGTCCGATCGGGCAACGGCGTCTACGGCCTGCCGATGGACTCCGGCCCCATGGCCCTCTTCTACAACAAGGAGGTCTTCGACAAGCACAAGATCGCCGTCCCGGCCACCTGGGAGGAGTACATCGCCGCGGCCAGGAAGCTGCACGCCGCCGACCCCAAGGCGTACATCACCAACGACACCGGCGACGCCGGCTTCACGACCAGCATGATCTGGCAGGCCGGCGGCAAGCCGTACCAGGTCGACGGAGCCAAGGTCCGTGTCGACTTCACCGACCCCGGCACGCGGAAGTTCACCACCGCCTGGCAGCAGCTCGTCAGCGAGAAGCTCGTCGCGCCGATCACCGCCTGGAGCGACGCCTGGTACAAGGGACTCGGCGACGGCTCCATCGCCACCCTCATCATCGGCGCCTGGATGCCGGCCAACCTCGAATCCGGCGTCAAGGCCGGTTCCGGCAAGTGGCGGGTCGCCCCCATGCCGCAGTGGGAGGCCGGCGGCGCGGCCAGCGCGGAGAACGGCGGCAGCTCGCTCGCGATCCCCGAGGCCAGCACCAACAAGGCGCTCGCCTACGCCTTCATCAAGTACGCCAACGTCGACGAGGGCGTGCAGACCCGCGTGGACGGCGGCGCGTTCCCCGCCACCTCCGCGCACCTCGAGGCCCCTGCCTTCCAGGACAAGAAGTTCCCGTACTTCGGCGGGCAGGAGGTCAACCAGGTTCTCGCCCGGTCGGCCGACCAGGTCGTCGACGGCTGGTCGTACCTGCCGTACCAGGTCTACGCCAACAGCGTCTTCAACGACACGGTCGGCAAGGCGTACGTGGGCGGCACCACTCTTCAGGACGGCCTGAAGGCATGGCAGGACGCCTCCATCACCTACGCCAAGGACCAGGGCTTCAGCGTCCAGTGAACGGCCACGGCCGGGTCCTGCCAGCCGTTCGCCGGCGGCAGGACCCCGTGACCCGCGCCCGTACCCCGGCCGCACGTCAGCCGTGCGCCCGTGCCGCCCGAGGCCCGGCTCCTAGGCGCGCCGACGCCACTGTGCCGAAACGAGGAAACACTTGTCTGCTCACAGCCACCAGCGCCGTTTGGCCCTCTCCGGAACCACCTATGACTGGGACGTTCCGCCGCGGAGCTGGAATCACGACGCGGGCGTCCTGACCGTCGACGCCGCGCCGCGTACCGACATCTTCCGCAGCCCGTTCGGCTGGTCCACCGCCGTCGACGCCTCCCGGGCACTCACCACTCTCCGAGCGGCGACTGGCAACTCCAGGCCCGTCTGCAGGTCGGCTTCCGCGCTGACTGGGACGCCGCCGCCCTCCTGATCTGGGCAGATGACAACACCTGGGCCCAAGGTCAACTATGAGCTCGCGCCCGGCGGGGTGCCCACCATCTTCTCCGTCGTCACCCGCAACGGCCGTTCCGACGACGCGATCGGGCCGGTCGCCGGCGACGTCGGCATGTGGCTGCGGATCAGCAGCCTCGACGGCGGGTACGCGTTGCACTGCTCCTCCGACGGGCGCGCGTGGCAACTCGTACGGCAGTTCACCCTCGACTTCCCTGCACCGGTTCGCGTCGGCTTGGAAGCACAGTCGCCCATCGGGAAGGGTTGCCGAGCCGTCTTCGAGAACGTCCAGCTCACCAACAGCCGGCTTGAGCACCTGTTCGACGGCCGGTAGTCAGACCGGTCGTGGCTTTCGAAGCTTTCAGCGGGGTGCATTCCGAACTTCCCTGCGCCGGCCGCACGAGGCGGCGCCCACCTCCTGACGGACAGAGCACAGCCGCTCATGGTTTCGTCGCGACCGTCTTCGCCGGGGCCGGCACGCATCAAGAGCGCCAGAAGCTGCGGCGGACCGTGCGGCGAGCACGGCCCGCTCCCGGCTCGGCAGGGCCGGCGGCAGCGGGCCGCCCGAAGGCATGTCGCCTAGCGCCCGGCTTCCTGTCCTTCGAGCGCGTCCATGACCAGGGCTCCTTCGCGTGCCGCCTCGCCCGGCGACAGTTCACTCAAGGCGTGCCGCAGAGTGACCTCGGCGGCGTCGATGGCCGCCCTGGCGGTGATCACGTGCGTGTGCGCGCGGTCAAGATGACCGAGCCCAATACAGTCGAAAGCGACCTGCGCGTCGTGCAGGGCGAGCTGCAGCTGCCGGGTGGATTCATCGAGACCCATCGCATGTCCTCCTGATTTATGGACGAAGTGTGACACGTAGCCCCACCGCCTGCTCATTTATTATGAGGCGGCAGTTCGGTTTTCTGAGGGTGATTCGAGGGGAGACAAAAGCGTCCTATCGGAACGCTAATTTCGTGAATGTCATAGCTGCCTTTTCAGGCTGATACGGCTAAGGCGCCGCCAAAAACCTCGAGCCGCCTGTGACTCGACCGCCACCCGTACCCAAAACCGCCCGCATAAGCTGATTCGTGCCTGCCCGTGTGCAGCTCGCTAGGACGCATGCCCCTGGCGCTACCCCTTCCCACGGCAGGTATGCCAGGCGAGGCCCGACGTTCGGCAGGTCCGCCCTCGTCCCGGCGCGAAACGCGGGGATGTCCAGCCCGGCCTCGCCTTCGTAACGCTCCCGTTCGACCGGCCGCGACGCAGCGTTTTGACAAGTTGGCGAAATATGTCAAACTGACAACCGTGGGTACCGCAGACCAAGTACGCGAACGGACGATCCTCGATGCGACGGCGGAGCTGCTGCTACGGATCGGCTACGACAAGCTGACGATGGGGGACGTGGCCGACGCCGTATCCCTCCACCGCGGGCTGGTGTACCTGGTCTTCAAGAGCAAGGACGAGCTGGTCGAGGCGGTGGTGCACGACGAGCTGAGCCGCTACGCCGACGCCTGGCGCGAGCACCTGGAGGCCGACCCCCGTGCCGGGGATGTGGCGAGCGTCTACCGGGCCATGATGGGGGCCCTGAAGACGCTGCCGCTGGCGGCCGCCATCGTCGCCCGAGCCGAGGACGTCTTCGGCAAGTACCTGCGCAAGCGAGGGAGCGTCTTCGAGCGGCTGCCGGAGATCAGCAGGAGCGGCGATTTCCTGCGCGCGATGCGGGAGGCGGGGGCCGTCCATCGCGACGTCGACGTGCGGGCGGTGGCCTACATCCTCGACGCCCTGACGCCGGCCATCCGGCGCGCGTTCCAGGAACCGGCCAACGGTGACGTCCCGTCCTCGGCCGCGGTGCTGGCGGTGCTGGAGAAGATGATCGAATGCGCCGTGCCCCCTGCCGAAGGCGCCGATCTCGCCGCGGGCAAGGCGATCCTCCTCAACCTGCTCACGGGTGCCAGATCCGCGTTCAACGAAGCGAGCTAGAGATTCTCCCGCACTCGGCGGGCACCGATATGGAGGTTCGATCATGAAGGTAGTCCTCGTCACCGGGGCGTCGTCCGGGATCGGCAAGGCCACCGCTCTGGAGCTGCTGCGCGCCGGTCACATCGTGTACGGCGCGGCCCGCCGTACCGGACACATGGCGCCGATCCGCGCGGCCGGCGGGCGGGTCCTCCCACTCGACATGCGCCAACCAGCGGATCTGGAGCGCGTCATCGACACCATCGTGGCCGAGCAGGGCCGGATCGACGTCCTGATCAACAACGCGGGCACCGTGCTGCACGGTGCCGCCGAAGACGTCCCCCTCAACATGGCCCGCGACCAGTTCGAGGTCAACGTCTTCGCCCCGGCCAGGCTGGTCCAGCTGGCCCTGCCGTACATGCGCGAGAAGGGGTCGGGCACGATCGTCAACGTTTCGTCCATCGGCGGCGAGATCGCGCTGCCGCTCGGCTGCTGGTACTACGCGACCAAGCACGCGCTGGAGGCCTACTCCGACACGCTGCGCATGGAAGTCCAGCCGTTCGGCATCGACGTGGTGATCATCCAGCCCGGCATCATCAGGACCGAGTTCGAGGACCGCACCGCGCAGGACCTGCGGGAGATCTCCGGCGGCACCGCCTACGGCGCGATGGCCGAGGCGATGGCGCGCAAGAGCGAGACGCAACTCGGCGCGGACAGTCCGGCTTCGGATCCCGACGTCGTGGCCGCGGTCATCCGCGAGGCCGTCGAGGCAGGCAAGCCGGAGGCTCGCTACGCCGTCGGCTACATGGCCGACAAGCTGCTGGAGCTCAACCGGACCCTGCCCGACCGCGAGTGGGACAAGCTCGCCATGACTGCCACGAGCTGAAAGGCGGGCGGTGGGCTGTCGCCGCGCTGGCCGCTGCCTTCGCAGGCTCTGGTCGCAGTCCGGTCAGGATCTCGTCTATGCCACGGAGCCCCGCCCGCTGCAAGAGCCGCTTTTCGTTGGTGACCCACCCCCCGCGTGCCGCCGGCACCGCATGCGCCATGTTCATGGCGGCGGTGGCCAGCGCGCCCGCGACCTCGGCGGCTTGGCCGCGCCGTACATAAGCGCCCTTGGCGTAGTGCAGCGTCGCGGCCGCCCGGCCGCGCCACACCGCCGGGGCCGCCTCACGCAACGCCTGCGGTACTCAGGACGCGGCAGATCGCCGCGGAGCACCTGATTGACGGCAAGCTCGGCGACCACCAGGTAGCTGGGGATGCCCGCCAGATGGAACATCAGCGGCTCCCAGCGGAAGCGGCCCTCCTGGGCCTCGGCGAGTTCGTGGTCGATGACGTCGAGGTCGCGGTAGTGGACGTCGACATGCCGGTCGTCGATCGTGAACCACGCTCCCCCGTTGAAGACGCCTCCGCCCCAACCGCCGATGTCGGAGACCTCGCCCTCCCAGCCGAGGGCGCGCAGGTCGACCGGGTCGAAGCCGCCCCGGTAGTAGGCGGCCAGGCCCAGTCGCTGTCAGGAGTGTGCGTGCCCTGGGCGCGTGAGCCGCCGAGAGTGACGGCCCGCACGCCGGGCAGGGCCGCCAGCCGATCGGTCGAGAAACATGAGAGATCCGATCATCTGAAGTGGACGGGCGCTGTGGTGCACTGAGCGGACGCCGGAGCGAAGGCTCGAACGGCGTCTGGAGGATCGGTGCATGTGTCATCGCTTCATGGAGTTGATCTTATCGCAGGCCGGGAAGCGGAGGGTGACGGCCAGGCCGCCGGTCGGACGGGCGACGATGGAGATCGTCCCGTGATGCGCGGCGACGATGCCGCGCACGATGGACAGGCCGAGACCGAGGCCCGTGCGGACGCCCTCGCCGCGCACGAACGGCTCCAGCAGGGCTTCCGCCGTGCTGGGCGTGATGGGCGGTCCGGTGTTGGCGATGCAGGCGAACGGCAGACCGCCCGTGACGCCGGTGGTCACCTCGATACAGCCTCCGGCGTGGTTGTAGCGGACCGCGTTGTCGATCAGGTTGCCGACCATGCGTTCAAGCAGGACGAGCTCACCCGTGATCCGGGCGGGCCATAGATCGCGCCGCACGGCGAGGTCGCGGGCCGTCGTCTCGCCGGCGGCACCGGCGAGGATGCCGCTCACGAGGTCGGCGAGGTCCACGTCGTGCTGCCTGATCGGGCCTGCCTGGCTGCGGGCCAGCGTCAGCAGCCCGTCGAGGATGCGCTTGCTCTGGTCCACGGCGGCGCTGATGTCGCCGGTCATGGCGAGCAGTTCCGGCGTGCCAGGCTGATCGTCGAGGGTGACGTCGATGGCGGTGCGCATGGTGGTCAGCGGTGTGCGGAGCTCGTGGGCGGCGTTGGCTGTGAACATCCGCTGGCTTTCCAGCGCCCGGTCTCGGTCGGCCAGGCCCGTCTGGATGCGGTCGAGCATGCCGTTGATGGTGTGGGCCAGGGTGGCGAGCTCGTCGGCGGGGCTGGTGACCGGCACCCGCTCGGACAGGTTCTCGGCCGACAGGCGCTGCGCGGTGGCCGAGATGGCGCGGATCGGCCGCAGCACCCGCCCGGCGACCAGCCATCCGAGCGCGGCGGCCAGTCCTGTCACCACCGCGAGCGAGATCAGCGCCTGGGTCAGGAACTCCGAGTAGGCGGCCGCCTCCAACTGCCCGGCGAGCTGCCAGAGCTGCCGCTCCGCCGTCGAGGCCTGGTCGGGGACGGTGGAGGTGCCGATGAGGTTGAGCGACAACCTGCGCCCCAGGTTGCGCCGCATCAGGAAATAGGTCAGACAGGTCAGGATGATTCCGGCGGCCAGCACCAGAGCGGTGTAGAGAGCGGCGAGCCGGCCGCGTGCGGTCATGCCCGGATCCGGTATCCGGCGGAGGTCAGGGTCTCGATGAGCGGCGGCTCGCCGAGTTTGCGGCGCAGCGTGCCGACGGTGATCCTGACCGCGTTGGTGAACGGGTCGGCATGCTCGTCCCACACCTTGTCCAGCAGTCTCTCGGCGCTGACGACGTCGCCGCCGGCGGTCAGCAGCTGTTCGAGCACGCCGAACTCCTTCGGGGTCAGGGCCAGCAGCCGGCCGGCGCGCTCGGCGGTGCGGCGCGCGGGGTCGAGGACGACGTCGGAGGCGCGCAGCACCGGCGGGCGGGCGGGGGCGCTGCGCCGGATCAGCGCGCCGATGCGGGCGATCAGCTCGGAGAAGGCGAACGGCTTGCCGAGATAGTCGTCGGCGCCCAGGGTGAGCCCGTCGACGCGGTCGGCGACCTCGCAGGAGGCGGTCAGCATGAGGATGCGCGCCCTGCCCTGCTCGGCCAGGTGCCGGCACACGGCGTCGCCGTGCACCACGGGCAGGTCCCGGTCGAGCACGACGACGTCGTACGGTGTGACCTCGCACTTGTCCAGGGCCGCCCGCCCGTCGAAGGCGAGGTCGACGGCGAAGCCGTGCTTGCGCAGCCCAGCCGCGATGTACTTGGCCAGGGGCTGCTCATCCTCAACCAGCAGGACCCGCATCCCGTCAGTATCCCTTCCCCACCATATGGATCTTGTATGGCCCTGCGATCGCTTCCCGATCCACATCGGCCCGTAGAAAGGGCGATCACCGGAGACAGCCAAGGAGTGTGCGGTGAAGAACATCGACAGACGTGGGTTTCTGCAAGGGGCCGGGCTGACGCTCGCGGCTCTACCGATATGGGGATCCGGGCTGAACGGCGGCGCTGCGGCAGGATCCAGCGCGGACCAGCTCTTCAAGGCGGGACGGTTCGACAGCGCCGATCGTGCCTACGCGCGCCTGCTGCGTGAGGATCCGGACAATGTCCACGCCATCGCGCAGCGGGGATACATCGCCTTGCTGGCCAACCGGTTCGGCAGCGCTGAGAGGTTCCTCGCCAGGGCGGTCAGCCTGGCCCCGAGCGACATCGCCGCGAAGCAACGGCTCGCGGAGTGTTACGTGCGCCAGGATCGTCATCCCCGTGCCATCCCCCTGCTGAGGCAGACCGGCAGGCCGAACGACGAGGCGTTCGCCCAGCTGTACTCGCACCTGGGCGGCGCACCCTGGCAGGTGCACGGCGCCCAGAGCACGCGGATACCCATGACAGGCCTGGAGCCCCTGCCCACTGTCGAGGCCTCGATCAACGGCGGAAGCCCCAAGCGGTTCCTCCTCGACACCTACGGGACCCTCGGCGTGTCGAAGGAGGTGGCGGAGGAGGCTGGCCTTCGTGCGGTCGCCACGACGACGGGACAGGTCGGCGACACACCCATCACCGGATATCTGGGTGTTCTGCCCTCGTTCCGGTTGGGGGACGTCGAACTGCGCAACGTCCCTGTCGGCTGGGGGGACGGCGCCGGCCCGTCGATGCCGCCGTTGCCGGACGGGTCACAACCGGCGGGGGTGATCGGGACGACGACGTTCTACCACTTCCTGACCACCATGGACTACGCGGGCAAGGCCCTGGTGCTTCGCCGCAGGACCGAGGCGCAGTTCAGGAAGTTCCGGGAGGGGCTCGCGCGCTCCCGGTTCGACAAGCTGCCCCTGTGGCTGGCCGGCGACCACTTCCCCTGCACCATGGGCAGCCTGCGCGACTACGGGCCACGGATCGTCACCGTCGACACGGGCGGCCTGAACCAGGGGTTCAACACCACGATCGAGATCGCCGAGCGGGCGGGCATCGAGGTGGACTACGACCAGCCGCAGTTCCCGCCGGGCAGCGGACGCTATCCGATCACCGCCGACAGGATCAGCCTCGGCAGCGCGGTCGGGCGCGACGTCCGTGGCTGGGCCGGACCGGGCGGCCCCGGTCCAGGACAGTCCGAGCGGTTCGGGTTCGACGCCATCGCGAACGTCAGCCACCTGTTCTTCAAACCGTTCGCCATCACCTTCGACTACGCGCGCATGCACCTCTACATAGCGTGAAGCGCCTCGACAGGCCGGGTGCGCACGGCTTTCGCGGCCGTTGGAGATCGAGGGGCAGAACGTCCTGATCGCCTGCGCCCGCGCCACCGGCACCGGAACCCAGACCGCCGCCGGTTCGGACGTCGGCGCTCAAGACCGGACGCGCCGCCTGGTCCAGCAGCAACGCCGGCGAAGCCGTCCTGGCACCTCACATTCCAGGGAGCTGCGTCGTCGGACTCTGTGAAACCACAGAGACCGTCGCCAGGCGGTCAGCCTTCTTGAACGGAGAAAGCGATGACTTCGAACGATTCCGACGTCAGGGCGCTCTTGGAGAGCCGAGTCGATGTCAGCCAGGCAAAGGACATCGATCGGCTCATGTCGCATTATTCTTCCGACATCGTTTATTACGATGCTGTGGCCCCTCTCCAGTTTGTGGGAGCCGAAGAAGTTCGCCGTAACTTTGTGCGGTGGTTCGATGGATACGACGGCCCCATCAGCCTGGAAACGCGCGACCTGACCATTGCGACGAGTGGAGACGTCGCGTTCGCGCACATGCTTCACCTGGACTCCGGAAAGCGCACGAACGGTCTTCAGAGTGCGATCTGGGTACGTTCGACCGTCTGCTGCCAGCGGTCAGGCGGCAAGTGGTTGATCACGCACGAACACATCTCACTGCCGATCAACCCGGAGAACCTGCAAGCCTGGTTCCCTCCGGACATGTGAGCCGAACCGAGAAGGACAGCCGGCGTTGCCGCCCGCGGACGATTCTCGGCTCCGAGGTGATCCCGATCCGAGGGCGGCGACTCCGGCTCCTTGCGCGCCACCGCGGCGTCCTCCAGGCCGATCTCCGACGACGCCTCAGTCAGCGGGGCGGGCCGGCCAAGGCGAGGAACTCGCTGCGTGATCGGGCGTCGGTGCGCAGGAGCCCCAGCAGGGTCGAGGTCGTGGTGGTGGTGCCGATGGCTTGGACGCCGCGCAAGGTCATGCAGGTGTGCTCGGCCTGGATCACGACGCCGACGCCCTGGGGATCCAACTGCGCATGGAGCCAGTCGGCCACCTGTTTGGTGAGGCGCTCTTGTACCTGCGGGCGGCAGGCGAAGTGCTCCAGGACGCGGGCGAGTTTCGACAGGCCCAGGATCCGGCGTCCGGGGAGGTAGCCGATATGGGCGGTCCCGACGAACGGCAGGAGATGGTGTTCGCAGACGGATCGCAGCGGGATGTTGCGGGCGAGGACCAGTTCGTCGTATCCCTCGTCGTTGGGGAAGGTGGTCAGCGCGAACGGCCGGGGACTGAACAGTTCGGCGTAGGCGCGCGCCATCCGGCCGGGGGTGCCGCGCGTGCTCTCGGACTCGGTGCTGATGCCGAGGGCGCGTAGGAACTGTCCGGCGGCGAGCTCGGCGGCCACCAGGTCCGTCTCCGTGGCGTCATGGACGACGTGCAGTCCTGCGTGTGCCGATTTCGGCGCGCGGGAGGCGTCGGGGGCGACATGGGCAGCGGCGGGAGGGTGCTGAGTCATGTCAGCCACCGAGGCCGAGCGCGGTGAGCAGGACCAGGACCACGGTCCCGACGGCGGCCAGGCCGTGCCCCGCGGCCACCGGCACGGGGAAGGGCCGTTCAGCCGGTACGGGCAGACGGCTGGCACCGCCTCGGGCGCCGCCGCGTGCGATCCAGATGCCGAGCATGGAGAAACCGCCGAGAGCGATGATCACCCAGGTGATCGGTGCGGCGATGTCCATAGGAGAACTCCTTGGTGTGGGCGGAGGGCCGGGTGCGGATGCGCCCGACGGCGGCGACGGTCGTGATCAGCCGGTGCGGCCGGACCGTCGCTGGACAGAGACGAAGCCCTCGCCCTGCGTCGCCTCGTCCGAGACACGCACGCCGTAGTGGTAGGCGAGCTTGCCGCCCAGATATCCCGATACGCCGAGGACGGCCAGGCTCACGGCGCCGAAGGCGAGCTGGCCCGTGCCGACGCTGCCGGACGGTTCCCCTCCGGCCTGCCGCCACAGGAAGTTGCCCGCGTAGGCGACGGTCACCAGCAGGTTCAGCGTCATGTGGACGAGGGCGACGCGAAAGGCGCGGGTGCCGGTGGGGATGGCGAGCAGGTCCAGCACGCCCACCAGCGCAGCGGCCAGGGCGCCGATCACCCCCACGGCGATCAACCACCTGGCTCCCCTGGCCAGGAAGTCCGGGTCGTCCACGAGATGGGAGGCGACGTCGAAGACGAGGCTGGCCACCCATGCCCCGATCGGCACGGTGACCAGGATGGGATGGAACGGGTGTCCGTAAGGGCCGGCGAGCATGGCGCTGACCGGCCGTTTGGCCTGCTGCTGGAGATCCCTGGTCATGGCGCGTCCTCCTGAGAGTTTCACCAACCAGTATTGGACTTATTCGGAAAGGGGTCAAGCGGAGCAGCTGAAACACGAGGCCGATTGGAGTTACGACGTTCTGGATTAGCGGTACTCTTGAGATATGAGCCCTGACCCGAGTCCGGCTTCGCCTCAGCCCCGGCCCTCCGCCGCTGCGAGCGTCGACGCGATCCTGGTTCTCGGAGATGATCTGCGCCGGCGGTTGTACGGCTTCGTACGGCGTGCCCGCCGACCTGTGACCCGGGAGGAGGCGGCCGGCGACGCCGGGATCTCGGCCAAACTGGCCGCCTTCCACCTGGACAAGCTCGTCGCCGGCGGGCTGCTGCGCTCCCGCTATGACAGCCCGGGCGGCGTACGCAAGGTCGGCCGCAAGCCCAAGGTCTACGAGCCGGCCGACACCGACATCCGCATCAGCATCCCCGAGCGCCACCACGACGTCCTCGCGGAGATCCTCATCGACGCGGTCCTCACCGAGCAACCTGGCGAGGACGCGCGCTCCGCCGCGCTGCGCACGGCCCGCCACCGGGGCGAGGAACTGGGAGCACGAACGCGCGCCCACGCCCGTCCCGGCCGCCTGGGACCCGAACGTTCCCTCACGCTCAGCGAGACCATGCTGGAGCAGCACGGCTTCGAGCCGCACCGCCACGCCCCGACCGAGCTGCGGCTGCTCAACTGCCCCTTCCACCCCCTCGCCGCCCGATCCCCCGAGCTGGTGTGCGGGATCAACCACGCCTTTGTCGCGGGTTTCCTCACCGGACTTCAGGCCGCCGGCATCCATGCGATCCTGGCTCCCCGCCCTGGCCGATGCTGCGTCGAGCTGCGCGCCGCATCCGGCGGTCACAACACCGCCGATCCCGCCACCGACTCGGCCGGCAGCTGCGCGAAGGAGCACGCCACCCCACCTATGGACGACCTTGGCAGCACGCCGAACGCGTGAACTCATGAGCGAGAACCTGGATCGGCCGGCGCCAGGGGCGTAGTGGTCCGGCTCGACCGTGTGAACAGGAGCGGCTCGCCGGCGGCGGCATCACCTCCGACTGTCGCCTTCTGGAAACGGTCGGCCGTGGTGCCCGACGAGCCGACCTCACCATGCGGGCCCACGACAGCGATGCCCGCTGTCAGCATTCGATGACGTTGACGGCCAGGCCGCCGCGTGAGGTCTCCTTGTACTTGTCGAGCATGTCGCGCCCGGTGTCGCGCATCGTCTTGATGGCCTTGTCCAGCGACACGAAATGCTGGCCGTCGCCGCGCATCGCGATACGCGCCGCCGCGATCGCCTTGATCGAGGCCACCGCGTTGCGCTCGATGCACGGGATCTGCACCAGCCCGCCGATCGGATCGCAGGTCAGGCCGAGATTGTGCTCGATGCCGATCTCCGCGGCGTTCTCCACCTGCGCGGGGGTGCCGCCCAGCACCTCCGTCAGCCCGGCCGCCGCCATCGAGCAGGCCGAGCCGACCTCGCCCTGACAGCCGACCTCGGCACCGGAGATGGAGGCGTTCTCCTTGAACAGCACACCGATCGCCGCGGCGGTGAGCAGGAACCGCACCACGCCGTCGTCGTCGAAGCCGGGCACGAACTTGGCGCAGTAGGTCATGACGGCCGGGATGATGCCGGCCGCGCCGTTGGTGGGCGCGGTGACGATACGGCCGCCCGCGGCGTTCTCCTCGTTGACGGCCAGGGCGTACAGGCCGACCCAGTCCATCGCGTGCAGCGGGTCACGCTCGGCCGACTCGGCCTGCAGCTTGCGGTGCAGCTGGTGGGCGCGGCGCTTGACGCGCAGCCCGCCGGGCAGCACGCCCTCCTTGCCGATGCCGCGCCGCACGCACTCCGACATCACCCGCCACAACGTCAGGATCTGCTCGCGGATCTCCTGCTCGGTGCGGCCGAAGGCCTTCTCGTTCTCCAGCATCAGCCCCGAGATCGACAGGCCGGTGTTGGAGCAGTGCTTGAGCAGCTCCTCGGCGCTGGTGAACGGGTGCGGCAGCACGGTGTCGTCCGGCTTGATGCGATCGGCCCCTGTGGCGTTCTCGTCGACGACGAAACCGCCGCCGACGGAGAAGTAGACCTTCTCGCGCAGTTTCTGCCCGGAGTTGGACAAGGCGGTGAAACGCATGCCGTTGGGGTGTTCGGGCAGCGAGATCTTCCGCTCGAAGATCAGGTCCTCGCCGACGACGAACGGGATCTCGTGCTCGCCGAACAGCTTGATGCGTCCGGCCTCGCGCATCTGGGCCAGGCGGGCGTCGACGGTGTCGACGTCGACGAGTTCCGGCTTTTCGCCCGACAGGCCGAGCAGCACGGCCTTGTCGCTGCCGTGACCCTTGCCGGTCAGGCCGAGCGAGCCGTACAGGATGGCCTCGACGCGAGCGGTCGGCTCCAGCAGCCCGTCGGCCTGCAGGCCGCGGGCGAACTTGTGCGCGGCGGCCATCGGGCCGCCGGTGTGGGAGCTCGACGGACCGATACCGATCTTGAACAGGTCGAAGACGCCGATGCTCATAGCAGGTGTTCCGTCGCCGCGTCGAGCAGCCATGCGGCGAGGTAGGCGGCGAAGGAGGAACGAACGAGCACGAGAAACCCGTCCTGCTGGGGAAGCAGCACGACCTGGGTGCGCGCCAGCGTGGTCTGCGCGCACCGGCCGGGCCCGAAGACGCTCGGGTGCAGGTCGAGGGCGCAGCCGTGGGCCAGCACGTCGCGCGCCCGCGGCCCCGCGACCAGCAGCGTGGTGCGTTGAGCGGACACGTCCACCACCGACCCGCGCCCGTCGGCCACGGCCTTGCGCAGGAGCTCGTACCTGAACCCCTCAGGAGCGATCACCAGCCACTCGTCGGGGCCGAGCCAGGCCACGGTCAGCTCGCCCGAGCGCACGGCGGTGCCAGGCTCGGTGGGAAGCGGCGCGCCCAGGACGCCCGCGACCTCGTCGGCGGCCAGGCTCGCCGGGTCCACGCGCACGTTGAGCTGCGTGAGGAAGGGAAGCTCCGCGAGGCGGAGCGCTCCGCTCGCCGAGGCGGTCTCGAACCGGCCGGCGAAGGCGGCGGCCGGGCTCCTGCGTTCAGCCATCGCGGCGTGCTCCTTCCGGGTCGTACAGGACATGGGAGGTGACGGTGACGGGGACGAGCACCCCGCCGACAGGCGCGTAGAGCCGCGCGCCCGCCCGGCCCTGCCCGCCGCTGACCAGGGCGAGCGCGAACGTGCGGCCGAGGGCGGCGCTGCGGTAGCTGGAGGTCACGTGGCCGAGCGTGGGCACGGGCGGCTCGGGCAGCTCGGCGCCGGCCACCAGGTGCGCGCCCTCGGGCAGCAGGAACCCCGGGTCCTCGGGCAGCAATCCCACGAGCTGCTTGCGGTCGGCCCTGGCGGTGTCGGCGCGCGCGAAGGAGCGCTTGCCGACGAAGTCGGGCTTCTTCTTCGACACCACCCAGGCCATGCCCAGGTCCTGGGGGGTGACCGTGCCGTCGGTGTCCTGCCCGACGATCGGGTACCCCTTCTCGGCGCGAAGGACGTGCATGGTCTCGGTCCCGTACGGTGTGACGAGCCCGGTGTCCATGATCGCGGTCCACAGGCGGAGGCCGTCCCACGAGGTCACGTTGATCTCGTAGGCCAGCTCGCCGGAGAAGCTGATCCTGCACACCCGCGCGGGAAGGCCCGCGATCTCGGCCTCCCTCCAGGTCATGAAGGGGAAGTCGGCGGCGCTCACCGCCAGGTCGGGGGCGAGCCCGGCCAGCACCTCACGCGAGCCTGGCCCGACCAGCGCGACGGTGGCCCACTGCTCGGTGACCGACGTGCAGTGCACGCGCAGCGTGGGCCACTCGGTCTGCAGCCACTCCTCCATCCAGTCGAGGACGGCCGCCGCGTTGCCGGTCGTCGTGGTGACCAGGAAGTGGTCCTCGGCCAGCCTGATGACGGTGCCGTCGTCGAAGACCATCCCGTCGGGCCTGCACATCACGCCGTAGCGGATCGCGCCGACGGCCAGCGAGCTCATCAGGTTGGTGTAGAGCCTGTCGAGGAGCTCGGCCGCGTCGGGGCCGATCACGTCGATCTTGCCGAGCGTGGAGGCGTCCATGGCCGCGACGCCCTGGCGGGCGGCCGCGCACTCACGCAGGACGGCCGCCTCCATGTCCTCGCCCTCGCGCGGGTAGTACCACGGGCGCTTCCACTGTCCGACGTTCTCGAACAGCGCGCCGTTGGCGACGTGCCACTCGTGCAGCGCGGTCACCCTGACCGGGTCGTGCAGGCTGCCACGGTCCCTGCCCGCCAGTGCGGCGAAGCTCACCGGCGCGTACGGCGCGCGGAAGGTGGTGCTGCCGAGCTCGCCCACGGAGGCGCCGAGGGCGTGCGCCACGATGGCCGTGGTGAGCAGGCCCGAGGTCTTGCCCTGGTCGTGGGCGGTGCCGGCGGTCGTGTAGCGCTTGATGTGCTCGACGGAGCGCAGGCCCGCTCCCGTCGCCCTCAGCACGTCGGCCACCGTCACGTCTCGCTGCGGGTCGACGAAGTGGGCGCCGTAGTCGGTCGCGGGGACCAGCCAGAAGGCCGTGCCAGGTGCCGTCGGCGTCTCCGTGGTGGCGCGTGGCGGGGTGTACCGCTCGCTCACGGCCGTGCCGAGCGCCGCCTCCAGCGCGCGGTGGCCCGCTTCGGCGCCGTCGGCCAGGCAGCCGGTCAGCGTGAACACGCCCTTCGCCGCTCCCGCCGCCTCGACGGCCTGGCGGCAGGCGACGGGCACGATCGTGCCGAGCGCCTCGTCGTAGCGGAGCGTGCCGCCCGCCTGGCTGAACAGGTGCACGACCGGGTTCCAGCCGCCCGACACGAGCAGGAGGTCGGCGGCGAGCTCGCGCTCCCCCACCGCGGCCTCGGCCTCCGGCCGGAGCCGGCCGGCCAGGACGGAGGAGAGCTGCCCGTCACCCTGCGCGGCGGTCACCACGTGTCCTGTCAGCACCTCGATGCCGCGCTCGCGCGCGCCGGCCGCGCATGCCGCTCCGGGCGCGGGCCTGACGTCGACGATGGCGGCGATCTCGGCGCCCGCGTCGGCGAGGTCGAACGCGGCGGCGTAGGCGCTGTCGTTGGCGGTGAAGACCACGGCTCGCTCGCCCGGCAGCACGCCGTACCTGTTGGCGTAGGCGCGGGCCGAGCCGGCCAGCATCACGCCGGGCAGGTCGTTGCCGGCGAAGGCGATTGACCGCTCGTGCGCGCCGGTGGCCAGCACGACGCGCTTGGCGCGGATCCGCCAGACACGTTCGCGAGCCACGTCGGCGGGCGCGGCGGCCCCCAGGTGGTTGGTTCGCCGCTCGACGGCGACGACGTAGTTGTCGTCGTAGTAGCCGATCACGGTGGTCCTGCGCAGCACCCTCACCTCGGGCAGGCCGTCCAGCAGCGCGGTGGTCGCCGCGGCCCACTCGGCGCCGGGCATCACCTCCTGCGGCCCCAGCACGTCGTCGGGCTCGGACTCCGTGATGGTCTCGTGGGTGCCGAGCAGGCTGCCGCCGGGCTCGGAGCGCTCGTCGGCGAGGATCACCCGCGCGCCCGTGCCGGCCGCCGCCCTGGCGGCGGCCAGGCCTGCGGGGCCCGCGCCGACGACCAGGACGTCGCAGTGCGCGTGGACGGCGTCGTAGCGGGCGGGGTCGGGCTCGGTGGCCAGCCTCCCCTGTCCTGGAAGGCTGCTCGCGACCAGTCCTTCGTACAGCTCGACGGTGGTGGCGGGCAGCATCGGCTCGGGGAAGGGCGCCTCTATCTGCACGACCGCGCTGGGCTCCTCCCCTCCTGCCGAGACGATCCCGCGGGGCCGGCCGAGCTTGACGCTGGTCGCGACCTGGCGCACGCCGTTGGCCAGCAGCGCCGAGGCGAGGGTGTCGCCGGGGTGGCCGGTGTACTCGCTGCCGTCGAAGGTGAACCGCAGCGTGGTGCCGCGGTCGATCCGCCCGCCGTTCTCGCGCCTCATGAGGTCACCGGCCTTGCTTCGCCCACCCGGTAGACCGCGTGGATCTCGTTGGTCGCGGTGTCGCGCACGGCGTTGAACCAGCGGCGGCAGCCCGCGGAGTGGCTCCAGCGCTCGGCGAAGCGACCCTTGGGGTTGTCCCTGAAGAAAAGGTAGCGGGCCCACTCCTCGTCGGACAGCGCCGACGGGTCGTCCGGATAGGCGACGTGCGCCTGCCCGCCGTAATGGAACTCGGCCTCTTCGCGTGGGCCGCACCATGGGCATGGGATCAGCAGCATCGTGAGGTCCTCAGTGCGCGACCGCGGCGGCGCCGTGCTCGTCGACGAGCGCCCCGGTGGTGAATCGGTCAAGGGAGAAGGGGGCGTTGAGCGGGTGCGGCTCGTCGTTGGCCACCGTGTGGGCGAAGCACCAGCCCACTCCGGGGGTCGCCTTGAAGCCGCCGGTGCCCCAGCCGCAGTTGAGATACAGGTTCTCCACCGGGGTCAGGCCGACGATCGGCGAGGCGTCCGGCGAGACGTCCACGACCCCGCCCCAGGTCCGCAGCACGTGGGCGCGGGCGAAGACGGGGAACAGCTCGAGCGCGGCGGCCATCTGCCGTTCGATGATGTGGAAGGCGCCGCGCTGGCGGTAGGAGTTGGCCGCGTCGATGCCCGCGCCCATGACCAGCTCGCCCTTGTGCGCCTGGCTGACGTAGACGTGCACGGCGTTGGACATGACGACCGTCGGATGCACCGGCTCCAGCAGCTCGGAGACCAGCGCCTGCAGCGGGTGGCTCTGGATCGGCAGGTCGATGCCCGCGGTGGCGGCCACGACCGAGGTGTGCCCCGCCGCGCACAGCGCGACCCTGCCCGCCGCGATCGTCCCGCGCGTGGTCTCCACGCCGGTCACCCTGCCGTCGCGCACCTGGAGACCGGTGACCTCGCAGTGCTCGATGAACTCGACGCCGAGCGCCGCGGCCGCCCTGGCCAGGCCCCATGCCACGTGGTCGTGCTTGGCGATGCCCGCCCTGGGCTGGAAGGTGGCGCCCAGCACCGGATAGCGCACGTCGGGCGAGATGTTGACGATCGGGCAGACCTGCTTCACCTGCTCGGGGTCGAGCCACTCGGCGTCGACGCCGTTGAGGTTGTTGGCGTGCACCCGCCGTACGCTGTCGCGCACGTCCTGGAGGCTGTGGGCGAGGTTGAGCACGCCGCGCTGGCTGAACAGCAGCGGGTAGTCGAGCTCCTCCTCCAGCCCCTCCCACAGCTTGAGCGCGTGCTCGTAGATCCCCGCGCTCTCGTCCCACAGGTAGTTGGACCTGATGATCGTGGTGTTGCGGGCCATGTTGCCGCCGGCCAGCCACCCCCGCTCCAGGACCGCGACATTGGTGATGCCGTGGTTCTTGGCCAGGTAGTAGGCGGTGGCCAGGCCGTGCCCTCCGCCGCCGACGATCACGACGTCGTAGGAGGACTTCGGCTCGGCGGCGCTCCACAGCCGGTCGGGGTGCTCGGGCAGGTCGGCGCCGGGTGTGCGCGGGCTCATCGGGCCTCTCCGTAGAGCGGGTGCTTGCCGGCCAGGGTCTCGACCCTGCCGCGCAGGAACGAGAGGTCGGCTCGCGGCGACAGCGCGGTGGCGATGATGTCGGCCACCTCGGTGAAGTCGGCGGCGCCGAAACCGCGGGTGGCGAGGGCGGGGGTGCCGATGCGCAGCCCGGAGGTGACCATGGGGGGCCGTGGGTCGAACGGCACGGCGTTGCGGTTCACCGTGATGCCGACCTCGTGCAGGCGGTCTTCGGCCTGCCTGCCGTCCAGCTCCGACTCGCGCAGGTCGACCAGGACGAGGTGCACGTCGGTACCGCCGGTCAGCACCCGCACGCCCGAGGCGACCGCGTCGGGGGCCAGCAGGCGCTCGGCGAGGATGCGCGCCCCTTCCAGCGTGCGCCGCTGCCGGTCGCGGAACGCCTCCTCCGAAGCGATCTTGAAGGCGACGGCCTTGGCCGCGATGACGTGCTCCAGCGGGCCGCCCTGCTGCCCGGGGAAGACCGCTGAGTTGATCTTCTTGCTGAGCTCCTCGGTGGACAGGATGACCCCGCCCCTCGGGCCGCCGAGCGTCTTGTGCGTGGTGGTGGTGACGACGTGCGCGTGGGGCACGGGCGAGGGGTGCAGGCCCGCGGCCACCAGTCCGGCGAAGTGCGCCATGTCGACCATGAGGTAGGCGCCCACCTCGTCGGCGATGCGCCGGAAGGCCGCGAAGTCCAGCCGGCGGGGGTAGGCCGACCACCCGGCGATGATGAGCCTGGGCCGGTGCTCGCGGGCCAGGCGCCCGACCTCCTCCATGTCCACCAGACCGTCGCTCTCGCGCACGTGGTAGGCGGCCACCTTGTACAGGCGTCCGGAGAAGTTGATGCGCATGCCGTGGGTGAGGTGGCCGCCGTGGGCCAGGTCGAGCCCGAGGATGGTGTCGCCCGGCTCGATCAGCGCGGCCATCACGGCGGCGTTGGCCTGGGCGCCCGAGTGCGGCTGCACGTTGGCCGCCTCGGCGCCGAACAGCGCCTTGACCCTGTCGATGGCCAGCTGCTCGATCACGTCGACGTGTTCGCAGCCGCCGTAGTAGCGCCTGCCGGGGTAGCCCTCGGCGTACTTGTTGGTGAGGACGGAGCCCTGGGCCGCCATGACGGCGGCCGGGGCGAAGTTCTCCGAGGCGATCATCTCCAGCGTCGAGCGCTGCCGGGCGAGCTCGTCGCCGATGGCGGCGTGCACCTCCGGGTCCACCACGTCCAGCGGGGTGTCGATCATCTGGGGTCCTTTCTAACCGCGCAGGCGCTGCATCGCCGGGTCGAACAGGGGTTCCTCGGCGACCACGGCCCCAACCCTGCGGTCGAAGTAGCCGATGTCCACCGGTTGGCCGGGGGTCGCGAGCGCAGCTGGCAGCCACGCGTAGGCGACGCCCCTGCCGATCGTGTATCCGTAGGCGGCGCTGGTGACGTAGCCGACGGCGCGCTCGCCGTCGTAGACCGGCTCCCTGCCCATGACCACCTCGTCGGTGAGCAGGCAGGTGAGCCTGCGCTTCACCGACTCCTTGCGGGCCAGCAGGGCGTCGCGGCCGACGAAGTCGCCCTTGTCCAGCTTCACGGCGAAGCCGAGGCCCGCCTCGTAGGGGTCGTGCTCGTAGGTCATGTCGGTGCCGAAGGAGCGGTAGCCCTTCTCCAGGCGCAGGCTGGTGAAGGCGCCTCTGCCGCCGGCGAGGACGCCGTGGTCCTGGCCCGCCTCCCACAGGGTGTCCCAGAGTTTGAGTCCCATGTCGGCGGTGGTGTAGATCTCCCAGCCCAGCTCGCCGACGTAGGACAGGCGCAGCATCGTGACGGGCACGTTGCCGATGTAGGCGCGGGTGCCGCGGAAGTAGCGCAGGGCGGTCAGGTCGGTGGTGGTGAGCGGCTGGACCAGGTCGCGGGCGCGCGGGCCCCAGACGCCGACGCAGCAGGTGCCGGCGGTGAGGTCGCGCACCTGCACCGAGCCGTCGCGGGGGCGGTGCCGGTCGAACCAGTCGAGGTCGAGGTTGCCGTTCGCGCCGACCTGGAACTCCTCGGGACCGAGGCGGGCGACGGTGACGTCGCTGCGGATGCCGCCGTCGGTGTCGAGCAGGAGGCAGTACGTCACGGAGCCGACCGACTTGTCCACGTCGCCTGTGGTGAGGGACTGCAGGAAGGCGACGGCACCGGGGCCGCTGACCTCCAGGCGCTTGAGCGCGGTCATGTCGTACATCGCGACGGACTCGCGGGTGGCCTGGGCTTCGGCGCCGACGATCGGGGACCAGTACTGTGCGGCCCAGTCGCCCGGAGTGGGGATGTCTCTTCCCTTGAGCAGCCCGGCGTTGCCGCCGTACCACTGAGGGCGCTCCCATCCCGCGGCCTCGAGGAAGATCGCGCCGAGCTCCTGCTGGCGGGGGTGGAAGGGGCTGGTGCGCAGCGGCCTGGGCTCCTCCATGGGCTGGAGAGGGTGGATGATGTCGTAGACCTCGACGTAGTTCTGGCAGCCCCTGGCCCGCACGTAGTCGGGGGCGAGCTGGTGCGGCTCGAACCTGTTGACGTCGCACTCGTGCAGGTCGAAGGAGGAGCAGTGGCCGTCGACCAGCCACTCGGCCATCGCCAGGCCGACGCCCGCCGAGTGGGTGACCCAGACCGCCTCGGCCACCCAGAACCCCTTGACCTGGGGTGACTCCCCCATCAGCGGCAGGTGGTCGGTGGTGAAGGAGAACAGCCCGTTGATGCCCTCCTCGACCTTGGCCGACCGGGTCGAGGGAAGCAGCTCCTGGGTCGCCGACCACGCGTCGGCGAAGTCGTCAGGGGTGAAGGTGAGAACCGAGGGCATCACCTCGGCGGCGTCGACCGACAGGATGTCGTCGGCGCTGATCGGCATCGGCCGGTGACCGTAGTAGCCGATGCCCAGGGTGTCGAAGCGCTCGCGGTAGTAGAGGTCGGCGTCCTGGTGGCGCAGGATGGGCCTGGTGGCCTCCTCGGTCTGTCCCGCCAGCTCCTGCACCTGCCCTGTCCAGGCGAGCTGGTGGGCCAGCGGCGTGAGGGGAAGGTTCATGCCCACCATGCGGGCGACCTTCGGCCCCCAGATGCCGGCGCAGCAGACGACGATGTCGGCGGCGATCTCGCCCTGGTCGGTCACCACCGAGGTGACCCTGCCGCCCTCGCTCCTGATGTCCAGGACCTCATGCCTGGGCAGCACCCGCACTCCGCGCTCCCGCGCTCTGGCGAGCTGCGCGTCGACCGCCCTGACCGCCTTGGCGAGGCCGTCGGTGGGCAGGAACAGGCCGCCGAGCACCTTGGATCCGTCGAGGAGGGAGTGCTTGGCCACGCACTCCTCGGGCGAGAGCAGGTGCGCCTCGATCCCCCACGCGGCCGCCCAGCCGTGCCTGCGGTGCAGTTCGGCAAGCCGTTCGGGGGTGGTGGCCACCTCGAGGCCGCCCACCTGGAGGAAGCTGTCGAGGGCGACGAACTTCTCGACCGTGTAGCGGGCCATCTCGGTCATGGTCTTCGAGCCGTTGGTCTGGAACACCAGGCCGGGGGCGTGGGAGGAGGAGCCGCCGGTGGCGGGTACGTCTCCCTGGTCGACCACGGTGACCTCGGTCCAGCCGCGGGCGGACAACTCGTCGGCCAGGGCCGCGCCGACCACGCCCGCCCCGATGATGACGACGCTCGGGCCCGTCATTAGCCACCTCCGTTGTTGCGACATATGCAACCAAAAGCGTTTTCCGCAACAAGCGTCGCTCGCTGCCTTCCGGGTGTCAATAGGTGTTCTGTCTTATTCCGTACGGCTTTGCGGCGCTTTAGAACGTTCCAATGACCATCTAGGACCGGCCCGATCGCAGGCAGGTGCGATCGGGCCGGTGGTGCGTCAGCTCGCCGGCGGCAGCCAGGGCTTGATCTTGGCGGGGTTGTCGGCCACCCACTTGGCGGCGGCCTCCTCCGCGGTCATCTTGTCCTCGGCGATGTACTTCGCCACGAGGTTCTGGTCGTCGTTCGTCCAGGTGAAGTTCTTGACCAGCGTGTAGGCGGGACTGCCGGAGTCGGCGAACTTCTTGCTCACGATCTTGTCGAGATCGTAGGGCGGGTAGTCGCACGCCACCTTGGCCGCGTCCGCGTCGCAGCCTTCGGTGTAGGCGGGCAGATTCACCTTGACCAGCTTGAGCTCCGACAGGAACCACTGCGGCTCGTAGAAGTAGCCGAGGACGGGTTTCTGCTGCTTCTCCGACTGACGGAAGGCGGTGATGAGCGCGGCCTCACTGCCCGCGTAGACCACCTTGTAGTCGAGCTTGAGGTTCTTCACCAGGGCCGCGTCGTTGGTGACGAACGAGGGATCGCCGTCGAGCAGCTGGCCCTTGCCCTCGGACTCGGAGGTCTTGAACAGCGGGGCGTATTTGTTGAGGTTGTTCCAGTCGGTGATGTCGGGATACTTCTTGGCCATCCACGGCGCCACGTACCAGCCGATGACGCCCTTGTTGCCGGTCAGACCGGCCGACACGGCCACCTTCTGATCCTCGATGTACTTCTTCTTGAGGTCGTCGTGGGCCCAGTTCTCCACGATCGCGTCGACCTCGCCGGTGGCGAAGCCCTGCCACGCCACCTCCTCCTTGAGGTCCTTCTTCACCACCTTGCAGCCGAGGTTCTTCTCCGCCACGTGCGCGATGACGGCGGCGTTCGCCTCGTATCCCACCCACGGGTTGATGGCCAGGTTGAACGTCCCGCAGTTCTTCCCCTCGCCCCCTGCCGCGGGCTGCTGGGCCTCCCCGACCTTCGCTCCTCCGCACGCGGTGAGCAGGAGACCGGTGCCGGTCACGAGCACGATCGCCCTGACCCTTCCACTCCTTGACAACGCCACCTGGTCCTCCTGAGTTCTCACTGACCGGCTTTTCCGTTACTTGTGGGCGACACCGGTACTTGCCGGGTCACACCGCTACTTGTGGGTCACACCGCCGTGCGCGGCCACGTCGGCCCGCTGCGTGGCGGCGCGCATGACGCGGTCGAGCACGATGCCGAGCACGACGATCGCGAGCCCGGCGGCCAGCCCCTTGCCGCGGAGCTGGTGCTGGGAGAAGCCGGCCACCACGTCGTAACCGAGGGCTCCGGCTCCTACCAGGCCGCCGACGACCACCATCGACAGCACGTAGATCAGTCCCTGGCTGGCCGCCAGCGTCACACCGCTGCGCGCCATCGGGAGCTGGACTTTGGAGATGAGCTGCCACGTCCCCGTGCCCGCCGAGATGGCGGCCTCCACGGTGGTGGGCGAGACCCGCCTGATGCCCTCGGCCACCAGCTTGATGGCGATGGGCGCGGCGAAGACGACGGCCGCGATGATCGCGGTGAACCGCGTCGGGCCGAACAGTCCGAGGATCGGCACCAGGTAGACGAAGGCGGGCATGGTCTGGCCCGCGTCGAGCACCGGTCTGAGGACCGTGTCGACCCTGTCGCTGCGGCCCATCCACACGCCCAGCACCACGCCGAGCACCATGACGAGGATCGTCGCGACGAGCGTCGAGGCCAGCGTCACCATGCTGTCCTGCCAGAGGCCGAGCAGCACCAGCACCAGCAGCCCCGCGGCGGTCACGAGAGCCGCGCGGACGCTGCCCACCAGCAGTGCGACGGCGACGGCGACGGCGAGGACGAGCCACCACGGTGAGGCGGTGAGCAGTTTCTCGAACGGGTTGAGCAGCGTGTTGGTGAGCACGTTCTTGAGCGCGTCGGTGTAGGCGGCGAGGTTGTCCTGCACCCACAGGCTTCCCGCGTCCGCTGCCTGGCGCACGTAGGAGCCGAGGTTGGCCTGGATCGGGAAGTCCGCGGCCCAGACGTAGGTGTAGGACAGGTAGCCGAGTACGGCCACGACGCCGAACGCGCCCGCCAGCTCCAGCCTGCGCCTCCTGGTGCCGCGCAGCCGGCCGGCCCGCCGGTCGGCCTCCACCCTCCTGCTGGCGGCGGAGGTCACCCGGTCCAGGACGACGGCCATGATGACGATGGCCAGGCCCGCGTTGAACGCGGTGCCCACGTCGAGGGTCTGCAACGCCTTCAGCACCGTCTTGCCCAGACCGGGCGCGTCGATGAGCGCCGCGATGGTCGCCATGGACAGTGCCGCCATGATGGTCTGGTTGACACCGACGATGATCGTCTGCTTGGCCATCGGCAGCCGCACGTGGCGCAGTGACTGCACCCCCGTGGCGCCCAGCGACGCCCCCGCCTCGAGCGTGTCGTGCGAGACCTGCCTGATCCCGTGGGAGGTGATGCGGATCGCCGGCGGGATGGCGTAGATCATCGTGGCGACCGTGGCGCTGGCAGGGCCGATGAGGAAGAAGAGCGTCAGCGGCGCCAGGTAGACGAACGTCGGCATCGTCTGCATGAAGTCGAGCACCGGCGTCACCAGCCGGTTGAACCGGTCGTTCAGCCCCGCCCACACCCCGAGCGGGATGCCGACGGCCAGCGAGAGCACCACCGCGGTCAGCGTGAGAGCGAGGGTGTCCATGCTCTCCTGCCACAGCCCCAGCACGCCGAAGGAGATCAGGCCCGCGGCGGTGAGCAGCGCCACCTTGCCGTTGCCCCACAGCCACGCGATCGCCGTGGCCAGCGCGACGACGCCGAGCCAGCCCAGGACGGGCAGCGGACGGCCGAAGGAGGGCTGGCTGATCAACGCCTGGACGAAGGTCACCGCCTCGTCGAGGAAGAGCCTGACGTAGTTGATGAAGTACAGGAAGAACGGGTTGCTGTTGCGGCTGTCGTCGATGGCGTCCATGCCCTCGTTGAGCGAGGTGTGCAGGGGCGTCAGCTCGGCGCCGCCGAGGCCGAGCGTGTCACGTCCTTCGAAGACCGCCCAGCCGAGCACCCACAGGGCGAGCACCGCGAGGAGCAGGTATCTGCGGGCAGGCAGCCTGGCGGCCACCACCGCCACGGTGGTCATCGTTCCTGCCCTCCCGCGATCACCTCGAGGATCTCGGCGCTGGTGACGACTCCGAGCAGGTCGTCGCCTTCGATCACGCGGACCGGCCTGTCGGCCGACAGCACGGTGTGCACCGCGTCGCGGATGACGACGTCGGGGCCGAGCACGGGACCGTCGAGCGACTCGTCCATCAGGGGTTGGCGCATGATCCAGCGCAGCGTCAGGACGTGCGAGCGGGGGACGTCGCTGACGAAGTCCCTGACGTAGTCGTCCGCGGGCGCGCCCACCACCTGGTCGGGCGTGCCGACCTGGACGAGCTCGCCGTCGCGCATGATGAGGATCCTGTCGCCGAGCTTGAGCGCCTCGCTGAGGTCGTGGGTGATGAAGACCATCGTCTTGCCGACCTCGTGGTGCAGGCGAATGACCTCGTTCTGCATCTCCCGCCTGATCAGCGGGTCGAGCGCGGAGAACGGCTCGTCGAACAGCAGCACCTCGGGGTCGGCGGCCAGCGCGCGGGCCAGTCCGACGCGCTGCTGCATGCCGCCGGACAGCTGGTCGGGGTAGGAGTTCTCGAATCCGTTGAGCCCGACCAGGTCCACCACCTCACGGGCGCGGGCGTAGCGCTCCTGCTTGGGCACGCCACGGATCTCCAGGCCGAAGGCCACGTTGTCCAGCACGCAGCGGTGCGGCAGCAGCCCGAAGTGCTGGAAGACCATGGCCATGCGGTGCCTGCGCAGCTCGCGCAGCCTGCGGTCGTCGGCCTTGCGGATGTCCTCGCCGTCCAGCACGATCTCGCCCGCCGTCGGCTCGATCAGCCTGGTCAGGCAGCGGACGAGAGTGGACTTGCCCGAGCCCGACAGGCCCATGACGACGAACACCTCGCCTCGCCGGACGTCGAAGGAGACGTCGCGCACGGCGGCGACACAGCCGGTCTGCTCCTTCAGCTCCTTACGGCTGAGCGTGGTGCCGACGACTCCGTCGGCCTTGGGACCGAACACCTTCCACAGTCCCCTGACGGCGAGGACAGGTGGGGTGTCGGTGTCGAGCTGACGTGGTTCGGTCAGTGACGGCACGGTCATGGCCACCTCTTGGTCGTCGGAGCGTCAGTTCGCGGGGAACCACCGCTGGGGGCGCGGGCGGGTGTTCTGCCACACATGCTTGATCTCGCGGTACTCGTCCAGTCCGGTCGGGCCGAGCTCGCGGCCGATGCCCGACTGCTTGAAGCCGCCCCATTCGGCCTGGGGCACGTAGGGGTGGTAGTCGTTGATCCACACCGTGCCGTGGCGGAGCCGTCCCGCGACACGCTGGGCCCTGCCCGCGTCCTGGGTCCAGACGGCGCCGGCCAGGCCGTACTCGGTGTCGTTGGCCAGGCGGATCGCCTCCTCCTCGCCGGTGAAGCGCTCGACGGTCAGCACGGGGCCGAAGGACTCCTCCCGCACCACGCGCATGCCCTGCTTGCAGTCGTCGAGCACGGTCGGCGGGTAGAAGTAGCCGTCGCGCTCCAGCCTGCTGCCGCCGCAGCGGAGGGTCGCGCCCTCGGCGAGGCCCGCGGCCACGTACTCCTCCACCTTCGCCAGGTGGGCCGCTGAGATGAGCGGGCCCGCCTGCGCCTCGGGGTCGAAGGGTCCGCCGAGCCGGATACGCTCGGCTCTCCTGACCACCTCGTCGACGAAGGCGTCGTGCAGGGAGTCCTCCACCAGCAGCCGCGCGCCTGCCGAGCAGACCTGCCCCGAGTGCAGGAAGACGGCGGTGAGGGCGAAGTCGACGGCGGTCTCGAAGTCCGCGTCGGCGAAGACGATGTTGGGGTTCTTGCCCCCGAGTTCGAGCGCGACGCGCTTCACGGTGGCCGAAGCCGCCGCCATGATGCGCCGTCCCGTCGCCAGGCCGCCGGTGAACGACACCATGTCGACGTCGGGGTGCTCGGCCAGCGGCGCGCCCACCTCGGGTCCCGCGCCGAGCACGAGGTTGGCCACGCCCTCGGGCAGTCCGGCCTCCTGCAGCGCCCTGACGAGCAGGATCGCCGTGCTCGGAGTGAGCTCGCTCGGCTTGAGCACGAAGGTGTTGCCTGCGGCGAGCGCCGGCGCCACCTTCCACGTGGTCTGCAGCAGCGGGTAGTTCCACGGCGTGATCAGGCCGCAGACCCCGACGGGCTCGTAGACGACCCTGCTGATGGCGTCGTCGCGGCCGGTGTCGATGACCCGTCCCGCGTCGGTGCCCGCCACGCCCGCGAAGTAGCGCAGGCATGAGACGGAGTCGTCGACGTCGTACTCGCTCTCGACCAGGCGCTTGCCCGTGTCGCCCGACTCGGCGCGGGCGAAGGCGTCGCGGTCGCGTTCCACCAGGTCAGCTACCTTGGACAGCAGCGCGCCCCGTTCCCTTGCGGGAGTGAAGGGCCAGAGACCGCTGTCGAATGCGTGCCGCGCGGCCCTGATGGCGGCCACGGTGTCGGCCGCTGTTGCTTCGGCGACCGTGGTCACGAGGCTGCCGTCGGCGGGCGAGAGGATACTCCGCTGTCCGCCGGCGACCGGCTTGGTCCACGTGCCGCCGATGTAGAGATCGGTCATCGGCACACCTCTGATCGTTGCGTATGACGCAAGGCCATGCTCAATGGGGAACACAATTGACCCGTTACCCTCCGTTCGTCAAGGGTTTGGGGGAATCACTGGGTGAATCCATACGTTGTGATTCCGTTTATCCCGAGTCACCCCTCTTGACGAGCGGACGCTCGCGCGTCCACGCTGTTGCGTATACATCACCATTTTGCGTAATACGCAACACAAGGAGGTGTGATGTCCCCTCGTCCAGGCCCAGGCCGCGAGTTCATCCTCACCGTCTCCTGCTCGGACAAGCCAGGCATCGTGTACGCGGTGAGCAGCTTCCTCGTCCAGCACCGCGGTGACATGTTGCAGAGCAAGCAGTTCAACGACCGGCGCGGCGGCGGTTTCTTCATGCGCGTGCACTTCGCCGCCCATGACGGCCTGGAGGAGTTGCGCGAGGGCTTCGCCTACGTCGCCGAGTCGTTCCAGATGACCTGGCAGCTCAACGACGCGGCGACGCCCACCAGGGCGCTCGTCATGGTGTCGAAGTTCGGCCACTGCGTGAACGACCTGCTCTTCCGCAGACAGGTGGGGGGCCTCAACATCGATGTCCCCGCGATCGTCTCCAACCATCCCGATCTGGAGCCGCTCGCGTCCTCCTACGGCGTGCCCTTCCACCACGTCCCGGTCACCGCTGACGGCAAGGCGGAAGCCGAGGCCAAGGTGCTCGACCTGGTGGCCGAGTACGACGCGGACCTGGTGGTGCTGGCCCGCTACATGCAGATCCTCTCCGACGACATGTGCAAGCGCCTGGAAGGCCGGGCCATCAACATCCACCACTCGTTCCTGCCGGGCTTCAAGGGCGCCAAGCCGTACCACCAGGCCCACGAGCGGGGGGTGAAGCTCATCGGCGCCACCGCCCACTACGTCACGGCCGACCTCGACGAGGGGCCCATCATCGAGCAGGACGTGGCGAGGGTGGACCACGAGCTCGACCCCGAGGACCTGGTCGCGGCCGGCCGGGACGTCGAGGCCCAGGTGCTGGCCAGGGCCGTCAAGTGGCACAGCGAGCAACGCGTGCTGCTCAACGGGGACAGGACGGTCGTCTTCCGCTGAGCCCGCCGCGTGACGAGGCGGTGGGGGCGCCGGCCCCCACCGCCTTTCCTCATGCCCTGTGGCGGTAGAACTCCGTCGGCTCGGGCGGCAGCGGCGTGTTGCCGAGGATCAGGTCGGCCGCCTTCTCCGCCAGCATCATCACCGGCGCGTAGATGTTGCCGTTGGTGACGTACGGCATGACCGAGGCGTCCACCACCCTCAGCCCGTCGACGCCGTGCACCCGCATCGTCTCCGGGTCGGTCACCGACAGGTCGTCCACGCCCATCCTGGCCGTGCACGACGGGTGCAGGGCCGTCTCGCCGTCCTTGGCGACCCAGTCGAGGATCTCCTCGTCGCTCTCCACCGAGGGGCCCGGCGAGATCTCGCCCGTGCTGTACGCGCCGAGCGCGGGCTGGCCCAGGATGTCGCGGGCCACCCTGACGGCCTCCACCCACTCCCGCCTGTCCTGCTCGGTCGACAGGTAGTTGAAGCGCAGGGCGGGGTGCTGCCGGGGGTCAGTGCTCTTGATCTTGACTGAGCCGCGCGCGTCGGAGTACATGGGCCCGACGTGCACCTGGTAGCCGTGCCCTCCCGAGGGCGCCGAGCCGTCGTAGCGCACGGCGATGGGCAGGAAGTGGAACATCAGGTTGGGGTAGTCGACGTCGTCGTTGCTGCGGACGAAGCCGCCTGCCTCGAAGTGGTTGGTCGCGCCGGGTCCGCTCCGCAGGAACAGCCACTGCGCGCCGATCCACGGGTGGCGCCACTTCTGCAGGTTCGGCTGCATGGAGACGGGCCGGCTGCAGCCGTGCTGGATGTAGACCTCGAGATGGTCCTGGAGGTTCTCCCCCACGCCCGGCAGGTCGTGCACCACGTCGATGCCCAGGGCGCCCAGTTCCCGCGCGTTGCCGACGCCGGACAGCTGCAGGAGCTGCGGCGAGTTGATCGCGCCTCCGCACAGGATGACCTCGCCCGCCCTGACGGCTCCGCCGTCGTACTCCACGCCGACGGCGCGCCTGCCCTCGAAGATGACCCGCGTCACCAGCGTCCGCGTCCTGACGGTGAGGTTGGGGCGCTTCATGACGGGGTGCAGGTAGGCGCGGGCGGCGCTGAGCCTGCGGCCGCGCCTGATGTTGCGGTCGAAGCGGGCGAAGCCCTCCTGGCGGTAGCCGTTGACGTCGTCGGTGAGCGGGTGGCCCGCCTGCTGCACGGCCTCGAAGAAGGCGTCGTAGAGCGGCGTGCTCGCCGGCCCCCGCTCCAGCGCCAGCGGCCCGTCGTGGCCGCGGAAGGGCGTGCCGGGATCGGCCAGGCAGTTCTCCATCCGCTTGAAGTACGGCAGGCAGTGGGCGTAGTCCCATGTCTTCATCCCCGGGTCGGCGCCCCACCGCTCGTAGTCGAGGGGGTTGCCGCGCTGGAAGATCATCCCGTTGATGCTGCTGGAACCGCCGAGCACCTTGCCGCGGGCGTGGTAGATGCGCCTGCCGTGCATGTGCGGCTCGGGCTCCGACTCGTACTTCCAGTCGTAGAGGCGGTTGCCGATCGGGAAGGGCAGGGCCGCGGGCATGTGGATGAAGACGTCCCACGGATAGTCTGGACGGCCGGCCTCGAGGACCAGCACCCGCGTGGCGGGGTCCGCGGAGAGCCGGTTGGCCAGGGCGCTGCCCGCCGAGCCGCCTCCGACGATGACGAAGTCGTAGTGCTGTGACGTCATGTTGCCTCGTCTCGCTCGCGCGTTTCACCGAATCGTAGCGTCCTGCGCATTGTGTTGCACTAGTCGCAACAGGAGATCTTTTGACGATGAGTTCGACTCGGTTGCCTTCAGCACTTACAGTTTCGCTATGAGCAACGACTCGAGCAGCGGGGGCGTGCAGTCGGTCGATCGGGCGATCAGCGTGCTGGAGATCCTCTCGCGCCGGGGCGAAGCCGGGGTCAGCGAGGTGGCCGCCGAGATCGACGTCCACAAGTCGACCGCCTTCAGGCTGCTCGGCGCGCTCGAGGCGCGCGGCCTCGTCGAGCAGGCCGAGGACCGGGGCAAGTATCGCCTCGGTTTCGGCATCATCAGGCTGGCCGGCGGGGTCAGCACGCAGATGGACATCACCCAGCGCGCGCGGGCCGTCTGCCAGCGGCTGGCGGAGGCGATCGGCGAGACGGTGAACATCGCCGTGCTCCGCTCCTCCTACGCGATCAACCTCGACCAGGTCAGAGGCCCGTCCGCGGTCACCGCCTACAACTGGGTGGGCCAGGTGACGCCGCTCCACGCCACCTCCAGCGGCAAGGTGCTGCTGGCCCACCAGGAGGACGGGCAGCGCGCCAAGCTGCTGTCCGACGGGAAGCTGGAGAGCTTCACGCCCAGGACGATCACGGCGGTCGACGCGCTGGAGCGGCAACTGGACGAGGCCCGCTCGACCGGCTACGCCTTCTGCCTGGAGGAGCTGGAGGAGGGGCTCAACGCCATGGCCGCGCCCATCCGCTCCTACCACGGAGAGGTCGTCGCGGCCGTCAGCGCCTCGGGGCCCGCCTACCGCTTCAGCGCCGAGCGCATGCACGAGCTGGCCCCCGTCCTCATCGACGGCGCCGAGGAGATCAGCCGCCGCCTCGGCTACGCGGGCTAGCCGGCTCGCTCCAGCCGTACCACCACGCTCTTGGACGTCGGGGTGTTGGACGTCTCGGCCACCGAGTCCAGCGGCACCAGCACGTTGGTCTCGGGGAAGTAGGCCGCGCAGCAGCCGCGCGCCGTCGGATAGGCGATCGCCCTGAACCCCTCGGCCTTGCGCTCGCCGTCCGGCCACTCGCTGATCAGGTCCACCAGGTCGCCGTCGGCCAGATCGCGCTCGGCCAGATCGTCCGGATGCACGAAGACGACCCTGCGTCCCGCCTTCACCCCTCGGTAGCGGTCGTCGAGCCCGTAGATCGTGGTGTTGTACTGGTCGTGGCTCCTGACCGTCTGCAACAGCAGCCGGCCTGGCGGGACCCGCAGCACCTCGAGCGCGTTGACGGTGAAGTTGGCCTTCCCCGTGGCGGTGGGGAACCTGCGCTCGTCCCTCGGCGCGTTGGGCAGCGCGAAGCCGCCTGGCGCGCGGGCGTTGAAGTCCTCGAAGCCGGGGATCACCCGCGACACCCTGTCCCTGATCGCTCCGTAGTCGTGCTCGAAGCCGGCCCACGGCACGTGCGGGTCGTCGCCGAACAGCGCGCCCGCCAGCCGGCAGACGATGGCCACCTCGGACAGCAGCTCGGCCGAGGCCGGTCTGAGCCGGCCCGTGGAGGCGTGCACCAGGCCCATCGAGTCCTCGACGGTCACGTAGCCGGCGGGGTCCCGCTCGGTACGGCCGAGCGTGGGCAGGATGAGCGCCTCCCTGCCGCACACCGCGTGCGAGCGGTTCAGCTTGGTGGAGATCTGCACGGTCAACCGGGTACGGCGCAGCGCCGCCTCGGTGACGTCGCTGTCGGGAGTGGCTCTGACGAAGTTGCCGCCCATTCCGACGAACACCTTGGCCGAACCGTCGCGCATGGCCCTGATCGCCTCCACGGTGTCGAGCCCGTGGTGGCCTGGCGGCGAGAACCCGAACTCCTTGCCCAGCGCGTCGAGGAACGCCTGTGACGGCTTCTCGTAGATGCCCATGGTCCTGTCGCCCTGGACGTTGGAGTGCCCGCGCACCGGGCAGACCCCTGCGCCGCTCCTTCCCACGTTGCCGCGCAGCAGCAGGAAGTTCACGACCTCCCTGATCGTGGCCACCGAGTTGCGGTGCTGCGTCAGCCCCATGGCCCAGCACACGACGACCGAACCCGCCGCCCGCACGTCCTCGGCCGTCGCCTCGAGCTCGGCCATGGACAGGCCGGTGGCCTCCAGCACCCGCTCCCAGTCGAGCGCGCGCAGGTGGCGCTCCCAGTCCTCGAAGCCGTGGGTGTGCCGCTCGATGAACTCCTGGTCGGCGGAGTCGAGCAGGAGCAGGGACAGCGCCTGGAACAACGCCATGTCCCCGTTGAGCCGGATCTGCAGGAAGCGGTCGGCGAGCGCGGTGCCCTTGCCGAGACCGGAGGGCTTCTGCGGGTTCTTGAAGCGCAGCAGGCCCGCCTCCGGCAGCGGGTTGACCGCGATGATGCGGGCCCCTCCACGCTTGGCCCGCTCCAGCGCCGTGAGCATGCGGGGATGGTTGGTGCCGGG
Source organism: Nonomuraea dietziae (assembly GCF_014195505.1). Taxonomy (GTDB): domain Bacteria; phylum Actinomycetota; class Actinomycetes; order Streptosporangiales; family Streptosporangiaceae; genus Nonomuraea; species Nonomuraea roseola. The sequence continues at coordinate 158,564 of NZ_JACIBV010000001.1, read as the reverse complement.
GTTCTGCCCCACGACGAAGATGAGCTCCGCCCTGTGCAGATCCTCCAGCGACACCGTGCCCTTCCCGATGCCGAGCGTCTGGTTGAGCGCCGAGCCGCTTGACTCGTGGCACATGTTGGAGCAGTCGGGCAGGTTGTTGGTGCCGAAGCGGCGCACGAGCAGCTGGTAGACGAACGCGGCCTCGTTGGAGGTGCGGCCCGAGGTGTAGAAGACCGCCTCGTCGGGACCGCCGAGCGCGCGCAGCTCCCTGGCGATGATCTCGAAGGCGGCCTCCCACGCGATCGGCACGTAGTGGTCGGAGCCCGCAGGCTTGTGCATGGGCTCGGTGAGCCTGCCCTGCTGGCCGAGCCAGTGGTCGCTGCGGACGGCCAGCTCGCCCACGGGGTGGGCGGCGAAGAACTCCCGCCCGACCCTTCGCGTGGTGGCCTCCTCCGCGACGGCCTTGGCTCCGTTCTCGCAGAACTCGGCGGGACTGCGATGCTCACCCTCGGGCCAGGCGCAGCCGGGGCAGTCGAAGCCGCGTTTCTGGTTGACCTGGAGCAGGGTCAGCGCGGTGCGGCCCACCCCCATCTGGCGATAGGCCGTCTCCATCGCGTGGGCCACGGCCGGCAGGCCGCCCGCCCAGTCCTTGGGCGGGACGACCCGCATGCCCTCGTCGCCGGCATCGTCGCGCGGCGCCTTTCGAACCACTGTCAGCCGATCCTGTCCTGTACCCATTCGTGGAAAGCGCCGATGTGGTGCTCGCTCGGCACGAGCACTCCTCCCCTGGCGTACGTGCGCGAACCCATCGCGGGCTGGCAGCGCTCGCACGCCTCGAAGTCCTGCTCGTTGACGCGGTGGAAGAGCTCGACGGACTTGTCGAGGTCCTTTCCGCTCGCCACCACGCCGGGAAGATAGAGCCAGTCACATTCGACGACGGTCCTGTCGACCGCCAAGGGAAACATACGATGCACGATGACATGATCGGGAACCAGGTTGATGAAAACCTGCGGCTTGATCGTGATCGCGTAGTAGCGCCGGTCCTGGTCCTCGCTCACCCCGGGGATGCGGTCGAGCCCCTCGGAGCCGTCCACGGTGAAGCCGCGGACCTCCTCGCCGAACTCCGCGCCGTGCCCGACGAAGTACTGCGCCGCGTAGCCGTCGGCGAACTCGGGCAGCACCTCGGTCAGCTCCGGGTGGATCGTGGCGCAGTGGTAGCACTCCATGAAGTTCTCGATGATGAGCTTCCAGTTGGCCTTCACGTCGTAGACGATCCTGCGGCCGACCTCGAGCCCCGCCACGTCGTAGTTGTCGATCAGCTCCAGGGCGCCGAGCCGCTCGGTCACGGCGCCGAGCACGTCCTCCTCGAAGGAGGGCGGCTCGTCGGCCAGGCACACCCACACGTAGCCGAGCCATTCACGGACGTGCACCTTCACCAGGCCGTACTCGACGCGGTCGAGATCGGCCATCTTGGTGAGGTTGGGCGCGGCGATCAGCTTGCCGTCGAGGTCGTAGGTCCATGCGTGGTACATGCACTGGAAGGCCCGCTTGACCTCGCCTGACTCCTCGGCGCACAGCTGCGCGCCACGGTGCCTGCAGACGTTGAAGAAGGCGCGTACCGTCTTGTCGCGCGCCCTGGTGACCAGGATGCTCTCGCCCCCCACCTGTACCGTTTTGAACGAGCCCGGCTTCGGCAGGTCGGACGAGCGCACCACGCAGAACCACATCGCCTCGAAGATGTTCTTCTGCTCCCGCGCGAACAGCTCCTGATCGGTGTAGTAGTGGCCGGGCAGGGTGGGGATCACGCTGGAGGTGGTGGCGGGGCTTGAGGTCGTCACGGGAGTACTCCTCTGGTACGGGCCGGGTCAGTGCCCTCGGCGGATCCAGTCCTCGAGCTGCGGAGCCTCGGCTCCGATGCTGGTGTCGTCGCCGTGGCCGGTGTGGACCACGGTCTCGGCCGGCAGCGTGAGCAGCGTTCGGCTGATGGACGAGATGATCGTCGGGAAGTCGCTGTACGACCTGCCCGTCGCCCCGGGTCCGCCGCGGAAGAGCGTGTCGCCGGAGAACAGGACGCCCAGCTCGGGCACGTACAGGCAGACGCCGCCCGGAGCGTGCCCTGGAGTGTGAAGGACATGGACGGCGCTGTCGCCGATCCTGATGATCTGCCCGTTCGCCAGCGCCTGGTCGGGAGCGGCTGCCGGATGCGTGAGCTTCCACAACACCGAGTCGTCGGGGTGCAGGAGGACGGGCGCGCCGGTGCGGGCGGCCAGTTCGGGGGCGGAGTTCACGTGGTCGTCGTGCGCGTGCGTGCAGACGATGCCCACAAGCCTGCGGTCGCCGACGGCCTCGGCGATCGCGTCCGCGTCGTGGGCGGCGTCGATGACCAGAACCTGGTCGTCGTCGCCGAGGAGCCACACGTTGTTGTCGACGTCCCACGTCTGGCCGTCCAGACTGAACGTCCCCGAGGTGACCAACCGCTCGACCCTCATCACAGTGCTCCCTGACCGGGCTCCGCCTGGCTGAAGCCGTGACGGATGTCCTCGCTACGCTGCGGATCCATCACAGTGCCCCCTGGCCCGGCTCCGCCAGGCTGAAGCTGTGACGGATGTCCTCGCTCCGCTGCGGATCCATCACAGCACCACCACCGAGCGCAGGACGTCGCCGTGGTGCATCTTGGTGAAGGCGGCCTCGACGTCGTCGAGGGCGATGGTCTCGGTGACGAAGGCGTCCAGGTCGAAGCGGCCCTGCAGGTAGAGCGAGATCAGCAGGGGGAAGTCACGGCTCGGCAGGCAGTCGCCGTACCAGCTGGACTTCAGCGCGCCGCCGCGGCCGAAGACGTCGAGGAGCGGCAGCTCCAGCGTCATCTCCGGGGTGGGCACGCCCACGAGCACGGCGGTCCCGGCCAGGTCGCGGGCGTAGAAGGCCTGCTTGAAGGTCTCGGGACGGCCGACCGCGTCGATCACCACGTCGGCGCCGAACCCGCCGGTGAGCTCCCGCACGGCCTCGACGGGATCGCTCTCCTTCGCGTTCACCGTGTGGGTCGCGCCGAACCCGCGGGCCCAGTCGAGCTTCCGGTCGTCGACGTCCACCGCGATGATCGTGGTGGCTCCGACCAGCCGCGATCCCGCGATGGCCGCGTTGCCCACGCCGCCGCAGCCGATCACCGCGACCGAGTCGCCGCGGCTGACCGCGCCGGTGTTCACGGCGGCGCCGAGGCCGGCCATCACGCCGCAGCCGAGCAGCCCCGCCGCGGCGGGCGCGGCCGCGGGATCGACCTTGGTGCACTGCCCCGCGGCCACCAGCGTCTTCTCGGCGAAGGCGCCGATCCCGAGCGCGGGGCTGAGCGGCGTGCCGTCCTTCAGCGTCATCTTCTGCGTGGCGTTGTGGGTGGCGAAGCAGTACTGCGGGCGGCCCCGCAGGCAGGCGCGGCAGGAGCCGCACACCGCGCGCCAGTTGAGGACGACGAAGTCGCCGACGGCGACGTCCTTGACGTCGGGGCCGACGGCCTCCACCACGCCCGCCGCCTCGTGGCCGAGCAGGAAGGGGAAGTCGTCGCTGATGCCGCCCTCGCGGTAGTGCAGGTCGGTGTGGCAGACGCCGCACGCCTGCACCTTCACCAGCGCCTCGCCCGGTCCTGGGTCGGGGACCAGGATCGTCTCCAGGCTCACCGGCCTGCCCTTGCCCGTCGCGACCACGCCGCGTACTTCATGAGCCATGATTCACTCCTGTGTTAGCCGGCCTGGACCGGCGCGGTCTCCAAGTGGCGGCGCCATCGGGTGAACAGCCTGACCTGGTTGACTCCCAGCACCGCGACAGGACGCTCACCCTGCCGGTAGACGGCGAGGAAGCTGTGGCCGGCGAGGTCGCCCTCCTCCACGGTCACCGAGTCGGCGTGCCCGGCGTGCCCGATGAACTGGATCTTGATGTCGAACTGGTCGGACCAGAAGTAAGGGGGGCGGGCGGGCTCGGGGCGAGCCGTGCCGCCCGACAGCAGCGTCGCCGCCGCGACGGCGGCCCGCTGCCTGGCGCCGGTCCAGTGCTCGATCCTGTGGTGGCCGCCCTGCGCGAGATCGAACCAGGCCGCGCAGTCGCCGACCGCGACGACGCCGGGCACGCGGGTGCCGCCGCCCTCGTCGCAGAGCACGCCGTCGCCGAGCTCGAGGCCGCTCCCCTCCAGCCACGAGATGTTGGGGATCGCCCCGATCCCCACGACGACGACGTCGGCGGGCAGGTGGGCGCCGTCGGCCAGCCGCACCCCGTCCACCCTGCCCGCTCCTGTCAGCTCCGTGACGTAGGCGCCGCGCACCAGGCGCACGCCGCGCCTCTCGTGCAGGGTGGCGATCGCCTCCGCCATCGGGGCGCCGAGGACGCCGGCCAGCGGCGCGGGCCCCGACTCCACGAGCGTGACCTCCAGGCCGAGCTCACACGCCGTGGCGGCCACCTCGGCGCCGATGAAGCCGCCGCCGATCACGACCAGCCGCCTGCCTTCGCCCAGCTCGCGGCGGAGCGCGCGGGCGTCGTCGAGCGTGCGCAGCGTGTGGACACCCGCCAGCCCCCGTGAGTCCCGCAGGGTGCGGGCGGAGGCCCCGGTGGCGATCACGATGCCGTCGGCTCTGATCGAGGTGGCGTCGCTCAGCGTCACGCGGCGGGCGACGGCGTCGAGCCCGGTCGCGGCCACGCCGAGCCGCCATTCGGCGTCGAGCTCTTCTCCCTCGCCCTCCAGCGCGAGATCGGCCTCGCCGACGGCGCCCCTGAGGAAGTCCTTGGACAGAGGCGGCCGGTCGTAGGGACGGTGCCTCTCCTCCCCGACGAGCACGAGGCGGCCCGTGTACCCCTGGCCGCGCAGCGCGCGGGCCGTCAGGAGCCCGGCCAGCGAGGCGCCCACGACGCAGACGGTGTTCACGCCTGCCCCTTCAGCGTGACGCCGGGCGGCAGGTTCGGCTCCTCCTCGGACGGCACGACGTAGATGACGTCGTCCTCGATCACCACCTGATGGGTGCGGACCGGGCGCTTGGCAGGAGGGGCATCCACCCGGCCGGTACGGAGGTCGAACCGCGAGGCGTGCAGCGGGCATTCGATCTCGCACCCCTCGAGCCAGCCGTCGGCCAACGAGGCATCCTGGTGCGTACAGGTGTCGTCGATGGCCAGGATCTCGCCCTCCTCGGTGTGGAAGACGGCGATGGGCGGATCGGCTTCGAGGCGGAGGGCCTCGCCTCTCGGCAGTGATGCAAGTGGGCACGCTGGGATCATCGTGTCACACCTCGGTTTCACAAAGAGAAACATCTCGCGCTATACGCAACAGGGTGCGGGTGTGGGGTTGCGGATGTCAAGACCGGTTTGCCCGAGAAGTGCGCGATTTGATGTCGAAGCCGCTCCGGCGATCACCAACGGGGTGGCAGCTCGCTGATCAGGGCGTTGACGGAGACGCGCCGTGACAGGCGGGAGCCGATCGACGCCGTCGCCGTGTCCTTGCGTGGCCGGGCCGCCACGGTGGGCACCCGGGCGCTTGCGGTCACTCGTCGTTGGGACGCCGGGACAGGGGCGCCCCGATCAGGACTCCCCGCCGAGAAGCCGTACCCTTCCTGTGGTTCGGTCTGAGTGTCGTTCGGAAGGGGTGCCCGTGGGCCGCGATCTTGAGTCGATCGTCCAGGAGGCGGCCGGCGGCCTGGCGGCCGGACGGTCCGCGGCGGTGGTGGGGGTGCTCGCGGAAGGGCGCACCGAGATCCGCGGCGCCGGGCCCGGCGCGCCCGACGGCGACACCGTGTTCGAGATCGGCTCGGTGACCAAGGTGTTCACCGCTCTGGCGCTGGCCAGGCAGGTCGTCGCGGGTACGGCGGCGCTGGACGAGCCGGTGCGCGACCTGTTGCCGGCGGGTACCGCCATGCCCGCGCGCGAGGGCAGGGAGGTGTCGCTGCGGCATCTGGCGCAGCACACCTCCGGGCTGCCGCGCCTGCCCAGGGGGGCGACCTGGCAGATGATCAGGGACTTCCCGAACGGCAACCGCGACCCCTACGCGCGCTACGACGACGCCACGATCCTCGCAGGGCTGGCCGGCACCCGTCTCCGTTCCCTTCCAGGCACCCGGTTCCGGTACTCCAATCTCGGCGCCGGCCTGCTCGGACTGGCACTGGCCACCCGGGCGGGAACCGACTACGCGACGCTCGTCACCGAGGACGTGTGCAAGCCGCTGGGCATGACCAGGACCAGCCTCGGTGAGCCCGTCATCCAGGGACACACCCGGCGCGGTCGACCGACCCCGCCCTGGAACATGGCCGCTCTGGCAGGGGCGGGCGGACTCCGCTCGACGGCGGCGGACCTGCTCACCTTTCTCCAGGCCCAGATCGAGTGCCGCGAGGAGGCCGTCGGCCTCAGCCGCCGGACCGAGCACCGCGTCAACCCGTTGCAGGCCGTCCAGCTCGGCTGGATGGAGACCCTCCTGCATCCGAAGATCGGTGGCGGCCGCCGGATCTGGCACAACGGGCGCACCGGCGGTTTCGCCTCCTACGTCGGCTTCGACCCGGAACGGCGGATCGGTGTCGTCGTGCTGAGCGGCACCGCCCGATCCGTGGACGGCACAGCCGCCACCCTGTTCCGGACCGTGGCCTCATAAGCCGCGATCTGTCCCAGCGCCTGACCGGCCGCGGTCTCATCCCCGCGGACGGGTTGACCACCCGCGACCGGTCGCCGTATCGACCGGTCGCGGGTGGTCGATCAGGCGTTGGCCAGACGCCGGCCGAGGGTGTGGCAGCGCTGCTTCAGCTCGTTCGGCTCGAGGACCGTGAAGGCCTCGTCCACGAGGGTCGCGAGCATGGCCGCCCACTCCAGCGAGTCGACGCGAGCGGTCAGGATCACGTGCCGCGGGCCGTCCTTGATGACGTCGGGCTCTTCGTTGCGGAAGCGGTCGATGACGGCGGCGGAGTCGGCCTCGAACCTGATGCGTACCCGGATCCGCCGGTCGGGCAGGAGGCGCTCGAGCTCCTGCGCTTCTCGGCCGGGGGTGAGGGGGTGAGGGGCGAAGGACGTCCGCGTCAGGGTGCAGGACCGGATGCCGTCCAACCGGTGGACCGCCCAGGTGTCGTCAGCCCGCGCGAGCAGGTACCACCGCCTGCGCCGAAGGAGCAGCCGGTGGGGCTGCACCTCTGGCGTGGTGCCGTCGCTCAGCTCCAGCATCGCGGTCCGGCCCTGCTCGGCCCCCTGTGCCAGGGTGGCGAGGAGTCCCGCGTCGACGGGGACCGTGACCTCGGGCGAGGTGGTCAGGGCCTCGGTGACGCGCCGGCACGTCGCCGCCAGCGGGCGCGGCAGCACCCGCGTCAGCTTGCCCAGCGCGCTCCGGGCTGGGTCTTCGCCCCGCGCGCTGCTCGCCGTGCCGGTCAGGCCTGACCTGGCCGTGGCCAGGGCCATGCCCACAACGAGCGCCACGGTCTCTTCGTCCGAGAGCACCAAGGGCGGCATGGCCGCGCTGGCGCGCAGTTCGTATGCCCCGTGCGGACCGGGTCCGGCGTCGACGCGGTAACCCATGTCCCTGAGCCTGGCGATGTCCCTGCGAACCGTCCGGACATCGACGTCCAGCCGAGCGGCGAGTTCTCGTCCGGACATCGGGCGACCTGACTGCAGACAGGAGAGCAGCGAGAAGAGGCGTTCGGTCGAATGAGCCATGCTCCATCTCACCCCGAGATGAGGACAGGATCCGTCCGCGACCGTCCGTAGCGTGTCAGCATGACCACGAACACCCCCATCCTCGTCCTGGGCGGCACCGGCACGGTCGGAAGCCGGGTCGCCGACCGGCTACGCGACGCCGGTCACAGCGTCAGGGTCGCCGCCAGGCACGCTGAGTGCCGGTTCGACTGGTCGGTCCCGGACACCTGGAGCGCCGCCCTCGACGGCGTCCACACCATGTACGTCCTGCTGCCGGACCAGACCGGCATGCCGGAGTCGTTCATGCGGGAGGCCTACCGAACCGGGGTCCGGAGGGTCGTCCTTCACTCGGACCGCGGCGTCGACGTCATGAACGTCACCCACCTCCAGGAGGCGGAGCGACAGGTACGCGAGTCCGGATGCGCGTGGACGATCGTCCGCCCCGACTGGTTCAACCAGAACTTCGAGACCTTCTTTCGCCAGGCCGTCCTCGATGGGCGCCTGTGCGTGCCCGTCGGCTCGACCCGCCAGGGCTTCGTGGACGCCGACGACATCGCCGCCGTCACGGCCCGGGTCCTGATCCGGGAGGATCACATCGGCCAGGTCCTGCCTCTGACCGGTCCGAGGGCGTTGTCATTCCCAGAGGCGCTCGACCACATCCAGCGCGCGACCGGGCTCACGGTTCACTTCGACGGCACCCCCGGCGCGTACCGCGAGTCCCTGCGCGCCGAAGGCACACCGGACGAGGTGATCGACACCCTGATCGAGAACTTCTCCGCCGCCGCGGCGCAGGGTGACGCCGTACCCACCGGGGTCGTGGAGGAGGTCCTCGAACGCCCCGGCAAGGACTTCGGCACCTACGCCGGCGAGGCCGCCGCCAGGGGCGTGTGGCGACAGCCCTGAGCACACGCCCCCGATCTCCGGCGAAGGCGGGCGCGCGGGTCTCGGTCCGTCACGGCGGGCACGATCCGATCTTCCAGGAGCGCTCGTCGCGGTCACGGCCGGTACGGCAGGACCCGGTCGTACTCGACGAGAAGGTGGCGCGGCCCGCGCAGCGTCGAGTTCGGGCGGTAGGGCGGCGGGTCGGTGACCAGGCGCGGGTTCACCAGCCGCTTCGCCAGCTCGCGCAGCGCGATCTGGGCCTCCAGGCGGGCCAGCGGCGCGCCGAAGCAGTGGTGGATCCCCCCGCCGAACCCGAGATGCTGGATGTAGGGACGGTCGGGGTCGAACCTCTCGGGATCGTGCACGTGCGCGGGGTCGCGGCTGCCCGACGCGAGTGCCAGGACGATGCTCGACCCCTTGGGGATGGTGACGCCCGCGATCGTGATGTCGTCGAGGGCGACGCGTTGCGGCAGGAAGTGCACCGGAGGCTCGAAACGCAGCAGCTCCTCGACGGTGTGGATGATCAGGTCGGGTTCGTCGCGGATCCGTTCGATCAGCCCGGGGTTGCGCAGCAGGGTCAGCATGCCGTTGGTGATGAGGTTGACGGTGGTCTCGTGCCCGGCGACCAGCAGCAGCGCGGCGGTCGTGATCAGCTCGGTATCCGACAGCGAGCCGTCGGGGCCCTCGTAGGTCGCCAGTCCGGACAGCATGTCGTCGCCGGGGTTCCTGCGGTGGGCCTGGGCGAGCTCCCCCAGGTAGGTCGCCAGCGCGAGCACGGCGGCCGTGCGGCGCTTGGCCCGCTCGTCCTGGTCGCCCTCGCCGGGGCCGATGTTCTCGACGATCTGCTCGGCCCACGCGTGGAACCTGGGCTCGTCCTCGCGCGGCACCCCGAGCAGGCGGCAGATGACCGTGACGGGGAACGGGTAGGCGATGTCGTCGACGATGTCGGCCTGCGTCCTGCCGGCGACGCCGTCGATCAGGTCCTTGACGATCTCGTGCAGCTCGCCGCGCATGTTCTCCACCACGCGCGGCGAGTGGGGCGGTCCGAAGTGCCGCATCGCCAGCCGCCTGAGCCGGTCGTGCTCGGGCGGGTCGGTGCCGATGAAGGAGGGTGGCAGAGGCTCGCCGGGCGGCGGGTGGGCCAGCTTCCGCCTGTCGGAGCTGACGCGCGGGTCGTGCAGCAGCGCGACGATCTCCTCGTAGGTGCTGACGACGTAGCCGCCGTCCTCCAGCCGCGCCACGGGGGTCTCGCGGAGCTCGGCGTACAGCGGGTACGGGTTCGCCCGGTTGGTGAACTGGTGGATCTGCTCGTAGATGCTTGCCGGCTCCACGCAGGTGCCTCCCCTGTCCGGTGGTTCGTGGGTCCTACGGCTGCTGCCGTACGAGAGAGACGCGACGTTCGGCTGGGTCATGACCCGTCACCACCACGGTCGCGCCCGCCGCGGGCGCCATCCGCTGCGGCACCTCGGCAGGGACGGGCCGCATCTCGTCGGGTCTGCCGACCATGCGGTAGTCGGGCGGGAACGGTGTGGCCCGCTCGATGAGGTCCCGGTAGAAGTCCAGCCACATCGCCTGGTCGAAGGTGACCGCGGCGGTGATCCTGCCCTTGTATCCGTACACGGCGACGAACCGGCGCTCTTCCACCGAGCCCTGTGCGATCACGACCTCGTCGGCGATGCTCGTCACGCCGACCGACTTGATGTTGACGCCGAACTGGTTGGACCAGAAGACCGGCAGCGACAGGTGCGGCCAGCGATGAGCCTGGTCGCTGAGCATGTTGTGGGCGGCGATCTCCGCCTGGGCGACGGCGTTGCCCCAGTGCTCCAGCGACATGAACTGGTAGTGGTAGACCGGGTGCGGGAACCTGGCCACGTCACCGGCGACGAAGATGTCATCGGTGACCAGGCCGTTGATGTCGACGGCGCGGCAGCCCGCGTCGGTGGCCACCCCCCAGGGCCCTGCCGCGAGGCCCGAGCCTTCCAGCCATTCGACGTTGCGTACCGCGCCGAGCGCGACGACCGCCATGTCGGCCTCGACCGTGCCTCCGTCGGACAGCCGCGCGCCGGTCAGCCGTCCCTGCTCGTCCCCCACCAGTTCGGTGACCGTGACCCCGCAACGCAGATCCACGCCCGCGTCACGTTGCATGCCGGCGGCGATGTCGCCGATCACCCTGCCGAGCGCGCCGACCAGCGGGGCGGGCCCCGCCTCGACGACGGTCACCTCCAGGTCCAGGCCGCGGCAGACCGACGCCACCTCCGAGCCGGTGAACCCGGCCCCGATGATCAGGACCCGGTTGACGCCTGCGGCCAGCCTCCTGCGCATCCGGTCCGCCTCATCGAGCGTGCGCAGCACGTACACGCCGTCGAGCGCCGCCTCGGCCTCGATGGGCCACGGCCTGGCGCGCGCGCCGGTGGCGATCAGCACCTTGTCGAAGCCGATCTGCCGGCCGTCGGCGAGGGTCACCTGCTTGGCGCCGATGTCGAGCCCTGTCGCGGGGGTTCCCGCCAGCCATTCGACCTCGATCTCCCGCAGGTGGGGAAGCATGGTGTGCTCGGCGTCCACCCTGCCGGTCAGCACCTGCTTGGACAGCGGCGGCCGGTCGTACGGCTGGTGCTTCTCGTCCCCGATGAGGGTCACCTTGCCCTTGAAGCCGTCCCTGCGCAGGACACCCGCGGCCCTGCCCCCGGCGAGTGAGGCGCCGACGATGACGATGTGGCCGTTGCGCTTGAACTCGCCGTCGACGTCGCTGGTCGGATGGCGCAGCTCGGGCTCCACGGTTCTGTGCTGGGTGGCCATCCTGTCGACGTGGAGCGCCTGGACAGGGCAGGCCGCGGCGGCCCTCAGGACGTGCTCGCGCTGGGCGTCGTCAGGGTCGGTGTCGTACATGAGCGCCTCCTGGCCGTGCATCGTGAACACGTCCGGCGCCAGGAAGACGCACTGTCCGTAGCCCTGACAGCGCGTGAGATCAACGACAACCCTCACAGCCACTCCCCCGTCGATCCGGGCCGGCATACGCCACCAGGCCGATCTGTCACCCCCTTACCCGACTCCTTCTCGGCGATAAGCGACGAAGAGCCATGGAGTGGGTATTTTCGCGGTCAAGCGGACGCGCTCCGCCGCCGATGGGAGGCGAGCAGGAAGCAGCCGACGACCAGGACCCGGACGGGGAAGAGCAGCTCCGACCAGGTGACCGTGCTGACGACCAGCAGGGCGGCGAGGATCCCCGCCACCCCTGCGGCGCGAGGCGTCCTGAGCAGCTTCACCGGCGGCTCGACACTGCCCATGTGATCCTTCTTCCGGCGGCGGCACGTTCGGTCGGACGCTACGTATCCACTCACTACGGTGTGTAATCGCGACGCTCGTCGCGGTCATGCGAGGGCCGGGGACCCTGCCGCTCCGATGAACGCCAGGGCCAGGCGATGATCAGAACTCCTGCACGGTCTCGCAGCCGACAGGCCGGGGGTCGACGGTCTTGTCGACGACGATCTCGTCGATGCCGAGCCCGCAGTTCAGGTCGCCGTCGGCGGCCAGGTCCTTGGCGAAGAGCCGGTCGTTGCCGCCCAGGCCGAACAGCTTGTCGCCGGCGCCGCCGCCGTCGTCGATGCGGTTGTTCGCGAAGTCGGCGCCGATCAGGAAGTCGCCGCCGAAGGTGGAGCCGACGATGTTCTCCACGTCGTCCCTGACGTTGTCGGAGTCGATGTTGCGGCCGTCGTTGGCCTGGTTGTCCAGGCTCACCCGTACCGAGGAGTCGCTGCTCTTGTAGGAGACGGTGTCGATGCCGGCGCCACCGCTCCAGGTGATGGCTCTGCCGGTGGACGAGCCGGCGCCGGCGATGAGGCTGTCGTTGCCGTCCTGGCCGTTGACGGCGCCTCTGAAGGAGACGCCGACGCTGAAGGAGTCGTCCATGTCGCCGAGGTTGGCGGTGAACTCCGTGGCGCTGGTGCCGCAGGTGACCGCGCGGGGGGTGAGCTGACGGCACCCGCCCTTGGGGGTGAGCGGCTCGGTGTCGAAGACGGCGATCTGCCCGTTGAAGACGGTGATGGACGCGCTGTTGATCCCTCCGGCCCCCGCCGTGTAGGTGATCTTCCCAGCCGTCAGGTCGACGGTCCCCGCCGAGGCCGCGTGGACGGGGCCGGCGACAGAGCCGATCAGCGCCGTGGAGACGGCGGCCAGCAGCGACAGCCGGGTCAGGTGCTTGGTGGTACGCATGGATCCTTGTCCTTGATCGTGATGGAGTCCCCCGATGGGACCTTCCGTCTGCGGACGGTCTCTCCATCGGCTTGCGCTCACATCAAAACGCCCCGGCTCTCCGCGAAACACGCCAAAGGACACACAATTGATCTTGTGCGTAGAAGGACACAGAAGGTCGCCCGCGCGTCCGGCCGGACGACCGCCGGGACGGCCGAGACGGACACCTCGTCATCACCGCGCGCGAGGACAACCCCGACGGCCGCTGTCGCATTAGCGACATGGCAGACAAACGGCAGGTCCTGAGGCTGGCGGGCAGAGCCCGCCATCGCCCACTCTCGTGATCACTAGTTGTTGATACGAGAGGTTCACCCCCCATGCACTGGTCCGCACATGTGGCGGCGGTGGGAGTATCCGCCGCCGCCCTGCTGAGTCCCCCGTCGCCCGCGGCGGCGCAGCCTGCCGCCTCCGGCGTCCACCGCGTCACCTTGATCACCGGCGACGTGGTGACCGTGAGGGAGTCGGAGCAGGGCAGGCGCGCGGTGGAGGTGAAGCCGGGGCCCGGCCGTGACCGGATGGGCTTCCACACCACCGAGGAGGACGGCGAGCTGCGGGTCCTCCCCGCCGACATGGTGCCCTACCTGGCGGCCAAGCGGCTGGACCCGAGCCTGTTCTCCGTCACCGGCCTGATCGAGCAGGGCTACGACGACGCGAAGACGGACAAGCTGCCGCTGCTGTTCGTCTACGACGGCATGGCCACCAGGACCGCGACTCCGCTGGAGAGCGTCAACGGGCGGGCCGTCTCGGCCGACAAGCGCACGATCGGCCAGCTGTGGAAGTCTCTGGACGAGGAGCGGGCGAGCCTGTCCCAGGGCGTGGCGAAGATCTGGCTCGACGCCAAGGTCAAGGTCTCGCTCGATCACAGCGTGCCGCAGGTGGGCGCGCCTGAGGCGTGGCAGGCCGGGTTCGACGGCAAGGGCGTCAAGGTCGCCGTCCTCGACACCGGAGTCGACGCCGCCCACCGGGATCTCGCGGGCCGGGTGAAGCAGACCAAGGTGTTCACCGGCGACGAGAGCGTGAACGACGCCCACGGGCATGGCACCCACGTGGCCGCCACCATCGCGGGCGGGGTCGGCAAGAAGGGCGTCGCCCCCGGCGCGGAGCTGATCATCGGCAAGGTGCTCGGCGACGACGGGTCAGGCACCCTGTCCGGCGTCATCGAGGGCATGGAATGGGCCGCCGCCGAGGGAGCGTCGGTGATCAACATGAGCCTCGGCGGTGACGTCACCGACGGCACCGACCCGCTCAGCGTCGCCGTCGACAATCTCACCGAGCGGACCGGTGCGCTCTTCGTGGTCGCGGCGGGCAACGACGGCGCGGCCTACTCCGTGGGCAGCCCGGGAGCGGCCACCTCCGCGCTGACCGTCGGCGCGGTGGACGGCAAGGACGCCATCGCCGACTTCTCCAGCAGGGGTCCGCGTCTGGACGACGCGCCCAAGCCGGACCTCACGGCGCCGGGCGTCGGCATCGTCGCGGCCAGGGCGACAGGCACCGGCATGGGCCAGCCCGTCGACGAGCACTACACGGCCGCGTCGGGCACCTCCATGGCCACTCCGCACGTGGCGGGGGCCGCCGCCATCCTCAAGCAGCGCCATCCGGAGTGGAAGGCGGGGCAGATCAAGGACGCCCTGGTGGGCTCGGCCAGGACGGTGGCCGGTCAGCAGGTCGACGACGCGGGCGCGGGCAGGCTCGACGTGGCGCGCGCCCTGCGGCAGGGCGTGACGGCCACGGGCGTGGTCAACCTGGGCAAGCACCAGAAGGGTGAGGGGACGGGCACGGCCGAGGGCACGATCACCTACACCAACGGCACGGCGGCGCCGGTCACGCTCGCGCTCTCCAGCACCCTTGAGGGCGCCGTGCTCAGCACGCAGAGCGTCACAGTCGAGGCCGGCGGCACCGCCGAGGTCCAGGTCCGCGTGGACCTGGCCAAGCTGTCCTTCGGCAGGTACGGCGGGCACGTCACGGCGACCGCGGGAGCCGAGACGGTGCACACCACGCTGGCACTGACCTGGAAGGGACCGCAGCACACCGTCCGCTTCACCGCCGTGGACGCTGCGGGCAGGCCCACGAGCACCGACACCCTGTCGATGTTCGGAGCGTCGCAGCAGGACGACGTCTTCACCTGGGTGCCCGAGCAGGGCCTGACCGTGGAGGTCTCCGAGGGCACCTACATGACGCAGGCGATCAACCTGGCGAGCGGCTGGGGCCGCATGCACCCGCGCGACGGGCTCGTCGTCATCCCGGAGCTCAAGGTCGACCGCGACCTGGAGGTGGTCCTCGACTACCGCAGGACCAGCCCCGTCACCGTCAAGGTGAGCGAGCCGGTGGAGCAGGTGGGCATCTTCACCTACTTCACCCACCGCGCCTTCGGCTCGCGCAGAATCTCCCAGGGCGTCATGAACTTCGACGTCGTCGAGGGCCTCAACGTCTCACCGACCCAGCCGGTCAGCCAGGGCACGTTCGAGTTCGCCTCCCGCTGGCAGCTGATCGCTCCGAAGATCACCGCCCGGGTGGCGGGTTCCACCTACCCGATGGGCTTCCTGGGCGGCTCGCCCGGCCTGGAGGGCCGCCACCTGTGGCGGCTGGCCGAGGGAGCGGACGGCGCGCGCGGCAAGGTCGCCGTGATGGACTCTCCGGACTGGGAAGCCGGCGCCGAGGCCGCGGTGAAGGCGGGGGCGGTCGCCGCGATCATCGTGATGACCCCCGACGACGCGCTCGCACGTGGATGGAGCCCGGCCAACGTGAGGCTGCCCATCCCCGTCATGCTGATCGCCAACGACCACGGGCAGCGGCTGCTCGAAAGGGTCAGGAAGGGGCACGCCCTGCTGGACATCAGCGGGACGATGGCCTCGCCGTACCTCTATGACGTCATGCAGGTCTCAGCCGGGCACGTGCCGGACACGATCGTGCACGAGGTGAGCGACCGCAACACCGCCCGCATCGAAACGAAATATCAGGACACGGGCGGGTTCGGGTGGGCCAAGGAGCAGCGGTTCGGCTGGCGGCCCTGGCAGGCCTACTCCCTGGGCAGCCAGATGGAGAAGCAGCGGATCGTGAAGACGCCGTCGCGGCGGGCCGAGTACGTCAGCGCGGACGGCTCGTTCTGGCAGCACCTCGTCAACCACCAGTACACCTGGGACGACATGAACCGGTTGCAGGACGGGCTGACCGAGCCGCCCCGCACCTACCGGCCCGGTCAGCGGGTCAGCGAGAGCTGGCACGCCCCCGTCGTACGGCCCGCCATCCCCGACTGGCTGGCTCCCTCCACCCGCACGGGCGACACGCTGGAGATCCGCGTCCCCGAGTTCGTCGACGCCTCCGGCCACGTCTCCCGCGCGGGGGTCGACAACGACAGCGCCTCGGCCAGGTTCCTGAGGGACGGCAAGCTCGTGGAGGAACGCGACGCCGCCTGGGGCGCCTTCCCCGCCGTGCCGCAGGAGGCCGAGTACCGCCTGGAGCTGTCCACCAGGCGCACCTCCGAGGAGTGGACGACGGCGGTCGCGACCGAGACGGCCTGGACGTTCAGGTCGAAGCAGGGCCAGCAGGTGCTGCCGCTGCTGCAGGTCGACTACGACGTGCGCCCCGGACTGCTCGGCCTCGCCGTACGGCACCAGAAGGGAGTGAGCGGGCTGACCGCCAAGGACCTGCGGCTGGAGGTGTCCTATGACGACGGGGCGACCTGGCGCAGGCAGCCGGTCCTTCCGCTCGGCCATGGCCGCTACAGCGCGGTCGTCCTTCGCCCGCATCCGTCGCTGCGCGTCACCGCCACCGACTCCGGCGGCAACCAGGTCAGGCAGACGGTGATCAGGGCCTACTGACCGTCAGAGCCAGTTCTCACGGGCGGCGTGCCAGGCCAGCTGCATCCTGGTCTGGGCGCCCGCCTGCTCCATCAGGTGGGTGATCCGGCGCTGGACGGTCCGCTGCGACACCTTCAGCTGCGTGGCGATCGACTTGTCGGGCACGCCCGCCACCAGCAGCGACAGCAGGTAGAGGTGGTCGGAGTCGAGCGGGCTGCCCGGTGTGGTGAGACTGACGGGGGTGGCCCGCTCCCAGAGGCTCTCGAACAGCGCCTCGAGCGCGTCGAGCAGGCTGCTCGGCCTGATCAGCGCCGCGGTGAGCTGGGTCAGCCCGCCGGTGTGCTGGATCAGCGGGAGCACGCCCAGCTCGCCGTCCGCGATCATCATCCGCACCGGCAGGGTGGGCAGGGCGCGCGCCTGCTCACCCAGCTTGATCCCGTCGGCGAGGTTGACCAGCATGCCGGGCTCCTCCAGCAGCGCCCCTTCGTAGATGACGCGGTAGCCGACCCCACGTCCCAGCGCGGCCAGCTCCTCGGTGTTCTCCTGGGAGGTCATCGCCACGTGCCCGGCCCTGCAGAGGCTGACGACCTCGTGCCGCGCGTTGTCCTGCAGCAGGCGCAACTGCTCGCGCAGCGCCGTCCTGCTGGTGATCACCTCGATCAGCTGGGCGGCCTCGCGGCGCCGCGAGTGGGCCAGGTACTCCCCCGTGAGCTGCTCCACGGCCTGTCTGGCCCGGTCCACCTCCTCCTGCCGCCTGTGCAGCCGGGCCGCGAGCGCCACGTCGGGCGCGACGGCGGTGAACCTGTCAGGCTCTCCTGGTACGGCTCGCGCCAGGCCCTTGGCGAGCAGGGAGCCGAGCGCCCGCCGCGCCGCCTCGCTCTCGACGCCGAGCTCCGCCGCCAGCTCGGCGGGCTCCACCCCGGCGGTTCTGACCAGCAGCCGGTAGGCGGCTTCCTCCTCGGCGCTCAGCCCCGCGGCGCTCAGCACGTCATCCGGGAGATCCGGTCGAGGATCTCCGGCGCGGGCGGGGCGGCGACGTCACGCCGCACGCGGCTCTCGCCGTCCTGGGTGGACGCTCTGGCGGCCGAGGGCACGCCCGCACCATGACGTGGCGCTTCGAGGTCATCCACCAGGACGGTGTGGTTCACCCGGCCATTGTAGGGATGCCGGTGCCGGTCCAGGGAGGTGCCTCAACCAGAGCCGCACCTCACGACCGGTCGCCTGCGGGCCAGCAAGGTGGCGGCAGTCCGCCTGGCTCCCGGACGGCGGCGAGGTAGGAGAGATCGGTCACCCCGGCGACTCTGGAGGAGCTCCCGAGACCTTTCGTGACGTGAATCGTTTGTACGATCCCCACAACTCCGGCCGTGAAGCACGCTCAGTACCCCGCATGGCCGTATCCGGGGGCACCCGAGAGTATGGATACCGGTTGAGGCGGGACGGCCGCCGTGTTCATCGTCTTCGAAAGGCCCTCAGTGTTCAGTCGTGTCGCCATCGTCAACCGCGGTGAAGCCGCCATGCGGCTCATCCACGCCGTTCGGGACCTAGCCGCGGAGACCGGAACACGGATCGAGACCGTCGCCCTGTACACGGACTCCGACAGAACGGCCACGTTCGTCCGCGAGGCTGACATCGCCTACGACTTGGGTCTCGCCGCGAACCGGCCCTATCTCGACCACGCGGTCCTCAGGAAGGCCCTGGTCGAGACCGGCGCGGACGCGGCCTGGGTCGGTTGGGGCTTCGTGGCGGAGGACCCGGCGTTCGCCGAGCTGTGCGCCGAGATCGGCGTGACGTTCGTCGGCCCGAGCGCCGAGGCGATGCGCAAGCTCGGTGACAAGATCGGCTCGAAGCTGATCGCCGAAGAGGTCGGCGTGCCCGTCGCGCCGTGGAGTCGCGGACCGGTGGAGACGCTGGAGGACGCCAAGGCGGCGGCCGACCGCATCGGCTACCCGTTGATGCTGAAGGCGACCGCGGGCGGCGGTGGTCGCGGCATCAGGAAGATCTCCAACGCCGACGAGCTGACCCAGGCCTACGAGCTGACGCGTCAGGAGGCCGCGCGCGCGTTCGGCAGTGGTGTCGTGTTCCTGGAGCGCCTGGTGACGGGCGCCAGGCACGTCGAGGTGCAGGTCATCGCGGACGGTCAGGGCACCGCGTGGGCGCTGGGCGTGCGCGACTGCTCCGTGCAGCGGCGCAACCAGAAGATCATCGAGGAGTCCGCCTCCCCTGTTCTCGACGCCGGGCAGGTCGCCGAGCTGAAGGCGTCGGCCGAGCGGCTCGTGCTCGCGGTGGGCTACCGGGGCGCGGGCACCATCGAGTTCCTCTACCACCCCGGCGAGCAGCTGTTCGCCTTCCTCGAGGTCAACACGCGGCTTCAGGTCGAGCACCCGATCACCGAGATCACCACCGGCGTCGACCTGGTGAAGGCCCAGTTGCACGTGGCGGCGGGCGGCAAGCTCGAGGGTGACGCGCCCGAGGAGTGGGGTCACGCCGTCGAGGCGCGCCTCAACGCCGAGGACCCCGACCGCGACTTCGCGCCCTCGCCCGGCCGGATCGCGCGGCTGGCGCTGCCCAGCGGCCCTGGCATCCGGGTCGACACCGGGTTCAGCGAGGGCGACGTGATCCCCGCCGACTTCGACTCGATGATCGCCAAGATCATCGCGCACGGCCGTGACCGCACGGAGGCGTTGGCCCGCCTGCGCCGCGCGATGGCGCAGACGACCGTCATCATCGAAGGCGGCGTGACGAACAAGAGCTTCGTCCGCCTGCTGCTCGACGAACCCGCGGTGATCGACGGCTCCGCCGACACCGGCTGGATCGACCGTGTGCGCGCCCAGGGCGCTCTCGTGTCGCACCAGCACTCCGCGATAGCCCTGATCGCCGCCGCCATCGAGGCCTACGAGGACGAGGAGGCGGTGACGCGCCAGCGCTTCCTGTCCACCGCGCACGGCGGCCGTCCGCAGGCCCAGCACGAGAGCGGTCGTGCGCTGGAGCTCAAGCTCCGCGACGTCGGCTACCGCGTCCAGGTCGCCCGCACCGGCGGCCACCGGTTCCGCATCGGCATCTCGGCGGGCGGCCCCGAGCACGCGGCCGACGTCGACATCGAGCGCTTCGACGAGCACAGCGGCCAGCTCACCGTGAACGGCGTTCGTTTCAAGGTCGTCACGAGCACGCACGGCCCGATCCATCTGGTCGAGGTCGACGGCATCACGCACCGCATCAGCCGCGACGAGGGCGGCATCGTGCGCTCGCCCGTGCCCGCGCTCGTGGTGGCCACGCCGCTGCAGGCGGGCGACGAGGTCGAGGCCGGTGCGCCGCTGCTCGTGGTCGAGAGCATGAAGATGGAGACCGTGCTGCGCGCGCCGTTCCGCGGACGCGTGCGGGAGGTCGCGGTGTCGGTGGGCAGCCAGGTGGAGGCGGGCGCCCGCCTGCTCCGCCTGGAGCCGCTGGGTGACGGCGACGAGGCGGCCGGTCCCGGGGAGGCGGCGGAGGAGGTCGAGCTGGACCTGCCGTCCGAGCCGGTGGACGTGCCCGCGGCCGCGCGGGCCGCACGTGGCCTGCAGGACCTGCGCAGCCTCCTGCTGGGCTTCGACATCGACTCACAGGACGAGGGGCGCCTGCTCGCCAACTACCTGGCCGCGCGCGCCGAGCTCGTCGCCGGGGGCGACCACGAGCTGGCCGGTGAGGTCGAGCTGCTGCGCCTGTTCGCCGACCTGAGCGAACTGAGCCGCAACAGGCCCGCGGGAGAGGAGTCGAAGTCCGACTCCTCGGTGCACAGCCCCCGCGAGTACTTCCACATCTACCTGCAGTACCTCGACCCTGAGCGGTCCGGGCTGTCGGAGAGCTTCCAACAGCGCCTCACGCACGTGCTGTCCCGCTACGGCGTCGAAGGCCTGGACCGCACGCCGGAGCTGGAGGACGCGGTCTTCCGGATCTTCCTGGCCCAGCAGCGCGCCTCCGCCGACGTCGCCGTGGTGACGAGCCTGCTGCGCCAGTGGGTGAAGGAGGCCCCGCCCGCCGAGGCGGACCGCGTCACCGTCGGCCTGGCGCTGGAGCACCTGGTCTCCGCCACCCAGGTTCGCTTCCCCGCCGTCGCGGACCTGGCACGCGGCGTCGTGTTCGCCTGGTTCGCACAGCCGCTGCTGCGCCGTAGCCGCGCTAAGGTCTACACGGCCGTGCGCAAGCACCTGCGCCACCTCGACCAGCATCCTGACGCGCCCGACCGCGCCGAGCGCATCTCCGCGATGGTCGCCAGCGCCGAGCCGCTCGTCCGGCTGGTCGGCCAGCGGATCGGCCGCGAAGGCACCGATCCCGTGCCGCTGCTGGAGGTGCTGAGCCGCCGCTACTACGGCAACCGCGCGCTGAGCGACATCCGGGTGAGCAAGGTGGCGGGCTGCACGTTCGTCGTCGCCGATCACCGCTCCGCGACCGGCAACGGCCGCGTCGTCACCACCGCGGTCGACTTCCCCGCGCTGGCCGAGGCGCTCAAGGCGGTCGGTGAGCTCGCCGGTGACGGCCTGCTGGTGGCCGATGTCTACCTGGCCTGGTCGGACGCTCCGAGCGACCCCGACGAGATGGCCGAGCGCCTGCGCGAGGTCCTGGCCGGGCAGGAGCCGTCGAACCGCGTGGGCCGTATCACCACGACCGTGGCGGGCAACGGCGGCGCCGTGACGCATCACCACCACTTCACCTTCCGCCCGTCCGCTGACGGCTTCGTGGAGGAACGGCTGCTGCGCGGCCTGCACCCGCGCATCGCCGAGCGCATGCAGCTGGAGCGGTTGCGCGACTTCGACCTCACCCGGCTGCCCTCGCCTGACGAGGAGGTCTACCTCTTCAGGGCCGCCGCACGGCAGAACCCCTCCGACGAGCGCCTCGTCGCCCTGGGCCAGGTGCGCGACCTGACCCCGTTGCGCGACGACGAGGGCAGGATCGTGGCGCTGCCCGCGGCCGAGGACATCCTGGTCACGTGCCTCGACGCGATCCGCAGAGCCAAGAAGCCCGGCGCGAAGACCTCCGCCACGAACCGGATCGTCATCTACGTGTGGCCGCCGACCGACCTCTCCTCGGACGACCTGAACACCGTGGCGAAGCGCGTGTTGCCGACGACGGCGGGCGCGGGCCTGGAGGAGGTGCTGTTCCTCGGCAGACGCCGCGACAGCGCCACCGGCGAGATCGTCGACATCGCCGTCCAGATCGGCTACGACGTGGGCTCCGGCGTGCGGCTGTCCATCGTCCCGCCGCCGACCGAGCCCATCGAGCCGCTGGACGACTACCGCCAGGAAGTGCTGCGCGCGCACAGCCGGGGCACGCCCTACCCCTACGAGCTGACCGGCATGCTCGCCGGGCCGTTCGGCTCGTTCACCGAGTACGACCTGGACGAGCACGCGAAGCTGGTGCCGGTGAACCGGCCCAAGGGGCGCAACACCGCCGCGATCGTCGCGGGGGTCGTCAGCACGCCCACGCCGCGCCACCCGGAGGGCATGACCCGCGTCGTGCTGCTGGGCGACCCGACGAAGGCGCTCGGCGCGCTGTCCGAGCCCGAGTGCGCCCGGGTGATCGCCGCGCTCGACCTGGCCGAGGAGATGCGGGTGCCGCTGGAGTGGTTCGCGCTCTCCGCGGGCGCCCGGATCTCGATGTCGTCCGGCACCGAGAACATGGACTGGGTGGCGGCCGCGCTCAAGCGGATCGTGACCTTCACCCAGGACGGCGGCGAGATCAACGTCGTGGTCGCGGGCATCAACGTCGGTGCTCAGCCGTACTGGAACGCCGAGGCCACGATGCTCATGCACACCAAGGGCATCCTGGTGATGACGCCCGACTCCGCGATGGTGCTGACGGGCAAGCAGTCGCTCGACTTCTCCGGCGGGGTGTCGGCCGAGGACAACCACGGCATCGGCGGGTACGACCGGATCATGGGCCCGAACGGCCAGGCGCAGTACTGGGCGCCGGACATCCGCGCTGCGCGGGAAGTCCTGATGTCGCACTACGACCACAGCTACGTCGCGCCGGGCGAGAGCCGGCCGCGCAAGACGGTCACCAGCGACCCGGCGGACCGCGACGTGTCGACCTTCCCGCACGCCGCGCCGGACAGCGACTTCACGACGGTGGGTCAGATCTTCTCCGCCGAGTCCAACCCGGACCGCAAGAAGCCGTTCGACATCCGCACGGTCATGCGCGCCCTGTCGGATCAGGACCACCCGGTGCTGGAGCGGTGGGCGGGCATGGCCGACGCGGACACCGCGGTGGTCCAGGACGTCCATCTCGGTGGCCGGCCGGTGTGCCTGCTGGGCATCGAGTCCCGCTCCGTGCCGCGTCGCGGATTCCCTCCCACCGACGGCCCCGACACCTACACCGCGGGCACCCTGTTCCCGCGGTCGTCCAAGAAGGCCGCCAGGGCCATCAACGCCGCCAGCGGGAACCGCCCGCTGGTCGTGCTGGCCAACCTGTCGGGGTTCGACGGCTCGCCCGAGTCGATGCGCAAGCTGCAGCTGGAGTACGGCGCGGAGATCGGCCGCGCGGTGGTGAACTTCAAGGGACCCATCGTGTTCTGCGTGATCTCGCGCTACCACGGCGGCGCGTTCGTGGTGTTCTCCAAGGCGCTCAACCCGAACATGACCGTGCTCGCGGTCGAGGGCTCGTTCGCCTCGGTACTCGGCGGTGCTCCGGCCGCCGCGGTGGTCTTCGCCCGCGACGTCGACAAGCGGACCGGCAACGACCCCCGCGTGCTCGCGCTCGCCGCCCGTGTCGCGGAGGCGCCTGCGGCCAGCCGGGCCGCGTTGGCCGCCGAGCTGGCCGAGCTGCGGGCGTCGGTGCGGGCCGAGAAGCTCACCGAGGTGGCCACCGAGTTCGACCGCGTGCACAGCATCCAGCGGGCGGTCGAGGTCGGCTCGGTGGACGCGATCATCAGCTGCGCCGAGCTGCGGCCGCGCATCATCGAGACGGTCGAGAAGAGCCTCGCCCGACAGTCCTGACCCGGGCCTGAAGCCGGATGCCCGCGCCTTTCGAGGCGGGCGTCCGGCTTCTCGCGCTCTGGCGAGGCGTCCGGGTCGCCGCCGCAGGCACGGCGACGATCACGGCGGCCCGCCTGGCCGGTGACGAGGCACCGGCGCTCCGGCGTCGAACGACGCCAAGCGGTCTTGAGTAAGCGCGTTGTGGTTGGTGCCACTGCCGAGGCTCGTCTCATCGAGCGTGTGCATGCTCTGCGACAGTGATGTCCTCGTGACGCCGACCCAGGTTACTTAGCAAACGGGTCGACCCGTATGGTAAATCGATATGAGCTCCTTTCCGTCCTCCAGGGGACGTCCCAGGGATCCCCGCTCGCACGAGGCGATCGTCAGCGCGGCCACAGAGCTGGTGATCGAGG
Source organism: Nonomuraea dietziae (assembly GCF_014195505.1). GTDB lineage: Bacteria > Actinomycetota > Actinomycetes > Streptosporangiales > Streptosporangiaceae > Nonomuraea > Nonomuraea roseola. Next base: position 134,666 of record NZ_JACIBV010000001.1, on the reverse strand, counting down.
TCGGCTACGCCGCGACATCGATCGGAGCTGTGGCCGCCCGTGCCGGTGTCGGCAAGGACACGGTGTACCGGAGGTGGCGCGGCAAGCCGGAGTTGGTATTCGAGGCCGTGTTCACGACCACCGACCATGTTCCGGCCCCGGACACCGGAACGCTGGCCGGCGACCTGACCGCACTGCTGCGGAGCCTGGTCGAGGAGTTCCACGCACCTGCCGCCGCAGCGGCGCTCCCAGGGCTGCTCGCTGACTTCGCCGCCGATCCGGTGCTGAAGGCGCGCATCCGCAGCGACTTCCTGGCCCCCTCGAAGGAGCGGCTGCTGATCGTCTTCGAGCGTGCCGTGGCGCGCGGGGAGATCGCGGCCGACACACCCGTGGATCTGGTCCTGGACACGCTGGCAGGAGCCGTGTTCTTCCACGTCGGCCTGGTCGGGGAACGCCCCGACCGTCAGCTGGCCGGCCGGCTGGCTGCTGTCATAGCCAAAGGAATCGAGATCCGATGAACGGCTGGCTTCTCGCCGCGGGCATCACCGCGTTGGGTGTGGCCGCAGCGCACATCGTCGGCGGGCACCGGGATGTGGTGCTCCCGCTGCTGTCCTGCGGACTCGCGGACGAACCCAAGCGCGTTCTTCATGCCGTGTGGCACATGGTGAGCGCCGACCTGGTGCTCTCCGCGGCCGCCTTGGTCTACCTCGCGCTGGCGGACGATACGTCAGCGACCGGCCTGATGGCGTGGTTCGTGGCTGTGCACTTCGTGGCGTACGCAGTCGCTTTCCTGGTCGTCACGCTGTCGGTCGGCTGGCCGAAGCCACTGCTCAGGCTGCCGCAGTGGATTCTTCTCCTGCCGGTCGCGGTCCTGACAGTGGTGGGTGCCGCGTAGCGACAGCCCCGGAGAGATACAGCCGCGGTGCCGCGGGGCGGATAGCCGCCGGCAGCCTCCCCGCACACAAGCTGACCGGTCTTGGTGATGCGGCTGAAGTTCGGATATGAGGCAGAGCGTGATCGGCACCGCCGTCGACCAAGCCCTGAACCGTCAACGCGCACGCATCAATGGATCAGCAGCAGACTTCACCAAAGCCGCTTAGTGGCCGCGCGGGAGGCGGTAGACCGACACGTGGGAACGCGATTCGGCGGTGAAGTCGGCTCCCGACCAGTCGGCATGCCTGGCCTCCAGCTCGAACCCGGCCAGCTGCCCCATGAGGTCGAGCTCCGCCGGCCAGATGTAGCGGTGCGGGCTACGGAACAGCCGAGCCTGCCTGCTGTCGTCGAACCTGAAATGGTGGGACACGACGTGCTGGCGCAGCACGTCGTAGGTGTCCAGCCCGATGTAGCCTGGCTCGCAATGCCAGACCGTGGCCTGCTGACCCGGCGGTAGCTTGCGCAGCTCAGGAACCCAGAGCTCGATCACGAACCGGCCGCCGGGCGTGAGGTGGCGGGCGGCGTTGCGGAAGCAGGCGACCTGCTCGGCTTGGGTGAGCAGGTTGGAGATCGTGTTGTAGACGAGGTAGACGAGCGTGTACTCCCCTGGAGCGACGGCGGTCGCCATGTCGCCGACGATCACCGGGATCGTCGCCTCGTCCGCCTTCGTCCGCAGTTGGTCGATCATCGCAGATGACATCTCGATGCCGGTGACGGGCACCCCACGCTCGGCGAGCGGCACGGCCACCCGCCCGGTTCCGATGGCGAACTCGAGTGCCTTCCCGTCGCCCGCGAGTTCGGCGAGGCGGTCCACGGTCGGCTCCAGGACTTCAGGCGCGAACATGCCGGTGCCCGGCGTGTCATAGCCCCGGGCGGCATCGATGCCCCAGATCTCCTCCTGCTCCATGCCGCCAACGATGGCCGCGGGGTGTGAGCGGTGTCCACCGAACTTCACGGCGGCGAGAGCGGCGGCGATGCGACGGCGCATGCCGGGCCTCCCGATCCGACGGCTTCGCTAAGGTCCGGTGGCTCCCGCATGGGTCCAGGGTGGGGGCGCGGGGTGGCATGCTGGGAGGCCGGCGATCACGAGGAGATCAGCGATGAGCCACGCTTCCGGAACGCAGCCCGCGCCCCGGCGCACCCCTCTCGACGCGGAGGAGAAGGCCAGGGGCGTGGCGAACTTCTCCACTCTCGTCGCCCAGGAGCTCCTCGGCAGCGGACGGTTCAGGGTGAGCGCCGACACGCCGGAGATGGTGGAGCTGTTCCAGGCGGTCGCCCGCCGGGTGGGCGAGATGCTGCGGCGGCCTGTGATCAGCTACGCCAACGGCAGGTACATCGTGATCACCTTCGGCCAGGAGGGAGCCTCGCTCTCACCGGCCGAGGAGCCCGCACAGCACAGGTGACCGTCAGGCGTCGTCCACCTACCTGTAGTGCTCACTCCAGGTAGGTGCTGTCGGTCGTCTGGAACGGCTGAGCCCCCGGTCGGGCAGGGAGCGTGCGTCGACGAGGGCTTGCCCCGCCTGTATGTTTACGTAAACATACAGGCGGGGCACGGCGCTCCGCCGACCTCAGGGTCTTTCAGCACAGGAGCAGCAGCGCATGCCCGTTCTTCAGATCGACGACGGCGGATTCCGACTCGACGGTGAACCCTTCCGGCTCCTGTCCGGCGGGCTTCACTACTTCCGTGTCCATCCGGCGCAGTGGGCTGACCGGCTCCGCAAGGCGCGCCTCATGGGCCTCAACACCATTGAGACGTACGTCCCCTGGAACCTCCACCAACCACGGCCGGACCGGTTCCGCATGGACGACGAACTCGACCTGCCCGCCTATCTCGACCTCGCCGCCGCCGAGGGTCTCCACGTCCTGCTTCGCCCTGGCCCGTACATCTGCGCCGAATGGGAGGGTGGCGGGCTGCCCTCGTGGCTCCTGGCCGAACCCGACCTCCGGCTGCGCACCCGCGACCCCCGTTACCTTTCGGCGGTCGACGACTACTTCGCCCGGCTCCTCACCCCGCTCCAGCCCTACCTCTCCACGCGGGGCGGCCCGATCCTCGCCATCCAGGTGGAGAACGAGTACGGAGCCTACGGCGACGACACCGCCTATCTCGAGCATCTCGCCCACTCGCTCCGCCGGTGCGGCGTCGACGTCCCGCTCTTCACCTGCGACCAGCCCGCCGATCTGTCGCGCGGAGCCCTGCCGGGCATTCTCGCCACGGCGAACTTCGGCAGCCGCTCGGCCCAGAGCCTCGCCACGCTGCGCGCCCACCAGCCCACCGGCCCGCTGCTGTCGACGGAATTCTGGATCGGCTGGTTCGACCGCTGGGGCTCCCACCATGTGGTCCGCGACGCTGACCAGGCGGCGCAGGAGCTTGACGAACTGCTCGCCACCGGAGCTTCGCTCAACCTCTACATGTTCCACGGCGGCACCAACTTCGGGTTCACCAACGGCGCCAACGACAAGCACACCTACCGGCCGACCGTCACCTCCTACGACTACGACGCCCCTCTCGACGAAGCCGGTGACCCCACCGAGAAGTTCACCGCCTTCCGCGAGGTCATCGCCAAGTACGCGACAGTCCCCGACGAGCCCGTCCCCGCGCCCGCGGCCAAGCTCGCCGTGCCTGCCGTACCGCTGACGCAGAGCGCGGGCCTGCTGGAGAACGCCGAGTCGCTCGGCGAGGCCGTCGAGTCCCGACATCCGCTGACGATGGAAGAGCTTCGGCAGGACTTCGGCTTCGTTCTCTACGACACCACGCTGCCGGCGGCCGGGCCCGTCCTGCTCGAACTGGAGCACGTCCGTGACCGCGCCCAGGTTTTCCTGGACGGACAGCCCGTCGGCGTCCTGGAGCGGGAGAATCACGAGCATGCCATCGCGTTCACCGTGCCGCGCGAGAGCAGCGTCCTCAGTGTGCTCGTGGAGAACCAGGGTCGCGTCAACTACGGGGTGGGCATCCACGACCGCAAGGGACTGCTCGGAGAGGTCCTCCTCAACGGCTCGGAGCTCGCCGGGTGGACCAGCCGTCCGCTTCCGCTGACCTCCCTGGAAGGGCTCCCGTTCGCCGCCACCAGGACCGTGACGATCGGGCCTGCGTTCCACCGCGGCACGTTCGAGGTGGTCGAGGCGGCCGACACCTTCCTCCATCTCGACGGCTGGACGAAGGGTAACGCGTGGATCAACGGCTTCGCACTCGGCCGCTACTGGTCCCGCGGCCCCCAACGGTCCCTCTACGTCCCCGCCCCCGTGCTGCGCAAGGGCACCAACGAGATCATCGTCCTCGAACTGCACGCCTCCCACCACGCCCGTACCGTCGACTTCAAGCAGACGCCCGATCTCGGCCCCACCGAGGAGTAGGACCGGCACGGGCACGCTGTGGCCGGGCACCGACCCTGCGGTACGGTGCCCGGCACGCCGTTGGGAGCGGCGCCTGGACCGGCGGCCCGGCGTTCCGGCCGTGAGCCTGGGACGGGAGAGCACCCCCTCCGCCATGCTGTCGCTCACAGGCACAGCCTCGCCAAGCCGAGCCCGTGGAAACGCATGTCGGTCTTTTGTGGCTGTTGGTACCTGAGCTCGGCCGACCGGTCCACAGGCTCGGACGCCGGGTACTGGTCGACGATCCCGTCGGGAACGAAGTCGGCCGAGGGGTGCCTGCCCGGCCGTGGAGTCGTCAGGGCGTCCTCGCGTTCTCGACAGCCCGGCCGGTCTCCATGACGGACTGCTCGTCGATCAGGAGGTGCCGTCCTCGGCGTTCGCATCGACGGCCGAACCAGCTCACCGCTTTTCGTCTTCCCGGCTTGACCTTGCCCCTAGGTCAAGGTCCGAGGATGCTCTGCATGAACGACAACGCACTGCACACCGTCGAAGCACAGATCCGCGAGCAGGCCGCCGCCTACTGCGAGTCCAACAACGTCCCTGGGTTCGTCACCGGTGTCTACCACGCCGGCGAGCAGATCATCGTCGCCCACGGCACCGCGAACCTCGCCACCGGCGCCCCGATGCTGCAGGACACCGGATTCCTGTTCGGCTCCGTCACCAAGGTATTGACCACCACCCTGGTCCTCCAGCAGGTCGACCGCGGGTCGCTGGACCTCGACTCACCGGTCGTGAAGTACCTTCCCGACTTCGCGCTGGCCGTGCCGGGCGCGGCGGACAGGATTCTGGTCCGGCACCTGATCGGGCACACCAACGGCATCGACGCGGACCTGTACTTCCCCGACGACAAGGGCCGCGACGCCCTGAAGGCCTACGTCAAGGGTCTGGCGAGCGGCTGCGGCACCCTGTTCGAGCCCGGCGAGCAGCTCAGCTACTCCAACGGCGGCATGATCGTCGCGGGCCGCCTGCTGGAAGTGGTGACCGGCCTGCCCTTCCACGACCTGCTGGCGCGCGAGGTCTACGCCCCGGTCGGCATGAAGGACTCCGGCACCTCCGCCGAGCAGGCCATCCTGCGCAGCACGGCGGTCGGCCACTTCCTCGACCTCGAGACCATGGCGCCCAAGCCCACGACCATGTTCACGCTGCCCGACACCTGGGGCCCGGCCGGCGGCACGCCGATCGGCACCATCGCCGACCTGCTCGCCTTCGGGCGCACCCACCTCGCGGGGGGCGTGTCCCCTTCCGGCACACGGGTCCTGTCGGCCGAGTCGACCGCCCTGATGCAGCAGGTCTCCTACGACACGGGCAGCCCCAACACCCCGCCGATCGGCCTGGGCTGGGTGCTGTACCCGTTCGGCGACACGACCGTGCTGGCCATGTCGGGCGCCTCGCCCGGCGGGGTCTCGCTCCTGTGCGTGCTCCCCGAGCACGACCTGGTCCTCGCCGCCTACGGCAACAACCCGGGGGCGATCATGCTGCAGGACCAGATCCTGCAGTGGCTCCTGAGCGAGCACCTCGGCGTCCAGATCCCCAAGCTGGTCACCGACATGGAGCAGGACGTCGATCTCGCCCCCTACGTGGGCACCTACCGTTCCAACCAGCTCCGCATCGACGTCAGCATCGTCGACGGCCAGCTCGAGGAGCGGATGACCTACGAGCCGGCGGACGAGTCTCAGGAGCGGATCTTCACCGAGTTCGCCGGCGGCATGACCTCCGCCCCGCCGCAGCGCTACGTGCCGATCCGGTCAGGCCTCTTCGCGCCCGCCGGCTACCCGCTGGAGGCGTTCGACGGGTACCTGCGGCTGCTGCTCGTCTCCTTCCACGACGTCCGCGACGGCCAGGCCCGCTTCCGCAACGGCGGCGGCCGCCTGACCCGCCGAGCCTGACCCCGCCGTTGGTGGAAGGATGTCCAACATGCTCACGATCGGCCAGCTCGCGGACTACGCCGGAGTGACCATCAAGGCCATCCGCCACTATCACGAGCGCGGTCTGCTCACCGAGCCCGACCGCGACTCCTCCGGCTACCGGCGCTACACCGCCGAAGACGCCATCACCCTCGTCAAGATCAGGACCCTGGCCCATGCGGGCGTGCCACTGGCCCGCATCAGGGACCTTCTCGACGCCGACCCGGAGACGCTCACGGCCGCCATCGCCGAGATCGATCAGGATCTTGAGGACCGCATCGCGCGGCTGGGACGAACCCGCGACCAGCTCGCCCAGCTGCGCGGCGGCGACCGGCTCTTCGTCTCCCCCGAGGTCGCCGACTATCTCGACGACCTGCGCGACCTCGGCGTCAGCGAGCGCCAGATCCACCTGGAACGCGACGGCTGGATCCTCCTGCAGACAGCCTCACCCGAGGACACCTCCCTGTGGATCGCCGAGAAACGCGAGCTCATGGCCGATCCCGAGTTCCGCGCCCTCTACCTCGACCACGACGCCGCCTACGACTGGTCGCCTGACGATCCCCGCCTCCTCGGCCTCGCCGACCGTACCCGGCACTGGTTCACCAATCACCACAGCCGATCCGAGACCCGCCCCGTCCAGAAGCCGGCCATCGCCCGGTTGGCCGCGCAATCCCAGCCCGGAGCCTCATCCCCGGCCTGGGACCGCCTGGCCCGACTCGTGACCGGCTGAGCCTCCATGGTGTGCCGCTCGGTGGGGAGTGTGACCGGCCGAGCGTGATGAGTCGGCGGGAAGGATCTTCCGATGGCAGCCGTCCGGCTTCGTCAGGTCCCTCGGGTTATCGGCCCACATCGTCCAGCGGCCGCGGCGATCGTGCCCATCGGCGTTCCGCGTGGCAGTTGGCCTACATTGGTCTGAATGATCCCTGCAGCGCGCACGAGCGCGTCCAGGCCACGGCTCCACTGGATCCCGACGGTCGCCCAGATCGGCAGTGTCTGGCTGATCGGCCTGGTGGTGACACCGTTCGTCTACGGCGCTCTGTTGATCGCCGCGCTGGGCGGCGACCACGCCGTGATGCTGATCCCCGCCGCGGCGATGATCCTTGGACTCTACGTGGTGGGCAGCCTGACCTCAGCCGCCTCGCCCATGACCGTTGCGAGAGGGCGCACTCGTGTGGTCGATCATCGTCTGCCTTGCGGGAAGCGCCGGATGGTGGGCCGGTCTCTGGGTTCTCTCCCAGCCTTCCGCGTCCATGCCGCAGAACTGGCCGGGGATACTCGGCGGCCTGCCGTACGCGCTGGTGGCAGGGGTCTTGATGGTGCGCTGGACCGGGCTGATCTCGCTCGTCCTGAGCGGGGTGCTGGTCATCGGTGGGGTGTTCCTGGTTCAGGAGAGCCGTGCCGAGCGGGAGGCCACCGCGCTCGCCGAACGTGTCGCGCCGGTGCGGGACCTGATCTACATGATTGACATCCCGAGCCACAGAGAGGCCGGGCGTGACAGCTCCTGGGTCGTGGCATCGTTCGAGCCGGTCGACACGTCCGGCGTGAAGGTATGGCAGGAGCGCACGATCTCACTGGCCGCCACGCGCGGGACACTGAGCGCCTGTGGCGGGCAGACTCTCGCGGTCGCCTTCGGCCGGGACGAAGAACCCGCCTGTCTTCGGGAGGGGCCAGGGCTGTGGTATCTCACCGGCAAGATTCCGAAGCCGACGTGGGGGTGCTTCTGCGGGCTGCACCAGTATCTGCGCCAGGACGGCGGAGTCCTGATCTCCGTCGGTGCGTCTGACGCGGTGCCGCGGGAGGTGCTCCGCCGTGCCGTCCTTCAGGCGCGGCACGCGACTGAAGCGGACCTGCGAAGGCTGGCGGACCCCGGTGGACAGTGATCCGCGGCCGCGTGTCGCGAAAGCGTGGCATCCGTTGGGGTCCGCAGCTCCGCGGACATCGCCAGCCACGCGCTCAGGGCTCCCCGCGTAGACCTGCAGCGGAACGAGGGGCCATCGAACCGGAAAGTGGCGGCTCAGTCGTCGTGGGCGATGTGCATGAGCTGCCGCCACAGCAGTACCACGAACACCGCGGAGCCGGCGAAGGCGAACCAGAACGGCGCCGCGACACCGAAGCGGGTGGCCAGAACACCGCCGATCAGCGAGCCGACCACCAGACCGGCGTAGACGCAGATGGCGTTGACACTGCCCACCCTGCCCTGCAGCTCGCGCGGGACCGCGCGCTGGCGGACGGTGACCGAGGTCGTGCCCCAGATGAACGCGTGCGCGCCGAAGACCAGGAAGATGCCCCCGGCCACCCACGGCGAATGGGTCAGGGCCAGACCCAGGTGGGTGAACGTTTCGATGATGAGGCCGATCCGCATCAGGGCGCCGAGGCTCACCTTGCGGGTGATGGCCCCGTACAGGCCGGTGCCGATCAGTCCGCCGATTCCGCCGATGGTGGTCATCAGGCCGAAGCCGATGGCGCCGAGGCCGAGCTGCTCCTGGGTGTAGAGGACGAGAACCGACCAGGCCGCGCCGAACGTGAAGTTGAAGATCAGGATCGTGAGCGCCAGCGTGCGGACCGCCGCGTGCCGGATGGTCCAGCTGAACCCGGCGATCAGTTCCCGTACGGTGTCAGGTCTGGGATCGTCGCTCTGTCGGCCGTGCGGCGGCAACGTGATCCGGGAGACCAGGACGATCCCCGCCACCACCAGGAGCAGCTGGCCCGCGAACGGCCAGGTGAAGCCCAGGCCGAACAGCGCCGCGCCGATCGGCGGCCCGGCAAGCTGATTGAGCGTGATGAACCCCGTGCCCAGGCGGGCGTTGGCGATGACGAGATCGTCCTTGCTGACCATCATGGGCGTCAGCGTGGCCGTCGCGTTGTCGGCGAACACCTCGGCGATGGACCGGAGCGTGAGCGCCACCAGCGCCGTCACCACGGTCACCGTGCCGGTCACCATGAGCACGACGAGCGCCGCCAGCACCAGAGCCCGCGCCGCGTTCGCGACGAGCACGATATTGCGCCGGTTGTGCCGATCCGACATCACGCCGGCGTACAGGCTGAAGAGCAGCGGCGGCGCCCAGCTCACCAGGGCCGACAGCGAGATCATCAACGGATCGCGCGTCAGCGTCGCGATCAGCAGCGGGCCCGCGGCGGCCGCGACCCCGTCACCGAGATTCGTCAGCCAGCTCGAGGCCAGCAACCATCGGAATCCTGTTCCCAGCCGGGCAGGCAGGACCCTCTCCACCACTGTGATCACGAGCGCAAGACCATACGTTTCGGAGGGAGCCGCGGCAACACGTTTTCGCCTCTCCCGAGGAGGCGCGCTGCCGACAGCCTCCCTCGCCCTTGCGAGGGTCGGCCACCTCTCGCGATGAGTTTTCGCCACCTCCCGGATCCATACAGGTATTGCGGCAGATGCCGTAGCAGGTGGACACGGGAGAAGACGCCAATGAGCAGGATGTTCGTGGTCCGTTACGAGACGGGGGCCGAGGCGGCCGAGGAGAACCAGCGCCTGGTGCGGCAGGTGTTCGCCCAGCTGAACGAGGAGCGCCCTGACGGCCTGCGTTACGCCACTTTCCGGCTGGCCGACGGCGTGAGCTTCGTCCATGTCGGGATCGTCGAGGGCGAGACGAACCCGCTGACGGAGTCGGCCGCGTTCGAGGAGTTCCAGAAAGGGATCGGCGAGCGGCTGGTCGCTCCCCTGGACCGGTCCGACGCCACCCTGGTCGGCTCGTACCGCCTCCTTGCTGACTGAGGTCCGCGACCGGCCGCTCATGGGCGCGTGGCGCGCTCGTGAGCGGCCGCCCATGATGGGGACGACCGACAAGACGGGGGCGTCCGCGAGCGATGAGAGGAGCAGCATTGTCATCAGCCGGCCCGCCACGGGTGGCGACAGCGAGCCCGGGCGAAGAGGATTTCGGCAGGCTCACCCAACCGTTCCGACGGGAGCTGCTGGCGCACTGCTACCGGATGCTCGGCTCGGTCCACGAGGCCGAGGACCTGGTCCAGGAGACCTATCTGCTGGCCTGGCGCGGCTACGGGAACTTCGAGGGACGGTCGTCGCTGCGCACCTGGCTGTACAAGATCGCGACCAGGGCGTGTCTCAAGGCGCTTGAGCGCGGAGCCCGGCGCCCGCTGCCGTCCGGACTGGGCGCCCCCAGTGACGACCCGGAGGGCCCGCTGGATCCGCGGCAGCCCGAGACACCATGGCTGCAGCCCATTCCCGACACGTTGTTCGGCTCCACACCGGCCGATCCGGCCGCCACTGTGGAATCTCGGCACACCATGCGGCTGGCCTTCATCGCCGCCTTGCAGCATCTGCCACCGAGACAGCGCGCCGTGCTGCTGCTGCGTGATGTCCTCGCGTGGCGAGCGTCCGAGGTCGCCGAACTGCTCGGCTCCACGACGGCCTCAGTCAACAGTTCGCTCCAGCGCGCCAGGGCTCAGCTCGCCCGGGCGAACCCCGCCGAGGAGGAGATCGTGGAGCCCACCGACCCTCGGCAGCGCGCGCTGGTCGACCAGTACGCCACCGCCTTCGAGGACGCCGACATCGCCTCGCTCATGCGGTTGCTGACCGAGGACGCGATCTTCGAGATGCCGCCGATCCCGACCTGGTTCGCCGGCCGCGAGCACGTCGGACGGTTCCTCGCCACCCGGCTGCGCACCCCCGGCGCCATGCGCATGATCCCCACCTCGGCCAACGGGCAGCCCGCTTTCGGGGTGTACCTGCGCCAAGAGGACGGGCGGCACCATGCGCACGCCATCCTGGTGCTCACCCTCACCGCCGCAGGGATCACGCGGATCACCATGTTCCACGACCCCGGCCTGTTCGCCGTGTTCGGCCTGCCGGACCACCCGCCAGGCTCCTGACCGACCACACGGTAGAGAGACACCGCAGGAACCCGGGCCGCGGGACCCACCCGCCCGTAGGTGGATGGACCGGCGAGCCGGACGCTGCGGCGCTGTACTTCGGTCACACGACAAGGAAGGTACACATGGGTACCCGGCAAGCTGCGCTGAGCCAGGGCAGGACGAATCTCGCCCTGGCCACGCTGTTCTTCGGAACGTTCGTGCTGGGCACTGCCGAACTGCTCGTGGTCGGCGTGCTGAACCTCATCGCCGCCGACCTCGGGGTTTCCATACCCGCGGCCGGCGCTCTGGTGGCCGCCTACGCGCTGGGTCTGGCCGTCGGCGGTCCGATCCTGACCGCGCTGACGATCAGGCTGGACAAGCGGACCGTCCTGATCGGCGCGGTCGTCCTGTGCGTCCTGGGCAACCTGGTCCCGGTGCTGGCCGCCGACTACGGACTGTTCGTCACGGCGCGTGCCCTCACCGGGGCGCTCCATGGCCTGTTCGTCGCCGTCGCGTTCGTGGTGGGAATGTCGATCGTCCCACCGGAGCGCATGGGGCGGGCGATCGCCGCGGTCTTCTCCGGGTTCGCGGTGTCGGCCGCGCTGGGCATGCCGCTGGGCACGCTGGTCGGCCAGGCGCTCGGCTGGCGCGGCTCGTTCACCGCGGTCGTCGCCCTCAGCTTGATCGCGCTGATCGCCACGGTGACGCTGATCCCTTCCGTGCCCAGCACCGGCGGCGCGGGCGACCAGGCCGCGTACGCGTTCGCCCCGCGGGTGCTCGCCGTACTGTTCCTGAACTTCCTGGTGTTCGCCTCGCTGTACTCGGCGCTGACCTACATCGTGCCGTTCCTGGAGAGCGTCACGGGTGTCTCCGGCGCGCTGGTCAGCGCGTTCCTCCTGGCGTACGGCGTGGCCACGGCGGTCGGCTCGTTCGGCGGCGGCCGCTTCGCCGACACGAACGCCGCACGCACCCTGATCGTCGCGACCATCGGCGTGGCGGCCTGCCTGCTGGTCCTCCACCTCGTCGGCGCGATCGCGCTCCTCGTGGCGCTGGCGCTGCTGGCCTGGGGTCTGTTCGCCCTGGGCATGGTGCCCTCGCTCCAGTACCGCGTGGTGAGCCTGGCAGGGCCCGGCGGCGCGCTGGCCTCCTCGTTGCCCGCCTCGGCGGCCAACGTGGGCATCGCGTTCGGCTCGGTCGCCGGTGGCGCGGCGATCGGCAGCTTCTCCGCCTCGTCCGCGGTGCTCACCGCACTGATCATCGCCGTGGTCGCCATCCCGGTCGCCTGGGCCACCAGCTTCCTGAGGCCGCCGGTGACCGAGGAAGGCGCGCGGCAGCCGCGGGGGGAGACGACCCCCACCGCCGAACGCCTGAAGTGACGCCTACCGCCTGGCGCGTCGCCGGTGAATCCGCAGGGCGGCTGCCGCGGCCCCGGCGCCAAGGGCGATCCCGCCCGCCAGGGCGGGCACCCAGTCGCCCAGCCGCACGTACGGCGTCTCCTCGGCGGACAGCGGCACGTTCACCACGAACGCGCCACGGTAGTCGGGCGGGAACCAGGCCAGCCGCCGGCCGCGCGCGTCGAACGCCGCGGAGGTGCCGTCCAGCTCGACCAGCACCGCGGGCCGGCCCGACTCGACCGCCCGCAGCGCCTCGAAACTCGCCTGTTGCGCGTGCGCCCAGCTCCCGTGGAAGGTCGTGAGCGACCCCTGGGTGATCGTCACGTCCACGCCCCTGCGGGCCAGGCCGCGCCGCAGGTCGGGAAAGGTCGACTCGTACGAGATCAGCGGCCCCACCCGGCGGCCTGCCACCTCGAACACGGTCAGCCCCGCACCGGTGATCCGGTCCTTCTCCGCCGCCTCGGTATGCCCCGCGATCCAGCCGAGCACCGGCCGCAGCGGGATGTACTCGCCGAACGGGGCCAGGCGCTGCTTGACGTAGGTGTCCACGACCCCGTTCGGTGTGTACTGGTAGGCCGACTTGGCGATCCTGCCGGAGGAATCGGCGGCGTCCACGTTCACCAGCAGGTCGGCGCCCACCTCGGCGGCTGCCCTGCGCAGCAGGCGGTCCACGTCAGGACGCCGGGCGGGGTCGAGGCCGACGCTGCTCTGGCCCCAGACCACCACGTCGGGATCACGGCCGGCGAGTTCGCCGGTCAGGCGCAGGTGCGCGGCCACGCGCCGGTCGGGGCCTGGCACCGGGCCAGGCTGCACGCCCGCCACCCGCATGACACCGCTCACGACGGGCTCAGGCCGTACCAGCCCGGAGCACGCGGCGAGCGCGGCCAGCGCCACGGCGGCTCCCCCGCCGGCCAGCCTGGCGCGCGGGCTCGCGCCCCGGAGCGTGGCGATCGCGAGCCCGGTGTTGACGGCGACCAGCGTGAAGCCGAGCAGCCACACCCCGCCGAGCGCGGCCAGCCCCAGCACCGGCCGCACCTGCCACTGGCTGGACCCGAGCAGCCCCCACGCCCCGCCGAGGTGCTGCCACGAACGCAGCGCCTCGACGACCACCCACACCGAGGGCAGCACCAGCAGCGCCACCGCCGCTCTGGCCGGGGAGACGCGCCGCAGTAAGCCGTACGCGACCAGCCCGAACGGCACCCACACCAGCCCGATGACCAGCACCGCCAGCGGCCAGAACACCCCCAGGAACGGCAGCACCCAGTGGTGCAGCGTCCCGAAGAAGCCCGCCGACGCCCACCAGCTCCGCCACCCCGCCTCACGGAACGTCCCCGCGCCTGCCGCCAGGAGCAGGAACGGCACCAGGCCGAACCACGCCCACCACCAGACATTCACCGTGGGAAAGGCCAGGGCCAGGCACGCGCCGGTCAGGGCGGCAAGCAGGCGCGGGCCCCAGCGGCGCGCCACGCCGACGCGCTCGGCCGTGACGGTGACGGACGCGGTCGACACATCGTCCAGCTACCCCACCCGGCGCACGTCACCGCGCCTGCCGCCGTGCAGACCAGACGCCCCTTCCAAGCAACCCATGTTGACTACGTTACAACTAGTCAACTAGTGTTGCTTGTATGTCCGCGACTGACATCCCCACCCCTCAGGATCCCGCCGACGCGCTGGCGGCCGTGGTGGCGCTGCGCCGACTGGCCGACCAACTGGAGGACGCCGCCGTCGAGCAGGCAATGCGCGCGGAGTGGAGCTGGCCGCAGGTCGCCGAGGCGCTCGGCGTGACCCGCCAGGCGGTCCACAGGAAGCACGCCAAGCGGCTCATCGCCGCAGGCGTCAAGCTGAGGAGACGTTCACCATGAACATGTTCGACACCTATCTCCATACCATCATCACGGAGGGAGCGGTCGAGGCGCAGAGGCACGGATCGCCCACGGTCGAGGCGCAGCACCTCCTGCTGGCCGTCGCGGCGCAGGAAGGCACCGCGCCGCAGCGCCTCCTGGCCTCCGCCGGCCTCGACCACCAGGCCGTCCTCGCCGCTCTCGACCGGGAGTTCGACCACAGCCTGAGCGCGGTCGGGGTGTCGCGCGCCTCCTTCGGCCTCTCCCGGTCGAGCACCCCGGTCAACCGCCCTCCCACCATGGGCGCGACGGCCAAGCTCGCCCTTGAGCGCGGCTTCGCCGCCGGCCCCCGCAAGAAGGACCTGCGACCGGCGCACGTGCTGCTCGGGATCCTTCAGGCCGAGGTCGGCACGGTGCCGAGGGCCCTGGCCCTGGCCGGCGTCGACCGTACCGACCTGCTGACCCGGGTCCAGAACGCCATCGCCGACGACGGCACCGAGTAAGCCGGCACTCGCCGGCGCCCTGGCCAGGGCATGTGGGCGCCGGTCAGGAACCGGGCTGGAATCGCTTCGCCCTCTCCACGCAGTCCGGGCAGACGGGCAGGTCGCCCGACCGGGCAACGGCCTCCGGCGTGGCCGGACGGAAGGAGCCCAGAGCGGAGAAGCCCGGCGGCAGGCCGGTCGCCGGATCGACCAGGAACGTCACGACCTCCCCCGGATCGAAGCTGAACTCTCGCTTGCACGCGTAACAGCGACCTGTCTCCACAGGCTCCAGCGTACGTTCCAGCCGATCAGCCGTCGCGACGAAGAAGTCGATGCGCGGCCGTCCGCTCACGAAGCGAGCCAGACCTCGGGAAGGTCGGCCGTGCCCGCCCAGGCGATGTAGCCGTCGGGGCGGATCAGCAGTGCGTCGGCGGGCGGGTCGTCCGTGTGGGCGCGGACCACATCGACCCAGCCGGCGCCCTTCAGTCCCCCGCCGCCCAGGTCGAGGAGGACCGGCCTGCCGCCGCGCATCAGCTCGGCCACCCTGGTGGGTCCTGCCGCGGTGGTCAGGGGCAGGTCGGGGGCGAAGCGGCCGACGAGGGCATGGCCGGCTGTGCCGTACCGGATGTCGGAGCCATGGAGCAGCTGCCCGAGGTGCCGCGCGGGCCCCTCGTAGGCGAACAGCTCGGTGAGCAGCTCGCGCAGCGCGTCGCCGTTCTCCCCCGCCAGGCCTTCCAGCGCCGCCTGGGCGCGGGTGTGGGCGAGAGTGTGCGCGCCGGCGGGCCGGCGCTCGGCGTCGTAGGTGTCGAGAAGGTCGTACGGCATGCGCCCGGCGAGCACGGCCGCCAGCTTCCAGCCGAGGTTGGCGGCGTCGGTCAGGCCGACGTTGAGCGCCGAGCCGCCCGCGGGGAACAGGTGCGCGGCGTCTCCCGCCAGGAACACCCTGCCTTCGCGGTAACGGGAGGCGAGACGGGCCTGCGAGACG
Source organism: Nonomuraea dietziae (assembly GCF_014195505.1). Classification (GTDB taxonomy): domain Bacteria; phylum Actinomycetota; class Actinomycetes; order Streptosporangiales; family Streptosporangiaceae; genus Nonomuraea; species Nonomuraea roseola. The sequence continues at coordinate 118,943 of NZ_JACIBV010000001.1, read as the reverse complement.
GTACTCGACAGCCAGATCGGCTCGCCGAGCGGGAGCCCGGAACCCAGTACGCGGTGCACCGCCGCCTCGAAGTCGGCCAGGGTCACGGGTCCCTCCGGCTCCTGACCGCGTTCGCGCACGCCCACGATGTGCACGCCCGGCTGCAACGAGGTGACCAGCAGGCGCCCTCGCGGAGTGCGGTTCCAGCCCTGCCGCAGGCCCAGGTGCTCGTACTGCTCGAACGGCCCCTTGAGGTCGGGCGTCGTGAAGTGGCCGATCCGCAGCACCTCGTCGTCGGTGGTGCCGGGGAAGGAGATCCCGGCCTGCTCGCGCACCAGGCTGCGGGCGCCGTCGCAGCCGACCACGTACCTCGCCCGCAGCCGCTCGCCGGGCAGGTCGAGCGTGACGCCCTCCTCGTCCTGTGACAGGTCCAGCAGTTCGCGTCCCCGCCTGATCTCGGCGCCCAGCTCGACGGCGCGTTCGGCCAGCAGCCGCTCCAGCCGCGGCTGCTGGATCAGCACGACCCGCAGCGGAGGGTCGTCCAGCCCCGCGAAGCTCAACGGCACGGAACCGAAGGGGAACCCCGGCGGGCGACCGGCGAACGAGCTGCCCTCGCTCAACCGCTCCAGCAGCCCGCGGTAGTCCATGAACTGGACGATCTGCCCGCCCAGCCCGTTGGCCTTCGGCAGGTCACCCTGCTCAGGCCGCTTCTCCAGCACGATCGGGCGCACGCCGGCCAGACCCAGCTCGCACGCCAGCATCAGGCCCACGGGGCCCGCTCCTACGATCACAACCTCGTCCATGCCTGTCAGGCTAGATTGACAGAATTCGCGCTGTCAAGCTAGCCTGACGATGTGGAGCTGGGAGACCTTTCGGAACGCATCAAGTCGAACGACCCCGCGGTAGGCCTTCGGGCGGTGGGCGCCCTGCACCGGCTGGCCGAGCAGGTCGAGGCCGTGTCAGTCGCGCTCGCCAGGGAGCAGGGCTGGACGTGGGAGCAGATCGGCGACGCCCTCGGCATGTCCCGCCAGTCGGTGCACGCCAAGTACGGGAAGTGAGGACGCATGTTCGGCAGTGAGAAGAGCCCGTTCGCGGTGGCGATCAAAGCGGCGATGGACGAGGCCAGGCAGCGCGGCGACCGACGTCTGGGCACCGAGCACCTACTCCTGGGCCTGCTGCGCGACCCGGCAGGGCCGCCGGCGAGGGCGCTCGGCGTGGGCGTGGCGGACGCCCGGGCGGCGCTCGACGCGCTCGACGGCGCGGCGCTGCGGGCGATCGGCATCGACGTCGGGCAGGCGCCACAGAGCAGGCCGCGCAAGCACCCTCCGGTGCCCGGCACCGCGCTGACGACGAGTGCGAGGGCGGCGATCAACCAGGCCGTCAAGTCCACCAAGAGGCGCGACCGCGACACGGAGGGACCCAGCCAGCTGCTACTGGCCCTGCTCGCGCAGGCGCGCCCCGATCCGGTCGCCGAGCTCATCGACGAACTGGGGGTCGACCGGACGGCCGTCCGCACGCGACTGGCCGCCTGACCACGCACGCATGGGCCCCAGGGCAGCAGGTCGCGCGCCTCGCGCAGGAGGCAGGCCGTTCGCATGGCACCCTTGATCTATGACCCCGAGGCCCCGGGCGCCGTTCGGTCCGTCAGCCATCCTGCTGCTCGCCGCGCTGATCGTCGCGTTGGGCGTGCTCACCATCGTCTCTCTCGAGACGGAATCGGTGACGGACGTGAAGCGGCTCGACCTCTACCACGAAATCGCCACGACGCAGGCGCGCAAGAGCTTCCGCAACGCCCAGCTCGCGATGGTCGGCGGCTTCCTGCTCCTGACGGCGTTCGCCTACCTGGCCCTCAGGGGCCCGACCACATCGGCCAGCATCGTCACCGGCGCGCTCGGCGCCGCCGCCAAGGCGTTCGGGGCCTACATCGGCCGGCCGTTCGTCCGCTCCCAGGAGACCGCCGCAAGCCACCTGCGCGCCTACTTCAACCAGCCGCTGGAGTTCTCCCGCTACCTCGCCGCGGAACGCTTCCTCGAGGCCATGAAGGATCTACCCGCCGAACGCCAGGCATCCCTCGCCTCGGACATGCTGCGCGCCATGGTCCAGCCCGCCGTTTCCCAGGAGCCGACTGCCGCGGCTGAGACGGAGCCCACTCCCACGGCGAAGGAAACCCCTTGACCGAAACCTGGCCGGCCCCGAAGAAGCCCTCCACAACCGAACCGGGAGAACGTCGCCGGGACCGGAGAACCGCGGCTTGCGTCGGGGCGAATGTCGCCCAGTTGAACAGCGACGTGATCTGGGCCTCGTATCGTGCGCGGTATCGGCCAACCGGCTGCACCACAGCCGTCCGGTAGCGGCATGGCGTGCGCCGGAGATGTCGTCCGCCTCCGGCAACTGCCCGCCCTGCTGCACGACGTCCTCTTCCAGTCCTGTCTGAGTTCAGATCCTCAGTGGAGTGAGGGGTAGGGATTCAGGGCTCGGAAAGTGATGGCGAGGAGAGGCACGACCAGGGCGAGGAACTGGACCGCGGCCAAGACTCTGAAGCGGCGGCGCCACGCCCACACGGCGCTCACCAGCATGATCACGGCGACGCCCCCGAACGCCCAGAAGGTCACCACTGTTCGGAAGTCCATCTCGGCGACCCATTCGGCGGGGGTCGGATCCCCGCCTGCGCACCACACGCTTGCCCCGTCGCACAGCTTGCCCCGCAGGTGCGCGCCCACCACGATCCGGCCTGCCAGCACTATGAGCAGCATGTCGGCGCCGAGGACGGCCAGAGGCGGTATCCCCCGCCGGACGAGCCTGATGACGATGTCCACGCCACGAGCGTAGGGACATGCCGCGGCCCAAGATCCCGATGATCACAGAAAAGGCAGCGAACCTCCATCAGATCTCCACAAACGGGCATCACGTCGCGACGTGCGCCGCTTCCGACGACTGCAGCACGCTGCCGCAGGGACCCGACGTGCCGTTCCCACCACCCTGCGCCTGACCGGTCGCCGGCAGCTCAGTGGCCGGCGATCACCGTCTTGAGCGCGACGAGGGCCAGGCCGAGGACGAGGTTGGCGACGCCGGAGACGATGACGACCCGCATGGAGGCGTGGATCCTGACCGCGGCGGCGACGGCCCAGGCGATCTGGCCGGCCACCGCGACACACAACGCCACCCAGGCCGAGACCACGTCGGACATGCCCAGCCCCGAGGCGAAGGCGGCCGCTATGGCCGGCGGGAACGACGCCTGGGCCAGCGGCCATTCGTGCTGGGCGACCGTGCGCACGTTACGCCAGCTCAGGGGTTTGGCGGGATATCCGTGACTCACCACCTGGGCGTAGACGTGGGTGAGCCAGAACACCACCCCCGTGCAGATCAGCAGGACGATGAGCTCCCCGGCCGAGGGCGGTCCTCCCTCCGCGGTGGAACCGACGACCACGGAGGCCGCCAGCAGCGAGCCGTACACGGCGCCCGCGTACTCCACCCGCTCGGGCGCCGCAGCCATCTCATGCGCGTTCATGACAGCAGTGTCCTTCACCTGCACCCGGTGACTCCGTCAGGCTTGCCGTCGAGGCGAGCGGAGACTCACACCTGTGCCCCACGCCCGGTCCCTGGCGTCCGTGAGAGCCGCCCATCACAGCTCAGCGGCCACGAGCGAGACCGGAGAAGCCAAGAGAATGAGACCAGCCGGCCGTCTCCTACAGCGACGGATCCATGCACCCTGGCGAAGGCGTCCTCCGCCCCGAGGGCTGGCAGGTGGGCCCGCCCACGAGCAGACCGGCGTTGGCCCTCGGCGTTTACCAGGGCCTGCCGCGGTGCGCTGGCCGGCCGTCACATGGCCGCCACCGGAGTGCGCGGCCTGGTCTCAATCCACGTCGACGTTGTCGAGGAATCGAAGGAGACGTGAGAGCACGCGGATGCAGACGGCGACCTCGGCGTCGCTCAGGTCGCCGCCGAGCTGGCCCAGCACCGCGCGCTCGCGGTCGATGACGGCGGTGATGGCGGCTCGGCCCTGTTCGGTCAACCGGATGAGCGAGGACCTCTTGTGCGCAGGGTTGGGAACGAACTCCACCAGGTGTCGCGCGGCCGCGTCGTTGATCATGCGCTGCACGAACTGGCGGCTCAACGCCTGTGCCCTGCCCATCTGGGGGACGGTCATGGGCCCGTGCTCGCGGAGCATGTTGAGCACGGCCCGCACCCCGACCGACAGCCCCTCGATGGGCGCGTCCTGTTCCACCTTGCGCTGGGCGCGCCGGTACAGCGGCCCCACCAGGTCGAACACCTCGACGAGCCGGTCGGTCAGCTCTTCGGCCTCCGGGCCACGTTCTGTCTCGCTCTCGCTCACTTCACCATGATGACATCTGGGTTGTCATTTCCGGCCAATAATGACACCTTAGTTGTCATGAAGGATCTGTTCTGGCTCGACACCGGCACCGGCCGCCCCCTCGTCCTGCTGCACGGCGGCTTCCTCGACCACCACATGTGGGACGACCAGATTCCGCACTTCACCTCCCGATACCGCGTCATCGCGCCCGACGCCCGCGGCCACGGCCTGTCCGCCAACGTCGGTGAGCCGTACCGGCTCACCGACGACCTGGCCGCGCTGCTGACCCACCTGGACACCGGCCCCGCCGTCCTCGTGGGTGTCTCCATGGGCGCGAGCACCGCGGTCGACACCGCGCTGGAGCACCCGGAACTGGTCAGCGCCGTGGTCGTCACCGGCGCAGGGACCAGCGCGCCGTACTTCACCGACCCCTGGACCAACCAGGTGTGGACCACCTGGCACGCGGCGATGGCCGCCGGTGACCTGGACGCCTCCGTCGAGGCGTTCACCCTCTTCGCCGCGGGCCCACAGCGCACCCTCGACGACCTCGACCCCGCCTTCGTCGACCTCCAGCGAAGGATGGCCAGGGGCACCATGTCCAAGCACACCAAGGACGAGCCCAACCTGCTTGTCCCGGTGAGCGACACCTGGGAACGCGTCACCACGATCGACGTTCCCGTGCTGGCCATCAACGGCGCCATCGACTCGCCCGATCACATCGGCATGGCCGAGCGCCTCACCCGCACCGTCGCCGACGGCCGCGCGGTCTCGATCGACGGGACCGCCCACTACCCCAACATGGAGCGCCCGGACGTCTACAACGAGATCCTCGAAGACTTCCTGCGCACTGTGTGATACCTGGATACGCCGCGCGCGTGTATGGCGACGACGCGTGCGGGAAACCGGTCGCCGCGGAGTCCGGGTGCTCATACCGAGCGTCCCGCCCGGTTCGATGACCGCTACGCCGACCGCCGGGACGCGCTGCCGGCACTCCCCCACGCCCGCCACCAGAGCCTGTCAGACGGGCAGGGCGTCGGCGGTGGGCACCACCAGGCCGAACAGGTCACCGATCGTGGTCAGGGCGGCGGCGTGCAGGGTGTCGGCGGACAGCGGCGCGCCGTCGGGGCCGGAGAGCGGGCGGGTGGCGCAGGCGTCGGCGACGACGGTGGGGTGGTAGCCCAGGTTGAACGCTCCCTGTGCGGTGAAGGTGACGCACATGTGCGTCATGAACCCCGCCAGGACCAGGTCGGGTCCGGCGTCCAGGTCCTTCAGGACCTGCTGCAGGTCGGTCTGGTGGAAGGCGTCGGGGAACGTCTTGACCACCACAGGTTCGCCGTCGCGCGGCGCGACCTGCGGGCTGATGGCCCCGATCTCGGCCCGGACGTCGTAGGGGGTGCCGGGACCGCCGTCGTTGACGACGTGGATGACGTGGGCTCCGGCGGCGCGGGCGCGTTCCAGCAGGCGGGATCCGGCCACAAGGGCCCGCTCGGCGTCGGGCAGGGCCATGACGCCGGTGCGGTAGGTGTTCTGGTAGTCGATCAGGACCAGCGTGGAGTCGGCCAGGCGCGCAGGGCCGGTGGGCAGCCCGACGACCTGGCGGAGGGTGGGCGAGGCGATGGTGCTCATGGTGGGTTTCCTTTCGATCTTTCGGGCATGCTCGCGCCGCCGTCGGGCGGACGGCGAGCGGGTGAAGGGTCAGGCCACCGTGTGGAAACGACGGCGGTAGGAGCCTGGGCCGGTGCCCAGGCGACGGCGGAACGCGCGGTGCAGGGTCTCCACCGAGCCGAGTCCGCTGTCGGCCGCCACCTGCGGCAGCGGCAGGTCGGTGCTCTCCAGCAGTCGTCGCGCGATCTCCACGCGGGCGGACTCGATGTAGGCGGCAGGAGTGGTGCCGGTCTGCTGCCGGAACACCCGGGTGAACTGGCGTTGGCTCAGCCCCATCCGAGCCGCCAGCTCAGTGGTGGTGAGTTCCTCGGCGAGATGCTCGGCGATCCACAGGCACAGGTCGTCGATGTCGCGACGATTCAAGGCGGCATGGGTCAGGGGGACGCTGAACTGGCTCTGTCCGCCCTGGCGTTTGAGGTACACGACCAGTTCGCGAGCCACCGCCAGAGCCGCCTCCTCCCCATGGTCCTCGGCCACCAGCGCCAGCGTCAGGTCCAGGCAGGCGCTGATGCCCGCGCCCGTCCAGACCCGGCCGCTGGACCGCACGAAGATCGGGTCGGGGTCGACCGTGACGTTCGGGTGGTCAGCGGCCAGTTGCGCGGCGGTGGACCAGTGCGTGGTGGCGGTCAGGCCGTCCAGCAGCCCTGCCTCGGCGAGGATGTGCGCGCCGACGCACACCGACGCCACGCGGCGCGCGGCGGGAGCGGTCCGCCGCACCCATGCCACCACCTCCGAGTCCGTCAGCGCGCGCGGCCCGTCGGGGGTGACGTCCACGGCGCCGGGGACCAGCAGGGTGTCCACCTGGTCGCCCACCTCGTCGAACCGCACGTCGGCGAGCAGCCGCACCCCGGCGGCCGTGGTGACGGGGCCGCCCTGGGGTCCGGCGAGCCGCACGTCGTACAGGGCGCGGCCACCGATCCGGTTGGCCAGGGCGAACACCTCGGCCGGACCGGTGACGTCGAGCAGGTCGACGTTCGGGAAGAGCGCGATGACGACGCGGTGCGCGGTGGACATGACCTGATTGTCACTGACCTCGCGGGATGACCGCAACGACAGTTATCTGTCACATTCGGACATGTTGCGATCGCTACCTGAAACAGAATCTTGCACTTCAACATCAAGAAGCGAACAGCTAGGATCGGGACCTCACGACGACCGGGAGGCACGATGGCACGGCTGGAGGTCGGCTACCTGATGCCGACGCACGACCAGACCGTTCTGGGCGAGCACGAGCCTGGACGGCTCGTCGTCCAGGCGCGGCAGGCCGACAAGCCCAAGCGGGCCCAGACCGCCGAGGGGGTCGTTCGGCAGTGACCACGTTCGTTCTCGTCCACGGCGCCTGGCACGGCCCATGGGCATGGGACCGGGTCGTCCCCCTGCTGCACGCCACCGGGGCACGCACGCTCACCCCCGACCTCAGCGCTGCGGGGGATCACGGGCTGCACGACCACGCCGAGGCGATCACCGCCGCCATCGACTCCGTCGGCGGCGAGGAAGAGCTGGTGCTCGTCGGGCACAGCTACGCGGGCCTGGTCGTACGGCAGGCCGCCGACGCGCGGCCCGAGGCCGTCGACCACGTCGTTCTGGTGGACGGGTGGGCAGGGGCCGACGGCGCCGGCATGTTCAGCCTGGCTCCCGCCGCCTTCGTCACAGCCGTCCGTGCGGCAGCCGAGACGCTCGGGGACGGAGGGCGGATCCCGGCCCCGCCCCCTGCGGCGTTCGGCATCGTCGACGGCGACGACGCGGCCTGGCTGGCCGCGCGCCTGCTCCCGCAGCCGCTGCGCACGTTCACCGAGCGGACCCGCCTGAGCGGGGCCGTCGACCGGATTCCAGGAACGGCCGTCTACTGCAGACCGCAGACCTACCCCTTCGACCGGTTCGGCGCAGCCCTCGGGTACCGGACGCTCGGCCTGGACGGCCCGCACGACGTGATGCTCACCCGTCCGGAGCCGCTCGCCCGGATACTCCTGGAGAGTCGCTCGTTCAACAAGGGGAAGCTCGAAGTTTAAGATGTTGAAGTGGAGCAGCGAACCTACAACCAGTACTGCGCGACCGCGCGCACCCTCGACCTTGTCGGCGAGCGCTGGACGCTGCTCCTGATCCGTGAGCTGCTGACCGGGCCGAAGCGGTTCGGCGACCTGCAGGCCAGCCTGCGAGGCCTCGGGACCGGGCTGCTGGCCGCCCGGCTGAAGCATCTGGAGCGCGAAGGACTGGCGCACAAGATCACGCTGCCGCCGCCCGCCAGGACTCCCGCCTACGCCCTCACCGAGTCCGGCGAGGAACTCGGCCCCGCGGTCCTGGCGCTGGCACGGTGGGGCCTGAAGTGGGCGATGGGCGAACGACGCGAGAGCGAGACGTTCCATCCGGGCTGGGCGGTGCTCGGCCTGCGGGCCTGCTTCGACGCCGAGGCCGCCGACGGGCTCCGCGCGGTGTATGAGTTCCGCGTCGACGACGAGGTCTTCCACGCCAGGATCGACGACGGCACGATCGAGACGCTGCACGGTCCAGCCCAGCACCCTGATGTGATCATCACGATCGGCGAGGAGGCGTTCCTCGACCTGACCGGACACGGCCTCACTCTCGCCGAGGTGGTCGAGGGCGGCGCCGCGTCCGCCTCCGGCGACCGCGAGGCTCTGCGCAGGCTGCAAGGGCTGTTCCGCCTGCCACGCGCGCAGGCCAGGAAGGCCTGATCCCTGTAGGCCGGCCGATCGACTCCCGGGGCGCCGGCTGACGCGGCCGGATCGCCCGTCCGGTAGCGCCCGAATCCCCGCGGCCGGGTCGTGCACTCGTCGAGGGATGACACACCCTCGCCTCGGTCGGTCTGTGGCCTGTCGCGCCGCCCGCATCGCCGAGATCCCCTGACCGCCGGCGTCACAGAAAGCTCGTGCTGAGAAAATTCGGGGGCCTGTGTCGATGGGGGCGGGTCCCGTTCGTCGTCATTCCGTACGGCGCCTCGCCAGGCGAGGACACGCAGTAGACAAAGGAGCCCTGCCTTGAAGTACATGTTGCTGATCTACAGTGGCGCGACGACCGATCCCGCCTGCGGTGTCGAGGACTGGATGGCCTACGACAAGGCGGTGCGCGAGGCGGGGATCAGGGTCTCGTCGGAGTCGCTGGCGGACCTGACCACCGCCACGACGGTCACGGTCGGCCCCGCAGGGGAACGGACCGTCACGGACGGGCCGTTCGCCGAGACCCGTGAGGTCCTGGGCGGCTACTACGTCATCGACGTGCCCGACCTCGATGTCGCGCTCGACTGGGCCGCCCGCTGCCCGGGGGCGCGCGGCGGCGGGTCGGTCGTGGTGCGGCCGGTCGCCGACTTCGGGCTCTGACGGCCATGGACGAGCGGCCTGTCGAGTCGTCGGTGGAGTGGGTGTTCCGTGAGGAGCGCGGCAGGTTGCTGGCCACTCTCGTCCGCCGCTTCGGCGACCTCGACCTGGCCGAGGACGTCACGTCCGAGGCCATCGAGGCGGCGCTGGAGCACTGGCCTGTCGAGGGCGTCCCCGACAGGCCGGGGGCCTGGCTGCTGACGACGGCGCGCCGCAAGGCCGTCGACCGGCTGCGGCGGGACCAGGCCTACGCGGCCAGGCTCGCCGTCCTGCAGGTGGAGGCGGACCGGGCCGCGCCCGCCCCGCCCGCGGACGCCGGAGGCGATCTGCCCGACGAGAGGTTGCAGCTGTTCTTCACCTGCGCCCACCCGGCTCTCGCGGCGGAGGACCGCGGCGCCCTGACTCTGCGCTGCCTGGCCGGGCTGACGACCGCCGAGGTCGCGCGGGCCTTTCTCCTGCCGCCGGCGACGATGGCCCAGCGGATCGTGCGGGCGAAGAAGAAGATCCGTGAGGCCCGCATCCCGTTCCGCGTGCCCGGCGCGGACGAGCTGCCCGAGCGCCTGCCAGGGGTGCTCCAGGTCATCTATTCGATCTTCACCGAGGGCTACGCGGCCAGCTCGGGTGCTCGGCTGCAGCGGCTCGACCTCGCCGAGGAGGCCATCAGGCTGGCCTGGATCCTGCGAAGGCTGCTTCCCTCCGAGCGGGAGGTCGCGGGCCTGCTCGCGCTGATGCTGCTGATCCACGCCAGGCGTGAGGCCAGGACGGGTCCCGACGGCGAGATCGTGCTGCTCGACGAGCAGGACCGCGACCGCTGGGACCAGTCCATGATCGAGGAGGGCGGCGACCTGGTGCTCGTCGCGCTGACCGGCGGCCCGCCAGGCCCGTACGGCGTGCAGGCGGCGATCGCCGCTCTGCACGACGAGGCCGCGGACGTCGCCTCCACCGACTGGCCGCAGATCGTGGCGCTCTACGACGTGCTTGTCGCTCTCGCGCCCTCCCCCGTCGTCGCGCTGAACAGGGCCGCGGCGCTCGCCATGCGCGACGGCCCCGAGGCGGGCCTGGCGCTGCTCGACGAGCTGGCCGACGAGCCGAGGCTGCGCGGCTACCACCCCTACCCCACGGCAAGGGCTGACCTGCTCCGCAGGCTTGGCCGCTTCCCCGAGGCGGCGGCCGCCTACAGGGAGGCGCTGGAGCTGGCCGGCACCGAACCCGAGCGGGCGCACCTGCGGCGCAGACTGCACGCCGTCGAGACGCCCGGCGCCTGAACCTCATCCGACGAGGAGAATCGAACGTGGACAGAGACAAGATCTTTTCCTGGCTGAAGGCCGAACGGCTCAGCCTCGCCGACTTCCTGGACGATCTCGGCGCGCACGAGTGGGAGACGGACTCCCTGTGTCCCGGCTGGACGGTGCACGACGTGGCCGCTCACCTGACGATGTCCACGCGCTCGACGCTGCTCGGCACGATCAGGGGCGTGATCAGGGCGCGCGGCGACTTCCACACGATGGTGGCCGACCAGGCGAGGGAGCGGGCGGCCAGGTTCACGCCGGCCGAGCTCGTCGCGCAGTTCAGGCAGACGGCGGGCTCGCCGCGTCGCGCGCTCGGCGCGGGGCCGCTGGACCCACTCGTCGACGCGCTCGTGCACGGGCAGGACGTGGCGCGGCCGCTCGGCCGCGTGCGCGAGATGCCGGAAGGACCGGTCATGGCGGCGCTGGCCCACGTCCACGACAGCTCGTTCTACGGCGCCCGCAAGCGCTTCCTCGGCACGAGGCTGGTCGCGACCGACCTGGACTGGTCGGCAGGCGAGGGTCCTGACGAGGTGCGGGGGCCGGCGGGTGACCTGCTCCTCCTGGCGACGGGGCGGGTGAGCGGGCTGGCTGCCCTGTCGGGGTCAGGCACTCAGCGGATCGCCGCTAGGCTGGGCGGGCGATGAAGGATCACGCCGAACGGTTCGCCCGGGTGGCCAGAGGCTGGGACGAGGCGGCCGAGGGCTACGACGCCTATTTCGTCCCTCGTTTCGCGCCCTGGGTCGAGGCGGCGGTGGAGGCGGTCACGACCTCCGAGCCGCCCGAGGGGCCGGTCCTGGTGCCCTGCTGCGGAACCTTTCCCGAGCTCGACGCGCTGATCGAGCACTTTCCCCTTCGTGAGATCGTCGGGATCGACCTGTCCGAGGGGATGGTGCGCAGGGCGCGTGAGCGGGCCGCCCCGTGGCCGAACGTGAGCGTCGTCGAGGGCGACGCCTCGACGCTCGACCCACGCTGGTCGGGCAGGTGCGGGGCCGTCGTGTCGGTGTTCGGTCTCCAGCAGCTTCCCGAGCCTGAGCTCGCCGTCCGGTCATGGGTGACGGCGCTGCGTCCCGCGGGCCGGCTCTCTGTCGTCTTCTGGCCCGACGTCACCGAGCTCGACGGGCCTTTCGCGCTCATGAAGGACGTGCTCGGCCGGCACGTGCCGCCGGGCGACGGCTCGTGGGAGGAGCGGCTCACGGCGGCGCTCACGGCCGCCGGCGCGGCCGTCGAGAGGGACGAGCGGGTGCCGTACCCGATGTCCCACGTGGACGCGCCGACCGTCTTCGACGCCTATGTCCGCTCCGGGCCCCTGCGCGCGCTCGCCACCGCCCGAGGAGAGGCGTTCGTCGACCGGCTGCGCGAGGAGTTCCTGAGCCGCGCCCCCGCCGGTGAGTGGCATCACCGTCCGCACGCCCGCCTGATCGTCGCCCTCCGCCGGTAGCCCCGATCCCGGCCGGCCGTCGGAGTGGGAGCCGTGGCGGACGGCACCCGCGTGCCTGGAGCGAGTGCGGTCGTCAGTCGATCAATGCCCGGTCCCGGTAGCCGATCGAGCGCAGGAGGGTGTCGGGGACGACGAGGTCGGCGCGGGCGCGGGTGGTGGCGACGAGGTCGGCGTTGCGCTGGTCGGTGCCCAGCACCCATGCCACGGCTGCGTCATGGTCCTTGCCGAACCGCTCATGGCGGGCCACGAGGCGGCGCACGCGCTCGTCCGAGCCGAGATCGCAGTACCAGACCTCGTGCAGCCGGGGCCGCACGCGCGCCCAGTCGCCCTGCTCGAGCAGCAGGTAGTTGCCCTCGGTGACGACCAGCCTGGCCGCCCGCTCGACCGGGATGCTCCCGGCGATCGGCTGCTCCAGATCGCGTTCGAACGCGGGCGCGTAGACCACGTCCTCCTCGTCCTGCCGGAGGCGCCCGAGCAGCGCCGCGTAGCCTGCGGCGTCGAAGGTGTCGGGAGCTCCCTTGCGGTCGCGCCGCCCGAGCCTGTCGAGTTCGACGTCCGCCAGGTGGAAACCGTCCATCGGCACGTACGCCACCCACTCCCCCTGCGGCAGGCCGACCGGCGGCGCGCGCCGCAGCAGCGCGACCAGGTTCTCGGCGAGCGTGGTCTTGCCAGAGCCGGGTTCGCCCGCGATGCCCAGCAGGGCGCGGTGACCGCCACGGACCAGGGAGCGGGCCCGGTTCGCCAGTTCGTCGAGTGTCGTCATCGTGATCGGCTCGTGTGGAGGTGCTCGGTGATGAAGGCATGCGCGTGGCGTGCCAGGTCCTCGCCATCGGACCACAGGTTGCGCCAGATGGCCAGATCGTTGGACAGGCCCCGCATGACGACCGCCGAGGAGAAGGACTCGAAGGTGATGGGCCCGGCATAGCCGATGTCTGCCAGCGCGTGGAAGAAGGAGGTGAAGTCGAGGTGCCCGGAGCCGAGGTACCCGCGATGGTTCTCACCGACGTGAACGTAGCCGAGCCGGTCTCCGACCTCGTGCACGGGCCGTACGAGGTCGTCCTCCTCGATGTTCATGTGGTAGGTGTCGAGGTGGATGAGGACGTTGTCCTCACCGATGTCGTCGGCGAGGACGAGCGCGTCGCGGGCGGTGTTGATGACGTTGGTCTCATACCGGTTGCAGATCTCCAGGCCGAGCGTCATGACCTTCCGCTGGGCCTCCTGGGCCAGCCCGCGCAGGACCGACACCACGTTGCGGCGCCCAGCGGTGGTCAGTGGGTGGTCGTACTTGCCCAGGGCGCTGTAGAGGGCGCCGGTGAAGTGGGTGCCTCCGAGCGCGCCGGTCACGGCGAGAGAGTCGTGCAGCAGCTTCTCGCCGCGCTCCACCACGGACGGGTCGTCGCTGGAGACGTCGGCGTCGAAGGCGAGGCCTCGCGAGCACGCCACCCCGAGGTCGGCCTTGCGCAGGGCGTCGCGCGCGGCGACGACGTCGAGGTTCGCCGAGTCGTGCAGGGAGATCTCCAGCAGGTCGAAACCGGTGGCCTTGGTCTTCTCGATCGCGGAGGCCAGCGAGGACGGGCTCGTGTCGCCGGCCCACACCAGGGCGTGCACGCCGATCTGGTTGGTCTTGGTGTCAGTGGTCATGAGTTGGGTGCTTTCTCGTGGTGCTGGGGTCGTGTTCATTGGCCGGCGGCGCCGGTGACGAGGGCGACGATCTCCTCGCCGGACGTCTCGGCCGTACGGCGCCCGCCGACGCAGCGGCCGGCGCGCATGACCCACACCTGGTCGCTGAGCCGCATGACCTGGATGAAGTTGTGGCTGATGAGCAGGACGGAGTGCCCCTCCTCGCGCATCCTGGAGATGAGTTCCTCGACGCGGGCGGTCTCCTGGACGCCGAGGGCCGCGGTGGGCTCGTCCATGATGACGAGTTTGGAGCTGAAACCCGCGGCGCGGCAGATGGCGACGGCCTGGCGCTGGCCGCCGGAGAGCCGCCGGACGCGTGAGCGCACCGCGGGCACGTTGACCGCAAGCGTGGAGACCATCTCCTTCGAGCGGGACTGCATGGCCCGCCGGTCGAGGAGGGCGACGGGGCCCAGACGGCGGACGATCTCGCGGTTGAGGAAGAGGTTCTGCCACACCGTCAGGTCCTCGACGAGGGCCAGGGTCTGGTGGACGGTCTCGATGCCCGCCTCGCGGGCGTCCTCGGGAGAGTGGAAGTCGATCTCGTCGCCGTCGAAGACGATGCGTCCGCTCTGCGGCCGGTGGATCCCGGAGACGCAGCGCACCAGTGTGGACTTGCCCGCGCCGTTGTCGCCGACGAGGGCGGTGATCTCGCCCCGCCGCAGCGTCAGCGAGACCTCGACGAGGGCCCGGACGTTGCCGAAGGACAGGGAGACGTTCTCGCAGCGCAGCAGCGCGCCGTCGGTCGAGGTGCCGGGATCGGGTCGGGCGGTCATCGCTGGAACCTCGTCAGGAGTGCGGCCAGCACCACGACGATGCCGACGGCCAGGGGTTGGTAGAACTGCGAGACGCCGAGCAGGGTCAGGCCGTTGACCAGCGCCACCAGCAGCATCGCGCCGATGAAGGGGCCGATGATGGTGCCCCGCCCGCCGAAGAGGCTGACGCCACCGAGCACGACCGCGGCCACCGAGTTGAGCAGGAAGGAGGTGTTGGCGGCGGGCTCGGCGGCGCCGATGCGCGCGACCAGGAGGATCGCTCCGAGTCCTGCGAGCGTGCCGCTGATCGTGTAGACGGCGATCTTGATGCGTTCGGTGCTGATCCCCATGGCCGTCGCGGACTCCGGCGCCCCTCCGGTGGCCAGCAGGTGGGTGCCGAACCGGGTGTGGAAGAGCATCACGTGCGCCACCAGCGCGACCACGACCGCGATGACGAACGACCAGCCGAAGATCCCGAGGCCGCCTGTCGACAGGCCCAGCAGGACCGGGTCGATGATCGTCACGGGTTTGCCGTCGGCCAGGATGAGCGCGAGTCCTGAGGCCGCCGACAGCGTCCCCAGCGTCACGATGAAGTCGGTGATCTTGCCGCGGGCGATGATCACGCCGTTGGCCACCCCGACCAGGGCCGAGGCGACGATCCCCAGCAGGCACGACAGCGGCAGCCCCCACCCCGCCGCGTAGGCCTGGCCGAAGGCGACCGCGCCCAGCGTCATGGTGGAGGCGATCGACAGGTCGATGCCCGCCGTGGCGATGACGAAGGTCTGGCCCACCGCCAGGATGATCAGGATCGCCGCGGCGACCAGCATCGACGCGATGTTTCCCGCGCTCAGGAACGTCGGGTTCAGCGCCTGGAAGACGATCACGAGGACGACCAGCCCCACGAGGGCGGCCCACTCGGCCCAGAAACCCAGATCCTTCAGCCGGGCCGACCAGGCTTCTCGATCGCCTGCGGCGAGCGTTGCGTTTGCCATGTCTGTCCCTTGGCCGCGCCGCCCCCGGCCTGCGCCGGTGGATCGCCGCGACGTGGTAGCCGCTACTGGATGAGAGCCTTGAACGGGTCGTCGTAGGCGCCGAACGGCTTGGGCGTGGATGCCAGCGCCTGGTCGGCGTTGTCCTTGGTGATCATCTCGACCGGTGCCTTCACATTGGGCGGGAGCGTCTTGCCTGCCGCGGCGGCCTGGCACGCCTCGACTCCCATGTGACCGATCGCGTACGGGTACTGGGAGACGGTGCCGTCGAGTGTGCCGGCCTTGACCGCTTCCAGCGCGTCCTTGTTGCCGTCGACGCTGATGACCTTCACCTTGCCCGTCTTGCCGCTGTTGGCGATGGCACGTGCCACCCCGAGCCCCATGTCGTCGTTGGCGACGAAGAACCCCACCAGGTTCGGGTTCGCCCGCATGACGTCGGTCGCGGCGGTGAGCGCCATCTGACGCTCCCAGTTGGCCGCGACGGTCTGGACGACCTTGAGGTTGGGCCCGATGCCCTGCTGGAATCCCTGCACCCTGGCGCCGCTGGTGACGTCGCCCGCGATGCCGCCGATGACCGCGACGTCGCCGCCCGAGGGCAGCAGTTCGGTCATCCGCCGGCCGGCCATCTTGCCCGCCTCGACGTTGTCGGTGCCGATGTAGGTGGCCAGCTTGACGTTGGCGCTCTTGGCCGCGGCCGGGTCGACAGGGCTGTCGATGTTGACGACCGTCTTGTTCAGCATGGAGAGCCTGGCCAGGCCCTGGATCAGGTTGGTACCGGAGATCGGATTGACCACGTAGCAGGAGAAGTCCTGCCCCGCGAGGCCGTTCAGCTTGTCGGCCTGGCCCGTGGTGTCGGTTATGGAGTTGGCCGCCTGGACCGTGACCGTCACGCCCCCCGCGCGGGCCTGGTCGTCGATGCCCTGCTTCATGGCCTGGAAGAACGGGTTGTCCAGACCCTTGATCACAGCGGCGATCCTCGGTTGACCGGCCGGACCGCCGGCCGCGGCCGCCTCGACCCTGACGCCGGGGCCGGCCGGCTCACCGGAAGCGCATGCTGCCAGCACGAGCGCCTCCAGGGCCACGATCGCGCCCACTGCCGCGGCGCGCCCATTCCTGCTGTTCGCGTGCATCGGATGCCCCTTTCAGCGTCGATGGAATGACCGTAAGGTTCCCTTGTGAAATAACACAACCCATCTTTTGACGTTAAAAATCGAAACTTTCGTGAATTGCGCCCAGCATGTTGCCTGTTTATAGCGGTCCTACAGACATAAGTGCGGGCGACATCCTTGGGCGGTCCCGCGGCACGCCGCCGCCTTCGCGACAGCCGGTTTGGGCCTTGCATCGGCGCCTCAGGATGTCTACCCTCCGCCGTATAGTTAGGAAATTTTCCTAATTAATGAGCGCATCCACCCCCTGAAGGACTGCCGATGTCGCACCTCCCCCGATGGCTGGCGATTGGGGCCGTCGTCCTGTCCACCGTGGTCGCCCAGCACCCCCCGGCGTCCGCCGCCGCGATCCCCGACCTGAGCAGCGCCAACAGGCGGGCTCCCGTGGCGGGCCTGCCCGACTGGAGCAGGGCGGGCTACCGGGGCGGCGCCGCCCTACCCGGCCCTGCCGACGCGCACCCCGACGCCGCATGCCACGTCACGCCCGCCGAACTGGCCGGGCAGTACGGCGTGCGCGCCGACGGCGGCGACGCCACCACGGGCCTGCAGGCGGCCATCGACGCGATCAGGACGACCTGCACACCGACCGCCGGCTACACCAGGCTCTCCTCCATCACGCTGCCCGCCGGCCGGATCCTGGTCACCCGGCAACTCGCCCTGGACGCCGACTATCTGGTGCTCAGAGGCGCGGGCATGGGCCAGACCGTCCTCGCCTTCCGTCCCGACGCGAACACCCGCTACGACACCCTGACCGAGGACGGCAGCGACTGGGACGAGGACGGCATGACCCACGGCGCGGGCAAGGGCGGCTGGACCTGGCCGGGCCGCAGCCTGCTGCGCGTCCAGACCCGCGACGTGCATACCAGGTACGCGAGCGACCACGCCTCCGCCCCCGCCAACCGCAAGGACCTCTTCGAGGGCAGCGTCAACCAGCACTGGGCGGGCGGCGTGCCGCTGCGTGAGTCGTCGGCCGCGGGCAGCACGCTCATCAAGCTCGCCACCAGCGCGGACATGTCGCGCTTCAGGGCCGGCGGCTTCCTCTGGGTCGGCGCGGCCAACAGCGTGAAGTTCTACCAGCAGCAGACGGTGACCGACACCGCGCGCCACACGAACCTGCACATGCGCCAGCAGATCTTCCAGATCGCCTCGGTCGACCCGGCGGGCAGGACTCTCGTCATCGACAAGCCCCTGGAGTACGACCTGCCGGTCAACTCCACCTCGGACGGCTCGGCCGCGATCGGCGGCACGGTCTACCCCAGCAGGGTCACCCCGCTGAAGGTCGTCCAGGGCGTGGGCATCGAGGACCTGACCCTCACCCAGGAGATGACGGGCATGCCCAAGCTCGGCGGCGGTGTCCACGATCTCGACGAGGCCGACGCCGTGCACAACTACGGCAACATGGCGCCCGAGTACGCCCAGCACGGGATCGTGCTGAAGTGGGCGGCCAACGTCTGGATCAGGCGCGTGGGCACGCGGATGACCGGCTCCCACGCGGTCGTGACCGAGAACGCCAAGAACATCCAGGTCCAGGAGTCGCACTTCAACGGCTCATGGAACAAGGGCAAGGGCGGCAACGGCTACTTCCGCGGCTCGCGCGTCTGGGACTCTCTCTACGCGTACAACACCAGCAGGAACCTGCGCCACTTCACCTTCCAGTGGTCGGCCTCGGGCAACGTGGCGATCGGCAACGACTTCGACTCCGACCTCAACCTGCACGGAGGCTGGGAACGGCGCAACCTGTTCGAGAGCAACAGGGTGGCGGTGCCGTACGAGCACGCCTCGAAGAACTGCCGGGCCAACTGCGGCGAGGAGGGCGGCGGCGGGGTCGACGACTCGACGTGGTGGCCGATCTGGTGGGGCGCGGGGCCCAAGGCGGCCAAGTGGTCGGGCTCCAGCGGCCCGCAGAACGTCTTCTACAACAACCAGCTGACCAAGCAGACCACGCAGGGCGGGGCCTACCAGGCTTACTATCCCGACCGGCAGCGGGTCTACCAGTTCGGCAGCTCCGCCGCCGATCCCACGAGATTCCAGCATCTGGCCACCGGCGGGAACACCATCCTCGACTGGGCGGGTGGGGAGACGCTCGACTACACCGGCTCGGGGGTCCACGCCTCGATGACCGACCCGTCGGGCTCGCTCTTCCTCAAGGCCCCCGGCTCGGGCCAGGACGTCACGGCGCCGAGCGCCCCCTCCGGCCTGCGGGTGACCGGCGCCACCGCCACCAGCGTGTCGCTGGCCTGGAACGCCGCCACCGACGACGTCGGCGTGAGCGGCTACGACCTCTACCGCGGCACCACCCTGGCGGCCACCGTCACCGGCACCGCCCACACCGACACCGGGCTCACCCCCTCGACCGGCTACACCTACACCGTCAGAGCGCGCGACGCCGCGGGCAACACCTCCCCCGCGAGCACCGCCGTCACCGCCACGACCCAGGCCGGTCCCGGTGGAGAGGAGAGGCTGCTGTCGCGGGGCAGACCCGCCACCTCCTCCTCCGTGGAGGCGGCCGAGTTCGCCGCGGGCAAGGCCGTGGACGGCGACGGCGCCACCCGCTGGGCCAGCGTGGAAGGCCACGACCCTGAGTGGATCACCATCGATCTCGGCTCCACGGCCACGATCACCAGGGTCAGGCTCTCCTGGGAGGCCGCCTACGGCAGGGCCTACACGATCCAGACGTCCGCCGACGGTTCCACGTGGGCCGACGTCCACTCCACCAGCACGGGCGACGGGGCGGTCGACGACCTGGCCGTCACCGGCAGCGGGCGCTACGTCCGGATGTACGGCACGACCCGCGGCACGCCGTACGGCTACTCGCTGTGGGAGTTCGAGATCTACGGCACCACGGACGGCGGCGCGCCCGGCGCCGTCGTGGACGTCTCGACCTCCGCCGGGCTGACCGCCGCCCTGGCCGCCGCCCGGCCGGGACAGACCATCAGGCTGGCGGCGGGCGAGTACCGCGGGGCGTTCGTGACCCAGCGCGCGGGCAGCGCCGCCGCCCCCATCACCCTGACAGGCCCGTCGAACGCCGTCCTGGTCAACGAGGGTCCCTCAGGCACCGCGCCCTCCTGCCCCGCCCCTGGAGGCGGATGGGACTCCGGCTACGGCCTGTGGCTGTACGACGCGCCCCACTGGAAGCTGACCGGCTTCACGGTGAAGGACTCCAAGAAGGGCATCGTGCTGGACAACTCCCACCACGTCACGATCGACGGGGTGTACGTGCACCACGTCGAGGACGAGGCCGTGCACTTCAGGAGGTCGTCGGCCGACGGGGTGATCCAGAACTCCCGCATCACGCACACCGGACTGGTCCAGCCCGGCTACGGCGAGGCGGTGTACATCGGCTCGGCCGGCTCCAACTGGGGCTGCCACGGCAACTCGGGCGGCGCCGACCGCTCCGACCGCGTCAAGGTGCTGAACAACCAGCTCGGCCCCCAGGTCACCGCCGAGCACGTCGACGTGAAGGAGGGCACCTTCGACGGCGTGATCAGGGGCAACACGTTCAACGGAACCGGACTCAGCGGCCAGAACTCGGCGGACTCCTGGATCGACGCCAAGGGCGTCGGCTACCTGATCGAAGGCAACACCGGGACCTTCACCGCTCCCGGCACCCTGGCCAACGGGTACGAGACGCACAACCCCTCCACCACCCCGGCGTTCCGGAACGGGTGCGGGAACGTCTGGCGGGACAACCGCTCCGACCTCGGCGGCGTCGGCCAGTACGCCATCAAGATCACCTCCACGTCCAAGTGCCCGGGCGTCCTGAACGTCGTCCACGCCTCCAACACCGTCGCCAACGCCACGACGGGGCTGACCAACATCCCGGTCACCCCGTAGGGCCCGTCAGCCCGGGACGGGCGCGCCGATCACGTACTCGATGATGTCGGAGAAGCGGAAGATCTTACCCATGGCGCCCCAGTTGCCATCGGCGATCTCGATCAGGTGCACCCAGGCGACCGGCTTGTCGTGGAGCCGCCGCGGGTCCTCCTCCCCCTCGGAGAGGACCCGGGTGATGCGCTGGATCATGTCGGCTCGCTTGTCGTCGTCGAGCGAGCCGGCCGGGACGCTGACTCTGACGACGTAGCGGGGCTGCTCCTGGCCGGCGATCGGTCGCCCGCCGACGAACCACTCCTGGGGCTCGTTGACCACGAGCCAGGAGATCTCTCGCGCGGCCTCGTTGTCGGGCGCGCCCTCGGCCTGCATCACCTCGGCCACCAGCCGCTCCTTGACCCGCCGGCCGCGCTCGCCGTCGAGAGCTCCCTTGGGGGCGAACAGTTCCACGAAAGGCATGTCCCACTCCTCTGTCAGTACAGATTTTGTACTCGAGACTAGGCGAGTGAGTTCAGAATCTCAACCCGGCCCCTGCGGAGACAGGGGCCCGCAGGGACGGCGCGACGGATCACAGCGTGGACCCTCCCTGGCCATCGGCGCCGTCCGGCCCTGGCGAGCCGCACGCGCGCTCAGCAGGCCGATCCGGCGGGTGGGACGGTCAGCGGACGGGCAGGGTCGGATGCGGATCCCATGACGTGATGCCGATCATGCCCGCGGTGACGGCCCACCGTTCGTGGTCGCGCCAGCCGCCGTCGATGAACAGCAGTTCGGGCGAGAAGCCCTCCTTGCGGAAGCCGAGGCGCTCGACCAGCTTCAGGGAGGCGTGGTTGCCTGGCTGGATCTGGGCTTCCAACCGGTGCAGCCGCAGCTGCTCGAACGCGTAGTGCAGCACCAGGCGCAGGCCTTCGGACATGTAGCCCCTGCCCGCGGCGGGGGTGAAGGCGGCGTAGCCGAGCGAGGCGCTCTGGAGGCGTCCGCGGATGATGGAGTTGATGTTGACGAGGCCTGCGATGGCTCCGGTGCCGCGCACACAGATCAGCAGGCTCTGGGCGGTCGCGTGGTCGAATCGCCCGAGGTAGCTCTGGAACGCCTCCGGCGTGGCGGGCAGGGACATCCACGGGTGGTGCAGGTCCGCGCTGGCGCGCACCAGCTCCACGAACTCGTCCTGGTCGTGGCGGGTGAGCGGGCGCAGGGCCACGCGGGAGGAGCCTTCTCTGCCGGCCATGAACGCCTCGATCGCCGCCGCCGTCCGCGCGGTCCCTTCGTCACCGTGCCCCTCGATCATGAGATGCGACGCTATCGCGGCTCGTCGAGGGGAGGAAATCGATCAAAGCCCCAGCCGCCTCCGCGCCGCCGAGGTAAAACGCAGGCGGTCAGGCCGGTCAGCGGAGGGCGGCCGCCAGCAGGGCGTCCATCTCCCGCTGGGACGTCTCGAGCCGGCTGATCGTCTCGGTGATGCGGGCGCGCTCCTGCCGCAGGTGGGAGATCACGGTCGGGCAGGCCCGCGGCACCACCGGCTCGTCCTGGTCGTGGACGCAGTGCAGGAACGTGGCGATGACGGCGGTCGGCAGCCCGGCGGCCAGCAGGGTGCGGATGGCGCGCACCACGACGACGTCCGACTCGGCGTACTCGCGGTAGCCGTTGGCCAGCCGTACCGGGTGGAGCAGGCCCTGCTCCTCGTAGTAGCGCAGCAGCCGCCGGTTCACCCCGGTCGCCTGCACGAGATCCCCGATGCGCACGTGCCCCTCCTTCACACCGATGTGACACCTTAGCGCGCGCCGGATTCTCAGCACGGCCGCCCGAGGATTGCGGCCTTCGCGTGGCCTCGGGCGGCTCGCAGGTCACGCGGATCGCAGGAGGTGGATGCGGCGCTCCTCGGCGTCGGGGTGGATGAAGGCGAGCAGGCGGGCCGACTCCGTCTCGATCTCGTCGCGGGCCGCGGGCGGCAGGTGGCGAAGCGGGTGCACGGTCAACGTGGCGACAGCGCCCTTGCGGGACACCGTCCAGGTGGCGGCGACCGTACCGTCGACCAGGACGGTGGCCGCCACGCCGGCGCCCACGCAGACCTGGCGGCGGACCTCGTCGGGCATGACGCGGGTGCGGTCGGCGTAGGCCAGCAGTGGCGCGTCGAACTCCGGGAGGAGCCGCACAGGTGCGGGCAGGTCCTCCTGCGGCGCAGGCGCGTCAGGGAGGTCGAACAGCTCCCTGCCCGACTCGTCGGCGTGGACCCGGAGCTCGGGACGCAGCTGGTCGAACACCTCGCGCAGGCCGCCGACGCCGGACCAGGCCCGCGCGTCGGACACGGAGGCGGGCCCGAAGGCCGCCAGGTAACGGCGGACCATCTGGCGCACGTCCTCGGCCGTCGCCTGCGGCCGGATGCCGGTCCAGCCAGCGCAGGCGAAGGGCGTGGCGCCGCGGACGTTCCAGGTGCCGCTGGGAGCCGGGTGCACCAGCGGCCGCAGGTACTGCACGCTCCAGCCGAGAGCGAGAGGGTCGGCGCCCTGCCGCCGCTCGGCGAGGAGCCTGCCCAGCTCGGGCCTGGTGAGCACCCGCCCGCCCGCGAGCAACTCACCAGCCTCCGCCACGAGCGCGTCGAGGTCGATCCCCGTGGTGCGGCGTCCGAAGGCGTTGCGCTGCACCCTGCGCAGCAACGGCGCGAGCACCGGCCGGACGAGGCGGAAGTCGCGCACCGACATCACGTGCTGGGTGGCCCTCATCATCGTCGAGCGCACCAGCGACCGATCCTCGATCGCCGCTGTCAGATGCTCGATCGCGAACCCTTCGAGCCTGCTCCACAGCGCGAGGTAGGGCAGGTTGGGGTCCTGGGCGTTCAGCCCGAGCACCCGCTCGACGGCCTCGCTCACGGGCAGGTCCGCGCGACGCAGCAGCAGCTGCCGTTCCAGCGCCGCGCGGTTGAGCGCCCGCGGGCTCAGCACAGCGGCGCCTGAACGCGGCCCGCGGGCGCCCACCTCAGCCCACCTTCGCGAAGAACTCGCGGACGTCGGCGACCAGCAGGTCCGGCGCCTCCATCGACAGGAAGTGGCCGCCCGTGCCGAGCTCGGTCCAGCGCACGACGTTGTGGTCGCGCTCGGCCCAGGGGCGGACGGTCACGTCGTGGGCGGAGACGAGCACCGCGGTGGGCACCGTCCCCCTCTGAGCGGCCGCCCAGTCGCCCGCGCCCTCGCTCCAGGAGCTGGCATCCCCGGAGCCGGCATCGCCGGAGCCGCCCCCCGAGGCGGCGTCGTTCCAGCTCGCTCCGTCAGCCGAGGCGCTCCAGGCGTTGGCGGAGATCTCCTCGTAGTAGATCTGCGCCGCCGACCCCGCCGTGCCGGTCAGCCAGTACAGCGAGACGTCGGTCAGGATGCGGTCGCGGTCGACGCTGTCCTCGGGCAGCCCCTCCTCAGGGTCGGTGAGCTCCTTGAACTTCTCCACGATCCAGGCGAGCTGGCCGACGGGCGAGTCGTGCAGCCCGTAGGTCACCGTCTGGGGCCGCTTGGAGTTGCACTGCAGGTAGCCGTCGTTGAAGTTCTGCATCGACTCCCAGCGCCGCCGCTCGGCCTCGGTGAGAGCGTCCATCTCGCCCTCCGCGCCGACGGGGAAGGTGAGCATGGCGTTGAGGTGGACGCCGACGACGTGATCGGGGTCCTGCCTGCCGATCTCGGGGGCGACCCACGCGCCGGTGTCGTAGCCCTGGACGCCGTAGCGCTCGTATCCCAGCTCGGCCATCAGCCGCACCAGCAGCCCTGCCATCCTGGCCGCGCTCATGCCGGGCCCCGCCAGCGGCGTGGAGAAGCCGAACCCCGGCAGCGAGGGGATCACCAGGTGGAAGGCCGTGGCAGGGTCGCCGCCGTGCGCGCGGGGGTCCGAGAGCGCTCCGATGACGTCGAGGAAGTCCACGACCCCGCCGGGCCAGCCGTGCAGCAGCATCAGCGGCATGGCGTCGGGCTCGGGCGAGCGCACGTGCAGGAAGTGGATGTTCTGCCCGTCGATGGTGGTGAGGTACTGCGGGTGCTCGTTGAGTGTCGCCTCGTGCGCCCGCCAGTCGTA
This sequence comes from Nonomuraea dietziae, assembly GCF_014195505.1. Taxonomy (GTDB): domain Bacteria; phylum Actinomycetota; class Actinomycetes; order Streptosporangiales; family Streptosporangiaceae; genus Nonomuraea; species Nonomuraea roseola. The sequence continues at coordinate 94,469 of NZ_JACIBV010000001.1, read as the reverse complement.
GCCGGTGCGCCAGTACTCGGCGAGCTCCTTCAGGTAGCCCACCGGCACACCCCTGCTCCAGCCAACTCCCGGCAGCTCCTCCGGCCAGCGGGTGTTGGCCAGCCTGGCGCGCAGATCGTCGAGCTGCGCCTGCGGGATGTCCATACGGAAGGGCCTGATGCCCTGCGGGTTCGTCATACCGACGACGCTAGGACCCGCTTAGGAAAGATTCGGTCCTAAGCGTCCGGCAGACTGGCGGACATGCTCGAGACCTCCGCACGCCTGCTCAGGCTGCTGTCGCTGCTGCAGACCCATCGCGACTGGTCGGGCGGCGAGCTCGCGGAGCGGCTCGGAGTCACCTCACGCACGGTCCGCCGCGACGTGGAGCGGCTGCGCGAGCTCGGCTACCCGGTGCACGCCACCCAGGGGAGCGCCGGCTACCGGCTCGGGGCGGGCGCGGCGCTGCCGCCCCTGCTGCTGGACGACGAGGAGGCCGTCGCCGTGGCGGTCGGCCTGCGCTCGGCGGCGGGCGGCTCGGTGGCCGGGATCGAGGAGACCTCCCTGCGGGCGCTGACCAAGCTCGAGCAGGTGCTGCCCTCGCGGCTGCGGCACCGGGTCAACACGCTGCACACGGCGACCGTCAGGGTCGGCGCCACAGGGCCGGCGGTGAGCCCCGACACTCTGATGACGATCGCCGACGCCTGCCGCCGCCACGAAGGACTGCGCTTCGACTACGCCAGCCCTCGCGGCGGCGTCACCACCCGCTCGGTGGAGCCGCACAGCCTCGTCAGCTTCGGCCGGCACTGGTACCTGGTCGCCTGGGACACCGACCGCGACGACTGGCGCACCTTCAGGGTGGACAGGCTGACCCCCCGCACCCCGTACGGCCCGCGGTTCGCGCCGAGGCAGCCGCCCGACGGCGACGTCGCGACCTACCTGTCGCACCAGCTGTCGTCGCGGACGTGGCCGTGCCAGGCGACCGTGACCCTGCACGAGTCCGCCGAGGCGGTCGCCGACAGGATCTGGCCCGGCATGGGCGTGGTCGAGGCGGTCGACGAGCACAACTGCCTGTTCCATGTCGGCGCCGACACCCCTTCCGCGCTGGTGTGGATGATCACCTCGGTGGACGCCGACTTCACCCTCGTCAGCGGACCGCCCGAGCTCGCCGAGGCTCTCCGCGCCCAGGCCGCGCGGTGCCTGCGTGCCGTGCGGCCGACATAGCGAGCCGACAATGCACCGATAACCCTTTCCACGGCGCGCCGACTTTCAGGCGAGGACCGATATGCGCCACTCCCCCTGCCGCCGAGGGGAGGGCTGCCGGACGGAATTCCGGTCAGCCGTTGTCGGGTCAATCGCATGTCCGAAGCTGGACCCACCGGGCCCGCAGGCCATAACCCGTAGTCAGGATCCAGTCAAGGCCGCGAATTATACTTTTTCGTACTTCTCTATAGATATTGCGAAATATAGTTCTAATGCGATCCGGAAAGTTCGATTACTACATTTATGACCCTTGAAAGGACGTGCAGTAAGTCTAATATCGGGGTTTGTGTCCCATGATCCATCGGACCTGCCCGATAGGCAGGTCTGGCCGCCCGGCCACTCCGATGACACAGCCATGACCGCGCCCACACCCCCGATGGCCAGGCACAGATCGCAGCCTCAGCCGCCGGAGTCCGAGTGGGAGCCCGAGCGGCTGTCGTCCGGCCCGTGGCGGCTGATCATCGGTGCGGGGACCGTATTCGTCGTGCTGGCCGCGGTGGGGATCGGGCTCGGCGCGATTCGATCTTCGAGGGAGCCTTCACCGGGGGTGGCCGTTCCCATGGCCACCGCGTCGGCGGCGGATCCCGATCGAGGATCGGCACGGGCCGGGTCGACCGGTCAGCCGGTCGACCCGGCCACGTCGGCCGCTCCGTCGCGAGGGGACGGGGCGAAGCCGGCGGTCACGGCCGCCGAGGCCAAGCGGGTGCACGACCGCTTCCAGCACGAGCTGTCGGCGGCCCAGCTCAAGCTGGACCACAAGGCCGTCGACGCGCTCGAACAGGGGCTCGCGCTGGAGATGACCAAGGCGAGCTTCGAGACCGCCAGGCTGCGGAAGAGCGAGGTCCCCGCGGGGATCTGGCCGGGCACCAAGGTGTGGGTGCCGCGCCGTACGGCGGAGGCGGGCGAATGGTTCGTGGCCGCCATGCACGAGCCGGGCGTCGCGCGCGTGACCGACCTGATGGTGAGGACCGGCAAGGGATGGCGGCTCGCGGTCTCGACCGCCGACACCCGCGACCCCGCGCCTGACCTGCCGGCCATCGCCGTCGACCCCGAGGGCTACGCCACGAGCCTGGACGAGTTCACCTCCGGCCTGCGCGGCACGCCCAAACAGATCGCGCTGGCGCACCTGAGGAGCCTGGAACGAGCCACCGAGGACGGGCGGTTCGCCGAAGGGCCGTGGACGTCGACCGCGGTGAAGCTCTGGCAGCGCGAGCGCGCCCAGCTGCGTGAGGCCGGCTGGAAGCTGGAGCTGTCCTACCGGCTGACCGGCCAGGTGAGGGCGCTGAGGACCACCGACGGTGGCGCGCTGGTCTGGTACTCCGCCCGCTCCACCGAGGTGCGCACGGCCGAGCGGCCTGGCACCACGGTGACGCTGAAGGGCCCGGCCGCCGTCCGCACCGGCAACCGCTCGTTCGCCCGTACGGCGAGCGCCACCTACGGGCGGATGTACCTGGCACACGTCCCGCCGATCGGCTCGGCCGAGCCCATCAGGGTCATGGGCGACTGGACAGACGTACTGGAGAGCCACGGCACCTGACGAACCGAAGACAAGAGGAGCACCATGGCGACATCCCCACGCAGACCTTCCAGGTCAACGGTCGTCACCACAGCACTCACGATCGGCGTGTTCGGCGCCGGGGCGGGGCTGGGCAGCGTACTCCACGACCGCGCCTCCGAGCCCAGGACCGAGGTCCTGCGCCTGGCGGCGGGGACCTACCAGCTGGACGGGCAGTCCGCCACGTCGGCCTCGGGAGGGCTCACCGCCCGCTCCCTCACCGGCGCGGACGGCGGCAGCACCCTGTCGGGCGGCGCGGCGGGCCCTCCGGTGTGCCTGGCGGCCACGGTCGACTGGCTGGCGGTCCAGGCCACGGGTGAGGCGTGCGCGTCCATCCCCCTGCTGGGCAACGGGACGACGACCTCGCCGCCCCTGCTGAGACCCGGCAACCCCGCGGACCGGTCCACCCCGTCGGAGCGGCCGCAGGAACCGAAGAAGTCGGAGCGGCCCGACCCCGCGCCCAGGAGGAGCGAGGCGCCGCAGCCCACGCGGATGAACGAGCCGCGACAGCCCGCTCCTCGCCCTCCCGCGCAGGACACCCCCGCCTCGACGAGGAGGAGCGAGCCCGACAGGGAACGCAAGCCCGAGACCGGCAGGGACGACGACACGATCGAGACCGGCACGCCGAAGCTGGCCGACGCTCCCGCCACCTCCTTCCCCAAGGGCACGCTGCGGGCCGTCGAGCCCGTCCCCAGCCGTCCTCCGCTCCAACCGGTGCGCCCCCGTCCCGCCGACGAGAGCCGGTCGGGCCAGAGCGGCCAGGACCGGGCCAGAGCGACGGGGAGCCCGCCCACCGCGAGCTCACCGGTCCAGCGCCCTCCCAGCCAGAGCCCGCCGCGCCGGCCCAGCCAGAGCCCTCCCGATCAGCCGCGTCAGAATCCTCCGGACCAGCCGCGCAGGAACCCGCCGGACCTGCCCCGCCAGAACCCTCCGGACCAGCCGCGTCAGAGCCAGCCCGGCCAGAGGCCGACGGTCAGGCCGCCTGACCAGGCCCCCACGGCTCGTCCTCCTGGCGGCACCCCCACTCTCCGGCCCCCCGACGACCGCCAGTGCCTGCTGACGGGGCCCGACGGCAGCGCGCTGCGGCCGGCCGTCCGCGAAGGGATCGCCCCCGGCTGCGAGGACCCCGCGCAGACCGCGCTGCCCACGGCCAGGCCCGCCCCGCCGACCCTGAAGAGCCCTCCGCCCGCCAGGTCGACGCAGCCCTCGGCGAGGGCCAGCACCAGGGTCAGCGTCAAGCCCAGGGCCACGCCCTCACAGCCGTCCATGCCGACCTCGCTGCGGCCCGCCGCCACCGGCAGGCCCACCCAGCCGCGGGGCACGGCCGCCGCCACCTCGGGGCCGCGCGCCCCCCAAGGCACCACCCTGCGCCCGGCCACCGCCGAGGGCGAGAGCCTGCCGATCTTCCAGGACCCCGAGCTGATGCGGCGCGCCGAAGAGGCGCTCGGCCTCGACGGCACCAGGACCTACACCGACGCCAACGGCGAATGGGACCTCACCATCGCCCCACCGGGCACCCCCGAGTGCCGCGACTACAGCAAGCAGCAGCTCCAGGCGATGGGCGTCTCGGCCGCCTCGCCCGCCAACCTGCCACGCGACTCCTGCATGTGGCCCGCGTTCATCCGGTGGCTGTACGCCGACCCGGCCGACGGCGAGGTGAGCAACTGGACCAAGTTCACCGGTCTGCCCGACCGGAACCTACAGCTCGTGGTGGTCGATCCCACCAGGGGTAGCGCCCCTTCGACGGAGAGCTCGCCGGGCGTCGTCGAGCCGGACCCGGGGCCATGAGCTCCCTTCACGACATGGGAAGCGCCATCCTCGGACCTGACAGAGCGGCGGCATGGGTGCGCGAGCACGGCGGCCACCTCATGGACTACGCCGTCCACCGGCTGGGCGAGGCCGCCGCGCCCGCCGCGGTCGCCGCCGCGCTCGGCGCGTCGAACTGGCAGGCCGTGCCGGAGAGCGTCTCCGAGCGCGGCCTGCTGATCGCGGCGCTGCGCCGCGTCTGCCTGGCCGATCCCGCCTGCCGCGACGGCTACCACCCGGGGACGGGGGCGGGCCTGCCCGACGCCGAGCTCATGGAGCGGGCGTGGGCGGTGGTCGACCCGCTCGGCGTGGAGGCGCTGCTGCTGCTGTTCCGTCACGAGCTGACCCTGGCCGACCTGTCGTACGCGCTGGGCCTGCAGGAGGCGGAGGCGCACCGGCTGGTCACCAGGACGCAGGACCTCATCGAGACGCTGGTGAGCGGGCTCGACGCGCTCTCGCGCGGCAGGCCCACCTGTGAGGTGCTGCCCCCTCTGGCGGCGGCGGCCTTCCCCGACGGGTCCGCCTCCGCGCGCTCGGATCTGCTCACGCACATGATCGAGTGTTCGGCCTGCAACCGGCCCTTCAACATCCACTACACCGTTCCCCAGATGATCGACCAGGTGCCGGTGGCCCCGCTGAGCCTCGCGCGCAGGGAGCAGGTGCTGAGCCTGCTGCCCTCCGCGCCCGACCCCGCTCCCCCCGTGGTCCCCCGCCAGGCCGCCCCCGCCGACTCGGAAGGACGGCCCGCCGGGCAGGACCTCGACGTGCGACCCCCCGCCATCCCGACCCCCGGCCAGGACACCCCGCTGTTCAACGCGCTGGCCTCCAGGGTGTGGGCCCGTGAGGTCCTCTCCCCCACCGACCAGGCGACCAGCCCGCCGCCCGGCCGGCCCGCGCGGGAGGAGCCGGCCGAGGCAGTCTCGCCGCCGCCCGAGCCGAGGCCCAAGTCCCGGCTGCCCGAGGCGCTGGCCGCTGCGGGCGCACGCACCCGCCGTACGGCCGTCAAGGTCGCCATCATGCTCGTCGCCGGTACGGCAGGCATGATCACCGGCCTGCAGGTCCTCGGCCCCTCGCCGGAGTCTCCCCCCGAGACCACGTTCACCCCCTCGGCGGGCGACGACGCCCTCGCGGGCCGGCTGACGCTTCCCCCCTCGATCGCGCTGGACGACTTCGGCAGGGGCACGATCACGCTGAACGTCCCCGGCGAGCCGGTGAGCTGGCGGATCACCGCGCCGGGGCTGGCCGTCACCCCGTCCACGGGCACCTCGGGCGACGGTGACCCCGCCGTCATCCGGGTGCGGGCGCTGCGCTTTCGCCACTGGTGCGGAGACCCGTCACCGACGGAGGTCGTGCTGACCGTCCAGGGCCCCTCCGACTCGCTCACCACCCGCATCCGATGGAAGACCTGCTGACCCCTTGCGAAAGGACCCCTTGCCATGACGGAGACCCCTTCCAGGCTGCAGAAGCCGGCGACCTCGCCCGAGCAGTTCGACCAGTCCATCCCGCTCACCGCCGAGCGCCTGCTGACCAACAGGCGGCCCGAGCCCTCCTCCGGATGGCGGCGCCTGGTCTGGCAGCTGTCGGGCCACAGGTACCTGCCCCCCGAGTCGTCGGCCGAGGTGGAGCGGCGCAAGTTGATCGCCCAGGCGCAGACGCCCGTGGCCAGCGGCCATCACAGGATCGCGGTCATGAGCCTGAAGGGCGGCGTGGGCAAGACCACCACCACGGCGGCGCTCGGCAACACGCTCGCCTCGTTGAGGGGCGACAGGGTCATCGCCATCGACGCCAACCCCGACAGGGGGACGCTGGGCCTGAAGGTCAAGTCCGAGACCGCCGCGACGATCCGCACGCTGCTGGCCGAGGCCGAGCACATCGTCAGGTACGCCGACGCCCGCGCCTTCACCTCCCAGTCGCCCGCGCGGCTGGAGGTGCTCGCCTCCGACACCGACCCCGCCGTGAGCGAGGCGTTCGCCGCCGACGACTACCGCACCGTGGCAGGGCTGATCGAGCGCTACTACTCCATCTGCATCACCGACTGCGGCACCGGGCTGCTGCACGGCGCCATGGGCGCGACGCTGGACATGGCCGACCAGATCGTGCTGGTCAGCCTGGTCGCGGTGGACGGCGCCAACTCGGCGGCCGCCACGCTCGACTGGCTCACCGCGCACGGCCACGCCGACCTGGTGAAGAACGCCATCGTGGTGCTGAACGCCGTCGAGGAGCGCTGCGACGTCGACGTGGACCTGCTGGAGCAGCACTTCAGCGCCAGGTGCAGGACCGTGATCCGCGTGCCGTACGACCCGCACCTGAAGGAGGGCGCCGAGGTGGACCTGCTGCGGCTGCGGCCCACCACCGCGGGCGCGTACCTGCGCCTCGCCGCCGCGGCGGGGCAGGCCTTCAGCCTGCGCTCCGATCGGGGTCACTAGTGTCGCCTGTGATGGAGGACCCGGCCCTGCGCTGGGACCTCGGCCCGGTACGGCGCCGCCACCGCCTGCGCCGCGTGGCGATCGTGGTGGTCGCGGTGCTCGCGGTCGCCGTCGCCGCCTGGATCCTGCGACCAGGCTCGGACGCCGGCCCCGTCACGCTCGCCCAGCCCGCGGGGCATCACGGCGAGGCCGGCTTCCCCGTCGGCTTCCCGCACACCGAGCTGGGCGCCGCCTCGGCCGCCGCCGCCACTCTGGAGGCCGCGTGGACGCTCGACGACGTCCAGGCGATGGCCGCCGCCGAGCTGTACGCGGCGCCCGAGCAGCGGGCGGCGGCCCGTGAGGGCGCCGTCAGCGCGACCAAGGGCTGGCGGCGCACGCTCGGCCTGCCCGAGGAGGGCTCCCTGCCCGCCGGCGCGGCCATGAGGTCGAGCACGATCGGCATCCGCTGGCAGGAGCGGGCCAAGGACCAGATCCTCGTCTCCGTCCTCGTCCAGGTGTCGGCGACCAAGGGCGACGCGGGCCCGCTGTACTCCAGTCCCTACGCCATGAACCTGCTCATGACCTGGCACCCCACCCTGCGCGGCGGGGACTGGGTCAACACCCCCGACACCAGGCCCGTCGCCGCGCCACCCGCGGCCGCTCCGGGCACCCCCCAGTTCACCGCGGCCGGCTGGCGGCCCATCGCCCACACCGATCCCGCCGAGTGAAGTCCAGGAGACACCACCTCATGACCCCACGCCGTCCCTCCCGGCCCCTCTCCCTCGCCTCGGGCCTGCTGCTGGTATGCGTGTCCGTGGTGGGCGGAGGCGCGCTCGCCCAGCCGTGGATCTCCCATGCCGACGTCGAGCCCTCCTTACCCGAGGGGGGTCCTGTCGCGACACACGAACCCGCCCCCGCGCCGGCTCCCGAGCCGCCACAGGAACCGCGGCCCACCGAGGAGCCGACAGCCGAGCCCGCTCCCGAGCCCACGTCCGAACCGACGACGGAGCCGACGACAGAGCCCACCACGGCTCCGACGGACGAGGACCCCGCGCCGAAAGAGCCCGCGCCCGAGGAGCCCGCGCCCACCACCTCCGCCTCCAGCACCCCCGAGCCCACCGCCTCCCCGAAGAAGAGCCCTTCGCAGCCGCCCGCGAGCAAGAAGCCTCCAGCTAGCGCGAGGCCCGCGCCCAAGCCCGACCCCAAGCCGGTGCCCTCGGAGGAGCCGAAACCCAGCGAGAAGCCGACCGCCTCGCACGCCGCGAAACTGGAGATCCCCAAGCTCAAACCCATCAAGATCGTCATCCCCAAGGGCAGGAGCACGCCCAAGAGCAGCCCGACGGCCGGCGCCCCCGCCAAACCCGCCCCCACCGCCAGCGCGGCGCCCAAGAGCACGCCCGCCAGCCCGCCCGCGCCCAGGAGCACCGCTCAGCCGAGCGCCAGGCCGACCACCGCCGTCAAGCAGCCACCGGCCGTCTCCCAGCCCGCCAAGCCGTCCGCACCCGCCAGGGCTCCAGAACCCGCCAAGGCCTCAACGCCCCCCAGGGCATCGGTTCCCGCCACACCGCCCCCCACGGCGCCCGCCAGGCGGCCCGCCGACGTGCCCACCGAAGCGCCCGCCACTGTGCCTTCCGCTGTGCCTTCCGCTGTGCCTTCCGCTGTGCCTTCCGCTGTGCCCACCGCTGTGCCCACCGCTGTGCCTTCCACTGTGCCCACCGCGGGGCCCGCGCCCGCCCAGGCGTCGGTTCCCGCACGGGAGCCGACGCTGCCGCCGTCCGCGCCCGTGAACGCCGATCCCGGCGTGACCGCGCCCGACAGGGGACCCGCCCCCGGCTCGGGACAGGGCAAGGACATCTCCGACGCCCGCGTGCTCGCGCTCAACCCGCTCAACGCCCTCGGCACCAGGACCGTCCTGCCGCTGCCCGCGCTCGCCGCGCCCTACGCCCCCTCCACGGGGAACTCCTGCCTCACCATGAACAGCGCCACGTGCTGGGGAACCTCCTCCTCGGTGGCGCAGCCCAGGTGGGCCTTCGTCCCGCCCGCTCCCGCCCAGCCGTTCGCGGCCCCTCCGTCGGCGGCCCCCGCCGACACCCCCGCAGCAGCCCCCGCGGCATCCCCCGCCGCTCAGTCGCGGACCGGCACCGGCGCGTCGCGGGCGACCACCCCTGTTCAGGCAGGGCTCATGCCTACGATGTGCTGGGTATTCGGGCCCGCGGCCGGTTGTGCCAGGGCGGAGGAGGGTGCCCCATGATGTCCAGAACGCGTTCGCGCATCGCCGTCGTCGGGCTGGTGGCGGTGCTGTGCTCCAGCACGCCCGGCTTCGTCGGCGTCGCGACGGCCGCGCCGTGCGCGCAACTCGACGACCAGCGAGGGTGGGGCCAGCCCGTGTGGTGTGCGGAGTTCGACGACTTCCTCGATCCGAACGAGTGGGCCGTCTACGACTCGCCAGGCCACGCCGGCAACGGCCGCCGCTCACCGGGCCAGCTCTTCCTCGGCGACGGCGCCCTGTTCCTGTACGGCACCCCCGACGGCACCACCGCCGGCCTTGCCGCCAGGTACACGCAGCAGTACGGGCGGTGGGAGACGCGCATCCGCCTCTATCCGGGCGCGGGCTCCTACCACCCCGTCGCGCTGCTGTGGCCGGCCGGCGGCGGCGGAGGCGTGAAGCCGAACGGCGGCGAGGAGATCGACTTCCTGGAAGTGATCGACGACCCCGAACGGCAGCGGCCGAACTTCTTCATGCACTCGCCGCAGGGCAGGCAGGAGGCGCACGCGAGCCTGGACATGACCACCTGGCACACCTACGCGGTGGAGACCTCTCCCGAGGGCGTGGTCGGCTACATCGACGGCCAGGAGTGGTTCAGGTCCGACATCGCCGTCACGACGCCGATGTCGGCCTGCCTCCAGCTCGACTGGTTCCCCGGCGAGGGCAGCGAGGGCGAGGCGTGGATGGAGGTCGACTGGCTGCGCATCTACGCCCTGACCTGATGCCAAAACTTACCATGTGGTAGGAAATGGGGGTCAGCTCATTTCGTCACGCAGGGAGCGCCATGTCGCCGACCCCTCCGCTCGTCCCCTACCCTCAGCGGATCATCCCCGTAGCGGCCCCTCTCCGGCTGGAGGGCCGGCCGCGTATCGGAGTGTCCTCCGTCGACCTGCTCGAGCTCGGTGAGGTCGTGGCCGGGCTGCTCGCCCTGCTGCACGACGTGAAGCCGACGGTCCAGGTCGCCGGCCAGGCCGACCTGCTCCTCGTCCTCGACCACGAGGACAGGGGCTTCGAGGGCCTGGTCATGCCCCGCGGCCTCGACCCGCTGGACCAGGAGGCCGAGACGCGCGAATGCTACGAGCTGGCGATCGGCGAGAGGTCGGCCACGGTGACGGCCTCCTCGGCCGAGGGGCTGTTCCGTGGCGCGACGACCTTCGCGCAGCTGCTGACACGACAGGAGCCGGGGCTCGTGGCCCCCGGCGTGCGCGTCCTCGACGGGCCCGCCCTGCGCTGGCGCGGGCTGTCCCTGGACGTGGTGCGCAGGTTCTTCCCCGTCGACCAGGTCAAGAAGGTCGTCGACCTGCTGGCGCTGTACAAGTTCAACGTGCTGCACCTGCACCTCACCGACAGCCAGGCCTGGCGGCTGGAGATCTCCGGCAGGCCCGGGCTCACGGATCCGCGCAACTGGCCGGGCGACGAGGGCTCGCGCAACGGCGAAGGCAGGCAGTTCTACACCCACGACGACTTCCGGGAGATCGTCGCCTACGCGGCGGCCCGCTTCGTCACCGTGGTGCCCGAGATCGACATGCCAGGTCACACCCAGGCGGCCGTCCGCGCCTACCCCGAACTGGCGGGCGCCGACGAGCCCGCGCACCCGCTGCTGCGCCACCTCGATCCCAGGGCCGAGGCGACGGACGGCTTCGTGGCGGACGTGCTCGGCGAGGTGGCCGCGCTCACCCCTGGCCCGTTCCTGCACATCGGCGGCGACGAGGCGTTCGGGATGCCGCCGGAGCTGTACGCGCAGTTCGTCGCCAGGTCGCTCGAGCTGGCCAGGGCCACGGGCAAGCGGGTGGTCGCCTGGCAGGAGGCGGCCCGATCCCTCGCCCTTCAACCCGAGGACGTGGCGCAGTGCTGGGTCGGCGAAGGCGACGCGTTCGACCCCGAGGCCGCCAGGAAGAGCGCTCCCGCCGAGTACCACCCGCTCATCGACATCGTGGCCGGCTCCTTCGAGCACGCCTCCCGTGACACCCCTCAGGCGGTCGCCGCCGGCGCGTACGTGCTCGCCTCGCCGAGCAGCGTGTTCTACCTCGACCGCCGCTACGCCGAGGAGTCCACGCGAGCCGACCAGAACGAGCGCCGCACCAGGGTGGGCATGGCCTCCTACACGCCGCGCACCTGCGAGGAGCTGTTCGGCTGGCGGCCGTCCGAGCTGGCCGAGATCCCCGCGGGGGCGCGGCTGGCGGGGGTGGAGGCGGCGATCTGGTGCGAGAGCGTCACCTCCTTCGACGACCTGGCGTTCCTGCTGCTGCCGAGACTGCCGGGCATCGCGGAGAAGGCGTGGACGCCCCAGGCCACGGAGTGGGCGCACTACCGGGACAGGGTGGGCGCCCACGGTCCGTGGTGGGATCGGCTGGGCTGGGAGGGCTACTACCGCTCGGCGGTCCTGTTCGGCCCGCCGTACTCCAGCTCGAAGGCCTGACGGCGGGCGCGCTGTTCGGCGACGTCGGCCACCGGAGCCGCCAGCAGCAGCCCCCTGGTGTAGGGGTGTCGAGGCTGGGTGGTGACGGTGGCCGCCTGGCCGCTCTCGACGATCTCGCCCCGATGGATGACCGCGACGCGGTGGCTCACGAAGCGCACCACGGCCAGGTCGTGGGAGACGAACAGGTAGGCGACCCCCGTCTGCTCCTGGATCTCCAGCAGGAGGTCCAGGACGGTCTTCTGGGTGGTGAGGTCGAGCGCCGAGACCGGTTCGTCGCACACGATCAGCTTGGGGTCGATCGCCAGCGCGCGGGCGATCGCCACCCGCTGGCGCTGCCCGCCGGAGAACTCCCTCGGCAGTCGCCCGGCGGCGTCGGCGGGCAGGTGCACCCTGTCGAGCAGCCTGCCGACCCTCAACCTGGCCTCACGGGAGCCGATCCCCTGTCCGAGGAGCGGCTCCGAGAGCGTGTCGCCGATCGTCCTGGACGGATTCAGCGAGGTGTAGGGGTCCTGGAAGATGACCTGGAGGTCGCGGGCGAGCTGGCGCCTGCGCCTGGCCTTGACCCGGTCGAGGCGTTCGCCGCCGAAGGTGATGGCGCCCGACTGGACAGGCACCAGCCCGAGGATCGCCCTGCCGATCGTGGTCTTGCCCGATCCGGACTCGCCGACCAGTCCGAGGGTCTCGCCGGGAGCGATGTCCAGGCTCACCCCTCGCAGCACCTCGACCCGACGGGCGCCCCACCCCTTCCCGGGGAAGGAGACCCGCAGGTCCTCGACCGTGAGCAGGGCGTTCACCGAAGACCTACAGTGCTGAGGCCCCGTCCTTCGGGGCCCGGAGGAAACGTGGAACCGCGGGGCACTTGTGTCTCCCTGTTTTGTCTGTGACGGTCGATAATCTGATCGGCATGTCCCGCTACCGTCTCCAACCGACGCCTGCCCAGGAGCAGATGTTGGCTGAGCATTGTGGGCACGCCCGATTCGTGTGGAACCTGGCCGTAGAGCAGCACCGGCACTGGAAGCCCGGTCGCACGAGCGCGCCGGGGTTCGCCGAGCAGTGCCGTCAGCTGACAGAGGCACGTGCGGAGTCCGCGTGGCTGCGCGCCGGATCCGTGACCGTCCAGCAGCAGGCACTCAAAGACTTCGCCCAGGCAATGGCCAACTACTTCGGCCAAAGCCACCGCAAACCGACGTGGCGCAAGCGCGGGCAGAACGAAGGCTTCCGCATCGTCGCGGTCAGACCCGGAGATGTGCGGCGCCTTTCCCGCAAGGTGGGCGAGGTGAAGATCCCAAAGGTGGGGTGGGTACGGTTTTGTTGGTCCCGCTCCGTCCCTCATGGCGCGAAGTCGCACCGGGTCACGCGAGATGCGGCCGGGCGCTGGCATGTGGCTTTCGCCGCCATTCCGGAGCCGATCCCCGCCCCAGGCACGGGTGAGGTGGTGGGTATAGACCGTGGTGTCGCCGTGTCGGCGGCGCTGTCGACCGGCGAGCTGCTTACTGCGCCCACCCTGCGCCAGGCGGAGCAGGAACGGCTTGCGCGCCTTCTGCGGAAGCTGTCCAGGGCCAAGCGCGGATCGAACCGCCGAGTGAAGGTCAAGCTGGCGGTCGCCCGGCTGAAGGCCCGCGAGAGCGACCGGCGCAAAGACTGGATCGAGAAGGCCACCACGGACCTGGCCCGGCGTTTCGACGTGATCGCCGTCGAAAATCTCAATATTTCCAGCATGACCAGGTCTGCCAGAGGCACCCTGCAGGCGCCCGGCCGGAATATCGCGGCCAAGGCGGGCTTGAACCGGGGCATCCTGGCGGCCGGCTGGGGCCGACTCGTGGAACGTCTGGAGCACAAGGCACCCGGACGGGTCGTGAAGATCAACCCTGCATACACGAGCCAGCGCTGCTCGGCATGCGGGATCGTGGATGCGAAGGCGCGCGAGAGCCAAGCCGCCTTTCGGTGCCGATCCTGCGGATACGCCGCCAACGCCGACGTGAACGCGGCCAGGAACATACGCGATACCGCCGCAGGGCATGCGGTGGCTGCGCGGGGACGCTCCGGACTGCCGGGGCGGACGAACCGCGAACCTCACCCTGACCCCCTCTCAGTGTAGGAACGGGCTGGAATCTCCCGCCTTGCAGTGGGAGAGGATGTCAATTGACCTCCAAGGGCAGGACCGCGCTGAGGAGTTCGCGCGTGTAGGGGTCCCTCGGCGTGCTCAGGACCTGCTCGGCCGTGCCGCGCTCGACGATGCGGCCCTCCCGCATCACCGCCACCCTGTCGCACAGGTCGGCGACCACGCCGAGGTTGTGGGTGACCAGCAGGACTCCGAGGTCGTTGTCGCGCTGCAGCCTGCGCAGCAGACCGAGGACCTCCGCCTGGACCCTGACGTCGAGCGCGGTGGTGGGCTCGTCGGCGATGAGGAGCTTCGGCTCGCAGGACATGGCCCCCGCGATGAGGACGCGCTGCGCCATGCCGCCCGAGATCTCGTGCGGGTAGGAGTCGAAGGTCCGCCTGGGGTCGGTGATCTCGACCAGGCGCAGCAGGTCGAGGGCCCGCCTGGTCGCCTCCGCCCTGCGCAGGCCGAGCTTGTAGCGGATGGGCTCGACGAGCTGGCTGCCGATCGTGAAGGCGGGGTCGAGGTTGCTCATCGGTTCCTGCGGAACGTACGCGACGAGTGTGCCTCTGAGCGCGCGGTGCGCGCGTTCGGGCAGGCCGACGATCTCCTGGCCCTCGATGGAGATGCTGCCGCGGGAGACGCGGCCCTTCTCCGGGAGGATGCCGAGGATGGAGAAGGCGGTCTGCGTCTTGCCCGAGCCGGACTCTCCGACCAGGCCGACGATCTCTCCCGCCCGCACGTCGAGGTCGACGCCGCGCACCACCTCGCCGGTCCCCGGATAGGCGACGGCCAGATCGCGCACGGACAGCAGGTGGGCGCGCTCCCCCGCCTCCACCGCAGCCGGCTTCGACGTCGCGCGGGCGTCGGGGGCGGTGCGTGACGCCGAGGGCGCCGTGGCGCGGTCTTCGAGCACGTCGCGAAGGGCGGCGGCCAGCAGGACCAGCGCGCCGCTGGTCAGGCCGAGGGCGAGACCGGGCCACAGCATCAGCAGCGGGGCGCGCTGGATGTTCTTGAACGCCTCGTTGAGCATGGCGCCCCAGGTTGGTGAGTCGCCGCTGCCGATGCCGAGGAACTCGAGCCCCGCCTGCAGGCTGATGGCGATCCCCGCGACGAGCGCCACCTGGATGATGATCGGGGCGCGCACGACGATGAGGATGTGGCGGGAGACGATGCGCGTGTCGCTGAGGCCCGAGACCTTGGCGGCGTCGACGTAGAGCTCTCTTCGCACGTTGGCGACGATGCCGCGCACGAGCCTGAAGAAGCTGGGCGCCACGAGGAAGCCGAGGACGACCATGAGGACCCACACGGTGGAGCCCAGGATGGCGCGCGAGGCCAGCAGCACCACCATCGCGGGCAGCGCCATCACCAGGTTGACGACCCAGCTGGCCGCCGAGTCGAACCAGCCGCCGTAGTATCCCGCGAGCAGGCCGCTCGGCACGCCCAGCACCAGGGCCACCGCGAGGGCGATCACCGCGCCGCCGAGCGTGTTGCGCCCGCCGTACAGGAGTCTGGCCAGGATGTCGCGGCCCGCGGAGTCGAAGCCGAGTGGATGTCCCGCGGCGGGGCCCTCGAAGGCGAGCCGCAGGCTCGACAGGCCGGGCGGCTGCGGGCTGAGCACGGGGGCCAGCAGCACGGCCAGCACCACCGCGGCCAGCAGGAGCGCCGAGATCAGCCCCAGCGGGTGCCTGAGCAGCCTCATGCGATCCTCGCCTTCGGGTTGAGCCAGCCGATCAGGATGTCCACGACCAGGTTGATCAGGATCACGCCGATCACGGTGAACATGACCAGCGCCATGATGATCGGGACGTCGCCCCGGGTGGTGTAGGTGACGGTCATGCTGCCGACGCCGGGCAGCCCGAAGATCTGCTCTACGAGGACGGCGCCGCCGAGCAGGCCGACGAACTGCATGCCGAGCACGGCCAGCGCGGGGGCCGAGGCGTTGCGGACGACGTGGACGAAGACGATCCGCCACGGCGGCAGGCCCCTCGCGCGCAGGGTGCGCACGTAGTCCTGCCGCATGACGTCGATCACCGACCCTCTGACCTGCTGTGCGACCCCGGCGATGGAGCCGATCGACAGCGAGATGACGGGAAGCGTCACGGTGGAGAGCCAGCCGGTGAAGGACTGGCTCGGCCCCATGTAGCCGATGGCGGGGAACCAGTTCAGCCGTACGGCGAAGACCAGGACGATGACCAGCGTGACGAGGAAGCCGGGCAGGGCGTAGCCCAGCACGGCGAAGACCTGCACGAACCTGTCGACCGCGCCGCGCCGCACGCCTGCCCACACGCCGAGCAGGAACGACAGCACGGCGGTGACGAGAGTGACGCCGATCATCAGGCTGAGGGTGACGGGCAGCCGGTTGGCGATCGCCCTGAGCACGTTCTCGCTGGTGAACCAGGACGTGCCGAAGTCGCCTCGCACGGCGGCGCCCAGCCAGTCCAGGTACTGCACCAGGGCGGGGCGGTCCAGGCCGAGCGCCGCGTTCTTGGCGTCGACGAGGTCCTGGGCCGCGCCATGGCCGAGCAGCTGCCGGCCCACGTCGATGTGCGGGATCGACAGCAGGGTGTAGGAGAGCAGGGAGATCACGAACAGCAGGGCCACCCCCGCCGCGATCCTGCGAAGGATGAAGCTCAGCATGATCAGGCGGCGGGCGCGTAGTTGTAGATGGAGGGCACGGCCATGCCGTCCTGGGGGGTGATGCTCACGCTGCCGTCGGAGACGTGCAGGTAGGTCATCCGGTAGAAGGGCAGGAACCAGCCGTCCTTGACCAGGTGCTCGTTGAGCGCCTGGAGGTCCGCCTTCGCCTCGGCGGCCGGCTTGCTCTGGATCTTGGGCAGCAGGCTCTTCACGGTGGCGTCGGTGTAGCCGAACATGTTGAACGCGCCGGGCAGCACCAGTTCGCCGACGACGACCCAGTCTGTCGAGGCCTGGCCCATGTTCATGACCATGCCGGAGAAGGCGCGGTCCCTGAAGATGCGCTGGACGGCCGAGCCCTGGTCGACGTCGTCCCAGACCAGCTTCACGCCGACGGCGGCGAGGTCGGTCTGCAGCGAGGCGGCCAGCGCCTCGGAGACGATCGCGGGGATGCGCGGCAGCTTGAGGGTGAAGCCATCGGCGTGGCCGGCCTCCTTGAGCAGTTCGCGCGCCTTGTTCTGGTCGTAGGTGTAGTAGGTGTCGAGTTCGGGCTTGTAGGCGGCGGTGGTGGGGCCGAAGACCTGACTGGTGACCGTTCCGCGGCCCTGGCGGATCTTGGCCAGCATCGTCTGGCGGTCGATGGCGTGGTTGAGCGCCTGTCGCACGCGGGGGTCGCGCAGCTCGGGGGTGACCGCGCCGGCCCTGTCGAAGAGCAGGATGCCCTGGAAGTCGAAGTCCTGCTTGGTCGTCTTGACGTTCGGGTGGCCCTCGACGCTGATCTGCTGGTCGGCTTCCTGGATGAGGGCGGCGTTGACCTGCCCGGTCTTGACGCCGTTCACGATCGCGGTCTCGTTGTCGAAGTAGCTGATGGCGACCGTGTCATAGGGCAGCTTGCCGCCCCAGTAGCCGGCCGCGCGGTTGAACACCCATTTGGTCCCGATGACGGTCTGGCTCGGGTCCAGCTCGTAGGGTCCTGTGCCGTTGGGCTTGGTCTTCAGCGCCTCGCCCTTGGTGAAGTCCGCGGGGTTGGCCATCAGGCCCGCCGCGTCGCTCAGGTAGTAGAGCATCGCGGAGTTGGGCTGGGAGAGCCGAAGAGTCACGTGCGTGTCGTCGACCACCTCGATGGCCTTGACGTCGTTGAGCGTCTTGGCCTGGGCGCCGCCGCCCTTGCGGAAGCGCTCCATGTTCGCCTTCACGGCCTGCGCGTTGAAGGGGGTGCCGTCGTCGAACTTGACGTCGGAGCGCAGGGTGAGGGCGAGTTCGGTCTGGTCGTCGCTGTACTTCCACTCCGAGGCGAGCATCGGGCTGTAGCGCCCGTCGGGCTCGCGCTTCACGAGAGTGTCGTAGACGGCCTGGAAGAACGGCATGGCGCTGCCGTTGGCGTCGTTGGGGTCGAGGCTCTGCGGCAGGGTCATCGTCGCGATGGTCAGGGTCCTCGAACCCTCGCCCGGCGCCTGGCCGTCGGCGCCCGAGCAGCCCGCGAGCACGGTGGCCGCGGTAAGGAGGGCGATTAGCGCGGGGGATCTGTTCATGACGCTCACTCCGTCTCGGATTTTCGGCGAGCATACATGCAAAACTAACCACGTGGTAGATTTAGTGTGAGCCGCGCTAGTCTCGCCCTCAACAGGCATTCGGATCGCAGAAAGGCTGGTCGGTGAACGCACCGATTCCCCGTCAAGGGACCAAGGGCGAGCGCACCCGCTCACGCATCCTCGACTCAGCCATGGAGCTGTTCTCGCGCTCGGGCTTCTACGCCGTCTCCCTGCGCGACATCGCCGCGCACGCGGGCATGACCCATGCGGGGCTGCTCCACCACTTCCCCGGCAAGGACGACCTGCTCATCCAGGTGCTCGCCCGCCGCGAGCAGGTCGCCGCGGAGCAGGCGCTGTCGTCGGACTCCGACCTCGCGCCCGAGGAACTCCTCTCCCGCCACCTCGACCAGATCACCCTGAACATGGGGACACCAGGTCTGGTCGGGCTGTTCGTGAAGGTCTCGGGCGAGGCGAGCGACCCCGCCCATCCCGCGCACGACTACTTCGTCCAGCGTTACCGGCGCCTGCGCAAACGGACGGCATGGCTGATGTCCGTCCTGTTCGACCGCGCCACGCCGCCGATCAAGCACGACCCCGACGCCGTCGCCCAGCAGCTCCTCGCCCTGGTGGACGGCCTGCAGACCCAGTGGCTGCTGGATCCGGAGCAGGTCGACATGCGGGCCTCCGTCGTCGCCTTTCTCACCCAGCTCGGATTGGAATTGGAACCGGATGACCGACCTCACCCTTGAGGAGAAGGCCTCGCTCACCTCTGGGAGCGACACCTGGCACACCACGCCCATCGGCGAGGCGGTGCCCGCCCTCACCCTGTCCGACGGACCGCACGGGCTGCGCCGCCAGGCCGAGCGGGGCGACGCCCTCGGGCTCGGCAACAGCGTGCCCGCCACCTGTTTCCCTCCGGCCGTCGCGCTCGGCTCCTCGTGGGACGCCCACCTGGCCCACCGGGTGGGCGCGGCGCTGGCCCGCGAGGCGTGCGCGCTCGGTGTGGACGTCGTGCTCGGTCCCGGCGTGAACATCAAGCGCTCGCCGCTGTGCGGACGCAACTTCGAGTACTTCTCCGAGGACCCCCACCTCACCGGCGTGATGGGCGCGGCCGTCGTCACCGGCATCCAGAGCCTGGGCGTCGGGGCGTGCGTCAAGCACTTCGCGGTCAACAACCAGGAGACCGACCGCATGCGCGTCAGCGCGGACGTCGACGAGCAGAGCCTGCGGGAGATCTACCTGCCCGCCTTCGAGCGGATCGTGCGCGAGGCCAAGCCGTACACGGTGATGTGCTCCTACAACCGCATCAACGGGGTGCACGCGAGCCAGAACCGGTGGCTGCTGACCGAGGTGCTGCGCGAGGAGTGGGGCTTCGACGGGCTGGTGATGTCGGACTGGGGCGCGGTCAACGACCGCGTCGCGGCGCTCGAGGCGGGCCTGGACCTGGAGATGCCCCCGACGGGGACCGACGAGGAGATCGTCGAGGCGGTGCGCTCGGGCCGCCTGCCCGAGGCGGTGCTCGATCTGGCCGCGGGCCGCCTGCTCGAGCTCGTACGGCGGGTCGAGGGCAGAGCCTCGTTCGAAGGGTGGGACCTCGACGCCCACCACGAGCTCGCCCGCGAAGCGGCTCGGGCCTCGGCCGTCCTGCTGAAGAACGACGGCGACGTGCTGCCCCTGCGGCAGGGTCAGCGGGTCGCCGTCGTGGGAGAGCTCGCCCGCACCCCGCGCTACCAGGGCGGCGGCAGCTCCCACGTGGTGCCCACGCGCCTGGACAACGCATGGGAGGCGCTGGGACGGCCGGCCTTCGCCGCGGGATACCGGCTGGACGGGCAGCCCGACGCCGGCCTCTCGCGCGAGGCGGTGGCCGCCGCGTCCGAGGCCGACGTGACGCTGGTCTTCCTCGGCCTGCCCGAGGCCGCCGAGTCGGAGGGCTTCGACCGCACCACCATCGAGCTGCCCGCCGTCCAGGTCGCTCTCCTGCGGGAGGTGGCCGAGGTCTGCCCGAAGATCGTGGTCGTGCTGGCCAACGGCGGCGTCGTCTCGGTGGCCGAGTGGCAGGAGCACGCCTCGGCGATCCTGGAGGGCTGGCTGCTCGGCCAGGCGGGCGGCTCGGCCCTCGCCGACCTGCTGACGGGGGCGCACAGCCCGTCGGGGCGTCTCACCGAGACGATTCCCAACCGCCTCGCCGACGTCCCCTCGCACCTGCACTTCCCCGGCGGCGACGGGCACGTCCGTTACGGCGAGGGCCGCTACGTCGGCTACCGGCACTACGACACGCTGGACGCCGACGTCGCCTACCCCTTCGGCCACGGGCTGACCTACTCGCGTTTCACCTACTCCGACCTCGACGCCCGGGAGACGGGCAGCGACGAGTGGAGCGTCGAGGTCACCGTCACCAACACGGGCGAGCGCTTCGCGCACGAGGTCGTCCAGCTCTACGTGGCCTTCGACGAGGAGCGCCCCTCGCGCCCGCGCCACGAGCTGCGCGGCTTCGCCAAGGTGGGGCTCGAGCCAGGAGACAGCGAGCGGGTCCGCTTCGCCCTCACCGGCAGGGACATCGCCCAGTGGTCGGTCAGCCGCAAGGGATGGCGGATCGACGCGGGCGCCTTCACGGTGGAGGTCGGCGCCTCCTCCCGCGACATCCGCCTGCGCGCCGAGCTGACCAGCGGGGGCGACGGCTACGCGGCCCCGCTGGACCGCATGTCGACGCTGGGCGAATGGCTGGCCCACCCCGAGGGCAGCCGGGCGCTGAAGCAGCTGCTCCAGGGCGCGCCCGGCCTCGACCGCACCGATCCCGCCCTGCTCAGGCTGGCGATGGGCATCCCGCTGGCCAAGTTCGCCACCTTCGGGATCGGTCTCACCTCCGAGGTGGTGGACGGGCTCGTCGCCGCCGTCCGCGGGGACGGCTAGTCCAGCCGTCCCGAGCGGGCGATCTCGCCCAGCCAGCGCGCGCTCGGCTTGAGCGTGCGCTGGAAGGTCTCCCTGTCCACCGACACCAGCCCGAAGGTGGGCTCGTAGGAGCCCCACTCGTAGTTGTCCAGCAGCGACCAGTGCAGGTAGCCGCGCACGTCGGCGCCCTCGGCCATCGCCTCGTGCAGCCCGGCCAGGGCGCCGCGGGTGTACTCGACGCGTTCGGCGTCGCGCGCCGTGGCGATGCCGTTCTCCGTCACGAGGATCGGCACGCCTGGCAGCCTGGCCGCGGTGTAGCGCACGGCGTCGCCCAGCGCCGCGGGGTGGAACTCCCAGCCCGTGAGCGTACGGCGGGCCTCGTCCGGCACGGGCAGCGCGCCGTCCTTGCCGATGATGACCCTGGTGTAGGCCTGCACGCCGACGAAGTCGTCGTCCTTGGCCACCTCCAGGAACTGGTCCTCGCGAGGCCGGGCCCACGCGTCGCGTTCGGCGACGGCTCCCTCGGCCGCCTCGAAGTTCTGGCTGGCGATCGTCCAGCCCGACCTCAGCCCCGCGAGCTCCTCGCGGGCGGCCAGGTGGGCGGCGGCCAGAGCCTCGGCCGTCCGCTGGTCGGGCGGCGGCATGGCGCCGGCGACGCCCTCGGTGCGCTCCTTGTCCCTCATCAGGTTCGCCATCATCGCCAGCAGGTTCGGCTCGTTGATGGTGCACACCCACTCGACGCCGCCGAGGATCGGCAGCACCGCGCGCACGTAGCGGCGGAAGCGTCCGACCGCCTCGCCCGACAGCCAGCCGCCGTCCTGCTGGAACCACAGCGGGCTGGTGAAATGGTGCAGCGTCACCACCGGAGTGAGGCCGCGCTCCAGGCAGCCCTCGATCACCCGGCGGTAGTGCGCCAGCGCCGCGTTCGAGAAACGCCCCTCCGCCGGCTCGATCCGCGCCCACTCGAGGCTGAACCTGTAGGAGTTGAGGCCCAGCTCCCGCACGATGTCGAGGTCCTCGGGCCAGCGGTGGTAGCTGTCGCAGGCGTCCCCGCTGCGGTCGGCGAAGAACGTGCCGGGACGGTTCTCCAGGGCCCACAGGTCGCTGGCGACGTTGTTGCCCTCGGTCTGGTGAGCGCTTCCCGCCGCCCCCCACAGGAACCCCTTCGGGAATGAGCGTTCCATCCCGCCTGCCCTTCTGTCTCACAGTATGACGCGCAAAATCTACCACGTGGTTAGTTTTGGGAGATCGCGTGTCGAGGAGGTCAGGACGAGCAGCCGTCGCCTGTGCTCCTGAACCGGGCGCGGTAGGCCGCGGGGGTCACACCGAGCGCGCGCGCGAAGGCTCTGCGCATCGTCTCGGGTGAGCCGAACCCCGACCTGCGGGCGACCACGTCGAGCGGCTGGTCACCCGTCTCCAGCAGGTTCTTCGCCCGCTCCACGCGCGCCCTCTCGACGTAGCGCGCGGGCGTGGTGCCGAGCTCCTTGCCGAACAGCCTCGTCAGCTGGCGGACGCTCATCCCCGCCCTGCCCGCCATCGCCTCCAGGCCGTGGTCGGCCGAGGGGTCGAGCACGACGGCGTCGAGCGCCGCCCTCAGCGGCTCGCACCGCGGAGCGGGCGCGTTCAACCTGACGCTGAACTGCGACTGGCCGCCTGGGCGCTGCATGAAGACGACCAAGTGCTTGGCGACGGTCCTGGCCAGGTCGCTGCCGTGGTCGGCCTCGACCAGGCCGAGCGCCAGGTCGATGCCCGAGCTGATGCCCGCGGAGGTGACCACCTTGCCGTCCCTGACGAAGATGGCGTCGCCGTCCACGCTGATCGTCGGGTAGTCGCGGGCCAGGCGTTCGGCCAGATCCCAGTGGGTGGCGGCCCTGTGTCCGTCGAGCAGCCCCGCGGCCGCCAGGACGAAGGCCCCCGCGCACACCGAGGCCACCTGCTCCGCCTCGCCCGACAGCCGTCTCACCTGGTCGAGAAGGAACAGGTCGGCGGCCGCCGAGCCCACGTCAGGGCTGCCAGGCACGAGAAGCACGTGGACGCCGCCGTGGACGTCCTCCATGGCGACGTCGGCGCCGATCCTGACGCCGCCGCTGGTCACGACGTCACGGCCGCCCGGCGAGGCGACGAGCGGCCGGTAGCCCGCGCCGTGCTCGTTCGCCACGGTGAACACCTCGAGCGGGCCGGTCACGTCGAGCAGGCGGACGCCGTCGTACACGATGACGACCACGGTGCCACCTGCCCGCTCCATGGTGGGATTCATACCCCGCTCGCCCCCGGTCGCCGCGATCAGGAGGCGGGGTGCTCGCGCTGCAGGAGCGCGGCGAGCGCGGCCAGGGCGAGCAGCCCGGCCGACAGCCACAGGCCGCGGGCGATACCGCCTTCGCCGTCCGACATCAGGCCCGACAGCAGCGGGCCGACGGCCTGCCCGACGGAGAAGGCGACGGTCAGCAGGGCGATGCCCGCCGTCCAGACGGCATGAGGCAGCATGCGCCGCGCGATGACGGTCGCGGCCGTGGGGCCCGCCATGAAGCCCGCGCCGAAGACGACGGCGGACAGGAGCGCGGCGCCCGGGCCGGGCGGCATGAGCAGGACGGGAAGGACGCCCAGGAAGACCAGTACGGCGACGAGCGCGGGCGCCAGGCCTGCGCGCAGGAACCCGCACAGACGGCCCCACACGGTCAGCGTGGCGACCACCGACGAGAGGCCGAGGACGACGAAGAAGAGCGCGGTCGTCGACGCGCCGAGCCCCTGCGACCTCAGCAGCGCGACCACGAAGGTCATGTAGCTGACGTAGCCCGCGCCAAACAGGACGTACCAGACGAACGTCGGCCCGAGGCGGCGCAGCTGCGCGGCAGGCAGCGTGCTCGCGTGGGCGCCGCTCGCCTCGGGCACCGCCCTGGCGCCGAGCCAGGCGGGGACGAGCGCGATCACGGCCAGCACGCCCATGAGCAGCCAGCCCATCCGCCAGCCTGCCTCGCCCGAGGACAGCGCGGCGGGAACGACCAGGCCCGAGATGACCACGCCGATGCCCACGCCCGCCATGTAGACGGCGACGAGCGACGCCGAACGGCGCTGCGGAGCGCCGACGGCGATGCGCGAGACCAGCGCCGAGCCCACCACGAAGGCGACCGCGGTGCTGAACCCTCCGGCGAACCGCAGGGCGAGCAGGACCGTCAGGTCCGCCGTCGCCGCGGTGGCGAGCAGCGCGACAGCGCTGATCGCGAGGCTCCACAGGAACGCGGACCTGCCTCCGCTCCTCCTGGCCCAGAAGGCGGCGCTCGCGGCGCCCAGGATGTATCCGAGGGCGTTGGCGGTGTTCATGCCGCCTGCCTGGGCGTAGCTCCAGTGCAGCTCCCTGTGCATGGGCGGCAGCAGCAACGCGTAGGCGAAGCGGGTGAATCCGAGTGCCACGACAGGTCCCGCTGCCAGGCCGAGCGCGACCAGCGCCTGCCCGGCCCTGCTCGTCCGCCCTTCGGCGGAGATCGCGGTCATGGTCTCTCCTTTCGTCGGATGTCACCTCTCATCAAGTCGGAGACCGCTCCCTGCCATGGCCGTGGTTCTGGACGTGCGTCCCTCGGATCCGGCCATGGCTTCTGCGATCATGTCGGGGTGAACCAGAAGAGATTGAGCCGCAAGGAGATCTCCGACGCCGTCGACGGCCTGGGGTGGCGCTTCGTCCTCGGGGTCGTCCGCACCTCCGTGCCCGTCACCTCGCTCGCGCAGGCGGCCGAGGTCGCCGCGCGCGCGGTGGCCGCGGCCGGCGAAGAGGGCGAGGCGAGCCTCTGGCTGGACGTCCGGAAGGACCAGGTGATCCTCACCCTGCAGTCGCTCGCCACCGGCTGGGTGAGCGCGCTCGAGCTCGAGCTCGCCCACCGCGTCACCGCGGCCGTGAGCGAACTCGGGCTGCGCACGGACCCCGGGACCGGCGGCCAGGGGCCTCGGTCGGTCCAGATGGTCGAGATCGCGATCGACGCGCTCGACATCGCCGCGATCCGTCCGTTCTGGAAGGCGGTCATGGGATACGGCGACGAGGCGGAGGCGCACGGCCCAGAGGATCCGCTCGTCGACCCCGCCGCTCAGGGGCCGGCGATCTGGTTTCAGCAGATGGACGCGGCGCGGCCGCAGCGCAACCGGATCCATTTCGACATCTCCGTCCCGCACGACGAGGCCGCCCGGCGCATCGGGGCCGCGCTGGCCGCCGGCGGGGTGCTGCTGTCCGACACCGCGGCGCCTGCCTTCTGGGTGCTGGCGGACGCGGAGGGCAACGAGGTGTGCGTGACGACCTGGCAGGGCAGGGACTGAGCCGTCCTACCGCGCCACCGGCGACGGCTCCCCTGCCCGCGCCGACGCACCGCGGGCGACATCCTGCAGCACACGAGCGGGCCCCTCCCGCTGATCACAACGGCCTCGTCGTTCACATCAGGTTTGCAGGGGCCCGTCTAGGTTCGCCCCATGCAAAGGTCCTTTCTGGCAATCGCCGCCGCGACGGTGGTGACCGTCCTGGCCGCGTGCACCGCCGATCAGGGCGTCCCTCGGCGCGGACCGGCCGCCGCCGCGGCCGAACGGTGCGAGCCCGGGCTCGACGAGGCGTTCGGCGCCTGGGCCGAGGCGGGGTTCAGCGGATCCATCGCGATCTCGAAGGCCGGCAGGTTCGAGTGCCTGGCCGCCTACGGGTCGGCGGACGACGCCGCGGGCAGGGCGAACACCCCCGAGACGGTCTTCAGCATCGGCTCGATCACCAAGGCGTTCACGGCCGCGGCCGTCCTCCGCCTCCTCGACGGGGGGAAGCTGTCGCTGGACGACCGGGCGGGGAAGGTCCTGCCCGAGCTGGACGGTCCCGTCGCCAAGGCCACGATCAGGCAGTTGCTGCTGCACACCAGCGGCCTCAACGGCTCGCACGGCAGGGACTACGAGCCGCTCGACAGGGACTCTGCCGTGGCTGCGATCGGCAGGCTGACGCTCGCCTTCGCACCGGGCTCCGGATACGTCTACTCCAACGCCGGATACACCCTGCTCGCGCTCATCGTCGAGAAGGCGTCGGGCACGAGCTACAGGAAGTACGTGGCCGAGAACCTCCTGCGGCTGCCCGGCCGTCGCCTCGCGGGAGGGTTCTGGAGCGGCGAGCCCGCCGCGCAGGGGCCCCGCGCCGTCGGCTATCACGATGACGGGCGAACGGGCGAACGCGGCGACTTCCGTGGACCGTACTGGGGGATGGAGGGCAACGGCGGCCTCGCCATGACCACCGCGGACCTGGCGTCCTGGGCGCACGCGCTGTTCACCGGGGGGCTGGTCTCGCGCAGGGCGGCCGAGCTCATCGCCGCCCCTGGCCACGACCTGGGCGGCGGCCGCGCCGAGACGCCAGGGTGGGTCGCCTTCGACAGCTCCGTGTACGGCGAGCCGTTCCTCAGCACCGCGGGAGGCGGCGGCGAGGTGGGGCACAACGCTGTGGTCGTGTGGGTTCCTGGACAGCAGCGGGTGATCGCCGTCGCGTCCAACAAGGCGCGGGTGAGCGCCGAGGAGTTGCTGCAGGCGGTGGGCCCCGCGCTGCTCGCTGGTCGCCCCGTGCCCATACCCGACGCTGCCGCCGGCGCCGGCGACGGTGATCTCGCCGCCGCCACCGGGTCGTACGAGCTGGAGACAGGAGGCTCGTACGAGGTGAGCGCGAAGGACGGCGAGCTGACAATCGCCGCCAGGGGCGCCGACGCCGTGACGGCGCTGTTCCCTCCGCGCGGCGACGTCGATCTCCGCGCGCACGAACGGCGCGTCCTCGCCCTGCTGGACGGCCGGACGCAGGAGGGCCGCGAGGAACGCGCGAACCTCGAGAAGGCCTTCGGCGCGTTCACCGGTGTCGCGCTCGCGGGCAGCGTGGTCGACGATGGCGAGGTGCGCACCTACGTCACCATCAGCACGGAGAGACAGCCCGTCACCGCCTGGTACGCCGTCAACGAGCATGGCGGCATCCAAGCCGCCGAGCTGCGGCCCGAGCCGCCGCGGCTGACGCTCGTGCCCGACGGGGGCGGCCGATACCGTCCCGACGACCCGGCGGGCACCGGCCCTGAGGTGTCGGTCGCCTTCCGCGACCGGCGCATGAGCATCACCCGCTCGGGCGGGCACCGCGGGACCTCCGTCGCCCGTGCGACCGGCTGACCGGCCGCTCATGCGCATCCTGCTCATCGAGGACGACCCCGACCTGGCCGAGCTCGTCGCCCTCGGCCTGCGCAACGAGTCGTACGCGGTCGATCTCGCCACGACGTACGCCGAGGCCGAGGAGTCCCTCCTGTCCACCGCCTACGACGTGGCGTGCTTCGATCTCGGCCTGCCCGACGGCGAGGGGCTCGACCTGCTGCGCAGGCTGACGCGCGACCCCGAGCTGCGCAGGCCCAGGCGCACGATCGTGCTCACCGCCCGCGACGCCGTCGCCGACCGGGTGGCCGGGCTCGACGCGGGCGCCGACGACTACCTCGTCAAGCCGTTCCACTTCGCCGAGCTCGTGGCCAGGGTGCGGGC
Organism: Nonomuraea dietziae; assembly: GCF_014195505.1. Lineage (GTDB taxonomy): Bacteria > Actinomycetota > Actinomycetes > Streptosporangiales > Streptosporangiaceae > Nonomuraea > Nonomuraea roseola. The sequence goes on along the minus strand of NZ_JACIBV010000001.1, from coordinate 67,116 downwards.
GCTGAGCCGTCGAGGCGACGCCCGCGGAACGACGCTCAGTGTGGGCGAGCTGACGCTCGACCTCGCCACGCACACGGCCTGGCGCTCCGGCGCCGAACTCGATCTCACCCCGCGAGAGTTCTCGCTGCTGCGCTACTTCATGCACCACCCGGGCGAGGTGCTGTCGGCCGAGGACCTGCTGGAGCACGTATGGGACTCCCACGCCAACCCCTTCACCGCCTCGGTGCGGGTGATCCTCAGCCGGCTGCGCAGGAAGCTGGGCGAGCCCGCGCTGATCGTCACGATCACCGGCGCCGGCTACCGGCTCAGGGCGGAGCCGTCGTGACCCGTCCCTGGCGGTCGCTGCGGGCCGGGCTCGCCGTCCTCGGCTTCCTCGCGATCTACCTTCCCGCTCTCCTGCTGTTCGGCGTGGTCCTGGTGACCGACACCGAGACGACCTTCCAGACGATCGACGGCGTCGAGAGCGTCAGGAGCGTGTCCGCGCACCGGTCCGCCTGGCCCACCTGGACCATTGTGGCCCTGGCCCCCGCGGCCGCGGCCGTGGCCTGGTGGTGGGCGGGCAGGGCCGTACGACCCCTTGACACGGTGCGGGCGGTCGCCGAGGACATCGGCGCCACGGACCTGGGCCGGCGCATCGCGCTCGTCGGAGGGCCCGCGGAGGTGGTGGCCCTGGCGGCCAGCTTCGACGCCATGCTCGACCGGCTGGAGCAGGCCGCCGCGACGCAGCGACGGCTGATCGAGGAGACCAGCCACGAGCTGCGGATGCCGCTGGCGGTGCTGATGACCAACGCCGAGGTGCTGCTCGCCCACCCCTCCCCCACCCTCGAGGTCTACCGCGGGGGGCTGCTGCGCTCGCAGACCGCGGCCGCCAGGCTCCAGACGACGATCGACGAGCTGCTGGCCGAGGCTCGTGGCCGGGCCCGCGCCATCGACCGCAGGCCGTCCGACCTGGTGGCGGTCGTGGGCGGCGTCGTCGACCACGCCGCGCCGCTGGCGGCGGGGAAGGAGATCGCGCTGTCCGTCAGCGGGCCCGCGGTCGCCGAGTGCTCCATCGACGAGCCCACCGTGAGTCGCGCCCTGTCCAACCTGATTGACAACGCCGTGAGATACGCCCCGCCAGGCACGGCCGTGGAGATCGCGATCGAAGCCGCCGACGCCGAGGTCGCCGTGACCGTGACCGACCACGGCGCCGGCATCGCCGCCGAGGAGCGGGAGTGGATCTTCCAGCGGTTCTGGCGCGGTAGGCGCGACGTCCCTGGCACCGGTCTCGGGTTGCCGATCGCGAGGCAGATCGCCCTGGCCCACGGCGGCGACCTCGTCGTCACCTCCCCTGGCCCCTCGGGCGACGGCTGCGCCTTCCGTCTCACCCTGCGCCGCTGAGCGGTCCGGCCTTCAGTTCTTCGGCTGGTAGCCGTGGTAGTAGGTCCCGCCGGGGGTCTGGGTCACCAGCTGCCCCGCCGCCCGAACGGTCCACGAGCGGCCCGGGCCACGGCCGCGTCGTCAGCGGGGAGTGGTCGCCGTCGGGGTGAAGGGCGCGCCGTGGCCGGGGACGATGACGTCGGCGACGGCCAGCACGCGCTCCCTGCTGGCCCGCAGGACGTCGCGGTCGGTGGTGACCGGGTCGTCGGCGGGGCCGTCGGCCCGCCACCACAGGTCGCCGGCGAAGGCCACGACGCCCTCGGCGGTGCCGGCCAGCAGGGTGATGTCCTCGGCGCTGTGGCCGGGGGTGGCGATCAGCCTGAGCGACGGGGAGAACTCGTACCCTTCGGCGTCCCTGCTGGTCCAGTGGTGGCCCTGGTAGATCGCCTTGTGGTCGTGGATGCGTGCCTGGCCGAACAGGCCGACGTTGAGGATGTTGTCGGGGTGGTGGTGGCTGAGGACCACGTCGGTGATGTCGTCCGTCTTGAGGCCGAGGTCGGCGAGCGCGTCGGTGATCACCGACTGGCTCGCGACCATGCCGGGATCCACCACGATCCTGAGGTCGCCCTCGGTGACGTAGGAGACGGTCGCGGCCACGCCGGGTCCGGTGGAGGCGGTGTAGCCGGTGGCGAGGATATGGAAGGCAGCCGTACGGCCGGTGGGTGCGTCGGTCATGGCAAGCAGTCTGGCGACGCCGCGCTCCATCGAACAGTGGCCGGACCACCGATTATCGCGGGTTTCGTGCCAACACCGCGTCCGGGCCCGGCCTACCGTTCGACGTCGCGACCGACGGACAGCGCATGCGTCCGTAGTCGAAGGGGACGGCGTATGGCTTGAAGAACGCGCAGGTGAAGTCGGCGGTCAGATCGAAGCCGAACCGCGCCGACCGGTCGCGTCCTCCGCTGAAACCCTCGGCCCGCCCCGGACCGCCGTCGGCGTCCCGGTCACCACAGCACTGACAGCGTCATCCTCGCCAGGATCAACGCCACCAGGGTGACGTTGAAGACCTGCCTCACGAGGCGGTTGCGATCGATCATTCGTCAACCATAGGTTGACGATGAGGAGAGCGTCAACCCATAGTTGACGAATAGCCCGGAGCGACGCGAACGGCGGCGTGCCCCGGATCACCCATCATGCGGTCGGGGCACAACCAAGCCACCTACTGGTTGGCGTCCCGGAGTTTGCGCAGGAGCGCGATCATCGTGCCCACCTCGTCCGCCGTGAGCGTGTCGTAGATGTGGCGCTGCGCCGAGGCCAGCGCGAGCTCTCCCCTTCTGCGCGCTTCGGCCAGGCCTTCCTCGGTCAGGGTGACCATGATCGCGCGGCGGTCCGTGGGGTGCGGTCCGCGTTCCACCAGGCCGCGCGCCTGCGTCGCGTCCAGCAACCGGGTCGTGCGTGTGGTGCTGGTCGCCAGCGCGCGGGTGATGTCCACCGTACGGAGGCAGTGGCCCTGGGTGCGGGCGAGCCGGAACAGGATGTCGGAGATCGCCGCGTCGAGGTCACCCTCCGGACTGACGTCGGCATCGATACGCGTGGTCACGGCCAGGTAGGCCTCGCGCAGCATGCCGTACGACTCCCAGCGGGGGTCGGTGAACAAATCGCTCATTGCGAGATTGTCCCGATCGGTAGTAATGTCGGGACTGTCCCGAACGGGATGATTATATAGCTGAGGAGCCTGTCATGGCTGCATATGCGTTGTTCGACAACATCGAGGTCTCCGACCCGGACAAGCTGGCCGAGTACGCCTCGCGCGTGCGCGCTGTCGTGGAGAGTTACGGCGGCGCCTACCGGGCGGTCGGGGGGCAGGTGGACGTGCTCGAGGGGACGGCGATGCTGGGGTATCCGGTGCTGATCGAGTTCCCTGATCTGCAGACCGCGCACCGGTGGTACGACTCGCCTGAGTACCGTGAGCTCAAGGCATTGCGGCAGGCCGGGTCGCGGGCGAACGCGATCATTTTCGAGACCGCTCCCTCTGACCTGCTGGATGCTTAGCGGGAGCAGTCTCGAGGATCCCTGGTCATCCTGCTGATCATGGGGAGGGCCGCGCCCGGCCTCCATGACCTCGTCGAGGATGCCGGTGATCCGATTGAGCTTGACCTGCCCGCCGCGGACCATGTGGCCCACGGCCCGGCCTAGGTCGGCCGCGGGCGGTTCCCCGTACGCGGCCAGCGTGATGATCGCATCGGCGGCCAGGGCCGCGATCGAAGGATCTCGGACAAGACCCAGACAACGGGCCGTTCCAGCAAGGACGCCGACGCGCTCATCGCCCCCGCTCTGGCTCCCCGGAGGCTGCTACGCCGTCCTTGATCGAGCCCAACCTACCCATGCGTGAGCGGGGCCCGATCCCGGACCTGCGGCGGCAGTTCAATGCGGTGCTGTGGCGGTTTCGTACCGGCAGTCCGTGGCGGGACCTGCCCATCGAGTACGGGCCGTGGTCCACCGTCTACGACAGGTTCCGGTCCGGGGCGATGACGGTCGTCTTGATGTTACGAGCCGCCACCCACTGGTGCCTGCCGAACAACCGGCCGTAGGCGCTCACCCACCGTCGCACGGCTCGACGAAGCTCCCGCCGGCCAGTCGCTCCCTCATGCTGACCAAGCCCGCCGTCGAATCCTCCGCGATCTCCGCGCAGGCATCCCGGAGCGGATCGCCGCTGAGCCCCGCGACGTCCATGAACAGCGCCCCGCCTTCGGCGCTCACCGCCAGCACCGTCCCGCCGTCCCCGCTCAGCATCGCTGAGCCTGGCGATTCCTTGACGTCGTACATCGTGAGGTAGTCCAAGTCCAGTTCCCCCACTCCGGCGACTTCGGCGACCTTGACGGGCCGCGCCGGGTCCGCGATCCGCCACAGCGTCGCGCTCCCGGCGCCGTCTGTGGTCAGAGCGACCTGCCCGTCCGAGGAGAGGGAGACGCCATCCACCTCCTTGGCCACGGGATTCACCAGCGTGGGCCGGGCCGGGTTCGATAGGTTCCAGAGCTGGCCACCGATCATGGCCGTCCGGCCGTCCGCACTGAGGTCGAGCCCCTCCCCGTCGACTCCTGCCCGCGGGATGGCGCCGACCCGGACCGGACTCCTCCGATCGGCGAGATTCCAGACATATCCGCTGCCTCGGCTGATCGTGACCGCGACCCGTCCGTCGTCGCTCAAGGCCACCCCGCCGATCCACGAGCTGTGCCCCGGGAGCGTGGCCAGCTGTTCCCCCCTGGACAGATCCCACACGAGCACGCTGCCACGCTCGTAGCCTGCCAGGACGGTCCTGCCGTCCGCAGCGAGCGCCACGCTCGCGACCATGAAGGAGTTCTGGCCCGGCACCTTGGCCACCCGCACCGGCCTGGCGGAGTCATCCAACCGCCACAGGCCGAGCGACCCGTCAAGAGCCCCGATGACCGCCTGTCGTCCATCGGACGACACCTCCAGTGCGGTGGCGCTGGCCTCGCCCTCCAAGGGGATGCTCGCCACGAACGGGGCCTCCCGTTTCCGGCCCTCCTCTTCGATGGAGGCCTCCAGCGCCTCCTCATCAAGGCCAAGCTTCAGGGGGACCTCCTCCTGGATGGGAGAATCCAGGCTCCGCCAGGTGACCCCCTGGTCGACGATCGACATCAGGGCTGTCCGACCGTCGTCGCTCAACGCCATCGCCCGTATGGCCCCGGCCGGCGCGGCGACGCCACGGCGACCGGACAGTAGGGTCTCCCCCAAGGCCGATCGGTTGAGCTTGTCCGGGTGGGCCGCCACCGCCGCCGCGCCCAGCACCACCGCAGAGGTTCGATCATCGCCTCTGGCTGCCACGCCGCGCAGCGCGAGTTCACGGGCCGAGGAAATGCCCCGCACATTCCACCACTTGTTCACCCCGACCACCGCCACCACCCCCACGGCGAGAAGGGCCACCGCCACGCCTATGGCAAGCAGGTGCGCACCTCGGCCAGTTCGCCGCGATCGCACTTCGGGAGAATCGGTTTCCGACATCAGGACTCCAGCTCAGGGATGAAAGGTCCTATATATCGAATCGTCCTATCCCCTGCCTACCGGATTCGCCGTGACCCCTGGACCTATCGCCTTGTCACACGCCTATTGGCACGTGTCGGGACGACTGGGGTGGTGGGACCATCCGGCTGGAGCTGGACGCCAAGAGCGGGTCCGGCCGAGATGCGGCCGGAAGCGGCCATGAGCCGAAATGTTCGTAATCTCGGATGGGTGACCGCCTGGCGGCAGCTGCGCATGCGGCACAAGCGCATCCAAGGCGACGTGCTCGCCCCGGTCGCCGAGCTGCCCAGCCCTGACCAGCGCCGCAAGACCGCTAATACGCCCGTCCTCTCGAAGGTCTGGAGGGCCAGAACGCCCACAGCGTTCTGGCCTTTCATCCGTTGATACGGAACAAGAGACTGGACAGAATCAGTGCACTGTCGGGTCTATGGTCGCGGGCGTCTTGACGCGGTGGGCGATACGCGCCATCAGCTGGGACATCTTGGAAGGAAACGCGTCGGGCTCGGGAACAGTGACGGGGCGGACGCGGCCGTTGTGAATGGCGCTGATCTTCCAGCCGGCTTCCGTCCGCACCACGACGATGGTCTGCCGTGACAGCCGCCGCTTGGGGAGCCTGGATCGCCACGGCATCAGGACGGAGGCCGTGCCGTACACGATCGCCACGTCCGGCGTGAGGTAGCGGACCGACTCCAGGTCACCGACCAGCGCCGAGCCGGCCAGGACGCCGCGGAAGAGCTTGTCGTGGTTGTGCTGGTGCTCGCGGCGGCCGCGGGCGATGGTGCCGTCATAGGAGACGTAGTCGGAGTCGTCGGTGAACAGCGCGCCGAACGACTCGGCGTCACCCGCCGTCCAGGCCGCCAGGAAGTCGATGAAGAGTCTTTCGATCTGAGCGGTGTCGCCGGTTCGCGTGCTGGCGGTAGATCCGGTGGGAGTGATTGAGCGCATGGTGGTGCCTCCGCAGATGCTATCATCGTTTCGACTAGCGAAATGTACGATAACAGAAAGCTTCGAATGTCGAAACGTGTCGTCATTGGAGAGATCGCCATGGAGCTCCGGCAGCTGCAGCAGAGCTTCGACGTCTTCGACGAGGCGGCCGCCGCCCGGCTCGGCCTCAACCGCACCGACCTGCGCTGCCTCGACGTGGTGCTGGCCGACGGCCCAGTGCCCGCCGGCCAGATCAGCCTCGCGCTGAAGCTCAGCCCGGCAGCCACCACCACGGTCATCGACCGGCTGGAACGCGCAGGCATGGTGTTCCGCTCCCCCGATCCGGGCAACCGCCGCCGCGTCCTGGTCGCCGCGACCGACGCCGCCCGCTCGGCCGAGACCGAGATCTTCGTCCCGGTCGGCCAGGCGGGCGCCCAGGCGCTGCAGGAGTACGGGCCGGACGAACTGGCCATCATCCTCGATTTCCTGCGTACCGCCCGCAGAGTCCAAGAGGAGCAGACCGCCCGCGTCAGGACCCTGTCCTGAGCTGGAACCGGGTAACACTGACTGTCTGCCAGCGGTGACAGACCGAGCATGCATCCGCTGACCAAGGTGCGCGAGCGGCTCATGCACTACTGCCACGAACAGTGCTTTGCCTCTTATGGAGTACGACGACCCGGAGTACGGTGCCGCACCCGCTACCCCGCGCCCGACGGCCGCCTCGACCAGCCCCGCACCCCGCCTCCGCCGACCTCGCCGCGTCGGCGCGTGTGGACGAGAGGGTCGGCGCGGTCGTGACGGCCGGGCTGAACGCCGTGGCTCTCAGCGCCGCCGCACTGGCCCGCCAGCCGGCCGCCGACCGGCGCGAGGCGGTCACCGCCGCGGTCGCCGCGCTGCCCGGCCTGGGCCGCTGCGGCTGGCCGACCGCTACGGCCTGCACCGGCTGACCGCCGTCTGGCTGCACACCCGGCCCTCGCCGGCCACCACCGCCGCCCTACCTCGCGGACCTGACCGGCTACCTGCGCTGGTGCGCCGGGCAGCGGCTGGACGCGCTGCGCGCCTACCGCGCCGATCTGGACCTTCTCGAGAAAACGAAAGCCCGTCGCCAGCCACGAGCTGGCGACGGGCCAGGAGGACCTGACCAGCTGGTCAGGGCGCGGCCTTCGCCGCCGCGGCGAGGCCACGGTCAGCGGCCTAGACGAGTAAGTCCTCACTCGCTGCGCTTCCGACCAAGGTCACCCGCAACGCCGACGGGACGACGACGCTGATGTGGTCGCTGGGCGACGTGGCCGCGTCCGCCGACTGGTCCGTGCGGTTCACGGCCAGGCCCAGCCTGCTGTTCACCGCCGGGGCCAAGCTGACCGACCAAGCCGCTGCGACGTACGGCAACGCCAACGGCTGCACCTACGAGCCGGTGACCGCGACGGCCACCACGACGATCACCGAGGTCACGCCGACCCGAGACCCGCGCTCGCACGGCTATTGGAAGACCCACCCGGAGGCGCGCACAGCCGAGTTGCTGGCCCGGGTTCAGGCCACCTACCAGCAGTTCGACAGCTCGGGAAACGGGGCGCTGGACAACTCCGAGGCCGGGGCCGTGCTGTCGGCGAGCGGGCCGCAGCCGGGTCCCGCCAGGTTCCAGCTGCTGGCGACCTTGTTCGACCTTGCCGCGCGGCAGATCAACGCTTCCACGCAGATCGACAGCAAGCTCACCCGCAAGCTCGGGACGCGCACGGTCGGAGAAGCCGTCCGATACGGCTTCGCCACCCTGGCCCTGCCGGTCAACAGCTCGACGGCTCAGCGGTACTCCGAGGCCACCACCCTGCTCGACGAGATCGTCAACAACAAGAGCGAGGTCTACTGAGCAGTGAGGGCCATCTCGACCAGCGTCGGCCTGGAAGGCGCGGTGTGCAGGGGTGAGCAGGCGGTCGAGCGCTCCGGTGTTCGGCATCGCGGACTTCTCCTTCACCAACGCCACCCAGGCCAGGTCAGGCCATAGCCTGCGGACACGAGCGCTGGCCCCGCGATCAGGAGACCAATGCGGCTCTACCTAGCGCCACACCTGACCAGGTGCGATGAAGCCGACGAAGTATTCATGCTTGTTGTGGGTGTTAGTTCTACGTGCACAACGTCGACCGCACGCAATGGTGGAACGCCATCTTCCAGCCCTTCGAGGAGGAAGGCGGCGACGGCGGTACCACGGCCTGAACGGCTCCTCCACCCAGAGCACCAACGGCGTACCCGCCGCCTTCACCCTCAACGACACCACCTGCGCCAGGGTGGCGTAGCCGGCGAGATGTGACCCACTTCCCTTGGCCTTTCACGCACCATCGGCGTGAAGGCCAAGGGATCTCCAGCGGCTGCGCGTCGAAGCGTGAGAGGAGCCCGAGGATCACACCTGGGCGCGACCGCTGTGCGCTCGTTCCGGGCCGCTATGACCTGGCGCAGGATTCGAGCAGGTTGACGCCCCCGGCCTGGTCATCGCCATCCGCGTCGGCGCCATCTGCCTGCCGTCCCTGCTGACAGGGCGGCGCCTCGGGAGGACTCAGGACTCCCCTCCGGCGACGGCGGCGGGAACAAAGCGGTTGCCCCGGGTCGCGCCGATCCTCGACGATTCCCTCCCGTGAGCATGACCACCGAGCGCCTCCCCGCCACCTCCCGTCCTCTCGCGCTGATCACGGGCGTGGGCCGTACCGTCGGCATCGGGGCGGGCATCGCCCGCCGGCTCGCGGCGTCGGGCTGGGACATCGCCTACACCTACTGGACCCCCTACGACGAGCGCATGGCATGGGGCGTCGAACAGGGGGCGGCCGAGGCGACCGCCGCCGCCCTCGCCGAGCACGGAGCGGCCGGCGCGGCGATCGAGGCCGACCTCGCCGACCCCGAAGCCCCTGCGCGCGTCTTCGACGAGGCCGAACGGCTGCTCGGCCCCGTCACCGCCCTGGTGATGTGCCACTGCGAGTCGGTCGACTCAGGGCTGCTCGACACCACCGTCGAGAGCTTCGACCGGCACTTCGCCGTCAACGCGCGCGCCACCTGGCTGCTGATCAGGGAGTACGGCACGCGCTTCGCCCTCGCCCACGGAAGCGGCAGGATCATCAGCCTGACCAGCGACCACACCGTCGGCAACCTGCCCTACGGCGCGAGCAAGGGCGCACTCGACCGCATCACGCTGGCCGCCGCCCGTGAGCTCGCCCACCTGGGCGTCACCGCCAACGTCATCAACCCCGGGCCGGTGGACACCGGCTGGATGTCGGACGAGCTGCGGGCCGCCTGCGTCGGCAGGACACCGCTCGGCCGCCTCGGCACGCCTCAGGACACCGCCCACCTCGTGGACTTCCTCTGCTCACCGCAGGGCCAGTGGGTCAACGGCCAGCTCCTGATGAGCAACGGCGGCTTCGCCTGAGGTCATGGGGCGGCTCCCGCGACGGTGTCGGCCTTCCTGCCCGCCTCGTACGCCCTCGAGATGAGGCCCAGCACCACCTGGACCGCGCTCGGGTCCCGCCCCGCCAGCCAGGCGAGCACGCGCACGTCGTAGACGCCCAGGTCGATGCCCGCCTGCTCGCAGAAGTCGAGCAGGTGCTTCTTCTGGACGGCGTCGACGAGCCTGTCGGGGTCGCCCGATCTCAGCTGCCCGGACTCGTGGAGCGCGCGGATCTCGGTCGCGAGCGGCTCTCGCCTGGTCTGCGCCTCGCTGTCGTACGGCCCGAACGAATCCATCCCGACGCTCCTCTGATCTCGACGCTCGCCGTCCCATCTTCTCTCCCCGCGCTCCTCCTGTCCCGTTTCCGCATCTGGCCGGGCGGAGGTGTCGCCTTTGTCAGCTCGCTCTCCGCCGGTCGGGCATGCCCTGCCGCCTGCCGGCGGCGCGGTGCTCGCCCGGCCTGACGCCGAGGACGCGCTTGAAGGCGACGCTCAGCGCGTACGCGTCGGAGTACCGACCAGATGGGCGACGGCCTCCACGGTGGCGTCGACCGTAGGGATGGACGTCAGGTCACCGCTTGACCCTGACGCAGGGGCAAGCTTTCAGCATGGTGGCATGACCAAGGAAACCAGTGCGATCGAGGTCGCAGGGCTGTACGACGAGCACGACAATGATGGAGAGCGAGCGGAGAGAGGCGACAGGACGATCCGGCACTTCACCATCCACCACGACGGCGTCACGATCCCGGTGTCTCACGAGGGCCGGGGACGACCGCTGGTCCTGTGCCCTGGCCTGAACTCGACCCAGGCCGACCTGCGCGAGCTGACCGAGCTGCTGAGACGCGACCACGACGTGGTGACCTTCGACCTGCGGGGCCATGGCCTCGCCTCGGCCGCCGACCGGTACTCCTTCGAGGCCTTCCTCAGCGATCTGGACGCGGTGATGGCGGAGCTGGGAAACCGCGACCTGCCTGCGGCGCCTGTGCTGGTGGGTTACTCGTTGGGCGCTGACCTGGCCGTGCACTATGCCTCCGAGCATCCTGACGCCGTCGCCGGGCTTGTTCTCATCGACGGGGCGAACCCGGTGCCCGAACCGTTCCTCACCGAGGCCGTCCTGCCGGAGTTCCGCGCCATGTGGGAGGACATGGCGACGCAGCAGGACGCCAAGCGGGGCACCGCGCGTCAGGTGCTGCTCACCGCCCAGGAGATTCTCGACCTGAACCTCGAGATCGATGTGATCCGGTCCGGGATCCTCGACCGGTACAGCAAGATTGACCGGCCCATCACCATGATCATGTCGACCTCTATGGCCGGCGACAGCGGCGAAGGACACGCGCCTCGGTTCAACCAGAACTGGCGTGCGGGCGTCGAGCGGCTTGTCCGCGAGCACCCGCACATCGCCACCACCTGGCTCGACGCCGATCACCAGCTGGTCTTCACCCATGCCCCGGAAGTCGCCCAGATCATCCGCGACACGGAGGTGACCTCTTGAGCAACCTCTGGAGACTGATCTGATGCTGACCATCGGCGAGCTGGCGTCGTACGCCGGAGTGACGGTCCGCGCGGTGCGGCACTACCACGCCAAAGGGCTGCTACCGGAGCCCGAGCGGGACCACTCCGGCTACCGCAGATACGACGCCGGCGCCGTGGTCGAGCTGATCAAGATCCGGACCCTCGCCGAGGCCGGGGTCCCGCTGGCGCGGGTGCGAGATCTGCTGCGGGCCGGCGAGGAGGAGTTCGCCGCGGCGATCGCGGACATCGACAGGAGGCTTCGGACGGAGATCCGTGAGCGGCAGCGGCATCGCGAGCGGATCGCCCGCCTCGCTGCCGGGGAGCACCTGGTGCTGCCTCCGGAGGTGGTCGAGTATCTCGACCGGCTGCGGGCGCTGGGGGTCGATGAGCGGATCGTCCAGGCCGAGCGCGACGGCTGGATCCCACTGGCCGCGCACTCACCCGAGCGGGTCCCGGAGTGGATGGCACGCAAGCGGGAGCAGATCGCCGACCCGCAGCTCGTCGACTTCTACCTCACCCTGAGCCAGGCTCTCGACCGAGCCGACGACGACCCGCGACTGGTGGAGTTGGCCGACAAACTGGCCGCCTACATCACGCGAATGGCCGACGAGCGGGGCGAGGACTATGTCGACGACACCGATATCGAGCTACCGCTCGTCAAGCTGATGGACACGATGGCGTTCGCCACGGTGCCACCGGCGCGTCGGCTGATCGAACTGCTGAAGCAGCGAGGCTGGACGGGCTGGACCAAGCTCGAGCGCGTGGTCCCCACAGCGGGTGTGACTCCCCAGTAGCACCAGTACGCGCAGGAAGACGCCACAGTGCGGCGATCCGCCGGGCGCGGCGACGGCTTGGTCCCATCGCAACGACAACTCAGCGACGTCTTGCCTCATGCACCGCCGAGAGCGCCGATGCTCAACCGAGCGCTCAGATCAAGGCGCACCTCACCGTAGGGCGCACATGCCGGGGTCAGGCCGCGCCCGTCGACCGGGGACTCGCATGGGGAATCCGAGCCTGGCTTCGCCGTCACCCGGTCGCCGCATGTGGAACGCGCATCAAGCAGATCAACCGGGTGAAGCTGTATCAGGCCGATTACGGTGGGGGGTGGTGCGCTCGGTCCCCCTCGCCCTTACTGCGTCGCTGCCCAGTCGCGGATCGCGGCGACGAACTCCTCGGGCGCGTCGGACTCCACGTAGAGGCCGGCGCCCTCCATGATCACGGTCTTGTGGTCGGGGAAGATCGCTTCTTGGCGTTCGCGCTCCTGGGGGCGGAAGCCGATTTGGGCGTCGCCCCACACGATCAGTGTCGGCAGGTGGTCGAGGTCGGCAAGGCCGGCCTCGACCACGGCGAAGAAGGCCCGGCTGGCGATGATCTGGCCGGGGAGTACGGCGGAGGCCTGTCGCCGCTCGGGTGTGTCCAGCGCGCGGCGGTAGTGGGTCATCTCGGCTGCGGTCGGCTTCCGCCTTCGGTGGCCCATGGGGATGAACGCGTTGACGACGAGGTTGAGCCGCCGGGCCAGGAAACGGATCGGGGGTCCGCCGGCGATGCGAGCGAAGGCCTCGAAGTAGAGGTCGCCGTTGACGGGCCAGGCCCAGGCGTTGGCGAGTACCAGCCGATCGAAGACGCCTGGCCGCCGCTGCGCGGCTGCCAGGCCGATCGGGCCGCCCCAGTCCTGCCCGACCAGAGTGACCCCGTTGAGGCCGAGCGCGTCGACAAACCCGGTGACCACGTCTGCGTGCTCCTCGGGCAGGTAACGGTAGCCGGGCCTCGGCGTCGACAGCCCGAAGCCCGGGTAGTCGAGGGCGATGCACCGGAAGTCGTCGCGCAGCGCGCGGATCACGTCGCGCCAGAGGAACGACCAGGTCGGGTTGCCGTGCAGGAGCAGCAGTGTGGGACCTGACCCCTCGTCGACGTAATGCACGGTGTGCCCGTCGATGTCGACGAAGCGGCTCTCGAAGGGGAACAGGTCGTCGTCGACCCAGGCGGGCCGCGTGCTCTCGATGGCCTCGGCCATGGCGGCCCCCTCCTCGGCTCGGTCGTGCGGTAGACTTGAGTTTGTCAAGTGCACTTGAGATGGTCAAGTACAGGGGTGCAATGCGTAGCTACGGCCAGTACTGCGGGCTCGCCCGATCCCTCGAAGTCGTCGGCGACAGGTGGAACCTGCTCATCGTCCGCCAACTCCTCATCTCCCCCGCCCGTTACAGGGACCTGATCGACGGCCTGCCCGGCATCGCGACCAACCTGCTCGCCGACCGGCTCCGCGACCTCGAGGCCGCTGGCGTGGTCGAGCGGCGCCTGGCCGGCGAGGGCAGCGTGGTCGAGTACGCCCTTACGCCGTGGGGTGCCGAGCTGCGCCAGCCGATCGAGAGCCTGATCCGCTGGTCCACCCCGTTGATGGTCCGCGGCCGCGACGGCGACGCCTTCCGCCCGGAGTGGCTCGCCCTCGCCCTGCCCGCTCTACTCGACACCCGGGTCAAGGTCCGCCCCTCGGCGACGGTCGGCCTCGAGATCGGCGGCCCGCCCTTCCAGCTCCGCGCGACGCGCTCCGGCTTCGAGGTCGGCCCGCATGACGGCCGCGACCTCGACGCCACCGTCCGCGCCGACCCCGCCTCCATCCTCGGCCTCGCCGCCGGCGCCCTCACCCTCAGCGACGCCCGCGCCCTCGGGCTGGTCGAGATCGTCGGCGACGAGTCCGTCATACGCACCGTCTTCGCCGCCTGACGGCCGCTCCGTCAGGCGTGCGGTGGCGGCAACCGCGAGGAACTCGTGGCGCGGCTACCCGCCCGAGCGCCAGGGGTCGTCGCGCTGTTGGAGCACATCGGACGGGGGGTGCCCGTGATCGTCTGGGTCTCAGAAGTCGGTGATGACGCGGGTGAGGGCGGCGTGCAGGCTGCTGCGGCCGTCCTCGCCCAGCAGGACCGCGAGACGGCGTTCGACGTCGTCGATCGCGGCGTATCCCGCCCTCAGCGCGTCGTCGCCGCGGTCGGTGAAGACGATGAGCTTGGCCCTGCGGTCGGCGGGGTCGGGCACCCTGCGCAGGTAGCCCAGCTTCTCCAGGTCGTCGACCAGCTCGCCCATCGCCTGCGGTGTCATCTGCGCCTTCTCCGCGAGCCTGCTCAGCCGGATGCCGTCGTGCTCCATGTGGAAGAAGACCGCGGAGTGGGCGGGCCTGATGCGCGGGTCGATGGCCTTGCCCGCCTGGAAGACGACGTCGGACAGGCGCAGGTAGGCCTCGTACAGCAGGGCCACGATGTGCGGCGGATGAGTCGCAGCCAAGTACTACTCCCATTACTAAGGCAGCATTATATTCAGGTTACCTTAGCAAGGAGGTTCACGATGAACAGGGAAGAGATCTGGGCGGCGGTCGAAACCGAGCGCCACGGCCTGGCCGACCTGCTCGGCGCACTGTCACCCGGCGACTGGGAGCGACCCTCCCTGTGCGCGGGCTGGCGGGTGCGCGACGTGGCCGCCCACCTCGCGCTCGCCCCGAGCGTCTCGACCGGCCGGGCGCTCGTCGAGCTGGTCAGGGCGCGCGGCAGCTTCGACCGCATGATTCACGACACCGCCGTACGGCACGCCCGGCGGCCGACCGCCGAGATCGTCGAGCAGATCCGCGCGTCGGCCGTCTCGCGCCGGCTCGCGCCCTCCACCAAGCCGCTCGACCCGCTGTTCGACGCGCTCGTGCACGGGCAGGACATCGCCGTGCCGCTGGGCATCGAGCGCGTCATGCCGCTCGAACCGGCCCGCGCCGCCGCCGACCACATCTGGCACCGCGGCTTCCCCTTCTTCGCTCAGCGGCGCTTCCGGGGACTGCGCCTGGTCGCCACCGACGTGGACTGGTCGGTAGGCGAAGGAGAGGTGGTGCGGGGATCCATCCAGGCGCTGCTGCTGCTGGTGGGCGGGCGCCCTGCGGCCCTGCCCGATCTCAGCGGCGCGGGCACGGCGGGGCTGACCGCACGACTGTCGTGAATCCCGCCTTCACCTGGGCAGGATGCTGATGCCCAGCATGCGTGCGCCCGTCTCCGTCCGAGGGCGATGGGCGCTGCCTGGCGCGAAGACCACGTAGCTGCCCGGCCCCAGCCGCCTGCCGTTGTCGATGAACTCGCCCGACACGACGTAGTAGCGCTCCTCCCCCTCGTGCACGTCCACCTCGGGCCATTCGGCCCCTGGCGCGAAGTCGTACATCCATCCGCGGGCCCATTCGGTGACGGGCAGCCCTCTCCGGACGATCCCGGTGGCCACCTCCACCGCTTCCACCTCATCGACCTGCAGCATCTGGATGTCGCCGTGTTCCGTCATGGCTTCATCCTGGCCGAGCGGGCCTCCGGCTTCGAGTGTCTTACATGACGTTGTCAGGTACTTTCCTGCCATGCCCGCTCATCGCGTCCTCGCCCTAGTCCTGCCGCCGCAGTCCTCCTTCGAGCTGGCGTGCGCCGCCGAGGTCTTCGGGGTGGGCCGTCCCGGCCTGCCGTCCCGCTACGCCTTCGGGGTGTGCGCCGAGCGGCCGGGCTCGGTGCCCACGCTCGCCGGTTATGACATGACCGTGGGCGAGGGGCTGGAGGCGCTGGAGACGGCCGACACGGTCGTGATCCCCGGCTGGCAGCGGCCGGAGGAGGCCGCCTCACCCGAGGTGATCGCCGCGCTGCGGCGGGCGCACGAGCGCGGCGCCCGCCTCGTCGCGATCTGCTCGGGCGCCTTCCTGCTGGCCCAGACCGGACTGCTCGACGGGCGCAGGGCGACCACGCACTGGCGCATGGCCGCCGACCTGGCGGCGCGCTTTCCCGAGGTCGAGGTGGACCTCGACGTCCTGTACGTCGATCTGGGCGACCTGGCCACCAGCGCGGGCACCGCCGCCGGCGTCGACCTGTGCCTGCACCTGGTCCGCGCCGATCACGGCGCCTCCTACGCGGCCCAGGTCGCCAGGCACATGGTCATGCCGCCGCACAGGGAGGGCGGGCAGTTGCAGTACGCGGTGCCGCCCGCCTCGGAGCGGCCTTCCGAGTCGCTGGCGCCCGTCCTCGACTGGGCGGCCGAACGGCTCCACGAGCGTCTCGACCTCGACGCTCTCGCCGTCCGGGCGGGAGTCTCGGCCCGCACGCTCGCCCGCAGGTTCGCCGAGCAGCTCGGCGTCAGCCCCGGCAGGTGGCTGCTCGCCCAGCGGGTGGCGGCGGCGCGCGCCCTGCTGGAGGAGACCGACCTGCCCGTCGAGACGATCGCCACCAGGGTGGGGCTGTCGTCGGCGGCCAATCTGCGCCGGCGCTTCCACTCCGCGCTGCGCACCACGCCCGCCGCCTACCGGCGCTCGTTCGGCAGGTGACACCGTCACGGTCGCGAATATGACAGCGCTGTTGTATTTTGGAGCCATGTATCCAGCGATCGAACCTTACGACCACGGGCACCTCGACACCGGTGACGGCAATCTCGTCTACTGGGAGGTCTGCGGCAACCCCGAGGGCAAGCCGGCGCTCGTCGTCCACGGCGGCCCCGGATCGGGCTGCACCCCTGGCCAGCGCCGCAGTTTCGACCCCGAGCGCTACCGCATCGTCCTGTTCGACCAGCGAAACTGCGGCAGGAGCCTGCCGCACGCCAGTGACCCCGCCACGGACCTGTCGACCAACACCACCCAGCACCTCATCGCCGACATGGAACGGCTGCGCGAGCACCTCGGCATCGACAGGTGGCTGCTCTACGGCGGGTCGTGGGGCTCCACGCTGATGCTCGCCTACGCCGAGGCCCACCCCGAGCGCGTCTCGGAGATGGTCATCGTCAGCGTCACCATGACCCGCCGCTCCGAGATCGACTGGCTCTACCGGGGCGTCGGCCGCTTCTTCCCCGAGCAGTGGCAGCGCTTCCGTGAGGGCGTTCCCGAGGCCGAGCGCGACGGCGACCTGCTGGCCGCCTACTCGCGGCTGATGTCCGACCCCGACCCCGCCGTCCGCGCCAAGGCCGCCCAGGACTGGACCACCTGGGAGGACGCGGTGATCTCCCTGGAGGTCAACGGCAAGCCGAACGCCTACAGCGACAGGCCGCCGGCCTCGCTGCTGGCCTTCTCCAGGATCTGCGCGCACTACTTCTCCAACGGCGCGTGGCTGGAGGAGGGGGTGCTGCTGCGCGAGGCGCACCGGCTGGCGGGCATCCCAGGCGTGCTGATCCACGGCCGCTTCGACCTGGGCGGGCCGCTGGAGACCGCCTGGCAGCTGGCTCAGGCCTGGCCCGACTCGCGGCTCGTCGTGGTGGACGACTCAGGGCACACCGGCAGCGACACGATGCGCGAGGAGATCCTCGCCGCCCTGGACGGCTTCGCGGGCTAACCCAGGCGGGCCGCCCTGGCGTGCAGGTAGCGCTGTTGCGGGAGGCTCGTGGCGCGGCGAGCCGCCTCCAGGTAGCCCGCGCGCGCCGCCACCGGGTCACCGGCCATCTCCAGCAGGTGCGCGCGGACGGCGTGCAGGCGATGACCCGCGGCGACCCGCTCGTCGGACTCCAGCTCGCCGAGCAGGTCGAGCCCGGCGCGCGGGCCCCGGACCATGGCCACGGCGACCGCGTGGTTCAGCGCCACCACGGGGTTGTCCGAGATCCTCATCAGCACCTCGTACAGCGCCTCGATCTGCGGCCAGTCGGTCGCCTCGGCGCTCGGCGCCTCGTCGTGGACCGCGGCGATCGCCGCCTGGATCTGGTAGGGGCCGGTCGCGCCCCTGGGCAGCGCCTCGGAGATGAGCGCCACGCCCTCGGCGATGGAGGCGGCGTTCCAGAGGGCGCGGTCCTGCTCGGCCATCGGGATCAGCGCGCCGTCGGGGCCCGTGCGGGCGGGACGGCGCGCGTCGGTGAGCAGCATGAGCGCGAGCAGCCCTGCGACCTCGCCGTCCTCGGGCAGCAGGCGACGGACCGTGCGGGTCAGCCTGATCGCCTCCGACGACAGCTCGGCGCGGTGCAGGTGCGGCCCCGACGTGCTGGCGTAGCCCTCGTTGAAGACCAGGTAGAGCACGTGCAGCACCGCGCCGAGCCGTGCGGCCCTTTCGGCGGCGGGCGGCAGGCCGAACGGGATGCCGCTGTCCTTCACCCGCTGCTTGGCCCTGCTGATGCGCCGGGTCATGGTCGACTCGGGCACGAGGAACGCCCTGGCGATCTCGGCGGTCGTCAGGCCGCCGACCGCCCGCAGGGTGAGCGCGATCTGTGAGGCGGGCGACAGGGCGGGGTGGCAGCACATGAACAGCAGGATGAGCGTGTCGTCGGACTGCTCGGCGGGGCGGTCGGCGGCGGGCGCCAGCCACTGGTCGGGCGGCGTCCACTGGATGACGGTGTCCTCGCGGCGCCGGCGGGCCTGCTCCGCGCGCAGCAGGTCGGTCAGCCTGCGCGAGCCGACCGTGATCAGCCAGCCGCGCGGGTTGCCGGGCACCCCCTCCTCCGGCCACTGGACGGCTGCCGCGAGAAGGGCCTCCTGCACGGCGTCCTCCGCGGTGGCGAAGTGCCCGAACCGCCGCACCAGCGCGCCGAGGACCTGCGGCGCGAGGTCGCGCAGCAGGTTCTCGACGTCGTCGTTCGGCACGGTGGCTACGCTTCCAGGTCGCCGAAGCCCTCCATGATCGGCCGCACGTCCACGTACCACTCCTGGGCGAGCTCCGTGTCCTTGGGATGAGGGGTGCCGGCCAGCCGTGCCGCGATCTCGGTGGCCCTGTCGAAGCTGTCGCACTCGACGATCGTGTAGCCGGCGAGGACCTCCTGCGTCTCGGGGTAGGGCCCGTCGGTCACCACGGGAACGCCGTCGCGCAGCTCGATCCGCCTGGCGTGGACGGGAGCGGACAGGCCCTGCGCGTCGACGAACTCCCCCGACTCGACCAGGTCGTTGTTCCACTTCTCCATGAACGCGTGCATCGCCGCGACGTCCTCGTCCCTCCAGGGCTGCTGGTCGCCCGGCTTGCCCGACAGGACGTCGTAGTCCTGCTGCGAGCCGTAGAGCATGATCATGTACTTCATTGTCGCTCCTTCTCCCTCGGCACCTCCACGGTGCCATTCACGAGAGACGTCGGAGCCGCCGACACGGACAGGACATCCGTCCGCGAGAAAGGCCGCGAGAAAAATAGCGATGCGCCGCCCATGGCACGCTCGGCATGATGTCCCGGTGACGTTGTCGATGCGCCCCTACTCCGACGCCGACCTGCCCGTCCTGCAGGACACCTTCGCCCGCTGGATCGCCGAGGCGGGGCGGTGCGGCTACGACCACGTCGGCGAGCTTCCCCACCGCATCTACGAGAACCTGCGCGGCAGGCGGCCCGTCGGCTCGCTGGTCCACCTCTGGGAGGACGCCTCCCGCATCGTCGGACTGGCCGTCAACCTGCGCTTCGGCTCGGCCTTCGACGTCTTCGCCGCGCCCTGTCTGCGCGGTTCCCCCGCCGAGCTGCGGATGCTGCGCGCCGCCTACGAGAGCACGGCCGCGGCGATGGACCCCGCCGAGCCGTACGTGCTGACCGACCTGTTCGACTGCGACACGACCAGGATCGGCCTGCTCGAGCAGCTCGGGTTCGAGCGCTTCCGCACCTGGGACCACGTCAACGACCGCGACCTCGGCCTGCCCCTCCCCTCCCCCGCCCTGCCCGAGGGCTTCCGCGTGCGCTCGGCCCGCCTGGAGGACGCCGACCGGCTCGCCGTGACGCGCAACCACTCCTTCGAGGAGGACTGGACGGGCGAGCAGTACCGGTCGGAGGTGATGGACAAGCCCGGCTACGACCCTGCCAGGGAGATCGTCGCCGAGGCTCCCGACGGGCGGATCGCCGCCTTCGCCGTCTACTGGGTCGACGAGCTGAACGGCGTCGGGCACTTCGAGCCCGTCGGCACCCATCGCGACTTCCAGCGGCGAGGTCTGGGCAGGGCGGTCATGCTCGAGGCCATGCGGCGGATGCGCGACCTCGGGCTGAGCACGGTGACCGTGAACCACAACGCCGAGAACACCGCCGCCCACGCGCTGTACGCGTCGCTGGGGTTCGTCCGCACCCACGAGACGTACGGCTTCCGCGCCCCGGTCGGACGGGCGGGACGAGGATGACGGAGCGCCGGCTCATCCACGGTGAGGTGTGCCGGGGGAGGTGCGGACGACGACCAGCGGGCACGGCGCCTGGTGGAGCATGGCCTGGCTGATCGAGCCGAGCACGAGGCCCGCGAACCCGCCCCTGCCGCGCGAGCCGACCACCAGCAGGTCGGCCCGCTCGCCCGCCTGCCGCAGTACCTCGGCCGGATGGCCCTTCACCAGGTCCTCCGCGACCTCGACGTCCTGGTGCCGCTCCCGCCACCCGGTCAGCAGCTCCCTCAGGCGCTCGAGCTCGGGCCTGTCCTCGGCGAACTCGCGGGGACCCGTTCCGAAGGCGTGGACGACGCGCAGCCGCACCCCGCGCAGGCGCGCCTCGGTGAAGGCGAACCTGAGCACGTTCTCGCCGGTGCCCGCGCCGTCGACGCCGACGACCACCTCCCCCAGCGTCATGGGGGGCGCCTCACGCACCACGACCACGTCGCACCTGGCGTGCCCCGCCACGCCGTACGCCACGGAGCCGACGAGCATGCCGCGCAGCCTGCCCATCTCGTGGTTGCCGACGACGAGCAGCTCCGCCTGCTCGGCGGCGGCGATCAGGGCCGCGCGCGGGTCGCCAGGCAGCAGCGCCGAGTCGGCCACCACCTCCGGCTCCTCCCTGCGGGCTCTGTCGAGCCCCGCCGCCACCACCGTGGCCGCGCCCTCGCGCATCCACGTGGCGACGCTCGCGTATCTGCCGCCCTGGTCCTCACACGCCCATCTGGGCATGGCGTAGGCCACGCGGAGCGGCACGTCGCGCAGGCGTGCCTCCTTGGCGGCCCAGGCGACCGCCTCCAGCCCCGCCCGCGAACCATCGACCCCGACCACGATCATGACGTCCCCCCTGGTCGCCCCCCTTCCCATGAGAGCACACGGCGCTCAGCCCACGATCACGCGCTCCTCGGGCAGCTCGTAGCGGCGCGTCCGCTCCTTCAGCGCCAGCGCGGAGCCCAGCGTCAGCGGCCCGATCCTGCCGACGAACATCAGCAGGCTGAGCAGCACGTGGCCGGCCACGGAGGTGTCGGCGGTGATCCCCGTCGACAGGCCGTTGGTGGCGAAGGCCGAGATGACCTCGAACAGCACCCTGTCCAGGCTGTACGGCGTGAGCAGCATCAGCGCGTAGGTCGAGATCGCCACCAGGACCACGCCCATCAGCGTGATCGTCATGGCCTGCCGCTGGGTGGACTCGGGCAGGCGGCGGTGGCCCACGTTGACGCGGGGCTCGCCGCGCAGCTCCGCCCAGATGATGAAGGCCAGCAGGCCGAACGTGGTCACCTTGATGCCGCCCGCGGTGCTCGCGCTGCCGCCGCCGATGAACATCAGCAGGTCGGTGAACAGCCAGCTGGAGGGGTTCATCTGGGAGATGTCCAGGGTGTTGAAGCCGCCCGAGCGCGGCATCACGGCGGCGAAGAAGGCGGCCAGCGGCTTGGCCGAGTCGTCGAGCGCGCCCATGGTGCGCGGGTTGTGCCACTCGGCGGCCAGGAAGAACAGCGTGCCGACGGCCAGCAGGATGACGCTGACGACGGTCGTGATCCTGGTGAGGATCGACCAGCGGCTCGGGTGCCGCCACGACCTGGCCAGCTCGAACACCACGGGGAAGCCCATGCCTCCCACGATCACGGCCACCGCGATGGGCAGGCAGATCCACGGGTCGGCCACGAACCGCATGAGGTTGTCCGGCCAGAGGGCGAAGCCCGCGTTGTTGAACGCCGAGACCGCGTGGAAGCCGCCCAGGTAGAGCGCCTGGCCGAGCGGCTCGCCGTACCCGATCATGAAACGGGCGGTCAGCACCACCGCGGTGACCGCCTCGCAGGCGAGGCTGAAGAGCACCACGTTGCGCACCAGGCGGCGCACGTCGGTGACGCTCACGGCCTTCGTCTCCGTCGCCACCGCGATCCTGGCGCGCAGCCCGACCCTGCCGGCCAGCAGCGCGGTGAAGAGCGTGGCCATGGTCATGATGCCGAGGCCGCCGATCTGGAACAGGCAGGCGATGACCACCTCGCCGAACACCGACCAGTGCGCGGCGGTGTCGACCACCACCAGGCCCGTCACGCACACGGCGGAGGTCGCGGTGAACAGTGCGGTCAGCCAGCCCGCCGACTCGCCCGAAGTGGTGGCGATCGGCATGGTCAGCAGCGCGGCGCCGATCAGGACCGCAGCCCCGAATCCGGTGGCCACGAACTGCGCCGGATGGTGCAGCCCGCTCTGGAAGCGACGCGTCATGGCCGGGCCGTCGCGACGCCGGTGGAGGAGTGGAGCGGGACCCGCTGCGAGGTGGCGATGGTTGAGCTTGGCACGGTCAGACCGTAGACCACGAGGGCGCAGGTTTGCGCGTCAGGGGTTGAGCTCGTCGATGGCCATCTCGGCCGTGGGCCTGACGTCCAGCAACTTGGTCATCCCGGTGATCGTGAACACGTCGAGGCACCTGCCCTGGAGCCCGGTGACCACCAGCCTGCCGCCCAACACCTTGATCGACCGGTGGACGCTCACGAACAGCGAGAGCCCCGCGGAGTCGCACAGGGTGACGTCGGCCATGTCGATGATCAGCAGCGGCGGGTCCGCGGCCTCGATGGCACGCGCGATGCGATCTCTCACCATCGGCGTGCCGTTGAAGTCGAGCTCTCCCGACAGCCTCGCGATCAAGCATCTGCCCTGGAGACCCAGGCTCAGCGAGACCGTGTAGGGCTGGTCAAGCGGCACAATCGCTCCATCCGGTACGGCAAGGCGGTCAGCAGCCATCATGACATGACGCAAAACTACCGTTATCCCCCGCCTGACATCATCCGTCCCGATCGCCCCTTCTGCACCACCAGCGCCACCGAGGTCAGCCGCTGGAGCCCGCCTCCGGCCTGGTGCCGATGACGACGGTGGCGTACCACTCGTCCGACACGGCGACCCTCGGGACGAGCCCGCTGGAGACGAACGCCTCGACGGCGCCCGCCGCCTGCCGTTCGCTGGTCTCGACCAGCAGGTGGCCGCCGGGCGCCAGCCAGCCGGGCGCCTGCAGGGCCACCCTGCGCAGGACGTCGAGCCCGTCGGCCCCGCCGTCGAGCGCCACCCGCGCCTCATGGACGCGAGCCTCGGCGGGCAGCAGCTCCACCTCCCCTGTCGGGACGTAGGGCACGTTGGCGACCAGGATGTCGACACGGCCCCTCAGCGTGGCGGGCAGCGGCTCGAACAGGTCGCCTTCGTACACCCGCGCGTCCGGCAGGTTGCGGCGGGCGCACGCCACGGCGGCGGGGTCGATGTCGGCGGCGTGGACCTCCAGCCCGTCGAGCGCGGCCGTCAGCGCCGCGCCCGCCGCGCCTGTGCCACAGCACAGGTCGACCACGACGCCACCGGGCCTGGCGAGGGCGACGGCCTCGCCGACGAGGAACTCGGTGCGGCGGCGCGGCACGAAGACACCAAGGTCGACGGCGACGCGCAGGCCACGGAACTGCGCCCAGCCGAGGACGTGCTCGAGCGGCAGACCTGCGACGCGCCGTTCCACCATGGCCTCGAGATCGGCCGGGGTGGGGGCGGTGGAGACGAGCAGCCGGGCCTCGTCCTCGGCGAAAACGCAGCCTGCGGCCCTGAGCCTGGTGATGATGGTCGAGCGAGGGGATGGTGACATGAGCGCCTTCCGGAAATGCCTGTGGGCGCTCCCGCGGTCACCCGCGCGGGGTGAGCCGTGTGGCTGTGAGGAGGGAGCACCCAGCCTGATCTGGCGAAATGGGTCTCACCTCCTCGATCGGTCCGCTACTGGAGAGGGACACTACCGCACGCTCGAACGGTGGGCGCACCGGCCCCCCAGCGGGTCAGGACCCTCGCAGGACCTGGTGGAGGAGGTCGGCGAACTCCTCGGGCCGCTCGCCGAACCCGCCGTGGTCGCCGGGGAAGACGACGGGCGGCGCGCCGAGACGAGCCGCGAGGGCGAGCGCGGCGCGGTGGGCGAGCTGGCCTTCGGAGCCCTCCCCCACGCCCACGACCAGCCTGGCGCCGCCCGAGCGCAGCGCGTCGAAGTCGGGGGTGAAACCGTCGAAGGCGCGCCAGGTGTGCGCGAGGAAGAAGTCGAGGTTGCGCGCCATCACCTCCTGCGCCTCGGGGGGAGGGGCGGGCATGGCCTCGGCCGTGCCACCGAGCCCTGAGACCTCCATGAAGCGCCGCATGGCGGGGCCGACGCCGTGCCGGACGTAGGTGTCGTAGATCTCCGCCGAGATCTCGCGCTGCCTCGCCGCCTCGGGAAGCAGCTCGACGACGGGCGGCTCGTGCGCCACGAGCGTGCGCACCCTCTTGGGATGCCTGGCGGCCAGCGTGAGCGCCATCAGGGCGCCCCCGCTGCTGGCCATCACGTCGGCGGGCTCGTCGCCGAACAGGGCGAGCAGGGCGGCGGCGTCGTCGGCGTGGAGGTCGAGCAGGTCGTCGCCCGGCAGCTCCGACAGCGTGCTGCGGGAGTTGCCCCTCGGATCGTAGGCGACCACGGTGTGGCGGTCGGCCAGGGCCGCGGCGAGACCGGCGAAGACGCCCGCGTCGGTCGGCCCCCCTGGGATGAGCAGCAGCACCGGCCCTGATCCCCTGACCTCGTAGTAGAGGCGGGCGCCTGGCACTTCCAGCGTGTCGGTCTTCACGTGACCTCCTGGAGCAGTCGGGACGGCCTCAGCGTACGACCGCGGTGCGACAGTTTTCCTCGCCGGCGCGGCCCCCACGGGCGGATGTGACACTGTCCCGGTGAGATCATTACTGGCTCTGCTCCTGGTGGCCGTCCCACCGGTGGAAGCCCCTCTTTACTCCTACGAGAACGCCATCCGCGAGACCGCCTGGGTCGAACTCGACGTCGACCTCGACCGCGACGGCCACAGGGACCGGCTGGCGGCCGACATCATCCGCCCCTCGGAGCCTGCGGCGGATGGCGTGAAGGTGCCGGTCCTCATGGACATCAGCCCCTACTACGCCTGCTGCGGCAGGGGCAACGAGGCGCAGAAGAAGACCTACGACGCCGAGGGCAGGCCTGCCGGGTTCCCGCTCTACTACGACAACCACTTCGTGCCCAAGGGCTACGCGGTGGTGCTGGTCGACATGGCGGGCACCAACCGCTCGACCGGCTGCATGGACAGGGGCGGCCCGAAGGACGTGGCCGCCGGCGCCCAGGTCGTGAACTGGCTGAACGGCAGGGCGCGGGCCTACACCAAGCCGTTCGGCGGTGAGCAGGTCAGCGCGGGCTGGTCGACGGGGCGGTCGGCCTCTGGGGCAAGTCGCACGACGGCTGGCTGGCCAACGGCATCGCCACCACGGGGGTGCGCGGCCTGAGGACCGTCGTGTCGATCGCCGGCAACATCGACATCTACCGCACCTTCAACGCCAACGGCGCCTGGCGCGGATACGTGCAGGACAGCGGGCCGCCCCAGCTGTACAACGAGCGCGCCGAGCGACTGTGCCAGCCGTTGCGGGAGGAGCTGGACCGGCAGGCGGGCACCGACGGCAGCTGGAACCGCTACTGGCAGGAGCGCTACTACCCTGCCAAGGCCGACAGGGTGCGGGCGAGCGTCTTCCTCACCCAGGGGTTCGGCGACTACGCCGTGCCCGCCTCGAACTTCTCCCTGTGGTGGGAGGCGCTGCGCGTGCCGCGCAAGGCGTGGCTGTTCCAGGGCGGCCATGTCGACCCCTTCGACCTGCGCAGGGCCGACTACGTGAGCACCGTCGAGCGATGGTTCGACCGCTGGCTGCGCGGCGCCGACAACGGGGTGGACCGCGAGCCGGCCGTGAAGATCGAGCACGCCCCCGACCAGTGGAGCGAGGAGGCGACCTGGCCCGCCCCCTCGGCCAGGCCCGTCACCTGGTGGCCGCGCCCCGGCGGCCTCGGCCCCGCTCCCGTCAGGGACCCGGCGCAGGCCACCTTCCAGGACGATCCCGACCTCAGCCGCTTCGACTGGGCGAAGGAGGGCCCGTCGGAGCACCGGCTGCTGTTCGCCTCCGAACCGCTGACCTCCGCCGCCCGGCTGTCGGGCACCAGCCGGGTCACCGTGAGGGTGATGTCCTCCACCCCCGTCGCCAGGCTCGGCGTCGCCGTGGTCGACTACGGCCCCGCGACGATCAGGGACTACGTCGACATCACCAAGCCCGGCGGCATCCGCAACCTGACCACCAGCTCGTGCTGGGGCCAGAGCGGCCCTGCCGACAGCGCCTGCTACCTCGACACCGAGACCGCCACCACCTCGGTGGAGCACGAGATCGTGGCGACCGGCTGGGCCGACCTCGGCCACCATGCCACTCTCCGGCGCGGGGTGCCGCTCGAGCCTGACCGCTTCTACACCATGACCTTCGAGCTGTCGCCGATGGACCACATCGTCTCCGAGGGGCACAGGCTCGGCCTGGTGATCGGCGGGACCGACTGGTGGGAGTTCCTCGAGCCCGGACAGCGGCCGCGCCTCACGGTGGATCTGACCAGGACCTCGCTCACGCTGCCCACGGCCCGCTGAGTTCCGTCGCGCCCGGCCCCTCCTGCGAGAGGGTCCGGGTCACCCCTCGCGGTGGAAGACGTGGCGCCGCCGCCACACCCACCCCGCCGGGCTGGGTAGGTGAGGTGCAGAGCCGAGAGAAAGGCAAGGCCAATGAGCCGCACCGTAGCAGATGATCTTGTGGAAGTGCTGGTCCAAGCGGGTGTGACGCGTGTCTACGGGCTGGTGGGCGACAGCCTCAACGCCTTCAGCGACGCCGTACGGCGCAGCGGCACGCTGGAGTGGGTCCACGTGCACCATGAGGAGGGCGCCGCGTTCGCCGCCTCGGCAGAGGCCCAGCTCACCGGCGGGCTGGCCGTGTGCGCGGGAAGTTGCGGCCCCGGCAACACGCATCTCCTTCAGGGCGTGATGGACGCGCACCGTTCGGGCGCGCCCGTCCTGGCGCTCGCCTCGCACATCACCTCCACCCAGATCGGCACGAGCTTCTTCCAGGAGACCAAGCCCGAGGTCCTGTTCGCGCAGGCCAGCCATTACTGCGAGCTGGTCTCCCAGCCCGCCCAGCTGGCCCGTACGGCCAGAGCGGCCATCCAGAACGCCGTCGGCAAGGGCGGCGCCGCCGTCCTGGTCCTGCCCGGCGACGTCCTGGGCGCCGACTCCGCGGGCAGCCCGCCGGCCAGCGCGCTGGTCGCCTCCCGCCCCAAGCCGGTGCCCGACGAGGCGGCGGTGGCCGAGCTCGCCGAGCGGATCAACGCCGCGGGCAGGGTGACGATCTTCGGCGGCATCGGCTGCGCGGAGTCGAGGCAGGAGGTCCTGCAGCTGGCCGCGTGGCTGGAGGCGCCGGTCGGGCACACCCTGCGCGGCAAGGACGTCCTGCAGTACGACAACCCCTACGACGTGGGCATGACCGGACTGCTCGGCTACGGCGCCTGTTACAAGGCGCTGCACGAGGCCGACCTGGTGCTGCTGCTGGGCACCGACTTCCCCTACAACGACTTCCTGCCGACCCGTAACAACGTGCAGGTCGACATCGATCCTGCCAGGCTCGGCCGCAGGGCGCCCATCAGCCAGGGCATCGCCGCCGACGTCGGCCACACGATCAGGGCGCTGCTGCCGCTGCTGCGCGAGA
Source organism: Nonomuraea dietziae (assembly GCF_014195505.1). GTDB lineage: Bacteria > Actinomycetota > Actinomycetes > Streptosporangiales > Streptosporangiaceae > Nonomuraea > Nonomuraea roseola. Next base: position 39,242 of record NZ_JACIBV010000001.1, on the reverse strand, counting down.
AGAAGGACAGATCCTTCCTCGACGAGATGCTGCGCGAGCACGAGCACGCGATCAGCACCGGCCTCGAGGCCTACACCCACGACGTGGACCATCTGGTGCCCATCCACCCCGAGTACGTCGCGGCCCTCGTCGACGAGCTGGCGGACGACGACGCGATCTTCACCGCCGACACCGGCATGTGCTGCACGTGGGCGGCCAGATACCTCACGCCCAACGGACGGCGCAGGCTGCTCGGCTCGTTCGTGCACGGCTCGATGGCCAACGCGCTGCCGATGGCGGTCGGCGCGCAGATCGCCCAGCCGGGCAGGCAGGTGGTCTCCCTGTCGGGCGACGGCGGCCTGGCGATGCTGATGGGCGAGCTGCTGACCGTGAAGACCCACAGGCTGCCGGTCAAGGTCGTCGTCTTCAACAACTCCAGCCTCGCCATGGTGCGGCTGGAGATGATGGTGGCGGGCGATCCGCCCTTCGAGACCGACCATGACATGGTCGACTACGCGGCGATCGCGGCAGGCGCGGGGTTCTTCACCAGGAGGGTCACCGAGCCTGCCGACCTGCGCGAGGCGGTCGGGCAGGTGCTGGCCCACGACGGGCCCGCCCTGCTCGACGTCGTCACCACCGCCGACGCCCTCGAGGTGCCCTCGCACCTCACGCTGGAAGAGGCGCGAGGTTTCGCGCTGTCCATGGGCAAGATCGTCCTCAAGGGCGGTGTCGGCGAGGCGTGGAAGCTGGCCCGCACGAACCTGCGCAACCTCTAGCAACCTGGAGACGGTCATGATCAGAGCCTGGATGCTCGACGAGAGCGCCCACGCGGGCCCCGAGCACCTCGACCCGGCCTTCGTCGCGGGATACGACCGCAAGCAGGGCCATCCCGACCCCGGCGAGGATCTGGACATCCTCGCCGGGCACGGGGTGGCCACCGTGGTCGACCTGGCCGCGGGCACCGGCCAGTTCGCGCTGGCCGCCGCCCTGCGCTTCGACAGGGTCACGGCGGTGGACATCTCCCCCGCGATGCTCGACCACCTGAGGGCCAGGGCGGCCGAGCAGGGGCTCGCCAACCTGGAGGTGGTCGGCGGCGGGCTGCTGACCTGGGAGTACGCGGGCCCGCCCGTCGACGCGGTCTTCACCCGCAACGCCCTGCACCAGGTGCCCGACTTCTTCAAGGCGATCGCGCTCGCCAGGATCGCGAAGATGCTGCGGCCGGGCGGGATCCTGCGGCTGCGGGACCTGATCTACGACTTCGGGCCCGAGGAGGCCGAGGAGATCTTCGAGGGCTGGATGCGCGACGCCTCGGCCGACCCCGCGCTCGGCTACACCGCCGACGACTACGCCGAGCACGTGCGCACGGAGTACAGCACGTTCCGATGGCTGCTGGAGCCGATGCTCGCGGCGGCGGGGTTCGAGATCCTCGACGTGGCCTACGATCGGCGGCTCTACGGGGCCTACACCTGCCGCAGGAAGTCGTGAGCGTGGTCGCTCGCCCACTGCGCGAAGGTACGGGCAGGCCTGCCCGTGACGTCCTTCATGGTGGTCATCTCGATCGAGGGGTCGGGCGCCCACTCCTCGGTGCTCTCGCCGCCCGAGTAGTCCTCGTAGCCGAGCAGGAAGTCGGCTGAGGCCGCGGCGAACCCGCCCTGCGCCAGGTAGAGCTCGCGGGCTCGGGCGCGGGTGACCTGCTCGAAGCGGAGCTCGCGCCCGATCGCCGCGGAGATGGCCGCCACCTGGTCGCGATGGGAGATCAGTTCGGGCCCGTTGAGGGTGTGGGCGCGGCCCGCGTGCCCGTCCTCGGTCAGCGCGGCCACCGCGACGTCGGCGATGTCGGCCTCGTGGACGGGGTACCAGGCCTGGTCGGGGAAGGGGTCGCGCACGACGCCCTCGGCGCGGATCGACGGGCCCCACAGCTCCAGCTTGTTGAGCATGAACTCGCCCGGCCGCACATGCGTCCACTCCACGCCCGAGGCCTCGACCGCCCGCTCGACCGGAAGATGGAAGGAGTCGTCCTCGCCGAAGGTGACCGCGCCCGACGACAGCGTGACGATCCGCCGCACCCCCGCTCTCACGGCCAGCCGTACCACCTCCTCGGCGCTCTCGGGCACGGGGAACAGGAACATCGCCTCCACGCCCGACAGCGGCAGGGTGCCTGGCTCGGCCAGATCGCCGCGGACCTCACCGGGCGCGGACGGCGCCGAGCGGGTCAGCGCCAGCACCTCGTGCCCGGCCAGCCCCTTCAGCACGAGCCTGCCGACGTTCCCCCTGGCGCCCGTGACCAGGATCTTCATGTCACCACTCCCTTCTCGAAGGTGCGGATCACCACGGCGGTGACGCCGTGGCGCGGCAGCTCCCCCTTCTCCGCCGCTTCCCATCCCGTGTAGGTGAGCGCCCAGAGCACGTGCTGGATCCACTCGGGCGACAGTGACGGGTCGAAGACGCCCTCGGCCTGGCCCCGCTCGATCAGGCCGATCGTGGTGGGGACCGTCATGTCGGGTTCGAAGGCGGCGGTGTACTCCTCGAGCAGGCGTGGGTCGCCGAACAGGAAAGCCAGCTGGTCGCCGACGTCGACCAGGGCCGAGATGAGGCGGCGCATGGCCTCCAGCGCGGGACCCTGGTCGATCACGGCCTCGCGGGTGGAGTCTTCGACCGCCTGGAAGGCGTCGACGATGGCGGCCTCCATGAGCTCCTTCCTGTCGGGGAAGTAGCGGTGCACCGTGCTGCGCCCCACCTGCGCGGCCTCGGCGATGTCGGCCAGCGTGGCCTTGCGGTCGCGGGCGAGCGTGGAGGCGGCGGCGGCCAGGATGGCGCGGCGCGTGCGGTGACGGGTACCGGACTCTGAAGTGGAACTACTCACTCCCAGAGTGTAACACCATGATTTGCTTTTGGGACATTCATGTCCCATTCTGAAGCGATGAACTCCTATTCACTCGTCGCCGAGGGGCTGCGCAAGCGCTTCGGCGAGACCCACGCACTCGACGGCTTCGACCTGGCGGTGCGGGAGGGAATGGTCTGCGGGCTGCTCGGCCCCAACGGCGCCGGCAAGACCACCGCGGTGCGCATCCTCTCCACGCTGCTGCGCGCGGACGGGGGCCGGGCCACGGTCGCGGGCCTCGACGTGGCCACCCAGGCCGCCGAGGTCCGGCGGCGTATCGGGCTGGCCACGCAGGAGCCCGCGGTGGACGAGATCCTCACCGGCAGGGAGAACCTGGAGATGTGGGGCAGGCTCTACCACCTGAGCGCCAAGCAGGCCAGGTCAAGGGCGCAGGAGCTGCTGGAGCAGTTCGGGCTCGCCGAGGCGGGCAACAAGCGGATCAAGCACTACTCCGGCGGGATGCGCCGCCGCCTCGACCTGGCCGCCACCTTCATCCAGGCCCCCAGGGTGCTCTTCCTCGACGAGCCGACCACCGGTCTCGACCCCCGCAACCGCAACGACGCGTGGCAGGCCATCCGCACCCTGGTGGCGGCCGGCAGCACGGTGCTGCTGACCACCCAGTACCTGGACGAGGCCGACCAGCTCGCCGACCAGATCGCGGTGCTGCGCGAAGGCAGGGTGATCGTCGAGGGCACCCCCGACCGGCTCAAGTCCATGATCGGCGGTGACCGTCTCGATCTGGTGCTACGAGACGCCCGCGACCTGCCCGAGGCGGGCGACATCCTGGCGGCCTTCGGGCGGCCGGCGGTCGACCCCGACACGCGCAGGCTGACGGTCTCCGTGACCGACCGCATGAGCGCCCTCAGCCACGTGATGCGCGCGATGGAGGCCAAGGGGATCGAGGTCGAGGACATCTCGATGCGCCGCCCCACTCTCGACGAGGTGTTCCTGAAGGTGACCGCATGACCTACGTGCTCTATGACAGCTGGACGATCGCCAGGACCAACCTGGTGCACTGGCGGCGCAATCCCACCGCCATCGCCTCGGGCCTGCTGTACCCGGTGGTGATGGTGCTGCTGTTCGGTTACGTCTTCGGCAGCGCGATGGCCGTGGCCGGCGCCGACGACTACCGCGACTACCTGATGCCCGGCATGTTCGGTCAGACCATGGCCGTCGGCATCACCTCCACCCTCGTCGTCGTCACCACCCAGGCCTCGTACGGGGTCACCGACCGCTACCGCTCGATGCCGGTCTCCCAGGCGGGCGTGGTGCTCGGCAGGGCGATCTCCGACATGATCAACTCGGTGCTCGAGCTGGCCATTCTCGTCGCGGCCGGTCTGGCGGTCGGCTGGAGCTGGCACAACGGGCCCCTCAACGCGCTGGCCGCGATCGGCCTGCTGCTGCTCCTGCGCTTCTCGCTGATCTGGGTCGGCATCTTCGCCGGGCTCAAGCTCACCCCCGAGGCCGCGGGCGCCTCCTGGATGCTGCTGCTGCCGCTGACCATGGTCGCCAACACGTTCGTCTCGCCCTCCCAGATGCCTGGCTGGATGGCGGTGCCGGCCGAGTGGAACCCGCTGTCGGCCACCGTCGCCGCCTGCAGGCGCCTGTTCGGCAACAAGGGCTGGGTGGGTGATTCGTGGGCGTCGGAGCACGCGATGCTGCTCGCCGTCGCCTGGCCGGTGGCGATCACCCTGGTGTTCCTGCCGCTGTCGGCGCGGGCCTACCGGCGGCTGAGCCGCTGACCTGAGACCGTGCCGTCCCTGACTGACCGGCCGTGCCGTCTCTGGATAGGCGGCCGTGCCGTCCCTGGCTGAGGAGGGACGGCACGGCCCCGCCCGTCAGACGGTCTCCTCCTCATGGCGCTGGCGGCGGGTGAAGGCCCAGTTGACCAGCCACAGCAGCACGCCGATGCCCAGCAGCACGCCTGCGATGACGTAGACGTTGCCTGGCCGCCCGGTCAACGGGCTGGCCAGCACCAGCGCCATGACCGCGCCGATGGCCGGCAGCGCCGTGGGCGCCCGGTAGTGGGCGTGGTCGACCTCCTCCCTGCGCAGCACGAGCACCGCGATGTTGACCACGGCGAAGACGCACAGCAGCAGGAAGGCGGTGGTCTCGCCGAGCCCGGCGATCTCGGTGCTGGAGATCAGCCCGATCGCCAGCGCGGTGGTGAACAGGATGCCGACCACCGGGGTACGGCGGCGCGGGTCGACCATGCCGAGCGCCTTCGGCACGACGCGCTCGTTGGCCAGGCCGTACACCAGGCGGGAGGCCATCATCATGTTGATCAGCGCCGAGTTGGCCACCGCGAACATCGCGATCGCCGCGAACAGCTGCGGAGGGAAGGCGAGACCTCCGGCCTTGACCACCTCGAGCAGCGGCCCGTCGGAGTCCTGCAGGACCCGGTAGTCGACCAGCAACGAGGAGGTCAGCGCGACCAGGATGTAGACGGTGCTGGTGATCGCCACACCCATGAAGATCGCCCGGGGGAAGTTGCGCGAGGGGTCCTTGGTCTCCTCGGCCATGTTGACGGAGTCCTCGAAGCCGACGAAGGCGAAGAAGGCCAGCGCCGTGCTGCCCAGCAGCGCCAGCAGCAGCCCTCCCGACTCGTCGGCTCTGATCTCCAGCAGGCGCGACGGTTCTCCCGCACCCGTCGCGACCGCGTAGACGCCGATCAGGATGATCACCAGCAGGCCGGTCAGCTCGATCAGGGTGAAGACGATGTTCGTCTTGACCGACTCCGAGACGCCCCTGTAGTTCAGCGCGGCCACGGCGACGATGAAGATGATGCCGACCACGACCGTCGGGATCGTGACGAACTCCTGCAGGTACCTGCCGCCGATGGCGCGGGCCGCCGCGCTGGCCGAGGTCAGACCCGAGCACATGACCGCGAAGGCGACCATGAAGGTGAGGAACGGCTTCCTGAAGGCGAGCTGGGTGTAGAGGGCGGCCCCCGCCGCCCTCGGGTACTTGGTGACCAGCTCCACGTAGGACATCGCGGTGAGGGCGGCGATGACGAAGCCGACGAGGAACGGGATCCAGAGGGCCCCGCCGATCCTGCCCGCGACCGACCCGGTGAGCGCGTAGACGCCCGTGCCGAGAATGTCGCCGACGATGAACAAGATGAGCAGCTTTGGTCCGATGGCGCGCTTCAGCGACACCTGGGTGGGGGGTGTTGTCATGATTCATCCCGTGCCCATCTCGGGCGTCTTTGACACCACCTGTCAGACGGGCATGGCGAGCCATTCGTCGATGCCGCGCAGGAGCTCGGCCTTGAGCCGCTCGGGGGCGAACGAGGCCGTCACCGAGGCGGCGGCCAGCTCGGCCAGCATCTCGTCGCTGCGCCTCGCCTGGCCGTACTCGCTGAGCAGGGAGGTCTCCCCGTCGGTGTTGAGCGTGACGAGCAGACCCTCCTCACGCAGGCGGGGCAGCGGGTGCTCGGCGTAGGAGGGCACGAGGCCGAGCAGCACGTTGGAGAAGGGGCACACCTCCAGCGGCACGCGCCTCTCGCGCAGCTCGGCGACCAGGTCGGGGTCCTCCAGCACGCGGATGCCGTGGCCGATGCGCTCGGCGTGGCCGAGGTCGAGCGCCTCGCGGACGCTGGCAGGGCCCGCGCTCTCGCCTGCGTGGTGGACCATGTGCAGCCCCTCGTCCCTGGCGAGCTTCAACACGTCGACGAAGGGCGCCAGCGGGTGGCTCTCGTCTCCCGCGAGACCGACGGCGATCACCTGCTCGTGGGCGGCGGCGAGCTTCACCGTCCGCAGCAGGCGGTCGGCGGGCCTGCGGCGCGAGTGGTCGAGGATGAGCGCGCAGCGGATGCCGTGCTCGGCCTCTCCCTCGGCCAGCCCTTCGAGGACCGCGAGCAGCGGCATCTCCAGGTCGCCGAGACGCTCACCGTGGGCGGCCGCGGTGAAGGTGACCTCGGCGTAACGGGTGCCCTGGGCGGCCTCGTCGGCGCAGAACTCGCGGGCGATCCTGCGGAAGTGCTCGGGGGTGCGCAACGCGGCGCGCACCTGCGCGTTGTGGTCGGCGAACTGCTTGAAGCCGGTGAAGACCTCAGGCCGCCGCGAATGAACCCCCAGCTCCCGCAAGGTGGCAGGGCGAACCGTGCTCTCCAGGTGAACGTGCAGGTGGGCCTTCGGCAGCAGCGCGATGTCTCTCACTGGGGCAATTGTAGGGAGAACTCCTAGTTCAGATAGTCGCGCAGCGCCTCGGCCCTGGAGGGGTGGCGCAGCTTGGACATCGTCTTGGCCTCGATCTGCCTGATGCGCTCCCTGGTCACGCCGTAGACCTTGCCGATCTCGTCGAGCGTCATCGGCTTGCCGTCGGTCAGGCCGTACCTCATGGAGATGACGCCCGCCTCCCTGTCGGACAGGCTGTCGAGGATCTCGAGCAGCTGGCGGCGCATGAGCGTGAAGGAGACCTGCTCGGCAGGCGAGGGGGCCTCGGAGTCCTCGATGAGGTCACCGAGCTCGCTGTCACCCTCCTGTCCCAGCGGCGTGTGCAGGGAGATGGGCTCGCGGGAGTAGCGCTGCACCTCCACCACCCTGGCGGGAGGGAGCTCCACCTCGACGGCGATCTCCTCGGGGGTGGGCTCGCGCCCGAGGTCGGAGACCAGCCGCCGCTGCGCCGAGGCCACCTTGTTGATGAGCTCGACCATGTGGACGGGGATGCGGATGGTCCTCGACTGGTCGGCCATCGCCCTGGAGATCGCCTGCTTGATCCACCAGGTGGCGTAGGTCGAGAACTTGAAGCCGAGGGTGTAGTCGAACTTCTCGATGGTGCGGATCAGCCCGAGGTTGCCCTCCTGGATGAGGTCGAGGAAGAGCATGCCGCGGCCGGTGTAGCGCTTGGCGATGGAGACCACGAGACGCAGGTTGGCCTCCAGCATGCGCTGCTTGGCCAGCTCGCCGTCCTCCGCGATCCACTCCAGGTCGGCGCGGAGCTCGGCGGACAGGAGCGGCTCACTGTCGAGCCGCTCGCGGGCGAACAGCCCTGCCTCGATCCTCTTCGCCAGCTCGATCTCCTGCTCGGCGGTGAGCAGCGGGACCTTGCCGATCTGCTTGAGGTAGTCCTTGACCGTGTCGCGGGTGGCGACGCGGACGTCGTCGAGATCCAAGGTGGCCGTCATTCGATCCTTTCCAAACTTGGGACGGACATAACTTTAGGGTCGATCGCCCCTGGCGTCAACCTAAAATGATGTCGAACCTAAAATTTTGTGAGAGGGTGAGGCCCATGAGCATCGAGACCGTGGGTTTGCGTGAACAGAAGAAGCGAGAGACCAGGCAGTCCATCTCTGACCACGCTACCCGCCTGTTCGTGGAGCGCGGCTTCGAGCGGACCACGATTTCCGACATCGCCACCGCGGCGAGGGTCGCGAAGATGACCGTCACCAACTACTTCCCCCGCAAGGAGGACATGGCGTTCGACCACCACGAGGCGTTCGTGGCCTCGCTGGCGCTGACCGTGCGCGAGCGGCGGAGCGGTGAGTCCGCGCTGGCGGCGCTGCGACGGGCCTTCGTGGACGCGGTACGGCGGCGCGACCCCGTGATCGGGTTCGCGCCGCCGCCGTTCGCCCGCATGATCGCCGACAGCCCCACGCTGGTGGCGCGCCTGCGTGACCTGCACGAGCAGCGGGAGGACGCGCTGGCCGCCGAGCTGGGCGGCGACCTGACGGCCAAGGTGGCCGCCGCCCAGCTGGCGGGGGTGCACAGGGTGCTGTTCGCCGACCTGATGCGGCGCACGCTGGCGGGCCAGGACGCCGACGTCATCGCCGCCGCACTGGAGGAGTCGGCCGGGCGCGCCTTCGACCTGCTGGAGCCCGCGCTCGGCGGCTACGCCGTCGAGAAGCCGTAGCCCCTGGCGCCGCTCACTGCCCGTGCGAGGCGGCGCCCTCCCCCGCCGGCAGGATGCCGGCCACCAGCGCGCGAAGCGCGGCCAGCGCCTGCTCGGGGTCGACCCGCTCGGGCGCCAGCAGCCACTGCTGGTGGACGCCGATACCCGCGCCGATGATCGTGACGGCCAGCGCCTCGGCCGACAGCCCCTGCGGCAGCGGCAGCCGTTCGAGCCAGCGCCTGCAGTGCTCCCGCAGAGTGTTGTGAATCTCGACGTAGCGGCCACGGATGGGTGAATCCGGCTCCAGCGCCTCGACCAGGAGCGTGACGAAGAGCTTCGTGGTCGGGAGCGCGAACATCATGCCGGCGCCCCGGTTCAGCTGCTCGAGACTCGCCTCCTCTCCCGGCTTCTCGGCGAGGCTGTCGCGGACCATCGCCACCGAACGCTCGAGCACGGCCAGCAGCAGGCCCTCCTTGCTGCCGAAGTGCCACGGGATGGAGCCTCTGCTGATCCCCGAGCGTTCGGCCACGTCGACGAAGGTCGTCTGCCGGTAGCCCTTCTCGGCGAACAGCTCCGCCGCCGCGGCGAGGATCAGCTCGCGGCTCTCGTTACTGGTCTGCTCTCGTCGTGTTGTCACGCCACCTCCTCTGTGCTAACAATCATAATCTATGTTGACCAACACAGGAGAGGGCCATGCGATTCGTGACCTATGGCACCGATGACGGTGACCGCGCCGGAGTCCTCAACGGTGAGCTCGTCCACGCCCTGCCGCCCGGCACCACCCTGCTCGGGCTGCTCGGCCCGGACCTCCGGCAGGCAGGCGAGCGGGCGCTCGCCGAGCCGGACGAGGTCGTGGCGCTGGCCGACGTCAGGCTGAAGGCCCCCATCCCCAGACCGCCGTCCATCAGGGACTGCCTGTGCTTCCTCGACCACATGCGCGGTTGCCTGAAGGCCACCGGGGCGCCGGGAGTCCTGGAGACGACCTGGTACCAGATCCCGGCCTTCTACTTCGCCAACCCCGCCACCGTCATCGGCCCCCACGACGACGTGCCCATCTCCCCCGGCAGCGCCTGGTTCGACTTCGAGCTGGAGATCGGCGCGGTGATCGGCGCCGCGGGCCGCGACCTGACCCCTGAGCAGGCCGTTGAGCACATCGCCGGCTACACCCTGATGTGCGACTGGAGCGCCCGCGACCTGCAGGGCCTGGAGAGCCAGCTCAAGATCGGCCAGGCCAAGGGCAAGGACGGCGCGACCACGCTGGGACCGTGGCTGGTCACCCCCGACGAGCTGCCCTTCGGCCCGGACGGCAGGCTCGCCCTCCACGTGCGCGCCGAGGTCAACGGCGCCCTCGTCGGGCAGGGTCGCACCGACGCGATGGACTGGTCCTTCGGCGAGGTCGTCTCCTACGCCTCCCGGGGCGTAGAACTCCAGCCTGGAGACGTCTTCGGCTCAGGCACCGTGCCCGGCTGCTGCCTGATCGAACATCTCGACTTCGGCGACCTGGCCGCCTTCCATGGCTGGCTCAAGGACGGCGACGTGGTGCGGCTGAGCTCCGAAGGGCTGGGCGAGGTGCGTCAGACCGTGCGGGCGAGCGCCGCTCCGCACCCGCTGGCCCCCAGAGCCGACCCCGCCGCCGTGGTCAGGCCGCCCCGCAGCAACCCGGCCCGCTCCGCCGTGCCGTACACCAGAGGGTTGCACCAGGTGGGAGCCGGCGTCTGGGCGTGGCTGCTGCCCGACGGCGGGTACGGCAGGAGCAACGCGGGGCTGGTCGCGGGCGACGGCGCGTCCCTGCTGGTCGACACGCTCTACGACCTGCCGCTCACCGCCGAGATGCTCGCCGGCATGCGGCCGCTCACCGACCTGCACCCGCTGAGCCACGCCGTGCTCACCCACGCCAACGGTGACCACACCCATGGCGGCCAGCTGCTGCCCGGCTCGGTGCGCGTCGTCGCCGCCGAGGCGACCGCGCACGAGATGCGCGCCGAGATGGCCCCGGAGCTGACGACGGCTCTGCAGGTGATGGACCTCGGGCCGGTGCTCACGCCGTACCTGCGTGACCGTTTCGGCGGCTTCGACTTCGGCGGCATCCGCCTGCGGGAGCCCGACCACACCTTCGACCGGCGGCTCACCCTCGACGTGGGCGGTCGCGAGGTGCGCCTGCTCAACCTCGGACCCGCCCACACCGAGGCCGACACGGTGGTGCACGTGCCTGACGCGGGCGTGCTCTTCGCCGGCGATCTGCTGTTCGTCGGATGCACGCCGATCGTGTGGAGCGGCCCCATCGCCCACTGGATCGCCGCCTGCGACACGATGATCGGCCTGGACGCGCCGACCGTCGTGCCCGGCCACGGGCCGGTGACCGATCCCGACGGGATCCGTGCCGTGCGCGACTACCTCGCCCACGTCGTCGAGCAGGCGGACGCCGCCCTCGCCAAGGGCCTGGACCTGCGGGAGGCGATGTTCGCGGTCGACCTGGCCGAATACGCCGACTGGCTGGACGCCGAGCGGGTCGTGGTCAACGTCTACCAGCGCTACAGGGAGATCCACCCCGGACAGCCCGAGATCGATAGGTTCGCACTGTTTGCCCTGATGGCCGAATGGCAGGCCACCCGCTCATGAGGCTTCCCGACACCGCTCACACCACACGCCCCTGGCGGATCCACACCCTGGCACCAGACTTCCGGCTCGAGGACGTATGGGAGCTGCCCACACCCGGCGGTCCAGGGGACCTGGAACGGCTCGTGCGTCAGATGTCCACCGGCGAGGGCCGCTTCTCCGGTGCCACCAGGGCGCTGTTCGCCTTGCGCTGGAAGCTCGGCGAGCTGTTCGGTTGGGACCGGCCCGAGACCCGCGTCGGCGCGCGGGTGGAGACGCTGCGCAACCGGCTGCCCGCCGACCTGCGTGACGGCCCTTCCGGGCCTGACCTCGCCGCCGTGCCGTTCACCTCGGTCTATCTGACCGACACCGAGTGGGCGGCGGAGATGGCCAACAAGACCGTGCACACCGTCATGCACATCGGCTGGGTGCCCGGCCCCTCCGGCGGCCACCACGGGCAGATGGCCGTGCTGGTCAAGCCGAACGGGCTGTTCGGCAGGGCCTACATGGCCGCGATCAGGCCCTTCCGCCACCTGGTCGTGGACCCGGCACTGGTGCGACTCATCGGACGCGGCTGGCAGAGGAGAGCGTCATGAAGGTCGGAATGATCGCAAGCCACTATCCGCACGCCTCCCACCGGGAGGAGTTCATCGCACGGGTGCACCAGGTCGCCGAGGTGTTCCGGGGCGCACCAGGGTGCCTGTCGGCCGAATGCTGGCTGTCCGACGACGCGGTGATCTCGCTCGTGCAGTGGGAGTCGGAGGAGGCGTGCGCCGCGTCGCTGGTCGCGGTGCAGGCGGCGGAGGTCGATCTGGCCTACGACGAGCGCGAGGCACGGCCCCGCGAGATCGTTCGCGTCGTGGCCGGCTGATCTCCGGTTGAGCGCGGGCCCGCGTCCTTCTCCTTCACGACGGGCCCGCGAAACCCGGCCGAGTCTTGGCGAAGGCCAGACCCCGGCCGGCGGTTGGCTTACCTAGGCTTTGGCCATCGGGCCAGTCGTCACGGCGAGGAGGCCGAGGTGAGCACTGGAATCTCCGCGGATGTCTCGAACGCCCAGTACCTACCGATCGCCGACCACGGCTTGATCGGAGACCTGCGTACGACGGCGCTCGTGGGCGCGAACGGCACGATCGACTGGTACTGCTGTCCGAGATTCGACTCTCCCAGCGTCTTCGCCGCCCTTCTGGACAGCGACAAGGGCGGGTCGTTCGAGCTGGCCGCCGAGGTGCGGGCGACGACGAAGCAGTTCTACTTTCCCGACACGAACGTCCTGATCACCCGGTTCTACGCCAACGACGGCGTAGGTGAGATCCAGGACTTCATGCCCATCGCCGATGAGTCGCCCGAGCCCGGCCGTCATCGGCTGATCCGGCGAGTGACCTGCGTCCGCGGATCGCTCCCGTTCCGCGCGCGGGTGGCGCCGCGGTTCGACTACGGGACCCAGCCGCACACGCTCCGCCTGACCCAGGGCCAGGCGGTCTTCGAGTCGCCCTCCCTCTCTCTCGCGCTGACCGCCACCGTGCCGATGGAAGCCGACGGCGTGGACATGTGGGCGGAGTTCAAACTCCATGAGGGCGAACATGCCGTTTTCGCTCTCGACCGGGTCGGCGACGGTGTCGCACTCCGCTCGTGCCCGATCGCCGAGGCCGAAGAGGAGTTCACCGCCACCGTGGCGTTCTGGCGACGATGGCTGTCCGCGTCGCGCTACCGCGGCAGGTGGCGCGAGACGGTCCACCGTTCCGCGCTGGTCCTGAAGCTGCTCACCTACGCACCGACCGGCGGCATCGTGGCCGCGCCGACGACCAGTCTGCCGGAGGAGGTGGGCGGCGAGCGCAACTGGGACTACCGCTACGTGTGGGTCCGCGACGCCGCCTTCTGCGTGTACGCCCTGCTCAGGCTGGGCTTCACCCAGGAGGCCGAGGCGTTCATGCGCTTCCTGACGGCGAACGTGTGCACCTGCCCGCCCGGCGACTCGGGTCCCCTGCAGATCATGTACGGCATCGACGGACGCAGCGACCTGCCCGAACGCCGGCTGGACCACCTCGAGGGCTACCAGGGCTCCTGGCCGGTCAGGGTAGGGAACGCCGCCGTCGGCCAACTGCAGCTCGACATCTACGGCGCGCTGATCGACGCCGTCTACCTCTACGACAAATGGGGCAAGCCGATCTCCAGTGGCGACTGGGACTACGTCAGCGGCCTGGTCGACTGGGTCTGCGACAACTGGGACCAGCCGGACGAGGGCATCTGGGAGACCCGCGGCGGACGCAAGGACTTCCTGTACTCCCGGCTCATGTGCTGGGTGGCCATCGAACGCGCCATCCGCATGGCGGCCCACCGCGGCCTGCCCGCCGACACGGCGAGGTGGCAGCGCACGCGCGACACGATCTACCGGCAGATCATGCAACGCGGCTGGTCGGCCGAGCACCAGGCGTTCGTCCAGTACCTCGGAGGCGACGTCCTCGACGCCTCGGTACTGATGATGCCGCTGGCGAAGTTCATCTCGCCCACCGACCCGAAGTGGCTGTCCACTCTCACGGCGCTCGGCGACCGCCTGGTGTCCGACTCGCTGGTCTACCGCTACGACCCCGCAGCGAGCCCGGACGGGCTGCGGGGCGTGGAGGGCACGTTCTCGATCTGCTCGTTCTGGTACGTCGAAGCGCTCGCCCGCGCCGGACGGCTCGACGAGGCTCGCCTGGCCTTCGAGAAGATGCTCACCTACGCCAACCACGTCGGCCTCTTCGCCGAGGAGATCGGCCAGGCCGGTGAGCAGTGCGGCAACTTCCCCCAGGCATTCACCCACCTGGCCCTGATCAGCGCCGCCTTCAACCTGGACCGCGCCCTCGGCTAGGTGTACTGCCCAGGGACGTTGGTCAACCTGGTGATGGGTGGTTTGCCGCCGGTAGCGGTGTGGGGCCGGTGGTGATTGTAGTGATGGAGCCAAGCCGGTAGGGCTTTGCGGCGTGCTCGTTCTGAGGTGTAGAAGCGCCCCAGGGCCCAGCCGTCTGCCAGGGTGCGGTGGAAGCGTTCGACTTTGCCGTTGGTCTGAGGGCGGTAGGGGCGGGTCTTCTTGGGCCGGATGCCGAGTTCGGCGCACGCATCACGCCAGGCGTGGGATTTGTAGGCCGATCCGTTGTCGCTGAGCACCCGCTGGATGGTGACACCGCGTTCGGCGAACCAGGCAACGGCGTTGCGCAGGACGTCGATCGCGGTGGCGGCTCTCTCATCGTCACGGATTTCGGCGTAGGCAACGCGTGAGTGGTCATCGACGACGGTGTGCACGAAGGCGGTGCCGATGCGGGGCTCATAGCGGGTGTTGCGGGCGCCGGTGCGGCGAGCGGTGGCCTCTCGGTTGCGCTCGCCTTGGACTCTGCCGAGGTAGCGCCAGCCGCCGCCATCGGGGATGTTGCCGAGTTTCTTGACGTCGACGTGCAGCATCGCGCCGGGCCGGTCGTGCTCGTAGCGTCTGATCGCCTCGCCGGTGGCGCGGTCGATGTGTGAGAGCCGGTTGATCCGGCACCTGCTCAGGACGGCGTGCACGGTCGAGGCCGGCATGCCGAGCCGCCCGGCGATCTGGACCGGGCCCAGACGCTGCTTCCATCGCAGGTGCACGATCTTGCGTACTACCGGCTGCGGCGTCCTGGACGGGCTGCGGTGTGGCCTGGAGGACCGATCGGCCATCGCGGCCGCACCGTGCTGGGCGTAACGACCGGCCCACCGCTTGGCGGTCGGCCAGGACACGTCATAACGCTCCGCGGCTCTGGCGATCGGCCAGCCGTCATCGACGATCAAGCGCGCCAGCCGAAGACGTGCGCGAGGAGTCAAAGCGGCATTAGCGTGGGACACGAAGGCCTCCTGTTGGCGGAGCGGTTCCTAGACAGCTCCACTCCACAACCGGAGGCCTTCGTCATCGCAGATTCAGACCATGTCGTCACACAATCTCAACCAACCTGCCTGGGCAGTACAGCTAGGGCGTGTTTCATAAACCGCGGAGCCACTCGTTGATCGCAGCGATGGTGAGTGTGGCCTCGAAGCGGACAGCGAGCTTGTCGTACCGCGTAGCCATGGCACGGTTCTGTTTAAGCTGGTTGATGCCACATTCCACGGCATGACGCCGACGGTAGAGGGCGGCGTCGAAGGCTGGAGGCCGCCCGCCCTTGGAACCCTTCGCGCGCCGGTGAGCGTCCTGGTCGGCCTTACTCGGGATGCATGCCTTGATCCCACGCCGGCGCAAATGGTCGCGGTTGGCCTTGCTGGTGTAGGCCTTGTCGGCCAGGACCCGATCGGGACGAGTCCGGGGCCGGCCACCACCAAGACGGCTGATGCGGATCTTGTTCAGCACTGGGATGAACTGCGGGCTGTCACCCCGCTGACCGGCCGTCACCAGCAGGGCCAGGGGTTTGCGGCCCTGCTCGCAGACCAGGTGTGTCTTGGTGGTCAGCCCACCGCGTGAACGGCCCAACGCATGACCGTCCGGTTCGCTGTGCACCCCACCAGGCGGTTCCTTCTGCAGGTGACCGTCCCGGCGTGCCCCAGCGGCATGCTGGTGGGCCCGGCTGATCGTGGAGTCCACACTCGCCGTCCAGCCGATCTTCCCGGCGGCGTCCGCGTGCGCCTGCAACGCTGCCAGGATCTTCGCCCAGGTGCCATCACGCTGCCAGCGGCGGAACCGGCCATACACCGTTGACCAGGGCGCATAAAGCTCAGGGACGTCCCGCCACGGCGCGCCGGTCCGAATCCGCCAGCGGATCCCGTCGATCAACTGCCGCCTGCTCCATTTCGGCGGACGACCGCGGCCCGAAGGGGCGGGTAACAGCGGTTCCAGCGCTGCCCATTGCCCGTCGGTCAGGTCGTGCCGCCTCGTCACCGCTACGCTGGCCACGAGGTCTCCGGTACTTGGCTCTTCTTGGTCGTTGAACCAACTACCGGAGGCCTCGTCGTTTATCGATGACCGCCACGCCGCAAGCCCTCAAAGACCCTTTTGGAAACACGGCCTAGACCGTTTCGTTCGGGACGAAGCCGGGAGTTCCGTGTGCAGGCGTTCGGCCGCCACGAGCCTTCCTGTCCACCCTCGCCGGCCACCGCACCAGCTAGGCCACGAGGGAGAAGCCTTCGGGCGGCGTGTTCAAGGTGAGCATCGACGAGGGCGAACGCGCGGGTGTGATGAGCCGCCGGGAGCGGCTGCGGGTGCAGACGAGCCGGGAGATCAAGGCCATCGCGCTGCGGCAGATGGCAGAAGGGGGGCCGGAGCGATCTCACTGCGCGGCGTCGCCCAAGAGATGGGGATGACCGCTCGCGCGATCTACAGCTACTTCCCCACTCGGGACGACCTGATCACGGCACTGATCAGCGGAATCGCCGCCTCGCTCGCAGAGGCGGTGGAGACCGCCAGCAACGCCGTGCCCGACACCGACCCCGGCGGCAGGCTGCTGGCGTGGGGCCAAGCCCTGAGGGAATGGACGCTGGCTCACCCGGAGAGCTTCCGGCTCTTCTACTGCCACCCCATCCCCGGCTCCAGCCCCTCGAGGACGGGCCGGTGGAGCAGACGGCACGCCGGGTGTGCCGTGAGCTCACCCGCCTGGTGGCCGCCGCGTGGCCCCACGCCCGGCACCACCAGCCCGAGGACGCCTCCTAGTCCGACCTTCACCCGGACTACGTCGCGAAGATCCAGGCAGACCTCCCGAACGTGCCACCTGCCGCAGCGGCGCTCGCGCTGCGCGTCTGGGGACGGATGCACGGCCTGGTGGCCCTGGAGATCGACGGCCACATCCATCCCGTCGCGGGCAACCCGGCCGCCCTGCACCGCGCCGACATGCTCGACCTGGTCAGGTCGCTGGGCCTGACTGTCTGACAGCCGGATCGTTGTCCTGGTGTGGGTCCGGAAGTGGCTGCGCCCATTGCTCCCGCGCACCGGCTGTGGTCGGCTGACGGCACCTGCAGCGTTTGCTGCGACAGGTCCAGGCCGCGGCGCACGAGACCTTTCACCAGCTGCCGCGTGGTCACCAACGAGCGCGAGCCAGCACGCCGGCCAGTTCCGGATTGTTCCAGCCGTCCACGACAAGGACCTTCGACTTGGGGAGGTACCACTCGCGCTGGGTGAAGCGCTTGACCGTCTTGCCGGTCTTGAAGGAGTAGCACTCCCCCGCCCACTCCCTGTACTGGGCCTTGCGCGCACCCAGCGGCCGGAACGCGTTCACCAGGGGCTTGTCCGAGAATCGCTCACCGTGGTCGGTGTCCGACCTGAACCGGCAGGCGCTCACGCCGGTCCCGGGCGCGAAGGGCCGGTCGGTGCGGTACTCCTTCATGTCACCCGAGGGCTTGATCATCTTGGCGCCCACCAGCTCGAATCCCGCACAGTTGACCTTGTTCTTGCCACACTTCTCGGTCGTGACCGTCAGCCAGTCCTGGCTGACGGTGAGGCGACGCACGATCCATCCGTCGGGCACGGTCAAGGTCATGCCGTCGAAGGTGATCGTCCTGGTCTGCGCCGCAGCCGGAGCGGCGGAGGCCGAGGCAAGGAGTGTCGCCAGGGCCGCGGCAACCGTCATCGTCTTGATCATGCGTGATTAGAGTGTCGATCTTCCCGAAAAGTTGCGATTCGCCGCAGCATCGGCGGTGGCACCATCGAACGCTCTTTCCGCGCGTAACGGGTGGTGAGATCCCCGAGGCAGGATGGGGATCGACATGGGCCCCGCCGGGGGTTGGATCGAGGTCGCTCACACCGTCTCTCCGGCCCCGGCGAGGTCATATCGAAGGAGAGGGCGGGATAGCCTGCCTGCGGTGCCTCGAACCACGTGACCGGAGGAGTCGATGCTGGGATGACGGCAGGGCGACCGATGCCCACACAGGACGACGTGCTCGGGTACTTCAACACGTTGTCGAACTGGGGACGATGGGGCGACGACGACGAGCTGGGCACTCTGAACCACATCACCGACGACGTCAGGCTGGCGGCGGCGCGGGCCGTGCGCCACGGCAGGAGCGTGTCGTGCGCATGGGAGGTAGCCGTACCGGAGGAGATGGAGCGGTCGACGACGACGTGCCCGTGCGCCGCCGACATGCCGGGCGCCGAGGACATGCCCGTGCCCGGATTCCGCAACGACCGGCGCTGGGGCTTCTCCTCCGAGCGGCTCGGCGTCACGTTCCATGGCAACACCCTCACCCACGTCGACTCGCCGTGCCACATCTTCTGGGACGGCACGATGTACAACGGGCGGTCGCACTCGCTGGTCGACGCCGCAACGGGATCGGCGTGGGCGGCCGTCACGGCGGCGGCGAACGGGATCATCACGCGTGGTGTCCTGCTGGACATCGCGAGGGTCCGCGATGTGCCGTGGTTGGAACCGGGGCAGGGTGTGTTTCCCGACGATCTCGAGGAGGCCGAGCGTCGCCAGGGTGTGCGGGTGCGATCCGGCGATGCGGTACTCCTGCGGACCGGCTATGGCCGCGTCCGGCACGAGGCCGGTGACGCTGGCGGTTTCACGCAGGCCGGGTGGCACGCGTCCTGCCTGCCGTGGCTGCATGAACGGGAGGTCGCGCTGATCGGCGCTGACACCCCCCAGGACGTTCAGCCGTCGGGGTACGAAGACGTGTTGATGCCGGTTCACGCCGTGAGCCTCGTCGCGATGGGTCTGTGGATGCTCGACAACTGCGACCTGGAGGCGTGCGCGACGACGGCCGCCGAACTCGGCCAGTGGGACTTCCACCTCGCGGTCGCGCCGGTCCGCTTCGCCGGTACGTCCGGCAGCCCGGTCAACCCGATCGCCACCTTCTGACCGCGGTTCACGAGGAGGTGCGACGCCATGAACGACCCGGCTCGCGCCTGGAACGCGGTCGTGTCGGTGAGGACACACCGTGCTGGTCGGGAACCAGGCGGCACGAGCGCCTCAAGGCGGGGTGTCGCAGCGGGCGATGGCTGCCGGCCGGACTGACGTTGGATCCGCCGTCCGGCCGCCCGGCACTGAACGAAGCATGCGCCTGGTGGTAGACCGGTCAACGGCTCGGCGGCTGGAACACCGTCCTCGTGCTCGTGCTCGCGACCACCCGCCCGCCGACGACGACGTGGCGCGGCGCGGCGTGCAGGGTGAGGGCCTCCCTGACCGTCCGCCCCTCCAGGACCACCAGATCGGCGGGCGCGCCGGGGACGAGGCGGCGCACCGGGCGGCCGAGGACGCGGGCCGCGTCTACCGTGACCATGTCGAACAGCCGGTCGAGGTGGGCGTCGGCGCGCGCCTCCAGCAGGTGCGCCGCCAGGAACGCCACCTCCAGCAGGTTGTGGCGGCCGAAAGGGTAGTAGGCGTCCTCGATGTCGTCCTGTCCGAGTGCCACAGGCAGCCCGGCGTCGGCGAGGGCGAAGACCGGCAGGTGCAGCGGGCCCGTGTGCGGGTCGCTGACGAACCCCAGGCCCGCCCTGCGGCAGAGCCCGATCAGCCTGCGAAGGTAGGGCTCGGGGTAGAGCGCCATCGCGCGGGCATGCTGGGCGCTGCCGCGCACACCGCTGGCCAGCAGCGCGCAGGCGAGCATCTCGGTGGTGCGCAGCCCGGGATCGCCCGCGTCGTCGACCAGCATCGCCACCCGCCTTCCCGTACGGCGGGCGAGTTCGACCATACGGCGCACGTGCTCGGCCGCGTCGGCGTCGGTGTACTCGATCCACGGGATGCCGCCCACGACGTCGGCGCCCAGCCGTACCGCCTCGGCTATCAGTTCCTCGGTGCCAGGACGGCGCAGCAGGCCGTCCTGGGGAAAGGCGACGACGCGCACCTCGACCAGGTCACGGAACTCCTCGCGCAGCTCCAGCAGCGCCTCCACCCCGGTGAGCCCCGCGTCGGGGTCCACGTCGGCGAACGCCTGGACGACGCGGACGCCATGCCGTACCGACTCGGTCAGCGCCCGCCTGGCGCGCTCGAGGACGGCGGCGGTGGTCTGCTCGCGCTTGACGGCGGCGGCGGTCTCGATCGCGTCCATCGCCGCGCCCATCGTGCCCTCGGTGTAGGCCTCGAGCGCGTGCGAGCCCGCCAGGTCGAGCGTGTGGACCTTGCACAGGTGCAGGTGGGCGTCGACGAACGGCTCGGTGACCAGGCGCCCTTCGGCGTCGATCACCTGGACGGCATCGCCAGGCGCGTCACGGCCCTCAGGGGTCACCGCGGTCAGGACGCCGGCGTCGGCGGTGAGCATCCAGCGGCCAGGACGGGCTCGCAGGGTCGCGTCGCGGATGAGCAGGTCCACGCTGCCGACCCTACGGCGTGCGGCGCCCGGAGTCGTGCGCGGTCCGATATGCCCCATGGTGTCGCCGAACGTGGCATCCGGTCATTCTCATGTGAGACTGGCCATATACGCAGGATGTCGGCGAAGTACACAGGCCGGCCGTATCCGCGGGATGAGGAGCGCGTGATGTTCCTGGTCGACGTGGAGCACAGCGCCACCATGAAGTTCGGCTGACGGGTCACACGCCCCCCTCACCATGTCGTACAGAACAACGGGGAGGAATCATGCCACTCATCAACGTCAAGATCATCGAGGACGTCTTCACCGAGGCCCAGAAGGCCGAGATGGTCACGAAACTGACCGACGCCATGGTCAGCATCGAGGGCGAGAACATGCGTCCGGTGACCTGGGTCGTCGTCGAGGAGGTCAAGAGCGGTGACTGGGGTATCGGGGGGAAGCCCCTGACCACCGCGGACGTGAAGGCTCTGGCAGCGGGCTGACCCGCGGACGGGGTGAGGCGGTGCGGGCGATCCCGCCGCCGGGACCGCCCGCCCTCGCACGAGGGCACATCGCCGATCGCCGACGCGCAGGCATTCGAGTGCGGCCCGTCTGGCGTTCCACCAGCCCGACCGCTCGCATCCATGCTTACGCCCAGGCCGCCCAGTTACCGCAACATGTCGAACGCGCGTCGCAACAGGCCGCGTGCGGCTTGCAGAGTCTGCTCGGCCGCCGGCAGCTCGTGATACTCCGCCACGGTGGCGCGCATCGCCGCCACGCTCGCGCGGGCGAGCACGGAGGCCCGCAGCCGCAGGCCCTTCGCCTCCACGCCTGCCGTGGTCAGCCGGTCGCGCAACGCCTCCATCAGCGCGTCCTCGAAGTCCAGCAGCACGGAACCGTTGCCGGACCGCGAGAACGCCCGTCCGGGAAGGCCGCTGAAAAGGATGCCGACCCCCATGCCGCGCTGCTCGGCGAGGTCGAGCAGCGCGTTGCACACAGCCGCGTAGGGCTCCTCGCCGCCGGGTCTGGCCCGCACCAGCCTGCCCAGCTCAGGGATCAGGTCCAGGACCTCCCCGAGCAGCAGATCCTCCTTGGAGGGGAAGTAGCGGAAGAAGGTCCGTTCGGTCACCCCGACGGCCTCGGCGATGTCGCGCACGGTGGTGTCGGCGTAGCCGCGCTCCTCGAACATGCGCGTGGCCGCCTCCTGCAGGGCTTGCCGCGTCGCCCGCTTGTGAAGTTCGCGCCGCCCCGGGGTGACCATGGCCACATTCTTCCACGGGACAAAAATCTGTCATGACTGACACTTTCTCCCACTAATGTGTCAGCCATGACACTTTTTCGCGGGACAGCCCGCCTTCTCGTGACGACCGTGCTGGCCGTGCCGCTGGCTGTGAGCGGTTCGACCGCGGAGGCCGACCCCCGGCCGAACATCGTGATGATCCTTGCCGACGACCTCGACGAGCGAGCCACGCCGTACTGGGAGTCGATGCCCAAGACGAAGGCTTTGCTGCAGGACAGCGGACTGACCTTCACCGACTCCTTCGCCACGACACCCATCTGCTGCGCCGCGCGCGCCTCGATCCTGACCGGCCAGTACGGCCACAACACCCAGGTGCTCACCAACGAGGGGGACCAGGGAGGCTTCGCGGCCTTCGTCGCGAACAACGGGGACAACGAGAGCAGAACGTTCGTGAAGCACCTGCACGACTCCGGCTATCGCACGGGCATGGCGGGCAAGTACCTCAACGGGCTGGAGGACCACCCCCACCACATTCCGCCAGGCTGGGACGACTGGAACGCCGGTGTCACCAAATCCCTCTACACCGGCTACAACTACACGCTCAACGAGAACGGCACCCTGGTCGAATACGGCAGCGGGCCAGGCGATTACCAGGTCGACGTCATCGCCGACAAGTCGGTGAAGTTCATCGAAGAGTCCGCCGCCACCGACAGGCCCTTCTTCTGGTACGCGGCCTCGACCGCGCCGCACTCCCCCATGTCCGCTCCGCCCCGCTATGCGGGCACCCGCTTCGGCGCCGCGCCCCATCCGAAGAACTTCCAGGAGCAGGACGTCAGCGACAAGCCGACGTGGCTACGGCAGAGCGCCAAGGCGCGCTCGGCGACCGTCGCGCTCACGAACGACTGGGACCACCACAACCGCATGGGCAGCCTGCTCGCCCTCGACGACATGGTGGCCGACATCGTGCGGACCCTGAAGGAGACCGGCGAGTACGACAACACCTATCTGGTCTTCGCCAGCGACAACGGCTACAACATGGGCGCGCATCGCCTGTTCCAGAAGATGGCCCCGTACGAGGAGTCGATCCGAGTGCCCCTGGTCATCGCGGGCCCCGGCGTCAGGCACGGCACCTCCAGGGCGATGGTCACGTCCATCGACTACGCGCCGACCTTCCTGGAACTGGCCGGCCTGCCCGTCCCCGCCGACATGGACGGCGCCTCGATGACCCCACTGTTCGGCGGCGGCATTCCCCAGGGCTGGCGGACCGACTTCTTCGGCCAGTACGGAGGCTCCGGCCTCGACGGACGCGACGGGATCTTTCAGGAGTACACCACGGGCGACAGGAAAGAGCTCTACGTCATCGACCTGCCTTCGTGGAGTTCGCTGCGCACCGAGCGCTACACGTATACGCGCTGGTACGACCTGGAGCGCGCGGCGGGCGAGCGGGAGTACGAGCTCTACGACCTGACAACCGACCCGTACCAGCTCGACAACCTGCTGGCCACGGAGAGCGGTCGCCAGAAGTACGCCGAGGTGGTCGCCCGGCTGGACAGGCGGCTGAACGAACTGAGCGGCTGCAAGGGGATCGCGTGCAGGAAGGCATAGCCGCCGACCACCGTGCGCGCCATCCGTCCTCTCATTCCGCGACTGATCCGGGAGCCCGCACACCCACGCGCGCCCTCATCGTCGACCCGTCCGCCCCGGCGAACATCGGTTTCGGAGAGATCGGCGACCCCGTCGCCGGCCCCGGGCAGGTGATCGTCGATGTGGTGCACGCGTCGCTCAACTACGCGGACCTCAACAACGCGATCTCCGGTCGGGTTCCGGCCGGGGCGGCGCTGGGGCTCGACGCGGCCGGGATCGTCCGGCAGGGGGCGGCGGACGGCTCCGGGCCCGCCGCCGGAACCCGCGTCGTGCTCTTCGCGGACGGCGCGTTCGCCGAGCGGGTGGCCGTGGACGTGTCAGCGATGGCCGAGGTCCCTGACGGTGTCGGCCTGGCCGAGGCGGCGGCGCTGCCGACCGCGGGCCTGGCCGCGCTCCGCTCGCTGCGCAGCGCGGGGATCGCCCCCGACAAGCGCGTGCTGGTGACCGGCGCCTCGGGCGGCGTGGGACGCTACGCCGTGCGACTCGCCTCCCGCGCCGGGGCGCACGTCATCGCCTCGGTCGGCTCCCCCGCGCGAGGCGACGGCCTCGTCGACGCGGGCGCCGATGAGGTGGTCGTCGGCCTGGACGACATCAAAGAGCCCGTCGACATCGTCGTGGAGACGGTCGGCGGACCCCATCTGGTCACGGCCTGGGGACTTCTCGCGCCCGGCGGGAGCCTGCAGTCCGTCGGGTGGACCTCGGCAGAGCCGGCCGTCTTCCCGCCGTACGCCACCGTCGGCCTGCCCAAGACGCTCATGTCCTACGTCAATGAGTTCGGGTCCGCCGATGACCTGGCCGAGCTGGTGTGGCTCACGGCCGAAGGCGCTCTGGTGCCCGAGATCGGCTGGCGCGGCTCCTGGGAACGCTTCGCCGAGGCAGCCGACGCGCTGCGCGGCCGGCGCGTGACAGGTAAGGCGGTCTTCGACCTCCAGCCCGACGCCTGACCACGCGCCTCATCTCCAAGGGCGGATGACGAGATACTGCACGCATGGCCGACGAACACGCGCCGCAGATGCGCCACCTCGCAGGGTGGTTCACGTCGGCGACGTCTCGTAGACGGCAACGGGCGTCGCCTGGTCAACGCGAGGTGGCCAGTGCTTCCTCCTCCGCCGCGTCGCCCGCGGCCGCGCGCAACGCCTCTCGGATGGTGTGGGCGTCGACCTGTACACAGGCGGCCAGCGTGGCGATGGTGGCGCCCGCACCACGGCACTGCAGCAGCACCCGATCACGTTCGCGGCGAACCGTGTCTTCGGCTTGGGCGTGGCGACGCCGGTCAGCCTCCAGCCGTTCGCACAGCAGCCGCTGGCGGTCCACCTCCCAGTGGGCCTCCTGCACCTGCTCGACCGCCGTACGCAGCTCGTGGAGCGCCTGCCGTCCTTCTTCGGATGTCACCTGACGCCGTCGTGCCGACAGTGACCCGGCGGCTGTCGCGAGGTCCATGCCCGACCATGCTGCGATCTCCGTCATCGTGTAGCCGGAGGAGGCGCACAGCTCGATGAGCCGGTTGCGGCGCGCGCGGCACGACGTCTCCGTCGCGATCGCCTGGCGGCGGAGCTCCTCCTGCTCGGCACGCCGTCTGCGGGCGCTGCCCGTCTGGTCCCTGGCGGAGCGCCATCGCGCTGCCACCTCCCCCAGGCGGGCCAGCAGCGGATCCGAGCCGTGGCGGCCGGGTGTGATCGGTCCGATCAGCGCGTAGATCAGGTTCTCGCTGACTCCGGCGTCCCTGGCAAGGTCGCGTACGGACGTGCCGGCCTGGTGGCAGGCGATGACGGCCTGATCGCGATCGGCCGCGATCTGCCGCTCGACGGCGGCTGCCTTGTCGAACACGTCGCTGGCGAGGGCGACCAGCCGAAGGTCGCTCTGATGCTGGGCGGACAGCTCACGCCATTGCTCCGCCGTACGGGAAACCCGGTTGATCGCTTCGGGCGCGGACATGGGGTACTGCGGCGACAGTGCGGTGGTGCGCCGGACGACGAGGTTGATCGCGTTACGGGTCATCCCTGTGGCCGCTGCGAGCTCCGTGATGCCGATCTTGCTGTCGCTGCGGCGGGAGGCGGCGATGAGCTGGTTGAGCTCGGCCCTGACCTGTTTGGCGGTCTGCCTGCTCTGCGCCGTGACGGCCTCAGCCGCCTTGCGCACCGCGCTACATCTCTCGCGGAGGGCCTGCGCCTGCCGGCGCAGGCGGACGGCGTCGAGGAGGGCCGAGCGCACCGGCCGGCCGAGGAGCGGCCTGTCCTGCGCGAGGGCCGAGCTCTCCTCGCAGACCGCGTCGACGGCCGCCCTGAGTCGGGCGTGCACGGCCCGGTGCTCGGTCAGCGCCGACTGCCGCAGGGCCGTACGGACTCCGGCGTCACGGGGTGCGGGCAGGTGCACCAGCGTCAGGCGACTGCTGCGCCGGCGGGCCGCAGCGGCCACCGCCCGCGTCGAAGGCGCGATCAACGGGTCGGTGATCAGGAAGATCGGGCCCGTACGGGTGGCGAGGACCCGGTCGAGGAATTCGCCGTGGACATCGTCCACGGCGTTGTCGGCAGGCAGCACGGCGAATGAGCGCTGGGTTCCGTTGGTGCGCACGATCGACATCAGCTGGAGCTCGCCGGGCAGCGGCATGATCTGCAGAAAGAACACGGGTGCGGCCTGGGCCTCGGCGCGGGCACGGACCCGACCGAACTCCTCCGCTAACCACTCCGGGACCTTCGCGCACTGTTCGGCGTAGGTGGGCAGGCCGCTGGCGGGCCACAGGCCCAGCTGACGCAGCAGGACCCGGAGGTGCTTGCCGGAGAGGACGACCCTCGCCTGCTCGCGCAGGTAGCGGGCGACGAGGGCGCGGCTCCACAGGGGCCGGCCGAGCCCGAGCCGGCGGGGGTCGGCCAGGAGGGCCTCGCGCAGCACCCGCCGCGACTCGGGCAGCATCTTGTACGGCGTGCGGCCCCCGGGGCGAGCTTCAAGTTCGTGGTCGCCGGCCTTCCCACGCTCCCGCCACCGGTAGAGAGTGGCCCGCGCCAACCCGTACTCCGCGGCCAGATCGGCTGGGCGGCTGCCCTGGCGCATACGGGCCACGGCGTGGTGGCGGATCACCGCGAGGTGGTCATGGCCGAGGGCCCGGCCGTCGCCTCCGGCGGCGCGCAGGCGTTCGAGCGCATGCTGCAAGGCGTCGTGTGCCGTACTCCCGTCGGCGTCCTTGGTCACCGTAGATCGTCTAGCACGGTTCGGACGTTCATGGCAACACAAGATCTCACCAAAGGTGGAGAACGTAGTCAGACGCGCCGGCCGTGGCTGGAGGAGGGACGCGTCGATCGACAGTTCGTCGGCACACCTCTTCCCAATGATCGCCGGGGAATCTAGCGTCGCTGCCAACGCCTCCACGTTTCTGATCGACTCGTAGAAAGGGCATCGGATGTCTGATGCGGCGCTCACCACCGAGTTATCCGACGAGGGTCTCGCCCGCGACGACTACGCGCTCCAGCGAGTGCCGCAGTCGGCCCGCTACGGCTGGGTGACGGTCGCGATCCAGCGCTTCGGCATGCTGAGCGCGCTCAGTCAGTTCCTGCTCGGCGCCACCCTCGGCATGGGAATGACGTTCTGGGACGCCGTGCTCGCCATCACACTCGGCGCCGTCATCCTCGAGGTCGTCGCGATCGCCATCGGCATCGCGGGCATGCGCGAGGGCCTGTCGACCACCGTGCTGGCCAGGTGGGCAGGGTTCGGCAGGTACGGCGCTGGCATCGTCGGCATGGTCATCGCGATCTGCCTGCTCGGCTGGTTCGGCGTGCAGTCGGCCGTCCTGGCCCAGGGCCTCGCCTCGCTGCTGGGCGGCCCGCCCGTGTGGATGTGGTCCATCATGGCCGGGCTGGCCGTGACCGCGATCGTCGTGCACGGCTTCGCCGGCATGGCCTGGACCGCGTGGATCACCGTCCCCGCCTTCCTCGCCCTGGCCGGCTGGGCGATCACGGTCGAGCTGTCGAAGCAGTCGCTCGGCGCGCTGGTCGCCTCGGCGCCACCGGGTCCCGCCCTGAGCCTGGCCGAGGGCGCCACCATCGTCGCGGGCGGGTTCATCGTCGGCGCGGTCATCTCGCCCGACATGTGCCGGTGGAACCGCAGCGCCGCCGATGTGGTCAAGCAGACCGTGCTCGGCATCACGCTCGGCGAGTACGTCGTGGCCCTGGTCGGGGTTCTGCTCGCCCACGCGCTGCGCACCGGAGACGTGATCGCGATCGTCACCACGACCTCGGGCGTGGTGGGAACGATTGTCCTGATCACCGCCACCTTGAAGATCAACGACTGGAACCTCTACGCCGCCTCCCTCGGCATGACCAACACCCTGCACACCGCGTTCGGCAAGCGCACGAACAGGGCCGTCGTCACCGTCGCGCTCGGCGTGATCGGCACCGGCCTGGCCGCGGCGGGCATCCTCGACCACCTCATCGACTTCTTCGTCCTGCTCGGCGTCGCCATCCCGCCCGTCGCCGGCATCATGGTCGCCGAGTACTACGTCGTACGCCGATGGCGAGCGGCCCTCGACGTCTCCCGAGCCTCCGGCACACTCCCGGGCACGGCTCCGGGCTGGGCGCCCGCCGCGCTCGTCATCTGGCTCGCCTCCGCGCTGATCGGCAAGTACGTCGCGTGGGGCATCCCCGCGCTCAACGCCCTCGTGGTCGCCTTCGCCGCCTACGCGATCGCCGGCAGGCTGGGCCTGACCGGTGCGCCGCGTGACGAGAACGCCCGAGTGGCGTGACCCCGGCCCCATCTCTCTCTCCTCCTTCGACTCTCTCCTCCTTCGACGCAGACAGGAGCACCACCCGTGCGTGTCGGGATTGACGTGGGCGGCACCCACACCGATGCCGTCCTGATGGCCGAGACCACAGTCGTGGCCGAGATCAAGACCGCTACCACCCTCGATGTGACCAGCGGCGTCGTCACCGCCCTGGAACGACTGCTGGCCACCTCCGGCGCCGAGCGGGGACACATCACCGCGGTGATGATCGGAACGACCCACTTCACCAACGCGCTGGTCACCGGCCGCCGACTGGCCCGCACCGCGGTGGTACGGCTGGCGCTGCCCGCCACCGCCGCGCTACCGCCCCTGGTCGACTGGCCCGACCGGCTGATCAGGGCGATCAACCCCAGCATCCACATGTGCGACGGAGGCCACGAGTTCGACGGCCGGCCGATCTCACCGCTGAAGCCGGACCAGCTCAAGCGCATCGCGGCCGAGCTGAGCACGCACGAGATCGACACCGTCGCCATCAGCAGCGTCTTCTCCCCCGTCAACGCCGAGTTGGAGGAGCGGGCCGCCGACATCCTGCTCGCGGAGCTGCCACACCTGCACGTGAGCATGTCCCATCAGATCGGCAGGGTGGGGCTGCTGGAACGGGAGAACGCCACCGTCGTCAACGCCTGCCTGCGCGACCTGGCCGACGAGATCGTCGACGCCTTCGCCGAGGCCCTGCGGGCGGTCGGCATCCACGCACCGCTGTATCTGTCCCAGAACGACGGCACACTCATGGACGCCGAGTACACCCGGCGCTACCCCGTCCGCACGTTCGCCTCGGGGCCGACCAACTCCATGCGCGGCGCGGCGTTCCTGGCCGACCTGGCCGACTGCGCCGTGGTCGACATCGGCGGCACCACCACCGACGTCGGCGTGCTGAGCGGCGGCTACCCCCGCCAGGCCACCGGCGAGGTCGACATCGGCGGCGTGCGCACCAACTTCCGCATGCCCGACGTGCTGTCGATCGGGCTCGGCGGCGGCAGCCGCGTCGCCACCACCCCGAGGCTGGAGATCGGGCCCGACAGCGTCGGCTACGAGCTGACCGACCACGCCCTGGTCTTCGGCGGCCAGGTCCTCACCGCCACCGACCTCGCGGTCGCCGCCGGCATGGCCGACATCGGCGACCCCTCCCTCGTCCGCCACCTCAGCAAGGACCTGGTCAGGAACGGCGTGGCCTGGATGGCCGGCAGGGTGGGCGAGCTCGTCGACCAGATGCGCGTCTCCGCCCAGCCGCTGCCGGTCATCGTGGTCGGCGGCGGCAGTGTCCTGATGCCCGACCACCTGCCGGGCGTGCCTGCCGTCCACCGTCCGGCCCACCACGCGGTGGCCAACGCCATCGGCGCGGCGACCGGCCAGATCGGCGGCGACGTCGACCGGCTGTTCGCCATCACCGCCGCCCGCACCCGCGAGGACGTCCTCGACCAGGCCCGAGCCGAGGCCGTCGAGCGGGCGGTCTCCGCGGGGGCCGACCCTGACACGGTCGAAGTGGTCGACATCGACGAGGTGCACGTGGCCTACCTGCCGGGCAACGCCGTGCGCGTCCGCGTCAAAGCCGTCGGCGAGCTGTGCGTCGGCCGCGCCGCGACCATCGAGGAGGTAAAGGCGTGACAGGCATGGACCTGACCGTCGCCACGCTGCGCGACCTGGCCGAGGGCGCCGCCGTCCTGGGCACGGGCGGCGGCGGCGACCCCTACATCGGCAGGCTGCTGGTCGAACGGCAGCTGCGCGAAGGCCGCAGGGTGACCATCATCCCGATCGACGAGCTGCCCGACGACGCGCTCGTGCTGCCGTCGGCGATGATGGGCGCGCCCACGGTCTTCGTCGAGCGGCCCCCCTCGGGCAGGGGCAACGTCGCGGCGCTGCGCGCCCTGGAAGAGCACCTGGGCCGTACGGCGGCCGCCACCATGCCCATCGAGTGCGGCGGCCTCAACAGCATGATGCCGCTGCTGCTCGGCGCCCAGCTCGGACTGCCCGTCATCGACGCCGACGGCATGGGCAGGGCCTTCCCCGAGCTGCAGATGGAGACGTTCGCCGTGTACGGCGTGCCGGGCTCCCCCATGTCGATCGCCTCCGATCACGGCGACGTCGCCATCATCGACGCCCTCGACAACGTCCGCATGGAACGGCTGGCCCGCGTCATGACGGTCGAGATGGGCGGCGCCGCCTACATCTGCGACTACCCGATGGACGCGGCCACCGTCCGCCGCACCGCCGTACCCGGCACGCTGACACTGGGCATGCGGATCGGGGCGGCGCTGAGGACCGCCCGCGAGCGGCACGAGGACCCGTTCGACGCGCTCACCGCCGCCCTGGCCGGCACCATCTACACCCACGGCCTGATCCTTTTCAGGGGGAAAGTCGTCGACATCGACCGCAGAACCGTCGACGGATTCGCCCGCGGCCACGTGACGCTGGCCGCCCTCGACGACCCCGGAGACCAACTGCGGATCACCTTCCAGAACGAACACCTCGTCGCCCGCCGCGACGGCGAGGTCGTCGCGATCGTCCCCGACCTGATCTGCACCCTCAACACCGACACCGGCGCACCGGTGACCACGGAGGCACTGGCCTTCGGCCAGCGACTGACCGTCTACGCCATCTCCACCCCCGACATCATGCGCACCCCCGCGGCGCTCGACTGCTTCGGCCCCGCCGCCTTCGGCCTCCCCGACCCCTACACCCCCGTCGAACAGCTCACCGCCGGAACACAGGTCGGCGCCTGACGCCCTGGACCTCGTCATTTATGGAGATCACATCTGCACATCTTCGACGCGATCAGGTACGTGACCGACAACGCCTGCGAGTGGAGGGCCCTGCCTGCCGACTTTCCGCCTTACCAGACCGTGTTCGGCTTCTTCAGCCGCTGGACCAGAGCCGGGGTCTTCAACCGGGTCCGTGACGAGCTTCGCCGCGCCATCCGGCTACGCGCCGGGCGCTGCCCCAACCCGGTCGCAGGCGTCATCGATTCCCAGTCGGTGCGCGCCGCGGCCACCGTCACCGGCCGCTCCCGGTCCTATGACGCCAGGAAGAAGGTGCCGGGGAGGAAGCGTCACCTGGTCGTGGACACCTTCGGCCTGCTCATGATGGTCATGGTCACCGCCGCCGGGCAGCCCGACCGCGACGCCGCCCGGGAACTGCCGGCCCGGCTGCGGATGCCGCATCCGCAGCTCACCCTCATCTGGGGTGACAGCGCCTACGCCGGCACGCTGGTGGAGCGGGCCCCGCCGTTTTCTGCGCCTCATAGCGATCAGGTCGATCACGTAGGAAGTGCGGGTGATTTGCTCATCGGGTGACACGCGAACCCGGCGGCGAGGGCTCGCCGGTTGTGGGTATACCGCGCGTCAGGCCGGCGCTGGGCTGGTCGGTGCCGCCGGGTGCCCGGGATCGTCGCGGTGGAAAATCGCCAGGAGGGCGAACCAGACCAGGATCATGATTCCGGCCGGGCGCAGGAATTCCTCGGCGAGAAGGGTACCGACGAAGGAGTAGCCAGCGAGCCAGACGCCGGTGATGACGCCGACCACGCGGACTGGCCAGTAACGGCTGACCAGGGAACTCGCCACAATCCAGACGCCGGCGAGGACGTGGCCGCCGAGCCGGACCGCCCAAGCTGTGTCGTACTCGACTGCGTTGATCATGAGGATGCCGGCGAGTACATCGAGCGCCACCCAGCCGTAGCCTGCGGCTTTGGCCCAGGGCGCCGCCTCCAGGCGCGATACCAGAAAGAGGATCGAGAGGTGGAAGAAGACGCCCAGGTATTCTCCCCACGCTACGTCTGGGTCCGTGAAGAAGGCGATCACGGCGGGGAGGAACAGTAGGAGGGGGAGTAGCGCCACCAGGCGCAGGCTGGCGTAGTGCCGTCGAGGATCGAGCATCGGAGAAGTCCTTGCACATCGAGCTATGTGGTCGGGACGAACACTAGAAAGTAGGCTGTTGATATGTCAACAGTTGGGCCGGGTGAGGCGACTGAGCTGTGGCTGCGGTGGAAACGCGCCCATGAGATAGTCCGTGCCGCCGTCATCGCCGAAACCACGGCGGCGTCCGGTGTCTCTGAGCCGGAACTGGGCGTCTTGGTCTGCCTGCACGAGTCCGGCGGGAGTTTGCGGCAGAACGCCCTCGCCGCCGCCCTCGGCTGGGATCGGACGCGGCTGTCGCACCTGCTGACCCGGATGGCCGACCGCGGCTACGTGGCCCGCGACAAGGTTCCGAACGGGGTGGAGGTCGCGCTATGCCCGGCAGGCAGGCACGTGATCGACGCGACGTTGCCGACACTGGAGACGGCCACCCGACGTCACCTGCTGGACCGGCTCGGCCCGGACGACGCCAAGACGCTCAAGGCCCTCATGGATGGCCTCCTGTCGGGCGAAGGGGTAGCAGATGAGGCCAAGACCGGGGCGCCCAATGCGGGGCCATGAGGGGCCGGCACCCCTCCCCCGCCACCGTCATGCGCCTGCTCCGCGACCACGACATCAGCATCGTCGAGCTGGACGAAGGAGCCGACAATGCGAGCAACGGTTGTAGTCCCTCGTCGGTACCTAACGCGACTAGCGACACGTCAGCCGAACCGCCTCTCCCGCCTACGCTCGTCCGGCTCACCCAGACCCCCCACTTTCAAAGGACGGTCCGCAGACTGGCCGCTGTTCGCGAGGAGGAGTCGCACCAGATCCAGGCCCGGCTGGTGGATGCGTTGGCGGCCGCCGCTCGCGGCCTCAAGCGCGATGACATGCCCGAAGGCGACTGGCGCCGCCTCCTCGACTCCATGGTGCTCGTCCTCGCCGACCCCGTTGAATGACCATTGGAGGCCATGCGGCCCGCCCACCCTCGTCCGTGCGCTGCGCTTCGCAGCACATCGTCGGGTCCTGGGCTCGGTTCAGCGCAGCCCGCACAGCTTGCCGTAGCGCAAAGCCGCGTAGCCGGGCAAGCCACGGAGAACGCGAAGCGACGTATCCTTCACCCGTGGGACTGCGGTTCAAGACGCGCGAGTCGGACTCGGCGTGGGTCGACACCGTGTGGACATGCACGAGCGAGCAGGTCACTGCAATGACGTCCATCGCAGGGGTGCGTTGGGGCCTGGTGTTCTGGCAACACGCTGGCCGGGCGTACGCGGGCATCACCGGTCCCGAGACCCGGACCGGCACGGCGCCGGTGCCGGAGGGCGCGGCCTTTACGGGCATCGAGTTCGCCGTGGGCACCTCGTTGCGGGCCGTGCCCACGCTGGCGCTGGTCGACGGGGGCATCGGGCTCCCCGACACCACGCGCCGGACGTTCCGGCTGGACGGCGCGCGTTGGGAGACGCCCGGCCCCGACGACGCCGAGGCTCTGGTCGAGGGTCTCGTCCGGGCCGGGATCGTGGTCCGTGACCTGCTCGTCACCGACGTGGTGCGGGGTCACCGCCCGGCCGTCTCGGGGCGCACGGTCGAACGCCGGTTCCGCGCCGCGACTGGACTGACGCGGGGCGCGGTCCGGCAGATCGAGCGGGCCCGCGCGGCGGCGCAGCTGCTGGCTGCTGGCGACCCGGCCGCCGACGTCGTTGCCAAGCTTGACTACTTCGACGAGCCGCACCTGGCCCGGGCATTGCGCTCCTACGTCGGACGCACCGTCAGGCAGCTGCGCAAGGGCGCCGGCGGCGCGATCGCCCTCGACCTGGATCAGCGCTTGACCTCGTAGACCAGCTTGAGGATCCCGTTCGAGTAGCTCTCCGATTCCCGCAGCGTCAGCATGTGCTTGTCTCGGTCGGCCCGGCCGAACAGGCTCTTCCCGGCACCGAGCAGCACGGGGAAGACGAGCAGGTTGTACTGGTCGATCAGGCCCGCGTCTGACAGCCGCCGGGCCAGCTCCGCGCTCCCGTGGATGAAGATCGCGCCGCCCTCACCCTCCTTGAGCGCGGCGACGTCCTCGGCCGAGCGCAGGATCGTGGTCGGCCCCCACCCGTTGACGATGGCGTCGTCAGACATCGTGCTCGACACCACATACTTGGGCAGCTCCTTGTAGCCGGCGTGGTCCTCCGAGCCAGGCCAGACCGCCGCGAACGCCTCGTAGCTGCGGCGGCCGAACATCAGCGCCGCCGTGTCGGTGAGCTCCTCACCCTTCAGCGACCAGGCTTCGGGAACGAACTCGAGGTCCTTGACCACCCACCCGCCGCTGCGGTGTTCTTCCCCCGGCCCGCCGCCAGGCGAGTCCACGACGCCGTCGAGCGACATGAAACCGGTGTAGACCAAGTTACGCACTGTGCCGTCTCCTCATACTCGGGCGAGCTGCCAGGTCCACGCTAGATCACGGCCGCGGTAGCCGTCTTGGACGGAAACGACAGCGAGTCCAAAACCTGAACACCGCCGCGACCGGCTCTTCCTTGGCCAGTGTGAGACGTTGATCAGGTCCAGGTGAAGGTGCGGCGGAGCTGACGGGGGGCCGGTTGTCCGCGGGTGATCCGCCGGAGGATGCCGTTGATGGCGGCCCAGCGGATGACGGCTTCCGAGGTCTCGGGGTGTCGTTCGCAGTCGCGGGCCCAACAGCGGTGCGCCGTGAGTCAGGCCAGGGGTCTCTCCACGACCCGCCGGCGCGGGTGAACGGCGAAGCCACGTTGGTCAGCGGGTTTGCGCACGATCTCGACGGTGGTCTTGAGCGTGGTGTTCGCCCAGTCGACGAACCGGCCGGCGAAGCCTTGATCAGCGAAGACGTGACGGATCGGGCTGCTCAGGTAAGCACCGAGAAGGGCG
Source organism: Nonomuraea dietziae (assembly GCF_014195505.1). Lineage (GTDB taxonomy): Bacteria > Actinomycetota > Actinomycetes > Streptosporangiales > Streptosporangiaceae > Nonomuraea > Nonomuraea roseola. Next base: position 4,392 of record NZ_JACIBV010000001.1, on the reverse strand, counting down.
GTCTTACCGCCGTCGCGGTCCTGCCACAAAGCCGCGAGCACGGCGACGATGATCAACAGGCCGGCGGCGCCGGTGACGATGAACCGCTTGCGTCCGTTGACCTTCTTGTCGGCGTCGTAGCCGCGGGAGTCTTTGCCGACGGTGTCGGCGCGGTATCGCGGCGAGGGCACCGCGAACGCGATCATGGGGACGGTCTGCGAGAGCTCGAGAGGCTGCTGGCAGTCTGACCCACGCGTCCACGATTGCTCAGTCCCGTGACAACGCGTCCAGCAGGTCGCCTACCGTGCTGTGCCGTTCCAGCGGGTGGCGCAGGTGACGGGTCCGGTCGAGCGTGTAATGGTTGTGGCGGCCGTGGCGTTCCACCACCAGATAGCCCTCCTCGACCAGGTGCGCGACGATCCCCTGCACCGCCCGCAACGTGATGCCGACCTGCTCGGCGACCTCCCGCATGGTGATGTCCGGGTCGCGGCCGATGCACACCAGCACGTGGGCGTGGTTGCTGAGGAACGTCCACGCGCGTAGCTCGCCGGGATCTGTCACGAATACTCCTTTGGTTGACATACGAAATACATTTCGTATCATGAAGGGGCGGAGGGGAGTACCTCAACTGTCGGGATCGTCAGTACGGCCGGTGCGCATCACACGGCCCGGTTCCGGTGCCGTCCAGCGGTAGCACCGATGGGCGGTAGGGAGACCTCCGGTCGTCAACGGACCGGAGGAGGATTCCCGTGGATGTGCCGTTCTGGGCCTGGCCGGCAGTGCTGGGCGTGATCGCCGTCATGCTGGCGATCGACCTGTTCACCCATCGCCGCGCGCACGTGGTCGGCATACGCGAGGCCGCCCTGTGGTCGGCGATCTGGGTGGCTCTCGGCCTCGGGTTCGGCGCCGTCATCTGGTGGTGGCAGGGCGCCGAGTTCGCCGGCCAGTACTTCGCCGGCTACGTCATCGAGAAGTCGCTCGCCGTGGACAACGTCTTCGTCTTCTCGATCATCTTCGGCTACTTCGCCGTGCCGCCGCGCTACCAGCACAGGGTGCTCTTCTACGGCGTCATCGGCGCGCTGGTCTTCCGCGGCGTCTTCATCGCCGCCGGCTCCGTGCTCATCGCGAGCTTCTCGTGGATCCTGTACGTCTTCGGCGCCTTCCTGGTGCTGACGGGCATCCGCATGGCCAGGCACCGCGACGAGACGATCGACCCTGGGCGCAGCCTGACCCTGCGGCTCCTGCGCCGAGTGATGCCCGTTACCGACGACTACCACGGGCAGCGGTTCCTGGTGCGCCGGGCCGGCAGGTGGATGGCCACGCCGCTGCTGGCCGTGCTCGTGCTCGTGGAGGTGACCGACGTGATCTTCGCCGTGGACTCCATCCCCGCGATCTTCGCCGTCACGTCGGAGCCGTTCCTCGTCTTCACCTCCAACGCCTTCGCCATCCTGGGCCTGCGCGCGATGTACTTCATGCTCGCAGGGCTCATGCACCGCTTTCCCTACCTCAAGCTCGGCCTGGCCCTGGTGCTGGTCTGGGTGGGCGTGAAGATGTTGCTGCTGGAGATCTACAAGATTCCCACGGGCGTCTCCCTGGCGGTGGTCGCCGCCATCCTCTCCGTCACCGTCGCCGCCGGCTGGCTCTCCACCCGGGAGCCGGCGCCGGAAAGGCGAGAGCTGCAGCGTTGAGACGGAAGGGGTCGGGCTCGAGCCCGATCCTTCCGTCAGGTGAGCAGCCGGCCTCACCCCGCTGTTCCACACCAACATGACGCCCTACGGCGAGATCCAGCTGCGCACGGACCGGCGCCTCGACCTCACCGACCTGCCGACCGCGTAGCGGGCCGGGCCCGGAGTCAGGACCCGCTGCGGGTCCATTGGGCGCCCCTGACGGTCTGATGGACGTGGTGGGGCGTGGTGGAGGGGCAGCGCGTGCAGTACCCGTAGTCCCCGAGGGGGATGGTCGGATGGGGCTCTCCGCACGTCCGCAGTGCGCCGATGTCTTCCTCGTCGTCAAGAAGTCGGCGTCATAGGCTTTCCTCCTCACGGTTGGCCAAGCATCTGGCGAGGATGTCGCGGGAGCCCTTCGAGGCCAGCTCGCCGATCGGGCGTCCTTGCCCTGGCCGTCGTTCTCGAAGGAGTCGTTGAACTGGATGGTGGGCTCTACCACCCCATGCAGATTCTTGTAGGGGCCGATCCACACCCGCACCCTGGGCAGGTCGGCGCGGGTGCTGGCCCACCGCACCGCACCACGCCGTCGCCGGCTCCAGTGCGCCATCCTGGCGCAGCCAGGCGCGCCCCTGGGCTACTTCAACAACAGAAGAACCGCAGATCGAAACCCCTCGAAAGAGGACTTGACCTGCGGTTCTTCAAACTGAATATCAGTACTCTGAGTAGTCCCGACGGGGCACACGGCAGATGGATGCAGGATGCGCCCCTGATCATCGAAGCCTTGTGCTCGCTGGACCGATCTGTCGTGTGAGAAGCGGTTCGCGGTTCGCTTCGGGCGAGGATGAGTTTCGTCGACGAGGTCAGCGAGACAGTCCAGCTGGCCCGGACGTCGCGTCGCTTCTTCGATCCGCCCGACAGGGATCAGGCCGTCGAGGACGTCGACGACGAACTGGGACGCGGGGCATGGCTTCGAACTCGTCTCGTGAGTCGTCGTTCAGCACCGTGTACGTATCAGGTGACGGATGCTCAGCGATGGCTGGGCCCGCCGGTCAGTCGATGCCTTCGATGATGCGGAAGTCGCGCTCGACGCCGCCGGGGAGGGCCACCAGCGCCTTCTGGTATGCCTCGCTCTCGTATGCCGCGACGGCCTGTTCAAAGCTGTCGAACTCGATCAGAACGACGCGCTGCGTGATTCCGGCCTCGTGGGCGACGACTCGACCGCCGTGGGACGGGATCCGGGACAGGACGCGCCCGCCCCCAGCCTGGACAGCCGGACCGGCCAGCTTGTCGTAGGCAGTCAGCCTCTCAGGGTCGGAAATGGCGGGGTAGACACTGACCCAGTAACCCTTAGCCATGGAAACCTCCTGTGTTGGGCCGGACACGTCCGACTTCGAATTGACACTCAGATCGATCGATCCCGGCGACGGGTACTGCGGTCAGTTGAATCGTCATATGCGCAGGTTAGGGCTTGATGTGCGGTCGAGGGAAAGATCGGTACGGGATAGACTCAGAACGGATCGTTATCAATCGGCAGGGAGGGCACGTGGCGCCGGATACGGTGAGCTTGCGGTACTTCCTGGTGCTGGCGCAGGAGTTGAACTTCACCCGCGCGGCCGCACGGATCGGTATCGCACAGCCCGCACTCAGCGCCCGGATGCGCCGATTGGAGGCGGAACTCGGTACGGCCCTGCTGGTCCGCAACACGCGTAGCGTCGTATTGACCACGGCCGGTGCGGCTCTGGCGGAGTCCGCGCCGCCCGCGCTGGCGGCGCTGGACCGGGCATGGGACACCGCCCGGAGCGCGGCGGCCGGTGAACTGGGCACGGTGCGCATCGGATACAGCCTCAGCGCCGGGGCCGAGACGGCACCGGCCCTGGTGGACAGACTGATTCGCGGCAACAGCGGACTCGAGGTCGGCGCGGTCCCGATGGCGACACCGGAGATCTCCCCCGCGGTCGCCGACGGCCGCATCGATGCCGGGATCACCCGCGGTGAACAGCCGGGCCGTGGCGTGCGCCGGTTCCTGCTGCGGCGTATGCGCGTCGGGGTCCAGCTGGCGCAGCACCATCCGCTGGCCGAATACCCGGAGATCGAGATCGCCGACGCGGCCGCGTATCCGCTGCGACTCCCGGACCGTGCGGCCAACCCCGTGATCCACGATCAGCTGTCCGGACTGTTCCGAGACACCCGACCACACCCCCGATTCCACACGCCCGCAGTCTCTTTCGACATGTCTCAGCGCGACCTGCGCGACGGGGTCACCCTCGCCCCGGCCGGAGAAGCCGCGGTCACGGCAGCACCGGCCGGTCTCACCTGGCGACCGCTGCGGGGCGCGCCCAGCCTGACGATCCACCTGGTCCTCCCACGCGAGCAGTCGCCGCTACACCGCCGCATCCGTGCCGTCGCCAAAACCCTGGCGCACGAGCTGCACTGGCTTCCGGACTGACGCGCAAGAGGTCAAGCGAGACGGACGCCTGCGGTGGCGAGGCCGAAGACCTTGCGCCCGGCGGACTTCGCGGTGATGACGACGACGGCGGTCTTGCTGAATGTCCGACACGACCTCGCTACGCCGCCCGATCAGCATCCGATGATGGCCCCAGGTCCGATCCGAGTCGTACACCGCGGCCCGGCGACTACGCGGAGTCCGCGCGGATGCGGCGGGCCGGGCTGCGAAGCGCCGAAGAACTCGAGCTCCGGCCGGAGGTCTCCTCCTGGCTGGCGAGCCTGGGCCGCCTGGCACTGCTGG